>NZ_JAGHKO010000014.1 GCF_017742245.1 Niastella soli
TCTGCCTTCTGCCTTCTGCCTTCTGCCTTCTGCCTTCTGCCGTCTGCCGTCTGCCGTCTGCCTTCTGCCTTCTGCCTTCTGCCGTCTGCCGTCTGCCGTCTGCCGTCTGCTTAAAATGTAGCCCTCACCCCAAAATTGTAAGCCTTTATATTAGGATAAAAACCTCCCCTGGTAATTGTATTGGAGCTCGTCCCTGCATCATTCAACTCAGGGTCCCAATACTTCCAGGTTGAAGTAGTAAACAGATTGGTACCATTGAAAAACACCCGCAGGTTTTTGATCCGGTTCTTGCGCACTATACTGGCAGGCAGAGTATACCCCAGTTCAGCGCTCTTTAGCCTGATGAAATCAGCCGGGTGCAACCACCAGTCACTCACCAGGTAGTTGGAGTTGGGGTCAAGGTTACTGTTCAGGCGTGGATAGAACGCATGAGGATTGGGGTTCTCTTCTGTCCAGCGGTCTTTTACGATCGCATACAGGTTGGAACTGTTAGCGCCATTGTTAAAAGGAAGGGTGCCATCACCAGCGCCATACAACAACCACACTTTCCCGGTTCCCTGTATAAAGGCGCCGATATCGAACCCTTTATAACCAAAAGCGATATTCATCCCATACATCATTTTAGGCGTACCATTGGCATCCACGCGCGAGATATCATAGTTATTGATAACGCCATCTCCATTCTTGTCTAAGTATTTGATATCACCCACCTTTACGTTCCCGGTTTGTTTGGCCCATTTATCAATCTCCTCCTGACTTTCGAACAAACCAACGGCAGTATACAATTCTTTGGCGTCCACTTCATGTCCTTTCCATTCCATCCAGGGATATGGTTGCGGCGCTACGCCATCCTGCAGGTTTTTATTTTTATTATAAGTGAAGGTACCGGTGAATGTAAGCCAGGTTGTTTTGGCAAATGTTCTGTTATATGAAAGTGTTAGATCTACGCCCCTGTTCAGCACAATGCCAATATTCCGCACGGGCGTTACGCTACCGAAACCAGAGATCCCGGGAATGGTTGCATCGGAACGCAGGATCCCTTCTCTTCTTTCCCGGAACAATTCGGCGATCAACTTCAGGTCATTATGGAGGAAGTTCATTTCAATACCCAGGTTATGGCGGTATGAAGTTTCCCAGGTGGCATCGGTGGCTATTTGCGTTTGCGAATAACCGCTATAGTAAGTAGAGAGGGAGGTTGGCGTGCCGAATTGATACGCGTTGGTTGATTTGGTCAACATATCCAGGTACAAAAAGCGGCTGCCATTATAGCCACCATTACCAGTGAGACCATAGCTATAGCGTAGTTTGAAATAAGGCAATACATCGGCAAGCGGTTGAAAGAATTTTTCCCCCGATACGATCCAGCCTACTCCAAAGGAAGGAAAGAAACCATAACGCCTGGAGGGCGCAAAGTTTTCAGAACCGGTGTAACCAAAGTTGCCTTCTACAAAATACCGGCTGCTAAACCCATAGGTGGCACGGCCTGTTAAACCACGATTGCGGAACGGAATGGCGCTGGTAAAAGTAGTAGCATTGGCATCGGCGTACTCCGATTGATTGAACAGCAATAATGCGCCCACCTCGTGTTTTCCGCCAAAACTGGCCGAATAATTCAATGATGCTTCGGAATACATGCGATGATTAGCGGCTCGGGCAGAGGAATAGGAAAGCAGATCGGTAGCCGTATTGATAGCCCGGGTAAGCAGATTACCAGCTGAATCGCGTCCTTCTGCATATACCATAGAGGCAGCGCGTGCGGTGGCAACGGTAGCGCTTGTATATATGTCATAAGAGAACATTCCGGAAATCGATAATCCTTTTAATAACATCCCCAGGTCTTGCTTTATGCGAATATTAGGACGGATACTCGAAGAGTCATCATAACCGGAGCCAAAGCCAAAGGCAAAACGGGCGGGACTGCTAACGCCATTGGGTGTGCCTGGCCAGGAGCCGTTTGAATACCGCGCCGGAATAATATGCGGAGGCACGCGTAAGGAATATTCAAACAGGTTGTTCGACACATTCGCTACAGCCGCATCATACGGCCCGTTCCGTCTTTCAATGATCGCTGAAACCCCCAGATCGAGTTTAGTGGTACCGGTTACATTTACGCCAATGTTGGCGGTAAAATTATACCGGTGATAATAAGACTTCGTATCGTAGTTATCGTCTTTATAGGGTTTTATCATCCCGGTTTCATTATAATAACCGCCTGAGATATAATAGGTGGCCCTTTCTGCACCACCGCTTACATTAAAGTTGGCGCGTTGGGTTAAGCCATGATCACGGAACAATTCTTTCTGCCAGTTTGTATTAGGATACAGATCAGGATCAACGCCACTCCGGTGCAATTCAATTCTCTCATCTGTATAGAACGGATCACGGCCACGGGTTGTCAATGCTTCATTATACAGTCCCATCCAGGATGGCGCATCGAGCATTTCAGGCAACTGAACAAATTGTGTTATACCTGAGTTCATTTCTACATTGATGGAAGGTTTACCGGCCACGCCGCGTTTGGTATTGATAAGGATAACACCATTAGCGCCGCGGGTACCATATACGGCGGTGGAGGTGGCGTCTTTCAATACAGTCAGGCTCTGAATATCTTCGGGGTCCACATCATTAAAATTCCTGTCTGGCACCCCGTCTATGATGATCAGGGGAGTTCGGGTACTGGTGCCAAAAGTGGAAACACCACGTACCAGTACACTGGCATTATCTGCCCCGGGCCCACCGCCGCGGGAGGTTGTAATTATCCCGGAAATACGTCCGGCCAGCATACCGGCAATATCCCTGGCAGGTAGTTTCAGGTCTTCGGGATTCACCGTTGCCTGTGCCCCTACTACGCTTACCTTTTTTTGCTGGCCGTAACCGATCACGGTCACCTCATCCATACTCCCGGTAATAGGCGTTAATTTAACATTCAGGTCTACGCGGTTTTTTACCGGTTGTTTATCCATGCGATAGCCGGTATAAGAAAACTCAAGGGAATCGGCGGGGTTTACATTTATGGAATAGAGACCATCCTTATTGGTGGTAGTTGCTATAGCGGTGCGGGTAATTCTAATGGTTGCGCCCGTTAAAGGCTTATCCAGCTCATCGGTAATTTTACCGGTAACAGTTAACAGGCGGTCCTGGCCAATGGCCGTTGAGGCCAGGAATGCAAGCGCGGTAAGTGGTAACAGCATACACCACCTGACCATACGCAATGGCGATTTTTTCAGGGTCATAAGCGTTAGTTTTTAAAGCAGGCTTTTAGCTAAAACTTGGGTAAAATGAATGGGGACAGCATATAGGGGCTGAGTGGGTCATCCCAGTAAGCAGGTTGTTTCATGACAAGCGGTTTTGGCGTTAGTTTTGTTATTATGTTCTACATAACAAAAATGAAAGAAATATCCGAAATTCCAAAATATTTGTGTGTTATCATTCCAAAATGAGGCCTAAAGCATTCATTTTAAGGAGAAATGGCGCTCAAAATCAATTAGCGGGGAGCTATTATGTAGGTCTTATTATTTTCCTATGCTACGGTTAGCGGTTATGGTTTCAGCAGTCAGCGTTCATCACTCAAAGACCTTAATTCCTACCTGTTGGGTACACATTGGCACCTCGGCGCCCGAGGACCCAAAGTATAGGATCAGCGAAGGAACAGTGAAGGATCAGTATAGGCAAAGAGAAGGAATCAAAAAGCCATCCCCCGTTTTCGACCATTCGTCCCACCATTTGCCGCGAACCGTCCCAGCTAAATTGAAATTTCAGTGGAGAAATTACCAAACGTCCCACCGTTTTTCGAAGACCGTCCCAGCGGTTTCCGAAGGCCGTCCCATGATGAAGTTAATGACTAAAAGTAAAGAGTAACTTTGTATGGCATTCGTTAACGGCAGTTCTTTGACTTTTGGGGTGAGTTATATGCGACAAAAGAAAACAGGCACTATCATTTCCAATGAAACAATAGTGCCTGAAATAAATTATCTCCAGTGTTCGGCTAAGCCTTACAGACCGGCAACAATATCAAACTTGATGGTAGCTTTACCTTTCAGTTCAGTAGTTGTAGTACGACGAACGGAAGCAGAAAGTTTGTACGTAAATGAAGTTGAATTAAAATACTCTTTCAGGTCAACATCTTTTACCGGAATGTCGAAAGAAGCAACATTTGCGTCTGCAATGCTGGTAGTTCCGGCAATAACTGTATAGTCAGGCTTTGCGCTGGAAGCTAAGCTAACTTCACAAGCTGAAAAAGAACCGATGTGATCAGTTGCAGTTGCGTTTGAGAATGCCAGGCTGATACTTTTGATTTTTGCTGATTTAATGTTTGCACTACCCAGGCTCGAGTTCTGAAATTTAATAACCGAGTCGAGATTAAGTCCAACAGGCAGAGAAACTACAGCTTGTGCACCTTGTTGTTGAGGAGCAATGTAGAAATCTGCAGTTACTGTTTGAGTAGGCACATTAATAGAGATAGCATCTTTAACCTTATCGCAAGAATGTAAAAGGGTACTCAGGGCTAATACGGCAACTAAACCAAGTGTTCTGTACAAAATTTTCATGATACTGATTTGGGTTAAATGTGGTTTTAAAAACGCACAAATATAACATTTTCGTATACATGTTATATACCCAATGGTGCGAACACCGTGTTTTTGTATGCAAATAGCCTGTATTGTTAGTAAAACACCAGGGAAGAATTAAATTTTAATAAAAACACCGCATTCACTTGCACATTTCATTTTTTTTACACGACAATACTTCTTCAAAAAAAACAAATGCTGCCGCAAACATTTGTCGGCGGCAGCTAATTGTGTATGTCTGGCCCTTAGTCTACTTTCTTGGTCAAAGGCAATTTCACATACTGCACCAGTACTGAATCACCTTCATTCAGCAGTGATTGCAGATCGGGATTTATGATATTGATAGCCGGAACTTCAGTGGCAGTAATAGCGCAATCTTTAGTAACAACCGCGTAGGTTAACAGGGGTGCATAATAATTAGCGCCACTCATGATCAATGGGTATGTTTTGCGATAAGTTGCACAGTTTGCATCAGGACAATCAGAAAATGCTGAATATTGAGGAACATGGCCCAATAAAGCGCCACATGAAGTAGCATATACCGGGAAAGGAGTTGACGTATATTCAGTAACTAGCTGTACAGAATCTTTAGTACCGGTGATCTCCATATTAACGCCATTCACATTTACCCGGTTATTGTTCAAAAATTTCAGCGCCTGAGTTGATGAAGCCACTGGTACGGTGCTCATACCAACAAAGAAATTAGCCTTTGCCTCTGTAGTAACATTTCTGTTAATGAAATCCTGGATCAAAGCAGGATCAGTTACAGCGCCATTCTTGGTGCGAATAGACAACTCTTTCACTTCCATTGTAGAACCAGGATAATAAGTTGACAGAACGGTATCATCAGGAGTTGGGGTTTGCGTGTCTTTAGAACAAGAATACAAAACAATACCAGTTGTTACTACTAATACAGGAATCAGGATTTTGAATTTCATCGCGTTTGTTATTATAGTTTTTATAGAATACAATGATTTACCGTTTGGAGCGCATACGCTGGCCATTACAGGCGCAAAATAGGCGTCCATTCATTTTTCCTCCGGGCTAAAGCTTCGCTAATAATTCATTATTAAAGGATCTTTTCCTTCAATTTCAGGCAAGTAGAGGCAAACAACTGATTATAGTTGTAAAAATGGGCAACTCATCGTTCCTGCAATGGAAATGACAAGCGTTTGGCAGATGTTACTAAAGTTTTCGTGGCAAGTAAATTTCTGGTGGCAATCTGGATGCAATTTTCTGCAATCGGTGGGAAATGATTATCAGGGATGGCAGCAAGTATTTATAATTGTCAAAATTACACTAATCAGTTCGATTAAACAATAGTTGAGTGGAAATATTTTATAATAAGAGGCAATTCTATTATTCAAAAAGCATGCTATAATAATACAGGCAGAATGTAATCGGTTTAAAAAAAATAATTACCAATGCATGCAACCTTTTTGTTAACTATATTATAATAAAAGAAAACTCCCGTATTGAAATACAGGAGGTAGAGATAATCATTTTTACCAGGAATAGACATTCACAGTGGAACGATTATCGCTGTACGAAATAAAATGCAACTTATCCATAGTGCCATCAGGTTCAGCAACCTGATATTTATAAAACTGATTTATTGTTGAGTTTTTATACTTACATTAAAGAATGGGTCTGTAAAATCGGTTTCGGTTGCATTGAACAACAATGCCCCATACTTATTTTCAGGAGTTACAAAGTATACAACAACACCAGACACTACATTAGTAGTAGCGAATTTCTGATTGCAGTTGGCCGCTTTGGCAGCTGCTGCCAGTTTTGATGAGGTGGTAAGATTTAAAAAAGCACCTCCCTGCCCGGTTTTAGGTATTGAGAACAACGTACCGCGTTTTGTCCGGCCGCTTACATCAAATAAATCAAATGGCAGCGGATTGGCAGCCAACACCAGCAACAGGCAAATGGGTAATAAGCCGGTTTTCTTTCGTAATAAATTAACTTCCATGGGTTTACTGTTTTGAAATTAAGCACGGCTCATCTGCTTGCCACAGTTTGATAATTGCAATGCATTGCCCGGTCCGAGGTATCGGGAGAAAGTCACTAATGATCGGGATTGATAATAATGTAAGAAATGACTCTGTGTAAGAAAGCGGGTGCACATTCATATAGCAATCGTTATGGTTAATCGAAGACGCAGTTAGCGTACCGTATTGGTTTAAATAGTGCTGAGGGGCATTTTTCATATGGCATTTCCCCTGATAGCGATTACCACAAACCTATTATCTACCAGTGGTTTGCAGGTCAGGATTTTGGTTTTTATGGTTCAATTTTTGTTCAAATGCTTCTGTTTTTTTGTTTTTCCCAGATAAAAAGTCAGATTTACAATTATGAGCGGTTACATTTGACGTAGGACCGTTGAATCGATTGCTAATTGCACCACCTACTTGCAACACCATGAAATTGCCATTGAAATTTTTCAGGAACTTATTCCTGTTCCTGTTTATTCCCCTAACTGCCACTACGCAACCGCGATGCAGCATGGTACCATGATCCGGAATTCGAAATAGAGACCATGGCCACGTCGGTAAACATGAGCCGGTCGGCATTTTATAAGAAGTTCAAGAGCCTTACCAACATGGCGCCGCTGGAGTTTGTAAATGAAAGGCGGTTAAAAATGGCCAGACAATTGTTCGATGGCGACGAAATGAATATTTCAACCGTGGCATACACCACAGGTTTTAACAGCGCCAAATATTTCAGTACCTGTTTTAAAAAATATTACGACTGTTCACCCTCTGATTATGTAAAAAGCAGGAGCCAGCAACAGATCATTGGTAAATAAATTTTCCCTACTTTTAACCTCTAACGATTACTGAAAGGGGGACCACATGAGTTATAAAGCCATTGCAATACTTTCTTTATTGCTTACGCTTGCCATACACCTGTTCGCCGATAATTATCCGGTCAAATACCTCGGTATTGAACAGGGGCTGTCGAATAACGTTGTCACTACCATTTACCAGGATTACAAAGGTTTTATGTGGTTTGGCACCTACGACGGTCTCAACCGTTATGATGGGTACAATTTCCGGATATTCCGGAACATCATTGGCGACAGCACCTCTTTACATAACAATACCATTTATACCATCGAGGGCGATGCCGCCAACAACATTTGGGTGGGCGGTCTCAAAGGCGCCTGTGTATTCGATCCCGTGCGATCGAATTTCTCCCGTTTGCAATACAAAAGCTGGAACGATGCCACCCTGCATTACGTACAGGATAATATCCATACCATTCAGGCGGCAGCCGGGCTCATGCTTATCGGTTCTCAACAAAACGGGTTACTAGTTTTTGAAAACAAATCAAAAGCCGGTTGGCAAATACCACTGCAACAACATTCGAATTATGATGTAACCGCTATTGAACCCGATGTTACCCATAACACCGCATGGCTTTTTATTCAACAGGTAGGACTGTGTCAATACGACCTTGCCAAAAAGCAGATCCATATAATAAACAACACCATCAAACAAAGCAATTGTTTAAAGCTCGACAAACAAGGGAACCTATGGCTGGGAAACGAAAATGGATTGTATAAGTACAATCCCATTTCCAATCAATATTCCGGAAACTATCTTACCACGCGAAGCAAGGTGGTGAACCTGTATTTCGACAAACAGCAGATTGGCTGGATTGGCACAGATGGCAATGGCTTACTGATGCTGCCACGAGGTGCAGCCAAAGCATCCCCTTATATTTCCCCTACTGGCAAATTGATGGTAAACAGCAATGCGGTATATGCGATCTATGAAGACGCAGATGACCGCAAATGGATCGGCACCCTGCGCGGCGGCATCAATGTGATAGAACCTAAAACAAGTTCTTTTACACACATAACATACAATCCGTCGGGCAACGATAATCCCGTCAATAATTTTATCATGTCGTTTTGCGAAGATGAAAAGCAAAATGTATGGATCGGTACCGATGGCGCTGGATTGCGTTACTGGGACCGGATGAAAAACGAGTACACCCAATACACCAGTAACAACGGCCAAAACGCCATCAGTAGTAATTTTATCACCAGCATTGTAAAGGATAATAAAAATGAAGTCTGGGTGTCTACCTGGCTGGGCGCTGTCAATCGCTTTAACCGGCAAACCGGCACCTTCACCCGTTACGATTGTTACAACCCCATTACGCATGAAAAGGAAAACAACGTATGGTTGTTGTACCAGGACGCACAAAACAGGTTATGGGCCTGCGCAACCAATGAAGGCAGTCTGTATTTATTGAACCGGAAACACGATCGTTTTGAATTATTTGATAACACGATCACCAATTTACAATGTTTGGCCGAAGACCGGCAAGGCGCCTTATGGGGAGGTAATTATGCTACCCTTATCCGCATTGATCGCGACCATAAACAACATGTACGTTATAACATCGGACATACCATACGTTGCATCCATGAAGACCGCCATCATAACTTCTGGATCGGCACTCAGGATGGAGGTTTGCTGTTGTTCGATCGTAAAACAGGAAACTACCAACGATTTACCACCGCCGATGGATTGCCCGGTAATACCCTGCTGAGATTGTTGGAAGACGATGCCGGCAACTTGTGGTTAAGTACCTATAATGGCTTGTGCCGTTTTAAGCCGCAAACAAAAAAGGCGCGAAACTTTACCCAGTCAGACGGCCTGCAAAGCAATCAGTTCAGTTTTAATGCCGGCCTGGCATTATCGTCGGGTGAATTCCTGTTTGGGGGCATTAAGGGGTTTAATGTTTTTTATCCGGACAGCATACAAGATGCAACCGAACAACCTGCCATCTATTTAACTGGCCTTAAAATAAACAATACGGTTGCCGAAGGCTGCGATCGCTGTGTAACAGCCAGAACGTTGGACAGGATAGATGAGGTCACCATCCCTTTTGAGCGGGCGGTTTTGTCGCTCGATTTTCTGGCACTCGAATACGCCGGGGCCGACAAGATCAATTACGCATACTTTTTACAGGGCTGGGATAAAGACTGGAATTATGTAAACCACATCAGGACCGCAAACTATTCCCGCCTGCAGGAAGGGAAATACCTGTTCAAAGTAAAGATCATGGACCCTGATGGCACCTGGGGGCATGAGACCCAATTGCTGCAGATCAATGTACTGCCGCCCTGGTACCGCACCTGGTGGGCATACTTACTTTATGGCGGCTGCTTTGCCGGTGCTATTTACATTTACATTCGCTATACCAGAACACAGGAACGGCTACGGTACGAGATCAAGCTGGCGCATATAGAAAATGAGAAGGACAAAGAGCTGATGGAAAAGAAGCTGACCTTTTTTACCAATATTTCGCATGAATTTAGAACACCCCTGTCCCTGATCATAAATCCGGTAAAAGAAGCACTGCTTCATGAACAACGAAACGATCTGAAGATCGCTTATCGCAATGCCCGCCGGTTGTTAAGCCTGGTTGATCAGCTGTTGCTTTTCAGAAAAGCTGATAATGGGTCCGACAACTGCCAGATCTCTGCCATCGATCTCATTCAATTATGCGATGAAGTATATCAATGTTTTGCCCATCAGGCCCGCACAAAAAACATCAACTACCAGTTTACGTCCACCATTCCATCGCTGACCATTTACGCCGATCATGAAAAAATAGAGATCGCCCTGTTTAACCTGCTTTCCAATGCATTTAAGTTCACACCCGATAATGGAACGGTCTTGTTTAGCGTAGCGGAAACAAGTAATGAGGTGACCCTGTCTATCGAGGATACTGGTTGTGGCATCGATAATGCCGACAGTGAGCGCATATTTGAAAAGTTTCAACAGGGCCATCATGGCAAACGGCAATCAGGGTTTGGTATCGGGCTTTTTCTGGTTAAACAATTTATCGAAAGCCATAAAGGAACAGTAACCTGTAACAGCATACTGGGCCAGGGTACCACTTTTACCATTACTTTACTTAAAGGGATCAATCACCTGCCTGCCGGATTTGAATTTACTACCGGATCCTTTGGTGAGAAAAACAACCTGCTGCACGAACTGGCCGCCGGAACAGCACAACAACCCGATGAAGAGCCCACCTCCCAACGGATTATACAGGAAGGCAAACAAGCTGAAGAAGTGGTGACAAAGAAACGATCTATTTTGCTGATCGATGATAATCCTGAAATAACACAGTACCTGCAACAGATCTTTGAACCTGGCTACCTTATCTATACCACCAACAGCGGCGACGAAGGTTATAAAGTTGCCTTACAACATATACCCGACCTTATCATCAGCGATATCAATATGCAGGGCATGGATGGCATTGAACTTTGTTCTAAATTAAAACAGAGTGACCTATTAGGGCATATCCCGGTGATCCTGTTAACGGCTTCTACCGCTACAGAAATAAAATTAAAAGGTATTGAAGGCGGGGCCGATGATTACATTACCAAACCTTTTGACAAGACCTTGTTACAGGCCAAAGTAGAAACCATCTTGCGGAACCGGAACCTGTTACAGCGTTTCTTTTTTGATAGCATCACCCTCCGGGAAACGAATACAAGAGTGCCAGCCGAATACCAGGAGTTCCTGCGAAAATGTATTGCTGTTATTGAACAAAATATAGACACAGAAGATTTCACCATTAAGAAATTTTCCAAAGCAATGGGCATGAGCCACCCGGCCCTTTATAATAAGGTAAAATCCATTTCCGGACAATCGCTCAACGCATTTATCCGGTCAATCAGATTAAGAAGGGCTGCTGTGCTTATGTTAACGGAGAATATGAATATCCGTCAGGCAGCTTTTCAGGTAGGCATCAATGATGTCCGGTACTTCCGCGAACAGTTTGTGAAAGTTTTTCACATGACGCCGTCGGAATACATTAAGAAGTACCGCCACTCGTTTAATAGGGAATATAATATTATAAAGAGTTCCTTGTGATCCTTTAAGATGTTTTTGGGCTCGTGAGGCGTGAAACGTGAGACGTGAAAGGCCTCACGAAATCCGAAACTCACTTCGGCAATCGGCAATCGGCAATCGGCAATCGGCAATCGGCAATCGGCAATCGGCAATCGGCAATCGGCAATTTCCGATTAATAGCCAGACTTGCTTCGGGCAGACGGCAATTAGCTCGCGAAATTCAAGCCATCCGCCAGTCGTAAAACGGGAATCGGCTCGCGCCAATCCGGACGAACTAAACAACCTACAAACCTAATAACTCAAAAACTAAAGAACTAACAAACTAATAAACTGGCAGCTGGTATTTTCCTTGTTCCTGACCAACTGATCCAGCTGGTCAACTGATCAACTCGTCAACCCAAACCCACGAATTATTTCCGCAATAATCTCCGTCTGTTCCTCCGGTGCAAAATGTCCGCAGTGTGGAATTAATTTTGCGGTAAGATTAGATAATCCGCTCTTTTTTAATCCTTCTACATACTGACCCATATCGCCACTTTCCATTTCACCTCGAATATATAATACAGGTACATTTACAGACTCTCCTTTTGCATTGCTTTTTTCATCATGGAGGAAAGCCCGGTACCAGTCGAAACTTGTTTTTAAGGCAACGGCGTTACTATAGGCATTTGCATATTCATTCCGCCTGTCTTCACCGATCGCCTGTTTATGAAAAGAAAGGGTATTGTAAAAATAATCGAAGAGAATCCTTTGTTTACCGGCAAATACAGCTTCGGGTAAAGCAGGCACTGCATACAAAGCAAAATGCCAGAGGTATGGATTTCGTTTAACCTGCTCCCAGGGTTCTATTCCGGGGATAGCAGTATTCATAATTATAGCTTTGACTAATTTTTCGGAGAACTGCTTTATAAAAGAATAGGTTGTCATGCCGCCAATATCGTGACCCACCAAAATTATCCGTTCTATATGCAAGGTCTCTATGATATTTTTTATAAAACCGGCCATTGAACATTTGTCGCCTGAGGCTATTGGTTCAGACATCCCAATGCCTGGCAGATCGATGGCCAGCACGTAATATGTATCTTTTAAGATATTCATCACCCCTTCAAACTCCTGCCAGTTTTCCGGATACCCATGTAAAAACAAGATGGCCTGATTGGCCGAGTCGCCCGCCAGGGCCACATGCACAGAAATTCCGCCCACATTAATTTGCTGGTGGGTTATTAAGCTGGATGCATTCTCTTTCATATAGCATTAAAATAAAATATTATGCCACTATAGAAATGCCAGTTTGTTAGTTCTTTAGTTTATTAATAAACTAACAAACATTCGAGGCTCCAAAGCACCCCTTATCAAGAAACCATCCCTGGTAAAACAGGCTTCTCCCCTTAAAATACCCCCCTCTTTTTAGGAAATACCCCCCTCTTTACCCCCTGTTCCATACCTACTTTGCCATCAATCCATGTCACGGTTCCAAACCGTGAAACGGATACTGACTTAGCCAGGTTCAATTTATTAACCAAACGAGCTTGTTTGTATGAGACAATTTCTGCAACTGACCATCAGAGCAGCCTGTTACCCATTGTACAGGACGGCCCCCAAACTTCTATTTCTAACATTTTTCCTGTTAACCAATCTGGCACTTTTTGCGCAATCTGCCGTACAGGGCCGGGTTATGGCTGGGGATGCACCCCTTGCCGGAGTATCGGTCACTATTAAAGGCACACAAACAACTACAGTTACCGATGCGGAGGGAAAATTCACCATTCAGGCGCCAGAAAAAGCCATCCTGGTATTTACCCATGTAAATTATGCAGCCCAGGAAGTAGCGGTCACCGGCAGCAACCTGGAGGTCACCCTTTCACCTGCCAATACCAACCTCTCTGAAGTGGTTGTGATCGGTTATAACGCCCAAAAGAAAGCCACGCTCACCGGTTCTGTATCAGTTGTAAAAGGGACCGACCTGGTCAAAAGCCCGCAAGCGAATGTGTCCAACTCCCTGGCCGGCCGTTTCTCCGGTGTTATTCTCAACAACCGCAGCGGAGAACCCGGTTACGACGGTTCGGGCGTTACCGTGCGCGGACTGGCAACTACCGGTAATAATGATGTACTGGTGGTAGTCGATGGCGTACCCGGACAAATTGGGGGCATGGAAAGGTTGAACCCGAATGATATTGAAAGTATTTCCGTCTTAAAAGACGCTTCTGCCGCCATTTATGGCAGCCGGGCCGCAAATGGCGTTATCCTCGTTACCACCAAACGCGGCAAAACCGGCAAACCATCCATTTCGGCCAGTTACAATCATGGCTTTTCTTCCCCTACCCGCCTACCAGAAATGGCCGATGCCCAAACGTATGCCCAGATCAGTAATGAGATAGCTTATTATAATAACCCGGCCGGCGGTCTGAATCAACAGTATTCAGCTGCCGAAATTCAGAAATTTGCTGATGGTTCCGACCCATTGAATTACCCCAATACCGATTGGGCTAAAACCACGTTGAAAAACTCAACCGGGCAAGATCAGGCCAATGTATCTATAGCTGGTGGTTCAGATAATATTCGGTATTACCTGAGCGCCGGGTTGCTTGGCCAGGATGGGTTGTATAAAAATGGCGCTACCAAATACAACCAGTACAGCTTTCGTTCAAACATCGACGCCAGCATCACAAAAGATTTTAAAGTAAGTCTGTACCTGTCGGGCCGCGAAGAAGACCGGCAATTCCCGGCAGCATCTTCAGCCGACATTTTCCGTTCTATTTACCGGGCGTATGCTACCCTTCCAGCCTTCTACCCTAATGGATTGCCTTCCACTGGTATTGAAGGAAATAACCCGGCCATGATGGCCACCAGCGCTGGCGGATTGAATAAGAACCCAGGTCAGGTATTCAATGGCATTTTGAAAAGCAGTTACAATATTGCAGCTATAAAAGGCTTATCGGTTGAAGGCTTTGCCGCTGTAGATAAGTCGTGGTATTTCACCAAAACATTCGCTACCCCTTACTTATTATATTCCTACGACAAAGCCAACGACGTCTATAATTCAAGAATTGTAGGTGGTAACAACAATGCCGCCTCACTGAATGAAAGTCAGAAAAATCAAACGCAGTTAACAACCAACATCCGGTTGAATTACGCCAACAGCTTTGGCCAGCATAACCTCAACGCATTTGTCGGCTATGAACAATCAGAGCTAAAACGCGATTCATTGGGTGCATCCCGCATAAACTTTCCAACAGCCCAAACCCCTGAATTAACCCAGGGCGGTACCGCTGCTACCGATCGCGACAACGGTGGCAACAGCTATCATTATACCCGGAAAAGTTACCTGGGTAAACTCTCGTACAATTATGCTGAAAAATACCTGTTTGATGCCCAGCTGCGGATAGATGGTTCTTCCACCTTTCCTTCAGGTAACCGGTATGGTTATTTTCCCTCCTTTTCTGCCGGTTGGCGTATAAGCAACGAATCGTTCCTGCACAACGTTTCATTTATAAACGATTTAAAGGTACGGGCATCGTATGGCATGCTGGGTAACGACAATGTGGCCCTGTTCCAATACCTCCACAACTACACCTTCAACACCCAGGTGGTACTGGGTTCAAGCACAGGTTATAATATAGCCCCGGCTATAGACCTTACCAAACTGGCCAACAAACAAATTCACTGGGAAGAAGCACGCAAAACTGATCTTGCCCTGGAAGGGGTTGTATTCAACAACTTCAATTTTGAGTTTATTTATTTCCGGCAGCAGCGTACCAACATTTTGGCCACCCGAAATGCGTCCCTTCCTGCGGTGACCGGTATTGTAAATCCATATGGTTCCGATCCGCTGGTACCTTCCGAAAATATCGGCGAGGTAAACAGCAATGGAATAGAGGCGAGCCTCGGCTATAATAACCGCAAAGGGAAATTCCATTATGGCGCCAGTGGCAATATCACCTATGCCAAAAGCAAGATCGTATTCATTGATGAAGCCCCGGCGGTTTTGTCGTACCAAAAACAAACGGGCCGTCCTTTGAATACTTCTTTATTGTACAACTCCCTGGGCATTTTTCGTTCAACTGATGAAATTACCAAATACCCCCATCTGAGTGGTGCGCAACCTGGTGACCTTATATTGCAGGACGTCAATGAAGACGGAAAGATCACGGCCGATGACCAGGTAAGAACAAAATATGGCAACATTCCTGAGATCACTTATGGCATTCTGTTAAATGCCGATTACAGTTCATTTGATATCTCTATCGTATTTGCCGGTCAAACGCATGTAAGTCAGTTCGTGCTGCCTGAATCGGGCACAGTGGGTAACTTTTACAGCAGCTGGGCCGATAACCGCTGGAGCCCTTCGAACATCAATGGCGCCTATCCCCGGGTTGATACGCGTACCTCCGCCTCTGTAAACGGGGGCCTGTACCCAAGCACTTTCTGGTTAAACAATGCTTCGTTCCTGCGATTGAAAAATATAGAACTGGGTTATACGGTGGCAAAGCCAACCTTAACAAAAATGAAAATGCAATCCCTGCGGGTGTACCTGAGCGCCTTTAACCTGTTCACCATTACCAAAGTAAAAGACTACGATCCGGAAGGGAACCAATACAGCGGGCAGTTCTATCCCCAACAACGAATTGTAAACCTTGGGGTAGCCTTACAATTTTAAACAGCAAACCGGCAGACAATGAAAACAATTATTCGAAATATATTTTATACCGCTACTATTGCAACGGTTATTACTTCGTGCAAAAAAGACTTCCTCTCCATTCAGCCAACAGACAGACTTCCCCAGGAATACATCCTGGGCGACTCCTCCTTATTTGAAGACTATGTGGTTGCCCGTTATGTAGGCATTCGATTACAGGAGAAAGAAGGGGATGGTACCAATCCCGGGTTTGGCCGTGGTTTTGAATACGCCATGTGGAGCTCGTTGACCGATGAATCTATCTACAACAATGACGACAATACCTGGCTGGTGCAAAAAGGATTGCTGGCGCCGGAAAACACCGGCATCGCCGGCACCATCTGGAGTCGCAGCTATCGCGGTATCAGGGATTGCAATTTTGCGATCAGCAATATAGCGAACGTGAAAATGACCACCGCTCATAGAGCCAGGTTACTGGCCGAGCTGAAATTCATCAGGGCCTTTCGTTATCACGATCTCATCAGAAATTATGGCAGCGTTATCCTGATGGGTGATTCCGCTTATAACCTTACTGATAATTTACAGGACGATGCCCTGTTTAAAAGAGCCTCGCTGAAAGAATCGATCGATTACGCAGTAGCGCAGCTGGATGATGCAGCCAATGGATTGCCATTGAACAACGATGATGCCTGGTTATTGGGCCGGGCCACCAAAGGCGCTGCGCTCGCGCTTAAATCAAGATTGTTATTATATGCTGCCAGTCCGTTATATGGCACCGGCACCTGGCAGGCAGCCGTAACCGCCGCCCAGGCAGTGATAGGGTTGAACAAATACAGCATTTATACAGGTGGTTATGCCAATCTGTTCCTGACAAACGATAGTAAAGAAGGCATCTTTGAACGGCTGTATACTAAAAACTCCAACCACACCCATTTGGAAATAGCCAATGGCCCTAATGGTTATGGAGGTTGGGGCGGCAACCTGCCTTTGCAAAACCTGGTTGATGATTACGAGATGGATAATGGTAAACCCATCACCGATCCTACCTCAGGTTACAATGCCAACAACCCATACGTAGGGCGCGACAAACGTTTTTACGCTACCATCCTGTATAATGGCGCCAGTTATCGCGGCAATACCATTGAAACATTTACCCCAGGCGGTAAAGACAGCAAGGATGGTCCGGATAACTGGAACACCTCAAAAACCGGTTATTACCTGAAGAAATATATGAACGATGCCTATCCCCTTCAGAATCCCTGGGGCAATGCAGGCTTCCAACCCTGGTTCTATATTCGCTACGCAGAAATATTATTGAATTTTGCAGAAGCGGCCAACGAAGCATACGGCCCCGATGTAGTACCTTCCGGTTCAACCCTGAGCGCCCGTGCGGCTGTTAATTTGATCAGACAGCGACCCGGTGTAAATATGCCCGACCTGCCAGCCGGTTTATCACAAGCACAAATGCGGGATGCCATTCGCTATGAACGGCGCGTAGAACTGGCATTTGAAGAACATCGTTTTTATGATGTAAGAAGATGGAAGATCGCCGATGTAACAGAGAACAAACCAGCAGGTGGCATCACTGTTACCAAAAGCGGGGCTAACTTTACGTATGCGATCAAAGTGGCAATCGACGGCCGTCACTTTGAAACCAAACATTACTGGCTTCCAATACCCCGGGCTGAAATTCAGGCCAGCAATAATAAAATTCAACAAAACAGCGGTTACTAATGAGACGGAATTATTTTTTGTTTTTGCTTCTGTGGTTACCGGTATTAGTCCATGCCCATCCAATCAGGTACGATCGGCTCATTAACTACGATTGGCGTTTTTATAAAGGTGATGCGCCTGGTGCTGAAAAGCCTGCTTTTAATGATGCCAGCTGGCGTACGGTGAATTTACCACACGATTGGAGTATAGAAGGCCCGTTTAGTAAGGAATGGGCCAGTGGTACGGGCTATTCACCCGGTGGCATTGGCTGGTATCGCAAAACGTTCGATTATGGAATAGAAATGCCAGGGAAGCTGGTTTACATTTATTTCGACGGGGTGTATAAGAACAGCGAGGTGTGGATCAATGGGCATTATCTTGGTAAACGGCCGAACGGGTTCACCCCCTTTCAATACGAGCTTACCCAATACCTGTTACCCGGCAAAAACACCATTGCGGTAAAAGTTGATCATACCGACTTTGCTGATTCAAGATGGTATACCGGTTCCGGCATTTATCGCGATGTACACCTCATTATCACCGACCCGGTACATATTGATCAATGGGGCGTGGCATTCAGCACACCGGTAGTTACAAAGACAAAGGCTACTGCAAACGTAAAAGTAAAAGTGGTCAACAGCTCGAAAATAAAAAAAACGATCTCCGTAGCATGCAGATTTGCCACCAGGTCTGATGTCACCGTACCAGATGCCCAAAAAACAATAACGCTTGCACCCAACGCAACAACCGTGGTCGATTGTTCATTTACTATTGCCAACCCCAGGTTATGGTCAGTTGACAGTCCCAACATTTATAATTTAATTGTGGAATTGCGGTCAGCCGGTAAATTGCTGGATGCGACAATCGACATAGTAGGTATCCGCTCCATCCGGTTCGATGCCAATAATGGTTTTTTTCTAAATGGAGAACCCACTAAACTGCAGGGTGTATGTATCCACGACGATGCCGGAGTGCTGGGCGTAGCTGTACCGGAGGAGGTTTGGGTGCGACGGTTGCGCACATTAAAAGAAGCTGGTTGCAACGCTTTACGGCTGAGCCATAACCCGCATGCGGATTACTTATACCGCCTGTGTGACCTGATGGGATTTGTAGTGATGGACGAAGCTTTTGACGAATGGGAAGTGGGCAAGAACAAATGGGTGCAGGGCTGGAACAAGGGAACACCCGGCAAAGATGGGTATCATACATATTTTACGGAATGGGCCGACCGCGACCTGCGCGATATGGTCCTGCGCAACCGAAACCACCCGTCCATTATCATGTGGAGCATTGGCAATGAAATAGATTATCCCAATGATCCGTATACCCATGAGATCCTGAACACCGGTAACAATCCACAGATCTATGGTCGCGGACAACTCGCCGATCATCCACCCGCTGCGCGTCTCGGTGAAATTTCACAACACCTGGTAAAGGTGGTTAAACAATACGATACCACCCGGCCGGTAACCGCCGCCCTGGCCGGGGTAGTGATGTCAAACACCACCAGCTATCCCACCAACCTGGATATTGTGGGCTATAACTACCAGGAGTATCGCTACGCCGCCGATCACCAGCAGTATCCCAACCGCGTTATTTATGACAGCGAGAATGGCATGCGGCTCAGCGCCTGGGAAGCGGTTGAAAAAAATCCGTATATAGCCGGACAATTCTTATGGACGGGCATCGACTACCTCGGTGAAGCCGGCGCCTGGCCCAATCGCAGCAACCAGGCCGGTTTATTAGACCTCGGCGGGTTTGTAAAACCAGAATATTATTTCAGAAAAAGTATCTGGACAAAAGAACCGATGATCTATATGGGTACAACACCCATTCCCAAATCTGAAGACAACGGCATCTGGAGCCACAAACAGGCAGCCCCTGTGTGGAGTGGCACCGACGGTGATTCTATACGCGTGAACTGTTTCACCAACTGTTCGGAAGCTGAGCTGTTTTTAAATGGACAATCAGTAGGCAAAAGAACAATGGCCGATGCACACAACCGCATTCTCTTCTGGAACACCGTGTACCATCCTGGCGAACTGGTAGTAAAGGGTTACCGCGAAGGAAAGGAAGTGACCCATTACATCCTGAACACAACAGGCAAAGCAACCGCTATAAAAGCTACGGTCTACAAAGACCCGCAGATTTACGGGGTCCAACGTTTACAACAAATAGAAGTAGCCATTACAGATGAAAAAGGACAACAGGTGTACGAAGCAGACAATGCGGTCACTGTAAGTGTTACTGGCAATGCTGTCCTGAAAGGTATAGAAAACAGTGACGCTTATGACGTAAGTGATTATCATGCAGCCACCCGAAAAGTAAAACAGGGCAGGTTGATCGTTTACGTACAACCAACGCTTCCAGGTGGCGCCTATGAAGTAAAACTGGAATCACCGGACCTGGAACCAGTAAAGCTATCATTCAAATAAAAAAAGAGTCCCGACGGTTACTGTCGGGACTCTTTTAATAACCAATGTTTCCCACCCCAATACCAACAAGTGAGTATTTTCAAAAAGCTGTAAATGGCATTTATTTGCATTATTAATGAACCCATAAAATGCCAGTAGCGCTTTTAACCATTACAGGTATTGTATTCCTTATTCTCCTATTCGCTTATTTGTTAAGCCAAAGACCAGCCCTCCCCATTAGTTATTTGCCAATGGATGCTTCCAAAAACTATTGTACACCTGCCGGCTGGAAAGGGACACCCGTTGATCGAAAAGGGCGATTCCTGAATCATGAATATCCATTCTATCAGAATTATCTAAAGATCTTGCAATGGCTTCCTTCCCATTTATTTAATCTTATCAGGAACAGGAATATCTCTTTCGATGCCATTATACATTCAAATAATGAATTCCTTTACCAACCCAATACATTGATCTGGCTGGGTCATGCTTCTTTCTATTTAAATCTAAATGGCGTAAAAGTGCTGATAGATCCACACTTCTACAACACTTCTATTTATAAAAGACATACGCCCCCACCCATTACGCCTGAATTATTTACCGGCATAAACCTGATCCTGATCTCGCACGACCATGCGGACCATTGTGATAAAAAAAGCCTGCGGTTGTTGTTGCAAAAGAACCCTGCAGCAATGGTTTTAAGCGGGTCAGGCATGGAAAAGCTGTTACGGTCCTGCTCAAAAAATCCGGTGAAGATCATTACGGCTGAATGGTACCAGCAATACCCGCTGAGTGGTTTGCCCGAGATTTATTTTGTTCCCTCCCGGCATTACTGCAAAAGAATATTCGAGCGTTTTAACGGCAAACTTTGGGGCGGTTTTGTGATTAAATATACAACAGGGAACGAGGATGACCGCACGCTTTATTTTGGGGGTGATTCAGGTTATGGAAATCATTTTAAGGACATCCAGGCATTGTTTAAGCCCGATGTAGCCATCCTGGGCATTGGTGCCTATGAACCGCTCTGGTTTATGCACCCCAATCATATGTCGCCCCGCTATGCAGTAAAAGCTTTTGACGCTACCGGCGCCGTTAGTATGATCCCCATGCATTATGGTACGTTCAATTTATCGAACGAGAACATGCACTGTCCCATAGCCGCATTACAACAGGAAGCGGGCAACCGGCATATCATTGCGTTGCTGGCAGGTGAAATATTGCCCCTGGCCAAAACATCCTGAAAAGCGCCCAGACGATCAACAACAATAACAACTGGCAAAGGACCATTTTACCTAAAAACACCCAGAAATGCAATAAGCGTCTTTTCACAAATGTTCTCAACCGGGAATCGGGACGCCCCTTTTTATTTTCCACATGCACACTGGAGTAGTACAGCTTGAAGAACTGGGTCTTTAAAAACAGATCGGGTACCATCACCAATGTATGTACCCAGTTAAAGTAACTAAAAAACTTTCTGCGGATCTGGTGCAAGGGGAACAGTGATTTATAACAATACCAAACAAACTCTACACAGCTTAACCGTTTAAAATCAACAAAATTGAATTCGAAATCATACTGTTTTCCCAGCAATGCATTGGCCATATCAAGTACGAGGGTCACATATTCTTCACGTGGTGGAATAGTGGCCAGTCTCCCATCTGTAGAAAGGTCGCTTTTCAGGCTGTCGAACAAAGTGATCTCCCGGTTTCCGATCTGACTGATAATGGAAGATTTGTCCGCAACTACATCAGCAATAAACGATCTTACATCAAACGCCCGAACGATCTCATTGCTCAGCACACTTCCTCTACCTTCCGGTATAATATCCGGCAGCTTTTTAACGGCGCGCTTTCTGTGTTCCGCCACAAACGACATACTGGTGCTGCCTGGCCGCCTTATCTCATCCTGCTGCATTCTGGGGTCGATCTCGAACCGCAAAATTGCAATATCGTCACACCGGGCAAATTTATCCAGGTCAACCCAGCTTACCCCTGTTTTGCCAACGGCATGTATCACCTGGTTTTCCTTCTCGCCCACCTTACCATAATAGATAGCAGCATGGGTAAAATAAGTGGTCTGTGAAAGTATTAACCCATCGATATAATGATCATGTCTGCGCAATAACACATCTCCTGGTTGAATGATCCTGGTTATTTGATCAATTTCTTTGAATCGGTATTTTTTAGGCGGGTCCGCATCAAAATGAAAAAACAAGGGGAACCGGGTATTATATTTTATCCCGGTGATCTTACCGCCCACATCGGAGAACCCGCCATTTCTGATTATACATATCGTAATACTTATAAACGGCACCAATGCAACACCGGCCCCGACATATTCAGGTAAATGCAACACATAATTACAAAAAAGTAAAGGGAGCACTACCAGCGCAAAAAATACAATACCGGTAATGGCAAGCAGCTTTAAAACATTCCTGGAAATTGTTGGTGTTTTGGTAAGCATTAAGGGGTATGTTTAAGGGTTATTACAAAGTTTACATTTTTTTTGTAAATTCAAGGCCATTAATCCCTTATGGTCCCATTGTCATTTTTTAAATCCTGGCCAAAAGCCTGGTTTGCACTACTGCTTATACTTTTTCCCTTCATCACCAATGGAGAACCCATAATAATTAATGGACAACCTGTTTATACCTTTACCGGAAACAACTGGTCATATTGTTCAACAAATAGCAGGTCAATCACAGATATTGTTCAACGATACAAGGCCGGCCATTTTATTTCAACCGGCACCGATGTTTTTAATGGAGGAATACCCCGGCAGTATTTGTGGTTTCATTTCGAAGTAACTAACCGTGATACGTTGAACAGTAAGTTACTAATTGACATTGAAAGCCCCCGCATAAATGAAATGGAATTATTCGAAATTGACGCGGGTCAAGTACATTCCATTGGAAAGTGCGGCGACTTCTACCCTTTCAATAACAGAGCCATTTACAACAAGAATTTCGTATTCCCTGTATCTGTAAAAAAAGGACAATCAAAAGACTACTTTCTGTTTGTAAACCAGGTAGGACATACGCTGATGCTGCCGGTAAAGATCTTTAAAGAACCCGCCTGGCAAACCGCCACGGCTAAAAATTATCTGATAGATGGTATCACCTATGGCATACTGTTATTCGTTGCATTCTTTAGCCTGGCGTTTTTTATTAATACCTGGTACTCGCTGTATCTGTATTATAGCCTGTATATCATTACTGCCATCCTATGGCTACTGAGTTATTTTGGCCTGGGCTATCAATTTTTCTGGGGAAACCATCCCTGGATCAGCACCTTGTCATCGCCCTTCTTAGCTTGCATTAATATCTTTTTGAATATCCGCATTTGCCAGATCCTGTTACAGTTAAAAAAAGTAAATGGCTTTATTTACAAAGCCGGTAACTGGGCTTGTGGCCTGCTGGTAGCAGCGGCATTGTTTCCACTTATAGACATGAACCGATATGGATATACAACAAACCATGCCTATCTGATCGTATTCCTGGCTATCATTTGTCTGGCCGTGTTGGTTGTTTTCTTTTCCATCTTTTTGTATTCCATTAAAGGATCGTTCGTAGCCAGGTTTTACTTCATAGCCAGTTTGCTGAAGGTAGGCAGTATATTTAACCTGGCCCTGTTGGAGTTGGGTTGGACAAAAGGCTTTTATCAACTGGAAGGCATCTTGCAAATGGGGATCCTGATCGAGATCTCCTTACTTACTGCCGCCCTGGCCCAGCGTTATGCCACCTACAAACAAAAAACCATCCAGAGCGTGATCATTGGCCAGGAAGATGAACGCCGCCGGCTGGCCCAGGAAATACATGATGGTATTGCCAGCAAATTATCAGGTATCCGATACAGCATTGAGCCGCTATTGGTCGCTACCGGACCGGTAAACAATAAAGACCTTACCAGTTTCGCGGCTGCCATTAAAAAAGCCCAGGAAGAAGTGCGGTATGTTTCCCATTACATGCTGCCGGATTATATAGTAAAGAATACCTTACCTGAGATCATAAAACAATACATTGAAGAATTGCGTCCGCGATTGAGGCCATTGAACATAGAGCTTTCTATCAATGAACAAACGATCAACCTGTCTGAACAGGTCAAATTGAATATCTTCAGGATCGTGCAGGAATTGATCTCAAATATGTTGAAACATGCCCGGGCAGACAATGCCTATCTGAGTATTTCATTTGACAAAAAAGAATTACGGATCGTTTCAGAAGACGATGGCATCGGCTTTCACTACAAGGGTACCGATTCCATGGGTATTGGCATCAGAAGCATAAGGTCCCGGGTAAAGCTGCTCAATGGAAGTCTAAATATCAAGTCTCCGGTAAATATGCATAGCGAAAATGCGGGAACTCTAATTGATATAAGGATTCCGTTGGCACGAAGTATAAACGAAAAAATAAGCCTGCATGACTATTAAAAACAAATACCAGTTTATTATTATCGACGACCATCCCTTTTTCAGAGATGGCGTAAAAAAATACCTGGCAGATCACGAACAATATGAATTAATAAATGAATTCTCAGAGACCCGGCATTTACTAAATGCCAGTACCCAGTATTTTCCTGATTTCATTTTACTCGATCTGAATATTCCCGGGCTGGAAGGAAGGGCTTCCTGTCTGCAATTAAAAAAGAAGTTTCCCAATTGCAAGATCATAGCATTAACACAATACACCGGCATACAGGATGAGTTGGCCAAACTGCAATTTGATGGCTATGTGGTAAAAGACGATTCGCCGGCCAACTTACTAACAGCTATTGAAACTGTATTGCAGGGAAAAACACACTTCCCTGCAATACAGGAAAAAGATGATAAAAAACAAACGAACCAGCCAGATGATCACTTAAGAGTGAAACACCTGAACATCTCCCAACGGGAAATTGAGATCATCAGATTGGTTATTCAGGGTTTCTCCAATCCTGAAATAGCCAATAAATTATGTTTAAGCGAACTCACTATTAAAACCCATAGAAAGAACTTTTACAGCAAGGCGGGCGTCAGAAAAATACCCGACCTCATCAAATTCATGCAAAATCATGGCCTGGCCGAGCATTGAATAAAAGGCTATTTGCCCAATGCCTTTTTATAATCAGCTTCCCGGGCCTCTATGATCTTATCATATGCTGCACGGTCAGCAAAGGCTTCAGGATTATAAGCAGCCCCATCCTTTCTTTTTTCATGCATATCGAACTGACTGGCATGAGAAGCTACCCACAGGTCAAACTGCAGTTTCTTCATGGCATCCAGCGTATAGGCAAAATCCTTGCTGATGTCGTCATAACCAGGCATGCCGCTCATTTTGGTGTCGGGCAAAATGGTGGGCATATTGGCGATCAGCACCGCATAGCTTCTTTTTTCATCCTTAACAGTTACCAGGAAACTGCAGGAACCCTGAGTATGACCGGGGTGATGCAACAACACGAGTGTTGTTCCACCCAAACTAATAGAATCCTGGTCATTTAATAATTTATCGGCTTTTACCGGCACGT
The DNA here is from genome assembly GCF_017742245.1 of Niastella soli. GTDB lineage: Bacteria > Bacteroidota > Bacteroidia > Chitinophagales > Chitinophagaceae > Niastella > Niastella soli. The sequence goes on from NZ_JAGHKO010000014.1 coordinate 25,729, forward strand.
AAATGGGTCCTTTTCCGCCCATATAGTAATCAGAATTTCCACCATCAGCAAGTACTTTTGCGTCTTTTGCGTCAACCATCATTTTTGCATGCGTCCCCTTTTTTATCTCGGCCATCCCGGCGACATGGTCAAAATGCGCCTGGGTGGTCAACAGGATCTTTATATCGGAAAATTTAAAACCCAATTGTTCCATGTTCTTTTTGATCATGGGTACCGATTCAGCCAAACCGGTATTGATAAGAATATGCCCTTTTGGTGTGGCAATTAAATAACAACCGAGATCATAAGTACCCACATAATATAAATTACCGGCAATGCGAAATGGCTCGGTGGGTTTCGACCACTCCTCACTATTCATAGGCAATGGAGCCAGTTTTTGAGCATGTACGTTAGCGTGAACAGCAAAAAGAACAAGTACGGGAATTACAATTTTTCTAAACATTAAAATAAAGTTTAATCAGGTAATTGGGAAGCGTGGTAAAATTAAATGTTAAAATGTAAAAATGGTCTTTAAAGTGAGCAACGGTAACTGTATTTTTCGTGCCAATCCGTTATACGCTAATTGCATATGAAAATAACCCTGACCGCACTGCTTTTAATAACAAGCTGTGTTTTACTTTCGTCAACCTGCCAAAAAGAGGATCCAGATCCCATTTGTAAGAATCTTACAATAAATAATAATACTGATAAGGCGGTTTATACTCTTTTTAGTTTTGATTATCCCGATACCAGCCTGAATTTTCAAAATCCCGTCATCAGCCGGACTTCTAAAAAACTGGCGGCCCATTCCCAAGCCACCATCGATCCAAGATCAAATTGCCTGGAACAATTCTTAGACAATCCGGGTGTTCAGAAATTATCCGTATTTGTGTTCGATGCCGAACTGGTTGAGTCAACGCCGTGGGACCAGATAAGGACTCAGTACCAGATCATAAAGCGGCTTGACCTCACCCAGGATGACCTGATCAACAACAATTATTCATTCGACCTTCAATAACCCCTCTTATGAAATTCACCCACGCCAGCTTACTGCTGCTGCTCCCCTGCTTTTTTCTTTCTATGACGTGCCATAAATCGAATACAAGGCATTGCCATTACCAGATAGATTTTGAAAATAAGAGTGACAAATCCCTTACAGTGGTCCTTAGTTATGACTACCCAGACACCAGTATCAACTTTCAGAGTCCCTATATTGAACATGACTTTTATGGCGGCATAGCTCCTCATCAAAAGTGGTATGTTGAAAACGGGGAAATGTGCGTAGAATCAATTCTGTTAGACCACTCGTATGAAAGAGTGTCACTTTTTATCTTTGATTCAGAAGTACTGAGAACAACACCCTGGAGCGAAGTGCGGAAGAATTACAAGGTTTTAACGCGATATGATTTTACACTGGATGATTTGCGGGCGCTGGGTTGGTATGTTACCTATGAATGACTTTAAAACTGTCAAAACCAGCAATGCCTATGAAAATTTAACAGGGAGCCCTCATTGTGTTAACATCCAAATAACAAAATTATAATTAAGCCTATAAAGATGCTACAAGTCTCATTATGACTGCGTGATATTTTTGCAAACGGCTTGTTAAGGGGCGTTAATAAGTTTTTCTCACACAAACTACTTGTTAGTTTTGAGCCCAAATGAGAGTAGCCATAATTTTTGTATGCATGTTCTATATCCTTTTTGGAGGATATAACTACCTATATACAGGTGTGCATAGCAATAGCTACTCCTCGCTGCGCCTGGTAAAAAGTAATTTGAAGTTTACAGACAATAAACAAGGGGTGGCTGTCGTTAAGCCAAACGCCGCAGGCAAGCCAGGCGACAACAGCATTCCCGATATAGAGGATGAGGACTCCAACGACTCTACTGCAAGAAAATATAAAATACTGGCCAGGTGCTTATACGCCCTCGCCTATTCATTTGTTTTAACCTATCTCTTTACCCGTTTCAGATCTTCAAAACCGCATTACAGTCTTTTTGCTTTTAAATACATAACCCAACGTGTTTTAAGGATCTGATGACATTTTTTCAGCAACCCTGGGCCGATCGTTATTTTCTGCCGAACGTTTGTTAATAATACATTCCTCCTGCTTTACAATTTTGATTGTACCCGGGCGCGACTGATAATTCCATAGCATTCCCCCAATTAAACCCTTGCTTTTAAAAAGCGTTCAATCGCATAACACCCATTTATTGTCATGAAGAGAATTGTCTTGTTCACAAGCTTGATAGCATTATTGTGCAATACGAGCTGTAAGTCAACCAAGGAAGAAAAAGAGGAACCTGGTAAATATAAAGTTACCAGCCCTATGAGAATTGATACTTCCTTTACCAAGGAGTATGTTTCGCAGATCAGGTCTGTACGGAACATCGAGATCAGGGCCCAGGAAAAGGGCTTTCTGCAAAATATTTATGTGGATGAAGGCCAGTTTGTAAAGGCCGGTCAACTGTTATTCAGGATCATGCCCAAATTTTATGAGGCGGAAGTGCTGAAAGCACAGGCAGAGACCAAATCTGCAGAAATTGAACTGGCAAACTCTACCACCCTTGCGGAAAAAAATATTGTATCAAAAAATGAACAGGCGTTAGCCCAGGCAAAGCTCGACCAGGCAAAAGCTGAAATGGCGTTGGCCAAACTTCATTTGCAGTTCACGGAGATCAGGGCGCCATTTGATGGCACCATCGACCGCCTGCCTAAAAAACTGGGTAGCCTTATCGATGAAGGCGAATTACTAACCAGCCTTTCTGACAACAACCAGATGTTTGCTTATTTCAATGTAAGCGAACCGGAATACCTCGAGTACAAAGCCAACACAAAAGGCGGCGTAAAAGGCAGGGTAAACCTGCTTTTAGCAAACAACAAACCCCTGAAATATGCCGGTGAAGTAGAAACCATCGAAAGCGAATTCGATAACGAAACCGGTAACATCGCTTTCCGCGCAAGATTCCCCAACCCTGACAAACTGTTAAAACACGGTGAAACAGGTAAAATATTGATGACCGTTCCGCAAAAGGATGCCATGGTGATCCCACAAAAAGCCACCTACGAAATACAGGATAAAAGATATGTATTCGTAGTCGACAAAAACAATGCGGTAAAATCAAGACTTATCACCATTACTGGCGAATTGCCCGATCTGTATGTAGTAGCAACTGGTCTTAATGACGACGAAAAGATCCTGCTCGAAGGCGTGCAGAAGGTAAAAGAGGACGATAAGATCCAGTTTGATTTCGAAAAACCAGAAGAAGTTATAACGCACCTGCGGGTACATGCAGAATAGTCATGGAAGGGTTATGCATTTAGCTAACCCCCTGCGTGTAGTAACAGTAATTCATTCCCTAATTGCAAGTAAATGTTTAATAAATTTATACAAAGGCCGGTACTGTCGATAGTGATATCGCTTATCATTGTGTTTTTGGGCGTACTGGCCATATTCGGGTTACCGGTAACACAGTTCCCATCCATTTCACCACCCAAGGTGAACGTAACAGCTGATTATCCCGGCGCCAACGGTGAATTGATGATCAAATCGGTGGTTATGCCACTTGAACGGGCCATCAACGGTGTTCCAGGCATGAAATATATGGCCTCTGATGCGGGCAACGACGGTGAGGCATCTATCCAGGTGGTATTTAACCTGGGGACTGATCCCAACGTAGCCTCTTTGAACGTACAAAACCGCGTGGCTTCCGTGGTGAACAAACTACCGCCACTGGTTGTACGCGAAGGGGTAAAGATCACCCGCGAGGAGTCAAACATGTTGATGTACATTAACCTGTATAGTGAGGACCCCAATGCAGACCAGAAATTTCTGTTCAACTTCGCAGACATCAACATCTTGCCTGAGTTGAAACGTGTAGATGGGGTTGGTTACGCCGACATCCTGGGTAACCGTGAATACGCCATGCGTATCTGGCTGAAACCCGATCGCATGTTAGCCTATAAGATCTCAGCCGATGAGGTGATGGAATCCCTGAGTTCGCAAAGCCTGGAAGCATCACCTGGCAAAGCCGGGGAAAGCTCTGGTAAAAGATCACAATCCTTTGAATATGTATTGAAATATACAGGCCGGTTCACCACCAAAGAACAATATCAGAATGTTGTAGTAAAATCAACACCCGATGGAGAGCTCCTTCGGTTGAAGGATATAGCTGATATTGAGTTTGGCAGCTCCATGTACGACATTTATTCAAACCTGAACAGCAAACCCTCCGCCGCCATTGTTTTGAAGCAATCGTATGGTAGTAATGCGAGCCAGGTAATTGAGAATGTTAAGGAAAAACTGAAAGAGATCCAGGGCAGCTCCTTCCCAAAGGGAATGAAGTATGAGATCAGCTACGACGTATCCAAGTTCCTGGACGCGTCTATCGAGAAGGTGATACATACCCTGGTAGAAGCCTTCATTCTGGTGGGTATTGTGGTATTCCTGTTCCTGGGCGACTGGCGCTCTACCCTGATACCCGCCATGGCCGTACCGGTGTCATTGATCGGTACATTCGTATTCATGCAGTTCTTTGGTATTACGCTGAACCTGATCACGCTATTCGCCCTTGTAATGGCGATTGGTGTGGTGGTGGATGACGCCATTGTGGTTATTGAAGCGGTGCACGCGAAAATGGAAGAAGAGCACCTGTCGCCGCTGAAAGCCACCAAGAAAGCGATGCATGAGATCAGCGGGGCCATTATAGCCATCACCTTCCTGATGGCAGCGGTATTTATACCGGTAGCGTTCATGAAAGGCCCGGTGGGGATCTTCTATCGCCAGTTCTCTATCACCATGGCCACAGCGATCATCCTGTCGGGTGTGGTGGCGTTAACGCTTACCCCCGCTTTGTGCGCCATGATCCTGAAGAACAACCATGGTAAAAAGAAAAAGAAAAATCCTGTCGATAAATTCCTCGATGGTTTTAATAATGGCTTTAACCGGATCCAGGGTAGCTACGTGTCAATACTGGGGCGTATAATAACCCGACGGGGCGTTACCTTTCTTATTCTGGGTGCATTCTGCGCCGGTACTTATTTCCTCAATGGGAAAGTACCTTCGGGCTTTATTCCGAACGAAGACCAGGGGATGTTCTATGCCATCATTCAAACCCCGCCCGGTTCTACGCTGGAAAGAACAAACGAGATCGCTACCAGGCTACAAAAAATAGCAGAAGGCATTGAGGGCATCTCAACCGTTTCTTCACTGGCGGGTTATGAGATCCTGTCAGAAGGTACAGGCGCCAACTCAGGCACCTGTTTGATCAACCTGAAAAGCTGGGAAGATCGCAAACACTCCGCACAGGAAATTATCGACGAGCTGGAAGAAAAATCAAAAGACATTTCGGGAGCCAATATAGAATTCTTCCAACCACCGGCAGTACCCGGTTATGGTGCAGCAGGTGGTTTTGAATGCCGCCTGCTCGATAAAGCCGGAACCAGTTCCTACAAAAGAATGGAAGAGGTAAGTAATGATTTCGTGAAGGAATTGAGAAAGCGAAAAGAACTGACTTCCGTGTTCAGTTTCTACAGCGCCAGCTTCCCGCAATATATGTTGAGTGTGGATAATGACATTGCGCAACAGAAAGGGGTCTCGATCGAAAACGCGATGAACTCGCTTTCTACCCTCATTGGTAGTAACTACGAGATCAGCTTTATCACCTTCGGTCGCATGTACAAGGTGATCGTACAGGCTGCGCCCGGATATCGCGCGTTGCCCGAAGACATCCTGAAACTATATGTAAAAAATAACCGCGATGAAATGGTGCCCTACTCGGCATTTATGAAAATGGAAAAAGTGTATGGTTTGTCGGAAATCACCCGGCACAACATGTATACGGCCTCCGAGATCAGTGGTTCAGCGGCACCCGGTTACAGTAGTGGAGCGGCCATCAAGGCCATTAATGAAGTGGCAGCAAAGTCACTGCCCAGAGGTTTTGGTATTGACTGGGCGGGTATCTCCAAGGATGAGGTAGCCCAGGGTAATGGCGCTATCTACATCTTCCTTATTTGTTTGGGCTTCGTATACCTGATCCTGTCAGCACAATATGAAAGCTTTATTCTGCCACTGTCGGTGATCCTTTCGTTACCTACCGGTATTTTCGGCGCCTATCTGTTATTACAGGTAATGGGTCTTGAAAACAACATTTATGCCCAGGTGGCCATGGTAATGTTGATCGGTTTGTTGGGTAAGAACGCCGTATTGATCGTAGAGTTTGCGGTACAGCGGCACCGGGCAGGTGCAACGGTACTAAAAGCAGCCATGGAAGGGGCCCGCGTGCGGTTCCGCCCCATCCTGATGACCTCCTTTGCCTTTATTGCCGGTCTGATCCCGCTGGTATTTGCCAACGGTCCGGGCAAGATCGGGAACAGGACCATCGGTACAGCCGCTGCCGGCGGTATGTTGCTGGGTACCATATTCGGGGTATTGATCATCCCCGGTTTGTATTACATATTTGGCAGAATGGCCGAAAAACGCAGACTGGTTAGAGATGAAGATGAAAATCCGTTAACTGAAGAAATCGATCATAATGTTTAAATTGAGTATAAAGAGATCCGTTAGTCTGGCATACCTATGTTTGGCTATAGCTGGTTGTAAAGTACCGGCCCTTGTGGAAGTTCACGAAAACAAGTCGGTACCCGGGTCTTACGACGACAAACAAGACACCACCAATATCGCAGCCATCCCCTATCGTTCTTTCTTTACAGATAAGGACCTGGTGAGCCTGATAGATACTGCGTTGCAACGCAACCAGGAACTCCAGATCACTTTACAGGAGGTGGAAATTGCCAGGAACGATATAAAATTCAAACAGCAGCCCTTGTTGCCTCAGGTAGGCATAAGAGGCGGAATAGGCGTTGAGAAAGTAGGCCGGTACACCAGCCAGGGCGCCGGTGATGCCTCTACAGAGATAAAACCCGGTAAGGAAATGCCCGATCCATTAGGCGATTTTACCGTGGCTGCGTTCGCCAACTGGGAAGTAGATATCTGGCACAAACTGCACAATGCAAAAAAAGCGGCCGTTACCAGGTATCTATCAACGGTAGAAGGCAGGAATTTTGTGGTAACCAACCTGGTTGCTGAAATAGCTAATTCTTATTATGAATTACTGGGTTTTGACAACCAGCTGACGATCGTTCGGCAGAACATCGCGCTGCAAAAAGATGCGTTGGAAATTGTGAAGGTACAGAAGGAGGCCGCCCGGGTTACAGAGCTGGCCGTACGGAAGTTTGAAGCGGAAGTACTGAAAACGCAAAGCTTGGAATATGAGATCCTGCAGAACATAAAAGTTACCGAAAACCGGATCAACTTTTTGTTAGGCCGGTTCCCACAACCGATCGCCAGGGATACCAGCAATCTGGTAAATCTGATCCCTACGGTAGTGAACTCCGGGATCCCATCGCAACTGCTGATCAACCGCCCGGATATTAAACAGGCGGAACTGGACCTGGCAGCCGCGAAACTGGATGTAAAGATCACCCGTGCTGAATTCTTCCCTTCATTGGGACTTTCAGCAGCAGTAGGTTTACAGGCATTCAGCCCTACCTATCTGTTCCACTTACCTGAGTCTATCTTATACAACCTGGCCGGTGAAATGATGGGCCCGTTGATCAACCGGAATGCGATCAAGGCGGAGTTTAACAATGCCAATGCCCGGCAACTACAGGCCTTGTATAACTATCAGCGAAGTATAGTGAATGCCTATACAGAAGTATCAACACAATTATCAAACATCAACAACCTGGAAAAAAGCTACGACCTGAAATCAAAACAGGTGGAAGCACTGACTGCCTCGATCGGCATTTCGAATGACCTGTTCAAGAATGCCCGGGCCGATTACCTGGAAGTACTGATGACCCAACGGGATGCGTTGGAAGCAAAACTGGAATTGGTTGAAACCAGAAAAGATCAATTGAACGCCGTAGTAAATATATACAGGAACTTAGGCGGTGGCTGGAAGTAATGTGAAGCGTGAAAGCCTAAAAAACAAAGAAGGTGTCTCAAAGTATGAGGCACCTTTTTTGTTTTAAAGCTTTATGAAGCATGAAGTAGGATGTAGGAAGTAAGAGGTATGAGGTATGAAATACGAAGAGTCTGAAATTTCGGCCTCAAGAGTTTCGTGCTGATTGTAAAAAATTAGCGAACTTCTGACCTCATACTTCCTACCTGCTGTATTCCTCCCTCATCAACTGGTCAACCTCCTCGAGAAGCTATTTACTTGTAATAAGCTTGGTTATTTTTATGGAAAGTGGATAGTCTTTTCCCATTGACTGAACACTGCCTTCCAGAGCTATAGTTGTTTTGGCCTCCATTAAGAGGCCTGTACCGATGTCTGTAATGAACTTGCCTTTCTGACTACCTTTGATAGATGCCGGCACTTCTGTGCCTGTAATGGTCAATTTATCATCGGTATTTATTTGGGCGGCAGAGGTAACGGTGGCCAGTTTGCCATCCAGATCATCAAAAGTGCAGGTAGAGGAAGCATCGACTTCAACATCAGAAGAGAGTTTATTTTTCAAGATCCAGGAATCCCCCACCACAACAGCAGTGTCGGGAAACAAACTAAACTGGCTTGATAAATTATTCCTGATAAAATCGTCACCAATAAACTTCTTGAACTGCTCCCTGAGCCGGCTTTCACTGGCAGGATTTGTAACATGCAGGGTTGTCACTAGTTTATCAGCGATCTCCTTGTTGCCTGTTACCTCCAACACCTCTCCTTTCTTGTTCAGGACAACATATACAGAAGCGCCTTTGATAGCCGCTAACTGCTTCTCCATGTCATCAAATGAATGGCCTGAATTAGCCGCATCGATTTCTTTTTGGCCGTCTTTGCCCTTAATAGCAAACTTTAACTGGTCGTAGGTGATCTTAACCTGAATACTGTCAGGTGAACTGCCCACCACTTCATAGATCAAACCAATTTCAGACTGGCTGTTGGTCTCCATGTCTTTACCAGCTACCAAAACGCGTGATACCGTTTCTGTATTGATATTGAAATAGTATTTAGCACCGGCGCTCAGGTGTAATGCAAACTGGTATTTTTTGGTGGCATCTTGATGGCTGGTGTTTTTGCAGGAAAGCAGGAATAACGATAGAAAAAAGGAGATACTATAAAAATATAATTTCATTTGCATTCTTTGAGGGAGCAGTGTAAAATAAATTTTAATAGCTGGCGGGAATTAAATTACAGGCTTTTTGCAATTAATTTCCACCAGCTATATTTTAATAAAATTCAGAGTGCTTGTTCAGACTCATCCACTATTTCAATAATATTGAAATCTAACTTCCTGTCAACCCTTGTGTGCTCATCAATTGAAGGAATATAAAATTCTCTATTAATTGATTCGCCTATTCTTTCCCAGTTTGCATTGTCGAAAATAAAAATATTTCTTTGATCAACCTTGTATCTTGTCCCATCCTCTTTAATTGTTGAAATGCCCTCCCTGTTTACATAGGAGGCAACCACCATTGACTCCATTACATTATCAAAAACTTCAGGATTGGAACTCAATAAAAATTGCGCATCATTAAATACAATAACTCTTTTAGGCGGTTCTGTTTCAAAATTCAACAACGTATCATACAAAGCATGATAATCAGGTCTGAAATTATAACCAATCGGCATACTTAGATTTATCTGATAACAGCACGATTCCAGATTATTAATTTGTTTACCATACATAGGAACTACCTCATGCCCGCCAATAGTACATAAGTACTGAGTTAAATTTGTTCCAAACCATCTTAACCAATCAGAATTGTTGCATATTATGATAAAGTCATTTTGTGGAAGGTCAATAAACAGCTGTTCATACCACCTAGCGACAGCATTATCTATATTTAATTTCAATCTTTGAATGCTCATGTTAATGATAGTCAGTTATATCTTTTATAAATATTTCTTTGTTTGTTTCCCTGTAAACTATCCTTACACCACCTCTGGCTTTGCCCGTTCCTTTCAGATCAATTGCATTATACCCTTTTAAGTCTCGTCCCAGAACGTGCTGATTCCCCCCAGCCTCTCCACTTCGAACCTTTTGGATAGCCTCTTCAACTCTTGTCTGCATTTGCTTATCCATTTTATCATATACTTTGGCAGCATCCTTGGATTCAACAACTGTTCTTTGTTCCGGATCATATTTTCTACCCAGTCGCGACTTATCCTCTGGCTCCGGATCTTCCAAACCATCACGATCAGTGGTAACCTTAGGGTTTTGGGCAGACATGTATACCATCTCTGTCCTAAGGTTGTTAATCAACTCCTGGGTTTTTCCAATATCAATAATAGCTGTAGCTTCAACAGCAACACCATGCAGCATTACAAACCCAGATCCAGCAGCCCCTATACCTGTCCATCCGGTTGATAACATCCCAGCCCCACCTGCACCAATTTCAGTTCTAGCCAGCATCTGTACACCATAACTTCCTTTTAACTGGCCGTTAAGATAAGCTAATTGATCTATGGGATCAGTATAATCATCTAAATTAAATCCTCCAAAACGATTGTAAAGACCTACAGACATTGCGTTAGCCATGGCATCTTCAGCACCACGAGCTGCAATAAGACCTAAACGTGCCTGTTCTGTTGCCACTCGTATAACATTCTGTATGCTTTGTATAGCAACCGCCGTTAGTGAACGAGCTTTATGAACAACATAAACGGTTTCTAATACCTTATACTTTTCCAATCCATCCAAATCAATATTTGCAACTGGCTCGCAACCCGCAAATTGATAAGGTGTATAATAAGGATATTCAAATGCCAAAGGATCTAGCTGAGGGAACCGGCCAATTTGCGGATCATAATACCTAAACCCGTAATCATACCAGTCAAGGTCAGCATCGTCTATAAGCTCTTTATCATTATATAAGTTCCTGCTTCGATTTTTATGGACAGGAACGTACTTATACGGTAAATAATTTTGAGGACCGGTTTACTGAAAATTATGTTGGGTATGAGATAGAATGGCTTCCTGTTGGTGGTGAGGTTACTTATGATGACCAGACATCGTATCCTGCGCTCTGGCCGCAAAAGACACACATATAATAATAAACAGTAATAGCAATGGTATAGGACGCAGGCTCATTAACAGGTAAAAGGGTTTTGCTACAAATATCAATTTAACCTTATTAATACACGATTGTCACGCATATCAATACATGTAATTGCCGGCAAAGATAAGAAGGGAAGCTAACATGATAAGAAAAAGTATTGAACGTGAAAATTTACCAATAGGCGTGTCGTTTTGAGTAATTTTCGTGTAATCACTGTCCCATTACCTGACACATGCGGCCGCTTATGCCCTTAATTGTAACGCTATCCCCCATTAAGTCGTCAACCTTTTAACTTCCTACCTCTTGTATTTCTCCCTTGTCAACTAGTTAACTGATCAACTTACTCTCCTTTCATTTCTTAGCCTTCAACCCCAAGATAACCTGGTAAACGTATAACGGCACCGACCAGCCCATCCAAAACAGCGAGGGAGAAAGATCTTCAAACGTTCCGAACCCGATCGACAGCAGGTATTTAAGCGTTAAACCCGACACAATGAATGCCAGCGTTACCATATAGCTTCGCGTCATCCATTCTTTATGCAAAATGAATTTCTTTTGCAGGGCAGCCCGGTAAGCAATGATGGTTGAAATGATCCAAACACTTACCCAGACCTGCAGCGAGAATGCATAAGCCCAGTTGACCTTATAGGCGGTGGTAAAGCTTAAAACAAGTGCACAGCTGGAACTTACGAGTATCGCCAGCAGGTACCCAACACCTATCCAGCGGTGCAGTTTTATAAACCTTGTCCTGAAACGGTCCCAGAATTGAAGGGGCCCTAACACCAGAGCACCGCCACCGCCAGTAATATGGGCGATCAGCAGCCAGCGCAGGTTAAAATACTTCCCCAACGCGTCCTTTGTCATTTCCAGAAAATGATCGGCGCCCCTCATAAAATAGTGGGTTATGACAAAAACGAAGATCCAGAATATCATTTGAGGTATAGTTATAAGGCAATACCAGGACGTATGTTTGCGCAAAGATCCAGACATTTATAATACTTGAATGGTGAATAATTGCTGCAAATTCGAACGCCGCCCTCTTAAATAAAATAACCGAATTGATATTCGGGTACCGAATAATTTTTCGGTATGACCGGCAGAGAGATTAAAACCAGAAAAAGTTAACTTTACTGATATGTATGAAAGAAAAATAAAAGAAGACCTGGATTGCGGTATTGTAGTGGCCATGAAGGTGTTTGGCGCTAAATGGAAACCCTGCATCATCGATGCCATCAGCCGGGGTATAAAACGGCCCAGCGAGCTGCACCGCGAGATCACCACTACCAGTGCACGCGTAATAGACATGCAGCTGAGTGAACTGGTAACGTATGGAATCGTGTCAAAAAAGGTATTTTCCGGTTTCCCCTTATGGGTGGAATATTCCCTGACGCCGTTGGGCGAGACCATTGTGCCCATTCTGGCGCAGCTAAATGCCTGGGGATTAAAAAATAAGGACCTGGTAAATAAAAAGGGCGACCATAACGACCAGAGCGAAAAACTGGCTGATAACGCAGTACAATGGCACCCAGGCAGCGCCATTTGCCAATGACCAACTCTCTACAGATGACCAGAGCCGGTCAACCTCGTTTTCTATCACCTTTGACAGCCAAAACAAGCAACCGTTTACGGTTGATGGTTTGGTTACCCCAATAACCGGGGCTATCTTCAAACCGGGCAAGGGAGGCGTCAGACTGCTCGGCCAGCCATGCAACAAACGACTCCTTTGTTGACCATTGCAAAGTTGGCGGCTCAGCAAAATAGCCATCATTTATTTCTCCATATTTAAAAGTACCATCCCGGTACTCCAGACCCATGCCGCAATAATACGGGTGACCATACCCTACCCAACCGCCCTTCACCAATCCATTGGCTACTTTTTCCGCGAATGCCGGTCCGTACTTTTCAGTCTGCTGTCTCAATGCCTCCAAACTTATCTCCTCTTGACTCATAGGGGATCATTTTCCCAGAAACGAAAAAATCAGGTATTTGGTATAACTTAAAACATTACCTGTCCCGCTTAATATACGAAGCACAAAACCTTTTCAATTGGCATTTGTTCCAGGTTATATTACTTTTAATGTATGCAAAACCTGGAATCGTTCCTCAATCACTATAAACAAAATGATAAACTTCCCATACGGCTCATTTCTCCAAATTTCGGGCACCTTCCGCCAGAAATAACAAGTATCTATTGCCCGGCTCACCGCAAACCCCATTACTTTTTACTTTTTGTAATAGAGGGCCTCACTCGTCACGGGGTTGATCTTCAGCAATTCGATATAAAAAGTAACGAACTGCTCTTCGTTCTTCCCCACCAGATCCACCAGGTACCCGCCTCCAAACAAGGCATCGATTATTTCAAACTGGGCTTTGATGAAAAATGTCTTTCGTTGCTGCCAAAGCAATATCCCTTTCTCATCAACCCTTTAAACAATCAAAAAATTCAACTACCCCCATCCGCTGCAGCAAGACTAAGATCCATTTTCAAAATGCTGCTCGAATTATTAAGTACAATGGACACTGATCCCGAGCTTATTCTGGCTCATCTTAATAGCCTGTTAACAGAGATCAACACCGCTTATTTCTCTTTTGACAAAAAACCTACTGACGACAAACTCTCCCAATACATCAGTTTCAAACTGTATGTAGAAAATAACTACACAGATCATCCATCGATCAAAGATATCGCTGCAAAACTGGCGCTCAACACCAATAGTTTATACAACATCGTTAAACACTATTCCGGGCTTTCCCCTAAAGAATTCATCACCAACCGGCTTATAATGGAAGTAAAACGCCGGCTTTACTATTCAGAAAGCAATTCAATCAAGGAGCTGGCCTACGAGCTCGGTTTCAACGATCCAGAGTACTTCTCCCGTTTATTTAAAAAAGCAACTGGTAAAACCATTGCCACGTTTGTTCAGGATTTGTCAGGGAACTAATACGTTTTGTCCGGCTTCCCCTTTTGCCGTTACCGGACCTTTGTTCATGAAACAAAAAACAAATCCATGAACAGACAATTAGGAAAGAACGGCCCGCTGGTATCAGCAATAGGTTTAGGATGCATGGGAATGTCAGGCGTATACGGACAAGGTAACGATAAAGAATCCATTGCCACCATTGAAAGAGCCCTTGAACTCGGACACAACTTTTTAGACACTGCCGACTTCTACCGTACCGGACACAACGAAGAATTGATTGGCCAGGCCATCAAAGGCAGGCGGGATAAAGCTTTTATTTCGGTAAAAACAGGTTTGTTCCTTGCTCCCGGTCCCAATAGATCAATAAGTATCGGCCCGGTGAATACCCACCCTGACTATCTCCGCAACGCTGTACTCTACAGTCTCCAGCGACTCAAAACAGATTATATCGATTTGTATACTCCGGCACGGGTAGACCCCAACATCCCCATCGAAGAAACTGTAGGTGCGCTCTCAGACCTTGTGCAAAAAGGCGTGATTCGTTACATTGGACTTTCTGAAGCAGCCGCAACGACCATTCGCAAGGCAGCAGCCGTACATCCCATAACGGCGTTACAGATAGAATACTCCCTCTGGAGCCGTGACATTGAAACCGAAGTGCTTCCAACCATACAGGAATTAGGCATAGGCCTGGTCGCCTATTCCCCTTTAAGCCGGGGACTGCTAAGCGGTGAAATAAAAGCACCTGAGGACATCAAAGATAACCGGGCCAACATGCCACGATTCCAGGGCGAGAATTTTTACAAAAACCTTGAGCTGGTAGAAAAGATCAAAACGCTCGCTGCCGAAAAAGGCTGTACACCATCACAGTTAGCCATTGCATGGGTACTCGCGCAGAGTGAAAATATCATTGCTATACCTGGCACCAAACGCATTAAATATCTCGAAGAAAATATTGCAGCAGAAAATGTGCAGCTTACCAGGGAAGATCTGCAAAGTATCGAAGCGATCATGCCGGCCGGGATCGTTTCAGGAAGCCGTTACCCCGAAATGCTTATGAAGCACTTAAACCGGTAAGGAAAAATAGCGAGGCTTTTAACAACTTTATGATGCAATCACTTAAATAAGATTTTGTTAGAATATAAATTAACGAAGTAGGAAGTAGGAAGAGCTTGCAATTTCCGACGCCTGAGTTTTCTGCCGATTGCATAAAACTAGCGAACTTCTTGCCTCCTACTTCTTACCTCTTACTTCCTTTACCCCTGAACCTTATCAGCAAGCGTCGGTCTGCCTTTACCTGTAGTGATCAGTCTGAACAAACTCTGATGAATATACTCACTCCAGGCATTAGAACAGGCGTCGTAACATTCTACTTCGGGGGCCAACCCCTCATGAGTAAACCGCACCTGGGTCTTGCCATCCACCACAGCAGCTTCAAAAATTATCCGGGTATGGGTCCATTCGTGTTTGTCGCTAATGAAATTAAGGTGGCTATCAGTAACCAGCCACACTACTTTTTTATTGGGTATCACCTCCACTAACTTCTGCGTAGACCTGTGCACGTCCCCAAAAAACACGGTAAACTCATCGTTTAGTTGTTGAGAAGAACCTTCCAGATTTTCAGTCCACCAGCCAGGGACATTATTAAAAGCTTCAAAAGCGGCAGCCGGCGTTTGATCTACCAAAAATGCGGCCGTATAATTAGCTATCGTTGTCATTGAAATCAATTTAACCACAAATTTATTGTGTAACTATTTCCGGCACCGGGTGGCATCTGGACTTTCAGGAAGGGTGATTTGGACAAAATGGTGCTATTAAAAGATCAAGAAGCCACTTTAGCTATAACGTTAGAGAAAACATTTTGCATTGCGAACCGAGGAAACAGACCACATTTACAGGATTCGGGTAAGCATTAAGTTTCTATATCGATTTAGAATTTACATTAGCTATTTGTCACCCTAACCACCTTTATTCCACGCTTTAACGAAGTCCTGTATTCGCCCGTCTTTACTTCCAGGCTTATTTAGGCTAACAGTACGTGAGATATACCGGATATCCGATATATCTGCCACCATTCTGCCTCCAAACCCGCACTGTAATGCCACTGATCAGTGGCATTACAGTGGCATTCCAGTGGCATTCTGGTGGCATTATTACCGGGTAAATGGGCCTGTTTTAGTATATCTGCAGACGATCTGACTAGAATAAAACTACCATTTGAAGGGGGCTGAAGTGAATAAAACAGCAATCCGACGGCATCCTGAGCAGGAACTTGTATCAGTCTTACACCCCGAAAACACTGATGCCGGTAAACTTGTTTACCGGCATCTAATTATTGCTTACTTGTCAGTGGGCAAATTGCAGATAAAACCAGACCTGTCAGGGTCGCATAAACCCGCTAAAATGGCAAGCTCAAATGGCGAACCTTACAGGTCTTGGTACGGCATCGCCAGCTGGCGGACCGTTAGCCGACTGCTATAAGCGAGCCAGGCAATTAGTCGGAGACCGCCTATTGCCTTTTGCCCACTGCCTTATCTTTCTGCCCGCTGCCTTCTGCTTGGGGCTCTAATACCGCGCTGAGGTGTATTCCCCATTGCCTATTGCCCACTGCCTATTGATTATACCCATCATTCTGGTACATCATAGTAGGATTCAGCAAATATTCCTTTAAGGGAATTGGGAAATAAATATCCTTGGTGGTGATATTTGTTAAAGGCGAATTATCGTAATCGGCCTGCTTTTTGGCCCGGAAATAATCAACCAGTTCGGTTGGGGTAAAGAACCTTGTCAGGTCATGCCAGCGATGGTGCTCAAATGCCAGCTCTACCCTTCTTTCGTGCAATATAGCCAATTTCAGCGTTGGGTATTTTGCTGCATAATTCACATCTGTCGCTTTCATGGTGGCATAATCGGGCCGCTGGGCACGTGTACGCACCATATCCAGGTAGGTAGTGGCGGTAGCCGCATCGCCCAGGTTCAAATATACCTCAGCGAGGTTTAAGATAACATCGGCATAACGGATCAGGATCCAGTCGTTTCCGCCATAACCAAGATCACCGGCGCCGGAAGTAGCATCCCTGAATTTTGAAATGAACCACACTTTACTGCCAGTTGAATAATAAACGGAGAAATTAGTGCGTACATCGGTTGCTTCAAATTCATTCAACAGGTCCTTGGTGAACAAACCGCCAGCACCTTGTGATTTAAATTTAGACAACAATGAATCTCCTTTGGGCTGATTGTTCCTTGCCAATGAAGAGGAATAATTGGCATCGCCCTGTTTGTAGGCGATCTGGAAAATAATCTCGGGGTTGGTTGTCTTTTTAGCTACATCAAACACATCGGTAAAAGGTATGTCGCTTAGCTTGTTGAACGTTTTCTGATTGTAACAGGCCAGCAAATAGTTTTTGGCATTGTTAAAATTACCGCTTTTATCGTTGGCCAGCGTAGCACCCATGGTTAAATACACCTGTCCTAATAAGGCATTGGCAGCCTGTAACGATACCCGGCCTTTGCTGGCCGCCGGTTGTATTACCGGTAAATTGCTGCTTACTACATCCTTCAAATCGGTTACGATCTGGGTATATACATCTTCCTTTTTCACGCGGAAGGCAGCAGCAGTAGCCTGCTCTGTGGTCACAATGCGGTCGGTCACCAGCGGCACATCACCGAACTCCCGTACGAGGTTAAAATACATCAACGCCCTGATGAATTTCAACTCGGCAACATATTGGGTCTTGGTATCGTTGCTGGCAAAAGGTACTTTATCAATTTTAGATAAAATAATATTTGCTCTTGAAATCGGTGTATACAAAGCCGCCCAGTGGCTGTACAAATAACTGTTGCTGGGAACTATGGCAAAGGCAGAGAACTGAAAGGGCTCGCCATTGTTCGACTGGTTATCTGTTGTATTCACATCATCTGCGCGGTCGTCTGTCCACAACTGAGCGCCTTCACCAATACAGTTGCTGCTCCTTAATGCCTGGTATACCCCGTTCACGCCTGTTGTAATATCAAATTCTGTATTATAAGCATCCTCTACGGGCGCTGCATTGGGATTTGATTGCTCCACAAAGGATTTGCTGCAACTGGCAATCCCCGCCAGTGACAACATACCTGCAAATAGTAAAACCTTATTACGCATAAATATCTTTTAATAGTTTTTGTTTAGAATTGCACCGTTACACCTGTGTTAAATGAACGCACCAATGGATATTTACCATAATCCACGCCTGGTGTCAGGTTAGAACCGTTGTTAAAATCAACCTCAGGGTTATAACCCAGGTATTTGGTAACGGTAAATGCATTATCAACCGATGCAAACCAACGCAGCCCGCTCAGATTTAGTTTTTTAACCGCCGCCAGCGTATTCAGGTTCACGCCAATGGTCATATTGGTACAACGGAAATAAGAGCCATCCTGCAAATAATAATCGCTTAACCGGGTACTGTTACTTTGTGAACCACCGCGTGAGCTTCTGTATTCATGGCCATTGCCGGGTTGGTCCTCGCTGCGATAGCGTTGATCTATCAACGCATACTGGTTGCCTGAACCTTCCATATTCCTGATATAGTAATCCTGGCCATCTACGATCTTGTTGCCTTGTGAACCGTTAAAAGAGGCACTGAAGTCGAACATCTTATAGTTCATGCTGATGTTAAAGCCATAGGTGAATTTGGGATAGGGTGAACCGATAACATCTTTATCAGCATCGGTGATGAGGCCATCGCCATTTTTATCCTTGAAATACAGATCACCTGGATTTAAAGGCGTGGTGGAGAAGGTTGAAATGGGGAATGCTTTTACTTTGTAACCAGCAGGAAATTTATTGCCATTGCTTTTATAGGTTGCCCAGTCTGCATTTACATTGTCCATATCGCTTTGACGTACCATACCGGCAACTTTCACCCCATAAAAAGAACCTACAGGGTCCCCAACCCGGGTCACGTGTGTAATATAACTTCTTTCAGCACCGGCAGTCTGAATTTCACTGGCATCGCCCAGACTGATCACTTTGTTCCTGTTGGCCATTATATTGCCACTCACATTCAAATTGAAATCTTTTGTTTGTACCGCTTTCACATCCAACTGCAAGTCAACCCCGGTATTACGGATGTTTGAATTAGCCAGATTGGTAAGTACCTGAGAACCTCCGGTAAAGGCAGATACGTTTTTATTGAACAGCAGGTTATACGACTTACTGATATAATAGTTGGCAATGATTGACACCCGGTTATTCAACGTGGTTACATCGGCACCAAAATTAAATTGAGAGGTAGACTCCCAACCCAGTTTGGGATCGGCAATACCATTGGCCCAGTTTGCATTACTCACTGTGCTTCCAAATACATAACCGCCTGCCCCTACTACGCCTTGTTCATAGCCGTAGTTAGGAATATTGTTGTTACCGGTCAAACCCCAGCTGGCGCGCAGTTTCAAAGTAGAGCCAGCGCCTAACCAGTCTTTATAAAATGATTCATTTGAGACAGCCCAGCCTGCAGATACTGATCCAAACTTACCCCAACGATTCTCCGGACCAAAGCGCGATGATGCATCTGTACGGAATGAACCGGTCAAGGAATAACGTCTGTCATAGCTATAGACTACCCGGCCTAAATATGAGATCAGCGAGGTAACGGATTTGCCGGTATTGGCAACGTTTACCCCAGCTGTAGCACTGTTGGTGTTTTGGATCAGCGAAAAATCACCAGGGGTAGAACCTACAGCAGTTACTTCAGGGACCAGGTCATTGATGTAGTTCTTGGCCGCTACCGACAACACATCGGTGGAAGTTTGTTGAGCGGTATAACCAGCCAATGCATTAAAGCTGTGTTTACCCATTTGTTTGGTGTAGTTCAGGGTATATTCCGCCAGCCGGTCCTGAATGTCTAATGTTTGTGCGGAAGAGTTGGCCGCCTGCGTAGCCTGGGTTGTACCCGGACCATTAGTCCCACTACTTAAATTGGTAGGGAAATAATATTCATATTTCTCGCGGTATGACTGTCCGCCCAGGTTTACTTTAAAGGTAAGCCCCTTTAAGATCTCATAAGCCGCACTGGCATTGGCGGTAGTACGAACACCTTTACGGGTGATCTTTACGCGTTGAGCCAGCGCCAGGGGATTTTCAATGCCCTGAAAGGCATACGTAAATCCATCAAATGATTTTCCTGCATTATCATAAGACAAAGCCAGCGAACCATCTGGATTATAAGCAGGGAAAATAGGCATATACACCAGTGCACCTAAAATGGGCCCCTGGTTAAAACGGCCTTCCTGTACTTCTCGATTATTGGTGCTGGTCACAAATACGCTTGATGAGATCCGCAGTTTTGGTGACACATCGGCATCGATATTAGTGCGGAGGTTTATTCTTTTTTGATAGGTACTGTTTAAAATACCCGGCTGATCGAGATAACCACCGCTTACCAGGTAGCGCACGCCATTATTACCGCCTGAGAAGGTAAGATTGTGCCTTGTTACCAGGGCATTGTCATACAACACATCCTGCCAATCGGTATTATACCTGGGGGCGATTATTTTTTGTGTAGGGAAATCATACAGGTCTTTGATAATACAAACACTACAGTTATTGGCAGCCTGGCCTGATTTGGCTACCCGGGTAGCATTATCATCAGAGTAAAAGGCATCATTCCAAACAATACCTTTTGCTATCAGGATGTCTTTATAGTTGGCATTACGGCCATTTACAAACAGATCGGTAAACTGATCGGCATTTAACAATTTTACTTTTTTGGCCAGCGACTGGCTGCCCAGTTGGAAATCATAGCTCAATTTACCTTTGCCTGATTTTCCTCTTTTGGTAGTGATCAGCACTACGCCACCGGAGGCGCGTGAACCATAGATGGCAGCTGAGGCCGCATCTTTTAAGATCTCTATTGATTCTATATCATCCGGGTTAATAAAGACATCGTTACCTGAGGTGGCGGAATTATAACCGTTGGTGCTATTGCCACCGTTGCCCTGTCCCTGTGTAACGTTACCGCCCACGGGATATCCATCTATAACATATAATGGTTCTGAGCTGGCATTGATAGAACCAACCCCACGTACACGAATTTTAGCACCAGAATAAGGTGCGCCACTTACCTGCGATATCTGTACGCCTGCTACTTTACCAACCAACGCCTGACTGATAGTAGGTGTTGACAAGTTCAGCTCACTGGCTTTTACACTGGAAATGGCGCCGGTAACATCGCTCTTTCTGAGCTTTTGATAACCAACAGAAACCTCATCCAGCGTTTTTATATCGTCTTCCAGTTTTACATCAATCACTGAGTGGTTAAAAACGGCCACTTCCTGTTTTGCAAAACCGGTATATGAAAAGATCAGGGTACTGTTTACACCTGCTTCAATGCTGAACTTACCGTTTTCATCGGTCATAACCGCTTTGTTCGTTTTTTTATCCTGCACACTTACAGCAGCTAATGGCTGTCCTTTTGAATCGGTTACCGTACCGGTGACTTTACTGGTTTGCGCCAGTACCGGTACTGAAATTACCATACAGAGCATGCATGTCCACCACCAGAGGTTCCGGTATATGCTTCTGTAACTTGCTGTGAAACGTTTGTATTGAATTACCTTTCCCATTTTTGATTTTATTTGTGAGTAGATGCTTATTTATGAGTGGCTCCTTAATTAAAATGCTTTTGTTTACTTTGACCAGACCTGTCAGGTCTGCCATCGGGTGTTCAACAATCAGAGGGCCTAAGCGGTCCCCGCAAAGCGGGGCAGGCTCTGACAGGTCGAGTTTTAATAAAGCGAACCAGACCTGTCAGGTCCAAGCCATCAGACTGTTAGGGCAAGACCCAATGATGGACCTTACAGGTCTTGACCCTACTTCCAACTAACCATCATATTATTTACATTATCCTTTCTCGAAGAACTAACCGCTATGCCTTTTGATCCATCATTCAGAAAGGTAAATCCTTCCAGTTCATCGGTACGATCAAGGTCTACTACTTTTATCACCTGTTGCGTGCCTGTTTCTATAGACTTATTAAAATCCAGGTAAGTGAACCGCCATTTTCTACCCTCGATCTGGTTTTGAATAAGCACCAGGATATTTTTGCCGGGCACCCATAGAAGGTTTTGTACCCAGGGCGTACAGGTGAACTTTTTCACCAGCACGCCTTTCTCACTGGTCCTTTTTGCATGTTGTAACAAGGCAGGATCGTAGAGCCTTACTTCATTTCCTTTATCGCCATAATCAGCGGTGGCCACATACCACTTTCCTTTGTATTGTATATACTCAGGGCGGGTACCCTGTATACAGGCATCGTCTTCGATGGTATTAAGCAGATTGCCATCCAGGGTGCCGGTGGTCAATAAACCGGACCAGTTTACACAATAGATCACAGCTTTCCATTTGGAACCGGCAGCATCGAGCCGAATACTGTTACCAATAAACGTAGGCGATTGTCCATTCCAGGCAATACCGGTTGGGTGATTGATCACATCGGCGCCATTCTCAGTAAGCCGGCATTCTTTATTTATATACACTGGCGAATCGCCGATCATTTTAAACTCCCTGATCATACCTACTTCCCGGTCGCCATATAAAAAAAGCCGTCCCTTTTGAAAGGAAGCACCCTGACAGGCGCCCAGTGAATCGATCGTGTGCGCCTGACCGAACTGCATATTGATATTGACAGGATGGTCGGAGGAGAACAGGAAGAACAGGCTTGTTGTCACGATGGAGATAAGTTTCATAAACAGTGTTTTGAAGAATAAATAAAATGATGAGGTAAGAGGTAAGAAGTAGGATGTACGGCGAAGGCAATACAGATCCGAAACCATAACGAGGCTATGATCTTCAAGAATTTCTTACTTCCTATTTCTTACTTCCTATTTCTTACTTCCTATTTCTTACTTCCTATTTCTTACTTCACCAGGACTAAGGATCTAATGGTTCTGTTGGATTGATGTGCAATGCATCAATGGCCGGATAAAACTCCGCTTCTGTTTCAGTCAGGCGTTTGCCATTCTGAAAAGGCACTTCATTTAATTCCTTTAAGCATCTTGCGGCAAGTGTGTTAGTGATCATCATACTTTGCCCACCTGAAGTGGTAGTGATACAGGCTTTGTTGAAGGGCATTCCATACCGGTAAATGAGCCGTACACAGTTTCGTAAGTTGGTAGTGGTATGCCGGGCATGTGGTTCTATAATGATGGCATTCTCAGGTATGTTCAACTTTTCAATCAGGAACTTTTTCATTTCAATGGCTTCGCACCAGGTAGTCTTGTACGGATGTACTTTACCACCCGACACTACCACAAACGGCGCAGCGCCTTTTTTATATTGCACGGCAGCCAGCCGGCACCGCAACATCCCTTCTGCACTTAATGGGGTATGAAGATCTTCAGGTCCCGCCCCTGGTACCAGGATCACAGAATAGGGATAAGCGGCCCATTTAACTGTTTTTACCTTGTTAAAGGCGGCTTTGTTCACGGTTTCCATCATGGGTTCATAATCAGCAGCCTGTTCGCGCTCATTTATTTCCAGGTATCGAAGGGCACAGGTGAGTGAGGGTTCAAAAAACAAACGGCTATCGGCACATTCGCTGGCTACGGTATACGTAGTAGTATATAATAAAGAACCGTATCGTTTGTCGTTTACATTGAAACTGATAGAATCTATAAGGGGATAATTCGGCTTTTTTCCTTCTGCATATACACCAATGGCAAAATTCACGCCCCGTGCATCCTGTTCCCAGGCTTTTACCAGCAATTCTGCCGGCGAACTGTTTTTAAATAATATGTAGGCACCTGAAGCGATCAAATGTTTTTGTACCAGTCGGCCCAACACATTGCTTGTATTATATAATGCCGTTAAACGGGCGCTTACCTCCCCTATTTCTTTTTCGCTAAACTCCATGCGTGCTGCATAGCAGGGTAAACTACCGGTGCATTCTTTTCCGGCTTTTGAAAGGCCTGTCAATTTATTGGTTGCGATAGCTGCCAACACCGTGTCGTGCTCCAGCATTTTGCGCACGGCAGTATCCTGTTGCAAAAGTGTAAGTAAATAGTAATTCTTTGTTTGCACAATACTGTTACCCCTGATCAATTTATAGTGGGGATCGGGAGCGGTCTGTTGACCATTAACCATAATACCAATACCAAATAATAGTGTAGTCAGTACGAATATTCTCATGTTGCCTGGTTGGAATAATTGAGCGCAAAATTGGTTTAGTTGGGTTATGCTATTGTCAAGAAGACATTATGCAATTATTAAATGTAAGAAAGACATGGGGCAATGGGTCGCCTACACCAACGCTTCGGCGACCGAAGGCAGAAGGCAATAGGCAGTGGGCAATGGGGAATACACCTCAGCGCGGCATTAGAGCCCCAAGCAGAAGGCAAAAGGCAGAAGGCAGACGGCAGAAGGCAAACAAAAGGCTATAGGCAAAGGCACTCAAATTTTGCGAAATCGACCTGTCAGGATCGCTTCATCAGATCGCGGGTTTTACACCCTATGGCGAACCTCCACAGGTCTGGTCAATCCAATTGCTTAAACTATTTAGCACAATTGATTTTCAAACAAGTAAGAAAAAGCCAGTCAAACATACTTGTAATCGGTTACATCTTGATAATAAAAGACGCCCATACAATTCCTGTCTTTTTGAAAACGCTGTCTGGCAGTTAATTAAATACGCTTTTTTGCAAAAATCCTATCATACCCCACATCAAATCAGCGCCGATAACGGTAATTTTTACACTTTTTAAACCGGGATAGCCCAAATTTCTATAAATAATTGACAGATATCAGTTTACTATCCACGCCGGGTTTTTAAACCCTACCTTTGGAATTAACCCCAGGATCTTCGCCGGCTGAATCATTTTCCTTTCAAATTACCCCTGCTTAAACCTGTCACTGCCTGCCCTTATTAAACCCGCTGATCCAGCTTAATGAGCCTCTTGGCCCTATCAGGCAAGCTTTGGCCGAAAAAAACCGAATTATTTTTGTAATCGGTTACATTTTCTTTCAAAATGATATAATTTCGTTCCTGATAGCGGCTTCGCTGTCACCATGATTGACAACGATTGAGTATTGAATAACTAATTGCTTGTATGATGCTTGCGGATAATCATTCAATTGCCAAACCGGGTATATCCCCTTCTCTCATCACCAATTTTCCCGGAGGCACTCCCATTGATAATACTTTATTAATAATTGTTGACTTCAATCTGATCCTGATTGGAGCCACAAGCCGGTTACCTGAACCAATTACCACCCCTGTATATCACAAATTATTAGTAACGTCTTAAAATCAAACTATGCGTATGCAAAAGTTAACCAGGCAAAAGATAGTAACCAGCCTGTTCCGGTTGTCTACCGGGCGGTTATTATTTGCTCTTCTGTCCACTGCTTGCTTATTGAGCGGGCCACTGCCAGCCGCAGCCCAGCAAAAAACCATTCATGGCCGGGTTACCAATGATTCCGGCTCGGTTATAGTTGGTGCTACTGTTTCCATAAAAGGGAGCAGCAACGGCGCTTCCACCAACGAAAAAGGTGAATTTACCCTCTCAGCCACTAAGGGGGCCGTTCTTGTTATTTCAAACGTTGGATTTAAACCAAAAGAAGTAACAGTAGGCGATGGCGATCAGTTGAACATTCAATTGTCTACTAATACCCAAAGTTTTGATGAAGTAGTGGTGGTAGGTTATGGTACCCGCCGCAAAAAAGACCTTACCGGTTCCGTTGCGAGCGTAAACCTTGAAACAATGGCCAATTCTCCCAATACTAACGTTGGTCAGTATTTGCAGGGGACCGTCCCTGGGTTGAACGTGGGCTTGTCAACCTATGCCGGTGGCTCACCGCCCATTTCGGTACGCGGTCAAAACACCCTTAGCGGTAACCAGAATGTATTGATCATCGTTGACGGTATTCAATACACGGGTTCGCTGTCCTCCATTAATCCAGATGACATTTCTTCTATAGATGTATTAAAAGATGCCAGCTCTACAGCTGTATACGGAGCGCAGGCCGCCAATGGGGTATTACTGATCACAACCAGAAAAGGCCGCGCCGGCAAACCACGGATCTCTTTCTCCAGTTCTTATGCCAACCAACGGCCTACCAGCAACCTGCGGCCAATGAACCGCGAAGAATATTTAAAGAATATCACAGAGGCCTACTGGGATAAGGCTTACCTGGCCCCCGATTATACTACCCCCGACCCGACCTTTAATGTAGCGAATTATGTAGATGCTACCATGAAAGTGAATGGCGTCTTATTGCCCAATGACTATAACTGGTACGAGGCTGCCACCAATACCGGAAGCATTTATGATAATAACCTGAACATTTCCGGCGGCAGCGACCGGGTAACTTACCTGATCTCGGGTGGACTGACCGATCAAAAAGGATTCGTAATAAATGACATCTTTAAACGCAAAAGCATCCGGGCCAATATTGAGGTAAAACCACTGAACTGGTGGAAGGTGGGCATAATCTCAAGTGGATCATTTGTAAATCAGGATGGGGCCGAACCTTCTTTGAACAGCATCATGCGCTGGTCGCCCCTACAGGTGCCGTACGATTCATCTGGTAAACTGATCCCCTTCCCTACCAATACCCTGGAGCCAAACCCGTTCACTACTTATTATGTTGACGACAAAGAAAGACACAATTATATCTTTGCCAACATCTATACCGACATCGATCTGCCTTTTCTGAAAGGACTCAATTACCGCATGAACTTCGGTAATAACTACACGGTTGACCAGCATTTCTTTAGCAGTATTTATGGTGCCAACTCAACTGGTGAAGCGTCAAAATACAATAGAGAATATTACGATTACACGTTCGACAACATCCTTACCTATAGCAAAACATTTGGCAAACATGACATCTCAGGCACCTTGTTATATGGCGCTATAGAAAGAAGAGCTGACTCAACGTACGCAAGAGCGACCGGGTTCGACCGCCTTACACTTAGTTATAATAATCTTTCCCTGGGTACTGTTTTTAATGATACTTCGGGCCAGTGGACAGAAAGATTGAACTACCAAATGGCCAGGTTCAACTATAAATACAACGATAAATACCTGTTAACGGCTACCATTCGCCGCGATGGCTTCTCGGGTTTTGCCGCCAACAATAAGTATGCATACTTCCCTACAGCCGCCCTGGGGTGGATCATGTCCTCTGAAGACTTTATGAAAGAGGTGTCGTTTGTTGATTACCTGAAACTAAGAGCAGGGTTTGGCTTAAGTGGTAACCAAACGCCCCGATATACGTCCATAGCAAGGGTTAATGTTAATCCTGCTTATGTATTTGGTGATGGCAGCAGCCCTGCCATTGGTCAACAGGTGGTGGCCCTGGGTAACCCCGATCTGAAATGGGAAAAAACGCGGGGGCTCAACTTCGGCGTTGATTTTAATATGCTCAAAAACCGCCTGTACGGTAATATTGATGTGTATTTTAACAGCACCAAAGACCTTTTATACAGTATTGCCATCCCCGATATTACCGGTTTCTCCATCATACAAACCAATGTGGGTGAATTGCGCAATAACGGGATAGAAGCCTCCATCTCTTATAAAATTCTGGACCAAAAAGATTTTCGCTGGACGGCTACTGCCAATGTATGGCACAACAAGAACAAGATCGTTACCATTACCGGCACCGATGCCGATCATGATGGTAAAGAAGATGACCTGCCGGCAAGTGGCTTATTCATAGATAAATCACGCAATGCCATATACGATTATCAACCCGCTGGCATTTATCAGGTTGGAGAAACCCGGATCCCCGGCTTCCAGGTGGGTACGGAAAAATTGGTTGATCAGAACAAGGACAACGACATTACCCCCGACAAAGACCGGGTTTTCCTGGGCAGAAGAGAACCAGCTTACCAGCTGAGCCTGTATAACCAGTTCTCCTGGAAGGCACTGTCTGTAAGTATTTTCTTTAACTCCGTTCAAGGTGGCAAAGACGGCTACCTGGGCCCCAACAGCCCCTTCTACTTCCGTGACGACAATGCTATCCGTAATAACTATCCGGTGCAAACCAATTTCTGGTCGCCTGCTAATCCTTCGGGCAAATATCCCCGCAATATTACAGGCACCCATGCCAAGATTGAACCCGCTGCTGCTACCAGCAATCCTACGGTGCACCAAATATGGCAGAAAAGAAACTTTGTCAGACTGCAGGACGTTTCCGTTTCCTATAATCTTACCAGCCTGATCAAGACCGTAAAATTCCAGTCATTAAGTGTATTTGTAAGCGGTAAGAACTTAAAAACCTGGACCAACTGGGAAGGTTGGGACCCTGAAGCGCTCGATCTGAATAATCAACCTATGGGTTTAATAACAAATGGTCGACCAGTAATGAAAGCATTTTCAGTGGGTATTAACATTACATATTAGTAGTCTATTACGGTTAAAAAAAATATCATGAAACGATACGCATATATCTTATTGGCGACGCTTACGACCGGAAGCCTTTCCTGTAAGAAAAGCTTTCTCGATGAAAAACCTTCGTCGTTCTTAAGCACCAGCAACGCCTTTAAAACCGAGGCCGATTTTAACGCCTCCATAAATGACTTATACGGTCTGGTTAGAAGTCACTTTTATACTGTTAATGACTTCAACCCCTTCTGGTACGAGTATCGCACCGATGCTTATTATGATGCCACGGCAACTGCGGCGAACCTGCCGGGCGAAATTGCCGCCAGCGCTACCGCCATTACTAATTTTGCCTGGGGGCCTAATTATAAGATCGTGGAGGAAGCCAACACGATCATTCACCGGCTTCCTGCATCAACCCTCACAGCTGCCCAACAAACCTTGTTTGAAGCAAAAGCCAGATTTTTCAGAGGGCTGGCTTACCGCACGCTTGGCTATTTATACGGTGGTGTTCCCCTGAATTTAAATGAAATTGAAACACCCAAAACAGATTTCACCCGCGCTACCAGAAGCGAAGTGTATGCCCAGGTGGAACAAGACCTGGAATTTGCAGCGGCTAATCTACCAGACATTACCAAGGTAAAAGATGGAGAGATCTCCAACGCGGCCGCTTATCACCTGCTGGCTGAAGTATACAATACCGACAAACAATATCAGAAAGCGGTAGATGCGGCCTCAGCAGTTATCAATAACCCGGCCTTTGCATTGATGACAACCCGGTTTGGCACCCGAAAAACAGTTACCCCCGGTGATGTGTATTGGGACCTTTTCCAACGCGGCAATCAAAACAGACATGGTGGCATCAACACCGAAGGCATTTGGGTCATACAAATTGAAACAGATGTACCTGGTGGCGGTGGTAGCACCACCGGCGGATCTCAATTTGGTGTATATGCTGCAGAACGGGTACATGCCCCATTGGTGCGTGATCTGAAATCCGTTGTAAACGGCCAGCAGGTTGGCTTGTTTAACTGGCCTATGGGCGATTATACCGGTGGCCGCGGCGTGGGTTTTCTGGCTCCTTCTTACTGGTTCAGCGATACCGTTTGGCAAAGCGATTTCAACAATGATATCCGCAATGCGAATAACAACTTTGTAAGGGAATTTGTATCTAACAATCCGAAAAGCCCTTTTTACGGTCAAAAAATTTCCACCATCAACCCGCCCGCCGGTTTAATAGGGATCAATGGCAACATTACAAAAGGGAAATGGGACCGCGCTTTTTATCCTTACCAATCCAAGTGCTCACAGGCATATGATTATCCAACATCTTTATATGTAAACCCAACGGACCCTGACCCGGTGCAAAAATATGCGCTGAAGGCAGGTGCCGGCGGCACTTATATCGACCAATATTTTAGCCGGCTGGCCGAAACCTACCTGCTCAGAGCCGAGGCATATGTAGGGTTAAGTAATCCGACTTCAGCGGCAGCTGATATTAACAAAGTAAGGTCCAGGGCTAACGCCTTACCAGTGTCAGCCGCAAATGTGAATCTCGATTACATACTCGATGAAAGACTCAGGGAATTGGGCATTGAAGAAAAAAGAATGTTAACCCTGATGCGGTTGGGCTTATGGGTAGCCAGGACCCGGAAATGTAATCCATTTTATGGCCCTCAAATGAAAGACAATTATAATCTCTGGCCAATACCAGTTACTGAAATTGAAAAGAACAACACCGCAGTACTGGAACAAAACCCAGGGTATTAGGGATTTGGAGATTTCGGGATTTATGAGCAAACTCAAACAGCGGTAAATCTCTAAATCACAAAACCTCAAAATCAGCAATCCACAACGAGTCACTAAGGAGGGACAGCATCTCTCCTTAGTTTTTTTTTAATTCAGTATATTCAATTTTGAAAAATAGTTGTCCATGCAGTTGATCACAGCCCGGTGTCTTCGTTCTTCAGTCAGGATACTTTGTTTATGCCTGGTAATAAATGGCGGTCTGTTACCAGTGACCACTGCCCAGGTGAACAAGGCCAGGGAACGCATAGCCATCAACGAAGGCTGGAAGTTTATGAAATATTCATCCACGCCCGACAAACTGATCTACGACATCAGACCCGAGGTCGCTGACCGGAATGACAATATAGTGGCTGATTCAAAACCTACCGAGGCGGTCACTGTTACTTCCACAACAAACGTATTAAAGAACTGGATCCTCCCTTCTGCCAACGAATTCATAAAAGACCCAACCAAACATCACCAACGACCTGCTGGCAACCCCGGGAGTGACTTCCCCTTTGTACAAAACCACTTTAATGATGCCGACTGGGAACAGGTGACGCTGCCGCATGACTGGGCTATCAAAGGCCCTTTCTTCAAAGGCGAGCCGGCAGAAGTGGGTGGCGGCATGGGCCGGCTGCCCAGTCCTGGCGTGGCCTGGTATCGCCGCAAACTGGATATTCCGGTTACAGATAAAGGAAAGATGATCTACCTGGATGTGGATGGCGCCATGTCGTATGCTTTGGTTTGGCTGAATGGCAACCTGGTTGGTGGCTGGCCGTATGGCTACAATTCTTTCCGGCTTAACCTCACCCCTTATATCCAACCCGGTGGCGAAAATCAACTGGCCATTCGGCTCGATAATCCCAACAATTCCGCCCGCTGGTATCCCGGTGGCGGTTTATATCGCAATGTATGGTTAACCAAACTGTCACCCCTGCATGTGGCCCAATGGGGCACATTCGTACATACAAAAAATGTTTCTTCCGCAGCAGCCACCGTTGACCTGGCTGTTACCCTGGAGAACAGCGCTACCTCCGATCAGCGCATTGAACTGGTTACACAAATATTTACCGTCAATGAAAAAACCGGGAAAGCAGGCAATAAAGTAGCCACCTTTCCCCCGGCTCCCCATACCATTCCCGCCGGTCAGCAAACACAGATCAATAACTCAATAATCATTAAAAACCCCTTGCTGTGGGGGCCAGCGCCTTTACAAAAACCCAACCTGTACCTGGCCGTTACCCGGGCGTACAGCAATGGTAAACTTATAGATGAATATGAAACCCGTTTCGGCATCCGGACGCTTGTATTCGATGCCGAAAAAGGCTTGCAGGTAAATGGAAAACCGGTGCACTTACAGGGGGTTAACCAACACCATGATCTGGGCGCTCTGGGTGCCGCCTTTAATACGCGGGCGGCAGAAAGACAACTGGAGCTGTTGCGTGAGTTGGGTTGTAATGCCATCCGCTTATCGCACAACCCACCCGCCCCTGAATTGCTGGAACTAACAGACAGGATGGGTTTCCTGGTGATCGATGAAATATTCGATAGCTGGGAAAGAAAAAAAACACCGCATGACTTTCACCTTATCTTCCCCGACTGGTATGAACCCGATACCCGGTCATTTATCAGACGCGATAAAAACCATCCTTCCATCATTGCCTGGAGTTTTGGCAATGAGGTGGGCGAACAATATACCGGCGACACGGGAGCCGTAGTAGCCAGGAAATTAGCTGACATTGTACATGATGAAGACAGCACCCGGCCGGCCACCGCTTCCATGAACTACGCCAAACCCGATATGCCCTTCCCCAAAGAAATGGACATCCTGTGTCTGAACTACCAGGGCGAGGGCATCCGCGATGCACCGGCCTATGCGCATCTTAAGGGCATCAGAACACCGCCTCTATACCCGGCCTTTCATAGTAAGTTCCCTGCTAAAATGATCGTTAGCAGTGAAACCGCCTCGGCATTAAGCTCCCGCGGCACTTACATTTTCCCTGTATATAATGGGATCAGTGCGCCCGTAAGCGATAGCACCGGCGGTGACCCCGTTAATAAGTTTGTAAGCGCGTATGAGCTGTATACAGCGGCGTTTGGCGCCTCACCCGACAAAGTATTTGCTTCGCAGGATAAGCATCCTTATGTGTCTGGTGAGTTTGTATGGAGTGGCTGGGATTACCTGGGTGAACCAACCCCCTACTATTCCGCCCGCAGTTCTTATTCGGGCATTATTGACCTGGCCGGCTTTAAGAAAGACCGCTTTTTCCTGTACCAGGCGCGCTGGCGGCCCAACCTGCCTATGGCGCATATCCTTCCTCATTGGACCTGGCCCGAACGTACCGGTCTGATCACTCCGGTGCATGTATTCACCTCGGGCGATGAAGCCGAATTGTTTTTAAACAACCAATCACTGGGCAGAAAAAAGAAAGGCCCTTATGAATACCGGCTTCGCTGGGATAGCGTAGTGTATAAGCCCGGCACCTTGCGCGTAGTTACTTATAAAAACGGTAAACCCTGGGCGGCTGACACCGTACAAACTGCAGGCCCCGCGACAAAATTACACCTACAGGCCGACAGAAACCTCCTCCAGACAACGGGTGATGACCTGTCGTTCCTTACTCTGACAATCACAGATGCCCATGGCATACTGGCGCCGGAAGCCAGCGACCTGATATCCTTCAGCATTACCGGCCCTGGTGAAATAGTGGCTACCGATAACGGCGATGCCGCCAATCTGGAACCTTTTCCGTCCAAAGAAAGAAATGCATTCAAAGGACTGGCGCTGGTGATCGTTCGTGCAAAGAAAGGAATGCCAGGCACTATTACGGTTACCGCCACTGCGAAAGGACTTACAACCGCCAAAACAATTATAAAAACAAATTAAACCACATACAAGCACATCAATTAAAACATATGAAAAGAAACATTGTTATACTTGCTTCCGCTATCACTGCCCTATGCAGTTGCAACGATGGCGCCTCAGACAAAGCACCTGTTGCCGATTCAAGCGAAGTGAAAACCGCTCCTGAAAATAACAAATACACGTCACAGCCCCTGGTGACGCATATTTACACCGCTGACCCTTCAGCGCATGTTTTTAATGGCCGCATTTATATTTATCCATCGCACGATACAGCTACCGGCACCCCGGAAAATGACAATGGCGATCATTTCAACATGATGGATTACCATATCCTTTCCATGGACTCCGTTGGTGGTAAAATAACTGATCATGGTGTTGCCCTGAACATTAAAGATATTCCCTGGGCCGGCCGTCAACTATGGGCACCCGATGCAGCATTTGCCAATGATACTTATTATCTGTACTTCCCCGTAAAAGATAAAAAAGATGTTTTCCATATTGGCGTAGCTACGTCAAAAACACCGGAAGGACCTTTTACCGCTGAAAAGGAACCCATTAAAGGCAGCTATAGCATCGACCCCTGTGTATTCAAAGATGACAACGGATCGTTCTATATGTATTTTGGTGGCATCTGGGGCGGACAATTACAAAAATGGAACAACAATAAATACGACAGCGCCGGCAAATTGCATCAACCTGATGAACTGGCTGTATTACCCCGGGTAGCCAAACTGAGCGCAGATATGAAGTCATTTGCAGAACCGGTGAAAGAGATCAAAATTTTAGACAGCACCGGACACTTATATAAAGAGAAGAATAACGACCAGCGCTTTTTCGAAGCAGCCTGGATGCACAAATACAATGGCAAATATTATTTTTCTTACTCAACCGGCGACACTCATAATATTGTTTACGCCATTGGCGATAGTCCATATGGACCTTTTACGTATAAAGGCTTGTTGTTAGCGCCGGTAGAAGGCTGGACAAATCACCATTCCATTATTGAAAAAGATGGCAAGTGGTATTTGTTCTATCACGATGTACAACTCTCGGGCAAAACACATTTACGCAATGTAAAAGTGGCGCCATTAGTTTACAATGCTGATGGAAGTATACAGACTGTGCATTCGCAGAAATAAGGATAAAGACCTGTAAGGTGCATCATTGGGGCCTGCCATATTAGCGGGCTGAATTGCATCCCGCAAAGCGGGACAAGCTCTGACAGGTCTTGTTCTAAAATCCAATAAGACCTGTCAGGACCGCATCATCTAACTGATCATTCAAGACCCGATGGCGGACCTTACAGGTCTTTCGCTTTTTATATGGCATCCCGCTGAGGCGGGACGTCATTATTTTAAGTAACAGGTCTTTCACGCATTACGACTTTCAATCTCTTTCACCTGCTGCTCATTAAAACCGCCTTCCTTTGGATTTGGCTGTCCTTTGCCAGTAGTGATCAAATTGTACAGGCTATTTTCTATATAATGGCCCCAGCCTTTCTCACAAACGTCATAACATTCATTTTCCGGGGTTAATCCCATCTGGGTAAATGTCAGCTGGGTTTTATTTCCCTTCCCGGTGATCTCAAAAATAATGGTATCGCCTGTCCATTCTTTTTCGTCCTCGGTAAAATTGAAGTAATTGTCGACCACCTGCCAAACCACCCGCTTATCCGGCATCACTTCTGTTAATTTCATGGTACTCCGGTGTACATCCTGGTAGTGATAATAAAATTCATCATTTACCTTCTCTGCCTTGCCTTCAATTTCTACCGACCACCAAGCACGGGGATTGGTAATAGCTGCAAAAACTTCTGCTGGTGTTTGCTCCACTTCAATGGAAGTTGTATAATCTTTTGATGCCATAAGTATAAAATTTAAGATGTTTTAAAATGTTGTAATAACAAAGCTACTGTCTTAATGCTGTATCATCTGGGTGCTAATTAGACATTTTGCTGGGTTGATTTGGACAAAGTATTACCGTATCTTTAGTGTACAAATTCTTTATCATGAAACAGGTGGTCATCCTTGTCCCGAACGAGCATGTTAATTTAAGCAGCATAACCGGCACGTATGAAATTCTAAAGCGGGCCAATGAATACTGGCAACGGCTCGGTAATGAGCCCAAAATGACCATCCAGGTAGCTGGCTATGCGGAGGAATTACAACTCGATGCCGGCCTGTTCACCATACACCCTTTACATATAAAATACATCAGTAAGACCGACCTGGTGATCATTCCTTCCCTGGCCTGTCGCGATTTTGAATTCGTTATAGAGCAAAACCTGGATCTGATAGAATGGATCAGGGAACAATATAAGAACGGGGCCGAAATAGCCAGCATCTGCTCAGGCGCGTTCCTGCTGGCCGCCACCGGTTTGCTGGAAGGGAAAACCTGTTCCACCCACTGGAATGTAGCTACCGATTTCAGACGCCTGTTTCCCAACATTAATTTGCACCTCGATAAACTCATTGCAGCCGAACCGGGTATTTATACCAACGGCGGCGCGTTCTCCTTTTTGAATCTGTGTTTATTCCTGGTTGAAAAATACTTTAACCGCCAAACGGCCATTTACTGTTCAAAGATCTTTCAGATAGATATTGAAAGATCGTCCCAATCACCCTTTCTTATTTTTCAAATACAAAAGAACCATGGTGATGACCTGGTGTGCGAGGCGCAGAATTTTATTGAAGCCAACCTGGGTGAAAAGATCTCATTCGAAGAGCTGGCTTCCAAACTGGCCATCAGCCGGCGCAACTTCGACCGGCGCTTTATAAAAGCTACCGGCAATACCCCCGTGGAATATTTACAACGGGTAAAAGTAGAGGTAGCCAAAAGAGCATTGGAGAATGGCAGAAAAACCGTTTTTGAAGTAATGAACGATGTAGGCTATTCAGATGACAAAGCTTTCCGTGAAGTATTTAAAAAGATCACCGGATTATCACCGCTCGACTACAAAGCCAAATTCAATAAGGAAGGCAACCTGAATTAGCCAAAGGGTGCCGGGAACGATTGCGTAAATAAATTCACTACCCCCACCCAGCAAACGAAAAAACCCCGGTAACTTTAATAGTACAGAAGGGTAACACAAATAGTTATAATACGTAAGCGGGTACACGTAATTCAGCCTAAAAGATACGCAGCCCAACACTCCCTCTCCTAAAAGAGTTCAACCATTCAAATTATTTACAGGTCAATTCCTGTCCCTATTTTTATGGGTATCTTATTTCAAGATGCTTAGAGCGCTCTATCATAACCATTTACATTAACATTAAACATTTGCCAGTATGAAAAAAACGATTCTGCCATTTGGCGCCCTGTTTACCGGCGCTACACTTTCTGTTGGCTTACTAATGGTAAGCTGTAACAAGAACGGTAATGAACCTCAGGATTCCGACCTATCAGGCGACCAGACTGCTACCACAGAATTTACGGTAGCTACTGCTAACGGATTCGCCGCCGGTACAACCGGAGGTTCGGGCAATGCCGTAACAGTTACCACCGCTGCAGCTTTCCGAACAGCCGCGCAATCAACCACCTCACAGGTAATTACCGTTTCCGGCAATTTGAATCTCGGTTCCAGTGCCGTTAGTATCAATTCCAACAAAACCATTATTGGTGCTAATTCCAGCTCAGGGGTTATTGGCTGTTTGTCGGTTTCCAACAAAACGAATGTGATCATCCAGAACCTGAACATCACCAACCCTTCCGGCGTAGGAACAGGTGATGGCCTGGAGATCTCAGGTAGTACAAAAGTATTCGTTACCAAATGCGCCTTTAACAATTGCGCCGATGGGGCCCTTGATATTGTACGGGCATCTGATAATGTTACTGTGTCCTGGTGTAAGTTCAATTATTCCAGTCAAACCACCCATAATTTTGTAAACCTGATCGGTAATGGGGATGATGTAACTACTGACCGCGGCAAACTGCATGTGACCATGCACCACAACTGGTACGATGCCGGTTGTCAGGAAAGAATGCCCCGTGTTCGTTTTGGCCAGGTACACTGTTACAATAATTATTATGCCGCAGCTGGCTCTAATTATTGTGTAGGCGTTGGCAATGAAAGCCAGATCAAAGTTGAAAATTGCTATTTCCTGAATCAAAGCAATGCCTGGAAGAATTACAGCTCCAGCACCAGTGCACAGGGAAAGATCAACTGGAACAGCGGGAATGTATTCTCAGGCACCAGTGTTCCAACCTGGGCGCCCAACTCTTCTGTATTTAGCGTTCCTTACGCTTATACCATGACAACTGGAAGTGGCGTACCCAGCGCTGTTACCGGTAACGCAGGCAACAAGTAAGTAAATTATTAAAGGTTGATGATCATCCAAACAAAACCCTCCCGATACATTGGGAGGGTTTTGTTGTTATTTTCTTTTTTTGATCATCAACTGCACCACCGGTTCAATCAATTTGCGCGAAGCGGTATTGTCCAAATGCAATCCATCGGCAGTCATGCTTTCTATATCAAGACCGGGTGTTTTGAAACCATTCACAAACAAACAACCATTGCGTTTTGCTATCTGCTCAAATGCTTTGCTCATGGCCGCCACCCTATTGTTGCCACCGGCATATTTTTCTGTTGCTTCGGCTTTGGAACCATAGGGCGTGGGGGCGATAATGATGATGGAAGCTTTATTGATGGCCGGATAACTGCACCCTTTTATTTTTCTTATTAACAATTCCAGATTAGCATGCACTTCCTGTTGTCTGTTGGCAAATACGGCCTTCCCATCGTTGGTACCCAGATCCAGTACAATGAAATCGTATGGACGGCCCCCCGTATGCTCAGCTGCTTTTTTAAGGTTCTCATCTATCATCATCAACGAGTTCAGGGTGCTGTCGCCATTGTTCACAAACCCGATTGTGCGGCCCGATTTGCTGAGATTGAACACGTCTGCACCCGGCAATGCCCATTCCAGTTGTTTGGGCCAGCTATAGGGAAAGGAACCATTGCTATCGCCCAGGGTAAAAATATTCAGCGCAACAGTAGCTACATTTACTTTTACTGGTTTTATTCCAGTGTGGGTTGGTTGTACCTGTTTGATAGTACCATCCGCATTGAATTCCATTTTATCAATACACACTTCCCGGTTGTAGCCCGCCTCGCGGCCCATGTTTATTCCATTGGGATAATTGAAGCGATGATACACCAGGTACCATTCATCCCTGCCGGGCACCTGAATGGTGGAGTTGTGCCCGGTACCATAAATACCGGCAATTGAATCTTTAAACACTACCAGGTTATTGGCGGGAATATTTATTTTCTCCAGTGGTCCGCTGGCTGTTCCATAACGCACACAATAATTGGGATCACGGGTATCGTTTTGCGACCACATAAAATAATACTGGCCATTCCTGAAAAATACATGTGTGCCTTCCCTGAATGTTTTATCTGGTGTTAATTCTTTCAGTGTCTCCATTTTCAGGGAAACCATATCATCATTCAATTCAGCCCCTGCCATATACCCATTACCCCAGTATAAATAATATTTCCCGGTTTGCGGGTCCTGAAAAACATCCGGATCGATGGTTTGTCCGCCTTTGGTAATTCCTTCAGGACGTTTATCTATTAATGGTTTGCCGGTATCTACAAATGGCCCTGTAGGGCTATCACTCACTGCCACGCCAATTTTTTGTTCCCCACAGAAATAGAAAAAGTATTTATAGGTCCCATTGATTTTTCTCTCAATGATGCAGGGCGCCCAGGCCCTTACTTTTGCCCAGCTCACCTCTTTAGGCAGATCGAGGATCACTCCTTCTTCTTTCCAGTTTACCAGGTCGGGGGAAGAAAATGCTTTGAAATAGGTCCCCGTCCAGTTGGTGAACCCATCACTGGTTGGATACAAATAGAACTTACCTGTTTTTATGGAGAAAATAATATCCGGATCGGCATATAAACCTTTTAACACCGGGTTGTGGTAGTTTTTATTGGGTGCTTTTGTTTGTTGCGCCTTCAGCATCACCGGCAAGCATCCTAATAGCAGGAAATGAAAAACAGTTTTAATTGTCATTTTCATACTTATTACAATCGATGCGCCAATTTACGACCTAAATACAAAGTATGAAAGTTTCATTTAACAATAACAAGTGTTGCCTATTCAGCAGTCAATGTCGTTTAGTTAAGAAAAACGGAGTGCTAAATCCTTCCGATGTATCGGGAGGGCGCAAACTGACCCACCCCTGCCCCTCCCAGGAGGGGATTCCTTATAACAGGCATTAACTAAACTACATTGATTCACCAGTGATGAATGAAACAATGCTTGTTGGGCTGTTATTTCAGCAATTCCAGATGCATTGACCGCTTAATTAAAAATGGTATTTCATCTGCATAGGTCTTGAGATCGGGGGATATATGAACACGCATCCGAAGATCCAATGTATTTTCCATAGTGGCATCCACTATAACACCGGTACGCTTATCGATCTTAGAAGTAATGGAGAAGGTTTCCACGCCCCAATATAGATACAGTCTATTGTCATCGCCTTTTTGTATCATCTGAAAGTTATTGGGTTTGTCAA
The DNA here is from genome assembly GCF_017742245.1 of Niastella soli. GTDB lineage: Bacteria > Bacteroidota > Bacteroidia > Chitinophagales > Chitinophagaceae > Niastella > Niastella soli. The sequence goes on from NZ_JAGHKO010000014.1 coordinate 65,250, forward strand.
ACGTTTTACTGGCAATGGTATCCACCAGGGGTTTTAAACAAAAAGAATCCGGTGGAGTAAAGTCGGTCCTGATAATGGTGTATCTTTTATCAGTGGCGATCAAATGTTGTGACATCACAATACAATCTTTGCCATATAATATAGTGAGCCCATTGGTAAAATCGCCTTCCCGCACTACCCCGCTGTTGATCACTGGATTATTTTCAGACAATTGCTGGGCATTGCTTGCCGGAGCAACAGCTACAAAAAAAGTATTCAGATCGGTTATCGGTCCCGTCATAGACGGAATGTTCAATTTAGGCAACAAGACCTTTCCTTCCGGCAACAGCGAGATCCTATAAGGATTTACCTTATGGGCAACGGAATCCAGCCGCGCCTTATACTTATCGGTCATCGATACTAAACTCAACCATTTAATTTCTTCGGCCAATATATTATCCTCATTGACCACCCGATGTTCAGAAACAGCAATGGTTTTACTCTTAAAATTAACGCGGTCAGCGATGGTGGTCAACCGGTATTTATAAACTTCACCGGCTTTGTATTTTCTATAAGGTACCTGGGAGAACCCGGCGGTGGTCAAAAACATTAATACGGCAAACAAAGCGCTTATTCTCATTTGGTAAATTTTATTACTATGACGTACAGTTGCTAAAATAAAAATAAGAAAGCTTACTGTCAATAAAAAACCCTGACGCTACGGTCAGGGCGCTGAAACTCTTCGACACTTCGACTCCGCTCCCTGCAGGCTCGCTCAGGACCATATCTCCATCATGCTAATTCCATCAGGAATAAGGCTATCCACCCAATATCACGCCGAAGCTACCGTATACCGCCACCCGTTCTACCTGCCCGGTGGTGCTGTTCACAACCCGTAATAATTCCCCTTCAACCCTTCCTTCCAACGGTTGCCCTACCTGGATACCACCGGCCGTAATGGTAACCGATCCTCCTGCATGAATCCTTTTGCCATGTATATCGGTATAATAACTTTCCCAGCCTTTTACGGGTGTTACGGCACCATCGAGGAATGTAACCACCGTTGCGTCAGAAAATGAATAGGTGCCGGGGCCGGTCACAGACATCATATTGATATTAAGATTAACAGGCTTTGAGGGGTTCGAGATATCGCCCAGGGTGATCATCAACAAGCCACCAGTGTATATGGCACCTGCTTTGGCATTGTACCATCTACCATCGATCCGGATCCTGTTTTGATCAACAATGGCCACCTGGCGCACCAACAAATAAATGCTTCGGTTGCTGCCCAATAACAATTGCGCGGAAACTGACACGGTATCTTCAGCAGGCACCTTTACCGGCGCCACATAATTGATGGACCTCTTTGCCGCTTCTTCGCCTTCAAAATGTCCATTGGGATGGGTGACCGGTAAATTGGGCTCGCCATTGATCTGCCATACACTAACTTCTTTCGGTCCAACTATCAATGGCACTCGCAGCGTACTGTCTTTATCCCAAACAATATGAGTTACACTAAACTCAACTTTTTCTCCCACCAACAGGGAGATAACAGCAGTATCGGTTTTTGTTTTATTGTCTTCGAGGTGGTACTCCAGAAATGGGGTGTAATCCCAGGTCCGCCTGATCTTTGCAGAAAGGGTCTTTGCTGTCTTGTTTTTGACAACAGGGCCCACTCTTTTCCATTTCCCATTGCTTTGATGAGCGGCCACCTGCATCAATTCAGGCGACGCTTCATGGATCTCTTTGCTGGTGTATTTTACTACAAGCTCAGCGTCCTGTTTAAACGGGAGATTTGCTGGTCCGATCCGGTATGCATTTTTTTGCATACTGCCTGGCAGTTTTGATTCAATAGGTTGGAGGGTGATGGTCTGGTTTTGGTCGAGCGCACCGGCCGGAATGACCAATTGTGCATTACCATCAGCACTGGTAATGGTACCACCCGATGGGCCAATAGTTTTTTGCACGGCAACGCCGGCAGACTGTCCGGGTTCCGTAACAATCGGATCACTCACCGGTTGTTCTATATCGGGTTGATCGGGCTCAATCGGTTTGTTATCCTTGTTCTTTGTACAGGAAACCAGCAGCATCAGGACTGCTGCGATGATCATACTCTTTTTCATGGCTAATTTTTTGCCTGCATAGGTACCGCTTTCCATGGCGGGCGGCAATGCCAACTGTAATGAAACCCGCAATGAGCGGGACGAATTGCTTATAAATGGGTTTATGACGAAAATAACCCGGTTGAATTTGATGGAATGCGCACCTGCCGCGTGTCTTGTTATATATAAAGGCAGGCTATGACCACCAATACAACAACAATTCCCACCACCCAGGAAGTTGACCAACGGACGCGGCTCGAAATTCTTGGCACCGTGTTATTATCTATTGCATCCCTGGCAGTTGCCTGGTGCACTTATCAAAGCACCCTATGGAATGGAGAACAGAACTTTCGCATGGCGGAGGCAAGCTTTAGTTACAGGCGGGCCAATGAATACACTGTAATAGCGGCCCAGCAAAGAGAAAGAGATGCAACTATCGCCTTAAGTTTTATTGACGCAGTCATTGAGAACCGGCAGGACAAGATCAACTATTATCTTCATCGAAGCCACACCCAACTGGCTTCCATATTATCTGACTGGTACAATACAAAACCAATCCAAAACAGCAATTCCCCGGTGAATCCCCTGGAAACGCCTGCCTATCAACGAATGATGCAAGCCTCAAAAAATTCTTCAGACTCTGCTATGCGCAAAGCAGAAGAACTATGGGAGGAAGCGAAAAGAAACAACATGATATCCGACAGTTATACTTTATTTACGGTGGTGTTTAGTATTGTAATGTTCCTTTGCGGTGTTGGCACTAAACTATCCCGGATCAAAGTAGCTTTTACCAGCCTGATCTTCGCTGGCAGTATTTTTCTGATAACACTTATTCTATTGATCGTTTCCATGCCTGTTGCCCAAATAACCAAGTAGCCTGTTTTTATAAGATTGGGCAATCTTCGTTTGCCCGGTTAAAAGTATTTACCTTTGCGCAAATTTTAAAGATGGGCTTTATTCTCTTAATTATTGCAGGTTTGTTTGAAGTGGCTTTTGCGTCCTGTTTGGGTAAGGCGAAAGAAACAACCGGTACGGCATCGTACTGGTGGTATGCCGGCTTTTTTGTTGCCCTGACTATTAGTATGGTTCTGTTAGTAAAAGCAACCAAAACCATTCCCATTGGTACGGCCTATGCCGTATGGACAGGCATTGGCGCCGTGGGCACGGTATTAATGGGCATCCTCTTTTTTAAAGAACCTGCTACTTTCTGGCGAATGTTCTTCCTCACTACATTAATAGGTTCTATAATTGGACTGAAATATGTGTCGCATTAAAACGACAATTAGGTTCAATACCATAACCTCAATTTGAATAAATTGATGAGGCCCCGCGGCGGGGCCTCATCTGCTTCTATAGCCTTGCCTTTATCACTTCATTCAAAAAACGGCATCCCTGGTAATGCATACTTCTTCATGCCGGCTTCATTGATCTCCACACCGATACCAGGTTTCTCTGACACCGTTATAAAACTGTTGTTCACCCATTCGCCATCATAAGTAACAATTTCCTTGAACATGGGCTGGGTATGAAAATAAGACTGCCATTCCAGGATCATAAAGTTGGGCACTGAAGCACAAACATGCGCTGAGGCCATAGCACCCAGAAAAGAAGCCACCATATGCGGCGCAAAAGGCACATAATATAAATTGGCCAGGTTGGCAATACGCTGCCCTTCGCCCAGTCCACCACATTTTTGCAGATCAGGCATAATAATATCTACCGCACCTATTTCTAACATTCTTCTGAAACCATAAGCCAGGTACTGGTTCTCCCCTACACAAATGGGCGTGCTGGTTGAATCGGAGATCAGTTTATACGCCTCCACATTCTCAGCCGGCACTGGTTCTTCCAGCCACATCAGGTTTAATGACTCCAATCGTTTGGCAATGGCGTGTCCGGTAACGGCATCATACCGGCCATGCATATCAGCACAGATATCAATAGTTGGCCCAACTGCCTCCCGTGCTGCTGATAACTGATCGTACATGCGTTGCAATTCGGCCGGGCTTGCCGTCCAGTTATAACGATCGTATTTATTAGGATCATTTGCCTGGTCCAGATCGAACTTGATGGCATTAAAACCCATTGATTTTGCTTTCTTTGCCGCCTCGGCAAAATCAGCTGGTGTAGGCAGGTTCTGTTGATACAATGCAGTATCGCAATACACCCGCACTTTATCGCGGAACTTGCCACCCAGCAATTGATATACCGGTAGCTGAAGGGCTTTACCGGCCAGGTCCCACAGGGCAGTTTCTATGGCCGACAACACCGCCACATACATACCCGATTGTGCGCCCTGAAAAAAGCCTGATTTGCGAATATCTTCAAACAGGCGGTTCACATTCAACGGGCTTTTTCCTTTTATGCGTTCCCCAAAGTTCTTTACCAGGTGATAGGTACCGGGAATGGCATCCACTCCTTCGCCACATCCCCAGAGATCCTGGTTGGTATATATTTTCACAAACAGACTGCCCCTGATATACCCGCACTTTAGATCAGTGATCTTGAGATTGGATGGCGTAGATGCTTTTGGCGTTCGTTCCACTGCTTTTTCATATCCCTGACCGAAAGTGGCTAATGGAGCCATTGTTGCTGCGATGGCAGCTTTGGTTATAAATGATCTGCGTGAGTTTGTCATGAATGTTTTTTTAGACTGATGTAATTGGGAAACGGCAGACGGCAGAGGGCAGAGGGCAGAGGGCAGACGGCAAACGGCAGACGGCAAACCCTCGTCGCGGCAATTGAGATAACTGCTTTCACGCCTTCGGCCCGGCAATTAAATTCTCATCAACATCACCTTCCTACTTCTTACTTCCTTTATCACCCCTATCAACCTCTTCCTGATCAACTGGTCAACTGATCAACTCCCCCTACCACGTCCTTCCTTTAAGCAACTCCTGTATCTGACTTTTAGAAACAGGCAACTCGTTCATATGCTCATTGAGCCATTTGGAAAAATCCCTTTCAATCTCATCGCTCCAACGCGTATCGATCTGTCCCGGGGTATATTTGCCTTCGCGTAACCGTTGATGCCCGAACAGATCGCGCAGGCGAACGATCTCAGAAGTCTTTACCACTTTTTCTGCCAGGTGCGGGGGAATAAAGACCACCCCACCATCACGGCCCAGCACCACATCGCCGGGCATTACCGTTGCCTTGCCAATACGGGTGGGCTGATTGATCCCAACCAAGGTGGTATTCAATTCTCCATCCGGATTGTTCAGGTGATGCGAAGGATGATAATTGCGAAAGAAGGAAGTAAATGAACCGATCTCTTTCAATCCTTTTATGTCGCGAATGGCCCCATCGTATACAATGCCATTACCGGTTTTTGCAAAGATGGAATTGCCGAGGTTATCGCCAATGGTAGGACCGTCTTCATACGCATCGAACTGGTCCACTACATACACGTCGCGCCTCACCAGGAGATCAATAGGCCATGAATTTTGTGATTTCACCCGTTTATCGCGCACGCCAAATTTGTCGATCACCCGATGAATATCAGGGCGGCCGGGCATAAAGATCGCAGTGACCGCACGGCCTACCAGCACACTATCCGGATTAATGGTTTTCCATTCCCCATCATACTGATGTTTGTAATTCTCATTACGCAACACTGCCCAGGCTTCTTCCAACGTCACCAGTTTCATGCGATCGAGAATGCTGTCGGGCACCCTGGGTCTTCCATCAGCAAATCGCTCGCCTTTCCATTCGGGCGTTAATGCGATCAACTGATCGTGGGAGATCTGTTGGGTGTAGCTTGTTGCATACAGGAGGAGCAACGGTATAATTAGATAATGTTTCATATGATAGTTTATTTTCGTGAAACGTGAAAGGACTCACGCCAACTCGGGACAATCGTAAAAACTTAAGAACCTAATAACTTAATAGCTAAAAAACTAACTCGCCTTCGGCGGATGATTATGCCACCAACTTGCCAACGACGAACCACTGATATTCATCACCGGTCCAAAAATAGCCGGTGCCAATCCGGCTGTGGCCAGCTTACCCATAGAAAGCGCCAGCCCGGAGGCAAGCCCGGCATTTTGCATACCAACCTCCAGGGCAATGGTGCGGCAATCGCGTTCATGAAAGCGCAACAACCTGGCCGACCAGTAACCCAGGACATACCCCAGCACGTTATGAAGTATCGTGGCCACCAGTAACAAAGCACCCACCTTTATCAGATTGTCTCTGCCGGCAGCGGTGATAACTACCAGGATCAGGGCAATGCCCGCCATGGACACCAGCGGCATAGCTTTATCGAGCCATTTGAATTTTCCACGAACGAGATAATGAAAGGTGAGACCGGCCGTAACAGGAATGATCACGATCTTGGTAATATCCCAGGCCATGCTCCAGAAATCGATGGCCACAAAACTGCCACCAAGCAAACGCATCAACATCGGTGTTAAAAATGGCGCGAGCATCGTAGAAATGGTAGTAACGGAGACAGACAAAGCAAGGTTTCCCTTCGCCAGATAACACATTACATTGGAGGCTAATCCACTGGGACAACAACCCACTAAAATGATCCCGGCGGCAATTTCATTAGGGAATTTAAACAGACTGGCCAATGTAAAACCTACCAGTGGCATGATCACATAATGGCACACCACGCCTACAATAATCCCTTTAGGCATCCGTACTACATGGGCAAAATCTTTCAGACTTAATTCCGTCCCCATGCCAAACATGATGAGCTGTAACAAAGGAATGATCAGGGCCGACAGCTTGAAGTCGCCAATGGTTTTGAAATGCTGCGGATAATACAAAGCCAGACTCACCACCGCCATTATAACCAATGTAAAGGAAAGCCCTTTCAGCATTTGGTGTTGCCGGAATGAGATGGCGAGGCATAAAAAGAACAGGAACAACAACCAGCCACCCCAGTGAGGCTGTTGCAGTATCGTCATGATAATATACACGATCAAAATAACAGCCGACAGTCCGTATAAAACAGCCCCTCGTTTCATCAATGATATATTAGTTTAGCGAATGTGCTTTTAACTCCACAGCCTGTCGTGCGAACGCACATCGTTCCATTCAGGCGTTGGTGCGAAATAGGTTTTGTTGGTAGGGATCAAATGTTTTTTGATCTCCTCTTCCACCAGTTCTATACCCAATCCAGGGGTGGTAAGTGGTACGTTTGCATATCCCTTTTCAAACAGCTTTCGGCCATCTGTAGTCTTTACCAGTCCGGCCCACCAGTCATTATCGAGAGAGTGATGTTCCAGCGCCAGGAAATTTTGCGTAGCAGCAGCACAATGTACATTGGCCATAAATGAAACCGGGCTGCCGGCAAAATGCATGGCCATGGCCACTCCTTTTTCTTCGGCATAATCGCCAATACGTTTTGTTTCCAGGATACCACCGGCAGTAGCCAGATCGGGATGTACAATATCAACCGCACCGGCATCTATCAAAGGTCTGAAGCCATTTAGCAGGTAAATATCTTCACCGGTCAGTACAGGTGTTTCCAATGCATCGGCCATTCTTTTATATTGATCGGTGAACTCCCAGGGCACCATATCCTCCAGCCAGGCCAGCCGGAATGGTTCTACTTTCCGGCCCCAGCGAATGGCGTTATTGAGATCGAAGTGTCCGTAATGGTCACTAGAAATAGGGATCTCATACCCTACTACCGAACGTACATCGCTAACGATCTGCGCCATGCCATCCAGTCCTTTTTCGGTGATCTGAATAGCCGTAAAAGGATGTTTGGTATTGGCATAATCCATATAACCACCCTGCCATTGCGCCAGGTTGCTGCCCCAGTATTTACTGTTCACCAGTGCGCCTTCCTTGTCTTTTACTTCACCAATGGAAATATCCATCTTTAACCAGGTCATACCCTGTTCTTCCAGCCGGTGTTTGATCTTTGCCTTGAACTCATCGAAGGTGGGGGCTTCGGGGGTATCGGCATACATGCGTACTTTATCGCGGTACCGGCCACCCAGCAATTGCCACACCGGTACGTTATAGGCCTTGCCGCACAGGTCCCACAAGGCCATTTCCACCGCGCAAACGCCGCCACCCTGCCGTGCATGGCCACCAAACTGCCGCACCGTCTTGAAAAGCATTTCCACGTTACAAGGATTTTGTCCCAGGATGCGACTCTTCAACATCAGGGCATAGCGTTCATCGGCTCCATCCCGCACTTCGCCCAATCCATAGATCCCCTGATTGGTATCAATACGAATAATGGGGGTACGCCCAACATTCTGTATAATACAATACCGCATATCGGTGATCTTTAATTCGCTTGGGTTTGAATAGCGGCTGACCTTTTGCGTGGTTTGGGCCAGGATGTCTTCAATGGGCCATAAAGCACTGGCGCCACCGAGGGCGATGCCGCCTAACGTCGATCGTTTTAAAAATGAACGGCGACTGTTCTGTGGTTGTTCATCATGTTTATTATCGGCCTCCGGTTGTGGATCCTTTAGGCCTAGTTTGGTAAGAAATCGTTGAGATGGTGTCATTGTTTAAATTGTTTAATTATTTTATAGAATGACTTTTGTATTCATAGGCCTGCAGTTGTGAATGGGCAATGGGCAATGGGCAATGGGCAATAGGCAATGGGCAGTAGGCAATGGGTTTCCGCATAGCGGGATGAACCCAAGAACCTAACCCAATAACTCTGAAAGCTGAACTCTGAACGCTGAACTTCGAACTTACCAAGTCCTTTCCTTCATAAATTGATCTAATTCTTGTCTGGTCATGGGCAGCTTATCAGGATTCGAATCGATCCATTTCAAAAAATCCTGTTTAATGGGGTCGGTCCATTGTGTATCTATTTGTCCGGGGGTGTATTTGCCTTCCCGTAGCCGCTGGTGGCCAAACTGATCGCGCAGGGAAATAAACTCAGCATTTAGTACTACTTCCTCTAACAGGTGCGCAGGAATAAATACCACGCCTCCTTTTTTCGCCAGAATGGCATCACCAGGTAATACCGTAGCCCGGCCAATGCGAATGGGCACATTAATACCACCCAACATCATTTGTTGTATATAAGAAGGGTCATAGCCTTTTATCCAGGCATTAAAGCCTTTTATTTCTTCGAGTCCTTCGATATCGCGTACCGAGCCATAAAAGACCACCCCGCGGCCGGATTTGGCGTAAATGGCGTTGCCAAGGTTATCACCGATCAGGGTACCATCCACCACCTTTCCATAACTATCGGCCACATAGATATCGCCGTTCTTAAGTACATCTATGGGCCAGGAGTTGGGCGCGCCAATACGGCCTTCGGTCTTTCCCTTCTCTTTTATCAGCTTATCTACATCGGGACGCATAGGCCAGTATTGAGCCGTTACAGCGCGGCCGGTCATGGCGGAGTCATCGTTCAGCACCATCCAGTCGCCTTCAAACTGATTCATATATCCTTTGTTGCGTAAGATGCCCCAGGCTTCTTCGAGGTGTACCGCTTTCAGGCGTTGCAGTAACCTGTCGGGCACATGTGGACGCCCATCGGCCGAGCGCTCGCCTTTCCATTCAGGCGTAAGGGCCTTGATCTGATCGGGCGTCAGGGTTGTTTGTTGGGCAGGGAGGCGGCTTGCTAAAAGTAGCAATGCAATAATTAGAAACATATTTTTCATATAGTAGCTTTTCGTGAAACGTCAAACGTGAAATCCCGACAAGTCGGGACAGGCTGTGAAAGTCCTTATTGCGGAATTCCAATTAATAGCGAGCCTGCTCACAACTAACGGCTCGCCTTCGGCTCGAATTTTAATTCTCACCAACATCACCCTCCTACGCCTTACTTCCTTTATCAACCTTATCAACTCTATTAACTCTATCAACCTCCTCCTGATCAACTGATCAACTCTATCTACTTTTACTCCCAGTCTTACTTTTTTTAACAGGCGCATCTGTAACAGCATACTTCTGTTGTAAAGAACTGATCGCTTCAAATTCATCAGCTAGCTTTATACTGAGTTTCTCATATATAGAAAAGTAATCAGCATATACCGCATGGTGTTGTTTATTCGGTTTAAAAACATCGGGCAGTTCCACGGTTTGCGCTGCCTCATCCAATGATTTATAGATCCCCATTTCTGTAGCACTTAACAAATACGCCCCAAAGCTTACGCTGTGGTATTGCTGCCTGACCCGCACCGGTTTATTAAACATATCGGCGATCATTTGCGTACAAAACGGGATAGTACCAAAACTGCCGTTCACCGATAAGCTTTTTATGTTCCGTTGTTCCCCCAGCGTTTTACCTATACTGTATATTTCGTACAAGATGCCTTCAATGGTGGCCCGGATAAAATGTTTACGTTCATGTTTGATGTTCAACCCAAAATACATTCCCCGCGCATTGGCATTCCAGATAGGCGCGCGTTCACCCAGTAAATAAGGCAGGAACAACAAACCATCCGATCCCCGCGGCACCTTGGATGCTTCTTCAATCAACTGTTGCAAACTGTTCTCCATATCGAACGGGTTGGTAAATTCACCAAACTGCCGGCTGAACCATTCAAGAATATTCCCGCCGTTGTTGGTGGGTCCGCCGGATACATAACAATCATCAGTAAGCAGGTAATTGAAGAAACGCATCTGTTCATCCTTCAATACGGTAGGTCCCATTACCCGTACGGCGCCGCTATCTTCAATGGTGATGGTAGCTTTGCCTACTCCCTTCACTCCATCGCCCAGTGTAGCCAGACAACCATCGCTGGAACCTAATAAGATCTTTGTACCGGATGGCAGGCGCAGTGATTGCTGATAGGCTTTTTTCAATTTGCCGGCCGAAGTGAATACCGGGACCACATCGGGCAATCGAGTGGATGTAATGCCAGCATATTGCAGGGCATCGGCTTCCCAGGCTACGGTATGAATATTCAACAGACCGGTGGCCGAGGCAAGACTGTAATCTATATTGTATTCCCCGGTTAGCTGGTGGATTATATAGCTTTTTATTGACAGAAATTTACTGGCCAGCCTGAAACGCTCTTTATCACGGTTCTTCATCCACGCTATTTTCACCACGGGCGACATAGGATGAATGGGTGTGCCTGTGGCGGCATACAGCTTTTTGCCCAGTTCGGAGTACCGCAATTCCTGCGCTTCCTTCTTGGCCCGGTTGTCGGCCCAGGTAATGGCATTGCCAAGCGGGTTACCATTCTTGTCAACAGCTAAAACGCTGTGCATGGAGGCGCTGAAACAAATACAGGCTACCTCATATTTTTTAGGGTGTATAAATTCATTGAGTAAATTCTTCAAAACATAAAGGGTGGTAATAAATATCTGCTCAGGATCCTGTTCACTGTGGTCGGGTTCTGTATGAAATGTAGGAAAATAGCCCTTCATCGAACCGATGACGCGGCCACTGAGATTGAAGGCAAACACCCGCACCCCATTTGTTCCTAATTCAATCGTAATGATGCATTTCATGTGTATAGTAGTTATTTATTACGCAAATGATTTTTTCTGAACTCGCTTGGCCGGTAGCCAGTCAGCTTTTTAAAGGTGGTTGAAAAATGTTGCGATGAATAAAACCCGGTATCCAACGCAATATCAGTCACCGAGATCTCAGGCCGCTTCAACAATTTGATGGCTTCCGAAATGCGGATATTGATCAGGTAATTGATGGGCGAGAAACCCGAATAGCTCTTTACCCTTTCCGTAAACAACGTGGTGCCCATGCCCACCAGGGCAGCCATTTCTTCTACGGTCCATTGATGCGCCAGGTCCTGGCGCAACACCTCCTCCAGGTGCATAAAGGTTTTAGGAAAGTCGCGGTTGGCATGGCTTTGTTTGGTCATTTTACGGGCCACCTGGATCAACAGTTCATCCAGCTGGTGATTGATGCTTGCCTGGTACCCTACTTCATTACCAAATAATTCAGCATGGATGCATTTGAGTATTTTACCCACTTCATTGAACCGCGACAAAACCGGCATACTGTTCAACAACAGCGTTTTGCCAATAGCGGCCGTTTCTGTTTCGGACAGGCCACTCCATTTCCCGGGCTGTATCTGACCGTTATCGAGCCGGTGCAGGGACAGTTGGATCCAGGTAAAGGAACCGATCTCCAGTACGCCGTTGTCGCTGCCAAACGGCGTTCCTGGTAGAATCAACGCCACATCTCCAGGATAATATATATATGTCTGATGATTGATGCGCCATTCAAACCGCCCTTCTATTATATAATAAATACGTAACCCATCAGTAGTGGTAGTGGAAAATGCGTTGAGCTGTATAGAGCCAATCTTTTTTATGCCCACTTCTAGTATCTGGGGGAACAAAAGCAGTTCAGCCGATTTACCTTGTTGTAGCACAAATTGATTCATATGGCTTTATGTACTTAGCTTGGCGCAATCTCTGCTTCGTTTGGAAGCATATATAAAATAAAGGAATTTCCTGCTCCTGTATGTACAAAATTCAACACTGTTTTATTTTGGAAGTTTTTACCCGTAATACCGAATAATTTGTTCCTTCAACGATTACTCACCAAAATAACTTGCCGGTATGAAAAATTACGCCCTCGGCAAGCCACCCCGCTTTGCGGGCCTGTGGCTGCTCTTCATTTTTCATTTATTCCTTTCCGTTACCCATGCCCAAACAGTTACAGGAACAGTGTCAGATGAAAAAGGTACGAAGCTATCACTGGTATCTGTAATAATAAAGGGATCTTCACACGGGACCACTACCGACAACAATGGCAAATATAGTATTGCCGCTCCGGCCAATGCCACCCTTATTTATAGTTCAGTGGGTTATAAAATTACGGAAGTAGCCGTTGATGGCCGCACCGTTATTGATATTTCCCTGCCCCTCGACAACCAAAACATGGGCGAGGTGATTGTAACCGCGCTCGGTATTAAGAAGCAGGCCCGGAGTTTAGGCTATTCCGCCACCAGCGTTAAACCGGAAGAGCTGACTGTGAACCGCACGTCCAACGTTATGAATGCCCTGCAGGGAAAAGTGGCTGGGCTAAATATTACCTCGCTTGGAACCGGTCCCGGCGGTACTTCCAAGATCCGCATCCGGGGTCAATCGTCCATCTCCGGACAAAACAACCCGCTGATCGTTATCAATGGCGTACCGGTTGACAATACCAATTTTAACGACAACACGATCACTGTAAAAGGTGGCGGAGTGTACGCCGACGGCGGCGATGGGTTATCGTCCATCAACCCTGATGATATCGAAAGCATGACCGTACTAAAAGGTGCACCGGCATCAGCCCTGTATGGTTCGCGTGCGAAAGACGGGGTGATCATGATCACTACAAAAACGAAAGGAAAAACAAAAGGTATGGGCGTAACCTATAACCTTAACTACACCAACGATACCCCGCTCGATTATACAGATTATCAAAATGAATACGGTCAGGGCGAGAACGGGGTTCGCCCCACAGCCCCCGATCCTACTTCGGGCGAGTGGTCGTTCGGCGAAAAGTTCGCGCCGGGCATGACGCACATCCTTTTCAATAACCTGACTGTTCCTTATGAACCACAGGGCAGCCGCATCAAGAATTTCTACCGCCATGGACAGAACCTTTCGAATACGATAGCATTCGAAAGCAGCAGCGAAAAAGGCGGCATTCGGCTCTCGCTCAACAATACCGACAACAAAGGCATTATGCCTAATAATACGTTCAACCGCAAATCGATGAACCTGGGCTATAGTTATAACCTGTCTGAACAATTCATCCTGGCAGGTAATATCAACTATTCGCGGGAGATCAATAAAAACCCGCCAAATATCGCCAACCAGGACAACTCCATTCCCACCACCCTGATGGCTTTATCCACCTCTATGCCTTTGAATGTACTGGATGAGAACAAATACAATGCACAGGGCAATGAATACAGCTGGTCAAGGTTTACCAACCGTACCAATCCCTATTGGGTAATGGCGGAACAATTCCACAATATCAAACGCGACCGCATTTTTGGTAACGTGACCCTTAAATATAATATCCTGTCGTGGTTAAGTGTACAGGGCCGGTTTGGACAGGATTACTGGTCGCGCGATGAAGACGTTAATAATTTCCCAACCGGACAGGCATCGCGGGCAGCGGCCCTTCCCGGTTTTGTAAATGGGGTGTACACCCAGGAATCGCGGCGCTTTCGCGAAACCAACCTCGATTTCCTGGTGAATGCCAATAAAAGGTTCGGCATGATAGAAGTAAACCTCAACGCCGGGGGTAACCGCATGCGCAAACGGTCAGACATCAACAACGTAGTGGTAACAGATTTCATCACCCGCGGAATTTATACGGTACAGAATGGTCGCGCCAAAGACCCGGTGTACACCCGTATAGAACAGGGAGTAAATTCATTATATAGTTCTGCAGAATTGAATTACAAACAAACTTTCTATGTTACCGGAACAGTACGCAACGACTGGTTCAGCACCCTGGCACCGGCTAACAGAAGCATTTTATACCCATCTGTTTCGGGCAGCTATGTTTTCTCGGAACACCTGCAACATGCAAACTGGTTGAATTTTGGTAAAGTGCGTATTGGATATGCTGAAGTAGGCAGCGATGGCGATGTACCGCCTTATTCAGATCAATTGTTCTATAGTCCCAACGCGAACTTTATCAATAACCCCAATGGCCAACAGGTACCTGTTGGCACCAGCAATATCAGCAACAACGCTACCGGTACTACCCTGCCCAATCCGAACCTGAAACCCAGCCGGGTAGCCGAAACAGAAGTAGGTCTTGAAATGAAGATGTTCAACAACCGCATCAATATCGATCTGGCGGCTTACCGCAAGATCACCAGCGACCAGATCGTACTGGTGCAAATATCCGATGCATCGGGGTATCTGAACACACCCATTAACAGTGGTAAAAGCCGTAATTATGGGTTTGAAGCCATGTTGAACCTGGTGCCGGTAAGAACGGTAAATACCACCTGGGAGTTCACGGCCAATACCTCTTACAACATCACCAAAGTGTTGAGCATCATCACCGACAAACCCGGTGAACGCATAACCACCGGCACGCATGTGTTCAACGGAGAAACCAGGCATGTGGTAGGTGAAGAAATGGGCCAGATAGCAGGATATGGGTATGCCCGCGACGCAAAGGGGCAACAGATCTTCCAGTCGAACGGATTACCACAACGCACAGCCGATTTTGTGCTGTTTGGCAGCGGCCTGGCCAAATGGATCGGCGGCTTTTTGAACACGGTCAATTATAAAGGGATCAACTTCACCTTTTTAATAGATTATAAACTGGGCAACAAAATGCTGTCGGGCACCAATTTCAATGCCGTACGGCATGGCCTGCATAAAATGACACTGGAAGGCCGTGATGGCGGTGTAAAAGGCGCCGGCGTTGATGCCAATGGCAATCCCAACACAGCCATAGCCCCGGTGCAAACGTATTGGGAACACCTGCGCTCACAGCAAATTGTGGAACCGGTTATTTATAATGGCGGGTACTGGAAGTTGCGGCAGTTATCATTAGGCTACGATTTCACCAAACATGTGCCCACCAAATGGCCTATCAAAGGCGTAAAACTCGACCTGGTGGCCAATAACGTATTGCTGATAAAGAAATGGGTTGATAATATAGACCCCGAAACATTTGGCTTTGGCTCCGATAACCAGGTAGGGCTGGAATCACCCGGTTTGCCTACGACCCGCAGCGTAGGATTCAATTTGAATATTAAATTCTAACACCTTACTGTCATGAAAAAGAGTACAAGCTATATATTGATCGTCTTATTGCTTTGCGTCACGGCTTCCTGCGAAAAGGGATTGAGTGACCTGAATAAAAATGAAACGAACAGCACTACACTGGACCCTTCATTATTGTTGAACCAGGCCGTTATCAATACCTCCTTCCCGGTAAAGTCGCTGGTATTCGACGTAGGTATTGTGCAACAAATGATAACCCCCAATGGCGGCGTGCTGGCCGGCGCCAATTTCAACCAGGACAGCCGCGATGTAACCACCGCCCCCTTGTGGACGGCGTATTACCAAAGTGTGATCAAAAACACGTATGATGCCGTTACCCACGCCAAAGACCTTACCACCCGTACCAACATGTATAATATGGGGCGCATTTATCAGGCGTATGTTTTTATGATCCTTACCGATGAATTTGGCGAAGTACCGTACACGCAGGGTGGCGCGGGTTTGTCAGAACGCATTTTATTCCCTAAATATGACCGCCAGCAGGATATTTACCTGAAGCTTATTCAGGAATTGACCGAAGCAGCGGCCGCATTGACCACCACCAGCACTATTGAAACAGGCGATGTATTGTATGCAGGCAATGTGGCCAAATGGAAAAAATTTGCCTATTCCCTTTTGTTACGCGCCGGGATGCGGTTAAGTAAGATCGATCCGGCCAAAGCGCAAAGCACAGTACAGGCCGCTGTGGCCGGTGGCGTCATTACCGATAATGCCGACAATGCCTATATCCGCCACGACGCCAATTTTACGCAACCGATAGGGGCTACGCTCAATGGCAGCGAGGCCGCTAATTTTTACCTCACCAAACCATTCGTTGATCAACTGAAGAACACCAACGATCCGCGGTTGCAAGCCATCGCCATTCGCTATGTAGGCGCCAAAAGCGGCGCCGGGCAAACTGTAGCAGTTGGTACTACCGACCCCACCAAACAGGTTGGTATGCCCATGGGAAAAGACAATGGCACTGTTGGCGCTGCGGCAACCGCCGATGGACTGGCCAGTTTTTATGATTACAGCCAGGCCGACCGCCGCCGGATAGTAAAGGTATCTTCGCCTGTGTTTCTGGTAACAGCTTCGCAAACCAACCTGCTGCTGGCAGAAGCCCGCTTCCGGGGCTGGATCACTTCAAGCACCGCCACCCAATATTTTTCTGATGGCATTAAAGCGCACATGGACCAAATGGCATTATACGACATCAACTCCGCCGTTACCGCAACAGCCCGTGATAAATATGTAACTGACAATCCACTTGCTGCCGGTACAGAACTACAACAGATCAATACGCAATACTGGATCTCTTCTTTTTTGAACGGTCCCGAAGCTTTTGCTAACTTTAGACGAAGCGGGTACCCGGCACTGACACCTAATCCATATGGGCAACCGAATAACCCCGATGTGCCCAATGGCACGTTTATCAGACGACTTACCTATCCTACTTCTGAACTGAGCGTGAATACTGATAATGTGAATGAAGCTATTGGCAGACAGGGAGCGGATAAGTTGAGTACGAGGGTATGGTGGGATAAGTAGATTGATCAGTTGACCACGAAGGGGTTGACAGAGTTAATAGAGTTTATAGGGTTGATAAAGGAGGTAGGAAATAGGAAGTAAGAAGTAGGAAGGTGATGTTGGTGAGAATTATAATTCGAGCCGAAGGCGAGATTGAACTTGCCTACTGCCTATTGCCCATTGCCCTTCATGTCTGCCGTTTGCCGGTTACGAGGCGATGCATGAATTTCACGAACCCATTGCCTATTGCCGATTGCCGTTTCACAATTAACCACTCATCTAACAAAATATAAATGAGCAACGAGAAAAAACTAAGAAGCTACGAATGGTTCGGTCGATCAGACAAGATGGGTTTTGTACACCGGTCATGGTTTCGTACCCAGGGTTATCCTGACGACTATTTTATGAACAAACCAGTGATCGGTATTTGTAATACCTGGAGTGAGCTTACGCCCTGCAACAGCCACCTGCGTGACCTGGCAGAAATTGTAAAACGCGGCGTGATAGAAGCAGGCGGTTTTCCCCTGGAGTTCCCTGTTACCTCGCTGGGTGAAACGGTAATGCGGCCTACCACTATGTTGTTTCGCAACCTGGCCAGCATGGATGTGGAAGAAAGTATTCGTGCCAACCCTATCGATGGCGTAGTGCTGCTTACCGGTTGCGACAAAACCACTCCTTCTACCATTATGGGTGCCTGTAGTGTTGACCTGCCCACCATTGTTGTGCCGGGTGGCCCTATGCTGAATGGTCGCTTTCGCGGGGAATGTATTGGCAGCGGCTCCTTTAACTGGCTCATAAAAGAAAAACAGGGCGTAGAAAATTATACAGAACAGGATATTTATGAAGTAGAAACCGGCGTTGCCCGTAGCCAGGGTCATTGTATGACTATGGGCACCGCCAGTTCCATGGCCTGCATGGCCGAATCCCTTGGATTGACACTGCCTGGAATGGCCGCCATTCCCGCGGTAGACGCCCGTAAAAAACAATTCGCACAACTGAGTGGCCGCCGGATTGTAGAAATGGTGAAAGAAGACCTGAGACTTTCGCGCATACTTACCCGTGCCGCTTTTGAGAATGCCATTGTTATCAACTCCGCTATTGGGGGATCAAGCAATTTCATTATTCACCTGCTGGCCATTGCCGGTCGTATTGGCGTGCCTTTAACGCTGGAAGATTTTGATGCCATCGGTAGTAAAGTACCGTTGCTATTAAATTTGAAGCCCTCTGGCAAATACCTGATGGAAGACTTTTATTATGCAGGCGGGTTACCGGTGATCATCCGTGAAATGCAGTCGTACCTGCACAACAATGCGCTTACGGTAAATGGGAAAAACATTGGCGACAATTGTGCTGTTTCTCCCTGTTATAATACCGATGTAATTGCCACCGCTCAACAGCCGCTTAAGAAAGAAGCCGGCATGGCCGTACTAAAAGGAAATCTGTGCCAGAATGGCGCCATTTTAAAACCTTCGGCCGCTTCCCCGCATTTACTACAACACCGGGGACGGGCCGTGGTATTTGAGAACATAGAGGATTATCATGCCCGTATAGACGATCCCAACCTCGATATAGACGAACATTGCGTGATCGTGCTAAAAGGTGTTGGTCCGGTAGGCTACCCCGGTATGCCCGAAGTGGGTAATGTTGACCTGCCCATGAAACTGTTGCAAAAAGGCATCAGGGACATGGTACGCATTTCCGACGGACGCATGAGCGGCACCGCCGGTGGAACCGTGGTGTTACATGTATCACCCGAATCGTCGATAGGTGGCGTATTGGCCCTGGTACAAAACGGCGATATGATAGAACTGGATGTAGCCAACCGAAAACTGCACCTCGATGTATCAGATGAAGAACTGGCTGCCCGCAAAGCCAGCTGGCAACAACCTGCGCCTATGGCAACACGGGGTTATGTAAAGTTTTATATAGACCATGTGCAACAGGCGCATCTAGGCGCTGACCTGGATGTGTTACGGGGCGGATCAGGCGCTGAAGTGTTAAGGGATTTGCATTAATGAGTAATCATACCCGCTGAGAATATGTGAACCATTTGGGTCACGAACTCCCGGGTATACCGCCCATCCTCGTCCAGATCAGGATCAAGGATGGTGATCTCCATACCAATGGCTTTATTACTTGCCAATAATGGGATCAGGACCTCAGCCAGCTCCTCATAGGAAAGTCCGCCTTCAGTCCGGCTGTCAACTGCCGGCATTAGCCGGTCGTCCAGGGCATCTACATCAAAATGAATAAAGAACCCATCCAGGTTGTGCAGTTGCACCATTTGAAGAAACTGCTGAACAGTGTTCTGCAATCCATTTTCCCGTAAGCGGTTGAGCGGAAAGTAAGCAACATTGGATGCTATAACCGGTTTTTCATAATCCGCATCATACTCCCGGTTGCCTACACAGAAAATATGTTCTTCCTGGATATAAGGATTGAGATCATGGATATTGGTGAGTTTACTATGGCCATGGCCTGCGACAATAGCCAGGTCCATACCGGCGGCGCCATGAGTACCAGACATTTCAGGCCAGATAAAATCGGTATGTCCATCCAGGTAAAATAATCCGTACTTACCTTTTTGCTTAAGTGCAAGGGCGCTTCCAACCAGGATACTGCAATCGCCACCCAGGATCAGTTGAAAAGTATCCTTTTTGATCTCATTGTACAGAAGTGCAGCTTGCCCTTCTGCGTACACAACAATATTATCTGCATTTCTTACCAGCGAAGCTTCATCTACCAACATAGAGTAGACAGGTGGGTCTAATCGCACCACTTTATCCGGTTTGATCTGATCATGAAAGCCAAATTGCTTTAACCAATCAGGCAACTTTTTTACGCCCGGCTCGTGGGCATAATCGGTTTTCTTTAATCCCAGGTTAGAGGGAAATTCAAAGAGGTTGATGATATGGCCGTTCATATAGGTGGTTTAAAAATAAATACTTTTTAAAACAAGTCTTTTAACTCCTCCCGTTTCTGTCGCGAAACGGGCACTTCCGTTTTATCGTATAAGAGTAAATGGCCGCCATTGGCCTTTACCCAGCTTTTGATGAACTTCTTATTTACAATGTGACTTTGATGGCACCGGATGAATTGATAATCTGCCAGCAGTTCTTCGAATTCGTATATCGGCTTCGACACCATTATCTTTTCGCCTGACACCAGGAAAAAGGTTGTATACGTATTGGACGATTCGCACCGGATGATCTCCTCGGTTTTGGCAAACCTCGTTTCTTTTGCAGTGGGCAGGGCAATCCGGTGTTCGGTTTTTACCTGTTGCTGTTGCAGGATCTGTATAAGATTCTCTAATTGCAGGTTTTGCTGTTGGGCGGTCCTTTTCTTTAAAGCCTTGGCTACAGCTGTTTTCAACTCTTCAATATCTATTGGCTTTAGGATATAGTCGATGGCCGCGAATTTTACCGCCTGGATACCATATTGGTGATGGGCCGTAACAAAGATGATCTCGAAATTATAAGCCGATAACGATTTCAGCAGTTCAAAGCCATTCTTACCCGGCATTTCAATATCCAGGAAAACAAGATCGGGTTGTATTTGATTAATGAGCGCAATGCCATCATCGGAATTGGCAGCAGTACCAACAACCCGCACTTCGGGACAATAAACCTGCAGCAACTGTTGCAGGTTTTCTATATTATTGTCCTCATCGTCTATAATGATCACCTTCATTTTCAAAGCCAGTTTGTAAAAATTAATAATACGGTAGTTCCTTCATCGATCGCAGATTGCACGGCAACTGTTATTTGTTGTTCCTTTAACAGCTTGTTCAACGCCCCTATCCGTTCTTCTACCATGGCATTGCCGAGGCCTTCAGGGGCAACAGCCGTATCATATCCTTTACCATTATCCCTTACCGCTATTTCCAGGTTATTGTTATTTTTTTCTATGGTTATTTCCACCAGCCCGGCCTCCTTTTTTTCTACGATCCCGTGTTTAATGGCATTCTCTACGTAAGGCTGTAATAACATGGTGGGAATATTTATTTCGGAAGTATCTATAGATTCATTGATCGCTATTTTATATTGAAATTTAAAACGCAATTGTTCCAACTGCAAATAATATTCAATCTGTTTTATTTCTGTTGCCAGCGGATGCATGGTTTGACCGCTTTTGCCGATGATCTCATGCAACAGGGCCCCAAACTTTGACATGTATATATTGGCATCTTCTATATTCCGTTTATTGATCAATCCCTGGATGGAATTCAATGCATTGAATATAAAATGCGGTTGCAACCGGGCCTGCAAGGCGGTGATCTGGTCCTGGAGTTGTTTTCTTTTTGCTATTTCTTTTTTCAGCTTTTGTTTTTGCAGTATGCTATAGCCCCAAAAGAGGGCCCCCAGCACAAGTGCCGTAATAACACAACCCATTACAATTTTAAAGGAGGTGGTTTGAATAAAAGTCGGGAGTATCTCAAACTCATACAACATCACATTATTCTTCTCGCCCAGGTACCTGACCTGTAGTTTGTATTTGCCAGGGGTAAGACCGTCGATAATAAAATAAGGAAAGGTGTCACTTGCGCTGGCTTTCCATACATCCGCATTCAACTGGTATTCCACCCGGTAATTCCGTTCCCTGGTGAGCGATTTAAACCTGAACAGCAGGGTGCTGGTGGGAGCTATTTTGCTTCCATCACTGGAGATCCCCTTCATAAACCTGGTTACATCATTAGGAGAAAGTTCCGTCGTTTCCAGGGGCTGGGCCCTATATGCCTTTATCAGGGAATCGTGTAAGGATATAAATTGCAGTTCGGGTTTGGGAAATATGAATTGCAGCACCAACGAGGAAACGATTTTCCCGGCCTTGTCTTTTATACAATAATACCGGCGGGCATCAGGCCATTTTAATTTATTCTCATTTAACCCGGCTGAGGCCAGGATGGCTGTACTGTCCTCAAAAAAAAGGAATTCAACGGGCTCCAGATCTTTATCATCCACGGAATCTGCGCGGGACCCCATTATTGCTCCGAACGCCTTATAACCCATAACATTGGCCATTGTAATGCCGGGACAAACGACGAATATAAATTGCCGGTCTATATAGGCTGTAATCGTAGTCTGGCCTTTTACTTTTTCCTCCCGGGAAATAATAGTGTTGGGCGTTATTAAATAATTTGAGGGCACCTGTTTGGGTTGGATTTTTTCAACGTACGCATCGAGGGTTACGGGCTCTTTGCTTATAGCCGGTTTTCTAAAAGAAGACTGGCTTTTTGCCGCATACGCCCCAATGAGCAGCAGGAATAACAAGGAATGCTTTGCTTTCATAGTTGTAATAATTTCAAACAAATCTCATTTGTACGGAGCAATCCATTTTCCTGCACTATGAATATGGCGCCTGCAAATTTGAATTTGGTGATCAGTTCAGTAATTTATACCGTTTAAAGGGCCTGCCATTTCTTCTTAACCAGGCATGGTAACAACTGGGAATATCGCACTCAGGTTTGGGCAGCAGTGAAGAGATAATGATCCGGTCTATTTGGGAAATAAGCCCGTTTATGAGGCAAATACGAAACAAAACCACCGGCTCAAAACCGGCTAACAAGATGGTAAAGGTGATCAGTAAGTTAAGTCCCCATAACTTCGACAACCAGTTATGCGCACACCCACTTTTCCTGAACTTAACAAAGTTGATAAGGTCTGAAACCGGTTCCAGAATAAACAGAACAATGATAAAGTAAAGGTGGTCTTTTATCAGCTGTCCGTTTAACAGCCAGATGCTAACGCCGGCTGCCAGCCAGAAAACGATATCAACATTAGCGTCCCATTTGCGAAGACTGTTATTCGCTACGCCCAGGTTGCGGGCAATTATGCCATCAAAAATATCAGAGATCATACCGGCCCATAAACAGGTTACCAGAAACCACCCGCTTTGATTGGTTTGCAGTGTCCATACAATCATTACCGGCGCCAGCAATAAACGAAAAATGACGAGTGAAAAAGGGATGGCTTTTTTTATTTTTTCCAAGCGTTCTTTTTTATTAGTTGTAATAAGATATTAGCGTCCCATTTGCGAAGACTGTTATTCGCTACGCCCAGGTTGCGGGCAATTATGCCATCAAAAATATCAGAGATCATACCGGCCCATAAACAGGTTACCAGAAACCACCCGCTTTGATTGGTTTGCAGTGTCCATACAATCATTACCGGCGCCAGCAATAAACGAAAAATGACGAGTGAAAAAGGGATGGCTTTTTTTATTTTTTCCAAGCGTTCTTTTTTATTAGTTGTAATAAGATAAATCCGATAATAAAAAACACACTCAAAGTGGCTACGCTGGCGCGCATGGAGCCAGTGATATATTCTATTAAACCAAACAGAAAGGTACCGATCACTACCCCCATTTTATCAAGCACATCATACAAGCTGAAATATGTCGCATACTCATCCTTTTCCTCCTGTATCAGCGCAGCAAATGCCGATCGCGATAAAGCCTGGGTGCCACCCATGACCAACCCTACCAGTATGGCCATAATATAAAACTGCGTAATGCTTTGTATGGAATAAGCGATAAAACAAACCAGCACCCATAATAATACAGCCGTTTTTACCGCAAAAATATTATTGATCTTTTTGGCAATGAATAGAAACACATATGATCCAAAGATGGCCACCAGCTGCAATATCAGAATGACCCCAATAAGATGAGAGGTTTTAAGATGGAGGGTCTTGGAGGCAAATACGCTCGACATGCCCATCACAGTAGTAAGCCCCATATCGTAAAAGAAAAAGGCCAGCAGAAAAATAGAAATGGCCTTATGTCCGCGTGCACGGTGAAAAGCTTTATAAATTCGGCTATAAGATTGCACAATAATTTGCCAGGTGATGGCATTGCCCTTCCTGTCGGCCGGTAACCTTTTTATGGAATACCAGGCAAATGCAAGCCACCAAATGCCAATAAATACAAAGGAAACGCGTACAGGAATATATCCGTCGATCTGCTGTTGAGAAAACCCCAGGTGCGCCGCAAACTGAATAACCAATAAACATATAACCAGCGCGATCATTCCACCCAAATAACCCCAGGCAAACCCTTTTGCACTAACCGTATCAAATTGATCGGGCGTGGTTATCTCGGGTATATATGCATTATAGAACACTACGCCCAGGCTGTAACAAACACTGGATATTATAAAGAGACTTGCTATCAAGAGCATTTGATCTGCCGTAGAAAAGAAAAGGAAGAGACAGCTCACCGACCCGATATAGGAGAAAAAACTCATGAATAGTTTCTTTCGCCCCGAATAATCGGCAATAGAACCAAATAACGGGCTTAAAAAAAGCAACAACAGTGACGCAAAAGAATACATATACGCATACAATACAGAATTGCTGATCGTATGCGACCAGGTTGTTTTATTGCCAGCAGGCGGAGCAAGACTTAAAAAA
This sequence comes from Niastella soli, assembly GCF_017742245.1. Taxonomy (GTDB): domain Bacteria; phylum Bacteroidota; class Bacteroidia; order Chitinophagales; family Chitinophagaceae; genus Niastella; species Niastella soli. The sequence goes on from NZ_JAGHKO010000014.1 coordinate 89,917, forward strand.
TAACTGGGAAAAATGGCCGAGGTGATCACCAGTGAATAACTTGAATTTGCCCAATCGTACCAACACCAGGCATTTATAATCTTGTTATTCGGTTTTAGGGGCATGCAACAAACATACAATTCGCAACCCTTGTTTCCAAATCAATAGAAAAGGTTATCCTCCCACCGGCGGATAACCTTTTTTTATTTTAACATATCTTTACCTTATTCAATCAGCATCTTCTTCACAAATACCGGCTCACCGGTTACCACATCCGGATGTAGGTGGCTGGGGTTTACTATAACAGCCAGGGGTACGTATATAATTACAGCAGTGGTTATCGGGCAAACCGGGTTTTCCGCTCACACTTCCTGAATAGGTATAGGTCCCGGTCACTGTTTCATGAATAACGCGGATATCGTGGCGTAAAACATTTGAATCGGGAAATTGGTAAAATGTACTATTAAAACAGGTCATTTTTATCGAATTTTACCGAACAACTAACGATAAACATGACCGGGACCACCAGCATTAAAAACACTTGTATCAAATTTGCCTGCAGCCTCTTACTATTGATCCTGTCGCACACCCTGTCCGCCCAGAAACTGCACAGCGATAATGGAGATGGCACTTTTACCAATCCGGTAATTGCCGCCGATTTTCCCGACCCGGACGTAGTACGGGTTGGTGATACTTACTATATGGTCAGCACAACCATGTTTGTTTTTCCAGGGGTTACAGTTCTCAAATCGCATGATCTCGTAAACTGGGAGTATTGCAGCCATGCCATACCCCGTTTCGATTTCAGCAAATGTTACAATCTTGACAGCTGCAACCGGTATGGGCATGGGCAATGGGCTACGAGCATAAAATACCATAATGGAAAATTTCACCTGCTTTTCATTACGCTCAATGAAGGCGGCTTTATGTGTACCGCTTCAAAAGCCGAAGGGCCCTGGGAAATACAAAAACTTCCCAAAGGTTTTTATGATCCCGGTTTATTCTTTGATGAAGACGATAAAATTTATGTAGCGCATGGTTATAGCAAAATAAACATCACCGAATTGAATCCAGACTTCTCGCCTAAAACAAAAGACTCGCTGGTATACACCGGCGATATTCGCAAAGGACTGGAAGGTACACACGTATATAAGATCAATGGCTACTATTATTTATACGGGACCTATGGTGGTCTTGATGGCATACAGGTAGCGCTTCGGTCAAAAAATATTTACGGCCCTTATGAACAAAAAGTAGTGATCCGTGATACTACCCCCGGCGTCACTTTTGGCGTCCACCAGGGTGCATTGATACAAACGCAAACCGGCGAATGGTGGACTATGTTGTTTGTTGATAGCGGTCCGTTTGGGCGTTTTCCATCCTTGCAACCAGTAACCTGGGTTGACGGATGGCCCATGGTAGGCGTTAATGGCAAAGGCGTTGTCACTTACAAAAAACCAAACACAGGAAAAACCTACCCGGTTAAAACTTTCCCTGTCTCCGATGAATTTAGCGGTAAAAAGCTGGGAATGCAATGGGGCTGGAACCACAACCCCGACTCCACAAAATGGTCGCTGACGCAAAGACCAGGTTATTTACGTTTAATTACCGGAAAAGCGGTTGCTGGTTTACGGGAAGCACGCAACACACTTACCCAACGCCCCTTTACCTATTATGCTGATCCCATTTCCTCAACCGCAATTACCAAAATGGAAACCAGCCAAATGAAAGATGGCGACATAGCCGGTCTGGCCGTTTTCCAGGACCCCTATGCATACATTGGCGTTAAACAAATGAATGGCAGAAAATATGTTGTCATGGTAAATAATGGTCAACTGATCGATTCGGTTGCCATTGCTCAATCCACCATCTACCTGCAAACCATTGCCTCCAACAGCAACCAAAAGGCATTGTTCCAATATAGTTTCGACAATAAATCATTCCGTCCAATTGGTGATGCCTTATCCATGAAATTCAGTCTTACCCTATTCACCGGGAATAAGTTCTGCCTTTTCAATTATGCCACCCGGCAATCTGGGGGCTATGTTGATTTCGACTGGTTCAGAATGGCCCCCTGGCAAAACAACTCAATTGATTCCTCCCAATATTATAATGAAGTAGCTACTTATGTGAATCCTGTTTTACCAGGCGATCACCCAGACCCTACCCTGCTTAAAGTAGGCAATGATTTTTACCATTGCGGGTCAAGCTTTCATTTTACGCCATACCTGCCAGTGTATCATTCCAAAGACCTTGTCCATTGGGAAGTGATTGGCCGGGTTGTTCCGCCTGCTAAAGCAAGTTTTGTTTCCGATAAACCCTCAGCCGGAATATGGCAGGGAGCCATTACCTATTTTTATGGTTCCTACTGGACCTATTTTTCTGCCAACGGACAATGGTTCTGTAAAGCCAGTTCTCCTGCCGGTCCCTGGTCGGAGCCCGTACAGGTAAAAACAAATTCCGTTACGGGGAACCTGGGCTACGACAACTCCATTTTTGTTGATGATGATGGAAAGCCTTACATGGTAATCAAGAACGGCCAAAAGATCAACCGCCTGCAGGCGTTGGGCAGGGATGGTCAACTCACCGACACCGTTATCAATCTCGACTGGATAAATGCCAACCTGCAATACAGCTGGGCTGAAGGACCGGTGATGTGCAAACGCAATGGTTATTATTATTATTTTCCAGCCGGTGATGTATCGGGTGGACAGTACGTGCTGCGGGCATCTGCATTAACAAGCGATTCTACCAAATGGGAACGGCTGGGCAATTTCTTTAAACCAATCATTGATCCCCAGGCAAGCTTCAGAAGTCCCAACCATATTGCCGCGCCTTTTCAACTGGCCGATGGCACCTGGTGGACGATCGGGCAAAGCTACGAACGGGTGAACAACAACGACTGGTCAGGATTAGGGCGTCAAACTTCATTATACCAGGTGATCTGGGAAGGCGACCGTCCCTGGGGCACAGCTCCCGTAAGCACGCCATTGCAACGGCCCCATTTGCCCCAATCAGGTCTTTTATGGCGCAGTGTCCATACCGATTATTTCAACAATACGATGCCTGACGCCTGGTGGCATTTTTTAAGTAAGAAAATGGAGAGTCGGTTTTTATTAACTGCGAAAAAAGGCTGGCTTCAACTGATACCTGATACCAGCCGGGCCCATATTGTACAAAAAGAGACAGATCACTATTATGCGGCGATAACAAAAGTAGAGATAAACGCAACCGATTCCCAGAGCAAAGCAGGGCTCTACCTCACCAACGGAAATCAACAGGTTGTTGTACAACTGTATAGTGGATACGATAATGGTAAAAAGATCATCTTGTCATTTGATTCCACGACCCAAAGCATTTCCAATCAGTTTGGCCATACTGTTTGGTTGAAACTGGAAAGAAAGGAACATGAATTAACTGGTTATTGCAGTGGCGATGGAAAAACCTGGACTTGCCTGGGTAACCCCGTCAATGTTGTTAAATTAGATAAGGTGCAACCCAATTATAATTCATGGGTTGGTACCAGCATTGGTTTATTTGCAGAAGGTACACGAGCCAACTTCGATCAGTTTGTTTGCAAGGATGGTTATGCTGAACTTCCTGCTATCGGTTATAGTAATTATTTTGGAATTCGTAAGGTTAAAAATGAAGCAGGCAATGCGGTGACGAATAATTCAATCCATGGCGGCTGGTTTATGATCTCGGGGGTGGAACTGGGCATTGGTAATAACACAGCTAAACAGGTGGAAGTACAGGCGCTGGCAAAAACAGGCGGTAAACTGGAGATCTGGCTGGATGATCTGAAAAACGGACAATTGATCGCTACTCTTTCAGTGCCCCGCGGTGGCGATGCTCATACATGGAAAACGATCAGCAGTAAACTAAAGATCGTTTCAGGACAGCATGATGTATTTGTAAAATTCCCAACGGGTATACCCGGTGATATAAACATCAGCAGTATCCGGTTCAAATAAGGTCCTGCTTTTTATTAATTCGCTGATAGGCTGCCGGGGTAACGTGAAAGCGTTTCAGGAATGCTTTGCCGAAACTGCTTGAAGAATGAAAGCCCACCATTTCGGCTACTTCAAAAACTTTGTGATCGGTCAACAGCAAAAGCGTTGAGGCCTGTTTTAATCTCGCCAGTGTGATCATTTCATTAGGTGTATGATCCGTCTCCTGTTTTATTTTTCGATATAAAGTAGGGCGGCTCATATTCATATACCGCGCCAACATATCAACGTTTAGCTTTTTATTGTGTAAGTTTTCAAAAATGCACGCATGTAATCTTTCCATAAAGCCGTCGGCAGACTGCAGGGCAACAAATGCGATCACCTGAAATGGGTCCTGTTCAAACACAGGAAGCAACTCCTCGGTGTTCCTGACTATAGAAACAGCAGAAGTGAGCTGTAATTTATCCAGCAGGATCAACAACTCACTTCTGTTATGTATGAACAACCAGTTCAGCCAACCTAACGGCAGATAGCTTTACTATTTCAGGTGGAAGCTTTGGGATTAATCTTCCAGCATCGAGTATAACCACGTTAATATCATATTAGTTACGAAACAGCCCTGATGGATAAAAGGCCTCAGGGCTGTTTAAGTTGCGTTTAGTTCAGAGTTTAGAGACTATAAACAATTTATTCATCGTTATTGGTAGGGGGAAGTATTTTGGGGGCTTTGAAATTTATCATTGGCATAGGTATTCCTATGAACGGATAAACATTGTCTTGTGAAACAACTTTGTATATCCCCATACTATCCGTTACCACCCACATTGCATAGGGAGGTTCCCACGAGACACTCCTTCCTGAATAGACATAGAACGTCACCCCTTTTGCCTGGGTCTTATTTGCCGGAAACTGATCCTTATCATCATTTTCTTCTGCTGTCAGGGACCTGTTACCTGAGTGTAGTATCAGGTTCGACTCGTGGGGAGACAACTTAACTACAAAAACTTCATACACTGGATGATTGCTGCCTGCTACCTGCACAAATGAATCAAGCAATGTCTTAAGAATAAGGCGTATTTAGAGAACCAGGTAGAATACAAAGAGGCCGTATAAAAATCAGGGCGGTCATTGCTGACCGCCCCTAACAGGCTGGCATAAAGCCGCCTTAAGACGCTAAATTACGAAAATCTAAATTAATTGCAGACTTGCTGATTAACACAGAATCTTACAGGTCATCCCTACCCCTACTTCAACTCAAACTTGCTTTTCAACCGAATATCATCCGACGCACTCCCAATCATCAAATCAAAACTACCCGATTCAGCAATCCATTGTAATTGCTGATTGTAGAATGATAACTTATCTTTTCTGATCACAAAGCGAACGGTTTTACTCTCACCTGGCTGTAAAAGCAGTTTGGTAAAATCTTTCAGTTCTTTTACAGGACGCACCAGGGAGGATACTACATCGCGCAGGTACAATTGGGCTACTTCCTCCCCTGCTACTTTGCCACTGTTGGTTAGTTTGAAAGTAACCACAATGGAGTCACTGGCGCCCATTGCCGGTTTGCTCAATTGCAGATCGGAATAAGTAAAGCTGGTATAGCTTAAGCCATGGCCAAAAGCAAACCGTGGGCTTTTTTGCAGATCGATATAACCCGAACGGTACCGCGCCGGTTTGTCATCATCCGGTGCCGGACGGCCGGTATTGAAGTAATTGTAATAAATGGGGATCTGTCCTTCCGTTCTGGGAAAGGTCATAGGTATTTTAGCTGAAGGGTTGTAATCGCCAAACAACACATCGGCAATGGCGTTCCCCGCTTCACTGCCCAGCCACCAGGTATATAAAATGGCAGGGATGTTGTCTGCCGTCCAGTTAAACACCAGGGGCCGACCGGCGTTTATCAATACGACAATTGGTTTACCGGTGGCATGCAGGGCCTGTAACAGTTCTTCCTGTACGCCGGGTAAATGTATATTGGCGCGGCTTTTTGCTTCGCCGCTCATGTCGCGCAGTTCGCCTACACTTACGATCACCACGTCGGCACCTTGTGCGGCAGCAATGGCTTCGGCAAAACCAGCGCGGCTGGTATCGCTTACTTCACAGCCTTTTGCATATACCAGTTTGGCAGTATTACCTACTTTGTTTTGTATACCTTCCCATTGAGATACCACATCGCTGTTATCGGGCCAGCCTACGCTCCAAAAACCGAGCATATCATCTTCCGATTTGGCCAGGGGACCAATAACTGCAATGGTCTTTGTATTTTTTGAAAGTGGTAATACCCCCTTATCGTTCTTCATCAGCACAATGCTTTTCTTCGCCATGTCCTTTGCCACTTCCCGGTGCTGGGGAATGCCAACAGTGGCCGTTTCGCGTTGTGTATTGCTAAAACGGTATGGATCATCAAACAGCCCCAGCTCAAATTTCTTACGCAGGATCCTTTTCACGGCATCATCAACCAACGCTACTGGCACTTTACCTTCTTTAACCAGTTGTGCGAGGTGGGCGGTATAGCTGTGGCTTTCCATATCCATATCGCTGCCTGCATTTATAGCGCTTTGGGCTGCGTCCTTTTTATCCTTTACAAAACCATGGGGTACCATTTCGCCAATAGACCCCCAGTCGCTTACTACAAAACCCGGGAATTTCCATTTCCCTTTTAAGATCTCGCGCTGCAGGTAAGCATTACCGGTTGCGGGAATGCCATTGAGATCGTTGAATGAGTTCATAAAGGTGGCGGCGCCAGCATCTGCGGCAGCTTTAAAGGGCGGCAGGTATACTTCCCACAGCGTACGTTCGCTCATATCAACCGAATTATAATCGCGGCCACCGATAGCAGCGCCATAGGCGGCAAAGTGTTTGGCACAGGCCATGATGGCATCCAGGTTGCCCAGCCCCTTGCCCTGAAAACCTTTTACCCGGGCTTTGGCCACCAGGCTGCCCAGATAAGGATCTTCGCCGGCCCCTTCCATTACGCGGCCCCAGCGAGGGTCGCGGGCAATGTCAACCATGGGTGCAAAGGTCCAGTGAACGCCGGAGGCGGCCGTTTCAATAGCGGCGATGCGCGAGCCCTGTTCAATGGTGGTCAGGTCCCAGCTGGCCACTTCAGCCAGGGGAATGGGGAAAGTGACTTTATAGCCATGGATCACATCCTGGCCAAAGATGAGCGGTATTTTTAGCCGGCTCTGCATGGCAAGCTCCTGCATCCGGCGGGTACGTTCCGCCCCGCGTACATTGAGCATGGAGCCCACTTTACCAGTTTTTATTTCCATAGCGATATTGCTGTTCTCCCCTGCGGGGCCTGTCAATTCTTCTTTACTGGAATACTGGTTCAATTGCCCCACTTTTTCATCAGGTGTCATTAGTTTTAAAACAGAATCCACCCGTTGATCGATCGTTTTTTTCTGGGCGGAGGCGTTGAGCCCGGTAAGGGCGAGGGAAATGGCAAAACAAAAAGGCAAGAATTTCTTGTTCATTGGCTTGTGCATTATTCAATTAGGTTTACTACTACAGCTGCTGCCAAATTACGACTTACCAAGGCGGGGATGCACTTCTATAACTACGTCAAATGTACTTCAATGGGCAATAGGGAATGGGCAATGGGTTCGCGAATTTTAAGTATTCATGAATAATCGCGAGTTTACCCACTACTCATCCCTCACTACTAACTTCATCACTACTTATACTAAAAAATCCCACCACATGGGCAGGACTTTTTATTAAACTTTATCAGTAACGAGTTAACTAGCGGAAAGATAAACTTCACCATTCACTATTGTATCATCAGTTTCCCTGTTTGTTCTGTTCCATTGCTGGTCACTTTAAACACATACAACCCGGGCTTCAGCACCTGGGCAGGCGTTACCTTGATAATATTATTTACAGGTATACCCGTGCTGCTATAAACCAGCTTACCGGTAAGATCAGTAACGGCTATTTTATGAGGCTGATTGTTATTATCGCCAGTGATCCGAATGTAAAAATGATCATGAGCCGGGTTAGGGTAAGCAGTGGCTACCTTCAGCACATCAGACAAACTTACATTCACTATAGATGAATAGGTTGTTTTAGCAGTAAAGTCAGCGCCTGTTAAAACCAGGCGGTAATACACCCGGCCGCTTAACGGTTCAGGATCGGTAAAGGTGTAATTACTTTGACCGGTACCAGTCACGGTGCCTATTGAAGTAAAGTTAATACCGTCTGTAGAGCGCTCCACCAAATAAGTCACATTCGATTCGTCGGCAATTGTCCACTTTAATACGGCTTTTTCATTTTTATTTTCAACGCCAAAATACAACAGGCGTACCGGCAATATCACGCCAATTCCGCCCTGAACACCGCCGTTATTAGGTCCGGCACCACTGGGAGCATCAGCCGTTAACCAACCGGTTGAACCACCGGCTCCGGGGATGGTGTTTTTAATGATATTGGTCATAAGAGAAGTACCGCTTACCAGCACAGCTCCCTGGCCACCGCCACCGCCGCCACCGCCCCATTGGAAAAATCCGCCTGCATCGCCGCCATCGCCGCCATTAGCCTGCATAGTAAGGGAACAGCCGCTTGAAACGCTATATGAACCGATCTGTAAAAGAATACTACCTGCAGCGCCACCGCCACCAGCGCCATAAGTTCCGGAGCTGCCGGCGTCTATGCCGTTCGCAGAAATCTTTGGCGAACCACAACTGGTAGTAAGCGTACCTGCTCTGATAAAAACAATTCCGCCCCCATTGCCTCCTTTACTTTGTGAGCTATTACCCTGACCTCCACCACCGCCACCGCCAAGGAACGCGCGATTTCCAGCCAGCATATAGGTACCTAAAGCCAGGCCACCTAAACCGCCGCCACTGCCACAACCGGGGTTTTCAGTACCACTACCACCCGCTGAAAAATTACTACCGCCAGCGCCACCTGCTCCGGTGAAATTTCCGCCGCCACCGCCAGACAGCATCCTGCCGCGGCCGCGATTATAATTAGCATTGGTATTCAAATAAATGCCTTCGCCTTTTGCACCATAATTGGGTGAGTTGGATATATATATATCTGTAATACAACCGGGTTCATTATTACCAGAAGCAACGCCACCGGCAAAACCTTGTCCATCTACATTAATAGCATGCCTCAGTGTGAACGTACCGGGTACTGTAATGGCTACAATGCCACCCGTGCCCTTACTACCATCCCAGGGTACCGCAGTGATATTTCCAGTAGTTGTATAGTTGGGGGAACCAAATGGGGTCAAACTCACTACCTGCACACTGGCGTTGCTGCCAGTATGATAGGTATTGGTTAATGTTCTGCTTAGTGTTATCGTACTGCCAGCTGTTGAGCTGATCGTTGCCACTTCAAACAACCCTGCACTGGAGATGCCTAGTAACGAACCAAAAGTAAGATCATTAATAGTACTCCCAATCACATCATCTTGCATTTGTATCACAATCACTTCTTCACCTGCTACCCAACCGTGGTAGGTATTGATGGAATTGGTAATGGTCAACATCGATTTACCACTTACTGTGGTAATGTTGGAAACCTTTGCATAGGCATTTACCTGTGCATGGCCCGTGATGGTGAACAACAGTAAAAATAATAGAGAAAGTGTGATTGGTAATGGAGTGCAATGTATGCACATAGACATACCGTTTGAGCGGTAAAGTTGTTTCATGGTTCGGATTTTAGGGGGGTATCCCTGGGGTTTATGTACGATTACACAGACAAAATAATACAAATAAACCCGTATCTCATAATACTATCCCTTAAGTAGAACAATTTAATTTTGCATTCATTCACCCCAAATCCGTTATTATGATTTATTGCATATAAACCCGACTGATCTTCAAAGAATCGAATAAAAAATAAAGCCGCCCGGGTGACAGCTTTATTTTTTGTAATACGTACACTTATTTTGTTATATATCCGAATAAACCATCGTTTTCATCATCAGGGCCCGCGGTAAAGTACAACCGATCAGGATCAATGGCTGTAGCTGTAGCAGGTGGGAACATAAGCGCCCACAAGCCTTCAATTTGTATGGTTTTGCCATGAGCGTCTGTCAACTGCCCAATCCAGGTGCCTTTTGTGTTATATACATTGATATACCCATCGCCAAAATTACCCACCAGGATGGCAGGTGTTGGGTTACCGTCTGCATCGGTAAAGAAGGCATCCGGCGCCCAGGCTACTCCCCAGGGTGCATTCAGCTTGTCGTTAGAAGCAAACCTGCTTTTGAGCATGCCATTTGTTTTGTATACATCTACATAGCCTAATCCCATGCCTTTTACTTCATCTGTATCAGGACCTACTTTGGCATACATAACATATAGATCCCCACCTACTAACTGAATATTAAAGGGCCCATATCCCGAAGGCAGATTGGGATCAGTAAAGGGTAAGTTAACGGTATTGAAATCCTTGTCCCACACGTCAATTTTACCCGAGGCAAAATTGGCTGCATACAAATACCAGCCACCGGCATTTTGTGCCATGGTAACCCCCTTATAATTAGCCCCATTAGTAGTGGTAATTTTCAGCGCGCTATTACCAGCGGCCCCATTCCAGCCTGAGACAACTCCATCCTCTCCAACAAAAAAGAAACGCGCTGCTGCTCCGTTCGACAATTTAAAATCGGCTGCAGCCGTATCACCATTCAATACAGTTCCGCTTGGCACGCCCCCAATGGTGTCAGTGGCTGAGGGGATGGCCACTTCGGGTCTGGCAGTCAGCATGTTCCCATCCTTGTCGTACACCGAAGAAACATGCCCTCCATTGCTGCTGATCCAGGCAATACCTGTGTTACTGAAAGCCAGCCCCCACGCATTCAATAAATGCGCATCCATATGGGAGGCTCCGTATTCATTGTTGTTGCTCACCAGGTTTACCTGGTTATAACTCTTAAGAACTGGATTCTTGTGTTCAATCTGGTGAAACACATCGCCTAGTTTTGAACACCCTTGATTAAAAAAAGCAAAGAAAAGCATGACAGCGCCTGCCAGGTACCCCCGATAGGTGTTGTGGAATGTTAGCTTCATAACAATTTGTTTTAGCTGTGAAGAAATCAAAGCCGGTTTACTTCAGGGGGTTATGAGCCTTAGGGTGATTTATCAAAATTTATTAAGGGAATGGCATGGCCGGTTACTGATATTACGGGTGATTGCAACAATAGTTGCCCACATTTATAAATTTTGATCGATGTTTATTGCATAGTTTACCAATACTGTCTGCTAAAACGAGCTGACTGGCCGGGCATTAAAATTGTTTAGGATACTACACCCAGGGACTGACTTGCCTAGCAGTTTAAATAAACAACATTAATTATGGGGTATCAACCAATCGAAAATTATGGCGTTATTGGTGACGGGAATACTGTTGCCCTGGTCGGTCTAAACGGTTCTATAGATTTTCTTTGCCTGCCTCATTTCGACTCGCCCACAATTTTCGCCTCGCTGTTAGATGATAAAAGAGGCGGTTTTTATAGCATCCGGCCCGTATTACAGGACATGAGCACCAAACAATTGTATCTACCCGATACCAATGTACTGCTCACCCGGTTCCTGTCTGAAGAAGGCGTTGGAGAAATAACTGATTTTATGCCGGTGGAAGAACTAAATAAAGGAAAAGAATTGATCAGAAGAGTGACAACGGTAAGAGGTCAGGTAAAATACAAGATGTGTTGCCAGCCCCGGTTTAATTATGGAAGAAGTGACTTTGAAATAGAAAAAGTATCTGACAAGGAGATCATCCTTAGCAGCAAAGGGGATGACAAAACAAAACTTCGGTTACAAAGCTCCGTTGCTCTAAATACGGAAGAAGGCGCCATAACCGCCGCATTTTCCTTATCATCAACCGAGACCTGCGATTTCATTCTGTCGTATATCAACGGGCACGATCAACCAGCCAAACAGGAGCTAAATGACTTGGTCACCAACAGTCTTTTTACCACCGTTAATTTCTGGAAAGACTGGATGGGGCAATCTACTTATCAGGGACGCTGGATGGAAGTAGTGAACCGTTCGGCCCTGGTATTAAAATTATTATCCAGCCACCAATATGGCTCCATCATTGCTGCGCCCACCTTCAGTTTACCCGAAACCATTGGTGAAAAAAGAAATTGGGACTACCGCTACACCTGGATAAGGGATGCATCTTTCACGGTGTATACTTTACTACGGCTGGGTTATGGAAAAGAAGCAGGCAATTTTATTAACTGGATTGAAAAACGTTGTAAGGATATAAAAGAAAACACCCGACTGGGGATCATGTATTCCATCAATGGCGAACGGCAGATCACCGAAAGTATCCTCGACAATTTTGAAGGTTACAAACAATCGGCACCAGTACGCATTGGCAACGATGCTTATCGCCAATTACAGCTCGATATTTATGGCGAGCTAATGGATGCCATCTATCTTTATAACAAGTACGAAGAACGTATTTCGCACGACTTCTGGAAAGATATGGTGAAACAGATAAACTGGCTAAATGACCACTGGCGCGATCCCGACGAAGGCATTTGGGAAGTACGAGGCGGCAAACAACATTTTTTGTATTCCCGCCTGCAATGCTGGGTAGCTTTTGACCGGGCCATAAAGCTGGCGAAGTCGAGGTCTTTTCCTTTTGACCCTGCCTGGCGCGAACAGCGCGATATAATATTTGAAAGCATTTACAATGATTATTGGGACGAAAAGAAACAGGCGTTTATGCAGTACCCCGGCTCCTCTACTGTGGATGCCTCGGCCCTGTTGATGCCATTGATCCGGTTTATCAGTCCCAAAGACCCTAAATGGATGTCAACATTAAAATGCATTGAAAAAGAACTGGTGTCCGATTCCCTGGTATACCGGTACCGGCCCGAACTGGCGGCACCCGATGGTTTTGTTAGCCATGAAGGCACATTCACCATGTGTACCTTCTGGTACGTTGAATGTTTGTCGCGTTCGGGCCAACTGGAAAAAGCGCAGTTGTATTTTGAAAAGATGTTAGGGTATGCCAACCATTTGGGATTGTTCTCAGAACAGCTTGGTTTCCGGGGCGAACACCTCGGCAACTTTCCACAGGCCTTCTCACACCTGGGGTTGATCAGCGCCGCCTTTAACCTTGATAAACAATTGAACAATAGCAGGAATAAAAATGTGAACCACTCCATATAAGGACAAATTGAAGAATTCCTAGGATTAATTTTCTACGCAATCGATTGATAAATCATCTGCCGGATCTACAATGCAACCAGTTTGTCTGATCTTGCTACTTTTAGAAATACTCAATGCTAACAGACAAAAAAATAACAGACAGTTAATATGGATACACGTAGAGAATTCCTGAAAAAATCATTTTTACTATCAGGGGCTGCGGGCCTGTCAAAAGTATTACCTGCCTCCATACAACGGGCGCTGGCCATTGATCCTTCCCTCGGTAGTACGTACCTCGATGCAGAACATATTGTGATCCTGATGCAGGAGAACCGTTCCTTTGATCACTGTTTTGGTACCCTGCAAGGGGTGCGTGGTTTTAATGATCCCCGGGCATTGTTATTACCGGATAAAAAACCGGTATGGCTGCAAACCAATGAACGTGGTGAAACGTATGCGCCTTTCCGGCTTGACATGAAAGACTCAAAGATCACCTGGATGGGCTCCCTGCCCCACTCCCGCGCCAGCCAGGTTGACGCTAATAATAACGGTAAATACGACAAATGGCTTATTGCCAAAAGATCGGGCAATAAACAATATGCGCATATGCCTTTAACACTGGGCTACTATACCCGTGAAGACCTTCCTTTTAACTATGCACTGGCAGATGCATTTACTATTTGCGACCAGCATTTTTGTTCGGCCATGACCAGCACCACGCCTAACCGCTCTTTTTTCTGGAATGGCAAAATAACGCATCCGGTTGACGGCCGGCCCAAAGCGCATATCCGCAATGATGATTACAGCTATGGTAAACTACCCTGGACCACTTTTCCCGAACTGCTGGAACAAAACAATATTCCCTGGAAATTTTATCAGAACGAGATCAGTTGCGGCGGCGGCTTTAAAGGGGAAGAAAGATCATGGCTGGCCAACTTTGGTTGTAACAACCTCGAATTCTTTGCGGCTTATAATGTAAAGTTCAGTCCCCGTTATATCCAGGGCCTGCAACACCTGGTAGATACATTACCCGGTGAAATAGATCAATTGCAGGAAGCCACCCCTTCTTCTGAAGAGGCCGGACAAAAGATCAAAGCAGACTCTGCCAAGAAACAGGAGGCACTGGACAATGCCCGCGCCGAACTGGAGAAATGGAAAAAGGAAAATTTTGAAAAGCTGAGCGACCGCGAAAAGCGTTTATACAACCAGGCTTTTGTGGTAAACAGCGGCGATGCAGGCTACCGCACATTAAGCAAACTTTCCTATGAGGACAATGGCAAAAAACGCGAACTGTCGGTACCCGCCGGCGACCTGCTTTACCAGTTCCGTAAGGATGTGAATGAAGGCAAGCTACCTGCGGTATCGTGGCTGGCAGCGCCGCAGAATTTTTCTGACCATCCCAGCGCCCCCTGGTACGGCGCCTGGTATGTATCGGAAATACTGGATATCCTTACCAAGAATCCGGAGGTATGGAAAAAGACCATCTTCATTGTGACCTATGATGAGAACGACGGTTACTTTGACCATGCCCAACCTTTTTATATCCCCGATGAGAAGCGACCAGAGACCGGCAAATGCTCCAACGGTATAGACACTGAAGTAGAATATGTGCGGTTAGAAAATGAGCTGGCGCAGGGCGTACCCAAAAAACAGGCCCGCGAAGCGCCTATCGGATTGGGCTTCCGCGTACCCATGATCATTGTCTCACCCTGGAGCCGCGGCGGTAAAGTATGCTCACAGGTATTTGATCATACCTCTACCCAGCAGTTCCTGGAAGGATTCTTTAACAAAAAGCTGGGCAGGAACATCCGCCAGTCAAACATCAGCGAATGGCGAAGGACCATCTGTGGTGATCTTACAGCCGCCTTCAGTCCGTATAATGGCAAGCAACTGGAGCCCCTGCCCTTTTTGAAACGGGACCAGGTGGTAGAAGACATCTACAATGCAAAGTTCAAACAGGAGCCTAACAGTTACAAACAATTAAACGAACAGGAGATCAATCAGATCATACAAACACCGGCTGCCCTGGAACAACTGCTCAGTCAGGAAAAAGGAGTGCGGCCTTCCAGTGCGCTACCGTATGAGCTGTACGCGGATGCTATCCGTAGCGACAATAAAAAACAAATAGCTATTAAAATGAGTGCCGGCAACAAATTGTTCAGCAAACAGGCTGCAGGTGCACCATTCACCATATATGCGCCAGGCAAATACACCGAAAAAGGCATGGAAGATATTTGCCGCAACTGGGGCTTTGCGGTAAAGGCTGGCGACAGCATCACCTATACCTGGCCGCTTCATGCTTTTGAGAACAACCAATATCACTTACGCCTGTACGGCCCCAACGGCTTTTATCGTGAGTTCAAAGGCAATGCAACAGATGGGGAACCGGAAATTAGCCTGGAGTATGAACTGGATGCCATCACCCACAAACCTACCGGTAATGTGCTGCTGCAGCTGACCAATACCGATACCCACAAAGCAGTACAGGTGATCGTCAAAGACAATGCTTATAAAAAGAAAGACATTGAAAAAGAAATAGCAAAAGGTGGAAAGGTAACGATCCCCCTTGCGCTGAAAGACAGCTATGGCTGGTACGACGTCAGTGTGACAATAAAGGGCGCCAACGCTTTTGAAAAAAGATATGCCGGCCGGGTTGAAACCGGGAAAGAAAGTTTTAGTGATCCATATATGGGCAGGATGGTCTGATTTATGAAAGAAACTGTCCCGCTACGGTGGTATTATAAGATGCAGGTTATTTAGTTATTTAGATTTTAAGTTGGTAAGTTTTATATTGCCCGTTGTTGGTCAATAAACCAAGAACCCAATAACTTACAAACTAAATAACTAAATAAACTGCATTTTGCATTTCCTCGTCAACTGATCAACTTCCTACCGCTCCCTGGCGCTCCGACGAGTCGGAGTGCCAATTAACGCTATCAGGAAAACTGGACATTCTGGTAAACCAACGTATTAACGTGTCAACGTGTTCAAATTTGAAATTCATACAGGTACAGCATTAGTCATTAGGCTCCCATAATTCCAATTTATTACCTTCCAGGTCAAGAATGTGTACGAATTTGCCATACTCGTAGGCAGCTATATCATCCAGCACGGTTACCCCTTCATTTTTTAAGTCCGCCACGAGCGTTTCCATGTTCTCAACCCGGAAATTGATCATAAAATCCTTTGAGGAAGGTTCTAAATATTTGGTGGTGTCGGGAAAAGGGCTCCACAGCGTATATCCTTCCTTTGCGGGGTCTTCCTGTTTCCAGTCGAACTTGGCGCCATATTCGTTTGTGTCTATGCCCAAATGGGTCTTATACCATTCTTTCATTTTCCCGGGGTCCTGACACTTGAAGAAAATACCGCCGATACCAGTTACTTTTCCTTTTTTCATCCTGATTAATTTTGATAGTCTAAGCTAATGAAAAGGAGCTGAATAATCCTCAAATCAATATATCTGTTTTATAAAGAAAGGCCCGCGCTTCTTTTAACTGACTATCATTTAATTTCCAGAATTACAAATCCACATTTATAGTTGACAGCTAGCCAATGCCTGCTGATATAATATACTCCTTTACCGTTTTTCCATTTTGAAGCTTATGCAATTGTTCGAAATCCAGAATATTTTCCTGATAGATATCCCCAAGGTATCCCTCGGTAATCTTTTCGCAGTCATTAAACCATCCAATTCCCTTTTTGAAGAAAAAAGACGCTTTAACATGGCAACTGCGATTTTATCTGTTACTGAAAACAATATCGGCACGTGGCGGCCATACATAACGGATACTTTTTCAACAGCCTTGTGCAATACAAAGGTAAGATGGTTTTTTAGTGAAAACACAACAGTCATGTCTATGCCGGTCTATAATGTTCTCTATTGTTTTATATTGTTCAAGGCAGGTCTACATTGTACTTGGGATGGCTAAAGTGGTCTACAGGTGTCTTGAATGGTCATGGGAAAAACGGCGTATTGTTTGGGATTGTGCCGGTATCGCTGGGGTATTGCCGCGCATGTTGTTCGGATGTTGTTCGCACCCGCCCTGGGAATGTTCGGGTGTTCCCGGGGGAAACCCGAACAAAGTCCGAACAAAGTCAACAAGAAAACCACCGCAATACCGGCAAAAACCCGGTAAAAGCCAGCGCTTAACACCATTCCGGCAGCACCGACCGACCCCTCGCCAGAACAGCTTTAAATGACAATAAGGCTCACTTTGGGAAAATCGAGAACAAGTACACAGCAGAGCAAGCGGCCCAAATTTAGACCCGTGGCGAGCCCAGGGAGCCGCCCTGCAAATCCCATTCCCCGGCATGGCATAAGAACTGCAAATACTTAATTTAAAAAATAAATATTATGACCACACTAAAAGAAAGAATAAAGAAACCGTTGCCAAAAAAAATGATACAACATGAAGAATTACAGAAGGACGACAACACCAATGTTGAACAACGGGAGGACGACAAGGTCAATGTTGAACTGCAGAAAAAATTGCAAAAACGCGATAACGATACCGCGCCTGACGAATTCCTTGGCCCTGATGCAGATACAGATGTTCCGCTGGATGGATCAGTAGAAAACGATGCTGTTTTGCGGGGTGAAGGCCACATGGAAGAGTAAACTGATAAACTGCCCCCGCAACATTAATCAAGCCATGCCTTCTCCTTCACGCTTTACCTGTTCAATAACATCTTCACATAAAATGAAGGTCTGGTGAGTTTTTTACGCAGGTCTATTTCGTAGAACATACAAGACATCAACTCGCGGAGTTGCTTATTCCGCATGGCGGTTTTCATTAAGAAGTTAAACAACCAGGTGCGATTGGCCAGTCTTTGTATTTTGGTGCTCAATCCCAGCTCTGTTCCAAGAACGCGATACACTTCGCTGTCATATTTCTTCATATATACTGCCGTGAAATCATTTGCCTGCAAACAGGCAGCAGCCTGCTGTGCAGCAATACGTCCTGAATACAGGGCATTACCAATTCCCTCACCAGTAAAAGGATCTATCAAATACGCTGCATCACCGGCAAGCATATACCGTTCGCCCGAGAGCGTTCTCTTTTTACTCCCCAATGGCAACCCATAGCCCTCAATGCCGCTGGCAAGCGTAGCATTTTTAAACCGTTCTTTCATCACGGGGTCACTGGCAACAATCTCCTGCAGGGTCTTTTTCAAATTCAGTTTTCTTTTTCGCACCACGCTGCTTAAGATACTGATACCTACATTTGCTTCTCCATTGGGCAACGGGAAGATCCAGAAATAACCGGGCAGCAGTGAACGCATAAAATGCAATTCAATAAATCCATCGGCACTTAAACCAGTAACCCCTTTGTAATAGGCCCTGATGCCCGCGCAGTAATGTTGCGGTTCCATATGTATACCGGCTACTTCTTTGGTAAAAGCAGAATGGGCGCCATTGGCAACGATCACCAGTTTTGCTTTTACTGAGAAGGTACCGGTTGCATCTGAAAGCAGGTAACCATCTTCCTGAAGGGTAAACTGATCTATTGATTGTCCTTCGAACAATTGAATATCCGGACAGCGTTTTAATTCTGTCACCAGGAAATTATCAAAGTTGATGCGTTTGCAAACAAAGCCGGCGGGTATGCCGGTTTTAGCGTGGGAGTTATAATCGGGTTGATAAGCTATGTCAAGCGAATCACGGCTGGGCGCTGTAAAAGTAACACCCCAGCTATCTTCTTTCTCCATCAACTGACACAGCCGATCGCCAATACTTTTATCGATCCGGTTAAGGGCCGTCAATACTTTTCCACTCAGTCCATCGCCACATATTTTATCGCGTGGAAAAAATGCTTTATCTACGACTATGCAGGGAATGTTGAGCCGTTGCAATTGCAATGCGGCTGCTGCTCCCGCCGGCCCGGCGCCAATAATGCAAACATCAGTTGCTATCATAAGCGCGAAAGATAGGTATTATTAATCATTTTTTACCCAGGCAATAATGCGCAAAGGACCGCCGCTGCCGTTCCTGATCTTCATAGGCAAAGCTACTATATAGGCACCCGTTACAGGCAGTTGGTCCAGGTTGGCTACGTTCTCAAAAGCGGGGATATCTTTTGCCAGCAATACCTGGTGAGTTTTGAAGTCTTTCGACTGGCCATAATCGATGCTTGGGGTATCCAATCCTACGGCTTTAACTTGTCGCCGCACCAGCCATTCCGCAGCTGCCGGATCAATACCGGGAAAATGCAAATGCGGGATGGCCCCGGCCCCTTTTTCATCGGTACCAAAATACTTTTTGGCATCGGGATAATACTTCCCATAACCAGTACGAAATAAAACGATCGTACTATCGGGTATTTTACCATTTGCTTTTTCCCACGCTTCTATGTCCTGCACAGAGATCAGATAATCCGCCTCCTTTAATGCCCGTTCACTTACATCGATCACAATGGCCCCACCAGTAAGATGTTCCAGCGGTACCTGATCGGTTGTTTGATGTGCCTTGGCAAAATGTACCGGGGCATCCAGGTGTGTACCTCCATGCTCCGGCGCAGAAAAAGCATTGGATGAATAATAAAAACCCGCCGGTGTAATGCCATTCGCCTGGGTATCGAGTTTAAATCCGGTGGGATTGTTAGGCCAGTACAATGTTTGTTCGCTGAAACTATAAGTCAGATCGATCCATTTACCAGAGGCAAAAAATTTAGCCGGGCTGTCTTCTTGTTTTGCAGGTTTACATGCCGCCATGAGGAGAAAGCAGGAAGCAGTAATCAGGATAGACCCTTTCATGAGCATAGTTTAAGTACCAAAAGGTACAAAAAAAAGGGGCGCCCTAACTATTCCGCTAATAGGAATGTTGCCCTGATCTATAACAATATCCGCATGCTGTTTTATGTCCGGAAGCAATTGCATCCTGCAAAGTAACACTCTCTATCTTATGAGTGCATTTACGCAAACCCTGACAAAGCTTCTTATGATAAGCATAACTGGTCCCGGATTTACATATATAAACTTTTGGGGATTGATTAAACCCAAGCATTAGAAGAAAGGATACTAATACTATTTTCACATGGCTATGTTTAGGGGTGGCTACAATACTTCATCAGGCATCCTAAACATAACGGGTATTTTTAAATAATATTATCTTTTTTGCTATTTTAGCCAGCCTTTGAAAACCCTTTTTAGTGAAACTACTTACCTGGACTAACAGCATTCTGTTGACACTTTACTTACTGCTTTCCATACTTGAAATAATGGGACATGTTGCTTTTGGCCATGGCCTGGGAGACCTGGTTAACTATATATTCGTTTGGATTATATCGTTGGTATTTATTCTGTTTTTCATATTTAAAAAGAAGGTTGGCCTCCCCCTATTAATAATTTCAACAGTTGGGTTTACTGTCATTCTTGGATACCTGATTTTTTTAATGACCGTTGGCAGAGGGCCGGAATACCCGTGGAATGGTAAAATATTTTATCATTTCTATTTTTAGGATTACCTATTCCCTAGGCCACATATTGCTTCCTGTCTTTAAGGATCTGCCGCATGTTCTCTTCAGCCCAATCAGATAACTGTTGAATGTGCGGCAACAGACTTTCACCCCGCTCAGTCAATCGGTATTCTACCCGGATAGGCACTTCGGCAAACACATGCCGGCTTACTATGCCATCGGCCTCCAGCGATTTGAGGGTGATGGTAAGCATTTTTTGCGATACGTCGCCTATCTCTTTTTGAATATGGTTGAAACGCACGGACCCTTTTGCGCCCAAAAGCAATATTACCAGTACCGACCATTTATCACCCAGCCGGTCAAGCACGGTACGTACGGGACATTTATCAGATGGAGAAAATTTTACAGAACTTTTTTTCATTGTATTTAATTGAAAGTCAACTACAGTTTCATGGATGAAACCAGGTTTCACTGCCGTGCCTTATTGTTCGGAATGACCAATAAACATACCTTTGGTTACCTTTTGAAACTAACCAGTACAAAAGTAACTTCAAACTGAAAATTATGAAAATTTTATTGATCGGCGGAAGCGGCAACATTGGCCAGCGTATTTTAAGAGAAGCATTGCAAAAAGGTTATTCAGTAAATTCAGTGCAACGCAATCCTGGCAAAGTTAATATAACTAACCCCAATTTAACGGTCACCAAAGGAGATATATTGAATGAAGCTGAACTGGCGGGATTTGTAAAAGATGCTGACGTGGTTGTTTCTGCTATTTCACCGCATGACCTGGGCGAATTTAAACAAGCATACAAAAACCTGATCAACGTTATGGAAAAAACGCCTTCCAAACGGATCATCATCGTTGGTGGCGCAGGTAGTACCGAAGTATCACCGGGTGTACGACTGATGGACAGCCCCATGATGTCGCATATCCCTGCTGAATGGCACCCGGCTATCCGTGCACACGCGGAAGTATTGGGTCTGTTCAAGGCTTCCAATACCAACTGGACGTATTTCAGTCCGGCCAATATCATTGAAGCTGGCGAACGCACCGGAAAATACCGGTTGGGCGGCACCAATATGATCTTTGATGCGGCCGGCAACAGCCATATCTCTTATGAAGATTATGCCGTTGCGCTGGTTGACGAGATCGCTAATCCCAAACACCTGAAACAGCAAATGAGTATAGCGTATTAGTAAATTCAAAAGACCTGTAAGGTGCATCACAAACTTTTGAATTATCAGGGTGATGTATTGCACCTGACAGGTCTGTTTTAATTAAGCGACCTGTCAGAGCCATCTCGCTGGCTCGGCAAGCTCAGAAGGCAGACCTTACAGATTCTTATACATATATAAAAACAAGGCCCCGACGATACACGCCGGGGCCACTTGCTGTTTATGGGTTGTTCTTCACCTACTTTGGTAATTCATCTGCAACTGCATCCTGCCAGTTGGTCCACATGGAAATACCGCCGTCATACCCGCTGTATCCTTCGTTCTGACGGAGACGGTTGCCGCCATTGGCATTGATGGCCACTTGTGGTATAGCCCAGTTGATATTCTTCGCGGCCATGGTATAGGACCGATTTTGAACCGTTGTCCTTCCTTTGTTATAAAAATCACTGTAATGTTGTACACGCTGGAACCAGTAACTATTTTGCGCCAGGTTCTCCACCTGGTAGCTGTTACCCCACTCATCTGATTTACCACTCAGCGCCAGGGAATAAGAAACCCGGCTCAGCTCTGCAAAGCGGAACTCTTCCATATTCAACTCACGGGCACGCTCATCTATGATATCACCAATACCTACAGTGGTATAGAGTTGGGTACATTGAGCGCGCTGTCTGATCTTGTTTACATCAGCGGTAGCGCCAGCGATATCCCCTTTATAGAATTTCGCTTCTGCGCGTAACAGATAGGTTTCAGCCAGACGGTAACAATACAGATCGCCGGCGCCACCGCGGTGGTTGGCCTCATTCACGTTCCCGGTTTCCGTTACATCTTCAATATAATATTTGTAGTGCGGCCAGTCGAACCAGCCACGCACCGTATCGGTACACAACAAGGTCGATCCATTACGCAGGCGGAGGTTTTTACCAATCCAGGTAGGGCTCTTAGGGTTGTTGTATTTAAGCGAATCCATCCGCGCCCAGTTGCCCACGGTGCTGTTGTGACGCAGATCGCCGGCATCATTCACCCCATTTACCGCCCATAAGGTGTTTTGATGGAAGTAAGTAGGTCTGATGTGTGCAATACCGCGGCCGATAGCGTCTTTATAATCCCAGGCCGCCCGGAAATCAGTAGTATTGGAAGGTGCAACGTACCGGATAGCCTGCTGAGCGTCGGGAGTGCTGGTAGCCACATAGTCAAGGAAGGGCAACCAGTTACGCATGGAGTTCATCTTTACGCCCATATCCGTATTGTTCCGGTTGATCATTACCAGGATGGTCTCTGTATTGGCCGGGATCGCTTTGTTTTCAGGACGGTGCAGGTCCCAGATCACATTACGGGTAACCGGCCACACGCTTGCATAAGGACTAACAAAGTTGCCGAAATTGTTTGTCATCAATGAAAGATCTGAATTGTTGATCAGCGTATCTGCCTGAGCGATGGCTTTGTCCCACTGACCGGTAGCCAGGTAACATTTTACCAACAGCTGACGGCAGGCCGATTTGTTCACCAACCCTACCAATGACATTTTCTTCTGAACGGGTACCCACTGTACAGCCTGTTCCATATCCTGGGTGATCATTTGCAGAATGGCTTCGCGTTTGGTGCTTTGATAATCCACCTTAGGTTCGCCTTCCAGGATCCTTGTTACCAGCGGAATATCTTTGAACCTGAAAACAAGTCCCATGTAATGAAAGGCGCGATGGAACATCGCCCGGCCCTTGTATTCATTTTTAATGGTATCTGAGATCCCCGGTACTTTATCAATATAGGACAGGATCGTGTTGGCATATTTGATCCCATTATACGCCTCATTCCAAAAGTAACCAACCCGTTCAGGCTGATCGGTTGGGGTAAGCCGGGTGGCGATATCTATAAAAATGTTTGGGTCGTCTGTTTTACTGGCTACCGCCACATCACTGAACATATAATCGGTGCTGATAGGCAAGCCGAGGTCGGCATATTCAAAATAAGTCCAGTAAGAACGGAGGTGTTTATCGCAAATAGCCATGGCAGCATCCAGCCCACCCTTGGTAGAGAAGGTTGTTCCTGGAATATATACAGACAGCGGATCGGGTTGCAAATAATCTTTCTTACAACCAGACAAGCCGGCTATCAATGTGGCACACAGCAACAGGGTCTTTGTTATGGTGATTTTATTATTCTTTTTCATTGCGCTTGTCCTTTAAAAATTTACGTTTAATCCAAATGTGAAGATCCGGGGCGCTAAACTTCCGCGGTATTCATTATTACTTGTTGTACTAAAGGTCTCTATATCGCCATATTTCCAGTTCTTATCCTTTTTCCATAAAGCCGCATTGCGAATATTGGCGAACACCTTTACTTTATCCAGGCCCGCTTTCGAGATCAGCTTTGCAGGCACAGTGTAACCCAGCGTTACGTTGTCAAGTCGAATAAAGCTTCTGTCGTACAGTTTTCCGGGTGCCTGTACACCGGCAGGACCAGCTGCACTGAGGCGAGCCACGTTATTAGAGGGATTATTCACCGTCCAATAATCTTTCTGCCAGGTATTGGCCAGGTTGGTGATCAATGAAGTGTTGTTATCCTGGTTCAGGTACAGGTTAACCAAACTTTTATGTCCCCAATAAGAATACATGTTAAACGAGAAATTGAAATTTTTATAGGTAAAATCGTTGCGCAAAGACCACATGATGGGCGCGCTTGTTTGTCCCAGGAATGCTTTGTCTTTATCGTTATAAGTCGGCGTAAACGTACCATTCGCGTTCTTCACATCATCGTCGGTGTTGGTATTGGCAACCTTGGGATCGCCCGGACGCTGTTTTGCCAGGGCTGCTTCTGCGGCTTCATTGGCCTGCCAGATGCCGGTTACATTATAATTCCAGATGGCGCTAACCGGTTGCCCAATGAACCAGCCGTTGCCTATATCATCTCTTTCCTTGGTACTAACCACATTTCCCTGGGCATCCAGCACCGCATCGAATACATAATACA
The DNA here is from genome assembly GCF_017742245.1 of Niastella soli. GTDB lineage: Bacteria > Bacteroidota > Bacteroidia > Chitinophagales > Chitinophagaceae > Niastella > Niastella soli. Next base: position 114,532 of record NZ_JAGHKO010000014.1, read on the forward strand.
GATGTTTGATGGTGTTTTTGTATTTCGAAAAACCGAAGGTGGTACTCCAGTTGAAATCTCTTGTATGCATATTCTGAGAAGTAAGCGAGAACTCAAAACCTTTATTCTCTACCTTACCCAGGTTGGTGGTAATGCTGGTGAAACCGGTAAAGTTTGGCAATGCCCGGTTCATGATCATATCAATCGTGGGTGTTACATAATAGTCTACAGTACCTGTTAAGCGGTTATTCAGGAAACCAAAGTCGATACCGGTGTTGAACGACTCGGTTTTTTCCCAGTGCAGGTTAGGATTTGCCAAACGATCCAAACGCAAATAACGGTATTGCACCAGGGCGCCGCTGTTATCCAGGTACCCCATGGAGGCGGAACCGGTCCCGGCTGTCAGGTTGGCCAATGCAAGATAAGGATCACTCAGTGAGCGGTTACCATTCTGGCCAAACGACAATCTTAATTTACCCATGCTCATGGGATCCCAGTGAAAGAAGTTTTCATTGGTAAATGTCCAGGCGCCTGCCAATGAAATAAAGTTCGCCCGCGGGTTGGAAGTACCAAATGCAGAATAACCGTCGCGACGGAAGGAGGCCGTAAACATATAGCGGTCGTTGTAGGTATAGATCGCGCGGGCCAGTAAACCGTCAGCGGTTTCCTTCACGTCATCTGCATCATACGTACTTTTATTTTTGTCACCGAAAGTAGTTTCATGAAACCCAAGCGCGTCGCTTGGTAAAATGTTCTTGGCTTCTACCCTGTCTTTCCACGACTGGCGTTTTTCGGCTTCCTGCACCAGCGTAACATTTACCCGGTGTTTGCCAAAGGTCTGGTCCCAGTTAATGGTATTGTTCAGCGACCAGTCGAACCGCTGGGTTTGTTCACGGTAGACCAGGCCGTTTGTTGCTTTCCAGTCGGGGTTTTTAGATGATTCAAAGTACCGTTCGTGATAGAACTGGTAACGGGGAGACGCGTTGAATGAATACGTGATATTGAATGGCAGTTTCACCCGGGCAGTAAGGATCGTATTCAATACGGTATACGCTTTATCACGCGCGGTATACTGACGGATGAAATCGTAATTGTAACCATAGTTGTTTACACTGTTCTCCCCCATGGGATGTACCTGCAGGGCACCGGTATCATCTTTATAATTGGCGTACGGCGAATTGTAAATGATCGCGCGGTTCCAGTCGGCAGCAGAGTCGCCCTCATCACGGTGTTGAAAATTGATATTGCCGCTGATGTCTAACCATTTCGTCATTTTGGCATCCATCTTAATATTAGAGCGGATGGCTTTGAAGTCATTACCTTTCACCAACCCCTGGTTGCTGAGATAACCCATGGACATATAATAGTTGTAGTTGTCAGACCCGCCGGAGGCGCTGAGGTTATAGTCCTGGTTGTGACCGGTGCGGAAAGTATTATCATACCAGTCGAAGGTTTTACCGGCCAGGTAGTTATTCATTACAGTACCTTGCAGCAACAGGCGTTTTGCCCAGATCTCGTTGTCGCCGGCGGTACCATTGACAGTATAGGCACGCCATTGGGCCAGCGTAATACCCCATTTGGCAAGGTTCTCATCAGTGGGTACTTCATAATAGCCAGCCTTTGTTTTGCCATCCTGGTAGGCTTCATAATTACCGGTAGCCGCATTAACACCATAGGTTGGCGCGGTATAAAAGTCCTGCCGGTATTTCATATACCCTTCCGGACTCATCACCTTGCGGTTAATGCCCATGGTGGAGATGCCGTGATTGGCAGTAAAATTAAACCGGGGTTTGCCTTTCTTTCCTTTTTTGGTGGTGATGATCAGTACGCCGTTGGCTGATTTGGCGCCATACACAGCGGCGGCAGAGGCATCTTTTAAAATGTCTATCTGCTCAATATCGTCGGGGTTAATTTCTGACAACTCACCATAGAAGATCATTCCGTCTAACACCAGCAAGGGATCGTTATGACCCGCATCGGTATATACAGAACGTTGACCACGGATTTGAATAGAACCACCGCCCTTTGCTGAGGCATCAAACCCAACGGTAACGCCAGGCGTACCACGCACAATGTCCTGGGTGGTATTGGGGTTTTGATCACTTATTTTATCAGGCCGTATTTGGGTGATGGAACCGGTAAGGTCTTTTTTGCGAACCTGGCCATACCCGATCACTACCACTTCATCCATGGCCTTTTGACTTACTTCCAACCGTATAGAGAGCTCGCCTGTTGCCGGCACTTTAATGGTTTGGGCAACAAAGCCGGAAAATGAAAAGGTGATACTGGCATCAGGTGTTACTTTCAATACAAAGTGGCCATTGTCATCAGTAGTAACACCTCGCTTCGTATTGGAGATGGTAACAGATACGCCTTTCAGGGGTTGATTAGCAGCATCTACCACTTTTCCCTCCAGCGTTCTTTCCTGCGCCAGTGAAACAAACGGGGCAACAAGCATCATTACAAAAAACAAGACAATACCCCATTGCCTTGTTTGAAACAGGTTACACATAAAGCGTCGTGTTTTCATCATGAACTAATGTTTAGAAAGCGTTTTTTAGTCAGTTTGGTTTTTTGGTGACGACTGTAACTTTTCGTCTATTGATCTCATCTTACTTCTACATGCAGGGAAAACCTGGGCGGATGGAAATGGAGATACACATCGAAGGAGCCGGGGTATTGTACTGCCCGGGCAGATAGCATTAATTTTTTCATACCGCAAAAGTTTTGGTGGTTAAATCCTTATTTAGAACCGCCTTAATAATAGGGATGTCGATGGCAATTTAACCGGCATACCCGTGATGGGAAGGGGGGCATTTTTGATAAAAAGGGGGCTTTTTTAACCCCTCCTACTACGTCAATGACCCAGATAATATAATTTGAAATTTATAAACTGCTCACAAATAAGCATCTGGAAAAAAAACTGACGTAGTCAACTACGTCTCGACCCGTCTGAGGATTTGTTCGTTTATATTGTACTGTTTACCGAAATTTTTTCGGTATTTCTCAATGTACTCCGAGGGTTTCATTCCAAACAACCGGGTAAAGTGCTCCCTGAAATGTTTGATATCCCCCATACCTACCTGGTAGGCGGTTTCATTGATGTTATAATTGGAGTTGATGAATAATTCGGCCGCTTTGCGTAAACGAATAAAGCGTACAAATGCGTTGGCCGGCTGGCCGCATACCGCTTTGATCTTTTTATTCATTTTGGAATAGCTCATACCCAATTCATGCGCCAGGGCCTGAATGGAGAACTGGTCATCGTCGAGATGGGTCTCTACAATGGCAATACAGTTATCGAGGAAGGCTTTGTACTCGGCTGATACTTTCAGCGGGTTCTGCTGGAGGGTGATCTCGTTATAGAAATATTTCTGCAGGTTGTTCTTACTTTTTATCAGGGCTATTACCCGGGCTACCAGCAGGTCCTTGTCGAAGGGCTTGGTAATATAATCATCGGCACCGCTTTCCACGCCCTGTAACCGGGTATCGGTTGCACCGCTGCCCGATAACAGGATCACCGGGATATGCCCCAGGCCATTGTCGTCTTTTATTATTTTACAGAATTCAATACCCGTCATGCCGGGCATGAACACATCGCTGATGATTATATCGGGTTGGAACTGGCGCGCCAGCACCAATCCTTCTTCTCCACTAGGCGCTTCATACACAGTAAATTGTTCGTTGAAAAGCTTTGCTATATACCGCCTGATGTCGGCATTGTCGTCCACGATCAGAATGCGCTGGTTTTCGGTGGCCACGGCATTGAATACGGTTTGGCCGCTTTGTCGTTCCTGTTCCGCAACCAGGGGCGCCATGGGCGCTATATCTGCCCATAGTTCCGGTCCTTCCGCCGGTCCATCGGCCCTCCCTTCCTGCCCGGCAAACAATTGTAATTGATCTGCCAGATTTAACAGGCGCTGGTTCATGCGCTGCGCTTCGATCAGTGCGTCATTTTTTTCTTTCTCTGTTTTGGTCAGTGCGGCCACAGCTTCCATTCTTTGCCTTTCGGCCTGTTCTTTTTCTGCTGTTAATTGTTGAACCTGTTTATCGTAAGCCAACCGGGTCTGCTTTGCTTTATATTTTTGCCAGGTATACAATAGTACGCTACCCAGGAATGCATAAAATAGAAAAGCCCACCGGTTTTCAAACCAGTGAAAAGGTGTAGCCGGTTGTCCGGCTGCAAATAATGAATGGGTAAATAAAAGTGCCAGTAAGCAAGCAATAGTCTTTCTTTCTCTCATGTGCAAAGTTCAGGCAGCAATCAGCCCTTATGGTTTCATTGTGTTGCTGATCAAAAATAACAAATTACTCAGTAAAAATTGAGTAAACCAGTAATAAATCCATAATACGCTCTTCACTATCTTTGGCGCCAAAATTTAAAGCGTCCCGATATGGAATACAGAATATTAGGCCGTTCAGGTCTTAAGGTATCGACTATAACTCTTGGAACAATGACTTTTGGCGGCGCCGGTAAATTTGCCTCAGTTGGAAATATTGATGTTGCCCAGGGCCGCACTATTATTGATTATTGCATTGATCAGGGCATCAACCTCATTGACACTGCCAATATTTACTCTGCCGGATTATCGGAAGAGATCATTGGCGAGATCTTACATGGAAAACGTCCGGGTAATGTATTGCTTGCCTCCAAAGCAAGAATGCCGCTGGGCACCGGAGCACCAAACGATGAAGGTTTTTCGAGATACCATATTATTCAGGAATGCGAGAAAAGTTTAAAGAGGTTACGTACCGACGTAATTGACATTTATTATATGCACCAGTGGGATGGTCTTACACCGCTGGATGAAATGCTGGAAGCGCTGGACACCCTGGTTAAACAAGGTAAGGTGCGCTACATCGGCAGTTCCAACTTCTCTGGCTGGCATACGATGAAAGCATTGAGCACCAGCGCGGCACACGGCTATCAACGTTTTGTGACCCAACAGATCCATTATTCGCTGGAAGCCCGGGAAGCTGAATATGAATTGTTGCCGATTGGCATCGATCAGGGGTTGGGTGCATTGATCTGGAGCCCATTGGCCGGCGGTTTGCTAAGCGGAAAATATACGCGCGATATGCAAACCCGTAAAGAAGGCCGTTTTGCTGAAGGCTGGACGGAACCTCCTATCCGGGATTTTGATCGCCTCTGGAACATAGTGGATGTGCTGAAAACCATTGCTACGGAAAAACAGGTAACACCTGCTCAGGTTGCCCTGGCATGGGTACTGGGCCGTGCATCTGTTTCTTCATTGGTTATTGGCGCCCGGAACATCGACCAGGTAAAGGAAAACATCCAGGCAGCATCGGTAACGTTAACAGAAAAAGAGCGGGAAAGACTAAATGAAGTGAGCCGTTTACCTATGTTGTATCCTTACTGGCATCAGGCTGCCCTGGCAAAAAACCGGTTAAGTCCGGCTGATAAGATCTTACTGGATGAGCATATCTAAAAGAATGGATGCTTGTCGATAAAGTAAATCAGCAGTTTATATAAACGAGTACGAAGCGCGCGAATTTTCGTACCTCCTACCTCTTTTTCTAAAATGGCGCTCTGACGAATCGGAGTGCCAATCAATCTTAACTTGTTAACATATCAACCATTCAACCTCCTACCTCTTACCTCCTACCTCATAAAGCTTTACAAAAGAGCGCGACTCACACTCAGCATCATTTTCTGTACCTTTCCGTAGGATCTTCCCCCAAACATTCAACACGTTATTATATGCAAACTCATTTTTTCAGTAGTAAAGAAAGAGGCATAAAGGACATTGGCTGGTTAAAAAGCAATTTCTATTTCAGTTTCAGCGACTATTATCACCCTTTAAAAAGTGCATTCGGCACCCTCGTTGCTTTTAACGACGATTATCTTGTTGAACCCGGAAAAGGATTTGGCGTTCACCCGCATATAAATATGGAGATCATTTCCATTTTACTAAAGGGAAAAATGAACCATAAAGATTCTATGGGTTACAGCACCGTAATAGAACCAGGCGGTGTACAGATCATGAGTGCAGGCAGCGGTTTGCGGCATGAAGAATATAATATCGGTGAAGAGGATGTAAATTTTCTGCAGATCTGGATCCAGCCCAAACAACAAAACATTATACCCCGTTATCAGCAAAGAAGCTTTCCGGTTGAAAGCCGGAAAAATAAGCTTACTACCATAGTTTCCGGTGAAGAAGGATTAAAACATTGCTGGATCAATCAGAATGCAAAATTATTACTGGGCGCCTTTGATCAAAATGAAGTAGTGCGCCACAACCTTCACAAAGAAAATATGTGCGTTTTTGTATTTGTAATTTCCGGAGAGATCCTGGTTAACCGCATACCCGTATTTACCAGAGATGCCTTAGGCATTTGGGATGCCAGCCACTTTGAAATAACCTGCAGGGAAACCAGTGAGTTCCTGATCATAGAAACGCCTATCAATCAAAAATAAACCCGCACTCCGCCTTTTAAACAAACAAGAAACGACTTTTAAACAAAACAGCCACCTTCCATTCAGCCTCACCTTTGCAGTAGAAAAATAACTGATATGGAAGGAATACAACAACTACAACAACCCATTCATGCTGGGTTTACTGCAGCATCTACTACAACCGATGTGATCGCAGGCATTGATCTGAGCGGCAAAACAGCCATTGTAACAGGCGGTTACGCAGGTATAGGGCTCGAAACGGTAAAAACATTTGTAAAAGCGGGCGCCCGGGTGGTAGTGCCAGCGCGCGACATGGCAAAGGCCCAGGCGAATTTGCAGGGAATTGAAAGGGTAACTATTGAACCTATGGATCTTATAGACCCTGCTTCTATCACCGAATTTGCCAGCAAATTCCTGGCTTCGAACAATGCACTGCATATACTGGTTAATAATGCGGGAATTATGTGGGTGCCGCTGCATCGCGATCTCCATGGCAATGAATCCCAATTAGCAACCAATCATTTGGGCCATTTTCTATTGACTGCCCAATTGTGGCCGGCCCTTGCAAATGCCAAAGGTGCACGGGTCATCAATGTTTCTTCGCGTGGGCATTTTGCTTCGCCAATCCATTTTGAGGATCCGAATTATGAACACCGGGCCTATGACCCACAAACGGCGTATGGACAATCAAAAACGGCCAATATACTTTTTACGGTTGAGTTAGATCGCCGGGGGCAATTGCATGGTGTTCGTTCCTTTTCTTTACATCCTGGCGCTATTGTAGATACCGATCTTAAAAGAGTGCTTTCGCGGGAAAGGCTGATCGAGCTCGGCGTATACGACAAGGACGGCAACCCTGTATATGATGCCACAAAAGGATTAAAGACCATTCCGCAAGGTGCTTCTACCATCGTATGGTGTGCTACCAGTCAGGCATTGAATGATAAAGGCGGCGTCTATTGTGAAGACAATGACATTGCCATCCTGAGTCAAAGTGATGACGACGTAGCTAATTCGGTCAACAGGACCATGCGCAATGAAAAAGGCGTTATGCCTTACGCCATCAATGCGGAGAACGCAAAAAAGCTATGGACGTTGAGTGAGCAGTTAACAAACATTTCTTTTAAAATCTAAGTAGTATGGGGAAACCGGAAGCGTTATTTCAGGGCAAAGTATTTTTATCGTGTACGAGGGAAAAAAGTTACACCCGCGAACTGGTGCTTGACCAGCCGGCGTTGTCGTACATTTTTGCCGGCACCTTTACGGTCACTGATGGCAATGACACGCATATTTATCACCCGGGAGATCTGGTGATCATACCCAGGAATCAACTCTTGCGGGTGGCTAAAATACCGGCAGCGAATGAAGCATATCGGTCTGTGGCGATTTTTTTCCCGGCTGCCACGCTTCGAAAATTCTATGCATCGCATCCGGTTCCTTCCCAACCATTACAACCAAAATACCTGGCCATCAAGCGGCATCCGTTGTTGAAAAGCCTGTTCACCTCCCTGCTGCCCTATTTTGAATTGCAGGATGAATTACCGGCTGGCTTGGCTGAAATAAAGATCCAGGAAACGTTGACCCTATTGAACGATTTGAACCCACAGGTGCAGGAACTGCTCGGTTCTTTTCAGGAACCTGATAAAGTAGACCTGCCCAGTTACATGGAACAGAACTTTATGTACAACCTGCCACTGGAGAAATTCGCTTATCTCACCGGGCGCAGTTTAACTACGTTTAAAAAGGATTTCAAAACGGTGTTCAATATTACACCAGGCAGGTGGTTAACGGATAAACGACTGGAGCTGGCCCATTATCAATTATCCATACAAAAAAGAAAACCATCCGACATCTACCTCGATGCAGGATTTGAGAACCTGTCGCATTTCTCCTATGCTTTTAAAAAGAAGTTTGGGTATAGTCCGGCGACGGTGTAAGAAAGGGCAATGGGGAAAACAAGTTTTTTTAGTTATTTAGTTATATATATCAGGAGGATTGACGTGAATCGAAAACGGAGAGCCAAATTCCCCCGATGCATCGGGGGGTCGCAACATTCAGCACATAAACACTGACAGACAGGGGTGGGTATTTTTTGATTGACGTCGAATGAAATACATAAACCCACCCCAGCCCCAGGAGGGGATTCTTTAAAACAAGCATTAACTAAACGATACAAGCGGTAGGCAATAGCAGACAGCCCCAATTGCCTTTTAACCGCGACATTGCCGATTGCCGATTCACGATTGCCGTCGCGAGGCTTAGACATCGTAAATCCTTCACGTTTGACGTTTCACGACTGCCCCTGCCTATTGCCCATTGCATTTACGGCACTGGCAAAGTAGGCCGCGTAGCCGTTAACGCCATTTCCTTCTTAAACATTTTACCGCCATCACGGGTAAGGCGTAAATAGTAGTCACTCGTACATTTGGTGCCATCTTCATCAAGCGCCCAAAAACCTGAGCCTGCCGGTACATCATTGATGGTTTCGGCGGTTTTGGCTATCTGGTTGCCTTCATTGTATTCATCGAACATGCTGATGTAAATCCCCTGACAACCAAGCCGCGTCATGTTATAAAACTGACGCCACATAAAATCCCCATGCGCGCGATGACGCGACTGCAGATCGCCTGGCAATACACATGGCTGATAGTCGATCCCGTACTTTTTGCAATACGCCAGGTCAGGTGTATTCACCGTTGCAAAAAAATTATCAGCTTCAGCAGCTTTTGAGATGCGGCCCACCATCCAGGGTGACAACATATTGAATGCTTTATAAACCTCCAGAAAACCAGCGCGCGAATCGCTGGTCTGGTTTAACCAGTGTGTAGGCACGCCACCGATCACATAACAGCCCTGCGTTTTAAACCAATTGATCACATCGAGACAAGCCGCTGTAGAAAAGTCGTGGTTGTTGTCGTTAAAACCAAAACCCCAGATACACACCACCGGTTTGCCATTTTGTTTGGCGTAGGCCGATGACTGGGTGTATTGTTTCATTTTATTCGTCCAGTCGGTTTTTAATTCAGTTTGCATGTTCGTCCAGCCACTTACATCGTACATGATATAAAATTTGACGTTGTATTTCTCTGAAGCCGTTTTCACTTTGGCGGTCATGGCATCGCGAACAGGGCCTTCTATACCATTGGGATTGAACCGTTGCAGGGCAGCCACATCGATCTTATACTGGCTCATCCAGGAGAACTGTACATCTACTGTTTGATCGCTGAACGAAGAGAACAATTGCGCCGGTTGCCCATTACCGAGATTGGCAAAATTGGTATTGAATTTATTCGTGTATTCCCGTACATCGGGCCAGCTGATGAATGCTTTGTTGGTGGCGGATGGTGTGGTAGCCCAGTCCTGCCCCCAATGCCACCAGGCGTTGATGGGCGATCCATCGCCTTTACAGGCAAACCAGCCCTGGTAACCTACTGTAATTTTTCCAACCACATCGCCTGCCGGTGAAGGCCAGACGGTGTCTTTTTTGTCGTCGTTATTATTGCCGCCGCCATTGTTATTGCTTTTGGCGCAGCACACCAGCATAACCATTAACACCAAGAGGATACTATTATTTCTTTTCATAGTAACGAGTTTTATTTTTCTACCAGTCTAAGATCATCCAAACCCAATGCCACATCTGCATGCGTTTTACTGGTTGTCCATAAATAGAGGCGGAAGAAGTTAAAGGCGCTGAGTTTGGGCCCGCCATCACCGCTGCTTTCACCGGCATCGCTGAAGTTCAGCGTCAGTTCATTCCAGCCGTTCTTTAAATTGGGCAGCATAGGCGCCAGGTTCCAGGAGTATTCGTTTTTGTCGCTTTCGCCCGAACTGGTCAATTCAAACTGACCATCGGCTTTTATCTGACTGATATCGCCAATGTATAACCACAGTTTCAGTGTCCCATTGGCCTTGGTGAGCCCCGCATTAAGCGCCGTTGGCCGTTTGTAAATAAAATGCATATAATCTTCCCCGCTTACAATAGGAGCCTTTAACCAGCCCTGCCCTTCTTTGGCGCCGGGTTTTTCAATAGCCCCTTTATTGCCGGCGGTTTCCCAGTTATCGAGCGCATCGGTATTATTGAATGTTTCCAGTGTTTTTGATTTCAGGCGGAACCGCAGGTCATCAACCCCAATGGCCACATCGTTGTGGTTCTTGCTGTTCGTCCACAGGTACATGCGAAAGAAATTGAATGCATGAATATCGGGTCCGCCATCAGCTGACACCTGGGCCGTGCCGAAGTTGAGTTTTATTTCATTCCAGCCATTCTTAAGCCCTGGAATAATATCGGCCAGGTTCCAGGCAAATTCTTTTTTATCTGACTCACCGGAACTGGTAAGCTCTATTTGTCCGTCGTTGTTTTTCAGATCGGCCACACTTGATACATAGAACCAGAAAACAAACTGGCCGGTCTCTACCGTAAGTTTGGGATCAACCGGCGCCGGACGTTTATAGATCAGGTGCATATAATCTTCCCCATTAACAATGGATGCTTTGAGCCAGCCTGCGCCTTCCTTGCCGCCTGTTTTTTCTATGGCGCCCTTGTTGCCGGCAGATTCCCAATTATCTATGGCATCAGCAGTATTAAACGAAACCAAGGTGGGATCTGGTGGCGGCGGTGGAGGTGGTGGCGGCGGCGGTTTTAATCCACTGGTATCGCGGCTATGATAGTTTTCTTTTTTGCAGGAAGTGATGGTGATCATTGCAAACAATATTGTGATAGCAATAAATACAGTTAATTTCATATCCTTATTGTTTAAAGGTTATTAATCGGCAATCGTGAATCGGCAATCGGCAATCGTGAAGCGGCAATCGGCAATCGTGAGGCGGCAATTTTGACCTCGCGTAATCGTGAAACGTCAAACGTGAAAGTTCTTATTGCGGAACTCCAATTAATAGCGAGCCTGCTTACAACTCACTACTCACCTTCAGCTCGGCATTTTAATTCTCATCAACATCACCTTACTCCTTCCTTTATCAACCCTATCAACTCTGTTACCTCTATCAACCTGCCTCCCCGTCAACGTGTCAACGAGTCAATGTGTTAACGTGTCAACTGATCAACTTTACTTAGGCACCTCAATCTTTATTATCTCACTCAAATTCGAACTCTTATCGTCGTTGTTAAAACGTACGCCAACCCGTACATAAAAGGTCCTTCCCTTTACAAGATTGGGAATAACAAACTCCGGCGATCTGTCGGCGGGCGACATATCCCCCCACTCTTTATTGACGGCTACTTTATACACGTCGGAATAGTCGCGGATCGATGCACCCGGTCCTACCAGCGAAGTGGTGTTTACGTAGGGTTGTATTTCAGCAATGGAAGGCATTCCGGCAATGGGTGCCTGCATAGTGAAACGGAGCGTTAATTGATTGCTGTCCAGTTTGGTGGTAAAACTGTTCAGATACAAATAAGGCGTGAGGTTGAAATCATATTTGGTGTTCTTATCAACATCCAGCTCCACCGGTGGTACCGCCCAGAACGCGCCACCTTTTATTGACACGCGGTAATGCCCTTTGAACAATTTGGAGTTTTTAAAGGTGCCATCCATTTTCACCGGGATATCCTGTGGTGCGGGCGTGGCACTCCAGCTCAGCTGCTCGAGCCTGATGGTAACATTGCCGGTAGCGGTTTGAATATTGCTTTTTGATTGCTGATCAACCAGGTTGCCTTCCAGTGACGCATCGGGGGCATCGTAATTGTCTTTTTTTACGCATGCCACACCTGCCAGCAGTATACCAGCACCCAGTAACATTGTGCTCAAATGAAGTTTCATGACAGTTAGTTTATGCTAATAATTTGGATTGTTCGGATAGAGATTGGGGTTCTTACCCAGTTCGCCGCCAGGCATTGGCTCATAATAAAATTTCTTCTCGAAGTTGTAATTACGGCCAAAGGTTTCCGGTTCTTTCAACATGATATATTTCTGTTCATCGAAAACATAGTAAGGCATAATTCCCTGAAAGCGGGCATTGTTCAGGACAACATCGGCAATACGCCAACGGCGAAGATCCCACCAGTAATGATTCTCGAATGCGAGCTCCTTGCTTCTTTCATTACGCACTACTTCGATGGTCATCTCGGCCAGGGTCAGGGGCGTGGCACCGGCCCGGTCCCTGATCTTGTTCAAACAGACAAGTGCATCGGCTGTCTCACCAGTCTCTATATCAGCTTCAGCCCGATTCAACAGTATTTCCGCATAGCGGAACTCAATCCAGTGCGTGGTGCTGGTAAACAGATCCACATCGGCCTGGGGACGGCGATAGTCGATATACTTGCGTACATAAAAACCGGTGCGGGTGCGCTCATCCCCAGCCGTACTGATACCGGTTTGCCCAATGATAGCTTTGCCATTGTACATCGTATTGGGATCACCCGACAACAGATAGCTGCGGGCGGCGGCAGGTTTATTTACTTCGGCAGCAGCGGTGCCGCTGAAAGTGGGATAAATACCGCGCTGCACATCAAACGTGCGGGTACGCAGGATATCGCCCGGGAAATATACAGTGGCCCGTAACCTGGCCTCCATACCCTGAAAAGCATCGCCCGGTTGATTGTATCGCTTAGGGGTGCCGTCGGGGTTATTAAAGTTCAACATCCCAAAACGTTCTACAAACTCCAGCGTTGGATAGGCCCGTGACAAGGCATTAGCAGTCATCCAGCGGGGTGAAAAAGTAGCATCCCAGCTATGGGCAGTACGACTGGGAATGGAATAATTTCTCACCAGGATATTCTCAGGGCTTTTTTCATCCAGGAAGGCATCTACATAATTCATCACCTTATCGCTGTTGGAAGTATATAAATTGTAGTGGCCTTCCAGCAGTTTGGCAGCTTCAATGCACTGGTTAAAATAACTGGTTGCTTTCTCCGGCGCTATGCCCACGTAGCCCTGCGTACGCGCATCCCCGTTTACAAAATTCTGTGATCCATACCGCGCAATACTACCGGCGTACAACATGGCCCGCGATTTTAAGGCAGCGGCCACGTATTTATTAGCCCTTTCGGGAGCGCTGGTTGCAGGCAACAGGGCAATGGCTTTATCCAGGTCTTTGCCAATAAAATTCCAGGTTTCTTCTTCGGTATTGCGATGCACCTGTAGTTCTGCAATGGTTTGCTCGGGGTATTTTTGTACCACCTCAACAATGGGAACACCGCCATATCTTTTTGCCAATGCGAAATAATAATAGGCGCGCAGGAAATAGGCTTCGCCGGTGAACTGATCAATTTTATCCGGGGCGAAATTGACCGCATACTTTGGTAAAGTCTCCATGAAATAATTCACTGCACGGATGTCGGCATAGGGCCAGTAACCAAAGCCCCCGCCAATATCCATACCGCCCCAGGGCCCTACCATTTCGCCACATGCTGCTCCGCTATGCCAGAAGTGTTCCCATTCGTGGTGCAGGTTAAAACCCGGTTGGCCATCACGTCCGGTAGGACGATACGAAAAATCTTCGATCGGTAATTTGCGGTATACCTGTGCCATATAAACATTCACTCCCGACTCGCTGCTAAAGATCTGGTCATCGGTAAGCAGGTTTACCGGTTTTATGTCGAGCTTCTGACACGCTGAAACGGCAACCAGCATTGCTATGAGTACAACAAATATGCTATTATTGATTTTCATATGAATCGTTTAGAAAGTAATGGAAGCGCCAACGTTAAAGGTGCGGTTGAGTGGGTATTTATAACCACCCAAACCATATTCAAAACCGGCATTGGGAATTTTACCCGGGTGTTCAGGGTCGCTGTCTTTAAGCCCGGTTAGTGTAAACAGGTTATAGCTGTTCACATACAGGCGGCTGTTCTTAATACCCAGTTTTCCTGTTAATGTGGTGGGCAAACTGTAACCAATCTCCAGGGTCTTGCAACGCAGGAAGGTGGCGTCCTGTACGGCTTTAGTGGAGTTATTGATGCTGCCATAGTTAAAACCCATAGCGGGGTATTTGCCAGCCACCCATTGGGTATTGGGATCAAACACATTGTCATCGGGATTAGCCGTATGCCAGCTGTCGAGGAATTTGGTGAGGGAGCTGCGGCCATACATCAGCGGTTCGGCATATTGTTCATCATACTGTACCCAAAAGCCTGTGGAACCGGCCAGTACAGCACTCAGATCAAACCCTTTATAATATAACCCAATGGTTAAACCGAAGTTGATAAGCGGCAGGTCCTGCAACGCTATGGGATGATCGTCATTGCCATCTATTACGCCATCTTCATTCCAGTCCTGCAGGTAATAATCGCCCGGCACTACGTTGTTATTGCCGCCACCGGTGTTTATAGGGTAACCGTAGATCTGGTCGTAACTGGTGAATTGCCCGCCGTAGTCTTTGCCCCACCAGATGTTTTTAAACCGGTCAGTGAGGCCATTGCGCCATTGCTGGTATTCATTGCCTGCCAACCCCTGTGTTTGGTTACGGAAGAAGTTGCGGGCATAGGAAACGTTGCCCGTTATATTCATTCTTACATCATGGACCGTATTGCGATGCGTTAATGACAACTCCCAGCCTTGTGTACGATCGGAGTTCAGGTTTTCCTGGGGAACGGTAACACCTACGGTGCCGGGAATTACCACGGTGCGTTGCGCAGGTAATCCGGTGCGGTCCCTTCTGTAAACATCAAACGACCCTTCTATTTTGTTATTAAACAGGTTGAACTCCAACCCAAGGTTTTTGGTGGTGGAAGTGGTCCAGGTAATGTTCTCATTTACGAGCCCCCGGGTTTCGGCACCATTTACAAACACACCATTGAAAATGTAACCCCATACACTATTATCGTTGGGATTTACGGTTGGATAGTTATAACCGGCTACATACTGGAAGGCGGCGGCATTGTCATCGCCCATTTCGCCATAAGAAGCGCGCAGCTTCAGGTTTGAAATGACCTTGGGAGAGACCAGCCGGTTAAAAAATGGTTCTTCACTGATGCGCCAGCCGGCGAGGAAAGCGGGGAAAAAGCCCCATTGCCCATTGCCGGGTTTGTATTTATTGGTACCATCGTAACGGAAAGTAGCTTCGGCCAGGTATTTCCCTTTATAATCATAGGTGGCCCGGCCCACCCAGGAGCGCATGGCTATTTCGGTTACTCCACCAGGCGAGGTATTACCGATCTGGTCAACCGACTCGGCGCCAAACAAATAGTCAACAGGCAACAATACATTGCGCGAGGCATAGATGTTATCGTTCTTTGAATGGTTCTCTTCCAGCAACGCCATGGCCGATACTGTATGCGTATTGTTGAATGAACGGTTATATTGTAACGACAACTGGCTAAGGGTTTGAAAACCGGTGCCATAGGTACGCGTAAGGTTGGAAGGTCCGTTTACATTCGAGACCTTATATTCATTTGAATTGGCATCGTAGGTATACAAATTATAGGCTTTTTTATAATCGCTGTTATCGTCGACGTTCAACCCATAGTTGAACATACCTCTTGCCTTTAGTCCTTTTATACCGGGAAGATCATATTCAAGGTTTACCTGTGTTTGCAGGTTCTTCTGGGTCCTTTTTCTGTAGCCCACTTTATCGGCATCGGTAATGGCCACAGGGTTGGCATTATCGGGCATTACATTCAGGTACTGCGGGTTGTTATTAGCATAGATCTGGTTAATGGGGATCTGGTTCCAGGTATATTTGAAAATGGTCCACAGGTCCTGGTAAGGCTGGTCCTTTTCATCCATGTGACCCGAGATCAATGCCTGGGCGCGAATACGGTCGCTGATCTTTACGTTTATATTAGAACGCATGTTCCAGCGGCTGTAATCGAGATCGCCCGATTTGAGCAAACCGCTTTGCTTCATATACCCCACATTAAAGAATAGGTTTACTTTATCGGTGCCACCGGTAATATTCAGGTTATGCTGTACTTGCGGTGAAGTGGTGTTAAATGCAGCTCCGATCCAGTCGGCCCCGGTATAGGTACCATCCATCCAGGGTTTAATATCATTGTAAGCATAAGCAGGGGGCTGGTTGCTGATAAAGTTATTGGCGAAATCGCGCTTTGCTTTTTCATTCGTCAGCATCATATAATCCACCGGTCCCACGCCATCGGGCATTCCCAAAAAAGTTTGCCAGGCCTGGTTAAAGGAATAGGTGATGTCGAACCGGCCATTGCGGGCGCTGCCCTTTTTGGTAGTGATCAGGATAACGCCATTAGCGGCGCGGTTGCCATAAATAGCGGCCGATGCATCTTTCAATACCGACACACTTTCAATTTCATTGGGGTCCAGCTTTTCGAAACCACCACGTGGCACCCCATCGATCACCACCAGGGGTGAGGCGCCATACCCGCGGATATCGAAACTGTTTTCATACCCGCCCGGTTCGGCTGTGCGCTGGATCATGCGTAAACCGGGAATTTTCCCCGTAAGCATGTTCTGTACGTTCTCATTTTTGGTAACTACCAGGTCGCTGCTCTTTAACATAGATACCGAACCGGTAAGCGTGGTTTTCTTCTGGGTGCCATACCCTACCACAACCACGTTATCGAGGCTGCGGCTGTTTTCCTCCATGGTGAGGTTGATCGTACCCCGGCCATTAATTGGAATGGTAATGGCATTCATAGTAATGTGGGAAAAAGAAAGCCGGGCGGCATTGGCAGGGACCGTGATGGAATATTTCCCGTTCTGGTCAGACATAACCGAGATGCTGGAATCGCCGGCCACCGAAATGGTTACGCCGGCCAGGGGTTCTTTCGTTTGCACATGGGTTATTCTTCCTGTGATAGTTTTCTGCTGTGCCAGCACCGCCACAGGAAACAGACAGGCAAGCAGGAGCTTACAGATAATTTTCATACAACAAGCAATTAGTTTTTATACTGATACCGGCAATTAAGCGCCAGGCCCCTAAAAAACTATTAACAAACCCATTAATGGGGAATTAATTAGTATTTTTTCTTTTTATTTGCTCATGCTGAAACCGGTTATTGCCATTCTACTTATTATTGTCGGATTGCATACGTATGATGCAAGAGCGCAGCCTTATGGATTACAATTCTCCAGTCATGAAGTGATCCCCGAAAAACGGACCTCGCTCGATCTAACGGCCAATGGCCCGCTTCAGTTGGCCGATGAAACCGAAATTGCATTCGACCTGATATTTCAGCCGCACAAAGCCATTTATTTCGGTTATGTGATGCGCCTGATCACCACCGGCAACCAGCATATCGATATCGTTTATAACCAGCGCTCGGCCAGTTTTAACTTTGTGAATGGCGAACAAATTTCCGGCACCCTGCCAGTTGATACGGCTATGCTGTTGAATGGCTGGAACCATTTTGTGCTCCGCATAAACCCTGTTAAAAAGAAGCTCTTCTATAGCATCAATAACTCCCTGGCTGGGAATGGGCCCCTGGCTGTAAAACCGGCAAGTGAGTACCGGCTGTATTTTGGCAGTAACAGTTATGAAGGTTTTCAAACTACCGATATCCCGCCTGCCTGTATTAAAGACATCCGGATCTGGAACGATGGGAAATCCCGGCTTTTCTTCCCCTTGTCTGAATCGGATGGCCTTACCGCTACAGACAAACAGGAAAAGCGAAAGGCCGTGGTAAAAAATCCGGTATGGATAAAACCCCGGCATCAAATATGGGAAAATGTATATTCCGTTAATACAAAAGCAACGGCCAGCATTGCCTTTGATAAAAAAAGAGAAGTATTGTATATTGTTTCGGCCGACTCCCTGTATACGCTGAACCTTACCAACATGGTTGTTCAGACAATTGGATTCAATATTAAAAGGGACAGCATTCCACCCGGCAATCAGTCGATCTACATCCCACTCACCGATTCCTTATATAATTTCTATATCGACAGCAAACAGGTAAGCCGGTACGATACGGGAAGCAAACGATGGAACCACCATTTTAATTTTAAAGACCTTACTGTTTACTGGCAGGCGAATAAATTCTTTTCTGCCTTTGATACCAGTTTGTATATCATTGGCGGGTATGGACAACTTCAATACAAGAACCAGGTACAGCGCTACCATTTGAACAGCCAGCAATGGGAGACCCTGCAACCAACCGGTGATTTCTTTATGCCGCGGTACATGGCTTCAGCCGGCACAAACGATGCGGGCGATACAGCGTACCTGGTGGGTGGCTATGGCAGCACCACCGGCGATCAAACCATCAATCCGCGATTTACATACGATTTCACGCGATTCGACGTACGCAGTAAATCGTTTCATACCTTATTCCAACTCAAAGAGCCCTCCCGGCAATTCTGTTTTGCCAATCAAATGGTGGTTGATGCACCTACCAATACCTGGTACGCATTGGTGTACCCTACTGACCGGTTCAATGCAGCCCTGCAGCTGATCCAGGGCTCCCTCACCTCGCCTGCGTATAACCAGTTGGGAGATTCCATCCCCTACTCTTATTACGATATTGCTTCTTATGCCGATCTCTATTATTGCCAATCGAGCAGGAAGCTGGTGGCGGTCACTTTATATACAGCCAACAACCGGACAGACGTAAAAGTATTTTCTATCGATTTCCCACCGGGTGCGGTCACTACTATTGCAAACCAACCTGGCTTGTTTTCAAACTGGAAATTATATGTCTTAACGATAGCAGGGTTATTACTGGCCGCTGCAGGCCTGGCAGTTGTAAGAAGAAAAAAAGCCATCCGCCAAAAACGAACACCTACAATAATACCATCCCCCGCACCAGCCATTGCTACTGGTTCGGCTTTGCAAAGGGAAGAACCGGTTGCATTACCGGAACCTGGCCCATTGGTAAAGGCGTCTGCTATTTATCTCTTTGGCAATTTTGAAGTGTACGATTCCACCGCCCACGACGTCACCACCCAGCTTACCCCGTTATTAAAAGAGTTATTGATCCTGATCGTAACCCATACCATCCGAACAGGTAAAGGCATTCCCCAGGAAAAACTGTTCGAGATCCTTTGGCGCGACAAACAACAGAAAGACGCCAAGAACAATTATTCTGTAAACATTGCCAAACTAAAACCTATCCTGGAAAGCATAGGCGCCTGCCATATAGAAAAAGTAAATGGGAAAATTCAATTGGTAGCGGAAGAAAATGCCCTCTACCTCGATTACCTCGCTTTTAATACGATAGTAAGAAAATCAGGATGCTCACCTGCTGAAAAACAAACCCTGCTGACAATCCTGGAAAGAGGCTCGTTCCTGAATGAAGTCAATTATACCTGGCTGGATGATATCAAATCTGAAGTATCGGGTTTGGCCATCGACTGGCTGCTGACCAATTTCAATACCAATACGATCACTGATAGCGGTAGTATTATAAGGATCGCCAATGCCGTTTTCCAGTTTGACCAGTTGAATGAAACTGCCCTCGAATACAAGTGCAAGGCACTGATAGCCCAGGGCAGGTATGGCCTTGCATTGGAAACGTTCCAGAAATTTGAAAAAGAGTATGAGCATTCTTATGGGGAGAAACCGGGGAAGACGTTTAATGAGATCACTGAAAGGCAATAGGCAATGGGCAATGGTGAAAGGCAAAAGACAGAGAGATGAAGACCTGTAAGGTCTGCCTTCTGAGCTTGCGGAGCCAACGAGATGAACAGACCCCGATGAATCGGGGCAGGCTCTGACAGGTCTCATTGAACCATTAAGACCTGTCAGGATCGCATAAGCCCACTGATAGATTAACACCCGATGGCGAGCCTTACAGGTCTTGTTCGCTTTATCAGGGCACACCGACGCGTCGGAGACGCCAAAACCAATACTACCCAATTATCTATATTCCTTACTGTCATGCTTCCGAAAATTACAGAATTGGTTAATACCTCAAACCGGCAGCCTCCTTTTTCAATTCTAATCTAATGGCGTAATGGTGATATAGTCAACATTGATCAGCTCTTTTCCACCGCCTTCCAGTCTGATGGTATTGTCACCGGCTTTCAGCTTTACTGTAAACATTGCCTTGCCGGTAAAGGTGGTGGCATCGGCAGTTGACATGGCATTCAGGAAAGAAAGATCAACGCCATTTACAACCAATCTTATTCTACCATACGCGACATTGGCATGTGCAATGGTAATAGTGGCCCGGCCGCCTTTCTTGCCGCCATTAACACGGGGGAAGGTTATAGCAGAAGAGGCCTCTTTCAGGTTAGTTACATAATTACCGGTAAGGGTAGCGCCTCCACTTACGTCCGCTTTTTCTGCTTCATAACGAATTGACTTTTTAACTCCGGGCAAGGCAGCTATCGCAGACGGACCTGTTTTTGTTTGTTCTACCAGTTTTATGGTACCGTCTTCATTAAACTGCACATAGTCTACACAGATAGACCGCAAGTTACCCTGACCGGTATTGGAGAGCTGTTGGTTATGATAAAAAATATACCATTTCCCTTTGTATTCCACTACTGAACCGTGGTTGGTATCACAATCGGTTGAACCAAGGAACACGCCCTGGTATTTCCAGGGGCCTAAAGGACCGTTACTGGTAGCATAACGCAACTGATTCTCCCGGCCGTGGTTATCGGCATAAGTAAGATAGTAAATGCCATTCCTTTTAAACACCCAGGTAGCTTCATGAAAGTCAACCAGCCCTTCCATTTTTTGTAGCGTGCCGTCGATCTCGATCATATTGTCTTTCAATTTTCCACCAGAACATTTGCTGCCACCGCCATAATAAAAGTAAGCCTGTCCATCCGTATCGATGAACACACAGGGATCTATCATAGAACTGCTATCGAGCCCTTTAATATAGCCGGCAGAGGTAAAATCGCTGGCAGGCTTTTTACTGGTGGCTACGCCAATTTTCCAGGAGTTGTTCCATTTTGTATCGCTGGGATGTGGAAAATAGTAATAATAGGTGCCGTTTTTGTAAGCACAATCCGGGGCCCACATAAAACCGCCTTCTTTACGCCCCCATGCTACCTGGCTGGCGTTTAAGATTTCGCCTTCATCACGCCAGGTCACCATATCATCGGTTGAATATACATGGTACCTGTCCATAAGGTCGCAGCCCCGGGCCGGATCTATATCGTGGGAGGGATAAACATATAACCTGCCATCGGCCCATACATGCGCCGATGGATCGGCGGTGTAAATACTGGTAATAAATGGATTTTGGGAAAAACAGGACCCACTGATCAAAAGAGTGCATAGGGCTAGCTGACAGGCAATTATTTTTTTCATAGGGGCAAGAAAGCGTTTGGGCATTAACCAGTCGCTTAATAGTTCATTAATTGGTGATTAATGGCGGAAAAACAGCCCAACATCTTATAAATATTTCTCAAACCAGCTGGCAGCGAGGTTGGCCACATTATGCAGGGCGCCGGGTTCCTCAAACAAATGGGAGGCGCCTTCAACGATCTCGAAGTTCTTTTCACAACAGAGATCCTCATATGCCTTGGTATTTAACCCCATCACCTGGGTATCGCGGGAACCAACAATAAGCAATGTGGGTGCTTTTACCTGTTTTATGGCAACAGCCAGATCGGGTCGGCCGCCACGGCTTACCACCGCTTTTATGTTTTTATCAAGCATGGCAGCTCCCTGTAAAGCAGATGCCGCTCCCGTGCTTGCCCCAAAATAACCAACCGACAATTGCTCCAGATGAGGTTGTTGGGAGGCCCATTCCGTTACCTGGATCAGACGATGGCTTAGCAATGCAATATCAAACCGGTTTTCATACACTTCATCTTCAAAAGCCGTTAACAGATCGGTCAACAAAGTTGCCATGTGGTGTTTATTCAGCACATCGGCTACAAAATTATTCCGGGGGCTCATCCGGCTGCTGCCACTCCCGTGTGCAAAAACAACCAGCCCTCTTGCGTTTGCCGGTTCAACCAGGTTAGCACCCAACTCAACATGCTGTAGATGAATGTGTATTTCTTTTTTACTGGTCACGGGGAAAGATCTTTTATAAAAAAGCTGAAAATTCCATGCCAGTGGCCCTATTTAATTCATATGTTTAAACAATATCACCGCATTCTTTTTTAGATCAGAGGAAGCTTTTAATTGATAACGGTCTTTGCCCGCCTCAATGGTTAGCAAAGCCGTGTTGGGGGGAATACTACCCAGGTTATTGGCCACCAGCACAAATTCATGAACCGGCACATCTTTTTTTAAGGGAACTACGATCCTGTACGGATGGGCAGATACAAAAAGCCGCGATACCAGCACTTCATTATTATGAAAAACAGTGACGGTATCGCCATCGACTACCTCATTATCCGAGATGGTGATCACAATACTATCGGCGTGCGTAATGATAGTACTGAGCGTATCAGCCATACGTTGTTTTTTTACTGTGCTTATACTGTCATTAAAGGCTTTTTTGTTAAGTGCTGCGGGCGACAAGCTACCGGTAGGCCTGCTGCTATCTGTTTTTAGTGTATCAACCTTTTTGTTTTGCGCAACATTACCACCAGGATTGCCGCGCTTATTTAACCAGGCCAACATATAATTAGTGGTATCCACGTTTGTGCTCACCTGTTTTAATACCGTGCGTGAAGCCATCCCCATGGATAGTATCGAGCTTAACACCGATTTCATATTGGCTGTTCCCACCAGGTATTTACCATCAGCCTCTACATAGAAATTTAGTTTATAGGTGCAAAGCACATGATTTGTTGTTCTGTCAATAAAACTTTGGCCTGCGCCTTTTAATTGCCGGGCGGAGTCATTGAAATTCCCCAGAAAATTGGCTTTGCAAAAACCCATACCCTCATCGTAGGTGTAACCTATATAAGTATTTCCCTGCCTGATAATTACCATTTTCATATACTCGGCATCTATCCGCCCTTCCCAGGTACCGGAAAGGTCTTGTGCCCAACAGGGCGCAAGCGTATCCAACAATAAGATCAGGCAAAAGAACAGTGATCTCATACAAAAAAATAACTACAGGAAAGTTACTTTTTT
Source organism: Niastella soli (assembly GCF_017742245.1). GTDB lineage: Bacteria > Bacteroidota > Bacteroidia > Chitinophagales > Chitinophagaceae > Niastella > Niastella soli. Next base: position 137,792 of record NZ_JAGHKO010000014.1, read on the forward strand.
ACGGGCATATACGAAGGCGTTGCCTGCCCAATATTGCCAATAACGCGGGGTTAACCTTTCACATTTCGTTAATAAACTTCGAAGCTCCGTTACCTTCTATTATACAAACAAGCAACAAATAAAACGCTTGAATAAACAACCTTAAAAATCACCTTATATGAAAACGATATTCACCCTTACCACCATTGTACTGATAGTAATTGCCAGTTTAGTAAGTGCATTAATGTTCAAATTTGGAAATTATAATGTATCAGCCCTGCTGACACTGACCAGCTTTCTTTCTTCAGTTTTATGGATACATGTAATTACCAGCAAGAAAGTTATTGTACGCTAAGGAGTATTTCGGGAACCACATATACATGAAAAATTGGCTATCGTAAGGTAGCCTTTTTTCTTACTCCGCTTTCTGTACTTCCACCGGCGATTTCCCAAACTGTTTTTTAAAGGCGTAGGAGAAATGTGACAGGTTTTCGAAACCCACTTCAAGGTATATATCACCCGGCTTTTTGTTTTTATTCTTTATTTGAAAATGGGCTTCTTCCAGGCGTTTCCGGGTAAGCCAGGTGCCGGGCATTTCATTAAAGATCTTGTTAAAATCGCGTTTGAAGGTTGACAAACTCCGACCGGTTAAAAAAGCAAACTGTTCTAACTTTATATTGAACCTGAAATTCTTGTTCATGAATGCCGCCAGGTCTATGCGCTGAGGAATGCTGAAATTGAAAAACACCTGTGCCCACGCCGGGTTCTGTTTTAATAAGATGATCAACAGCTCTTCCCGTTTTACATCGGCAAAATCAGGGTCCAGTTTTTCAGCCCCTTTATAATAAGGCTCCAGGGAGTTCACAAAATTCCGGACCAATGCATTCGTTTCCACTAACAAAATAGAGTCATCATTATCGAACACGCCCGGTCTATAAGGATGCTTTTCCAGAAAAGATCGTAGAAACGGTTCATCCAGGGCAATCACGATCTTATGAAATTCATTGTCCACTTTGTTTTTTGTATACCGGATCAAATGGTTTTTCCGGGCGATGATGGCATCGCCCGGATTGGAAATGTATTTCTTTTCGCCATCGTAGGCTATATACGTTCCCTGTAACAGATACATGAAATAATGCTCCGGGATCAGGTGTTCCGGTGAAATACCTGGTCCCAGGTAACAGGAGTGTATTTTTTCTATATCCACTTTTGTTATTTTTAGCATGCCGCGTTTCGACTACGCTCAACGCTTATGGTCCCTCCCTTCGACTCCGCTCAGGGCATCGATGGTGTCTAACAGCGTTATTTCTTTTGCTCTTGGTTTCCAGCCCAATACCTTTCTTGCCTTTTCAGCGCTCAGGTGCACATATACTTCGGCACCAAGTGGCTTCAGGTCGGCTATATTCGCTGCGTGTTGCAGCCGTTCTCTGCGGACCAACACGGCTATATCATAAACACTGACCGAACCCTCAGAAGCCGCCAGAAAACGCTCACCTTTGGCCTCAGGATGCGTCATAGCTCTCAGGTGAATATCGGCCGTATCGCGCACGTCAACAATATTAAAGGTAAAATTAGGCGTTTCCTTTATATCCCCATTTAATAACCCTTTCAGCACAAATTCCATCGAGGCCGAATAGTTACCACCAGGCACCGGGCCAAAGATCCCAACCGGATTAATAACCGTTAACTCCATATCGCCCCCTTCCCTTTTCATAAAATCCCAGGCAGCTTTTTCTGCAATGGCTTTCGATTTAAGATAAGGGCGAAGTCCTGGAGTACTGGGGTCTGTCCAATCCTGTTCAGTAAACGTATAATTTTCCGGGCTTCTGCTGTAACCAATAGCAGCAAAGGAAGAAGTCAATACAACCCGTTTTACCCCGGCATCCCGGGCAGCTTTCAACACCCGTAATGAACCGTCTCTGGCAGGCACTATTATTTCGTTTTCATCTGCGGGGTCAACAGCGGGGAAGGGCGACGCCACATGTAGTACATAGGTGCAGCCGCTCACTGCTTCCATCCAGTTATCATCTTTTGTAAGATCAGCTTCAATAAAAGTCAATTTGTCGAAATGGTGAATACCACCTGTTGTGAGGGCATGTATGATCTCCTCTTTTTTGGCCAATGAGCGGATGGTAGTTTTTACGGTATATCCTTCCTGTAATAATTGTAATACACATTGCAGTCCCAAATAACCCGAACCGCCAGTTACTAACACGGTGGTTGCGTTTGCTGAATTTTTCATTTTGTTATTTATTTCTCAGCAAAGCTCCCTCAAATACGTACGGCGTGTTTTGTTTTAAAGTTCAATCTTTCTTTGTTTTAAAGTTCAGCTCCCGTAATAAAAAAGCGGGGCTGCTTTCACAACCCCGCTTTAGAAAATTTTAATGGTCCGCTTTAGAAAATATAATCGGTGCTCAAAAAGTTAGAATCATGGCTTCTAACAATTGTGTTGAGCAGCGTTTTGTTTGATTCTGTTAATTTAGCTGCCACCAGTGAACGGATGGAAAATGAACGAAGCGCATCGAATACAGATAACGTACCTTCTGCACTGTCTTTTCTTCCGGTAAATGGAAATACATCGGGCGAACGTTGTGCCTGGCAGTTGATATTTACGCGGCTTACCAGATTTACAAATGGATCAATGAGGCTGGCCACTTCTTTGGCATCTTCGCTAAAGATACTCACCTGCATACCATGTGTTGCATTTACCTGGTAGTTTACCGGCTCATCAATAGAATCGAAAGGCACTACCGGCACGATAGGACCAAATTGCTCTTCATGATATAATTTCATTTGCTCATTTACCGGGAATACTACTGCCGGGAATACAAAAGAACCTTCCTGGAAGCCACCATTTTCATTCATCACTTTGGCGCCTTTGGAAATGGCGTCATCTATACAGGCTTTCAAATAAGCTGGTTTATTGTCTTCTGGCAACGGGGTAATTTTAACGCCAGCTTCCCAGGGTAATCCGGGTTTCATGGCGGATACAGCTGCTGAAAGCTTTTCCGTGAACTCGGCAGCGATCTCTCTTTGCACAAAGATCAGTTTCAGGGCGGTACAACGTTGTCCATTGAAAGAAAGCGCACCCAGGATACATTCATTAACGGCTACATCAATGTTGGCATTTTTGGTAACAATGGCTGCATTCTTTGCATCCAGACTTAAAATAGCACGCAAGCGATTTACTTTCGGGTGCAATTTTTTAAGTCCGTTTGCCACCTTGCTGCTACCAATGAAAGCCAGCACGTTCACTTTACCACTCTCCATGATCGGAGAAATGATCTCTGAACCTTTACCGTATAATGTATTTACGGTGCCTTTAGGAAATGCTTCTTTGAATGCATTTAATAAAGGATAATGGCACAATACACCAAATTTGGGTAATTTAAACAGAATGGTGTTGCCCATGATAAGGGCTGGTATCAGTGTGGTAAAAATTTCGTTCAGAGGATAGTTGAAGGGGCCCATGCTCAACACTACGCCTAACGGCGCTCTTCTTATTTGAGCAATAGTACCTTCTGCCTGTTGAAAATGAGAAGACTCCCGGTCGAGGTCTTTCAACGCATCGATGGTGAAGTTGATGTATTCAACGGTGCGGTCAAATTCTTTGGTGGCATCAGCCAGTGTTTTTCCAATTTCCCACATCAGCAATTTGATCACCAGCTCTCTTTGCTGGATCATTAAATACACAAACTTCTGCATGCATTTGATGCGTCCTTCTACAGACATGGTAGGCCATTCACCTAAACCGTTATTATAAGCGGCCACAGCGGCGTCAAGCGCTTCCAAAGATTCTTTGGGAGTAGTATTAGGAATGCTGCCCAGCAGCTTTTTTTCAAATCCGTTTGCGGTAGGTATACAAACCGGTGAATAAATATTGGTAACGGGCCCATTCCAGGGAACCAGTTCGCCATTTAATAAATATTCCCGTTGGTGAATTTCGGTGATCTTGTAATTGTCAGGTATGCTGCTCTCCTCTTTAAATACCTGAGGCAAAGTACCTCTGTTAGAATTCTGTTGAGACATGGTTGTTGATTTACTGATCTTATAAAAATTGTCTTTTAACAAGATTTTTCAAATGTAGACTAATAATCATGAAGATATTTTTAAAAAAGTCACTAATTATTTTCTTTTTTTCATTAAACAACCCGCCTGGTTAGAAAAAAACTATCAGCTGATAGCTTTTTCAATTTAGCATACATAGAGCTATCACATGTTAGATCAAAGAGACAGGCAGATCTCAGGTAAGTTTGTAGCCTGCTTGTTTTTTTATACTTATAATTTCAGCAGGCAGGTAGAATCCGTCGTTGACAAAAAAGTAAATTCATTTCGGTTACTAGTTATAGTTTGAATGGCAGATCATCTATACAATAACCTATTAGTACATCTTCATCTTCCGTCAGGAAACAGGCAATCAGGTGGCATATGCAGCACCAGGCAGGAATTATCAGCGCATAAACGCAGCAATTATTTGATGATTATTAGAAACAGATGCAGCTATTGTATTTTCTTAACTTCTCTGAATATAGGATATACATAAAAGGCATAAAAAAAGAGGCTACCAATTTTGATAGCCTCTTTACCAATTCTGTGATCCCGCTGGGACTCGAACCCAGGACCCCAACATTAAAAGTGTTGTGCTCTACCAACTGAGCTACGAGATCAACCTAAGAACTTTAAACTTTTGAACCGCGAAGATACTTAACCAATAATTCTGGCATAAAAAAAGGCTACCATTTTTGATAGCCTTTCCGCCAAATTTTGTGATCCCGCTGGGACTCGAACCCAGGACCCCAACATTAAAAGTGTTGTGCTCTACCAACTGAGCTACGAGATCAACCTTATTAAGGTTTCAAAATGTTAAGATCTTTGCCCAAAATTGCTATCCAACTCATTCATTCTCTTTTTCTTCTGACCGTTTTTCGAAGCGGTGCGTTTATTTTGGGAGTGCAAAAATAGGAGAAAAACATATCTCACCAAATTTTTTTAAAAAAAATCATAAACTATTTTCTCAACTCCTATTTTTTCAGCGGGTTAACTCCGCTATTTTTGTGTTTACAAAAGTAACGTTATGTCATTCTTAAAAGATAAGGTTGTAGCTATTACGGGCGGAAGTGATGGAATTGGAAAGGCTTTGGTAGATGCTTGCATTGCCGCAGGTGCCAAAGTAGCTACCTGTGCGCGTAATTACGACAAATTATACACCCTGCAACTGCAGCACGCCAATGTGATGCTGCATACCATTACCTGTGATGTGAGTAAAGAAGCCGATTGTCAGCGTTTTATTGAATCTACCATTAAAACATTCGGCGGGATAGACATCCTTATCAATAATGCCGGTATCAGCATGCGGGCTTTATTTAATGATGCCGACATTGAAGTGATCAAAAAGGTAATGGACGTCAATTTTTTTGGTTCCGTGTATTGCACCAAATATGCACTACCCTCTATATTAGAGCGTAAAGGGACCATTGTGGGAGTTTCTTCCATTGCCGGTTACCGCGGTTTACCTGGCCGCGCGGCCTATTCTGCCTCTAAATTTGCCTTACAGGGCTGGCTGGAGGCCATCCGGACGGAGTTATTACATTCCGGCGTGCACGTTATGTGGGTTTGTCCAGGCTTTACAGCCTCCAATATCCGGAATGCGGCACTAAATGAGCAAGGCAATCCGCAAGGGGAATCACCGCTCGACGAAGCCAGTTTAATGAGCGCTGAGGCCTGTTCTCGCGAAATCCTGAAAGCCATCGAAAACCGTAAGCGTACCCTCGTTCTTACCTTTAACGGTAAAAGGACCATCTTTTTGAACAAACTCTTCCCTTCGCTAACGGATAAGCTGGTGTACAAATTCTTTTTTAAGAACAATGAGCTTTCCAAATAAATGAAAAATGAGAAATGGAAAATTAAAATGAAAAAGTAGTCGCTCATTTCTCATCTTGCTAATAAATTTCAAACTTTTTCATTTCTCATTCCTAATTTTTAATACATAATTTCTTAAATGCCTTTACTAACCCTCACTTCTGATTTTGGTATGCAAGACTACCTGGTGGGTGCAGTAAAGGGCCAGTTATTGCAACAGAACCCGGAATTTACCCTGGTTGACGTGTCGCATACCATTTCACCTTTCAACTATCCGCAGGCTGCCTATATCAGCCGCAACATAATCAAGCAGTTCCCCCCGAACACATTCCATTTGCTGCTGGTAAACCTGTTTGAAAAAAAGCCGGAACAATTATTATTAGCCTGGCATAAGGAACAATACATTTTGTGTGCCGATAATGGCCTGCTCACTATGATGCTCGAAGACAAACCTGAAATGATCATCGGTTTGCCGCTCGATCCCAAAGCCATAAAAAACACCTTGTATTGCGTTCAGGTAATGGGTGAAGCCATTCAGAAATTACATGCCGGGGCCCGGTTACAGGATATTGGCATCCCTGATGTGCCTTTTTTAGAAAAGAATCATTTACGTCCCTTGTTTGGCGAAAACTGGATGGAAGGGCAGATCATTTTTATAGATCATTTCGAAAATATTGTAGTTAATATAACACGCGAACAATTCGAAGAACATCGGAATGGGCGGAACTTCAAAATTGTATTCAAACGCAATGAAGTGATCGATAAAATAGCGGAAACCTATGCCGATGTGAACGAAGGCGAAAAACTGGCACTCTTCAATGCGGCCGGATATCTTGAAATTGCTATCAACAAAGGCAATGCCGCCGGTTTATTTGGATTGCAAGGTTTTACCGAACAGGCCCAACACCTTCAAAACAGACTGTTCTACCAAACTGTGAAGATCATGTTTGGGTAGTAAAGCAACAAACTTAGAAGATGAAAATATCCGATCCAATAACCTGAATCTTGAATTCGTCATCCATCTAAACAAAAGAAAGAATAAATTTTAAACTGACACACAAAACACTTTCTCAGGGGTTTGTTGTAACAAGAATAGAATTATTAGAAAGTAGGGTTTTGTTAGGGTTTGCCCTGAAGAAACGGAATATGACATAGATGAATTTCTGACCCGTTGCAGAACAGAAGACAGCAACACCTTCAAACTAATTTCATTTAGCTTATTCGGCATGCGAAATTTACTAGACCAAAACTAGTACTATTACGACGAAAACCATGTCTAACTTTTGAATCTTCACAGTCCTTAACTTTAATTGATAACAGTGACCAAGGCTGGCATTAAGATTAACAAAGTCACTTACTACCCAAAAACCCAGGTTTAAAACGATATTGCATGATCCCAGGGGCACGGTATTGGTAAAGAGGCTATCATAATTGGAAGCCCTCATTAAGATCTAAGAGAAAATTATTATCAAACAAAACCAGCCTTATTTGCATTAACCAAATTTTATTTATAACTTGTCGAATAGACACTTAACCCGCACGATTGCAGGTAAAAAAGATCCGCATTGCCAGATGATAATTTTTTAACCTGAAAAAATTCCCTATCATTATGAAGAATCTAGTTTTGATTTTTCTAGTCCTGAGTACTGTTGGCGCAATGGCACAAACAAACGTTTATACAACAGCCAATGCGCATGCCCACAACGATTATCAACATGAACCTCCGCTGGTTACCGCCTATAATAGCAAGTTTGGATCGATTGAAGTAGACTTGTTTTTGAACGATAATGACTTAATTGTGGCTCACACAGAAAAAGATGTTATCAACAATAAAAGATTTGAAGACCTATACGTTAAACCTTTAGTTGAATATATTAAAGCGAACAACGGTAATATTTATGAAGATCCCACGCAGAGTTTGATTTTGATGATAGATGTAAAATCAGAAGCTGTACCTACGCTCAATAAGATTACCGACATGTTATCAAAGTACCCTGAAATTACCCAGTGTAAATCGCTCATGATACTTGTAAGTGGTAATAAACCAGATCCAAGCACTTATCTTGCCTATCCTCCTTACATTTGGTTTGATGGGTTATTGAGCATAAAATATAGACCCGATGAACTTACCCGTATTGCAATCCTGAGCGATAATTTCATTAACTACACATCCTGGAAAGGCACCGACAATATTCCGGAGAAAAACTGGCTGGCTTTACAAAAAGCAGTTGCTAAAGGTCATGAATTAGGGAAAAAGGTTAGATTTTGGAACACACCTGATTTCGTTGATGGCTGGCAAAAAGTTATTGAATTAGGTGTTGATTATATAGACACTTATAGTATTAAATCACTCGCTGAGTATTTGAAGAAGAACAGACCTGAAAAGAAATCCAACTAGGCGGGTTTGTGCATGAGCTTGAATTCACGCCCTTAATTGTAAAAACATTTATAAAGCGGTCACTTCACACAGGAAGTGACCGCTTTACTTTTCCAGCACCGGACCTGGTCATCTATGCATTGTCTGGTATTTCAGGCTCTACCAGTTTAATTAGTTTATCCAACGAATCCTGCCAGCCCAGGTAACACATTTCAGCCGGGATTACAGCCGGGATCCCCGTTTGCTCAACTTTTAATTCAGTGCCCGCAATAGTTTTTTTGATCCATACAGAAGTGGTCATCTCTCCAGGCAGGTTGGGATCATCGAATTTATCGGTGTATTTAAGAAACTCGTTCGGTTTAACTTCAACATAAGTACCACCGAATGAATGTCCGTTACCAGTTGTAAAATTCGTGAAGGACATTCTGAAAGTACCACCAGTCTTTACATTCATTTCATGAACAGTACAAAGAAAGCCATAAGGAGGTAACCAGGAAGCAATTGCCAGGGCTTCAGTAAATGCGCGGTATAACTTTTCGGGCGATGTCTTGATCATTCGGTGTAACGAAACTGAATTAGTTGACATAAAACATTTTTTTATTCCTACTCGTCTGGCTTTTCGGTTCCGCCCGTTTTTAGCGTGGTTGCTGCTCCACTGCTTCAACACAACAAAGATGATTGGAAATCTGGATATGAAAGGTGGCCATTTAGGACAAAATGAGGGTCATTTGAGACTTAACTACCTAGTCTACAATATTACACATAGTGTTTTACCATAGGATAGATGCACATGGGTTATAGTCACAAACTACAGTATTTAGTGACCTGTAACGAAGATATCCCGGCTCTAATAAGAGGTGAAGTATCCCCGGGTCATCTCTGGGACACCTCCGGGACATCTCCGGGATATCTATTCTAATGACATGAATAACAGGTATATCCAAAGTATATAAAAATGCAGTCTGGCAAGGCTATTTCAGGGTTGAACAGTAAACCAACGGCTTAATTAATGTTTAAATCTTGATTTTTTTACATACAAATTAAGCCCCTTGGCCTACACCTACCGGCAATTCACATACTTTGCGTACATATATGCCATTTCTCTAATTATCTTGCACTGGTTTTATGAGCATCTATTAATTACTGTAGATCAGTACCCTGTAATTGTCAATTTAACCCCATGAAAAAATTGGTTACCCTGGTTATATGCGTTGGTCTATTTTATGCCGTTTCGGCCAGCAAGATCCTTCCCAAACCGGCGGCCCTTTATGCTTCTGTACCGCCTGCTAACGTCGACAGCACCCCTGAGGGTCAAAAGTATTCTTATCAGGTTATCAAACTAACCAACAATAGTTTCGGTTATGACATCTACTCAGGCGCTAAAAAAATGATCCACCAGGAAACCATTCCTGGTCAGCCTGGCAGTAATGGTTTTACTACTGCAGCTGCCGCCGGCAAGGTGGCCGGTCTGGTAGTAAGCAAACTACAGAAAAACATTTTTCCACCAACTGTTTCAACCGAAGAACTGAAGCAACTGCATGTTTTATAACATGCTTTAATCCCTATTAACATCAACATTCCCCATAACCGCATGAAAAAGTTTTACTCTTTCCTGTTTGCCCTATGCATTACACTACTATTGTTTTTGCAACAAGCAGGCGCGCAATGTGAAAAACCCGTTGTTATCAGCAGGGCCGCCACCACATGCCCTGGCGGTGGCAGTACCACATTGATCTTTAAACGGAATCCTTCTCTAACCTATTCCTGGTCGAACGGTGCAGGCGACGCCAATTTTATAACAGTTGGCGCCGGAACATATACACTCACTGCTACCGATGGCAGCGGTTGTTCGCAAACATCTGACCCGGTAGTGATAAAAGAAAAAACGGTTCCACCCGTTATTCCTGCCGATACACCAGTATTGTGTTCCGGTCAAAGCCTCACGCTATACGCCGACACCGGCAATAGCTGGACAAGAAAGCCTGACTTACTCGCAGCATCTGCCCGTACAGAAGGCATTGCCTTTAGCATTGGTTCAAAAGGCTATGTTGGAACGGGTACTACTAGTGGCACTTTCCTGAGCGACTTTTGGGAATATGATGAAGCTACTGAAACCTGGTCACAAAAAGCTGATGTACCAGGCGGCGGACGTGTATTTGCCACAGGTTTTTCCATTAACCAAAAAGGGTATGCAGGATTGGGCAACAGAGGTGCTACCATTTTGAGCGATTGGTATGAATACGATCCCTTTACCAATATTTGGGCAATAAAGGCTAACTACCCTGGCGGGGCAACGACCGCGGCTACCGGCTTTGCAGCAAGAGGATTTGGCTATGTGGGGCTCGGCTATAGTTCAGGCACTTATCCATCGACCTTTTGGATGTATAATACTTTCTCGGATACCTGGTCGTCTATTCCCAATTTCCCAGGCACTGCACGAAGAGAAGCAGTGGGATTTACTATCAACGGTTCAGGCTATGTGGCTACCGGATGGTTAAATGGAACAAGCAATGCCAATGACTGCTGGAAATATGACCCGTCTACTACAACGTGGTCTGCGCAGGCAGCATTACCCGCATCGCCCCGTCGTACCTCATCTGCATTCACCATCCAGAACCATGCGTATATAGTATGCGGATACAGGACCACCGGCGGAAGCACAAATGAATTGTGGGAGTTTTACAACGACACTTGGACACAAAAAGCGAATTTCCCCGGTTCTGCCCAATGGGGCCCGGCAAGTTTTGGTCTGCACGATAAAGCTATTGTAGGTTTTGGGTCAGCCAACAACAAACAGCTATACGAATACCATCCAAATAATACCGTACTATGGCCCGATGGTTCAACCCAATTATCATACACGGTAAATACACCCGGCAACTACAGTGCCACTATAAATGATATTGAAGGTTGTGCCATTACTACCGCTCCGCTTACGGTAACCGCAGCCACTTTTAGTACCACTCCCATTAGGGTATCAGCGGCGGGTACCACCTTCTGCGAAGGCACCCCGGATACCTTATTTGCAGGTGGTGATGTTTGGACACAGAAAGGCGATTTTCCCGGAGGCTCTACTTATTACGCTTCGGGTTTTACTATAGGTTCCACTGGTTATTATTGTGGAGGCAGCCCCAATGCATACCAGTTCTGGAAATATGATCCGGCAACAGATACCTGGGCTCAACAGGCTGATATGCCTATGGCTATACAGTGGGCGCCGGCCATTTCGTGGCATGGCAAAGGATGGGTATTGGGCAGTGGAGACAAAGCCATGTATATGTATAACCCCACTTACAACGCATGGACTAAAAAAGCCACCAGTCCTGGCAATGCCACGGGTGTAGTACAGGGCTTTTTGTTAAACGATAAGATCATCGTTCCCGGTGGCATTAATGGCGGTACTGCAGTATATGAATACGACCTGGTAAATGATACCTGGACGCGCAAAAACGACATGCCGTTTAGTATGACCTTTGCACCAGCTTTTGCGCTTAACGGAAAGGGCTACCTGATCACTGGTAACTCCACCCGCACCGACCCCGCCAACCCACAAACCGCAGACTGTTTACAATACGACCCCACTACAGATTCCTGGACAATATTACCCGACTTTCCCGGTGGACCCCGCGGCGGTGGCATTGGTTTTACCGATGGTCATAAAGCCTATGTGGGTATGGGAAATCATGGTCCTATTTTAAGTGACCTCTGGCAACTGGACCCTGCTACACTTAGCTGGACACGCATGACCGATATTCCCAACGGCCGGTACGCTACCGTTGCCATGGTAATTGGTCAACATGCTTATATTTCAACAGGGGCACAAAACTCAAGCCCCCGTGGCAATGTAGATGTATGGCAATACGAAATGCCCTATAATTACCAATGGTCAACCGGGGAAACCACCCGTTATATAAAGATCACCCAAACCGGTGATTACAGTGTGCAGGTGAGTAACGACAATGGCTGTTCGGCTGCTGCCAGCCCGGTACATGTTACCGTTCAACCCAAAACAGTGATCGGTGCAGTTCCGCAACCTGTTACAATCTGTGATGCCGCCGCTACCAACTTTTCAGTAAATGCTTCGGGCACCAATATAACTTACCAATGGCAACTCAATGGCAGCAATATCAATGACGGTAGTCTCTACAACGGCACTACCACCAATGCGCTGAGTGTTGCCAATGTAAATGGATTGGGCACTGGTCAGTTCCAATGTGTGGTTACCGGTACCTGCGGAACCGAAACAAGTACGGCCGCTGTCCTTACCGTAAACCCACTGCCGGCCAAACCGGTCATTACACCTGGCAGCGCCACCACCTTCTGTATTGGCGGTTCGGTAACGCTGAATAGTTCATCACTTACCGGTAATGCCTGGTCAAATGGCGGTACAACACAAAGTACCCCTATAACTTCATCAGGTTCTTATACCCTGAAAGTGACCGACGGCAATGGCTGTATATCGCCGCTCAGTGATGCAACGGTGGTTACGGTAAATCCCCTACCCGCCCAACCGGTCATAACTCCGGGCAGCAATACAACATTCTGTCAGGGTGGTTCGGTAACACTGTCAAGCCCGTCAGCAGCAGGATATATCTGGTCAAATACAGCAAACACTCAATCTATAAATGCAACAACAGCTGGTTCCTATACATTGCAGATAACAGACGGGAACGGTTGTACATCCCCGGTAAGTAATGCGGTAGTTGTTACTGTAAATCCATTGCCGGCACAGCCAGTGATCATGGCCAGTGGCGCTACTACCTTCTGCCAGGGCGGCAATGTTACTTTAAGCAGCCCGGCGGCCACCAGTTATAACTGGTCTACCGGTAGCACCGCCAAACAAATTGCCATTACCCAGGCAGGCAGCTATACCTTACAGATCACGGATGCCAATGGTTGTCAGTCCCCCATCAGTAATGGCGCCGTGGTAACTGTAAACCCGCTGCCGGCACAACCAGTCATCCACGCCTCAGGTCCATTGTCATTCTGTGATGGCAACAGTGTAACGTTGTCTACTGGCGCCGCAGCAACCTACCAATGGTCAACAGGCAGTCGTGCAGCCGATATTACAATAAACAAAAGTGGCACCTATACCGTTCGCATTACAGACAACAACGGTTGTACCTCCCCGGTGAGCAATGCAACAGCTGTAACCGTGAACCCATTCCCTACAGGCGCTATTTCCTCATATGGTCCCGTATCATCGGGCAACACACACTATTTTCAGTTAACAGCGCCTTCCAGCGCCAATGGTACTTATGCCTGGAGCACCGGTGATCGTACACCGGTAGCGAGGGTTACCCAATCGGGCACTTATGCGGTAAACGTTACTACTGCCCAGGGTTGCGAGAAGGAATTTACAATCACGGTGCAGGTGATCGATCTGAACCAGGTGCCCAACACGTTCTCTCCCAACCACGATGGTATTAATGATTACTGGACAGTGAAGGCCCTTGACCAATACCCCAATGCGGTAGTACAGATCTTTAACCGCAATGGCAACAAAGTGTTTGAAGCAAAAGGACCAGGCCTGAAATGGGATGGCACCAGTGGTGGTCATGAACTGCCGGCGGGCGTATATTACTATGTGCTCGACCTGAAAGATGGCAATCAACCTGTAAATGGCTGGATCAACCTGTTAAAATAAACAACCACTACTAACTTAAACCGAGAAATATGTTTCGTTTAAACAACTATATAAAAGCCGTAACGGGACTGGGGCTGTTGATCGCGGGCTGGTTGCCAACCAGCGCACAAAGCCGACCGCAAACCACACAATACGTGCTGAACTATTTTTTATCGAACCCGGCCATGACGGGTTTGGAAAACTATGCCGACATCCGCATTGGCCATCGCCGCCAGTGGAACGGCATTTCCGGTGCTCCGGTCACTACCTGGGTTTCCGCTAACCTCCCATTGGGTTATTCGGTAGAGCAGGCCCCGCCTCAATCGCTGCCGGAAGAAGACGATCGCGAAAACTTCTTTAAGCTATTGCCCGTTGAACGGCATCATGGTATCGGCATGGTAGCATACCAGGACAAGATCGGTCCTTATGTTAGCAATTGCCTTGATCTATCATACGCCTGGCACCTGCCATTGTCTGATGAGATAGCGCTTTCAGCGGGATTGTCGGCCGGTTTTCAGCAATTGCGTTACGATCCATCCAAAAACATTTACCCCGATCAGCCGCTTGACCCGGCCGTGTTGAACGATTTCGGTACCAAATGGTCGCCCGATTTAAATATGGGTATTATGTTATACAGCGGCCGCTTTTTCGCGGGCGCTTCTGCTCAACAGATCATTCCGTCAAAATTTATCAATACGAAAAATTCACTGTCTACCTATAAAAGACAATACATTCTGAGCGGCGGGTACAATATCATGCTGAATGAATACGACAATACGCAGTTGTTGGTTTCGGGTCTGTTACGCAGCGATTTTGCCAACCCTACCGGTTGGGACATCAACGCCAAATGTATGGTAGCCAATACCTTTTGGGTAGGCGCCTCCTACCGTTACCAGGATGCCATTTCGGGCATGGTGGGGTTGCACGTTGCCCGAAATTTCAACGTATCGTACGCATACGATTACACGCTATCACCCCTGAAACAGTTCAGCAATGGCTCACACGAGATCATGCTGGCCTTTCAGATCTTCAAGTTCGACGACCGGGTAAACCCACGGGTAAATTGGTAAGGGAATAAAATTATCTTTAGCCCCTATGAACCCGGAGGAAGTTCCGTCCATTGGGTTGGGTCTTACAAAAAACCAAAACATAGAACCATTGCTGGACCGGTACGGCATGTTATTCAATGATTTTAATTAATTCTATGCTACCTGGTGCAGGCGTCCGCTTGTGCCGCATTTCCATAACAGAAGGCGCCTCTTATTTTGGAGACGCCTTTCGCTATCATTTCATCGTTGATTTAGAACGGTTTATATAATTATCTGGATCCCTGCCACCATTTTACCTAACAATTCCGGCAATCTCCCATCCGAAACGGGTAACAGCCGGTTCCTTTTCTCCTCTAACCCCCAAACAATCTAATAGTTAACAAAAACTTTGAGTTAGAAACTTAAAACTAAGACCATATATTTGCCCATTCTTTTAAACCAACACTTTATGAATTTTAACCGAGTGAACAACATAGTGGGTTGGGTCGTGTGCCTGATTGCTTGTAGCGTATACGTGCTCACTATGGAACCAACTGGCAGTTTCTGGGACTGCGGTGAATTTATCAGCAGTGCCTATAAACTTCAGGTCCCCCACCCCCCTGGTGCCCCGCTCTTTATCCTGCTGGGCCGCTTTTTCATCGTTCTTTTTGGCGACAATCCTACCAATGCCGCACTCGGCGTAAATTTCATGAATGCCATCGCCAGTGGATTCACCATCTTGTTCCTGTTCTGGACGATCACCCATTTTGCCCGCAAAATGGTAAAGAAAGATGGGATCGACTTAACCAAACAGCAACTGATCACCATCATGGGTGCCGGTGCTGTAGGTGCCCTGGCCTATACATTCTCCGATTCTTTCTGGTACAGTGCAGTGGAAGGTGAGGTTTATGCCTTATCGTCCCTGTTCACCGCCGTGGTTTTCTGGGCCATCCTGAAATGGGAACACCAGGTTGACACGGAAAGTAAACTCGACGGTCATAAATTCTCCCAGGCCGACCGCTGGTTGATATTTATATTTTATATGATGGGTCTGTCAATCGGGGTTCACCTGTTGAACCTGTTGACCATCCCCGCCATTGTAATGGTTTATTACTTCAAACGTTATAAAGTTACCCGTTGGGGAACCGTAGCTGCCTTTTTCATAGGTTGCGCGATCACCGGACTGGTACAGGTGGCTATTATCCAATGGTCAATCAAAGGTGCCGGTGAATTCGACAAATTCTTTGTGAATAATCTGGGTACCCCCTTCTTTGTTGGATTTGGCACTTATTTCCTGCTGCTCAGTGCCCTGTTGGTCCTGGGTCTGCTGTTCACCGACACACAAATTCAAAAGTTCACCCTATTCCCTGTTTGGTTATCGGCCATCGTGCTATTATTCTGTTTCCCCTTTATTCATGGTGGCGGAACCTTGATCTTACTGCTCCTGGGATTGGGAGCGTTGGTTGGTGTTTGCTATTATGTAAAACAAAATATCATTTCCTTTTTGAAGATCGGGCTTTGGTCTGCCATCTTCCTTATATTGGGTTATTCAACTTACTTCACTACCCTGGTTCGCTCTTCAGCCAACCCATCGGTAGATATGTACAATGTTGACAACCCCGTGAGTTTGGTTGGTTACCTGAGCCGTGAACAATATGGCGACTGGCCAATTATGTATGGTCCTGACTTTACCTACCGCTCGCCATTTGTTACCACCGGCGACCTGTATGTAAAAGGTTCAGAAGACGGAAAAGACAAATACGTTGCTGCCGGTAAAACCCGCAAACAGGATTTTAGTGCAGCACCAAGTGAAGAAGACAAAGCCGGTTTGGCCCAACAGCACCCTGATTGGAATGTTGACAAGATCGGCCCGCACATTTTCCCTCGTATGTGGGACAATGGCAATGAGCGTAACCAGGAATATGTTTACCGCGATTTTGGCCGCCTCAGCGGCGATGAACAGCCCACTTTCGCGAACAATATTGTTTACTTCATGAACTACCAGTTCCGCTGGATGTACTGGCGTTATTTCATGTGGAATTTTGCCGGTAAACAAAATGACCTGCAGGGCTTTGGCAACCGTCGTGACGGTAACTGGAACAGCGGTATCAATTTTATAGATAAAATTTTTGGCCACAGTACGCCTGATGAACTGCCTGATACAGCCGGTTCTGCGAACAAAGCCAACAATAAATTATTCTTCCTGCCGGTTATATTAGGTGCTCTCGGTTTCTTCTTCCAGTTGAACCGCACCAAACGCGACTGGCTCATCAACTTCCTGTTATTCTTCTTTACAGGTTTGGCCATTGTGGTCTACCTGAACCAGTCGGGTCAGCAACCGCGTGAACGTGACTACGCATATGTAGGCTCCTTCTATGCATTTGCTGTTTGGATAGGTTTAGGAGTTATTTGGGTAAGAGAACAACTGAGCCGCTACCTGAAAGGCGACATGGTTGACTACGCAGCACTGGGATTGTGCTTACTGGCTGTACCCGTGTTAATGGCTTCACAGGAATGGGATGACCATGACCGTAGCAAGAAAACACTGGCCCGCGATATTGGTAAAGATTACCTGGAAAGCTGTGCCAAAGATGGCATCCTCATTTCCTTTGGTGATAACGACACCTATCCGCTCTGGTATTCCCAGGAAGTAGAAAAGATCCGCCCCGATCTGCGCGTGATCAACTACAGCCTGTTGGGTACCGACTGGTACATCAATGAGCTGCGTTATAAAGTAAATGAAAGCGCTCCTACCGACGTGATCTTTACTCCGCAACAAATTGAAGGAGACAAACGGAACGTAGTATTCACTCCATCTTACCTGAGCCGCGTGAACGCCCAGTTGATGTCGGGTTATGATCAAAACAAGTACTACGACCTGTACGAGATCCTGAAAAATGTTACCGCCAGCGACGATCCTAAAAACACCGTTCAGTTCAATGATGAAGACCTGGGCAATATTATACCGGTAAGCAAAGTAAGCGTGCCTGTTGACGTGGAAGCGATCAAAAAGAACATGCCACTGAACCCCGGCGACAGTGTGGTAAGCGAACTGAAATTGGATATTAAACGCAGCTATCTGCAAAAGAACGACCTGGCTGTACTGGCCATTATTGCAGGTAATAAATGGAAACGTCCTATTTACTTCACTTCTACACAGGAGCTGGAAGACCTGGGACTGGAAAAATATGTTCGTATGGAAGGTCTCTCCTATCGCCTGGTACCTGTTGAAGGCACCAGTGTGGAACTGGATGTGTCATATAAAAACCTCACGGAGAAATTTGGATATGGCAATGCCGCCAAACCAAAAGTTTACTTCGATGAAGAAAATCGCCGTCACATAAACAGCATTCGTCAGGCGCATGCATTCCTCGGAATGGCACTGGTTGATGCCAATAAAAAAGATTCAGCCCGCAAGGAATTACGTAAATATGATAACGCTGTGTTGGAAAGCAATGTTCCTTACGGTATGACATCAAACCGTGGCAACTTCCATAACCGGGTTACCATGACTTATCTGTATGCAGCCTACCGCAGTGGCGATCTGGAACTGGCAAGAAAGGTAGCCAAGTCAGCTAAAACTGACCTGGAACAACAAATGAAGTATTATCGCTCATTGGGTGATGAGGCTTCTAACAACGAAACCATGGCCATGAGTGCCGCCGCTTATTTAAACAATAAAGGCACCGTGTCAGACAAGCAGGTACCCTTTGCACAGGACATTGTATCTTCTTATCAAATGCTGATGCAAATGGCTGATTGGGAAAAACAATTTGGTGGCGGAGCCGGTAAGAACGGCGTTGAAAATGCCCCTGCTGACTTGAAGTCTCCCGAAGCGGTTGATACAACAAAGCCGTAGAAAGGTTCGGATAAACAGATATATATCAAAAATTTATGCGTGCCGCGGTTTCAAACCGTGGCACGCTTTGTTTTAAGGGGTATTGCAACAATTGCTGCCATACTTTGTTGTAGTGTTAACAAAAATTACATACGTCAATGAATGAATTTTAATGCTTAAATTGGGTTAGTCCTACGTGCCCGCCGCAACAATAGCAGGCGGAAACGACGAATCGTAGACGCAAGAATCAAATTCATTGTACCTTAAAAACATTATTAGCAGTGATAGGACATCATTTCACCAAATTCGATCCCAATCAACAGGGCAAAACGAAATTTGAGCAATTGCTGGATGTGTTCATGCAATTGCTTACCTATACCAATGGCGATGTGAGCGAAGCGTTGGACTGGATGAACCAGCTTGATAAAGAATATGAGCTTACAAACGACGAATATGGCATGGGCGATTTTATAGAAGAATTAAAAGAGAAAGGCTACATCCAGGAGAACCAGATCAGCGGCGAGATCAAGATCACCTCCAAGACCGAACAGGGCATTCGCAAAAAATCGCTGGAAGAGATCTTCGGCAAATTAAAAAAGACCAAATCCGGTGATCACCATACATTCAAGCCCGGTGGCGGCGATGAGATCAATCCCGAAACCCGGCCCTTTCAGTTTGGCGATACGCTTGAACAAATCGATTTCACCACCAGCATTCGCAATGCACAGATCAATCACGGCATCGAAAGTTTCAATATGCAGGAAGATGACCTGGCCATTCGCGAAACCGATTTCAAATCACAAACGTCTACTGTACTGATGATCGATATTTCACATTCGATGATCCTGTATGGGGAAGACCGCATTACGCCAGCTAAAAAAGTAGCCATGGCACTCAGCGAACTGATCACTACCAAATATCCCAAAGACACATTGGATATTGTAGTTTTCGGCAATGATGCCTGGCCAGTTGAAATAAAAGACCTTCCTTATTTGCAGGTTGGTCCATACCACACCAATACGGTAGCTGGTTTGGAAATGGCAATGGATATTTTACGCCGACGTAAAAATCCCAACAAACAGATCTTTATGATCACCGATGGCAAACCAACCTGTTTAAAAATAGGCAAACGCTATTATAAGAACAGTTTTGGGCTCGACCGTCGCATCACCAACCGTTGCCTGAACCTGGCCGCACAATGCAAGAAATTAAAAGTGCCTATTACCACTTTTATGATCGCTACCGATCCGTATTTGCAGCGGTTTGTACAGGAGTTCACTGAAACCAACAGCGGCAAGGCTTTCTTTGCCTCGCTCGACCGGTTGGGGGCTTTTATATTCCGTGATTTTGAAAATGGAAAAAGAAAAACGGTTTATTAGACAATCAAATTATTCAGACAGATTATTAATATGAGCATACCACAAATAAAAACACTGGGCGAACTTAAGAAGAGCGGCTATCAACCAAAGTCAGTAAAGGATGAGATCAGAAAGAACCTTATTTCTAAATTACAAAAACAGGAAAGTACGTTTAATGGCATTATAGGATATGAAGAAACTGTTATTCCGGATGTAGAAAGAGCGCTGTTGTCGCGTCACAACATTTTGTTCCTTGGGTTACGCGGACAGGCAAAAACCCGTATGGCCCGGCAAATGATCGAATTACTCGATGAATATGTGCCGGTTATAGAAGGCAGTGAGATCAATGACGATCCGCTGAACCCCATTTCCATCCATGCCAAGGACCTGATTGCGCAACATGACGATGAAACACCTATCGCCTGGATCCACCGAAGCGAACGGTATGGCGAAAAACTCGCTACGCCCGACGTAAGCGTAGCCGACCTTATTGGCGACATCGACCCCATTAAAGCGGCCAATCTGCGGTTAAGCTTTGCCGATGAACGCGTGATACACTATGGCATTATCCCTCGCAGTAACCGCGGTATTTTTGTGATCAACGAAATTCCCGACCTGCAGGCTCGCATCCAGGTGGCGCTGTTCAATATTCTGGAAGAAGGCGATGTACAGATCCGTGGTTTCAAATTGCGTATGCCACTGGATATCCTGTTTGTATTCACCGCCAATCCGGAAGACTATACCAACCGTGGCTCCATTGTAACGCCGTTGAAGGACCGTATTGAAAGCCAGATCCTGACACACTATCCTAAAACTATCGAGACGGCGCTTACCATAACTGAACAGGAAGCCGATATTTTGAAGGAACAGCAGGCAAAGGTGCAATTAAGCGACCTCTTAAAACGACTGATAGAACAGATCTCCTTTGAGGCCCGCTCCAGTGAATTGGTTGACAAAAAAAGTGGGGTATCGGCCCGCTTAAGCATTTCAGCTTTTGAAAATGCAGTAAGCTCAGCTGAACGCCGCGCATTGATCAATAAAGAAAACCATACGCAGGTATGGATCAGTGATATGATCGGTTTGATCCCTTCTATTACCGGAAAAATAGAACTGGTGTATGAAGGCGAACAGGAAGGACCGTACCAGGTGGCCATGAACCTGCTTGATAAAGCCATCCGGTCACAATTCATTCAATATTTCCCAAATCCGGAAACGCTGAAGAAAAAACGTAATCAGCAGGCAGCCGAAGAAAACCCCTATCGTTCCATCACCTCATGGTTCGATAAAGGCAATTCGCTGAACCTGTTATTTCATACCAAAGACGAAGACAAGATACAGCAACTGTATAAGGTAGATGGATTACATGCGTTGGTGAAAAAGTATTTTAAACAGGCCAATGAAAAAGACGCTGCTCTGTTAATGGAGTTTGTGTTGCACGGACTGGCATCCTTTTCCATGATCAGTAAAAAAATATTGGAAAGCCGCATCGAGTTCAAGGACCTGATGGGTTCTATGCTGGGTAATACCACTTCGTTTGCGGATGATGAACTGGAAGGTGATGACTTTAATTAATGTTGAAGTTGAATATTCAATAATGAATGTCGAAGTGAATCACTTCGACATTTTTATTTAATGCTATTGGTAAATAAAAAGCACCCTGATGCGTCGGGGTGCTTTCTTAATATTATTGTCAATTAGCTTAACTGTTGAGTAGCTCTTTGGGTAAACCGTATTTTTCAACTAGCTTTTTGGAAGACTCTACCTTTTTAACAATATATGGATCATTGCTATAATCTTTCAGAGTAGTAGATATGGTTATTTTCCCTTTGATCTCGACAACGTTCTCTTTCTGATTTTTTTCACGATAGACATATTGCAGCTTTAGTTAGCAACAGCATAATTTTCCCTTTTTTCCTCGTTGCCATCCCTACCATAAATCACCAGTTCAATCTTTTTATTTTTGGCAATATGCCTGGCAATAGAAACAGCTTCCCGTTTATTATCAGTGATTTCTGTAAACTTTGCAGCTTTATTATCTCTCACTAACCAACCATTTCCACCCAAAGGAAGAACATACTGTATTGTAGATACTTTTGCGGGTACCTTTTTAACCTTTGGGGATCTTGAATGGGAATTCTTACTTTTCATATAACGAATTTAAACAATTTCATTAAGAATAAGCCTGGACGCCTGCATAAAGTTGATGGCCCTGGCATTTGAAAATCGCTGTATTCTGTAACGATTTTCCGGGCTCCAGCTTTTTACCAAAAGCCACCCGTTCCTATATGAATTAAGGATCCTGTTATGCACACCAGAATAGATCAACAATTGATCTAAATTATGATTCTTGATCTGTCGAAGTTGGGTTAAAGAAATTGATGGGTTAATGGCGTTGAATCGTGCTAATTGAGCCGAATAAAGGTGCAACTCTGTACCAGACTCAGGAAACTCACTATTAAATCCCAACGATTGACAAACCTTTTTTTTAAAGCTCAATTCAAGCGCATATCCCATCAGGTAAACAGCTCCATTATTTCGTTTTAACCGGAAAAGTGTTTCGGCATCCTTTCGCTTTTGACTTGCCAGGTATTTTAGCGCACTTATATTTATCACAACAATAAAAACAAGCGCATCTGTCAAAAGAACTAAATCAACAAACGAAATATTTCAGTACAACTATCCACTACACCACATTTACTTCCCGCTCCAGCTCCACCCCAAATTTGGCGTGAACGCTTTTCATTACGTCATCGCTCAGGTCATAAATATCCTGACCGGTAGCGTTGCCATAATTCACCAGTACGAGTGCTTGTTTTTCATGTATACCTGCATCGCCCCGGCGATAGCCTTTCCAGCCGCTTTGTTCAATAAGCCAGCCTGCCGCCAGTTTAATGGTGCCATCGATATTGGGATAACCAACTATATGCGGATATTGCGTTTTTAATTCTTCATACACCGCAGCAGCAACAGAGGGGTTTTTAAAAAAGCTGCCGGCATTCCCGATCTTCGCGGGATCGGGCAGTTTTGAGGAGCGGATATTGATCACGGCTTGTGAAACAGCCTGAATACTTAATTCCTGCACTCCCATACGTTCCAGTTCCTGTTCAATAGCACCATAACTGGTATTGAATACAGGCTTTTTATTCAGTCGGTAAGTAACATTCAATATAACATACTGGTTGCGGTATTTCCCTTTGAACACACTTTCACGGTAACCAAAAGCGCAATCAGCAGCTTTGAACACCTGTACTTGTTTGTCACGGAGATGAAAGGCCTCCAGTTCTTCAAATACTTCTTTGATCTCAACGCCATAGGCGCCGATATTTTGCATGGGGCTGGCACCAACGCAACCGGGTATCAGGGAAAGGTTTTCTACCCCCGCCCAATTTCGCTGCAGGCAAAATTGTACGAATTTATGCCAGTTCTCCCCTGCCCCGGCCTTTACATAAACATGGTCGGCGTCTTCTTTTACGACATTCACCCCCGGAATATCATTTTTTAACACCAATCCATCTATATTATTTTTAAAAAGAATATTACTGCCACCCCCCAAAATAAGTGGCAAAATTCCCATATTGGGATTATTTTCGATCAATTCACCTAGTTCATTAACCGAAACAAAGGCGGCAAAGTACCTGGCTAATGTGTCAATACCCAGTGTGTTGTATTGCCGGAGCGGAATATTTTGTTGAATTTGCGTCATCAGCAGGGCAAAATAACAAATTATGCATCGAAAAACCGCCGTTGTACTGGGAGCGACCGGATTAATTGGTCAGCACCTGGTACAGGAACTGTTACAAAACGAATTCTTTACTAAAGTCAGGTTATTGGTTCGCAGACCCCTTAAGCTAAACCATTCTAAGATCGACATTCAGGTCGTTAATTTTAATGATGAAAAAGATATTGCCGCCAAGATTGATATTGGTGATGTAATATTCTGTTGCGTGGGCACCACCCGCAAGAAAGTAAAAGGTAATAAAACAGAATACCGCAAAGTAGATTACGATATTCCCATCATTACTGCCCGCCTGGGCGTTCAGCATGGTTTCAGCCAGTTTCTAATGGTCTCGGCAATTGGAGCCAATCCGGTGGCCGCTAACTTTTATCTTCAATTAAAGGGATGTATTGAAGAGGATGTGACCGCACTTCCCTTTGAAAGCATTCATATTTTCCGTCCATCAATCTTGTTAGGTAACAGAGAAGAATTTCGCTTCGGCGAACGCATCGCCGGCGTATTCGTAAAAGCGTTCTCTTTTCTATTGATCGGCGCCTGGCGCAAATACAAAGCCATTACTGCTGCCGATGTGGCCAGATCAATGGTAGCCGCCGCCAACAAAGAGATAGCCGGGGTGCATATGTATGAATATGATGAAATGCGGGAACTGCTCAGTTGATGCCGATGACCGCAATTCATGCAACATATTAGTTAAAAAACATATTAACATTCGAAATATTACGATTGTCGTGTATTAAAAACGGCATTACATTTGCATATACCGTTATACCTAAAGCAATCAAGTATATGTACTTATGCTTTAGTAATTAATCAAGATTCTCATACCCTTCGTAAAACATTTGAATTATGAAAAAAACGTTCATTCGTTTTTCGGCAACTGTTATGGTGGCCACGGCTCTCTTTTCGTGCCAGAAAGATATGTCAGCAAAAAATGCAAAAGCTGATCTAAATTCAACCATTTCCACCTCCGCTGTCTCCAATGCTTCTCCATGCGGACAATTACGTACACAAACACAAGGTGGCTGGGGCGCATCCCCCGCCGGAAATAATCCGGGTACTTATTTACATGCCAATTTCCAGGCAGCATTTGGCGAGTACATAACGGTGGGTTGCAGCGACAAATATTTCGTGAAATTAACGTCTGCCCAGGCTGTGACCAATCTGTTACCGACTGGTGGTCCTGGCGCCGTTTTAACCGCCAGCTATACAGACCCGGCTTCGCTTAAAAATGTACTGGTTGGACAACTGGTTGCCCTGAAATTATCAGTGGGTTTCGATCACGCTGATCCTGGTTTTGGCCAGTCTTCTGTAGCATTGGGCAATATGATCATTGCCAGCGGGCCATTCAAAGGCAATACCGTTGCTGATTTCCTCGCCATTGGTGAAGAAGTATTGAGTGGTTGCTCCAAAGACTTCACCCCGCAACAAATAGTTGAAACGGCGACTTCCATTAATGAAAATTTTGACAATGGAACAGTTGATAAGGGTTTCCTGATTTGTCCTAATGACACTCCACCCTCATCAGCTAATCCGGCCAACGACCTTCCAGCTTAAAACTTTAATTTAAAAGATAATAAAATGCCCCCCGCTTGTACCGTCGGGGGGCATTTTTATTTAGTTCTTCCTGTTTTACATAGCATCCACATCAGGGATCACCACCACATTCCGGAATCGTTTATCATTGTGCAGCACGGCTATCTGTTCCAGAATAAAACGTTTACAACGTTGAATAAGCTCCCCGTCTTTCGGCAGTTTGATCAGCAATTCCATCAGATATTGGTTGCGTACCCGGTTCACCACCGGCTCTGCCGGGCCTACCAGGAACTTGCCATACTCGCCCTGCATGGAAAAAGCCATCATTTGGGCTGCCGCTTCCACCACATCTTTCGACTTATGTTTTAAAGTGAGCATTATTAACCGGGCAAATGGCGGATAAAAGAACATTCTTCGTCCCTCAATTTCCTGGTTGTAGAACAGCCCATAATCGTGTTGCTGCACAAAATACAATACCGGGTGTTGCGTATTAGACACCTGGATGAACACTTTACCCTGTTTATCTTTACGGCCGGCACGGCCACTCACCTGCTCCATTAATTGAAAGGCCCGTTCATTTACCCTGAAATCGGCAAAACTCAACAGGCTGTCTGCATCCAGAATACCTACCAGGTTCACATTTTCAAAATCAAGCCCTTTTACCACCATTTGCGTGCCTACCAGTATATCCAGCCGGCCCTGTTCAAATTGCTGTATCAGGCTGTCGTGCGCGGTTTTACCCCGCACACTGTCAATATCCATACGGGCCACGCGCCCCTTGGGAAACATTTCTTCCAGTTGTTCTTCAATACGCTCCGTACCAAAGTTGCGCTGGGAGAATTTATCGCTGCCACAAGCCTGACAGGCATGCACGGGCGGGTATACAGTACCGCAATAGTGACAATGCAGTTTATGGGTGTTCTTATGAAAGGTCAGTGTAACGTCGCAAAACTTGCAATGCGGTATCCAGCCACAGGTTTGACAAACCTGGTAAGGCGAATAACCCCGGCGGTTTTGAAAAAGGATCACCTGTTTGCCCTGTTCCAGCGACTGGTCAATGGCGGCTTTTAAAGGGGGCGTAATAATGATCTTGTCCTTATCAGCCCCAAACATCCTTTTGGTATCAATGATGTCGATGGCCGGCAATTGCACGCCACCAAAGCGTTCGCCCAGGATGGCCAGTCCATACTTTTGGGACTGCGCATTATAAAAGCTTTCTACCGAAGGCGTAGCGCTGCCCAGCAACACATTCGCATTGAAGAGCGAAGCGTAATAAATAGCGCCATCACGGGCATGGTAACGCGGAGCCGGGTCCTGTTGCTTGTAAGAAGTATCATGTTCTTCATCCACCACTATCAATCCCAGATCGGTGAAGGGCAAAAAGATCGATGAACGGGCTCCCAGCACAACTTTCAATTCACCCGTTTTCACCTTGTTCCAGATCTCAACCCGTTCATTCTGGTTGAATTTACTATGATAGATGCCAATATAGCCACCAAAATGCTTTTGCAAACGGCGTATCACCTGCGAGGTAAGGGCAATTTCCGGCAACAGGTACAAAACCTGTTTTCCCTGGCGGATATATCGTTCAATAAGCTTGACATATACCTGTGTTTTTCCACTGGCAGTGACCCCGTGCAACAAACAAGCCTGTTTGCTTACCAATTGTTCGGTAATGGCATCAAATGCCCGTTGCTGCGCAGGAGTTAATTCAAAATCTATTTGAATATTACGGGGCAGGTATTGCAGGCGGTCAACCTGCCGTTTTTCCAGCCACAGAATGTTTTTATCAACCAGCCCTTTTAACTGCGCATCCGAAGCGCCGCTTTTCTTCAACAATTCGGGTTTGGTTACCTCGCCCTGCGTTTTTATCAGGTGCAGGTAACTCAGTAACAGCTCGAGCTGTTTTTCGGCCCGTTGCAGTTTTTTATCATCACTCAGTAATGCAGACAGTTCCTCTTCGTTATCATATTTGTGGTTCAGCAGAACAAAGATCTCTTTTTTGGGCGACCAGGTTTCTTTCAGGGCTTCCCAAACAGTACATACTTTTTTTTCGATGAGTCTTTTTATAACCGGGTAAACCCGGTTTGAATCGAGGATCTGTTGCACCTCACCTATCTTCAGTTCTTTTTTCAGCAACAGCGCTTCCCCAACCAGATATTCATCATGATCGAGGGTAGAAAAATTGTCGCCAAACTCCTCGTTGAACACCAGGATAGTTTCGCTGCTTAATTTAAAATGGGCAGGCAGGGCGGCCGCCATCACTTCACCTTCGCTGCACATGTAGTACCGGGCGATCCATTCCCACAGCTTTAGTTGTTCGGGGAAAATAACGGGTTCTGCATCCAGGATGTTAAGGATATCCTTTGCTTCAAATGCTTCGGGTTTTTCTTCATGAAGCCGTTTTACCACCCCGGCGTATTTCTTGTTTTTACCCAATATGACCTCAACCCGCACACCCGGCTTTATTTGGTCGCGCAAGGCAGCTGGCACCGACCAGGTGTAGTTTTTGGGTAAGGCCAGTGGAATAATAACTTCGGCAAATAAAACAGAGATGCTCATTCGTGGCCCAAGATACGAAGGTTATAGGGAAGTTGTTGGGATGAAGCAAAGCGGCAATTGGCATTCGGCAATCAATGTCGTTTAGTTATTGCTT
This sequence comes from Niastella soli, assembly GCF_017742245.1. GTDB lineage: Bacteria > Bacteroidota > Bacteroidia > Chitinophagales > Chitinophagaceae > Niastella > Niastella soli. The sequence goes on from NZ_JAGHKO010000014.1 coordinate 165,782, forward strand.
GTTTTAAGAAATCCCCTCCTGGGAGGGGTTAGGGGTGGGTAAAAACTTTCAACTAACCAATCCACCCCGCCTTATACTCGCGAAGTTTCTGCTCCATAACCTGTGCCACCTGCTGTTTCAGGGACTCCACGTCCCTGGCCGTTAACCCCGTTACCGGTATTTCTTTTAAAAACACCGTACGGCAACGACCGGGTGTTAAACTGAATGAAGTAGAAGAATTCATCCGCTTCCAGGTATCTAAGAACAACAGCGGTTTTATAGGTGTTTGCGTTTCAATGGCTATGCGAAAGGCGCCATCGTACAGTTTTTTCAGGGGTTGATCCGTTTCATTAAACGTGCCTTCTGGAAAGATAAAAATAGAGATGCCCTTTTTGATCACCGATTTCAAAATACGTACGCTATTGGCCCGGCCGGTGGCACTGCTGCGATCGACTGTTACCACGGCGTTGCGGTATATGATCCCAAACAGAGGAACTTTCGACACTTCCACCTTACCCAGGGCCCGAACCCGTTGCTTAAGCGCCAATACGATCATAGGCGCATCCAGATAGGACATATGATTGGCAACAAATATGTATTGTTTGGTTTTATCGTGGGGTTGTTCATAGAAGTTACTATGCCTGATACCAACTAAAAAGAACCAAACCCTTGCCCAGTAACCGCAGAGCCGGTAAATAAAGTTCCCACCACGCACCTTTCCAAAAAACGAAGCCACAATAACCGGTGGAATGACCAGCAGCATGCAACCTATAAACAGAACTATGGCATAAAGGCAATAAATAATTCGCAGGACTCTCATGTGTGTTTAATAGCTGTACGGACAGAAAAATTCCAGTTGTTAGAATAATTCTATGAAACGGAAGTAGCGTTTAAAAAGTATTGATTCAGATCAATTTATGAGAGTTATCTCATTTACAATCACAGCTCCATTCGTTGTCGAGGTCAATGACGGTAATAACCACCATACCGCGTTTGGCGGGGGCGAAGATAATCCGTACCTGTTGGCCATCGTGGGTACTTCCCTCCAGAGCATATTTGGGGTCGGGACGGCCAGCGGGTTCACTTTTGCGGTAATTGATACGTCCTTTTTCAAGGATCTCCTTTACTTCCGATTCATCGATATGGCGGCAACCCATGCGGCAGCGGGCGTGTTTGGTGTATATGAGCTTACTGGCATGACGATCTATAACATCTTCATTTACAGATTCATTCCGCGGATTATCTACATTTTCACTACGGGTGTTTTCACCAGCAGGGCCTTTATTCTTTTTACCGGGGTGCACATGTTCATTGCCGGGCGCTGTTTGGTCGTTCCGGGAATTGGGAGCCTGCTGGCAGGCTATTAAGAGATAAGAAAGTAAAAGGAAGCTGGTTAGTATTCTTTTCATATGGGAAGCAAGATAGATGTTAGGGTTGATATGTTGACTAGTTAACAAGAGCACAAGAGGAGGCAAATGATCAGGGAATAGGTATTGGGTTGGTGGGTTATTGGGTTAAGACCCGCGATAATTTACCAACTCAGGAACCTAATAACTAAATAACTTACAACAGCTTCTATCATAATCTATTGCTTATTGCCTATTGGGGTGTAATTAATTATCTTTGCCGCCTCTATGGGCTCAAAAAAAACAGTGGCATTTCATACATTAGGGTGTAAACTGAACTTTTCAGAAACCTCCACCCTTTCGCGTATGCTTGAAAATGAAGGGTTTGAGAAAACTGCTTTCGAAAATATTGCAGATGTGTATGTAATTAATACCTGCTCAGTAACGGATAATGCCGATAAAGAATGCCGGCAGCTGGTACGGCGGATCCAACGCAAATCGCCCGAAAGTCTGGTAGTGATCACCGGCTGTTATGCCCAGCTGAAACCTCAAGAAATTGCCTCCATCCCCGGGGTGGATATGGTATTGGGTGCTGCTGAAAAATTCAACATAGCCCAGCATTTAAAAGAGCTTACCAAAGGCGATGCCGCCAAAATATGCAGTTGCGATATTGAGGACGTAAACGGCTTTCACTCCTCCTTCTCCATACATGATCGTACCCGCACGTTTTTAAAAGTGCAGGACGGCTGCGATTACAACTGTTCTTTTTGCACCATTCCCATGGCACGGGGCAAAAGCCGCAGCGACTTAATTGAAGGCGTAGTGGCCAATGTAAAAAAACTGGCCGCCAATGGCGTAAAAGAGATCGTATTGACCGGGGTAAACCTGGGCGACTTTGGCAAAGGACAGGATAATAGTGATGCTGCCAGTCCGCGTAACCGGGAAGAGAATTTTTATGAGCTGGCCGTTGCGCTCGATAAACTGGAAGGCATTGAACGGTACCGCATATCGTCAATAGAACCCAATTTATTGACAAACGCCATCATTGAGCTGGTAGCCAACAGTAATAACTTTATGCCGCATTTTCATATTCCCCTGCAAAGCGGCAGCAATCGCATTTTGGGATTAATGAGAAGACGCTACCGCCGGGAGTTATATGCCGAACGCGTAAAACTCATAAAAACCCTGATGCCGCATGCAGCCATCGGTGTTGACGTAATTGTCGGTTTCCCGGGCGAAACGGAAGAAGACTTTCAGGAAACATTCAATTTCCTGCACGAACTGGATGTAACCTATCTGCACGTATTCACTTACTCTGAAAGGGATAACACCCACGCCCTTACGCTGGGTCCCGTTGTTCCCATACCTGTGCGTCACGAACGCAACAAAAAACTGCGCAATCTGTCGTACATGAAAACCCAATACTTTAACCAGCAATATGCCGGACAAACACGTAAAGTGCTGTTTGAAGAAAACGAAAAAAGCGGCATGATGGAAGGTTATACCGACAACTACATAAAGGTAGTAGCTCCTTACAAACAGGAATGGGTAAATCAAATTGTTGACTGGAAACTGTAAAAGTCCATTAACCGCGTAATTACGACATACCCAGATTAGCTATTTTTTGCATAGAATAAGCATTTTCCCGTATTATTTTGGAAAATGATTATGCGATATAATTGCATAAATAAAGTAGATTACACCCGGTTAATAGTAGCTCCCGTTTTCACAAACAGGGAATCATGGTTATAAGCTCTGGAGTAGTACATTTTACACTGCTCAAAAACTTATTATGCTCGCAGCATCCCATCCGTTGAACATCTTGGTGGTAGAAGATACCGAAAGTGATTTTGTTCTTTTTTGTGAGTATTTGAAATTAAGTAAGCTTTCTACCGGTAATATATACCATGCCGAACAACTCGGCGATGCGCTTCTATTGGTACACGAACACCAGCCCGACCTCATTTTTCTTGACCTGAGTTTACCCGATAGCGATGGCATCAATTCGTTTGAACGATTGAATGCTGAAGCCCGTCATATACCTATTGTTGTTCTATCGGGCTTATTAGACAGGCAGGTAGCCTTACACTCCATTTCACTGGGTGCGCAGGATTACCTGATGAAAGATGAATTGGATGAAAAGGTACTTATCAAAACCATTCAATATAGTATTGAACGGAAAAAGATCCTGCAAAAAGTGGTGGAGAATTTTGAACGCTATAACACCCTTATTAAAGCCACCAGTGATACCATTTGGGATTGGGACCTCCGTACCAATGATGTGCTTTGGAATGAAGGCATTTCTTCCATCTTCGGATTTCCGTCAACTGCCGTTCAAAATGCCATTGAATGGCATCATCAGAATATTCACCCCGATGACCGGGAACGAATTTTACAAACTATTGAGGAGTGTATGCGCGAGGGCCGGGACCACTGGCAGGAAGAATACCGGTATAGATCAGCTAATGGCGTATACAAATTTGTATATGACCGGGGTTATATTTTAAAGACCGAACACAACAAGCCCTATCGAATACTGGGTGCCATGATGGATATTACCGAGCGCAAGAAAATGCAGGAAGAAAGAGTGCGCAACCAGATAGAAACTCAAAAGCTTATTACCCAGGTCACCATTCAAACCCAGGAACAGGAACGCCGGGAGATCGGTCGTGAATTACACGATAATATCAACCAGATCCTGGCCACTGCCAAGTTATGTGTTGATATGGCGTTACATGAAGAGGAGCATCGCAAGGAACTTTTGAGCAAGAGCTACGAAAACATTACCAAAGCCATAAACGAAATACGCGTTTTGTCAAAAACGCTTGTACCTCCCTCCCTGGGCGATATAGGATTGAAAGAAGCCCTGCTGGAACTGATTGAGAACTTAACGATCTCTACAGACCTAACAATCAGGATAAAAGCCAGCGACCATCAGATTGAAGAGATGTCGAACAACAAAAAGCTCATTATGTACCGCATTGTACAGGAGCAGCTGAACAACATCCTAAAACATTCAAACGCTACGGAAGCACTGATAGAATTGAAGACCATGCGCAGCTGGGTCCACTTATATATTAAAGACAATGGCATTGGCTTCGATACCCGTAAAAAGAACCGCGGCATTGGATTGAACAATATCATTAGCCGGGTTGAGATGCAGGATGGAAAAATGGAGATCATCAGTTCGCCGGGAAAGGGATGTTTGCTTAAGATTGAAATTCCTGGATAAAGTATAACTATTTATTTCAAAAGTTCCTCTGGTTACCGGTTCCCTGATACCGGGTACCGGGTCTCCATTGCAGATTAAAAAATACAGTTCAACACTCCTGTATTCCCGGGTAAACGACAACCAGCAACCGAAAGCTCAACACTATTCAGGAAAGTACTTATTCAAAATATCCTGCAGCATTTCAGAAGTCAATGGTTTATTCCTGAATTCATTCACCGATTGAATGTTCCGGGCTTTTAACTCATCTTCCGGATTAAAGGAGGTAGTTAGCATAACCACAATAATACTGCCTTTATGTGCTTCGGGCAGCGCTTCGTATTTCTCTAAAAACTCCCACCCATCCATGGCCGGCATATTGATATCGAGAAAGATAATTTCAGGGGTTGGGCATTCCCTGTTTAACGGTTCCGGATTTCGGGCACAGGACAAATACTCCAACGCTTCCCGGGCACCCGGAATGACCTTAATGTAATCGATACACGCCAACTCCTCTACAGCCAGTCTGTTTAAAAAATTGGTAGGCTCATCATCATCAACCAGCAAGATGCAATTCAATTTCACCTTCATAACAAAACGGATTTTTCGATATTAAAGTGACCTCAATAAAGATAACCATTAACCTGAATTAAAATCTGATTAATTTTTAAACATCTATATGTTCAACTATGTGTTAGGTATACAAATAAAAAAGGCCAGCAGTCAAAACAACTACTGGCCCTGCAAACCTATTGATCTGTAAAAGCGGTTATTCTACTTTTTTAGTGGCTGAAATTTCTGCTACCGTACCAAACCAACCGTAGATCTTTGTTTTACCGGTTGATTGCAGGTTAACCACATTTGCGGGTACATTGGTCAGCACTTTACCAAACAATCCACTATTGGTTAACTGTGCCTGCACCTGCTGCATAAAGTCATACGAAGGTCTCGACAAAGAGCGGAACAACACCCTGACTACGTCCCCTTTTTCATAAGGTTTTTCACCAGAGGTAACGCCATCACGGAAAGGCGGAATAAATGCAAAGCCATCAGAGATCTGATCATCACCAGTACCAAAGGTGCCATCAGCGCTTAACATTTCACCTACATAATGGTTCGGCTCACCATTCCGGTAGGTACGGATCCAGGTAAAATCCACCGCACCGGTTGGGTCATGCGCATAGAGTTTCACATAAAACCCTTCTTTATCTTCACCATCGGCTTTCTTGAACTCAGAAGTAACCGAATCAATAATAGAAGAACGTTTCAGCTCGTCTGTAGCTTCAAACTGTTCACCTTTCCAGTTTATGTTTAATTTATAAGAATGGCCTACTACACCAATGGAGGCAGCACCAGCATCATAATTGTACCCGCCGTTTGCATAGGTGAACGGATACGATTTACCAGTCGTAACGTCTGTTACAGTGATCTGCGCATCGCTGATGGCTTCAGGAGCACTCTGTGTCTCATATTCAGTAGCCTTTAAAAATTTGATAGTTTGCACGCCGGGTTGATCGGTGATCCAGGCATCCACATAAGGGAACCCGCTGCCATTGGGCAGATCGAGGTCGATTACCCGTTCACAGGCAGTTAAAGAAGCACCTAACAGAACAACTGAGATATATTTGATTGCTTTGTTTCGCATTGTGTTATTTTTTAGAAGGAATGGACTTCACGTTGAGCGAAGCACTTAGAATTTGAAATTCCAGGTTACAGAAGGGATCAGCGAGCCGATGATCGACAGGCGGATGGCTTCTTTCTTTTCAGGCTCGTCCTTGTTTTGCTGGAAATAGATGCTGTATGCATTTTTATGCGCATACACGTTATAAATACCAAACACCCATTCCTGTTTCATTTTCTTACCCTGGCGTCCCTGCATAGTTGCTGATACATCGAGGCGGTGATAAGCAGGCAGTCTGAAATCGTTGCGTTTGTTAGTACTGTTATAGGGGATCGGCATTCCCTGAATATCTAACTTCGAATCGGGGAAGGTAGAAGGTGTACCGGAACCAAAGGTAAAGTTGGCCGAGAACTGCCATTTTTCACTTCTGTTGTACATTACACAGCTATTGAGCACATGCGTACGGTCGTAGCGGCTCAGGTACCAGTCGTCATTGCTGATGCCGGCAGTCTTGCGTAATGATCTTGACAACGTATAGTTCACCCAACCCTGCCATTTACCGGTTTCCTTTTTCATTTCCACTTCCACCCCATATGATTTTCCTTTACCGGTAAGCAGGTCTGCTTCTACCAGTTGGTTCAGGTCAAGGGTGGCATTATCGATATAATCCAGCAGGTCATCCATCTTTTTATAGAAGGTCTCCACAGAGATCTCTATCGGCCAGCCGCTGGGCAGTGTAACAAAACCCACTGAATACTGATCGGTCAGCGATGGTTTTATATTGTTGGTGCTGGGGAAATATAGGTCAACCGGTGTAGGTGAAGCCGTATTACTTAACAGGTGTAAATATTGTGTTGTGCGGCTATACCCAGCTTTGAAGAACGTGTTCTTCTTTATCTCATACCGTAATGACAAACGTGGTTCAAAGAACACCCAGTCATTAACCGGCTTTTTGCTGGTTACGTCTTCTGCGTAATCGAGCGGTTTGCGCACATTAGGGGTGGTATCCCTGAAATGAAACACCGTAGTGTTACCCAGGTAAGCATAGCGGTTCAACCGCACGCCGGCCTGTATTTGCCATTGGGGGTTTAACTTCCAGGTATCTTCCAGGAAGGCGGCTGTTTCAGCACCATACCGGCGGTCCAGTTCAATCTGATTTTTTGACCCTTCACTGTTTGCCACACCTTTACCAGGGTAGAAATTATAATAAATGGCATTCACCCCTGTTTTGATCGTGTGCTTATTGCTGGCAAACCAGGTAAGCGAAGGCTTTATACCATAGGTTTGAATGTCTGAGGTCCAGTCGTAGCCCTGTTGAATTTCATCATCCGATTTAAACGCCAGACTGTAATTATATTTAGAATAATACACGCTGGTGTTCAGGAACAATTTGCGGTTAAACAGGTGGTTCCAGCGGAAAGTACCGGTGGTATTGCCCCATTTGAATTTTACCTGGTTGCCAAAACCAAATACATCCTGTCCAAAATAACCACTCAGGTAAATGGTATTCTTGTCGTTCAACTCATAATTCAATTTGGCAGTAAGGTCATAGAAATACATGGTGCTGTTGCGGTCTTCCTCTTTAAGGAAAGGTTTGGCCAGCACATCGATGTACGACCGGCGGGCAGCCACCACAAAAGAAGAACGGTCTTTTTGCAGGGGGCCTTCCACCGCCACGCGGCTGAACACGTTACCAATACCGCCATTCACATGATATTTCTGGTTGTTTCCTTCTTTCATGCGAATATCGAGCACAGAAGAAGTACGACCACCATACTCGGCTGGGAAAGCGCTTTTATACATGGTCACGTTCTTTACCGCATCGGGGTTAAATACAGAGAAGAAACCCAGCAGGTGCGAAGAATTGTAAACCGGCGCTTCGTCCATGATGATGAGGTTTTCATCAACATTACCACCACGAACGTTAAACCCAGAAGAGCCTTCACCCACGGTAGTAACACCAGGTAAAGTGAGCAGGGCTTTTACCACATCAGGCTCCCCCATAAAGGCGGGGATCTTTTTAATTTGGGCGGCGCTTAATTGTTGAATACCCATACCTACGGTATTGGTACGGCGTAATCTTTTTTCACCGGTGATCACTACTTCCGCCATATCCTTACCGCCGGCAGGAAGCGAAATATCAAAAGTTGAATTGCCTTTCAATTCAATTTCTTTCTGAATTGTTTTATAGCCTGAATACGTGATCGACATGGTATATTTACCAGCAGGAAGGGTTACAGAATAGTAACCGTATGAATTGGTCATTACCGCAACACCAGAAGGCTGCATGGTTACAGTAGCATTGATCAGCACTTCACCACTGCCTTCATCTTTAACATACCCATTAATGGTATATTTTGAAGTTTGGGCATGTAAGGGGCCCATAGCAAAAAGCAGCACCATGCAGGTTACACAAAACCGAAGCACCTTGTTTGATGGTGCAACAATCCTTTTTAGTAATTCATGGCTTTGATTACTATTAAAAACCGGGACAAGAGAAAAACACATCAACTGTCGAATCATAAAAATTGAGGTTTGAGCATATTTGACAACGGGGATGATGGTCACCCCTATTTCATTACAATATTTTTTTAAAAAACTTCCATAAGGCGATATGGTGAACACATGAGGCAAGAATCGTATACATCGTTGCAAAGAAAAAACAGTTTGTAGCAATACACACAGAAATATTACATGATAAATTCCATACTACCCAAACACCAGCCTTATAAATGGGTAGACGAATAACTCCTTTTCAGATTGCAAAATTCAAACAAAAAGATGAGCTATTTAGCCATTTGGCCGATAACTCACCGAGATTTTACCAATCTGTTTCGTACCGGAATGAGTATTATTCTGTACCTGAATTCGACAGCAAGAGTAGCAGCATACTGGTGATCTTCCTGTCAGACTCTTTTCAGATATATTGAAACAAGCCTTTTCCCCGGTCACAATCCCATCCGAATGCCATCCGAATCCCATCCGAATGCCATAGACTATGGGATTCGGATGGCATTTTGGTGGCATGCTGGTGGGATAAGTATCGGCTATCCGCTATATCTGGAATGAATCCGACAAGAACTATTGGTGAAAATTTGCTCGGGTCTGCGCGCTATTTGCAAGGGGGCTTGTTTGGCATTTGTTCGGCTTTTGCCAAAGAAAACCAGGTGTTTCCCCAGGGAAAACCCAAAGGAATCCCGAAGAAAAATGCGTCTGCGCCTTACTAAAGAGTTTCGTTTCAGTCACTTACAACGTTGGAATGAGAATGCATGTATGATATTAAATTATTAATCAATCGATTCTACGATCTTCTCACTCCCATTCCAATAGCTACAATGGCGCTCCGCCTCGGCAGAGCGCCATTAAAACAAAAAGCCCCGACGGTATCGCCGGGGCCTGTCCATAATGACAAATATTTTACTTGATGCAAGGAGTAAACGATTCCACGTATTCAGCGGCTACGTTATTTCCACCGCATTGGCCAGGCACCCAGGCGCCTGATTTAAGATACACGCGTACCACTTCCTTTTCATTGGCATTCGGTTCTTTTACTTCGACATCGCCACGTACTGGCACTGCCTTTTTGATTGCACCGGTAGCGTCAATGATCATTTTAATTTTGACATTGCAGTCTACTGCAGGATCCAAATTAGCCTCAATAAGGTTTTTGTTTACAAACTGTCCCCATGCAGATGTACCACCGGGATATTCCGGTTTTTTTTCTACGCTGGTATATACAGTCAGGTTAAGCGCAGGATCATTATAAGACTGGCAGCCGGCCGGTTGCGGGTCATGAGCTGTTTTAACCGCAGGACCGGACCATAATGAAAATAAAAGGGCAAAAAAAGTGATCGAATTCATAAGAAATACGGATTTAGGGCCATTCATATGGAAAAGCCGCGCCAATATATAGCTTTTTTTGATCTGTTCAAATGTTCTTAGGCATAAAATAAACAACCCTCAATGGCGCAAGCGTCCACTTGTGCCAGATTACTTCACAAAGACCCCGACAGCACCGCCGGGGTCTTACTTTCGTTATAAATTAAAAGGAGCTTAATGTACTTCGCTTCCAGCCTTCGGCTGTTTTGATGTAGATAAAATTATCATCCCAGCTCATGTCTCCTACATTACCGTTAGCATCGGAGCTTGATGTAGGCGTATATTTTTTACGAAGCCGGAACTGACTATAGCCGTTATCACCGGTAACATCCAATTTGGACGTAATACCTGAATCAGGATCCAGGCCAATGCTTGTTTTGCCATTGGTCGTGTTTAGTTTCACATCCCCATTCACTGTTTCCAGGGCTCGTAAGTTATAGGCGGCTCCGGTAACGGAAAACAATATTCTCAAGCCTGTTTCTGTGCCATCGGTAGAGTCAGCATTACTCCCTCTATTGACCAATTTATTGATTTCAACCAATGTTTGGGCCGCCCTACCGCTATTGGGTAATGGCGGCTGAGTTGTGAAGGTGTGAAATGTAGTTACCTCCGTATATCCGGGGCTATTAGTTGTGCTATAAAAGCCTCCAGCAACAGGAACGTAATAATTTCCACGTTGACTCGGTGGGTTTGTAGACAAAAACCAGGGGGCCAACACTCCAACAGTACTTTGAATATTACCACTTGCAAAATTCAATGTTTCTGTTTGTGGCCCGGTAATACTAAACTTAAGATCACCTGTCATCCTCAACCAGGCATCTCCGACATAAGCTGGATTGGTTATATTAATATCATTGCCAAACCAGCTTTTGCCATTAACCTGCAATTTAAAATTATTGTCAGTTTCCGTTCCAATCAATAAATTACCTGTATTGGTCCAGCGGCCACGTTTAAGATTATTGGTATAGAAGTCGATATGATTATTATCCAGCGTACCAAATTTACCGGTGGTGCCAAAACTGTTTCCACCCTGCAACCAGGCACCGGATAATTTTAGTGTATCGACACCGATAATATATAAACTATCATCAACCTTTGTCACCAGTCTTCTAAATTCTGTACGGCCCGAATAAAAAGCCCGGTACATTCTGGGTATGGTTCTCGATGATCAGCTCGGCCGTATCACAGGTGTTCGTGATCTTTACACTATCTGCTTTGATGGTGTAAACGTAAGGCGTACGGGGCGTTTGGGCCGACAAGGTTTTTTCCAGGCATACAAGTGCTAGGAGGAACACAATTCTTTTCATATATGGTTTATGCTATTTTACGGATTGGTTTACGTTGATATTACTTCCATCTTATCCAAACCTCGCCGTCACTCAGTAACTCTATGGTTGTTTTATTAGGAATGACGTTGCTGGTTGTATTGTCGGGCAGTGTTACCGGGGACGCAAATGTCCAGGAATTGCTGCTGCTGTTCGCGTTCTGATTCCAGATATAGATCTTCTTACCGGTATAGCTGGCGGCAGGCGGCAAGGTAACAGTGTGACCGGGATGGCTTTGCAAATTGGGAAGCTTAGTAAGGGCGTCCACAGAAGCTGTGATATCTACAATGTCAACAGTATTTATAGCCAATGCGGGCGTAAGGGCTGATTGAGCCTGCTTTTTAACCTGGCCGTCATTAGCACTTATTACCAACACACTGTCCTGGCTGTTGGTGGAGATAGGTAGGCCAGGTATTTTAAAGCCAAGGTTCAACCCAATCTCCTCATTATTTCTCACAAAGCTAAACCCATCATTACTTTGCACCAAGGTCGTATGAGAACCAATACCGATATTCCAACAAGAAGTTATCACACTCTCACCTTTATTCAAATAAATCCCAGTTTGGGTTGAATTTTCAATATTATCGCTAACTAAATTAATAGTTCCGCCATTAGAATGAAGGTCGAGCGACAGCAGATCATAGTCGTCCACGTTAGTAGAAAGACCTACCTCCTTCCAGTTTCCTGTAGTTAAATCTGTAACATATTCATTTAAAATAAAACCTCCAGGGTTAAGCCACATTTGTCCGACTTTAGAAGTATAAGGTGTAGTGCTAGTGACTAAACCTCTAATCTGTCCGGAATTTAAATTCAGGGTGTTATTTCTAATTAAATCCGGATCACTTGTGTTATTCCAAATCCAGCTACCTTTACTGGGATCCATATTTAACGCAGCGCTTACCGTACCATCGACATTGTTTGTTTTGAAGCCTATTTTACTAAAATCAGTCAGGTTCATAGAATGAAATGCACCTTTATGTAGATGGTTATCATCATAAGTAAGATCGGCATTGGCGAAATTTTTATACCCTCTTCCCAGGTGAATGGTATCACCACCAACAACAACCGATGTATCATCAAATTGAGTTATTCTTCTAAACTCGGTCCTACCCAGACCTTTATTATACAAAAAGCCGGGCACTGTTTGCGTATGGTTCTCTATGATCAGCTCTGCCGTATCGCAGGTATTAGTAATCTTTACACTATCAGCTTTGATACTGTAGATGTAAGGTGTACGGGGCGTTTGCGCGTGGGCCATCTTTTCCACACACAACAGGACAAGGACAAACAATATCTTTCTCATATATCGTAATACGTTACTTTAGGTTAATTCTTATTATTCTACTTCAATTACATTAAAAATTTCAACAACTCATTTATATTGGTGATATGTAACACTTTCACCCGCTCGTTATCTTCTTCAGGAGTAAACGAATACGCATTCAGACGACCCAGGAGATAATTCATATTCTTTTGCTGAGCAGTGGAAGCCTCTTTCCGGCTAACCATCTGCAGCTTGTTCCGCTCATTAAATGTGAGAAAGAAGTTACCATTTGCCAATGCCGCTTTTGAATAAGGCTGATAATTATTCTTTTGCTTTATATCAGTAAAAAGCGACTGTACTGCTTTCACAAACAATGAATCATTATTCACGAAAATAGAACGCACCTCTCTTACTGCGTCATTTTCGGTTGCTGTATAACAGGTAACCAATAAAGAATCTTTGGCTCCTTGTAACACGAAGATCGTTTTACCAAGAAAAGCACTAATGGTAAAATCCTTATCCTTCACTGGCAGGGAAGCGATCTTATCAAATTGCTCACTTATTTTTTCCCGCTTTACCTGAGAAAACGCAACATTCATCATTGACAAACAAACCAGGACACAATACAATATTCTTTGCATAAAGATTAATTTCATTTAAGGTTTAGTGTTTACCGAGTGGCTGACACCTTTTATTAAAGGTTGTTAATAAGGTAGCCGACACCATTCGGGTATGACTCTCAATAGTCAACTCCGCCGTATCACAACTGTTCGTGATCTTTACGCTATCAGCTTTGATGCTGTAGATGTAGGGTGTACGGGGCGTTTGAGCGTGTAGGGTCTTTTCCAGGCATAATAGTGCCAGGAGGAACATAATTCGTTTCATATATGGTTTATGCTATTTTACGGATTGGTTGGTTTGTATTGTGGTTTTTGCTGGCGCAAGCGTCTGCTTGTGTCGATTGTGCTTCATTATTTACGATAATTCAATCACTCTCTTTTTAAGTTTCATTATTACTATTCTTTTTGCCGGCCTCTCCATTATCGAGGTCGGCCCTACTTTTATAATAATCTCCCGGTATTCAAATTCGCATTTCCAGCTCATCATTCATGATATACGTTAAAAAGTTGCTTACTACCTGCCTGGCACAAGCGGATGCTTGCGCCTGGTTACTGAACAATGGCAAACTTGTGCCACTTTTGGTTCAATGGTTTATTATCTAATTTCACCAATTTATAATAATCATAACAATAAAAAAGGCGGCAAATAACACTTTACCCGACAAAGACAAAACTGTTAAACCATCAAACTCCTTTACAACTAATGACTTTTTAGGTTTTTTTACATTAAGCCATACTTTTACAGTTGTTGTACTTGTCGCTATCTTAGTAGCACTTTCATTAACAAAATATTTAATTTTATATTTTTTATTATCAGCAGAAGAAATAAACTCAACAACTCTTTTTATTTCAATATCGCCTTCCACACATTCATCTTTTATCACCCCTTCAACATATACCCCATTACGCGTTTTAATTATTCTATATATTTCTTGCGAAACGCTTAAAAGAAGAATGAGTGATAAAAGTGAATAAATCATTACATCCCATTGATTAGGTTTCAAGACCCTAACAAGAATAAAACTTACCCCTATTAATACAATTAACTCTATGTGTTGCTTTTTCATACCCCAATTTTATTTAACAGCATTATATAAAGCAGTTACAATGGTTGGCCATTTTAAATGACCTGCTCTGCCCCCTGCACTGACTTCTAAACTATAACCCGCAACCTTTGGTGTTTCAATTTTTGCACGTAGTCCTAAACTAAAATGCCTCCCCATCATTGCCTCAGCTTGTATATCTGCTCCTCTATACGACCCAATTGTATTTAAAACTCGTATAGCAGGTTTAAAGTCACCATATTTAGCACTACTAATCGGAACGGGGGTTTTAAGTGACCCATTGAATGGAATTACTCTTACCTCTGTCTTAGTATTCGGTATTTTGTAATTAACATAAGATCTATTTACAGTTACAAAATCTGCATAAAATCCTTTATCATCTTCTGAAGTTATTCCAACTTGACCACCATATTGAACCATAGTACCGGTAACCTTTCTACCAAAAACATTAACATCAACTGATTTTTTCACCTGAGCACTTGCATAAACATCAATATCTTCAAATGGAAGCAAAGGCTTTATCGGGGCATCCCAAAAAATTGTTTTTAAAAGATTTCGATCAATCGGGGTTGTATAAACCTGAGGATTAAATGGAACCCATGTTTTCCCGTTAAGCCAATAATATTTTGTCTCATCACTAACATCTGACTCCCGAGAAAATACAACAACTCCATTAATCTTATTTAGTGTTTCTCCAGGCTTTAATTGTTTAACATATTCCTTAAAAATATCACTTTTCTTAAACTCGTTATTTTCAGGATCCTGATCCCAAAAATTTACAGGTGTGGAAGGTTCTTTAGACGCCGAACTTTCTGAATTATTTACATTTTTATCACCTTCAAGGCCATCTATATCAATTGATAAAATTGGACTATTTCCTGCAAATTGATAAGGAGTATAGAAAGGATATTTTTCCGATAAGGGATCCACACTCAAAAACCTCCCCAACCTGGTATCATACACCCGCATGCCATAATCCTGCTGCTCACCCTCGCCCTTCACCTCATTATCGTTCTCCTTACCATTAAACCCATATCTATATCCTCCAGCATTAAAGCTCCTTCCCGGCTGCAACATCCCAAATGGATAATAATCCTGTGCACTTACAATCTGCGGATTGAAATAATCAATGGTGGTGTTGTTGGTAGATACACCGAGTTTTTTATCGTTTAGTGTTACCAGTACGTTGCCCAAGTGGTTGCTTAACTCAAAGAGCTTATTTCCCCTGCCAAAGTTAACACTCAAAGCGGTACCCAGCAATGGCATAGTGGTATCGGCGGCGGCATAATCCTTAGTCAAATCCAGGCTGCGTCGTAACAATCCCAGTCTGCTGCTGCCATATAAATGCAGTTCTGATTGCGTAAGGTGGCCATTATTTACTGCCGGTCTCCCTGATTCGTACACGCTCATCACATTGCCACTTGCATCGCGTACATACCAGGTGCGGGCAGTATCGGTAGATCCTGGCTTTATAACCATTTTACTGATCCGGTTTCCATCTGTGCCGTACGTGTAACTAATAACGGTTCCGTCATCCTTTTTGATCTGGCTGATCTTTCCGTAAACCGTCCAGTTGATGCTTTTAATGCTATCGGCAACGTTCTTAACCAGATTTCCAATAGAATCATATTCAAAATTACCAGCAGTCTGTGCATCGATATCCACATCGTAATTACCTGCAGGTACGGTATCATGCACATAATCCAGTTGATTGGTGAATGGCTTATAATGATAAGTCAGTTTATCCATTTCCGCTTGCTTGCCACCAGCCGTATTTCCATTTCGGCTGTAGGTTACAATATTTCCATTGCCATCATAGCTTACCCGTTCCTGGAAGTCGCCATTGGCCAATTTGGCAATATCGCTCCAGTCATTGCTTTTCTTTTCCCAGGCATCCATCGCCACCAGGCGATTAAGCTGGTCATATTGATAATTATACAATAATGGCTTGTGTAACGCGTCAACATTCACCGCCATGCTGCTGATATTTCCATTGTATAATGGATGGTATTCACTTCCCAATTTCACATCTGCATCTTGTGAAGCAGCGCCGCTGATGGCCTTGTAATCGCCTTTGAAATAATTCAGCATTACATTGTAGGCTGACTTTCCTACCACACTTCCGGTGCTTCCATCTGGCTTTAACGTATAGCCGGATGTAACGATATCCGGATTGATCGCTTTCATCCACACCTGCAGGTTATAGGCATAATTTATCCCCTGCACCTGTTGCTCGCCCAAAACAGTACGCCCTAATGGGCCGTGATCATAATACTGATAGAACGCATCATTGTCCCAGTTTACGCTATCTGCACTGGTAAGCACATTGGTGATCCGGTTCTCGGCATCGTACACATACCGATGATAGAAGGCATCGGGCTGCCCTGGCTGGCAACTTACCCTTTCCGCTAAAGTCATCCGCTCATAATCCTACAGGTGATCATCACCCATTTATGATCACTCTATTTTTAACCAGCTATGTAACACTATCAACTTCTGTTGTGTCACTCACTTGTACGTTCCATAATTCTACTCAGCACTCATTTCAAAGAACTTTTATAACATGTTGGTCCATTTTTATGTTGTGAATTCCGTTCTTCGCCTGCCTTTATTAAACGATGATCAACTCTGCCGTATCACAACTGTTCGTGATCTTTACACTGTCAGCTTTAATGCTGTAGACATAAGGCGTACGGGGCGTTTGGGCGGACAAGGTCTTTTCCAGGCATAAAAGTACCAGGAGGAATAGAATTCGTTTCATGATAAAGATTATGCTATTTCAAGGTCAATTATTTTGGTTGGCTATCTAGGGTATTAGTCCTTAAATATTTTAATAATTCATTCCACTTATCAATTTTTAAGTCCTTCATCCACCTGCTAGGTCTAGAAAAAGGCACAACCGAATATGCATTAAGACTACCAAGAATTGATTGCACCATCGCAAGTTGATTTCGCGAAGCACCTTTCTTGCAAAATATTTGCAATCCATCCACGTCATAAAATGTCAGACAAAGGTTCAGGCCACTTGTTAGCCTTTCTCTCGTGTAAGGTTGATAACTATGATTTTGTTTTATATCGTTATAAAGCGCACTTACTTCTTTTGTAAATAAAGTATCATTATTAACCAAAATTGAGTACACAGCTCCGATCTCATCGTCCATCGTTATAGCATAACTAGAAACCAATAACGAATCTTTGGATCGTTGAATAACATAGACCCTATCACTTAAATAAGCACTTACTATAAATCCACTATCTCCCATTTTTAACGATGCAATTGTATCGAGTTGAGAAGCTTTGCTTCCACTTATTGATTGTGAAAGCAATGAGTTCTCCATCAAGAGAAAAAACAGAGTGCAATACATTAATTTGTGCATATTAATAGAATTTAATACTTATACTTTGGACGAGCATTATTTAGAATTATATTAAATAATGCCGACGTAACAAAAGAAGGAGTTTCATTCGCAACATTAAAAGGAAGTGGCTTTTCCGTGAAGCCTTGATGATCTCTTCCATCTCTCCATAACGTCATCCCATTTTCAGGTGCGGTTCTTAAGAAAATATTATTAATCTGCATAGCATACAAAAGATCCATTTTATGAATTCCATTTTCCCCTTCTCCACCTAAACCATGCCCTATTATCTCATGTGCGGCCAACTCGGCTAAAGGAGGTCTTCTAGTAATCAATCCCTCTTTTGTTGCAGACAGGTAATTTAATTTTATATCTGAGTTTGTAATTAAAATGGTATGAGAGCCCAAATAGCTACCATCATTCTTATCTAAAACTGTCCAATTCCCTCCTGGTCCATCTTGACGACTCTCTGCTTCACTACCATTAAGGAGCCAAAGTTTAGTAATTTCCTGCGCTTTATCGCTTAATCTATCCTCTCGAGTCATTATTTCAACAGTGTGAAGCTTTGTCGAATTTATTGCACTATAATAGCCAACCGCCAAAATCTGGTCATCTAAACTTAAATTCTTAATAGCGTTACCAAACTCTTTCTCATCAATTGTAGCAAAATTATTACCATCAAGTTTAAACAAACTTTGTAAGTTATCCCTACCCGGGCCTTTAAATGTCCCCAGTATCGTAGCCCTTAATTGTTTGGCGCTTTCTATGTTAATCCCACCCAATGTATCTGCTTGGTCTCCATTGATATCATTAAACCAAATCGGATTGCCACCAAAGGTACTATAACCACTTATCCCAGTTATTGGCTTCGGATCAATATTCCATCGTCTTCCAATACGACTGTCATACTCCCAGAATAAAGCCGTTGTTGACCCTTCAAAAACTTCATCACTCTTTTCCTGCCCGTTAAACCCATACCTGTACCCACTCACATTCACACTCCTACCCGGCTGCAACATCCCAAACGGATAATAATCCTGCGCACTTACTATCTGCGGATTGAAATAGTCAATGGTATTGTTGTTCGATGAAACACCCAGCTTTTTATCATTCACCGTTACCAGTACGTTGCCTAAGTGATTGCTTAACTCAAAGAGCTTATTTCCTCTGCCAAAGTTAACACTCAAAGCAGTACCAAGCAATGGCATGGTGGTATCGGCGGCATCGTATTGTTTAGCCACATCCAGACTGCGCCTTAATAATCCTAACCGGCTACTACCATACAAATGCAGCTCTGATTGCGTCAGGTGGCCATCATTTACCGCTGGTCTTCCCGATTCGTACACACTCATCACATTGCCACTCGCATCGCGTACATACCAGGTGCGGGCGGTATCGGTAGATCCTGGCTTTATAACCATTTTACTGATCCGGTTTCCATCGGTGCCGTACGAGTAACAAATTACTGTTCCATCTTCCTTTTTGATCTGGCTGATCTTTCCATATACCGTCCAACTGATGCTGGCAATACTATCTGCCACATTTTTAACCAGGTTACCGATAGCGTCATATTCAAAATTTCCGGCAGTCTGCGCATCGATATCCGCATCATAGTTACCTGCCGGCACCGTATCATGCACATAATCCAGCTGGTTGGTATTTGGTTTATAGTAATAGGCCAGCTTATCCATTTCCGGCTGTTTGCCACCTGCCGTATTTCCATTTCGGCTGTAGGTCAGGATATTTCCATTGGCATCATAGCTTACCCGTTCCTGGAAATCGGTCGTTTTGGCAATGGTGCCCCAGTCGTTGCCTGTAGTTTTCCAGGCATCCATACCTACCAGGCGGTTGAGCTGGTCATACTGGTAGTTATACAACATCGGACTGTTCAACGCGCCTACGTTCACCGCCATGCTGCTGATGTTTCCATTGTACAGCGGGCGATAGTTACTGCTATCATTCAACCTGGCGGTCAACGATGCATCCCACGGAGTAGCTCCACTAATTGCTCTGTAATCTCCTTTGTAATAATTCAGCATCACATTGTAGGCTGATTTACCTACCACACTTCCGGTGCTTCCATCTGGCTTTAACGTATAGCCGGATGTAACGATATCCGGGTTGATCGCCTTCATCCACCCCTGCAGGTTATAGGCATAATTTATCCCCTGCACCTGTTGCTCACCCAAAACAGTACGCGCTAATGGGCCGTGATCATAATACTGATAGAACGCATCATTGTCCCAGTTTACGCTATCGGCACTGGTGAGCACATTGGTGATCCGGTTCTCGGCATCGTACACATACCGATGATAGAAGGCATCGGGCTGCCCTGGCTGATAACTTACCTGGTTCACTTTTCCGCTTACCAGGTCAAAGTCATAGGCAATTTTCTTGAAACGGTTGTTAGTCGCATTCAATACTCCAAACCGGTAATCCTGTAACAGGGTATCTACATTCCCTAAGATATCATAGCTATAATAAGTAGCAGTGGCAGACTTAAGACTATCCAGGTCCTTCGCGGTATTATACAGGGCAGTCCAGGCCACGCGGTTACGTACATTGCGTGCCGTCAGATAATAACCGTGTAGAGGCGAATATTCCTGATCATACATGGTTCTGGTTATCTGCTCCGCTGTACCCGCGGCATTTGTTAACCAGTTCTTCAACAATTGTTGGTCTCTGCTGGTGGCATCTGCCATGGTCGAGCTGCTTGTCAGCTGTCCTACCTCTGTAATACGGCCTATATCGTCATACTTCGTATAACTGTATTGTGTACTGTCTTTTTGTTTTGCATTCTGAGAAACGCTTAATCGTCCTAATCTGTCGTACCAGAAGTTGCTGGTACCGCCATCGGGCGAGTGTTGCGCCACAACCTGGTTTAACGTATTGTAGCGGTAGTCGGTGTACAAGGTGTGTGAAAAAGGCAGCTCCACCCCTGCTTTTCTGGCCGTTTGTACCTGTACTGTATCATACTTATGTACACCTGCCGGTGGTACTGTCCGGATCAAATTTCCCGCCTGGTCGTAATAATATAATGTATAGTGATATTCTTTCTTTTTATAAGTAACCGTAAACGATTCAAACCGGTATGCCTGTAAACATTTCTCTATATACTTTCTTTCAAATGCACCTGTTAATGAGTCGGTATATGCCTTGTACAACTCGGTGCCCTTGCTTACAGCAAAGAAGGTACTGTCGTCACAGGGGCCAGCGGGGTCTATCACTAACGGTGGGATCACCGGTGCTGCTCTGCCACATAAGGTGGGCCCTTTATAATCATTGTAACAATGTCCATCTCCACTACAAACCAATGCCGAGTTGGTTAGCGCCAACTCCCCAACAGTAATGCCCATATTTGTATACTGAGGCGACACTAACTCATCTACACCTATTGCCCAGGGAACCAGGCTTACTGTTTCATCGGTAGCGCCCAGGCTTATTTCATGATCGTAACAATTGGCGCCCGGGTTCAATGCCAGCATCAACATTTTCTGGTTGTTGTCGCCCGCCATTGTAAACCGGCCATTATTGCTTTTCGCAATGCGGCCAATGGTTTGCGTACCTGGAAGGTTAGTTTCATTCGACCACAACAAGGTGCCCGCTGCATTTACCTGTTGCCAGATAATATGCGCACTGTTATTGCCGGTTTGCGCTACCATATACCCGCCATCGCCGGTCGGGTATACAGAGGAGGTAACCATTCTATTGCTTCCGGCAGGGATATTGAATCGCTTGTATGATATTACTTCACCTGTTCTGCTTAAATTGATCACGCCCGCCTGAGCATTTACAGTACCCAGTTGCTGCGCACTGTTTACCATCACCATATAACCATTCTCAGTAGGATAAATATCCCTGAACCAGCAACTGCGGGTGGTATCTGTACCATCGGCATAATGCCAGGAACCCATGAGTGTCCCATTGTCTTTATTCACCCGGTGCACCACGCCATAGTACCGGTCGCCCAGGTTGGGGTCATAGGCAGCGCCACTCACCAGGATCGTATCATCCTGTTCTAATAATCCATAGGAAGGAACGCCATTATAACTTATAGAATCGGTTTCACCGGGAATACATACTGTACTGTTGTTCTGCAAACGGCTGGTGCCAAACCGGCGCACCCAACTGATCGTACCATTTGCCTGTAACCGGCTCAGTAAAAACTCGCCATGTCCGGCATGCTGATTATAAATACCCAGTGCAGCATATCCGCCATCGCTGGTTTGAATAATATCATACCCATGCTCGCCAAAGGGTGTACTGAACCCGATCGTTTTTGTCCAGCTTGTATCTCCGTTAGCGCTAACTTTTAAGATCCAGACCGCACCAGAGGAATAGTTCCCTGAATGGGTGGTACCTATCGCTATATATCCATTATCGGTAGTACGGCGAACACGCAATAAGGTGTCACTGCCCATTCCTCCATAATGCTTAGACCATTGCCTGTTGCCCAGACTGTCGGTTTTTATCAGCACGCCATCTTTTGCTAGCGGACTGGTAATATTGCCGGCCATAATATAACCCCCATCGGGTGTTGGCTGAATATCCTGCAATTTGCCATTCTCGTCGATCACAGTTTCATACAGGTTACCAATCCGCTGGTCGGTGCAGTAGGATATGTTACTGATGCTGCCAGCCGAATCGAGACAGGTTTGTCTGAACTGCAGGTATTGCCAGGCCTGCATTGAATAACCCAGATGGGTATTCATATAGTTCTGGAAGAGGATATTCCGTTTTTGCTGAACCGGATCATCACCCTCCGCTACGCGCGGGGTATCGTTCGGGAATTCCTGCTGGTAACGCTGGTAAAGGTCATCAAACGTTTTACAGCTGGCACATACTTCTTCTGAGTTACACTGTAATGCGGGCGGCAGATAAATGGGCTGCTTCAGGTTCGCGCAAACATAGCCTGCCTCGCCGGGTATCGGTGTACTGTTACACAGGTTCAACAAGGTTTGCAGATCATTGTCGCGCATGGTTACGCCCTGGGTCCTTTTCAGATAAGCAGCAAACGACGCATCGTTTCTGCCCAACACAGCGTTGCCTGTTATATAGCGGGTATGAAGCTCATTAAGGATCTTACATTCACAATCAGCAGGCTTGCCGGTAACCGGCCTGTCGAAGTAGACAGGTTGTTTGTCGTATGGTGCAGGCATGGTGATCACATACGCATTGCATTCCTGTCCGTACGGAATATTATGTTTAGCATTAAAGTCTTTTATAATTTCCTCGAAGTTGTGATAGCCTTCGTAGTTTGAACCGGCTGGCAAACTGCTGGCGCCATATAGATGGTTATTATCACAAGCCTTGTAGCATAATCCATACAATAAATTCAATAACGCCTCTTTGGTAGCTGCATCGGGAAAAGCACAAAGCGATAACTGGTTTGCCCATTGTTTTTTCAGGGACAGGCAATTGGCAATATACATTGAATCCAGCTGTTTCTGTCCTTCTGCCTTCGCTTGTTCAATATTGTCGGGATTGGTTAATTTATCGAGTTTTTGTTCTGTAATAATCGTTTTAATATCCTCATTGAATTGCGGTGTATGCTTGGCATCGATCAATTGGGAACGCTTGGGCATCTCGGGATAAGCCGGGTTGGCTGGCTTGCAGGTTACATTTTTGATCAGGTCATTTATTATCTCCTGCTTGGCGGCCAGGTACATCTGGCGGAACGATTGCCAGGCCAGGTCCAGATCGCCATCGCACCAGGTAGTATCGAAATTGTGCGATTGATCTTTATTGTAATACTTTACACATTCGGCATTACCGGAATCACATTTAATAACGATGTTGGCCATACTCCACATGTTCAGCCATGTACCATCTTTCAACTGTATGTACCTGGTAAGCTTTTCTTCCAGTTTTGCTTTCGTCGCCGGACGTAAGGATATTAAAGGGTCAAGGTTGTTATCGTTTTTAGGATATTTACTGTATTTACTATCGCTAATACCAGTTGGGTTTAAATAACCTCCGGTCAGAGCATCTCTATAATTACCGACCGCTTCCATTTTGCGGTCCCACAAACTGCTGGCCTTCAGCGATTCCAGTTCCTGCAATTTGCAATACTCAGGGTGGTAAGGCAATAAGGCTTCAGCCCACGTGCTACGGAAATTCTGGGTAAACTCCACTTTTGACAATGTCTGCGGATCAACCAGCAAACCACTCTCCAGATCGTATACTTTATCTGGTTCGCCGCTGGCATTCTTATATACTATATCATCCAACTGGAATACAGGTGTATAGCGATCTTCGTTTTTCGGGTCTATATAAAATATAGAATATTTATCCTCGCTTGTGGTTTTTGTTGTATCGGCATACTGGCCGTAAGGCGGGGTCAGATCCTGCAACATAGCCGTGCGAATAACATTGTCGTCTGAAGCGTTGTCACCGCATAATGCATCACAGCCTTCAACAGCAGTTTTGTAGGCCGCAGCAATTTGATCGGCATAAGCTGGCACCTCCTCAGCCGGAACATGTGCCTTTGCTATAAAATCGGCCCTGAACTGCTCAAAAGTACCCACCTCAGCCCGGCATTTGGCACAATCAGGTACACAATCCTGGCTTGTTTGCGCAATCAGGGTGCGTTGTTCATTTATAAAGTCCTGCAGCGATTTGCAGGTATTGTTGGGCAGGTATACGCTATCCCGGTAATAATTAAAGGCATCGCGGCTTATCGTCAACCGTTTGGTCACCTCATAGTTGCCTATTGATAAAGGCAGGGTAAACGTCAGGTCCATCGGGGTTGAAGTACAGGATGGCGCAATAGCTCCCAATGAAAAATTGTGCACAACGGTGTCAAATGCTTTTCCGCCCGGTAACGTCTGGTTGTTACATTTGTCGGTGATCGTTATTTGCAGATCATACAAACAACTATAGCATACATTCGAATCACACCCCTGCTCTATCAGCGAGGCCGGGTCGAGCTTGTATTTGAATTCATGGTTGCCCGCTGTTGAAACCACCAATGATTTCTGGTTGACCATGCTCCAGTTCTCGAGGTAACCGGTACCAGATCCTGCCAGGTTCTCCGTAACCACCGCACTATCGCACGACGACAGCGGAGCCATACTACCGGGGTTTTTGCCCGCCAGGGTAGTTGCAATGGTACGGCCATGCATATCTACATAGCTGATGCTGAGCTGCCCGTTGGCATCCTGCACCATGTTCTTAAAATAATGGGAATTATCGCCCACATCGGTACCAAACAATGCATCCAGTTCCCCCTGATCAGGAGTGCCATAAAAATATTTTGTTTCATGGGTGCTGCCCAACTGGTGATCGGGCCCTACCCCACTCTGCCGGCTGATCCGGCCGGTGTTATCAGCAGTATATTCCGTTTCAGTGAACGGATAATTTTTTGCATCGGGAATGAACTGGTTCAGCCCAATGGTCTTATTGGGATTGTTGGGTGAATAATAACGGCTGGCGCCCGAGGTCGAATTCATGCCGCCTGCGCCGGTATTACAATACATGTCCGGACTGATCAGCGTATCGAAATCGCTTTGGCTGTAATCCTGTCCGGGGTAATTGAGGCTTTTATTAAACCCTGCGGTATATTGAATAACGTTATTTAAAGAAGGGGCCGGCATTACCTGGATGGCAGGGCGCCCCTGGTAATCGTAAAAAGTTTCGGCAACGATCGTATTGTTATTGGTATTGTCTTTGGTAACGGTTTGGCGGCTGCGCAAACCACCATCAAAGTACTGAACAACCACTTTTCTTTTTCCTTCCTCCGCAAAACTGATGCTCGATTGCCAGTTCAGCATCCGTTCATGACCGGTAAATGTATATTGTCCCAGGCCGGCGGACGATGCATCGGAACTCCATACGGCTGCTATTACCGAATTTCCTTTACCAATCTGCACCGGCCGCACCCGGATGAAGAGGGTGCCGGAATTGTCGTACATCAGGGGTATGTTATACGAGTTATTGGTAGTACTTACGCGGGTAGCATTATTATAAAAGACCAATGCCGGATTCAAAGGATCACCATATTTATGATCGGCCAGGGCACTTGCATCGATGTACGTCCATTCCAGGTCATATTGATCAGCGCCACGTACGGCCGTCCAGCTTACCGGCAATTCATCGGTTTGCGAACCGGGTGATACGGCAATATTGGTCACTGTGTTGGTACAGGAGAATGTATATTTTGGCCGGGCCGTCAACTGGTTTTCCACCATCAGTACTGATGATACATCCCAGTTGGCCCCATTTACATTCACCTCCAATATCCTCACGGTCACTTTTCTTCCCCCATAGAAAGTAAAATTGTTACGGGCATTATAGGTTTGGCCGGTATCATAGGTAACGGTCAGCACTTTATCAAAAGAAGCCGTATCATTTCCATTACTGTAGGAGATGTGCACCCGCACATCGGCCTTAAATGCAGTTCGGATGTAAAGACCGGAGGCTTCATTTATTTTAAGTGTAATAATATTCTGTACCGAATAACCGGTATCTAAGCCAATGGCGGCCGCATTAAAGAAGGCTGAATCTTCTACGGTTACGGTAGAATCCTTATGTACCTGGTTTTTACCTCCATCGAGCACGGCCCTGGCAACAACGCCGCCGCCGTCGCCGGCACGAGCAATCGCTACACTACAAATAAAGCCGATCAGTAATACTATGCGGTAAAAGGAATGGGTCTGCATGTACGTCTTGTTTAGATCCAATACTGGTTATGATCTTTGAATAAGGTTATAATTTGGGCGATGCCAAAAAGATCTGGTAATCTTTATATGTTTCCGTTGGCGCATATTTTCCCTGGCCAAGCCGGGTAAAATACCGGGCTTCACTAAACAGCTCATCAGTAAACTGTCCCTGCCGGTACTGATTGAATACGATCTCTATCCGTCCTTCCGTTTGATACGGGCCGCCTTTGCCATTCTGCATCAACTGGTCCTTTTCCACGAGCCTTTCTGTATACAGATCGTACGATATTTTTTGAAAGTACCCTGTCTTCTCATCGACGGTCATCGTAACATGCTTATAGCTTTTGCCTGGCGGAAAAACCACATCCAGGGTAACAATACCTTTATTTCGTATTACCTGGGTCCGGATGCCATCAAAATGCGCCAACGTAGAGTCCAACATAGCAACGGGATCGGTCATTTGCATGGACCGCGGTGTTGACAGATAAATCAACTTCTCCCCATTATTAACCTGGATGGTATATTTATCGTTGGTGATCGTTTCCACTCCTTCGATCAAAAACCGCATTTGGTTTTTATTCAGTGCCACTTCGCCCGACATTGTATCGATGTAATTAGTGGGCTGATCGCTATTGGCATACCGGTATACCAGGTGAAAGCTCAGGTAATTCGCCGACCGGTAAGCCTGCTGCACTTTTTGCATAAACTGTTTTACCACGCTGGTGGTATCTGATGCGACTGCCGGTATGGTGGCCAGCAAACAACCTGCGAATACCAGTAGAATGATCCTTTTCATATACTATTTTTAGGCACTTACACTTTGATTATTGTTCGTCTTTCAACAGGGCACTTCTGCTTTCTTTTATGGTTTGAACACCGCGCTCTGTTTCCTTCTTCACACGCACCAGGGTGCCGTCATCGTCATATTCATAGAAGGTGGCATAGTTGTTCTCATCCAGCTCCGCCATCAAGCGAAGGCTAACAGCATTGTATACAAACGATTTCATTTGTGCATTGAATGGATGAATGCGGATGTCGTCAAAATAAGTAACCGCAGAATCAGAAGCCAGCAGGCTTACTGTCATTTTGGTTGCATTTGCCGGAATATCCACTACTGATTCATATCGTTGCCAGCCTTCCACCAGGTTACCTGACGGACTTAATTGAATGGTGTTGGTAGCACCGCCCACCACAAAACTTACCAGGATGTGATTACGGGTATACGCTTTACACAGGCAGCTGTTGGCTTCCTTCACCCAGCCGCCAATAAGCACTTTCTTACCGGCTATGGGCGCAAAATTGGGCAGAATGCTATTCTTTGAGGCCATCATGCCTTTCAGATTGGTACCACAGGCATCCGTTTTCAGGGCTCCCGCGAGTTGGGCAATGACACCGTCTGCCGCAGGTTGCAGTGTTGCCGAAATACCTGCCGAACTATTCACCCCCACTTGTAAGCTATACATACCTGTATGCGCCTGTGCGGTGGTAAAATCAGCTTTATAAGTTGACCAGTCAAATGGCCGGGCAACAGGACAAGCCACATCACAATTGTTTGTTTCAAAGTCGTAGTCTTCAAAACCTTCATAAGCACCTTCCTGGAAATGTCCGTTTTGTAATACTGCTGTAGGCAGGGTCAATCCATACCCGTACAAACCAGCATTGTAACGTCCTAATGGGTCTTTATTTTCCAGCTCAAACCCTTTACGGTTAAACAGCGTTGTCTGGCTGTTCCATACCCAACGGGTAGTATCGTAAGAAGGCACCCAGCGGCTGTTCTGATATATCCAGAAGGGGGCAAAATCTTTTATTACCCCATTGGTACGGGTGTTGATCATTGCTGCAGGATCAGATTCCACCCGGCGGCCATAATATACATAGCCACGCAGGGGTCTGAAATTACCCAGAATGCCATATTGATAAGGGTTAACAGCAACATCTGTCACCGCGCTGTAACATTCGGCGCCGGTAATTTCAGTGCATTTCAGGGTTGAATTGTATCTCAATTCAACACCTGCCGTATCAACAGGCGCCACAGGCATTACATACGTTATTTCCATCACCGGCCATTTGGCAGGATCAGCATATCGCTGTGAGTACCAGGTTGAATAATAATTTCCATAACCACTTTGTAAATAACCAGGCGGCTCTACAAACTCGCCAAACGTACAGACAGAAGAATCCACATGGAAATCACCACCACCCTGTGCCAGCATGAACGACGTAGAGGTATAGGTGTTATTGCGATAGCCTTCCACGTACTCTTTTACATCTATGGTATCGTTCTGGAAGGGTACAGAGCGTTTTACTTCCCGGTGCCATTCACTGTTATAGATCTGTTCATGATACGATGTCAGGGGCGTTTTGGAATACCATCCGGGCGTGATCAGGGATACGCTTAAAGTATCAACAGGATTTACCGAGTTGGCATTGGGCCACATAGTGTTGTAATGCCCGCGTTGATCGGCTTGTAAAAACAGCCTGGCCGATAAGATGTTTGCAACACCCGGCACCTGCCTTACCTTACTGAACTCCATAACCGCAAGGGCATTGCGTTCATAGCCACCCAGATTCAGGTTATTTTCTGTTATTAACTTATCAGAAACTGAATCAACCAGCGTAAGAGAATCCCTGAACGTGGGACAGGTTTGTGTTGACAGCAGACTTGCAGAAAAATCAGGTGTGATGCGAACAGTTACTGTATCAGGTTTCGGTTGTACTACACCTGGCTTTTTAAAGATCACTGTTCCATCCGGTGTACAGTAACTTTCCAACATCTCATAGAAAGATGTATTAGATGGCACCCGGCGTTTCATATCTATGTTTACCGAGCCGATCCTGCACGCATAATAATCCAATGTTGGAGAAGCGGTTACCGGTTTGAACGTTTCATGCAGGTTTTCCTGTAAGATCGGACAACCAGAGACATTCATTCCGGCCTCATTTACCAAAGTTTCTATGGTTTTCAGCTGCTCAAAATCTTTAATAAACAGCTGGTGCGATTTAATAAGATATTCAAAGAACGGCTTCAGGCAGGAGCAAGCACTGGCCGCAAAACGGGCGCTGTCTACAGGATCAACAACAGCCACACAGCTCTTTGTAAAATCGGATTTCCTTTTATCTGCCACTTTCCAGTATTCCGCCATTTCGCTGGCATCGGCGGCAATTACCCGGGTAGCCGCATCAAATACCAGGTGGTATTTTTCATCTGCACCCCGGCGTAACGGGCTTACGAGAGAGGCTACCGAACCTACGGCGCCATTTATATTGCGATGGCCTGAACGAATGACTTTTAATGTAACATCATTACCAGAGAAAGGCGTACCATTTTTATCTACTAAATAAAACTGGGAAGTACCACCACTAACACTGCCGGAATCTATTACCCACAACTTATAGCTATCGGGGAACGTGGCAATATCGCCAGCCGCACAACCTTCAGCCGTTAAAGATTGCCTGCTGTACACCAGCAGCTCATCACCTGCCGCCAAATAATCGGTTGCAGGCTTATTTAATCCCTGTATGATCTTGCCACCACGCACCTGTAAATGATCCAGCATGGCATCAATATTCTGATATGCCGGTCCAATTCCTTTATAAGCCCAATGCGCCGGGTAAGTGAATTGGTATACGGGATCGTTGAATTCATTTTGTGTTCTTGTCAGCAGCGGATCACCTGTTTCTGCGTCATACAGCATATTTTTTGTAGACACCTTGCTACCCTTTTCAATATGCACCACACTATCAATGATCCCATAGCGGTAGATCACTTTCGTCATGGCTGCCGAACGGAACTGGTTGGTTTCCTTCTGGAGCAGGTTTAACAGGTCGGGAATAATTACCGGCCAGCCGCCTACTTCGAACAGGTCCGAATTCAGGTTTATATTGGCGCCGATTGATTTGGAAACCTGTTCCCGCATATCGGCCATCAATTCCACGTCTTTACCAATGGTAGCAACCGTATCAATGTTTCCCGCCGGATCAATGGTGGTAACCAGGTTATTCAATCTTTTATGGGTTTCATCGTAATTTTCGACCCGGTAAAAATTCTCGGTATAGGACACAGGCCCCGCTGAATCATTCTCAGAATAAGTAGCTTCAGAACGCAGTTTACCATTCATATCATTCAGTTCCACTTTAAAGCCCTGTGAAATGGTGAGATAACTCATGGCATTGATGCGCAGGAAATTATTGAGCAGCGGCTTAAATCGTTTTTTGGTATCCATATCCAACACCGACCGGTCGGTGGTAGTTGGGAAATCATAAGTTGTATAGAACCGTGTTTCTGAATATCCGTTTGCTGATTTGAGCTTATTGGTATTGATGCTTCTTACGCGCACATTCCGGTAACCGATGGAAGCACCAGGAAAAAACGCTTCCCCCAATGGTTCTTCACTATACATGCCTGCAGTAGGTGCCATTATTGAAACCCGGTCTTTGTATTCAATGGGCAGGTGGAACGGATTTTCTTCCCCGCCAATCACCGGCTCCCAGGCAGCTACGCCACTACTGATCCGGGTTGTATCCCCATTTTCTATCTCCGGCATGGTATAATCATAGTTTTGCCCATATACGGTTTCTTTGCCGCCGGCCATTTTTTTCCAGTGATCGTAAATAAGAATGGTTTTAACCCGCAGGCCGCCACCATATTTTTTACGGGAGGGACAAGTCAACCGCACAAAGGAACGAGCGGGGGTAGTTTTTTGAACCATTCCATGTAACCTCGCACTGGTGCTATAACCCACCAGCATATTGGCTATTTCCGGGATCTGCGGCACGATCATCTTCACTGCCTGCATGGCGTTCAATTTATCTCCCGGTTCTGAGTTCTCAAAGGCCTTGGAAGGCAGGTTCAATCGCAGGAAATTAACGGCAGCCTCCGCCAGCGGACTTAAGGGACCACGGTCATTTCCTTCGTCGGTTACCCCAGCCAGCTTTATGTACATTATGTGCGGATCACTGGTTATTCCATACCAGTTGCTGGCTGTTATATCTGGCGATGCATAACAGGGCACATAATCCGAGCCACTGCCGTAACCATCATTATTGGGCATTTGAACAAAGAGCCTGAAATACAAAGTGTCCAGCCCCTTCAGGTACCGGGAATATAATTCCTGCTTATTATTCACCGTTTCGGGGATACGTACAAAAGCAAACAGATGGTCCTTTGTAGAAGCATTTGAGTAAACAGAATACAAATTATCGGTACAGGCGGATTTGGCGCTTGTTAATCCAAACCCGGCCAGTTCCATCATTTGCGTTGCGCGTTTGTTCTGCACATATGCGTAATCATCGCTTTCATATTTCACCTTCATGCGACCGCCGGATGGTAATTTAATAGAATCCAGCGTCCAGGCGGAAGCGTTGTAGGCCGCCAATGCGCTATCCTGTAAGGCATAAGGATAATCTGCATTGCTCAATGGGTTCCCCGTTGTAGCCCCGGGATTCTGGCCGGGATCTTTATAAGTGCCCCATTTATCGGTAGCATTGGTTATATAACGCGGGTTGTTATTATGATAATAAAATTCGTACGGGTTCAGCTGGCCTTTCTTATTGTTATTATAAGTGAACCAGATCTTTTTCAGGGTCAATTTACCAGAATCGTTACCCTGTTTATTTCCGTACCTGTTTATGCCCCGGCACAACTCATAGCTGTACTCAAAATGAACGGTCTTTATAGGAGTAGCATGTACAGGGTCTTTTAAAAAGTCTGCTTTTGAATAGAGGTCTATTTGTTTCAAACACCTCGCTTTCCCCCGGTTTTCCTTAGTACCACTACTTTCAATCATTTCCAGCATGTCTTTCCGTTCATCGAGGGTAAAAGTGGCCACCATGGTCTTTGATTCTATAGAATGCAAATACCACATCTCCTTTTTACCGCTGATATAATTTGCCTTATCATCGCGGTTATAGGTTTTCAGGCCTTCTGCAAAATTGGCGCTGTCGCTGTAGGGCGCCCGCCATTCGAACGGACTGGCAATACCGGCGCTTTTTGCATAATTGAATTTTACGGCATCGCCCTGGTCATCGTCACTGATGCCATTGCCGGTGAGGTCAACATAGTCGGGCGACAGAATACCGGTCAATAAAAATGAGTGTGCATAAGCCGGTATTTCCTGGCGGCTGTAAAAACCCTGTTTACCACTTACATTCTCCGTACTATTTTCCTGGGTTGAATAAGTGGTCAAACCGGTCAGGTTATTTTTACCATTGCCATCGTTTATGGAAAAGCTTACCTCTTTTTGTTCAATATTGTAAACCGGAATTCCATATACATACCGGCGCCCATCCGGGTTTAACACATCTACTTCTGAAATGTGATTGCTTTTACGGAAATTATTCACCCGGTCTTCACGGGTAACAACCTTATTTACAATAGCAGTATCCACTTCAACCGGCGGGTACAGGTATTGTGTTTCTACTGCAGTTTTGTTTTCCTTTTCAAACTTCCGTTCCGGTTTGTCAGGTCTTCTCCAGGCCCATTCAAATGCGGCATAATTGGTTAATTCATTGAACTCCAGCCGAACATTATAAAAATGGTCTTTTAGCAAATTAACCTGAATAGTATCCCAATCCTGGGGGCCTTTTGGCCGCCATTTGTCAAGTACCAGGCTGTCATTTATCCAAAACCGAAAGTTGTCGTTCCATTTGAATCCAAATGTAAAAGAGCCGGTTGCAGGGGCCTTGAGCCTGCCCAGCCAGCGGCCAGACCAGTAATCAGATGGAAACCGTTTGTCTAGTGGAGTATCTGTTTTTCCAATTCCTTTAAAAATATTATAGGGGCTTCCCTTATCGAAATTAAAGAAAATGGTAGGGTCCAGTTTGGTAGGCTCCCAGTATGTACCTTTTAACTGGGTATTTGGATAAAAGTAACCTCTTAATCCTGTACCATCACGCTCCCTGTCGTCTACGGAAACATCATCACAAAGGCGGGAGCCGAACTGGTTTATTTTATAGTGATTGATATATTTGTCAAGCCCCACCACGGAAGCCTCTGATGCGGTGAGGTAGGAAATAACCTGGGAGCGTTTATCACGCGTGTTTCGCACGGCACTCTTTCTATCCAGCGTTTTACTGCCCACCTTCTTCTTTTGATTGTACAGGTTCAATGCATTGGAAGCAACAATGATAGAACTGCTATTACTGCTTTGTTTCAATGAGGGTACAACTACATCATCACCACCGATAGCATCATAAAATGCAGTGGTATTGATCGCTTTTTCTGCCGGGTTGCGAAAATAGGCAGCTTCAAAAAGTCCCTGGCTATTACGGAAATTGACTGTGTCACCAATGTCATTTTGTGATTCCCAGGGCCCGCTTTGTGAATAGGAAAAATTATTATTCATATCCACCCCGCCATGTACGGCATCCCCGAAACCAAGATCAAGGCTTGCAGCCACGGAGGTGGTTTTAGAGCCAATGCGGTGATCGGCAATAAATCCAATATCACCCCGGTATGGCCTGAAACTGCCACCGGTACCTTCACCCGAAATGGAAAATACATCATAGGTGTAGGCAGGTACGGCTATATGCGGAACCGCAGGCGTTTCGCGATAAGTAATTTCCTTTTCGCGGTTAAAATCGGTCAACGCATCCCACTTCCCCACCAAGTTCTGGTAATTGAGATAACCAAATACCGGAAGCGCTACCGAGGTATCGGCCGGGGCTATATATTCACTACCCCAATATCCGCTGATAAAAACGTTGTAATGCAACCCCTTTTTTTCATCGCCCACTTTAACCGTAACACTTGTATTGGAGTTGGTCATGGGCATGGTGATATAAGGCGAGTAAGTTCCCCATGCAAATGATAAATTACCATAACCGGCAGAGGCGCCATACCTTGCTTCGCCTTTTTTCTTTTGCCATTGATTGGTGTTCAATCCCATCTGTATGGCTTTAAGACCGGTCCTTGAATTATAAGGCGCTGCCACATGTACACCAGCGCCCCAGCCCGCATCCTGCGCCTGATTATGACGCGAGAATTGCATCGATAAACTGGGTTGTATGGAAATCCCCGTCTGTGAATTATTAGTGACCGACATTCCCCCGGTCATTGGTAAAAACGCTTTCGACCCAGAATTCAGGGAAGCATTCACAGACGTTTCAAAGCCCCAGCCGTTATACGTGTTATGGAAAACACCTACGCTGGCACCAATAGTTATGCCCTTGGAAAAAGTATCTACTTCCAATACTTTATTCTTCCATTCGGCAGAGATCCCGAATAATTCCTGGTCGCCACCCACGGTTACCCCCCAGTTATCATTTGCCTTTATATTCGATACCTTTCTCATAGTATCAGCGCCCCCATTAAAATCATCGGGCACCCCACGCATATTGCGGGTAATGGTTCCGGGATTGATATTCCAGCCCAGTCCTACCCAGCTGGCTTCTTCATCCATGGTAATACCGCTGTGGTAGGCAATATTCACGGGATAACCGCCCACATCCAACAAAGGAATGTTATAGCTGAAATCGCCCGAGAACAGATCGACCATGTTGTTGCTGTTCACTGAAGTGAACGACTGGCTCTCGGGTTGCGTAGGCCCGCCAATGAATGGGCGGTTGGCCACGGTTTTGTCCAGTGTAATTATTGGGCGGTTATTACTATTATCAATTTGTGGTTGCTTTAATGGTACATAAGCATTACCAGTTCCAAATGGAAGTGAGGAATAATGGGTAACCCTTCTGTACGGATCATATCGCATGCCTATTCGCTCAGCTATAGTAAATTGAACAAATGAAATGCTTAACAGGAATAAGGCTATATGTTTCTGATACCGCAACGCTAAACTCAGGATCATAGATCGGGGATATTATATGGTACTTCTATTATTATGCAAATTGGTATTTCCAATAATCTTTACGTTATTCCTACACGCTTACTTCGTCACAGTGAATTTTACCGTCCAGCTCTCATTGCGGCTGCTTACAAAACGGAACAGGTATACTTTATTCGTTTGTACTCTTCTGTTATTCCGTAACGAAACCTGCAGTTGGTTTTGCCCATACTGTACAGGCAGCGTTCCCTCCTGCACTACCGGATTGCCCGGTTCTTCTATACTGGTGATGGTGTATTTTATAGTGGTGTCTGCAGCCGCATTATCATATGTAATGCGCAATACATTGCCGGCCGCAGCGATCACGGCATCCTGTCCTCGCCTTACTTCTACGAATGGCGATGGCCTTTCCAGCTCAATCTGTGGTTTGGTTTGTGTAACACGGAAGGTCCAGATATCACTCAACGCTACTGCCTTACCGCTGTTCATAGCCACCACCCGCCAGGCGTATACTTTGCCCGTATCCAGTGACCGGGTGGAGGCCGGGTAATTCCAGAAAAGATCTTTCGTATATACGGATGCGTTTAACGGCACATTCTGTTGTATGGCGTCTGCCTTGCCTTGTCCGGGCAGTACCTCCACCAGCACCATGGCATACCCCAGGTCATTGAACAATCCAACCGGTGTAGGCGGCAACCAGGTAAATTGCGGATAAGAGGTGATCACTTTTTCTTCATTGGCTGGGGTATTCAGCAGGGGCGGACTTAAAGGGTCTACATTCACCGGTATACAGTTCTCTACCAGGGTAGTACCTTCCGATTGTGCGTTTACCACCGAATAACAGGCCTGGTACTTACCTGCAGGCAACATGCCATTGGGGTCCATATCAACCCGCGCTGATGGTATGCTGTAGGTGTACTGTATGGGTGACAGGTCGCGCACCTGTAATTGCCGGGCCCCTCTCTCCAATGAAACAGGCGCTGAGGTGGCGGTGATCACGGGCTGGTTGGTTTGTATATCCAGCAACACCAGGTTCACCTGTACCAGCGAATTGCCATGGCCTGAATTTACCAGCACCATATTCCATAACTGATTTTTTACCAGTACACCGGCGGGTGGCACCTGTAACGTCATGTTCACTTGCGCATTCGCAACGAAACCCGACAACAGCAAACAAAACAGCATCCATTTTCTAAACATAAAATCCTGTTCAAAATGTTTTAAAATAGGTAGCCCGGCCTGTATTATTAGGCACAAGCTGTTTATTCATTCCGGGAATAAATCCCTTTTCGGCTGAAAATTGTATTTGTCCCAACTTAGGTACCTGAAAAGTCGTTTCTGCAGAATAGCCCAGTTGTTCTATCTTATAAGTCGTTTGATAATTGTATTTAAGACCTGCTCCTATCATCACATACTTGTTGATATTGTACGTTGCCCTTTGTTCCAACGTATATAAGCGGTAATCCTGGTTGAACGCACCCGAGGCGTTTGTTTGCAGCGTCAACTGGTTTATAAATACCGCCTGACTCAACAACAGGTTCTTGGTATTGAAGTACACAAAACCGGAGTCCGTTGACCGGTTGTAAAATTGTGTGTACACCAGTGCCGAGTTCATCATCAGATCACGCACTTTATAAGTGTGCGTAACATTTCCGGTCAGGGTGTAAAAAAGATTTTCCCGAAACAGGCCATCGCCGAGTTTGGTGATCTGACTGCTGGGGAAATAACCTGCCGAGATCACCGGCCATTTGTTCCTGCGCCAGGTGGCCTGTAAGCTTTTAAATACTGTAGTACTTTTATACTGACTGCCAATAAATGGATTACTGAAATCATTGGTGTTGGCGCCCAGCATCAGGGTCAGCTGCCGTTTAAAGAACAACTGTTGCACGCTGGCGCTCCAGGCAGTTTGGGCCGACCCATCCGTAAACGTGCTGAACGATTGAAAATTCGCCCCCAACCGCTTGAAAGTACTCCGCACCGTTGTTTGCGTTTTTGGGAAAGCGGCATCGGCCTTTAGCGAATACGCTTCATTGTGGCGATTGCTTAGCTCCAGCATCTGGGCCGGCAGGCTGGTGTTATCAGTTGAATCTTTTGCATATACCGGGTAAGAAGACTTGGCCACCTCGGCCGTGAACGTAATATTTTTTGTAAGGCGGTAATTCCCTTCCACCGTAAAACCCATCAAACCAGATGGCGGTGTTTGTACGGGCGTGTTTTGGACGGTATCTACCGTACCGGCATTATACAACTGCCGCTTGCCCCCAAACCAGGTAAAAATTACATTGTTCCCGTCTTTCAATCCCCGGCCATAGCGTAATACAGTAAGGTATTGTCCTGATTGTTTGGGGCCTTTTACAATAAAATCTCGGAAACGGTAATCCACACTGCCTGTAGCCAATGCATAATAGGCATCGGGGTTGTATTCTGTCTGAAACCCTTTTACGGAAATATTCTTTGCCGATAATTCGGAATAATTCACCACAGTTCTGCCCACGCCGAAAGAACGGATGGCCATTAATGTTTTATAACCTTTGGGAAGTATAGTATCAGCAATATGGTTTTCTTCCATCACCTTTTTCAACTGGGCCGGACTTTTCGCCTGATCAATTTCCCGAACGGTTTTATTGATCGACTCCTGCGATTTCCCTTTGGCCGTTTTTATCAGTCGTTCTAAAACCACTATACGGGCCCGTAAAGAATCTATTTGTTGTTTGCGAAGCGCATAGGCCGCTTCAAGGGAATCCAATCCCAACCGTACCATGGCAGAATCTACCAGCGACATCCGATTAACGGTATCAGGCTTTCTCGTCAAACTTGCCAGCGAATCACGCATAGCTTTCTCCTTAGCCTCTACCATTTTTTGCAGGAGTCCGGGATTTTTTATCCAGGCATCCAGTGACCGGAGCCTTAGAATGGTTTCATCCAGTTCAAGCTTCAGGCTATCAGGCGCCTTGGGTGATGGCAGGGATGCCAGGAACTTTTCCCGCACCTGGGTTTTTATTTTCTGCGAGAACTGGCCATTGTTATAATTCAAATTGAGATCAGAAAAATTCCGGAACAACGAAGAATTGGTGAACCGGTTGGTGAGGTATAACCGCATAGGGTATTTCCCCTTCACCGTAACATCTAAATAAGTCTGCACCGTATGCTGGTAAACATTCTTTTCGTTATAAGGTGTATCGATATTGGAATAATAATTCACATTGTACATAAAGTTGCCATGCACCTGTAAAAAAGGAATGCGCGCAGGCTTTACCGGTTCAGTGACCTTCACCGGTTCCCGTTCAACCGGCACATAGACGTACGCATAAATAGGAACTCTTACAGTGACCTTACAACCCCGGCGTTCGAATAAAAAAGCGGAAGGCTCATCCGCGTCCGACTCCTTAGCTGCATCTATAACCGGTGTATTTTTAGGAGTTGCCGTATCAACCGGATGTGACGCTTTCCCGGGCTGTGGTACAACCGGCGACTGGTGTAACAACTTATTGGTTGATGATGTAAGGGAGTCCTTCGCGGCCCTTGCCTTATTTTTTTCAGCTGACAAAAGGGAGGTAACCGGTCTGCCCAGGTCAGACTTGTTCACCTGGGTATATCCTGTTACCCAGCATAGTATGATCAATATGGATATAAATCCCTTTTGCACGCTGAACTACTCTTTTACGCTTATGTCTTATTTATTTTTGATTATTGTCATTAACTCAGCTACCTGTTTCTTTAACAGGTTCAGGTCTTTATTATCCTTTAACTCGTTATTCTGCTTTTTGAGTTCGGAGATCTCTTCGTTTTGCTTTTGCGATCTCTTTTCCAGCTCAATTACATAGAGGGTCAATTCTTCAATCTTTTTTAATAAGGCCGCCTGGTTATCCGCCACGTCGATGCCCTTCTTTGCTACTTCAGCAGCAGAAGGAATACCGGGCAGGTGGTTATTTTGATTGATGAAATTCTCAACTTCAGTTAAGGAAGGAAGCTGATATTGTTTGCTGAAAACATAATCGGGCCAGCGGCCGGTTTGTGAAAGGAGCATTTTTTGCGCGGAAACGGTACCGTTTACCGCGAGGTCGGAATTCATAACACCATTTGTAGCCAGGGGAAAATCCCTGCAATATAAGTTACCATTCGCGTCAGTAACTACTACGCGCGTCAGGTTGTTATTATTA
This sequence comes from Niastella soli, assembly GCF_017742245.1. Lineage (GTDB taxonomy): Bacteria > Bacteroidota > Bacteroidia > Chitinophagales > Chitinophagaceae > Niastella > Niastella soli. The sequence goes on from NZ_JAGHKO010000014.1 coordinate 205,041, forward strand.
GTTAATCCTTCCAATCGAACAGTACCAGCAACATGTAATTTAGCAGTAGGTGCCAGATTACCTATACCTACCTGGCCAGCCATATTTATTGCCAGGGCCAGGGGGGCGCCATTTTTACCCAGTACTTTTAATGACAATTGATTATCTGGTAAATTCGGCTCGCCCCCTGGATCAATGGTCACCAATGTCCCTGTAAATTGTGAACCTATTTCATTTCTAAATAAATGCTGATCGCCAACACTATTGGATTGATATTGAATCCCACTCCCGGAAATGATTCTCGACATACTATTATATCGATTAAAAAGAAGTCCATTACCAAATTGACAAGTATTCTCATATCCTTGCAAAAAACTTCCATACAATTGTAGCATTTCAGGATAGGCACTTGGGTTTCCAGGTCCAATCATTACCTTTTGATCAGCTGTAATTCTTACCGCTTCAATATCTGCAGCTCCGGTATTAAAACTCAAATATTTTGCGCCCATTTTTAATGGCGCCCTGGAATTGCCTGAGGTTGGATTCTGCAATGTAGTACCCAAATAATAATGGTTCTGGCCATTAGGATAGCCATCTCCGGTGAGCCATTCATTCCCGTTCGACACAGATGTCATCAGTGCGGAACTATTGAAAGGACCGCCGGTTGTACCAAAATAAAATTCGGTTGATGCTATTGATACTTTTCCATTTACATTTATTCTAAATGTAGGACTCCCCACATCAAATCCGGCAGGACTTCCCGATCCCATACCAATATTCCCATTCCTTTCCAAAAGCACCGGATGACTTGTTGTACCATCGAAAGTACTTATGATCATATTCTGACCATCATCACTACTAAGGCCTCCGCCAAAAACAATCCTGTCTGTTGGCCTGGACAAGTAAGGAAAAAATACAATACTGCCTCTATCCTGTATCTGTAATTTGTACCCAAGATCATTGCCATTCCCAATAAGCAGATTACCTGTATTGGTCCAGCGGCCACGCTTTTGTCCATTGGTAAAAAAGTCGATGTGATTGTTGTCCAAGGTCCCAAAAATCCCGGTTGAATTAAACTTATTTCCGCCCTGTACCCAGGCATTGGGTAATCGTAATGTATCGGGGCCTATCATCACCAGGGTATCGTTGATGCCATGCATCACCCTTCTAAACTCCGTTCTTCCCCGCCCTTTATTGAATAAAAACCCCGGTACCATCTGCGTATGGTTCTCAATGATCAACTCAGCCGTATCACAGGTATTAGTGATCTTCACACTATCAGCTTTGATGGTGTATACGTATTGAGCAAGGGAGACATGGCCTATACCCATAAGTATAAGCAATAACAATAAGCGATTCATAAACGCTATGGATTATAGTTTTATAAATGAAATTTATACAGGGATGTACATCCCAACAGTATGTAATGAAAGATTATGGGGGTGATAATTCAGCCCAGGCCCCTGATCGTTGATACATTATAATGGAGCAGTGGAAATAATCAATCCTTGGGGAAAGAAAAGGAATCAGGTTACGGTTACAAATCATAAACAGATTGGGTTGAGTTACTGCAAAGGGTTTTTCGTATCTGGCGAGTGCTATCGAAACAAATTTACTTTTCCTGTTGATGCCTATTCGAAATCCGAATCGGCGCTGCATTAGCAAATTACAGCGGGAAGCTCAACAATTTAGCTAACATTTTTTCAACGGCGCAAATGTAGTCCTCCTGTTTCAATTAAACACGGCTAAAATAATCTCTTGTGTATATCTTGTCAATAAACATATTTCTCGAATTACGATATCAGTGTTTTATCTGATGCAAATATATCAACTGAAAATATCCGCATATAACATTTTGATCTGTTTAATTAGACACGAATGCACACAAATTCCATAAAAACAAAGAACCCCGATCTGCCAGCTGGCGGACCGGGGTTCTACCCATTTAACTGAACAATTCATGGCCCTATACTAAAAAGGATAAAGGTTGAAATGGCCCTACGCCCTCCGGTTATAAACTAATGTTCGCAATATTAGAAATCATATAATTCAAGACCTGCTCCATCGGACCCTGCACGCAATGACGGACAATAAGCACGTTCGATGTCAGATCATTAATCGGTTGCCTATTTATGTTATTACCGGCCCATCATACCAATAACTATACCAGCCTTTTTTGATGTGCGAAAATTCGGAGTTCAGAGTTCAGAGTTTAAATTTCACTGTTTAGTCCACATTCATGTTCAGAGTTGGCGTTGCGGCGAAAAGGAGTATTCGCTTGTAGCTTGCGGCATGAAGCTTGATGCTTGACGCCTTATTCTCTCACGCCCCAAGCGGACGCTGCGCCATTTATATGGTTCAGAGTTACAGTTTCAAAGTTTCAAGATCAGAAAAGGTGCTGCCGCGACAAGGTCTTCTGCCTTCTGCCCTCTGCCTACTGCCTTTTTCCTTAAATTGCACCTGATATGCGACAACTTGCAGCTATATTATTTGCCGATATGACGGGTTATACCGCCCTGATGCAGGAAAATGAGCAACTGGCCCGTACCAAACGCCAGCGGCTGAAAGAAGTACTGGAGGCTACCATTCCTCAATTCCATGGAAAAATTTTGCAATATTATGGTGATGGATCACTGAGCATTTTCAACAGCGCCATCGATAGTGTGCATGCTGCCATTGAGATCCAGCAACAGCTACAGCAATCGCCCAAAGTTGATCTGCGCATCGGTATCCACACCGGTGATGTGATCATCGAAGAAGAAGCTATTTATGGCGACGGCGTTAACCTGGCCTCCCGCATCGAGTCGCTGGCCGTGCCTGGTGGTGTTTTTGTCTCTGAAAAAGTATTTGATGAGCTCCGCAACCAGGAACATATTCAAACCCGTGAACTGGGTTATTTCGAATTAAAAAATATAAAACAACCCACACGGGTTTTTGCCATAGCCAACAATGGCATCGTGGTGCCCGGTCGTAATGAAGTGCGGGGAAAAACAGCAGCGCCCATCAATCGCCTGGCGGTGCTGCCCTTTGTAAACATGAGCGCCGATCCCGAAAATGAATATTTCAGTGACGGCATTACCGAAGAACTGTTGAATGCCCTTACCCGGGTAGACGGGCTGCAGGTAACCTCCCGCACCTCCGCCTTTGCATTTAAAGGAAAAAATGACGACATCCGCGATATTGCCATTCAACTGAACGTTGACAAAGTGCTGGAAGGAAGTGTACGCAAGGCCGGCAACCGCGTGCGTATAACCGCCCAGTTGATCAATGCCGCCGATGGCTTTCACATCTGGAGTGAGACCTACGACCGCAAACTCGATGATATCTTTGAAGTACAGGACGAGATCAGCGCCATCATCACCAATAAGCTAAAAGAGAATCTCTCCTTTTCGCAAAAAACAGTGCCGGCCATTAAATCGAGCATTAAGAACATTACTGCCTATACGCACTATTTAAAAGGACTGCATTTCAAAAATAAATTAACGCCCGGCGATACCCGCAAGGCCATTGAATGTTTTAAACAGGCCATTGCCTTAGAACCTGGTTATGCGGAAGCCCATGCTATGGTGGCGCAATGTTACTGCCAACTGGGCACCCAGGGACAAATGATCCCGCATACGGCATTTGAAATTGGCCATCAGTATGCCGACAAAGCCCTGGAGCTGGATGACACCATTGCAGAAGGACATGTCGCCAAAGCCATGACTTATTTGTATTATGATTGGAAATGGCAGGCTGCCTATGATTCCTTACAAAAAGCCATTGAACTCAATCCCGGGGCTGTAGTGGCTTATGACCTGCTGGGATTTTATTATATCACCAAAGGGCAAAAAGCCCAGGCCGTTAAAGTGCTGGAAGAAGCGGAACAGATCGACCCCCTGTCACCCATTATCATTCGCTCCCTGGGCATGACGTATATTTTTGCAGAACGGTTTGATGATGGCATTGGCCAGGCAGAAAAACTACTGGAGATGAACCCCGAAATGCGGAGCGCCATTGAATTAAAAGCCTGGTGTATTGGCCTGAAGGGCGACTGGCAAACCGCTCTCGAATACTTTAAAGAGTTTCACCGGCTTACCAATCATCCGTTGAAAGGCATGATGGGGCTAGGCCACGCCTATGCCCGCTTAGGCAAGATTGATAAAGCCATGGAATGCATTCATAAACTGGAACAACGTGAGCTGGATGAGCCCGATTCCGTAATAGACGGTGATTTTGCCTCAATATATCTGGCCCTGGGCAACCTGGATAAAACTTTTTATTACCTGAACCTGTGTATAGACAAAAGACTGGGCCCCGTGGCCTATTTTATTGAATACCCGCCTTACAGGGTCGTAAAGGCAGATCCCAGGTTTTCAGCATTGAAACACCGGATGGGCATTTCTACCGAAGCATTCCCTTCCAAATAGCGCCTTTTTGAACTACTTTTGAGCCCTTAAAGAATAGAATTTTCAATAATTCATGGTTCCACCCGCTGAATTATTAAACAACAGGGCAATATGGCATTATTAAAGGTTTCCGGGATCAACAAACAATTGGGTACTACCGTAGTTTTACAGGATATCACGTTCCAACAGAAGAAATTTCAAAAACTGGCGATCGTGGGGGAATCCGGATCAGGAAAAAGCACCCTGCTAAAGATCATCGGCGGACTGGTTCAGCCCGATACCGGAAAGGTGTTGTTTGAGAACAAACACGTGGAAGGGCCGAATGAAAGATTGATCCCCGGTCATCCCAAAATGGCGTATTTGTCGCAACATTTTGAACTGCGCAACAATTACCGGGTAGAAGAAATACTGGAATACGCCAATAAACTGCCAGAACAGGAAGCAGAAACGCTGTTTGAAGTATGCCATATCCGCCATTTATTAAAACGGAAGACCGACCAGGTATCCGGTGGCGAAAAGCAACGGATTGCCATGGCCCGGCTACTGATCGGCGCTCCAAAACTATTCTTACTGGATGAACCGTTCTCCAACCTCGATAACCTGCATCGCAATACCCTGCGGGGTGTTATTCGCGCCATGGGCGAAAAACTGGGCATCACCTGTCTGATGGTATCGCACGATCCGGTTGACGCTTTAAGCTGGGCCGATGAGATCATTGTCATGAAAAGCGGTCAGATCATTCAACAGGATACCCCGGAAAAAATATACCGCCAGCCTGTTAATGAATATGCAGCCGGATTATTCGGCAAATTCAATTCCTTTACCAAAGCCGAAGCTGCCGCATTTGGCGATGTCCCTAAAGGATACGGTAATAGAAAGCAATTGTACATCAGACCAGAAGCTTTTACCCTGGCCCCTAAAAAAGGCAGGACGGCCATTCCCGGAAAAGTGACGGAGGTATCCTTCCTGGGCAACAGTTATGAAATTGAAATTGCCTTGTCCAATAGCCTGGTCACCGTACGAACAGACGTTAATTCAGCAGATAAAGGCGATACGGTTTATGTGACTTTTAAAAAATAACTTATCATGGAAATCATTACTACTCCTGGCATATCATTTCGTCAGAAAGAAATAGTGAAGCAATATACTGCCGCGCTGGACAAACATATGCTTGAATTAAAAGCCGGTGAGGTAGAAGTAATGTTCGAGATCAGGGACTTTGCCGAGCTGTTACATATACACCCCGTTCATTTAACCAATACCATCAAGGAAGTTACCGGTAAAAGCGCCTGCGATCTTTTTGAAGACCGCCTCGTTATGCTGTCAAAGGAAATGATTGCCACCACGCCCCTTTCTATCGGCGAAATAGCCCGTCAGCTCACGTATGATCCTTCCAATTTTGTAAAGTTCTTCAAAAAATACACCGGTATGACCCCTAAAAAATACCGGGATAGTTTGTAGTTATTTAGTTCTGAGTTCCAGGTTCTGATTTCTTAGTTCGCCGCGTAGCGGTGTATTTTGTTGCCGCGACGGTGCTTTTTGCCTTTCAATCTTAAACAGTCACCATTTTTACTGAAGCAGTCACCATTTTTCCTAAACCAGTCACCACACTAACCACATCATTTGTTGCCAATTTTGTGTAATAAATAAAAACACAATATGTCAACAACAAAAATCGCATTGGTAACCGGCGGTAGCCGTGGCCTGGGAAAAGATATGGCAATCAACCTGGCAAAAAAAGGGATCGATGTTCTTTTAACTTACAATAGCAATGAAGCCGCTGCAACCGAAGTGGTAAGATCCATTGAGGCATTGGGCCGGCAGGCAGCCGCTTTGCAACTCAATATGGCCGATCTAAGATCGTACAAAGCGTTTGTACAACAGGTAGCAACTACATTGCAATCCAAATGGAATACCAACGCTTTCGATTTTCTAATCAATAATGCCGGTATTGGCGGTGGTGTACCTTTTGAAAATGTAACGGAAGAGTTTTTTGATGAATTTTTAAATGTACACTTTAAAGGTGTTTACTTTTTAACGCAACAGTTCGTGCCTTACATCAACAAAGGCGGCCGTATTATAAACATCTCAACCGGCACTACCCGCTTTGCTCATCCTGGCTATTCAGTCTATGCATCCATGAAAGGCGCCATGGAAGTACTGACCAAATACATGGCCAAAGAGTTAGGTACTAAAGGAATTACAGCCAATATTGTAGCGCCAGGCCCCATCATTACCGATTTTAACAATGCTACCATTCGTAACAATCCCAAAATGCAGGAATTCCTCAGCTCATTGTCACCATTAAATCGTGTGGGGGAAGCTGAAGACATCGGTCCGGTAGTAGCATTCTTATGCACCAACGATGCTGCATGGATAAATGGTCAGCGGATTGAAGTGGCAGGTGGAATTAATTTGTAGTTCCAGGTTGAAAGTTGAAAGCTATTTGGCTGCTTCACTTTGTGTGGGGCAGCTTTTTATTTTATAATATCGCCAACTGCAAAGCAGATCACTAAAGACATTAAAGACTTCAACGATTATTTTATTACTAACGTCGTATCACATTTGCTATTCTATACAAACTTGACCTCTATCAAAAAATACAAGCATTTGATAAACTTTGTAAACTGTTTATGTACAATTTTATAATTTTAACAGCAAAGGTAGCTAGTTGCTCGAAGGTGAGTGACTGACTTTAGCATTCTACCGGAAAAGAATATTGACTAGTTATATAGCTAAAAGACGGAGTAGATGAAATATGAAGCTTACACTGACCTTGCCATAACTGATAACTATAGTATTCATAAGCGATAACGGCGATAGAAATAAAATATTAGCTACTGTTGCTAAAGCAGTTGACGACTTTACTGAGAAGTACCCTGATCGGTGGGTAATTTTTAGAGGAAGTACACGTGAAAGGACCAGGTTATATCGAATGGCGGTCGGTATAAATCAAGATGAACTTTCTGCAAAATTTGAGATCTATGTTTACGTGGAAGACCAAATATTACCCTTTGCTAAAAACCTGGAAATCAATGCATTTTTAATTAAAAGGAAAATTTTGTAACTTTATTGCCCATGAAAAAGTCTTTTCAGAAAAAAAGCGACTTATTTAATCAAGTATTTACTTATACTATTGATGAAAACCTCAACAAATTAAAGGGCAAAGTGCTTGCTCCGAAAAAGCTTGCTGAGGCTAATGAATTGCTTAGAAAACTCAAAACACCTTTACCCAAGTAATTCATTTTAGATTGTTATAAATATTTCAAACCGCCCAAAAGGCGGTTTTTTATTTTCCATCTCCCCATTTCACCGATACATCTCACCGGTTTGTCGACACACTCCTATTCTAGGGACCTTGTACCAAACACATCCTGAAAATTCAACGTATCATGTTCCATGCAGGTGCATAGATGGCGGCAATGGCACATTGTCGTCCGGCGCCAGCATTGAGTTCTTTAAAAAACTGGAATCGGTCAACGTTTGCAGAAAAGCGGTCAATTGCCCGATCTCGTAATTCGAGAGCGGCAATTTGTGCTGCAACAAAGAATCGGTCGTTGAGGCAACCGCCATATCCCGCCGGTAATGGTCAAATACATTAAGCAGGGAGAAAAAACGGCCATCATGCCCATAGGGAAAGGTCAGCATAACATTGCGCAATGAGGGCACTTTGAACTTCAATGAATCTTTCGGGTTGCCGGTAATTGTCATTCGTCCATAATCATTCAGGGTCTCATCAACAGGTAAGCCGGTATTACGGTACGACAAATCCGTAAAAAACGGCTCTTTATGACAGGAACTGCATTTCTGTTTAAAGATGTCGTACCCCAGCTGTTCTGCCAATTGGAACGTGGCTTCCCCACGCATTACCTGGTCGTATTTGCTGTTGCTGCTAACCAGCATTAGCATGTATTGACTCAAGGCTTTTGTAAGGCGTTGGGTATTGATGAGCGGGCTTCCAAATGCAGCCCTGAACATTTTGGGATAATCAGCATCCTGTTGCAACTTATGAATAACACCGGCCACTGTTTCGCCCATTTCATTGGGAGCTGTAAACGGCATCAATGGTTGCAGATCGAGGTGCGCAATGCCGCCATCCCACATAAAATCGCTTTGCCAGGCCAGGTTCTGTAAAGCCGGTGCGTTGCGGGTGGTGAGGGAACTGTTTACGCCATGACTGAGGTTGTGCTCAAAGGTTGAAAAAGCGGCAAACTGCTGGTGACAACTTCCACAGGAAATGGTTGAATCAATACTTAACCGTGGATCAAAAAACAATTTTCTTCCCAGAAGAAAACCTTCACGGGTAAGCGGATTGCTGGTGAGATCATATTTCGGTTTGGGCCAGTTTCGGGGCACAACGAAAGATAATGGTGTGGGTGTTTTACCGCCTTCTATCCAGGCAATTCCGAGGAATAGCGCGAACAGTAATCCTGATATGGTGATGATCGCTTTCATGGCGCTACGGAAAACATTGTTGAATAATTGTCGGCCAGTTGCATGGCCAACCGACCGGGTTGATGACAAAGGGGTGATTGTGCAATGTGAATGGCATGCGTTGCATTGAACCATTTCACCAGATCGGCTTCAATGGTAATAACCGGACTGGTGGTATTGAGTAGATCCAATTTAATTTTTCTACTGGCATTGTAAGGCGGCCTGAATCCGCCTGCATCCCAGTTTACCAGGTGTGCAGGGGCGTGCGATGAGTCGCTTTTACCTTCCAGTCTGGCAAAGATGTAACCGCTGTTCCAGGTCCAGAACATTCCATTGAGCGGATCAAGCGAACCAGTTTGCACCCCGCTGATGTTCAGGACACTGTCGACCCCGATCACAAAGGAAAGCGATTGCGGAGCAGTTACAGGGGTTGTAAATACTAATGTTTTTGAATGTGGGTCCGATTCATCTATCAGAAAGGTCTTATCAGAAAGGGCTGTTTCTTTTTGATCACTTCCCGCGATGCTAAGATGTGAAATATAATACTTGAAGCGGGTGATGATTATCGGCTCTCCAAATGGGTTAGTATACGTTTCATTAAACAGCTGCAACTCGCGGTCACCCATTTTATGTTTGAATATAATAGTAACAGGACGCGATGAATGTGTTTCAAAACTGATCAAAGGCAACAATGCCAGCCATATCAACAACGGGAATCGGAATAACTGTTTAGTGATGGAATTCATTTAAAATAATTACAACACTAAATTATACCAAATAGTGAATGAACAAATCTTTTATGAATAATATATCAGTACAAACCCTAAGAAAACCCTTACTGATCCTGTATTTTATGATGTGCCTGTTATTACTTACTCAACCAGCTGAAGCCAACCACGTAAAAGGCGGGTATATTGAATATAAGTACAATGGCGTTGGCGCCTCCGCCGGGACTTCTAATTATACCATCACTGTAACCGTTTTCTTCAGCTGTTCCACCAATGGTCCGAAAGAATCTGTATACCTGGGGATATACAACGCAGGCACCAACGCATTGGCTGCAAGCAAATCAATCAGCTACTCCAGTGTTAAAACCGTTTCGAAAACCAGTTACAGCCCATGTATGAGTAACCCGCCCAGTATCTGTTACGAGATCCGCACCTTTGTATACACGCTTGATCTGGCAGACATTTCTGCCGGTTATATTCTGGCGGTGCAGGATGCCTTGCGGGTAAGTGGCATTATAAACATTAGCGGCTCCGGCAATTCCGGCATTACCATCACCGCTATGATACCTGGCACTATCAACAGTGTAGATTATCATAAGAATAATAGCCCGAATTTTCTTTTTCTAGATACCGCCATCGTTTGTTACAATGGCAATTTTAGTTATCCATTCAAGGCCACAGATGTTGATGGCGATTCCCTCTCCTATTCTTTTGGGTCAGGATTAAATGTGAGCAATCCAAGCGGACAAACATCCTCCTCTGTACCGGGCAGTCCGCCCTACCCTTTGCTTACCTACACTGCCGGCTATAGTGGCATTTCACCATTGGGCAGTTCAGTCACCATCGATCCCATTACCGGGTTATTATCCGGAACGGCTCCTGGCACTACAGGGGAATATGTAGTGGCCGTGTATGTGAAAGAGTGGCGCAATGGCATCCTGATCGATTCTATAAAAAAAGAATTGCAGATCTACGTTTACAACTGTACGTTGTCGGCTGCCAGTCTGAAATCCAATTACACCAACTGCGACAACTACACTTTTAATTTTCAGAACGAATCTATCGCCTCCAATATCACTTCTTATACCTGGGACTTTGGTGTTCCAGGTATTACTACGGATGTAAGCACAGCCGCTACGCCTACCTATACTTATCCAACGGCGGGTACCTATACAACCAAACTGAAAGTAAGCAATTCGTTGGGATGTACCGATTCGGCCACAGCCACGGTGAAAGTTTATCCGGGTTTCACCCCTGGCTTTAATTCTACTGGCAGTTGTTACCAGACGCCGTTTCAATTTACCGATGCCACTGTTGCCCAGTATGGAACGGTAAATAGCTGGATCTGGAATTTTGGCGAACCTACTTCCGCTACCAATACTTCTACTATCAATAGCCCCACACATACCTTTGCCAGCTCGGGTAATTATACCGTTTCGCTTACTGTAGGAAGCAGCGTTGGCTGTAGTGGTTCTATCAATAAAACAGTCACAGCCAATGACAAACCCAATTTAACATTGCCATTTACCGATACCTTGATCTGTACCATCGATACCTTGCCGCTGATTGCCAATGCTACCGGTACCGGCATCACTTATAGCTGGTCGCCCAGTGACAAAATGCTCTACGCCAATACCGCCAATCCGCTGGTGTGGCCCAAAGACACGACCGTTTATACAGTTACGGTAACACAAAATACCTGCGTCACTACCGGTTCCATAACCGTTAACACGCTCGATTTTATTACCGTACAACTGCCGGCCGATACAACCGTTTGTAAAACCGATAGCTTTACATTAAACCCCGTAAGTTATGCATTGGGTTATTCCTGGTCGCCAGCAACCGGGCTCAGCAGTACCACTACCAAATACCCGAGGGCGTATGCCGACAATGATATCACTTACCATGTATTGGCTAACCTGGGTAAATGTCAGGACCAATCTTCCATGCATGTGAAAGTGGTACCGTATCCGCAGGCATATGCCGGAGCAGATACAACCATTTGCTACGACAATACCGCTCAACTCAATGCCACCATGATGGCGGCTTATTTCCACTGGTCGCCAATTAGTACGCTTACTAATTCAGGCACCCTGTCGCCCATTGCACACCCCCACGCCAGTACGCCCTATATCATTACGGTGACTGATACCCTGGGTTGTCCCAAACCGGTTTCAGACACCGTATTTGTATTTGTAACTCCCAAGATCGTTGTATATGCCGGCAACGATACGGCCGTTGTATCCGGACAGCCATTACAACTGAATGCCCATGCCAACACCGGCATTACATTTAATTACCAATGGGACCCGGGCTCCTGGCTGAACGATCCAACCATATTCAATCCCATAGCCACGTTTCCATCGAGCGTAGATTCCATTACATATGTAATAACGGCATCTACTAAAGACGGTTGTTATGGCACCGATGCGTTCACGGTAAAAGTATTTAAAACCAATGCAGATATATTCATGCCGAATGCATTCTCGCCAAACGGTGACGGAAAAAATGAGGTGTTTAAACCAGTATTGGTAGGTATTTCAAAACTGACCATATTCAGCATTTACAATCGTTGGGGACAACTGGTATACACCACTTCGCAACATGGCAAAGGATGGGATGGCACCATTCATGGCCAGAAGCAGGACCCTGGCACCTATGTTTATATGGTTTCGGGGACTGACTACCAGGGCAAAACAGTTACGAAGAAAGGGGCATTTACATTAGTCAGGTAGGACCAGTTACTTAGAAGCTAAGGAAAGTTCTAACATTCTCTACTATAAACCCCGGGTACACACCCAGCCAGCCTAATAAACACATTAACACTACCAGCGAGGCATAGGTGGCTGCATAAAAGAAAGGATGTAATGTCCTTTCTTTTACCGGTGTTAATGGTGGTGATGCAAACAGTGTACTGATGATACGCAGGTAATAAAACAACCCAACTACACTGGTCAACACCAGCACAATGGCCAATAACCAATTGTGTTGTTGCACGCCGGTTGTGAGTATAAAAAATTTAGCAGGAAAACCAGCCGTTAACGGAATGCCTGCCAATGACAACAAGGCTACCGTAAAGATCGCCGCCATCAATGGGCTGCGCCAGAACAATCCGCGATAACCGCTCAGATCATCGGCATCCCGACGGGTGGTGGATAATAAAGTAATGATACCAAATGCCGATAACAAGGTAATGGAGTATGCCAGCAAATAGAATACAGCGGCGCCCACGCCGGTATTGCCCGACAAAAACGCCACCAGCAGGTAGCCAAAATGCGCAATGGATGAATAAGCCAGCAGGCGTTTTACATGCTGTTGCATTAACGCCAGTATATTCCCAACAATCATACAGGCAATGGCCATTACAGTAATGATAGTTACGGCCAGTGTATTTTGTTGTAAATGGATGGCATCTGCAAAACGCACCAAAACGGCAAAAACGCCTATCTTCGATACCGTGGCAATAAATGCGGTAACGGGGGCCGGGGCACCCTGGTATACATCAGCTGCCCACAAATGAAATGGCACCAAAGCCAGCTTAAACCCGATAGCCACCAGGATCAACCCAATACCCATAAAAAACAAGATCGACATTCCCTTAGTATCAACAACCCGGGCAATGGCAGAAAATTCCATGCTGCCCGTTTCCATATAGATCAAAGCCATCCCAAACAACAGGAAGGCCGATGACAAGGCCGCCAGCACCAAATATTTCATACCCGCTTCCACCGCATTATTGCGGTTACGCAGATAAGCGATCAATGCATACAGACTTACACTCAACAATTCCAACCCAATAAAAAATGAAACAAAATGCCGGCTGATGGTCAGCACTGCTGAACCCAGGGTGGCCAGAAACAGCAGGATGTAATATTCTTTGGGGTTCTCTTCGCGTTCTTCAAAATAAATGTATGACAGCAGTCCTACTACCAATACTGAAAATATTATAAGACCCGTAAACAAGGCGGCAAACCCATCTACCACCAGTAATGGCGGCACCTGACGCGGCAAGGTATCGCGCACATACCACATGGCAAACACCACTGCACACATCATCACAAATCCCGTTACTTGTATCACGGTATGACTTTGCCTGAATGCAATCAGTAGTATCACTACTATCGCTGCCGCGGCGAGGATAATGAAAGGTGATAAAGCGAGAAATTGTAGGTGTGTCATAGTGTTATTTATTATGAATATGCTGTGCCTGTCGTGAAACGTGAAACGGCAAACGGCAAACCCGGTCCTTCGCTACGCTCAGGTCCGGCAATCGGCAGTCGGCAGTCGGCAGTCGGCAGTCGGCAGTCGGCAGTCGGCAGTCGGCAGTCGGCAGTCGGCAGTCGGCAGTCGGCAGTCGGCAGTCGGCAGTCGGCAGTCGGCAGTCGGCAGTCGGCAATAGCGCTTCGCGCGAAATTCAAAACTCAGAACTTTCAACTGTGAACTTTCAACCGTGAACTTTCAACCGTGAACTTTCAACTGTGAACTTTCAACTTCAACTATAAACGAGCAACCTGTTGTACTACCCCGCTCACTATATCAAATACTGGCTGCGGGTATAAGCCCAAAAACACTATAGCAATGGTAAGGCTGGCCATAATGATCCATTCGCGGGGGCTAACATCAGCTGGGGGTGCGGTTATAGTTTGTATTTGTCCATAAAATACTTTCTGCATAATGCGCAGCGAATACAGGGCTGAGAGCACCAATCCGGCGCTGGCAATAACTGCTAATACCGGACTTACCTCAAATGCCCCCAACAAGATCAGGAACTCGGCAACAAAATTTCCAAGCATCGGCAAACCCAGCGAAGCCATTACAAATACCATTGCCAATGCTCCCATTCGTGGCATGGCCGTCCACAAACCGCCCATTTGATTGATGTCCCTGGTATGCAATCGTTCTTTTAACATGCCAGCCAACACAAACAGCGCGCCTGTACTGACCCCATGTGTAAGCAATTGCATCACCACACCCTGAAGCGCCATTTGCCGGAAAGCAAAAACACCCAACAACACAAACCCCATATGACTGACTGATGTATAAGCAATAAGCCGTTTCAGATCGGTTTGCGCGTAGGCCAGCAACGCGCCATATACAATGCCAACCACGCCCAACAGCATTGCCCACCAGGCTATACTGGCCGATGCATCGGGGAATAAGGGCAAAACAAAGCGGATGATCCCATATGCACCAGTCTTTAATAACAAACCAGCCAGGATCAAACTACCGGCAGTAGGCGCTTCACTATGCGCATCGGGCAACCAGCTGTGCAAAGGCACCATCGGCAGCTTGATCACAAAAGCGATCAAAAAGCCCAACATGATCCAACGCGCAGTAGCACCATTGCCCAGCGTTGTATTTAATAAAGCGAAATAATCAAAAGTATAATTACCGCTGTGCTGCTGGCCGTGGATAAAATACAGGGCAAGGATCGACAGCAGCATCAGCAATCCGCCCGTTTGGGTAAAAATGAAAAACTTATATGCCGCATACCGGCGATTGAAGTCGCCCCAAATGGCAATCAGGAAATACATGGGTACCAGCATTACTTCCCAGAAGAAATAAAAAAGGAAGAGGTCCATGGCGACAAAAACGCCACCAATACCGGCCAGTGTCCATAATAAGTTGAAAAAGAAAAAACCGGTTTTCTCCCTGATCTCATTCCAGGAACAGAGCACTGCCAACACCCCCAGCAAGGAGGTAAGCAGGATCATAATAAAACCCAGTCCATCCATGGCCAGATGAAAGCCGATGCCATAAGCTGGGATCCACTTTACCTGGTAATCGATCAACCAGTTATTACCAGCGCCAACAGCCGGTGTATGTTGGATATACCAAATAATGGGCAGCAGAAAAGCCGCGATCACAGCCACCAGGGCCGTCCACTTACAGGCCAGTTGATTGCGTTGCGCCACCAGCCAGCAGGCAACACCGCCAATAAGCAATATACTTATCATCCAAACCAGTATCATAACAACAATTGAAGCGTGATAATAAACAGGATACCAGCCAGCACACCAACGATATACATCCGCAGGGAGCCATTTTGCGAAACCGAGAACCAGCTGTTCAGTCGCATGCTACCCTGGGCAATGGCGTTGTATAGTTTATCAATAACATCACCTTTATTGATACGGGTTAAAAACAAATATGGTTTTACAAATACATAATTGTACAACTGATCAAACTTCCAGCCGCTGAACAGGAAATCGCGGGTGGCCGACAAACCGGGCGATTGCTGCCAACGAACGCCTGACTTCCCATAATACAACACATAACCCAGATATACGCCCGACAGGGTAACCAAAGCGGCTATGCCCTGGAACAACCATTCGGATGGCTCATTCTCTTTCATCACTGTCTGAGGCAGCACTTGTTGTACCTGATCAGAAAAAAGGGTGAGGTGAAACAGATTGTGCGGCCACTCAATAAAACCGGCTGTTACGGAAAAGAAAGCCAGCACGATCAATGGAATGATCATCCCCTTGTCAGGTTGCTCATGAACAGGAGATCTCATGTCGCCCCAGAACACCACCAGCATCAACCGGGTGCTGTACAAGGCGGTGATAAACGCTCCGGCCAATGCCATTAACCAAAGGACCGGGTTACCACCGGCAGCGCTCCAACTGTACCATAGAATGGCATCCTTGCTATAAAAACCGGCGCTCACCAGTGGCAGTGCGCTCAAAGCAGCAGCGCCGGCTAAAAAAGTAAGAAATACCTCAGGCATTCTTTTACGCAATCCGCCCATCATAAAAATATTGTGTTCATGGTGCAGGGCTTCAATGATCACTCCTGCTGCCAGGAATAACAGGGCTTTAAAAAAAGCATGGGTGAAGAAATGGAAGATGGCTGCGCTCCAGGCACCTACCCCCAGCGCCAGGAACATATATCCTATCTGACTGATGGTGGAGTAAGCTAAAATTCTTTTTATATCGGTTTGCGCCAGTGCGCTGCAACCGGCAACAAACAGGGTGATGGCACCAACGATGGCTACAATGGCCATAGTTACTGGCGACAACTGAAACAATCCATTCATGCGGGCAATTAAATAAACGCCGGCTGTAACCATAGTAGCGGCATGTATTAGCGCACTTACTGGCGATGGACCAGCCATGGCGTCGGGCAACCAGGTTTGTAACGGCAACTGTGCCGATTTACCCATACCACCTACCATTAGTAAAATGGTAATGAGGGTAATACTGGCGCCTCCGCTTACAAAATGTTTGGGCGCCTGTTGCAGTATAGTACCCATATTCAGTGAACCCAGTTCTTTGAACAAGAGGAACAAACCAATCAACAACGCGGTATCACCAATACGCGTGATCAAAAAAGCCTTGTTCGCCGCCCGGCAATTAGAAGGCACATCGTACCAGAACCCAATGAGCAGGTAGCTGCACAATCCAACGCCTTCCCAACCCAGGTACAGCAACACCAGATTATCGGCCATTACCAGTAACAACATAGAACATACAAACAGATTCATACTGGCAAAAAAGCGGGCATAATCGGCATCATGCCGCATAAAGAAAGTAGAATAAATATGAATAAGCGCCCCTACAAAAGTGATAATAAATATAAAGATGAGCGTTAAAGCATCTATCCGTAAACTGAGATCAACCGATAACGTCCCTACCCTGAACCACGACCACAATAATTGCTGCCAGGCGCCTCCCTGTGGTGGAGTTTGCAGAAATGAAACACCCAGCACAATGGTAGTGATCGCCGCTAAGCATACCGTGCCGGCACCTATTATGGCGATAACAGGATTTGTAAGCTTCCTCCCAAACAAGGATAGCAATATGAATCCTAATAATGGAAAAGCCGGTATGTAAGCGAGTAACTGGTTCATATGCCTGGATCTTTGTTCTGAATTCTGAGTTCTTTGTTATTGGAAGACCTGTAAGGTCTGCTTCATTAATCCGCCGGTCAGGATGAAATGCAGACCTGACAGGTCGAATGCATTTGTGGCGACAAATGGTTTCAACCAACTATAGACTTGCAGTTATATCAATCCCTAAGCTCCCTTAACCTATCCACGTCCATCGTCTTATGCTGGTGATAGATCTGCAGCACAAGCGCCAGTCCTACCGACACCTCAGCCGCGGCCATTGCCAGAATGAACAGGAACATTATTTGTCCATCGGGTTGTTGCCATTTTGCCCCCGCGGCCACAAAGGCCATACCGGCTGCATTCAGCATGATCTCAACCGAGATCAACATAAAGATCACGTTCTTGCGGGTGAGCACACCTACCAACCCCAGGGCAAACAATACGGCGGCCACCATCAGTACCATTTGTGCGCTATTCATGTATTGCGGTTTGTTCAGTTGTAACGGTTTCGGTCTTTCGGGTATAGGTTGTTTTTTCTTTGTCTGTATGGCCATTTTGCAGAAAGCGGTGCAGTTCGGTCTTTTTATGTTTACCAATATGCGCTGCACCTACAATGCCAGCCATCAGCAGAAAACCGGTAAGTTCTACAGCAATGATATATTCACCGTATAAGGAAAGCGCCAGTTTACGTGGCTCTACTACGGCAATCTGCATCACCTGTTTATCTTCAGAAAAAAGCAAGATGATCATTTCTATCAGCAACAGCAGTACAAGCGCTGCGGGTATAACCCATACTTTGGGTTTTAACCACTCTTTTTCCTGCTGAGCAGTTTCGCGGCCCAGGTTCAACATCATCACTACAAAAATAAACAGCACTATAATGGCCCCGGCATAGACAATTATTTCCAACGCAGCAACAAATGGGGCACCCAGCGACAAAAACACCATGGATGAGGAGAAAAATGAAACAGCGAGGTACAGCAATGCGTGCACCGGGTGAAACCTTGTGATAACCATTATGGTTGAGACCACTGCTATTATTGATGATATGTAGAATAGAGTTGACAAGTTGATAGTGTTGATAGTGTTGACAAGCGATTCCAGTCAGTTGTGAGTTGTCAGTTGTGAGTAAGCTCGCGACTACTCAGCATTCATAAAAATTTGTTACTTCGCGAATGTACAGCCGTCACAAATAATTGCGAGTCCACTCACCACTCACCATTGACCATTCACGGTAATAAGCTATGCACATCTACTGGCGTTTCTTCATTCACCCCTTCGCCTTTTTTCTTTACACCGGCTTCCAAACCAGCCACCTGATAAAAATTATAACCCGGGTATTTCCCCTGGCTGTTGATCAACAGGTCTTCCTTTTCAAACACCAGGTTCTGCCGGTTGTATTCCCCCATTTCAAAATCAGGGATCAATTGGATGGCATAGGTTGGACATGCATCTTCACAAAAGCCGCAAAAAATACAACGAGAGAAATTGATCCGGAAAAAATCTGGATAGCGACGACCATTCTCATCCTCGGTAGCCTGTAAGGCTATGCAATCGACCGGACAAGCCACTGCACATAGATAGCAACCCACGCACCGTTCGCCGCCATCAGGGTCTTTGGTCAATACAATACGACCCCGGTAACGTGGATGCAGGGCCACTTTCTCTTCGGGATATTCGATCGTTTCCTTTTTACGGAACAGGTGGATGAATACCAACCACATTGTTCTTAAATGACTAAGCATGTTTCCTGATTTTTTAGATTCGCTAATTTATTTGTGAGTTGTCAGTTGTGAGTAGGTTTCCGATTTTTCAGACACCCGACATTTCGCAGCCCACTCACTGCTCATCATTCACTACTCATTCCCTCAGTCCGCCGACTATGCTCAGCAACCTCAAACTCACTCACCACTCACCTCTTCAGCCTGCCGAATATGCTCAGCAATCTCAAACTACAGACACCCACTCACTACTCACCATTCACCACTCACCCTCTCAGCCACAACGCGATCGCTCCGGTTATCAGCACATTGGCCAGTACCAATGGCAATAGGATCTTCCAGCCATAGGACACCAACTGATCGTACCTCGGCCGGGGCAAGGAAGCCCGTAACAAAATGAACAACCCAATAAAGAAAAATAGCTTGATCACAAACCACAACAATGGTGGCAGGAAAGCGGGTCCCAGCCAGCCGCCAAAGAAAAGCGTAACGATCATGGCCGAGATAAGAGTAATGCCCAGGTACTCTCCAATAAAGAACATCCCGAACTTCATACCGGAGTATTCTGCGTGGTAACCGGCGATCAGTTCACTTTCCGCTTCAGGAATATCAAATGGCAGGCGATGCGTTTCTGCCACTCCGGCAATTAAAAAGATGATAAAACCAACTGGTTGTGTTACTACAAACCACAGGTGCTTTTGCGCCATTACAATATCACCCAGGTTAAAAGAACCGGTCAGCATAACCACACCCATTAATGACAAGCCCATAAACACTTCATAGGCTATCATTTGAGAGGCACCGCGCAAAGCGCCCAGCAACGCATATTTATTATTGGAAGCCCAGCCACCCAACACAATACTGTACACCCCTAAGGATGACATGGCCAAAAAGAAGATGATGCCTATATTGAGATCGGCCACTACAATACCAGGCGCAAAAGGTATGATCACAAAACTCAACAGCACACTGCCTACCACAATCGCCGGGGCAGTTATAAAGATCCATTTATCGGCAAACGGCGGTATCCAGTCCTCCTTGAAAAATAACTTAAGCGTATCTGCCAGCACAATCAATATACCCAGTGGTCCTGCACGGTTCGGTCCCAGCCGGTCCTGCCATAAGGCCAACAGGCGGCGTTCCACCCAGATCAATCCGGCTGCAATATTCAGCAACACGAACAATACACCTATTACTATCCATATTTGCTGTGTTGTACTCATGAATAAAAAGTTAATTATAACAATAACTAATTCAGAGTTCCTAGGTTATTGGGTTATTGGGTTAAGACTCGCGATAACTTACGAACTTAATAACTTACTAACTTAAGAACCTAATAACTAAATAACCGGCTATTACCTATTCCCCTTCATAATAATAACATAGGCATTCCAGTTCGGTACAGCCATTCCATGTAATCCGGCCGGGATGAGCACCAATCCATTGGGAAGGGAGCTATCTGCCTTAACCGGTAAATCCCAGTTCTGCTCAAATACTTTTATTGTTACTACATGCTCATTGGTCAAACCATGCCGGGCCATATCACTTGCAGACATTGCTACATAGGTCTCAGGGCTCAACTCCCGAACGCCCTTTGAATACGCACTTAATTCTTCTGATCCCAACACATGGTATTGCGGAAATAACAACCACCGATCGTTGCGTATCATAAAAGCTTCCGGTATATCCTTAAAATAAACCGGTACAGCATGCGGGTTATATTTAAATAAATGAATACCCGCCTGTTCATTTTTTAAAGAACCACCAGGTTCCTGTTGGTATTTATTCACTGCCTGTATGGAATTCCAACCCGGCGACCAGAAGAATGGGATCAGGGGTGATGGTGGCATACCGGAATACCCTTCCATAGTAAAAGTGAATGGGGAATCATTATCCTGTTTAGGTTTAGGTTCACTCACTGCCAGGTTCGACAACATAGCTGTACGACCGCTGTAACGGTGTGGTTCACGTGGCAGCGCCTGTCCGTTTATCCGAAAATCATGATGAGGTGCCGATGCGGAAATACCGGCAAACTGCGGCAACAACTGTTCAGCCTGCTTTAATACATCCTCGGGATGAAGCTCCCCTTCATTTAATACCCCGGTGCGGAGTGCCTGCAATTTCAACAACCACTTCCAGCTTTCCTGTATGGTGGCCTGTCCGGGCATAAACACCCGAAAGAACCGTTGTGCCCTGCCTTCATAATTCACCAGGGTACCATCGCCTTCGGCAAACGTAGCTGCGGGCATCAGGATATCTGCCTGTTGTGTAGTAAGGTTATTCAATGAATCGAGCACGATGCAATGCTGCACACTATTAAAGAACAGATCGGCTACCATGGCGGGCGCGTTCCGGTACAGATCATTCTCCAATATAATAGCGGTTATATTCTTTTCGCGGGTGGCCCGTAAAACGGCAGTCTCAAAACTGGGCGCCTGCATCATGGCCAATCCCATACTGTTGCACTCCGGCATTACATAAGCCAGGCGTACTTCCTTGTCAGGCGTTTTACAGGCAACGGCAATATCGTAGGCAGCGCGGATCAACGCCTCGTTATAGCAGCTGGTACCGCTGATGATCACCGGCCGTTTTGCCTGTTGTAAAAACACCGCGATATCAATAACCTCGGCCAGGGTATCTTCATCCACAAGCACCCGCGGCAGTGAGCCATTCAACTGGTGCGCAACCGCAAATCCCAACCGGGCAAGATCATCGGGTGCATTATGAGCTATACAGCTGCTTATTTCATCAATTGGCGAAGCCGTGATGGTACAATTGGCCAGGAATCCTTTTTCTTCCTGTACCAGTTCTTGAACAGCTGCATCGTGCCAGGTGGGTATACCCGTATTATGTTTCAATGCATGATGCGCTGCTGTTTTCAGCACGCTTTGGCGTACAGCCAGGGCCATAACGGGGGCCGTGTTCCAGATATCTTCTCCCAGGATCAGGATAGCATCTGCCTGTTGTATATCCTGCAGCGAAGCAGTCTTAACCACACCGGTTTGCAGCACTTCCACGATCCGCTTTTCAATAAACCTCACATTATCACTGACACCCTGGTAAAAATTCTCCTTACCTACCAGTTGCATCAATGCCACATTGCTTTCAATGGAAGCGCGTGGTGACCCAATACCAATAAGGGTATGATCGGTCATTAACTTTCTCATGTGACCCATCAATGTAGTTTCATCTACTGCCTCCACCGCCTGATTACGGATAAGCGGTTGTGTGATCCGGTTCTCACTATTTACAAACTCATACCCAAACCGGCCGCGGTCGCACAGGAAATAACCATTCACCTGACTGTTAAAGCGATTGGTGATGCAACGCAATTGCCCATACCGTTCGCCCGCGATGGTATTACAACCCAGACTACAATGCTGGCAAACCGAAGGCGCTGTAGTGAGGTCCCATTTGCGGGTATAATGTTCGCGTAAAGTCTTGTCGGTAAATACACCGGTTGGACAAATTTCCGCCAGGTTACCACTGAAGGGGCTTTGCAACACCCCGTCCTGCTCACGGCCAAAATATACATGATTGTGTGCCGCAAATACATTCAGGTCCTTGCCACCGGCATAGTCATGATAATAGCGTACACAACGATAGCACTGAATGCATCGGTTCATTTCATGATGAATGAACGGCCCCAGGTATTGATTGTTATAGGTGCGTTTTTTAAAATGATAGCGGCGATAATCGTGCCCCGTCATTACCGTCATATCCTGCAGATGACAACTACCTCCTTCATCACAAACAGGGCAATCATGCGGGTGGTTGGTCATGAGCCATTCGATCACCTGGCTGCGAAATGCCTGGGCGGCTTTATCTGCCACCGATACCCGCAAACCGTCTTTTATATTCTCCATGCAACTCATCATCAGCTTGCCATGGGTATCATGCTCATCTTTATAAACCTTTACCGCGCATTGCCGGCAGGCGCCCACACTACCCAATGCCGGATGCCAGCAGAAATAGGGCAGATCGATCCCAAGTCCCAGACAGGCCTCCAGCAGGTTCTTCCCTTGCTTTACTTCGTAGCTTTTGTTATCTATAACGATTGTAGACATATATAGTAACCTTTTCTTTTAAAGCGACAGGTTCGGGGGCGGCATTATTCATAAGGGCACTTATGCAACGAAATATGTTTCTCAAAATCATCTTTAAAATACTTCAATGCGCTTTGCAAGGGCTCCATAGCACCGGGCGCCAGTGCGCAAAAAGTATTACCGGGCCCCAGCATATGCGTATGCATTTCCAATAGCTCCATATCAGCGGCGGTACCGCTTCCCTGCTCCAGGCTTAACAACATTTTTTCTACCCAGGGCAATCCCTCCCGGCAGGGCGTACACCAGCCACAACTTTCCTGTGCAAAAAAATGTTGCAGGTTGTGTACAAAGCCAACCGGACAGGTAGCATCATCCATCACAACCATAGTACCTGTGCCCAAACGGCTACCGGCCTTTTGCACGGAAGCAAAATCCATTTTTATATCGAGGTGTTCAGCAGTCAGGAAATCGGTTGAGGCGCCACCAGGCAACACACCTTTTAACTGATATCCGTTCTTCATTCCGCCGGCATGTTCTTCTATCAATTCCCGGATGGTTACGCCCATTGGCAGTTCCCAGCAACCAGGGTTATTTACTTTTCCACTAACACCGTATAACTTGGTGCCACTGTCTTCGCTATTACTTAATCCTTTGAACCACTCGACGCCATTATTCACTATATGCGGAATATTACAAAGCGTCTCTACATTGTTCACGATGGTGGGCTTGCCATATAAGCCACTTATTTGCGGATAAGGCGGTTTTGCTCTTGGGGTAGCCCGTTTGCCTTCAAGGGCATTTAACAAGGCGGTTTCTTCCCCACACATATAGCGACCTACACCTGTATGCAAATGCATCTCCAGACTGAAACCGCTATCCAGAATATTTTTACCCAGGAAACCAGCTTTGTAAGCTTCGTGAATACTCTTGCGCAGCAATTGAGCTGCCTTCTTATAGGCCCAACGCAAAAAGATGAACGACTCTTCGGCCTGAATGGCAAAGGCAGCCAGTATCATCCCTTCTATAAGCTGATGAGGATTGCCTTCCAGTAACAACCGGTCTTTAAAGGTACCGGGCTCCATTTCATCAGCATTGGCAATAAGGTATTTGAGGCGGGGAGCATCTTCACCCATTGGTACAACGCTCCACTTTATGCCAGTACTAAAACCGGCGCCCCCCCGGCCTTTCAGTCCGCTGTCCTTTACCAGGTCCTGCACTTCCTTTGGCGTCATACTGCTTAACGCTTTCCGTAGGGCGGAGTAACCACCCGTCATTTCATATTCCCTGATATCGAATGGCGGGCATCCCGGGTGTATATATTGTGTAAGCGGACGTTCCATATTTGTTTCAGGTATATTGTTTTAAGATGCGGTCGAGCATGTCAACGGTTATATCTTTATACAGATCATTATCTATCATCAGTGCCGGCGCATGGTCACAACAACCGAGACAGGCATTGGGCAATAGCGTGAAACACTGATCGCTGGTGGTTTCGCCAAATTTAACGTGCAGCCTTTCCTGTAATGCTTTATAAATGTCACCGTACTTCATTACATAACAGGATATGCTGTCACATACCAGGATCACATGCCGGCCAACCGGTTTCCGGAAAATAAGGTTATAAAAAGTTGCTACGCTGTCCACTTCCGCCGGACTCATTTGCAAATAGGCGGCAATAGCGCTTACACTGTCATCACTGATCCAGCCACGATGGTGCTGCACTATTTTCAAAGCTTCAATAACCGCAGCGCTTTTATGGGGCACCAGCTCTATTTCATGGTCAATGAACTGACGTTCGATGTCCGTTAAATACTGTGCAGGCTGGTGCTGCTTAGTATCTTCCTGTTTTGAGACTTTCTTATTTATATTTTGAGTTATCATATTATCGGCAATGGGCAATGGGCAATCTCCGACTAATAGCTAAACGCGCTTCGGGCAAACGGTCTCGGCTCAGCCGAGAGCAAACGGCAAACTTCTATCTCACCTTCGGATCGAACAATTCACTTGCCAACTGATCAACTTCTTACTTCCTACTTCTTACCTCCTACTTCTTACCTCCTACTTCGCTCCCTTATCAACCCTATCACCCTACTTCCTCCGTATCAACGTGTCAACCTGTCAACCCCGCAAGGCGGGGCAGGCGCTGCCTTTTCCTGATCATCTGATCAACTCACCGATCAATATCCGCCAGCACAAAATCTATACTCCCCAGTATACTTAACAGATCACTCACTGTATACCCCTTGCTGATATAGGGCACCATTTGCATATGCGGGAATGACGGAGTACGAATGCGCACCCGGTAGGCAGCCGTATTGCCATCACTTATACAGTAATAACTGTTGGCGCCTTTGGTAGCTTCAATACAACTCATAGCCTCTCCTGCCGGTATCACCGGTCCCCAGCTCACATTTAGAAAATGGGTGATGAGGGTCTCAATATCCTGCATGGTGAATTTCTTTAACGGGGGTGTTGTAAGCGGGTGGCTCGATTTATAATCACCCACAGGCATATTCCGCAAACACTGCTCAACAATACGCAGGCTTTGCCGCATTTCTTCCACGCGCACCAATGAACGATCGTAGCAATCGCCATTCTGAGCAATGGGGATATCAAAATCAAACCGCTCATAACCGCCGTACGGACGCTTTTTCCGGAAATCCCATTCAAATCCACAGGCTCTTAAACCGGGACCGGTCACCCCCCATTCAATCGCTTCTTCCAATGTATAGATACCAATACCTATAGTACGCGCTTTGAACAGGCTGTTGCGGATAACCATTTTTTCATACTCTTTGATCTTTGCGGGAAAGTACTCCACAAAATGCTGCACCAAACGTTGCCAGCCATTGGGCAGGTCCTGTGCTACGCCACCAATGCGAAACCAATTGGGATGCATTCGGCCACCACAAATGGCTTCAATGATATCGAAGATCTTTTCGCGATCGGTGAACATGTAAAACACGGGAGAAAGCTGCCCCAGGTCCTGGGCAAAAGTGCCAAACCAAACAAGGTGACTGGCAATGCGGAACAGTTCACACAACATAACGCGGATCACCATGGCCCTGTCGGGCAACTCAATGCCCGCCAGCTTTTCAACAGACAATAAATAAGCAAGGTTGTTCATTACGCCGCCCAGGTAGTCTACACGGTCGGTGTAAGGGATGTAGGTATGCCAACTTTGGCGCTCAGCCATTTTTTCGGCGCCGCGGTGATGGAAACCTATTTCAGGAATGGCATCAACAATGTCTTCGCCATTCAATTGCAGTATGATACGTAGTACGCCATGGGTGCCGGGGTGTTGCGGACCAATATTCAGGAACATAAAATCGGCATCATCGCCATGTTCCTGCAGGCCCCACTCTTCAGGTTTGAACCGGAGAGCCTCCTGTTCGCGGTCCTGTTTTTCATCATACAATCTAAATGGTCCCATTTCGGTTGCCCGTGCCGGATGATCTTTGCGCAGGGGATGTCCCTGCCAGGTGAGCGGCATTAAAATGCGGGTTAAATGCGGATGGCCATCGAAGCGGATGCCAAACATATCATACACTTCACGTTCGTACCAATTGGCATTCTTAAATATAGAAGTAATAGAGCTTACAGAAGGGTACTCGCCACGCAATGCTATTTTCAGTCTGATAAACGCATTTCGTTCAAACGAGAATAACACATAGACCACAGTAAAATCTGCCATTGGCAGTCCATTGAAGCGGTTCTTATTCCGTTCATCTATACCAAACAGATCGTATAGCATTTTAAATGGTTGGGCCACTTCTGTTTTTAGAAAGGTTATGGCCAATACGATCTTGTCCTTTGGCACCCACCACGTAAGCACCTCGTCAACGGTTTTTTGCTGGTACTGGATGTCAGCACCTATCCGCTGCTGCAACTGTTGCAATATGACATCTGGGTCATCCATACAATTGTTTGTAGTCTGTAGCCTGAAGTTTGTAGTTCTTATATTCGGTCTCTCCGAGTTTTTGCAGTCCTCCTGAAATGGAAAACCACAAAAAAGAACAACAAACCACAAACCACCTATATTTCGTCAGCGCTCTTAAAATCTACCATATTCATTCTTGCATCGCGTTTTGCTTCTTTCATAGAGGTTAGGTTCGGCTTAATAACGCCCTGCTCACCGATCATCCAGCTTAACGGTCGTTTTTCTTTTCCCACGGCATCGGCCAACAATACCAGCCCCTGCATAAACGCATCGGGCCGTGGTGGACAGCCGGGCACATATACATCCACCGGTAAAAATTTATCAACGCCCTGCACTACACTATATATATCGTACATACCGCCGCTGTTGGCACAACTGCCCATCGAGATCACCCAGCGAGGTTCCATCATTTGCTCGTGTAACCGTTTTATTATAGGTACCATTTTTATAAATACAGTACCTGCGATCACCATTACATCCGCTTCGCGTGGCGTACCGCGGATCACTTCAGCACCAAAGCGGGCCACATCGTACTTACTGGTAATACTGGTGGCCATTTCAACAAAACAGCAGCTTAACCCAAAGTGAAAAGGCCACATGGAATTTTTTCGTCCCCAGGCCACCAGGCTTTGCACAGAAGTAAGCATAATACTTTGACTAACCGCTTCCTCCATACTGCCGGTACCGGAAAAATTACCGGTTGCATCATTCGTTTTACTTAACCACCATTTCATAGTTTATAGTTCAAAGTTTTAAGTTCTATGATCTATAAGTCTAAGTTCATTTGCCATTGGCTACCGGTTGCCGGACACCAGGTACCGGACCTGAGCGCAGCGAAGGACCGGTCATTGCCGATTGCCGATTGCCGATTGCCGACTCGTCAACTCCCTATACCTCCTCAATATCTTCTTCCCATCAACCCCTATATCAAGTGCTCCAATTCCCCATTCATAGATCAATACGACTACCAGCTGGCCAATAAAAATAGCCACACCGGCATACCCATACCAGCCCAGTTCATAAAAGCCCAGCGCCCATAATATAATGAACACAGCTTCTACATCAAAGATCACAAACAACATGGCAACAAGGTAAAACTGAGCAGAGAAACGAAGACGGGCAGAACCACTTTGTTCGATACCTCCCTCGTATGGTTTATCGGTAGCGCGGTCGTGGTGATGTTGACCTAACATATAAGAAAGGAAAAGAATGGCAACAAGCAGGACAAACACTATTCCTGCGTACAATAGCAACGGCCATAATTGATTACTATGGATATTATTTCCCGGCATAACATAATACTTCCTGGAGGAAGTCTATGACACGCATAAACATCCCCATATGAATAAAACCAAATGCACCAGGCCATACTGCCTCACTAGTACGATCAAAAAGGGTTAGTTGCTCTAACTGGTAATGTAATGTTCGAGGTGTTGAATGATGAAATCCTTCTGATCGATGATATGTTTTACCAGATCACCGATTGAAATGAGTCCAACCAATTCATTGTCTTCGAGCACAGGTAAATGACGGATATGCTTATCTGTCATTAATTGCATGCAGTAGTCGATCTTAGTATCAGGAGTTACAAACACCGGGCTTTCGGTCATAATATCCATTACCCTGGTCTCTCTTGAGGATCTTCCTTTCAATATTACTTTGCGGGCGTAGTCACGTTCTGTAAAAATACCATCCAGTTTACCACATTCTTCCAAAACAACCAGGGAACCGAGATTCTTCGACTCCAGTGTTTCCAAAGCTTCGTATACGGAGCTCTCCGGATTTACCGTGTATACTACATGTCCTTTGATTTGCAGTATATCTTTTACCGTATCCATGGTAATAGTTTTAAGAGCTGTTTGTACTGTTAAGTTATTCATTTTTTATTAAATAAAAAATTTATCCCTAAACGAGGCAAAAAGAACAGATAACAATGATCAAAATCAGATAATGTGCTACCCGTCGACATTTAAAAGCCATTACCTTAGTAAAAAATACCAACATGAAAAAGTATCACTTCCTCCTCATAACAGGTTTCATCTACTACATCACGTCTTGTCAGCAGGCCGGTACTGAAAAAACTACCAATGAAAAAATGAGCGACACTACTGCGGCCTTTGACCTTGGCAAAGCCAAGGAATGGATAGAAAGTGATAACAGGAAATTTGAAGAAGAGATGAAAAAGGGCGACTCAAATGCACTGGCTGCTCACTATGCAGATAACGCCTGGTTCATGTCAAGCAACCAGGAACCTGTAAAAGGCAAAGACATTGCAGGCGCGTGGGGCGCTGGCATCAGATCTGGGTTAAAAGAAATAAAACTCACCACCGTTGATCTGGTTGGCAATGCGGAACTGCTGGTAGAGACTGGCCTGTATGAAGCAATTGGCAATACTAATAAAACACTCGACAAAGGCAAGTATATAGTAGTATGGAAACCTGAAAACGGTGGCTGGAAAATTTATCGCGATATCGGCAACAGTAATGTGCCTTTGAAGAAGTAATACAGTCCTATATTTCAATAATATCGTTCCTGGTAATAGCGGATATTTCCCCGGTTCCGGTAATATTTTAAGCAAAATCGTTTTTTATCTGCTAAAAAACACATACATTCAGAGTAAATTAGTAGTAAACCCTTTCCTGATCTTATGCGTGCCAGCTCTACCTCACATAGAGAAAATGAAATCTCCCTGCAACGGGATGGCATAGCTGCCTTTGAAACGCTGTACAAAAAATACTGGTACCAGCTTTATTGTGTAGCCTTTAAATATACCAGCTCAGCACCCGACGCGGAGGAATTGGTGCAAAACCTGTTTGAGAAAATATGGCGTAACCGGGCATCGCTGCATGTAAATAACTGGGGCGCTTTTCTTACAGTCTCCTTACGAAATAGCGTAATCGATTTTCACCGAAAGCAGTTGTTAAAGAATAAATTCCTGAAGAATTATCAACCCCTGTCAGCCATCAACTCCCTGGAAGAAGAACTAGACCAGGAGCAGTTACTGGTGCTCATAGAACATCATCTGCACGAACTGCCCGAAAAAACGCAGACCATATTCAAATTAAGCCGTTATGAGCATAAGTCTGTAAAAGAAATTGCCGGCCATATGCAACTCACTGAAAAAGCAGTTGAATATCATATTACACGGTCGCTCAAACTGCTGCGCCAGCATTTGCATAATTATTTGAACACTTATTTTACGCTTTTATAAACCGCAATAAAATATTTCACTACCCCTTTAGGGTTCGACACCCTCCCTACGTCATATAATAAACACCGTAATTGAGCCAATCGAACTTTGATCGCTTATTACAGAAATATCTGGCAGGCCAGTGCACCGAAGAAGAGGAAAAGCTGGTGCTGGAATGGTACGAACAGATGGTGCATAACAGCGACCTGCATTTATCAGACGGCGAAAGATCGTTGATAGAAGCCAGAATGTGGCAGGCTATTCAAACCAACCTACAGTTAACCGCAGCGGATGCTGCCCCAACGAAAATAAGACAGTTAACCGCACGCACCTGGTTTCAGCTAAGCGCAGCCGCAGTTGTTACCGGATTGATTGCCACCGCTGTATTATTATATTGGTATCAACCGGCCAGGAATCAATCATTGGTAGCCATAGCCAGCAAGGAAAACTATGATAGCCTGGTGAATGAAACCAATATCGATCGCAGGGTCCAACTAACAGATAGCACCCTGATCACCCTACAACCTGGCGCCAGGCTGTATTATCCTTTGGTCTTTACCGGAACTACCCGGGAGGTATTCCTAAAAGGCAGTGCATTTTTTAACGTGTATCATAACCCGGCCAAACACTTTAAAGTGCACCTGAACAATGGTTTAACAACTGAGGTACTGGGCACCAGTTTTCATATAACACAACATACAGACCAGAATACAGAGGTAGCGGTTGTAACCGGGAAGGTGCTTGTATACCGGCAGCAGGTACCAAAAGAAAAGCATGGGCAGGAAAACGCAGCAGGTATACTATTGACCCGTAATAAAAAAGTCACTTATAATGCCGTCTCCAATCTGCTGATCACCGGCATTGTCGACGATCCGAAACCCCTGGCGAAAACAGCCCGGCAACAGGGGCCCAGTAACCAAACATCAGTACCTTCTTTTGTTTTTGAAGAAGCATTGTTACAGGATGTATTACAATCATTGAGCGACGCCTATGGCATTCTGATCAAACCAGAGACCGAACAACTGGGCCACCGCCATTTTCACGGCGACATTTCAAAGTATAGCCTTTTTTCGCAGCTGGAATATATCTGTAAAACAACACAAACCTCTTACGAGATAAACGGCTCGCAAATAATCATAAAAGAAACCAGAACTGGCAATCCATAACACGACCGTAATTATTTATCACTAAAATCTGTTAATCCGGCAATACCGGACCTCCCGCGGTATATGTAGCGCTGCATAATGCGGCAGGGCCTGCTATTGCCATACATCAGACCAACAACTGCAAAATATCTTATTGTTCTAAAAATCTTTACTATGAGAAAAAAACGATTGCACCTGATCATTGCCCGCCTCCTATTGTGGCAACTGTCGCTTATCATTACCTGCAGCAATACCGTGCAGGCAAATGCGCAAAACATCCTGGAGAAAAAGATCACGCTTAGCATGGAACAGGTAGAAGTAAAAAAAGTACTTCGGGAAATTCAACGCCAAACAGGTGTTGCCTTTATTTACAGCAGCGACATGATCAACCTGAACAAAAAGGTTTCCTGCAAACTGATCAACAGGAAACTCGCAGAGCTGTTCACCACGGTATTAACACCCATTGGTATTTATTTCAACGTTATAGATGAAAAACAGATCCTTCTGTACAATGCACCTGCGGAGCAAAAAAAAACAGCAGAGAAGGTCATATCCGATGCAACATCCCCCCCATTGATCATAGGCGGTCAGGTTTTAAACGATAAAGGATTGCCATTGCCGGGTGTATCTGTTATGGTGCGTGGCGCTTCCATTGGCACTACCACCGACCGGGATGGGCGTTTTACCATAACGGTCCCGTATGCAGAAGCAACCATTGTATTTTCATTTATAGGGTATCAGTCGCAGGACGTTTCATTGCAGGGCCGCACCGCACTGGCAGTTACCCTAAAAGAAGATGCGCAAAACCTGAAAGATGTAGTGGTGGTTGGATATGGCACCCAAAAGAAAATGACCGTAACCGGCGCTGTGGCGGCCATTTCATCGCGCGAGCTGCAGCAAAGCCCCACGGCCAATTTAACCAATGCACTGGCCGGACGCTTGCCCGGACTGAATGTTAACCAGTTTTCCGGCGGCGAACCGGGTGTAGACATCAGCGATATTTACATCCGCGGCATTGGTACTTATGGTAATGCAAGACCTATTGTGATCGTGGACGGCGTAGAACGTTCCTTAAACTATTTAAGCGCCGATGAAATTGAAAGCTTCACCATACTCAAAGACGCCTCAGCAACCGCCGTATTTGGCGTTCGTGGCGCTAATGGGGTGATCGTTATTACTACCAAACGAGGAAAAGCATCTGAAAAAGCCACGCTTAACTTTAAGATCTCTGATGGCGTCAATACGCCCATTCACTTTCCCGAATACCTCGGTTCCGCCGATTATGCCATGCTGTTCAACGAGGCCAAAATAAATGACAATCCGGGGGTATCCCCTTCCACCCTGAACCTGTTCACTCCCGAACAAATCGACAATCTCCGCCGCGCCAAAGGCGACAATTCTGACGGACTGGGTTACAATATCAATTACTTCGATTACGCCTTTAAACCAGGTATTCAACAGGATTACAGCTTAACCATCCAGGGCGGCAGCAACAGGGCACGGTATTTTATCATGGGCAATTACTTTCAGCAGAATGGGAACTATAAACATACGGCAAACGATGCCTATAAGACCCAGGCCATTTTTAAACGGTATAACTTCCGGTCGAATATAGATGTTGACATCACCAACTCCCTGTATGCCTCGCTTATCCTGGGTGCCCGCATTACCGATCGTAATGCACCGGGCACTACCGCCAACCGGGTAATTGAAATTGCCAATACCCAACCTCCTATTTACCCCATCATACTCGAAAGCAACGAGGACCCCGGCAACAAAGCCTACAATGTAAAATTCCCCAATGGCATGCTCTTTGGCACGCAGACCTATCGCTTTAATATGCTGGGCGAATTGTCAAAGACCGGTTATCTCGATCAGCGGGATAATTATCTCGATGGTTCCTTTATTATGGGGTACAAACTCGATGCGCTCACCAAGGGACTAAAACTGGAAGGTATGTTTTCGTATGACCGGCAAGGTGGATACTGGATCACCCGTTCCGTTCCCACCGAATCGCAGGGTTACCGCGTATATCCCGGTTATGCAACGTTTTATCCCAATGAAGGCGTGGATGTGTACATGAAAGGCGGCCACTATACCGGGTTATACGGCAGTCCGCGCCGTACAACCGACAATACGCTGGGGAACAGCTATTCACGGGATGATGATGTTGGCCGTACTTACTATCAACTCAAGCTCGATTATGTAAGATCATTCGGCAAACACAACGTGTCGGGTCTGATGCTGGCCAACCGGTCTATCAGGATAAAAAATAATGAAGTACCATTCTGTTACCAGGGGATCTCCGGCCGTGTTACCTATAACTACGATCAGCGGTACCTGGCTGAGGTTGATATGGGTTTTAACGGGTCAGAGAATTTTGCACCTGGCCGCCGGTATGGTAAATTCCCGGCAGCTTCCCTGGGCTGGGTTGCCAGCAATGAACCATTCATGCAAGCGACCCAGGGTTGGCTTGACATGCTAAAGATCAGAGGTTCCTACGGACTGGTAGGCAATGATCAGGCAGGTTCCAATCCCAGTGATAACCGATTTGGTTACCTGCAGTTTTATAACAACTCCGGCGATGCCTATAACTTCGGCACCCAAAACAACAATAACCCTGGTGGCATTCGTCCGGGCCGGCTGGCCAATCCATTGCTAACCTGGGAAAAAGCACGCAAGATCAATATGGGTGTTGATATGGAATTTATGAACAGGCGATTGACCATTACGGTTGACCTGTTTCACGAACACCGGTATGATATCATTACCGACCTCAGTGGTTCCGACAAACAGGGTTTCCCATCACTCGTAGGCACCAGTGCGCCATTGATAAATGCCGGTATTGTAAACAATAAAGGAATTGATTTTGAGATAACCTGGAGCGATAAAATAGGTAGTTATTTCACTTACACCGTGCGACCCAATTTCTCTTATGCCCGTAACAAGATCAAATACCAACGCGAAGTGGCCCGGAACTATCCCTGGCAATACCGTACCGGTTTACCGGTAGGGCAACCCTTTGTTTATATCTTCAATGGGTTTATAAACAGCCAGAAAGAAGCCGATGAGCTGAATCAAATGAATAATGGTACCGGGTTTCAAAAATGGGGGACCGTTTTACCTGGTGATGTAACTTATGTTGACATAGACGGGGATGGTCAGATCACCGACTTAAACGACCGCATCCCGAAAGGTTACCCACGCGTACCTGAGATCCAGTATGGTATTCCTATCAGTTGCCGCTATAAATCGATTGACGTGAGCATCCTGCTTCAGGGGGCCACCCATACTTCATTATTACTCGGCGGGCCAGCTACTTATGATTTTCCTCTTTATCAGAACGATGAAGTAGGTAAAGTAAAACCCATGCACCTGCAACGCTGGACGCCAGAAACAGCCGCTTCTGCCAAATATCCGGCCTTGCATTACGGCAAATACGACAACAATAAACAATATTACAGCAGCCTTTTCCTGTACAACGCGCAATACCTGCGGCTAAAGAACTTTGAGATCGGTTATTACCTGCCCTCCAAATGGATGAAACGTGCAGGTCTGCAAAGGACCCGGTTATACGTTCAGGGTATGAATATGATAACCTTCGATAAACTTAAAACAGTAGATGTGGACCCCGAAACCAATGACGCCAATGGCAACTGGTACCCTATTATGAAAGTGGTGAATTTCGGGATTGATATTACACTGTAGGAAAATGAATGAGAAGTAAAATATTTATTATGAAAACAAGAACCATTACTACATATATAATCCTTGCGCTACTGCTAACAGCCTGCAAGAAAGATTTTCTCGATCGCAAACCCGATGACCAGATGACCGAGCAACAGGTTTTTGCCGATTATGAAAAAGTAAACAAAATGATCACCGATCTATATGGTGATCTGCATTCCCGCGCCCGCGGCCTGGCTTTTCTGCAACACTTTTCCCTGAGTGCCATTACGGATGAATGCCGCGGATCAACTGTTGAGAACGGACAATCGCGCACGTTCAATACCGGGGGATGGAACGCCAATGACCAACCGGGATCAGGCTATAAATGGGCCGATATTTACTCCACCATCAGGATAGCAAATTTGATCATAACAGGCATAAGAATCTATAATACGCCCGACAATCCGCTAAACGCGGGCGATCTAAGCATTCGTTTGGGCGAGACCTATTTCATGCGTGCATACTACCATTACCTGGCAGCCCGGCTGTATGGCGAGATCCCCTATATCGATCACCTGGTTGATCCCAATGGCGATCTGGCGATTCCACAGGAAGCATTTCATACTGTAGTAGAAAAGATCTGCGCCGATTGCGATTCTGCCTTAGCGCTGTTACCAGTAAACCAAACCGACCCGCAATTTGCCAGAGTGGAAAAAGGCACCGCCCTTGCCTTAAAAGCCATTGTACGCTGGATGGCCGCTACCCCACTCTACAATGGTGGCGTGCTGGCCAATGATACCAGGATTGGGGCAGCCAGTTACAGCACCCGCAACAACCAACGCTGGGAGGCAGCACGCGACGCCGCCAAGGCCGTATTAGACCTGAAATCAACAAATGGGAAACCTCGCTACAGCCTGTATACCAATTATGGGCCTACCGATTTTGTTTCAGGCAGCAATAACAAAGTATATACCCGTTTGTATCAACTCTTCTATGATTTCAATGCATTTACAACGGAAGCCATTTTTATGAACATGAATGATAAATACGAAGCCTGGCAGGGAGATAACTATCCGCCATCAGAAGGCGGCGGCTCGCGTCAGCAACCGGTACAGGAACAGGTTGACGAATATGAATACATCGCGCCTGATGGGTATGGTTATCCGATCTATGATGCGCGTGCCATTGGCGATGGATACGACGACTCGAATCCATATGAAGGTATCAAACGCGATCCACGACTATACCGGGATGTTATTTACAACGGCGCCACCTTTCGCAATTCAGTAAAAAATACGGCCACCGGGTCCGACAAGATCGGCGCTACCAACTCCACCACCACCGGTTATTTTCTACGTAAATTTTATCGGGAAGATTACCGGCCTGGCAATGGCGTTGGTTTTCAAATACATTACCCGCTCATCCGGCTACCAGAGATCATGCTTATCTATGCAGAAGCGTTAAATGAAACCGGCGGCTCAACCGATGACATCATCAACCTGCTCAACAGCATCAGGCAACGATCGTTTATGGCGCCGGTACCACCTGCTATAATAGGCGACAAAGTAAAAACCAATGAATATATTCAACGGGAACGCCGGGTAGAATTCTTTTATGAGAACAAACGCTGGTTCAATACGCGTTTATACCTGGAACCCAGCAGCGCCAAAGAATTGGCCCGGGAACAGTCGTGGCAGGCAGCAGGTGGCGATAATGATACCCGTTCTCAGAAATACTGGCCGTATCCCAAATGTCAACGAATGGTAAATGGAATGAAACCAGTGGAGGACCCCAATGGAAAAATAAATATCGGTGGAAAGAAATACAGTATGCAACGTTTTTATGTAGCGACCTGGGTATTTGTGGCGCCTACTCATTTCTTCTTCCCCATTATGCAGGATGAACTAACAAAAGATCCTGCCTTAAAACAGGCTCCCGGTTGGTAGAGAGCACCGACTGGTTACGCAGACATAAGGCTGACCTGTAAGGTTCGTCATTGGGTCTTAAACGATTAAGCTGATCAATCGAACCTGACAGGTCAGTCTTATGAATAATGTAGACCTGTCAGAGCCTGTCCCGCTTTGCGGGATGCAACTGAACCATCTATTAATGCAAGCTCAAATGATGCACCTTACAGGTCAGTCTTACTCTATTTTAGTAGCCCCCTGTTTGACAATACAGGCCAGCAATACCAGCACCAGGGCAATGGCATTGGCCATTGTTCGGATAGCATGTAACTGGTTCCAGGGTTTTTCGAACAAAGTGCGTTGTTGCTTCAGCGCTTCTGCTGAAACAGAATGGATCTGCATGGCGTCCAGCGCATTGTTCAGGGGCACGTTGCCGAAGATGGTAACCCCGAACGTTCCCACTCCATACACCAACGTAGCACCCAGTAATAAATAAAAACGAAGCGGTATTGAAGGAGCATACTGCAACCAGGTACAGACCGGCAACAAGACCAGGGTGCCCATAAAGCTCATAAAGAAAACTGGATTCAGGATCTCCCGGTTGATCGATTGCATGGCCAGGAGATAGTTGGCATCGCTTAATTTACCCAGTCCCGGGTTTACCGAACAGGAATAAGCATAAAAAAGACCGGCAATAAGCGCTGTTGTGAATGCGGTAGCCAACAAAACGAGGTTTGCGAATGTCATAAGGGTGGTTTTATATTATTGTAATTGAAAATACTTTTTAATTAAAGCAAGGGCTTGCTCATCAACTATCGTAGTTCCGGTGCGGGGCATACTGCCTTTCGCCATCAGGCTCACAATACGTTTATTCTTTGCAACAATGCGCGTATCCGGCAACGGTATTTCCCAGGCAAACCGAACCGCCGACCGGGCACAGGACCCCGCATCGCTGTGGCAATGGGCACAGTTCACATCCAGGTAAGCCCGTACCCTGTCCTGGAGAGCATACTTTTCATTCTGCCAGGCAGGTAATGCAGCAAATTGTTCCGGATCAATAGCATCCGTAATACCTGCTTCATACAGATATTGCAACTGATTGATGGACCTGTTATTCCGCTCTACTGTCCTATTCAGGTTGCGCACTTTTAGCCCGATGGGCATAAGCGTATTATTGGTATTGTGACAAGACGCGCAATCCCTGACGCCAGGAATACGATAGGAAATTTTTCTTACAACCGACTTTTCATCTATCCAGGTAACAGCCACGTTTGATCCACCTGTGGCGAGTATAGCATCGTTTTGTTCAGGGTTCCATACATAGGTGCCCGCCACCCACTGGTTGTTACGTTTGATCAACAGCCGGGTCTCTATCAGTCGTTTACCTTTTGTGTCTCTTTTATCATTGTAGTAATAGAAGGTTTTAACCAGGATGGTACCATCGGGGAAGAGTGGCAATCCATCATTTACTACGGTAATGGTTTTACCTGCCGGTATTTTGATAAGCCGTTGTTTTTCGGCATAATCAGTGAACAGACCGGTGGCCAGTTCATATAACTGAAAACCATTACCCGGTCTAAGTTGAACCGGATCGCCAGTAAAAATATTATAATCTGACAGCCTGGGCAGTAGCAGCATCGAAGCATTGGTCCCCCTGCCATACATCGAATTTCCGGGCAAAAAGGAGCCGCCTGCAAAAATGAAAATCAACACGGTGCCGACGGTTATAATTCGGTTCATAATAAAGACGATTATTATTGAACTCAAAATTATACCGGCCCGTCAGGGGAAAATAGAACAAAACCGACACGGGTTACAGTAACGGTGGTTAATAATTTTTCTCTACCAGCTCTGTAAATTTAAATTTACCATCAGCTTCAATTTTAGCAGTCTTCACCATCGTGTATTTCCGCATGGTTTCTGGTTTAGGACCATTATCATCGCATTCGCAAGTTTTTATGGAATCAGCCGAATAAATGGAGAGCTCTTTACTGATACTGATCGTTTGATTGCATTCCCAGCAACAATCAGAACCACAACCGGCTGCCGTCAGCCCACCTTCACTTATCTTTTCTCCTTTTTTGGTATAAGTGACTAACACAGGGCAATAATCATCAGCAGGAGATAACCAGATGAGTTTATAACTATTGGCTGTGTCCGCCAATAATCCATAAGCATATAACCTGTATATCGATGTATCGGTACCTGGCGCCGTTATGTAGTTGGTGTCCTTTCCGTACAAAAGGGGCAAATTATTAATATCGCCTAATTCCATTGGTCTGATCGTCAAAGGCAGCTGTAACAACCTGAACTTGCTCATAAAAGCTTTGAAATAAGGGTCAACGGGCGTTTCTGCAGGAATGGCTACATCGGCTATTATCTGTTTTTCTGCCGCAGGTTTTGAATTACAGGCCGCCAACAGTAAGGCTGCCCATAACAGAGGGGTTGTTTTCATATTGTAACAGAAATTAATGCAGACTGTAAGATATAAAAAACGACCAACATTTCGCAATCTTACCGGTCACCATACCGCATCCAGGAATTTAAATTGAGTTTCCCGTTTGAGACAGTAATGGTCTTATTGGTTACGCTATCCCGAAATTGAATATTGAATGTAGCGGTCAATTTTCTATTCACGGAATCTATACTTAACACATTTAACTCACCCGATACGGTGTGCCATTTAACATCATCTATCAGGGCCAGGAAGCTCCCCGAATCAATGTCTTTAATATTGTCCCCACTGTTTTTATGGCAACTGCCTATAACAAGCAATAGGGCAGAACAGAACAAGGTGCAGGTAAGGTGTTTTAACATACAAACAGGATTAGGTTTTTTAAAGTTAACCTGATTTATACAAATAAAAAAGGACCCCGTTTGAGGTCCTTTACTTTATATCACGAATACCTTATTACAATTTGCTTCTTTCAATTTCACGAACTGCATCTGTGAATTGCAAAACAGCTCCCTCTTCATTTTGGTAGACCATGAATATTTCATTATTAAAAAACCAAACATTAAAAGGGCTTAAACTTTCTGAAGCAGGCCAGAATGATACATGGCAGATCCCATATTTATTCTCGATATATGAGTTCATAGCTAAAAAATCTGTTTCTCCATCTATAGCTTTACCCCCTTGTTGGTATGATGCGAATGATACTGTGAATAATTCTTCTTTATAAAAGAATGGAACTATCCTACAATTGATCTTACTTTCATTTCCAGTTTTACCAGTATTAAGGACGTAACAATAACATTTTTCAAGGTCATCAAAGTAGATGGTGCTATCGGCTTCCAGTTCTTTGAATTTGCGTTTCACCTCATCCCGGTTCATGCCAAACCTGAAATTCAATAAAGTGGTATCGGTTTTTTGAGTAGAAGCCGCTGCCTGGTCCCTCAAAATTATAAAAGCTCCTAAGGTAGTTCCTTTTGTCGCCTTCGGTTTACAGGAAAAAAAGGAGATGATAAGAATTGCTGTAATAAGTTTCAAGGAAGGTTTATTCATTTGGATACGATTGCTATAAACGAAAAAAGGACCACATTACTCTGATCCTTTTCTGGCGTGGGAGTTGATCCCGCCGCGCGGGAAACCGCCGACCCTCCCGATTGTAAATCGGGATGCGCTGAACCAGTCAGGTTCCTGTATGATTTGCAATAAGTAATTCAATTTTTTTACGACTTTTCCATGCCTTAATTTCCCGCTCACGTTGATAGGCTGCTGTTTTTGTAGCATACGTTTCAGTATAAAACAATTATCCAGTCGCCGACGTTACCTGTAAATCCTTTGTGATTGGAATTATGCCTTCGTAATCGTCCCGATAAATCATCACCCGTGTGCCCAATGTAGTATCGATCGAGCGTAGAGGAGAATACTTTCTCTGAAATCCCCCAACTTTTCAACCTGATCCATCCTTTTCAACCTGATCCGAGAATAATATGTAGACATGAAATGGCATAAAAAAAGGCTCACTAATCAGTGAACCTTTTAACCTGTGGGAGTTGACGGGCTCGAACCGCCGACCCTCTGCTTGTAAGGCAGATGCTCTGAACCAACTGAGCTAAACTCCCTTATATCGTTTTTGGTTAACTTCTAACTTATTCTTTCCCAAAACTTTCTCTTTTCTTTCTTTTCTTGCTACCCTTATTCCGTTTTGGGAGTGCAAAGATAAGGGTTGTCACATTTCCACCAAATTTTTTTACATTGATAATGAATATTTTTTTCAATAATTTGCAGGCACCTACCTATTTAAAATGGACTACCGAATCATTCTTCCGCCAAAAAATTTACAACCCTTTGTTAGATACTTCTGGGTGCTGGAGAATAATGGCGTGGCCGATTCAACTGTAACGTTTAGTCCGCTCGCCGATGGCTGCCCCGGTATTATGTACCAGCAGCCCGATAAAGGCACTTTCCATTTGTCAGAAAACAACCAACAACTTTCCAGCATTTTTCTGTACGGACAAACCATTCAACCCGCCAAAATGGTGTTAACCGGCAAGGTGAGTACGGTAGGCATTTGTTTACAACCCCATGCCCTGCAATCTGTTTTTGGCATCGATGCACATGAATTGACTGGCACCTGTGTTGACCTGGGCCTTGTACAACATAAAAAAGAGAAAGTATTGCAGGAAAAACTATTGGCAGCCGCCAGTATTGAAGAACAGATCAACCTTATCTCGGCCAGCCTGCTGAAAGCAGCCGAACAACATAGCCAAAAACAGGACGCACTTACCAGTTTTGCTATTTCAGCCATCACCCGCGGCAAGGGCGCGGTTTCATTTGCGGAACTACAAAAACATTTGCAATTATCTGAACGCACGTTGGAACGTCGGTTCAAACAATCAATAGGCATTTCAGCAAAACTCTTCTCGCGTATTTGCCGTTTCCAGGAATCACTTACCCAACTTCGAAGGAATAACTACGATAAATTATCAGATATTGCCTACGAAAATGGTTATGCCGATCAATCACATTTTATACGTTCCTTTAAAGAATTTACCGGCGTGTCTCCTTTCGACTATAAGAAAGAACTGAAAGAAGTGGCAGAAAACTTTCCCGTGCATAAGAAGGAATAGCTCTTGATCGAAATTGAACAGTCGGCCAGAAAAAATCTTATTCTAATACTATATGCGATACACCTTAACCTTTGTATTTATTTTTTCTCTTATCCGCACCAACGGACAACCACTTTTTCATTATACGGACACGTTACATCATTTCTCCATTGATGTTCCAGAAAAATGGAAATATGAGACAGAACGGGAGGGGGTAGTATTTCAGGCAAGCAGGATTCCGCATGGCAGGGATACAGCCCGGGATGTTGTTAATGTGAACATTATAGAAACGCCCAGGAACCTGGAAAGAACGTTTGCAGTTTATCTTAAATACATAAGCAAAACTCCCAATTTTCAACTGATTGCAAAAGGAGATACCACACTAAATGGAATGCCGTTCAAATGGATAGTAACATTATCCAGCAATTTGGTCAATAATAAAATACCCATGCAGAATTATGACCTGGTCACCGTAAAAAACGGCAAAACATATATTCTGACCATGATGACATTCCCTCATACATATATTAAGCGCAGGCCATTATTTAATAGAATTGCCAACAGTTTTAAATTCCTGGACTAAATGCTCGACAACGACTTTTTAATTAAACTGGAATGGGAAACTATCCCCAACGCATTGCAGGAAATTGCCAACCCAGAGACCCAATACTTCTGGTGTGATGGTGTTATGGCAGATGTGGAAGCTCCCGACGCATCATACACAAAGAAATTTATAAATGATAAAAGATACCTACCCCTCCAGGCCTATGTTGGCAATGACGGGGGAACAAAATATAAACTTATTTTACACTTTGGCCCCAAGGCATTGAGCCGGTTTGCCCGGGACCTGTCTATAGCAGAATGCATTCCTGACACCCATGCTTCGGAATGGTTTACCATTGATGTGCAGAATCAAACGATCGAAATACAACTGCTGTAACTACCACTGTAGAAAAGAAAAATACTTTTTAATCATGTGGACACTCTCCTCCGACTATATAAACAACCTGTCTTTTCACTATATTGAAACCTATTCATTCCGAAGGGGCTCAGCATATGAGAAACTGAATGCAGAAAATGCTGATCTTGAATACAACGGCTATATAGAGGATGAAAATGGGCAATTTTTTCCTTATAGTATAAGAACAGGTACTTTCCAACATGACCACCCGATAGCAATCCAGGTCAAAAATCTCTTACAAATAGAGATCGAACATCATGAAAAATACTTGTGTGCGCCCGTTTATCGCGACGCCATTATTTTTTATGATCAAACACAACGGAGTGTTTCCAGCCTGAACATTTGTTTATCCTGCTGCTACATGCAAACTGATATCGGGCTACTAAAAGCAGACTACAAGACCTACGGTTATTTAAAAAAGTTATTTCTTGAATTAGGGCATGATGTAGAGAATCCGGAATACAACATTATTGATGACATAGAGGCCATGAAGACGAAAATCAAAAAGCCGAAACGCTAATACCCAAACAATTGTCGGCCATAAACGTTAAGCATATTGGATAGTGTCAAAAACAATACTTTATGCCGGATTTCATGACAAACCTGATCGAAAAAACAATTGTAATAAATGCGCTGGCTACTGACGTTTGGAAGGCCCTGACCCAACCGTTCCTGATGAAACAATGGATGGGTGAAGAAGAAATGAACCTGCATATTCAAACCAGTTGGACAGTTAATTCGCCTATCACCATTTCAGGTTTTCATCACCTGCCATTTGTCAACAAAGGAACCATCCTGGAATTTGATGAGGAGAAAGTGCTGAGCTATTCGCACAACAGTTCTTTATCGCGCCTGGCCGATGAATCTGAAAATTATTCTGTCATTAAATTCAATTTATCCCCTGCGGAAACGCAAACAGCGGTAACACTTACTATTACTAATTTTCCCACAGAAGTTATTTACAAACACCTGGAATTTTACTGGCAATCGACCATCGTATTGTTGAAGAAATTTGTAGAAAACAGCAAACTTATTTAACAGACAAACCTGCTCCTACCCACCCCTACGCCAAACCGGGAAAAACGGGAGAAACACTCTTTTT
The DNA here is from genome assembly GCF_017742245.1 of Niastella soli. GTDB lineage: Bacteria > Bacteroidota > Bacteroidia > Chitinophagales > Chitinophagaceae > Niastella > Niastella soli. The sequence goes on from NZ_JAGHKO010000014.1 coordinate 249,140, forward strand.
TTGTATAACCTACACTTTATTTATTCTGAATGAACGATTTACGTAGAAAACGTCCCTTATTAAAAACCCATAAAAGAGCTTGCTGGACGATCGGTATTTGTATAAATTTGTAGCGGATTAAACCATACTTTATGGCTATTGATGCGCCAGTAAAACCACATTATGAAGAGGATACCGATGTACTTACCACATTGGACGAACCATACAGCCTGATTGTATGGAACGATGAGGTAAATACATTTGAATGGGTTATTGAAACCCTGGTTGAGGTATGCGGTCATACAACAGAACAGGCTGAACAATGCGCTTATATCATTCACTTCCAGGGAAAATATGCTGTGAAGCAAGGATCTTACGACGATTTAAAACCACAATGCGATGCCATTACCGATCGTGGTATTGGCGCCACGCTTGAAGTACTGACCTAACTTTTGCCTGCCACTTTCCTATCAACTCCCAACCCGGCATGCCTTTATTTGCTTTGGATAATGAAATAATATTCCCTCCCGTTCACCTGGCTGAACCAGATGGGTTATTGGCTGTAGGTGGCGACCTCTCAACCGAACGTTTGTTACTGGCCTATCGCCAGGGTATTTTTCCCTGGTACGAAGGACAACATATTTTATGGTGGTGCCCCAACCCGCGCTTCATTTTAACCCCTGCAACTTTGAAGGTGAGCAAAAGCATGAAACAATTATTAAAAAAACAGGCGTTCACCTTCACCATCAATAAAGCATTTGCTGAAGTAATTAATAATTGCAAAAGCATTGACCGGCCCGGACAAAGCGGCACCTGGATCACTAATGCAGTGAAGGAGGCTTATATCAGGCTACACCGGCTGGGGTATGCCCACAGCGCAGAAGTTTGGTTGAACAAGGAACTGGTAGGTGGTTTGTATGGCATAAGAATGGGCAAGGTGTTTTTTGGCGAAAGCATGTTCAGTAAAATGAGCAATGCCAGCAAATATGCGTTCGTCAGCTACGTACATCTATTGCAACAGGAAGATGTACAGTTAATAGATTGCCAGGTTTATACAGAACACCTGGAAAGTCTGGGAGCACACATGATACCGCGTGATAATTTTATTCAACTATTAAATGAGTTGATCCCATAAAAAAGGGAGGCTTCCAAAGAAGCGCTCCCAAATGAAGTGAGTGATCAATAATTATTTTGTGTAAGTAACCACCGAATAATGTTTCAGGGAAGTAACTTTTAGCTGATCGTTCTTTACATACACTTTTTTGTACTCGCGAAACTGATCATGGTTATCCATAAATCCAACAATGCAGGATAATTTATCTTCCCCTTTTTGAATTACAGGTTTTGGCGGCGTGCCTACGTTGGGGAGAAACAAGGTATCCTCACCCTCCATCTCTTCATACTTTAATTTCATCAGATACTGAAAAGTTTTGGATGTTTCATACAGTTTCACAGAAAAATACCAATCATTTAACGGATTTTCAGTTTTCTGTTTGTACTCCGCCACCGGCTCGCCACTTACCGCAGTGCGATACATCGGTACCTTTTCTGCAGGCGGCGTTTGGTCAGCAGGAACTGTTGTTTTGGCAGCATCTTCGGTCTTTACAGTATCTTTGGGTGCTGTCTCACGACACCCAGCTGCCAACAAACAACATAGCAACAAATTACTTTTTTTCATAGTGTGGTTATATTTACAAAAGCGTTGTTATCGTCCACAAGTATAATACCAAAATGAATTGAAATATTAAGAATTACAGGGGAGGTTTATATGATTTATAAAATTGATAATGGTATTGGGTGGGATTCCTGGGGGAGAAAGGGCAGATTGACAAAGGGTTGACAGGTTAACACATTGACAAGTCTACATTACTCTGAGCGGAGTCGAAGGGTCAGCAAAGAGACCGAGCGTCCTGAGCGAAGTCGAAGCGTCGAGGGCTCAATTGGGAAGAATATCGCAGGTATTAAATTTCGGGAGCCGGCCCAGCTTTGCGGGGTGACAAGGAGAAAGAAGGCTGATAGGGTTGATAAAGTTGATGGAGTTGATAAGAGTAGGAAGTTGAAAATCGAAGGTTGTGAGGCGAACAAGTGAATGGTGAGTGGTGAATCGTAGAGTGAACTCGCTATTATTTATGAATCCTAAATAATAGCGAGCCTACTCACAACTGACAATTGCCCATTGCCTCGCCCGCCGAAGCCTTGGCGTAGGAGGGCCGTCGCCGGAAGCGCATTAAACTATCAGTCGGAGATAGCCCATTGCCTATTACCCATTGCCTATTCCCCATTGCCCATTGCCTATTGCCCTCCCCCTACTGAAATACGACCTTCTTATTAGGATACCGCTCCACATATTGATATACCAATCCCCGGATATAATCGTTCTCCGGATATTGCTGCAGGTAATTCTTCAATTCTTCCTGGCTGGTAATACCCACGCCGGCAGGAATGTATCCCATCCCATAAAACTTCCCTTTCTCCATTAAGATACAACTGTGCTCATCGCGTTCATTACCGGCATCCACCACCGCAAAAGTGGGCAGCCAGTCTTCCAGCCATTGCAAGGCATCGTGCACCCGTCTATTATATACCTCCACCGCCTCTTTATGGTCGCAGGCACCCAAACAGGTATTGTCGGCTGTTCCCGTACAGGGCCCGGGCGCAGTTTGCATAAAACACAATTTGGGACATAAACTAAATCTTTCTATCAGCTTATTCAACAACCGGTGCCCTTCCAATAGTAAATTGAAAGTGTACAGCGGTTGCATATGTTTCTTCTTTTTATCAATGGCCAGTCGGATGTACCCGCCGCCATCTTCAAACATGTATAAACCATAAGTATGGGCGAACCTTTTCTGACTGCTGTTGAATTCGGGCCACAGGCGTTTAATCTCTACACTTTCCAGAATAAAAGCCATCAGTTCGGTACTGCAGGATTGATAGGTAATACTGTGAATGTGCCGTAGAAAATCCTGTCGTTGTTTGCCCGAACCATTATGTGTGAAATGGCTGCTCACGCGGTATTTCAGGTTCTTGGCCTTTCCCACATAAATCACTTTACCGGTTTGATTATGGAAATAATATACACCCGGCGTATATGGCAATTGGTCTACCTGTTCTTTGGGCAGGTTGGGCGGCAGCGATTGTTCTTTGGCGCCCCTTTTTATAAATTGCTGAATATGTGGTTCGGCGTTATGCTGCAGCAAATGTTCCAGCAAACGTACGGTGGCATCGGTATCGCCACCGGCCCGGTGCCTGTTAAAAATGGTAATACCGAAATGATTGCACAGATTGCCCAGACTATAAGAAGGCAACCCCGGGAACACTTTCTTCGACAGCCGAACAGTACACAGTTTGTTACAGTTCAGCTCATACCCGGCTGTACCAAAATGATGTTTTAAAAAAGAGTAGTCGAAATTTACATTATGGGCCACAAAGATCTTCCCCTGTAACAGCTCAAATATTTGAGGGGCTACTTCTTCAAAAGAAGGCGCCGCGGCCACCATGTCATTGGAGATGCCCGTTAAAACCTGTATATAATACGGGATGTTGCGAACCGGTCTAACCAGGGTCTCAAACCGATTTATTACAGATTGTCCATCATGCAGCACAATAGCGATCTCAGTTATGTCGTTATTGGCTGCGTACCCCCCGGTTGTTTCTATATCAACGATAGCGTACATAGATTAATCGTAAAGTTACAAAGAACGAACGAAACCGGAAGAACGGCAAAATCGCCCCCTTTAGTTCATAACAAGGTGATTATAAGCCATTCATACAATCCTACCCCGTGAGTGTTTAATCCGTCCCGCATTGTTAAACCTCTAAAAAATCCGTTGTCTATGCAAAAATTTGACTTGCAGCAAGCCAAACAGGAGACCAACGAAAAGAGGACTAAAATTGCAGTGATCGTATTATTTTTCACTGCACTGGTTCTGTTTTCTTACTGGTTTACCCAAAGCTAATCGCTTTGCCCCTCATTAGGAATTTACGTTTCTGTATGAAGCGCAAAGCTGATAACCGTCACAAATAGCTGTCTTTGTGCTTCATACTTTTTCCCGTTTTTAGACTACCCGGGGCGCACAGCCCCTCTATTTCACCTTTTTTTATAGGCTAATCATTTGCAGGAATGGCAGTTGTGTATTACATTTGTCATGGCTTAACAATCAATAGCCTGGCATTACTCCTAATTGGAATATATCCTTCCTGAACAACCACAGCGTTAATAGTACCACCCTTTTATATCTTTCCGTAAGCCTGTGAAGACCGTTTGCATGATCGTACTACGTAAGAATTTAAAACTCTAAAAAAACACACGTAGCGTATGAAAAAGACATCGCATCATTTCCATTTGGGCGAAAACGGTAAAGTAGTATTAATGGCAATTGGCTTCTTAGCTTTTATCATGTTGCTGTCGTACCTGTATTGGTATGCTTAGTAACAGTTAGTGCAATACCTTCTTACCGAAACACAAAAGCCTTCCAGTATCTGCTGACATAAGATATTGGAACAGAAATTATTTTGTAAGCATCTGGCAACCAGCGAGGTGCTTTTTTTATGCGCATAACTCATTGTTCCTTTCAACATGGGAGTAACTTCACGATTGCCGATTGCCGATTAACGGACCTGAGCGTAGCGAAGGTCCTGTTTGCCGTCTGCCTTTTGCCGTCTGCTCTCGGCTGAGCCGAGACCGTTTGCCGTCTGCACACTGTAGGGTACTTGTCTGGAGGTGGTCAGATAGTGGTCAGCGGGTTGTCTGGGAGTGGTCATAGGAACTACAGTCCCCAGAGCATATCCAGAACACCGGGAGACAATATCCAGACCATTAGGCTACCATTAAACTACCATTTCGATACCATTTCACTACCAATATAATAGGATTCAGCCCATGAAGGTGAGATCAAACAGGGGTATTACCCGGACCTAACAGGGAGAAACTCCCTTTCAGGTCCCTGTGAGGTCCTTGTGAGGTCCTTGTTAGGTCCCTGTTTGGTCGGCATTAAACCATAAACGGTCCATCAAAGATCCCTGACCCAGATAGAAATTATGTATTCATATGGAGCGCATAGCGCGAAACCGCGAGTCTTTAGTTGTTTTTCTATTGCCCATTGCCCCCGCCTTTGCAAAGGCTTCAGCGGGCAAATCATTGCCTTTTGCCTATTGGCTATTGCCCATTGCCTACTGCCCTTGTTTTAGTACCTTTGCACTCCCTTAAAGCAGATTTATAAATCTATGGAATTAAGCAAGAATTATCAGCCCGAAGCGGTGGAGGACAAATGGAGTAAACATTGGAAATCAAAGAGATATTTCAACAGCACCCCCGATGAGCGCAAACCGTTCACCGTGGTAATACCCCCACCCAATGTGACCGGGGTTTTACACATGGGCCATACACTGAACGAAACTGTGCAAGACATACTGGTGCGCAAAGCACGCATGAGCGGCTTTAACGCCTGCTGGGTTCCCGGTAGCGACCATGCCTCCATTGCCACTGAAAGTAAGGTAGTGCAAATGCTGGAAAAGGAAAAAGGCATCAAAAAAAGCGACCTTACCCGCGAGGAGTTCATGAAACATGCTTATGAGTGGAAAGAAAAATATGGCGGCATCATTTACCACCAGATAGAAAAACTGGGTTGTAGTGTTGACTGGGACCGGGTTTCTTTTACCATGGACCCCGATTACTACAAGGCTGTTATCAAGGTTTTTGTTGACCTCTACAATAAAAAAATGATCTACCGCGGCGCCCGGATGATCAACTGGGACCCCGCCGCCAAAACCGCCCTCAGCGATGAAGAGGTGGAATATAAAGAAATACAAGGCAAACTGTATTACGTAAAATATGCAGTGGCCTCGGCCGATGGCCAGCCTTCTGCGGAGTTTATTACCATCGCCACCCAGCGTCCTGAGACCATCATGGGCGACTCTGGCGTTTGCGTAAACCCCACTGACGAACGTTTTGCTCACCTGAAAGGCAAAAAAGTGATCGTTCCGCTGGTAAACCGCGCCGTACCCGTGATCTTTGACGAATATGTTGATCCCGCATTTGGTACCGGCGCCTTAAAGGTTACTCCAGCCCACGATATCAACGACTATAACCTCGGGTTAAAACACAACCTCCCTGTAATTGACACCCTCAATGAGGATGGCACCCTGAACGAGGCTGCCCAGGTATTTGTGGGTATGGACCGTTTTGAAGCCCGTAAAAAGGTAGTAGAAACGTTACAGGAGCAAGGTTTGCTGATAAAAGAAGAAGAATACACCACCCGCATCGGGCTGTCACAACGCAGCATGGCTGTGGTTGAACCCCGTATTTCCACCCAATGGTTTGTGAATATGAAGCCGCTCGCCGAACAAGCGTTGGCTGCCGTAACCAGTGGCGAAGTACGCATTCACCCCGGCGATAAATTCCTGGCCACCTACAAGTACTGGCTGGAGAATATAAAAGACTGGTGTATCAGCCGTCAATTGTGGTGGGGACAACGTATTCCCGCCTGGTACGACGATAAAGGCAATTGCTATGTAGCCGAGACCGAGGAAGAAGCCGTTCGTCAATGGGCCACCAACACCCATTCCATTGAAGTAAGTTCTAAACAAGACAACCCCTATACAACACATCCTCTGACTCAGGACATAGATGTTCTTGATACCTGGTTCTCGAGCTGGTTATGGCCTATTGAAGTGTTCAAAGGTGTTACCCACCCCGGCAACCCCGATATCAATTACTACTACCCTACTTCGGTACTGGTAACCGGACAGGACATCATCTTCTTCTGGGTAGCCAGAATGATCATGGCGGGTATGGAATACATGGACTTAAAACCGTTCAGCGATGTATACTTTACCGGCATGGTGCGTGATAAACAGGGCCGGAAAATGAGTAAGAGCCTTGGCAACTCACCCGATCTGCTGATGCTGATCGATAAGTTCGGCGCCGATGCGGTTCGCTTTGGCATCATGATCTCTTCTCCTGCGGGTAACGACCTGTTGTTTGATGAAACATCGCCCGAACAGGGAATGAGATTCAATAACAAGTTCTGGAACGCGCTGAAGCTGGTAAAAATGTTCGAAGCCAAAGTGAGCGATACAGCCACATCCGGTTCAAACTCGTTTGCTATTACCTGGTTCGAGAACAAACTGCAAGCCGCCAAAGCAGAATTGGAGCAACACTATAAAGATTTCAAACTCAGTGAAGGCTTAAAGACCCTTTACTCGCTGATCTGGGATGATTTCTGTAGTTATTACCTGGAATGGATTAAACCGGGTATTGACCAGCCTATGGACAAAGCAGTGTATGAAAAAACCGTATCGTTCTTTACTGAACTGATGCAACTGCTGCACCCTTACATGCCATTCGTTACTGAAGAAATTTATCATTTGCTGGCTCCGCGTACGGAAGACCTGTGCGTACAACAATTAACAACTGCTTTACCATTTGATCCCGTAATTTTGAAAGAGGGTCAGTTGTTAATAGACGTAATTACCGGCCTGCGCGATGTTCGGATCAAGAATGAGATCAAAACAAAAGAACCGATCAGACTGTATATACAGAGCGACAACAATGAGCTTTACAAAGCCATTGAGACTATCCTAAAAAAACAAGTCAATATTGAGCAGTTATACTTTGTTACAGAACCTGTAGTGCAAACCATTACAACTGTAATAGACAAAGACAAATTTTTCATTGAGACTGAACGCCCCGTAGACACAAGTGCGCAAAAAGAACAATTATTAAAGGACCTCGAGTACTACAAAAAATTCCTCGAGACAGTTAATAAAAAGTTAAGCAATGAACGCTTCGTACAATCTGCAAGGCCGGATGTCGTTCAATTAGAGCAAAAGAAAAAAACGGATGCTGAAGAAAAGATCAAGGTTCTTGAGGAAAGCCTGTCAAACCTCTAACTGTAAGCAAACCCCGGTTTTAACTATATTCAAAAGCATACTGCTCTTTGCAGTATGCTTTTGTTGTTTCAAACCCCGAGCCGTTTGCCAAACTAAGTACAGTTTCGATCAACACATTTTGATGGAGATGCAGGAAAGCCGAACGTCTGGGAAGACCAGCGTAATGGAAGGCATTTCCAACACCACGCAGATGGTAAGCCTTGCGGTGCCGCTTGCCGTGGTGGCTGCCGGGCTGATCGACAACAACAAGATGACCCTCAAAAAAGGGTTGTACCTGACTGAGTCGGCAGCTGCGTCTGTCTTCATCACTTTTGGAATGAAGTATGCATTTCAGCGGTCGCGTCCCTATTCGGTAACACCGGGCCTTACCAAGGTCGCCGGGGGTAGTGGTCCTTCGTTCCCGTCGGGACATACGTCTGCCGCCTTTGCCACCGCCACTTCGCTCACCCTGGCCTTTCCCAAATGGTATGTGGCCGTTCCAGCCTATGCCTGGGCAGCCTCTGTAGGATATTCAAGAATGTACCTGGGTGTGCATTACCCTTCAGATGTGCTGGCAGGGGCCGTAATTGGCGCCGGCAGCGCCTGGTTGATGTACAAGGCCAACAAGTGGTTGTTTAAAAAGAAACCCAGCGCCAGCGAGTTACGTCCGGCCTTTTAATGGGCAATGGGCAATTGTGAGTTGTCAGTTGTCAGTTGTGAGTGGGCTCGCTATTACTTGGGATTCACAAATAATAGCGAGTCCACTCACGATTCACCACACACTTACCTGCCTGCGGCTCACAACCTTCCTACCTCTTACTTCCTACCTCTTACTTCCTACCTCCTACTTCCCTTATCAACTCCATCAACCCTATCAACCTTCCCCCTCAACTCGCTTCTAAATTCAAACAGGATCATATTGTAGTTTAGGGATGAAATTCTATTCCGATGATCATCCGTAACCTGCTATTGATAGTAGTTTGCTTATCTTTTTTACATCCTGCAGCGCAGGCCCAAAGGACCAGCCTCGACGTACAGGTATTGAACGAAATGATGGAGAACCGCCATGAAGACCCGGTTGAGATCTATCAACAAATTTCCAATACCACCAACTACATCAGTATGCTGGCGCCCATAACCGTGCTGGCAACAGGTCTTGTCCGCAATGACAGGGTCACCCTCAACAAAGGATTTTATATGGCTGAAAGCCTCGCCGCTTCTTCTTTTATAACTACCGGTCTTAAATATGCCTTCAAACGGCACCGGCCTTTTGCCGATCATCCGTTTATTGTTCCTGCCAGTAATGGCGGCAGTCCCTCCTTCCCTTCTGGTCATACGTCGGAAGCCTTTGCTACGGCCACGTCATTAACTATGGCTTATCCCAAATGGTATGTGGCGGTGCCTGCCTATGCCTGGGCATCTTCGGTGGGGTATTCAAGAATGTATTTGGGCGTGCATTATCCCAGCGATGTACTGGCAGGCGCTATCGTTGGCGCCGGCAGTGCGTGGTTGATGTATCGGGTGAATAAGTGGCTGGTGAATAAGAAACCAGCAACGGCCTTAGTTTACTAGCAGTGGTTTATGAATGTGCAATGGGCAATCGTGAAACGTGAAAGTCCTTATTGCAGATATTATCGGCAATCCTGAATCGGCAATCGGCAATTGTCAGTTGTCAGTTGTCAGTTGTGAGTTGTGAGTAGGCTCGCTATTATTTAGGATTCAAAAATAATTTCGAGTTCACTCTACGATTCACCACTCACCATTCACTTGTTCGCCTTCTGCTCGATCAAACGCCTACTTTATCCATAATAACCTTCTTCTACCTGATCCTCTCATCAACTTTTTACTTCCGTCTTGCTACGTCCTATTTCCTGCTTCAATTCCTTTATCAACCCTATCAACCTTCTTCCACCTTGTCAACCTGCTTTGCCCGCCGAAGCTTTACCGCCGTCGCCTTCGGCTATGGCGGTCGAAGAGCGTAGGAGGGCCTTTTCCTGATCAACTGGTCAACTGATCAACAGAACAACCTACATCTCCCTTCCACAGTATCTCCTTCTAATGATATAAACTTTATCACCCCTATCAAATTCCCATTGACGTTATAGTCGCAATTCCCCACTTTTCTTAATTCCCCGTGCTGGCAGGTAAATTGCTTAGTAGCTCCTTTCACATTTGGCCAGTCACTAAAAAAAAACTTATAAACTCAACCTCTTTACAAAATGAAGCAAGACATTTCAAAGCTCCTGCAAAAGAAAAAGAAAAATATTATCGAAGATTGGATGAATATGCAGCTGGCCGATGCCGGATTACGGGAAGACCTGATGAGTAATGACGAGTTGCGTGAGCAGAGTGCAGAATTGATCGATGCGTTGTTAAAAGCCATTACCGAACAAAATTTAGATGATTTTAATTCGGCGAGTTTTAATACAGTTTATGAAATTCTCTCCGGCATTTCTATCTCAAGGGCCCGTCAGGGATTCTCACCCCGCGAAACCGGCGTATTCGTGTTCAGCCTGAAAGACGCCATCTTACAAACCCTGATAATTGAACTCAAAAATGACCAGGAGACGCTGATAGAAGCCTTAGTGGCCATGAATAAATTACTCGACAACCTGGGTATTGTCACCTTTGAAACCTTCATCAAGGGTCGTGAAGAAGTGATCTTACGTCAAACCGATGAAATAACAGAAATATCCACTCCCGTTATCAGGGTATGGGACGGCATTCTGGCGCTGCCCATTATTGGAACGCTCGATAGCGCCCGCACGCAGGTGGTTATGGAAAATCTGTTACAAAACGTTGTCGACACTGGCAGCACCATCACCATACTTGATATATCAGGGGTACCAACTGTTGACTCACTGGTTGCCCAGCACATCATTAAAACGGTGGCCGCCACCCGCTTAATGGGTGCAGAATGCATTATTAGCGGCATACGTCCTGAAATTGCACAAACCGTTGTTCACCTTGGAATCGATCTCTCCAATATCGTTACCAAAGCCACATTGGCCAGTGCATTGAAATATGCTTTCGCATTATTGAAACTAGATGTTAAACGTATTCAAAAAGAAAAATAAGTAATTCGGCTATGGATAGAATACCTATCCTCAGAATGGGGAATTTTTTACTCGTCACCATACAGATAGATCTGTATGACCGCCTGGCTATCAATCTGGAAACTGATCTGGTAAATATGGTTAACAAAACGCAGGCGAAAGGTGTGTTGATCGACATTTCCGCCCTGAGTATTGTTGACTCGTTTATGGGCCGCATCTTAGGCAATATCGGCAATATGGCCCGCATTATGGATGCGGAAACGGTAGTGGTCGGTATGCAACCCGCCGTTGCCATAACGTTGGTTGAACTGGGGCTTGAGCTAAAAGGCGTTCATACGGCACTGAATGTTGTAAAGGGTATGGAGTTGTTACGAAACAAAATTAAAGACCTGGACACCGGTGAGGAAGAAGAAGAAGAAATAGCAACCAATGAGGATAGTACTGAATAAGGACTCCATGAATATTGAAAAGGAACAGGATGTTGTGCCTTTTCGTAACCGCGTAAAAGAATATGCGGTAAAAATTGGAATGAGTGTCGTCAATCAAACCAAATTGATCACCGCAGCCAGTGAGCTGGCCAGGAATATGTTGAAATATGCCGGAGGAGGCATCACGAAAATAGAAGTGATCAGCGAAGGCAGGAACAGCGGCATCCGGCTGATCTTTGAAGATAAAGGCCCCGGTATAAGTGATATTGCACTGGCTATGAAAGATGGCTTTTCTACCGGGAAAAGCCTTGGCATCGGGTTACCGGGTGCAAAAAGACTGGTAAACGAATTCGAAATCAAGAGCAGCGTTGGTGAAGGAACTACTGTTTCTATAATCAAATGGAAAAATGGTTGATAATGTACATATACTATTCAAAGCAAATGACAGAAGCTATTTTGCCGTCCTAAAAAAAGAGATCCGCGCGCTCGCTCATACGCTTCCCTTTAATGAACGACAGACTGGAGAAATTGACATCATTGTAGCCGAAATGGCCAGCAACCTCGTTAAACATGCAGGGGGCGGACAAATTCTGGCTAAACTGGTTCACCACAATAATAACTATGGCATAGAGCTTATCAGCATAGACAACGGTGCAGGGATTGCCGATGTAAACAAAATGCTACGGGATGGTGAAAGTTCCAAAAGCACCCTGGGACTTGGCCTGGGCGCTATGCAGCGGTTAGGGGACACTTTTCAGATCTATTCGCAAAAAAACTGGGGCACAATTATTTTATGCCGCAAATATGTTAAAGGTCTGGCGCTTCATATAAAGCCACCCATTGCAGAAGTAAGATCGGTGGTAGTTGCAAAACCCGGAGAAACGAAATGCGGGGATAGTTTTTTTCACATTGAAAACAAAAGCCATGTAAAGCTCTTTCTGGCCGATGGCCTGGGCCATGGTGTAGAAGCCGCCCGCGCAGTACAGGAAGCAGGGATTGCTTTTGCCAATTGCCCGGAACTCTATCCTCCTGAAATTTTACGTTATATAAATTTATCTGTTAAAAAAACAAGAGGATTGGTAGGTATGGTGGCCATTTTTGATCTCGCTAAAAAAACATGGGAGGTCTGCGGTGTTGGAAATATTACCATTAAAATAAACGGCCCAACCATAAGCAAAAACTTTATGTCTTATAATGGGATCATTGGTTTAAATATGCCCCGGATACTGACCAGCCAGCAGATCGTACATGAACAAGGCCAGTATCTGATAATGTGCAGCGATGGTCTCCGCGGCCGGTGGGACACCCTGAAATATACAGGCATATCGAGGTACGACCTGACTATACTTGCCTCCTCATTATTTAAAGACTTTACACGTACTACCGACGACACCTCCGTAGCGATCTGTAAAATAAACACCTGATAATGGAAGACATTGCAAAGGTTGTTCTTGAAAATGAAATGGACCTGATCATAGCGCACAAACGCTCTATGAAACTGGCAGAATTGCTTGGCTTATCTCTTTCTGCCCAAACTTCTTTTGCAACGGCCGTTTCGGAAGTTGCCAGGAACACTATTGAGAACGGCAAAAGCGGCTACCTGGTACTGGGTGTCGATGGTAACAAAGTAAATAAACAGATCCAGTTTATTGTTGCTTCTATAAAAAATGGAAAAAATTCAGGTACCAACCTAAATGGCCTCGAATATGCCAAGAAGCTGGTCAATAAATTCTCCGTTTCTACCAACAAAAATTCCGAAACACTGGTTGAACTGTTCTATGCCATCCCCCCTCATATAAAGATAGATATGTCGCAGCGGGATGAATGGCGCACCATCTTCCGTAACGAGCCAGCCTTTTCACCATACGAAGAAATAAGAAGACAGAATGAACGGCTGCAGGAATTATCGGCACAATTGCAAAAAAGCGAAGCCCAGTATAAAATGCTTACCAATTCGCTGCCCCTGATGATCTTTTCCCTGAACACAGCCGGCTTAGTGGTATACGCGAATGAATGGCTGCAACGCTATACAGGCGAAACCATTGAATCGTTAAACACTGACAAGTGGAAACAAATAGTGCACCCCAGTGACTACGATGCCTTCATTCTTTTCTTCAATAATAAAATACCACAGGAAGCAGCCTCTATTAAAATGCAGGCCCGCATAAAACAAAAAGACAATGATGATCACCTGTGGCACCAGGTATCCCTGTCCCCTTTTCTGAACGATCGCAGCGAACTGCAATACTGGATAGGCTATCTGGTAGATATTCATGCCCAGAAAATATATGAAGAAACACTAAAAGATAATTTTGAATTAAAACAGGTACAGGAAGAATTGAGTGAGCACCAGGAACAACTGGAAAAATATATTGTGGAACTGAACCAAAGCAATTTTGAATTGCAACAGTTTGCATTCGTTGCCTCGCACGATCTGCAGGAACCCGTTCGAAAACTAATGTTCTACAGCGATTATTTGCTTAAACGCTATGATGACAAAATGGATGGAAAAGGAATTGAGTATTTAAAGCTCATCCATTCCGTTTCTGGCCGAATGCGCACCCTTATCAAAGACCTGCTGGCCTTCTCTCAAATAAGCAAGACCGAGATCGCCTTCAATCACGTAGACCTGAACAGCGTAGCCCGTTATGCCCTGCAGGACCTGCAACTTGCCATAGAAGAGAAAAAAGCCGTAATAAACATTCAATCCTTACCCTCTGTGGAAGGCGATGAAAGCCTGCTGCGACAGTTATTCGAAAACATCATCACCAATTCTTTAAAGTATTCCAGAAATGGGGTACCGCCTGAAATAAACATCAGCTGTAAACAGGTTGAAAATAACCATGAAATAATCTTTGCTGATAACGGGATAGGGTTTGAAGAAAAATATGCGCCGCAGATCTTCAAGTTGTTTCAACGATTGCATGCAAGGGACCAATATGAAGGAACTGGTTTAGGACTGGCCATTTGTTTAAAAATAGTTGAAATACACAAAGGCTCCATACGTGCCACCTCCAGCGAAGGCAAAGGCGCCAATTTCTTTGTTTCACTACCAATAAGAACTGTATAATGGAAAACACTTCATTGAAAATATTAGTAGCAGACGACGATGCCGATGACCGTGCAATTCTGGAAGACGCCATGATGGAACTCAATGCCAGTCAGGTGCTTTGTTTTGCTCAAAATGGTGAAGAAGTATTGCGTTTATTGGGTACCGATTTCAATGCCGATCAAAAACCGGCTTTGATCATCCTCGACCTGAACATGCCTAAATTAAACGGTACAGAAACCCTGCGCCGCATTAAAGAAGATGAACGTTTTAATACCGTTCCCGTGATCATTTACAGCACTTCCTTAAACCCGCTGGAAAAGGATAAATGTATGCTGCTGGGCGCTCACTCCTATATAACCAAACCGGTTACCTTACAGGAAAGTATGGATACCGCTAAAGCGTTTCTGTCTTTCTGTGAGGAAACTTCGCTCCCGGTTAATTACCGGCAATAGGCAATGGGCAATAGGCAATGGGCAATGGATATTCGAAATTCGAGACTCGCTACTTTTACCAGCAATCGGCAGTCGGCAATCGGCAATGGATTTACGAAATTTGAGACTCGCTACAGGCTCTGCCTTCCTGATCAACTGGTCAACTGATCAACTCCAAGACCTATCTACCAAAAAGATTGATCGGTAAAATAAACTCCCACTGATTCGGATCATACCCCCGGAGCTGATTCAACATCCGGCTGTAGCGAATACCAAAACTTACATTGTATTCATTCCACCATTTTGTATCAAAGTAAACTTCTCCACCGGTACTCTTGAATTCGAGGTAGCGGTTTTCTCTAAAGAATTTCAAATAAGTATAATCATAAAACGCATTGCCGCGCACCCGCAGGAAGTAAACAATATTCCCTATGCCAAAGTCGGGATATACCAGCGGAAAATGATAATTGAAACCCACCTTGTACATGTCAGGGATTGAATACTGGTTCACAGCCGGGTACCCACGGGAAATGGGAAAACTGCTGCCAAAGCTGTAATCACCCACCGTATCCCGCTTTTGATAGGCCCCGGTTATAACCAGACTATGCGTACGAGCTACGCCAGGCAAATATACAGCCGCACTTGTCAACCATTGAAACCCGCTTAAGTTGGTAACAATTTGCCGGTAACGCGAAAGCAAACTGACACCAAACCGGGGATAGATCTGTTGTCTGGCCACCTGCGATTGCATGGTGAAGGTTACTGAGGCGTCATAATATTCAAACTGCTCATCGGCATATTTATTCTTGGAGGCCTGGGTATAATTAACCTGGTGATGGTTGATACCACCCGAAAAACTTAAGCGACGATAATACCGGCCACTATTAAATGTAAAAGGGAACTGCAGTCCCAGCCGGCCATTTAATTCATTCCACGTTTTGAACGGCGTGTCGGTCTCCTTCCGGTCGAAGGTTTCGGCCACGCCCAGGGTCAGGTACGGGAACCAGGCACCGTAAATGGCGGTGGCGCCTATCTCTTTGTACTTCTCATTGGTATTATAATTGAAATACAACTCGGTTTGCAATGTGTTCAACACATTCTCGCCAATAAGGGAGAACGTATAATCCGGATCGGAAATATATGGCCGCCAGCTGTGAAAATTAACCAGGTTAAACGCTTTGTGGTACCGGCTGATGGGATATGGCCGGCTGGTATCCAGCGACAGGGGCTGGTCCACCTTTAACCCCGGTAGATCATAAGGCGTCATAGACGTCTGCGTAAACGCCTCAGCGCTTACTGGCTGCCAGTTTTCGGCATTCAGCGATTGTTGCACCAGATGAAAACCCGCCGCGGTAAAAGCCGTATAAATGGCCTTGTTGTTATGGGCGCTCCACTGGTAATTACCCGTGCCTTTGTTGGTTGGGGTTTGAACCTGGAACAATTGTTTATTTACCAGGGCCAACAACAGGTCCTGCTGGTGACCTGCGGCGGTAAAGGTGATTGTATCGCCCTGTACAGCCGGGAAACCCACTACCCGCCGGGACATGGGCAATAGCTCTTCTACCGAACCATCGTTTATATTCACCAGCGCCATCGTGTTCTCACCCGTATAGGTGCGAATGGCCGTAACCACCGTTTGGTCTGTATAAAATTTAGGATGGCTATAAAAAAACTGTTTCGGATTGGGTACTTTTTTCAAGAGGGAACCGGTCTTTGCGTCCAGTATATGCAAACTGGCGGCACCACCAGGTTGTACTTCCACTGCTACAATGGTCTTGCCATCGGCCGAAATATCGGGTGCAAAATATTTTGAACGATGTGTTATGACCCGCTCCCTGCCAGTATGCACATCCATTACCCGTACCACGCTGTAGTCTTTCCAGGCCCAGCGCGTATCTGCTTCATACGCAGCATACACAATACGCCCGTTGCGATAGGAAAAATAATTATCCAGTGAAATGGCTTTTGTTTGCAAACGGGAATCGTTACCTGTAGTAATGTTACGCAAATAGAACGCCGGTATTTTTTTATAACTGCTTTTTACCAGTACTACCGTGTTATCATCTATCCATTGCGGGAACTCATCATCGCCCGCAAAATGTTTCTGTTGTTTGGCCCAGTCGCTCACCGCGTCGTTGCCCAGCGAATCGGTACTGGACTTAAAATAATCCAGTGCGTTTTGGCGGAACTCTTTATAAGTGGTATTACTGTATTTTTTTATTGCCCGTTGAAAAGGATAGAACAATCCATTGAACCGAACGGCATCATCGGTCACGTTCTTCCAGAAATCGGGACCATATTTTTCGCGGCCGTACGCCACCTGCATATATCCCAGCCGGTAATGATCGGGTACAAAATCACGCAATGATCCATTACGCAGTTTCATCCAGGAATACTTTTTATCAGCCATCCACAACGACCGGTAATCATTAAAGAAAAACGACAGGCGCCCCCTCCCCTGCTGACTTTTTAATGTTTCCTGGTATACGGCATCGCCTTCCCAGAACCAGTTTGGGACAGCAGCACCATTGGCCATGGCCAGCCCATCCTGTCCGAACAGGTAATAGGCCACCCGCGACAATCCCTTGCGGAAATTATTGTATTGCTGCACATGTCTGAACTCATGCAAGGCCAGGGAATGCGTCCAGGGGGTGGTGCCCAGGTCGAATGGGTTTTGTGCCGGCATCAGGTAAAACTCACTGCGCCAGGGGCCCAATGCTACATAGGCATTGGAGATAGTTGTATATGGTTGTAAAACGATGCTGATCTTGCGCAGGCGATCGCCAATGGTGGGCGCTGTTTGTATAGCCAGCTTTTGTACGGTGGCCGCTACATCTGTTGCCTGTTTTTCCAGCCCCAGTCCTTCGGGGAAAATAACCCGGATACTATCGTTATTGATCTGGTTCCATTTTGTGGCCGGTTGATGCCCGCCAAACTGTTGCGCCTGTAAAAAACTATATACCGGTAAGCAACAGATTAAAAGAAATAGTTTTCTCATTCTAAGGGACTATGTTGCCCTGAAAATAAAGCCTTTTTTTAATATTGGATCAATGTATTTAAAAGAATCGGCAGTCGGCAATCCTGAATCGGCAGTCAGTAAAGGGCAGCGGCATCTTCGTAGCAACAGGCAATCGTGAAACGGTAAACGTGAAAACCTCGTCGCGGCAGACGGTCTCGGCTCAGCCGAGAGCAGAAGGCAGACGGCAGAAGGCAGACGGCAGACGGCAAACGACAAACGGCAGACGGCAGACGGCCGCTACGCGGTTATCCTTTAGTTCGAACGCTTTGTGGCCTGCGGCTCCCTGGCAAACCGGGATAGCTCACTTCGTTCGATGGCTTCGCTTTCCGCCAGGGGCGGAAATGCTCAGGGGATCTAAAAACCAGCACCTGTCAGCTTAACCATTCAATACCCAATTACCTATAACCATCGAACCTAATAACTCATAAACTAAAAAACTAATAATTTGATTGATGGTTAACCCCGCAAGGCGGGCAGGCTCTGCATTTCCTTATCAATCTGTCAACCCGCTTCTTCCTATCCTCTATCAACCTTTTCAACCCTTTCAACCTGCTTTGCCCGCCGAAGCTTTATCGCCGTCGCCTTCGGCTATGGCGGTCGAAGAGCGTAGGAGGGCCTTCCTGGTCAACTGATCAACCAACATCTTCTATCCCAAACGCCCCACTTAATACCAGTATCAACCCTGGCAACTTATCAACCAACCTTCGTATCTTGAGCCCGATTGCTCTGTCTGTACCACGTACTGTAAACCTGAGGGGTAAAATATATTTGATACCATGCTTTCTTTATTAGCTTTGGCTATAGCGCCCGGCGCCGCTATTACAATTTACATTTATTCGCGGGATAAATATGACCGGGAGCCCTTAAAGCCCCTGCTGATCTCTTTTTTGCTGGGTATGGTGGCCACCGCACCAGCCATTCTTATTCAAACCCTGTTAAAACCGGTACTGTTCCTCCATTTCCCCGACTTCGACATCTGGTATTACTTTTTACTATCATTTATCATTGTGGCCTGTAGTGAAGAAGGCAGCAAATTTCTGATGTTACGGTCCTATGCCTATCGCAACCAGGCTTTCAATGAACCCTTCGATGGCATTATTTATTCTGTAATGATCAGCATGGGATTTGCCACGCTCGAAAATATCGGTTATGTATTGAATTATGGTTTTAAAACGGGCATCATTCGCATGTTCCTGTCGGTTCCCTCACATGCTGCCTTTGCCGTATTGATAGGCTACCATGTTGGACTGGCCAAATTCGATGCGCCTCATGCCATCAAACATATTGTAAAAGGTTTTCTGCTGGCCGTTTTCTTCCATGGCGCCTTTGATTTCTTTTTACTGTTGCAGGGCAGCTCCCAGGTAAAAAAATATATCCCCAACTGGTCGCTGATCGCCTGCGCCCTGGTAGCCTGGTATATAGCCATCCGCATGTCTGTCAAATCTATAAAACTGCACCAGGAACTCTCGAGACTTCAGCACATAAAAAACAATGAAGCATTTCCGGAAGAAGTGTAATACTTTTGCCGGGCATGATAAACATACGCCTCGCAAACGAAAAAGACCTTTCCACTGTTGAACAACTGGCGCGGGAAATATGGCCGGTTGCCTATGATGGCATAGTGCCGCCACAACAGCTGGACTATATGCTCGACCTGATCTACAACAATGAAGCCTTACGGAACCAGCTGCTGGTGCAGCAACACACTTTTTTAATGGTAGAACAAGACGGGAAACCCGTTGGTTTTGCAGCCTACTCAACCGTTGCACCTGGTGTAAGCAAACTGCATAAGTTATACGTACACCAAAGCACCCAGGGTCAGGGCCTTGGCAAAAAGCTGGTGGATCATATTATCGCCCAATTGCAACAAGGATCTTTTCACACGTTACGATTAAATGTAAACCGGTACAACAAAGCCCGGTTCTTTTATGAGAAATTAGGTTTTATTATTATGAAGGAGGAAGATGTTGATATAGGAAGTGGCTACTTCATGATAGACTATGTAATGGAGAAAAAACTGTAAAGCTTTTGAGTTATTAAGTTATTTAGTTCGCGCGTTAATACAGCACTAAATAACTTAATAACTCAAAAACCAAATAACTACTCACTCTCTCTTCCCATCGCCGCTAATTTCATTTTCTTAGCTACATCATGACCTAAGAATTTTTCGATTCTTTTCTCTACAATGATAATAACGGGTGTAAGCACCACCGCCATCAGGAATTTGTACGTATAGTTCATCATCCCAATAGCCAGGATCTGCTGCCAGGTAAAGATGCCTGAGAATGCAATGAACAACACAATGTAACTATCTACCAGTTGCGATACCACCGTAGAACCTGTGGCGCGTAACCATACATATTTTTCGCCAGTGCGTTTCTTTATTTTATGGAAGATGGTCACATCCACTATCTGGCTTACCAGAAAGGCTACCAGGCTACCGATAATGATCCGCATACCCTGACCAAAGATGCCATCAAATGCCACTTGCATATCAGGAATACCCTGGTCTTTTCTGCTTGCCACCCAAAAATCGGCAGCAGGCACATGAATGGCCAGATAAAACATCAGGAAAGCATATGAAATAAGTCCCACCGCAATAAAGCTGATCCGGCGTACTGCCTTAGGACCATAAAATTCATTGATGATATCGGTCATAACAAACTCCAGCGGCCACAATAACACCCCGCAGGTAAGGGTAAAGGCCAGTCCATGCTGACCGAACATGGTAATATTGGCCGGATCAGTACCCAGTAACTTTTCCAGTGAAAACAGTTTGGTACCTATGCATTCCGCAATAAGGGCATTGGCAACAAAAAAAGCTGTGAAAAATACAAAAAGACGGGTCGGTTTATCCTTAATAATGGATTGGATCATTTTATAAAAAGTATTATCTGGGGAAATAAAAAAAGAAAATTAGCAATTATAAGCCATCCCGGAAAATGTTTAAAGACCGGTTTACGTTGAAGAATAAATGCGAGAATAAAGGCATTCACCGCTATATTCAACAGAAAAGCGAACAAAACACCTAAAATTAACACCAGGGATACAAGATCGCCGGGCTGTCCTTCCTTAAGTATGGGATAAAAGCGCATCACCCATACCAATACGAAGCAAACATTACAAATAAAAGCTACCCGACTGAAAAATATTAAACTTTGCATATAGCCTTAACTTGCTGTAAAATTGCATTATTTTGCCCAACTATTAATTTTTTGCAATAATGAAGAAAACACTCTGGCAACAGGTAATGCCACATCTGGTATCCATTGCTATTTTTTTGATAGTCGCCTTATTCTTCGCTAAACCCGCCCTTGAAAGCGGCAGCGTGATGAAACAGGGTGATATTACCAACTGGGAGGGCATGGTGCACCAGTCATTTCTGTACAAAGAAAAACATGGCCGTTTTCCCTTGTGGACACCCGCCATGTATGCCGGGATGCCAGCTTACCAGATTGCCATGGATGGGCCCTGGACGCCTCTGAACTTTATTGATAAAGCAATACAGTTGGGCTTACCCAAACCCATCAATATTTTCTTCCTGGCCTGCATTAGTTTTTACTTTCTGTGTATGTGTCTTCGTGTTCGGCCCTGGGTAGCTGTTATTGCCGGGCTCGCCTTTGCGTATAGTACCACCTTCCCTATATTTATCACCGCAGGCCACGATACACAAATGCTGGCGCTGGCTTATGCACCCGCCGCATTAGCAGGTATCATCTTACTCTTCGATAAAAAATATCTCAGTGGCTTTATTGTTACCGCCCTGTTCACGGGTATACAGGTAGCACAGGGACACCAGCAGGTAAGCTATTACATGTTCCTGGTAATGGGCATTATGGTCCTGTTCTTCCTGATCCAGGCATTCCGCTCGGGTGTAATTGCCAAACAGTTAAAAGCTGTTGGGTTGACCGCCATAGCGGCCGTACTGGGTATTTTGATCAATGCCGTAGCCCTGATGACCGTGTACGATTATTCAAAAGAATCAAAACGCGGCGGCCAGCTGGTAATGGATAAAAAACAAAACACTGATGATGTTATCAGTGGCGATAAAACAAAAGGATTAAGCAAGGAATACGCATTTCAGTGGAGTTATGGCTGGACGGAAAGCTTCACCCTGATGTTCCCCGGCGCCATGGGTTATGGCCAACACTATGCTGAACGCGATGGCGATCAGTTCCTGTATCCCAAACTCGATGAAAGCTCGCATGTATCAAAATTCCTGGTCGACAAACTGAACGTACCGGAAGACCAGGCAACCAATGTAGCCGCCCAATTAAGTGGCAACTTATACTGGGGCGATCAACCATTCACCGCCGGCCCTATTTACCTGGGCGCCATCGTTTGTATGTTGTTCATTTTCGCCATGGTGTACCTCGACGGCACCCACAAATGGTGGATCCTGACAGCCGCAGTCCTGGGTATCCTGATGGCGTTGGGAAAACACTTTCCGGCGCTTAACTACTTCCTGTTCGACTATTTCCCTTTCTATAATAAATTCCGGGTGCCTACCATGGCGCTTGAAATTACTGGTCTGGTAATACCTATTGCCCTGGCACTGGGTTTGGAAAAACTGATCGCCAGCACGACTGTTGACCTTAAAAAAGTAAAACTGGCCGCTATTATAACCGGTGCAGTATTCGTTGTGGCTGCAGGTGTATATTTTACAGCAGACTACAGCCGGGAAAATAAAAAGCGTACCGCTGCCTTTACCCAGCTGATGAACAGAGGCGCAGTTGCTGATATGGCCGCTGCCAGGGATTCCATCAACCTGCAATATCCGGCTGAAGCAGACAACCACATTTACGAAAACTTTTTATATCAAACCAAGGGTGATGCCGCCACAGCCCGGGGGATCCTGACCGCTTTGCGGGAAGACCGCCAAAGCGCCTTTGGAGCTACTATCCTGCGTTCGCTGATCTTTGTGCTGCTGGCCATGGGTGTTTTATTCCTGTTCATACATAAAAAGATCAATGCCGTAGTGATGCTCGCCGGTGTAGGTCTATTAACTGCTATTGACCTCCTGGGCATGGACAGTAACTACCTGAACAGCTTTAGCTTTGGCAACAAGGAAAATTATGAAGCTTCTGAGTTCCCTTTGACTGCGGCCGACCAGGCAATCCTGCAAGACAAAGACCCCAACTACCGGGTGCTGAACACCACATCGGGCAATCCGTTCATTGCCGATTCCCGTACATCTTATTATCACAAATCAATTGGCGGTTATCACCCCGCACGTTTGGGTATTTATGATGACCTGATAGAGCATCAGCTCGCCGGCTCACCCAACTTTGCCGTGATAAACATGCTCAATACAAAATACGTAATACAGCAAACCCAGCAGGGCGGTGTAATGGCCGTACCTAATCCACAGGCCTTAGGCAATGTATGGTTTGTAAAAAGTGTAAAATATGTAAACGGCCCCGTTGAAGAAATGAAGGCCCTGAGCAACAAATTCAATCCGGCCGAAGAAGCCATTGTTGATAATTCATTCAAATCTGCCACCTCAGGCTGGCAGCCGGCTGACAGCAGCGCTACCATCAAACAAACAGCCTTCGATTTCGAGAACGTGAAATACGAAAGCAACAGCAATGCGCCGCACCTGGCCGTATTCAGTGAAATATTCTATAAAGACTGGATCGCCTACATCGACGGAAAGGCCACGCCTGTTGCCAAAGCTGATTATGTTTTGCGTACCATGGTAATACCTGCGGGCAAACACAGCATTGAATTCAAGTTTGAACCGAAAGTGTTTCATACTGGCTACACTATCTCTTCTATCGCAGGCTGGATACTCACCCTGCTGATCCTGGGATACATTGTTTTGCTGGTACGACCGCTGATCAAAAAATAATGTCGAACGACGAGCCTGTACCTAAAAATGGCGCAAGCGTCCGCTTGTGCCATTTTTAGGGTTCCTGACAGGTCGTATTCAAATTGAACAACCAGACCTGTCAGAGCTTGCCCCGCTCTGCGGGGAGCGCATCAACCGTCTGATTATTCGGCACCCGATGGCGGACCTTACAGGTCTTTACTATTTTAAAATACTATGAGCATAGGAATTGTTATAATAACGTATAACCGGCCTGACGATGCGCTGGAACTGGCTCAAAACATCAGCCAGCTGCAGCAGGTGACCCCTTTGTGCAGTGAGGTTATCTTTGTTAATAACCAATCAACCGTGCCCTATACCGAACTGGAGACGTTTATAGCACAGCATCCCCAGCTCCCCTTCCGCTATTTTAAAACAGCAGAGAACCTGGGCGTTTCCCGCGGGCGTAATTTCGCCATCCAGCAAAGCACCGCCCCCTACCTGGTCTTTCTCGATGACGATGCCCTGTTCAAAAACCTCGATGCCCTGCAGTACATTCAACAGATCTTTACCGAATGGGTCATTGAAAGCAACAGACCCACCGGTATTATCTCCTTTAAGGTGTACTACCATTCAACCGGGGAATTACAAAAAACTGCTTTTGCACATAAACAATTCGAGCGCCGTAAAGACTGGCATCATTTTCAAACGGGGTATTTTGTAGGTTGCGCCCATGCCATCCACCGCGATGTGTTTGAGAAAACAGGTTATTACCCTACCAATTTCTTTTATGGTATGGAAGAATACGACCTGAGCTATCGCGCCATTGATGCCGGCTTCGATATCGTGTATGACGACCGCGTGGTCATTCTGCATAAAGAATCGCCCCTGGGGCGGCAGCCTAATAATGAAAAGCTCCGTGGAATGTGGGTGAACAAAAGTAAAGTGGCCTGGAAATTCCTTCCCCGTATCTATTTCTTTACAACGGCCATAATGTGGAGTTTTGAATACCTGAAAAAAACCGGTTTTCACCTGCCTGGCTGGGTAAAAGGCTGGATGGAGATCGTTCGCATACCTGGCAGTGAGAAAAGGAAACCAATTAATAAAAAGGGACTAGCGTATCTCAAGAAAGTGGAAGCACGGTTATATTATTGAAACAGTTTGTGGTTTGAGCAACAACAAACCACAAACAACAAACTATTTATACCCAAACTTACCTAAGAACTCATCCTTCCGGCGAGTAGCCACTTCAATCAACGCATTATCGCTCATTTCAATAAGTCCACCCCGGCCCTTGTGGTATTTCTTTACAAAATTCAGGTTTATGATGTGTGAGTTATGGATGCGAAAGAACAGATCGGCAGGCAGTATTTCCTCATATTCTTTAATAATGCGCGACGAAACATATTTCTGGTTATCGATGGCATGTACGTAGGTGTACCCGCCCTTGGCCTCAAAACGAATGATCTCCGACAGCTGAATAAATACCAGTCCATCATTATTGGGAAGGGCAATCTTCTGCAGCGAAGAGTTTGGTTTATTGATATTGAACATCAGGTTCTGCAACTGCACATTGATGTGCTTGAACCGGATGCGGTCTTTAGCCTTTTGCACCGCTGTTTTTAATTCATCGATGCTTACAGGTTTTAACAGGTAATCGAGCGCACTGTATTTAAAAGCCTTCAACGTATAGGCATCAAAGGCAGTAATAAAAATAATTTCAAAGTCAATGGGCATTATTTTGTCCAGCAGGTCAAATGCATTCCCATGTGGCATTTCAATATCCAGGAATACCAGGTCAGGATTTTTTTCCGCGATCAGCGGAATAGCAGTCTCCGCACTAACGGCTTCACCGATTATGCGAACTTCAGGGCAGCTTTCGTTTAGCAGTCCATTCAGGATCCGAATGTTCTTTGGTTCGTCGTCTACAATTAACGCGTTAATCATACGGCAAAGAAAATGAATATATTATAATACAGGAAAATAGATTGTCACCCTTGTCCCCAATGAATTGTGAAAATTGTCTTCCAGGTCATCAATCCACATCAGGATCTTCACGGCATGCTCCTGGTTAAACATGGCAATTCGGTCGGCAGTTAAGGATAAACCCTTAGACTGATAATTGATAGGCGAAACACTCTTATACTGCATCGCCGCTTTCCTACCGATGCCATTATCTTCTAAAATACATACCAGATGATCGCCATCATGTTTTACGGTAATTGTCACAACACCGTTTTTATCCTTTCTAAACCGCAGGCCATGACGCACACTGTTCTCCACAAACGGTTGCAGGATCATCGGCGGGATAAAACAGGCAGAGGGGTCAACCGCTTTATCGATGTTCACCACCCAGGAAAAGGCATTTTCCAGGCGCGTTTTTTCAATTTCAAGATAGTTTGTAAGATAATCCAATTCTTCTTCCAAACTGATCTCCGGCTTTGAAGAAAAATCCAGTGTTTGCCTGATAAGCCGCGAAAATCCGGAAATAAATTTATTGGCCCCCGCCACATCGGCATCCATTACATACTGTTGAATGGAGTTTAAACTATTAAATATAAAATGCGGGTTCATCTGGGCCTTTCGCGACAATTGCTCCAGCTCACTGATCCGCTTACTGGTAGCCGTTTTCTCCTGCTCCCGCTTTTTTATACGTCGTATTATTAATAAAACTATTACACCGGTCACTGCCAAAAACAACAATGAGATCAATACCTTAAACCAGGTTTCTTCATACAACAGCTTTTCTATAGTAAATCCCGTGGTAACAATGGCACTGCTCACATCGAATTTATTGATGGCCTGTAGCTGCAGCTGGTAATCACCCGACGGCAGGGTGGGATAATTTAACCCGGTTTCCCGGGTATCGTGCCAGGTACTGTCGAGCCCCAGGAGCCGGTACCGGTACCGGATATCCCCACCCGACTTATAGGAAATACCCACGTAATTAAACTGAATATTGTTTTTCGCATGCGGGATCAGTACAGGCGCATCGGCCGGATGATAGGTTTCATTCCCGATAGTGATATCAATAACCCGCAGGTCACAACGCGACTGGCTGGCGATCTTTTCTTCATCAAAAAAAGTAACGCCTTCCGGCGTGCCTACAAATACTTTTTTATTGCTTACGCATACCGCATTTATGAGATCTGACGAAAGCCCGTCGCTGGTGGTATATTTTTCTATGGGATAACCCGGTAATAATACCCGTACTTTATTCAGTCCTTTTTCAGTGCCAACCCACAACTTGCCATTTTCATAAAAAAGCCGCCGGCAAATATTGCTCGACAGCCCATCATTACGGGTAAGGTGTTTTATGAGGCGACCGTTTTTCCAGGCAACTAACCCATCCCCTGCTGTGGCCACCCATAAAACCTGGTTGCTGTCTTTGTTTAATGCCGAGATGCGGCCACTGAGTGCCCGCATCCCTGCGCCCAGGTACAGGGCTTTTTTACCCGGACTTAGCTGATATAATCCATTCAGGGCGCCAATATAAATAGTATCGTTATCTGTCAGGATACTGGTTGCCCGGTCCTGCCAGACGGTATCAAGTATTTTTAAACTTTCCTGGTCAACCTGTAACACATTTTTTTCTGTAGCTACCAAAAATGTTTTTCCATAGGTACACAGGGCTTTTACAGAAATATGGTTAAGCAGGTGCGTATAGTTGGAAAGATCGTCGGTCAATTTGATCAGGTAATGTTTGGTGGCCACGTATACCCGGTCATCGCCCAGGGTGCCTTTGATCAATAAGGGATTGGGTGCGGGCGTGGTAAAGGTGAAAGCTACCCTGCCCTCCAGTTTTCCGGTTTCGGTCTTCAGCTTATACAATTGCCCCAGATTGGTGGCTGTCAGCATCCAGTTCTTATGCTGTAAAATTGATTCTACCTGGTGATCCTGCAGTTTGCCACCATTAAAATGTATATTTCGTACTACGTCAGAGTTTAGCCGGTATACACCATTCCCCAATGTACAGAACCACCAGTTCCCGGCTTTGTCTTTAAACACATTCGACACCGTTATGCCTGGCAAATGGTGCAACACACTGTCGGGCCGGTCCATATTATACACCCAGGCCCCTTCGCGGGTACAGGTTACCACATACCTGCCCTCTATGAGATCAAAGTTGATGTGTTTGCTTGTGAAATTATATGGGAAGTTCATTATCCTGTTCTCTTTCAATGCCCATACAGATAACTCCTTTTCATTGGGCTTTACCATCAACGTTTCATTGGAAAACGCAGCATAATTAAAATGTTTTATTTTAAATTCAATGGCTTTATAAAACGTAAATTGATTATGTTGTAAAATGAGCAGGTTGTTTTCCTGCAACACCCAGAAACCACCTTCTTTACGGCTTGCGATCAGTGAGATATACCACAATGGTTTGCCATTATTGGTTGTAAAGGTGAATACTTCTCCCTTTGGCGTTATTAAGTGAAGTTTTGAGATCTCCTGCAATAATATGTTCCCGGCCTCATCTTCCGCATACCTGACAATGTTATCCTGTACCTGCAGTTTTTTTAAGAGGGAGTCATTTTCGCTTGTGTGAATTTTTCCTTTGTAATAGTATACCACCGCTTTTCTGAATGGAGAGATCCATACGCGGCCTTTGGAGTCGGCAAACAATTGGATGATCTCGTTATCGGGCAGTCCATCTTCCAGTGTAAAATTTCTGTAATGTGTGCCATCAAAACGGGTCAATCCGGTTTCGGTGCCAAACCATAAAATACCATCCGGGTCCTGGGTCATGCAATACACCGTTGACCCGGCCAAACCATCCCTGCTATCGTACCTGGAATAACTAAATTCCTGACTATACATAAACAGGGGGCCAACAAGAAGGTACAATACGGTAAGTAACCTACATTTCATAAGACCCTACAAAATAAGGATAAGGTATTAAATAACCGGAAAACTTATTATTACCCTTGTTCCCAATGCCTGCTTCGCTTCATCTTCCAGGTCATCGATATGCATGGTAATTTTTTGTTCATGCTCCCGGTTGAACATCTCAATACGGTCCGCAGTTAAAGATAATCCCTTCGATTGATAATTAATGGGAGAAACGCTTTTAAACTGCATGGCCGCTTTTCTTCCTATGCCATTATCTTCCACCATGCATACCAGGTGGTTTTTATCCCTTTTTACGGCAATGGTTATAATACCGTTTTTATCGCGTCTGAAACGCAGGCCATGCCGCACGCTGTTCTCCACAAATGGTTGCAGGATCATGGGCGGAATGTAATAGTCGGCTGGTTTTACGCTTTCATCTACTACCACTTTCCAGGAGAACGCATTTTCCAACCGCGTTCTTTCAATCTCCATATAATTGGCCAGGTAATCCAGTTCTTCTTCCAGGCTTATTTCGGGCCGGGAGGAGAAGTCAAGCGTTTGCCTGATCAGGCGGGAGAAACCAGAAATAAATTTATTGGCGCCTGTTATGTCGGCATCCATCACATACTGTTGAATGGAGTTTAAACTGTTGAATATAAAATGCGGATTCATCTGCGCCTTGCGCGATAGTTGCTCCAGTTCATTGATGCGTTTTACAAAGGAGGTCTTCTCCTGTTCCCGTTTGCGGATACGCCGGATAATGAGCCACATCACCAGGCTGGTAATGGCCATCGATGTCAGCACGATCAACATCCGGAACCAGGTCTTTTCATACAACAGTTTTTCAACAGTAAACCCGCTGGTAAGCACCTGGCTGTATACATCGAATTTATTAATGGCCTGTAACTGCAACTGGTAATCGCCCGAAGGCAGGGCCGGATAGCTCAACAGGGTCTCGCGTGTTTCCCGCCAGGTACTGTCGAGCCCCAGTAACCGGTACCGGTAACGAATGTCACCACTCGATTTATACGAGATCGCCACATAGTTAAACTGGATATTATTTTTTGCATGTGGTATCAGCACAGGCGCATCGTCGGGATAATACACACTTCCGGCCACCGTAATATTAGTGAACCACAGGTCACAGTGCGACTGGCTGGTCATTTTTTCCTCATCAAAAAAAGTAATGCCTTCCGGGGTGCCGATAAAGACCTTTTTATTGGTAACATAGATCACGTCAATGATATCCGACGACAACCCATCACTGATGGTGTATTTTTGAATAGGGAACCAGGGCTCCATTACATTTATCCGGTTCACTCCTTTATCGGTACCCACCCACAATTTGCCATTCTCATAAAAAAGCGTCCGGCAAATATTGCTCGATAAGCCGTTATGGCGGGAAAATTGCCGCACCACGCCATCATTGCCGTAACCGATCAGGCCTTCGCCGGCTGTGGCCACCCAAACCACCTGATTGGCATCTTCTTTCACGGCTGTTATGTGGCCCTGCAATGCTTTTATCTTTTCACCCAGGTTGATCAGTCTTTTATCAGGCAACAGTTGGTACAGCCCGTTCAGGGTGCCAACATACAACGTATCGTCATTGGAGAACACACAGGTAGCCCGTTCCCGCAACAGGGTATCCACAATCTCAAATCTGTTTTGATCTACGGCCACCACATTCTTGTCTGTAGCTACAATCACGTTATTCTGGTAGGCACATAGGGCCTTAACAGTCATAGGATATATGGTTGCTGTTAATCTATTCAGGTCAGGCGTTAGCTTCTGCAAAAAGAACGCTGAACCCAACACCATACTTCTATCGTTCAGGGTGATCAGGTTAATAATGGGCAGGTGATTGAACCAGGTAAAGGGCGTTTGATCTTCCCATTTTCCGTTTGAAGAGGCATATTTACGCACCAGCTTATAAGTACTGATCGACTGTTTTAACTCCTTACTGGCCGGTGCCTGTCCCAGCCAGGATGGGATCGGCGTCTGTCTTTTTTCGATCACCTGTGCATTCAGGGCCACCGATGAATTGAGCCGGTACACTCCATTTCCCATAGTGGTGAACCACCAGCTTCCTTCCGAATCTTTGAACACATTGCTTATTGCTACGCCCGGCAGGTGATGCTGAATGCTGTCAGGGGAATTTACATCATACACAAAGGCGCCTTCCAGCGTACAGGAGGCCGCATGGCTGTCGTCGATAACAGCAGAATTGACCACCTCATATTTCCTGTTTGAAGCGAAGGGCACCATTTTCCTATCCGGCAGCGACATGGCCATCACCTGTTCAGGAGCGCTTCGGTAAAACAGTTTGTCGTTCACCATAGAAGCAAAGGCGAAATGTATATGGTCGTACACATAAGGGACCGTTTGCCATAAGGTAAACCGGTTCTGCTCCAACGTATAGATGTTGCCGTCTTCCATTAGCCAGAATCCGCCCGCCTGCCGGCCGCCGATCTTGGATATATAGCTGAATGGCTTTTTGCCATTGGTGGTGAGTGTGGTTATTTGTCCATTTGTTTGCAGCAGGTGCACCCGGGTCACTTCCTGTAATAAAATATTACCAGCCCGGTCTTCGGCAAACTGTACCACGTTATCGTGAATACGCAGGTTCTTTAACAGGGTATCATTGGTACTGTTGTGAATAACACCTTTATAATAATAGCAGACTGTTTTTTTAAAGGGCGCCAGCCATACCCTTCCTTTTGAATCGGCAAACACCTGAATGATGTCGTTATCGGGCAGCCCCTCTTCTTTAGTAAAACTTTCAAAATGCGACCCATCGAACCGGGTTACGCCCGTCTCGGTACCAAACCATAAAAAGCCCTGTTTATCCTGGGTCATGCAGTACACGGTAGAGCTGCCCAACCCATCGCGGCTGTCATAATGCGTATAACTATACTCCTGGCTAAAGAGTAAAAGCGGGCAACAAAGGATTAAAACCAGGAGGGTTCTTTTATTCATATTAATATTAAAAATAAAACTATCCCGACGTTAAGCAATCGGAAAATTTATAGTTACCCTGGTACCAAGGGCATTTT
Organism: Niastella soli; assembly: GCF_017742245.1. Taxonomy (GTDB): domain Bacteria; phylum Bacteroidota; class Bacteroidia; order Chitinophagales; family Chitinophagaceae; genus Niastella; species Niastella soli. The sequence goes on from NZ_JAGHKO010000014.1 coordinate 280,675, forward strand.
GTTCCCCATCTTCCAGGTCATCTATCTTCATCGTTATCTTGTGCACGTGCACCTGGTTGTACATCGCCATCCTGTCTGCCGTAAGGGACAATCCTTTTGACTGATAATTGATGGGCGAAACGCTTTTATAGCGCATTGCCGCTTTTCTGCCAATGCCATTATCTTCCAGGATACAGACCAGGTGATGCTTTTCGCGTTTTACCGTAATAGTTACCAGGCCATTTTTGTCTCTCCGGTAACGCAATCCATGCCGTACACTGTTCTCTACAAACGGCTGTAAGATCATGGGCGGAATATAATAGTCGGAAGGATGGACGCTTTTATCAATAGCAACCGACCAGGAGAAAGCATTCTCCAACCGCGTTTTCTCAATCTCCAGATAATTGGTCAAATAATCCAGTTCTTCTTCCAGACTGATCTCGGGTTTTGACGAAAAATCAAGCGTTTGCCTGATAAGCCGGGAGAACCCGGAAATAAATTTATTGGCGCCAGCCAGGTCAGAATCCATTACATATTGCTGAATGGAGTTAAGGCTGTTAAAAATAAAGTGGGGGTTCATTTGCGCCTTGCGCGACAATTGTTCCAGGTCATTGATCCGTCGGCTGATAGCGGTTTTTTCCTGCTCCCTTCTTCTGATGCGTCGTACTATCACCAATACCAGTAAACCGGTAAGGGCCAGGAACAGCAGCCCGGTCAGGAGCTTGAACCAGGTCTTTTCATACAACAGCCGCTCTACAGTAAACCGGGCTATCAACACCTGACTGTGTACATCAAATTTATTGACGGCCTGTAACTGTAATTCATATTCGCCGGAAGGCAGGGCCGGAAAATTCAAAAAGGTTTCCCGCGTTTCAAACCAGGTAGTATCCAGTCCCAATAACCGGTACCGGTAGCGGATGTCACCAGATGATTTATAGGAGATGCCTACATAATCAAACTGTATGCTGTTCTTTTTATGTGGAATGATCACCGGTGCTACATCAGGATAATAAGCCTCGCCCCCAATTGAAATATTTATGAACCGTAGATCGCAGCGCGACTGGCTGGCAATTTTTTCTTCATCAAAATAAGTAAGTCCTTCGGGGGTACCTACAAACACCTTGTTCTTGAAAGCATATACTACATTGACGATATCGGAGACCAACCCGTCGCCGGTAGTATATTTTTTTACCGGGTAAGCAGTATCGTTGATATTTATTTTATTCAGCCCTTTATTGGTGCCAACCCATAGAGAGCTGTCCTGTAAAAAGACCGTGCGGCAAATATTGCTGGTCAACTCCTGTTTAAGGTGGGCAATTATTTTTTCGTTCTTAAAGGCAATGAGGCCCCCGCCAAAGGTGGCTACCCACATTACGTTGTTGGTATCGCGCGTAATAGCGGCTATGCGATAGGTGAAGGGCGCAAACCTGTCGCCCAGGAATTGTTTGTCGCCATTGGGCAGCAGGCGGTATAAACCGTTAAGGGTACCAATATAAAAGGTATCATTCACTGCATAGGCAGTAGTTGCGCGCTCGCGCCAGATGGTGTCTTTTACAGCCAGGGTAAGCGGGTCAATGCGAAAAATATTCGCATTGGTAATTACCAGTACATCCTCTTTATACGGATAAAAACCCTTTACACAGATCCGCTCTATTCTTTTATAATACCTGGAACCTGGCGAAAAAAGAAAAAGGATATAGGCCGTTCCCCCCACAATGTTCCCGTCTTTGTTTACATACATGGCAGAAACATTGTCTGTTGCCTGTAAAGTATCTAACACCTTTCTCCTGTTTTCCTTCCCGGTTGAAAGGTCCAGCCAGTGAATGATATTCATGTCGCAGCCAACCACAACGGATCCACTGTCGCGTACAAACGAGACCACCTGGTGACTGACATTATAGTCGCGGTATTTGGTATTGAGCACAAAGGCCGAGTTCAGGCGGTAAAGTCCCTGGCCCAGCGTTGAGAACCACCAATTCCCTTCCTTATCCTTTAACACCCCACAAACCCGTACTCCAGGCAAAAAGCGCTGACCGCTATCGGGGTTGTTTACATTATACACCACCGTACCGTCTACGGTATTGAGCCCTACATGCTCTTCATCTATTATGGAAAAGTTTATCTGATTTCTGCGGGCAGGGATCCGCATGAACCGGTCTGATGCCACCGCTTGCAGCGTCACCTCCCAGTGGTTGTTCTGTATGGCTATTATTTTTTCGCTCACCGCAGCAAACCCCAGGTGTGCCGGTTGAAATTCAAACGTTCTTTCCAGGTTGAACTGGCGGTTACTAAATTCATACAGGTTATTCGATTCTATGACCCAAAAACCACCCGCCGGATTGCGCCCGATCGCTGACAAATACTTAACGGGTTTGTTGCCGATGGTAGTTATAGTATATACTTCGTTGGTAGTGGTAACCAAATGAAGCCGGTTGGTTTCCATTAATAAAATGTCGCCGCGATCGTTTTCGGCAAAACGCAAAACATTATTGTTGATCTGAATGCGTTTTAACTGGGGATCATTTTCCTGGGTATAGATCTTACCCTTGTAATAATAACAGATCGTTTTTTTAAACGGTGAGATCCAAACGCGGCCCCTGGAGTCGGTAAACATTTGAATGACCTCATTATCGGGCAGCCCGTCTTCCTGGGTAAATGTCCTGAAGTGCGTCCCATCAAAACGGCTTAAACCTGCTTCGGTACCAAACCACATAAATCCTTCTGCATCCTGGGTCATGCAATACACCGTGGAGCTGGCCAATCCATCCTTACTATCAAAACGGGTATAACCGTATTCCTGGGAAAGACTATAAAGTGGAAGTAGAATTAGTAAAAAAGCGTATAACGTTCTCATAAGACCTTATAAAAATAAGGCTTATTTGATAATATCCTGGGGGTGAAAGTCACTATCCGGCCCACATTGGCTGCAAAACGGGCAGCCATGCCAAAATTGGCAAACGGGTTGCGTAACCGAAAGACGTTGTCAAAAAAACTGGCAATAAAAAACACCGGGATGGCCATGAGGTAAAAGGCCAATTGTACCAGGAACCAGCCTATCCCAAATTGTTTGCGGATGCGCAGAAAGTTCGAGAGCATGATCTGTAATCCCTTCCGGTCGTACAGGTTATAATAGCCTTTGCCGGAAGAACCAAAGGCTTCATTGGCCGATTCTCCCTGCAGGTGTACCACTTTATATTGTCCGTAGATACATAGTTTACCGGTCTTGTGTAAACGGCTGCACCATTCCGCTTCCTCGGCATACAGAAAGAAATCCTCATCCAGCAGCCCGGCTTTATCAATAGCGGTCCTTTTTACCATCAGAAAGGCGCCATTGATCCAGTCCACTTCAACCAGGGCGCTCGAATCGGGCACATTGGGTTTTTCTACCTTTACTACATTGCCCAGCCATTTTATAAAACTGCCAAGGTAAGGCAACGGCAACAGGTAGTTCAGACCACCTTTCATAAAATAATTACCAGAGATCTGCGGGCTGCCGTCGGCATTCAATAACTGTACGCCACAGGCTATATAGGCAGATGCCTTGAACTGCTGGTAACATTGTTCAATGGCATTGTCAACGTTCAAGGTATCGGAATTCAATAACAACACCACATCACCGGTTGCCTGGCGGATGCCTTCATTATTGGCACGGGCAAAACCCGCATTGTACCCCATCTGCACCCATTTAACCAGGGGAAAGGCCCGGGTCACTATTTCCTGGCTGTTATCGCCAGAGGCATTGTCGACCACAATAACCTCCAGGGATACCTGGGAATTACCGGTAAAAAAAGTAGCCAGGCAATCAGTTAACAATTGCGGCGTTTTATAATTTACAATAATGACGCTAAGCCCAGGCATATACATTATTTGATTGCCCCCCGGTTAATGATAAAATTGAAGAACATTAAACTTTTTGACACCAGTCCTTTTTTCAGCAAAGCTGGTGATACTTTGCCCTGCCAGGTAACCATGCTCACCAGGGCAGCAGGCACAGGCAAACCTTTACTATACGTTGCCAACTGCTCCTTGTTTCTGATACCGGCATTCCTGAATGTTCGCCAGCAGAGATCATAATAGGTAAGATTCTTCAGTAACCAGGATCCCGTTTGCTGCAGAAAAACCAGCATCGCAGGCAGTAAAACCTCCCGCAGAAAAGGGACATCATGTTGTGAACTGGTACCGCCAACCGAAAAATTGGCGATCAGCTTATCTATGTACCGGGTCTTTAGCCCTTCCTGAGTAAAACAGCTGAGGTTAAATGCCCAATCTGCATGGCCTTTATACTGTATGTTATAGTTGCCCACGAGGGAAAACACTTTCCGGTTATAGAAAATGGCCTGGTGCGAAATATTCTTAGTCAATAATTTATAGTAATTGAACGGGCCATCGTACTCGTGTTTCCGATCGCCCATTAATACATTGCCATACACCAGATCAGCATCGGTTTCCTGCAACACCTTCACAACCGACTCCAACACCTGGTTATTGCACAGAGCATCATCGGCGCCCAGAAAATACAACCACTCCCCTACCGCCAACCGGATACCCTTATTCATAGCATCATAAATGCCGGCATCTTTTTCTGTGATAATACGCACCCGGTTATCGGTACTGGCAATTTCCTGTACTATGGCCACCGTATTGTCTTTTGACACGCCATCAACCACCAGCACTTCAAAAGCCGTAAAGCTTTGTTGCAGCAGGCTGTCTAACGCTTCCCGAATAAACGCAGCGGCATTAAAGGATGGTATGATGATGGTGATCAGCGGCGATTGCATATTATATGGTACTGTATAGTTTATCCGTTGAATACATGTTCATCGATCCAAACCCAGCCGTGGTATAGTTTTCGTTTTACCCGGGCCGACAGGTTGGTGAACATCCCGCTTTTCACGGCATTGCCCACCGGCCCTTTTTTGGTGCGGTGGTGATTGAGCAACTGGCCATAAGGCGAATTAACAAAAGGCGCCCTGGCATAAAAGTCAACGGGCTGCTGCCGGTACTGGTTTACCTGGTTAAATTCACCAGGCACCCGGTAGTCCGGCATTTTATAATGATTTCCATACTGGGAAGGCATTCTGTAAAAGGGGATCTGGTACTGCATGGCCAGTATCGATAAGATCGACTGGTCCCAGCGATGCTCAATAAAATCGGGCAGGTTCTTTTTGCCCAGGGTATTGGGATCACTGCTGATGACCCGGATATCGCGGCCATACTTCATCCAGTCATTCAGGAACTGAATGGCTTCCGGCGATTTTCTGAAAAGGGCAAAAGAAGCATCGCATTGAATGCCCCGGTAGTACTTTTTCTGGTCTGCGTCCATTAAAATAAAACAATCCCGTTTCGTCCACATGGAGTTGATCAGGTTGCCATTCGCAAACAGCAACACGGGTTGTTCCCTGGCACAGATCTGCACCAACGGATCAATAGGCGCTATTATTTCAAGACCACAATCAGCATACACAACGATATCACCATCCTGCAGGCTTTTCATGGTTTCCAGAATAATATAGGATTTCCATAACCAGTAGCCAATGCCTTTGGGCGAATCCAGCACCTTTTTATTTTCCGCATAAAAGGGGGTGGACTTTATATCCTCCTGATCGTAGCTGTTCACGGAGGCTATTCCATACTGTTGCGCGGAAGCGTTCAGGCGAAACCTGCTTTCCTTAAACAGATCATTGGAAAGGTTTGTCAGCACTACCCTCATACTAACAATTAAAGTTTGCGATCAACCCAACAGTATGCGGTGCTTCATGTTGGCCAACCCATCCATTCACATTCATGAAATAAATGTCTTTTATCTGGTATACGCGGTCGTATTTGCGAATGATCTTAAAGAAGCTGTTTTTCATTTTGCCTACCAGGTCGTCCCATACAATGATGAACTGATCATCGAGCAGGTTATACTTCACCAGCATTTCAAATTCAAACAGGATGGCCTGTGGGGTATGCAAGGCATCGGAAAAGATCATATTGAATTTCTCCCCCTGTAATTTGGCCCAGCTTTTTTCATCCCACACATCCGCACTTAAGTAACGCACCTCCATTCCCTTGTAATCGTAGGTGCGAATGGACGACTTGTTCTTCTTAATTGATTTGGGCAAGGTATCCCACTCTTCTTTTGACTGGTAAGTGAGCACCTGCTCCAGCCGGGGGTTTATTTCTTCAATATCATACCCGGTAAACCGGCCAGTCGTATGCGCATTCAGCACCTGGAAAAAGTTCTTGCCAACAGATACGCCGATCTCGAGGTAGTTTAGTTTTTTAAAATGCTTGCGCGACAAAAACACCATCAGATCGGTATAAGTAAGATCGGGACCGATATCCTTGTTCAGTTCAGATTTGATAAAATCAGGTACCCCGTATTTAAAACAGGATGTTTTCATGGCCTCTTCATCGATCCAGTCTTTAACCAGTGTCAGGGAGTTCCGGTTGATCTTTTTCAGTTCGTTCATTTCCTGTTCTGGAAATGCAACAGCCGGTTTGGTGTCAACCTCGGCAGCACCCAACATTCTTTTTAAGGCGTTTAACATACTGCTATTGTAATTTTTGCGGTTTTCAAGTTTTAAGGTCGCAAAAATACACCTAATTAGTAGCTTGTAAAATAAAATGTAGGCTGTTTTTTGGGGCACAAGCAACTGATTATCAGGAGTAAGGGGAATGGAGAATGGGCAATAGGCAGTGGGCCAGTAATGTCGTTAAGTAAGGGCCTGGTGGATTTTGTCCCCTCTTTGGATAGCCTGTCCCGCTTTGCGGGAGGTCGGGGGTGGGTTTTTGGCAGACAGCAGACAGCAGACGACAGACAGCAGACGGCAGACGGCAGACGGCAGACGGCAGACGGCAGAACGGACCTTCGCTTCGCTCAGGTCCGTTAATAACGACGCCATTGCGGATTGCCGCGACACGCGTAGCGTGGAGCGCACTATTGTATTCCATTGCCGATTGCCGATTGCCGAAGCGAATCCTAATAATCGCGAATCCTTTCACGTTTCACTGCCTTACCCGACTTGTCGGGATAAAAAAGCAATGGCCCCAACTGTAACGTCAGGACCAATGCTTTTTATTTTTTGACGAGTTCGTTTGGCTTATTAGTTACCAGTAAAACCTTCTGCCAGTTTGGCGATCTCGCACTCGGTCAGTACCCGGTTATACAAACGTACCTCATCGATCTTTCCATTAATGGAACCAAGATCATTCTTCCACCAGCCACCGATCATCAGGTCGCCATTGTCACATTTTCTTGCATTTTTCCATGCTTTTGTGAGGGCAGATTCCAACACGCCGTTCACATATATTCTTTGAACACCACCCGCATAAGAACAAATAATATTATACCATTTGGTTGGTCTTATAGGTCCCATTGAATATCCCCAAAATGTAGGTTCTGGGTTATTATAAATTACAGAACAATCATCAGGTCGGGGTGTGCTGAAAGTAATGGTAGAATCTGTAGCAGACATGTGATGGATAGAAAAACAGGTGCTATTAGCAGTCTCAAAGTTCTGACGACTTACCATTGCATAAAAACGATTGACCGTATTAGCCATTACCTGAAAAGAAACCGTAACAGTATCTGAATTCAGCTTACTGCTTCCTGGCACTTTCACATAGTCATTTATACCGTCAAATCCGGCGCAACTATTTAATTTGCCAGCAAAATCAGAGGTAATAAATGCACCGTTAAATGCGGTTCCATTATTACCATTGCCGCTTTCATCATTAAAGTTCCCGTTAAAGGGGTAATAAGCCAGCAAACCTTTTGTAAGGTTGGGCGTACAAACCGGCGGTGGTGGGTTTACAATCACCGTATCTTTAACGATCAGGGTATCATGAACAACCACAGGATCAGAAGGTTTAGGGTCTTTTTTACAAGCAGTAGTAAGTGAGACCAGTACAACAAGTGCACTTAAGCACCAGGCAACAATTTTCATAGTTTGATTGAATTAAAATAATCGGCGAAATTAAATACATTTTTTCGCTTATACAATAAGATTGATAAACATAACTAACGCAGGTAGACGTTTATACATAAAAACAATGGCCCCAACTTTAACGTCAGGACCAATGCTTTTTATTTTTTGACGAGTTCGTTTGGCTTATTAGTCTATTTAAAAGATTCGGCCAGCTTACTGATCTCGCAATCGTTTAACACACGTTTATAAAGGCGTACTTCATCGATCTTTCCATCTATAGAGATAACATCGTTTTTCCACCAGCCACCGATCATCAGATCGCCATTATCACATTTCTTCACATTTTTGAATGTTCTTGTCAGGGTATTTTGCAATACGCCATCCATATATATTTTCTGAACACCATTGGCAAAGGTGGCTATGATATTATACCATCTGCCTGTCTGGATTGTTCCCTTGGTATAAGCAGAGCCAGCCGGATCTGAAGAGTATCTTACGGTACAATCATCTGTTCCAGGCACCAAACCAAAACCATAAGTGCTCGAAGCTGCCTGTGAATGGATCCCATAGGCGTATGAGGCACCAGACTCAAAATTTATTCTGCTAACCGTTACGTTAGTGCGATTGGTATTATTTACCAATACCTGGTAAGAAATGGTCACGGTATCCGCATTCAGTTTAGAACTACCAGGAACTATCAAGTAATCATCTACGCCATCAAAACCCGCAGACCTGTTTGTTCTGCCCACAAAATCAGTGGTCAGGTAAGCGCCATTTTTTGAGGTCGCATTATTGCCATTGCCGCTTTCATCATTAAAATTACCGTTGAAGGGAAAATAAGCCAGCAGTCCTTTGGTAAGGTCAGTTTTGCAAGTAGTGTCTGGTGGCGGGGGGATATAAATGGTGTCCTTTCTGATGACAGTATCCTGGGTATTGTCACAGGTCTTACATTCTTCACAATCTTTCTTACAGGCAAAAAAACTTAATAGTGTGGACAGGGCTAAAAAACAAAGTACAGATTTTTTCATGCTATAAAGGGTTAATAATAGGGATAATGGAAAGCAAAAGTAATAAACCCTGCTAATTTTCCTAACAAACCTGATAATCGTGCAGAAACGGGGAATAGCCGTGTTGATTTGGCGGATAAGTGTGCAGGGGAAAGTCTGAACCGGGATCTTCCCGAAATCACACTTTCTGCTTCGCGGTAAGAAACTCCAGGAACTTTTCCAATCCTTTTCGCTTATTAGGCGTTAGTTCGTAGCTGATGTGTTCTGTATAATATTTATGAAGATCAAAAACAGGGTATGGGTTTTCTTCCACCGCCTGCGCTATATGTTGCAACCCCAGCTTATTGCCTTCATTAAAACCTTCAATAAAATCGGCTGGTAATTGTTTATTACTCACCCAGGCGGCAAAAACAAAGGGCAAACCGGTCATTTCTATCCAGGCTTCGCCCAGATCATAGATATAAGGAGATACCTTGCGTTGCTGCAATGCGCGGTCACCAATGACCACCCCGGCAGTAGTGCCTTTTATTTGAGAGCGGTAGTCTTCTTTCGTATCTATCAGCTCGGGTTCTATTTTCCAGAACTTGCGCAATAACACTTTGGCCAGCGCCACCGATGTACGGCTCTGGTAATCGAGTAGTACTTTTTCTACCTTCTCTAACGGAACTTCACTAAAAATAGCCACCGAAGCCACAGGACTTTCACAACCAATACAGTAATCAGTTATAATATGATGCTCTTTCAGGTGCGGGATCACCGCCACAGGGACCAGGCCTACATCAATTGTGCCCTCTACCAGCATGCGGGCAATATTTGCCGGGTAATCTTCGATCAGCAACAGTTGGTCTACCACCGCCGCACGCTGAATTCCATAAATTAAAGGCTTCGTATTGAGATAATTAACAATTCCAACCTTAATCTTATTCAATTGATTTAATTTTGCGGGCACAAAGGTACTCGACGTATCTTAATAAACAACAATTGTTCATGGAACTAAAAGCACTCACGGCCATCTCCCCTATTGACGGTCGCTATCGTCATCAGGTTCAACATCTTGACGAATATTTCTCTGAATTCGCATTAATTAAATACCGCGTACTGGTAGAAGTGGAATATGTGCGGTTCCTGGCCGACAAAAAATTCTTCTCGCTTTCTGCGGCGCAGAAAAAAGCCCTGCAGGAGGTTTGTGATAACTTCTCCGTTGACGACGCCCTTAAAATAAAGGACACGGAAAAGATCACCAATCACGACGTAAAAGCTGTAGAATACTTTCTAAAAGAAAAAATGGCTGCAATGGATGCCGAAGCCATCCAGGAATGGGTGCATTTTGGCCTTACCTCGCAGGATATTAATAATACCGCCATTCCGCTTTCGTGGAAACAGGCTATCGAGATCGAATACCTGCCCGCCGTACTGAACTTCAACCGGCAGCTGGAGATCCTGGCTACCGAATGGAAAGAAGTCCCCATGCTGGCCCATACCCATGGCCAGCCTGCCAGTCCAACCCGGTTAGGCAAGGAGATCATGGTGTTTGTAGAACGCATCGGCAACCAGGTAGAACAGGTTATTCAGGTGCCCGTTACCGCCAAATTCGGCGGTGCTACCGGTAACTTCAACGCCCATGCGGTGGCCTTCCCCGGTAAAGACTGGGTGGCTTTTGGTAACGAATTCGTAGAAGGCGTACTGGGTCTGCAACGCCAGCAGTTCACTACCCAAATTGAACACTACGACAACCTGGCCGCTCACTTTGATGCCATGAAACGCATCAACAACATCCTGATCGATCTTTGTCGCGATATCTGGACTTACATTTCCATGGAATACTTTAAACAGCGTACGCTGAAGGGCGAAATAGGCTCCAGCGCCATGCCGCATAAAGTGAACCCCATCGACTTTGAAAATGCCGAAGGCAATCTCGGCATAGCCAATGCCTTGCTGGAACACCTGGCCGCCAAATTGCCGGTGAGCCGTCTGCAACGCGATCTTACCGATTCAACCGTTTTGCGTAACATCGGCGTGCCGTTTGCACACATCATTATCGCTATAAAATCAATCGAAAAAGGATTAAGTAAACTGGTGTTGAATTCCAATGCGCTCAATGCCGACCTGGAAGAAAACTGGGCGGTAGTGGCCGAAGGCATTCAAACCATCCTGCGCCGCGAAAACTACCCGCAGCCTTATGAGGCGCTTAAAGAACTGACCCGTGGCAAGAATGGAATTAACCAGGAAAGTATTCACGAGTTTATTGATGGACTGAAAGTGTCTGCTACTATTAAAAAGGAATTGAAGAAAATTACACCGCAGAATTATACGGGGGTGAACCCGGAATTTTAAATAATTGACCAGTTGATCAGGTAACTGATCAACTGGTCAACTAATTAACTGGTCAACCGGTTAACTTTATATCTCCACCAATACATATCCCCTTTCTGTTCAAACCGGTTAAACCCATTCTTTTCTACCACCCGAATAGAAGGCTTATTGCCGGCATTTGTTTCTGCCAGCACAGTGGTAATATCTGATCGGCGGCAAGCCCATTTCAACAGTCCTTTTACGGCCTCGGTCATATAACCTTTGCGCTGCATGTTAGGCATGGTGCCATAACCGATCTCTACACAGCCGTCCATCGTGGGCGGACCTTTAAACCCGATCTCGGCTACAATAGTGCGGCTTAATTTATCAACGACCAGCCAGAAGGTGTAAAAGAGATAATCGGGTGAAGGCGCCTTTCGCATCAATGGCAATGTTTCCTTTACTACCCTGTCATGCACGGGTGGCGCCATGGCGCGGCCAAAAGGTGTCAGGTTCAGCGTCTTTTCCAATTCATCATTGCTCTTGCAGTATAACTCTAATTGTGGAATGGTAAGTGGAAATAAATGAAGGCGTTCTGTTTCTATAACATCGGGGGTGCTGCTGGTAAAATAACACAGGGTCTTATTGCCTTCCTGAATATTGGGTTGTTGTTCAAACCCACACCGAAGCAATACTTTTTGCGAGGCAATGTTGGCGGTTTCTGTTATCGCCACTATGCGCGACAATTTCATCACCTCAAAAGCATACTGTTTGCCGGCAATGGTGCTTTCAGTAGCATATCCCTTGCCCCAGTAATCTTTTAACAAGGCATACCCTAACTGTATTTCCTTATGCCGTTTGGCATCAACGCTTTCAACGGGGATAATGGCAAAGGAGCCAATAAAAGCGCCGGTCGCTTTTTCATCCATGGCCCAGCGGCCCATCAGTGGATGTTGCTCATAGTAAATGATATTCCGCCTTAAAAACAGCGAACATTCCTTTCGGTCGCGAGCCTCGCGGATATACCGCATCAACTCCGGATCTCCATTCAGCCGAAAGAAATTTTCTTCGTCTTCAAATGTGTACCGTCGTATTATTAACCGCTCTGTTTCGAATATAACCATGCTTACTAAGTTAAACTTTCTTAGTTCGTGGTTAGGGGTAAGCTAAAGTAAGGTTCGCCATTGAGTGTAGAATAATCAGAATGCAAAAGCGTTCCTGACTGGTCGTGCTCAAAGTGAGCACCAGACCTGTCAGGTCCAAGACATCAAACTAAAAGTGCAAGACTCAATGATGGACCTTACAGGTCTGCAAATCTTAAACCGCCTCCTTATGGATCTCGCTCGTAAAGTGGAACTCGATATCCGGGTTGTTGCTGCGTTCGGTATTCAGGAACCATTCGCTTTGCGCCAGGTATACCAGGTGGCCATCTTTATCGGTGGCTATGTTGTTCGATTTGAAACGGGTGAACTCGTCCAGCTTTTTAGGATCGGCACTGGTGATCCAGCAAGCCTTATAGTAAGGCATTGTTCTAAATTCGCACGAAGCGCCATACTCCTGCAACAGGCGGTACTGGATCACTTCAAACTGCAGGTCGCCCACACAGCCAATGATCTTTTTATTACCCCCAAACTGGGTGAACAGCTGGGCCACCCCCTCATCAGTAAGCTGTAAAAGACCTTTCTCCAATTGCTTGGTTTTCATCGGATCTTTGTTGATCACCTCTTTAAATATTTCCGGAGAGAAAGAAGGAATACCGGTATAGTAAAAATCTTCTCCTTCGGTAAGCGTATCACCGATCTTGAAGTTGCCTGTATCAAACAAACCAACCACATCGCCGGCATAGGCTTCTTCAATCACATCTTTATCGCGGGCCATGAAGGTGTAAGGGTTGCTGAAACGCACATCCTTATCCAACCGTACGTGGTGAAAGTATTTGTTCCGCTCGAACTTGCCACTGCAAACGCGTAAAAAGGCAATCCGGTCGCGGTGTTTGGGGTCGAGGTTGGCGTGGATCTTGAAAATAAAACCCGAGAATTTATCTTCTGTGGGCGGTATTTCCCGTACTGACGTCGCACGCGGACGCGGTACCGGCGCAATGCGGATAAATGTATCCAGCATTTCCTTTACTCCGAAGTTGTTGATGGCGGAGCCAAAGAAAACCGGCGCTACTTTACCTGCCAGGTAATCATGCACGGGCAATTCGCCGTATACGCCATCCACCAGTTCCACATCTTCCCGCAGGATCGTAGCATCTTTCTCCCCTACCTTTTCATCGAGCAACGTCAGGCTAAGGTCTGAGATACTTACGGTATCATCATCGGTAGCCTTGGTATTGGCGGTGAAAAGCAACAGGTTTTTATCGTGCAGGTTGTATACCCCTTTAAAATCCTTACCACTGTTAATGGGCAGGGTCATGGGGTGCAGGGAGATCTTTAATTCGTTCTCTATTTCTTCCAGCAGGTCGAACCGGTTTTTACCGTCCCGGTCCATTTTATTGATGAACACGATCACCGGGGTATCGCGCATGCGGCAAACTTCCATCAGGCGGCGGGTCTGTTCCTCCACCCCGTTCACGCTGTCAACCACCAGAATAACGCTGTCAACCGCGGTAAGGGTGCGGTATGTATCTTCCGCAAAGTCCTTGTGACCGGGGGTATCGAGCAGGTTGATGAGAATATTTTTATATTCAAAACTCATTACCGACGTGGCTACCGAGATACCTCTCTGACGCTCAATTTCCATAAAGTCACTGGTAGCGTGTTTTTTGATCTTGTTGCTTTTTACCGCCCCGGCCGTTTGAATGGCGCCCCCAAACAGGAGGAATTTCTCGGTAAGCGTGGTTTTACCGGCATCAGGGTGCGAGATAATAGCAAAAGTGCGTCGTTTATGAATTTCGTTATTGTATTTCATTGTGTTATAATCTGTCAGGAGGCAGTATCTAGCCTCGAAAATTGGCGCAAAGGTAACATTTTAAAGGGTAATTTTATCAATGTCGCCCCTAACCAGCACCAATCCCAACATGAAAAAATTACAAATACTGATCTGTGTAATACTGGGCAGCCTTTTTGCCCGGTCCCAGCCCCTTGAAGAGCTGGTGCAGGACGTGCAGGCGCATAAAACTTCCATGACCCAATTAAGGGCCCTTTTTTCGAAACATCCTTCCTACGAAGACGCGAGTGAGTTTGGATATAATTTTGCGATGCTGGGTCAGCGGACTGATAAAGCTGAATTTCATTATACCCTGGCGGATAGTATAACCCGGCGGATGACAGTAGAGACCACCTACAAAAAGGATCAGGTTGGTTATATAAAAATTAAAGGCCAGTATTACGATAAAACAGCTGGCACATTCATCTGGCAGACTGCCTATACCTACGTTGATACGCCCTTTACCAACCAGATGCTGGAGGCTTACAACAAAATACACCAGACCCAATTTACCTGGAAAGACTTGTACGAAGACAGTTGCAAAGGTTTTTTCATAAACATGAGCGGCAGTGATTTCGCCGATTCTGCCTTTGATGCGGAGGGAAATTTTAAAGATAGAATAATCCTTAGCAGGCCCATGAAGCTGGAATTTTACCCCCTGATAAAAAGGCGTGACCACAACGCTATTATTAAAAACTGCCTGTCGTTTAACCCCGCCCGCAAAGCCTATGGCGCGGTTTGTTTGTATGCCTTGCAACAACTGGGTGAACCCTTGTCAAAAACAGAAAAACATTTATTAAGGAAATGCCGGCGATGCCGGGAAAAGGTGTTGTATGATGCCAGCACAGATCTCATCGACCTGGTTAAAGTAAGGGCATTACTTGGTTCCAATAAACACATGCGAGAGGAGTGCCGCTGGTTACTACTTCCCAATCAACCTAAAACTCAAACTTCTGAACAGTTGCATCATTCAACACATGTCCGATAAAAGCATCGTGGTTCTTTCGGGAGCCGCCTGCTTCCCAGGTAGCTTTACAGGTCTGATCTTCGCGGCATAGTTTCCCGCGCTTGTATTTGAGGTGGTATCGTTTCATCAGGTCTTCAAAATGCTCAAACACCTTATCGTGGTAGGGACAAGTGATCTCATACATATTCACGCGATTGATCTTATCGATCCAGGCTTCAATAATTTTGAAAGACTGTAAAATACCTACCAGCAAAATACTTCCGCCCAGGGCTATATACTCATGACCAGCCCCCACACCTATTCCCAGGGCTGCCGTTGCCCAGATCGTAGCGGCCGTGGTAACGCCATTGATACCGGTGCCCCCCATAAAGATCACCCCGGCACCCACAAAACCGA
Organism: Niastella soli; assembly: GCF_017742245.1. Classification (GTDB taxonomy): domain Bacteria; phylum Bacteroidota; class Bacteroidia; order Chitinophagales; family Chitinophagaceae; genus Niastella; species Niastella soli. Next base: position 296,163 of record NZ_JAGHKO010000014.1, read on the forward strand.
TCCCGGTCACAATGTTACTGGCTATACGGTCGGGCGAGGTACGCATGCCGATCTCCATGGAAAAAATGGTAAACAGCGTGGCTCCCAAACAGATCAGCATCAGCGTGCGCAAACCGGCAGATTTATTATGATATTCCCGCTCGGCGCCAATAATGCCACCGATCACAACGGCGATCAAAAGCTTTATTACTATATCTAGCGTATCCATTTATTGAAGATATTAAAAATTGTATAATCGTGCCACGGTTCGAAACCCTGGCACGGTTTGCGTCAACTTATCAACTAAACCCCTATCTTTCCATCATGTTTACTATAGAAAACAACCAGGTAAAAGCCGTTATCAATGCCAAAGGCGCCGAGCTCACCCAATTGATTGTAAAGGAACATCAGCTGGACTATATGTGGGGTGGCGATCCGGCAGTTTGGGGCAAACACTCGCCCATTTTGTTTCCCATTGTTGGCTCGTTAAAAAACAATACGTATTTCTATAACGGACAATCTTACCAGTTACCCCGCCATGGTTTTGCCCGGGATAAACAATTCGCGGTAGAAAGCCAGTCGGCCGATACCATTACTTTTTTATTGCGGAACGATGCCGAGATCGCCACCGTGTATCCCTTTGCGTTTGAACTGCGTGTGCGCTATACGTTGGTAGAGAATTCCCTGGCAGTTGCCTATGAAGTAGTGAACTGTGGCAAGGAGGAGATGTACTTTTCCGTGGGTGCCCATCCGGCATTTAAGGTACCTCTCGCCCCTGGTACCGACTATACCGATTACTACCTCGAATTCAATCAGCCGGAGACCGCTCCCCGCTGGCCTATTTCTCCTGATGGACTGATAGAACAAACGCCGTTACCCCTGTTACAAAATACCAACCGGCTCAATCTTTCGAAAGACCTGTTTCAAAAAGATGCGCTGGTATTAAAAGGCATGCGTTCAACTATTGTTACGTTGGGTTCCACCAAAACACCCCGGGGGTTCCGGTTCGACTATCCGGGCTTTCCATTCCTCGGCATCTGGGCCGCCAAAAACGCCGATTTTGTTTGTATAGAACCCTGGTGTGGGATCGCTGATAGTGTGGCTACCTCACAACAACTTCAGGAGAAAGAGGGCATCAACAAGCTGGTGGCTGGGGAAACTTTCAATCGTACCTGGACAATCTCCCTCCTGTAATACAAAAAGGCGGGCAATGGGTAATAGGCAATGGGAAGAAGGCTAAGGGCAAAGAACCGCCAGGCGGCAAGGTATTCTTCAGCCCCTTCCTTCAGCCAAAGCAACCATTTAACACTACAGCTACTTAATAATCAGTTGCTTCATATTATATTTGACTTATGCGCCGAGTCCTTGAAATATTGGGCAGTAGCCTGAACCTAACCTGGCAGGAATTCAAAAGCCATAAAATTCGCACCTTGCTCTCACTGACCGGGGTGGCCTTTGGTATCTTTTGTATTATCAGCGTGCTGGCCACGGTAGACAGTCTGGAATACCAGGTGCAAAAAGACATCAAAGCCCTTGGCACCAACACCGTGTACATCGACAAATGGGTGTATGCCGGTGGTCCCGATTATCCCTGGTGGCGCTATGTAAAACGCCCTTCCCCTTCGTACGAGGAAATGCAGCTCCTGAAACAAAAAGTACCTGCCGCATCCAACGTGGCTTTCAATATCAATACCAACAGTTATGTAGGGTTCGAGAACGATGTCATCAACAGTGTGAACTACTATGGCATCACCGATGAGTTTGTAAATATTCAACCCGTAGATATTGAACTGGGCCGTTACCTGCAACCCGCCGATTACGACTTTGCCGCCAATGTGATCGTAATGGGATATACCATTGCAGAAACGCTTTTTGGCAAACCTGAAAAAGCAGTGGGCCAAACCGTTGTTTTAAAACAAGGTAAACGGGCCCTGGTGGTCGGACTGATAAAAAAACAAGGTAAAAGCTTTGTGGGTGGTTGGGAATATGACAACAGCATCTTAATGCCGCTGGGTTTTATGAAAGAAATGGTGCGGGAGAAAACCAGCAATCCGATCATTATGGTGCAGGGTAAGGAGTCGGTCCCAATGGAACAACTGCGCGATGAGCTCACCGGCGCCATGCGGTCCATCCGTAAACTGAGACCCACTCAGGAAGATGATTTCGCCCTCAACGATATCGATGCCTTTAGCAGTTTTGCCAGTGAGATCTTTGGCGGCATCAATAAAGGCGGCTGGTCTATTGCCATCCTCTCGCTCATTGTAGGCATGTTTGGTGTGGCCAATATCATGTTCGTGACCGTGCGGGAACGTACCTCCCAGATCGGACTGAAAAAAGCCATCGGCGCCAAACGCTCCGTTATATTGACCGAATTCCTGCTCGAAAGCGCGTTCCTGTGTATCATGGGCGGCTTGTTGGGGCTTATCATAGTGTTCCTGCTTACCCTGGCCTCCAAGGCCATCTTTGGGTTTGCAGTGTTTATTGCACCCGGCATTCTGGTACTGGCCATTTCCATTTGTATCATTGTAGGGGTCTTAGCTGGGATAATTCCTGCGTCAATTGCTGCTAAAATGGATCCTGTTGTAGCTATAAGGAGTAAGTAAAGCCAGGGGTGAATGGGCAATAGGCAATGGGAATTTCCGACTAATAGCTAAACGCGCTTCCGGCAGACGGCAAACGGCAGACGGCAAACGGCAAACCCTCATCGCGGCAATTATGAAAACCGTCTACTCGCCTGCGGCTCGATGTTCAAAGCGTCTTCCTCCTTGTCAACCTGCATCGCGCTCCGAAGCTTTACCGCCGTCTCCTTCGGCTATAGCGGTCTAAGAGCGAAGGAGTGGCGTAGGAGGGCCTTTTCCTGATCAACTGGTCAACTTCCCTTTCCTTATCTTTGCGCCGTGAGCATAACTATCTTAGCAATCGAATCTTCGTGCGACGAAACCGCTGCCGCTGTTTGTCGCGATGGCGTCATTCTTTCCAATTTTATTGCCAATCAAACCGTGCATGAACAATATGGTGGCGTAGTGCCCGAACTGGCATCCCGCGCCCATATGCAAAATATTGTCCCGGTCGTATATGCCGCTTTACAAAAAGCCAATCAACAGTCGGGCGAACCTACTGATGAGGCCTCCATTCATGCCTTGTTACAAAGCGTACATGCCATTGCCTTTACCCAGGCGCCCGGACTGATCGGGTCGCTGCTGGTTGGCGCCCAATTCGCCAAATCGCTGGCGCTGGCGCTGAATGTACCCCTCATTGCCGTTCACCATATGCAGGCACATGTGCTGGCCAATCTCATCGAAGATCCCAGGCCGGAGTTCCCCTTTCTTTGTCTGACCGTAAGCGGTGGACATACCCAGATCGTGCTGGCCGAATCGCCGCTGTCATTAAAAGTGATCGGTGAGACCATGGACGATGCCGCTGGCGAAGCCTTTGATAAATCTGCCAAATTATTGGGACTGCCCTACCCCGGCGGCCCCCTCATTGATAAATACGCGCAAACGGGTGATCCCAACCGGTTCAAATTTCCGGAGCCACAAATACCCGGACTGAACTTCAGCTTTAGCGGATTGAAGACCGCCATCCTGTATTTTCTGCAGGAGAACACGGCTAACAATCCAAACTTTATTGAGGAGAACCTGGCTGATATCTGCGCCTCTATCCAGCACCGCATCATTAGTATTTTGCTGAATAAGGTAAAGGCAGCTGCCCGTACTACCGGTATCGATCAGATCTGTATTGCCGGGGGCGTAAGCGCTAACAGCGGGTTACGCAAAGCCCTCACCGAAATGGGACAAAAACACAACTGGCGCACGTTTATTCCCGCCTTTCAATATTGTACCGATAATGCCGCCATGATCGCGATCACGGCGTATTATAAGTTCCTGGAAAATGATTTTGCAGATCTTAGTGTAAGCCCTACGGCCAGAGCGGAATGGTAAGTTAAAAGGCTGCAAGCTACAAGCTGTAAGCTTCAAGCCGCAAAGCGTTCGTTTGTGCCGGGTAAGATAACATAAGGCACCCAAGACCTGTAAGGTTCGCCTTTGGGCGCAGAACCCGCGGAGTGATGACGCGATCCTGACAGGTCTTACTAAGGGATTCCAGACCTGTCAGGTCCAAGGCATCAGACTAATAATGCAAGACCCAATGATGGACCTTACAGGTCTTCAAATTCAGAACTACTCAAAAAATGCCCAACACCTATTTCAAGTTTAAACAGTTTACGATAAACCAGGACAAGTGCGCAATGAAAGTCTGCACCGATGCGTGTCTCCTGGGCGCCTGGTTTTCTAAAAAAATACCGCAACATGCAACCGTCCTCGATATCGGGGCTGGGACCGGGTTGTTGATGATGATGCTCGCTCAACGCTCCCAGAGCGAGATCCACGGCATTGAAATTGACCCGGCAGCTTATGAGCAATTACAGGAGAACACCAGCCAAAACGACTGGAAACAGCGTTTACAGGTATTTGCCGGCGACGCCCGTACCTATTCCTTTCCGCATAAATACGATTACATCATTTCCAACCCGCCATTCTTTGAATCCGACTGGCTTTCTACCGACAACCGCGAACAAATTGCCAAACACAGCACCCTTCTTACCCTCGATGAACTGATCCACGTTATTGCCCATAACCTGCAGCCGCAGGGATCTTTTGGCATCCTGCTCCCTTTCCATCGCTGGGAATATTTTGATAAACTGGCCGGCTTTAATGGATTTTTCCTCCAGGAGAAAGTGGTGGTGAAACAAACACCCCGGCATGCCCCCTTCCGCGTTCTCTTACAATATACCCGTAACCCGCACCATCCGGCGTCTGCGATTGACCTTACCATTCAACAGATCGATGGGGCGTATACGGGAGAGTTTGTTGGGTTATTGAAAGATTATTATTTATATCTGTGAAAGCCGGCAATCGGCAATCGTGAATCGGCAATGGGTCTCCGAACACTTGGACCTCGCTATCTGAATCGTGAAACGTCTTTATTGCAGCACTCCGTTTAATATTAGTAATTGTTAAACGGCAAATCGTTCTCGCCTACGGCTCGATTAACCCAAGAACTCAAGAACCCAAAAACTAAGTAACTAACAAACAGGTATTTCGGATTAACTGATCAACTTCTTAATCGTTAGCAATCCTATTAACCTTACACGATGATTACCAGCTAAATAAATAGCGTGCTAAATAATATTTGTGTTTCATTAGCTAAATATTGAATATTTGTCCTTTATAATCCGTTATATATTTACCCGTATCCCTGAAAAACTACGGTGATACACGCGCTGGTACCTCAACCTAACCTTACCTTTTCAGTTTTGTGATTCCCGCGTAAAACCGAAACATACATGAAAAGCAGATCGATCACCCGTTTTCACTTGCTGTCATCGTTCGTATTGTTAGTTGCTTTTGCTGCCTGCAACAAAGCGGAGCAGGCAAAAAGAGATCAGGGAACTGATCCCATTGAGAATTCCTCTAATACGAGCACACCATTATTGATAGGTAATAACCAATGCGCCAATGCCCCCAATTATGGGGACAGCATTATCTATCTACAACCAGCAACCGGGCAATACTTCGTTAGCCCCGTGAATAACATCGGCATCAAAGGAACTTATCTCGCCTGGCCCGAAGGGCTGGTCATCAATAGTGCTACCGGCGCCATCAACGTTTCCCGGAGTGAGACCGGGGTACGCTACCTCGTTGGTTTTGTAAAGGAAGGCACCCAGGATACCTGTGTAAGCCAGCTGATCCTTGGCGGTATTACCTATGCGGACCACATTTATGTGATCGGGAACAACGACACCCTGGCTAAACCTGTCTTTAATGCCAACCCGTTGTTAGCACCCGTTTGCGATGCCAGCGACGACAACGATTACCCTGGCAATAACGGCAACGGCAATAACAAGTGTTCGTTCGATAATAACGCACCAGGCAGCAAAGCCAATGATCAGGCATTACGGGTACGCACGCTGAGCGGGATCATCAACCTGAAGAGATCCCTGGCCGATGGGCTTTTTGGTCCTAACCCGAGGAACGGCATGTCGAAGGTCATCAATGTCTCTTATACCCTGAACGATAATAGCAATAAAGCACAGCAACAACTCACTATTAAAGTGATGTATTACGACAAGGTGTCGAGCATCCCTGCTAACTTACAAAGTGAAGTGCAAAACAAAAGTGCGAACCTGATGAGTTTTACCATTGTCAGTTATAAACCACGGCCACCATTGTTGATCATTGCGGGCTATGCTAATTAATAATTAAGACCTGTAAGGTCCATCATTGAGTCTTGAACTTTCAACCTGATGTCTTGGACCCCGCAAGGCGGGGCAGGCTCTGACAGGTCGAGTTGAAGAGAAGTGAATTAAGACCTGTCAGGACCGCGTATACTTTCTATTAATGCAAGCTCAAGTGGCAGACCTTACAGGTCTTTCCGCATCATGCTTGCAGTTTAAAGCTGTATTCCGCGCTGATGTGTATTGCTTGCGGCTTGAAGCTTGAAGCTGTTTTATCTTATCTTCGACCTATCCATGAATAAACTGGTGAAGGCAACACGGGGCATTGTATGGAAAGGCTGGCTCTTGTTCGCCGCCTTGCTGGTTTGTGCGTACCATACTGGCAACCCCAACCAGCCCACGCCGGCCATGACGGCCCTGTACAAAAAGGCCAATCACCTGTTCCATTTATCCAATCCCACCGATGCTACCGATAGCCTGGCGCTGGCAGCCTATCAACAGGTAATAACGCTGGGAGAGAAAAACGCCGTCGGCCCCGACTCCCTGTTGTTCTATTCTTATTTGAACACGGGTATTTTGCAGGAAGTACAAACCAATTATCCCGCTGCCGTCAGGGCTTATTTGCAGGCACATCGCATCAAACAACAACTGCCGCAGTGGAGCGATTCGCTGTTATACGAAGTGGCCGAACATACCGGTTCGGTATATTACCACCTGAACAATTTTGATTCGGCCAGTTATTTTTTATTACAGGCAGAAACCCTGGCTGAACGCTTTCCCAATATTCCCGAAAAAGAACGGCTGTACAACGACCTGGGCGTGTTGTATTATGAGAATGGGAACTATTTACAAAGCCGCAATTACTTTACCCAGGCGCTGGAGATCATCAATAAAAAGACAAAAAAAGACGCCACCTGGGTGGTGAACATCGAGAACAATATTGCGGCGGCCTCGTATAAACTGGGTCAGTACCAGCAGGCCATTTCCATTTACAAAACCATTTGTTCGCAAAAGGTCTTTACCAGTCAGATCTTTTTAAACCTCGGACTGGCCTACAAAGCCATGGGCGATTACCCCGAGGCTCTGCGCTGGTTCCACCAGGTAAATACCACTACCCTGCCGCGGGTGTTTAACGAACTCGCGCATACGCATTTGTTGCTGCGGCACACTGATTCGGCCAATTATTTTCTGAAACGGTTTACCCAATCCACTTCCCCCTACAAAGCAGCGCCCAACAGTATGTATGCCGGCATGCATCATTTGTACCGGGGCGACTGGCTGATCAACCAACAACAATACGATGCGGCGTTACAAAGCCTGCAACAGGCTATTATTGTCTTTAGCGGGCATTTCAACAATACGGATATCCGGGCGAACCCTACGCAGTTCACCGGCACCTTTACCTCCTATCGCCTGTTTGATGCATTGTTAAAAAAAGCCACGGTCTTCGAAGCATTATATAAAGCTACTCATATCGAAACCCAGCTGCAAGCGGCCCTGGACACCTATGCCAGCGCCATGGCACTGTTACGATTTATTGAAAAAAGCTACGATACCGACGAAGCCAAACTGTTTCTGAAGAACAACAACCAGCAGGTGTATCAAAATGCGGTAAGTGTCTGTTTACAGTTACATGCATTGTACCCCAACAAAGGGTATGCGCAGGAAGCCTTTGTAATGGCGGAGCGCAATAAGGCGTCGGTGATGTACAGCGGCATTACCCAAAAAGGGTCGCGCAAACTGCCTGGTATTGACCCGGCTTTATTACAACAGGAACGGAACATCAAATACAACCTCGCGCGGTTGAGCATCCATAGTGATCAAACACCCGACAGTACCACACTGGTTAAACTGGCCAATGAAAAAGCCGATTATGAAATAAAGCTGGCGCAGGTACAACATGCGCTGGAGCAGAACAGTGCGTATTATCAACTTAAATACAGCGACACCTATCCGCGGCCCGATTCCCTGCAACAATATCTACACCGCGATCAGGCGGTGATCAGCTTTTATGCCACCGGCAATACGCTCCATGTATTTGTGGTAACGCGTTCGGGTTTTAAACAAACCCGCATCGATTCTTTTGCTACCCTGCAACAGGCTATCACACACTGGCTGACAGCCCTGCAAAACCCCGAAAGCGGGCGCCGGTTTAAAGGCGAGCCCTGGGGGCAACAATTGTATCAACGATTGGTACAACCCATACAAGCATTAACGGAAGGCACTACCGACTGGACCATCATTCCTGATAACATTCTCTATTACCTGCCTTTTGAATCATTACCCGCCGCGGCAGGCGCCGATGCCAGGACCTTGCTGGAAACAACCGAGATCAGTTATCAATTCTCATCACGCTTTATGGTAACGCAGGCTGCGAAAATGCCACCAACTAACAACAGCCTTCAAACCCTGGCCTTTGCGCCCTTTGCGGAGGCAGGTGAGCGCTTTCCGCACCCGGTTTATAATTTCATGCAGCAATTACCGGCGTCTGCGCAGGAGATCGCGTATTTGCCCGGTTTGACTTTTCTCAATCAACAGGCCACCAAGGAACAATTCCTGCAAAACCTGTCGCAATACCCCGTAGTGCATTTGGCCACCCATGCCATTGCTGATACCGGCAACAGCGCGGCTTCTTTTATCGCTTTCTACCCAACTACCCGGCAACCCACGCTGGATGCCCTGTACCTGGAAGAACTGTATGGGTTGAATATGGAAAAAACGCAGCTTATTATCATCAGCGCCTGTGAAACCGGCCATGGTCAATTAGTGAACAGCGAAGGCGTGCTGAGCCTTACGCGCGGGTTTGCTTATGCCGGTTGCGCCAGTATGGTAAACAGTTTATGGAAGGCCGATGATGCCGCTACAGCCGCCATTCTACACCAGTTTCATTGCTATTTACAAAAGGGGTATACAAAATCAAAAGCATTGCGGCAGGCAAAACTAGATTACCTGCACAGCAATGCATTGTATAAAACACCAAACTTTTGGGCCCATTTAATTCTCACAGGGGATAACCAGCCATTAGTGAAAGCGGTTAGCTGGTACTGGTGGTTGCTTGTTAGTAGCGCGGCAGTGGCAGTGCTGTTTGTAATGATCTACCTAAAGCGAAGAAAAAAGTCGACGTAGCTTGCACAGAAATACGGATTAAGATTGCTCTGATGTGTGTACTCCGGACTAATGCAGGTTCTGCGTTATCCCTTGAGGTCAAGACGTCGACTTTTTAAGGTTACATCCCGTAGCCGAGAGATGAATATCTTATTAAGACGAATTATTTAGAAAGACCTGGATGCATCATTTAAGCTTGCCTTATTAGAGGGTTGAATTGCACCTGACAGATCGAATTCTTCTCATTTAAAACCAGACCTGTCAGGACCGCATAAGCCATCTGATTGTTCAAGACCCGATGGCGGACCTTACAGGTCTTAGTCGTTCTTTCAACCCCGATATCCCAAACATCCTCTAATCCCAAAAATCCCAGTTCTGACAAAAAAAGATAATCGGGCTAGCTACGCCTGCCCGATTACCGGTCTGAAAACTTAAATCATTGTGTAAATCAGGATTCCATTACCAAGTGCATCCCTTTAAAATGCAATTAGGTTTAGTGCTTAGGGCAAAAAAACTATAAAACTAATCGTGTGTGCGTGTTAAAAAAATTCGTGAGAAAGGGCACCATCCAGGTTTCTCTGTCCCTCGTCTCGGCTGAGCCGAGACGGGTCAGGTTTCCAATATCATGATCCGTTCCTCACGAATACAAAGTTTTGATCCGTGATGACGGAACCACACAGGTTTCTCTGTCTCCCGTCTCGGCTCAGCCGAGACTGATCAGGTTTCCGATATTATGGATCGGATCATCACGGATCTGTAGAGAAATTCGTGAAGACGGAACCATCCAGGTTTCTCTGTCGTAAATGCAATGATCTACTCAGGTTTCCGATATTATGATTCGGACCTTCACGAATTTGTAAGTATAATTCGTGAAGACGGAACCATCCAGGTTTCTCTGCAGTAAATGCTATGACTTACTCAGGTTTCCGATATTATGATTCGGACCTTCACGAATTTGTAAGTATAATTCGTGAAGACGGAACCATCCAGGTTTCTCTGCAGTAAATGCGATGATCTACTCAGGTTTCCGATATTATGATTCGGACCTTCACGAACTAGTAAGATATTCGTGAAGACGGAACCATCCAGGTTTCTCTGTAGTAAATACTATGACTTACTCAGGTTTCCGATGTTATGATTCGGTTCTACACGAATACGTAGGGATAATTCGTGAAGACGGAACCATCCAGGTTTCTCTGCAGTAAATGCTATGATCTACTCAGGTTTCCGATATTATGATCCGGGCCTTCACGAATAAAAAGACTTATTTGAAAGAGCTGGTTCTATTAATTAGTAAAAGCTGTTGAAAGGAATGTAACCGCGTAATCAACTTTTTTTTCAAAAAATCTTAAGATTATCGGTTCGCCTTGATTTTCAATAGTTGAAGATCTATTTTTCCTATCTGCATCGCCTGTTGGTGATACAAATGGTTGTTATTTGAGCGTATTTGTTGTAACAAATTGATACCGGCTACGGTTTTGTTTGCCCCCAGGTAACTCAGCGCCAGGTAAAACTGGGCTTCGTCCTGAAAGTAATCATCACCCGTTTGGGAATTGTTACGCAATACTTTTTCAAATTGTTCACTGGCTGCTGCCTGGTTATGCAGCTGTAGGTGGGCCATGCCGGCCAGGAATAAGGCTTTATTGTCAGTTAAGGTAGTTTGGTTTGCGGCGGCAATTACTCCGTTCCAGTTTTGTGAACGGTACGCTTCTTCCAGCTCCGAACTCGTTGCCTGCCCCCTGGTAGTGGTTAGTGTGTACTCAATAAACGCTTTTTCATACACATTGGTTGCGTCTACCGTAAAATATTTGTAAGCGACTGTGCCTACTATTAATACCAGAACGGCTGCAGCAACCCGCATGAATGGACGCAGTACCCGAACGCGCCCGTTACTATTATTAGTAGTATGTAATACCTCCATTGGTTGAATGGCCCTGAAATTCTCTTTAACCGCCGCTACCTGGTCGTACAACGCCGCATATTCCACCGCATCCACTGCCAGTTGCAGGTATTGCCATTGTTTACGCACTTCCAGGTCGGTATTGATCATTTCTTCCACTTCGCGCATTTCCCTTTCTTCCAGGGTCCTGTCGAGGTAATTGATCAGTATTTGTTCGTTGTGGCCTTCCATAAGTTATAGTTCTCGTTGGTTCATTTGCCGGGCGATCTCCGGGTTATTTTTTAAAAGCTCCGTCAGCGATTGCAGGCATTTATATTTTTTGTTTCGCACCACCTGTTCGTTTTCATATGGCAGGTGATGTACAATGTCTTTCATTGACATATTCTCGTAGTAGAAAAGCGTCAGCAGCTTTTTACAGTTCTCACCCAGTTTTCCCATCACTTCCAGGAACTGTTTTTTTACTTCCTGGTGAGCGATGTGCTGGCTTACGTCCGGTTCGGTAACATCGCGACTGGTCTCAAACGCTTTCTCACGCACTTCACTCCGCTCTCTTTTTTTCAGCTCATTCAGCCACAGGTTGCGGGCTATGGCCGTTAAAAAGGTTTTTACGCTGGCCTCGCCGCGGAATTTGTCTTTCTTCACCAGGTCGAGGAAAACAACCACCGTTTCCTGGAAAATATCTTCCGCATCGGCAGGCATGCCGCTGTTGGCCAGTATAAAAGACTGGATCGTTTGAGAATACTGCTGATAAATGAAATAAATGGCGTTGTTCAATTCATCACTTCTTCTGATGGCGGATAACAGCTCCGCATCAGAAAACGTACTGCCTTTTATCATATTAATAGTAAACGCGGGGCTGAATTATGTAACCAGCCTGATCACTTTTTTAATAAAAAAATAGGTGTGCTCGCAGAACGGGCGCTAAATTAACGAAGGAAGTTCCAAAATCTGTTTGAAAGCTGAATGAATTTGTACAATAACCCATCATTTTGACCCAGGTCAACACATTTGCCGTCGTAATAATATGTAAATGCGTCACTTAGGGGTATGGCGCAAGAGTCCGCTCAATGTCGTTTAGTTAAGCGAAATGGAGAGCTAAATCCCCTCCTCCGGAGGGGTCGCAGGGTGCAGCACATAAACACTGATGATAGGGGTGGGTATTATTTTGATTAATCTCGAATGAAACACAGGAAACCCACCCCTACCCCTCCCAGGAGGGGATTCCTTAAAACAAGCATTAAAAAGAGTCACATCGGGGCCTCTTTTTTCAAAAAAAAATAAATTTCCATACCAAATAAAGGTGAACATACCAGTTGTATCTCCATATATAACGCGTTTTATTTCAAAACACATCAGCCACATTATCCTCCAAACTAGTAGACAATCCATCAGCACCACTCTGACTATTTTGCCAAAACGGTGAAATTTAAAAATTGATAGTGCAAAACATGAACTGATTGATTCTTAAAATACTAACAGGCTAATTAACTTGCAATAGGAAAGTAGAAACCGTAATCATGGTCCCTGGTGACCGGACAACTTGTAGCGCCCTATCCATAAATAGATTGAATTGCTTAGGTAGTATGTTATAACTGTAACGTCTACCTGCTCTACCTGTTAAAAACATAGCGAGGCAAACGCAGTTTGAAAATGAATGTGGCCGCGGACGCTACAACCCACAACGGCTTTTACTTATCCGCACATTCATTTAAACCGGCGTGCATGCCCAAAACAAGATATAGCTATATTAGAAAGGATATACGGGATGCGGTAAGAAGGGTAAAAAAGATAATAGATGACAACCCAACGAACGGCATTACCAATGAAATGCTGGCCAACGAAACTGGCATCAGCCGCAATGTGCTGCAGAATGCCTTTAAACAAACGCATGGCGCACCCATTGGGCAATACCGGCTTAGATTACGCATGGCATACGCAAAACAATTGTTGGGCACAGGCAGATCTATCAAGGCAATAGCCATAACGTTGCATTATTCATCTATTAGTGCTTTTTGTAACGCATTTAAGAAATATTATGGGCAAAGTCCAACAGAATGGCGATATAACCAGAAATAAGACCTGTAAGGTCCATCACAGGATCTCGCACAAACAGTGAGCTATCTTGGACCTGACAGGTCGGGTTCTAAAAAACCGAGAAGACCTGTAAGGTCCATCACAGGGTCTCGCACAAACAGTGAGATGACTTGGACCTGACAGGTCGGGTTCTAAAAAACCGAGAAGACCTGTAAGGTCCATCACAGGGTCTCGCACAAACAGTGAGATGACTTGGACCTGACAGGTCGGATTCGAAAAAACCGAGAAGACCTGTAAGGTCCATCACAGGGGCTCGCACAAACAGTGAGCTATCTTGGACCCCGCAAAGCGGGGCAGGCTCTGACAGGTCGGGTTCTAAAAACCAATAAGACCTGTAAGGTCCATCACAGGGTCTCGCACAAACAGTGAGCTATCTTGGACCCCGCAAAGCGGGGCAGGCTCTGACAGGTCGGGTTCTAAAAACCGACAAGACCTGTAAGGTCCATCACAGGGTCTCGCACAAACAGTGAGCTATCTTGGACCTGACAGGTCGGGTTCTAAAAACCAATAAGACCTGTAAGGTCCATCACAGGGTCTCGCACAAACAGTGAGATGACTTGGACCTGACAGGTCGGGTTCGAAAAACAAATAAGACCTGTAAGGTCCATCACAGGGTCTCGCACAAACAGTGAGCTATCTTGGACCTGACAGGTCGGATTCGAAAAAACCGAGAAGACCTGTAAGGTCCATCACAGGGTCTCGCACAAACAGTGAGCTATCTTGGACCTGACAGGTCGGGTTCGAAAAACCAATAAGACCTGTCAGGGTCGCGTCTTCAGCCCGCAAGTTCAGCACCCAATGGCGAACCTTACAGGTCTTTAACGTTAATGATGCAACGATCCGGCACCGATTCAGTAGACCATTAAACCATTGCACATGAAACGGACCAATGAATCAGACAAAGACCCGATCACCCGGTTCCTGACAAACAACCTGGGGTTTTACACCAATCCCTTTGGTGTACAAAGCTTTCTGTTGGAAGACGGCGCGTTCAACATTACGGCCCACTATCCCGGCATTCTACTCGACACCGGTTATACCATGGAGGTGTGCATAGAAGATATTACGGTGGCACATTTCAGCCAACTCACTGGTATTACAACGGTTGAACAACTACACTTTGTTAGTCCGCACCTTTTACTCGAACTCTACATAAAGGGAGCAGCCATTTTAAGTGTTTTATATGATAATGGGGACTGCTGCTGGGAACTGGTTTTCCACCGGAAGGACGGCAAAGTGCATGTGAAGGATGAAGATGACGAACTGAGTTGGGTGGCGCGCAAGAAACTGGAAAAGCCGGCCGATTTTATTAATTACATCACGAACTACGCAAAAAAGCATTGATCTTATTATATAACACAAAACTCCCGGGGTATGACCAGGGCAGGCAAACATATTTATACATTCCTGGATGATCATTTAGGCATCTACGACAACCCCCAGGGTATAGAGTATATTATGAATATGGATGACAGCGTGTTTGTTGTTTGCAACCTGAATCCCCCACCCGAGCCCTATGTTGACTACGGTTTAATATACCCCAGCCAGCCATTCCAAACCTTTGTAGACGATTTTCAATTCTCCGGCACCCGTGCACTACAAACCATGACCCCTGACAAGCTATGGGCCTTGTACCAAAAAGGCAAGGTAGAGATCTTCTGTACCATTGTAGTAAAGGTCGTATTCTATGCATTGTATTTTCGCCTGGCGAAGAACAACACCATGATCGTACGCGATGATTACGACCAGGAGCACGAGTTGGGCATGGTATTTACCAGTCCCAACCAGTTCCTGGAATATACGGAGAGCCGGTTTTATGTTGAGACCGGCCCCCAATGCTGATTTATATCGTTTACCATTAAACTTTGTGAGTATGAATCCCGAAAAAAAATTCAAGCGTCATGTATTGATGGCAGTAACCGCCTACAAAGAATTGCTGGATGCCGAATGTTCCCTTGGTTTGCCGGCAGACCAACTCAGTGCCCAGTTTGGCGTAAGCCGCAATGTATTATCAATGGCCTTTAAAAAACTGTTTGGCGAAAGCATCCGCGATTACAAACTGCGCAAAAGGATGGAACGGGGGCAGGAATTATTTGATGCCGGCAAGGATGTAAAAGAAGTAGCCAAAGAATTGAAATACACCGAGACCCGTGCCTTTTCCACTGCTTATAAAAGGTTCTTTGGGTTAACACCTACCACCCTCAATAAGTTATTGCAATAGAGAGTATAACGGTGATCCGCAGTCAAAGTATGACAAACGAATACAAAGTATGCGAGCCGAAAATTTGGAAAGGGCTTTTTGAGAGTGTAACTTAGATAGCGAAACAATTCCAGGGGTGCTTAGGCGCTCCGACGCTAACGCTCCGGCGCAAGCGTCCAAGGCTATAAGGGCGCCTACGCCAAAGGCTTTGGCGCCTAAAACAAAACCTTAAAAACCTTGCAAATGGAAACCTTATTCAGGCCTGGCCTCGATGACGAGGATGATTATCCTTCCAGAAGGAGTGAAGAAGAAAGCACGCTCCAATTACAAAAAGCGTTACGTCGGCTGGATGCTTATATTGACAAGTGCGTAGCAAACGTTAAAGCCGACATTGACAATAATCCCCACAAACGCAAACGCGTCTCCTATTATGCAAGCAGAACAGGCGGCATCGATCAGCAGGACCTGGCGAGCGCGTTCAAAAACAAATACAAGGTTACCATTAGCCAATACCAGTTCCAAAAACGGGTGGAATTAGCCGCCAAGTTACTCCGGGACCGCAGGGTGAGCCTGGAGCGGATTGCCACCAAATGCGGCTATAGCAATACCAACACCCTAAGCAAGGCATTTAAAAAGGCATATAATCAAACACCGATCAATTATTTAAACAGTCTGTAAGAGCAGCTAAAGCTGTTATAAACTAACAACTACTTTCTACTTACAAAGGTTTATATTCTCTAGAATAAGGTTTACACCGGTACGCCGTGTTTGTCGAAACGCGGCTTAAACGGTGATCCCAATCCGGCATCCCGATACTTTTTTCATAAATGAACGTAAAAGCTGGTGATACAATTTATAACCTGAACGAAGGGCAATGAATGCTTTTATCAAAATTGTTGGGGCACCCTTCGACTTCGCCCCGAGTGCTCAGGGGCCTATCTCGTTATACCGAAGGAACATTTATCACTGGCTTTTATTTAGTTAATTATTACAGCGTTTCTATTTAACACTATCAATGTAATTAACCATAAAAGTGCCTTTTATTTAAAAGCGAAGATGTATTACTTTTTCCTTTATATAACTGTTAGTCAAAGACATCAACATGAAGCTTAACTCCATACAATTTTTGCGGGCGGTGGCAGCTTTGCTTGTTGTTTATGAGCATTCAATGGACATACAAAAGGAGCATGACATCTCTTTGCAACAAAAGTTCTATCATCTTGAACATTTCGGCTGTATTGGAGTTGACATATTTTTTGTGATCTCTGGATTTATCATCACCTATATCGCACACGACACAAAAGGAACGCAAGAAGCGTGGCTTTTTTTAAAGAGACGCTTTTATCGGATTAACCCTATCTATTATATAGCATCCTTAATTTACGCAGGTGTAATATTACTACAACTGTTATTTTATAAGGTAGAACTGACAAATTATTTCATAGACCTGACCAGATCTCTGCCTGACACTTTGCTAATATTCCCTGTTACACATGATGCTCATTTTTTCACACCTTTATTAATCGTAGGTTGGACTTTAAGTTTTGAATGGCTGTTTTATATACTCTTCTTTACTGTACTTCTGCTCAATGTAAAATATAAACCGATATATCTATGTGCTGTAATTATACTATTAATAAGCATTGGTCAATTAACGCAACCACATGACCTCCGGCTGCAGTTTATTACCAATCCAATAATGCTCGAATTTGTAATGGGTATAATTATTTGTCAATTATATTTAAAAAACACACATATACCTGTTTGGGCAGCCACCGCCTGTTTATTGGCCGGATTGATCACCTATGCACTAATTATCCGATTTGGATTTGGCAATATATGGAATTATGAATTAACAATAAATGGTCACTCCAGTTTCAAAAAATTCTTTTTCTGGGGACTTCCCAGTTGTTGTATCGTGGCCGGGTGTGTATTTATTGAAAAGAAAGGACGCTTATCCAGTCTTTTTAACTATAAATGGGCATTATTATTAGGCGATGCATCATATTCCATATACCTAACTCACATTAGCGTCTTTTGGGCCTTGACAATCTTGTATGAAAAAACAACTATTTTCTGGAAGGGCGATGTAATGATATGGCTTCAGTTGGCAGTTGCAATTTTATTTGCCATAGGATTTTACAAATTGGTTGAAAAGCCCTTATTACGGCAATTATACTTTAGTCAAAAAACAAAAGCAGAGATTAAACAACCAATTATTTCTATATCGAAAACTGTATAGATGAAACAAACATTGAGGAATTGTATGATATAAAATTGGCAGGTATACTTTTGGCAATTTATTAAATATAGGTTCTATGCTTATACTATATAAAGCACCTTGATAAACTTAAACTTTATTACTTGGAGTCTTTTCAACCACGATGTAAACCAGGGGAAGGGTGCGGCTATCCATACAGGCATAGCCCAGGCAACCGGCGAATACCTGTTGGTACAGGATGCCGACCTGAATGACCCGGACGGCTACAACACTCTTGAAATTCGTTGTGCCTGGCCCGGTAGATGTGGTATACGGCTCACGATTTATGGGTGACCATCCCAACCGCATCCTATCCTTCTGGCACTGCATCAACAACCCGAGCCTTACCGCATGGAAAACAGTTTACTAACTTTTCCGTACCTCTACTATCAAAATAACTACTTACACAAAAAGGTATATAACATTATTCAAAAAAGTATTCCTAACAACCGCTGTTATGGGTAAAAAAGCTATTATTATAGGGGCAGGACCGGCTGGGCTGACTGCAGCGTATGAACTATTAAAACGCACAGACATTACACCGATCATCCTGGAAAAATCAGGCGATATTGGCGGCATCAGCAAAACCATCAACTATAAGGGCAACCGGATGGATATGGGTCCCCATCGTTTTTTCAGCAAAAGTGACCGGGTAATGGACTGGTGGCTTAATATTATGCCCATGCAAACCTCAGAAGAAAAGAAGTTAACCATTAATTACCAAAATAAATCAAGGGAAATAAATACCAATGGCGCTCAACCAAATGACAACAGCGCCTCTGACAAAAGCATGCTCGTGATCAAGCGACTGACCCGCATCTATTTTCTTCGGCAATTCTTCTCCTACCCTATACAGCTGTCTCTGGATACCTTACGTACATTGGGATTAATCAGAACAATCAAAATTCTGATCTCATTTTTATGGGTCAGATTTTTTCCCCGCAAACCTGAGAAGAGTTTGGAAGATTTTATCATCAACAAGTTTGGAAACGAATTGTACGGATTGTTTTTTAAAGACTATACAGAAAAGGTATGGGGCGTACCCTGTGAAAATATTCCGGCCGAATGGGGCGCCCAACGCATAAAAGGGGTTTCCCTAGGCAAGGCCATCCAGCATGCCATCCAATCACTAAACAAACGAAAGGATAACTCTATAGCTCAAAAAGGCGCAGAGACCAGTCTGATAGAACAATTTCTATACCCCGCTCTTGGCGCCGGACAAATGTGGGAAGAGGTTGCCCGGAAGATAGAGATCATGGGTGGCAAGATCATCCCTCATTATATCGTAGAAAACATTATCACCTGCGACGATAAAGTAACCGGTATAGAAGCCCGGAATACAAAAAACAACGAAGTCTACCCTTTAGCAGGTGATTATTTTTTCAGCACCATGCCCGTACAGGAATTAATAGCCGGGATGAATGGTCAGGTGCCGATGGAGGTGAAAGAAATTGCTGCCGGCCTGCAATACCGGGATTTCGTTAACGTGGGAGTGCTGTTGCAAAAGTTACTCATCGATCTACCTGATAACTGGATCTATATACAAGAGAAGGAAGTAAAGGTTGGCCGTATCCAAGTCTATAACAATTGGGGGGGACATATGGTAAATGACCCCAACACCACCTGGCTGGGCATGGAATATTTCTGCAACAAAATAGATGCCTTCTGGGCCTTATCGGATGAAGACATAAAAAAGATCGCCATTGGCGAACTGGAAAAAATGCAACTGGCTAGAACAACTGATGTGCTTGATATAACTGTACAACGAATGGAAAAAACCTACCCGGCTTATTTTGGTGCTTACCTGCAATTTGATAAAATAAGAGACTATACCGACCAGTTTGACAACCTTTTCCTGATCGGGCGTAATGGCATGCATAAATACAACAATACCGATCACTCCATGTTAACTGCCATGGTGGCTGTGGACAATATTATAGCAGGGATCACCACCAAAGAAAACCTTTGGTCAATTAATACCGAACAAGAGTACCACGAAGAAAAGAAGTCTGTTGACAGCGATGTTGTTAAAAAAGAGACACCTACTTACCAAACCCAACACGTCAATTGATATATGGCATTCAGGGACAACATTCCGGCACAAGCATTTTTTTCATGGCTAATAAAAAGCTGGGAGAACCGCATCTTATTACTCATCTCCATGCTTATCATGGCACCTGCCTTTGCCTGGTTTAAGCGGATTTACCCGCTACCCAATATCTTTCCCGATTCCTATGAATACATACAAGGCGCGCTGGAAAAAAGAATGATCGATTACCGGCCAATAGGCTATACGAAATTTTTACAGTTCTTTCCTTTTATTACCCGATCGCATTTTTGGTTAGTGACCACTCAATTTATTTTAATGCAGACAAGTCTGCTGTATATGCTTTTCACCATTCGTTACCTGTTGCAACCAGGCAAATGGGTCTTTATTGTTTTATTGGTAGGTTGTGTACTTAACCCATTGATGTACCAGGTAAGCAATTTTGTAAGTAGCGACCCCTTATTTACTGCCCTGACCATGATCTGGTTTACCCAATTATTATGGATGCTGGTAAGGCCAACAACTGGGTTGTTATTATCGCATACCGTTGTCCTGTTCCTGGCCTTTGTGGTGCGGTACAATGCCATTTATTATCCGCTCATCAGTATCGGCATCGTTGTATTCTCCCGGGCGCCGCGTTGGTTAAAGGGTGTGAGTGCCGCGCTTATTGTTGTTTCCCTGGGCTATTTTGTAATGTATACCAAACAACAATTCAAAAAAATAACCGGCATTGCGCAGTTCTCCCCCTTTGGTGGCTGGCAACAGGCCACCAATGCCCTGGTGGCTTACTCCCAGGGAAATAATTTACTATCAGTAGAGAGGGTACCAGCCGAATTTAAAGAAGTACACACGCTGGTGAATCTGAATAGAAAACAATTGCAACAACCCCAATCATCAAAAGATGTACACAACATGGCCCTTTTTTATTTATGGGACTATAGATTTCCTTTAAGATATTACATGAATCAGCAAGGAGAAAAATATTCCATTAATTCTACCTTTATCCGCTGGGCGCGCATGGGGCCATTGTACAATTCCTATGGTAATTATTTAATAAAAAAACACATTGGTTTATATTTCAACTATCACATTCTATCTAACATAGAAATGTATTTTACGCCCATCCTGGAATTTTTAGAAGTATACAATGACCGCAAGGATAGCATTATGCCGGAGGGCGTTCAATGGTTTAACATTTCAGCCCATCCATTTAAAAAAACAATCAACAATGAGATAAAGATTACAGATTATATTGTGATAGCACATGGCATTTGTACCTTAATCCTGCTGTTAGCTGCATTTGGTTATGTTTGCCTGGCAACTGTAAACAACTGTGCCAAAGCTGCAAAGAAAACAGTTGATTGTTCCTTACTGGTATTGATTGCCAATGCTGGATTTAGCATTCTGGCTTCAACGATCGTATTGCGATACCAGGCATTTCAATTTATATTAACGATAATCTTTTGTATACTATTATCTGAATTCGTTATTCGGGACATTCTTCACTTACAAAAGCTGAAAAAAACAAAATCAATCAAAGAAACCGGACTATCCGAACGTGAGTTAATATTGAATGATTAAACCTTTTTATATGAGAAACGAGAGGCCTGTTTCCCCGCACGTTGCAGATGCGGTGCGCATCATTAAGCAGTATATTGAACAACACCCGTTGGAACGCATTCCCATCCCCAACCTGATCGCCAAAGTAACAATAGGCAAAAATTTGCTGCATGAATCATTTCGCCAACTAGAAGGCAAAACAATCATCCGATTTCAACTGGAAAAGCGAATGGAAAAAGCAAGCAGCCTATTGGAAGAAGGTAGATTGAGCGTATCCCAAATCGCCTGTAAATGCGGTTATCGGGAACAGGCAAACTTTACTTCCGATTTTAAGAAAATATTTAATTTAACGCCCAAAGAAAAAGTGTCACAAACGCTTGACAGCGTCTATTTTTAAGAATATCGAAATTAAATGCTATCACTAGCGTTTTGATATTAGTCAAACATATTCAATTGGTTATGATTTAGATCTTTGAAATATTGTTTTTGAGTTTGTTGAAATAGTTGATTTATGGGCATTTTTTCAAAAATGGAGATGCTTAAAATCTGTATTGTCCCCAAAAGGATTTTATTTTTAAATGCTGTTTAATCCATTTGAAAAACAATTCAATTTTCCATCGATGCTTATAAAGCTGAGCTATCTCAGTTGCTTTAAAATGAAAATTGTTTGTAAGAAAAACAAATAGTATCCCGCTTTCATGATCATAGAATTTTATCCTCCGAATTTTCTCAGGATAATCTT
This sequence comes from Niastella soli, assembly GCF_017742245.1. GTDB lineage: Bacteria > Bacteroidota > Bacteroidia > Chitinophagales > Chitinophagaceae > Niastella > Niastella soli. The sequence goes on from NZ_JAGHKO010000014.1 coordinate 318,285, forward strand.
TAGCAACATAGAAATTATTAAGTAGAACGCTTTGATCACAGAGCACTCCTTTGCATTTATCCGAAGGATAGGATTTAACACGCCGACAGTTCATGTTGTCTTTGGCCCTGATAATGTAAAATGCCTGACAACCATGAATCCGGTAAAGTCGCTTGTAGTCTACATATCCTCTATCCATTATATAAAAGCTATTGGCTTCATAAGAAATAAAATCAAGTACATTCATGTCGTTAACAGAAGCCGCGGAAAAATATAAGAACTCAGGGATAGCGGTTTTCAAATCTAATTGCGTGTGTAACTTTATGCCTCCTTTTGTGCTACGAAAAGTTGCCCAATAAAATGTTGTTAAGCATAGGTCAATCGTAGTGGAATCTATGGCAAACACATTGTTCTCAAGTTCTACTTCCAGGTCACTATCACCTAAATACAATTGCTTTGCTTGTTTTATTAAGAGCATTGCGAGGTCATAATAAATCAGATACGAACGATTTTCATTTGCAGTAGAAAGAGTGCTTTTGGCAACCACATTACCTATGCTCCAATGATACATTTTGTCAGCATTTGCTTTTAAACACAAAATGGTATCGCTTAAACTTTCCCGATGAGTAAGCTGTCCGAAAGCCATACACAAGTATTGCTTCCAACAACTAAAACCCTTGACCTTATAATCGCCGTTATATCGGGTGACAATGGTTTGAAACGATGTAGATGAAACTAAATTCATTATTTGGGAGAAAATGTACTTGCCATTATTCACAAATAATTGATTTGCAATAATATACGGAAAATAATATTCTCGAAAAATCAAATCGTCTTAGGCCTAAAATCTCAGCAAACTCAATATAGACAATACTTTCAAAGAACTTATTATTAAAACATCAAAACGCTAGTGAAATGCTATTGTAATTCAAAAGATCCCGAATAATAATAGCATTTTCTTTTGTAGACCTCCTATCACTTATTTTTCAAATTTCTTTAAATTGTACGTAAAGCTCAACAAGAGGTACCGTTGCAATACCTGTGTTTGGCTATCTTCCAGGTAGTTTTGTGTAATGCTGCGAGAAACACCGGCATTTTGTTTTAAAATATCATAAACAGCCAGCCGCATCGTTCCTTGTTGCTTTTTAAATAACAGACAAATTAAGGCGGCATTCCACATAATGGTATTCTTATTGAAACCTGCCGCCATCCGGCTGTTATAAATATACTGCAAATTATTTTCAATGATCAACCAATTCGGACAATTCAGAAAGGTGCTCATTGAAAATGTTTTGGTAATAAAACTGGCATCATACATAGACTCGGCATTATAATACGTTTTATTATAACGCACATTAAATGACGGCATTATGCTTAGCAATTGTTTATAAATAAAACTTAACCCAAAATCTTGTGACATACTATACCCCTTTGAAACAATGGGCGCCTTGTTTATAGGAGCATTATTCCGCGTATAAGTTCCATAACTACCCAAATTCACGCGTAAGGTAGCGTTGGTGTTTTTCCACGTGTAATTATATTGCAGATTTCCCGCCACACCATAATTGCCGTTTATATTTACGGGCCGACTTACCTGCTTGCCTACGGCATCAAACCAGGTTTCATTTACTATCTGGTTTTGGGTAGTATAAAAATTTAACCCGCTATAACAATAAGAGTTTCCCTTTGAATGTCTGCCCTGTAAATTGAAATTATGAAAAAAGGAAGGCTTCAAACCGGGATTGCCCAATTGCACATATAGCGGATTTCTGTTATCAGGAACGGGTTGTAATTGCTCAATGGAAGGTTGCTGGCTACTTCCATTATATAAGATCGATACAGACCCGGTTTGGCTAAAATTGTATTCCATGTTCACAGCAGGCCTAAAACTGACATAATTTTGATGCTGCAAGGCATTTGTTAAAATAGTAACATTATCCTGTTTCAAAAATTGTAGTCCCGAACATATATCTGCTTTGAATTTATTTTTATAGAACGTAAATTTGAGATTGGGACAATGAGATTCTATAAGATTGCAAAGCGAATTAGTATAGGCAGTATCTTCCAGATCATATTTATCTGTTAAAATATTGAATCGATTAGTCATCTTTTCTGAGAAGCTTGTATTCCGGTTATAATCATACATCAAAATAGCTGTGATATACTTACTAAGTGGGTGTGCATAAGTGGCCATAAGTCCCAACGCCTTGACCGGCTTTTTCTCCAAACTCCGCTGATTCAACCCATCACTACTGTCAATTAAACCGCCTTTGTAATAATCATTCACGCCTATATTATCGTTGACAGAAGACAAATTAAGATAATTGTAATTCACCCCTAACGTAAATCCACGACCCGATTTATTCAATTGTCGACTTACGAAAAAAGCAGTGGTGAAATTCCTGCTATCGGAATTTGAAGCATAAAGGTTTTCACAGGCATTGATCCTTTCACCTAACAAGGAAGTAGAAGACGCCTTATTCCGGGTCAGCCCCTCACTTGTACTACGGCTTACATCTATTTTAAGGTAAAGGTCGGTTAAAGTATCCACGTTATAACTTGAATTCAGAAATATTCTATGATTGCCATATTGGCTTCCACTGCTGCTATAAGCATTATAAAAAAACGTAGAATCAGGCAGCATATTTTTTCTTTGTACCCTGGAGTAACTATCTGTATGATTATCGTTGTAAAAATAACTACCGTTTAATTTAAGCCGCTTTCCGAGGTTATCGCTGAAATTTACACCACCTGATATTGAATTGTTTAATCCAGGACTACCACCATTCAGCGAACTGCCGCCGCCGCGGTTTGTATTATCGGCATTACCAATGAAACTAAGTTGCGTTGAACCTTTAAAATAATTGATCATTTCATTGAATTCATATCGATCATTGGACCCATACCCGCCGCTGGCCCTTCCCAACCAGCCCTTTTGGATGTCTTTTTTCAAAGTAAGATTTATTGCCAGGTCGTCATTTCCATCAATGGTTTTGTTAAAGTGGGCTTCCAGGCTTTTATTAGCCACCACCTGTAGTTTATCAACAATGTCTTTGGGCAGGTTTTTAATGGCAATTTTCGGATCGCCGCCAAAAAACTCCTGACCATTCAGCATTATTTTTTTCACTTTTTTCCCATTAACAGTAAGATTGCCCTCATTATCTACTTGCACACCAGGTAATTGTTTCACCAGGTCTTCCACCATAGCATTGGGCGGGGATTTAAAAGACGATGCGTTAAACTCCAGCGTATCTCCTCGCACTGACATCGGAGGTCGCGCCGCAATAACAGTTACTGTTTTCAATTCATTGTATGCTTTTACCAGTCTAATCGTATCGAGCCGCTTTATTTTCGATTCATGAGTCATAATAAATAATTGGGAATAGTCATCATACCCCTGGGCAGTGATGATCAGCTTGCAGTTTGTATTGAACGGAACCTTGTTGATTGTAAATAAACCATTCCGGTCAGACAAGGCGTAATTCAACAATGAGGAATCTGAACATACATAAACGGCAATCGAAACCGATTCCAGCACTTGCTGGGTTATTGAGTCGATTATAATACCATTTACTGAACCATACCGGCTTCCCTGTGCATGTACACAGGTACCCGATAATAGTAAGCATCCTATTATCCAGGCACTCCAACGCATATTGTAAGGCGGGTAGTGGGGCTCAATAATACCTGTATATTTAAATTGACACCAGCCGCTCATTGGCTTTTCCTCTTATAAAACTACTTAATTCGACGCATATGTAACGAAAATGGATAAACTATCTTATTGTCGGGCTTATTCATCATTAACCGGGAAAAATTCAAAAGAAAAGAGGAAAAATTCATAACTAATGCAATGTAACTTGCTTCAGGGTTTACAACACACACAATATAGTTTCAGCAGACAATTCAACTTTACACAATCGATAAATTCTTACAATTGTGTGATATACAGACAATGAAGGCTATTTAATTACAATAACCAGGGGTTCAATAATGCCTATATTAAATTCACCCTTCAGAATGATCGCTCACATTCAACGTCTGTTCCTTTAACCTATTCCGTATTGAAATCATGAATATGATTGTTCAACCATAAAAGCCTTATATGCCATCAACACAAGAGAGCATGCGTCTATCCGCGCCCGAATCTACTTCGGCGCAACAAACCGAAAGCGCATCGTTCAGTACCGAAAAACCCCCATCAGTTAATGTGCTTATCAACAGGCTTACGATCATTGTTCCAGCTTACAATGAGGAAAAAACAATTACTTCCATCTTAGATAGGATCAATGAAGTGAAGTTGATAGGCAATATAGAGAAAGAAGTCATAATCGTGGACGATTGTTCTAAAGACAAAACTGGGCAGGCAGCACAGGAGTATATGACTTCCAATAGTGAACTCACCATCAACTATTTTAAATATTTACGCCACGATGTCAATCAAGGGAAAGGTGCGGCTATACATACAGGTATTGTGCATGCTACAGGGGAATACCTGCTGGTACAAGATGCCGATCTGGAATACGATCCGGGGGAATATAACACCCTGCTAAAACCTATTATTAATGCACAGGCCGATGTGGTATACGGTTCTCGCTTTATGGGCGGAAACGCCCATCGCATTCTTTTCTTTTGGCACTCTATAGGCAATCGCTTCCTGACCTTTTTATCAAACATGTTCAGCAATCTTAATCTGACGGACATGGAAACAGGCTATAAGATGTTCAGGACAGCTCTTATTCAACAGATCAAGCTGGAAGAAAAACGGTTTGGGTTTGAGCCTGAGATTACTGCAAAAATAGCAATGGTACCGGGATTACGAATCTACGAGGTGGGAATTTCCTATTATGGAAGAACGTTTGCAGAAGGGAAAAAGATAGGCTGGAAAGATGGCTTTAGGGCGATCTATTGCATTCTTAAATACGGCCTTTTTAATAATCAACTACTAATTAAAAAGAATCAACGCCTTTCGCTTAAACGACATGTTGCATAGAACTCTAAGATAATTGACAACACCCCCAATTACTGACACTTTCAAAATCAATTAAATGATTAAGCGTACTACTATTATCGAAACAATAACGTTGCTTAACATCATACTTTTTCTTTATACGGGCATAGCAAAGATGGATGACTACTCCGTTTTTAAGGAGCAGTTGACAGAAAGTCCAGTTCTTGCCCCCATTTCAAAAACAATTGCGATTTTACTACCAATATTGGAATTCCTTGTGGTGCTTATGCTAGCAATTCCTCGCTGGCGGCTAAAGGGTCTTTATACCACACTTGCTTTAATGATCATTTTCACCTGTTATATAACTATTCTGCTCACTACCAGTGATCATTTACCATGCAGTTGCGGAGGTATTATCGGATTACTTTCCTGGAAACAACATTTAATATTCAACGGTCTGTTTATTTTGCTTGATATATGGGCAATAAGATTGATGCTAAAAGAAAAAAATGAATCCACTTTCAAGTTAAATGAAGAAGTCAATTATAACATCTTACATTAAATCATTAGCAATTCGATTCTTTTTCAGTAGTAATCTTTGTTATTATGCTAGAACAACTAAATACAGCAGAACCTGTGGTCTCATTCAAGGACTTTTTGTTGAACAATAAACGTAACCGTATAACCCTAACACTGTCGGTCATAGCTATTGTAATACAATTTTCAATTTTTAAATACCTATATCCCTATGCCAGTTATATCCATGGAGATTCCTTCTCTTATCTCGATGCTGCGCATTTTAATTTAGATATTAACACCTACATGGTAGGATACTCGAGATTTCTACGATTGTTTAGTGTAATTACAAGTTCAGACTTAGCCCTTACAGCTTTCCAATACTTACTTATACAAGCTGGAGGCCTGCTTCTGCTGTTTACTATCCTCTATTTCTATAAGCCAGGTATATTAAGCCAGTACTTACTCCTAATTTTTATGGTGTTTAATCCATTATTTCTACATCTGGCAAACTTAATAAGTAGCGATTGCGTGTTTACCGCCTTAAGTCTTACCTGGTTTGCCCTCCTGCTATGGATCATTCATCGACCTGATAATAAAATTATCCTTTGGCATGCGATCGTCTTATTTTCAGTTTTTTGTATCCGTTACAACGCACTTATCTATCCATTTATAGCAATAATAGCTTTCTTCTTGTCATCATTACCATGGCGTAGAAAACTGATAGGTGTGGGAGCAGGCTTATTACTTTGTGGTTTGTTTGTGACTTATACTAGCTATAAATACAAAAAATTAACGGGTCATTGGCAATACTCTCCCTTTAGTGGCTGGCAGCTAACCAATAATGCCATGTACACCTATCGGTATGTCAACAAAGCAGATAGAAAACCTGTGCCCAAAAAATTTCAGGCTTTCGACAATATGGTACGTCAATATTTCGACAGCACCCGTGACACAAAGAAATTTCCGGTCGAAGCTCAAAAAGCAAGTACAGTATATATGTGGAGTCCCGGCTGGCCCATGATGAAATACCGGGATAGTCTGTTCAGGAAAGATTCCACAGCTATAGAATTAAAAAAATGGGCTTCGATGGGGCCATTTTATAAAGCCTATGGCTTATACATTATTAAGCAATACCCTGTGAAGTTTCTAGAATATTTTATTTGGCCAAATGCCAACAAATATTATGCACCACCGGTAGAATTTTTAGAAGCCTATAATTCAGGTAAAGATGAAGTATCTCCGACTGCTGCCGCTTGGTTTGGCTACACAACGCAGAAAGTTCACACCCGAATGAAAGATAACGAGACCTGGGTGCTGAATTTCTACCCAATACTATCAGGTATCATCAATGCGGTTATGGTATTTATGTTGCTATTCTACAGTTCGTTAAAAGGATGGCAGACGACCAAGCTGGCCAATAAAGGAATAATAATGGGTATTGTTGTATGGATTTTGAATGCTGGTTTTACCATTGGCGCATCATCTGCAGCACTTCGTTTTCAATCCTTCCCTATATTACTTACTACTACCCTCGTTGTTTTATTGTTGGACTGGCTTTGGAAAATAGCCATGAACAAAGACGTTTACGGGATATCAGCTAAAATCGAAGAAACCAAACCGAACCTGGCCATTAACTGATCAGTACAAAAAAATTCGCATCCATGCTTTTTCAACAAGCAATATCAGCTATTCCTTTTAAGCATTGGCTTTACAAAGACAAAGAAAACAAAAAAATGTACTTATTAGCCATATTGACCTTAACAGCATCATTTACATGGCTAAAAGTAATTTATCCATTTCCAAATTTTATTCCGCCAGACTCCTACAATTATCTGGAGTCAGCATATAGAAACGATTTTATTAATATTTGGCCAATTGGCTATTCAAAATTCCTACAATTGATAGGCCTTTTCAGTCATTCACACCTGGTATTGGTTATAATTCAATATGTCGTTTTACAAGCCAGTTTATTGTATCTGTTGTTTTCAATTCGATATGTGTTCTCACCAAACAAATGGCTATTCAGAACATTATTGACAGTAAGTATGCTTAACCCGTTGCTCCCCCATATTGCAAATTTTGTGTCTAGCGACTGCTTATTCACGGCACTAAGCATTATATGGTTCACGCAATTAATCTGGATTACATTGCGACCTACCCCCAAATTACTCATCTTACATTCGACGATTTTACTATTTGCCTTTACGGTACGTTACAACGCCCTTTATTATCCGTTTATAAGTGTATTGATTATAATCTTTAGTAGAACAACCAAAAACGTTAAATGGATTGGCATTATCTCAATCGCAGTTCTTTTACTTGCATTTATCGGCAGCACCCAGTATGAATACAATAAAAAGACCGACACTATTCAATATGCCGCGTTCGGCGGTTGGCAAATAGCAGCTAACGCCTTATATGGCTATGCATTTTCAAAGCGAGACCACGTGGAAGATATACCGGATAGATTTAGGCCTTTGCACGAATTAGTAAATCAACATATAGATTCTCTTGCAAAGTTAAATATGCGTCCTGATCGTGAAATAGGCATTTATTATCTCTGGGATTTTAAGTCACCATTACGGGTTTATATGAACCAACAATGGTCAAATGACACAAGTACTTCGTTTTTTAAAAAATGGGCACGTATGGCACCTTACTATGCAGCGTATGGCCGGTACCTTACATTGCGACATCCAAAAGAATTTACGACATACTATATATGGCCCAATCTGAAAAGATACTATTCGCCGCCAAGTTATTTTATGGGGGTCTATAATTTGGGATTTTCAACGGTAGACCCAATCGCAGTAAAATGGTTTAATTTAAAAAGCAACATGCTGTATACACGTAATGAAAGCAAGCAAATCCCGTTGGCAGATACCTTTTCCATCATCACGCCAATAATCAATCTGGTATTTGTAACCAGCTTCCTATCGTTTGTCTTTTTAGGCGGTTTCAGCCATTGCCTTAAAAATTATAGGCAGGTAATTCTATGTGCCATTATCATTTGGATTGGTAATACTGTATTCAGCATTTTTTCTGCACCCATTGAATTAAGGTACCAATTATTTCCTCTAACAATCAGCTTGATTTGGGCCAGTTTGTTTGTCGCGTATATTCTCCAGGTTACTTGGAACAGTTCGAAAAGCAATAAATCAAATGAATCAATTACCCCGGTGTTTGTAGAAGTTCCCAGATTTGAACAATAGCATTTCAAACATTCAAAATAGTATATAAAATGAAGCTTATAATTGCCACCATCGTTATCCTTTGCCTTTGCGGCTGTTTTGGAAAAAGACCCACGCTCGAGACCGGTCATGAAGGTAAAACCATGCCATCAATGAAATTACTAATGCTTGACAGTACTACAGCAATTGATACAAAGACCTGGATGAAAGGCAAACCTGTTGTCTTAATTGACTTCAGCCCATTCTGTCCCTATTGCCGCGCCGTAACACAAAAAATAATTGATGAAAACAAAGATCTTAGCGATATACAATTTGTCTTTCTTTCACAATTCCCAATCACGACACTTAAAAATTATACTACTGAATATAAACTAAAATCATATTCAAACATAACCGTTGCCTGGGATAATGATGGAAGTTTTGGAAAATATTTTAATTCACCTGGAGTACCATGCATAGCTATTTATAATAAAGATAGATTATTGAAGCAAGTATTAATGGGAAAAGTAAATGCAGGTCTCATAAAAGATATCGCTTTAGAATAACTTTTTTTTGCATGCGAAGGGCCCGGCCGGCAGCGTATGATCATTCGTTAAACCTGGTAGTTGCAACACAGGCTACAACAAATATGACAATACGCCTCTTTCGTTAAAAGCAAATACTGGACAAGCCGAAAACCAGTAAAAAAAGTAGGCAATAATTCAAAACTAAAGTTTAGCTTTTTTAATTAAAAAGCACTTTTTTATGAAAAGAGCAAAAATCATGTTATTGGCTATTGCAGTAATAGCTACCGTAGGCGGAGCTTTGGCTTTTAAAGCACAAAGATTTGCATTCCAGAATGTATACTGTGCAACACAGCCAGCTGGCGGCGCATTAACTTGCACCACTATAGGTGTTCCTTTCTCAACAACAAATGTAAGCCCATCGTTTACAACTCCTTGCAAAACCTGGCATGCTGCATTGGGAATAACTACTACCTCTTATTATACTACTACAGGGCAGAGTGGCATTGCATGTAAACTTGGACCGGTAGCAGCACAAGTAACAGACGCTCCTACTCCATAACACAAAAGAATACTTCTGTATTAAAATGTCAATCCTTATGAATTAAGTATTCCTAAGTGAACTTTTAGAAAAAATCTAATTCTTAGTACAGAGGAAATTCAAAAGAGACTGAGTCACATCAGTCTCTTTTTCTTTATTTTTTTAAATCTTTTAATAATTACAACTAAAAGTTAACTTTCTTTTTATGAAAAGAGCAAAAATCATGTTAATTGTTATTGCTGTAATAGCTTCGGTAGGTGGCGTTTTGGCTCTTAAAGCACAACGATTTGGAATTTGTAATGTGTACTGCGCAACCAAAGTAAACAACATATTAACCTGTACTACCGTTGGTGTTCCTTTTAGTACAACAAATGCAAGTCCATCATTTACAACTCCTTGCAGAACCTTTCATGATGCGTTAGGAATAACTACTACCTCTTATTATACTACTACAGGTAGTGGCGGTATTGCATGCAAAATTTCACCAGTACAGGCTTGGGTAACATCATGCAATATCCCATAAAAGGTTGACCTCTCGTCGAGTAACTTGATTGCAGAAAACGAAATATTAAAGAGGTTGCGACTCAACCTCTTTTTGGCTTACAATTTACAACACCTTTATTTATTCAAATTTATAGATGTTGATTCGGTGGTTTCTAATTCATATCCAGTTTCTACCCCTTTTAAAGTGGCTGGTATGCCTCGTACCATCCATCTGGGTGCTGATTTCCCTTTTAAATAATGATCAAAAAATTGCATTAATCGTATTGTATAATCCTCAGCATCCTTTCCACCTAACTGATGCCCACTCATATCATATTGGAGCATCCATACCGGTTTTCCAAGCCTCCTAAGTGCGAGAAAAAGCTCTACTCCCTGCGCAAACGGAACTACACCATCACCTTTACAATTGAACATTAGTAAAGGTGTATTTATCCGATCGGCATTAAAAACTGGTGAATTTCGTATATATTCGTTCTTTTTTTCCCAAATAGTTCCGCCTATTCTATAACTTAATATCTCAGCCAAATAAGCTAAGCTATAACCAGTCTCTCTGTTAATCGAGCCTGTATTGCTCACCAAATCCGAAGCTCCAGCTGCCGAGGCAGCCGCTGCGAATATATTTGTTCTGCTAATAAGGGCATTCACTTCATATCCGCCTAAACTATGTCCCTGCAATCCCATTTTTGCGGAATCCACCCAGGGAAATTTTGCTAAATATAGTGCAGCAAGAGCGACTGAATTGTAAATGCTTTCGATGGGCTCTCCAATGGTATATTTTATATCTGGTACGAACATTAGGTATCCATTGCTCACAAAATGCGGGATATTTATATTATGTTCGGTAGCACCGGGCAAGAGGTATTTATGTAACTCATCCGATTTTTCCTCATAAAAGTGAAAAATTACCGGATATTTCCTGCTGGAATCAAAATTTTCAGGCTTGTATAAAATACCCTGCAACTTTTTCCCACCAGGTGTTGTCCATTCATGCAATTCAGTAGTAAGCCAATTATAATTACTTTGCGGTTGCAAATTGCTTAATCTTACGAAGGTTTTGAAATCTTTTGTAAAAAAATAATTAGGAAATTCTGATTCACTTTGCCTCTGTACTATCCAGGAATTAGAACCCGCAGCCTTTTTGGGTAATTCACCCCCATTTTTCCAACAATACAGATATGGCCCCATCGTTAATGGTTCCGGATTTGAAGGTTTTGCTAGATTCAATAAATAAAATCCATTGGCTTTGTCTGATGGGCGGAATGCCAATAATACAATTTGTTGTTCAGTTATTAGTTTATCGGGAGAGAAAATTTGAAAATTAATTCCGTTCGCTCGGCCATAACCCTTTGTCAGACAAACAGGCGTATTTATACCTGCGGGATCCAAGAGCCAAAGATCATATTCATCGTTGATAACAACACCCTTACCAGGTAACCATGCTTTAAATAGACTATAAGGCTTTGGTAAACCGGCTCTCGTATGCGGAAAATCACAAATAGAGAAAGGAACGTTTTGTGTAATATTGATTGCTTTTCCACCTTTTATAGCGTAACTAAAATAGGCTTGTTGTTGGGGATCATAATACAGCACATATTTTCCATCTGGTGAAAACCCATTATAATCACTGAACACCATGCTATCTTTTATCAATCGCCTTGCTCCATTGTTGGCATTTACCAGGTAAAGTGGTACCCGGCAGGCGGCACGCCAGTTATTTTCTTCAAAATGACAAAGGTTGGTAGTTAACAAAAAATAATCATCGATATCTTGTCGATTTTCATACAAATATTCATTTTGACCTTGAATTATTGTCGCATCTACTCGGCTTAAGTTGATAACCCCCTTATAACTAATATGTGCGTCTACTTCATTTAATTGTTGGGCTTGTAATTTATCATCCATATAACTCCAGACATCCACCATCACCCCTGATCGATTAAGCGAGGTACTTACAACTTCATTCATGTCAAAAAATAGTCGGCTTCCATCCCGACTAAATGTTGCATTTGAAATTTCCACTCCTTTGGGTATCCCAGGTGTTTGCGCATTCAGTTTTTCAACAGCCTGAGCCATTCCAACCTGGTAATACCAGACACTTTTTTCCGATTGACCATCTTTATTTTTTTCTGACTTTAAAAAGATAACCTGTTTACCTTCTGAGTCAAAAGTAAAATTACTAAACTGTACTTGGCCGCTTTTTTTATAGACGCCCCATGAATTTAAGCCCTCTGTGTTGACCCATTCAATAACAGTATTTCGATCCAATTGATCCGCCCTTTCTATAACCAGCGACTTACCATTTTTACTAATTGCAAAGTCAATAACTCCAGAGATAATTGTAGTCGTTCCTTTTGTTAGGTCTCGCAATAATAAATTGCCGTCTCCATTCACATTCTGTTGCATGGAAATCCATTGCTTTGATCCTGAGCCGCCAACTTCATACTTCTGGATATGTGGGTAATATTGCATTTGTTCTTTACCTAATTCTATCAAGCAAAGACTATCAGTATTTAAATTACAAATCACCCATCGGCTATCGTCAGTAAACTGAGCGTTTATCCCTCCAGCAATCTCCTTCTTCCAATTATTGTCAGTAGACTGTATAATTATTGTATTATTCCTCCCCTCCCCTGATTCCATTCTAACGGCTATAAACCTTCCATTGGCGCTTATTATAGGACTATTCAACGCAGGCCAACGATCAAAAACAGTACTATCAATAGCTCTTTTTTGTTGTGCAGCTATTGATAAAGATGAGGTTGTAAAAATAAATACTAAAAGGAATTTCATACGGCAAATGAATATTATACTAAAAATACAATTACTCTATTAAGTTACGCCAATTTCCTTAATTCACCACATCAAAACCAACGGGCCAAATGGGCAATCCATTTTTCATTTTGGCAAAATTATTTGCAATCTCACTATTGTTAGGATCAATTTGTGTCGCTTTCTCCTCCCATTGAAGGCTTTCTTTAACCTGTCCTGCCTTATATAGCAAGATTGCATAGGTGTCTAATCCTACAGCATTCGTCTTTATCTCTTTTGGATTCCTTTTAAAAAACATTTCCATCCAGGCGGCAGCATTTTGAAGCTCCTTCTTATTTTTACCATAAAGAAAAACTTCCATACAAGAATTATTCAAAACCATTCCATTAAATCCCCACCCACCGGTTCTATTCATTTCCGCCACCAGATTTGTTATATACTCTTTTTTATTTCCGATAAGATTGTACCAGCTAATTTTCGGAGAAAATTGCAGCCATTCGGCGTATACGGATCCGTATTTCTTTGCAATTGTATAATTTAAATTATTCCAATCAGGATCAGTTAGGCTTTTATTATTTTTTCCTTCCTTAATTGCTTTCCATGCTGGGTTGAAAGTCGGCACTCCAAATTCTTGATTTGAAATTACATTGCTTAAAGCATCAACAGTCCAATCTTTTTTACCCATTATTTTATCAACGCGCCTGGCATTCTTATATAATACCTGAAAACTTTTATCACTTGATTGGTGCAAAAACATCCTCACATATTCTAACGTATCCTTGTTGAATAACTGCGAATCAGTCATTTTACTTATCCAAATATCCGTTGCTTTCGCAGCAAGGGAATCATCCTTTGCCGCATAGATCAAAAAACGTATAGCCTGTGTACTCGCCAGGTCCTCCATTGACAAGCTTTTGATTTTTGGCGTACATACTTCTTTTGCCCATTTCCTGTCTTGTTCCTGTTCAGCAAATTCAAACACAAAGTATAAATTATCCTGCTTTATCAATTCTTTTGCGTCCAAGTTTTGAACATATGTAGTCGCTATGGCCTTTGCCAGACTAGCGTCTCCCGCATATCGAGCAGCAATCGCCAATTGTCTCAAATCCAAATTTTCATATTGACCTGCTTTAAATAATTCTATCTGCTTAATGTAACCTTTTTGCCCAAGTGCATCATTTGCCAAACTGATGAACTTATTGACATTAAAACCCCCACTGGCCCGGTGTACCAATTCACCCGATGGAGCAAAAAATAAAAAGGTGGGAAAAGCTCCAACCTTATAATCGCTATTTATTTTTTCCGCATCCTCATACCTGCTTTTAATTGCTTCCGCATCTTTTGTTGAACGGTCAGCTTGAACTCTTATAGAAATAAATTTATCATTAAACACTTTACCGACTTCTGCTAACGGATAAACATCCTGGTCCATCAATTTGCAGGGACCACACCACGTAGCATACACATCCAGAAAGATGTATTTATTTTCCTCTTTGGCTTTTTGCCTCACCTGTTCCCAGGAAAGACCATTGGCCCATTGGATTCCCTGGGAAAAACTAAATACAGGTATAAGCATAACCCAAAAGGACAACATTCTCTGTTTCATAATATAATTTAGTTTTAAATGAAAGGTCAATACCCCGGATTATTAGGATGTAGATTGGGATTTAATTTTATTTCACCCTGAAACAGGGGATAAAGTTGCCAGTTGGTATTCCAGATAAATCCAGGTCTTTTTGTAGGCAAGACTGTACTCATTACTCCGTCTATTTCTCCGGTTCTTTTTAGGTCAAACCAGCGATGCCCCCACTCCGTAAACAATTCAACTTGCCGTTCATGCAGTATGGTGTCAAGTAGAGCAGCCTGCGTAATGCCTGGATCTGTAACAGCGAGCAAAGGCAGTTCAGCCCGATCGCGCAGTTTATCTAAGTCAGTTATAGCCTCCGCTATTTTATTTTGTTTTGCTTTGACCTCAGCCCTGATTAAATATTGTTCTGCTAAACGGAACACCATTAAATATTCCGAATTATTTGGATCAGTTTTCTGTTGGTACTTAAATGGATAATAATAAGTAGTTGTACTGCCGGTAAATCCCTTGATCCATTCTGTTTTGCGTCTATCACCAGGCTCAAAAGCGTTCATTAAAAAATCACTTATGTAAGTTGGACATGTAAAATTTGGTTCGTCAGTTAGGATAAAATGAAAGGCTTCGGTGTTATAATCTGGATTTACATACTGTATTTGCCAAATGGCTTCGAGATTATTTTTTTTGAACACCTGGTCTAAAGTACTAAGACCAAATAAAGCATTATTATTAATGATGGATGTGGCTTGCGCTTCGGCACTTGCATAATTATTGGCATCGCCGGTCAGGTTTCCGTAATATAAATAGACCCTTGCTAACAGCGCTGCCGCCGCCCATTTATTGGGACGAACCCTTTCTTCACTGCCAGCAGGGTAAATGGTTAAAGCATTCGCCATAACATACTTATCACTAAGAAGTTCCTCAGCATTTTTAAGATCGTAAATAATTTGCTGGTAAACATCCCCAATAGGCATTCGAGCAGTAACAGCATTTACCCGCCAATCACTGGAAATCATAAGTGGCACCTTGCCATAAAAATTAACCAAATAAAAGTGAAAGAAGGCGCGTAAAAAATAAGCTTCTCCTAGTAGCTGCATTCTTACAGCTGGAGTTAGTGAACTGGAAGCAGTTAAACCCTCAATCGCCGAATTTACCGTTAATAATGTTTTATAATAATCCTGCCAATAGCTAGGTGAAAGATCGACCATTGACGATAAGTTATTTTGATATAATTGCTGATTCCTGCCGAAGAAAGCACCAGCACTCAGTGTTAGTTCATCAGCAGACAAACCACTACTTAGCGAGATGCCAGCTCCGCCCGTGCACACCCCCCCATCTCCCATATAAGAATAGACTCCAGTTAAAACAGAAGCTGCCGTAGCGTCATTACTGTATGTATTCAACGCAGTCAGCGAGGTACTGGGTGCCTGCACCTCCACGAATTTTTCGCAGGAAGCTCCCATTAAAACAATTAATATAAATAAAACACCTTGATATGATGATTTCATTGCTTTCTATTTAAAAGGCCAAGAATAAATACCTAACTAAATGCTTTAAAACGTCAACTGTACCCCAATCGTCCACATCCGTAATGGCGGCATAGAAATTAAACTACGGGTTTCCGGATCGGACCCTTTATAGGTAAGAATCGTAAAAAGATTTTGCGCCTGAGTGTATACTCGTGCATTATCTAATCGTAAAACCTTTTTAATTTTTTCAGGCAACTGCCAAGAAAGCGATACATTCTTCAATCGAATATATGACGCATCCACCCAAATGGCATCGCTGTTTGACATATAATCAAAAGCTTTATAAATACTAAAATCCTGATTGTATCTCTGTACTGGAGCATTGTCACCGGTTTTTTGCCACCGCTCTAATATGGAAACGGGCTGGTTTTGCATATGGTTACCGATGCTTTTAGTAAAACTCCCAGGGTATCTTCCGCGCTGATTTGTTTGCCCTAACTGTTTCTCAAATTGAAATAGGATGTCCAATTGTAAATTCTTCCAGGAAAAACTATTTTGAAAGCCACCATAATATTTTATGCCTGTATATAGCGGTATCTGGGAGTAAAGTCTGTTGGTTATAGGGTCAATTGCTGTATCTGGTTGGAAGGTAAGTCCACCTTTTCCGTCATAAAACTGGTATACACCGGTGGCCGGATCAACCCCCGCAAAACTGTATACAAAGTCCGTAGACAACGGACGACCAACCAGGCGTTTGTCAACAACAATGGCATTAGGGCTTATAGACAGCAATTTATTTTTTGGAATGGTTAGATTTATCGAACTGCTCCATCGAAAATTGGTTGACCGGATATTCGATATATTAACAGTAAACTCCCAGCCTGAGTTTTGCACGGTAGCATCCAAATTAGCTGGAATAGAGGCTGCCCCAGTAGTTCGCGGCAATTCGTAAGAAGTCAACTGGTTAGAACACTGATTGCGATAATAAGAAGCGCTTAACAAGATTTTATCGTGCAAAAACCCTAATTCTATAGCGCCTTCTAATTTCTTTGTTTCTTCCCAAGCCAGATCAGGATTAAAAAGTCCATCTAACCCTAAAGAAAGACTGTTTTGGTATGGTATACTATAACTAACATAATTGTATAAGTTCAGATACTGGTAATCCCCAACCTGATCACTTCCTGTTGTTCCGTAACTACCTCTAATTTTACCAAAACTTAGAAAGGGTAGTGTTTTCAATATAAAGTTCTCTTGCGAAAAAACCCAACCAATACCAGCCGCGCCAAAATTAGCAAAGCGTTTATTAGGACCAAACCGGCTTGTACCATCTCGTCGTCCTGTTACATTTATTAGATATTTGTCGCGATAGTTATAATTCAACCTGCCAAAAATGGCATTGTATTTATAAACGGCATCAATGGTATTATTAACCTCTACTGAAGCCGCAGCTTTTATATCTTCCAGCACCAGATCGTTGTTAAATCCCAAACCTGTGAATGCCTGTCCTTTACTATTATTTTCCTGGATAGTTGCTCCCACAAGGGCGCTTAACCGACCGCTGCCTAACTGGGTTGTAAAACTAAGCTGCGGCTCTATCACCCAGGTATCGTTTTGAGAACTGGCAAATTTGGATTCCCTTTGAACATATGGAAGTAATATTGGTGCAAATGCACTAGCCGGCTTAGTACTTATTTCATTAGATTGCATGCTGGTGTATCCGCCGCTAACCTTTACCTCTAGGCCTGGCAGCAGCTCGTAACTAAACAAAGCATTTGTCACCAGGTTATTGACCCTTCGTTTGTATACAAGATTCAGATAAGCAAGCGGATTTTCCCAGGTAGGAAAACCAGTTGCTGTATCGGGAGCCCAATTAAGACTACCATCCGCATTATATAATGCCGGTGCATCAGGGGCCAGATCTGTGTACTCCGATAGATCGTAATTAGGTAGACTATTTTTATCTACCATGTAATTGCCAGACAACTGCACTTTTAGCTTCTTGTTAATAGAGTTACTATTAACAGCAAAACTAATATCCCCTTTAGGGTTACCAAAACTACCAGGGAAAGTGGTAGTTTGTTTATTAAAATTATAGCCCAGACGATATTGAACAACATTGTTTCCACCATATAAAGACAATTGAACATTGGAATATTTGGCAGTACCACCTATTAGCTCTTTATTCCAATCTGTATAACGTGTAGTATCCCACAAAGTAAGATCATAATTACTTCCATTGGGCGTCAAGGTAGTAATATCCACCCCATCATTTCTATAGGCCTCATAACGCGTTTCCAAATATTGCCTGGTATTTAACCTGGGGATAAAACGGGTTACGTTTCCCCAGCCTTGTTGGATATTAATATCAACTCTCGTGGGGCCCACTTTTCCTTTCTTAGTAGTGATCAACACAACTCCGTTTGCAGCCCTGGTTCCATAAATGGCAGTGGCATCTGCATCTTTTAATACCTCTATTGACTCCACATCCCCCGGATTAAGGTAACTAAGCGGATTACCCGTTGAGTAAGAGTTACCTGAACCGGATGTTCCGGTTATCGCAGTCAGTCCGGGTAACATCTGGCTTTGATACGGCACGCCATCCACCACATACAAGGGATCATTACCATTACTGATACTATTTTGCCCGCGGATCCGAACTGTAACGCCGGTTCCCGGTAAACCAGTCGCTTGAATAATTTCCATACCAGCTACCCTTCCTTCCAGGGCTAATAGTGCATTTGTCACTGGCTGTTTTTCAATATCAGCCGCTTTTACCGTACTCACGTTACCAGTATTGAGTCTTTTGGTGGTGGTCCCATACGCGATGATCTGCACCTCATCCAACTGGCTGGTCTTTGTTTTTAACTTAGCCAGGATTTCCTTTTTCCCGCTCACATTTAATTCAAAGCTCTCCATATTCACACTGGTGAATACCAACACAGCGTTATCTAACACATCCGCAATATGAAATTCGCCATTTGCGTCGGTTATGGTTTGCTTCTTGGTTCCTTTGACGGTAACCGTTACCCCTGCCAGTGGTTTTCCATTCTCATCCACTACTTTACCCCGAACATCTATGGGTGGGGGTAAGGGTAGAGACGATTCGTCTCTGACTGGCTCATCATTTTTTTTTGAAATGGTGATTATTTTATTCGAGATGATATAGGTTAGGTCCTGTTTTTTAAAACAGAGATCGAGCACATCTTTCAGCGTGGCGTTCTTTACTTCTATATCCACGGGTTTGGCATTTTTCAAATCCTCGTTGGTAAAGAAGAAATTGTAACCGGTTTGTTTATTTATCTGCGTGAAGATCGTGACCAGCGACGCCCCCTTTTCCTTCAGCGTGATCCTTTCCTGCGCCGGGCTTTTGGCGCTGACCTGTAATAAACCAACCAATAGTATAAAAGCAGTTATTCTCATAATTCTTACCGCCTGCCGGTAGTTTTTGTTACGCATGGCGAGCTGTGGCATGGGAATGCCGAAAGCCCGTTTTTTGCAGACACCGAAATGTTGCATAAATTCGAGTTTTGGTTTAAGAAATGACGTTCCTTGTTGTTTGTTAACCATCTGGCCGTAGTGTCGTAAGCACTACGGCTTTTTTATTGGCCTATGTGGTCACATAAGGGTGGCTAGTACCCTTGGTAAGTCTTTCCCTCCCCTTGCGGGGAGCCGGAAGGGGCTCAATGGTTAAAAGCATGTAAGGATCCAGGCAGTAATTCGAGATGTGCTTTAGGAAATACTATAGTGTAAGGCTGACAGGAAGGGAACTGCAAGTAAAGGGGTCTTGCGCTTGCACGGGTAACGGATGTCTTTCAAAAAAACTGAACCGCTTGCATAAGCATAAGCATGCTGTCCTAACAGTTTCCTTCAAATGAACGATCGAATTTGGTTCAATGGCTAATGGTATTCAACAATACGATCAATATCTATTTTTCATGGTTACACACTAAGGGGTCACTATGATTCTTTTATGCTCAATTTGAAAGTGACCGCCTTTCATTTGTAACAATTGTAACACATTGGAAGCGGGTTGGTCCATATTGACAATCCCATAAAATTGCAGATCGGGAACCGATCCCTTGTACTCAACGTCAACATCGTACCAACGTGACAGGGTATTCATCACATCTACTACCCCATCTCCTTTAAATATAAAGAGGTGATTTTTCCACGCGATCGCTTTTTCAATATCAACTTCATCATCAACGCGGATAGTTCCTTTTTCTGACACCTGCGCTTGTTCACCTGGCGTCAGCACCGTTGCATGGCCGCCAGCAGGGGGAGTGATCCTAACACTCCCTTCCAGCAGCGTTGTTTTTACCTGTGGGTTATCGCTATAAGCGTTAATATTAAAATGCGTTCCTAATACGCGCACTTCTGTATTTCTAATGGATACAATAAATGGATGGGCTTCGTCTTTTGTCACTTCAAAATAGGCTTCCCCCGTGATCTCTACCCTCCGTTCTTTACCCGAAAAACTCACCGGGAATTTTATTGAGCTGGCCGCATTCAACCACACTTTTGACCCATCGGGAAGCTTGAGTTGGTATTGTCCGCCTCTCGGAGTAGTTACAATATTCCAGGATGTAGCTTCGTCCTTTGCCTGCAGCCTCGCATCATGATATACCAACTCTGCTCCTCTTTTATTGATCACCGTTTTCCCCTGCTCGGCGATCACGCCGTTTTGAGCGTCATCTAACGCAATAGTAGATCCATCTTGTAATGTCAGCACCGCTTTATTGCCCCCTGGTGGAATATCAGGGTCCTTTTTCTTTGTGTGAGTATCTGTAACTGCAATCTTCTCTTCCTTATTATTATTCTTTACAACTAACAGCCAGATCAAACTTACGGCGGCTAAAACTATGGCGGCTGCCAGGATGTAGTTAAACCAGTTTCGCTTTTTTGCGTATAAGCCAACCACTGGTGCAGACTGACCGCGGTCATGACTTTGCGTAAAATCATACAACTCCTGCATCGCCGCGTGCAACGAATCTTCATCAGTCAACTCATTGAACACCTTCCTGTTCTCATTCGATGCATCAATCCAATCATTCAACTCGCCTCGCTCTTCTTCGGTCAACTCCTTATGGATATGCTTCTTGATCAGCATAGCTATGTCACCTGCCCTATCGGTCATGAAATTCGATTTTGGTATTGTCTGATTTATATAAAAACCGGCACCGAGTGGATATCTAACCTCAAAATGAAAAAAAAGTAATAATTATTTAAAGTAGTTGTAAAGACTTCAGCATTTCAACTGTATTATAATGTTAAATAATTTTTATCATCCAAGGTTAGATTAGTAGTCCTAATAGGTTTTTATGTAAGTAACACGTCATTGAAAAATGCCATCCCTTGTAACTGTCATTTGAACATTTATATAAAGGAGCAAATCATGACATCGAAATTAACATCTTCCCTCAAAGCATCACTGGCAACCAGTTGAGTAGCAAGAACACATAGACGATCTTATGTAGAGCCGACTGCCAGGAACACAATAGCACTGAGCAACATATTAAAGACCAAAGACCAACCCCGACAACTTCCAATTTCCTGAACGCCATTTCCCAACCAAAACTAACATCACATGAAACCTGGATATAAAATCCTTGTTGACCAATCATTTAGTTCTCTCTTACAAGATCAGATCAACTCGCCTTATAATATTTATAATGGCGAGGATATCTCTCCTTCTATTACAAAGCGCTCCCATGCTTTTCTACCACCAGCTATTCCCCCACTCTTTCGCAATGTTGACTTCTATATTATAAAGCATATACGGGAGGCCGCAAGCATAGCGCAAACATGACCACCATCAGCTGCCCATCAGAATCAAAAGGATCGCTTACAAGAATATACTTAGTCATCAAAATACAATTAATCTTAATGTTACTTTTTCGTAACTTTAATAACACCCACCCCTAATGACAACTATTGGGCGCCAAGTCCCTACAGGTAACACAACTTTATTAACCATTCATGCTAACCCCTCATGTCATTAGAAAATAATATCATTGTACTTATTTACGTACCGAATACAATTACAGGAATAAAGAATAAATTACTTCGATCAACAAATAATTATCAGAGTAGTAAAGCCCACTATTCACGTAACACCATCTCTCAAGCACCAACAATCAGATCAATCTGCTCAATTCCTATTCTAAGTGGCTTTTGTGAATCCAGCTTTAGCTAACCAAGAGCAATTTATTTAGGCATTAGGTACAGTTGCAATTTTCACAGTAACTGAACCACCAAAACGGGTTTTATAAAAACACCACTGGATCATTACGCATTTTGATAACTGCTTTCAACTTATACTATAAATGGACAACATCTTACGATACTTTCTTTCCTCTATAGCTAAACCAGACCGGGGAGTATTGGGTACCATTTACCACTTAAAAAATAATGCTGACTACCAGGATCTGTGTACATTAATTGACTCTACATCACACGCTGTTCAGCGACAAATCACTCACTTTATAGGTAATCCATTCCCTAAATCTTACGCTGAACTGGGTAGCGTTCCTGCTATTATAGAATCAAGTTCAACCGACGCAGAATTGGATTGGCTGTTCCTCGCATTAAGACATGGACACTCCCAAATAAGATCTTTCCTGAAATTAAAAATTGAGTTTGAAAAATTCATCCTTAATGCGAAGTACGAAGAGGCTGAAAATACCTTAACCCAAATAGAGACCGAAATATGTGTCTCCTTATGGAGCCTTGAGAACAGGTTGCTATTATCCAATTTAAAAAATGGATTAGCCGGCAACAAACATTTATTAGAAATATTTCTAGATCAAATTGAAGATATAAAAGTAAAATGCCTGTCGATATACCTTAGCGAAAGAGTAGAAATTGGATCAACTGTCTGTTCCTATGAACAAAAGATCCTGGCCGCATTTAACAATTACAAACAGCCAGACAGAGACGCTGTAATTTCCTACTTCTTATTTAAGCTGGTCCCCTATAAAACCGAAAACATAAACGTCAAATTTATTCTGGAACAGGAATTTAAATTCTCCCTGGTAGACAGATATTTAACACTGGTTAAACTATGTTCACTGGCCGCCACCAATTTGATCGACCTAAATCTGGACAAATATGTTTACAAACTAAGAAACCTCTATCAAAAAACTGAGGACCACGTTTTACAAAATGTTGTCTGCAAACTAAAAGGAGAATGGGAACCATCCATTGTTCCGTATAATGACAAAATATTGGTCGCCTATCGCTTATACCTGGAGGGTAACTACAAGGATTGTTATCATCTTTCAAAAACAATCTTGAACAATGAAGTAATTGACTTCAAACTCCTGGTCATCCATATAAAATGCAGCATCTACTTAAAAATTGATGAGTACGATATAGGAAGCACGGTCATATTGGAAAGAATATTAAAATCAATTCGGTACATTCTCACAAAAGAAAGGATTGATATATTTAGCCAAATCCTTATCAAATTTGCTTATGTGCTGGAAAGCCATACAATTGGGGTAAAATTGTATGATTACTTTATGATGGAGATCGCTAACGATGAAAAACACTCCAAACTATCAAGAATATCAGACCATTCACACAACCCGACACATTATCAGCTCTACAGACCAGCGCAACAAGCCGCCTGTTTAATAAAACAAATTGAACACATCCATAACAACTTTTCCCATAGCTATTTTTATTACACCATAACACACAACACAGCTGAAAATATAGAACTATTACTCAATAATGATATCCGGAAAAGGTTTATCCTTATTGATTCGTCAATAGCAGCAAATAATTACGGAAAAAGCATTTCAGACCTCAAATCAATTCTCCCAGACTTGATTGATGTGGGCTTTGCATACGAAAAGGCGATCAGGAGATTATTTAATTGCTATATAACCATCAAGAATTTTAACGGCGCAATAGACTTATTTGTCGACAGTCACTTTCATTCAAACGCGTTAACAACAAAGTTCGATAGTAATAATTTAATTAAACTAAACAAAAAAAATAGATTTAGAAACCTACACCCGTCCATTACGGTACCCATATTCTATTTCATAAATGAAGCAGAAGAAGTAGACATCTCTAACACGCTAAAACTTTTTTTGAGAAGCTTTGGGGTTTCAAAACCTTCAGAATTGAAGCCGGGCAGACTTACATCCCCCAAAAAATATATAGAATTCTTCTTTTACAACGTTTGCACCGTTGAAATTTTGAAGCATTCTTCCATATACGAAACGCCTAAAGAGATCATTATTGAAAGAATAAATGTACTAAACAACCTGGCTGAGTGGAATTCGACTCAAAAGGAACATTATAATAATGAGGTCCAGGAAAACACCAAGAAGTTAATTATCCTGGATGGCATTAATAAATTAAACGAAAGCAAAATATACATCAACGAAGATGGATTGTATGAAACGGAGATCAAATTTGAGGAACCGGCTTACGAAAGAATAATTTCGCTCATTAAGGTCCACAAAGACAATTCGGACATCGCCCATGATAAACCTGTTCCATTATACATGCATGAAGCATTAAAAGAACTTTTTCTGGCAATTCGTCATGGATACTTATTTAGTAAATATGGATTGGTAAATTATCTAAGTACCAGGATCCGGCATGGGATTTTGGAGGCGGCATTAAGACCCATCTATCAAAAGCTTAAATTAATAACCGAAAAGGGAACCACCGGGGATAAGTATATTCCTAATACCCACTGGGATAACGATCTCTTATCATCAAATGTATCAAAGGATAAAATAGACAGGTTCCACATTGAATTATCCAGCTTTTCAAAAGAATTCGATCGCTATATTTTAGAAGACCTATTATCAAAAAAGCTGCAGATAAAAACAGAAAGCAAAAACAACTATGGCCTGTTTGATTTTACCTATACTGATGAGGAGATTGCTAAAATAGATATTTACAAAAAGACGCAGCAAGACTTTAAACAATTCATCCAGGCAATATTTAACGAACTGGGCAACAGAACAGATCAAAACCTCGAGATCATCCGGGAATATTTAACAACTGTAGTTGCCAGCAACCTGTCAAAACACCTTGCTGATTTGGAAGAAGCAGTCCAAAAGATCATTAAAAAGGATTCGTTACATGACTTTTTTAATAACATAAATATTTGCCGGGACCACATAAGAAAAGAATTGGAAAAGATCTCGCATTGGTTTGTAAGATCTGATAGCCAAATGTCCGATTTTACGCTATCAGATATCTTAGACATTAACAATGAATATTTAAGTAAGTGCATTTTGACTAAGAAACTGCAACTGGATAAAAAGCTTAGTCCGAATATTAAAGTAAAGGGGAAATACTATGTTCACTTTTCTGATCTATTCAGGCTTTTTATGGGCAATGCCTTAGCCTATTCAAATTTACCAGGAGCGGAAGTACCCCTTCGAATATCAACCAAATTAGAAAATGATCCCTGGTTAGAAATAAACATTTACAACCCACTGGACAAAGACGCAGATCTAAATTATATAAATCATAGCCTCAACAAACTAAAGTTAAAACATCACGACCTGGAATTATTAACCAGTGAAGGAAACTCTGGTCTGATGAAAGCCAGAAATATTCTTATTTCAGATCTAAACAACCCGGCCAATGAAATAGACTATTTTGTTAATAGCGATAACGAATTTCAAGTTACACTAACCATTAACATCACAGATATTAAACATGAAGATTCTTTTAATTGAAGATACCGAGTTTAAGATTGAAAAGATCGTTGAATATCTCCGAACCTGCGGACACCCGGATATTAACATAAAAAAATCATACAATGCCGTATTAAAAGAAATAGATTCAATCAATTTCAGCGCTGATCTGATCCTTTTAGACATAAGCATCCCTGTTTTTGATGTTCCCGATGGCAGTAGTGAATTTATGCCATCTGGCGGAAAAGCGATCTACAACCAACTTTACATGAATGGAATAGATGCTAAAGTGATAGTTATAACCCTTTATAAAAGTTTTGATGATGGCTCCTTAATAGAAAACCTGAACAAGCTATTTAATGAAGAATACCCCGAAACTTATTTGGGCTATATAGTATTTAACAGCAATGATATTAAGTGGCAGGCTGATCTTAATAAATTTCTAACTAACAATCAATGGTAGATATTTTAATTATCGAAGACGATCTCCAAAAATTTGAGTCGATCAAATCCTGTATAGAAGAAGTAAATCAACACCTCAATAATCATGTAACTCATGCTGAATGTATAATTGAGGCAAAAAAACTGGTTGAGCAAAAGCAGTTTGATATCCTTATTATCGACCTGGTTATTCCATTAAGAAAAGGGGAAGTCCCTCACCCGGATAACTGTTGTGCTTTTCTGGAAGAATTGGAAACCAGTCCATTTTTGAATCCGCCATTATTCGTGGTGGGGCTAACGAAGTTTTTAGAATTAAATGATGATTCCGCCAATTTTTTTGAAGAGCGCTTATTCCATCTATTAAAATATGAATTAAGCTCCATGGAATGGAGAGGAAAATTGAAGAAAATACTTTTTCACCTTTATAAGGTTAAAGAAGATTTTTTAAGTCCTACTCATTTCAGACATAAATACGATGCTGCATTTATTACGGCCTTATATAATCCTGAATTCGAAGCGGTGCAGAAACTGGCAACCAATTGGCGACAAATTAACCATACAGACGACCCAACCATCTATTATGAAGCTACCATTTCTGAGAATGGAAAAACCAAGCGGATCTTAGCGGTGTATGCAGACCAAATGGGCATGGTATCTTGCGCTACTCTTTGCACCAAAGTTATCTTAAAATTCAGACCTCAATATATTATAATGACAGGCATCACAGCCGGGGTTCGCAGAGCAAATGTAAACTATGGCGATATTCTAATTGCGGACCTTTGCTGGGATTATAACGCTGGAAAAATTGTTGAATTTAAGGTGGAGGAAAAAGGCAGTGACCAAACCTTTACCAGCTTAAAATTCGAACCAGAGCCCCGTGCATTGCAAATAAAACCTTCATTAAAAAACAAATTCATAGAGCTTTCAAACAACAAAGATCTACTATATAAGATCAGAAGTGGATTCCTGGGCAAAAAGATCACCAATGATCTGTCAGCCTTTGTTGGACCAATAGCTTCAGGCTCCCAGGTTGTTGCCAGCAGTTCCAAAATGAATGCAATTAAAGATCAAAATAGAAAGCTAATTGGGATTGAAATGGAAGCATACGGATTAAAATACGCCTGTACCCAGATCTTTGATTCAAAAGTAGTCCCCATTATCATCAAATCTATTTGCGACTTTGGCGATGAAACCAAGGACGATAGCTTTCAGGAGTATGCGGCATATACCAGTGCTCAATTTGCGAAGCATTTTTTGTTTCATTATTTATAATGATAGCAAAGCAGCAGGGTCGCTTTTTATTTTTCTGCCTCGCTAAGCTCCGGCAGGCCTCCCCCTGCCCTCCCGACTCGTCGGGAGGGTGAATTGCAACCTCGCGATTATTATTAACCTCGCTAAGCTTCGGCAGGCCTCCCCCGGCCTCCCAACTCGTCGGGAGGAGGAATGCAGCCTCGCGATTATTTTTTATCAGGCGCTGTTGTATTGGGTTTCCATATCCCAAAATATTAAAAGAAATGTGAACCTGCACCAGCAACAGTTAAAAAAGGCTGCTTGGCAAAAAGCCAAAGCAGCCATTTTATTGTAAAGCATTTTTCGAAGTAAAACACTAAGATTCTCAAGCTATTTATTATTAACAATGTTTCTCGCTCCTCTTACAGCTAATGCGACATTGGTAAGGGTTGGATTACAAGCGTTAGAAGTAGGAATAATACTATTACCGCCTATGTACAAGTTATCAATATTCCAAACCTTTGAATATGGGTCAACCACACTTTTGCCATCATCTTTTTCGCCCATTCTACAGGTTCCTTGCGCGTGAAGACAAAGTCCCCAAGGCATAAATTTGGGTTCTGAACCGGGTAAAAATCCCCCAAGAGATTGTGCTGCATTTGTCATATCAATCATCATTTCGTGCATTAGCTTAGCATCTGCCTCACTAAAACCATATTCAAAAGTAGGTTGAGGCATGCCAAATTCATTAAAGATATCCTCTTCGAAAATTACCCGATTTTCGGGGCGCGTTTCAATACGGGCAAACCATCTTAAATCAACAATAACTCTATCATCAACATTTGCAGGCAGATCTCCGTAATGAAATGCATCCTTCGTTATTTGGCAATGCCAGGGACGTCCTTCTGAAACCGGAATCCAAATATTAGGTGCGGGATCATTAATTGGAATAGGTAGAGGATCATTTGCGGCAAACGACAGTTTATTTTCACTAGACCTCAATTCGGAGCTCATTTTTTCAATAAGTTCCTTACTTAGTATTACCTGGCAAAAGGCAATCGGATGGTCATATAAATATCTCCCCAAAGCTTCTGGCCTGATTCCTGACGCCCAAAGCAGTTGCGCACTCATAATAGTACCACAGGCGACAATGAATCTACTTGCATAAATATTGATACGTTCACCATTTTGTAAATCATCAACTTCCGCATACACAACGGCTCCATTTTCAACATGCAATCTTTTAACACGATGCTGAGGCCTTATTTCAAACCGGCCATCATTTATTTCAGGGTTATCGATAATGGGAGATAAAATTGTATCAGTACCAGTAAAGCGAACCAATTCACTATTTATTGAACTTCGTTCAGCTCCCATCGGTAAGTTTTGCACGTGGTACGGATATTTAAGATGAGGATAATAACTAGATAACACATCTTTTAATACCGAATTACGAATCGATTTTTCATATACATCAGTATGTTTATTTAATATTTTTTCCGCTTCTGTATAAAGATCCTCCCATTCATCATTAGAAATAAATTTAATTCTCTCAAGTTCGGGATGGTGCCTTGGAACTGCCCCGGTCCAATGAAGAAGCATACCACCTACAGAATAGGCGGCAGCAGCGCCATCAAGGTTTTTATTTGGATCTTGACGAGGATTCATTGCATTTTTTATAAATCCGGAATCTGGTTTATATGTGATCGGATCTAAAAAAGCTGAGCTTCCTCCTGAGGTAGGAACAGAAATTAAATGTAAAAATCCTCTAATCATACTCGCGAAATTTCCCATATTCCTTTGGAAGGGGAAGGAATTTTTCAAATTCTCTCCAGGCCTTTTACTGTATTGAGGGCCTGTATCAACCATAATTGTTTTTAAACCTTCTGACACTAAAACCCGGGCATATGTACTTCCAGATGGGCCTGCTCCGATTATTAGAGCATCGCATGTTATTCTTTTCATTGTAAAAAAATTGAAGTTGAATAGTAAGCAGACAAGATTCATCTTGAGGATGTAAATAAGCAAGCTATTTGATTTCTACATATCACAGGTACCGTTTTTTCACCCAATTTAAACTGATAACCGTATTGAAAGAATATAAAGTCGACAATTACCTTTTTATGATTCTTATCAGAAATTTACTTTTGAATGGGCTTTAAAAAAATAGCAACACGACTGTAATGGTTTAAAAACAGGAAAAACACCCTTGTCAATAAATTCATAAATATATATTTTCAATAAATTTTATTGATGAAGATGCTTTCACTATATACCGCAGTAACACTAACATTTGCCGCATGCGATAGTTATCACAAAATTGAAAATAAGACTCTCGCTGATGGCAGCCCTGACACAGCAAAACAACAACAAATATGTTCAAATTCCGCTGTCCCAAACGGCTACGTAATAACAGGTTATAGCAACTGCATTAGTTGTCCGGGAAATGGGAACAACTGCATAACTATCCAAACTCCTTTTCCTTATCCTAATAGCACAACAATTTGTGCTTCATCGCCCATTCCAGCAGGGTATGTAATTATTGCTCATGCCTTTGCAATTGCCTGCCCCAACAATTCCGGCAACAATGCATTCACAATTAAAATACCAAGTGACCAAGAAACCATATGTAATGGATCACCTATTCCTCCAGGCTACCACATGATAGGTCAAACACATTCGAATGTTTGTGCCAATTGGAATTTACCTGGCAATAATGCCATAATCATTCATAAGAAATAGATGTTATAATAAACGTAGGCTTGAGGAGACGGCACCTCAACTCCCAAATGGGCGGGGCCTTGTAAATTGGTATTTTTAATGTATTGATAGTTTTTGCACGCTGAAAAGAAATGTCAAATATTAAAATACTTTAGGTGTAATCGACCCTATAGCAATACAGAGGTGATTTCCATCACCCTTACCTCATAAGGGCTTAAGATGTGTTAAATTAGCATTCGAAAAGCACAACCATGAAACCGCTGCTGCTTTTGTTGATGCTGGTTGTTCTGTCGAATGATCGCCTCCATTCGCAGGAGATAAAAAAGCGGCTGTTTTATTGTAGTTATGGAGAGGGGGATGACGATATTGAGCAATGCAAATTGCAACAGCAAAACTTCTTTACAGGCAACGACCAGGCTGAAAAAGCTGTCGACAGGATACTTAAACCCTTGGGACTGTCAGGAAACTTTGTATTGCTCCCCTGCCCTTACATTAAAAATGCGGCTGCAGTCATTTCTGAAGATGGTATTCGCTATATCGTTTATGAAAACAAATTCATGGAGCGAATCAACAATGTCGCTAAGACAGATTGGGCAAGTACTTCCATACTAGCCCATGTGATCGGCCATCATCTTTGCGGACACACCTTAAGAGGTTCTGCAGACCCCGCAGAACAGCAGCAAAAGGAACTGGAAGCAGATGAGTTTTCAGGTTACATGCTATTTAAGTTGGGCGCCTCACTGAGCCAGGCAACTAAAGCGGTGAATCTTGTTGTCAGCGATGACAATGACAGCAACTCTGACCACCCTAATCGCAGCAAACGTTTGACGGCAGTAGAAGCAGGCTATAATAAAGCCAAAAAGAAACAACCGATAGCCAATGTTGACAATTCACCCAGTGCAGAAAAGTTCATTAATGATGGCAATAGATTACGTAAACAAAAGAGGTTTCAGGACGCCATTGACCAATATACCAGGGCTATTGAATTGAAGCCAGCTTTCGGCGATGCTTATATCTGGCGGGGACTTTCCAGGCATGACGCAGAAGACTATCAGGGAGCCATTGCTGATTACAACAAAGTATTAGAACTCGATCCCAATAATGCTATCGCTTTCTTCGATCGCGGAAATGCAAAATATGCGTTGATTGATTACCCGGGCGCGCTCGCTGATTACAATAAAGCAATTTCCCTGGATTCCAGCGACGCAGTTTATTTCAATAACCGGGGCAATGCAAAATACTATTTAAAAGATTACAAGGGGGCAATTGCCGATTACTATAAATCCATCGTCGTAGACCCGGATTACGTCCTGGCATATAACAACCGTGGCTATTCAAAAGATGTCTTTAAAGATTACGAAGGGGCGCTTGCCGATTATAACAGATCAATTGCCTTGGACCCTAATTACGCCCTCGGTTACTTCAACCGTGGCCTTACAAAAGATGCATTAAAAGACTTTTCGGGTGCCATTGCTGATTATACAAAGTATATCCAACTATCACCCTCAGCCCCCGAAGGTTATTACGAGCGGGGCCTGACAAAGCAAAAAACAAACAATTGGGCCGGCGCCTGTGAAGACTTTAAAAAAGGATGCCGTTTAGGTGATATCCATAGCTGCAATAAATTAAGAAACGATTGCCAGGACAAGCAATGAGATCCTGGCCATTCAGAAACAAGATGGCTGCTCAAAGGTTGGCGTCTGCATCTTTTGAAACGTCCATAAATCGGGGCAGGCTCTTCCATGTGACCTGTAAGGTCTGCCTCATTAACTCGCCGGGCACGCGTGATAAGCAGACCTGACAGGTCGGATTCGAGAGGAGCCTTTTATTTTTCACCTACCCCCTCGGGAGATAAAACACAAACTCGCACGATCAGGCTCTGGCGACATTCTTCTTGACCATAATCAACATCTTCGCCTAAACGTAATAAAAACCCCCACACACCAGTTACTAATTTGTATTTCTTTAATAAAAAACGTGAAAAACACCCTTTTAAATCAGAATAATTGTTTGTAATCTCGAAACCCAACTGACAGAAATCATAATTATTTAAATCCTTAAACCCCTCATCATGGATTTCAAAGACGAGATTAAACTATTTGGTGATAGAGTTGAAAAACTTAAAGACCAAATCCAAACCGAAGAAGCAACTAAAAATGCCTTTATCATGCCCTTTATAAAAGCATTAGGGTATGATGTTTTTAACCCCTTTGAAGTGATGCCAGAATTTGTCGCCGACATTGGCATTAAAAAAGGTGAAAAGGTTGATTATGCTATCATGAAAGATGGTGAACCCTGCATCCTTGTAGAATGTAAACATTGGGGCGAAGGCCTTGACCCACACAATTCTCAACTTTTCCGATATTTTCATACTACACCCGCCAAATTTGGACTCTTATCAAATGGCATTGTATACCGATTCTACTCAGATCTAGTAGAACCGAATAAAATGGACGAAAAACCATTCTTTGAATTCAACGTAACAGACATTAAAGACAACCAGGTTGAGGAACTAAAAAAGTTCCACAAATCGTATTTTGATGTAGGCAGCATACAGAATACCGCTAGCGAGCTTAAATACATGAACGAGCTGAAGGTGCTTATCAATGCAGAATTTCAAAACCCATCAGAGGGTTTTGTTCGTCATTTTGCCAAACAGATCTACAATGGCGTTTTAACATCCAGATTGATGGAGCAATTTTCCGGACTAACAAAAAAGTCCATTCAGCAATACATAAACGATCTAATAACCGAAAGGCTAAAATCAGCTCTTAAAAAAGAAAATGAGGAGCAGAAAACCGTAGAAGAAGAACCTGCGAATGATCAACCAGACGCGAAAGATGCCCGGATTGAAACAACAGAAGCCGAACTGGAAGGGTTTATGATCGTGAAAACAATTATGCGTCAAAAAGTAAAATCCAATCGTATTGTTTACCGGGATGCACAGTCTTATTTTGCCATCTTACTGGATGACAATAACCGAAAGACCATCTGCAGGCTTTATTTAAATGGGTCAAAAAAGTACATTGGCATTTTTGATGAACTGAAAAAAGAAACAAAAAACGAAATAACAAGCCTGGATGACATTTTTAATTTCACCGAGCCACTACACAAGACAATTACTTTTTATGATGGCGAAAAAGGGACGCTATTAAACTAATTGATACCTATCTCAAAACTAAAAGGGCTGCCTGGCAAAATACAGGGCAGCCTTTTTATTGTAGGCTTTCAAAGTTAATTAAGAATACAATATCTACTAATCTATTGCGTTTGCATTCACTATAATCACCGATGTAAAATAAGCATTACGGGAAAGCTTAGGTAATAATCAGATGAGTTTACTTACGATAGCTAAGGCATTAACCCCTAAACCATATGGAAAACCTTTTTACTTTTATAAAATCAGAGACAGGAAAATACAAAAATGTAATTCAAACACTAACGGGACTTGTTTCAATTTTGGCTGGATTTTTATCCCTGATAGCAAGTGTTTTTGACTCAAAGTCCAATATCGCTGTTATAAGCATCGGCCTTTTCTTAATAAACCTTGGAATCTGCAATAACTTACTCAAATCCAAAAAACAATCATTCGGCGTCACTGCAAACAGGCTATCTAATACACAAATAAAAAATGTAAAACGACTTATTATTGCCAGCTATTTGCTGTGGATATTCCCTGTATATCATGCCATTAACTATTTCCAATCAAAAGGCAACAATTGCAATGACACAGCAAATAACATAGGCTTAATTATAACAAGCTTTACAACCTCTAATGATGATGACTTCTCCTATAAGCTATTCACGCTATTAGAAACTGAATTGGAAAATGCAGATACCATTAATACAATTAGAACCGAAAAATTCATAAATGCAGGGAATAAGTCATATCAGGACAGCATAAATCAACTATTTAGCTCTAATTGCTATAAAAAAGGGCTTCTTGTTTTCGGTAAAAGGAGCAATCAGTCAAAATTGTTTGATTGTTCCATCTACCTTAATAACTTTTTGAATATTAATCCAATCGGAATACAAAACAAAAAAATTATAAATCTACAAAATCCCGATCTCATTAATTTTTCTATCGAGTATCAAGCTCAGGCTGTTTCTGAATTTATACTAGGATTATTATATAGCAACTCTAATAACTTTTTACAATCCACAATAAAATTCCAACACTGCTCCTCTTTAGTCTCAACTGACGATAATAAAAAGCTAAAATCTTATTGCGCGTTGTTTATTGGAAACAATTTTTACAAAGCCAATAACTACATATACGCCATCGAATCTTACCAGTCGGGTATCAACCATGATCCAGAAAATGCTTATTTACATTTCAACTTAGCAACCGCCTTATTAGGAAACAATGACTCATTAAACGCAAATGAAGAATATAATATCGCAAACAATTTAAATAACAAATTGGTTAACCCACTTGGAAACATAATTGACTTAGTAACAGTCAATAAGGGAGTTAGTTTACAGCCAACCGTTAACCACGTTAGTTTTAAAATACAAAATTCTATAAGTCAAGGAGATTCTATCCCAGAAAAATATCAAACCTTAGAAAATGATGATAGTCAGAGCGATTATTACGGAATTATGCTTAATAACAAATATGGAGTAGTAAATAAAAGAGGCGACACAATCATTAAATGCGCATATGATTTTATCGATAAAAATGTTTTTGTTTACAAAAATCAACTTTTCTTCATAGTTGGTAGAGGACAATTTTATGGATCAGTGGACATGTCCGGCAAACTTGTAGTACCCATAAAATCTTCATCTGTTGAAAATGTCGTATCAACCATACGGGTTCAAATGAACTCAAAATAAAAACCAACAAGACCCTTTTTATAATAAGTAGTCTCCTGTATCATATTTATCTATTCCGCCCCTGACACTACTTCCACTTGACCACTATCAACTTCTCCCCCACTTTTTTGCCATTTCCCTTCAGCACCTTTACTTTGCGCCCATTCTTCAGATAGTCACATTTTAATATCCAGGTCCAACAAGCGAATTCTCCCTTACCATTGCTGCTTTCAGGCAATTTATTTACTTATTTGATGGTCATTTAAAGGTAGCTAGCCGGTTCACAGCTCGTGATCAGACCTATTATCCATTAACGGTGTGTATTTTGTATGAAAAAGGTGAGAACTTCGAAATAAACATCCTGAATATGGTAAAGGTAAAGTCGCGCCATGTAACCCCAGGTGTAGTGAAAGTAATTCTTATAGCACTGGCTTTCGTTTGCGTTATCCTCACCCTCCTCAAAACTATAACACCCGCTTGACAATCGTCAACTTCTTAATAACAAGCACATTAAACCGCTCATACCTGCCAATATCTTCTTAAATTAATGGATCAATTAATCCATTAAACCAAATTTACCATGTTAAAGATCGTACAGGTAGGTCCCACCTATTTCTCGGACATAAAAGTCCCCACCGTTCCTATGCTTCGCGAGAATAATATAGTAGATATTGACATCGCCGTGATCCCCAAAAAGTACAATGCCCCCCCAAGAGACCGCCAACGAATAATGGTAATGGTGAATTATGACTTCAAAGTGTTCCTGGACAAAAACCCTTTTCAGGTAGCCAGCGCCGGTTGCGACTTTGACATCTTCACCGACCGCGATCTGCATTTAATGGAATTATACCGGATGGCGGTATCGGTGGCGGTATCATTAAAAAAGCATGTCTTTTCCCAAAACCTCCCCTTCTTACAGGACGAAGATTTTCCCCTGGATGCCCCGGATGTGATCAGGCAGAAACTGTTGCCTGAGTTACAACGGATCAATGATTCAAAAACGTTGTCTAAAACAAATTTAAACTGACCGCAAACCACAAAGCCCTGCAATTACGGTCAGTAACTTCCGGTCAAACAACACATTCCTGAGTTGTTTCAGGGCTTTGTTTTTATTTACATACACGGCTGCCGGCGTCATATTGAGCTGCCGGGCTATTTCCTGGGAGTCGAGCCCATCTATGAAGAGTAACTTAAATACCGTTTTGCGAATAGGCGGCAGGTTCTCTATTTCCTTATACACCTCCATCAAAAATTCACTACGTACCATTTGGGCAAGAATATAATCATCCTTTTCATCCTGCAGGGTGCCTAATTCCTTTTCGGATGCCTGGTGGCGTTTGGTAGCATCCAGGTATTTTAAACATTTATTTTTTACGGTAATAAAGAGAAACGCCTTGATGTTGGTCATGGTCACAAAATCGGCGTTGCGACGGAGAAGGATTTCCAGCGTAACTACGGCAATATCCTCCGCCTCGGGCGCATTTTGGGTAATACGCCAGGCGAAATGATATAAGTGTTTAAAGTACATATTATAGACCTCATTCATCGCCCTTGCATCCCCCTCATTGAATCGCTTAACCAATAAATCATCTGAAGATTGACCTGCTTTCAATATGTCAAATGTTTTTATCTAAACAAAAAGAAATTTTGTTTAAACATGCCAGTTATGCTTTGCGTATACGTATACGTATACGTATACGTATACGCGTATAGATGGTTATGGTATTTAGGGTTTCAAGAACATAGTAAGGACAAAGCAGCACGAAGCATCGTTTAATAGGAATAACGGTTTAGGGTTGGATAAGAGTCTCCAATTTTAGGACTTTTTCCGATATTATAGAACAGGGTGCCAAGTAACTTGATCGTCGTCAATTCATGACTATAGTCAGTTTTTTTTCGTTAGGCGTGGTGCGTTATAGTACAAAGGGGCAAAAGGGAATGGGGAATGGGGGAATGGGCAATAGGCAATAGGCAATGGGCAGTCAGCAGACCTGTAAGGTGCATCATTTGAGCTAGCACAGACAGAGAGATGTTTTGCACCTGACAGGTCTTGTAGGCAAGGAGTCGCCTTTTACTTTACCTCGCGAAATCTCATCAGGCCTCCCCTTACGGTCGCAGACCTGTAAGGTGGACAGCAGAGAATATAAAATCAGCGGGCTAAAGTCCACCTGACAGGTCGGAATGAAAGGCAGAGGGCCGCCCTTTATTTTTACCTCGCTCAACTGCATCAGAGCCTCCGCCAGAGGCGGACAAGTTCTTACAGGTCTTCTCTCCCAGCCATCCCCCAATCCCAACAATCCCAGTTCAGACCAACAAAAATGGGGTGTTTAAACGGTGCCGGATACCGATTGAGAACCTGGTATTTTGTAATTTATTTACAAATAAAGGAGGCGGTTATGATTGCGTTCTTTCGGGTGAGATGGCCTGATACACCAGCTAAACAGGTCTGGTCTGATACAGTCGCCACTAACTGGCTGAACCCGGCTATTCCGTTCAGCCTGGCGCATTATTGGAAGGTATCAACCTTCCAACAGGCAGACATGTCCAATGTCGTTTTTCCCCCACTGATAATTAATAACCCAGGTGTCGATCGCGACCAGCTGGTTTATGCCGTGCTGGCAGCGGCCGAACAGGCTTTTCATCCAACCTGGAGCCAGTTCGACCGTTGTATTATTTACTTTGCGCAGCACACTGATCTTTTCGGTGGCGGACCTTACCAAACGGCTGACGGGAATCATCTTATGGCGGCGGTTTTTGATATTGAAAGTACGTTTGATCTGGCTTGCCAGGAAGTGGGTCATACGTTTGGATTATGTCATGAACTGGATAAAACGACGAACGAATACCAATGTCCCTATTCGGTGATGAGCGCGCTTACTACAGATCTTTGGTTCACCCGGACACTAAACCCCAATTTACCAGGGGCCGACAGACCAGAAAACCCGCAAAACAGGGTTGGGCCATACATCCCTACTGCACACCTGTACATTAATCAGTACAACCCAATAAATCCGCACGGCGTTTTCAATCATCCCGATACGGTTTCATACATCACAACAACATATGAATACACCCCCGTCAATGTGCGTTTGTACGCACGAGATGTGGCGATCGCAGCATGGCCAAACCGGCGGACCGTATTAGCAGTAGTACCGCCGATTGTCCCGGGTGGCGATACTTATTTTCTCGAATTGCGCCGGCGCGACAATTCATATGACCACGGCATCGGCAACACATCGATCATCATTCTTTCAGCTAATTTCTTCGCCTGGAACCCCTGCATGTTTGCTACCAACACGCCACGCCTGCATTATATTGATCGCATAGACATGGAGGATGTAAAAGGCGACCTCGACTATCACTCCTTTAATGGGCGATTTGTGATTCGGGTGAATAACTTCGCCCCTGATCTGTCCTGGGCGAATATTAGTATCGGCGGGGGCAATGCCTGGCAGAATTTCCGGCTACTGTTCGAAGAACAACTCAATGACACCCAATTGATCGCCTCCGGTGACTGGAAGCGGGGGCTGATAGCCCCCTGCCCTATTGAATTAAAGCGTGTGTTCAGGTATAGGACCAAAACTTACCATACCTTTTTTGTGTTACGGGCCCGTTCAATTGGCTATGAGGCGCCAGGTTATTCATGGAAGTTACAAAACGTGCTGCTCACTCCGGCTGATAACTCAATAACGTTACAGGTCTCCTGCCGGGACCATACCGGCCAAAACCTGAATTCACCTTCCTTACACCCGGTTGACTGTCAATACGCGGTGAACAGCGGAAGACTGGAACTAACGGTACTCAGTCCCTTCGCAGGCATTACACTTGATCTTGAGGTTGTAGTAGCAGAAACATCCCCGTCGGTGATGAAAAACTACTATCCAAGCCGAACCTTGCAGACTACCGTTCACGCTAACAATCTGGGTATTGAATGGGACGATGACTACAAGGCGGCTTCCGCCGCTTGTTGGAAGCGTTTTCAAAGCGCCTTTGATCAGATCCCCAAATTTGAATTACCACACCCTAACCCTGGCGATCCGGGTCCGGATTATTTCGAAAAGATCGGCATTCGTGAGGTCATCCGTTTTCTCGCAGCACGTGATCCGCAGGCAGCGCGGGCTGTCGCTGCCATCATTGCTGACAAGGCAGCTGTATCGATAGAACAGGTTATGGAAGCTGCTTTGCGAAACACCAGGCTGTTGCCAGGGAAAACTGGCCGCTATTAACGGTCGCAGACCTGTAAGGTGGACAGCAGAGAATATAGCAATCAGCGGGATAAAGTCCACCTGACAGGTCGGAATGAAAGGCAGAGAGTCGCCTTTTATTTTTTCCTCGCTCAACTGCATCAGGGCCTCCCCTTACGGTCGCAGACCTGTAAGGTGGACAGCAGAGAATATAGCAATCAGTGGGATAAAGTCCACCTGACAGGTCGGAATGAAAGGCAGAGAGCCGCCTTCTATTTTTACTTCGCATAAGCAGACCTCCTCGCGATTCCAATTTACCTCGCGTAACTTCAGCAGGGCTTCCCCTGCCCCTCCCGACCTGTCGGGAGAGGAAAATACCACCTTTCGAATATTGTTTACCGCGTGCAATAAATAACACCCTATGGGATAATACAACCATTTCATTTTGTTTACGCGTCCCGGCTATAACAATTTGTTATTTTTCAACTATTTAAACCTATCGCTCTCCCTGTAAAGCCCCCTAAACAGACTGCATAAGCGTTACTTATTATACGAATATGCCTGGGGGGGGTGCACTGATATATATTGGGGGTTGCACTGAGTAGCAGGGAGCCGGTGCAACCCACATAGAGGACTAGTGCAACCCCTCCGGCGGAAAATGGCTATATTGTGAGTATATCACGTAATACCGGCGTGGTATTTTCTACCTCTTAACCAACCTTACAATACAATATGAAAAAGAAAAAAAGTACAGTAAACCGAAGGCGAGTGCTAGCGGACCCTCTTTTTGAACTTACCCGGCAAAATAACGCCGAGTTTTCCCGTGCGTGTACAGCCAACCGCCTGCTGCGGTTAGCCTTTGCATTGGGGTTAAAAAATAAAGCCGACAGGTATGTTTCAGGGCGCCTTACCAAAAGAATGTTTAACATCCTGCAAAGTGACTCCGTGAATGAACGTGGCGAACGCAGAGTACCAGCAGGCATATTAGGCATTCTGGAAGGCTTTAACTTTAACCGGGACACAAGCCTCCAAAATGTTTTATGGGCGCCTTATTCGATTACACTCAATCAGACGGCCATGCTGACAACCATCAGCATTCCTTCATTCATTGCCAAAGCCATGATAGATACAGCAAGCGGTGCAAACACTTTTAGGCTAACTGCCATGGTTGCCTCAGTGCATTTTGAAAAAGAAACCTTTCCGGTTGAACCGGTTCAGACTGATATACTGGATCGATCCCTGCAACTACATGAGAACCTGCAGCTGCAAATGCCTGTTATTGACCACCAGCCTGATCATTCAATTATTGTCGGATTGGGAATTGAATTCTTTCACCAAAAACGAGCAATCATTGAACCAGTTGATAAAAAGCATAATGCATTGGCTGTAGTAAAGGTCTTTTGAATGTGATAATCCCCAATAAGTTGTGTTGCTGATAATAATAAGAGATTGAATACTCCCTTCCGTCACCTCGGGAGAGCAGGGAGCATTTTGCTGCCATCTATAGCGGTTGAATAGATGAAATTTTAATGCCATTAAAACAATCATCCTGGCAGCCATCATTAACATAACCACACGAAGAGATCATTCCATTGTTTGCTGTTTCAAAATATACATGTACTTTATCTCGTTTGATGAGCCATTCTCTTTTCGCTTTGTCATAAATTTCGTCCAGCGTTACAGGGGCAGCAGCAAGCGATTGCGTGTGCGTATTTAATTCAGTTGCGGTTTCAGTCCATTCCAGTTGATCGGCAGGAATATTCACAGTACTGCCTGGAATAGATAACTTAAAATAACGTTGCGTGGGTTTTCCCTCAGTGATGGTAATAATTGTCGTCCAGCTATAGCCAATCCAGCTGCCGCCCACCACTTCATATCTGTAAGAATTCCCTGAGGTTTTCTTGAAGTTTGACCATGCGCTAAAACTTTTATCATAGTCGCGCTCAAAATTTATATCGTCTTTTGTACAGGATATAAATAATGTATTTATCAAGATAAGACCGGTTAAAAAAAATGAATAATTGCAAGTCATAAGGCAGTAGCGTTTAAGTGACTTGACAACAAACTATTGGTAATTCGTTGCATGCCAGGGAAGCATCACAATTGCCTAACATACAAGTATAAATTATTCCATATTTGAAGTGCCACGCTCCCGCAACAAGCTTCCCCGATTGTTTGATTTACGCAATTTTCCGTTTGAAACCAGTAACAGGAGGCGCCCGGCCAGTATGTAATTTTGTTGCAATAAAAAAACGATTATGGCAACAACATCAATGACCATGGAAGAAAGCCAGGAATACCTTGGCACCTGGGTAACCAGCGATGGCTTTATTCAACACCAACTATTACCCGGAAACCGGTACGACGAAGCACGTGGCAACCGAAAAAGCGCATATCTGGGCCAGTACCGGGTAAATGGGAATCACATCGAATACCAGGATGACACGGGATTTACAGCCGACGGTGATTTTGAAAATGGTATACTCTATCATGCCGGAATGATCTTGTACAAACAAAAAAACAGCAACAATGAATAATAAAGAAAACAAAAAGGTATGGTTTGTTACCGGCGCCTCCAAAGGGCTGGGACTTGCATTAACGAAAGCATTACTGGAAGCAGGATACCGGGTCGCAGCAACCTCCCGGAACCAGGAGCAGCTTATTTCATCAACAGGGGTTACTTCTGACAGGTTTTTGCCCCTTGGTGTAGACCTTACCGCTCCGCTTGCTGTTAATAAAGCAATAGCAGATACCGTGCAGCATTTTGGCCGGCTGGATGTGATCGTGAACAATGCCGGTTATGGCATGGGCGGCACCGTAGAAGAATTTTCGGAACAGGAATTAATACAAAGTTTTGATGTAAATGTTTTTGCGCCCGTGTATGTGATGCAGGCGGCCCTTCCTTTCTTACGCAGCCAAAAGAGTGGACATATCATCAACATTTCTTCCATAGCCGGTTTTGCCCCAGCGACTGGTTGGGCCATCTATGCAGCTACAAAATTTGCATTGACCGGAATGACCGAAGTGTTAGCGCAGGACCTAAAAGAACTTAATATTCATGCAACTGTAGTGGCACCGGGTGCTTTCGTACCCAGTTCCTTTCTGACAATTCGCTGGTATTTATCCAAAACAGCATCAGCGATTATCGTTCGGTACGGACCTCGCACGAAAAATACCGGAGTATGCACGGTACGCAAGCTGGCGATCCGGATAAAGCCGCTGCCGCACTTATTGAACTGGCCGAAATGCCTGTTCCGCCGACCAGACTGTTCCTTGGTTCGGATGCTTATAACAGGGCAAAAGGAAAGATCGATGATCTAAACAGATCGCTGGACGAACTAAAAAACCTTACCTTTTCAACCGATTATTAATACAATGAAAGTCCCGGCCACCGCCTTGGGACTTTTTTTTATTATTTGTAACATTGTGTATGGAAAGAGCACAAACCCTCGAAGAGTTCTACAAATCGAAATTCAAGTGGATTCCCGCAGAACTGAAAGAAGGGCTCGGTCATTTCAATGTATTTAAGCTAGACCCTTTCGTGGGGAAAAATGCCAAACCGCTCCCCTACAACCGGAAAGACTTTTACAAGATCACCTTGCTTATTGGAAACAACCGGATACATTATGCCGACAAAACGGTTGATTGCCCGAATTATTCTTTGCTATTTGGCAATCCCATGATCCCTTATAGTTGGGAACCGCTGGATGATAACCAATGCGGTTATTTTTGCATTTTCACGGAAGATTTCTTTAGCCATTTCGGTAACATAAAAGAATATCCGGTTTTCAAACCAGGAGGCGATAAGGTATTTATATTAAATGAAACAACTGTGCAAGCGGTGACAGACACCTTTAAACAGATGTTGACCGAAATTGCATCGGATTACCA
Organism: Niastella soli; assembly: GCF_017742245.1. Taxonomy (GTDB): domain Bacteria; phylum Bacteroidota; class Bacteroidia; order Chitinophagales; family Chitinophagaceae; genus Niastella; species Niastella soli. The sequence goes on from NZ_JAGHKO010000014.1 coordinate 361,252, forward strand.
GTTCAAGTATGATGTACTGCGCAATCTGGTACACGAACTGGTACACAAGGCACAGAAAATGCCACCAGCCGCTTCCGCTACAGCAACTGAAACCAGGGGCAATGCGGCTATGCGAACCACGGCCATTTTTATTGAATTATTGGAAAGACAGTTTCCTATAGAATTGATAAATCAGCAACTAAAATTAAAAACTCCAGCTGAATTTGCCGAACAACTGGCAGTACATGTGAACCATTTGAACCGGAATGTAAAAGCAGTAATGGGCAAAACAACCACGCAGGTAATCGCCGAGCGCATAGCGCAGGAAGCGCGTGCCTTGTTAAAACATACGAACTGGAATATTTCAGAGATCGCCTAGTGCCTGGGATTTGAAGAGCCGGCGCATTTCATTCATTTTTTCAAGCGCTTCAATAGTACTACGCCAAAGGAATTCAGGAAATGAGATTAGTCGCGAAACAGTTCTTACTGTTAATTCAAATGTACCTCCCATGTTCTGCCCTGATCATCTTCAATAGTAGCATTTCCATTTTCATCCAATGCGGTGGGTGATATATGATCGCTATCCAGCCACCCGCCTTTGGGGAAATTTATCTGAACCACTTCACAATCCTGCACTTCTACCTCCAGATCATATGATGCTTTATGTCCCGTGTCAGGATTATAATAGTCGACCGTTGAGGAATGTGTACCATCCTCATATTCACAGTCTGAATTTGTTTCTTCCTGTGGTTCATTGATTGATTCGTAATTACAACTTACGTAACAGCAGCTAATAAGAAGAAATAAAGTGGCAGTTTTCATTAGGGGCAATTTATTGGCTATGTGATAAATATACTGTCAAATTTCGAGCTATGCAAGCGGTTTAAATCAGGTTAAACGAAGGTTGTACCTTTACCATACAAAACCCTCTATCATGAAAGCAGTATCAAAGACCGCTTATTATTGTGGTGGTGTTCGTATGCAGGATGCCGAATCTGCTAAACCTCTTATTGGTGATCACTATGCAAAGCGCCTGCTTGGTAAAGAAGGAATTGCTTACTGGGAGGAGTTTAAACAATTCACCCGGCCAAATGCTGGTAATACGGCAAGACATTATCTCATTGACTCATTGATAAAAAAAGAACTGGCTGCTCATCCCGATGCAACGATCATTTTAATTGGAGCGGGGCTCGACAGCCGTGCTTATCGGCTGGATGGCGGAAAATGGATAGAGATTGATGAAGAAGCAATCATTGCCCACAAAAATAATACCCTGCCCATCAACGAATGTAAGAACCCGCTTGAAAGAATACCTATAGATTTTGAAAAAGAAAAACTGGCCGATAAACTACAGCCTTATAGCGGAAGACCTCATGTGGTCTTTATTGTAGAAGGGGTATTGATGTACCTCACCGATGAACAACGAAACGCAATGCTCACCGTATTAACCACGCTTTTCCCAAGCCATGTACTTTTTTGCGACCTGATGAATAAAGGATTTTTTGAAAAATTCAGCGGGGAGATCTACCAAAAACTGCTCGAAAATGGGGCCATTTTCAAAGACATCTCCGATGAACCGGATCGTATATTCATTGCAAAGGGATACAAAAAAAGATCAGTGACCGGGATGCCGCAAGCTATACATGACCTGGGCTTGATAAGACTTCCCTGGTTCGTTAGGAAATTTGTCTTTGGCAAATTGATCAACGGCTACGCGGTATATCATTTTACCTATGGACTCTGAGCATCCATACCTGCATTCACTTTTTCGTTCGCGAGGCGAAATAAAAAATAGCCGCCATCCCACACATATAAACTACCCCGACAATGCCAATGATCCAAAATGGTGACAACACCCATTTCCACGACCAGCCTGCTACCGGCCGTACCCGGAACAGCTTTAGCACAATGATCACAAATGGGAGTAAGCTGGTTAATTGAACGCGGAGGGGAATGTGATCCCTGATACGGGTTGATGGTGGTGTTGGTGATTTAGACGCTGACATTATTACACTTTAAGGTAAATAGGAATTAAAAAGTAGCTGGCACAAAATAATACAAAATATTTTGTTGATCAATTACCCCATATACTTATGGCAGAATTGGTATCTCATTAACGTTATTTGCTGTAACTTGCGCCTCAATAGATTTCGCGTATTACTTTTTTACTTTCACTCCAGCTTAATAGAGCTTTCGAAAAGAATCAGTTTTCCGCATGTTCTATTTCAAAAATTAAAATTATGTGGGTGCTGATCGTTTTTATTGCTATTTGGTATTCTTCTCTTTTTTGTCAAACCTTTTTTCAACATAGGTACGCCGCTCATCAGGCATTTACCATGAATAAATTCTGGGAAAGGACCTTTTTTATCTTTACTTACATTACACAAGGCTCGTCTTATTTAAGTCCGCGTGCTTATGCTATTATGCACCGGATGCACCATGCCTATACAGATACCGAAAAAGACCCCCATTCCCCGGAGTATTCCCGCAATATGTTGCAAATGATGGTGCGCACCAGACAGATCTACAGCAGCATCTATAAAGGGGAATTTGAAGTAGAAGAGCAATTTACCCGTAACCTGCCTGATTGGCCGGCATTTGACAAATGGGCGCACTCTACCTTTTCCCGCATCTTGTGGATCCTTGGCTATACAGCCTTATTTATTTGGCTAAGTCCTTCCCTTTGGTGGCTGCTGTTATTGCCTTTTGTAATTGTTATGGGACCGCTTCATGGCGCCATCATCAACTGGTTTGCCCATAAATACGGATATACCAATTTCAAATTAAAGAACACCTCGCAAAACCTGCTTTCGGTCGACTTTTTAATGCTGGGCGAATCCTATCATAATAACCATCACAAAAGTCCAAGTGCTATTAACTTTGGTAAACGCTGGCATGAAATAGATCCCGTTTATCCGGTGATCAGGTTATTGGCCTCACTACGGATCATTAGTTTACGTACAGACAAGCTTAAAACGAAATAAAGCGATATTGAAGATTTCAGTTAGCGCGCTAACTGAAATCTTCAATAAGTTCCTTGCTCAGGACGCCCCTGCAGATCTCGCGGACTTCCCCCGTCATTCGGATGGCATAATCAGCATCAACATGAATAGTCAGTTGTCCGCCTAACATCTTGATGGTAACATGTTCGTCAACCAGGTTCTTTTTTCTCAACACGCTTGCCACTGCACAGGAAGAAGTTCCTGATGCCAGGGTAAATCCGGCGCCCCGCTCCCAGATCAGCACCTCTACCTCATTGCGGTTGATCACTTTCGCAAACTGTACATTGATCCTATTGGGAAACATTTGATGGTTTTCTAATAATGGCCCAAACTCTTTGATCTCCTCAATTACCAATTCCTCTTTGATTATAACACAATGCGGATTGCCCATTGAAACACAGTTTACGGTAAAGGATTTTCCGCCGGCATCAATAAGGGCATTGTCAACCTGGCTTGATTCAAAGTTTGTCGGGATCAACTTTGAGTCAAAGATTGCTTTTCCCATGTCAACCGTCACAATTTTGGCCCGGTCATTTACCACTTCATCAATTTTTGCCTTCACGATCCCGCCTTTTGTTTCCACGCTGAACGTTGTTTTGTCAACAATGCCATGATCGAAAACGTACTTGCAAAAAATACGTAGTCCGTTCCCGCTTTTTTCAGCCTCGGAGCCATCAGGATTATAGATGCGTAACCCAATATCAGCTTTATCGGAAGCAACCAGCAAAAGAATGCCATCAGAGCCTATTCCAAAGTTTACGTTGCAAATTCTTTTAATGGCTTTATCGTCGATTGTAAAGCTAATATGGCGGCTGTCCAGTACAATATACTCATTGCCCAGCCCATGGATCTTTACAAAATAATTCGTTTCCATATCGTGTTTCAGCTGATTTTTTGCGCAAGTTGCGACTTTACTTTGAGATCTTCATTGTAAAGGCCGGCAATTTTTTATAATCTGAAGACAATACCCACCCCTCCCCCTCCCAGGAGGGGATTCCTTAAAACACAATGTCGTTTAGGTAATGCGGCACTCCGACTCGCCGGAGCGTCATTGTAGTCTGCTGCTGCATTCTTCCGCGCTGAGGTGTATTCCTCTCTGCCGTCTGCCTTCTGCCTTCTTCCGCGCTGAGGTGTATTCCTCTCTGCCGTCTGCCGTCTGCCTTCTTCCGCGCTGAGGTGTATTCCTCTCTGCCGTCTGCCTTCTGCCGTCTGCCCTTTCAGTAAAGCACCCATATCACCACCTTTTCAGGAACTGAATGATTAAATTAAAATAAACACCATAAATAAAAGTTTCGCCGGCTGGCAGATAGGCCTCACCGCAACAAACATGCCCTGAAAGAAATACGCTGGTCCGTTTCCGAAAAAGATAAAATGTTAAACTAAAAAAATAAATAAATTACTCTAAAAATGTAAAATTAGCTTCTTTAACTTGCATGTCAAGGCACCACTTCGGCTGTCTGTTTTGAAAAGGCAATCATACAACCCCGCACGCTAGTGATAACGCTTACAGCTATTGGATAAGAATACCGTTACTTACTAACCCACCACGACCTTATGAGACGCATCATGTAGTCCCAAGCCGACCTTCACTAAAAACTTATCCAAATGAAAAAAGTGCATGTAACCACAGAAGATATTACAAAGTGCCAGCTGGTAAAAGCAATGCTCGAAAAAGACTATGCGCAACATCAAACCATACAATTGCTTGCCCGGCAGGTGGGTACTAATGAAAACAAATTGAAAGTATGTTTTAAACAGCTTTTTAAAAAGACAATCCATTCGTTTGTTACCTGTATCCGGATTGAAAAAGCAAAAGAACTCTTAGAATATTCGGAGCTGCCCATTGACACCATCGCCTGTAAATTGGGACTGGACCACAGTAACCTGATCAAACAATTTAAACGACACACCGGTTATACGCCCAGGGAATGGCGGCACATCAAAAGCAATAACGATAAAGTACATGTATAGCAGATCCGCTTTTAAAATAGTCCCATTTCGCCAATTAATTGTTCCGATTCGCCAATTTTAAGCGTGTAACTTGCTTCAGGACCGGCGGCACCCTTTAGTCAGTTCCATCATTGACTTAAACTTGTTGATATGAAAAAAAAAACAGCCTTTACTGGAATTTCTGGAGAACCAACTGCCTTCCTACCAAAACCCTTTAGGTGTAGCATTCTATTTAAATACAGATAGCACGATATACATATGTGCTGACTTCCCTGGCATTGAATCATCAGATAACGTTTCGCTTGAGATCTTTCAGGAAGTTAACACTTTAGAAGATCTCCTGAAATTACTGAAGCTTTCGAAATTGGAACAATTACTGAAATTGTGCCCAGACAATTTACTGGAATTATACGAGCGGGGCCAAATGGCTGTTATCTGCATGCTGGACGGGGACCGCGACCTGCAATTTACCAAACACCTCAACTGCACCTGGGCCGGGAACACTAATAATGAAATGCATGAAGTCAACACGCATTTAAACAAGGCCGAAGATTTCATTAGCTATACCAACTTGTACTATGGTATAAAACAAACAAACTGACAGTATTCATTGTAAGAACGTATTCTTTCAACTTATCCCTTTGTTAAAATAAACTTAACAAGCTTATTTAATAATTGGATATAAGAGACTGCCCTGCCCGCGCTTTCCAGCAGGGGCACCGGGGTCTCTATTATAGTCCTGCATTTTTTTCAGTGTCAATTCAACTAATATAAAACCTTACTCACATGCAATTTTCCCAATCAGACTTTGAAACAATTCAGCAAGTGAAAGAACTATTAGAAAAGGAATTTAAATACCAGCATGCGCAGACTACGTTAGCCCGGCGTTTTCACATCAATGAGAGTAAACTGCGTAAAGGATTTGTATTGATTAACAAAATACCCATTTACGAATACATTGTGCGTATTCGGATTGAAAAAGCAAAGGAGCTACTGGCCTGCACCGATAAACCGGTAAAAATGGTGGCTTGCCAGGTAGGCTATCATTTAAAAAGTTTAGAAAAGCAATTCAGGAAGTTGGTGGGCATGTCGCCACTGGAGTGGCGTAAAATATACACCGACCGCATGTTAATGCAAGTAAAACAAAAACCGGAACGGAGTATAGTTTGACCAGAACGGCGTATTTTAAGGAGGTAACTTGCTTGCAGAATGAATGAAGCTCCGGCTGATTGTCACCGGAAGAAAACATGAAAAGACCACTTGCAGAATCAATATTCTCCACTTATACAGGCAATCAATTCCAGTCACAGAGAAATACATATAACCGGGCTCAGCTGCTGGTGAGGCAATTTACTTATTGTAACGAGGGTTAATGAATGTTATTAAATGAATTGTCTCCGTTTTAGCGGAAAGAATGGACGCTACCATTTTTCACCAGCACTGGTTTCGGGAAAACCTTATAAATATGGAAAACATACTAATGAATGAAGGCGCGCCCAGAAGAAATTTGTTAATACGAATTATTACCCTGAGCTGGCTAAAGAAACGCCTGGCTGTTGAGATCATTGCCCTCTTGTTCGTTATCCTATTCTTATACACGGGCATTTCAAAACTGATGGAATTTGATGTATTCCAGGAACAATTATACGACTCGCCGATAGTTGGTACTGTTGCACCCGTAGTAGCCTGGGGGCTTCCTATTACTGAGTTCATTGTATCGCTATTGCTGTTTATACCCAAATACAGGCTTTGGGGTTTGTATGCAGCATTTATACTAATGATCCTTTTCACGGCTTATGTGGGCATTTTATTAAGCATCAGCACTGAACTTCCCTGTAGTTGCGGCGGCATAATGGAAGCCCTCTCCTGGCAGGCGCACCTGGTTGTAAATATAGCGCTGATAGCACTGGCATTTACGGGGATCATCCTGGCTAAAAAAATCAAAAGGAATGGAGGCGGGTTATGAAAAAAGCTATCATTATCTTTTGCATGGTCATTATTGCCGGTTGCTATAGTAAGAAGCCAAAATCGACAACACTGACAGGAAAAATAATGCCTCCCATTTCATTGCTGGGATTTGACAGCACGACAGTCTTCCATACAGATAGCATCAAAACGGGAAAGCCGACCTTACTATTTTATTTCGCAGCTTCCTGTCCATTTTGTCGCGCTGAGACCCGGATGTTGATCTCGGATAAGCAGCCCCTGTCAGATTTTAATATCGTTATGGTGTGCGTTTCCAAATTCTCCGAGTTTAAAAAATTCTATTCAAAATTTGACCTCCAAAACCATCGCAGTATTCAGGCAGGTGTTGATGCGAATGACTCGTTTAAAAACTATTTTGCCACCACCCAGGTCCCCTATTTAGTGATCTATGATAAGAACAAAAAACTAAAATGTATTTACCTGGGAAAAACATCGCCAGCAACCATTAAAAAGGCAGTTTCAACATAAGAAACACACATCCATCACCACATAAACTCTTTCTTTATCTATCTGATGCATCATAGGTAATGAAAACAGGAGAGCAATCCTGGCATGGAAAAGCCGAAAACCATTATAAAAGAGTAGGCATATTACATCAATAATTTTAGCTTTTTTAATCAAAAAAAGCAACACTTATCATGAAAAATTTAAGATTTGTTGCCACCGCAGCTTTTGTATTTGCAGTAGTTGGAAGTTCATTAGCTTTCAAAAGCACAAAAAATCTTTATCACAGAGGCAGCAACGGAACATGCAATGTGTTTGTGAAAGTTGTAGATAATGGAACTACCATTACTGATACACAAGCAAGCTTCACAAGTGGCGCCGCATGCACAACCGTTCAATACAAGAACCAATAATAATCTAAGATTGCCCTAGAAAAGCAGGCGCATTTGGCGCCTGCTTTTTTGTAACTTGTTTATTAAGATTGAAACCAATGGTCCGGTGCCGGCTGCTCCGATCTCTGCTATGGTTTTGCCCCGCTTTCATCAGGTGCATAGCCTGTTTCAATTCCTTTCAATTTGGCCGGGACACCCTCTGTCATCCATTTTGCAGGCAATTTCCCTTTTAAATAATAATCGAAATACTGTGTAAGCCGGATCGTATAATCCAGGGCATTCACATCATCAATAACGGTATGGTCCTCATTATCGTATTGGAGCATCCAGACCTTTTGTCCCAATCTTCTAAGAGACAGGTATAATTCCACCGACTGGCGCCACTGTATTTGCCCATCCAATTTATTATGCATGATCAGCAATGGGGTTTTTACTTTATCAGCATTCAGCACTGCAGAGGAAGCAAGATACCTATCCTTTTCAGCCCACAGCGTCCCCCCCATTTGAGTTTCAAGCGTCAACTGTTTATCCATAGTTTCCACCCGCGTTCCAGGGGGGTAAAATGGAATAAGGGTTGAATAACCACTGACAAGATCAGTTAGCCCTGAGGCTTCGGCAGCAGCGGCAAACACTGAAGTCTTTGTTATAATGTAAGAGGTTGTACCACCGCCAAAACTGTGCCCCTGAATGCCCAGTCGTTTGGTGTCGATATAAGATAATTTAGAAAGATAGTTCACAGCTGAAATAATAGCATTGTAAGCCTGCTCACTTGTACCCTTTCCAGCCTTCTCAGGAGGCAGGAAGTGGATATCAGGGGTCAATACCAAATAACCCTGACTTACAAACCAGGGTATGTTCATATCTCCTCTGGTGAGATTGGGCATGGGGAACTCATATAACCGGTCTGAAAACCGCCTGTAATGATGGATAATAACAGGATATTTTTTATCGGGGTTAAAATCCTCCGGTTTGTAAAGTATTCCTTGCAAGATGGAACTGTCATCTTCCTTCCAGGTGATCAGCTCCCCATTGATCCAGTTAATGTCTTTCTGCGGCTGGATATCGCTAACCGGAGTAAAGGTTTTCAGGTCCCGGGTTATAAAATAGTTCGGCGCGTTCGTGACTGACTGCCGCTTCACCAGCCAACATTTTGCATTGGCTACTTTTAAAGGTTCCATACCTTCATCAAAGCCAATATATTTTGCCGGTGCTTGTGAGGGTGCATGATAGTAAGTATAAGGCCCCATTGTCAATAACTGCGGATCAATATTCCTTATTAAAAAACCTTGATAAAAGCCATTGTATTTGTTTAAGATATTAAAGCCGACCAATAACACCCTGTCAGTTAAATCATCAATTGGTTCTTCCAATGTTGGTTCATGCAGCAGTCTTAGTTGAGTCTGCGTTTTTGTCCCATAGCCCCGGGTTAGGTTCCTGGGCGCAACCCCACCTGCAGGGTCGATCTTCCACATGTCGTAGTTGTCATAAATAATAAACGCCTTATCGTTTGTAAACCAAAAGATATCCTGACCAACCTGGGACCTCAAATTATACTCCCCATACTCAAAATCATCCGTTAATTTAACTGAAACTCCTTTTGTAACGTTTATGATCTTACCTGTAGCAAGCTCACAGGAAAAGTAACTACCAATCTTTGAATCAAAAAATATCAAATATTTCCCCAAGGGGGAAAATGATAACCCAGCAGTACCTATATTTTGATTCCAATCCTTCCCTCCTATGGGGATCTTGTGTCCGTCGACTAAAGACATTACCGACAATACGGGTTGCTTTGACCATTTCCACCAGGTCGGAAAGTAGTTGTGTTGAAAAACATAATTATCAGCTATCACTATAAAATCGCCCGTTATCTTGTCAGGGAATGTTTCAATCTTATCAGTTTCGCCGAATATCCGTAAAGCCGCATCGGCATTACTCTGCATTACAGCAGTCAGCGTTTTAGTAGCAGGCAATTCCGACTGGGCAGGCTGTAAAATAGCATCCTTATAGGACCATAGATCGACACTGGCGGCAGTGCTGTCTTTTATCTTGTTTGACCAGGGTTCTTGCAGGTTAAAAAAGATCCATTTTCCATTTTGGCTAAAGCCGGTTATCGAACCTATCGTATAACCTGAAATCCCCGCTGTTTGCGCGGAGACCTTGATCTTTGCCCTGTCCATACTGGTATTATAATACCAGATCGTTGCACTTTCGGGCGAATCATTGGTTGTAGTTGAAAATAATAATTGTTTGCCCCGGCCATCGAAAATAAGAGACGAGGGGTTGACCTTTGCATCCTTTAACAGATCGCTTGACCAGATCTCTTTGGTCTCCATTTTCGGTAACGAGAGGAGTTTCAACACCGTGCATTTACAAGAGTCTTTGCTATCGTTGAGTTGTATAAGGAAATGTTGTCGGGACCTGTCAAACGCAAAAGATTCAGCATTAGGAAAGATCCGCTCCTGGCCCGAGGCTACATCGCGGAGCACAACATCCTTTGTTTCATTTTTCAATTGATATGCTATCCAGTTATTCTGGCCCGCAGCCGGAAAGTCGAATAAACTTGCATCCGCAACAAATTTAACGGGATCCTTTCCTATCTCTATCATATAAAGGCTATCATTAACCGTGAATACCCCAAACCGGCTATTTTCTAAAAATGTAAAATTCTGACCATTTGGAATTTCCTTCTTCCAGGTACCATTCTGTGAACGAATGATCAAAGTCACATTTTTTTTTGGTGTAGTATAACCTGCCGGAACTTCGGTGTTATAGCCAACGAATTCACCATCATTGCTTATACAGGGATTACTTACTGAAAGCCAATTACCCAATTCCGTTACGTCAATTGATCTTTTCTGGGCAATTAAAAACCTAGTATTTAAAAAAATAACCCCAAATAAGAGAAACGTTTTGAGGTAGTTGCCGAATTGCAGCTTAACGCAGCTGGATAAGATAACAGTTGCCATGTATACGTTAGTTAAGATGTTTGCTATTTTATATAAGTTACCGAATTTTGCGGGAGCCGCATTGGCTGTTAACATAAAACCAGCACTGAAAGCGCTCTAGTCCCAGGTCAGTTGACGGGTTTCCATTTTATGCAAGGTCTGCTCGTACGTTTCGTCATACGGGCGGTTATCTGCCTGCGCAAGATCACTCTCCACCGCGGCAGCTTTCGTTTCCCATTGAATGGCTTCTTTAAATTTTCCGGCCTTATAAAGCAAATTTGCATAGGTATCAATGATGGAAGGATCAACATGGTCTTTTTTTATGATCTCCATCCAGGAAATAGCCCTGGTTAATTCAGCCATATCACTGACATGCTCAACGAACAGTTTCCAAATTTTGTTATTGGTAACAACCCACTTGAAGCCGGATGTATCCAGTCCGTACTTTTCAACTTTTTGCACAAAGACCTCCCGCTCCTTTCGCCAATCTTTTTTAAAACTGAACCAATTCAATTTCGCACTCAACACATTCCGGTCAGCCACCACTTCACCGTATTGAGCCCTGATATTTTCTGTAAGCCGCGTCCACGCCGGTTCTTTGCCACTTATTTTGGAACTATCATAAGGTGGTTTGATCTGTTCTTTCCAAACAACATAATCAATAATGTCACTTGAAAAGGCCGGATCGCCAGATATGGTATCAGCTTTGGAAGCATTCGCTAACAGTTCCGGGAATATTTTTGTGCCGGAGTGAATAACATGGATAAAATCACGGATAAAACCTAAATTATCCCTGGTAAATAGTTTCTCTGGATTGTTTGTGAGATAAGAATCAATATACTTACATGCGGCGCTGTTTGCAAAAGAGGTATCACCAACTTCCCTGGCGCATTGTGCCAGATAGGGAATGGCTGCAAGTGCAATTGTCCCAACCTCATACTTCTTTTTAAGCGTATAGTATTGTTTACTTGAATCGATCCCATTTTGAATTAACTGAAGGAATTGGTCCACATTTTTATACCCAATGCTCTTATGTACCAATTCGCCCGTTGGTGAGAAAAAAAGAAACGTGGGAAATTCCTCAATATGGTACTGGCGTGACAAACCGTTAGCAGCATTGCGAGTCATCCCACTTTTTATGTTCTTTGTCTTTATCGTATCAATACGGAGTTTTATCGGGATCAAAGGTTTCAATGCATTGATCACTACCTCTTTTGAGTACACTTTCTGGTCCATTTGTTTACAAGGCAAACACCAACTGGCAATACAGTCAACAAAGATATACCGGTTTGTGGTTAACGCCTCTTTCCTAAGGTTCACCCAATCTGAATCACTTTTCCAATTCACTTTGTTGGTCTTATTCTGGGGAAAAGCTACGAGATGAGGAAATATAACAATTAACAAAAGCAATAATTTCATTGTGCCTATTTGAATTTAGAGATATTATACTGCATACGCCAATAGCTACCCTATTAATGGTGCATAACAGCGATACCAGCAAGGAAGAATTGAAAATTTTCAGTACCCGGCATTCTGGTGAATATTCGGGGCATTTTTTAAATCCGATAAAGGAAGGGGAAACCACTGTTTATATGATTGCCAGGTTAGACCTGGTTCCTTGACGGCAAGTACTGGAGGCATAATAGCATCGACAGTTGCCGTTCTTTTTATATCGAGCCAGCGGGCGCCCAATTCAATAAACAGTTCAGTTTGTCGTTCATGTAAAATAGCTGCTAAGGAAGAATTCTTATCAACGGAGGCATAGGCTGGAAGTCCGGCTCTTGTGCGAATTACATTCAGGTCGGCATCAGCACCGGAGAGGTTGGCCAATTGGGCCCGCGCCTCGGCCCGGATCAAATACTGCTCACCCAGACGAAGAATGGTTAAATACTCTGTAACCGGTGCGCCATCCTGGTTTTCTTTATACTTGTATACATAATAATAATTCGTTCCGGAAACATCCGTACTATTTACCCATTGCAACATCCGTTGGTCACCGGGTTCAAAACTATTCAACAGCTGATCACTCAAATAAACCGGGTTAGATGCTGAAAGACCAGTTGGCGGTATTATGAAAGTCACCGCATCGAAAGTATTCGCTGTGGGCCCGTTACTCACTGACTGCAATTGCCAGATGGCTTCTTTATTATTCTTTAGAAACGCCTCATTTAAGGGAACAGTGTCATAAAGCGGCTGATTATTTATCAAAGCGGTAGATTGCAATTCCGCATTCTGCCAATCACCTGTATAGAGATACTCCCGGGCCAGCTGCGCGGTAGCAGCCCACTTGGTTGGACGGACTCTTTCCTCCGTGCCTCCTGTGTAAGGCTGCAACTTACCATCCAGGTAGTCTGAACTCAGGAGGTCCTGGGCCTGTCTTAAGTCGGAGATTATTTGCTTATTTATATCGTCTTTAGATGAGCGAGCTAATGAGCTGGTAGCTTTATAGTCTGTTGAGGTGACCAAAGGAGCATCGCCATACAGATTAACAAGGTAAAAATATAAGAATGCGCGCATAAACGCTGCTTCTCCAAGCAATTGTTGCTTTACGGCTGGAGTCAGATTTTGGACCTTATTGAGATTTTCAATTGCATCATTGCAGCGAAAGATGTATCCATAGAACTTTTTCCAGTATTCAAATCCCGAAACATTACTTCCTAAACTATTTGTATAATACGCCTCACGATCTGCTTCAAATCCTAAAGGAGACAACGTTAGTTCATCAGCCGATAACCCTAAGAATAAAGACAGCGAAGATACTGTTCCCGGGAAAACGATATCTCCAGCGCTGATATCAGTATAAAGACCGGTCAACACCGACGTTGCAGATTCATCACTACTGTAAACGACATCCGAAACGGTCGCTGTAACCGGAGTACCTGCATCTACAAACTTTTCGCAACCCATTGCAAGCATTAAAAAAAATGCAGCGAATATTCTATATGTAAAATGAATTAGCTTTTCCATATCCAAAAATTTGAGCTTAACTAAAAGGGATCACAGTCCAACGTTAATTCCAAAGGTCAATACGCGTAATGGGGGCAATGCGAGGTCCAGACTGGCCGTTTCTGGATCAAGGCCTTTATAACTGGTAATGGTAAAAAGATTTTGCCCCTGAATAAAAAGCCGGCAACTTCTCAATTTCATGCTCTTCATTAGCTCATCGGAAAACTCATAAGATAAGTATAGATTTTTTAGCCGGATGAATGAACCATCTTCATATGCATAAGAGCTGTTGGGCAAGTCGAAATAGGTACTAAACAGACTAAAATTCGAACTATACTTTTGAGCATAAGCGATGTCTCCCGGTTTTTGCCACCTGTCTGTGATGGCTTCGGGTTGATTGTTGAAACCGCCCTGAAAACGGCCAGGTACGCGCATAGGGATATATCTGGGGCTTAATTTTTTAACAAACTGTAAAAAGACCGTTAACTGAAATCTTTTATAAGTAAAGTTATTTTCAAAGCCGCCGTAGTATTTGGGATTAATATTGATCATTTGAGTAAAGGCATTCAGGATCGTGTCAGGATTGGACGTCATCCCTTTCTCCCCATCACTAAATGAGTAAAGTCCGGTAGCGGGGTCTACCCCGAGGTATTGATAGGCTTTTACAATATTTACAGGCTGCCCTACTACAAGCCTTTCCGCATAAGTTGAAGTTGCCAGATCGGGAAAAGAGACCAGTTTATTTTTGGGAATAGTTAAATTGAAAGATGAGGTCCATTCAAAATTCCTCTTTTTTATATTAAAGGTATTAAGTGTTAATTCCCATGAAGTATTTTCTACCACCGCAGGGAAATTAGAGTAAACCTGTTCAGATCCGGTAAAACTAGGTAACGAATAATTCAATAACTGGTTTGATGACTTGTTATGAACATAGTTTGCAGTCAACAGGATTTTATTTTGCACAAAGCCTAATTCAACTCCGCCCTGCAGTTTTTTAGTTACTTCCCATTGCAAATAAGGATTGGGAAAACCACTGGCAGCTAGCCCTGCATTCCCCTGATAGGGCACCGGTGCAGTAGTAGGATTGTATAAACTGAAATATTGGTAGTCGCCGATCTGATCATTTCCTGTGGTGCCGTAACTGCCTTTAATTTTACCGAAACTCAAGAACTTTAATTCATCGGTACTCCATTTTTCGTTACTAAAGATCCAGGCTGCGCCTACTGAGCCAAAATTATGGAACCGGTTGTCTGCACCAAATCTACTGCTGCCATCCCTTCTACCTGTCAAATTGAGGATGTACTTTTTTTGCCAATTGTAGGTGATGCGACCAAAAAGGGCCTGGTATTTATATACCGCATTCACATTGGAACCGGTTGTTACACCCGATACGATCGATGCGGCAGAATGAATGTCTTCCATAGCAGCGTCACTGTTATACCCGGTGCCCACTAAATAATTCCCTTTACTGGTATTTTGCAAAAAGGTCGTTCCCACCAATCCCTCCAAGTCTCCACCTCCCATTGATTTTGAGAAGATCAACTGTGGCTCAACGATCCATGAATTGACATTACTATTACCGTATAAGGCACTCCTTTGGGTATAAGGCCGATCTTCCGGACGAACTGCTATTAATGGTTGGTAAGCGTCATATTCATTAATTTGCATAAAAGTGTAGCCAAAATTACTCTTGACACTTAAATATGGTGTCAAATTATAGCTGAGCACAGCGTTATTGATCAGATTTATTGTTTTACCCTTGTAGTTAATATAAATATTTTGCAAAGGATTGTTTATTGTAGAGGTACCGTCTGCGTTTGGTACCCAGTTTAATGAACCATCAGGATTTTTTAAATCCGGCGCATTGGGAGCAAGCGTTATATAATTGGTAAAATCTACAACAGGCAATCTGTTATAATCATACATGAAATTTTGGGACAGTTGAAAATTAAAACGCTTATCAGCTGAAGCGCTGTTCAAACTAAAGTGAGCAGACGCTTTCTGATCACTATAATTTTCCGGAAATACCGTGGTCTCCCGATGGTATGTTCCGCTTACAAGATATTTTGTATTGGCACCTCCTCCTGACAGCGCAACTTGTGCATTTGTGTAACTGGCTGTTCTGCCAATCATTTCTTTTTGCCAATTGGTATACTTTGTGGTATCCCATAATGTCAGATCATATTGATTGTCGGGTATTGGTGATATTCCGTCATTTTGTAAACCCTCATAGCGCATATCCAGGTACTGACGGGTATTCATCAGGGATATTTCTTTTGGCACCTTACCGACTCCCTGGTAAAAATTAATGTCAACCCTGGTTTTGTCAGCCTTGCCGGATTTGGTTGTAATTAAAAGCGCGCCATTGGCAGCACGTGACCCATAAATTGCAGTCGCGTCGGCATCTTTTAACACATCTATCCTTTCGATATCACCTGGGTTAATAAAACTAAGTGGGCTTCCACCTGCAAGCGGCGAGCCGCCAATACCAGCATTGTTTGCCAATGTAGAGGTAGGTAATTCACTCACGTAGGGCACTCCATCTACAACAATTAATGGTGCATTTCCTTGAAGAATACTATTTTGTCCCTGAATGTTAAATTTTACATTACCACCAGCTAATCCGTTAGATTGGGTTATGTACAATCCAGGCACACGCCCCTCCATGGCGACTATAGGATTACTCACGGGTTGCTTTTCAATTTCGGTCCCTTTCAACGTAGAAACATTACCTGTCTGAAAACGTTTTGTTGTTTGCCCATAGGCTATCATTTGCACCTCATCTAAAGGCCTTACCGAGATTCTTACGGCTATTTCCAATTGCGTTCTGCCATCCGCTTTAATTTCTGTGGTCTCTATACCCACTCCGCTTACTATAAGCGTAGCACTCTCCTCAACCCCGGTCAAAACAAACCAGCCATCCTTATTGGTGGCTGTTCCTTTTGTTGTACCCTTTACGGTTATGGAAGCTAATACCGGCTCGCCTTTTTCATTGACCACCCGGCCTTTTATATCTATAGGTTTGGGGAGGTCTTTACTGTTGTTTTTTTTTGGCGTAATGGTAATGGCATGCTGGTTGATTTGGTAGGTAAATGGTTGATCTTTGAAACAGATGTCCAGCACCTGTTTAAGCGTGGCATTCTTAACCTCGATAGTTATAGGTTTAGCTTCCTTGGTAGTTTCGTCTGAAAGAAAGAAGCTATAACCCGTTTGCTTTTGAATTTGAGTCAGCACTTTAGACAGGCTCGCGTCCTTTTCTTTAAGTGTGATCATCTCCTGCGCGCCTGTTTTTGCGCTAACGTGCAAACAGCACACTAATAATATGAATGCCGTGATCTTCATTATCCGAACGAATTTCCGAAGGCTGCCTCCTTTGAGCAGGCATAGTTTTGGCAATACCCCAAATAACAGGGCTTTGCAAGTATTAAATTCTTGCATACCTTTAATACATTGAAGGTTAAATAATAAGTGTCTTGCTTTTGGTTAACCTTTTATAAGCCGGTGTGTACCAGACACCGGCTTTTTTGATGCCTTAACGGCATCTGGTCTACCTTTGATGGCTCAATGGTTACAAGGACTCGATTCGTTTAGTGGACTTCAGGCTTAGCACGAGGTGGGATAGGGAGGGATAGGGTGATGTATTGAAAGAAAATTGGATAAGGTCCAGATCGTAACCCAAACAGGCTGACGATCGTTGCACCTGGTAGGTTTTATGGTAAAGAAATAATCAGGGGGTTACTGTAATGGTGCGTCCTTCGATCTTAAAATGCACGGTACTTTTTTCCAGCATATCTAACACCACTGTTACCGGCAAATTGCGGTCAATGATCCCGGTAAACCGGTCAAAGATTGTTCCTTTATAAACAACCCGCACATCATACCACCGCGCCAATTGGTCCATTACAGCTTGCACATTATCTTCTTTAAAAACAAAGAGGCCTTTTTGCCAGCCGGTTGCTTTTTCAAGGTCCGCCGTTTTTTGTAGCTGTATGTTGCCCGAAGGCAACAACGTTGCCTGCTGACCGGGCATCAATACTTTTGTATTTTGCTGGCTGGTCAGCTGCACTTTCCCTTCCAGCAAGGTGGTGGTCGTCATATGTTGGTCTTCGTAGGCATTCACATTAAACACCGTTCCCAATACTTTTACCTCCAGGCCATTTACCTGAACAATAAAGGGTTGATGGGGATCTTTAGCTACTTCAAAATAGGCCTCCCCTAATATATCTACCCTTCTTTCTGAGCCTGAAAACCCTATGGGATAGTGTACAGAGGAGGCGGCATTCAACCAAATTTTCGTCCCATCGGCCAATACCACGGAATAACTTTCTCCTCTTCCCGTTGATAACGTATTATAAAGAACCTTTTCCCCGCCCGCTCCGGGTTGCCTGTCATAAACCAGTTGTCCCTTTTTATTTTCAACACTGGTTTTACCCTGCGTAGCCAGTTTTCCCAAACCAGCACTATCCAGCAACACCACACTCCCATCGGCAAGGGTCAGCCGCGCTTTATAACCGCCCGGTCGCACCGGCGCTTCTACGGGAGTAACCTGCACTTTATCCAACCGTTGTGGTCGTTTATAAAGGGACCACCACACGCCAAGAACTATCAGGAGAACAGCCGCGGCTGCTACATACCGGAACCAGGTAATGATGGCAGCCTTAGGCTTGTCTGCGTCCCCGGGTATTCCAATTTGCTGGTTTAATAAATTCCAGTATTTTTTTTTGTGCTGCTCCAGTGCGGCAACACTATTCATATCGCCAAGAATACGTTCTGGATTGGTAAGTTGCTTCCATATATCCTCCTCCCCCCTGTTCCGAAACCAGTCGGCTAAAGCCTGCTGCTCTTCAGCACTGATGTCCGGATACCTGGAGAAAAGCTTAAAATATCTATCCATGCTTTCGTCCTGCATGCCAACTTCGTTTAATTTGGTAACCTTTTCTAATAGTACTACGCCGAGGGTGTTTCTTTTCTTAGTCCATTGGGCAACTTTTTTAAAATTATTTTTTAATAGCCTGGTATAACAGGTAGAGAACGAAGAGTAATTGCTGCCTGGAAAAGAACAGTCGCAATTTTTTTACCACCTGGTCCCGGTGCGCATAAACGGTCTTTTCAGCAATGTGAAGCTTTTGCGCAATTTCAGCCGTGGTCTTGCCTTCGAGATAAGAAAGGGTAAACACCTGCCGCTGTTTCTCTGGTAATTGCTGAATGACAGCGTACAGGCGTTCCAGCAGGGCAGCCTCCGCACTGTAACGTTCTATGGCATTCTCTTCTTCTCTGCTCATGGCCCCCATCTGTTCAGCATAATTCCGTTTGGCCTTCAGGGACCTGAGATAAGAAACAGCGGAATTGCGGGTAGTAGTATATAGAAAACCCCGCAGATGGTCTACACTATCAAAATGAGCAGCCTGCTCCCATACTTTAGCATAGGCATCGGTTGCAATATCCAATGCTTCCTCTTCGTTCCCGGTGATCTTTCGGGCAAACAAGTAGAGCTGGGAAAACCAGCGGTCATAAATCGTGTAAAATGCCTTGATATCCTTTTGATTCAAGCCTTTTATTATAAGGTCGTCGTTCATTCCGGTTTCTTGTGAAAGGGTTACGCGCATTATAGACACAAAAGTTTCATGATGGCACTGACCATCATCCGGGAATGTGACCTCATTTGGCTATTTCAGGACTTGCCAGGTGTTGTTGCTCAATAATGGCAACTATGCTTTGTATGTGGTAGGATTGATAATAACTGTAAAGAAACTAAGTCATTGGAGGTTAAGGCACTCTAAGGTAATCACCAAATGGGTACATGCCAAATATATTCGATTCAGTCATACGTGGTTGCAATCAAAGTTTCACTCTTTAACGTACCGCTGGTTAGTTCCTTTTATTCTATCGATCACGTATAATATACACAAAAAGGAGGCTGCTATAAGCAACCTCCTTTGATTTAAGTATGTATCATACACCAGCCGCCTACACCTTAATATTGTCTTTCACCACTTCACCGGCCCGTTGGTAGCTGGCTATAATAACCCCTTTGGTTGTTACCTGACTTTCGGTTAGGGTAAATGCGGCCGGCATAACGCCGTTCTGAAACAGCTTTTTCCCCTCGCCAAGGATCAGTGGGTAAATTTTGAGCCGGAGCTCGTCAACCAGGTCATGGGTAAGCAACAATTGAATGAGCTGACTGCTGCCCCAAACCTGAAGATCTGCGCCTTCCGACTGCTTTAGCTTTTTTAGATCGGCCACATTATTGAGGAATGTGGTATTCTCCCAGTCTGATTGTCCCCTGCTTTGCGAAAAAACGTATTTGGCGCCTTTATTAATGCCAGGCCAGAAGTCGCCATGTTTGGGCCAGTAGGGTTCCCAGATCTCAAATGTTTTTCTGCCCAACAGATAATCGGTCGGTTTCAGTTCTTCTGCCATCACCTTGCCAAAAATCTCGTCATTATAAGATGCCGTCCAGCCGCCATGCTTGAAACCGCCTGCCGTATCTTCTTCAGGCCCACCGGGTGCCTGCATAACTCCATCCAGGGTGATCATTGATAAAACTATTATTTTTCTCATGATATTCGTTTTTTATAAATAAGATAAAAGTTATTATAATAGGGTTATTTTAAAAAACCGTAACGACAATCAGCGGCATTGCTCTAAGCCGGATAAGTGTTTTAAGTGAATTGTACATAACGTTGTTTATATGCTGGTTTGAATGTTATTGACAAGACAAAACTAGCATTCGCTTCTGGCTTTGACACGGGGCAAAAATGACAACTTAGGGGCGAATTGTGCCTAAAAAAAAGGGGGGGGGTTAACGGGAAAATTGGATTCCGAAAATGAATAGCTTTATAAAACAAACGTGGAGCCGGCCCTTAATAATAACTGTATACAGCATCGAAGTGCGACGTATTATTCGGCATTTGGGGATAGCTGATGGTGGTAGATACTTTATCGATCCGGTAATTGTTTACAGTAAATACCTGGTCTTCTATTTTATCAATATACTCTGGGTTGGAACCTGTTTTGACTACGCGGGTCACTTTGGCCGGCAGTTTATGGAGTTGTTGCAATTGTTGCAGTACGGCCATGTTGTAAATGGTATAATTCTCTAACAAGGTAGGGTCCAGGTAATGAGCCGGCAGAAAACTAACCGGAGCTGAATAGGCATCTATAGTATGGGTAATAAGATTTTTGCCAAACTGAGTGACCACCTTTTCAAGATCGCCCCCGGCGTTATAATGGTAAGTACTGGAAGAACGCAGTTCCGTGGTGCCATCTTCATTGAAGACAGCATATTTCATCGCTTGAAGCTTACCGGCATTGTAGAGGAACTCTAACTGGTATTGGGTATCAGTAGGATCAGCCTTTGTTACATTCTTCATTTTCACCGGATAACCGTCGGTATCGTATTCAAATACATTCTTATACAAAGAGCGGTCGTCGTACAATTCGGTGTGGAGGTTGCCGGACCAGCCAAAACCGGTGAAGCCGCCGACGTTCTGATAGGTATAATCGATCTGTTTCAATGAGCTGTCTGCATTGTACACAAAGTTTCCGGTAAGGCCATAATTCCAGGTAATGGATTTAATATGGAATTGCGGTATAACAATTTCAGGCTCATCAATTTTATCGTCCTTATCGCAGGCACCGAGCAATGAGATCAGGCTAAAAAGTAACAGGGGAGATACACGCTTAGTCATAACATCTATTTTCTTCTTATGACCACAAATGTAAACAGGCCGTGGCTTATGCCACTGCATACTTATGACAGTTCATCCCGGTATTTCTACATTTCATACAAAAAAGGGGGCGCCTTGGGATTCCTGAATGGTGCGATTAATAGGATTAGGCCATGTTCCTGCAAGTAATCATCATCAACGTTTCAATTCCTCGATGGAGCGATCTGTTTCCGGCCCCAACTCAATAACCTTCAAGTGACACTCAGCCAACCGCCCCATTATTTATAAAAAAGAGGCCGCTAACAGCGACCTCCTTTGCGAATACAATGTATATTGTTTTGTCAGTACAGTTACTTTAAAAAACTGTTTAGGTAAGCCAGGATTGTTGCTGTCTGCATCATCACGCTCACGTGCCCTTGTGAAGGAACAATGGCTAATTGCGATTTGGGCATTGGGCTCAGATCAGCAGAAACCCCACCGCCCAACAATTTATACGTTTTCATCAACTCAATTTTATCCAGTCCATCATTGTCACCGGAGATGATCAATACAGGCGAAGCTATTTTTGAAATATTGGCATCACCCATGTTAAATGGCTCCTGTGCGAAAGCGATCATTTGGGCTATGAAGTTTGTCCATTTTGTTTTATCCGGCGCCACGGCATCGTATGCGGCTTTCATTGGACTATTGGCAAATACTTCAAGCTTCATTCCTTTGAATGCACTGGTTATTTCGGGTAGCCAGCCACTGGTTTTATAGGTAGAAGAAATGATCACTAATTTTGTTACCCGCTTAGGACTTTGTACCGCCAACTGGTAAGCCACAGAGCCGCCCATACTAAAACCTGCTACATCAGCACTGTCAATTTTCAGGTAATCCATTACGCGATCCACATCACTCGCTAAAGCAGGAAACGATAATTTTCGTTCTGACAAGGGCGTATGTCCATGACCTTGCATTTCAATAGCAATTACTTTCCTGGTTTTTGACAACTCAGGGATCAATTGCGCCCAGTTCAGATCGATAGTCATAAAGGCTCCGTGCAATAAAACGATGGGCCTGCCCTCTCCATATACTTCATAATAAACTTTACTGCCATTAACGGGGGCGTACCCACTGTTAGAAGATTTGAGTGATTGTGCGTTTGATTGAATTGCTGCAAACAAAATGGCGATCAACAGCATTGATCTCAGTTGGATAAGTGTTTTAAGTGAATTTTTCATAACGTTGTTTATATGCTGGTTTGAATTGTATTGACACAACAAAACTAGTATTCACTTCCCGATTTGACACGGGGTGAAAATGACCAATTAGGGGTGAATTGTGCCTAAACTTGTCTGGGATGATTGGGATTTTTGGGATGAATGGGATCAACACTGACCAATGATAATGTCAAATCCTGGAAAGTGAATCCACAGGGCGCCACCACTTATTGTGGTCAAAATACAGTCAATCCTGCAGTGGCCATGGACGACACTTTTATCTTTAATTCAAATGGCACCTTCTCACACCGGGGCGGTACGCTTACAAGAGACCCCAATCTTACTAATTGCAATGATGGTGGCGATTATAACAATACCTGGTCTTTTAATGCCGACCAAACCTCCATCATCTTAGGCGGTGGCATTGAACTTAAAATTGTATCGTTGCAAAAATCAAGACTAATTGTGATAACACCCGATTCAAAATTTGATCTAATACCCAATTAGGTGTCAGGCATTATAGCTCTAGAAGGGTATAAGCGGACGCTTATGCTAATTAAAGAAGGGTACCCCGACTCGTCGGAGCGCCAGATAGGAGGAGATAGAATCAACACTGACTTGCAAAGCGCGCCTCAAAAACCGAAAATAAAAAAAAGGTGTTCAAAATTACTTTTGAAACACCTTCTTGTTCTATCTGCGTGCCAATGAAATGTCTGTTATAAATATAAATACTGCAGGGCAAGGATATCGTTGGCAGCACAAGCGGACCAATGCACCGCATAGAGAAAAATTATGTGTAAGGGTAAAACATTAAACCGTTTTACCTACATTTGTCGACTGCTTCGGTTATAGACTGGTGTTTTTGTTAGATCGTTTACACACATCAGATTTAATATTAGTCAGTAACATATAACAAGAAAGCATTGTAAGATCATTGCAAACTAAATCCGTTTCATTTAAACCCTTACTATATGACCTCTCCAACCCTTTTAATTTCTATGCCCGGTGGCAGCGAATGGATATTAGTAATGTTGGTGTTACTTCCGCTGTATTTTCTTCCTTCGATCATCGCTATAGCCCGAAAAAATCCAAACACAACACCCATAGTTATTCTCAACTTATTGCTGGGCTGGACTTTCCTGGGATGGATAGGAACCCTGTACTGGGCATTTCGTAACAAACAACCGCAGCAATCGTAAATAATACCGGCTGGTTATAAAGCTTTTTAAGGCACTCCGACTCGTCGTAGCGCCAGGTAGGCGGACGCCTGCGCCAGTTTAATAATTATCTACAACAAAAGGATTGTACGCTTTGGGCACCTGACCCATAATAGGTCTGAATAGATCCCAAAAGTCAGGATCAAAAGCATAATCATCAAAAACCTTTACCTGTTTATAATACACTTCGCCTCTTTGGGCTGTGCCGACGCTTCCATTTGGTTTAAAAACCGGCTGGGCGATAAGTTTATCAAGGGCCGCAAAAAACACCTTAGCTGAATCTAATGTAAACACCTGGCTGGTATCTGCAGATTGAACAACAAGACTATCTGCATAATCCGATCCAATGCCTTTAATAACATAGGCATTTCCATTTGTATTGATATAAATGGAAAAAAATCGGGTAAATAACCTCACATCGCACCGGACATTATATAGTTTCTCCTTGTTGGCCTGGTCCTTACAAGCAAAAAAGAATAAGACAGGCAATACATAAAATAGTTTCCTCTTCATGGGCAGATTTAACGGCCTAATAAACTAAAGGCACACCTATATTTGAAATATTCCTCTCTCTCATTATACTCACCGGCCTTTTAAACCTGTAAATTTAAACTCACGTTCCAGCAACGCAATTATTTTCACCATATTCGCTGCCTGCCAGTCCTTGTCTTTGTTGTTTTCGGGCTCATAAAAATCATAATAGGTATATTTACCAGGAGTTAAGATCTCCACACAGTAAGTTATTCCATCAGCTCCACCCCTACTGCTATCCGACAGTTCCCGGATCTTTAATTGGCTCAGGTCGTTTATAAAGGGCGGCCAGCCAGAGGCAGGTTTAACATTTTTCTTCTCATAGTGCTGAATAATATTGTAATTGAGCGTATCAACATAGCCAACATTCATTTCATAGAGCCGGCCGCTCCAGTCGTGATTTTGTTTTTCAATGATCACTAAGTGCTTTCTCAAAGCCATTGAATGATCAAACCATACCCTTATCTGTAAAGAGTCAAATCCCACTTCAACAGGGTTTAGATTGAGTTGTTTGCTTAATTGACGTACATTATGAAAGTTGCTCCAGAAATTGGTGGTATCAGTGCGGATATCCATTAAAACCGGTTGTCTGATCTTATTATTGTTGACCTGGCCCTTACAGGAAGCCAACATCAAAACAGCAACAAGTATTACAAAATTCTTTCTTTTCATAATATTAACGGAGGGTATTGTAAAGTGATCGACTGCGGCCTTTTGGATTAAAATCATAAATTACGCCCTGACTAAAATCCTTATCCTGCATAGCAGCCCGCCTTTCCCTTTCTATCGGCGCCAGACTTGCATTTTGGGATGCAGGTTTTTTTTGAGTATCCGTTGGCGGATGCAAAAAGAGGACCGGTTCTAAATCTTCCGTCGTGGTGCCTGGCGGCAAATTTTCCCAATAGATCTTATTTTCAGTACGCTTGAAATGTGCGTCGGACTGATAAGGAAGGCAATCGCAAATTTTCAAAGCATCACGCACCTTATTATGCTCGTCCATACCTGGATACCAGGACAGTTTTCCACCCGGACTGACTAAGTAAATCGGCATTAAGTAATATCTATCTGTAAGGGCCCTGTCATCAGCAGAAAACATTTCAGTATTATAATCCAGGTTTTCAGCTCCATGTGAATGGATCATTGCGACGCGTTGATCCTCAGGCACGCTTTCTACACTCTTACGCACCTGATCCGGACTTACATTTTTCTCTTTACCTACTACAGGGGTTGTCCAGGTATAATATTTTTTCCCATTTATTTGCACCTTGTAGATAGTTGAAAAGTATTCTTTATTTTCTTTTATCGATTGCTCATTATACATTCTTCCCCATCCCATCGCAGCTGCTCTTGCGCTTTTATAGTAAAATTTATTCGGGTCGGGATCTCCTGGCGTCATTCCATCCGGATCAATAAATGTTAATGGATTATCAAATGCGTACGCATACGGAGACCACCGGCGCATTTTATCGGCCATAGGGTCAGTAACGGGCCACCTGCCTGTTTGTGCATCATACATGCGCGCTCCAAAATCATACCACTCCAGCCCACTCCCATCGGCAAACTCCTTCTCCTGCTTTTCCTTACCATTATACTCAAATTTATTATCCAGTGAACCGCTCGCTTTGCTGCTTATGCCCGCCATCGGCAGCCCAAACGGATAATAATGCGTTTCTTCCATCAATGGCCCACGGAGATGCTCAACCCGGAGGTCATCAAAATATACATTCCCGCGGCTCTCATTGCTCACAAACACATAAATATATCCATTTTTGGTAATTTCTATCTCGTTGCCTGAGTTAGCCTGCAAAAGGGTTTTCTCCTGAGTACCAGTTATAGCCGGTACGGGCACAAACCCGCTGTTGCTATTGACCATTTTAAACTGCTCCTCATCCAGCAACACCCAGTTCAAATAAGCTTTAGGCGCCCCGCTTCCCGGGTTCTGGCCATTTAAAAAACTCTCCATTCCCGGCTGCACAATACTGTTGGTAACCTGACTGCCTAATGCGCCTTTTGCCGCCCCGGCAATCCCTGGCACTAATTGACCTAATAAGTTATTGATGATGCCGGGCAACCCGGGATCAGTTGTATTATCCATTCCTGAAGGCTGGTACCAGGCAAATGTTTGCGCCCTGATCTTATCTCGGAGCGCCATTGCAGGAAGACGCGTGCGCCATTGCAAAGCTATTTGTCGCAACAACTATCTCTTAATGTCACTGTAAAACTATCAATATTCACTGTATAAAAATCCTTTCCGGAATGCTTACTTAGATTTCCCCAAAAATAATAATCGTAACAAATAGCGCAGTTTTTAACCATTTTGTCAATAATCTTTTCCTGACTGGGAAATGTAAAAACCGCTTCCAGATCAGCGCCTTTTATATCTTCGGGCAAAGCATACTCGTGTTTTTTGATCTCTTGAATTTTGTATTTGGCCCCACAATCACCACAAGCATAACCCATATAAATACATTTTAATTCAACATTTCCTTTTATCTGACTTTTGCAACTGAGTAAAACAACCAGTGTAAAAAGGACCATTAAAGTTTTATTTTGAATCATAGTGCAGTTCCTTTGTTTGCGCCAGTCAGTTGTTAGTTTTACTTTTAGACAGGTAATCCCGAACAATTACACCGCCTAGCGTAATAAACATAAATGAATACATCCCAATCATAATATAGTATACTTTTCAGTCTTTAAAAAAATAAATATAGTGCTACTAAAATTTTCTCACCTGGTAAAAACCAAATTCATTTTCAACTAAATCCAGGATATCTTCAATATTCCGGGCTTCTTTAAACTGGTCCTTATGCACTGATGGTGCCTGATAGGAATAAGTCCGGTACTGTTTTTTACTGGCTATCTCTACTATTAAAATATCTCCATCCATCCCCTGGTAATATTCAGGAATCTTATGGTAATCGGGCAGGGTTTGAATATGTAAAGCAAACAGCTTATTTATAAATGCCGGCCAACCCGACCTGGGCGCTGCGGTCACAACCTGCTTACTAATACTTTCAATAGAATCCCCTTTTTTGTTCAGATGATATTGAAAGTTATAAAAATCACCCTGCCAAATGCCTTTTGTATTTGTTAAAATCACCAACTGTGACGTATCATGGAACGCATACCCATACCAGAGACGGATCTGTAAAGAATCAAATCCATTCTCCAGGGTAGCAAGCCCCATCTTCTTTTCCACGTCGGGCTTATTGCGGTACCACGACGGTGACAGGCCTTTTTCATCCAAAGGAATATCCTTTACCACCGTATCTGCTGTTGGATTATCTTTTTTTACTCCGCTATCCCTGTTTTGATTGTTGCAGGCTAACAGCGATCCCCAAATAACAATGAAAAGAAACCCGAACACTGACATCGATTTAAACATACTAAGTATTTAATTTTACCCTTACATTCTAGGGTCCTTAAAATAGCTCCTATGTATCCAATCGGGCGGAGTATCCCCATAATATCCCAAGTATTTTGGTCCATTCAAAAAGCCGCTACGCTTTAGCCCCTGCCCTGCAGGTGGGCCGGTTTTCGGCGGTGTATCATCCTTAACAGGATCAAGATCTTTTAGTGATTCATGCGGCCCCTCAAACTCACCCCAAATTATTTTAACTTTATGCCCCTTTGGGTATGGCTTATATTTCACCTCATCCCTTGGAAAGCCAATACCCAACAATACACTGCCCTCATTGTTTGAAGGACTCGAATTCCGGTTTACCCGTAAATCGCCATTAGGAGCTGCGAGATAAAAATCCAGATCAGGATTATGTTTCATAATATCCGCATCCAGATCGCCAGTCATCCCAACAGAAGGTGAAAAATCATTATCCGATTCCTGTTGCCAGGCCCCATGTGAATGGATAAACCCTTTTGCCACCGCCCCTTTAGGCATTTCTTTTCTTCCCCTATCAGGTCTGCATCTTCCTTATTAGGAAAATAATGGGGCGTTGTATAGGAGTAATAGGTTTGCCCATTTTCTGTAAATTCATAGATCACTGAAGAAAGCTCCATGTTATTTTTTATAGAAAATGCAGCATAATTTTTTGTCCAGGCTATTGCAGCCGCATAATTTCATGATCGGCCACTTTCAGGCTGTAGACCGGAATAGACACCGCAGCCGCCCCGGTTACCAGGTTTGGCGACATCCCACCATACGCTCCCAGTGAGGCAGCATTCGGAGACGGCGGTACAATATCTACTTTATTCTCCAACCCCCGTTGGTGATCAGGCTGGGCATTTACTGCAAATGCCAGGAACAGCAAGAAGGCAATAAAAAGAGGTCCTTTTATCATAAGTATATTCTTTCAGACATGACAATGAGCTACTGTCCGGCAACAGCAGTCGCCGGTAAGCATACCTGTACCATTTAGTAAATAGAGAAAACACCTTACCCAGTTGGCAAAACACCACCCGTCATACATCGAGCGGGCATATAAATACCAAAAATGAAGCGGGAAATGTAAATGACATCTAACGAAGTGTAGTACATGCAGAAAAGGGACAACATTGCACAGCAGTATACAAATCTATTGCCCATCAGGCAATGGATTTTCTCATGTGACTTTCCAATTAGTTAGATTGGTTTTACGGAACCAAATATAAACAAGTAGCACATCAATCGAACACGGCTATGCGCTATTTTGATAAGTGTGTAATATTTGGCAATAGCCGTGTTGATTTGGGGAATAAGCGTGTAAGTGAGATAATAATTAATTATATTCTGTAGTTGGCACAAGCGGACGCTTGCGCCAAATAACACATACCTCCTCGCCTACTTTAACAACGACCTGTCAGGAGCGCATGAACCCACTACAAGTGCAAGCTCAAATGGCGCACCTTACAGGTCTCTCTTTCCAGGTTTTTATTCAACAATCCATTCATGAATACCAGTAGCATACTCTTTAGGCAATTGTACCTCCAGCTTTAGCGCGCTGGTAGTAACCGGTTCAAATGTAACCGTATTGTATTTATCCTTAGTCAATTCATATGGAGTAGTATGTTGAACCTTTACCCATTCGCCCGCCTTTAAATAATAGATCGTCCAGCTGGCGGGAATGCGGCAACCGCCCCAGGGCCCATCATCAAACCAATACACTTTACAGGACGACACAGTACGTTCTCCATTAAAATCATACTGCACCCATTCAGTAGTATTCTTCTTTGGCCACCAGTGAAAATAAGGTACGGTGTTGTCTTTTGAATCAACCGGTTCAAACTGATCATGCACCGCCATAAGGCTTCTTGATTGTATACTGGCCGTTACCTTACTGGTATAGGCAACCGTAGGCGCTGGTTGCGGCCGTGCAGCAGATGCGGTATAAGGGATCCACACCGTCATCTCCCCTGCCCCGCGGTTATCCCAGGCATAATAGGGTATTGCGGTTACTGTTTGCCGGGTGGTGATCAGCTCGCTGGTGTTCAACTGGCGTTTGGCACCGCTGCCGGTCATGGTAATGGTATTTACGCCGTTTAACAGGTTGCCGGCATAACTTACCTGCATAGGCGCGTTCTTATCTACCACAATATTCTGCACCAGGCTGTCTTTATTGTCCCACCCTTCCAGACAATACACCATCGGCCCATACTGTACGGCAAACCGCCCCGTATCGGCCGCTACTCGTTTATCGGCAAAAATATGCCGGGGCTGCATGGGCAGCTCCAACACCATACTATCGCCGCTTTTCCAGACCCGGTTGATAATTGCATAGCCATTTTTAACCGGGACACTCTTTACCGGATGCCCAGCTAACAGGAGGCGGAACGGTTGGTTGTCTTCCCTGGAATAATAAAGATTGCCCTGCCGCTCCTTCGCCGATGCCCAACCGGGAATTCGTACATACAGGGCAAACCTGGTTGGCTTGTCAACTCCAATACTTATTGCAATACGTCCACCCCAGGGATAATTGGTTGTCTGCGTGAGTTGCACATTGCCCGCGGGCAATTTGATGGTACTGTGATTGCTCATAAACAGGTTCACATACAGGTCATTCCTATTTTGTGCATATACATAACCAGGTACCGAGGGTAAAAAGCGCGTCATATTACTGATACAACAGGCGCAGGAAAACCAGCCGCTGCGGTCGTGCTGCCCAACCGAGGCAAGCGGATTAGGATAAAAGAATTTCGTGCCGTTTAGCGACATGCCCGACAGCAATCCGTTGTACAGCGTGCGTTCCAGCACATCCATATATTTGGCATCGCCATGCAGCAGGAACATCCGGTAATTCCAATACACGTTGGCAATGGCAGCGCAGGTCTCGGCATAGGCGCTCATATTGGGCAGGTAAAACCCATCGCCAAACGCCTCACCATTATTGGTAGCGCCAATACCGCCCGTGATGTACAGCTTTCTCGTCACCACATCCGTCCAGATGGCATCGATGGCCCTTAGATAAGCGGTATCACCCGTAAGCGCCGCGATATCGGCCATACCACTATACATATACGCCGCCCGCACGGCATGGCCAACTGCTTCGGTTTGGTCCACCACTTTTTTATTGGCCTGGTTGTATACATCGCCCTGTGGACCGCGTACATCCAAAAAGAATTTAGCAAGATCGAGGTATTTCTTATTGCCTGTAATGCGATACAGTTTCGCCAGGCCGATCTCTACGATCTGGTGCCCGGGATAGATCTCCCGTTTGCCCCAACCAAAGTCTTTACACAACAAGTCGGCATTTTCTATTGCGATATTCAGCAGGTTCTTTTTACCCGTGGCATTGTAATGCGCATAGGCGGCTTCGTACAGATGACCGGCATTGTATAACTCATGACTCAGCACCGAATCCATTACCCAGCGTTGGGTACCGATCCACTCATGGGGTTTCGCTGCGTTTATAGTACGAAACGTAAACAAATACCCATCGGGCTCCTGCGCCTGGCCAATGATAGCTATCAACGAATCAAGGTATTTCGCCAATGTTGGATTGGGCGCCACCTGTAAGGCATAGGAAGCACCTTCAATCCATTTATAAACATCGGTATCATCGAATGTATATTCCGAACAAACCTTATTCTCACGCTTACCGGCGGCCGCCAGAAAATTATCGATACGCCCATGTTCCCGACACATTTTTAGAATATAGGGAATGGTGACGGTGGCGTTTATGTTTAGCTTGGGTTGCCAGAAGTTGTCTGTCACTTTTACGTGAGTGAAAGACACAGGTTGTATGGGGTAATCTTTTACCTGGGCAATGGTAGTTATAGGTAGTAATAGTATAAATATGGTGTATCTGTTCATAAAATTGCAGTTTGTAAGTTTGTTAGTTCTTTAGTTAAAAGACAGGGGATTTAAGAACCAATAACTAACAAACTAAATAACTAAAAAACTATTACTTTAACTGGCGCCACGCCTTCAGCGGGATGCCCAACGTAGAATAGGAGGTTCATCTTATCTTAGTTGCTTCTCACTCCCCTTTATTCCGGTCCGGAGGGTCTACGCCAAAGAACTTCCTGACAAAAAAATCACGTTTCTTTAACCGTCCATATGAGCCGCCATCACTATGCCCCATACCCGGGACCACCAGTAAGTCGAAGACCTTACCGGCTTTTATCAAAGCACTGGCAAATCGGTAGGTTGATTCCGGGGGGACATTGTTATCGGCTTCGCCTACAATAAGCAGCAACGAGCCCTGCAGTTTAGCGGCATTGGTAATATTGCTTTGCGCTGCATAATGCGGCCCTACAGGATATCCCATCCATTGTTCATTCCACCATTGTTTGTCGATGCGGTTATCGTGACAACCACAAGCCGACACCGCCGCTTTATAAAACTCAGGATGGAACAACAAGGCGCCGGCAGAGTTTTGTCCGCCCGCAGACGTGCCGTACAACCCTACGCGTGTTGTATCTATATAGGGATATTTCTTAGCCAGCGCTTTTATCCATAAGATGCGATCGGGCAGACCGGCATCGGCGAGGTTTTTCCAGCATACATCATGAAAGGCCTTGGAGCGATTGGCCGTGCCCATGCCATCGCATTGTACTACTATAAAACCCAGCGCTGCCATAGATTGCATTTCGCCATAGTTCATAAAACGCTTTGGCACAAACGCATCCTGTGGACCAGCATAAATATTTTCTATAACGGGATACTTCTGGGTGCTGTCAAACCCCGGCGGCCGGCACACAATGCCCCAAATATCGGTAAAGCCATCGCGGCCTTTGGCCACAAATACTTCGGGCAGACGAATACCCAGGTTTTGGAAAGCGGTTATATCAGCCCGTTCTATGACGGAGATCAATTTCCCGTCTGCTGTACGGCGCAGTTCGGTCACCGCAGGCAAATCGGGACGGGAGTAATTATCTATAAAATATTGACGGTCGGGTGAGAAACTACACTGGTGACTGCCATTGGCGGGTGTGAGCGAAACCAGGTTTTTACCATCGAACCCAATGCGGTAGTAATGGAGGTTGTAGGGATCTTCCCCTGCGTTCAACCCACTGGCCTGGAACCAGATCACCCGTTTTACTTCATCCACACTGTCAACTTTTCGCACCACCCAATCACCTTTTGTGATGGCGTTTTTGACGCCGCCCTTTTCGGCATCTAACAAATACAAATGATTATAGCCATATATTTCACTGCTCCAGATAATTTCATTGTTGACGGCGGTATACCAGGAGAAAATGCGGCTTTCGAAAATAAAGGTGCTCGTTTGCTGCTCGATGAGGTTGCGTGTGGCGCCGGTAGTTGCATTCACCTGAATAATACGATATCGTTGATGACCGCGGTCGGCTTTTTCAAAGGTAAAATAGCTGTTATCGCCGGTGCGCCAGTGGATCCAGGGATAGTCCAGAAAGTTGTATAATTCAGTATCGGCTTTCACCAGCTTTTTATCAGCTACGTTAATGGTGAACAGCTCATACCCGGTGAACGGGTCACCGGGTTGAGCATACTCATGTGACTGTAAAACACCCCGCGACGTGGTATCTACGGAAGACAATACATAATATACCGGCTTCTCGGCCACGGGGTAAATATGAAAAACAACAAGGTGTTTGCTATCGGGTGACCATTGGATTTGTCCGTAAGGGTTAGTAGTATCGCCATTGAAAGAACACTGCACAGCGGCCCCGCCCACTGATGGTCGCAGGAAGATATTTCCCGCCTGGATATAAGCGGTCCATTGTTTATCGGGCGAACAACTATCGGAAGGGCGTTGGCGGACCCAGCGGCTTTTTATGCCACCATTGACAATCCCATTATCGGTAGTAGTTATATAGGATGTACTGTCTGTGAGTTTTGTTTTGGTACCGGTACGGGCTTCTACATACCAGTATTCCCTGGAACTGTCAGCGAGTATATTTCGGTACCAGAACCCTTTGTTATCGGGTTGCCAGTGCGCCCTGACATTTCCTTTGAGCACGGCATTTTTTGCCAATGAATCGAGCCGGGTAGCGGATTTGTAGGCAGCGAGTATTTCGGTACGGGAGGGCTGGTAGGGCGGCAAGGATTGCGCCCAGCCAGTATACCGGCTAGTGATAAGGAATAGTAACCAAAGGAGGCGATTACGCATTGCGTTAATTTTGGTGCTTATATTAAAATTAACGCAATGGCATTGCGTGAACCGGCTTCAGGCTAACCGATCGTTTACCGATATTGACTGGTTGGAAAAGAAAAGCCGCCCGAAGGCGGCAATCTTATTAAGGCGCCCCGCATCGGGGCCTGGTATTGCTTTAGCATTTTAGAAGTTTGGCTAATCGCTTTTCAACAAAACCGTATCCGGCAAGCCCATCATCGGGATATTCATCGGGATTATCACCCTGTGCCATAAGTTCAGTCTTTATTTCATTTAAATTATCATCATAATAAACCTTAGAATATTCACCACTTATCAAATCCTTTCGCTTGAAAACCGGCACATTCCAGCTTGCACCATTAAAGTTTGACATGATACCTAAACTGATCCATGTTCCTTTATCCAGCCCTCTGGAACCAAATCGTTTAATCATAATATATTCCGCAGCATTTAACTTTATGTCGTCCAAAGCCGGAAGTTCCCTGAATGTTTGCTTGAGAAAATACCCTAACAACACCTCTTTTTGTTCCCGGGCTATAACCCCTATTGCATAACACGATCCAATCGGGATCGCAAATACCTGCCCTACACTATATTTACCTTTTTTTTGCATGTATATTATTATTACTTCTTTTGACCTTTTTGCAAATTTTTTATAAAATCTACAGCAGCCTGAATATACTCATCCCTGCTTTTATGATTGTCTCTAATTGGCTTGATCTTATTCAAAGCTGGTTTATGCTTATCATGTAATTGCTGTTCCCTTCCTCGCTGAACTTTATAATCATTTGTCCTAACATCCACTTCGTATTCCAGGTCTTTTGTTTCTTCTGCTCTTGCGTGTTCTTTTTCTCTCCTTTTCAGATCTTTTGTTCTGCCACTACGCTGCACTTTACCATCTTCATCTTTTAGAACGTAGGTTCCTCCCGTTGCCTGTTCAGCTTCGTCACTTTTCTTTTTCGCCAAAAGCATTCCCTGTATCTTCTCTCGTCCAACCAAAAAGGATATATAGTCCTTCTGTTTCACTGTAGTCGTCTGGCCTAAAGCATCGGTTGTAATTACCATTTCTACCGGTTCTACCGGGGTTAATACAGAACCAGCGCTAGCGCCAGCCACCGCCTCAATTGTTTCGAGTGTCCGATAAGTACGATATATGACAACTCCGGTCTCAACCAATTCTTCAAGCACAAAAACGCACGCTGGACAATCTCCTTTAGGATCATTAAACCTGATGGGATTATCATAGTTAGAAACGTATGGAGACCACATTTCCATACGCTCAATTTTCGGATCAATCTGCCACCATCTGCCTAATTGTGGATCAAGATTTCTATAGAACGCATCATACTGATCAAGGTCTAACTCTGTAGTTTGCTCTATTCCATTATACCTGTATTTATTTTCAGGGGCTCCAAAGTTAAGCGCCTTCGAACTTATCCCTGCCATCGTTAACCCAAACGGATAATAATGCGTTTCCTCCAGAACAGGTCCTTTTGTATGTACCACCTGCAGGTTATCAAAGAACACTTCTACCGGGCTTTCATTACTTACAAACACATACAAATACCCATTGCGTTTTACCGGAATACCCATCAACTGGTGATCACTGACCACATTGGCATCCCTTACCCGGTCAAAATTACCGTCAAGATACTTGAAATTTTCATCCAGCAGCACCCAATTTATATAAGCCCTGGGTATTGTTCCATTGCCACGCAAGGGGTCAGTCAGGAAATCACTGACTTTATTGTGAATGTCGCCAATGTTGTTTAAACTGGTGGCAGTAACCGCTTTGCCGGCCGTAGCCCCGGTGGGCGCCGCCAGCAAGCCCGTCAACAGGTCCATTACTGGTATGGGATAATTATCGCTACCGGCATTGTTTTCAAAATAGTACGACTTGCCAAAGATATCAATGCGGTCGCCGCTCATTACCTTCAGCGTGATGCCCAACCCGGTTTCGCCGCCTGCAGCAGTAGCTTTCAGCTTATACAATTGCTGGCTCAACCCGGTTACATTACTATTAGGATTATTATTCACCGGTGGATCATCTGCCAGGTCACCGCCGTTCTTGTTGATATAATCCGTAATACCAGTGGCATCGCCTCGTAACGCAATTTTATTAATGTCGATATTATAATACTCCTTTTCTTTATACACCGCATCTGCCGGGTTCCCAAGGCTTCCTTCGAGTGTAACCGCGGGGTAGATATCCTGTTGTAACTCGTCGGTGATCACCATGCGCACATTGCCGAGGTGGTCCTTAATAAAATAATCATGATCGTAATGAGCAGACTTATTATTTAAAGCCGGCATAAAACGTGTTCGGCCTTCTTCGTGGCTAATGAACTGAAGCTTGTCGGTATAGCCCAGACTGGTAAGTTCTGTTTTTTCATACGCCTTGCTTTCGTATACCGCACCGCCCAAATACGTGGTGGTAGTAGTGACATCGCCAATGTACGGCTGGCCATTATAAGTTACCGTAACACTTTTCTCCAGCACGATCTTCTGTAGTTTGGCGCCCAGCGCATCGTAAACATAGTTGATCGTCCCTTTCTCTTTTGTCAGATCATTCTTGTCTTTTATTTTGATCTCCGCAGGCAGGTTCAGGTGGTTATAGGTAATAGCCCCATCAGTCGCTGCCATATTTTGATCAGGATTGGCTACTCCTTTAATTTGCTTGTTGAGATCGATGACCATGTTGCCATTGGCATCGTACCCATAATCATTACCGGTGGAATTGTTATCTTCAAAATCGCCGAGGCCGCCGCCCAATCCATCGCTTACGGTCATTAACTGGTTACTCAACTCGCTTTTATAATAATGGTACCGAAGGTCATCTATCTGCGCAGGGCCGGTCACTTTCAGTCCGTATTGCTGCATACGCAAAATATTCCCATTGGCATCATATGCTTTGGTGGGGTCAGGCGTACCATCGCCCATGACCACGTTGTAGTTCACCTGCGAATTATTCCATAAATGATCGTTGGTATTTTGTTGTTTGAACTCAGCCCGCATCAACCGGTCGGCGGCATCGTAGGTATAATCATATTTCCGTCTGATGTCGTCGCCATCGCTTTTCCATAACATACCGGTTATATTGCCATTGAACGTGCCCTGTGCAAATGCCTCCCCTGCTTTATTGGCAGTGCGGTCGTATCCCAGTTCATAACCAAACAGAACGCCGTCGGTGGTTTGTCCTTCAATGGTCAGGTAATCGCGGTTCATGCCCTGCACCCAGTTCCTAATGCTATAGGAATATTTCAGATCCTGCAACGGCACACCGGTATAGTTGTTGTTCACGTCCTTTTTCTGGCCGATGCTTTTTATCAGCAGATTGCCAAGGGCGTCGTATTCATTCGAAGCAATAATGGTTTCAGGTTTGTTTACCGCTACCCCATTTATCACGCTGCTGATCTTTTTGGAAACACTGGTGATCTGACCCAGGTCGTTGAGGGTATTTTTTGTAACTATTACATGGGTCTGTGGATTGCTACTACCTGTCTTCTCCTGCTTCTGGATCTGCACCAGCGGCTGGCCCGTGAAGGTATACTGCGTGGTGGTTATATCTGTGCCGCCGGTTTTGTTTTTGCTTTTAACCTGTATTGTTCTTCCTTTATCGTCATACAGCATTACTGAATACAGGTATTCGCTGGTGGTGCCTAACACTTTTACCTGCATCCAGGTTGGTAGTCCCTGAGTTTGCCTGCTTTGAGTAACCGGGTCGGGATAAGGGAAGCTGGTGTAAGCGGTGTTTATATCCGGGCTGCCGGCATAGGTATTATCGATAGAACCGCTGAGCCCGCTTGCGGCCGGAATATTGTTATAGTCATCATAACCTGTTTTGGTAAGCAGCGTAAAACTACCGGTCCCGGGAATAGGATTACGCGATACCAACATTCCCTGATAACTGGTTTCTGCATCAACGCCGGTTAACTGATCAACCTGTAATTGCAAGCTGGCAGTGGTGCCAATCCAGGTAGTGATCCCGCTTATCACCGGTCTGTTCTGCGGATCGTATAAAGTGGTTACCCATTGGTTATCTGGTTTCATGCGGGCATCCTGAGTAAATACCAGGCGATCACGCACATCATACACCATGGTCATTTCACCGGCGCCCGGCAGTTTTCTCCGGGTCAGGCGTTTTCTGACATCATATTCATAGCGGAAACTCAATTCATTGGCCACTTCACCCCAGCCGCCATTGGCGGAAGAAGGCCAGCCCAGGGTATGCAAGGTTTGTACTCCTTTGGGTTGAACCACTGCGCGTAACTGGTTCAGGTCATCATACACATAATAGGTGCATAACCAGCCAGCGTAACCGGAACCGCCTCCATCATCGGGCGCAGCGGTAAGCTGCACCTTTTTCAACAACAACTGTCCCTGCGTATCCTTAAATTCTATAACCTGTTTGCCGTCTTCATCGGTGGTGATCGTTTTACTCAGTTGGCCTTCTGGATAAGCTCCATCCATTATATAATTACCCCAATCATTTACCACGTCGTTCACATGCCAGATCTTCACATCGTCCACGACGGTATTTAAATGATACCCATTTTCAATACCGCGCCCGGCCCCTACCCAGTTGTCACCTGCGGCCATTGTTTTTTCTATCCGGTTTAACGGAGAAGCCTCATAATCGGATTGCTGATAATAATAGGCATCATCGGGATTTTGTATGGCATGGAAGGTGTTTAATTCACTCAGGGCATTCAACTTAAACTTACCATTGGTGGCGCCCGATACATAGGGCAACCAGGATTGCGGCTGCCGGCCATAGTTATCATACAATACCGGGGTCACAACATCTTTGTTATTCTTTCCTGCCTGCATATCAACAGCCTGCATCACTCTGCCCAATCCATCGAGATAGGCAGTGGATTGTTTTACCTCAGCCACCTGTGAAGGCAGTACCGCATCCTGTTCTGTTAAAATGCCTGCATGGGTGAACGCCCTGGTACGGATGTAATTAAGGTTGTCTACATCCAGGGTACCTATTGTTATTACGCATGCATTAGTATAAGCATCTTCAGCGCCACAGCTGACTTTCCGGCGATACCAGGTATTGACAGACAGTGCTGGCGGCTGATAAGTAAGATCGTTGGCGCCGGCTATAGCCGTGAAGGTGATGCCATCGGTGGACTGCTGCCACTCGTACGTATAACTGCCATTACAGCCACCGCCGCTGGCTTTGCCGGCCGACAATTTTCCAGGAATGGCTCCGGCGGGGAGAGTGATGGCCGACGGGGTTAACACACCCGGTTTTAATTGCCGCCAGGCATCTACCCATACAATATTACTGGTCGCCGGCACCCGGTGACTGGTTACTATAACCCGGTACCAGGTTTTGGTTTTTATACCGGTAGGCGTGTAGGTGCTGCCGGTAGCGCCGTTAATATCATGGAAAGTAACCCCATCGGCCGACTGCTGCCACTGATAGCTATAGCTGCCATCGCCCCCACTGATACTGCTTACACTAAGCGGAGTGGCAGTACCATTATAATAAACTATTTGAGTGGGTGGTGTTACAGCGCCCAGTACAATGGCCGGCCAGGGAATCACTGTTACATCAACATATTTAAAGTCTGTACAACCTGCCGGCATGTCCCAGCAAAAACCGCAATCCGTTGCATTGCGATAATGATAGCGGTAAGTACCAACTGCTGGTGGGGTATGCGAAAATGAAGCCTTGTTCGCAAAAGCATTCTGGAAGATGTTCCAGTTGGCGCCCGCATCGTTACTGCACCAGTAATGGGGTGAACCAATGCCACCAGATGTAGAAATAGTAACAGACTGATCAATATAAATAGTAGCGGCGCTTGCCGTAATTGTTTCTTCTCTTGGGGTTGGTATGACGAACACATCCAGCTGCCGGGAGTTGGTCACGCAGCCGTCCGGACTAAACCCCCGGATCAAATAATTATATACCCCAGGTGCGTTCACAGGTAATTCGAACCCGATCCCTTCGAACAGCTGTGCGCCGGTCTCTGCATCATACCAGCGATA
Organism: Niastella soli; assembly: GCF_017742245.1. Taxonomy (GTDB): domain Bacteria; phylum Bacteroidota; class Bacteroidia; order Chitinophagales; family Chitinophagaceae; genus Niastella; species Niastella soli. The sequence continues at coordinate 401,049 of NZ_JAGHKO010000014.1, forward strand.
GTAACTGCCGTTACCTTCGGCTATCAGCGCGGTTTCCACCCCTTCGCAGGGCGTCAGGTTCCCCGTTACCGTTGGCGGCGTGAGGGACTGAATATCAAAATCGATCTGGTGATAACCAGCCTGTAAACAAGCGCCAGTTTTGGTCACCTTTGAAAAATAGCTATACTGTTGTGAAGGGTTAAAAGCCTGGATCTCAAAATAGCCGGTGGTATTTTGTCCAATCTGGTCATATCCCTGTCCGTTATAATGATACAGCTGAAAGGCAACGCCCGGCGTTGGAGACGTCATCTGGATCTGCGCTATACCAGTACCGCATTCCCGGGCAAAATTGATATAATGCGAAACAGGCGTTTGGAAACTGGGCGAATAGGACATTCGCTCAGATTCGCAGCCATCACTATATAAACTTACCCAAACCTTGCTGCCCTGGCTGGCATAGAAAGTATACTCGCTATAGCCGTCCACACCGTTAAATGCATCAGATTTTATCGGCTCCGTGGCGTCTTCGCTTTCCCACCAGATAAATTCGCCGGAAGTCACAAAGCCAAAACCCAGCTCCGCCCTTGCGGTTACCCAGGCTGGCCCGCACTGGTTGTAAGTACCCTGACCATGAACATACAGATCATCCGTTAAATATTCACATTGGGCGTTTGCTGACACAGCAGCCAGTAATAGAAATATGAAGAGCGTGATCGTTGGCAGATATTGTTTTGCAAAACCGGATAAGAGCTTCTGCATAATAATTTATTTATTCAGCGTAGTGATTGAAGTTTTCCTTACTGTTTGTAGTTATACTTAAAGGTTTTGATGATATTCCCTTTCATATCTTTTATGGCCGTTAACCTGAACAGATCATCATACAAATAGTAGGTTACTTTATTCGATGCGTCACACTGACTGGTGATGCCCACCAACGGATCGTATGTATAGCTAACCATTTGCGCATTGGGCGGATAGATCCGTACTTCATCGATTTCGGTGCCATTAATGGCTACGGTGCTTACGTTCGTGAGGTCCCATTGGTACAGCTTCCAGCCATTCTTGCCATCTGACTGCAGCACAGTGCCGGACGCTCCATTCACCGTAACGTTACCCGATGGCTGACACCAACAGGTAACGCGGTAATTACCGGCTGGCAGTTCTTTTGACATACCGCCTGAAAATGTACTTATACCAGTAATGGCGGTCACATTGGAATGTATGGTGGAACCGGGGTCGATATTATAATCAGACGGGTCGTCATGTTCAAAAGAATTGTAGAACACATTCGCTACCGCTGCATTCACCACTTCTGCCACAGGGAAGGAAGCGTTGTATGACCACAGGTAGGCCCTTTTCACATCATCCTTTTTCTGGACCTCACTGATATTATAGCCATTGTACAGGAAGCGCTGTTTAAGTTTATAGGCATTATCGGCGGGGGTACCGGTTGACAGCGAAGACGTGAAGTTTGATTTGGGCGAATTGATCTCGAGTTCATATTCTTCAACTGGCACTACGCTCGCCCCCCGGGGATCGGTATCCCCGGAAGGTGTTCCATATTTGACAAAGCTGGCCCCGATCACTTTTGTATCGGCGCCGCGTTGCAGCTTAACTACTTTTTCTATAACCGAACTGTGCATATAATGGTCATCATCGCGCATGCCGGCGATGATGCCGGTATTTATCTGCGTGTAATCAGCAGGATAAGTATACTCTGTGATCAAAGTAGATCCGTCGCTTTTTGTTTGTTCCTGTTTGGTTAACTGTAAATGCGCCGGATTGCCATAGGTGAATTGGGTAACCGTTTCCTGATATTTGCTTTCATCTGCTGCATCATAGTTTCTGACGGTTTCTGAATTAACATGTACCCATTCTGAATAAATGTCGTAATAACGGATGTATGGATAAGATAGCTCTCCAAGGCTTTCGCCGAAAGCAGATTCACAGGCATAACATTTCAATCCTTTCACTGATCTTTCCTGGTCATATTCCGTTTTCGGTTCGCGAATAGTTTCAGTGACCAGCTGAAAACCGGTATTATCGGCTTTTCTTTTGTATACCCGGGAGCCTAGCAGGAACCCATTCCGGGGGTTCGGGATGGTGGGCATTTTCACCATGACCACCCCGTCTGCGTTATTCGAATACGTATAAACGGTTTTTCCATTTTCTCCGTTCTCCCCTTTCCATTCCGTTACGGTGCTATAACCAACGGGATTGCCCATAGCGGAAGTACCAAGCGGAATGTTTGATTCTGCCGACAGGTCCAGCAACGTTATCCAATAGGCAACCGGACAATTGCCACCGGTTGTTGATTCGCTGAAAGATTTATATACTGTTGTAAAATACCCATAATTGAGCGGGGCCATTAATTTACCGGAACTAAACCCATAATCATCCACATAAGTATACCGCGTTATTATATCGCTTGCATGATTAACGCCGTCGTAGGAAATAATTTTGGCAATACGCACCCCACCACCCATCTTGCCTTTGGCCTGGTCGGTGGTGGCTATGTCATATTCGAGGCTCACATACGACTCCTGGTCGGAGTTCATAAAGTCGGCCTCAACTTCATAGGTGCCAGGTTCCATGATCAGGTAATATTCAAAAAAACCGGAGGGGCCGCAACCTATATTACACCAGAATACTTTTTGGTAAGAATGTGTTGAGCCGGTTGCATGAATACCACCAGCGATCACGGCATATGTTTCATCGTTATTGCAATAGGTGTCGGCCGACTGATATACACTTCCCGAAACTTTTACCGTTGTGCGGGCGGCAAGGGTAAAACTTTTTATGGCCGGAACATCCGTATCCGGATCGATAAAACCGGGGCCATATGCATGTACGTACTCCCGGTGTTTTATTGTCACTTTTTCTGTAGTGTAATAGTCGTTGGGCTCATATATAAAGTCGGTTGTACCACCCGTTGGGAACGTGATCTTCTTCAGCATACCGCCCATCATATAGTTGGGATCAGGCTCTCTGTCAGCACCTGGAATGCTTATATTTTCGCCCTGCTTATTTTTATAAAACTGTTGGGGGATCAGGGTTGCCGTTCGCTTTGTTTGCGACCCAATATCATATATACGGTCATTGGGTTTTTTATTATAATAACCCCAATGGTCACGTCCGTAGGAATTCTTTGCCGGCACTTGTTCATCGATGGGGCCGCCCACATAGTTATATTCAAACCGGTAAGGCTTTTTACTAATGTTATCAGATTTCTCGGTAACCGTTTCCAGCTTCAGGCGGGTATTGGCATACAGATCGCTGGTATATGGGTTAGCGAAATAATTATAGCCCAGCTCCACCCGTTTGAGCGGCGTATATACTCCATCTTCTACTTTTGATATAACGACCCTGTCGAGCTTCTGTGGCCTCGAGGTGAGGGGGGTGTGTCTGTCGCTATAAGGTTCAATGTCGGTTCTGTCGCTGGTGAAAAATTCCACTTTCCCATTTGGAAAATCTATCTGCTTCAAATACACATCATAAACAATGTTCTGCGTTACAGTATAGTTATGCCCGGTAGAAACACCCGAAGGCGAGTGACAGGAAGGTGAACCCGCAGCTACCTGAAAATCATAAAAGATCCGCCGGCTGTCGCTCATCGAGATGATCTGCCTGCTGCCATTTTGTGAAGGCGGGGTGTAGGTAAAAACGATGTGCTCATCCCGGGGGCCAATGATCTCATCGAGGTACCAGGATGACACCATTGTTCTTGGGTCCAAAAACGTTGCATTCGGATTACCCAAATAAGGAATGGTGGAGGTACGGCTTTTTTCGGTGGTGCCAAACATATACTTATAGCCATCGGCAGTGATGATGGCCCAGTGTGGGTATTGCGGATTGTCGTCATAATACACCCTGATCTTTTCCTGGGAAGAAAGCTGTACGGTAAACGGCTCATCACTGAGATGGTTCTGTTGAAATACAAACTTGCCTGACCTGCCCAGGAAATTAAAATAATAGATATCGGGTTCAGCATCTTTGGTACCGCCACAAACCTGTTTGAAGTAAGTATAATCCGGATGACCTACCGGTGGTACATATTCGTTATTATCATTAACGCTGGCAGGCAGCGGGGTTACCGGAAACCCGGTACTGATGCCATCACTCACCAGGTCATCCGTTCCTCTTACCGAGCGGGTTATAACACCTCCAGCACTCAACGACCAGCCAAGGCCCACCCAGGAGGCTTCTTCTTCCACCTTTATGCCGGAAGCATGGTAATTCAGTGTGATGGGAACCGAAAGACCTTTGTCTTTGATCTCATAGACCGGAATACTGATATTAGGTGTTCCCGTATAGGTTGACACCGGGAAATCGCCATACTTACCCAACGAAGCAGCGGTTGGCGATGGCGGTATTACTTTTGTCAGGTCGCTCTGCGAATAAGTAATGCAGGTAATAAATAACAGGAACAAGGTTGATAAATACTGTCTATTTTTCATATTAGTATAGTGCAGGTATAAAATGATAACCGGTGCAAGCCTTGGGCAATACACGGCTGCGCGGTCTTCAGGAGAAAACCGCATTACCCGCCAGTTGGCGGAACATGCATCAGGCAATACACGACTGCACGGCAATGCTAATGAGAGCCGTGATCAGGGTCATGCCTTCATTGGAACAACAAACGAATAAGAAAAAGGAAAATAACAGTGGATATTGAAAGGGTTTGAATACCGGATAAGCAGGGCGATTGCCCATAATGAAACATTTGCTTTTTCATATGCAGGCCTCAGTTAGTTGATTAGGTTGTGGCGAATATATCATATGTCTTACATAACACCACAAAAAAATGGTAACAATTTGGTAACCGTGTAAAACAGGCCATTTGCCGTGCATTATTCAAGGATAATCGTGCAGATTACAAGAGAAGGGCATAAAAAAACCAACCTGCAAAACCCTGCAGATTGGTAGACATAAGAATGACTTAGCTATCAGACCTTAGAAATTATACCCTACCCTAAACTTGATAGGCTGCGTGCGCGGCACCTGTTGAAAGCTCAGGAAATCAAAAAGTAACTGGAGTTTTGTCTTTTTAAAGAATTTGCTTTTTACAGAAATGATCTTGCTGATTCCGATGAGACCGCTTTTTGACCAGGAGGAGATCTCATTCCAGTGCATAACAGTATTTGTATTCAAGCTATCTGAAGTAATAGGCTGGTAATTGTATTCCAGTCCACCACTGAGATAAAAACTGCCTTTTAGTTTCACATCAATGAATGAACGGAGTCCCATACCCTGATTGGTGATCTTAATATGTTTTATATCCTGTCCCCACCCCATTTTATAACTGGCACCAAGACCGATCGTGTTCTTATCAGAAATTTTATATCCTACTGATACCCCAAAGTCGGTAGTAGTAGGAAAGAAATTGTTCTTTGCTGTCTGAATGTTGGTACCATACTCCAGCCGTTGCCAGAAAGATTTTGTACGCTGGGTATTGGGTTTGAAATCGGGCATATCCATATCACCGCTGCCGCCACCGCCGCCCAATTTGTTCAACTTATCCTTGAGTGTATTTAACTGTGATTGGGCCGCCTGCAGGTTTTGTTGCAAATATTGCTGGGCGTTGGGTCCGCCGCCGGCCAACTGGTTCTGGATCTGCTGCTGTACCTGGGAGCGGGTTTGCAGTCCGGCCAGGCTTTGTGGGGTTCCATAGTTATCGGGTAAGCGGAACAGACTGGCCAGTTCACTGTTTTGTTTCATGAACTGGGTAAATGCCGGTAGTTTATTCAACAACGACAGCCCCTTCTGCACCATTTTGTCGGGATCGTTCAGCATGTCCCTATATTCCTTCAGCTGCGCGCTGTAGTAATAAGCCTCCTTCTGAAAACCGGCAAATTCATTAGTGAGCCCTTTGGGCAGGTTGGTAACCCGGCCCAGGGATTCTTTTATCTGTGATTTACGTTGTTGTATAAAGGCTTTCACCTGTTCCGACTGCTGCATTTTCCCCTGCAACTGGCTTACCTGGGAAAGTGAGCCTTTTACCTTATCCTGTAAGTCCTTTGATTGCGAAAGTACCGTACTGTTCTTCTCCAGGAAGGCCAGGCTGGTCTTAACAGAATCTACCATGGGGATATATGCGCCAGCCCCCCGCTTTACGGGCAGGCTGTCAGGTTGTATGGACGCGATCATTTTATCGTATTGCGCATCCACATCACCAAAGGTCTGTTCAGCTTTGGCAGAATCTACCTTTGCCAGTTTACGCTTCATCTTCTTCTCCTTTTTCTTCAGGCGCTGGAGGTATTTTTCGGTCTGTTTGGTCAACCGGTCTTCCAGGTTAGCGTATTTGTTCTGAACTTTATTAAAGAACGTAGTAGGAAAATTTATGATCTTATCTACAACGGGCTCTTTTTCCTGGGCCCGGGATACCTTGCAATAGAGCATACTTATGATAAAAACAGGAATAAGGAGGAGATACTTTCTCATATGCAGGTTAACTGATTATTAATTAGGGGGCTGCGATTATACGAATGTATGATTCCCTTTTCATCTAAAAAAGAAAGCTTGGTCACTTTTGATAACCGTGCTGTTTTGGGGAATAAGTGTGTTGATTTGGGCGATGAGTGTGGGGTCCTCACGGAGGACATCCTTGCCTTTGGTTAACGCTTCCTACTATCAAGGCGCGTTCGGGACTTTCACCATAGAGTTTGCGCCCGTGCCGGGGCGCACATAAAAAAGAGGTTGTTTCACACTTCATTTGTGAAAACAACCTCTTCGAATATCTGATTATGCCATTATTTTGAAAATTTATCAGGATTATCGGAAACCTTATAATAGGTCTCACTGTCAATTTTGATCACCTTCTTTTTGGGCGCTTTTTTATCAGCCATCGCTTTTATCTCATGTTCATCGTAATCAGTATCATTCTGTTTAATGGTTGTTATTTTACCGCCATCTATTTGAAAGGAACCAAATTGAAACGCTGGTTCCGATGCTGCAATCTTAAATCCGGTTAACTGTTTTGTTGATTGGATTTTCAGATATAGGATGTTTTTTTCAATCTTATAAACTCCGATAATACTTATTAACGGGTTTAATGCATTGTAGCTATCGGTGTTATAAATAAATCTCCCATCCTTAAAAAATTGAAAATTGACTTTTAGGGCAGACGCAACCACATCTGTATTTGCCTGCCAGACTCCAACAATTGTATTATTACTGATAGCAGGCGAATCGGTCAATTGCTGACTTTTAACCTGCATTGTTACGAACCACAATACAATCGCCATTGATAATGATTTAATAGCCATACGGTCCAATATCATGTGTGTTATATTTGTCTTCTTCAGGTGCATGGGTTTCAGTGCGTGGTGTTCGAATATAATATTTTACATGCGGATATAATTTATCACTAAACACTCCCTCTGCTCCAGGTGTCTTCCGTAATGCAAAAAAGCCATTTTTCACTCCAACATTAGCCATTTCGCCTTTTAAATAGTTTTCTTTAACTGAAAAGGTCACTACGTGTCCATGGCCTTTGGGATTAAAATAAACTGCAATGGCCAGTTCACCGTGGAAGGCGGTTCTATGGGCATCTTCTTCATTTACTTCTTTATATAATGACGATTCAGCGAATTTATCATACATCATATTGGCGGTGCCCTCAAAATGAAAGCCTTTTTCACCGGCAGCTGAGGCATAGGTGTACATTATATTCTGCGAAGCATAATTACAGAATGTCATACCATTCCTAGGCTGCAGATCGTCATTTTCTTCATTTAAAACCTGCGCTTCCTGGATAGCCGATTCATAATTCACCTTGTTTTGTCCACCCTGACATTCGTCATAGCCCAAAAACTTATACCGTAAAAAATACCCGCTTCCTTTTTGTTGGAATACCGCATTAGACCCATCATCAATATGTTTAACGAGTTTACCCTCTGTATCATAGAAATTGGTATTCACCGAATCTACACTGTTTCCATCGGGGTCAATAAACCTTATCGGGTTATCATAAGCATAAGTATAAGGAGAGAATTTTCTCATGGCATCTGCTTTCTGGTCGGGCACATGCCATCTTCCTATTTGCGCATCATACATCCTTGCTCCATAGTCATACCATTCCAGTCCACTCCCGTCATTAAACTCCCTTTCCTGTTTTTCCTTGTTATTATACCCATATTTATTTCCCAACAGATTAAGGGACCTTGAACTTATGCCGGCCATAGTTAACCCAAATGGATAATAATGCGTTTCTTCCAGCAACGGGCCATGGTTATGAATTACCTGCAGGTTATCGAAGTAAACCGGCACCGGGCTTTCGTTGCTTACGTACACATAAAGATAGCCATTCTTCGTGACCGGAATGTTTGGTAGTGTATGGCTTTCCACGGCATTTTTCCGGTTAACCCTTTCGAAACTGCCTGTTACATATTTAAAGTTATCATCCAGCAGGATCCAGTTAATATAAGCCCTGGGTGTTGTTCCCCCCGTACCGCGACCGGTATTGGTAAGGAAGTCATTTATGCCATTATAAATGGCTGCTGTATTGTTAAGGGTTTGGGCAGTGGCTACTTTACCGGCCGCCCCTGTTGGCCCGCCGAGCATCCCGGTTAACAGATCGAGTACCGGAACCTCATAATTACTACCATCTGTGTTGTTGTCGAAATAATATGATTTACCATAGATATCGACATTATCACCACTCATTACTTTCAGCGTTATTCCCAACCCGGTTACGCCAACTCCACTGCTCGCCTTCAGTTTGTACAGTTGCTCACTGTTAGCTGTGGCATTACTGTAATAGTTGGTGTTAACAGGTGGATCAGTAAAGCCAGGCCCACCGTTTTTGTTGATATAATTGGTAATACCGGTGGCCTCAGATCTGGGAACTATTTTGGTTGGGTCTATATTATAGTACTGGTTTTCGGTATAAACCGCATCCGTTGCACTACCCAGACTTCCCTCAAGCGTAGCAGCCGGATAAATATCCTGTTTTTGCTCTTCCGTCAATACCATGCGCACATTGTTCAGGTGGTCTTTTAAGAAGTAGTCATACTCGTAATGCGCCGGCTTTAGGGTTGTTGCCTCCAGGTAACGCAACCTGCCGTCGTTATAACCATATAACTGCAGTTTGTCGGTATATTGAAGCCCTGCCAGGCCCTGATCAGCATATTTTTTGGTTTCATATTGAAATCCATCCAGGTAGGTAGTGGTGGTAGTAATGTCTCCTGTATAAGTACCTTGATTGTAAGTTACCGTCACATTCTTTTCATTGGTAATTTTCTGCAGTTTCTTGCCTGCCGCATCATACACGTAGGTGACAGTGCCCTTATCGACATTATTGTTATCCTGCAAAGCTACCTGTTGTGGCAGATTGAGGTAATTATAACTGATGGCTCCGCCATTAGTGATGGCTGCTACCGTTCCGTTGATGTGTTTGTTTTTATCGGTGACCATATTACCATTGGCATCATAGCCATAGTCGTTTCCGCTGTTGTTGTCTGTAAAATCGCCCAATTGGTGATCAGTAGCAGCAGTTCCCTGTTCCATTACGCCGCTCAATTTGTTGCCATTGTTGTAATAGCTGTACAGCATATTGTCAATCTGGGTACTGCCCGTAACCTTCAACCCACATTGCTGCAGGCGTTGTATATTTCCATTGGCATCATAGGCCAGGTCAGCATGGATGCCGTCGCCCACTTTTATGGTGAAGTCTACTTTTGAATTGTTCCATAGATGATCGTCTGCATTGTGCTGAACAAAATCACCGCGTAACAGGCGGTTGGCCGCATCATAGGTGAAATCATATTTTCGCCTGATGTCATCGCCATCGCTTTTCCAAAGTATACCGGTTATATTGCCACTGTATTGGCTGTTATTAAAGGGCTGCCCTGTTTTATTGATAGTTTTATCATAACCCAGTTCATAACCGAAAAGAATACCGTCAGTTGTTTGTCCTTCCGTTACCAGGTAATTGCGGTTCATCCCGAGTACCCAGTTCCTGATATTATAATCGTAGGTAAGCGTTTGAATAGGGTCATTTGTATAACCAGTTCCGCTGGCATCCTTCTTTTTTCCCAGGTTCACTTTCCAGAGATGGCCAAGCTCATCATATTCCTTTGATACAATTTCAAGCTCGGGTTTATTTACCGGCACACCGTTTATAGTACTACTTACACTTTTTGTCTCAGCCATTTCCTGCCCAAGGTCGTTATAGGTTGTTTTATTAACCACTATATGAGTTTGGGTATTGGCGCTGCCTGCTTTTTCTTGTTTTTGTATAGCGACAAGCGGCTGCCCGCTGAAGGTATATTGACTGGTGAAAACATCCGTTCCACCAGTCTGGTTGGTGCTTTTCACCTGTATCATTCTGCCTTTTTCATCATACATATTTACAGTATACAGGTACTGGTTAGCTGTGCCCAGCACTTTTACCTGCGTCCAGGTGCTGCGCCCGTTCGTTTGTTTGCTTTGCACTACCGGATCGGCGTAGGGGAAACTGTTATACGAAGTATTCAGGTAATTACTGCTGGTATAAGCAGCATCCAGGTCGCCGGTAAGGTTGCTTGCCGCAGGAATGGTGGCGTACGTATCATACCCTGTTTTTGTAAGCAAAGTAAAGCCTGCGCCTGCAGGTATGGGATCGTCTACAAAGGTAGGATCGATAGTTGTTCCATTATCAGCTATTATTTCTGCAGTAAAATTCTGGCCTGAGGTAAAACCATCGTCAAGCGTAATATCATTGGTTGCCTGGTACACACCACTCATATTGGGGTCATGTAACGTAAATGAATACGGCAGCCCATTATTATTTGGATGAGTAAGGTTAAGTTGTAAATCTCCTGGCAAGCCTGTCCAGGTCATTAAGCCGGTCATTATCTCCCGGTTCCGCGAATCGTATAATCTGGCGAGCCACTCATTGTTCGGCCGCTGGTTGGCATCCTGGGTAAATACCAGGCGGTCGCGCACATCGTATATCATATAAACATCACCCGCGCCCGGAACTTTTTTACGGGTTATTCGTTTGCGTTCATCATACTCGTACCTGAAGCATTGTTCATTTAAGATATTCCCATTGAGGGCCATTATATCCCAGTTGTTTTGGGTAAGCAGGTTTACGCCTTCGGGTTGAATAACCGCCCTGAGCGAATTGAAATCATCATAAATATAATAAGTGCTTAACCAGCCGGAATATCCGGTGCCGCCGCCATCATCGGCAACAGCGGTAAGCTGTACTTTTTTCAAGATGAGTTTGTCTTCTTTGTCTTTAAACGTTATGATCTGGCTGCCTTTTTCATCCACGGTAATACTTTTAAACAGTTCACCGATGGGGTAAATACCATCTACTTTATAGGTTCCCCAACCACCGGGCACATCGGTTACGCTCCATATTTTCACATCATCAACAGCTGTATTGATCTTATATTGTTGTTCAACGCCGCGATCATGGCCGGCCCAGTTATCCCCGGGGCCGGTAGTTGTTTGCACCCGGTTCAATGGCGAAGGTTCAAAGATCGTTTTACCATAATAGAAGGACTCATCTCCATTTACCACTTTATGGAAATTATTTAATTCGCCCAGGGCATTGGGTTTATACCGTCCATCGCTGGCTGGAGATACATAGGGCAGCCAGGTGTTGGGCTGCCTGCCATATTGATCAAAAGTAACCGGCACCACCAGGTCCTGCTCATTTTTACCGGCCTGCATTGACACGGTTTGCATCAACCGGCCCAGTCCGTCGAAATAGTCAGTTACCTGTTTTACTTCGGCAACCGGCACTATGGCGGCGGCTGTTTGCGGATCATTTACCCCCGAATGAACAAACGACCTGGTACGGATATAATTGAGGTTTTCCACATCGAGTGTTCCGGTGCGGATAATACAAATATTAGTATACGCATTCTCTATGCCGCAAAGTACCCGACGCCTGAAGTAAGTGGTAGTAGTAATAACGTCGGGCTCATATGTTAACCCCTGCCCGACTGTACCGGGAATGTCAGTAAAAGTAGTTCCATCGTACGAGACCTGCCATTGATACTGGTAATTGCCATTACATCCGCCTCCCGAGGCAGCCCCTCCCGTTAACCTGCCGGGCTTTGAACCTGAAGGTATAGTGATCATATCAGGGAATAAGGTACCTGGTTCCAGTTTGGGCAGTACATTGACTAGTACAATACCACTATAAGCAGTTTTGCTGCTGGCTCCACAACCACTGGTCACCGCCAACCGGTAGTATTTTGAAGCAGTAAGACTGGCAGGCGTATACGTTGCACTATTGGCTCCAGGAATGTTTTCGGGATTATTAAATTTACTATTTAAGCTACTTTGCCATTGATATATATATGACCCGGCTCCGCCAATCACACTATTCACAGTAAGTGTAGCTGCGTTCGTGTTATAGAGTATGGTTTGGCTTACAGGTGATATAGTGCCTATTTGAATGTCCGGATAATCGGTCACAGTTATGTCTACAAACGGGAACGTAGGACAGCCGCCTGGCCCGTCCGAACAAAACCCACATATGGTGCTATTGCGAAAATGAACCCGGTAAATACCCGGTGTTGTAAATATCTGGGTAAATGACGGCTCATTAACATGGGCATCGGCAAAAACATTCCAGTTCACACCTCCGTTGCTACTGGCCCAGTAATGAGGTGTACCTATTCCGCCCTGACTGCTGATGGTTACCGGCTCACAAACATGTACAGTATAGGCACTTGCTGTAATGGTACCATCTACTGGTTTTGGATTAACTGTTACAATTGCATGGGCAGGATTTGACAAGCAGCCACTCGGGCTCAGCGATTTCACCTGTAATTGATGCGTGCCGGCAGCCCAATTGGCAGGTGTTGAAAATTGCTGCCCCGTGTACAACAAATTGCCATTGGCATCCAGCCACTGATAAGTATAAGTAGAACCCTGTGCCGTTAAATTAACAGACTGGTCCTCGCAAACCGGAGTAACGCCACTTATTGTAGGTTCCACCATGGTAACCTTTTCAAATTGAAGTGGAACAAATTCAGAGGAACCACATCCTCCGGGTGCACTCACTTGCGTATAATACTGAGTAGCATCATCAAATTGTGGAAATTCAAAATAGCCGGTTTTATTGACATCCAACACCTCATATCCCCAGGATGGATTCAATCTGGCCAGAATATAGGTAAGGTCAGGAACGGCACCATCGCTGGCCATTTGCACCTGACCATAGTATCCATCACAAGTGCGTGCATATTGTACCCATGTATTAGGAGTACCAGATATGGTGGCCGTATAACCCAGTCGTTGGCTTTCGCAGTCAGTATTGTAATCGTACCAGGAAACCCAAACCTGAGAACCATTGGTTGCCTGGAACTGATAAGTCGATTCAAAATTATTAGTATGATCCCAGGAATTTATATAATCTGATCGAAAATTATATTGGTCTGTTTCGTTATGGTACCAACGAAACTCACCCCATACATTTGAGACCCCATCCCAGTAATAATGCACTTTGACAGTTACCTGTTGAGGATAACACAATGCACCGTTGGGCGAGAACTGGGATAAATCTATAGGCGCATAACACTGCGCTTTTGCTTTATTAGTACAACAAGCTATCACCCCGATCAACAAGGCCAGCACACGGCTACGATATTTGAAAGAATTTATAAGGAAGTACATTAGCTAAGGCTTTAATTCTTAATGGTTAAATTGTAAGGCAGGAAGGACTATTGTTTATAATGGTATTTGTAAGTCTTAACAATATTCCCATCCTGGTCCCTGATAACAACCAACCTGCCGAGTGCATCGTATTCATAACGGGCAATGCGGCTGTCTTTATCACAACTGGTAATAATGCCTACCATTGGCACGTGACAATAGGTTTCTATTTCAGCATCCGTTGGATATAACCTGAGTTCATCAATAGAAGCGCCATTACCTGAAACCGTTACAGCGGAAGTGGTGTTCGGCAATATATGTTCGTAGTATGTCCAACCGCCTTTTGCCAAACCAGTATTGTTGGCAGGCACTGTTATTCCATTTGCCGAGACCGTTAATGCGCCTGTTGCCCAGTATGAAATAAGATATTGTTTGCCGGCAACCGGTGCAGCTGTAATTGTTTTGCCGGATGTGAGGTCGTATGATTGCTGACCGGTAATTTTATTGGTTGAGTTACGTGAGCCGTCGGAGATAATCCAGTTACCTTCATTCTCCCCATTTTCAAAACTGGTATAGGCCACTTCTGAAAGCCGGGCATTGGTTACTTTGGCAATGGGAGTGGTATGCAGGTAATCCCACAACCAGGTTTGTGCTATGCCATCGCGTGCTATTACCTGGTTAAGGTTACCGCCGTTAAACGTGTAGCTCAGTTCGTCGATGTATCTGCTGTCTTTGATAATGCCGGAACCTGAAACCGTTGCTGCTGAAAAACTGCTGGAAGGAGTGGCGAGGCTGATCTGTTGTCTTTTAACAGGAAACAACTTTCCGGCAGGATTGCTTCCGAAGTCGAATTTGGTGAAAGCGGCACTGAGCAATTTATCGTTGCGGTATTCAGCTTGTTCAATAAGCGGGTTCTGATAAGCATCCTGTAATGCAAGAATGGGCTTCAGGTCCGCATTGGCCGCGTTTTCAGCATTCTGATGACAGGTACTAAAATTATTATTAGCATCGGTAAAATCACTTCTGCGCGTTTGAATATAACTTGTTCTAGCCTGGCTTTGCCTGAACCGGTAGAGCTGATATGCCTGGTAACGGCAATTGATACCTCCGCTGCTGGTACAGGTATTTACCTGGTTATATAAATTTGCCAGGTTAGTGGATGCGGCACTGTTATAGGCTTGAATAGCATTGGCCAATGCGTCACAATTGGGCAACCGGAAATCAGCAGCATATTTAAAATTTTTGGCAATGGTCCCATCCCCTGTAGTGTGCGTTACTGACCGGGTTAACTGGTGGTGATAATTGCTGTTGTAATAGGAAACATTGGTGATAGAAATATTGTTCCCGTCTTGCAGATTGTACTGTGTTGAGATAACAGAATCCATAATTCTCCGGTACGACTTGAGTGTATATTCGGTGCCCCATATTGCATAAACATAGGAAACAGATGTAGGGCTGGATAAGGGAAATAAAGAAACCACACCATCTTCATCAGGATCGCTGCTAACGGTATAACCAAAACCCCGGTTGGGGGCTACCGCGTAGGCAATGTTTTTACAAATATATCCGGGGGTTACGATGTCGTCTTCCTGGAATTTCGGGAAAAATGATTTATCGGTTACGATCTGCCCATTTTCATTATAATGACCTTCATATTTCAATTCCCCCCTCATGGGCTCAAAAGGCAATGGCCCTTCGGGATAATTGGGAATGGAAGAAGAACATTCTCCGGTATTCAGGAACCTGGTACACACATCCGAGATCTGATTGTCCCAGATATCGGAACCATAATACCGGTAAACACTGAAACCATTACCAGGTTGCGTAACTTTTACTTCATAATACCCGATGTGATTACCCTGTGAGGTTGCCATTGGGCGGATGCTCGTTGGAGAAACAAGATAAGGCAACTCGGTAGAGCCGTCACAGAAAAGACATCCGTTCCGGCTGCACACATTCGCATTGGAGGTATACACACTGTTGCCGCACAATTTATACAGTTCATTTCTCAGCAATTGCAGATAAACGGGTTTGCTGTACAAAATACCCGTTTCACCAGGACCATAGGTGTAGTTGGAAACCACATCACGAGAGCCCATATCATCATTACTGGTTATTGTTTTTATACGCAAACCGCCAACCAGCGCCTTGTCATTAACATGAGTGGTCGTCCATTCGTAAAACGTACCGCTTGCTCCGTTGCCCGAGGAAGGATCCAATTTGGTTATAACTACCTGATAGGTACCAGCGGTTGGTTGAATAATTAGTGGTGGTTTTGCTTCCCCCTTTTCTGCAGAAAGACTAGCTACCAGGTTACTACCATTATAAACATCAAGCCGGGCGCTGCCGCCCTCGGCAGAATTGCTAATAATCATTTCATAAACGTTACCGGAAAAGTACATATCGATAGATTTCGTACCGGTAGGGTGGCCGTCATAACCGACGCTAGGCCCACCTCTGTAATCCCGGTTGTAGGTTTCATAACTAACAGCTACCTTATGGGGCTCATAATCAAATTGGGTAAAACCGCCGGTTGGGTAGGTGATCTTTTGCAAGGCACCGCCGCGCATAGCAGGCCAGTGTGCATCCCTGTCGGCTCCTGTAACGGTTTGCAAATTATAACCCGATTTTAAAGAATAGGTAGGAAAAAGCGTATTGTTATTGTCGGCTCCATTATAAAAACCCCAATGATCGAGACCAAAGCTTAATTTGCGTGCTACCTTTTCAGAAAAGTAATTAAACGTATAAGGGGGAACGGACACCGAGCCGTCGCAGGCTGTTTCCTGCACACTCTCCAGTTTCAGCCGGTATTTGTCTGATTGGATATTATCGCAAATGCTAGTGAATGAATTCCTGCACAGGTCACTATTTAAACCAGCGCCATCAAAAAAGTAGCTATATTTAAAATTATACTTTTTGCAGAAACCTGGCGATTGTATGGCAATAGAGCCCAGCGTTTTTGCATTTAGGGTAGCAAAAGCAGCATCGTCCTGCGTGTCGTTCCAGGCTTTATTCTGGAAACCGCTCATATCGGTACGGGAATCGCCGGGGTTAAGAACCATTTCTCCATTCTGGAAAACAATCCTGTTCAGGCGAACGCCATCAATAAAATTTTTTACAAAGTCGTATTCATAGCGCCAGTTGAAGTCACCGTTCTGCTGTTTTTGCGCACTCGATTTCGGGAAAGTAGAAACGGTGTAATAACTGTATTGTTCTTTTTGATAAATAAGGGTAATTGTTGAAAGCCCGTCGGCGGAAATAACCTTATTTAAATACCAGGAAGAAGTAGCCCCCTGGCCGGTGTAGTAGCTTTTGGCGCTTGTGAAATTTGTAATTTCAATGGCATCTATATTTCCATCACCCGATATATTTTGGCCAAATATGTATTTGGTGCCATCAGGTGTCGTAATAGTAAACCCATGAATTCCATAATAATCACCAGGGATTGGGTAATTAACTTCTATTTTCAAATCAGACTGGGGAACGAGAACGGGTGTTCTGTCGTCACTAAAATAAAACTTACCAGTATATCCATTAAAATTATAGAAGAATAAGTCTGGTTCTCCATCTTTTGTTCCTGCTGAAACGGCAGCATCGTCTGCCGGATGGAGCATGACAGGGTCGGGGCAATCAAAATTATCACAAGCGCCACCACCTACTGTATATAAATAGCTATAATACCCATAATCACTGTAATGGCCATACCTTGTATAAGCACCCAATGTTCCTTTGTCGTCAGGGGCGCCCATAATAGTGCGGGTAATTACGCCACCCGCATTCAATGCCCATCCGGCGCCCACCCAACTGGCCTGTTCCTGCACTTTTAAACCCGATGCATGATAGCTTAAACTCACCGGCATTTGAAGCGTGCCCGATTTTATAGTATATAGGGGGATATTAACTGCGGGTGTACCTGTATGATAACTGACCGGAATATCTCCAAATTTGGCGAGGGACGCTGCCGTCGGTGATGAAATAGATACAGACCGGCTGACATTTTCTTGTGCATTACCGGTCGCAAAATTAATCAGGCATCCAAGGGCAAAGAGAATCCTTTGCATTCTCATAAATACAGTTTAGATTGGGTTATTAAACAAATTATATGGCCATTAACTTTTCACTCAATGTGGCACCAGTTTATAGTCCCTATATTTCTAATTATATTAAGTTGGAAAATAAGAATGGTAATATTAGTTCCGCATTTCCCGTATAACCGCTTTTAATTCGGCAACTTCCTTTTTCAATGCTTCCATCTCCTTTATTTTTTTATCCTGCTCAATCACATACAATGTCAGTTCCTCAATCTTCTTTAACAGCGTAGCCTGGTTGTCACCTACATCCACCCCGTTCTTTTCTACTTCTTCAGCAGAAACCACTTCGGGTAAGTGATGGTATTGTTTGATGTATTGTTCTACTTCATTGAGGGGGCGCAGGCGGTACTCAGGATAAAAAACATAATCAGACCAGCCTGTTAAGGTTACTTTTACTTTTTGGGCAAGGATGTCACCCTTTACAGACAGCTTGGCCTGGGGATTAGCCGTGCCAATACCGATGTTTCCACCGTCACGATTGAGAATAAGGTCGCCCCAGGATGATCCTGATGATTTAACCGCCTGGAGACCTGCATAGCCGTTGCTAACAGTACTTAAAAAGGTCACAAGCGTAGTATATCCCCCCGCAGTGGCATCAACGCCCAATGTAATAGCCGCTGGATTTGTCGCATCAGCAACATGTAATCTACCCTGAGGAGCAACTGTACCGGTACCGATACCAACTTTGCCATCTCCGGTTATTCGCATATTTTCGGTATAAGCTCCGGTATTTTCTAAAACCTTTCCAAAAGAAATATCTCCATCACTCCCGTTACTGGTAGGATGAAAAACAGCCAATTCGCGACCGTTACCAGACATATCAATTCCGAAACCTGCCTGCACATTGGTAGCAATATTATTGTACACAAACAATCTTTTACCACCAGCGCCTGTTCCAAGGTCCAATAATGCCTGAGGCGTTGTGGTACCAATACCAACTTTACCAGTAAATATTTCAGTGCCAGCAGCAGCATTATATAACCATTGCGCAGATAAGGGAAGTGAACAGAATGAAATAAAAGCCAAACAGATCAGGTTAGACGAGATTATACGAAATTTCATAAAAGCATAAATTGTTGTTATTGTATAGAAATAAGTACCAGCCCGTTTTTTATGCAGTTCAGACGAGTGTGGTTAGACGAAGACAAATATAGGAGATGCATAAAAAATCAGTCTATCATTTGATAGTCGTGCAGATTTGGGGAATAAGTGTGTTGATTTGGGCGATGAATGTGTGGGTAATGTGATTTCATTCCAGGCACTAGCGGACGCTTGTGCCATATTATTTAATTTTGCACGCTTGCAAAATGTTACGCCGCATTGATCTTTACCTGGTACAGGAGGTTGCCCACATTATTGCTGATATCTTCCAGCAGGATACCTAAATCCTGCCGGCCCATCTTGCCGGAGCCGGTAATCCATTTGATAATAAAACTTAATAATGAGGTATGGTGTTCTGCCGGCACGAAGTAACTATCGAGTGGTAAAATGAATTCCTGGTATTTATTTACCAGCTCATTGATGTGCTCATTATTTTGCCCGGTAGCGTAATTATCCAAATGCGGGACCAGGTCCTTGTAAAACTTCCACCAGGTCTCAAAATCCCCATCATAATTGCTCAGGTTGCGCTTTCTGTTTTTCACCTCAGTTGATATATGCTTGCCGGTATCCTCCAAATATTGCAACGACTTGATGAGATTGCTTTCTTGCATACAGATGGCTTTAGGGAGCTCCTCTACGAATATACAATTTGTACCGCTTTTCCGATAACCGGGACCAATTATACAGTAAAGCGGCCACCCTACACAATGGTCCACGCCCCTACCCGCCCGGCTTTAGCCAGTTTGCCGGACTAATACTTATTTTCCAACGCAGATAATAAATTAAAAAAAATCGCATTATTAATAAAGGCGCGCCATTTCAACAACATACAGGGAATGGTTTAAACCCGAAAGGTCAATTTTGAAGCGTAACATTGTTATACACAGAAAAATAACATGGCTCTTATTATTTTCCGTGATTACGCTGGGCGTGGCCAGCGGGTTTATTTATTCCGGTAAAAAGAACATCGAAAAAAGCAGCGCCTTTATCAATCAAACCTACGAGACCATCGAGGCGCTTCAAATGGCTATAACCTCGGTATATGAAACCGGCGCTGTTTCCCACCTGCTTTTCGATTCCCTGGAAAAAATAAACCGCGAAAACAACGACCTCCGCAATACCCTGCCTGTTTTGCGCCAATATCTTGCCGCCAAACGCCCCAATGCAGCAACTGTTAAGTTATTGTACGCCATGCTCCATGAGGAAAAACAGTTGCTGGTAAAAAGAAAGGCTGCCAGCAAACTGGTGAACCAGCGTATGGCTGCGTTTTTGATCTCAGGCCGGGTGGGCGCTTTTTTGTTTGTGGTGATCATTCTGCTAATGGTAAATAAAGATATTAGCCGCCATAAAAAAACCCAGCGGCAATTGATGGCCGCCATTAGAGAGGCCCAACAGGCCCGCAGAATGCAGGAACAATTCCTGGCCAATATGAGCCACGAGATCAGGACCCCTATGAATGGTATCAAGGGCATGACCGATCTGTTGCTGGAAACCCCGCTTTCTGAAAAACAGCAGGACATGGCCGGCATGATAAAACGAAGCATTAATACCCTGCTGGTCATCATCAACGACATCCTCGATTTCTCTAAAATAAAGGCCGGCAAACTTCATCTTGAAAAAATAGACGTTGGCATCCGGGAAATATTGACCAGCACCCGGTCGCTTTTTGCGCACCCGCTCCATTCAAAAGGGCTGCAATTGCAAATAAGCGTAGATCCCGGTATACCTGAGCTTGTTACTGGCGACCCGCACCGGTTGAACCAGGTGCTGAATAACCTGCTTAGCAACGCCATCAAATTCACCAATAAAGGCACCATCAACATCGATGTGCGCATTCAGGAACAAACGGCCGACACCATGGTCATTTGTTTCAAAATAACAGATACCGGTGTGGGCATTCCCGAAGAAAGCATCGGTTATATCTTCGACAGTTTTTCACAGGCCAGTGATGATATTTCGCGGCGTTTTGGCGGCACGGGTCTTGGTCTTACCATTTGTAAACAATTGCTGCAATTACAGGGTGGCGATATTTCAGTGACCAGCGTCGTAGGCCAGGGTTCCACCTTTCAATTCTACCTGCCTTACGGTTTAAGCAACAAACAGGCAATGGAAACACCTGCTGTTGCAGCCATCCAGGAATACAAAAACCTGCTGGCTGGTAAAAATGTGCTGGTGGCCGAAGACAATGAAATAAACCAAAAATTAATTGAGTTCGTATTGCGCAAAGCCGGTGGATCCGTAACCATTGCTAATAACGGCGAAGAAGCCGTACAGCATTTACAAAAGGACAAAGTGTACGACCTTATCATTATGGACCTGCAAATGCCCAAAATGGATGGCTATGCCACTACCTACTATATACGCCATCAGCTCCGATTGACCACGCCCATCATAGCCATGACCGCCACAGCCATGAAGGATGAACAATGGCAATGTTTACATGCCGGCATGAATGAATACATGACGAAACCGTTTGAATTTGCCGAGTTGTACAAGCGCATTGTTCAGTTAGTTGATTAAAATCGGCAACCCGTCATCTCCTTAATTCCATAACGACCTTTGTAATTTAACACATCCTTGAGCGACGCCCTGTTTGAATTATGCAAGTGATTGTTTGAATTGGGCAATTCGTGTTCAGGCCCTCTTGATTAATTTAGTATAGCATTTAATCAACGCTATATGATAACACTAACTGTGAACGATCAATCTTATACGGTTGATGTAGAACCCACCATGCCTTTACTCTGGGTGTTACGGGATGTATTGCATTTAACCGGTACCAAGTATGGTTGCGGCATGGCCCAATGCGGCGCCTGTACCGTGCATTTAAATGGCGAGGCAGTACGCTCCTGTGTTACTACAGTAGCCCGGGCAGTCAATCAAAAAGTTATAACTATCGAAGGCCTTTCCAGCAATAATACCCATCCCCTGCAACGGGCCTGGGCTGAAGAAGATGTGCCACAATGTGGGTATTGTCAAAGCGGCCAGATCATGTCGGCAGCAGTATTGTTGCGCGAAAATCCCAATCCCACCGATCAGGATATTGATGATGCCATGAGTGGTAATATATGCCGTTGTGGTACCTATCAACGCATTCGCAAGGCCATTCACCGCGCAGCCAGTCTGCAAAAAGAAGGAGGTGTACAATGAGCTCAACCACTTATAGCCGGCGCCGCTTTTTACAAACCGGTGGCACCCTTACCGGCGGGTTGCTGGTATCGTTTTTTATTCCCGCCAGTGCCAAAAGGCTGGGTGAAAAAGCCGCTTCAGCCGATGTACTGTTTGTACCCAATGCCTATTTGAGTATCACCCCCGACAATAATATCAAGATCCTGCTGAGCCATGTGGAAATGGGTCAGGGTGTATGGACCACCCTGCCTATGCTGATGGCCGAGGAATTGGATTGTGACTGGGATAAGATCTCCGTAGAACATGCGCCTCCGGGCGAACCTTATAAACACACCGCTTATGGCATTCAGATAACCGGCGGCTCCACCAGCACCTGGAGTGAATTTGACAGGTACCGCAATGCCGGCGCCACAGCAAGGGCCCTGCTGGTACAGGCCGCCGCCCAAAAATTGAATGTACCGGTGAGCGCTATCAAAACTGAAAAAGGGTTTGTAATAGCCGGCGACAAACGCATTTCCTATGGCGAGCTTGCCGAAGCTGCCAGCAAATTGCCAGCGCCCACCAACGTTACGTTGAAAGATAAAAAAGACTGGCAGTACCTGGGTAAACCCATGCGGCGGCTCGATGCAAAAGCCAAAACAAATGGCGCCGCCAAATTCGGATTGGATGTGTATTTCCCCGATATGCTGATAGCTGTAGTGGCCCACTCCCCCGTCTTTGGTGGTACGGTTAAAACATTCGATGCCTCTGCGGCCAAAGCCGTGAAAGGGGTGCGGGATGTGGTGAAAATACCCACCGGAGTGGCCGTAATAGCCGATCACTTCTGGGCCGCTAAAAAAGGAAGGGACGCCCTGAAAATAGACTGGGACCCAGGTGCAGGCAAAAGCTTTGACACTGTCTCCCAATTTCAGGAATATAAAAAACTGGCGGGCACCAAAGGCACGCCTGCCGGTAAGGCTGGCGCTGTTGATGAAGCCATGCCTAAAACAACCAAAAAGATCCAGGCTGAATACATCTTCCCTTATTTGGCGCATGCCACCATGGAGCCCATGAACTGCACAGTGAAGGTAACCGGGAACACCTGTGAGATCTGGACCGGCACGCAAATGCCCGGGCTCGACCAGGCCGCTGCGGCCAAAATACTGGGCTTTAAACCAGAACAGGTTACCCTGCATACCCAGTTCCTGGGTGGCGGTTTTGGCCGAAGGGCGACCCCAGGTTCTGATTTTGTGAGCGAGGCGGTACAGGTGGCCAAGGCAAGTGGCAAACCCATAAAGCTGGTATGGTCGCGGGAAGATGATATGCGCGGGGGGTATTACCGCCCGGCATTTTTGCACCAGGTAACTATTGGCCTGGGCAACGATGGTTTACCTGCCGCCTGGCAACACCGCATCGTTGGCCAGTCGATAGTAGCCGGCACGCCTTTCGAAGGGATGATCAAAGATGGGATTGACGCCACTTCGGTGGAAGGCGTGAATGACTCGCCTTACCTGGAAAGTATTCCCAATTACTCCATTGAACTGCATTCGCCCAAAACACCGGTCAGCGTTTTATGGTGGCGTTCGGTGGGCCATACCCACACGGCCTTTGTAATGGAAACACTGATCGATGAACTGGCCACTGCCGCGGGCAAGGACCCCGTGGCCTATCGCCGAAGTATCTTAAAAAGCAAACGGCACCTGGGCGTTCTGGAGCTGGCCGCCGAGAAAGCGGGCTGGAACAATCCATTGCCGGCCGGACAATTCCGCGGCATCGCCGTACATGAATCATTTGGCAGTTTTGTGGCCCAGGTGGCTGAGATCTCCATCGATAAAGGCCAGCTTAAAGTGCATCGGGTGGTTTGTGCGGTGGATTGTGGCACAGCCATTAACCCCGAAGGCGTGCGGGCGCAAATGGAAAGCGGGATCATCTTTGGCTTAACAGCGGTCTTGTATGGAGAGATCACTTTGGAAAATGGCCAGGTAAAACAACGGAACTTTCATGATTACAAGATCCTGCGCATGAATGAAGCGCCGCTGATCGAGGTACATATTCTGGAGAGTGGAGAAAAAATGGGTGGCTGTGGTGAACCGGGTACACCGCCGATAGCACCGGCCATTGCCAATGCCATTTTCGCGGCTACCGGGAAAAGGGTACGTCAATTACCATTGAAACCTGCTGATCTTAAGCAGGCTTGATGGCACACAATAGGCAATGGGGAAAAGGCAGAAGGCCCCCCCACGCTCTTCGACCGCCATAGCCGAAGGCGACGGCGGTAAAGCTTCGGCGGGCGATGCAGAAGGCAGAAAACAAAAACGGCTGCAAGCAAATACACCAAAGAACAAAAATGCATTAACAATATGAGAACCGGTAGAATCACGCAATGCTCAATAGGTATTATTGTTGTTTTAACAGCAGCCTCCCTGTCATTCAACAAGGCAAACAAGGTTACTAGTGATCGCAGCGTATCGGAGAATGCCTTTTTGCAGGTATACAAGGTGTTTATGTCGCCCCGGTGTATGAACTGCCATCCGGCGGGTGATGTGCCTTTACAGGGAGATGACAACCACCTGCACCCACAAGGGGTAAAACGAGGGGCAGATGGCAAGGGTGTTTATGCGCTTAAATGCGCCAATTGTCACCAGCCGCAAAACACCCCGGGGCTGGATATGCCACCCGGTGTACCCGACTGGCATTTACCACCTGCCGATATGCGGATGGTGTTCCAGGGCAAGACTGCCCATGAGCTGGCCTTACAAATAAAAGATCCCAAACAAAATGGTGGCAAATCGCCTCAGGACCTAATTGAGCATATGAAGACCGATCTGGTTAAATGGGCCTGGGAACCGGGTGATGGCAGAAACAAGCCGCCGATGTCGTATAATGAGTTTTATAATCAGTTTAAGTTGTGGATCGATAAGGGTGCGGTTGTTCCTAATTAGTTTGTAAGTTATTTAGTTTGTTGGTTATTGAGCTATAGGGAATATCCGGTGGACTCGAGCGGTTCTACATTTCGTCGCCAAACTTGGCGAGACGGTCGCCGGTTGAATCTATTTGAGGTTCGCTACTATTTTCACAACTCTCTTTCAACATATAAACCCAATAACTTAATAACCTAAGAACTAAATAACTTAAACTGTATTTCCTTGTCAATCCCTACGAAGCTTCGCTTGGCGGGATGCCGATCGCTAGCGTCGGCACTGGTTAACTGGTCAACAGGTCAACTGATCAACTTCAATCTTCTTTGTCAACGTGTTAACCTAGTCCATATCATGTCACGACTGCTATTTAATTAGCTCCATTCCCGTTGAATTGATCAAGCATTTTGGTTAACGAAACCACCTTCTCCGGATACGCATTCGCCAAATTGGTCCTTTCGCGGGGATCATCTTTGAGGTTGAACAACTCAAGCTGCGGGGTGGCAATATCATGTACAGCACGACGAAGCTTCCAGTCACCCACCCGGATAGCTTCGGGAATACCATAGTTCACATAATAAATGGGACTGTGCTCAAAATGACTATCCTTACCGCTTAACAACCCGGCAATGGATTCTCCGTCGATGGTCCTGCCGGTTGGTAATGGCAGCTTCAGCCATTCAGCCAGCGTAGGCAACACATCCAAAGAAGTAAATGCATTAGTGAGTGTACGGGCAGGCACTTTATTTTTCCAGTATACAATAAAGGGTACGCGATGTCCGCCCTCATAACTCTCCCCTTTCTTCCCCCTGAAAATACCTGTACTGCCCACATGCCAGGGTTTGGTCAGGCTGTCGCCCAACATCCGGCCCGGAAAATCGATCCAGGGACCGTTGTCGCTGGTGAAGATAAAAATGGTATTGTCGGCCAGTCCCTTTTCTTCTAGGGCTTTCCAAACGGCTGCCGTGCTGGCGTCGATCTCCTCCACTACATCGCCATACAACCCACCGGCAGACTTCCCTTTGTATTTTCCGGAGGCCGCAACAGGCAGGTGTGGCATGTTGTGGGCCAGGTATAAAAAGAAAGGTTTCTGTTTTGACTGCTGTTTGATAAAATTTACGGCTTCCTTAGTGTATAGTGTCGTTAGACTGGTATCGCCCGGACTGGTTATTACAGGGGTTCTGTCGCGGTAGATCTTTAGCACCGTATCCGTCTTAACATAAGGCGCTTTATAATCATGACTGTAGAGCAATCCATAATAATGATCAAAACCCTGGGCTGTTGGATAATTATAGGGTTGAATATCACCCAGGTGCCATTTGCCCACCATGAACGTATTATACCCCGCTGGTTTCAGCATTTCGGCAATGGTCACATCTTCATCGGGCAAGCCTATTTTATTACCAGGCGGAATGGGGGCATTCAACTGGCTGCGGGTGCAGTACCGGCCCGTTAATAACGATACACGCGAGGGCGTACAGGTGGGCGAAGAAACCATATACCCGGTGGCCTTGGTGCCTTTGCTGGCCATTTTATCGAGAAAGGGAGTTTGAATAAGCGGGTTGCCATAACAACTGAGATCACTGTACCCCATATCGTCGGTGAGTACAATAATGATATTAGGACGCTGGGCGGCTGCCATCAACAAATACATGCAGAACAGGGCACTAAGAAGCAGTCGTTTTTTCATAGTTGTGAAGATAGGTATTTAGCGAATCAGGCTCCAGTATTACCGGAACCTCTTGCCTTAACTTGGGCATAAGAACCTTATTTATCACGTTAAAACAAAAACTACATGAAGAGGAATCGACTATTTCCTGTGGCCCTGTTTATTGCTATAAACTTTATAGCCTGTAAAAAAAGCAGTACCGTAGAGGTCACCCCAGACGACAACGCCGCCAGGGTGCGCGCCTACATCCTGAACCTGGGTTTCCCCGCCAGTGAGATCGAGGACAAACCGGGCGAATTTATAGTGGAGGGCGATATCTCCTTTCCCAAGAACATGGAAGTGCCGGATAAGAGTGCCGAACAATATTATACCGGCAGCCTGGTGAGCAGCACCAAAGTGACCAACATCCGCTTAAAAGTAGATGCTACCATGACCTCTATGCAATCAGAGATCAACTCAGCCATTGACCAATGGAACAACATTTCCGGTAGCCGGATCCACTGGACCGTTGTTACCGGCACTTCTTACGACGTGCTGATCATCAACAGCAACCTGGGCTCCGGGGTTTGCGGATCGGGGACTTTCCCTTCCGGTGGTAATGCCGGTGGCACCATCCGGATCAACAAGAACTATATTGCCGGTAATAGTTTTGCGCAACGGGCCCGCACTATTTGCCATGAAATGGGGCACAATGTCTCCTACAGACATACTAACTGGGCGGCTATCGGCGAATCATCTGCAACGGCCGTACCGGGCGTTGGCGGCACCGATGCGTCCTCAATTATGAACGGGGGCCAGTGCGGCAGCGGCGCTACCGTGCTTTCAACAAAAGACAAACAGGCGGCAGTAGCATTGTATCCTCTATAGCCTATTTGGGTATTTTAACTGCCTTTCCACTCCGGCATCCCTGGAGCGGAAAGGCTTTTTTATTTACTGCATTCCCTAACGGAAATGTGCATTGTTTTTTTATTCTTATCATGGAAGAAATACGTAAATTTCTAGCGCCGTAATTGCTAACTTATGCCAAAGCATTATTTCGACCGGTTGGAATACATCGATCGCCTTATCCGCATGAAGGGAACCGGTACACCAAAACAACTTGCAGAAAGGCTTCACATTTCAGAGAGTTTATTATACGAGTATTTATCATTTATGAAAGAACAGGGCGCCCCCATTGTTTACAGCAAACTGCGCCAAAGTTATTATTATGAACGCCAGGGCGGATTTAACCTTCGCTTTATAAATGCCAGCACTACGGGGGAAAATTGATTTTAACTACATACGAGTAAAGGCGCCAGGCAGCTCCAGTGTTACACAAATATTCGCTGCTTAAGTGTTATTTTATTGTCTATTTTTTTGTCAAACTGTCACATACTGTTGTTATTTATATATAAAGCATGCTTTCACGGAA
Source organism: Niastella soli (assembly GCF_017742245.1). Lineage (GTDB taxonomy): Bacteria > Bacteroidota > Bacteroidia > Chitinophagales > Chitinophagaceae > Niastella > Niastella soli. Next base: position 428,925 of record NZ_JAGHKO010000014.1, read on the forward strand.
AACAGATCTTCTTTCCGATCACTACTCTATGACAACAACTCGAATGTCTTTACTCAATTAAATCTTTCTTTGATCATTTAAATTTTATAACATGAAAAAGTGGAAACTTATTCTAGTATCCGCTGCTGTAGCAGTGGGTATCGGAGGTGCTTTTGCCTCCACCAAACAAAGCCAGATGTGTCCGTACTATACTCAATATCGCATATTCATGGGCGGGTATGTGGAGGCTGGTGAAGATGGGGTAGATTATGCCTGCGTAGGAGGTTCTGGGGTATGCACCTATTACCGACCAAGCCTTTCATCGCCCTATCTCCCCTGCCGCACGGGCGCCTACTACCCTTTAAATCTTCTAAATAAAAAGAAGTGATCATCTTCTTTCGTTTTGATACATCAGCTTATTGAACCGGATCACCTGCTCCGGTATCGGTAATGCGTATTTGCCGCTGTTGGGAAACAGCTCATAGCTATTCTCCTGTACTTTATGCTTCAGTGTTAGCAAAGGACCCTTTTTGTTTAACCGTCGGATATCAGTCCACCTGATGCCACGGAAAACAAGCTCCTTTCTCCTTTCCAGCAAAATTATCTGCAACGCCTCTTCAGGTGTGGCTGCAGTATAGGGAATATATTGTCCTGTTTTCCAACGGCTTTTTAATAATTTATTTAAAAGATCGAGCCCTGTATTTACATCGCCCAGCCGCGCATTACATTCCGCTGCGATCAAATACAGCTCCGAAATACCCATACCCGTAAACGGATGTAATTTGCCATAGTAGCTGGCTTTAAAAGAAGCCGGCGAAAGCCTTGTAAAAAACACCGTCCGGCGCAGATCACCGGGGGAATATTCGGCCAGCAAGCCTGAATCCACCAACGCCTGTCTTTTAACCATTGCATCATACAAAACATCTCCATCGCCAGCCATCCGGCTTTGGTAAAGCGTTTCAATATTGGTGGTGGCGAATGGCAAATTGGGCATGTATAAACCGGTATTAAAATCTATCAGGGTATCAAATAACGCCAATGATCCGGAGGCGTCATCTAGCGCTTCTTTATAAGCGCCCATACTTAAATACACGCGTGCGCGTAAGGCATAGGCTGCCGGCCGGTTGCTTCTATTGCGATGCACGGGGTCAATCCCTGCAGGCAAGAGATCAATAGCGTTCGTCAGATCTTCAAGTACCCTGTCATAAACAGCCTTCACCGTACCCCGCGGCAGCGCTTCATCCCGATCGATCGTCAGGCGAAGCGGAATACCCGGATAATCCCCGGCAGTAAGGGAATCATACGGCAGGGTAAACACCTGGGCTGCATTAAAAAAAGCAAAGGCCCGTTTAAACAGGGCATCCCCGGCTAAGGGAGCTAACAGCTTATCATCGATGCTGCCACGCAACCGGTCTACTCCTTTCAACACATTGTTTGCATAAAAGGCCTGGGTGTAGGCGTTATTCCAGTCGGGGACCTCCTCTTCCTGATCAAATGAAAAATCGGCATACTTATAGGCATTGGTTATGCTTTGCTTCATACCCGGGAAGGCAGCATCGGTAAAGTAAAACTCATCGGCACAGATAAAATTTAATGAGGTGGTTGAGGCAAACACCTCCTCATTATCCAACAAGGCCTGCATATCCCCGGGCGTGGTGGGCACAATAATGGCTGTAGTGGGGTTTTCTTTTAACAGCTCTTCTTTATTACAGGCTATAATTTGCCATAAAACAAAAAGCGCAACAGTATATTTCATAACCAGTTTGTATCTAGTTTAAAAAGTACATTTTACCCCCACCGTTATATTCCGGGGTGCGGGATAACCGGTGAGATAATCCGGGTCAATATTACCCGGTGCCGCCTTCCAGATAGGCCCCAGATTCCGCCCATACAAATAAAAGCTCATCGCTTGCAGCTTCCACTTTTTCACGATGGGAGAAGGCATATTATATTGGAACGACACATCATGCAGCCGCACCTGATCGCCTTTGACCACCAGGGGTTCTGCGTTGGTATAAAACAACTCTCTGTCCGGATTATTTGCTTTTACCGCGGGAACATTGGTATTGTTTTCCTGGCCGGCTTGCCAACGACTGGAATAATCATTCAAACCAGCAAATGCAACAAACAACGGGTCCGTGTAATTGACAGAGCTGCGTCGGAGATAATAATTAAACTTACCAATAAGGGTAAAGGAGACCGTAAATTGTCCATAACTCAGGGAAGTGAACCAACTGCCAAAAACAGTGGGCACGGCCGAACCTTTTCGCACCAGGTTATCAGCCGAGGTATCAACCAGTACACTATAATTTTTGTTCTTTTCTCCATTCAGGTATCCCAGCGGGTCTCCCACCGCATCTAACCCCGCCCACCTGAATGCATACAGGGAATAAACCGGGGCGCCTTCCTTTGGCGTAACATATTTTGGATCTGCATATACCCAAGCCTGGGTAACAGGCGCATCATAATGAATAACCTTATTGGTGGTTTTGCTTAACAGCAATAAATTATTCAATCGCCATTTCCGGCCAAGGGAGTGGTTGGTTTGTATGCTGGCATCAAAACCGCAGCCGTCCATGGCGGCATTGTTGCCCCAGAAAAAGCTACTGCCCAGCGAAGGGTCTTGAGCACCGGGCCCCAATAAGAACTTTGACTTACGGTGGTAATACTCAAACCCCAACTCTAGTTGTTTCCTACTATCTGACAGTTCTACACCCGCATTGAATAATTTACTTTTTTCCCAGCGGAGAAAGGGGTTATCGGGACTAATGATCCCCATGGGAATGGCGCCATACCGATTCACAGGTGCTGCCAGTGCGGAAGTATAAGCGGTGGTGCTTTTATCAACATTTCCACTGGAGCCATAGGAAGCCCGGATTATGCAATTAGTTAAAAACGGTAAGGGATAAAACGTTTCATCCCCGACATTCCATTTAAACCCCACCGAACCCAGGGGAACCGTCTGGTTATTTGTTTTAACCCCAAAGAGATTGGATTGATCCATCCGTCCGCTGACCGAGAACGTATATTTGCGCCACACTGTGACTGCCCCATTGGCAAATGCGGAAGGAAAATAATCAAATCGGGCGCCCATATGATTCAGGTTGGGAACGGTTGCCATTGTATACTGATCATACAACAACGGGTAACTGCCCTCAAAATTTGTAGCCGCCACGGCCCGATCGCGGTCACCAAAATACCCGAAATAACGCATCACGGAAGTGTCTGTTTTAAACCTTCCGACCTCTATGCCGCCTAAAGCCAAAATTCGAAAATTTCTATTTTTATTCTTTTCAAAATTTAGTTGTAGACGTGCCTTATTGGCCGTATAGGCATTGGTTTCCCAGTCCAGGATCCCGCCCGGCGGGATGAGGTATTCCGCTCCCCCCCTGTTTTCGACAGCAAATTTATTTTGCAAATTCCGGGCATAGTAAGAAGCGCTCCCTTTGACCTCATTCAGCTCATCTGATCCCTGCTGGTGTTCTAGAATAAGCTGAGCGGTTAAATAGCTGGTCAGTTGTAATTTACCGGTAATGGTCAACCGGGTGTGGCTTCCTTTTGTAAAAGCGGCATTCTCGTTGTATTCCTGCAAAGGGCGGTATGCCCAGTCCTGCACTATACCTTTTACACTATCCTTATACTGATCATTCAGGTCACGAGGCACATCGTTTGGGTCGCCCATCACATTCTTCAATTCGGAATAAGGATAAAGCCGGTCTGGCATGGGATGGGTCTTGGAACGGGTATCGGTAAAAAAACCCTGGATGCCCAACTCATAATTTTTTTTACTGAAGTTTAGATTCCCTGTTAAGGAAATGCGTTGCCGGTAGGAATTTACCTGGGTGCGGTTCTCATTTTCAAACCCACCGCCTAAATAATATTTCAAATTGGCGGTGCCGCCGGTTACACTTAAGTTATGCCTGTTGGTAACCCCGGTCTGGTACAACCGGCTCAGGTCATAACGTACATCCTTTGCACGCAGGGTATTAAGCTGGGCTTCCATGTCCTTATCTGTCATGTTTCCCAGCTTATTCTGTTGTCTTATTTCCACATCGGGTGGTACTAACGCATAATAGGAGCTCAACCTTTCTATAAAATAGTTTTGGTCAAAAAGCTCTTTATTCACCTCGATAAAATCATTTGCGCTTGGAAACGGGAGGTACCATAGATCGGGCTTTGCCGTTATAGTGAGGGCACTGTTCCATTCTAACACCGGCTTATTCAATTCGCTACCTTTTTTGGTAGTCAGCACAACAACGCCATTTCCGGCACGAGCCCCCCAGATAGAGGTAGCTGCCGCATCCTTTAACACTGTAATACTTTCGATATCGTTGGGATTGATGTTATCTATATTACCATAATAAGGTAAATTATCCAGCACGTACAAAGGCTCGGTATTAGCTGAGATGGTACTTTGTCCGCGCACCGCAATAAAAGGGAGATTGGTACCGGGCATGCGGTTTTTATTAAGCAGCACCCCTCCCCCCCGGCCTTCTATTTTGTCCAGAATGGAGGTAGTAACCTGTCGTTCCAGTTGTTTTTTGGTAATGGGTGAGAAAGAACCAGTAACGCGTTCTTTGGGGAGGTATTGGTAACCGGTGTTGACCTTATAAACGGGGTCCTGTGTGGCCGGATTGATCTTCATTTTGATAGTTACCAGCGTATCACCATACTGTTCATGGAGATACGTCTCAAACCCCACACAACTAAATTCAATAAATGGATCACAGGTAGCCTCCAGCAGCATGAACTCGCCGTTCTCATTTGTCATGCATTTATGAATGACGCCTGCGACCGTTACACCTGCAATGGGCTTACCCTCTGGATCGGTTACCCGACCCGTTACATTTTTGGGGACCACCATAATGATGGCAGGTGATAACCTGTAATTTACCGGCTGCTTTTTAAAGGCCAGATCAAGCACCTCTTCGAGCGTAGCATTGTCTTTGTTGATGGTGACCGAAACAGTATACTTTGAACATTCAGCGTCCATCAAAAAACGCAGCCCGGCACGATTAGACAGGTCCCGCACTACCTTATAGAGGGATTCATTATCATAGTGCGCTGAAATGAGCTTCTTTGGGGCGTGTTGTTGCCCCTGGCTATACCCCTTGGTCACTACAACCAAGCATACCATAGCAGTAAATACCATTACTTTAATCATCTTAACCAATCACCCGGCTTGTTGCAGCAACCAATCCAATGTGACGTTATCGCAATAAAATCTGTTTCCAGACCAGCCAGGATTTGTTTTAATAGGTTAAAGAAAAAATAATTAAACGCGTCCATTACTCACAAACCCCACGGACCAGACAGGCCCGCAGGGTGAAAGCACAGGATGGATAAGTGTCAGGAAAAAGGTTAAGCTAGATAGGTAAGGTCAAGTTAGATAGGATCGGCCTTTAACCAAAAAACTAAAGACCTAAGATTGAATGGCTAAGGATTTGAAAGAATGACGCAAGGTGCAGCCGGGATGAAGGTCATGGTAATGGTTGTATAATTATTTTTTTTCCTTCTCTGGTAAATTTGATCCCGGACCGGTCATGTAAATACCCCAGGATCATTTCAACGGGATCACTATGATAAAACTCTCCATTAAACGTTTTGGTGGGAATAGTCCCTTTGTATTCCACCTCCAGATCGTACCAGCGGCACAACTGATCAATGATCGATTTAACATCATCGTTCTCAAAAACAAACTTGCCGCTTTTCCAGGCTGTGGCTTTATTGATCGAAGCCGAGCCTGTTATTTTTTCCAGTTTCTTCTTTTTGGTGAGCACCGCCTGTTCGCCGGGCTTCAGGGTGATAGATTGTTTATCATCCATCTTCGTCACCGTAACCTTTCCTTCCACCAGCGAGGTGCGCACAATACTGTCTTCTGCATAGGCCTGGATATTGAATTTGGTGCCATGTACTTCCAGTTTCAAACCAGGTGTTAGTACATAAAATGGTCGTTTACCGTCTTTTACCACATCAAAATAGGCTTCACCGGTTACCGATACCAATCGTTTACTACCGTCGAATGCCGAAGCAAAGAATACGGAAGAGGCACTGTTCAGCCATACTCTGCTGCCATCGGGTAACCACACCGGGTAAAACCCGCCTTTTAAGGTCAGTACTGTTTGTACCGTATCGGGTAACGGGAGATCACTCCGCCGGGCAACCGGGAACGCCAATCCACTGTCGCTTTTTGTTACCGGCATGCCATCGGAATACCCTACCACACCGTTCGGTTGTTCATCCAGCGAAACAACCAGGTTAGCCGCCCGCTTCCAATAAGCTTTAACGGGTTTGGGCGTATAACTGGCATACTGGATGGTAGACGCAGCAGGCGTCACCGGCGGTACTACGTCTTGTTCCCGGTGTTGCCAGAGATACCAGGCAACAAACCCTGCCAGGGGAAACACCACCGCAGCAGCCGCTACCCGGTATTTTCTCCAGACCGTGTATTTATTATGTAAGGGGTAAGCCGCTTCTTTATTCCTATCCCTGAGGTGGTGTGCTGCTTCAATTTTCTGCCAGGAAGCATCCACCTGTGCTTCGGCGTTCTGCATCCCCTTTACTGCCGCCATGATCCGGCGACGGTCTGTCAATGCCTGAAAGAGCTTTTGGTTGGTTGGATCCTGCAGGAGCTGATCTAATTCAAGTTGGTCATTTTTGGAAAGGTCATCTGTCAGGTGCCTGAATGCCAATTCAGCTATCCTGGTTTTCGTTGTAGCCATATACCCAGTATTAGTGATGATAACTAGATTAAGGTTTATTCCCTGCTACCTATAAAGAGACAAAACCGGCCTCGATCTTTCACTTACTGGTAACTTTTTTTTAAAAAAATGAGAAAGGAGCTGCTAAGGACGCCTGTTAGGTGGGCGGAAAAAATAGTAAGAGTATGATTATAATGCTTTTATCTTTCAGGATTTGATACATTCTTTTAAGCGCCCGGTTCTTTATAATGTACACCGCGTTATTAGTAGTATTTAACAGCCGGGCAACTTCATCACTCTTTGTTCCTTTTAAAAAGAGTTCTTCCAACACAAAGGAGTAGTTGTCGGGCAATGTTTTCATTGCCTCTCTTATCAGGTTATAATACTCTGCTTTTACAATAAGGTCTTCAATGGAAGCTTCCTCGTCAGACACTACATCCAGCTCACTTGTTCCATAGTTCGATTTATCTCTTTTTAATGCTTTCAACCTGTCTAAACTTGCCCAACACACTCTTTTATATAATACCGCCTCCACATGCGACAGGGTCCCATACGTTTCTTTCTCCTCCATAAAACGATCAAAAACAGCGGTAACTACGTCCCAGGCATAATGTTCATCATTGAGGTAATCGTTGGCAGCCCAACATAATTTTGGGAACACCAGCTTATAAAACTCATAAGCTATAATGCGGTCCCGGCAATTGATCCCATGTAAAAACACTACTTCATCGATAGGTTCATTTTTCATGTGAACAGATAATTAGGTGATGTAGAAGTCGGTTTCATACGGTTGGCTAAAGCCATATGAATTGATATTTGGAGGGTTCCAAATACATCATCACTTAAACTGGTTGGAATCTGACGGGGGAATCTCGTGTAACAGCTACACATGTAGCTTGCAGGAATATGCAAAGCTACAAAATCCAGCATATATGATGCGTAAATTTTTACAGCCGTTTAGGTGGGCTAAAAACAATACGCCATCCGGGCCGGATGGCGTATTGCATACATTGTTCATAGTGTGTTGATGCCTTACTACTTATCTTCTTTTAAGAGCGTAGCTATTGTTTCATCGAACTCCTGTTTGAAGGCGTCATAATATTTTCCGGTGGCCGGGCCATCCAGACCAGTGTGTACTTTACGCACATTCCCTTTTTTATCAATAAAGATGGTGGTAGGAAATGCTTTGATCGATTCCAGCTGCGGTAATGTTTTCTGTGCCCGCAAGGTATCTGACACCGCCACTCCGGTTACCAGGAACGGGTATGTTACCGCAAATCTTTTCTGAAAAGGAGCCAGTGCTTTTTTTGAATCAGCAAAACTGGTAGACCGTTCGTATGCAAGTCCAATGATCTCCACTCCTTCCTGCTGATGCTGTTTATAATACTGACTTAAAAAGGCAGTTTCATCCATGCAGTTGGGACACCAGGAACCGAGGATCTGTACTACTACCACCTTGTTCTTATATTTTTCATCCTGAATGGAAACGGTATCACCATTTGTAGCTGGAAAACGAAAGCTGAGCCTGTTCTCGCCCGGTTTTAACTTTGTTTGCTCGTAACTATCGGGCAATTGCACGTGGTCATTCTTATGGGCCGTCCAGGTTTCCCGAGCGATAGCCCCGGAATAATAACCGGCCTGGGTGATGGTGCTGTCATTATCCAGTTTGGCGATAAACGAGATGGCATGACCACCATCAAAACCTGATAATTTTAAACTATCACCACTAACAATACCTTCCAGGTAGCGGTAATCGCCGGTGGCGGTCCTAAAAGTGCCGGTCAGTTTGCCATTACTTTTTTGTTGAAATACCCCAATAGCCTTCTCCACTCTTTTCCCATTATTAAAACTCGTCTCCCAATTACCGGTGACGTTATACACGGCTTTGGCGGCTGGGGTATACCGTTCGCTATTTCCATACAGCGCATAAAACGGGATCTCCTGTTTTCTATCACCATAGCTTTTGCTGTATATTCCTTCCAGGTTGCCATCAGGTAATACCCGGACACTAAAACGCGACGCAAAGAACGGCATAGTGATCCAAAGTGAATCACCTTCCCTATGTACACTATCAACCAGCAATCGTTCGCTGCCATTTATTACATACAGCACCTGTTTATTCTTTACTACCGCCGTAGTAAAATTGAAAACGACCTGTTGCCCATCGGGTCTTTGCAAAACGGCGCGCCACGTACCTGTTTTCAGGAAGGGCTTTTTGTCCGCGGTCGTGAAGGCCATCAACCCACCAGCCATAAGCAACACGGCTGCCATTATTTTATTTATATGATCTCTCATCTCGTATAGTTTAATTCTTATCGAACCACAACTTCGTCAAAAGATTATCTGCGCCCTGGTTGGCTACCGCTGTTTTATAGTTGGTGCCATTGAGCCCTTGTTCTGAACCTGGGTAGATCAACCGTACGGGGATCTTTTTATCCAGCACGCCGGCTGCAGCGGGCGTCAGCTGCGGATAATCGAGGCGGCGCCATTCGGCAAAGGCTTCCAGACCCTGACCGTATAAAGCGATCCATTTTTGTTCACCGATCGATTTTTTATAATTGACGGCATCATATTGTACACCCGACTGCCCCAGATAAGTATTAACAGTATTGACATCGTTAATACCATATTGGTTAAGCGAAGCGGTAATGGCTGCTTTATACAGGGCAGAGGCATCTTCCGTTGTAAAGCCTCTGGCAGCGGCCTCTGCGCGGTCGAATAACACTTCTGCATAACTGATGATCACGGCCGGCGATTTTGGGTCAAAGAAATAAGAACCGGGCCGGGAGGTCTTAGCCAGCCCGAGGTTATTGGCGTCGCTGTTGGTTAACCCGCTTGGCACGCCCACATATGTTGTAACTGAGGCATCAGTGGGTTTGTTGGCAAACACGGGGATGCGGGGATCGTTTACGGCAGTCAATTTATCCAGCAGGGTTTTGCCAATGCGAAATTCATCGCGGGTATCGAACCAGGCGCTTACCGGGTTTTGCTGGGGTGATGTGGTGTAAACAAACTGCGCGGTTTCGGTATTGGCACTGATCAATCCACCGGCATCGCTTAGCACTTCTGTAATAGTTTGTTTTGCCTTTTCCGGCTCCCGGTCAGCAATACGCAGGGCTATGCGTAACCGCAAGGCGTTGGCAAATTTTTTCCAGCGATCGATCTTTCCGCCATAGATCACATCGCCCAGGATGGCATTCCCTGTTGTAGTTAACCCAGCGGAAGCATTTTTCAACTCCTCCAATAATCCGAAATACACATCCTTCTGGGTGTCGTATGCAGGCGTTAAATTGTTTTTGATATCACCAGCCTGTTTGTACGGAATATCGCCATAGGCATCGGTGAGCAAACTAAACACCCATGACCGCAGGATCACCGCTACGTTCTTGTAATTTACATTGGCCCTTTCATCGGGCAGTTGAATGATGGTATTGAGGTTGGTGATGCTTTGCGCATAGGCCGTATTCCAAAGCGAGGTAAAGCTGCTATTGGAAAAAATATACCGGTCGGGTTCTGTATACTGAATTTTCGCCCAGTGTTGTATGATCAACAGGGTGGAATTGAAATTATTATCAGCGCCCCAATACAGATCGGCACTAATTTTCTGTGAAGCGGTAAGCAGGTAATCCGGCTGCGGGTTTTCGGTAGCATTGGGATTCTTATTTATCTCCGCCAGGTCTTTTTTGCAAGACACCGCCATCATCACTATCCCGGCTATAACTATCTTATTTATTGTTCTGATCATTGTGCTGCTTTTAAAATTTGAGGTTAAGGTTCAGGCCATAGCTTCTTACAGTGGGGTTGCCCAGGTCTTCCAGGCCCTGCGCATTTCCATTGGTAAAGGCTGTTTCGGGATCAATATTGGGAACATTCTTGTGTATGATCCAAAGGTTGCGGCCCACCAGCGATACCGTAGCACTCACACCCTTGATCTTTCTGATAAACCTGGCCGGGATGGTATACCCCAGTTTTACTTCGCGCAGCTTTACATAATCGGCACTGTAAACGAATTGTTCTTCTATACTCCGGGGCGCTTTGTAATACTGGGAAGCGGGAATAATGGTCGTATTGGCATTACCTGCAGTGGTCACCCCTTTCCAGATCATCCCGTCATCATATACCGCTTCACCACCTGGCGCATTGCCGCCTTTAGGCAGGGCCACGGTACCATTTTCCTTTTTGTTTCCAGGATAGTAATAATATAAACCACCATGTTCCGCATCGCGGCCGGGCAGGGTCATAGCCAGCACACCGGTATAACTGCCGGTTGAATTGGTGCCAGCGAATAATGATCCACCGATGCTTGCATCAACCAGGAAGGAGAAATGGAAATTGTTATAGGAAAAACTGTTGGTTACGCCGCCAATCCAGTTGGGCGTATATTTTCCCAGTACTTTCTTATTAGGATCAGCCTGAGGAAGGCCACCGGCATTAACAACGATATTACCAGCGGCATCGCGCAGATAGGCATTCCCGTACAGGGTGCCATAGGCTTTACCAACGCCAGCGATCACCTGTACGCTGCGATAAGAACCCATTACAAAGTTTTGCAACAGGCCTTCATCATCCAGCTTTAATACCTTGCTTCTGTTGGCACCATAATTCACATCTACATCCCACTGGAACAATCTGGTTTTAACAGGGGTAACACCCAACTGTACTTCAATACCCTTATTATTGATCTTGCCGGCATTCATCAGCTTTTTGGTATAGCCGGTGGTAGCGCTTACATCTACATTTAAGATCTGATCAATACTATTGGTATTATACAAACTCACATCCAGTCGTACCCGGTTATTCCAAAAACCGGCTTCAAAACCCAGCTCAGTAGAGTTGGTGCTTTCTGACTGCAGGTCAGGATTCTGATCAGTGCCCGTAGTGGTTAACTGCGGATTGCCATTAAACGGTGCATTAAAATTGTACGTATTTATCAGTTGATAAGGCTGTGCATCAGCACCCACCGTTGACCAGCCGCCACGGATGCGGGCAAAATTCAGCACGCGGTTTTGGATATGAAAAGCTTCCGTCAACACAAAACTTGCATTTACAGAAGGGTAATAATAGGACATGTTCTGTACCGGCAAGGTAGAAGAACGGTCGTTACGCGCCGTAAGATTCACGAAGGCGTAATTTCTAAAACCTACCTGCGCCGAAGCAAATGCACTGATCGTTCTTAATTTGGAATATACATTTGATGACACCAACGGGTCTCTGGAGTTGGCGAGTGTATATACATTCGCCACTGCCAGTTTGGGCGCCTGCTGGTCGTTCTCTTCAAAAGTCTTGGAGCGCAGGTTACCGCCAGCCATTACATCAAGACTGAAATCGGCATTTATGTTTTTATTGTAACGAAGGGTTGCCTCTGTATTGTTCTCATTTACGGTAAACGCATCTTCTTCATAAGAGCCATAAGGCGTACCATTGGTGCCATACGCGATCTTTAGTTTGCGACGGTCGGTGTAATAATCACTTCCTGTTTTGAAACTAAAGTTCAATCCATCAATAATGGCATAATCGAGTTTTACCCCGCCGATAAACCGGTTACGCCGTTGGCTTACGGTATTTTCATACGCTACCCAAAAAGGGTTGCTGTAATAACTGTTGTTCCAGTTAAACGATTCGCCATTGGCGTTTTTATAATTGCGCAATTGCTCCATATCAACCTGCCGGCCAAACCAGGTAAACTGCAGCATGGTGCTGGTTGATCTTTTACCGCCAACGCCGGGTAAATTGGGGGCATTGTCGACGATGTAGTTGGCATTTACCCCGATCTTTACTTTTGGGTTGACCGTAAACTGGGCATTAAAGCTCACATTGTTTTTACGGGCCTCACTGTTGGGCACAATACCGGATTGTTTTTCATTACCGAAACCAATGCGGTAATTATAACTTTCACCAGCGCCTTCCAGGGCTACGCTATTATTAAGTAATACACCCGTTCTGAAAAAATCCCGTACGTTATTGGGATGCGCTACAAAAGGCGCCGGTGTACCGTTGGAGAAAAATTGGGTGATCAGTTGCCCGTCCATTTTAGGCCCCCAGCTTTCATCCACATAATCATTTACGCCACTCTTTCCATCCACCCAGCTGAATTTACCTTCGGCACCTTGTCCGAACACATTCTGATACTCAGGCAATATCAACAGAGTTGACAAAGTAGTATTGGAGTTGATAGTTACACCCAATCCCTGTTTCTTTTTACCGGATTTTGTTTTTATCATGATAACGCCATGCGCCGCTCTTGAGCCATACAGGGCGGCCGCGTTGGGTCCTTTTAAAACACTGATAGACTCTATATCTTCTGCATTGATATCGGCAATGGCATTGCGGTAATCTCTTGACCCGCCGGCGCCGAGTTGGGAGTTATCTACGGGTATATCATCTACTACAAATAAAGGTTCATTTGGCCCATTGATAGATGTTTCCCCCCGAATAATGATCCGGGAAGAACCCATATCGCCCTGGGTATTGGTAACCCGCACCCCCGCCACTTTACCGGCAAAGGCATTCACCAGGTTCGATTCTTTGGCTTCCGCGACGTCGGCTGATTTCAATTGCTGGGTTGCGTATCCCAGCGATTTCCGCTGCTTCGAAACACCCAGGGCTGTTACCACCACGGCGTCCAGCGATTTATCGGATGGTGTTAATTCAATCACCAGTTGATTGGTAGCCGTGTCAATCAGCACCTGTTGGGTCTCATAGCCAATATGGGAAATGGTCAATACAGCGTTCGGGGCAACCGTAATGGAAAAGTTTCCACCGCCATCAGAAACGCTGGTATTTTTAATAGTGGCGCCCAGGATGGTAACTCCTGCGAGCGGCGCACCAGTTGTTTTTGCCTTCACAAGGCCAGTCACTGTTTTGGTTTGGGCTTTTACCAACGCGGGTAAAATCACCAGTAAGACAAATACAATTCGCGTAACGATCCTTATCATTATATATATTTATAAGTTAGTTGAAACCAATGGCGCTCCGACGAGTCGGAGTGCCCTGCCCTCTACAATAAGCGCGGCAGGCAAAAGCCCAAACAAGCATTCATTAAATGGGAAAAATTCAATATCGCCGGGAGGCATCCTATTAACCCTACAGAGTAACTAGAGTAATACGACGGCACAAATATAAAAAGCGTAAAAGTATTGTCAAAATTATTCTACTCTTTTAGTAGGCTAATATATAGACCATAAAAAAAGGCCTGCAAATTCCTGCAAGCCTCTATAGAAAACAAACAGCCAGTTACCGGATCTGATGTAATGCCTGCACCAGTGCATCAATATCGGCGCAGGTGTTGTAAAGGGCCAGGGAGGGCCGCACGGTGCTTTCCACTCCAAAACGGCGCAGGATGGGTTGCGCGCAATGGTGACCGGATCGCACGGCAATCCCCTGCTTATTCAGGTACGCGCCTACCTCTTCGGTTTTGAAACCTTCCAGCACAAACGACAGTACGCCGGCTTTATCAGCAGCGGTGCCAATCAGGCGCAATCCTTTTACCTGTTTTAATAAACCGGTGGCATAATGCAATAAATTATGTTCATACAATTCAATCAACTCCAACCCTATTTTAGAAACATAGTCAAGCGCAGCGCCAAGACCAACCGCATCTGCAATATTTCCGGTGCCAGCTTCGAAACGGGCGGGTGCCGGCTGATAAGCGGTATGTTCAAAGGTCACATCCCTGATCATATTACCCCCACCCTGCCAGGGTTGCATGTCATTCAGCAACGCTTCTTTACCATACAACACGCCAATACCGGTGGGACCAAACACTTTATGTCCTGAAAATACATACCAGTCGCAATTCAGTTCCTGTACATTTACCCGTTTATGTGAAACCGCCTGCGCGCCGTCAATTAATACTTTTGCCCCGGTCGTACGTGCCATGGCGGTTATTTCTGCTGCCGGTGTAACCGTTCCCAGGGCATTGGATACCTGGGTAAAGGAAACCAGTTTTGTCTTTGGGTTCAACAGTTTTGCGTATTCTTCTATGATAACCTGGCCATCCTCGTCGACAGGGATCACGCGCAGCACCAGTCCTTTTTTGGCCGCCAGTTGTTGCCAGGGCACTATATTGGCATGGTGTTCCAGGTGGCTGACAATAATTTCATCACCGGCTTTTAAAAACTGCTCGCCCCAGCTTTGGGCAACCAGATTAATGGCTTCGGTGGCCCCCCGCACAAAAACAATTTCGTTGGGAGAAGCCGCACCCAGAAAACCCTGTACTTTTTTGCGGGCTCCTTCATAGGCATCGGTAGCCCTGGCCGCCAGTTCATGGGCCGCGCGGTGAATATTCGAATTTTCCGTTTCGTAAAATTGACTGATGCGTTCTATAACCTGTTTTGGTTTTTGTGTAGTGGCGGCATTGTCGAGCCAGATGAGCGGCCGTCCGTTCACCTGCTGCTTCAAGATGGGAAAATCAGCTTTTATTGTATTGAGATCGAAAGGCGGTTGTGCATTACCCGATGATAGTTGACCCGACAGGAAATAAAAAGAAGGCGCGGAAAAGTCAGGCAATTGTGAAACAGGAAAGGGAATGGAAATCTGTTTTATTATTTGCTGTAGTTCTTGTTCAAAAGAAGGGACTTCTTCTGCATTTTTTACCGCGGGAGAAATACCGCTACCGGCCACTGATTTCGGGACCTGTCCGGTTACAAAATGCGGATCGGGCAAACTGGTTTGCGGGTCCTTAATATTAAAGGCGGCGCCCTGTTCCAATGCCGATGGAGAAATACCACTTCCGGCTACTGATTGCGGTACAGTGCCATTAGAATGCGCGGGTGGTTCCAAGCGATATGTGGGAATTGAGGCCTGGCCATTAGGAGCGCTTTTAAAATACTGGTTCGCCAATTGGGCCAAGATATTTACATCGGGCAACCCGTTTCCATTTACATGTTGATGGTTTGAGCTCATAATCATTAGTTGTATTGATGATACCTGCCTATTTCAACATCATCGAGCACTGCCACGGCATCGTCTACCAGCACCGCCAATGAACAATATAGGGAAACGAGGTACGAAGCAATGGCCTGGTGATTGATACCCATAAAGCGGACCGATAAACCGGGCGATTGTTCACCGGGCAAATTGGGTTGATACAATCCTACCACACCCTGACGGCTTTCGCCCGTGCGGATCAGTAAGATCTTTGTCTTCCCATCTTCTATAGCGATCTTATCGGAAGGGATCAGTGGAATTCCCCGCCAGGTAAGGAACTGGGAGCCAAATAACGAAACCGTGGGTGGCGGTACACCGCGACGGGTACATTCCCGGCCAAAGGCGGCAATGGCAATGGGATGCAATAAAAAGAACCCGGGTTGTTTCCAGACCCTGGAGATCAGTTCATCCAGGTCATCAGGTGTGGGAGCACCGGTACGGGTGCGTATACGCTGCTGCGGGGCAATGCTGTGTAACAAGCCGTATTCGGGGTTGTTGATCAGTTCACTCTCCTGCCGCTCCTTAATAGTTTCAATGATCAGTCGTAACTGCTCGCCGATCTGGTTATACGGTTTGCTGTAGAGGTCAGATACCCGCGTATGTACATCCAATACAGTGTTTACCGCGCTTAGCATATACTCCCGGGGATCATCAATATAGTCAACATAGGTTTGGGGCAGCTCCCGTTCATCGCGGGCCGAACAATCCACCTGTACGCTGCTGGCGTCCTTTACCTTATTAAGGCGGTAAATGCCCGACTCAACCGGGATCCAGCTGAGCAGATGGGTTAGCCAGCGTGGCGTAATGGTGATCATTTGTGGTACCGTACGGGTGGCAATGGCCAGTTGCCGCGCCGCTACGTCGCCAAGGGCGGTCTGTTTTTTTGTTGCTTCAACCATAAACAATGATTTTATGAAGTAATAATAGATGGATGATGAGGGTATAAATGAGAAATAACATTTATGCAAACTATTTCCTATCTAACTAGTAGATTATTATGTGCTGAGTATTTCCTGGCTGCTCTCTAAGATAATACATTTTAATTAGTCCACCATTTTTGTGTACTTATAAATTATCCGTACTATTGTAGAAGTAACCATTTAATATTACCATATGACGCGTATTGAATTTGAACAGCTGAATATTAAGGAACAAATAAAGGCGATCAGCCAATATGGAGATTTTGTGGCGGACAGGGTTGAATCAGGAAACAGGTATTATTTGTATGCGATAAGCAGTTTCTATGTGGAGTTATTACATGAATTGTCTAACCCTAACACCAATGGGCTGGTCATAAACAGGTTGCTTAATGTTGCGGAGGCCTTTGACACTTCATTGGCAGACCTTACAAATACATCAGCCTGATCTATTTGCTGGGGTAACAGGCATAAAAAAATCCCCCGGTAAACCGGGGGACCAACTTATCTAATACAAAACACATGAGCTACATTATTAAGGCTTACCCGCCAGCGCCTCATCAAGGTATTTCTTCAGGTTGTCCTTAGCACTTGGGCGCGGGCAGCGGATCTCGATCCAGCGGCCTTGTTTATCGATCAGCATAAAACGGGGAATGGCAGCAATTCCATATTTACGGGCAAAGCCTTTTCCAACATCATCGAGCAATTGCACGCCGCCGAGCTTTTCTTTTTGAATAAGTGCTAACCAACTGTCTTTTTTCTCGATCTTATCGGTTGAGATGCCTACAAAGACCATATTTTCATTATTCTTATATTCTTCTTCCACTTCTCTCAGGTAAGGGAATTCCGCCTTACAGGGACCGCACCAGGTGGCCCATACGTCTATGAGCACCACCTTTCCTTTAAAATCCTTCATGGAAACCATTTTGCCGGCTGTATCAGGCAGGGCAAAGTTCCAGGCCGATTTGCCGATAAAGGCTGTATCGCCTATAAAGTTACCATATACCTCTTTGTATCGCTTCTTTACTTCTGGTGTAGTGGCATATTTTTCCAGAGACCCAAATGCGGCCTTGAATTCACTAAGGTTATTTACTTCGGTGTTCTTTAATTGATCGTTCAGAAAAATGGCGCGCAGGGTATCGTTGGGGATGGCCTTTAACATCACCTGCAAACGTTCTGCGGTTGTCAGCCGTTCCCTTTTACTTTCATCAACGGTGATCAAACTGAATTTAGTGAGCAGATCGAGATAATCCCGCCCCTCCCCCAGTTGCATGATCCGGCTGGAAGTAACTGCATTGCGCAACAACGCATCTTTATAGTAAGCAGGAACATCACGAAACTCTTTAGGCGTGCCAGGATATCCTTTTGCATTTTTTAACGGTGCATAAAAAAGTAATCTGAGGGCGGCGTACTGGTTATCTACCGACATGGCCGTTTTCAACAGTCCACTGAAAACAGGATTTGTCGTTTTAGTCAGCGCCCTGAAGTTCGAAATGGTGGCTTGTAATTGTTTGTAGCTATTTGTAAAAGAATCAACGTTCAAAATTTTCGCATTTATTATAGCACGCTCATAGCCCCAATTGGTAATCGGTTCTATCAGCCCGTGCCATTGCGCCAACAGGTCATTTTCCTTTGAAACATTTTCCCATTGTAATTCATGATTATCACCTTCGATGATCAGTTGTAGGGAATCACCAGGTTTGGCATAGATGCGTTTGCGCCACCCCAGATTACCAATATAATAAAAACCCTCAGCGATGGTGGGCACGCGGAAATGGAAGACTGGCTTGTTTGCATCCAGGGTCACCGTTTGCACAGGCTGCAACTGTCCATTTTCCACTTTACTCAATGTTAACGGACCAAAGATCCTGGTACGTCTGAACCCACCAGTGAGGGTGAAGGTAGAAAACGGTTTGGTGTTTTTTATCACGGACACACCGGTCATGGCCGACTGGTCAAGCACCGATGGTTTTATAGAATAGGCTTGCACGCCGCCGGCTACGGGTTTTACCGGGTAAGCCAATGCGTTTTCCAACTCCATTCTACGCCCACCCTGCTTATACAATAACACTTTCATCATATACTCCCGCTCTTCTACAACCGGGAAACGAATCGTAAAAAAATCCTGCGCCTGATCTTTAAAAGATTGCGCCAGCACAACCGTTTTGTCCGCATTCTTTTCTACAATGGTGATCTCTGCGGTTGCCTTTTCGGTAAAAAGGCCGTTGATGGTTGCATACCCGGTCTGTGCAACTATTGATTGAGCTGTTCCGAAAATCAGTACAAACCCAGTAAGTATCTTATAAATGAATGCCATGTTTTTACTTTGCTGTATTCGAAAGGGTTTGGTCAATCAGTTTTTTCAAACCGGAGGTAGATGGCCTTGGCGCATCCACTGTAACAATTTTTCCATCTTTGTCGAACACCAGATAACGTGGAATGCCGGCAATTTTATAATAACTCATCAGACCGCCTGAGGGCTCTGCCAACAATTCCATGGTTTTATACCCTTTGCGGGCAACAAAATCTTTCCAGGGCGCTTTCTTACCTTCACCATCAACAGACACACCCACGAAAACAATATCATTACGGTCCTTGTATTCTTCAGCCAGTTTTTCATAAAAGGGCTTTTCCTGCAAACAGGATGCGCACCACATGGCCCACATGTCTATCACCACCACTTTACCTTTTAAGCTCACCAAAGAAACCAGTTTATTGCGGGTATTGGGCAGGGAAAAATTGTATCCATCTGCTCCTTTTGCAAAAACGGTCACCTCATCAAGCTTTATTTCGTATTCATCATCGTAACCCGTTTTGTTCATCAGCTCCTGATAGGGTTCAATATCCGTTTTGAACTGTTCATAGCTCGTTACGGATTTGAGGTAATTGGCAACATAGGTGGCTTTGAGCATCTCGTTACCGATCTGGTTCATTTTTTCTGCAAAAGGAACAGCCCACCATTGAAGAGGATCTGCTGATTGCATTGATTTCCGGTAGCCTAAAACATAGTTCACGATCTGCATTCCGTGTTCGGAAGCCAGATAACCCGCATTGCTCAGTTTATCGTTTAACAGGGAGCTATAAAAGGATTGGTGCTTTGCATCGGTATCGCGATCGCCATTCATTCTTTCAGTGAAATAAAAGAAAGCGCCGGCTTTTACGAATTGTATATCGGCATCAATTTTTGCATTAAAGATCTTGCAAAAAGTGGCATTGGTAGCAGCACATTCCTTTTTAAGGGATTCCGCCTTACGTACAAAGGCATCAAACGCCGGGAAAAACTCCTCTCTTTTTGTCCGGAAGGTACCCAGCTTGCAAATATTATTGAGCAGGTTTGTCCATTGTTGCAGGTAGCCCGTCTCTTTTTTGGGGTTTACGATCTGGCAACTGTCAAAATCAATACTTTTATCAGAAATGTATACCTGAACGGTTTTAACATCACCAGGCGTCAGGTACATGCAATAGTTAAAAAAAGAGGAATGGGCGCCTGCTCTGCGCAGGTAATAGATCCCTTCTTTTTCTGCGTCAAAAGTAAACGTGCAGGCGTTTTTATCATTGAGCCATTTAAACCCAAGACTTACCGCTTCCCCATTATTCACGCGGTACAGGAATACTGCACTGCCTATCTTTTTATTCAACTGGCAGGTAACGGTGGTGGTTTGTGTACCAATGGCTTTAGTGTATAAAACCGATAACGTACAAATAAGTACCATGGTCAATCGTGGTGAAAATAATTGCCGCATATTATTTATTAAAGCGTTTTTTCAATCCGGTTTCTATTTGCTCTATTATATATTGCAAATGATCTTTTGTGTCTTTATCTTTTATCAGCGGAAGTGTTGTTTTGATCTCCGCTTTCAATTTTTCCAGGTGCAGGGCCACATAAGAACCGACATCGGAACCGGTAGTTACCGGCATTTCTTCCTCCATTTTGGCGCCCATCAGCAGATAAAATATATGCGATCCTTCTTCAGCCTCCTTTATATTCTCGAACAGACTGTTCACATAATTTTTCTGCAGGTTACGCCGGTAGATGCTAATTGGCTTTTGGGTTTTCAGTTCGCCCCACACGCCATTTTTCACATCGCCCAGCATCTCCACCATAGTGTACACATTCTTTTTACCAAAGCGTTGTTCGGACCGCAACAAAGAAGCAAACACCCTGTCGGAAAAAATTATATCCAACATCCTTGTCTGAATAGTGCTTACACTACCCATTCTTGTTGGGTTACCTATTTTATTGAGAATGTCGTTATTGAGCATCCATTCTGGTGTTGTAAACACTTCCCTGTTCAAAAAAGCGATGGCTTCTTTTTGCTTTTCTTTCGGGAACGGCGAGTACACATCGCCTGATTGCTCATAAGTTTTCCAGGTTTCGTAAACACCAGCCACATTGTTGGCCACATGCATTGTATATCTTAAATACTGACCGGCTACGGCGCGGTAGATATCAAGCTGGTTGGTGTATAGGTCATTGTCTGCTTTTGTCCACTCGGCCAAATGGCTCATCACATATTTCAGGTTGCGGATACCATAGGCATTTGCCTTCATATTGTCACTACCCAGGTCTTCCGTTTGGCAGCGGGAATCGTGATTAAGCCCTTCACCGCCAAACCACAAACGAGGGTTGGCATTCAGGCTGTCAACGATCCACTTTGTATTGATCTTGCGGTCTTCTTCATCATTTTCTGTCCCTACATAGGTATACCCCCATTTAATGGCCCATTTATCATAGTCGTTGATACGGGGCATGATACCGTTTTCGCCAATACTGTCTTCCGGTTGCGCCACATAGTTAAAGCGGGCATAGTCCATAATAGAGTTGGTGTGCCCATGGGCTTCCACCCATTTTTTATCGCGCAGTTTTTCAACCGGTGTTAAACTGCTGCTGCCCATGTTATGGCGGAGGCCCAGCGTATGCCCTACCTCGTGTGAAGATACAAACCGGATCAGGGTACCCATCAGGGAATCGCTGAATTTCATTTTGCGGGCGCGGGGATCGTTGGGGCCGGCCTGGATCATATACCAGTCGTGCAAAAGCTTCATTACGTTGTGATACCAGCCTACATAACTTTGCAGTACTTCACCACTGCGCGGATCGCTGATATGGGGACCATAGGCATTGGCTACTTCTGACGGGAAATACCTGATCACTTTATAACGGGCATCCTCCAGGCTCATAGTGGTGTCATGCTCGGGCCACTCCCTTCCAATGATCGCATTTTTAAAACCAGCAGCCTTAAATGCTTCATTCCAGTCATTGATACCGGCGATGATGTAGGGCCGCCATTGTTTGGGCGTTGCCGGGTCTACATAGTAAACGATCGGTGCTGCGGGTTCTACCAGTTCACCGCGTTTGTAACGTTCCAGGTCTTCCGGTTTTGGTTCCAGGCGATAGCGTACAATAAATATTTTGGTGTTTACTTTTTGCTGCGCATCGGCATAATCATTATAATAAGCATCGGCAAAATAACCTACCCGGGCATCGAAGCGGCGGCCTTGCATGGGCTTTGAGGGCATGAGCAGAATCGAAGTACTCATTTCAAGCGTTACGGCGCCACCTAATCTGGCTGCCTCCAGTGGAGGAGCAGCAGCAGCCGGCTTGCCCATCATCCCTGAAGGCGCACCGCCGGAGGCCGAATACGTACGGGTCATTTTTATTTCCAGGTTAATGGGATAGGCGGCCACGCTTTTCACAAAGCTTCTGTCGGCAGCCATAGCGCCCAATGACAGGTTTTTCTTTACATCCATTGATGGGATGGTAAATGAATTCTCTTTCTGCAACAGATCAGTTACATCAATCAACGTAGAATGCCCGTTCATCCCTTTGGCTTTTACGTCAAAAAGCATGGCAATGGGATCTACATTGGCGTTCCTGATAGCGGTGGCTATCGTGTTAACCGAATCGCTTTGATTAACGGTGGCCACCACTTTCAGTGCTATTTTATTATTAGGACCTTTGTCGAAAGAGATGGTCCTGGTGTTCATTACTTCCCCGCCGAATTTCGGGCTGCCACCCGGTACTTTTACCAGCCAGGTGGTAAGCAGCAGTTCACGACCCAGTAGTGAGTCGGGTATTTCGAAATAATACTTATCGTCGTTATTATGGATGTAGAATAATCCTTTTTTGGTAATGGTCTTTGCCGTTACGATCGTTTTATATGGATCAACGATCGCTTTAATCACGGTATCTGCCTTTGGTGCAGACGCCTTTGATGCAGAGGCCTTTGATGCAGGCGCAGGTTTACCCGACTGCGCCTTAACACCATTGGCTAAAAAAACAACCATTATTATAATGAGAAATCGAGCCATTTGCTGTGTGTTTGTGACTACAAAAAATAAAGGGTACGGTTTAATTTTTAGGATGCAGGATACTGGTGATCTTTTCTGAAACATATTTCAGGTGTGCCAACGTCATAGCATCTGTACAGAATGGCAGGTTAGCTTTACACTGTTGTGCAATTTTTTCTAAATGCATCCGTACTACTGCCGGAATATCGGTATTCGTTAAATCAGGCATTGTAGAAGTGGGCTCAGGCTTTTTGCCAGCGTCTTTAAGCACCACGAACAAATGATCGATGAATGCTTTTTGCATTGAACGGCGGCTGGTCGTTATGATCACCGGGTTTGTACGTAATTCACTCCATAACCCGGCTGTCATATCGGTGAGCAATTCATCAACCGTATAGGTTTTATCTTTACCATACCGCATGGTTTCCATGGTCATGCGGTACAAATGCGTACTATTAGTGCAGTAGTACAAGGCATTTTCCTGTATTCGCTGGATCATTTCCTTTCTTACCGGTCTGCGGATCTTGTTCAACACCGAAGCATCGAATAACCACGATGGGGTTTGAAACACTTCTTTTTGTAAAAAAGCGACAGCCTGTTTTTGTGCGGCCTTTGGGACCAGCGTATACACATCGCCAGCTTGTTCAACCGATTTCAGGTTTTCACTAACACCGCCCAATTGCGAATATACATGGCGGATAAGCATGCCGTACCAGTCACAAACATTATCGTACGCAGCAGCGGCATTATCGTACATGTCCATATCTTCTTTGGTCCAGGCCAACAGGTTGGCCATAACGATCTTCAGGTTTTTCAGGCCATATTCACTGGCTTTTACGGGATCATTGCCCAGGTCTTCGGTTTGTGCCCGGGGGTCTGCGGGATCATTTGGGTTTGGACTTAATTCTGTACTGTATTGCAGGGAGTTTGTGGCGCCCTTTGCTGTAAGCACCCATTGCTGCACCTGTTTTTTTTCTGCTTCAAAATCATTGATGCCGGTATAGGTATATCCAAATTTGATGGCCCATTTGTCGTATTCACCAATTTGGGGAATAAGACCGTTGGGTGAAATATTATCACCAGGTTGGGCTACATAGTTGTAATGAATAAGGTCCATGATGGAAGCGGAGAACCCGTTTGCTTCCACCCATTTTTTATCGCGCAGTTTTTCAGTCGGCATGGCATTGCTGGCAGCCAGATTTGGGCGAAGGCCTAAGGAAGTACCTACTTCACGGCAAATAGCGGCACGGATGAGGGAGCCCATCAATTCATTGCTGAATTTCACGCTGCGGGCCCGGGGGTCGGTTGCGGCCGCCTGGATAAAATACCAGTCGTGCAGGCTTTGTAATTTGTTATGCGACCAGCCAATATAGCTTTGTACTATTTCACCGCTGCGGGGATCGTATACCCGGGGTGCATAAGAAAATGCTTGTTCTGAAGGGAAATAACGGATCACCTTATACCGGGCGTCTTCCAAACTCATGGTACTGTCATTCCCCGTCCATTCTTTAGCCGTGATGGCGTTTTTGAAACCGGCCGCTTTAAACGCTTCATTCCAGTCGTTAACACCTGCAATGATATACGGCACCCATTGTTTTGGGGTGGCAGGATCAACATAATACACAATAGGGGTGGCAGGTTCTACCAGTTCACCTCTTTTATATCTTTCCAGGTCTTCGGTTTTGGGTTCCAGGCGTTGTCTTACAATGAAGTTGCGCTCTTCCACCTTTTGCTGATCATCAGCAAACACTATATAATTTTCTTTATAAAACCCTACCCGCGGATCGGCATAACGGGGTGTCATAGGTGTTTTTGGCAGTAGCATGATAGACGTGCTTAATTCCATGGTAACGCCCACGCTGGCAGAAGCGGCTCCTCCACCCTCACCTTCACCGCCACTGGTTACACCACCGCCCATGCTAAACGTTTTTACCGTTTTTATTTCAATATTTTGCTCGCAAGGGTTTACAGAAACAATGAACGAGCGGTCAGCCGCTGAGGCTGATACATACATGCCTTTTTTGGCTTCCGGGCTGAACCCGGTTATACTGTTGTCTTTTAAAATAAAATCGGTCACCTCTATCAGTGAACTTTTATTTTCCTTACCACGGGCCTTTACGTCCATTACCATTACAATGGGATTAACCGACGCATTGTGGACCGCCTTTGAAATGGTTTCGCTGGAATCGGCAACAGCCACCATAGTGGGCACCCGCATATACAATTTAGTATCGGTGGCTTTCTCGAAGGAAACGATGATGCTGTTTACGAGTTCACCACCAAAACGGGGGCTGCCTGCAGGCACTTTTACCAGGCGGGTGGTAAAGAGTATTTCCCGGTTCAGTAAAGTATCGGGGATCTCAAAGAAATATTTATCCTCCTGCTTGTGCACGGTGAAAAGTCCCGATTTGCTGATCGTTTTGGCGTTGATAAGATCCGCGTAGGATTTGATTTTTGCAGTCTCTGTCTTTTTTACAGCGGCAGTATCCTGCGCAAAAACCGGGGTTAAACCCATCATCAGTATGCCTGAAACCAAAAGTTTGTTTACCCTCATGGTAGCTTATATATAATTCGATTTTAAAATTGAGCTCTTAAATTTACGTTACCATTTAGCGGCCGCGGGGCCTAACAGGACGAATACAATAAAACAACTGACAAAACAAACGCGTGTATTGACAAGTGTTTCCCTCTGTAAACCAGTCCAATAAAACGAATGCCCCAACACTACGGTTGGGGCATTGCCTCTCATAAGAAACTGGAAAAACATAAATCACAAATCACTGAAGCAAGGCTTTCTTGAATGTCAGATCAACAATTTTATTGAAACCGGTGTAAACCTGTGATGGGGATGTGCTGATTGCACCGGTTGTTGCATCAAGATTAAAAAAGTATACTTTGTTGCCATTTCCGCTGGCAGTTTCATCGGTAGCCACCACCAGCACCTTACTTTCCGTTGCCGGATTGGTAGCAACTACTGAAGGAATAACATAACCTGCTTTAAACACTTTCATGACTTTGATAACCGTTCCTGCAGGGAAACCAAGACTGTTAGCCGTTGCCGATGAGCGGACGCCGTTTAGCAGGGAACAGGTATAAATGGAATCGTTGCCCCCGGTATTTCCTACATAGTAAAATTTGTCTTTGTTTGTTACATGTGTAGGAACGGCAAACATCGAAGCGGTATTAATACCTGGCACCTTAGCAGGGTCGAGGTAAAATTTGCCGGTGCTGGCGTCATTTTTTGCAGCTCCTGCGCCAAATGCCCCCACCTGGTAAACAAAGCTTGAATCTTTGGTTGAATTTCTAAAAAAACAATCCCAGGTCGTTGGTGAGGTTGTTCCTAAAAAGGTGACATTATCAGCAAACAACAGGTCGCGGCCAATATAATTCATATCAAATCCGCTGGACAAATTTGGCAGTGAGTCAGTTTTACCGGCGAAGGCAGGCATATGTTTGTTGGGTAAATCAGTTGTATTGTATAACAACCCAACTGGATTAAAGCTATATGCCAGGAAAGATTTATATTTTTGATCATACAGGGTAATAACATATCCGCCGGATTGTGTGGCATCCAAAATAAATGGGGCCAGCGACCAGGTACCCAGGATCGGGGGGCTAAATAAGATCGGTGGCGTTTTGAGGTTGGCAATACTCAGGATCCGATAATACAGGAGGCCGTCGTTGATGAGAAATTCATACGCCCCACCAGTTGTCACTTTATTTACCTGTAAATTGGGATTGGGACTTACTGAAAACCAGTTTACGATAGTGCTTGAGTCGGTAAAATCTGTACCCCGTACCTGTGTGCCGCCACCGGGATAAAAGAAAGAGACTTTTTGGGCACCTACAGTTGAATACACGTAGTTCAATACATTTACTTTATTGGTACCCCAGGGCAGTTTATGCCCATTGGCCAGCGAATAAACATTATTGTAGATTTCTCCTCTTTTTACGCCATCGCGGGTGGTAATAACAGACAGGTCGCAATCTTTATTTGGATCTTCCTGTAACACCAACCAGCCCTCATCGCCCCAGGGCGAGGTAATCACGTTCAACGCATATGTTTTATAATAGGACACGCCGGTCTTATTATCGGTGGCTTTGCAAACCAGGTTGTAAACTCCTGGGGAAACCAGGATCCTGGCATTCAATAGCTGGGTATTACCCAACACATATTGGCTCGGGTTGCCCCCGGTGCCTCTCTGCGTTACCATCCATGAAAACGAAACATCATCCGACTCTATGGTTTGGTTCAGCAGCGCCTTCACCGTCAGGGTATCGCCCTGTTTTATAACAACTGAATCATTATTAATGACCATCAACCGGTTGGCATTCACCGTATCGGTGTATATAGAAAGCACATTAATATCATTATAATCATAGTTCCCCAGGTCCCGTTTGCAGGCGGCCAATGCCAACAGCATGGCGCCGCTAACCACCAACATGGTTAAAAGAGTTTTTTTGGATATCAATTTATATTGCATTGTTGTAACCTATTTGAATTTAGTAATTGGCCTTTCCTACCTGAATAACCTGGTTATTTGCATCAGGATCAGTCAGCTTAGCCCCCGAAGGACCAACATTGCCAGGGTAATTTATCGTGATGTAATTTTTTACCAGTTGCAGATACTGAGCGGCAATCGTCGGCGCATTGGTACCGTATCCGAAAGGAAATTCCGTAACCGTAGTATCATTCACCGGGTCGTACAGGGCATCCAGGATGAGCTTGTATTTTGTTTTTGTCCAGGTGCCAAAGTTCAATACGTTGCCAGCCCAGTAAACCTGTTCGTTTAATGCCCCCCATTTGGCTGGTTTTTGCAAATAAGCCAGATTGATCGTATAGCTGGCCTTTGTAGTCATAGCTGTTTCAAAATCCTCCGTGGGTTGCAGCTTCACGTTAAATGAAAATACAGTAGTATCCATGCCCGGGGTCCGGTAAATTACCACGGGTATGGTAGTAGTCAACTTACCAGCCGGCATGGTATAGGGATTCAACAATTTATAATGCACCCCTTCAATGGCCGGTGTTCCGGCGGCAGGCAAGGTGCCTTCGACAGTAAATGTTTTTTCGCTTGCCGCGGGATCGCCTAATACATTTACCGGGATCTTCAGGGTATCTGTGGTGCGCTTTGGATATTTGGCAAAAGAATAGTTCAATGAATCACTGGCAGCACCAAAATAAATGCCGGTCTTCTGCTCAAAAAGAGCCGGTTTGTTGGGTGAGCAGGCGCTATATAACAATACGCCTGTCAATGTAAATATGGATATAATTATTTTTTTCATCCCGTAATGATTTTTTAGGTTACGGATTATTGTACTCTTTTTCCTGATCAGGTATAGGCCAGTTATAAGCGCCAGCCAGTTGTGCTTCCGGCGCCGTAGTACCGGTAACCTGCCGCAGGTTTTTGTTCAGGCGTTTGTAATAAAAGAAGGTCTGGCCTTCCTGAATAAATTCTTTCTGGTATTCCCGCATGATCTCGTTGGATACGCTGTCGGTGCTAGTGATGCCGGCGGCAATCAACGGATACACGCTCCTTGACTGGCGGACCTCATTCAGGTAGTTCACGCTGGTGGTGATATCGTTTTTGCGATTGGCGCATTCGGCCGCGATGTAATACATCTCGGAAACCCTTATCAGGGGCACCATATTCTGTAAATAATAAGGCATTCCATCATCCTGAAAATATTTGCAGGGCACGTTAACAGCCGGCGTAGCCGTATTATTCTCGAACCATGAAGTATACCGGTAGTCGTTAGCACTGCCGCTGGTAGCTACGTAAAGAGCCTTCCTTTTGGTTTCAGGATCTAAGTTTAATGGGAATTTTTCTTTTGTCGAACCGAACAAAGTGATATTATTGGCTTTCACACTGCTTGAATACAATGCAAACAACAATTCCTGGGAAAAGGTGCGGTCCTTGTCTGTATTGAGGGCCACATTGAAAGTGATCAGCTTGAATTTACCGGCACCAATAACCGCACGCGCATATTTGTCTGCATTTTCCAGGTCGCCTTTGTATAAATAAACGCGCGCCATCAACCCCTGTACAGCCCAATAATTTAAATGGTTCTGGGTGTAAGCGTGGAAAGGGTCCTCCGCACCCTTCAGCACAGCCGAAGTATCTGTTTCAGCCAGGAGGTCTTTAGCGGCAGTTAAATCCCCGATACAGGCGTCCAGCACCTCCTGTAACGTGTTAAATGATGAAGGATTAATTCCATACTTTGTATTATAAGGAATAGCCTTATCATTCATTCCCGTTGCCGGCGACTTGCCAAACAACCGGGCCAGGTCAAAATGGAACAGGGCCCGCAGTGCCAGGGCTTCGCCTTTTACGCGGTTATAACTATCCCCGGTAAATACGTCCTTCCGCCCCTCTATCTCCGTCAGGATATTATTCAGGTTGGCGATGTTATTATACAAACCGCCCCAGATACCATCTATTTCAAGCTTTACTGAACTCTGGTTATAATAATAATAACCTACATTATTTATTATCCCATCCTGCACCGTGGAGTTACTGAAATTGTCATAATCTACACCCATAACCGATACCATCCCCATGGTAAGGTCATTGGTATACAATCCAAATCTGGCGCCGGCGGTGCTGTTTTTGTCCATGCCCACATAAACTCCGGTCAGGGCATCTTTAAACCCCTGTTCTGTAGTGAACAGTGTTGACTGCGGCACTTTGTCCTTTGGAGCAACATCGAGGAATTTATTACAACCCGTGAACCCGCCTATCATCACCAGCGCTGCCGGAATGACCAGCGACCTGAAATACCGGTAGCCGTTTTTTGTATGATTATTTTTTTTATTGATAGTCATATAAATATCTTTTAAAACGAAGTTGATAATCCAAAACTGTAGCTGCGTGCAAAAGGATAACTTGTTCCCCGTTCTGTTTTTATGGTTGCAAAACGGAAAGCATCGTTCTGGGTAATAGCCAGTCTTGGTGTTGACAAATGAAGTCTTTTTACCCAACCCAGGCCAGCCGGGAAAGTATATCCCACGCTCACACTGCTCGCTGCTATATAGTTATCGTCCTGTAAGAACCGGGAGGTTGACTTGGTAATCTGGTTATATGCTGAGCCATCAATAGTGAGGGCCTTGAAGGAAGCTCTGTCGCCAGGTTGTTTCCATCTGTCATTTAACACCCGCTTATCGGCATTGGTGTTGTTAAGGTTTACATTCTCTACCTTGTCAACCAGGGTCTGGTTATACAGCTGACTACCATACTGGAAAGCACAATTAAGGTTAATGAAGAACCCTTTAAAAATAACATTGGTACCAAACATCCCTTTAAGCAAAGGGGTAACGTCACCCATTGGTCTTTTATCGGCGGGGTCCCAGGTAAAGGTCTGGCTGCCATCACGCTTTTCATATACCTCTTTTCCGGTGGCAGGATCTATACCCAACGACTTCACCACCCAAATCCTACTCAACGACTGTCCTGTTTCATAGCGGGGTAATGGAGCACTCTGCAATTTGGCATCGTCACTGGTATTTTTATTATTGGCTTTGTTGATCAACTCGATTGCTGGTGATAAGCGGGTAACCACGGTGCTGGTATGGCCCACATTACCAAATACCGACCAGTAAATATTCTGTGCCTTGTTACGAATAATGGGCGCATTTATATTTACCTCATATCCGGTGGTTTTTGTAGCCCCCAGGTTGTTCTGATAATTTACAAAGCCTGTAGAAGGAGCAATCTCAAGCGGCAAAATAAGGTTGTTCGTTCTTTCATCATAGATCTCAACCCCTACATTGATTTTACCATTGAACAGGACCGCAGTTATACCCAGGTTGTTCTTGAGTGTTTGTTGCCATTTCAGATCAGGGTTTGCATAGCCGTTTACAGTAGCACCCAGCTGCAGCCGGTAGTTGTTAGTTAAATTGTACAGATAAACAGATTGCCCCATGGAAGCGGCAAAGTTCTGGTTACCGGCAATACCGGTAGTGGCCCTTACCTTCAATTGCTGAATAACAGGGTTTTTAGGGAAAAATGGTTCCCGGTCTACTGCCCATGAACCACCGACTGCCCAGAAAGGCGCCAGGCGATTATTGGACCCAAACTGTGAAGAACCGCTGGCGTTGCCGGTAACTTCCAACGTATACCGGTTCAGGTAATTATAGCTTACGCTTAAGTAGGATGAAAGCGTTCTGGTAGTGGCTTTATTGGAACCGGGCCTTGTGGCTTGTCCATATCCATTGGCAAACCCCAGTTCGGTCATATTATCATACGGAATACCGGTCACTTTTACTGTTGTGGCACTGGTATTGGTAGATTGTAAAGTAACACCTGCAGAGGCAATAAAACTGTGGTCGCCTATTTTCTTATTATAGTCCATATTCCAACGGCCATCTACCACATTGTTACTGCCGCGGGTTTGTGAATAAGAGCCCAGATCTATAAATCCCGTGGACCCATTTGATTTTGCAAAGCTGGTATGGTCTGGCGGGAAAAATTGTTCAGCGCCCGGCAGGTTCATGTTTATACTCAAAGAGGTACTCATCCGCAGCCCGTTAGCGATCGTCCATTCAAAAGCAGATCTGTTACCAAGCGAGTAGTAATACGAATAGTCTATAACGTTCAGGAGTGCATTATAAGCCGCATTGGTAAAAGGCGCGCCCTGAAGAGCGGTCCCAATCCCCACCTGTGTATTGGCAGGTTCCAGCATTTTTGCAAAATTACCTGTAGAATCGTAAGCCTTGAAAAAAGGGAACTGGCTCGCATACTCATTAAAAGTACCCCAGGGGGAGTTATTTCCCTTACCGTAATTTACATTTGTGTTATTTATAAAGCGGATCTTGTTTTTTGAATAGATGATCTGGTTATTCAACCCAAACACCTTACGTTCAGAGCCCTTCATTACCCCCACACTGTTATTATAGTTAAGACTAAGCGTGTAACGGGTGAATTTGCTACCACCGCTTAAGGTTAAACTATGGTTGGTGCCCAGGCCGGTACGTACCGGTTTGTTCAGCCAATAGGTATTTACACCGCTGCGGACCTGTTGCAGGCGGTAATCGTACCATTGGTGCAACGCTACATCCCTGTACTGGTTGGCCTTATCGGTATAGATCCCTGACAGTCGCTGTGCTTCCAGGATGCCTTCGGCATCGAGCAGATTATAGGAAGAAAGGTCAGGCGCCTGCAAATTAAAATTTACCGCATAACTTACCTGCGTTTTCCCCTGAACCGGAGCTTTGGTTTCTATAACTATTACTCCATTGGCAGCTTTTGAACCGTAAGCGGTAGTAGCCGCCGCATCTTTCAAAATAGTAACAGAGGCAATACGGTTAATATCCATATCATAGATGGTCTGCAACGTAGTTTGAAAACCATCCAGAACGATCAGTGGCTGGTTAGGGTTTTGCAGGTATCCCGACATAATATCACCGTTGGAAACGGCCGTACTGGTAACACCAGAAGCACTTCCATTCTGCAAATTGACCGGTAAATTATTTTGTCCTCTGATCTGGAGGTTTGGCAAATTATTGGGATCGCTACCCAGTGCATTGTTTTCAGCAATCCGCACAGAAGGGTCCAGGGCAGCGATGGCTTTTAATACGTTGGTTGGGTTAACGGTTTTCAATTCCTCGCCGGTGAGGGCCCTGGCAGCGCCGGTAAAATTTCCCTGGGGTCTTTTATACAAACCAACGTTCACCGTTACCTGATCCATCAGGGTATTAGGCACCGTCATGGTAATATTGAGCGAGGTTTGACCGGGCTTTAATTTTACTTCGTAGGTATTAAAACTTACAAACGTAACCCTGATCATGGCTCCTTCCGGCACATTGTGCAATTCAAAGAAGCCGTCTCTTTTGGTATTAACGGAAATCGCAGTACCTGGCACACTCACCGAGGCGCCGCCCAACAAAGCGCCATCTTCGGTCTTTACCGTACCTTTTATCACTTCAATGGTCTTTTGCTGGGCAATAGCGGCCGCGCCCACCATCATTAAAACCAGCCATACCAGGCCCGTTCTTACCAGGTTATATTTTGGTCGCATACCAGTTAGTTTATTTTTAAAATCGTTCATAGTGGATTCAATCATTTTCATTTAACCATTGGGTTATTCCGGTTTTATAAATACATAGGATGCGCCGGGCACCACTGGCAGTTTAGGGTATGGCAGTTTATTAAAAGGAGTGTTCTTCCGTTTAAAATAATAGAACGCCTGGCCTTCACCTAAAAACTCTTTCTGATATTCTTTGGCTATCTCTTTACTAAGGCTATCTCTTGTCACCCCCGACGTTGGTGTAATGGTATAATTGAGAAGACCGCGATGCCTCCGTACCGTATCCATTAAAGCAATTGTGGTCGCCGAGTCCTGTGAGGTGTTGGCGCATTCGGCTGCGATGTAATACATTTCAGTGATCCTGATCAGGGGCAATACATGGAAGTTGTTATAATACTGCGTGTTGCCCGTTAACTTCGTAGGAATTTTGAGGCTCCCTTTTGTGCCACCCACTGAATCAACAAATGTTTTTCGCCAGTCATTGGCACTTCCCCCGCCGGTTACAAACAAGGCAGTCTGGCTTGCCGGATTCAAACCAATTGGCGAGGTACCACCCAACATGTACTTGAGATAACTGCGGAGCAGGTTCTGGTTGGCATTCAATGAGAATAATTGTTCTTTCTGAAAAATAAAATCGCCACTAGTACTCAAAGTGGGATTGGTGATATATAACGGAATTGCTTTGCTATTGATGAGCTGCATGGCATATGTCCGGGCATTTACCAGATCGCCTTTGTATAAATAAATACGGGCCAGTAACCCCTGAACGCCATAATTGGTCAGGGATGAACCGGTAACATCTCCCACAGGAAGCAGCGTTAACGCCGTATTCAAATTATCTATACAGGAATCGATCACCGCACTGGTTGGTAATGCTTCCGAGCCATAATGGCTCAGTTGGGTAATGTACGGTATCGTTGCACTGTTGGCATCTACAACGGGTGCAGGCGCAAACAGGCGAACAAGGTCAAAATACAGAAAAGCGCGCAATCCAAGGGCTTCCCCTTTAATAGCATTATAACTACTTTCAGAAGAAAACACCTCCCTTTTACTTTCTGCATTGCTGAGTGCATAATTCAAATTGGCAATGCACTGATACATGCCCTTCCAGATATTGGCCATAACCGCCTTCACTTCAGGGTCCTGGAAATTATACTGAACGCCCTGGGTAAAAAGATTTTTAGCGGTGGCAGGTATGGTATCATAACTTCTACCTAAGAGTGACACCAAACCATATGACAACGCGCGGCCATACAGGGTTGAATCACCCATTTTCAGGTACACCCCATTCAGCACATCACGAAACCCCTGCTCGTTGTTAAAAACAGTTTTTTCATTCACCTGTAAAGGAGCATCCACATCCACCCATTTCTTACAGGCAGCTCCCCCGGTTACTATTATTACAAAAAGAATGATTACTATATTTTTCCCTTTATACATATCAATTTGTTTGAACAGTTAGAATGAGGTTGTCAATGAAAAAGTATACGTGCGGTTGAAAGGATAATAGATCCCTCTTTCAGCGGTCATGCCACCTGAGCGGAACAGGTTGTTACCAGCCAGTCCTATCACGGTATTTTTTGAGCGGATCTTGTTCTGAATTGATTTTGGCAGCGTATACCTTACTGCAACCACTGCATTGCTGATATAATTGTTCTTTTCAACAAATCGGGTTGTTACATACGTTGGATCGGCTTTTAAACCATTTACCGAAAGGGCTTTGTACAGGGCATTGTCACCCGGCTGGCTCCAGCGGTTATCAAGGGCCCGGCTATCTACGTTATATTTAAGGTCGGCGTTTTCTATTTTGTCGGCCAGCGTTTGATTATAATAAGAAGCACCATACTGATAGAAGCAATAGAAATCGGCGCTCCAGTTCTTTACAGTTACAGAAGTACCGAATGATCCCTGCCATTTGGGGGCATAATCACCGGCCAATATTTTATCGGCTGCATCCCAGGTGAAGGTCTCGGTACCATCAGCCTTCAGGAATTTTTCTTTACCCGTAGCAGCGTCAATACCCAGCGATTGAACGGCCCAGATCCCGGTCAGCGATTCGCCGGTCACATAGCGGGCTTGCGGTTGGGTTTGGTCTATGGCAGCAGCATCATTATTAACCGTTACTGTTTGCAGATAATCATTAAGAGCGGTCACCCGGTTTTCATTATGGATACCATTCACCCTCACCGACCATAAGATTTTTTTCCTGAGATCGCGAATAACATGCACATTCAGATCGAATTCCAGGCCTTTATTCTCGATGGCCGCACCATTATCGTAATAGTTAAAATCCTGGAAACCGGTATAAGCAGGCGAAGCAACTGGCAGCACCAGGTTAGTAGTTGTATTGCGATAAGCATTTACAGTTAAGCCGATGCGGTTTTGCAAAAGACTTACATCCAACCCTGCATTTTGCTGTTGCGTTTCAGGCGCTTTCAGGTTTTCATTGCCAAAGCCGGTTAAATAAGTACCAATACCTACATCACGGGTTGAAAGACCACCGCTGGCGCCGGTAGTGAGGTATTGCCTGCCGGTTAAATAATTAAAGGTGGTTTTACCCAGGTAACTCTGGTAAAACAGGTTACCGGTAGTTCCTACGCTTCCGTATATACGCAAACTGCTCAGGATCGCATTTGGCTGAAAAAACCGTTCCCTGTGCAGGTTCCAGCTGGCACCTGCTGACCAATGCATCACACGCTGGTTATTTTTACTGAATTGGGAACTCTGATCGGTATTAAGGGTACCTTCCAGTAGATACCGGTCATCATAACTATAGGCCAGGTTACCAAAGGTGCTGAGCAACCGTGTTTTGATCTTACCAGCGGCAGGCCGCGTATTGGCATAAGCATTCCCAAAGGCAAGGTCCGACAATTTATCACTGGTAAAACCGGCCAGGTCTATTCCAGCCGACTGGCTGTTTGTTTGCTGGGCCATTATACCGGTAGTAACATAAAACTGATGCCGGTTGATCTTTTTAGTATAATCCAGGTTCAGGTTTCCGTCTACACTCATGAACTCACTCGCGATCTGGGTATAGGTTCCCCGTTTGAAAAAACTATCAACAGAAAAATTGGCAAATGCTATGTGGCTGGGCGGTAAAAAGAAATTGACTTCATCAGACTGTTTGCTAATACCTATACGGCCATTCAGCTTAAAACCATAACCCACATTCCAGATACCAGACAACACATCACTTATTCTGGTATAGTCATTTGTACTGGTGGTAGAGAGCCCACCATTCCAGGCTGGATTGAAATAACGGAACGAGTCGGGAAGTTGCAATTCCAATGTTTTTCTATACTCATGTGTAACCGGGTCTATGGGGTCCCAGAAAGCATTTTGCTTTGCATAATCAGAAAACGTTCCATATGGTGAATTGGCGCTGGTTGATTTGGTCACTGCCAGGTAGTTCGTTAAAAACACGTTACCTACGTGCACATTCAAAAAACCGCCGATATTGATATTTTTACGGTTAGACCCTTTCATTACCCCCTCCATATCATTATAAGATGCATCCGCACCATAGGCAATGTCATTGTCACCGCCTTCCAGCGATAAATAGTGACGTTGCCCCATAGCCGTACGGGTAGGTACTTTCAACCAGTTTGTATTTACTCCGTCACCAGCCTGTTTCAGCCGGTTTTGGTATTGTGGGTCGTTGCCCGTGTATAAACCTGCCGCTGCATCCAGGTTCAACTTTCCGGCTGCATCTGGTAAATGATAAGAAGACACATCAGGTGAAGCGATCGTCATTTGTCCTGAATAGGTAACGTTCATCATACCTGGTTTTGGCCGCAGGGTTTGAATGAGCAGTACGCCATTACCACCCCTGGCGCCATAAGCAGCCGTGGCAGCAGCATCCTTTAGCACTACGATCCTTTCAATGCGGTTGACATCAAGGTCCAACACGCTTTGCAAGGCTACCTGTACCCCGTTTAACAGCACTACAGGCTGATTGGGATTATAAACATTACTGGCAACAAAATCACCGGTTGAAGGATTCAATTGTACATTGGTATTGGATACACCGGGATGGGCAGGAATGGTAGTTTTTGCCGGGAAATTATTGGCGCCCCGGATCTTCACAGCTGGCGGTGTGTTGGGATCGCTGCCGGCATTATTATCTTCATCTACTATGAATGAAGGTGCAAAATACCTCAGCACATTTATAAAGCTGATGGCATTCACCTTTCTTATTTCGGCACCATCTATTACAGTATAGGCAGCAGCAGTATGTTCCAGCGGGCGCTGGTACAAACCATTCGTAAAATCCACCAACGCCACATCCCTTTCCTGTTTGGTAAGACGAATGACAATAGTAGGCTCTACCTTTTTATCTTGCGACAAATAGCCAATCTTCGACACATTGAGCATTCCGTTCTTGTTCACATCGTCAATGACTACATAGCCCTCATCATTGGTATAAAACCTGCGTTTCCCCACCATCACCAGCGCTTTGGGCAAGGCCGTGTCGGACGAAAGGTCTTTTACATACACCTGAATTCTGGGATAGTTTTTGAAAGGGATACTGTCGCGCTTGATCACCTGGGAAACATGATTTTCCCCGGCCCGAGCGGTATGGCCAATGCAAAGGAGCACAGCGCCAATTGCAAAGAGAAGCTTCGTTTTTTTCATTAACGAGTTATAGGTTTTGGTATACTGTTTTACTTATTTTACCTATTCTACCTCACGAGTACAGTAAGAAGAGCCTGTCTGATAAATAATTCCGTTTGTATTACTATACCTCTGTTATAAGGTCGTGATCAAATTAACTTACTGGTAACTGTTAGTACTTTTTTGGCACTTTAAATGTTAAAGAATTACCAATTTCAGAACCGTTAAATTAACCGACTTTGGCTGGGAGCGGGGGATTGTTCAACAAACAGGATATTATGGCTGACCAATATCCGAATAGAATGGACGAGTTTTCGTCAATCAAAACAATGAATTCGTACTGCGAAACCGATTGCATATCCATTATAATTTAATAAGGATCAATATTTTAATAGTTTACTGCCAATCGTATCCTATTTATTGAATTTTGATTAGTTTACTTTTCAATATTGAGCCATTGACTCCACCTCTTTTTTCCAGAAGGCCATTGCCTGTATTGCTTGCCCATTGGGTAACGTGGATATTACTATATGCACTCACCTATCTTCCTGTTTTATTAAATGCGTCAAAAATAAACTGGACTGTTTTTGCCCACGACTATCTCGTGATGAGTTCTATC
The DNA here is from genome assembly GCF_017742245.1 of Niastella soli. Taxonomy (GTDB): domain Bacteria; phylum Bacteroidota; class Bacteroidia; order Chitinophagales; family Chitinophagaceae; genus Niastella; species Niastella soli. The sequence goes on from NZ_JAGHKO010000014.1 coordinate 466,997, forward strand.
AACTTCATTCTTTTTTACCTGGTCGCTTTCTTTTTGATTGACAGGATTGGCATCCAAAAATTAAGATGGCTCTGGCTGAGCATTATCTGCCTGGGATTGGTAGTGCTGTTTACCTATGGGAAGTTCTGGCTAACCAATTATTGGACTGAACAGGCGCTCCAAAATACATCCCAATTACCTGCCTTCTTCAGACAGCGCTGGCTCAAAGAAACACAATCCCCATTGGGATTATTCAGCTACCGTTTCCGGATCTATTTCCAGACAAATTTCTACTATACATTTTCCATTGTGATAGTTGCCATTGCCTACCGCTCGGCCCTAGCCTGGTACCTGCAGGAAAAGAACCGGCGCGAACTGGAAAACCAGAAACTACGGGCCGAACTGAGTTACCTGCAAATGCAGGTAAACCCACACTTTTTGTTCAATGCGCTGAACAACATTTATTCCTTATCAGTGATTGAGAATAGCAAGTTAACAGGAGGCAGTATTCTGAAATTATCGGATTTGCTGCGCTATATGTTGTATGAAAAAGCAGATGAACACAATAAAGTACCACTGGAGAAAGAGATCCGGCATATCAACAGCTATATCGACCTGGAAAAAATGCGCCATTTTGAAAGGATCTATTTCAACTTTTCGATAGAGGGCGAGATCCGGAACAAACAAATTGCGCCCCTGCTCCTTTTTCCATTAGTAGAGAATGCTTTCAAACATGGCGTATTGAACGACCCGGGTAACCCGGTGACTTTACGGTTAAATGTAACAGACCAGCAACTGCATTTTTGCCTGGAAAACTTCAAAAACAATCACTTAAAGGATAAAGTGGGCGGCATTGGGGTGCCAAATGTAAAGAAACGGTTGTCACTAATTTATGGCAACCAGTTTACCTTTAGCGAAACTCAAAACGGGGAAACGTATAAAGTAAAAATACAATTACCTTTATGAACGAAAATGCTGCCACTATGTTACAATGCATGGTAATCGACGATGAGCCGCTGGCCATACAATTACTGGTCAATCATATCAGTAAAGTGCCTTTTTTACAACTGGCAGGCACGTTCAATAACCCCATGGAGGCATTACTTAGCTTCAACAGTAAACCGGTTGATCTCATTTTTCTTGATATTCAAATGCCCCAGTTAAATGGCGTGCAGTTTATGCAACTGCTGCAAAACAGGGCGCAGGTAATTGTAACTTCCGCTTATAACGAATACGCCATTGATGGGTTTGAACACAATGTGGTCGATTATATCATAAAACCCATTGCTTTTGAACGATTTTATAAGGCGGTCGAGAAAGCCTATAACCTCAAAAACCCAGGCCAAAAGGCGGAACAACCTAAAGAGGTATTCCCGGCTACGGGCGGTTACATTTTCGTAAAAGTGGAAACCAAGATGATCAGGGTGGAGTTGGATGATATCTTATACATCGAAGGACTAAAAAACTATGTTTCCATTCAAACCAAGACCCAGCGCATTATTACCCTGCAGGTAATGAAACAGCTGGAAGAAATATTGCCACCCAACCGTTTTGTAAGGGTGCATAAAAGTTACATCATTGCGCTCGACAAGATCACCTCCATCGAACGCCAGGAGATCACTATTAAAGACCGCATTATCCCTATTGGTATTACTTACCAGGAACAGTTTTTTAAATTATTGGAGACGAGGAAGCCTTAAAAAGGCAATAGGCATTAGGCAGTGGGGGAGCTAATTTTCAGCAGCATTCAATAACTTTCCCGGGTACTTACTTTGCAGATCTCATACAGCAGCATAAAGGCATGCACCAACAATTTGGTGCATGTCCTTTTAATTTCAATTATTTTATAAACACCACTGTATTGGGGTTAAGAGCCGGCGACACATTAATAGAAAATTTCTTTTTACCGGTATTATCAAAACAAAATACTTCGCCGGAAGTCAAATAGTCCTTTGCATCCGTTACGTACACATCCCCATTCTCCGGATCAACATTGATACCATATGGTTCCGTCATGAAAGTACCATCGGTAACAAAGTTGGCGCTCTCCTGTGAAAAATCGGTGGTACTTAATTTACGGATATAAGCAGAGCCGTAATAGCCACCGGTAGCATACAGGGCACCGTTATAGTATTTAATACGACCAACCGCAGTATCGGCAACTTTCACCACCGTATTGGTATAGGTGTTTATTTTCACCAACCTGTTTTTTGCAGTACCACTGAAATTCTTTTGACAAACCACATACAAATTACCTGAGTCATCGGCCGTCAATGAATTGGGATTAATGGACACCGTTATTTTCTTCACCTCGGTCATAAAGCTAAGGCTTACCACAGAAACGGTTGAATCCTGTACCGCGCCATTGCCGCCGGAATTGGCCACATATAATTTATCGCCAACCACCACCATTTGTTCAGGATTAGAACCAACTGCAATATCCTTTTCAATGGCCAGGCTGGTGGTATCTATCACAGAAACAAACCCATCCCAGGTAGACACCAGTATTTTGTTTTTATAGCTTGTTACATACCGCGGCTGACGGCCTTTACCGTTAGCATCCTTTAACGGTATGTTCTTAATTCTTTCCCCGGTGCGGGCATCGGCAATGGTAAGTACACTCGATACATTCACCACAATATACATTTTACTGCCATAAAGCAGGATGTCGTTACCGGTATCACCAATGCCGCTGCCGCCATTCGCTTTGGCATAAAAGTCGGTAGTGGCAGTGCCAGTGCTGGTGTTATAATAGGTAAGCATGCTATTGTTATTACCATACAATCCCTCGCTCAAAATATACAAGCCGTTGGTAACTTTTGGCGCCGCGGTATCATCCTTATCTTTTTTACAAGAGGACAAACCAGCTACAAAAAGGGTTAATAACAAAATGATCCTGTTCTGATTCATGTTGGTGAATTATAAATTATTAATTAACAAACTTATTTTCCAAGACCTGCCCGGCATAGGGAAATACCGCACTACATCATATTTTTCATCGGTAACGTTATTCAACTCGCCCTTGATCTGCAGGCCATATTGTTTGATGTTTATTTGCCGGCTAACAAACACATCGTGGATGCCCCAGCCATCGAGCTGGTTATAAGGATTGTTCTCCCCCAATACATACCGGGTGCCTGAAAACAGCAGACTGTAGCCGGTTGTCCAGTGGCGGTAATTAAAACTGAGCAGTGCAGAACCCGAATGATCGGGTGTATAAGGGATCCTATTCTTATAGGTAACGGTAGAAGGATCGGTAACATCCAGCGCATGCTGAAAGGTATAGGCTATACGGGAGGACCAGGCTACCTGTTTGCTGAGCGCGCCATCTGCTTCCGCAGTAACGTCTATTCCCTTGATGTTTACTTTACCCAGGTTCAACATCGTCCATACAAAGAGATTTTTATTGGGGATGGCAACGATCTTGTCTTTTATTGAATTGTAGTACCCATCTGCACTGATGCTAAAATGTTTTATGGCGCCTTTAAATGAAGTACAATACACCAGCCCAACGTTGTACTGACGCGCATATTCAGGCTGCAGCGACACATTTCCTATGACGCGGTAATACAGGTCGTTGAAAGTGGGCATCCGAAAGACATGCTTATAGAATAGGCGGAGCATGAACGGGCTGTTAGCCGATAATTTTCCACTGAATGCCACAGCGGGCGTTAGCTTACTGATGGTATTGGCCTCCGCCCCGGTCTTCACCTGATCATTGATTGTAGTAAGCAGTCCCGAACCATTTATCTGCCATAGCGGACGCGTATAATTGACAGCCAGGCTATTCCAAAAGCTTTTACGGGCAGGATAAGCAAAATCGGACATATTTGAATTCAGCTTTGAATACGCCGCATCTGAAGCCGCTGAGAGCGTCAGCCGCTCCTTTATCTGCTGACTAAGCGCTGCACTTAGATAATATTCATATTGCGTATACCGGTTATCGAGCCCGCCTGCATTGTTCAAATAATCGGGATCGGTGTATTTGGTATAACTCCGGCTGGCTTTTGCTGATACCAGTAAGCCCGTAGTGTTCTTATTAAAGAATTTGCGGTACCGGCTTTGTACATAATAATCACTGTTCCACAAGTGTTGTACCGACCGCTCGTTATAAAAAACTACTACCCCCGGTAATCCCCGGCTGCTGTTATAGCCCGACAACTTCACCTGCCAGGTAGCACTGTCTTTAAATTGTTTCAACAGGTTCACCTCACCCTGAAACGAGCGCATCTCACCATTCTCGCGTTTGGTATGCAGGGAGGAAGAACCGTTGTCTATGTAATAAGGATAATTCCCTTTTGAGACCAGGGCCTCTGCATTTACGCCGATGGCCATTTGTTTGGGCAGCACCAGGTTCATGCCCGCTGCAGGCTGCCATAACCCAAAAGAGCCGGCTTTTAACCCCGCCTGCCAGCGAGTATGCTGCAGGGCTTCGGTTGAAAAAGAAAGCGTATTAATGGACAATACAGCAGCAGCCGCATAGCCCCGGGCCGGTTGCAGCAGGCTTTGCGCGTTAGCCTGTTGCAGATCGATGCTTTGCACAAAAGTCACCGAATACTTACTCAGGTCTATCTGCCCGCTTTGCGCATCCGATGCGGCAATACCATCATACGTAACACCGGTCTGTTGAGCGCCCAGGCTCCTTACCGAAACGGTTTTTAAGCCCCCCGCCCCACCATAATCTTTTACCAGTACACCGGAGAAGAAACGGGCCGCATCACCCACCGAGGGCGCATTGATCTGTTGAAGCGTTTGACGGTTTAACGACTGGGCAGGAGTAATAGCAGTGAAAGTTGGTTTCTTCCTCTGCGAACCGACAGTCACTTTTTCCAAAGTCTTTACACTGTCTTTATGTTGCGCCAAAAGCGCCACAGGCGACATCAGTACCAACACCAGGAGTGCATATGTAATAAAAGCAGTCTTCAATTGCTTGTAATTTTGGCAACACCGGCAATGGAACAAACAGTAAAAACAATAAGCGAGAAGACAACAAGGGTCTGTTGATTGTTTCTACCAGCTTCTTCCACGAAAGCCGATAAATAAGTTGGTTACGGCAGGTCTTCTGGCTCGTTTCATTTGTTCAACACCTTCCCTCCCGATACATCGGAAAGTGGCTGTAGATTGAACACTTGTGAATCTTACATGATCCACGAAACTTACAGCTGCGGGACAGCCCCGGAATTGCACCGGGTTCCCTTTTAATCCCTCCCGGCCAGGCCGGGAAAGAACCGATAACGGCGCGAAGGTAGGGGAATTATTGAATATGTGGCGGATTATGAAAAGGGCCTCTTTAAAATAAGTGACTTCTTCTTTTAAACTTTATGAAGTAAGAGGTAGGAAGTAGGAGTTGATCAGTTGATCAGGAAAGGCAAGTTGATGAGAAAATTCCGGTTTATTAGTTTATGAGTTATTGAGTTTCAATAATGCACCCCGCTGTAGCGGGGCGCCATTATTGAAGTGTACAAGACCTGTAAGGTCTATCATTGGGTCTTGCATAGTCAGACTGATGTATTAGACCTGACAGGTCTGATTCGTTTCATTTTAAGAACGACCTGTCAGGAGCGCATATACCCTCTGATATTGCAAGCTCAAATGGCGCACCTTACAGGTCTCTATATTTTACTTAACAACCCGCACCTCAAACCTGTCCTTCAAACACGTATAGGGATCGATCACTTCATAGACCGTTTTAGAAGCGGTTGGTTTTATGATAATAGACCTGGTGGCCTCTTTGCTTTTATTCCATTTGTAAGTTCCGATGAAAGAGGCAGTCAGTGTAGCATTCTCCCCTTTTTTGATGGTGATCACCTGCGTCCTGTTCACATCTTTCATCATTACAAAATGGTCCCTGATCTGTCCGTCCGAACAGATCCATTTCAACTCAAGCCGGTTCTCGTTTACTTCTATCATGGAAGCGCCGCCCAGTTCATTGTAAGAATAATACATAGCGTCGTGGGGATAAGTAGGCTGCCGGGTGCCCATAGCGCCGGCAGAACCGGTCACTACGTATACAGTCCCTTTATTGGCTGAATCTTTTATATAGGGACAGCTGTTCTCACTGCCATCATACAAAGCGGAAGAAGAACTGAGGTTATGCCGGGTAGCATTGAAGGTAGCCTCCATTCCATAATGACCGTTCATCAGCCGTGATCTTTCATACAAATGGCTGTGGCCGCAAACGATGAGGTCAACCCCATAGCGTTCCAGAATGCGAATAAAGTTCTCCCTGATCTTTACCAGCTCGTCTTCATGATCGGAATTGTGGGAACCCATGGTATACGGCGGATGGTGCCAGTACGCTACTACCCACCCTCTTTTGGTATTATGAAATGCTTCCAGGTCTTTTTTGATCCATTGCACCTGGGCGCCCAACGTATCATATAACCGGGTTTCTTTATCTTCTTTACCATAGGAATCGATGGATAGGAAATGCACGTTACCAATATCAAAAGAATAAAAGGCCTGGGTACCGGAAGCTACGCCCCCACTCTCCCCTTTTGTAGGCATGGAGAAGTTCTGGTAATAGGCAATATCATGGGTAGCCTGCGCCGTTGCTTTATACTGGTAAACATCATTGTAGTCATGGTTGCCAGGCGCGGGAAATAATGGATATTTCTTCAGCAGGATATCCTTATAAATATTGAAGAATTTCTCCTGAAACTCCGGGTCCTGTCCTGAGTTATAGGCATTATCACCCAAGAGGATCCAGGCGTCCATTGGTTTATCGGCCAGGTATTTTATCACCTGATCCCGCACGGACCGCTGGTTTACGGAGTTGTTGCCGCAATCGCCAAAAACGCCAATGCGATAACTGCCTTCGGTGCCAGGCACGGGCAGGGTCACAAAATAATTGTCGCCCCCTTTTTGCAGCGTATCGCCCGGGCCGCCACCAATGGCGTAATAGTATTTTGTACGCGGGGTAAGACCAGTTACTGTAACCTTGTGTTCAAAGGTGAGCGTTGGCTCTTCCGCCAACGTGGTCAGTTCATTTTCTTTGGCGCCATAGTTTACCACGCTTCTGGTCAATGCATCGGTACGCCAGCGAATAACTATACTATTGCTGGTTGCTACCTGTAAATAAGGCCCGCGGATCAGGTGCGCCTGTACATCAGGTTTTCGTTGGGCGTTGCTGATGAACGGCACTATCAACCCGATCAAAGCCATTCCGGTTATTAATTTCCTTTTCAATTGAACTATTGATTTGTTACAAATAGCCGCAAAGAAACAAATCGTATGTTACGCTTATATTAACCCGTCCTTTATGGCTTTTAAATACGCCTTGTTGTTCGACTTTTTGATCACTATTTCATGACATTGGTTGAATTTGGCAAAAGCCTTCAACGCATCAACGAAGTTTTCGATCATGTCCTTTGTCAGCTTCACTGACTCGAAATGCAGATTATGAATGAGCAATTCATTTTGTTTGCGATCGGCCTTTGCATCCATGCGGGCGACAAAGGTATCGCCTATCAATACAGGCAGGGAGAAATAACCATATTTCCGTTTGGGTGCGGGCACAAAACATTCTATCTGGTAATCGAAGTCGAAGAAGTCTTTTAAGCGATGCCGGAATACATTTACCGAGTCGAATGGTGACAGGATAAAAGCATCCCCGGCCAACGTGATCTTTTTGCTTTTATAAGCAGGCAGCATATACAGCGGCCCTTTCAATCCTTCAATCGCCACCTGCAAGAGCTCTTTTTCCGCTACCATTTTCTCCATTTCCTTTTTTACCAGGTTATCTTTTACATACCGCGCACGCCAGGCCATTTCTTTGGCATAGGCAATGCCCATGCTTTGCAGACAACGTCTTATTACATGCCTGGCAAACTCTTCTGGTGTTGGTTTGTTGGAATCAGTGTCTACCGGAATAATATTCCGCGGCAGGTCGTACAGTTTATGGAAGTCTTTTTTACGGGTCACCATTAGTTGACCGGTCATATATAAACGTTCTAGCGCCACCTTGGAAGGGCGCCAATCCCACCAGCCAGAACTGGCCACCTGGCGGTCGTTATCAAAATCCTTTACACCCAGCGGCCCATCGCGGCCTACCCTATCCAGCACCTGATTCATTAAATTGATCTCGGGCTGCTCCATATGATATCTTTTTGCAAAGCTTTCCTTGATGGGTAATGAAAAACGATAATCATGCATAGGCATGTAGCCTGCATCACAGGTGAAGTATTCGAATACCCGGCCATCGTGCTGCAGCTCTTCCAGCCATTCCGGTTTATAGTCGGGCACCCGGGCGTAAATAGCATGGTGATGCGCCCGTTCCACCACATAGTTGGTATCGAGCTGAACATACCCCAAATGGTCGATGAGTTTGTAAACGGCCTCGCGCCCTTTTCCAAACTGGGCACGTTTGGCCAGTCCGGCTGCATGTAAAATAATTTTCCTGGCTTCTGCTTTGGTAAGACTGATCTGGTTCATACGTAGGCGATAAAGTTAATAAAAGAGGAGGTATCAAAAGTAAACGGTCCAGAGAAAGGCTTCAGCCAAATCCCCAGGTGGCTGGCAGGGAGCTAATCCGGACATAACAGGGACTTTCCCCTGTGAGGTCCCTGTGAGGTCCCTGTGAGGTCCCTGTGAGGTTCCTGTGAGGTTCCTGTGAGCTCCTGTGAGTTCCTGTTAAGTCCCTGTGAGGGCCTTGTGATGTCCTGAGAATAGCCTATACGGGTCCCTGCAAGCGCCATTACTTATACCACCAAACCCGCACTGTATATGGGGGTTCAGTGCGGGTTTAGTGCGGGTTCAGTGCGAGTTTTAATAGGGAAATGGCTTGTTTCAGTATATCTGGAGTGAATCTGACTGGTTTGGATAGAGAACAGCCTATAAATCAGAGGAGGTAAATGAAAAGGGGTGCCCCCAATTACGTGGAAGACACCCGCTATTAACTGCAGATTGACCTATTTGACCAAAACTATTTTGTGCTTTTTAAGACCGGTACGGTTACCTGCAACGGCATTTGCTTACGAAGCATCTTGGCCGCCTGCCCCGTGAGATATAAATAATAATCGTTAGGTATCTCCTTTTCAAACGATACAAAATGGCTGAGCCCTACGGGTGGGTCTTTTGCTATTTTAAAGATAGCGGTGCCTTCATCTACCTCATCAAACATGGCTATATACAACATGCCGGCACCGCTCTGAATGGCGCCAACAATTTGTTTCCAGTAAAACCGGCCCCGGTTACGTGGGATCTGGTCCATAGGACTTTTCTCATACATGTTATGCCAGCTGAACCCGGGAAAGACTGTGGGTACATAATCAACGTGGTGCTGTTTACACCAGGCTATATCGGCTTTGATGCGTGGCAAAAAGGCGGCGTATGACTCCTCATTATACCGCCCTACCAGCCAGGGATGAATGATGTCTGCTTTTTTCAACACATCAAATAGTGCCGAATCTTTCTCGGTGTCCCGGCCCAGGTCGCGCCAGTAACCGGGCACGCCTAACAGAATGGAACAGCCGCCATATTCTTTGTCGGTCTTTAAAAAGTCTACTATCTTCTCTACTTCTTTTAACCCATATGCCCGGTGATCGTTAAACCCAACACCCCATAAAGCCACCAAAGGTTTACCGTTGTGGTATAAATAGTTTTGATTGTTTCCCCTTGTGGTAAGCCGCAGACTGTCAACCAGTCGTTTCCAGTCATTGATAACTATTTCCTCATCACCGGGTCTCATCCCGGAAAAATCGTACATCACGGCCAGGGCGCGGTGGTATTGCTGCGCCGCATTCAGGGCATTGCTTAATACCGTATTGTTATGATGCAGGCTATGGGGGCTTTTTAAATTGGTCACAAAGCGTTGTACAAAAACGCCATCCACCCCATATTGCTGCATCCATTTAAAATGCAGGTCAACGCTGCTGGCATCGAAGGAACTGAAAACATACGCGGCGCTGCTATCAGCATGTAGAAAGGGCGTTTTATAGGTATTCGGATATTCTGTAACATCGGGCCAGCAATCTATTTTACAATCACCCGGCTGAAACTTACCGCGATTGGCATAATGGAACCAACCTCTGTTTGCGCCATCATCCGGTGCATTGAACCAGCCCTGATAACCGGCCATTACCAGTCCTTTGTAGGAAGGGAAGCCTGAATTGTTACTATGCTTTGGTTGCGCATGTGCGGCAACTATATAAAAAATGGCTATGAGTAATATTATTTGCTTTGGCAACATAAGTATGTTTTTTTGTCCTGAATGGGCAATGGTGAAAGGGCAGAAGGCAAACGGCAAACGGCAGACGGCAGACGGCAAACGGCAGACGGCAGACGGCAGACGGCAAACGGCAGACGGCAGACGGCAGACGGCAGACGGCAAACGGCAGACGGCAGACGGCAGAC
>NZ_JAGHKO010000015.1 GCF_017742245.1 Niastella soli
TACAGCGGCCAAACCGATATCTGTGTAGGCACACCGATAGCAGGCCGTAACCAGCAGGAAACTGAAGGACTGATCGGCTTCTTCATCAATACCCTGGCACTACGCAGTACTATAGATAGTGAAATATCATTCCATAACCTGTTACAACAAGTACGTACAACAGTGCTCGATGCTTACGAACACCAGGATGTACCGTTTGAAAAAGTGGTGGAGGTATTGGAACTGCCAAGGGTGGCAGACAGAAGCCCGGTATTCCAGGTAATGTTTGCGATGGAAAACATGCCATCTTCCTCAACTATAGATCTCAGCGATCTGCAGCTAAGCAGACAAAGCACCGGTGACGCCACTGCCAAATTCGAGATCAATCTGAGTATAGCAGAAGGAGAGTGGGGGCTTGAATTAACAGCGGTTTACAATGCCGATCTGTTTGAAGGCCCCACTATGCAAAGACTGCTGGAGCATTACGAGCAGTTATTGCAGGCGATGGTGACCGATATAGAACAACCTGCCGGTGCTGCCAAACTGATGACTGCTGAAGCAGCACAGCAACTGCTGGAGCGCTTCAGCTATAATGGACTGGCAAGTAAGACTGCCACCCCAACAACACTTGTACAGCTGTTCGAACAGCAGGTACAATTGTGTGCTGACGCTCCGGCGCTGGTATTTGGCGAAGAGCAACTGAGCTACCACCAGCTGGATGCACGCAGCAACCAGATCGCCCGTTACCTGCAACAACAGGGTGTTGGCAGCCAAAGCCTCGTTGGACTTTGTCTTGACCGTAGTACCGCATTGATCTGCTCCATACTGGGTATTTTGAAAGCCGGTGGCGCCTATGTGCCACTCGATCCCGGTTATCCAAAGGAGCGTCTTCAATATATGATCAACGACTGCAATTGCCAGCTAGTGATCACTCATAGTAATTATGTTCATTTGTTACAAGACAGCAACGCAATACCCATCTGCCTGGATGAGCAAGAGACCGTCTTGTCGCTTTTGCCAGACAGGAAAGTGGATGCTGCTATAAATACCCAAAGCCTGGCTTATGTAATTTACACATCCGGTTCTACCGGTCGTCCAAAAGGCGTGATGGTAGCGCATGGCTCAGTGGTACAACTGATCAACTGTCAGAGTGCTTATTTTGGCATTGATAACACAGACAGGATCCTTCAGTTCTCCAACTATAGCTTTGACGCTTCGGTAGAACAAATATTTTTAGCCCTGTTGAATGGTGCGGTACTGGTGCTCACCGGAGACCGGGAACGCCTGGAAACAGATCTACTGGAAGCCGTATTGATGCGGGAAGGGATTACCCACCTGCATGCCACACCTGGCTTTTTAAATTCTTTACGACCTGCCGCATACAAACTACGCCGCGTAATAGCAGGGGGAGATGTATGCAGCCGGGAAGTGGTAAAAGGCTGGAGCCGGTATGTAGATTTTTATAACGAATACGGTCCCACTGAAACGACGGTAACGGCCATCGAGTACCGGCATGCGCAAGGGAGAGACCTGCCTGCGAACAAAACATTACCTATTGGCCGTCCCCTGGGTGGAACGGCTGTATACATAGTTGACAAGTACGAAAACCTCTGTGCTGTAGGCGTAGCAGGTGAATTATACATTGGCGGTGCCCAGGTAGCCAGCGGTTACCTGAACCACCCTGAACTAACAGCTGAAAAATTTATAAAAGATCCATTCAGTAAAGAACCCAATGCCCGGCTATACCGCACAGGTGACCTGGCCCGCTGGCTGCCGGATGGTAATATTGAATTTTTAGGCAGAAAAGATGAACAGGTAAAAGTCCGGGGCTACCGCATCGAGCTTGGCGAAATAGAAAGCATCCTACAACAGGCTACAGGCGTGCAACAGGCAGTAGTAGTGGTACATGAAGACGAACAGCACAACAAACAACTGGCAGGCTACGTCGTAACCGACAACAACTATGACCAGGAAGCAGCGCTAACAGCACTACGCAGCCAGTTACCAGCATATATGGTCCCCGCGACACTTACGCCAATAGCGGCTATCCCCTTAACAACAAATGGCAAGGTAGACCGCAAAAAATTATCATTACAACCCATCAGCAATATCACTACACAGGCCTATGCCGCGCCACGCAACGAACTGGAAAGATCGCTGGCACACATCTGGCAGCACCTGCTGGGGGTAGATCAAATAGGCATCCACGACAATTTCTTTGAGCGCGGCGGTCATTCATTGTCTGCCATAAGGCTCGTATCGGCCATCAGAAAACAGTTGCAGACAGCAATCACTGTCAGGGAAATCTTTTTCCATCCTTCCATTGCCCTATTGGCTAGTGTAATACAGGAACGCGTCATAGGAACTACCATACCTGAAATTCATCCGGCTATCCGGCCGGAATATATCCCCTTATCCTTTTCGCAGGAGCGTTTATGGTTTATCGACCGGCTGCAGGGAACACAAGCCTATCATATTTCAGGCGTGTTCCGGCTTGATGGAGTATTAAATACAACAGCGCTTGAAGTAGCTTTCCGGCAGATCGTGCAAAGACATGAAATACTAAGGTCAGTTATTGTTGAAAAAGACGGAACAGGGTTTCAGCAGGTAACAGATGGCACCAACTTCAATCCTGATCAGGTAACAGAACATGCCATTCTGTTCTCCGGAAAAACAATGGAGCGCTATATAAGTGAAGGGGTGCTAAAGCCATTTGACCTGTCCCGCGATCCCCTATTACGGGTAACACTTGTAGCATTGAACGATGGCGCGCATCTTTTGATCGTTGTCGTACACCATATCGCATTTGACGGTTGGTCGATCTCCATCCTTGTAGAGGAACTGACAGCGTTGTACCGCAGTCAACTCGAAAACCAGGCGCCTGTGTTGTCGCCACTCCCTATACAATATGCCGATTATGCCATCTGGCAAAGAAAATATTTGTCGGGACCCGTGCTGGAACAGAAACTGCAATACTGGAAAGAGCAACTGCAGGACGTGCAGCCCCTGGATCTTCCTATCGATTTTGATCGCCCGCAGATGCAAAGTATTTCCGGCGGCATAGTAAGCCGTACAATCGATAGTTCGTTACACCAACAGCTGGTGGCGCTTGCAAGACAGGAAGATGTTACACTATATATGTTGCTGTTCAGTGTGTTCAACGTGCTGTTGCACCGCTATTGCGGCCAAACTGATCTTTGTGTGGGCAGTCCCGTTGCAGGGCGCCAGCACCAGGAAGTAGAAGGGCTGATGGGTTTCTTTATCAACACCCTGGCGTTACGCAACCATATTGATGGAGAGATGACCCTGCACGCCTTATTACAACAGGTAAAGGCAATCACCCTGGCTGCCTATGAGCACCAGGATGTCCCCTTCGAAAAGATAATAGAAACCCTGAAACTGGAAAGGAGCATGCACCGGCATCCCTTGTTCCAGGTATTATTTACCTTGCAGAACACACCCGCATCCGGTGAACTACAGCTCGGCCAGGTTACGTTAAACGCAGTTGATACCGGCAGCATCACTTCGCAGTTCGATCTTATAATGAATATCAGTGAAAACGAAGATGGACTGCACCTGGGTATCACCTACAGCACTGAGCTATACAGGCCCGATACCATTGAGAGAATGGCCGGCCATTATATATACCTGTTACAACAGGTAATCGCTGATATACATATGCAGGTAAAACAGGTAAAGTTGTTATTACCCGAAGAAGCAGCCCGCCTGTTAACCAACTATAATGAAACCAGGGTTGTTTATCCTAATGCAGCAACTGTGTTGACCTTATTTGAAGAACAGGTAAATAAGATACCCGATGCACTGGCGATCATAGCGGGGCCTGAACAGATAAGTTATAAACGACTTGACCAGGCAGCGGGGCGCCTGGCCGCTTACCTGCGCTACAAAGGCATTGGTAAAGAAAGTATGGTGGCTATTTGCATCGATCGCTCGGCTGGTTTACTGGTTGCCATGCTGGCAACCTGGAAAGCAGGGGCGGCTTATGTACCAATAGATCCACAATATCCTGCAGAACGCATCGGCTACATGCTGCACAACAGCGCTGCTGCTGCAGTCATCGTTGAAGCGACATATAAAGAACTGTTACAACAAGCTTCCTCCGGTATCGACGTAATTGACATTGATGAGGAGATACCGCAGGCGCCCATTATTGACAGTCGTCCAGAATTGTACGATCTGGCTTATGTGATCTACACCTCAGGTTCTACCGGCCAGCCCAAAGGGGTAATGATAGAACATGCAAAGCTGACCAATTACCTGTTGAACTGCGCTGCCAGGTATATGACAACAGAGACCGCAAATGCCGGCTCTTATGTACACCTGTCGCCTGGATTTGATGCATCCATTACGGCTTTGCTTGTACCGTTGATCACCGGTAAATATTTAGTCATTAGTAACGCAGCCCCCATTGATGTATTTAACGACGACAGCTTGCTGCAGCATGCCCCTTATGATTTTATAAAACTCACGCCTGCACACTTGTATTTGCTGCAACAATCGGTAAGTAGTGAGAAACTGGCAGCACTCACGCCGCACCTCGTGGTAGGCGGTGAGGCATTGTTATACGAACATATACGCTATTTTAAGGAGCAGCAGGTACCTGTCACCATCTTTAATGAATATGGCCCCACAGAAACGACAGTAGGATGTTGCCTGTATTCATTACAAGCATCCACATATGAACCACAAAGCAACAAGGGCATATGGATAGGCAGGCCATTCGACAATGTAAATATTTATATTCTCGACGCATACGATAACCTGGCCCCAGAAGGCATCCCGGGTGAGTTATGTGTAGGGGGTGCCCAAATTGCACGGGGATACCTGAACCAGCCACATCAAACAGCAGAAAGATTTGTGCCCAATCCGTTCAGGGCAGGTGAAATAATATACAGGACCGGTGATCTGGCCCGTTGGTTGCCAGACGGCAATCTCGAATTTCTGGGCAGGAAGGATGAACAGATAAAAATAAGAGGATACCGCATAGAGCCCGGAGAAATACAACACGTATTGCAACAGGCGCCTCGTGTACAGGAAAGTCTGGTGACCGTACAGGAAAACGAACGCGGCGACAGGCAACTGATAGGGTATGTTGCGGGTAGCGACATCGACCTGCAGGAAGTAATAAATTTTGCTAAGAGTCGCCTGCCCGGATTTATGGTACCCGACTTAATGATACCCATTGATCAAATGCCTTTAACGGCAAATGGAAAGGTAGACAGGAAACGCCTTCCTGGTGCGAGTATGTATACCGGTGTAACGTCCGGTTATGTGGCGCCGCGCAATGTTATGGAAACACAACTGGCGACTATCTGGCAGCAGATACTGGAAATCGGGCAGATAGGGGTCTTTGATAATTTCTTTACCCTGGGCGGTCATTCTTTACTGGCTATCCGGGTCATTGCTGCTGCTACGAAAGCACTGTCATGTGAGATCAGCATACGCGATATATTTGAACACCCAACTATTGCAGAACTGGCGCAACAACTGACAGCGAGAACAACGCAGCCCGTAATGCCAGCTATTCATCCGCAACCCAGACCAGCCTATATTCCGCTGTCATTTTCCCAGGAGCGTTTATGGCTTATCCATCAATTGGAAGGTAGTCTGCATTATCATGTTCCCCTCATTCTCCAATACCAGGGTCAGCTGAATGTCCCCGCTGTAACGTACGCTTTGCAGGAATTGATACAACGACACGAAACATTGCGCAGCACCATCCATATAAATGAAGCGGCCGAAGCGCATGTGGTGATCAGAAATGCCGAAGAGTGGCAATTAACGTATGAAGATGTAAGCAAACTGGAAACATCAGCATTAAACGATTTGCTTGGCCGTTTCCAGGCAAAACCCTTCGATCTTTCATCCGATTACCTGATCAGGGCTTTAGTATTAAAAGAATCACCTGAACAATATATACTCGCCCTTGTCATTCACCATATTGCCTGTGATGCATGGTCTATGTCGGTAATGGCGAAAGAATTTATTGAATTGTACAAGGCTTATACCCATAACCGGATGCCTGTATTACCAACCCTGCCTGTACAATACACAGATTATGTATTATGGCAACGCAGCCGCCTCTCTGCCGAATCCCTGGAAAGGCATCTATCTTACTGGAAGGAAAAACTAAAAGACATTCAACCGGTAGATAAGCTGGCAGACAACAACCGACCTGCTGTACAAAGCAAACAGGGAGCGGTCTACCGTTTTACTCTTGATAAGGATTTGCATGAATCGCTTGTGAAGGTAAGCCAGCAGAACAGCGCAACGCTCTTCATGACCTTATTGTGCGCTTTCAAAATACTGATATACCGCTATACTGATCTTACTGATATTGCCATCGGCACACCGGTAACCAATAGAACAGCCGCTGAACTGGAACAGCTTGTCGGCTTTTTTATGAACACCGTTGTAATGCGCAGCCATATCAGGGACGATCAATCCTTCGAATCTTTGTTACAACAGGTAAGAACAACGGTGCTTGAAGCGTTCAACCACCAGGAGGCGCCTTTTGAAAAAGTAGTGGAGGCCCTGGAGGTAGCACGCGATTTCAGCCGCCATCCTTTGTTCCAGCTGATGTTTGTGATGAACGATGACCATACAGTTAGTAATGCTGATCTCGAAGAAGGCTCTTTTTCTCCACTGACAACAGACCATACCACGTCAAAATTCGACCTGGTGCTAACTGCGTCTCCATCCGGACAAGGCATCGAGATGGTTATTGAATATTGTGTAGACCTGTTCCAGCCCGCCACGGTGGAAAGGCTGGCCCGGTATTATTGCACTATACTGGAGTCTGTTGTTGAAAATCCATTGTTGCCGGCCGGAGAGATAGCCTGTATGAGCAAACAGGAATATAAACAGGTATTGCTCGATTTCAATGATACACGGGCCCACTATCCCCTTAGCAAAACCGTGATCGACGTCTTTGAAGAACAGGCATCTAAGACGCCACATAAAGTGGCGGTCCATTACAACGGAACCTCCTGTACATATGAAGAGTTGAATATACAGGCAGACAAACTGGCGGCTTACCTGAGGCGTAAAGGTATCCGGGAAAATATGGCCGTGCCATTGTGTATTGAAAGATCACATAACATGGTGATCGCCATCCTGGCTATCATGAAACTGGGCTGTGCCTATGTGCCCATTGATCCGGCATATCCTGCAGAAAGGATCACTTATATGCTACAAAACGTAGGCGCAAACATCATCATCAGTACCACCCGTTGTTTGCAGGTTGTAAGCGATGATCTGTCTGTTGATGTTATATGTATCGATCGGGAGGCTGAACAGATCAACGGGGAAGCGATCAACCCAATGCTGCGGTACCCCCATGAAGAACGGATCACCTATATCATATACACTTCTGGTTCAACCGGAAGACCCAAAGGCATTGAAATGCCCGACAAGGCCCTGCTCAACCTGCTGTACTGGCAACAGAACGAGGTACAGAACAAATCCGAAAGGCGCATTTTGCAATTCGCCAGTATTAACTTCGATGCAAGTTTCCAGGAAATCTTTATGAGTCTTTGTTTTGGAGGGACGCTGTACCTCGTGGGCGAAGAACAGAGAAAAGACGTGACCGGGCTCTTGTCTGTTATTGAAAAAAATCGCATCACACATTTGTTTATACCTTATGTGGTATTGAAAAGCCTGGCCGAAGGCGCCGCTGCCTTAGACAGGTATCCCGATTCTTTGGAAGAGATCTTTACAGCAGGTGAACAACTGAAGTTGAGTGCCGACATCCGCTTGTTCTGTGAAAGGACCGGATTGCAACTGCTGAATTATTATGGCCCTTCCGAAACACATGTAGTAACGAGTTATAAAGTGCTGTCTGCTGATTACGAGCAACAGCCCTTGCCACCTATTGGTAAACCCATCAGCAATACAACAGCCTATATTTTAAATAGCAGGCGCAAACTGTGTGGCATTGGTATGATTGGCGAACTATACATTGGCGGGGTGCAGGTAGCAAAAGGATATCTAAACCGCCCTGAACTAACTGCCGATCGCTTTATTCATGACAACTTTTCAAATAGTACAGGCGCCAGGCTGTACAAAACCGGTGATGTTTGCCGCTGGTTGCCCGATGGCAATATTCAATTCCTGGGCCGGATAGATGACCAGGTTAAGATAAGAGGTTTCAGGGTGGAACCTGGTGAAATTGAAAATGTATTATTGACTGCCAGGTATATTTCCAAATCTGTAGTACTGGTAAAGGACGACGTGGCAGGTAATAAAAGGCTGGTCGCTTATGTCGTTACAGAAAACGGCTTTAATAAGGAAGAAGCCATTCAACACTTGCGTTCGAGGTTGCCCGACTATATGATCCCCCTGGCATGGGTGCAATTGTCTGAACTACCGCTTACCAGCAATGGAAAAGTGAACAGACAGGCATTGCCCGAACCTGATATAAATATAGCTGCCAGCGATAATTATACCGCGCCGCGGAATGAAATGGAAAAGACCATAGTGGCCATATGGGAGAATGATCTGGGGGTGAGCAGGATCGGCATCCATGACAATTTCTTTCAGCTGGGTGGCCACTCGTTACTGGCCATGCGTATAGCAGTGCTGACCAGTAAACTACTGAGCCGGGAAGTGAGCATTCGTGATCTATTCCTTTATCCGACTATTGCCACTTTATCTGCCCGGTTAAATGACCGGGAGTTTATCAATAATAAAGAGCTTACTATTAACAATATAGAAAGGCCGGGCTATGTACCTTTATCATTTGCACAAGAACGTTTATGGTTCATCGATCGCCTGCAGGGGACCACTGCCTATCATTTACCCTGGATATTCCGCATGGAAGGATTGGTAGACGTAACGGCATTGGAGTCATCATTCAGACAGATCATCAACCGGCATGAAGTATTGCGCACCATGATGTATGAGTGGGAGGGGGCTGGCTGGCAGCAAATAGCAGCTGCTGATTGCTGGAAAATGCATGTTACCACTGAAGAAGCGATACTTGTATCGGGAAAAGAGCTTTCAGCTTATATAGAAGAAGAAATACAGACTTCCTTCGATCTGGCGCGTGATATAAAGCTACGGGTGACACTCGTGCAGATCAGTAAAACTAAACATGTGCTCATTGCCGTGCTGCATCATATAGCCTTCGACAATACCTCTATCGGCGTACTGGTACATGAGTTGGAGAAGCTGTACAATAGCATCGTTAAAAACGAGCCCTTGTCATTACCCGTCCTTCCTTTACAATATGCAGATTATACGCTTTGGCAGCGGCAATATGTAAGCGGCGAAAGATTACAACAACAGCTGAACTATTGGAAAGAACAGCTAAAGGCGTTGCAGCCATTGGAACTTCCATTTGACCATCCCAGAACGATGACACCTGATAACCGGGCAGGCTTTGCAAACTACAAGATCCCAACTTCAACCAGTAGCCGCCTTGTACAGATATCAAGAGCCGAAAACGTAACCCTGTTTGTAGTATTATTATCGGCCTTCAAAGTGCTGTTGCAACGTTATAGCGGACAAACAGATATCTGCGTGGGTAGCCCTGTATCCGGAAGGCAGCATACCGAAACCCTTCAAATGATCGGATTCTTCATCAACACCCTGGCTTTGCGCAGTACCATATTACCGGATATGTCGTTCAAACAGGTGCTACAACAGGTAAAAGAAACAACCCTCGATGCCTTTGCCAACCAGGACCTGCCGTTTGAGAAAGTGGTGGAAACAGTAGTGGTGGAAAGAAATATCAATCGAAACCCCTTGTTCCAGGTGCTGTTCTCTTTACAAAACGCACCGGAGAATATTGAATTGAACCTGGCGGGTATAGGGCTCACGGAATGGCAGGTAACAGGTGCAACGGCGCAGTTCGATCTAATCCTGAACATAGTAGAAATGGCAGGCGAATTGCAGCTTAGCTGTACCTATCGTAATGGTTTGTATGAGGCGTCTACAATAGAACGGATGCTGCAACATTACAGCCGTTTGCTGGAAGAAGTAGTAAAGGATATAGACAGACCAGTAAGTAGTATGCAATTGCTTAGTACCACAGAAGTGCATCAATTGCAATACGGCTTCAATGATACAGCGGTAACCTATCCTGTTGATAAAGTAGTGACTACCCTGTTTGCCGAACAGGCTTTGCAGACACCCGATGCACTGGCATTAGTATATGGAGATCTGCAACTGAGCTATGCAGCATTGCATGCCCGCAGTAATGAACTGGCCCAGCACCTGCTACAGCTTGACAGGCAACCCAACCAACTGATCGGCTTGTGTATGGACCGCTCTGCCGATCAGGTAGTGGCCATGTTGGGGATCTTGAAAGCCGGTCATGGGTATGTGCCGGTAGATCCACAATATCCACTATCAAGGATCGCTTATATGCTTCAGGACAGTGGTTGTAAATATGTAATCACCACCCGTGAACACAGCGCGTTATTATTGCAGACACGCAACAACAGCGGCCTAATATACATAGAAGACCATCCAGCAACTGTTAATTCGGAAGCGCATTTATCACAGCCGTTACCCGTGATCCAATATAGCGATACGGCGTATGTGATCTACACATCCGGCTCTACGGGTCAGCCCAAAGGCGTATTGATAGAACATGGTCAGTTGATGAACTATTTGTACAATAGTAAGAAGCGGTATATACAGAAAGACCAGTCGGGAAGTGGCAGCTACCACCATTTATCGCTAAGCTTTGATGCCAGCATAACCGGACTATTGGTACCATTGATCAGTGGTAAGTCTGTAGTAATAAGCACTTCAACGGGTGTGGAGGTATTCAATGATCCCAACTTGTGGAAGTATGCACCCTATGACTTTATTAAACTAACACCAGCGCATCTTGGATTGCTGCAAACCGCGGACACCACCCCGCTGACACACCGCCTGGTAGTAGGGGGTGAAGCCCTTCATCAGCAACACCTCGACCTATTGAACCAGGCCGGGATACAAGTAGAAGTGATCAACGAGTACGGGCCTACTGAAGCCACCGTGGGCAGCAGCGTCTACAGTATACAAACCGGTAAGGGCATTGACATTCCCACCGCCACGATACCCATTGGCCATCCATTAGACAACACACAGATCTATATAGTAGATGAAGACCTGCAATTGTTACCAATAGGAGTAGCAGGAGAATTGTGCATAGGAGGCGCCCAGGTGGCCAGAGGTTACATGAACCGACCCGAACTAACAGCTGAAAAATTTATAAAAGATCCATTTACTAATGAGAAAGGCGCGCGTTTGTATCGTACCGGCGACCTGGCCCGCTGGTTACCAGATGGCAACCTCGAATTCTTAGGCAGAAGGGACGAACAGGTGAAGATCAGAGGCTACCGCATAGAGCTCGGAGAGATTGAATCTGTATTGCAACAGACAGCTGGCGTACAGCAAGCGGTAGTAGTGGTAAGAGAAGATGCACAACAAAATAAGCAATTGATAGGCTATGTGGTAGCAGGTGAGGGTTGGCAAAAAGAAGCGGCACTGGAAACATTATCAAAGCAACTGCCCGAGTATATGGTCCCGGCCTGGTTGCTGGAAATAACAGCAATCCCACTTACCGTACACGGCAAGATCGATCGTAAAAAACTGGCGGCGATCGAAATCACTACAGACCCTAACCAAACCTACAGGGCTCCCCGTAATGAAGTAGAACAGGCACTTGCCGCTATCTGGCAGGAGCTCCTGGGGGTAGAACAGGTTGGTATCGATGACAACTTCTTTGAACTGGGCGGCCACTCCCTGATGGCCATTCGGGTCATTTCGTATATTAAGAAAATCTTTTCCCTTACCATCCCCATACATGTTCTTTTCGAGTTGGTAACCTTACAGGATATTGGCAAATACATCGAGCTGGAAATGTCCATGCACACCGCAGAAGACGACACAACCGCCTTTGAAACAATCGACATATAACTTCCACATAGGTTTCAACTACTAACCCATTAAAAGTAAAATTATGGTATCCAATGAAGTTATTGACCTGCTGTATAGGGCCAAACTAAAGGGCATTCATGTTTCTTTACATGAAGATCAGATCAGGATCAGGGTGGCAAAAAACAGCAGTGGTGAAAAAGACCTGCTGGAGGAAATAAAAAGTAATAAGCACGACATACTTAAGTTATTGAAAGATGACAAGTGGGCAGCCTCCCGCGAGGCTATACAGGAGCGATCCATCATTATAAACAGCAGGACAGAATTATCTCATCTACCGCTATCATTTGCACAAGAACGCTTATGGTTCATCGATCGCCTTCATGGCAGTAAACAATACCACCTGCCGTGGCTATTCCGTATCAGCGGCGAAATAGACGAGGATGCACTCGAAGCTTCCTGGCGTGATCTCGTTGACCGCCATGAAGTACTTCGTACCGTTATGCAGGAACTGGAGGGCGTTGGCCGGCAAAAGATACTACCTGCTCACACCTGGACAATGACATCCGTTGACTCAGCCAGTCTGTCTACGGAACAATCACTGGAAGCTTTTATAGAAGCGGAGGCTTTCCGGCCCTTTATTCTTTCAGCAGATCATATGATACGCGCAACGCTGATCAAAATGAATGCAGGAGAATACAAATTATTGGTCGTATTGCACCATATCGCTTTTGACGGGTGGTCGATCGGTATTCTTGTGGAGGAACTGGTGGAACTATATGATAGTCGCGTTAAGAAAAGAACTCCCGTGCTCAAAGAACTGCCGGTTCAGTATGCAGATTATGCCATTTGGCAGCGTTCCTGGCTGACGGGTGAAAAATTGAATAGAGCGCTTTCGTACTGGCAAAACCGATTAAAAGATCTGCCTTCGTTGGAATTGCCTACAGATCATCCGCGTACTGTTGAAAGAACATTTCGGGGCGGAAGGGTAACCAGTCTCATCTCGGATAAATGGCCGTTGATACAACTGTGCAGACAGGAAGGCGTTACCTTATTTATGCTGATGCAGACCGCCTTTAAGGTCTTATTGTATCGCTACTGTGGCCAGACTGATATCTGTGTGGGCAGTACTGTAGCCGGCCGTCAACATCGCGAACTGGAAGGCCTGATAGGCTTCTTCATCAATACACTGGCTTTGCGTACTAAGATTGGCCCGCATAACACGTTCAGACAATTGTTGCAGCAGGTAAAAGAGACTACACTCGATGCTTACTCCAATCAGGACCTGCCATTCGAAAAAGTAGTGGAAGCGCTGGATATTAAAAGAGATATCAGTCGCAATGCCGTATTCCAGGCGTTGTTTGCTATGCAGAACATGCCGGTAGCCGGCGAGTTGAAACTGGGCGTAGCCAGTCTTACCGGGGAAACCATTAGCCGGGTTTGGGCGCAATTCGATATCAATCTCAACGTAACAGAAACGGAACAGGGTTTACAATTACTGATGATCTACGACAGCGATCTGTATAGAGAATCTACTATTATCCGGATGCTGCAACATTACAGTCGTTTGCTGGAAGAAGTAGTAAAGGATATAGACAGACCGGTAAGTAGTATGCAATTGCTTAGCACCACCGAAGTGCATCAATTGCAATACGGATTCAATGATACAGCAGTAACCTATCCTGTTG
Organism: Niastella soli; assembly: GCF_017742245.1. Lineage (GTDB taxonomy): Bacteria > Bacteroidota > Bacteroidia > Chitinophagales > Chitinophagaceae > Niastella > Niastella soli. The sequence goes on from NZ_JAGHKO010000015.1 coordinate 13,560, forward strand.
ATAAAGTAGTGACAACCCTGTTTGCCGAACAGGCTTTGCAGACACCCGATGCACTGGCATTAGTACATGGAGATCTGCAACTGAGCTATGCAGCATTGCATGCCCGCAGTAATGAACTGGCCCAACACCTGCTACAGCTTGACAGGCAACCCAACCAACTGATCGGCTTGTGTATGGACCGCTCTGCCGATCAGGTAGTGGCCATGTTGGGGATCTTGAAAGCCGGTCATGGGTATGTGCCGGTAGATCCACAATATCCGCTATCCAGGATCGCTTATATGCTTCAGGACAGTGGTTGTAAATATGTAATCACCACCCGTGAACACAGCGCGTTATTATCGCAGACACACAACAACAGCGGCCTAATATATATAGAAGACCTCCCAGCTGCTACCGATGGGCAAACGCATTTATCACAGCCGTTACCAGTGATCCAATATAGAGATACGGCGTATGTGATCTACACATCCGGCTCTACAGGCCAGCCCAAAGGCGTATTGATAGAACATGGTCAGTTGATGAACTATCTGTATAATAGCAAGAAGCGGTATATACAGAAAGACCAGTCGGGAAGTGGAAGTTACCACCATTTGTCACTAAGCTTTGATGCCAGCATAACCGGACTATTGGTACCATTGATCAGTGGTAAGTCTGTAGTAATAAGCACTTCAACCGGTGTGGAGGTATTCAATGATCCCAACTTGTGGAAGTATGCACCCTATGACTTTATTAAACTAACACCGGCGCATCTTGGATTGCTGCAAACCGCAGACACCGCCCCGCTGACACACCGCCTGATAGTAGGGGGTGAAGCCCTTCATCAGCAACACCTCGACCTATTGAACCAGGCCGGGATACAAGTAGAAGTGATCAACGAGTACGGGCCTACTGAAACCACCGTGGGCAGCAGCGTCTACAGTATACAAACCGGTAAGGGCATTGACATTCCCACCGCCACTATACCCATTGGCCATCCATTAGACAACACACAGATCTATATAGTAGATGAAGACCTGCAATTGTTACCGGTTGGGGTAGCAGGAGAATTATGTATAGGGGGCGCCCAGGTTGCCAGAGGTTACCTGAACAGACCCGAACTAACAGCTGAAAAATTTATAAAAGATCTATTTACTAATGAGAAAGGCGCGCGTTTGTATCGCACCGGCGACCTGGCCCGCTGGTTACCAGATGGCAACCTCGAGTTTTTAGGCAGAAGGGACGAACAGGTAAAGATCAGAG
>NZ_JAGHKO010000016.1 GCF_017742245.1 Niastella soli
GCGAGATGAACAGACGCCGATGAATCGGGGCAGGTCGCCCTAATTATAAAGACCTGTCAGGGTCGCTGATCCCTCTAATTATTCAAGCTCAAATGGCGAACCTTACAGGTCGTTACAGTTCCGGTAATGGCGCTCCGACGAGTCGGAGTGCCGGATAATGTAAAAAGGAAGACCTGTAAGGTCTGCCTTTTGAACTTGCCGGGCAAGCGAGATGAACAGACCTGACAGGTCAATGATTAATGAGAAGGTCTAAAATAAAAGACCTGTCAGGATCGCTGATCCCTCTAATTATTCAAGCTCAAATGGCGAATCTTACAGGTCTTTAAAGTTCTGGTAATGGCGCTCCGACGAGTCGGAGTGCCGGATAATGTAAAAAGGAAGACCTGTAAGGTCTGCCTTTTGAACTTGCCGGGCCAGCGAGATGAACAGACCTGACAGGTCAATGATTAATGAGAAGGTCTAAAATAAAAGACCTGTCAGGGTCGCTGATCCCTCTAATTATTCAAGCTCAAATGGCGAACCTTACAGGTCTTTAAAGTCTTACAGATTATCCACCTTAGCCTCTATCACACCTTGCACAGAAGAAGAAACATTCGACAAGAGATCATACCCCGTGGCTGACTCAATAGCATCCACTGATGTACGATAGGTTTTCCAGTCGCTGTTAGTGGTGTTGATATTGGGCGTATTTACTGCAATAACGCGGGTTGATGATGTTACACGGGCCAGGTCGCCATTGCCATTAGGTATGACCACTACCACTTTCCAAACGCGGTTGGGTACGGTAACATGACCATTGTCGATGGTGTTAACGGTACCATTGCTGCCGGTGCCACCGGTTCCATAAGAACCCATAATTACATACACTTCGTTACCGGCGGTAACCAGCGTGCGGATGTAGTTCTCCATGTTAGCCCACGTTTGCTGGTTGTTGTTGGGCGCCTGAGGGATCATGTTCGTCATTAAGAAAGTAGCTGAGTTGGCTGTAACGGAAGAAGTTCTATCAGCGGAAGGACAGTTATGTCCACGATCGAAACCGCTGCCGCTGTAGCTGGTGCTTTGCACCTGGTACCAGCCGCTGGGCAGTGTTCCATCGGCACGGAAATCATCCTGACGATCGGCACTGCCCAGGTCAGTAGATTTTATATGCCAGCTTACCCAGTTTGGCGTACCACGGTCGCGGTGGTAGCTGAGCGAGTAATAAGTTCTGACCATTAAATAGTTGGTGTAATTGCTGGTGCTGGTAGTAGCGTTGCTGGGGTTTCCAAACAGCATGTTGTCATCGTCGCCCGGTGTGGTGCCGCCGCCACCAGATGTGGAGGAACTGATCACTACATCATCGATGTTGATGCGGTTGGCGCTGCCATCAGTTTTTACGATCGCAAAGCGAACATTACCGGTGTAACTAACGGTAAATGTTGCTGTTTGCAAAGTAGTACTGCTGGTTGTAATAGTGCTGCCTACTTTGGTGAAGCTGCTGCCGCCATTGGTGGAAGCGCGCAGTTCCCAGGTACTGCTGCCATCGCTGCCAAATACCGCATGTTTTACAGATACGCTGGTAACACCGCCAGTGGCATCGAAGTTCATGGTAAGGCTACCACTGTTGCGTATTCTGGCGCTTTGGGTGCCTGCCTTGGCATCGGTAGAAAGGTTGCCGATGAGGGCGTCGTTAAAATTCCAGGAGCCGGAAGATAAAGTTACATTGGCTGCAGCATACGCTGTTTTGGTGCCAGATTCAAAGCCTTCGCTAAGTGTAATAGCTTCAGTAACAGGCGAAGTAGTTGTTGCGGGATTGTTGTTGTCAGTTGATTGAAGGTCTTTTTTACAAGCTGTAAACAACAGGGACATGAAAAATACGCTGGCGAGCAAGCGCAGTTGAATGGATGTTGGTTGTGTCATATAGTTAAAGGTTTAAAAAGAAGCGAAGTAAGCGGAATAGAATGAGCTACAAGTTTAAGCAATTATTATAGCCGTTATATTCCAACACCCTTAACTTTTAAATAATGACAGTAAACAGTGTGAGTTAATTACCTTGAATAGGAAAACGTGTGATGAAGATCATATGAAGAAACGAGCATTGTGTAGTATAGTACATCGACGTTAAACAGCAATTGCATCTCGGTTAAACAAGTGGGTTAAAAGAGGGGCTGGATAGACATCCGCCCCCGTTTTAATCCAAAAATACTCTTTGAAAAACTAATGTAACATAATTCAAATTACACGCCAATCGTATAATAAACTAACTTTTGTATATATATTTTGCATCAATGTGAATTAATTTCCTCATTAAAGGAAAAATAATGCATAAAACTGCCACATTTGAAAGAGCACCGAAGTATAGTACAATAGGATCAATGTTTAATGGTTGAAGCAGCCGCTCCCATTTAACATATTAGCATCGTATTTTCCGCATCATCCTCTACTATATATAGACGCTTCAAATGGTACATTGGATGCATGTGTTATAAAATAGAAACACCAAAACGGCCCAATATCTTAAGATATCGGGCCGCATGTTTTTGTTAATCAGTTGTCTTTTAATTGCTTCTTTATGTCTTCGGTTGCCGAAGCCGCGGTCTGCGGAGAAAGGTGACCATTTGCCTTTTCGCTATTTCCTATTTATAAAACCCACCCCTACCCCTCCCAGGAGGGGATTCCTTAAAACAAGCAATAGCTAAACGACATTGAATACGAATCAATTCAATACCCACCCCTGTCATCAGCGTTTAGGTGCTGCATCCTGCGGCCTCCCGATGCATCGGGAGGATTTAGCTCTCCATTTCGCTTATCTAAACGATATTGATTCCCCATATCCTATTGCCTTTTGTATTCTTTGTCTGCCGTCTGCCGTCTGCTGTCTGCCGTTTGCCGTCTGCCGTCTGCCGTTTGCTGTCTGCTGTCTGCCGTTTGCTGTCTGCCGTTTCTAATCCATCCGTTGGCCCAATTTTCTATAACCCAGATAAAAGAACAGCGGGAAGATCAGTAACGTTAAACCCGTTGCGGTTATCAATCCACCTATAACCACTATTGCCAATGGTTTGGATGTTTCTGAACCAATGCCATGCGATAATGCAGCGGGTAATAAACCTATAGCCGCCATCAAGGCCGTCATAATAACGGGCCGCACACGGCTTTTTACCCCTTGTTTTATGGCCTGCTCAAGCGAATGACTGTCGAACTCATGCTTCTTTATCGATTGCAAGTTGTTCTTGAACACCGAGATCAGGATAACGCCATTCTGAATACAGATCCCAAATAGGGCAATGAACCCGATACCAGCTGAAATACTGAAGTTGGTGCCCGAGATCAACAAGGCGGCAATGCCACCAATGATAGCAAACGGCACGTTTATCAATACTAAACCAGCGTCTTTTACATTACCGAACATGACAAACAGGATCATGAAAATGATCAGTAAGCTCACTGGCACTACCTGCGCTAACCTGTGCGTAGCCCGTTGCTGGTTTTCAAAATCACCCGCCCATTGCATGTCGTAGCCTTTGTTTAAATGAACATCCTTATTCACCTTGGCCTGCGCTTCGGCAATGGTGCTGCCCATATCGCGGCCACGAATACTGAATTTGATGGCGCTGTAACGCCGGTTATCGTCCCGGAAAATTATGCTGGGGCCTGTTAAGCGTTCAATAGTGGCAATGCTCTTAATAGGTACCTGTGAGCCACGCATGGTAGGGATCAACAGATTACTGATAGCTTCCGCATTATTGCGGTAATCTTCCTGATAGCGCAAACGCAACTGGAACCGCTTTTCGCCCTCATAGATCTGCGATACGGCTTTACCGCCAATGGCCATTTCGATGGTGGCATTGGCGTCGGCGGTGGTAACGCCATATAAGGCCATCTTGCTTTGATCAAGATCGATACGCAGTTCAGGTTGACCAATATTTCGAATGATGCCCAGGTCTTCCACGCCCTTTACGTGCTTCATTACATTGTACACTTCATAGGCTTTCTGTTCGGTATAGGCCAGGCTGTCGCCATAGATCTTTACGCATAATGATCCTTTTACACCCGATACGGCTTCCTCCACATTGTCCATGATAGGCTGGGAGAAGTTGAGGTCAATGCCGGGAAAGACCGACAACATATGTTGCATTTTATCTATCAGTTCTTCTTTGGTTATCCCGCTTTTCCATTGTTTTTTTGGATAGATGTCTACATGGAACTCCACGTTATAAAAACCGGTAGCATCGGTGCCGTCGTTGGGCCGGCCGGTTTGCGACATCACCTGTTTTACTTCAGGGAAGGTGAGGATCATCTTGCGCATTTTATTGGCAATATCACGCGACTCGTTCAGCGATACGCTGAGCGGACAGGTAGCGCGGATATAGATGGCGCCTTCGTCGAGTTCGGGTAAGAATTCTGTTCCCAGGAATTTAAAGGAGAACAAACCGACTGCTACCAGCACGATGGCCACTATTATGCTGAGGCGTTTGCGGGCATACGTCCAGTTGAATTGCCACATCACGCCTTTGGTTAGCCACTCCACAAACACATTATGTTTTTCACGCACGTTTTTGCGCAGCAGGATACTACTTAACAATGGGATCAGGGTAAGCGTTAGGATCAGCGCGCCTAAGAGGGCAAACCCGAGCGTCCAGGCCAGGGGCGAGAACATTTTACCTTCCACTTTCTGAAAAGAAAAGATGGGCAGTAAGCCGGCAATGATGATGAGTTTGGAAAAGAAGATGGCCTTACCCAGTTCGCCACCGGTGTTTTTGATCATGCCCAGTTTACTGAGGCGGTTGAACCGTTCCATCCCCAACTGGTGCGCTCTTTGATCGAGTAGCACAAAGATGCCTTCCACCATTACCACGGCCCCGTCGATGATGATCCCAAAGTCGATGGCGCCCATGGAAAGCAGGTTGGCGCTCATGCCCTTTAAGGTTAAACAGATAAAGGCAAACAGCAGGGCCAGCGGAATTACAATGGCTACAATGACCGTTGTACGCCAGTCGGCCATAAAAAGAAACACGATCACCGTAACAAAAATGATCCCCTCCAGCATGTTGTGCAACACGGTGTGTGTGGCATAATTGATGAGGTCGTTGCGGTTATAAAACGTATTTATTTTAACATCTGCGGGAAGTACCTTTTCATTCAGGTAATCAATTTTGGCCTGCACCTTTTTGATCACTTCGCCGGGGTTCTCGCCTTTACGCATTACTATGATGCCTTCAATCACATCGTTCTGTTTATCACGGCCCACCTGGCCCAGACGGGGCAGGGCGCTGATCTGTACATCGGCCACATCTTTAACCAGAATGGGCGTACCGTTGATATTGTCAACGATGATGTTCCCGATCTCTTCCACGTTATTGATCAACCCAATACCACGCACTACATATGATTGCGAGTTGTCCACGATCACATCGCCGCCCACGTTGATATTACTTTTGGAAGCCGCATTGTATACATCGAGCGGGGTAATGTTATAGGAAGCGAGCTTTTGTGGATTAACTTTTATCTCATACGTTTTTACTTCACCGCCAAAGCTTACTACATCGCCAACACCCGGCACGCCCAGCAGTTGGCGTTCTATTACCCAGTCCTGCAAGGTTTTCAGGTCTTTAACTGCTTTGGTCGTACTCTGGAGTGTATAGCGAAAGATCTCACCGGTGGGACCGGTAGGCGGTTGAATATCGGGATCGGCGCCATCGGGTAACTGCACATCACGCAACAGGTTGTTTACCTGTTGTCGCGCGAAGGCATCTTCCACATGATCATCGAAAATTACTTTTACTACCGAAAGGCCAAATACCGTTGTGGAGCGTACCGATGTTTTTTTCTGCACCGGGTTCATGGCTACCTCAATGGGAATGGTCACAAATTTCTCTACCTCTTCGGCACTGCGGCCAGCCCATTGGGTAATGATGGTTATTTGGGTATTGGTAACATCGGGGAATGCCTCGATGGGGATGTTATTAAATGCCAGGGCACCCCATATCACTAATATGGTTGTTGCCAGGAATATAAATAGCTTATTCTTTAAGGAGAAGGCTATTATCTTTTTTATAAACTTATTCATTTTTTAGTGCTGCTTTTGGGATTCTTAAGATCATAGGTTTGTAGTTATTAAGTTATTAGGTTTTGAGGTCGTAGGGTAACAACCTAATAACTTATGAACTTAATAACTTACTAACTTGCTGGTTTACTCACTTAAGGCCTGGTATATAAACACCTGCGAATTAGTAACCACCTGATCACCTACCTTAAGCCCTTGTATATATGCTTTTGAATCAACCCGCTTTATGAGTTGAATTTCTTTTATGTGCAAACCGGTGGGGTCTTTAACGATCACAAAGTTTTTGCTGTCGTCGAGTACGATGGCCTGTGAAGGAATGCTTAACATGCCGGCGGTTGCTTTGCCATTTACTTTTACGGTCACAAACATTTCCGGCATAAAGTCCGCATTCGGGTTAGGCATACTGATGCGCACTTTCATGGTGCGGGTAGCTGGGTCCAGCACATTGTAGATCTTATCGATCTTGCCGGTATAAGCCGTTGCGGGGTTTGCCAGTGTGGTTACGGTAACTGTATCGCCTAAATGAATGTGGCTGATGTCGGATTCATATACATTGGCGATCACCCAAACACTGTTAAGGTCGGCCACGGTAAACAACGGGTTGCTGTTGTCCTGCCGAACTTCCGAGTTGTTGGTAATATTTCTTTCAATTACATAACCCGTGAGCGGGGCCTTTAATTCGTAGGTGGCATTTTTACCGCCGGTGATGGCCTGTACTTCTTTGGCTCTGTTGAGTTCGCTCAAGGCTTTATTATAATCTACCTTGGCGCTCATATAATCGCGTTCGGTAGCGAGGCTGCCTTCGTAGAGGTCTTTGGTGCTTTCCAGGTTCTTTTTGGTAAGGGCTACGTTGGATTCAGCCAGCGTCAGGTCATTGCTGTTACCGGCCACTTCCATACTTTGCAATACCGCCAGGGTTTGACCCTTTTGTACTTTATCGCCCAGGGCAACATTCACGCTTTTTATTTTACCACTGGCCAGCGCATATACTTTTGCCTGATGGTCTTCATTGGCCTGAATTTTACCATTCAGTTTTATAAAATCCGTTTCGTTCTCAATGGTAACGGGGGCGGTAGTGGCATTACGGATGATACTGTCTAAAGAGCCATTGTCGTCCGGCGTAGCGGCCTTGGGGTGGTTACAGGAAATTACAACGGCGGAGGCAATAACAAATGCAGCGGTGATGGTTGATTTATAAGTGATCATGATCTCTTTAATTAGAGGTTTACAATGGGTTTTCCAATGGTATAGTTGAGCGACTCTATTGCCTGGATGTGATCGTTCTGCAATTGATTCCATTGCAATACATTTTGTTTGTAGGAGTCGTAGAAGTCGGTGAACTCGAGTAAGCTGATATTTCTTTTCTCGAAATTCTCCGTGATGCTTTTTAATAATTTATCAAAGTCGTTTTGAAAGTTGGGGTCAATGGTATGCAGCATTTTTTCGGTGTTCAGCACTTTGCCATAGGCCTGTTGTACCTCATTCTCAACAGTTAACTTTTGCTGCGTAAGCACCGTATTGCTTTGGTCAATAGCAATTTTAGCCGCTTTGATATTGCCCTGGTTGCGGTTAAAGAAGGGGAGGTCCATAGCCAGGGAAAAGAAGGTAGCATTGTTTACAAAGCTGCCTCGTTTATCGTATTGGGCGCCGGCCGTAAGATCGGGCACCGCCATGGCTTTTTGCAGACTGTAATTCTGTTGATTAAAAGTAAGCGAATTGGCAGCCAGTTGCAGATCGTACCGGTTGGCATAGGCACTGTCAACAAGCATCGGCAACTGGTATTGACGAATAGTACCCAGTTGGGGTGCTGAAATAGTTGTTTCAGGAATAAACCAGGTTTTGTTGTTCTGCAATAACAGTTGCAACTCCGCCTCCACCTCATTGAGTTGGTTTTGCAGGGCGGTTTGTTCTGTTTGCAGGTTGTATAAAAGCGATTTTACCCGCACCACTTCTTTAAGGGTGATCACCCCTTTGGCTTGCAGCTCATTGTAGTTGGCGGTCAGTTTTGTTAAAGAAGCAATAGGCAACTGGTAGGCGGTGATGGCCTGTTGCAGAAAGCCGGCCTGATAAAAATCGCTGTGCAGGGTATAGCGTAAAGTACGCAACAGATCGTAAAAACGGTTCTCGGCCATTAGTACATTGGTCTCGGCCAGTTTTATTTGTTTGTTGCGTTTGCCTGCGAGAATGATCAGTTGTTGCAAATTGGCGGCATACTGACCGGTTGAATTGCTTAGGTCGAACCACTTTTTTTGTTCGGGATTGTAAATATTGCCTTCAAATTGCAGGTTAGGGTTGTTGTATACTTTGGCCTGCAGCACCTGGGCACGGGCGATGCTGATGTTGTATTTCTCAGCGATCAGCGACAGGTTTTTGTTGGTGAATTGTTTTTCCGCATCGGGTAACGAAATGCGAAGGGTGTCCTGGGCATTGGTGTGCAGTACGGTACCGGAAATACCAATAAGCACCAATGCCATACGCACCAATAGGGTGAATTTCATTGTGATTTATTTAAGTACAATAATGTCGGTTCTATATAGGGAAGGCAAGGGCAGCAGGCAAAAGGTAAAAGCCTAATGCCATTACACAGCAATAACACTGCCTGTTGGCAGTTAATTACGTTGCGTTATACAGTAAAATGTAGGTAGAGAAGCCTTTGCCTTTAGGCAGTAGCTTGTTTAGGAGGAGGCAGCAGAATGTTCTTGAAACCGGCTGTGAGTTTATGTTCAACATAGCCGGTAAAAATTACCTCAGGTTTTTCCTTAATGGCAACTTTTGTCTGAAGTTCTTCAAAATAGGGGTGATAGCTGTAATCGACGATCTTTATAACATGTAAAGGTCTACCGGTGTCGTCGTCTTCGTCTTCCGGACTGGTATCATAGTGGCCGAGTACATCCTGGTCGATAAACTCGATCAGGGTGTTGATGTCATCTATTTGATTACCGGCATTATCGTACATATCAACCTCTTCATCCATTTGCGGAATGAACATGGAGGTATTAATGTGAGCGAACAATAAGATATATGCCAGTAGCTTTCTTAGCATGAGGGTACAAAAATATAAAGTAAACTGGTTTATGGAAGATTATAATGATGTCTTAACAAGCATTTTACATGGTGAGTTGTGAGTGGTGAGTTGTGAGTGTGAGTCTGTAGTTCGAGATTGCTGTGCCTGTTCGGCAGGCTGCGTGGGTGAGTGGTGAGTGTGAGTCTGAAGGGCCAGACTCACTAGTAAGTTCGGACAGGTTGCATTGGATCCCCTCCTGGGAGGGGTAGGGGTGGGTTCAAAGTGTTTCATTCCAGGTTAATCAAATCAATACCCACCCCTATCAACAGCGTTTATGAGCTGCACGCTGCGGCCTCCAGATGCATTGGGAGGATTTAGCGCTCCTTTTCGTTTAACTTACGACGCTGTTAAAAATGTTAAAGAAAAGCAAATGCATGGCAGGTTGTTCACATTGATTTATGGTTGGAAACCATAGGAAGAAATACATGAAACTCAGTACGGGTAAGGGTTTTGTTATTGGTTGATGGTGTTTGACATAATGAAACCGTGAAAAACGTGATTGTGACAATTAACGGCGGTGCTGTACATTTGCATCATCAAACACGGTAGCACGGTAAAAGAGCGAAAGAATAAGAGAGCTACCACGAAGCAAGCGCTTCACAATAAAGAGATTTTACCTTTTTTTTCATATGGCAAGCAATCGTTAGAGGTCAGCTGTTTCTACAGTGGACCTTTTTTTATGCCCCTACTTTAGTTTGGTATGGAGGCTTTTCGAAGTTGAGATTCTTCCATGTATCAAGTTGATAAAAAGGCAATGGGCAGTAGGCAATAGGCAATGGGGGAAAGGCAATAGGTCCTGGCAATACTTTACATTACCTGGCGACAAGTGGCGGGGTCAAGACCTGTAAGGTCTGCCTCATTAACTCGCCGGGCTTGGATGCAAAGCAGACCTGACAGGTCGGATCCCTCTCTTTAATCATGACCTGTCAGAGCTTGCCCCGATAAGTCGGGGAGCGCATAAGCCCACTAATAATGCAAGCTCAAATGGCGCGCCTTACAGGTCATTCCCTCAAAAAAAATGAGCGAGGAAAGACTTCGTTACGATCAAAACAATAAAAAAAGGCGCCCCATTATTACCTTGGTGGCGCCTTCTTTATTATTTACTATTTATTGTTTATTGTAAAAAAAACCGGTCTTATCCCAGTAGGTACCATCACCAAAAGTAACAGAAGAAACATAACCTGATGGGAAATATTCTATTGTCCTGGTTTGAGGATCATCTGTGTCATTGCTTACATAACCAGACTCAACATAGGTGCGTTTTGTTGAATGGTTCATTTTATCATGCAAATAGGCATATTTGATCGTCGGGGCATTGTCACCGTATAACACACCCGCTTCAACAAACAGCCATGCATTTATGCTGTCCACTTTATTAGGATAATTTTTAGTGTATTCAAACGAGTAGTTTTCCTCAATGTTCACAGTGGATTTATTGGGAGTGCCCCCTGTTTGCGTATAGCCATAATACTCTACTGCAGTGATCTTAATAGCCATCAACTTTCCGTCCTGGTTGGTATAGCTTATTGTATATGGCCTTCTGGTAGAAGCAACAGAACTTGTCCTCCAGGTGGTGTCAAAATGGTTACCGGTGGCTTTAACCAATAAGCCTGCAGCATTATATTCATAGTTGGTCGTATCTGCGTGTACTTGAAAAGTCGGATAAGTCGCAGTCATCTCGTTCATATACTCAACACCGATACGCTGAACTGGCAGGCGATTGCTGTTCAGTTTATAGCGTGCTGTAAAACTGAAATTTCCCGGTTCGGCTGGCGATTGCTGGATGATAGCCTCATCGCCTGAATAACTGATATTAAAATAATAGGTCGCATCGGCAGAATCCTTGAGCGCAACGATCCTTCCTGACTTATCATACTCATAGTACGTGGTTTCGGGGGTTGAGCTGCTGCTGCTGTGGGTATAGATGGTTTTTACCACCCGCGTCGTGTCTCCTACTGGTTGCTGTTGTTCAGACTGATTGTCCGAATCCTTTTTACACGAATCAAGCGAAATAATAAACAATAAAGACACAATGGGAATCAATAATTTCTTCATAAAATATTTTTAATTACGGCTGATTCCCTATTCCCTTTCTTTTCTGGTGGGCGCAAATGTAGTAAACATCCTGATAATTTAAAATGGTTTATAAAGAAAGTTAAATGGTTAAACGCTAACACTATGGTAAATACGCAGTGTAGGCTTGTTATTTTATAAGAATTTGCTGTGAGGTTCTAAGGAAGAAACTGGATTGCGCGGAAAGGCAATGGGCAGTGCCAAGACCTGTAAGGTTCGCCATTTGAGCTCGCATTATTAGTGGGTTTATGCGA
>NZ_JAGHKO010000017.1 GCF_017742245.1 Niastella soli
CTTCTGCCTTCTGCCTTCTGCCTTCTGCCTTCTGCCTTCTGCCTTCTGCCTTCTGCCCATTGCCCTTTCTAATACCCCGTATTCTGTTTCAGGTTCCTATTAGCATCCATTTCAGCTTGTGGAATGGAAAAGAATTCGCGGCCTGGTACAAAACTGTTGAACTCGGCATCATGTGATTTAAGTTCGGTCAGTTTGTTGGGGTCCTGTAGCCAGCCCCAGCGGCGAAGATCATCGAAACGGTGGCCTTCGAGTGCAAATTCCAGGGCACGCTCATGAGAAATACGGTCCTGCATTTGTACTTTCGTCAGGGCCGCAAATTCCGCCTCGCGATCGGGCAGGTTAGCGCGGTTGCGTACGCGTTGAATATATTTGGCGCTTTCAGCGCGATGGTCCAACTCATTCTGGCATTCGGCATACATCAGCAGTACATCGGAATAACGCATCAGGCGTTCATTGATACCGGAACGCCAGTCCTTTTCATCAAGGAATTTACCTCCGCCATTGCCATATTTTTTTACTCCCAGTTTGCCCAGCTCTGCGGCATAAACAGTTGCAAATTTTTGTCCATACAGTTCACAACCGGGGTAATTGTAATAAATGCTGGCGCGCAAGCGGGGGTCATCATCGCCGGTTTTTGTTTTTTCCTTTTTGAATTCATCAACGATCCACTGAGTAGGTGCGGCATCATTCCAGCCAAAAGGCGCGGGTGCAAATGTAATGGCGCGGGCAGTTGTTTTACTCCAGTCGGCCCCGGGTGAACTTACCCAGCCCACCGTTATACCGCCCGCCTCGCGGCTGAATTGTATTTCAAAGATTGATTCCTTGTTATTTTCAAATTCATCGGTAAAATTATCGCCATAGTTGGCCATGAGGTCGTAACCACCCAGCCCCATTACTTCTTTAAACTTTGCCGATGCCAGATCGTATTTCTTATTGAACAAATAACTCTTGCCCAGGAAGGCCAGCGCAGCGCCCTTTGTAGCCCTACCCAGATCAGCCCCGCTGTAAGCAACCGGCAACAGTTTGGATGCCTCATCAAGATCCTGGTATACCTGGTTCCAAAGTACTTCAGGTGTTACCTGTGCCGGATAGTATTCTTCGGGCTTTTCATAGAACTTTGTTATCAGCGGAATATTATTGAAGAAAGTGACCAGGTAATAATAATTCAATGCACGCAAAAAGAGGGCCTCGCCTTTTAAGCGGTTGTACAGGTTCTGATCTTTAAAAGGCACTTTGTCGATATTAGACAACACAAAGTTGGAGCGCGTAACCCCGCCATAAAAGGCGATCCATAACCATTGCTGCATGATGGTATTGTTAAACAGCTTAAACGAGCCGGTATTCGATAATACATCCCAGGGACTGGGGCTCATCATATCGTCGCCGCGAAAATCGAGCGCACATTGGGCAAACCGTAAAAAAGTACCATCGTAATACAATCCCTGGTAGATGGCATTTACAGACATAATAACATCATTCTCGGTTTTCCAGTAGGTAGTAATTACCTGCTGATTGGGATTGTCGAGCTGCAGGTAGTCTTTACCACATGACATCCCATAAACAGCTATGACAATAGTTAGTATAATTTTTTTGAAGTTCATTTCACGTTAGTTTAGTTGTCCTTTGTTACCGGTTACCGGGTTTCAAGTCCTGAGCGCAGTCGAAGGACGTACCAGTCGACCGAGCGGAGTCGAGGGCGGCATTTCAAATTCCGGGTTCCAGGTTTCAGGGTTGTCCTCTTACCTATTGCCCATTGCCCCCATTACAAGCCAACCTGTAACCCAAACAGGAATGATCTTGGATTAGGCAACCCACCTGCTTCATTGGCAGTGAATGGCCGGTTGGGATACGATCCATTATCAATAGCCCGGTCGAACAGGCCATTATTATTGGCAAAGTCAGGATCAAAACCAGTGTATTCGGCAAATGTTACCAGGTTCTGCGCCGTGACATAAATTCTCAGGTTCGACAAATGCGCTTTCTGCAACATATGCTGCGGCAAAGTATAACCGGCCTGCAGGGTGGTGATGCGGAAGAAACTACCATTTTCGAGCCAGCGGGAAGAAGCGCGGCCATTCTTGTTGGGGTCAAACATCACTACGCGGGGCACATCGGTATTGGTATGGGAGGGCGTCCAACGATCGAGTAAACGCGTGCCATAATTATCCCAGCCGGCACCACTTTCAATACCCGCCCGAATGCTGTTGAAGATCTTGTTGCCGCTAACACCCTGGCCTACTATCGACAGATCAAATTGTTTGTATGACACAGCTGCATTAAAGCCATAGTACAGGTTGGGAATGGCGCTGCCCAGGTAAGTTCTGTCGTCATCATCAATTTTTCCATCAGGCGTGCCTGTTAGTTTCCCGTTGGCATCGCGGCCATTGATATCCTTAAAGCGATAATCACCGGGGCGGGTCAATTCTTCCTGGTACCGTTTAATAGGCGATTTGGCATTCAATGCATCTATTTCTGACTTCGACTGAAAAATACCATCTATCACCCAGCCGTACAACTCCCCTACTTCGCGGCCCACTTCAGTTTTGGTGAGACTGCCATACCCATAAATAGGATTGTTACCATAACCCAGTGACAATACTTTGTTTTTAAGAGTAGAGATATTGGCATTAATATTATAATTGAAACTGCCTTTTTTATCGGCATAACCCAGTTGAAACTCAAAGCCGGAATTTTGAGTAGACGCACCATTGATGTAGGGGTATTCACCGGGATACACACCCGTAGAACCGGGGATCAGCACCTGCAACAAGATGTCTTTTCCGGTATTGCGGAAATATTCAGCAGAGAAAGTTAACTTTTTGAACATCTCCAGGTCAATACCAATATTGCGGCTGATCATACTCTCCCATTTAATATCAGGCGACGGAAAAAGAGTTTGTGTGGCGCCCAGGGCCAGTTGATTTCCAAATACGGCATGCGCATAACGATTCACAAACGCCTGGTATTGATAATCCCTTATTTCCTGGTTACCCAGTTCACCATAAGAAGCTCGCAACTTTAACTGATTTACAAATGATGGCAACGCTGCTTGCAAGAAATGTTCATTGTGCAATTTCCAGGCTACTGCCAGTGAAGGGTAATTACCCCACCGGTTACCAGGTGCAAAACGGGAAGAACCATCCCGGCGAATGGTAGCCGTTAATAAATATTTGTCATCGTAGATATAATTAACCCGCC
Organism: Niastella soli; assembly: GCF_017742245.1. Taxonomy (GTDB): domain Bacteria; phylum Bacteroidota; class Bacteroidia; order Chitinophagales; family Chitinophagaceae; genus Niastella; species Niastella soli. The sequence continues at coordinate 3,199 of NZ_JAGHKO010000017.1, forward strand.
CAAAGTAAGACGACAGGCGGCTTTTGTATTCATCGCCTGTAGCCGTAATACCGGAGGTGCCATTACTCAACACCGGTAAATATGGCTGAGTAAATCCTTCGGCATGGCCAAAGCTGCGCGACAAGTTGCTTTCCAGCACCGACTGCCCGGCCAGTACATTTAATGAATGCTGACCAAATACCTTATCAAACGTAAGGGTGTTTTCGATAGTACCCGTATTGCCTGAACCACGCCAATCGTTCATTTTGGCAATGTTATTTACATAGAACCAGCCCAGGTCATGCACGGGTTCAAAATAGAAATCGCGCCAGTCGGTCCTTTCATAACTCAGACTTATTTTATACTTCAACCATTTGGCAAACTCATATTCACCATAAGCATTCCCAATAAAACGGAAACGGTCTGTTTTACTGTCCAACACATTGTTAAACCCAATGGGGTTGGCGGTATAAGAGCCGTGAATGGTTTGGCTGGAACTGCTGTATCCATCGCGTGTAGTGGTATCGTACACCGGTAAAGAGGGAATAGCATTTACAATGTATCCCAGGATATTACCGGTATGCAGGAAGGTCATAAAGCGTTGATCGATCTTTGCATAGTTGAACGATTCACCAAACCGGAACCGCCCTTCTTTAAAATCGGTATTAATACGGAATGAATAGCGTTTATAGGTTGGGCCTTTACCCGCTACCGTACCGGCATGATCGAAATAGTTGATAGATACATAATACTTAGCGGCATCGGAACCACCTGAAATGCCTATTGTATGTTCCTGAATATTACCGGTTTTGAAGGCTTCCTTCTGCCAGTCGGTATTTACATTTTTTACAAACAACGGTGAGGCAGGATCATTGGCCGGTTTTATCACCTGCGCTGGTTCCGCATTGGCACTGGCCTCGTTCACCAGTTGCTGATATTGCTGCGTATTGGTTACGTCGTACCGTTTTACAATATTTTGAACACCATAATAGCCGTTGTAATCCAGTTTGAATTTACCGGTTTTACCACGTTTGGTGGTGATGATGATAACACCATTGGCAGCACGCGAACCATAAATGGCAGCGGCCGATCCATCTTTTAAAACCTGTATTGATTCTACATCTGCGATCACCAGGTCATTTACCGGGGCCTGAACGCCATCGATAATAAACAGCGGACTGTTATTGGAGAAGTTTCCGATACCACGAATTTTGATGGCTGGTGCAGCGCCAGGCTGACCGCCACTGGTAACACTTACACCGGCAACCTGCCCCTGGATCGCTTTCAGGACATCATTGGTAGCAATTTTGCTTAACATTTTCGGATCAACGGTACTGATGGAACCAGTAAGGTCTTTTTTCTTTTGCGTTCCATAACCGATCACCACCACTTCTTCCTGTTCAATGACATTTTTTTTCAACACCACATCTATGGTGGCCCTGCTATTGATGGACACTTCTGTAGTTTGCATGTCGATGGATGAAAACACCAGCGTAGTAGCTCCATCCGGCGCTTCGAGCCGGTAAAATCCTTTTTCGTTGGTAACAGTGCCTATGGAAGTGAAGCCTTTTACTATTACAGATACGCCTTGCATCGGCGTGCCCGCTTCATTGGTGACGGTGCCGCTGATTGGTATGCTCACCACGGCATTGAGGTCTTTTGAGATCACGATCACTTCATTATCGATGAGGTTGAACCGCAAGCCGCTTTCAATAAGCGCAGATCTTAGTACGGAAGATACCGGTGTTTCCTTTACAGAAATGGTGACCAGAAAATCCCGCGGTAAGATATCGTTGCTGTAGGCAAAGCGATAATCGGTTACTTTTTCAATACTTTTAAACAATTGGGGAATGGAAGCATTTTTCAACGTAAGGGTTACTTTCTCTTCCTGTGAAAGTCCCTTGGCTGAAGCATGCAGGCAACCAATGATCAATAAAGCAGTCGTTAGTTTCATAATCCTTACAGCTTGGGCTAATGCCACGTAAAGCAAGGTATCCGCCTTTGGCGGATGAAATTTTTTCATACCTTTAGAAAGTTTAAAGATGAATAATGGGAACAGGTCAAACCATTCACGTTAACCTGTTTCGGCTTTAAGCGGGGGAATGTTGCCGCATTCCCCTATTTATTTAGTACCTCGTTGTTATTTAATATGCACCCGTTAAATTAGAGCATACCGATTTTTTTCATACCGAAGTATGAAGTAGGAAGTTTGATGTAAGAGGCTCGTTAATTTCGCGCGCCTTATACTTAAAATTTCTTACCTCATATTTTTTACCTCATCCTGTCACCCCAGAATTCCCTCCTCGGCAACTGATCAACTTGCTTTCCTTATCAACATTCTACTTCCTACCTCGTACCTCCTTCGGTCGCCGAAGCCTTGGCGTAGGTGACCTACATCCTATTTATAAATAAGTATCTTCTGCTCTCCTTCAAACCTGTAATTAAACCGCTTGGACGTTCTTAGAATATCCAACACCTGTTCAATTTTCTCCTTTTTAAAGGTGGCGGTGAAGTGATATTGCTTGATGTCATTTGATTCAAACTGGATTGTCACATTGTACCAGCGGTTGAGCTGATAGGCTATTTCTTCAAAAGCCTCATCTTCAAATGCCAGGTTGTTTTGTACCCAGGCCACTTCTTTCACATCGCCATTATCTGTTTTCCTCACTGACTGGACCACCGCCTGTTCCATTTTCGATTTATTTACTGCTGGTCCGTTTGTAGCTTCCCCTTCTTTTTCAGTCCACAATACTTTTTCATCAGGATGCAACAGCAATTTGCGGTTGTTATCTTTTTTCAGGGTCACTTCTACCAACCCGCGAATCAACACGGCTTCTGTTTTATTTTCATTGTTGTAGCTTTTTACGTTAAAGGCTGTGCCCAGCGCTTTTACATCCATACTGCTGGTGTGCACAATAAAAGGAACGGCAGCATTGTGCTGCACTTCAAAAAACGCTTCGCCTTTCAGATATACTTCGCGGGTGTTTTTGGCATACTCTTCATTCAGGTATAATTCACTGCCCGCATTCAGGATCACCTGGGTGCCATCAGGAAATTGAAAACTCTTACGTTCACCGGGTTTGCAAACATATTGCACCCTGTTTGGCTGGGCCGTGGGTGTACGTTGTGTTTTCCAGAATAAATAAAGACCGATGGTAATAATTGTCAACGCTACAATGGCTGTAGAAGAAAATCGCTGGTAAAAGGGAGCACGCAGCCTGCCTGTCCGGTTTAATTCAATAACCGGCGTGCTTTCATTGCCTTCCAGCTTATTCTTAAGATTGCCTAATTGTTCATTCAGGTCGCTTTGGGCCAGCGCGGTGAATAATAACCGGTACTCCTGTACCGCTTCTGCAATCAATTCTCTTTTACCGGGATGCGCAGCAATAAAGTTTTCCCAATAACGAACGTCTTGTTCATTATTCCGTAAACAATAATTTATAAAGGACTCCTCTTGTAACAGATCTTCAACTGTCCGGTACTTTGGTTGCATTGCCGCTCTTTTATAAGCAGAGTACCAGGTCCACCATATTTACCCGCCGTTTGTAAAATAAATTTCAGAAATGAAACAGAGAGGCTGCATATAATAGTAAAAGTGATTGAATACCTGAAACAACCGAAGGTTGCACCAATCGTTGTTTTATCTTGTAGAGGGCTTCGTGGATCTTATTATATACCGTGCGGTGAGTGAGCCCGGTTTTTTGGGTGATGGCGTCATAACTTAAGCCTTCATAAAATTTCAGCAGGATCAGTTCACGTTGTCTTGCAGGCAGCGCATTGATAACGGCCATCAGGTGTTTGCTCATGGCTTCATGCTCGTCTTTTATGATCAGGGTCTCTTCCCAGGAAGTTTCAAATCCTTCTTCTTCTTTTTTGCTCCAGGCCACTTCCAGATTAATTGTGCGGCGGGCCTTAACCCAATCGCTTGTCAGCCGCCGTAAAAAGGAGATGATGAGATAGCTGCGTACATTCTTGGCAACCATCAGGGTATGCCGCTTTTCCCACAGATACAGGAATTGTTGTTGTATTACGTCTTTTACAAGATCGCTGTCGTGACTGTTTTTAAGACCAATAAACAAGAGGGTGTGATAATACCTGGTGTAAAGCTCGTATAAAGCTTCTTTATCACCTTGCAGCAGGCGTTCCCAACAAAGGTTGTCGGTATGAATAGCAGTCTGGATCATTATTGGCAGTCAATCGTTACTCCTAATATAAATGTAATCGTCACATTTAAAAAATATTTTTATAACGGCTTAACTACGAACGAAGAATATATAAGCCTATAAAAGATGATGACCTGTAAGAGTCTCCAGGCAGACGGCAGATGGCAGACGGCAGATGGCAGACGGCAGACGGCAGATGGCAGATGGCAGACGGCAGACGGCAGACGGCAGATGGCAGATGGCAGACGGCAGATGGCAGACGGCAGATGGCAGACGGCAGAAAATACAAAGACCTGTCAGAGCTTGCCCCGCTTTGCGGGGGGCAATTCAGCCAAAGGTGGACAAGCTCTAACAGGTCAGAAGACTATAAAAGTTGATGACCTGTAAGGTCCGCCATCGGGTCTTGAACAACCAGAATGATTATGCGGTCCTGACAGGTCATTATAAATGAGATTCTGTCAGGTACAATTCAGCCTAATAATAACGCAGGCTAAAATGATGCATCCGCCAAAGGTGGACAAGCTCTAACAGGTCAGAAGGCTATAAAAATTAATGACCTGTAAGGTCCGCCATCGGGTCTTGAACAACCAGAATGATTATGCGGTCCTGACAGGTCATTATAAATGAGATTCTGTCAGGTACAATTCAGCCTGATAATAACAGGCTCAAATGATGCATCTAACAGGTCAATTTATAAATGTAAACTACTAACGCAATTCAGTAATAGCGCAGTGGTCCATATCGCCATAATCGAGGTTTTCACCGGCCATACCCCAGATAAAGGTATAGTTCGAGGTACCTGCACCGGAGTGTATGCTCCAGTTAGGAGAGATCACCGCCTGCTCATTCTGCATCCAGATATGACGTGTTTCCTGCGGCTCGCCCATAAAATGACAAACGCTTTGTCCTTGTGGCACTTCAAAATAAAAATATACCTCCATCCGGCGGTCATGCGTATGGGCTGGCATGGTATTCCAAACACTGCCGCTTTTCAATTCAGTCATCCCCATTTGCAATTGACAAACTTCCAGTACACTGTTTACGATCAATTTATTGATCACGCGGTGATTGGCTGTTGCCGGACTGCCCAGTTCCACTACATCTGCATCGGCACGGGAGATCTTTTTGGTGGGATAGGTATGGTGTGCAGGTGCTGCATTGATATAGAACTTGGCGGGTTTGCTGCCATCTGCTGAAGCAAACTGCACATCCTTTGTTCCCTTACCAATGTATAACGCTTCTTTATAGTCTAATTCATATTTCTGTCCATCGGCCGTAATAGTACCTTTACCACCTACGTTGATGATGCCCATTTCTCTTCTTTCGAGAAAGAAGGCCGCTTTCAACTTTTCGGGGTTAGGTAAACTTACAGCACCCTTCACAGGCATAACGCCACCGGCAATATACCGGTCATAATGCGACAGGGTAAAATGAGCGGCATCGGCTTCAAATAATTTATCTATCAAAAACGCCTTGCGCAAAGCAGCAGTATCCATTTGCTTTGCTTCGTTTGGACTTATAGCGAGTCTGTTATCCATAGTTAATTACTTAGTTTTAAATTCTTGTTTTTGAGGTCTTGAAGGGCGAGTCGGCAATCGGCAATCCTGAATCGGCAATCCGTCTCGGCTCAGCCGAGAGCCCTCTATCACCCCTATCAACCCTGTCAACTCTATCTCCCCATCCAACCGCCATCAACAGTGATGATAGTACCGGTAACATAATCAGAGGCGGCAGAAGCCAGGTATACAGCGGCTCCTTTCATATCTTCCCCTTCGCCCCAACGGGCGGCAGGTATACGCGACAGAATAGATTTGGCGCGCTCAGGATCATTACGCAATGCTTCGGTATTATCTGTTGAAATATAACCAGGCGCAATGGCATTCACCTGTACCCCTTTGCTTGCCCATTCGTTACTCAGGGCCATCGTTAAACGGGCAATAGCGCCTTTACTGGCCGCATAACCCGGTACAGTGATACCACCCTGGAAGCTCAATAATGAAGCTGTAAAGATGATTTTACCGCTTCCGCGAGCGATCATGTCTTTACCAAATTCGCGGCTTAAAATAAACTGGGCGTTCAGGTTCACATTGATCACTTCATCCCAGTATTCATCCGGATGTTCGGCAGCGGGTTTGCGCATAATGGTACCAGCGTTGCAGAATAAGATATCAACCGGGGCGCACTCGCCTTTTACCTTATCGATAAAAGCATAAATGGCTTTGCGGTCGTTGAAATCTGCCTGATAAGCTTTGAATTTACGGCCGGTAGCTTCTACCTCCTGCTGTACTTTACTGCCTGTTAATTCCAGGCTCGCAGATACACCAATAATGTCAGCACCTGCTTCTGCAAGGGCCACAGCAATAGATTTACCGATACCTCTTTTGCAGCCTGTAACCAGTGCGGTTTTGCCTGCCAATGAAAATTTTGAAAGAATGCTCATAATTAATTTTGTTAACGGAATACAATGCTAGCCAGGGTGAGAGAAGCCCCCGCCCGATACATCGGGACGAATAACAGGGCTGCAATTTCCTGCATGAGCGGTAGACTACCAAATTTTACGGGGAAAGAAGTCTATCTATTTGCTGTTCATTGGCTTATGGTGTTATTTCCAAACCTTCACCGCTTTGCTGTTCTCGTATGGAAGCTTCATATCAGCGAGGGCTGGTTCCGGTACGTCTTTCAATACGATAACCGGGGCCGATTGGGCAGTGGGTATTTGCAGACCCTGCACCTGCAATTGTTGTACATCATCAACAACCATGGCCGGTCTGAAATCTTCTTTTTTGTATTGCAGTTTTACATTCCGCAGTTGTATTCCAGTGGCATGCCGTATATATAATCCCCAGCAGGGCAATTCGCCAAACATAGAGAACTCAGGATAATCACCTTCTTTTTCAGGTACCTTTGCCAGGGAGTCGAGACCAAACTGCGCTACCTGTTTGCTACCACCGCCTTCGTAACTGATGCTGATATTTTCCAGCGTTACATTTTCAACGGGGTGCCCGGGCAGCCCGGTGATAGAAGCGGGAAATACATTGTGCAGATAGGTCAATGCCGGCCCTTCCATTTCATAACCCTTATCGGGTTTACCCGCCGGCACTTCTACTTTTACGTTAGTGATCCGGACGTTACGCACCTTACCAATGGGTGCTTCTTTTTTTCGATGCCCGAGGCGAATAAAAATGGCATTGCCGGTATTGGTGGCTTTGATATTCTCGATACTTACATCTTCAAGCGTGCCGCCATCAACCGATTCCAGCGCAATGGCCGAACGGTAGGTATCATATATTTTTAGATTCCTGACTGTTACATGTTTAAACCCGCCATGCGATGCAGTACCAAATTTCAAGGCACTGGCACTGGAACGTACCACACAATCACTGATCTCCACGTTTTCGCAGATAGCTGCATCATTGTTCGATTTTAAACAAATACCATCATCGTCGGCATTTACATTACAGCGGGTGATCTTTACATTGCTGCAGTTATCTATATCTATTCCATCGTTATTATAATACGCGGTGCTTTGCACGCGAATACTGTCTATGGTAAGATTGGTACATTCGTGATAGGTCTCTACCCAGCAGGCCGCATCTTTTAATAAAATGCCTTTAATGGTAACGTGATCGCATTTATTAAAAGTGACCAGGTGAGGCCGGTTAAATTCAGCCGAACGTTTTTGTCCCCAGGGATTAACCGTTTGCCATTGCGGATCCTGCAGGGTACCTTCTTTTAACATACGATCAACATCAGCCACTACTTCCCTGCCCCGCCCGTCGATAGTGCCGGTGCCGGTAATAGATATATGGTGTTGGTTGTCGGCAACGATCAATGCAGATGCCTTTACCGTACCATAATCGCTGCGTTTGGTGCTGCCCAACAACATGGCATTGGCCGATACATGCAGCTCTACATTCGATCTTAATTGAATAACACTGGTCACAAACCGACCGGCAGGGATCAATACCCGACCACCGCCATTTGCAGAAGCCTCATCAATGGCTTTTTGAATAAAAGAAGCATTGTTAGTACTGCTGTCGCCCTTGGCGCCAAAGGTGGTAATGTCGTAAACTTTTTGAGAGAATACTGTAGTTGTAACAAGCGTTAAAATTAGTAACGAGGCTGCTATTTTCATTTGGAGCTTTTTCGTGAAACGTGAAATCGGCAATCCTGAATCGGCAATCAATGTCGTTTAGTTAATGCTTGTGTAATGGAATCCCCTCCTGGGAGGGGCAGGGGTGGGTTTATAATGTTAATATTATTCTCCGTGTTTCATTCCAGGTTAATAGTATCAATACCCACCCATTTCACATAACTAAAAGACACTTACCTCGGCCTATATAAACCCGCATTCGGCTTATCCCCCATCACAATAACCATCGTACCTCCATTCATGATCTGCTGATGCGTAATATAGCTATGAGGCCAGGGCTTGCCATTCAGAATTACGCGTTGAATATAGATATTCTTTGCACTGTTCTGTTCTACTTTTAACGAAAACGTTTTCTTATTCGGCAGTTGGATCGTTGCTTTATCAAACAGTGGACTGCCCAATACATAGGTCCCACTGGCAGGAAATACAGGATAGAACCCTAATGAAGAAAAGATGTACCAGGCCGACATCTGCCCGCAATCTTCATTGCCGCTGATGCCTTCGGTACTGTTGTCGTACAGGTTTTTGAGAATATATCGCACCTTCTCGGCAGTTTTCCATTGCTGACCGGCATAGGTGTACAAATAAGTGGTGTGATGTCCCGGTTCATTGCCATGCGCATACTGTCCGATCATCCCTGAAATATCGGGCGGCGATTTGGGATCGAATTCTATTTTTAGTTTAAAGAAGGTATCCAGGCGTTTTGTAAAAGCAGCATCACCACCCAACAGTTTTATCAGGCCTTCCACATCCTGTGGTACCAGCCAGGTGTATTGCCAGGCATTGCCTTCGCAGTAGTCATCTATAAAAGGATGGCTGGTGCGGCCCGGACCAAAGGTCTGGTTCCACTGCCCCTGCTCATTTTTACCTCTGAAGAATTTGGTAGTGCTATCGAAATAGTTGCGGTAATAATGCGACCGTTTTGTAAATAAAGCGGCATCGTCTGGTTTGCCCATTTGTTTTGCCATCAACGCAATACTGCCATCACTGATGCAATATTCCATGGCTTTGGCCACCGATTCCTCTACTTTGTTATTAGGGATATAGCCGAGGGATTTTACATATTTAAGCCCAAACTCATCGCGCAGGGAGGTGTTCTTACAGGCTTCAAATGCCAGTGCAGTATCAAATCCCCGGTAGCCTTTTAAATAGGCTTCTGCTACTATTTGCACCCCGCTCATTCCGGGCATCAGGTTGGTTTCGTTACCCGCCAAATGCCAGATGGGCAGTTTGCCCTGTTGCTGGTAAATGGCCAGCATGGTATTGATCATATCATTCACCCGCTCTGGCTGTATGAGGGTATATAGAGGATTCAATGCCCGATAAGTATCCCATAAAGAGAAGATGGTATAATTCTGAAACGACGCCTGATGCGTTTGTTTATCCGGACCGCGGTACTCACCATTCACATCATTGAACAAAGCCGGGTCAATCATGGTATGATACAGGGAGGTATAAAAGATCTTTTTTGCGGCAGCGTCTTTGGTGTCAATGGAGATCTTGCCCAGCTCCTTATTCCATTTGGCATCGGCATCCCGCACTACCTGGTCAAAATTCCAATGCGGGATCTCAGCATTGATATTGGCCAGGGCATTGGCTGAGCTCACCGGTGAGATGCCCACTTTCAATAAGAGGGTATCGGCAGGCGTCTTATTAAAGCTGATAACGCCTTTCATACTATCGCTTTTGGCCCCGCCAATTATATCAAACTGCTGGATCGGCGCCGAAAAGCGGATAGCAAAATACAATCGCTGGTCAGGGGCCCAGCCTTTTGAATAGCGATAGCCGTAGAGGGTGGAATCATCCACTTTTTCGAGATAGGTCTCAGTGGTTTTATCGCCAATACCCTCTTTGAGATCGATGAGGATATGGGCAGCTTCCTTTGCGGGGAATCGGTATCGATGAAAGCCTACCCGTTCGGTAGCTGTTAATTGAACCTGAATGTTATAATCATCCAGCGTAACTGCATAATAACCCGGCGTTACTTTTTCTTTTGTATGAGAGAAATGGGAAGAAGGGCCCGCTGTGGGTGCCTCCTGTGTTACTTTACCAGTTTTCACCGCACCGGCAAACGGCATAATAAGCACATCACCCAGATCGGGCATGCCGGTACCGCTTAAATGCGTGTGAGAAAAACCTTTGATAATGCTATCGGTATAATTGTAGCCAGAACACCAGTCCCACCCCCTGAACACATTATCAGGACCAAGCTGCACCGCGCCAAAGGGCACATTGGCTCCCAGGAATACGTGTGCATGACCTGCTGTACCAATGTATGGGTTTACAAAATCTGTATAATGCTGAGCGAATGAAAAAGAATGGATCAATACAAAACAGAAAACTACAACTATGCTTTTGAAGCTTTGCCAACTACCTTTCATGATAATGAAATTACGACTTATTCAGTTGCAATTTAATGTATCGTGTAGCTGGAATGAAATTGAGGGGCTATTGGCAATCAATGTCGTTTAGTTAAGCGCAATGGTGAGGAGAGCTAAATCCTCCCGATGCATCGGGAGGCCGCAGCGTGCGGCACATAAACGCTTGATTAATCTGGAATGAAACACAGGGAATAATATTAACATTATAAACCCACCCCTACCCCTCCCAGGAGGGGATTTCTTAAAACAAGCATTAACTAAACGACATTGAATGGGCAATACCGCTACGCGGAAAAAGGCAGTAGGCAGTAGGCAGTAGGCAGTAGGCAGTAGGCAGTAGGCAGTAGGCAGTAGGCAGTAGGCAGTAGGCAGTAGGCAGTAGGCAGTAGGCAGTAGGCAGTAGGCAGTAGGCAGTAGATACCGCTTCGCGGGAAAACAGCCTTCATCTGCCAAAGGGCGATACATGCATCAAGTAATAAGACAATGGCAAAAGGTAAAGGTCAGTTTTTGAGTGTTCAGTCGTGAGTAGGCCCGCGACAATGCAGTTGGCTGAATAATCGGGTTCCCACTCACAACTGACCACTCACCACTCACCGACCTATTTCCGCAAATAAGTTAGGATAATCAGTAATAATTCCATCCACCCCATCCGCTATCAGGCTTTTCATTTTCTCTTTATCATTCACGGTCCAGGGAACCAGTTTCATTTTTTTGCTATGGCAATAGTCGGCCATGGCCTTGTTCGCCAGGCTTGACTCAGGACTATAAATATGAGGCAGGAAACCCAGGCTCTTCAGGTTGCTGTCGATGTTCTTTCCGGCAGTTAAATACCCTATTACAATATCCTTGTACTGTTTGTGGACATATTGCAGCGGTCGTACATCAAAAGATTGTATATAGAACCGGTTACCGATATTCCTGGCTTTTACATCTTTCAGCACAGCTTCTACTACTTCGGCCGGACCTGCATTGTATTTCAGACTGTCATATTTGGGCGAGGTCTTCAGCTCGATATTATAAATAGGTTTGGGCAGGTTGTTGGCGGTAACATACGCCTCCACTGAATCTATAAGGTCGCCCATTAAAGGCAGGCCAACCTTCATTTTTTGTTGCTGGGGAAAGGCGGGATATGGTTTGGAACCCACATCGAATTTGCGAATGTCTTCATAATTCATCTGATGCCAGATGTATTTTTTAGCCTCGTCCTTCGCTATTTCGCTGCCATCGGCATTCAGGGAATGCGTCACATTTACAAAGGGATCATGGGAGATCAACACCTTGCCATCTTTCGTAAGGTATACATCCACTTCAATACAATTGGCGCCCACTTCAACGCCCTTTTTCATAGCCGGAATGGTATTTTCGGGCATCAAACCACGGGTACCACGATGACCTTCTTTATAAAAGACAGGATAGTTGGCAGGTATAGTCAATTGCTTAGAGGCCGTGCAGGCTGCCAAACAACCTGCTACTACAGTTACACCCAAAATTCGTTTCATATGTTTTTTTGATTACTTCAAGTCTATTACTTCAATGTCATGTATAAAATGGCCGCTATTACAGCCCCAACGATTGGACCGATCACCGGTATCCAGGCATATTTCCAGTTACCGCTGCCTTTTCCTTTAATAGGCAGTAAGGCATGTACAATACGGGGACCAAGGTCACGCGCAGGATTAATGGCATATCCAGTTGTTCCACCCAGTGATAAACCAATAGCCCATACCAGGAAGGCAACAGGTAAAGCTCCTAACGACCCCAACCCGATGGGCGATTTGGGTTCTTTGATCTCTGCATCGGTAAAATAAAATACCACAAAGATCAATACGAAGGTGCCTATGATCTCACTTAATAAATTGAAAGTAGTATTTCGGATAGCCGGCCCTGTGCTGAACACCGCCAGTTGTGTATCGGGGTCATTAGTGGCATCAAAATGATCACGGTAAATGACCCATGCCAGGAAAGCACCCAGCATGGCGCCGAGTAACTGTGCGCCTATATACGCAGGGACGTTGGCCCATTCAAATTTGCCGGCAATAGCCAGTCCAATAGTTACGGCAGGGTTCAGGTGCGCGCCGCTATATGGCCCTGCAATTACAACACCCACAAATACTGCCAGCGCCCAGCCGGTGGTGATCACCATCCAGCCACCACTATTGCCCTTAGTTCCTTTTAAAATTACATTCGCTACAACACCAGCCCCTAGCAAGATCAAAAACATTGTGCCGATCACTTCGGCGGAAAATGGACTCATTTGGTTTAGTTTATCGTTAGTTTGTTATCAGTTTATTAGTTTGTTAGTTTATTAGTTCTTCAGTTCCATATAAAACCCAGGAACTAAAAACTAAAGAACTCAATAACTAAAGAACTATTCCTCCGCCCAGGCTTTCGCTGCCTTTATGGCTTTCTGCCAGCCTTTTGTTAAAGGCGCAGCATCCGTGCCATTGGGGGAGAAGCTTTTATTGAGCTTCCATTGCTTTTTTATTTCATCAATGTTCTTCCAGAAGCCTACTGCCAAACCAGCGAGATAAGCGGCACCAATAGCAGTGGTCTCAGTGATCTGAGGTCTTATAACCGTTGCCTGTAATACATTGGCCTGTATTTGCAGCATCAGGTCATTGGCAGTTGCGCCACCGTCAACCCGAAGTTCTTTGATGGGTTTGCCGGCATCGGCCTGCATGGCAGTCAATACATCCATGGTTTGCAAGGCAATGCTTTCAAGGGCAGCACGGGCCAAATGCGCCGAAGTGGTACCCCGGGTAACCCCTACCATAGTGCCACGTGCGTGCTGGTCCCAATAAGGAGCCCCCAAACCGGCAAATGCAGGGACCAGGTATACGCCGCCGTTATCAGGCACACTTTTGGCCAGTTCTTCAATTTCAGAAGAGTTCTTAATAATACCCAATCCATCCCGTAACCATTGTACAACAGCACCGCCAATAAAGATGCTGCCTTCCAATGCATATTGTACTTTGCCATCAATTTTCCAGGCAATGGTAGTCACGAGGTTATTCTTTGATAAAATAGGTTTATCGCCAATATTCATCAACATAAAACAGCCGGTACCGTAAGTATTTTTTACCATACCAGGTTCTGTACACATTTGTCCGAATAAAGCAGCCTGCTGATCACCGGCAATACCGGCAATTGGAATTTGCGCGGCAAGGATCTGCGCATCTGTTTGCCCATACACTTCGCTCGATGAGCGAACAGTTGGTAACATAGCTGCCGGCACATCCATCAGTTTCAACAATTCTTCATCCCAGCTACAGGTATGAATATTGAACAGCATGGTGCGTGAGGCATTGGAAATATCGGTGGCATGTACCTGACCACGGGTGAGCTTCCAAACCAGCCAGGTATCGATGGTACCAAAGGCCAGTTTCCCTTCCTGCGCTTTTTTACGGGCGCCTTCCACATTATCTAATATCCAACGGATCTTGGTGGCAGAAAAATAAGCATCTACGATCAATCCGGTTTTTTCCTGGATCAATTTGCCGGCTTTTACTTTCAACTGATCGCAGAAATCGGCCGTACGCCTGTCTTGCCATACAATAGCATTGTGTACGGGTATGCCGGTTTCTTTATCCCATACAACGGTTGTTTCGCGCTGGTTGGTAATACCGATGGCAGCAATATCAGTTGCTTTCAACCCTGCTTTGCTTACGGCTTCTACCGCAACAGCCAGTTGTGTGCCCCAGATCTCATTGGCATCGTGCTCTACCCAACCCGGTTGCGGATACAACTGGGTAAATTCTTTCTGCGCTATTGATATGATGGAACCGGCCTGATCGAATATGATGGCCCGTGAACTGGTTGTTCCCTGATCGAATGATAGGATGTATTGTGGCATAGTTTCTTAATATAATCGTTAGTTATAAAATAAGGTCTTTAAGTGAAAACAGATGCATTCGTGAATCGGCAATCGGCAAACGGCAGACGGCAGACGGCAAACGGATCGCGATTACTCAGACTTTTCTATCTTCGCGAGTCCACTCACAACTCACAACTCACAACTCACAACAAATATTGTTTCAAGATCCCCGCCCACACCTGGTATCCGTCGGCATTGAGATGCAACCCATCCTGGGTATACCGTTTATCCAGTTTGTTGGTGGCATCAAGGAAGTGCGGATGCAGATCGATCAACGTGATCTTTTCTTCTTCCGCGATCTTCTTCAGTTCTGTATTTACAAAGGCGATATGCTCGTCTTTGTTATAATGCTTTTTAAATTGCGTGAATTCGTTATTAACGGGTAACAGCGTATGAAAATAGATCTTTGTTTTGGGCGATTCCGCTTTTATCTGCCTGATGATACGGCGATAGTTGTTTACGATCAGCGTATCTGGGATATTATGCTCAATATCGTTAATTCCGATCAACACAAACACTTTTGCCGGTTTGCCTTCGGTCACTTCGCTCAGCCTTTCCAGTACGCCATAGGTGATGTCGCCGGAGATGCCGCGGTTTTTGCAATTCGGGTTCTGCAGCAACTCCGCCCAATCAACCCCCTGGGTTATGCTGTTGCCGAGAAAAATAATGTCTTTCGTGGAATTCGGATAGCTCTTAAACAATCCATACCGTAATTTATAAGCCGCAGGGCGGATGGCGCTGTCAATGGTTGCCTGCTGCGCCAACACGTTCACATTCAATAAGATCAATACTATGCAAGACACAAATCCGAGCATCGTTCTTTTCATATGAGCTTTTTATTTAAGTTAGGCCGTAAATATATGTAGAACATATTATTTATAACAATGGGCAGGCCTTTTTAAAATTAGCTTTCCATTAAAATGTATAGTAAGAAATATGATGTACGAAGTAAGAAGGGTCTGATTATTCGTCTCTCCTATTATTTCTTATCTCTTGCGTCCTACGTTTTCCTACCTCTTACCTCCTGTATTCCTTCCTGATCAACTGATCAACCTCCTACATCTTACCTCATATATCCTTATAATACCTATGCATTGTATTCAGAAACATACTTCTTTCCAAAGCGATCCGTAGCAATCACCTTTACCTGCTTAGCCGAGGCGGGGATCATCGCATTGAATAAATGGTCTGTTTTCTTTGGTTCTGCAAACCCACGTGGTTTGGGCAGTTGGGGTCCCTCATATAAGGCCACAGCCAGGGCATCAAAACCTTTCTGTTGTTTAAAGTCATGGTGTTTGGCGCCATCTACCCAGCATTCCACCGTCCAGGCCGGATCGTAATTCCATACATTCACCTGCAGATTTTTGCTGGTGGCATCCTGGTCCTGCACATGCATACTCACCTGGTGATCGGCTTCTTTGCCGGTTGACTGATAATACCAGCTCAACTCAGTGCCTTTTACCGAGTATACGCCATAACCGGAAGGCGTGCCATCGCCACAGATGGGGCCCGTCCACCAGGCGCCGCAAACGGTGCCATGGTTGTGTTCAAAAATATCGTTCTGTATCACGTTGCGGTGGTAGTGCGTATGGCCCGACATGATATGCACATTGCGGCCTTTCAGCACTGCATACAGCGCCTCATTATTCTTTACTTCGTTATGAACGGGGATATGTACACATACTATCACGAGGCGATCATTCGGCACAAAGGAGAGATCTTTCTGTAACCAGGTTAATTGTTCTTCTGAGATATAGCCATCGTATTCCCGGTCTTTCCCCAGGTAACGAACATCGTCCATTACCACATAATGCGCTTTACCCCTGTTGAAGGAATACCAGGTTGGCCCATAATGTTGTTGAAAGGTATCGTCCGACATCTCATCGCCGCCTTTGTTATAATCCATGTCGTGATTGCCGATGCATTGAAAGAAGGGAATGCCCATTTTTTCAACGGCAGCATTATAGCTTGGGAACAGATCATGGTTATCCCAAACCATATCGCCCACAGTTATTCCATGTATCAATGCGCCATTGGCGCCTTTTATGAATTTCTGTACATCAGGCACAGATTCCGCCATCATGCGTTCCACGTCCTTTTCATTCTTCACTTGCGGATCGGCCCAGATAATAAACTGGTGAGTGGTATCGTCGGTGGTGAGCGCTTCCAGCTCAAAGTTGATGGCTTTGCGCGGGTTGATGTCCTGCACCATTTTGTAATGGCGCGATAACCCCTTTTCATGATTGAATGCATAGCCGGCCGGGGTAGAAACAAAAATGGCCACGGCATTGGGATGCAGTTCCATTTCATATTTTCCGGAACCATCGGTAGCTACAACGGAATAACCATCGCTTACAATTACATTTTTTAATCCTTTGCCTTTCGCCAGAACAGCTCCTTTTACTTTCTTATCAGCACCAATAAATGCTTTTGCTGGTGAAAAAGGCGTCAATACCCATCCTGCAGTCAGCCAACCAAGGGAAGAGAGAAATCTTCTACGTTTCATTTATACAGATTATACTTTTAAGTGCTGCTTTGGTCTACGAACCGGCAATGAGGTTGTTAGTTTGTTAGTTTATTAGTTTGTAGGTTATCAGTTTTTGAACTAAAAAACTAACAAACTAAAGAACTCAGTAACTTTAACCCAATACGTACCTCTGTGCAAGTTTTGTGTAGGAAGCTACTTGCTCACGTATCCAACTATCATCCTTATTAAGTTCCTTCGCCATGATCGTAGCCACGGATTCCGCCATGCGCATACTTTCGCGTGCATCGAGCAATAAAGCCCTGGTCCGGCGAGACAATACATCTTCAACGTTGCGGGCCATTTCGTGCCGCACGGCCCATATCACCTGCGCTTCGTGTATTTGTAAACTATTACTTAGCCATTGATTGGTATGTCCGTTCATCAATGCTTTTACATTTTCTTTGTCACTGCCATAGAAATAGAAAGGATCGCTCATAGAAACATTGGCCACTGCACCATGTATGCTCAAATTACGCGTAGCCGTTTTTTTGTGCGGCCATTGCAATTCCTTCTCCACCCGGTCAACCATATCTTCGCCCATTTTGCGGAAGGTGGTCCATTTACCGCCTAAAATGGTAAACAGTTGTGATGGCGTTACCATGATCTTATGACTGCGTGAGATCTCTTTTGTTTTTTGTTCGCCGTCTTGTGGCGCTGCCAGCGGACGTAACCCGGCAAATACACTTAAAACGTCGCTACGTTTGGGTTGTTCTACAAAGTAACTGGCTGCATTTTCCAGAATAAAGGCAATTTCTTTTTCCAGCGCCTGCGGCTCCAGCGAAGCCTCCTTCACCGGCGTATCTGTGGTGCCTACAACTACCTTTCCATGCCAGGGCACGGCAAACAGTACCCGTCCATCACTGGTAGCGGGGATCATCAGGGCATCATCTGCCGGATAAAATCTTTTATCGAGCACCAGGTGTACGCCCTGACTGGCCGTAATACTTTTTGCACCTGTGGGGTTATCCATTTGCAACACTTCATCAACAAACACACCAGTGGCATTTACCACTGCTTTAGCTTTACAGGTATAGGTTTTATTGGTTTCTATATCTGTTACGGTCACCCCGGAAATATGCTGGCTATTATCTTTAATAAGCCCGGTCACCTTTATGTAGTTCAGTGCCACGCCCCCTTTTTCAATGATCGTTTGTACCAGGTTTATAGCCAGGCGGGAATCATCGAACTGGCCGTCGTGGTACACTACGCCGCCCACTAACCCCTTGGCATTTATGTTTGGCAATTTGTTTAAGGCTTTTTTACGGGGAATAAAAACGGAAGCGCCCAGACTTAAACGGCCCGCAATCCAATCGTATAGTTTAAGCCCGATGGTATATTTCAGCCGGTCCCACCAGGTATAGATAGGAATGATGAAAGTTTGGTTTTTTACCAGATGCGGCGCATTACGCCACAACAGCCCACGTTCAATACTGGCTTCTCTAACCAATTGAATATCACCTTGTGCCAGGTAACGTACGCCCCCATGCACCAGTTTGGTACTGCGACTGGAGGTGCCTTTGGCAAAATCGGCCTGCTCTACGAGCAAGGCACTGTATCCTCTGCTAACTGCTTCTAAAGCAATGCCTAAGCCGGTTGCCCCACCCCCAATTATGATCAGGTCCCATTCTTTCTGCGTTGTCAGCCTGTTTACCAGGGTATTGCGGTTTTGTTTGGTTTCAGCTTCCATTCTATATCGAAGACTTTCGTTTTATTTCAATTAGATTATGAGACAATATTAGTGAAACAATTTGAAACCACGAATAAAACATATCGAAACTTTTGGAAAGCATTTTTTGCCTGTTTACTTTCCCCCTTCCTGTTTTGATCGTAATGAAAATCAACCAGTGAGCTTATTTAAGGACGCTTTGTAACGTATTATGGTACTAGAGCGCCTGTAACTTTAAGGCCTACTCCCTGCAAATACCGGTTTAAAACTACCTGTTTCACTATCCAACACTGGTCATACTTAGGTTAGATAGCTAAATTCCCCTATAAACCCGCACTGAACCCGCACCAAACCCGCACTGAACCCCCATATACAGTGCGGGTTTGGTGGTATAAGTAAAGGAGCTTGCTAGGACCGATATAGGATATTCTCAGTACTTCACAAGGACCTGGGAGGCATTAAGCAGGGAGTTTATCCCTGTTTGCCTGCCGTAAGGATAATCAAACAATTGGTTTGCAGTCGTCTGAGAATTTTCATTTAATTTGAGGTACTAATTATGATCTCACAAACTGAACGCCATCAATTCATCCTTAGCAAACTGAGCAAGGAAAGCTTTGTTAACGTGCTTGAACTATGTAAGGAACTGGATGTTTCTTCGGTCACTATTCGAAAGGACCTGAAACTGCTGGAGGATAAAAGTCTGCTGTTCCGCACACATGGCGGGGCCACCATTAATAACCCATATACCATTGATCGTCCCGTTAATGAAAAGGAAAAACTGCAATCGGGCGAGAAAATGCGGATCGGGGCTACTGCGGCTCAACTTATTACCGATAATGATTCTATTATCATTGCGTCCGGTACTACTGTGCTGGCGCTTGCCAAGAACATGCCCCCAAAAATGAATGTAACCGTTATTACCGCCTCCTTACCGGTAGCAACTGAACTTAACAAACACGCCGATGTAGAGATCATGCAGTTGGGCGGTATCATCCGCAAAAGCTCTTCTTCTGTAACCGGACCTTATGCGCAAAAAATACTCACCGATTTTTTCTGTAGTAAATTATTCCTCGGGGTTGATGGTATTGACCTGGAATTCGGTCTCACCACAACGAGTGTTATGGAGGCTCACCTGAACCGCCAGATGATCGATGTATCACAAAAGGTGATCGTACTGTCTGATTCTACCAAATTTGGTAAACGGGGCTTTGGCCGCATTTGCGGTTTAGAAGAAGTGGATAGAATAATTACTGATAAGGGAATATCAGAGCATATGGTCAATCAGCTCGAAAGCCGCGGTATTGAAGTAACAATTGTTTAAATTTCAGCTTTTTGCTTATTATGTGTTAGTTCGTAGGCTATTGAGTTCGAAGAAAAAAACCAAACCTAATAACTCAATAACTTAATAACTCCCTACAACCTGCATATTCCGCTTAAGTAGCCTTAACGCGGCAACCATATGATTCTCCACGGTATTTTTCGACAGCTGCAATCTATCAGCAATTTCTTTATACGAACTGCCCTCTTCGCGGCTCATGGCAAAGATGCGTTTCTTTTGGGGCGGTAACCGATTCAGCGACATGCGGTATAAAGTTTCCAGTTCCTTATGCAATATGCGGCTATCGGTTATAAAAGAAGAGGACGGTTCTACTGTCGATAACTCCAATGACACGGTGGGCACCTGTTGCTTACGCAAATGATCTATAAGACGGTTTCTAACCGATTTATATAAATAGGCAGATAATGACAGATCGCTTTTCAACTGATCGCGCTTTTGCCAAATGGCCAGCATAACGTCCATCACTATCTCTTCAGAAACCCTTTTGTCCGGGATCAGTTTCCCTGTATAATTATACAATTTACAAAAATAACGATCGAACAATGCCCGATAGGCTTTATCATTGCCACTCCGCCACAATTCCAATAAATGACTATCTGTTGTGTTTCTGTCCATAGCAAATAGTTGTACCATTAAAATTATTGTTATTATTGTGCAGCGCAGTTGCCCAATTTGATATTTGCGTTGTATTTTTTGATATTTATAAATGGTCAATTATTACAAATACCTGCCCGTAAGCTCCACAGATGAAAGCTGGGGATTGAACGTATTGAACACCGGTTGCACGCACATTGTGGCCGGTTCTTCCTATCCCTACGACTCGCACCCGGCGCATCATTATTTCAATTGGGAGAAAGGGAGGGTATTGCAGGAGTTCCAGGTTATTTATATCACCAGGGGTGGCGGTATCTTTGAATCGAAAAGCGGCGGTAAACAAATCATTACAGCCGGTTCCATCCTATTCTTATTCCCGGAAGAAAGACACCGGTATAAGCCAGATAAAAAAACTGGCTGGGATGAATATTGGGTAGGCTTCACCGGACCCATCGCCAAAAATCTCTTAACCAAAAAATTCTTTACGCCAGCCAGTCCGGTTATACCTGTTGGTTACCAGGAAACGCTGCTGCACCTTTTTCAGGAGATCGTTGATAAAACCAAAGAAGAAAAAGCAGGCTACCAGCCACACATTGCCGGCACGGTATTACATTTATTGGGAACTATCTATTCTCTTTCGCAACAGGAAAAGTTCAGCGGACAAAATGTAGAAGCCATTGTTGACAAAGCCCGGTTACTCTTTCGATCGAATATCGAGCAAAATATTTCACCGGTTGATGTGGCGCACGAATTACAGATCAGTTATTCCCGGTTCAGAAAAATATTTAAAGAATATACCGGTCTTGCGCCGGGACAATTCCAAATACAATTAAAGCTCCACAAAGCAAAAGAGCTATTAACACATACCACAAAATCAGTAAAAGAGATTGCGTTCGAACTCAACTTCGAATCGAACTTTTATTTTTCTAAGTTGTTCAAGGAAAAAGTTGGTATAACACCAATTCAATTTAGAAACAAGCATACAAAGTAATCTTTATCCCCTGGCACTCTAATTGCGTATCCCTTATTAACATAAATCACATTTGTACTTTCATTTAGAAAGAGATAGAGATTAAATAAGGAGCGTAACTATGCATGATTTTATACTTCGAAAACCACCTGACGCATATTTTCCCCATTGACCTCAACACCCTTTTACTCAACCAGTAACTTTAATTTTTATATCTATTCATTTAACAGAAAATATTGGCTATGTTGAGAATTGCACAAATAGCACCACTCATTGAATCGGTACCACCCAGATTATATGGCGGTACTGAAAGGGTAGTAGCTTATCTTACAGATGCATTGGTGAAATTGGGACATGATGTAACATTGTTTGCATCCGGCGATTCAATAACCAGGGCTAAACTGGTATCTGTTACTCCCACTGCATTACGATTGAGTAATTGTGTAGATCTTATGGCCGGCAATATTCTGCAATTGCAGGAAGTAATGGACCGGTCGCATGAATTTGATCTGCTGCATTTTCACACTGATTATTTACATTTTCCTGTAACACGGCGCAGCCATAAAAAAACATTGACCACCCTGCACGGCCGATTAGATATTCCTGAGCTAAAACCGTTATACGAAAAATTCTATGATATGCCAGTGGTATCTATCTCCAATTCACAGCGCCGACCAATACCAATGGCCAACTGGGTATCTACCGTATATCATGGTTTACCAGCTGACCTATATAAATATGGAAAAGGTGAAGGAGATTATGTTGCATTTTTGGGCAGGTTCTCTCCGGAAAAAAGGGCCGACCGGGCCATTGAAATTGCGCGCCGGGCAAATATGAAAATAAAGGTGGCCGCCAAAGTTGACAAAGCAGATGAAAAATATTTTGAAAAAGAGATCAGACATTTGCTCGATCAACCGCATGTAGAATACCTGCAAGAGATTGGCGAACAGGAAAAAGGTCCGCTGCTGGCAAATGCCAAAGCCCTGTTATTCCCTATTGACTGGCCCGAACCGTTTGGTATGGTGTTAATAGAAGCCATGGCCTGTGGTACCCCTGTGATCGCTTATAACCATGGTTCAGTACCTGAGATCATTGAACATGGCAAAACAGGATTTATTGTAAACAGCCTGGACAAAGCAGTAGAAGCATTAAAAAATATTCATTTAATAAGCCGGGACACCTGCCGCGAGACTTTTGAAAGAAGATTCAGCGATTTAGTGATGGCCCAGAATTATGTACGGCTGTACGAAAAAGCATTGCATAAACAATCTGAAAGAAGTTACTACTTAACACAAGCGTATAGAAAATAAGTTCTAACCATTCATAAATTATTATTTATGAAAAAGCACGACACCCTGGTAAAACTACATGACGACAAGTATTACATACTCGCATCATCTTCGTATGCTGATGATCGTGTACTCACTTTAAATTATGGCGATACTTTTGGGATCTTCGATCGTTGGGGCGATATAAAACAATTTGGCACTTGTGTGCAGGGCATTTATCATCAGGGCACGCGGTTCATAAGTGATATGGAACTGGAAATAAACCATTACCGGCCCATGCTGCTTAGTTCCAACATAAAGAACGAGAACGAAATGCTGTCGGTTGACCTCACCAACCCCGATATCAGTGATGGCCATAATGTAGTTATACCCAAAGGGACATTACACATTTCACGCAGTAAATTTTTACAGGATGGCGCCTGTCATGAGTTGATCATCCTGTACAATTATGGATCAGACTCCCATGAGATGGACCTGGAGATCACATTCGACAGTGATTTCAGGGACATATTCGAAGTGCGGGGTATGGAAAGAAATAAACGGGGTATGCTGAAACCTCCTTTTACATCTGCCAACAACCATATAGTGGTTTCTTATACCGGGCTCGACCAAATTGAACGGCAAACCAACCTGCATTTTGATCCCGAACCGGCGGATATAAAAGACAATAAGATCACTTACAAGATCAAATTGGAGCCACTGGGGATGTATAGCATCAACTGCACCTCGGTATTTTCCGTGTATGCCAATCCTGTACAATTTGAGCCGTATTTCATTGCCTACGATAAGATCAGAACGGGCATGGAAAAAAGCAAGGAATTGATTGCAGAGGTCTTTACGGACAATGAACAATTTAATAACTGGATCAACCGGTCAAAAAACGATTTGCTGTCATTACTGGTGCAAACACCTTTTGGTAGTTATCCTTATGCAGGAGTGCCCTGGTACAACACCGTATTCGGCCGGGATGGTACCTTTACGGCATTGGAAACCCTGTGGGTATCGCCCAATATTGCTAAAGGTGTTTTATTATACCAGGCGGCCCGGCAGGCAACCAAAGTGCTGCCATTACAGGATGCAGAACCGGGCAAGATCTTACACGAAATACGATCGGGTGAAATGGCCGAGACCGGTGAAATTCCTTTTAAATTATACTATGGCAGCATAGACACCACGCCTTTATTCGTTGTGCTGGCAGGCCAGTATTTAAAAAGGACCGATGACCTCGCCACCATTCGCACCATCTGGGATAATATCTTACAGGCACTTACCTGGATAAAAGTATATGGCGATATGGACGGCGATGGCTTCGTTGAATACCAGCGAAAAGCGGAAAGCGGATTGGCCAACCAGGGTTGGAAAGACTCGCACGATTCTATTTCTCACGAGAATGGCGATCTGGCCAGTTTTCCTATTGCCTTATGTGAAGTGCAGGGTTATGTGTATGATGCAAAAATACAGGCCGCTTATATGGCGCAACGGTTAGGCTATAATGAAATGGCCGAACAATTGACAATAGAGGCTGATGACCTGAAACAACATTTCAACGAAGTGTTTTGGGATGAAAAATTAGGCACCTATATTCTGGCGCTTGATGGCGATAAAAAGCCCTGCCGGGTAGTAGCGTCTAATGTGGGCCATCTTCTATATTCTGGAATAGCAACGCCTGAAAGGGCCGCTCAGGCAGCCAAACTGCTAATGAGTGATGATATGTTCAATGGCTGGGGCACCCGCACCTTATCGTCAAAGGCGGCGAGATACAACCCTATGTCGTACCACAATGGGTCGGTATGGCCACACGACACGGCCATTGCAGCATATGGGCTTGCCCGCTATAATATGATGGAACCTGCCATGCGGCTGATGCAGGGTTTGTTTGACGCCTCCCTGTTCATAGAGCTGCAACGGTTACCCGAATTATTTTGTGGCTTCCCATTCAGACGGGGTGAGGCGCCTACAGCTTATCCGGTAGCCTGTTCACCACAAGCCTGGTCGGTAGCAGCAGTATTTCTGTTGTTACAGGCCTGTTTACGCATTTCGTTCGATGGCCATGAAAAAAAGCTGACGTTATACAAACCCATGCTTCCCGATTACATAAAACAGATCAGGATCTCCAACTTACGTTTCGGCGATGAACTTTTTGAGCTGGAAATGATCAAGAACGAACATGATCTGGGCATTCATGTGATCAAGAAACCGGAGGGTTGGGAGATCGTTACAATAAAATAGTTAACACAGAATCTGTAAGGTGCGCCATTTGAGCTTGCATTGATAGTGAGTTTATGCGCACCTGACAGGTCTTGTTTAAAGTGAGACGATGCAGACCTGTCAAGAGCCTGCCCCGCCATGCGGGGTCCAAAACACCAGACTGATAGAGCAAGACCCTATGATGGACCTTACAGGTCTGCATCTTTAACACACCTGAACAACTTCCATCCCCAACAACAAACCCAATTTCCTGATCTTAGCAACTACATGCCCCACTCCTACCGCACAATGATGTACAGGGCCATGACTGTTCCAGTCATTTACAAAACGGCGGGCGCCAATGGAGAATTTATACCGGCTGTTGGTATTGCCTATTTCCAAAATGGGACCGGCAACAGATGCTGCTTCTGCGGCCAACAGCGCGAGTTTTCCATTTCCCTGTTGTATAACCGAAAGCAGGGTAACCGGACCGTTCTTTACTGACATTTCCACCGACAGACCGCGACCTACTTTACCATGATATACATACAGCGGGCGTACTTTGGTTTTCCCTTCTGCAATGGCAATGTGACCTGGTCCATCGTGCCCCATCAATACAATATCTTCATTAAAATCCATGGCATAGTATTCGGTAAATGAGCCACCCGCGCCAAAACTGTCCATGATCTTCATGGCCTGTGCATTCTTGATCTCATACTCACCAGCCACGGGAATACCGCGGGCAGTCAATAAAGAGTTACCCAGAATGATGGAGCTGATGGTATCCTCGTTATCTGCATTACCGGTGCCTTTGTAATAATAGGCCAGGGACCCTAACTGGTATTGGGCCGTTAACTGGTCCAACGCAACGGAAGTACGTGCAGCGCGTTTTAATTCATCTACCTCACAATCGTTCTGTACATCAAAAGTGTCGTAAAACAACCGGACACGGGCTTCAATTTCTTTATCCGTTACTGAACGGCGTAAAGCTGCCAGTTCATCTACTTCTATCAATTCAATATGCCCGCCAAAGAAGCGGTATTGCTGGGTAAGGTCAGCATAAATATCCAGCATACCGCTGTAATAATGGCCCATACAACCCAACCGGTTAAACGACATGGTGTGTGCCACTTTAGCCGCTTCTACCCATTCCCCTATTTCTTTCCAGCATACTGGGTCATTGCGCAGCATACCTGTTACCTGATAAAACTGTATGCCGGTGCGCAGGAATACATTGGCTATTTCGGGAACCGGGCAGGCCGAGCAATAAGCCAGCCACTCCCCCGTCATGCGGGTGCGGTCGTTCATTTTATTGAATGCGGCGTAATCAATTGCGGCTTCGGGCGAGAGGTTCAGGACGATCACCGGAACTTTGGCTTGCTGCACCAAAGGCAATACCGTCGATGACAATGCATAGGTAGTTACATACAGGAATATAATGTTTACGCCTTCGGTCCTAAAGCGGTATCCTGCTTCAAAGGCTTTATCAGCGGTATCAATGAGGCCGGCGTTTACGATCTCAGGATGCAGGGCAGCAATGCGCGTATGCACTTCCTGCAAATAGCCTTCCAGTCGTTCTTTTAATCCATCAAATTGGGGCCAATAAGTATCCAGTCCAATCCCAAACAAACCAATTTTAAATGCAGGTGTATGCTTCATGATTACCTATACGGGAAAAGGCCTGCGCACCACCAGTTTGGTATAAAAAAGACCTGCAAGATGCGCTTAATTAATTAATAGGAGGCACAAGCGTACGCTTGCGCCAGGTAAAGGACGGCAAACGGCAGATGGCAAACGGCCCTCCTACGCTAAAGCTTCGGCGGGCGAGGCAAACAATAGACGGCAGTAGGTAGAAAAAGAAAGACCTGTCAGGTCCGCCATCAGGTCTTGAACAACCAGATGGTTAACACGGTCAGGTCTTTGATTCGTCCAGTTAAAAAGTAAAGACCTGTCATGTGCAAGACAACTCACTATTAAAGCGAGTTCAAGTGATGCATCCGCCAAAGGCGGACAAGCTCTTACAGGTCTTAAATTATAAAGCCAATTACTGTAACGAAACTTTGTATTTAGTTACGGTGTGGTATTTCTGTCCGGGTTGTAAAATAGTAGTAGGGAACTTTGGTTTGTTGGGAGAATCAGGGAAATGCTGAGTTTCCAAACAAAGCGCTGAACGCAACTTTACGGGTTTGCCACCACTTGTAAAGGTACCATCGAGGAAGTTACCACTGTAAAACTGGATGCCAGGCTCGGTAGTGAATACTTCCAGTTTGCGACCGCTGGTTGTGTCAGACAAAGTAGCTGCCAGTTGCAGGGTGCTGTCGGTGCGGTTCAACACAAAATTATGATCGTAACCGCCGGGTACTGAATCGATACGGGCGCCAATTGTTTCGGCTTTGGTAAAGTCGAACGGCGTTCCTTTTACCGCTTTGATCTCACCAGTGGGGATCAACGTGGTATCAACCGGTGTATAGTGATCACCATTGATCTGCAGGCTATGGTTTAAAATAGTATTCTCTGTGCTGCCAGTGAGGTTGAAATAACTGTGGTTAGTCAGGTTAACCGGTGTGGCTTTATCGGTTTCAGCGGTGTAGTCGATATTGAGCGCATCATCATCAGTTAAGGTATACACCACCGTTACTTTCAGGTTGCCGGGGAAACCTTCTTCGCCGTCTTTGCTTAAATAAGTTAAAGTAAGCGCAGGTGTGCTATCGGCTGCGGGTGTAGCATCCCATACTACTTTATCGAACCCTTTGTTACCACCATGCAGGTTATTTTTGCCGTTGTTGGCAGCCAGTGTATAGGTTTTGCCATCGAGTTTGAATTTGGCATCACCAATCCGGTTACCATAACGGCCAATAAGAGCACCAAAATAAGGCGGCTTTTTCAGATAATCGGCCAAACTTTCCATGCCAACTACTATACTTGATTTGTTTCCGCTTTTTTCGGGTGTAACCCAGGATGTTACGATACCTCCATAGTTGGTAATACTTACAGTTACACCGTTTTTATTGGTAAGGGTGAACAACTGCACTTTTTTTCCATCTGTTTCACCCCACTCCTTTGTTGTAACGCCTGCTTTGATCATGTCTTGAGAATTTTCTGTTGAAGGTTGTTTGTTTTCGCCCCCGCAGGATGCTGCGCCGGTAAGCAGCGCCAGCAATGCTACCTGGCAAATCAATTTGTTCATATGGTATCCCTTATTGAGTTTTAGAAAATAGGTTACTTTAAAAATTTGTCAAATATCTGGATATTCTCCAAACATACTATTTTAGCTCGAGCACTACTACAGAGAATGGCGGCATTTTAACACTCAATGTTTTGCCTTTCAGAGTTGCTCCCTGGAAGAGCACCGGTTTAATTTTATCGGGCGCTGCAAAAGTATTATGGTCCTGTAATTTGCCGGAAGCAAGGATACGGCCGCCAACGGTCTTATAATTCCCGCCTTCCAACGTAATGTTTACATCCTGCGTGGCTTTTGAATCGATATTCACCAGGGAGATATGCATAGCGCCCGTGGAGTCTTTGGAAGCAGAAGCGGAAATCGCCGGCAGCTTTTCATTTCCAAAAGCATAATCGTTACAGGTAACAGTTAACGGGACCATTTTGGCATCCTGGTGCACATTATACATTTCCATTACGTGATAGGTAGGCGTCAGGATCATTTTTTCTTCATTGGTCAGGATAACGGCCTGCAACACATTGATGGTTTGGGCCAGATTGGCCATCCTAACGCGGTCGCAATGGTTATGGAAAATATTCAGGGTGGCGCCGGCGATCATGGCATCGCGCATAGTGTTTTGCTGATACAGAAAACCGGGGTTAGTACCCGCTTCCACATCGTACCAGCCACCCCATTCGTCCACCACCAGGGCTACCCGTTTTTGCGGATCGTATTTATCCATAATGGCGGAATGTCTGATCACCAGTGAATCCATGAGGAGGGCCTGTTTCATGATCTGGAAATATTGTTCCTCGCTAAAATCAACTGCCGGGCCTTTTTTACTCCAGTTTATCACTGAATAATGATGCAAGGCCACGCCACCCAGCATATTGATCGGGATATTTTTCATCAGCACCTCGGTCCAGTTATAATCATCTGAACTGGCGCCGGAGGCTATGCGGAATATTTTGGTTTCATTCGACCAACCAGTCATGAAGGTGGCATACTGCCGGTATATGTCGGCATAGTGTTCAGGCGTCATATTACCTCCACAGCCCCAGGCTTCATTGCCTACTCCCCAGTACGTTACATGCCAGGGTTTTTCGCGGCCATTTTGCTGACGCAGATTACTCATTGGACTTTTACCGTTGAAGTTTACATACTGTACCCAATCGGTAAGGTCCTGCACAGTGCCACTACCCACATTACCCGCGAGATAAGGTTCTGTGCCGATCAGTTCGCACATATTCAAAAAATCATGGGTGCCAAAGCTGTTGTCTTCGGTTACGCCGCCCCACCAGGCATTTACCATCGTTGGCCTTTTGTTCTTGGGACCAATACCATCTTTCCAGTGATAGGTATCGGCAAAACAACCACCCGGCCAGCGCAGGTTAGCGATCTTTAATTTTTTCAGTGCCGCTATAACATCATTGCGTACCCCATTTGTGTTGGGTATTTTGGTATTCCCTTCTCCCACATAAAAACCACCATATACACAATGGCCCAGGTGCTCGGCAAAATGACCATAGATCTGCCGGCTAATGGTAGTTTTAGCAGCATCTACATTTAAAACCAGGTTGTTCTGAGCAAACGAATTAAAAGTGATCAGTGTTGAACAGGCAAAAAGCAAACGTTTCATGTAAGAGCTTTAATTTGAATAATTAATGAATGTTAAGTATTGGTAGTGTATAGAAAGGAGGATGACAGACAGCATAGCGATCGTTTTTATTTAGCACCGTGAAACTAAGCTAAAACAACATATCTGTCAATTTTACACTTAACTTTTTATGGCAATAGGCATTGGGCAGTAGGCAATGGGCCTGTTCGCGGATACGGGGTTCTCCCTTTTGAGTGGTGTAAACGTTTTCAATTCATAGTTTTTTAGTTCGTTAGTTTATTAGCTTTTGAGGCTGGGGTGAACTTAATAACTAAAAAACTAACAAACTAATAGGCGATTGACGAATTGTATCCAAGAGCGCTTCTCAAAACGAATTGCTCCCGGTTTGGCCGAGACCTATTGCCTATTGCCTACTGCCCATTGCCTACTGCCTACTGCCCAGAAGGCAATTTACCATTCCATTGCTATTCCCTACCGCCTGCGGCCTTTTTAGTAACTTTACACAATGCAACCATCAGTGGCCCATATTAAAATAAAAAAGATCAATGCCGGTGTACAAACAGAGATAGAAGATGAACTGGCCGTTGAAGAACCGCTTGAAATACAGCTGGGCTGGCACCAACCTACCGGGTATGCACAAAAAAATATTTCCGTTACTATGCGTACTCCCGGACATGATGCCGAGCTGGCGGCCGGTTTTCTATTTACGGAAGGCATTGTTCAACACATTGATCAAATACAACATATCCTGCCGCAGGAAAACAGTGTACTGGTTGCTTTGAAGCCAGGCATTGTACCCCAATTACAGCAGGCTGAACGGAATTTCTTTACTACGTCCAGCTGTGGCGTTTGCGGCAAAACAGGTATAGATGCCATTAAAACAGTTCCGGTATTTACGCATCAACACGAAGAACTGGTGATACCGGACAAGCTGTTTTACGGACTGCAACAGACCTTACAACAAAAACAGGTATTATTTGAAAGCACAGGTGGTTTGCATGCAGCCGGTTTGTTCAATTTAAATGGTGAATGTATTTTGTTGCGCGAAGATGTTGGCCGGCACAACGCCGTAGATAAAGTGATTGGCGCGGCTTTACAGAACGGGCAATTGCCTTTATCCCAATTCATTTTGTTATTGAGCGGCCGGGCCGGATTTGAATTGATACAAAAAGCCGTAATGGCGGGCATACAGGTTATAGCAGCAGTAGGGGCACCTAGCAGTCTGGCAGTGCAAATGGCCACGGAGCATGAGATCACTTTAATTGGTTTTTTAAGAAAGGATAGATTTAATGTATATACTTGTGCTAATCGGATTAAAGTAGGCGTATAGGATAAGTGCTTTTTATGCAATACAAAGAATACGAAGTAAGAAGTAGGAAGTAGGAAGTAGGATATAAGAAATTTGCGAACCTCGTACTTCCTACATCATACTTCATACCTCATAAACCTACGGCCGCAAAAAATCGTTATTAAAGAAGAACAACGTTATTATGAGTGATTCCAACCATAACCAACCTGGTGCCGAAAATCCGGAACGTTTTACCGGTTTACACCTGGGGCCTATTAAGAAATCAGCGGCCGGGTTACCAGCTATTGTGGAAACAATAAAACAAGTATTGGGTGAAGCCGGCGCGGCCCGGGGTTTTAAGGCACTGAACCATATGAATCAAAAAGGCGGGTTTGATTGTCCCAGTTGTGCCTGGCCCGATCCTGATGATGACCGTTCCACCCTGGGTGAATATTGCGAAAATGGCGCAAAGGCCGTTGCCGATGAAGCCACTCTTAAAAAATTAACGCCGGAATTCTTTGCTGAAAATAGCGTACAGGAACTGGCAACGCTAACGGATTATGAAATAGGCCGTAAAGGCCGCATTGCCCAGCCCATGTTCCTACGCCATGGCGGCACACACTACGAATCCATAAGCTGGGATGATGCTTTCCACAAAATGGGTGCTGCTTTAAATAAATTGTCAAGCCCCGATGAAGCGATCTTTTACACTTCAGGACGCACCAGTAACGAAGCGGCTTTTTTATACCAGCTTTTTGTTCGTGCCTATGGCACCAATAACCTGCCCGATTGCAGCAATATGTGTCATGAAAGCAGTGGCGTAGCCCTTGGGGAATCGCTGGGTATTGGCAAGGGCTCGGTAAAACTGGAAGATCTGTATGAAGCTGAAGTGATCATCATCCTAGGACAAAATCCGGGCACCAATCACCCCCGGATGCTAACGGCTTTACAAAAAGCCAAGGCTAATGGCGCCCGGATCATAGCCGTTAACCCACTGCCAGAAACGGGGCTTATGGGTTTTAACAACCCGCAATCAATGAAAGGATTGCTGGGCATGGACACCCATCTCACCGACATCTTTCTTCCGGTGATCATCAATGGTGATATGGCCCTGCTGAAAGCCATAGAATACCTGTTATGGCAACATGAACAACGGGAGACGGGTAAAGTATTCGATCGTTCTTTTATTGAGAATAATACTATTGGTTACGCTGAATTCATCAATGACCTGCAACACCAGGACCCTGAACAACTGGCCGCCGCCTGTGGTCTTTCTTTAAACCAGATAAAAGAAGCGGCCGACCTGTTAAAAGATAAAACAAAGATCATTGCCTGTTGGGCCATGGGGCTAACGCAACATGTGAATGCAGTAGATACCATCAAAGAAATCGTAAACCTGTTGTTATTAAAAGGCAGTATTGGCAAACCTGGTGCAGGCACCTGCCCTGTTCGGGGTCACAGCAATGTACAGGGCGACCGTACCATGGGTATTTATGAAAAGCCTTCGCAACAATTCCTTGATGCCATTGCGGCCAACTTTCATTTTACCCCACCCAATAAATATGGATACGATGTAGTGGAGGCCATTAAAGCCATGCATGGGGGCAAAGCATCGGTATTTATTGCCATGGGGGGCAACTTCCTGTCTGCCACGCCCGATACGTTGTATACGGCCGCTGCGTTGCGCAAATGTTCCCTGACGGTACATGTATCCACAAAGCTTAACAGAAGCCACCTTGTGCATGGGCATGAAGCGCTGATACTGCCCTGCCTGGGGCGCAGTGATAAAGACTGGATGAATGGGGAAGAACAAATTGTTTCGTGTGAAAACTCCATGGGCGTCATTCAATTTTCGAAAGGCGTATTGCCACCTGTAAGTGATCAGTTGTTGAGTGAACCGGTGATTGTTTGCCGGCTGGCTAAAGCAACGCTTGGAAACCATAGCCCTGTAAACTGGGATAAATATTTACAACACTACGATCGTATAAGAGAAGATATTGAACGAACTATTCCCGGTTTCGGCGATTACAACAAGCGGTTACGAGATCCGGGTGGGTTTTATTTACCTAACTGTAACCGGGATGGGGCCTTTAACACCATTTCGAAGAAAGCGCATTTTAATATTGGGTCCATCCATCCCATTCATTTGCACGAGGGGGAATTGCTGATGATGACCATTCGCAGCCATGATCAGTTCAATACAACGATCTACGGATTGAACGACCGGTACCGTGGTATTTATAAAGAAAGACGGGTAATACTCATGAACCAGGCTGATATGGACCAGCGTAATTTAAAACAGGGTGATGTGGTTGATATTTTCAACCATCATGGTGGCGTGGAACGGGTGGCGCATAAGTTCATTGTTGTGCCCTATCCTATTCCGACCAAATGCACAGCTACTTATTTTCCTGAAACCAATGTACTGGTGCCAGTGAATAGTGTGGCAAAGAAGAGTAATACGCCGGTGTCGAAGGCGGTGGTAGTGAGGGTGAGCCTGTCAACTAATTAAACAAACTCTGCGCTTCTCGGTGTTGTAAGGAGCTCTGCCATTCCATCAGCATATCCAGCGTACCTTCCATATTCATGATCATCTTTTCGGTACAGGTGATCAGGGTATCGAGGTAATACGCTATGTGCGATATAACCTGTACCCGGCTTTTGTTATTGTCCTGTTCCGATTCCTTTTGCAGCAGCATGTGAAAGTACTGGTAGAATTCGCCTATCTGGAACAAATAATCTTCAATAATGCGGTGCATAGTAGCCACTTCTTCGCTGTCTACCGACTGGTTAACCGCAAAGCTGATCTCATCAAAATAACACGCATTCAAATTGCCGAGTAATAATTCCTGGCCATTGTTATCATACTCATTCACCAGGTCAAGGAACGAACCCAGTAATTCAAGCAGGTGTTTATAATAATGAGCAGTAAAAGGCTCTGCACTGGCATGGCTTTGAAATTCCTGTTTCGTATTCTGAATAAAAGCCAACAGGCGGTGCGCGTCCTGACTGTCCTTTTCCGTAAGCTTTGTTAACAGACGATCGATGATGCCATTGTCGAACAATTTTTCATTCAATGCACTGCCCAGTTTATTTATTTCAGCATCATTTACTGGGGAGAAAGCACTGATAACGATCTGCTCGTAGTTCTTTTCTTCAGTGCGAAAGGTAACAGCTTGTTCCTGCCTGAATTGTTTGGTGAAGCTGGTGTTGAAAGGATAGCTGGACATAACAGTGATTTTTAGTGAAGCAATGAAAACCACATCACAATAATACAACGGCCACACAGCGGTTTGCAAGCATATAAACCTGTAATCAATGTTGTTACTGGTTTATATACCAGCCACTAATCATTATTATGTATGACGTAGGGGCTTTGAGGAAGTTTAATGGTGGTGGGTATCTGTACACATATAACGATAGACTTTCAAAAGATATTGGGCAACCTACTTAAAATTGTTATTAGCTAATTGATTTGCAGAAAAGGAATACCCAATCACCTTTAACGGCAATCACCTTAAAAGGGTGATCGTGGTCATTGTTAAAGTTTATTAGCAATAATATATTTGGTAAAAGGACAAAAAAAGGAACCATCAGGTGACGATTGACCAACTATATCAAAAAAGTATAGCCATGAAAATTACTTCATTCGATATCACAACCAGATCAACCTTTCGCGATATAGCCGCTTTACATGTTTCAAGCCCGGAGTTTGAACCTAATGGGTTTATACCTTCCCGGTTCACCTGCGACGGTGCCAATGTGAATCCACCGTTGGATATCATTGATATTCCAGCTATTACGAAAAGCCTGGCCCTGATCATGGACGACCCAGATGCGCCTATTAGGCCCTGGGTGCACTGGCTGGCCTGGAATATGCCCGTGTCTCACCATATAAAAGAGGATACTTTGCTTAAAGAACAGGGAATCAATGATTTCAGGGAAAACAGATATGGCGGGCCCTGTCCACCTTATGGTGTGCACCGTTACTTTTTTAAGTTCTATGCCCTGGATACCCAGTTGATCCTTCCTGCTCAAACCGATAAAAAGGATTTGGAAAGGGCCATGGATGGACATGTTTTGGCTTATGGGGA
The DNA here is from genome assembly GCF_017742245.1 of Niastella soli. GTDB lineage: Bacteria > Bacteroidota > Bacteroidia > Chitinophagales > Chitinophagaceae > Niastella > Niastella soli. The sequence goes on from NZ_JAGHKO010000017.1 coordinate 38,481, forward strand.
GCTAATGGGGCGATATATGAGGAGGTAGGGGAAGCTCAAAAGACGAATCCGCCAAAGGCGGACAAGCTCTTACAGGTCTTGACGCGGCCCATTGCCTATTGCCTTTACAGTCTGCCATTTGCCGTCTGCCTCGCCCGCCGGAACTTTAGCGTATCTATTGCCCATTGCCTACTACTCATTGCCCAGTTTCCTAAGTTCCCCCTCCATCGCCCGTGATAAGAGGTGCATTCTAACAATACTTTTTCCGATCCCGGTAAATTCGCAAAACTCCTCCACCGTGATAGACTCACGTTTAGATTTCCCATAAATACTGCGTAATTCAGACACTACCTGCCGGGCTTCTGAAAAAGGGATCGACATGATCCGGATGACATCAATTGTGTGAATGCACCATTGTTTAAAAAAAGGCCTTGAAGCATGGGGAATAATACAAAAACCAGGAAGTTCTGTTGAGCGGAGACGTGTTTTCGGAACGGTAGTTGATGCTGTTAGGGATAACAGCGGCAGAACTAAAGTCATGCTGATGAGTACGATTTAAATTTTTGCCAATAACGGCTTTGCGCTTACTAATCAGAATGCCTGCCAGAACCCTTGAATTAACCTTTACCAGTACATGCTACAGCAAAGGCTAATGCTAATGTACAACTTTTAGGCATATACGGTGTAGCTATTAATTGACAATTGATAATGATCAATTCTACCATTTATTCCTTTTCAGGTGCTAATAGCCTTATTCTAAAATTTCGTTAACAATCCCAACCGGTTTGCCCGGTATTTCCATGATGGCTTGTTGCCCCTGTTCTGGCATAAAAATTATGTAAGAATTGTAAATACCTAATAGGCGAAAATGGAACCAACAAAAAACGTATTCAACGAAAAATTGCACTGGTATAAAGACGCCATTATATATGAATTACATATTAAAGCTTTTTGCGACAGCAATGGCGATGGTATCGGTGATTTTGGCGGCCTGATGCAAAAACTCGATTACTTGCAGGAACTGGGTGTGAATGCAATTTGGTTATTACCTTTTTATCCATCACCCCTTCGTGATGATGGGTATGATATTGCCGACTATTACAACATCAACACCTCATATGGCAATATTACCCAGTTAAAGACCCTGTTGCATGAAGCCCACCAGCGCAACCTGAAAATAATTACCGAACTGGTCATCAACCATACTTCCGACCAGCATCCCTGGTTTCAGCGGGCACGATCTGCACCAAAAGGTTCGCCCGAAAGGAATTATTATGTTTGGACAGACGATCCTTCACAATACAAAGATGTCCGGATCATTTTCCAGGATTTTGAAGCTTCCAACTGGACCTGGGACCCCGTTGCGGAACAATACTACTGGCATCGCTTTTTTCATCATCAGCCCGATCTTAATTATGACAATCCGCTGGTGCAAAAAGAAGTGTTCAATCTTATCGATTTCTGGTGTAAAATGGGTGTCGATGGTTTCCGGTTGGATGCGGTGCCCTATTTGTATGAACGTGAAGGCACGAATGGTGAGAACCTGCCCGAGACCCATGCTTTTCTAAAACGGTTACGGGCACATGTTGACGCCCAATTTCCCGGCACGGTATTACTGGCCGAGGCCAATATGTGGCCTGAGGATTCTGCCTCATATTTTGGCGATGGCGATGAATGTCATATGAACTATCATTTCCCCGTAATGCCACGTATGTTCATGGCGTTGCAAATGGAAGACCGCTACCCTATCACTGATATTTTTGACCAGACCCCCGCTATTCCGGCCAATTGCCAGTGGGCTATCTTCCTGCGCAATCACGATGAGCTGACGCTTGAAATGGTGACGGATGAAGAACGGGACTACATGTATAAAGTTTACGCAAAAGATCCCAAGGCCCGCATTAACCTGGGCATCCGGCATCGACTGGCGCCGCTGATGGAAAACAACCGCGAAAAAATTGAGCTGCTCAATTCGCTGCTGTTCTCCCTTCCCGGCACGCCGGTGATCTATTATGGTGACGAAATTGGGATGGGCGATAACTTTTATTTGGGAGATCGGGATGGGGTTCGCACACCTATGCAATGGTCGCCCGATCGTAATGCCGGTTTCTCGCAAGCCAATCCCCATCAACTGTATCTGCCTTTGATACTCGATCCTGAATATCATTATGAGTCGGTGAATGTGGAAATGCAACGCCGCAATACCTCATCGTTGTTCTGGTTCATGAAACGCATGATAAACATGCGTAAAAAACACAAAGCATTTGGGCGGGGTGATCTAACTTTTTTGAATGTCGACAATCCGAAAGTGCTGGCCTTTTTGCGGAAGTATGATCAGGAAACCCTGCTGATAGTGGTGAACCTGTCGAAGTTTGCACAGGTAGCCGAAGTACCGCTTGAAGGATACAAAGGCTTTGCCTTAATAGAATTGATGAGCAGGAATACATTTCCTGCTGTTGGCAAAGCAGAGACGTATTTCTTTACACTCGGTCCGCATACCTGGTTGTGGTTCTCACTTGAAAAAGCGCATCCGGAGTTTGATGAACAAAAGGTGATCCCGACAATTCAGCTAAACCAGCTTAAGGACCTTTCCAATAAAGGGCCACGGGCAGAACTGGAGAATACCATTTTGCCGGCCTATCTGAAACAATCCAGATGGTTTACAGGGCGGTCGAGGCTGATACATAATGTGGACATCATTAACCAGATAACTATTCCTTCTTCACCCGAGACAACGTTATTATTGCTGGAAGTAACTTACGAAAGCGGGTTACCCGAACTGTATCGATTTATTGTTACATATGTTCAGAATGCCGTGGCAAAAAAGATCAGTAGCAGTTTCCCGCATTCAGTTATTGCACATATACATATGGGTGACCAGGAAGGCATTTTGTGCGACGCCCTGTACGTAACCGGATTTCAACAATGGCTCCTTCAAAAGCTGGTGCGCAATGAAACACTGGCCGTTAAAGATAATAATCAGATAAAGTTTTATAACAATGGCGTACTGGGCACTTATGCCGCTCAACACGATGATATAAAATCAAAAATATATGAAGGCAACCGCTATCAACTTGCAATTACTTACGATAACAGTTTCTTTTTAACTATCTACCGGCGGGTTGATTATTATATAAACCCCGATGCGGAGATCACTCATTTCCTTAGCGAGCATGCAAAATTCGAACACGTTCCTCCTTTTTTGGGTGCTATAGAGTGGGTGACGGATAAAGGAATGATCACAACTGGAATGTTACAGGTAATGGTAGAAAACCATGGTAACGGCTACAGTTTCTTTCAGGAGCGTGTGTATAATTATATTGAAAGAATACTTGCGCTGAACCAGGAGAACCTCCCTTCCTGGGAACAACAGGGAAGCCTTACCGACCCGGTTACTTATGATCAATTGCCCGGAGAGCTAAAAGAACTGTTGAGCAGCCGGGCGGCAGACATGGCCCGGTTGATTGGCGTACGAACCGGTGAAATGCACCTGGCGCTGGCATCGGGGGTTGAACTGAAAGATTTCAGACCCGAAGAATTTTCGCTGCATTACCAGCGATCGTTGTTCTCGGCCATGGTATCGCTGGTACGGGAAGTTTTTCAAAACCTTAAAAGAAATATTTCCCGTTTACCAAAAGAATTACAGCCCGAAGCGGAAGAATTGCTCAAACACCGCGATGATGTGTTGAATGTTTTTAAAAAGATCTATACCAAAAAACTGGATGTACTTAAGATCCGCATCCATGGTTTTTATAATCTTAGCCAGGTATTACTAACGGGAAAAGATATTACCATTCAGGGATATGGCGGCGACCCGCTTCGCCCCTATAGTGAAAGAAGATTGAAAAGATCGCCGTTGCATGATGTGGCCACCATGCTGCGTTCATTCCACAATGTTATATTTGATGGTTTTCATGCAACCCATCACCTAAAAGATAATTTGCCGAAATATGTTCCTTTCATTCGCCTGTGGGCCCATTATATGGGCGGCTTTTTTATGAAGGCATATCTCGATACAGTAAAAGGTGCCCAATTTGTGCCACCGGATACTGCTGATTTCAGGGTAATGCTACAAACTTATTTACTGGAAAAATCATTGCTGGAGTTGAACCATGCATTGAATAATGGGCTGCATGCGATTATAATGCCGATGCGTACGATAAAGTTTATTATTAAATAAGGCAGAGGGCCCTCCTACGCTAAAGCTTCGGCGGGCAAAGCAATGGGAGAAAGGCAGAGGGCAGAAAATAAAGCCAATAGCCCCTTTTGGGGGCCATAAAAAAAAGGCGTCCCTGTACGGGACGCCCTCATCTAACGTTGGTAGCTTGTAGTTAATTAAAACCTATTATGCTATCAGCGTTTGCTTAACCAATCAGGTTTTCGCGTTAAGATAACAGATGTATTCTGCTTTTTTTAGGCAGTTAGTTTTCTGTATCGTTCTTGCCTCTAATTTCAAACAATAGCGTTACAGTTTTACTAGCTTCCTTCCTTAACGAAAGCACCATCTGGTAATTCTGATATGAATTTACAACAATAAGAAAGTCAAAACAATGACGGTGGTCATATCAAAATAAATTGGCAACCGCTTTTAATTTCGATGATTCTAATCAATATCGCACTACTTCTTTAATCTGTATCTGCTTAATCATCATTTAATTGTATTTTCTTGTCAACCAGGCGGTCGTTAAAATCGTTATTCGCTAAATTAACGTACAAATTATTGGTAAATTACTGTCAAAATCCATTCGGTTTTGGTAAACTTATATGACAACATTTTGGACTGAAGATAGTATCCTCACCAATCAAAGCGAACATACTCCGCCCGCTGAGATATTTGATGCCTTTTGTCAGGCTATCGGATTTTATTATCAACAGAAAGGTTATAAGTATACGAAAAGCCGTCCTAAAGTAAAGATTGAATCCAAAGATCTTTTCGTGGAAATTAATTTCTGGAGCTCAAGAAGCAATATGGCAGGAAGCAGCGTTGGCCTTGAGATATTACCTTATGTGGGTTCCAAAAAATTAAAAAAATGGATCAAGACCAATAAAACCGGAAGGAACGAATACATTTACGGCCCCACCAAATACGATTTCCGCCATCAGAATATATACGGCACCACCGTTGATTTCTTTCTCGATCTTATTCTCAAAATTGATAAGTATATAGCTGCGCAGCTGAATATCGAAGACAATAAAAAATTCATCGATAAACTGTATGCTGACAACAACGGCGAACTGATCATCGATAACTTTGCCTGCTACCTGGCCATGACCAATGATCCGCGTTTATCTGCTTTTATAGAAGCACATGTTGATGGTCTTGGCGATGAGCTCATCAGTAAATTGAAAGCGATTGAAGCGTCGAGGCAAACGGGAAGTGAGTTGATTAGTGAGTAGTGAGTTGTGAGTGGGCTCGCGATTATTTAGACCTCTTTGCCGTTTCACGTTAGCCGATTGCCGACTCACAACTCACCACTGACAACTGATTATTGCCAATTCACTGTAGCCATCTGACTTTCATTCCCTGTTCTATCTACAGCTGTTACAAAAACTCCACTTAACTTATTTCTACTTAGAATGAATGTACGATCGCGACGGGTCAGAATGGTGTAATTCCATTTATTGGCATACTGGTAATATACTACGTAGTGAAACACATCCTGTTCATTGGGATGCGTCCAGTAAATTCTCAGGGAGTCGCCTGTTATTAAAGAAGAAATTTGTGGCGCCTCGGGTGCTGTAGCGTCGAGCCAGGGGCTGGCAGGTACCAATGCCTGTTTTTTATAAGGGCCTTCTACCACCGCTTTTGCCAGATTGGAATCCTTTGTTAAAGAACCAATGCTCCAATGTACTTCGCCGCTGCTTTTTGGCAACATGCCCCGGGTAACCATTATCTGGTTCATTACCTCGGTTGTATTGGAAAGGGTTGTATCACGGCCAACACTTATACCAGGCCATAAGTGTCTGTCCTTTTTATTTTCACCCGACCACCAGCCCAATAAAATGGGATAGCTTACGGATGGGCTATTAATTTTCCAGTATAGTTGTGGCGTAAAATAATCTACCCAGCCTTCGTTCAACCATAAGCGCGCGTCGGCATACAACTGATTGTACTGATCAAACCCTTCAACAATGGAAGGATAGCCAGGCCGCCAGGTACCGAAGGGACTCAATCCAAACTTTACGTATGGCTTTTCCGCCTTTATGTTTTTATACAGGGTCTCAATAAAACCATTCACACTATTACGACGCCAGTCGCCCAGGCTAAGCTGACCACCTTTGTCAACATATTCTTTATAGCTGCCTGAATCGGGAAAATCTGCATTCCCATTATAAGATGGATAGGGATAAAAATAATCATCGAAGTGCACGCCATCTATATCATATCGTTTCACAAGATCCATCACAACCGAATTAGCATGTTCCTGTGTGCCTTTCTTTGAAGGATCGAACCACCAGTGACCATCTTTCAGTTTTACCACCAGTTCCGGTTTTTTCTTTACCAGGGAAGTATTGCTCACTTCACCACCCGCCGGTGAATGTGCGCGGTAGGGATTCAACCAAACATGTAATTCCAGTCCTCGATCATGCGCCGCCTCTATCCAGAATTGTAAGGGATCATAAAATGGTTCTGGGGCCTTTCCTTGTTTACCGGTAAGAAAATACGACCAGGGTTCCAGATCGCTTTGATACAAAGCATCTGCCTGGGGACGTACCTGAAAGATCACTGCATTAAAATTATGGGACTGTAAAAAATCGAGTAATTGAATAGCTTCCCGTTGTTGCTCCTCAGTAGTTAACCCGCGTTTGCTGGGCCAGTTAATATTGGCCACAGTGGCTACCCAGGCAGCTCTAAACTCAGACTGGGATACCGGTGATTTTGGGGATGGCTGGGATTGAGATTGTTGGGATGACTGGGATTGCTGCGATTGCTGGGATGTTTGCGATGCCGGTTGTTGTCGGACATCAGCAGTTTTAGTTGTCTTTTTTGAAGAAGAACATGCACTAATCAGAACTACCAACAGGCAGCTCGCTGCAAACAGGGATAATTTGTTAAACATAGTCGGCTCGCGGTTGAAAAATTTACCGGAGCGCTAAAAATAGGACAAAAGAAATAATTTCTGATTTTGAGATTTGGGGATTTTGGGATTTCCTCTGTATTGGCAGTCCTGTTATTGATTAAATCTCAAAATCTCCAAATCGCAAAATCCTGCAATCAACTACTTGGTATCAGGAAGAATTTTTACCTGAATATTTTTATAGTATACTTTGCTGTTGGGATCGTGGCCCTGTAAAGCAAATGTGCCGCTGGAGAGTAAACGACCACTCATATCGGCCGGGCGTTTCGCATCAGCGGGTTCTGTATATTCAACAGTTGTTTTACCATTTACTTTAATGGTAACTTTTTTTCCCTGTACAATGATCTCTTCAGTAAACCAAACGTTGTCTTTTGCAAACACCTCTTTTACATCCTGGATCGCATACAAGCTGCCGGTCCTGCGCCAGTCTGTGTGTGAATTATTCACCTGAACTTCATACCCTTTGGATGGCCAGCCTGATTCCTGGTAAGCAGTATGAAAATAAATGCCTGAATTAGAGCCGGGCCTGGTCATCACCTGTGCCTTGAAATGAAAATTTTTGAAGTCGTGGTCCTGAACGGGTCCATTATAAAACAGGTGGGCCACATTTCCGTGGGCAATGATCATACCGCTGTCAACAGTAAAAGTACCGGCATTCTCTCCTACCTTCCAATCGGTAAGCGTTTTGCCATCAAACAGCGAGATCCATCCTTTCGACTGCTTTTGTGCAAAGCTGGCAATAGTAATTAAACAACCCGCCAGCGTTAAGCCAATAGATAACTTTCTCATTGTAATCATTTGAATGAAGGTAGGTGTTTAGCAAACCAAAAAATGTTACAGGCTACCTATTTCAGCGGCTGGTGCACAATTTTGGAGTTATAGATACACAATTGTGTTCCCCTGAAACCAGTAACCTGTAACCCCACTTAGGCGGGACAAGCTTTGTAACGGGTTATCCTTTCTTATTTTCTTTATACCGCTTATCGGCGGTACCATCTTTCTTCACATGTTTGGTAGCGGTATCAGCGGCAGCGGCATTTTTATTAGCCTTGTAGCGCATGTCGGGCGAACCATCCTTTTTTGTTGGGGCCGCCTCTTTTTTAGCAGGAGCGGTTTGTGCTTTTTTAGCACTTTCTTTTTTAGCAGGAGTAGTTTGGGCAAAATTCATTCCTGCACAGGCGAGTAAAAAGCAAACAACGAAAACGACTTTTTTCATGATACTTAATTTTTATTGTTAAAGGGACCAATACTAACCCTATCAAAATTAAATCCAATTGATCATCCAAAATTTGCATTAACTTCCTATTAAAAAATAACCCTTGCCATCAGTTGTCGAACGGATACAAAACTTTAACAGTAACCGCCTGCCTTTTTATACCAGGTTGAAATATGAGGCCATGGCCAAGGACCCGTTTTACTTTTTCCGGGGTACCGCCCATTTGTTTTATGAGGACCTTGCCAGTGCCAATGCCCTGCCGGCTTCTCCTCTTATCTGGGCATGCGGCGACCTGCACCTCGAGAATTTTGGCAGCTACAAAGGTGATAACCGGTTGGTATACTTCGACCTGAATGATTTTGACGAATCGGCCCTGGCGCCTGCCGCCTGGGAACTGACCCGGATGTTGACCAGCATTTTTGTGGGATTGATCGCTATGGGTGTGGGCGAGCCGGAAGCCAAAAACATGGCACTGCTATATCTTAAATCCTATTCACTGGTGTTAAGTAAGGGCCGGTCGCGGTATATTGAACCGCAAACCGCCAAGGGCATTGTAAGGTCCTTTCTGTTAAAAGTGGGGGAACGCAAACAAAAGGACCTGATAAAAGAACGCACCATCCGCAAGAACGGCAACATTGCCCTGCTGGTAGACCGTAAACGGTTGTTCCCCATCAATGACCCGGCGCTAACAAAAAAATTGACTGAGTTTGTTGACGGCTGGATGGTGAATGTGCATCACCACCGCTTTCAGGTAATTGATTCGGGTTTTCGAATAGCCGGAACTGGCAGCCTGGGCGTTAAACGCTATCTTTTTTTACTGGAACGGTTACATGGCGAACAGAAATACCTGTTGCTGGATATGAAACTATCGCTCCCTTCTTCCCTTCAATCACAATTATCTATAAAGCAGCCCGCCTGGTTGTCTGAGGCGGCCAGGGTGGTATCCGTGCAGGAATGGATGCAAAATATCTCCCCCGCCCTGTTGCGACCAGTGCTGTTCAACAACGAATCGTATGTAATAAAAGAGATGCAGCCCACAGCCGATAAGATCAACTTTGCTACTTTGGAGAACCGGTTCGATGATATAGAGAAAATACTGGAAAATATGGCCCTGCTCACGGCATCAGCCCAACTAAGAAGTTCAGGCCGGCAAGGCTCAGCCATAGCCGATGAATTGATGGCTTTTGGCCGTGATGAAGCCTGGATGCCTGCTATAATAGAATATGCCAGGCAATATGCCAACCAGGTAAAAGCTGATTTTAACCAATACCTGGCGGCGTATACGGCTGGTCATTTTGGAAAATAGGTTATCGTTTGCCTACCCAGTGCGGGTAAATGGGAATTTGCTCACTCACCGCATTCAATTGTAAAAGATGTTCCGGAGATAAACTCCAGCCCGTCGCATCCAGGTTTTCAAGCAATTGTTTTTCATTGCGGGCGCCAATAACAACATTCGAAACTGTAGGATTATTCAGTAACCAGTTGATAGACACCTGGGAAATGGATTTACCTGTCTCCGCCGCTACCTGGTCCAATACATCGATCACGTTATACAGATGTTCGTCTGCCACTGGTGGCGCTCCGGCCAATCCACCTGCTTTAACGCGTCCTTCCGGCAATGGGTTATTCCGTCTGATCTTACCGGTTAAACGCCCCCAGCCCAGCGGGCTCCAAACCATCAGCCCCAGTCCCTGGTCTTTCAACAAAGGCATTAATTCCTGTTCATAATCCCGCCCGATGAGGGAATAGTATCCCTGATAGATCACGTATTTCTCCAGGTTATGCCGTTCAGCTACTGACAATGATTTCATCAGTTGCCAGGCGGTGAAGTTGGAAGCCCCAATATATCTTACTTTTCCGCTGGTAACCAGGTAATCTAAAGTGCGCAATGTTTCTTCAACCGGCGTGTCCTCATCAAAAGCATGCATAAAGAACACATCAATGTAATCAGTTCCTAACCTTTTCAGACTGTCTTCAACAGCTTTAATAAGATGGTAGCGGGAAGAACCTGTGTCATTGGGCCCTTCACCCATAGCAAAGGCGGCCTTGGTAGCGAGGATCACTTTATCACGACGGCCTTTAATCGACGCGCCTAAAATTTCTTCTGAAGCTCCCTGAGAATAGACATTGGCGGTATCAAAAAAATTCATGCCCCGTTCAATGCTGAGGTCTACCAGCCGGGTTGCTTCTTTTATATCTGTTTCGCCCCAACGTTTAAAAAATTCATTGGTGCCACCAAATGTTGCTGTGCCTAAACTTAATACCGGTACTTTTAATCCCGACCTGCCTAAATTTCTGTATTCCATGTTTTGTGCATTTAATTTATATCACAAATTTCAGTACATGGCTGCCGGGGATAAAGGACATTTATCACTAATATGGAGTGACAATTATCACGCGCTGGCCAGGCGGCTCAGGGTTTCGCGGGAAACACCCAGGAAGGAGGCGATCAATGATTTGGGAACACGTTGAATAAGACCGGGATAATTTGAGACCAGTTTGTCATACTGTTCTTTAACGCTGCTGCTGATCAAACATAAGATCCGGTGTTGAAACTGAATATAATTAGCCGTTGCCTGTTTACTAAAGAAGTATTCCATTTTCTGCACCTCGCGACAAAGCTTTTCGCGGTTCTGTAAAGTAATAAACAGGGTATCACAGTCTTCCAGGCAATCAACCTGAAGCGTGGCAGTTGTTTGGTGGTGGTAGGCCTGCGGATCGGTGATCCAGCAGTGCTCCATCCCAAATTGAACAATGTGCTCTTTGCCCTCCGAATCTATGTAACTCACTTTCATGAGCCCGTTAACCAGGAAATAGTCATTATGTACATATTCCCCTTCTCTTATGATGATCTGGTGCTTCTTGAATTTCTTAGCCGAAAAACGTGACAGCACCAATTCAAACTCCTCATCGGTCAATGGGACAAACGCTTCAATTTGCTGCCGTAATATGTTGCTCATAACCTGTAAGTATTGGGTCATTATTTGTTATTCCTTCTGATCACCAAAAAGTTAATCAGCACCTGAAAGGCAACAAAGGCTATCAGGTATACAATTACCAGGGTGTCGAAAACAGGGCTTTGGGCGTAAGCGGTGGCTAACGCACTTGCACCCAGTACTGCCAGGCTAATGGTATAAATAAGTATTGAGTTATATTTCGAAGGCACGAACATAACACTGAGCGGCACCATCATGGTTAAGCCATAAGCTGCTACAAACATATATCGTACGTCGCCTTTGACGGCAAGCATTACCAGTCCGGTCAATAAAACACCCACACTCACCGCTACGAAATTAGAGCTCATCTTCTCCTTTTTATCAAGCAGGAATTTTCCATACTGGTTGAACCGCAGGAACAGGTTACTGACCGGTTTGATGATCCAGGTTGAAAAAGCAAACAGGGCAAGCAAAACGATCACGGGAATAAGAACAGGCTGTAAGCCTGTTTTCCTACTGGCCAGTTCGTTCAATGCCTGCGTACCAAGCCAAAGCCCCAGCAGGATACCCCATTGGTACTTTGCCCCCATGTTGCCGATCCAGAATGCATATTTCAAAAACAACCGGTATACGGGATTGCTGGCTTTGAGCGCTTCGATCATGCCGCGTTGCGCATAGTCAAAATTGGGGTCGTTCTTTAAGGCTTCTTTAAAGTGTTTCAATGCTTTTTTATGATCGCCCTTTTCCAGCAAGCCCCAGCCATAGTTGGCATGGGTATACGGGTTGTTGGGATCATTTCTTAAAGCGCCTTCAATAGTGGCAAATGATTCTTCTTTTCTATTCAGTTTTATTAATACCGTGCTTCTTACATTCAGGGCCAGCAGGTCTTCGGGATCAATCTCCAATGACCGGTTGGCCAGCCGTAAGGATTCATCATACTGCTTGCGGGCTAATTTTATATTCGCGAACCAGGCAAAATAATCTGCTGTATAAGGATCGAGCGAAATAGCCTGCTGAATGCTTTTCTCGCCATCATCATACTTATCTTTATGTATATCAACCCGGGATTTTATAAAATATAAATGCGCCGTATCTGGCGACAATCCAATTGCATCTTCAATAATACTTTCAGACTCCTCTATCTTAGCCTGCGCCAGATTTAACTCTGACAGCAACCCCAGGTAATAAATATTAGTAGGCTCCTGAGCCAGTAATTGTCGTAGGATCTTTTCTGCTGCGTCGTATTTTCTTTGTTGAATTAGAATACCAACCTTCGATAGACTATAATCCGTCATGTCACTTTTTTATTTTTAAATAGGATAGGATATCGTCATATAAACCGGAATCATTGGCAAACATGGCAAAGTTCCTGGCGGTCATGAACCATTCCTGGGTACTTGCTTTGTGTTTTTTAACGGCACTCAACAGATCTTTTGTTTCAATTGGTTTGGGAATACCGTCGGTGAAGGAAGATTCCAGCTTTAACTCTATCGCTATATCAATGAGGGCGTCAATATCTGCACCGGAATAGTGCTCTGTTTTTTTAGATATCTGTGAATAGTCAATAGTATCGGTTGGTTTGTTTTTAAGCTTCAAACGTAAGATCGATTCGCGGGTTGGCTCATCTGGCGGTGGTACAAACACAATCCGATCGAACCGGCCGGGTCTTCTGAAAGCGGGGTCCAGGTTCCAGGGTGTATTGGTTGCGCCAATGATCAATACGCCTTCATTGCTGGTATCGATGCCATCCAGCTCCTGCAAAAACTGATTGATGAGGTGTCGACCGGCTGATTGCTTCATGTCGGTCCTGCTGGCGCCGAGGGCATCAATTTCATCAATGAATAAAATACAGGGTGTGTTGTACCGGGCCAGTTCAAATATTTCATGCAGGTTTTTCTCACTGTTACCGATCCACATGTCCAGAATATCGTTCAACCCTACACTGATGAATTTGGCATTTACCTGTCCTGCCGTTGCTTTGGCCAAAAAGGTTTTGCCACATCCGGGCGGGCCATACAATAAAATACCACCGCCGATCTTTTTACCATAGGCCTTATACAGCTCAGGATGCATCAATGGTTTTATGATCTTTAGTTCGATCTCTTTTTTCACCGCATCCATACCACCTACATCGCTGAAATTGATCGATGGCTTTTGTAAAAAGCGGGTGTCATAGATCTCTTCTTCATAGACCTCGGGCTCCGGCCGGCCACCTTTTACCCGTAAGTGACTATCCAGTTCTTCATCAAAGAAACCGGGGTCAATAGACAATACTTTTTTATACGTTTCAATAGCCCGCGCAATGGAATTTTCTTTTAGCAATCCTTTTGCATACCAGGTGAGCGCCTCTACGTCCTGGTTACCGCTTTCAATAAATTCTTCCAGAATTACATTACAGGCCGAATAATTGCCTTTTTGGTAAAAGGTCTTCGCCAGGCCTATCGTGGCTTTTGTATCGCGTGATGATTTCAGTACCAGGGTAAATTCCGCTTCCGCTTCTTCCAGACGGTTCAGTGCCAGTAATGTATCAGCCAGTAACAACCTCAGCGGAGTATTATTGGGCGAATGCCGCAACGCCTCCCGCAAACTGTCAATAGTATTCTCGTTCATTATTCACTTTGTATTACAATCCACGTAAATGTTTATTAAAGGAACGTTAAAACCGCGCGCACACAACCTCACCCTGCTTTTCTATTCCAAAAAACGGGTGAAATATACAAAATAGCCGGTTACGACTATTATTTTACGGTGTAATCTTTGACAGCCGTCGAACAAATAAAACTGCCTCACTCAAGGATTGAAGGCAAAAAATATCATACCACCCAAAATTTGAATTGGAGCATTATTAATGCATACACCCCATGAACACGTCCTCTTTTATGGTTTTTACGGAAGGGATTTTGTCTTTAAGCAGCCTGGTCACGCTATCGGCCTGACCTTTTGCAGCATACATGCCGGCTATTGAAACCATTTCTGCATTATCGGCTTTTTCATTACAGAATTGATTGGACATTTCAATGCTCACAAAGTTCTCGTCTTCAGTAGGTCTCCTTGGGTAATACGACCCCGCATACATTTCATCATCAGAAGAGTCCGGCACAATGATCCCCTTGCCCGGTTTATAAGTGCGGTCGAGCATGTTGAACCTGGAGCCCAAAATGGAAACGGCGTTGGTTGAAATTGCTTTTAAGGAATCGAAATTGTGCCCTGCCGCCACCTGAACTATATAATAAGTGGCAGTCTCGTTTTCCGGTGCTTCCTCAGTTTGACTGGCAGCTGTATCGGAAACCAGTACCGTTTGCGGTGCTGGCATTGAATCGATCTTCGTTTCTTTCTTAACAGGAGCAGGATGTTGACCGCATGCTGGCAATAACAACACTATATAGACAAGCACTAATTGCTTCATACACTTACTATCGTTTAAACACATTATCTGAATATTCTTTTTTAACCTCCTGGCAGCTGGCATACTTTAAAATAAAGGTCACCTCTTTGGTATCCCGGGTAATATGGAGTTTCCTGTATTCGTCAAAACTTACGTATGCGATCTTATCACCAATAACGGTATTAATAAGGTTTAATTCTCCGGCAGCGAATACCAGTGCCGGTAGATCTTATGAATGAAAGTAGCCAGTAGTATCAGCAACAACACCGGCCCGCCGATCTCTGCATACCGGAAATATTCCTCCATATAAGATTTGCCGGTCCCAACATACTTATAACGATTGTATTTTGTAAGTTCATAGATCAAACTCACCACAAGCAGCGGGAATACCGGTATAATAAAAACAAAGAGGTTGATGAAAATACCATTCAGCGCCTTTCTTTTATTACACCTTATTGTAAAGAGGGAGCCCGCAAAAAATACAAGCGCATAGCAGATCATCCAGCCGGTGACAGTGGAAAGTTCTGCTCTTCCAAATGCCATGATCAATACCGTTAAAATACCCAACAACACTCCCGAAAGCAGGGAGAGGAAAAAGGTGCGGACGGTTGTTTGTCTGAAACAAAATACGAGTAAGGTGATGCCTAATGTAAAATAATAAAACGCCCGTATTTTCCACGACAATTCCCTTCCTGAAAAGCTATACTTTTTTTCGGTAATACGCCCAATATTGTCAATCATTTTAGTGGCCTTGTATCGCTTCCGCACTCTTTCAACGGGTGAATCCCAGGCATACATTTCAACCTCATTATTATAGGGAAATTCATCAGCCCCCGCATACTTATTTCGCAGCGCATAATACTCTTTTTCAAGATCCGCCAATTCTGCAGCCGTTGGTGTATACCGGAGTATCTCATCCCTGATCTCGTCTGAACCCAATACTTTTTTTCTCATATGCTCATCTATCCAATAACTGGACACAAATTCCAGGTCCGAATAATAATACTTTCTTATATTGAGTGAATCACGGTTTAACTGGGCCAAACTGAGGTTTATAGTATTTATATCCCCAACCAGTTCCTTATCGCTAAACGCCCTGTTGGCACGCACACATTCTACTATCGGATAAACAAACACCGACAGCACGATCATTCCCGCAGAAATAAAATAGAACAGGAATGTTACCAATCCATGCAACGGCTTAATGTTCCCATACTTCTTGAATACATTAAAGCGAAGCAGGTAAATAAGCCATACGGTAAGTCCTATTATGGCAATAATAATTACAAAACTTACCCAGTACATCGACTTTGATCTAAACCTGAGATCTGATGGTTCCAGAAAACAAATACCGGCCAGCAACAGGTTAAATAAGATCCCATAATACAAAACCAGGTGTACGCGGGTACTCCAGATGAGGGGGTTATTCAGCAATAATTTATGTTCAGCTCTTTTAAGGAACCCTGGCATCAGGGGTCTGTTTAAGTTCATAGGTAGTAGGATTAAAGAAAACGTTTGGTTGAATGGGTTATGTCTCGGAAATAGGTAATAGGGATACTTCCAGTCACCAATGTTGATAATACTTCCTGCGCGGGTAATTTGCTTGAGGTAATGGTATAAAAGCCGCCATTGAATTGTAACTCACCCTTACCATCCAACACCTGCAACAAGGTTTCCCTGTTAGCCGTAGTTTCCAGTTCAATGACAAAGGCAGTGGCCGTTTTTTCCTGCTCACCTGTTCTGAAAAGACAGGTGCCATCTTTTATAAGCAGTACCGTATCGGCAATCTTTTCCACTTCATGCAGTTGCTGGGAACTCAACAAGATGCCCATGGGGTTGTGCACCGACTTGGCCATGAACCGCAGATCGGTGAGAATGCTTTGCTGGGCATTGATATCCAGGTTGGCCAGGGGTTCATCCAGGACCAGCAACCGGGGTTTTTGTAATAAGATGCGGGCGATCTCAAACCGGGTGCGGTAACCACTGCTGATCTGGTTCCAGGTAAGATGTGCATAAGGAGTAAGATCGAGGCGCTCGAGCATAAAGTCAACCATCGTTGTATTCTCTTCGCCGGTAACACCCGCAATAGCGGCCGCAAAATGAAGATTATCTTTCAATAACCCATACCATTTGGGAATACGTTGGGGAATAAACGCCACGTGGTGTTTTATGGCGTAATGGTCGGGATGTTCCAACAGCGGGAAATCAAGCTCACCGGAGCTCAATGCCAGCTGTCCGGCCATACAACGCAACAGGGTTGTTTTACCATTTCCATTCTCCCCCACCACTCCCAGGATATCGCCGGTATTTACCTGAATGCTGATGGGTTCCAGACTGAAATAGCCTGAATCATAAGTTTTGCCGATCTCGCTGGCAGTTACCAACCGGGCGGGTTGAAAAGCAAACCGCTCTGTAACCGCATTGATCTTGCTCAACAGGCTGTTGGCCGATTCAAAAAATGCCGCGGGTAGTTCCCCTTCTTTATATTGCCGGTAGGTTTGACTCACCTGAATGGCCTCTTTTAACAACGTCCCGTCTGCCGTGTCGAGGGAAGCATCTAATATTCTTCTTACGGCCAGGGAAAAATCATGGTGCTGCAGGTACGATTGAATTTCTGCAATTCTTGTATGCATAGGGTCTATTGGTTGGCATAAAGATGCAAGAAAAAACGGAAAAATGAAATACCCCTGCTTATATAATCATATTTAAACATATAACATACAAGACCTTAAACACATCTAGATGGGCCACCATCCTGTACTGTCTGTAAAAAAAACCTTTCCCCGTTGTATCTTCAATGCCTAATATCAAACTGATCATGAATAGCACATGGAAGAAAATGTTATTACTGGCTGCTTTGTACTGTAGCTGCCTATTGGGAAAAGCGCAAGACAATCAATTACCGGAATCAAAAATAATAGCCGATGGCGCCACACCCCGCCTTATTTCCCGGCAATTCAGTTTTACAGAAGGCCCGGCTACTGACAGTAAGGGAAATGTTTTTTTTACCGACCAGCCCAACAACAAGATCTGGAAATATGGCACCGATGGCAGTTTAACCGTATTTCTAGACAGCGCCGGCCGGTCGAACGGAATGTATTTCGATAGAAAAGGCAACCTCATTTCCTGTGCCGATGAACAAAACCAGCTTTGGTCTATTGACAGAAGCAAAAAAATAAAAGTATTGATAACCGATGTGGGTGGTCTTAAATTAAATGGCCCGAACGATGTTTGGGTTTCACCCGGTGGTAATATCTATTTCACTGACCCTTATTATCAGCGTTCCTGGTGGACGAGGACCAAACCTGAAATGGAAGCGGAGAAAGTGTATGTCCTGATGCGTGGAAGCAAAACCCCGCAACCATTAATTGACAGCATGAAGCGACCCAATGGCATTGTGGGCACGCTTGATGGAAGTCAGTTATACGTCTCAGACCTCAATGGAAATAAAACTTACCGTTATACCATTAATAAAGACGGCACTTTAAGTAATGGGCAGTTGTTTGTGAACATGGGGTCCGATGGAATGACGATCGATAATAAAGGGAATGTATACCTTACAGGCAAGGGCGTTACTGTTTTCAACAACCAGGGCCAACAGATCGCCCATATTGATATTCCCGAAAAATGGACAGCCAATGTTGCATTTTACGGTAAACAACGAAATAAATTATTCATCACCGCTTCGGAAGCTATTTATGAAATAGAAATGAAAGTCAAAGGCGTTGAGTAGCCGCAGAATCATGACCTGGATCATTACGAAGATCATAACTAAAAGCATTCATCAGAATGCTTTTTTATTTAAATTTAGTTTACCATTTAATACCAAAACTCAATCCCTGTGCTGTTCAATTCCCTGCCATTTTTGGTGTTCCTGCCCATTGTGTTTGGCTTATACTGGTATGTGTTCAATAAGCAATTGCGCTGGCAAAATTGCCTGTTGCTTATAGCCAGCTATTTTTTCTATGGCTGGTGGAGTTGGCAATTTATGGCACTGCTGGCACTGAGTACTTTTCTTGATTATGTATATGGATTTTCGGTTGCGTCCCCAAACCGGAAAAAAGCACGGCTCTTTTTATGGTTGAGTGTTATTAACAACCTGGGTATACTCGCCGTATTCAAGTATTACAACTTTTTCGCCCAACAATTTCAACTGGGGTTTGAAATGCTGGGACTGCATATTCATCCCGTTCTATTGCAGATCGGGCTGCCTATCGGCATTTCATTTTACACTTTCCATGGCATGTCATATGTATTTGACATATACCGGGGAAAACAAAAACCTATTTCCAATTTTATTGAGTATGCGGTTTTCGTAGCCTTTTTCCCGTTACTGGTAGCAGGGCCTATTGAACGGGCCACGCACCTGCTGCCACAGATCCAAAACAGGCGCATTTTCAATTACAGGCAGGCCGTTGAAGGATGCCGGCTGATCTTATGGGGCATGTTTAAAAAAGTAGTGGTAGCCGACAGCCTCGCATCAATAGCCGACAATATTTTCAATAATTATCCCGAGCATAACGGTATCACCCTTGTACTTGGCACCATTGCTTTCTCCTTTCAGATCTATGGCGATTTTAGCGGCTATTCAGACATTGCCCTGGGTACGGCCAAACTATTCGGGTTTGAACTGCTAAGTAACTTCAGGTTCCCTTATTTTTCAAGAGATATAGCCGAGTTCTGGCGAAGATGGCATATCTCACTGTCATCCTGGTTCCGGGATTACCTGTACATTCCACTGGGTGGCTCAAAGGATGGTAAAGGGAAAGCGGTCAGAAATACTTTTATCATTTTCCTGGTCAGCGGGTTCTGGCATGGCGCCAGTTGGAATTTTATTGCCTGGGGGTTTATACATGCCTGTGGATTCCTGCCATTATTATTACTAGACCGCAATCGTACGCATGTTAAAGAAGTGGTGGCTGCCGACAGGTTATGGCCCAATGGTAAAGAACTGCTGCAAATGTTCACCACATTTTGTTTTGTATCCTTTGCCTGGATCTTCTTTAGAATACACAATATGAGTAATGCGGTTGATTATGTAAAAAGCATCTTTACCAATTACCGAAACCCTGCTGAATCCCTCTCCTACCTTTCCATTTTCTTTTACATTCTGCCCTTGCTAATAATAGACTGGCAGTTCAGAAGAAATGAAAGAAGGCTGGAAATTTCAAAGAGAAATGTGTTCGCAGCCCTGAGCTCAAGGGTGGTGATGTATACTATTTACACACTTACGGCATTATTCCTGTTGAATGCCATTATACAAAAAGAAAACATGTCATTTATTTATTTTCAGTTCTGATGAAAAAGTTTATTGTAAAAATAATTACACTATCTATTATCCCGGCGCTGGCGCTGTTTCTGATAGGGCTTCGCCAGGAACAAGACCGGATAGTAACCCTGAAGCGGCAATTATTTGAACAGAACAAGGGAAGCGTGCAATGCCTGATAGCAGGTACCAGCCATACCTTAAATGGGATCAATCCCACCCTGCTTCCCGTCAAAACCCTGAACCTTGCCGAAGAGGGCAAACCGGCAGAACTGGATATGGAAATAATAGAGAAGAACCTGGACCAGTTACCCCATTTAAAATATGTGATCTTCCCGATCGATTATTTCTCTTTTTATTTTACAGGAAAGCGGGAAGACGCTGCCCCTAAATTGTATCATCACTGGAATTTAAAAGATGAATTTATTAAATCTTATTTTTTTAAAAGGTATCATGTATTTACCTGTGGGTTTTTAATAAACGAACACTGTAAAGACGATCAATATGATACCATTATGGGCTACCGGGCCGAGTTTGCGGATCTGTCAAAAGCTGACCCGAACTACAGATTAAAAAAATACCAGCGAAAAATAATCGACTGGAATACTTACTGGATAGATACCACCAGCAGCCGTCAGATCTATAACAGGTTATTGAACTTTATTTCAACCCTTCAACAAAAGCAGATCAAAACCATTTTAGTAACCATGCCGGTATGTCAACCTTTCTACCCTTACCTCGATACCAATCTGGTTAACAAGAACAAACAGTTAATAGACAGCCTCCTGCACCACACCACCGCCACCTACATTAACATGCAAACCTACCCTTCATTGGCTGCCGACAGCCTATTCTTCGATATTGACCACTTAAACGACAAAGGCGCCGTTATTGCCACTGGGATAATCAGGGATTTCATCATTAACATGCAATAAAAATAATATATTACTATACAATAGATAATATGTTCTCTTTTGGACCCCGCACTTCTTAAAAGGAACTATCAGTTAATTGACAGCCTTTCGCACAGTACCAATACTAAATATATAAACCTGCAGAACAATCATTTACTGGCCGCAGACAGTCTATTTTATGACATCGATCACTTAAATGACAAAGGCGCCACTGTTGCAACTAACATTCTCAAAGATACGCTGCTATCAAACGACCATCCTTATATTAAGCATTAAACCTGTTTATCAGCTCCTCCTTATAGGTTAATCCAATAGGAATGGGATTGTTATCAACCATTACCTGATTGCCTTCTATATAGCGGATGGCTTTAATGGAAACGATGTAGGATTTATGGGTCCTTACAAACAATTCGCCGGGCAGGCTCATTTCAATATTGCGGAGGGTCTCATTGGTAATGATCACTTTGCCCTGTTTTGTAAAGACCTTTACATAATCGCCTACGGAAGTAAAATAGATAATATCGTCATAATCGAGCTTGTATAATTTTTTATCGGCCTTAATAACAATGAAGTCCTGCTCTTTATGCGTTTGTTTTAGCAAGGCAGCGGCATTTTGTGTATCCAGTTTATCGCGTACTTTATTAACGGCTTTTACAAACCGTTCAAATGAAAAGGGTTTTACCAGGTAATCGATCGCATCCAGGTCGAACCCATCGATGGCGTATTCGGCGTAGGCGCTGGTAAAGATTATTGCGGGGGGCGCAGTAAGCGTTTTAACCATGTTTATACCTGACAGCATGGGCATATTTATATCAAGGAAGATCAACTGAATGTCATGCTGTTTTAAGGCCTCCAACGCTTCCAGGGCATTGTTACAGGTTTGCACCAGTTCAATAACCGGCAGGTCCTTGCTATACGTTTCAAGAATTTCCTGCGAAAGTGGTTCATCATCTACGATCAGGGACCTTATCTTCATTGGTTGTTCCTTTTTTGTAATGGAAGCTGTAATACAGCCAGATATTTTTTGTCGGTATCGTGTATGGTCAATTCATATTTTCCCGGGTACAATAATTCCAGTCTTCTTTTTACATTTTCCAGCCCAAGCCCCCGATTGGCGTCCTTCTCCACCTCATCAATCACCCCCTTGCTGTTCTCCACCCGCATCTGCAATTGTTCATCGGTTATATTTATTTGTATGTTCACATACGACTGATGTATGGTGGCTTTTATACCGTGTTTAAACCCATTCTCAATAAATACCAGCAGGATCAATGGCGCAATGTACCTGTTTGCCGGTTCGCCGGTTATGTTACATACAACCGAAGCATTATCCCGGGTGCGGAGCTTTTGTAGATCTATATAATTATTCAGGTACTCAATTTCTTTTTGCAAAGGCACCGCATTCTCATTCGATTCATAGATCATATACCGCATCACTTCGGCCAGCTTCAGGATACTTGTTGGAGCCATTGTATCCTTTTTCAGCGCCAGGGAATAAATATTATTCAGGCTGTTGAACAAAAAGTGCGGATTGATCTGCATTTTCAGGAACAGCAGCTCGGTATTGGCCTTTTCCTTTTCCAGCCTGATCAGGTGGTTTTGGGATTCCAGCAATTTAAACCAGGCGCGGGATAACTTTAACAAGGTGGTAATGGCCACATACACAAACCCAAATTGTACCAGCTGCCAAAAGCTGAAGTTGGAAACAAAGAAGTAGTTCGGCAAAAAGAAGTCGATGGCATAATTGTAGATGAAACTATTTAACCAGGCCGTTATGGCTAACAGCGCTATCACGCATAATACGAATAACAAATACTTCTTTCTTCCCAATAACCGGGGAACCAAAACAAACAGGTTGACATAAACGGCCAGCACAATGGTTATATGAAATACTGCCGTATAGATGTAGTCGATCGTTTCAATGTTATTGGTAATAGAAAAGAAGTGGATCAGGTAATAGTACGACACGCACCAATACAGGATATGTTGTAATATCCTGTATTCGCTTATAATTTTTTTTGACTTTTCCAATTATTGAACGCTTTTAGTAAACACGGTTGGTTTTATAAACAGGTCTTCCCGGTCGGCATATTTCTTTATAAATTTTTGCAGGTCTTCAGTAGAAGCGGTAATTATTTTATAGTAATCCAATGATTCATGTTTAATTCTGATCGTGTTTTGCTCCAGTAATTTATTTAGTAATTCGGTATTAATGAAATACAATTCAAACCGGTCACCCACCATCTTTATTTTAGCATACGTATGGACAGGCACATACAGATCTTCAAAAAAACTGTTCTTTAAATTTAATGACTCAGGAAAGATATCTAAAAACAGGTTATCATCCAGTTTGGCCATATTCACCTGCATTTTTTTTGTTTCCCCGTTTTCGGTATAGGTCAACAGATATGTATTTTTATTAATGAACTGCTTTTTAAAGTTTTCCTTTTCAGCACGTTCTTTGCCTTTATAAGGCGCCAGTTCATGCTGAAACAGGTTCTCAAATTTCCAAACGTCTTTGGAACCCGGCTCACTCCATACCCCTTCCAGTTTACTATCATATACCAGATCGTTGTTGGTGTAAAGCGGATATAGGGAATAGACACATCCCGGCAGGATAAATATCACTATCACGGCAAGAAGCAAGATGATCTTTGTTTTCATTGTTTCAATTTTTTGTTACCGTAAAATAAGAACGAAGTAAAGGGGCGGTAAAATAATTCCGGCAAACACCAAAAAACGGGGGGTAAAACCGGAAAACACCGGCTGATATTCCAGCCAATAACCTGGTAGCAGTAAGTGCCAGCATCAATACCGGTAAAGGGAACATTACTGCAGTATCGAATATTACTATACAAAAGGAAACATGGGAGAACTGGTAGCAGGCACTCTTTCCGGAACTTTGCACTATCAAAAAACGGTGGGCAATGTGACCGAGCACAGAACAGCAGCAGTGACAGCCAGTTTTTTCGTGTATCAGACAGGGATAGAAAATAGCTAAAAGAATAAATTGAAACCCCGGTCTCGGTTAAGCCGAGAAAGGGGTTTTTCAGTTATTTCAAATCAGACCTTCCAATGTACCATTAGGACCTACCACCATAGCAGGTTTACGTAAAGAAATATGAATTAATAATTCTTCCAGTGGATACACATCATCGGGGTCGGCGGTGGATAAATTAGACATTTCCAGTTGCCCGATATCCAACCCAAAAGCACGCTCCCCTACAAGATTGTATACGGCTGCATATGCCAGTTGTAAATAAGGTCCTTCATTTTGAGGGGTGCATAAAGGATGATAGATTATAACATTGGTATCTTCAGGATCTTCGCTGGCAAAAGAAAAACTAAATTCAGCCGGATGAATACCGGTACTTTCCATATGCTTTTCCAATAGGAATTCAATGGGCATAGGATCTTCGAGTGCACTTATTTGCCAGCCAGCTATTTCCGGTGCAGTGGCCACAAATAGATCAACCTTTTTAAAATGCATGGCCTTGCCGCTTACAGTAATAGTCAAATTTGGAATCCCTTTATCAGGCAAACTTATTCTGTATTCAAAGAACTTGTAATAGGCGCGTAAGTGCGCATTCAATTCATTTAACCAGTAAGTAGCTTCTTTTTTTGTTTTATTATTCAGGTCGAGATATTCTTTGTTGTTTCGCTTGAACCATTCCCAAAAATGCCGCTTCGATAACTTGCTCATATCATTTGATTGTAATGAAACAAAAAGGGTCCCGACGGCCTACCCGTCGGGACCCGGTAAGCACTACAAAGATACGTCCAATATTCCGTCATTTCCCGGAACATCGGTAGCAATGGCTTTGATTTTAGTACCAGCCAGCGGGGTATTAGCCTGCGTGGCCGTGTAGGTCCAATCAAGACCATAGATGGCCTGAATTGCCTTGCCAGTTTCCAGGAGCGTGCCATTGGCGGCATATATTTCCACCTGTACATCTACAACACGGAAATCATCAATGGCACGAACAACGATCTTGTTGCCTGCAGTGCCTTTATAATCACGTGTATCGATGCTTTTTACAATGGGTGGAGACATAAAATCTTCCAGCGCCCTGCTATACACATTTTGCCGGGGTTTTAGTACAGCAGCATAGGCTTCCGCCATGCTTTTATCTGCACTTTCTACAATTGCCTTTGCATATCGTGAAGCGATCAGGAATTTTTCCTGAATTTCAACTTGTTTGGCGGTTGGTTCCCCCTTCCGCTTTTTAGGCGCCTTGGCTACTACTGTTTTCCCCGCCCACTCACGAAATACGAGTTCTTTACCGAGTGAACCTCTTAGTTTGCCTGTTACCAGGCTGTTATTAGAATGTGCCATTTTAATAAATGTTTAAAGATGAAAAATGTTATGACTGCAGTCGCTGCCGGAGAGGATTCACAGACTCGCTCTATCTGCTAGCCCTGAGCGAAACTCCATTGCGGCGACTGATGACACAAAACTAAAACAGCTCGCTTTCCCATTTTACGGAAATGTGCCAGAGTTGCCTTCATGATGTGACGAAATGCATACCTTTTGTGACGGTTGGTAATTTTTCCTCGGGAACGCTCCATTTTTTGGGACGGAACTACAACTACCCTGGGGTGAATGGTAACAGTTCTGTGATGAATGACACCTTCTCCCCGCCTTCTCCCCGGCTCATCCTCGATTTCTCCACGAAAGACCTCGAATTCCGAGGACCCAAAGAGGAGGCAAAGAGGTACCAATAAGGTACCATTGAGGAGGAATTGAGTAATAATGCAATATTTTTTTGTTACCTATTTTTTTTATTAAATTGTACTACCGTTAACTATAAAGCTTATACGTTATGATGATACCCTTTTTTGTATGGAAATCAAAACAACTGTTACCTGTTAATCCTGAAGACGTACTGTTTTTAAGAGCAATGGGAAACTATACGGAAGTTGTGCTAAGAAATTATAAACTCTTTATGGTACGGTCAACCCTATTAAACGCTTTAAAAAAACTGCCACCCGAACTTTTTATTAAAACACATCGTGGATGGGCAGTTTCCATTCTTCACATCGTTAATGTGGAAAAAGACACCGTAAAAGTGGGCAAAACCGCTATTCCTATTTCCAGGAAGTTATACAAAACAGTACTTGGTCAATTGAATGTGATTGAATAAAATAAAAAACCCCGACGCTGCGGTCGGGGTTAATGTATTAGAGAGAACAGTTTAAAAAGCGCCTATCTCAGATAAGAAGGTGGAGTTGGCTACGCCCCATACAGTTGTAACTGTAATTCTGAAATACCTTGCGGACATGGGCGTGACAAACACAAAGAACTGTTTCGCATTTACAGATGCCAGTTCATATGTGCCGGCTGTCTTCCAGTTAGTACCATCGGTGCTCACATCTACAGTAAATGCTTTGGGTGACCCATTGGTCACATTTTGTCTGCGGGTTATTATTACCCCATTCAGCGTTATTGTTGCATGCATATCTATTGACACGTGGTGTGGCAATGGCGGTTCAACCCCATCCCATTGGCTCGTCCAGAAAGTACTGGTATTGCCATCCAGCACAAATACCGCGCGGCCGTTGTTGGGGCCTTCTCCTGAGGCTTCCTGTGAGTCGAATTCGTTAATGGTCCAGTTTTTACGATCCAACGAAGGGTCCTCTGCTTTTACTAAAAAGTAGGCAGTGCCTTTTTGTGTATTGATCTGATACCCGTTATTAACGCTTGCAATACCCAGTGGGATCATGTAGTTGTGATCTTTCTGGATCTTTTTTGAGCTTATCTTAAATACAATATTCTCACTGATGTTGTTGCCGCTTTTAATTACTGCTGTAGTGTTGGGGAATGAAAATACACTGTCGGGGATCTTTTCAAACAGCGGAAGACCGGCCTTTTGTCTGTCGGCATTTATGGAGTCCCATTTGCTATAATCCAATTGAAAGCTTACCTGTACATCACCGGGTGCATGCGGGTAGCCTGAGCCGCCAAAGTAGGCATTTACCTCAAACAAGAACAGGCTATCGACCTGCCCTGTTGCCCGTTGTACCACTGAAATGGTGGTGTAGCCATTGTTATCAGCATTGTTGCTTACCGCCTGCGACATATAGATCTTAACATCCCCGCTTTCTTCTGAAAAGGTTTTATCTTTTTTGCAACTGCCTGTTGCCAGAATAAGACAGCAGCTTAAAGAATTTATAATTAGTTTTTTCATTGTTCTCTTTTTTAATAAGCATTACAGTTTAGTGTTGAAACCTGTTATTACCAGCCAGGGTTTTGCGGCGCCAGCGCCGGGTTCAGCGTCAACTGGTCAATTGGTAACGGATGCAGGTATAACTTATCGTTCCAGCTCCTTGCTGAAATATTCGTATATACCCGGATGTAATTATTGGCATCAACCTGTATGCTGCTGATCTGGGCGGCAGGATATTGCGCGCGGATGGCAGGTACCAGCTTCATCCCCAGAATGGTTTCGGGATTCTCGATCAGTTTACCTGCTTTCCAGCGTACCAGGTCATCGTAGCGGAACCCTTCCCCTACCAGTTCAATCCTTCTCTCTCTTCTTATCTCATCTATCAATACCGGCAGTCCGGGAAAATCTGATTTGGGATCCTTTACTAATGAAGCGATCACCATGGGTATCATGCCTACGCGGTCGCGGATCTTATTAATGGAATTGTTGATCACGGTTTGATCGGCTTCACCCAATTCTGCTTTTGCTTCGGCATAGTTGAGCAATGTTTCTGCATAGCGGAAAATAAACAGATCAAGGGTTGACTGGTTGATGTTCCACTGTACAGGATCAGGGCTATACGCTTTTATGGCGCCATACCCTGTAACTATGGATGGAATGCGGGGGAGTGTCATCAGGTCTTTAGAACCATCTACATTATTCTTAAATGAAAAACCGCGTGTAGCAATGATCTGGGTGAACCGGGGGTCGCGGTTGAGTTTTTCCTGGTCTAACGAATCATCGCCTTTATACAATGTACTTAGTGAAGTTGGCAATCCATCTGAACACAAAAATGAACGAACGAAATTCTTGCTCAACGCAGGCCATACGTTGGAGATATCACGGGTGGTAGTTTGCATGTTCACATCCTTTACATATCTTCTGGCCAGGATAGCTTCTTTATTGCCTTTTAATTCTTCCTGAATAAATAGATTGTAATAGTCTGTTGAAGGATTGCCTGTTTTGTAAATAGCGTAGCGGCCGCTGTTTATTAATGCTTCTGAGGCGGTAACACATTCGCGTAACCAGGTTTGATCGCCGGTCAGTCCCCAGTATTTACGATAAGTACCTTCCCATAAACAGATGCGCGATTTCAAAGCCTGGGCTACGTCTTTAGTAATACGACCGGCAAACTGCGTATTGGTGGCTTCGGCCGCATTGGCCACTGCAAAGTTCAGATCGGCCAGCACAGAATCCATTACTACAGTATGCGGCTGGCGAGGACCGTACAACTGCGTCAGTGAAGTATCTGTTAGGTCTGTTGACAACCAGGGAACGGCGCCAAACCGTTGTACTTTTTGCCAGTAAAAGAACGCCCTGAAAAAATGGGCTTCGCCAGCATAATACCCTTTTGTTGTAGCATCTGCCTCCGCCTTGTTATAGCGTTGCAAAAAGTAATTAACACTACGGATATTTGACCAGGTTGAATTTGACCAGCCGCCGCCACTTGGTGGTACGGTCAACTGATTTGCCAGGAACTGGTCAATGGCCGCAGGAGCGAAATTATCGGAATTAAAATCGTTGTAGATACTTTGGAACGATGGGCTTTGCACCGGTAACGTGTCATAAAACTTGTTTATGAACAGCTTCAGATCGTTCTCATTTTTAAAATAAGTAGGCTCGCTTATGGCATCCTGCGGAAACCTGTCAAGAAAATCTTCTTTCTTACAGGCGCCGAAGGCTATTATTGAAAGAAATGCTATTGAAATGATCTTTTTCATGATCGGGTGATGTTTGGTATTAAGAAATTACAGTCCCAATTGCAGACCGAATGTAACTGCCCGGCTTAATGGGTAGGCAATGGCGCTCAGCAATTCCGGATCAAAGCCTTCATGCAGTTTGGTGATCTCAAAAAGATTTTGTCCGGTAACATACACTCTTATGCGGTCGATCTTATATTTTTTCAACATAGTCGACGGCAATGAATAACCGATAGTAGCCTGCTTCAGCCGGGTATAGGCTGCATTTTGCTTATACTTTGTTTGGTTTTGATGGTCCCACCAGGCGCCAAATTGTGTTAAAGGATAATAGGCATTCGGGTTCTGTGGTGTCCAGCTATCCAGTTGAGATTTCACAGGAACGCCCCATTCATCATCGGCAAAGGCCCAGAAATAGGTGCCGCCTAACCAGTAATCTCTTTTAAGCACCCCTTGAAAGAACAGCGTGGCATCAAACCCTTTGTATTCAGCCGACAGGTTCAAACCAAAACGGTAACGGGCTGTAGTGTTCCCGATAACACGCTGGTCGCCGGGATTTTTCAACGTATTATCACCCACATCAATTTTACCATCGCCATTCATGTCGTGGTATTTAATATCACCTGCCACCCAACGGCTGTACCCAAGTCCGTTTTGTGACGGGGATTTCTGCACTTCTTCCTGCGATTGAAAAAAGCCATCGGTTGTATAGCCCCAGACATCACCAAACTTGTACCCCTCGTAATAATTACTGGTAAGCCCGGTTGGATTGAGATCGTACCTGGTAACGGTGGAAGAATAATCAGACAGGTTGAAGGTTACACTATAATGCAGGTCGTGCAGGGCTTTGTCTTTCCATGCCAGGTTCAATTCCCAGCCTTTTGTTCTCAATTCAGCGGCATTGCGCGATGGCGGGTCAGTACCTAAGATAGCAGGTAAAGGAAAGGACCCTACCAGCATGTCGCGGGTAGTGCGGGTATAGCGGTCAAAACTGATATTGAGCCTGCTGTCAAGGACCGATGCATCAGCGCCCAGGTTGAACGTAGTTACTTTTTCCCAGGTAAAATTGGCATTCACCAGGTTGGGCGCACCAACATACGGGCTGGTAAGATTATTATCGAATACATAACCTGTTTGACCAACCGGCATAGTTGCTATATAAGGATAAGGGCTTTTGGTAGCCTGGTTGCCCAGTGTACCATAGGACGCTCTCACCTTTAACTGGTCAACATATTTTGTGAGCGGGGCGAAGAATTTTTCTTCCGAGATCCGCCAGCCGCCCGATACAGATGGTGCAAAAATGTAACGGTTGCCGCGAGGGAAGCGGGAAGTACCGTCGTAGCGGCCATTCACCTCTAACAGGTATTTATTATCGAAAATATAATTCACCCGGAAGAACGATCCGCTAACCGCCCATTCATTCTGTAAGGCGCCTACTACAGGTGCCGGATCATAATTGGGTACCAGACTGGGCATCGTTGGATCGATCAGGTTTTTGGCAGTTACAGAAAAGTCCCTGTTCTGTTTCAACTCCTCGTTATAACCTGCCATTGCCTTTACATAATGTTTCTGTGCAAAGGTGTTTTCATATTCAATATACCCATTCAACGCATAATAGGTGTTATTGCTGTTGGTCTGATACAAGCGGCTTGGAGTTGTCCAGGGATAAGTACCCAGTAATACGCCATTGGCGCCGTATTCATTAAATGCTTTGTAATGCTGCGTTCTATTATAGTTATAAGTATTCCAGGTATAGTCGGCCACAATTCGTACATGGTTCACCGGTTTTATTACTACACCACCAGACAACCAAAGGTCATTGACCGCATACTTTTGCCGGCCGTTCAATTCCATCAATGCAAACTGATTGGTGAAACTTCCCTGTCCTGAAAAATGGCCATCAGGGTGGTATACCGGCATAATGGGTTTAAGATCGGTTGGAATAAATGCGCTGTACAGCGAATTGGTATCATTGAATTTGGTGCCGTTCGGTGTATTGAGATCAGTATGATTGAGCGTTGTTTTAAAATTCAGCTCCAGCCAGCTGGTAGCTTTGGTATTTACTTTCAGCGTGGCGTTATAGCGGTTATATTCCTGGTTCGCTTCCTTTAACAATCCTTTCTGGTTATAATAACCCAGGCTGGCCATATAGGTTGTTTTTCCTTCACCACCTGAAACCGACAGGTTGTGGTTCGTCATGGGCTGCCAGCCGGGATACAATTCTTTTATCCAGTTGGTATTGCCCACATAACGATACAAATTCGGATTGGCCGGATCAACATAGACAGTAGGATTATTGGCCGGATCTTTATAATAAGCCAATGCCATGATAGAATCCTGATCGGTAAAGTTCTGGTAAGTACCACCCGATGAATTTCTTTGTGCGGCCCTGAACATGTCGATGTATTCGGGACCATTGAGGTAGTCGGGCATCCGGGTAGGATGCGAGATAGTATAGTTGCCCGAGTAACTTATTTTCATGCCCGCATTAGGCTTTCCTTTTTTTGTAGTGATGAGTATAACGCCAAATGCGGCCCGGCCTCCATAAATGGCAGCTGAAGCAGCATCTTTCAGTACCGTTACATCGGCCACATCATCGGGACTGATGAGATTGGGGTCCATCACTACTCCATCTACCAACACCAACGGCGCTGTATTGCCATCGGCGAAGGAGCCTGTTCCCCGCAGGTTGAAGGTAGCACCCTGCCCCGGCGCCCCATTACCCAAATTCACATTCAGCCCCGGAACAGTACCTTGCAGGCCCTGCGCTAGATTCACCAGCGGCCGGCTTTCCAGTTGTTTTGAGTTTACATTGGAGACTGCCCCGGTAAGGTTGCCAACCTTTTGCGTACCATACCCTATCACCACTACTTCATTCAAATTCTTCTTCGACAACTCCATGGTGATGCTGACAGTTTCTTCCTTGCCTACAGGTATTTCAACGGTTACATAATTAATGGCAGAGATCACCAACACATCGTTGTCTTCTACAGGCAGCGAGAACTGCCCCATAGCGTTGGTGCTGGTGCCCCTCGTAGTATTTTTCACCATGATGTTGGCGCCCACAACCGGGTTCCCATCGGCATCTTTAACAGTTCCCCTGATCGTTTTTGCATACCGGTCAACAGCAGGCGGTTTTGTCGCTTTCATCTCAATGATCACATGCTTTTCGACAATACTGTATACCAGCGGTTGGTTTTCCAAACACTTGTCAAGTACATCTTTCAACGGTACGTTCTTTACATCCACATCTACCTTGCTGGTGTTCTCCAGCAGTTCGAGCGTGTAAAAGAACCGGTACCCTGTTTGTTTTTGAATTTCCCTGAAAACAGTAACCAGTGGCGCCTGTTTTTTGACAAGCGTAACGGTTTGGGAAATGCCGTTTGCACTTACCTGCATAAAACCGGCAATTAATAGAATGGCGGTTAGTTTCATGAGCCGCAACGTTTTGGTTAGGTGCCCGCTGCCCATTGGCATCGGTTTAAATAGATCCCTAAAAAGCATAGCTTTGTTTCAGTTTTGGGTTAAACAATGTTTTACACTTTCCCCCCGGCTGAGCCGCGGGGGAAAATGGCAGTTCTGCTATGAATTGTAATTGGTTGGCCCAGGCTATTCACCGGGTTCCGCTCCACCGGAATCCGGTTTTCTTTTGGGTCAACACTTTCTTATATGCGCCCTGACGTTTCAGGGCATTACCGTTACTTTTTTTCCTGTTATGGATGTTTTTATGCCACCTGCTTTTTCAAGCATTTGAAGCACCTGCGAAATATTTACATTACGCGATATAGCGCCGGCAAAATGCAGGGTAATGTTCCCTTTGTATTCCACTTCCACATCATACCAACGAGTGATCTGTCGCATCACGGTTTGTATAGTGGCCCCATTAAACTGGAAAGCACCGTTTTTCCAGGCCATTACTTCTTCTACATCAGCTGTCTGAACCGGGATGACCTGGGATGATTGGAATGAATGAGATACGGATGCCTGTTCGCCGGGTTTTAGTATAGCTGACGCAGCATCTTTTTTTATCTTTACTGATCCCTCCAGTAATGTAGTTTTGATGGACGCTTCATCATTATAAGCATTTATATTAAAATGAGTGCCCATTACTTCTACCGACCCCAGCCGGCCTCCTCCGCCAGCTGGCGAAGAGGAGAAATAAACAGTAAATGGCATCTTTTGCCCTGAGCGGAGTCGAAGGGGCATTACTTCAAAGTAAACTTCACCGGTAATCTCTACGGTCCGTTCGTTACCGGTAAAGGCGGTGGGAAAACGAATGGATGAGGAGGCATTCAACCATACCAAACTTCCATCGGGCAGGGCCAGTTGGTATTGTCCGCCCCGCGGAGTGCTGAGCACGTTATAGGTCAGTGGTGAGTGGTGAGTGGTGAGTGGGTTCCCGCTGCTTTTGGCAGTCTGATTATATAATAATTGTCCGTCGTTCAGCTTTACCACCTGTGTATTGCCTTGTTGGGCCAGCGCGCCGGATTGGGCGCTGTCGAGAATTATGGTAGCGCCATTATCCAATGTAAGCATAGCTTTGTTACCACCAGGTTGTACATCGTTTTGTAGCGGGCTTTCAGGTTGTACCTGTACTACAGGCGGTTTTGGCTGAATTGCCGGACTGCTTAACCAGATATAAGCGCCTGTACCAAGCAGTAGTATAATAGCTGCCGCAACCAGCCACCAGCGGTTGCGCCGGATGTAATGAGTTGGTTTTTCAGCCGGCGCTTCCGTTTCCAGGATCGACTGTAACCGCAGCGACAGCCGCTCTCTGAGCAGTTCATCAACGGGACGAACGGCATCCTGTTGGGTAGCCAGCTGCCGTTCTATCAATTCATCTGCCTGCTGCTTATAGGCCTCATCTTTTAATAAGACCATCAACTGATCAACCTCTTCCCCGGAACAGGTATTGTCCAGGTATTTTTGGAACAGGTTGGCAAATAACAGGGAGTTGTCCAATATGTAATTTTAATAAAGACGCGCGGCGGAGAAAAAGTATCGGTCGGTCTTTAAAAATATTATTGGGCCCGACCTGTAAGGTTCGTCATAGGGTCTTGAACAATTAAGAAGATCAATCGAACCTGACAGGTCATTTGCTTTTAATAATATAGACCTTTCCCGATTTATCGGGCTGCAACTTAGCCACTACTAATGCAAGCTCAAATGATGCATCCGCCAAAGGTGGATCAGTCAGCTGTTATTTGCGGTCCCAAAGATAAAAAAGGGCTACGCTGATGGTTGTTATTTCATAATGTTTGGAAACGTAAGTGCGGATGGCTTCCCGGGCATTTGCCATATGATCTTTCAGGGTAGAAAGGGAGATACCCATTATTTCACTGGCCTCTTTGTAAGAGCAGCCTTCGATCTTGCATAATTCAAAGGCCCGGCGGCGTTGCTGAGGTAATGATCTGATGGCTTTTTGCAGAATGTCGGCATTTTCTCGATTCAGCAAGGCCTCTTCAATATAACTGTATTCATAGGAAGCAGCAGCCTTGATGGTCGCATAGAGGTGATGATCGCGGTCGAGTTTGCGGAAAAAGTCATACACCCGGTTCCTGCTGGCCGCAAACAAATATGCGCCAAAGCTGGTATCTATCTGGATAGTTTCTCGTTTTTGCCAGATGCGGGAAAAGATATCCTGCACCAACTCTTCAGCCGTTAACTCATCCTTTACAAGCGCCAGGATATTATAATACAACCGTTCTGCATACGCCTGGTATAAAAGCGTAAATGCCGCCCCACTGCCGGTCTGTAATTGCACCAGCAAGGCGCGTTCTTCATCTGGTAGTATGGGTCCCGAGGTTAACAAGGAATCGCTTTCAGTAAGTCAAATGTAATAAAAGGTAACAAAGTAATGGATTTTGTACCTATTACCAGAGGGGATTAGAATATTTTATTGCAACCCAGTGTTTTACAAATGTGTTTTTCACATTATTAAAAGAACCGCTGTCAGCAAGACTTACTGCTGCCCATTCAGGATCTGCATAATTTCCTGCATATGCATCACCAGTTCTTTTTGTTTACTGATGGCCAGCGGAGAGATGAGTTCATCTACCTGATCGTTTGACGCCCGGTTTAAGGTTTGAAAAACTTTAAGGCCCTTTTCTGACAGTGCCAGCACCGATACCCGGGCATCGGTAGAGAAGTTCTCTTTATTGATCAATTCATCCTTTTCAAACTTCTTCAAAATACGGCTTACATAACCTTTATCCATATGTAAGGTAGCAACGATCTGAGAGGCACTTATTTGTTTGGCGGTGTAAATCTCGTACATTATACGTACTTCCGCCAGCGAATAATTGCTATTCAGCAAATGGCCATCGAGCAAACCGATCAACCGGGTATAGAACCGGTTAAATTCTCTTATGTCCTGTATGAGCTTGGTTTTATCTTTCATATACTTGTTGACGTTGACAACAAATTAATGGAAATGGTTTCTCTGCCTTAAACCAGGTGCAGGTCATAACGCCGCTCAGTAAGCTTTTTACCAAAGGAAGTGGAAGGCTTTTCTTCAGTAAGCTTGAATCCGTGACGGAGGTATAAGCTGATGGCGGCATCCTGTTCGTCGGTGGTCCACAGATAAGCATCTTTAACCCCGCATTGTTGCATGAATGTAATAAATTCCGTCATCAACTTTTTTCCCAGCCCGATGCCTCTGTATTCAGGCAGGAAGATAAAGTAGCGCAGTTGCAAAGCGTTTGGACGGTGCTGTGCCAATAGGAAACCCACCCTCCGGCCCTCGTGTTCACACATCCAGATGCGGTCTTTTTCAGCATCATACTCATGGCCAAACTCGCCCAGGCCGCTAAGCACATACGATTCAAAACTAAGGCCATACCCGTTCTCTTTTGTATACAGATCTCCATGCAGATAGGCAACATACCCGAGATCACCGGGAAGCAGGGTTGTTCTTATAGAGATCTCATCCAGTGCAATGGTTCTCATAATTTCCTCCTGGGTTATAATTAAGTATTCGTTTTACACAAAGTAAGGAAAATAGGTTGACAATGGCAACTAATTTTACAAACCTGTAAATCCGGAGTTTTTCCTGTTCCCGCTAAAACCAGCTCTCTTTTTATACAATAATGGATAAATATTAACCTGGAATGAAACACAGGGGGCCCACCCCTACCCCTCCCAGGAGGGGATCCTTTAAAACAAGCTTTAACTAAACAACATGGAATAATCGATGTTCATTCAAATAGTTGTAGCAGTCGTTTTACATTTTCCCGTTCTATTTAACAAGGCTGGGACTGGCATTTTACGCCGCTGGACTCTTGTTGAGTAAACAGCTACGCAATAGAACTGCGCATTTCAATTTCCCGTTCTTTATTAAAAAGTTTATTCTTGCTTTAAAAAGCTGAAATTCAAGCCTCTTTAAGATTATTTGTAAAATTTATTTTGCTACGCAAGTCGGCTGCGCGGCAGCGTGTGCATATTTGCAATGTCAACACGATAAAACAAATTTTATGAGATTCAATTTCAGATCAAAAGAGAAAACAGCCCTTAACCACGCAGGTGCAAAAGCTTATACTTTAACTCCTGAGATGGAATTGTACTCAGCCATTGCAACCACCATGCTGAACGATACCTTTTATGAAAAAGCAGATGACCGGTTAGCAAGGATAAAAGATCTGATGACCAGGGTAAAGACACCATTCATTGCAAAACTGGCTGTATATGCAAGAACGGAAATGAATTTGCGTACCGCCCCTGTTGTACTAGCCACAGAACTGGCTAAAATTCATAAAGGAAACGACCTGGTTAGAAAAACCGTTGAAATGGTGGTGAAAAGACCTGATGAGATAACAGAGTTATTGGCCTATTATCAAATAGCCAATGAAAGAACAGGTATTAAAAAGCTGAACAGGATCTCCAAACAATTGCAAAAGGGTTTGGCGGCCTCCTTCAACAACTTTGATGAATATCAGTTTGCAAAATATAACCGTAACACGGCTGTCAAATTACGTGATGCCCTATTCCTTGTTCACCCAAAAGCAAAGGACGAAGCGCAGCAATTGCTTTTCAATAAAATTGTAAACAATGAACTGGCTGTTCCTTATACCTGGGAAACCGAGTTATCGGCACTGGGTCAACAACCATTTGAATCAGTAATGGCAAAGCAACATGCAGTAAAAGCCAAATGGGAAGAACTGATCAGCAGCAGGAAGCTGGGTTATATGGCCTTGCTTAGAAACCTGAGAAACATCCTGGAGAGTGACGTAAGTAAAGATCATATGCAAATGGTGTATGATCACTTAACCAACCCAACAGCGGTGCGTAATTCAAAACAATTGCCTTTCCGGTTTCTGGCAGCCTACAAAGAGCTGAAGGCTGTAAACTCAGGTTACACCTCTTATATCATGAAGGCGTTGGAAAATGCATTGATAGCGAGTGTTCAAAACATGAAAGGTTTTGACCTGGGTACAAAAGTGGTTATTGCCTGCGACGTATCCGGATCTATGCAACAACCGGTTTCTCCAAAAAGCAAAGTCAATATGTATGATATTGGATTATTGCTTGGTATGCTGTTGCAGGCCAAATGCGATAATGTGTTGACCGGAATGTTTGGCGATACCTGGAAAATGGTGCCATTGCCTTCTACAGGCATACTGGCCAATGTAGATGCATTCTATCAAAGAGAAGGGGAAGTGGGTTATTCAACAAATGGATATCTTGTTATAAAAGACCTTATAACTAAAAGATATCTTGCAGATAAGATCATGTTGTTTACCGATACGCAAATGTGGGACAGCAATACCAATAACCAGTCGGCAGAAAACACCATTAGCTATCAATGGAATGCTTATAAAAAAATAGCACCCAACGCCAAATTGTATGTCTTTGACCTGGCAGGTCATCAACATGTACCACTAAAAGTGGAGCAAAATGGTGTTCATTTGATTGCAGGCTGGAGTGATAAAGTATTTGAAGTGATGGCAGCCATTGAAAATGGGACCAATGCAATAGATGTAATTGAAAAGATAGCATTATAGCAATAAAAAATTGTAAGTGTCGTAGAATAGGGTTACTTCGACTATTAATCGTGAGTGTCGCGGGTTCGATTCCCGCCCATATCGCAAAACGATATGGTAGCTCAGCTGGTAGAGCATCAACCGTACTTTATCCGCTTTTTACCTTACAATTTTTTATCGCCGTAATACAACAGGTGCCGTTAAAACGGGTTACTTCGCTCCATCCCGTTCGACTCCGGCATGCGCAGCCCCGCCCACTCGTTTGCCTTTTGCCCTGTTATTATTTATAAACTGAATTTAAAATATTGTAAGTGTCGTATGAATAGGGTTACTTCGACTTCCAAATCGCAAACCACACTCTATTCGCTTTTTACCTTACAATTTCTTATTTCCTACGGATCTGCTGCCTTAGCCGGAAAGAAACGAAATAACAGTATTTAGGAATTTCTGGAGCAAATAAAAATTGCTTACAGTCAATGGGTTACCCCTTTAACGTTATATATAGGCTTTTACGCCTGTAGTAGTGTTGAGGGGGTAACTTTTTTTTAATTTTCCCGCCTTGTAGTGTTTTTGATGTGCCCTCTATTTTGGTATCTATTTTATTTATTGGCAATTTCAAAGCATCCACTAAAATTAACTACCATATGGAACGATTGCTGCCTACTGCCCCCTCCCGGGGAGGAAGTACTTTATTATGTCAACCCATTGAAGGCACCTCTCACTCCCCGCCTGCACTTACCCCTTTTAGCGCACCTATCATTTTCCAAACTAATTAAAACCAATTTAGCATGTTCTTTTACTTCAAACGACCATGGCTGTTACAGGTCTTTACCTTACTATGCGCAATCATTATCCCTTTTGCCTGTAAAAGAGATGTTTTACCCAATGTGGGACCAACATCCGGTACAACGGCCAGGGCTGCCAATGAAACGGTGAATATATGGGTTACAACCAGTGACAAATCCAAACTGCTACAACAGCAAACAGCCATCAACTTTGCTGCCGATGCAGGCACCAACGCAACTACTATAAATGTTGATGAAACAGTCACCTACCAACCCATCGATGGTTTTGGCTTCACTCTCACCGGTGGGAGTGCCTCCCTCAT
The DNA here is from genome assembly GCF_017742245.1 of Niastella soli. Classification (GTDB taxonomy): domain Bacteria; phylum Bacteroidota; class Bacteroidia; order Chitinophagales; family Chitinophagaceae; genus Niastella; species Niastella soli. Next base: position 77,245 of record NZ_JAGHKO010000017.1, read on the forward strand.
TAATGGCTTGGGAGCCAATCAAACAGCATTCCTGAATGAGGTATTCAGTCTCTCACAGGTAGGTTCAAGCTTTGTACGGATCACCATGGGCGCCTCGGACCTTAGCTCGTATGATTTTACTTATGATGACGTGCCGGCTGGCCAAACTGACGTAAACCTGAACAGTTTCAGCATTGCCCCCGAAATGCAGGACCTGGTGCCTGTTTTGAAAAAGATCGTTGCCATCAATCCCTCCATCAAGATACTGGCCACCCCGTGGACAGCCCCCGTATGGATGAAGGTGAGCACTACTGGCAACAATGGTTTTACAGGCGGTAAACTGAACACAGCCTATTATGATGCCTATGCAAGGTATTTTGTAAAATACATTCAGGCCATGCAGGCACAGGGTATCCCTATTTATGCGGTATGTCCGCAAAACGAGCCACTCAATCCGTACAATAACCCATCTATGACCATGCAGGCCGGCGAGCAGGCCAACTTTATCAAGAATAACCTGGGCCCCCAGCTGCGTAACAATGGCCTTAACACCCGGATCATCATATATGATCACAACTGCGATCAGCCGGGTTATCCTACGGCGGTACTGGGTGATGCCAGCGCTAATCAATATATCGATGGGTCTGCTTTTCACCTATACGGCGGCGATATCAGTGCACTTACCACTGTGCATAATGCTTACCCTGCCAAGAATATCTATTTTACAGAACAGTATATCGGCGGCCCCGGCAATTTTGGCGGCGATCTTCAATGGCATGTGAACAATGTGGTTATTGGCTCTACAAGGAACTGGAGCAGAGTGGCATTGGAATGGAACCTGGCTTCAGATCCCAATTATAATCCGCATACGCCCGGTGGCTGTTCAAACTGTATGGGCGCCGTTACCATCTCCGGCAATTCCTTTACCCGCAACACCGCCTATTACATTATTGCACATGCATCACAATTCGTAAAACCAGGCGCTGTTCGCATTTCATCCAACACTTTTTCGGGTGGTATACAAAACGTAGCCTTCAAAAATCCCGATGGTTCCAAAGTACTTCTTGCACTTAATACCTCGGGGTCCAGCCAAACCTTCAAAGTAAAATGGGGTGTTGAATCATTTACCTATACGCTGGCAGCAGGTGCAGTGGCTTCGTTTAAATGGACGGGCACTCAGGACAACGGCGGCGGCGGTGGTGGTGCACCCATTGGACAAACCATCACCTTGAAAGGGTTTAACGCCCAGTATGTAAGCAGTGAAAATGGTACACAAGCCATGAACTGCAACCGGCCTACCGCTCAGGGCTGGGAACAGTTCCTGGTAGTGGATGCCGGTGGTGGAAAAATTGCGCTGCAAAGCATGGGCAAATATGTTTCCAGTGAAAACGGCGCCAACCCTATTACCTGCAACAGAACAACTATCGGCGGCTGGGAACAGTTTACCTGGATCGTGAATGCAGACGGTACTATTTCATTGCAAGGTAATAACGGCCGCTATATCAGCAGTGAGAATGGTACCCAGGCCATGACCTGTAATCGCACCTCCATTAGTGGATGGGAAGCTTTTGGTGTAAATAAATAAATTAAACCTGTCAACATGAGAAAACAATCTTCGCGCATCCTGGTATGCGCTATCGCCTTTATCACATTATCTTTCTGTGTCTTATCCTGCAAAAAGAATATGAATACCCCCGACTCCCCTGCCCACAGGGAAGGCACTTCAGCCAGGGCGGTAACCTATCAGCTTGTGTGGGCCGACGAGTTCAATGGCACCAGCGTGAACACAGCCAACTGGAACATAGATAATGGAAACCCCAACGTAAACCACGAGCTGGAATATTATCAGGCGGCCAATGCTACTGTAACCGGGGGTAACCTGGTGATCACAGCCCGGCAGCAGAGCATGGGCGGCCAGCCTTATACTTCTGCCAAGCTCAACTCATATGGAAAATTCTCGGTCACCTACGGGCGCATTGAAGCCCGCATGAAATTACCCATGGTACAAGGTACATGGCCTGCGTTCTGGATGCTCGGTAACAATATCAACACCGGCGCCGGATGGCCTCAATGTGGTGAAATAGATATCATGGAGCATGTAAACACCTCCAACAGTACGCTCGGCACTATGCACTGGAACAGCGGTGGTCATGTTCAATACGGAAGCAGCATATCTACCACACCCGGAGATTTTCACGTATATGCAGTAGAGTGGGATAATTCCAGCATCCGGTGGTATGTTGACAACACCCTGTATGTGACCGGTAATATTGCCAACAACATCAATAACACCGGAGCCTTCCACCTGCCATTCTATATTATTCTTAACCTGGCTATTGGTGGCGATCTGCCCGGTTCTACCGTTAATAATGGTGCCCTGCCTACCTCCATGTATGTTGACTATGTGCGGGTATACAGTATGAATAATTCATCTGCCCCGCCCATTGGACAAACCATCACGCTCAAAGGTCCCAATAATTTGTATGTAAGCAGTGAGAATGGTGCACAGGCTATGACGTGTAACCGCACTACTGCACAAGGCTGGGAACAGTTTCTGGTAGTAGATGCCGGTGGTGGCAAGGTCGCATTACAGAGCACCGGTAAATACGTATCCAGCGAGAACGGCGTTAACCCTATTACCTGTAACAGAACGAGCATTGGCGGCTGGGAGCAGTTTAACTGGATCTCCAATTCCGACGGTACTGTTTCTCTCCAGGGTAATAACGGTCTTTTTGTGAGCAGTGAAAATGGTACTCAACCGATGACGTGCAACCGCACTACTATCGATGGCTGGGAAAAATTCCGCGTGAACCAATAATATTAAAGAAATGACCTGTAAGAGTCTGCTTCAGAATTTTTAAATGGCGTCCCGCCTCAGCGGGATGCCATTACAGAAAAAAAAGACCTGTAAGGTGCATCATTTGAGCTTGCCTTATTAGTGGGTTGTATTGCACCTGACAGGTCGAATTGAAAAAAGTAACGGATGACCTGTAAGGTGCGCCTTTTGAACTTTCATTTGTAGAGGGCGCAGGCACTCCTGACAGGTCATGTTTAAGTGAAGCGAATTGACCTGTCAGGTTCAAGGCATCAAGCTGATTGTGCAAGACTCAATGACGAACCTTACAGGTCAACTTCATTCATAAAAATTATGTTGAAATTAATCACGCTGTTACTATTATCCGGTTCGTATGTATCCATGGCCCAGCATCCCAGGTTACAGCTTTCAATAACCAGCGGCTACCGGCAAAACAATTTGCAATGGTCCATTGCTGGCAATGCCAATGGTCAGCAGCCGAATGTATTGTCAGCCCTCCAATGGGAACAGGTTGGCGGACCTGTAACCGGTATGCAGGTACAGGTTAAGTTATTTAACCACTGGAAGCTGGAAGGCGACTATGAGCGCACCTTCTTTTTATCCGGAAAAGCATCCGATACGGATTATGGTGGCAATGACCGGACCAATATAGTGTATGCGGCACAGTTCCAGGCAGGCAAAGGCGGGTCTAATTACTGGCAGGTTGGTTTGGCCAACCAAATCCCGGTGACCAGTAAATTCGCCATCACCCCTTCGGCGGGATACGGGGTGTTTCATCAAACATTCTATCTAACTGGTAATACAGCTTCTATAAGTGACCTTAACAGCACCTACAAAACAAAATGGACTGGTCCATATGCACAGTTATTATGTTCACTGGCATTAACAAAGAAAGTATTTGTGAATGCCGGTCTGCGGTATAGTCAGGTGCAATACAGGGCCAGCGCCAACTGGAACCTGATCAGGGAGTTCAGTCATCCTGAAAGCTTTCGCCATACGGCCAACGGCTACGGGATAAACACCCCCATAGCTGTGTTATATCACGTTTCGGCTATACATTCAATAGGTCTTACAGGCTGCTATTCCCGCTGGCAAACCGGCCGCGGCATTGACGAATTGTATCTTGTCACTGGCGGATCGGAAAAAACACAACTGAATGAAGTACGATCAGCGGGCTGGCAGATAATGGTAGCGTGGCGAATGGCTTTTGCCAGGCAGAAGCGATCACCAATAAAAAACGGTACACCTGATCCAACTGATCAAATGTACCGTTAAGGGGGATGTGACTTCTATCAAGCTCCTACTCCACTTTATTTTTCATAGTGTTAATAATTCAAATTCTGACTCAGGTTGGGATTCAGATCACGTTGTGTTTGCGGGACCGGCCACCAATAATCACGCGCAGGATTAAATTTACGGGTTTCAATGGCTGCGCCTTTAAAATTATAAATGGTTGCATTCAACGCTACTTCCGCGGTTTTCCATCTTCTCAGATCATTATAATACAAAGCCTCACCTGCAAATTCAACCCGGCGTTCCTGTCTGATAATATCACGTAACTGGTCTTTGGTATAAATGGCAGCAATATCAGGCATACCTGCTCTTTTACGTATTTTATTAATGTTATCATATACAGTGGCGTCAGGACCGGCAAATTCATTTTGCGCTTCTGCATACATCAGCAGAATATCTGCATAACGTAAAATGATAAAATTGGTTTCTGACTGGCCATCTTTCAAATCAGATGTACCCGCAGCAGGCACCCCTTTATCATAAATGCTGTATTTCTTCATGCCATACCCCGTAAGCGCAAAGCGGCTATCCGTTACTTTAACATTCATATAGGTATCACCCGGATAAACGATGGTTGCATATAAACGCGGATCGCGGTTATTATAAGGTTTGGTTGGGTCATATCCGGAAGCAGGATCCTTAATAGACAACCCGTTCTTCATTTGATAGGCATTGACCAGATCGAGCAAGGGAGCATTGGAATTGTATTGCCGGCAAATAAGGTCAAATGAATTGCCCTGGTCGGGGTACATGTATTGTACATCGAATAATACTTCCGAATTGTTTTCATCCGCGGGTAAAAACATTAGCCGGTAATCGGTATCTAAGGCATAACCGCTGGCAGTTGCCATATTCATAACGGCCTTTGCCGCATCGGCGGCTATTTTCCATTTGTTATTATCATTGCCTGTATTGAACAAAGGACTGGCTTCAAAGAGCAATACCCTTGCTTTCAGGCCCAATGCGGCTCCTTTTGTTGCTCTTCCTTTATCGGCAGTGGCATTTTTGTTGGGTAAAAGCGCAGCGGCGCTGTCAAGGTCTTTTAAGATCTGTTCAACAACCTGTGCACGGGGTGTACGGCTTATATCAGACTGGGTAGCAGGATCGGGTGGATCGAGGATCAAAGGCACATCGCCGTAATGCACCTGTAACATGTTATAATATAAAGCCCTTAAAAAATAAGCTTCGCCTTTCATGCGGTTCTTCAATGTACCCATATCCACCAGTTCTGATTTTACCAGGTAGGTATTACAGCGGCCGATACCACCATAACAGCTGGCCCAACGGCTTGAAATGATACCACCGGTAGTGGGCGATTGCTGCCCCTTGGCAATTGAATTAAAACCCAGATCATTACTGTAACAATAGACATTGGAGGATGCCCCTTCTTCCCATAAAGGGACTGCCGTGCTGCCATACGTGCCGCCTCCCCTTAATGAAGAGTAACAGGCAGTAAGCCCTGCAGTAACAGCTTCAGGAGTAGTCCAGTAATCACTTTCATAATAGCGGTCCGTTGGTTTTGTATCAAGCAGGGATTTGTTACAACCAGCCAGTATATATCCGGTTAATGTAAATATTAAAACAAACTTTTTCATATCAGCATTTTTTGAATTCAGGTAAATGAGGTTTAACAGATGGTGAATTAAAAAGTAACATTCACCCCGCCGCTTAATGTTTTCAGCATTGGATAATGATACAGTGTAGACGCGTTTACAATAGACTCGATATCGAAGTCTTTATACTTTGTAAACGTCAGCCAGTTCTCTGCATTCACAAACACATTTACCTTGTTGATCTTTGCTTTTGATAACCATTTGGCAGGCACGGCATAACTGAGTTGGATATTTTTCATCCGCAGGTAAGAACCATCCCGTAACCAGAAAGTAGAGTTCTGGAAATTATCCTGGCCGGCAGCGCTTTCAGTAACAATGGGCAGGCGGGCATTAGGGTTATCAGGTGTCCAGGCATCAGTAGCCCATTCCCAGGTAGCATTGGCGCCATTATTGAACGGAAAGGCAAGGTTGGCGGTAGGATATATTTTTATTCCAGCCACGCCCTGGAAGAATCCACTAAGAGAAAATCCTTTATAACCAACATTAAAGCCAAAGCCAAATGTATATTTAGGCATGATGGAGGAATTTTTAACAACAACCCGGTCATCGCCGTTGATAATGTTGTTTTTATCCTGGTCTTTATACTTTATATAACCGGCTTTGGTAGCATTGCTTTGAAAGGCACTGGCCGCTACTTCAGCATCGCTTTGGAAAAGACCATCTGCTTCCAGCAGATAATAAGCATTCATTTGCTCACCAGCTTTGGTGATGGTTGATAAATTGGTGCCATCATTATATAATACCTGACCACCCAGATCAATCACTTTGTTTTTATTATAGGCTAAGTTACCGTTGAATTCATATTCTACCTGGCCTATATGATCGTGGTATCCCAGGGTTACTTCAATACCGCTATTGTCCACAGTACCTATGTTCTTCTGTGGGCCATTGAGATCTCCCACCTGATCAGGCAGGATCAGCTGGCGTAAAATTCCATTTGTACGTTTCTTATACCAGTCGATCGTAAGATTGATCCGGTTATTCCAGAAGGCGAGATCCGTACCGACATCATAGGTGGTAGTAGATTCCCAGCTAATGGTAGAATCAGAGTAACCTGTAACGGCAGCACCTGCCGACAGCAAATTGTTAAAGCTGTAATCCTGTCCCAGATTAACGGTTGTTTTATAACTATACAACGGAACAGCCTGGTTACCCAGTTTACCAGCCGACACCCGCAGTTTTAACTGATCGATTAAATTCGATTTAAAGAATGATTCGCGATCTACACGCCAGCCGGCAGAAGCAGCAGGATAAAAGCCCCAGCGACGGCCTTCGGCAAAACGGGAGGATCCATCATCGCGGAAAGACACTTCAAAAAGATATTTGCCATCATAATCGTAATTGACACGGCCGAAGTAGGATTCGAGTACATCTTTTGTATCATGTCCTGAAATAGCATTACGGATGGTACCCGGATCAAGCGCAGTCAACCTGCCATCCAGATAACCGGTCATAGTAGCGGAATAGGTATCGGTGCCAAAGTTGTCGTAACTGGCGCCCACCATGGCAGACAGATTATGCACCTCCTTGAATTTGTGCTGCCAGCCCAATGTATTGTAAAAATGGATGGCCATGTCGTTATAATCCGTTTTAGCAGAACGCGGTGCGGTAGTGGGGCTATTCCAGTTGGTAGCGGCCAGCGTTTTCGGATTAAAGGTTTGCATCCGGGGTGTGAACTGATCGAGCAAACCATCGTATTTATCAACTCCAAATTTGATGTTGTATTTAATATCAAAAGGCAGTTTGTATTCGGCAAAAACGGTTGACAGGAAACGCTGAATTTTTTTATTGCTTAATCCATTGTATGCAAGCATCCGGGGATGTTCCCAGTTATTACGACCGGTGGTACGCAGCCACGAGTTGCCGTATCTTCCGTCTGCCAGCTGATCGGTAAGAATGGGCAGCGTGCGGAAAAGATACTGCCAGATGGCATTGTACAACGGCTCAGTATAATTGCGGTAATAACCATCGAGGGTCAGTCCTACTTTCAATCTGCTGTTTACATTATAAGAGGTGTTTAAACCCAGCGAATATTTATTTTCATGGTTACCGGGCCCGAACAGGATACCATTCCGGTCTAAATAACCCAGAGAAAGGCGGTATTGTCCTTTATCAGTGCTACCCGAAATATTCAGGTCATGCTTTTGAATTTTACCATTGCCCAAAGCAATATCAAACCAGTTATTGGCAGGGTACGTAATGGGATCATTAGCCATGCCGGCTTCATATTCTGCGATGTCGGCATCTGAATAATCAACCGTTTGCTTGCCGCCATTTCTTACCGCCTGATTTTTCAATTTCATATATACAATAGGGTCCCAAATGGCATCAGGCAATGTAGTGGCTTTTTGCAGCCCGTTATAATAGCTGTAATTCACCCGCGATGCGCCTTTACCCGTTTTTGTGGTAACCAGAATAACGCCATTGGCAGCCCTGGAACCATAAATAGCGGCAGATGCATCTTTTAACACCGTGATGGTTTCGATGTCGTTGGGGTTCAGCTCATCCATTGAATATTCAATCCCATCCACCAGTACCAGTGGATCATTATCATTGAGGGTACCCACACCACGGATACGAATTGTTGAACGATCTACCCCGGGCTGGCTGTTACCAAGATTTACAAACAGGCCAGGCATGCCCTTTAATGCATTACTAACGTTGGTGATGGGTTGTCCTTCTTTATCGGCCATGCTAAGCGTGGAGATAGAGCCGGTAAGGTTAACCTTTTTTTGAGTGCCATATCCTACCACCACAACCGAATTCAGGGCCTTGGCGTCTTCTTCCAGTTTTATGACACCGGCATCACCGCCACTTGCGGTTATTTCCTTATCAACATAACCTATATAAGAAATTACCAGTTTACTGCCGGGTTTGGCGGGTATGGTAAATTTTCCATCTGCGTTGGTAGAAGCGCCCTGTGTTGTTCCGGCGATCTGAATAGTGACGCCCGCCATGGGGGTTCCGTCTTTAGCCGATACAATTTTTCCGGAGATGGTTTGTTGCTGCGCCTGTAGGGAGAGCGTTGTTAATAGCAATACGGCAATACAGTGCAAAGCAGTAGCTAGTCGTCTTCCGACGAGCAATCGTTGACAGTTAGTCATTTCATTAGGTTTTTTAAAAATTCGTAAACACAGGAACCAGGACCCCGTTAATGAGTTTTTAGGTCAGGGGATTACGATTTCGTACGGTTCAGTTCCATTCGATTACTTAAGCTTTCGTTCAGTTTCATTTCGATTATCAAGCAATAATAATGAAACATTCTGAAAGACTAAATTAAAATGTTCGAAACAGAAAGAAATATATCTTTTAAAGTGTACATGATATTTTTGCAAACGTTTGCGTAACCGCAAAAACAAAAATCGGCTGATTTTGAACCAGCCATTTATATTTGCAAAAATTTGATGTGGGGTCGAAAAGAATCCATCGACTCAGGTGTAATTCCTTTAACAGGTGTAATTCCTTTAAAAAGAATATTACCGCCACAACATTGCCACACACAAAACGTTTATAACACCTCGATTGCTTGGCATATTATTTATAATTTATAAGTAATGGCTAGTAAAGCAATCGTAGAAACTGATGTACTACTGATAGGGGCAGGAATCATGAGCGCAACCCTCGGTATGTTGTTGAAACAATTGGATCCCACGTTAAAGATTGAAATTGTAGAACGGCTTGACAGTGCAGCTGCTGAAAGCTCAGATGCCTGGAATAATGCCGGCACCGGCCACTCCGCCTTTTGTGAATTAAACTACACCCCTGAAAAAAACGGCTCGGTTGATATTTCGAAAGCAATAAAAATTGCAGAATCCTTTGAGGTATCGAAACAGTTCTGGGCTTATCTGGTAGACAACCAGATCATCAAACTTCCCGACCTATTCATAAAACCTATTCCTCATATGAGCTTTGTATGGGGAGATAAGAATGTAAGCTATCTGCGCAAGCGATATGAAGCATTGCAAACATGTCACCTTTTCGAAGGCATGAAATATTCGGAAGATCGCAGCGTCATCGGCCAATGGGTACCGCTGGTTATGGAGGGAAGAAAAAGTGATGAGCCGGTTGCTGCTACAAAAATGGACCTAGGTACTGACGTTAATTTTGGTACGCTGACAAAGAATCTTTTGGAAGGACTTAGCGCAATGGAAAATGTGAACATTGCTTTTAAACATGGAGTTACCGGCCTGAAGAAGAAAAACGATAAATGGCATGTAAAGGTGCTGAATGAAAACAATAATACCCATCACGTTTTAAGCGCACGATTTGTATTTATAGGCGCTGGCGGCGGATCACTGCCTTTATTGCTAAAATCAAAAATACCCGAATCAAAAGGATTTGGCGGCTTTCCCGTAAGCGGCCAATGGTTACGTTGCACCAATAAAGAGATCATAAAGCAGCATGCTGCTAAAGTATATGGCGCTGCAGCCGTGGGCTCCCCGCCCATGTCTGTTCCCCACCTGGATACCAGATGGATCAAAGGAAAAAGGGAATTGCTTTTCGGCCCCTATGCAGGATTTACTACAAAATTTTTGAAGAGCGGCTCTTTGATGGACCTTTTCAAATCTATCAAATTCAGCAACATCAAGGCAATGCTATTTGCCGGTAAGAATAATCTCCCATTGACAAAATACCTGATCGATCAGGTAAGGCTTACTCCCGATGCACGGCTCGATGCACTGCGTGAATATTATCCAAATGCACGTAAAGAAGACTGGGAACTGGCCGTAGCCGGTTATCGGGTACAGGTTATCAAAAAAGATGAAGAAGAAGGCGGCATCCTGGAGTTTGGTACTGAAGTGGTAAGTGCAGCCGATGGAAGTATTGCTGCCCTGCTTGGTGCGTCCCCAGGTGCATCTACCGCAGTTTCCATTATGATAGACCTGGTACATAAATGTTTCGGCGAACATGTCAACAACCCCGAATGGCAAAACAAGCTCAGGGAAATGATCCCTTCATTTGGCAAATCATTGAGCAAAGACGCCGCCCTTGCCAAAGAGATCCGGACAAACACATGTAAAGTGCTGAAATTACATAAGCTTTTATAATTGATGTATATAAGCAAAACGCCCTGACAGTATCGTCAGGGCGTTTTGCTTTGCAAACAATACTATCTATCTATGCATGCTGGTTTCTCTTTGTGTGGTATCAAATGTTACGTGCATTGTATCAAAATCAAACGACCCAATGTATCAGAAACGAACAATCTGGTATACCTTCATTTATAATTGATTGAAGTTCAAAACAGTAATACCTGGCATATTTTTCACTGCCACATCCTTTACTATTCTGTTGATACTCATGTTGTTTTCCTTACAGTCGGCTAACAGGACCGGTATTCGTAACAGGTAAAGATGGTAGTTATGATCCGCAATTATTTTAAAACCGCTTTCAGAAGTTTAGTGCGTAACCGGAATTACACGATTATAAACATCGCCGGAATGGCTGTTGGTATGGCCGTTTGTATCATGATCTTTATCATTATACAATTTCAGACAAGCTTCGATAGTTTTCATGCAAAGAAAGATCGCCTCTACCGTGTATTGACCGAATATCATCATACAGATGCAGCCAACATTTCTTATGGAAAAGACGTTCCTTTTCCATTGCCTGTAGGCTTGAAGACCGCCTTTCCACAAATAGAACAGATAGCGCCGGTTTTTGCAAGTCAAAATGATCAGATACTGATACCCGAGACTACAGGAAATACAGAAAAAGTATTTAAAGAACAGCGGGGTGTATTTTTTACAGCACCTTCCTTCTTTAAAATGTTTGATTTCCCGTTACTCGCTGGTTCATATGCCTCCTTAAAAGATCCGAACCAGGTACTGCTTACAAAAGAGATGGCAGAGAAATATTTTGGCGACTGGAGGACCGCAATGGGTAAAACCATAAAACTGGAAGCAGGCGGCTTTATCTTCGAACACGGCACGGAAGTATTAAAAGTTTCAGGTATCCTTGAAACCATACCTGCCAATACAGACTTCCAGCTAAAACTGGTTGTCAGCTTTGGAACCGGGTTCACGGGTGATTATTTATCAAGCTCCACCAATTGGGATGAAACGATAACTGATTTTGGCTGCTATATTTTATTGCCGTCGAATGTTCCCGTTAATAATTTCAATCGGCAATTAAGCGCGTACTCGCGAAAGATGGGATCTGCCGACAATAAGAACAGTCATATTATACAACCAGTATCTGAAGTGCATTATGACACACAAGCAGGTAATTACAGCAACAAAACGATCAGCCATGAACTGCTCAACGTATTATGGCTGATCGCCGCATTCATTTTGTTGATTGCCTGCGTTAACTTTATCAACCTTTCTACCGCACAAGCTGTTACCCGTGCCAAAGAGGTGGGTGTAAGAAAAGTTTTGGGGAGCAATAAAACCCGATTACAAATCCAGTTTATCATTGAAACGTTTTTGATCGTTATCGCCTCGGTAATCATTGCAGCAGTTGTTGCCAATCTCGCATTGCCTTTTGTAAATCAGCTTCTGGAATTATCGCTATCATTTAACGTATTCATCAATCCTGCCATTATTTTATTTCTTTTAAGCGTAACCTTTCTTGTAACCGCATTGGCAGGCTTTTACCCTTCTATTGTTTTATCACGCTTCACTCCTGTTCACGCTTTAAAAACCAAACTCACCGCAAATACAACAACGGGACTTACCTTAAGAAGAGGATTGGTAGTGTTCCAATTCATCGTTGCACAGGCGCTCATTATAGGAACGCTTATCATTGTAAAGCAGATGAATTATTTTATGGATCAACCGCTGGGCTTCGATAAAGATGCCATCATAAACGTCCCTTTCCGCGTGGATAGCCTTCGCATCAGCAGGCTGGAGTTCTTAAGGGAACAGTTACTATCAGTAAACGGCGTGCAGGCAGTAAGCTTCAGTTCAAATACGCCTGTTGAAGCTAATAATGATATCTGGAGCGCATTGAGATTTAACCAGGCAAAAAAAGAAACAGATTTTAAAGCTATTACCAAATTCGCCGATAACGACTATGTACCGGCTTATAAATTACAACTGATAGCAGGAAGAAATCTGCACCCTGCTAATATGACAAGGGAATTTTTGGTGAATGAATCGCTAGTAAAAAGCCTGGGACTTAAAAAACCCGAAGACATACTGAACAAAGAAATAAGCATCTGGGGCGATCGAATAAAATGTCCTGTTGTTGGTGTGGTAAAGGATTTTAATAACAGGTCTTTTCGCCATGATCTTGCGCCATTGCTCATTACTACAAACGTAACTATGTACAGCCAGGCCGGGATAAAACTTCAAACAAAAAATATTTCGGCGACCCTGCCATCTGTCAAAAAAATATTCGAGCAAACATTCCCTGCTTTTGCTTATGAGTACAGATTTTTAGATGACAAAATTGACAAGTTTTACACCCAGGAAAATCAATTAGCCCAGTTGTATAAGATCTTTGCAGTTATCGCCATATTTCTTAGCTGTCTTGGGTTGTATGGGTTAGCCTCGTTCATGGCAGTGCAAAGAATAAAAGAAGTGGGCATTCGTAAAGTGCTTGGGGCTACAGCAGGGAATATCATTTATATGTTTTCCAAAGAATTTATCATACTTATTGCTATAGCCTTTGTGATTGCTACACCCATTGCCTGGTATTACATGCACGAATGGTTGCAGGATTATGTGTATCGCATCAACATCAGTTGGTGGTTATTTGCCGCTGGCGGATTTGTTTCAATAATTATTGCTTTGGCAACAATAGGTTTCAGGGCAATAAAAGCAGCCCTGGCAAACCCGGTGAAGTCATTACGAACAGAGTAGCTCATCAATACAAAAGCAAACAGCCAATACATATTGCGTACTGGCTGTTTGCTTAAATGACCCTAAATAATATAATTTAATAAAAGAACTGTTCTTTGATGACCATACCGTTCTTTACCTGAAAGATCCCTATTTCTTCGAGTGCCATACGTGGTTTGCCCTTGAACGTGATCTCCTGTTTAAGCACGACGCTAAAAAATTCACCTGCGACTATCGGCTCGCTGCAGCTATAACTATGAACGGTTTCAATGGTGGCCCTGCGTGCAACACCTTTCGCTTTAATGGCTTCCCGACCATTTGTAAAGATGGCCATCCCCATCGATGCGGCTTTTTCAGGCTCCTCGCAAACGACATTTTCATCATAAAGTGTATCCTGGATCTCGATAAAATTCCGTTGGTTGGCCAATTCGTGATAACGAGCTGCTGTTTCCTGAGTTGTCATATTTTTTTTATTTACCTTATAAAGATAAAAGGGGCAAGTGACAGCCCTATGTCAGCAGGAGTATTGGAATTTGAGGAACCAGCACAATTTATTTTAAAATAAGCCTGTAGAAAATGCTATCAACGGCCATCCGTGAGAAATTAGCAGGTAATAAGTCAACCGGCACCCGTTGAAATTCATTTTTTTCATAGAAACGATGGGCGGCATGAAACTTATCAGTTGTGCCCAGGAAGATCTCCTGCAACCCTTTTTCCCTTGACCAGGATAGCAGCGTGTTCAAAAGCGCCTGTGCAACTCCATAGTCTTTGCCCCGGTAATCTTTATGAACAAACATTTTCCGCAAGGCGCCTTGCTGGTTGCCAATATCTGAAAGCGCAATGGTGCCGATCACAGTGTTGTTAATGGCTGCTACCCAGAAGTTTCCGGCATCATGCTGGTAATATGCAGGAATATCCTGCAGATCGGGTTGGTCGCCGGCTGTTATCGCCACTTTGAATTCTTCTGTTTGGATGCTAAGTATCAGGTCGATTATCGGTTGCTTATGATCATCATTATATATAGCTATATCATAGTTCATGGTCGGAATTTACAAAAAATCATCAAGTGTAATATTGTACGTTATAATTCAGTAATTCTTGTCCTAAAATAACCTTTTCCCCAGTGCTCAGTTTTAACCCTGTTATTGTCGGTTTCAATTGATTGGAAGTTTATGTATCCATACAAACTGTCCCCAGTCTTATAGGCGGTTTTGTCCAATATCAGTTTTTGATAAACAATTTTGTAGGTGGGATCAGGTTCTCCCGTAATTACGTCAGTAAAAAAATAAGGTTTTGTGTAAAACTTCCCGTCCTTATACAAAATAATAAAGCCTTTTCCGCCAAATCCGGTTCCTATTCCAATATTTATGGATAAGGTGTCCGAATGATAATAGTGAGCCCGGCAATTATTAAATTTTAAATATTCAGCACTCATTGCCTGTCCTGACGAATATTCCACGTCGCTTGTTCTCTTTGACAAAGAGTCCTGTTTCTCTAGCATAGAGAACAATTCCTTTTGTTTGTCTAGTTGTGCATACACAGGTACTTTTAAAATATTGTTGTCGAATGTTGCATTGCTCCATATGGCCAGATCTTTTTTTGAGGAACAGCCTGCCATTAATATGGGGAGAAAGATCAAAAAAGGCCGGTGTTTTATCTTTTTAAGGTTCATACAAACTAAATTACTTAAATAATTGAAAGGCAGGAGATGCAGTTATTTAGTAATTGCACAAAAAAGGGGCCGCCTATACAGCGACCCCATCTCACATTAACGGTGCTTTCCTTTATTGAACTATCAGCTTTTGAACATAGCTGTTGCCAGCATTTTCAATTTTCACGAAGTATGTTCCTGGCCTGTATTTCACTGGAATATTAATACTACCGTTCCCGGTTTTATATTGAGCCAATGTTTTACCAGAGATATCTATTACAGTTACATGCACCAATGCATTGGCATTGTATTGTTTTACGCTAACAGTTAATTTTGACCCTTTTTGTACCGGGTTGGGGTAAATTATACCTGGCGTGTTATCTGTAGGAATATTAAATGCGGCTGTTGCAACCCTGGTTGTTGTGGTGATGTTGCCATAGTTGAACTTCTCCCAGCCCTGAATGCTGGTGCGGTTACAGGTCATCTCCTTTGTACCGTTTTCTGAGCTTACATACAATCCATTGCTACCACGCAACGAGATGGTATTGTCTGCATTTACCAGCCAGTCAAACTGCTCCCAACCTTGCGGGGTAGCGCGATTGCAAGTCATGGCCTGCGCACCATTTTCAGAGGACACATATTTTCCCATGCTCTGCAGCGTTACTTTACCATTTCCGGCATCAGCTACTAAAAACTGTTCCCAGCCCTGGGGGGTAGAACGGTTACAATTCATTGCCTTTGTCCCATTTTCCGAACTTACATACAATGCGTTACTGCCCTGCAGCCAAATAGTTTGGGTTACCGGTGCTACCTGTACAACACCAACAGTAAATTGTTCCCAGGTATTGATGGCTGTCCGGTTACAGGTCATCGCTTTTACACCGTTCTCTGAGCTTACATACAATCCGTTGTTGCCTTTTAAAGAAATGGACCCGTTTGTATTGGCCACCCAGTCAAATTTTTCAGTAGCACCAATGGTGTCGCGATTGCAGTTCATAGCATTCACTCCATTTTCACTGGAAACATATTTTCCCTGATTGCGCAAGGCTACTTTTCCATTACCGGCGTCAACTATTAAGAACTTGTTCCCGTTTTGTACAGCAGTGGCATTGCACCAAATAGGACCAGCGGCCCCATTTGAAGTTACATACTGCGCATTCACGCCCAATAATGAAACGGTTTTACCTATGGGCGCTGCAGAAATAACGGAACCGCCACCTCTGTTTATTACCACTTCATTGATAGCTGATACCAATGAGTACTGACCGCTTACATCACCAGAAAGTTCCCACATCATAATGCCACCACCCTGATCAAAAGCCAGATTGGTCTTGTTTTTAATGGTAGTAATACCATTATATCCTACCCCATTATAAGTATCGGAATAAGGATCTGCTCCTTTAGCCAGTAATTGCGCATAAGTTTCCCAGGTAGGCCGGCCGTAAAAAGGAACCCCCAGAATGGCTTTGGCAGCCGGCACACCCCTTCCCCGCCAGTAATTCATACATTGTACCGCCAGGTTGTAGGTAGAGTGTTCATAATCGTTGTCATCATAAGCCATAATGGTCAGATAATCCACCGTATCAAAAACGCCGGTTACAATATGGGTACCATAGTTACCGATAACGGCAATGGTACACAACTTTCCATTGTTATGCATGGTAGTTGACAACTGTTGCATCATCAATAAGAAGTTATTAGCCTCTGTTCCATCGGAAGGGTATTCCCAGTCAATGTCTATACCATCCAGATTATACTGGTTTGCAAAAGCAAGCATATTATTTGCAAAGTTGATCCGATTGGCTGAACTGGCCACTATTCCATGAAAGCCATCGCCACCGCCTCCGCCACCTACTGATACCAGCACTTTTACGCCATTGGCGTGTGCAGCGGTAACCAGACTTTGAAGTTTTGAAGCATTTTCAATTGGCTGATACCCGCCATTGGAAGTAGGTATCAAAAAAGCATAGTTTACGTGTGTTAATTTGCTGAACTGAATATTACTTACCGAACCGGCCCAGGTTGGCAGGTAGCCTACTACTTTAAACTGAGCTTCTGCCGGTGTCATTAATGACGACAGCAATACCAACAGCATACAGCACATCATTCTACATAGCTTTGTTTTGCCAAACAACAACATTCTGGGATTTTTCACCATGTTTTCATTTTTAAAGGTTACAAAAAAAATGTACGGATTTCATGTAAAATCCAGGGGTGTGTATTCGGCAATAGGGCAATGCTCCTGGTTGTTTAACCAGGCAGTTTATATTACATATTGATCATATAACCAACGGTGGGCATTAGCTGATTAATTCAATACATCAGCAGGAGTTAGTGCGAAGGGATTGCAAAAATGCATTTATTAGGAGTGGTTGCCAAATTTGCGACCACATCAAAACCTCTACAAAATAAAATGTTTGAATGATTATCAGATCATTATAAAACTCACAAAGACAATATATCACATAAGGAGATAAATAGTTGAAAACTGTGATCGGGAGAGGTGTGGACTATTATATTCAAAAGGCTTATAAAACATATGTTTTATAAGCCTTTTCATTTTGATATCAAATTGAGGTAAAACTAGCCAAGTATTTCCGTAAGCTTGTCTATCATTTTGCCCCAGGCTATTTTGCTTTTCTCCACAAATTCCTCCTGCCCATGCGGCATTTCATGCATTAATGTAAGTTCGCAGCCATCAATAACGGGTAAGATCTCGATATCGATACGCGATTCGATATTTGCGGGATCTTCTTTTACAGCCCAGGTGAAGACCAGACGGTTGGGGTGGTCAATTTCAATATACTCACCCGTATGACTGAATGTTTTACCCTGTCTGCGAACAACATAAGAAAATGAGCCTCCAACCCGGGGTTCGTTTTGAAGACTGACAATTTCCTCCTCCCTGACTTCGGGTCCAAACATAAAACGACCAATCATCTTTGTATCCAGAAATGCCTCAAATACACGTTCAGGTGGTACAGAAAACAATCCCTCGACCGTAGCAATAACAGGCAGTTTCATAATTCAATTTTACCAGGATACAACAAAATTTGTGCCCTGCCCCTATTCAATTGGGGTTTCCGGTCAAATTGAAGTTAATCAGGTTACGACAGGCCCGGGATTTATTGTCCTTTAATTGCATTTAATAACTGTTTTTCTTTGTGACGAATAAGGTATTGCTATTAATTCTGGCAGGATTGCCCCTGAATAGACTAAGTTCTTCCATTCGTGTCAGAAATACGATATTTTCGCGCATTAAACGAAACAAAACAGTTGAGAGACAATAGTCAAAGGATTTCCTATTTTTTGGACACGACGATAAATGAAAATGAGTTACCAGCGCGTTTTACTTTTCCATTTTATTATGAGCCACATCCTTTAACAAAAATAGCAGCCGCTGAACTGCAACATTACCTCGAAACCCAAACACACCTTGATCATAATTTCGGGCTGAGCACAGATACGGAGGGAACGGCTATCGGCAAAATGTTTGGCGTGTTGGTGGTGCAGGATACAAACGGGAAAGTGGGTTATCTATCAGCTTTCTCGGGTAAACTGGCAGATTCAAACGATCATCCGAGATTTGTTCCGCCGGTCTTCGATATGTTGGCTGAGAACAGCTTTTTTCTCAAGGAGATTGTGATCATTAATACTATTAATGACCGTATTAAGGAGATTGAGTTGAACAAAAACTACCAGCACCTGATCCTGGAACTTGAAAAATTAACAGCGCAATCTTCACAGGAAATAGCAGCTTTCAGAGATCAATTAAGAAACAATAAAGAACACCGGAAGCAGATCCGAGAAAAGCAAAAGAACAGCCTTAGCCAGCAGGAGTATGATGTGGTTGAAGCCGATCTTATAAAGCAGAGTCTACACGATAAGCATCAGTTGAACATTCTCACAAACAAATGGGCGCAGGTCCTTTCGACTGTGCAAACAGGATTGGCTCCATTTGAAAGTGAGATCGAAAATTTAAAAAATGAACGTAAGGAAAGATCGGCTACCCTGCAACAACAGCTTTTTGAACAATATGTATTTTTAAACAAAGATGGGAAAACCAAAAGCCTGCAGGAGATCTTCAGCCTGACAGCTTTTGGCAAACCGCCTGGCGGAGCAGGTGAATGTGCAACACCCAAGCTTTTGCAATACGCATTTGCGAACGGCTACAAACCACTTGCTATGGCAGAATTCTGGTGGGGAGCTGCACCAAAATCTGAGATCAGAAAGCATAAACAATATTATCCGGCCTGTTCAGGTAAATGCAAACCCATTCTGGCCCATATGCTGGAAGGAATACCTCTTGATGAAAATCCATTCTTGCAGGTCCCGCATGAAAGGCGCGAACTTGAAATAATTTATGAGGATGAAAGTCTTGTTGTAGTGAATAAACCTGCCGGATTACTCTCAGTTCCGGGAGTCGAGATCAAAGAGTCTGTATATTCCAGGTTAAAAGAATTATTGGGCGCTACTGAGCCCCTCATCATTCACCGGCTCGACATGGACACCTCCGGACTTTTAGTAGTGGCCAAAACCCAACACGCGCATAAGCATATCCAAAGGCAATTTATGCAGGGTACAGTAAGAAAACGCTATAGGGCATTACTTTCTAAAGAGCTTGATCAGTCAGAAGGTGAGATCGAACTTCCCCTGCGTGCCGATCTGTTCAATCGACCAAGACAACTGGTTTGTTTTAAAACCGGAAAAAAAAGTATCACCAGGTATAAAGTGATAAAAAAATACAACGCCATGACCAAAGTTGATTTTTGGCCACTCACTGGCAGGACCCATCAATTGCGTATGCACTCGGCTCATGAACTGGGTCTTAATGCCCCAATTGTGGGTGACGATCTTTATGGTATGGCATCTAAAAGATTGTATCTCCACGCGGCTCATCTCGAATTTATGCACCCCAAAACCAAAGAAAGGATCAGCTTTGAGGCAGAAGAAGGATTTTAAATACCAATTCCCGGACTGAGTCACTAACTACCTTACTTATATGTAGCATTTTGTTTATATCTGCTATTGTATTCCCTGAAAGTCACTAAAAACTCCGATGGTTACCGTCGGGTTTTTTAGTGGCTTCAAAGAAAATCTGATTTATTTACTGATCACTTTATGTAATTGGCTTTTTTCCTGCATCTGCTTCTAAAACTGCCAATGAAAATTATATTAACACTGCTATTGCTGTGTACAAGCACCGTTTTGCTTAATGCACAGATTACTATTACAGGAAAGATCACTAATGAAAAGGGAGTGCCGTTACAAGCCGTCACCATCAAGATCAAGGGTACAAATACTGCTACAGCAAGTGATGTAAAAGGTTTCTATTCAATTAAGGTGCCCGATAAGAAAGCAACACTCGTCTTTGCAAATGTTGGTTTTGATGTACAGGAAATTCCGGTAAATGAAAACACCGTGATCAACGTAATACTCAAGGCGGCTACAAACAGTCTCTCGGAAGTGGTGGTTATTGGCTATGCAGCACAGAAAAGAAAGGACGTGACAGGCTCTGTGGCCATACTTTCCGGAAGCGCTGCAGGAGTAAGTATCAATGGCCGGAATCATCGTAACGCCTCTTCTCCAAACGAAGACTATAACAGAGAAGGATACGACAATATTAAAGAGAATGAATTCCAGAAAGTCACCGATCATCCGCTTTCTACTTTTTCTATTGATGTGGATGCAGCTTCTTACAGCAATGTTCGCAGATTGATCAATGAAGGTACGCTTCCCACTCCGGGAGCTGTTCGGGTTGAAGAAATGATCAACTATTTTTCATATAATTATCCGCAACCTGTTAATGACAAGCCCTTCTCAATAACCACAGAATCTGCACCGTGTCCGTGGAATAAAGACCATCAATTAGTAATGATCGGTCTGCAGGGAAAAAAAATAGAACTCGACAAACTGCCTCCCTCCAATCTTGTTTTCCTCATCGATGTAAGTGGCAGTATGCAAACAGAAAATAAATTGCCACTGGTTAAATCATCATTGAACTTATTAGCAGAACAATTGCGTCCGCAGGATAAGGTGGCCATTGTGGTATATGCAGGTAGTGCCGGACTGGTTTTGCCATCCACCAATGATAAATACAAGATCAGGGAAGCGATCAATGCATTGGAAGCCGGCGGATCAACAGCAGGCGGCGCGGGTATAAAACTCGCGTACCAAACTGCACAACAAAATTTCATGAAGGATGGAAACAATCGCGTTATACTTTGTACCGACGGTGATTTTAATGTTGGCGCCAGCAGCGATGATGAGCTGGAAAATCTTATTGAGACAAAACGCGAATCTGGTGTATACCTTACAGTACTTGGATATGGCACAGGTAACTATCAGGATAGCAAAATGCAAAAACTGGCCGATAAAGGCAATGGCAACCATGCTTACATCGATAATATAAATGAAGCAAAAAAGGTGTTGATCAGCGAATACGGCGGAACGCTTTTCACCATTGCGAAAGACGTAAAGCTCCAGATTGAATTCAACTCCGCCAAAGTAAAAGGGTACAGGCTCATTGGATACGAAAACAGGATGCTGGCAAAAGAGGATTTTAACAATGATAAAAAAGACGCGGGCGATATGGGCAGCAATCATTCTGTTACTGCTTTGTACGAGATCATCCCTGCCAGCGTAGCAGGTGATGAAGGATTGGCAACAGTTGACCCCTTACGTTACCAAAGTAAAAAGCGGAAAAAGCGCTCCGCATCCTTTTCCGAAGAACTGATGTTTGTGAAGATCCGTTATAAAGAACCGGATGAAATGAGCAGTAACCTCATGGAAGTACCAGTAAAAGAAAACATCCAGTCTGCCAGCAATAATCTGCGCTTTGCGTCGGCAGTGGCGGCGTTTGGAATGGTATTAAGAAACTCAGTATTAAAAGGAGGCAGCGACTATAAACTGGTAAAATCACTGGCAGAAAGTAGTATAGACAGTAACAGCGATGCCTACAAAAAAGAATTTCTGGAATTGGTAAATAAAGCAGAACAATTGAAAGCTACGGCAAAACAGGGATCACCGGAATAGTAGCAACTTATTTTCCAGGCCAATGCACGACGCCATTGCTGTCAGGCATCGGCCTGGAAATTTTCACCCGACCGGATCATTTTCCTTATTTTCGGTGCCTAATCAAACCTGTCTTTGATCATGCGCCAATTACTGCCCCTGCTGTTGCTTGTACACCTCAGCCAAAGCATCTTCAGTCAAACACCTGCCTTTATTACCGACAGCCTGGATAGTTACATCCAACAAGGTATGAAAGACTGGAATGTACCGGGGTTAGCCATTGTAATAGTAAAGGATGGACAGGTAGCTTTTATAAAAGGTTATGGGGTGACAGATACAGCTACACGCCAACCCGTAGATGAAAACACCTTGTTTATGATCGCCAGCAATACCAAGCTGTTTACCGGTACCGCCCTTAGCCAGCTGGCATATAACAAAAAACTTTCGCTGGACGATAAATTCACCAAATACTACCCCGAATTTAAATTATATGAACCTGCCACAACCGGTTTGTTAACGGTGCGTGACCTGCTTAGCCATCGCATTGGCACCAAAACCTTTCAGGGTGATTTTACCTTTTGGAACAGCCTGCTTACTTCTCAGCAGATCATGCAAAAAATGAAGCTGCTGAAACCTGAGGCTGGTTTTAGGAACCATTACGGATATTGTAACAGTTGCTTTTTAGCGGCCGGCGAAGTAATACCCAAAATAACCGGTCAGTCGTGGCATAAGTACATACAGGATAGCATCCTAACGCCCTTGCAGATGAATCATACCTATACCAGCATACACAACCTGTCTGATACCCGCCTGCTGTCAAAACCTTATACAACCAGTTTTACCGGTAAACTGAACCAGGTGCCCTGGGACGACTGGGATAATCTGGCCCCTGCTGCATCTTTGATCAGCAGCGTAAGCGATATGTCACACTGGTTATTGTTTCAACTGGATAGCGGCCGCTACGAAGGAAAACGTGTGATGCCTTTTGGTGTGCTGCAAGCAACCCGCGATATCAATACACCCATTACAAGCCGGAGATCAGCGGTAGTGCCTACCCATATTGTAGGATACGGATTGGGTCTGATAGTGGGCGATTACAACGGCCGACAGATCTACTGGCATACGGGCGGTGCTGCCGGCATGGTAAGTGTTGTATGTTTTGTTCCTGAAGAAAGACTGGGAATGGCTGTGCTTACAAACAACGATAACCAGAGTTTGTATGGCGCGTTGAGGGCTCAGGTGCTGGATGCCTATACGGGGATGCCTTACCAGAACAGAAGCAAAAAATACCTTGCAGATTTCAACAATACCATGGCCGATACTTTAAAAACCATTCACGGTTGGCAGGCCCGGGTAAAAGGCACAGCGCCTTCACTTCCGCTATCGGCTTATGTGGGCCATTATACAAACGGGTTGTATGGATCGCTGGATATTGATCTGTCGGCCGACAAAAAGGACTTACGCATAAAATTCAACAGCCATGAACATTTAACAGCTACCCTTTCGTATATGGACTCGAATGAATGGCTGCTTCAATACGACAATATTGAGTATGGCATCTTCTCTGTAAAATTCAAGCTCAGTGGCAGCAAAGTGGTATCCATCGAAACCAAAGAAAGCGATTTTGTAGAAGAAGATCCTTATGTGTTTGTGAAACAGCAATAAATAGATCTTTTTATTTCAGGTTTGGATTGAGTTTGACCTCTTCGGCATTAAAAGGTAAATACCAATTGACAGGATCAGATAATTTATTATTTAGATCCAGTTCATTATACCTTTCGATGCCGATACGGGTCTTGATGGCCTCCTTAAGTATTTCCGGCCGGCCGCGTCTTGCCAGCCTCAACAGATCGAACCAGCGCTTTCCTGGCGCTCTTGAATACCGAATCAATTGTACCATCCCGGTCACTATCATAGCTATTGAAGCGGTCGTATTGTTTACTCGCCAGATTTTGCATCAACTTATAGAACGTGCTATTAGGGAACGCTGATGCAAAAAGCTGCTCTGCATTCGGCAGCGGCATAAGTACTTCACCTATTCCATGAATAACCCCATTTTCAGCATCAATATCCTGCAGGTTGTTGATAACAGGAACCCCATTTACCTTAAACACGTCTGCGGCAGATACATCTATGTTCAGGAATTTGTTATTCCTGGTGATATAAGTCGTTTTTTTAGTAGTGGTGAACCGCGTTCTGAAATCATAATAATACCACATGTTGTTGGCTATGTGATAACTCAGAATAGCAAAGAGCTCATTCACAGGAACATCGTTAATTGAGCCGTAACCTGTACGTTTGAAATATTGCTGAAAAGCCTCATTAGTAGGCGCGAACACCGTATACAGCCCTGAAACATTTACAAATTTCACCAGGTCTGCCCGCTCCAAACCTTCAGCGAAAGTGGTAAAGTTGGGATCGCCTTTTACCTTATCGTATATAAAGCCGGTTTTAGGATTCTCATCAGACCAATACTTGTCATAACCTTTCTTACATCCCAACAACAAAACAGCCATAAGTAAAGGCAATAGAAGCCCTTTGAAGCATGGATGCTTCCGTTTAAAAATGAAGAACATTGTATTAATGAATTAGAAAGTAAATCAATAACTGATGTTACCGACCTAACGCCTGTTTTGTATCTGGTTGTTTTATTTTCTTTTTGATCAGTCGCCTATAGGGATGGGAGTATTTACCCCTGTGGCCGCAGCGGTGCCAAAATTGGGCGATCCATCTGCATTCCAGGTTAATTTTTGCATTCTTGGGCTGCGGGCACCGTTGGTGGTGGCAGCAGTGCTACGCGCATGGTATACAAACCAGTTTTCGGTATGTAGCAAGCCATTTCCATCGGTATAACTACTGGTAAAAAAGCCGTTGTGCCCTGGCCCATAAACAGCGTTCGCATCATTTCTGACAAACACCTGTTTTTTATTGATCCAGTCGGCTGCGGTTGTTGGATCACCGCCGCTTTTTAACTGTATTTGTGCCAGGCAATAATTATCGCTGCTGTAACGGCTGGCGGAATAGATAATAAAGACCGGGCTGCTGGCATCTTTTTGCAGCATAATAGGACCTTCGTTTACGCCGGCGCCTAATGAATTAGGTTCATATTTTTCCCAGTTATTGGTAGGTGAAGAAATTTTGACGCGAGCGCCACTTATCGTCCAGGGGTTCGACATAGGGGCCAGGTAAATGTATTGCTTATATTTAGTAGCTATATTTTCCCACCCTGACCAGATGAAATAATTGTTGCTGCCGATGGTAAGCACCGAGCCATCTATAGCCCACTGATCACTTGTATCAGCTATTTTTCCTTTGTACGTCCATGTACCCGTGGTAGGGTCTGCATTTGCATTCTCCAAAACAAACATCCGGTGATTATCATCACTGCCATTGTCAGCGGCAAAATAAATATACCATTTGCCCGACAGGAAATGTAATTCGGGCGCCCATATATTGGAGGAATGATCTGTACCAGCAGGCGGCGTAAAGACCAGGGTTTCGGTCATGGCTGCCAACAACGACATGGAAGGTGTTTTTGTAATGGTGATCCTGTTGCCTTTGGTTGACAGAAAATAATAATACCCATCTTTTTGTGCTACATACGGGTCGGGACGGCCGGCATTGACCAACGGATTCTGAAAATTGAGGTTGCGAAATTCAAAAAGGTCCTGCGTGCCCGTTACACTGGCTTGTTGTCTTATTTTTCTGCCCGGTGTATTATCATCAGGGTCTACCACCATTTTCATCCCAGTTGCTTTATTAGTAAGCGCAAACAAATTGTTGCTGCCGGAATAACTAATGGCCCAACGTTGCGCATCGGTACCATTATCAGTTCCCTGTTGCAGTATATCACCGGAAGTTGTGGAAGGCGATTGCAGACATTTGTTACTGGTAACATTGACCAGCTTATAATAAGTGGCGTCCGTTTTTATGAGTTTCCATTTTTGCCCGTTATTGGGAAACCAGGACCATTGCTGAATTTTAGCAGCATCGGCCGTTGAGTTTCCTGTAACTTCTACTACCGGGCCATAAGGCAATGATGATAAACCCCGGATACGGTAGACCGCACTGTCTATCAATGTGCCCAATGGTGGGGCCGCCTTAATTGAAATTTTTGCTTCATTTAGTATTGGCGTATCCACAGGAGGGATACTGTTCAGGTAGGTTTTCAGGCAGCCAGCCGCCAGTAAGGAAAGGGCGAAACCGGTTGCTATAAATAATTTTTCTCTCATAAGACAATTAATCGTTAGTTGTTAAGCAAGCAGTTAAATATACTATTACAGGCTTTCATTGTACACTATCTATAACGAATGTATGTAGTCGGAATGCTGCAATATGTTCGTTATGGCAATTCAAAATAAATCAATAGATCCAGTAACGCTTGTTCAACTTTTTGTTTATTTGTCTCATATTTTAATTCAGCATGTATCGGCCATTGCTGTTCAATGATTTTCCGCGCTTCTTCCGAACTCAATCAATTTTTACCGCATATAAATAGCCATCAGCGCTTCCAAAATAAAGAACACCTTCTTTAACAATAGGTGTAGCCAGAATGCCGCCCAGTTTCATGATCTTTTGTTCGCCAACGAGGGTAAGCGAATCGTTACCATAAAGCGTAAAATCTTTTCTGAAATGTCCTGTGGAATCATATACAGTTGAATAATTCCGCTTGCTTTCATCGGTCTGGAATATCCATTGAAGATGACCGCTCTTTTGACCGAACCCGTAAAGATGTCCATCAAACGCCGCAGTAAAGATCAGTGTATCATAACCTACTGGGGTATTGTAAGATCGCAGGGGTAGTGCTGTTTTCCACTCAACTTCTCCATAGAAATTATTCAGGGAGTAGAACTTATGAGAGTCGGAAGTACCAAAATAGATCCTGCCATCCTTTTCATATGGAGTTGAAATGATCCAACTGCCATATTCTTTCATATTCCAAAGCCCGGCCCCTGTGGACCTGTTCAATGCATACAGGTTATAATCCCTGCTGCCGAAATAGATGGCATCATTGGTTACAAGCGCCGCTTTTTGAATTTCACCTTTAGGAAAGAACCGGTCGCCGATAGTTTTAAATTTCCAGATAAGTTTTCCGGTTATTTCATTCAAAGCATAAAAACTGCCATCAAAGCTGCCAACGTAAACCGTGTCATGCTTAACAACCGGATCGGCATGAACAATGCCACCGGTGGTATAATGCCAAAGCTCCTTACCGTTCAGCGCATTGATAGCATATACATTACCATTACCACTTCCAATAAACAAACTTCCTTTATGATATACGGGCGATGACCGGTAGTAATCCCACAGGTCATATTTCTGTTCAACTTTAGTCATGAATTTCCACAGCAATTTTCCGTTAACTGCATTCAATGCATATACATTGCCATCATCGCAACCAAAAAATACTTTACCAGCCGCTACCGTTGCAGATGACCGGATAGGTCTCCCCGCAATATATTTCCACAACATTTGCCCATTACTCAATGAATTACAATAAAAATTACCGTCTTCGCTTCCGAAATAAATAGCTGAGTTGTCAATACAGGGGGTACTCACAATCCGGCCCTGTGTGGGATATTTCCAAACCGTGGTTCCTGTTTTAGTTTGCGCATTGCTATTACAAAATAAAAAAAGCGATAACACGAAGACGTAATAATTCATAACGGGGTTTATTTTTCCTAAACTCTAAATATATAATTTTTCCTGTTGTAATAAATGAAAAATCAATGTCTGTACTGCAATTCGTTTGCATCCCACCTATTTAACCCTGTTCCTAACGGTGTTCCACCAATAGTTTAACACTTATTGCAAAAAACAACACGGCTATTGTCAAAACTGCACGGTTATCAATTATAACCTCTGAAATAAGCATTGTTCGTTAGCTTTAATGAGTACCAGTTATGCAACATTTTCTCGCCATTAATATTAAATCTTATAATTATGATCAACACGCTTATCCGGAAGAATGTAATTCTTCTTTTACTCGCCGTCAATTTCGTTAGTTGCAGAAAAGACATCAAATCCACCGAGGACATCACAGATGATACTCCTGTTAAATTAAAGGGAGTCATTCCCGTAACCTTCGATTGGAAAACGGTGGATTATATGCCCACTCCTCCGGGGCAAACGCTCATTCCGGTACCGTGGATTGGGCAGGGGAGCCTTACATCCCTGTATGGAATTGATGTTATTGGTGACAACAGACACGAGGATGGATGGATATTATTGTATAGTACTTTTGACGCTAATGCTTCGGGCCCGCTGCAAAATCCGTACTTTATATTATATAACAGATTCAGGGGGTTGATGCGTATATTCCTCTACCTTACCGGTAATTTTGCATTAGAATCGAGTCATCTTACGAATGGTATGACCTTATTATCCGGTACCCCTTCTCAAATGCTCGCCTATATGGGTAATAATTTTGTTGACCTCACGCAACCGCATATGTCTTTTACGCAAATAGAAAAAGCGCCCATCGATGGCTCAATGCCCATGGCAACCAACAAATGGTTCATGATGCAGTATGAACTAGCCTATGACCCACAACTGGCCTCCATTCCATTTACCAATATGCAACTTAGCTGGTTTACAAATTATAATGCCATTTCTCAAATCTCACTAGGGGGGAATATTGATGGAACGATCAAGGGCACGATCGCAGCCTCCGGGGAAGGGTCAAACAACGTATTAAAATCTGCCCTTGGCAATGCTGGAAAAATTGCCGGAACAGTAGGTTTGGCTGCGGTAGGAAGCCAGTTTCTTAATAATGCGGCAGGAAATTATCCGGGCAAAAATTTTACTTATGATAGCCAGGGAAATGTAACCGGCGATGAGAATCACAATTCGAATAACAACCTGGGTTTGCCGGATAAGCTGTTCACATCGATGAAAGATGGAATGGCAGCAGGTCTCTCGGCAGCAACCGGTAATATTCCCGGTGCGGTTGCAGGTGTATTCAGTGCTATCTTTGGTGGTTCTTCCCAACCCCAACAACAGACCGTCAGCCTGAATCTTAATGCGACTCTCACCCTGAATGGCACGACTACTGCACCCGGCTCATTCCCTGCCAGTCCAACGTCAATTTGGGTACCAGGAACACAAGGACTGACCGCTTCGAACAGCGCCAATATTCAGGGATATATTCCTTTATATGAAAATCCATTAGGTGTTTTCAGTTTAAGCAGTGCCCCCACGGCGATTAAGGAGAGCTATTCTATTCAAAACGCCGATAGAAGTTATGAAAACAGGACCGAAGTTGCTATTAATACCAATTCATACACCATTCAGTTTAATCCGGCAGTAGTCAATGGTACTGCTAATGGCGCCACTATATCCAATCTGACGCAGGAAGTGGTTATAGAACGGACCGGTAACGAAGATGTATATGGTACCAGGGAACAGGTAGGCGATATAGTATATTGGACGGAACCAGCATCGAACGCTGTAGTAGCGTATAATGTTGGCAGACAGCAGCACCCCTACCCCATTATTGATCAGGCCTGGTTACGCATATCATTCGATATAACGCCCAACAATAATCCTGCCGCCAGAACAAAGATCATCAAGACCTTTGTTGCACACTTCTAATGGAATAAGTCTTTAAACAATAAAGCAACCCCCGGATAGTTTACAATCTGTTCGGGGGTGCTTTTCTCCAGTACCCTTATTTTGCCCCTTTCAAACTAATTTGAAGTAAATTGTGTTCTATACGACACATGCAAAACAAAATTCAACAAGCATTCGGTAATATTGACATCTATCTGTTTGACCAACTACTGAAAGGACGCTTTGACAACTGCAAAAAAGTATTGGATGTTGGCTGCGGTAATGGACGAAACCTGATCTATTTTTTACGCAACGGGTACGAGGTGTTTGGGGTTGACCCACACCCGCAGGCAATTGAAACAGTTAAGGAATTATCAGTCACGCTAGCCCCTGATAACCCGCTGGGAAATTTCACGGTTTGTGCCGCAGAAAATTTGCCCTATCCCGATGCAACATTTGACTTGATAATTTGCAGCGCAGTATTGCATTTTGCAAAGGATGGCCAGCATTTTGACGCCATGCTACGGTCTATGTTTCGGGTTTTAAGACCAGGCGGTTACTTCTTTGCCCGGTTAGCGTCTGATATGGGTATAGAGCACCTGATAAAACCACTAGGCAATGATCGCTATTTACTGCCCGATGGCTCAGAACGCTTTTTAGTTAATGAACAGGTGTTGTTAAAATATACCAACCAATTGGGGGTTTTATATGAACCCATTAAAACTACCAACGTGCAAAATATGAGATGCATGACAACCTGGTGTGTTCAGAAACACTAATATAGATCAATGCTTGTATAGTACTTTCAAATTTTTGGTAACTTACGTATCATACAACAAATCGGCAGCAGGTATGAATACGAAAGAAACAGCATCTGCAGATGAGCACGGTTTATCAGGATCGGGGTCATCAATAAACACCGTACAAGTTGAACAAAAGCGCTATGAGATGCCGCCCCGGGACGGGTTTACAGTTGCACACTTCCTCACCGTCGCCGACATCGACCGATCGGCACGTTTCTACGAAAAAGTTTTCGATGGTAGTATTCTGAGCAAAGGCGACAGCAGCGGCGCACCAGCTTATATTAAAATTGCGAATACCTGGCTTATTGTCAACGTAGGGGGTGGACCAACACCCGACAAGCCAACGGTAACACTTTGTGTCCCCGACCCCGACAAGATCAACAGCTTTATGAATATCCGTGTTGCGGATATTCAGGCTTGTTACGAACTATGGAAAAGTCGGGGAGCCGAGTTCATCACGGAGCCGATCCCGAAGTATGGCGAGATTCGCTGCTACATACGCGATCCGGACGGTTATATTATCGAGGTCGGACAGAGTACCGACCTTACTTACGGATAGCGATCGGCCTGGTGATTTTACTACACTCGGTGATCTCCCTTGAGCGAATCATTTCTACTTTATCCGCCAGGGCGGATCTTTCCTGTTTTTACCCGCATAGTAAAGTATTAATTGATTCCCATCGGGGTCTTTAAGCCTTGCTTCCCGCCACAACCAGGTTTGGTCTGTTGGTAAAGTCTCAAACTCAACGCCTAAGTCTATGAGTTTTTTAACGTCCTCGTCTAATGTCTCTGTTTCAAAATAAGTCCAGGTTGAGTCGTTTATCCTTTCAGTTGATTGATGTAACGAAAAAGTTGTTTCACCGGCCTGGCATTCAAATCTTGCGTAGGCAGGAAGTGCTTTTACAATGAGTCTTAATCCAAGTTTTTGGTAAAACTCAATTGATCTCTCAACGTCCTTTACAGAAATGGTGATCTGGTTTAGATTTAACTTCATAGTTTTTGGCTACAGTCTGTGTCAAAATTAAAGATCTGGACCAGAATTTCGAACTAGCCTTTTAATTTTTAGTAATTCAGAGCCTCTTTTATTATTTTAATTCGGCCAGCAACGCTATAACATCTTTCTCCTCGTTGAAATTGGTTTTGTTTTCTTTTATAAAATTTTTGATCAACTCTTTTTTATCAGGATAGATATTGATGATCTCTTGTTGGCTATTGCCTTTTAACAGCACCCTGCCTTTCAGCAGAAAAAACTTCTTCTGATAAGTCAACTCAGAATAGCTTCTGAAGTTATGGTTTGAATACGCATTCGTCACATTGTTGCTTACGGTTGCACTATTCCTTTTGTCGAGACCGGAATGTTCAATTGAAACTGATTGCGGAACTGGTCTATTGTAAATGAGCGCCAGCAGGGTCATCATATTGGAACAAGTAGTTAATACCATGTAAAATTTTTCATGGTAGGGCAGAAACTTCTTTCCGTTGATGTATACCGTATCGATGGTTTCCATACTGGTTAGTTCCATGTACTGGCCATCCTTCATAAAACCGATCTGCTGATTGTTGGTATTGTAATTCAGCCGGGCCTTTTCTGTACTGCCAGATTTCATCAACACACTTCCTTCTACAAAATCGGCAAACAAATAACCTGCGGCGCGTATACTGTCGGCGTGGGTTGTAACCTGTGAATGGGCAGCGATGGCAATAAGGCAAGCCAATCCTGCTATAAGAGGGGCGATGATCTTTCTCATGTGTTGTTTTGGTTAAGTTACCTACAATTTACGAAACACCCTGCTAATACCGTTACATCCCGTATGGGTTTTGTTTTTATGGCTGCGTCCCACCGGGCTTGCATCTATTGAGGCTATTTTATATATTGGGGCTTTATTAGCATACTATGAAATATAGTTTAGTTGTATTTGGTTTACTCGCCATGTTTGGTTGTTCTGAAAACGCACCTAAGAAAAAGCTTGATCCCCGGGTTAAAAACGTAGTTTTTTTAAACGTTGAACCTGGGAAACGGCCAACAGGCGCCCTTGATCTTAGGTTGTCTGTAATAGACACCACCCAGAATACCTTTGCTACCAATTATAATGTGCTTGCTTTGAATGGCGACCAGGAGGTCGGTTTGATGATCAGTATTCCCAAAGACACCGGAACGAGTCCATTTTCAGATGGTTTTACACTGAAAAGCGTTGGAGAACCCAGTAATCATTTGTTGGAACTGTTATCTTATCCGGATGTTCACCAGCCAGGTGATTCAGTACTATTTGTTGCTGAAATAACAGCCCGGTATGTAGACATTCGCAAAATGGCAAAACAATATAAGGAAGGCGAAGTAGAAAAGCTTGGCGGTGATTATAAATTGTTTTTTGATATCAACGGAGGAGATGAACCCGCCGAATTGTATATAAATGTTGATCCTGCTGCCAAATGGATCGAGATAAAGGAAAAGCATCCTGACTATCGTTCCGGAATAATAAAAGCACTTTCGGGAACAAGCCTTGTAGGGCCAGGTATACCCGGTTCTTATAATTGATCTTCGTTACCAGGGTATTTCTCCTGTTCCAGGATTATTTTCCTCACTAAAATATTTTCCTGTTGGGCCATCATTGTCAATTAGGGCATATTTTACTATCCGTTTTCCGGCATCTTCAACAGTTCCGGGCCCACGATGTCCATTGAAATCTGTTTTTGTATATCCCGGGCAAACGGCATTTATTTTGAAGTTGGTATTTTTTAATTCGTATGCCAAAACAACTGTGTACATATTCAAGGCTGATTTTGAAGAAAGATATACAACACCTTTGTAGTCGTAGTATTTATATGTTGGGTCGCTGTGCAGGGCAATTGAACCTTGACTTGAACTTACATTTACAATACGAGGTTCTGACGACTTTTTCAATAAATCAATAAACGCCTGTGTAACTCGCACCACGCCGTAAACATTTGAATCATAAGCTACTTTAAACTGGTCAATGGTTGAGTCAAGTGCCGTTTGTGGGTAACCTCCATAAACACCCGCATTATTAATAAGGATGTCCAACACTTTTGTTTTTTTGCCTATTTCCTTACGGGCTTTAATTACTGATTCGTCATCTGTAATATCAAGCTGAATAACTTCTACATTGCTTAATCCATTCGCTTTTAATTTACCAATGGCTTCAATGCCATTTTCTAAATTTCGACTGCCGAGGTAAACATAAATTCCTTTTTGAGCAAGTTGCTGTACAACTTCAAAGCCAATGCTTTTGTTAGCCCCTGTTACTAATGCAAATTTCATTTCTTGTGTGAATTTTATGAGGCAAAAGTAGAGGGCCAAAAAATAGCGGAAATGGACAAATCATTTTATTTCCCCGACAAATCTTGCTTGGGCAAAAATTCACTTGCACTTTTGCCCGTGCTTTTTTTGAAGAGCCTTGAAAAATAATCAGGGTCATTAAAACCCAATTCATAGGCCAAATCTTTGATAGAAATATTAGAATAACGCAATTTTCTCTGAGCTTCCGTTATCAAACGGTTAATAAAATAATCCTTTGGCGATGTTCCAGCATATTCTTTTACAATCCGGTATAAACTGTTTGTAGATAAAGCTAATTTTTCTGCAATTGCGTTGATAGAAGGTTGCTCTGTAAGGTACGTCTCCACGACTAATTTGAACTCGATAAACTTTGAAAGGTTAGTGTTTAAGAGATTGACGGGTTCTTTGTTTTTGAAATAAGCGCCGTTTAATTCTGATAGCAATGAGTTCAAATAAGCTAATATTATTTCAGTGTCGGTCTCATTTTTATCTAAGTGAAGTATCTGATTTAAAATTTCAAAAACCTTTATTACTCTTTCTTTTGCAGCACTGTTAAAAACTATGGTTTGAGCATTTAAAGGGTTGACTAAAAAGGGAAACTGTTGTGGCAACAATGCCAAAGTATTTTCATCAAACAGCAGCTTGAAATATTTAAGATTGTCTGCTTTAGCAGGTGGTGTAAAAATTTGATTTGGCATTGCAAAAAGCAAGTGCCCGTCAGTAAGCGTAAAGTCTTGTAAGTCTATATTGTATGTAATTGAACCGCTTTCAATTAATACAATAAAATAAGAAGATAATCTGCGAGGTTGCAGCAATTTTTTTTGAATATCAACAGAAAGATAAGGATTGTCGTTTGAGCGTATCTTTATTCCCAGCTCATCATTCTGTAAGCCCTCATATTTCCCTTTTTGTTCTTGCATAATATTTACTCAAAATTTTGTAGGGTGTCGCCATACAATGACCGCTAATTTTGTGATCGGGTTATTTTTCACACCGTTTATTCGACAATATACTGATTTATACGTCAAAAAGCGTCACGCCACCTCTTTTGCGGCATCAAGAGGCTACTTTATTGCTCATGATAACTCGAACCTTCTGGTCATAAAAGAATAGCCCCTTACTTTATTTTTATCTTTTAGAAATAATAGTTGCAGATTTTCCATTATAGTCTTTAATAAATTTAATTTCCAGTCGCAACCTTCAAAAGCTTCTTAAAAAATTTTCCAATGCTATATGAAACACTCATCGTTATACACATTGGGCAAACCCCAAACCTAAAAAATGTCAAAGCAACTTTTTTGTACCAGGATAAATTTGCGGGAACTATCGGGCAACTTACACCATCGCCTTCATATTCTTTAATGTTCCAAATATTTATGCTTTCTTTCATCGTCAGGCTATTTTATTTATGCGAAAAAATGATAAATGCAGTATGTAAAGAGCGCAACTGAAGTTATACAGAGGATTATTTTTGTTCTTTTGGTCATAGTTAATGTTTTACAAGATTGTCAATAAGTGATTACTTTTCTTGATTCAGTTATTTATACCAAAAGGAACAAACTATCACCCCCAGGAAGCAACGAATTGCAGCAATTATTTTTTGCTTTCTCTTCTTAATTGTTCTATGCATTTATACTTTTGATTAGAAGCAGTATGTTTATTCTTCCACCCCATTTTTATAATCAGGCTTTCCATTGGTTCATTGAAATAAAAAATTGCTTTTAATATTCTTTGACAATTTGCTGTTAATTTTTTAAGCCAGATTAAAAGATCATTTCCATTCCCATATGCAGTTCCTTTTTCATCGGTCGCCATATCTGGTAAACAATCTTCAACAGCAACCATTACAGACCGGCTGTCCCGCAATTTTTTAAGCCATAAATTCTTTGAAATGGAAAACATATATGTTTTAAGTGACGCCGTTAAAAGAAATTCAGGTTGCCTTATTTTGCTGAGCAGAACAATAACCGATTCCTGAAAAATATCTTCTGCGTCTTGTTCGCTCCCAGTGTTTTGTCTGATGTATTTTGTAACTGAAGGGAAGCAGCTTTCATACAAGTAATCAAACGCTGCATTTTCCTCATTTTTTAATTGACTCAATAAGCTGTCATCTGATATTTCAGGCATACTTTCTATTGTTTATCCATTCTTTATACCAAATTTCTGAAGTTATCACCCATCCGGATTGCTTTTTTTTGACAACCACAATCCGCTACCCTAATTGCAGTACAATCGGAAGGCATAAATTTTGTTATAAAATTATAAATTGATAATATGAGCACACTTAAATTTAATAAAGTTTTCAATTCTTTCTCAGTTAACGATTTAGAAGCCGCGTTCAACTTTTATGGCAATATACTCCAGCTCAATGTTTCCAAACTGCCCATGAATGTGTTAAGACTTAATATACCCGGAAATGAGCATGGCATGATAATATACGAAAAGGACAATCATGAGCCCGCCAGTTATACCGTATTAAATTTTGATGTCGATGAGGTGGAAAAAGCAGTGGACGAACTGGTAACTCGAGGTATTGTATTTGAACACTATGATAGTGGCCCATTGAAAACGGATAATAAAGGCATATGCCGGGGTTCCGGGCCGGTAATTGCATGGTTCAAAGATCCAGCAGGTAATTTTCTTTCTATACTCTCAGAAAAATAATCCTGTATTCATTAACAGCCAGGTAAGTTTTATGCCGACTATTCAACATTAGTCCAACAGCCTGTTGGGTTATTTCCTCGTCAAGTCAAATTATTAGGAGTTTCGTTTAATTTTTGAAATTCCTGCAAGCATTTTGAGCAAAGACAATTATCATAATTGTCTTTTAAATAGGTCAACACCTGAGTTGACAATTGAATATCCTCACACCAACACCCCCTTGACTCGTTCTGACAGGTAAACGGCACTTCACATTTGGAGCATTTCTTAATCATTAATGATATTTTAGTGAGTTATTATCAGTTTTCGAAACAAGCTCAATGTACGACGTCTCATACTGGTCCTGCATGATTTAATCCGTATATTTAAAAAAATTAGATGTACTAAATACAAAGCACCCCAATAGCATGCAATTATCCGAAGCGATATCGTTGATTCAAAGAGGAATTTTGCCGCATAGCTCACCACAAACCTGGGCCGACCTCGGCGCCGGCAATGGATTATTCTCAGAAGCCTTATTCTCCATTTTACCATCGGGTTCAACTATCCATTCGGTTGATTTGCATAAACAACCTGGTCCGGAACGTCATCCCGCGATCATTTTTCACCAGGCAGATTTTGTGAAGGACAAATTACCAATTCCACCCCTCGACGGTATATTAATGGCCAATTCGCTTCATTATGTACAAGAACAGGTAGCCTGTATCAAAAAATTAAAAACCCATTTCCGCAATGGCTCAGGAGCTTTTATTCTGATTGAATATGACACAGATAAAGGAAATCAATGGGTCCCTTTTCCCATTTCGTATGCACGGGCACGGTCGATATTTGGGGAGGCAGGCTTTTCCAAAATCGAAAAAATAGGAGAACGCCAATCCATGTTCCGCAGAGATTCAATTTATGCAGCTTTAATTAGTTCACCCACTGGCTAAAAGCCGAAAGCCATTAGTTTTCAGGATGGCTGCTATTTTAACGCCAATTTAAGAGAAGCGCTTTCAGTTCAAGGTTTGCATTTATGGAGGGTAATTTATTGGTAAAATATAGAAAACTCCACATTATATTTGTCCCTAAACTTATAAGATACATGCGTTTGATCAATCTTGCTTTTAGTATGGTATTGGCCCTGGCGCTGACGGGCTGTAGTAATAAAGATAAAAACGAACCCAGATGCACTACCGCAGCAGAAGATGATGCCACCATGCAGAAATATATTAATGATAATGGCATTTCCGCTACCAAACATGCCAGTGGGATCTATTACCAGATCATTGAGCCGGGCACCGGTGCCACCCCCACAATTAATTCAACGGTGAAAGCCAATTATACAGGGAAATTCACCAATAACTCATCTTTCGATTCAGGAGTAGCAAGTTTTCCGTTGGGAGGTGTAATTGTAGGCTGGCAAATAGGTATTCCCCTTATCAAGCAGGGCGGAAAGATAAAATTGATCATTCCGCCTTACCTGGCTTATGGATGTAGTGATTACAGGGGCATTCCAGGCAATTCTGTTCTGGTATTTGATGTAGAATTACAGGAAGTTCAGTAGCCCACAGAGGAGATCACTGATGATATTTCACCCACAAAAAAAGGAAATACTATTGTATTTCCTTTTTTTGTGGGGTCGAGGGTAGTTCTATAGAACCTATTCCCCCTGAAGGTTTCACTGAAACGCCTCATTGAATCAATAGAACAGTTCCCTTGAACTGTTTGCGATTTCCTTCGTGATCAGTGAGCACGATCATCCAAATGTAATTACCCGCAGGTTGTATCAAGCCATTAAGGGTCCCATCCCATCCACTGCCGGCATCTTTTGATTTATACACCAATTGACCCCACCGGTTAAAGATCTGCATATCGAAACTTTTAATAAATGCATGGTCTTTCACCCTGAAAACATCATTAACTCCATCCCTGTTGGGTGTAAATGCATTCGGCATAAACAGTTCGCATAGCCCCCTTTTTATCGTAATTTCATCCCCTGCGGTTTCGCACTGATTGGTTATAGCAACTTTGTAGGTACCAGGTTGCGTAACAGTAAATGTAGCGCCGTTCGATCCATCCTGCCAAACAACAGAGGCATTCCTGGCTACAGGCTTAAGAACAATGGTCATTCCATCACACAGGGTAGTATCATTTCCAAGATATGCGTTTAAAACAAGGTATTCGACATGAGTAGTATCGGTAGCAGTGCAACCATTGTTGCCGGTTACAGTTACCCAATAAGTGCCTGCAAGGTCTGTTTTGATAGATTCCGTACTGGCACCATTGTTCCATATATAAGTAGCGTTGGCACTATACGCATCCAATGTAATGGCGCTTCCGCGGCAAATGGCGGTGTCATTGTTGAGGCTAAACGGAGGCGCTGGCTTATAACTTACATGTAGAGTATCTGAAGCCGTACACCCGTCTTTTTGCGCCTGCAGCCAGTAAGTACCTGCTTGTGTTATTACCATTGAATCGGCATGGGAGCCATTCTGCCATAGGTACGTCGATGCACTCACAGGCTGGAGCAGCCTTTTCTCTCCTTCGCATAGTTCAATATCATTTCCCAAATTAAATACTGGTGACGGCTTGAAGGTAATATTTATAGCATCGCTGGCAGTACTTTTTCCATTGGTTACCGTTACCGAATAGGCCCCTGATTGTTTAACTGTAATGCTGCTATCAGCAGAACCGGTATTCCACAGATAGGTGGTACCTCTTGGTTGATTACGGGCAGTAAGTACGAGGGAGTCTCCCTGGCAAAGGGTAGTATCATTTCCTAACTCAACAGTTAATACCAGGGGCGCTCTCTTTAAAAAAGAAATAGCGGATCCATTGGTAACACATATTTCAGGTATGCCATCGATATCAGCATCTACTACAGTTACGTAAGCAGGGGTGTTGCCTGCGGCATAATCCATTTTAGGAGCAAATGACAGGAAGCCTCCGATAGTTGTATTTTCAAATACAGATACCGCAGCGGCAGTATAAGCGGCAGCCACCAGATCGGGTTTTGCATCGCCCGTTACATCTGCTATGGCTATTCCGAGAGGAGAATTAACCATCAGATCCTGTTTGGAACCAAAAGAAATAGCTCCGGTTGTACTGGTGTTTGTAAACAAAGAAACAGTGGAGGAGGCAAAATTACTGACAGCCATATCAACTTTTCCATCTCCATTCAAATCGCCCATGGATATTACTTCGGGGTTACTGCCTGTTACATAATCCTTCCTGCCAGAAAATGCAACAGACCCAGGTGTGCTGCTGTTGCGAAAAACAGAAACGCTGGCCGATCCGTTATTGGTAACGGCAATATCGGGTTTACCGTCTCCATCCATATCGCCTATAAAAACTTCGTGGGGGTTGTCACCCGTATTATAAGTAACGGCCGGGGCAAAAGTAGGCCACCAGGTGGTACCGAAGGGGCAGGTATTCAGGTATACCGAAATAGTTCCATGACTTGTATTGGTAACAGGGTCAACGATCCTATTGCCGTCAGCCACTACCAAATCGGGTTTGCCATCGCCATCCACATCATTGATGGCTGCACCAAACGGTATGCTTGACGGCCCTGCCGGGAAATCGAACCTGTTAAAGGTAAACGCCAATGGGGTCACGATGTTTAAATAAGCAGAAAATTCTTTAGTCGCAATGGATGTATGTGCAATGTCGGGTTTGCCATCACCATTTATATCACCCATAGCCAGCCCTTCCAATCCATATTGGGTTGACCATGCCGTTTCATACATAAATGTACTACCTGGAATACGTGAATTATTGAAAACAGAAATACACGACCCTCCCTTATTGGCAACCACCAAATCAGGATAACCATCAACATTCACGTCAGAGGCCACCAGGCCTAAAAAATTGGTGTTAGATAAAAAACCATATTGAAAGTCTCGTTTGGCGTATGACGCAGGAGTAAGATTGGTACCGGAAATAATATTAAAAGGCAATCTGGAGTAAGCGGTAAGACCATTTGTGGTGACCGTTATATAACTGTAAGTAGCGCCGGCCGGAACCGTAACGGTAAGGCTACCAGTTGTGGCAGCGGTTACCACCGCTCTCATCGCGCCAATAAAAACAATGTTATTGGTTGCTGTGGTGCTGAAATTGCTGCCAATGATCACTACAGTTGCACCAGCCGGTGCGGCTAATGGAGAGATTGAACTAATGGATGGTTGCGCAAAAAGTGGTGACGAAAAGAGAACAGCAAGCAGAATAACCGGAAATCGATGAAAGACTTTCTTCAGTTCGCTACAGAGCATAGGTATTTTATTGTAATTTCTAAGGGTTAAGACGCCTTCCGGTTCAGAAGACAAAATATAAAAATGTTTTTAAAAAGGCAAAAAAGCCTCCCGACGAGGTCGGCAGGCTTCAAAAAAGTGGAGTCGAGGGAAGTTCTATCGAACCCCTATTCGCTTTCCTGCAGTTTGGTGAATCAATAATATTTGTACAAATGTCCCTTTAGCGAAACAGGTAGTTTTTAATTCTGCCCTGTTCATTTTGGCGTTTTAAAACCATGAACAATCTGGACTTTGGCTACACTAGTAATATATTCTTCCCCTAACTGACGAACAAAAGTAAACAACCGCAAACATGAGGCGGCTACAATAGTACAGTTTTATGCAGACAAAAAATTTCCCGGAAGCCGCAAACCTTCTTCACCTGACAAGACTTTCTGCATCACCATTTGAAGTCTCTTAGGAATTAGATCGATTTCAAGCTGATTAAGCGGCTGCAGCAGCTCAATGAATTCATCCTCGTCATCATAGTATCCGAACTGTAATACCCATTTATTATCAGCTAGTAAGCGGACCGCCATCTCCTTGTCCTCTTCATAAATATGCACTTTTATTACTGCCCACTGTTCGTCGTCCGCATCTTCAAAGTACACCTCTACGGTATCTTTATTTACTACTTCTGTCACGATTTTCTCCACCAGGGAGCCAGGATGCTTTTTTACCAGTTCTTCGTATGTCATATTATTTGCCTAAGATGTTGTAAAGATAATGAGTATAAGTATTCGCTGAATTATCCATTTGTACATCTATGAATTTGGCGACCTTTTTTATTCATTCATGTTAGCAACAAAATTGCTTCATTAATTTAACCTGGTCTGATGTAACTCTTGTTTGATCATAAGCCAGATACAAGGTGGTTTCCGTTGGGGCAATACCGCTCCAGACAACCTTCAGATCATCTTCTAACAGATAATCTGCTGCTATTGTCAAAGCATTGCAGTGTTTAAGAGATTTTAAGATAACATTTATATCGGGTATTACACAGTAGGGTTTAATAACCGGGCGTTTATAAAAATTCTTTTGCCAGAACCTTCGTATGATAGCAAGGTCTGTAGTATAGGCGATCCAAGGTTGTGATAACAGCCATGCTTCTGCATTTTCCAGATCTTTTGTACTGACGTATTTATCAAATATTGCGGTATCGATTGTTTTGCTGCCGACGATGATATAGGTCTCTTGCCGCACAGGCTCAAAAACAAGGCTCTTGTAATCGGTCAACCTGGTTGCTACCACAAAATCCAGTGTCCCTTTGTTCAACCTGGAAAGTAAGTCTTTGGTGCGTCCAAAAGACAAAATAAGATTGGCATCGATAGTGGCTATTCTCTCAGACAATACAGCCTGAAAATACTCCTGTACACAACCTAAACGGATGATTGGCAATTGCTTTTTTAAGCACGCGGCATTGAAATTCGCTTCTACCTTCTCTAATTTTGACAATGGTTCAACAACCTGTGTATAAAACAATTTACCATAATCTGTAGGTACTATTTTGGGCTTCCGTTCAAATAATGTTTTCCCAATATTCGCTTCCAAAGAAGAAAGATGCTGACTCACATTCGGCTGTGATATAAACAAGGCCTTCGAAGCAGCTGTTAGTGATCCTGTTTCATAAACTGCTTTAAACGTTCTGTACCACTCCAGATTTACCATACCATAAAGCTATAAATAATTTTATAACCGCCCATAAATCACATTATTTTATTTATATGTATCTGCGGCGGAAATTTGCCTTTAAATAATAAAAAATGGAAATATTACCACAGGTACAGGAAGTATTGAATTACATGAAGTCTGTTAAGGTTACAGATATCGAAGACAAGTTGCAGGCGTCAAGAGTATTCTATGAAAGATTGAATCCACTTGCCGGAGAACAGGAAGCCGTATATGCTGTCGATGACAGTCATATCGAATTACCTGACCGAAAAATTAATATCAGAATTTACAGACCGAGCGAAAAAAAAGCATTGCCGGCAGTAGTCTATTTTCACGGGGGCGGATTCTTCAAAGGTAGTCTTGAAACGCATGACCGTCCTTTGCGGCAGCTTGCTAATTTATCAGGTGTAGTCGTTATTTCCGTTGATTACAGGCTTGCTCCTGAGTACCCTTTTCCTCATGGTTTGAATGACTGTCTTGATGCCACTGAATGGATAATGAACCATGCAACAGCGCTGGATATAAACAGCCATCTCGTAGCAGTAGCCGGAGATAGCGCAGGGGGGGCGTTAGCTACTGCTGTAGCAGGAAGGTTGAATAAGATTGTTTGCCAGGTCCTCATATATCCCGTTACTGACTCATCTTTTACTACTCATTCCTGGGCAGCGTTTGCAGATGGCCCTGTTGTAACTTTAAAAAGCGCTATCGAGTTATGGGAGTATTATACGGAAGATAAAATAAATGCGGCGCCGATATACAACGATGATCTGTATAGCATGCCGGATGCATTCATTATAACAGCAGAATATGATCCGTTGGTGGACGAAGCGGCAGCTTACGCAAAGAAACTTCGCAGTGCGAACGTGGAGGTAACTGAAAAGGTTTATCCAAAAATGATACATGGTTTCTTTCAAATGGGAGGAATAATAGATCAGGGCAAAGAGGCAATTGCAACTGTAGCCGGGTATATCAGGTATAAATTAGTAAAGTGAAGCAGTTCATAGAAGTCGGTTGGCTTGTTATTCGAACCCAAAACAGTTCATTTAATTCTACCGGTTCAAAATGCGTTTTTACCGACATTGCCACCCTGTTAACCTAGGGCTGGTTGCCTCCGGACTTGCTGGCAAATAGTTTTGTGGCATGAAAACATGGAAAAACATGATGATCGAGATGCCTACAAAAATTGCTAATTCGATAAGGGTTAAAGAATACTGATAACATAGCTATTGCAGTGACACATTGGTTAGCAGACCGGGTACCCGGTTCGATTATAATAATGCCGACTATATTATCCTTGGAAAAATAATCGAAAGAATTACAGGGAAAACAGATTGTACAGGATCAATATTACCCTTGCTCAATAGCTGTTTGATTTTTTCTACTTTGTGGTTCTTATGTCAATTAAAAATGGTTTTAATGGGACTCCATTTATTGATACAAAGTTGTTTGTTACAAGTGATTGATACCGGGTATTAGGTTTCAATTCAACCTCAAATGTGAATGATTTGCCATCTTCTGAAAAACCAATTGCTTTTTTTACCAGCAATACGTTGTTTCCTCCCAAAGGCCCATAGTCAAAGCCTCTTCGGTTTTTATTCATTTCTGTTGAGAAATGAAGCGTTATTCTTTTGAGATTGGGGCTTATATGCACGCTTCCATTTTTAAACTGCTCTATATTGGTTATTTTAGGTCTCGATTTGTCATAGCTTTTGTTCAACTGCTTTATTGTTTTGTTGAAAAAGCCTGATCTATCTATTATCGTTTCCACGGATTTCTCATTTGAATAGTCAAGTTCAATCAAATCGTTGATGGCTTGTTGTTTATTTTTCGCCTTGTTATAATAATTCTCACAAATCCTGTAGCCAATATAGTAGCCCAAATCTCTTTCTTTTAATTCATTCTTATTCTCTCCCCAAATCCAGTTATACATTCGGGATGGAATAAATACATCATCTATAAATTTTTTCCTGACTAACTCCTCATTTTTACTGGCAAATTCAAAGGATGGTGTGTTTGAGGGTTTATCTGTTACTAAACAGGATACAAATTCAGCAACCCCTTCTCTTAAAGAATTGCAGAGTAAATTATTCACCACGGCTTTTTGTTGGGTATGTACATATTCGTGGGTACATAGCAGAGTGATGTCATTGATGGGGTCATATAGTCGGTAAAAAGGCTGTAGCCAGGCTGGAAGTTCATCTAT
Source organism: Niastella soli (assembly GCF_017742245.1). Lineage (GTDB taxonomy): Bacteria > Bacteroidota > Bacteroidia > Chitinophagales > Chitinophagaceae > Niastella > Niastella soli. The sequence continues at coordinate 121,855 of NZ_JAGHKO010000017.1, forward strand.
GAAAACTGATTTATCAGCAAAAGACAGTTCACAAGCTATCATGACCCTGTCGTCTTGTGTTGTACCACCTGTACGAAATGCTCCGATAGCAAAATATATGGTTGAAGGCTTTAATGAAGGATAAACAGTTCTGAGGTTTTCAATTGATGATTCAATTTCTGAATAATGTTCTTTAACTGTAAGTGTATTTTTCCTTATGGACGTCCAAAATTTTGGGTAACTATTGATTGCACCAATAAATTCCTTGTCGGAGTAATTCCGTACCTGTAATAAGCTTTTGAGGCCGGCGGTTGCTTTATCAAAGTATAACTCTTTTAAATAAACATATTGCTGAATACTATCATTTGTTGAACTTATTTTATCGTAAGCAGCCCAGAAATTGTCAATGTCTGTAGTTATAAAATTTTTACTTTGTGCAATTACTCTTGTAGTTGTTGCCAGGGATAGTATAAATATTATTAGGCGGGTCATATGTATAAATATATGCAGGATATCTGAACCATTCCCCGGCCCTAATGGCGTTGGTTAAATATACAATAATTGGATGTAAGTATATTGAAGATTATCGGATAATAAAAAAATGAGATAGCAGCCCCGCTACAGCCGGGCCGCCATCACTAAGACCCCTATTTAATTATGAAGGAATTGTAAGCACGATCTTGCCTTGGATATGTCCACGAACGGCCCGTTCGTGCGCTAACCGGGTATCGGCAAGCGGGAACGTACTGTCGATAGCAACCTGAATTGTGCCGTTATCGAGTAAGCGCCCCAGTTCTGCAAGCTGCAAGCCGTTCCAGTGCACCTGTGTCATTGAAACGGTTATACCCCGTTTCGCGGCTTCGTCTGCATTGGAGAAGCCAAAGAACACAGGAAACAAAGCGCCGCCTTGTTTGAGCGTACGCAGGAAACGGCCGGTAGTAGGACCACCAAGAGTATCGAGAACAAGATCAACCTCATGCGCAACATCTTCGGGAGGGTGCTTTGTATAATCGATGAACTCGTCGGCACCCAGGTTGTTCAGGAATGACTTATGCTTACCTGATGCCACCGCAATAACGTGCGCACCCTTCCACTTTGCAAGTTGCACTGCAAAGTGCCCCACACCACCCGCAGCACCATTTATGAGTATTGTCTTACCACTAAGGGGCACCGGGTGGTGCATTTCCGGTTGAAGTGGGTTCGGCAAATTGTGGCCTACCTCAATAAGGTACTGCCAAGCGGTGAGAGCTGCCATCGGCAACCCAGCAGCGTGCACATGATCAACACCGGCCGGCTTGTGTACAAAGTCCGAGGCTGGCGCAGTTACATACTCAGCATACGCAGCACTTCCCCCAAAGCTGGGAAAGCGGATCATACCGAAAACTTCATCACCGACAGAAAATCCCTGCACATCCCCGGCAATGGCCTCTACCACACCCGACACATCCGAACCCGGAATAACAGGAAAGAGCACTGAAGGCTTCCAATCGGGAGGAAGTACCTTATACCCGTCTCGCAGGTACCAATCAGGCGGATTGACGCCTACCGCACGAACGCGAACAAGCAGCTCGCCGGGCTTCAGCGCCGGAAGGGGAACTTCTTCATAACGTAATACCTCGGGGCTTCCGAATTCGTGCATCCGGATCGCCTTCATCAACAGCGCAGGTTCACGCTTGTTCACATTTTTTTCAACTTGATTCATTTTATTGAGATTTTATTTTGTAATTCTTACGACTCAGGCTGGCTGTTAGAATACCAAGGACCGGCATAAAGCCTCGGTATCTGCTATGGATAGCGTTGGAGAAGTATAATAGTGCTTATTACTGCTACACCGGATTCTTAAAATGCATTCAGTGCTTTTTAACAACAAATGGAAAACTTCCATTCAGTCGTCAATTAAAAGACTTTCTAAAGACGTTTGGTGAAAGATTAGTATAGCGCTTAAATAGCTTATTAAATGATTGCGGATGCTCAAAACCCAGTTGGTAAGCGATTTCTGAAATATTGAGCCGGGTTGTGCTTAAGATCAATTTAGCCTTTTCAATTAATCGGTCATGAATATGCTGCTGGGTACTTTGTCCGGTTAATGACTTGAGCATATCTGTTAGGTACCTTGGTGAAACTTCAAGATGCCGGGCTACTTCAAGTACCGTCGGTATTCCACCCTGCTTGTCAGCAAAACGATTTGCCAGGAAAGCATCCATTTGACTGATTATGTCATGATTAACTGTCTTGCGGGTAAGGAATTGCCGATTATAAAAACGGTTACTGTAATTAAGCAGCAATTCAATCTGCGAAACCAATACATCCTGGCTAAAAGCATCAATATTATTATCCAACTCGGCTGCAATATTTTCAAACAAGCCGGTAATTATATTTTTCTCTTTTTCTGAAAGGAATAACGCCTCGCTTACCGAATAAGAGAAGAAACCATACTGATGCATATTCCTTCCCAACTGATAATTTCGGATGAGGTCGGAATGAAAATAAAGCGTATAACCGTCGTAGCAGCTTTCCCCACCCGACGTTGTCAGCAGTTGATTGGGAGCTAAAAAAGCAAGGCCACCTGCCTCAAAGTCATAATAGCCTTGTCCATATTTTACCTCGCCTTTAAAATCTTTTTTAAAAGAGACTTTATAAAAATCAATCAGCAATTTATGTTCACCCTTTGGGCTGTTTCGATTTACATTGTTGTTCACCAACGCTATCAAAGGATGCTTGGGTTCAGGCATATTCATATCCCGCATTAACTCGGAGATACTTTTATAAATGACAGGCGGCGATATAGCTTTCATGACTTAGGCTAATTAATGTTAATACTGCGATAACCTTTCTGAGTACAAAGGTCAGTAAAGACAGCCATGAAAAATTATCCGAATCTGTAAAAAGTGTAGCCAGAATGCCCGGCAGCTTGTTTAAAGTTGATCTGGGTCTAAAATGGTGTGCAGTACAGGAACGATTATGTCCCAGAATTTGTGCAAGGTGCAAAACCGGACGTAAAAACCTTTACTTATATCTGCACCAGGCGCAATTTTTGCAAGGCATAAAAATATAAGGGGTAGTTGGAAGAAAATATAGTCCATTATAAAGGGTAAACACAATTGGACCAACCACTGTTGAACAAAAAATTAAAAATATTTAATTATGAGCCAGGCATTCGTAAAGGAGCATGATGAACAGTGGCTTCATGAAATTTCACCCACTGTTCCAGCCTTAATTAATTACCTCACGCGGGAAAACAATGGGATACGAGTGTATGAAGTAAAAAGTGAAAAACCTGCGGAAGGGAAAACACTACATCACATGAGCAATGGCCTGGTGTATTTTGTGAACGACCAATCGCAATGGGAAATAAAGTGGTGAACCGATGAGTACGGAAATAGAAGGATATACTTAGGCTACTTTGAGCATGCTTCATTTATAATCACTCAATTTCCTGCTTACCCCTAAAGTTAGTTGGCGCTCGTCAGACTTTGAATTCTCTCTTGTGGATATTGATCCCGCTTTGTTGAAACTGGCTCACCACCGAGTGGATCTTTTCATCTCTGCTTGATAATGGGAGATAAACATCCTTAAGGGACAGATTGGAAATATCCAGCCGCTTCATCATTGTAATGGCAGACGCCATCTCAATTTTAGTAAAAGTATATCCCGCAATACCAAGGGACAATTGGGGCTTTTTCTGCGCTGCTGATGCAGCCATGCCTGCCAAAGGGACCTGCATGGCAGCAGTTGCAAGCCCCAGCGAGGTCAGTTGAATAAAGTTTCTCCTTGATGACATATAGGTAATTTTGGATTTACTTCCTATACCTTCGGCTCCCAGCCAGGTTCATACTCGCGCCCCCATAATTTCATCGCATCTTTATCCTGCAGAATATGACCATTTTGCTGGTCGATATGCAGAGTATGCCCCACCCGCTGTGCAATATTGCCTAACTGCACCCACAACGTGCTTTTAAATCCCTTAGTAACATCTGCATTGACAGGAGTGCTCTGCCTGATGGCGTTTAAAAAATTGTCAATATGTACTGCGTCGAGCCCTTCATTTGGACTGGCGGTATTACGGCCATCAACAACTGCATTTGATTTTATTTCTTTCAGCACATTTCCTTTTTCATCAAAGATAGTGTAACCATCATGACCCGTGAGCATCCCCCCTTTGGTACCATAAAACAACACCCCACGGTCGGTATCCTGTACCTTGTAAGGACTGCAGCTTCTTCCCTCCCATAAAACAGTTGCCTCCTTACATTGATAAGTAATGAGCTGCGTATCGGGCGTTTGCCAATCATCGGTAAAGAAATAGCGGCCACCGGTAGAGTTCACCGATAACGGAAAATCAAGTCCCAGCCCCCAACGTGCCACATCAATTTCATGCGTACCATTATTTAAAGCTTCTCCTGTGCCCCAATGCCAGAACCAATGCCAATTGTAATGGATCAGGTTGTCCTGGTATGGTTTGCGGGGAGCAGGGCCCTGCCAAAGGTCGTAATCCAGTCCGGGCATTACCGCCGTTTGTTTACCTATACCAATGGATTTCCTGTTATTGGTATACCAGCATTTGACCATATAGATCTTCCCAATAGCGCCTGCGTGCAACTGCTCAATACCTTCAGAAAGCAATTTCCAGGACCTTCTTTGGGTGCCCACCTGAAAGATCCGTTTATACTTAGCAGCTGCAGCAACAGCGAGTTCGCCTTCACGGGGATTGTGCGAAAGTGGTTTTTCACAATACACGTGTTTACCTGCAGCGCAGCTTAAAATGGAGGCAGGCGCATGCCAGTGGTCGGGCGTGGCAATGTAAACAGCATCTACTTTTTTGTCGAGGAGCATCTTGCGAAAATCATTCTCGCCCTTGGGCGCCTGCTTCCCTGCTTTTACAACCGCATCGATTCCTTTCTGACAGGCCTTTTCTTCCACATCGCACATGTACAACACATCGGTAAGCGGCTGTTTGGCAAAGATAGCGGCCATACCTGCGCCACGACCATTGCAGCCAATCACGGCCATGTGAACTGTGTCGTTAGCACCGATAATTCTGCGATAACTTTTGGCTGTAAAGCTGCTGGAAATACTCCCTGCTGTCAGCGCTGCCGCAGTGCCTGCCATATTTTTTATAAACTTTCTACGGGATGATTTCATCTCTTTACGCATTGTAGTTCTTTATTTTTATGTTTCTGAAATGCCCCGGCACAATGGCCAGTTCTATCCTGCGCTTCTTTTCAATAGCGGGGAGCAGTTGGTCATCATTCGCAAGGCCAGCTACAATATAATCTTTTAGCAGATCGGCCGGTCTGACAATAACAGAAGTACAAGGAAGGGCTTCTATAACATTTTACTCTAAAAACGGACGCTATCGATCCCGTTACACGATGAAGAACTCTTCACAGAGCATTAACTTTCAAGATGAAAGAACAATTATAACCATCCTAAAACGCAAAAACCCGCTACAACAGCGGGTTTTACAATTTCGTGGAGGTGACCGCAGTTCTATCGAATCACTTAACGATCTCCTTAATTTTATAAAATTGATAAAAACTGCTTAAAATCAATACTTTAAGTTATCTATTCTGTAAAATGTTTCAAATTCGCATATCATCATCCTGTAATATCAAGTGCTTTTGTTGCTTAGGAAGCACTCCCGCGATTATGCGATCTTTGATTTTGAGGTTCCGAGCAGATTCATCGGATCCGTAAAATTAATTGAAAATCGGTGCCGCATTTTTTAGTCGAGTGATGGTCGATCAAAATGGCTAAATTCTCCTTAATCTTACTTCATTTAACATAGAATAACTCGTCTTTTTCAAATTTAGCAGATTTATTGAATGTGCCCTTTTAAGTTGCATCCTCCAACAACGGACTTTGATCATTGAAGGTGCCTTTTTTACAATTTGAGGTTGGTCTTTAAAAAATCTTCTTCTGTTGCTGCTTTGGTATCCCGCCGGATTTGTGCGCGAGGTTAACAAGCCTCGCAATCCGCTCGCTTGAATGGCAGCTATCTTCGACAAGCCATTATCTTTCCGATACAGAAAGGGAAAGGGATTGAAATATCAATATGAAACTTTAAGAAAGGGACAAAATTGAAATATTCGGGGGTAAGACTATTCACATATGAATCTTCAGAATGCCGAGCCTTTTCATTTTAGAAGCCAATGTGGTGGAAGGAATTTTCAATAATTCAGCAGCACCGCCAGGACCATGTACTTTTCCGTTGGTTTTCTTCAAAACAAATAAAATATAATCACGCTCTACTTCGTCAAGAGTTTGCACCTCTTTAAACTGACGTTTATTGATACTTTTCACCTCTGTTATTGGTAAATTCACTTCTTTTATAGTATTTCCATTAGTCAGCAAAACCGCTCTTTCAATTAAGTGCTCCAGTTGTCTTACATTTCCCGGCCAGTCGTATGCCATCATTTGATCTAAAGCTTTTTGCGAAATGTTGATGACCTTTTTACGGCATTTGGCAGAAAACTCTTTCATAAAATGAGCGACAAAAAGGGGAATGTCTTCTTTGCGCTCCCTCAAAGGCGGAAGATTTATTGGAAATACATTTAATCTGTAGAACAGGTCCATTCTGAATCTTCCGGTATCTATTTCATTTTGAAGATTACGGTTGGTAGCTGCTATAATACGGACATTAATTTTAATGAGGGTATTACCACCTACCCGTTCGATCTCCTTTTCCTGAATGGCTCTCAATAATTTTGCCTGAAGTTCCAATGGCAATTCGCTGATCTCATCGAGCATTAAAGTACTGTTATGCGCCAGTTCAAATTTCCCGATACGCTTTTCTGTAGCCCCGGTAAAGCTTCCTTTTTCGTGCCCGAATAACTCACTTTCGATAAGTGAGGAAGGAAGGGTTGCGCAATTCACTTTTATCATCTGCTTTCCTTTGCATAAAGACCCTTCATGAATTGCTCGGGCAACCAACTCTTTCCCCGTGCCTGTTTCTCCGTATAGCAATACGGTACTATCTGAAGCAGCAACATGAGCGATCAATTCAAATACATTATTCCAGGATTCACTGGAGCCGATAATGAATGAGTGTGCAGAAATATTTTGAATTTGCTGATGTAAAAGCACATTCTCCTGCTCTAATGTGGCTTTATATTTTTCAATTTCGGCTAACTGGCTTTCTATTTTTTCATATGCCCGGATATGTGAAATTGCAATAGCGATCTGAGAACAAATAACTTCAGTAAAATTCAACTGTGTTTTTGTAAACGCGTTTTTTTGTTTAGAATGTATCCATACCCCACCAACAGTTTCATCGTCGAGGCGAATAGGAAAGGCAACCATTTCCCTGATGCCATTTTTATAAAAAAAATCAACATAGCCGGGAACTTTTTCCCTTTGCATAAGTTCATCCAGATCATAGGTTACCGGTACCGAAGATGCCAGTAATACATCATAAACACCATCATCTACTACATATTTCTCGGCCGCTCTTTTTGGCAAGTCAGGGTGCTTCATCATTTCTTCGGGTAAAGTATACAGATAGGCGCCATGATTGATCTTGTTCGGATGAAGCAGTGAAACGGTAACAGCGTTGTACTGGAAAACGGAGCCCAGTTTATTTTTGATCAGGTCTAAAATAGCTTCTTTGCTACGGCTCGAAGTAATATCCCTGCTTAACGAAAGAAGCATATCTTTTTCCTTCGAAGAAAAGTGATCATAATTATTTTCCCCCCTCATTATAAACTAATTGAATAAATTAAAAATCATATTCAGGCCTCAGCAAAGATACGGCCCGTTAAACTACGAAATATCGTAATGCCGGGAAAATAAGGCTTTCTAACAAACTGGTTGTCAACATATTTTTTTAGGCATGGCATTAGCATACTTATATACAAACCAGCAGCTATGAAGTATGAACAACCCCAACCCGGCTTAAAATGGTTAACAATACAATCATTGGAACAGTGCAGAGAAAATGTAACAATCGACAGCGGGAGTTTTGACCCCCTTTTTTTTCTTTTCTTTTTCAGGTCGGGCTTTGCTACCCTGCTATTACCTGACAATGCTGTTTCACCAGCCCCGGAAAGTTTATTCTGGCTGGAGCCACAAACTAAGTTTACAATCGAAAATGCAGAAAAAAATTCCGGCTATTACCTCATGCTTCACAAACCTCTACAGGAGGCCATAGCATATGATCCGGCACTGATCTACCACCCGCATTTCAGGGATTTGTTTTTACCGAAGCAGCTTATACAAGTGAAACTTAGCCAGCAGCTGCGAATAAACAGCCTGTTAAACAGCATTTATGAAGAAGAAACACACGGGCATCTTTTTAAAGAGGAGATCTTGCAGGGATATTTTAAAATTTTATTACTCACTATTTTAAAGCAATTAGAGGAAAACAGTATTTTGGAAGAACACGATAACAAGCTTGCTAAAAAGTTCCAACAGTTGCTGGAAAAAAGCTTCCGCTCAAAAAAATTTGTTGCTGAGTATGCGGAAGCTTTAATGGTAGGGCCCACTTATTTAAATACGGTCGTTAAAAAAGCTACAGGTCATTCCGCTTCATACCATATTAAACAACGAATTGTGCTCGAAGCAAAACGAAAAGCTGTCTATACCAATATGTGCATGAAGGAAATTGCGTTCGACCTGGGCTTTACCGATCTAACCCATTTCAGCAAATATTTTAAAGCAGCCACCGGCATTAATTTTTCTGCATTCATACAAAAAACGTACGGTCATGCCTTAGCTGTTGAGTAATTCAAAAACTTCGACTTATATTCTGTAAAATTCATCCCTGTAATTTTTTTGAAATACTTGCTGAAATGAGCCGGATCAATAAACCCAAGACTATATGCTATTTCCTTCATGCTTGATGTTGTATAAATAGCTTTTCGCTGAATTTCTTTCAGCACCCTTTGTCTGATATGATGCCCTGCTGTAGATCCGGTAATTTGTTTTGTAATGTCATTTAGATAATTTGGCGTAACAGACAATTGAATGGCATAATCGGATACCATTTTTTTCTCCACGAACTGCTCGTCTACCAGTTGCAGAAAACGCTGCACAAGATGACTGGGTTTTACTGCTGTTTCTGAATTACTTTTACATTCAAACTCACGGAACAGATACAGCAGAAAGATCTTAAAATATCTTCGCAAAAGATCTTCCCCGTAAATTGTCGTTTTCTGATTTTCATTGTTCATTTTGCCAATGATATCTTTTACAATATTATTCGTTCCATTTGAAAGAAGTGTAGTACTGTCAAATACATGAAAATGCCGCGCATGATAAAATAAACTAAATTCAGTTTCTCCGGAATACAAAAACTCCAGCGAAAAAGACAGGGAGTAGCCTTGTATGGCATCTTCCTCAACCAGGTGGTGAACCTGGCCGGGTTTAACAAAGCAAATAGTTCCTTCCGCAACAGTTACACAACTGGTGTCTATATAAAACATCCCTTTGCCTTTTTCAATCCACAGAAACTGGAAGTGCGGATGACTGTGAGGTGAATATTGGCTTTCAGCGTTTGCTTCATACGATGGAAAAGAACAAATAGAAAAAGAAGAAATTTTATTGGTCGGTATATTGTTTTGGGCAGGTTGACAGGTTGCACGCATGGTTGTTTTTTTCTTTATATACTCTAATTATATGCCCAAAATAAAATGCTGATTTTCAGCTCAATTTACATTAACCCGCTTTTCTCAATAACGATATATCGTAATTTAACGACAGGCATCAAAATGCGCCCGGACATGTAATCCGGGCGCTAAAGAATTTATTGGGCAAAAAAGCTGAGCAACGCCGCGCCGGTTTGCTCAGTATTTTCCTGTACCACCCAATGACCGCTGTTTTTAATGATCACACCTTTTACATTTTGTGCTACTAACTTTATATGATCCGGCATATAGTTACCCGCAAATTCTCCGCCCATAGCCAATACCGGTATAGTCAATTTGTGTTTTGCAAAAGCCAGGTTGTCTTTTACATCCTGGGAAAAAGCACCAAACCAATTAAAACTGCCGGTGGTGGCGCCATTTACCGAATAAGCCCTGATGAATTCATCTGTTTCTTCTTTCGTAAATGCATTCTGTACATGCCCTACCTGCGGCCAGAAGTTAGTTAGAAAAAGGTTTTCTTTTCCCTTCACCAGTTCACCGGACGCGGGCCAGGCAAAAAAGCCAAACCACCAGGCAAAAGCATGCACGTTACTCCAAACAGGTTCAATACCGGGCACCAGTGCGTCCATCAGGGCCAGTTTCTTCACTTCATTCTGGTACTGAACTGCATAGGCATAGGCAACCATTAAACCTATATCATGTCCGGCCAGGTTTATTTTTTGATAGCCCAGTTTATTTACTAAGTCATGTATATGTGCAGCCATCGTTTTTTTGTCGTAGCCCTTTTCCGGCTTATCAGATTCTCCTACACCGGGAAGGTCTGGCGCAATAACAGTAAAGTGCTTTGACAGTTCAGGAAGTAACCGGTTCCACATAAACCAGTTTTGTCCAAAGCCATGCAATAACAACAGTGGTTCGCCGGTTCCACCAATAACGTAATGAATATTTATACCATTGACATTTGTTGTTTGGTGACGAAAGTTGGAAGGTGGATTGGCTGGCCTGGGCAAAGATCCTTCGGCTGTCTTATTTGTATCTGTCTTTATAATATTGCTATCGCTGTTTGTTGTAGCCATCTTTCTATTGTCATTGGAACATGAAAAAGCAAGTAACATAACGGCAGTTAAACTATAAAGCAGCCGTATTGACCTGCAAAACGCAGGAATACTGATGGTAAAATGGGTGCTGTTCATATGTTGAAATTGTTTATGGATGTTGCTACTGGCGTTCTTTTACCGAAATTGGGTAGGCTTTAGTACGCAGGGTTAGCATAGGATCGGCAGTTTGGATGCCGGCGGGAACATTACCCGGGTTAAAGGAAAGCGCTTTATCTGCCGGCGTGGAATTATCAATGATCCTGCTGATCTCTATAATGCCTAATAAAACTTTCTGTCTTTTGTCTGGCCATGCAATGGAGGGGTTTTCTATTTCATCACCGGCTTCTGCAATTTGTGCATATAACTTAAAGCGTACCGGTTGGGCCGCGATCCGTTTACCGATCTCATCTATAAGATAATTTTTATCTTTCTGCGCATAGGTCTCTGCAGTCAGCAGCTCTTCACTTTTTTCGGGAAGGATCTGGTAACGAATGTAATGGACCTGTCCCTTACTGTTGGTAAATTTAAAACTGTTTACACCGAAGTATGAAATGGTTGCATAGCTTGCCGGCAGCTTTTGACTCGAAAGAAAAGATTTGGCTACAGGATGAGCAGCCAGGAATGTATCCAGCGGTGTTGGCTTTGCTGCCCCCTGGCCGCTGCTTCCGATGGACAGGAGCAGCAGGCGAAACTCGTCGGACGTAGCCGTGGGAAAGCCATTGAAGCTATGGGAAACAATATCCGTTGTCTGGCCATCCTGAAATTTGAATTTTATGGCAAGCCCGCGCGGATTGGCAGGTCCGATGTTATCAGGTATGTCGGGTATGCCGGTAAAATCGGAAAAGCGAACGATGACAGTACTGTTTTGCTTTTGCAAATGAAATGCGGTAGTCAGCCTCGCAGCCTCCCTGTTTGGTGTGAACTTGCCTTCAAAAAAAATCCCTTTTGCATGTACAGCCCGGGCTTCGTGCTTGCCGAAAGCACTATGCAGTGCATCGACCAATTGCGGTGGAGAGGCTGGTTCACCAGTGGTTTGGGCTTCTGTTGCCGTATTCATTACACCCATAACCAGGGTGAATAAAAAATAGTGTAAAGGGAAAAAACGATTCATAAAAGCTGTTTTGGTAAAAAAATATTATTGATCACGAAGATGAAATATTTAAACCGGTCAATGGATAGACCAATTATCGCATTGCTTGTTAATTTCATTGTTTCACGATCCAATCCTGCTTTTATGAAACCCTTCCAGGTACGAGAGAACTGTTTACAGTGATATTTTATATATCGTGAATAACATTGTCTTTTGCCAGCAATACGCTCCGTTCTATACGGTGCTGCAGTTCACGTACATTGCCTAGCCAGTTATATTGCTGCAATTTTTGCATGGCAGGTTCATCAACCCCCGTGATCGTTTTTTGCAGTTTATTGCTATAATATTGAATGAAATGTTTTACTAATAGTGGAATATCTTCCTTTCGTTCGCGTAACGGCGGAAGCGTGATCGGAAACACATGTAACCGGTAATATAAATCCAGTCGAAAGCGCCCTTGCCCTACTTCCTGTTCAAGATTCCTGTTGGTAGCGGCAATGATACGGATATTGGTTTTTATAAAAGCAGTAGCGCCAATGGGTTCAATCTCTTTTTCCTGCAATACACGCAACAGTTTTGCCTGCATGTCCATGGGCATCTCGCCAATTTCATCAAGTAAGATCGTGCCCCCGTCTGCCAATGCCAGTTTACCTGGTTTGCTTTTATTGGCGCCGGTAAAAGCGCCCTTTTCATAACCAAACAGCTCGGCTTCAATAAGGCTGGCAGGAATAGCTGCACAATTGATCCTGATAAAAGGTTTTGTTTTTCGTTCTGATGCCTGAACAATACTATTGGCTACTACTTCTTTGCCGGTACCACTTTCGCCCAACAACAATACAGAGGTGTCGAAAGGCGCCACCTGTTCAATTAACTGATAAACCTGGATCATCGATGCACTGGCGCCAATCAGATCCTTATATGCATGACGATGGATTTTTGTACTCCTGTTCCCGGTGAATGGTTTAGTTGCACTGTTGGAAAGCTCCTGGCTCTGCAATTGCCTTTGCATTTCGTAACGGTACCGTGCAATGTCAAGAGTTACCAGCAGATCTCTTTCCCTAAATGGTTTTACAATAAAACCATAGGGATTGGTGGTTTTTGCCGCTTCCAACACCCCCTGATTTGAATTGGCTGAGATATAAATAAACGGTATGTTGGCTTTGTTTAATTGTAATGCCAGATCAATGCCGGTAAATTTGCCCTTCAAAAAAATATCCACCAATACAAATGTTGGCCTTGATTCAGCAATGATCGTCATGGCATCTTCTACCGACCGGGCAACGCCTGTGGTTTTATAGCCAGCTTTCTCAAGGATCTTCCGTATGTCCCTTGCTACAATCAGTTCATCTTCTACGATTAATATTCTTTCCATGAAAAATTTATTATACCTATTCAACAGGGTTGTCAAAATATTGTGGTTTAAAAGACAGGGAAATCTCCGCCCCCTGGTCGTTTTGAATACTAAGAGCGCCTTCCAGTTGTTCTGAAAATAGTTTTATCAACTGAATACCCAACGAGGCGCATTCACTGGTTTCACACTGCGTAGCAAACCCAATGCCGTTGTCTTTTATTGTAAGTACCAGGTTTTCTCCCTCATCTTTTAATGAGACGAAGATCGTGCCTTTCCTGTTCTCGGGAAAGGCATGTTTAATGGAATTGGTGATCGCCTCGTTTAATATCAGTCCTACAGGAACACCCTGAGAAACATCGAGGTTTATATTGTTAATATCTAAATTGAATGCAATGTGAGCCACGTTAGCCAGGCTGCTTTTTAAATGGCTGATCATATCCGTAAGATAAGAAGCCACATTAATCAAATTTTCCTGGTTGGGTAAGTACAGTTTTTGATGTATCAGGGCAATGGACTGCATTCGTTCCCGGGCTTTATTGATGGCCTCTATGGCTGATGGATTGTCCAGGAACTCAGATTGCGCATTGAATAAACTTATTATAAGCTGTAAATTATTTTTAACCCTGTGGTGAATCTCTTTAACAAGCCATTCTTTTTCTTTTACCAGTTGTTGTAACGCGCTGTTTTTTTCTTTGATCTCTTTATTGTTGCGCTTCTTTACCTGGTACTGATAATTTAATAGAAATAAAATAACCAACAAAAGCGCCAGGCCCAGAAATGTCAATTTTTTCACCGTGTCGGCTTCGTGTAAGCTGATCTGCTGGCTGTTATTGATATTTTGCAGTAAACGGATGTCCTGTTCTTTTTTTACCGTTTCATATTTTATTTGTAACTCTTCTATTTGCCGGCTCTTTTTTTCATTGAAAATAGAATCGTTTAACAGTTTGTGTTGCCTGAAATGATCGATAGCAGACAGAAAATGCCCTTCTGCTGAATCAACAGCAAACAACATCAGGTGAATGTCTTTTATAATGGCCAACTCGTTCTTTTGCGGATCAAAGGCAAGCGCGCTACGCAAATAATAACCTGCTTTTGTAAATTGTTTTTGATGCAGGTAAAATTTTCCAATATCGTAGGGCGCTCTTTGCGTGGCCTCCAGATCGTTACCGGTTTGCTTGTACCACCGCATCATCTCTAAATATAGTTTTTCAGCCTCCCGATAGTTTCCCAGCGCCTCGTAGCAATAGGCTAAATTCTGCGCAATACATCCTTTTTGAATTTGTGTAAGCGGTGGCACATCCCGTGAAAGCGTAAATATAAAACGAAGACCATCTTTAGGTTTGACTTGTGAAATCAGCTCCTGCACAATAACACCCGCAGCATAAAACATGGCAAAACTTGGAAAGCCCTGACTCCTCCACTTTTCAACAGCTTTTTTATACCATTCCATTCCTTTCTGCCTGTTTCCGATCTCAAGATTAACCCGCCCAAGACTTGCGTAAAAATTGGCAGCCAAAACCGTGTCGTGCGTATTTTCCATGCTCTCTAAACTTTTCAGGCTATAATCCAGCGCCTTATTCAGATTGCCTTTCAAACGGTTAACGGCCGATAACAGATCGTACGCATAATGAAGCCGCTTATAATTGATCATTTTATATCGCCTGATCACATCTTCCAGTTCAATTTCTGCGAGATCGAGGTTACCCTGGTTTAAATGGATAATGGCGGTTTCTTTCAACACCCTGATCTCCTGCTCCTGGTTTTTTGTTTCTTTGTAAAGAGCCATTGCCTGGTTGTAGTTATCCAGCACTTCCGGATAATTTTTCACCTTTGTGCTTAACCAGATCCCAAATTTGAAACGTAAAGCGGCTTCAGCTTCCTTGGCTTCGTTATCGCCTTTCTTTCTAAAGCGGTTAATCAGGTCTGCCACCAGGGCGTGACCCTGCTGATCTTCACCCTTCTCCATAGTTCCAATGGCTATCACGCTTTCAATTTCAAAATCCCATTTTTCGCTCTTCAGGTTTTTATTTAACTTTTTTGCATCCTCCAGATAGAAAAAGGCGCTGTCCAGATCACTTTTTGCTTCGCCTGGTTTATAAATATGAAACTTACCCAGTTCAACCAGTATTTTAAGCCTCCCTGTATCGGCAGGCGTCTTTTCGAGTTGTAGTAGCAGCGAATTTGCCTTTTCGCGGGTAATACTTTGACCGCCGGCGATAATGGTAAGATGAAGAAGGAATACACAAAAAATCTGCTTCTTTGAGGTCATACGGCGGTGCTTAAGTGCTAAAGATAGTTTGATTTGCCACTGTTTCCCCAGGGGTTGCTCATTGAAAAGATGATATATGAGATTTATACAACAAAACCCTTCATTCATACAATGAATAAGCAGATCATCTGGCCAGGCTTTGTTTTTGTACCGGAATCGATGATCTAAGCAATCATTACCCGGTTTGATACATTTATGTTTATGCGGAACCTCGATAATTTTGGAACGCAGTTATATGATGCAAACACTTATCACCTAAAAATAATCCCTTATGACAAAAAGAACGATCGTATTTATCCATGGATTATGGCTTCATGCCAGTTCCTGGCAGCCATGGATAGAATACTTCCGTCAGCATGGATACCCGACGTTGAATCCCGGATGGCCCGGTGACAGCCTTACAGTTGCTGAAACAAAAGAACGTTTCCGGCTTATTGCCAATCATGGCGTAAAGGAAATTGCAGACAGCTATGCTTCCATTATTGCCACGCTTAATGAACCTCCCATTCTCATCGGTCATTCTTTTGGCGGACTCATTGCACAAATACTGCTAAGCCGGGGGATTGCTGCAGCGGGGATCGCCATCGATCCTGCACCCATGAAAGGTATTTGGCAGTTACCGTTCTCTGCCCTCAGATCCGCATGGCCTGTTTTAAGCAATCCATTCAACCTTAAAAAAGCCGTTTCACTAACCTTCAAACAATTCAGATATGCATTTGGGAATGCCATTCCTGAAAATGAAGCAAGGGCGATATATGACAAATGGGCAATACCATCTCCAGCAAGGCCTCTTTTCCAGGCAGCCACCGCATCTTTTTTTGGTTCAGAAACAAAAGTTGATACCCATAATGTTGCCAGGGGCCCGCTCTTAATTACAGGTGGTGAAAAGGACCACATCGTTCCGGCAATACTCAGCAGTGCTGCGGCAAAAAAATATAAACCTTCCGTAATTACAGATTATAAATTATTCGAAAATCGCGGCCATTCATTGGCTTTAGACCATGGCTGGTAGGAACTGGCCTCCTACTCGTTAGCCTGGCTGAACAGGAATGGGTTTTAGCCTTTCTGTTGCTTCTATCTTTTTTACCAGGAACCCGGCGGCAAAAGCAACGCCGCCGGGTATTACTCATTCACTAACCTGCAACACGATCTTTCCTTTTTTCCCGGACTGAAAGATCATTTCAAAAGCTTTGCGTGCATCGGCAAGTGGAATAACAGCGCCTACTACCGGCCTGATATGTCCGCGATCGATGAGCAGTGCAATTTCCATCAATTGCAAACGATTACTCTTTACAATAAAAAATATTCCCCGCACTCCTAATGTTGCAGGTGGTTGTTTTATTGATTCCCCCGCAATAGACACCAGTGTACCTCCCCTTTTCAGTACCTGCCATGAACGGTCCTGCGTATCGCCGCCGATACTGTCCAACACAAGATCCACGTCGCTGATCACTTTCTCGAATCGTTCCGATTTGTAATTGATCACCTGATGAGCTCCAAGGCTTTTTACCAGGTCAACACTTTCTGCATCTGTGGTTGCAATGACCGTTGCCCCACGCCAGCGGGCAATCTGTACGGCAATGCTGCCAACCCCTCCTGCAGCGCCATGGATCAGCACTTTCTGACCAGGCAACAAACCACCATGCTCAAATAAAGCCTGCCAGGCAGTAAGAGCAGCCAGGGGAAGCGTTGCAGCCTGAACCGCATTCAGCGTTAACGGTTTGGGAGCAAGGTTTCGGGCTTCAACAGCAACATATTCTGCCGCAGTACCGTTCCTGAAAAAAGAAGTAAGCGCATATACGTGGTCGCCCACTGCAACTCCTGTTGCTCCGGGAGAAACATTCTCAACAATGCCACAAAGCTCATGTCCGGGAATGGTGGGCAACCTGCTATTGCCTTTTTCATCAACGTACGTGGGTCCCCAGTTTAATTCATTAGTGGTAATGCCCGAAGCAAGCACCCTTACCAGGGCATCTCCTTCCGACAGGCCGGGAACGGGGGCCTCTTCATAAACGATCTGTTCAACCCCTCCTTTTGCATGCAAACGAATAGCTTTCATATATTTTTTTATTAGTGTTTCCATTAAGCTTTTTTTGCGATGATCTTAATTTCAACCAGTTGACCATCCAGGGCCAGGCGGCTTACCTGTATTAGGGTACTGGGTATCTGCATGGGATTGCTATACATTTCTTTCCCTACTTTGGCGCGGGCCATGAACGCATTTCCCATATCCATTACATAAAGCACTTCTTCCACCACATCATCCATAGCAAAACCAAAGCCATCTAATAGTTTTTTAATGTTGGCATAAGCTCTTCGCACCTGGTTCTCCATTCCATTTTCCAGGTTGCCATTTTCATCGTGCCCTACCTGTCCGGCAAGATATACGGTATCATCTACTTTTACGCCCTGCGCATAGCCATATTCCTTTTCCCATGGCATACCCAGGCTTTGTACTTCCTTATTTACTTTCATAATTGTGTTTTTTATATTAGTGATCGGGAAGGTTTTGTATTTTTTATCAGATCCCGGTTGGCCAGGTAATGATCCATTGAATATTTACCCGCACCACAAACAATGATCAACAGAAGAGAGATACTATACATAAACGGAACATCCTTTTCGGCCAATGAATCATTCCAATGAACCACAAGGTATCCCGTCATGGGCACCGCGAGCGCAATAAGAGCAGCCACCCGCGTGTAAAATCCAACAACGATAAACAGCAGATCCTGTTTTCAAATCTTTATAGGTATTGGGTATGTTAACCTGGAACTGAAGCCAGTTCCAGATAGGATAGCCTTTGTTGAATTCTTCCATTTTGAGAGAAGCAACGATCTGTTCCAGCGTCTGGTGCTGGTCAATTCCCATTTTAACGCCGTCGTGCAAAGCCTGTAGATAATTGATAGAGAAGTCAATTTCACTTTTCCTGATCGGCTTGTAATGACCGGGCACAATGATCGCATCATCGGGCAGGAAGTCGCGGATCTTTTTTAAAGTATTCAGTACTTCCGCATGACGGCCATCCAGCAACCAGGGTATCCCCGGTTCCGGGCAAACGATCACATTACCTGTCCAAAGTGTTTTGGCAGTTGCGTCCCATACATAAAGATCACCGGGTGTTTGACCAAATCCAAAGGTCATGATCTGAACCGGCCTTCCATCCAGGTCAACCGAAAGATTTGTATCGATCAGGATATCGCCGTTCTCGGAACTACTTTCTCTATTCCCCGGCCCCTGCCGAATTTCTGCATCATCCAAACCGTGTCGGCATTAAAATGTTGATGTACATACTCACCGGTAGCCTTATGCTGAATGATGGTGGTTCCGGCGGGAAAAATGTAGTTACCATAGCTATGATCGCCGTGGTAACTGGTATTCACCAGGAATTTTACAGGCAACTGCGTTACTTTTCTGATCTGGGAAATCATCTGTCCGGCCAGATCGGCATTTAAAAACGATTCAATTACCAATACACCGTTCTTCCCTACGATGAAGCCGCCCGAAGTTCCCTTTGGGGCATTGGGTTTATCATCAAAATCGTTCTCAGGGAATACACCATATACATCAGGCGCTATTTGTTTTGTGATCAATATGATCTTTATTCGCATCCCAGATCGGGTCCTGCGCAGCAAGTCCCAGGCAGGAAAGTACTCCAATGGTAAAACATATCCATTGCCGTTTCAATAGTTCAACGTTCTTTTTCATTTTCCTAGAATTTGTATGATACTGTGTTAGAGAAATAAAACTCATTCCGGGAAAGACCGGTGGCTTTCACAAAGGCTCCGGTGATAAAATAAGCCGATTCAACACTGATATCGATATGGCGGTTAATCTGACCCGTGACTGTATGTCCGGGTTGCGCGCCAATAAAACGATCATTAGCTATTTCACCTCTTCTTTCCAGGATCCTGGGTTGAATATAGATCCCATCCTGCAGTGACGATCGCCAGAACCAATCGCAATCAGCCAGCACTTCCCATTTTTTCCATACCTGAAGGGTAACGGATGGATGCACATCCATCAGGTTCATAGGTGTCATCATTCTAAGCGGCCCGAAATAGTTGGGATTGGGATAGAGCGGGTTAAATGTCTGCAGCCTGTCATCGTTGTACTTCCTGTCACCACTCGTATAGTCGAATTTTATTCCAATGTCCTTTACTAATTTAACCCGCCGCTGATCCCTGTAATGGTAATCGAATTCAAGCGCAAAGGCAGAGGTGTTTTTCGTTTTACCATTTATATAGAGCCTCCCGAACTGATAAATAGCTTCTGTATTAAAATAGAATACCGAGCCTATATTGCCGTATCTCCTGACTCCGAGGCTATGCCTGTTCTCCCTGCCCTTTCCGTCGTTGTAAACAGAATTACCCGAATGAAATCCTATATAATAAAGATCATCACCTCCTTTGAACTTTTTGTCGGGGAGCGACAAATAGGACCCCCATAATAAAGTACCTTTAAAAGAACTGTTGTCGAAAGCCTTCGGGGAAGTAGTAACTTCGCTTCCATAGAATGCATCGATCTTTATCCTTTCCCGGCGGTACATCACTCTGGCTGCATCAAAACTCCGCCTGATGTTAGGCGTTTCACGGGAAGAGATCATTCTGAGCGATCCGTATTGCATTTCCTGTCTTCCGATGCGCAGTGTTAGTTTTTCCTGGTCGCCATCGGGGAGTCGCATATCTAAAAAACCCTGGTGAAAGTCTGCATCATCATCTTCCGTAATAACAGGCCGTGTTATTCTCGTGGTATGACCATGATATAGTTCTCCGTATAACCTTACATATTTTCCTATTTCCAGATCGGTATAGAATGCAATACGCTGACTATAGCTACCGGCCTTATCATCTCTCGTTTCACCCCACTTTGTGTTGCGGAAAAATTCATAACGCGGTCTGATCTGTCCGCCCAGAGATAAAAAAATGCCATGTACCGAATTCAACGGTATATATTTGACGGGGTCCCAGAAGTCTTTTTTATATTCTGATCGCCTGGATAGATACCCATAGTTCTCATCTTCACGAAATAAGCGGAATGAAGGCTGTTCCTTTAATGCATCCGGCTTTTTTTCTGAGATCGTCTGTTGTGCCTGGGCATGTACATACCGGGAACAAAACAGCAAGGCTGATAACAGTAATGTGATCCTTTTCATATTTTTTCCATTACTGACTTATAGTAAGCAATAGCCTGGTTACTTCATCGGGCTGGGAAAGAAATGGACAATGGCCGGTATTTATTGAATATAGTTTTGTGATATTAGCGGCTGCAACCATCTGGTCCTGAAGATCGGCGCCGATTGCATGGTCCATCAGTGTATGTATATAATATTTATCGACTTTGCCGAAATTTGCCGCCGTCAATGTCACTTTATTTGTAAAAGGAATAGCAGGTTCGGCCCTGTACCTGTCCAATACCAGTTGTTGAACAACCTTAGGCGCATCCTGGCAAAAAATAGAAACAATACTATCATGTGCTACATCAAGTGTCAGCTGATCTTTGGAAGGGATCAGGTTTGGCCCCAGGTGCGACTGTTTGTCTTGTAAAGCAAGGTCAAGCAGAGATTGACCGTTGGAAGGCACAAATGCCCCGATGTAAATAAGCTTTTGAATTCGTTCAGGTATTTTTTCTGCTACTGACGAAACTACCACCCCACCCATACTATGGCCCACCAGAATCACTTTACCTTTTATGCCATTGATCGCCGCAATAACGGTTTTTGCATAAAGATCAACAGACACCGTTGCAGGCGAGGTAGTATCATTGCCATGTGCAGGCAATTCAACAACCACTACTTTCTGCCCTTTTAATTCCAGTTCTTTTTTTACAGCCTCCCAAACATATGACGCCTGCCATGCACCATGAACAAGAACAAATGTCTTCGTATTGTAGAATGGGTTGTCATCTTTCACTGAACAGCCGGCAATGCAACAACCAATTAAGATGGTCAGCATCAGGCATATTGTCGCTTTTTTCATATTACTTTTTAAAAAGGTGAACGAAACATGTTTACAAATGAAGGCTACAAAGTTGCCGTTGTGGAGTGGCTGCTTCAATGGAAACATTACAGCTTATAATGCATAAATCATAGATGACCTGTTTCAGACAACCGGTCTTATATTGATTTATACAATAACATCCTTCATGGAGACATTTTCTGCTATCACTTGTTTTTTAAATTTTGCTACGTAAGATTTCCTCCCAACCAAACCTGGATATATGAGTATGCTTAAACCATCATTCAACATAAAATACGATCACTTTTACGGCTATCCAGCTTCTGATATAGAATTGGTTCAATATGGAGATTTTCAATGCAGGGATTGCGTGAAAGTTTACTCTGATATAAAATTGTTACAGGACATAATGGGTCATAAGTTAAAATTTGTTTTCAGGCATTTTCCCCGGCCTAATGTCAATCCTCTTTCGCTTGAAGCGGCCATTGCAGCGGAAACGGCTTCATTACAGGATAAATTCTGGTATATGCACGATATTCTTTATGAAAATCATGGAAGTTTTACACGTTCTGCCCTGGTACAATTTGCAAAAGATATTGAACTGGACATGCTTCTTTATGAATTGCAGAGAGAAGACAAAAAAGTGTTTCGAAAAGTTATAGGTGATTTTGAGAGTGGCGTAAAAAGCGGCGTCAACATCACTCCTGCCTTTTTTATAAATGGCATGCGGTATAATGGGCCAAACGACTTTGATAGCTTATATAGTACCTGTAAACTTATATGTGCAGAAAACAGAAACAATAACAATTTCCTCAATTCAAAATCGTAAACATATTATGGAACTTTCAACCAGGCCAAATATTGTTGATATTGTTATCGACCTCCATTCCAGGGGATTTACTTTTGATTATGGCCTCTCCCAAAATGAGCTTTTTTGTTCGCAGAATAAATCCAGGTTAAAAGCAAGCGAGTTTGATATACGCGAGATGTATTACTTTCGGAGTGATACAGAACATTTCTATGAAAAAATGGTATACGCCATTGACGCCCCGGATTACTATATAAAAGGTATTCTGGTTATTTCAGAAAAAATGCACAAATGCATTTTCCCTGAAATAATACAAAATAAGTTGCAAGAATATGTGTCAAAAAAAAGAATAATGTTTATTAATGATATTCTATAATCCTCATCAACAACGAAGGATTTATCAAGGCAAGACCTGCATGGCAAAGAACGAGGGGGGAATGAAAACTATTCCCGTTACTTTCCAATTATCCATTTTCAAATCAAATAACATGAAACAGCTTCTTTATGAAAGGTCAAGAGATTTTTCAACCAGGAAAGTTTCTGTAGAGTTGGCCATTCGGATATTAAACCGAAATGGAATTCAGGTAAACAAGGAAAACGCACAAATAATATTAGATTTCCTGTATCGCATTGCAAAAACATTTAAAACCCAGCAGAAATATGATTCCTGCAAACCTGAACCTAAGAAAGAAATCGAACCCCTGGACTCAGCCTTACTATTGAGTCCTATGCATTAATAGCCAGAAAAAAATCGTTCTCGAAAAAAACTCGAACCCCGATTTTACATCCAAAAAGGTGAGATAAATTATAGACAATCAGGAGCTTGCTTAAACAAAAAAAGCGAATGATCATAGCTGACCATTCGCTTAAGTGGAGTCCGCCGGCAGAATGTCGAACCAATTAAAAGAATTATTTAATCGTATACACCTTGTTCAACAATTAGTAGATAAATTTTATGCATATAACAGTACTCACTTATCGTTAGGTAAATAGACTTAAATTATGTTAGCAATCAAATCATCTATAAAGGGTTTTGTTGGTAAATATTGAAGCTACTTACCAAAATTTCCACCAGGGTTTATATCCTAAATTTCGTAAACCAATTTTCAATGCGGATCTTACATAAGGATCATCATCTAAATTATTTTTGGGATATTTAGCACCTGTAGATTTTAATTGTGCCCGAAAAAGTCCAATTTTGATAAGCTCAAATATCGATTCTGCATAATCTTCAGAGATTTGAAATTCTGTTTGAACGATTTCTATTACCTTTTCTTCCTCGTCTACTCCAATGTCCCAAAGGTTTATAATTCTTTCAACAATATTGTCTGGGTTTATTTTCATTATTTACTGATATTAACATTTTAAAATCTTCATCGGCTTCCTTTTCCATCATGCCATTCGTTCAAATACATAAAGCGTTGCCGATACCTTTTCTGCAAATTTCTTATCCTTGCCTTCATAGTGAAAAAATCCAGCTTCAAACACAGTTGAATTTTTCTTTATCCAGTCGATTATTTTTTTAATTGTTTCGTCGTTCAACACCTTGAATTCTTTCCTTTTGCCGGTCAGGTCGTTGTAATAATCATAAACCAATTCAACGAAGTTGTTGAAACTATTGTCATCAAAGCTTATTGTCCAGCAGTTAAGTAATTTATCTATGTCGTGTGTTAATTTGCAGATTTCAACAAATGTTACTTTGTCAAAACGGGAACTGTTCTTTACTAAATCTGGCCACCAGGCTAGTAAAAACGAGACTATGGCATCTTTCTCATTTTCCGGCCAATTTTTCCATTGGCCATATTCAAGTTTACCTAATACAATGAATGTGTCAACTATAAAACCTGTAGTTGCCATCAGTTCAAAAATTCTTGGTAAATAATGCTTATAATCTTCCGTATCACCCCAAGTGGTCATTGCTTTGCGTGCATATCTAGCAAGGTCATCTTCTTCAAGCTGCTTTAATGGCTTTGAATGAATTATTTCTTTGTCAGCCGCAGAAACACAACACGGGCATCCTTCCATTGTTGGCTTACATGGATAAATGGCAAATGTTTGATATAGCTTCTCAATTGCTGATCTTAATTCTTCTGTCATGATACTGTATTGCCTTATGGACTCCGTTTATGTACTTAAAATATCTAAAAGCTATTAAATGTTTTTGGATTGTTATCCTTATCATCAGGCAAATTTGCCTTAACAATCGGCTGTCTAATGGAGTTATCTTTTTGGGGATACTCCAGACCAAAACTATACCAACCAGAACTCCAATACATGATCATTTCTTTCCAGAACGGGATATCTCTTTCTTTAGATAAAGTATATTCCTGTTCATATATTTCTTTTATTTTTTTATTGGATTCAGAATAAAAACATTCATCTTCTTCATCATATACCGATTCCCAAAGCCCCAGGTGATCTTCAAGTTCATGCAACAAGTAATGGCGGAAATTCCATCCATACACAATTATATCGGAGCCCCATACCGAAAGCACTGGTTTATCTTTAAGGTCTGGATCACTTACTGAAAACCGATGCCCTCGAACTGGAAGTAACCGGGGTGTTTTATTAAACCACGATAAAAAAATGCTTGTTTTATCTTCATCCGTTTGAGGGCATGGTCCCCAGGATTGTAACCAAACGCCATTTACGCCTAAAACATCCTGTAATATGGTTCTATATGGCCATTCAAATCTTTCCTTTATTTCTGTTTCATCTTCTAACCAGTTATAGAAGAATGGACGTTTTTCAGTTATTATTGGGGAATTTTCATCAAAAGATTCTTTATACATTATTTCTTCTTTCCTATCAATTGCATGCAGAATTCTTAAAAACGCTCGGTGCTCCTGGTTAAACTTGATCGAATACTTTTTCTCAATATCATCAATTTCATTTTCACTCAAGCCTATCCATTTAGCGTCATGCAGCCATTCTGTACCAGGTTCATTATCTTCATCGTCTTCAGACTCCTTAGCCCAGAAAGATTCTGTCGTTTCTTTTACCCAGTATAAAAAGTCGGTGTAATCTTCAGGAATTTGATTCATTTACTTTGTATTGATTTATTTCAGTCTCCGGTGCTTAAATGTAAAATATTCAGCCTCTATTTCACCCAAACCTGTACGCATCAGCGTTTGTCCTGAGTTATTAGTCATCTTCTTCCAGCCATTTTGGTATCCCATACTTTGCAGCCATCTCCTTAAAATATTCTGAGTTCTTGAACTTTTGCTTTTCTTCTTTAATAAGATTCAAAGCTTCTTCTTTTTTATCCCAGTTTTGGAAGCATTGCAAATGGAAGCCGCAGTCAAAATATTTGTATAAAGGATGGATTGTGTTAGATATTGCAGGCAAGCCTTTCACTTGTTCGCCAGGCATAAGAAGCTGACCGCAAAGGGCACACGTTGATTGACCTAAAAATATTAATGCCATAGGAAGTGGTAATTAAACTCAAAATCGGACTTATTAAGCCCAATAATACTCAAATTTGAGCCAGAAATACAGTTGAATATATCTGAATCGGAACTATCAAAGATATTTAGGTATCGTTCCAGGAAATCCGAAATATTAGACGGGAAGGAGAAATTAAGCCTGGCAATAATCGGATAACGTTATGTAGTACGAAACATACCTGCAGAGATTTATATACATGCGACCTAGCGGACTCGAACCAATAATTAATTC
The DNA here is from genome assembly GCF_017742245.1 of Niastella soli. Lineage (GTDB taxonomy): Bacteria > Bacteroidota > Bacteroidia > Chitinophagales > Chitinophagaceae > Niastella > Niastella soli. The sequence goes on from NZ_JAGHKO010000017.1 coordinate 147,668, forward strand.
ATTTTACAGGAGTAAAATATATACATAAAAGCAATTCGAATTCCTAAAACGCAAAAACCCGCTGCCAGAGCGGGTTTTATAACTTCGTGGAGTCCGCCGGCAGATTGTCGAACCAAACAAAGACACTGCTTCTACGCATTTTTCAACTTAAGTCATTAGCAGACAAACATTTGCCAAAAAAAGAAGAAGGGTAATCTATCAATATGATATAGTCACATTTCTTTATCTCCGTGGAATTAACTCTATTCAGCGTAAAATTGCTAAACAAGATGGGAATGTTCTTGCTCCCATTAGCGGCCGATCACCTTTAGGTGGACATATTGGTAATACCCTTTAGTCGTGATGGAACTTATTCTCATCCATATCCGCTTATCATATCATGTAAATACACCTGTCAAGATCGCTTTTCCCGATATTCTATTTGGGGCGAGAGATAAATACAATGATCTGCAACCCATGAAAATTTGAGAACAGTATTTAGCAGGATCAGCTGGCCAAGCCAATTGGCACCTGTTAGATCGATCAAACTATATAATATCTAAACCATCACTTGAAAATTGGCAGCGCATAAAGCATATTTAACTAATAATCAATTATATAAACTACCAAAAGAGAAAAGATGTCCAAAAATATGACGGCAATAATAAAACGTATAATCCCATACAACGTCATCATAAATAATAAATTTTGACTACACCCAATAATATTCATTAATTTTGAAATGATTACAACTTCTTGTCAATGGATAGACTTAATAAGTATGCAGATATTTTTTTTGGCTATACCCCACGATTTCAGATAAACGATTCTGACAATGGTGAATACGCCATCCTTCAACCCAGGGATATTAACCCATTAGTCAATTCCTTTTTTTTTGATATGGCGACGAGAATCGACGGAAATATTGGGGGTAAATATCTCCTGCTTAAAGGAGACCTTTTGATTCTTGCCAAAGGAAAAAACACGCCAGTCATGGTAATTAATGATGACTTGCCGCATATAATTGCGAGCTCTGCATTTGTAATAATCCGAACGACCTCAGGAAAGCTAGATCCTTATTTCCTAGCCTGGTATCTGCAACAGGAAGCCACCCAAACATATTTGTTATCCAGGAAAGCCGGCACAACGGTATTGAACCTTCCCATTAAGGTTATTCAAGAACTTCAGATACCAATTCCTAAAAATGAAGAACAGTTCATTTTAGGAGAATTATATCGGGAAAGAATCAAATTACGGTCAATACAACAAGAGCTTATTGAAAAAGAAAGTCGTTTAATGGATATACATTTTTTGCAATTTCTAAAACGATACACTGCTTGAAACACCTCTCTCACAATGAAATGGTTTCCAAAGAAGCTGTATACGGTATTTCCGCTCTTCGCAGAAGATTTCAGCATTTTAATGATAATCATACTGGGCTTTGTGTATTATCAGTTGTGTTGCTAAAATATGTTAACGATTATCTTGAATGCAGACGCCGACATTATGAGCGTGTGCACAAAAATGATATGGACGTAATTAATCGTAAGATGAAACGAGAGCGTTTTGTCCTTCCTCCGGACACAGATTTTACAAGCCTGCATAAAAAAATAAATGCCTACCCTCTTAATGCAGGTACGTTGTTAAATCAGATTACGTCATCGATTGAACTGGCCAATGAAGAAATGCTTGGAGGGCTACTTCGGTCCGTTGATTTTAATAACGCAACTCACGTTGGTACCTCTATTGCAGATTGGCCAAAATTCCTCGTTAATTTAGTAGATGTCGTTGGAAAAATGACCTTGGCATCGGAAATTACTGATCAGGCGGTGGACGCCGAACTATTATTAGAGTATATATGGTCTCGTTGGTTGAACCAAACTAATAGTTCAGCAGCAGAACAACATTACGCCCCTGCTAATCTTGGCCGTTTGGTAATAAAGCTACTCAACCCCAAAAGTGGATGCCGCATATATGATCCTTCTTGCAAAGCCGGTTCTTTACTTATTGAAGCTGCAGCTGCTGTAACTGATGATGAGAACAACCCATCAGGAAACTTTGCGCTTTATGGCCAGGAAGCCCAAGCAGCTGCTACATATCTGGCTAGAATACGATTATTAATCCGAGAACTGGATGGTGCACAGATATCCTTAAGCGACCCTATCCGCAATCCATTAAAGGCAGAAAACGGAGAACTAATAAAATTTGATATTGTTTTATCAAACCTCCCTTGGAATATTCAAAATTGGGGATATGAGGAGGCAAAAAATGATGTGTTTAAAAGGTTTAAGTGGGGATTGGTTCCAGAAATGAAAGGAGACTGGGCTTATATTCAGCATATGATTAGCACAACTTCTTCAGAAGGACGAATCGGAGTAATCATTCCGACCGGTTTATTATTCAGGGAAGGTAAGGAACGACTAATTCGACAAGCTATAGTTGAAAACAATATTTTGGATGCTGTAATTATGCTTCCGGTCAATTTGTTCTTTTATACTAAGCTCGCTTGTGCAATAATTATATTGGACAAAAATAGAGGAGAAAAGAAAAATATTCTTTTTGTTGACGCCAGCAAGGAGTTTGAAGTCGACAAACGGCAAAACAGATTAAGGGAAATAGATATCGAGCATATTTATTCTACTTACGATAATTTCAAAAATACAGGTTCAACTACTTCAACCGAGATTTCTAATAGTACTGTCGTTTCTCCTGAAGATGTATCAAATCACAATTTTAGCTTCTATGTTCCGATGTACATTCCAACAAACACTGACAACAAAGAAAGCATTAATTGTATGGAACTTGAACTTAAGATCGTAGAGTTGAGGAAAAGTTTGGAAGAAGTCAGAATAGGCATTAAAAATAATTTCCAATTACTCGGTATTTAAAACAGTACCAGTACTTACAAATGACAGACCTGAAAGAATTAGATATACGTCAACATACATTTAACCAATTGAAAAAGATGGGCTATGTATCGTTGTCTTCGGCTGATGTAAATCAGGCCAGAAGAGGAAATAATTCGTCTCCTTTCCTGGAAAGCATATTAGAATCACAGCTCCTTAAACTTAACGCCTTTTTAGCTTCAGACATCCTACAAACGTTTTCAAAATACAGTATTGAAGAAGCATATTTAGCACTCAAATATGTACGTCCTAATAACTATAGTAAAATTTACAATTGGCTATTGCACGGAAATTCCCAGCTTGAGTTCGTAGAATCAGGTAGCAAAAGAGTAATTATCCAATACATTGACTGGAATAATATTGACAATAATACCTTTCATTTTGTTAGTGAGTTCGAAGCTGCTTTTGGCGAAGAAATTATACGAATAGATCTCGCCCTTTTTGTAAACGGAATTCCGATAATTCTGATCAATTTTAAATCCCCAAGTTCAGATGGAAGCATTTTTAATAAATTAGAAAGCCTAAATAATCAACAACAAAAAAGTACCCCTCTCTCTTTTGCCCAGCTCTTGTTGTTAATAAATTCAGACCATTTAAGGTATAATACCACAAACGCTAATACCAATTATTGGCATCAGTGGCGTGCCCCTGGTAAAAATAATGCGACTGAATTAAAAGACGCATTATACGACTTATGTGCTCCTCGAAAGCTATTAACTTATATAAATCATTTTATCCTTACCAGTGATGCGCAAAGAGTGCCAGCAACCTGGTACCAGGTAGAAGCAGTGGTAAGTGTATTAAAAAGAATTCAATTATATAACCAGGGGGATCCGAAAAGAGGAGGCTATATTGCGCATCCTACAGGTTCTGGAAAGACAAGAACCATGATGTTTCTGGCGCAATATTTACTTCAAGCCAGAAGCATTGTACGTTCACAAATATTGATTATAACCGACAGGGTAGAATTAGAAAACCAGTTTCTGCATAATTTCCTATCTTTTGGTTTACCTATTTCCAGCGCCAATTCCCTCCAATCGCTTTTGAATTTATTGATAAGTGAGGCGCCGATTATCATCACAAACTCCCAAAAATTCTATAACACTGATAATTTATCATCAGCTTTAACTGACCGTCAAGATTTGTTCATATTGGTTGATGAGGTTCATAGGGGATATTCAGGCGTATTGGGTCAAACAATTAAAAGATTATTTCCAGATGCATGTTTTATCGGATTCACAAGCTTTCCAATCCAAAATAAACTACCCCCTCATATTATTTCAGGTGAATTGATCCATTTGCTTTCCCTGCAAAATGCGGTGGATAATAATATCATACTTCCTACAATTTATGAAAATCGCTCTCATCATTTTTCGCTGAATAAGGTAGATGAATATAATCCTGATGAAATAAAGAAAACCTGGAAAAAACGGGATAGAAGCCTCTTCCTGCAATCCCAGGAAAAAACTATTCATACCATTGCGGATGATATTATCAAACATTTTTATGCTTGTAATAAGGGAACACCCTTTAAAGCCATTCTTGTAGCTCCCTCAAGGCAGGTAGCAATAGAGTACAAACGATATTTTGACAGCTTAAAAGGTACTGATCAGCAAATCAATTCACAGCTCTTAATTTCAGACACTACCAACGCATGGGACGAGGAGGATTCGTATCATAATATTCAGCAGTTCAATAAACAAGAAGTTCTACAACAAATACAATCAACAACTAACGAACTCGAACTGGTCATTGTTTGCAATATGCTATTGTCTGAATCAAGCGGGACCCTTATTAATACGCTTTACTTAACCCAATATCTCCAGGGGACTTATTTATTACAAGCCATCGGACGTATATCACGGCTTTATCCAGGAAAAATGTACGGCCGCGTAGTGGACTATGTTGGTGTAATGAACCAGTTGACAAAAGCTTTAGAAGCATATAATCAGCCAAAAGAAATGATTATACCTGTGGAAAAAGAGTTACAACAATTAGAACTTCATTTTACTGATATTGAAAATATAAAAAATGTGCTTCTTGGGAATACGGAAAAAATAAAACGACGCATCAGATATAACAAAATGCCGAAAGTTGAATTAGAAGAGTTGTATCTAAGTAAATTATTGAAATGTGAAGAAATAATAAAGCTAAATTCTTACAACCTAGATTCATCGCCTTCTCTTGAAATCAAAGGATATAAAGAGCGATTATCACTATTATGGAACGCATTAAAAGAGATGCAGACCGCGTCTACAGAGAGTTCTCGCTCATTAACCCAAACAGTAGACAATCTTTTAAGTGAAAAAAAGGAGACGTTGGTTTACAAGGAGAATGACCTGTTAACCTCTATCATTCTTGAGCTATTAAAACAAGCTTTCAAGAAAAAAACAAGAATCAAAGATCAGCAATTAACTCAATATTCCGAATCGATATCTACCTCCTTAAAGTCATTGGCTATTCGCGACTGGCAATCAAATGCGAAGTCACGAAGGGACATGCAGAATGAGGTGGAAGATATTTTAATAATGCTCAACAAACAACACGATGTCAAACTTAGCTTCAACGAAATTGATGACCTGATAGAGAGTTTTATTAAATCTGCAAGCTTATTATTAGTTAATAGCAAAGATTAATTCTATACATGAAAAGAGGAGTCTCTGTAAATACCCTTTTGGTGTAAGGAAGTCGAAAGGAAATTTAAAAAGGCAATAACAAAAGAAACATTACCATTTAACAATCATCAATAATAAACCAAATGCTGACAACGGGGAAATTCTTTGAAGAGATCGTATCGATGCTGAATAATTTTAGATCAGAGGTGCAAACGTTTTCAGCACTTGGCTTAACTGACATCAATAAGCAGTCAGAAAAATTCATCATGCGCATCTTGAATGTGGCTTACAACTATGAATTAATTAATCTCAATAAGGGAAAGATGAATTTCCCTGGTCTTGATCTGGGAGACGCAGGCGAGGGAGTTGCCTTTCAAATTACGACTACGAAAAGTTCTGAAAAGGTGGATAACACCTTATCGACCTGCATAAAGTATAAACACTATCAAACCTTCAAACAAATAAACATTTTTATCCTTACGAAAAAGCAGACATCTTATACTTTAAAGACTTTAACCGAACCAAATTTTTCCTTTTCTCCCGAAAGCAATATTCTGGATATTAATGACTTGCTAAAAAAGATTGAGCATCTTGGGCCTTCACAACTGAAAGCCTTACATGACTACATCAAATTAGAAGTGCAGGGAGTGATTGAATCCATACGGGAGAACAAACCAACTGAAGAAAAAGTTATTTTGGATATTGACGCTTCATTGCATGAAAGTAAAATGACGGCTTATAGTTTTTGGCGCAGCCAAGTCGTAATAAAAACAGAAACAGTATCGGTACCGACTATTTATAATAAGTTAAATGCCTTCTTACTGCACCCAACGCTCAGATTTCAATGCCTCCCGACGTTCAATGAAGCCATAAGGCAATCACAATCGAACAAACAGATACAATACCAGCAAAGATTACAAACAACGCACGCCGCCAATTATTTTTATGGCCACGCTATGCTATTGGAACCGTCGTCCATCAGTATTGAAAAAGCGGACTACACCAATGGTAACATCTTAACAAATCTTAAATTTGAAATGATCTCTTTGCTAACGACTATTTTATTTTTCAGCAAATTAGCAAAAGGAAATTTCGAAATTGAAGTAACCATTGTAATGAAGACGAATGCAGTAGTTTACTTCCTCCCAACTGATTCACTCGTTCTAACAAAGTCATTTCACAGTTACACATTGGAGAGTCCCTTTACGTTTACAAAATCAATTACAAATGTTCATTCATCCACTCTTACAGAATTGCTTCAGGAAATCATGCATGCCTTCATCAACAATGAAACTAGATTGAGAATAGGAGACCCTTTTATAACAATTCTGCAAGATCAAACAGAATATGTCATTAACAATCTCAAAAGCGCACTTGGTATAAACGATTATTCAATACAATAGAATGCCGAAACGAATAGTGGTGCACCATACGAAATACCGCGTATACATTTAACTCAGACATCATTACTGATTCTTAATTTGGCTAACAAAGGACTTCTACACTAGGCAGATCAAGTAACATAAAAGGTAAATATAATTGATAAATTCAGTTAACAACACGAGCTAATCTGGTTTCTTGCCCAAAAGCGAAGCCTTAGTTATTAACTGGAAGTTATTTCCTTAAGGGTTTTATATTTAGAAGTATCTTTTTCATCCTTTCGAGTAACAATATAAATATTCTGTTTTGTTTCGGTGTCAATATTAATATAAGCATTGTTGGCTTTAATTTGTTCCTCAATATGTTTGAACTCGTTATTTGCAGCAATAAACATCCCTTCTTTGAATTTATATCTCTTAATAAATTGATTAATTTTAAATAAGTCATCTTTAAAGTTTGAGAAAGTCATATTGGGCTTCGTCTTTACCTCAATAATAAGCTCCTGATATAGAGATGTTTCTATTTGATGAAATATGAAATCAGGAATGTACTCCTTTTCAAGTTGTTCAAGATCCAGCTCAGATAATGACATTTCTTCTAATTCCTTTTTTTGAAGTTCCCCTTGAAGCATTACTTTATTCCAGTAATCGGCATTTTCACCTTTACCAATTTTTTCATCAATCATCTTTCTAATCTTATAATACAATTCGTAGGTGAAAACTCTTTCCCAATGTCTAAATGCAGCTTTGTGCGTTTGCTCATTTGCATTTACAGAGTTAAGCCGACCTTGCCCCCACCAATCAATCCCAAAATAAGGTTGTTGTATTTTATCTAATGCGTTTATGGTAAATAAAACTGGTTCTGTCATAAATTTGGTTTGAACGTTAAAAAACCTAGTTACTGTTTGATTATATATCCATCCAAATCCATAAGAGTTATAAGGCCTTTACAATTTATATTCCAAAATGATTTGCTTATTGGTGGAAAATATAAATTCCATAACTGAAACATTTCTTCATGTTTAACCGAACAATAGTATGAACCTGTTATATTCATTTGTCTTATATCGTCGGAATTAAGACTCAAAATTGCGGCTTTAATATCTCTGACCGAATGATTCTTCATATTTTTCATTGGCTTGAACTTGATTGAGTCTATCAAGGCCACATAATCGGTTGCTTTCCATTCCTGTGGACGATAAATTTTTGCCCATTCATCTTCCGATTTTGATTGAGCGATTAATGTATTGATACAACAAAAAGAAATCAGTAGGAAAATGATTTGTTTAAAGGATAGATTGAAATAGTGCCTCCATCCAGATGCAATTGAAATAACTTTTTTAGTTCTGTCGTTTTGTCCATCATAGAAAAATAAATTTATTTTTAAAGTTGGCGCCCTCAATTTTGAAACATTTACAACCATTTCAGTTCGCGACTGAAACTCGTCAACTAGAACAATAAGTTCTGGTCTAGTTTCTAATTTTTCAAGAAGTACGTTTTGTTGGGTAGTAGGTTTTCTAATTCGGAAATTGTCCTTGCGTTCATTTAAAGCAATTCTCAGATCTTTCCAGTTGCGCGAAAAAAGATACTTTGTAAATTCTACATTCATTTATTAATTTTTTTGGGGTGATGCTTACCAGGATTTTATATTGATGGGCCACTACAAGCATTGCCAAGATTACCAGGACTCGTATTCACTTCATTGGAATTGATCACTTTCAAGTTGGGTAAAACTCTAACATCTTTTTGTAAGAATTGTTATACATTTTACATTTTAGCCTTTCTCAATGCATGAAAAATAGTAAGAGATTCACATTCCAGGCCGTACTTCTTTTTTAAGTTATCTATTTTTTTTACACTCCAAAAAGGATGTGAAATAAGCCATTTATTAATTTTATTCTCTACTACATATATATCATCTTCAACTTCTATTTTGGTACCATTCATTCTAATACTGAATTGGTCTAACACATTGCGATAGTGAGCAGACCAATATTCAGTACCAAATCCAATTTCAGCGTTACTATTATATGATAAACGAGCCAAATCCAATCCTAACCGCCAATCAAGAATAGAATGATATTTTTGGTTATAAAAATCTCGTATACAATCATAGCAAGAACCTGTACAGTGATCTTTATGTTTACTATTCAATAAGTCATATATCTTTCCCCCTGGTCCTTTTTGCAAAGGAGCTACTAAGGCTTCCGCGGGTATTTCAGGATATATATTGCCACTTAAATAATTACAGTAACCTGCTCCATTCTCCAACTTTTCGACTATAAAAACCTCCGGCATCTTTTCCTTATTTATGTGAAAACCAACGTCGATTTCATTCGATTCTATATCTAAATAATCGCAAATTGCCTTACGCAACAAATATCCCCAAGACACGTATGCCGATTTTATAGCCGCCCTATCCGGATTACTAATTAAAGCGTCTAGACATATATCACTAGGATGAGTTTGGATACGAGCAGTTAAAACTCCAGTATTTTTTGAAGATATAAGAGAATAATTATCTTCGTTTTGCAGAATTACTCGTTCTTGTATTTTAATATCCAATGAATCCTTAGTACACCAAATTTCTGAGCCGGGAAGTTTTCCAACTTTAAAAAATTTTCCTCCATTGTCATTAACTTGATGAACCAGACCTTGTGTAGGAATTTTATTAATTCGAATTATTAGATTTTTAATCGCAGGACGCTCAATGAGGCTTTCTTCGCAATCTAATCTTGCCTCACCGGTGGTTGGAGACCAGTCAAAACGGCCATTAAAATCTTTTGGATCAGCGTTAAAATCAACACAGAATCCTAATGGAGAACATACATTACTTATTCTTATTTCAACAGATTCACAAACAGGGCATACTTTTATTGGTATCTCTTTTGTTGTTATATAATTACAGTTCGAACAAACTTGAATTTTGGCATCAAGGACATTGCGACCATCAATCGGTTTAATTTTTCCTTGAAAATCTTTTTCATAAGTTAAAAACCCGATAGATTTAAATACTTGTTTATCTTTCACAGTTTCACTTCCAGGTGCAAAAGCACTTATTGCTATATCTAGGTTTCTATCAACAATATCTACTGCTGGTAAATCCAATGGTATGGTATGGTATAAAGGTCTTACACGTGTAGGAAATCCAAACATAGGGAGGAGACCAGCATTTGCAAGCTTTTCACTTAATGCTTTTTGAGGATAGCTCTTTTTATTTTCACATATTATATCAATTTCATTAATAAGTTGGTTATTGATAAAATCAAATATTTTATTTCTTTGCTCAACCAGTGCACTACCCTTTGTTACAACTTCTATTATTTTAGTAATCAATATAGGATTTTTTGAAATCCAATTGGCAACATGCTTTTTGTTGTATTTCCATTGAGCGCCAGTACCAAAATTGCCATGCACATTATCTAATTCCACATTTGAGTGCTCTATCGATACAAATGAATTATATAATACCTGCTTTACAACCATCCTTTCAGCTATTTCTTTACTTTTCATTTCCAAGTATGGATCTCTAGGAGTTGCTGAAACCATTCGCTCTGTTTGGTTGTAGTGTGTTTGATCGTGGCTATTTCCTTTTGCGACTGTCAATGCGATAGACATAAAGTTGCCTCGCCTTCCTGCCCTACCAACGCGCTGCTGATAATTAAAACGTTGAGGAGGAACATTTCCCATCATGACTGCTAATAGTGAGCCAATATCAACTCCTGCTTCCATGGTAGTAGTCACACTTAACAAATCGATTTCATCAACAACAGGGTTTTCGTTCTCAGAAAAGTATCCTTGAAATAACCGTTGCCTTTTAGAGCTGTCGTCTTTGGAAGTTTGTCCGGTCAATTCCTCACAATGCAACCGGTATGGAGTTGTTTTAGTGGCTAGGTAAGTGTAATAATCATCCGGACTTGCAAGTTCCTGTGCTGTTATTGTTGCAAAAGAAGGTAATGGATCTAAGCAATTAGAGCAAATACCACATGAAGGATTTAAATGTATCGTCTTACAATTTGTGCAGGTCCAAACGGAATCACCAATTGACGATTTCTTAAAAAATAATCCTTTGCCTGTTAGCTCTTTTACTGTTTCGGATATAATCCCTCTAGTTCTTAATATTTTTGTTAATTTATCAATGGTTGATCTATCTCTTCTCCCTTTTTTAAAAACTTTTCCTGTAAAATCCCAAACTCTTTGAGGAAAAGAATCTGAACTAAATTTCGAATCATACCCTGCAATCTTCCAACTCTCTCCTAAAACTCTTATGACTACATCTAAATATTGACTAAATATTTCTCCCTCTGTATTTATATTTGCTGTAATGTAGCCTAGTTTTAATGCTTCAAATGATCTATTTTTATGAGCAAATAAGGTTATTAACTGTTCAGCGTTACACTTTGCTATTATTCTTTTGTAAAAACTACTATTATATCCTCTACTATCGGGTTCAAAAGAATTCCAATCAATAATCTCCTTCCAATCTGTGCCATGATCTGAAAAATAGGCAGGATAGGGACCCGCGGGATTAACCCCTATTTTTAACAAGGACGATGAAACCTTTTTTTCAATCATCTTGATATCTGTAAGTGATCTTGTCTCAAAGAATTCTTCTATGTCTTTAATATCCTGCTCAGTTGCGTCTTCATATATTTCATCAGAAATCTTTGCAACTATTTTTCCGTAATATTCATCCTTTTTTAATTCTATACGAACATCATTTTCTTCCTTACTCAAACTTTTTTTGTCTTTTCTATATTTTTCCAAAATTCGCTTATTGTCATCCTCACTTTCTAACGAGCTGAGCATAATTTGTCGTAGCACGTCCCTGTAATGATCTAGCTCTATACCTGCCGCGAGCTTAGCAGCAGCCTGCCGACTATCCGAAAACAATACAAGCTTAGGCTTATTAATGCCATTTTCACGCATTATACGCATTAGAGCATCCGCAAGTACCTGATTTACTTTCTGAACACCAGTAGAGTGTTTAGTTAGAGGTAAGCGATAGGTTTCGTTATCGTCAATATTAACCTTGACGTCACACTTAGGACAGCAATTCGGATATATTCCTTTATAATCATTTTCAGGGCCAAAGACAGCTATATTCCCTCGCTCAAATATGATTTCACCATTGGTAGAATTATATGTGTGGTTTCTCCAATGGGAGTTGTCCTTTTGAGACTGGCCAACAGGAAAGGGCCATATAACGCAGTAAGGCGAATCGATATCGATGGGTTTTTCATTTACTAAAAAATAATCTCTATTTTCCTCAACTAAGAAGCCCCCAAGAAATATCTCACCACAATTACGGCAGATAATTACCTCTAGCACTTTACTGCCACATAGGCAATAAGAACGCGGGGTCTTATATAACTTACCAACTTTTCTATTATCCCATTTGTACTGTACATCTACAGCTGTGCAATGTTCATTAGAACAAGCCCATAATCCATCTAAGTTTCTAAAAAAGAAATGACTCCTAATAGATTGAATGTTCGCACCTGTTTGTTCTTTGACTTTTCCTAAAAGCAACAAAAGGCCTTCTAGTGCAGTATCCGCATTATCTGTTTCTCCAAATAGTAGTCTTGATAACGAATAAGAACTCTTAGCTACCAGTTTACCACTTTCGCTCTGCAATCCATATTTTAACCAATCTTGCAAAGAATATTTCGTACATACATCTGATAAAGAACTGCTTCCTACGGATTGAATAAAAGCATTGAGGTCGGGTTCACTTCTATTACTCTCTGTTAAATAATTGCACTGTGCCAAAGTTTTCAATTGCTCTGTGGGTAATTCAATATCCGGCTTTTCAACAGTTAGGTGGTCAGGATTGATAAGCATATGAAATTGATCATCATACATCATCCTATCAAATCCAAAGAATCCGCAGATATAATCTTTTGTTTTCTCTGTTTCTTGCATTGACGCACTGGAAGCAAGGAATTGAATTTGGCTCGAATTAGGATCCAGGTTCAATCTTAATAATAGAAGGCGTAGTAAGTAGGCTACTTCCGTTCCAGCAGTACCTCTGTACGTGTGCATCTCATCAATAACCAAATGAAAAACATTATTCTTATCTTCCTCAAGCCACTTCTTTGTAGAAGTAAAAATATTCTCTTCATACTCTCGCATTAGCATTATGTTTAACATGCTATAGTTTGTAATAAGAATATCTGGCGGGTTCTCTTGCATAGACCATCTATCACACATTTCGGCAGTATCGCCATCCATGCAAGTGATATAATACAACTGGTCCTCGAATTCAATGTCGCTTTCATATCTTTTTACAGCGTCATCCCAGTCTGCTTTCAATTTATCTAATTTTTGTTTAATCTTATTTCGATCTTTTTTGCCACTCCCAAGTGTTTTTCCAGTATATCTTCCAAAATAAAATCGATGTCCGTCTCGATTCGCATCTAGCCAATTTAGTGCCCCTCCACCATTATTGAGTTTACTGTTTAATGACTTTCTTAATCGGATCATTTGGTCTTCTGCTAAAGCATTGAGGGGATAAAGAATGAGAGTCCTTACAGCCCTCACTCTAGTCTCACCCCAATTTTTCGATTCTTTGATCAAATCAGCTATAACGGGTAATAAAAAACATTCAGTTTTACCTGAACCTGTTCCAGTAGTGGCAATTATATGTCTCCGTAATATGTGCGCATATAATAAGGCTTCTGCCTGGTGTTTATACAATTTTCTCGGCAAACCTTTAAAATCTGGAAACAAGCCCTGTTTTGCGAATTCTGAGAATTCCAAATCGATCCCTTGATCTTTAGAAAATTCATAAATCGTTTCTATTTCTTCGTAGTGAGGAACCAACTCTATGATTGGTGACTGGCAAATCGCGGAATTTTCTTCATACAAACTTCTCCGTTCTTTTATATATCCATCTTCACGAAAAGAAAGACCACTGTCTATATATTTAAGATATGTATTTTTCAATTCGCGCCAAATACTTAATGGATTTTTCATGATATGGGTCTATTTAGTAAGGAAAATTCTTTTTAACTGGGTGAAACATTTTTTTGAAATGTTGCCATAAACTACGCTTCCATTTATGGGAACACAATAAAATGAGCTATTGAATACTGATGGTAACAACAACATTCTGCTTATTAATATCGGCAATTCTATAAATTTTACACGTAACAATTTGTCATTTTCATTATAGTTCAAATAATCAATATCCTCCAAGGTTGCTTGATAACATTTAGCTATCATACTAGCCTCCGAGTTATATTTTGGGGGCGGGACTTTGTAACAATTTTCCTTATCATCTATAAACAGGCGGTTAGAAAAGGTTTCTATAGAGGTTTTATATAAACCAGGCTTCCTTGTATAATTTGTAAGATCCCACTTACGATTTTTAAGATTGAAATGATACGCAGTGTTAGTCGAGGTAGTATTCTCAAAACTCTGTATTACATCTTTAATACTAGGAAATTCAGGAAGAATATTATCGATATTAGAAGATTGAAATAGCAAGTTATTCCATCTACAAAAGGTTTTTAGCTGATTTGCTGACGCTAGAAATCGGCAAACATTAAATGGACCGCCTTCAACTTTCGAAAACTTTTGGTCTATTTTTATTATTAGGGTTTCAGGCAGATTAATTCCAGTTGCGACATCATTAAATTCATTGTGCACAATTAAAGGATTTGCGGGCCCATAAAACTCGTCCCCTAAATATTCCACAAATCCCATTTGCAGTAATGGAACAAAAAATTTTGAAAAATTATTTAACCCACTAAATCCATGGCGCTCAGCCAATATATTGACAGCATATCTAACATCATTCAACTTTCGACGACCATGATGGCGTATCCAATTAAGAAGCAATTGTTGTATTTGAACATCTATAGTCATAGTGAGACTACTAATTCGAATTCCCTAGCTATATCAGATCGTAATTCTTCGAGGTCTATGTCATTGGCAATTTTCATATTTTCTAATGAATCGGCAGTTACATAACCATCAATATGGGGTGGGATTTCACTATCGGCGGCAAACAGTGGAGCACCGAATCCAATACAACCCCAGTTTTTGTAAGTCTCTTCAAAAATGGGTAGTCCAATTCTGGGCGAGTTATGCGGTAGCACAGTTCCTAGGATTTTTAAGTTTTTTGGCTTCGGCATCTTTCCATAAGGTATTTGCTTTCGTATTCCTCTCATTACGTCCATCAGAGGCCTACCATAACATTCAATACTGGCTAAATTTATATCCTCAAGAATAAATATATGTACTGTGTTAGGGTTTCTAAAGCATGATGCCCATAAATCATTTAAGCCATTAATCCAGAGTTGCTCAAAAGTAATCCAATTGGCCTCCGCCTGTTGGAAAATAAATTTGGTGTTTCCAATTGCTTCAACTAGCGGAATGGCATATGATGGATTGGGTAATAAAATGCAATCGTATAAAAGAAATAAATCAATGTATCTTCTCGCTATTTTTTTATCAATATTTGCATTATGTAGATTGCATTTTAGGCGCTTAACAAAATCGGATTTGTTGTTAATGATAAAATCTTCATTATAGGGGCAGGCAATTTCTTCTATTACAAATCCTTTTACTTCCCTATTGTCTAAATAAGTAGAGTCCTTTTTAATATCAAGGAGAAATTGAAATTCGGTTATTAACCGGCTCTTGTTATTTTGAATATGCTCTAGGCCTTTTAATATTGTAGATTCTTGATCCTTGAGTTGAGCCAGATGATTCATCAAGTTTTCAATTTCACTTTTTAACTCTTGCTGATGCGTATCTCCGTGTTTTTTTTCTAATACTATCTGTTCCTTTAGAGCTTCGAGCTCAAATTCATAGTTTTGCTTTAATAGCTCTTTATGTTTTTCAATAGCACTTCTAAAATCTTCAGCAAAAGTTTTATTGGTGTTTGCTAAAAAATTAACTTCTTCGATTGTCAAATCCCAATTGTTAAGAAACTTACTAATCTTTTTTATTCTCATTCTATCTATTTCAACAGAACTTTGATTTAACTTTTCAAATATGGCACGAAATTCACCTCGCCAATTAAGCACTTCTAGCTTTTTAAAAAAATCACCATTCAATTCTTTTACTCTTTCCTTAAGCCATTCCACAAGTTGTCTATTATCCATAAAGTCGAGCTCTTCATCTCTATATCGAAGACTATCGCTAACAATAGCACTTTTTCCGTTATAGCTTAAAATTTCATTTTCTATATTATACCATGCATTAATTGTTTTACCGGATTGAGATTCCACTTCATTCCTATTATTAATCCTAATCATACCATAAAGATTATTGTCGATTAGGATGTAAAAATTACCATCGATGTCTTTGTCACCAAATTCTTTATTCAGTTCACAAAAATTAAAAATCTTTTCATCTTTAATAATAGATGAATCCCCCTGATATATTTTGATTTTATGTTTTTTTACAGGTCTTACAACATAATACTTATCAGCTCTTGTTTCGCCTTCACTATATTGGCAGCTAAAAGTGATAAAGTCACCAAGCTTTATCTCATTATTATATTTGTGATAATCTCTCCAGAAAACCATCCCTTCTGATTGTATTATTTGCGAAGCTTGTAGATCAGACACTTTCTTAAATTTCTCCTGTTCATCATATAAGCCCAGGACTCTGACTCTGGCATGGTTTACCTCCAATCCCAAAATCTCTTCAACAAAACCAATAGCTTTATAGTGATTCTTATAATTTGATTCCATATTTAGCACGTTTTTTTGCCTCTTCAATTAGAATAAGTGAGTCATTATATTTCTCTCTATTAGTGAATATAATGTTGTTAATCCAATTCCTGATTTCGGAGCTACTATTTTGCAAGTTTTGCCCTCCTAAGTAATATAATCCGTGAAAATTGGGCTCACTTTTACTAAAATCCCATTTTTTATTATTCCTAGATATTTGCCAGCCTTCTTTACTATTACTTGTGATGAAAATTGGATCTTGAATTGCAAAATGCTTAGGTGTTTCGTTTTCTACTTTAAGTACATATTCTCCTACCTCCAATTCAGTTGCATCATATTTTAAGCTGTCTTTTGCTTCAAAAACTCTGACACTATTTAGCCAGGCATCTACAGGACCATTAAATACTATTTCTGGCCCTGCTCCTTTCATATATACGTTTCTTCGTAATTTTAATCCACCAGAAAAATAAGTTTGAGAATCAAAATCTATATGTTCTCCTAGTAAATAAAGAGAATTGGGTGATAATTCGGCAAGATTGACTTCAAATGCATAAAGATGAGAATATGAATGATTTTTGTCTGCAGCCCATCTGATTTCATTCAGATTTTTATTAGAAAAAGTACTTTTGTCAATAATTATTAAGCAACAATCTTTTTTATTTACAAATCTTGTTTCTACCCAGTCATTGTAATCTTTATCTTTTTTAAAAACAATAACACCATCATAAGGAAGGTCATATTTCGAGTTAACGTTCAGAAAAAAATCTTCTTCGTAAATATTGAATTTGTATAATTCGTTATCCCATTCATTTAGTATTCTGGCCGACGTTATTGCATGGTCAACTACAAGTATTTGACTTTGAATCTCGACTTTATCTGAACTCCTAGAATTACCGTTAATGTTTTTTTCAGAAATAGCGCAGGTGCCTTCAATATTACCATCCCAATTACAATAAAAGGAGAATACTTGTTGATTCAGATAATCAAGTGTTCCTTCCTTCAAATGCCTATTGTATAGCCGGTCATAATGAGCAGTAATTTCTCCTTTATTAATCTTGAAAACAAGTTTACAAAAAGTAGAATAACTAAACTGTTCTTTCGGTTTGATTTTCCTTTTGTGAAAAAATCTAGATAATGATTTAAAATCCTCCTTGTTCAACAATGCCTGTGAAAGAGGGTATTGAATATTGCATCCTTTTCCTGTTTTTGGAGCTGGTAGATTTACCAAATAACCGTTTGTTATACACCATTTCCTAAAATTGCTCCATACTGTGTCTTGATAAGCCCTATAAAGCATATTTAATCTTGAGATATTTTCTATCCCTAATAACTCTATCAATCGTGGATTATATGCTTTCTCAGAGATTTCGTTATCGTCACGCATTAAATAGGCGGCATAAACTTGCATCA
Organism: Niastella soli; assembly: GCF_017742245.1. Taxonomy (GTDB): domain Bacteria; phylum Bacteroidota; class Bacteroidia; order Chitinophagales; family Chitinophagaceae; genus Niastella; species Niastella soli. The sequence continues at coordinate 165,646 of NZ_JAGHKO010000017.1, forward strand.
CTAACAGTCCGAGATAATTTGGGATATCTTCTTTTCCGCAAGAAATAACTGGAGCCCAGTTTGAGCTTAATTTTTGTTTGATAGAAGTTTCAAAAACCGAAAACTCGACATTCCTATATTGACAAAATTTATTTATAAAAGTATCATCAATTGATAGACAGATGCTTTCACCTACGTTACTGGGCCCAAAGAAGGAATTAAAAATATATTTATTGAACTCATTATACATTCAATAATGTAGGTAAATAACAGGTAGGCTTGTGGGTACCCATTTGGTTTAGGGATGTTATAGCCTGCTTAAAGTATAAACATTTTCCCTAAACTAAAATTTAATTTAGATGATCTAAATCAATTTTTTATAATTTTAGGGGAATTCCCTTACACTTGGATGTGGTACGATTCCCCATAAAACAGAACCATATCAATGTACTGTCTTCAAAAACTATCGCAATTTTTACCAATTAAGACCTATAAATAGGGTTATTTTTTAGGCATCGTTGACTCAATCAACTCATGTATATCTATTTTAAACAACAAAGAAATTTGATAAAGGGTTTCAAGAGATGGTTGATGTGTATTGGTAGCCCATTTAGATACAGTACCTTCAGTTACCCCTAATTGATCAGCTAACCACCTGTTGGTTTTATTCTTTTCTGCCAGTACAATCCTGAGCCGGTTTAAATTCACTTTCTCCTTTTTTGCCATCGTTTATTCTATAAGGTTGACTAGCAAATTATTAGGTATTTTTTAAATTATCAATATTGGTCATTATTAAGCCAATGTTGGTTATTTAATAACCATTGTTTATCTTTAAACTCAATATGACATTTACACTAAAACAACTTGTTGACGATAGTTAGATTATAGACTCTATTTTTGCGAACACATAAGATATTTTAAGCGTGTTTGCTTTATTCTCGATTCTGAAAACTGCGACCTTTCAAAAATCGCGAGAAATAAGGTAAATCGCTCACGCTATTGCGTGGGCGTTCTTATTCGTGATTTGGGGTGTCGCAGCCCTTCAGAATCGGTAAGGACTAACCCACGCAATTTTATTTCAATCCCTGCAAGGTAGTCTTTACAAGTGAGCCTTAATTCTCCTTCGATTTCAAATGCGATTTTATGCATTGTTCACTACTACCTGTCAAACAAACATCTGCTTTTATCTACACAAAGTATATAAGCTTTTTAACCACATTTTCTACGCCTTTACAGGTCATCCCCCCAGGAAAGCCTCACACTCCGTTATAACTGGGTTAACCATCTTCTAATTCGCTAATTTTTTAAACATATCTGCAACCAACTATCGTCAGCATAGCTGGAACAATACTTTATTGCCCGTAAAGGCTACCGCCCGTTTTCCACCCATACGCATTCACCTTTAAACTTTTCCAAATGAACACACCATTAAACAAGCGAATACTTTCCAATTGGCCAGCATGGCACCAACAACCTTTCCGGCTAACCTGTAATGAAATAAACAATCCTCATCATATCCTGAAAGAATTCTTCACCTGGTACACTTTATCAGATATCCGTTTGTGCCTCAAGGAATGGCTAATCGATGCTTTACGTGCAGAAGATGTGGAGGCGCTGGAATATGTAACCCTACACGATAATATTGAAAAGCTGATTGAAGCAGCCTGGGTAATCCTTGGAAATGAATCCGTGGAGGTAATAGATACAGAAGATGATATAAAAACAGAAACACCTATCGTTCCACTCACTCCCGAAGTACTACAACCGGAAGCAGATCCGCTTGAAAGGATTATTGACATTATTGTTAAAATAACTGAGGCTGAAAAGATATTCCTATTGGATGCCCAGGGAAACGATAACGCCGGTCATGCTACCCATTATGATATATTGATATTGCTACCCGGAAAGTTACAGCAACCGCATAATGAACTTCAGGCAGCTATTGAAGCCGCATGCAAGGATATTGCAGATACAATGATCAGCTTTTCTAAAGCGGTCGAAATTTACAGGCTAATTAAAGAAGGTCATATACTCTATTCATTTGTTTGCACTGCTGATAACCTGATATATGATAATGGCCGGTTTCCCTTACCTGTTCCAGTCATTACTGATATAACAGCCATCAAAGCCAAAGCACAGGAGGATTTTGATAAAACATTTCGCATTGCTCAGTTATTCTATGAGGGGGCTGGCTATTTCTATCTGAAACAAGATAAAAACCTGACTGCCTTTATGCTCCAACAGGCGACCGAACATTGCCTTCGTGCCATCCTGTATGCACTAACTGGCCATAATTACGTGACCCATAACCTGCAAAGGCTACTTCGCTTCACTAGACAATGCGCTCCTGAATTACAGGAAATTTTTCATTCCGGCCCAGGGGACAACAAAAAGCTGATCCATATTTTATATAAGGCCTATGTACATGCGAGATATAAGGATGACTTTCAAATTGAGCATAATCAATTACAGGCATTATTCCGTCTCATACAGATGCTTCATGACAAGACAACACAGGTTTTTCAGGAAAAAATGGATTCATTAACCAATAAGTTTACCCAACATGACTGAGAATATTTTCATGCGCTATTTCCGAGAAAAGAATAATCTAAGCCAGGAAGCGGTCGCCAATGCTTTACACATGTCCAAGGAACAATATGCCGAATTGGAAGCAGGCAAATCCATTCTTAAGTTTGAAACGGCTAAACACCTGGATGCCTTTTTCAAAAGCGAAACCTGTTATTTTTATATTCTTGGCTTGCAGAATCAATTAATGGCTACCCAGGACGATTTGATTGCATTATTAAAAAAGCAGGCAGTTGAGAACGGAGAATTGAGTGAGGAAGAAGCAAGCAATTTAAATACAATAGGCGAATCTAGTGAGCTTGAAAAAATACCAGAGCTTCTTTTGGAAAAAGTCGCTCAAAATCCTACCCAAGTTATTCAGGAAGTCTTTAAAGTTCGGGATATTGATTCTATTCGTGATGATACCTGGAATTGGATAAAAGCAGCAATTGCCAATAATAAAAGTAGTTGTGAAGAAGAGGATGTTCGTTTATCATTAATGACTTTCTATAAAGATTTACTTGAATTACTGGAAGCCCTACACTTGATAAACGAAAAAGGCAAATGGGAAAATGCTGTTGGAGCTACGGAATCAATGGATGCACACCCTACGGCACAATCCCAGGATCAACCTCGTGATTTGGTTTAAGAACAAGTAATGAATCCGGAACAGGTGCTTAAGTATTTCTATGAAAAATATACGCTGAAGCAGTTACGTTTTTTATTTTGGAACTGGTTAGATGCTGGTATTTCAAACGAAGGTGTTGGATATGACGAAGGGATTGAACGTTCTTTTCTATTGTTACTATATGAACACATCTATTGTTTGGTGGAAGCAGCTTACAATCTCAACGTAAATGCAACTCGTTCCTGATAAATCTTTAATAACCCTTAATTGTCCTTAATTGTTTTTAAATGTATCCTGAAGCGTACTTAATAGGAACATGATAATTTATCGGGTTAATAACAACTAAACATTACATGAATGCCTGACCGTATGGCATTCATGTTTTCTATCAATGTCAGTGACAATATGCCACAATACAAACCCGGATTTTAATTTTAAGACTTTCTTTAGATGGTTTATTGGTAAAGAAGTTTACACTTTTCACCGCTTTTTATCAGTTCTTTCCGTTAGCAATTTTGATCGAGTTAGCCATGACAAAACAGGCCTGGCATTTGATCTTATGGTACCAACTATAAATACCATATCTATGAATGAAGAATTAAAGCTTATCCAGCAGAAGTTAGACACATTGATTACCAAACTGGATAAAATCCAGTCAAGACTATCCTTCCAGGAAATCAACTCACCGCCACTTTCATTACAGGAAGCTGCAACTTACCTGCACCTGTCTGTATCAAGAGTTTATTCTTTGGTATATGCAGGAAGGCTACAAACACTACAACATACAAAACGGGGAAGGCATCTCTTTTCTAAAGAACATTTAAACCAATATTTATATGAAAAATAAATTAAAAGCCATTCCCAAAAACTCCAATACTGTAGAAACGGATAGCCTACCTGAAAAAGTTAGCCTGCAACAATTGAAAGCGATCTGGAATGATGAACACCATAGTTACTCAGATGATGAATTAATCAAAATCAGGGACTGGTTGTATTCGGTAGCGAAGATGATAATTGCCGTCAGCCAAAGAATGGAGAAGGAATATACACTAATCAAACAACAGCAAATACAAGAATATGAAAACACGCAAAGCTATCCTTTATGTCAGAGTGAGTACCGACGAGCAAGCTGAGGGTTTTAGTTTATCTTACCAGGAAGAGCGACTTCGTAAATATTGTGCGTTAAATAATATAGAAGTAACTGGCTTTTATAAAGAAGATCATTCAGCAAAAACTTTTGACCGGCCTGAATTTAAAAAGCTACTGGCATTTCTTAAAAGTAATAAGCATTCGACTGACTTGCTGTTGTTTTTAAAATGGGACCGTTTCTCCCGAAATGCAGCCGATGCTTACGGCATGATAAGCCAGTTAAACAAACTGGGAGTAGAGCCACAGGCTATTGAGCAGCCATTGGACTTAAAAATTCCGGAGCACAAATTTATGTTGGCCATTTACCTGGCTGCTCCGGAAGTGGAAAACGACCGGCGTTCCTTAAATATATCTGACGGTATTCACAAAGCTATGAAAGAAGGCCGTTGGATGGGGCCAGCTCCCTTCGGATACAAACGCAGCCGGGATGAAAACAATAAAGCATGCATCATTCCTTCAGATAAAGCATCCCTGGTACAATGGACCTTCGAGGAAATGGCGACCGGATTGCACCACATTGATCACTTAAGAATGCTGGCACATAGAAAAGGACTCAAAATCAAACGCAGTGCTTTTTATGACATGTTTCGCAATCCTGCTTATATAGGAAAGATTCGGGTACCTGCCTACAAGGTCGATCCTGCCATGATCGTGGAAGCTAAACATGAACCAATTATTGCTACCAAATTGTTCTATGATGTTCAGGATATCCTGGAAGGAAAAAGAAAAAAGAACAACCAACCTGCAAAGCATACCCAACGAGAAGAATTGCCTTTGCGCGGCTTTTTAACCTGCGCAAGGTGCAACCGGATATTAACCGGCAGTGGCTCTAAGGGCAACGGAGGGCGTTATTTTTATTACCATTGCAGGAGGGGTTGCAAGGAACGGTTTCAGGCGGCTGATGCCAATGCTTCATTTTATGGACAGCTTACAGCTATCACTAATAATGAGAAACTATTCAAATCAATGGAATTGATATTGAAAGATGCAAACAAAACTGATGGGCAGGACAAGGCAACAGAGTTTAAAAAACTAAAACAGGAATTGGAAGTTTATCAAAAAAGATTAGAAAATGCACAGCTATTAATGTTAGATGGCGGAATTGATGCAGGTGATTACAGAAATATCAAAAGTAGAATTGAACCGGAAATTGAAAGGTTAGCCAGGCAAATAGCCAGCTTTGAGCAAAAAGATCCTGAAGAAGATAAAATAATAGAATACGGCTTTTTCTTTCTGCGTCATCTTAATGTGCTGGTTGATTTCGCTACGCCGGAAGAGAAGTTTCAGTTCCTTGGTTCGACCTTTCCGGAGAAGTTCCATTTTAAAGATGGAAAAGTTCGAACCAATTCTGATAACGAAATCATTCAAGCGCTTTTCACGCCAGACGCGGCTTTCACCAAAATAAAAAACGGCAGCGAAACCTTATTTTCGCTGCCGTCCGGTGGAGTGGAGTCGAGGGGACTCGAACCCCTGTCCAAACATATCCTCCAAAAGCTTTCTACATGTTTATTCCGGCATTAATTGTCGGGAAACAACAGGAGACGGACGAACCAATTGTTTCCTTAGCTGGATAGTCTTTTGCAACCGGCACAGCCTACGGTTGCAGCATTCTGTATTTGGTTTGAGTCGGCGGCGGGGCTTGGTAACAGAACAACCTGCCCGGCGGCCCTAATGACTACTTAATCACTGATTAGGCAGCCATGGCAAATTGTGTATTGCCATTTGAGTTTTGAATATTCAGATTTACGTGCTAATTATCCAACGCACGACATGCTTACACCTTCAAAGACCTATGCTGTCAAAACCAAAGCGACCCCATGATTAACAGCGAATTGCAAATTTACTATTTTTCCCCGTCATTACCAATCTCTGTCACCCACTCGATTAACTGATGTTCTCTGATCCCGAACAGATAAACCAGGAGGGTTAAATTTTGACCTCGCAGGGACCTCACAAGGACCTGGAAAGGACCTCACAAGGACCTCACAAGGACCTCACAAGGACCTCACAAGGACCTCACAAGGACCTGGAAGGGATTTTATCCCTGTTAGGTCCTGGCCAGGTCCATTTATGGTCCTTGAAAGTATCAAAGTATCTCCGCAAATGGCCGTCATCCTGTAGGGAAGTGCTCAGGGGATGGTCAGGGGATGGTCAAAGTATTGTCTGGCAGTCGCCTTGGAACTGATCCCAAGAGCATACCTCGAGCCTCCGTAGAGCATCCTGTGACAATATCCAGACCATTAGGCTATCATCCCAGTACATTTCTGACACCATTACGCTGCCTCAGGGTTACTACACGGCGCCAGTCGGCGGGTGAGGCCCGCCTACGCCAAGGCTTCGGCGGGGGCACGCAAAAAAATAGCCCCGACGTTACCGTCGGGGCTATTCTATATCAATGTGTTATATCTTGTTGAATCGGGAGCCTCGACTTCGCTCGGCCCCTAGCCAACCCTTCGACTCCGCTCAGGGCTAGTGTTTAAATAAATATCGCCAGAAGTCAAGACCCAGCGCATAGGCCATAACGCCCAACAAAAGGAACATACCCGCCATTTGCGCATACTCCATGAATTTATCACTTGGCTTGCGACCAGTGATCATTTCGTACAGGGTGAACAATACGTGACCGCCATCCAGGGCCGGAATAGGCAGAATGTTCATGAACGCCAGCACAATGCTCAACAGGGCGGTCATTGTCCAGAAGCGTTCCCAATCCCACTGGGCACCAAACATGTTACCAATGGTTAAAAAGCTACCCAGCGACTCACTGGCTTTTACTTCTTTGCTGGTGAACAGCAGTTTAAAGTTCTGTACGTTCATTACCAGAGTGCTCCAGCCTTTTTTCACGCCTGCCGGTAATGACCCCAGGAAAGTATATTTCTTTACTTCAAATTTCAGGAATTTGTCGATGGGAACAGGATAGAACCCGATGCTGGCATTAGAATCCAAAGTAAGTTTTACCGTTTGCGTATCGGTGTGATTACGCAATACAGTTAAAGCCACTTCTTTATTCTTATACTCCTTTTTTATATCACTCAGTTGAAAAAACGACGTGATCGGCTGCCCGTTAAAAGCAAGAATGGTGTCGTTTTTCTGCAATGCACCTGAAACAAACTTAGATACTTTTTCATTCACGCTATCTACCACAGCCGGGTACCGGGGGTAGGCCAGCGGATCGCCTTTACGCTTGATCAACTGACCGATAGTACCTTCTGGTACTGGTACATCCATGTTCTGTCCATTCCGTATAACCTGTATGGTTTTGGCTTCGTTCAGGATGATATCGGTACTCAACCGGCTGAAATTTTCAATTTCCTTACCGTTTACAGACATGATCTTGTCGCCATCTTTCAGTCCGATACTTTTTCCCAAACTATCTGCATAAACGCCATACACTACATTTTTAGCTGGCAGGTATTCTTCGCCCCAATGCCAAAGGATCATGGCAAATAAGAAGAAGCCGAGTATAAGGTTAACCGTAACACCGCCGATCATGATGATCAAACGCTGCCAGGGTTTCTTACTGCGAAACTCCCAGGGTTCGGGTGGCAACTTCATTTGCTCTTTATCCATGCTTTCGTCGATCATCCCGGAGATCTTTACATAACCACCAAGGGGTAACCAACCAATTCCATATACGGTATCACCAATTTTCTTTTTTACTATTGAAAACCAGGGATCGAAGAACAGATAAAATTTTTCGACCCTGCATTTAAACCATTTGGCGGGCAAAAAGTGGCCCATCTCATGCAAGATGACCAATATGGATAAGCATAATATTAATTGTCCGGCTTTAATACCTACTACAGCCCAGTCTATTGCTAACAATGTGATCATATTTACGCTAAATACGCGGTGTGTTTATTTTAAATTAGGCTCAAAATATTGAATAATCCTGCAACTACCTTAACCGCTCACAAAAATTAACTGAAAAACAGCTACTGGTTGAAAGCTTAAGGCACCGTATGAACAACACATAGGGCTCGTCACTGTTCATTTGCCGACTTTTTGGCCGACATCCCGGCGGGCTTGTTCGGGACCTCATAACTTAATAAGGGAGGCAGCAAAATTACGGGCCTCCCCATCGCTGTCAAAATATTCTTCCAGCGTGGGTTTTTCAATAACCGGAACGTGCTGCAGGGTTCGTTCAATGAGGTCGGTCATATCCAAAAAGCCAATACGATTGCGTAAAAATGCAAATACGGCAATTTCATTGGCGGCATTCAGCACGCAGGGCTGGTTCCCGCCTTTAAAAAGAGCGTCGGTGGCCAGTTGCAGGTTGCGGAATGTTTTGGTATCGGGTTCCTCAAATGTAAGCTGTGCGGGATTCCTGAAATTATACCGCGGGAACTGGTTGGGTATACGGTGGGGGAAGGCCAGGGCATATTGAATGGGCAGCTTCATATCGGGCAACCCCATCTGGGCTTTAATACTGCCGTCTTCAAACTGCACCAGGCTATGTATAATACTTTGAGGATGAACAAGTACCTGTACCTGATCGGGGCCCAGGTCAAACAACCAGCGGGCTTCGATCATTTCCAATCCCTTGTTCATTAAAGTGGCCGAGTCGATGGTGATCTTGGCGCCCATTTGCCAGTTGGGATGCTGCAATGCATGATCGCGTTTTACATTCACCAGGTAATTGGGTTTTTTACCAAGAAATGGTCCGCCGCTGGCTGTTAAGATAACTTTCTCTATCTTATTGCGGGTTTCGCCTACCAGGCACTGAAATATGGCTGAATGTTCTGAATCGACCGGAATAACAGGCACTCTTTTTTCGATGGCCTTTTGCATCACAATGTCACCTGCCACTACCAGTGTTTCTTTATTGGCCAGTGCTACGGCCTTACCGGCATCCAGCGCGCATAGTGTAGGTCGTAAGCCGGCAAAACCAACGATGGCAGCCAGCATCATATCGTAACAATCCATACTGGCCACATCTTCCAGCGCTTTTTCACCGGCGAATACTTTGATATGGGTATTAGAAAGGGCGTCTTTAACTATTTTGTATTTACTATCATCACCTATTACTACAATATTGGGATTGAATTGTAAGGCCTGTTTAATCAACAACTCCTCATTACTAAAAGCAGTCAATACTTCGGCGGTGAATTTATCGGGATTGGAAGCAATTACTTCCAATGCCTGACTGCCAACAGAGCCTGTTGAGCCGAATATTGCTATGCGTCGGTGTGGAAAACTGTTCGACATGTTCCGGTTTCAATAAGTTTTTTAGTAAGCTAAATCAGACCGCCTTAACGTTAAAACTACTCTACATATTTTTCAAGTGCAGTTGCAATATTACGATCATTGCTTAACCGGGGCACCTTATTCTGACCGCCTAATTTACCTATGGATTTCATATAATCGATGAACCCATGCTTTTTAACCGGGCGAATTTGCAATGGTAACAATATATTGCCAGTGATAAGATCGTCGTAATAAATATTCTTTTTGCGCAGGTTCTCATTTACCTTTTCAGCAAACCCGTTGAGGTTGGCAGGTCTGTTCTCAAACTCGATAAACCATTCGTGGTATGATTTTCCTTTTCCTTGCGCGATCATAGGCGCTACTGTGAACTCAGTGATATGCACGCCTTCTTCCTCTGCTGCTTTTATAAGGCTTTGCTCTACTTCTTCTCCTATTACGTGCTCACCAAATGCAGAGATAAAATGTTTGATACGGCCTGTAACTACCAGTCTGTATGGATTGGTTGAAACAAATTTTACCGTATCGCCGATATTATATCCCCACAACCCAGCATTGCTGTTGATGACCAGGGCATAGTTCTCTCCTACTTTCACATCTTTCAACGACAGGCGGGTAGGGTTGGCATTGAATACTTCACCGGCAGGAATAAACTCAAAGTATATGCCGCTGTTGGTGTTCAATAATAAACCTTCGGCATCCTGTGAATCCTGGAATGCCATAAAGCCTTCCGATGCAGGGAATGTTTCAATAGTAGCCACTTTGCCACCAATGCTTTCCATCAGCTTGTTGCGGTATGGTTCAAAGTTTACGCCACCGTGTACCAGTACAGAGAAATTAGGGAAGATCTCCTTTATCTTTTTACCGGTCTTCTCCTGCAGCCTGTCGAAATACATTTGCGCCCATGGCGGAATACCACTTATCAGGGTCATATCCTGGTTAATGGTCTCAGCCACTATTTTATCGAGTTTGGTTTCCCAATCATCAATACAATTGGTTTCGTAAGAAGGCAACTGGTTAGCGCGCAGGTAACTGGGCACATGATGGTTCACTATACCGCTTAAACGACCGGTAGGGATGCCACCAATACGTTCCAGTTCGGGCGAACCCGATAAAAAGATCATTTTGCCATCAGTAAAGTTGGTATTGCCCGATTCGGCAATGTAACATAACAAGGCATTACGGGCCGTGTTGATGTGGTTATCGATACTTTCTTTACTAATGGGAATATATTTTACACCACTGGTGGTGCCGGAGGTTTTAGCCAGGTAAATAGGCAGCCCTTTCCATAGCACGTTGTGTTTGCCTTCCTTTATTTTTTCAATATAGGGCTTAAACTGTTCGTAGTCGCGCACCGGTACGGCCTGCACATACTCTTCATGCACATTTATCTCCTGCAAATGGTGTTCTTTACCAAATTCAGTTGCCTTACCTATTTTAAGTAGCTCCTTCAGGATGTTTTCCTGGTCTGCTACTGCGGTGGTCATACCTTTTTTAATGCCTTTGTATATGTAATGGGCAAAAGGTTTTGCCAGTAACGATTTTATTTTCATGAATCCCTTATTCCATCTTTAGGAAAAACAAACCTACATCAAATAGTGAAATACGCAAAGATTGATTTGCGGTAATTAACGCAAAGCTATTATTAACTCATTCAATGTCTGATTGTTCGAGGATGAGAGTGTTAAAATCTGAGTAGCGGTTTGCCGGCTACCAGGAACCTGTTCCCGGTTTTCCGGCGCTAACCGACCCTGTAGGGGACCGGTAGCAGGCAACGGAATGCGGAATTCAGCTACATATATAATATATAATACCCTATTCAATTCAAATGCCACGGTATTGTAAATAGCTAATAATCAGTATTTCTCATAAATTTGCCCCCAAAGCGGTCATTTTCGCCCTGAAAATTGTAAAAAAAATCGCTTTAAAGCCTTCTCAATCTGCTGCAAACCCTTACCTTTGCACTCCTAATTTTGGAAACCTATGTTTGCAATAGTTAAAATCGCCGGACAGCAATTTAAGGTTCAAAAGGACCAAACTTTATATGTACCGCGTGTTGACGGTAAAGCCGGAGACAAAGTTGAATTTTCAGAAATCCTGCTGTTAGATGATGCAGGTAAACTGTCTGTAGGCAGTGCAGTAAAAGGTACTGTTAAAGCAGAAATCCTTGATCAAGTACAAGGCGATAAAGTGATCGCTTTTAAAATGAAAAGAAGAAAGGGTTTCCGCAAGAAACATGGCCACCGCACGCATTACACGAAAATTCAGGTAACAGCAATCGCTTAATACATTCCAATAAACAAATCGCAAGCTCCAATTTTTTTGAGCAAGTGCATTTGAGTTTATCAGGACATGAATTTGGTTCTTGTTATTTGAATGTTGGTTCTGCTAGATAAGACATCATTTTAAAAAATTTTCAAACAATCTACCATGGCACATAAAAAAGGGGAAGGTAGCGTAAAGAACGGTCGCGACTCACATAGCAAACGCCTGGGCGTTAAAATCTACGGTGGTCAATCAGCTATTTCTGGTAACATCATCGTACGTCAACGCGGCACCGTATATCATCCCGGAAAAAATGTTGGTATCGGAAGAGACTACACCATTTTCGCATTGACTGATGGTGTTGTTGAATTCAGAAAAACCAAGAACGATAAGACTATCGTTAGCGTAGTAGCAGTAGCGTAATTCATTATTCGTAAAGTTGCCTGCATAGGGATTTTTTCACATTTAGTGAAAAAATTTTTGGCGGTTTGGAAATAGTTTATATTTTTACATCTGTTAAATTCTATTTACTAACCGTTAAATTCACGTAAACATGGCAACTAAGAAAAAAGCCGCTAAAAAAGCTGCAAAGAAAGCTGTAAAAAAAGCTGCTCCTAAGAAGAAGAAAGCTGCAAAGAAGAAATAATTTCAGCTTGCTTTGAAAGCAAAAAATATCAAAGTCCTCTCGGTTCCGAGGGGACTTTTTTATTGCCCCTACTTCAACTTCGCTCAATGCTTACCTATATCCCCTGAAATCCGCTACCAGACTTAGTTTCAGAGGTTTTAGTTTTTTAGTTCTGAGTTCTGGGCCTTTCTGTTGAAGTTGTTTGTTCCGCACTGTAAGTTTCAGTTATTAAGTTCGTATGTTATTAGGTTCTTGAAATTCCCGGGCATTCCGAGTGTAAGCGAAGGATGTTTTCTTTTGAGTCCCGGGCATCCTGAGCCTAAGCGAACGACCTGTGTATTTCTTTCACGTTTCAGGTTTGCCGTCTGCCGTCTGCTGTTTGCCGTTTGCCGTTTGCCGTTTGCCGTCTGCCGTCTGCTGTCTGCTGTTTGCCGTTTGCCGTTTTAAAAAAGGTGAGCCACCCTTTGGAGGGTGCCCCACCTATTGCCCAGTGCCTACTGCCCTCTGCCTTTCCCCCATTGCCTATTCTTAATTAAATAACATCCCCCCTATCATTCATCGTAACCATTCCCTTCTTATTTTTACACCGGCTTTATCAGCAACCTCATTCCTGTTTACATAAGCCTATATAAAACCACTTATCTCCCTCTACCCTGGCACCATTTTTAAGGTCACATGTGAAATAATCGTCAACATGGTTTCGTGTATCCGTACCACAATACCGAAACTTACTGGTTGATGCGGCTAAACAACATCGCTTTACAGGATTCCTTTATCGATAAATAAACAAAAACTACAACTGCTTGCCATGTTTAAAAAAATCCTTGTTGCCAACCGTGGTGAAATTGCCATTCGGGTATTGCGTGCCGCTACAGAGTTAAATATTAAGACCATTGCCGTTTACACTTTTGAAGACCGCTACTCCCTTCATCGTTACAAAGCCGATGAAGCCTATCAGATCGGGAAAAATGACGACCCGTTGAAACCTTATCTCGATATTGAAGCCATCATCAGCGTTGCCAAACGTGAAAAAGCCGATGCTATCCATCCCGGTTATGGTTTCCTGTCAGAAAATGCACGGTTCGCCCAAAGATGCGCAGAGGAAAACATTGTGTTTGTTGGCCCCACTGCTCACATAATGGACCAGCTGGGCGATAAGATCGCCGCCAAGAAAGTGGCCAAACAGGCCGGTGTGCCCATGATCGAAGACAGTCAGGCCGATATTCAATCAAAAGAGATCGCCTTACAGGAAGCCAAACGGATCGGTTATCCTATTATCATTAAAGCGGCTGCAGGTGGCGGTGGCCGCGGGATGCGCGTTGTACGCAATGAAGAAGACCTGGAGAAAACGGTACTGGAAGCCCGCAATGAAGCCAAAACTGCTTTTGGTAACGATACGGTGTTCTTTGAAAAGTTCATAGAATCGCCCAAACACATTGAAGTACAAATACTCGGCGATCACCATGGCAATATCATTCACCTTTTTGAAAGAGACTGCTCGGTGCAACGCCGCTTTCAAAAAGTAGTGGAAGTGGCTCCCGCCATTTCTTTGAAACAGGAAACACGTCAAAAATTACACGACTATGCCATTCGCATTTGCAAACAGGTTGGCTATAACAATGCAGGCACCGTTGAATTCCTGGTTGATAAAGGGGAGAACATCTATTTTATTGAAGTAAACCCCCGCATCCAGGTTGAACACACGGTTACCGAAGAAATAACCGGTATCGATATTGTAAAAAGCCAGCTGCTGGTAGCCCAGGGCGTAGCCCTGACCGAAGCCCCCATCAATATTGTTTCGCAGGAACAGTTACAAATCTCCGGTGTGGCCATACAATGCCGGGTTACCACCGAAGATCCTTCCAACAATTTTAAACCCGATTTCGGTACGCTTATCGCTTATCGCAATGCGGGAGGCCCGGGTATCCGGCTCGATGAAGGCAGCTCCTACCCTGGCGTTAGCATTTCTCCTTTCTTCGATTCCTTACTGGTAAAGATCACCGCCAGTGGCCGCAACCTCGCTGAGACCTGTGACCGGCTGGTACGCACGTTAAAAGAGTTCCGTATACGCGGTGTAAAGACCAATATTGCGTTCCTCGAAAACGTGTTACAAAATACTACTTTCCAAAATGGGCTCGCTACAGTTGATTTTATCGACAACCATCCCGGGTTGTTTCATTTTGAACCAAGAATGGACCGTGGCACCAAAGCCCTTCAATACCTGGCCGAAATTATAGTGAATGGCCACCCCGATGTGCCAACTGTTAATCCTACTGTTACCTTTCGCACGCCGGTTGTGCCCGATGCCGTAACTCAAAACATTACTAAAGGCTCCAAAGACCGGCTTACTGAGATGGGCCGTGAAAAATTCATTGACTGGCTCAAGAACAATGGCCGCATTCAATATACCGATACTACTTTTCGCGATGCACACCAATCGCTGCTGGCTACCCGGGTACGTACTACCGATATGTTAAAGGTGGCTGAAACAGTGGCCAAAAACCATCCGGAAATATTCTCGCTTGAAATGTGGGGCGGGGCCACCTTCGACGTAGCCCTGCGCTTTTTGCATGAATGCCCCTGGCAACGTCTGCAATTAATGCGTGAACGCATTCCCAATATCCTGTTCCAGATGCTGATCCGCGGCTCTAACGCCGTAGGTTATACTGCTTACCCCGATAACCTGGTAGAAACATTTATTGAAGCATCCTGGAAAAAAGGCATCGATATCTTCCGCATCTTCGATTCGCTGAACTGGCTCGAAGGCATGCAGGTAAGCATTAATGCCGTTCGGGAAAGAACGGAAGGACTCGCCGAAGCCTGCATCTGCTATACCGGCGATTTCCTTGACCCGCAACGCAATCAGAAATTCAATCTGCAATACTACATTGACCTGGCCAAACGCCTGGAAGATGCCGGCGCTCATATCCTGGGTATAAAAGATATGGCCGGACTGCTAAAACCCATGCAGGCAGGTATATTGGTGAGTGAGTTAAAGAAGTCAATCAACATTCCCATCCACCTCCATACCCACGATACCTCCTCTATTCAGTCAGCTACCTATTTGAAAGCCATTGAAGCCGGTGTTGATGTTATTGATGTGGCGCTTGCCTCCATGTCGGGACTTACCTCGCAACCTAATTTCAACTCCATAGTAGCCATGATGCAGGGTCATGCCCGAGAAATGCCCATGAACCTGCACAAACTGAATGAACTTTCCAACTATTGGGAAGATGTGCGCGAATATTATTATCCATTCGAATCACAATTAAAAGCCGGGACCGCTGAAGTGTTCGACCATGAAATACCTGGCGGACAATACTCCAATCTAAGACCCCAGGCACGTTCATTGGGCCTGGAAAACCAGTTCACCGATATCAAAAAGAACTATGTGGTGGTGAATAAGCTGTTTGGTGATATTGTAAAAGTAACCCCCTCCTCGAAGGTAGTGGGCGATATGGCCCTGTTCATGACGGCCAATGACTACACCGAACAGGATATTTTTGATAAAGGTGAAACCATTTCCTTCCCCGATTCAGTGATCGGTCTATTTCGCGGCGACCTGGGACAAACACCGGGCGGCTTTCCGCAAACGCTGCAAAAACTGATCCTTAAAAACGAAAAACCATTTACCGACCGGCCCAACGCACACTTACAACCGCTGGACCTGGTAAAAGAAAAGTCGACCTTTGAAACCAAATATGGCAAACAGTATTCGGACCTTGATCTGTTAAGCGCCCTTTTTTATCCCAAGGTATTTGACGAATACCATCAGTTTAAAATGTCGTTTGGGGAAGTATATTACATTCCCTCGCCCAATTTCTTTTATGGACTGAGGCCCAATGAAGAAACGCTCATTGAACTGGCGCCGGGCAAAAGCATTCTCATAAAGTTCTTACATATGAGCCAGGCGGATGAGAATGGGTACAAACAGGTTTTCTTTAAACTGAACGGACAAACCCGCTCTATTTTTATAAAGGACAAGAGTTTTACATCTGTAAAACCAACGCATAAGAAGGTGAGTATGCCCAATGAAATTGGCGCTCCCCTGCAAGGCAAGCTGTCGAAAATACTGGTAAAAACCGGCGATGCCGTTCAAAAGAACTCGCCCTTATTCGTTATCGAGGCCATGAAAATGGAAAGTACCATTGTAGCACCGAGTGCGGCAGTGGTAAAGAATGTAGTATTGAACGAGGGAGTGTTTGTTGAACAGGATGATGTGGTGGTGGAATTGTGAGTGGTGAGTGGTGAGTTGTGAGTGGGTTTCCGATTTTTCAGACATCTGTAATTTTCGAAAATTCGCGAAGGTTTGGGTGAGTGGTGAGTTGTCAGTTGTGAGTAGGCTCCCGAAGTTTCAGTACTTCTGAAAAACGGCGGCCTCACTCACAACTTACTACAAACTACTCGTTTTGGCGGGGCCAATCATCTCCTTTGCCGATTGGCCCCGCCAAAACGATGTTCCCTAGCGTGCGTTCACCACTTGGATACAACCCATTTTTGTAGTAAATTACATGAAGTTTTAGGGCAATGCCTGGTAAAACCAAACGTTATTATGTCTGAAAATACTTTTCATATCCGCGTAAAAAAAGAATATGCCGCAGCTTTGATCGAAGACCTGATCAAAGTACATGCAGTTGAACCAATCCCTGACGAAGAAGCGATTGAACTTACTGAACAACAAAAAGCTGCCCTGGATAATGAACTTGCCAATATTGCATCTAATCCAGGTTATTTACAAAATTGGAATGATATCAAACATCGGTATAAAAAACCCTGACGTTGTATACCATTTACATTACTCCTACTGCCCTTCATGATATAGACGTGGCCATTGAATACTATAATTCGCTTGCTACCGATCTTGGGTACCGTTTTGCAAATGTAATTAGTGAATATTTTGAACGCATTGCTCATTCTCCCACCTCATCTGCTGTTCGATATAAAAACATTCGTTGCAAACCCGTTCACAGATTTCCTTTTTTAATTACCTATACAACAGATGATCTAAACCAATCTGTTAATATTCTACGGGTTTTTAATACTTACCAGGAACCTCTTTGGTAAACCGGAAAGGATTAATTTAGCAGCATATCACTATTCTTATGATCGACAACTACTTCATAGCCGACCAATTTTCCCTGCTTGCCAAATTGATGGATATGCATGGGGAAAATTCGTTCCGGTCGAGAACCTATTCCAGTGCTGCCTTTGCCATTGAGAAAGTAACCCAATCTCTGGCCGAAATGCCGGAAGATAAACTGGTATCCATAAAAGGCATTGGTGATTCTGTAGCTAAAAAAGTAATTGAAATACTTCGCACGGGCAAATTGGGCGCCCTGGAAGATATCATTTCCAAAACACCGCCCGGTCTGCTGGAAATGATGAACATAAAAGGACTGGGCCCTAAAAAGATAGCCACCATCTGGAAAGAGATGGGCATTGAATCTGTTGGGGAGCTGTTATATGCATGTAACGAAAACAGGTTAACGCTTTTCAAAGGTTTTGGCGAGAAAACCCAAAAGAATGTTCAGGATGCCATCGAGTTCTATATGAAGAACCAGGGCAGTCACCTGTATGCGGAAACGGAAGTGTACGCAATTGCCATTGACACCACGCTTAAAAAACAATTCCCACAACAGCAATTTGCCCTTACGGGACAATTCAGGCGCCAGGTTGAGATCATTGACCAACTGGAATGGGTCACTACCGCTACAGACGAGGAATTGCTGGCCTTCCTGGGTCCCGATAATTACAAAACCCAGGAAACACTGGAAGACATCTTCAGCGTACTGGGCCCTGAGAATGTATTGCTGAAGTTTTACCGGGCTATGCCTGAAAATTTCAATACTGTTCTTTTTCAAACCAGCGGCAGCACAGACTTTGTTGCTGCCTGTCAGGCTTTACCGGGTTGGAACCCTACAGCTTCCTATGAATCGGAAGAAGCCATTTTCTCTGCCTTACAGTTGCCGGTTATAGCACCCGCCTTACGGGAAAAGCCAACCGTTCTGACGACTAAAAGCAACCAGGCCACCTTAATACAACCTGGTGATATCAGGGGCATCATTCACAGCCACAGCCAATGGAGCGATGGAGTGCATACGGTGGAAGATATGGCCAAAGCCTGTATTGATCAGGGATATGAATACCTGGTGATCAGCGACCACAGTAAAAGCGCCGCTTACGCTAATGGATTAACAGAAGAACGGATACGTGAACAACACCATTACATCGATGAGCTGAACGAAAAACTGAAACCTTTCAAAATATTCAAAAGTATTGAATGTGATATTTTAGGTGATGGCGCACTGGACTATTCCAATAATGTGCTCTCCACCTTCGACCTGGTGATCGCTTCCGTGCATTCCAACTTGAAAATGACAGAAGACAAAGCCATGATGCGGTTATTGAACGCCATTCGTAACCCATACACTACCATTCTGGGCCATATGACAGGCCGGTTGTTACTCAGCCGACCCGGTTACCCGGTTGATCATGTAACTGTCATCAATGCCTGTGTTGAACACCAGGTGGTGATAGAACTGAATGCACACCCCCGCCGTTTAGATATGGATTGGCGCTGGATTGATTATGCCATTGAAAAAGGCGTATTGATCTCCATTGACCCCGATGCGCACTCGATTGATGGTTATGACTGCCGTTATGGAGTGCTGGCTGCCCAAAAAGGCGGATTGACAAAACAACAGAATCTTAGTAGTTATAGCTTACAGCAATTTGAGGAATACTTAGCTAATAGAAAGAAATTAAGAGGAATATAAAAGGCCATTATTAGGCTTGTAAGTTATTTAGAAAGGGTCGTACGCGGCAAGCCGGGTACGACCCTTATATTTTTGATTGTTTAGTTCGCTCTCAATAACGGTATTTTCACATAGAACGTAGTGCCTACCCCTTCTTTGGTAACAAACCAGATCTCTCCCTTGGCTTGCTCCACAATACCTTTACTCATTGCCAGACCCAAACCGGTACCGGAAGTTTTTGTTGTAAAGTTGGGCGTGAAGATGCGCGATTGCGTTTGTTCCGGAATGCCTTCGCCATTGTCTGTTACACTTACCGTTATATACTCGCCGTTCAAATGTTCGTTCATTCGAATGACCCGATGATCGCGGTTGGCGCAGGCCTCCACTGCATTTTGCAGCAGATTGGTGAACAGGCGGTTCAACTGCGTACGGTCGGCAAAAAGCAATACCCGATGCTCGATCGGCGACCATTTAAAGTCGAGGTTACCGCCCGTATTATATAGAGAGGCCAACGACTGCAACATTTCATGCAGGTCAAATACTTCATTCTTGGGATTGCCAATATTCGCAAATTGCGAGAAGTCAGAGGCTATCTTCGACAGGTGATCGATCTGTTCAACCAGCGTTTTAGCTACATTAGTAGTAAGCACTTTTACATCGGTTGAGTTATTGGCGATGGCTTTTTGCAAATACTGAATACTCAACTTCATTGGAGTAAGTGGGTTCTTGATCTCATGCGCCACCTGCCGGGCCATTTGTCGCCAGGCGCCCTCACGCTCGCTTTTGGCAAGGGCTTCCGCACTATCTTCCAGTTTGGTCACCATCTTGTTGTACTCCCGGACCAACACGCCTATTTCATCATCCCGTTTCCATTCAATGGCTTCGTTCTCTTTACCCAGGTTCACTTCCCGCATCTTCTGACTAATGATGGTGAACGACTGCGTAATGCGGTTTGTGATCAACAATGCAATACCACCCGCTATCAGGAAGATGAACGCAATAAGGTTGATGACCGTTACCACGAAGTTGGAGATCTCCTGCTTCAACTCAGCCTGGCTACTGTAGGAAGGTATATTTAAAAAAGCTACTGCGTGCCCCCGCTCATTACGGATGGGTGAATAAATACTCAGGTAATCGAGCTTGCCAACCTGTTCATTGGTCACGGTTTGGATCTGTTGTAAATGATACAGCCGGTAATAGGCCAGCGGATTCATTTTGGTACTCAACACCCCGCTTGAATAAATATTCATATCCTGATTGCTGGTAACCCGCAAACCACCAACGGTATCGTACAGGTTCACATCCATGCCATGTACTTCCGACATCTCCCTTATCAACCCCTCCATCCGTTCACTAAATACCGGTTCATAAAACAATGAATCGTCCAGCGGATGCTGTCTGTTGATATTTGTTTGTACCTGGTTCACCATGATCTGCATGGCCCGGGTAAGGCGGTCCTGGTTATTACGCTGGTACCGGTTTATAAAGAAAAGGATGGTGGCCACACCAATTACACAGAACGACAGCAAACTCACCATCAAAATAGTGCTGTGTATTTGCGAGCGGATGCTTAACTGCAAGGTTTGCCGCAAGGCCGACCAATGGAACCGGCTTTTAATGATAAGCGAACTGAACTGGTAAAATGCCAGCAGGAACAAAAAGGTACTGAACAGGTAAGCGAATAAAGTAATGGCCTCAATGAACGTATTGCTTTTACGGGCAATGATCACCACTTTCTCTGACGAAGGCCGGTACCACAACTCTTCAAAGGAATTATTCCGGCGTCGCTCAAATTCATTCTGTGGTATAAGCCAATTGGCCAAATGGGTTGGGAAGGCATAATCGTTGTAATTCAATATCAGGTTATGGTCAGCGTCGTATATGGCGTAGGAATATACGGAAGAATACTGCTCAGGCAGCATTGGGTTGTTCGATCTGAACAACTCGGGTGTTAACGCCTCATATTTATACCGGCGGGGATCGGCCAGAACAAACAGCGTTCCCATTTTTGTTGTATCGTGATATGCTTCACGCCGGTAGATGTAAGCGAATTTATCGAACGACTGCTCGAAGTAACGCATACCCGGGATAGCAGTTTTCTTACCCTGCATCAGGAAGATCGTATTCAGGGTATCGAATGAAGCCTGCTCATCATTGAACAAAGGGGCATCAGTGGAATCGAACGTGAATAACCGCAGATTATACCGGGTATTCACATCGCTGTTCTTATTTACGATACTGTCTTTAAGAAATGCATTGGTTTGTGATTTGCTGAACCGGCTCATATTCTGCACCACAAAATTACTATCGAGGTAGGCCAGGGTGAAGCTCAGCATGTGCTCACTCATGGGATCGGACTGTAATGCAAGCTTTTCTGCAAAACGTTTGCGTTGCACCAGCTCTATTTTCCCATTCTCGAAAATGATCACCGCCGACATGGAAAAAGAGAACACGAACAACCAGAATAATACCTCCGATACGTTCAGCCTGAAATTAAGTCCGGCAAAAATGCGTTGTTGCATCAACCACATAAAAGCCATCAGCCAGGGCAACACATACAAACACAGCTCCACAATGCTGTTGTTGGTGGTGAAGGTCAGGATCATTAATCCGATGGCGCCTACAATAATGAACATAAAGTAGTTACGGTCACCTACCATTTTCCCCGCCACCGTCAATAAGATCTGTGACATAAAAAAATAGCTGAGGGCCAGTGTTGCCAGTACTATAAATCCGATAAAGCTGTATGGAGTGGCGATTAAACTGAAGAAATTGGTAACATTAAAAGAGATCTTGGCATCAGACACCATGGTTTGCAAAATGGCGGCAAACGTAAAGGTCACAATTACCAGGGCGCTTACGGAGGCTATCATTGCCAGCCAGTTCTTCCAGGGCTCGTGGTAAGGGCGTATAGCCGAGATATTAATACGCCGGTTTATGAAAGTGATCACCCAGCATAACAGCAGGGCATTGATCAACAGATCGCCCAGGGAACTTAATATAAAGCTTGACCCGTAAATAGCGGGGTCGAACAATTCGAACTGCCGCAAAGCCAGAATTTCAGGAAAGCCATACACGATCAATCGCATGGCCAGCACCACGCCAGTGAGCAGGGAAATGCCATACCAGATACCATACCTATGGCTAACAATATCTGCCAGCTGGTGCAGAAAGAGAAATAACAGGAAGAACCCAAGTATGGTTGTTAAAATAACCCAGGTATTATGCGGTTTGCCATACATGTTGTTTTGCTGTAAGTAAAACAACACATCGCCAGAGCTGTTTTTTACAGGAAAATCGGTTACAGTATTGGAGATGTCAACCTGCCTGGTGGCACCTTTCAGGTCTACAAATTCTTTTTGCAGGTTCTCTGTTTCTACATTGTACTGCCACTTTCGCATTACCGGGATAAGCGCTTCAGCAATAAGCCGGCGATCATTGCGCAGATACAGAATACGGGCTGTATGCACATAAATACCATTCGACAACCGTTCGAGCCGGCTGCTCATACTGTCTTCTGACAAATGTTTTACCGGTTGTATCAATTGTGTATTCCAGAACAGAAGGGCTGGGGGAACATCAAACTCGGTTTCGTCATAAATGTATAACCCATACCCCTTCTTGGTATCGAGCAGCTTTTGCAGCGTGGCCTCACTATAGGTTTGATCGACCAACGAACCCATTAAAGCCGTATCGGCAGCGAGTTGTTGAAAGTCTTTTTCCTTTTGCTGGATCCTGTTCTGAATTAAACGGGCAAAGTACCGGGGCGAAGTAACATCGGTCACATACCTGTTCAAAATATATGCAAGGGTAAACAGGCCAATGGCAGCCAATAGTGTATAGGTTTGCCTGTTTAGTAATTTGTGCTGCAAATGATTCAAGTATCGGGGTTTTGCTTTTTGATCGCGTTCCAGATGGCATCCATTTCAGTCAGGGTCATATCGACCAGGGGTTTACCCTGTTGTAATGCCAGTTGTTCCATTTTGGTAAACCGCGAAATAAACTTTTTATTGGTTCTTTCCAGAGCATTCTCAGCATCTATCTGCAAAAATCGTGCATAATTGATCAGGGAAAAAAGCAGGTCGCCAAACTCCTCCTCTATTTTATCGGGTTCATTGGCCGCAACCGCTTCGTGCAATTCCTGGGTTTCTTCGGTCACCTTATCCCAAACCTGTTCGCGGTTATCCCATTCAAATCCTACCTGGCGGGCCTTTTCCTGCAGACGGGTTGCCTTTACAACGGCTGGCAGCGAAACAGGCACGCCGCTCAATACCGACTTCTTCCCTTCTTTCAATTTCAGCTTTTCCCAGTTCTGCTTTACCTCTTCTTCGTCTTTTACCTGTATATCGCCATAAATATGCGGATGGCGATGAATCAGTTTATCGCAAATGCCATGAATGGCTTCTTCCAGAGTAAACTGTTGTTGCTCAGCGCCAATTTTGGCATAGAACACCAGGTGCAACATCAGGTCGCCCAACTCTTCTTTGATCCCCTTCCAGTCATTATCAGTGATAGCATCGGCCAGTTCATACAGCTCTTCAATGGACAGGGGCCGAAGGGTTTGTATCGTTTGCTTTTTATCCCAGGGACATTTCTCCCGCAAGTCGTCCATAATACCTACCAGGCGCATAAATGCATCTGCTACCGTTTGTTGTTGTTGTGCCATATATCACCAAATTGTTAAAATTTAAACACTGCAAATAAAAAGAATCCAACGAACAGGAAAATGATCGAAAAGAAAGCGAATGTATTCAGGATAAAAAACTTGAGCAGTGTTTTACCTCTGCCCTGCCCATAAAATTTCCGCATGGCTTTGTAGGCATACCATACCCCATATAACAATACTGCTGCCTCTATCCAGCCAACCCAATCCCAGTCCATTGACTCGTGTATCTTGTTCAACCCAAAGTACACTAACAAGTTAATGAAGGTAAAGATATACAGATATATTAAAAATATGCCGTGTGTTACATACAGGAACTGTTTACGTCGAATGTATAATAACTTCAGGTAAAAGGCATACAACGGCAATGAAATGAACAACAGATAGGGAAAGGTGTGAACGAATTTCTCCAGCAGGTCGCGCCACATGGCCTTCTGGTCGCCTTTGTAACGTGCGTTCAACTCAATTTGGCGGTGATTTCTATGTCGTCTAAACCAGCTATCCTTTTCTGCTGCAGGCAGCGTATTTTGTATGGAATCATACTCTTTAATGGAAGTATACTCCAAATGCGGATCGACCATGAAAAAATTATTCTTGGTCTTGCCAATCTTTTTTGAATAGTAAGCGGTTGTATCCTTTTTTTCTTCAGGTGTTCGCATATAGGGCCGGGCCAGATCAAGGGCCCTTTCTACAACCATTGAATCCTCTTTATCCTTTGCGTCGGACAAAGCCTTGGCTTTAACAGAATCGGGTAACGAGGTAATGAATTCGGTCTTTTTATCTTTTTTATCTTCCCCCTCTTCCCCGCCATGAAAATGGAATACGGAATATAAACAGAGGAAAAATAAAGCGGAAGAAAAAACATACATTCTGATGGGGTGCAGATAACGCGCGCGCCGGCCCTCGATGTATTCCTTTGGCAGAAACCCCGGGCGGATGATCAGCAGCTTTGTAGTGCTAAAAAATTTACCGTCAAAATGGGTAATGTCGTAAAAAAAATGGCTTACCAGGCTCCAAACTGTTTCTTTTGGCTCAATATTTTCCTGTCCACACATATGACAATATCTCCCATTCAATTCGGCATTACAGTTCAGGCAAATTTTCTCGTGACGTTCTTTACTGTGTGACAAAAGGTATAAATTTTAACTAAAAATAAGGAAACAGGTTATTTTACAGAAAAATTCACGGTTCCGTTGTATTATTGGACCAAAATATTCGTTACTAAAGCGCTAAAAAATTAAGCTGTTTATAATATGACCAGAATTTTGGGGCTATCTCTTCTTATTAGTTTTATTGCTCATACAGCGTATAGTCAGCATTACTACAACGACCTGATAATGACCAATGAAATTGTCAAAAAAAGGGCTGTATTCCAGGCTAATAAAATAAGATCGGTGAAAATGACCAGCTTCGATGGCAATAATCAACCCATTGAAGGTTTTGGCGGCTCACAGGCTGTTTCGGCTACCTCCATCACTACCGAAACATCAACCAGCCTCAGCGGTAAAGACGAGATCACGCATTATTTTAACGAGAAAGGACTACTGACCCAAAGTATCGATACCACTGATGGCAACAAGGTGATCATTCAATACACCTACGACGCTAACAATCTTATTACCGGTATCACCAATATGTCTTTTTCGCCCGGCGGCTACTCCACCAGGGAACAACACCTTTATTTTTATAATAAAGCCGGCAAACCTGAGAAAATGCTGAAAATAAAGAACAGCACCGATACTACAGTAGTGACCTTTAAACTCGATGAAAAAGAGAACGTGGGTGAAGAAAGAAGCGTACACGCCGGAACGGAACAACCTGTGGTGTATTATTACTACGACGACAAAAACCGCTTAACCGATGTAGTAAGATTTAATAACCGCGCAAAAAGATTATTACCTGATTATATTTTTGAATATAACGATGCCGGATGGGTTACCATGATGCTGGTAACTACTGCCGGGGGCGCCGATTATCAGAAATGGTATTATAAGTACGATGCAAGAGGATTGAAACAGAAGGATGAGTGTTTTGCTAAAAGCAAGATGTTGATTGGGAAGATTGAGTATAGTTATCAATAAGGCAGTAGGCCCTCCTTCTCCGCCAGCCGGCGGATTCGGCGGGCGAGGCAAACGGCAGACAATAAAGAATTTAAGCAAATAGCCAATATGTAATAGAAGTTACATATTGGCTATTTAGTTTATGGGAGCGTTTCGCTCCTTGGAGCTCAACCTTTACGATCTTTCGACTCTTTGGGGTCACATCTTCCCTTTGGCTTCGGTGGGCGATGCGCCCAGGGCAACGCTCGCTATATACGCCACCAACACACAGATCAATACGGCTGCTGCCGGATACAGAAAAAAGTTGATGATATTTGCTGCCTGAATAAAATACAAACAAACAGCGCTTACCACAAAGCCTATAAAAATACCTTTACTGGTGATGCGCGGGAAGAAGATACCCGCTACAAACATACCGGCCAAACAACCGCCAAACAACCCGATTATCTTAATATACTGGTCCCAAATGGAAGCATTCCGAAGGTACACCATGTATATAGCGATCAAACAACCCAGCGCTCCTAATAATACGGTAACCCAGCGGGCAAACGCAAACCGTTGCCTATCGGTACTGGCTGGCCGCGCGCTTTGATAAAAATCGGTGGTGATCACGGTGGCAATGGAGTTCATACTACTGCTGATGGTTGACATGGTAGCGGCAAACAAACCGGCAATTACCAGTCCGGCCAATCCTGTTGGTAACTGGTTGCTTATATACCAGGGAAACACATCATCGGTACGGCCATGCGGGTTCAATGCAGCCGGATGATGCCGGTAATACACCCACAATGCCGTTCCCACACTAAAGAAAATAAGGGAGGCAGGTATTACCAGTATGGCGTTTGTATAAATTGATTTCTTTGCTTCTTTTTCGGTGGAAGTAGTGAGGTAACGCTGCACCACCACCTGATCTGAGGAATAGGTAACCAGCTGCGTCAGAAACCCACCCACAAATACTACCCATAAGACAGGTTCGGTGATCGTCCAGTCAGTAATGGCCAGCCGGAATTTATCGTGGTCCATGGCTTCGGTGAACAATTGCCCAAAACCGCCATTTAATGAACCGGCAATAAAGAAAAGCGTGGCCAGTGCACCACCAAGCAATACCCCTACCTGCATTACTTCCGTCCAAACAACGGCTTCAATACCACCCGACACGCTGTATGCTGTGGTGATCAAACTGGTACCAATGATACAGATAAAGATGTTGATACCGGTGACAGCGCTCAATACAAGCGCCGGTAAATAGATCACAATGCCTAACCGGCTTACCTGGAACAACACAAATGTTAAACTGCCCAGCCATTTTACCTGCCGGTTGAACCGGATATTCAGGTATTCATACACGCTGGTGAGTTTTAGTTTGCGGAAATAAGGCAGATAGAAATACACTACGATGGGCGCCACCACCACTATCATCACATTGTTCAACAGGTAAACCCAATCTGTAGCATATGCTTTGGCGGGAATGGCAATAAAAGTAAGCGCGCTTAGTTTGGAACCAAAGATACTTAACCCGGCTGCCCACCAGGGAATTTTGCCACCGCCCAAAAAGAAACCGCTGGTAGTTCGTTGCATGTTACGCGATACAATCACACTGATGGCAATAACCAGCAAAAAATAAATGCCAACAATGGTCCAGTCGAATAGACGGAATCCCCCGGGTGGTTGTACCGGGGTGGCCATTAACACCCGATTAGTGCGGGTGCCGGGGCGCACTTCGCCACCTGGCAGCACCAGGTTACCATTCCAGACAACCGCTGTTGTGGTAACCGGCGCCCAGGTACTGTTAAGGGGGTTGCCTTCAGCATCTGCTCTATGATCTGTAAAAATATTTCCTATGGAGCTCCAGGTATTGGTAATGGAATTGTACATCCATACTTCGTTAGAAAAGCCTGGATGTTTTTGTTGCAGACTTGCATTCTGGTCAAAATATTTTCCGTTATCACCGCCAAAGACCAGTAAATGCGTTTGTCCTGTTGTGAATGCAGGTGAGGGTGCCCCTGCAACAGATTGCGGCAGATCAGCTATCCGGTTCCAGCCTTTGCCCGGAACGTATTTGTAGGCATCTTTTAAAAAGCTGCGCTGCACGGCACTATCGGCAGGCTGTTTGGTAAGCGTTGCACCGCTTAATAAATAGAAGGCGCCTTCCTGGGTGGCCGCAACGGCCAGCATTCGTCCCGGGCCAGGCCAGGGTTCCTCGCTTTTCCACGCCCGCTGTGCAGCAGGCTGGCCCAGATCGAGCACCCAGAAATTTGTTGAGGCTTGTGTAGCGGCAGGGGTAATTATTCCGCCTGCAATGTATAATCTGGAACCTATAATAATCCCACAGGCATTGGCAATGGGAGTAGGCAAGGCAGGCAGCTCTTCCCTTTCAATAGCGCCATTTTTATATCGCAGCAACCACACTTCGTTGTAATGCCTGGTAGCATCACTTCCACCGGCGATAATTACACCATCCTGCCAGGTCACTGAGATGCCGTATGCAAGCGGATGTGGCAACCTGCCCGCTTCTTTCCAATGGCCATTGGGTTGTTCCAGCACAAAGATCTTATCGTACCAGGTTTTGGTAGCGCCATTCCAGGGGGTACCACCCATTCCGAAATTAGAGCCCCCTGCAACCAGCAGTGCGCCATTCGATACACCAGCAAACGACCCGGCAAAACCAACTTGATCAGGTATTGCCGGTAACTGTGACCATTGGAGATAGGGTTTGGGAGTTTCTTCTGCTTTTGTAAAGAGGCAGGTGATCAGGAAAAGTGAGAAGAGAAATATATGTTGAATACTTTTTTTCATATTGCAATTGCTGTGGCAAGCAGCCTTTGTGGTCATAGGTTTATGAGGTAAGATGTAGGAGATAAGAAGTAAGAAGTGTACTATGTATCACTCTTCTTACTTCATACTTCCTACTTCAGTTTCTTACTACATTTATGTTACAAACTTACAGGTTAACCCCACTCATTTTATTCTCCTTCGGTTTACAGATCCAATCAAAGAAACCGATACTTCTGAGATCGGTCTCCAGTACTTTGTATTCCTGCTCTTTAAACGGATTCAACGGATAACGCACATTACCACAATCGAGGCCGATCAGTTTCATCATGGCTTTTTGTGCCCGTAACCCGCCATGTTTTACGATCACCCGTACCATTTCAACCGAAATATATTGCAATCGTTGTGCTTCAGCCAAATTACCTTTTTTAAATTCTTCTATCAGGGCATTGTACAGCGGCGCCACAAAGTTGTAGGTACTTCCAATAAAGCCTTTGGCGCCGGTAGCCAGCGCGCCCAGCAACATTTCATCGGTACCGTATAAAATATCGTATTTGTGACTATCGAAGTTAATACAGGCCTGGTAATCGTGGATCAATGGGGCAGTGTATTTGATCCCGGCAAATGTAGGGATGGACTGTCCTGCCTTTTCAAGCAGCTTCACCATATCGAGACTGATACCTGTCAACGCTGGAATGTTGTAGTAATACAATGGTAAGGCGGGGGCGCCTTTCGAAATTTCCTGCAGACATTGCACCAGCAGATCAATGGAATCTACTTTAAAATATGTTGAAGGCGTTGCGGAGATATAATCGGCACCAATTTGCTGCGCATGGGCCGCCAGTTGCCGTGCTTCCGTAATACTGTTATGGCCCACATGCACAAATACCAGTAATCTTTTATTGGCTGCTTTCACAAATGCTTCTGCCAGTTGCTTTCTTTCTTCCGTAGTCAGGGACGGGCCTTCGCCGGTACTGCCACAAACAAACATACCCTTTACCTTATTATCAATTAACAGGTTCACAACATCGGGTACTTTACTAAAGTTGATGGTTCCATCGGGATTCATCGGGGTAAAGGGTGCAGATATCAGTCCGCTGAGATGACTCATGTGTGTGCTCATTATTTTTTGTTTTACTTAATCAACAGTTCTTTGGCTATCAGTTTTTGAAAAATGATGGTTTCATAAGGATTTTTAATCCCTGCCTCGTATAAACAATTAATAGTTCCATTTGGCAAAATGGTCATGCAGGAATAGGCTGATGGTCCTGCATATAGGGTACGGACAATGGGCCAGGTTTGTCCATCGTCATAACTTGCCCTGATGGTCATATTTAATCGTTTTGCAGAAGCAGGGTTCAGGAACAGCATAGTACTTTTTGTTCTTTTATTGGGCCACACATACCGAACAATACTGGCCTGGCATACAGGTTCCATCAGCGCTGGCACATCAACGGGGGCCGTCCAGGTAATGCCACCATCGTAACTAATGGCCTGTGCGCGGCAGTTGCGTTGAAAATAGGAACGCATGTTCATCAGCAATGTGCCATTGCCATCTGCGACTTCTATTACCTGGCATTCATTCATTTTAGGCGTAATAGTACCGCCCAGCTTCCAGGTAACACCATGGTCATCACTATAAATACTATGCGAACCCATAGCTGGATGGCCTTCCTTTGGAATGGTGGTAGAATCGTCGTAACTGAAATCACAAGGTATTACGAGGCGCCCTTTGTGTGGACCGTATTTTATTTGTATGCCAATGCCGGGACCAGTAGCATACCAGCCCCATTCCTTTTTCTTGGTGGTAGCGGTAATGTCTTCGGGAGCTGACCAGGTCAACCCATCGTCATTACTTCTGGTGATCCATACAGTACGGGTACTACGGCTTAATTTCTTTATAATATCGCCTTCTTTGTCATCGCCCAGGTTATGCGTGCTCAATAAACAAATGGTACCGGTTGTTTCATCCACTACCGGGCAAGGATTGCCGCAGGTATTGGTGCTGTCGTTCCAGATAACCTGCTGCGCGCTCCAGGTACGACCGCCATCGGTAGAACGTTTTAACACCAGGTCAATATCACCGGCATCGGCTGCATTGTTCTTTCTGCCTTCGCAAAAAGCCAGCAGCGTGCCTTTGGTAGTAGTTACAATGGCCGGGATGCGGTAGCTTTTATACCCATTCGTGCCAGACACAAACAGCGACAGGGTGTCGGGTTTTGTCTGGGCACAAACAGGCAACCAAACAAACGTAATTAAACCAATCAGCCAGCAATAATTTACAATTCTTAGCATAGTGTAATCTACTTTAAATTCCAAGCCTCCCGCTGCCCTCCTTCGCCAGGGCTTCGGCGGGCAATGCAAAAAACTCCGGCATCAATTCATGCGCGATGGGGCGCAGTTTGGCTACCTCACTGTCATCGATGCCAATGTAAGGCCAGCGTAAACGTGTACCTGTGTTTGACCATCCGCCAATGGCTGCCAGCAGTTTATCAGCCGCCTGGTTGCTATATCCCCGGGTACTGATAAATGGCTGTATATACTGGCTCATAAAAAGCTGAATACCTTTTTCTATGTGCAACGCCTTTGGCATGTTTGTCAACATCAGGTTGTACCATAGTTGGGCAGCTACCGGATGTATACAAGCTACATTTGAATAGGCACCATGCGCGCCCAAACTAACCCCGGTAGCCAGGTGATGTCCAGGCACGAATAATGATAACTCCGGCGCCCATTTTTTCATGGCTATATACCACTGCGCCTCCCCTCCTACTGTTTTGCAACCTGCCAGGTTAATGCCAGCTTCTTTCAGTTGAAAGAATTCTTCAGGGATCAAACGCTTTTTTGCATGAGGCGGATTGTACAGCACCAATGGTACCGGTGCAGCCACTTCGGTTAAAACCCGCAGATAGTTGATCACTTCCGGCATGGAAGGCGCCGACCAATCGGGCAGAATAACCTGTATAGCGCCTGGTTGCAGGGCAGCCGCCCGTTTCACCCTTTCCCGCGCCATTACCGGACTGGTATGGCAGGCGCCGATCTGAAAAGGCATTCGGGCCGCGTTGCATTTGTGAGCCAGGAGCTGACTGATGGTATCAAACTCATCTTCGGTTTGGTTATAAAACTCACCGGCCGTTCCATTTGAATAAATCCCATTTACCTGCATGGCAATCAGGGTATCGATCGTTGCTGAGAGGCACTGGTAATTGATGCTGTCATCATTATTAATGGGTATTAATAAAGTAGCCCAATTACCTCTAATTTCTACGGCTTTTAATGGCTCCATGATACATTTATTCTTTACTAAAATCTTTTTTCACCTTTGCCTTCATTAATAGCCATCTGTTTGCAGTAACTGGCCATTGTTGGCCATTACGTTGGCAGCCAGCGGCCAGAACAATGGAGTTGTTTTTCCAACCAGGTTTGGAACGTAGGTATACACATCAATAGTTCCTCCTTTATGAAAACGCACCAGATCGTACCAGCGTTTGTTCTCAAAGAACAACTCACGGCCACGCTCATCCAGGATCTCCCTTTCTACACTTGCTTTGTCGGCGCCACCGATATAAGCTCCAATCCCAGCGCGGTTACGGGTCTTATTCAGGTAATCGATCGCTTTTGTTGTATTGCTGATCCCTGCATAAGCTTCCGCTTCCATCAGATAAATCTCAGCCAGGCGGTACATGATAATGTCGTTGTCAGATACCCTATCGTCCGGGTACTTGTTTCCGGGTAATTTGGTGATCCAGGAAATTTTAAATGTAGTAGGCTGGCGTTCAGTAACCCAGGTATATGGAATGCGTTTGTCACCACTGGCAAACAGGGCTTTTGATTTGGTGCTGATCTGATAAGCGCCCTGACCGTTTGAAGTTGTGATACAATAGGGCAAACTGTCGATATTAACAGCACCGGTAATACCGGTTTGATAAGGAAGGGCATTGAGGCCATAATTGGCGCCGCATTCATCGCGGTTAAAATAAGCTGCCAGAATAACCTCGCTATTGGCGCGCACGGTTGTTACTTCTTTAAAATCGGTACGCAGGGCTAAACCAGTTGTTTTCTCCACCTCGGCCAGTGCGGTGATGGCGTCGTTGAAATCATTGGCACCACCACCCAATACTTTTGCACTCCACAATTTGGCATCTGCTTTTAATGCCTGTGCCGATGCATAAGAAAAACGGTATTTACTGGAAATGGTTTTTGCCGGGTACAAACTGATCGCCATATCCAGATCTGCAACGATCTGTTTCATTACATCAGTAGCTTTTGATCGTGGTAATTGCGGTATACTGTCACTACTATTGTTGATGGCCTGTAGCATGATGGGGGCGTCGCCAATAATGCGTACCAAACTGAAATAGATATAAGCGCGCAAATTGTAAGCTTCCGCCATCACCCGCTTTTTGTTGTTCTCATTGGCAAAGGGAAAATTCTCAATTTTTGCGAGTAACAGGTTACAATTACCAATGGCTTTATACCAGTTGGTGTAATCGAAGGCACCTGAAGTAGGAGAAATATTCTGTGTCCAGGCCTGGCCAAAGCGTGAATTGAGTGCAGAGATCAGTTCCTCACCCCGCTCAGTACCAAAAGTAATATTGTTGGCAATACCAGTGATATTCTGCGGACCTACCTTTGCAGAACCCCGCAGGTACATATATATTCCCACCACATACGGCTCAAAATCGTTTTCATTTTGAAAATATTCATCATCGGTAATGGATGACTCGGTTTTGGATTCTACTAACTTTTCACAACTGGTCCCTATCAACAGCAACCAGCAGCCTATAAAAAGAAGAAATAATTTGTTCATATTCTGTAATTACAATCGTTATGAATAGGTTGTACTAAAACCGCGCAGTAGCGCCCAATGAAAACTGACGGGGACGCGGATAACCGATCGCATCAAACCCGGTATACGTCTCGGGATTCACCCCTTTGTATTTGGTGAGATAACCTATATTATAAATACTGCCGAAAACATTGATGCCTCCCAAACGTGTTTTTCTCACCAGGTCTTTTGGTAGTTCGTAACCCAGGTATATTTCCCGGAAGGCCAGGAAATCGCCTTTTTCGAACATGGTGCTTACATCAACCCCATAAGAATTATTAGTACCTACTGTAGTAACCTGACGGATATAGTTACGCTGCCCAAAATCATAATCAGCAAAAGAGAAACGGGCGTATTTCTTTCCTACATCACCGGGTTGTTTCCAGATATCGTTACCCAATGCTTCTGCCGGTGCGCCTTCATTGAATGCCCTGCCCTGTCCCAGTGAACGGGCCAACGCACCGTTGCTGATCACATGCCCCAGTGCATAATCCATGGCAAAACGCAGGGTGAGGCTTTTAAAGGTGAAAGTGTTCTGCATACCACCGATCTTGTCGGGCGCACGATACCCCATAAACACCATGTCGCGGCTGTCGATGATATTATCGCCATTGAGATCGGCCCAAATATAATCACCCGCATGCTTACCTGTTTTTTGACCATCAGGAGAAGCCATCAGGTCTTTTTTACCCCAGGCAGCAGCTTCTGCATCGGTTGAAAAAATACCATCAACTTTGAATGCATACAGGCTATACGGCCGCTCGCCCTCGGCAAAACCACCTACTTCAATTTCACTCTTTGAAGCAGGATCATATACGGTGCCACCAAATTGACGGTTCTTGGCCCGTCCATTGTTTGGCAGGTCCACAACAATGGTGCGGTTAAATGCAAATGAGAAATTGGTTTTCCATGTAAATTCCTTGTATTTAAAAACAGTGGCGGATAATTCTACTTCAACACCCCTGTTCCGTAATGATCCGTTGTTATAAACCACCGAGGCAAATGGCCCTTCCAATGGTAGTGGTCTGGAAGCCAGTCTGTCGTTGGTCAGCTTGTTGTAAAAATCTACCGTCAGCATGATCCGGTTTTTCATGAATCCGGCATCAACAGCCAGATCAGTTGTTTGCGTAGACTCCCACTTCAAATTCCGGTTGGCAAGATTCTCACGCACAATGCCGGAGGTTTGAGCATAGGTGGTACCAACATAGCTTCCATAAGTATCACCCACTTTCAGGTCGTTCAAACCGGCGCTGCCCCAGCTCGCTCTCAGTTTCAAAGCACTTACATATTGGCTTTTCCAGAAAGTTTCATTGTGGATGTTCCAGCCAACCGATAAGGCAGGGAACAAAGCATACTTATTGCCAGGCGCAAAATAAGAGAAGCCATCATACCGCAATGAACCGCTTAACAGGTACCTGCTGTCATAGTCATAACTGAACTGGCCAAAATAACTGGCAGACCGTTTGTCAACCAAAGTGGTACTTAAATCAGTCACGTTGGTAACGATCTGATCGTTGACGATAGTGGTGGTTGGCTCTTCTATGGTATATACATAATCACTGGTAGCCCGCTGTGACCCTATTTTTATTTCATTCTCCCGGTAGCGGGTATAGTTAAAACCGGCCAACACGCTCAGGTTATGACTGCCAAAAGAATGATCATACTGCAGGATCTGGTCGATCATCAACTGGCGGATATTATTGGTATTCTCGTATTTCTGCCGGCTTGTAGATAATTGTACGCTGCCGGGATAAGCTTTTCTAGACAACATATTCCGGTAGTCTTCCAATACATAGGAAACAGCCGGTCTGAAATGCAGGCCTTTAGTAATGGTAACATCTCCTGCCAACCGCGAGATCATCCGTTCGGTGTTCACCCGGGTATCGTCGTATTTCAGCGTATGAAAACGGTTGCGGGTACTTGTTACTTCTCCAAACGTGGGTGTATCATCGTCACGGAAAATACGGATAAGAGGAGTAATGCGGGTAGCCCGCACCAGGTCGTTGGTATAAGATTCCACATAGTTGGGAACTACGTTCTGGTAAGTCACCGAGGCATCCAGTTTGAAATTTTTGGAAACCTTGAAACCAAAGTTGCCCAATGCATTATAGCGTTTGTAGTTGGTGCCCACAAAAATACCGCCCTGGTTTACATAACCCAGCGACACATTATAGTTGGCGTTATCACCACCACCATTCACACTGGCGTTGAAGTTATCGGTAACCCCGGTATTCCATAACATATCCTGGTAGTGATTGTCGGTATACAACAATCGGGTCCCCGGATTAATGGGATCATCCATTACTTCCCATCCCTTAGTTAATAAATTATCTACATATTCCTGCCCTTCCACTGCCACAATATTGTCGTACAAAGCAGTTAAGTTGATGGAATTGCTATATTGTCCTTTTTGAGTGAAAACAGTAGTACCTGCGGAAAAGCCACCTTTGTTCAGCAGATTGTCTTTATTAAGCGCATCAGCGGTATTTTTTACTGTGGTGCGGGCAAGTGTAAGGTAATCTTTAGCACTTAGATAGTCGTAATCGCGCATCTGGGTGTCATAGTTGCGGCGATAATTAACAGTAACAGTTGGCTTTGCATTAAACTTACCCGATCTGGTTTTAATTACTATTACGCCATTTGCACCACGCGCGCCATAGGCCGCAGTGGACGCAGCATCTTTCATCACCTGGAAGGATTCAATGTCATCGGGATTTATATCGTTTAAAGAACGGAATACGCCATCGATCACTACCAACGGGTCAGATATGTCAACATTACTATTGGCATTTCCGCCACTGGTTCCCACCCCTGTACCATAAGAATTAAGCTTGGTTCCACCGCGTATCAGGATATTATTAGCCCCCGAACCTGGTTGTCCGTTCACAATAGGCACCGAAACACCGGCCAGTTTCCCCTGTAAAGCCTGCACCGGGTTTGGGTTGGGGGTATTAACCATTTCTTCAGCCGCCAGCTTAGATACGGCAGCGGCTGTTTTATTCTTTGTTTGGGTCATATACCCAACCACTACTACATCGCTAAGGGATGTGGCCTCGGCATCCAGCGAAGTATTCACTATTGTTTGTCCGTTGATAGGCACTTCTTTGGGTTGGGTACCTATATAAGAAAATACCAGCGTATCCTTCAACGAACTTACGCTGAGTACAAAATGGCCACTGTTATCGGTAACAACAGCTTTGTTCGTTCCTTTTACGGTAACAGTGACATTCGATAATTTTTCGGAGGAGGCCGTTTTTACAGTCCCCGATACCACGGGATTCGACTGCCCAAATGAAGTGATACTAATCATTAACCAGCAACCAGTGAGTAACCAGGTAAGAGTCTTTTTCATAAATGGCTTGACGTTAGTTTTGCAATACGTACAATAGGTAGTTATGTCCTACATATTACAAATATAGAACTATTGCTATCTAAACCAAATAATTTTGGGTGTCAATTTACCCATGATAACTTTGTAGCCTGTTTTCTGCCTATAGAAGAGGTCTGGAACACGGAGTGTCCCTCCTGCGTGTTTAATGTATAGAATGCATCATTTCAATATCTTATACAACTAAAATTACTTCGAACCACACAAGGATCTTTTGCTCGGCAAGCAGCTCTAAAGGTTGCTTTGCTGCCCAGTTACGCAAACGATTGTGTAAATGGGGATAAATGGTTTTCCTATTAAAAAACAGCAACCCTATTAAGTATTACATATTCAGGTAATTTTTTATTATTTTTGACAATATGAGCATTGACAAAGACCTTTTTAAACTGAAGCCTATCGCCTATACCACGATGGCCGACCAGGTGGAGAACCACCTGCGCGAGTACATCATTAAACGATCTATAAAACCGGGTGATCCCATTCCAAAAGAAACGGAAATAGCCCAGGCCCTGGGCGTAAGCAGAAACGTAGTGCGGGAAGCGCTCAGCCGCCTGCGTATGTTAGGGATGATTGAATCGCGAAAGAAAAGAGGTATGATACTAACCCAGCCTGATGTAATGAAAGGGCTTGAGCTGATCATTCACCCTACTATATTAGATGAACATGTTCGCAAACAATTGTTTGAACTACGGTTAGTGCTGGAGGTTGGGTTAGGAGATCTGTTGTTCCGCCGAAAATCGGAAGAACACATGAAAAAACTCGATGCCATAGTTGAACGCGAACAAAAAGCCACCACACAAATTGAACGCATCCGTTGTGAGGTTGACTTCCACTCTACTTTATATGATATGGCCGGTAATGAAACCTTAAAACGTTTCCAGGATATTCTGATGCCGGTATTTGAGTATGTAGTGGAATATGAATCAAAGCTCGATCATACTTCTGTTGGCTCGGTAACCCATGCTGATCTGGTTAAAATATTATATGATAACAATCCTGAAGCATATCCCAATGCCATGCGCAAACATTTGATGCCGCACTTATCGCACCTATAATAGTGGGAATTTTATTTTTTTTACGTGCACTGCTTATGTAGTGCACTTTTTGTTTTATACCTCACCTCGTGCTTTCCATTAACATCAGTTATTGCCCCGTTAATCGGCAGCATCCACAGCACACCCTACCAATTACTGCCGTCATATACTCACTAAATATCAATATTGACGTTAAAAATTTTAAGTATGAAAAACGTAATTATTATCGGTAGTCTGCTGGTATTTACCGCTACGACCACATTTGCACAAGACGAAATGGTTTATAATGAACCCGCAGGATTTATTCTACACAAAACAAGTAAGGCCCAACGTGAAGAGAACAGATTGATAAAAAGGGAGAAAGCAGCCATTACGCCCAACTACATGACAGCACAGCAATTTATGGTTGATTTTCCTAAAGCAACCAATGTGAACTGGAAGCGGACCACCTTTGAAGAAGCCTCTTTTACTTTGAACGGGAAAGAGATGAAAGCCTTTTATGACTTTACTAATACGCTTATTGGCACTACTACACCCGCCAGCTTCTCAGATCTTCCTGCCAGTGCTCAAAAAGAGATAGAAAAATATTATAAGGATTACACCCCACAAACGGTTATCCTGTTTGATGATAACGAGTACAACAACAGTGATATGATCTTATATGGTAATTCGTTTGAAGATGAGGACAACTATTTTGTGGAACTAACAAACAATAATAAAACCATTGTATTGCAGGTTAACATGGAAGGATTGGTGTCTTATTTTAAAGACATCTCTTATAGTAATGTTAAATAACTCCTATTGATGCCGGTTTCCCGCTTTACCGTAAAACCTGTTTTTAAAAAATTTGTTAGGTAACACAATTAATATTCGAAAAAGTCATTAATACTATACTCTTTATGAAACCTGTTACTATATTACTGGCTGAGGATGATCTGGTGTTGGGTCTTTTTGTAAAACGGGTGTTGCAGCAGGCTGGTTATCGCGTGTGGTATTGTATGAATACGTCGGAAGCCTGGCAATATTACGCTGATAAAAACCCCGATCTTGTATTACTCGACAACAATAGATCCGCGGATTCCAATCTTTTACTGGCGGGAAAAATACGTGAAGTGAACAAGTTGGTGCCTATCCTGTTCCTGTCGGGTAAAACATATGAGGAAGAAGTGTATGAAAACATCTGGCCGCAAACCGAGCAACAGGTAGCTACAGAAGCGCTGAGCGAAAAAAGATTACTGGAAAATCTCCATAGTATGCTGCCGGTTGCAGCACCTCCTGAAGTAATTGCCCCGGTATTTGATGTACAGCGTATGAAGTTGTGTGGCCCTGAAGATATCCTGATCCTTACCTCATTCTTTGAGGATTCAGTACACCTGAAACAATATGTTCCGAATTAGGTATAGCTGATTTTAGGATTTAGAGATTTTGGGATTTGATTTTTATGCTGAACTCAAAACAAATCTCAAAATCTCTAAATCTCAAAATCCAATAATCGCTATCGGGGAATCAAAATCGTTTCGTGGGTCTCTACAAAGTTTTTAAATCCTCTTATTTCTTCTTCTATTAAGCGTTTGGTAACTGGTGTAAACAACCGGGCTATTTGTTCGCCGGCTTTTCCTAAAGGAGCATGGTAAGTGAATACAACATCAACAGTGGTACCTTGTCCGCCCAGAGAATCGCGAAAACCTATTTTACCTGCATTATCTATAGATGACCCCGGCAGGCTTTGCCAGGCGATCATTTCACCATAACGTTCTTTCACGATCTCTGCATGCCATTGCATCGTACCTATTTTACCGGGGAGTTCCATTATCCAGTTCGAATACATTTCATCCTGTTCGTCTACGGCCTGCAGATGTTTCATAAACAGGGGCAGATTGCTTAGGTTTCTCCACATAACATATACTTCTTCCCGCGGTTTATTTATGACCATCGACACCCTGATATTGAGGGTTCGGCCTGCTGATACCTTTTCAAAGGAACGATACATTTCGCCAAATGAGCGTCGGCCGGCAATTCCTTTGTAGGTTAAGAAACACCCAACGGCGGCCTTTAAAAATCGTCTGGAAGAATTTTTGTTGAATGCACTGCCAATTAACATAATTCCTCCTACAACGGATGCTAACCTTTGTCCTGAGGCTGCGCTCATTAATTTATCACGGTTGCTGTGCATAACTTAAGGTTTTAAAAGTGGATAGTATTGAAGAATTGCCTTAAATATCAAAATACTATACCAAGGTCACACAGCAACAACGCGTTACCAATATTGCATAAAGGGTGTAATTGTAGCTTTTTTTCTACAAAGAGGCTTCTATTTGGAGATTTCTGATTTAGAGATTTCGGGATTTGCCCATTCGTGGGCAATCCGACAATAAGTAAATCTCACAATCCCTACATCCAGCAATGAGCATTGTTTTAATCATGTCTCATTCCTTCTGCTACGCGGAAAATATGGAAGATGTATGGGAACAGGGCATCCATACTTTCTTCTGTGCCTTTGGTAGAACCCGGCAGGGTGATCACAAGGGTGTTTTGTATAAAACCAGCCACCCCGCGTGACAACATTGCATAAGGGGTGCGTTGTTGCCCGTACTGGCGGGCAGCTTCCATTATGCCGGGAATGGTGCGGTCAAGGAGCGGTGTAATGGCTTCAGGCGTAACATCGCGTGGAGAAAGCCCGGTTCCTCCAGTAAATAAAACGAGGTTATAGCCTTCATTTACCAACTGTTTTACTTTTGCCTGAATAACTGTTAATTCATCAGGGATGATCATATATAAACCGGCAGTGAGATTGAACTGCTTTAATTTTTGGACGATCACTTTCCCGGCACGGTCTTCTTTGTTTCCAGCTGCAATGCTGTCGCTACAAACGATCACCGCGCACTTCAGGTCTTTGGGATAAGTATCCTTAAAATCTGATTTGCCGCCTTTTTTATTTTCGAGCCTGATGGTGCTGATCTCAATCCCTTTGTCCAGGGGTTTTAACATATCGTACATAGTGAGGGCAGTTATGGAAGCACCATGCATGGCTTCCACTTCTACCCCGGTCTTATAAATGGTATGTACATCTACGGTCACGATGATATTCAATCCTTCAATGGCATGAGTAATGGCTGCATACTCTATCGGCAGGGGATGACAATCGGGAATAACATCACTTGTCTTTTTAATAGCCAGCAAACCAGCAGCGCGGCTGAACTCAAATACATCGCCCTTGGGCACTTTACGTTGTTGTATGGCCTCGATGGTCTCTTGTTTGGATACTTTTACGATTGCGGTAGCTGTTGCTTGTCGTAAACTTGATACTTTATTGGTGATGTTATTCATTGCTTATTGTCAGTTGTGAATAGTCAGTTGTGAGTGGATTCCCAAATTCTCAGACATCTACAATTTTCGTGAGTTCGCTAATGTTCAGGTCTCCTGAATAGAGCGAGCCCATTCACAATTCACAACTCACAACTCACTTCTTTAATTATATATTCTCTTTCCACTGGTACGACTCATTCTCAAAAATCTCCTTGCCCCAAATGGGTAATTCTGCCTTTATTCTTTCCACGGTTTCTGTACAGGCATCGATGGCTTCTTTGCGATGGGCAGCGGAAGTAAATACAAACAAACAGATCTCGCCGGTGGCAATTTTGCCCAGGCTATGATGCACATGCATACATACGAGCGGGTATTTGGCAAAAATATCCTCACGTATCTGGTGCATTTTTTCCAAAGCCATTTCTTCATACGCTGTATACTCTATGGCCGCTACCTTGTTGCCATCTATCACATCGGCACGTACCTGTCCTAAAAAAATACTGTGACCGCCGATGTTTGTTTTTGTATCGTGCTTCTGAATACTATCGGCAATAAAGGAAGCCGGAATGGGTCCTTGTGTAAATATATTTTTGATCTTGCGTTCTGTAGTCATGAGCTCGTTTTTTGTGAATCGTGAATGGCAAATTGGCAAACTCGTCACCTTGTTAACTGGTCAACTAACTTCAACCTCATCCCCCCGCAAACGGCGGCAACAACGCAACCGTATTACCACCTGTTAATGTGGTATTTCCTGTCACTATCTTCTTATCAACCGCTATAATGTAAGGCGCATTAACCAATGCCGGGTAGCGTTGATTCAACTGCTGTATCAACGTACTGGTATCCGGCGCATCCTCCATGGTAACTGGTTGATGCCCCAGAATATCTGTTAGCTGTCCAAACACAATGACCTGTACCGGCATATTAAGGATTTATATCACAAAATTACTTTACTCTGGTAATATATGAACCTCCACCAAATCTCCTTCACTAAATTCCATCTTTTCCTCTGGCAAACACAACAGGCAATTGGCCATGGCAAATGACCGCAATCTGTACGATTCCTGAGAATCCAGCGGCACTACTGTTTGCCCATCGTAATAACCTTTTAGGAAAAAAGTGAGTGTTGCATTCTTGGAATATGGTTTAGACAGGGGAACCTGGATAGTTTTTAAAACAGGAGATACCTGCATCAACTGTTCCAGTGCTGTTACTACATATTCATAAAAACAGGTAAGCACCGATGATGGGTTGCCCGGTAACCCAAACACCCACTTGTTTCCTTTTCTACCCACATACAATGGTTTCCCCGGCCGTTGTTTTAATTTATGGAACAGGGTGGTTACACCACAGGCGGCCGCTGCTTCGGGCACAAAATCATAATTACCTACGCTCACCCCACCTGTTAATAACACCACATCACTATTGTCTAATGCATATTGCAAGGTGTCTTTTACTACCTGTGGGTCGTCCTTTGCTTCAAACAACGGTACCTCCTCTATTTGCAAGCCCTGCAATGCAGCCCGCAACTGAAAGGAGTTGCATTCATATACCTGACCGTGCAACAACGTTTTGCCCGGTTGCTGTAATTCATTACCGGTTACAATAATACTCATGACCGGTGTTGGAAATACCAGTACTTCCGCAACACCCGTGGTAGCTAAAAAACCCACAGCCGCCGGCGTTAGTTTCTTTCCTTTTGATAACACCAGTTCGCCGGCTTTTATTTCGGAACCTTTTAACCGCACGTTGCTTCCTGTTATTAACTGATCGTCGAGAATATTCAACTGACCATTGTTTACCTGTACCTTTTCCTGCATCACTACCGTATCGGCGCCGGTAGGTACGGGGGCCCCGGTAAAAATGCGCATAGCCTGGTTTGGTTGCAACAGTGATAAGTCTGGCGCACCGGCAGGCACTTCACCATGAATAGCCAGGGTTTTATGCAATTCAAAACCGGCAAATGAGAGCGCATAGCCGTCCATGGCCGATTGATCGAAAGCGGGAATATCTGCGACGGCAAAAACGTCGGCAGCCAATATCAGGCCAGCGGCTTGTTGTAATGGAACGGTCACAGGCGTCAATGCGGTAGCATTGGCGCGGATCATATTTTTTGCTTCTATTACAGAGATCATGATGCTGGTATTAACCTCCAATAGTGATCATGCTGCGGTTTTGAATAGCGCTGGCTTCAATATGTTCAAAATCGGCGCTGAATTGTCCGCCCAGTTCTTTGGCCTTTGCATGAATACTTTGGCTTATAAGGGGAATAATATCC
Source organism: Niastella soli (assembly GCF_017742245.1). Lineage (GTDB taxonomy): Bacteria > Bacteroidota > Bacteroidia > Chitinophagales > Chitinophagaceae > Niastella > Niastella soli. Next base: position 209,146 of record NZ_JAGHKO010000017.1, read on the forward strand.
TGCCCATTGCGCAACGCGGTGAGCAGATCGGTTTCTTCTTTTGAAAAAAGACAGTTCTTCATTTTGCCATCAGCAGTCAGGCGCATGCGGTTGCAGGTACCACAAAAAGGTGCGCTCATAGTGCTTATAACGGCAAAGGTACCGGCATGCCCCGGTACTATATATTTTTTTGCAGTTTCGTTCAATTCATCTTTCAGGGGAAGGAATGAAAACTCCGCTTCAACGATCTGTAAAATTTGTTGCCAGGTAAGCACTTTGTTGCTCGTCCACTTGTTACCCTGGAAGGGCATGAATTCAATAAAACGCACATGTACGGGAACGTCTTTCGTCCACCGAACAAAATCATTGATCTCCTGGTCGTTGAACTCCTTCATTGCCACCACGTTCACTTTGGCGCGAATGTCGTTTTCGAGCAACAGGTGTATGTTATCGTAAACCCGCTGAAATTGATCACGGCGGGTGATGAGTTGAAATTTATCGGCCTGTAACGTATCAAGACTTACATTGAGGGACGTAACACCGGCCTGTTTTAAAGTTGGAATAAATTCATGAAGGCGGGCGCCATTGGTGGTCATGGTCAATGTAACTGGCAATTTCGACAGGGCATGAATAATTTCGGCGGCATCTTTTCGTACCAACGGTTCGCCCCCGGTAAGCCGGATCTTTTTTACACCAAGACCAACAAAGGTTTTCGCAATTGCCTCAATTTCGTTCGCCTGCATCAGTTTGGAAGCGGGCGTGAACTCATATTCCTCCTCAGGCATACAATAAAAGCAGCGAAAATTACAATTGTCGGTCAGTGAAATCCGTAAATAATCGTGCACCCTGTTGAACTGATCAATTAACATTAGCCTGCTGTATGGTGAAGTAGTAAAATTAACTTAAAAAGGGCAGAATTGGGAAGTGAAGTTGATCAGTCGACTATTTTACAAGTTAATCAGTTGTCTTATTAACCAACTCTTTATACTCACCCTCGGTATCAATATCGATCATTCCTTCCGGGAATGCAACCGAGGCCACTTCATCCCCATATTGTTGAATCAACCGCTTCGCCCCCGTGTCACCCTGCAAATCAAGCAGTTGCGAAAACAGGGACTTATCAAAAAGCGCAGGAATGCCCAGCGTACCGGCATAGGCGCTGGCGACTATAGGTTTGCGGCTTTTTTGCTGTTCATTAATAAGGTCAAGTAACAATCCGGCCGTTACAAATGGCTGGTCGCACACCATAAAGATCACCTGGTCGGGCTCGGGTGTACGGTTCAGCAAGGTCTTTAAGCCGCACCGGATGGACGAGGCGATCCCCTGCTGCCAGTTTTGATTAAATACCAGTTTCACCTGACCGGGGTCTAGTGCCGCCGCCAGGTGATCCCCATTGGCGCCGGTCACCACCACCGGTTGCACGGCTACCGTGAGAGCAGTTTGCACCGCATGTTGTAACAACGTTACGCCCTGCCAGGGCAGTAATTGTTTGGGGCGGCCTAACCGGGTAGAAGCGCCAGCAGCCAGAATTATAATATCGGTGTGAAAAATGCTCATATCCACCTCCCTAAACGAACTATTTATAAATGTTGTATTTGGTTAAAATGGTGCGATTTTCGTCAACTGGCCAGCTGGTCAACTCACTTTCACTTCCTCAATTTCCTTCTCCACCCGCGGGTGAATGGTATCGGCGCTGTTGCGCAACGATTCCCCGTTCCGGCCCGCAATAACTGCTTTAATTTCTGCAATAATGGATAATGCAATTTCCTCGGCGTTTTCGGCCCCAATGTTCAGTCCAACGGGTCCAAATACAGTAGCCAGTTGTGCAGCAGTAGGTTCTATGCCATCGGACTTCAACTCATCAAGCATGCGCACCAGCTTCTTTCGGGGGCCTAACATGCCTATATAGGGTATACACTGGCTGATCAACTGCCGTAACACTTTCAGGTCATAATTGTAATTATGGGTCATCAGCACAAACACGCTTTGTGCATCCAGCATTACCTGCTCCACTACATTTTCAGGTTTGGTAACCAGTACCTTGTTGGCCGTAGGGAAGCGGGCAGTTGTAGCATACGCTGGCCGGCCATCAGCAACCGTTACCTGCCAGCCAAGCAAATGCGCCATTTGGGCCACGGGAATGGCATCATTCCCGGCCCCGATTATAACCACTGATACTGCAGGCTTTATCAATTCAATAAATGCGGTGAATTGTTTGCCTTCCGAGATATATGTTTTAGTAGCCGATACCTGGTTTATAAAAGCGGTTTTGGCGTCTGTGGTCAATGCCTGTTGCAAAGCCTCATTCGTCATACGGGCTGTTACAGTTTCACCTGGCAATTGCAATAAACAGGTGCCTGGTTGTACCTCCCGCCTGTCGTTCAGGGAAAAGAGCATCACCAGCACGGCATGTTGCCGCTGAGCACTAATAGTCTTTAATAATTGAATGGGGTTATCTGACAAGGCGGGCTGTATGGGTTCTATTACAATATGAATAATGCCTTCGCATCCCAGCCCTACCCCCAGTTTGGCGTCGTCCTCATCGGTAGTATCGTACGTCACCAGCATGGGTTGCTGCTGCGCCATCACCAGCAATGCTTTGCGCAGGGCGTCGCCTTCCAGGCAACCACCGCTTATGGCGCCGGTCAATTGACCATCCTGGGTAATCAACATACGGGCGCCTGGACGGCGGTATGAAGACCCCTGTACATGCACCACGGTAGCCAGGGCAGTTTGTTTGCCCTGTTGTTGCGCTTCCTCATAGGCCTGTATAATGGCCTGAATTTCTTTCATATGGGAAAAATTTTAGTACTTCTGCTTTATTAAAGTTACAACAGTTGACAAATATTATTTTATACAAATTCGACCAACGGCGTTGGGCATAATTCCTTTACCATTAGAATAATAAGTTGGAAGCCACCTTGCCTTTGTTGTAACTTAATTGTATTCTAAACCATCCACATTATGGCTTCCTACAAACTCAGTATCAACGGCGCTATGCATGCCGTAGAAGCTGATCCCAAAATGCCTCTGCTATGGGTTTTGCGCGATCTGTTGAATATGACCGGTACAAAATATGGATGCGGCATGAGCCAGTGTGGCGCCTGCACCGTTCATCTTAATGGCAATGCCATTCGTTCCTGTTCCATGCCGGTATCAGCAGTAGGCAATCAAAAAATAACAACCATTGAAGGAATAAGTTCCGATAACACAAACGCAGTACAACAGGCATGGATAGCGGAACAGGTACCACAATGCGGGTATTGCCAAAGCGGACAGATCATGTCGGCAGTGGCCTTGCTCAAACGAAATCCCAACCCTACCGACCGGGATATTGACCTCGCTATGCAGGGAAATATCTGTCGCTGTGGGACTTATCCCCGTATTCGTAAAGCCATTCATAAAGCAGCGGCAATGTTGAAACAGCCGCCGGCAAAAAGCTTCTGATCCCACTGCGGCGAGTTGTTCCACCTGTTAAACCAAACTATGTTATGCAACAAAAAAATTCCATCAACCGGCGCGCTTTCCTGAAGCTGTCCTCATTTACCAGCGCTGCCCTTACCATAGGTTTTTATTTTCCTGCCCTGGCAGAAGAAAGCACCATCCTTACTGCAGCAACAGCCGAGGACCTCGGCATTGTGCTGAATGCATTTATTTCTATCGACAAATCCGGTAAGGTTAATATAATTAACCACCGGGCCGAAATGGGCCAGGGCGCTTTTCAGGCAGTTCCACAAATGATCGCCGAAGAATTGGAAGTATCGCTTGATAAGGTTTCGATTGCCTTTGGCCCTGGTCATCAAACTAAATATGGCGGCAGTCAGATCACGGGCGGAAGTTCTACTGTTCGTGGGGCTTATAAACATTTATTGAGGACCGGCGCTACTGCCCGCGAAATGCTGGTGGAGGCCGCTGCAAAAAAATGGGGTGTGCCCGCTACAGAATGTTATGCGCTGGATGGAAAAGTCATTCATCGTCCTACTAATAAAAAACTCGTTTATGGCGAACTGGTAGAAGAAGCTGCCAAACTTACGCCACCCAAACAGGTAGCCCTCAAAGAAAGAAAAAATTATACGATCATCGGCAAACCATTACCCCGGCAGGATACGCCGCCCAAGGTAAATGGCAAAGCGGAATTTGGGCTCGACAAAAAATTACCCGGTATGTTGTATGCTGTGGTAGAAAGATGCCCTTACTTTTTGGGAAAGGTTAAAACCTATAACGACAGCGTCGTAAAAACCATGCCCGGGGTGAAACATGTTTTTAAAGTACAAATGCCGGTATTTGATACCCTTCGGGAAGGCATAGCCATTGTGGCTGACAATACCTGGTCAGCCATGCAGGCCCGTAAAGCGTTACAAGTAGAGTGGGATACTACCGGATTCGAACACCTGGATACTGCCGCCTTATATAACCGAATGAAAGAAGACCTCAGGAAACCCGGACTGTCGCAACGTACGGGTGGTAATTTTGATGCCACTTACGATAAAGCCGCCAAGAAGCTGGAAGCCATTTATGAAACGCCCTACGAGGCTCATGCCTGTATGGAACCACTCAATTGTGTAGCCGATGTAAAGGACGATCAAATTACTGTCTGGGGCCCTATTCAGGGGCCCGACTGGATACAGCGCGACCTGGCCGAGCGCTTTAAAATGCCCATGGAAAACATAACCGTTCACATGACTTTTCTCGGTGGTGGTTTTGGCAGAAAAGCCTTTACAGATTATACTACCGAGGCTGTATTGATCTCAAAAGAAATAAAAGCCCCGGTACAGGTTGTATGGACACGTGAGGATGATATGACACAGGGACCTTTTCGCCCCGGCGCGGTGTACGAATGTAAGGCAGGCATAAGTGACAATGGGCGCATTACTGCTTTTCAAACAAAAATGGCGGCACAGAATATGGACCATCAATGGCCTCATGCCGATAAGAGTAATTTCAATGGCAGCACTACCGAAGGCCTGCCCGAAGTGTTTATCAATGGGCTCGATCATTATAGCTTTTCTGATATACCTACCGAATCGCCTATTCCTGTTATGTGGTGGCGTTCGGTATATGCCTCTACCAATGGTTTTGCCTACGAAAGTTTTATGGACGAACTGGCACATGCCGCAAAATTAGACCCACTCGATTTCCATCGCCTGCAACTACGCGATGAACGTGCCGAAGCCCTTATGCAAATGCTTGAAGAAAAAACCGGCTGGCGAACCCGTGAAAAAAACTCCGGTTGGGGTATGGCCATCACAGAATGTTTTAAAAGTATGGTAGGGGAAGCCGTTAAAGTATCGAAACAGCCAGATGGCAAATTAAAGATCGACCGGATTGTAGCCGTAATGGATTGTGGCTGGTATGTGAACCCTGATATCATCAGGGCACAGGTGGAAGGCAGTATTGTAATGGCCCTGGGCGCTGCTACTACCCATGAAACCCATTTTACCGATGGCAAAGCTGTTGAAACCAATTTTCACCAATACCATATGCCACGTATAATGGATGTGCCAGACATAGAGGTATACATTATGGAGAATGAAGAAAAACCCGGCGGCGTTGGCGAACCGGGCTTACCCCCATTTGCACCTGCGTTGTGTAATGCCATATTTGATTTAACGGGTAAGCGTATCAGAAAACTGCCATTTAATATGAACGAGGTTTAATTTTTATTAAATTGCGCCTACTCAAAACCCCTTTTCATGAAATTGACAGTAGGCCCCTTACTGATCCTGTTATTTATAGCCATTAAATCATTTTCACAACAAACAGAAGAGATCGTTGAAACAGGTGAGAAATATAATAATGAAAGGAAGGTATATTCTGTTTTAAAAGAAAATAGAACTGTAAAACAAGGACTCTACCAACACTACTTAAATGGCAATGTAGTGCTCAGCGGCTACTATATAATGGATAAAAAAGACAGCACCTGGCAACGACACACTTCAAGAGGATTGCTTATGTCTTGGAAATCCTATGCTGAAAATAAAAGAACAGGTATCTGGACTTTTTTTGATTATGATGGTAAAATCACCTTGCAATACGATTTCAGTAAAAATGAATTTATCATCCGGCAACCTGACTCCACTTTTTCATACTCGTATCAGTCTGCAGATGGAGAATGGATAGAAGGCAAAGCAGATCAGGACCCGATATGGCTGCGCTCCATAAAGGAATGGCAATCTTTTCTCAATATGACGATGCGGTATCCCCAAAAGGCTATCGACCATAACAAAATGGGTATTGTATTAGTGACTGTAACGCTTGATGAGGAGGGTAATGCCATCAATTACCAGGTTGAAAAAAGCGTTTATCCAGCCCTTGACCAGGAATCGATACGGGTAATAACCTTATTCCAACCTGAATTTCTGCCAGCTGTAAAAGATGGTAAAAAAGTAAAGGCAAAGGTAAAGATCCCGATGTACTTCAGACTTGAACGAGGGTAACATTACGCCAACTTATATACCGTAACCGGCTTATGCCATCCCTTCAGGGCTACACAACCGAAATTGGTGGCAGCTGCACCTATTTTCTTATCCATCACCTGCATTACGTCTTCCGAAACCAGCAATTGCGAACCGAATTGTTTATTCAATTGCTCTATCCTTGACGCCAGTATTACTACACTGCCGGTAATGGAATATTGACGCCGTTGTGTGGTCCCAATTTCAAGATATTTTCAGAAACAGTCAGCGTATACATACCCAGTTATTTAAAACGGGTACAGGGCCAGGTAACTTTGAACCAAAGATAAAGAATGAATCAAATAAAAAGCCCCCGACGGGAACGCCGGGGACGGAAATTGCCTAAAAGAGTGAACCATAATAAAAATGTACAGCAATAATTAGTTGAGACTACAAGGTTATTCAATCACCACCTTGTTTGTAAATACCACCTCCCCGGTCTCTTTATCTATTCCTTTTATAAAATAGGTACCTGGGGTGGTGATCGTAAATGATCTCACTACACCGCTTTGGATGATGGTTTCTTTTCCAACCACCTTTCCATCAATATTATAAATGCGTACGGCAGTAATAGGCTTGGCATTATTGAACAAAACGCTGAACCGGCCTTTTGATGGAACTGGCCAAACTTTGGCCTGTAATAATACATCGCTGCCGGTTACAGTCCTTATTCCTGAGAATGTTGATTTGCCATCGAGGTCTTTTTGCACCAGGCGGTAATAGGATATGTCATTGTTATCGTTCAGGTCTTTCGCCTCATACATTAACTTTACGGCACTGTTTCCCTTATTTGCCTTAGATGAAATGGTAGCAATGGTTGTGAATGGAATACCAGGCGAAAAGGTGCGTTGGACTTCAAAATGGTCGTTATTGGTTTCCTGTTCTGTTTCCCAGCTTACTGCCACAGTGGTGGCATCTTTTCTTTTTGTCTGGAAATTTACCAGCGATACGGGCAGCGTTGCATTGACATCGGCCAGAATGTTAACTGTTCTTGTCATTGTGCTGCCTTCTGCATCCGTAACAGTAAAGGCAAATGAAGCCAGTCCGGCCGCAGTGGGTGTAAAGATCACAGTGCCGGGGTTGGCTGGATCAGCCGCTACACCTCCATTCACGACATTAGCGGTGGTGAACACCGGACTATTGGTATAACCGCGGGCCAGTGTTTTCAGATCAATTGACAAAGTATTGTCGGGTGTCATAAAATAATGTGGACCACCCATCCATTCCAGGTAATCGTCGAGCTGGGTGAACCCATTGTGATCAGCATCGTTATTGGCATCGGAAAAATCATTGGCAGCAGAACTGTTGTTCAACCCTTTTATGTTTTCCCACCAGTCGGGCAACCCATCGTTATCAGTATCAAAAGTAGCAGTCCGGTGCTCTTCGGGATAATTTTCCCAGCCACCTACATCGGCCTGGTTATCGGGCAAACCAGGGAGGGTGGAAATACTGCCCCTATAAGTGTAGGTGCCATTGAGCGTTTCATTTACCATCCGGATGTCATGGTCATCAAAAACAGGTTCATTACAACCTACATTCGACAATACCTGTTTGTACGCATCTTTGGCAGATTGGGTGGTAACGTAAGAATTGAAAAATGGCGAGGTAAACCAGGTTTGCCAATTAACAATAGCCCCATTTGTTATCTTGATGCGTTTACCAAGATCTTGCGTGGTTTCATCAAAATAGCCAGGCATTACATTCCCACTCACATAATATTGCTGGGTGCCAAGCCCCACGCCTTCATGGTTGGCAGTTATGGCAACGTAAAGTTTAGAGGCAGCGCCCGGTTTATAATAGTTGTTTACAAAATTCACTTCATGGGCCCCGCCATCGGTGGTACGGTCGTACCAGTTGTACACCACATTATTGGTAATATCCAGTTCGCCTGCATAATAGGCACTGCCGTCGAGTCCCCCGCCCATGCTCCAGTTACGGCCATCACAATGCGCCAGCAAATTATGGTGAAAGCTACCCGTGTTGCCACCGATAGTGGCTGCATAGCCGTGGGCGGTACCGGCCGGGTAATTCTGGTGGCCGGCTATATTAAGCGCTTCGGCAATCATGGTCCTTTGCAAGGAGATATTTTTGGCACCACGGGAACTAAAGCCCTCATCGATCGTCCAGCTGATGGAACAGTTGTCGATGATGCTGTGGTTGCCATTCAACCCCATACCATCATAAGTAATGCCAGCGCCTACCCGTACCCGTACATGCCGTACTATCACATCGTTGCCCCCCATGCCAAAGGGTGCGCTGCGAATACAGATGCCTTTGCCCGGTGCAGTTTGTCCGGCAACGGTAACATAATTATTGCTGACCACTAAACGCGATTGCAGCGTGATCAGTCCGGAAACGTCAAAGACAATGGTACGAGGACCAACATTATTGGTAACTGCTTCGCGCAAACTACCGGGACCGGCATCGTTCAGGTTGGTTACATGTACTACCTTTCCGCCTCGGCCACCGCGGGCAAAGCGGCCATACCCTTCTGCGTCTTTAAATGCCAGTTGCCGGGGACGGTAATACCATACATGGCCATGGTTGATATCGCCATTGGCATCTTCCTGGTCAACCCGCCAATAATAGGTGTTCATACTGTATTGATTGTTGACGGCAACATTGTTATTAGTAGTACGCCCCAGGTATTCCGGTGAACCAATACCGGCAGTCGCTACAGTAGCAGAATCAGTTCCGAGATAAACATGACTGGCAACGGCATTGAATGCATTTGTCCAGGCCACGGTCGTAGAACCGTTATCACAATCAACATGTTCTTCGCCATTTGCCGGAACAGGCGTTTGGGCCATGTAAAGAGGATTACCGTTGTTGATCTCAATACCATTGATCATTAAATTCTTGTTATTGGCTGTAAAGCTGGTATCGGCCACGTACCAAACTACAATGTCCTGACCAGGCAGCGCATCGGCATACATATAGGCATAAGGTACCCTGGCTAATACGGAATCCCGAATGCCTGCTACCAGGTTATCGTATTTCATCATCCCATCGAGGTATATATCTATTGGAACAAAAGTGTTGTTCTGTGGATTATCAACATTATTATGGTACGTAAGAATGCTGTGACGGCCGGCCGGCAATCCGCTGATGCGCATTTCAATTTGCGCGCCACTGGTGCCATTATTAACCCTTACACCATCACCACACAACCGGGCATAGTTTGGCGACCCGATAATATTCTTGAACCAGTTGGTACTAAGCTTGTCGCCATAAGGTCCTTTTCGTATTAGTTTAACCGTTACGCCGCCACTCAGTGAAAGCGTGGCGGTGTCCTTTGTAGTAGCCGGCAGGGTCCAGGAAATATACCCTAATTCATTTACTTCGGCATCGGAGCGGCCGCTCTGATTCAGATCGATCTTATAAATAGGGGTTTGCGCGGATGTTATCATAGAACAACCAAAGAATAATAGGAATGGCAAAAAAGTGCGTACACACTTTTTAGCTTGTGAAAAGCTAAGCATACGTTAGTTTAAATTGATTTAAATGAAACAGTATAAATACAATCTGGTAAGGTGTATCCCGGTTTTAAAAAACAAACGATTAACCGGAACAACCTTGCAGGTTGAGCAAAACAAATAAGTGCAAAATTGATTTCGTACAGGGGAGCGACAGAGCTATCAGAGGTGAACATAGCAATGCAATCGCGTAAAGCAAATTAGAGCAGGCTGCAACGGTAAAAAATGGAATATCTTATTGTAATGATGTATTATCTTTTCATATCAAAATATAACAGTTATCTTTAAACTGTAAATCGGTGCTGTATGGAACCTCTTAACAACGAGGATGAACAGGAACTGAAAAAAACATTGGGCAAACCCAGGTACTATCTGGATGCTCCGGATAAAATTGCCGGTGAGCGGTACTATTGGTTTCCCAACCAGGGCGACAGTATGAATGACCATACAGAGAGATCGATCCCCGGCGGCAGTATGGTCTTAGGTAGATTATTACCTGTAAAAAACATGGCGGATGTTCCTTTACAACAACCCCTTGTATTTATTATCGATTACCGGGGTGAACAATTTTGCCTGTTGAAATGCCCTACTGAAGCAAATACAGAAACTAACAAACTTTGTCTGCACAGCTACAATCCCGGCCCTGGTTATGACGATCTGTGGTTACCCTTCCAATACATTAAATACATTTTTATAGTTGAAAGAGTGCGGCGGCCGAATGGAAGTGAATTTATCCCATAAGAAAGGAGTCTTAAATGTAAGAGTCTCCTTTGCTTTTCAAACTTTATGAAATAGGAAGTAAGAAGTAGGAAATTAGCGCCTCGTACCTCCTATCTCTTACCTCTCACCTCTTACTTCTTATTTCTTACTTCTTATTTCTTACTTCTTACTTCTTACTTCTTACTTCTTACTTCTTACTTCTTACTTCTTACTTCTTACCGCGCTCATTTTAAACCCATAAATCCCTTTTAAGATAACCGTTGGTCTATTATCACTCTTTAATATAATAGATCACCTCATGTGCCTCCCAGGGCGCCGGCACTTCCAGTTTTGATACTAATTTATCAACTGCCTTTCCTGGCACCATCGCTTCGCGGTCTTTGTTCTGTCTATGCAGCGTTGCATAGGGTACTTCAACGTACACTAATTTAACATATGCTTTGTAGGCAACAAACAGCTCCACCAGTTGTGCACGCATTTGTCTGGTGATGTTGGTAGCATTCCAAACAAAATGTTGCTTTTTGCGTAAATACTCCCGGGCCTGCTCTTTAGCCAGCTGCACCACGGTACCATTGCCGCTTTTATCGGTGGGTGCAATCTTGTTTTTCCGACGGATGTCATCCAGGTTGATCACGGGCCAGTCCTTATAATGCTGTTGTACATACCTGTCTTTCCCAGCACCTGGCAATCCGCTTAACATCACTACCGTAGCGCTAAAATTATCGAATGGAACAAAACCCGGGTCACTGTCCGTTTTATTAAAATAATGGAACCGTGCATGCGGCGTTTGAAATGCTTTGGGTTGCCCCCAGCAATCATATTCCTGACAAAGTGCTTCAAAAAGATCAATGCGGTATAACAGGTCGGTCTGATCGTTGCATACCCGTCCCAATGCATCTGCCCTTGCCAGCAGGGCAAGCATTGATGTATCAACCATTACACTGGTTTCGATGATCACCCTGGCCAGGTCCCTTCTTTCAATGGCCCAAATGGGCATGCCGTGATAGCGCACCAGCTGCACCATTTGTTCCCGCATAAGGAATGGTGTGGGTATTTGCGTGTATAAGATCTGCCGCGCCGTTTGGGTGCCTTTTTTTGAATGTCCTTTCGATGAGATGCTGCCATCAGTTTCATGCACGGTGGTGGAGCGCTTCTCCACATCATGCAACAGGGCAGCAGCCCATAGCATCTCCTGGTCCTGCGCCGGCAGTTGTTTATACCCTCCCAACTGCTGCAATGCCGTAAGTACCATGCGCGTATGGATGGCCACATTGCCTTCGGCATGATGGACGGGGTCTTGCGGCACTTCCTCCATATCACGCACCCACTCATAATGACGGCGTAACCAATCCCAATCTTTATCGGTTGTTATCGTCCACATAATTACCTCCTTCTTGTTTCAATGATGCCCGTTTCCAGTTCCGGGTCCAGTGTTCATTTGTTTTTACATGCCCTTTGCGCACCCATTTAAATACGTTGTTTGCAAATGCAGTACGGTGAAAAGCAGCCGCATTTCTACTCACAATGCCCTCCAGGGTGCAGCGTTGCCCGGTAGCTGTATCAACCGGTCCAAAAGCACCGGTTGTAGTAGTTATTTTCAACATCTTTTCTTCAAACAACAACCGGTTATCAGGTGTGCTTTCTATTTCAATTACAGGTACGGTTGGCAACTCAAGCATGGCTGCGTAAAATTGTACTTCTTCCCAACTTAACCATTGACCAGCTTCCCGTACTGCAAAAACATAAAAATGATGATCTAACTGTTGATACCGGATGGAATGAACAGCATATAAATTCTCTAAAAATATTTCCAGATCACCCAGGTCATTTTTTATCAATTGCCAAAACTCACGCAAGGTGGCCGTCCAGGGTGATGTGGTTGGGGCTGCATGCGAACGCGCAAACACCCCCCATTTGCTCAAACAGTTGTTTTCGCCGTCGAGCTTTTCGGTATGCACTACCGAATGTATTTGTTGAAGGTCGCTCCAGTATTCAAAATTGATCCGGTCATCGCTGGTAGTACCAGGTGAAAACGGATAATGATACGTGCGACCGTATTTCTCAGATTGCATAAAATAAATATAGATCCAGCATCAGATCTGTTATCAGATCCCGCGTTTTTATATTAATGAATAATAGAAAAGTGGAACGCGCTCCAGATAGCGCATTCAATCAGAAAGGATTATATGTGAAGACGATTACATAACCCAAGGTTGACCTTGTTTTGAATGGGTGCAAAATTAAAACATTTATTGCGGCATTCAAATTGCAATGGCTTATATTTATAAAAACCGTTTCACTATGACACTCACTGAGTTGCTTATACTTTTAGTAATTGCCGCCATCTGCGGTGGCGTAGGTCAATCTTTGGCCGGGTACGATTTGGGGGGATGTTTTGTTTCCATCATCGTTGGCTTTATCGGTGCTTATATTGGGTTATGGATAGCCGGCAAATTTGGCCTGCCCGAGATCTTTGCTATCAAAGTGGGTGGAAAAACATTTCCTGTCGTCTGGGCAGTAGTTGGCTCTGCTTTTTTTACTTTGATCATTGCCTTATTACGTGGGGCCATTTTTGGACGAAACCGATTATAGCTCAATTTTCAAAATAGGTTCGATACAAAATTTCTAAAACAATTTTGCACGATATTCAAAGGGAAGCGTCTCATTTAAAATGGGGCGCTTTTTTATTATTGTATCATTCCCAATAATTAGCTTCTTAGCTATTCTTTTTTTCATACCACCACCTGGTAATTCATACCCATGAATCATAATTAGCAATATTTGGGGCATGGAATTTTCTGCGATTATTTTGTTAAAATCTGTAAGGCCACAAATTTCCTAATGGCTTATTAGATTTTTTATACACCATAAAACTAACCGTGTATGAAAAGTAGTGATACCAACCAAAGCAACTCATCGTCCTTTCTATGTATCATCCTTCTCGTTCTACTCAACATTTCATTTAAAGCAACAGCTAATCCTAACGAATTACCCGGAAAACGATTCATTTCAGTAAGCGGCAAAGTTACTGGTGCAAACGACCAGCAACCGTTGCAGGGCGTTTCTGTAACTATCAAAGGTACCAACACCGGCACGTCGACAGATGCAGAAGGCCTTTATCGTTTCAACAATATAGATGGTAATGCCACCCTTGTATTCAGCTTTGTGGCTTACCAGACTATGGAAGTGCCAATAAAAAACCGCACGGTTATTGACATTTCCTTACAGGTAGAAGCCGGCACACTGATGGAAACAATAGTTACCGCTAACGCCATCCGGCGGGATAAACGCTCGCTGGGTTATTCTGCGCCTGTAGTGAAAAGCGATGAACTGCTTAATGGTCGAAGTAGCAGTCCGTTAAGCGCCTTGCAGGGTAAAGTGGCCGGAGTGAATATTACCAGTATTGGCGGAGCACCCAACAGCTCTACGCGTATTGTATTAAGAGGCGGCTCATCAATAAGTGGTAACAATCAGGCACTCATTGTTGTGGATGGTGTGCCTATTGATAACTCTGACTTCCTGGGTGGAAGTGATTTACGAAGCACTCAAAACAGTGGAGTGGTTGACCCCAGAAGCACCGTGAACTTCGGTAACAGGGGTAACGATATCAATCCAGAAGATATTGAGTCAATAACCGTACTAAAAGGGCCAACAGCAGCAGCCCTGTATGGATCCCGCGCCTCCAATGGCGCCGTTGTTATTACAACGAAGTCAGGAAAAAAGGGCCAGAAAAATGAGGTGAACGTTAGTTCAACCGTTACATTTTCTGATGTCTTAAAAATGCCCAAATTTCAAAATGGGTTTGGACAGGGATATCAAATTGGTTTTGACGCCAATGGCAATAATGAATACTTTAATGATCCTATTGAGAACTGGAGCTGGGGGCCGCCATTTACTGGTGAAACAATAGAATGGGGACAGGAGATCAATGGGGTAAGACAGAAAATGGCTTATTCAGCAGCAGAAGACAATGAAAAAAAATTCTTTGAGCTGGGCAAAGGAATCGCGAACACGGTGTCATTTGCCGGTTCAGGTGAAAAAACAACGTTTTATCTATCTCTTAACACGTTGAATAATGATGGTATAATGCCTGGTAATAAGGATAAATACAACCGGTACAACACCCGGTTCAATGGTACTGCCAACCTGAGTAATAATATTTCAGCCAGTATAAGCGTCAATTACAGCCGTATCAATAGTAACCTGGTACAGGGCGGACAAGGCCCGGGTTCCGTGTATGACAACGTATTGCAAACTCCGCGCAATATTCCCCTCGATAAAATGGGAGACCTGAACAATCCTTACTATGGGTATGGATTTTTGAACGACCGTGGCGAACCCGTTTATGGTTTTTATGCCGCTTATACCGTAAGTCCTTATTATTTACTGGAGAACTACCATAATGAAAATGATGTGGACCGGGTGGTCGGTAATTTTACCATTACCTGGAAGCCGATAAAATGGCTGAACATTGTGGAACGAATAGGTGCCGATGTATATTCAGACCGCAGAAGATTTAAATATCCCAAATTCACCTACTATCCCGCAGATGAAACAACAGGTAATTATGGACGGCAAAATGTGCACTCGGAAGTTGGACAATACCGGGAAAATACTTTCAATGTAAGTGAATTGGTACACGACCTGATGGTCACTGCCAAAAAAGATTTCGGTACTGATTTTACAACAAGCCTGATGATCGGGCACAACCTGCGGCAGAGGACCGCCTCCCTGCTGGATGCAAGCACCAATGAATCATTTGGCCTTATTGTTCCGGGCTGGTATAACCTCGATAACAGCAACGGTCCCCTATATAACTATAATGAGTACAGCCGTCGTCGTTTAATGGGTTTATACGCACAATTAACAGTTGGATGGAAAGACCTGGTCTTCCTCGATCTCACCGCGCGTAATGACTGGAGCTCTACCCTGCCCAAAGGCAACAACTCCTTTTTCTACCCAAGCGCCAGCGCCTCCTTTGTTTTCTCTGAACTGTTGAAAGACGGGAAATTGGGAGAGATCTTAAATTATGGAAAGTTACGGGCGAGTGTGGCCCAGGTAGGTAACGATGCCAATCCATTCCTGTTAAACAACTATTATGCACGCGCTGAAATTGAAGGCAGCTTTGGTAGCACTACCTTTCCTTTTAACGGCGTACCGGGCCTTACACGCTACGGACGTATCGGTAATCCCAATTTGAAACCAGAGATCACCACCGCCTATGAAATTGGCGCGGAGATGAATTTATGGAACAACCGCTTATACGTTGACTTTTCTGTATACAAAAACAGATCAAAGGACCAGATACTCACCATTCCTATTGCTGAATCATCAGGCTTTACCAGTAAAGTGATCAATGGTGGTATTGTGGAAAACAAAGGTATAGAATTAAGTTTGCGCGGAACCCCTATTCGTACTTCCTCAGGCTTTTCGCTTGAATTGTATGGAACCTACACCCATAACAGCAATAAGGTTGTTGACCTGCAACAGGAAGGGGTGACCCAGGTTTCACTGGGCGGATTGGCAGATATGGCGGCAGTAGCGGCTGAAGGAAAACCATATGGAACTTTTTATGGTGTGGACATTCAGCACGATGATCAGGGAAGAGTGATCGTTGATCCTAAAACAGGTATTCCGCTTGAGACAACCGGCGCTATTTATTTTGGTTCCTATAACCCCAAATACGTAGCCTCCGTGGGTGCCAATCTACGGTACAACCAATGGAGCTTCAATATTCTTTTTGATAGAAAAAGCGGTGGGCAATTTGTTTCTCGTACCAAGGATATAATTGACTTTAATGGTACGGCCTGGGAAACAACAGAACATGGGCGTGAACCTTACATCTTCCCCAACTCAGTTTATTACGATGCCACCAATAAACTGGTAGAAAACACAACGGTTAAAATGTTACCACAGGATTACTTCAGCAATCTGCCTTATGGGCGCAATGTGCTCGATGCCTCCTATACTAAATTACGGGAAGTAAGCCTGAGTTATAAAATGAAAAAAAGCGCGCTTAAAAACGGCCCATTTGGCGATGTAACGTTTGGCTTGTTCGGGAACAACCTGTTCCTGTGGGTGCCTTCTGTCAACAAATATGTTGATCCGGAAATTAATTCTGCCGGTGCTACCAATTTGCAGGGTTTCGATTTCACAGCCCAGCCATCCCAGCGGAATTTTGGATTTAACATAAGCGCCAGTTTCTAACTGTTAAAAAGATTAACTATGACAACTCATTATATAAAGAAAAGCTGCATTACACTGTTGCTGCTTACCGCCATCGGTATTGCCGGCTGCAAGAAATATTTAGATACGAATGACAACCCGAATTTATCAACTACTGCATCACCAGATCTGTTGTTACCCGCTGTACAGGCAGCAATAGGGCATGTATTGGGCAATCCCCTTCAAATATACGGCAGCTTTTGGGCGCAATACTGGACTCAAAACCCCAAGTCTTCACAATACAGAAGCATAGATCAATACGCCAGTACCACTACTGATTTTGACCGGGTTTGGCGCATGATGTATTCCGATGCGTTACAGGATATACAGGAAATATTAAACCTTACACAAGGAAAGGAAAGCTTAAACCAGTATACCGCCATAGCCTTATTAATGAAAGCTTATGACATGCAGTTAGCCACCGATGCATTTGGCGATATCCCTTTAACCCAGGCCGCAATACCCAATGTTACCAATCCGTCGTATACTTCACAACAACAGGTTTACGATAGCATTTTTGCGTATACCGACCGTGCCATTGCATTAATTGATGTTAACGCGGAAGTAACTCCTTCAAGCGATGACCTCATCTTTCAGGGTGATATGGAACAATGGCTGCGTTTTGCCAATACTTTTAAATTACGGACGGGCTTACGGTTATCGGCAGTTGCACCACAAATATCAGTACAGATCCTGGCACCTTTAAGCCTGTCTGGTACGCTGTTCCTGGAAACTGATGCCCAGATCAATTACAGTACAATTGGAGGGAATCAAAATCCCCTGTTCTCTGAAATGCTTGGCCTGGGCCGCACACAAAACATGGTGGCCAGTGAAACAGTGGCCAAATTCATGACGCAAAATCATGATCCGCGAGCCGATGTATTTTTTAACCGGTATATCAATTCATCCGGTGTTGATTCCATCATTGGAATCAAACAGGGATCTTACAGAACCAATACCAGCACATACTCATTGCCCTCACCTGTTGTAGGCGCCAATGGACAGAACGACAAATCCGCCAATGCACCAGTTAAATTTATGTCGGCGGCTGAAAGTTATTTTCTTCAGGCAGAGGCAGTGGCACGAGGTTGGCTGATTTCACCACTGTCCGCCCAGGCCTTGTTCACGAAAGGCATTGAGGCGAGTTTTACTTCTTATAATGTGCCTGGCTTATCTACCTACTTAGCCTCAGCACCAGCAGCACAGTGGCCAGCTGGAACACAGGCACAGATCAGGGCCATCATTATACAAAAATGGCTGGCTATGACCGGCAACCAGGGTTTTGAAGCTTTTACAGAATGGCGCCGCACAAATTATCCTGATTTCTTCACCACTTCCGCGGCCAGTACCATAGGGGCAGGCAGAATGCCTGAACGCTTAATATATCCCAACTCGGAAGTAACAAGGAATGCCAACTTCCCGGGTATTGCTTTAATATACATAAAGGTGTGGTGGGATGCGAATTAGAATATATTATAAACTAAAAGAGGTCGTTAAAAAAACAACCTCTTTTAGTTTGTATCCACAACGTTTCTTTTGTCCTCAGACTGGTTGTATTGCCTTATTTCTTCAACTTCCTTTTTAACGAATTAATTTCCTCCTGCTGGCTTTTAACTTGTTTATTCAGGTCGATGATATATAAAGTAAGTTCTTCTACCTTCTTTAATAACAACGTTTGATTTTCGCCAACATCAATGCCATTATTTTGCACTTCAGCAGTTGTTGGAATTTCGGGCAGATGTTGTTGTTGCTGAATATACTGTTCCAGTTCATTCAATGGCCGTAACTGATATTTGGGATCAAATACATAATCTGCCCAACCGGTCATCGTTACAATTACTTTTTGTGCATAGAGCACTCCTTTCACCGCCAGTTTGCCCTGAGGATTGGCTGTTCCAATACCAACGTTGCCGTTTCCCTGAATTGTCATTAATTCGTTAGAGCCTGCTTCATCGCTAAGGAATGAAAAACGGGCAGTTGCATCCGGTAAATGCAATCTGAACTGCCAGGGTTGAACACCAAATCCATATCGGAGTCTCCCTCCCAGACCATCAGAGCCATCCCATAAAGCTAGCTTTGAATTTGCCAGGTTATTACCAAGCGAAAATTGAGTGGAAGGATCAGCTCCATAGGCGCCAATACCAACATTTCCATTAGGTAATATTTTGAAATAATTCGTTCCTCCATTGGCAACATTAAAGAAAAAATTATTGCTCAGGTCTATGGTAGTATTTTCATTTAATGGACCGCCCCAGCGAACAGTATTTAGATCTGGTTTATACAATCCATTATTGAAAGTTTGAGTAAAAGCAACTCCTCCTGCTGCTAAAAACAGGCTCAAGGATAAAATTTTCTTCATTAAATTAGTTTTGATCATGAGATGTAGGACCAAAAATAAAATATTCTTAACCAGTAGAATAACTTTTTGATATATGGGTAGATATCGCCGTTAAGTGTGCATTTTCGGGTGATATCTGTGCAATAAATGGAATGGAGCATATCAAAATTATGATATTTCCTATACTATTTGCAGTTACGATTAATTAGGATGTCTGAACTCCTTTGGTGATTTACCGGTCTTTGATTTAAATAGTTTTGTAAAATGGGAAGGATGCTCGAAGCCAAGATGATATGCTATTTCCGAAATAGCCATTTCACTGCTCCACAACAAAGACTTGGCCTTTTCAATCATTTTTAAATGAATGTGCTCCTGGGTAGATTTACCAGTGTATTTACTAAGCAGGTCAGATAAATAATTTGACGACAGATTCAATCGCGACGAAAAATATTTCACATCCGGTAATCCGGTCTCAATCAATGTGTCCTGTGCAAAATATTCGTTCAACAGCCGTTCAAAATTCTCCAACGTATCATTACTCACTTTAACCCGGGTTAGAAATTGACGCTCATAAAACCGGGTGCAGTAACCAAAGAAGAGTTCCAGGTTGGTCAGCATCAGGTTATAAGTATGGGAATCCATATTCTGTACTATTTCCCGTTGAATGTTATTCAAACATTCTTCCAGGATATTCTTCTCCCCATCGGAAATATGCAGCGCCTCATTCGTATCATAACCAAAAAAGGAAAGACCGGTCAATGCTGCTCCTTTTTTTGAAGCATTCAGGAAATCAGGATGAATGTACAGGGCCCAGCCTTCCCGAACCTCAAAGGAAGGATCGGGTTGTAATGCCTGATGGGGCGCGGTAAATATCAATGACCCCTCTGAAAAATCATACGTGGAACGGCCATATTTAAATTCCCCTTTGAATTTTTTACAGGAAACAGAATACATATTCAGCCGGTAAAAAATATCGCCTTTCTTCCGTTGGCTCCTGTCTACCTTTGCCCAATCAATGATGGTGATCAATGGGTGAGTGGGTTTTTCATACCTATAAAAGGCATGCAATTCCGAAATTGAATGAATATCTACGTATTCCATAACACACAATTAAGAGATCCTTGTTAAATTAAACAAATTTTGGGAAAGGTAGTTTGGCGAAACTGCCTTTCCCTGCCAGCTGCTATTAAAGATGTATACCTCCAGAGGCCTCTATCCGTTGTGCAGTTACCCATTTGGCATCATCAGAACACAGGAATGCGATCACCCCGGCAATATCATCAGGAGTGGCCAATCGTTGCAATGCGGTATTTGATCTTATAGCGTCCTGAACGTGTGGATTGCTTCTGATTAGACCGCCACTGAAATCAGTAGGTACGGGGCCGGGAGCTACTATGTTCACTCGGATGCCACGTCCGCCCAACTCTCTTGCCAAGTACTGGGTCAGTGTTTCCATGGCCGATTTCATGCTGGCATACGTACCACTACCGGGATAGGTGAACCGCGTTAAGCCGGTTGATAAATTTGTAATGCTGCCCCCATCATGGAGTAAAGGCAATAATTTCTGAATGAGAAAAAACACCCCTTTAAAATGGATATTCATCATCTCATCAAACATAGCTTCAGTGGTAGCCACAAAAGAAGGAACTACTAATCCCATGCCTGCATTATTGATCAGAAAATCAAAATGGTCAGTGGCAAATTTGTCTTTCAGCAAAGTGGAAAGCGCTTGTGAAAACGTATCAAAGCTGTGTACCTTACTTACATCCAATTGAAGCGCGGCTGCTTTCCGGCCCAATTTTTCAATTACAGCTACCACTTCTGCTGCTTCGGCAGCCTTTGAATTATAGGTGATAATAACGTTGTTGCCTCTTTGCGCCAGCTTAAGGGCAGTTTCTTTTCCTAAGCCACGGCTACCGCCGGTTACCAGAGCTATTTTGTTTTGTGCTGTTGTCATAACGATTGTTTTTATTTACAACACAAAGTTCGTCAGCTCCCGGCTGGCGTATTTATACATAATACGACAAGAATTATACTTTTCCCGGTTGTTTGCAATTATGAAAGAGGCTTTTTACTTTTGGGAGTTAACCTGTATCGATTCCGTCCATTTTTTAAACTGTAACTATGATTGATTTTGGCTCTGAAGCGTTTATCCAACTCCTGCTATTGGGCATTTTCTTTATTTTAATGGTCCTTTTCGTGTTGACCCAACAAGGGACCTTAGAGTTTATTCGTCCAGAAAACCGCCTGATGCCCCCCAAACAAGTTTGGTTTCAGCTTATTCCGGTTTTAGGTCTTATATGGTCGTTTGTGGTGATCAATAAAATTGCCAATTCAATACTTAGTGAATTGGCCACTACCGCTGGTGATTCTGTGTTTGCCGATGATCCGTTTATGGAAAGTTCGAAACCTACTTATAAATTAGGTATTTCCTATGCAACTTGCTTTTGCTTAAGTCTTTTACCGATCCCATTTTTTAAACTGATCATCATAGTTCTGGGCATTATTCTTTGGTTTGCCTATTGGTATAAATTGATCCAGTATAAATTAAAAATTGCAGAGCGTGCCATGCTGGCACAGAAATAATATATTGAAAGGATATATATTTGAAAGTCCGCTGACCATTTCATGCCAGCGGACTTTTTTTTATCAACTGGTTATTAATAACCATCCACCGCCTTCTCCCCCATGTTCACCAACAGCTTTCCACCTTTTGTTATCTCAGCAAAGGAAATAAACGGCTGATGAAGGGTCTTACCATTCAGTTGCATGGTTTGGATATACGGATGCAGATCGCTGTTATTGGTCGTTTCAATCACAAATTGTTTACCGGGATAATATTTTTGATTAAGGTGAACTGTGATCTTATTAAACAACGGACCGGCGATACCCATTTGTGGATTTGAATCAGTAAGCCCTTTTACGTCAAACAAACCCATAGCCGCAATCACGTACCAGGCGCCCAGTTGTCCCTGGTCTTCATCCTGTCCAAATCCATACCCATGAACGGGTTCAGTTCCATAAAACTTATTACAGATCAGGCGAACCCATTTTTGCGTTAGAGATGGTTTGCCCGAAAAGTTAAACAGCCAGGAAATATGCAAACCGGGCTGGTTACCGTGATTGTACGAACCAGCAATCCCGGCAAAGGCATCAATATTGGCGCCCCCGCCAAAAAGCGCTTTTTCTGAAATAGTGAAGGTGCTGTCGAGGCGGGTGTTAAACGTACTGCTGCCTATTTTCGCTACCAGTGCCCTGGGGTCTTGCGGAACAAAATAAGTGTATTGCAACGCATTACCTTCCTGAAATCCACGCCAGGGCTGGGCTGGATCAAAATGATCGACAAACGAACCATCGGCCAGTTTTGGGCGCACCAGCTTTAATGTGGGATCAAACAATAGCTCCCACCCTTTCGACAGCCGTAAAAAAGTTTTGTGATCGGCAGCTTTGCCCAACCGCTTTGCCCATTGCGCCATAGCATAAGCGCTGAATGCATATTCCAGCGTATGTGAGGCGGAGAACATCCATGTTTCCTCGAATTGGCTGCCTTTATCTAAATGGTTTACATATCCGTATTTTATAAAACTATCTACATCCAGTTTACCGGCACCGCGCGGCCGGTCATATCCTTCCAGTTCATTCTTTCTGGCAGCAGCATAGGCTTCCTGTATATTGAAATCTTTTATCCCGGCCATGAAGGCGCCGGCAAATACAATACTTACCATATTGGTGCCTACGCCCGATACAAAACGGCTATTGGCAATACCATCTGCCAGCCAGCCAGCATCTTTATAGATCAACAGCTGACTTTTAATGAAGTCGGAATAGTATTCCGGATAGGCCAATGCCCACAATTGAGTTAAGTTCCAATAAGCACCCCATACCGCATCGGTGTTATAATGATTATGGACCGGAATACCATTTTTGTCCAGCGGGATCTGTCCTACCGTGCCATTATTCTTTGGGTAAGCACCATTCACATCGCTGGCTAACCCTCTTCCTAATAAAGCATGATACAAGCCTGTATAAAATTTTACCGTATTATCGTGATTGCTGGTGTCTATCTGTATCCTGCCCAGGTATTGCTCCCAGGTATCATGCGCCTGTTGCTTTGCTTCATCAAACGATAACCTGGCAGCCTCCTGTTGCAGATTGAACCGTGCATTCTCGATAGAGGTATAAGATAACCCCGCTTTAATAGTAATGGCTTCCTGTTCCCTGGTGGCAAAGGTGAGATACAAACCGGCGCCATTACCGGTAATTTCTTTTTTACCTGCTGTTATATCGGTACCATTGAATACCCCAAATGATTCCGGCTTTTTGTCTAACACCGCAGAGAAATACATAGTTATCACAGCACCGGGCTGGTATTTCTGTACATATACCGGTAACGTGGTAACAAAACCTTCCACGCGGCCATCGGGCAGTAAATACACTTTGGCATCTTTTACCGGCCCGCTCTCCCCTTGTCTATTGCCAATGTCGAATAATATGTGTGAGGCCGCGCTTTGTGGGAAAGTGTAGCGATGAAAAGCTACCCTTTTGGTGGAAGTCAATTCAGCTTTTATATTATAATCTTTCAATAGCACCCCATAATATCCGGCTGTTGCGATCTCCTCTTTTTTATCAAAACGCGATCGGTAACCATCATCCGGGTTGTCCAGTTTCCCCGGCGTTGTTTGCAGTTTACCGGTGATGGGTGCAAATACAATACCTCCTACCTGAAATTCGTGAAAATTTGGAAACCCTTCTATAGATTGATGCCGGGTATCGTAACCGGTAGCTTCCCAGCCATTTGCATTTCCATAAGACCCATTGGTAGCGGGTGCAGGTTTTGCCATCCCAAAGGGAACAGCACCCGGCGTATAATGAAACCATCGGCAATGTGCCGTACCAATATTGGGATCAACAAATTGAGTAAGATGGGCCGCATTCTGTGCTTTACAGTTAACGGCCACTAACAAGGCAATAAAGGCAAGCAATTCTTTTTTCAAAATAGGTATTTTTTGAGTGGATCTTTAGAGAACACCAGGTTGCAGGCAAAAGCTTCCGGCACCTAAAACTGCTGACAGTTCACCCAGGATCGATGTAGTGATGTAAACGTCTGCATGACGACTTTCCAATTCAGCCAACAAGGCATTTTTAAACAGCGGGTACGATTGCGCGATATTTCCGCCAATAACGACGGCCCGGGCATTAGTACTATCTATAAACCGGTTCAAAAAGGAAGCGAGGTTTTTGCCAAACTCGGCAAACAGCCCTTTTATCAGGCTGTTCGACATGGCCTGTGCAGCCAGTTGCCGAACTCCATCGGCCTGGTTGCCCGTAATGGCCGTATATTGTTTTACAAACCAACGGGTGCTTAGATAGTCTTCTGCTATTCCATCCCGAAAAGGAATATTCCACCAGTCAGCGCTTCTGGCTGCGCCGTTTTCATAAATGGCCGTTCCCAACCCGGTACCCAGCGTAACACTCACGGCAGGTTGGTAACCGCTTATACTGCCACTAAATACTTCACCCTGTAAAAAACAGGCAGCATCGTTGTTCAGATAAATATCATTGATCGAAATCCCCAAGGCTGACGCCAGTAATTCTTTTACATTCAATCCATATAACAATGGATATTTGTTTTGCTCATTGATGAGGCAAATGCCGGTTGTATAATCAAAGGGACCGGGCATTGCCAGACAAACTTTCCCGAATTGCCGATGTTGCATGGCCTGTTTAATGCACAGCGCCCAGGTACGAATTATTTCCGATGCGGAGTCCAATGAATTCACTGACGATCGCGCCAGGGAAGAAGTGATCAATTGTTTATTGGTTAAATCAACCTGCGCTGCGGTGATATGCGATCCGCCGATATCTGCCCCTATAACTATGGATGAGTTTGTCATCTTTTGTAAACATTGTTTAATGACCAACGTGTGTAACAAACAGGTCTTCCTGCGGTTGGTCCTTCCAGTCTTTTTCAATTTGCTCCAGCGATCTGCCTTTTGTTTCAGGCAACAATTTATATACGGTAAAAAAGGCGATCAAACAGAACCCCGCAAATAGCCAGAACGTAAAAGCAGCGCCAACGCTTTTTAACAGCATGGGTGTTAACTGGCCCACAATAGTATCGGCAACCCACATGACCATTATACTTATGGCCATGGCACGCCCCCGAATAATGCCTGGAAATATTTCTGATGCTACTACAAATTTCAATGGTCCTATAGAAAAAGCAAAGGAGGCCAGGAATGCCAGTACACAAACCAACAACAACCACCCGGTTGTAACACCGGTAAAAAAGCAAATACCGGTCAAAATCAAACTGATGGTGGCACCTG
Organism: Niastella soli; assembly: GCF_017742245.1. Taxonomy (GTDB): domain Bacteria; phylum Bacteroidota; class Bacteroidia; order Chitinophagales; family Chitinophagaceae; genus Niastella; species Niastella soli. The sequence continues at coordinate 234,668 of NZ_JAGHKO010000017.1, forward strand.
CTGTACCCGCCAGGTACAAAGGCCGCCGGCCCAGGCTATCCACTTTCCAGATAGCAAGTAAAGTAAACAACATATTAGCACCTCCAAAGATGATCTGACTTAACAGGGAATTGCTAAGCGAAACACCGGCCTTGTTCAGGATGCTGGGGCCATAATAAATGATGGCATTGATACCACTGAACTGGGAGAAGAGCGGCAACAGCATTCCAATGATCAACGCTTTGCGCCAATGCGGTTCCAGCAAGGTACGATACGTGATCCTTTTATCCTGCAGCTGTAACTGTTGCCCTTGTTGCAAACTGGCCTGGGCATCTATGACACTATGAATACGCTGAAGTATAATAGTGGCTTCCTGGATACGTTGTTGTTGTATTAACCAGCGCGGACTTTCCGGCACCATCCACAAGCCGATAAAGAATAATACGGCTGGTACCACTCCAACGGCAAACATGCCCCGCCATACTTCACTTACCAGCAACCTATGCAGCCAATCCGTGGCTTCATTGCCATGTGCTATTCCATAATTCAACAATGCCGAATTGGTTAAATATGCCGCCAGAATGCCCAGGGTTAAAGCAAATTGGTAATAAGTGACCAACCTACCCCTAATACGACTGGGAGCTATTTCCGAAATATACAACGGCACTACATTGCTTGCCAGCCCAATACCCACACCACCCATCATACGTGCCACAATAATACCCGACAGCGAAGGCAACAGGGAACACCCAAGCGCCGACAATAAGAATAAAAGTGCGGCCAGCATCAATGGGTTCTTTCTTCCCAGGCGATCACTTAACTCACCGGAAATGGCTACCCCAATAATACACCCTACCAATGCAGCCGATACAAACCAGCCTTCCATTGCAGGAGACAGCGAAAACTGCGTTTTCAATAAGGGCAGAACACCCGATACCACCGCCATATCAAATCCAAATAAAAATCCGCCCAGCGATACCACCCCTGTTATCAGAAAAAGATAAACCGCTTTATTATTAGTTAGCATATCAGGTGCTTTTCTTGAATTGAATTATTTTTTTGACTTTTTGGAAGTAACCGGCATCGACATAGACGGTGGTGCATCGCCTGATTTACTGCCCCAGTTCACATTGGGTTCAGGGCCCATTTCGAGCACCAGTGAGCCGCCATCTACCAATTCTGCATGATAGAACCAGGGTTTGTTCAATGGCTTTCCATCCAATAAAGCCGATTGAATATACCGGTTCTTCTCCGACACATGGTGCGCTTCTATGGTAAAGGTCTTACCTGAATAGTAGGCTGGGTTCAATGTAATGGTTACCTTTTCAAAGATCGGACTGCCTATTTCATAAAATGGTTTTACGGAAGTACCTCCTTCTGTTTCGAATAACCCCATAGCCGCCATTACATACCACGCGCCCATTTGTCCTTCATCTTCATCACCCAGCCAGCCATGTAGTGGGGTTGAACCATAATAGCGGTCCATGATCTCGCGTGTATAGTTTTGCGTAAGCCAAGGTTTACCGGAGTAGTTGAATAACCAGGCGGCCTGCATGTTTGGCTGATTGCCATGATTAATGGGCACCCGGTCGTACAGATCACCTTCGGCATTAAAATTAAACCGGGTCGATTTCTTAAACCCTTCTTCGAGGCGGTTATTGAATTCCTCTTTTCCCATCAGATTCAAGATCCCCTGCACATCATGCGGATTAAAGAAACTGTATTGCCAGGCGTTTCCTTCCAAATAACCAGGACCGCTGAATGAGGTACAACAATAGGGGTTCCACTCTTTCACCCACGAACCATCGCGGTGTTTCATGCGAATATATTTGGTGGCAGTATCAAACACATTTTTATAATTCCCTGCGCGCTTAATGAATTGTTCGTATTCATTTTTCTTCCCAAGGGCTTTGGCCATTTGCGATACACACCAATCGTCGTATGCATATTCAAGCGTATTGGAAACCTGACCTTCTTCAGTAGGCACATACCCCAGTTTCATGTATGCCTCAAAAAATTTGTTACCGGCAAAACCACCTTCGGGCGTTACTACACCTGGAGTTGTTTGCTGATGCAACATGGCCCTGAAAGCGTTTTCTGCATCAAAATTTCGGATGCCCTTTTGATAAGCGCCTACAATAAGTGGAATTTCATGCGAGGCTTCCATAATACCTGAATACTCTATACCTGCCGGCCCTTTTGGTAACCAGCCGCCTGTATTATAAATTTCCAGTAATGAATTCACCCAGTTGTTTGTCAGATCAGGATTCACCAGCGCCCACAATTGGTTCAGGTTCCAGAATGTATTCCACAAAGCATCGCTGCCATAAATGGGGGAATCTGGTTTTGTTTGCTGTACCTTTTCATTCACATCCACATACTTGCCATTCACATCACTCCAGGTGGTGCGCGCCACATAGGAGCGGTATAAGTTGGAGTAGAACTTCTTTTTATCCGTTTCGGTTCCACCTTGTACCTGTATCTTGCTTAACAGGTTGTTCCATACCTTATGAGCATTGTCCTTTACCGCATCAAAATTCCAGTTAAACGGATTCATTTCTGTGTCCAGGTTTAGACGGGCCTGCTCAATACTTACCAGTGAAATGGCTGTTTGCATCAACAACACTTCATTTTTTGCCGTTTTGAAATTGGCAAAAGCACCCATACGCCCTTTACCTGCCACCTCGTTTACATCTTTTATATTTTGATTGCCCTTCCAACCACCAAAGCTTTCAATGGGTTTGTTAAAGCGAACTACAAAATGTACAATGTATTCATTCCAACTCCATTTTTGTTTTGAATAGCCTTCAATTTCTTTATCGTTTACTTTTGTGATCTTTGCATCCAGGATCTCAGCAGTATTCTCAAAAGGAATATCCAGGTCGAGTAGAATATGCAGGTCTTCTTCTTCCGGAATGGTAAACCGGAAAAATCCGGCGCGGGTAGTACTGGTAAGTTCGGTAGTAATATCACCATTCATAAGCTTTACGCCATAATAACCCGGACTGGCTTTTTCTGTTTCTTTATAGATCCTTGAGCGGTAACCGGTAGTCCAGCCAGTAGTGGGACCATCTGTAGGCCCCCTGCGCGTATTCAATGCCCCAACCGTAGGCATAACCGATAAACCGGCCATTGTCCAGGAATGAATATGACTAAAACCACCAATATTGTTTAAGGTATATTCGTATCCGGATTTCCAAACGCCGCCCTGGTTATCGGGCGCTAACTGCACCATCCCAAAGGGCATGGTGGCGCCCGGATTTAACATCCAGCGCGATTCAGAAGTCCCCAGTAACGGATCAGCATACTCAACCGGTTCTTTCTGTTGAGCCATTACGCCAAAAACGTAACTACTCATAATGATAAACAATAACATTTTTTTCATATAATGCCTGCTATTATTTTAGTTCAGTGATATTTTCCTTACAAAATGCTATTACCACTTTTGCAATGCCCGTACTATTATTGATGAGGGTATATTGGGTTGCCGCAGCTGGGATAACAAAAGTTTCAGCATAGTTAAACGCAATAAGATCCCCACCAGCCGTTTCAACCGAAATAGAACTGCCCTCTACCAGCATCAGGATATGACAGGTATTATTGGTTTGTATTGTATAACGGGTTACAAACTCGATCCGGTGCACATCATAAAAATGCGCCGGATGAGTGGGGCAATGTACCAATTGCCAGTCATTCCCCTGCTCAACCACCATTTGTTTGGAGATCAATTCTTCTTTAACCTTTTCTCCCCTTCTTTCAAAATTCAGGTTATTGAACGCGTGTTCTATATTGATGGCCCTTGGTTCACCGTTAAGGTCTAACCGCAACCAGTCGTACATTTTAAAAGTAAATATATAAGGCGTGGCACTTATTTCAAGAACCAGGTTGTTTACACCGGCGCTGTGTACCGTTCCGTTTGGAATTAAAAACAGCTCGTGTTTCCGGGCAGCATGTGACAACACATAGTCATTAATAGCTATTTCCTGTTTACTGGCCTTACTGTTTTCCAACACCTGCCGGAATGCTGCTGGGTCAATGTTTTCCTGGAAACCCAGGAACACCTGTGCGTCTTCCTTACAATCGAGAATATAATAGGTTTCGTCCTGAGTGATAGTCTCACCAAAATTTTCCCGGATATATTGTAATGTAGGATGGCATTGTATGGAGAGGTTCCCTCCCTCCCAGGTGTCCAGAAAATCGAAGCGTATCGGGAATTCATATCCGAACAAACCAGCATGTTTGCCAAGTATATTATTATTTTCCTGATACATTAAACAATCGAAAGATACTTCCAGCAAATTGCCATTGCTTTCAAAGACCAGCCCATTTTCAGGAACGATCAGTTCAAAGGACCAGGCATAGTTCACTTCCTCTTTATCCAACTCCTTTATATGCGCTTTCATCCATTGACCACCCCAGGCGCCGGCTTCAAACCAGGGCCGCACGCGAAATACGTTCTTACTTATTGCCGACAACCCTTCCCGCAGGGAATCGGCCAGCATCCAGTTCAACGATTCTTTCCATTGCCCGTCGGCTATCACAGAAATGTTTGGCAGTAAGTTCTTTTTATATTCATTAAGCACTACCCAATCCACAAAATAAAGCCGTTTGTACATGTTTGAAGAACGGGTCACCTTTTTGTTGCCCAGATTAGTAATACTGCCTGCACGCATGCGGTACTGTATTTCATTCTTTGGCAGATCAAGGTACACAACCGGGGCATCCCAGGAAATCAGAGCGGCACCGGTACCATATACAATAGTGCAATCGGCATCAGGTTTGGATTGCAGCGACAGCAGCTCGTTCATATTGAAAAAATCACTCAGCTTGAAGTTACATTTGGTCCCCCACACCGAGTCTTCTATGCCCAGGAACGGCGCTACCATCTCATCTATCACTTCTTCTTTTTTCATACAGGTGCTTACATCGATCCAATGCACGTTCATTCCGTTTGCCTGTAATGCTGTTTGCAGACACTGTTTTACTTCCTTCCAGAAAATTCCCCCGTAGCCATCGATTATGATCTGTTGATGCCCTGTCATCCATTTCGCCAATGAGTGGTAGCCATCAAAAATTTTATCAGCTCCCAATGTATGAAACGGGTACATGTTATATTCTCTACTGGCGGTTGCAGGGACCTGTATCTGTTGTGGCAATAATGGCTGCGAACTTACCCGCCGTTTATTACCTATGTCTTTTTCTTTATCTACCATATTCTCCGAAGTCTCGTACATACTATACAGATTTTAATGCTGCTTATTGAATCTTAATGTTGTTATTGAAATGCTGATGGGCCGCCTACGCTAAAGCTTCGGCGGGCAAGGTAATAAGGCCGGACATCCTAATTTACGCTGTTCTGTTCTATTTGAGATCAATGCCCACACCTATATTAAGGGATGGATATTTTTTTTACATCGGTATAATTGAACGGCTTGCCCAGGTTCGGGAACGTAGTTCTTGCAGCTACCCGCAAATACCAATCCCGTTTGCCAGGTAAGACACCACCCGTAGTTGTGAAGGTTAATGTTTGACCTAATAAATTATTACCGGCCGTGCCGCTGTAGCTAACACGGTTGGAATAACGGGGATCATAACTGTTGGCACTCTGCCCTACATAAGGATAGTTATTTACATACAAATTAATATCCGTTACATTCAACTGGTAATTGGGATCAGTAGTACCACGCGTAACTATAAATTTTACAGTCACCGTTCCATTGGCATTTAAAACAGGTTCCCCTACCCATTCTATCCGCAAAAAGGGTTCTACCGTAAAGTCAACTTCGGTTACACCACCCTGAATATCTATTTCCTTGCTCTTATCAACGGAGTTGGGGCCGGTTTGAACCAACGGCACAAAGGCACCATCGGCCGAAATTTTATAGTGGCCGGCAAAGATCTTGGTATTGTTATACGTACCATCCTGCATGGCGGCCAGGTATAAAGGGGTTGGATTATCGCTCCAGCTTAATTCCAGCAATTGAATGCGCGTACCGGTGCCATTTTCGCCCGATACTTCGCTGGGAACGTTTTTACCTGTTCCGGCATCGATGATCCTGCCCTGTAATGTTTGATTGGGCGCCGCATAATTATCTAATTTTTTTGAGCAAGCACCTGCTGACAGCAGTGCCGCGCCAAGGATAATATAATGAGCTATCTTTTTCATAATTAATAGAATTAAAAGCCAGGATTTTGAACGAGGTTAGGGCTTTTGGTGATCGCTGACTGTGGTATTTGCATATAGTACCACCGGGTGTCGAAGGTGAAGCGTACGTTTCTTTCATCGGTACGGGCATCAAAAAAGTATTTGCCGGCATCCGATGAATAGAAAGGCATCAACACCTTGTATAATGTTCCATTTTGCTCCTGATCTAATATGCGCCATCTTCTCAGGTCCCAGTAGATCTTGTTTTCAAAAGCCAGCTCTTTTCTTCTTTCTCTTCTAATGGTATCAACACTGGTGAGGGTAGCGGCCGGTGTGGCGCCCGCCCGGGTCCTTATAAGATTAAGATTTGTCAATGCAGTGGACAGATAGGTGGCGCCTTGTCCGGCAGCACTTAATTCAAACCCTGATTCGGCTGCATTCAGCAATACTTCGGCATACCGGATCTCGAGCCAGCTTTGCTCTGAGCGGTTGGTCACTACTTGCGAAGTTGGTTTATCGGGTACCAGGTATTTACGCACAGAGAAACCAGTGATACTTCCACCTGTACCATTAGCTGCCAGGTTGGTAAAGATGCCACTGGCGCCGGCAGGATTCATTTTGGTCCCGTTAGGTAATGTATAGGGCGTTTGTAATACAGCCGCTGAGCTTACTACAGTTGAAGCTGGATAAGCAGAAGTTGAACCTGCAGGTAATATACGACTGATGCCACCTGTGGCCCTGCCAGTATATATGCCCCGACGCATTTCAATGCTTTGCCCTTTAAACACATCCCCAGGCAGGACCACCGTTGCCCTTAATCTTGGTTCTGCATTCACAAACGCATCCATGGTGTTATCATACAAAAGATATTTACCATTGGCATCCAGGGTTTGAAAAGTGCCATCTGCATTTCTGGGCAGGCCTTCAAACATCTCCACAAAATTGAGCGTCGGATTTGTTTCTGAAGAATAGTTCCCACCTGGTCCTTCCAATTGTTTGGGCACGCTCAGGGCGTCATACCCATGCACCGCATCGGGGTATTTATATTGACGAATAAAAATATTCTCAGGACTGGTTACATCCAGGAACAGATTAACGTAATTCTGGTAAATGGCGGTTCTGTCGCCTGCGGCAAAACTCTTGGTATATAAACTGTATTTGCCATTTAGTAAAGCTGCCGCATCAAAGCTGGCTTTAAAATAGGTGTTTGCCTTAGTAGCCGGTATGCCACACAGGCGCTCGCTACCCGTTGTGAGATTGATAGTATTGTATTTGGCAATGGTCCCTGCAAATAACATAGCCCGCGATTTAAAAGCAGCTGCCGCATATTTATTTACTCTGCCTGCCTGGTTGCTTTCGGGCAAGTTAGTGTAAGCAAAATCCAGGTCCTGTGCAATCAGGTCGTACACTTTTTCTTCTGCTGAACGGGGAATCTTTAATTCATCGATAGTAGCAGTTAGTTCATCAACGGTTTGGTTTGACTTCGTCAATACTTTATCAACAAGGGGTACGCCGCCATAGCGTTTAACCAATGCGAAATAAGTAACGGCCCTGATAAACCGGGCTTCACCCGTCCAGCTATTCACTTGTGCCGCACTGAAATTATTGGCATAACCGGGCAATGTTTCCATAAAGTAATTGGCTTCCCGGATCAGGGCATATGCATCGCCCCAGTAATTGAAACTTTCAACTACATTACCCATATCCCGGCTCAATGCTTCGCCGGTAATACCGCTAAAGGAACCAACAACAAATGCGTTAAAACTTATGGTGGGCGAGTATTTGAAATCTTCAATCGGCAATCGGCTGTACATCCGTGCAAAGTACGCGGTAACCCCAGCCTCGCTTGTAAATACATCTTTATCAGGCAGCACGTTCATGGGAGGTACATTCAGCTTTTCACAAGCTGCCAGTATCCCCAAAAATGATAATACAATATATAATAGCTTTTTCATGGTGATAATTATAATTGAATATTTAAGCCGAAGGTGAGTTTAATATCAAGTGGGTATAAGTAACCAAACTGACTGGAAGGATGTTCCGGATCGAGGTAACGGAGTTTGGTGATGGTAACCGGGTTATACCCATTGGCATATACTCTCAGGCCTTTTATCCCTGCCTTGTTCAACAATCGTTGTGGCAGGGTATAGCCTAATTCAACTGTCTTTAACCGTAAGTAAGCCGCACTGGATGCATTGGCCAGTGTATTAGTATAAGGTACCGTTCCGGTATAGGCAAAATGACCGGGCACCCATACTGTATTGGGATCGTATGGATCTGCCGTTGGATCGAGCGGATGCCATCTGTCCATAAATTGCTCAAGCGCGCCGCCACCCGCCCAAAGTGGTGTATTCAATTGTTCAAAGTAGGATACGTAAACTTTACCAGCACCATTCCAGGTCATGCTAAGGTCAAAGCCTTTATATTGCGCGCCAATAGTAAAGCCATAAGTAATAGTAGGCATTCCTGCAGTGGTGATGGGTTGATTGTCCTGCGTGCTGATCTGCCCATCACCATTCCAGTCCTGGTACATATAATCACCAACAACTGTAGATCTGGGCACATAAAACGGACTGTTCACTATAGCATCATACGATCCAAACTGGCCATCGGCCCCATACCCCCAATAGAGATTGTTCCAACGGTAAGCGGTAAAATTGCTGTTGTTCCAGTTCAGGTACGAATTGCCAGCCCGGGCAGATGCACGGGTAGTATTCATGGTCCTTGTGTACCCCAACGTACCCTTAACCAAATAATTCAGCTTGCCAAGATGATTCTCATGGTTCACTTCCAGATCAAACCCCTCTGTACGATCGCCATTCAGGTTTTCCTGTGGTAAGCCTACACCTACCACATCGGGCAGGGTCAGTGCCTGCGTGGCCAGTAAACCGGAACGGTTGCGGCGGAACACATCGAATGTCAGGCCCAGTAAACCGCGCCAGGCTTGCACATCAACCCCCACATTCAGCATTTTGGCTGTATACCAGGAAATATTGGGATTGGCCAGGCCTTTGCTTTGTACCGCACTTACGAAGGTGCCATCAAACACTGCACCGGCCGGAGTGCCAGTACTACTGCCACTGGCCGGATAATTATAACCTGCAAAAAACTGATAGGTGGAGGTGTTCTCATCACCGGTAAGTCCATACGAACCACGCAACTTGAAGTTATTGATGAAGGAAAGCGCCCGGATGTTCTTAAAGAATTTTTCTTCCGAAATACGCCAGGCAACAAAACCTGCAGGGAAAAAACCCCATTGTTTGTTTACTGCAAACTTCGAGGACCCGTCTTCCCTGAACGTGAATTCTGCAAAGTATTTACCCCGGAAATCATAAGCCAGACGACCTACGTAAGAGGCATTGATGTATTTGTAAAATATGTTCGATGAAGTATTGGTCTGCTGGTTCAGGCTGTTACCCGCCAATAACTGGTCAACTGCCAGCGACAGTTCCCGTTGTCCATAAAAATTGTCAGCACTCTTGATATTCCTTTCATATAATAACAACGCCGACATGTTGTGATCGCCAAACAGGTGATTATAATTTACAGAAGCCTGCAACAGGCTGCCGGGGAACTGGGAAATGTCTCTTCTGATCGTAGCGGGTGTTTGCTGTGGTACCGGTTCATAGGTATTATTGGTGGCATTGTAGTTGTACAGGTTGTACGCCTTCATATATGCTTTATTGCCGCTGTCTCTGAAGTCATAGCTGTATAATCCTTTAAATGTTAATCCTTTTATACCCGGCACTTCATAGGTTAAGCTAACCGATGATTGAAACCATTTATTTTTTTGTTTGTAGTAGCCATTCACATCCGAACGGGAATGCGCAACGCCGTTCAGGTTGCTGGGCACATTGTTGAAATAATCCGGATTATTATTGGCATAGATATTCTGCACCGGTGGCTGGTACCAAAGACTGCGAAAAACATACCAGGGTGAAATGTAAGGTTGGTTCTTTTCATCAAGGATGCCAGAGATGTCTACATCGAAAGTCAACCGCCTGGCAATTTTTGTGCTCAGGTTCGAGCGCATGTTATACCGCTTATAGTTTACGTCATCGCTTTTAAAAATGGCATCCTGTGAAAGATAACCAAGGCTTACAAAATAAGTGGTGTTGTCGGTTCCCCCCGATACGCTGATGTCGTGCTGGGTAAAGGGAGCAGCTTTACGAATGATAGCATCCTGCCAGTTGGCCGCTACTTTTGTGCCATTTCGATAGGCTTCAAAATCGGCTTCGGTATACAAGGGCGTACCGCCATTTACAGTATGCATCCGTTGCTCATTTACCAGGGTCATATAATCGAAAATACCAACTGGTTTGGGCAACCGCGATGCGAACTGGAGGCCATACACCCCATTATAATTCAGGCTCAGCTTGCCCTTCTTCCCTTTTTTAGTGGTGATCAGTACCACGCCATTGGCCGCCCGCACCCCATAAATAGCCGCAGAAGCATCTTTCAAAATGGAAACGCTTTCAATATCTGCCGGGTTCAGACGTGTTATGTTGGTCCGCGGAACACCATCTATGACAACAAGCGGCGTACCGAGGCCTCTTATATCGAATGTATTGTCAAAACTTCCAGGTTCACTGCTGTTTTGTACCACACGCAAACCAGCCACTTTACCAGTAAGCATGTTTTGGATATTCTCGTTTTTTGTAGTGACCACTTCCCTACCGGTAACGGCGGCTACCGCACCGGTAAGTGTGGCTTTTTTCCTGGCGCCATAACCAATCACCACCACATCATCAAGCGATATAGCGCTGGCAGTGAGCGACATTTGCACTATTCCGTCATTCCGTATCAGGTATTCCCTGCCGGTATACCCGGTCATGGAGAATACAAGCGTTTGTCCTTTTTTTGCGGCAATAGAGAATTGTCCTGATGAATCAGTGGCAGTTCCGCGTTTTGTTTCTTTTACTACCACCGATACATTTGCCAAAGGATCGCCCTGACTGTTGGAGATCACCCCATGGATAGTGTTTTCAGTTTGTGCAGCTGCCGGTTGAAGGTGGCCAATCCCAAGAACCAACAGCAAATAAAAAAAAGAAGTAAACCGCTTACCCGGTTCACCTCCTCCCCTGTTACGCCCGAAGCCATTGTTTCTTTTTGGAGCCGCAGCGCAATTTGTTGAGTAATTCATAAGCGAGAGCTGGTTGAATAAGATTATAGAATTTGGTTACATACAACATGCTGAATAAGCAGCTTTAACAGGGTGCGTGCAGGTGGAAGATCTGCTGATCGATCTATCGTTTATTGCGTGGGTTAACAGGCTGAGGCGGTAACAATTGCAGATCCTATCCATCTCAAATATATGTACATACATTTAAACATACTACTATTGACGTGATATTTTTTTATTTTTGTTAGTATCAGCTCAGAAAATCATCCAGCATGAAGCTTCGAATCGATCACAAAAGCCATGTGCCATTACACTTGCAAGCCGAGGAATTGTTGCGGAATATCATCAGGGACCCTCAGTATGCCGAGGGCAAGTTTCTGCCCAATGAGGTAGACCTGGCCAAAGAACTGGCCATTAGCCGTACCACCTTACGCCAGGCCCTGAACAAGCTGGTATATGAAGGTTTGTTGATACGTAAAAAAGGCATTGGCACCAAGGTGGCTGAAGCATCGGTAAGTTCCAAATCGAAGAACTGGCTGAGCTTCTCCCAGGAAATGCAGGCCCGCGGCATTCCCATCAAAAATTTCGAACTGCATGTTACCTGGGTGTATCCTGATGAAGCGGTGGCCAATTTTTTTGAGATCGGTACAGACAAAAAAGTGCTGAAGCTGGAAAGGCTGAGAGGCCGCCCTGAAGGCCCTTTCGTATATTTTGTATCGTTCTTTCATCCCCGGGTTGGCCTAACCGGTGAGGAAGATTTCAAGCGGCCCCTGTATGAAATCCTGGAGAAAGATCACCTGGTAGTAGCTAATTTATCGAAGGAGGAGATCAGTGCCAAAGCAGCTGGCAAGTTTATAGCGGGCAAACTGGAAGTGGAACCCGGCAGCCCCATCCTGTTCCGCAAACGCTTTGTATACGACCAGGGCGACAGGCCTATTGAGTATAACCTGGGGTATTATAAGGCGGATAGCTTTGTATATACAATTGAATCCCGGAGAGATAGTTGATAAGGGTAATAAGGGTGGAAGTTGATCAGTTGATGAGAAGTTGATAGAGGTTGATATGGTTGACAGGATTTACAGGGAACCAGGTCAATTCCTTTGCAAGCATCATAATGAACAGACCCCGACGAATCGGGGCAGGCTCTAACAGGTCGCTTAATTGATTAAAACACGACCTGTCAGGATCGCTTAAATCCACTGATTGTTCAACACCCGACGGCGAATCTTACAGGTCGTCCCCCGTACTGGCGCTCCGACGAGTCGGAGTGCCCTAGTTACCGACTGCCCATATGCGACTCACCAATTTACCTCATCTTTATAAAACTTCTGCAGGCTGCGCAACCGCTCCTTCAGCGCTTTAACCGCTTTCAGATACCTGGGATCGTTATACAGGTTATTGATTTCCAGCTTATCTTTCTTCAGGTCATAGAGTTCCCAGGCATCGATGGGGTCATAAAAATGTATCAGTTTATACCGCCCGGTGTAAATACCATAATGACGTGTGAGCCCAAATGATAATTCATAATAGTGATAATAAATTTCGTTGCGCCAGTTGGGTGTTTTGCCCTTTTCCAGCAACGGCCGCATAGAAGCGCCCTGCATATCGGCGGGGATGGCAATACCGGCATAATCCAGTAAAGTAGGCGCTATGTCGAGATTCAGCGTAAATTGACTGACCTGCTGTTTGGGCCTGATTTTCGCCGGATAGCGCACCACCATGGGCGACCGAAACGACTCATTATACATGAACCGTTTGTCGTACAACCCATGTTCACCCAAATAAAATCCCTGATCGGAAGTATAGATCACTATGGTGTTTTCGGATAGTCCATGCTCATCGAGGTACTGCAACACCCTGCCCACATTATCATCAACCGATAAAACACAACGCAAATAATCTTCCAGATACCGTTGAAACTGGAATTTGACCAGCGCGGCCGGATCGTGAATGTTTTTAAACTGCTCATATTCCAACGCATATGCGGAATCCCATTGCCGGCGCTCCGCCGGGGTTAACCGTTCAATTTCGCGTTGCCATTCAGCCGGGGCCCAACTGTTTATTGTGGTTACGGCACAGGTGTCGCAGGGGATCTTGGTATCGTACCGGAGATCGAGGTCATGCGCCACCGAAATTTGTTGCCGTTGCAAGGCAGGCCTGTTCTTATAGCTATCGTTAAAGGTTGCCGGAAGGGGGAATTTCACCTCATCGAATTGGTGCAGGTATTTCAATGGCGGCATACAATTGCGATGCGGCGCTTTGTGGTGCAGCATCAGAAAGAAGGGCTGGCCCCTGTTCGAATCGATCCATTGTAACGCCAGGTCGGTAATAATATCGGTCACATAGCCTTTGTAGCATGTATCCTTCCCCATCTTTATAAAAGGCGGATTGTAATAATGTCCCTGTGCCGGCAAGATATTCCAGTAATCAAAACCGGTGGGCTCGCTCCATAAATGCCATTTACCTACAATAGCTGTACGATAACCATTTTCTTTCAGGATCTTAGGCAGGGTTTGTTGCGCGCCGTTAAAATAAGTGCCATTATCGCGCAGTCCGTTGATGTGGGAATACTTACCCGTTAAGATCACCGCCCGGCTGGGACTGCAAACCGAATTGGTCACAAACCCATTGCTCATGAGCGCACCTTCCCGGGCAATTCTGTCTATGTTAGGGGTTTTAATCAGTGTAGAACCATACGCGCTGATGGCCTGGTATGCATGGTCATCGGCCATTATGAATATGATATTGGGCGGCCTGGCAGGAAATTGCCGGGTATATCCCATTTCCCATGTCTGGCAAAGCAATACAGACAAAACAAAACCAGGCAACAGCCGAATCGGGTTCGTCTTCATATGGCTAATATTAAATCTGTCCCAAAAATAAGGAACTTTGTACATACATATAAAATCGAGGTTCCTTGTCATCCAGGCATTAAAAAAGGTCGCTTAAAAGCGACCTTTGTATTGAAAGTTGTTCTTGCTTTCTAATCTGCAAAAGTTTGGGAAAAGAAAATTGTAAACGCATCTTTTGCTTTATCGTATCGTAAACACTTCCAGTTATTATAAACAAAGCTGGTAGCAATACAAAGCCCGTTTTTAATATTGGCATTGTTGGCATTCTTTGACAAACAGCCATCTTTTATAAGAATATCTTCATCCTTTGTTAGGTCAGAGATCTTTATCTGTTTATTGGCGATAAAGCTTACTGGGTCCTTTATATAAGAATCGGCCTGATCGGCAATTTCACTCGCTAAATTTTCATCAAGACGGCCACAATCATTGTTACAATCAAGCTTATTGATCTCATCATTCACTTTTAAGGACTCGTACAATTGTCTGTAACTATCAGCCAGCTCATCATACAGTAGAATGGAGATCACCTGGTGCTTTTTATCATAAACAATAAAAGCATAATCATTCTTATTGTTTTGAAATAAGTCGCCGGTAGCAAATGCTAATACATTAAGATCAGGGTCACCACCCAAAACCTTTTGATGTTTTTCAGGCAGCGTAGGTAATATTTTGGCCTGAATAGTTGAAAAAACATTCCGCTCGGAAAGTTGCTGCAACCGGCTTTTTCCTTTTAGTTCTTCCGGTTGAGCTATTGAATCAGAAGCCGCTGCCACCAGCGGTTTTGACACATTGGTATCGGTGACTACTTTAGGAGTAGCGGCGTTACTATCGGTCCTGGGTTGTGAAGAGCAGGCAAAAAGTATAACCAGCATACCTGCTGTGATCATTTTTTTCATGGGAGCGTTTATTATTGGCGAAAGATAGTACTAAAGGCTTCCCCATGCAATTCATATTAAGTAACTTCATTAATATAATATGTCATATGAAACGTTCAACAATTGATTGGTCTGTTGAACTGGAGCCGCTGCTGAAAAAGTATAAAAACAAAAAGCATCCGCTCGATGCGGCCAATCCCTATCAATGGATTGTAATGGTTGTTTTGTCGGCACAGGCCACTGATAGCCTTATTAACCAGTTGGCCCCGGACTTCTTTAAAGCATACCCCGATATAAGATCCCTTTCAAAAGCAGACCCCAAATCTCTATTTCCTCTCATAAGCAAAGTCAGGAATTTTGCGCACAAGGCACAGTGGCTGGTGAACATAGCCACAGCCATAAAAACCGACAGCAATATTCCGCTTGAGATAGGATCATTGGTTGAATTGCCTGGTATTGGACGAAAATCAGCCAACGTGATCCGGCGCGGCGCTAAAGGGGCGCCTCAGGGGATCATTGTTGATCTGCACACCATACGGGTGTCAAACCGATTGGGCATTGTAAATACCACGAATGCTGAAAAGATCGAAAAACAGCTGATGGAATTGTTGCCGGAAAAGGAATGGGATGCCGGTATGGCGATGTCGTTCCTTGGCAGGGAAATTTGCCACCCCACTCCCCAATGCCCCATTTGCTTAATGAAAAAGGTTTGCGCCTTTTACAATGACCTGCAGGTGGCTGGTGCAAAAAAGAAAGCGGTAAAAAAGAAAAAGGTCAAATAGAAAGGCCCTTAACCTATCTACCCCATAAGTCAAAGAACTGGTCGTATACGAATGCTGACGAAGCGAAGCCTGTCAGCATGCCGACAAGCTTCGCTTCGTCGGTATACAAAGGTACCCAATGCTTTTATACGATGTTTCCATCATGTGACGGGCTTCGGAAACCGCTGGGACGAGCTTCGGAAAACGGTGGGACGTTTGGTAATTTCTCCTCGGAAATTTCATTTTGGTGGGACGGTTCGAGGAAAATGGTGGGACGGTTACCTTTAAATCGATGGGACGAATGGGAATTTCTCTACTGAAAACTCATTTTTGGTGTGACGGTTCAGCAGAAACCGGTGTGACGAATGGTCGAAAACCTGTGACGGTTTTTAATTCCTTCTCTTTGCCTATACTGATTCTTCACTGCGCCTCCTCGAAACCTTCACTTTGCCTATACAGATCCTTCACTTCGCCTCCTCGGGCGCCGGGGAAGCAATGAGGTCCAAAAGCGGAGGAATTGAGGAACTATCAGGATAGCATTGGGGATAAATAGACCTCGAGCATTGCGAGCACCGAACAAATGAACTTAATAACTCACAAACAACAAAGGCTTCAATCACGGTATTTACACCTGATGAAGCCTTAAATTGTATCTACTGAAAACTTACGTTAGACGATGCTATTGCTTATTACCAGTGTTGTTAACCGGATTTAAGCGGATGTATTTATTCTCGCCTTCAAAATAAATTTGGTAAGGACTATCAAAATAGGTGCTTTTCAGATAATAATCCGTGGTAATGATCTGTGCACCGGAATTGCAGGCAGCCTCAAAGTAAGAACGGTCGTTCACACGTGCCTGCTTTGTATCACCATCGGCCCGGGTACGAATGATATAGCCTTTCTGCACCAGTTCTTTTATACCCGGTTCCTTGGAACCATTCCTGATCATAACAGCCGCTTCGGGTGTACCGGGTTCAGCATTTATAAACAGGATGCGCCCTTTTAAAGAAGGATGTCCTTTCATGTAAGTAGCCCGTTTAGCGCCATGGTCATCCAGCACAAACAGGTATTTACCTTTCGCTGCATTTAACGTAGGCCAGTTACCTTTTAGTACAGCTTCTTCCAAAGTCGCATAATTACCACGAACATCATCGGGCGTAATCAGATACTCTTTTCCCAGGTTCTTTACCAATTCTTCATCCAGATCATCCATAGCCTTTACATTCAAATCTTCTGTACCTGATCCGGCATCACCGCCCTTTGTTTCCAGGGTTATGAATACCGGGTTATGATCGGGATGTTCTGTTGACCACGTCCTTAACTTTTGCAATATTCCTGCAAACGTATAGGAATCGGTGCGAAAATCGAAATCAGGTACGTGAAATACTTTATAACCCGGTCTCAACATTTCACCATTGGGATCATAAGGCGCCTGCCCGGTAGCCATCTCTAACCCTTTTGGATGTGCGTATTTGCCGCCATTTTCATCCCGGTAACAATCGATCTCCAGGTTATTCAACCCCATTTTTAATTGCTCTTCGATAGGAATATGCGCATAGGCCAATCCTTTTACCTTGCCGGAATCCTTTTCCATAAACACTTTATAAAGGGCCGGATCGATAGCTCTTTTATAACTGTTGTGCGAGCCAATTATCTGAATTTTATTGATAGGTGTGTTGCCGGGAATACCGGGACCACCACCCATTTGAAACGCTAGTGCGCCTATTGCGAAGCAAAACAATGTTTTCATACAAGGTGTATTATGTAATTGTTATTTTAATTTTCTACCCATCAAAAGTTAGGATCAAAGTTGAAGTATATCGGGTTCGACAATGCGACCATGTTACCGCTCAGTGTTTGAGATACTGGTACCTGGGGATATGGAGTTGACGGCCCTTCCACCACAACACGGTAATAGGTACGGCCTTGTACCGCCGGTGTATCGGTAAATTCGATCACCGGATTTTTTCCGGTTGTTTTAAAAGTATTGAAAGGATCTCCATTTTTTACAACACTTACGGTATAAGTTGAGTCTGCAACTGTTTTACCAGTTAGCTGCACCCGGAATTTGGCTGGCTTACCCGTGGGTTTGGTATTGTCACCCATCATCATATCCATTTTACCATCCTGATCAAGGTCTGCATAAAATTCAACGCGCGGCGCAAAAGGATTGGCGCTCACAGAAACCCTTCCATTGGTAAGCGCATCTACCACGGCCTGTTGGGTACGGGCTGTAGCAAATACCCAGGTAGTGGGCGTTCCCACATAGTTAGCGGTGGCTTGTTTGCTGTTGGCCGTTGCTTTGTCGGGTGAATCAGGCACACCATGGTGGGCATCACTTCCGCCTCTTCCGGTGATCTTACGACCTGAAGAAAGCATGTCGTCCCAGATCAACAGGGCATTGACATTCTTTTGCCAAACAGCAGAATTCCAGATCTCCATAGAACTGACCATGTCGTAAGAATAACCGAAGTGATCTTTAGGTCCCATGGGATGGTTGGCAGACAAATGAATGCCCAGTTCTTTTACTATGGACTGGATCACGATGTCGCGTTGATCGCGAACAAAATACAGGCGTTGGTGATCGTAAGGTCTGGCTGAGAAAACATTACCATGCCCACGGTTAGTGGTCCACTCAGCGCCATACAATAATAACACAGAGTCTGATTTGAATTCAGGATCGGCCCAGGTATGGTTGGCAACATCCCCATCAACATGATTGTCGTGGTCGGTAATGCAGATATAATCTATACCAACCGATTTGGAAAAGGCTATGATCTTTGAAACAGGATTATTAGACGATTCTTTACTGTGGCGGGAGTGCAGGTGCAGATCGCCTTTTAACCATACCCCATTGGTAAGGCTCGCTACCGGTGGCATATTGTTGATATTTACAGGCGCCCAGGGATCTTTGGGATTTGGCTCTTTTGATTGTGCCGTAGCGGCAGTACCGCTACAAATGCTGATCACTATCAGCAATCCGCCATATACAATACCAACTACCCGGTTCATTAGACTATTCTTGTAGCTCATCTTATTTTTGTTTGCTTTAAATTACGTTTTTGTCTTCTACCAGGTTGAATATTGATAATTCCGGGCAAATTCCTCCCAGCCCCCTTTTTCAATAAAAACTGACTGCCGTAGGTAAATCCGGATAAACGCCAATAACGACAAAAGCGCTCAGGCCCCGGTAGCCTCCCCCAAGCTTTTATAATTGTAGGTCATACAACTATTTGGAGCGCGCAAAAATATCAAGTGTTTTTCGGGTATGCGTATTAAGAAATTATTACACAGCGTAACAACATCAACGTTAGTGTGGGGGAAGCTTTTTAATGTGGGGAAAATTTATCCCGTTATAATTTTTGGCACAATAGATACTGCCCATTGCAAAAAAATAAGCATAAACGTGTATCTAACGGATATAGCTATTTTTCCAGGCTTTTTAAAAAGCTAGTTTTGAACACCATTATTTTAAGGCCTGATTAATCTTTGAAAAACAATGAAAACACCAGTATCCCTGTGTCTCATAGCACTATTTGTGCTAGCGACCCTAAATTCCTATGCCACTAACTATTATGTAGATCCCTATGGCTGGGGATCAAACCAAGGAACATTGACCAACCCATGGAGATCTATAAATGACATACCATGGTACATCAATTACTTCAAACCCGGCGATACGCTGTTCTTTAAAAGAGACCGCTGGTACACCGGTACGCTTTCCCTCAACAGTTCAGGCAGCGCGGGTGCGCCGATCGTGATCATGGGCTATGGCGATGGCAATGCACCAAAGTTTCAGTATAACATAGCCAGTCCTACCGAGCAAAATGTTTACGACAGAACCGTTATCCGGCTAAACCAGGCCAATTACATTGTGATCGACGGCATTGAATTGACCGACGATTATATTCCCTGGTGGAATCATAATGTAAACGCCAACGTTGGATATGGTGTTTACATTTATGGCACCAATGGAAATGGATCGCATAACGTGATAAAGAACGTTACCATCTCAAAATTGGGCTGCGGTGTATCCATTGATGGCGGAAACGACAATACCATCACAGATTGCACCATTTTGAATTTGCGAATGATCCTGAATACGCCCGATGTTGAATGGGACGATTTTGGCGCCATGGGCATAATGATCGGTGGTTCTTATAATACCATCACCCGTAACATTATACAGGAATGTTATAGCAACAGCTACGATTACCAGATCGATGGAGGCGCCATAGAAATGTATGGTGCGGTTAGCAATAACAAAATAATGTATAATAAATGTAGTGAGAACCTGGGTTTTATGGAGTTTGGGAGCTCCTCAGGCCAGCAGGCGCTTAACAATGTTATTGGGTACAATTTGCTGATCAACAACGGTCACGTATTCTGGATAAATACTAATAATGGTTATGGCGTGGATGTACGAAACCTGCAGTTTTACAACAACAACGTTATTGAAACACATGCACCACGTTTACCCGATGTAAGAAACTTAATAGGCATCGCTTCAACACCATGGATCCCGAATGTGTTAACCATGAAGAATAATATTTTCTGGATAGCCACTTCTTCCAACGTTACCGACCCTAACATACAGCCATTTAACGGACCACAGCTGATCCATCAAAGTAACGTATATCATTTAAGCGGCGGACTGATGGGTTTTAATATGGATGGTTCAGAAAAGAAATTGAATCAAAACGACCAGGTGTTCGCCAATACCTCTTCAAGCGATCCTGGCCAATGGGATTATGCGCTGAATGTTTATGGTGCAGCAGCAAATATTGGACAGAACATCGGCATCGAAAAAGATTTCTATGATCAGGTTGTCCCTACTATCATTGGGATGATCGATGCGGGCATTGCACAAATTATGTCGGCAGTAAGGCTAAGCAGTACAACCCTGCCGGTACAATTCCTGTCTGTTAAAGGCCTACCAGGGGCCAACGGGAATACGGTAACCTGGGAAACCACCAACGATATTACCAATCACTTTGAAGTGGAAAAAAGCGACGATGGCATTAAATTCAAAAAACTAGCAAACGTTCCCTATAATGCTAAAAACGGTACAACCACTACAAAATACCAGTATGTGGATGTAAACAAAGGGGGTGATGCTCAATATTATCGGATCAAAGCAGTAACAACCGGCAGCGATAGTTCTTATTCTCAAACCGTTTCCATTAGTAACATTGCTGGTTCTAATAAAAACAGCGGAACCAATATCCTTACTATTTTCCCGAATCCAGCTACAGATTATGTTTATCTGAAATCAACGGCCAATGACCTGCAGAATAAAGACATGGTGTTGGTGAATATGTCGGGCATGGAACTAAAAAGAACAAGGATCACTGATGGTAACAACCAGGCAAAACTGGATGTAAGCAAACTACCGAGAGGTGTTTATGTAATAAAACTGATGGATAACAAGACAGGAAAGGCAGAGAGCACAATGTTTACAAAATAAAAAGAAAACTCCCCCCGGCTGAGCCGGGGGGAGTTTTTCTTTTATACATGGGCATTAATAGCATTGGTGAGCACTTTGAATATCACTTCTGACATTTGTTTGTCGTAGAACTGCAAAACCAACTCGGTGCTATTTCTTTGCAACCCAATCCCATCATTATAGGTATCGAATGAATGTAATTGAGTAAATGGGATAGCAAATGATTGTTGACTGGCCGCAAACACTACTCCCTTACTGGTTATAGCAAAGATCCCCGGAAGGTTATCGTTTACATGCTCTCTGATAGGCGTGCTTCTGCTTGAACCCAATTTATAGGAAATGCCTTTTGCTACTTTAATTCCTTCCCTGCTGCTCTGACTGAAATACCCTGTGGTATTCGTTCTCGCGAATATGAAGTTGGAGCTTATTTCCCAATAGGCTACCTCGTCGTTTTGGGTTAATACAGATGGCTGTTTACATTGAGGCAGATACCCCTGCTCAAGGGCATTTAATAATACCAGGTAATAATAGTCTTCTTTTAATCGCTTATCAATGGTAGCTTCTCTAATATCGATGCCCAGTTGTTGGGCCAGTTGTTTCAATGATTGCTGTTCATCAGCAGTGACCAGATGATCAGAGATCACATCCTTAACAGCATTTTCATATAACTCCAACGCATTTTGCTGATTAATACGGGTCACCTCTTCAACTGAAACATTTAATTCTTTTGCAAACAGCCCGATCTCCTGTATTTCTTCTTCAGACAAATGATTATCGGCCAGCCTTTGTTTTGAAAGACCAGTGACAGCTTTTTTTGCATATTTGCTTTTAATGGAATTGATGGCAGCATCGGACAACTGGAAATACCCCTTTATTTTAGAAAGTACGCCTTTTTCTTCTTCGGTGATTGAATAGTCTTCAATAACCTCCTGCAAATGCTTTTCATAAATTTCCAATCCAAGGGAATGCAGTTTAACCGGATCGGCTTGTTTACTATTTGTGCTGTTGTAATTATTAAAGTGGGTCTCCCAGTTTTTATAGTTATCATTTCTGATATCTTCAACTAATTTGGAGTGCGCTGACAGGCCAGGAAATAATTTTTTGAACATTGGATGGGTAGGTTTTTTCATACTAAAGATATAAAAAAGCCTAACACCGGGAAGTGCATTTTGCACTACGCCACCAATGAGGTTTCAAGAGATAAATCCCTGCAAACTTTTGCCTGCAGGAACTTCCTGAATTTTTCCAGGGCTACCAATTTACCCAGCAGCAGATCATAGGGAATAGAAGATATATTAGCCTTGTTTATATTTGAGCCAAACTCTGGCGACAGCAGATCGTTTTGTTTCCTGAAAAAGCTGTCAATCCCAGGTTGTTTCTCACAACTCCTGCAATGTCCCTTAAATTCAATAATTAAAAGGTTACATTGCTCCAATTCACTCTCCCAATAGATACTTCTGTCTATTATATCATCGGGCATAAATAAAACTGCTTTGTACAACAAAGGAAAGTGATCGATCAGACCGACGAATTTTGGTTTCAGGAATTTGTAAAATACCAGTTCATCTTTGGCATTTAAAAACTGGTGTTGTTTGACTAATTTTTCAATGCCGGCCCAGGCATGAAGTGATAAGTTAAAAGCCCATTCAATCCAGTGAAGCTCTTCAGCGGGGTGGGATATTTTCTGTTTAATTTGCTGATCTATTGATCGGTACATCAGCCTGCATTCGTTTAGCAAATTTTCCATACAGCAACATTTGGCAATCATTTAAAATAAATATAGAAACAGGCTTCTATATTAAAACGCTCGGCAATACGCTAGAATACTAGTTATTTTGAAACTATTTTTTGAGGTAGTCAATGGCCGAACATTGCCTTTGACCATTATAAAGTAATGCGCATTTCATTGCTTCGCTATCCTGCACCATCCTGCTTATTGATCATCACGACAAATCGCTATAATTATAGCAGGTGTAAGTATCTCTACTTCAATACAGGCTGGGAATAATGTTTTTGTTTTAATCGCAGAAACTTGCTCTCAAACAAGTGATAACTTATGTAGCTGGCAATAATAGTTAGTATGAAATCGCCTAAATAAACTATTAGTCTTTGATTTTCACTCAGCCTATCGGCCCCCGCCCAGTTACTGAAATAAAAGAAAAGGCTGTTAAACACATACATTCCATAAGAGTATTTGCCAAAGAAAAGCAGCACTTTAGTGGAAAGGATCTTTTCTACAACTCCTGCATGAAGAGCAGACAGTAACATGATCCCAAAAAAGAAAGAGATAATTGTTAATGTAAATGGCGCTTTCTTCTCAGAAGCCCCTGAGATCATAAAAACCAAAAACGGTATAATTAGAAGTAGAAAAACAGCATTGATGTGCTTACATACTATTTTAGTTTCTAATCGAATCACTATGGCAATGATCGCCCCCATTGAAATACCATCTAAATGGGCTAATGGCATTCCATAAAATAGCATTGGATCACTGTAAGCAAACCGCAAACCTATTCCTAAAACAATAAGAGAAATAGCCACTCCGATTATTTGCTTTTTATTACCTACTAAAACAATAAAGGGCCAGATGAGATAAAACTGTTCCTCTAATGCCAGACTCCAAAAATGACCTAATGGATTAAAAAATCCCTTATCTAAAAAAAGAAAATTGCTGGTATGCGTCCAAAAGAAAAATTGGTATTGGGCAAACCACCTGGTAGGGCCAAAGAATGGAGCAATGATCCCGAATAGGATAAGAACGAGGTAATATAATGGAAGGGTTCGCAAAGCCCTTCTAACTAAGAAAGATTGAATAAATCCCTTTTTAGGTTTTGTATCAATTAATATTCCGGTGATAAGAAAACCTGATAAGACAAAAAACAATTCAACGCCTATCCAGCCGAATGTAAAAAAGGGATATAAAAAACCATGATTGAACAGATGAAGAAATAACACCAGTAAAATAGCAAGGCCGCGCAAACCGTCCAGGGATTTTATACGAGTGTTCTCTGTTTGATACATTTCACTAAAATAGAATTATTCAATAGCTATCAGTTATACTTAACTGCAATTTCTTAAAATAAAAAAGGCTGAGAAATTAATCTCAGCCTTTTTCTTGACCTGTACCCGGGATGGGAGTTGAACCCACACTAGCATTGCTGCCAACAGGATTTTAAGTCCTGCGTGTCTACCAGTTCCACCACCCGGGTAACTTATTTTAAATCTACACCAAATACCAGATCCTGGTACCATACCTTAGGACCTTAATGAAACAAAAAATTCCACCTTGAGGATGGAATTTTGAGCGGAAGACGAGGCTCGAACCCGCGACCTCAACCTTGGCAAGGTTGCGCTCTACCAACTGAGCTACTTCCGCATATCGTCCTGATTTTGAATCAGGACAATGAATATTTTGAAAAGAACTTTTCCTATTTTACTTCGCAGCTTTCGTTTTCGTTAGCTGTTTTCGTTATTGGGAGTGCAAAGATAGGAATTACTTAATACTGACCAAATTTTTCTTACTAATCTTCAATTATTTATACTGCGGAGTGTACTGGGTATTCGCAGGAACCTCCACTTTGGGTTTTCCTTTATAACGATGGGTGTACAGGCTGTAGCAGCCACCCAATACGAATGCCAGAATACAAAATACTTGCAGGTAAAATAAAAATACAGATGAATTTACCCAGCTTCTTTTAAAGTCTTTATCGCGGGGGTCTTTTTCCAGTTGTTCCATAACTCATTTGATTGCAGTGCAAAAATAATAGTTCAATCTAAAAGTTCACGCTTTATTATCAACAATTTCTGTAAAAGTCTTTTTGTCTTTTACAAAATAGCTCCAGACAACGCTTTTATGTAAATAACCATTCAGCTCATTTTTCTTTTTCGGCGGAAAAAGTCCTTTTTTCCTGCTTACAAACAGCCATTTTAAAAATGCCCCATGCGCTTTCATCACCGACCGGTAATAAGTCTTCTGTCCCGAGATCAAAGATTTAATAGCTGAGATATAGTCGAGCCAAAAACGACAACTTATCTTCCATATTGCCTCATACCACGGAAGATTCTTTGCCATCATCACCAGATTGTTCCTGAAATTCAATAATACCTTTCTTGCATTACCCTTTGGCAATGTTCCTCCGCCCACATGATATACAACTGATTGCGGACAGGCAAAGACCTTATATCCGGCCAACTGCAGGCGCCAGCAAAAATCTATTTCTTCCTGGTGAGCAAAAAAATATTCATCCAGTCCGCCCAGGGCATGATACAGGTTGGCGCGCACAAACATGGCAGCCCCGCTGGCCCAGAAAATAGGCACTGCGGCATCATATTGCCCTTCATCTTTTTCGCACACATCAAAGATGCGGCCCCGGGCAAAGGGATACCCCAGGTAATCGAGCCACCCGCCAGCGGCACCGGCATACTCAAACAGTTCCCTATTATCGTACTGCAATAATTTTGGCTGACAGGCCCCAATGGCCCTGTCCTTCTCCAGCAGTTCCACCATTGCATCCAGCCAGGTAGGCGTTACCTCCACATCAGAATTCAACAGCACGTAATAATCCGCCTGAATATGCTTCAACCCTTCATTATACCCCTGCGCAAAACCAAAATTGGCTTCATTTTGAATAATGCGCACCGTTGGCCAATCCTGCTGCAGGTAGGCGACGGAGTCATCGGTAGAGGCATTGTCTACCACTACTACTTCCTTATTATTATAGGTAGTCGCCAGCACGGAGGGCAGAAACTGTTGCAGAAAGTTCCGACCATTCCAGTTTAGGATCACTATCGATACGAGCGGTGTTGCCATGCTGGTGTAAAAATAATTCAAGCAAATAAAGGATGCAAAGGAACGGTTTTTATAAATTAGTTGAATGATTCAACCGCTTTTTAACTGGAGAACCGGATTAGCCCTCATTGCGATAGCAATTGTAAGCGGTACCGTTTTTTACTCCCAGTATCTTGCCCGCAAAATTGGCCGGGAAGAAAGACAGAAAGTAGAAGAATGGGTAGAAGCCACCAAACTATTATTGCACGACACCACGGGGTTAAGTGATAAACTGGTAAGCATAATCATTGCGGAAAATAATACAGTACCCATTATTGTTACTGACGAAAAGGGACATATCCTTGACCATGTGAACCTCGATTCGGCCAGCGTGGCCAGTGATAGTAATTATGTACTGAAAAAACTGGGCGAATTCCGTTCACAAAACCCTACCATCGAATGGATTGATCCGCTGAACCCGGTAGAAAAAAACCTGTATTATTACGGACATACCTCCTTGTTAAACCAGGTACGGTACTACCCCCTGGTACAATTGTTCATTGTAAGCATGTTTATTATTATTACCCTGCTGGCGCTTACTACCAGTTTTCGTTCGTCGCAAAACCAGGTTTGGGCAGGCATGGCCAAAGAAACCGCCCATCAGCTGGGCACCCCCTTAACGTCGTTACAGGGATGGGTAGAAATGCTGAAGGAAACTTATTCCGGTGAAAAGATCGTGCAGGAGATGGAAAAAGATGTAAACCGCCTTAAACTGGTGAGCGACCGGTTTGGAAAGATCGGCAGTAAGCCCCACCTCGAAAACCATAATATTGTTACCCAGGTATCAAGCATGGTAGAATACATTCGCAAACGCGCCCCGGGAAAAGTACAGTTTGTGTTGAATACCCGTAATATTAATGAGATCTACGCCATGCTCTCCCCACCCCTGTTCGACTGGGTTATTGAAAACTTGCTGAAAAATGCCCTGGATGCAATGGAAGGAAAGGGTATGATCACGCTCAACATCTGGCAACAGGATGGACAAACCTTTATCGATGTTACCGATACAGGTAAAGGAATTGCCAAACAGAACATCAGCAAAGTGTTTAAACCGGGCTTTACTACCAAAAAACGAGGCTGGGGACTGGGACTAAGCCTGTCGAAACGTATTATAGAACAGTATCATAAAGGACAATTATTTGTAAAGAATTCCGAACCGGGCAAGGGAACTACTTTCAGGATTGTACTGAAATAAGGAAGAGACTTTTAAAACAACTTAAAACCACATAATTTCTAAATTTCCTCAAACCAGGTTTAGAAAAACTTTCTACATATCAGTAAATCAATTAAATTTGCGACCCAATTGAAGTGCCCAGGTGTTGAAACTGGTAGACAAGCCACTTTGAGGTGGTGGTGCTGGAAACGGCGTGCAAGTTCGAATCTTGTCCTGGGCACATTATAGCCTTGTAAGTCTTTGATTTACAGGGTTTTTTATTTTAGTGTATATCAAACTCTTGTCACCTTTTTCAACCTTAAAAGTGTCGGCTAAAAATGTTATTTCTGACTCTCTTTACCTTTAAATTCCGTAAAGGTCTTTCCATCATAACTTTACTCAGCAACCGCCTTTGCGAGGGGCACGTTTATAAATTATTTTACCATCTCGTTCTACATAGTCGCCCAATATTATTGGATATGAATAGTTGGGCGTGTACAATACACTAAATACACTTTGGCTGCTTACAATTATTTTGTCGTTAACTTTCAGGCTATGCAATTGCTGAAATTCATTAGAGTTTTCCAGCCCCAAATTAAGAATATAGTCGTAACCATTAATCCTGACCATCGCTCTGAAACCTGATCGTGAGCCTTTCGGTTGAGAAAGAGAGGTTATAACAGCTTCCATTTTCCATTTTTTCAATTCGGCATTCTTTTCAGCAGCAGAGAGTGGCTTTGGGGCTGATTTTTTAGAAGCTTCATTTTTGATTTCGCGATTGGCAAATACCAGTCCGCTTACCACAACCAGCGGTAAGATCGCATAAATAACTTTTTTCATATTTTTTGTAGTTTTAAGTAACATAGATCTATCTCCCGATCAATCAAATCCGTTTAAGGCATTTCTTTTCGTATCCTTTTAAAGTTGGTGCAACAAAAATACTTTGATAATATTCTGACGGAGGAACCCGGATTGTAAATAATAGTGTAAACTTTGTAAATAATATCTTGACATTATGCTTGTTAGAAGAAATCTCTTGCCAGTCAAACGAAAGCACCTGGGCGGATTATTATTACTCACGTTTATCGCTATAATCTGCGTGGCTTTTAGCATGATCGGCAATGATGACTTTGACTTTGCCAGAAGAGAAGTCTTGCTTCGCCGAATCGGACATGAAATACTCCTTCAGTCGGGCGACAGTACATCACGGATACTTCCAATAAAAAAGATCGCCGAAAATGAATACCAGATCAGTTTTGAGAATGATTTTATTTTTCAAACCGACTCTCTCGTCAATACTACCCAGCGTTTGTTAGCCAAGGAATCGCTTGCACGTGATTATGTTGTTAATGTACTGAATTGTGCCGATGCCAGTGTAGCTTATGGATATTCTATATCAAAAAATAAGAAAGATGATATAATAACCTGTAAAGGAAGAAGGCAACCCGTAGGATGTTACATGATCAACATTAAATTTAAACCAACGGGTATCATTACAGCAAAGAATGGATATTTACTGGGCGGCCTTTCATTTTTAGCATTTATAGGATTTATGTTTTTTAGATATGCTAAACCGAAGAAAGCCTTACCTGACAATCAGCATAATGATGAAAGCGAGCATAATGAAATGTTCACTATGGGTTCAATGTCGTTCAACGCGGAGGCCCGTAAGCTCATGATAAATGGAAATACCATCGACCTCACCAAAACTGAAACACGTGTATTACGCATTTTTGCATTATCACCTAACGAAGCTATAGATCGAAGCCGGCTACAAAAAGAGATATGGGAAGATGAAGGTGTTATAGTAGGCCGCAGTCTCGATATGTTCATATCAAAACTTAGAAAAAAACTTGAATTTGATCCGAACATCAAAATAGTTGTTATACGCGGCAAAGGATATAAGCTTGAAATTAACTCTTAAGAAAATCTTCCCCACCCATGCAGGCACCTTTAACACCTTACCATCAACTACAGCTCCCATACTCAATTTAGTTTGCATCAGCGTTGAATTCTTTGGAAGCTAGGCAGTTACTGAGTTCGGCAATTTATTTTAAAACCTTTATATTTTGATCTCGGCGGTAGAAAGTGGCAAATAATAGAATTTTATTTTGGGCCGAATTATATTTATCGTAATATTGCGATAGATATGGGACTTACAAAAACCGAAATATTTACCGATAAGCAGAATAAGCTGGCGCAAATGATGAAAGCATTGGCCCATCCGGCCCGCATTGCCATTATTCAAAGTTTGATCAAGGCACAAGCATGTGTTTGCGGTGATTTAGTAGACGAGTTGGGTCTTGCACAGGCAACCATTTCGCAACATTTGAAAGAACTTAAAAATGCTGGTTTAATTCAGGGCACTATTGAAGGTACAAGTGTTTGCTACTGCATAGATCCTAAAGTATGGAAACAATACAAAGAAGCCTTTGATACCTTCTTTGTTGCTTATAAAAATAAGGATAACTGCTGTTAAATTTTTTTGCTCTCATTTATCGCAATATTGCAATAAAACAATAAATCGTTTTTTATGACAACTGATCAAGAGTTAAAAGATATAGTAAGACAGAAATATAGTGAGATCGCATTGCAGGATAAAGAAACCAATCAATCATCCTGCTGCGGCTCGGGCTGCTGCTCAACAGATGTATACAACATCATGAGTGACGATTATACTAACCTGGAGGGTTACAACCCCGACGCCGACCTGGGATTGGGTTGTGGATTGCCCACCCAATTTGCCAAAATAAAACAGGGCGATGTAGTCATAGACCTGGGAAGCGGCGCAGGTAACGATGCCTTTATTGCCCGGCACGAAACAGGCGATACCGGCAAAGTGATTGGTATCGATTTTACCCCGGCGATGATAGAGCGGGCACGACAAAACGCAGAGGTCAGGGGATTCAATAATGTAGAGTTCAGGCAGGGGGATATAGAGAAAATGCCAGTTACTTCCAATGTCGCTGATGTTATAGTAAGCAATTGTGTGCTGAACCTGGTGCCCAACAAAGATGGCGTTATAAAAGAAATATATCGGGTTCTAAAACCGGGCGGTCATTTTTCTATTTCCGATATTGTACTGGAAGGAACTTTACCTGCCAATATTCAGCAGGCAGCGGAAATGTATGCTGGCTGTGTGTCGGGCGCAATCCAAAAACAGGCATACCTGGAATTGATAGAGCAAAATGGATTTGAAAACATCACGATCCAAAAGGAAAAAGTCATTCACATTCCAGACGATATTCTATTAAATTATATGTTTGAACCAGCAATTAAACAGTTTAGAAACAGCAATACAGGCATTTATAGTATTACGGTATATGCGGAAAAACCAGCGGCTGCAAAATCCTGTTGAGGACCTGATTGCTGCAATTAATCTTTAAAAATCATAGTTATGAAAATCATCCAGGCAAATCAAACTAACCGGCAATCTATTATTGAATTACTTAAAAACGAAAAGTTGCCGGTAGATGATTTGCCTGGTAATCTTGATCATTTTTTTGTCGCTGTTAGTGACAGCAATATTATAGGCGTCATAGGGCTTGAACTCTATCCGCCTTTTTGCCTCCTGCGCTCGATGGTGGTTCGGAAAGATTATCAAAACCAGAAGGTTGCGACCGCACTTGTAGAAACACTGGAGAAACATGCTTTTGATTTAAAACTTAGCCGGATATATCTACTTACAGAAACAGCATCAGCCTACTTTGATAAAAAGAACTATCAACGGGTAGAACGATCCGAAGTGCCTGACGAAATAAAGGGTTCTACTGAATTCAGCAGCGTATGTCCTGTAAGTGCAATAGTCATGAAAAAATCTATATAATAACAAAACGAATTGCCCTAATGAGTGCAAACAATTGTGATCCGGCAAACGAACGAAAGAAACTTGGTTTCCTGGACCGGTATCTTACTTTATGGATCTTTGCTGCAATGGCTATCGGAATTGCGTTAGGTTACTTTATGCCTTCCATACCAGCAGTGATCAACACATATTCCAGCGGTACAACCAATATTCCGCTTGCCATTGGGCTTATTCTGATGATGTACCCACCTCTGGCTAAGGTGAGGTATGAAAAAATGGGTGAAGTGTTTAAAAACACCAAAATATTAGGCACTTCGCTTTTATTAAATTGGGTAATTGGCCCAATTTTAATGTTCTTCCTTGCCATCCTGTTTTTAAACGGATACCCTGAATATATGATGGGGTTGATATTGATCGGCCTGGCCCGCTGTATCGCTATGGTTATAGTATGGAATGAATTGGCCGAAGGAAATAGGGAGTATGCTGCCGGCCTGGTGGCTTTAAACAGCATCTTCCAGGTTGTTTTCTTTAGCGTTTATGCTTATGTATTTATTACTCTGTTGCCGCCATTATTTGGACTAAAAGGACTTGAGGTAAATATTACGATCGGCCAGATTGCCCAAAGTGTTGCCATTTATCTCGGTATTCCTTTTGCAGCAGGGGTTATTTCCCGGTTTGCTCTGCTTAAAATAAAAGGCGAGCAATGGTATCAAACCCGGTTTATTCCACTAATTTCTCCAATTACCCTGGTAGCCTTGTTATTTACCATTATTGTAATGTTCAGTTTGAAAGGTGAACTGATAGTACGCATTCCGATGGATGTTATACGGATCACAATACCGCTGGTTATCTATTTTGCGATCATGTTCCTGGTCAGCTTCTTTTTAGGCAAAGCGCTTGGGGCCGACTATTCCCGCAACGCTTCTATTGCCTTTACTGCCGCAGGTAACAATTTTGAATTGGCTATTGCTGTAGCTATCGGGGTATTTGGAATTAATAGTGGACAGGCATTTGCCGGAGTAATTGGCCCATTAGTAGAAGTACCTGCTTTGATCGCGTTGGTCAATGTTGCTTTCTGGCTAAGGAACAAATATTACACTAAAACACAATTAAGTTAAACGGATGAAAATTGCACTATTCTCAGACATACACGCCAATTTACCAGCATTGGAGGCGTTCTTTAAAGATGTTGACAATAGAAACCCGGATGCCATTTACTGCCTGGGAGATTTGGTAGGCTACAACATTTGGCCCAATGAGGTCATAAACGAAATAAAAAAGCGCCGCATCCCTACAATAGCCGGTAATTATGACTTTGGTATTGGTAGAAGCATTGACGACTGTGGCTGCGCCTATAAGACCGACACAGAAAAGGCTAATGGCACTGTTTCCATTTCATTCACTAATGAAATTGTAAAGGAAGAAGAAAGAAAGTATTTAAGAACATTACCTGCGCATATAAAAGTTGAATTTCAACTAAACAACGATAAGCTAAACCTGCTGTTAGTTCATGGCAGTCCTAGAAAGATAAACGAATATCTGTTTGAAGACCGGGAGGAAAAAAGTATGGTACGTATTATGCAGGACGCTGATGCCGATATTATGTGTTTCGGCCATACGCATAAACCCTATCATCGGATCCTGGCTGCTGAGCAAGATGGAAAACAGCGATTCAGGCATGCCATAAATATTGGATCTGTAGGAAAACCCAAAGATGGTGATTCAAGAGGCGGGTATGTACTATTACACATAAATGATAATAGCAGCATAGGCGACAGGGATTCAATAAAAGTTGAGTTTATTCGCTTTGAGTACGATGTAGAAAAAGCGGCAAAAGCAGTAGAGAATAGCCCTTTGCCTAATGCTTATGCAGAGAGCTTGCGAAAAGGTGTTTAAAATAAACAAGGATGAAAAATATTCTGGAAACAATTCATCAGTCATTTGAAAAGGAGTTGGCAGATCTTGTATGTAGAAAAGTAAAGCACCAGGATTATTGCCAGGATATAATACAGGAGGTTTACTTAAAAATATTACTCAACCAGTCAAAGATTGAAAAGGCAGACAATATTAGCGCATACCTCACAAGACTTACTACCAATGCCGTTGTAGATTATTATAGGCGTAAGTCTACATCTTCGATCATAAACGAAACGCCTCCTGAAATTTCCAATGAGCCAGATGAATCAACAGATAGTACATATCAATTGGCAGATTGCTGCCTTCGTTCATTTATCGACTCTTTGCCAGAGATATATCGTAACGCGATAATAATGGTAGAACTCGACGCTTTGAAAATAAAGGACTATGCAAAAGCCACCAATATAACGCTTACGAATGCCAAAGCTCGGGTACAAAGGGCAAGAAAAATGCTCAGAGAAGTAATTTTACAGTGCTGTAATTACGAATTCGATTCGTATGGGAACATTGTATCCTGCAAAAAGAATGAGGTTCGTTCCTGTTGTAAATAATTTTGTTCTAACCGTGTGTCCTTTTTGAAGCTACCGCGTCGTAATAATGATAGCTCATTCATTAACTTAAAAATCTTTTCATGAAAAAGTTAGTTTTAGCGGGATTATCATCATTAGCATTGGTAGCGGCTTTTGCAGGAGGCATTAAGAAAAAAAATGTAAAAAAGGAAAAGCCCAAACAGGAACAATGCTGTGATAAAGGTTCCTGCTGTAAAGGAAAATAACCTATTGAGACTTGTAGTAAAACACCGGTAGTCCTGCCGGTGTTTTTTATTCTGAAAAAGTTGTGTCCTTTTTACTCCTTTTCCGTCGTATGATAAATGCCATTCGATGAAATACAGTCAAAAACCACACAAGTTTCTATTTTCTTTAATATTATTCTCTCTTGCAATGTTGCAGGCAATACAGGCACAAAAGATTCCAGAACTGGAGCCAGTCAGTCCAGCCTATAAACCAATCAAGGTTCTAAGCATGCTTCCGACAGAAACCAGGAAGTTGCTCGACACCATACAGTTTCCCTGGTCAGAATATAGCAAAGGGGCATTGAGTAATGCCCTGTGGCGGGCAGCGTATCTTCTTCCTAAAGATGAAGCCAAACTTCCGGAATTGATAAAATTTCCGGCCAACAGTTCGGATCAAACCAGGGCTGAACTTGACTATTTGCTGAAATTGCAAAATACCCGTAACAAGCAAGAAATTGAGCGTGCTGAATATATCGCTAACATTGGCTCGTGGCCAAACATAATTAACCCGCTTGATTCAGATTTTAATGAAAATAGGCAGCAGCTTTTTTATATACTATCTACCGCCACTGGTCAAAAAATAAATTACAAGGATTTTCCGGCAACCACGCAACTTTTAATGAATTGCATACAGGATATTCGAGTAACTGAGTTCAGATTGAAAATGTATTTCAAGCGCCCTCGCCCTTACCATTTGGAGCCAGCGTTGAAGCCATTAACAAGAATAAATTCGCCATCATTTCCTAGCGGCCATTCATTATGGTCATATACTGAAGCCTATTTATTTGGGGAGTTAATCCCTGACAAGCGAAAGGAATTTATTAAAACTGCTGCGGAGGTTCGTTGGTCAAGGGAATTGATGGGTATTCACTATCCCAGTGACAATGATGCTTCAAGGGTTATAGGATGGCATTTACTTAAATACTGGTACAACAATCCACAGTTTGTTACAGATTTACAAAAGGCAAAACTTGAATGGGCAAATAGAAAAGAATTACTTCCCATTAAATAAAGTTTGTTTCATATTATTTAAGTCCGATGCCCTCAATAGAGGGCATTTTTTCATTCCACTCAGCTCTTTTTGCATGAGTATGTGCTTTCATTGAAAATACTCATCTCCACCAATAATCAAAAAAGGGGCTATATAGAAATAAAGCCCCGTTTAATCCAATATCCTATGAAAAACCGAAATGATAAATGCAATTCGTATACCAGCAAAACATTTACAGCTTAAAGCCTACAGATATACTTAATACCCGGTGTTTATTGTCATTATCTTTTGAGTTGTTTGATCCTGATTGAAGTTTGGCTAATCCATATCCATAATTAAGGCCAATCAGTACATTTTTAAGTGCAAATCCTGCGGTACCATTCAGCCCATAATCAAATCTTCTCATTACGCCCAAGCCTGTCCCTTCTTCATTATTAAAAGTAGTTGGGTCATCATTGCTGTATTCGATCTTCTCCTTACTGCTGTATGAAACTGCAAAGTTTCGGCCTTCAATTTTTCTTTTACCACCCACGCCAATTGCTATATAAGGGCCAGCACCAAAGAAGAAATTTGACTCCGAAGACGCCAGCGGTATTTTTATTGCCAGATTTATGGGCACTTCAATATAAAGAGGATTTGCTGTAGCCTTATAATAAAAATTATCAGTAGACTTGCCGCTTTGTATTTTCGAACCTTTGCCGGTTAATAAAATTCCAGGTTGAATTGCCAATACCTTTCCAATGCTAATGTCGCCCATGAAACCTACATGAAAAGAGGTCAACATGTTCGCATCATCTACTTCACCGTCCTTATTATAAGAAACGTTCGCAAAATTTACACCGCCTTTTAACCAGGCAGCATCAGATTGAGCAAAAGAGGTTACGCTAATAAAGCTAATAATAGAAAAATTGATCAATTGCTTTAAGACCATGATTGTTTGTTTTATAGGGTGATTACTTTTAAAGTGGGAATTTGACTGAAGTGGCTTTACACCTTTATATTAAGGGGAATCATTAGTACGCTTGCAGATCCGGATTACTTTGGCCCTCATCCAGGCCATTCGTTAAAGACTGAGAAGGATCAGTCCATACCTCCATACCTATGTGATAACCAATATCCATATATCTGATTATTCTACGAACAGGATTTTCCATGCAATTATCGTTTGTGAGCTTAACTATAATTTCAAAGTAATGCTGTTCTATTTTAAATACCTGGTAAATTTTCGAACTATTACTAGATGGCAGGAACCTGACTGTATCGCCCAGGGATACTCTTGCACCGGGTTTTATGATTTTCCACATGGTTTTAAGGGTATGGATTATTGAATTTTTAATGCGACAAAAACGCCCAAAAAGCACAAACAGCATACCAAAACATAATGTAATTTTTTCAAGTCTTGTGGTTTAAGAATGAAGTACCATTATCTGGAATAAGTATTGCTTTCATACTCAAAAAAGTGTTGGCATGGATTCCCAGTATGAACGTTTGACTGCTACTGAGTTAAGAGCTATTGTTATTCAAGAAATGCGAAAATTTACATGGGCCTTGGAATTGGGCTCAACTGTAAGTGACCTTGAAGAAATAAGAAATCATATTCGATCATTGGTGGATATGCTTTCTGTAAAAGAAAACCGCGAGACTGGGATTGTAGAAAAAATTCCACAAATAAACCAAAGTTCACACAATTAAGTTAGCGGAGAATACTAGAAAAGTAAACTAACATTACTGTATAGGAGTAGTAAGGATCTCGGTTATTATCTTCCGAAATTCATCAATAGAGCCGGGTTTATGATAATATTTGAAAGCACCAGCCTGGTAAGCCGTATTTATAGTAGTAAGGTGACCCGCTGTTGAAAGGATAATAACGGGGATATGACTGAGTTCAAGTTCTTTTTTTATCGATACCAAACAGGTTTGACCATCCATTTTGGGCATATTCATATCTAACACAATCAGGCAAGGTAACTCAGAGCCAGTCTTTAAAAAGGTCAGTAGCTCCTCGCAAGTTTGGAACCATGTCAGTTTTATGGCACTATTTATCTCCTTTAGGGTTTCAGAAAAGAAAAGGTAATCATCTGGATCATCTTCTGCTAAGCATATATGTTGGATTCCTCCCTTCATAAATGAATCTAATGACACTTTATGCAATTCATATTCCTATTTACTGCCAAAGAAAAAGGGGTCTATCGCCCCTTTCTACTTTTTTTAACCTAATCTGAGCCGGTGTTTGCAAGCCGCAGGCATCGGATGCTTTTGCGATTAGCAGCAAGGAAAGTTATTTGCCATTACGGAATTTCCTTGATCTGTGTCTTTAACCACTGCTCCATTTTTCCGAATGTTGATTTCCTCAACAAGGGCATTAATGATTGCCCTTTGTTGGTTACTTTCTTTTAAACTGCCAATAATAAAAGCATTTGTATATTTTTCCGTTTCCTCTGCCAGCAAGTCAATTAACGTTTGCAAATCCAGTTGCTGGTAGTTGTGATGCATGTTTGACTTATAACAAAAATCAATCCACTGATAGAAAAAAAATGTTATAAGCACTCATGTAAGTATTTGCACTTATTTTCATATGTTTAAAATACATTATATTTGCATCTGAGTTATAACCATATACCTCATTTCATTACTGTCAATTACGGAGCACTATTTAATTCAGTTAAGGCAGTCTTTCTGTTAGAGGCTGTCTTAACTTTTTCAATTGTTATGTAGCGCCACTTCGCAATGCGAATGACTCCTTTGGTTAGGTCCTATTGTTTTATTACAAGACCCAATAAGCATGGATTTCCCTGAAAAGGTACTTCTCATCGATGATGATGAAGAGGAACATTTTATTTTTACCGTTGCCCTAAAAGAATGTTGCCCAAGTATCAAATTAATATGCGAGAAAAATGCAGGCTCAGCCCTCGCCAGGATGGCAAATTATGATGCTTCATCGACCCCGAACATGATAATTCTTGATTGGCGCATGCCGCATATTAGCGGTAAAGAGGTACTGATCCGTATTAGGAAGCTCCCTCAATACGCTAAGATTCCAGTCGTAATTTTTACTGGCATCTTTGAACCGCTCTATTTTGAAGAAGCGAAGGAATTGGGAGCAACCTTTTTCCTCAGAAAACCTTTCGACTTTTTGGAATTATGCAGGAAGTTGGCCTATCTATTTACGCTTGATTGGAGGGATCCAAAGTCTCCAGGCCAACAAATATAATAACAGCATATTTTTGAAGTCCGTATGTGTATAGATGACAGCTTCGCTACGGGCGCAGCTCCATCCCTATGGTTCATTTGATTAAAATCAATTACCAGTTGAAGGGCTTGCATTTGGAAAAATTTGCCATTACATTTATTCTCGATTCTATACATCCTTTCGAAAACCACGCCTCTGTCTTCATCCAATCCTTCGAATAATCTTTCCAATATTTCTATGGGACTTTAATCCTACGAATAACCGTATTGATTGATTTAAACCCTTAGAAAATGAAACACATTTTTACCCTAATGGTAACGGGCATATTATGCCATGTCTCCAACTGTTCTTTCGCTCAGTTTAGTGATAGCTTTGAAAGTAGCCTAAGCAGCCTTTCCGGTAATTGCTGGCAATTTGTAAATATGGATCATAGCAGCGATGGCACTGTAAGTCCTATCGCTGGTTCAGGAAGTTTATATAGTCAGCCTCCCGTAAGCGGTTCAAGCACCCGGGATATTTCAACCCCTTATTTGAATATTACTACTTCTTTGCAGGTTTCATTCAAATACAAATTATCAACTGTACTTCATGGTAATGCAACCAGAACAATTGAAATTGGTCTAATTGACACTAGCGGGAATTTCACTTCCTTAAATACTATCTCGATGGATAAAAACAGTCCTGCTACCACTCAAACCTATAATAATACCTTTACGCTTGCATCAGCCAGCACCCGGCGACTTGTTTTTCGTTTAGGCGGCAGTACGGGTGATGGCAACTCACGGTTGATCTTTGATGATCTGTACACAAATGCAAACGCTTATTATGGCCCGACTAACAACTGTAACAGCGCTCCTATAGCAATAAACGATTCTTATAACGGTATTACTGGCAACCAGGTTTCGGGTAATGTTATGACAAACGATAACGACCCTAATGGTGAATTTATTCAACCCTCTATTGTAACTAATTCAATTGATGGCACCGTAGTATTTAATCCGGATAGAAGCTTTACTTTCATACCCAATCCCGGCTTTACTGGTTCAAGTACCACTTTTACTTATCAACTTAGGGACGCTGGTTTTGCTCCCATGACTTCTAATATTGCAACAGTAACAATCAACTTCACGGTGGGTATTCTTTTGCCTGTTAAATTGCTCAGCTTACAGGGCAATGTAACTAACAATCGCATTTCATTAAAATGGGTGGTCGATGAAAATACAAATGCCCAACGATTTGAAGTTGAAAAAAGTTTCAATGGGAATGACTATAGTTTAGCAGGTGTACTTCAGGCCACCAACATACCTGGCAAAGAAAGTTACAGTTTTGATGACAATAATGGCAGCAATGCAAAAGTAATGTATCGAATAAAACTGGTTGGTAATACAAATTCTGAATATTCCAGGGTCTTGGTTTTTAAGCATGACGATAACGACAGTAAATTAAAAATCATTAGCAATCCGGTAGTTGATAAATTATTGATTAGTTATAATTCCGAGTTTAATAAAAGCATTTGCATTAAGATCTTTGATATATCCGGTCGACTCCACATGAATTTGAAGATGAATGTTTATACAGGCAATAATGTTATAAATGTTCCCCTGGTAGGAACAATAAAAAGAGGACTATTCATAGTTGACATCAATGATGGATCGCACATTTCAAATAATGCAAAATTTATAACAGAATAGTTGCGACTTACACCTGTCAAGAATGCCTTCTTTAACCTTCTTATCTCATAAACAATAGATTTAAGGTCAGAAATTGAACCTCCAGAAATGGAGGTTTTTTTATTAGAAGCAACTTGTAACTGCAAATTCAATTGAAACGGAAATCATTTTCATAATTCGTAATTACTCCTTACCATCAGCTGTGATTATACGAAGTAGTATTATCACACCAAAATCGCAAATAAACACATATCATTATTTCAAATGTCTGGCATCCCTTTTGCCTTAAGATGACAATCCTTTTGAATAAGGTATTCCTCATTTAATCCATTACCAATGAAACAAAACACTATTATCGTGCTTCTCATCATGTCTATTATTGCAAGCTGCAAAGTTTCCAGTCCGATTCAAAAAAGTTATACAGTCAGTGAAGTACAACAATGGTACAATAAAGATTCATCCGCTAATTGCGTTCTTTACAGAGGATCTGACGCTCAAGCGCATCACTTTTTAAGTCAGTTTATTAATAATTGGGTATTTCTGACAATCAAAAAGAATGAATTACTAATAACAGATGAGAGGCCTTATGGCGTAGATTCAGTCGCTAAATTGGGTTACTATTATGTAGACCCGAATAACCATTTCGCTAAAGTCCGCGAATACTAATAATAATCCAAGGGTTGGGATCATAACAACGGACAGAATTTTGCTACTTGTTATAGTATTCTCAGGATACTTTTATATTTGCCATGACAGGCAGAAAGCGGCAAAAATCGATTGATACAAGCACGCCTGGCGGCTCTTTAGAAATTACTGTCAAGAATTTGACAATCAACGCAAATAAATAATTGACGCTCAGGATATTGAGATTCATGTCCTGGGCACAAAGCCCCCCGATACATCGGGGGCTTTATTATTTGGCGTCGCCCCCGACGATAGCGTTGTGCGACGTGTTAATCGGTCGTTGATGCTATTGCCCCAATGTAAATATTTTTAGCTGGATTGTAGATTGTCCAAAAATGTGCACCCCACCATTCTTTCCCTGCGTCAAAATAATTGGAGCTGTCGACACTCCATCGGTAAACCTCAATATTTGCAAGGTCTGAAAATAACAAGTCGCAAAAATCAAGAAAATACTTTCCGTGTTCAAAAATGCTGCTTCCAATTTTAATTGCATAGGGTGGCTCTAAAAATGCGCCACAAAAAGCACCTGAAACTCCATCGGTCTCTCTAAAATTAAATTGATTACTTATTTTATTAAAGTCAATTGCATTTTTTTCATCTTCGTCTGTGTCGTAATAAAAGTAAATGTTGTAAAAGTTTTGTACTCCTTTTATTAAAAGCTTATTGTTTGTTAAGTCGAATTGTGGGCCCAGAAAGTCTCTGTTCGAAATTTGAATTCCTGAATTTTCAAGTTTGTCAAAGTGATGTATTTGTTTAAAATACTGTCCTTTGTCTTTATGTAATTCTTTTGAAACTTTTTGAATATGATCTTCCCAATCACTGGAAATTTCGATCAGTGTTTTTTTAGCAATTTCTAAATGTGTTTGATAGGAATTGTCTATATTTTCAACGTCAAAAACCTTAAACTGAATACAGCCTCCTAATTTAATAAACTCGTCTATTTTGTCAATAATTTGATTGCCTGTGTGTAGTTTAATTGTCATAAGTATGGTCGTATTAAAATAGCATTTAACGTTCAGGGCTGGCTGCGGCAATATTCATTGAACGCTCCGCTCATAACGGCAGCCCAATTTATAAAATTTCCCCCTTTACCGGCACTGGCAAACCGGGTTCGTTTAGGAGAAGCAGTCAGTCCTGTACAATCCACCTGTAACGCTATTAAAGGCAACTGCAGCCATCATCTCACTTCCAGCAACACACTACCCAACTTTTACAACCAGGACATTTAAATACATATTATCGCATAGACACTACCGATAACGGTGTAAATCTATACCAACCGATACCACAATCGTAGTTAGTCCCAGCCAAATTCGCTCAAAACCCCAGTCAGATTCTTACCAGATGTAGTCCAACAGGCCATTTCCCGCCTAAGAGTGCCACTGAACTGCCACTGGAATGCCACTGAAATGCCACTGCGGGTGTCATTCTGCTGCCGTTTTGTTTGCAGTTCCGTGGGAAATGTAGTACATATATGCCCTATATCACTAGAATCTACACTATGTCTGACCAGGCTCTTGCCTGGGTCTCGTTCGGCTTTTGATTTGCTTTTGTTAATGTACATCAATTGCTTTAATTCAATAGCTAAGTACAGATATTCGTTTTCTGTCTGCCGCCAGGCCGTAAGTATGGATTTTATACTTTATTTTATCCCCCATTGTTTATAGCTGCTGAAAAATATTAGCAGCTGTTATTACTTACACTGGCATCATTTTGGCCGGAAAAGAGCGTACGATCAGTTATCCTTTTTTATAATTTAAACTTTACCTAATGAAAAATTTCGTGTATGCAATGGCGGTTGTAGTGCTTGTGGCAGGTTGCCAAAAAAATTCAGCAACCGACGAAGCGCCTTCCCCCACTTCACCCAGCGAAGCAGCCTCTCAGGCACGTGCTTCTACCACCGTTCAGTTTAGCGGATATACGTGGACAATCAGAAACACCGGCACCGCCACAGGTGGCCCCGGCCCCAACGTTTTCAATGGCAGTAATGCCTGGGTTGATGCCAACGGATGGTTACACTTAAAGATCACTAAGAACGCCACTACTGGCAAATGGAACTGTGCTGAGATCTATAGCACACAAAACTTTGGCTACGGCACTTATCAATGGCAGGTAGAAGGCGCCATTGGCTCGTTCGACAAAAATATTGTACTGGGTTTATTCAACTACTCCGGCAATGATCAGTACGATGAAATGGATATTGAGTTTGCCCGGTGGGGCAACGCTGCCTGGCCAAACTTAAACTACACCGTATGGCCTGCGGCCAATGGTCAGGGCCCATGGGAGTACTCGAAAGAATTCTCATTAAACGGTACCTACACTACACATCGCTTTACACGCAGTCCTAATTCAGTAGTATTTAAAAGCGTGGGCGGTTTTTATAATGATGATACCAACCTGTTTGCCAGTGCTACCTGTAGTTCACCTACATCAAGTATCAGTACTTTAAGCATGCCCATTCATATGAATTTATGGCTGTATGATGGCAATGCACCTTCTGATGGTAAGGAGGTGGAAGTTATTATTCACAACTTTAAGTATACAGCGAGGTAGAAGTAAACGAAGTGACTAAGAATCGTTTGATGATCACCTGACTCCATTAATAAAAAAGCTGTCCCGATTCAATCATGGGGACAGCCTTTTTTTATTTGGCGGTAAACCGGACCTGCCCGGCAACTTAAAGCATTGAACTGAAATTAAAAGTACTTCCATGTGTGTTTTCACGAGGTAAGCCAGCAGTTCCTATTTATGCGCTTCGTTAAATTCAATTTTTTCTCTTGTTCTGATCTCTTCCCCAATGAGCATTGAATCCCGGAATTTCAATTTGCCATAATCGCCCAGCCCTTCAATGGTAATGATATTATTATTGATCTTCCACTTATAGGTCTTGGTGTCGTAGAGACGATTATAATATATTTCCCTTTCTTCTGGTAAACAATTGGCAATTACTTGTAAAGAAACATCAACAGAATCTTTTTTAAAGCATAACAATCGATATTCAAAAAGCGTACAACCACCGTCGTCGAATTCTTTGCAACCTGCAGCCAGGAGCGCTTTGTAAGTTTTTCCAGCGGGGCTATGTGTCAGATCCATTCC
This sequence comes from Niastella soli, assembly GCF_017742245.1. Classification (GTDB taxonomy): domain Bacteria; phylum Bacteroidota; class Bacteroidia; order Chitinophagales; family Chitinophagaceae; genus Niastella; species Niastella soli. Next base: position 277,975 of record NZ_JAGHKO010000017.1, read on the forward strand.
ATTCAAAAAGGTTGCTATAAATAAAGTTGATATTAGTTTTATTCCCATAATACTTTATAAGATGCTGCGTCCCGGGATTTTCCATAATTATCCCAGGGACATCTTTACTATAAGCTGCAGTTTTATTTTTTGCGTAGTTCTTCGAATTCGCTTTTTGTCAGTCCCCAATGTCTGCTGAATGTATATAAAACTTTAGTTTCTTTTTCTGACAGGTCAATAAGATTACTGTATTCTACATTTTGAGCTAGTACTATATTTATTAATTCTTCGGAAAAACAATCTCTAAACAGGTCATACAATTCAAAAACTGTTTTAGTTAGCTCTCGCTGAGAGAGGAAATCGGCACCAAACTTTTCTTCATGGGTCTCTTCATCAATATTGTACTTTATTGCAAATTCTTTCAAAAGAGCCAAAACACTTTCCATTGGTCTATTGTCACAAGTTAAGATGGAAGCTATAAAAGTCAATGAGAATGTTTCCGTCAACTCTTTGATCTCTTTTCGCGTAGGATTTAGATATTTCCCTCTGTTTATATAGGTGTTCCTATAAACGGGGTCAAAAGTTTCATAACAACCTACACATTCATACACAGTTCTGGTGTCCCCGCTAGGCAGATATGGGATCAGAAAAATTGTATTCCAAACTCTAAACTGCTTTAATAATAAGTCTTTACGGCATTGTGGGCAACCATTTTGAATGATCTCTCCATCTTTTACATTTTCAATTATTTCCGTCGTGCCTTTTAATACAAACATCTGGTGGTTAGGGTTTAAGATTTACTGCCCCCAAACGCTCAACACCCATTTATTATTTTGTGCTAAAAGTCACCGGTCCCTGATTGGGGATTTTATCTTCCAACGTATGCAGAAAGCTGATAATATCACTTACTTCTTCTTTGGAAAGATTCAATGGCCGGGCAGATAAAGTTTGATTTGGCAATGACAATCCCATACCAACGGCGCCCCCTTTATTGTAGAATTCGATCACCGCTTCCAGCGTTTTAAATGCACCGTTATGCATATACGGCCCGGTAGCAGATGTGTTGCGAACCGTTGGGGTCTTAAATGCTTTGTCGTAATAAGATATGGGAAAGATCCTAATGCGGCCCGCATCACTATCCAGTTCGGGCTTTAACAGATTGTCGGTGCTGGTAGTTCCCAACACCTCTAATTCTGACAGATTATACAGCGGAGGGGTTAATCCATTAAAAAGCGGCGCAAAATGACAGGTTCCGCATTGTGCTTTGCCCATAAATAAATTAAAACCATCGATCTCGTGGGTGGTCAATACCGTTGCATTTCCCTGCAGGTATTGGTCGAAACGGCCATTCCGAAAATTCAGGGTGCGTACATAAGCAGCCAGTGCCATTGCCACTTTCTCCGTTATGTTTATACTGTCAATTGACGCGGGAAATATGGAATCGAGCACAATCTTATAGTATGTTTTACGTGCCAGCAGGGCGGATATTACTATTTCTCCCCCATTCATTTCCTGCTCATTGTTCAGCACGGTCTTCACCTGTTCTTCCACGCTTTTGGCTCTGCCATCCCAAAACTGGCCATACTGGTAACCTGCATACAACAGGGAAGCAGCATTGCGTGCCACATGCGAATGCCCGTCAATGGTCAAACTCTTTGGCAACCCATCCGTAAAATGTTTGGCGGGATCGTGACAGGTAACACAACTTACTTTATTGTTGCCTGAGAGGCCAGGCTCAAAAAATAACTGTTTGCCCAATTGCACCAGGGCTGTATTGGAATAGTTTTTCCCACCGGGGAAGGCTTGAAGATTTAATGCATCGGGGCTAAAAATATCGGCCGCTTTATAATTGAGTACGCCATCTGTTGTATTCAGGTCCAGCTGCAGATCGGTGACCAGTTTGCCGAAGTGCCGTTGCAAGGGCAATGCCAATTGTGTCAAAAAGTGCAGGCGGTTGAAGGAGTCAAAATCAGGGTGTTGTTGCAGGTAACTGATACAGCCCGACAGGTATGTTGAAACACTATCTGCCGTGATATTACTACTTAAAAAAGGACTAATTGTTTTCTGTATTGCCTCCATTGCCGACTTCTGCAATACCTGATTTCAAAAAAGGAGCATCATATCCACTGAGATGCAAAGTGATCACCCGGATCAACTCCAACCGTATACTTTCCAGCAATTGCCGGTCGGTACCCTGGAAACCATATAACAAGGCCGGGAGGTCTGTTGCAGAGGACTGAACAGCATCGATCTGTTGCAAAAGTTCCGTTCTCTTTTGGGCCACATTATCCTCAAACAACAAATTTTCTATCACCTGCAAGCCAACCGGCTCCTGGTACTCCATATAGGGTTCCTCTATCTCGTATTTCGGAGCCCTGTTGTATATCATTGCTGAAGTGGTAAAGAAATATTCCAGGAAAAATTCTATCCGTTTATATTGGAGCCTGCTTTGAACAAGTGCCTTGCGGGCTTTTATTACAGACAGGGAATCGTTGGCATTGATGTCAGCAATGGCCAATTGCAATTGAGTAGTAGCAATACCAAACAAACGGGCTTGTTCTTTGAAGTAAGCCACGGCCGGTCCTACCCCTTTATCGTGGGCAGCGGGGTTTATCAACCCCTGCATGATCGCCAAACAAAAACAAATTCCCAAGATACCGCGTACCAATCTCATAATTATTACTGGTGCATTGAATGCGAAATACTGTATAAAATCTCAAAGTAACAGCTCCAGTATTATCTTTTTATTATGGGAATTATATTTGTGTGAGATCATTCATCGCTGACCCGGAAATAAACTCATGTCGGCCCTGTAGATCAGCGTTTCTGAGGTTATTGCTGTTATCACTTTTATCTTCAGGCTCCCCTCTATGCCCGAAAGCTCTTCCTGCAAATTTTCAACCCTGCCATATTCCTGAAAATTATTTAACCCAATCAAAAGGAACAACTGGTTAAGATCACTACCATCAACTGCTTTGAAGGTTAGGAATGTGGTTATGCCAGTAGTCTGATAAATAGTTTTTAGCTTTTCAATTACTTTTTTACCTGTTGGCATATCTGTCACCCCGATCGTTACCAGGCGAAGGAATTTCGAATGCAGACTGCTACTGTCTGAAATGCTCAGATTGGGTAAATAGACCCATTTGCTCCCAGCAATAAAATCGCCAAATGGATGTGTGTGTAACTGATTATCGGCCCCATCTTCTGCCGGTTTTACCGGTTTATCAAAATCACCCCATTTATGATTGAAGGTAGCGTCCACAAACAACCCGTCTCTTGGCCCTGATATAATATACCAGCCATACCAGGTCCATTGGTCGCCGTTTGTTTTATGCCAGTTCAGATGCTGTTTGTATCCATTTTCAAAATTCTTTTGCTGTCCGGCTTTTGGCTTCCAAAACGAGAAATGAGCCACCTGGCTGTCCTGCGCATATACGGTACAGCACAAGAAAAGCAACACTACAATAATATAGCCCTTCATGTTTATTTTTTTCCAAAACTATTACCGACCGGCGGCAAAAAAATGTAAAAAAATGAACTGGCTATAATGCTGAGAAATAATCATTAATGTGATTATAATTCCGGAAATATTCCTTTGGAGATTGGCGGGTAACTGATTTGAACAATTTTATTAAATGCGATTGATCGAAGAAATTCGATTCATAACAGCATTCGATAAGCCTTTTCTGGGGATATGTATTTTTATAATTGATAAAATGATTGAGCTTTATAATATTGCAAAAAGGCTTGGGGTTAATACCTACCGATTGATTGAACAAGGTGTCAAAATGCCTTTGCGATACGCCAGTCCCTTTTAATAAATGACTTATGGAAACGTCCCCTTTATGCTTTATTATTTCATGCACTGCATAATTAATATATTGGAATTTATTTGCCGATAGGTCAACTCCTTTACACAATTGCATCAATTCCTTTTCCAGATTACTACAAGTTTCCTCAAAAGTGGGGGTGATACAATCTTTTAAAATATTTGCAGCCGGAATGTCGTAAATGGGGAGCAGGTTGTTTGTTGCCAGATGGGCTGGAAAACCAAACAGCAAGTTCAAGGTATGCGGATGAAACCGGATCCCGTACAACAACGCATTGTTTTCCAGTTCAAGTGAGTAACTATGCAAGGTTTGTCCGGCAAAAAACGCGTCTGGTTCATTCACCCAGGTTGCCTGTTCTGTTGTTCTTTTTGCAATATTACCTGTAAAATGAAAGATGATCTCGTGATGGCCATCAGGCAAAATATCCTCCCGGTACACTGTTTCACCCTCCCCATATACTTTAAGTTGCCACATTGACTTTACAATTGGCGACAAGGTTAGCGGTGTATAGGTGCGCAGGGTTATCATAAATGATTATTCGAAGGTAAATGGATTTTATAAAAAACCTGATAATTGCCTATTTTTTAACGAGATCGATAAAATAGTGCTATTTCCCTTTCCAAGAAAAAAGGTTATTTTTGTGCCTGGTAAGCATCACATATCCTGAAAAATCCGACTTTATGAAAAAACCTGATATCCCTGGCAAGGAGGCAAATACTGCTTCTAAAAAATCCCTTCGCTGGATCATACTTATTCCATTCGTAATAGTACTGGGTGTTTTAGCCGCCGTAGTTAGAGGCGGGGAATCTTCTGATGCCATCAATATTATAAATACAGGAAAGCAAGGCGCAGACGCCAGTGACGCCAAAGTAAAAAAGATGGTGCGTGAAAATATTATGACGTACGTAAAGGTTGAAAGCAACGACTACGAATACAAGAATTTGGGTGGCATTTCAGGCCTTAAGATAACCGTGATCAATCCTACCGATTATATGCTTAACCGGGTACGGGTAAAAGTGACTTACATAAAAGCCAATGGCGGTACCTGGGATACAAAAACGAAAGACTTCTACGGCATAAGACCCAAATCTGCTGAAACCCTTAAAATGCCCGACAGCAAACGGGGGACCAGCGTTAAATACGAGATCATAACTATAAAGTCAAAAGACCTGGGTTTATAAAAAAGAGAGTGTATCAGCCATGATACACTCCCTGATTGCTCTCGCGGTCACGCCGCTTCCATTTTTGGTCCCGTTATAATCATCATGCATTTTAATTCAACATTGTTTTAAGTTTGCCCTCATTGATGATGGTAATGTACCCTTCGCTTATATCAATGAGTTTTTCCTGCCGGAATTCCCCCAGGGTCCTTATCAATGATTCAGTAGCCGTACCGGCAATAGCGGCCAGGTTATCACGGCTGATCTTTATAGCATCTTTATATTTACGGCTCAATAATATCAATGCTTCTGCTACCTTTTTTCGAAGGGAGTTATAAGCCAGTCCCAAAAGCAACTGTTCTTTCTCCGCAATATCTTTGGCCAGCAGATTGATGAATTTGCGAGCTACCTGCCAATCAGTTTCCATCATTCCTTCAAACTCATCTTTTGGGATAACCGCCAGTTCGGCATACTCTACGGCCACTGCAATATCTTTATATACTGTTTCTTCAAGCAATGCTACATAGCCAAGGTATTCTCCTTCGCCATATATGCCCGTTATGAGTTCCTTTCCTTCCGAATTACATTTATATGTTTTTACAATTCCCTTTTTGATAAAATACAACTGTACAGGATGATTGCCCTCTGCATAGATCACTTCTTTCTTTTTATACTTATTTACATTGGTATTAAGGTTAAATAATGTCGTTAGTCTGTCGGATTGTACTTTACGCGAGTAGGTGGCAGTGCCGGTGTCGAATATAGGCATAGCTTCCATTACTTTATGGCTTTCATTATTGTTATTAACAACAAGCAATCTTTTCATTGTATAGTAAGTTTTAGAATGGTTATGGCGCGCTAAATATCAGGCACATTGGCTAATGTGTAACAAGAACGGAATTGAGCGTTTTCAGAGAATTTCAGAATAGCAGCGCCTAGCTGCTTTAAAAACCAGGACATTGATTAATGATTGGTTTTCAGCCAAAATCAGAGTTCAGATGTGTTGTTTCAGAGGAAAATTTACTGATTCATTCGTTAGCGTTAGTCGGCTTCCAAACAAAAAGCTTAACAAATATAATGTTTATTTCAAATACTCTTAACAGCCTAATTTTCTAAAAATGAAATTCCTCCCGCCTTTATGTAAAATTAATAAGAAGAAATTGTCACACTAGCTGTGAAAGCCAGGCTTCATACGTACAAGCGCCTTAGCAATTTTTCATTGTATCCATCAACATTTTGAAAGCTGCTCTTTCTTCTGTTGTTGCTTTTCCAAACTCGGCCGGACAAAGCGATATCCCCAGTGATGGGTCATACTTCAACACCGCAATGCCTTCGCCAAAACAAAATTCCCAGTATATCATCTCATTTTGCTTCTCTTTATTGCAAAACGAAATTCCAATCTCGTGTCTAAGCCAATCTGCTGTACTATAAAAAAAACTTGTCTCACATTTTGAAGCCAACACTACCTCTGGATATCCATTTTTCGTTTGCAATCTCATATAGAATAAATTTGGAGTTATACGTGGATCAAAGCAATTCGCAGGATATCTGGGAGGAAGTGATAAGATATGCAGAAAGGTATGTTTTTTACACATAAAAAACCATGACCACCGTCATGATTGAAATGAATTTTTTGAATTCAATCAACAATTGACATTGATCAAAATAATCTTCCCCGAAGCCAGTATGGTAGCGCTTTGTATAACTTCTTCGTATATTAGTATCTGTTCGGTCGGGGGGAAGTGTCGCAATTCTTCCCGATGTAATTTGGTATTTCAAGTATACATCTAACTCCGGTCGTAGCGTTGCTGGCCGGATTATTTTTTTGACATCAACTACACAAAAAACGTTCTTATCCTCTGTAGTTTTTTGTGTAGGAAATAGATCCGGCAGTTACTGTACGGATCTATTTCTTTTTAGTGACTGGTCAACAATCAACAGCTACTACCCTATACATCTGTAATTCAAATTATTACAATAAACAGAAAGGGTGAGCTCACATGGAGACTCACCCTTTTATTCGTGGATCCGCCTACGCCAAGGACAAGTCGGCAATGGGCAATCGGCAATTTTGGACTCGCGCAATTTGAGCCTTCCGCCCGCTGGTGGATGAAACGTCAAACGTGAAACGGCATAATCAGACGCTGCTTCTCGCCTTCGGTTCGATACTTCCTACTTCTTAACTCTTACATCACTTATAAACTCGCAGGGTCTGCCTTTCTTGTCAACCTGTTAACTTCCCACCTCCTGCTACCATATCAACCCGGTTAACATGTTAACTGGTCAACTAAACACCCTTACCTCCTGCTCCCAAACTCCTGCACCCAATAGGTGTTTATATTCCCTGCTCCCAGTTCGGTTTGCAAGCTATCCATCATGGCTTTACAATGGTCCTCGCTTATTTCCCAGGCTGTCATCACAGGTCCCAGCTCAGCATACCCACGGGCAATATTCTCGGTTACATAATTGCCGGCATAACCCAGGGCCATTGTGCGTTGTATTGGTGAGGTACCCCCTGGTGAAATATGGCTGAAATAATTATTCGCGTCCATATCGCGGGCATGCGCCTGAGCAGCCTTTGCCAGGGTATCATTCCATTGCAACGGTTTTACCGGCGGCATAAAGGTATTGCCACAGGTACAGCCCGTTTGTCGAAGGGCATTTACCGCCGCAAGCATTTCCTCTTTTACCGTACGTACCACATTTGTGTCCTTGTGGCATGCCGGCAAGAATACAATGATGATAGCCAATCGGAACAGCTTGATCATATAAGCAGCATTAATTAAAACTTACTGAGTAACTGTTGGTCGTCCACTGCAAACCAGCACCATTAGTACCATAACTTGAAGTGATCTCATAGCCGAATTGTACATCGCCAATAGTGATATTTCCAAACCAGCCCTGGTTCCTGATCCAGTTGGCAATGGCCCTGATATCTACCGTAGTATTGTTGGTTTTTGTAGTACGCAGGAAGGAGTACACATTATTGGCACCGTTGCTGCCGCGGAAAACATTCCAGGTGGCACCGCCTACTGAAAGATTGGTAAACACCGGCACGGGATTGCCCGATGCGTTCCATGTAGCGGAAATAGGTTTAATATTACCGGAACCATCGCTGTTACTGGTGTAATTCATCCACAGCATAATCTCATGCTGGTGGTTATTGTCCCAAACATCGTAACAGGAACTCCAGGCACCGCCAGCCGGTGAGGTAACACCGATGCTGCTGGTGAGTGAGCTTAGGGAACCGAGCACCCGGTTTACATTACGGGTACAGTTGGGATAGGCTTTTACCCCGCCGGTATTGGGGTGGTTGGCCCATATGCCCCAATTGCTATAGCTGTTTGCCCAAATAGTTTGTGAACCGGCCCCACTTCCCCAGATATTATTATAAAGCGTATAACCACCGTTAGTCCAGGTACCCCATTGGGCACTTGACGACCAGGCAGCTTCTACTTCCGGTTCAGGTGTGGATTTGTCTTTTTTACAATAGGTAAGGCAAATGGCGGCGCAGGCCATGGCAATCGTTAGTTTCAAATTCATGGTGATAAAATTTATGGTTTAAAAAATGGAAAGATGTTCGCATGCATGCTCCTCAATGAATATACTTTCCCCTTATCACTATGAGGGTAGTGGAATGTTTATAAAAAGGGGCGCTATTGTTATATTTGAGTTTTTTTATACTTATACATCGCACATGGGAATATTTGCAGCGTACTCTACTACCAGTTTATTATTGATAGCATTGTCGGCCTTTATAATCGGACTTTCCAAGGCCGGCCTCAAGGGTATCGACATGCTGAATATTACCATAATGACCATTGTATTCGGCGGTAAGGCATCCACGGGTATTGTATTGCCATTATTATGTGTGGCAGATGTAATGGCCGTAAAGTATTACCACCGGCATGCACAATGGCCACACGTGATAAAACTAATGCCCTGGATGATGATTGGTATTTTGGTGGGCGTATTTGTAGGGAAAGACCTGAACGAAGCTATTTTCAGAAAAGTAATGGCCACCATTATCTTGCTTACTGTGGTGATCATGCTGGTGATAGAATTCCGCAAAGCCCTGGTAATGCCCAACAACAAATTATTTGTATCTGGTATGGGTTTGGTCTCCGGCTTTACCACTATGCTGGGCAACCTGGCAGGTGCATTTTCGAATATCTATTTTTTGGCTATGCGTTTGCCTAAAAATGATTTTATCGGAACCGGCGCCTGGATCTTTCTTATTATTAACTGGTTTAAACTGCCTTTTCAAATATTTTACTGGAATAATATTACTACCACCTCGCTGTTGACCGATCTGGCGCTGGTGCCTTTCCTGGTCTTGGGTTTTTGGTGCGGTATAAAACTGGTGGCCCGCATTAAAGATGACCTGTACCGCCAGATAGTGATCGTTTTGACACTGATCGGCGCCATCTTTATCTTTTTAAAAAGATAGGGCTCCTATTTTTCATCTCATCGTCCAATATTATCTTCACGACAAATTATACCCCTTCTCCATGAAGAAAATGCCCCACATGCTGCTTTTAGCAGTGCTTTGCTTTGGTTGTGGTCAAACAGAAAAAAAAGCGCCCACTCAAAAAGCCCCAAAGCCCGTACACGCCCGAAACAATGCCCCCCTGTTTCAATATGGCAATCCTGTTCTGTTACAATTCGACCGCTATATGGCCGGACTCGATACCCAATCAGCCGAAGCGTGCCATCTGGCAATAGACACCTTTAAACTGTTGTTTAAAAAACAGCCTGCCGCAGCATGCGATACGGCTTTTTATATCTATAACCAGTTCCATTCTCTTATTTGCGCTTATTTAAATGAGCATATGGCCGAAGATTCAATCAAATATGAAGAGTTTCTCTGGGGCGATGAGAATGGAAAAATGAAGCCGCTGTCGAAAAGACAAAAAGCTGTAAAAAATCGCCTGGATAGAAATGGCTTTGAGCTGGGTTCAGAAGAAGGTGAAGTATTTATTGAACAGAGCCAGCATTTTCTGGCTGAACAGTTTACAGCTTATGTTTCCGCTCCCATGAAGCAATACCTTATTCAAGAGGCAATTGAACAGAAAGAAGGATTTCAGGAAGATGCAGGTCTTACTATTAAACCAACTGTTTTCGCCGACCGCACCGTGTGGTGGGAAAATTTTATAAAAGCCAATCCCAACAGTTTCATTTACTCCCAAAAGGCAACCAGCAATTACAACGCGTACCTCTATTGGTTAATGATAGGCATGGATAATACCAGTGTAAGGTCCTGGGGTAAAGAGAACCTGGCCGAAGATTCTTTATCTGAGTATTTCAGGGAAGCCTATTCTTATTTACAGGAAAAACATCCGCAAACAAATACCAATACGATCGTAGCTCCCTATTTTAATGCCTGGCAAAAAATGGATACCACGGAAATAACCCGGGTTTTAAATAAATTTAAAGAAGAACATAAATCACCCTGGGGAGAATAACGCTGCCCACCTTCTCCGCCAGCTGCCTGGCAGGCGCGTGCAAACAAAAAGCAAGTGGGTCCCGACGATCAGGGACCCACTTGCTTTTTTAAGCCTTTAATATTTTCCGTAGAATCTCAACACAACATTCCAGTTCTTCCGGAGTAGAAGAAGCAAAACCCAAGCGGGTGGCATTTAACACGGCCTTCCCCTCTTCATTTCTAAACCCTGTAGAAAAATACAATTCATATTGCAGCGCCTTCTGGGTAAGGACGTTTAAATTAATGGCCGGGTCGAAATGCGTCCAAACGGCCATCCCGCCCACCGGCACCTGAAATTGTATATGATCACTCAGGTGCGTCTTCAACAACTCACAAAACACATCACGCCGTTGGCGGTAAGTACGCACCGATTTGCGCAGGTATCTTTGTATAATACCATTCTGCAACAACTCGGCAATGGCATTCTCCAGCAGAATATCGCCCTGCCGGTCTACAATGCGCCGCAACATAGCCAGATGGCGGATCACATTTTCTGAGGCTACCACATATCCTACCCGGAATGCCGGGGAAATTGTTTTTGTAAAAGAACCGCAATAGATCACCATGCCGGCCTTATCGGCACTGGCTAAAGGCAACAGTGGTTTGCTCAGGTAATGAAAATCGTAATCATAGTCATCTTCAAAAATGATAAAACCATATTGCTCTGCCAGCCGAAGTAGTTCAATACGCCGGTCGGCCCGTAAGGCGCTGGTGGTTGGGTAAAAATGATGTGAAGTAATGTACACCATGCGCACTTTTTGTTTGCGGCAAATGGCTGCCAGCGCGTCTACCACAATACCATTTTCATCAACCGGTATTTTTAACAGGTTCGCGCCGCTTTGTAAAAAATTCATGTTGGCGCCGTTGTAGTTCAGCTCCCCTACTACCACATTATCTCCTGGTTTCAAAAAGGCTGTACAGGAAAGATACAGTCCCATTACCGTTCCCCGGGTGATCAACACGTTTTCAGGCGTGATCTTTAATCCACGGGTATCGTTTAAATAATCTGCCAGCACCTGCCGCAGCCATAACGCCCCCATGGTATCGCCATATCCTAACCGCACATAGGGATTACCCGTAAGCAATTGACTTCTGTATGCCCGCGCCAGTTCCTCCAGCGGCGCCAGCCGGGAATCGGGAAAACCATCGTCGAGGTGAAATTTATGTTTTGACCAAACGATTGGTCTATCCAGGTGGGGCTTGACTTCAAATTCAAAGCCTGCGGTATGCGCCGGGTTAAAACTTTTGGTAGAACCGTTCAATAAACTACGTGGATGTATTTCCGGTAAATGCTTGGCAACATAGGTGCCGCTTCCGGTACGGCTTTCGAGCCAGCCTTGCGCCAGTAATTCATCATAAGCCTGGATCACCGTTTTTCGGTGCACCTGTAACCAGTCAGCCATTTGCCGGGTACTGGGCAGGCGGTGGCCGGCCTGTAAATTACCATCTTTAATAAAGATCATTAACTGATTGGCAATCTGAAGGTACACAGGTTGCGCGCTGTCTTTTTGGATCGAAATAAGGGTTGAAAGTGCCTGCATATAAAAGTGGACTACTGACTTTAAATAAACCGGATGATTACACCCATCCAATAAAGGTACAATTTTGTAAAAAACTCAACCAAACATGGCTCCACAGTCACATCTTATTCCTAGCCGTTCTGCTAAACGGGCTTCTTACGACAAAGAAACGATCTACTCCATTTTAGACGAAGCGCTTTTCTGCACAATAAGTTATGTATTTGAAAACAAACCATTCAGCATTCCCACCGCTTTTGTGCGACGCGAAAATAAATTGTACATCCATGGATCTGTAGGCAGCCATTTTATTTGGGAACTGGAAAAAGGGGTACCGGTTTGTATTTCGGTAACCCTGATCGATGCATTGGTAGTAGCGAAATCAGCGTTCTCCCATTCAGTGAATTACCGTTCGGTAGTCCTGTTTTCCCAGGGTGAAAAAATGGAAGAGCCTTCCATGAAATGGAATGTCCTGGAATGGCTCACCAATAAAATTGTGCCCAACAGTTGGGATTATCTTAGACCAATGAAGGAAAATGAGGTGCGTAAAACAACGGTTTTGGCGTTCGACATTGATGAAGCTTCTGCCAAAACACGCAGTGGAATGCCAAATGATGAGGAAGAAGATAAACCATTGCCAATCTGGTCGGGCATTATTCCCATTGAAACCAGCCGCCGTGATCCCATTCCGGATTCACTAAGCCATGAGATTCCATTGCCTGAACATCTGATGCCAAGAGGTTAATTAAAAACAATAAAATCTCATTCAGCTTTAATACTTAGTGCCGGATTTAATAAAGCCGCTTTGATTGCCTGGTAACTAACGGTTGCCAATGCACCTGTTACCGACAACACACCCGAAAGGGTAAATACCCAGCCATCGATGTGAATGCGATAGGCAAACCCATCGAGCCACTGGTTCATGGCCCACCAACCAAAAGGCCAGGCAATCACCATGCCGCCCAACACCAGCAGTATAAAATCTTTTAAGAGCAATATTGTCAGGTTCGATACAGAAGCGCCAAGCACTTTTCGAATCCCTACTTCGCGGGTACGTAATTGAGTGCTGTAGGCAGAAAGGCCAAATAAACCAAGACAGGCTATGAAAATAACAAACGCCGCAAACACCTTAAACACCCGGCTCAGCTGATTTTCAGCCTCATACAACCGGTTCATCTTTTCATCAATAAACGTATAAGTGAAATTGCTTTCAGGCAAAAGCGATTTGATGTCAGCTTCCAGGAATTTCAGGGTAGCTTGCATTTCATGGGGTTGCACTTTTACAAGCAAATAATTAGCCTGGAATGGATCATACTTTATTACAAGTGGCTCAATCGCCGAATGCAGGGACGCAAAATTGAAATCTTTAATAATACCCACCACTTCCCCGGTATCCCTGTCCAATATAAATTTTTCCCCAACAGCATTCTTCAACCTGAAGGCTTTTGCAGCAGCTTCATTGATAATAAACTCCGAATGCTTTATCTCAGGAAACTGGTTAAAGAAATTGCGGCCGTCTTTTAACCCGATTTGTAAAGTAGGCAATAACCGCTCATCTGCCTGCATAATTCTACAGGAAGGCTGGTCATCATCTTTGTTTGCGGTAACCGGATAAAATGGCTGCATACTGAACCGGTCACCTGGTAAGGTAGACACAACAGAATAATGACTGATAGCCGGGTTCTTTTTTATATCATTGATCAGTGCGCCGAAATGTCGCCACATAGGACCATACATGGTAACGGCCACTACCTGTTCTTTATCGAACCCCATGTCTTTATTATGAAAGAACTGCAATTGTTTGTAAACGATGATGGTGCTAAAGATCATAAATACAGAAACGGCAAACTGAAAAACGATCAATCCCTTCCGAACAAAATTTAAAGAGAAGCGGTTGTTCTTTTTTCCTTTCAACGCATTAATGGGGTTAAATCTCGCAACAAACCAGGCAGGATAAACCCCGGCCAAAAGACTGCAACATAGTATAAGCAATACCAGCACAGTCAAATTAGACCAGGTGAGCAGTTCATTGAACTGCATGTCCCTGGATGTAAGCCAGGCATACAAAGGCATTGCCGTTTTAACAAGACACAAGGCCACCACCGTTGAGAGCATTGTTGTTAAGAACGATTCGCCTAAGAACTGTCTGATCAGTTGTTGTTTGGTAGCACCGGCCACTTTACGCATGCCTATTTCCTTCATGCGGTTAAACGCCAGGGCAGTTGAGATATTAATAAAATTAACGGCTGCAACCAGTAGAATAAATATGGCCACTACTGAGAAAATATATACATACCTGATGTCACTGTTCGCATACATTTCCTTCTCCAGTTTTGAATGCAGATGAATAGCGCTAACAGGCTGTAAATGCAGTTTACGGGAGCCAAGGATCGCGCGCGGGGTTTCACCTGTTGATCTGTAATAGCCCAGTATAAATTCAGGCATCCTGGATTCAATGATAGTTTTTGAACTTTTTCCATTGAGCAGTACATAAGTATAAAAAGCCGACCAGGTCTTGTTTTCCAACGATCGATCATCGATATACCGGTGAATGGTAGGCATGGAAAGCAGGTAATCAAACTGCAAATGCGTAGGAAAAGGAAAAGACTTAATAACACCGGTCACTTTCAAGGGTACTTTATTCAGGTCTTCCTGAATGATCTTCCCCAATGGCTCCTCATTACCAAAATATTTTTTCGCCAGCTTCTCTGAAATAATAATGCTGTTGGTTTCAGACAGCGCCGTTTGCGCATTCCCTTTTATTAATGTAAGATCGAAGAGTTCGATGGCAGACGCATCTGCAAAGAATCCGGCTTTTTCTTCAAACCTGTTTACAGCCCCCTTCGCCGACGAATAACTAAACACCTGATAAGGATAAGGCCGGTAAAACCGCGCCACCTTTTCTATCTGCGGAAAATATTGTTTCATTTCCACACCAGCCGGAAATGAAATGGGCGCCCAGTGCCGCTCCCCTTCACCAGTGTTTTCTAAAGTGATCCTGAATATTCGGTCAGATTTGGAATACCCCTTATCATAACTGAGCTCATTTTTTATATGCAGCAATATGAACAGGGCACATGCAATGCTTATAGAAAGACCGGCGATGTTAATAGCAGAAAAAGTTCTGTTTTTCCATAAATGCCTACAGGCAGTCTTTATATAATTAAATAGCATAGCCGTGATTTATACATTCCGCAGCACCAATAAAATGCCGGAATGGCGGGCATATGCATATCAATTTATTACATGTACGGGCAATTAAAACCTGTCCGGTTTCGATACAACGGCTGTTCAGTATTGGCGCATCTTATGCCTTTTCGGGGATCTGTTTCGTCACTGGTTTTACACCGGCAGAGGTAAGAGGCACCCGGTGCCGTTGCCGGTATAAAATAAATCCATATATAAACATGGAAATGGCTATAATGGCAATCAGTACACTCCATTTTTTGTTGCTGTTGTCCAGCGAGTGTTTGCTTTCATTGTAGGTATCTACCGTTAATATTGGGTCGCCATTTAATGTAAGGCTGTAAGTGTATATGGTTGCCCACTGGTAATGCGTTTCAAAATAGCCCGGGGCTTCTGTTTTCTTGATCTTAATGGCATACTCATGCTTCAGAATAGACAGTTCTACCGGTGTTCCCCGGCTGGCGCCCTGTAGTTGTCTGGCGCTTATGGAATTAAACCCTACTGCATCGATGTTAAAGTTGATGCCCGGGTATTCGATCAGGTATAATTGAATGGAGCCATATGCATTTTTATTGGAGGGCATTTTGATCTCAGGCGCCATGCTGAGCTGGCCGCTTAAGGTTATCAGTTTGCTTCCGTCAACTGAAAACTCTGGCGAAATAACTGACTTGATGGTGAATCCGAACAGGAACGCCCCCACGATCATCAGGATAACCCCGGTACCGCGGTTCTCGAAGCGTGCATCCCGAGTAATAGGCAGTTCAAACTTTTGTTTTACTTTCCAGCGCTGTAACTGATGGATCAGCTCCTCATGATTATTGAGCAGGAGTTCAGGTAATACGACATCATCACCCGTAGTTTTTATTATGATATAATTGATCTGCTTGCGGGTAGTAATGCCATAAGCAGTGATCTCGGTCTTATCAACTGTGCGGGAAGCAAAACGCCATTTTACAGTAAGCTGCTCTTCGTAAATATCCACGGCCTTAAAGCCCTGCATAGTTACCAGTAATATAAAAAAGAAGAAAAGGGTGAGGCTGGTGGCGGCCACCAATACATCTACCTGCACATACCGGTACGCAAAAGCATGTTGAAAAATGTAGAACGAAATAACCGACATCATCGCAAACAGGATCAGGATCAAAAGCCACTGCCGGTTGTTGAATTTTCCTTTTGATATTGGCGCCATGATTGTAATGTATGATATCCACCTGGTAATACATAGACAAGATAAATAAAAAATTGTATTGGTGGATAAAATACATAAAGCAAGAGGTAAGAGGTAGGAAGTAAGAAGATCCCGAAAATTTGGATCCCCCTGCATCTACCTTTCACCTCCTGCTTCAGCGTTATGGGTTTATTTTATAAACCGTTGTGTCTTTTGAACTCCCTGAACGGTATATACCAGCACATACACACCCGGCGATAGCAAGGCAATGTTGATCCGGTTCGATATTGGCCGCACCAGGAGTACCTGCCGGCCCGTGATATCGTATATGCGAACAGGAATGCCGGCCAAATTAGGGGCATTAATCAGTTTCAGCTCTTGCTGGCCAGGCAGATTGGTGGTAGTTGCGGTTGCAGCCGTAATTGATGTTCGCGCGGTTGCTGCAGCCGTTGCGGCTATTACTAAAGAGGAGACCTTATCGTTCCAGCCGTCGTCCACCAAACAAGCATCACTGGCGGTTTTAACCAGGGTAGCACCACCATAATTATCATCCCAGTACAGGGTGACCCGATAACCACTCTGCACTTGCAGGGAAGAAATATCATCGTTTACAATACCCTTGGCTTGCAGGCTACTTAAGGTGTAGCTGCCGGCGGCTAAACCAACCGCATTTCCCCCATAATTGCAATCCTTATAAAAAGTGGCCACGGTTGTGCTTCCCCCGCCGCTAAATGCATTGTTAATGGCTGCTGCATATGCCTCCGTACCGGTAGTATTATCAAAATCATCATACAACCACATAAAACCTCCTTTTATATTGCAGCTATTCTTCCAGGTTGTTAACTGACTTTGTACCTGACTGGTTGTTTTTTCCGCATCCCACAGACCAGCATATACTGGAATACTTCCAAAATTCCAGTTACAGGGATTGTTACCCGCACCACCGGAATAACACTGCAGATCTACCCGGTCAACCGTACCGGGTCGTTGATTATTGGTATTGGTGGCAACGCCTGTCCAGAAGGACGCAGCCGTATAAGGCACCAGCGATACCTTGAATCCCAATCCACCTAACATAACGGCAAAAGCAGTAGCCGAACTAACATCATAGGTGCTTTCATCATCAAACCCTATAGCATCTACTGTTGGAAAGGCATTTCTGATCGCTTGAAAATTTCGATACAGTATACTGGTAGAACCTGTGCCCTGTGCATTGATCAGGTCCCTGATATTGGCAAAGGTGCTGCTTCCCCAGGCGCTCAAACAAAACTCAACCCGGTTAATAGTAGTAGGCGCCGTTTTTAGCGAAGCTATATCACTGGCAAAATTGGGATAGGTGGAACCGCCAATATAAGAGCCGTTTTGCACCAGCGGGAACTCGGCATTAAAATTCAGGTTGCCGCTGGCATCAATGTGAATGGTCCATACTACTACGCATGTGTAACCAGACCCTTTTAATTCGCTGATGGAATAACTGCGGTTTTTATAAACCGGGCCGCCACCATAGATGCCCGATTGAGCGAAGGTGTTTTGTATAAGGCATATTAAAATGCATATGACAAGAAACTGTTTCATGGTTTAATGGCTTTTTACGAACTTTTGACTAATCGTATTTCCCTTATTAATGATGACCAGCGTATACGCACCGGCAGCAAGCTTCGACACATCGATGTGGTTAGTGACCAGGCGACCACTCAACACTTCCCTGCCCATCACATCCAGTATTCGAAGGGTAGCTCCCGTAATGGATTGCGTGGTATTGAATCGCAATTCATTTACAACAGGATTGGGATAAATGGCCAACCGGCTATCAGTCGGCAACGTAGTTGTTTCTCTTGCGGCAGCCACACTGGTAGCAGTTACCTTCAGGGACGACGTTACATCGTTGAAATTATTTGGCACCAGGCAACTGGCATCAGCCGTAAGCGTAACGGAGGTGCCCGTGAAATTATCATTCTGAAACAGCTGCAGCTGGTAACCGCTGTTCACTTTTACCGAGGAGATATCATCATTCAATACGCCCATATTCTGTAGCTGACTTAAGGTATAATTGCCAACGCCCAGTGTGGTTACGTAGCCGCCATAATTACAATGCTTGTACACACTCACCACTCCGGTCCCATACGCAAAAGGAAAATCATTACGCGCCTGATTGAACTGGGTTTCAAAAGTAGTTGTCCAACCGAAAGCAGCTGTAGCTAATGGTTTAAGACTTACGCCGGCAGCCCCGCTCCAGAAATGAATGAACTCGCCCCAGTTCATATCACGGGAATAACTATTTCCACTCTTGGGGAAATATTGCGCCAGCAGCGTAAAGAATCGGTTCAGTACCTGGGTGCCACCGTAATTATGATAAATGGGATAGAACCAATCGCGGAACCAGTGCGTGCCGGTTACCGGGAAATTATCGGTTGAGTTCTGCATCTGATTATACCAGCGGGTAGCTTCAGTGCTTTTTCCTAAACCCAGGTATACATCATAAATAAAGATCTCCGCCCATTTGCTATCACCCCAAATGGGAAAAGCAGGTGATCCCTTCACACCCTTACTGGCGCCTTCTACAATATGCGCTACTTCATGCGTTGAGATATCAAGATCGCCACCAGTACCACCGCTTGTCCAGGGGCCAGGGCCCACATCGATCACATTGCGGTTGTCATGACTGGCATCGAAATACGTGGATGGATGACCGCCACTGTATTTATTGGTGTGATAAATAGCAAACAGGTGTGGATCGCTACCGAATGAGCCGTATACATTTTTTACATACCGCCACACATCGCCCATATATGTATAGGGCCAGGTAACGGAACTGCTCACGTCGTTATCGTAATAAACCGCCACATCATTGTCGTAGAATTTACGATTAAGCAATTGGTTGTGTTCAAACCAATGTTCCTGCCAGGTGGCCGGTGGCGTTTGCGCCCTTATAGTTTGAACAAGACAGGTAAAAATGAAAGTGTAAATGATCTGTTTCATAGTTATGAGGTTTGGTTTTCGTGAATTGTGAATACACCAGCCTACCGTATGCATCTCGCTTGAATGCAGCACACAGTAAAAACAAAAAAAATCCTTGCCGCCTTTGTTGCTCAGGCAGCTTATTTAAACAGGAGGTACACCAAATTGGGCAAAATGAAAATAATACGGTAGGTCTACGGATATTAACCCGCGGATAAAATAGTCATACTAATTTATCTTGTTTAGCAAGTACGAGCCAATAATTCTACTGGTGAGATGGGAAAATTATTTATTCACATATAAGAGATCCTGTATATCAAAACGACATATCTTGCTTATGGTATTCTTTGTATACGCCATCCATTTTCAACATAAATGGCATCCAGGGTAGCTTTATCATATTAACGTTCCAGGGGAAATGCTGTAACAATACATCACAGGCCTTGGGTTCTATCTGTAATTTCCATTCGTTATTAATGAACTGAAGTTTACCAGCCCGTTGTAGAAATGTATGCTGCAAACCATCTGGTGAAGTATCTTTTAAAATGCTCCAGTATTCTATAGTGGAAAGTAACAGATCATTGATGGCAGTTTTCTCCTCATGGGTCAATTGAAAATAAGTCTCTACCGGTGTATCTGATTCCATGCCACACAAGATCTTCGCCAGCCCCAATTCAAACTCAGCGACCCATATCCTTCCCGAGGCTATATATTGCAGCACGTAAACGGCGCGGCTTTTATCGGTGATAACAACGCCATCATATAACCCCAGCTTTTTGAAAAAGACCGGTAAAAAGGGAGCTATTATAATAAGTCCGGCATTTTGTATATAGATGCCTTCTTGTTTTATCTTGTTTTTATTCGTTTCATAAGACAGCGCTTTGTGTTCGTATTCAGCGTTTCGGTCATCTGTAGTTGTTCTCCATCGCATTGCTGGTATTGCCTTTTTTAATACCGTATTACGAAGCTTTCCTTTTCTGATCTGAATATGCCTCAGATTACCCTGGGCCGACAACTGATGTACAAAATGCGCATACACATGTCCTGCAAATTGATGCGAGCTCACTTCATAAATAAATGTAATTACACTTTGGCGGAACAAGATCAGCACCGTTTTTCTTTCCTCCGCATCGGTTACCAGGTGTTTGATATCGTTAATGAGGTTTGTGATGTCTTTTTCAATACCTGCATTGATCTGCACCATCAGCTTTATGAACACTTCATCCGGCACCTGGTATAAGATCCGCTGTTGTACATCTGGCTGTTTTAATAATTGCACCAGTTCTCCCTTTGTCTTTTCATCAAAACCGGTGATCAACAGGTTTTCCAATTCTTCCTGCCACACATGGTGATTAGTGACCGGGCTCCCCCAGGGCAGATGCCCATGTTGCAGAAAATAAATAAACGCTTCTACAAACAGCTGTGGAAAATTTACCGGTTTCATGTTGGGCTCATCATGATATCTTTTGATCTCCTGTTCTACGTTATCTGGCTCCTGCTGAACGATCTGTGTGCTAGCACCCGCCAACCGGTTGGCAAACCGGACCTGATACCGTAGCCATTGCAGGTTACCACCCACCAGTGTATCTTTTACTTTACCTGTACTATCAAGCAGGGCAAAATCACTGGCTGCCGGTATACAGTTGAATATTTCAATAACCCCAAACAGGTTCTGGGATATCATGGCATCATCTACAAACACATCGAACACATCCGTGTTGATCTGAACTTTATAACGGCTGGGCAACAATTCTGACAGATCAACCAATACGTCTTTTGTTGCAACTTCACTTAGCACCCTATTCTTAGTGATTGGGATCGGCAGCGTATACTGGTGAGTTGATGTATCCAGGCCAAACACCTCTATAGTAAATTTTTTAGCGGCTGCTGTTGTTTGAAAACGGTTGTTTCGGGCTATACAATTCACCAGGTCGTTCGAGGATACATATTGTACTGGTCCCCGATGAAACCAAAAGGCCGGATCTCCTATATCGATGCCACTAAAAGTTTTTTGTATACATTCATAAATTATTCCATCACCATCATCAACCAGGTCACCGGGGTTATAGGCGTTCGTACGCTTATACTCTTTTATCCGCCGGCTCAGGTGTAAGGAATCGCCTGATCTATTCTGGTTCAGGTTACTGAAATAATACCGGTGGTTCAAACGCAGCCCGTCAACATTTAGATTGGTGACAGTAGTAAACAAGGGCTCGTTCAAACTCAGGTAAAACAAAAACCTGGTATCCGAAGCTATTGGCATCATCAGTTTATCTTCATTCTCTGCGTCTGTTTGAACTTTCGCCAGTACCACCAGTTTATTTCCAATGATCTTAAACACCATCTGGTGATCTTGTAATACCTGGGTGGTTTCCGCTGAAGCCAGTATACTAAAATCCCGGCATTGGAAATTATTGTAATACTCATTCAGCAGGTCTACCATGAATAATATCTTGTAGCTGGTTGTCATGCGATGGCGGGTTGTAATATCTACATCTGGGGAATACGGGGCTTAGGGAGATGCCGGATCGGAAGTGAAGGTACATTGTATAAAAAAAAAGGCAATACCACTTTGTGGTAAAAAATAAAGAGAAAGTTAACCGCGTGACAAGAATATTCAGGGTAAGTGGGGAGGATCAATGATCGTTCAAGGGCATACCTCGTTCCTGAAATTCCTTCCAATTTATGTATTCAGGCCCCTTTCTTTGTTCTACCATAGTTATGCAGTCATCAACCGGACAAATCAACTTACATAAATTACAACCCACACATTCATCTTCTTTAATGGTGTATGTATTATAAGGTTTTCCATATTGCAGGTTGATCGATTGATGCGATCCATCTTCACAGGCAATATAACAAAGGCCACAGTGGATGCATTTGTTTTGATCTATATTGGCTACGATATGGTAATTAATATCCAGCTCTTCCCATTGCGTAAGCTTCGGCACCGACTTACCGATGAACTCATCAATGGTTTTAAATCCTTTTTCATCCATCCAGTTATTTAATCCTTCGCACATGTCTTCTACGATCCGAAATCCATGTTTCATTACCGCCGTACATACCTGTACAGTGGTGGCACCTAATAACATAAACTCCACCGCATCTTTCCAGGTACTAACGCCACCAATACCGGAAACAGGCACTTTTGAAGTTACCGGGTCCTGACTGATAGTAGCAAGCATTTTGAGTGCAATGGGTTTTACTGCCGGGCCGCAATACCCGCCAAAAACGGATTTACCGGCTACATATGGATTGGGTACAAAGGTATCCAGATCGATGCCTGTAACTGATTGGATGGTGTTAATAAGAGACAATGCATTCGTACCAGCTTCAACTGAAGCCTTTCCGCTGGGAACCACTGAATGCACATTGGGGGTAAGCTTGGTGATCACCGGAATGGTCGCCTTTTCCATCACCCACTCCACTACTAATCTTGCAATCTCCGGGTCCTGCCCTACCACTGCGCCCATACCCCGTTCCGTCATTCCATGCGGACAACCAAAGTTCAACTCCAGTCCATGTGCACCGGTATCTTCTACCTGGGCTATAAGTTCATGCCATTTCTCGCGGGTATTGTCAGCCATCAACGAAACGATCATGGCCCGGTCGGGAAATAACTTTATACATTCTTTTATTTCGCGCAGGTTCAGTTCCAACGGACGATCACTGATCAGTTCAATATTATTCAGCCCCATTACTTTACTGCCATTATAGTTTACAGCAGAATAACGGCTCGAAACATTCTTTACCTGGCTACCCAGTGTCTTCCAAACAACACCGCCCCAGCCGGCTTCAAATGCCCGCAGCACATTGATCTTTTTATCAGTAGGCGGGGCGCTTGCTAACCAAAAGGGGTTAGGAGACTTTATACCGAGAAAATTTGCTGATATGTCGGCCATAACTATACATTTAAATATTCAAGGATCGCTCTTGCGCCCAACTTTCCGTCCTGAACAGCATCCACTACTTCTTTTCCACCATTCACACAATCACCTCCCGCAAATACACCGGGAATATTGGTAGAACCGTTCATTTGCGTTACAACCTTTCCATGCGCATGCTTCAACTGATTGTTGTTAACTAATTCCACAAAAGGGATTTGTCCGGCAGCTTTTATGATCATATCCACGTCCAGGGTAAACGTTTCTCCCGACTCAACCGGTGAACGACGACCACTGGCATCAGGCTCGCCCAATTGCATGGTGTTGCACACCAATTGGGTTGCTTTCCCATGCGCTCCTTTTATCATGGCTGGTGCCGCCAGCCATATAATGCTGCAGCCATCTAATTTTGCAATGTCCAGTTCTGCTTCTGTACAGGGCATCTCGGATTGTGTTCTTCGATACACTAATGTAACTTCTTTGGCACCCAGCCTTTTTGCCTGCGTGGCCGCATCAATGGCCGTCATGCCCATACCAATCACCACCACTTTATCACCAACAGGTACTGTATGAAATGCATCGGCCCGGATATCATAAATAAACCGGATAGCATCCACCACGCCTTCCAGTTCTTCACCCGGAATATTTAATTGTCGCGCCAACCCCACCCCAAAACCCAGGAACACCGCATCATAGCTTTGTTGTAACTCAGCTAATGAAATATGTTTACCCAATTCCTGGTTGTATTTAATATTGATACCACCGACAGAAGTAATATATTTCACCTCTTCTTCACAAAATTGGGGCGTTACTTTATAGGCGGCAATGCCGTAGGTCATTAACCCACCGCCTTTGCTTTCCTTTTCATAGATAGTTACATCAACGCCTTCCCTGCTTAACACATGGGCGCAACTTAGCCCGGCCGGACCAGCACCCACAATGGCCACTTTTTTTCCGGTAGCAGGTTTGCGTTCAAACAACTTCCATTTCTTTTGCAGCGCCTGTTCAGTAGCATAGCGTTGTAAACGGGCAATTGAAATGGGAGTTTCTTCCATCAAATTATACACACAGGAACCTTCACATAATTTTTCAACCGGGCATACCCGGGAACAACCTGCGCCCATAATGTTCGAAACAAATATGGTATGGGCCGAACCTTTTACATTGTCTGTACTGATCTGCTTGATGAACTTGGGTATATTGATCTCGGTAGGACAACTTTTGGTACAGGGTGCGTCATAACAAAACAAACAACGATTGGCTTCAACCAGCGCCGATTCCCTGCTGTCGAATGGCGGGTGAAGATCGCTGAAGTTTTGTTCATATTCCTCAGCCGTTAACCGGTTATTTTTTATAGGCATGCTCTAAGATTCAAGTTACAGGTTTCATGTTACAGGTGCTGAACGGGCTTGCCCTGGGTGTCCTGAGCGGAGTCGAAGGATCGACGGGTCGAAGGCTCGGTACTCAAACTTTACAATTCCACAAGCTTTCCATATGTCTCTGGCCGCCGGTCTCTATAAAACTGCCAAATGCTACGTACTTCCTCTATCATATCCAGATCAAATTCGGCTACTAATAATTCATCTTTATCTTCTGATGCAAGGGCAAATATTTGTCCGCGCGGATCAACAAAATAAGAAGAGCCATAAAATTTCCCCAGGTTCCAGGGTTTCTCCAGCCCCACCCGGTTTATACAACCCATGAAATATCCATTGGCAGCCGCATGTGCCGGTTGTTCCAGCTTCCACAGGTATTGTGATAAACCGGCAACAGTGGCCGATGGATTGTAAACGATCTCTGCGCCATTCAAACCCAGCACCCGGGCACCATCGGGAAAATGCCGGTCATAACAGATATACACACCTATTTTTGCATACCGGGTTTGAAACACCGGATACCCCAAATTACCTGGTTTAAAAAAGAACTTCTCCCAAAAACCGGAAGTATGCGGAATATGATTCTTACGATACTTACCCAGAAAGGTGCCATCTGCATCTATCACGGCAGCAGTATTGTACAGCACACCCGCCTGTTCTTTTTCATACACGGGCACTATCATCACCATGTTATATTTTTTGGCATAAGCGGCCATGCGTTCGGTAGTTGGCCCCGGCACTGTCTCAGCCGATTCATACCAGGCCCTGTCCTGGCCCGGACAGAAATACGGCGTGTTGAAGATCTCCTGCAAACAAAGTATCTGCACGCCCTGCTCACCGGCTCGTTCAATATATGGAATATGCTTTTGCACCATCGCTTCCTTGATCTCTTCAATAGTTCCTTCCCCTTCCGATTTCGGCAAACTCATTTGAATTAAACCCGATTTAATAATTCTAGCCATAGTTTATTGTATTAAAGTCTTGTAGGCCGCCCCTCCAGTGGAGGAAGAGGTCTTAAGTTTAAGTACTTTTGTTATTAATTGCCGCGACGGCATCCAACATGGAGCGCAGCCCTCTGCCCATTGCCTATTGCCTATTGCCTATTGCCTATTGCCTTTCTCTATATCTTCTGCTCCACTTTATTCCGCTTAATGAATTTCCCATACCCTTTCTCTACCAAACACCTTTCATTATCAATTGCCACCTTTCCACGCAAGATCACCGTTTTCACTTTCCCGGTAATGGGCCAGCCTTCATACGCGGAATAATCAACATTCATATGATGCGTGCTTGCAGATATCTCATGTGTTTCATTGGGATCAAAGATCACTATGTCAGCATCACTTCCCGGTGCCAGCGTTCCCTTTCGCGGAAACATACCAAAGATCTTTGCCGGATTGGTACAGGTCACTTCAACAAACTTATTTAACGTGATCTTCCCTTTATTTACGCCTTCACTGTATAACAATTCCATCCGGTTCTCGATAGCAGGATGGCCATTGGGGATCTTTGAAAAATCATTCTTGCCCATGAGTTTTTGTTCCCATTTAAACGGACAATGGTCTGTCGCCACTACCTGCACCAATCCCTGATTAATACCCGCCCATAAAGTAGCCTGGTCTTTTGGTTGGCGCAATGGCGGGCTCATCACCCACTTGGCGCCTTCAAAATCCTTTTCATATAAAGAGGCATCAAGAATTAAATACTGGATACAGGTCTCCACAAATATTTTCTGGTTGCGCCGGGTGGCATTGCGAACCGCATTCAAAGCACCCTCGCAAGTGAGATGAACAATATAACCAGGGCAACCGGTATAATAGGTCATGTCGGCGAACCGCTCTGAGGCTTCCGCTTCGGTTATCTCTGGTTGTGATAAATAATGATACAAAGGCGACAACTTCTTCTCTGCCCGGTGTTTAGCCACCAGGTAATCGATCATATCACCATTGGTGGCGTGAACATTTATCAGTCCGCCATATTTCTTTACCTCTTCCATCAGCCCGATCATCTGCCGGTCATCGATCATAAGCGCCCCTTTATAAGCCATAAAGGTTTTGAAGGAAGTGATGCCCTCCTGTTCTATCATCTTCTGTATCTCCGGTCTTGTAGCATCATTGAAATCGGTCACCGCCATATGGAAACTATAGTCTCCTACGCAATTATTATCGGAACGCGAACGCCATTCATCGAGTGCCGCCTGCAGACTGTTTCCCTGCTTTTGCAGAATAAAATCGATCACCATAGTCGTGCCGCCAAATAAGGCAGCCCTTGTTCCGGTTTCATAATTATCGCTCGAAAAGGTTCCCATGAAAGGCATATCCAGGTGTACATGCGGATCTATGCCACCAGGAAAAACCAGTTTACCCGTGGCATCGATGTCCTGATCTGCTTTCACATCCAGGTTCCTGCCAATAGTTTGTATGGTATCATCCACCACAAAAATATCGGCAGTAAAATCCGCGTCTGCAGTAACGATCCGTCCGTTTTTAATCAATAGCGACATGATGGGTTTCATCTTTTGCAGTGACAGAATTTGATAGCTTAGGTCTATAATTTCGCATCATACATAAATAAGCAATTCCTGAAAAGAAAAAACTAACAAACCAGGCGTAATTATACAAATGGGTGATCCAGTTAAGCATATTGCCTGGCGCTATAACCTTTATAGTTGTCAGAAAACCGGGAATATTTGGAATTATCCCAATCAATAACGACATAATAGCAGCATGATTAAATCCCTTACTATAAGTGTATTGCCCCTGTAGTTTATACAGGTCGTCGGTTACCAGTTTTTGTTTTCGAATGAAAAAATAATCGGCGATCATAATACCACCCACAGGTCCCAATAAACTGGAATACGCAATAAGCCAGGTAAAAATATAACCCGTAGGATCAGCGATCAATTTCCAGGGGAAAATGAGTATCCCCAGCACGCCGGTTATATAACCGCCCTTGCGAAAAGATATTTTTGAAGGCGCCAGGTTGGCAAAGTCATTGGCCGGACTAACAATATTAGCGGCAATATTGGTGGCCAATGTTGAAATAGCCACTGCGATCATGGCCACACTTACCAATAATTTGCTTTCGAATTTTCCTGCTAATACCACAGGGTCCCAAATGGTAGTACCATAAACGATAGCTGTAGCAGAGGTTACTACAACGCCAATAAAAGCAAATAAAGTCATGGAAGGTGGCAGACCAATGGCCTGTCCTTTTATATGCGCTTGTTGACTTTTCGCATACCGGGTAAAATCAGGAATATTGAGCGAGAGGGTTGCCCAAAACCCAACCATCCCTGTTAGTGCGGGAAAGAAAAAATGAAAGAAATCGGCACTTGTAGCAAATTTTGAGGGCTGTTTTAAAATAGGCCCCAACCCGTGGGATGCATTGATGGCCCAGAACAATAGTGCCAATGCCGCCACAGGTAGAAAGATCGCTTTGAACACCAGCAACTTTCTGATGCTTTCAACACCCAGATAAACAATAAACATATTGAGTGCCCAGAAAATTATAAAGCAGATAAATGGAACAGCCTGCGGAAATAAAGAAGTGGCATCAATCTCAGGCAAAGAAGGGTTCCATACTCTTATCATTTGATAGAGGGCAGCGCCCCCTATCCAGGTTTGAATACCAAACCAGCCACAGGCAACAATGGCGCGCAACATAGCGGGGATATTAGCGCCCCGAACCCCAAAACTGGCCCGGGCCAACACCGGGAACGGAATGCCATATTTCGCACCGGCATGTCCGTTAAGGATCATGGGGATCAGTACAATTGTATTGCCCAGAAAAATAGTAAGAATGGCCTGCCACCAATTCATCCCCCCTTCAATCAATGAACTGGCCAGCATATAGGTAGGGATACACAGGCTCATGCTGATCCATAAAGCGGCGTAGTTCCAGGTATTCCATTTGCGATTGATTACCGGAACAGGAGCAAGGTCTTCACTGTATAGTGATTCATTTTTCATCGTAGTGTGGTTAATGCCCTAACGCCCCACTTCAATTTACAAATTCATCCGCAATTTTGATCGCCTCGCTGATCATGGTCAGCCCTTCATCCACTTCTTCCTTAGTAATACACAGCGGTGGCGCAATAAAAATATAATTCCACCGAACGAATGTATACATCCCCAACTCTTTCAGTTTTGCCGCCACTTTGTTCATAATGACCATTTCATCGGGTTTGGCGTTAAATGGCGCCATAGGCTCTTTCGTCGCCCGGTTCTTCACCAGTTCAATGCAACCCAACAGACCGGTATTTCTGAAGTCCCCAATGCTGGGATGCCTTTGTTTCAACAATTCTACCTGTTCATCAATATAATGGCCCATGCTGGTGGCATTCTCCAACAGCCCTTCGTCTTCATAAATTTTTAGCGTTTCCAGCCCTGCTGCACAACTTACCGGATGGGCCGAGTAGGTTAACCCCAGCCACAACACCCGGTCGTTAAAATATTCTGCAATAGCATCACTTACGATCAGGGCACCTAGCGGCAAATAGCCGGCTGTTATTCCCTTTGCTGTAGCTATGACATCAGGCACCACGCCATGATAATCCACCCCAAACCATTTGCCGGTACGGCCAAACCCACTCATCACTTCGTCGGCTATCAACAGAATGTTGTGTTTATCGCACAGGGCGCGTACTTTTTGTAAATAATCTGGTGGATATTTAATACATCCCGATGAACCACTTTCTCCTTCCATGAGAATGGCAGCAACAGTACCTGGCCCTTCAAACTCAATCACTCTTTCCAGGTGGCTCACACATTCGCGGCTGCAGGTGGTGATCTCTTTTCCCCAGGGACAGCGATAACAATAGGGATCTTCCACATGTACAAAATTAGGCGCCTGTTGCGCATCGGAGGCTAGTTTACGCGGATCGCCACCTGCTGTCATAGCACCATAAGAGGCTCCATGAAAAGCGCGATACCGGGCTATGATCTTATGCCGGCCGGTATACAACCGGGCAAGTTTAATAGCATTTTCAATGGCTGAGGCCCCACAAACAGTAAACAGGGTTTTTGTTAGTCCAGGCGGTGTTATTGATGCCAGCTTTTTTCCCAACTCCCCACGCACTTTGGTAACGCAACTGGGTGTTACATAACTTACCTGTTGCATTTGCTCAGTAACAGCCTGTGTTATTCGCTGGTTACCATGACCAATATTCACATTCATAAGACCGGAAGAAAAATCGAGGTATCGTTTGCCATCGTAGTCATATAGGTACACACCCCGGGCATATTTCACCGCAATGGGCGCAATGCCTTTTTGTTTACTCCAGGAGAAAAGCGTATAATCCATATTATCACGAATGATCTCCTGTGTCTCCGATATGGTTATTGATTGTGACATGCTTAATTAATTTGAAGCAATTCATTACACAGGATAGAGGAAGTCGAGAGTGAGAATCCAGCTGCTTTCTTCCTGGTCAACTGATCAACTCTCACTCAACTCATCCAATTCACCCCCGCCTCAGGATTCCACTTCACTGTCGATTTCTTTAG
This sequence comes from Niastella soli, assembly GCF_017742245.1. Classification (GTDB taxonomy): domain Bacteria; phylum Bacteroidota; class Bacteroidia; order Chitinophagales; family Chitinophagaceae; genus Niastella; species Niastella soli. Next base: position 308,028 of record NZ_JAGHKO010000017.1, read on the forward strand.
CTTGGTCCAGAATTCAATTGAACTTTTACCGGTTATATCGCCTACCCCGAATTTGCTTTCATTCCATCCACCAAAAGAAAAAGGCTCACGGGGCACAGGTACACCAACGTTAACACCGATCATACCGGCGCTCGCCCTGTCAATCACATAGCGTGCCATGCCGCCGTTTTGTGTAAATACCGAGGCTGCATTCCCATATGGATTGGCATTTTCAATGGCCAGGGCTTCATCAACGGTATTGGTACGCATGATACTGATCACCGGGCCGAAGATCTCCTCTTTGGCCACCTTCATATCAGGTTTCACATAATCAATAACGGTAGGCCCTACATAGGTTCCCAATTCTTTACCGGCAACCGTAGCATTCCGGCCATCAAGAAGAATGCGGGCGCCCTGTGCTTCCGCCTCAGTAATATAGTGCTCAATCCTTTCTTTTGATTCCTTACTGATCACAGCACCCAGGTTTTGACCCGGCACTATCTTTTTGGCTTCTTCACATATTTTTTTAATGATATGATCAACATCTCCTACTGCCACCATAGCCGAGGCAGCCATACAACGCTGACCGGCACAACCACTCATAGATGCCGCAACGTTTTGTGCGGTCATGTCGGCTTTGGCATCTGGCAACACCAACAGGTGATTTTTGGCGCCCCCCAATGCCAGACACCTTTTATAATGATGTGTAGCACGTTGATAAACTATTTTCGCCACATTGGTACTGCCTACAAACGACACTGCTGAAATGCCTGGATGATCGCAAATGGCATTCACGATAGTGCTGTCGCCATTCACTACATTAAATACGCCATCGGGCAATCCGGCCTCTTTTAATAATTGAGCCAATCGTCCCACACTCAGCGGCACTTTTTCAGAAGGCTTTATGATCATACAATTACCCAACGCAAGAGCATTGGGAATTGTCCAGTTGGGCACCATGCTTGGAAAGTTGAACGGCACAATGGAAGCCACCACACCCAATGGCACATGTTCGGTGCGGCATTCCACCCCTTTACTTACTTCAAGCACTTCGCCGGTAACGAGTTGCGGCAAGGAGGTAGCAAACTCCGTGAGCTCAATGCATTTCTCTATTTCAGCAATGGCTTCCCCCATGGTTTTCCCATTCTCTTCACTCACTAATTCAGCCAGTTCTTTCAAATGCATTTCCAACAAATGCCGGTACCGGAACAGCACCTGCACTCTTTCTTTTATAGGTGTATGACTCCAGGCAGGGAACACGATCTTCGCGGCCCGTACCGCAGCATCAAGGTCTTTAGGGGTCGACAAAGGGACCGTTGCCAATAAAGTTCCATCAAGCGGAGAAATAACGGGCAGTGTTTGGTCTGTTGACGCATCCACAAACTGTCCATTAATATAGTTCTGAACAGGTAAGTACTTCATGATGAGACATTTTTTAGTACTACAGATTTTGCAGAAACAGGTATAGTAAATTAAAATTAATTTAGTACCTGACCAAAAATTAGATAGTATTTTTATTTTTGTTGCATCTTTGTCATATGGAGAAAAACGGTTTCCCGCTTGATGAATTGGATTTTTCTATTTTGTCGTTTTTGCAAAAAGACGGCCGGATGTCGTTCACCGTTATAGCAGAAAAACTGAATGTGTCTATTGGCACGGTCCGTACCAGGGTAAATAAATTAATTGAAGAAGGCACCATTAATATCATTGGCCGGGTAAATCCTGACAAGGTAGGCTTCCGGGCTTATGCACACATTGCTGTTTTTGTACGACCGGCCACGTTTAAAGAAAAGGTGGCCCAGAAAATCTCAAAACTGCCAGAAGTAAGTTTTCTTGCCATGACCTCAGGTGATTATGATCTGGAGGTAGATGTAATGTGCCGCGACAATGACCACCTGGTGCAGTTTATCAATGAGATCTCAAAATTTGAAGGCGTTTATCAAACCAAGACCACCCTTTACTTTAAAGTGTATAAGTACGCTCAGCCTGATCTGAACTTATTAAAATAAGCAATTTCCCATATGCGTTTGCTCATCATCGGTGCTTCGGGCAGTGGTGTAACCACACTCGGTAATGCCCTGGCACAGGAATTAACAATCCCTTATTTTGATGCTGATCTTTATTATTGGGAAGAAACCGATCCGCCATTTCAGATTCGGCGTGAACCCGCCCTACGCGATCAAAAACTGGCTGCCGATATACAAAAAGAAATCCAATGGATGGTAGGCGGCTCTCTGGATAGCTGGGGGCATTTTTTGAAAGAACAATACTCCCTCGTAATATACTTATGGATACCTCGGGAAATTCGCGCCATACGTTTGGTAGAACGCGAAAAAGAACGTTACGGTGAAGTGATCTCGCAAAGCAGCCAGGAATTTATTGACTGGGCGCTCGCCTATGACGACAGTAACCAGCCCGGCCGCAATAAAAAGCGGCATGAACAATGGTTGCAAACATTAACCTGCCCGGTCTTGCGAATTGAAGGAGCCATAGAAGTAGAGGAGAAAATAATACTGGTTAAGCAGCAAATGAGCACACAATCGCGAAACATGAAACATGAAACATGAAACGTGAAACGTGAAAGGGTTTGCGACTTTTGAGATAATAATTACCTTGCCGATTGCCTCGCCCGCCGAAGCTTTAGCGTAGGAGGGCCCTTTGCCCATTACCAACCACATTCTGCCCGGATTTTGGTAACTTTAAAGAAACCAGCCTAACCATTGATCAAATTCATTCTCAATAACAAAGACATTGCAACCAGTCTGCCGCCCGGAATGGTACTGCTTGATTTTGTGCGGTATCACCAACATTTGACCGGAACCAAGGTTGGCTGCAATGAAGGAGACTGCGGGGCCTGTACCATGTTGGTAGGCGAATTGAATAACAATGAATTACGATACCGGTCACTTACCAGCTGTCTGACTCCCTTAGGCAATGTACATGGCAAACACGTGGTGACCATTGAGGGGCTGAATATGGAAGGGCTAAACCCCATTCAACAGGCCATGCAGGATGAATCAGCTACCCAATGCGGATTTTGCACCCCCGGTTTTGTGGTATCCCTGGCTGGCTTTTGTTTAAGCGGCAAAAGTGCCACCCAGCAAAATGCCATTGCTGCGGTGGATGGAAATATCTGTCGTTGTACTGGTTATAAATCTATTGAACGGGCAGCAGCCAAAATAGCTCACCTGATGCAGGCCAGACAAGACACAGATCCTATCTCATTTCTTTCAGCTAATCGCTTTTTACCAGGCTGGTTTGCTGAAATAAAACAACGGTTATATTTATTGGGAACCGAATTGAACGGACAGTCCCATGCAACTACTGCTACAGAATGGCTGGGTGGCGGCACTGATGTGTATGTGCAAAAGCACGATTCTCTAAAGGACGCAGCGATCCGCTTTTTGTTCGATGATACAAGACTGAAAGGAATTAGCCGGCAAGGCAACCGATGCATTATTGGAGCAGCAGCAACGGTGACCGACTTGTATGAATCGCCTCTTCTGCAGCAACACTTTCCCCGGTTGAACGAGCATATAAAGCTGATCTCCTCTACGCCTATCCGTAACATCGCAACAGTTGGCGGCAATTTGATCAACGCCTCCCCTATCGGCGACCTTACCATTTTCTTATTGGCACTGGATGCTGTCTTAGTATTCAGCAATGGCGACCAACAGCGGGAAATCCCCCTGCGAAAATTGTATAAAGGATATAAAAACTTAGACCGGCAGGCTGATGAGCAATTGGAAACCATTTCCTTTGCACTACCTGCCAGTGATACCCGCTTTAATTTTGAAAAAGTAAGTAAGCGTACCAATCTGGATATTGCCAGTGTGAACTCCGCCTGTTGTTACACCCTGGAGGGTAACCAGATACAGGACATTCGAATTTCAGCAGGTGGTGTTGCGCCAATTCCCAAACTGCTTGAACAAACAAATGCATTTTTAAAAGGACAGCCCATTACTGAAATAAGCATTAATAAGGCCATAGCCATTGCACAAACAGAAATAGCCCCCATTAGTGATGCCCGGGGCACCGCAGACTATAAGCGATTGTTACTGGGCCAATTGATAAAGGCCCATTTTATAACGGCATTGCAGCTTACCGACCATTAATCATGTAGCGTTATGAAAAATATCGATGCATATACACACTTGCGGGGCGAATCCATTTATTTGGATGATATCCCTCTAATACAAGGCACGCTATATGGCGCCGCTTTTGGGTCACCGGTGGCCCATGGCGTGATAACCAGTTTAGATACGAGTGAAGCTACTGCCCATCCGGGTGTTGTACGCATCTTTACCTATAAAGACATTCCCGGCGAAAACCAGATCGGCGGTATAGTACCAGATGAACCGTTATTGGCCGATCATGAAGTACATTTTTGTGGAATGCCGGTCGCATTTGTGGTGGCCGAATCAATTGATGCAGCGCGCGCAGCTGTTAAAAAAATAAAAGTTGCTATAGAACCCTTACGGGTGATCACCGATCCACGGGAAGCGCAGGCATTGGGTGAACTGATCATTCCACCACGCACTTTTCAATTGGGAAATACCGATCAGGCATGGCAGCAATGCGCCCATATTTTTGAAGGCCGGGCCGATACCAACGGGCAGGAGCATTTGTATATTGAAACCCAGGGCGCCTATGCTGTTCCGCAGGAACATAATGCCCTTAAAGTATATTCCTCCACACAAGGGCCAACTGCCGTTCAACGCGCCGTTAGCCGGGTAACCGGTTTACCCATGCACCTGGTTGAAGTGGAAGTGAACAGATTGGGCGGCGGTTTTGGCGGCAAGGAAGATCAGGCAAATACCTGGGCTGCATTGTGTGCACTGGCAGCGCATCATCTTAAACGGCCAGTCAAATATTCGTTGCATCGCATGGAAGACATGGCCATGACTGGTAAACGCCATCCCTATTCCGCCGACTTTAAGATAGGCCTGAATGCGGAATTGAAGATCATGGCTTATGAAGTAACCTTTTATCAGAATGCCGGTGCCGCCGCAGACCTGTCACCCGCTGTAATGGAACGCACTCTGTTCCATTGTACTAACTCCTATTTTGTTCCTCATGTAAAAGCAACCGCTTATAGCTGCAGAACAAACTTACCGCCCAATACCGCCTTTCGGGGTTTTGGCGGTCCACAAGGCATGTTCATGATAGAATCAGCCATTGCCCAGGCGGCCGAAGCAATAGGGGTGGATGCTGCTGTTATACAGGAAAGAAATTTGTTGCAAACCGGTGATGAATTTCCGTACGGACAAAAAGCGCAAAGCGAAGCACCCGAATGCTGGAATAAAGCAACTGGTTTATACAACCTCACCACCTTGCGTAAACAAGTTGACGCATTCAATACTACCAATAAATGGCATAAAAAAGGCCTGGCCTGTATGCCGGTCTGTTTTGGCATCTCGTTCACTAAAACCCTGATGAACCAGGCCCGTTCTTTGGTGCATGTATATACCGATGGCAGCGTGGGCATTACCACCGGCGCCGTTGAAATGGGCCAGGGCGTAAACACCAAGATCCTGCAGGTAGCAGCCAACACATTCTCCATCCACCCCGACAGAATAAAAATACATAGTACCAATACATTTAAGATAGCCAATACGTCCCCCTCGGCTGCCAGCGCTACTGCCGATCTGAATGGGAAAGCCACTTTATTAGCCTGTACTGCAATTGCAGACAGATTAAGAAAAATGGCAGCAGAAGAACTGAGTGTTGCAATAAATGCCATCACCTTACAGGATGAATTTGTTTGGGTGAATGGCATGAAAACCGACCGTGACTGGAAATCGCTGGTAATGGCAGGACATACAAAAAGAATTGGCCTCTCTGAACATGCCCATTATGCAACCCCGGATATTCATTTTGATGCCACCAGAGAAAAAGGCCATCCATTTGCCTATCATGTTTATGGGACCGGGATCATTGGCGTAACGGTAGATTGCCTCCGCGGAACGTATACAGTCGATTCCGTTAAAGTAGTGCACGACTTTGGCTCCAGCATGAACACTGCTGTTGATATTGGACAAATAGAAGGCGGCATTGTTCAGGGCATTGGTTGGATGACCATGGAAGAGGTAGTGTACGACAAAGAAGGCCGGCTTCGGTCCAATGCGTTGTCCACTTACAAAGTGCCCGACATTTATTCGGTACCTAAAGAAATAGCCATTGATTTCTTACAAACGCCGCATGACAACCTGGCCATCTTCCGTTCAAAGGCAGTGGGCGAACCACCATTGATGTACGGGATCGGCGCTTATTTCGCTTTACGCAACGCAATACGCGCCTTTAATAAAAAAGGTCACTTTCCCTTTGATGCACCCATGACCCCTGAAAAAGTATTGATGGCTTTATACGCAACCCCACAAGAAGGAACCATTCCACCTCATGAAGAAACAAGTAAACATCTGGCAGTTGATAAATAGCAGCCTGCGACAACAGGTATCGGTAATGTTGTTGTATGTGTTGCAAAGCGAAGGGAGTAGTCCGGGCCGACCGGGTTTCTTTATGGCAGTTAATGCAGCCGGAGAAACCGAAGGTTCCATTGGAGGTGGCATTATGGAACACAAGTTCATAGAAATGGCGAAGGATCAATTAAATGCTTCAAAGGAAATACTGCCTGATCTCAGAAAACAGGTCCACAACAAAACGGCCCCTGCTAATCAAAGCGGCATGATCTGTTCAGGGGAACAAACCATTTGGCTATACCGGGTGTCTTCATCTGACGCCAACACCATTCAACAGCTTATCGCCAGCCTGGAACAAAACAAAAACGGTACGCTACAATTATCTCCTGCGGGCTTGCAATTCATGACAGACATCCCTGATACAGATTATTATTTTTCTCTGACGTCACAAACGGATTGGATATACCAGGAAAAAACCGGTTATAAAAATCATTTACATGTTATTGGAGCAGGGCATTGTGCATTGGCGCTTTGTCAACTGATGCAAAGCATGGACTTTTACATACACCTGTATGACGATCGTTCCAGCTTAAAAACGTTTATGGAGAACGAGTATGCACACGAGAAGAAGATACTTGCCGATTATACAGAGTTGGAGGAATTGATTTCCGGTGGCAACCATCAATATCTTGTGGTGATGACGGTTGGTTATCGCACCGATGACATTGTGATCAGAACGTTATGGAAAAAACAGTTCGGGTATATTGGTTTGCTGGGCAGTAAAAGCAAGATAGAAAAGATGTTTACCGATTACCGGGCGGAAGGCGTACCGGATTCTTTATTGCAACCCATTCATGCGCCTATTGGTATTGCTATTCATAGTCAAACTCCGGAAGAAATTGCTATTAGTATTGCGGCGGAGATTATTCAGAAGAAGAATCGTTGGCGCGTTTAAGCATTTCTTCAATGCTCTTGTACCCACTTTTAGCTAGCTTTTCATTTACCTCCTCAATTTTACGCACGAGTGACCCAGAAAAAGGCAACGGCTTCATATTGGGGTCAAGAGTGAACCTAATCCCATTACTATAAAATACAGTTGGCGTTCTATTTTCTTTTTCATATTACAATGAATAGTATATGCCTTAGCAGCGAAAATCATTCGTGTGAAAAATCGTTGGCTTGACGTTTGAGTATTTCGTCTAGATTTTTACTTTTTGATAAAGACTCAACCGCTTTTTCTAGTTTGCGTAAAGCAAATTTTGATGGCTCAGGTTTCCATTCATCGTCCATGATAAATGTAACCTCTCTTGTAAATAGCGGGCTATAATATTTGATTTCCTTTCTCACATTACAATTAAAATGCCTTTAAAATACAAATGCCTTAGCAGCAAAGATTACTCGTGTTAAAAATCGTTAGCGTGACGTTTGAGTATTTCGTCGAGGTTTTTGATTTTTGACAAATGCTCATTTGCTTCTCTTAATTTACGGGCAACAAGGCCATCACCAGTAGTTGGGGAAGGTTTTATTGTATCGTCGATAATGTATATAAATTCCCTTTTAAACAGTTCGCTGTATACTTTTATAACTTTATCTTTCATATACCAAATTTAGTAAATTTTTCTTTTAATTAAAAACGCCCTAATATTCAACGCTTTCTGGAAAGGAATAAAATCCCGCTCGCCTTTGATGTCAACATAAATCTCAAACTTAGAAGATAATTCTTCAAAATGCAGACCTATCGCCATTCTATACAATCTAGTTCTATGCTCTGTACTTCCACTAAAAAATACAAACCTTTCGGGGAATTTAACAGTATAGTCTTCAACAACCTTTAATATAGTAGCTAAAATCTTGTTTCTATCGCCGTTATTACTAATTGTCAAATCATCAAGATCTCCATTTTCCTTAATATCCCCAAAAGCTAAATTATAGATATTAGGCCATGGGGTTTCTGTAAATTGAATTCTCTTTGGTATTTTTCCATTATGCCCTTCACTCATAAATTCGAATGTGCTAAAGTCAGACTTAATTTTCACCCCAGCATACACATCATACTTCATCCCACAAAAATATAGGATACCCATAACTGTATCCGACAATAAACGTTTATTCTTGCTATTTATTGATCTTAAACAATCGAAATTCAAATACACTTAGAACAGTTCTTTAATAACCTGATTGCAGTAAATATATTTACCCGTTATAGTCACCCGTGTCATTTTTTTTCTTAACTTAAATTATTGCCTGCCACTCCGTACTCCCATTATTACACACCCGAATCATCATTTTTATTTATGCATCTTACACCCAGAGAATCGGAAAAACTATTATTGTTTTTAGCCGGGGAGCTGGCTGAGAAGCGAAGGTTACGAGGATTGAAGCTCAACTATCCCGAAGCAATAGCGCTTATCAGCAGCCACCTGCAGGAAGCAGCCCGCGACGGCAAATCGGTTGCTGAACTCATGCAATATGGTGCCACCATTTTATCGCGGGATGACGTAATGGAAGGGGTATCCGAAATGATCCCGGAAATACAAATAGAAGCCACTTTTCCCGATGGCACCAAACTGGTTACAGTACACGATCCAATAAGATAATAAACGAAGCTCAATGATCCCTGGAGAATACATTTTACAGCCTGATGATATTATTGCCAATGCAGATCGCACAACAACTGACGTGGTGGTAGTGAACACCGGCGACCGCCCGGTACAGGTCGGCTCTCATTTTCATTTTTTTGAAGTGAACCGGCAATTGCAGTTTGATAGGGCAGCGGGGTATGGCATGCGTTTGAATATCCCGGCAGGCACCGCTGTTCGTTTTGAACCCGGTGAAGAAAAAGAAGTGCAGTTGGTTACCATTGGCGGGGCTCAACAAATATTCGGGTTTAATGACCTGGTGAATGGCGAGGCATCGGCATCCAATAAAGACCAGGCGGTACAAAATGCATTCTCCGGTCAATTCAAAAACCAACATGCATGAGCCTGCACATCAACCGCATCAAATATGCCAATATGTATGGCCCTACCACAGGTGATAAAGTGCGTTTAGCCGATACCGGGTTATTTATTGAAATAGAAAAGGACTTCACTGTTTATGGCGACGAGGCCAAATTTGGAGGCGGCAAAACGGTCCGCGACGGCATGGCACAATCGGCCCGGGCAACCCGTGACGAAGGGGTGCCCGATCTGGTGATCACGAACGTTATGATCATCGATCACTGGGGCATTGTGAAGGCCGACATTGGCATTAAAGATGGTAAGATCGTTGCTATAGGAAAAGCCGGTAACCCCGACACGATGGATGGCGTGGATGCCAACCTGACCATTGGAGCTTCTACAGAAATCCATGGGGGCGCCGGTTTAATTGCTACAGCCGGTGGTATAGATACCCATATTCATTTCATTTGTCCGCAACAAATAGATCACGCCCTTTACAGTGGCATCACTACTATGATCGGCGGTGGTACTGGTCCGGCCGATGGCACCAATGCCACCACGGTAACACCAGGTGCCTGGAACATACAAAAGATGCTGGAAGCGGCAGATGCCTTTCCGATGAACCTCGGTTTTTTAGGCAAAGGCAATTGTTCAGCCCTGCCTCCCCTGGAAGAACAGGTTGCCGCCGGCGCCCTGGGTTTAAAGATCCATGAAGACTGGGGAAGTACTCCTGCGGTTATCGATGCCGCTCTTCGTATCGCCGATCAGTACGACATACAGGTGGCCATTCATACCGACACCCTCAATGAAGCCGGATTTTTGGAAGATACTATAAATGCTATCAACGGCCGGGTAATACATACCTACCATACTGAGGGAGCCGGCGGCGGGCATGCACCCGATATCATCAAGGCCGCCATGTATCCCAATGTATTACCCTCTTCTACCAACCCTACACGTCCATTCACCGTAAACACCATTGATGAACACCTGGATATGCTCATGGTTTGTCATCACCTGGATAAATCTGTTCCGGAAGATGTATCCTTCGCCGACTCCCGTATCAGACCGGAAACAATTGCGGCAGAAGATATTTTACACGACATGGGTGTTTTCAGCATGATGAGCTCCGATTCCCAGGCAATGGGCCGGGTTAGTGAAGTGATCATTCGAACCTGGCAAACAGCTCATAAAATGAAGCTGCAGCGGGGGGCTTTACCTGAAGATAATGGAACTGGGAATGACAACTTCCGCATAAAAAGATACATCAGCAAGTATACCATTAATCCAGCCATTACGCATGGCATTTCTTCGTATGTAGGTTCATTGGAAGCTGGTAAACTGGCCGACCTGGTGTTATGGAAACCCGCCCTGTTTGGGGTCAAACCGGAAATGATCATCAAAGGAGGGATGATCATTGCCAGCAAAATGGGCGACCCGAATGCCTCCATCCCCACCCCGCAACCCGTAATATACCGGCAGATGTTTGGCGCTTATGGCAAAGCGGTACATGCCACCTGTGCCACATTTGTATCAAAGCTATCTCTGGAGAAGGATATTGTACAGCATTACGGATTAAAAAAAATAATACTGCCAGTAATGAACTGCCGTACTATTTCTAAAAAAAACATGGTGCACAACAATGCCACTCCTGTAATAGATGTAAATCCTGAAACCTATGAAGTGAGAGTCGATAACCAACCAGTGACCTGCGAGCCAATTGCAGTGGCGCCACTGGCACAGCGGTATTTCCTATTTTAACCACCCGCACAAACTTTCCCGGATGCTGATACAACAAAAAAAAGGACATCTCACTACTATTCCTATCAATAACCGGTATATCGACTGGCTGCCACTGGAATGGTACGAAACCAGCAAACGTATTATGCGTAAGCAAACACTGGCAGGCAATGTTCTGGCATTAAAGTTCCTTGACAAAGGCCCAGCACTTGCTCAGGGTGATATCTTATTTGAAGATGACATCTTTATCATAGCAGTAGATATTCTTCCTTGCGATGTGTTAGTAATACAGCCGGCAGGTCTTTTTGAAATGGCCTCGGTTTGTTATGAAATAGGTAATAAACACCTGCCCCTGTTTTTTGAGAAAGATGAAGTATTGGTGCCATTTGATATGCCTTTGTTCAGGTTATTATCATCACAGGGCTATTCCATAAAACAAGATAAAAGAAAATTGTTGTACCCATTGAAATCAACGGTGGCACCGCATAGTCATCACCCAAACAGCTTATTTTCAAAGATCATGCAATTGACAAATACCTCTTTATGAACACTGCTTTGTTATGGCTTTTACAATTAAGTGATCCGGCTTTACCGATAGGTGCATTTTCGCATTCTGCAGGCCTGGAAACCTATGTTCAATTGGGCATAGTAAAAGACGTTACAACGGCCAAAGACTTTGTAAGCGGTATGTTGTTACAAAATATTCATTTTACGGATGCTGCTTTTGTTTCCCTGGCTTATGAGGCCATAACAACCATGCAAGGCGATGAAATTAAATACCTGGATGATCTTTGTACGGCAGTTAAATTGCCAAAAGAAATGAGGCAGGCCAGCCAGAAATTAGGATGGCGGCTTATCAAAATATTTCAACCTGTTTGTAACAATGACTGGATAAACAGATATGCAGCAGCCATTCAGGCAAAACAGGTTACCGGTCATTACTGCATTTCATTTGGCATGATAGCCAGCGTGCTGCAGATCCCCAAAGCTGATGCACTCACTGGTTTTTATTACAATGCGGCCACAGGATTTGTAACCAATAGTGTAAAGCTTATTCCGTTAAGCCAGCAAAGCGGACAGGAATTGTTGTTCTCATTACAGCCCCTAATAACCCAATTGGTACAAAACAATTTACAGCCAGATAAAGATATGATTGGTGTGTGCAGCCCCGGTTTTGATATTCGAAGTATGCAGCACGAGCAATTATATTCGAGACTCTATATGTCATGAACACAGAAATTAAACAGGCATGGAAAGAAAGTATATAAAAATAGGAATTGCCGGACCAGTGGGTTCCGGTAAAACCGCCCTGATAGAACGGTTAACGCGGCATTTATACCCCGCTTACAGCATTGGGGTTATCACTAACGACATCTATACAAAGGAAGATGCGGCGTTCCTTACCAACAATAGCACGCTGCCGGCCAACAGGATCATTGGTGTGGAAACCGGTGGCTGCCCGCACACTGCCATTAGAGAAGATGCCAGCATGAACCTGGAAGCCGTTGAAGAAATGGCAAGCCGCTTTCCTGACGTTCAGATCATTTTTATAGAAAGCGGTGGCGATAATCTTTCTGCAACCTTCAGTCCCGACCTGGCCGATGTGACCATCTTTGTAATAGACGTGGCGGAAGGTGATAAAATTCCCCGTAAAGGCGGCCCGGGCATAACGCGTAGTGACCTACTGGTGATCAACAAAATTGATCTGGCTCCATATGTAGGCGCCAGCCTCGAAGTGATGGAAAGCGATGCCGTGAAAATGCGAAACGGACAGCCATTTATTTTTACAAACCTGGTGAGTAAAGAGGGCTTACCGCAGGTGATCGACTGGATAAAGCACTATGCATTACTCGAGGAAATAGAAAAACCGGACATCCACCCATGAAAGCAACCCTATACATACAATCCGCCGTACGACATGACCTCACTTATCTTAAACAAAGCTATTATACACCGCCTTTCAAGGTTGCCGATATTACTGAAGATAAAAAATCAGGGCTGTTACATTTAATGTTGATGTGCTCCTCACCCGGTGTTCTGGAAGGTGACGACTATCGGCTAAAGATCGATCTGGAGGAGAATTGCCATTTGCAGTTACACACCCAATCTTATCAGCGATTATTCCCTATGCAGCAAGGCGCCAGCCAGGTAATGGAAGTATATCTTCAAAAAGGTGCCACTTTTGTATACATCCCACACCCCGTTGTACCGCATAAACAAGCTGTTTTTACCGTACGCAACAAAATTTATCTGCAAGGTAACAACCGGTTGATCTGGAGCGATTTGTTAACCTGCGGCCGGAAACTAAACGGGGAACGATTTGAGTTTGTAAAATATCACAACGTTACAGATATATTTATGCAAGGCCGGTTGATCATCAAAGAAAACTGCCTGGTGCAACCAGGCGTAGTTGATATGCATACCATTGGTCAGTGGGAAGGCTTTTCGCACCAGGCAAGCCTGATAATATTGGATAACCCTGAAAATATTCCTCCTATTTATGAAGCGGTCAACACCTGGTTACAACAACAGATCGGCCTCAGCGTTGGCATCAGTTCTCCGACCAATACCGCCATCTTTATTCGAATATTGGGTAATAAAGCAGAACCCTTATTCCATTGCCTCAACAAGATCGCCGATCTGGCCATCGCAACATCAAAACGTTCTTTTGGGCTATGCTAACTGAATTACAAATACTACTATTAACAGCAACAGGCATTGCTTGCCTGCATACCATTACAGGCCCGGACCACTATCTGCCTTTTGTTGCACTTTCCAAAGCCAGGGGCTGGCGTTTTGGTAAAACAATACTGTGGACAATTATTTGTGGCTGCGGCCATGTTTGGAGTTCTGTGGTTTTGGGATTGGGAGGGGCAGCCCTTGGCTGGTCGTTATCAAAGATCGCCTGGCTTGAAAATGTGCGGGGTGGACTGGCAGGCTGGGTTTTATTATTGTTTGGGGTGGTGTACGGAAGCTGGGGCTGGCTACGGGCGAGGAGGAACAAAGTCCATAAACACTTTGATATGATTGAAGATGGTTCCATTTATGTATATGAACATACACATGGAGAGGCAGTACAGCCACAGGAAAGATACAAGGTAACGCCCTGGGTATTATTCATAATTTTTCTGTTAGGCCCTTGTGAACCAATGATCCCCTTATTATATTTTCCTGCCGCCCAAAACAACTGGTGGGGAATGAGCCTGTTGATTGTCACTTATACCCTTTTCACACTGGCTACTATGCTTGTAATGGTCACATTGGGTTATTATGGCATCTCTTTTCTGAAAACAGAAAAACTGGAGCGGTATGTACCCGCAATTGGCGGGTTATCACTTTTTATCTGTGGCGCCGGTATGGTGTTTATGGATTGGTGAATACCCTATTCCCGTACTATCGTCCCTGTTATATAACCAAATGGCTCATCTGTAGCAATAAAAACATCATTCTTATTATCCATTCCAAACTGTTCCAGATTGAATAAGATGTGATGCTTATTCGGCATCTTCAAACTTATTTCATTTACTACAGCAAATTTGTTCAGCACAGCCTCACCCATGGCATATAAAGTATGCTGCACAGAAAGGCTGTGGTGATCTGCAAAAGTTTGTAACAGGGTAGTACGAATGCCATTAAATAATTCTACAAACAAAATTTTGGAAGAGTTATACACCCAGCTTACTTCACATTGTGTGGCAAATATGCGGTCACTGGTTTCTTTCAGGGTCGTGTATTGGTCTTTAATATAACGCTCAAAACCAGAATCGGTTGTTTTTAAGATAAGCAGGTCGGTTATACCGGTAGTTACTTCAATACCGTTTTTATTTTGTACGATAGTAGCAGTATGTTTTTCATTTCCACCACTGCAATAGGCATGCGGGTGTATTGTGCCATTGAAACGCATCCTCGTCCAGCTGTGCTCCGTTAGCTCAATCCGGACCTGGGACACCTGGGGATTATTGCTGGCAAAATAATTGGCCAGGTAGAGCCCAAAGGCTTCAATGGAGGAAACAAAGTGTTCCTTCGCCAACGCATACACCGTATTCTTTTGTGTATCAGTAGGCAATAGCTTGGAATTATCGCCTATTGTATGGGCAGTTTCAAAATCCCCTTCCAATATCACATTCACTGATATCTGCCTGAATTCATGGTAATCGGGGTGGCGAATGATCTTTGACAGGTTTACAGCATTTTTACCATAGGTATTCTTACCCAGTTTAATTGACATAGCTGCATATTTTGGTGGAATGTATCCTCAATTTAAACAATTAATTGTCTATTTTTAGTAGCGCAGTTTTAAATATTCCGCCATGTTCGACCTCGCCATCAGCGGTAAAAACATTTGTACACCCGAAGGGATGCGGGAAGGGGTCGTTTTGGTCAAAGATGGCATCATTGCCGACATACTACCTTCCCTGCCGGGCGAGGTCAGCAAAACGGCGATCGATATTGGCAAAAGGGTGCTCATGCCGGGTATTATTGACCCGCATGTACACATCAACGAACCCGGCCGAACCGACTGGGAAGGGTTTGCCACCGCTACCCGATCGGCAGCAGCTGGCGGCATTACCACATTGGTTGATATGCCTTTGAATTCCTCTCCTGTTACCACTACCGGTGATGCCTTCGACCAAAAGCTGGCAGCAGCGAAAGAACAGTTACAGGTTAATTGTGGCTTCTGGGGTGGCGTAGTGCCTGGCAACCTTACCGAAATAGAAAAGCTGATTGATAAAGGGGTGCTAGGATTTAAAACATTTCTAACCCATTCCGGCATCGATGAATTTCCCAATAGTACCGAACCCTATCTGCACCAGGTGATGCCCATTATTGCCAGATATGGACTACCACTGCTGGTGCATTGTGAACTAACAACCAACGTACAACCACCGCCGGTTAGCAACGAGCGGTCCTATCAAAACTATTTGTCATCACGGCCCAGGAAATGGGAAGATGACGCCATTGCCCTGATGATAAGACTTTGTGAACAGTATCAGTGTCGGGTACATATTGTACACCTGTCATCGGCTAATTCCATTGAACAAATAAAACAGGCCCGGCAAAAAGGATTACCTATAACCGTTGAAACGGCCCAGCATTATTTGTATTTTAATGCAGAAGAGATCCCCGATGCACAAACGCCTTACAAATGTGCGCCGCCCATCAGGGAAAAGGAGAACAACGAACAGTTATGGCAGGCTTTGCAGGAAGGTGTTATTGATTTTGTAGCAACCGACCATTCACCCGCGCCGCCGGCCATGAAAGAGATCAATTCAGGGAACCTAATGAAAGCCTGGGGAGGTATTGCTTCGCTGCAACTCGCATTACCTGTGCTTTGGACAGCAGCCCGCAAAAGAAACCTACAGGTTTCTCATATAGCGCAATGGCTTTGTGAAAAACCAGCAGTATTACCTGGTCTGCAAAAAAGGAAAGGGAAGATCAGCAAAGGTTTCGACGCAGATCTTGTAGTATGGGACCCCGATAGCTCATTCCGGGTTACAGCGGAAGCATTGCATCATAAACATAAAATAACCCCTTACATCAACCTGGAATTGTATGGGGTGGTAGAACAAACCTGGCTGGCCGGACAACTAATATTTGAACAGGGCAACTTCCCTGTTCTGAACAAAGGAAAAATCATTACATCTTGACCCCCGATAACCTACAACAAGCAAACACTATTCTGCAACGGATCAATGAACTGGCATCCATCAGCGAATCGCCAGGTGTTATTACCCGCACATTCGGCACCGAAGCATTTATTAAGGGAAGGACCCTTGTCGCCCACTGGATGCAGGAGGCGGGCTTACAAACCCACATCGACAATATTGGCAACGTAAGAGGACGGTTATTATCCCAGTCGCCCGATGCCAAAACCTTAGTTATTGCCTCGCACATTGATACCGTGATCAATGCCGGCAAATTCGATGGCCCCTTAGGAGTGCTCTTAGGCATAAGCCTGCTGGAACAATTAATACAACAACGCACCAACCTGCCCTTTCACATAGAATTGATCGCTTTCTGCGATGAGGAGGGCTGCCGTTTCCATACAACTTATTTAGGCAGTAAAGTAGTGGCAGGTCATTTTGATAAGGACCTGTTCAGTCAACGGGATGCTACGGGATTCACCTTGCAGGAAGTAATACAGCACATGGGTGGTGATCCGGCCGTATTAGCACAGGATGCTATACCCGCCAAAAACTGGCTGGGGTATTTTGAAGTTCATATTGAGCAGGGACCGGTATTATTTGAAAAAGATATTCCTGTTGGTATTGTTACCGCCATTGCCGGACAAAAAAGGATTGCCATAACATTCCATGGAGAAGCAGGCCATGCCGGCACGGTCCCCATGGATATGCGGCATGATGCCTTGTGCGCTGCCGCAGAATTTATACTGGAGGCAGAACGTTTTGCAGCCAGCCATTTACAACAGGTAGTAGCAACAGTTGGCACCCTGCAGATCACCCATGCCGCCAGCAACGTGATCCCCGGTGAAGTACAGATCACCCTCGATCTGCGGAGTGCCAATCAGCAGGTTTTGAATTCCTGCCATTCGCACCTGGAGCGGTTGGCTTTCGCTATTTGCCAGCAACGTCGCGTAAATATGCAGTGGCAGCCTGTACAGGAAAGCAACCCGGTCACCTGTAATGCCCAATTAAACTATTTATTGGCGCAAGCGGTTCAACAGTCAGGTTATGAAGTAATAAAACTGGTGAGTGGTGCCGGGCATGATGGCGTAGCCATTTCGCCCGTTGCACCGGTGGCCATGTTGTTTGTACGTTGCTTTGAAGGTATCAGTCATAATCCCCTTGAAAATGTTGAATTAAAAGACCTGGCCGCTGCAGTTAAAGTGTCGGCAGCATTCATACATTCTCTTATTCAAAAACATAACCGCGGTTAATATGGAAATATCAGCGCTAACAAGATCGGTCGTAAAAAATAACCATGCCGTTATTTGTCCCGATGGCTATGTAAACAGCAATGTGCCCGGCTGGACAAACTGTATTGTAAATGTGATCATCAATGAACAGATGGGCGCGCATCTTTGCCAAACGTTGATCACCTTACAGAAAGAAGGCACCCTCACAGGAAGCACCAATCAATCGCAAATATTCTTTTACATCATGGAAGGCAGCTGCAAGGCCACCGTAAGCGGGGAATCAAAAGTATTGACCAATGGGCAGTTTGTATATGTTCCCATTCAAAAGGAATATGTGTTTGATGATGCCGCCCCCGGCACAAAGATCCTCACTTTTCACAAAGTGTATGAACCCTTGCAGGAAGCACCGGTACCTGTAACTATTTTTGGGGATGCCGCGGCCATTCCCGGCCCTGCCTATTTGAATGATCCTGCACTGCGATTACAGGTATTGCTGCCAGACAACTTATCATTTGACATGGCCGTGAATATTTTTACCTACGATGCTGGCGGGCATTTGCCATTTGTAGAAACCCACATCATGGAACATGGTTTGCTGTATTTGCAGGGGCAGGGAGTATATATGCTCGATCATCAATGGTACCCCATAAAAAAGGGCGATGCCATTTGGATGGCCCCCTACTGCCAGCAATGGTTCACAGCCATGGGCAAAGAGCCGGCAGTTTACATTTATTATAAAAACGTGAATAGATTCCCAACGGTTATATAACAACCAAAATCATTGTCTATGACCATCGCCGAATTTGATCACCTCGATATAACAGAAAAAAGAGCATTGCTGCATTCCTGTTGTGGCAGCAATACCTGGGTAAATAACATGCTGGGCGCCTTGCCGGCCGAAGACCTGGTAGATCTGCTTGAAATAGCCGAGGAGCAATGGTATCTCTGCCACGAACCCGATTGGCAGGAGGCATTCTCTCAGCATCCCAAGATCGGCAATATGGAAATAGGGAAAGAAAAGTTTGCATCATCTGCGCAATGGGCGGAAGGTGAGCAGGCATCGGTGAAGGAAGCTTCGGAACAAACCCTGCAACAACTGTCCACTGGGAACCAGTCATACGAACAACGGTTTGGCTTTATTTTTATCGTCTGTGCTACTGGCAAATCGGCCGATGACATGTTGCAGCTTTTACAACAGCGGCTATATAATAATCCCGAAGTGGAGATACAAATTGCCATGGAAGAACAATTGAAGATCACTAAACTGAGACTGGAAAAGCTTTTTGGCATCACCGAATAAAACACTCATCTTCTATGAGCCAGCTCACTACACATATCCTGGATACAACCCAGGGCAAACCCGCTCCCGGTGTATTGATCGTTTTATACCACCAGCATGACGATACCTGGAAAGAAATGGTGCGGGGCATTACCAACAATGATGGCCGCATTACCGACTGGCTGCCTAAAGAAGCCGTATTGCCTGCCGGACAATACAAACTCAAATTTGAGACCGGAGATTATTATAAACAGCAAATGATCCCTTCCTTCTATCCTTTTGTAGAAGTGATCTTTTCCATCATCGATGGCTCGCATTATCACGTACCGCTGTTATTAAATCCATATGGTTATTCCACTTATCGTGGATCTTAATAAGCAAAGAAACCCACAATCAAAATAGCATGAAACTTTCCATCCCGGAAAATGAGAAACAGACGTTGTTAGGTCAATTACAGACAGCCAATCTCCGGTTCCAGCAAACATACCCGGGCGACAAACCGGATCGCCAACCGATCCATACGGTTTATGGCGGCGCCAATCTGTTCAAAGCAGACACGTGCGTTAAGATGGGTGAAATAGCCTTAAAGAACCTGCAAACCTATGCACCCAATTTTGTAGTACTGGCGAATGTATTGCAATTGACCGGGTACGAATATTTGCCCCGGCATCAACATGAAGTGGAAGCGCTTACCAACAAGCTGAATAAAATACCAGCGGCAGAACGGAAACAGGAACCCGCCTGGCTTTCCTATACCGTATACAACAAGATCATTCAAAAGCTGCAAACAGAAGCGGTTGAAGATTTCAGAATAGATTTTGAAGACGGGTTTGGCAACAGGCCCGATGCGGAAGAAGATGCTACTGCCGTACAGGCAGCGCAGGAACTGGCCACCGGGATGAAGAACAATACCATTTCACCGTTTATTGGTATTCGCATAAAACCGTTTACTGAAGACCTGAAACAACGGGGCGTACGCACGCTGGACATTTTTCTTTCAACCCTGCTCGAGCAAACCCATGGGGTTTTACCAAACAATTTCATTGTGATGCTGCCCAAGGTGACCATTCCCGAACAGGTGGTAACGCTGGTAAGTTTGTTTGATCTGTTTGAAAAAGCACATCAGCTAACACCCCGTTCATTGAAAATGGAAATTATGGTAGAAGCTACCCAGATCATCATGGATGAAGAAGGCCGTAATCCTTTATGGCGGATCATAAAAGCCAGTGAAGGACGCTGTATAGCAGCCCATTTCGGGACTTATGATTATACTGCTTCGTGCGGAATAACGGCGAAATACCAGACTATGGCGCACCCCGTTTGCGATTTTGCCCATCACATGACCAAGGTAGCACTGGCAGGGACAGGCATTTTTTTATCAGACGGCGCAACCAATGTAATGCCTATTGGCCCGCATCGGGGTGAGGCCCTTACATTCGAACAAATGACAGAAAACCGGGAATCGGTACACCAGGCCTGGCGGACCGGATTCCATCATACCATGCATTCGCTCATCAATGGCTTTTACCAGGGCTGGGACCTGAATCCCGCCCAATTGCCCATGCGGTATGCAGCCACTTATAATTTCTTTTTAAACAGCTATGAAGATGCGGTGTTCCGGTTAAGAACGTTTGTTGAGCGGGCGGCTATCTCTACGCTCACCAAAGACATTTTTGACGATGCCGCCACCGGACAGGGATTGTTGAACTTCTTTTTAAAAGCCATGAACTGCGGCGCTATTACGGAACAGGAAGCTACAGCCACCGGACTTACCATGGAGGAAATCCGCAGCCGGTCGTTTTACCGGATCCTGGAAGGCAGAAGGAAGGTATAATGCTCAATAAATAAAAAAGCCGAACACCCAACGCCTGAATGCTCATTTGCGTTGGGTGTTCGGCTTTACTATTGTTGGTTATTTACAAAATAGGTACCAGCTCTTCTCTGAAGTTGAACCTGTTTTTTATTAAATGCACCCCCCTGTTTTTCTGATTACGGACAGTATGCACAGAAAGCTGCATGCGGCGGGCTATTTCATGGCAATCGAGCCCTTTGTTATAACTCAGCAACATCACCTCTTTGCATTTCTCTGGCAGGTCTTTTACGATATTGTAAACCTGGTTTACCACCTCCGTATGAATGGCCTCATTCATTTCATGCAATTCTACCTCGGTCGATTGTTGGCGGATGTTTTCCCTGATCCGGGATTGATAATGCACCTTATGGTTGTGATTAAGACAGGCATTACGGGTACTGATGTACAAAAAAGCCTTTGCAGAATACATCGTTTTAAAATCGTCTTGTTTTTGCCAGAGCTTTACGAATACGTCGGTTACAATATCCTGGGCAATAGCAGGATCATTTACGAGGCGGCGGGCAAAAAAACAAAGAGCTGGATGGAACAATTGGAACACTTTTTCAAATTCAGGGATCCGTTGTTGTTTAAGGCGTTTACTTTTCTCTGTGACTAAGTTTTCTAAATTCCTCATGGCTTGTTGTTTTTGAAATGTCGCAAACGTTAATATTCTTTCTTTTGGTGGTACCCTTTTATACAATAGGATATTCGGAGGTAAAAACCGTTGACATGAATCAAATTGCTTCTACAGGTATTCTAATAGAAGCGCTATAAATAAAAACACCAGGAAAGGGTCGCTGTACTAAAGAGAGAGAAAAATAATTTCTTGTAATAGTTGCATCTCTAACTATTTACATATTGCGTCAATCCCTATTAATGAAATAAATGCGGAAGAAAGAATAATACTTCCGAAAAAGAAGAAAGCTAAAAAACAAAATTGTTTGTGCAGTAAAGAAAACACCTACTAAAGTTGAGATCCAGTCATCACGCTGTTGAATCAACGGAGAATTATGCTACAGTTTTTCAAATTAGTATGAGCAAAAGAGTGAAAACACTAAGACTAGACATTATAAATTTCCTCAAGTCATATTTTGCATCATTTCACGTCCTAACTAATTGTTAAAAATTTTTATAAAATATATATTCTTTCTCCTATCTTTAGCGCAGGAATTGAAAGTGAGCTCATGTTTTTGCTTCTACGGTTTTCTACATTCCTTACGTCTATCCTTATTTCCTTATTACATACTACTCGGAACCATTTCTATTTAACCTATTCAAGAAAGTTTACTTTTTCCTGTCATTTCCCAAATAACCATTTCTTATAGCCTTTTCACGAAAGATCACTTTTTCCTGTCATTTCCCATTTAACCTTTTCAAAAGAGTGTTACTTTTTCCTGTCATTTCCCCTTAACCATTTCTTATAACCTTTTTCAAGAAAGATCACTTTTCCTGTCATTTCCCAATTAACCATTTCCGAACCCCTTACCACATCCTCTATTGCGTTACTCCTCAATTGTCATATCCGGTATAAAACCGGACAGGGAGACTTATGCCCTGCGTGATCGGGAACAACAATCATCTATACACTCAAAGTTTTTCCTGCTTTTTGAAGGACAAAAGCAGACCAACATTATGAGACAAACGAAGTTAACCCTGTTTCTGTCGGCCCTCGTTATTCTGCTGACAACCCTGTACGCCGTAACACCTAATTTCAAATCCAATTCCCAACCAACAACCACAGCAATCCGACAAACAAACTATTATTGGTTTGATGTCAACACCAGCTGGCTTGGCCGGCAAAACACCTTAGCTAATGAAATTTCGCTTACCGGTTATAATGAAAGCACCTCAAACCCAAAGACCTTACAGGAAAAAGGCTGGTCACCCGCAAACGTAACAGTTAACCAATACGGCGTACCTGTTCCTAACAATGGCAACCCTGACAAATTACTTTATTCTCACCCCTAATCCTTAAACGACGAGGTGTATCATGCTTTATTTGCGTTTATACAACAAAGGTATATAATCGCGAAGGCATGATACGCCTTTTTATTTATCATTACGGCTACTCATATCCAGGATTTTGTTTCAGATTGGGGGCAACTTCCAGTTCGGTTAATGGAATGGGATATAACTGGTCCTCTGTTGTCCAACTACTTCCCTTTGAACCCAGCACCGAATTAGCCCGGTTGGTGCGTTTCAGATCGAACCAGCGATGGCCCCATTCTGCAAACAATTCAATTCGCCGTTCCTGTTCTATTTTTTGCAAACACTCGTCCTTGCTGACGGTAGTAGAAAAGACCGGTAATCCAGCCCTGGTCCGAATACTATTAATATCAATTATTGCATTCGAAATGTTGTTTTGCTGCGCCTGGGCTTCCGCCCGGATCAGGTATTGTTCGGCCAGCCGCAACACTACATTGTACTCCTGAGGAGAGGTAGAAGAAGTAAATATTCTAAATTTATAGGGATAATAGTAAGTAACCCCACCTATTGCTAAAGAATTCACCCATTTCGATCTCCGTAGGTCGCCAACTTCAAAGGAGTTCAATAACTCTTTTGTCAACATATAAGTAGGCCTTACGGATTGCGAAGAGGGTACAAAAATAAAGCCTTCCGCCGAATTGATCCTGTCAATAACCGGCGCCCATTGAAAGATAGTTTCTTTGCCGTCTTTCTTGAAAACGTCGGCTAAATCACCCTCTAAAGAAAATTGCCTGGAGTCAATAACAGCTGAAGCCATCTCAGCTGCTTTGCCCCAATTTTTCATATATAGATACACCCGAGCCAGCAAGGCCTGGGTTGCAAATTTTGTAGGAGTAGTGCTGGGCTTGTCGCTTAACAACGCATCATTGGCAGCTAAAAGATCTCCCTCTATTTGTTTATACACCTCCTCAACTGATTTCCGGGGTAACATCGCATTTACATCAGCATTGGTGCTTAATGCTAAGGGCACAGCCCCATAACAATTCACCAGATAAAAATAACAAAGCGCCCGAACAAACAGTACTTCCCCTTGCAATTGCTTTTTTAAACCATTGCTAACTGAATTTGATTTATTCAATCCCTCTAAACAAACATTACATTGATAAATGTAAGCATAGGCAGCTTTCCACAGATTGACATATATCAGAGTATTATTAGTATTAATAGCATTATTGAAAAACTGATCTTCAGCAGTAAGGGTAAACGTACGTTGCAATTCATCAGCTGATAACCCAGGATACAAACTCATTCCCCCATTTAAAAAAAATCTGCTATTGGTCATGATCTTGATATATAAGCCAGTTACAGCGGCCTGCGCCAGGGAATCATTGGAGAAGACAGCCGAAGTGGTCAACGAATCGTCCGGTTCGTCCACCTGTACCAGCTTTTTGCATCCGGTGGTGAACATGCATAACACACTGGCTAAACAAAGGCATTTATTGATAAGTAACCACGTCCTTTTCATATTCAATTTTTAAAAACTTAACTCAATCCCCGCCGCCATCGTCCGCAATGGAGGTAATGTAAATATATTCTGGGTTTCAGGATCAGTCCCTTTGTACGGAGTAATCGTAAACAGGTTCTGAGCTTGCAAATACAATCGGCAGTTTCTTACCGAAATTTGCTGCAGCCATTTTGCCGGCAGCCGCCAGGACAATTCAATATTTCGTAACCGGCAAAAAGAGGCATCCTCAACCGTACCATCCGATTGCATAAATTTATCAATAGCACCAGCGAGCTTATCGTTAACTCCGGTAGTTAATTGTTGTACTCCTGCATTATCGGGATTTTGTGTCCAACGGTTTAAAACCAAGGTGGATTGATTATCGTTCGTAGCTCCCGGACTGCCGTGCGAATACATCGAATACCGATATCCATTTGCTCGTTGTTTTCGGAATTCAAAAAATACATCCAGTTGCCAGCCTTTATACTGCAGATTGTTTTGCACGGAGCCATACCAAACCGGATCAAAATTGCCCAGGATGCGGTAATCGCCCGGAGAGTTGATCTCCCCATCCCCATCCTGATCATAAAACTCAAAGATGCCGGTTGCCTTATTAACCCCAGTATAGGAATACCCTGTTAATACCGAAAGCGATTTACCAATAACCAGGTTACTGGCGTAAGAGGAACTTGCCAGGTTGGGAAAGGCAATTAATTTATTTTTGGGTATAGTCAAAAGTACATTCCCATACCATTGCCAATCCTGGTTAAACCGGTTCTTTGCCTGTAATTGTATTTCCCAGCCGGTATTTTGAACCAACGCCGGGGAATTTTTTGCCGCGTAATTAAGAAAACCTGTAACACCGGGCAGGCTATACGAGATCAATTGATTGCCGGTCCGGTTCCTGAAATAAGCCACTGAGATCATTAAGCGATCTTTCATCAGTCCCAACTCAAGTGCAGCCTCTAGTTTATGGCTTACTTCCCAACTGTAATTACTATCGGCCAATTGTACCGGAGTGATCCCCCGGTTCCCCAGATAAGCACCATCTACATCCTGCCATTTGTCCAGGTATTTATAATCCCCGATCTGGTCATTCCCGGTAACCCCATAGCTTGCCCGCAGTTTTCCAAAACTGACAAATGAAAGATGATCCTTTATAAAGGGCTCATTGGAAAAAAGCCAACCCGCACCGGCCGACCAGAAGTTACCCACCTGTTTGCCCGGGCCAAACCGGCTGCTGGCATCACTACGACCGGTCAGGTTTATTAAATACTTATCACAAAGAACGCTGTTCAGGCGGGCAAACACCCCGCCATACCGGTATTCGGACTTCGCCTTTTTACAAAAGATAGAGTCAGCTTCCCCTGCATTTCGTAATTGTGCGCCATCCGGAAAATTTAGAGCCTTGGTCGTTTTCAACGTATGCTCTTGCACCTGCATGGTAGTACCCACCAATGCGGAGATCTTGCCTATTCCTAGGTACCGGTTGTATTCCAGTTGTGGTTCCGCTATCCAGCTGTTATACCTTATTTTTCCAAAATTGGACGACCCTTTGGCATCAGGCACCGTAACCGGACTTTGGCTACTGGCCGGTTGTAAACTGAGTTCATCTATTTGCAGCCGGTTATAGCCAATATTTGTTTTAAAAACCAGGTTCTTTACAAGGCGATAGCTTAAATCCAGATTGCCCAACACATTATTGGTTGTTGATTCGTAGGTTTTCAACAAATGGGACAGGGGATTTATAAAGGGCAGATCCCCCTGGATCCAGTTTAACTTCCCCAAAGAATCATATAAAACAGGGGTATTCGGAGCGAGGTTTACATAACTGGTTAAATCGTTTGAAATTGATTTATTCCTATCATTCAACCCAATAACAGACAGGGTCACATTAAAATTGGAATCGCGGTTCTGGTAATGAAGGTTTATATGCCCTGATATTCTTCTATTGTTAAGATCACCCGGAAAAACAGTCGTTTCCCGGTGAACAGCAGTCCCCATAAAATATTGCAACCGCTTTGAACCACCCATGGCGGAAAGCTGGACATTGCTGGTAACGGCTTCCCCACCAATCAACATTTTCTTAAAATCGGTATACCGGGCAGTATCCCATGTTACCAGGTCAGGCGCATTGAGATTATCTATAGGCAGGCTATCATTTTCCAACGCTTCTCTCCGCATCTGCACATATTGCCCCGTATTCAACATCGTGGGGTAGCGAGTAATCCGGCTAAAACCGGTATTGATATTAAAAGTAAATAAAGGCGGCCCGGGCTTACCTTTCTTGGTACTGATAAGTATGACGCCGTTAGAGCCCCGGCTTCCATAAATGGCCGTTGCATCGGCATCTTTCAGCACTTCAATATGGTCAATATCACTGATGTTTATAAACGAAAGCAGGCTTCTTCCCGCATCACCCAACGCGGAGCCAGAAGCAACGGTCTGCAACAAATTGTTGTTGTTGGCATAGGGAACTCCATCAATAATAAATAAGGGATCATTGGGTGGTAAATAGCCAGGATTTATGCCGATAGAACTTTGTCCGCGCAATTGAATTTTGAAGGAAGAACCCGGCAAGCCATTGCTTTGGGTGATCAGCAAACCGGGCACACGGCCCTGTAAGGCGGCCAGGGGATCAGAAACCGGCTGACGGGCAATGTCAACGCTGTTTACTTTGAAGATGGAGCCGGTATTATATCGTTTTGAGGTTTTACCATACCCGGTAATAACGGTCTCATCGAGGTCTTTTACCTGGTGCTTTAACTGGATGGTAAGAGATGACTTGTCTTTAACCAGTTTCTCAACGGGTTCATAACCCACACTACTAAAGGTCAACCGTGTGTTGGGTTTCACGGTGATCGTGAATTTTCCATCGCTTGTGGAGGTGGTGCCTGATGATCTTCCGGTTTCCTGTACCGAGACCATTACCAACGGTTCCCCCGCTTCATTGATCACCATGCCCGCTATCGTCCACTGTTCAGGTGGGTGCAACCGGGAAGCAGTTGAATCAGGTCGCACCGTGATCATGCTATCCAGGATTATGTATTCTAACCCCAATCCTTTAAACGCCTGTTCAAGCACCTGCTCAATGGTACCATTTTTTACGTGTACCGAAACATTGGCATTCGGAACAAAATCACTTCTATAGGTAAAATAGAATTTGCCGGACCGTTGAACCTGTCTTAATAATTTCTTAAGTGGGACATTATCCACAGAGATCGTATACTGCGCTTGCGCAAAGCCCGAAATACACACCAATAAAATAAGGAATAGCCAAATTCTGATCATGGTCTTAAACGTTGTGATTAGCCCTCAGACTAATATCAATTACACATTAAAATAATTAGAACCGGTCCCCTACCAGTTCCAGATAACTTTAACCGAAACAGACATATTAATTACACTGGCTCCTATTGAGAAACGGTAATTGTTCGTCCCTCAACCTGGAAATGTACTCCGCCTGCATACTCAAGCGCGTTTAATACCTGATCAATGGATGTTTGCCTTATAACGGATAAAGTATAATGACCGGAAACAGGTTCTTTAAAAACTAACTCAAAATCGTACTGCCGGGCAAGCTGTTGCATCAGCAGTTTTATTTCAAGATCATTAAATATGAAAAGATCTTTATGCCAGGCCATTACCTCCTGAATATCTGCATACTTTTCCAACTCCAACTGTCCATCCCCGTTGACCCTCGCCTGTTGCCCGGGCGATAAAATGACAGACGCCATAGCAACCCGGGTTTGTAACTTTTTATCATTCTCAATGGCCTGACTACTTTGATTTGTCACTTTTACCCTTCCCTCCAGCAACGTGGTTTTTATAACCGGTTCATCTCCATATGCATTCACATCAAAATGGGTCCCCAATACTTCAATCGCAGCACCGGCACTTTTTGTTCCTCGCAACGGATCAACATACACAACAAAAGGTTTCTTTACTAACCCCGATCCCAACACCATTTCATCGTGGCTCACTTCAAAATATACCTCCCCGGTAATTTGCACCATGCGTTTCTTACCAATAAACGCCGTGGGGAAGGTGATGCTTGAAGAAGCATTCAACCAGGCTTTGCTTCCATCGGGCAATTCCACCACAAACTTTCTGGTCCGCGGTGTGGTGACCGTATTATACTCCAGTTCCGGTTCCGCATTCCCTGTTGACCATTCATAGCGCACCGCATCGCCCTGCTTATAGATAACTGATCTGTACTGCAGTGCGATATAACCATTTCTACTGCTGTCGAGGTATACGGTACGCCCATTTGCCAGCTTTAATGCAACCCGGTGCACATCGGCCAACAAGCTGTCGCCTGAGCCATTATTTGAATGGTTATCAACAGATATGATTTTATTAACACGGTTTCGGTGCAGGAGTGAATATACGGTTACACCCGTAAGCAACAAGCCCATAATAATGGCCACCATTTGCAGGGCCCTTATAAAAGTCCGCTTTCTTTGATGCGGGAACATCAATCTGATCTTCCCGCCTTCTGCGGTTATACCTGAGTTATATAGTTCCAGCAGGATACCAGCAACAAAGCCCTGGCTATTTAAACGTTCAAACATCCTCCGGTTCTCATCACACAGTTCGCACCACGCTTCCAGCTCTTGCTTTTCTTGCTCATTTAATGTATTACTACGGTGCTTACCTATTAGGTCAGCAATTTGTTTATGGGTAGCCAAACTACGAAGGGTTTAATTTGCAAATATGATTAACCGTTAGATATAACCTATTGCCTTCCGTTCAATTACATGTTCATCTTATGAATACATCCATTGGTAAAATCGGGAAGAAACCTTCATGTTAGAGCTGCCTGACCAGTAAACAAAGCCACCTTTAAGAAATATTATTTGTAGTTTATACCAGTGGTATTATAAGCCAGAACATTTAGTAAACATATGTACGGCATTGTAATGACTTAAAATACAGATATCAGGACAAGGTTGATTGCATCGATCTTGATGGGACATAATAACAATGGGCAATCTCAGAATTTCGCTTGGTTGGGGCGCACTGCTTGGAGAACTCGGGCGCAGGCGTATACGAAAGTAACAAAATTCTGGATTGATGAAAAAAAATATGAGGAATGGGTAAAGGTAAACATTTACTAATTTATGATTTGTTGATGCTGCCATAACCCTCCCTATGCAACATTTATGATTGTGTGCTACTTACAATTTTAATTTGGCCACTATATTTTATCCCCTGCCGGCCGATCCCCCCATACAACTCACCTTTTTCTTAAATTGCGCAAAATTCGTACATGGCTACAGAAATAAAATGCCCGGGTTGTGGACAGAAATTTGCCATTGAAGACGCTGTTTCTGAGGATATTAAAAAAGAGCTGCGAGAAAAGATGCAAACTTTCCTAAAACAGAAAGAAGAGGATTTTGCAAAGCGGGAAAAAGAACTCATTCAACAAGCCCAACATAAGGATATAGAATTTGCCAAAAAGCTACAGGAAGAAACGACACGGGTCCAACAATCTGTAGAGACCAGCTTGCGTAAAACCATTTCCTCCGACTTCGAAACCAAATTGCAGTTACTGCAACAAGCCAATAAAGACCAGGAAAACAAATTGGTAGAGGCCCGCCAAAAAGAAATAGCATTTCTGCAAAAAGAGCAGGCCCTGAAAAATAAAGAAGCCGAACTGGAACTTTCTGTACAACGAAAACTGCAGGAAGAACGGGTGAAGCTGTCGGAAGAATTGCGCAAACTGGAAGAACAAAAAACAGCTACCCGCGAAAACGAATATCAGTTACGGTTGCGGGAACTGGAAAAACAGCTGGACGACCAGAAAAAACTGGCCGAAGAAATGCGACGCAAAGCCGAACAGGGTTCCATGCAATTACAAGGGGAAGTACAGGAATTGATCCTGGAAGAAATGCTGAAATCTGCATTTCCGTTCGATGTCGTAAGCGAGGTAGGAAAAGGAATTCGTGGGGCCGACTGTACCCTGACCATCCGCAACAGCCATGGCCAGGAATGCGGCAAGATCATCTTTGAGAGTAAACGCACCAAACATTTTGATAAGAACTGGATCGAGAAGTTAAAGGCCGACATGCGCAGTACCGCTGCCGATATTGGCGTTATTGTAACCCAGGCCATGCCCGAACAGGTGTCTACCTTCACCCAGCTCGATGGCATCTGGATCTGCTCCTTTACCGATGTACTGGCTCTGGTGCATGTGCTGCGGGACAGCGTTCTGAAAATTTTCACGGCAGCCAAAACGCATGAGAACAAGGGCGATAAAATGAACATGCTGTATGCCTATTTAACCAGCAACGAATTCAGCGAGCAGTGGAAAGCCATTAGGGAAGGATTCCAGGCTATGAACCTGTCGATCCAGAAAGAACGGGAGGCCATGGAAAAACTGTGGAAGATGCGACAAAAGCAACTGGAAAAGGTGTTACTGAATGCAGCTCATATTAAAGGTTCCATAGAAGGCATCGCCGGCAGCGAAAATATTCAACTGGATCTTATTGATGATACAGACACGCTGCTTGTTGATGAATAGGTAGGAAGTAGTTCCTACCCTTCCGTCATGACCCAAGCCAGTGCCAACTGGTCAAATATTCTTGCTTCCACAGTCAGTTGAACCGGTTCCCGTTTTTGAAATACAAAGGGACAAACGATGGTTTCATCTGCCTTAAAGGTGATGGGTCCGTTTAACTGCATATGATTTTTGAAATCGAGTTCACCATGGCCGTACCATTTGTAAATCGCCTCCTTGGCGCTCCATAAGACGGTGGTCAGTTCCAGGTGAATTTTGGGAAGGTGGGTCCAGGCATTCAGGAACACTTTTTCATTAAAATGCAGGAATTTATGGGAAATGGCCACTATTCGGGAAGAAACCAGCTCAATATCTACCCCCACCCGGCTGTGGCTGCTGACGATGGCTGCCGCAAAATTGCCCCCATGCGAAATGGAAAAGTGGTATTGTTCACTCTCCAGAAAGGGCTTGCGGGTATCGGCTACCAGTATTTCCTCCAGGGGAAAATCGGCATACAGGGTGGGCAGTAAAAACCGGCCAGCCAGGTGTTGCAGCCGTTTATATGGATGTGAAACGCCCTTCTTCAACGGTACTTTTTCCAGGTAAAACGCTTCCGGCTCTTCTATACGCCAGATGCCCAATTTTGTATTTTCGTTAATATTATGTTGATAAAACAGTGCCACAGTAGCATTTTAGATTTTACATTGCACCAATTTTCAAGCGCAGCGTACAGTCGGTTAAATAACTATCAAATATAAACTAATCACATCACATGATCTTGTCGGATAAACGCATACTGGAAGAAATTGAGAAAGGAAGCATCCGCATTGAGCCCTATAATCGTGAATGCCTGGGTAGTAATTCCTACGATGTGCACCTGGGTAAATACCTGGCTACCTACCGGGAGCATATCCTGGATGCCAAAAAACACAATGAGATCGAGTATTTCGAAATACCCGATGATGGTTTTGTACTTTATCCGCATGTTTTTTACCTGGGCGTAACGGAAGAATATACCGAAACCCATGCCCATGTGCCATTCCTGGAAGGGAAATCCTCTACCGGCCGTCTGGGGATCGATATCCATGCCACTGCCGGTAAGGGTGATGTTGGTTTTTGCGGTAACTGGACCCTGGAAATTTCAGTAAAACAACCTGTAAAGGTCTACAAAGGCATGCCCATTGGCCAGTTGATCTATTTCCCGGTTGAAGGTGAGATCGCCGTTAAATACAACCAAAAGAAGGACGCCAAATACAGCGGACAACCCGACAAACCGGTTGAAAGCATGATGTGGAAGAATAAGTTCTAGATAGCTTCTTTTCCAAACTTTTTATAGTACGCCACCAGCCAGGCTACCACTTCATTATAAGTTAATTTACCGCCTGGCTGATTATTGGCTTTGAGGTATTGGCCATAGAGGTGATCAATGATCTCCTCTATGGGATTCCGGTACTTTTTTATAAAATCCCTCAATGCATGGTAATCAACCTTAACACCGGGTGGTAACTGCGCATCGAGCTGTTTGGCTGCAACCGAATCCTGCGCATACAAATAATACCTTGAGTAGCTGTACAGGTCAAAATATACAGAGTACCGGAACAAGGGATCCCTGGATGAGCTGGCAGACAAATACCCCGCAAAATTGGCTTCATTCTCTTTGGCATATCCCAACTGGTGGCCGATCTCATGACAGGTAGTAAAGGGTTGTACAAACAAAGGCACGGTAGTATTCACCTGGGCTTCCCCGCTGAATGGATTATAATAGCCCGTATACCCCAAATAATTTCCCAGGTAACTGTATAAAGAAGGTTTCACCGAACTGAATGAATAGGTGAAATGCTTCTCCTTTAGTGCCAGCTGATCGTAGGCTGCTGTAGCCCCATTAAATAAATTCCGTTTGCGCTGCATGGCTTCGCGATTTACGCGGGATGCCGAATCAAGCGCATTCAACCGTACCACCACCTGTTGCATCACCTGCACCAGATCTTCTTTCGAATACCGTTCTACCTTTAAGCCTAACTGATAGGCCACCCCGCGGCGATTGTAATTCAACCCCCATAATAAATTAAATGAAACATATATCACCAATACGATAAAACCCGTTTGTGCCAGGGCCTGGAGCCAGTACTTCTTATTTGTTTGCTTTTTTACAATTCGCCTGATGGTTTTGATGAGCCTCCGTATCAACCATACAATTATCAGTGCGTAAAAAATATCGCCCACACTAATTGGCAACCAGCCAAATAAAATACGTTGCAGCCTTGAAATGACAGGATAGATCCCCGATGCGTAATATCGCTCCACCGCATCAGGAAATAAAGAAAAGATTTTAATACTAATGGCCAGGACTAATAAAATTAACCAGGCAGTTTTTTTCCTCCACATAGAATATTTATTTGCTAATAATAGCCCACAGGACCGCCCATTCCCCCTTAAGTTATAAAATATTAACAACGCTACGAACCGGCTATTTACCACATTTTCTTTAAATTCACCACAACAATAGTACTATGAAAAGTTTAATTATTATTGTTTGCTTGTTCATAACCTGCTCTGTACGCGCTCAGGATTACCCTTTTATCAAAAATTTTGTCCACGGCACCATAATCCTGAAAGATGCGACCCAGAAAGAGGGATTGGTAAGGTGGTTCCCTGACCCCTCTGAAAAACTCCGGTTTAAATTGAACAACAATGATCCTGAAGAGAAATTCCAGATCCCCGATCTGCAGGGATTTATCACCGACACCCTGCATTTTAAAATGCTCTCGAACCTGGAAATATATGGTGAAGATTACCCTATGTTAAGCCGGATGTCGAAACTCAAATACACCTTTGCCCAGATCATTTATACCGGAAAGATCAATGTGTATTATGTTTTATATAATGGGTACGATGCCCGGCAGGGTTGTTTTGAGCCCTATCCCAACCTTATTTTCGAAAAAACAACAGACAATAAACCGGAGTACGCCGCCTTTCCGGTGTATATAAATATGCGGGAAAAAAGGTATGACCAGGCAAAAGAAAAACTGTTGCCCTTCTTCAATGAATATCCGGCCATTCAGGAAAAACTAAAGACCTTCAACCGGCAAACCAATATGTTAGGGGTAGTAGATTATATAAAACAAATACCAGCAACAAAAAATGAATAATCAAATTTTTGAATCGGTAGACCAATATATAAGCAATTTAGTGGGCCATGAAGACGACGCATTGATTGCCACCACCCATTCCTTGGCGGAAGCAGGTATGCCCGCCATCAGTATTTCACCCAATCAAGGCAAGTTTCTGCAATTGCTGGCGCTGTTGTGCAAAGCCAAAAACATCCTCGAGCTGGGCACATTGGCCGGATATAGCACCATTTGGATGGCCCGCGCCTTACCCAAAGATGGCCAACTCATTACCCTTGAATACGATCCCAAACATGCCGCTGTAGCACAAAAAAATATTGACCGTGCCGGACTGGCCTCGCAGGTACAGATCAGGACCGGTAAGGCAATTGACATATTACCTCAACTGGTAGAAGAAGGCGCCGGGCCTTTTGATATGATCTTTATCGATGCCGACAAACCTCCTTACACCGAATACTTTCAATGGGCGCTTCGGTTATCACGCCCCGGTACACTCATTGTGGCCGACAATGTCATTCGCGATGGAAAAGTATTGGATGAAAATAATACCGAGCCTGCTGTACAAGGCGCCAGGCGTTTTAATGCCATGCTGGGCGCAAATACCGCCGTTAGCGCCACCATTCTTCAAATGGTAGGCATAAAAGAATACGACGGAATGGCCTTTGCGATAGTAAAATAAAAGCACAAACTACATAACTACATGAATCTTGAGTTTAACCGCAACGAGGACGTTATAAAACGGGCCCTCAGCGAAATGAAACAACGTTTTGCACAAGTGGCCCTGGGTGGTGGTAAAAAAGCGATTGCCAAACAGAAAGAAAAAAACAAATTAACGGCCCGCGAACGCATCGATTACCTGCTCGACCCGGATACTACATTTATTGAGATCGGCGCTTTTGCCGGCTGGGAAATGTATGAAGAACAAGGCGGCTGCCCCGCCGCTGGCACAGTTGCCGGTGTTGGCTATGTTAGCGGACGGCAATGTGTCATCCTGGCCAATGATCAAACCGTAAAGGCTGGTGCCTGGTTTCCCATTACCGGCAAAAAGAACCTGCGCCTGCAGGAGATTGCCATGGAAAACCACCTGCCGGTAATTTACCTGGTCGACAGTGCCGGTGTGTTCTTACCCATGCAGGATGAAATATTCCCCGATAAAGAACATTTTGGCAGGATCTTTAGAAATAATGCCCGCATGAGCGCCATGGGCATAACGCAAATTGCTGCCGTTATGGGCGCCTGTGTGGCAGGTGGCGCATACCTACCTATCATGAGCGATGAAACACTGATGGTGGAAGGCAATGGTTCCATTTTTCTGGCCGGACCCTACCTCGTAAAAGCCGCCATTGGCGAGAACATCGATGCCGAAACCCTGGGCGGGGCGGAAACCCATAATGCCATCAGCGGTATTGCCGACTATAAATTCAAAACAGAAGAAGAATGCCTGGATCAGGTGAAAAGGATCATGTCGAAACTGGGGCATACACCTCAGGCCGGCTTTGACCGTAGTAAACCTAAACCGCCCAAAAAGAATGCGGAGGACATCTATGGCATTATTCCGGCTGACTCTACCCGCCCCTACGATATGCTTCAGATCATTGAACAAATAACCGACGACTCGGTATTTGAACAGTTTAAACAGGATTATGGCAAAACCATTTTGTGTGGCTATGCCCGTATCGATGGCTGGGCCGTGGGCATTGTAGCCAACCAGCGCACCATAGTAAAAAGCGCCAAAGGGGAGATGCAAATGGGCGGTGTTATATATAATGACAGCGCCGATAAAGCAGCCCGCTTTATTATGAACTGTAATCAAAAGAAAATACCGCTGCTCTTCCTGCAGGATGTTACCGGTTTTATGGTGGGTTCGCGCAGTGAACATTCCGGTATTATAAAAGATGGCGCTAAGTTGGTGAATGCCGTAGCCAATTCAGTAGTACCCAAGATCACCGTTATTGTAGGAAACTCCTATGGCGCCGGTAATTATGCCATGTGCGGAAAAGCCTATGACCCACGTTTTATTTATGCCTGGCCAAATGCTAAGATTGCCGTAATGGGTGGCGAACAGGCTGCCAAAACGCTGTTACAGATACAGGTAAGCGCTATGAAGGCCAAAGGCAGCGAAGTATCGCCCGAAGAAGAACAAAAGCTGTTAACCGATATAAAAGGCAAATACGAAAAACAAACGACCCCCTATTATGCAGCAGCCCGCTTATGGGTTGATGCCATTATAGACCCGGCCCAAACCCGGCAAATAATTTCTGAAAGCCTGGCTGCAGTCAATCACAATCCTGAGATCCCACCTTTTAATACGGGTGTCATTCAGGTATAGTATCTTGCCGCCTCAAATAATAATTTGTATTCATTTTGGCAACTACTACGAATAAAGAACTGGTCATATATACTGATGGTGCATCTCGTGGAAACCCCGGCCCGGGTGGGTATGGGGCTATCCTGCAGTGGGGAAATAGCCGCAAAGAACTTTCTGGCGGTTATCGACGCACTACCAATAACCGCATGGAGTTAATGGCCGTGATCGTTGCCTTAGAAGCCTTGAACCGCGAGGGTCTGCATATTACCATTTACTCCGACAGCCAGTATGTAGTAAAAGCTGTTATGGAAGGCTGGTTGAAAAACTGGATCGCTACAGATTTCAAAGGGGGTAAAAAGAATAGAGACCTGTGGACCCGCTTTTATAAATTAATGCAGAAACAACAGCTCAGGTTTGTATGGGTGAAAGGGCATGCCGATAACCCATTTAATAACCGCTGCGATCAATTAGCTACCGCAGCCGCAGATGGCAGTAATTTGTTGGACGATGTTGGTTATGAAGGGTGAGTGGTGAGTTGACCAGTTAACACGTTGACACGTTAACAGGTTGACAAGGATGAAGTAAAGTTGAAGAGCCTGCCCCGCCTTGCGAGGTTGATAGGGTTGATGGAGTTGATAAGGGGATGCCGCGAAGAGGTGTATTGCTTGCAGCTTGCGGCTGTTTTTCACGTTTGACGTTTCACGTTTCACGATTAAGGAAGGCTTGAATTTCGCGAGGCCAATATTGCCGATTGCCGATTGCCGACTGCCGATTGCCGATTGCCGTAAAAGACAGATCCTATGGTCACATCAGAATTTATGAGCGACTTTCAGCAATTGCTGCCGAAAGACGAACCATCAATACCGGTAAGCGTTACTGATCCGGGCAACGCCAAACTGTTTATAGTTTTAAAACAATATAAATTCCATAAACAATTATGCATTGAACTGTATCAGGCGGAAACAACACAAGCAGGGAAAATTAAAAACCCTTTAACGCTTATCAATCCGCTTGATCTTACTTTGAAAACAAACAATGTCACTGAGATCAAATTCTTTTCTGCCATTGCCCGTTTTCAAAATAACCCAACTGCAGCCAGAACAGCCAGCGATCTCGATGCATTAAAATCGATCATAAAGAATCCGTTACAGCTGGATTTCTTTTACCACAATCCCGAATTTTCAGAGAATATTGTTGCCGGTTCCATTCAACCGGTAACCATGGGAGCGCCAGTACAGGACCTTTCCTTATGGGTGCAATGGGCCGAACCTTTTTACGAAATGACCCTGCAGGCAACCATTGATGGAAAAGAATATAACTGGAACGAGCTGCGCATCAAATACGATTACTTCTTTCACACAGGCGATGCGTTTTATGTAATTGGCAATTTTCATTTGGTAAATGTGGTGCGGTTCTTTGCCCGCACCAATGGCCTTATTCGCATTCATGAATCTAAATTCAAATCATTTCAGGAGAATATCATAATCCCACTGGCCGACCACCTGACCATCGTATACCCCGACAGCCTTTCTCCTATGGCAGAACAGGTAATACAACCTGGGATCGGCGAAGGGTTGGAGAAAGTTATTTACTTAAGCGAACTGGGCAATTACGTAATAATTGACCCGGTAATGAAATACGGCAACATAGAAATTCCCGTTCGAACGAAAAGGCAGTTATATATAACCGATGAGGAAGGGAAAATACAAACCATGTACCGGAATGAACCGGCGGAAACGGGGTTCATTGCCTTGCTGATAAAACAACATCCCGATTTTTTTGAACAGCTTGATAATGACCTTCGACATTTTTACCTGCATAAAAGCCGTTTTTTAGCGGAAGAATGGTTCTTTACTGCTTTTGAAGTATGGGAAAAGGAAGGCATTACTATTTATGGATTTAATAAGCTAAAAGGAAACCGGTTAAACAGCCACCGCGCAAAAGTTTCCATTAAGGTAACCAGCGGACTGAACTGGTTCTCTACAGATATTAAAGTAGGTTTTGGCAACCAGCAGGCCTCGCTTAGCCGGTTACAACATGCGGTGCGTAATAAAAATAAATATGTACAATTAGGCGATGGCACCTTAGGCATTCTGCCAGAACAATGGATTGAAAAGCTGGCCGATTATTTTACTTCTGGTGAAATCATCGACAACAACCTCATTACGCCCAAGATCAATTTTTCAGAAGTAAAAAAGCTCTATGAAGAACAAATGCTCGATACATCGGTAAAAAGAGAGCTTTCTTTATACACAGAAAAAATAGCGACTAACACTACCATACAGGAAGTGGAAGTTCCAGATGAATTTCATGGTTCATTACGCCATTACCAGCACCAGGGTTTAAACTGGCTGAACTTTATTGACGATTACAATTTTGGCGGTATTCTTGCCGATGATATGGGTTTGGGTAAATCTATCCAGATCATCGCTTTTATTTTATTACAAAGAAACAAAACAACTCAAAATACCAATCTACTGGTAGTGCCAACCTCTCTCCTGTTCAACTGGCAGGAAGAAGTACAAAAGTTTGCCCCTTCTATAAAAATATTAACTTTATATAACGCGGACAGACAGAAGAACACCAGCTCGTTTGATAACTATGAAATTATTTTAACGTCGTACGGAACGCTGATCTCAGACATTACTTTTTTACAGCATTATACGTTCAATTACGTTTTTCTCGACGAGTCGCAAAACATCAAAAACATTGAATCGCAACGGTACCAGGCTGCCCGGTTATTGAGATCGAGAAATAAAATTGCCATTACCGGTACACCTGTAGAAAACAATACCTTCGATCTGTACGCCCAGTTGTCATTCGCCTGTCCGGGGTTGTTAGGGAGCAAGCAACACTTTAAACATATTTATTCAACTCCCATCGATACCTTTAAAGTAAAACGCCGGTCGATAGAATTACAAAAAAAAATAGCCCCTTTTATCTTAAGAAGGACCAAAGCAGAAGTGGCAACCGAACTGCCCGATAAAACGGAAATGATCTGTTATTGCCCTATGGGTGAAGAACAACGCAAAGTGTATGATGACTGTGAAAAAGAACTGCGCGACTTTTTAACCGATATAACCAATGAGGAAATTTCTAAAAACTCCATGCATGTGCTGCGCGGACTAACCCGGTTAAGACAGATCTGTAATTCGCCCCAATTATTGAAAGATGAAAAACTGCAGGGCGATGGTTCTGCCAAAATAGAAATGTTGCTGGAGCAGATTGAAAGCAAATCGCCTCAACATAAGATCCTTATTTTTTCCCAGTTCGTGGGCATGCTCCACCTCATACAAAAGGAACTGGAAGCCAGGAATATTCCATTTGAATTACTGACCGGCAAAACAAAGAACCGGGAAACCGCCGTACATAATTTTCAAAACGAGGCAGGCATCCGTGTCTTTCTGATCAGTTTAAAAGCCGGTGGGACCGGGTTAAACTTAACGGCGGCTGATTATGTTTATATCGTAGATCCCTGGTGGAACCCGGCGGTTGAAAACCAGGCTATTGACCGCAGCTACCGCATTGGTCAAAAAAAGAACGTGGTGGCCGTACGCTTAATAACGCCCGGCACCATCGAAGAAAAAATTGTAAAACTGCAAAACACCAAAAAGGAGCTGTCGGATAAGCTTATTAAAACAGCCACCTCCTACCTGAATGGTATTTCAAAAGCAGAAATACTCTCCTTACTAAACATCTAAGTGCCTCTAAAAGACCTTTTATGCTGTACAACTGCACCGAAAGTTCTTCTAGTCAGATTCTCTCCAGATTCACTCCAGATAGCCATTTCCAGCCTCAGAATGCCATAAGAATCCCATAGGAATGCCATAAGAATGCCATAGCCTATGGCATTTTGGTGGCATTCGAGTGGCATTCCAGTGACCTTTTAAAGCCATAGGACAGGACAAAGCGGGGATATCACAGGGACCTAACAGGGAGAAAGTCCCTTCCAGGTCCTTGTGAGGTCCTTGTGAGGTCCTTGTGAGGTCCTTGTGAGGTCCCTGTTATGTCCCTGTCAGGTCCCTGTGAGGTTAGGCGAAATCTAAACAGAGATCGGTTCATTACCAGCCATAAAAAAGCCCCGACGGTACCGTCGGGGCTTAGTCAATATTTCTGCTAAATGTTTAGTGTGCAGCAACTACAGGTTTAACCGAACGGTGGTTGATAAAGTACCAGCTGCCAAACAGTACGCCGCTGAACAAAACCGTACTTAAAACACTGTATGGATAAAATGGTAACCCGGCAGCATAAGCGGTCATTAAACCCGCGAAGGTTTTTGGATACATATCGTAGCCGTTCAAACCGGTCCAGGTTAAGAAATTACTTAACAGGAAGAAATAAGTGGGTGCAGCCAGTGCGGTCAGTAACACATTTACTACGGTGATCTTTCTCAGGAAGAACCCAAAAACGGTCACTGAAGCATAAGCCAGGTAGTCGATCCACATACCGGGATAAAAACCCCAGATGGAGGAAAGTCCGGCGGCATGCAGCCCCTGGTATAATAAATCGGAGATAAACAGGGATAAAAGCGGCAACACAAAAGCCATTACTTTTCTATCTCTTAAGATAGCACCGCTGAAAAATGCCAAAGCCAATTGCGGGGCAAAGCCAAACGGACGGCTGGGGATAACCCGGTACAGGGCAGCCACTACCACCATTATTACCAGTACCCAGATATCTGATTTATTGATTTTCATATCTATAAAAATGTATGCAAAGTTAATTCAAAAGTTACACAAATCATAATGAGCTTCATCAGCCTAAAAGCACTATTGAGGCACTGTTGCCCTGAAAATCAACGCATTCTGTGCTGGCTGAAAGGTAAAAGAAGCACCGGCAGTCGTAAACAATGCGGCCCCTTTTTCCAGGTTGATCTCATGGGCGTCCGCTGAAGCTTTTACAGCCCCTTCGTACACAAAATAGATCTCGGCTGTAGCGGCCGTAAGCGCAACAGGGGTTCCGGCCTTTAATTCCAGCCTGCGGAGTTCAAAATCGGCTGCAGGTGTAGGAAATACCGTTTCTCCCGTAACTGACCCGGTAGTACCCTTTAAAATATCGGGAATTACCGGTTCAAACTTTGTGTGGTGCATCAGCTCCGGCACATCGATGTATTTATTGGTTAGACCACCCCGTAATACGTTGTCAGAATTGGCCATGATCTCCATATTTTGTCCTTCCAGGTAGGCATGCGGTATACCGGCATCCTGAAAAATGGCTTCACCCGGTTTCAGGTTCACCAGGTTAAACAGGTAGATGGAGAAAATACCACGGTCAATTTTATTGGCATCGCAAAATGTTTTGGCTGCCCGGGCTGCCCAGAAATCTTCCTCGCTTCTGTTTAAAAACCCTTTTTCGTACAAAGGAACAATGCGATCGAGCAAGGGTTGCAAATGCTCCTCCACTTCATGCTGGTCCATGGTCATCACCAGTTCATACAAGGCATGATAGTTCTTGCCATCAAAAACCGGCACCAGGAACTGCAATTCGGGTGTTTGCATCAGAATGGTCACCAGGGCCTGAGGCGCTTTAAAACCATGCAACAGCCAGAAATCGCTCAACGCCAGCATCAGCTCAGGCTTATGGTTATCGTCCTTATAATTGCGGTTCGATGCGTTCAACGGTGTGCCTTTCATGTTTTCGGCGGCAAAGGCCGATTCAGCTGCCTTTTTGGAAGGATGCACCTGAATAGACAACATATCTTTTACATCCAGCACTTTAAACAGGTAGGGCAAACGACCAAAACGCTTGTTCACGTTCGACCCCAGTAAAGCGGCCGCATCCTGTTTTATAAACCCATTCAGCGGTTGCTTACTACCGTCAGGCAGTACTACTTCAGCAGGCACGTTATCATGCGCGCCCATCCAGTATTCCGCAAAAGGCTTTTTATCGGTATTGGTC
Source organism: Niastella soli (assembly GCF_017742245.1). Taxonomy (GTDB): domain Bacteria; phylum Bacteroidota; class Bacteroidia; order Chitinophagales; family Chitinophagaceae; genus Niastella; species Niastella soli. The sequence continues at coordinate 350,379 of NZ_JAGHKO010000017.1, forward strand.
AGGTGTAACAGGGCAGGAATAAAATCGGTTCCGCCCCAGGTATAATGTTGAACCTTACCTTCCAGTTTGTATATTTTAGTATTCGACATAGAACTTCAGTAATTTGCAATTATACAAAAATGCTATGAGCTATCAGCATCATGACACCGGCAAAAAGGGGGAAGACATGGCTGTTGATTACCTGCAACAAATGAGCTTTACCATTTTGGACCGCAACTGGCGTTATGCCCGGTTTGAAATTGACGTGATCGCTTTCCGGGACCAGGTGTTACACATTATTGAAGTAAAAACCAGAACCAATCTTCTCTTTGGTCATCCTGAAGAAAGCGTTACAAAACAGAAAATAAACAACATGATCCGCGGAGCCAATGCCTATATACGGAAGAATCCACAATGGCGGCAGGTACAGTTTAATATTCTATCCATTACATTGTTAAAAGACCAGCCGCCGGAATTCTTTTTTATCGAAGATGTTTATTTATGAGTGGATGCTGAGTCGTCCCCATTCACCCGCTCCATCATCCTTTCAACCAATCGGAATGTAGCCGGACAATATTCAATGTTTTGTTTGAACACGTGCATATAATCGACCATGTGGCGACGGGTATGGTGAGGAAAACCAGAACAGTCTTTTGGCCGCACTTCATAAATGGAACACTTATTATCCTTGAGGTTCAGGAACTGGCAGGGTTGTTTGGTGTTTATCCAGTCACCGGCACGGTCTTTTTTAAGCCATTTCTTTTTAAAAGCCTCCTCCGTCATGTCAAGATGGGCGGAGATGCGTTTAATATCAGTGGTGGTGAAGGTAGGCGTCATCGTTTTACAGCAATTGGCGCAGGCCAGGCAATCGGTCTCCCCCCAGACAGCCTTATCCATTTCCACAGCCAGGTTATCAAGCTTTTTGGGTGGATTTTTTTCCAGTTTGGTCAGGAACCGTCTGAAAGCAGGGCGATTGGCCTGCATTTTACGTTTCATCTTGAGAAGACTCATCAACATAAAAGGGATGCGTTATTTTTGAGCAACGAATATAGCAAATTTTGTTACGGGGCAACAGCGTTGTTGAGGTAACACAATATTGTTTCAACCAGATACTATGTGGGACCCTTATAAAAAAGGCTTCAAGGCATTCTTACAACTGGAGAGATCGCTATCCGATAACTCGGTAGAGGCCTATCTGCGCGATATTGAGAAACTGACCCAGTTCCTGCATGAGCAGCACAATGTACAAAGTCCGGCCAATGTTACCCTGCCAGATCTCCAACAGTTCATCCGCTGGGTGAGCGAACTGGGTATGACGCCTACATCGCAGGCCCGCATCATCTCAGGCATCCGTTCGTTCTATAAATACTGTCTGATTGAGAATATCGTTACCAAAGACCCCACTACCCTGCTGGAAACACCGAAGCTAAAACGTGCCCTGCCCGATGTACTCACTTTTGAGGAAATAGAGTCCATCATTGCCGAGATAGACCTGAGCAAACCCGAAGGCGGCCGAAACAAGGCCATACTGGAAACCATGTATAGCAGCGGCTTGCGGGTAAGCGAGGTGGTGAACCTGAAATTATCGGCCCTGTATCTTGATGTAGGGTTCATTCGCGTAACTGGTAAAGGCGATAAGGAACGCCTGGTGCCTATTGGCGAATCGGCGATAAAATACATTACGATCTATAAAAAAGACATCCGCGTACACATGCCGGTAAAAAAGGGGCATGAGGATATCCTGTTCCTAAACCGCAGAGGCGCCAAATTGACGCGCGTAATGATCTTCCTGCTATTGAAAGACCTGGTAAAGAAAGCCGGCATCACCAAGAACATTTCTCCCCATACCTTCCGGCATTCATTTGCCACGCATTTGGTGGAAGGCGGCGCCGACTTACGTGCGGTACAGGAAATGCTGGGACATGAAAGCATTACTACCACTGAAATATATACGCATTTAGACCGCGAGTTCCTGCGCGACACTTTACAACAATTCCATCCGGCATTTAAGGGATAAGGTTAATAGTTGTACTCCTCAAAGTATAAATGTATACTCAAAAACATTTATAGTGTACTTATGATAGTTATAATTAAAGTATTCTTTAATTTAACAGTTCAGAAATATTTATAGCCATATGAAGTATGAGAGGTATCAAGAGTTGCTTGTTTCAAGTGACTTTCTCGAGTATGAATTTATGAGTATTGGTCCCAAAGGCGATATTCTCAAAATAATTCGATTTACTTATATGGATGATGAAGCCATCTTGAATCTGGAATTAGGAAATAAAAATGCGGACAGAAGTATAGATGATTTGGCAAGGGATAATAACAAGGACAGGGATAAGATATTGGCAACCGTTGTAGAAGCCTTAAAAGTATTTTTTGATCAGTATCCTGGTAAATGGGTTTTCATTAGTGGAAGCACTCCTGCAAGGACAAGATTGTACCGCATGGCGATCACACTAAACCTGGAAGAATTAAGTACTGAGTTTGAAATAATTGGTGCACTCACGGAAAGGAGTACCTACAAAGAGGGCACGTTTCAAAAAGGAATAAATTACTTTGGCTTTTATGTTCAGCGAAAAAAACGTAACTTTAAAAAACAATACAAAATTTTGTTGTATGAAGAAAACAGAAGCCCAGAAAGCAGCAATGGAAAAAAAGCGGATTATTAAATTGGCCGCAGCCAGGGGAATTACATTAACCGTACTCGACAGGCCTTCTCTGCAAATACAATCCGAAAAAACAAAGGAAGCAAACAGATTGTTAGCCCAAACGGATCTTAGCTTTTTAAAAAACAGGTAAACGCAATTACTTCACAAAGATACTTAAGCCATCCCGACTAAGTTAGGATGGCTTCTATGTTCAGGGGGAAAATCAAGTTTTAAAAAACAATACAAAATCTTGATGTATGAGAATAACAGAAGCCATGGACAAAGAGCTTGAAAAGTTGCGGATAATTAAATATGCGGCATCTTTGGGAATTAAATTAACTGTGCTAGACAGACCTGCTGTAAAAAGACCTGTTCCGGAAAAATACAGAAACGTCGCACACAATGTTAAACCAAACGAATCTTAGCTTTAAAAAGGTAATTGCAACACAAAGATACTTCAGCCATCCCGACATAGTTAGGATGGCTTTTATGTTCAGGGGGAAATCTAGTTTAAATACCAAGACAAATTCTTGAAGTATGAGAATAACAGAAGCCATGGACACAGAGCTTGAAAAGTTGCGGATAATTAAATACGCTGCCTCATTGGGGATTAATCTAACAGTGAGTGATGAACCTTCTCGAGTAAGAAAACTTCCCCAAAAAATTGAGGAATCAAACAGAATGTTAGCCCAAATGGATCTCAGTTTCTTAAAAGACTTGTAAACGCAATTGCTTCACAAAGATATTGAGCCATCCCGACTAAGTTAGGATGGCTTTTTTATGTAGCAAAAATACCGGCCTTACAGCCGGTATAGAACCATGAAATAGAAAACAATCACTACTCATTGGAACCTGAGAAAACCCTGTAAAAAAAATATTACTGTATAGACACCTTACACTGATATACATTTTTTACACCTGGCGCTGAAATACGTACCCAATAGATCCCCGGAGCCCAACTACTTTGTGTTGGTACATTTACCGCCTGTTCTTTTGTAGCCATTACCAGTTTCTGCATGGTCATTACTTCGCCCTGCACATTCAACAATTCCAGTTTATACTCACCAGCTTGTTTTAAGGAAAGACTTGCCCGGATATCATCACCCTTTTCAACGGGATTTGGGTATATTCTGATATCTTTTTTAAAGACAGCAGGTATCCAGTCGTTGATAAATTTCTTTTTAGGAACCTTATGGGCAACAACAGCCCCTCCCACAACAATATCATCTAATATGATTTGTGATAAAGTTAATTTTACTCCTTCCCAGTTGGTATTGCTATCTATATGCAGTATTTGCGTATTATAACCAACATAACTGACCGTTAATTCATGTGGATCATCATTATTTATTATTATCGTGAAATTTCCCAACGAATCAGAAATCGTTCCTTTTGAGGTGCCCTTTATAAGTATGCTGACGCCAGAAAGTGGTTGATTGGTGGTACTGTCAATAACATTCCCTTTTAACTCTTTTGCCACTATTACTTCTTCATATGTGCCCATTGTTATTGGTAATTGCTCAGGCAATTGTACTACCGGACTTTTCTTCTTCACCGGTTTAACCTGGGCATTTGCCTCCGTGATCAGGAAAGTGGTCAGGATAATGTTCCAGGCATATGCCCAGGACAAACGCTTTTTGATCACTGTTGGCTTCAGGTCCTTATTCAGCTGATCGCTTGAAAAACGGCCACAGGTATGCTCTGCTGCTTTAGAAAAATAGGCAAGGATCTCTTTATCGGTCATTAAGGTAAAATCAACTACCGTTTTCTGACACGATCCGCAAAAACGGCCCTGCTCCTGTGGGGTCATGTTTTGCCAGTTCTCCTGACAGGGTTCGGGTATTCGAATTTGTATAGCTTTTGACATAAGGCACCGTTTATTATTAGATGTGAATCAGTTTATAATTCCATAAAAGAAATCCGGATCATTGCAACAAAACCTTCGCCTCAAAAACATTTTTTGATTTGGGTGATGAAATGCGGACCCAGTAAGCACCAGCGCTCCATTTTGTCTGTGTATATAAATCTATCTGCTGCTCCTTTGTTTGCATAAATAAGGGCTGAATCAGCATTATTTGTCCAACAGTGTTCAGTAATTCAAGTCTATACTCACCCGTTTGTGGCAAATTAAGTTTTACCTGAATACTATTGCCCCGCATCACCGGGTTTGGGTAGATCTTAATATCTTTCTTTATTGCTGCGGGCGTCCAGTCATTGATAACCCGTTGTATTTTTTCCAACCTGGTTGATGCCACGCATTTGGTAACGCTTCCCGTTTGCATCATTTTACCCATTATGGTTCCAGATGCAACAACAGTTACTTCCTGCAAAGCAGCAAAAGAAGGCTTTAAAAATACTTTTACAGGCCCCCAGTTGGTGGTTCTATCTATTACGAGCGTTTGCGTTTCATAACCAATGGCACTAAATTCAAGGGAGTCCTTCAAGCCAATCTGCAAAGAGAAGTGACCCGACGTATCTGCCATGGTTCCATTCTTCGTTCCTTTAATAGTAATACTGCCCCCTATTACCGGTTGTTTATTTTGGGCATCCAGTACCACTCCTTTCATAGCGGCTTCCATTGGATCCGATTGGGATTGGGATACAGTAAAGCCCATCAAAGTTGATCCCGCGATGGAACTTAAATTTATGTTTCTAACATCTACTTTATGGGTTTGTAAATCTACTTTTCTGACCTTTGGCTTGCCTTGCGCATTTGATTTGGTAACGATCAACGAAGCCAGTAGTACACTCCATGCATAAGCCCAGGTAAACCGTTTCCGGGTGGAAGGTAAAGTCAATTCCTTATTCAACTGGTCGTTTGAGAAACGGCCACACACCTGCTGACTGGCTTTTGAAAAATAATCCAGCATTTCTTTATCAGTCATTACACTAAAATCCACCACCACTTTTTGGCAGGAACCGCAAAAACGGCCTTGTTCCTGGGGTGTCATTTTTTGCCAGTTCTCATGGCAGGGATCGGGTACAGTAAGACGTAAAGATCTGGGCATATAGCAAGTATTTATCAGGAAGATGTAGCCGCTCAAAAAATTACATACGGGTTCCCCAAAAAATTGCAACCAATGACTCATATGACCGTCTTATTAAATACATACACGACTTACTGTTTCTTTTGTTAATTTTAGCCGGCTGTGGCATTTATAAAGAACATACCAACCAATGAGTTACCAGATAAAGAGCTGGTCGCCCTGTTTCGCACATCGCGGAACATGGACGTGTTGGCTATTCTGTTTCAACGGTATATGGACCTGCTCTATGGAGTTTGCCTGAAGTACCTGAAACAGCCTGAGTCGGCCAAAGATGCAGTTATGCAGGTCTTTGAGGAACTGGTGGTCAAATTGCCCAAACATGAGGTAGACAATTTTAAAAGCTGGCTGTATACCCTGGCTAAAAATCACTGCCTCATGCAGTTACGTACTCCCAAAAACCTGAAAACAACAGAATTTAATGCCGACAGTATGCAATTGGAAGAAGAAATGCATCTGAATGGCATACAGCTGAAAGAGGAAAACCTGCAAAAGCTGGAACGTTGTTTGGAAACCTTATCAATAGAGCAAAAGAAGTCGGTAGAGTTGTTCTACCTGCAAAATAAATGCTATAAAGAAATTGCGGCAGAAACCGGTATTGAATGGAATAAAGTTCGCAGCTTTATCCAGAATGGCCGGCGCAATTTGAAAATATGTATGGAAAAGGGAATGAAAAATGAAGAAGCAATAGCACGCAACTGACAGCGATGAGCGATCATAAGGACCATATCATCCATTACACGGCAGCAGATATCCAGCGATATGTGCAAGGGAAATTATCTGCCCGGGAAATGCACGCGATGGAAAAAGCGGCGCTGGATGATCCGTTCCTGGCTGATGCCATGGAAGGTATGCAACAGGCCTTTGAAGAACACGATGAAAACCTGGTTACCGGTCAGCTGCAACAATTACAACAACAATTTCAAACCCGTACCGCCCCTGCCGCCAAAGTAGTGGCGTTTAAACCATTCCGGTACTGGCAGGCCGCCGCCGCTGCCGTGCTGGTGATCATTACCGGTGTATGGATCTACAGCCTGGTGAATGATTCACGTGATGAGAAAAGCCCATCTCTGGTTGTTGCCCAAACAAAAGCAAAGGAAACACAACAACCCGAACCAGCACCTGTTTTACAAGATGGAAAAGAAACAGCGCTGAGCACCGATTCAGCACCGGCAAAAAGTATTGAAAGGGGTAAGACCGTAGCCCCAACCCCGCGCGTTTACCGCGATCAACAGGCAAATGAGGGAGTTGTAGCAAACAAAAAGGCAGCCGAAATTCCAACTACCGCCCCTGCCCGGAAAGAAACCTTCCGTTTGCGCTCAAAAACAGATACAATTACGCTGGAAAACAAGGCTTATTGGGGAGCAGTTAAAGAAGCGAATGACGAAGCCGTTGCCAAACAGGAAATTGTAGCACCACCAGTAGCAGCTGCAGCGGCTCCAGAATATAAAAGAGCGCAAAAAGAATCGGCCTATAATAACGCAAATAAAGAGCGGGAAACAGAACTGATCACGATCGGAAAAGGCAATAGCCCTAAAAAAACAACAGGTGTTGACAAAAACCTCACCGGTGTTATAAAAGGTAAAGTAACCGATCAAAATAATAACCCTATTGCCAATGCGTATGTGCAGATCCCCAAAAACAACAATAATTTCATAACTGACAAATCAGGTCTCTTTAAAATACCAGCCTCCGATTCGGTGGTAGACGTAGCAGTTAATGTATTAGGTTATGGCACTCAGAGTTTCACATTGGAAAACAATGCCAACATGAACCAGTTGCAATTACAACCCGCCAATGCTACGTACGCTACAAATGATAATATAGCCTATAATGGCAGATATAGATCTGCTACTGTAAACAAATTGCCTAACAACATTGTATACGATGCAGAACCTGTAGGTGGCTGGATTGCTTTCGGTCAATACCTCGAAAAAAATAAAAAAATAGCGCCTAGCGGCAATGGTTCTATCGGCCAGGTTATTGTTTCCTTTGAAGTAAATAAGAAAGGGACTTTATCCGAATTTAAAATTGAACAATCACTCTCAAAAGCATGTGACGATGAAGCCATCCGGCTTATCATGCAAGGACCTTCCTGGAAGTTTATAAAAAAAGTACGCAAAGCAAGGGTAACGGTGATCGTGCGTTTTTAATGATCCGTTCATCCAACATTCTACCTTGTATAATTCTTTTATAGCTTACATTCGCGAAAATTCATTCGTCATGAGAAAGATATGTTTGATTGTATGCTTGCTTGCATTCGTAATTGCTACCAACGCGCAATTAAAAACACCCGCTCCTTCGAGCACACAAACTATTAAACAGGACTTCGGTCTGGGCTCTATTGAATTGTCATATTCCCGTCCAGGTATGAAAGGCCGTAAAATATTTGGCGACCTGGTGCCTTTTGGCAAAGTATGGCGTACCGGTGCCAATGGCGCTACTACCCTTACCTTCGCTGATGAAGTAACAATAGGTGGTCAAAAAATACCTGCTGGCAAATACGGTTTATTAACTATTCCCAACAAAGATTCCTGGACCATCATCATTACCAAACAACTGGATGTTACGCAAGCTGCTGCCTACAAACAGGAAAATGATGTGGTGCGGGTACAGGCCAAACCCCTCGGTGCAAAAGACAAAGCAGAAACTTTTACTATGCAATTTGCCAATGTGAAATCAAGCAGCATTGAATTGCATATGATGTGGGATAAAACTGATGTAGTGCTGCCCATCACAACTGATGTGGACACCAAAGTAATGTCTCAGATAAACGAAGCGATGAAAACAGACGATTCAAAAACGCCCTATTTTCCTGCTGCTGTGTACTATATGGAAAATGGTAAAGACCTGAACAAAGCATTGGAATGGTTCAACAAAGCTGTTGAGCAAAATCCTAAAGCGTTCTGGGCTTATTATCAACGTGCCAATTGCATGGCCAAACTGGGTAAAAAACAGGAAGCCACTGAATCGGCTAACAAGTCAATTGAACTGGCTAAAGAAGCCAAAAACGACGATTATGTATCATTGAACCAGAAATTACTGGCTACATTGAAATAATGGTATCTTTTTTGAAAAGGGTGAGTTTCTTAAATAGAAGCTCACCCTTTTTTTTGGCCATAATAAAACTACGATGTAAATTACGTAATCAATTACATAATTAATTAAACAATGGACTTTTACAACAATGCCGGCAAAATGGCGCTCGGCAGCCGGTTACGCCGGTTAAGTGATCAGATCACAGAGGATGCTGGCCAGGTTTATAAAATGTATAATGTTGGTTTACAACCAAAATGGTTCCCGGTATTTCATGCCCTATCACAGGGCTCAGATAAAACCATTACCGCCATTGCTGAGGAAATTGGCCACTCGCACCCTTCTGTAAGTACCATTATCAGGGAAATGGTAAAACAGGGTATTGTTCTTGAAAAAAAGGACAAGCAGGATGGTCGTAAAAATGTGGTTGGCCTTTCAAAAAAAGGAAAAGAGATCGTAAAAGATATTGCCCCACAATACCAGGACGTGACTTCCGCCATTGAAGCGGCGCTGTCCCAAACCCATTATGATCTCTGGAAGGCTATTGAAGAATGGGAATTCTTATTAAACCAAAAGTCGTTATTACGCAGGGTGCAGGACCAGAAAAAATTACGCGAAAGCCGTGATGTACAGATCGTGGATTTCACCCCCGCTTACCTGAATGCGTTCAAACAATTGAATGAAGAATGGATCTCGAAATATTTCAAAATGGAAGCGGCCGATCATAAGGCCCTTGACCATCCGCAAAAGAACATTATTGATAAAGGCGGGCATATAATGGTGGCCCTGTATAACAACGAACCTGTTGGTGTTTGTGCCCTGCTAAAAATGGCTGATCCTGATTATGAATATGAATTGGCCAAGATGGCGGTATCACCGGCTGCACAGGGTAAAAGCATTGGCTGGTTGCTAGGCATGGCAGCCATAGAAAAAGCCAGAACCCTCGGAGCGAAAAAACTCTATCTCGAAAGCAATACCATATTACAACCGGCTATTAATCTTTATTACAAACTGGGGTTCAAGAAAGTAGTAAGAAGAGCAACGCCTTATGAACGCTGCAATATTCAAATGGAATTAGTTCTTTAGTTAGTTATTAAGTTCTAAGTTTCAGGTTGGGTGTAGCTTGGGGCCTGAAGCTGTTTTCCGGATTGCCGAAAGAAAAGTACCTGTGTTAATCCTGCAAATACTACTACGCAAACGGCCCCAATCACATTCAACCATAAAAACGAGAGCAGGTTTAAGCTATATACAATAATTACTGTTATTTCGGCCAATATAGCGCCAGTAAATACGGCGTTCCCGCCCACCCTTTTCAGATAAAAGGCCACCAAAAAGATCCCTAAGATGGTGCCATAAAACCAGGAGCCGAGGATATTCACGGCTTCAATTAAACTATTGCCCAGGTTATGACCAAACTGGGCCACCACTATACAAAACAGGCCCCATATTAATGCATAGGTTTGCGACCAGCGATATTCCTGTAAAGGGGTGGCCGTTTTTTTCGATAGCCGCTTATGAAAATCAACCATGGTACAGGAAGCCAATGCATGTAGTGCCGCTGCAATACTGCTCCACGATGCCAGGAAGATAATAGCTATTACAAGCCCCACCAGCCCATTGGGTAAATAGTCGCCTACAAACCGTAAAAAAATGTAGTTGGTATCATTGCCATCGCTATCGGGAATGGTTTTCTTTACAATGTTTTGAATAGAATCACGTACAGCAGTGGCCTGCTGTTGTTGTTGCTGTAATTGGGTGCGCAGTTGATCAATGCTTGTTTTATCATGGTGTTGCAAGGCATTGCCCAACGCCACTACCGTGTTTCTTTTTTCTGCCTGCAACTGATCATATTGCTGGGAAGCAGCCGCATATTCTTTTGCATTCACACTTTGCTTCAACGTTCTTTCCTGGGCCAGGTTAAAGTAAGCCGGCGCTTTATTAAACTGGTAAAACGCAAACAAAAAAACACCGATAAGGAGAATGCCAAATTGCAAAGGAACTTTTACCAGTCCGTTCAATAATAAACCAATTTTACTTTCCTTTTCGCTGCGAGCCGTTAAATAGCGGCCAACCTGGCTCTGATCGGTACCAAAATAACTCAGCGCCAAAAAGAATCCGCCTATTACACCACTCCAGATATTGTACTTGTCTTTCCAGTCGAAGCCCTTTTCCGTAAACCCCGTTGTAATTACATTCAACCGGCCCGACTTACCGCCAATATGCAATGCTTCTGTTATTCCTATGCCCTGTGGCAACATTTTCAGCGCCCACCAGGCAGCAATAAACATGGCTGCATAAATTATAATGAACTGCAGCTGCTGGGTATAAGCTACCGCCTTTGCCCCACCGCTTACAGTATAAATGATCAGCAGTCCGCCCATGAATAAATTTGTGAACGTTATATCCCATCCCAGCATACTATGTAAAACCAGAGCGGGAGCTACAATACTGATACCGGTTGAAATACCGCGGGATAATAAGAAAAGGAAAGAAGTGAGCAAACGGGTCTTTATATCAAACCGTTGTTCCAGGTATTCGTAAGCGGTAAATATTTTTAGTTTATGAAAAACGGGTACAAATGCAATACACACCACCACCATAGCAAATGGCAGCCCGAAATAATATTGTATAAACCGCATTCCATCACTATAAGCCTGGCCTGGTGCGGTCAAAAATGTGATGGCGCTGGCCTGAGTGCCCATGATACTTAGCATCACGATCCACCAGGGCATTTGCCGGTTACTTAATAAGTATCCTTCCAGATTCTTTGACGTACGACTGCGATATACCCCATACACAATAATGAGTAGTAAGGTAAGTACAAGCACCGTCCAGTCTAACCCGGAAAAATTCATGCAAAATGTTTAGTGAATAAGTAAAATAAAACTATCAGCAATAACAGGAACCCGATCACCAGCCAGTACCAGTAACGCCATTTTTTAAACAAGGGTATTTTTTCCTGTTCAACGGGTGACATATCAATCAATTTGACCTGTTATTTCTTTTTATTCGAAAAGATCATGACCACCATCATTACCAACAATATTCCTAAAGCCAGTCCTATAGTTACTCTCTTGATCAGTTTGCCCAGTATAAGTCCAACTATGATAGCTATTATAAAAAACCATTCACGTTTTGATAATGAAGTCATCTAAAATCCCTTCTTTTTATTTAAAGCAATAATATTGGCCAGCAACCTGTATGCGCCAGGCACCCCAGCTGGCAATTCGCGAAAGAACACCAGACCGGTATATACAAATTTACCTTTGCCATAATTGGCGATGATCAGACTGCCATTCTGTTCCTTTTCATTAGGATCGGCCATTGATAAGGGTGTCTCATATGCGGGATTTAACTGTTCGGCAAAATAAATACCTCTTTCCTGTACCCAGTTCTCAAAATCCCTGGCGGTGATCTTATTAGGATAGTTTAACACATCATGTGCGGGCAACGTGAAGTTAACGGTTGCTTTTTCATCGGTAACCCGGCTACGGGAAATAGCAAAGGGATAGGGTCCTATTTTTGAAGTTACTGAACTTATATTATTCGCAGTATTGTATTGTACAATCAGGTTACCGCCATTCTTTACATAATCCATCAACACCTCGTATTTTCCTTCCAGGTAATCGTGCACATTGTATGCGCGAACGCCGGTGATCACGGCATCAAATTGTTTTAATTGCAGGGGGGTAATATCTTTTTCATCCAGGGTGGTTACCTCATACCCCATTTGTCTTAACGCAATAATTACTTTATCGCCCGCCCCTTCAATATAACCGATCTTTTTACCAACTGTCTTTATATCTATATTCAATACTTTAATGGCATCCTGATAAAAGTAATGGATATAAGGAATATGATCGTACCGGATATTGTTCAAATTCAAATAAGCCGGTTGCTCTTCTGTTCCGTTTTTCAATTCAACAAAGGCCTGCACAAAATCCTGTTCCTTTTCTTTCAGCATGCTATTGTCGATATTAAAAATATACTCCCGTTGCATGCCGGGCAACATATTAAAGTTGCTATCGGTTTTAGTTGTGTTGTTATAGGTAAGCCGTTTTGAAATACGGGCCTTGTAGTCAGTAAATTTTTTATTGGCGGTTACAGTTATAGCAACCTCGGCTGCTTGTTTTTCTCCTTTTCTGAAAATTATAATACTGGGATCTGTAGTTACTGTTGATGAAGGCACAACCACCAGCGGCTCGTACAATTCTCCTTTCACTGGATCAGTATGTTTGTAGAGTACCGGTTTGGTAAAGGAGAAAGTTTGTCCGGCAATAACCACATCAAACCGGGCCTGGTAAGACGCATCGTTCTGCGGCTTACCAATCAGTTGCTGGTCATTAACAGTAAATGAACCATCGGCCATTTTTTGTTCCAGCCAGTAAGGTTGTGAAATGGGCTTGGTAGTGAATACATAAAATATTCTTTGCAGGGTAAAATTCCGGTTCTTGTCAAGACTCATGTTCATGGTGGTGTCCAGCACATCGAGATTGATCTTGTTCAGTTCCACAGGCACGCCCAGGCGGTTATTGACGGTGATATTGATTTTAACGGAATCCCCTTCAACAGCCATTTCATTGGCGGTGCTGGCTTCCAGCCATAAACCACTGCATGCTTCAACCAACCGTTGCACTTCCTCCATTTTCTGTTTCTTCCAGTATCCATCTTTCAATGCCTGCAATGATCTGTATACATTCACCAGGGCAGGTACTGAGTTTTGTGGTTCTGCCAAAGAATAGTTCTTCAGCACCTCATCGATCTGCGATTCTATAGCAGCGCCACCTTCTACTTTTGACCAGCTTACATTAACGCCATCCATCAGGTCGTTTTGCAGGGTCTCACCTTCTGTTAAGGTAAAATATTCTAACTGGGTGCCCCGGCTACCTGGCACTCCAAAGCCCTGACTTTTATGCATGCTACGGCTTTCGGCGGCTATTTCACCATAACTTTTTCCCACCAGTGCGTTGTAACCACCTACATCTATTTTCAATTGATCGTTGCTGGTGGTATTGGTACTGCCGAAATTGAATGTGTTCCACAAAATGCGTTTTACCTTCCAGGGTTGAACGCCATATTTGAATTGTTCGGGGAAGCGATTGGGATCGGCGGCTGCCTTAAAGGCTTCGTGGGCAATTACTGCCGAAGCAGAGTGATGTCCGTGCCCAGCCCTGCTGTCTTCAGGAAAACGGGTAATAATTATATCGGGTTGAAATTTACGAATGATCCATACCGCATCGCTGAGCACTTTTTCTTTCCCCCATTTTTCCAGTGCTTCATCCGTGCTTTTACTAAATCCAAAATCAAAAGCCCGGCTAAAGAACTGTTCTGCTCCGTCGGTACGGCGGGCGGCCAGTAACTCCTGGGTGCGGATCAAACCCAGATCGATGCCCTGTTCGTCGCCAATGAGGTTTTGTCCCCCATCTCCACGGGTCAACGACAAATAACCGGTGCGGTATAATCGTTCACGCGACAGCCAGGCCAGTAAACGGGTATTTTCATCATCAGGATGGGCGGCCATATAGAGCACCGATCCCAATACTTTCAATTTTTTTATTTGCAGGAAAATATCGGCCGAAGTATAAGAAGGGGGTGTTTGTGCTGATACGGGTAATACATACAGCAATGCAAGCAGTATCAGTAAACGCCCAGGGTAAAATTCATTCATTCTTAAAGTTTTGATCTGAAACCGGGGGCAAAATAACATAATGCGGATGAGTGTGCCAATCCGCTGGTAAATTTTAACAAACAGCAGACGGCAGACGGCAGACGGGACTCGCGAAATTTGAGCCTTCCGCCAGCTGGCGGATGAAACGTCAAACGTGAAACGTGAAAGGCTCTCGACATTTGAGATTAATAATTACCTTACGCCGCCAAAAATCTATTGCCTATTGCCTATTGCCTATTGCCTATTGCCTATTGCCTATTGCCTATTGCCTATTGCCTATTGCCTATTGCCTATTGCCTATTGCCCCTACTGTCCTACCATAAATACCGCGTTACTAAACAGCAGTTTTCCATTTTCCCAAAAACTTCTGAACAGCGGGTCGTCGGACAGGTAAATAACGTTGCCCTGGCCCATTTCCTGCACCCCGAATAACAGGCCGTCCTTCAGTTTATCTTTCAGCTTCGAGCCTACAAAACCTGCTACCTGGTTGTCTTTCCTGATCACGCCTACATTCCAACCCATGTCTTTAAAAAACTCGTAAATGGTGTTATCCTGCTTAAGCGTATAATAGGCATCATCATACCCAAATGCGAGCGGGTGCGAGTTGTCCAGCTCTACTTTGTAGATGGAACCGGGGTTGAACCCCGGAATAAAATCACGCTCGCGGTTCTCATAGCGGCGGAGCATACTATAATCTTCTTTTTTGTCGTCTGTTTTATCCCCCTTATCATCATCACTTTTCTTTGTTTTAATGCCCCAGTCGGCAGCGGCCAGTTGTGCCACGGCACTCTCCAGTGCAACCAGCCGGCCGCCATTGGTCACCCATTCTTTCAGTGCATCATTCAGCGTGCGGTCTGCTAAAAAGCGGTAATTACCATCGGGCATTATCAGCACATCCAGTTCACGCAACATGTTCCTGCTTAACTCATTGGCCCAAATAATATTGATGGGATAATTGATCTGTGTATCGAAGAAATGCCACACTTCACCCATGCTTAATGAGGATACGCCGTCACCTGCCAGCAACCCGATCCTGGGGGCCTGCATGCCGTGTACTTTTTCGGAACCAAAATCAAACCCTTTATCAACAAATGAAGAAGAAACGGTTGTATATCCAATACAAGACTTCTGGGCGGCAGCACTGATAATCCCCCCCAATAAAGCTCCCTGAGATTGGTTACTGGTGCGGGTTATAATCAGGGTGCCTTTATCAAAATCTTCGTTACCGGCCTTGAATGGTTGTTCTGCATAACGCACTTTTATTTTTTTCTGCAGAATGGTACTTAAGAATTGAACACTGTTCAATCCGTTCCAACGAATAAGCCAGGCAACGCTATTGTCGCCATTCAATGCTTTTACTTTGGGTTTGTCTATTGCAGTTGTTTTTGTCAGGCCAGTCACATAACTGTTCAACCCATAAGTAGTTAGGCCATAAACAAAGGGAACCGACCAGGCAGTTATGTCATATGTAACCGAGTCGCTCAGGTGAGAATTTCTTTCAAACAGCACTTTCAACAGGTTCGCATTGGGCTGGTTGGCGTTGATCACGATATCAAGGCTATCGGTTTTTACCATTCCGGATCTACCGGTAAAATAATTGATCCCGGTATAACTGGCATTGCCAGCTTTATTCCATTCTATGTTATTGCGGTTGAGCAATTGTTGCAGGCGTACTATCTTACAACCTTCATCTGCTTTAATAACATATGCCTTAAACTCACCGGGTGGTGTTGTTCGCGCTTTTTCGTAATACTTTTTAAATTCCTGTACCAGTTTTGTGGCATTTTGCGCAGAGGCTTCAATGGTGCTCATGCCAGTGGTTACGTGGTGATACAGGCGGTCCCACAAAGTAAGGGTATCGCCATCGCGGTTTATCACTGCGGCGCCCCCGCGGCTATGTCCCCCTTGTTCAAAGGTCATACCAACGCCCCCTTTGTATAAAGGATAAGTATCGCCATAGCTGGGGTAGAAAAGATCAAAGCGTTCTTTAGTGAAGAACAACCAGCCGTTCTGATCAAAATAGCGGGCATTATTTCTGCCAATAACAGTTTGAAACTCGCGCTGCCAGGGGGTTATAACCTCGTGATAGGGTTCTGCAGCAGGTGCGAAATAGTAAGGATTATTATAATATTGTTCATGATAGTCTACATGTACTTGCGGCAACCACATATTGTATTTCAAAATACGCTGTTGGGTTTCAATCTGTGTTTGCCAGGCCCAGTCGCGGTTCAGGTCGAAATAATAGTGGTTGGGCCTGCCACCTGGCCAGGGTTCTGAATGTTCACGGGTAAAAGGCTGGGGATTGGGATTCACGCCTACTACTGAGTTGAACCAGTTTACATACCGGTCGCGGCCATCTGGATTTATACAGGGATCTATAATAACAACGGTATGCTGTAACCACTCTTTTGTTTTTGTATTGGCCGGGTTTACCAATTCATACAGGGTTAGCATGGCAGCTTCCGAAGAGGAGGTCTCGTTGCCATGCACATTATAACTCAACCACACAATGGCCGGACCTTTATCATCGGGCAATGTTTTATCGGGGCCCATACCCGCCAGCCGCAGGTTGTTTTGCCTGATGGCTTCCAGGTTTGCAAGGTTTTCGGGCGAGGTTACATATAACAAAAGCAGGGGACGGCCTTCATTGGTAGTTCCGTACTGCTCCAATTTTACCATCTCCGGCACTGCTTCAGCAACCTGCTTACAATAATTTACTATGTTAAAATGAGGAGTATACCGGGAACCTAATTTGTAACCAAGGTACTGATCGGGCGATTTCACCTGTGCCAATGCCAGACTGGAAATGATCAATAATAATGTTACGCAAGCAGGAACTTTCATCATAATGGAAGAATGTTCTGTGAAAATAACTAAATCGGGGTAAAAGAAAAAAGCACTTCACCGGGGTGAAATGCTTTTATTTTCTCATGTGACCACTAAGAGTTTATATAGAACGCAAATGCTCTTCTGCGCTAGTGATCATTGTGATTGGCAGATGTCACTACCTGACTGCTCTGCTTAATATGGAAATGTCTGCGTAAATATTAGGGATGATAATTAATCTAGCCTGTCTGAAATTCATATAGTTTGCAAAAACCCGCAAAACACATAGAAGCTGAGATAACTGAGATGCATAGAAGGTTGCTATACGCCGTGAACTATTGCGTTTTCTCATAAGCTCATGTGGTTTGGTCCCCGTAAACAGTTTTTGTTAGTGTTCTAAAATTAGAACATTTAACTCAATAATAAAAAAAACCAGTAGCTAATTTTGCTTTGTTAATTTTAGCTACTCAATTTTTTTAAAATATGAAAGTCTCTTTTTTATACACATTTCCGTTAGTACTGCTGGCCACAGCGTGTTTCGGGCAGCATGCGGCCCCATTGTCCGCGGTTAACCCATATGAATACACTATTCAGAAAAAGATCACCGGTTCAACCGGTGCCGTTGTTTCCGCTCACCCATTGGCCAGCGAAATTGGTGTAGCCATTATGAAACAGGGAGGCAATGCAATTGATGCCACTATTGCCACTCAATTGGCCCTGGCAGTGGTTTATCCCGCGGCAGGGAATATTGGCGGTGGTGGTTTTACTGTTATCAGGCTGGCCAACGGTTCAAATATAACCATCGATTATCGGGAGAAAGCTCCGAATAAGGCATCCCGTGATATGTACCTCGATAAACAGGGCAATGCACAAACAGCATTAAGCCAGAATGGTCACTTATCATCGGGTGTTCCTGGTACCATTGCGGGTTTATTCGATTGTATGAAATATGCGAGCCTGCCCCTTAAAAAATTAATACAACCCGCTATAGACCTTGCCGAAAAGGGATTTGCTATTACCGAAAGTGAGGCCAGAAGCCTGAATAACCATAAAGAAGAGTTTGCTAAATACAATACCGTTACCCCTGTTTTTATAAGACAAAACGGCTGGAAGGCCGGCGATACCCTGGTTCAGAAGGACCTGGCCAATACATTAAAACGCATCAGGGATAAAGGCAAGGCGGGTTTTTACGAAGGAGAAACAGCCAAACTAATTGTAGCAGAAATGAAAAGGGCCAATGGGATCATTGGATATGACGACCTGAAAAAATACGAGGCCAAAGAACGCGAACCGGTTGTTTTTGATTACAAAACATATAAAATAATCACTATGCCCTTGCCAAGCAGTGGTGGGGTGCTGTTGCCACAAATGATGCATATGTTAGAAGATCAGCCGGTGAAAGAATATGGATTTTTGTCGGCCCAGGCAGTACAGTTGATGACGGAAATTGAACGCCGCGCCTATGCCGACCGGGCTAAATACCTGGGCGATGTTGATTTTTATAAAGTGCCTGTAAAAAAACTGACGAGCAAGGAGTATGCCGCCAATAGAATGAAGGATTATAACAAGCAAACTGCCGGTACCAGTGTGGCCATTCAGGCTGGAATAATACCTGAAAGCGAAGAAACAACGCATTTCAGCGTTTGTGATAAAAATGGGAATGCCGTATCAGTGACCACTACCCTAAATGGAAGTTATGGTAGTAAAACCGTAGTAGGCGGTGCCGGCTTTTTCCTGAATAATGAAATGGACGATTTTAGTATAAAACCTGGCGTGCCCAATATGTATGGGGCCGTAGGCGCCGATGCTAATGCTATAGCACCAGGGAAACGCATGCTCAGCTCCATGACGCCTACTATTGTGTTGAAAGGGAACCAACCATATCTGGTTGTTGGTACTCCGGGCGGCACTACTATAACAACCTCGGTATTTCAAACGCTTGTAGATATGCTTGAATTTGATATGAGCACAGATGATGCGGTGAATAAACCCAAATTCCATCATCAATGGTTGCCCGATGAGATCTATGTGGAAGCGGCATTTCCCCAAACTGTACGACAACAGTTACAGCAAATGGGGTACAAGGTTACGCAACGTGGTGCTATTGGCCGCACGGAAGTAATAAAAATTGAAAACGGACGCATCGAAGCTGTAGCCGATAGCCGGGGCGACGATGCGGCTGCGGGGTATTAACCCCCCAGTCTGCCACCGGCGGAGAGCCGTGAAACATCAAACGTAAAACGTGAAAGTGTCCCGACGATGCTTCGCGTGTCAGGATGCCGACCGCAAGCGTCGGCATTCGCGACCTTTGAGTTTAATAATTAATCTTGCACCACCGGAAATTTTTACCGAATTCATACCTTAATACAAATATTCAGCTATGAACGCTTCATTAGGAACAGAATATCTGCAAACAACCATCAGGCGGTTACGCTATTACAAACAATTGGGCGAAAAAACATTTGGGCAGTTAGCAGATGCCGATTTTCATTTCGCCCCCAATGAAGCCTCCAACAGCATTGCAGTCATTATACAACATGTGTCGGGCAATATGCTAAGCCGCTGGACAAACTTCCTTACCGAAGATGGGGAAAAAGCCTGGCGGAACCGGGACGAGGAATTCCAGGTACATAATTATTCCAAACAGCAATTGCTGGCATTATGGGAAAAAGGCTGGCAATGCTTTCTGGGTGCCCTCAACTCCCTCACCGAAAACGACCTGTTAAAAACCATTTACATTCGTGAAGAACCGTTACTGGTAATAGACGCCATCAACCGCCAGCTGGCACACTACCCCTACCACGTGGGGCAGATCCTGTACATTGGCAAACAGATCAAAAACACCGGCTGGCAAAGCCTGTCGATCGAAAAAGGTAAATCTGAAGCGTATAACAAAAGCGATGGCATAAAAGATCCGGCAAAGAATCATTGAGGCAGGACAGATTTTAACCGCCTTAAGTAAACGATATCAAATATTTATATATAATATTTTGATCTAAATCAACTGCTATAAATCCTGCTTTGTTGTACTTTTATACAACAAAACAATAACCCGTATGTCTATTAATAAAGTCATTGTTGTAAAAGAAACACCCGTAACGATCATTGAAGTAAATCAGCAGGATTATATTTCTTTGACAGATATGGCAAAGCCTTTCGGAAATGAAATTATTCTTTACAATTGGTTGCGTAATCGCAATACCATTGAATTTTTAGGGATTTGGGAGCTAATTTATAACCCCCATTTTAACCCTATCGAATTCGATAGGGTTAAAACCCAGGCAGGCTTGAATACTTTTGCCCTTTCACCCAAAAAATGGGTTGAAGCTACCAATGCTATTGGTATTGTTTCAAAGGCAGGTCGTTATGGTGGTGGCGTTTACGCCCACAAAGACATCGCCTTTGAATTCGGGAGCTGGCTTAGTGCAGAATTTAAATTATACCTCATTAAAGAATTCCAACGCCTTAAAGATGAAGAAAACAAAACCCACCAGCTGGAATGGAACCTGCAACGGACCCTTTCAAAAATAAACTACCGGATACACACCGATGCCATTAAAGAAACCCTGATACCTCCTCAACTCACCCGTCAACAAACCGGTGCTATTTATGCCAGTGAAGCGGACCTGTTAAATATGGCCCTTTTTGGAAAAACAGCTGCCGACTGGCGAAAAGAAAATCCGGGCAAAACAGGCAATATCAGGGATGAAGCGTCGCTTGAACAACTGGTTGTACTTAGTAATCTTGAAAGCATCAATGCAGTCCTTTTACGGCAGGAGCTTCCGCAATCGCAACGATTGCAACAACTCAATGAAATTGCCATTTCCCAAATAAGATCTTTGCTGGCAAACAATAGCATGAAAAAATTAAAATCATAATTTCCTCCCTCACTCACTAGGACCCCAACCCTTTTCTTTCTATCTTACTGCGCCTGATCGGGTCGTACCTAACCGACCAAAACCACCCATTTACCCTGTTTACCTTTTTTTGAACCATTTGGCCCATTTTTCAGTTAAAAACCAGTGAAATAACCAACCTTCACACCCGTTTTACGTATGTACAAGACAGCAACAGACACATTACAGGTTCCTGGCTATGTTAAAGCCACTGAAAAGTTGCACAAAAACAATTCATTGGTACTGATTTTGCGCCATATCGAAAACGGTTTTATTACTTTTACATTTAATACGCTCCAACCCTGAGAAAGTTTTGGAAAATATCCCGGACCGTGCTACTGGTACTGATCGGACTGATCATACTGGTATGGCTGTCTATTCAAACCACTCCGGTTCAAAACTGGTTGGTAAAACAGGTCACGGGCAAACTTTCCAAGAACCTCCACGCCAATGTTCGTATTAAACACGTTGATTTCGCTTTATTCAATAAAATGTTGCTGGAGGGCACTCTTGTAAACGACCAGCACAACGATACCCTGTTGTATGCCGGCACCGTAAAGGTGAATATTACCGACTGGTTCTTCCTAAAAGACCGCGTAGTACTTAGCTACATCGGACTCGAAAATGCGGTCATTCAATTAAAACGCAGCGACAGCACCTGGAACTACCGCTTTCTGGCAGACTATTTCAGCAGTCCTCAAAAAAAAGAACCTAAAAAACAGGACAATATTGACCTGGACCTTGAGAAAGTAGAATTGCGCAATATTCAATTGAAACAGTTGGATGGTTGGCGTGGAGAGAACATGACACTGCAACTGACCAGAATGGATGTGAATGCTGAAGAGATCAATCTGAAGAAACAGGTAGTCCACATCAATACCATCGATATCGACAAACCGGTTTTTGCTATTTACAACTATGATGGCAACCGCCCCGATTCACTACGCCCCAAGGACGATACTACCGCTATCATAAACGATCCCAAACACCTGCGCTGGAATCCAGGCAACTGGGACATTGCGGTTAACCGACTTGTCCTCAATAAAGGCACATTCTACAGCGATGTACATACAGACAGGCTCCCCTATAAATATTTCGATGGCAACCATATCCAGTTCTCTGATATCAATGCCACTTTCAACACAGTAGCCCTCAAACAGGATACCCTTTCAGCTGTTTTACGGCTTTCAACCAAAGAACGCAGCGGATTCGTTGTGAAAAAACTCGATGCCCGGGTTAAATGGCATCCGGAAGCAATGGAATTTGCCCGGCTCAATATTCAAACCAATCGCAGCCATCTTTCGAACTTCTTTGCCATGCGCTATGCCACCTTCGACGATATGAGCGACTTTGTTGACAAAGTGCGCATGGAAGGTGACTTAACCAATGCCGTCATAAACAGCGATGATATTGCCTATTTTGCTCCCGAACTACAAAACTGGAAAAAAGAGATCCGGCTTACGGGTAAAGTAAAAGGCACCGTTGAAAACCTGACAGCCCGCAAACTGATCATAGAAGCTGGAAAGGATACTTACCTCAATGGAAATATTCGCCTGAACAGTATGACCAATTTCGATAAATTCTATATCGACTTTGAGGCGAATGAGTTCCGCACTACTTATCGCGACGCCGTCACCTTTATTCCCGACCTGAAAGACATTACACAACCCCGGCTCGATAAACTCGAATACCTGCGCTTCAAGGGAAATTTCACCGGCTTTATAAAAGACTTTGTAACCTTTGGGACCCTTGAAACCAAGCTGGGTGTGGTGGTAACCGACGTGAACATGAAGTTCCCCGACAATGCGCCCACCATTTACACGGGAGGTATTGAAACCAGGTCATTTGCCCTGGGCGAATTCCTGGATGCGCCCCAGGTGGGCCAGATCAATTTTAAAGGGTCGGTGAACGGTCATGGACTAAAAGCCAGTACACTCAATGCCAAACTCGACGGCTTTATTCGCTCGCTTGATGTAAATAATTACAATTATCAGAACATTGTAGTAAAAGGAACGGTGGCCAAACGCCTGTTCAATGGGGAAGTGATCAGTAACGATCCCAATTTAATGGCACGCCTGAACGGATTGATCGACTTCAGCAAGCAAGTACCTACTTTTAACTTCGATGCCGAAATTAGTAAGGCCGATCTGCATAATGTTAAACTTACCACCGACTCTATTGAAGTAAAAGGTAAGTTCAGGATGAACTTTACCGGCAGTAATATCGACAACTTTCTGGGTACTGCCCGTATTTATGAGGCTTCGGTGTTGAAAAACAGTAAACCCATTTCGTTCGATTCATTGAGTATTGAATCGAAGGCCATGGGAAATAATAAAGTAATTACGGTAGTAAGTAATGAATTTGATGGCGCCCTGGTAGGCGAATTCTCCATCAAAGATTTGCCTGATGCGGTAAGGTTATTCCTGAATAAATATTACCCCAGCTACATAAAACCGTCGCACAAGGAACTGAAGAACGAGAACTTCAGCTTTGTTTTCACCACTAAAAAAGTGGATGAATACATGGGCTTTATCGATAAAAACCTCAGCGGGTTTAACTTTAGTACTGTTTCCGGCCGTATTAACAGCAAGGAAAACCTGCTGGACCTGAATGCAGAGGTGCCTCAGTTCGGGTATAAAAATATTCTCTTCTATAACCTTAACCTCAAGGGCACCGGTAATTTCGATACCCTGTCGCTCACTAATTCCATTGCCGATGTGTACATCAACGACAGCCTGCATTTTCCAGGTACCGAATTACGCGTACGGTCGGCCAATGACATGTCGCTGGTGCAATTAAAAACTGCGGCCAACCAAACACTCAACTCGGCTGATCTTTTTGCCCGGGTGCAAACCATGCCTTCCGGAGTACAGATCACCTTCAATGAATCGAATTTTGACCTGAATGGAAAAAACTGGACTATTGAAAAGAATGGAGAACTGATATTAAGTAAGGAACTTGTTTCAGCCGAAGGGGTGAAGATCTACAACGGTCAGCAGGAAATACTGGTTACCACCAATCCATCTGGCGAAGGCACCACCAATGATATAAAAATAGAACTCACTAAAGTAAATATTGGTGACTTTGCGCCGTATGTAGTACCCGACAACCGGCTCGAAGGTTTGTTAACTGCCAACATAGACATTATTGATCCTTTTGGCAAAAGGGTGGTTGATATGCAAGGCGAAGCCGAACAATTCCGGCTCGATAACGACTCTATAGGTAAGCTTAAATTAACAGCCAGCTATAGCCAAAGGACCGGTAAGGTTAACTTCGGCACCATTTCAGAAAACGACAAATACATTTTTGACGTTAAAGGCCTGTACGATCTGTCAGATACAGCCAACACCGCGCCGCTTGACATTACGAGCAACTTCCGTGATACGAAGATCAACCTGCTCGACAAATACCTGAACGACGTATTCACCGACCTGAATGGGTATGCTACCGGGCAGCTTCGCATTGTGGGCCCGCCCAACAACCTGAAATACCTGGGCCGCATGCAACTGCGCGATGGCGAATTGCGGGTGATCTATACCAACGTATTGTACAAAATCCCTTCGGCAGTGTTCGATTTCAAAGATGGGGCCATCGACTTTGGCACCTTTGCCTTTAAAGACGAATTTGGCAATACCGGTCATATTTCCAAAGGCATTTTACACCACGAAGCTTTTGACAACCTGTTTTTCGATTTTGCTTTCAGTTCCAATAAACTATTGGTACTGAATACCACTAACTCCACCAAAGATCCCTTTTTTGGGACCTTGTTCGCCAAGGCCAATGCCACATTCAGAGGCCCCCTGGAAGACATGCGGTTGGATGTTCGGGGCGAACCAGCCGATAGTTCCAAACTATATATCCGTTCATCAACCGGCAGAGAGAGCGGTCAGGCGAATTTTATTGTGTGGAAACAATATGGTAGCGAAATGAAGGTGGTACGCAATGCAGAAGAAAGCAACCTGCATGTGTCACTCGATGTAACTGCCAACAACCTGGCCAATATGTATGTGATCATCGATGAGCTAACCGGTGATATCATACAGGCTAACGGGCATGGAAATCTTAAAATGGAAGCCAGTACCGATGGCGATTTCACCATCAATGGCGTGTATAACATCGACCGCGGTAATTATAATTTCAATTTCCAGTCCCTGCTGCGTAAGCCATTTAAATTACAGGAGAACTCAGGTAACTATATTCAATGGAAGGGCGATCCTTACGATGCCTATATCAAGATCAATGCTGAATACGAAGCAGACGACGTGCGCTTCAGCGACCTGGCAACAGATGCCGTTACCATTGCCAATTCAAACGTGCGCAAATCGCGCGGTAAGGTAATTGTGGAAACCATGCTTACCCAAAGCCTGATGAAGCCGGATATTAAGTTCGACATCCAACTGCCACCCAACAGCCCGTTAAAAGATGATCCGGATGCCCTGGCTATATTGCAACTCATCAGGCGCGACGAAAATGAGTTGAACAAACAGGTGGCCTTTTTGATCGTATTCAACAGCTTTGGCCCTGTATCTTCCTCGAGCAACCAGAGTGCGTTGGGCAGTAATATTTTCAGCGGCGTAGTGGTGAACAGTATTTCCGGTGTACTCTCCAGTACACTGAGCAGACAGTTCTCTAACGTATTCCAGAAACTGTTCAACGATAAAAGCATTAAGGTAAACTTCAATGCGCAGTTGTACAACGGCTCCAACCTGGTTGACAATATCGATCGCAGCAAACTGAATATCGACCGTACCAACCTCAACTTCAATATTGGTAAAAGCTTTTTGAACGAACGCCTCACCTTCACATTTGGCAGCGCCGTTGACTTTGGTTTATCGGCTCAACAGGTACAGGCCACTAAAAACCTGCAGTTCCTGCCCGATATCTCTGCCGACTGGAAAATTCGCCAGGACGGCAAACTTGTGCTCACCTTCTTTTACCGCGACTCTTACAACTACCTCTCAGGTACAGGTGCCCGGCAAAACCGTTCCGGCGCCAGTATCAGCTATCGCCGCGATTTTGAACGCCTGAGCGATCTGTGGCGTGCCGACAGAAAGAAACAGATCAAACCACCACCGGTTAATGATACCTCCAAAACAGAGACGGGTAGTAATTAAATAACAAAGAAATAAAAAAGGCCACCCCGGTACATTGGGATGGCACTTATATAAACTTGGCGCATGGAAATTAGTGAGGTAAAATTATTTCTTCAGGATCTCGTGACCGAGTTTGTCTCTTTTGGTAGTAAGGTATTTTTCGTTATGCGGGTTAGGCACTACTTCAATAGGAACAGCTTCTACAATTTCTAACCCATAGCCCAACAAACCGGCACGTTTCCTCGGATTATTGCTCAACAAACGCAATTTGGAAATACCCAGGTAACGCAATATTTGAGCACCGATACCATAATCCCGTTTATCCATTGGAAAACCCAGGTGCAGATTGGCTTCAACCGTATCAAAACCGCTTTCCTGCAATTTGTAGGCTTTCAATTTATTCACCAGGCCAATACCTCTACCTTCCTGGTTCATATATAAGATCACGCCTTTACCTTCTTTTTCAACATGTTCCATAGCAGCGTGCAGTTGTTCCCCGCAATCGCAACGCATGGAACCCAGGATATCACCGGTAAAGCAGGATGAGTGAACCCGCACCATTACGGGTTCGTCTTTCTGCCATTCCCCTTTTATCAGTGCCAGGTGTTCATTGCTGGTACCTTTTTCATTAAAGGCGATCAGTTTAAAATTGCCCCATTTGGTAGGCATATCAACCCGAACAATTTCTTCTATCAGCGAATCGGTTTTCAACCGGTATTCGATCAGGTCTTTTATAGAGATCAGCTTCAGATCAAACTTTTTGGCAATTTCCTCCAACTCCGGTAAGCGGGCCATAGAGCCGTCATCGTTCATAATTTCAACCAGCACGCTCGCAGGTTTAAAACCAGCCAAACGGGCCAGGTCGTTCCCTGCCTCTGTATGCCCGGCGCGGCGTAAAACGCCTCCTCTCTTTGCCCGCAGGGGGAATATATGCCCTGGGCGGCCCAGGTCTTCAGGTTTTGTATTGGGATCAATCAATGCCTGAATGGTCTTTGACCGGTCGTGGGCTGAAATACCAGAAGTACAGCCATGCCCAAGCAGGTCTACAGATACGGTAAAGGCCGTTTCGTGAAGGGCCGTATTATTATTGACCATCAGGTCGAGTTGTAATTCCGCGCAGCGGTCCTCCTCCAACGGAGCACAAATAAGGCCCCGGCCGTATTTACTCATAAAATTCACTACCTCAGGGGTCACATTTTCCGCGGCGGTCAGAAAATCACCCTCATTTTCACGGTCTTCGTCGTCCACAACAATTACCAGTTTACCATTTTTTATGTCTTCTATGGCACTTTCTATGGAATCCAACATGTTATCAAAATTTCGGCAAAGTTAACTAAAACAGGAAAGCAAACAGCCCGCACTCATGAGCAGACAAGGAGATTGAGGAATCAATCAGGCCTTAACCAATGCTTATAATCAACTGACTATTTGCGCTTTCTATCACAGATAAATAACGCGCCGGTAAATGAATTGTTCATTTGTCTGGCCCTCCTTCCTTTTTACGGCCTCCTCCCTTTCCAGGTTGCCTCCCGCATGATTGGGAAATTTTATTTATTTGACGTTTAACCTTCATGCAGCCTTTTAAGACTTCCAATTGCCTCTATTACATACATAAAATCCGGGTCACTCTCAGACTGGCAACGGACAACCATGGCATACAGGTATTTGGGTAATATTCATACATGCCTGTTAGCGTTAATAACCTGTGGACTGCTTTTAATTAAGGGATCAGCATTAAATTTTTTATTTCAGCTACATTTGCTGCAACATTATGAAACTGTCTCAACGGCATGGATCAAAACCATCTCTGGTTTTGCCTGATCTGTTATATTTATTTCAACGTAACCAGCTGTCCACTTCACCAACAAGACCTGTCAGGTTAAACTGCTGACACCCCTCTTTCTATCTACTACTTCCCGTGCTCTTGAATTAATGTTTGTAAACTTAAATACAGCATATATGAGAAATTTTATGGCTATTTTACTAACCCTGTTACTACTTGGTTCCGGAATAGGAAGCGGGTATTCGCAGGTGACAACCAGTAGCATGACTGGCGCAGTTAAATCGAGCAAGGGGGAACCGCTGGTTGGGGCAACCGTGGTGCTACGGCATGAGCCCACCGGCTCTGTTTTTCAAACTATTACCCGTACCGGGGGTGTTTTTGATCTGAATAACCTGCCACCCGGCGGACCTTACAATGTCACCATAACTTATGTTGGCTATGCTGCCTACAAAAAAGGAGATATAAATATCCCATTGGGTGAAAAGTTCGATCTGCAAACAGACATGTCTGACAAAGAAATGACCTCTGTAGTAGTTACGGCAGGCCGCAAGGGCGTAACAGAAAAAACGGGCGCCTCTACCAACATCAGCAACCGCCTGGTACAAAACATGCCCAACGTTTCCCGCAGTTTGACCAACCTTACCCGTGCAACCCCACAAAGTAATGGTACCAGTTTCGCAGGTATGAACAACCGGTTCAATAATATTACCATTGATGGGTCGCTGTTCAACAACAACTTTGGCCGCAGTGGTGATGGCCTGGTGCCCGGTGGTGCTACATCGGCCATTTCCATCGATGCCATTGACCAGGTACAGGTGAACATTGCCCCTTATGATGTTCGTCAAACTGGTTTTGTGGGCGGTGGTATTAACGCGGTAACAAGAAGAGGGACCAACAATTGGTACGGAACCGTTTATGGGTACTACCGCAACCAGGAATTCAATGGTAAAAAGGTAAAAGGAACAGAGGTCCCCAATTCCAATCGTTCAACCAAAATATACGGCGCCAGTGTGGGTGGCCCCATCATTAAAGACAAACTGTTCTTTTTTGCCAACTTTGAGTCAGAAAAAAGAACACAGCCTGGTCAAACTTATGTTGCCAAAAAAGATGGCGTTACTGATCCCAACGCCACATCTGTATTGGCCAGCGACCTTGATGCATTGAGGACTTACATCATCAATAAATACAATTTCGATCCGGGAAGTTATCAGGGATATAATTTTGAGACCGACAATAAAAAATTCCTGGCCCGCGTAGACTGGAATATTACCACGAAGCACCGCTTAACCCTTCGTTATACTACTTCAGAAACGAATGACGATGATCTGGTGAACGCATCCAGCGTTACCGGCATTAACGGCGTACAAGGTCTCAATAACAGCCGTCGTGGTGGCTCAAACGGCGGCATGGCCTATACCGGTACCAACTTCAAGAACAATGTGAAAGTATGGTCAGGGGTGGCAGAGTTGAATTCCACATTCAACAGCAGTTGGAGCAACCAGTTAATTGCTTCTTATACCAGTAATAACCTGGTCCGCGTGCCCAACGTCAATGTACCGTTTGTTGATATAATGAAAAGTCCCACCATTAACGAAGTGTACATTTCTTTCGGCACCGATCTTTTTTCCTATAGGAATGAAATAGAGGACAAAGCTTTTAACATAGCGAATAATGTTACCTACAACCTGGGCAGACACACCTTCACGGGGGGCATTAGCTTCGATGCCATGAAGTTCGCGAACTCATTCACCAGTGCAGCCGGCCCCGCTTATTACCGGTATGCCGATCTGAATTCCTTTTTGAACAATCAAACTCCGCTTATATATGCACTGGCATATGATCCAACCAACCCCAGTGGCATAAAAGTACCAGAAGCCAAATTTTCACAGTTAGGGTTTTACATACAGGACCTGTTTGCAGTTACTCCTAAATTAAAAGTTACCTATGGGTTACGGGTAGATCTTCCTATGTATCCTTACACCCCACCTAGCAATCCCGAGCTGGCAAAACAGGTATTTAAAGATCCCAATGGGGTTGATGAGCAATTCGATGTAAGTAAATGGCCCGATCAAAAACCTTTATGGTCGCCCCGCCTTGGCTTTACCTATGACGTAAAGGGTGATAAATCATTAGTGGTTCGCGGCGGTACGGGCATCTTTACCGGTCGTATTCCCTTTATTTGGTTAGTGAACCAGGTGGGTGATGATGGTGTGATCCGCGCTTTGTATCAACCGGCCTCGGGTTCTACTGAACTGAATAATATTACCTACAGCACAGATAGAAATGCCTATCTGCCACCAAATCCTGCACCCGTGGGTACTTCCATCCCTAACGGGTCTTCGTACAGCGCAGCTGCTAAAAATTTCAGAATGCCACAGGTATGGCGGTCGAATCTGGCCGTTGACAAACGTTTCGCCAATAGTTATACCGCCACATTCGAAGCGATATATACAAAGCAGATCAACAACGTATATTTCCGCAATGCCAACTTAGGCCCCGAATCAGGTACACTGGCAAACGGTGCTGACAAACGGCCAATCTTTAACAATGTTGCAGCTGCAAGACCAGTTCCCCTGGTAAATCAGATGATCGTAATGGACAACATCAGCAAAGGGTACAGTCTGTCGTTAACTGCTCAGTTACAAAAATCCTTCTCCGAGCATTGGGAAGCAGGCCTCGCTTACACCTATACCCTCGCTAAAGAAGTTGCCATTGGTAGTTCAGACCAAAGCGCCAGCGGCTTCAATACCAACAACATTACCTTCAACCCCAACAAACCCGACATGGGTTATTCCAACTATTCCATCCCCCATCGTATAGTAGCCAATGGGTCGTACAGACTGGAATATGCGGATAAAAAAATGGCCACCACCTTCAGCATTTTTTATACAGCCCAACCACAGGAACGCTACACCTTCCGGTATGCTAACGATATCAATGGCGACGGTCAGCGTAATGATGTAATGTATATACCAAAAGATCCTTCAGAAATTTCGTTTGTAGAAGGTGCTACATTGGGCGGTGTAAAATATACTGCTCAACAACAAAGCGATGCGTTCTTTAAATTTATCGAAAATGATAAATACCTGAAGGACCACAAAGGTGAATACATGAACAAGTACGGTGCCACCCTGCCCTGGAACCACTCACTTGATCTGCGTGTTTTACAGGATTTTATTTACAGATCAGGCACTACCAAACACACATTACAGGTTAGTGTAGATGTAATTAACCTTTTAAACCTGCTGAACAGCCAATGGGGTTACCGGTACAGCTATACATTTGGTACATTCCAGGATATGGGTATATTGGGAACACAAAGTCCATTTGTTCAATCTGCACCAAAATTCACGTTTGATCCTGCTGGTCCAACAAAAGCCTATCAACCTAACTATTCAACCACCAGCACCTGGGGCATTCAGTTAGGATTGCGTTATATTTTCAATTAATAAAGGTTATAACAACCATTATAACAGGCCCCGACGGTATAGTCGGGGCTTTTTTTATGCAATGTATTTCCTTGCTACCCACAAATTTCCTACATGTTAGATTATAACATTTGTTAGAATCTAACATCCAAATAGTAATAGAATAACGTCCCATTAACAAACACAATTTGAAATACAGATTTCTTAAGGAGATTTAATTATTTGGTAATAACTTGAATGAGATTAACGTACTAACTGCCGTGTTTCTTTGCACACGAATTAAAACCAAACAAGTAATATGAGAAGATGCACTCTTATGCTACTCCTGGCACTGTTATGTCTTGGAGCCAATGTTTTTTCTCAGGAAACAACATCTGAGATCCAAGGTAAAGTGACAGACGAAAGTGGCGCCCCCTTATCAGGTGCAACAGTAATTGCCCTTCACACTCCTTCAGGAACAAAGTATGCTACTTCAAGCCGTAAAGATGGCCGCTTTAATTTACCCAACCTGCGTGTAGGTGGCCCTTACACTGTTACAGTAACCTATGTAGGTTATAAAAAAACAGAACAGGAAAATATCAACCTGTTGCTGGGTCAGGAGTTTAAAGCAGATTTTGGACTGGTGAGTGATGGAAAAGAACTTAAAGAAATTGTAGTGGCTGCATCCCGTCAAAACAAGACGTTCAATACCAGCCATATTGGTAGCCAGGAGATCATCAACCGCACACAAATTGAAAGGCTGCCTACCATCAACCGGTCGTTACAGGACTTTACCAGGCTGGAACCAACTGCCAATGGTTTAAACATTGGCGGCCGTACCAATCAGTACAACAACATGACCGTTGATGGCGCTAACTTCAACAACTCATTTGGTCTTTCATCTGTATTAGGTGGGCAAACAAACTCACAGCCTATCAGTATCGATGCCATTGAGCAAATACAGGTAAACCTTTCTCCTTATGATGTTACACAGGGTGGATTTGCCGGTACGGGTATCAATTCCGTTACCCGCAGTGGAACCAACCAGTTTAAAGGCTCTGTATATACATTCATGAAAGGTGCTGGCACACAAGGCTATGACGTAGGAAACGTGGCCGTTGCCAAAACTAACATCAACTATAACTTACGTGGGTTCTCCGTCGGTGGCCCTATCATTGAAAACAAACTTTTCTTCTTTGTAAGCGGCGAGCAGGTTCGCCAGGAATTACCCGCTACCAGCTTCACAGCCTCTGATGCGTCGCACCCAGCGGTAAGCGGCAGCGTGAGCCGGGCCAATAAAGATTCACTGGAAGCATTAATTGATCTGTTGAAAAACAATCCAAAACTGGGTGGTTATGACCCCGGCAAATACCAGGGCTATAACTTCAAAACCAGAAGTGATAAGCTTACACTGAAACTCGACTGGAACATCAACAAAAACAATACCCTTACTTTTAAATACAATTACCTGAAGTCGTATGCTGACCAGTTCCCCAGCAGCAGCCGTCCTAACAATGGTAGTTCACTTAATACCAGCGGTTCAGGTTCAGCCAACAACAACGCCCTGCCTTTTTTTGCAGCAGGTTATGGCATCAACAACAATTTCAACATCTTTATTGCTGAGCTGAATACCCGGTTCGGAAATACAGCCTCCAATAAATTACAGATCGGTTATACCGCGTTGAGAGACTTCCGTACGCCACACTCTCCCAATGATACCATGCCATTTGTAGATATCCTTGATGGCGCAGCCAACGGAAACATCTTCACTTCATTCGGTTATGAAATGTATACGTATAACAATACGCTGAATACCGATGTATTTCAGATATCAGACATTTTCAAAATGTATAAAGGTGCGCATGAACTGACCTTCGGAACACAGGATTATTACAGAAAATACCAGAACGCTTTTGCGCCTGCCTATCGTGGTGTATACCAGTTTGCAAGTTTGAACGATTTCAGATTAAGCTTACTGTATGGTGCAGCCAATGCTACCAACTATGTGTTGCAATATTCAGCCCTGCCCGATGGTAGTTTCCCCTGGGCTAATGCCGGTTCAACCGAACTGGGTTTCTTTGCACAGGACAAATGGCGCTTGTTAAATAACCTTACTGTTACCTATGGCTTACGTGCAGATATGACTATTTACAAACAATCATTTACCGACAATCCTTACTTTGACAAATTAGCGTTCAAAGACGGTAAAACATATAACATTGGAAAAGCACCCGGTAATGCATTGATCATATCTCCCCGTATTGGTTTTAACTGGGATGTATTTAACAACAAAACGCTGCAGGTCCGTGGCGGTGCCGGTGTGTTCTCTGGTCCTCCACCTTTTGTATGGATCAGCAACCAGGCCAGCAATAATGGTATCCAGTTTGGCGCTTTACAAACATCCAAAGTTCCTTTTGGTTATAAACCAGCCACCGGCGGATCAAATACCAGCTACAGCACAGCAATGGTTGCAGATGACTTTAAATATCCTACAGTATTTAAATCAAATTTGGCCATTGACAAGAAATTACCTGGCGACTGGACCATCACACTGGAGGCTTCTTATTTCAAAGATATCAATGCCGTTTACTATTCTAATTTGAACCTGAAACAAGACAGCGCCTTTCAATTAAGCGGTGTAGATAACAGGAACCGGTACATTGTAGCAAGCACCAATTCCTACGATGTTTATAGAAGTAATAAATACTACTATAATAAACCAAGCAGCAGTAGTTTTGCCAACAATACCTTAGATGATCCTTCGATTGGTACAGCTATTTTAATGAGCAACTCCCACAAAGGCTATGGTTATAACCTGACTGCCAGAGTAGAAAAAACTTTCAAAAACCTGTTTGCCAGTGTTGCCTACACCTATAGCGCTTCTAAAAACGTGGCAGAAGGTGGTAGCACCGCTTCTTCATTGTGGAGCGCAAGAGCTGTTGGTAATGCTGACCCTAACAGCGCTAACCTGGCTTATGCTTCCTTCTATCAACCACATCGTGTACTTGCATTTGCCAGCTACCGATTCGATTACGGTCACCATTTTGCCACTTCAATCGGTGCTGTATTTGAAGCATCAACAAGTGGCGCCAGCTCTTACATCTACAATGGTGATGTAAATGGCGATGGTAATACCAATGACCTGATCTACATTCCGCGCAATGCCAGCGAAATTAACCTGGTACCTGTAGCCAATAGCACAGATACAAGGACCGCAGCACAGATCTGGACACAATTAGACAACTATATCAAACAGGACAATTACCTGAATTCACACCGCGGTGAGTATGCTAAGGCCAATGCCTGGGTTTACCCCTGGTTCAAGAAATTAGATCTGAACATTACCCAGGATATCTATTTCTATTCAAAAGGTAAAAAAGAAACCAACAAACATACCCTGCGTCTGACACTGGACCTGATCAATGCCGGCAACTTCCTGAACAAGTATTGGGGTCTGGTCAAAACGCCTAATTTAAGCAGCAACTCATCGGGCTTCCAGCTGTTGAAATATGAAGGTCTGGCTGCAGATAACAAAACGCCTACCTATTCATTCCCATACCAGGATGCTACGAACGCAGTTCCATATACCAATAGCTTCACCAACAGTACTGGTATTGGTAGCCGTTGGCAAATGCAATTTGGTATCCGGTATATGTTTAACTAATAATTTAATTACAATCAATTATGAGAACTATAGCATTATCGATATTAGCAGTGGTGATGAGTTTTATGGTAGCCTGTGACGATCATGATGTGCTTCCTCCTTATACACCCCCTCCTACTGTTTTTAACCTGAGCAGCATTTCACATGTAAGGGACACCATTCTGAGTAAAGGTGATACGCTTAAATTCAAAGTTGTTGGGTATGTAAAAGACACAGTCCCCAAATATTCAATTGCAATAACACTGAAAGCAGTGGATTCAGTTACCAATGTGCAGTTGAGTGGTAATCTTATGAAGACCTTCAAAGTCAAATACGACACAGTTGATTTTTATAAGACGAATATGATCCGCTTTACAAATGCAGATACAAATGCTATTTATATGACCATTCCGGCAATACCTGCAGGAACAAAGATCCGGTCTACGGCTACCTTTGCTTATGGTCTTAATTTAAGCAGCCAAATGGGGACCACATCGCTGACCGTTAAAAATAATGGTTTTACCAGATAGTGGTTTTAGCACAGTATAAATAAAAACGTCCCGATTGTATCGGGACGTTTTTATTTATAAAATGAATTGTAAAAATTGATCTAGGCACTTTTTCTCCGCCATCCCCATTTCAAAAACACAGGCACGGCTTTGGCCCAGGAGCGGATATCGTGTTTGCCATCAGGCAATTGCAGATAACGCATGTTTCTCCCTTCCAGCCAGCCTTTGGCCATCAGTTCACGCATTACATCGATGGTATCGTCTATGGAGTCGATCACGTTATTACCATTACGGTCTTCAGTTTCATCCAGTTCTCCGCATTGAAAAAAGAATTTCATCCCCGGTTGGTATTTCCCCTGTTTGATCTGGCGGTGCATTAACCGGTGGTTGGCCTCACTAAAATCCTTGTCCTTCCTGTCTTTCGACCGCCACCATAAAGAACCAGAGAATACGCCCACTTTGGAAAATATTTCAGGATGGTTCCATACAAGGTCCAGCGCACTTAAGCCACCCAACGAAAAACCGGCAAATGCAGTTTCATTAAAAGTGAGGTGAGCATAACGCGTATGAATATAGGGCAATAATTCTTCTATTATAAATTGGCGATACAGACCGGCTTTGGCACCCCGGCCTTTAAAATCGGGACTGCTGATCATTCCATATTCCAGCATTCTTTCATCACCCGCATGGATACCAACACACAACAATGGCGTAATGGCTTCTGTTTGAAGAAGGTATGCTACCATTTTATCAAAGCCCATGGCTTCAATATCCTGACCGTCATTGAAAAGTAATAAACCTATCGGTTGATTGGCGGAATGGTTGGAGGGGCCGTAAAAATTGATCGTGATGGTACGTTGGAGCGCTTCAGATGGCAATTCAATCGTTTCTACCATGATACCCGTACTAACTTCTGTTTGCATAGCCGGCCAAAATTAGGTAAATCTGCTTTAGCAGTAACGTTAAATGTAAAGGAATTGTAAATTTGGTAACAAGGTTTTGTGCAATAGCATCTGTATCATTTAAATGCGCTTGATATGAAAAAAATAGGAATTCTTTTTGGCCAGGAAAGGACCTTTCCCATGGCATTTATAGAATGTGTAAACGGCCGGAATACACCTGATATTATTGCCGAACCTGTTCACATAGACAAAGTAATACAAGGCGCTGCTGCTGAATATGATGTGATCGTCGACCGCATTTCACATGATGTGCCCTTCTATCGCTCCTACCTCAAAAACGCAGCCATTTGCGGCACCGCCGTCATAAACAATCCTTTCTGGGGAAGTGCCGATGAAAAATTCTTTAATAACTGCCTGGCTACCAGAATAGGAGTTCCTGTCCCAAAGACAGTTATCCTGCCTTCCTTCGAATTACCGCCCGATACCAGCCCAGAATCGTTTGCCAACCTGGTTTACCCATTGAACTGGGAAAAGATCTTTGAATACGTTGGCTTTCCCGCTTATATGAAACCTTTTTCCGGCGGCGGCTGGAAGCATGTATACAAACTGCACAACAAAGAAGAGTTCTTCCATAACCACCGCGAAACCGGCCAGTTGGTCATGTTATTGCAGGAAGAAATTGTGTTTGAGGAATATTATCGGTGTTATTGCATCGGTGGTAAATATGTGCACATAATGCCATACGAGCCGCGTAATCCCCATCATCTTCGGTACAACAGTACATTCAAGCCAACGCCCGATCGGTTGCACCAGATGGAAGAACTGGTGATACGCATCAATCAATACCTGGGCTATGATTTCAATACGGTAGAGCTGGCCATACGCGATGGCGTTCCCTATGCCATTGATTTTTGCAACCCGGTGCCCGATGCTGACCGGCCAAGTGTAGGCGATGATAATTTTGAATGGGTAGTTGATACAGCAGCTACCTATGCCATTGAAAGAGCGCTTTCTCATGAGCCCGGAAAAGATAACCTTACCTGGGGTGAATATACCAGACGGAGCATTAACCGGGAATACATTGGCGAAATGATGAATGAAAAATTAGAAACAGAGAGCTTAGCAATGTTGACCAGTTAATAAGTTGATGGGGTGAGAAGGGCTGAAGGATATGAATAAATAAATTGAAACCAATTTTAACAAGGTACCTTTGCGAATTCAAAATTAAGAACTTAGAACTAAGAACGAATCAATGGCAAATATCAACTTATCGCATTTTACGCTTGGCATTGAAGAAGAATATATGGTGCTTGACCCGGTTAGCCGAGAGTTGAAAAGTCACCAGCAACGGATCGTGACCGAAGGACAGAAAGTGATCAGGGATAAAGTAAAAGCCGAAATGCACCAGGCTGTAGTAGAAGTAGGCACAGATGTTTGCCGCAATGTTGATGAAGCTTTTAAAGATGTAAGTAACCTGCGCCGTACTATTTCCCATATTGCCGGCGATCTGGGCTTTTCGATAGGGGCATCAGGCACCCATCCCTTCAGTCATTGGGAAAGCCAGTTGATCACCGATCATGCCCGCTATAAAGAAATACTGGACATACTTCAGGATGCCGCCCGAAGCAACCTTATTTTTGGGTTACATGTGCACGTAGGCATGGAAAGCCGGGAAATGGCCAACCACATTGCCAACTCAACTCGCTATTTTCTACCCCATATTTACGCACTCAGCACCAATTCGCCATTTTGGGAAGGAAGGAACACCGGGTACAAATCATACCGTACAAAGGTATTTGACAAGTTCCCCCGCACCGGCATACCCGAAACATTCGATACCATTGAGGACTATGACAACTTTGTAAAGCTGCTGGTGAAAACCAACTGCATTGACAATGCTAAAAAGATCTGGTGGGACCTCAGGGTGCATCCTTTTTTCAATACGGTTGAATTCAGAATTTGCGATGTACCATTAACTGTACAGGAAACAATAGCCATCGCCGCATTATTCCAGGGCATTTGCGCCAAAATATACAAGCTGCGTTTACAAAACCTGAACTTCATTCAATACTCACGCGCCCTCATCAACGAAAACAAATGGCGGGCCAGCCGCTATGGCATCGACGGTTTACTGATCGACTTTGGAAAGGAAGAAGAGGTCAATACCCGGGTGCTGATATACGAGCTGCTCGATTTTGTAGATGATGTGGTAGATGAACTGGGCAGCCGCCATGCCATTAATTATATTACCAAACTGATGGAAGAAGGCACCGGCGCCGACCGCCAGCTTAAGGTTTTTCAACAAACTAACAGTCTGGTGAACGTGGTGGATTACATCCACAGCCAGTTCCTGGCAGGAATATAAACAGGTCACAAGTTTCAGGTTACAAGGCCCGACATGCTGTATGCTTTTATTCTTTCGCATTCTTCAGGTATTTGGCCCTGTAACATGAAACCTGTACCAGATTTTTTTGTAATCGGTAAACAACTCATTGCATCCATTTTTTTCATAACATGTAGTATCGCTACAATATTTATACACAATTAGGCGTTAAAAGCGCCAATTCCGTCCCCACATTCATAGGAAATTCCCGAAAAAAAATATCTTTGGTCAAAATCTGTTCCGGTATGAAAAGATTCCTGGTTAGCGTGCCTGTCATGCTATTGGCTGTATTTATTGCGTCATGTGGTAAAGAAAAGAGTGTTGAGGAAGACGTATCCCAATACTATTTGAAATGCAAAATAGGCAGTGTAGACAAAACATTTAATTTCGCTCCTGGGGCTATGAAAGTAGCGGATCCTTCAGGCGCAGCCAGCTATTCTTTTTATGGAAAAGCTAATAATGATCCAGCTGATAATGAAAATCTGGGCTTCTCCATTATATCAACAATCCCATTAACACCGGGCACTTACAAAGAGACTGATCCCACTACCGATTATATTTTGGGATGTCTTTATAACCCAAACACCATAGAGCCGGATAAAATGCTCGCCAGCCGGTACGATGATGCCAATCCATTCCAGGTTACTTTTACCGAGATCACCACAACAACAATAAGTGGTACTTTTTCGGGCAAACTATATTTGATGAACAGCACTGACCCCAATGCTGATTCTGCAGTTATTTCGAATGGTCAGTTTAAATTGAAGCTGCAATAAACGAGGTCAACGGTCAGTGGTGAGTGGGTTCCCGATTTTTCAGATAGCTACATTATCGCGAATTCACTCACCACTCCCCTTTCACAACTCACACTTTCAACCCGCCTTCGCGCAAGCCTTCCCCCTTCTATCTTCTCTCTTCAACTTTCTACATTCAACCTTCAATTACACCACCAGCATTGTCTTTCAATGCTACGCCCGACAATTGCAGCCGCAATGATTCATTGATCAGAAAGAAGATCTTTTCCGCAGCAGTTTGATAATTCAATCCTTCTGGCCTGATGTTGGAGATACAGTTGCGCGACTCATCGGTCAACCCCGGTGCAGGGTGCCAGGTAAGATATACCCCTAAACTATCGGGTGAACTCAAACCCGGTCGCTCCCCAATAAGCACAGCAACCAGTTTTGCTTTTAACAAGTAACCGCATTCATCCCCAATGGCCACCCGTCCTCCCTGTACCATACAGACAGGCGCTACAGATAACCGGGCGCTTTCAAAAAGCGGCAATAACAATTTCAATACAGGAATAGCATGGTTATTAATAGCAGTGGCAGATAGACCATCGGCCAGCACCAGACAAATATCGTAGCCTGTACTGTTGAAGTCATTCAATTGAGCCGCAGCATTTGCATGCAGCCGCCGGCCACGGTCGGGGTATTGCAGGTATTCGCCGCGGCTGGCTGCCTGAGTATTCAAAGTAAAAACAGCCTGCTGCAATATTTGCAGTTCATGCAATAACATCGGCTGGTCCAATACGGCATACACCGCATCCCGTGCATTGGCATGCGCCATCCTGAACGCTAACAGCGATTGCAATGGTTCAGCCGTTCCGGTCCTGCCCAAGGCTATACGAGCGGCTGTATATTCCTTTAATGAAGCCCATTCATCCTGTTGTACTATCGTTTTTTGAATATCCATTCGGTTCAGTTCAAAGTTCAGCGTTCTTTGTTGCGTGCAGAGGTGTATTGCCGTCTGCCGTTTGCCGTTTGCCGTTTGCCGTTTGCTGTCTGCCGTTTGCCGTCTGCCGTTTGCCGTCTGCCGTTTGCCGTCTGCCGTTTGCCGTCTGCCGTTTGCCGTTTGCCGTCTGCCGTTTGCTGTCTGCCGTCTGCCGTCTGCCGTCTGCCGTTTGCCGTTTGCCGTTTGCCGTTTGCCGTTTGCCGTCTGCCGTTTGCTGTCTGCCGTCTGCCGTTTGCCGTTTGCCGTCTGCCGTTTGCTGTCTGCCGTCTGCCGTTCTCCCATTGCCTATTGCCTATCTACCAGCGTTAACAACCCATGCCGATCGCTCACCGGCAATAATATTCCCTCCTCATTCATGATCCCTTGTCTTAACAACCATTGCTCAAACTCGGGAGCAGGGCGTAACCCTAATACCTTACGCACATACAAAGCATCATGAAAGGAAGTAGATTGATAATTCAACATAATATCGTCGGCACCGGGTATGCCCATAATATAATTACAGCCGGCTACTCCCAATAAAGTAAGCAGGTTGTCCATATCGTCCTGATCGGCCTCGGCATGATTGGTATAACAAACATCCACCCCCATGGGCAGTCCAAGCAGTTTGCCACAAAAATGATCTTCCAGTGCCGCCCTGATGATCTGTTTGCCATCGAATAAATATTCAGGCCCTATAAAACCCACCACTGTATTCACCAACAAGGGAGAGAATTTGCGGGCCACCGCATAGGCCCTTGCCTCACAGGTTTGCTGATCAACTCCTTCATGCGCATTGGCAGATAAAGAACTCCCCTGCCCTGTTTCAAAATACATCACCTGGTTCCCCAGCGTACCGCGCTGCAACGACAAAGCCGCCTCATACGCTTCCTGTAATAAAGACAGGTTCACCCCAAAACTTTTATTGGTCTTTTCGGTCCCGCCA
This sequence comes from Niastella soli, assembly GCF_017742245.1. Lineage (GTDB taxonomy): Bacteria > Bacteroidota > Bacteroidia > Chitinophagales > Chitinophagaceae > Niastella > Niastella soli. The sequence continues at coordinate 391,861 of NZ_JAGHKO010000017.1, forward strand.
ATAGACTGGAACACCAGGTCGATCGGCGCTTTTTGCTGAACCAGTTGTAAGGAAGTGGTAACATGACACAACACACAACTTTGGGTGGGAATATTAAATCGTTGAATAATGGCATCCAGCATGTGCAACAGCGTTAGTACATGACCGGGAGAATCGGTAGCCGGGTTTATGCCGATCACCGCATCACCACTGCCATATAACAACCCATCAACAATACTGGCGGCAATTCCTTTGGGATCATCTGTAGGATGATTGGGTTGCAATCGAACCGATAACCGGCCTTTTAATCCCAACGTATTGCGAAAAGTAGTAACCACTTCACACTTTCTGGCCACGCTAATGAGGTCCTGGTTGCGCATCAATTTTGAAACAGCGGCTACCATTTCAGGCGTTAGTCCCGGCGCCAATTGTTGTAAGGTAACGGTATCAGCTGCATCACTCAGCAACCAGTCGCGGAACTGGCCGGTGGTAAAATGAGCCACCGGAGCAAAAGCGGCCGCATTATGAGCATCCATGATCAACCGGGTAACTTCATCCTGCTCATAAGGGATAACGGCTTCCTGTAGAAAATTTTTCAATGGCACATCGGCCAGCGCCAGTTGCGCCGCCACCCGTTCTTTATAATCCACAGCAGCCACACCCGCCAGCGCATCACCCGATCTGAATGGACTTGCTTTCGCCAAAAGCGTAGCGATGGTCTCAAACTGGTAAGTATGGTGCTGTATGGTGTATCGATAAGCCATAAAGAAGTTAGTGAGTTTGTTAGTTTGGGAGTTATTTAGTTAATAAGGAACTAAGGACCTGATCTCCTAAAAACCGCAAACAGTATCATTAGTAAAGCCAATGCACCAAAAAAGATCAACGACAGAAACAGATTGTACCAAACAATTGCGATCAAACAAACTACGGCCAGTATTAACGCAATCAGGGGGAACCAGGGATACAAAGGTACCTTGAATGGGCGTTCCAGGCCCGGTTGTTTACGACGCAATACAAACAAACTGATCATACTGATGATATACATCACCACTGCCCCCAATGCACTCAGGGTAATTACATCGCCGGTATTGAAAATACATAGGGCAAGAATACCCACAATTCCGCCTGCGATCATTGCCACATGCGGTGTTCTATGCCGCGAATTAACCCTTGCCAGCACGGCCGGTAAATATCCATCGCGGGCCACCGCATATACCTGCCGGCTATAACTGATTATAACCCCGTGAAACGAGGACACCAGCCCAAACAGCCCTATCCCCGCAAAGACCTTGGTCCAGCTGTTTTGCTTTCCCAATACGGCACTAATGGCTTCTGGTAACGGGTAATCAATATGGGCCAGGTTATGCCAATTGGTAACCCCACCAGTAAAGAACATGACCCCAAAAGCCAGCAGCACCAGGGTCACAATACCATAAATATAGCCGCGGGGAATGGTACGTTGCGGGTCTCTCACTTCTTCAGCCACCATAGCAACCCCTTCAATGGCCAGGTAAAACCAGATGGCAAATGGCAGTGCGGCAAAAACACCACCCCAGCCAAAAGGCATGGAATCGCGGTTAAAATTCTCCCATTTGAAACCAGGCGCCACAACCCCCATGAACAACAATAATTCAGCAACCGCCAGCAGGGTAACCACCAACGAGAACACCACCGATTCCTTAATACCTAAAAAATTAATAATAGTAAACACTATATAACAGCCAATAGCTATTCCCAGGACCGGGAGGGCCGGTGCCAGAAAATGTACATAACTGCCGAGGGCAAAAGCCACCGCCGGTGGCGCCAGTAAAAATTCTACCAGCGTGGCATAAGCCGCTATCAATCCACCCATTGGCCCTAGTGCTTTATAAGCATAAGCAAAGGGGCCGCCAGCCTGTGGTATGGCAGCCGTTAATTCGGTAAAACTGAAAATAAATGTTACGTAAAAGATCGTGACCAGGATGGTGGCAATCAAAAAACCGCCTGTTCCGGCAACAGCCCAACCCAGGTTCCAGCCAAAATATTCACCGGATATAACCAAACCAACCGCCAGTGCCCAAAGGTGCACTGGTCTCAATACCTTTTTTAATGAAGGGTTGCCATGCATGCAATTAGTTTTAATAGATAGCAGAAAGTGTTTGAGGCAGCAACCGGGGATACTGTTAAAAATACAAACTTTTGCAATTAAATTCGCTGCCTGGGTTTTAGTACATATTTTCTTCTTCAAAATCGATTAACCATGAGATTGCTTCAGTATGTGTCTTTATTCATCGCAATTACATTAGTAAGTTTTACCAGTATGCAGCAAAAACAAAAGGTCGTTTTCTTTGGTGATTCCATTACAGCAGCCGGCGTATCGCCTACAGGTTATATAACAGTGCTGGGCAGCCTGATGGCACAAAAGGGCCTAAAGGACCAGTACGAATTAGCTGGCGCCGGTATTGGCGGTAATAAAGTGTATGACCTTTATTTACGTATGGAAGACGATGTGCTGGCTAAAAACCCCACTACTGTAGTGATCTGGATAGGCGTTAATGATGTATGGCATAAGAAAGGCGGTACTGGTACCGATGCGCCCAAATTCGAACAGTTCTATAATGCCATTATCAGGAAGTTGCAGGCAAAAGATATAAAAGTGATCCTTTGTACACCTGCCACCATTGGCGAAAAAACTGATTTCTCCAATGAACAGGATGGCGACCTGAACAAGTACGCGAATATCGTTCGCGCTGTTGCCGTCAAAAATAACTGCCCCCTGGTTGACCTACGCAAAACCTTCCTGGCCTATAACCTGGCCAATAATCCGGAAAACAAAGAGAAAGGCATTCTTACTGCGGATGGCGTTCACCTGAACGACAAAGGCAATGCGCTGGTGGCCGATGAAATGCTAAAGGTGCTGGTGAAATAACCATTCCCCCATTAATTTGTTAATGTATAAGCTGCAACATGACAATCACAAAATGCGTTATGTTTGCAGCTTTACTATGACTAGACCAAACACCATACGGTTGGCCCTTCTTGATCTGTATGAAGGCCAGGTAAATGAGGGTATGCGGTGCATTAGGGACATCCTGCATCAGTATGGTAAAGCGCATGGCATAAACCTGGTGGTCGAGGAATTTGATGTTCGGCTTAAATGCGAGTTGCCTGATTTACATCATGATATATACATTTCTTCTGGCGGCCCCGGTTCGCCGCTGGCTACCGATGCCGAGTGGGAACCCCAGTATTTTAACTGGATCCGCGAGGTGGAACAACACAACCACCTGACCCAGGGACCTAAAAAACATGTGTACTTTGTCTGTCACTCCTTTCAGTTGGCCGTCCGGTATTTTAAGGCAGCCAATGTAACCAAACGTAAATCCACCGCTTTTGGCGTTTTTCCAATTCATATGCTCCCTGGTGGCAAAGAAGACCCAGTTTTTACTAATCTACAGGACCCTTTTTATGCGGTTGACAGCCGTAATTACCAGGTGGTGGAACCCGATCATGACCAACTACGGCGTATAGGTGCTACTATCCTTGCCATTGAAAAAGAACGGCCGCATGTGCCCCTGGAACGCGCTATTATGGGACTGCGTTTTAATGATTACATGGTTGGCACCCAGTTTCACCCCGAGGCCGATGCGCCCGGTATGAGCCGATACCTGCAAAGGGAAGACAAAAAACAAATGGTCATTAAAAATCATGGGTTCGAAAAATGGCAATCCATGATTGAGCAGCTTAATGATCCTGATAAGATCCTGTATACCTACTCGCATATTCTTCCCAATTTTCTCGATCTGGCAATTGAAGCAATAACTGCAGGAAAGGCAGTAGGCAATAGGCAAAGGGAAGACGGCAATCGGCAGTAGGAATACAGTTACAAGCCTCAGGCTGTAAGCTGCAAGCAATACAACTCATTGCGCAATTCTGAACCCAAAACTCTAAACCAGCAAACCGGAACTTTGAACCTGGAATTCTGAACCTAACCCAATAACTTACGAACCTAATAACTTAAAACCCAGAACTTCGTAACTTCAACGGCAAAACAGTTGTGTTATGGTTCCCGGAATACGGAAAGCGTTTAATGAGTCATTCACCGAGCAACAGTACGAAGCCTTTTTAAAAGACCTAAACAGTAAATATCCCGGCGCCATTGAATTCAGGCTTTCAGAAACACCGGTATTCGTAGATAAAGAATTTACCGCCAAAATGATAGATGCCTGCGAACACATCATCGATGTGATCACAGATCCGGCATTCAAAAAAATGACCGATGCGGCCATTCCTCCCCACGAACATGTACCTAATGAAAGCGACCGCTGCGACATGCTTTGCTTTGATTTTGGCATTTGCTGGAATGAGGATAAACAGCCTGAACCCCGGTTAATAGAAATGCAGGGCTTCCCCACCCTGTTTGGCTTCCAGGTGTATTACCCCGATCTGTTTAGAAACTACTTTCCCATACCTGAGAATTACAGCCAGTATCTGAACGGACACACCCATGAAAGTTATTTGAAGCTATTGAAAGAAGTGATCGTGGATGATGTGCCGGTTGAAAATACCATTCTGCTGGAAATTAAACCCCACGAACAAAAAACACGCATTGACTTTTATTTAACCCAGGAATATACCGGTATTCAACCCGTTTGCATCACAGAACTGATACAGGAAGGAAAAGACCTGTATTATATGCGTGACGGAAAAAAAACAGCCGTTAAACGCATCTACAACCGCGTTATATTTGATGAACTGCTGGCAAAGAAAGAAGCATTAGGAAAGTATTGCGACATTACGCAAAACCTGAATGTACAATGGGTACCGCATCCCAACTGGTTTTACCGCATCAGCAAGTACACCCTGCCCTTTCTTCACCACCCCTACGTGCCCACTACCTACTTTTTGAACGAAATAAAACAATTACCACCCGACCTGGAGAATTATGTATTAAAACCATTGTTCTCTTTTGCCGGCCAGGGCGTATTGATAGACGTAACCCGTGAGGACATTGAAAAAATAAATGACCCGCACAACTGGATCTTACAACGGAAAGTTGAATACGCCGCTATTATTGAAACACCCGACGAGCCAGCGAAAGCCGAGATCAGGATCATGTATGTTTGGAAAAAAGACTGGGACCGTCCTCAACCGGTTATCAACCTGGCCCGTTTAAGCAAAGGCAAAATGATTGGAGTAAATTATAACAAGAACAAACAGTGGGTAGGCGGCAGCACCTGCTTTATGGAACGTTAATTATAAAAAAGATCTGTATGCAACACCTCGATGACGTTAAAGGAAAAGAAATAGTTCCTGGTTTATACGGACGGTTTGTGCATGGCGATACCATGACCCTTTCATTTGTAGACATTCAACCAGGCGCCCAACTACCGGAACACAGCCATCCACACGAACAAATAACTTTTATCCTGGAAGGTGAACTGGAAATGGTGATCGGTGGTGAAAAAATGTTATTGACGCCCGGCATGGTGCATGTTATTCCCGGTAATGTACCCCACAGTGCCATTGCCCGTACTTTCGTTAAAGTACTGGATGCATTCTCCCCTGTAAGAGAAGATTACAGAGTATAAGTTATATATTTTAAGGAACCGACCTGTAAGGTTCATCATCGAGTCTTGAACAATCAAGCAGATCAATCGAACCTTACAGGTCAATTCCTGGTAACCTACTCTTCTTCCGGCGCATTCTTCATCTTTCCCAACACGGCATAGGCATTCTTCGTAACAATCTGCATGCCTGACAACTCAGTGGTCTTTGAACTGATGGCTACCCGTTCCTTTTCACGAATCCCTGTTTCCACATTCAACAGTTGAAAATTGCTTTTACCTGTTGCCTGTACAATGTATTGCTGATTGCCATAACGCACCACCGCATCTTCGGGCACCGTAAGCGCGGGAACGTTCTCTAAATGAATAGTAGCATTCAGGAACATGCCGGGTAACAGATTGCCGGGTCTTGTTTTAAAATGACAATGAATTATACCACTGCGATTTACATCTACGTTCCGCGTAACCAGGATCACTTCACAATCGTATTCCTTACCCGGTTCATCCACAAATGAAACTTTCACCACCTGGCCTATTTTTATTTTAGGCATATCTTTTTCAAAAACCGTCAGGGCTGCGTGGATGTCATCCGGATTGATCAGTTCAAACAATACATCGGTGGCATTTACAAACTTGCCAATATTTACATTCACCTTCGATACAAATCCATTGATAGGTGAATACATGGGAACACTTCGGGAGATATTGTTCTCATTCAATGAACCGGGGTTTATACTGATCAGCCGCAGCTTTTCGGCAAATCCCTTTACCAATACTTTTTGTGCTGAAAAATCGGACTGCACCTGTTGAAAGGTTTTGGCCGCGCTTACCTGTTGTTCACTCAATTCTTTTTGACGATCATATTCCTGTTGCAAAAATTGTAAACGGGCCTGGGCCATCAGGTAATCCTGTTGTAACTGGACCAACCCCTGGTCTTCAATAACACCTATTACCTGTCCTTTATTTACATGCATACCCGGTAACAAGGTGGTATTTTTAAGATAACCGCCCAGGGGAAAACTAATCGATACAATATTCTGTGGCGGTACATCAACCAGTCCATTCACTTTTAATACGTCGTTCAGGTTTTGCGATTGCACCGTGCCTACTTCAATACCCGCATTTTTCATTTGGGCATCGGTCATGGTCACCATATTGGCATCCACTTCTTTTTTTGCTTCCTCCGGTTTATCAGCAGATGAGCAGGAAACGCAGAAGAATAAAACAGTTATATATAAAAATGGGTTCTTCATGTAATGATCATTTTCCGGTTAAGTATTCCAGTTCAATAATTGTGTTGTTCAGGGCATGTACAGCTTGCAGATAACCCAGTTCTATATTAACAGCATTATTCATTTGCAGGGTCCACTCCACATAACTCACATCACCTTTTTCAAAACCCAGGCGGGCGTTCCGGGTTATCAGGGCCGCCTGTTGTAACCCGGTTGCTTCATAATACTGTACCTGAACAGCATATTTTTTATACGATTCATTTAATTGCTGCCATTGATTGGTGAGGTACTGGCTGGTAACATCTACTTCCAGGCGGGTTGTTTCTTCCTGTAACTTACCGGCCTTAACACGCGCCTTCACGGCTTTATTAAAGATGGGCAGGCCTACACTCAACTGATAAATATTAAAGCGGTCGCTGCCACTATAATATTTCTGCGTAATGCCATCTTTTGTTTGGTAACCAATTATAGACTGATTACTATACCCCACCATAAACTCAGGATTCAACCTTGCCCTTTCAATATTGGTTTGCGCGGCATTAACTTTTGCCTGTTGCTGCTGCAATTGTACTGCCGGATGACTGATCACCGCCATGGTATCAATTACCTGTTCATGTTCCTTTTTCAATGAGTGGTACGCTGGCAACAGATAATCCTTTGTATTCAACAACCATTGCAATTGTTGTTGTTCCATCCGCAGATCGGCTTTTACCTGCTCCTGTTGCAGTTTCAATTGCTGGATCTGTGTTTCGGCATTGCTTTTTTCCAGCATAGTGCTTTCACCGGTTTTTAACCGCAAGTTGGCAGCATCCAGAAACCGGCTGTAAATGGAATCGAGCCGAAGCAATAGCTTCTGCCGCTCCAACAGATCAACCATATTATAGAATACCGCCTTCACAGCTTTCTGCAACTCCTGTTGTTTTAATGCTAGCCGGCTATTGGCCACCTGTTCCTCTGCGCCATACAATTCTCGTTGCCGCCGATAAACCACAGGAAGTTCAAATGATTGGTTAATGTAAAACCGGGTATCGTTATTTACACTATTAATGCCACCATATTCACCTCCTATCTGTGTGCGAGGCAATTCAGCGGTAGCCGTTTGTAATTGTTTCCAGTAACCAATGCCCGACCTGCTGGCTTTTAAGGACAGGTTGTTGGTATTGGCCTGTTGCAACAGCTGGTCCAGCGATTGTGATCGTTCAACACCAGTTTGGGTAAACGCAGACTGGCATACAAATAACCCGATGAGCATTATAGCTACCTGTGGTACTGCCTTTACGCTCTTCCATTTCTCCACCCACAAATACAACACGGGTAACACTATCAACGTAAGAAAGGTAGCAGTGATCAGTCCACCAATAACAACAGTTGCCAGTGGTCGCTGTACTTCAGCGCCGGGTCCCTGACTCAGGGCCATGGGTAAAAAACCCAGCGAGGCTACAGAGGCAGTCATTAAGACCGGACGCAATCTTATACGCGTTCCTTCCATAATAATTTGTTTTATATCGTGTATGCCATGATGCTTTAATCGAATGAATTCAGCGATCAGTACAATGCCGTTTAACACGGCCACGCCAAACAGGGCTATAAAACCAATACCGGCAGAAATACTGAAGGGCATCCCCCGCATCCATAACAACAGAATGCCACCAATAGCAGATAATGGAATGGCCGTGAAAATAAGCAGCCCATACTTGATCTTTCCAAAGGCAAAGTATAACATTACCAGTATCAGCAATAAGGCAATTGGCACTGCGAAGGCTAAGCGCTGTCTCGCCTCGGTCAGGTTCTGGAACTGACCTCCATATACAATGTAGTACCCGCTTGACAGCTGTATTTGTTGTTTTATCTTTTTATCCAATTCTTCTACCACACTTTCAACATCCCGTCCTCGTACATTGAATCCGGTAATGATCCTTCTTTTGGCATCTTCGCGTTGTATTTGATTAGGGCCATCTTTGATCGCTACTGTTGCAACCTGGCTAAGTGGTACCTGCGCGCCGGTTGGTGTAGGGATCAGCAAGTTTTGAACATCAGTTACATCCTGCCGTTGCAGGTTCTCCAATCGCACTACCAGATCGAACCGCCGTTCGCCTTCATAAACCAGTCCGGCGCTTTGCCCGGCAAAAGCAGTATTCAGCACGCGGTTTATATCCTCGATATTCAATCCATAATGCGCTATAGCCGTTCTGTTATACGTGACCAGAATTTGTGGAATACCGGTAACGGTCTCTACATAGAGATCGGTTGCCCCTTTTACTCCGTTTATTATGGACGATACTTTATCCGCATAGTGGGCCAGGGTATCGAGGTCTTCGCCAAAGATCTTGCAAACCACATCCTGACGAGCCCCACTGATCAACTCATTGAACCGCATTTGCACGGGGTATTGAAACCCGAACGTAGCGCCTGGAATTTCCTGTAACGCCAGCTGCATGTTGTTAGTCAGCTCATCATAGGTGCGGGCGCTTGTCCATTCCTTTTTATCTTTCAAGATTACCATCAGGTCACTGGCGTCCAACGGCATGGGGTCGGTAGGTATTTCACTACTGCCATTCTTGCCTACCACTTTTTGAACTTCGGGAAACCGGCTTTTCAAAATATGTGCAGCCTGCGTTAAGGTATTTACCGAAGCATTTATATTGCTTCCTGTAAGTAACCTGGTTTCAACGGCAAAATCCCCCTCTGCAAGCTTGGGAATAAATTCTCCACCCAGGCGGGAAAATATAAGCAGGCTGATCACAAAGGCCCCTATACTTCCGGCTATAATTAATTTGGGAAACCGAAGCATTCGTTCCAGCACAAATTGATATGCTTTTTCAAACTGCTCCATCATGCGATCACTGAACGTCTTTTTGTGCGATAACTTTTTGCTGATGAACAGGGAAGTTACCATAGGCACATAAGTGAATGATAACAGGAAGGCCCCTAATAAAGCAAAGGTTACTGTTTGCGCCATGGGCCGGAACATTTTCCCTTCAATGCCTTGTAATGAATATATAGGCAGATATACAACAAGTATAATGATCTGACCAAAAATGGCTGCGTTCATCATTTTTGATGCACTGTGGTGAACTTCCTCATCCATACTGCTTTGGTTAAGCCGGTTTATCCCCGAGAAATGTTTTGAATGACTTAACCGGTGCATTACCGCTTCTACAATGATCACCGCTCCGTCTACGATCAACCCAAAGTCAATGGCCCCCAAACTCATGAGATTTCCGCTTACGCCAAATATATTCATCAATATAATGGCGAATAACATTGATAACGGTATAACAGACGCCACTACCAATCCTGCCCGCAGGTTACCCAGGAATACTACCAGCACAAACACCACGATCAACGCGCCTTCAATAAGGTTCTTCTGAACCGTGCCGATTGCATGGTTCACCATTTTTGTACGGTCCAGAAAAGGTTCTATCACCACTCCTTCCGGCAGGGTTTGTTGTATCTGTTTTACTCTTTCCTTCACCCGTTTTATCACAGCCGATGAGTTCTCGCCTTTCAGCATCATCACTATGGCGCCCGCCACTTCACCTTTATCATTATACGTCATAGCCCCATACCTGGTGGCACTACCCAAATTAATGACAGCCACATCCCGTATTAGCACTGGTATGCCACCCTCCATTGTTTTTACTACTATATTACCAATGTCCTGTTCGTTTGAGATCAACCCTTCACTGCGAATAAATAAGACTGTGGGGCCTTTTTCAATATAGGCGCCGCCCGTATTCTGGTTATTCTTTTCCAAAGCGGTGAATATATCATTGATAGTAAGGTTGTGCGATTTCAGACGGGAGGTATTCACGGCTATTTCATATTGTTTTAACCGGCCGCCAAAACTCGATACCTCGGCCACTCCGGGAGTGCCCAGCAATTGCCGGCGAATGATCCAATCCTGGATGGTACGCAACTCCATGGCATCATACTTTTGCTCATATCCTTTTTTGGCTCTTACCACATATTGATAGATCTCCCCGAGACCGGTTGTTACAGGCGCCAGTTCAGGCTTGCCCAGTTGTACAGGGATCAGGCTTTGCACTTGTTGCAGCCGCTCGGCAATTTGTTGCCTGGCCCAGTATAAATCCACCTCTTCATGAAAAACAATAGTTACTACCGACAACCCAAAACGGGAAAAACTCCTGATCTGTTTGAGACCGGGGATCGTGCTGTTTGCTTGTTCAATGGGAAAGGTGATCAATCGCTCTACATCGGGCGCGCCCAATGATGGCGAAGTGGTGATCACCTGAACCTGGTTATCGGTAATATCAGGAACAGCATCAATTGGTAACCGGGTTACCGCATAACCGCCCCAGATCAAAAGGGTCAAAACAAATAAACCGATTACCAGCTTATTCTTTATTGAAAAACGAATGATTGCCTGGATCATTAAATACTTTTTATCGTGAAACTTTAAATCGTGAGATACCGATAAGTCGGGACAGACGATCAAATGTGAAACCGCCCCAGGCTCAGCCAGCGAATAAAATGCCAGCAAAACACCCGTGCATCACGTGCAATGAAACAATTGTAATATTCACGCAATCGTTAAACGATTGAACACATTAGTTCAACATTAATAGAAAATTGCTATAGAATTAAGCGCAACGGGGAGGTTGAAAAATGTCTGCTATTGACAGTAGGGTGTGACTTTCTTCATCGAGTAAAACAAACTCAGTCTTTGTTTCCGTGGAACGTACCGGCAATTCAATAAACGTCATAGCCGGACATTCGCAATTTATGGCTGTTGTAACGGCACAACAATCAGCATGCCGAAAAGGCAATTGATTGTCGCGCTGATAATCAGCATCTCTTACATATTGATGAATGTAATGTTCATTCAGGAAAGAAAGTAAGGACACAGAAGGGTCCAGTTGCCGGTGCTCTATAAAATGTTGTATTAATACCGGCACACGCAGAAACTGATGCATTTCTGAGAATGACAGCATATAAATACACATAAAAAATATGGCCACGGTCTTTTTCACCCGCCAAATGTACAAACAGATGAGCAAATCTCCCCCTGCCTAATTATTTTTTAACCTGGGTTAACGCAAGCGTATCTTTACTATCAAGACTGTTTTATGATACTAAACCGTCCGTTTCCTTTAGATATTCCCTCACGTCAATCACTCCGGTATACTTTTTATGCCGCCCTTTGTGTATTCCTGATACTGGTATTGTTACGACCATTTGGTCTTGATGAATTAAAAAGCCCCATACTACTCTTTCATGCTTTTTTATATGCGCTGGTAACATTCATTTTTGTTACAGCAAACACGTTGCTGCTGCCCAGGCTGTTTCCAACTGTTTACCGGGAAGAAAAATGGACCGTGGGAAAAGAATGCATTCACATGTGCTGGCATCTTGTTCCTATTGCCATCGGCAATTGGCTGTTGACGCATTGGCTTTATAAAAACAGTTTATCGTGGCATAACCTGCTCAATTTTTTATGGATCACGCTGGTAGTGGGCGTTTTTCCACTTTGGCTAAATGTATTATTAAAACAGCAGCGGCTGTTAAAAAAATACCAATCCGGTGCCTCCCGGCTCGAAGAACAATTGAACCAACCCGTAAGTGCCCCCTCCTCCACCGAACCGGTTCCGGAGCAAGTGGTATTTATCAGTGAAAACGGAAAGGAGCAATTTATGGTGTTACCCGGAGAGATCAGGTACGTTACATCGGCAGACAATTATGTGCGGATATATTTTATAAAAGATAATAAACCCGCGTCCCAGTTGTTGCGAAATACCCTGCGAAAAGCAGAAGATGTTCTATCACCTTTCCCGCAATTTTTCCGGTGTCACCGGGCTTTTATTGTAAACCTGAAAGTAGTACAACATGTAAGCGGCAATGCCCAGGGGTATAAATTGCATTTACAGGGGGTGGAAGAATTAATTCCGGTATCCCGTAATCTCAATGCGCAACTGGCAGAAAACCTGAATCGGTCGGCAATGGGAAAAAAGCAGATCCCGACAAGTCGGGACAGGCTGGCAGAAGGCAGACGGCAGACATGAATTCGACATTCCGTCCCAAACACCCCCAATTCATCCCTCGCATTTGGAAAACGCACTGATTTACAGGCATTTTTGTAACAGGTAACGGCGCTTTGCCCTTACCTTCAAAAAGTACAATTATGACCAGCCTGTTAAAAATTATGCTCATCCTGCACATCATCAGTGGCTTTACCGCACTCGCCTGCGGCCTGTTCTCTATGCTCAATACAAAAGGAGCACGAAACCATCGGCTTAATGGGAAGCTATTCTTTTATGGCATGACCGGGGTATTTATTACGGCTACTTTTTTATCTATTGTCAGGAACATTCCATTCCTGTTTATGGTGGGCTTTTTTAGCTATTACCTTACCTGTTCGGGGTACAGGGCGCTTTATCTTAAAAAACTGCATCTGCAACAGCAGCCGGCACCACTCGACTGGATCATCAGTATTACGGGCATCACCGCGGGATTAGCCCTGGTGACATTCAGCTATTTCTGGTTCATCCAACGGGGAATGTGGGGAACCGTGCCCCTTTCATTTGGTGTTTTTTGCTTTATTAGTGGCTGGAAGGACATTCGCCATTTTTACCATCGGCCTGATAATAAACAACACTGGTTCTTTACCCATGGGAGTCGTATGGGTGGCGCTTTTGCCGCAACCGTTACCGCATTTATTGTGGTAAATGTAAACATTGGCTCCTTAAGCTGGTTGCTATGGATCTTACCAGGTGTTTTGATCGGTTTCTGGACAAACCTCATTTTATCACGATACCGCAAATTCTTCAAGCAGAAGAAGACTGGTCAAACAGCGCCTGTAGTTACTACCTAGTTCACAAAACTCCAGAAGACACCTACCCGGATTTGCAAACCGGGGTATGGATATCCATTGGTGGGAACATTGTTGAGGGTAAATCCTCCACCGTTCGCAATATTGATGGAGTTCAGGTTCTCGGCCCGTACATAGGCATTAAAGCTTTTGATCCGGAAGTGCAGGAAAGCGGCAATATCAGGGCGTTCTAACCTGATAGTATTCACCTCCTGGTTAAAGTACTGACCTAGTAATGGAGAGTATTCAGGGGCTTTGTAAGGGGTGAAATAACGCATTTCACCACCAAAACTAATGCGCAGGTTTTTAAATCCAAGGCTACCATCATAACCCACCTGGTTACGGGTAGTAATAAGCGGCAGGTTAACCGGTCCGTCACCTACCCGTTGCTGTAAAGTAACCCATGCTTTCCAGTTCCAACCACCACCTATCCGGAAGATCTTTTCACCCGACAGTTGCATCACATTGAAGATGGTAGAGGCCTGCGCTACCTGTATATAACCGCTGTAATAGGTATAGTTGGTAACCAGGTAATATTTTCCCTGCAACTTCAATCTCAATTTGGGTTGTTCAAACGTACCAAACAACACATTGGTATTTTCTTTTTTCAGATCAAGCGGTACGGCAGCAGTATCCAGGTAAAAACTGCTGAGGGAGTTGAACATAAAGGACGGCGTACGATTGGTGTTTTGAAAACCAACCTCCAGATAACCGATCTGTTTGCTGATCAAACGACGCAAACTGATGTATGCATTATAATCACCAGCATTAAAACCCGCTACATAAAAACTACCCAGCGCTTCTATGTCCCATTTCTGATTACGGGTGCGGTTTCGGTATTCACCGTGTATATAAGTATTATAATAATCCCTGGTATACACGCTGTCTTTAAAGTAGAAGGAATCCACCATACTGCCGTGCATGTTTTGGATAGCGGCGCCCAGTTTCAGGAACTGTTGCGCGTTCTTGGCGTCAGGGAAAGTATAGAATGAAAAATCATTGGTAAGGTCCTTCCAATACTCTTTGACATAAAAAGTATCCGGTTTCTTTGCCAGGTGGAACAAATACAAACTATCATAATAGGCACTGTCGGCCCAGGTATCCTGAAAGCGATTGTGATACGTGCTGTATGCAATGGTATGCTCCAGCCGCACCCGCGGATAGAACAGCGGAATTACAGTGGTATCATTTACAACCAGGGAATCTTTTTGCCCAAGGTCGTACTGGTTCCGCATCATATAGGTAGCATTGGTATACAACCTGCCTGTGGCAATGTGGCTGCTGAAAAAGTTACGGCTGCCGGGGTTATCGGGTCCCAGTTTGGTTGGGATGTTAGAACGGTCATCAAAACCACCACCGGCACTATCTAAAAAAGCAGTGGAAGCAATACCACCGTTTTCACCAGACTGTAATTTATTACCAACTATTACGATGAAATTCTGCCAACGTTTGTTTTTAGACTGATACCAGTTGGTGAACCGGTAATTATTATGATTGGTATTCTGGTTCTGAAAATAACCGGGTGAATTGATAAGCCGGTATTCAAAAGCCATGTTCCAGTTGGGTTTCAGGTTCTGGGTATTCATCAGGCGAATGAACTGTTCCGACTTTGAACCCAGCAGGTAATTAAGCTCCGAATAAGGCCGCGTGGTATTGTAAAAACGGGCATCTTCAACCGTTAAATTATAATCGTCATAGGTGTGAAAGCCATAGTCCCACCCTGCTTTCATGAGCGGTTCAAACAACAGGCTTCGGGAAGCATTCCCCAGATTACCCAGGGTAACGTGGTACCAGGGTTGTGAGATCTTTCTGGGAAATTCATACAGTACAGAATCAAATCCCCGCAAGCGGCTGGTATCGAGAAAACGAAAGTAGATGGTGATCGAATCTTCCAATCCGGTACGGTGACCAATAGAATCACTGCCACCCGATCCCATGCCCATGCCGCTAAACCTGCCCTGCGCCTGACGAAAAACATCGCTCTGCGCCTTGGTAGCAGTTGCAAAGCAGGTAAGCATAAATATGATTCCCAGGAATATGTAAGAGTTCCTTAACACGTATGAACGATTTTTAAACAAGGCGACAAATTAATAATTAAAAAGCCGTTACCGGTTATAAGAAAGTTAATTGTGCTGATTAAAGCGAAGCGGTCGGCATGCCGACAGTTTCGGCTATTATAACTCAGCTACCAGTTGTTTGAATAGCGCTGTAAGCTTTGGTTCTGCTTCTTTGGCAGCCTGTAACACTTCTTCGTGTGTTATCACATTATCTTCTTCTCGTATACCAATATCAGTAATAACACTAACTGCAAATACAGGCAGCCCCATATGCACGGCAACGATCACTTCCTGCACGGTGCTCATCCCTACGGCATCGCCACCCAGACGGTGTATCAGTTTATATTCGGCCCTTGTTTCAAATGTTGGGCCAGTAACGCCAAAGTAAATACCTTCTACCAGCTTTATATGTAACCCGGAAGCAATTTGCCGGGCCTTTTGTATGAGAACTTTTGAATAAGGCTCACTCATATCGGGGAAACGCGGGCCCAACTCAGCGATGTTCTTACCTAAAAGTGGGTTTACAATATTAAAACTGATATGATCGGTAATGATCATGATATCGCCTACTTTAAATCCGGTACCTACGCCACCTGCGGCATTGGACAATAACAAGGTTTGAATACCCAGTTGTTTCATTACCCTGATGGGGTAAACCACCTGATCGGGGCCATAACCTTCATAAAAATGAAAGCGGCCGGCCATAACCACCACTTTTTTCCCCCCTAATTCGCCAAATATCAGTTTGCCATGATGACCTTCTACGGTAGAAACCGGGAAATGAGGTATTTTGTCGTACTCAATTTCTACTTCTACTTTTATTTCCTGCGCAAAATTTCCCAACCCGCTTCCCAGAACAATACCCACCTCAGGTGTTGGAGAATACCTGCTTTGGATAAAGGAAGTGGTTTCATGCAGTTGCTGAAGTAAATCGGGCATATTGATTAAATAATATTAATGGCGTGAATACTGGTTTGAAAATGCGTGCAAATATACAAGTTTCCAGTTACCGGGTACAGGTTACCAGCCTCCTCGTAACCGGCGACTGGTAACCAGTGACCAGTGCCCTCCGCAATCGTTCCCGGAAACTGTAAGCCCGTTAACGGTAACTAACTAAACACTTAATAGATTTTTGCTTACTTTCGCTAAAATTTTTTACGGCATGAATCTTCACGAATACCAGGCAAAGGAATTACTGAAAAAATACAATGTACCGGTGCAGGAAGGGATACCGGTTGACAGAGCCGACGCGGCCGAAGAAGCATATAAGAATTTAAAAGTTCAATTTGGCAACAACTTCGCTGTTGTAAAAGCCCAGATCCATGCAGGTGGTCGCGGAAAAGGCAAAATTCAAGGCACCGAACAACGCGGTGTGGCAGTAGGTAAAAGTGCCGAAGAAATCAAAACTATCGCTTCTAACTTGCTGGGTGGTACCCTGGTTACCATTCAAACAGGTGCGGCGGGTAAAGTGGTGAACAAAGTACTGGTAGCTCAGGACGTTTATTATCCTGGCCCTAACCCGGTAAAAGAATTCTACTTATCAATTCTGCTCGATCGTACAAAAGGTCAGAATGTGATCATGTATAGCACCGAAGGCGGTATGGACATTGAAGAAGTAGCCCACAACACCCCCGATAAGATCTTCAAAGAGTGGGTTCACCCCGGTGGTGGCTTACAAGCCTTCCAGGCCCGTAAAATAGCTTTCAACCTGGGTCTGAAAGGAGAAGCGTTTAAAAACTGCGTAAAGTTCGTTACCAATTTATATAATGCATACGTAGGTCTGGATTGCGCTATGCTGGAAATCAACCCATTGTTCAAAACAGCCGACGAAAAGATCATTGCCGTTGACTGTAAAATGGGTCTTGATGACAACTCACTGATGCGTCATCCCGAATTGGAAGCCCTGCGCGATATCAGCGAAGAAGATCCAACTGAAGTAGAAGCTGGCAAATACAACCTGAACTTCGTAAAACTCGATGGTAACGTAGGTTGTATGGTAAATGGTGCCGGTTTGGCCATGGCTACCATGGATATGATCAAACTGAGCGGCGGTGAGCCTGCTAACTTCCTGGACGTAGGTGGTACTGCCAATGCTACTACAGTAGAAGCTGGTTTCCGCATCATCTTAAAAGATCCCAAAGTAAAAGCGATCCTCATCAATATCTTCGGTGGTATCGTTCGTTGCGACCGGGTGGCACAAGGTGTTATCGATGCTTATAAATCAATCGGCAACATTACTGTACCTATCATCGTTCGTTTACAAGGTACCAATGCCGAAGAAGCTAAAAAGCTGATCGAAGAAAGCGGTCTGAAAGTACAATCAGCCATTCTGTTAAGCGAAGCTGCAGCCCTGGTGGGTAAAGCCGTTGCTTAGTAGAAGTCGGTTACATCATAAAAAAAGCATCCTGATTTGATCGGGATGCTTTTTCTTTTATTAAGATGCTGCTGAAGGCCAACGGCCCTCCTACGCTAAAGCTTCGGCTGACGAGGCAGTGGGCAATAGTCAATAGGCAATGAGTTCGCGACATTCGAACCTTCCCCTTACTGGCGTCCCGCCTTAGCGGGATGCCCCCTTATCAACCATATCAACTGATCAACTCGCCACCTACTCCTCTCCCTTCATATACCGCTTTAACCAGCCTATCATAAAACTTACCCGCTTATGGGTATTCTGTAATAGCTGATCGTAAACCAACGGTTTGACCGATTCGGGTTTATCTTCCAGGCGATATTGCGAATTGCGTTCTTTATCAATTACTTCGAAATGATTTATGGTATAGCGATAACGCCCGTTCACTATTTCAATGCTCATATGCAGGCTTATCGGAACAAAGGAAGGAGCACCAATGTCGTGCAGCTTGGCTTTTACACTAATATATCCCTTGCCAGTCATTAATATATTGGGTGGCCGCTCAATACTGGCTACAGTATCCCAATGCACCAGGAAGGGCTGGTTAAAAAATGACTTTGCCCGTTCTATTGTATGGTTGGTATTTTCGGCGAGTATTTCGCCATAGTATTGAAACTGGCCTTCAGTAGTGCGCGGAATTTGGGCTACCGCATTAGATACCAATACTATGAATAAACATATAGTAACTACAGGCCGCATATTTCGTATACAAGTTAACATATTGTACGGATTGAATAAAGCCACTCAACACAATTACTGCCTGGCCCTTCTGCAGATGCCCAATTAATAAAGATCAAACCCCTCTATAAAAAGTTTGCCCCCGCAACGGATAGCGGGGGCAATTTTTTGAGAGACGGTTTCTGTTCTCACAGGATACCTGGATTAGTTTTCAAAAGGACTTTCGGATCATTTTGGTCTTTTCAAAGGGACATGGATTCGGTTTTTACGGACATTGGACATTTGGATGGTTTCACACAGGAATACGGTTCGGTTTTTCGGACGTTGGACTTTTAAACTGGTTTTTCTATTGGACGTTGGATTACATTGAACTCATTTGTTGATGATATAAAGATCGAACTAATATCTCCTTATTTCATTTTTCAACCCCGCTTATTCACGCTACTCACTGGTTAACTTATTTGCACCTAGGAATTTACCCTTACTACTAACCGCACTTGCTATCCTTCTATCACTAACGGGTATGGGCATAAAAAAACCCACCCTTAACCAGGCGGGAAATATTGTTGATTCCATTACAATATACCACAGCATTGCTGGCTTTCATAGATACAGGACTATTATATGTTCTTCGGTTTTCGGTTTGCATTGGACGTTGGATATGCAAAATTAGCAAAATCGTTTGTTTCTGCAATTCTTAACATAAATATGTAACTATTTCTTCAAATTAGGAAACATTTGATAAGATAAACTTAACGTTATCTGCGTTTATTTTAGAATCATCTAGGATGAAACCTTTATGCCTCGTACAATCACAATAAAGCCAGTTCGTACATTTACTAAATCATCTAATGTATTCATTTACTATCATCAATACATTACATCGTGGATATCTAATTTATCAGCATTAAAAACAACATCAGTAAGCAACTTATATCTTTGCATTCATTCTGGAATTGTAGTAAAAACACTTCTGTTGCTGGTGTACATGCAAAGCCTATCTGAAAAGTGTTTTCAATAACTATCGCTATTATCTCTTACCCCTTTGCCTGGTGTTGTTACGAGCAACACACCGTATTTTCTGAAATTGTAAAATTTAGTATAATCCAAATGTGGATAACCGTGCATTTGGCATAGTATTTTATCCAATTAAATAAGTAACCAAATCTTTAACCTGATTAATCTGTAGCAAATGAAAAATCCCATTCGTCTCTTCTTCGGAGGCATCTTTGTGGCCTTAATTATCATTTATAGTGTAATGGCTATGCTGGCGTAGTTTTTCTCCCCGTTACAAAGATCACTTCCCACCCCGTTTATTACATTTCCTTTTACTCGTAGATACTTCCCTGTTGATCATTCCCATTGGTATTTGTTCTGTTTGTTCCGGTAGCTATCGGGATACAGGATGTGTCTTGTGACATTTATCTTGGTATCTTCGCTATATGTCACCAGTTACCATCAGAACCATTCAACCTGCCGATAACCCGGCCCTGGCCATCATTGTCCGAAATTCACTGGCAGAATTTGGCGCCAACAAACCTGGTACCGTTTATTACGATGCTACTACCGATGCTTTGTACGAATTGTTCCGGCAGCCTGGTAGTATTTATTATGTGGCCGAAGAAAATGGAGTGCTTATTGGCGGGGCAGGTATTTTTCCATCACCCGGTTTGCCGGCCGATACCGCCGAACTGGTGAAAATGTATTTGACGCCTGCCGCCCGGGGAAAAGGCATTGGAAAAATGCTGATAGAAAAAGCCCTTCAATTTGCTGGTGATACCGGCTATCGCAACGTATATATTGAGACTATGCCTGAACTCCGAAAAGCCATGTCGGTCTATGAGAAGTTCGGGTTCAAATACCTGGATGGCCCCATGGGAAATACCGGCCATTTTGGATGTGAGATCTGGATGTTGAAGGAGTTATGATACGGCTTTCACCTCATAAATAGGACTGAACAAATACAGCTTCCCCGTATTAACCTCAATACACTGGAAGCGCTTGCGTAATTTCTTCCCTTTTTTAAAAATGCGGCCTTCGCCAATATCAAACAACTGGCCTTCGGGCAACTGTTCTACCATTACCAGTCCATTATCCCGGTCAAACATTTTCAACACCCGCATCAGTCCTTCATCGGCACAACTGCTGGCCGGCAAGTCGTGCATTGACTGTTTAAGCGCTTGTTCTACCACAGGCGGAAAGATCTCCTTACCCAGAAAATCTTTTAACAACAGGGCATAACAATCCTTCCATTCTCTGCCATGCGGCGCTACCTGGTGTTTGAATTGAATAAAGGTAACCAGGTGAGCCAGTTCATGAATAAGCGTGATCAGGAAAGCGTAGGGATTCATATTACCGTTGACGCTGATCCGGTGATTCTTTTCAGAGGTGGCGTGGCGATAATCACCCAGGATCGATTTTCGTTCCCGCGTAATAGTTAAATGCACTTTATATTGATGCAGGTATTCAAGCACCCGTGGTACGGCTGCCGGAGGAATAAATTTACTGAGGTATTCTAAAGGCGCCTGCTGTTTAGACATTCTTTTTTTGCTTGCTCAATTTCATCAGGATAACCACTTCAAGGGTTGTATACACTACGTACAGGAACATACACCCGATGATCCCTGCTTTATTAAAACCCTTGCCTACTATGCTAAGATAAATGATCACCGCGATCAAACAGATCATCATCTTCGAGAACATACCCCCATATACCGTACGCAAAATGGCCTGTGGGTTTTTAGAATTCCAGGACCGCGAAAACAAATAAAAAGAGATCGCTGCCGCGGCAAATAAAACCAGGTTACCGATAATCAATACATCCGCATCTACATCCCACCGGGCAAACCGGGCCCTGCTGGTAATAAACAATGCAGTAGTAATAATGAACAACAACAATAATGGGCGAAATGATCTGGAAACCGAATTATTTGACATCGTTAAAAAAATGGATGGCAAAGGTAGGTTGAAAAGTTAATAAGTTAACAAGTTGCCCCGCAGAGGACTCATTCAGCCGCAGATCAGGCTTTACCGGCCTGCCTGCACTGTGGGGCAGACGTACCAGGGGAAAAAGAAAGTCCCCCCGACAGTATCGTCGGGGGGACTATAATAAGTTTCAGGGTTATGATTTCCATTAGCTAACTACCTTGGCATGACATACCTTTTCCGGTAACAATAGGTTATCGAATAGGTGCGTTCAACAAGTACATAGGAGGGGCGTAACCAGGATCTACACTTCCAGGGCTTCTGAAGCTTTCTTGCCTTTTTTATCAGCACTTACTTCATTATTTACCTGACCATTGGTAGCAGTTGTCATATGACACTGGCCATTGAAATTGGCGCTGGGCTCTATCTGCAGTTTGCCTGCATATAAATTCCCGCTCACGTGGCTTCCGCCTTTTAACTGCAATAACTCTTTTACTTTAATGGTGCCGGAAACTTTGCCCATAATGTCGGCCTGTTGTCCCGAAATATCGCCTTCAACTGATCCATTGGAGCCAATAACTACTTTGGCCTGACATTGGATGTTGCCTTGCAGATTGCCATCAATTCGAATATCGCCGTTGCTGGAGATATCGCCTTTTAATGTAGTTCCGGCTGCAATAATGGTGGCCGCCCCGGTTCCGGGCGCTGAGGATACTTCGCTAGATGATTCGGATTTGGATTTTTGATTGAACATACGGAAATGGTTGGTTTATTCTTCTATATTCTCTGTTTGAGGAATAGACAGCATAGATGTGTCTAACTTAACACTGACATTCCCCTGTAAAACACTTTTTACGTTATCAAGATACTTATCCTTGTTCTGCATCGCCTGCTCCAGTGAATCGGTACGTACCTTCAATTCACGTAACTCACGCATGGTGTTTACATCGCCATATCCAGGAATATACATCCTCAACGGAGTGAACACAATAAGCGCTACAGTTAACCCCGTCAACAACACAAAAATGGTGCTAAGTGTGATATAAACACTCAGTCTGGATAATTTAAACGTCACAACCTCTTCGTAAGTATCATCGTTCATCACTACCAGTCGGTACCGGTTCTGCAAGCGCTTCAGGGTAGATTGGGCATCGAATTTAGCCATAGAGAGAGTTTCAAAACGCTAAAGGTAATAAGTTATTTTAAAGAATCGTTATGAGTATAAAAATTAACGTATTTGCAAAATATTTTTCTTGAAAATCAGTTTATAAGAATTTAGTTTGTGGTAGAAAAATAAAGGAATTGACGAGAATACTTGCATTAACCATTATTCTAATCTTTACGCTGCCCAACTTATTCGCGCAGCCAACGCTTTCTTTTGACCTGAAAAAGCCTCAAAAGTATGAGAATCGGAAACTTGCATCCGAAAAAACAGAGGACAGAAAGTTTCACGCCTGGCGCGCTTTCACCCAAAACGGTACTACCAAGTTCAATTTTCATTATAACGCCTACAAAAAACTGGCTGATGTAATTGCCCGGGGTAAATCACAGCACAAAGACGATTATACCCGTCTGCTTTCATTTTATAATTACGACCTGTCGGTAACTGCAAAAGACAAAACAGAGCTCGATTCGGTTATATATAAAGCCAATGCCGCCATTCTGTTGCACGACCTGCGCAACAGCTGGGTAGATAATATGTATATGCTGATGGGCCAGGCCTATTATTTCAAGAATGTGCTCGACTCGGCCTATTATACTTTTCAATACATCAACTACGCATTTTCACCTAAAGAAAAAGATGGGTACGATAAACCCATTGGCTCCAACGCCAATGCCGATCAGGGTGGCAGCGTGTTCTCCATTTCCACCAAAGAAAATCCCAGCCTGCTAAATAAGGCCTGGTCACGCCCGCCCAGCCGTAATGAATCGCTCATCTGGCAGGTCAGGACCTTCCTGGCAAAAGATGAATTGCCCGAAGCAGCCGGTTTAATAGAGACCCTGAAACATGACCCTTTATTTCCAGCCCGGTTAAAGACCGATCTGCGGGAAATGCAGGCACTGTGGTTTTATAAACAACAACTTTATGACAGCGCCGCTTACTACCTTGAACTGGCGCTCGACAATGCAGAGGGCAGGGAAGAAAAAGCCCGATGGGAATTCCTTATTGGCCAGTTGTACGATCGCGCCAATAAACCGAATGAAGGCGCCAAATGGTTTGAAAGAACGGTTAGCCATACCCTGAACCCGGTATTGGAAATATATGCCCGCCTGAACACCATTCGCGACCATAAAGGAGACGATAAAATATTACAGGAAAATATTAAAGAACTGGAGAAAATGGCGCGGAAAGACCGTTACCTGGTTTACCGCGATATTATTTACTACGCCGCTGCAGAAATGGAGCTGGAACGCAACAACATCCCCGGCGCCAAAGCACTGTTACTAAAAGCTACCTCCTACCCTGGCGATGATCCGGCCATGCGTTCCAAAGTATTTTTATTGCTTGGCGATCTTTGCTTTAAAGAAAAGAACTATCCCGATGCCAAACGTTTTTACGATAGCATCACCTCTATAAATCCCAGTGTTATTGACGTTAAGGCATTTAACAAACTTAAGGGAACCCTCGGCAAGATCGTTGCCTACCAAAACACCATACACCGGGAAGACAGCCTGCAACAACTGGCTGCCATGCCCGAAGACCAACTGGAGGCTTATTTAAAGAAACTGGCCAAACAGTTGCGTAAAAAACAGGGTGTGAAGGAAGATGATAACGGCGAACCATCCGGTGGTCCATTATCGTTCAATGATAATAGTGGCCCCAGTGATCTGTTCAGCAGCAGCAACCAAAAAGGTGAATGGTATTTCTATAATGCCACCCTGAAAGCAAAGGGATACACAGAATTCAGAGGGCAGTTTGGCAACAGGCCAAACGTCGACAACTGGCAGCGGTTGGCAGCCATAAAACAGGCTACCCCTACCTCAGTACAAAACGATGATCCTGCCGCAAGTGGTAATGCCGCTTCAGCCGGTCCGCTTACATATGAAGAATTATTAAAAGCGGTGCCGCTTACGCCCCCCCAGCTCACCGCATCAAACGACTCGGTTGAAAGGTCCCAGTTCTTATTGGGTAAAACATACCTCGATGGATTGGAAGATTACAGGTCAACTATTGATACCCTGGAAGCATTCCTGACCCGTTTCCCTACCAGCAAAAACAGACCCGAAGCCTTGTTCATGCTGGCATATTGCTATTATAAAATTGGCGAAGTAGCCAAAGCCACCGCAGCCGAAAACGAGTTAAAGCAAAAATATCCGGGAACAAGCTTTGAAAAGATCGTTTCCAGTGCAAACGGCGTTACCCCTGATAGTACCGCCAGACTGGAAATGAACCGCCGGTACGATAATATTTATAACCTCTATATTGAAGGCCGGTTCGATGAAGCGCAGGCTGAAAAGAAAATGGCCGATAGTATGTACCATGAAAATTACTGGACTCCCCAGTTGTTGTACATACAATCAGTCTACTACATTCAGCAACGCCAGGATGATTCGGCCAAGAAATCATTACAGGATATCATTCGGGTGTTCCCTGGTACGCCTATGGCCGCCAAAGCAAAAACATTGATTGATGTACTGGGTCGTCGCAGACAAATTGAAGACTACCTCACCCGGCTAGAAATTCAGCGGCCGGCTGAAGATAGCACAGGGGAGCCTGTAGCTATTGTAACACCACCACCTGTAAGGCAGCAACAACCTGTAGGGGTAGTTCAACCAGCGCCTACCCAACAACAGCAGCCGCCTGTGGTTACTCAACCTGCACAGCAGCAACCGGTTAAACCGGCTGTAACCCAGCAGCCACCACCAACGGTACCTGCTACCCAACAGCCTAAACAGGATGTTGCCAAAACAGAGAAGCCAGCGGTTAAGCCAGCAGAAAAACCAGTTGTTACCCCGCCACCAGCGGCTAAACCAACAGTAACGCTGCCACCGCCACCTATAGCTAAAAAAGATTCTGTAAAAGCCAAAGTGGAGGCGCCCAAGCCATTGGTGCTCACCCATAATGCAGAAATACCACATTATGTGGCCATTGTACTGGATAAGGTGGACCCCGTTTACATAAACGAAGCCCGTAATGCATTTAACCGCTATAACCGCGAGCAATATTCCGCTAAAGGGTTTACGGTTAATAACCAGACAGTTACCGACGATATCAAACTGGTACTCATCGGGACCTTCCTAAATGCAAACGAGGCCATAGCGTATATCGATAAAACCAAAAAACTGGCCGCCACCGAGATCATTCCCTGGCTGCCAGCCGCCAAATACTCTTTCGTGATCATTACCGAGAACAACCTGCAGGTTTTAATGAACACCAAAGATGTAAATGCGCTCAAAAACTTCCTGAACCAGAACTTCCCTGGTAAATTTTAATAGTCCTATTTCCTTCCCGACAAGTCAGGACGCCGGGTTCTAATTAGAATTTAATTAGAACCCGGCGTCCTGAAAATTATTAAGAATACTTTCGTAGCCATTCCTGGTTTTATCGGTCATAAAGCATGATTTTTGCAATCGTAAAATTCCGGTTGTAAACTCCCGGCTTACAAAATACCCGACTATGACGCGCGCCATTAAAATATTCTGGAAAACCTTTTTAATAGGTTTCCTGGTAATTGCATTGTTCCTCACCCTTTTAAGCTTTGGCTTATTTGGGAAAATGCCTTCATTGGCCCAGTTGGAAAACCCTTCCATTACACTGGCTAGCGAGGTATATGGTGACGATGGGACCATGCTTGGGAAATATTATAAAGAAAAGGGCAACCGCAGCTTTGTGCAATACAAAGACATTTCAAAACATGTGGTGGATGCCCTGGTAGCTACCGAGGATGAACGTTTTTACGATCACTCCGGTATCGACGGTAAGTCGCTGGCCCGCGCGGTTTTCTTTATGGGTAAAGAAGGGGGTGGCAGTACCATTACCCAACAGCTGGCGTTGAATATGTTCGATGAAAGAGCGGAGAACAAGTTTACCCGCATGATCCAGAAATTAAAAGAGAACATCATTGCGGTTAAGCTGGAAAGGAATTTTACCAAACAGGAGATCCTCGCGCTGTATCTCAATACTGTTTCATTCAGCGATAACGTCTATGGCATTCGCAATGCAGCCCGTACATTCTTTTCAAAAGAACCCGATCGCCTGAACGTGGAAGAAGCCGCCGTGCTTATCGGGATGCTAAAAGCTACTGGCACCTATAACCCCCGTACCAATTACAAAGCCTCCTTCGAGCGCCGCAATACCGTGCTCGATCAAATGGCGCGCAATAGCTACCTTACTGAACCCGATGCATCGGATCTGAAAAAACAACCCATTCGCCTCAACTATAAAAAGCTGAACGAGAACAATGGTATCGCCCCTTATTTCCTCGATGTAATACGGGACGATGTAAAAAAATGGTGCAACGAACACAAAAAACAGGATGGCGAAAATTACGATATCTATGAGGATGGCCTGCACGTGTACACCACCATCAACCCCCGCATGCAATTGTATGCGGAAGAAGCCGTGGCCAAACACCTGCCGGTATTACAACGCGCATTGGCCGGCCAGCGTGAATTAAAGAACGATGCGGTTTGGAAAGGCCATGAAAATGTACTGGAAAGCAATATGCGCAACTCCGACCGCTGGCGTAACCTCAAAGCAGAAGGCTTAAGTGAAGCAGAGATCAGGAAATCGTTCAAACAGAAAGTGCACATGAAAGTGTTTGCCTGGAACAGCAAACGGGAGAAAGACACTGTAATGACGCCGCTCGATTCCATCAAATACCACCGTGAAATGCTGCAAACCGCCTTTATGGTTACCGATCCCATGAGTGGCCAGGTAAAAGCATGGGTAGGCGGTATCGACTTCAAGAACTATAAATTCGATCATGCCAACCTGAGGACAAAAAGACAGGTAGGTTCTTCTATAAAACCATTCCTGTACGCACTGGCTATTGAAGAATATGGGTTTACGCCTGAGACCATGTGCGAAGCCACCCAGCAGTATTTTCCCGGCTCTGGTTATGTACCTGCAAAACCAAACCCTAAAATAAGCGGTATGCGCACCATGGCTACCGGCCTGGCCTATTCCATCAATGAAGTAGCAGCCTACATCATAAAACAAACCACGCCAAAACGTTTTGCCGAGTTCTTACATCAAATAAATATCCCCACCAAAGTGCAGCCCTACCCTTCTATCAGTTTGGGTACCTGCGAGCTGTCGCTCTATGAAATGATGTGGGGCTACAGCATGTTCCCAACAGGTGGCTTTAGCATAAAACCAGTATACATCACCCGCATTGAAGACAAGAACGGTAATGTACTGGCCCGTTTTGATACAGAACGTAAAGAGGTGATCAGCCAGGCCAGCGCCTACACCATGGCCCGCATGATGCAGGGAACTGTTGATTTTGGTACCGCAGCTGGTTTACGCGACCGGTTGGGCGTTTCTCAAATGGGCGGTAAAACCGGTACAACCAATGACAACTCCGATGCCTGGTTCTTTGGATATACCCCTCAATTGCTGGCCGGTGTGTGGATCGGTTGCGACGACCGTTTCATTCGCCTGGAAGGTGGTCTCGGTTATGGTGGCGCTGCGGCAAGACCTATTTGGGAATCTTTCTTTGCGCGCGCTTTTGCTGATAAAACATTAGGGCTCGATAAAACCGCCAAATTCGTAGCGCCTGAGAACATGCGCAACGAATCTTTCGAAGATGTAGGTTATGCAAATCAGGCGCCGCCACCAGGGGCTGAAGGCACTGATGTGGGCAATGGCGCTGGCGCCGACTACCTGGGCAAACCTGATACCCAAAGCATTCCAACCGAATCTAAAGAAGCAATGGAAGAGCTAAAGGTGTTGAAAGAAGCTATCAATACCAAGAACCAGGTACCTAAAGACACCGTATTGCCGCCAGATGAAAAGAAGAAAAAAGGGTTCTTCAGAAGGTTGTTTGGCAAGAAGGATCAATAGTCAATTTGTAACTTATTATAGAAGCCCCGACGGTACCGTCGGGGCTTTTTCTTTTACACCATCCAACCCTATAACCACATATATAAATTCCATCCAGTGGCTTTAAAATACTACGTAGCTTATATTTTAAAACTAACTGACATGAAAAAGATACTGATTGCTTGTTTAGCACTGACATGCTATATCGTTTCTTACTCGCAGTTATCAACACCACCTTTCGGTGGCAATAAAAAAGCCACGGTGGGCGAACGCATCGGTATTACTGATGTTACCATTCATTACGACAGACCAGGGGTTAAGGGCCGTGAAGGAAAGATCTGGGGCCAACTGGTCCAAAAAGGTTTTACCGATCAGGGCTTTGGTACCAGTAAAGCCGCACCCTGGCGGGCTGGGGCCAATGAAAATACGACCATAGAATTTTCAACCCCGGTAAACATTGAAGGACAGGCATTGCCAGCTGGTAAATACGGCTTCTTTATTGCTTATGATCCTGATGAATGCACGGTTATCTTTTCCAAAAATGCCACCTCCTGGGGCAGCTTTTATTACGATCAAAAAGAAGATGCCTTACGCGTTAAAGTAAAACCACAGCCACTCGATAAAAGCGTGGAATGGTTAACGTATGAGTTTGTCGATGAGACCAACAACGGCGCCACGGTGGCCCTGGTATGGGAAAAACTAAAGATCCCTTTTAAAGTAGAAACAGACTATAACAACCTGCAACTGGAATCATTCCGTCGTGAGCTCCGCAGCGAAAAAGCATTCAACCCCGGCTGGCAAAGCTTTGATCAGGCAGCACAATTCTGTTTACAAAACAATGTCAATATAGAGGAAGGCATGCAATGGGCTGATAACGCCATCAACCTACCGTTCATTGGTCAAAAGAATTTTGTTACGCTTTCTACCAAAGCCAGTTTTTTAAAAAAGCTTGGTAAGGATGCAGAAGCAGATGCGCTGATGAAAGAAGCCTTGCCTATGGGTACAGTTAATGAATTGCATAATTATGCGCGCCAGCTCTTGCAACAGAAAAAAAGCAAGGAAGCCTTTGAAGTGTTTAAAGTAAACTACGACAAGAACCCGAATGAGTTCACCACCCAGGTAGGCATGGCTAGGGGTTATTCAGCTATGGGTGACTATAAAAAAGCGTTGGGCTTTGCCCAGAAGGCCCTGCCCAAAGCGCCAGATAATGCGAATAAGATGAATGTAGAGAAGATGATCACCACCTTGCAGGGTGGGAAGGATATTAATTAGGAGTTGATCAGTTGACCAGTTAGTAGCAGCGCATAACGGTTTTAATGTCTGCCGTCTGCCGTTTCACGTCTGCCGTCTGCCAATTGCCTCGCCCGCCGAAGCTTTAGCGTAGGAGGGCCGTTTGCCTTCTGCTGATATCAATAAAAAAGCTGTCTGATAAACAGACAGCTTTTTTATATTGTTAAAAATTTTTCTTCCGGTTATTTACAACCAAGCAACTCACACAATTTCGCATCCAGTTCTTGCCCACGTAAGTTTTTACCAACGATCTTTCCATTGGGATCTATGAGGTAATTCTGTGGAATGCTTTCTATTTTGTACATGCGGGCCACTTCATTATTCCAGAATTGCAGATCACTCACCTGTGTCCATTGCAGGCCATCGTCTTTTATAGCCTGGATCCAGGGCTCACGAGATCTGTCGAGCGAAACACCCAGTACTGTGAAATTCTTGCTTTTAAACTTGTTATACGCAGTAACAACGTTAGGGTTTTCCATCCGGCAGGGTTTGCACCAGCTGGCCCAGAAATCGACCAACACATATTTACCCCTGAATGAGTTCAACGATACCGGTTTACCGGTTGTATCGGCTTGTGTAAACTCTATGGCATCAGAGCCTATGGCGCCCACTTTGCTATCAGCAATACCCTGTTGAACCACTTTGCCATAAAACCCTTGTTGCACAGCAGGCGTAAGCTGGGCATACCTTTTTTCCAGCATAGCCGGGTCCTGCTCCAACTCACGGGTTACAAGTAATAAGAAAGGTGCTACCGGAGAGGCCTTTTTTTCTGTAATGAATTTATCTATTGCGCTCACCGTAGCATCGTACGCTTTTTTATAGGCGGTTTGCAGGCTATCGCTGGTTGACTTGATAGCATTAGGGGCCGATTGCAGACCCATTAACTGCTGGTTCAACTGCGACATTTTATCAAACAAGGGCTTAAAGGTCTTCTGAAACTCATTAAAATCATCATTGGTGGGAGATCCTTTTACCTCAAACTGCTGTACGTTCTTGACATCGCCCTTTATAGTAACGTTATCGTTTCCAATAAATAATACAGATTTTTTGCCGATCACGTCAAAATTCAACTGATATAAATTGGGCTCTGCAATGGTCCCTTTCAACACAAAACTACCTTTGGCAGACTTGGTTTTTGCCAGCGTATCTGTAGGCGTGTTCATATCTACAAGACATACAGCCGCATTATCAGGTAAACCGGTGAGGGTACCGGTAATAACAAATCCTCCTTTTTTCTGCGCCATCGCCACTACAGGTATCAGAAATATTGCCGCTATCAGCTTCTTCATATTATTTTTTATTGGAATGTCTGTTTTGTAAAATGCCTACTACCTGTTGCAATGTATAACCTTTTGCGTTAAGTAATACCAAATAATGGAAGAGCAGATCGGCAGCTTCGTTCAGAAAAAGTTCTTCATTGCTGTCTTTGGCTTCAATAACCAGTTCTACCGCTTCTTCACCCACTTTCTGGGCTATTTTATTGATCCCTTTGCCAAAAAGCTGTTTCACATACGATTTCTCATCCTCGCTTTTCTTACGCAACTCTATGATATCCTGCAAGTAATACAAAAAGTCGTCGGAATGGTTGCGCTCGCTCCAGCAGGTATCGGCCCCGGTATGACAGGTGGGTCCTAATGGCTTGGCCTTTATGAGTAAGGTATCGTTATCGCAATCACTTAGTATCTCTTTAACCAGCAGGTGATTGCCGCTTTCCTCGCCTTTTGTCCACAGGCGTTTTTTACTACGGCTGAAAAAGGTCACTTTTCCTTCACTCATGGTTTTGTGCAGGGCTTCCTCATTCATAAAACCCATCATCAACACCTTGTGGGTTACAAAATCCTGAATGATGGCAGGTACCAGGCCATCGCTGTATTTTTTGAAATCTACTTTCATGATCGTCAATTATGTTTTTATGTACCCGGCTGTGGTACTGCTATTGATCTTCCGTTGTGTCACTCACTTCATCGTCCGGTTCGCTATTGGGCTTCTTTTTCGCCTCAAAAAACTGCTGTAATTGTTCTTCTCTTCTTTCCCGCCAATGTTCCCGTCGTTCATCCCGTTTCCGCTGTAAATACCGGTTGAAGTAGATAAAGATCAACAGGGCAATGATGGCGGTTAAATATACCATAGGATTACATTCTTACAGCTATCTGCTTTTGCTGCAAATATCCTTTTAAATCTGGAATTGCTATTTCTTTAAAGTGAAATATGCTGGCAGCCAGGGCGGCATCGGCCTGGGACTGTTCAAATACGTCAACAAAATGCTCCATGGTGCCACCGCCGCCCGAAGCTATAACCGGCACTGGCAGCTGAGTGGCCAGTTTACGGGTAATTTCCAGGGCAAAGCCCTGTTTGGTACCATCGTGGTTCATAGAAGTGAGTAAAATTTCTCCGGCGCCCAGGTCAACAGCCTGTTTTGCCCAGTCAAAACAACGGGCATCCGTTTTGGTACGGCCACCATTCAGGTACACATACCATTCGCCATCTTCTTCCTGCCGGGTATCTATCGCTAACACCACGCATTGGCTTCCAAACTCCTTCGACAGGTCCTGTATCAATTGCGGATTTTTAAAAGCAGCAGTATTCACCGAGATCTTATCGGCGCCATTCTGCAACAAAGCACTTACATCATCAACACTGCTGATACCACCACCTACAGTAAATGGAATATTGATGTGGTGCGCAATGCGATTCACCAGTTCCCGCAAAGTTTTACGCTTTTCTACGGTAGCAGTTATATCAAGGAATACCAGCTCATCAGCACCCTGTTGTGCATATAATGCACCCAGTTCAACCGGATCACCGGCATCACGCAGATTTACAAAATTGGTCCCCTTCACCGTACGGCCATCTTTTATATCAAGGCAGGGGATTATACGTTTACATAACATGATTATTATTTTATTCGTGTATGTTCAATCTTGAAAGGCAATGGGAAATTGGAAAAGGCAGAAGGCAGACATGAAAACCGTTATGCGCTGCTGCTAACCAGTCAACTGATTAACTGATCAACTGGTCAACCGCTATCAACCCTATCAACTCCATCAACCCTATCAACCAAACTTCTTCAATTCATCTAACGATATTCTATTCTCATAAATAGCCTTACCAACGATCGCTCCACTACAACCAATTTCAGCCAAAACCTCCAGGTCATTAATATTGCTCACCCCGCCACTGGCAATAAAATGCAGCGAAGGGAAACGCGCTATGATCTTTTTGTACAATTCCACTGATGGACCGGCCAGTAAACCGTCCTTGCTTACATCGGTGCAGAACACCTGTTGTACGCCATGATCAATATACTTTTGAAGAAAATCGTAGATCGTGATATCAGTGGTTTCTAGCCAGCCACCCACCGTGATCTTCTCTTCTTTTACATCAGCTCCTAACAGAAATTTTTCGGCGCCAAATTGAAGTAACCATTTTACAAACTCGGCTTCATTCTTTACGGCCAGACTACCAATAGTAGCCAGTGCCGCTCCGGAATTAAATACAATGTTCACATCTTTTTCGGTTTTTATACCACCACCGAAATCAATTACCAACCCCGTTTTGCCGGCAATGGCTTCCAGCACTTTCCAGTTCTTTACAGCACCGGCTTTGGCGCCATCCAGGTCAACCAGGTGCAGGCGTTGTAAACCGGCATCTTCAAACTCCATGGCTACTTCCAAAGGGTTCTCATTATAAATTTTCTTTTGCTCATAATCGCCCTGCGTTAACCGCACGCATTTACCATCAATAATATCAATAGCCGGAATGATCTGCATATGCTTTGTTTGCACTAATTGTTTTTCCATTTTAATAAAATCAAGCCCGTATTGCTGCCAGGTCTTTCCTACCACCTGCATACCAAACTTTTTATAAATACCGGTAGCAGTTAGGCGGGCATTGCACCAGATGCTTTTTTTACCCTGCGCATGTGCCCAATCCATAACATGTTGCAACAGTTTGGTCCCATACCCTTTGCCTTGCCAGTTGGTCCGGGTAGCAAACTTTCTGAACTGTATGGCGCCATTTCTGTCAAATACCGAGATAACAGAGATCAGCTCACCATAGTCATACAATCCCCAATGCAGGCCTCTTTCGTCATCTTCCAACTGTACAAATGAGATGCTTTCCTGTGGGTACATCACTGCCTGCCGCATGGCCCACACTTCGTTCAGGGGAACCGGTTGTATTGACATATTACAAACTCAAAAAGTTTTTCAGGATCAACTCGCCAGTTTTGGCGCTTTTCTCGGGGTGGAACTGCACGCCATAAAAGTTGTCTTTGTGCAGCGCGCAGCTATACGGTTGTACATAATCTGCCGTAGCAATTGTGTGTTCACCTAATGCTGCGTAATAGCCATGTACAAAATAACAATAACTGTTCTCGGGCAACCCGGCAAACAGTTTTGTTTTTAAGTTGAAGATGTTATTCCACCCGATCTGAGGCACCTTTAGGTCGCCAGTTTTGGGCGTGAACTTTTTTACATGCTCGTCGAATATGCCCAGGCAGGTAGTATCATTCTCTTCGCTATAAGCACACATCAGCTGCATCCCCAAACAAATGCCCAGCACAGGTTGCTGCAGATTTTTAATAACTGTATCCAGCTTATGTTCTTTCAGATACCGCATGGCGCTGCTGGCCTCGCCTACTCCTGGAAAGATTACCTTTCCCGCGCTTTGTATCTGTTCAACATCATCGGTCACTACCGCGTTCACCCCAATCCGTTCCAGTGCATACAGTACCGATTGTATATTCCCTGCGTTGTATTTTATGATTACCAGGTCCATTCTTTGTATATATCAGCTTTTAATATCGGTTATAAACTTTTTGGTATCGCCCTCAACGTCGAGGGTATTCTCCAGTGCTTTGATGAACGCAGTGCCTATAATAGCGCCATTAGCGTGTTCACATGCCTGTTGAAAGGTTGCTTTGTCTTTTATACCAAAGCCTACCAGCACAGGATTGTTAAGCTTCATATCCTGTAGCTTTTGCAGGTAGTTATTCACGGCATTCATGTCTTTGTCTTTTCCCGTAGTGGAGGAAGAAGAGACCGCGTACAAAAAACCGGTGCTTAAGCTGTCAAGCCTGCGAATACGTTCTTCCGAAGTTTCTGGCGTGACCAGGAAAATAAAGTTCAACCCATAGCGCTGCATAATAGGGCCATATTCCGTTTCAAATTCATATTCCGGAAGATCGGGTAGTATGAGGCCATCGATCGGCATATCTGCTGCATCCTGACAAAACCGCTCAAAGCCGTATTGCAGAATGGGGTTCATATAGCCCATTAAAATTACCGGAACATATATCTGTTGACGAAAGCCTCTTAACTGTTCAAACAACGTGGCAATGGTCATACCATTGGCCAGGGCCTGCGTGCTGCTTGCCTGTATCACCGGGCCATCAGCCAGGGGATCACTATAAGGCATGCCCAGCTCTATCATATCGACTCCGCTGTCCTGTAATGCTTTCATTACTGGTACTGTGCTGTTCAATTGCGGATAACCGGCTGTACAGTATACGTTAAGTATATTATTCTTTTTCTGTTGGAATAATTCTTTTATTCGGCTCATTGTTACAAGTTTCAGGTTACAGGTTACTTACCTGACCTGTAAGGTGCATCATTGGAACCTGCATTCGTATTAGGTTTAATTGCACCTGACAGGTCTGGTTGTATAGAAATGGAAGACCTGTCAGGACCGCGTATACTTTCTGATTTTTCAAGATCCGATGGCGGACCTTACAGGTCTTCTCTATTTATTTCCCTTCCATTGCTTTCATATAAGTAGCCATGTCTTTATCGCCTCTTCCACTTAAACAAACCACCACTGTTGAATCCTTTGTGAACATAGCTTTTGCCGGAATGGGCGCTTCTGTTTTTTTCGCATTCACCGGACTCAGGAATTCCAGACTGGCCAGGGCATGAGAACTTTCCAGTGCCGGGATAATCCCTTCTTTTTTTGCCAGGTTAAATGCAGCCTGCAATGCTTCTTCATCGGTAGCGCTTAAGAAAACACCCCGGCCTGAATCATATAAGTGGGCATGCAACGGGCCAATGCCCGGATAATCCAACCCCGCAGAAATACTGTGCGGCTCTACTACCTGCCCATCTTCAGTTTGCATAACCAGGCTTTTGCTGCCATGTAATACACCCGGTTTACCTAACTGGGTGGTAGCAGCGCTTAACCCGCTGTGTACCCCATGACCGGCGGCTTCTACAGCTATTAGTTGTACCGTTGGCTCTTCCAGAAAATGATAAAAAGTACCGGCTGCATTACTGCCACCGCCTACGCAGGCCAATACATGCGTGGGCAATTCGCTGCCTGTGTGTTCTTTTAACTGTCCGCGGATCTCTTCACTGATAATGCTTTGAAAACGCGCTACCATATCAGGATATGGATGCGGCCCCACCACACTGCCTATGATATAATGTGTATCTGTGGGATTGTTGATCCAGTCACGGATCGCTTCGTTGGTAGCATCCTTTAAAGTTTTGCTGCCACTGGTGGCGGGGATCACCGTAGCCCCCAGCATTTTCATCCGGGCCACATTCGGCGCCTGACGCTCAATGTCCTTCTCACCCATATAAACAATGCACTCAACTCCTTTTAATGCACACACCGTTGCAGTAGCTACCCCGTGTTGTCCGGCGCCCGTCTCTGCAATAATGCGTTTCTTGCCCAAACGTTCGGCTAATAATATCTGACCGAGGGCATTGTTCAGTTTATGCGAACCGGTATGACACAGGTCTTCGCGTTTCAGGTAGATCTGCGTGCCATATTGTTCGCTCAGCCGTTTGGCATAATACAGCGGTGAAGGCCGGCCCACATAATCGTGTAACAAAGCCTTATATTCCTTTTGGAATGCAGGATCGTAAATAATGTCAAGGTATTTTGATCGCAACTCTTCTACATTTGGGTGCAGCATTTCGGGAATAAATGCACCCCCAAACTTTCCATAATATCCCTGTACATTAGGTTGTTGATATTTTGTTGTTGTCGTCATTTGTACTACTATTTAACTGCTGTTGTGTCATGTCGATTATTTCGGCATACTGTTCCTATGCTACTGTACTGTTCCATGGCATTCAGCAGGGCTATTAATATCGGATGCGGCTTCTCATAGCTGGAATTAACCTGTGGAACAAATAAAGTTCCTATAAAGAAAGGGTGGTCTTTTAATTCCACAATCCTTGCTTCTTTGTATTTGTCACTGGCTACCATGCTAAGACCAGCCTCATGAATTTGTTCCTGGTATGCCGGATTCAACCCAAAATTGCAATAATAATTCTCCGTGATCGTATTGGTATTGAAGAGGCGAGATACCAACGAATCTTTTTGGGTTATTTCAATTTCGAGCGTTTGTCCTTTCAATGAGCAGCTTAACGGATTAATCACCAGTCGCGATGCATAGGGATTGGTTTCTGCATGTTCAGCATCAGTAATGCCCAGCACATGGCGCGCAAACTCAATGACCATATGTTGAAAGCCGCCGCAGGTACCCAGGGTGGGGACCCGGTGCGTGCGGGCATATTCAATGAGCTTCAACACCCCCGACATGCTTTTATACGGACTACCCGGTGCTA
Source organism: Niastella soli (assembly GCF_017742245.1). GTDB lineage: Bacteria > Bacteroidota > Bacteroidia > Chitinophagales > Chitinophagaceae > Niastella > Niastella soli. The sequence goes on from NZ_JAGHKO010000017.1 coordinate 429,369, forward strand.
TCAGAAATCCCTGGTACGACTGTATGATGAGCTCAAACTCCGGTTCTATCTGTTCCGTAGCTACCCATTCGTATGTAAAGAGCTTTCCAAATTGTTTGGCGGCATGATCAAGCGCTTCGTTGTTAGCTATGTGAGTAGCATTCGAAGCATCATAATCACCCATGATCCCTAGCTTTATCATAGTATGAGGTTTAATTGCTATTCCCCTACCCTTCAACCGGTTGCTCCGGTGTCTTCAACACCAATTGCATAAAAGTAAGATCGAGCCAGCGGCCAAACTTGTAACCAACCTGTGCAAAATGCCCTACCTCTTTAAAGCCAAAACGCTCGTGCAATTTTATACTTACATCATTGGTTGAATCGATACCCGCCACAATCGTATGCAGGTTCAATTCGGCTGCTGCCTTTATCAACGGTTCCAGCAATAGTTTACCAATGCCTTTACCACGTTGATCAGGAGCTACATATATCGAGTTCTCTACGGAATATTTATAGGCGGCCCAGGCCCGCCATGGCCCAATTGAACTAAATCCTATTACCTGACCGCCTTCTTCGGCTACAAATACCGGGTAACCCTGTGCTTCTTTTATCCGGAACCATTGCCGCCGCATTTCCAGTGTATGCGGTTCGTAATCATAGACCGCAGTGGTATTCAATACAGCGTCGTTGTAAATTTCCAGAATAGCTTCCAGGTCAGTTTCCCTGGCCGTTCGTATGTGGATCATAGAATAAGTTTATTACTTACTGTTCAATTTGGTGACAAAGTCTTTTACTTTCGCCATGTCCTTTATACCCGGACTTATTTCGAACTTACTATTGATATCTACTGCAAACAAGGCTTTTGCTACTGGCAGGGCGGCAAACTCGTTCAGCCTGTCTTCATCACCAGGTTCAATACCACCACTGAGGAAAAAGGGTTTGCCAATGGTGGCATCCTTTAACATGTTCCAGTTAAACTTTACGCCGGTACCGCCATAGCCCGCGCCCATGGTATCGAACATGAACATATCGCACACATCCATATAATTCCGTATCATCCATTCAATGTTATCCGATTCACTGATGCGGAAGGCTTTTACTACCGATACATAGTCTGCGATCTTTTCGCAATACTTGGGCGATTCATCGCCGTGTAACTGTACCATGTGTAAACGGCATTCATCTACCATGTGAAGCACTTCTTCAATGGGGGCGTTTACAAAAACGCCTACCTTGTTAATGTTGTTTTCTTTCCTGATCTGGCTGGTAGTAAGGCCTTTGAAAACATAGCGCGGACTTTTTGGATAAAAGATAAATCCTGCAAATGTTACGCCCAGGCTTCCTAATTGTTCCAGCTGTTCGGGCAGTGTCATACCGCAAACTTTTACTCGCATAGCGTAGTCAGATTTTAAGTGTTAGGGTTTCGGCCATGCAATCGCTGTGTTATTTCGTTTCCAGTTGCGCTATGAATTTATGAAAAGCTTCGCCCGGTTGCGCTTCTTTCATAAAATTCTCTCCGATCAGGAACCCACGGAAACCATTTTCTTTAAAGAGCCTGATGTTGGCAACAGAACTGATACCGCTTTCGGCAATCTTGATCTTGCCGGCAGGAATACGTTCTGCCATACGCAGGCTCCGATCAATGTCTACTTCAAACGTTTTCAAATTGCGGTTGTTGATGCCTACCAGTTTTGTTTCATCACAAATATGCTCCAACTCCTCTTCGGCATGCAATTCCAGCAATACTTCCAGTTGCAGGGAGGCCGCAAATGATGCTAATCGTTTAACTTCAGCTGGTGTCAGACAAGCTGCAATTAACAGGATCACATCGGCACCCATGGCCCTGGCTTCTACGATCTGGTATTCATCGATCATAAAATCCTTACGAAGAATAGGCACCTGGTTAACTCTTGCTTTTATAAGGTCGGCCGTGCTACCGCCAAAAAATTGTTCATCGGTAAGTACAGATAATCCGGAAGCGCCATAACGGGCATATGCTGACGTTACTTCCACTACATCGGCGCGGCCGTTGATGATACCTTTGGAAGGCGACTTCCTTTTAAACTCGGCAATAATTCCGGTTTTGGCATCATCGAGCAAAAACTGCCCAAGTGATAATACAGAACGTTTAAAGCCATCCTGCTGTTCCAGCTCCTTTACAGAAGTTTGCGCTTTACGCTCAGCTACTTCTGTACGTTTGTGTTCTATTATTCTATCAAGTATATTCATTACTAAAGTGATCAATTTGTGAATTAAGATGCCGAATCGGCAATCGTGAATCGGCAATCGGCAATTGGTTCGCGAAATTCAAGTCTCGCTGCATTATTTTTGCCCTCTGCCTTCTGCCCTTTTCCTTTCACCTCGTTAACTTGTTAACTTGTCAACCTGTTAACTTGTCAACCTTTCAACCTCCTATTCCTACTGCAATGCAATTAACTTCGATAACGCCTCATTTGCTTTCCCACTTTCCAAACTGTCTACGGCTGCGGCATAGGCATCATCATAACTCTTATAGTTACCCGTGCAATGCAAAGCCATGGCGGCGTTGGCAAGTACCACCGCATTTTGCGCCCAGCTGCCTTCGCCTTTTAATATTTTAGTGAATAATTTGGCTGCTTCTTCTACAGTATTGCCACCATAAATATCAGCAGGGTTTACCATGCGTTTTCCCAACTGCTCGGGCGTCATGATCTTTTCGCCATTATTGGTGATCACCTTGGTATCATTGGTAAGCGAGATCTCGTCGTATCCATCTAACCCATGAATAATGGTAAAAGCCCTGTCGGTCAGTTGTAACAGGTAATTATAGATGCGCGCCATTTCCAGGTTATATACCCCTACCAGTTGAAAGGGAGGGAACGCCGGGTTTACCATGGGTCCTAACATATTGAAGAAGGTACGCATACCCAGGTTCTTTCTGATGGGCCCTACTGTTTTTAATGCGGGATGAAACAATGGTGCATGTAAAAAACAGATATTAGCCTGATCTACTTCTTTCTTCAATCTGTCCGGATCGTTCTTCATTCTATAACCCAGTTGCTCCATAACGTTGCTGGCACCGCTTATAGAGGAAGCGCCGTAGTTACCGTGTTTGGCTACTTTTTGGCCAGTTCCCGCCACAATAAAACAACTGAGAGTTGAAATATTGAAGGTATTCTTACCATCACCACCGGTACCTACTATATCGATCACCGGGAAGCCATTCAAATCAACTTTTACACACAATTCCAGCAAGGCATCCTGAAATCCCTGCAGCTCCTCAATGGTTACGCTGCGCATGAGGTATACGGTCATAAAGGCCGTTACTTCATGTTCGTTGTAAACACCTTTACCAATGTTCAGCAAAACGTCTTTCGCCTGCTCACGGCTTAACGTTTTATGTTCAAACAGGAATTGTAATATCTTTTTCATTTCATTAGTAGTAATCAGGTCAATAATTTGTTTTCTATTAACACATCAGCACATCACTGTTTCAACCAATTCCGTAAGATCTCCTCTCCCCTTGGCGTCAACACACTTTCCGGATGGAACTGTACGCCCTGCACATCATAAGTTTTATGCTGCAATGCCATGATATAATTGTTAGCATCGCGGGCGGTGATCTCCAGTTCTTTTGGAAAACCTTCTTCACTTACTACCCAGCTGTGGTAACGGCCCACTTCAAATTCATCGGGCAGACCATTGAAGAGTGAGTGGTGAATGGTGAGTGGTGAGTGGGCTTCTGAATTTCGATGATCACTATTACTTGCATGCTTGCCTTTGCCTTTTATCTCTGCCTTCTGCCCTTTGCCTTCTACCTTTTCACCGATTGCCGATTGCCGATTAACAAGTTGTATTGGCGTAGCCACTCCATGATAAACAGAACTCAGGTTAATGAGTTTACCTCCAAAAGCCTGGCCAATTGCCTGATGCCCCAAACACACACCCAGGATTGATTTGGTAGCTGCATATTCTTTTATCAACGGCAGTAACAAACCAGCTTCTTCTGGGATACCGGGGCCTGGCGATAAAATGATCTTATCATATGCCTTTACATTCTCCAATGGGATCTGGTCGTTACGGTATACATCTACTTTCTGATGCAGGATCTTTTCAACCAGGTGTACCAGGTTGTAAGTAAAGGAGTCGTAATTATCGAAAACAAGAATTTTCATGTTCAATTATGTTGTGATGGTCCGCCTTCGCCAAGGCTTCGGCGGACGAAGACGGAGAGTACTAATTAAATTATTTCCTGGGCAAATACGATGGCTTTCTTTAAAGCGCCCAGTTTATTATTAACTTCCTGTAATTCGCTTTCGGGTTTGCTGGCAGCAACCACACCGGCGCCGGCCTGATAGATCAGTTTGTTTTGCCGGCTCATAAAGGTGCGGATCATGATCGCATGATTGCACTGTCCATCAAAACCCATGAACCCGATGGCGCCGCCATAATAGCTGCGTGCCGTTGGTTCATACGCATCTATTAACTCCATGGCCTTGAATTTTGGCGCCCCGCTTAAAGTGCCGGCCGGAAAGGTTTTGGCCAACAGTGCAAACGGATTGCTGCCCGTACGCACTTTACCGCTCACTTCACTTACCAGGTGAATTACGTGCGAATAATATTGTACTTCTCGATAGTGGTCCACTTTTACGTCATCGCACAGTCGACTGAGGTCGTTACGAGCCAGGTCAACCAGCATAACATGTTCAGCATTCTCCTTGGCATCCTGCAACAGGCGCTCTGCCTCCCGTTGATCAGTTTCATCGTCACCTGTTCGTTTAAAGGTACCAGCTATGGGGTGAACCACTGCTTTACCATTTTGCATGATCAGTTGCGCTTCAGGCGAAGAACCCATCAGTTTGTAATCGCCATAATCGAAAAAGAATAAATAAGGGGAAGGATTGATGCTGCGCAGCGCACGATACACGGCAAACTCGTCACCAGTAAAACCCTGCTCAAAACAACGGCTCAATACTATCTGGAACACATCACCGCGCATACAACTTTGAATACCCTTCTTCACCATGTCCATATAATCGCTGTCGGTCATGTTTGATGCTTCGGGACCTTTTGTTTTAAAAGGATATACCGGTACATCTTTACTACGGATCAACGATTCTACTACCTGCAATTCGCTTTCAACACCAGTCATGGTGTTTTCGCAGATGTATAACTCGTCTTTATGGTGATTGATTGCTATTACGTATTGATACAACCGATACCGCATGAGGGGAACAACGGGTAGCCCGTCGGGAGATTTGCGCTCGATACCGAGGTGAATGGTATCGAAGAATTGAACAGCATCGTAGGTTGTATAGCCATACAGGCCCTGAGCAAATTTTGTTTCGCGGCCACTGCCTTGTTTTACCTCAAAGCGCTGCATAAACTCCCATAGTTTTTCGGGCACTTCGGCGCTATTGGTTATGGCTGCTTTTTCAGGTGGCAGGCCAGGCAATTTAAATTCAATGCTTTTGGTAGAGGTGATCTCGATGCCTGCAATGGCATTAATGCAAATGAAAGAGTAACTGTTGTCTGCTGCATGGTGGTCGGTACTTTCAAGCAGTACTGTATCACGAAAACGATCGCGCACCCGGAGGTAAATGCCAACCGGCGTGAACACATCCGCCAGCAACTTTTTACAATTCGTAGTAATATTTATCTTTTTCATTAATCAGCCGCATTAAGAACAGTCAAAAAAAAACCCCGACGATACTGTCGGGGCTGAATATGGTGTTAATAAACATCAATCAATAGCTTACATGCCCCTTGTAGAGTTTGTATGCCACCACCAATGATTATTTTGTAATTGCTTATTCATTATGCTTACAAAAGTGCTATGCAAAAATGACTTAACCAAATTTAATTTAAAAAAACCCTACAAATTTTGTCGGGAACGGCTGTTAACCAATGCGCTCATTAGTTCCATAGCCTTTTCATGGGGTATTGTGTTGCCTGCCTCAGCCTGTTTGATCGATTCCGCTAATTGGGCCAATTGCTGGGGCGTTAATTCGTCTATAATGTCGTATTCACGCTCGTCGTCTTCGTCTTCATGTGGATCGGGACCATGTGGTAATTCTTCTTTCAATTTCTTCTCATCCATAACCAACAATTTAAATAAAAATACGATTTTTACCAATGAATTGCAGCCAGGCCGGAATAAGTTGAAAATGATCAACATACGGGCCGTTGCAAAACACCCCTGACCATTTACCGGGAAAGCTAATTTTGTAATTATTGCTTATTCCTATTTTATTATGGTAATACAACACAAACAATTACACGGCAAAGGTATGTTCTATGTAGGCCAGGATGGCGCTATTTTGGCAGAAATGGTGTACACAATGACCACACCCAACAAAATGACCATTGAACATACCGAGGTTGATGATTCACTGGCTGGAAAAGGCGTAGGAAAGCAATTGGTGTTCACGGCTGTTGAATATGCCCGCACCCATAACATCAAGATCGTACCCCTGTGCCCCTTTGCTAAATCGGTGTTTGATAAGGTCACAGAATGGCAGGATGTGTTGGCATAAGAACCTTATCACCTATCAACCAGCCTTCCTGATCAACTCAACTTCAACTGTCTTTTATACAATTGTATTGTATTCTCATACCCCAGATACAATGCATCACTGATCAAAGCATGCCCTATGGATACTTCCAGCAAACCGGGGATGTGCTGCGCAAAATAAGCCAGGTTGGTAAGGTCAAGGTCGTGACCGGCATTAATGCCAAGCCCCAGTTCATTGGCCCTTTTAGCCGCAGTCACATAACTGGCAATGGCCTGCTCCCTGTTGTTCGTATATTCCCTGGCGTAGCCTTCGGTGTACAGCTCAATACGATCGGTGCCGGTTTCTGCTGCACCATTCACCATCTCAATAACGGGATCTACAAAGATCGACACCCGAATGCCTGCCTGCTTAAATGTCTGGATCATCTCCCGCAGGTAATCGCGGTGTTGAATAGTATCCCATCCATGATCACTGGTAAGCTGCCCTTCAGCATCAGGTACCAGCGTTACCTGGTGAGGCTTTGTTTCCAGTACCAGGTCAACAAACTTTTGTTCGCTGCAATTACCTTCAATATTAAACTCTGTAGTAATGATCTTTTTAATGGCCCGTACATCGCTGTAGCGGATGTGCCGCTCGTCGGGCCTGGGGTGCACCGTTACGCCATCGGCACCAAACCGCTCTGCATCGATGGCCGCTTTTACTACATCGGGATTATTTCCACCGCGGCTATTGCGCAACGTGGCAAACTTGTTAATGTTTACACTCAGCTTTGTCATGCCCAAAATTAAATTTAGTTACTAAATTTTAGTAACTAAATTTTTAACTAAATCTTTTCGCAATCAGGAGCTATATTCAAAAAAAAAAGGAGTTGTTTTTGCAAACAACTCCTACGGGGTTAGGGGTTTTTAAAACTATTTCTTTAGCCTTTTGAAATTTGAGTGCTGTATAACACGTCACCTTCCAGATCAACAATGTCCAACGAATACACGCCTGAAGGCAAAAATTCTACTTCGCTTATATTGGTTATGTTTATTCCTTTTACCAGAAACCAACTGAACATTTTTACGATCTTATCATCCTCATCGAACATCCGCACAATTACATGCTTACCTTGTGCACACGTTACATCGAGCGTTATAGAAGTGAAAAACGGGTTTGGGCGGACAACAACTTTTGGGATCATATTTTCTGGGTTTGGAACTTTTGATGCGCCATCGTTACCACCTGATCCGGCCTGGTCAATTTGTAATATCCTACTAAGTTTTTGCCGCATTGAAACAGCGTTTTTTTCTGCTTTGTGCTTTTCTGAATTATGATTATGGCTTAATGGTATCACAAAATCGTTTATAAAGGGGTTACTAATGGAATGCCACATTTCAACACACTCATAATCAGCATTATACTTCATGAGCAGGCGACCTATTGTCTCAGTTTGGGATAAAACTTTATTAATTTGGGAAAGGTGGGGCCGATTTTCGCGTATAAATTCTATTTTTCCCTTTTATCAGAAAAAACCCAGGTACGGATTTTTCTATCACAAACTGGAAAACTGTTTACTTTTCTACTCGGGTGCTGCATAAAATGGCACCGCTTTGGTCCATTACATCAAGTAAATAGGAGCCATTGCTTAATTTATTCAAATTATTAATATTGCTTATATTAATCCCTTTCTTCAGCTTCCACAAAAAAAGACTGATGATCTTTCCGGTGGTATCGGCCATTCTTACCACGCCTGGCTGGTCTTCCGATGCCGTAATCTCAAGGGTAAGGGATGAAACAAATGGGTTAGGACGGGTTGATATCACGTTTACAGCCATCATATGCTAGTCATTTACGGTTAAGAGTTGTTTGCTATCATTTTTCGTTCAGGGTCATCATAGGTATTCGATTAAAGTGCCAAAAAACAACCAGCTGTAATACAACAACTTACACATTGCTGTTGGAACGTTTTATTCTCATTTCCGGAAAATATGTTGGAAAACGGGAAAAGGGAATCTTTACCAATTATGGACAGCAAGTAGTCATTTTCACTATAATACCCCCCTGAAACAGGTGTGTAGAACTACCTCTTATTCAAGCCAGTAGTATAGATATCCCGTAGATATCCCGTATATGTCCCGCATGTATCCCGTATATATGCCGTTCCTTTATAGGTACGGGATATCCAGGGCTTATGATTGCTATAAATCCAGCTTATTTCCGGTATACCTGTAAGTATGACCAGCATAAAAACAGGGTTACCCATATGGATAATCCTGTGTTAGTATAAATAAACTATAGTTTAATGATCTCTTTTCCTTAGAACCTGGCTACCAGCTTCAAATTCAACAACCGGGGTGTAAGCCGGTTTGGCATGGCAAAAACGGTGTTGGAAAAGTCTTTGATCAGCATGTAGGAGATCGTATTATCCCTGTCAATCAGGTTAAACACTTCGAGGGTAGCCCAAATATTCTCAAAATTACGGAAGGGACTATGGCTACGACGGTTGCTTTTTTCACTATCCAGCAACAGGGCGCTGAACCCGATATCGATCCGGATATATGGATCGATGATCAACGCATTGCGGTATTTTACACTTCCCGGAATGTTATAAGGCAGGTTGCTGCCATACAGGAAGTTAAGATATACTTTGAAATTCTTGTTGGTACTGAGGTAATCCTGCAGGAACATCCCAAACGTAAGTAACCGGTCGCTGGGCCGGCGTAACCAGCCTGCTTCTGTCAGGGAGCTGTCTTTTAAAGCGCCCAGCGAATCGAGCGTATAATTGTAATAGGTATCGCCTTTCAGGTTTTCGCGGGTGCGCATAAAACCCAGACTGATCCAGCTTTCAGCATCTTTAACCAACTCGCCAAACAACCGTGTTTCTAAACCGGCCGCGTAAGCCTTCGCACTGTTCTCCCCAAAATAACGCAACCGTACATTGTCGATATCATAAGGCACCACATCCCACATGTTTTTATAATAGGCTTCCATTGTCCAGCGGAAAGGGCGGTTACCCGAACGGAAATTATAATCGAACCCGGCAGATGCCTGCCAGCTTTTCTGGGCTTTCAGGTCTTTGTTCACCGAGCCATCGTACCGGCGTAATTCGCGATAAAAAGGCGGTTGGTTATAAATACCGGCAGCGCCACGGAAAATGACATCCCGCTTCCAGTGGGCAGGTTTCCAGCTAAAGCCAACGCGGGGCGATATCAGTAATTCATTATTCAGGTCGTTGTAATTATACCGCACACCGGCCTGCAACACCACGCCCATTGAATCGTGCAGAATGATATTATCCTGAACGTATCCGCTTAGGCGGGTAATGGTAAGATCGGCTTTTGAATTCAATACTTTATTCAACCCCAAACTATAGGGGTCATAGGGCAGACTGTAACCGGCTGAATCCTGGTATTCCCATTCATGGAGTTTATCAGTCACAGTTTGCCGTTCTGCACTTTGTCCCCATTGCAGGTAATTTTTACCCAGGTCGAGCATCCCTTTGTGGGAGGCATTCCAAACCTGGATATTGAGTTTGTTACGGGCATAGTTCTGATACAGACCCGCGCCCAGTGGATTATTGATAAGCCCGAAGTCGGACTTCGTTTTATCAAATTCCCGCTCCCCAAAAATATAGGCGCCGGTAATGTCTATCCCTTCGCGTTCATCATTCTCAAAACGGCTTAACATCCATTTCAGCTTCAGGTTCTTTTTGGGTTGTTGTATAAATGACAATCCCACCATATTGGTCCGGTACCGGTCTTCTTCCCGGCCCGAGAAATAGATATCCATACCCAGGTTGGCGCTGAAATAGGGCGAGAACACAGAGGAGGTAAGCTGGCTGTATTCTGGGATCAGGGTAAACTTGGTTTGGGAGATATTTCCCAGCAGTTCAATGCTGTTCTTTGCATTGATCTGATAGGTGAACAATGCCTGCAGGTCATTTGATGAAGGCACATAATTACCTTGTGTTTCCTGGCTTTTTAGCAGGTTTCGGTTACTGCGGTTACGTACCCCTATGAGGTAACTGAACTTGTTGTTTTTAGTAATCCCTTCCAGGTGTAACCCCTGCTCCAGCAGGCCCACATAGGCTGAACCACCAAATTGCTTTGGCTTTTTATACTGAATATCCAGCACCGATGACATTTTATCGCCATATCTTGCCTGGAAGCCGCCATTGTAAAAGCTCACATTGCGCGCCAGTTCGGGATTAATAAAACTTAACCCTTCCTGCTGCCCGCTGCGTACCAAATAGGGCCGGAATACTTCAAAATCGTTTACATAGATCAGGTTCTCATCGTAGTTACCGCCGCGTACCGAGTACTGCGAGGTTAATTCATTGTTGGAACCGACAAATACTTTTATCAGACTTTCTATTCCCCCTGTGGGCGAAGGAATGTTGATGGCATTTTTGGGGTTGATGATCACCAGGCCGGCTTCCCGTCTTTGGCGCTGGTCGGTAATTACCACGGGCTCCAGTTCGCGGGCACCGCGTTCGAGCCTGATAGCCACCGCCTCTTCTTCATTCTCATTCAACAGGAAATTGCGTTGCTCGGTTTTATAGCCTGTATAACTGAATACGAGGGCGAAGGCTTTATCGGCAGGTACTTTTAAGCGGAAGGTGCCGGAATCGGAGGTAATAACGCCTTTTAGCCGCCCTAAGATCATGACGGACACATTATTCAATGGTTGCTCATTCTCTCCTACCACCCGGCCCGATACCCACGCTACCTTTTTCTGTGCCATTACGCTACCGGATATACAAACTGCGAAGAATACCAGCAAAAAAGGAACGATTTTCACCCGGGTAAAGTTTTTGTTGCGGTCGAAATTAATTGAAAATGTTGGAACGGGCAACTGGGAGAAGGCAATGGGCAATGGGCAATGGGCAATGGGGGCTCGCGACATTCGAGCCGCGCTGATCGGCAGACGGCAGACGGCAGACGGCAGACGGCAGACGGCAGACGGCAGACGGCAGACGGCAGACGGCAGACGGCAGACGGCAGACGGCAGACGGCAGACGGCAGACGGCAGACGGCAGACGGGACCTTCGCTGCGCTCAGGTCCGTTAATGGGAACAACATTGAATGTGCAGTAGGAAATGAATTCATCTCAATCTTCTTCTTCCTTGTTAATGTGTCAACGTGTTAACTGCTTGATCAACTCGTCAACCGGTCAACCCTTATCAACTCTATCAACCCGTACTTATAACGCAAACAAACACTTGCAATTGATCAACATCAATTTACACATATGCTTTACTGATAAGTGGTTTTATGTACCAGTGATCTTATACCAACCAAATCCTGGAAAATTGTTCCCTACCGGGGACTGGCATGGGAACTGGCACGAAATTAAAAAACTGGTTACTAGCATTTTACTTATTTGGCATTCGGTTGGAAATTAGGGTATCAACCATGCGACGAATCAAGATGTAAAAAACAGCTTGCAGGTCATGTGAAGATCAGGTGGTTCCTTAATCTGATTGTAACTACATCAACATATTATCAGGAAGACGGTTTTTTATAAAGGGCTGAATGTCTATTCGGCCCTTTTTTTTGTCCTTATTTAAAACAGACCCGGCTGCAATTCGGTGTAAATATTAAATTGCGTTATATAAGTCCCGCCCTTTTACCCATTTCCGAAGGCAGATTTCCATTTCAAATCTATACTAAATCAAAAATCAACCAATGAGTAACCCAGCATTTCAATTTGTATCACCCGAGATCATGACCAAACTGGCCAGTATTAAACCTTATACGCTGGTAGTATTAATGAAGGGTGAAAATTATGGTCTTAGCGATACTCCCCGCATCATTCAAAGCGAACACCTGCCCTATGTGTTTGAGCAACGCCGTGATAACCACATGGTATTGACCATGCCCATAAAGGACAATGACAGCAACCTGGCAGCTATTGCCATCTATAATACGATCGATAAAGAAGAAGTGAAACGCCTGATGGATAAAGATCCTGCTATAGAAGCCGGTATTTTTGAATATGAAATTGTAACCGGTTTGGGTTTACCGGGTGATAAATTACCATAGCAGACAGCACATTAAAAACAAAAAGCTTCAAGCTGTACAATATAAACTACAACTTGAAGCTTTCCTTTTTTGGTTTTTCATATATTTTTTCCTAACACTAATTAGCTAAAAAAACCGGTGGATAACGCGGGTACGTTTATAACTCGGCTTAACAATTATCCTCCGGTTAACGAAAACGGAACGAACTTAATTTCTCTATTACAAATTTAATTCAAAGGTTTTTTGGATCCACCCAGTGGTGAATCCCACCACAACCAGTACAACAACTATTAGTAAAAGAATTGCCCATGCCGGCATTCCCCGGCGATGCACAGCCGTACGTCTTGCACGATGTCCATTGTTATTGCCATAATCTGTAACCAATTCATTTTCTTTTACCACTCTTGCCTTTATAATATAACCGGCGTATCGGCTGCTGAACGAATCTGTTTCAGCTTGATTTCTCACCATTTGTTCGGCCACAAATAATTCTCCATCAGCAGCAGGTTGATAGGCCTGCACAACTACTGGAAATTCTTTTTCATTTATTACCATAACAAAGTGTTTGCTTCATATATATTTATGCAAATCCGCTGCCATGGCCAACTTCAGCTTATCTACTGAAAATTAACGACATGGATAGCTGAGGAATTATTTTCACACCTCCTTTACCGCTTTCTTTTTACGGGTAGCAGTTTTCTTTCTTCTTGTGGAGGCAGCTGCTGGTTTTGTCATTGCTTTTTTAGGGGCAGGAACGATCTTCGTTTCAGGGGCCTGACTTACGTTTTCCGGTGCGTTTTCGAGTTGAACGATCATGTCTTTCAACATTTTTATCAACCGCTTACGCTGGGCTTTATCGCTTATATTCCATCTGTCTTTATCGGCCCTTTTATGGGCGAGTTTATATTTAAGGCCTGTGAGTGCAGTAGTATAATCATTCGCATTTAACTTACGTACATGCTGATGGGCCAGTATATACCAATGATATTCTGTTCCTATGGGTACACCCGATCCTTCCGGTGCTTTACCTGCCCGCCGTTTGGTGACCGCATAGGTGATGGTCCATAGATCGGGCGTTACTTTTGTTTCTTTCCATTCGCCTTTATCGTAGTACCACTTATGACTACGTCCTATCTTCATTCCTGTATACTTATGCCCTTCAAATTCCTTGAACTGATTGTAGGTTTTGGAAAGGTCCTTATCAGCTTCCTTTTGCGTCCTCTTCTTCGACTTTCCGTTTGCAGTTGCCATACTCACTGTTTTATTGGGTGATGCAAAAATTGCTACGTGCAATCGCTTCTATAAAACAGTATTTCTGTAGACTTTTTTTCTCAGGAAGCTGATAATTATTTACAGGGGCCAGCGAATGGGTTTCCGTTCCTTTGTAGATCGATAAATAGCGGTGAACAGCTCCACTGTTTTTCTTCCTTCTTTAGCCGTCACCAATGGCGTCCTGTTCTCCCCTATGGCTATTATAAAGTCGCGGTTCTGTTGACGAACATAATATTCAACGGGATCGTTGGTAGAATTGAATTCGGCCCGGTCTGCTTTATGAAAGGCTTCCAATTGTTGTTCTTCACCCGGTACCGTCCAGATATCATTTAACGGTGGTTCCAGCACGGCTGGTTGTCCGGGCAGGAACATGGCGCCTCCATCTGTTTGTACACCGGCCGATGCACCATTAGAGCCATGTATATGCACTTTGCCATACAGTCCGGGCTTTTGTGCATTGCTTACGATAATATTGGCCACTGCGCCATTCTTAAACCTGATAATGGCCGATGCCGTATCATCTACTTCTATATAAGGGTGATTTATATTTTGCCACACACCATACACTTCTTCCATTTCACTGCCCATATACCACTGCAACAGATCGAGCTGGTGTGGTGCCTGGTTTACCAGCACGCCACCGCCTTCTTTATCCCAACTGCCACGCCAGGGATTGCTTTTATAATATTTTTCATCGCGCCAGCCATACATCACTACCGAACCTAACATGGGTGTGCCCAGCTTTCCGGCATCTATGGCCTGCTTTATGCGATAACAGGCGGGGTAGAACCGGCGCTGGCTTACCATACCTACCTGTTTGTTGTATTTGGCAGCAGCTTCCATCATGGCATCACAATCTTCCAGGGAAACCGCCAGTGGTTTTTCCGTGAGCACATGAGCGCCCTGCTGCATAGCAATTATAGCGCCTTCGCGGTGAGCGGGATGGGGTGTACAAATAACCACTACCTGTACCTGCTCTTTTTGTATCATTTCGGCAATATCCGAATAGGCCTTTACCCCAAAGCGGGCTGCCGTAGCCGCCGCTTTATCTGCACTGCGGCTTTGCACAGCTACCAGTTCTGTTTCTTCAATGTTCTTTAATGCCTGCGCATGGACCTGGGCCATTTTGCCACAACCGATGATTGCTGATTTGATGCGAGTCATGTTATAAGGTGCTTGTTTCTTAAAGTAAGTCTTATGTATATTGAGTCGTTGGCAATCCTGAATCGGCAATCGGCAGTCGTGATACGTCAAACGAGAAACGTGAAAGTCCTTATTGCAGAGGGTCGATTATTATCGGCAATCCTGAATCGGCAATCGGCAGTCGTGAAATCCCGACAAGTCGGGAAACGAGAAACGTGAAAACCGCAACGCGGCCGGGAAACCTCAATTCTCGCCTGTGGCTCGATGCTAATTCAATTCACATCCTCGCCTGCGGCTCGGTTGATCCATTACAACTATTCGCCTTCGGCTCGTGATTCATTTCACTCTAAACACTCATTTTCTGTTGCCTCTCAATCCTTCAACTTTCCTCTTTCGTCCTTTAACTTTTTCCAGCATACCTCCTACTTCTTACTTCCTTATCAACCCCATCAACTCTATCAACTTCCTTGTCAATCTATTAACTTCCAACATCTTACCTCCTACTTCTTACTTCCTACCTCCTACATCTTACCTCCTTCTGTCTTCCTGGTCAACTGATCAACAGGTTAACTGATCAACTCCCTACCACCTACTTCACAACCCTACCCAACTTCAGGAACAATGGAAAATAAAAACTCTTTATACTATCATCCGGCCACAGGTTAGCGATAACGGTCGCCAACTCATCAACCGGGTTATATTGATGCGCTTTTATAAAATGCTGTACGCTTGACCAGGTATTAAAGTAACCGATCAACTGCTGCCGGTGCCATTGAACGTTTATTCGAAATTCTTTCGAGGGCAAAGGCTCATAGGGAAAAGGCACCTTTGTGTAGTGTTCATCGATGTACCTTCTTTCTTTGTCCCAGTACGCGCCTACGGTATCGCGGTAAAATGATTGGATGAGTGTATTCAGCGCCTCGTCCTCACCTACAATGAGACTATAACCCCAGATGGCAACAATAGCCCCTGGGCGGGCAATGCGCTGTACTTCTTTACCAAATGCTTCAAACTGGAACCAGTGATATGCCTGGGCTACGGTAATACAATCAAAACTGTTATCGGGGAAAGGGGTTTGCTCAGCGGTGGAAACGGCATAGGTGATCCTGTCGTTTGGAATGGCCTGCTGTAACTGCTTTTCGCTGATGTCTGTAGCCATTACCTTTTCAAAATAGCGGGCCAATTCAACGGCAGCCTGTCCATTACCCGTGGCGCAATCCCAGGCCTGTTGGGGGTTGGTTATATGCTGCAAAATGAAGTCATATAATTCGACCGGATAAACAGGTCGGTATTGTGCATACAACGCAGCCTGGTTACTGAAAAGGTCTTTTGCCATACCCTTTATATTTATCTCGTTATCTTTTTCAATTGTGCTATTGTGTCTTTGGGATCTTTTGATTTGAATACGGTGTTACCAGCTACCAGTACGTCGGCGCCAGCTTTCATGATCACGGGTGCATTATCCAGGGTAACGCCGCCATCGATCTCTATTTTGGTAGATAGCCCGCGTTCATCGATCATCCGGCGCAGGGTCCTGATCTTGTTCAGTGTATTGGGAATAAATTTCTGTCCGCCAAAACCCGGGTTCACACTCATGATCAATACCAGGTCAAGATCATCCAGCACTTCTTTTAACGACTCAACAGGGGTATGTGGGTTTAATGCCACACCTGCCTGCATACCCAGCGATTTTATCTGTTGAATGTTGCGGTGTAAATGTACACAGCATTCTTCGTGTACAGTGAGGATATCAGCCCCTGCCTTTTTAAAATCTTCCACATATTTTTCGGGCTCAACGATCATCAGGTGCACATCACAAACTTTAGCAGTTGTTTTTCGAATAAACTCAATGATCATGGGGCCAAATGTAATGTTGGGAACAAAACGGCCGTCCATTACATCTAAATGAAACCAGTCGGCCTCACTTTCATTGATCATTTTACAATCTGCTTCCAGATTTAAAAAGTTAGCTGATAAAAATGATGGTGCTACTATAGCCATGCTAGTTCAGAGTTTAATGTTGAAAGTTGAAAGTTGAAACTACTTTTTCAATCTTCTTATTCCTTCGTGTGCTTCTTCAAAGTTTTTATCAAGGGCCACAGCTCTTTCATAATTCTCCAGGGCCTTGTCTTTTTTACCCATTGCTTCATAACAGCGCCCCATCCAGTACCAGGCATCAGCACTGGTATTGGTAACGGTGGCAGCCATGGTGAATACGCTCAAGGCGCTGTCGTATTTCTTCAGGTCATGTAAGACAATGCCCTTTTCAATATAGGCGTCAGTGAATTTCCAGTCACGGCTTATGCATTGATTAAACATCTGCAAGGCCTTGTCGTATTGTTTGGTATCTGAATAATAACTGCCTTTGAGGTACAAGACGTCATCGGTGATATCAGATGTATCCTTACGCAACAGTTCATCGCAAATGGTGATCACTTTGGGATTTAAGGTAGCTCCATACAAACTCGCCAGGGCCAGTCCGTTGTAATTGATGGGTGCTATCCGGTAGGCATGTTCCAGCGCGGTAATGGCGGCGGGTGTATCTTTTAACTGGGTTAACAAGGCGCCTTTTTCATACCACACTTCAAAATTAGTGGAGTCCTGCTGCGCCCATTCATCGTATTGACCAATGGCTTTTTGGGTTTCGCCAATTTGTGCATAGATCTCGCTTAAACGGCGGTGCAGATCAGGATTGGCGGGCCATTTAACAATGCATTCTTTTAACAGGTCTATCGCTTCTTTCGGGTGATTCACCAACATCAGGTTCGATACATATTGCAGGGCGATATGTTCCTCAGGTTTTAATTCCCAGGCTTGTTTATAATCACCCGCAGCCAGTTCATGTCGATTGTTTTGAGAAAGCAATATGGCTCTTTCCAGGTATAGGTCCTGATTTTGCGGGAATCTTTTAATACTATCGGTCAACCCTGCATAGGGTGGTGAACTTAAAATTTTTTCGGGCGATTCCTTTTCCCCTCCGGACCTGCAACTGTATAACCAACAAAACAAGCCAACTAACAATAAAGGCTGTAAAGAGAACCATTTTTTCATCTGCGTTATATATATTTTTTTCAAAGGCCGGCATGTATTAAAAATATTGTCAACGGTTCGCCTTCGCTAAAGCTACGGCGACCGAGGCAAAACTAACCGATTTTTATCTAGTACTTATGACAATATTCTGACATGCAAGCTATTTAACAAAATTATCTTCATTTAATGGGTACAAATACATATATGAGGCTGTCCCTGCTGGCCGTTATAACTGTTTTTTTCATCACTGCTTTTAACCATGCGCCATTGCCTGTAACGGCTACCTGGCAACAGGCCGACACAATTCTTTATCCTGAAGAAAAACATTTCAGGAATATTCAACAACTAACTTTTGGTGGTGACAATGCCGAAGCCTATTTCAGTTATGATGGCCAATGGCTGGTTTTTCAACGCACCAGTGTTAAAGACGGTCTGCCCTGTGACCAGATCTTTGCTGGCAAGATACCGGCGCCAGGGACCCCATTCACTTACAAAAGGATAAGCAGCGGTAAAGGCAGGACCACCTGCGGCTTTTTTACGAGGGACGGTAAACATATCATTTATGCCTCCACCCATTTGGGTGGCGACAGTTGCCCGCCACTGCCCGACCGATCGAAATATGGTAACAAATACATCTGGCCACTATACAGCAGCTACGATATTTTTATGGCCGATCTGGATGGGAACATCGTTAAGCAGCTTACCCACAGCAAAGGTTATGATGCAGAAGCAACGCTTTCGCCCGATGGCAAAAAGATGATCTATACCAGTGTTAAAGACGGCGATATTGACCTGTACATGATGGACCTGGCGACAGGCAAAGAAAAACGCATTACCAATACGCCGGGTTATGATGGCGGTGCCTGGTTCAGCCCCAATGGCAAAAAGATCATCTGGCGCGCTTCACGACCGCAAACACCCGAAGCCCTGCAATCGTATAAGGAGCTGCTGGCCGAAAACCTGGTAGCGCCTACCCAAATGGAAGTTTTCATTGCCGATGCCGATGGCAGCAATGCCCACCAGGTAACCAATCTGGGACAAGCCAACTGGGCCCCGGCTTTTTTACCAGATAGTAAACGCATCATCTTTGCGTCGAACCATGAATATAAAAGAGGCTTTCCATTCAACCTGTATATTATGCAGGCGGATGGCAGGGGGCTGCAGAAAATAAGCCGGGACAAAGGGTTTGATGCCTTTCCCATGTTCAGTTTGGATGGTAAAAAGATCGTGTTCTGCAGCAACCGCAACAATGGGGGTACCCATGACACCAACATTTTTATTGCCGATTGGGTGGAATGAAGACAGGTTATTCCCGAATCAAATTTGAGATTTCAACTTGCCCCCATTAGCTTTGCGGCCAAATCCCCACATTATGAATTTTTTAGTTGCACTACATAGCTGGCTCCGTTGGATACTTTTGATCTTGTTACTGGCATCAATCGTAAAGAGCCTTTCAGGTTTCAGCGGTAAAAAAGCGTTATCGGCTGGTGACAAAAAATTGTGGTTATTTACCATGATCAGTGCCCATACCACTTTGCTGATAGGATTAATATTATTGTTCGTTGGCAAGTTTGGTATCATAAATGGTACACCTGAAGGAGTAAGCGTAATGAAAGATCCTTTTTATCGCTTTTACTGGGTAGAACATCCGGTGATGATGATCATTGCCATTGCACTTATAACCGTAGGCAGAGGTCAGGCAAAAAAATCGATCTCTGATTATGCCAAATACAAAAAAGCCTTCTGGTTCTTTTTAATTGCATTAGTGGTAATACTGGCAGCAATTCCCTGGCCGTCCAGACCAGGAATTGGCCGGGCCCTTATCCCAGGCATGTAATGTTGAATTGACAATTATATAATATTTATAAAATGCCTTCCGGTCCCGGGAGGCATTTTACATTATTTTCAATCCTGCTAAATACGGCTTTAGCGCATTTACATCGAAAAATAATGCGCTCTAAACCAGTCTTTTCGAATTCTTCTTCACTAACATGACCACCTATCTGCCTCATTTCAACCCACTTATCTCAATTCGTGATGTCATGTAACAAAATGAATTACAACACAATATTCGAGTTACGCTGTACGTTTTTGTGGCGGTTTGTATTTTTTTCCATGTAGCAACGTGGCTTATATGGCTGTAGTATACATAAAACGAAAGGCTTTCCTACTTGCTTGCTCCTAATGAATTATTTATCTAGAGTTTTATTGGATTTGTTTTTATAAGGAATATTTTATTTCGGCAGACTTTTTGAAACTACAAATTGTAAACGTTATCATGACACTTAACACCTTGGTGAGAATCCGTACTAGCGTTTTATTATTTTTATGCTTACTGTTCTCGAGTTCGACCCTATTAGCACAAACTATCAATGCTGTATACGCAGGTACTGCGTATGAGTATGATCAAAGTTCTGACGCCGGCTCAATGGTAAGAACTGATTATGCTTTTTATTTCAGACCCAACTCCTCTTTTTGTAGTGGTTTAGACAAAGCAGATTGGCAAAAGCGGATTGACGGTACTTACTCAATTACCGGAAATCAGTTGAAAATGAAATTCCTCAACGATGGTTCTGAAAAAATTATCCTGTTAAGTGTTACCGGCGAAACCGGCCAGTCTGGCGCAGCTACATTTGTAAGACTTAATATTTCCACTGCTGTACCTAATGGTTTTTACAAATTTGTAAGATCGAGCGGTAAAACAGATGGCTTTTATTTTACCGATGGTAAATTTAAACGTACTGCCACGCTTACCACTAACAATGGAGATGGCGGTTCTTATACTATCAACCAGGGTCAGTTAGGCCTGAAATACGACAATGGCAAAACTGCCAGCTATAGCCTCTTCAACGACAACAACCAAAAGCAAATTGTTGTTATCAATGGTGATATCTACTACCTCGATGAAGAAGAAATGGCCAAACATGGCGATATCGCAAAACCAACTACTACCACCGCCGCACCAATAGTTACTACCAGTAAATCAAATGATATTCTGGAAGCTGGAATGAACCTGATGAAAGCAGCCAACCAGGTACATGGCGGCAAAAGCCTCGACAACCTTAACTCGCTGAAAGCGGTGATGAGCACCAATAACCTTACGTTGACAATGATGGCCGATTTCAACCGTCAGATCGTACGTTTGGAATCATCGTTGCAAGGCAATGTCATTTTGTTGGAGCAAATGGAAGGCAACAGCGGTTGGAGCTTTGATGGCACTGGTTATGCAGCTTTGACGCCCCAACGTGTAACAGAACTGAAACGCTATCTGTATTGTGGGATCTTAGGTTTAAAAGCACCCATCCTCGAAAAATCTACCGCCACCCTGCAAACAACGCAATATGACCTGTCGTCCATAATGGTAACAGTAAACAGCATGCGTGCCGGTTATATCATCAACAACAAGAGCAACAAACTGGAAGCATTGATCATGGTTGACCCGCTGAGTGGTACTACAACCATTACCTACTCTGATTTCAAGAAAACAGGCGGTATTATGTTACCGTATACTGAGATCATGCAGGCTGGTAAACACGCTCAAACGATCACTTACGAAAGCTACGATCTAAACCCATCGTTCCCGGCCAATGCCTGGACGAAACCTAATAAATTTTAAGTCCCAGACCTGATTGAAGGAATTAAGCTGTTTAGAGCATTGAGGTTCGCCTCAATGCTTTTTTTATTTTATCCGTACCTTGCCAGTAAGAACCTCGACTATGATCACATATAATCCTAAAGACTGGTTTACTTTTATTTTCCGCTTTCATAAGGCTGACACCTTACGTCAATTATCGCCGCTTATTATAGCTATTTGTATATATAGCTGGGTCATTACTTTTCTGGAACTGCATATCTTTATGCTATCCAAGAACAGCCATATTACCAATATAACTACCATGCATACGCTTCTCAGCTTCGTGATATCGATGCTGCTCGTATTCAGGACCAATACCGCGTATGACCGCTGGTGGGAAGGCCGTAAACTATGGGGCTCACTGGTGAACAACAGCCGTAACCTGGCCATAAAACTGCAAAGTATGCTGCCTGTTGAAGAAGAAGCGCACCGCGCTTTCTTTAGAAAAACAATTCCCATGTATGCCTCGGTACTGGCACATCACCTGCATGCAGAATCAACCCGCCTGGCGCTGGATGAACAGGAACACACTGAACTGAACCTGGATAGCAATCGCCATATGCCCAATCAGGTAGCCTCCATGCTGATGCAACGGGTAAACAGACTGTATGAAGAAGGGAAAATAAAAGGCGATCAACTGATCATCCTCAATAATGAACTACTCTCATTTACGGATATCTGCGGCGCCTGTGAACGTATCAAGAACACCCCCATCCCCTTTTCCTATAGCGTGTTCCTAAAGAAATTCATTTTCTTTTATGTAATGACGCTGCCTTTCAGCCTGGCCATTAGTCTGGGTTACCTGGCCATACCTGTGGTAGCCTTTATATTTTATGTACTGGCCAGCCTGGAATTGATCGCTGAAGAAATTGAAGACCCATTTGGTTCTGACGAAAATGATCTACCTATGACGAAGATGGCTTCCAACATCAAAAAACATGTGGCTGAAATTATACTGTAAGCAGCCTACTCGTATATGGAATGAAAGATCGTTTTCAGGCTATCATTGGCAGTGGTTACAGCGGGCAGCTGTTGTAGCTTCGTTTCAATATTTTTTATCCGGTCTTTAAATACCGGATGCGTGCTTAGGAATGCGGCTGGTTCACCGCCACCGCTTTCTTTTTGCAACAGTTGCATCAGCCGCCTCATACCTTGCGGGTTAATATTGTTTTTTACCATCAATTGCAGCCCATTGTCATCGGCCTCGGTTTCCAGCGAACGTGAATATTGCAGTCCTTTTAAGGCATCGGCATTATTGACCACTACCGATGCTATACCCGATTGATCGCCTACAATAACAGAAAGGAACATTTGCCGGGCCATACTGCGAAAGATATTACGCAGGGAGTGCCGTAAAGCTATATGAGAAGCTTCATGGCCCAACAAGGCGGCCAGTTCTTCCGGTGTTTTCATCCGGTCCAGAATGGCATCATACACGACTATATGTCCACCGGGAATGGCAAAGGCATTCATTTCATTCGACTCCACTACAGTAATGGAAACGGGATATCCTACATTGTAATGGAGCTGTTTATAAAACTCGTTAAGAATAGCTGTTTTTTGGCTATCGATGCGGTACTGCGATTTTACCGACTGGTACATTTGCTCGCCCATGCTGATCTCTGATTGCTTTGAAAACCGGTTGGCCATGTTTTCACCCAGTACCGGCACCAACCATATGTAAGTCGCCAGCAACAAAAGTAAAATGATGAGGGCTATACCGCCCAGCTTTATCCAAATGTTACCCAGCACGCGGGTGGGCGCGTTTCCAAACACGCGATGATGTGAAAGGGTCTTTTGAAGGGCGTCGATCAATTGCTGGTCCCTAATACCCAGGCGTTCAATTTCCCCACTGGCATTCCGGTATTGCAATTCCCCCCCTACAACCAGTTTATTAAATACAATAATGTCTTTTGTAAGCCAGTTCACATCCTTTTCCTGGTTTTCTTCATTGCGATAACGAATGGTGATGGTTACCGCCGATAAAAAAATAACCGCCTGATAATAGCGGCCGTTTGCCGTATGATAGGTTGCAGAATAGGTCGTCGTCATCTTGGCACTAAATTAGCTTTTAGTTGCCTAGTTTTAAATTTCAAGATTTAGTTCCTGAAAATTGCCTTCTGCTAAGGAGAATCGGAGGTAGGAGGTAAGAAGTCGGAGGTAAGAAGTATATTTGAGTCTAGAAACTTTTCCCTTTCCACTATGAAACACATTCCTGGTTTCCTTCCTGTAGTAGCATTACTGATTTGTATCTCAGCCTGTAACAGCAGTAAAAAAGTAACCATTCAACCCCCAGCCGAAACACCGGCCCGCTTGTTGCCTCCCCTGCCTTCTTCGATTATCAATATTCCCTTTAAGATCTATATGAAGCCATTACTGGCGATGATGGATTCCGGCACCGCTAAAGAATTCACCAACGATAAATGGCCCAACTATACCCAATCGGGTTGTGATTTCCGTTATAAATTCCGTTTTGTACGCTCGCCTTTTACGTTTGGCTGCGTAAACAATAAAGTGACCATCGGTTTTCGCGGTAGTTACCAGATCGCAGGCAGTAAAGCGGTGTGCGCCATGGACAAACAGGTATCACCCTGGGTGAGTGGCAGCTGTGGTTTTGGCAACGAACCCCTGCGCCGCGTCGATCTCAATATCAGTTCTGCCCTTACTTTATTACCCAATCACCAGCTGCTTACCAATACCAAATTAGACAAAATAAACGCGCTGGATAAATGCGAGGTCACCCTGATGCAAAACGACCTGACCGGTGAAATACTCGATAGTATTAAAGCCTCTGTAGAAAGCACCTGCGGTACCTTCGACAAATTTGTTCAAACCCTTAATAACAACGAGATGCTGCGCCAATGGCGCAGTGGCGGCAGCCGGGTTATTCCCATCAGCACGTATGGATTTTTGAACCTTAATCCATCTGCCTTGCGGGTTAGCAACTTCAATTTATTTCGTGATACCTTATATTTTTCAATTGGCTATAATGGGGAACCAAAATTCTCGTCGGACAGCCAGCGGCTGGTTACACACGCCGCCCTTCCGCCCATCAGCAATTCCCAATACTCCACCGGGATCAGCACTTATCTCGATGCCGTGTACCAATATAGCTTCTTTAATAAGTTGATGACCGATAGTCTGGTAAACAAGCCCTTTGAAGTAGAAGGACGCACCTTTGTGATAAAAGAGGTTAACCTGAGCGGTACCAATAATGGCAAAATACAGGTAGATGTTTCCTTCACCGGTAACCGCAAAGGGATGTTGCACCTGTCAGGCACACCTGTGCTGGATGCAGAAAAGCAGGTGCTTTCGATGCCCGATGTAACCTTTGCGCTTGACACCAAAGACATGATGGTGAATATTGCCAAGGCCCTGTTCAGGAAAAAGATCATGAAACAACTGGCCAACCAGTCGGTACTGGATATTGCTGCGCTTATTGAAAAGAACAAGAAAGTGATAGAAGCCCGTTTAAACCAGGAAGTAACTCCCTGGATGAGCACTGCCGGTACATTCCAGGAATTCCGGCTGATGGGGCTGCTTCCACAAAAAGATTATATTCAGATACAGGCCTATATCCGGGGCACCATGATGTTCATTGGGCAGCCGCCTACGAGTATGCTTAAGAAGTAGTTGATCAGTTGACCAGGAAGGCTGGTTAACACGTTAACGGGTTGACAAGGTTAACAGGTTGATAGGGTTGATGAGGGAATACTGGCACAAGCGGACGCTTGCGCCAGCTAAGGGACCCTACGTTTGCGCCAGTAAGGGCCATTTCTTACATCCTATTTCTTACCTCTTACTTCCTACCCCCTGCCTCCCAGAACAAACACCCCGTCGTATTGCTTTTTTACATCATCTGATCTACCTTAGCAGCTGGAAATATTTTTCGACCTAAGGCAACCGACCAAACTGATCCTTCGTAATAGGGATTGAGTTATGAAAAACAATTAATTAGCAAAGAAACATTCCCGCAAACCAACACCCTTGCTAGATAACTCAAACATTTCCTCGTTACTGAGTGGCTGTCGCAAAAATGAGCGCAATAGCCAAAAGGAGCTATATTATTTGCTTCGGGGATTTGCCATGAAAATATGCTACAGGTACACCAATGCCATGGAAGAATGCGAAGAGATTGTGAATGAAGGGTTTGTAAAGCTGTTTAAGAACATTCACCAATTTGATGAGACCAGGCAGGATGATACCTTACTTTCACTCAAGGGTTGGTTCAAACGAATATTAATCAATACCTGCATAGATCATTACCGAAAGAGCAATTCATCTGTGGATGGCCATGTGCTTACGCATGAATCGGAAACCATTGCTGATAAAGGTGAAACTGGTATTGATATGTTATCTTACAAAGAGATCATAGAAAGCATCCGGTTGCTATCACCCGCCTATAGGGCTGTTTTCAATTTATTTGTAATAGAAGGGCTTAGCCATGAAGAAATTTCGCAAACACTGGGTATTTCAGTGGGTGCCTCAAAATCCAATTTATCAAAAGCGCGAGATAACCTGAGAAAACTTTTGCAGAATAAAAATATTATTAAAGCGTATGTATCCCCTAGATGACGATAACCTAGACCGTTTAAGCCGCGAAGCCGCAGAAGGTTTCGAGGTGGGAGCTAGTGCTTCCGGGTGGGATCATCTGGAACAACGCCTCGACATTGAAATGCCGAAGGAGAAGAAGCGGCGTCGCTTCCTCTTCTGGCTGTTTTTGATCACCGCCACTACCGGCGGCGCATTGACCGGTATTTTAAAATATCACCCGGCAACCCCAATTGCCAAAAATGTATCCAGCGCTTTTCCGGCAGCTGATAACACATCCCCTTTACCAGAAAATCAAACGGGCAATACCCGTACCACCAACACTAACCAGCATGAAGCAGTTACCGGTACCCATGAAACACCGGTAACTACTGCACCCTATTCAGGAAAACAACCTATTGGTAGCAACCAGGCAACAATTGCCCCTGCTACCACTACAACAAAACCGGGTATCAACACCAGCAAGCCCGGCATTAACCAGGGGGTCGCTGCTCCGGTAACGGCATCCAACAAACCTTCCACCCAACCGGTTGAAAAACCAACGTCCCAAAAAGGATCAAAACCAGGCCGCGTACGTATACAGAAAGCGCCAGCCACATTAAATTACGCTGTTATGGCCCCTGTCATTGGTACCAGCAGGTCGAATAAACCAGCCAAACAAAAACCAGGCAGGCGTTCCAGCAACACAACCAGCAATCAAAATAAACAAGCCGAACCAACAGTCTCTGCTAACAATAGCCCTACGTTGGCACCTGAAAACCGCCTCACAACCGTTGACAAGACTACGAATGATGAAGTAGTAACTGCAAATCCAACTACCGGCGCCCACACTGATTCTGTAAAGAAGACAGTGGCAGCGTCTGCAGGCGATTCTACTAAACCCGTAGCCCAACAAAAGAAGAAGGATAAAATACAACAGCCATTGGAAATTGGGGCGATCGTTGGTCCGGATATGAGTGCTGTAGCATTTGGGCCACTGTACAAACCCGGTTATAATTTTGGTTTGCAAATTGGCTACCGGTTCTCGGACCGCTGGTCAGTAAATACCGGTGTTATTTATACCAAAAAATTCTACAAGACAGATAGCTCACATTTTAAATATAAGGACTACTCAATGCCAAACATGAAAACAGTGAGTAGCGTAGAGGGGAACTGTTCTATGTGGGAAATACCCGTTAATGTGCGGTACGATTTTTCCTTTAACGAAAAACGCCGGTGGTTTGCCAGCACGGGGTTGTCAACCTACCTGATGGATAAGGAAGATTATGATGTGTATTACCGGTGGAATGGCGGCCCAACCTATCCGCAGGATTTGTATAATGATACCAATTCAAACTACTTTTTCTCTATACTGAACCTCTCGGTAGGGATGGAACGTTCTTTGGGCAAGCGCTTCTCGGTACAGGCGGAGCCTTATTTAAAAATTCCCTTAACCGGATTGGGCAAAGGTGAAATGCGGATGAACAGTTATGGTATTTTATTTGCCCTGAAGTATAAGCCCTTCTTCAATAAGAAAAGATCAGACAATAAATAGAGCAGTCTGTTTGGACACACTTTTACAACTAACACCGTTCAGTCCCGTCAATATTGCCGGGACTGTTTTTTTTACTTCGCCTCAAACCACAGTTTCTTTTCATCGTTCCAGGTACCATTGTAATTGATGTATAACTCCTCTCCCGCCTTAATACCCCGAACGGTCTTTATAGAAATGGTGTGGCTGTCGTAATCCATTTCGTATTCGCAGTTCGATTTATAGGAATGGTTATATACAGGCACATAGCCCAACGCCATGCAACACTGGTCAAGGTTATCGCCCCATTCAAAGATATAATCGTGTAATAAGGTTTGGTCAATCAGCACACGGTCTTTCTGGCTCATTACGATCACGGGCGCTATTTCTACAATTGCACCGGCCTTCAGCTTTTCGGAAGTAAATACGCCCCGCCCCATTTCCTTTGTGGGCGCTATAAATAAGCAGGGTAAAATCATCGTAAATGTTGAATATTGAATATCGAATGTAGAATAATGAAGGGAAGAATTGGTCATCCCTATTTTCAAATTTCCAAATTATGTATTTTCAAATTATAACTCGGTAAATTTGGGCCCATGAGCATGGAAATTGAAAACGCCAAAGAGCAGTTTCTGCACCTGATCGGGCAGGAAGACATGTTACAGATGCGGGAGTTCCTGAACGACCAGAACATCAGTGATGTGGCGGAGCTCATTAACGAGTTCCCAGAATATTCGAGCCAGATCATCGGCAATATGAGTATTCACCGGGCCTCCAGCGTATTCAAAATTCTTGACCTGGCAGCCCAGAAGGAGATCATACAGGACTTACCCCCCTTTAAAACGGCCGAACTGCTGAACGAGCTCCCCGCGGATGATCGTACCGCCTTCCTGGAAGAATTACCCAGTGAGGTGGTAAAAGAGCTTATAAAACTGCTTGATCCCGACGAACGCCGGGTAACCCTTTCACTATTGGGCTACCCCGAAAGCAGTGTGGGCCGCCTGATGACCCCCGATTATATTGCGGTTGATGTTGACTGGACGGTGCAGGAGGTGTTGGAGCATATTCGGGAGGTAGGCAAAGACAGTGAAACCATTGACGTGATATACGTGGTGAACGACCGGGGTGAGTTTGTGGATGACATCCGGATCCGGGAGATCATTCTGGCCAACCCTCAAAAAATGGTAGGGGAAATTATTGATAACCGTTATATCACCCTGAATGTAAATGACGACCAGGAGGTAGCCAACCAGATCTTTAAAATGAATAACCGCGTGGCCCTGCCGGTGGTTGACGATAAAAACATCCTATTGGGAATTGTGACCATCGACGACGTATTGTGGGTGGCCAACGAAGAGTTCAGTGAAGACATTCAAAAGATCGGGGGTACTGAAGCATTGGACGAACCCTACCTGGAAATGCCCATCATCAAACTGTTTAAAAAACGGGTGGTTTGGTTAATAGTGCTGTTCCTGGGGGAAATGCTAACCGCTACCGCCATGGGCTATTTTGAGGAAGAGATTGCCAAAGCCGTGGTGCTGGCCCTGTTTGTTCCCCTTATTATTTCCAGCGGTGGGAACAGCGGGTCGCAGGCTTCTACCCTTATCATTCAGGCCATGGCCGTTGGTGAGATCACCATTTCTGCCTGGTGGCGGGTCCTACGCAGAGAGATCATTTCGGGGCTGTTGCTGGGAAGCATATTAGGCCTCATTGGTTTTATTCGGGTGGTATTATGGAACAGTATTTTTCATACTTACGGTAGCCACACAGTGCTAATGGGTTGTACCGTAGGTTTTTCACTAATAGGCGTTGTTTTGTGGGGAACGGTATCGGGTTCCATGCTGCCCATCTTATTAAAAAAATTAGGCGCTGACCCTGCCACTTCTTCTGCGCCTTTTGTGGCCACCCTTGTTGACGTAACGGGGCTGGTCATTTATTTCTCAGTTGCTTATTTATTTTTAAGTGGTATATTATTATAAATAATAAATATTGAATGTCTAATGTGGACGTAAAAGGTTTTCACGGCCGACGGGCAAGCATTCAATATTCAATATTTAACATTCTGCTGGTTTTTCGTTAAATTTCATTTATGAGAAAATTGCTGTTTCTGATTGCCATGCAATCAACCCTTATTACCTATGCCCAGCTTAGTCCGTTAACTGTAGAAAAGATCATGCGCGATCCCAAATGGATGGGCACTTCTCCTTCAAACCTGCAATGGACAGCGGATGGTAAATACCTGCTGTTTAACTGGAACCCCGAAAAAGCAGTAGTAGATTCATTATATTATATTACCCCCACCGCCACTACCCCACAAAAATCAACAGGCGCATTTCGCCAAACCGCCGTTGGCGATAATCAGGCGCGGTACAACGCCCAACATGATCAATATGTATATGCCTATGAGGGAGATATTTATCTTTCCTCTATAAAAACCGGCATCCGCCGCCGTATAACCAAAACAGTGGCCGTTGAAAGCAATCCACAATTCTCATTTAATGATCGCCAAATAGTATATACCCGCGAACAGAATGCCTGGGCCTGGGATGTACAAACCGGAGAAACCAGTCAGCTCACTAACTTTCAAACGGGAACCGCCGCTGCCCCTCCAGTCACCACTTTCGCAGGACGCGGTAATCAACCAGCACCAGTGAACCGTTCGGCAACAGCCAATAATCAGCAGGAAAAATGGTTACGCCAGGAAGCACTTGAAAACTCTCTTGTGCTGCAACGACGTAAACAAAATAAAGACGAGGCCGATTCTCTCTCGAAGCAATTCAAGGAAAAGGCATTACGCACGATCCTGCTCGACGGTAAAACCCCGTCCATGCTGACCATCAGCAACAATGGCCGTTTTATTTCTTACCGGTTAACTCCAACCCCGGCCGGCAAAACCACCGTTGTACCCAGCTATGTTACAGAAAGCGGGTTTACTGAAGACCTTTCGGCCCGTACTAAAGTAGGCGCTCCCCTGCCAACCCAGGAATTGTTTGTTTTTGATACTGAGAAAGACACGGTGTTCGCGATAAAAACGGACTCTATTCCCGGCATCCGCGACCTGCCTGAATATTTAAAAGATTATCCTACTGTTTATAAAGAAAAAAGCCAGCATCCCTCCCTGCGGCCCCTGAATTTCATGAATACCACCTGGTCACCAGCCAGTAATTACGCCGTGGTGGAAGCCAGGGCACAGGATAACAAAGACCGCTGGTTACTCCTGCTCGATGGGGAAACAGGCAAACTTTCATTGCTCGACCGGCAACACGATGAAGCCTGGATAGGCGGACCAAGCACCAACGGCTTCCCTGCATATAACTCAGGCTGGCTGAACGGCCAAACGTTTTGGTTTCAGTCTGAAAGCACCGGTTATTCGCACCTGTACACAATTAATGTTACAACAAAAGAAAAACAGGCGCTTACCAGTGGCAATTATGAAGTATTGAAAACCGAGCTGGGACCCGGCAAAAAGTATTTTTATCTTACTACTAATGAAGTACAACCTGGCGAGCAACATTTATATCGTTTGCCTGTAACAGGCGGAAAGGCGGAACGCCTTACTTCGCTCACCGGTTCCAACCTGGCTACCATTTCGCCCGATGAAAAATGGATTGCCATTTTATCTTCTTATAGTAATAAACCCTGGGAATTATATCTGCAACCCAATACCCCGGTTACAGCAAAGACAAAACCTGTTCAAATTACCAATCAGGCGCAAAGCGAGGAATTTAAGTCTTACAACTGGCGCGACCCGGAAGTGGTTACCTTCACCGCCCGCGATAATGGCAAAGTATATGCCCGGTTAATGCGCCCCACGCAACCGCATGCCAGCAAACCGGCTGTGATATTTGTACATGGCGCCGGCTATTTACAAAATGCTCATAAATGGTGGAGCTCCTATTTCAGGGAATATATGTTCCACAACCTGCTGGTGGATAATGGCTATACCGTGCTGGACGTGGACTACCGGGGCAGCGCGGGTTATGGCCGCGACTGGCGTACAGGCATTTACCGATATATGGGTGGTAAAGACCTGGACGATATTGAGGATGGCGCCCGTTACCTGGCGAAAGAATGTGGTGTAAATCCCCAGCATATTGGGGTATATGGGGGGTCGTATGGCGGCTTTATAACTTTAATGGCATTATTCAAAAAACCTACTATCTTTGAGGCCGGAGCCGCACTGAGGCCTGTTACCGATTGGGCCCATTACAATCATGGCTATACCTCCAATATTTTAAATGAACCTTTTAGCGACAGCATTGCGTATCACCGCAGCTCGCCCATAAACTTTGCCTCAGGATTACAGAACCATTTACTGATCTGCCATGGAATGGTTGATGTAAATGTTCACTTCCAGGATGTTGTACGTCTTACACAACGCCTGATAGAACTGGGCAAAGACAATTGGGATCTCTCTGTGTATCCAATGGAAGATCATGGCTTTGTGGAACCAGAAAGCTGGACAGACGAATACAAAAGGATCTTCCGCTTATTTGAAACCTGGCTAAAAAAGTAATCCATTTTTCCTTTATTGAAACCCGCCAAGGCGGGGCTCGCTGAGGCGAAAGTCTGATAGCGGAACGTAAAACCCACTATAGTGGCGGATTGCGCTTTGTTTATTGGCTTTGTATGCAACAAGCAAAAAGCATTAAGAATAGCATACTACCAAAATGGTATGCTCCTGTGCATGTTTTTGCATCAAGCATGGCCTTTTTTTTGATAATATTGCGCAACCGTTTGCAGGTTTAGGCACTGCAAACTATGTTTATACTTTAAAAGCACTGTCGACTCAACACTTAATAAAACTTAAAAACTTAAACCCTGTAATTATGTGCGGAATTGTAGCATATATAGGAAATAAGCAAGCTTACCCGATTATTTTAAAAGGATTAAAAAGACTTGAATATCGTGGATATGATAGCGCTGGCGTTGCCCTTTTGAATTCCGGCCTGAATGTATATAAGAAAAAAGGTAAAGTGGCCGATCTGGAAGAAACACTGGTGGGAAAAGATCTGCATGCCAATATTGGTATTGGCCATACCCGTTGGGCGACCCATGGCGAACCTTGCGACCGCAATGCTCACCCTCACCTGTCTGAAAATGGTAAACTGGCCATGATCCACAATGGGATCATTGAGAACTATAACCAGTTAAAAGGGGAATTGCAGAAAAAAGGCTACAATTTTGTTAGTGATACCGATACCGAAGTACTGTTGAAGTTTATTGAAGACATTCAGCAGAACAATAATTGCAGCCTGGAAGAAGCGGTACGTATTGCCCTGAAACGCGTAGTAGGCGCCTATGTAATTATTCTCATCGATCAGGATAACCCTGATACGCTGATCGCCGCACGTAAAGGAAGCCCGCTTGTAATTGGAATTGGTAAAAACCGCGACGAACACTTCCTCGCTTCCGATGCCTCTCCTATTATTGAATACACCAAAACGGTGGTATACGTTAATGACTATGAGCTGGCCATCATAAAACCCGATGAGCTGATCCTGAAAAATCTGGGTAATGAAAAGATCACGCCGTTTGTTCAACAGCTGGACCTGGAACTGGCAGCTATTGAAAAAGGTGGTTATGATCACTTCATGCTGAAAGAGATCTTTGAACAACCCAGCACTGTATTCGATTGCTTACGTGGCCGTGTTGATGCAGCCAACGGCACCATTACCATGGCAGGCGTACAGGCCAACATAGAAATCTTAAAAAATGCGCCGCGTATTCTCATTATTGCCTGTGGAACCAGTTGGCATGCCGGTTTACTGGCTGAATATATTTTTGAAGAACTGTGCCGCACCCCCGTTGAAGTGGAATATGCTTCGGAGTTCCGCTACCGCAACCCGATAGTAAACAAAGGCGATGTGATCATTGCCATATCTCAAAGCGGTGAAACAGCTGATACCCTGGTAGCTATTGAAAAAGCAAAAGAACAAGGTGCTTTGATCTTTGGTATCGTTAACGTGGTAGGGTCTTCTATTGCCCGCGTATCACAAGCTGGTGCGTACACCCATGCTGGTCCTGAAATTGGTGTAGCCAGTACAAAAGCATTTACTGCACAGCTGGCGGTATTAACCATTATTGCCCTGCAACTGGGTTATGAAAAAGGTACCCTCGACAATAAGCGTTTCCTGCATTTAATGAACGAATTACAGGATATTCCTGAAAAAATACCTGCAGCTTTACAACAGGCAGAACATGTAAAACAGCTGGCCTATAAATATAAAGATGCACGCGACTTCTTATACCTGGGCCGTGGGTACAATTTCCCCATTGCACTGGAAGGCGCCTTAAAGCTGAAGGAAATTTCCTACATTCATGCAGAAGGCTACCCCGCAGCAGAAATGAAACACGGGCCCATTGCCCTGGTTGATGAAAATCTGCCGGTAGTTTTCATTGCCACCAAAGACTCTTACCATGAAAAGATCATCAGCAATATTCAGGAAATAAAAGCCCGCAAAGGGAAAGTAATTGCAGTGATCACTGAAGGCGATGATGTAATTGCAAAAATGGCCGATGATGTAATTGTAGTACCACCTGCCGATGAACTGGTAGCACCTATGCTCAGTGTAGTTCCATTGCAGTTGCTGGCCTATTACATTGGCGTAGCTAAAGGACTGGATGTTGATAAGCCCAGAAACCTGGCTAAATCAGTAACAGTAGAGTAATAGATCATCCGAAATTATTTCATTAGTAATTATCTCAGGGTTATGAATGAAATCAATCGCAAACCGCTTAATTCATTAGGGTACGACTTCATTCCTTCCGCTTATTTACCTAAGGGGAAGGATGAATACTACCTGCGTAATAAACAGGTCAAGAACGGTATTCACTACCGGCACCTCTCGGCCTATGAAATTGAAGTACTGGTACGCAACCGCAATACATCTGATAACTGGAACAACCTGCTGGTGTCAGATGCATTCAATCCTGAACTGGTGCAAAACTGTAAGTTCTTTGGATTGGTGCGTATTGGTAAGCTGGAGCCTTATTACCTCGAGTATCATAACTTACGCCGCCCGGTAGGGTTTTATAACAGTACCGTTATTAGTTGCGATTTTGGCGACAATGTTGTAGTTGATAATGTTAATTACATTTCTCATTACATTATAGGCAACGGCGTAATACTGGTGAACTGCAATGAAATTGCAACCACCGATCACTCTAAGTTTGGTAATGGGGTCCTGAAAGAAGGTGAGCCCGAGAACATCCGCATCTGGATGGAATTGTGCAATGAAAACGCCGGCCGTAGTATTCTGGCCTTTGATGGCATTTTGCCTGGCGATGCTTTCTTATGGACCTATTTCCGCGACGATGATAAACTGTTGAACCGTTTCAAGGAATTTACCGAGAAGAAGTTCGATGCATTACGCGGCTATTATGGCACTATTGGAGATAGAACGGTGATAAAGAACTGCCGCATCCTAAAAGATGTAAAAATTGGCAGTGATGCTTATTTAAAAGGAGCCAATAAAATAAAAAATGTAACCATTAATTCCTCCAGCGAAGCCAATACCCAGGTGGGTGAAGGTTGTGAGCTGGTGAATGGGATCATCGGTTATGGATGCCGGCTTTTCTATGGCGTAAAAGCCGTACGTTTTGTGCTGGCTTCCCACTCACAACTTAAATATGGCGCACGGTTGATCAACTCATACCTGGGTGACAACTCTACCATTTCCTGTTGTGAGGTATTGAATTCGCTCATCTTCCCTTCGCACGAACAGCACCATAACAATTCGTTTTTATGCGCTGCATTGGTACAGGGTCAAAGCAATATGGCGGCAGGCGCTACTGTGGGTTCTAACCACAACAGCCGGAGCCCGGATGGTGAGATCATCGCCGGACGTGGTTTCTGGCCTGGCTTATGCGTTAGTCTGAAGCACAATTCAAAATTTGCTTCTTATTCCATACTGGCCAAAGGCGATTATGCAACCGAGTTGAATATTCCCTTTCCGTTCTCATTGATCAGTAATGACCTGAGCAAAGACCAGCTGGTGGTTATGCCCGGTTACTGGTTCATGTATAACATGTATGCCCTGGCCCGTAATTCCTGGAAATATATCGATCGCGATAAACGCATTGATAAAACCCAATCACTGGAGTTTAACTTCCTGGCACCGGATTCAGTGAATGATCTGTTACAATCATTGCCCTTATTGCAAAAGTTCACCGGCAAAGCCTGGCTGAAACGGGAAGGCAATACTAAAAAAATGACCGAGGAAGAGATCATTGCTATCGGGAAGGTATTACTTGATACCAAAGACCCGGTTGTGAATGAGCTGGTTGTTTTAGCAGATGGTTTTGAAAACAGCAAACGCCCGGTACGCATCATTAAGGTAATGAGGGCCTATCACCTGTTCAAAGAACTGGTAATGTATTACCTGGTGCAACAGTTATTGGAGCATATTCGTACCAATAACATAAAAACCCATGAACAGCTGATCGAAAGCCTGCCTTCAAAAACAACGCTGGCTCCATGGATGAACGTAGGCGGACAATTAATACTTCGTTCAGAAATTGATAAGCTGAATAAACAGATCGTTACTGGCAGAATTAAAGACTGGGATGCAGTACATGCTTTTTACACACAGCAAGGTAATAATTACCGCATGGAGAAGCTGGCCCATGCTATAGCTGCCGTAAGAGAGGTGTTTGATATCAATGTAAAAAAAGCCAGTCCGTCCATTATGAAGAGCCTGTTGCACCAGAGTATTACTACCAAGGAATGGATGGTGAAAGAAATATACGAATCACGCGCCAAGGATTATCGCAATCCTTTCCGTAAAATGGTATATGAAACCGCTGAAGCCATGAACAAGGTAGTAGGTAAACTGGAAGACAACAGCTTTATAAAGCAGGAACAAAAAGCACTGGAAGAATATAAAAAAGACATACACCAGTTGGTTACCAAACTAAAACTGGATAAAGCGGGCGCTAAATTAAAAACGGCGTAAGCGTTCCAAAGAAATAACAACGCCCCCTCCTTGATTGGTGGGGGCGTTGTTATTTCCAAGATATATTACCTGAGAAATACGAATCGTAAGCTATTCGATTGTCCTTTAGGAGTAAAAGCCTGAATACTATATATACCCGCTGGCAGGAACGGCAATTCTAAAGCCAGGCGATTAATGCCTTTTTCAATGACAGTGTTCATTATCTTTATTATCCTGCCTGTATTATCCACTATAAAGAACTTTGTCTGCATTTTTTCAAAGGCCCTGTAAATAAGTGTTTGATCGGTAACTGCTACTAATTGTGGCAGACCGCCATTAACTGCCCTAATGTTTCTATTAGGCGGCACCATATCATTGGACAAAGCCAACGGGCCGTTTGCCGGAACACTGTTACCCAATGCAAATGTATCAGCAACCAGGCTCCAGGAGGCTACGGGACCACTTACAATGGAACCACGAATACCCACGGAACCTGTAGCAGCCGAATTACCGTAATTCATCCAAACGCCGTTAAGAAGTTTGGATACCCTGGCGGTTGAGAGATCCGGGCCTATCCCGATGTTGAGTGCATTAAAAGACAACTCAACCGAAGCAGCCGGTAATGGACTGGCATCAGCCTTAATGGTCCAATATCCATTGGGGGATAGCTGACTGATACCGGGCCCCAAGGAGCCTGGAGTTAGTTGCGGGTTGTTGTCGAAGAACTCTACCATAAAATTACCACTGGCATTTTTCAACTCCAGCCATTGCAGGGAGCTTCCTTTTCCAACGGGGAATAAAAAGTGAGCGGCGTTCAACAACCCTTCTTTTCTCAGCGGCCCATCAATAAAGCTGTTATTGGTAGTGCTATCAACTAAGATCCGACAGCCTGCCTGCAACCTCAAGATATTAACAACCGAAGTAGTGACTTTTCCATTTACCAGATTTAATTTATAAGGTAACGACCAGGGCGCAGCAAGCGTAGCGCCAGCCATATTGTTTATTATTATGGCAACGCTATCTTTTATAATGCCTTTACAATTGATCTGTTGATTGACATTACCGCCAAACAGTAATTCAGGAAACCCAGTTCCGGTTTCCGCAATTGAGCCTGTGGCAGCTTGTACAAGATGTCTGTTCACAACCGTTACCAGCGTACGGGCAGCATTGCCCAGGTTAAGGGTTCCGCCCTGTTGTAACAGATCACGTCCTATATAAAGCGTATCGGAGAAATTGAGACTAAGCATTACTCCGCTCCCTAATTGCAGATCGCTTTTTATCATAACTGCATTAGTCCCAGAAGCGGTATAGGTAACGGTCCCATTCATTGCGTTGGATGAAAATATCAGCTTTCCATAGGTCCTATTACTCAGGGATACGGTGCTGGATGCTGCAGGAATATCAAATTCAAAGCACCCTTCTTCCGTTCCAGCTGCTTTTGACAGCACCGTTACAACAGACGCATGACTGCTGGAACTGTTTTGGAGATACCGGCCGCCATTATTTATTTTTAGCGAGTCTGCTATTTCAACCGGGATACCGTTTTTTGCACCTGAGGCGTTTTTAAAGGTGCCGCCATTTGCAATTACCATTCCGTAAACTGCACCGGAGACCTTAAATGCAGGGGTGGCAACATTGGTGGTGGGCAGTATTAGATCAATCTTATTATCCGGACCCGGAGTAATAGTTATTGATCTTATTTGTACGAGGTTGTTACCGCTGGGCAAGGTGACAGTATAACTGCCAGTGATAAATGAATTATCCAAAATAACATTATCAGTAATACCCGGAAGTATATTACCTGCCCAGTTTCGGGTGGTAGTCCATTGGCCGTCGCCGGCTTCACCATCCCATCGGACCTGAGAAAGGGAAGAAGTATAAACCAATAATGCAAGAAGCAGCTGAAGCTGCAAATGAAACAATAATTTTCTACTACTCATAACTGTAAAGTTTATGCTACTTTACAGAGCCTGATCAATCGAAGGTAAAGAATAAATTATTCCAACCAAATAATAATTATAAAATTTCGATTATATGTTAGTGTGATACAAAAAAGGGCTCTTATAGATCCAACTTTGCACTCGCCATAGGACATAAAAAAGCCGTCCACCAGCTGGCGGACGGCTTCTAAAAGTATGGGTAAGAAATTATTTCTTTCTAAAGAACAAACGAACTGGCACGCCGGTAAATTCAAAATGCTGGCGTAACTGGTTCTCGAGGTAGTTCTTATAAGGTTGCTTTACATCGTCGGGGAAATTACAGAAGAAAGCAAACGAGGGCACATGCGTTGGCAACTGCGTTACATATTTAATACGAATAGGATTACCACGCACAACAGGAGGTTGATAAGAAGCAATTGCTTTTAACATGATCTCGTTCAACTCAGAAGTAGGCACTTTACGTTGTTTGTTCTCATATACTTCCAATGCCACTTCAATAGCTTTATGAATACGTACTTTTTCCTGTGCAGAAATGAAGAGAATGGGCACATCGGAGAAAGGGGCAATACGTTTCTTCAACTCATTTTCATAATCCCGGGCTGTATTGGTTTCTTTCTGCATGGTATCCCATTTATTCACCAGCAAAACAATGCCCTTACCTTTTTTGGAAGCCAGTCCAAATATATTCAGGTCTTGTTGGGTAATACCTTTTTCGGCATCCAGCATCAACAAAATCACATCCGCTTCGTCCATTGCTTTAATGGCACGGATCACGGAATAGAATTCCAGGTCTTCATGCACTTTTGTTTTACGACGGATACCTGCTGTATCGATGAGAACGAATTCTTTCTGAAAGAGATTATAATGGGTGTGAATGGTATCCCGGGTTGTACCGGCGATATCGCTTACGATGGTGCGCTCCTGCCCTATCAGGGCATTCAGCAACGATGATTTGCCTACGTTAGGCTGACCGATGATGGCAAATTTAGGAATAGCGCCTTCGGCTTCTAAAGCCGCCACCTGGTCTTCGGTAATCAAAGCAGCCAATGCATCGAGCAATTCACCCGAGCCACTGCCGCTCATGGAGGATATGAAAAAAATATTGTCGAAGCCGAGTCCGTAAAACTCGGTAGCTTCCAATAAGCGTTCATGGTTATCTACCTTGTTCACCACCAGGAAAACTGGTTTGGCGGTACGCCGTAATACATCGGCCATCGATTCATCGAGATCGGTAATGCCGGTAGCAGCGTCCACCATGAATAGCATAGCGCTCGCTTCCTCTACAGCGATCATAACCTGTTTATTGATCTCTTTCTCAAAAGCCTCCTGACTTTCCGGTACAAAACCACCGGTATCTATGACGTTGAATGATTTACCATTCCAATCGGCCACACCATATTGCCGGTCGCGGGTAACCCCGCTTACATCATCTACGATTGCTTTACGCTGCTCAAGCAAGCGATTAAAAAAGGTGCTTTTCCCTACATTGGGTCTTCCAACTATTGCTACTGTAAAACCTGCCATAATGTTTGCTCAATAATTATATTAGTGATAGCCGTATTCTTTTAACATGTACTCATTATCGCGCCACTTAGGCCGCACTTTAACAAACAGTTCCAGAAAAACTTTTTGTCCAAGGAACTGTTCAATATCCTTTCTTGCTTCCGTTCCCAACTGTCTGATCATTTTACCACCAACCCCCAGCAGGATACCTTTCTGGGTTTCCCGGTTCACGATTATGTCAGCAGCAATTTTTATCAGTGACGACTTCTCCTTGAATTCATTCACAATAACGGTAGTATGATAAGGTATTTCTTCCTGGTATAAATAGAAGATCTTCTCCCGGATCATTTCTGCACAAAAAAAACGGGTGGGCAGATCGGTCATTTCATCCCCTTCAAAGAAGGGTGGGTTCTCAGGAAGGAGTTTCAGGATGGCATCTATCAGTTCTTTCAATCCTGTTTTATTCAGGGCTGAAATGCCTACCAGTCCTTTGCAATAGGATTTGGCGCTAAAGAGGTCGAACACTTCTTTTTTCCTGGTTGCTGATGCTTCATCCAGTTTATTGATCACGATGATGGCGGGCACTTTCAGCCGTAATGCTTCAAAAATAGCATTCACCTCTTCGTGGTTCTCGTTCACATCAACCAGCAACAGGGCCACATCGGTATCTTCCAGGGCCTGTTTTACGGCGTGCATCATTTTTTCCTGAAGTTTATATTTAGGTTCAATGATGCCGGGCGTATCGGAGAAGATGATCTGGTACTCAGGTTCCGTTAAAATGCCTTTAATGCGATGGCGGGTAGTTTGCACCTTGGGGGACACAATAGCCAGCTTTTCGCCCATAAGAGCGTTGAGCAAGGTGCTTTTGCCCGCGTTGGGGCGTCCGAATATGCTTACAAATCCCGCTTTCATCTATTTTAAAATTCCTGCAAAGGTAAAAGATTAAAATAAGTTTGGTGGCAAACATATATACCTTTATCTTTGCAACCCAATTAACGAAGAAGGGCTAGAGAAGAAGGGTTGAAAATAAAGAGATTGGGAAGTTCTTAAAAGTAGAATTATTTAACTTATTATATCGCGAAGTAGAGCAGCGGTAGCTCGTCGGGCTCATAACCCGAAGGTCGGGAGTTCGATCCTCCCCTTCGCAACTTGATAAAGGCTTCTGAAAGGAAGCCTTTTTTATTCCTTTGGATTAAAAGTAAAAACATTATATCGCGAAGTAGAGCAGCGGCAGCTCGTCGGGCTCATATCCGCCGGCTGGCGGACGGGGTTCGATCCCAGCTCTTAAAAGTAAAAACATTATATCGCGAAGTAGAGCAGCGGTAGCTCGTCGGGATCATATCCGCCGGCTGGCGGACGGGGTTCGATCCCAGCTCTTAAAAGTAAAAAACATTATATCGCGAAGTAGAGCAGCGGTAGCTCGTCGGGCTCATATCCGCCGGCTGGCGGACGGGGTTCGATCCCAGCTCTTAAAAGTAAAAAACTTTATATCGCGAAGTAGAGCAGCGGCAGCTCGTCGGGCTCATATCCGCCGGCTGGCGGACGGGGTTCGATCCCAGCTCTTAAAAGTAAAAACATTATATCGCGAAGTAGAGCAGCGGCAGCTCGTCGGGCTCATATCCGCCGGCTGGCGGACGGGGTTCGATCCCAGCTCTAAAAGTAAAAACATTATATCGCGAAGTAGAGCAGCGGCAGCTCGACGGGCTCATATCCGCCGGCTGGCGGACGGGGTTCGATCCCAGCTCTTAAAAGTAAAAACAT
>NZ_JAGHKO010000018.1 GCF_017742245.1 Niastella soli
TATTATCACAACAACCCTACTGGGAAGCAACCAGGAATATCAGCAGCTTATTACCAGTAGATCAACCACACAGCGGCATTATCCGAAAAAAAGATATCCGCAGCTATGGCATAGCACTCGATGAACAGCATACCCGTCAATTGCTACAGACAGTACCACGGGTTTACCGAACAGAGATCAATGACGTGTTGCTCAGCGCCCTTACCAGGACCTTATCAAAATGGTCAAAGCAACAGCAAATATTGATAGGCATGGAAGGCCATGGCAGAGAAGTCATCAATGATAAAACAGACCTCAGTCGCACCACCGGCTGGTTTACCACCCTGTATCCATTATTACTACAGGCACCAGCTCAGGACGAGGCATCCGAATGGCTGATGAGCATCAAGGAGCAACTGCGCCAGGTACCCGACAAAGGAATTGGATATGGCGTACTCAAATACCTCAATAAGGCTGGTGCATTCCAGGCAGCTGACAACTGGCAGGTAGCCTTCAACTACCTTGGTCAGCTTGATAACATCACCCGCAGCAGCAACTGGTTCAGCAGTGCCAATGAAGCACATGGCAGTTCAGGCAGTGATGAGAACATCATTACTACCCAAATAGTCATCAACAGCATGATCTACCAGGGAGAACTGCACATACAATGGAGTTACAGCCTGCTGCATTACGAACAGACAACGATCAAAGAACTGGCGCAATCATATCTCCATGACCTGACACTATTGATAGATCATTGCATGGCTGTTCCAACCAATAAACAGATCATCACCCCTTCAGATTATGGTTTACAAACAGCTATAAGCTACCAGGAACTGGAGCGGTTCCTGAACGATACCGACACGGACCAGGGAGAAGACATTTTAGCTTTTTAAATATTGCAGATAACTGCGTATAAACTTTTAGCAATGCACATACAGGAGTTTGCCGAGCACCTTAGAACACTAAACTTTTACCTGGCGGTAGAAGACAATAAACTTATCTTAAAAGGTAACAGAGAAAAGCTTACCGACAACGAGATCAGAGCTGTTAAGCAGAACACAGAGATCATCGACTATATCAAAAAAAATAAGGAAGCGCTGATCGAATATGTAAAAGCCAATCAAAGTAACCAGCTACGTAAGCGGTCAGACAATATCACCTCTATCTACGGCCTTAGCAGCCTGCAGCAGGGTGTGCTGTTTCATGGCTTGCTGCATCAGGAGGGAGGGAATTATATTATCCAGGTCAGTTGCGACCTGGTAGATGTGGACCTTCCCGTATTCAGACAATGCTGGCATCATCTGTTACAACAACATACCATTCTGCGGACCGGTTTTTATTACGATGCATTTAATATTCCGGTGCAATGTGTGCACAAAAATGTAACCCCTGAGATCATTGAAATTGACTACAATAGTAAAACACCGGAAGAACAGCTACAGCAGATCAGTGCGTATACACTGCAGGACCGCCTGCGTGGATTTGATTTTGAACAACCGCCACTGATGCGTGTCACGCTCATTCGTGTATCCGAAAACCGGTACCGAATGTTGTGGACTGTTCACCATATATTATTGGACGGCTGGTCTACTCCGGTATTGATGCAGGAATTCCTGGAAGTATACGAAACACTGATAAATAGTAAACAACCATCCTTGCGTCAGGAAGACCGTTATGAAGATTATATCCGGCACATAGCTTCGCGTGATAAAACAGAGAATGAAAATTACTGGCGTCAGTACCTCCGGGGAATGCAGCAGGGAACCCTGCTTCCTTTTTTCAACGCACGTGACTGGCATGGTAAAACAAGCGACGCACGAGGCGAGGAATTGCTGCACCTGGATGCAGAGCGGTTTACTACAGCAGAGCTATTTTGCAAACAACAAAGAATAACCCTCAATACACTGGTGCAGGCAGTATGGGCCTACCTGCTGCATCAGTATACAGGTTTTGACAATGTCATATATGGCGTAGTGGTCTCCGGTCGTCCGGAGGACCTACCCAACGTAGAGCAAAGAGTAGGCATGTACATCAATACGCTGCCGCTACGATCGGAGTTTAAAAATGACCAGTCCATCGGTGAATGGCTTCGGCAGCTGCAGCAGGAACAGATCGAAAGTCGAAAATTCCAGTATTCCGGGTTGAATGAGATCCAGGCATGCACAGGTATTACCGGTGACTTGTTCGATACCACATTAACCTTCCAGAATTTTCCCGTCAATAAACTGATCGCAACACGTGAATGGCAGTTACAGGTGAGTAATGTGTATGTAGAGGAACCCGACAATGTGCCCCTCTGCATTATCGCTATGGCTTCGGAAGACCTGAGCATCGTGTTCCGCTACAATAAAGAATTGATTGGCCAGCAGTATGTGCAACAGATCCGCAATCATTTTGAGCAGGTATTGCTGCAGCTGGTCAATGGTGCAGCAACACATACGGGTGCTATCAGCATGCTTACCACAACTGAAGCACAGCAACTACAGGCGTTCAGCCTGCCTGTTAAGGGTGCACATCCCGATGTGGAGCGATCTGTGATGGCCTTGTTTAGTGAACAGGTGGAACAAACACCCAATGCCATAGCATTGCAGTTGGGCGAAGAGCAACTGAGTTACCAGCAACTGGAAGCGAAAAGCAACCAGCTGGCCCATTTCCTGCGTGACAAAGGAGTACAGCAAGACAGTGTGGTAGCAGTATGTATGGAACGCAGTGTTATGCTCATCATTACCTTATTAGGGGTTTTGAAAACAGGCTGCTCTTATGTGGCCATTGATCCCGCTTATCCGGCACAAAGAAAAAAATATATACTTGAGGATAGTGGGGCCCAATTGCTCTTAACCCATGAAGCAAGCTTTGATGAACTGCCTGATGGGGTGGCTTC
The DNA here is from genome assembly GCF_017742245.1 of Niastella soli. Lineage (GTDB taxonomy): Bacteria > Bacteroidota > Bacteroidia > Chitinophagales > Chitinophagaceae > Niastella > Niastella soli. Next base: position 2,864 of record NZ_JAGHKO010000018.1, read on the forward strand.
GATCGACTTAGCCGCTCAACTATCGACCCTGTCGCACTATGCCGATGGGTCCGTCATTACCACCACCACGGGTGCCGCCCTTGCTTATATCATGTATACATCCGGTTCTACCGGTCTTCCCAAAGGCGTGGAAGTAACCCATAACAATATTACCAGCCTGGTGAAGGGTACCGACTTTGTACAGATGAACAGTTCAAGTGTTTTATTATCCACCGGTTCCCCTTCCTTTGATGCCACCACTTTTGAATACTGGGGCATGCTGCTTAATGGGGGCCGACTGATCATGTGCCCTGAGAACGTGCTGCTGGATGCAGCTCTCCTAAAAGAAGAAATAAAAAACAGGTCGGTAAACACCATGTGGTTTACTGCAGGCTGGTTCAACGAACTGGTTGATACAGACCCTTCGGTCTTTGAAAACCTGCATACGGTAATAGCAGGGGGCGATAAGCTCTCCGTGCGACATGTGCAGCGTTTGCAATCAGCATATCCATCACTCCAGCTCGTGAACGGCTATGGCCCTACGGAAAACACCACCTTCTCTTTAACCTATACCATAAATAATACGGCAGGCTGCGCCTCCATTCCAATTGGGCGGCCACTGCCTTACCGCAGCGCCTGGGTCCTCGATGAACAACTGCAGCTCTGTGCCATTGGCGTAGTGGGTGAGCTGTATGTAGGCGGGACCGGGCTGGCCCGGGGTTATCGCAACCGGGCAGAACTGACAACACAGAAATTTGTAGCAGACCCCTTCAATAATGAACCCGGTGCCCGCTTATACCGCACAGGCGATAGGGCACGCTGGCTGCCTGATGGCACGCTTGAGTTTTTAGGCAGAACAGATGAACAGGTAAAGATCAGAGGCTACCGGGTGGAACCTGGTGAGATAGAATCGGGGCTGCAACAATACGAAGGCATTCAACAGGCAGCAGTAGTGGTACGCGAAGATGACAAGCAAAATAAACAACTGATCGCTTACATCGTGGCAGCGACTTCAGTCGACCCGCAGGCAGTACTGCAACACCTGCAAAAGAGTCTGCCGGCCTATATGGTACCCTCGCTGCTGATCCCCATCGAGCACCTGCCACTGACCTCAAACGGCAAGGTAGACCGCAAACAACTGGCTTCCTTTGCAATCGATACGGCTATTACCAGTCGTTATATAGCGCCGCGCAACGATACAGAAAAAACACTGGCGGCCATCTGGCAACAGTTGCTGGATGTAGAGCAGGTGGGCGTGGAAGATAATTTTTTTGAACTGGGTGGGCACTCGTTACTGGCCATCCGGGTAATATCGGCGATGCGCAAGGAACTGCAATGCGAAATTGCTATCCGTGACATCTTCGACCATCCTACCATCGCCGCTCTTTGCAACCGGATCGATCAACAAAAAGACCGACAACTGCAGGCTGCCATCCAGCCCGCCAAACGGCCTGACCAGATCCCTTTATCCTTCTCACAGGAACGGCTCTGGTTTATCGACAGGCTAAAGAACAGTCAGCAATACCATATGCCATGGGTCTTCCGGCTGGAAGGCCACCTCGATGAGGCGGCACTTGAATCGGGTTTCCGCGATATTATACAACGACACGAAATACTGCGCACGGTGATCTATGAACAGGAGGGTATCGGTTATCAGCAGGTGCAGCCTGGCAATGACTGGACGATGGAACGTACTACAGAAGCATCGATCCTGTCATCGGGCACTACGTTGGAGGAATATATTCACCAGCAGATGCTGCACCCGTTCGATCTGTCGGCCGATCATATGCTGCGGGTAACACTGATCAGGTGCACCCCAACCAGCCATATCCTCATAGCCGTCGTCCATCACATTGCCTTCGATGGCTGGTCGATCTCGATCCTGGTAAAAGAGCTGAGCGAGCTTTACAGCTGTAAAGTGCAGAACAAGGATGCCGAGCTTCCCGCACTACCTGTTCAATACGCCGATTACGCCATCTGGCAAAGAAAGCACCTGGCAGGAGACGTATTAACCAACAAACTACAATACTGGAAACAACAGCTACAGGGCGTTACACCGCTGGAGCTGCCCACTGACTACGAAAGGCCAAAGGAACAAAGCATCCGGGGCGCTGTAGTAAGCAGACGCATCAATAAACAAATACAGGATGGTTTAATTAATCTTTCCAGACAGGAAGGTGTCACCCTTTTCATGACCCTGCTAGCCGCCTTCAAGGTATTACTGCACCGCTACAGCGGGCAAACCGATATCTGTGTAGGCAGTTCCATTGCAGGACGTCATCAGCAACAGGTGGAAGGGTTGATAGGTTTCTTTGTAAACATCCTCGCTTTCCGTAGCGATCTTAACGGCGAACCATCTTTCCGCAGCCTGCTGCAACAGGTACGCGCAACAGTGCTCGATGCTTATGAACATCAGGACGTACCGTTTGAAAAAATTGTTGATAAACTGGGCGTGGAAAGGGACAGGAGCCGCAATCCCATTTTCCAGGTGGCACTGGTGCTCGAGAACGCACCCGAATCGGGTCTGTTATCACTGGGCGAATTGTCGCTGCAGGGCATGAACACCGGTCATGCCACATCAGAATTTGAAATGACACTCGATATACGGGATACAGCAGAAGGATTGTTCTGTAACCTCGTATACAATGCCGATCTGTACCGGCAGGAAACGATGGACCGTTTTCTGGAACATTTTGAGCAGCTGTTATTGGGTGTAGTAACGGATATAAGTACAACGATCGGACAACTTCCCATACTATCGCAAAAAGAAAAACACCAGCTGTTCGAAGAATTCGCAGGCATGGCGGCAGATTACCCACGTCACCAAACTATCATCGAACTGTTCCAGGCGCAGGTTCAACAATCACCCGATAATGTGGCAATTGTTCTTGACGACAGGCGCCTGTCGTACCAGGAACTACACGAACAAAGTAACCGCCTTGCCAATTGTCTGCTCGCACTGGGATACAGTAAGGGAAGCCGGATCGCGTTGCTATCCCTGCGTAGTATGGATATGATCACTGGTATGCTGGGCATTTTAAAGATCGGTGGTGTATATGTTCCCCTTAATATAGAATATCCCGCACAACGGTTACAATATATTGTGGAAGACTCGAATGTCGCCTGTATTCTTCATACCGGTGATAACCTGTTAACCCGTTCAGGGCTCATGGCCTATCCAGCAATTGACATGACCGACTCCTACAACTTTCCAGCGCATGCACCTGGTATAGCCACCTCTGTTATTGATCCAGCCTACATCATGTATACATCTGGTACATCAGGTACTCCTAAAGGCATTCTGGTGAACCAACAGAATATCATTAAACTCGTATATGACCAGGGACCTATCAGGGTTACCGCCGATGACAAGGTGCTCCAATGGTCTAATTATGCCTTCGATGGATGCACCTATGAAATATATGCCACTCTGTTAAGTGGTGCCGCATTGTATATGATCGGGGAGGGGAGCGCCGCCAATGCTGTTTTCCTAAGCCGCTTCATTCGTGATAACCAGATAACTGTTGTTTTTGTTACTACCGCTTTATTCAACGCTTTTGTAGATAACGGTATTGATTCTTTTAGCGGAGTTCGCAAATTGTTATTTGGCGGTGAAATGGTATCGTTCAAACATGTAGCAAGGGCATTGAAAGTATTAGGCCCCGGCCATATTGTACACGTATACGGACCTACAGAAACCACCACCTATGCCACCTCCTACAGCATCGACGAACTGGAAGAAAATACGTTTATTCCGATCGGCAAACCGCTTTCGAATACAAAAGCCAGGATCCTGGATGCATTGGGCGGGTTGGTGCCGGTAGGAGTGCCGGGTGAATTATATATAGGCGGGGACGGTGTTTCCCTGGGCTATATCAATAAACCGGAGTTGACCGGTGAAAAGTTTGTCGCTTTGGATGGTAATGACTGTTGGTACAGGACCGGTGACCGAGCCCGGTGGACAGCGAACGGCGATATCCTGTTTCTGGGCCGGCACGACGAGCAGGTAAAACTGCGTGGCTACCGGGTAGAACTGTCTGAGATCGAAAACGTGTTGCGGCAGGCGCCCCATGTTCAGCAAGCTGTGACCATGGTGCTGCAGAGCAACCAGGGCAATAAACAGCTGGTCGCATTTATAGTAGCTGGCGAAGGAATGAACAACGATGAGGTCTTTTCTTTCATGCGAATTGCATTGCCCGATTATATGGTGCCTTCTCTGCTGGTTAGGCTCAAAAGCATCCCGCTTAATCCCAATGGTAAGATCGATCGCAAACTGTTGGCAGAAATGGATATGACCGGGGCTTTAACCAGCGAGTATGTTGCGCCCCGGAATGAAACAGAACAATTGCTGGCCGCTATCTGGCAGGACCTGCTCGATATTCCGCAGGTAGGCATGCACGATAATTTTTTCGAGTTGGGAGGCCACTCTCTTATGGCGATCCGGGTTATATCGGCGGTGCGCAAACAATGGAACAGGGAAATCGCTATCCGCGAAATTTTTGACCATCCCACTATTGCAGGTCTCGCTGCCCGCCTGGATGCACATACAATTGCCTCCGCCATTCCACCCATTGAACAGGTCACACGGCCACAACGGGTGCCTTTATCTTTTTCGCAGGAAAGGCTGTGGTTCATACACCGCCTCGAAGGCAGCGCGCAATACCATATGCACTGGGTATTCCGGTTGAAAGGCCAGTTACAGGTAGCCGCGCTTGAACAGGCATTCAACGATATCATCAACCGTCATGAAGTGCTCAGGACAATCATCCGTGAACACGATGGCGTGGGTTACCAGGAAATACTTCCTGCAGATACCTGGCGATTACAATATATACAGGATACTTCCATTCTTTCAGGAACCCCAGCTGCTCAGCAGGCATTTATAGCCGGGCAGGTACTCAGACCTTTTGATCTGTCTGCTGATCATATGCTTCGGGCAACGCTTGTACGTATCAATGCAGAAGAACATGTGCTGATAGCCGTTATCCATCACATTGCCTTTGATGGCTGGTCTATTGCCATCATGGTGAAAGAGCTTACAGAGCTCTACCGCAGCCGGCTTGAGAACAGACCTGCCACGCTGCCAGTTCTGTCGCTTCAATATGCAGATTATGCCCTTTGGCAGCGGCAGTACCTGTCTGGCGAATTCCACTCGCAGCGACTTGCCTACTGGCAAGCACAATTGAATGGGATCGTGCCGCTTGAGTTGCCCGTAGATTTTGACAATCCACGCAGAGCTGATGCTCCGGGTGCCGTTGCCTCGCATCAGGTGCCGAAAGCGTTGCTGGATGCTTTGTCGGCTTTGTCGAACCGGGAAGGCGTGACCCTGTTCATGACCCTGCTAAGCGTATTCAACGTACTGTTATATCGGTACAGCCGCCAAAACGATCTATGCGTTGGAACACCCGTAGCCGGCCGTGATCATCAGGAGATAGAAGGGCTGATCGGCTTCTTTATTAATACAATTGTATTGCGCACTCAAATAGCGGGCAGCGATTCCTTCCGCTCCTTATTACAGCAGGTAAAGGATACCACATTGAAAGCCTATGCACACCAGGATCTTTCTTTTGAAAAGATAGTGGAAGCATTGAATGTTCCGCGTGATCCCGGCCGCAACCCTGTTTTCCAGGTAAAATTTGCCCTGCAAAACATACCCGAAGCAGGTAGCTTCGACCTGGGAGATGTACAGCTTATACCCGAAGGGTTTACTCAACAGACTACAACGGTCGACTTTAGTATAGATATATGGGAGTCCGCACAGGGACTATATTTTACCATCACCTATAATGCAGAATTGTACCGGCAGGAAACGATCCTGCGCATGCTGCAGCATTATGAGAATATGTTACAGGCTGTGGCGCATGATATAACACTGTCTATAGACCATTTGAAAATCATATGTGCCGAGCAGGACCAACAATTGATACAAAGCTTCCAGGGTAAAGCGGTCCATTATCCCCTTGAAAGGACCGTGCTGGACCTGTTCCGGGACCAGGTACTGGAAAGACCGGGTGCAACCGCTTTGTCGTTCAATGGCCGCCAGGTGAGTTACCGCGAGCTGGATGAGCGCAGCAACCGCCTGGCACATTGCCTCGTAGCCAGGGGGGTGCAAAAAGAAACACTCGTACCCATTTGTGTTGACCGCGGAATTGAGATGATCGTGGGTCTGCTGGGCATCCTCAAAAGTGGCGGGGCCTATGTGCCCGTAGACACCACATATCCCCCTGGAAGGATCCAACAAATAATAAATGATATCCAACCTTCAATAGCCGTCAGCAGCCGTGCCCGTAAAGAGCTGCTGACCGTGAGTGATGTTAGCCTACAGGTGATAGAACTGGATGGTGACAGCAACGCCCTGAATGCCTGGCCGGTTGCTGCTACCGGTGTGGTAATTGAGGCCACACAACTCGCGTATGTGATCTTTACATCCGGGTCCACCGGCCGGCCCAAAGGAGTAATGATAGAGCACCGTAGTGTAAGCAATCTCGTTTATAACCAGCAGGCCCCGCTCAACCTGCAGGCTGGCATGGCCGTATTTCAGTTTGCTTCCTTTGGTTTTGACGCTTCCTGTCATGAGATCTTCTGCACGCTTTGTCATGGTGGACATCTGATACTAAGCGAGGCAGCACTGCTCTTGAACAGCGAGGCCTTAAGTGACATGCTTCAACAATACCAGGTAGCCTTAATTACCCTGCCGCCCTCGTACCAGGCTGCCATGAAAGACCGGCTGGGCACAATACAAACGATCATCTCAGCGGGTGAAGCATTAAATAAAAGCGTAACGCTGGAATTGCAGCAACAGGGCATCAGGGTGATCAATGCCTATGGCCCTACCGAGAATACGGTATCGGCGGTATTGACACCAGATCCGATAGGAGAAGATGGAATTGTGCGCATCGGCCGTCCGCTGGATAATGTTCGTATCTATATAGTAGATGAAGA
>NZ_JAGHKO010000019.1 GCF_017742245.1 Niastella soli
GGGATGGCAAACAATTAGCTATTGGACCCAAAAGCAGCTCCTACCGTCAATGGTATGAGGCGCTACACCAATACGGCAAAAGCCGCCGGTTATTATCACAACAACCCTACTGGGAAGCAACCAGGAATATCAGCAGCTTATTACCAGTAGATAAACCACACAGCGGCATCATCCGAAAAAAAGATATCCGCAGCTATGGCATAGCACTCGATGAACAGCATACCCGTCAATTGCTACAGACAGTACCACGGGTTTATCGAACAGAGATCAATGACGTGTTGCTCAGCGCCCTTACCAGGACCTTGTCAAAATGGTCGAAGCAACAGCAAATATTGATAGGCATGGAAGGCCATGGCAGAGAAGTCATCAATGATAAAACAGACCTCAGCCGCACCACCGGCTGGTTTACCACCCTGCATCCATTATTACTACAGGCACCAGCTCAGGACGAGGCATCCGAATGGCTGATGAGCATCAAGGAGCAGCTGCGCCAGGTACCCGATAAAGGAATTGGATATGGCGTACTCAAATACCTCAATAAGACCGCTGCATTACAGGCAGCTGACAACTGGCAGGTAGCCTTCAACTACCTTGGTCAGCTAGATAACATCACCCGCAGCAGCAACTGGTTCAGCAGTGCCAGTGAGGCACATGGCAGTTCAGCCAGTGACGAGAACATCATTACTCCCCCAATAGTGATCAACAGCATGATCTACCAGGGAGAACTGCACATACAATGGAGTTACAGCCAGCTGCATTACGAAGATTCAACCGTACAGCAACTGGCACAGTCTTTCATAGATGATCTGCAATACCTGGTTGATCATTGCGCATCGGTGCCTGCAGAAGAAACGATCACAACACCATGGGACCATTATATACAATCCGGCGTCAGTTATACTGAATTACGCCGCTTTATGCAAGAGGAAGAGAATGGGCTTCCAAGAAAACGGCAAATAGAAGCCCTGTACCCGCTCAGTGGTTTACAAAAGGGCATGTTATTCCATTCACTATATGCAGCACAGGAAGGCATTTATGTAAATCAGCTGACCTGTATATTACAGAAAGTAAACAGGGAGATCTTTGATAAAACCTGGCAGCAGATCTGCCGACGCCATAGCATTTTAAGAAGCTGTTATTATTACGATGCCTTTACTGTTCCAGTGCAGGCGGTGTTTCAGGATGTACAACTATCTATAACAACAGTAGATTTCCGTAACAGCAGCGAACAGGAACAATGGCAGCTGGTGGATGAATACGAACAACAGGACCGCCGTCGCGGATTCTCTTTCAAGGAAGGTGTTCCCATGCGCATCAGTTTGTTACAGTTAGCTGATAACACCTGGCATATGATCTGGACCTTCCATCATATTCTGCTCGACGGCTGGTCGGTCTCAGTGGTCATGAAAGAATTCATGGCAGCATACGAAAGTCTGCTACAAGGTCAGTCTCCTGCAATACCACAGGAAGATCGGTATGAAGATTATATCAGGTATATCGCGGGCAAGGACCGGTTTGAAGAAGAGGTTTACTGGCGAACTTACCTGCATGGTGTGGAACGGGAAACCCTGTTGCCTTTTTTTGAAGCGGCAGCAGAAAGAAATAAAGGATTGGGCTCCTATGCACGTGACATGCTTACTGTTGGTAAGGACACCACCGAACGGATCACCGAATTTATCAGGAAGGAACGCTTAACAATGAATACCCTGATGCAGGGAGTTTGGGCCTACCTGCTACATCGGTATACCAGAAAAGACACCATTGCTTATGGCATAGTAGTATCAGGCCGCCCTGCACAACTGAACCATATAGATGACCGGGTAGGCATGTATATCAATATGATACCGTTGCGCTCGCACTGGAATGAAGAGGAGGAACTGGTCCCATGGCTGCATAGCTTACAGCAGGAACAATTGGAAAGCCGGGATTATGAATACAGTGCACTAAACGAGATCAGGTCATGGACGCCGGTTAAGGGAGAGCTCTTCGACAGCACCCTCACTTTCCAGAATTTCCCGGTCAATCCTGATCTTACAAATCAGCATACGCTAAAAGTGAGTGACCTGCGCATGCATGAACACGATAATTATCCTTTAAGTCTGACAGTCTTGTCGGATGCCGGTCTAAGTATTCAGTTCAAGTATAATACCGATCTGCTCGATGCAACCCATATAAAAAGCATCATACAGCATTTTGAGCAGGTGTTGATGCAAATAACAAAGCCAGAGATTATAAAATTAAAGGACCTCGATTTTACTACCAGCGCACCCACACTGACCAGCACCTTATTTGAGGTACAGGACGATCTCTTCGATTTTGGATCGCCTGCTTCAGTGTAAACACAATGGCCGGTACGCGCTCTTTTCTTCTAACATAAAGACGGTTTTTCTAAAGCTCATATTATGAAAAGCAATTCCGTAGATGAACAGTTTTTGCTGTCAAGCAATGCATTTATCAATAGTAAAAAGTATTGGATGCAGTATTTGCAGGCCTTTACGGGTGAAACACCTGCATTGCTGTTTGACCGCAACAGAATAAACGGAAGTGAACAGACCTTATCGTTTAGGTTCAAAACCCAGGTATACCAGCAATTGATGACGGTATGCAAGGGCAATGAGCTGTCGGTTTACATGTATATCATTGCCGCTTATTTTGTGCTCATCCATAAATATACACGCAGCCAATACGTGGAGGTGGCTGTACCATTGTTCAATGAAGAACTGGCCCCGCATGCTTATGAATACAATAGTCTGTTGCCGCTTGTGATCAGTATTGACAAGCAAGACAGGTTCAGGGATATTTTGGTACGGGTTAAGAAAGACATTTTAAGCACCATTGAACACCAGCATTATCCGCTCAGGGATGTATATGCTGCGCTTGGGCTCGGCGAGGTACAAGAGAGCTGTCACACGCTCATCTCTTGCAGCCGCTTCCAGCAGAAAATGGAAAAGCTTTCTACCGGTCCATTGCTGCAATTCGACATGGTCATGAATCAGCAGGAAATTGTTCTGATGGTAGTTTCCAGACCGGGTTTGCTGGTATCTGCACATGAAGTGTGCAGACACCTCGAATATATTATTGAAACCAGTATAAACAATTTGGCCGTTGTCATTGGTGATCTTTCTATCAGCAATGGTCCCGACCAGCAACTGTTACAAAGCTTCCAGGGTAAAGCGGTCCATTATCCCCTTGAAAGGACCGTGCTGGACCTGTTCCGGGACCAGGTACTGGAAAGACCGGGTGCAACCGCTTTGTCGTTCAATGGCCGCCAGGTGAGTTACCGCGAGCTGGATGAGCGCAGCAACCGCCTGGCACATTGCCTCGTAGCCAGGGGGGTACAAAAAGAAACACTCGTACCCATTTGTGTTGACCGCGGAATTGAGATGATCGTGGGTCTGCTGGGCATCCTCAAAAGTGGCGGGGCCTATGTGCCCGTAGACACCACATATCCCCCGGGAAGGATCCAACAAATAATAAATGATATCCAACCTTCAATAGCCGTCAGCAGCCGTGCCCGTAAAGAGCTGCTGACCGTGAGTGATGTTAGCCTACAGGTGATAGAACTGGATGGTGACAGCAACGCCCTGAATGCCTGGCCGGTTGCTGCTACCGGTGTGGTAATTGAGGCCACACAACTCGCGTATGTGATCTTTACATCCGGGTCCACCGGCCGGCCCAAAGGGGTAATGATAGAGCACCGTAGTGTAAGCAATCTCGTTTATAACCAGCAGGCCCCGCTCAACCTGCTGGCTGGCATGGCCGTATTTCAGTTTGCTTCCTTTGGTTTTGACGCTTCCTGTCATGAGATCTTCTGCACGCTTTGTCATGGTGGACATCTGATACTAAGCGAGGCAGCACTGCTCTTGAACAGCGAGGCCTTAAGTGACATGCTTCAACAATACCAGGTAGCCTTAATTACCCTGCCGCCTTCGTACCAGGCTGCCATGAAAGACCGGCTGGGCACAATACAAACGATCATCTCAGCGGGTGAAGCATTAAATAAAAGCGTAACGCTGGAATTGCAGCAACAGGGCATCAGGGTGATCAATGCCTATGGCCCTACCGAGAATACGGTATCGGCGGTATTGACATCAGATCCGATAGGAGAAAATGGAATTGTGCGCATCGGCCGTCCGCTGGATAATGTTCGTATCTATATAGTAGATGAAGA
>NZ_JAGHKO010000002.1 GCF_017742245.1 Niastella soli
TAATTTACTTGAAATTATTCAAGTGCTGTTGCTTCCAAACTTTCAAAGATCTTTATAATATCATGGTTTCTTTACCTCTTTCCCTTCTCACTCATCTTATTTCTAACTTCATTAACTTGCTCTTATTCTCTTCCTTTCTTCCTCTCTTTCTTTCCTCGCTTCCCTTCTTTTCGATTGGGGTTGCAAAGGTAAGTGTTTCTGTCATTTCACCAAATCTTTTCTCACTTTTTTCTTTTTCTTTTTTCCTTTCTAAGAGCTGATTTTCAGTGATTCATCTTGTCCTCTTTTTCTCTTCTTTCCTTTTTCACTGTCCCGTTTTCGTTGGGGGTGCAAAGGTAAGCGTTTCTCTCATTTCACCAAATCTTTTCTCACTTTTTTCTTTTTCTTTTTTCCTTTCTAAGAGCTGATTTTCAGTGATTCTTACTTGCTATCTTTCTAAATCTCTGCTGCTTTTTCACTGCCCCGTTTTCGTTTGGGGGTGCAAAGGTAGCCGTATTTTTCATTTGACAAAATATTTCTTCATCCTTTTTGAAAATATTGCAGGAATAGGACCTCTACTACCCCATTTGCCGATAGTTGCTCGCAGTAAACTATCGAAGGGTGCCTTACCTATGGACTGCTGAGCAGTTTCCCGATTGGACCCATCCTGTGACGGGCTTCGAAAACTGTTGTGATGACTTACCGGAAACCGGCGGGACGCTTGGTAATTTCTCTCCTCGGAATTTTATTTTTTGTGTGACGGTCCGGGGAAAATGGAGGGACAGATGTTCAAAACCGGGGATGGTTTTTCTATTCCTTCGCTTTTCCTCCCCGAAACCTTCTCTTTGGGCCCTCGGGCGCCGAGGTAGCAATGAGGACCCAACAAGAAGGAATTGAGGTGCTATCAAGGTACCATCAGGTGGAGGCAGGTTGACCAGTTTACCAGTAGACCAGATAAAGAGCAAGGTGAATCTTGAAGGTTGAAAGGCCTCGCTAATTTTTATGAGTTCTGAAAATTCGCAAATCACTCCCCACTCACAATCCCCAATGTCCACTCACCTTCGGGTTTGCGCTTAGGCTGCCTTAGGTCTTGTTTTGCTTTTCTTCGGCATATCCCGACAAAAACACCTTGTTTCCCTTAGAGGGACCCGGACAAGTCCCGAACAAATTGTATTATAACACATCGGACATATCGAAGATTATCCCCAAAAAATAAGTCCTATAACCGGAATGATAGCTTACTGGTAGCGAAATTGCAGCAGAATAGTAGTTTACTTGCCTGGGTATTCTCTACGGGTGCTCTGGATATGCTCTAAGGACTCTAGTCCGTATGACCATTCCCAGACAACTTCCTGACCACTATTAGACAACTATCAGGCAACTCCCCTACAGGTTGGCCCCATTCAAGCAGCTTCTTGTTTCGTCCTAAAATAGACCGAAGGAGAATAAATCGGGAAGCAACTATACCAATAGCCGGCCGGAGCTTTAGATACTTTACACTTGTGAGGGTAAAAACAGCGGGGAACTTTACAGTTTGCCAGTCACCTGCCCTTCCCGGCCGGGCATAAAAAAACCCTCCCGATATTATCGGGAGGGTCAATTTCTTATGGCTTGCTGAAAAGGGCCATCCTGGGATCAGGACGGCCTCTAACGATTGCTTGCCATATGAAAAAAAACTTATTTCTTCTTTAAAGTGTCTACTTTTTTAGTAGTGTCAACTGCAGGTGCAGGAGCAGTAGTATCAGCAGGAGCTTGAGCAGCTGTAGTATCTACAGTTGTAGCTGCAGCAGCAGTATCTGTTTTAGACTCAGTGTCTGCGCTTCCGCCATCATTACATGCTACAGCGAATAAAGAACCAATAGCTAATACTAACAACAGTTTTTTCATTGTACCGTTTTTTGTTTGTTAACAAATGATTTATGTAGTTTAATACAGTAAACGAAGAAAGGTAACCCCGTAACCCAGGAATTTTTTATTTTTTTCTGAAAAAAGTTCAATCTTTCCGGCCGGGTTGATTTTCAACCCCAATTTTACGAGAATGGGCCTGAATTTTACGAACTGGTTGGGTTACTTCTCCTTAAATTGAGTATTAATTAATGGTTACAAAGCGTGAAAATAGATTCAACCGACGAAAAAGCACTGTTAAAAGGATTGGCACTGAACGACCGGAATTCCGTTGAGACCATATATAAGCTTTATTATAATATGGTTCAAGCGTTGATAATCAACAACAATGGAACTGCCGACGATGCACGGGATATATTCCAGGAAACTGTAATTGTGTTGTATGAGAAGGCCAAAACCGGCTCTTTCGAATTAACCGCCCAGCTTAAAACCTATGTTTATTCGGTTAGCCGGCGGTTATGGCTGAAAAAACTGCAACAACAACAGAAGTATCTTCCCAATGTGATAGGACTTGAGGACACGGTACCGGTGGAAGAAGAAATAGACAGCCACGGTCAGCGTAATACAGAATTCCTGATGATGGAAAAAGCATTGCTGCATCTGGGCGAACCCTGCAAAAGCTTAATAGAGGCTTTTTATTTGCAGAAGAGAAGCATGACAGATATTGCCGGCCATTTTGGATATACAAACGCTGATAACGCCAAAAATCAGAAATACAAATGTCTGATGAGGCTTCGGAAATTATTCTTTGCCGAATTTAAAAACAACGACGTGTGATGCAAGATGTACAATTATTAGATGCTATTGAACGGTTTCTTCGGGGCGAAATGTCACCGGAAGAAATGGCTTCCTTTGAGCAACTGCGAAAAAGTAATCCGGAAGTGGATGAAAAAGTAGTGGAACACACTATGTTTTTACAACAGATTGACCAGTTTAGCGAATGGAAGTCTTTTAAATCTACCCTGAACGACGTTCATAATCAATTGCTCGAGACGGGCGCAATAACCGAGGAAGCTCCCAAAGCTACTGTTATTCAATTGTTTCGCAAATACAAAAGGGTTATGGCTGTGGCCGCCTCAATCGCTGGTATCACTACCCTTCTTATCGCCAGCATGGCCTCTTATTACACCCAAAAGAAAACCGCCAATGATCTTCAAAGGTTAAGAAACGATTACAAATCGGAAATAACGAAAAAAGCCAACGAAGTCATTACCAAGGTACAGGAGCGCATTACCAAAGCGCCTGAAAATACCCCCGTACGTTTTGGTGGCACCGGCTTTCTGATAGATGGCAAGGGATACATTGTAACCGATGAACACGTGGTGAATGGTGCAACCAGTGTGGTAGTCCAAAACAGCAAAGGACAGGAATTCAGGACACGTATTATATATACCAATAAAGAAACTGATGTAGCTATTCTGAAGATCCAGGACGACGATTTCAGAAGTATAGGTCCCCTGCCCTATGGGATCCGCAAAAGCGGTACAGATCTGGGCGAACCTTTATTCATTCTGGGTTTCCCCCGCGAAGAAATTGTGTACAACGAAGGTTACATGAGTGCCAAAACCGGTTATAATGGCGACACCTTATCATTCCAGCTGGGTGTATCTGCTAACCCGGGTAACTCTGGTGGCCCTGTATTCAATAAGAATGGTGAAGTGGTGGGTGTTATCACTGCCCGTCAAACACAGGCGGTAGGCGTTGTTTTTGCCGTTTCCTTTAAGAACATCTTCCGCAGCCTGGAAGAAGTTAAAAAGGATACCGCCTTCCAGAATATCCGTTTAACCATGAACTCTTCTATCAAAAACCTCGACCGCGTACAACAGATCAAGCGCATTGAAGAAGGCGTATTTATGGTGAAATGTTACTAAGAGCTATAAGCCTCAAGCTGCATGCAAATACAGCCTGAAAGCTGAAATATATAAAGGAAAAGCCTCTCGAAATATCGGGAGGCTTTTTCTTTTATGGTGGGACTTCTATTTAGTAGTCGATGGGTTAACCTGTTGATGTTAACTGGTCAACCCATCCACTTACATACTTACTTCCACAATGATGCCGGATATTCACCTGCAGCCACTAATTGCTCCAAATTGGCTTTTACTTCAGGGGCATCTTCTTTATAAGTTACGCCAAACCATTGGGCAGATGTAGGGATCACTTTTATTGTACCCTTGTTAACGTTGATGAATTTATCGCCCACAATGGGAATAAAGAACTCTGATTTTAGGTTGGTCAGGTTTCCTTTTTCATTCAGAAACTCATTGAACAGTTTTTCAGAGTAAGGGAAGATGGAAGGTGAAAAACACCAGAAGTTCATTGACACCTGAGAATCCATGGGCAGTTCTTTGGGTTCCTGGTCATCGTCAACGAGAATTTTACCATCTTTCTTTGCAATGTTTATACGTTCGGCAATGGCTACCAGGTCGCCATTGGCATTGGCCCGGCAAACTCCGCGGTTAACGGTACCATTGTCGCTTAATGTTTTCAGCAACTCATAGCCGATTATAGAATAGGTGTTGTCATTTACATCTTTGGTAAGAAATTTATACGCCTTTTCAAATGCATCGCGACCATAAAAATCATCGGCATTGATCACCGCAAATGGTTCATTGATGGCATCTTTAGCGCACAGTACCGCATGTGCAGTTCCCCAGGGTTTGGTGCGGTCGGCAGGCACCTGGTAACCATCTGTAAATGATTTCAGGTCCTGGTATACATAATCGATAGCTATTTTCCCTTTTAATGGGGGTTCTACTATGGCTTTAAAATCGTCAGCAAATTCCTTGCGGATAATAAACACCACTTTTTTAAATCCAGCGCGTATAGCATCATAAATAGAGTAATCCATGATCGTTTCACCACCGGGTCCGAATGATTGGATCTGTTTCATACTACCGTAGCGGGAAGCCATGCCTGCGGCTAAAATCAAAAGAGTTGGTTCCATTATTGTATTTTTAAAAATTGAGCACGAAAATATAAAAATATGTGATGAAAACTATGTCGGTAAATAAAGTAATAGCACAACCTGTTGACATAAAAAAAGCAGTAGTACAGCCAGTTAACGACGATTTGCTACATAGAAAAAATGCTGCCATGGATATATTGCGACTCGATCTGATACATCCGGTCATTTCGGGGAACAAATGGTTCAAATTGAAATATCATCTCCAGGAAGCGCTGCAACAAAACAAAAAAGGCATCCTCACTTTTGGCGGGGCCTGGTCGAACCACCTGGTAGCAACCGCCCTTGCCTGTGCCCAGAACAACCTGGCCAGCATAGGTATTATTCGTGGCGAACGACCGTTCACCCTTTCGGCCACCTTACAGGAAGTGCAGGAATATGCCATGCAATTACAGTTTATTTCCCGCGCCGAATACAGTAATGAAGCTGCCATAATTCCGGTACTTCAGGAAAAATACCCCGATTACTACATTGTTCCGCAAGGCGGACAAAGCCTCCTGGGTGTACTGGGCGCGGCTGACATAGCAGCACTCACACAAATAGAAAGTTATTCACATATATGCTGCGCCACCGGCACCGGCACTATGCTTGCAGGTTTAGTGCACGCCGCTTTGCCTCATCAACAGGTAATTGGTATTTGCAGTCTAAAAATACCGGATGACGAAAACAACAGTTTGAACAGTTTTGTAAAACCCTATGCAGCCAACCCAAAGCAATACACCATTTTTTACGATTATCATTTTGGCGGTTATGCCCGAAAAACGGATGAACTTGTCCGTTTTATGAATAACATTTATCAGCAACATGAGCTGCCAACCGATTTTGTATATACTGGCAAATTGCTATTCGGCGTTATGCATCTGGTGCAAAACAATTATTTTCAACCTGGCAGTCGAATGCTGTTGGTGCATAGTGGCGGATTACAGGGAAACCGGTCGTTACCAGCCGGAACATTAACATATCTGTAAGTTGTAATATAAAATATCGCCGTCGCAAAACCAGTATATTTGCGACGCCAAATCCTTTACCACCGTATAATTCAATATTATTGGCGCATGCGCAAACTGGCAGCTTTACTACTAATACTAACTTGTACCTTATATACCAATAGCTGGGCGCAGGATACGTTACCTAAGTTTTCTGTTGTAACCAAGGGAAATAAAAAAGCTATCATCAGCTGGGTGAACAACTATCCTATTGTTACTCAAATAAGTATTCAACGTTCAAAAGACAGTCTTAAGGGTTTTGTTACCATTATGTCAATGGCCGACCCTACTGTCCCACAGAACGGTTTTGTAGATAGTAAAGCGCCGGATATGAACCAGTTTTACCGCATATTCGTGGTTAAGAACAATGGTCAGTTCCTGTTCACTCAATCAAAAAGGCCTTTTTTCGATACCGTTAAGGTAGCTGAAAAACAACAGCCCGAGAACGCCCGCCGGGTGGTCATTTCGGAAGGTGTTTCGGAAAAACAGGCGGAGGAAATAAAAGAAAAACTGCAACCCACTACCACCACTACTACCACCACACCGCCCCCGGTGGTGGTGAAACCGCCGGAACCGGAAAAATTCTACTTTGTAAAAAAACGCGATACGCTGGTTGCTACCATCAACGCAAAAGACCTGAAGAAGTTCCGTGACTCCATGGTCACCAAAACAAAGGACACCATGGCTTTTGTAGGATTAGATACCATTGTGTTAAAACCATTTGTTCCCAAAGAAGTATACAAACCTTCCAAATTCGTTTATACTGAAAAAGATGGTAACGTAACCATTAACCTGCCTACCGCAAGCTTGCATAAATACAATATCAAATTCTTTGATATGCAGGGCATTCCCCAGTTCGATATCGATGAAATAAAAGAATCGCCCCTACTGATCGATAAGGTGAACTTCCTTCGATCGGGGTGGTATAAGTTTGAATTGTATGAGGATGGAAAGCTAAAGGAGAAACATAGATTTTTTATACCGAAGGAATAAAGGCACGTGAGTTGTCAGTTGTGAGTGGTGAGTAGGAGCTCGACATTTGGGCCTCCTGATTGGTTTCAGCCTTAAAACATTTATAAAAGATAGTGCCCTTATAGAAAATTTTCTTCTATAAGGGCACTCATATTTTTAGCCTATCGTGATGTTTGAATTTTGTAGTGAGGCTGAGTAAAGGACATCACTCACCACTGACAACTCACCACTCACTATACCAACTCTACATCAAACACCTTCTCAAAATTCCTTTTTACTTTCTCCTTCACTTCGTTCAGGTCCAATTTTCGTCCCAGCTCTTTCTCCAATGAAGTAACCTGTTTATTCTGAATACCACAGGGAATGATATAATTGAAATACGAGAGATCGGTATTTATATTGAAGGCAAACCCATGCATGGTGATCCAGCGGCTGCAACGAATGCCCATGGCGCAGATCTTCCGTTCCTTGCCGGGAATGGCCGCATCCAGCCATACGCCGGTTTCGCCGGGCGAACGTTCGCCTTTCAGCCCATATTCGGCCATCGTTAAAATGATCACCTCTTCCAGGCTGCGCAGGTACCTGCCGAGATCGGTATAGAATTTATCAAGATCAAGAATGGGATAGCCAACCAGTTGTTCTTTACCATGAAAGGTAATATCGCCGCCCCGGTTACTATAATAAAAGCTGATCCCCCTGGCGGCCCTTTCTTCCTCACTGATCAGCACATTTCCTATATCGCCGCTTTTGCCCAGCGTATATACGGGTGGGTGTTCTACAAATAACAAATAGTGATTGGTATCAAGTACAACTCCCTCATTTTCAATCTCATCTCCGTTCGCGAGGGTACCTATCGCCGACTGCCGGTTGCGGATTGCCGACTTTACCTCCACATTCTCTTTTAACAGCTGCTCCTGCAGGTCCCAGGCGTGCCGGTACTCCATATTTCCCAGGTCCCGGAAAAGAACGGTCTGTTTATTACTGGTTTCCATATAGAAACAAATGTACTACTTTATACAACTCCCCCTAGTTTGTTACCTTTGCCGAAACAGTGAGACCCCATGACTATAAAGGATAGCAATGTTTTCAACGAACAGGATGAGAATGTAGAAGGTGTAGAAGGCGCGGAAGAACTATACGAACGATTCAGTTTAGTGGTTGATAAAGGCCAGGAACCCATGCGGCTCGATAAATTCCTGGTGGCCCGTATTGAGAACGCGTCCCGTAACAAAGTGCAGCAAAGCATTGAAAATGGCCGGGTTACGGTAAACGGTAAAACCGTTCAGGCCAATCACAAAATAAAGCCGGGCGAAGAAATTATTGTATACTCCGATAAGGAGATGCACGGGGAAGAGATCATCCCGGAACAAATGCCTTTAAATATCGTGTTTGAAGATGATGACATCCTCATCATTAATAAACCTGTTGGGCTGGTAGTACACCCAGCAAGCGGCAACCCCCGTGGTACGCTTATCAACGGTGTAGCCTGGTATTTACAACAGCAGAACAGCAATATTTCGGCCGATAACCTGCCCCGTTTTGGACTGGTCCACCGGATTGATAAAAATACCAGCGGTTTAATGGTGCTGGCTAAAACTGAAAAAGCAGTTACCTGTCTGGCGAAAGAATTCTTCGATCACACCATTCATCGCCAATATATAGCTCTGGTGTGGGGCGATGTGGCTGAAGATGAAGGCACCATTCGGGCGCACATTGGCCGCCACCAGCGTTTCCGCAAAATATTCGATGCTTACCCCGATGGCGAGGTGGGTAAGGATGCTGTTACCCATTACAAAGTACTGGAACGCCTGGGTTATGTGACCATTGTTCAATGTGAACTGGAAACAGGCCGCACCCACCAGATCCGCGTACATATGAAACACATTGGCCATCCCTTATTCAATGATGAATTATATGGGGGCGACCGGATCGTAAAAGGGACCGTTTTCACCAAGTACAAACAATTTGTCGACAATTGTTTCGCGCTTTGCCCACGGCATGCCTTACATGCAAAAACTATTGGTTTTATTCATCCCCGTTCCCGCAAGGAAGTGGTATTCAATAGTGAAATGCCTGAGGATATGCAGAAGTTGTTTGAGAAGTGGAGAGGATATGCGAAGACGAAGAATATTAGTTGATCGGTTGACCAGTTAATCCGTTAACAGGTTGATGGAGGTTGATCAGTTAATGAGTTTACCAGTTGATCAGTAAATACAAAAACGAAAGCCCATGCTGGTTACCAGGATGGGCTTTTGCTTTATTTACCAAAATCAAATAAAGTCGCTGTAAAAACTGATTTCTCTCTTTTCTTCATCACCACATCCCAGTTACCATCATAGCGTAGCACTTTGGGAACGAGGTAGTCGCCGAATTTTGTCATTTCAACTTCCATCCGAACGTCGAAATCATACACGCCGGCATCATAACTGAGGTCGTAATTACGGGCTACAATTTCCCAGGTATTTATATTGAACCAGGTGGTCATGTTGTTCACTACAATTTTATCTTTTTCTCCTCCCGATAGATCAGCCCGCGGCTTGCAGGTAAACACATAACACATTTCGCCTTTAAAGGCATCCATATCGATGGTGAAATCATAACGAGCGGCCACGTCATCCTCGAACAAGGCTACTTTATTACCAATGAAGGGAATGCCAGGGATCTTCTTACCGGGGTTGAAGAACAGCATTTTTAGTTGTTCCTTATGTCTGGCCAGCCCGCTTTTGCCCTGTGTGCTAAAAGCTGCGTCTTTTACAATATTGGTTTCCCCGCAAACAGTATCTACCGCAAAAAACAAACCGGCATACATGCCGGCTGTATAATAGTTGAACTGATGATGTTTGTCGTATATGTCGCCCGTGGTTTGTTCTTCCAACACCTGGGTAAACCGGCAACCATGGTTCACCACCTGGTGCGTACGGCTGTGAAGGGATGCTATTACCTGTTCTTTTTTATCGAACATCGCAATATCATTCAACGAAGTGTACCCCAGCACTTTCAGGTTGCGAAAGGCTTTGTAAAAAGTAGTATCGTTCTTGATGCGTTCAATAAAAGCAGCCACGTTCAGATTGTTGCGAACAACCACCTCTTTTAAGGTAACCGCTTTGTTTTGAATTTTTACCAGGGTATCCTGGGCATTGAGCTGACAGGAAATGACCAGGCAAATAATAACGCGCCAACAGGCTCGTAACATGGGGACACTATTTAGGAAAAATCATTTTATAGTCGGCCCGAACCTTGCCTTTTGAAATATCATCCAGTTTGCCACGCAACAGTTTTCGTTTAAAAGGCTTCAGGTAATCGATAAATAATTTTCCTTCAATATGGTCGTATTCGTGCAGAATAATACGGGCGGTAAGGCCATTGAATGTTTTTTCCTGAGCCACAAAATTCTCATCTACATAGGTAAGGGTTACGCTTTCATTGCGCATTACATCTTCCCTTATCCGGGGAATGCTTAAACATCCTTCATTATAGGCCCATTCTTCGCCATCGAGCGCTTTTATCTGGGCATTGATGAATACCTGCTTTACGCCTGGTTCATCAGGGTATTTCCCTTTTTCATCTTCTTCCTGGTTCTCAAAGATCTGAGCACTGTCTATAATAAATAAGCGAATGTCCTTATTGATCTGCGGGGCAGCCAACCCTACTCCACTGCTGGCATACATGGTTTCCCACATATCTTCAATCAATTTTGCCAGGTTTGGATAGTCGGGGGTGATTTCTTTACCCTTACTCCTCAAAATATCAGCACCATATGCTACGATCGGTAATATCATTCTTTAACGGTTGTTTTATTATTCAGTCGGCAAAGTTACTTGAAGAATCGTGAATCGGCAATCGGCAGTCGGCAGTAATGCACAAAATCCTGATAAATAAGGTTATGTTACCGGTTTCCAGTCCTGAGCGATCCTGTTTCCGGTAACCGGTTTTCCGGCTTTTGATTGCCGATTGCGGATTGCCGATTGCCGGTTCACCTGCAACTTCTCATTGATTATCAACTAATACTACGTAAATACTCCTGTAACATGATAGTAGCGGCGATCTCATCCACCAGGGCTTTGTTCTGACGTTGTTTTTTCTTTAACCCCATATCTATCATGGCCTGGGAGGCCATTTTAGAGGTATAGCGTTCATCCCACATTTTAATGGGAATGGTTGGGAATTCTTTTTTCAGCCGCTCCACGGCTTTTTTAACCAGCGGCGTGGCGTGCGTATCGGAATCGTCCCAGTTTTTGGGTTCGCCCATAAGGATCAGTTCCACGGGTTCTTTGGCGAAATAGGCTTTCAGGAACTGGAACAGCTTAGGTGTTTCAACCGTTGTTAAACCCGTGGCAATGATCTGCAAGGGATCGGTAACTGCCAGGCCGGTGCGTTTTCCGCCGTAATCTATTGAAAGTATGCGGGCCATTAATTTGTCAATGTTTTATAGGCAATAACGAGGTCAATGATCACAAATACGGCAAACACCACACTGGCGATACCATTGGCAGTCATAAAAGCCAGGTTCACGCGACGCAGATCGGTTGGTTTTACAATAGAATGCTGGTACAGCAGCATTCCCACAAAAACAGCCACCCCTATCCAGTATGACCAGTGAAAATGTCCATACAGACCGGCAGTGATAACACAAGCCGCGCTTAAAACGTGCAACAGTTCTGATACCCGCAATCCCTTCTTTTTACCCAACCAGGCGGGGATAGAATGTAATTGTTTTGATTTATCGAACTCTTCGTCCTGTAGTGCATAAATGATATCGAACCCGCTTACCCAAAAGATCACCGTAAAGGAGAACAGGATGGGTAACAAAGAAAAGGCACCGGTCACCGCCAGGTAAGCACCAATAGGCGCCAATGACAAACCCAATCCCAACACGAGGTGGCAAAGCGGGGTAAAGCGTTTGGTATAGCTATAGAACAACACCACAAATAAAGCCACCGGCGATAACAGGAAACAAATGCGGTTGATGAACCAGGTAGTGATCATAAACGCCACGGCACAAACAAAAGTGAACAACAATACATTGTTTGCTTTTAAAATACCGGCAGGTATTTCGCGAATGGCGGTGCGGGGGTTTTGTGCATCAAACTCGCGGTCGAGGTAACGGTTGAAGGCCATAGCCGCGCTGCGCGCAAAGATCATACACAGGATAACCAGTCCTAATAAAACGCCTAACCGGGTATAATTGGGGGTGAACCTGATAACAGTATGTATTATTTCCCCACCCTTTCCAAACGATTGTTGGGCATCGGCAATGCCGTTGGTGAAGAAGGCATACACGCCCAGCATAAAGCCGATCAGCGCAAAGGGCATGGCGAAAATGGTATGCGAAAATTTTATCAGGCTCAGGTATTTCTTAACGGTGCTCATGTATTAATGTTGAATATTGAATTTTCAATAGTGAATATTGATTGAAACAGGTCCCGGCTTAGCCGGGATGAATCGGCAAACGTGAAACGGCAAACGGCAAACATGACTCACGAATGTTGAGACTAATACCTATCTTGCATCTCCAAAAATTCTCTGCCTACTGCCTACTGCCTACTGCCTACTGCCTACTGCCTACTGCCTACTGCCTACTGCCTACTGCCTACTGCCTACTGCCTACTGCCTACTGCCTACTGCCTACTGCCTACTGCCTACTGCCTATTGCCTATTGCCTACTGCCTACTGCCTACTGCCTATTGCCTTCTGCCTTCTGCCTATTGCCTTCTGCCTTCTGCCTTCTGCCTTCTGCCTTCTGCCTTCTGCCTTCTGCCTTCTGCCTTCTGCCTTCTGCCTACTGCCTACTGCCTATTGCCTATTGCCTACGGCCTATTGCCTTCTGCCTTCTGCCTATTGCCCATTGCCTATCTTACTCCTAACCAGTTCCCACAACACAATACCGGCGGCCACAGAAATGTTCAGGGAATGCTTCATACCAAGCTGCGGAATTTCGATGCAGCCATCGCACAATTTGATCACTTCCTGCTCAACCCCGCTTACTTCATTGCCGAATACAACAGCCACAGGACTGTGTTGGTTCATATCGAATTGGTGCAGGGGGATGCTGTCCTGTACCTGTTCAATGGCAAATACCTGGTAACCATCTTCTTTTAGCCGTTGTACGGCCTCTACAGTTGTTTCGGCATATTTCCATTCCACGGTTTCAGTAGCGCCCAGGGCCGTTTTATGTATATCGCGGTGCGGTGGCTGAGGGGTATAGCCGCACAAATAGATACCGCGTAATAAAAAAGCATCGGCCGTACGGAATACACTGCCCACATTGTGCATGCTGCGGATATTATCCAACACCACTACTACTGGCATTTTTTCGGCCTCTTTAAATTCATGAACCGATTTGCGGTTCAATTCGTCCATACTTAGCTTACGCATGCCGGCAAAGGTAGTTGGAAGTCGTGAAACGTCAAACGTGAAACGTGAAAGGGTTCACGACTAGTCGGCAGTAGTCGGCAGACGGCAAACGGCAGACGGCAAACGGAAGACGGCAGACGGCAGACGGCAAACGGCAGACGGCAATCGGCAAACGGGAGACGGCAATCGGCAAACGGCGAAATGAGGTGCCGACCAGACAAGCTCCTCGAAAATTAGCGAGCCCACTCACCACTCACAGCTCACCACTCACTCACCAACTTGCCCCCAATTTCTCCACATAAGATTCCGTACTTTTTTTATGCGTTCCCAAACCCTATATATTTGCCCACCATGTCAAAAGCTACTACAGAAACTCCTTTGATGCAACAACACCGGGCTATTAAACAACGATACCCCGATGCTGTATTGTTATTTAGAGTTGGTGATTTTTATGAAACTTTTGGCGAGGACGCCGTTATTGCCTCACAGGTGCTGGGTATTACCCTCACCAAAAGAAATAATGGCGCGGCCTTCAGCAGCGAGCTGGCTGGGTTTCCCCACCACGCCCTCGACACGTACCTGCATAAACTGGTGCGGGCTGGTTATCGTGTGGCCATTTGCGATCAGTTGGAAGATCCTAAAGCCGCAAAAGGCATTGTGAAACGCGGCGTAACTGAACTGGTGACACCCGGCGTGGCCACCAACGATAAAATGCTGGAGCATAACAGCAACAACTTTCTGGCCGGTATTCATTTTACCGAAGACCAGGCCGGTATTGCTTTCCTGGATATTTCAACTGGGGAGTTCTTTGTGGCCGAAGGCAATTCAGAATACATCGACAAACTATTACAAACGCTGAAACCAGCTGAAGTAATTTTTCAACGCAGTTTTCAAAAGCATTTCAAAGAAGTATTTGGGTCCCGCTTTTATACCTATACCATGGAAAGCTGGATCTTCGACGGTCCCTATGCTACCGAAAGCCTGCTGAAACACTTTAATACACATTCTTTAAAAGGTTTTGGGGTAGAAGAACTGCCGCTGGGCATTGTGGCTGCCGGTGCGGTACTTCATTACCTGAAGGATACCGAACACCCCAACCTGCAACATATCACCAGCATCCAGCGTATCGACCGCGACGATTACCTGTGGATGGACCGCTTTACCATCCGAAACCTGGAACTGATCAGCACTGGCCATGGCGATGGGAACAACCTGCATAAGGTGCTCGACAATACGGTATCGCCTATGGGCGCCCGTTTGTTGAAACGCTGGATATTGTTACCCTTAAAAGACATCAATCGCATAAACGAACGGCTCGACCTGGTTGAGTTCTTTATCAAAGAGGTTGACCTGCGCAATAAACTGATCCAGCATATAAAACAATGCGGCGATATAGAACGGTTGGTGAGCAAGATCCCACTGAAAAAGATCAATCCACGCGAAGTATTGCAAATAGCGCGCGGCTTGCGGCATATTGAAGAGATAAAACAAATATGCAGCAATACGGAAAGCGAATACCTGAAACGGCTGGCCGATTCTTTGAACGGATGCCGTTATATTGAAGAAAAGATCACCAAAGAGATCATAGACAACCCACCCGCCCTGGTTGCCAAGGGCGGCGCCATTCAACCCGGCATTCACGCCGAATTGGATGAGCTGCGCAATATTGCCACCAACGGTAAGGAATACCTGGTTCAGTTACAACAAAAAGAATCGGAGAAAACAGGCATATCTTCTTTGAAGATCGGGTTCAACAATGTATTTGGTTATTACCTGGAAGTGACCAACTCGCACAAAAGCAAAGTGCCGGCCGAATGGATGCGCAAGCAAACCCTGGCCAATGCGGAAAGATACATCACCGCTGAGTTAAAGGAATATGAGGAAAAGATAACCGGGGCCGAAGAAAAGATCCTGGCCATTGAGCTGGACATTTATGAAAAGCTGTTACTGGAGTTACAAGACTACATTGCACCTATGCAGGTGAATGGAAATGTAATGGCCATACTCGACTGTCTGTTGTGTTTTGCGCATAATGCCCTGCATTTTAATTACAAGAAACCTGAATTACATGAAGATGGTGTGCTTGATCTGAAAGAAAGCCGCCATCCTGTTATAGAACGCAATTTACCTGTTGGCGAACCATATATTTCCAATGATGTATTCCTGGAACCAGCCTCGCAACAGGTGATCATTCTCACCGGACCAAACATGAGTGGTAAAAGCGCCATCCTGCGCCAAACCGCCCTGATAACTTTGATGGCGCATATGGGCAGTTTTGTGCCCGCTACATCGGCACGCGTTCCATTAACCGATAAAATATTTACCCGGGTAGGCGCTTCCGACAATTTAAGCGGCGGCGAAAGTACCTTCATGGTGGAAATGAATGAAACGGCCAGTATCATCAACAACATTTCTTCCCGCAGTTTGATCCTGCTCGATGAAATAGGCCGGGGTACCAGCACCTACGACGGTATTTCCATTGCCTGGAGCATTGCAGAATACCTGCATCAAAGTCCGCATACGCCCAAAACCCTGTTTGCCACCCATTATCATGAACTCAATGAGCTGGAAAACAAATTGCCCCGCATAAAGAATTATCACATTACCAATAAAGAGGTAAACAACAAGGTCATCTTCCTGCGTAAACTGGCCCCCGGTGGCAGCACCCATAGCTTTGGTATTCACGTCGCGAAAATGGCGGGCATGCCCCCTGCCCTTATTGACCGGGCCAATGAGATCCTAAAAGTGCTGGAAAAAAAGCATGAAGACCAACCTGCCGGCAACGTTCAAAACAAGCTGCAGGACCAGGTAAAAGAAATTGCCGCTCAAAAAGTACAGCTATCTATTTTTGATGCTCACAGCGAAACTTTTGAGGGTATTCGTAAAATGCTTTCCGACATCGATATCAACCGGTTAACGCCCGTTGAGGCGCTTTTAAAACTAAACGAAATAAAAAACCTGGTGAAATAACATTCGCTGGTCGCCGGAAAGGGTTGCCTCATCGAAATTAATGCTAAGGTCATAACATTAACATCATCTTGCACCTTGCAATAACCCGCTTGCTAACTCGTTTTTCTATGGAATAACCCGTAGTAAGTTTTTAATTTAATTGTACCCCGCCCGTGAAATCTGGTAAATTATTACTTATCAGCCTGTTCTTTTTTGGCAGGCTGTCTGCACAATGCCCCTCGGCCCCAGGTGATGAAATGACCTATGGCTCCAACGACACCTGGATAGGATACGTCTATGACAATGACGATTTCACTAATTATATGGGTTATATTAACGAAGGGACGCCTGGTCAGATGAACTTCGACCAAAGCTTCGGCAACGTTGACGAAACAACTTACCCTACCGTTGGCTGTAGCATCCAAACAAACTCTTTTGCGATCCGGTATAAACTGTATAAAGTCTTTGCTGATGATGACTATACTTTCACCGTAGGTGGTGATGATGGCTATCGCCTGAGCTTAGACGGAGGGTCCACCTGGGTCCTTGGCGACTGGGGCGGCCATGCTTACACGTCCAGTAGTGTAAGCGTTCATTTAAACGGCCCGGTAAGCCTGGTATTAGAATACTTTGACGCTGGTGGCGGTCAACGCATCTCCTTTCAGGCTTGTAATGGCATATTCGACGAATCCGTATATGGTACCGGTGATGTCTGGCGAGGATATGTATATGAAAATATGGATTTCACTGCCTTGAAAGGCATCGTATTTGAAGGAAGAGCCGGCAATCCGTTCTTCGATCGAAACTTTGGAGGCGATGATGTAACCTACAACACCAGCAACTGTCCTATACAAACACAAACTTTCAGCGTCCGTTACCGGCTGCGAAAAACTATTCCTTACAGCAATTGCAACTTCCTGGTGGGCGGTGACGATGGTTACCGCTTTAGTTTGGATGGCGGCAATACCTGGGTGATCAATAATTGGAATGACCACGCATATATGACAGGTAGTTATTCCGCTACGTTGAATGGTTCCTACAATATGGTGCTGGAATATTATGAAAATAACGGCGGCAATCGGGTAAGTTTTGATATGAACTTTGTTGCGTTGCCGGTTAAATTGGTTCAATTCAGTGGTAAAGTGCAGGATGACCAAACGCTGTTAAACTGGGCCACTTCCCTAACCAGCAATACCGATCATTTTATTGTAGAAAGAAGCAATGATGGCCGCCAGTTCTTTAATGTGGGTCAGGTAAAAGCTGCTGTGGGAATAACCAATGCCACCGGCATCCGGTTCTCCTTCACTGACCCGGCCTCATTTTCCGGCACCAGGTACTACCGGTTGCGAATGGTTGATCAGGATGGCGTGAATACCTACTCCGAGATCATTACTATTAAGAATAATACTACCGGTGAGGCAAGAATATTCCCTACCCTTATTCAGCCTAACACCTCGTTGTGGTTGCAAACCGGCAAACAACTTGAAAATGTGTCCATCACCATTACGGATATTATGGGCCGCGCTGTTATGCAACAACATATGCCCGTATTGCCAGGCAATCAAACTACCAGTTTTACCTTGCCAGGCATGGTGAAAGGTACTTATGTGGTTCAGGTGAAAGATGTTACCGGAGTACAGCTAAATCAAAAGATAGTTGTTCAATAGCTCACAGTTGAAAGCTTAAAGTCGAAAGCCTAAAACAAATACAATTTGTATTTGCTTTAGGCTTTATCTTTTAAAATGTTTTCCGCGAGTGCGTTCGCCGCCAGAAGGTGCTTTACTTGCTCAGCTTCCTTAAAAGTAGCTTAACCACCACTGGCTATGAGTAGCTTTGTATTTACTGTACCAACGGCATAAGGGATATAATGCCAGCACAATGGCTGCCCAAATGAGATATACTACCCAAAGACTATAACCAAACTGTATAGGCCTGAACAGGAATGGTGTTGGGCCCACAATATCTTTGGCGCCATACCCTGAAACAAAAAAGGCAATGGTACTCAGGATATGTATCAGGTAAAAATGCAGAACGTAGTAAAAGAATGGTACCCGCCCATACACTTTGGCAAAATCAATAAAGCGGTTCTGCACATTCTCGAGCAACGCCAATACAATGAGGGCAGGCCCCAGTGTGATACAGGTGTACATTAAGGAAGGCGGATATTTGTGCACATTCATGAACGACAGCAGGGAACTCACGCCATCTTTTTGAGGCGACCAGGGCAATGGGTTCCCATACCCATTCATTAACCGCAATGTCACAAACAGCACAATTAATCCCAACCCTATTGCCACCAGCGTTCTTTGCCTTTTAAATGTATCAACAGTAGGTGCAAATAATTTACCGGCACAATAACCCATGAACATGATCCCCATCCAGGGCACAAATGCATAGGCAATTGCCAATGAATGGTTAGGGGCAAAAGTATATATATCAAACCGCCCATCGTGCAGCAGGTCCCACAGAAAAGGCACATTATGATTACGGGCAGCTTCGGGATAATCAAGGATATTATGGCCAAATACAATTAAAGCGCCAAGCGCAAAAATAACTCCATAGGGTAAACGCACTGCCAGTCCCAGGAACACCATACTAATACCAATGGCCCAAATTACCTGGAGCATAATGACATTGTACAACGGGTTAAAAGTTAAAGCCAATGTTATTACAAGGGCTTCTATCAATATCAGCCACAAACCCCGTTTTAATAGAAACCCGCTTAGATCGGTCTTTGTTTTTCTGAGGCCCACCAGGTAAGCTGAAGTACCAGCCAGGAACACAAAAGTAGGTGCACAGAAATGCGTGATCCAACGGGTGAAATATAAGATGGGGGTAGTGGTGGTGGGATCAAGTGGGTCATGCTGAAAAGCATCAACATGAAAAAAGTCACGCACATGGTCGAGCGCCATAATGATCATCACTATGCCGCGTAGTACGTCAATTGACTGTACCCGCTTTTTTACTGCAGTTAGTTGGTCCATACTGGTTTTTTAAGGGATTTCCTTCAATTTACAAAGATTCCCCCTAAAAGTCCGCGTTTTGGGTTTAACGGCTGAAAACCGCTGTAAGCCTCATCCGCCAGCCAGTGGATCAGGTCTGTATGGCTACTTCATCGCGGAACAAAAAAAAGCCCTCCCGATGTATCGGGAGGACTCACTCACCCCGATTCATCGGGATGCCTTGTTTTAAACTTAACCACAGCGATTGAAAGGCAGAGTTGTGCAACCTTCCATTATTAGTAATTCAAAAAATAATGCCAGTTGTGCGGAATAGATTAAATAAAATGTTAAAGGGCACCCAGGCGTATATCATTCAGCGTTTGAAAATCATCTTTTAACTTATTATAAAGACCTGCATATACTTTATAATATTGTTGATAGCGAGCATGCAACACCTCATTGGGGTTGTATTGTTGCTGAATGTGGAAAATTCGGGTCATTTCAGAGCCCTGCATAAGTCCCAGTGCCTGAAAACCCAGTATGGCGGCCCCTACAGAGGAAGCATCATCACTGTTAATGAGATTGATCTCCTTCCCAAAAAGATCAGTTAACCACTGTAACCATAATGGAGAATTTATAAAGCCACCACTGGCATAAATATGTTGAATGGCGCCCACCGTTTCCTGTACCGATACCGCTACCTGGTACAACGCATAATTAATCCCTTCTATAATAGCACGCATAAAATGCGCTTGGGTATGTCCGCTATGTACCCCAATAAAAACGCCTTTGGCATTGGCATCCCACACAGGGGCCCTTTCCCCCAGGATATAGGGCAGAAAAAGCAGGCCATCGGCTCCGGCCGGCACCTGGTCGGCCTGTTGTACAAACCAGGTTAAATCACCCGCGCTGGAGAAGGGCTTTTTCAAAAAATGTTCGGTGTACCATTTCAATAACACCACGCCATTGTTGATGGCCCCGCCTGATACATACAGCTCATTGGTAAGTATATAATTGAAAATGCGTTCCTGTTTATCATATGCCGGTTGACTGGCCATCATGCGCACGGCACCACTGGTGCCAATGGTAACAGACAGATCACCGGGCTGGGTGGCATTGCTGCCCAGGTTGGCCAAACACCCATCACTGGCGCCAATGATAAAAGGTGTGCTGGCATCAATACCTAATTGTTTGGCGTATTTTGCCGCCAACCCTTTTATAGTATAAGTAGCCGGTACAGGCTGCGATAACCTGTCGCCGGTAATCCCAGCTGCCTGTAGTGCGGGGGCATACCAATCCTTTTTATAAATATCAAACAGACCGGTGGCAGATGCAATGGAATGATCGACCAAATACTGATTGAAGAAGCGGTAAAAAACAAACTCCTTTATGGAAATGAATTTATGCGTAATGGCAAAGATGTGGGACTGGTGATCGCGCAGCCACATGATCTTGCAAAGCGGCGACATGGGATGTACGGGTGTTCCGGTATGCCGATAGATGTCTTTATCGGCCGGGGATTGTTTTAATGCTTCGGCATATTCAGCGCTGCGGGCATCGGCCCAGGTGATAACATTGGTAAGCGGTTCGCCATTGACGTCAACAGCAATTAAGCTGTGCATGGCGGCGCTGAAACTGATGCCGGCAATTTTGCCTGGCGCCCCTTTTACTACCTGCTCAATACAGGTAGTAACGGCATTGAACAGCACTTCGGGGTCCAGCTCATGATAGCCGGGGGCTCCCACCAGTGGGTTATACGATACATACGCATTACCGGTAACATTTCCTTCGCTGGTAAAAGCTATGGCCTTGGTGCCTGAGGTCCCTATATCAACGCCTATAATAACATGCATATGACTTACCGGATTTTACCGGTAAGTTAAAAGATTTTTTGCACGGAGGGTATATAAAACAGCGGGCAATAAAAAAGCGGGCCGTTTACCCCATGGCGAACGACCCGTCAATTCTTATTTGTCAGCAATCAAAAAAAGCCTTCGTTAGATCATCTCTTTCAGCTTCTCTACCACAAAATCGATCTCTTCTTTGGTATTGTGCTTACTGAAGGAGAACCGTACCGTTACCTGGTTGGGGTTGTTATTGATGGCCCGGATAACATGTGACCCCTGGTCGGCGCCGCTGGTACAGGCGCTGCCACCACTGGCGCAAATGTTATTCATATCCAGGTTGAATAAGATCATCTCCGACTTTTCGGTTTTGGGGAAGGATACGCTCAGTACGGTATACAGGCTGCGGCCCAGGATGTCGCCATTGAAAGTAACCCCGCGCACCACGTTCTTCACCTTCTCCATCATATATATTTTCAACCCCTTTATGTAGCTGCTATGTTCTTCATAATGTTCAGTGGCCAGCTCCAGCGCTTTGGCAAACCCTACAATGCCATACAGATTTTCGGTTCCGGCCCGCATATTGCGCTCCTGCGAACCACCATGGATGTATGGTTTTATCTTTACATTTTCATTTATATAAAGCATACCCACGCCTTTTGGCCCATGGAACTTATGGCCGGCGCCGGTAATAAAATGTACAGGGGTATTGCGCAGGTCGAAGGGGAAATGCCCTACTGTTTGTACCGTATCGGAATGAAATATGGCGCCATACATTTTGCACAGGTTGCCTACAGCATGCAGATCGAGCATATTGCCGATCTCATTATTGGCGTGCATAAGCGTTACCAGGCATTTCTCGGCACTATTGGCCAGCAGGCGCTCCAGGTCTTCCATATCAATATGGCCATTAGGCAACAGCTTTACTTCGCTTAAGGCAGCTTCCCCGCTATGGAACATATGTTCAACCGTATGGGAAGTGGCATGGTGCTCAATGGGTGAAGTTATAATATGACGGCAACCCAGGTCACGAATAGCAGCGCTGATGGCTGTATTCGAGCTTTCAGTGCCACCCGATGTAAAGAATATCTCGGCTGGGTGGGCATTCAGGATCTTCGCTACCGTTTTACGGGCATTCTCAATCGCCAGGCGGCTTTCGCGTCCGTAAGAATAAATAGAAGACGGATTACCAAACTTTTCGGTAAAATAGGGCATCATCGCCTCCAGCACCACCGGATCGAGTGATGTGGTTGCAGCATTGTCAAAATAAATACGCGCAGGCTGGTTCGACATGTGGTAATATATTTAAATAAAAAAGCTCCGCCGGAGCGGAGCAAAATTGAATAAAATATTTTTGAATAAGACTGATTTACACCCACCCTACCAAAAACACATATTAAACAATTATTGTTTAATATTTCGCCAGTTTCGCCTGATATTATTTAAATAACAAGGCTGTTTTTTGAATTATTTATATCGCTTATTAAACCCCTGATCTACTCGACTTTACATAAATTCCTTGATGTCATGCATTAATCGGAGGGCGATGTTATTGGCAGTAGTCTCAAAACTGCTTTCGGCATAAATTCGAATAATAGGTTCTGTATTCGACGTACGGAGGTGGACCCAATCGCTATCGAATTCAATTTTCAGCCCGTCTTCCGTATTTATGGGTTGGTTCTTATATTTTACTTTGATCTTTTCGAAGATCTCTTTTACATCGATACTGGTCTGCAGCTCAATTTTATTCTTCGAAATAAAATAATCAGGATAGCGCGCTCTGAAGGAGCGGATGCCATTTTTATGGGTGGCCAGCGAGCTCAGGAACAAACCGATACCAATGAGCGCATCGCGACCATAATGCAGGTCGGGCACTATGATACCGCCATTGCCTTCCCCACCTATCACCGCATTCATTTCCTTCATTTTATTCACCACATTCACCTCACCAACAGCAGAAGGGTAATATTCACCACCATGTTTAATGGTGATCTCTTTCAACGCTTTGGTGCTGCTCATGTTGCTTACCGAATTGCCCACCTTTTTACTGAGCACATAATCAGCTACAGCCACCAGGGTGTATTCCTCGCCAAACATGCTGCCATCTTCACAAACAAAACAAAGACGGTCAACATCAGGATCAACTGCAATACCCAGGTCGGCTTTATGTTTACGTACCGCAGCACTTAATGCTGTTAAATTTTCAGGTAATGGCTCGGGATTATGTGCAAACTTACCGGTGATCTCTTCATTCAACACAATCACTTCCTCAATACCCAATGCTGTTAACAATGGGGGAATAGCCAGCGCGCCGGTTGAATTCACCACATCCACTACCACTTTATAATTTTTCAGGCGAATGCCTTCTACATCAACCAGTGGATAATTTACAATGGTATCAATGTGCTTTTGCAGATAAGTGTTATTCTCTGAATAAGAACCCAGCTTATCAACAGCAACGAAATTGAAATCTTCTTTTTCTGCTTTCTCCAACACCAATGCCCCATCAGCTGCACTGATGAATTCACCATGTTCATTCAAAAGCTTTAATGCATTCCACTCCTTGGGATTATGACTGGCAGTAATAATTATACCACCGGCTGCTTTTTCCCATACTACCGCCATTTCAACAGTAGGTGTAGTGGAAAGCCCGATATCTACGATATCTATGCCCAGTCCCGTTAGTGTACTCACTACGAGTTGCTGTACCATAGCGCCGCTGATACGACCGTCGCGGCCGATAACAATCTTATTGCCTGAACCTTTTTCAAGCACCCAACTACCAAAGGCGGCGGAAAACTTTACCACATCAAGGGGAGTGAGATTTTCTCCGGTTTTACCTCCGATCGTTCCACGAATGCCCGATATACTTTTTATCAATGCCACAATAAACAGGGTTTAACGTAATAATTACAAAAATAAGTGATTGGCTGTTAGCAGGGACTACCAGATTAGGGAATTTTACAGGATTGTGAATCAGAAAAGTGAAGATAAGCGAAAATTAAAGACATTTTAAATATGAAGGACAACATGTGGAAAACAATGAATAAAAAACACCGTCTCAATTAATTATGGGTTAAATTTTACATGTAATTAACGTAGCCGCTATTCCAACTCCATGCTACATGCTTCGTAAATTTTTGATTTACTCCCCTACTTTTGCTTAAATATTCTGCCTTCATGTTCAACAGCAGCACCTGGTTTAGGGAGTGGTTCAATTCCCCCTACTACCACAAATTATATTTTGAACACGACGAAAAAGAAGCATTCGCTTTTATTTCCAGATTGCTTAATACATTGGGCCCACCCGAAAACGCAAAGCTGCTCGATGTTGCCTGCGGACGTGGCCGTCATTCAAAATTATTAGCTGCAAAAGGTTTTGATGTAACCGGAATAGACTTGGCACCAGCCAGCATTGCCATTGCCCAGGCTCAGGAAAACGGGCACCTCCATTTTTATGAGCACGATATGCGGTTACCCTTCTGGATAAATTATTTCGACTACGCCTTTAATTTCTTCACCAGCTTTGGTTATTTCAGAACGGAACGCGAACACTATAACGCCATCAGGACCATCTCCAACGCCTTAAAACCAAAAGGCATTGTGGTGATCGATTATCTGAATGTGCATTATGCCGAAGACCACCTGGTACACAAACATGAAAAGGTGATCGATGATGTTAGGTATTATCTAACCAAATGGTACGATGAAACGCACTTTTACAAAAAGATAGAAATAGAAGATGAAAGGTTGGAAGCGCCGCTTGAGTACACCGAAAGAGTGGCTAAATTCTCCCTCGGCGATTTTAATGACATGTTCGCTTTTTATGGTCTTCAACTAAAAGAAGTGTATGGCGATTACCTGCTTAACCCCTACGACATTAAAAACTCGCCTCGCATGATCATGTTTGCGCAGAAGACCAATTAGCAAAATAAAAACAGGGGCTACCTAATGGCAAGCCCCTGACCATTTTTTATATCTAAATTACCTGGTGGCTTTTTTATTATTGAGCAGCATAAACTTCGCTGTTTCATACAACGCATCGGTCAGTACCCCCATTTCATGTATAATGGCAGCATGTGCCGCATCGTTAGGGACCGGATCATTATTGATAATGGAAACCAGTTCTTCTTTTTTAGTCACCAACTGCTTACGGTATAAGTAATTTCCTTTTACTACTCCGGTCATACTGTTATCCGGGTCAAAAACAAATGCAAAACCGGTTGTGGCAGAATCGAGCAGGTCTTTACCCAATGTACCATTCCTATAAGTAATATTGCTAAGACCGGCAATGGTAGGCAACACATCAACCTGTGAGCTGATGGTATGTACCCGTTGCGGCGCCAGCAAACCAGGTGCATAAAACAACAATGGCACATGCATGGTAGTTAGACGCTGGGCCGTCCACGAATGCGGGAATAATGCATCTGCATTACCGGGAATGCCATGATCACCTATAAAAACAAAGATCGTGTTGTTGAAATACTTTTCCTTACGGGCAGCTTCCATGAATTTGCGGTAACCAAAATCAGTATAGCGGAAGGCATTCATTTCATCGGACGATTCAAATCCATATCTGGCTAAGGAATCGGCGGGGGCCTGCACCTTTTTAAACTCGGTCAGGTCTTCTTCCGGTATCGTATATGGGCGGTGGTTATCTGCCGTTTGGACAATTGCAAAAAACGGCTTCTCCTGCTGGGCAAGTACTTTATTGGCTTCCAGGAACAGGTTCTTATCACTTATGCCCCAAACATCGATCTTTTTTGCCTTGTAATCTTCCTGCTCATATAAATGAAGGCTATCAATATTGTTTGTTAATACACCACGAATATTTGCCCAGCTGGTGCTGCCACCCAGAAAGTAGAACTTCTCATAGCCATTAAAATTATTGATGATGGTATGCTGGTCAACTGCTGCCGGGTTGCGACTGGCGGTTTTTGGCATTTCAACATCGGGGGTACCGGTAATGGTTGCCCATACCCCCCGGGCCGTTCCATAAGTAGGCGTAAAACAGCGGTCAAAGAAAATACCCTGCTGGCATAAGCTGTCGAAGAATGGTGTTGTATTCAGCGGATTGCCAAACATGGAACTTTTATAAGCACTGAATGACTCACAAATGACCAGTACGATATTGGGCTTTGAAGTAACCGCACCTGCGCGGGGCGCCACTGTGCGTGTAAAGTTCAACGGATTTTCGGTGGGTGTAAAATGCAAATTACTGCCAATCACCGGGGCCGTTTCCTTTACTTTCTTTTCATCGTAAGTGCTATGTCTGAATTTCAGCGTGCTGAAAAAGCTTTCAAAGGGGTTTAAAGCCAGGTAGGCTTTATAATCGCTTCCCTGCGCAAAAGCATCGCTCCAACGCAACGGGTATTGGTTGAACCGGCCGAAAATGAAAAAGCCGCCAATTAAAAAACATATAATAAATGAAAGGATACGACTCCGTTTTGTGCCGGTAAAAGTTTGTTTGCTTACTACCTTATGCGTGCGGTTGAACAGCCATATTAACAGGGCTGCTACCAGCAGTACCCCCAGCACCATCCGTATTATGGGATACGACTGCCATACCATGCCCATGGAAATTTTGGCGTCCTCGAGGTAATTTAATACGCTGGCATTCAGGCGTTGTTCCAGGTAAGCATAATGCGCAAAATCCACCGAAAAGATAAAAAGCGCTACCAGTGTGGCAATACCGAGAATGGTCATCCAGATCTTTTTTCCTCGTTTACTGCTAAACGGGTGCAGCGGAGGAATACTGCCCAAAATGAGCATGGTTACCAGTAATATAGAGATCATTCTTAAATCGTACCGGAGACCCAGGAAAAAACTACCACCCAATTGGCCCAGGCCATAACTTTGTTGATTACTAAGAACAAACAACCCCAGCCTCATGAGCGTGAATAAAACAAGGAAAATCAATCCAGTCCAAAGGATCCACCGGACAAGTTTAGGAATATTCAGCATATGTATTAAATAAGAAAATAAGGCCTAAAATTATAGTTTTTTATTTTTGCAATTATGATTGTTGATCCACCCTGCTGCCTGTTAACATTCTGGCACCTCATTCAGCCCTTCGATGCCTGGTTAATTACCCATATTAATCAAGATTGGAGCACTCCGTTTTTAGACACTGTACTGCCCTTTATGCGGGAAACATTAACATGGGTTCCCCTGTATTTGTTCTTGTTGCTGTTTGTAACAACCAATTTTGGCATAAAAGGTTGGTGGTGGGTAATGGGCGTTGTATTATGCGCAGCTGTCAGCGACCTCATCAGCAGCCAGCTTATTAAGCCTTTTATAATGCGGACCAGGCCTTGTCAGGATGATATTATGGGGCCTCAACTACGCTTTTTTATAAATTATTGTCCGCGTAGCTCCAGTTTTACCTCATCCCATGCTACCAACCATTTTGCCCAGGCTACCTTCTTTTATGCAACATTACGCCCGGTTATTGGCAAATGGGCCAATCTTTTCTTCGTTTGGGCTTTTATTATTGCATATACGCAGGTTTATGTAGGGGTTCATTATCCTTTTGACGTATTTTGCGGGGCGCTCCTGGGTATCGGAATAGGGCTCGTTTTAAGCAAACTATTTCATAAACGAATAGGAATGCTTACAGTATCTTAGTTTAACCAAACCACCCGGTAAATGGAAATTTTTATATTATTGGCATTGATCTTTCTGAATGGATTATTTGTAATGTCGGAAATAGCCCTGGTATCGGCCCGAAAGACCCGGTTGGAGAATATGGCCAACAAAGGCGATGAAACCGCCCGCAGAGCATTGGACCTGGCTAATAATCCGGAAGTATTTTTATCGGCTGCCCAGATCGGGATTACCCTTATTGCCATCCTTACGGGTGTATACTCTGGCGAGCGTTTCGGGAAGTACCTGGAACCTTCCATTGAAAAGATTGAAATGGTAAAGCACTACGCCCAGCCTATTTCCACCACCATCATTGTAATTATTGTTACTTTTCTTTCAATAGTATTTGGAGAACTGATCCCCAAACGGATAGGCTTGTTAAAAGCCGAAAAAATTGCCCGCGTGGTAGCACTCCCGGTATTGTATTTCTCCAAAGCCACCCATCCTTTTGTGTGGCTGTTGAACAAAACCAGCAACCTGTTCTTAAAGATCCTGAACGTAAAATCCACTGCCGACAATTCGGTAACGGAAGAAGAGATCAAGGCCATCATCAGTGAAGGTACCGAGCAGGGCGCTATTGAAGAAGTGGAACAGGAGATCATTGAGCGGGTATTTCACCTCAGTGATCGCAATATCACTTCTTTAATGACCCACCGTAGCGACATCATCTGGTTCGACCTGAACGATACCGAAGATTCCATTCGCGACAAGATCATTAATGAGCCGCACTCGGTTTATCCCATTTGCGATAAAGACCTCGACAATATTAAAGGCATCGTTTCCTTAAAAGACCTGTACGTAACCAACGATTTTACAGCTTTTAAGTCTATAATGAAACCGGCCCTGTTTGTACCGGAAAACATTACTGCTTACCGTTTGCTGGAGCGGTTCAAACAACAGCGAGTACCCTCCTGCTTTATTGTTGATGAATATGGCAGCCTGCAGGGAATGATCACATTAAACGACATTTTAACGGCCCTGGTGGGTGAAATGCCTGAACAAGACGATGATTACTACGAAATTGTAAAACGCAAAGACGGATCATTCCTGGTTGATGCGCAGATACCTTTCTATAATTTCCTGAGCCATTTTTATAAAGCCGAATGGATGAGCGAAGTGGAACAGGAGTTTGATACCCTGGCCGGATTTATCCTGCACCAGCTAGAACGCATTCCCCACATCGGCGATACCATGGAATGGAAAGGCTTTCAATTCGAGATCATTGATATGGATGCACAGCGGATCGATAAGGTGCTGGTAACTGCTTCGGAAGAAATTCTGGAGGATATGGAAGATAATGAGGAAGATGAAAGTGAATAGTTGATCAGTTAACCAGTTGACAAGTTAATAGGTTGACAGGGATGGCCCTCCTACTCCGCCAGCCGGCGGATTCGGCGGGTAAGGTAAGTTGATAGCGGTGACGGGGTTGATAAGTTTGAAGGTTGAAACATTTAGGCGGCACGAGATCGGTTCTCCTGCTCAAAAAGAGCGAGCCGTTTGACCGACTGCCTTTTCCCCATTGCCTATTGCCCATTACCCATTGCCTTTCAGCCTAGAACTGAAAACTCGTTTCCTTATCAGGATAGTTCAACCTGGTACTCTTCCGATTGCCGCCTACAGTCGCATGCATCAGATTCATTTGTTTATCATATGACTCATATAGAATGGTATTCACCACGTCGATCTTTTTGGGTGCCGTGGCCGTTTTGCTCACCTCGAAATAGCTCCAAACGGCATCATTTTCCTTTTCAAAGCCAACAAAACTCAACGTCACCGCTTTATTATCAAGCTTCAGCTGAAAATGGCCTTTAATGTATTCACTCACCATTTTATCAGCCTCGCTTTTATTGACAGGGGCGGTAAGATCAACCTTGGAATGATATATGTTCGACAGCGTTTTCTCGAAGTCGTCAGTAAATATTTTACAGCTTATTTCCAGGTTTTTATCCGTGGCATTGTAGTTCATTTCGGTAACACTAACAAAAAGCGGATGGCGTGCCAGTGAATCTGCCGGGTTGCCGGAAGGGTGGCCTGCTAAAAAAGTTATTGCAGTGAACAACCATTTATATAATAGTATTACCATTAAACATGAAAATTTTAAGGTTACAAATCTCTTATTTATTTTAACACCTTTACGGCAATATGCAGGATTTTACATTTTATTTTCAACTGGGAACTGAACACATTCTTACCCCCGATGCACTGGATCACATCCTGTTCGTCACAGCTTTGTGTCTGCGCTATTTGTGGCAGGACTGGAAAAAAGTGGTAGTGCTGGTGACAGCGTTTACGATCGGTCACTCATTAACCCTGGCGCTGAGTGCGCTGGATTATATTCATGTAAATGCCAGTTGGATAGAGTTTTTGATACCGCTTACCATTGCAGCCACCTGCATAAATAATATATTTCAGCGGAAGACCGATTCCAAACAGCGGTTACCGATGATCTATTTTTTTGCCCTGTTCTTTGGATTAATACATGGACTGGCCTTTGCGGGACAATTCCTGAGCCTGGAAGGCAAAGAAGGGCTCATAGGGCATTTACTGGCCTTTAACATTGGAATAGAAGCTGCACAGTTACTAATTGTGCTCATCGTGCTGCTTCTTTCTTATTTAGTAGTGCAATTATTAAAATTATCACGATTCGTGTGGTTGCGGGGCGCATCTGCCTTAATTTTGGTGATTTCACTCTTTTGGGCGTATAAAAGATTCCCATATCATAAAAACTACCATGATGAATCAGAAAAAACAGTTCTTGTTTCTGGCATTTGCTGTAGCGGCACTGTATAATGGCGCGCAAGCCCAGAACATACAGAACAATCCGGGTTCCAATCACGGAAACAAATTCGAGCAGTTAGGTACCATACTGCCAACTCCTAACGAATACCGTACCGCCAGTGGTGCGCCCGGTCCCAAGTACTGGCAGCAAAAGTGCGATTACGATATCAAGTGCGAACTCGACGAAACCAACCTGAAACTGACCGGCAGTGAAACGGTTACTTATTTTAATAACTCGCCCAACACACTTACCTATTTATGGTTGCAGTTGGATGAGAACCAGCACAGCAGTGTCAAGAACGCCAACTACCAGAACAACAACACTATGCCCAAAACACTGAATGCTGCCGTAGTAGATCGCTACGAAGAAGGCAATTCAGACAATGGCTATGGTTGTAACATTGTTAAAATTACCGATGCCCTGGGTGCACCGCTTAAGTATACCATCAACAAAACAATGATGCGGGTTGAATTGCCTGCCGCATTGAAACCCGGGCAAAAATTCGCATTCAACATTAACTGGAATTACAAGATCGCCGACCGCTTTACCTATGGTGGCCGCGGTGGTTATGAATATTTTCCTGAAGATGGCAATTACCTGTTCACCATTACTCAATGGTACCCCAGGTTATGCGTATACAGTGATTTCCAGGGCTGGCAGAACCACCAGTTCACCGGCCGTGGCGAATTTGCTTTAACTTTTGGCAACTTTAAAGTGCAAATGACCGTGCCTGCCGATCATATGGTAGGTTCAACCGGCGAATGCCAGAACTATGCACAGGTTTTAACGCCCGCTCAAATGGCCCGTTACACCAAAGCACAAACAGCTAAAGAACCGGTTCAAATAGTAACACTGGATGAAGCTAAAAAAGCAGAGACCACAAAAAGCAAAACAAAGAAGACCTGGATTTTCAAAGCTGATAATGTGCGCGACTTTGCCTGGACCTCTTCCCGCAAATTCGTTTGGGACGCGATGCCAGCGGTAGTAGAAAGCAAAAAAGTTATGTGTATGAGCTTTTATGGCAAAGAAGCCTATGGCCTGTACAGTAAGTTCTCTACCAAAGCAGTAGCGCATACTATAAAATCCTATTCAAAGTTCACCATCCCCTACCCTTACCCGGTTGCACAAAGTATTGAAGCAGCTAATGGTATGGAATACCCGATGATCTGCTTCAACTACGGCCGTACCGATAAAGATGGCTCTTACAGTGAAGCTACCAAATACGGGATGCTGGGCGTTATCATTCATGAAGTAGGACACAACTTCTTCCCTATGATCATCAACAGCGACGAACGTCAGTGGAGCTGGATGGACGAAGGGTTGAACTCATTTGTCGAATACCTGACAGAAGAATTATACGATAATAAATTCCCTATTCGCGGAAAAGGACCAGCCTGGGCCATTGTTGATTACATGAAGTTGCCCAAAGAACAGCTGGAACCTATTATGTCGAACTCAGAGAACATCATTGGTTTTGGTCCTAATGCGTATACCAAACCGGCAACCGGTTTAAACATGCTGCGCGAAACCATCATGGGCCGCGAGCTGTTTGACTATTCCTTTAAAGAATATGCACGTCGCTGGGCATTTAAACACCCCGAACCCGCCGATTTCTTCCGTACCATGGAAGATGCTTCTGGTGAAGACCTCGACTGGTTCTGGCGGGGCTGGTTCTTTGGCACCGATGCCTGCGATCTGGCCATCGATTCAGTAAAAGCCTTCAAGGCCGATCCTGGCGCCACTGTAAAAACAGGAGATGAAGTTGTTTCCAAACAAGTAGATAAACCTATGGTTACTGCTTTTGATGATATCTCAAAACAACGTAACCGGGAAGACAAGAACATCAAATTCCTGACCGACCAGGACACTACCCTGCACGATTTTTACTGGCGCTATGACCGCGGTCTGGAACCAGTTGATACTACCTCCTACCAGGTAACTGTACCTGCCATGGCCGAAGCAGCAGATGATGCCACCAAAGAAAAAATTGGCGGAAAATACTTTTACGAAGTAGATCTAAGCAATAAAGGTGGTTTGGTAATGCCTATCATCATTGAATGGACATTTAAAGATGGCAGCAAACAAATAGATCGCATTCCGGCCCAGGTATGGCGTCTCAATGAAAAGAAA
The DNA here is from genome assembly GCF_017742245.1 of Niastella soli. GTDB lineage: Bacteria > Bacteroidota > Bacteroidia > Chitinophagales > Chitinophagaceae > Niastella > Niastella soli. The sequence continues at coordinate 32,448 of NZ_JAGHKO010000002.1, forward strand.
GTAAACAAGCTTTTCATAAAAAATAAAGAAGTGGCTTCTATTAAACTTGACCCACTGCGTGAAACCGCTGATATCGATGAGTCGAACAATAGCTGGGGAACTATGCCAACTCCTTCAAAGTTTGCTGTTTACAAAGCAAAACAACAAACACGAGGACAATCATCCGGTATTACTCCTATGCAAAAAGCGCAAGAGAAGAAGAAAGGATTTTAAGTATTACATGCATATACGAATCGCTTCCTGTTATAAAACAGGGAGCGATTTTTTTTGCGGTATACCTTATACGTTAATGACAGGCTTTTACAAAGATGCTTGCTATCGCTACCACAAAAGGGATCCAAAAAAAGAGAAAGGTGCTTTTCATACTATAAAATTAGTATTGAGAATACATATCCCCTAATCGTTCATGTAATTGAGTTACTTATATGTTTAGCATAAAGAATATCAATGATATAATTATCTGATGGTAAACACTTATGGGGATAAATTGGTAATTGTATATTGACAACTAATACATTATTTTTGCCACAACTGAAATTAAAATCAGGTAATTCTTCTAAATCTGGTTTTTTCTTTCTAATATAGCGTTCTAATCCTGTGAATTCCCACCATTTAAGGCTCCAATCTCCCAATCATCTTGTTTTTTGTACCATTATTCCTTAGCACTAGTTTATTGTAGCTGGCAGGCCCTGATGTCCTTCCTTTTTTGTTATTGTACCGTCCCAATTCCTTTGAAGTAATTCATCTCCAATGTCTATGTCCCAACCGTAGCTTATTTCTAAAGACACAATATATATTATGAAGAAGGTTACCTCTACACTCTTACTGCTATTGGCATGCATTTACCTTTATGCCCAGCCTGGAACTCCTGATGTCACTTTCAATGCATTAGGGACCCCTGGTTATAAGATCACCGATATCGATGGTCAAAGGGATATTGTAAAAGGACTGGTAATAAAACCCAGCGATAAAAGTATTTACGTAACAGGTTTCATCCAAAATGGTGGCGCTGACACCTTGTTTATTGCCCACTTTATGAGCGATGGCACTCTGGACCCTGGTTTTGGAACCGATGGTATTGTAAAATATCTGTATTTAAATAATACCACGCATGGCAATGCCATTGGCTTGCAAAGCGACGGAACTGTAGTAGTGGCCGGTTGGAGCTATCCCAATAGCAACCACGACTTCTTTGTTGGCCGCTTTAATGGCACAACCGGTGCAGTAGTAAGCCAAACTACCGATGACCTAAGCACCATAACAGGTCTTAGTGGTCATGATGAGATCAATGCACTGGCCATCCAAAGCGATGATAAAATAGTGGTAACAGGTTTTGCCTCCATGAATGCATCGGTAAGTGAGGACTTTGCAATAGCCCGTTATACGGCTGCAGGCCTGCTTGATAATACCACCTTTAACGCAACAGGCTACCGTATACAAAACATCAATGGTGATGATGAACCCAGGGCTATAACCATTGATAAAACAACCGGCGACATTATAGTAGCCGGTACTTCAGAATACGGTGGCGCCAATCCGAATTTTGCCATCATGCGCGTATCCTCAACAGGAGCGCTTGTATTCGGTGCTCCCGGTTACAAGACACAGGATATCAATTCCGGAAGTGAAGACGACGCTACAGCTGTTGTTATAGACCGGAATGGTAATATAGTGGTGGCAGGTACTACTGCCTCACTCAACCCGCCGAACATAGCCCTTGCCCGCTTTACCCCAACAGGCGCACTGGACAATGCAGTTTTTGGCGGTGGCACTGGAATTGTGATCACCAATTATTCCGGAGCCAGCAGTAATGACCATGTCAGTTCGGTAGATATTCAGGTTGATGATAAAATAATAGTAGGCGGCGTTACTGATGGTGGAAATACTGGTAACTACGACCCAATGCTTTTACGCTATTCTGACGCCGGCGTTCTGGATATTACATTTGGCACCAACACCCCCATACCCAATGGTAAAGCAACAATGGACATAGCTGGTTCAGGAGAAGATGCAGGAGCGATAGTCTTATCTGACCAAAAAATATTCTTTGCGGGTTTCACGCAGGCAACTCCTGATATAGTGCTGGCGGTATTTAACAATGATGCTTCTTCACTGCCATTGGTATTGTCGTCATTCTATGCGCAAAAACAAACCAACAAAGTGGTATTGCAATGGCAAACCAGCAGCGAAGAAAATGTGAAGCAATTTGTGATCGAGCGCAGTACCGATGGTAAAACGTATAAAGCCATTGGCCAGGTAGCAGCAGTGGGTAACAGCAATCTGATCAGGAACTATACATTTGCCGACCAGTCGCCTTATATGTCTCAAAACAACTATTATCGGTTGAACATGCAGGATGCTGATGGCACTACTAAATACAGCAAAATACTCATTGTTAAATTCGATGGCCAGTTAGTCGCCAGCCTGGGTATCTTCCCTAACCCCACCAGAGACCTGCTGCAGGTTCAACTGCCCGATGGCATGGAAGGCACAGTAGGTTTACAGATCATTGATATGAACGGCCGTGTGGTAAAATGGAATAATCTGGCTTCTGATGGTCATGCGCTTAACACCACTTTAGATGTAAGCACACTGGTAAAAGGTATTTACATCCTGAGAGCAACCGCCGGTAACACTACCGTGACCAAACGCTTCTCAAAACAATAAGCAACTAACAACAGGTCTATATAAAGAAAATGCCCCCCGACGGTACCGTCGGGGGGCATTTTCTTTATAACTTGTATTTGTATCCCATTTCCACATTTGCTATTTAACCACCTACACTACCATCTTTATATCTTACTTTCTTCTTACCTGAATTCTTCTTTTCAAACTCCACTACTTCTTTCGGTTTGGCAACCTGTTTCTTTTCTGTGGCTACGGGGGCTTTGGCTGCTTCGTCCAGTTTTCCCAGTGTATACATTTCAGAACGGACTACCTGGCCGGTTTCGGGGTCATAATATTTCCAGATCCCATGTTTAATGGCTGCGCCTTCGTTTTTGATAATAACAGTACGGTAGGTATCAAATTTATCAGGGTCTTCAATTTCCAGGGTATCATACTCTTTATCGGGGTTCAGGGCTTTCCAGCTCTGTTCCAGTCTCAAGGCGCCATCTTTGGTAAAATAGCGGCAAACACTGTCTTTAAGGCCCCATTTATAGAACTCTATACCTACCAGGTCGCCCATTAATGAATACAAACGCCACTCCCCTTCTTTCCGGTTCTTTTCGAACCAGCCTTCCTCTTCATACCCGGGTTCGCCGCGTACATTATCATAATGCAGTTTCCAGGGTCCCCATTTACGGTCAATTTTATCAATCCGGTTCAGCGTATCGCCCGATGAAGTAAGTTTATAACTTTTCCATTGGGCAAAACTGTTTACAGAAAATAACAGGAACACAAATAATATCGATCGCATTGTAACAGATTTGATAATGGTAATTAAACATCCTATCCTCGCAATAATAACGCCAATCCTGGCTTTTTCATTGTCACGCATGGCTTTGCCACGCTTGCAGCACGCGCTGATTTTTGTTCTTTTTAACACTATTGCTACCGCGACGAATGGGTCTTTCTCATAAAAGCATATAGTATTAAAAGATCAGTTTCATAATTATCCCACTTCGAACGGGCCGGATCTGTCTCCTCCATATATACAATCCTTGTTTCTACCAGCGTATTTACAGGTTTTCCGTTAATAAAACTGGGGAGTACAACAGGCATTTTCCTGGCAACCCGGGTAACATCCTTTTCTATTTCTACATTAGCTCCTGCACCACACCATGCCCTGGTTACATGCCCCTCTTTATCAATAATTAAATACAACTTGCACGATAGGACTTCCCGGGGTTTGTCAAACGGAAAGAGTAAATTCCGATAAAAATATCTTTGTATCCCATTCTTTATTAAAGTATCACTAAACAATACCGTATCTCCCCGGATTGTATTACACATGGAAAATCTCGCAGATATAGTATCTGAACTGTTATCCTGTTGACGCAAACCTTTTCCCGTTTGCCCCTCAATAGGAAGCGCCGATACAAACAGTAAGATGGTAAGTATTGAATTAATTAGCCTCATGCGCATATTGATTAAAACGAGTGCCAGCACACAGATCCGGCTCTTTATTAAATTTAATCAATATTCCGCGGCTGCCGTTTATTTGTTCAGCAAGTACTGTAGCGCCAACTCATAGCCCTTCAATCCCAGGCCAATAATGCTGCCAGCTGATTTGCCCGACACGTGCGACAGTTTACGGAATTCCTCACGCGCATGTACATTGGAGATATGTACTTCTACCACCGGGGTCTTAATACTCGCTATGGCGTCGCCGATAGCTACAGAAGTGTGGGTATAACCACCGGGGTTCATAATAATGCCATCATAATCAAAACCAACCCGCTGTAATTCATTGATCAGTTCCCCTTCTACATTGCTCTGGTAGTAATGTATGTCTACCTGAGGGTACTTGCTTTTCAGCGTTGCCAGATAGTCATCGAAAGAGGTACTGCCGTAAATACCGGGTTCGCGTTTGCCTAACAGGTTCAGGTTAGGTCCATTGATGATAGCTATTTTCATAATATTAAAGAGAAAAGAAAGGGTGGAAAACCCACCCTTTAATTCATTGAAAATAAATCACAACTATTAGTTCATATGCTCTTTGATCAATTGGATAAAATCATCGAACAGGTATCGGCTGTCGTGCGGCCCAGGCGTACTTTCGGGGTGGTATTGCACCGAGAAAGCCGGTTGATCTTTCATCCTGATGCCTTCGATAGAGTCGTCGTTCAGGTTCACGTGCGTGATCTCGATATTTGAAACTTTCTTAACTGACTCAGGATCAACACCAAATCCATGATTCTGGGTAGTTATTTCGCACTTGCCGGTAAGCAGGTTCTTAACCGGGTGGTTCAGTCCACGGTGACCATGATGCATTTTATAAGTATCGATGTTATTAGCCAGGGCTATTAACTGGTGACCGAGGCAGATGCCAAAGGTTGGCTTTTTCTCATTCAGTACGTCCTTCACAGTGATAATGGCATAATCCATTGCTGCGGGGTCGCCAGGACCATTGGAGATGAAATAACCATTGGGTGCAAAGGCTTTCAGCTCGCTGATAGGCGTTTTAGCCGGAAATACCTTTACATAGGCCCCACGCTCCACCATACAGGTAAGAATGTGCCTTTTGGTGCCAAAATCGAGCACCGCGATCTTAACCGGGGAGTTGGGATCGCCCAGGGTATATGGTTCGGTAGTGCTCACTACGCTGGCCAGCTCCAGGCCGTCCATATTAGGGGTTTTTGCCAGTTCTTGCTTCAACTGCTCCACATCGAGGATCTCAGAAGAGATAATGCAGTTCATGGCCCCTTTTGTGCGAACGTGAGCAACAAGCGCGCGGGTATCAACCCCTTCAATGCACACGATATTATTTTTGATCAGGTATTGATCAAGAGATTCAGTAGCCTGTTTACGACTGTATTGTTCCTCCAGGTTGCGTCCGATCATCCCGCGGATCTTCACGCTATCAGACTCAACATCAGTGTCTTTAGTTCCGTAATTACCCACGTGCACATTGTTCATAATAACAACCTGCCCATAGTAACTGGGATCTGTAAATACTTCCTGGTAACCGGTCATCCCGGTATTAAAACAAATTTCACCGGTTGTAGTGCCTATTTTTCCAAAGGCTTTACCATAATGAATGGTGCCATCTTCCAACAACAATACAGCGGGTTTTTGTAGCGTATTCGACATCTTACTATAAAAAAATTTTGCAAAAATAACACAATAATTAACGAACTAGGTCAATTTCTTGTTCACAGAATAGGAAAAATTTTGAAGTAAGACGTAAGAGATAAGAAGTAAGGGGCTCACTAAATTTTAAAATTCTGCAAAGTCACGGAGAGCCCGGAATTGCAGACTCTTCATACGTCATACTTCTTAATTCGGCCTTTATTGTATGGGCAAAAAAAGCCCCGACAATATCGCCGGGGCTCCTTTATAAGAAAAATGCGGTCATTTTTACTTCGCAGCTTTTTTTGCTGGTTTTTCTTCTGTTGCTTCAGCGGCAGGAGCGGCAGCAGAGTCATCAGCCTTTTTACGGGGGCTTCCGCTACGACGAGTTTTCTTCGCAGCTTCTTTAACTTCGCCTTTTCCTTTTCCGTAGATCTCGTTGAAGTCAACCAGTTCAATCATAGCTGTTTCAGCGTTATCACCCACACGAATACCCAGCTTAATGATGCGGGTATAACCACCAGGACGGCCACCAACTTTCTCGGCGATAGTTCCGAACAGTTCAGTAACAGCCTCTTTGTTTTGCAGGTAGCTGAACACTACACGACGCTGATGCGTGGTATTATCTTTAGCCTTTGTTACCAGCGGCTCGATAAATGTGCGCAGTGCTTTTGCTTTTGCCAATGTGGTTGTGATACGCTTGTGATTGATAAGCTCACAAGCCAGGTTTTTCAGTAACGCCTTCCGGTGGGAGGTCGTTCTGCCCAGGTTGTTGATTTTGTCGCCGTGACGCATGACTTTGTTGTTTTACGACTGTACCGTGTCAGGAATTACAGTCTACTTTAAAAAAATATTTGAAGATTTCTGATGTAGCGATTTTGGGAGGTTGATCCCAAAACCGCTATATCTAAAAATCAGAAATAACTAGAGCTCTTCTTTATCCAGACCCAACTTGCTGAGGTCCATACCGAAGTGTAAACCTCTTTCAGCCAGCACCTGCTCAATTTCTGCCAGTGACTTCTGACCGAAGTTTCTGAACTTCATCAGGTCTTCCTGTTCGTATTGAACCAGCTCGCTCAAGCTGTTGATCTTAGCAGCTTTCAAACAGTTGAAAGCACGTACAGACAGATCGAGGTCTTCGAGTGGGGTTTTGAGTATTTTGCGCAATTGCAGCATTTGCTCATCCACCACATCCTCTTTCTTATCTTCTTTGTTATCGAAAGTGATGTTCTCGTCAGTGATGATCATCAGGTGCTGGATCAGGATGCGGCTGGCTTGTTTCACCGCTTCTTCAGGGTGAATGGTACCATCCGTAGAAACGTCCATGATCAGCTTTTCGTAGTCAGTGCGCTGTTCAACACGGGTGTTTTCAATAGCGTACTTTACGTTTTTGATAGGAGTGAAAATAGCATCAGTTGGGATATAACCAAATGGTGCATCTTTCACCTTGTTATCTTCAGCAGGAACATATCCGCGACCTTTTGAAACGGTCAGTTCAATGTCCAGCTTGGCTGATGAATCCAAAATGCAGATCAACAGATCGGGGTTCATGATCTCGAAGTTTTGTGTAGCTTCTCCGATCATACCGGCTGTGAATTCTGACTTATTTTTAATGCTCAGGGTAATTTTCTCCTGGCTCACTTCATGATCTACTTTCTTCTTAAACCGAACCTGTTTCAGGTTCAGAATGATCTCCAGCACATCTTCAGTAATACCCTTGATGGTAGCAAACTCATGGTCTACTCCTTCAATTCGAATACCTACGATAGCAAACCCTTCCAATGAACTCAACAATACTCTGCGCAAAGCATTACCAATGGTTACACCGTAACCAGGCTCTAACGGGCGAAACTCAAACTGAGCTTCGAATTCCGTTGCTTTTTGTAAAACTATTTTGTCAGGTTTCTGGAAATTTAAAATTGCCATATTATAAATCTCTATTTTTTACGTTGGTAGAATGTGAGTGATTAAGGTAAGCGTTTTACTGATACGGATCAGGCTTCACGATTACTTGCTATACAACTCAACAATCAACTGCTCCTTAATGTTCTCAGGAACGCTTTCACGCTCTGGATAAGCTACGAAAGTACCGCTCATCTCAGTTTCGTTCCAGTCGAGCCAGCTGAACTTTGCGTTTTTACCGCGGAAAACGCTGGTAATAGCAGTGTTTCCTTTATCCTTTTCTTTAACACCAATGATATCACCAGGTTGCAATTGATAAGAAGGGATATTCACTACTGCTCCGTTAACAGTTACGTGTTTGTGTGATACCAGCTGGCGGGCGCCGGGACGTGAAGGAGACATACCCAGGCGGTAAACAGCGTTATCCAAACGGGCTTCCAGCAATTTGATCAGGTTTTCACCAGTTACACCTTTTAAACGAGCTGCCTCTTCAAAGGTTTTGCGGAATTGTTTTTCCAAAACGCCGTATGTATATTTAGCTTTTTGCTTTTCTTTCAACTGTAATGCATACTCACCGGGAGCTTTACGCTTTTTAGAAGGACCATGTTGACCGGGAGGATTGCTGTTCTTTGACAGATATTTACCATTGCCTAAGATAGGCTCGCCGAAAATACGACAGATTCTTGTTTTGGGACCAGTGTAACGTGCCATGTTGTTATTTAATTAGATTTTTTGGTGACGATACACGATCCTAAAAATCTTAAAAATCAATCGTATATCCTTTTTATATAAAATAAATTTAGTGATTTGGGGCTTCCAAATCACTAAATCAGAAAATATTACTATACTCTTCTTTTCTTGGGAGGACGGCAACCATTGTGAGGCAGCGGAGTAACGTCTTTGATCATCGCGATCTCAATACCGTTCTGAGATAAAGAGCGGATAGAGCTCTCGCGGCCAGCGCCGGGTCCTTTTACATATACATCAACTTTCTTCACACCTGCATCGAAAGCAGTTTTTGCAGCGTCAGCAGCGGCCATTTGAGCGGCATATGGAGTGTTCTTCTTAGAACCCTTGAAACCCATTTTACCGGCACTGCTCCAGGAAATAACCTGGCCATTCTTGTTAGTAATGCTGATGATAATGTTGTTGAAGCTTGCTGAAATGTGAACATCACCATAGGTGTCCACCTTCACTATTCTTTTCTTCGCAGCGGCTTTTGCGCTGGTCTGTTGTGCTTTTGCCATAATTGTTTACAGGTAATCTTAAAGTTTTAAAATAATCCCGATTTACCAGGAGCCAGATCAATACTCCGCCTGCACCTGCATCTGTAACTGACCTGTTTTATTGGTGCATATAAAATGCCTCAAGCTATAAGCTTGAAGCCACAAGTCATTATAAAAAACGGCTTGCAGCTTAAAGCTTGTAGCTTGGTGCTATTATTATTTCTTAGGTGCTTTCTTTTTACCGGCAACAGTTTTCCGTTTTCCTTTACGGGTACGGCTGTTGGTACGTGTACGTTGGCCACGAACGGGTAAACCTTTACGATGGCGTAAACCGCGGTAGCAAGCGATATCAAGCAAACGCTTAATACTCATTTGCACTTCAGAACGTAACTGACCTTCTACTTTCAGTTCGTTGGTAATAATGTTACGGATTGCATTCAGTTCGTCATCATTCCATTGATGAACTTTCTTATCCAGTGAAATACCTGCTTTATTCAGGATGTACTGGGAAGTTGCACGACCGATTCCAAAAATATAGGTAAGACCAATTTCACCTCTTTTATTCTTGGGTAAATCTACACCGGCAATACGAGCCATATCTTTCTTTTATTATTTTTTAGTTTAATTGAAAGCAAATCACAAATTGATAGCAAATCACAATTATTAATTGCAATTACCCTTGTCTTTGCTTGAAGCGCGGGTTCTTTTTGTTTATCACATATAACCGGCCTTTTCTACGCACAATTTTACAATCGGCGCTACGCTTTTTAATTGATGCACGAACTTTCATAACATTTATTTATTTACAGTGCTTTACGACTATTTATAACGGAAGATTATCCTACCCCTCGTTAAATCATAAGGGCTCATCTCCACTCCCACTTTATCGCCCGGCAAAATCCTGATGTAGTTCATTCGCATTTTACCTGAGATAGTTGCCAGTATCTCGTGCCCATTTTCAAGTTTTACCTTAAACATTGCGTTCGATAATGCTTCTATTATAACTCCATCCTGTTTGATCAGCGGTTGTTTACCCATATAATTTTAAGGAGCGCAAAGATATGAATATCGCCCTAAAAAAGAAAAAAATAAGAAATAATTAAAAATAATTGGCTGTTTTCCCTTTAATTGCCAGCAAATGTAGGCAAAAAAATACAAGGAGTATTGACTACTACAGGTTCTTCAACATCCCGGTTCAACACTCCTTGTATGTATATAAGTAACTGACAATAAACCACTTAATGAACAGCCACTGGCATCAGTTCTACCTTGGTCATCTGGTAATGATGGTTCTGCAGCTCATGAACACTGATCGGTTGGTTCAGGTACCGGTGATCTTCCCGCCACCATACTTCCAGACTCGAAAAGTCGCCTTTTTGGGGTAACAGCACCCTGAAAGAGCCTTTCATGTACTTCGTGCTTCCATCCCCATTTTCGTGTTTGGTAAACCCAAGTTTTCCCATTTGCTCATCATTCAGGGCAATCGGGAACAACTCAACTGGCCCATACCAATACTCGGTCTCACTGGCCTCTACTAACGCTTTGCCTTCCGGCCGGTCAACATCCTTTACCATCCCCTCTCTTTGTTGGCCTTCATATTCGGCCAAAACCATATCCCCGAATTTAAGATCTGAAATTTTGATCATATGACAGCATTTTTAGTTGATTTCTAATTTACAAAAGGCTGGCCACATAACCATATTAAGTTTCAAGTGTTTCTTTTTCGGTTTTAAAGAGCTGAGTTTGGGTGCCGGTTCCCCAGGCACCACGTACCGGGTCCTGAGCGCCCTGAACGGAGTCGAAGGGTCGAAGGCGGCATTCCGGTACCTATTCTATGATGAAGGCTTCCGCCATTTCTTCGGCCTTTTCTGCTACAGTAGGTGTTTTGGCAAACTTGTGCCCTACCTGCTTGTTTATGAAATACATCATGATCATACATCCTGTCATACTTACCATCACAATAATACCCAGGGTACCGTAATGCAGCAGCTTTCCACCGGGTCCTTCGGCGATCACCAATCCGGCCAATGCAGCGGCCAAACCGCCTGATAATTGCTGAACCGATGAATTGATACTCATAAACGCGCCCCGGTCAGTTGGTTGAGGTACAGCGCTTATCAGGGCTGTAGAAGAGACCATCCGTGCCATAATACCGGCAAACATGGTCACATTGATCGCGATCACCATTGCCAGCGGCGTAACGCCCAGGTTGGTATAAATAGCTACTACGATCATGGTTAACACGGTACCCGCCACAAAAATCTTGTACTTGCCCAGTTTATCGCTCAAGAAACCAGTCAGGGGGCCAAAAACGAAGGAAAATAAACCCGAAACGCCATACAACACTGGCAGATCTGCCTGCGTCAAGCCCAGGTTGTGGATACTGAAGGCGCTGCCGAAAGGCATCAGCATAAAGCCGCCGGTAGCCAGCAAGGTGGTGGTCAAAAAGGCTAAAAGGTAGTTTCTATTATTAATGGTCTTTCCCAAATGTTCAAAAGGATTACGGTCATGCTGCAATTGAAGGTGAGCCGTAACCGGTTTCATATACAGGGCAATGATAATGCCCGGCAACAGGCCAACGCCCACAATCATCCAGAAAGGTGCATGCCAGCCGAAATGGTTGGCCAACACTAATCCAATTGGCAGGCCCAATACCTGGCTTACCCCAAAGGCCATTTGCACAAAACCCATCACCCTTCCCCTACGTTCAATGCTGAACAGATCGGTGATGATGGCCATGCCTACAGAACCGATCACCCCGCCAAACAATCCGGTCACAATACGGGCAGCCAGCAGGAAATGGTAGGTGTTGGCCATAGCGCATAAGGCGGTCCCAATTAAAAACCCTACGTAAAAGAAGATAAGCAATTTCTTCCGGTCGAATTTATCGGCAAAACCGGCCGCCAACATTCCGGAAATACAGGCGCTGAAGGCGTAAACCGATACAGCCCAGCCAAACTGGGACGGGCTTATTTTTAATTGAGGCATCAGGATGGCACCCAGGGGCGACATCACCATAAAATCAAGGATAACAGTAAATTGTAAAAAGGCAAGGATGGCTATTACAAACACCTCATATCCCGAAAAGGATGGTTTAGGTGCTTTAGCTGGTTTGGTTGAATTCATTTGATTCGGTTTGAAAAAATTAATTAATCAGGCAGTTCTTCATTTACCATTTGAATGACATCAAGGGGCGACATTAGCAAGTCTAGGGTAAAAGTTTGTAAAAAGGCAAGGAACACCATCACAAACAATTCCCATCCTGAAAAGTATGGTTTGGGTACGCTGGTTCGTTTGGTTAACCTCATTTGATCAGGTTTGAAAAAATTAATTAATCTGGCAGTTCTTCACATAAATACCCCGCATTGGTTATAACCCGAATGATGTCGTCAGGTAATAACCAGGACGTTTCAATACGCAAAACATTGTCGATGTCATGCTCATCCACATTCCACCGCAAAATGCCGGGTATATCTCCCATTATGGGTGAAATGCGGTGAATATCTTTTGCCGACACCAGGTTGGTTTTGAAAACCAATACATTAAGTGCAGTTTTTGCGTACATGGCTGGTTTAATGTTATTCATAAAAATGAACATTCATTTACTTAAGTGGACAAAAAAATACTAGGGTTTGAGCGCCTTCAATACCAATTGAAGGGTTAATTCAACAGTACTATCGGTGATCTTGAAGTTGTCACTGGCGGGCGTTTCACCCTGGGCATGGAATTTCATCAGCTGATAGAGGGGCGCAAAAGCAATGGACCAGTATACTTCAAATGGCAGCGGTGTACACTCTCCTTTATTGATTGCATTATGCATGAATTTGCCCAGCACATCACCAAAGGTTGTTCTGATGGTCTTTTTGATGTTGTCATAAACCGGCGTATACCGGATCTGCTCAATGAACTGTACATCCAATGGATAGCTTATATAAAATTCCAACCGGTTCTTCCATTGAATAGACATGCCCTCAGCAAACGACATTTTGGGATGAAGCCCGCGCAAACTGATATCCATCATCCGGACACTGACCTCCGTCGCGATCTTGATCACCAGATCGTCCCGGTCCTTATAGTAAATGTATAAGGTAGCTGGCGAGACGCCGGCAGCCTTGGCCAGTTTCTGCATGCTGAAACCGTCAAGCCCCTCCTTTACGATCATTTCTATCGCTTTTTCGCGGATACTATTTTCTTTATTGGCATCTCTTGTGCGCATCGGGTGCAAATATAAATGAATATTCATTCACTTTTAACCTTTTTCACCGAAATTTCACCGAGGGTGGCAAAAGAAGGGATGAAGCAGGAAATAGACGGTGGGTAGAAAAGTTCTTGTTTAAGCCACTTCTCCCCTTCTCCCTCAATATTTTAATTGGTATCTGTTCATAAAAGAAGATCGCCCCGTAATACTTTCAATTTGTAACGAGGCGCATAGGCTCCAACTTATTTTCGCTCATTTGTAACCGAAACAGCGGCAGTTCAGCGAGCATTAAAAATTGTATTTCTCACATTAATTTTTACACCCTGTCTTTTAATACCATTAACATATTTTTTGGATGCCACAAGTTGCTGTACCTTTGCATATTAGTTACACCCTTATGCAACGAAAGCAACTTACCCGTTGTCGTAGTGCAGTCAGCCATGAATACAAATATTATGAAAAAAGCATTTTTGTTTACCTCGCTGGTCCTGCTGCTGTTTGCAGCTTGCCGCAAAGCGAACAACCCAACGGTATATGACCTGGGGGTAGACCTACAAAACACATTCGACAAGGATAATGTGCAGGTGGAGATCGATAATCAACCATTACTGAACACACAGGTAACCACCAACGATCTGCTGGGTTTGGCCACCAGTATTTCCACTGCCAATACGGAAGGTAAGCATACCATTAAAGTGGTCGTAAATGGCGCCATCGAAAAAAGCGAAAGCTTTACACAAAGCAGCGAATTGTACGTGGGCATCACTTATAACAAAACGGCTAACGACATTTCCTTCAAATTTTCACCCCACCGGTTCGTATACGATTAACTAAAAGTCTATCACTAAAATATTTTAGAGGGTGTCTCAAATTATGGGATACCCTCTTTTCATTTACCCAATTACACCCAGAATTTTGATGCCCTCACAGGGACCTCACAGGGACCTCACAAGGACCTCACAAGGACCTCACAAGGATAAAGTCCCTGTTAAGTCCGGGTAAAGTCCCTGCCAAGCCCCCCTTGGGGCTTGGCTGAAGCCATTCTCAGGCCCGATTACTTATGCTACATCCCCTTTTTTGTTGACCACATCATGACCGTTTTTTGTAATTGATCACTGCCCAGGTGTTTAACACAACCGCAAAACCCAACACGGTATAAATATGCGTGCTGATGTCTTTTAAGCCGCTCCCCTTCAACACCACCATACGCATTACATCAATAAAATAAGTAACGGGATTGATTTTGGTAGTAGCCCTTGCCCAGGCTGGCATACTATCTATAGAAGTGTACAGCCCGCTTAATAAAATGAATACCATCATCAAAAAGAAAGACAACAGCATAGCCTGTTGCTGATTGCTGGTGTATGTTGATAACAGCAGCCCCAGTCCCAGCACAGCTAACAGATATACCGCTGCAAACGTATAGATCACCAATAAACTACCCAGCGGCATAATGCCATAAGCGACCCGCGCTATGGTTAACCCAATGGTCAATATCAACAGCCCCAGGATCCAGAACGGGATCAGTTTACCCAGTATAAAATGGTATTTCTTCACCGGAGTTACATTGATCTGTTCAATGGTACCGATCTCCTTTTCCCGTACAATGTTGAGGGATGCCAGAAAAGACCCAACCATGGTCACCAGTACCACCAGTATGCCCGGCACCATAAAATACTTGTAGTTCATAGAAGGGTTGAACCAGTTACTGGATGTTACATTAACCTGCAACTCCGGACTATATCGGGGAAGTTGGATCCACTTCAACCGCACTTCCCGGTTATAATCCTGAATAATGCTTCGCAGATAGGCACCTCCCAGGTTGGCTTTTACTCCATTGATAGCATTGATGGCCATGAACAGGGTAGACTCATTTTCTTTGATCAGTTTCTTTTCAAAATCGACCGGTATTTCCAGCACCAGATCACTTTGGTCGTGTTCTACCTGCTGCAAGGCATTGGTATAGGACCCGGAATAATCCTGCAAACGGAAATAACCGGAGGAAGTCACTTTGTTTACTAGGTTCCGCGAATATTGTGAATGATCATGATCTACCACACTCAGCTGAATATTCTTTACTTCATAATCGGCTGCCCAGGGCAGGATCAACAGTTGTATGGAAGGCATCATAAAGATGATGCGGATGATAGATGGATCGCGGAATATTTGACGGAATTCCTTTTGAAGTAGAAAACGTAAGGTTCTCATATAAATAATTTATGCGAGTCTTATTTTGAAATTCCTGATACTCAACCCCAGCAGAAGTAACAGCATGCCAAAAAGGATCAGCGTTTCCTTCCATACCGATGTTATACCCAGCCCCTTTATCATCACCTCTTTTACGATATAATAAAACCATTTCGCCGGCACCACATTCGAAATGATCCGTAATGGCAATGGCATATTCTCTATGGGGAACATAAACCCACTGAGCATGATCGTTGGCAGGAACATACCCGTCAGGGCAATGAACATGGCAGTTTGTTGCGAATCGGTTCGGGTAGAGATCAACAAACCAAACGCCAGACAGGTTAAGGTGAACAATATGCTTTCAAAGATCAATAACAGCAAACTGCCATTGATGGGCACATCCAGCACAAACACACTCAGCAACAGGATGCTTGTAATATTTACAATAGATAGCAATAAATAGGGAACGGCTTTGGCCGCCACTATCTTGAATGGCTGCATGGGTGACACCAGCATAATTTCCATAGTGCCTAATTCCTTTTCCCGCACTATGGTAATGGCGGTCATTAAGGTACAAACCAGCATCAGCACCATAGCCATTACACCCGGCACAAAACTATAAGCGCCTTTTAACTGCGGGTTATACAACATCCGCATTTCTGTGTTAATGGTGTAAGGCAGGCGGCGGTTGTTGGTGATCCTGTCCTGGTAATCGAGGATGATGGCCGTGGCATAGTTGGTCAGGGTATTGGCTACGTTCGGATCCGAGGCATCGGCTATCAGTTGCACCTGTGCCGTATTGAAATGGTCCAGATCGTTGGCAAAGTTTGCGGGAAAAACAACAGCCATTTTAATATCTCCCTTTTTGAACGCCGCCTCAATTTCGTTGTAAGAATGGATATACTGCACAATATCAAAATAACGACTGGCATCCAGTTCACTGCTAAGCGCCTGCGTTGACAGATCGTTCGACTGATCAAAGATGGCGATCTGAGAATTCTTTACTTCATTGGTCAATGCAAATCCAAAGATGAGGATCTGCATAATGGGCATGCCCAATAAAATAAACAGCGTTCGCTTATCGCGAAGAATATGGTGAAACTCCTTTCTTACAAATGAAGTAAACTGTTTCATTAGTGTAAATTCTTGGTTCTAAGTTGTAGTTATTAGGTTCTTAGGTTATTGGGCTTTCTAATAACTTATGAACTTACTAACTGTATTTAGTCGCCGCTTCTTTTAGCCTGTCTTGCCAGTTTTAAAAACACCTCATCCATAGATGACACGTTAAATGTCTTTTTCAGCTGCCCAGGCGTATCCAAAGCATCTATTCTACCATCAACCATAATAGAAACCCGGTTACAATACTCGGCCTCATCCATATAGTGTGTAGTCACAAAAATGGTAATACCCGATTCGGCGGCTTTATAGATCATATTCCAGAACTCACGCCGGGTAACCGGATCAACCCCGCCAGTTGGCTCATCAAGAAAAACTATTTCCGGTTCATGAAATATGGCCACAGAGAAAGCCAGCTTTTGCTTCCAGCCAAGCGGCAATGATCTTACCAGTTTATTTTCTTCCGCCTCCAGATGCAATTCCCGCAGCAGGAAGGCTGTTTTCTCTTTTATAAAGGCATCACTTTTACCATAAATGCCGGCATAGAACCGGATGTTTTCCCGTACGGTAAGGTCTTCATACAGCGAAAACTTCTGGCTCATGTACCCAATGTTTCGTTTTATCTGTTCTGTTTGTTTATATACATCAAACCCCGCAACGGATGCCTTGCCAGAAGTGGGTATAGACAACCCACACAACATGCGCATGGCCGTTGTTTTACCTGCGCCATTCGCTCCCAGGAACCCAAAGATCTCGCCTTTCTTAACGTCAAACGATATGGCATCTACGGCAGTGAAATCCCCAAAGCGTTTGGTAAGCGATTCTGCGTAAATGGCGGTGTTATCTGTAATCATGAGTGTCAATTTGTATAATTAAGCTGCAGTTGTCAGTTGTGAGTGGTGAGTTATCAACTTTATCACCCCACCCCTATCAACTGATCAACTCCTCCCCTCTCCTTTCATCAGCGCAATAAAACAATCCTCTATATCAGCCCGAATAGCATGTACCTCCACTTGCCCTAACTGTTGCTGTTGTAAATAAGCAGTTATTGACGATTCCGAATACCCCTCCTTTACAACCACGTGGTGATATTCCCCGAATGGATAGGCATCCAATACGCCCTCATACTGTTGCAACAGGTTCAATAATTGCAGCATATTGCCATCATTTACGGCTAATAGCGGATGTTTATAGGAGGAGATCACGCCTTCCGGCGTATCTACTGACAATATCCCGCCATTCTGTATCAGGGCAACGCGGTCGCACAAACTGGCTTCATCCATATAAGGGGTTGATACAAGAATGGTGATCCCCTGCTTTTTAAGACTGCGTAACATTTCCCAGAACTCTTTTCGTGATACGGCATCCACCCCCGTGGTGGGTTCATCCAAAAACAACACGGAGGGTTTATGGATAAGGGCACAACTCAATGCCAGCTTTTGTTTCATCCCGCCCGACAACTTCCCCGCCCTTCTGTCTTTAAAAGGTTCTATTTGCGAATAGATGTCTTTTATGAGATCATAATTCTCCTGTATGGTAGTGTTGAAGATGGTAGCAAAGAACTCGAGGTTCTCTTCAATGGTCAGGTCCTGATACAGGGAAAAACGGCCAGGCATATACCCTACCCGCTGGCGTATGGCTTTAAAATCCTTTACTACATCCAACCCATCAACAGAAGCAGTTCCCCCATCGGGTAACAATAAGGTAGTGAGAATGCGAAATAAAGAGGTTTTGCCAGCCCCATCGGGACCAATGATACCGAATAGTTCACCCTTCTCTACTTCAAAGGAAACACCTTTGAGGGCATATACGATGTCCTTCTTTTTACCGTATTGTTTTGTCAGGTTATTTGCAATTACTGATACCATATGTGTCTCCTTTTAAAAGTTGCACCCCTTATCAACCCTATCAACTTATCAACTATTTTCCAAACAATACCTCGCCATACATCCCGACCTTAAGGTATCCATCATTCTTAACACGAACTTTAATGGCATATACCAGGTTAGCCCGTTCTTCCTTCGTCTGTATGGTCTTTGGCGTAAACTCGGCTTTGTCTGATACCCAGGTAATGGTGCCCGGATAACCGCGGTAAGCATTGGCACCGCTATCGATCATCACCTTCACGGTTTGGTTCAGCTTTATCTGCGGCAATTGTGTACCGGTAATATAAGCCCGCAACGTAAGCGTATCGAGGTTGGCTATCTTGTACAGGGCCTTGCCTGCTGAAGTCACTTCCCCCGCTTCGGCATATTTTGTAAGCACGGTGCCACCAACGGGATTGACGACCTGCGCTTTGTTGATCTGATCGCTCAATTGCGCTACTCTTTTTTCAAGCGGCCTCTTTTCACTTAGCACGGTACGGTTTTGGGTGTTTGTGTTGGTCATTTGCACATTGATCTGTTGCCGGGTTACATTCATTTGTTGTTGCAGCACTTCAATCTGCGAGTTCATATCATCCAGTTGTTTACCAGTAGCCGCATCCTGTTTAAGCAGGTTCTCTATACGGGTACGCTCATGCAGCATGTTATTCAACTGCGATTGCTGTACATTCAGTTGTTCCTGTAACAATTTTACCTGGGGGCGTACATCCGCCGTTTTATCGTGCAGGGCCGCAATACTGGCCTGTACCTGTTCTTTTTGTAACGACAGGTTCTCTGCATCTATAATGCCTACCACCTGCTGATTGGGAATGGCCTGGCCTTCGTATACATTGAACGATAATAATTTCCCGGTTTGTTCGGCTGAAACGATCACTTCATCTACTTCAAATGTACCGGATGCATCAAATTTTGGGGCCTTACGGTTACAGGCAGTGAATAACACCGCCACTGCTATAAGGGTTACAACAAGTTTGTTCATGTTCTATTATTTATTAAACTGACTAACTGTAATTATTGATTACCTGTAATGGTACGGGCATTGACCTGCGCCATCAGCAACTGCAACTGATGTGTTATGAGCGTTTGTTTCGCCTGGTCTTCTGCATTTACTTCTTTTAGAAAATCATTGGCGGTGATCACCCCGTTTGCCAGTTGCGCATTGGCTGCTTCTTTCACCTGTGCTCTTATTCCAATGATCTGTTGATCGCTTTGTATCAACTGTGATAATTTATTCACTTCTGCCTCCTGTTGCTTAAGCTGGGTATTGGTGGTAAGCATAAACAATTCCTGCTGTATATTTACCATCCGTTGATTAACCTGTAATAACTCCCGTTCCTTTTTGGATGTATAAAAATTTCCCAATCCCCAATTAAACCGTACCCCGGCTACATAAAACCAGTCAAAATTATTATTCAGCATATTCAACGCAGGCCGGCCATACCCACCCTGTACAAACAAACTGGTACGAGGCCGGTTCTTTGCACTGATCAACTGGTTCTGTTCTTTGAGCAACTCGTTTTGATAACTGTATAATTTCAACTCAGGACGCACCACCGATTCTTTCACCAGGGTAGCAGGGATCACTGGTTGTTCCAGCTGTACATTTTCGGGCAGTTGCCTGTTAATAAATAACGACAATACATCAACCAGGCTTTTTCGGTTAGCCTTTAATTCAATTACCCGCTGATCGTTCTTCAATAACTCTGCTTCCAGTGTAAGCTGGCTCGAACGGAAAGCCGTTCCATTCTTCACCTGCGCTTCCACCCGTTTAACGCCCAGTTGAATATCGCTCTTTACATAATCAACCTGCTTTACCTGTTCATCAACCAGCAAAATGCCCAGGTACAACTGGTTGATCCGGTCTTTTACTTTATACAACTCCACCTCTGCTTTCTGGTCTTCAACCAGCTCATTGGCAGTTTGCACACTTTTCTGCGCCGTTATATTGCCGCCATCAAATAACATCTGGCTCAATTCGGCCTGTACCTTATACTGGTCTTTCCCCGGCACATCGAATTTTATACCGGGAATATTCACCCCTACTCTGGTTACATCAGATTGAACAGTAGCCTGTCCTGAAACAGTAAACTGAGGAAGAAACCCCTTATTTAAATTTTCAATTGTTAAGGTAGCCGTCTGGCGTACCAGGTCTTTTTGTTTGATCAGCGGATAATTCTGCCTGGCCAGATCATAGGCCTGTTCCAACGTGAGCCGGTTATTATCCTGCGCCTCCACCTCAATGGCCAACAACAACACTGTAATACGTAAACAGTGCTTAATCATTAGGTTTAACCATTTAGTTAATAGCATGACAAAAAAATTTATTTTTTAACTGAGTCTATTACAAACTTTACTATGGTCTTTTTGCGCAATTCCATCAGTTTCAAAAACTCCTCATCTGATGTTTTGGTGATCCATTGCACCATAGGCCGGGCCAGGAAAGGAAATATGCACAACGACACCATATTCACCATTAATTCATACCCTTTAATAGGTTTTATTTCCCCCTTCTTTACCAGTTTGGCAATGTGTTCATCTACCTTTTCTATCGGTGGCCGTTGATTGCCAAAGATCTTTTTAATAGCTTCTTTGGGATTTCTGTTTATTTCATTCAGAATAAAAATGGGTAATAAAGGGTTCTGTAACAAGATATCGATGTACTCCCCCACAAACTTCTCTACCTTTTCGAATAAGGTAAGTTCCGATATCATGATAGAGGTGACTTTAGGCATAAATTTCCGGGCCTCTTCCATAAAGATCATTTCGAACAACTTCTCCTTGCTGCGGAAATAATAATGCAGTAAGGCCTTGTTGATGCCTGCCTTATCGGCAATATCCTGCATCCGGGCCCCATCTATGCCCTTTTCCATAAATACCTGTTTGGCTACTTCCAGGATCTTTTGCTCAGTACTTTTATCGTTCTTATTCTCCTTGGTCACGCGGTTTAACCATTTGGTTAAAAACAAAGATAAACCTTAAATCGGATAGAGATAAGCCTTTTGCTGAAAAAATAATTTTATAGGCTTTTCACATTGACTGTGAAGTAAAAATTAAAATAAACTTCATGGGAAACGATATTGAAAAAGCCCCGACAGTCGGGGCTTTCCTTTTACATATCTAATTTCTTATATTAAAATATTTATTTCCCTACTCCGCCCAACTCATCGTGTAATTGGCATTTTCAATACCCAGTGCTTCCTGGGTCAGTTGCAACGGATGAAAGGTATCCACCATTACTGCCAGTTCTTTGGTTTCCTTTGCTCCAATGCTTTTTTCCACCGTACCGGGATGCGGCCCATGCGGAATACCCGCAGGATGCAGCGTGATCATTCCCCGCGTTACATTTTTACGGCTCATAAAATCACCATCTACATAATACAACACTTCATCGCTATCAATATTACTGTGGTTATACGGCGCCGGGATGGAGTTGGGGTGATAATCGAACAGACGCGGACAAAATGAACAAACTACAAAGTTATTGGCTTCAAATGTTTGATGCACCGGCGGCGGCTGATGCACCCGGCCAGTGATGGGTTCAAAATCGTGAATACTGAACGCAAACGGATAACAGTACCCATCCCAGCCAATTATATCAAACGGATGATGACCATAATGCAGGTTATACATCATGCCCCGCTTCTTTGTGCGGATCAAATAATCACCCTTCTTATCAAATGTGGGCAGGTTTTGCGGCGGACGAATATCCCGTTCACAGAAGGGTGAATGCTCCAGCAGTTGTCCATACTTGCTCAGGTATTTTTTGGGGAATCGGATGGGACTGAAAGATTCCACAATGAACAACCGGTTATTCGGGTCTTTAAATTGGATCTGATAAATGGTGCCACGCGGAACAACCAGATAATCGCCATAAGCAAAAGGCAATTCCCCATACATAGTGCGCAATACGCCTTCGCCTTCATGTACAAAGATCATTTCATCGGCATCGGCATTCTTAAAAAAATAATCCTGCATGCCGCTCTGTGGGGCAGCCAGCACAATATGACAATCGTTATTTACCAACACAGGCGTGCGGCTTTGCAAATAATCGCTGGCCGGTTTTATATTAAAGCCCTCAAAGCTGCGGTGACGCAGCATTTTTTCCTCGGCCACCTTTGGCGATACATCATACGAAGGCTCGGTTTTAATAATAGCAGTTGGCGGATGGCAATGGTATAACAATGAATAATCATTCGAAAACCCTTCGGTGGAGAACAACTGTTCTGCATATAACGAACCGTCCGGTTTGCGGAATTGGGTATGCCGCTTATGCGGAATGTTCCCTAATTTATAATAGTATGGCATGCTTAAACAATTTGATAATATCCTAATGTACTAATATGCTTAGAGTTGCTGATTTCCGTTAATTTGGTCGTTACAGCAAAGCAGCAATGGAAATATTCAGGAGAAATAGAGCTTTTAGAGGGAAAGCTCAAGTGTTTTGAGCAGAAATACATATTTCCAACTCCTTTTATCTATCCAATAGGTAAAATTGCGAAAGAATGGCATGTCAGTAATCGTTGGCATAAAGTTAGTAAATACCTCGTGGAAAACGCAATTTGGAAATTTCAGGCATAAAAGGGAAAAACCGGTAATTTGCGGCCCGGATTTTTAAAATACTCAGACGAAATACTAAATATATTCAGATGAAAAAGAATTTAATCCTTACCAAAGAAAGACAGATCGAGGCTACCCCTGAAAAGATATGGAGCGTTTTAACCGAAAACCAGTGGATTGAACAATGGCTCGGCGTACAAATGATCACCGACTGGAAAGTGGGCAGCCCTATCGCCTTTACTTTTGTGTACAAGGATAAAGAGGTAAAAGACAAAGGCACGCTGTTGCATTTTGAAGCAGGGAAAAAAATATCTTATAACTACTGGAGCGTATTTTCAGCCACTGAAGACAGTCCGGAAAACTATTCCGAGATCACGTTTACCCTGGCGCCCGACGAAAAAGGCATTTTGTTACAATTGACACAAGCTAATTTTGCTTCCCAGATGTTATTTGCCCATGCCGAAAAGAACTGGGCCGACACTCTGGAAACAATAAAAAAACTGGCCGAAGAAGAAGCAGGTTACCGGTTGTAAAGCACCGGTTTCCCCCTTACCCAACAGTAATTACTATGAAACGCATAGGATTGATTTCTGATACACATGGTTATCTGGATGACGCGGTGTTCAAACACTTTGACAACTGCGATGAGATCTGGCATGCCGGTGATTTCGGGAATATTGATCTGGCTAATAAACTGGCCGCGTTTAAACCTTTAAAAGGAGTATACGGCAATATTGATGGCCTGGATATTCGCTCTGTATACCCTGAGAAATTACGCTTTACCTGCGAAGGCGTTAATGTGTATATGATCCACATCGGTGGCTATCCGCCCAAATACAATACGACCGTAAAAAATGAACTGACCGCCAATCCCCCACAGTTGTTTATTTGCGGGCACTCCCATATTCTGAAAGTGATGTTCGACGACAAACTGCAATGCCTGCATATGAACCCCGGCGCTGCAGGGAACCAGGGCTGGCATAAGGTTCGGACCCTGATCAGATTTGTTATTGATGATAAGAATATGAGAGATTGCGAAGTGATCGAGTTAGGAAAACGAGTTCTTAGTTCATAGTTTCAAGCTCAGCGTTCCGAGTTCAAACCTTAGTTTAAGAGTCCTGAGCAGAGCGACGGCCGGATTTGCCGTCTGCCTCGCCCGCCGAAGCCTTGGCGCAGGAGGGCCGTCTGCCTCGCCCACCGAAGCCTTGGCGCAGGAAGGCGCCTGCCTCGCCCGCCGAAGCCATGGCGTAGGAGGGCCTATTGCCTAATGCCCTTTGTTTTCTCAGCATAAATAGCATCAAGCAACCCTCCGCTAAACGTGTCCTCCCCCAATTGCCAGAACATGATCCCATTGAGCTTTTTATCTTTTGCATAAGCCGTTTTCAGCTGCATAGACTTTTTATCATCGTATGTTACAAACAGCTTTTGCGCTGCATTATACATCCAGGGTGCATTGGCAACCGGGTCCCAATGATACACAAACCCGCTGTCGGCCGACAATTGTGTTGGGAATGCCTTAAATGGCACACCACGTTTGAATTTACAGGACTGGTACAGTCCGTAATTTACACTGTCAACATTTTCAAAGATCCGGGCATAAAAGGCAGCGCCAATAACCAACTTATTGCGGGGAATACCTATTGAATCAAGATAATGAACAGCATTATCGGTTGATTCCTTTTGCTGCGGAGTAGAATACAAGGGTGTATGATGGCCGGTAACGGTACTAAAGCCATTGGTGAGGTCGTAGGTCATTAAGTTTACCCGGTCACACACCTGCATCACTTTTTTCCATTCAATTGATTGTTCGAGGAAAGTAGAAAATCCGCCGGCAGCAAAACTGATCTCCTGTTTTTTACCAATAGCCTTCCGTAATTGCATCACCAATTGGGTAAAACCAGGTTTATCCTCAGGTACAAACCGGTGACCGGGATAACCTGAAATAGCAGGGTACTCCCAATCCAGGTCAATGCCGTCAGCTTTAAAATAATCAAGCAGGTTCTTTACCGATTGAGAGAACTCATTGCGGGCCTTTTCATCACCAAATACCTGGGAGCAGGTTTCACAACCACCCCACCCGCCCAGTGACAACAAGACCTTTAACTGGGGATTCCTGCTTTTTGCCGCTACCAGCTTTTGTATGGTCAAACTGTCGCGGGCATTGTCAACCACCAGTTGATTGCCTTTTAAATGGCAAAAGCTAAATATGATATGGGTCAGCTTTTCTATAGCAAAACTATCCACCTGCTCGGCATGACCAGCATAATAAGCTATAACAGTAATGGATTGTCCTTTATTGACCTTTTTTAAAGAAGATTGTGAAAATGCATGTACACAAAAAGCAAACAGCAACAGGCTTGTGATGGCAAAGCGAGTCATTTATTAGAAGTTTTATTTTGAACGAACCTAAATAGTTTCAAGTAGCTCAGGAGCCGATACAATTTTTAGGTCACCACCAAATTGTTTTACCTTTTCATCCAGCTTAACCCTTTTTGATTTTATATTGGGGGTTACCCGTTTACCTACTATCCTTGCATAGATCTTATGTTCATGTAAAGATTTATACAGAATATCTATAGAATTCAATACCTGATGTATCGCACCTGTCAAATCAGTTCCCTTAAGTTCAACAAAGTAGGCTTTACATTCCAGCTTTTTATCAACCACAAACAGAAAATCACATTTTTTCTCTTTATTACCCTTGATCAAACAAGAATCTACCTGAAAAACAGAAACTGGATACTGACAGGTATTTATTAGTCGAAAAGTTTTTCCCCTTTCTGAAACAGGGCAATCTTTCTTATCTCCGGTGTAACGCATGCAATCGCTATTCAATTTCATTATTATCCCTTTAGGAGAATTTCAAATCCATAATTTTATCATATTCATGGTTTAGCACCTCAGAGATCTTATCAATTTCCTCAGCTTTTATTTGATTATTTTCTTCGTCTATGATAGACCGAACGATTCCGTTCTCGACAAACCAGGCTCCCACATCATTTGGATTGAGCCATAATTTGTCCGGGACAATATCATGCACGCTTTTATTCATTTGACCTACCTGGTATGCATAAATAAGATTATTGATTGTAGTGAGCGTATATGGGCTGTGCGTTGTAATCGTTAAATGATAATTTAATGGGGTTATCAATTCCAATAAATACTTTAGCAGTGCTGTTTGAGCTGAAGGGAAAAGTGACAACTCGGGTTCTTCAATAGCAATTGAAATATCCCTGGTATTCTTTTTACCAACCTTATCCGATAAAAATATAACAGCCAGTAACAGTGGTAAAGTAGTTTGGATACCATTGGAACTTTCGGTCAATCTTATGGTCCTTCCATTCTTTAATTTTACTTTATCAACGCCATCTTCATAATAATAGGTAACCCCATCTAAAAAATCTACGGTAAGTTCCTTTGTTAGTTTACGGCCATTCTGAAATAAAATACCAAATTCAGTAATATACTTTTGTATAAATATTTTTTCACTGATAAACAGAAACGAGTTTTCTGAAATAAGCGGCACTAACACTCTTTCGGTAGGAATATAAACTGATGACGGAATACTATAATAGGCAGCTTCCGGCTCCTGTAACATTGACGGGGAGCTCGCATTACCTATACTAAACGTCCCATTATTGGTTTCCAGGCTGATGTTTGTACCTTCCTGAAAAAAGCTACTGAGCCCATAATCTTCCTTTAACCTTTCAATAAAGCCACGTTCTACCCATTCAGCTTTCAAATTATTATAACTCCTGAAAGCGCTTATAACCTTTGCTATGGTGCTTTTCCCACTTGCCTGTGGCCCAATAAAAACATTGATCCGTTTTAGATCAATGTCAGCATCCTCAATTGGACCAAAATTTCTTATTCTAAGCTTTTCCATACCCGAATATACTAAACAATTTAGTACTTTATAACATTCAAACCACGGCTAATTTTCCCGAAACAGTAAAGTACACAATGGTACCAGTTAGATGTCAAATTTCACCTTACCTAAGTTACACAAAAAAAGCCCCGACGGTACCGTCGGGGCCACACCAAAACTTATAATGCGATCATTATTTTTTCGCAAACTGAGAACGGATAACGTTCAGCGCACCACCTGCTTTAAACCACTCGATCTGTTGTTTATTGTAGGTGTGGTTGAGAGTAACCTCATCTTTGCTGCCATCTTTATGGTTCAACACCATAGTCAATGGTTTGCCAGGAGCAAAAGAAGCAAGACCAATGAAGTCAATGCTATCATCTTCCTGTACTTTATCGTAATCTTCTTTATTGGCAAAGGTCAACGCCAGCATACCCTGCTTTTTCAGGTTGGTTTCGTGTATACGGGCAAAGCTTCTTACCACAATAGCGCGAACGCCCAGGTGACGTGGCTCCATAGCTGCGTGCTCGCGGCTTGAACCTTCACCATAGTTTTCATCACCCACTACAACTGAACCGATACCTTTTGCTTTGTAAGTGCGTTGGGTAGCAGGTACTGCACCGTATTCGCCAGTCAATTGGTTCTTTACTTTATCAGTTTCTTCGTTAAAGAAGTTTACAGCGCCAATCAGCATATTGTTACTGATGTTATCCAGGTGGCCACGGAATTTTAACCAGGGACCAGCCATAGAGATATGGTCAGTAGTACATTTGCCTTTTGCCTTGATCAGCAATTTCAACCCTTTCAGGTCAGTACCTTCCCAGGCAGCAAATGGTTCCAGTAATTGTAAACGTTGTGAATCACCAGCTACTTTTACCACAACACCGCTACCATCAGCAGCAGGTGCAGTATAACCAGCATCTTCAACAGAAAAACCTTTGGGTGGTAATTCAACACCGGTAGGTTCATCCAGCATTACTTCTTTACCTTCTTCGTTCTTCAGTTTGTCTTTTAACGGATTGAAGGTTAAGTCACCGGCAATAGCAAATGCAGTTACGATCTCTGGAGACGCCACAAATGCGTGGGTAGAAGCCAGACCGTCGTTACGTTTTGCAAAGTTGCGGTTGAATGAAGTGATGATAGAGTTCTTACGTTTTGGATCGTCGATGTGACGTGCCCATTGACCAATGCAGGGTCCGCAGGCGTTTGCCAGTACTACACCACCAATTTTGTAGAAAGTATCGAGGAAGCCATCTTTTTCGATGGTATAACGAACTACTTCAGAACCTGGAGTAATAGTGAATTCAGCTTTAGCTTTTAATTTTTTGTCAACGGCCTGTTTTGCCAGAGAAGCAGAACGGCTGATGTCTTCGTAAGAAGAGTTGGTACAGCTACCGATCAAAGCCACTTCCAGTCTTTCTGGCCAGTTATTGGCTTTTACAGCTTCAGCGAATTTCGAAATGGGCCATGCCAGGTCTGGTGTAAACGGACCGTTCACATAAGGCTCCAGTTCGTCGAGGTTTATTTCAATCAACTGATCGTAGTATTTAGCAGGATCAGCATATACTTCTTCGTCAGGACGCAGGTATTCTTTGATCTGCGTAGCAGCAACAGCCACTTCTTCGCGGCCGGTTGCAGTCAGATAAGCAGCCATTTTCTCATCGTAACCAAACAATGAGCAGGTAGCGCCAATTTCAGCACCCATGTTACAGATGGTAGCTTTACCGGTAGCGCTCAGGCTGTCGGCGCCTTCGCCAAAGTATTCAACAATAGCACCGGTACCACCTTTTACAGTCAAAATACCAGCAACTTTCAGAATTACGTCTTTGGAAGAGGTCCAGCCGTTCATTTTACCGGTTAATTTAACACCGATCAATTTGGGCATTTTTAACTCCCAGGGCAGGCCGGCCATTACGTCAACGGCGTCAGCTCCCCCTACTCCAATGGCAATCATACCTAAACCACCGGCATTGGGTGTATGGGAATCGGTACCGATCATCATACCGCCGGGGAAGGCGTAGTTTTCCAGTACCACCTGGTGAATGATACCAGCTCCGGGTTTCCAGAAACCGATACCGTATTTATTGGAAATTGAAGCCAGGAATTCGTATACTTCTTTATTTACTTCATTAGCGGTTTTCAAATCTTCCTGAGCGCCGGTTTTGGCCTGGATCAGGTGATCACAATGCACGGTTGAAGGAACAGCCACTTTTGCACGTCCGCAGGTCATAAATTGCAATAATGCCATCTGTGCCGTTGCATCCTGCATAGCAACACGGTCGGGCGTGAAATCAACATAATCTACCCCGCGCTCATATGCCTTTTCTGTGGGCAGGAACAGGTGAGCATATAATATTTTTTCTGCTAATGTAAGGGGACGGCCTACCAGTTTACGCGCTTCTGCTACCTTCTCGGGCATTCCGGCGTAAACCTTTTTGATTAAGTCCAGATCAAAAACCATGATTATTCGTTTAAGAAGTGATCAAACGTATAAAAAAGTTTGGCAAAGTTACCTAAAAAATGGGTTGATAGGGGTTCAATGCTTGCACAATTTTCCCGAATGTTCTAATTTAGAGGCATGAACCGGTTTAGACAATTTATAGAATGGCAGGCATTTGGCGTTTGTACCGCCATTGGCGAACGTTTGGGCATCGCCACATCGCGCATTCGTACCTGGTTTATCTATGTCTCCTTTCTAACGATGGGGTCTCCCCTCATTATTTATTTTATTCTTGCTTTCTGGATGAATATTAAACGGTACATTTGGTCACTACGCCGTAACCCCCTGAAATATCAATAATACCATTGACTCCACATTCAAATGTCCCGTAGCCTATTGCTGGTATGGAATTTATTATCATTTTGATCTGTGAATTTGCAGACCAATAAATAAGGTTCTGTGTTTGAATTTGAATATACTGATACCAATTACGAGCAATTGGTTCATGCAATGGGTAGTGCCCTAAAGGTTCCCATGCATAACGACCATTTGTTATTCCCCGAAGCCATTGGCACCGGCACTTTACGCCACATTCATGTGCCTAATGGCCTTCATGCCTATCTCATTGATTGTACCTGGCACCAGGACTGGCATATTTACGCCAGCACATCTGCAGAGGAATTTTATATACTTCGTTTTGATGAGCTAACTATTCCCGATACACTCGTTATGTCCATTGGCGATGAAAAAATTCGGGAGAAGAATACCAGCAAAGCATTTGCCTACCTCACCAGTTCGCTATACAACTGGTCGTACGAGGGAACCGAAGGCTGCACCTACAAAGGAGTGAATATACTTTTCAGCAAAAAATGGCTGGCCCAATATTTTGATGTAGCACGTGTTGATGAAGTATTGACATCCTACGTATCATTGAAAGCCGAAAGCATTAACATTGAACCGCTCGATGCCCGTTATCGCCGGTGGATGAAAACCATTTGCAATGTAGAAGAAAGCAATCCTCTACGGAAAACCATTCTGCAAAACCGCATGATGTTGCTGATAGAACGGTTCTTTGCCAGCTTGTTCGAAAAAATGAGCAACCCCGCCTACCGGTTACCACTTACCCACGAAGACATTGCCCGGGTTATGCATATTGAACGGTTGTTAACAAAGAATGTACTGCAAACCCCACCCTCTATTCAGCAACTGGCTAAAATAGCCGCCATAAGTGAATCAAAGCTGAAAAAGGATTTTAAGACCATGTACAGTTTCCCCATCTATGAATATTTTCAAAAGGCCCGTATGCACGCAGCGCAGGATAAACTACTAACGGGTAAATTTTCAGTTAAAGAAGTAGCTATGGAATTGGGCTATTCCAACCTCAGCAATTTTACCATAGCTTTTAAAAAGGAGTTCGGGATCCTGCCCAGTCAACTGCTCTCCCCTAAAAAGCTCTCCGATTAGTTACTTTTTGCAGTTACAGTTATGACCATATTAGGTTTGCCACCGTATATTTCCGGTACAGTTTTCCGTATATCTACACATAAAATTATTAAAGCCTCCCCGTTTTTTAATCCAATATTTAGATGTTAAATAATGTTTATAAATATTTTTTAACATCAAGATACCTTTGAATTACAGATACTTATAGCTCCCTTGTGGAGCTTTTTTCATATTGCATTTTTGCATATGGTATAATTTATGTTGATATTGTGCCCATATCAAACAATTGTACACACTATGAAATCCTGTTTTCTTTCAGCCCTGTTCCTGGGCTTACTTTTTACCTCTTCCCTGAGCTCATGTTCCAAAAATGATTCTGAAGAAAAAGCCAAATTACAGGTTCGCTTAACAGATGCTCCCGCTGGTTATGATGCGGTCAACATCGACATTAAGGATGTTCAGATCAATGTAACCGGCGATGACGACAAAGGCTGGCAATCGTTACCTGGCGTAAAAGCAGGTATTTACAACATCCTCGACCTGGTAAATGGCAAAGACACAATGCTGGCAGATGCTGACATTCCAACTGGCAAACTGCACCAGATCCGTCTGGTACTGGGCGACAACAACAGTGTTTCTTTAAATGGCGTTAGTGCCAAGTTGGAAACACCCAGCGCTCAACAAAGCGGTTTAAAGCTGAATGTTCAACAAGATGTAAAAGGTGGCATTCTGTACACCATGACACTTGACTTTGATGCTGCCCGTTCAATTGTAACAACCGGCAGCGGTAAATACAGCCTGAAGCCTGTGATCCGCACGGTGTTAAATGCAGTAGGCGGAAGCATTAGAGGTGCTGTTACCCCAGGCTCAGTACTCACTGCAGTATACGCTATCAACGGTACCGATACCATGACTACGTTCACTGACGCATCTGGCGCTTTTTTGATAAAAGGATTACCAGCTGCAACTTATAGTCTGGAATACAAGCCTACTGATGTAACTTATAAGTCTCAGACTAAAACAGGCGTTGGCGTAACAACAGGTAACGTTACTGTTGTTGAAACGGTTAGCTTGTCGAAATAAGATCGTGAGTGGTGAGTGGGCGATCGATTTTCGAGCGCCTCCTGATTAATCTCATCCTCGCAATATTATAAAGAAAATGCCCTTATAGAGAACTAGCTTCTCTATAAGGGCATAGTTATTTTAAAACCATAGTGAGTTTGAATTTTGTCGCGAGGCCGCCTTAAGGAAGCTACTCACAACTCACCACTCACTAGATCACTGCCTTACGGATCTTCACTAACTTTTGCAATAAACCTTCCAGCAGATCTAACCTAAGCATGTTAGCGCCATCACTTTTGGCAACTGCCGGGTTGGGGTGCGTTTCAATAAACAATCCATCAGCGCCAGATGCGATCGCTGCACTGGCAATGGTGCCTATCAATTGAGGGTTACCACCGGTTACGCCCGTTGTTTGATTGGGTTGTTGCAGACTGTGCGTGCAATCCATTACTACCGGTGCTCCATGTTCTTTCATCCAGGGGATATTACGGTAATCAACAACCAGGTCCTGGTAGCCAAAGGTGTTCCCCCGCTCAGTAAGGATCACATTTTCATTACCGGCCTTTACAATTTTTTCTACCGCAAATTTCATGGAAGGGCCGCTTACAAACTGTCCTTTTTTTACATTTACAATCTTGCCGGTTTCAGCAGCAGCTACCAGCAGATCGGTTTGGCGGCAAAGGAAGGCAGGTATTTGTAAAATATCGGCATACTTAGCAGCTATGGCCGCTTCATCATGCCCATGAATATCGGTGGTTACAGGAACTTTATAGGTCTTTCCGGTTTTTTGCAACAGTTGCAGCCCGGTTTCATCACCCAAACCGGTAAAAGAGGAGGCGCTGGTCCTATTGGCTTTACGGTAAGAAGCTTTAAAAATGTAGGGAATACCCAGGTTACGGCAAATGGTCGACACCTTGTCCCCCACTTCCATCAACAGTTCTTCACTTTCTACCACACATGGGCCGGCAATCAAAAAGAAATTGGTAGTATCGTATTGTTGTCCTGCAAAAAGGTCTGTTAGCATTTTTTTCATGCCGCAAATTTAATTCATAGTTTGCAGTTCTTGCCCAAACCATTCTTTACCCTCCGGCATAGCAGGCAAATTCAATTGAAAATCAATCCCATATACCTTTAGAATAGTAAGATAGTCCGCTCAAACAGGTAGCTATAAGTACCTCATATTCAGGTCAGAGGTATAGATATCCCGGAGATATCCCGGAGTTGTCCCCGAGATGAGTCCGAGATATCCCATCTCTTATTAGTACCGGGATATCTCCGGTGTAATACCAATGCATTGCCAGGGTATAGCAATAATACAGATGCTGTCACTAAAAATGTCCGATATATTAGCCAGGAGCAAAACAACACTCATGTACCATAAACACTACCCAACCGGTTGGTCCTTAGTAGGGTAGGAACAAATTTGCGCATCTCATCTTTTGTTCTTTTTTTTGCGGCTATTACAAAAACTAACAGTTGTTTCTTAATGATTAGAGAAAGAATACTCGTAATTGGCGCATCAGGCCAGATTGGTGTTGAATTAACACTGGCCCTGCGTAAGATCTATGGCAACAATAACGTAGTTGCTTCAGATCTCCGGGAAGAAAACGAGCTCCTGAAAGGTACTGGCCCTTATGTTAGCATAGATGTTATGAACAAAGAAATGCTGCACGTACAGGTGATCAGGCAAAACATTACCCAGATCTATCTGCTGGCAGCCATTCTTTCGGCAACTGGTGAAAAAAATCCCAACCTGGCATGGCACCTGAATATGCAGGGTTTGCTGAATGTGTTGGACATTGCCCGTGAAGAAAAGATCTACAAAGTATACTGGCCAAGCAGCATTGCCGTGTTCGGACCTACTTCGCCTAAACAAAATTGCCCGCAACAAACCATCATTGAGCCTACTACGGTTTATGGTATCAGTAAATATGCCGGCGAATTCTGGTGTAACTATTACCACCAGCGTTACCAGGTTGATGTACGCAGTCTTCGTTACCCAGGCTTGATCTCTTATAAATCGGCACCGGGTGGTGGTACTACCGATTATGCAGTAGAAATTTACCACGAAGCACTGGAAGAAAAAAAATACACTTGCTTCTTAAGAGAGGACACCTATCTTCCCATGATGTATATGCCCGATGCCATCAGAGCAACCATTGAACTGATGGAAGCACCGGCTGTACAAATCTCAACACGCACCTCCTACAATGTGTCGGCTATGAGTTTCTCGCCCAAGGAGATCAGCGCGGCCATCAAAAATTATATTCCTGAATTTACCATCAATTATGAGCCCGACTACCGGCAATCTATTGCTGACAGCTGGCCTCAAAGTATTGATGACGCGGTTGCCCGTAACGACTGGGGCTGGAAACCGGAGTACGATCTGAATAAAATGACGAAGGACATGCTTGAAAACCTTCGCCAGCAATAATTGAGCTGTTAACCTATTTACGGATATGCTTCGACGAAAATGCGGCATCTATTAGCTGGCCTTTTTGTTAAAAAGGTGCAAAATAATTCACCCAATTTATATTGGGGTAAGACTGTTTTGTGTTGTCACCGGGGTTGTTTCAAAAAAATGAAGCAGCCCCAATTTTTTATACCCCGGTAATGCATTAAACTTGCAATGGTTAAATTTGTTCTCAATAGTATTATGAAAAAGATTCCCTGGATTATCGGTTTTATTACCCTGCTTACCCTAAACGTTGCCGCCAACCCTACCTTACCCACCGGCTGGTGGCGTGCGTCGCTGCAACGTGCTGATGGCCATACAATTGATTTTAATATTTCTATGCAATACAAAAGCGGTAAACCGGTTTGGTTTATTCGCAATGCCGCAGAAAAGATTGAAGTAACTGCTATTGAACAAAAACAGGACTCCATACTGGTGCAAATGCCTTTATTTGAATCGGAGTTCAGATTGCAATTGGTAAATAACAATACTTTACGGGGCGTATGGATCAAAAGCACGTCCTCTTCTAAACAGGTGATGCCATTGGTATTGGCTTATAATCAGGCACAACGATACCCTCAGGCCAAACAAACAAAAAGAAAAGTAACAGGGCGTTGGGGCGCTACTTTTATTGATAATAACAAACCCTACCCTGCGGTTGTTGAGTTCAAACAAAATGGCACGGCATTAACCGGTACCGTTTTAACCCCAACGGGTGATTATCGTTATCTGGAGGGCGCAGTAAGCAACGACACCTTGCATTTAAGCACCTTCGATGGCAGCCATGCGTATTATTTCCGGGCCATTATTAAAAACGATACCGCCATTACTGATGGCGAATATTTTTCCGGTGCCACCTCCATTGAGAATTGGACCGCCTGGAAAGATGCAAAAGCCACTGTTCCTGATACGCTGTCGGCTGTTTATCTGAAGCGTGGTGAAGACCGGTTGCATTTCCGTTTCCCCGACCTCGACAGCAACCTTGTTTCTTTAAGCGACCCACGCTTTCGCGACAAAGTAGTGATCATCCAGATCATGGGCTCCTGGTGCCCGAACTGCATGGATGAAACCGCCTTCTTAAGCGACTATTACAAAAACAATAAACAACGAGGTATTGAAATGGTGGCGTTGGCATATGAATACAGTGCCGATTTCCGCCGCTCTGAAAAAAGCCTGCGCAAGTTTCAGCAGCGTTTCAATATTACCTACCCCATGCTCATCACGGGTATACGCACCAGCGACTCCCTGCGTACAGAAAAAACATTACCTGAATTAACCCGGATAAAGATGTTCCCTACTACTTTATTCATTGGCCGCGATGGTACCGTGAAGAAAATACATACTGGCTTTTTCGGGCCCGGTACAGGAGAACATTACGAAGCATATAAGAAGGATTTTTATGCGGTAATAGATGAATTGCTAAAGCAGGGATCATAAGATATTAGGTGGGACTGACCTGTAAGGTTCGTCATAGGGTCTTGAACATTTAAGCAGATCAATCGAACCTGACAGGTCATTATTTTTAATAATGTAGACCTGTCAGATGCAACTGACCACTCTATTAATGCAAGCTCAAATGATGCATCCGCCAAAGGCGGACAAGCTCTTACAGGTCAGTCCCACTTACAATCCTGATAATTTATAAAGGTCTGATCCAGATATTTCTAAAGCTGGTAGGATTATTATGGTCCTGTAACACCAGCGGTTCTTTATCGCCATGTTTTTCATAGGTAGCAACACCAATGTATTGCGTACTACCCCACAGGTGGGCATCGTTTTGCACCAGTACGCCGTTATGTAACACGGTTATATGAGCTTGCGATTTTACATTACCATCTTCATTAAAACGGGGGGCTGTAAAGATCACATCATAGGTTTGCCATTCACCGGGACCACGGCTGGCATTAACCAGTGGTGGCAATTGTTTA
Organism: Niastella soli; assembly: GCF_017742245.1. Lineage (GTDB taxonomy): Bacteria > Bacteroidota > Bacteroidia > Chitinophagales > Chitinophagaceae > Niastella > Niastella soli. The sequence goes on from NZ_JAGHKO010000002.1 coordinate 68,449, forward strand.
TAAATGCTACCCGCCTGTCCATTGCTATACGTTCTGTTCTTATAGGAATCCAGCACCTGTAATTCATAACGGCCCATAAGGAAGATCCCACTATTACCACGACCCTGGCTTTCGCCTTTTACTTCGGCGGGTGTTCTCCATTCAATGTGCAGCTGGCAATCACCAAAGCCTTGTTTGGTATGAATTTCGCCGGTGCCGGGGGCAACGGTCAAGATGCCATTCTCTACTTTCCATTTGGCCGCGCTGTTGTCTTTAGCCGCCCAGGCATCGGCATTTTGTCCGCCAAAAAGAATGATGGCATCGGAAGGAGGATCGGCACTTGTTTTACCGGGTTCTATCACTTTTACTTCGGGTTCCCAGTATTCGGTTAATTTAGGATCACCTTGCCGCGGAGCTTTTTGTGCCTGCAAGGCATATACGCAAAAAAGCAGGATACAGCTAAACAAGAATCGTTGCACCATTGGTTGAGTTTTTTGAAGAAGTTATTATGTTATTGGGGTTGTAAGTTATTAAGTTCAGCTGTTATAACGAACAAAATATCATAATAACTCACCAACCTAAGAAGGCAATGGGCAATGGGGGAATGGGGAAACGGCAGGCGGTCCTCCTACGCCAAGGCTTCGGCGGGCGAGGCAGACGGAAAATCCGGCCTTCGCTGCGCTCAGGGCCGCTATTCGGTAATCGGTAAATCCGCAACACGGCAACAGGGATTCCTTCGCTGCGCTCAATCAACAGTAATCTATGAACGCTGAATTACAAACCCCATAAACACTTGCGATTCTACAGACTTAACATCTACGGAACTTACATTTGCATGCGGCGGTCCCTGTTTACACCAGTGCACCAGTTCATTTAACTGATCGCTTGAACCGGTAGCCAGGATGTGCACATTACCATCGGGTAAGTTCTTAACAATACCCGAAATACCCAGCTCCAGGGCCTTTTCCTTGGTGCTTTGCCGGTAATATACCCCCTGCACCAACCCGCTTACGACAATTGAAATGGTTTGTTCCATACCCTGAAAGTTAGCAAGTAATAGTGAATTTAGGGTGTTGTTTGCAATAAACAAGCCACATATTAAATCAGTTACCGGTATAAACAAACCTGGTAATCAGCCTTCCATATAACTGTTACGATATATAATTGACAAGCACCTCATCTACTACCTGGGACTGATAAATTTTGCTATTTTTAAGGCAACAAAGAAACAAAGGATCCTATGCCCCTTCGTAATGTGATAAGATCCATTACCCTGATTGTGGTTATTTCGTTAATAATGGCCTGGTTAGGACAATACATTCTGTATCGCTATAATATAGCGGAAGCAGTATGTTTTACCAGTGATTGCCAGGCAACAACGAAAAGCGCCATCATAGGCTCCTTATTCCTGATCTCTTTATTTAGTTCGATATACCTGGTGTTCATCAACCATGATCTGGCAAACAGTCCGGGCATGGAAGTAAGCGTGTTGCTAAGCTGCCTGATCGTGAACTTTATTTATTTCAATTTGGATAACACCAATGCCTATCTCACGCTCGTCCCTTACAATGTGTTAAGCGTATATTTTTATTACCGGGTTAAAAAGCAATTGAACAAACCATTTGCGGTATATCCTTTTATCATGCAGGAGATCTTCCTGATGCTGTTGCTGGTTTGTACCTATGTGTATCTCGATGAATTATTTGTCACCAAAAGGCTTGACAGAGATACCATCATGTATACGGGGGGAGAAAAAATGCTGGGGCGGATCTTCGACGTTCTGGTTTGGTCGATCTTCAGTTTACATGCCTGCTATGTTTTCTTCAAACTGGTGCTAAAGAAAACCATCCTGCGTTCTATTTCATATACCTATCACAAGGGGCCACTGCCTTGAAACAATCTGCCAGCTGGCGGATGCAAGCGAATACAGTCAAAAGCCCAAAGTCAAAAGCCTAAAGCAAATACAGCTTTACGCAGCACACCGTTGCGGCAACGAGTCCCGGATAATTAGGAATGCGGCCATTGCTCATCCTTTTGGAATTGGAACCCATTGCCAATTGCCTATTGCCTTCTTCAAACGTGTTCTGCGATCTTATAAATAGGTTTATGATGAACCGGAAAATTGCAGGAGTTGGCGATAAAACAGAGTTCATTGGCCTTTTCATGTAGGGCATCGGCCTTTTCAACCATTTCCTCACTGGCCACAGTAATTACAGGAAACAGTGTGACTTCGGTAAAACGGCCACCACCATTAGCGGTTTCTTCCATAACGCCGGCAGCATCATCTACGTACTCCACCACCACTACACCGGCCACCGAACACAAATGTAAATACCATAACATATGACAGGAGGACAAGGAGGCTACCAATAATTCTTCCGGATTATACCGGGTAACATCGCCTTTGAAAGCAGGATCGGAAGAGCCCGGGATCACCAGCTTTTGCCCGGCTACAATTGTATGGTTCCTGTCGTACGAGGAGTAGGATGCTGTGCCCTCCCCCCGGTTGCCCGTCCAGGTAATATTAACTTTGTAATGATGCTCCTTCATACTGGGATTTTTGGGAAGATAGGGATGTTTGGGATGGATGTTAGAGATTTTGGGATGATTGGGATTTTGGGATTTGGGAATGACTGGAACGTTTGGGATGGGTGAATAGGCGGAGGAGCCCTGGTGATGGGTTTGCACCGGGTAAACCAGGCCATAAAAAGCAGCAAGAGCAAAATTGCAAATCGTTGGATGCGAGATCGGTTTGGCATTTTTGCAACGTTTAAAAGATCCAACAAAGACTCACGAGTGTTCGCTACTCCCTAAGTTACACATTATTAAACGGATGCGTCAAAATTTATTTTGCAGATTTGTGCATAACCCATTTTCTTTCAAAATAAATTTTGCTAAAACATGGTAAGTAGTATTTTTGCGCCTCGATTATGACAATACTCACTCACATCCATCATCATCATACTTACCCCAGCAGGTAGGCCGATGGTGCTTTGTGTAGTGCCAGAATATTTGAAGGGCTTACCGCATGGTAAGCCCTTTTTATTTTTAATCATAGCCTGGAACGCGGTACACCCGTACGGGCTAAAAAACAACGACATTCAAATGAAACTTCGGATCGCCATTCAAAAATCAGGTCGCCTGTATGAAGATTCCGTACAACTGCTGAAAGAATGCGGTATTGATCTGCGCAACGTGAAAGACCGGTTAAAAACTGAAGCGGATAATTTTCCCCTGGAAATATTCTTTTTGCGCGACGACGATATTCCGCAATATGTTGAAGATGGCGTTGCCGATATTGGCATTGTAGGCGAAAACGTGTTGTACGAAAAGAACAAAAAAGCTGCCATCGTTGAAAAACTGGGTTTTGGCAAATGCCGTCTGTCAGTGGCCATTCCACGCATTCAGCAATACGAAGGCGTTCAATCCTTACAGGGTAAACGCATCGCCACCAGTTATCCATTCCTCGTAAATGAATTCCTTGCAAAAAACAATGTACAGGCCGAGATCCATGAGATCAGCGGATCGGTTGAAATTGCTCCTGGAATTGGCCTGGCCGATGTAGTGGCCGACCTGGTAAGCAGCGGTTCTACCCTGCTCATGAATGGACTAAAAGAAGTGGAAGTTTTGTTGCAATCGCAAGCGGTTTTGATCCGCAACAACAACCTGAATGCCGAACAACAAAAACTGATCGAGAAACTGGTGTTCCGCATCCGCGCTGTAAAAAAAGCCAAACACAACAAATACATTTTGTTGAATGCCCCCAATAACAAATTACAGGAGATCATTTCTTTGTTGCCCGGGATGAAAAGCCCCACTGTATTACCTCTGGCCGAAACAGGCTGGAGCAGCGTACACAGCGTACTGAGTGAAGATACCTTCTGGGATATTATAGAACAGTTGAAAGCCGCAGGCGCTGAAGGCATTCTGGTAGTGCCTATCGAAAAAATGATTATTTAAGGCACAAGAAAAACTATACGACATGCAAGTTTATCAATATCCGGAAAGGAGCAGCTGGAAGGCTTTGTTACAACGGCCGGTAATGAATACAATCGCACTGGAAGGTTCGGTAAAAAACATTCTGCAGGAAGTAAAACAACAAGGTGATACTGCGGTAAAGAAATTCACCCGGCAGTTTGATAAGGCCACCATCGACAATATAGTGGTGACTGAGGACGAGTTCATGAACGCGCAACAATTGCTCGATGCCAAACTGAAAGCAGCGATCCTTTCTGCCAAAGTAAATATTGAAACATTTCATAAAACACAGCTCATTGCACCGGAGGTTATTGAGACCATGCCTGGCGTACAATGCTGGCGCAAAAGCGTTGGCATTGAAAAAGTGGGACTGTATATCCCTGGTGGTACTGCCCCCCTGTTTTCCACCATCTTAATGCTCGGTGTTCCGGCAAAATTGGCGGGGTGCAAAGAGATCATTCTGTGTTCTCCTCCCGATTCCAATGGCCAGCTGAACCCTGCCATTTTATTTGCAGCCAAAGCAGTGGGTATTACCAAAGTATTTAAAGTGGGAGGCGTACAGGCCATCGGAGCTATGGCCTATGGTACCGATACCATTCCGGCCGTATCAAAGATCTTCGGTCCCGGCAACCAGTACGTGACCTGTGCCAAACAACTGGTGCAACAGGATGGACTGGCCATCGATATGCCAGCAGGCCCCAGTGAAGTAGCGGTGTATGCCGATGAATCGGCCAATGCCGCCTTTGTAGCCGCAGACCTGTTAAGCCAGGCTGAACATGGCAGCGATAGCCAGGTGGTACTGGTAAGTTGCTCCCTGGCTGTAATAAACAGCATTGAACAGGAGATCAACAAACAGGTGGAAGCCCTTCCCAGAAAAGACATAGCGTTAAAAGCACTGGCTAACAGCAAACTCATCCTGGTGACCAACGAAGCCGAAGCTATTGACATGTTGAACATGTATGCGCCAGAACACCTGATTATCAGTTGTAACCATCCGGAGCCCATGGCCGAACAGGTCATCAACGCCGGTTCTGTTTTTCTGGGTCATTATTCACCCGAAAGCGTGGGCGACTATGCCAGCGGTACCAACCACACCCTGCCCACCAATGGCTATGCGCGGGCATACAGCGGAGTAAGCATTGATAGCTTTGTAAAAAAGATCACCTTTCAACAATTAACCCAGGAAGGTTTACAAAATATCAGCAAAACGGTGATCGCCATGGCCGAAGCGGAAGGATTACAAGCTCACGCTAACGCGGTAAAAGTTAGGTTATAGTTTTTTAGTTCGTAGGTTCTTAAGATATTGGGTTCACAGGTTATTGAGTTCGTTGTTCCCGGTCGCCGGTTTCCGGTTACCAGGCCCTGAGCGCAGCGAAGGATTATCTATTGCCGCGTTGGGGGCGTCTTACGTTTCACGTTTCATCCGTCACCTGGCGGAAGTCTCGAATGTCGCGAACCCACTGCCGATTGCCGATTGCCGTTTCACGACAAAAAATAAACAATATGACTTTCGATTTAAATAATCTACTAAGAGAAAATATAAAAAAGCTGGTCCCCTATTCTTCTGCACGGGATGAATTTAAAGGCGAAGCCAGTACCTTTCTCGACGCTAATGAAAACAGTTTTGGATCGCCGCTTACCAAATGGTACAACAGGTATCCCGATCCGTTACAAATAAAAGTAAAAGAAAAATTATCATCCATTAAGGGTGTTCCCGTTGAGAACATTTTCCTGGGCAACGGCAGCGACGAATGCATCGATGTGCTGATGCGTGCTTTTTGCGAACCCGGAGAAGATAATATCCTTATCGTTCCGCCCACCTATGGCATGTATGAAGTAAGCGCGCACATCAATGATGTGAACATAAAGAAAGTACCGCTTACACCTGCCTTTCAGTTAAACCTGCCGGCTATTGAAGAAGCCATTGACGACAACACCAAAATTATCTTTTTGTGTTCGCCCAATAACCCTACCGGTAATTCATTGGACCGTGAAGACATTGAAGTTATTTTAAATAATTATTCGGGCATTGTGGTGATTGATGAAGCGTATATTAACTTTTCCCGCTTCCGCTCCTTTACCCAGGAACTGAACGACTATCCCAACCTGGTGATCCTGCAAACCCTGTCAAAGGCCTGGGGACTGGCTGCCCTGCGCGTGGGTATGGCATTTGCATCGCAAGAGATCATTCATGTGATGAATAAAATAAAACCGCCTTATAATATCAACCAGGCTTCGCAGGAGCTGACCCTCCAGGCCCTGGAAGAAGTTGGGCAGGTAAATGATATGATCAGGGAAATTGTTGCCCAGCGCGATATCCTGGCCAAAGACCTGTTAACCGTCCCTTCGGTTCAAAAGATATACCCCTCCGATGCCAACTTTTTGCTGGTTCAGGTTACAAATCCTAAAGCCATATACAACTATTTGATCGAAAAAGGCATCGTAGTTCGCGACCGGAGCAGTGTAGCGTTGTGCGCCGGTTGTATACGGATCACGGTAGGTACGCCAGCTGAAAACGTTTCCGTAGTTAATGCCATGAAAAACTGGAACCCGGCCTGAGGAGTAGGTTGCTAAATCAGTAATTTTAGAACCCGCTTTATAAAAAGCGCTTTAAATATTCCATTATGAAAAAAGTCTTGATCCTAGCATGTTCAGTAGTTTTTGCAGCTGCTGCATTTGGCAGTGATACTACCAGGGTGAAATCATCTTCGACAGGCATTGTTAAAAAAGACGAAGCGCCTATTACCTTACCGCAGGGTTTTAAATCGGTAGTTATTGCCACTGATTTAGGCCGGGCCCGCCATTTGACCGTAGCAGCCAATGGCGATGTGTTCGTAAAACTGGAAAAGTTAAAAGAGGGAAAAGGCATCCTTCGTTTGCACGATAAAAACGGTGACGGCAAAGCAGATGAAATAACAGGCTGGGGCAATTATATCGGTACTGGTATAGCTATCAAAAACGGCTATCTGTATGCCTCATCCGATGAGAATGTATACCGTTACAAGATCGATGAAAAAACAGGAAAGGTTGATACCGCTTCTGTAGAAAAGATCGTTACCGGCCTGGTATCCCAAAACCAACACAGTTCTAAATCTATCGCCCTCGATAACAGTGGTAACATTTATGTAAACATTGGCGCTCCCAGCAACTGCTGTCAGGTACAGGACCGCGTAAAAGGTTCACCCGGACAGGACCCCTGCCCCATTCTTGAAAAAGCAGGCGGCATCTGGCAGTTCAAAGCAGATAAAGCCAACCAGTCATATGCAGAAGGGGTTCGTTATGCTACCGGTTTGCGTAATGTAGTTGGGCTTGACTGGAATACCGAAGTAAATGAGCTGTATTGCATGCAGCATGGCCGCGACATGTTGTTCCAGTTCTTCCCAGAGCTGTTCAATCAAAAAGAAGGCGCAGAAAATCCTGCTGAAGAAATGTTCCGGTTAACCAAAGGAGCCGACTGTGGCTGGCCTTATTGCTATTACGATAATGACAAACAGCAAAAACTGATGACGCCTGAATATGGCGGCGATCGTAAAAAGGCTGACCGTTGTGCAGATAAAACAAAATCTGTTGCCCAGTTCCCCGGTCACTTAGCGCCCAATGGCTTGCTGTTCTATACCGGCAGTCAATTCCCCGCCAAATACAAGAACGGCGCTTTTATTGCCTTTCATGGCTCCTGGAACCGCTCTCCTGAACCACAGGCAGGTTTCTTTGTAGTGTTCATGCCTTTCAAGAATGGGATGCCCAACGGCAAATGGGAAGTGTTTGCTGATGGCTTCTCACAAATTCCAAAAGGCGCTACAGAAGGCAGAGCGAAATACCGTCCCTGCGGTCTGGCACAAGGCCCCGATGGATCATTGTATGTATCTGACGATACCAATGGGACCATCTGGAAAGTGAACTACAGCAAATAACCAGGTCCCCAATAACAAACCACATTACCCAGCACAATTAATTATATGAAAAGAGTATTGTTCGCCTTACTGGTATTGGTTATCGCTTCTGCATTTGGAGTGCAACAACAAAAACCGCAACCAGGCAATCTAAAAGCAGCTATGACCCGCGGCAAAACGGTGTACGAAGCCACCTGTTTGGCCTGTCATCAACCCGATGGCCTGGGTGTACAGAACATGAACCCGCCCCTGGTAAAAACCAAATGGGTACTGGGTGATAAGAAAGCATTGATCAAGATCGTACTCAAAGGCCTTCAGGGTGGTGAAATTGAGATCGATGGCGATAAATTCCATAATCCCATGCCACCGCAGGAATCAACTTTATCAGATCAGGAAATTGCAGATGTATTGACTTACATTCGCAACAGCTTTGGCAACAAAGCCAGCCTGGTATCAATGGGTGAAGTTAAAGCCGTGCGGGCCAAGCTGAAATAATAGTGAACTTTTAAAATATTGTTTTGAAACGCATTCTATTCATCGATCGCGACGGGACCTTAATAAACGAAGCGCCCCCTACGTATCAATTAGATTCTTTTGACAAGCTGACCTTTTACCCGCATATGTTCGAGTACATGGGCCGTATAGCCCGCGAGCTGGACTATGAGCTGGTAATGGTCACTAACCAGGATGGGCTGGGTACCGATGCTTTCCCCGAAGATACCTTCTGGCCCCTGCACAACCTGGTTATGAAGAGCCTTGAAGGTGAAGGCATTCATTTCAGCGCCGTACATATTGACCGTTCATTTCCTCATGACAATGCCCCCACCCGTAAACCCGGTACAGGCATGCTCACCCAATATTTGAATAACCCGGCTTATGACATCGCCAACTCATTTGTTATAGGCGATCGCATCACCGATGTACAACTGGCCAAAAACCTGGGCTGTAAAGCCATTTGGTTGAACCAGGACCCCAATCTGGGCGCTGGTGAAATAAAGGATAAAGTAGCGGAATTGCGTCCGGTAATTGCTTTGGAAAGCACGCACTGGAGCACCATTTACGAATACCTGAAGCTGGGCTTGCGCAGAGTGATCCATGAACGCAATACCAACGAAACGCAAATAAAGATAGAATTGAATGTAGATGGCAGCGGCAAGGGCGCCATATATACCGGTCTTGGCTTTTTTGATCATATGCTCGATCAAATTGCCCGTCATGGTAAAATGGACCTTACCGTTCGTTCTAACGGCGACCTGCACATCGATGAACACCATACTATTGAAGATACCGGTATTGCACTGGGCGAAGCATTTGCCCAGGCACTGGCCGATAAACGAGGAATGGAACGCTATGGATTTGCCTTACCGATGGATGAAGCGGATGCCAAAGTACTGATTGATTTTGGCGGCCGTAACTGGATCGTTTGGAATGCAGAATTCAAAAGAGAGCGTATTGGTGAAATGCCAACAGAAATGTTCTTTCACTTCTTTAAATCATTCTCCGATGCAGCCCGTTGTAATTTGAACATCGAATGCCACGGAGATAACGAACATCATAAAATTGAGGCCATCTTTAAAGCTTTTGCGAAAGCTATCCGGATGGCTGTTAAGAGAGATCCTTTGTCTAATTATCTTCCATCGACCAAAGGAGTACTTTAACTGAAATAAGAAGTAAGAAGTATGAAGAACCTGATCTTCGTACTTCTTACTTCCATATTCAACATTCATTATTTTCCTTCCATTTCTTTCCTACTTCTTACCTCCTACTTCTTACCTCCTACTTCTTACCTCCTACTTCTTACCTCCTACCTCCAACTTCTTACTTATTCATCAGATAGTATTGACCGGCTGGTATCTTTCCTTTTTCCAATTACCCCCGCTATGCCAAGACTATAATAGAAATGATTGCTCACTTTTTCGGTAACCGCCATCCGGTATTGCGCATTGAAGATAAAGTAAGCTTCATTGAACAAATTCACCTGAAAGCCGGTGCCCATGGGAATGAAGGCGCCCCAGTAACTTCTGAATTTTGAAATACCGGTACCGATCTGCAAAAAGGGACTCACCCAGTATCGATTTGAAAACAACTTTCCTTTTACAGATACATCACCTTCCAGCAACAGGTTATCCTGCCCCAGAGAAACATCATTACGATCCTTGTAATCTAAAAAACTACCTGTTAAAGTAGAAGTGAAATCAACATGTTTGTTCAACCCGTAGAGATAGTTCAAAGCCAGTCCGGGCGACATGTCTTTCAACTTACCGAATTGTGAACTGCGCAACACCTGTCGTAAAGAGGTGGAACGAATATTAGCAGCTGTTTTAAAATCGTTAAAGAAGAAATAGATCCCTAACGTAGGTCGCTGTATATAGTCATCCTGGCTAAAAGCAGGCACCAGAAATGGCAGGATGGCCAGCAGAAATCCTACGTTTTTTTTCATAACCGGTTTGGTTTGGAGAACCGTTCCGGGCAAAAATAACCGGTACCTGTAAACTGGAGAAATTAATTATTATCAGCGATATCGTCTTCGTCGGGTTTGTTTTTACCAAGGTACTCGATCTTTACTTTCGTCAACCCATGACCGGTATAGCCGAGGGCCAGGGCGGCGGACTTACTCATATCAATCAGCCTGGGATTGGAGGGATGCATCCGGTCGTTGATCTTTACATTTACACTTTTATGGTTCCTGAGATTGGTAACTTTTATCCAAACATTGAGGGGGAATGTATTACAGGCAGCAGTAAGCTTTTTCTGGGTGAACACCACATCGGTGCAGGTACGTTGACCTTCAAATTTATCGGCATAAAAACTGGCCACACCAAATTGAGTTACAGGCACATTTCGTTTCTTATTCAACGCAACACTATCCACCTTTATCTGGGCTTTTGACGCAAAAAAAGTGAACATCAGGAGTGTTAAAACCAATAAATTCTTCATAGTCTTAGAGTTATTAAAGGGTCTTACTGTCAAAATATCGTTGGCACAAGGCCCTGTCTTCCCCATACACATCATTGTAAAATCTAATACCTCCGTTTTTTTCTTCACAGGTAAAATACCTGATAAAAATGGGTACTCTTGGAAAACCGGCTACATAATGCTTTTCCCTCCTGCTTATCCAGCTCCGTAAAGTATCGGGCGGAAACCGAAGGGTGTCATTTCTCACCAAAAAATCGGCCAATTTCATAAAATCCTTAATTCTTACACAACCATGACTCAAAGCCCGGTTCTCTTTCGAAAATAACCAGCGGGCATTGGTATCATGCAAATACACCGCGTATTTATTGGCAAAGTTGAACTTCAACACACCCAATGAGTTATCATCACCCTGACGTTGCTTTATCAGGAAGGGGAAGTAATTTTTGTTATATTTTCCCCAATTCAGGCTATCCGGGTTCAGCACGTTGTCATTATTGTCAACCACCATCAGGTTCTGTTTATTCAAATAACCCGAGGGGTTGGCTTTGATCCTTGGCAGCATTTCCTTGAAAATGATGCTATAAGGCACCGTCCATTGTGGATACGTAATAAAATTCACCACGTTCGACGTCAATAAAGGGGTCCGGGTCCTTGGCTGCCCTACTATAACGTTCGATTCCATTACTATCATATTCGAATCCACAATCTTCATACTGTAGGCTGGAATATTTACCCAGATATAAGTAGTTGGCATTGAATCTGGTAACAATTTATACCGGTCGAGCGTTATGGCAATTCTTTTAAACTTTTCCCAGTTGGTGTTATTCAGGCTGTTTACCGTATTGGAATTCAGTTTCCCCGTTTCTGTTAACCCCTTGTCACGCTGGTACTTACCGATCACCAGCTTCATAGAGGTGGTATCCAGGTAATCATAGGGTGAATTGAGCAGCCCTTCTTCAAACAGTCGTTGTTTCAAAAGGTTACTATAATCTGCAGAAGTTGAGGCTGGATAAGGGATATACGTATATTTTTTCAGGGTATCCATTGACCTCAGGAAGTTTTTCAATCCCCATTTCAATGAATCATAGCCTTCATGTTTAGGTTCCAGGGAATGCATTAGACCGCCCACATCTTTGTATTGCCAAAGCGTGTCGAAAAGATTCAGGTAACCGCTCACCGTCAGCGTGTCTTTGCGCAGGGTAACACTATCGAACGGCAGGCGGCCTTTATGCAGGTCGGCGCACATTCTGAAAAAGGCATCGGTGAGCAACAGTTCGCCCCGCGACCATAAGGCGGCATCTTTCTGTCCCAGGGCATCCTGGGTGGTTTGACTGCGAATGTTTTTTAATACATTGTAATGATAATCAGAAGGGAATAAACCGTATTCGCGGGCGTGGCCAATAAAATCAACCAGGGAATCGCTCAAAGGCAGCCATTTATCCTGATCGCTCCAAACCGGTCCATAACTTCTTTTCTGATAAATATCGCTTACGAGGGAATCTTTTGTCAGGTGCATGGAATCGTTCAACACCCCATTGCTGGCCAAAATAAATTCGAGCGCCGTTTGAATGTTCCGTTCAATGCTGACATTCAATTCTTTTGGTTGTTCAACAATATCCTTGGCTTTGGGGGCTGGGGGTTTAGCCGCTTTTCCACGTCCATGGCAGGCAGCTATGGTAATCGCTACAATTAACAAACACCAAAGGAGGCCTGAAGTAATACCTTTATTCATGTTTATTGATCCTGGTTATCCGGTCTAAAGTTTTGTATCTTTTCACTTCCTATTCTGCCTTTAAACCGGTCACAATGTTATACAAAATAGTGCTTAAGCTCGGTATTTACATAATGGTACTTTTGTTTTTTTTCCACGAAGGCACCTGCCTGGCACAAACAACAACTGTTAGTAAATATGGGGTACCGGTTATCAATAAATTAGCTGACTATCAATCTACTGTACTAAATGATTCTGCCAGAAAAATGGTAGAATTGCTACAATTGATACCGGGTATTGTTTACGATCTTCGGTATGCTACCACCAATAACTTTACCCATTTACAACTATACGTACCGGCCAGTAACCACACCTTTTTGCGGCTACCTGCCGCCCGGGCCCTGGCAGCCGTTCAAAAAGAATTAAATACCCGGGGCTATGGGCTCAAAATATTTGATGCCTACCGGCCCTATGCGGTAACGGTCAGATTTTGGGAATTAATAAAGGACGAACGGTATGTGGCCAATCCCGGAAGAGGCTCCGGTCATAATCGCGGCCTGGCAGTTGACCTCACGATTGTGGAACTGAAAAGCCATCGTGAGCTGGATATGGGTACCGGGTTCGACAATTTCAGCGATACGGCCCATCATGCTTTTACCGCCTTGCCACCCGAAGTGCTGGAACATCGTAAGCTGTTACTGGATGTAATGGTGAAACATGGCTTTAACAAACTGGATACAGAATGGTGGCATTTTTTCTGGCCCAATGACCGGGAATATGAGGTGCTGGATATTCCGTTTGTGGAGCTCGTTAAGTGAGGGCTGCTCGTGAATCGGCCGTCGGCAATTTTGGCCTTACGATAATATTTCAACTTGTTAACTGTTCAGCGGGCCTCCCGCCCCTTATCAACCCTGTCAACACTATCAACTTACTTAAACTTCTCCGTCTTTTCATTACCAGTAATGTCTCCTTCACTACGGACCTGGATCTGAAGATTCGAGATCCACTCCGCACATCCCTTTTGATATAAGAATTCATTTACCTGATGAATAACACGCATCACTTCATCATAGGTTCCTTCCAACACAGTAGCAAAGGGAGTTACTTCATGCTTGATGCCGGATTGTTGTATAATAGCAATGGCATCATCCACCCACAGGTATGGATGTTTATCCAGTACGATGGGTACTATTTGAATAGAAGCGTTGATTATATGCTTATGCATCAGATCACTCTTTTAATACGTTGTTCCAGTAACATCAGATCAGCCAATACCATGGCCGTTACGGCTTCCAGTACTACCGGAACACGCAAGGCAATACACAGGTCGTGACGGCCTTTTACAGAGAATGTATCTACGGCACCTGTATTCCAGTTCAGGGTTTCCTGTTCTTTGGGAGTAGACGCAGTTGGCTTTATAGCGATGCGGAAAACCAGTTCATTGCCATTGGTAATTCCACCTACTATGCCGCCGGCATGATTGGTACGGGTAGTTCCGTTTGTATCAATGATGGCGTCATTGTGTTCCAGTCCAAACATTCGGGCCGCGGCAAAACCAGTCCCGAATTCAATACCGCGAACAGCAGGGATCGCAAATACAGCATGACCGATCAACGATTCTGCTGAATCAAAAAACGGTTCGCCCAGTCCCTTTGGCACATTAGCGCGGCATTCCACAATACCACCGATAGAGTCTTTGGCATCAATGGCTTTTTGTAATCCTTTCTCAAGGTCCTTTTCACCACCGATCTCCAGGAGGTTGGCGGCAACGGAGATGTTCTGATATTGCAGGAGTTTTTTGGCAATTACGCCCACTGCTACCAGGCATACGGTTAACCGTCCGCTGAAATGGCCACCACCCCGATAATCCTCATAGCCGCCAAATTTGTCATGGGCAACAAAATCGGCATGGCTTGGCCGGGGGAAATCACGCAACTTTTCATAATCGCCCGAACGCGTATTCTTGTTCTCAAAAATTATAGTGATGGGGGCACCGGTTGTTTTATTATTGAACAATCCGCTTTTAAAAATAGGCAGATCGTCTTCTTTACGTGGGGTAGTTCCTTTTTGTGTACCACCTTTCCGACGCTCTATATCTACCAGAAAATCCTCCACTGTCAATGGTAAACCAGCAGGGCACCCGTCAATATTCACACCCACACTTTCACCATGCGATTCACCAAATATGGTCACCTTGAATATGCGTCCGAAACTGTTCATTCCTATATCAATGTTGAATTTGTCTAATTAGTTATATCCGTCCGTTGAACTCGCCTGAGTCCGGCAATCGGCAATCCGCAGTCGGCAATTTTTTCCTTTCAGCTTTCCCTCTCTCCCCGCTGCCCTTAATGTGCGTTCTGAGCAGAACCTTCTTTCTTTACTATCGCACCCAATGCCTGAATATGCTCATAAAAATCGGGGTACGATTTATTGATCGCCTGAGCCTCGCTGATAACGGTTTCGCCGGTTGCTTTTAAAGCCGCTACTGCACAAGCCATTGCAATACGATGATCGTGGTGCGAATGCACTGCAGCGCCTTTCAATCCATTACCACCCTTAATCAGCATCAGGTCATCCTGCAGTTCAATTTCCACGCCCATTTTACCAAACTCTTCCTGCAACGTGAGCGCCCGGTTGCTTTCTTTATGCGTAAGACGGGTCACGCCTTCTATAACAGTAGTACCTTTGCAATAAGCAGCCAGTGCTACCAGTGGAGGAAACAGGTCAGGACATTCAGTGGCATCGAACTGGAAAGCTTTCAATGCAGCAGGTCCAATCTCAATCTGTTCTGACTGAATAGACATTTTAGCGCCACAAGCCTGTAAGGCCTGCAATACGGCACGGTCGGCCTGGGTAGATTGTACGTCGAGCCCCTTTACAACAATGTCACCAGCAATAGCGCCGGTAACCAGCAAAAAAGCAGCACCGCTCCAGTCGCCTTCTACTGTATATGTTATAGATGAGGCAGATGGCTTATTGTTTCCGGTAAAATGAAATTGTTCATAATTCCGATTCTCCACTTCCCAGCCAAACTGCTTCATTACCGTTAAGGTAAGATCGATATAGGGTTTGCTTTTCAGGTTATCTACAGTGATGGTAACACCTTTTGCATTGGAAGCGGCATAACCGAATAATAACCCGGTTAAAAACTGCGAACTCAATGACCCATCGATCGTAATATTTTTAGGTTGCAGGGGACCTTTCACCTGCAAGGGAAGTTTGCCTTCTTTTGAAATGATCTCCACACCCAGTTGCGGTAACACTTCATCAAAGAAATCCATTGGGCGGGTAACCAGGCTGCCTTCCCCGTTAATGGTAATGCGCTTATTGCTTAATGAGATGATGGGCGTGAACATCCGGATACCCAATCCACTCTCACCACAGTTCACCGCATCGCAATCGGGACTAACACCACCGCCGGTGATCTGTAAAGAACCGTCATCCAGCTTCTTTACTACAGCACCCATGTCCTGAATAACACCCAGGGCCGCTTTATCGTCGTTTGAATGACCGGGATTGCGAATAATGGTTGTTCCGTTGAAGAGTAAGGAGGCAGCACAACCTCGTTGCATAGAGCTTTTCGATGCCGGTGCCTGAATAGTTCCCTTTATTTCTGATGGTTGAATCGTTACTACCATTGTAAAGTTGATAATTTGCTGACCTGTAAGGTGCACTGCATTAACTTGATCCGCCGGCTGGCGGATGGATTCGTGCTTCCGCCAGCCGGCGGATCGGCCCTCGAAGGTCCACCTTACAGGTCAACCCTGTTAAAGTTCATTAATAATTGTCTCTAACTTCGTCATAGGTATAGACTGTACAACACCTCTACCTATTTTTTCCAACAGCACATAATTCATATCTTTTTGCTCGCGCTTTTTATCCATCTTCAATACTTCAAATGCTTTTGGTTTATCGAAGTTGGCCAGCGTAGGCAATCCATATTGGTCAAGCACGTCGATCACCCGCGTACTGTCTTTAAATTTGACCAGTTTTTCTGAGATCTGGCAGGCGGCTGTCATTCCAATACTAATGGCCTGACCATGACTGAGTTCATACATATTTTCAATAGCATGTCCCAGGGTGTGACCAAAGTTCAGTAAACGCCGTTCGCCTTTCTCAAATTCATCGGCCTGTACAACAGTTGATTTTATTTCTGCATTGCGCCGAATGAGTTTGGCTAATGCCGGTTTATTCCTTTGATAATGGGTGATCTTGTTCTTTTCGAGTTCTTTGAATAACGACAGGTCCTTTATACAACCATGCTTGATGATCTCAGCAAAGCCATTTACCCATTCCTGTTTAGGCAGGGATTTTAAGAAGCCATAGTCGTATAGTAAGAATTGTGGCTGTCGAATGGTGCCTACCAGGTTTTTATAAATGCCTACATCGATGCCGTTCTTGCCACCGATAGAAGCATCTACCATAGCCAGGATAGTAGTAGGTACAAAACCACATTTTATACCCCGCATATACACCGCGGCTACATACCCGGTAATGTCGGTAACAACGCCACCGCCAATACCTATAAGCCAGGTGCTGCGATCGGCTTTGAACTCTATCAATTGTTCAATGATAGAATCAACCGTGGCCTGCACTTTGTATTCTTCACCTGGCTTCAGGGTAATGCAATTCCACCCTTTCAGCTTTTTTTTATGGGCCTGGAAAACATGTTCATCAGTGATCAGTACCGCGTGTTCTCTGCCGACCATTTTTTCCAGTTTGGAAAAATCGGCATCGAAATAATAATTCACGGTGGCGGATGAAAACCGGTAACTTTTTGTTGTCATACAGCTAATCAAATCTGAATTTTCTGAAACACTTCCAGCTCACTGTCCAGCGTCTTCGTTTTATGATGTTCTTCCTGTTTGTCAAGATATTCCAATACCTGTTTTATGCCACTGGGGCTTACACTCAAAGCCGCGAAGCCTTCCTCCCACTCAAAATGGCTCTTAATGAAATTGCCTTCATTGATCCAGGTGGTAGAATCGGTGCGAATGCTTTTCATGATCTGCGCCAGGTTTTGTGTTGGCATCATTTGCACCACGGCATGCATATGGTCATCTGTACCGTTCACAGACAGTACGTTGATGCCATTTTCAGTTGCATGCTTTTTAATGTGTGCAAATAAAACAGTACGAACAGGCTTGGTCAACAAAGGTTCTTTGTTCTTTACACAGGTAATTACATGAACGAACAAATACACTTTGCTGGTTTGGCTATTCATTTGGAAGTCTGTTTTATCGTGAATCGTGAATCGGCAATCGAGAATGGTTCGCGAACGTTGAGCCCGAAATTCATTGCCGATTGCCGACTACCGATTACCGTCTTACGAATTCATGATCTTATTCTGGTGGTTAATACTCTCCATGTGTACAGCATCAAAATATTTGGTGATGAACTCTTTGCTCAGGTTCAGTTTTTCACCTTTTTGGAATGCTCTTTCCAGGATCTCGTTCCAACGGTTGGTTTGCAGAATGGTGATATTGTTGTTCTTTTTATATTCACCTATTTTTTCTGCCACTTTCATCCGCTGACCTAAGATCTGCATCAGTTCATCATCGAGGTGATTGATCTGCTGACGCAATTTTTCCAATGCGGCGTGGTATTCTTCGGAGTTTACATCTTCTCGGCGCCATTGGATCTGACTGATCATTTCGCCCAGTCTTTCAGGGGTGATCTGTTGCTTGGCATCGCTCCAGGCTTTGTCAGGATCGATATGGCTTTCGATGATCAGGCCATCCATATCCAGGTCAATGGCTTTTTGGGCTACATCGAGCAGAATATCGCGGCGACCACTAATATGTGAAGGATCATTGATCATTAATAATTCCGGATTGCGGCGTTTCATTTCGATAGCCAGGTGCCACATGGGCGCATTCCGGTACTCAGTATTACCATAAGAACTAAATCCGCGGTGGATCAACCCTATTTGTTTAATACCTGCTTTGGCAACACGCTCAACGGCGCCAGTCCACAGTTCCAGATCAGGATTGATAGGGTTTTTGATCAACACGGGTACATCAACACCACGTAAAGCATCAGCTACTTCCTGTACGCTGAAAGGGTTTACCGTTGTACGGGCGCCTATCCACAGTACATCCACTTCAAAGGTCAGCGCGTCTTCTACCTGTTTTGCAGTAGCTACTTCTACTGTTACAGGTAAGCCGGTGATCTTTTTGGCTTGTTGCATCCAGGGCAATCCCTTGGTTCCAATACCTTCAAAACTACCAGGACGGGTACGAGGTTTCCAGATACCGGCACGCAGCATATCTACTTTTCCAGTCTTTGCCAAACGGGTAGCAGTTTCCAGTACCTGCTCTTCAGTTTCGGCACTGCAAGGTCCACTGATAATGATCGGGCGCTTTTTCCATACCTGTTGCACGGTCTCTCTCATGGTTGTTGATGTTTGTTGCATATTGTATTTAAGTTGATAAGTTAAAAAGTTGATTTGTTAGCAGGCTTCAGTGGACCGTCAACCTGTTAACTTATCAACTTGTTAACTGGTTAACTTAGCGTCTGCTATCAGCCTCGTTCATTCGTATTCTTCTACCCTTGTAGTTCTTTCCGTCAATAGACCGGATCATTTGACTGGCAACCCGTTTGTCAATTTCGATCCAGCTATTCATTTCCTTCATATCTATGCGACCGAGTACATCTTTTTGCAGTTCGCTCATATCTAAGATGAACTGCAGGAAGCTGGCTTTATAAAAACCATCTTTTGTACCCAGGTTCACAAATAATTTGGTGTAGTCACCACCGCCGCCGTTACCGAATTTCCGACCTCTGGTATCGGAGTACGATCCTCTTCTGTCGCCCTCTCCTCTTCCTACCGTTAATCTTTCTCCGCGTTCGCTGCGTTCGCCGCGTTCACCGCGACGTTGTTCGCGTGCATTCAGGTCTTCGGCGTTCTCGTAATATTTCAAAAAGCGGTCGAACTCCAATGCTGCCACGCGTTTCAGGATCTCTTCTTTGCTCATGTCGGCAAACTTCTCTTCCAGCATGGGCACATAGGCTTCATAATCGCCGTGGTTAACCTCCAGTTGCAACAGTTTATCCATAAAGTGATAGAACTGTTTGCGGCAAACATCTTTGCCTGATGGGATCTCAAGCTTATGGAAAGGCACCTGTACAATAGTTTGTATCTGCCGCATTTTCCCCAGCTCCCGCACATGCACGATCGACATACAAACCCCGGTTTTACCGGCCCGGCCGGTTCTGCCGCTTCTATGGGTGTATACCTCCACATCATCGGGTAACTCAAAGTTGATAACGTGGGTGATACCCGATACATCAATACCGCGGGCGGCCACATCCGTTGCTATTAAGAGCTGTAATGTTTTATCCCTGAAATCACCCATTACCTTATCGCGTTGCTGCTGCGTCAGATCGCCATGCAATGCATCGATATCGTATCCTTCGCGGGTTAACTTCTCGGCAATATCCTGGGCGTCGGCCTTGGTACGTGTAAAAATGATGCCGTAAATGCCAGGGTTAAAATCAATCAACCGTTTCAGCGCCTGGTACCGGTGCTGGGCACTGGTAATGTAGTACTGGTGGTCAATATTCTTATTGGCAGAATTCATTTTACCCACCGTCACTTCCACCGGTTCTTTCATGTAGCGTTTGCTTACCCGGCGAATTTCGGGTGGCATGGTGGCACTGAACAACCACGTGGCATCCCTTTTGGGGGTGTTCTGCAAAATGAACTCAATATCGTCCTGAAAGCCCATGTTCAACATCTCATCGGCTTCATCCAGTATCACGTACTGGATCTGTTCCAGGTCAATAGCCTTGCGTTCTATCAGATCTATCAAACGGCCCGGTGTAGCTACCACGATCTGTACACCTCTTCTTAACTCGCGGATCTGTTGGCCTATAGGGGCGCCGCCATATACCGCCGCCACAAACATTCCGGGTATAAACTTCTTGAACCCTTCAATCTCGTTCACGATCTGCATACACAATTCCCTTGTTGGACAAACCACTAATGCCTGGGGATGTTTCAACTGCTCATTCACCAAATGCAACAGGGGTAACCCAAATGCAGCCGTTTTACCGGTGCCTGTTTGCGCCAATCCCACCAGATCTTTTGTTCCGCTCAACAATACAGGGATTGCTTTTTCCTGTATCGGGGTGGGGTTAACAAATCCTAAAGCATTGGTAGCCTGTATCAGCCGCTCATCCAAACCCAATGCATCAAATGTTATCATAGTCAGAAAATTTGGCGCAAAGGTACTGTTATTATGGCCGTCGACCTAATTAATCCTGTTCAAAGAGCAAATGCCCGCCCACCGGGCTTTTTATTGAATATTTTTTAATTATTTCAGTATTCTTTTTATCTTATTTGCCTGTTCTATCAGCTCAAGCAAATAGTCATAATTTTCTTTTTCCAGACAGGCTTTAAACTTCCGCAGCTGGCTGATGTGCTCATTCAGTACATCCAGTACATGTTCGCGGTTCTGTTTGAAAATGGGTACCCACATCGCAGGGTTACTTTTTGCCAACCGCACGGTGCTTTCAAAACCACCACCCGCCAGGTCAAAAATGGTATCTTCCTCTTTTTCCTTTTCCAGTACCGTATTGGCCAGGGCAAAGGAGGTAATATGGGAAATATGGCTGATGTAGGCGGTATGCATATCATGGCTATCAGCATCCATGTAGGCCAGGTGCATACCCAATTGGCGGTACACTTCTTCAATGGTTGCAACCGCCGCGGCATCACTTTTTTCCTTTTCACAGATCACACAGCTACGGCCGGCAAAGGCATTCCGTACGGCTGCTTCAGGACCACTGTATTCCGTTCCCCACATAGGATGGGTGGCCACAAACCGTTGCCGCATTGGATGATCGGCCATTGCGGCGCACAACGCGTGTTTGGTACTGCCCGCATCGGCTACTATCTGTTTATCGGTGATCATGTCCATCACCTGTTGCATTACACCAATGGTGGCATCAACCGGTATGGCCACGTATATGAGGTCAGCTTGTTTTACCGCTTCTTCCAAAGGCAATGCCTCGTCTATCAACCCAAGCTCTATGGCTTTTTGGGCGCTAGCTTCGGTACGGCTTACTCCGATCACTTTTTTAACCAGTGCCCGCTCTTTTAAAGCCAGGCTAAAGGAACCGCTGATTAAGCCTACCCCAACTATGGTAACGGTGTTGAACATGGTTTAATTAACTTTTAATGCTGGTTTAAATGCTTTTATCCGTTGAATGCTTTCCGCAAATTTTTCTTCTGTACTACACAGGCTCACCCGTATATATCCATCTCCGGCTTTACCAAAAATGCCGCCGGGCGTTATGAATACACCGGTGTTGTAAAGCACTTCATCGCTCAGTTCGTAACCGGTTTTATAGGATGCAGGGATCTTTGCCCACACAAACATACCGGCCTGGCTTTTATCATACACGCACTGTAACAGATCGAGCAGTTCAAATACTTTTTCGCGACGCTTTTTGTAAATAGCATTCACTTCATCGTACCAGCTTTTGGGCAATTGTAAGGCTTTGGCAGCCGCTAATTGTGCCGGCAGGAACATGCCGCTATCCATATTGCTCTTGAACCGCAATACTTCGTCGATGCGTTCTTTGGCACCCAGCAAGGCCCCTACCCGCCAGCCGGCCATATTGTGCGACTTACTCAGCGAATTCAGTTCAATGGCCACTTCCTTTGCACCCGGCACCCGTAGTAAACTGGTAGGGTTATCATTCAGGATGAAACTATAAGGGTTATCGTGACAAATAAGGATCTGGTGCTTCTTTCCAAACGCCACTATCTTTTCAAACAGGCTGGCAGAAGGCAGCTGGCCTGTAGGCATTTGCGGATAGTTGATCCACATCAGTTTGTAGGTACCGCCGGCAGCCACCAGTTTATCCAGGGCATCAAAATCAGGCTCCCAGTTGTTGGCTTCCGTGAGATCATAATCAACACATTCACCACCAGCCAGTTTCACGGCGCTTCGGTAGGTAGGATAACCCGGGTTAGGGACCAGAACCTTATCCCCGGCATTCAAATAGGTCATGCAAATGTGCATGATGCCTTCCTTGCTACCCAGCAGAGGCAAGATCTCCGTATCAGGATTCAAGTCAACATCATACCATTTCTGATACCAGTCGCTGATCGCTTTGCGCAACGCTGGTGATCCTTTATAACTTTGATAAGCATGCACATTGGGTTTGGCGCTCTCTTCCTGCAGGGTTTTTATCACATCGGCATGTGGCGGCAGGTCGGGACTGCCAATGCCCAGATTGATTACATTCTTCCCTTGCTTGTTCAACTCATCTATCTCCCGCAGCTTTTGCGAAAAATAATATTCGCCAATACCTTCTAAACGTTTTGATGTTTGCATATCGCTATTCGTGAATGGTGATGATCAGGATTGAATTAATTGTTTGTTTTACCGTTCTTGTATACGCCATATATTCTCAAGTCCTGCGTAACCGGTTTTATGCCATTGATAACTTCATTGAACTGGTCAAGGGTATCAAATTCCATATCTGCATAAAAGCTGTATTGAAAATCGGTACCTGGTATGGGGGAGCTTTGCAGCTTACTTAAATTGATCCCTCCTTCTGCAATGCGACTGAGTACTCTGGCCAAACTGCCGCGTGAATGATCGGTATGAAAATTCACAGAGGCCTTATTGGCTTCGGCTACTGGTTGTGCTATGTCTTCAGGGACCAGCACCAGGAACCGGGTATAGTTGTTTTTTAAAGTATGAATGTTAGGAGCAATTACATCGAGGTTGAAGAGGTCGGCGGCGAGTTTGCTGGCAATGGCGGCTATGTGTTTACTGCGGTGCTGCTGAACATGTTTAGCGCTTAGTGCAGTATCCTCCGTTTCTACCAGTTTCCAGTTGTATTTGTCGAGGTATTCGAGGCACTGCTGAATGGCCATGTGGTGAGAGTGTACTTCGCGTATATCTTCCAACTGGACCCCGGGGTTAACTAACAGTTGTTGTTTTATGGGGAGGTAAACTTCGCCGATGATCTTTAGGGAACTCTTTTGCAACAGGTTGTAGTTAGGTAGAATGCTGCCGGCGATGGAGTTCTCGATGGCCATTAAACCACCATTGCTTTCCTTTTTGTTACTGGCAATTTTCACTACTTCGCGAAAGGTGGCACAGGGTATCACTTCTACATTCTTTCCGAAGAATTGCCGGGCTGCTACCTGGTGGAAACTTCCTTCATATCCCTGAATAGAAACCCTTATCCCTGTTCCCTGCAAGCCACTGGATCCCGGCGTTGCATCGGTACTCTCCTGTTGTTGTTTTCGGTCGACCATAATTGCTTTTTTATGCTTTCCCTTGTACGGTTTTAAAAAAGACATAAAAAAAGTCCCGGCTTTTTGCCGGGACTCTTTATGTTGATTTTTTTCTTTATTCTTATTTTATTGTCAACAAAAGCATTCCCGGCCTATTTCTAAAATAGAAGCTAAAATAAAAGTAAAAGAAACGGTATGCCTTTGTGATATTCATTAGGTCAAAAATAATAACTAATTACTTATGTACAAATTTTTTTCGGTCAATTCTACAGGGCCCAACCTCTCCTTTTCCACCTAAAGCCCTTAACAGTAGCGGCTTTCAGCGATTTAAAAACCCGGTTTCCAACTAGACTATTCCAATCTTTTCCGCATTTGTTCATCAATTTTCTTGAACAGATGGAAGGGTTTATAGGTTCGCCAGTTGGGCAGGTCCATCAGTTCGACATAGCGGTTAAGGCGGTTCTTTTTAAAATCATACTGCGTTTGTTCGGGCATGTTCAGCACTACGATCCAGCCCTCCTCATCCGTTACTTCTTCAAACCATTCCTGGTAATAGTCCCGGTCGCCGCTATGAAAGTTCAACACATTCTCGGCTATGAAAATGAACTTGGTAATACCTTCATAGAAGAACACATCAGTTACCTCCCGCTTCAGTTCCATGATATCGTTCTCAATGGCATCGTTCCACTCCCCTATCAGTTCTATAATTGCATATTTCTCTTCATAGTCGGCTATCAATACTTTCAGGTACAGGGTGCGGGAACCGAAATCATCCCACTGCGGATGTATCAGGTAATTGTAAATAGCCTGGGTATAGGTAAACTCAGAATATACTTTCCCGAAGAACGGAGACCGCTCATCCTGCTCACTGGTATAAATGTGACGCCAATTATAAAATGGTTCTATTTCATGCATAATTCATTATTAGCTTCTTCTTCCCTGCTCACTAAAAACTATGCCATGCGGCACTTTTTATAACGAAAGAAGGCTGTAGCAATTTACAGCCTTCGCAACGCGGTTTCCAAATATTTTTTTATTGCTTTATTCAATAACCAGCTTATCGGCAAAAACCGTTTTTTTACTATTACTTAACACTTTTACAATATAGGGCCCCTTAGCCAAACCTTGCTTAAACAGAAAAGGTATACCCTGCTTTCCGTTCACTACGGCGATCTTTTCTAACAATACTTTACCAGTAATATCAACTAATAGAATGGTATACCGGCCGGATTCCTTACCATTAAAGTTTACAGTCACCTGGTTGGTAACAACAGGATTGGGATACAGACCAATATTCCCATTAACTACAATATCCCTGCTGCCTAACAAGGGTACCGATGGCTTTTCATTAGGGAAAGCCAGGTTGCCATTTGCCAGGTCACTTGCATTGAAAACGGTGCCATTGATCCCTATACGGCTGGCGTTCCAGGAATGCATATCAACTTTATAATAACCTTCCGCAGTATTGGCGCTGCTCACAATTAAATTGCCCTCGGTATCAACCACGGCGCCATTGGTAGTGAAGGTAGCAGGCAGACCCTGGATCTCGGCTACCCAGGCAGCCACCTTGCTTTGGATGTTCACTTTAAACACGTTGTGGTAGGCTGAAATAACGTACAGGTTACCGGCGGCATCGGCTACCATATCACCACCCCAGGCTGTTGATTTTGCATGTACAGATCTTTCACCGTTAGTGCCATCATCCTCTAAGGCACCCAGATCGGTAATAACGGGTTTACGACCGGTTGTAAAACGCATCAGGTGATTGGCATCGTTGCTTAAGGCATATCCATCGCCATCGGCGCCAATGACCATGCGAGTAATATGATTGGCTTCATTGGAAGCGTCTGTAACCTGCATAAAGGGTTCATTATCGAAATAATAGATGCGGGGCGTACTTTCATCCAGATCAATGTACCTGAGCTGGTTCATGAACAGCGGCGCATAATACAAGCGGTTATGCCGTTGATCGTATGCACAGGCGGCAGCTAAGGAAGCCACTGGCTGAGCAGTATTGCCACTCATAGTAACCCCGTTTTTTGTAATGGATTTTAATTCCTTACCTGTTCGCGCATTGTATACCGTGAAATTGGTTTGTTTGGAATCGAAGATCGATCGGGTAACCGTACCAGTTGTCAAGTCAATCTGTTTTACATCGGTCCAGTTATAGTTTCCCTTCTCGGAACTGGTAATTGCAAAGGCAGTTGTTTGATTTTGTTGAGCAGAAACCTGTACAGTCACCATCAGCATACAGGTTGCTAAAGAAGTGTGTAAAAATCTGTACCTCATAAGTATAAGTTTAATGATATGTACTTAAAAGTTACAAATTTTTGAGGAGGGTACCAAAGTTGGGGAGAAGTTGGTGACAGTTGATCAGTTGACCTCATGATCAGTTGACAGCCTGCCCCGACGTGTCGGAGAGTTATTATAATATAAAAGCCCATCCTTACCAGAATGAGCTTTTGCTATAACTTATTTAGTTCTTTAGTTTTTTAGTTCTGAGTTGTCGCGAAGAGGCGTCTGCCGTCTGCCGTTCTCACGCCCCCAGCGAATCCACTGCTTTTTTTACACTGCCATATTTCAGCAACAGTTCGCGGGCTTTATCATAACTATTGATACCGGTTTTTTCCATCACCATTTTGGTGCCCCGGTCAACCAGTTTGCTATTGGTCAGCTGCATGTTAACCATTTTGTTATCTTCTACCCGGCCAATCTGGATCATTACGGCGGTAGAGATCATATTCAGCACCAGCTTTTGCGCGGTACCGCTTTTCATGCGCGTGCTGCCTGTAACAAATTCAGGGCCTACCACCACTTCAACGGGTAGTTCTGCCGCATCGGCCAGGGGCGAGCCGGCATTGCAGGTTATACAACCCGTGACAATACCTTTTTTGCGAGCCTCGGTCAACGCACCAATCACATATGGGGTGGTGCCGCTGGCGGCAATCCCTATCACCACATCTTTTTCATCGATGGCATGTTTCATTAGATCGGCCCAGCCCTGCTCCCAGCTGTCTTCAGCCTGTTCTACAGGTCGTTGAATGGCCACATCGCCACCGGCAATAATCCCGATCACGAGGCCCTGGGGTAAACCATAAGTAGGTGGAATTTCGCTGGCATCCAGGATTCCCAGCCGGCCACTGGTACCGGCGCCAATATAAAAAAGGCGGCCACCAGCCAGCATTTTATCTGAAATAGCAGTCACCAGTTTTTCTATTTGAGGGATGGCTTTCTCTACCGCTACTGGCACCCTTTTGTCCTCATTATTCATATTGGTGAGCAACTCATTAATACTCATTTGCTCCAGATGCCGGTAATCGCTCGACTGCTCTGTGATCCTGGTAAATTCTGCTGACATATTTCTGTTGTTCAATGTTTTATTCGGGTTAGGCATAAGGTTGTTTTTCATTATTGCACATGGTATTGGATCAATCCTTCCATAGCGCCTTTCAATATTTTACCCTGTTCAAATTCATACGCATGGCACAGCTGTTCAATTATATCATGAAAAGCAAAAGCCACGCCGCCTACAAAATGAATGGGGTTTTTCCAGCTTTCAGTGAATTTGCATAGGTGGGTAAAAAAGAAATCATTCAACCCGTCTTCAATGATATTTTCGATCATGTAATGTTCCCGGTTTTCCGACAAAAACAGGCAAAAAGTAGCCATGTACCTGTTTGCCAGGGGTTTCCGGTAAACATTCTCTAATATTTCAACGGGTGTTGCATTATATCTTGTTTCAAACTTGTAACGCAGCTCTTCATCAAACGTATTATACAAATAATACTGAAGTACTTTTTTCCCCAGGTAGGCGCCGCTCCCTTCATCGCCCAGAATGTACCCAATTCCCGGTGCCTGTTTAGCAATGTTTTTACCATCGTAATACACGGCAAAAGAACCCGTACCCAGGTTACAGGCCAACCCTTCTTTATGGCCATTCAGCGCCCTGGCTGCAGCCAGCATATCGTCACTTACCTCTATTGTTCCGGCTTTTCCAAAAACAGTGGCCAGCGATTTCTTCACCATTTCTACATTAACCGGATTGCGCATGCCTGTTCCGTAATAATGTATCTCGTCAATTACTGCCGAATCTGGTAATTGAGGCAGCAATTCCTGCTGCAATAAAGCCACCGTTTTTTCCTCATTAAAAAAATACGGACTAATGCCTTGAGTAAAAACCGTTTTGGTACTTTCTTTTGATTCTGCCAGAAACCATTCACATTTGGTAGCTCCACTATCTGCCAGCAGTATTGCCATATTTATAACCGTTTAGTCGTATAATTTCCAAACCATTGCTACACGTTTGTTTACACATATAGCCATCTCACGAAGGTAAGACGCATAGCTGAAACAACCATACCGTAAGTGCCTCATATACCTTGCATAAAAACGCAACCTGGCCTTATTTTCCCAACATGCCCCTACCCCTCATTTGTTTGAAGTGCCGCTTTACTGCGGTCTGTAACCATTCAAAACAAAAAAACGTTACTTGCAAATTAATTATGAACTTCGCCCAAAATTTCAAGATTTCACTCCCTTGCGGTGCTGTTTCTTTGCCGCTCCGGCAAATTCACTTACAGCCCCGGATGGGAGCAGGGATCAGGAAAACAGCCGGTTACAATATTGTGGATTTAACACATATTTTTTATACCCGATTGTAAATACAGGCCGTTAATTAGAATGTTGCTTTTGAGCGGATCTATTAATAACAAAACAATTAAATAAAAAGGTGATTAATTTGCGGGCCCAGGGACAGCATTCGAACGCTGACGCATTCGGTCGGCATTCCGACCAGACTTCGTTTAGCAAGCAATTGCACCTGCGGCACAACTGGCGGAATTAGTTAACTGGTTAGCCTATAAACTTTTTAACAATTCCCCGGCCTTATTAAAACAAACTATACAACTTCAGATGAAAAGACTTCAAGTATGGATGCCATTGTTATTTTCTGTAGTATTGATCGTGGGCATGTTCATAGGCTCGGCATTAAGGCAGAATGTACCTGGCTCGCGTGGTATTTTTAACAGCGGCAAGCGTTCAGTGTTACAGGAAGTGATGGACCTGGTAAACTTGAAATACGTTGATAAGGTAAATACCGATACCCTTACCGAAGATGCCATACAGGCTATGCTGGCCCACCTCGATCCCCATTCTGTTTTTATTCCCGCCTCTAACGTGGAGGAAATAAACGAAGACCTTCAAGGTAATTTTGAGGGCATTGGAGTTGAATTCTTCATTATCGACGACACCGTACATGTTACCAACGTGCTTTCCGATGGTCCCAGCGACAAGGCAGGATTACTGGTTGGTGATAAGTTCCTGAAAGTGGGTGATTCGGTAGTTACCGGCAAATCCATTACTGGTGATAAAATAAAGTCATTTTTACGCGGCGTGGGCGGCAGCAAAGTGCAGGTTACCGTTTTACGTAATGGCAAACAGGTATCAACCGCTATTACCCGCGGCACCATCCCTTTGTATTCGGTCGATGCTTCTTACATGATAGACACCACTACCGGCTACATACACCTGAATAAATTCTCAGGCACTACCTATGAAGAATTTATGAAAGCAATGGAAACCCTGGAAGCCAAAGGCATGAAAAAGCTCATATTCGATCTGCGGGGCAATGGCGGTGGAATATTGACAGAAGCCACCGATATTGTTGATGAATTCCTCGACGATGAACGCCTGATCGTATATACACAGGGTAATAAATCCGAGAAAATGGAATACCACTGTAAACGCCCGGGTTTGTTTGAAAAAGGCAAACTGATCTTGCTGGTAGATGAAAGCTCGGCTTCAGCCAGTGAAGTGGTTGCCGGCGCGTTGCAAGACTGGGACCGTGCCACTATTATCGGCCGCCGTACTTTTGGTAAAGGCCTGGTACAGGAACAATATGACCTTACAGACGGTTCTGCACTGCGTTTAACCGTTGCCCGTTACTATACGCCACTTGGCCGTAATATTCAAAAACCATACAACAAAGGTCGTGAGGCTTATAATGAGGAACTGGCTGAACGTTTTGAGAATGGTGAACTGGTGAACGGTGATACTGTTTCCAAACACACCGGCCCGGCCTTTAAGACCAAGAAAGGCAGAATTGTATATGGCGGCGGCGGTATTACCCCCGACGTATTTATCCCTTTCGATACAGCTACATTCTCCAGCAATGTGTATGTGTTGTTTGATAATCAGTTGTTCAGCAAATTCATTTACATCTATTACGAACAGAATAAAGCCTACTTTGACCAGTTTAAAACCCCGGCCGATTTTGCCCGTAGTTTTAACGACACCCGCACAGCCTGGAACAGCCTGGTTGCCTATGCCAGCAAAAATTCAGTCAACGTACAAAACGTTCCCGACCGGGATAAAGTAGAAGTAGAAAAACGCATCAAAACCTGGCTTGCCCGCCAGATCTGGCGCATGGAAGGATATTATGAAGTGAGCAATGCCGACGATGCAGCCATTACGAAAGCAATGGATGAAATGAAGAAGTAGGTAGATCAGTTGATCAGTTAACAAATTGACAAGGTAATATAAAAGCCCACTCCGGTAACCGGGGTGGGCTTTTGATTTGGTTTGTGGTTTTCGACTCAGGACGTGAAGCGGTTTTCACTATTGCCCATTCAATGACGTTTAGTTAATGCTTGTTTTAAAGAATCCCCTCCTTAACTAAACGACATTGATTGCCCCTATGGCTTATCAAGCAGCTCTTTCTTCTCAATGCGGTAAGAATAGATCAATCCGCCGCCGCCGCCCATAGCTATAAAGGCAAACCACAAAGCCGGATTCTCATAATCATGCAGCATGTACTGCGTAATAATATATGCCAGTGCCAACCCAAATCCTGCCCCTAACAGCAGCAATCCCCATTTTAAATTGGTATAGGGCGCAGGCCGGTTGACCTTCTCTTTGGGATTCATCCCCTTTTCAAGCATGGCCAGGTTTTCGCGACTCATTAAATACCTGATGCCGAAGATCAGGATCAACAATCCTAAAGAGGAAACCATTAACCAAACGATTGCTAATACTCCTTTATCCATAATTTTTATTTTTTAAGGTTCTATACAACTATGACTATTGCTGCTGGCGGCTGGTTACAGTTCCAGGACAAGAATTTTCATAAATGAACACAGCAAGTATCAAAACCGAACACAAGGATGCCATTCCTTCAAAATAAACAACTGATAATCAACAAACATGATTTCCGGCACAAGGAGTGTCTATTTGGTGTAACCTGATCATCACTTACATCGTCATACTTATACTAATGCAAACCGGACCGGTTGATAATGAGATCATAAACAAGGTGCTGCAAGGCGACCAGGCACAATATGCCCAATTGGTAAAACGATACCAGAATTTCGTTTTTACCATAGTCTTGCGCTATACCCCCAACCGGGAAGATGCAGAAGAGATCGCTCAGGACGTATTTGTAAAAGCCTATCGCAGTCTGGCCGATTTCAGAGGCGAGTCAAAATTCAGCACCTGGTTGTACACCATTGTCACCACTACCTGTATCACTTTTTTACGTAAAAAGAAAGTACCCATACAATCATTGGATACCGAACAGGTATTTGAGGTGGCCGACAGCCAGAATTCCGATTTCAAAGCGAACCAGGTAGAACAAAAATCAAAGCTTCAGGTAATTAATGAAGCATTGCGATTATTGAGCATCGATGACGCGCGCATCATCACCTTATTTTATCAGGCCGAACAAAGCCTGGAAGAAATTGGCCGCATCCTGGGTATTGAGCCCAATACCGCCAAGGTAAAACTGCATCGCGCCCGGCAACGGTTGAAAGAAAAAATGGAGAAACATTTCTCCGAAGCAGTAAAAGATATGGTTGGTTAATTAATAACTTTAATCACTAATAAAATGAACAAGCCAGAAAACATAGAAGAACGTTTGTGGGATTATATCGATGGCGCCGGCAGCGCTGAGGAGCGCTTGTTTGTTGAACAGCTCATTGCCTCCAATGCGGCCTGGAAAGCCAGGTACCAGGAGTTACTGGAACTGCAGGACCTGCTAAGCCACCGCCTGGAACTGGATGAGCCCTCTATGCGGTTCACCCAGAACATTATGGAAGCCATCAGCAAACACCATATTGCGCCTGCTGCTAAAACCTATATAAACAAACGGATCATCTGGTCCATTGCAGGCTTTTTCCTTTGCTGCATCATTGGGTTTCTCATTGCCGGTTTGGCCCAGGTACACTGGACAGGAGGCAGCACCACTGATAATTCCCTTGTCAATCTTAATAAGATCAACCTCGACAAAGTAGATACCAGTAAATTCTTTAATAACACGTACACTACCATTTTTATGATGGTGAATGTTGTACTGGGATTGGTTGCATTAGACATGTATTTGAGAGGGCGAAAACGAAGGGCAATAGGCAATGGGCAGTAGGCAATACGTTGCCCGCTGAAGCCTTGGCGTAGGAGGCCCCCTATTCAACTGTTCAACTGATCAACTGAAAATTAAACTTCCTGTTGCGACCCTTCTATAAACGCTCCTTCAAATTCCGGCGACGCTATTTTATTTCTTTCTATCCAACGTAGAACGATCAGCATAAAAAGCGGAATACAATTTAACATTACCAGCAATCCTTCATCCTGGGTACCAAAACTGAAACCAAAATTTGCAGTAAGCGTTTCAAACTTTATCGTAAACATCCGGTCAGTATCCACCCCCACTGCCAGGTAAGGGCCATAATAAAATCTATAGGTAAACCCGGGCGGAATGGCAAGTTGCAAAAGCTGTGCGCAAAAATTCAGTTTCGACAAAGTATAGAACCTGACCTCATTCCCCTTTATAAAATGCATGATCCCGGCAATCAGTGAAACCAAACTCAGGGCAACCATAGGAATAATGGCCAATATTACACCAGGTGATACTTCCTGCCCCATAAGAATTGAAAACAGAAGGATCAGCATTACAAGCCCACCGAGCAATTGGTAGATGGCAATACCCGTAAGCCATCGCTTCCTGTATTTAAGTACATGTTTTTTCATAAAATAAAAAAGTCCCGACGAAACAGTCGGGACTTTCCAAAATACAAACTATTTGAATTAGTCGTTAAATTTCTTCTTCAATTCCGCCAGCTTTGCCTGGAACGGATTCAGCGGCTCCTGTTTCTTCGGCTGACCTTTACCGCCACCAGCAGCAGGTTTGCGATCGCCACCACCGCTACTGCGTTTTTCACCACCACCACTACTTTTTTGCTGATCTTTCATGGTAAGTGAAATACGTTTGCGCGGTACATCCACATCAGAAACAGTAACCATTACTTTCTGCTGCAGCTTCACTACTTCGTTAGGATCTGAAACATATGTATTGCTCAATTGAGAAATATGCACCAGTCCATCCTGTTTAACACCAATGTCAACAAACACCCCAAAGTTGGTAATGTTGGTTACAATGCCTGGCACCGTCATACCCGGTTTTACATCTTCAATGGCTTTAATAGTATCATCGAAGCGGAATTCCTCGATCTGAGCACGAGGGTCACGACCAGGTTTTTCCAATTCTTTTAAGATATCATCAATGGTATATTCACCAATGCTTTCAGTAATGTATTGTTTCTTGTTGACCTTTTTGCGCAGTTCGCCATTTTTGATCAGGTCTTCGAGTGATGCCTGCAGATCTTTGGCCATGCTTTGCACCACATGATAGCTCTCAGGGTGTACAGAAGAGTTATCCAGCGGGTTCTCGGCACCTGGGATACGTAAGAAACCAGCACACTGTTCAAATGATTTGGGTCCCATCATAGGCACCTTCTTCAATTCTTCACGGGTTTTGAATGGCCCGTTCTTGGCGCGGAATTCAACAATATTTTTAGCCAGGGTATTGCTTAACCCTGACACATATACCAACAGGTGTTTAGAAGCTGTATTTACATCAACCCCCACAAAGTTCACGGCACTTTCTACTACTCTGTCCAGCGCTTCTTTAAGGCGGGTTTGGTTTACATCGTGTTGGTATTGGCCAACACCTATTGATTTGGGATCTATTTTCACCAGCTCACTCAGCGGATCGAGCAAACGGCGGCCAATGCTCACTGCGCCCCGTACAGTCACATCCTGATCGGGGAATTCTTCACGGGCCACTTCAGAGGCAGAATAAATGGAAGCGCCGCTTTCATTTACCTGGAACACGCTTACGGGTTTACCAAAATCAATGCTGCGCACCAATTGTTCGGTTTCGCGACCGGCGGTACCATTTCCAATACCAATTGCGTCAATATCGTATTTATCAACCAGGAATTTTAATTCAGAGACACTACCCTGCCAGTCGTTTTGTGGCGGGTGTGGGTAGATGGCGGTATTGTATACCAGGTTGCCCTGTGCATCCAGACAAACCAGTTTACAACCGGTACGGAAACCTGGATCAAGCGCCAGCACTTTTTTAGAACCTAATGGGGAAGCCAGCAACAGCTGACGCAGGTTCTCGGCAAATACATTTATGGCTTCTTCATCGGCTTTGTTTTTGCTGGCCAGGCGGAACTCATTTTCAATAGAAGGTTTCAGCAAACGGTCGAACGAATCGTCGATCGCTTTCTTTACTTCACCGGCAAATGGGTTACTATTTTTTACAAACGTCCTGTTGAGGTCATCTACAGCAGTTTGTTTGTCAATGTTAATGTCCATAACCAGATAACCTTCTTTCTCAGCCCGGCGAATTGCCAGAATGCGGTGCGAAGGACTATCGGCCAGGTTTTCATTGAATTCAAAGTAATCGCGGTATTTCTGAGCTTCTTCTTCCTCTTTTTTGCTGGTGAGTACTTTCGACGACAACTTAGCCGTTTCGGTAAACTCCTGGCGAACTTTATTACGTGCCTGTTCATTTTCACTCACCCACTCCGCAATGATATCGCGGGCGCCCTGCATGGCTTCCTTAATATCTTTCACTTGTTCATTGATGAATTTGGCAGCTTCTTCATCCAGATTTTCAGCACCCTGCTCAAACACCAGTTTCGCCAAAGGTTCCAATCCTTTTTCAATCGCCTGGGTAGCCCTTGTTTTACGTTTGGGTTTGTAGGGCAGATAAATATCTTCCAGCTCGGTTGAATCGTAACAGTTTTCAATACGGTCTTTTAACTCGGGCGTTAATTTGCCCAGGCCTTCAATCGTTTTTACAACCGTTTCTTTGCGTTTATCCAGTTCAGAAAAATAAGCGATCTGTTCAACCACCTGGCCAATACCCACCTCATCCATGTTGTTGGTCGCTTCCTTACGGTAACGGGCCATAAAAGGAATGGTGGCACCTTCGCTTTGCAAGTCATGAATATTCGTGATCTGCTTAATGCTGAATGATAATTTTTCAGCGATCTTCTGAATGTACTTTACTTCCATCTATTGAGAATTTGCAGTTTTTTAATGTCTTACCTCCCGACAATACCGGGATAAAAATCAGGATAAGGGTCGCAAATGTAAGTCAATGAACCTAAGAAAAAACTTGTTTTTACTAACAACATTTTTCCCTAAAAAACGTACCAGATTTTTATTAGGACTGCTCAAATTTATGATTAATAAAAACATTATACATAAGTAAAAAAATCCTATAGGAAACCGGCAATTGGCCATTTTTTCACATATCATGGAAAACAAGAGGTGATAACCCCGGGCATGGCCTCCCTGCATATTTTAATATCCCAGGTTTGGTTAAAAGTTTCATACTATTCAGGTTTAACAATAAATGTAAGCCCGAAAGTATAACAATGGAGCTGCTATTGCAATACTAAACAACTTTGATTTACAACCGAAGTAATTAGAGGAAAGTATTTTATGCCTTCAAAGCATACGACTGCAACGCCTCAGCCAAGAATTCATTTACGGCATCGGGCTTGGTCACTACCATTACATGCCCTTGTTTGGGAATAGTCAGAGTAGGATGTGTAAACCGAACCGGTAATATTTCATCGCTTTTACCATGTATATGCCACAATGGTTGTGGAACCACATCGTTTTGCCAGTTCAGGATAGCATCAACGCTCCAGCGAATTAGTTCCGAATCACTTTCGTTAATAAGATCTAATAACATGATCTTATCTGCCTGCTTTTCCCGGGTGAAGAACCGTTTGGTAGCAGCCGTTGATTTTAACAGCGACACGGGCACTATTTTATGTAATCCCATTTTACCCGCCATGCGGAAATAACCCGGTAATTCTTTTGATACAGGCACACTTGAAATAAGTATGGTAACAGCAGGTTTATACACTTTTGCTATTTCGGTAGCCAGCATACCGCCAAACGATAACCCTACCAGCGCAAAAGGTTCGTTTTTGTTAATTGTTGACGCCAGTCGCAGTGCATAAGAAGGGAGTGTATCATCTTTTTCAGGTGATATCCAATCTAAAAAAACAGCCTCACAACCGGTTGGCAA
The DNA here is from genome assembly GCF_017742245.1 of Niastella soli. Classification (GTDB taxonomy): domain Bacteria; phylum Bacteroidota; class Bacteroidia; order Chitinophagales; family Chitinophagaceae; genus Niastella; species Niastella soli. Next base: position 104,574 of record NZ_JAGHKO010000002.1, read on the forward strand.
TTGAATATATTTAAATACCCGTTTATCTGCTGCCAACCCGGCAATAAAATACACTTTCATAGCAAGAATCTCCCACTGCAAATTTAACTATTGGCCTGTAGGATTCAATTTACCACACAAAAAGCTTAATAAAACTTTTACACTGTGACCGCCGAAGCCTTGGCATAGGTGGCCTGTGCCCCCCGAAGCCTTGGCGTAGGTGGTCTGTGACCGCCGAAGACCTGCTAGCGCTTATCTGGCGCAAGCGTCCGCTTGTGCCAGATAAGCAGAACCAGGCCTTACAGGTCTTCCCCGGGGAAAAGCGTACCTTTGAACACATAAACTACATGTAATGGATATTAAAAACAATATTCTCGAAACGATTGGAAATACGCCACTTATCAAGCTCAACAAGATCACAAAACAACTTCCTGCCACCGTTGTAGCCAAGGTAGATTATTTTAATCCGGGCAACTCTATCAAGGACCGCATGGCGGTTAAAATGATTGAAGTGGCAGAAAAAGAAGGCAAATTAAAACCAGGTGGGACCATTATTGAATGTACCAGCGGTAATACAGGTATGGGTCTGGCACTGGCCGCCTGTGTAAAAGGGTATAAATGTATTTTCACTACTACCGATAAACAATCAAAAGAAAAAGCAGATATTTTAAAGGCTGTAGGCGCTGAAGTTATTGTATGCCCTACCAATGTGGAACCTGATGATCCACGCAGCTACTACTCTGTAGCACGCCGGCTTGCAAAAGAAATCCCCAATTCATTCCATTGTAATCAATACGATAACCTTGCCAACCGGCTTGCGCATTATGAAACCACCGGGCCTGAGATCTGGAACCAAACCGATGGTAAAATAACCCACCTGGTTTGTACAGCCGGCACCGGCGGTACAGTAACGGGCACGGCTATGTACCTGAAAGAGAAAAATCCTGATATTAAAATATGGGCCATCGATGTGTACGGTTCCCTGCTTACCAAATTTTTCCGAACCGGGGAAGTGGATATGAATGAGGTACATCCTTATATTTCAGAAGGCTTTGGAGAAGATTTTGTGCCGGAGAATTATAACATGAGCGTTATTGACCATTTTGAACAGGTTACAGACAGGGACGGTGCTATAATGGCCCGCCGCCTGGCCAAGGATGAAGGCATCTTTTGCGGTTACAGTGCAGGCAGCTGTCTGCAGGGGCTTATGCAAATTGCCGCCAGCCAGCCGTTGAAAAAAGACGACCTGGTGGTATGTATCTTCCATGACCATGGCAGTCGCTATGTAGCCAAGATCTATAACGACCAATGGATGATGGAACGGGGCTTTATGGATGTTAAAACCTGTAAAGACATTATTAACGGCCGCACCGCCAAACAAAAACTCATTACTATTGACCCCAATCATACCGTAGCCCAGGCTGTTGATCTTATGCGTAAATATGATATTGAGCACATTCCGGTGATCAATGGCAGCGGACCGGTGGGCGCCATCAGTGAAAGCGGTTTATTCCAGAAAATATTTTCCAACCCCGATATTAAGAACGCTACCATAGCAACAGTGATGGAACCCGCCTTCCCTATTGTTGATTTTAATACGCCCATTGAAAAACTGCGTACACTGATCAATAAAGACAATGGCGCAGTATTGAGTAAAGATGAATTGGGCAATTATCACATAGTTACTAAATACGATGTGATACAGGCGTTGGGGAGCTAAAAAAGGCAGTAGGCAGCGGGCAGTAGGCAGAGATGGCCTCGCGAACTTTAAGCAATCATTACAAATAGCAAAAGCCGGCATCCCTTTTATAGGTTGCCGGCTTTTGTTGTCAGGCGATATGCGTGTAATAGTTTATTTCTTTCTGCCGTTTGCCTTTTCTCCATTGCCTATTGTCTTTTTCCCACTGCCTACTGCCCACTGCCCATTGCCTTTACATAAAAAACAAAGCGCCCCGCATTTAGCAGAGCGCCATTGTGAAATCTTGTTCAGGTACTTTGGACGGTTTTACTAAGGACTGGTTTGCTGATAGAGATTTCTGGTTTTCTAGATATTGGATACGGGGTACGGATCAAAAACCAAAAAAACTATAATCAAGTAAAGGGTTTAGGGGCATTTCTATGGTTTCAGGAGTAAGGTCGTTCGTGTAAATCCGGTACAGAACTTTTAAAGGGTACGTCAACTGCGTGTTGACATAACAAAGATCATAATGTTTTTGCGGTGGTTGAACTTTATTCGATCAATGGCTGTCCTTCCTCGTTTAATGTGTGAAAAAGTCGGATTAAGCCCGTACAATGCCCTGAAACCCTTACTGGAAGTGCATTTCAGGCATATACATTTATTACATATTTGATCAGGATCAATGCAGAAGAAACTGTACTATGCACCATTTCGTAATACTACCCAACCACAAAAGCAATACTACGCATAGTAGTACTGGATAGCTACGATTTTAGCAGTAATTACTGAACGATTTTAATCGAGTTTTTTTGCTCTTGTTAACATTTGTATCTGTATTAACTTTGTTAAAGAAGTTGATTGATTACTAATCAATCTTTTCCAATGTTCATGAAAACCGTCATTAATTCAATATCCAATAAAAAATTCGGTACCAATCAACTTCAGTTTTAATAATCCGATATCATTCATAAAATCCATTATCCAGATCCAATGTCCATGACAAAACGAGTATCCCGTGAAAACCAACGGATATCCTAATGAATAACCAAGTAAATTAAAATCCAACGTCCCAAAGACCGAGGTAGTTCCAATTCCTGTGTGTTAAAAACCGTCTGCTTAACTCCAATAACCCCTCCTGCTAAAACCGACAATGCTTTTAGCAGGAGGCAGCAGCGGTCTCCTGAAAAGACACACCCTCCCTTTCAAATAGCTTCATTGATTTCTTATTTTTTAATATTTCCGGTCAGAATCTCCATATTCGCGATTATCGCTTTCTTTATCTTTGCTGCTTACTAAATATCCCAGTTCATCCCAATAATTCCATTAATCCTAGTCCCAACACAACCCATTCATCCCATAAATCCCAGTTCAGATGAGTGTTTTTATAGATCAGATGGGCCGACCGGTGGAGTTTACAACAACACCCCGCCGTATTGTATCGCTGGTGCCTTCTATAACAGAATTGCTACATAGTTTACAACTCGATGACCAGGTAACCGGTATTACCAAATTTTGCATACATCCCAACAACTGGTTCAGGGAAAAAACAAGGGTAGGTGGCACCAAGGCTATTAAAGCCGGCGTAATTGAGGAATTACAGCCCGATCTGATAATAGCCAATAAAGAAGAGAACGTACAGGAACAGGTAGAAGAACTGGCACAGCACTACCCTGTATGGGTAACTGATGTAAATACCCTGGCCGATGCTCTGCAAATGATAGAACAAATAGGCGCCATTACCAATACCCTGCCTGCCGCCACGCAGTTGACCAGTAAGATCAAAACCGCTTTTTCCCAATTGAACAACAACAACCGACCCATAAAAACGGGCTACCTTATCTGGCGCAATCCTTACATGACCATCGGCAACGACACCTTTATTCATGATATGCTTGGCCGGTGCGGGTTTAAGAATATCTTCGCCCACACTAAGCGCTATCCCGCCATTGATACCTGGCAATTGGCTCAATGCGATGTACTTTTATTATCTTCAGAGCCCTACCCCTTTCAACAAAAACACCTTGATGAATTGCAGGCCGAATTACCCAATACCCGCATTTTACTGGTGGATGGGGAAATGTTCAGCTGGTATGGCAGCCGGCTGCTCCATGCCCCTGCTTACTTTACCAGCTTATTGCAAAGCATATTGTAACTTTGGTCGATGATCGACAACATCGAAACAAATGAACCGAATAAGCCGTCCCGCAAAAAGCCCATGTTCCCGGTGCACGACCGCCTACGCGGGTATTTAAAAAATCACGGCCGTGAAGTAAAGCTGCCCGTTTCGTACAACGATCTGCTGCATATTACCTACTCCCTTCCTTTAAAAGATAAAAAAGGCAATGATACCTATTGGGAAACAGTGGTATATGATATGCGCGACTGGGAATACATTCGCAACGGACTGGTTCAAATGTATGCGATCCTGAAAACGGAAGGCGATCTTACTTTTACCAGTCACCTCGATGTAGCACGTATTGACTATTGCAGCTTTGGCAATTCGAACCCATTCCGCATCCGCATCGTGAACAAGTATAATGACAACTATGATCACTATTATATAAAAATAGCCGATGCCTCCCGGATATACGGACTGGAGCTGGAACACATTCTTTCGCCCAACCGAATTACCTACCTTACCAGTCAAAATACCCTGGTTGAAGAACATATTCCCGGTATTCCCGGTGATGTGTTTATCGCACAGCATTTGAATGATCCTCATACCAATAAGATCAGGTTGGCCAAGGAATTTGTAAAATTCAATGAGCGGTGTTTTGTCCGATTGCTGGGCGATATGCGTTCGTACAATTTCGTGGTTGATATTACTCCCGATATCGAAGACTATCAATACCGCATTCGCGCTATCGACTTTGATCAGCAATCGTACGAGGGGCGTAAGAATTTATATATGCCGCAATTCTTTAAAGAGAATAACACCCTGGTTGACCTTTGTGCCAAATTACTTAATAAAGAAAGTATACATCAGTATCAAACGGAAGAACGTACTATGATGGCATTTCGCGTGGCTTCTTCCCGGTTCAGACTGATGGAATTATTGAACATCATGTCTAAAGACCATATCTCGTCACCTGAAAAATTGTATCAGTTGCGGGCCGAACTGGGAGACTATTTTCACAATCCGCAATTCTATAAATGTTCCTCTATGGGGCAGCTGGTAAAACGCCAGTTAAAACAAACCCTGCAGAAGAATTTAAAACTGATCCAGAAGAATCTCGGCAAGATCGAGGACTGATTTACGAAGGTGGGTCGCCCTTGGTGGGCGGCTCACCTTGCTTTGAACAAGAAAGGTGAGCCGCTCTTTAAGAGCGACCCACCTTAATACCAACCGATCATGTATTTCAATATAACCGGCTATTCAACGGCCCTTTTTTCTACCTGGTATTTCATTGATGAGCTGCGCCTGTTGTTCGATGCCGGCGATGGCCTTATGGCAAGCCTGTTACAAAAAAGCAGGAAAATAGAACATGTGTTCATTTCCCATGCCGACCGCGATCATGTAACCGGTTTGCTGCAATTCAATCAATTGAATTCACGGCCTGGCTTCCCTGTTATCCATTATCCAAAAGACAGCGGTACTTTTCCGGCATTAAATGAGTTCACCCTTAAATTCGACCCGCATGTTACGGGTACCATCTGGTCGCCTATTTCCCCCGAGATCGAGGTACCTATAAAAAAAGATATTTTCATCAGGGCCATTCCTAACAGCCATGTGGTCGATAAAGGTCCCGGCATAAGAAGCCTCAGTTATAAGGTCATTCAATCAAAAATGAAATTAAACCCTGAGCTAAGAAAATTGCCCGCCGAAGACATCAAACGCATTATTGAAGAAAAGGGCAAAGCCAGGACCCATACAGAAATTCAAACCAATTTAATAAGCTACTCCGGCGATACACCGGTAGAGGACCTCACCCGTTGGGAAAACTCCCAAATACTCATTCATGAAGCTACCTTTTTGCAGGATGATGAAATGATCTCACCCCACACCCACAAACACAGCTACCTTGAAGAAGTAATGGAAATGGTGAGCGGATCAAATATCGAGCAGCTCATTCTGGGTCATTTCTCCTCCCGCTACAGCGCCGAACAAATTGATACCCGGATCCTGGAACTGTGCAACAAATACGCTATCAACATTCCGGTATTCAGGGTATTACCCGGACAGGTGGGCAGCAATATCCTGAATGGCACACCTATTAATGGAAAGTAACATTTGTATCATGTAACAAATACACCAACATTCATTGCTAATTGTTTATCTTCGCGTCTCATTAAAAAAAGCCATTATCCATTAAATATTTTCCAACGCTTTTGACATTCAATTAAATATCAACACGCTTTAACACAGAAAACGATGAAGAAATACAAACCAGGAGTCCTCTTTGGTGAAGAACTGGAAGCCTTGTATAAAGACGCCAAAGAAAATCAGTTTGCTTTGCCGGCAGTTAATACAATTGGCACTAATACGATCAACGCTACCCTTGAGACAGCTGCAAAAGTAAACTCCCCTGTAATTATTCAGTTCTCCAATGGCGGTGCACAGTTTATTGCCGGTAAGGGTATGCCCAACGAGCAACTGCAGGGCAATATCTCTGGTGCTGTTTCAGGTGCATTGCATATTCATAATGTTGCAAAATATTACGGTGTACCGGTTGTGTTGCATACTGACCATGCTGCTAAAAAATGGTTACCCTGGATCAGCGGTCTCATCGATGCCGGCGAGCAATTCTTCAAAGAGAAAAAACAACCTTTGTTCAGCTCACATATGCTCGATCTGAGCGAAGAGCCAATTGAAGAAAACATTCACACTTCAGTTGAATTCTACAAACGCATGGCGCCCCTGGGCATGGGTATTGAAATTGAACTGGGTGTAACCGGCGGTGAAGAAGATGGTGTTGATAACAGCGGGATTGAAAATGATAAATTATATACCCAGCCACAACACGTTGCTTATGCTTATGAGCAATTAGGTAAAGTAGGCCGTTTGTTCACAGTGGCGGCAGCCTTTGGTAATGTGCATGGCGTGTACAGTCCGGGTAACGTGGAATTGCGTCCCGAGATCCTGAAGAACAGCCAGGACTATATTCAAAAGCAATATAAGACCGGCGAAAAGCCCGTATACTTTGTATTCCATGGTGGCAGTGGTTCTCCTCAGCACCAGATCCGTGAGGCCATCAGTTATGGTGCTATCAAAATGAACATTGATACCGATCTGCAATGGGCATTCTGGGAAGGAATCCTGAATTACTACAAAAAGAGCGAAGGTTATTTGCAAGACCAGCTGGGCAATCCAGAGGGAGCAGATAAACCAAATAAAAAATACTACGACCCCCGCGTTTGGTTACGTAAAGGCGAAGAAAACTTTATTAAACGTTTAGAAATTGCGTTTGATGATTTGAATTGCATCAACAGAAACGCATAAAGTTTAGAATTTAATTCTTGTTTCCTTAGCAGGGTTGAATTATTATGCAACGAAGCCCCGACGGTACCGTCGGGGCTTCGTTGCATACCATACTTGTACAACATATCTTTGGCAGCAGAAAACAGCCACAAGCCGTATGCGCTAAGCAGAAAGCATAAAAGCAGCAGGCAAAGAGCAGAGAGGGGGCTGATAATTGTCGGGGTTTAGCAATAAGGACTTTCACGTTTCACGATTAAGTGAGGCTCGAATTTCCCGAGGCCAAATTGCCGATTACTCTCGGCTGAGCCGAGACCGATTGCCGACTAGCTTGTGGCTTATGAATTGCATTGACGATTGACAATTCACACAAACAAATAAACAAGTATGCCTTCTAAAAAAATTATCGATCTGCTTGGAGACAAAGCGTCCTATCTGCTGGAGCACAAAAGCACCGCTATTGACAAATCAACTATTACGCTACCCTCCCCCAATCATGTTGAAGAAATTTGGGTAAACAGCAATCGCAACAACCAGGTATTACGCAGTCTGCAAACCCTGTTAAGCAATGGCCGTTTGGGCAACACCGGATTTTGCAGCATCTTCCCGGTTGATCAGGGCATTGAGCACAGTGGCGGCTCCGCTTTCGCGCCCAACCCTATTTATTTCGATCCTGAGAATATTATCAAACTCGCTATAGAAGGCGGTTGTAATGCAGTAGCCAGTACATATGGCGTATTGGGTATTATGAGCCGTAAGTATGCGCACCGCATTCCTTTTATCGTAAAGATCAATCACAATGAATTTTTAAGTCTCCCCAACAAATACGATCAAACCATGTTCGGCACCATCAGAAGTGCGTGGAATATGGGTGCTGTAGCGGTTGGTGCTACCATTTACTGGGGATCTGCCGAAAGTGCCCGCCAGTTGAAAGAAGTAGCTGAAGCATTTGAAATGGCACACGAACTGGGCATGGCCACCATTCTATGGTGCTATACCCGTAATAATGGTTTTAAAGTAGATGGTGTAGACTATCATACTGCTGCTGACTTTACCGGACAGGCCAATCATTTGGGCGTTACCTTACAGGCAGACATCATAAAACAAAAATTGCCTACCAATAACGGTGGTTACCTGGCAACCAAACATGGTAAAACCTCGCCACTGGTATATGAAAAACTCACTACCGATCACCCCATCGATCTGTGCCGTTACCAGATCCTGAATTGCTACAGCGGTCGCGTTGGCCTGATCAACAGCGGTGGCGAAAGCAAAGGGTCCAGCGATCTGGCCGATTCAGTATATACGGCTGTTATCAACAAAAGAGCCGGTGGTATGGGTTTGATCCTCGGCCGTAAAGCATTCCAACGCCCAATGAAAGAGGGTATTGAGTTGTTGAATGCTACGCAGGATGTATATCTTGACAAAGACATTACTATTGCGTAAGGATATAAAGTAAGAAGATAATAAAAGGTGAGCTCCTTATTAATGGCAGCTCACCTTTCTTTTTGTCTTTCAGAGCTTAGTTCCTGATCTACTTCCTACTTCGATCGCCGTAGCCTTGGCGAAGGCGATCTGCCCTTCCCTTGTCAACTGATCAACTGATCTACTCCTCAACAACCTACATCCCCTGAGCCTTCCACTCACTTAAATTCTTAAACACCTGCGAAGTAATGCGAAGCGCAGCCATGCCAGACAAAAAGCTGCTGGTATGAATGCCCACTACATATCTGCTGTTTCCCGACTTCACCCAAATTGGAGCACCACTTTGGCACCGTTGTACCTGCTGATCGTAACGGATCTGACTGGCAGTTACTGAACGAACATTAAGTTGAGCAAACCATAATTGGTTGGTCATATTCATCAACCCTTCCTTTAATCTTGGAGCGTCTTGTTTTTCGGTATCTTCTTCCTGTTCCTCCTGGCTCTGTTCTGTTTGTTCAAACTTGCGTTGGTACTGACCTTCAAATACGCCACGCTGTGATTGGAATTGCCGTTTCTGGAACCGGAAGAAAGCCTGCCGGGTGTGTTGAATGATGGGAAAATCGGCCAGGTTCAAGGTAGCGGCTTCCAACATTTCATCCTTCATTGCAGAAAATCCAAAAGTGCCTGTTTGATTTCCCAGTGGAGAATTGTTAGGAAGAATAATGGCTGCATAATCCTGGTTCCGGTTTTTGCTTTTTGTCCACCCCGCTACAGATTTAAATATTCGTGAAACAGCAGAACCATATGGACGGTTCTCATTATTTAATCCGGGAATAACTTCAATGCTCCGGGCCCAGCCGCCATGTTCATGCAGATACACACAGTGGCCTGTAGTAATAATTGTACGCGGAGAAATCATAAAGCCAGTTCCATACCAACGGGTGTTATCGCTGGCAGTAATGATGAGCCGGCAAATAGCCCTGAATGGAAATGAAGTGGAATCATTGACTGGCATGCGGCCTTCTAACTCATCCTGAATTTCACCCATAACCGGTTGTGTTTGCTGGAGTTTTACCAGTAATTCACCATAGCTGGCAAACACCGCATCCAAAGGCTGATCAGTTTCACCTTCCATACCTGGTTCTTCCAGAATATCTTCCCGAAGCCCCATACCGGCCTGAGATAAAACATTCGAGGTTTCCTTGTGCATTTCCTCGGGTCTTAAATAGGAAACGCTACTTCCCCCGCCAATTTCTTCTGCTTCAAAAACAGGGGTTTCTGATAACCCCCTTCTTCTCTGTTCAACTTCTGAAGCAAGCTCTGAAAATCTTTCTGATTGACCGCTGTTTGGTCTTTGTGACATAGTTTTTGTTGCCATAACATTGAGTTTTTTTGGTTTAAAAACTTAGTTAGAGATTTTTGATAATCTATCCGGCGTTCACAAAGGGGATGGTATATACTAGCATAAAGACAATATTTCATCATCATGCTAATACAGCACTTGCTTAAACGAAATAATGTTTTCTTGATTCAATACTTTGAAGTCAGGACAATAAAGTATTGATCACCAAGCAGCTTTTTCGGTAGATGAAAACGAATTCAAAAGAAGGTACAAACTAGGGAGTTAGTTTCAGTTGTTGTAAAATTTCAGGGGCGCAATATATAGTAAATAATATATCTGAAACAATGATCCTGCTTATGTTACTCAAAAAAAAACAAAGTTGGAACTCAATTAGAATTCCAACTTTGACTGTATATTAATTTAAAAAATTGCAAGGATCCTACCATCTTCCATGACCACGTCCATGTCCATGTCCACGACCATGACCTTCATAATGATCACGACCTTCATAGTGACCATATCCATGTCCGTGACCACGAGGCCCGTCATAATAACGTTGTTCATAATAACCGCCACGGGGACCACAATCACGTATTACCGGCTGACGCCCCCTGTAATCTCTATAACGGGCATATACAACGCGGTGGTCAGAAAAATGCGTATATGGTCTTGGACCGCTGCAAACCACTTTATAACCGCTGTACAGGTCATATCCGTGGCAACGCGCCGGTAAATTGGCCGAGAACACCCAGTTAGGGCCATTCAGATAAACAAACTGGCGTTGCGGAACATAATAGTAGCATTCAATATCAGGCAGGTAGTAATAATCAACCGATTCATAACCGGCAGGCCCCCACTGGGGTTGCGCACCGATATTCACGTTTACACTAACCTGTGCCTGTGAAGTAATAACTGAAGCTGTAGTTAAAAAGGCAAGTACTGGCAAAACTTGTAAAACCCGTTTCATAAATTATCGATTTGGTTACGAATAGGAAACCAAAATACATGCCTTATCAATACATTTATGTGAACAACTGTACAATTAACAAATTTTAAGATATAAACTGAATACCAGCCTGTTAAACAGTTAAAAGCAAGATAAAATTGATGGTAGCATTAAGCCTTTGCATTCTTTTAAGAACTGATCATTTTCCATAATTCGTTTATACCTTTATGCGGCTTATGAGATCAATTACACGGCCCCTGGCAAAGCAGCCCTTTTTCCTTTTTCATGTACTTGCAACAATTTTTGCCTGGATGTTTGTATGGCACCATGCATCCACAATGGATATTGTCTACGATGAGGCTTCCTCCTACTATATTTTAAAAACCGGTAATTACAAGGCACTGCCAGGGGTTGCCAATACACACTGGCTGAACAGTTTCTTTATGAGGTTAATGATGATCTTTAATGAGTCAGTCATTGCTTTACGCCTGCATGTTATAATTGCGTTCCCCTTTTTTGCACAGGGTATTTACCGGCTTGCAGCGCTTATAAAAAGTACCGGGGCGCAGATAGCCTTTTATTGCTTAATTATATTCAATCCCTATATACTCGATTTCTTTTCCCTGGCAAGGGGTTATAGCCTGGCTATTACCCTACAGGTTTGGACCATCCTGGCATTTATAAAAGCAGTTCAAACAGACTTTAATTATCGTCAGTGGATAAAGCTCATTATCCTGAGTGCGTTGACCCTGGGCGCCAATTTATCGTATCAGTATACGATAATGGCAATTACGGGTGGCTACCTGCTTTACTGCAGTATCACCGATTCACTTATGTCCTGGTATGCCAATATCCAAAAACGCCGGATAACAGCCCTTTTTGTTTTGTTGCTATTTTTTTCCACGGCCGATCTGTTGTTTATAAAGTACTATGGAAAAGACCTGGAATTTGGCGGTAAGGAAAATTTTATAGGGTCCGTATTCAATACGTTCTGGGATAAAAGTCTTTATAAGGCCAGCTACACGCCCCTATCTTTTTGGTTAAGTTGGTGCACCTTTGCGTTGATCTTAATGGCAGGTATCTATTTTATAAGAAAGACCATTCAACAAAAAAAGTGGAGCCCCGGTATAATAATCACTTTTATTACCGGGAGTATTTTTTTATTGGGCCTTATTTTTCATTTGGTTCTCAATACGCCTTACATAGCCAACAGAACAGCTTTACAGTGGTATGTGCCAGGGTTACTCACTATCTTTTTGGCGGTAGGCGAATGGCAGATCCCTGTAAAGAAATATCGTTTTATTGGCTATGCGCTAGGCACGGCAACCTGCATACTGGTAATTTTTCATTTTGTTACAAGGTATAACAGCCGCCGTTGCATGGAATACTATATGGAAGACCCAACCCGCCAGCCACTGTACGACCTATATGCCCAGCGTCCCGCCCGTCCCAGTCTTTCATTCTGGATTGCAGGCACCTATATCGGTTATTATTCACAGGTAGACCAACTGGCTCCGTCCGGAGTTATCTTCGAAGAATTCACCAACGAGCCACTGACAAATAAAGCCATACAAACATTGAATGAAAGCGATTACATACTTTCGCATACTATTACCACTACCCGGTTCCTGGATAGTGCCCATATCCGTTATACTGTTATTAAATCGTATCCGGATAGTGACTTCAAAGTAATACGACTCTATCACTAACAGGCAAAAAAAGACAGCCAGCCATGCGGCCGACTGTCGTGATCTAGCAACCCCTAAACCAGCGAAATCGTTAAACAGGTAATTTTTATAGCAACTTAACGCTGCTTGTATGAACAAAGCTTTACCTGCTACTAATTAAAGCCGGTACTAAGACGCCTCTCACCTCCGGGATGTCTTTACCAATGATTTTATGTATTATATGCTCATGTGAGTTGACCAGCTCACCTGAATGCAATTTGTAATCGTATGTAATTTTTGTTCTAGAGAAACAGTGCCATGCAAAAAATCCATTCTAGCACTAATGATCAAATCCTGCGTAAACGCTTTTCTTAAAGTAGTACAAGATCTAATAGGGAGGAGTTTGCTATATCCGTTTGTTCCTGCAAGTTAGTGGTAAAAAGAAAATAAAAAAATTTTTTTAGCGATTTTTATTATTAAAACGAATGAGCAAAACATCTACCAATGGCGCATTCGATCAGCATTTGAGCGGATTCTGTTTTTTCATTTTCCCGTTCCCTCACGGCCTCGTTCAATTGCACTGCAATTCAATAAAATACAAATAAAAAGAGGTTGTATCAAAAATAAATGAAGGTCCTGAGAATCGCTTAAACGACTACCTGGCTCCATCAGGTACCCGAATAAAAAGAGGCTGTATCATACTTTTGATACAGCCTCTTTTTGTGAGTGGTGAGTTGTGAGTAGGTTTCCGATTTTTCTGACCTCCGTAATTTCCGCGAGTTCGCAATTGTTCGGGTTTCCCGAATCTGGCGAGCCAACTCACAACTGACAACTCACAACTCACTGATTTACCTACTAAAATCCTTTCTTCGGCTCTTCTACCGCCGTGCCGTTGGTATTTTCCGGTAACTGAATAGCCAGGAATTCATTTCCTGCCAGCATCAGCCTGGCAGCTTGTTGCACATCTGCAGGCGTTAGCCTGTTCACATATTTTTCATAATGAACAAACCTGTCGGGATCACTACCTTGCGATTTAAGTTGCAACAGTTTTTCTACCCAAACACCATTATCTTTTATATCCAGCTTGTGCTGTTCCAACCATTGCTTTTTTACCTTGTTCAGGTATGTAGTATCAGGTCCTTTCGAAACCATTTCATTGAATTCATTCTTAACTGCTTTTACAAGCGTATCAACCTTTTGTGGCCCGCAGGGAAGTTGTACTACAAAACTATAGTTGTTATATGGATACTTTTCCAGTTCAGCATAGGTGCCACCACCATAAATACCCTGTATTTTCTCACGTAACTCTTCAATTATGCGAATGTTCAATACTTCACTCAGGGCATGGGCTTTTAATTCAACATCTTCGCTATAAGGAGTTTCTCCAGTATAAAGACCCAGTATCAGGCTTTGGTCCTCTTTCCCTTTCTTTATCGTTAATGTTTTTTTACCATCTACAGGACGTACTTTATTATCGACAAAACTGAATTTTTTACCGGTAGCGGGCAGACTGGCAATGTATTTTTCAATCAGTGGTTTTATTTCTGCTTCTTTAAAGCTTCCGGTAAATACAAACTCCATACCGCTTACATCACCAAAATGTTCTTTTCGAATGGCCAGTACGCGGTCATAACTGATCTTATCAAAAAAATCGCTGCTGGGCACTACAACCGGGGCCAACGGATTGTTATCAAAAAACGTTTTATACAATGTATCGGCAAATGCGGCCCGGGGATTGGCACTGATGTTGGCATACTGCAGTTTATTCTTCTGAATAAATGCCCTGAATAAAGCCGTATCGCCACGAGGCGCTGTACACTCCAGGTAAGTAAGCTGAAACAGCGTTTCCAGGTCTTTTACACTGCTGCTGCCGCGGAAGCCATCTGAGATGGATGTGAAAACCGGATCTACACTTACTGTTTTGCCAGCCAGCATCTTACTTAGATCAGTAGGCGAAAACCGGGCCAATCCCATGGCATTGGTTACCGGCACCATATATTCTGCGGTGTATTTATCAGCCAGTCCATATTCGTTTTTGCCACCAGGTCGGGTTGCGCCCATAATTACCTGGTCACTCTTGAAATCAGTGGGCTTCAAGGTCACCGTAACGCCATTGCTTAATTTATATTCGGTTGTACCCAGTAACGCATTTTTTGAAACAGTAAGCACTTTACCAGGCTTGGGTGCTTTTTCCAACAGCGAAGCCGCCAGGGCTTTTTCTGCATAAGGTTTTAGGTCCGCATGGGCCTTTGCATCGATGATGGCCAGCAACTCTTTATCAGTTGGAGCGTTACTATTACCAGTTTCAGGGCCGCTCACATACACAAACAGGTTCTTCTGGTCTTTGATCACCTTCGACACCCCATTCACTTCATTAAGTGTAATGGCAGGCAACATGGCTTTTACATATTCAAATTCCTTTTCAATACCAGGAATGGGTTCCTGTACCAGGAAGTTGTTCATATATTCATCTACCAGGTCGGCCGATTCGGTTTTAGTGCGGTTATTATAAGTACGTTCGTATTGTGCCAGTATCGTTTTTTTGGCACGTTGTAATTCAGGCTCCGTAAACCCAAATCGTTTTACCCGTTCAATTTCTTCCACCAATGCATTCATTGCTTTCCTTATATCACCGGTGCCTGCTGACGCCATAGCATTAAAGCTTTCATAACCCCGGGCATACGAATCAAAATCAGCACCCCCATAAAGGAATGGCGGATCTTCTTTTTTTGCCAGCTCTTGCAGGCGTTCATTTAATAAAGAAACAAACAGCTGTTCTATCAGGTCTTTACGATAATCACCTACGGTTACGGAAGCCGGTTGTTTAAAGGCAGGATAATTAATAGACACCCGGTAGCCCGTTGCTTCCTTATCGGTTACCACCATTGCCTGTGATGCATTGTAAGGCGGCACATCGGCATATTCCCTTTTACGTTCTGAAGTTGGATTGATCATTCCGGCAAAATGTTTCTTAACCATTTCCTCCGCCTTGAGTGGATCGAGATCACCCACTACGATCACCGCCATCAGGTCTGGACGATACCAGTCTTTATAAAAACGGCGAATGTTATCAACCGGGAATTTTTTGATGATGCTGTCGATACCGATCGGCAACCGCTTTGCATATTTTGATCCTTCGAATAAATGCGGATATACCTTTCTGAAAATACGGTCATTGGCGCCCTTGCCCATCCGGCTTTCTTCCAGAATGATTGCCCGCTCGCCATTGATATCGTCATCCAGGTAGGTTACATTATGCGCCCAGTCTTCCAACACCTGGAAACCTTTTTCCAGGTTACCGGGTTTATCCGTAGGAACGGGCAGAATATATACAGTTTCATCAAAACTGGTATAGGCATTCAGGTCGTTCCCAAACCCAACGCCAATATCCTGTAAAAAGGAAACGATGTCATTCTTTTTAAAATGGGTAGTACCATTAAAGGCCATGTGTTCGGCCATGTGAGCCAGCCCCTGCTGGTCATCTTCTTCCAGAATGGACCCCGCATTAAGCACCAGCCGCAGCTCCACCTTTTGTTCGGGCTTTTTATTCTGACGAATGTAATACGTTAGCCCATTGCTCAGCTTCCCGATCTTAACTTTAGTATCGACGGATAATTTGCTTTGAAGGTTTAACTGAGCGCTTGTATGTTGAATAACCAGGATACCAACCAGCAGCAACAGCCACCGGCATGCAACACGTAAGGAGTTCATCATGTTAGGTTGTTTTTGGTATTTCAAAAATATTAGGGGCGAATATAACGAAAAAGCCTCCCGACTCGTCGGAAGGCTTTTTCGTTATTATAAGATTCAGTAATATCTATTTCGCAACTTCTTCTATCACATGCCCTACGCATCCACTGGGCATTTGGATGTGCAGCATGGCCGCCATAGTAGCTGCAATATCCGTCATATACACTTCACGATTGGTTTTGCCTTTGGGCACATTCCAGCCATAAAACAACAACGGAATATGCGAATCGTATGGATTCCAGGCACTGTGCGTAGTACCGGTTGAACTTCCTTCCATGTAACCCGCTTGCAGCATTACCTGAATATCGCCACTCAAATGCTGGTTAAAGCCGTTGGCCACCATATCGCGCTGTTTAGCCGTTAAAGGCACTTCCATCAGTTTATTCAGGTCAAACACCCTTGCCACTTCAGGCTGGCGAATAAGATATGAAACGATCGTTTCTTTCACCGTGCTTTCATTGAGTTTCAGGGAGTCGATCAGCTGATGATTAAGGTAGACCTGATGATTAAAATTGCCAATGATCAATTTTGATGAACCGAATTTTTCGTTCAGTATTTTACCCAGGTCCTGCGACCAGCGGGCGGCAGGCGCCAAACCACCAGGTAATTTATTTTCTTTGCTAAAGCCAGGCACATGTGCTACGGCATGGTCGGCCGATAAGAACACTACATATTGACCTTTTCCAACTTTGGCATCGAGGAAATTAAAAAAGCTGCCCAGGTCTTTATCAAGACGCAGGTAATCGTCTTCCTGCTCAATCGAGTTAGGACCAAATGTATGGCCTATATAATCGGGCGAAGAAAAGCTTACAGTCAGCATATCAGTGATGTTATCAGCGCCCAGTTGTTCGCCGGTCACTGCAGCCTTTGCCAGCTCAACCGTCATGGCATTACCATATGGTGTAGTGCAAATAGCGCCATAATTGGTATTGGCAAATTTCTTCAGATCGTAGGGGAAAGCTTTTTGTTCAACACCGAAAGGAGTTCCTTCATACGGTTTTTCGTCGGCCGTGCTTTGAACATAAGAGTTGATGGGATATAAGGTGTTCCAACCCATGCTATAATATTTATCAACCAGTTTCTGGGCATTGAAATCCTGCATCCATTTAGGGAGCTCCTTCATGTAGTAAGTAGAAGTTATCCAGTTCCCATTACGGCTATCGTACCAGTAAGCAGCATTGGCTGAATGACCGGCGGGTAAAATACCGCCTCTGTCTTTTACGGCAATGCCAATAACTTTACCTTTGAAATTGGTAGCCAGTCGCAGTTCATCGCCAATAGTAGTAACCTTCATATTAAAAGGACTCATGGCGCCGGGCACACCAGCGTCGGCACCCACGGTTGATACGGTTGAATCTTCTGTACAGTATACGTTCTTGTTTTTTTGTGGATCATACCAGGCATTGCCTACAATACCATGGATGGCAGGCACACTACCGGTATAAATACAGGTATGGCCGCAAGCCGTGATCGTTGGTACATAAGGGATCATCGTGTTCTCGCAGGAGAAACCCTGATTCAGGAACCGTTTAAAACCACCATCGGTGGCATAACGGTCATAAAAACGATACAAATAATCCCAGCGCATTTGGTCAATTACGATACCTACTACTAATTTGGGCCGGTTAACAGTGGTGGGGGCGGCGGTTGTAACTGTTTTGGTTTGTGCGGGCGAAATAAAACAAAACAGCAAAAAACATATGGTTGCTACTAGAAGGCGCATTAAAAAAAGTTTTGGCAAAGATAACCGGCTACAAAACCCGCTACATTAAAATTTAATAAAATCGGGCACACAAACGATTGCTTAATGTTTTGATTGCTAAGATATTTGAAGGACCCTTTTTTTAAATTTTTTAGAATATCCTTTCAAATATTCGGGGTCTTTCTCCGTTAAACGCTGTAACCCCTCCAAAATAAGGTTTTAGCGCGTGGGGCAGCATTTAGCCAGCTTGTCAAGGTTATCAAAACATTAAAAACGCTACCTTTGCGCCATTCGCCAAAAACAGCAATAACCCTATTAATAAAATCCATATTATGGCAGATATTTTTGAAAGATTACTAAAAAATCAAGGTCCAATTGGTCAACATCGTGAAAGAGCTCATGGTTATTTTGCATTTCCTAAACTCGAAGGTGAGATCGGGAGCAGAATGAAATTCAGAGGTAAGGAAATGATCGTGTGGAGTTTGAACAATTATCTGGGTTTAGCCAATCATCCTGAAATAAGAAAGGCCGACTCAGAAGGTGCCGCTCAGTACGGACTGGCATTGCCTATGGGAGCCCGCATGATGAGTGGAAACAGCAACAACCACGAACTGTTGGAAAAGAAGCTGGCTGAATTTGAAAGTAAAGAAGATGCCATTTTAGTGAATTTTGGATATCAGGGTATGGTCAGCCTGATCGACGTGTTGTGTGGTCGTCACGACATTATTGTTTATGACGCTGAGTGTCATGCTTGTATCATTGATGGTGTTCGTTTGCATCCCGGTCACCGGTATGTGTTCAAACACAACGACATAGAAGATCTGGAAAAGCAGTTGCAACGCGCCACTACCCTGATCGATAAACAAAAAGCTGGTGGTATCCTGGTAATTACGGAAGGTGTTTACGGTATGGCCGGCGACCAGGGTAAACTGAAAGAAATTGCCGAACTGAAATCTAAATACGAGTTCCGCCTGTTGGTTGATGACGCCCACGGGTTTGGTACCCTGGGTAAAACCGGTGCAGGTGCTGGTGAAGAACAGGGCGTACAGGATGAAATTGACCTGTATTTCTCCACTTTCGCCAAGTCTATGGCTTCTATCGGCGCTTTCATTGCCGGACCTAAAGCCATCATCGATTATATCCGTTATAACATCCGCAGCCAGATCTTCGCTAAAAGCTTACCTATGCCATTGGTAATTGGTAACCTTAAGCGCCTGGAGCTGTTACAAACCCGTCCTGAACTGAAGGATAAGCTGTGGGATGTGGCTACCAAACTGCAAAAAGGTTTGAAAGAAAGAGGTTTTGATATTGGTAAAACCGATTCAGTAGTTACCCCCGTTTATATGAAAGGCGGCGTTGAAGAAGCTACTGCAATGGTTATGGACCTGCGTGAGAATTATGGCATTTTCTGTTCTATTGTGGTTTACCCGGTAATCCCTAAAGGACACATCATTTACCGTCTTATTCCAACTGCGGTGCATACCGATGAGGATATTCAAAGAACGCTGGCGGCTTTCTCTGAAACCAAACAAAAGCTCGATGCCGGCGCCTACAAAGTATCGGCTATTCCTGATATGGCAGAAGCTTAATGGGTGTTTTTACCATACGTTATTTGGTAAAAAAGCCTATAATCATATTGATTTTCAGTACTAATTTTGATCCCGGAGTAAACCTCCGGGATTTTTTTATGTTTATTACCCAAAACCATTGACTGTTAATAAGAAAATATACGAATAAGCGTTAATACTTATAATAGATCGATAGCACTAGTTGTAAATTGACCATAGAAAAAATACCAGGCATGTAGTGAATTTTATTCCGGTACCCAAACATCAATACTTATGAAAGCGGTCTGTGTGCTGACCTTGCTGTTGCTGCTCTTTACAGCTAAAACAGCAACCGCACAAAGTAATAGACTACCTGATAGTGTGAATGTACTGATCCGTTTACGCCCAAGGAATATCCAAAACCCGCGGGTTGATTCTGTATTGGTTATATTCGACCGCTTTGATCGCACTGGCGCCGGAATTGTAAAACGCATTTACTACCCCACCAATAATCAATTCACTATCTTCAAGGTCCCGGAAGGGAAATACTATATAAGCATTTATTGTTTAGGCTTTTACCGCGATATCTTCACGGATGAAATGTTTATCAGCAAAAGACACAGTAATAACCTGCGATACAAATTAAGACGCAGTGATGAGTATGTACCCGGCACCTTTTTGCCTGACATGGAAATCGATTTTACCAACCTCGCTATTACCAATATCAAATCGTTCAGATAGGCCTGTCCTGTTAAAGTACTTGTCAGATGCACTCCAGATGCATTCAAACAAGCCATTTCCCGCCTAATAATCCCATCCGAATCCCATCCAAATCCATCCGAATCCCATAGGCTATGGCATTTCAGTGGGGGTTTGGTGGCAGTTTGGTGGCATTATTATAGGGTATTCAGGCAATCTTGTGAGCATAACTGATATATAAGAATAGGCTTTGGGCGCTACGAACGAGGAAGTCCTTGAGGTAGGTACAAAAAAAAATAGCCTCCCGGAGGGGAGGCTGCACTAATCAAATACCATTAACCATTAAACCTTATCCTATGAAAATTCAAATATAGTATGAATATCTCAAAGCATAGGTCTTATCGTTAGGAAATTTTGAATACGAGTAGTATTGTTGATTTAAATCAAGGCTAAAATAAACCAATTTATTTACTTCTAACAGTCTAATTATTAACTGCAAAACCGGTTTTATCAACATATTTTCTAATTATATATTTCATTTTTATACCTGCGCTCATCAACACTGTTTAATGCAATACACTGAGAACATATATTTTAAATCTGTAGCAGGTAACTTCTTGATTGTTGTCAATTTTATCCGACAAACAAACGGCTAAGTTATTATAGGTATTTATTATATCAGGCATTGGCGTAACTTTAGTGTATGGTATTTGAGCCATTAACGTTATACCTTAACTTTGAATTACCACAAAATGGAAACTATAAAAATCACGATAGAGTCAAATTCTAAAGCTGCCGAATTTATTAAAAAATATATGGCGGAAAAGAAGGCCTTTAAAGAAGCTACCGCAGGCCTTACTTACGATGAGGTCATTGACTATTGTAAAAGAAATAACATCAAGTTTGATTCGCCAATAGATCCTTCAGAACTATAACCGCCGCCTCCCATGTATAAGATTTCGTATGATCCTTCATCAGGGTCTTACCATTTTCGTACAGAAAATGGCCTGACCTTCCTTTGCGGTTTTAGAAACCGAACAAGAGATTTATCGCCGGTTCTGGGTATTTATGACATTGAAGTTTGGGAATTTTACTTCAATAGCTATAAAACAGATGAACAAAACGATTCACTCAAAAAATTTGACAAAAGGGTTTCGACTTGTATTTCCCATTTAATATTTAAATTTTTAGCTCCAGAATTAAGGGTTGTACTTTATACGTGTGACAGTAGTGATGGCAGGCATGAGGTAAGACATAACCTTTTTAAGCAATGGTTCAACAATCTGGTCGAACGAGAGAATTATACCAGACTACCCATTGAAATTGATCAAAAAGATGAAACTTTAGACTTGGTTGCCAGCGCCCGTGGCGGTATTATAACAAGAAAAGATTTCCCTCATATGGATATTTTACAAAAAGAGCTGATTGATAAGCTCCCAGATATATTCAGAGAGAAAATCGGCCTTTTGCAACATAGCACCTCCCCTACCATTTCGACTTAAAACTTTTTTCATACTCGGGGAATGAGATCTTTCCATATTTGCCTTCACCGAAATATTTAGCGATCAGCTCGAATTCATTGGGCGCCAGGAAACCAGGAATAGCCTGTGGCTCTCCATCAACCGGAATGATCACCGTGGTAGGATAGGATAACTCCCCTTTGGTAAGATATATGGCGAAGTCATGGGTCTTATGCCTTTCATTGAAGTTATAGGTTTTGCCATTCCAGGTAATGGTCTTATGCCCCTCTGCATCAAACTTAACCGGGTAGAATTTTTCCTCTACATATGCCTTTACATCCTTGTTATTGTATGTTTTCTTATCCATTGCTTTACACCAGCCACACCAGTCGGTATACAGATCAATAAGTATCGGGCGTCTTTGTTTCTGCAAGCCGGCTTCTGCGTCCTCAAGCGTCATCCATTTTAGTTTCTCCGCATTGGTTTTCTTCCAGTTATTTTTCTCCGCATTCAGGGCAGGTTTTTCAGCACATGAAAAAATAGCCAACCAGCAAAACAAAACCGACAATTTCAATGTTTGCATGTGTATTTTTGTTTAAACACCTAAATTTAAGTCATTCCATGCACAAAATAGTGTTGGCCATTACGGGCGCCAGTGGTAGTATCTATGCCCGGTTATTGATTGAAAAACTGTTGACTATCAAACAACAATGGCAGGATGTTGCAGTTGTAATGACGGACAATGCCAAACAGGTTTGGGAAACCGAACTCGGCAATAACGACTATACCCAATACCCGGTCCATTTCTATTCTACCAAAGACTTCATGGCACCCTTTGCGTCCGGTTCGGGCAGGTATAATACCATGATCATTGCCCCCTGTTCTATGGGCACCCTGGGCCGTATTGCGGGCGGTGTTTCCAGCGATCTGATCTCCCGCGCGGCAGACGTAGTGCTCAAAGAACGCCGCAAACTAATATGCGTAGTACGAGACACCCCCTATAACCTCATCCACATTCGAAATATGGAGACCGTTACCCTGGCTGGGGGTATTATTTGTCCGGCAACCCCCTCGTTTTACAGCCGCCCTGCCACCATTGAGGAAGCAGTAGCCACGGTAACCGACCGCATTCTTGACCTGGCGGGGCTGGATATTTCCACCTACCGTTGGGGAAGCGAGAAAAAATAATGTGTAAGGCTGAAAGGCAAACCCACCCCTACCCCTCCCAGGAGGGGATTCCTTAAAACAAGTATTAACCGCCTTCAAGCCTTCCTCGCTCTGGCATTAAAAAAGGGACTGTTGTGAAACAATCCCTTTTAATATTTTAACTATGCTGAGGTTTATCGTAAATCCACCACTTCTACCCCTGGGAATTTGCTTTTATCAAAAACAAACAGGTTATCGGGGAGGTTAGCGCTTCCGTTCATGTTATTAACGGTATACACCATTACGTTGCCTGATTTATCCAGGATCCGGGTGCTGTAAATGGTCTTGGCTTGTTTATCAACCAACACGTATACTTTGTGAAATGGCTTGTTTTTGTCGGTAGGGGTCATTTCAATTTCCTGTACTGATTTCTTGTTTACCACTTTATCACCATTCAGCTTGTACAGGAAATCCTTATCATAAAAGCTGGTAAATAACTTCTGCATGTTAATGGTACTGGCAGAAGGATCAGGTTTTGTGATGGTTACTTCGTTTGACGATTTATCGTACGTCCAGATGTTGGTGCCATCGCAGAATATTTCCTGGCCGGTGCCGGCAATACTAACGCGGTAACGGTTGCCTTTCAGAGAAACGGTGCCTTTTTTTGTTCCCAACAAAGTGCCTTTACTGTCTTCCTGACGCAGCGTAAATGCGGCCTGAACCGCCTTAAACGTTTTAAACTTAGCACTAACTCCATCCAACACTTTTTTGGCGGCAGGGTCATTTTGCTGACTAAAACTTATAGTGGCTATAAAAAAAGTAGAAATTAATACAATTAGGCTTTTCATTATATGAGTACTTTGTGTAAAGGCCGCAAAGATAACTGGTTAAACCTATTGCGGCAATAATAAGACGGTAATTGTTGCACCAGGTTGTAAATCAATGACACATTAACAAAACTCTAACCTATGTCATTCAGGATCATTTCCAGGTCGGCTTCCGTCTTTACCAGTACGTCGCGGGCCTTACTTCCCTGGCTCGGTCCCACAATTCCGGCAGCTTCCAGCTGGTCCATAAGACGGCCGGCGCGATTATAACCCAGTTTCATTCTCCGTTGCAATAAGGAGGTAGAACCCATTTGGCTGGTTACGATCATCCGGGCAGCGCTTTCGAACAAGGTATCGCGATCCTCCAGGTCCAGTTCCTTTCCTTCAAATTGCTTTTCATCTACATATTCAGGCAAAAAGAATGCCTGCGGGTACCCTTCCTGCGTGCCTATAAAATCGCAGATGCTGTCTACTTCGGGAGTATCAACAAAGGCACATTGCAAACGCGTTATTTCCCCATTGTAGGAAATAAGCATATCCCCTTTACCGATCAACTGCTCGGCGCCCCCTGCATCCAGAATGGTACGGGAGTCTATTTTGGAAGACACTTTAAAGGCAATCCGTACCGGGAAGTTGGCTTTGATGGTACCGGTAATGATGTTCACCGACGGGCGCTGGGTGGCAATGATCAAATGAATACCTACCGCACGGGCCAGCTGGGCCAACCGGGCAATGGGCATTTCCACTTCTTTGCCAGCCGTCATAATAAGGTCGGCAAACTCATCCACCACCAATACTATAAAGGGCAAAAACTGGTGTCCCTTTTGCGGGTTCAGTTTCCGTTTTATAAATTTCTCGTTGTATTCGCGAATATTACGGGCTCCGGCTTCCTTCAACAGATCATACCGGTTATCCATTTCAATACACAGGGCATTCAGCGTATGAATTACCTTTTTGGTATCGGTAATGATGGCTTCATCTTCACCCGGTAATTTGGCCAGAAAATGCGTTTCAATATGTCGGTACAGGCTCAACTCCACCTTCTTGGGGTCAACCAGTACCAACTTAATTTGCGAAGGGTGTTTTTTATACAACAACGATACGAGGATGGCGTTCAAACCAACCGATTTACCCTGACCAGTAGCACCCGCCATCAATAAGTGCGGCATGGTAGTAAGGTCAACGATAAAATTCTCGTTATCGATCTTTTTCCCAATGGCAATTGGCAAACTAAAACTGTTGTTCTGGAATTTTTCAGACGACAGCATGCTGCGCATACTCACTACAGTTTTCTTTACATTGGGCACTTCAATACCCACTGTACCTTTACCGGGTATAGGGGCAATAATACGAATACCCAATGCCGCCAAACTAAGCGCGATATCATCTTCCAGGTTTTTGATCCGCGAGATACGTACCCCGGCAGCCGGTACAATTTCATATAATGTTACTGTAGGCCCTACCGTAGCGCTGATCTTCTGGATCTCAATATCATAATTCTTCAGCGTATTAATGATCTGGTTCTTATTGGTCTCCAGCTCCTGTGGGTCCTGAATGATCCGTTCACTACCATGCAGCTCCAGCAATTCAAGACTTGGGAATTTATAATCGCGCAGTTCGAGCGATGGATCGTATGGCTCCTGTGAAATTACCGGTTCCACTTTTGGTTCTTCAACCGTCACCGGTGGCTGGTCTACTTCGGGGTATGATTTTATTTCCAGCTCCAACTGGGCGAGATCTGGCTTTTTCCGGCCATTTTTCCCTAATACGGGTGTTACTTCCACGGGTGCTTCTTCAACTTCCTCTTCCTCCTCAATCTCTTCTACTTCTTCATCCCAGGGTTCTTCCTCTTCCTCGCCCTCTTTTTCTACCAACTGCAGGTCCATGGGTTCTTCCTCAGGATCTGTGATGGGATTTTTCCTGATCACCCCTAAGCCGTCTTTCAGTTTATTGCCAACCGGTTTTACTACCGGTTTTTCTGTTTCCTCTTTTGTTACTACTACGGACACCACCTCTTTAACTGGCTCTGTTGCTTTAGGTTTACTTAATGTTGGCGCTTTGAATACCGGGTTGAATCGCCAGATCACGTATGCCAGTCCGCCCAACAATAATAAAGCGGCGGTACCAACACTGCCAATCATTCGCACCAGCCAGTCGCTACCCATATTACCCACGGCCCCGCCCCAGGCAAATGCGCCACCACGGAAAACAAAGGCGAACACTACACTAAAGAATAACAGGCTTACTATTACGTAGCGCACATTGCGCCAGAGGTTAAATATTTTTGCGCCGAGCAAGGCATTTACGCCTATTACAAAAAACAGGCTGCAGAACATAAAGGAGGCAGCGCCAAAACCTTTATAGAAAAACAGGTGTGAGATGTATGCGCCGAGGTTGCCAAGCAGGTTGGTGGTTTTTACGTCACCGGGCAATAATATGGCAACACCCTTGTTCAATACCTCATCCTGGTCTTCTTTCCAGGTAAACAGGTATGATGCAAAGGCAATAAATAAAAAAAGGCTGATCAGTATGGAGAAAGCGCCAGCAATTTTATGGGTACGTTCGTCTTTTACTAATTGCTTAACCGTAACCTGAGCTTCTTTTTCAGGCTTGAATTTGTCCGAATTTGTTGGCTTTTTCTTTTCTGCTTTGTCTGCTTTTAAGCGGTTGGCCATGGGGTCAAAGATAAGTAGTTTATAGGATAGGGCATATAGTTGATAAGTGGGCTTCTGCCAGGGAAATTGTTAAGTTTTATGGAGAGCTGCTTTAGTCGGCAATCGTGAATCGGCAATCGGCAATGGGTTCGCGAAATACGGTCCTCGCTTGTCGTGAAACGTCAAACGTGAAACGTGAAACCGCAACGCGGCTATCGGGAATCCCTAATTCGCCTTCGGCTCAAATGCAGAACCGTTTCACGCCGTCTGGCGGATCAACACGCAAATTCGCTACATTCATCAATCTCGCAACACCCCACTCTCTACTTCCTACTTCCCTCCCTGTCAACCCCGTCAACGTGTCAACACTATCAACCTTTTTCCGTACTTTCACCTTAGAAACTAACCTCCCGGCGCATAGCCGGGGCACTTTATGAGCACTAACAGCCATCCTCGATTTGTATCTGCTAACATTATTCGCCGCCATCCTTTTCGTAAGGCCTTCAAACATACATTTTTTTATATCCTGCTTTTTTGTTTTGCGAATAATAGTTATTCACAATGGCCCGATAGCATGGTGGTGGAGGCGTCTGACATTCGTTTTCAGAAAGCAATAGGCAAACAATCCCTGTTCACTTCAGCACCCAAACACAAGGTGCCGGATGCAGAAATTTATAAACTTCCTTTTAAACAGGTCCCGGGTAGCTACTTACCGCATGTTTTGCCAGGCAAACTGGTTGAACGGGACTGCTTTTTACAATTTGCTTTAAAGAACAGCGCCGATACCGCCATTTCCGTTTGTTTTATTCCCGGCTCCTATTGCCGGTCGATCATCCTTTTTAAAGCGCAATTGCACGATATCCCGGGCACATTTACCCGACTACCCGATAGCAGTATCACTGACGACCGGAACGGGGGTGTAAAACGGATCCGTTTACAACCACATGAAGAAGCCGTTTTTTTCAGCCGGTTCAACTTTGTACGTACCAATGTTAATTCCCTTATTCCGCGGCTTATCATGTACGACTATCTTACACAATGGAGCATGATCCAGCGTGAACGGGATAGCATGCTCGATGTTTTCACCTATACTGTTTCAGGGGTATTGCTGTTCATGATCTTTTATTCACTGGCTGTTTATATTCAAAGCAGGAACAAGGAGTTTGTCTTTTATGCCCTGTACACCTTTCTTACCTGCTCGTTGTTGTTCCTGAAATCGTACCTCGATACCAGTGCTAACGGCTTCAATTATTTCTATGAGGAGTACCTCGATTTTATGATCATGACGGCAAGTGTAGTGGTATACCAGATCTTCATGCGTAAGTTCATCAACAGCCAGGATGTTTACCCGGTGCTCGATAAAATACTGCGTTCTTTCAACATCCTGTTGATTGGCGCCAGTATTGTTTTCTCCGTTGTTTACTTTTTTACCGATCTGTACATTATGCTGAACATTATGGAGAACGCCATTAAACAGCTGTTCTTTGTAACCGGCGTGGTGTTCATTGTATACAGCATAAAAAAGAAAAATCCCCTGCTTAATTACCTGGCGGCTGGTAATTTTTCTTTGATCGCCCTGTCTGTTGTATCCTACATTATCATCATAACCGGGTGGAAGCTGGTTAAAACCGATGCTACCTCCATTTTTAACCGCGCCCTGTTCTATTATGAATTTGGACTGGTATTGGAACTGGGGTTCTTTTTGTCGGGTCTGGCGTTCAAGAACCGGCGTGATATTATTGAACGGGTAAAAGAACGTGAGCGTTTGAAGCTGGAAAATGAACGGAAAGAATTCGATAAACAAATGGCGGTAATGGCGGCCAAACAGGAGGAGCGAAACCGTATTTCGGCCGATATGCACGATGAGCTGGGCTCGGGCGTTACAGCCATCAGGCTTATGAGTGAGATCATGAAGAGCAGGTTAAAAGGCGATGTGGTACCCGAACTGGAAAAGATCTCCAACTCGGCCAATGAACTGCTGGGCAAGATGAACACCATCATCTGGACCATGAAAAGCAGCAACGACACGCTGGAAAGTCTTATTGCTTACATCAGAGCGCACGCCATTGAATACTTCGACAGCACCCCTATTGAATGCCGGGTACAACTGCCCGCGTTAATACCACAGGCTGAAGTAAGCGGCGAAAAAAGAAGAAATATCTTTCTGAGTATAAAAGAAGCGCTGAACAATGCGATGAAACATTCCCAGGCATCACAGATACAGATCATTATTTCTACCAACGACAAATGGCTGATGATAAAGATCTGCGATAATGGGGTGGGCATCGATGCCGATAAACTTCGCCGTTTCGGAAATGGCCTTAGCAACATGCGCCGGCGCATGGAAAGCATAGAGGGTGCTTTTAAGATAGAGTCTGATAATAACTGTATCCTCACCTTCGAAGCACCTATTTAGTTGAAAGTTCAAAGTTGAAAGTTGAAAGTCGGAAGTTCAAAGTTCAAAGTTGAAAGTTGAGCCTTCTACCCTTTTACGCTTTTCCTTTTAGAACTGCCAGGAACAGGAAGATCCAGCCTACTATAAAGAATACGCCGCCAATAGGTGTAATGGCGCCTATACCACGCAGGCCAACTGTGTTGGTTGCCTGTAATGCGGTCAATGCATATAATGAACCGGAGAAGAGTATAATACCTATAATGAAGCACACCCCTGCGTATTGCAGGTTCTTACCGGGAAAGCTTCCAAACAATATAGCTACCGCTAATAAAGCAAATACATGGTAGAATTGATACCGCACCCCGGTCTCAAAGGTAGTAACGGTTTCAGCGGGAACAATTTTCTTTAATCCATGTGCGCCAAAAGCGCCAAGGGCTACGGCCAGTGCGCCTAAAATGGCGGCCGTTTGCAAAAATCCTTTATGCATGTAATACAGTTTGAATAAAGTCATTCATAGATATGGCATCTTCTTTATCAATAATCACATCGGCCTGTTCATAATACATGCGGCGTTCGTTCAACTTACGAATGATGTAATGTTTCAGGTCTTCGTCCTGAATATCTTTTAGCAAAGGCCGTTGTACGCGCTCTTTTAAAAGCCGGTGCAGCAATACATCAACCTGTGTATTGAGCCATACCACAGTGCCATACTTTTTCATGAATTCGATGTTATTAAAGAAGCAGGGGGTGCCGCCACCGCATGACAGGACCATGTTGGAGTTTTCATCTACTATTTTTTCCAGTACTTCTTTTTCCCTGTTGCGAAAGTATTCTTCGCCAGATCCGCCAAATATTTCCGGGATGCTTCGCTTTTCTTCAGATACGATCACTTCGTCAAGATCATAGAACGGTAAACTTAACTTTTGCGCTACTTGTTTTCCCCAATGTGTTTTTCCGGAACCCATGAAACCGATTAAGAATATCCTCATTACGTCGCAAGTTATTTAAAAGCGTTGAAACCAGTTACATCCATTCCTGTGATCAGCAAATGTATATCATGTGTGCCTTCGTAGGTAATAACACTTTCAATATTCATCATATGGCGCATGACGGAGTATTCACCGGTAATGCCGCTGCCGCCCAGGATCTGCCGGGCCTCCCGGGCAATATCCGCTGCAATCTCACATCCATTGCGTTTGGCCATGCTTATCTGCTGGGGGGTTGCCTTTTCTTCATTCATTAGTATGCCCAGCCGCCAGTTCAATAACTGGGCTTTGGTGATCTCGGTGATCATTTCGGCCAGCTTTTTCTGTTGCAGCTGAAAAGCGCCAATTGGCCTATCGAACTGTTCGCGCTCCTTCGAATACCGCAGGGCGGTATCATAACAATCCATGGCCGCCCCTACCGAACCCCAGGCTATGCCATAACGGGCTTTGCTTAAACAGCTCAATGGGCCTTTTAATCCCTTTATATTTGGTAAAATATTCTCCTTGGGCACTTTTACATTGTCAAAAACCAGCTCACCGGTTGCAGAAGCCCGCAAACTCCATTTATTATGCGTCAGGGGGGCAGTAAAACCTTTCATGCCTCTTTCCAGGATCAATCCGCGCACCTCACCCAGCTCATCCTTGGCCCAAACAATAGCGACTTTTGCATAGGGTGCATTACTGATCCACATTTTGGCCCCGTTCAGGATAACATGGTCACCAGCATCGGTAAAATGAGTGGTCATGCTGCCCGGGTCGCTGCCATGGTCGGGTTCCGTAAGGCCAAAACAACCCAGCCATTCGCCATTGGCCAGCTTGGGCAGGTATTTACGCCGCTGGTCCTCACTGCCATATTCAAAAATGGGGAACATCACCAGCGAGCCCTGAACGGAAGCGGTAGACCGCACGCCACTATCGCCACGCTCCAGCTCCTGCATCATTAACCCATAGCTGATATAGTCCAGACCGCCACCGCCGTATTCAACCGGGATGGTGGGGCCAAAACAACCGAGCTCGCCCATTTGCTGAACTATCTGTTCGGGGAACTCTGCCTTTTGGGCATACTCTTCAATAATGGGGGATATCTCTCTTTTTACATAATTGCGAACAGATTCTCTGACAAGTTTCTGTTCGTCGGTTAAAAGCTCATCCAATAAGAAGTAATCCGGGCTGGTGAACAAATCGGTTCTGGTACCCATGACTAAACAGTTTTCTATATTACGCTAAAAATAAGAAAAGTTTGTTGTTTGAGGTTTGTAAACTACAAACTACAAACAAACTCCACCCATCAAGCCATTTAACCACTTAGCCTAACATTGGCCTTAAAAAACAGCTTTATGCAACATGCGGGTGAAACCTATGTCTCTTATATACACAACCTAAACAGATCATTTTGGAGCTGACTGCAAACATTATCCGGGATGAACTGGTTGAACGCTGTAAACAGGGCGACACCCAAAGTTTTCAGACGTTGTACCGGCAATATTCCAAAGCTATGTATAACACCAGTTTACGTATCGTAAACAATACAGCCGACGCTGAAGACGTACTGCAGGAGTCATTCCTGGACGCCTATCGCTCCCTGCATGACTTTCATTACCGCAGCACCTTTGGGGCCTGGCTTAAAAGGATCGTGATCAATAAATCGATCAACATTTTGCGAAAGCGGCGGAATGACCTGGTTGATATGGAAAATACCGATCTGCAGGCTATGCCGGAAGAAGAACCCATCAATGAGCAAGAGGTCCAGTACCGGGTGGAAGAGGTCAAAAAAATGATCACCCGGCTACCCGACGGCTACCGAACGGTACTGAGCCTGTATCTGTTGGAAGGGTATGACCATGAAGAGATCTCCCAGATACTTAATATTTCTCATAACACGGTTCGTACCCAATATGTAAGGGCCAAACAAAAACTGCTGACTTTAATTAAACAAGGAGTGTGACATATGAGCAAAGGTTTAGAACAATTTATGCGTGATAACCGCGACCAGTTTGATTCGGATGAGCCAAGCGAACGGATTTGGAAAAAACTGGAACAGGAACTGACAGATGAGCAACGAAACAACCAACAACAAAAAAGCAAGGGGCAGAAAACAATTGTACTAACCATGCTGAGATGGAGCGCGGCAGCCGCCATACTGATACTGGCAGGCATAGGCATATTCTCCCTGTTAAATACCCGTTCAACTGACAAGGGCGGCATGGCAAAAAATAATGTTTCCATCGACAGTCCGGGTGTAAATGATCAGTTACTGAAAGAGATAAACCCCAGCTATGCCCGGGAGGTATCTCAATTCACCCAGCTTATTGAGATGAAACAAAACGAACTGAAAGAGATTGAAAAAGAAAACCCCATTCTGTATAAAAAATTTGTTACTGGTATCGATAAACTCGATAGTTCGTATAACGCGTTGAAAAAAGAACTACCGGAAAATCCTAACCGTGAACAATTACTCGAAGCGATGATTGAGAACTTAAGGCTGCAGACTGAAATACTCAATCAGCAATTAAGCATCATAAATCAAATCAAAGCATCAAAAAGCAACAATCATGAAAGTAACTCTAAGACATTATAGGCTCCCTTTATTTATTTCGTTACTCCTATTAACAACGCAGGTATTTGCCGAAGGCCCATTTGTTGAAAAAAAGAAAACCTATACAAAATCATACAACGTAAGTAATAGTGATAAGATCTCATTGACCAACCAGTTTGGCGAAATGAAAATAAACACCTGGGACAAGAATGAAGTGAGTGTTTCGGTAACCATTACCGCCGAGGCCAATACCGACGAAAAAGCCCAGGCCATACTCGATGTCATCAGTATTGAAGATGGTAAAAACGCCGATGGAGTTTTCTTCAAAACAAAGATCAATAAAAACAACACAGACCAACGATGGGGTAAGGGCGAAAAGCAGGGTTTTCATATCGACTACGTGGTAAATATGCCTGCCCGTAATCCCTTACAGGCAAAGAACGAATTTGGTCCCATGACCATCGGCGATTACAATGGCGAGGTAACGCTTGAAAGTAAATTCGGCAGCCTTACCACCGGCAAGCTGAACAATGTAAAAAAAGTAACGATTGAATTTGGTAAAGGCACCATCGGCAGCATTAATAATGGCAGCCTGGTGATCAAATTCTCAAAGGCAGCTATTGAAAACCTCGATGGTTCGGTAAATGCGGTATTCGAATATTGCGATATTGCCAAACTGCGGGTTGATAACAGCACCAAGGCGCT
Source organism: Niastella soli (assembly GCF_017742245.1). Lineage (GTDB taxonomy): Bacteria > Bacteroidota > Bacteroidia > Chitinophagales > Chitinophagaceae > Niastella > Niastella soli. Next base: position 137,434 of record NZ_JAGHKO010000002.1, read on the forward strand.
TACCGTAAAGAACAGTTTCTCCAATCTATATCTTGACCTGAACACCAATATCTCCGCCAACTTCGATATCAGCACCAACTTTGGCGACCTGCATAACAAAACCAATTTCGAGATAAAAGAAGAGGGCGCTGATGACGATCGCCATGGCCCCCGGTTCAACAAACGGTACCAGGGCAAAACAGGCAGCGGTACTACCGACATGAAGATAAAATCAGAATACGGTCAAATTACACTGGGCCATAATCTGAATATCGATATGAATAAAGAGAAGAGTAAGGATAAAGACAAGGACAAGGATAAAGATAAGGATAAAGATAAGAGGGGTGCGGTGAGGATATAAGTTGATCAGTTGACCAGGAAGGCAGAGTCCTGCCCCACCTTGCGGGGTTGATACGGGTGATGGAGTTGATAGAGTTGACGGGGTTGATAAGGTTGATAAAGGCAAGTTATTGAGTTTGTTAGTTATTAAGTTCTTGAGTTATCAGGTTCTAGAAATATAGAAGTGCGGATCGAATTTCGGAGACCCTTTCACGTTTCACGACTGCCGATTGCCGATAAGACCAGACCTGTCAGAGCCTGCCCCGATTTATCGGGGGTCGCATAAACCCACTAATATTGCGAGCTCAAGTGGCGAACCTTACAGGTCTTAATTGCCGATTCACGATAACCAACTTGCAGTCAGCAGAGTCGAAGACTCGCTACAACGGGCTCTCCCCGATCAAAACCGGGGATCCCGTTTTTAAAATATAAAGGTCCTGACGAAACTGTCAGGACCTTTGCAATTATATTAATGCGTTTCTGTATTGTTAAAACACCCACCACCACGTTATCCAAACAGAAGGATCATCAACACTTACCATGTCGTAAGTAATGGCGCTGCTTTGTACAAAATAGTAGCCGCCACTCTTATACATTTGCGCACGGGTATCAGCCGCCGGCCCGGTTGCGGGCCAGGGTTCATTTTTACGTACTGAATCTTCGGTAACCTTTGCCAACCCGGTATTACTGTTTACAGTTTGTTTAACCCAGGAGCCATTTATTGCAACCAATGCAGGTTCATTCACCGTATCAACGTACATGTTTATAAAAGCATCACTGTAGCCGGTAGGATTAGGAGCATATAACAAGGCATAGTAGCGAGCCGAGTCGTTCACAAGGGTCTTCAATTTATAGGCATCATCAACACCGTTCTTATGGAACCCATCGAACGACACATAATAGAGTCCACTGTTTATGGCCTGGTTGCGCCACCGGGTAACCGCATTCTTTACATCCGGGTTAAGAGAATTTGTGTAGGTTGCTTTGATAGTGGCTGCCGTACCACTTACCGCTACATTCATAACCTGGTCGGCGGGGGTGGCACCGTTTGTAAAACTGGTGATGGTGAAACCGGGTATGGTGAAATTACCATTTACAACAGGGTCCGTAAAATTTATCCCATTTGCCCAGAAATAATATCCCCTGGTAACAGATTGGGCCTGGTTACCAGTACCCCAGGACACTGTTACTTTTTTAAGGGAAGTATCAAACTGCAGTTCGTAATCGATACCGCGATAATTTAACCTACGCCAATAATTCAGGAACTTCCAGTAGTTTTTAAAACTCACTACCCCATTGGCCACCTGTTTGCTGGTCCATATAGCCCTATCTGTCTGAGAAGCTTTATACAAGGTCATTTTACTTCCGTTAAACCGGCCTGTGAGGCTTATGCTGTCAGCGCCCACCGTATCTATGGCAAATTCAAAATCAGCTTTCAACCCCACCCCATACTGGCCATTATTTACCGAAGCATCGGGATCACTCAAAATGTGGATATAAGAATACGTATCGAAGATCAAACTGGGTTGTTGCAACGCTTTTAACCGGTAGCTGCTTTCCTTAAGATCGGTAGCGGTGGTGCTGTCAAAATCGCTGAACATTTGCACCCGGTTGCTATCGGTGAAGGTGAAATAAAACCGGTAAGGGGCGCCATCTGCTGTGATCAGGTTGGCATTCCACCCGTATTGCGAACTGGTAATGGCGGTCTGATAGGTCTTCAGCGCTTCATTGATCCGCTCATCAGGCGATTTATCAAACACCGTGTCATCGTCCTTCTTACAGGACGCTACCAGGATCATTGCGAGTAAACAATATAATAAGTTCTTGTTCATACCTGTTTTTTGTTGGGTGAGTGCCTACTTGATCAATTGGTCAATGGAATTGCGGGTCCGGGCTTGCAAACTGGCAAAGTTGATCCCCCATACATCTTTAAAGTAACTTACTACCATCGTTTCCTTCTGGCGTAACTTGCTTAAACCCGTTGGGTTGGTAATGTCGCTTAGTATAGCCTCATAACCGCCCTTTCCTTCTGTAAGCATCATAGAGATCATTTCTACAAAATCATCATCGGGGTTCGATTGGGCATACATGGTAATAAACCCTTTTGCCCGGGCCGATGAATCGGTAGTAAGGTTCCAGCTTGAAGTATAATCACCTACTGAAATGCGTTTCCAGGCTTCAGGATACATCACATTTTGATGAAGGATATGACCAAACTCGTGTTCTATAGTATGGAACATCTCTTTAATATTGACCGAATCACCGGGTACAAACCCTGTCATTCCCTTAACTCTGAAATCATTCAGCACATATAAGATGATCCGGCGGCCACCCTCAGCAGTACCCAACGTAATGGTACCATCCGTATTCCAGCTGGCACTACCCACCAGTACAAAATACTTGGGAATGTATTTCATCATGAAAGTTTTTCCCGCTTCTTTCACATAGTTATCTATCCATACTTTTTTTATGGAGCTCAACACCGGGATGATCTTTTCTTCCTTTGGCGGGGTCAGTGTTTTATCGAATTCCAGTTCGCCCTGGTCCCACTTGTATTTAGCGGACACATTAAAAGGAACGGTAAGCGTATCCCTGATCCAGGTATCGATGGTACCGCCCGCCCAGGTATCGCCGCCCAAACCGGGTATCTGGCTCACATCGCCCAGGTCATCTTCCTTTTTACACGAAGCCAATATGGCCAATGTGAGTATGATTAAATATATTTTATGTTTGAACATCTCTGCTTCGGTTTATTGTTAATCGTTTGTATTATCTCGGGTTCAATGGCATGCCTGAAAGCTTTACAGTTTCGGGCAACTGAAACACCCGTTGTTTGGCGCCTGATTCAAGGGTGAAACTGCGGCCATCGGTAGTTTCATGATATACAGGGATATCATAGCGCAGCAGATCGAACCAGCGCATGCCTTCCTGTACATATTCAGCCCGTTTAAAATCTATAACACAATTCAGCGCTTTATCAAGGTCGCTCAGACCGTTCCCATAGTAGGATGTCAACTTCGCCACCGTGATGGTATGTAATGCAGGATCGTATTTTTTAGTTTTGCTGTCAATGATCCGGGTGCTGGCATACGTATTCAGATCTTCCAGGCATTTAGAAAGATTACGGGTAAACAGATAGGCCTCAGCCCGGTTAAACAGCACCTCTTCGGCAGTGAATATAGGCACCATTACATAGGGCACCCCAATATTGGCATTTACCGAATTGCGGACGAAATATTCATTGATCTTTGGCAGTAAATAATTAACGGTCCCTGTTGTAAAAGTTTTGCTGTCGAATGCCCATTCGCCGCCAGTGGGATTTCTACCAAATATTTCATCGCGAATAGATGAGTTAAGGGCATAACGAACGCTGTAATAATTACGCCCCCAGTTAGAAGCGGTTTCCACCAGCAACAGATTAGCCGGTTCTGTTGCCTTTTGATAAATAGCAAACATATCGGCCGGAGTATAATCCAGGTAAGTAGTGTTCCAGGGCCGCAGCATGGAAATTACATTGCCTGCATTTAATACCGCATTGGCATAGGTGATCACTTTGGCATAATCCTGTTTAAAGAGATAGAACCTGGCGGCAAATGCATTGGCAGCCGCTTTATTAAAGTGATAGCTTTTTACTTTATACTTGGTATCGTCTAACAGCGGTAAGCCCTGTAACAGGTCCTGCTCAATCATCTTGTACACATAATCCACCGTTTTGCGATCGTATTGTTGGAACACGATCTTCTCAGGGGTGGTCACATAAGGGATACCCAGGTCTTTGGCGGAGGTACTACCGCTTAGGGAGCTGTAGGGTTTTGAGAAGAAGGTGACCAGCATAAAATGCGCATAGGCCCTGCAGACCAGCGCTTCGCCTTTTTGCGCGGTATACAGTGTTGAATCCGGTGCATTCCTGATGGTTTCCAGCGCCTGGTTGGCCGCCGCAATGGCAGTATAACAGCCATCCCAGTAATACTCGGGCGAATCCTGGTCTTTATAATTTACATCCTGAAAAAAGTAAGGGTCAATGTTGGTCCTGTCCTGTACGCCAGTACCCTTATCAGCCACATTATCAGAAATGGATTCGCAAAAAGCCATGTAGTTAGCCTGCGGGTACGCAGTGCCCAGTAATTGCGACACCTGCTCGGGCGTGTTCAGGGAAGCCCGGTTATCAGGATTTTTTTCGAGAAACTTTTTACAGCCAGTGGTTGTAAAAAGCAGTACAACAGTTGTATATGATAGTATTTTTCGCATGGTAATTACCTTTTTTCGTTTCACACCTGTGTTATATGCCCAGTTTCACAGAAAACGTAAACTGCTTTTGAATGGGTTGAGCAATACCACCGGTATTGAAAAATTCAGGATCCTGCCCTTTTAATTTACTGTCGGAGTAAATAAGCCATGGGTTGTTGGCCACCCCCTGCAATGCCAGGCTACTTAAACCTATTTTCCTGATCATTTGTGCGGGCATCTGCCAGGTCAGGGAAACGTTCTTTAACCTGATCATATCACCACTGGCTACCCTTTCTGTTGAATAATTGTAGTTGTTATAGGGCGTAGCACCTTCCAGTTTTGATTGTTCAAAAGCGCCCAGGATAGAGGGAACAGTGGTATACTTTTCATCACCAGGCATTGACCAACGGTCGTAAAACTCTTTGGGCATGGCATCCAGGTCGGAATAAGCGGTCTTGAATGCGGGGTATAACCTGATCTTATTGCCCGCCTGGTAAGTGATGAATACATTCAGCGTAAAGTCTTTGTAGCTGAAGCTGTTCAACCAACCACCGGTAAGCCGGGGATCAACGGGGCCTTCATAAACCAGGTAACTGGTGTTTTGGTCTTGCAGGTACACATTGTTGGCAGTTTTACCTGTTTCATCAACAAACTGAGGCAGACCGGTAAAATGTTCCAGGCCTTTAAAATTGAGCGAGAACAAACTGCGCACCGGATACCCCTCTTTATTGCCGCCCTCTGCCTGCACCAGGTCAAAGATGTTAGGTTCGTTTTTGGCATTGGTTATTTTATTGGTATTATAACCGGCGGTAAGGTTGGTGCGCCATTTAAAGTTTTTGTTGTTTACCAATACATAGCCTACCAGCAATTCTATACCCTGCGATTCCATATCGGCATAGTTGGCAGGTTTATAAGGTTCGCCACCAACACCCGATGTTTTAACCAGGCTTATGAGGTCAAAGCTGTTGCGATGGTATACGTCTACGCTAATATTGAGGCGTTTGTCCAAAAGCGTAGCGTCAACACCTGCGTTGGCAGTATATAATTTTTCCCAGGTAAGTTCTGAATTCTCCAGGTTGGCCAGTTGTATTACCGATTCCCGTTCGTCTAAGTAGGTCCTGTTGGTAACGAGGTTCTTTAAAACTATCTGCGAATTGGTAGCGGGTCCCATACTGGCGGTTAAACCATAGCTGCCCCGTAGGGTAAGCGCATCAACCCAGGTTACCCCTTCCATGAATTTTTCCTGCTCTACGTTCCATGAACCGGCCACACTCCAGGTGGGCAGCCAACGGGCCTGCCGTGATTTACCCAACCGGTTCGAGCCATCGTACCTGATCGTTCCTGTTAAGTTATAACGAGAATTATAGGTATAGGTACCTGATCCGTAAAAGGCCACAAAGCGGTCATAATCTTTCGCCATACCGTAATAGGGGAAATTCAGCTCGATGGTTTGTTTCAGAATGCGGTAGTCGATAAAAGGAACGCCGCCGTTATCATACTGATAACCGTAGCCGGTACTATTGAAATTCTGCCTGTCGGCATATTTCACCTGCATACCACCCAGTAAGCTTATCGCATGGATATCGTTAATTACTTTAGTGTAGTTAAGGCTGTTGCGAAAATCGTAGCTGAGCAGCTGGTCTTCTACGCGGTTATAAAAACCACCATAAGGCAGTACCACCACGGGTTCTGCATCGGGGTTCTCAGGATCGCGGTACAGGAACTTGTTATTTTGTTTTATGGTTGATGTACCGGCTGCCCGGTAAGCATTGGCCATATTGGAGTTTTCGGTGATCTCGTGTTCGCGGCTCGACTTTACAAAGCGCAAGGCACCCACAAATTCATACCGCAGATCGGGGGTGATCTTATAGTTCAGGCTGCCCTGCAAACGGAGGTCAACCACTTTAAGGTTCATATAATTGTTCTCCAGTTCGGTGAGAATGTTGAACGGAGCGTAGTTGCGCCGGAAATACTCCCGGTTGCCATTTAAATCGTAAGCCGTTAAAGTGCGGCTGGTGTTAAGGGCATAGCTGAAGGGATTGATGTCAAAGTCACGATCGTAGCTACCTTCCACCGGGTTACTTTGCCGGCTCAGGGCACCGGGGGCCTTTTGCTGCCGCACAGAACCTACGGTTGTAAAATCGGCCCACAATTTATCGTTGAACTTATAGTTGTTGCGGAAATTGAGGGTGATACGGCTTACTTTATCGGCGGACGTCCAGCCATTGTCGCCATAATAACTGGTTGAGAAGTAGGATTGGGAACGTTCGGTACCGCCGGAAAGGCTAAGCGAATGTTCCTGCATGAAGTTGTTACGGAACAACAGATCGAACCAGTCGGTATTGGCCTGTGCATACCGGGTTAAAAAAGCTTTGCGGGCAGGTTGGGTATTGGGAATAACGAATCCTGAGCCGTCGGGTTTCACTGTATTTAGATCCTCATACATTTTACCATATACTCCATTATCCGCGCGATCGAGGATGTTGGCATTCAGGCTGCCTTTCCGTTCCAGCTCGGCCAGAACCGACATTTGCTGGGCAGAGTTCATGATATTGAAATTACTATAATCGGGTTTCAAATAGGTACTGAAATTACCGATGTAGTTTATGCTGGTTTTACCCAGGCGGCCTTTTTTTGTGGTGATCACCACCACCCCGTTCATGGCCCGGGCGCCATATAAGGCAGCCGCAGAGGCATCTTTTAATATGTCGAAGCTTTCGATATCGTTGGCATTTAAACCGGCTACCGCCGACCCTAACAGAGTTGTGGGGTCACCGCTCGAAAGCTGATCGTTGGAGATGTTTACGATGTCTTCGAGCACCACGCCATCTACTACCCACAATGGTTTGTTATCACCGTTTATGGAGGTGGCGCCGCGCACCCGAACTTTGGGTGCAGCCCCAAAGGTGCCCGATACGTTTTGGACCGATACGCCTGCGGCCCGGCCTTCCAGCATCCGGCTGATATCGGTTTGGCCATCCAGTTTGGCGTCAGACATTTTCACAGTAGCTGCAGAACCGGCAAATTTCTTTTTTTCGATGGTCTGGAAACCGGTTACAATTACTTCAGACAGGGCCTTATCGCTCGCTAACAGATGGATTTCCAAAAATTTCTCGCCCCGGTAAATGATGGTTTGGGGACCTTTTCCGGCGTAGGTAAACCGGATACTATCGCCCCGGCGGGCGCCGATGGCAAATTCGCCCTGGGAATTGGTAAATGTTCCCCGGCCGCTAACAAGGTTCTGAACAGATACCTGAGGAAGTAGGTTTCCCTCTTCGGTACCAGATACCTTACCTCTTAATATGGCGGTGTCCTGGAAAAACCCGGATTTGTTTGTGTGATGGGGAATCTCAAATGCGTGGGTAGTTACCGGCACACAGGCAGCTACCACTACCAACAATAACAGTCTTTTGCAGGTTGCCTGAAATGCCGTTGCCTCAAAAGCGTTTTGATTAAAACGCATAGCAATTAGTTTTTGATTAACTGAAGAATAATAGATTAATACACCTGGGCTCCTTTTGCGGTTGCCCTTTAACCAGTCAGGCCAGTGCATCACCTTGATGCACGGCCTGGATGGTTAAAATAGTTACTCACACTGGTTTGGGATAATTCGTTTATTCTTTTATTCCCGCCATGCGGGAAAAGAATGGTCTCTGAAGGGAACAGTTTGCGTCTGATTCAGCTTTCTCAGTCCTTAAGATTGTAAAACTTCTTCACCTCTTCATAATTATTCCAGTCAACAGTCGCCTGACGTCCGCCGGCAGGAATAGTTCCGGTAACTATGATATAACGGTATAAACCGTTGGCCAAGATATTAGAAACAAAATTGATGTTACCCACCTCATAATCTACGTTCACATAAATGCCGGTAAGATAAAAATCCTGGTAGGGGATTTGAACGATGTCCGGCGCTGCTGCTGTTCCCAAATTGGCATATACATGGATCATACCCTTATCAAGTACGTCTTTGGTAATTTCCGGAGCCTTAAGCGTGGCTACACCCACCGTATCGCCGGGTTGGATAACTGCTGCCTGATAGGTAACCGTTTTCCAGGCCGAATATACAGAATTGGCAACCCCTGTATCGCCTTTAGGTCCTGTATCGCCTTTTTTACAGCTCACGTTGGTCGTTGATAAGAAGAGCGTAAAAAATGCAACACAAGCAACAGAGAGGACTGAGAAGACTTGTTTCATAAAATGTAAATTTTGATTAAGTAGATGATCTATGCTCTATACGTAAAAAAGTCTTAAATCGCTGGGTGTTATTGCAATTTAAGGATTTTTAAATAGTATGGATTTAATAAGCTACCCCCTCAAAAAGAGGGGTATTCTTTGGGCAGAAGGCATTTTTAGCCAAAGCCGGCGCATAAAAGCGCCCCTCCGGCATGGGATTAGGCAATACCAGTAATAAATATAATAAAAAAAAACGCGGAATGCCGTAGACAAAAATAAGGCCCCCGGAGTATTCGATCAAAGCCGAATTTCCGGGGGCCATGTTCCCAAATGAATGGGGAAAAAGGTTGCTCTATCTAAATCACCGGCTTGTCGTGTGCCGGTGGGCGTTTGTCGGTATTAGTTGGTGTTTTGGGTACCTCCATTAATGATTGGCGTACCATTGTTGATGGTAGAACCATTATTCAGCATTTTGAACACCACACGTCTGTTCTTCTCACGGGCTTCCGGAATGTCTCTTCCGTCAGGCGTTGTTTCTTTCTCTAACGGACAGCATTCGCCAAATCCTACTGGTTTTAACTGTCTGGGCGATACGCCGGCGTTGATCAGGTATTCGGCGCAGGCATTGGCCCGGCCTTTCGCCAGGAACTCGTTCGATTTAACCGACCCCTTACCATCTGTATGCACATCTATTTCAAGCACCACAGCCGGGTTGCCTTTCAAATAGCCGGCAATAAGGTCGAGATATGGGTACGATTCCTTGGCGATCTCTGTTGTTAACTCAAACACGATCTGGTAAGTAACCTCGGTCTTGTTTTTGAACGGATCGGGCTTTTTAACCAGGCATAACTCTGCAGCATATACGGTATCCCCTTTTGAAGGGTAGGCCGTCAGCAGCCCGCTTTGGTATTCTTCCTGGGTACCGCTGATCTGCAGGGCAATTCCGGCGTCGGTCTCAATGGTATAACGTCCGCCAGCCTGGGTTTTGATCATGGCCACTTCCGTACCACGAGGGTCTTTTGCGGTAATGATAGCCCCTTCGAGCGGCTTTTTGCTATCACAATCGAGTACTATACCGGTAAACACCTGGTGATAGTTCTTATGTATAGAGAACAATTCCAAACAACAAAGGGAAGCCCGGTCAGTACTAAAGATCGCGTCTTCCAACAGCCCCTTTCCGCGGCTTACAAAATAAATATCATCTTTTTCAGAATTCACGGGATAACCCAGGTTCAGCGACACCGTCCAGGAACCGGTGAAATTACCGGTAGAACTGTACAGGTCAAAACCGCCCATACCCGTTCTGCCATTGGATGAAAATACCAGGGATTGGGTGGGGCCATGATAAAAGGGCGCTTCTTCATCACCAGTGGTATTAATGGCCGGACCGGCATTGGTTATTTGTCCGGGCATGCCTTTAGCATCGAGGGTGGCATACCAGATGTCGAACCCGCCAATACCGTCAGAACGGTCGCTGGCGAATAAGAGGTATTTTCCATCGGGCGTTACCTGGGGTTGCCGGGAATTGAATGATTGTTCGGTGAGTTTTCCATCAATCAGTACAGGCTCACTCCATCTGCCATCATTTTGCTCACTCATATAGATGGCAGAGATCTTTTTACCATTTTTAACCATCCAGCCTGTAAAGAACATTTTTGAGCCATCGGGTGTAAAGGCCGGCGTGCCCTGTTGTGTATTTTTGGGCGCCGACACATTTAATCTTTCCACCTTCCCGAAATTACCCTCACCCTGATAAGCTGCGGTATACAGGGCATTGGTGTACCCTTCAGCCCGGGTAGAGGTAAAGGCCAGCGTGTTATTGTTTAACCAGCTGGCGGCGTAATTAGCGCCTTCTTTATTAATGACGTTATCGAGCCGTTCAATTTTTACTCCGGTAGGGCCATTGCTCAACTGTTGCATAATAAATACACAGTTGTCTATCTCCTGCTGCGCCTGTTTATTGAATTGGTCGCCCTCCGTGTTCTCTTTCATAAACCGGTTCAACTCCTGTTGGGCAATATTATAGTTGCCGTTGGCGCGTAAACAAATGCCGTAATAGTAACGGGCCAGCGGATGGGTGGTAGAATCTTTTTGCAGACACAGTTTGTACCATTGCTCTGCATGTATAAAATCGTTCAGGTTATAATAACAGTCACCCATACGATACAGGAGGTTTCCGTCGAGGCCACCCAAATCGTTGTGATTGATCAACGCAGCGCCCTGCTTCTGCACTACATAAGCATTGTAACCTGAATGGGTGGGTGTTTTTCCACTTAAGTACTTTTCAAAATAGTGCGCGGCTGAATAATAATCGCCTTTGGCATAAAACTGTTCTGCCACCCGTTTAAAGTTGCTTGCCTGCGCCTGTACCGCAGTTGCAGACAATCCCAAACCAGCAATTATTAATAGATGCTTAATCATGTATGGTCAATTTGCTATTATTAATGTGATAGTTCCTTTGATGCCCGGTTGCCTGGTGGTCCTGATTACAATCTTGGACACACAAACGGCACGGCATCCTGTTTAACCGACTTACGTCCAATAAGCGTCAGTGAAATTTCGAAGTTATTGGCGTTGCCAGCCACTTTCCCCAGATCAGATGCGTTCACATCGTAACTCGCACTGATCATGTAATTTTTATAGTAAACCCCCACATACGGAGCAAAGGCATCTTTAAACCGGTAGTTGGCGCCCACTAAAAAGTCGGTAGATTCATTTACCCGCATTTGGGCATAAGCGCCTACCATTTTCTCCGAACTTGTTCCCTGCCGCATGTACAACAGGTTGGGGGTAATGCTTAGGTCTTCACTCACATTGTATTTTAAACCGCCATGCACGGTAAGGCGCATGGGCATTTTTTCGCCCTTATCGGCAAAGAAAGGGTCCTGGGGTTGTGTTAAATGATAAGCAGAGATACCGCCAAACAGGTTGGCTTTTTTACCCGGTGTTCCATCATAGTACACGGCCCCTACTCCAGCATCGAATGCAATGGCCGATGTTTTACTCAACGTCTCCGGAGAGGCATTGTTTGGGTCCCAGCCGGTTGCCCCGAGCCATTGGTCGCCTGTACGGAACTTGGAAGGGTCGAACTTGCGATTGAGCAAACCCAACGCCATGCCAATAGAGATCTGGTGATAACCGAAGCGAACCCCATTGTAAGACATAGAGCCATATCCGGTCAAATAGTTGTAACCAATATTCCCTGCCCGCTGGTTCATAATATTCACACCAAAGCTTACATTCTTATTAGTTACTAAATCCGCCGAAACACCTGGTGTTGCAAAAGGATTACTAACGCCTCCCCATTGGCTTCGGTACATAGCCGTAACCCGGTAGTTACCATCAATGGCACCCGTTAAACCCGGGTTCAACCACATGGGATACGCATAGTATTGCGAAAAGTGAGGATCTGTTTGAGAATGACCTGCTATTGTTGTAACTAACGTCAACAGTAACAAGCCGGTTTTTATAAGATATCGTCGCATTACAAACAGTTTTTTGGGGTTATTTTACCTTACAAGATTAAAGGTTCCTTTTTGTGATACTTTGGTACCATCTGTTAATATGCCTGATACCACAAACACATATACGCCAATAGGCTGGGGTTTGCCTTTATAAGTGCCATCCCATTCGCCCTGTATATCGTTAGATTCAAATACTTTTTCACCCCATTGGTTAAATACCATCCAACGGATCGATTTGGTAACATTGCTGTACACCTTGAACTTATCGTTCTTGCTATCACCATTTGGTGTAAAAGTATTGGGTACAAAAACGCCATCGGTGAGTGCCTGACCTACTACCCGTGCTGACAGGTATTCAGGACAATCAGCTCTGGTACCCAGCGCTTTCACCATCAAACCAATCGTATCAGTGGGTTTCAGTCCGGTGATGATGTGATTAAGCCCTTTGGCGCCCGAGGTAGGGATCGTCCAGTTAAAACCATCACGCGATACGCGGTAACCGGTTGTATTCGGAACCTCCAGCCAGCTGAACTTGATTGTTTTAGTACCTGCTTCTTCCACCGTTACTACCGGATTGGCCAACTGTCTACAGATCGTAAATTCAATGGCGCCAATATCTGGTCTTGCTACATCCCGCTTGGCATCGAACATATCGGAAGTGATGCCTACATTAAATCCTCTGTTTTCAAACGCGAGCTTGGTAGGTGTAAGGTCGCCGTTCGCTATATCATTATAAACAGGATCGATGTTGACAGTGCTGGAATCCTTGCGGGTAACCAGCCAGTTGGATAAGGTTGGATAGAGTATGGCGCCCATATTACCCACGTAATTGGTGGTACCATATGCGGCATGCATATAGTAGTTATTGTAATTAGCCACCAGATTACTATCAGGAATATTCAGGAATACGCAATATTTATTCCTATCGCCACCACGTTTTATAACTATACTGTTATCCTTGAATTCCAAACCAGTAGAATTAAGACCATATACACCAAATCCACTTGTTTCACCGGTTACGGCGCCCGCTGCGCTGTCTTCCAGAGAAACTGTATTGTGATAAAATTTCAGGTAATCGCAAGAAAAAGCATACAATCCTTCCTGGTACCCCTGGCCCATAAAGTAATACATCAAATTATTGGTTACCATATTCGGTTGTGCCAGGGTGCCGCCCGTTCCTACAAATTTTATCCCACTTAACTGTACGTTGGAAGTTCTTGCTTTATCTAACAGGTGATGGATCCGGTTCTTTGAAATATTCAACCCATTATTCTGACTGAATACATAAATGCCGGCATATGAAACTGAGAACGCTGTACGGGTAGGATGACCGATGTCATTGCTATCTATCACCATATTCTTGGTACCTACCACATAAATTCCATCAGCACAGTTATCTGATACTTTATTATTTTTTATAGTATTATCAGTTGAAGCAAGTATGGTGGCTTTAATGGTTTTGGAAGCACAAACGATACCGTAATACCCTCCGTTCACTGTATTATTGACAATCTGGTTATAATCGCAATTGCTTTCAGTAACTGAGTCAACCGGGTCCTTTTCATTTGAACTCATTATAATACCGCCATAATAAGGGCTTGCTGATGTTTTATTGAGGTTAATGGAACAGCGTTTTATAACGTTATGATCGGCATCATTCGTTAAAAAGATGCCATATCCATACCCTGCCGGATCAGCGCCCTGCACAGTAACATTAAGACTATCGATGGTAATATAATCTGCTCCATTCAGCTTTATTACCGGGATCTTTGAGCTGGTGGTAGCATAGGTAATGGTTGCACCGTTACCATTGAATGTAACCGTTCTATTGGGAGCGGTATTGATCGCTGGAATGATCATTTGTTCCGGATAAGGTCCGCTGCCACTGGTCACATTGAATACAACGGAACCATTGAGCCCACATTGTAATGCCCGGGCCGCATCACTGAAACTGTTGTAATTGATGCCGCCTGTGGGTAATGCGTTATTGATGGTGTATGTACCTGCATTGAGCGGAGTGGTTACCAGGATCTTAACAGGTGATGAATACACGGTGGTAGCCCCGCAGGTTACCGCTATCCGGTAATATAAAGAGCTGCTGGGTGTTACGGTGAAATAGGGATAATCCCGGGTAACTATATTATTGTAAGTGCCAAATTGTGCAGAAGAAGATTGCCAGGTATAAGTTTGGCCGTTTCCGCCTGAATTACCATCTAAACCCATTGCTATTGAAGGCCCCTGACAAAGAACCGAATCAGGGCTTATTACGGGCGTACCGGCCAAAGGTGCTGTACAGGCAGCCGAGGTAAATTCAAAACATCCCGCATCTGGATTCGTGGCGTTACGGGTTATGTTAGCAAGATCGGTAGTGATACCAACAGCCAGCGCCATATTATCGATGCGTTGAACAGTTGGCCTTAAGTCACCTGTTGAAGCATTTACATATAACGGGTCAAGTTCGGCCGAAAAAAGATCATATCCTGTTTTGCTGCGCCAGATGGTCAAATTATCCATAAAATCCCCGCCATACAATCCCAAATAGGCTATTCCAGTACCTGATAATGCCGGCACATAAAACACGTTATGATCACTTACCAATCGCTGCAATGGCGCTTTAGTAACATACATGCCATAATTTTCACTCACCACATTCCGGGTTACGGTAACAATATTGTTCATTACAGTAACATCGGAAATAGAATCCAGCGACAATCCCCGGGAATAATCGCCAGGAGTAGTTTGATCGTCCAGTGATACTGTATTGTGGTAAACATTTAAAAAGGCCGCGTTTTGGCAAAAGATCCCGTATTGAGGGGCGTCTGACGCCCAGTTGTAAATGGCGTTATTGGCTACGACGCATTCCTGACCGGATACACTTTTCGAATTGATCCGGATACCATACAGCGTACCACCAAAATTTAACGGATCAACAATTAGATCATGAATACGGTTATTTGTAACAGCCACTTTCTGATTTGAAAGACCCAGGTGAATACCGCATGTTACGTAGGTGTTGGTCCCGCCGGTAAAATCATTTCCGTCTACCTGGGCATTGCTATTATAATATAACTCAATACCATTTGTTTTCCAGTTGATAATGGTGTTTTTCTTTACAATATTCCCGGTCATGTATTGGTCTGGATTACCTGCGATGGGTACAGATGACAAGGTAATTGCTGCACCACCACCTTCTATCGTGTTCTGTTGTATCAGGTTGTAATCACAATTGCTGTAACCAGGTTCCGTAGGATTACCGTTACTGCCATTGATCACAATTCCCTGCGCCTGATAAGGACGGGGGCCGATCACTTTGCAGATGATGTGGCAGTTCTGTATAGTATTATGGTCGGCATCATTCAATAAATGAAAGCCATAACCAAATCTGGTGATAGTGGCAGCCAGCGGCGTTATCACCAGGCCATCAAAGGTTATATAATCAGAATTATTCAACTTAATACCAGCACGACTGTTCGTATTGGAAGAATTAAAAGAAAGGGTTACCCCGTTACAATTAAATATAATGGGACTGGCAGCTGTTGCATTTATGTTATTCAACACGACCTGTTCACTGTAGGGGCCGCTACCCGGTTGTACGTTAAAGGTTACCGGGCCACTAAAACCAACTGCAGTCAATTGTGCAACTGCATCTGTAAATGATTGGAAATTTGATCCGCCAGTTACTACCGCCGAATTGATAGTATACGAGCCGGACATCTGTGCATGGGTTTCAGAAAAGGCAAAACCTAAACAAAGGGTAAACAGAAATCTTATATTAAATACGTGCCCGCGTAAATTTTTTCGCATAGCCGATGATTGGATTTTTTTAATTCAACAGGATATCGGATCTCGTTTATCTTATATATAATAATGAGAACTTAAAATACCAATTATCAGTATTGCAATTGATCATTGGTTAATGGTCCCCAGTACAACAACATAACCCATGCATGAATATATCATTCAAACAAGGGTGCGGCATGTAGGGTGGTTGGGGTTTCAACGTAAAATACCTCCTGATCCCCTTCCCCAAAACCGTAATCTTACGAATATACACTTAGTACATGTTCCTTATCGTGATCACATAACCGATAACGGTTTGGGAAAAACTCAACTGGTATCTTTACGTCGCGAACCATTTAAGAACGCGTTTTAGGGCTTGCAATTGTGTATAACCCTATCTGATCATGAAAAAATAATTCACATTTCTCCACTGGAACTGTGTGAAACTAAATCCTTTATGGAAGTGGAACAGATTGGAAATTTTGTACCAATTACAGATATTCAGCCATTTCCTGCTGATAATCACTGGCAATTTGCTTTGCTTTAGCAGCAAAATCTTCATTACCGGATGCATAAATAATGGCCCGGCTGGCATTTACCAGCAGGCCCACGTCTTTATTCATTGCTTTTTCGGAGATCTCTTTCAGGCTTCCACCCTGGGCCCCTACCCCTGGCACCAGGTAAAAATGATGGGGGGTAATAGCGCGGATGTTGGTAAACTCCGACGCCTGTGTAGCACCTACCACAAACATCAACTGCTCGGCAGTACCCCATTGCGCAGCAGTACGCAATACTTTTTCATACAACAACTCCTCCCCCGCTTTTTGTAATTCAAAATCACGGGCACCGGTATTGGATGTTAATCCTAATACTATTGTCCATTTGTCTTTGTACTCCAGGAATGGCAGTACACTGTCGGCACCCATATAAGGCGCTACGGTTATTGCATCGAATGGCAAAGCGTCAAAGAAAGCTTTGGCATACTGGGAGGAGGTATTGCCAATGTCACCGCGTTTGGCATCGGCTATTTTAAAATGTGTAGCTGGAATATAAGCAGCCGTTTTTTCCATTGCTTCCCAACCTGGTTTTCCCAATGCTTCATAAAAAGCCGTATTGATCTTATAGCCTACACAATGGTCTTTGGTAGCATCAATGATCTGCCTGTTAAATTCAAATACCGGATCGGGCGCAGACAACAGATGTTTGGGGATCTTGGTAATATCCGTATCCAGACCTACTATAAGGTATGTCTTTTTTGTGCGTATTTGTTCAACCAGTTGCTGCCTTGTCATGCGTGTTGGAGTTGTAAAATTTGACGCAAGATATTAGTGAATTGCCATACTTCCTCAAAAGTATTGTATAAAGGTACGGGTGCCAGCCTGATCACATTGGGTTCGCGCCAGTCGACTATAATACCCGCCCGGGCCAGCTCATCAAATACCTGCTTTCCCTGCTGTAACATCAACATAGATACCTGACAGCCTCGTTCCGCTTCCTGGCGGGGTGTAATAAATTCAATTACCGGCTCTGTTTGTGCATTGTTCATTTCATCAAGCAGGTACCACAACCATTTGTTCAATAACTGCCGTTTCTTTTGTAATCTGTCGAACCCGGCTTCCATAAAAATATCCAGTGCGGCCCGATGTGCCGCATATAGCAAGAGAGAAGGCGTGCTTAACTGCCAGCCTTCGGCCGTGCGGGTAGGGTTAAACCCTTTCTGCATCAGAAAGCGGGTGGCTTTATCGTAGCCCCACCAGCCTGCAAAACGCGGCAAAGAACTATCGTTGTGATAACGTTCATGAATATAGGCGCCCCCAATACCACCGGGGCCTGAATTAATATATTTATAACTGCACCAGGCGGCAAAATCCACGTTCCAGTTATGCAATTGTAAGGGGACATTACCGGCTGCATGGGCCAGGTCGAACCCTACTTTGGCGCCCACGGCCTGTGCGGCTTTGGTAATGGCCGCCATATCGAATAACTGACCGGTATAATAATTCAACCCGCCCCATAACACCAGGGCCAGTTCGTCTTTATGTTGCGCTATAGCCTGCAGAAGATCTTCCTGACGGATAGTATGCTCTCCTTTGCGGGGTCCTACTTCTATGATCACCTCATTGGGATTGAGGCCACAGTATTTTACATGCGTTTCAAGCATATACTGATCGCTGGGAAATGCTTTGGCTTCACAAATGATTTTATTCCGTTTTTGATCGGGTTTATAAAACGAGACCAGCAGCAAATGCAGGTTTACCGTAAGCTGGTTCATGGCCACTACCTCATGGGGCAATGCGCCTACGATGGTCGATAATGGTTGTGTAAGATGATCGTGGTATTGCAGCCAGGGTTGTTCGCCCATAAAGAAACCTTCCACGCCATAATTGGCCCATTTGTTCAATACCTGTTGCAGGTATTCATTGGTACGTTTTGGCTGCAGGCCCAGGGAATTCCCCAGGAAATAGATCTGTTGTTTTCCGTCAATTACGGGCATTATGAACTGGTCCCGAAATGAACGCAGTTCATCCTGCTGATCGAGCCGGCAGGCAAACGATTGAGAGTTTTCAAAAATCATGTAGTAGTTTGTTGCCGTAAAGATAAGGGAATCGGCAATGGGCAATGGGAATCGGCAATAGGCAATGGGCAATAGTGGGCCCTCCTGCAGACGGCAAACAATCCCGACGCGAAAATATCGGGGAGTTTAGGTTTATACCTAATAGCTGGCGCTAATAATTATGCCTGATTTCCCTGCATTTACTTTCCCGTTTCGGTTCGATACGCCCCCGTTAACTGGTCAACTGGTCACTATCTACAACGCTCCCGTCTTCCCGCCATCAACCGCAATACTGACCCCATTTACATAAGAGGCGGCAGGCGATGCCAGGAATGCAGCCACCGCGCCGAGCTCTGACGCTTCGCCAAAACGCTTCATAGGTATCTCCTGTTCCATTTCGCGTTCTATTACATCAGTTGATACGCCCCGCTTTTGGGCATTGTTCTTTATCAAACTATCAAGACGCTGTGTTTTGGTAAGACCGGGCAAGAGATTATTTACGGTTATATTGAACTGCCCTACTTCGTTGGCCAGGATCTTAGACCACATGGCTACTGCGCCACGTACTGTGCCCGATACAGCCAGATTGGTGATGGGAATGCGGATAGAAGTGGAAATGATATTGATGATGCGGCCATAATTTGCCTGCTTCATAGAAGGAATAACGGCCTGCGCCAGCAATTGATTTACGATCAGGTGCTGGTTAAATGCCAGCATAAACGCTTCTTCAGTAGCATCGAGTACTGAACCGGGCGGCGGGCCGCCTGTGTTATTCACCAGAATATGCACGGGGTGCTGTTGCACATATTGTTGAATAACCTGTTTTACCTGATCTGGTTTGCTAAAATCAGCTACCAGGTAGCTGTGCTGTTGCCGCAGGGCGATGTCCAGGTTTTTAACCGCCGCCTGTAAAGCCTCTTCATTCCTGGCCATGAGGATACAGCTAGCGCCCAGCAAAGCCAGTTCTTCGGCAATGGCCAGCCCTATACCCTGGGTGCTTCCGCAGATCACTGCATTTTTTCCTTCTAATGATAAATGCATGTTTATGGGTTTATGGTTTATTAGTCAGAAGGTCGGGATAATCAGAAATAATTCCATCTACACCCGCCGCTTTCATTTTATCGATCGACGCTATATCATTGACCGTCCAGGGAATAACCTTAATACCCAGCTGGTGGCATTTGGCTACCAGCTCAGGAGTAACGAGGCTATAAGCCGGGCTATAGATTGTTGGTGTGAATCCCAATGCTTTCAATTGTTCTTCGAGCGCCCGTTTATCATACTCCTCTATCAGGGCGGCCGTTTTCATTGCAGGATACCTTTTATGTAAGACCTGCAGCGTACGAAAATCGAACGACTGAATAATAACCCGGTCGCTGATCTTTGCATCATGGATCACATTCATGAGAGTTTTCACAAACTCTTCGGGCGCGGGATGGTACTTGTTATCGGTGGCCGGCTGTGTTTTGGTCTCGATATTATAAAACACTTCAGCGCCGTCCTTTAATTTGTGGTAGGCTTCTACATTCTCTATCACTTCGCGCAGCAGGGGTTTGGTTGCCTTTAACCGCTGCTGGTTGGGAAAACGCGGATGAGGTTTCAATCCTACATCATAGGTTTGCGTTTGCGCATACGTCATTTTGTAAATGTTCAAATTGCGCTCTTCCTGTTCAGTTATATTTCTTCCGTCAGGACCGGTAGTGATCTCATGGTTAAAAAATGGTTCATGAGATAAGATCACCTGTTTGTCTTTGGTGATCACGGCATCCATTTCCAACGTAGTAACACCCAGCTCCAGCGCCTTCATCATGGCCGGAATGGTATTTTCGGGCATTAGTCCCCGGCAGCCGCGATGCCCTTCAATGTCGAAAGCAGGTAACAATGGATCGGTAACTTTTTTTGAGGCGTGACAGGCAAAAATTAATGCAACCAGTAACATCAACTCTGTTACTTCCCTAAATTTAATCATAATTGTTTTTTACAGTACTTGATTAGGGATATTGGATGCAGTACTACTTAATGTTGACGGTTTGCAGTGTTGGGGGATCAGGTAACCGATTACCAGTTTCCGTCCCGATGGCTATCGGTATTGAAACTGGTAACTGGAAACAGGTAACTATTCTATTACTTCAGCCACTTTTGCGGCACTTACATTGGCATTGCGCATGGCAATACTACGGGTGGCATTGGCGGCAAATTCTTCAAAGGCTTTGCGGGAGATCATATCATCACTTACCATAATAGGGACACCTATATCTCCTCCTTCACGGATGCTTTGCACCAGGGGTATTTGTCCCAGGAAAGGCAGGTCATACTCTTCGGCCAGGCGTTTTCCACCTTCTTTGCCAAAGATATAATACTTATTATCAGGTAGTTCAGCAGGGGTAAAATAACTCATATTTTCTACCAGCCCAATAATAGGCACTTTTATCTGAGCCTGGCTGAACATCCCGATCGCTTTTTTAGCATCGGCCAGGGCAACATCCTGCGGAGTGGTAACAATTACCGCGCCGGTAACGGGCACTGTTTGCACCAATGTTAAATGAATATCGCCGGTGCCGGGCGGCATGTCGATCACCAGGTAATCCAGTTCGTCCCAATACACATCGGTCACAAACTGTTTAATAGCGCTGCTGGCCATGGGACCACGCCAGATCACCGCACTTTTTTCATCAACCAGCAACCCGATGCTCATTAATTTTATCCCGAAACGCTCCAGGGGAACGATCATACCTTTCTGTCCTTCCCCCATACTTTTCATCATGGGCCGTTCGCCACGCACCCCAAACATGATAGGTACGCTGGGACCGTAAATATCTGCGTCCATCAAACCTACTTTCGCTCCGCTTTGCGCAAGGGCCAGTGCCAGATTGGCGGAAACTGTGCTTTTTCCCACGCCACCTTTACCACTAATAACAGCGATTATATTTTTAACCTTGGGCAACACGGAACCAGGGTCCTGCCGGTTCGTGCTGGTATTGGCTGTAAAATTCACCCGTACAACCGCTTCTTTATTAACCAGTGATCGCACCGCATTTTCACAATCTCTGCCGATCCTATCTTTCATTGGACAAGCGGGTGTGGTAAGCACTACGGTGAAAGACACCGTATTACCGCTAATCACAATATCTTTAACCATGTTAAGCGTAACAATATCCTGTCCCAAATCCGGTTCCTGAACGTTCCTCAATGCAGCTAAAACTTTCTCAGGGGTCATTCATCTAAGAGTTTTGTTAAAAAGATTTATTTGCCACAAAATTAACCATTGGCATGAGTATTTTGTTGAAGTATTTTATGCATTATGTATATATTTGACGGGCATGAAAAGACGTTTACTTTTTTTGGTTACGCTGGCGATTGCCATTCCCTTTGCCTCTAAAGCTCAGTTTGAAAAACTGAAAGATTCTGTAGTGCAGTTATATGGCGTTGTAATGACAGCCGACAGCCTGAGAGCCATTCCTTCTGTTACCGTCATGATCAAAGGTCAGAACCGGGGTACCATTACAAATGAACAGGGTGTTTTCAGCATTGTGGTGATGAAAGGCGATATCGTTGAGTTTACGTCTATAGGTTATAAACCCAAACTGGCTACCATTCCTCGCGAACTGGAAGGCAATCAATTCAGTTTGTTGCAATTGATGGTTACCGATACGGTTTACCTGCCTGCCACCATCATTAAACCACGCCCCACCAAAGAACAGTTTGAACGCGACTTCGTGAATGTTAATATTCCTGATGATGATATAGAAATTGCCCGTAAGAATACCGATGAATCAAAACGCAGGGTACTGGCCCGCACACTGCCCCGCGATGGCCGGGAAAGCTCCAATATGTTCCTGCGGAACAATGCGCAACGGTATTATTACAACGGACAAACACCTCCACAAAACATCTTTAATCCCGCAGCCTGGGCCGAATTTATTCAGGCCTGGAAACGGGGCGACTTCAAGAATCAGAATTAAAGTTGACAAGTTAACTTGTTTATATAACCAGCCCTTGCGTAACGCAGGGGCTTTTTTGTGATCGGCAGACGGCAGACGGCAGACGGCAGACGGCAGACGGCAGACGGCAGACGGCAGACGGCAGACGGCAGACGGCAGACGGCAGACGGCAGACGGCAGACGGCAGACGGCAGACGGCAGACGGCAATTTTGGCCTCGCGAAATTTGAGACTCATGTAATCGTGAAACGGCAAACGTGAAACGTGAAATAAAATCCAGGGCATCTCACTTCGTTCGATACATTGGCTCCTTCGCTACGCTCAGGAATGGTTCGCGACATTTAAAATTAATAACTACTTTGCGCCGCCAAAAATCTACAGCCTACAGCCTACAGCCTACAGCCTACAGCCTACAGCCTACAGCCTACAGCCTACTGCCTACTGCCTACTGCCTACAGCCTACTGCCTACTGCCTACAGCCTACTGCCTACTGCCCATTAACGGACCTGAGAGCAGCGAAGGTCCAGTTTGCCGTTTGCCGTCTGCCGTCTGCCCATTCCCCATTGCCCTTTGCCATATTAACAGTCGTTAGTATATTAGCGCCTCATTAACTTACCATATGGACTTAAAAAATATTGCAGTTATAGGCGCCGGTACCATGGGCAACGGCATTGCGCATGTTTTTGCGCAGAATGGTTTTCAGGTAAACCTGATAGATGTAAACGCCGCGCAGCTGGATAAAGCATTACAAACGATTCAAAAGAACTTCGACCGCCAGATCGCAAAAGGCACGGCCACAGAAGAGCAGAAAAACAATGCCCTGGCCAATCTGACCACGGTTACCGATATGGCGCAGGGTGTTAAAGAGGCCCAATTGGTAGTGGAAGCAGCTACAGAAAATATAGATCTTAAACTGCATATTTTTAAACAGCTCGATAGCCTGGCTCCCAGCCACGCCTTGCTGGCCACTAATACTTCTTCTATTTCCATCACCCGTATTGCGGCCGTTACCAAACGCGCCAGCCAGGTGATCGGCATGCACTTTATGAACCCCGTACCGGTAATGAAACTGGTAGAGATCATTAACGGCTACGCTACTTCCAAAACAGTTACCGATACCATTGTTGCACTGAGCAAACAACTGGGTAAAGTTCCCTGTGTGGTGAACGATTATCCCGGTTTTATTGCCAATCGTATCTTGATGCCCATGATCAATGAATCGATCTACAGCCTGTACGAAGGCATTGCCGGTGTAAATGAAATTGACACCATCATGAAGCTGGGTATGGCCCATCCCATGGGGCCCTTACAGTTAGCCGATTTTATTGGCCTGGATACCTGTCATGCCATCTTAAACGTGTTGTATGAAGGTTTTGGCAACCCCAAATATGCGCCCTGTCCGTTACTCACGAATATGGTCACCGCCGGTTATCTGGGAGTGAAGAGCGGAGAAGGATTTTATAAGTATGAAGGGGGTAGTAAGGAATTGGTGGTGAGTGAAAGATTTTCACGGTGATAACTCACTTAACCCATCCAAAAACCTGTTGCCATTTCTCAGGCAAGGGCAAATTCGGTATGGTATAAGCGGAAACGCGTTCTCCCTCGCAATATATAAAATGTTCAAGGCGCCAATGGGTGGAATCTGTTTCACCCCATTGGTTGCTGGCATATTCTTCCTGTAGCTGTAGTTTCCCCTCCTGCCAGACATATTTCCCATAAAAGCCTTTGCAGTGTTCCCCCAAATAGATCGTTTTTTCATCGGCCGATACACCAAAATCGAAGAACGATCTTATTTCGGGTACATGTTCCAGCTTGTCGGTGTCATTGTTATACAGATAAATATCACGACAACCAGGTGCCGAACAGTTACAAATACCCGCTGAATAGTTCCAGATTATAGATACATCTTTAAGCCCATCAAAATTTATATCGCAGAATTGAATAGCACTGTCTTTGATCTTTCCAAACCCATTTATAACCTGTCGCAGTCGCCAGTCATTTTCTTTTGTAAAGAAGAAGAAAAGGTTCCTGGCTTCAAAACCCACCACAGCATGTTGTCTTTGATTGGTGCAGATATTTCCTTTGTAGAATTGGATGCGGTTGGTATCCCCTTCAAAAACGGCCAGGGTGTAAAACTGGTTATCCACTTTATGGCTGTCCAGTTTTCTGATGCAGTAATCCCTGAAAAAGGCAATCTCTTCGGTGCTGTCCATAGCCTTGCTTAACAGCACCTCATAGGGAACTGCATGTACCGATAAGGTGTCTTTAGACTTGTTTTTGCCCCAGGGCCCGTTACCTGGTTTACAGGCTTGAATCAATACGAGGGACAGGATTATTACTGTAATAAACCGTTTCATACGCTTTCAGACCTCAATTAGGAGAAAGATACTACAAATTCTTCTCCATAATTTCCACCCCGCGTATTTCTTTGAACATATATATTGCTTCGTCGATACGGCCTTTGGGAATACCGATCACCAGGTGGCAGAAAAGGTTCATATCTTTTTCCAACACCGTGCAGTTCAGCTGTTTTACGAGCATCATCACCTCATTCATTTGCGTATAGTCGAACTGGAGGGTATACGCCACTTCAATGGGTTTTTGAACAATAGGGGTTACCTGAAGGGCCAGTGCAGCAGCAGATTTATAAGCATTGATCAACCCGGGTACACCCAACAGGGTACCGCCGAAGTAACGCACTACTACAACCAGTATGTTGGTGAGTTTTTTACTATCTATTTGCCCCAGTATGGGCCTGCCGGCCGTTCCGGAGGGTTCACCATCATCGCTAACGCGGTATGTATTATTATCAAGCCCTATGCGATAAGCAAAACAGTGATGGGTAGCTTTGGGATGTTCTTTTTTGATAGCATCCATGCACTTTTTAAAATCCTCTACCGACTGTACCGGGTAAGTAAAGGCAATAAATTTACTGCCCCGGTCTTTAAATTCTGCGGAGGTTGACTTTTCTATGGTATAAAAGAATTCGAGGTCGGTCATAATTAAATGTTATTGAAAAAATGGACGGGTCATCCATAAGCGATCAACGCAATAGCGCCCAGTGATAAGGCAATTCCCAACCAGTTGGTGGCCGAGAGCTTTTCTTTAAAGATCAACCAGGCAACCATTGCCGTAAATAGTACAATTCCCATATTATTGATGGGAATGATGGCCGAGCTGTTGTTAGCATATCCCTTCAATGCACCCAGCAAACACCAGATGGAAAAATAGTTCGGTATCCCAATGCCAATGCCCGCCAATACAGCCCTGCCCGATAATTGCTGTTTTCCGGTGGCGAACAAATAAAATAAAATGACCCAGCCTACTGATGCAGCCACAAAAAAGGCAGTGATCAAATAAGCATCCTGGTTAGCCGGGTTGATAAATGCCTGTTCAACATATTTGATCATGGTATCCAGCAGGCCGCTGCCCACAAATAATAACAGCGGCATGACCCAGATCAACCACGATACTTTTTTACCTTTTTTGCCTCCATCCGCCGGCCGGGTGGTGAACCAAACTGCCAGTAAGGCCAGTGCCACCCCGGCAAACTTCAGCATCGTTGCTTCTTCGTGATACAGGTACAGGGAAAACAGAAAGGGGATCACCAACGATAACTTATACGCCACTGTTGCCGCCGCCACTCCTATCTTTTGCACGGTATAGGCAGCCAGATTAAAAATCGAAATAAAACAGGCGCCCATTACCAGGGCCCAGCCCAACCAGGGTTGTTGAACCAGCGCTCCATTTACAGGAAAGCTGCCATTTACTATGCTGCCGGTGATTACACACACCGTATAGTTGCATACAATAGCCTGCAGGTTATTGATGCCCAACCGGTCAATTATTTTAAAGGAAATAGTAAGCCAGGCAGTAAGTATAATACTGGCAATGAGGAATAATAAACTGCTCAAAGTGCCACGGTTTGTGGGTTCACAAAATAATGGAGGGTATCTGAATAAAAAGTTTCCTGGTGTAACAGCTGGCCGCTTTGCAAACGCGGTGCGGGTAATCCCTGCCCCACCACCTGTTCATTATTGGTGATCACGCGTATTTCATCCCACGCGCCTTCATCAATAAAAGATTGAAGCAATTGCGCTCCGCCTTCCACCAGCACGCTCTGTATTTTTAACTGGTATAATGCATGTACGATCTGATGCACAAGACTTACATCCTGTGTAACCTGGTAATACAACAGGTTATCTTTTTCTTCCTGTTTCAGGGTATTGAATACAATGGTCTTTACCTGCTGATCAAACAATTGTAACGACGAAGGCAATCGAAGGTTTCTATCTACTACCAGCCGCACGGGATTGGGGCCGTTCCATAAACGGGTGGTCAATGCCGGGTTGTCGAACAGGGCCGTATTGGTACCTACCAGAATAGCCGCTTCTTCACTGCGCCATTTATGCACCAGGCGGTTGGTAAATTCGTTGCTGATAAACAGGCGTTCCTCACCTGCTTCCACGGCCATTTTCCCATTGGCCGTTTGTGCCCATTTCAAAATAATATAGGGTCGATGTTGGGTATTGAAGGTGATGAACCGTTTATTAAGGGTTTTACAATCCTGCTCCAGCACGCCCAGGGTAACTTTTACCCCGGCGGCCTTTAGCTTCTCCACGCCCTTTCCATCTACCTGTTTAAACGGATCACGAACGCCAATAACCACCTCGGGGATCTTTTTTTCTATGATCAGATCGGCGCAGGGCGGCGTTTTACCAAAATGCGCACAAGGCTCCAGCGACACATACATTACAGATTGGGAAATCAAATGCCGGTCGGCCTCGGAAACGGAATTTACACAATTCACCTCGGCATGCGGACCGCCATATTTTTTATGGTACCCCTCTCCTATGATGCGTTTTTCATGCACCAGCACGGCGCCAACCATTGGGTTAGGCGCAACGTGTCCAGCCCCGGCTTTTGCCAGTTCGATACAACGCTGCATATATGTTTCGTGAGTGGTCAATGGGGCGCAAATATACGCCAAAATACCCTCATCTTTGCCCCTATGACGGTATACGAGGCGCAACAACAATTGCAAAAGGCCCTTATTGAGTTGTATGATGACCGCGAGGCGGCCAATATTTCTGACTGGGTTATGGAACATGTTACCGGTATGAGAAAAATTGACCGTATTATGCATAAGCAGTCGATCCTGGCTCCCGATCAGGCAGCCCGGTTGTTGGAATATACCCGGGAACTGCTGACCCATAAACCGGTACAATACGTTTTACACGAGGCCTGGTTTTGCGGGATGCCGTTCTATGTGGATGAGCAGGTACTTATTCCAAGACCTGAGACGGAAGAGCTTGTTGAGTGGGTGGTTGAAAATGCAGGGCAGAAGGCAGAGGGCAGAGGGCAGAGAGAAGAGGGCAATAGGCAATGGGCAATGGGCAATAATTCCCTACAGGCAACTTCGCTTCGAATTCTGGACATTGGTACCGGGAGTGGTTGTATACCTGTCTCTCTTAAAAAGAAATTACCCCGGGCTGAGGTATTCGCCTGTGATGTAAGCGAAGGCGCCCTTGCGGTAGCAGCGCGCAATGCAGCTGCCCAACAAACTCCCATTCATTTTTTACAGGCTGACTTCCTGAATGCCGACACCTGGCCCTCTTTGCCTATGGCTGACATAATTGTGAGCAACCCGCCTTACATTCCACAAAGCGATAAAAACACCATGTTGCAAAACGTACTGGCCTATGAGCCGCATTTGGCTTTGTTTGTGCCCGACAACGATGCGCTGGTATTCTATGAGGCTATTGCCCGTTTTGCGAAAGACAAGTTGATATCCGGCGGAAGCGTTTTTGTAGAAATACATGAAGACCTGGGTCTGAAAACAAAGGAACTTTTTGAAAACAACGGATTCAAAGCTGAAGTAAAGAAAGATTTCCAGGGTAAGGACCGGATGGTAAAGGCAGTGAAGTAGTGTGCAGGTGCTATTTACCCTTTAACAAGCTAAAAAGATAGGGAACACCTAAAAGAAACAAGAGCCCAATCCCTATGTTAAGCAGGGTGGTTAACCACCTCTTTTTATATTTCACATCTACTGCCACCGGAAACGCCGTTATACCTGCAACAGCAGTTAACCCTAACACGCCTATAAGGAAAATTTTGATCCGGTCTTCATTGGTAGTATACTCCAGTGTGGCTTGTCTGTAGGTTTGAAATATTAGTCCACTAAACAGCACGATCAGGCATCCAAAGATGGTTAAATAAGCTACGCTTAAAGTTTCATGCTGTTTCAATATTCTTTTAAACACTACATAAAATAACACTTCAAAACACACCAACAAAAACAAACCTGATATTGCTTTACCCGCACCGGGAACGTCTTCGGGGAAAAATTCATGCACTACAAAAAAGTTAATAAACAATAGTGCTGTAAAAATAAGCACACACACCAGCAGTAATTTTCTATGGTCAGGCATTAAGAGGGGTTTTAAGATAAGGGGTATAAAAGAAACGGCCCCAACTGGATGTCAGGGCCGGAATAATTTATTTCACTTTCGTATCTACCAGTAGCGTTGACCGGGCGCCCAGGTCGCGTGCCACCCGCATTACCGCCACCACATTTTCGAGCGGCACCGTTTTATCGGCATTGATCGCAATGGTTGCCTGCGAGGAATCCTTCATCACATAGGGCTCTACAAAAGCCTTCATTTCTTCTATAGTTACCTGTTTACCGTTAATGATGTATTCACCGGTAGGTTTAATATTCACGATAACGGTTTGTTTGGCCTTGGTATCGCTCTTGGCCTTGGGTTGCGATAACTTGATCACATTCGGGTTGGCCAGGGTAGATACGATGAGGAAGAAGAACAACAGGATGAACAGGATGTCGTTCAACGCACCTGCATGCAATTCCTGATGTCCCTTTAATCTTCTTCTTAAATTCATTTATCTGATAATTTAAAGCTCTAAAATGTTCGTATTTCCCATAGTCCTGCGCGCCCTAAGCGCCCTGAGCGGAGTCGAAGGGCCAATGGGTCTATCGGGTTGGTTCCTGTAAAATATCAATGAACTCTGCACTGGCAGCTTCCATCCGGTTCACGGTTTTATCGATCTGCGCATTCAGGAAATTATATCCTACATACGCCAACAAACCAATGATCAAACCCGATGCGGAGGTGATCATTTTTGTATAGATACCACCGGCTATCTGTGCAGGTGTAAACTCACCCGATGCATTGATATTATAGAACAACTGCAACATCCCGAAGATGGTACCGAGGAACCCGAACATGGGCGCAATACCATACACCAATGACAGTATCGACAGGTTGCGTTCCATTTTATACACTTCGAGTTTACCTACATTTTCCATGCTTTTTTCAATAGCCTCAATTGGCTTACCTATCCGTTGTAACCCTTTATCGATGATCCGGGCCACAGGGTTGGGCGTATTTTTTGCCAATGACCGGGCTGCAGATACGTTACCACTAAAGATGTTATCCCGTATTATATACATGAAATTGGGGTCAATGTTACTGGCTTTGCGAATGGCAATAAGCCGTTCAAAAAAGAAAAATACGGCCAGTACGAACAACAATCCCAACGGGATCATAATAGGTCCACCATTGCCAAGCATGTCCATTACATTCATAACATGCTCGCCCTGAGGAGCGCCAGGAGTGGCCGCTTTTTGTAATGAGTCGGCGGTAGCGGTGGTAGCGGGATTGGTAACCTGTAAAAAAAACCAATTCATCCAGATAGTATTTTAAATAATTTGAAAGTAAATCAAAACCAGAATCACAATGGTGTAAATGTAGGCAAATGCGTGCCTAAAACGAATGGACCGATTTAATATTTCTTAAAAGTTTGCTAATTGAATTACCTCCAGGTTAAAACGAACAGCCAACTAAACGTTAATTCTGGCTTAGGTTCTGGCCGCCTTTGTTTGTTTGCTGTTGTTGCATCATGGCCATGATCTGTTGCATATTTCGTTGCATGCTTTCACTGCTGCCGTCGAGGAAGATGACATTGCCCTTACCCACTTCCGCAAAATTCTTGATGGCTTCCGTCCACATGCTGAACAGGATCACATTGGTATCGAGATTGGCCTGTTTCATTTGTTCTGCCGCCTGGCTCATACCACGGGCTACTTCTTCTCTGAACAACGCTACCCCCTGACCGCGCAACTGAGCGGCAACACGTTCAGCCTCAGCCGCAATTTTTATAGAATTACCTTCAGCCTCGGCCGATTTTGTTTTGGTGATCAATAAAGCCTGGCCTTCATTTTCAGCCGCGGCCTTCAGGTTATTACTGGCCACTACCCTGCTCATACTGTCCATAATGGCTTTATCGAATGTAATATCGTTTATCTGCAGGTCGAGCAGGTGGTAACCCCACTCTTCCAGCAAATGGTCTATCTGTTCTTTTACGTATTCAACGATCTCTTTACGTAAACCCAGGATCTCGGCCTGGCGCTTGGTGGCAACGAACGACCGGATGGTACCTTCAATAGTACGGGTGAGCGCCTGCATCAGATCACGCTCGCTTAAAAATTTAAAGGCTACTTTTTTAATGGTTTCTTCATCGGCATTTTGTACAGCATACAACAGCATACTTTTAAAGTATACATTCGCCTGGTCGGCCGTTACGGCCTGGAACTCCATTTCAACAGAACGGTTCTGGATGCTCACCTTGCGGTTGATCTGCTCCAGGAAGGGTATTAAAAAATTCAGGCCAGGCCGTAATACCCGGCGGTAGCTGCCAAACATGGTAACCACCCCCACAAAACCCTGGTTAATTGTTTTTAATCCCGCAAACAGGAAGAGGATAATTATAATGACATACCAATAGGACGCTAGCAAATCCATAAGATTAAATTTTAATGAAAGATAGCGATTAGTTGACGAGTTGACAAGTTGATAAGGGTTGACAGGATGATAGGGTTGATATAGTTGATTTAGGAAGTAAGAGGTAAGAAGTAGGATGTTGACAAGTTAACAGGTTGACACGTTTGCTGTCTGCTGTCTGCCGTCTGCCGTCTGCCGTCTGCCGTCTGCCGTTTTCCCACTGCCGATTGCCAGCCAGCCCCGACTTGTCGGGGATTCACGGCTGCCTTTTTCTTAACTTTGGCGCAATGAGCTCAACCAATCAATTCGACATTATTATAATAGGTGGTGGCCCTATCGGTTTGGCCTGTGCCCTGGAAGCAAAAAAAGCCGGTTTGCACTATTGTATCCTGGAAAAAGGCTGTCTTACCAATTCACTATACAACTACCCGCTGAATATGACCTTTTTTTCTACTTCTGAAAAACTGGAAATTGGCGGTATTCCCTTTGTAAGCAATAATATTAAACCTACCCGGCCCGAAGCGCTGGAATATTATCGGCGGGTAGCTACCAGTAATAAACTTACCATTCACCTGCAGGAAGAAGTTAAATTCATTGCTGCCCTCGATGGTAAATACCAGATCATCACCACTAAACAAACATATGTTTCAAAGTTTGTTGTGATCGCAACTGGTTTTTATGATATCCCCAACACTATGAATATTCCTGGTGAGGACCTCCCTAAAGTAGTGCATTACTATAAAGACCCGCATTTTTATGCCATGACAAAAGTAGTGGTCGTAGGCGCCAACAATTCAGCGGTTGATGCAGCCCTGGAAACCTGGCGTAAAGGTGCCGAAGTCACCATGGTCATACGCGAAGAGGGAATTGGCAAAAGGGTGAAATACTGGGTAAAACCCGATATTGAAAACCGCATCAAAGAGGGCAGTGTAACCGCTTATACCCATTCCTCCTTAATGAACATTCGCGAAAAGGAAGTAGATATTCTTACTCCTGAAGGCATAGTTACCATCGACAACGATTATGTGATTGCCATGACCGGCTATCAACCTAATTTCGATCTGTTACGGGATACAGGCATTCAGTTATCGGCAGATGAAGTGCTGCAACCTGCCTATGATCCTGAAACCATGGAAACCAACTTACCCAATGTTTATCTGGCCGGTGTGGTTTGCGGTGGTATGAACACCCATGTGTGGTTTATTGAAAATAGCCGCATTCATGCGGAGATGATCATGAAGTCAATTAAGAAAAAGGCCCTCCTACGCTAAAGCTTCGGCGGGCGAAGCAGACGGCAGTGGGCAATAGGCAATGGGACATCCGCAGACGGCAACCTTGTCAACCAGTTAACGTGTCAACGTATTAACCTATCAACTACTCCCTCCTATAAACAAAGATCTCCACCCTTCTATTCTTCTTCCTTCCCGAAGAAGTTTTATTGCTGGCTATTGGTTGCGAAAAGGCGTATCCTCTTGCTATAAAGTTTACGCCTAGCGAAGGCACTTTGGTCATCAGGTATTGCTTTACTGAAACAGCCCGATTCTGTGACAACTCCTGGTTGTACTGCAGGTTGCCAATACTATCGGTATGCCCTTTCACAACAACAGAATCCATAACGCCGGTCATTTTATGCGCGAAGCTATCGAGCAACTCAAAGCTTTTTTTAGATAGTTCAAAACTGGCGGAAACAAAATAAATATCAGGGATGATCAGGGTATCGATGTGTTGTACATACGGTATACGGGTGAGGGCCAGTGCTGGCTTTGGTACCGGTGGGTTCTTTAAATGGTTACTGATCATCTTATCTAAACGCTCATGCCGGTCATCTGCTTTATAAATACGCCATTTCTCCTGTTCGGCTTCCGTGCAAATCCTCTCATTGGAATTAACCGGTGTCAATGATACTTTATCGAGCAGAAACAAATATTCATCCTGGAAATCGGGTTTTAAAGAACCGGTAAAATCTGTTCTTTTAAATAGCCCAATGGTAAGATAGGCTTCATTGCCGGTTGCAGTATACACAAAATGCACCTTTTGCCATTTGTTCAAAGGTTGCGACAATGCTCCGCCACTTTTTATATACCACCAGACCGGTTGTATGTCGCGGTAGCTTCTTTGTTCATATAAAAAATCTTCCGCCGAAAAATACACCCCGATGCTATCGAGCACTTTATTGGTGGCGCTTACATAAAAATCTACATTATACTGACTGCCTTTTCGCAAACCACATAACAACTGGGTCCTGATAAAATTACGCACGCCCTTTCTGTTCACACTACCTGCTGTAAGCCCTACATAGCGATAGCCATCGTAGGCAATGCTCATATCCCCATAATAATAATTGGCTTCATGAGAAGTAGCGATCCACGCTTCCGGGGCACAATACTTATGAAATTCGGTGCAAAGATTGGCGTCTTCAAAACTGCCATTGGCTACCAGATTCTGGGAATTACCGGTAATACCGGCTAACAGCAATACCGAAAAGGCGGGAACGAATGGCAATATTTGTTTCATGGATTGGTTGACAATGGATTGAACCTAAATTACTTAAAATTGCCGTTCCATGCCTCTTAAACACATTACACATAATTTGATCTGTATCAATAAAATTTACACTCATTTGCACATGCAATAAACTGTATATACTTTTACCCCTTCCTACTTTTCCATACATCCTTCGAAAACTGAGCATTTAATCTACGCCCCCCAAGAAATTTTTCATTCATCCTTTTGAAGAACTCCGATTAGTCTTTTCTACAAGCATGTGCTAGAAAAGTGCTTCCTCCAATTCCTCTGGGCCACCATCCCATAATTTTTATTTCATTCAAAACAAAAAGAAATGAAAAAGATCTACTCTTTGATCATGGTCTCAGTTATTGCGATTACCACCAATGCCCAATTGATCTTCAATGAGGCTTTTCCTTACCCCAATCCTAACCTGGGGACCCAGGGTTCATGGGTACAAAATGGCTCAGGTCAGGATGTGCAAATCACCAGTACCAATCCACTCATCTATCCCAATTATCTCAGCGGAGCTGAATATGCCACTGTTGGAGCTGTCAGCGGTACAGATCCCCATAAATTATTGAACCAGGCCATCAGCACCCAAAATGCTGACCTTACTATTTATATGAGTTTTGTAGTAAGAGTAACTTCAATGCCGGCGGCGTCTAACGGTACACCTGCCTATAGTATTGCCCTGGAAAATACGGCTGACCCTGACCGTCCGTTACGTTTTTATATTGCTTCAGAGCCAGGTAACAGCAACGAAGTGCAGTTTGGTCTTTTAACCGGTAATCTTACCATGGCTAGCAGGATCGTATGGACACCTACAACTGCCAGTTTTACAACAGGCACCACCTATTTGATCGTGATCCGGTATGATATTTCCAGCGCTCCCGGTAATGACGATGACGCTTACTTATGGGT
Source organism: Niastella soli (assembly GCF_017742245.1). GTDB lineage: Bacteria > Bacteroidota > Bacteroidia > Chitinophagales > Chitinophagaceae > Niastella > Niastella soli. Next base: position 172,120 of record NZ_JAGHKO010000002.1, read on the forward strand.
TAACCCCAGTTTGACCTCAGAACCTGCTATTGCTTCTGCCAATATGCAAATACTTGATGTAGTGGAAGCCAACTATGGCAATTTGATAAATGCCATTGAACTGAACCAAAACAGTTCAACCACATCGCCCGTTGCAGCCTTTGATGCCATTCGCATCGCTTACGGTCCTAATTCAGCCATTGCCTGGTTCAATCTCGATCCTGCTGCCTCCAGTCTGCCTGTTGTACTCACCAGCTTTAATGCAACTGAGGATGGCCTGAGCACAAAACTCATCTGGAATACCACGCAGGAAAGTGATATTGCGAACTATGTTATTGAAAAAAGCACTGATGGCAGAACGTTCAATGCTATTGGCACGGTAAAAGGCACCAATCAAAAAGCCTACAGCTTTGTCGATGCCCAGTCTAATGCCGACAACAGCTACTACCGGTTAAAAATGGTTGACCTCGACGGTTCCTTTAAATACAGTTACATCGTTAGTTTCAGGAGCAAAATGAACATGAATATTTCTTTGTCGCCCAATCCGGTTAAAAACAACCTGATGGTCCAGCACCCGAAAGTGACAACAGAAGGGCATATTCAAATCATAAGCTTCAATGGCCAGGTAGTAAAAGATCTAAAATTAGCTGCCAATGCAGTTATCTCAAATATTGACATGAGCGGTTTCTCCAACGGATTATACCACGTTGAATTTAGGAATGGTTCAGATATGTTTAGTAAGACGGTGATCAAACAATAAGAAGTAACCTCTTTTTGATAAAAAGCCATCGGAATGCCGGTGGCTTTTTTTGGCAATAGGCAGTGGGCAATGGGCAATGGGTTCTCGTAATTTGAGACTCGTTCAGACGGCAAACGGCAGACGGCAGACGGCAAACGGCAGACGGCAGACGGCAAACGGCAGACGGCAGACGGCAAACGGCAAACGGCAGACGGCAAACTCATTTCGTCTCGCCTTCGGCTCACCCTCTATTTCACCAAAACTCATCGATCTTATTAACCCTCGAATCTCCACCTTTCCCCCTTCAATCCTTCTTATCACCCCTATCAACCCAGTCAACTCTATCAACTACTTGTTAACTGGTTAACTGATCAACTCTATCAATCCTCCTTCCTATACAAAATGATCTCTACGCGCCTATTCATCTGTCTGCCCTTTGGAGTTTTATTACTGGCCACTGGTCGCAGATAGGCAAAGCCGCGGGTGGTGGTTTTTTCCTGTAATCCCTGTACTTTATTGTTTAGATAATCCTTTACCGATATGGCACGGTTCAGTGATAAGGCTTCATTATAAGCCAGCTTACCAATGCTATCGGTATGTCCTTCCACCACCATGGAATCGATCGCAGGTAATGATAAGCGGCTGGCAAAACTGTCGAGCACATGAAAACTAACCGGTGATAACTGGTAGCTGGCCGTAGCAAAAAAGATATCAGGAATAATAAGCGTATCGATATGCTGGGTCCTTCGCTGAATTGTTTTTGGCAGGGGAGTTACCGGAGGCGGATTGTGGCGATACAAATAGACCTTCCTTTCCAAATAACTATGCCGTTCGTTCTCGGCATAAATGGCCTGCTTTACACTATCGGCCTGCATACATAATTTCTCTTTGGGATCAACTGGTATTAACGCTACTTCATCGAGAAAGAAATAATAATCATTGCGATATTCTGTGAACCTGATACCGCTGTAATCGTTCCGTTTAAAATTACCAATGGTAACAAAACCCTCGGTACCATTTGCTGTATACAGCCATTCTACTTGCTGCCATAACCCCGGATTGATCGTTGTATCCATTCCATCCAGGCTCCATAATTGTGGTGTAATGAGCTTGAAGAACTTTTTCTCGTATAAAAAATCCTGTTCGGAAAAATAGGCCCCGAGGCTATCCAGGATATCGTGCTGGGCACGTACCCACATGGAGAGTTTATATTGATGACCGGCCTGCAAACCACATAACAACCGGCCACGTATAAAATTTCGTACACCCTTAGGGTAAAGACTACCTGCAGTCAGTCCCACATAATGGGTGCCTTCATGCGCTTTTACAGCCTGCTGCTGGGAGGCATCGAAATAATAATTGGCATTTAATGAAGTAGCGATCCACGCTTCGGGTGCACAGTTCTTATTATATTCCGTGCATATATTTTCATCTTCAAAACCACCATTGGCAAGTAGGTTTTGAGAACGTGCCACACTGGTGGATAACAACAGGATACAGGAAACAAATAGATATTTCATACGACTATGGTTATATGATACAAGCGCTGGTTACAGGTATGCATTGGCACCTGTAACCAGACGCTGTCACTTTTCCACTACTATCTACCTGCTGGTTTTATAAAACTACTGGCCCTTTTCTTCCCATATACAGGAAAGATGCACGATCGATTCTACGCTTTTCTGCATATCCTGTACGCTCACGTATTCATGTTTACCATGAAAGGCCATTTCTCCGGTGAAGATATTCGGACAGGGCAGCCCCATAAACGATAACCGCGATCCGTCTGTACCACCGCGGGCGCTCATTTCAATCAATGGCACACCTGCCCTTTTTATGGCTTCCTTCGCATAGGCAGAAACCTGTGGGTACTTATCAAGCACCTCTTTCATATTGCGGTACTGTTCGCGCACTTCAAAATCAGCTTTAGCGCCGGGGAAACGTTGGAGCGTAGCCGCCAGCTTCTCCTTTAATAGGGTCTCATATTCAGCCAGCTTTGCAGTTATAAAATCGCGAATAATAAACTCCAATGTTACCTTTTCAGCAATTCCGTTAATACGCACCGGATGCACAAAACCCTGGCGTTTTTCCGTTGTTTCGGGCGACAGGCTATCTGTTGGCAGGGATTCCAGAAAGGCGCCAGCCACTTTCATTGCATTCACCAGTTTATCCTTTGCATAACCGGGGTGCGCACTGATTCCATGAAAAGTAATGGTAACTCCATCGGCAGAAAAAGTTTCATCTTCATAAGCTCCGCGTTCGCCCGCATCGAGTGTATATGCAAACTCCGCCCCCAGCTTTTTCAGATCGGCCTTATCTACACCCCGGCCAATTTCCTCATCGGGCGTAAAGAGGATCTTAATGGTGCCATGTTTAACATGGGGGTTCGTCATAAAATAATGGGCCATATCCATGATAACGGCTACGCCTGCCTTATCATCGGCGCCGAGCAAGGTTGTACCGGAAGCAGTAATAAGATCCTCCCCTTTCTTTTTAAGCAAATAGGGATGCTCCGCTGGCCTGATCACCTGTGTGGGATCATCTGGCAGCACTATATCACCGCCATCGTAGTTAGTGTGCACAATAGGTTTTACGTCCTTTCCGGTACAGTCAGGCGCAGTATCAACATGCGAACAAAAACAGATCACCGGCACCTGTTTGGTAGTATTGGAAGGTATGGTGGCATACACATACCCATTGTCATCAAGCTGTGCATCGGTAATGCCCATTGCCTGCAACTCCTGCACCAATATCCGGCTCAGGTCTTTTTGTTTTTCCGTACTGGGACAGGTTGTTGATTGGGGATCGCTTTGCGTATCTACCTGCACATACCGCAAAAACCTGTCCTTCACGCTAAAACTATAGTTAGTAAACATGTAAGCTGTATTTTTGGCAATATAACTCAAATATCGATCAACTCATTCCTCCATGACGCCAGGCATTTCTACCCCGCTTATTAAACAAGGCTGGTTAAGAGCTGTTCTACTTTATGTGGCCTTTAGCAGTGGTGGGCTACTGGCAGGTATTGCCAGTGGGTTGTTTACGTTAAACCCGGCCGATAGTACCGCATTTAGTCAAAAGCTTCTTAACAGGGTCATTCTGGCACTGTTTATATTTGAATTAGCAGGCATGGGTCTGGCCATCATCTTTCGCCGTTACATCGATCGGCGGCCGGTAAAAAGCCTGGGATTTCAATGGCAGCCATTTCAACGGGATGCCCTTATCGGTTTTTGTCTGGGCCTGGCCTTATTAGGCACCAGTACCCTGCTGCTATTGGGCACCCACAACCTGGAATATACCGATGCTCATTTTGCCGCCGCTGACCTGTTTACAGGACTGGTATTAATGATATTGATAGCCTTTACCGAAGAAATGGTGTTCAGGGGATACATTCTTAACAACCTGATGGAATCGATGAATAAATGGGCAGCCCTGGGTGTGTCAGCCGTTTTGTTTACAATGGCCCATGGCAGTAACCCCGGCATCTCATTCATAGCTGTTATTAACCTGTTTTTAGCCGGTCTGTTACTGGGCATTAACTTCATATATACCCGCAATATCTGGTTTGCCATTTGTTTCCACTTTAGCTGGAACTTTCTACAGGGACCGGTCTTGGGTTATGAAGTGAGCGGACTGCCTTTACAAAGCGTATTACAACCTGCATTAAATGGCCCCTGGTGGATAACCGGCGGGGCGTTTGGAGTAGAAGGTTCGTTTGTAGCTACCGGCCTTTTGCTACTTGCGTTATTGTTGTTATATGCCGCCTATGAAAAGCAGTCTGAACTGGGATAGATGGGATTATTGGAATGATTGGAAATAGGATAGTTGGGATGGATGGGATGGTGGGATGTTTCGGATAATACATTCAATTATAGAAAAGGCGGAGTCGTATTAGAACGGCTCCGCCTTTTACTTATAGGGGTAGATATATCCAATATCCCACTGGTCCCCAAAATCCCATTATCTCAGTATTATTTAGTTGATTTCTTAACTGCCGGTTTCTTTTTTGCGGCAGCTGCTTTGGCAGCTTGTTCAGCCTGTATTGCTTCCTGTGCAGCTACTTCGTCTACATATACGATTTTACCCTCAGGGATCTCCAGGGTCCCAAAAACAGACGGCATAATGTAAATTACATTTACCAGGGAATTATGGCTGGCATCGACAAACTTCCAGGTAAGGCCATTGTCGGTTGACTCCCCTAGCAGATAAGTAAATGTCTTCACCTTTCCCCGGCTTTCGTCCCATGACTCCCGTACTTTTTCAATTACACACTGCCAGGTATCTTCCTTATTTAACAGGTTCAATAGCTGGAGCTTTTCAGGCTTTTCTTCCGTTTTGGGTTCATTGTGATAATGGATGGTCACCACATGTTCTTTAAACCCGTCTTTGCCTCCATAATACTTAATGGCACTGGCCATGCTTAAATTCATGTAGGTGTCCCATTCAGCGTAAAAATTGGCCTTAGTTAGGCTCTCGGCAAACTTCAGGGCATTACGGGTAGCAATGGCCGTATCCGATTCGGGCAATGAGGAATCGGTGGTGGAAGGGGCTGCGGTTTGATCCTGAGCGTGAACAATACCAGATAAACAGATAAATAGTGCGCACGTAATGATGCACTTAGTGGTTTGTATCATAGGGTATAAATTAGGGGACCAAAATAGAAAAAAAATCCGGGCAGGTCAATATCGGAAAACTACTAGAAGGGAAGTATGGGCAGGAACACGCATATAACGAAGCAGGCAACTTACTCTCTGCAATACCTGCAAAAAGCCAGTTGCCTGCTGAAACTATGTATTGATCAGGCCGGGGCCTGTATCCGTTATATTAGGGCATAATGATGCGAGAAGGTGCGGCACCAATTTCAACCAGTTCAATGTCAAAAACCAGGTCTTCACCAGCTAAAGGGTGATTGGCATCGAGCATTACATTTTCTTCACCGATCTCAGTAACTACTACAGGAATGACATGTCCTTCAGAATTGGTCATATTCAACCGCATACCCACTTCCAGGTCCATATCTTCAGGGAATTCGGTCACGGGGAAGGCAACGATCATCTCGGGATTTTTAGGACCATATGCTTCGGTAACTGGAATATTAATGGTTTTTTTATCACCAACAACCATTCCCATAACACCATTATCGAAACCAGGAATAACCATTCCGCTTCCTACTTCAAATTGCAGCGGTTCACGACCTGCTGAGGAATCGAAAGTTGTTCCATCGGTTAAACGGCCATGATAATGAACCTTTACAGTATCGCCGCTTTTTACTTGTTGCATACTTACTTTATTAGTGTTTAAAATTGTCAGGAAAATCAACTCTCCCGTCCCACATCGCCGTATCCGCTTGACATTTGGTGAATAGAAGCGAGCAGATTAAAAAGCCTAATTCCCTTTGGTACAAAGTAAAAGGAATATTTTGGGGCAGCCAATAAAAGTTTTTTAATGACATTTGCCTCCTGAAAGCTTTAACTGTGTACTGATAACCAGTAACAAAAGAACCAAATGGAAAAAATAAATCAACCATCAAATATCATTCCCCGCATTGTATTCATGGGCACCCCCGAATTTGCCGTAGCCTCACTTGATGCTTTGGTGCAAGCAGGGTGTAATATCGTAGCCGTGATAACGGCACCCGATAAACCTGCGGGCCGTGGAATGAAATTAACAGAAAGCGCCGTCAAAAAATATGCCGTTGAAAAACAGCTGCCAATTCTGCAACCGGTAAAGCTGAAAGACCCGGAGTTTTTGCAGGAATTAAAGGACCTGAAGGCCGATCTGCAGATAGTGGTTGCTTTTCGTATGTTGCCAGAGATAGTTTGGGACATGCCGTCGATGGGCACCATAAACCTTCACGGCTCTTTGTTACCTCAATATCGCGGTGCGGCGCCTATTAACTGGGCCGTTATCAATGGAGAAAAAGCAACCGGGGTTACTACATTTAAACTGCAACATGAAATTGATACCGGCGATATCCTGTTACAGGAAAGTTTTCCTATAGGGGAAGATGAAACAGCCGGTGAAGTGCATGATAAAATGAAAGAGATCGGCGCGCAATTACTGGTGAAAACCGTGCAAGGTTTGGCAAAAGGCAACTTAACTGAAATACCGCAAAAGGCAGATAGCGGTCCCATTCAACATGCGCCTAAAATTTTTACAGAAACCTGTAAGATCGAATGGGACCATTCCGTGATCGCCATTTACAACCTTATCAGGGGTTTATCGCCCTACCCCGCGGCATTCACTTATTTGAATGATAAAATGTTGAAAATTTACAAGGCAAAAAAGGAATTGCACAATTCCCCTAAAAGCCCTGGCTCATTTGAAACGGATAATAAAACTTATCTGAAATTCGCGGGTTCAGATGGGTACATTTATGTAACCGAATTACAACTCGAAGGGAAGAAGAAAATGGGAATTGAGGAATTTCTTAGAGGATATAGGTTTTCTTAGTTGACAAGACACTGAGCGTCCTGAGCGGAGTTGAAGGATCGAAGAGTCAGCAAAGAGACCGAGCGCAGTCGAGGGCTCAGGTTAACAAGAAAGGCAGGTTGAAAAGGTTGATAAAGTTAATTTAAAATAAAAACCCACTCTGGTATCAGAGTGGGTTTCTTATTATAGATATTTAATTCTTGAGTTTATTCCTGGATCTCAGCCTTCCGCGCTGAGGTGTATTTTCTATCTGCCCTCTCCCTTCTGCCCTTTGCCTTTTCCCCATTGCCTATTGCCCATTACCCATTTGCACTTTCACTAATAAGCTACATCAACATAAAACTTACCCATTTCCGCACCCAGTTCCGCCGCTGCGGCATCACTCAGGCGAAGGGTAAGTCCAACGCTTTCGCGCATATCCGGTAATTGCCCCAGTACTTTGGCAAAAACAGATTTATTGGTAGAGTTATACGTGATCTTAACAATAGTGCCCACCGGAACATTATTCATCAGGGCATAGTACTTTCCATCTTTCCAGCCACTGGTGCTTCTGAAAATACCAGCATTACCTGCGGTTGATTTTCCACTGCCATTATAGGTTGGTTTGAAATAACCACCCTTGTACCCGGAATAATTTCCTTCAGTTGCACTAACAGGGGTAACCGGTGTGGTTGGTGGCGGTGTACCTATATCTTTTTTGGCATCTTCTTTTTTAGGCTCTTCTTTCTTTAATTCTTCTTTATGGGTTTCAACCTTGGTCTCAGTTGTTTTTGTATCAGCTGGCTTTGTTTCGGTTGTTTTTGTTTCGGCAGGTTTTGTTTCGGCAGGTTTCTCCGTTTTAACCACAGCGGTCTCAGTAGGTTTAGCAGCGGTGCCGACAGTTGTTGCAGCCGGAACGATCAATTTCTTAAGCCCATTGGCTGCCAGTGGCGATGAAGCAGTTTTAACCTTCAGGTAGCCTACGATCAGTTTCATACCAGCCTGTAACTGGTCGTTGGTGACACTGTTCCATTTTTCCAGCGACTCAATGGGTAATTTATTATAATTCTGACTAATGCGATACATCCATTCTTTTTCCTGCACAATATGATAAACCGGCACAAATACCTCATCGGCATTCTTTTTACCATCCTGTGAAAAGTTGTGTGCGGAAAGGGGCACTTTTAGTTCCTGTCCAATTGAAAGCTTGTCCATGGTGACCCCAGAGAAAGTGGCAATATCCTTGGGCTGTGAATTGTATAACCGCCCAATAGCAAACCAGGTTTCTTTGGGTTGTACCGTATGCATCAGGTAAAGGTCAGGAGAAGTACCCTTCACAGTCATGTCTGACTGTGACCAGGCAAATTGGGTAAACACCAATAACGCGATAACTAAAACTCCTTTATACTTCAACATAGGCGATGCATTTCGTAACATTTGCAAAGATGTAGAATTAATTTTAATTAGCTGTTTTCATTTGCACTATCAACCGCTCTCTTCAGGATGCGCCAGTTCTGTGGATAATAATTATTGATCCTGTTTGGCAATACCTTTATCCAGCCTACATTATACTGCTCATACTGTACCAGGGTCCAACCCCTATGGCCAATAGATAAGCTAACTTCCTCCCGCCTCAAATATTGTAAGGCATCTTCCTTTTTTAACGTTACTGCAACAATTGCGGGATTAATGATGGTGCTTAGCGCCAGCGCATGATCAGGGACCAGGTCGCTGCCTGCTATCTTACCAATTGCTATGCCAGCTCTTCGAACATACACATTATCTACAATAGTAAGCAGTTCTTTTTCCAGTTGCTGCGGAAAAGCCAGTATTTCTTCTTTCATTTTCCATAACTGCATAGGCGATCCTGGTTGCAACCAGGGTTGAATAATCGCCGTTTCGTTTTTGGAAGCTTTCTGTAATAATGATTTTTTAGGGGGCTTTATAGTACCGCGGCCGCCCTCCTGTTTGCGAAAACAGCTGATAAAAAAGCCTTCCCCTTTTACTTTATAGGGGAAAAACCGGTAACCATAGGCCCGGCGTCCATCCGATTGCGTTTCAACAATACCCCATGTGGCATCTATCGTCAAAGGCAAACTGTCAACAGGAAACGAATCCATCAGCCAGTCGCCAATATGCTCATCTTCTTCTTTTGAATAGGAACAGGTGGAATAGATCAGCACACCGCCTTCCTTCAGGGCGGGCATAACAGCGGCCAGAATGCGCTGCTGGCGTTGATAACACAGTTCTACATTCTGTTCGCTCCATTCACCAATAGCTTCCCGTTCGCGTCTGAACAGCCCTGAACCCGAACAGGGCGCATCTATTACAATTACATCAAAGAAATTTTCTAACCGTTCAAAGGTTGTTGGGTCGGCATTGGTAACAATTACATTGGCCCCACCCCATTTAATACTGTTCTCCTCCAGAATAGCAGCCCTCGATTTGATCACCTCATTACTCACCAGTAAACTATCGGCGCTAATGAGCGATTGCAACAGGGTTGATTTTCCACCCGGTGCTGCGCACAGGTCCAGTACGCGTAATGGCTGGCTTACGTCTGTAGTTTGCACAAGCGCCTGCTCCAGGAACATGCTCGACGCCTCCTGTACATAATACGCACCAGCGTGTATTAGTGGATCAAAAATAAAGACAGGCCGCTCTGGTAAATAGTAGCCATTGGACGACCAGGGGATCTTTACGGACTGTGGCGTTAAAAACTGATCAATTGCCAGCTGCCGATTGTTACCCTGTCCCGACTTGTCGGGAATTACCGACTTAGCAGCATTCACCCTTACCGAGGTAACCTGCTCGCCGCTTTCATGCACCTGTATAAACGCCTCTTTATCGAAGCCCGCGATACCGGTTAATGAATCAAGAAGTTGTTGAGGAAGTTGCACCCCGCAAATTTATGAAATAATGGCCAAGTCCAGGAATCGGCAGACGGCAGACGGTCTCGGCTCAGCCGAGAGCAGACGGCAGACGTGACTCGCGATTATTGAGATTAATAACCTTTTGCGCCGCCAAAATTCTTCTGCCTTCTGCTTCCACCACCGAAGCCTTGGCGAAGGAGGGCCTTCGCATAAAACAAATACCGCTCTCCCCAGGGCAGAACGGTATTCAGCTATATAAAAGTTCGGTTTCTTGATTATTTCACCACCTTATCGGCCTTGAATTTTCTTGAAGTTATCAGCTGACCGCGCACATCATAAAACTTGAATACGCCTTCACGTTTATCGTTTAAATAACTTCCGGTCTCTTTCACCGTACCATTAGGGTTATATTCGGTGGTATTACCATTTCTTTTACCGTTTTTGTAATGGATGATGATCCTTCTTCCACCACCTTCAAAATTGGCGGCGTACCAGTCAACTGAACTACTATCATCCCGGTGTTCCATTTCTTTGGGTTTACCGTTGGTATAGTAGGTAGTAGTAGTACCAACCAGCTTATTGAAGTTAACTATGGTATCAGTTTTTATCAAATTCCCTTTTGTATCGTATGATTTGGCTGCCTGAAATTTGCCCTTTTCTTTAAAATGGATCTCTGTTTTCAGCTTTCCGAACAGAAAAGATTTCTCAACACCTTCCGTATGATCGTCATTCAGGTACTGGTACTCATAGGTAAGTTGACTTTTGGGCTTCGACACAGCAGAATCATCTACTTTCGAGAATGAATTGTCCTGGGCTTTGCTGACCTGACAGGTAACTACTAAAGCAAAAGCAGCGAGGAGAGCACTTTTTGTGATCATATTGTACGATTAACAATTATTTGCGGCTAAGATAATGGAGAAATTTTGTGTACGCAATGCACATAACTCATTCTTTTACAAACACCTGAACAGTTTCTTTGCGTACAAATACAGCATTTCCCTTATTGTGCAGCCCTTATAACGGCATACCGGGGCCATTTAGTGTTTAAGATCCGCAACTTCACCCAGCAAATCATTTGAATCAGCAGGCAACGGAGATTTTTGGTAAGAAAAGCTCTGGACGATAGCTACAATGAAAAATATATTTCCGACTACTACCCCAGACCAGAAGGCATAAAATTGTATTCTTTTCATTATTGTCAGATAATAGCTATATCCTTCACCTCCAGTAATAAAAAAAATACAATAAAGCGCTATAAAATATAAGACCACCAGTAACACAAATGAAAATAAAGAAAACAGTAAATGTGCCCACACCCATTTTCTGTTTTCTATTCTTTTTCGGATCCGCCAATAAATAATGGCTTCTATTAATATAATGAACGGCCAGGTGATTGCTTCTATTAAAATATACCAGGAAAATGTAGCTGCTGCTACATAGGAATTCGCTTTGAACAGGGTCAAATTCTCTAAAAAACATAAGATCGCAATACCTGTCATAAACCAAAAGGGCAGCATCCAGGACTTCGACTTAACTTCTGTTTGTTCCATTCAATTAAAGATTCTTTATCTCCCCTATCAGGTCCTGCAATACTTTTTTGGCGTCGCCAAAAAGCATAGAGGTTTTGGGTTGAAAGAAAAGGTCGTTCTCAATACCGGCATAACCTGGTTTCATACTGCGTTTGTTCACGACCACGTTTTTGGCCAGTTCCACATCAAGAATAGGCATCCCATATATGGGGGAAGAAGGATCTGTTTTAGCGGCGGGGTTCACCACATCATTCGCACCCAGGATCAACACTATATCGGTGGTAGGGAATTCGTCATTGGCCTGCTCCATCTCCAACAGTTTATCATAATTCACATCGGCTTCCGCCAGCAACACGTTCATATGGCCCGGCATACGGCCCGCGACCGGGTGAATGGCATATTTCACCTCTACCCCTTTGCTTTCCAACAATTTTTCCAGTTCATGACAGGCATGTTGCGCCTGCGCAACTGCCAGTCCATACCCCGGAACGATCAATACTTTACTGGCATAGCTCATTACCACGGCGGTATCGCTTAAGGTGATCTCTTTAAATGAGCCCTGGTCTTTTTTAACGCCAGCAGCAACAGTTGAACCACCAAATGATCCTATCAGTACATTCTTCAGGGAGCGGTTCATAGCTTTACACATCAGGATGGTAAGCAGGGTACCGGCAGCACCAACCAGGATACCACCCGTTAACATTACTTTGTTGTTGTATAAAAAACCGCCACAGGCTGCCGCCACACCGGTAAAGGAGTTCAATAATGAAATTACCACCGGCATATCGGCCCCGCCAATAGGCATTACAAACAGCACCCCATATATCAGGGCCAACCCAACAGTAACATAAAACAGCAGCTGCGCATAACCAACATTATATTGATAAGTAAATACCGCGGCCGCCAACACCAGCAATAATACCAGCAGGTTTACAATATGCTGCCCCCGGAACGACATGTCTTTGATCTTACCGCTCAACTTCCCCCAGGCGATCATACTACCAGCAAAGGATACGCTGCCGATAATAGCGCCTGCTATGATGGTCAAATAATGACCGGCTTGCACAAAATCGCTCAGCCACGCGGTCTCAACGGCTCTATATGTTTGATAGATATGATCAAATTCCACGGTTGAGATCAGTGCCGCACAGGCGCCGCCCATACCATTGAACATACTCACCATCTCGGGCATGGCCGTCATCTTTACTTTTTTGGCGCTCAGGGTACCAATAATACCACCCACCAGGATGCCTCCAAAGATCCAGGGATAATTGCCCAGCTTTTTACCCTCTTCTTCATATAGAAAAATAGTTCCAACAATAGCGATCGCCATGCCTGCCGCTGCCAGCAGGTTACCATTACGGGCTGTTGCGGGGTTCGATAACATTTTTAATCCTATGATAAACGTAACCGAACCAAACAGGTAACACAGGGTTAGTATACTTACTTCCATATTTCTTTATTACTTGCTGCTTGTGTTTTGTTTTTTGCCTTTTCCTTTGAACATTTCCAGCATACGGTTGGTCACTACAAATCCACCTACCACGTTCAACGTACCTACTACCACAGCCAGGAAACCAAGAATGAGCGCCAAATAGTTATTATGGTCCGCCTTCCCCATTACGATAATGGCACCGATGATCACCACCCCATGTATGGCATTGGCGCCACTCATTAACGGGGTATGCAATACACTGGGCACATGACCGATGACCTCGATACCTACGAAGATCATCAGTATAACAATGTAGATCATCTGCTGATTGTCAGCTATCCATCTTAAAACTGATTCCATACAAAGAGTTTGTGAGTTTTTTAATTCGGCAGTCCTGAATCCCCGACAAGTCGGGGCTGGCTGGCAAACGGCAAACGTGAAACGGCAGACGGTTCGCGACATTTGAAATTAATAACTAATTTGAGCCGCCCGAAATTCATTGCCTTCTGCCTTCTGCCTTCTGCCTTCTGCCTTCTGCCTTCTGCCTTCTGCCTGATCAACTGGTTAACTGGTTAGTTGATTAACTCTCTCATGCACTACTTCGCCATTAAAGGTGATACAACAACCCTTAACCAGGTCATCGTTCATGTTTAAATTGAGGTTACCTTCCTTATCAATGATAAGTTGTAAAAAGTTCAGCAGGTTTTTGCCATACAATTTACTGGCATCAGAGGGCATGGAAGCTGCCAGGTTGCTGTTCCCTATAATGTGTATGCCCTTATATAGTACAGTTTGATCATTTTTTGTAACCGGCGTATTACCACCAGTAGCTGCTGCCAGGTCAATGATCACCGATCCTACGCGCATGCGTTGCAGCATTTCTTCTGTTATCAGGATGGGGGCTTTTTTACCTGGTATTTGCGCTGTGGTGATCACAATATCAGACTTGGCAATGCTTTCTGCAATGCGTTGTTGCTGGCGTTGCTGATAATCGGCTGATTGTTCTACGGCATATCCACCTGCTTTGGAGGCATCGGCCGCACCTTCCACCTCGATAAATTTAGCACCCAAGCTCATTACTTCTTCTTTTACTGCGGGCCGGGTATCAAACACTTCCACCACTGCACCCAACCGGCGGGCGGTGGCTATGGCCTGTAAACCAGCCACACCAGCTCCGAGTATCAATAATTTGGCAGGCGCAATACTTCCGGCAGCAGTCATAAACATAGGAAAATAGCGGCCGTAAGAATTAGCGGCCAGTAACACGGCTTTATAACCGGCAATATTGGCCTGGGAACTCAACACATCCATACTTTGTGCCCGGGTGGTGCGCGGCAGCATATCCAAACTAAACGTGGTAATACCCTGCTTTGCCCATTGTTGCATCACCGATACATTGAATAAAGGTTGATACACCCCAATAATGACCTTTGATGAAGCTTTGGCAGCTTCAGGAAAGGGATGAATGGCTACCAGGATATCGGATGATTGAATAATTTCTGCTCTGCTTTTAATAGCCGCACCAGAACTAACATATTCTTCATCGTTATGAAATGCTTTTTCGCCAGCGCCCGATTCAACAATTACAGTAATGCCTTTTTTGGTAAGCGCAGTTACAGTTTCGGGCAAGAATGATACGCGGGATTCTTCAGATGGTTCTTTTAAAACTCCAATCGTCATAATCAGGTAGTAGTTATATGATTCAAGGTAAGCAAAATTTAAGTTATGTGCACGCCTACGCCTGAAATGACTTTTTATTGTGACCGCATTGAAATATTGACCTGGCACATCCACAATGACTATGCCAGCGCTTGCTGCGCTTCATTTTCTCTAATACAAACCATAATATGTTATCGAATAATTAAAATCGAATGGTGAAATCCTGTTTTATTTTAAACTGGTCATTGAAGAAAACCAATCCGACAAAAAACAGGTCGACAGAAAGCTGCACTGCAGGGTGTTCTTTAATAGCAGCCCATGCCTGTTCCATTTCCTGACTCCAGTGAATATCATCAAAGACAACCACGCTGGTAGCGTTCAGATGCGGCAATAGCTGGTTAAAATATCTTAGGGTGGGTTCATACCGGTGGTTGCCATCAATAAAAACCAGATCGAGTGAGGAAACAGCATTGAGAATATCAGGCAACGTATCATCAAAATTGCCTACCACCTGTTGAATGGAAGAAAGTTGCAGGGATTGAAAGTTCCTTTTTGCCTGGTCGGCAATGGCGGCACTTCCTTCAGCCGTGATCAGTCGTGCTTTGGGATTGGCCAATGCCATATAAGCGGTGGTAATTCCCAGTGAGGTACCCAATTCCAGGATAGTATTGGGTTGATAATAATTTACGATGCGAAATAACAGCCGCGCCCATTTTTTTGATTTGGCCGAATGCCGTGCAATGGATGCAATGGACCGCTGATTTGTTTTATTAATAGTGGAACCGGCGCCAAAATCTTCCACTTCAATCAGCGTATTATCGTGCAATAATCTCCGCCGTATCGCTTCTACCTGGTTATATGCATAAAAATTCCGCTTATCTATCAATACCCGCCGCACAAAATCATACACAAAAGGGGAATGAATACCATGCCCTTTTCCATTCAATGCAGATACGTAGTAAGATGAATATTTTTTTAAAAGCTGCCAGGTAGAAAACATGAGAAAATTAAAAATTAGAAATAAGAGATTAGAACCGTGTTCGTCGCCAGCGACTTTTCATTTCTCATTTCCCGTCCTTCCTTTGCCAAACCTGAAAACTATACGCATAAGCGTGTTTTTCATCGGCAGTGAAATCCAGTTGAGAAAGCAGGTCCCAATCGGCAAAGTTCATTTGAGGGAAGTAAGCATCCGCTTCTATAGTTGTATGAACGCGGGTAAGATAAACGCGTTGAGTGAGCGGTAGGGTTTGTTTGTAAATTTCACCACCACCTATTATAAACGCTTCTTTGGCATCGGTGCCGGCAGCTACTGTGATAGCCCCCTTCAGGTCATGCACCACAAATGCGCCTTCAGGCTGCCAATCCGTTTGACGGGTAATTACAATGTTGGTTCTGCCGGCTAATGGTTTACCCAGTGATTCAAACGTTTTTCTACCCATGATCACCGGCATACCCCAGGTGGTATTTTTAAAAAACTTTGTATCGTTGGGCAACGACCATAGTAACTGATTATTCTTTCCTATTGCGTTATTATCGGCCGCTGCGACCACCTGGCTTAAGATCATATAAATGTTGAATTGAATAATGAATGCCTGCCCGACGAAACCTTGCGTTGCTCTCCGAATCCGCCGCGGCGGAGAAGGAGGGGCGAAGGCGGGTTGAATATTTTAAACTGCTACCGGCGCTTTAATAGCCGGATGACTTTGATAATTGAGCAGGGTAAAATCTTCGTATTTGAAATCAAAAATATTTGTTATTGCCGGATTGAGTTGCATGGTAGGCAACGGGTACGGCGTACGGGTAAGCTGAAGATCCACCTGCTCCATATGATTGCTGTAAATATGTACATCGCCAAAAGTATGAATGAATTCGCCCGGCTCCAGATCACATACCTGAGCAATCATCAGGGTCAATAAAGCATAAGATGCAATATTGAAGGGAACGCCCAAAAATACATCTGCCGACCGCTGGTACAACTGGCAGGATAATCTTGGCTTACCTCCCGTTTGTGCGGGCGCCACATAAAACTGGAATAATACATGACAGGGCATCAATGCCATATTAGGCAATTCGGCCACATTCCAGGCGCTAACCATAAGACGGCGGCTGTCGGGATTGGTCTTTATCTGACGGATCACATCCGTGATCTGGTCAATGGTTTGGGCTCCCTCGCCTCCTGCCGACCAGCTGCGCCATTGCTTGCCATAAACAGGTCCTAATTCTCCCTGTTCATTGGCCCATTCGTCCCAAATGCGAACCCCGTTATCTTTCAGATATTTGATATTGGTTTCCCCTTTCAGGAACCATAACAATTCATGAATAATACTTTTAAGATGCAATTTTTTGGTAGTGACCAGCGGAAACCCCTGCTGCAGATCAAAACGCATCTGGTATCCAAAACAACTAGTAGTGCCCGTACCGGTACGGTCTGATTTATAAACACCGGTTTCCTTGATATGCTTTAAAAGCGCCAGGTATTGCTCCATGGCCGCAAGGTACGAAAACTGTGATCGTTACAGGTGAGACAGGATGACATGGGGAAAGGCTGTGAATAGGGGAATCGGCAGTCGGTAGTCGGCAATCCGCAGTCCGTAATCGGTCTCGGCTCAGCCGAGAGCAATCGGCAGTTCAAAGTCGTGAAACGGGGAAATCCCGACAAGCCGGGACGGGCTGTGAATTAAAACCTGGATCCTCGCAGCGCTCGGTCTCCGTTCAGGTTTTTTGACTGTATCTCGCGGTATCCGGTGATTGGCAACCGGAATTAGGTAAGCAGTTTGCTCTCCAGCTTTACCCCCTTTAGGGGGCAGGAAAGATAAGCAGTTAGTTTCGGCTCTCCCGCCAGTTGGCGGGATCCCGACTTGTCGGGAGAGGCTGGAAACAAGCAGTTGGTTCCAGTTCTTTACTGATAGATAACCATTTATAATTTAAGCCTGAAACAAGTATTGTATTTCCCTGTAGCCGATGATTGGCAACAGGTAATCAGGTAAGCAGTTAGTCTCGGCTCCTGCGCCAGTTGGCGGAATCCCGACTTGTCGGGAGAGGCTGAAGGCTAATGGCCAGCCAGGTTAAACCCATTTCCATTTATCACATGGCCATTGGAGCCATTATTGCCACTTCCATTAACCTTGATGCCGTTTTGTTGTGAAGCCGGTGGATTGCTCAATGATTTTGACAGATCGCCATAGATCTTCGACAGTAACTGATTATTCGTGATCAGTTTACCCTCGAGGTCTTTGGTTTTTTGTTGTTCGCGGTGTAATGATTCCTGCAGTGAGGTGATCATATTTTGTTTGTCATCCAGCACCAGTTGCAGTACAGCCTGTTGTTGTTGTACTTCGTGCAGGTTACGCTCCAGGTTCTCTATATGACCGGCTTTTGAACGCAGGTTGTCCTGATGCTGTCTGTTCTCTTCGCGGCTGCGTTCAACGGCTTGTTGCCAGGCAGAAACCTCCTCGCGTTGCTGGTGCAGCTCTTCCTTCATCGCATGTACTTCCCGCTCAAAATTCTCCCGCGCTGTTTGGTTTTGCTGAACCAAGACAGTTTTATCAGCTGCCTCTTTTTCTACTTCGCGGAAAGTTTTAATTCGTTGCTCCAGCTGGTTTTGCAGGAACTCGATCTGCAGTTTCTTTTCCTGCAATACATCCTGTAAATAAGTTTGATCGGTGATCTTGTTCTTTAACGAGGTCTTTTCTTCTTCTGCTGTTGTAAGAAGACCCTGCAATTCTTTTATCTGTTGTTCATAAGTACCAAACTTCTGCTCCCCGCTGGTGTGCACTTTTTGCTGCAGTACTACATTCTCATCTTTTAATTGCTGAATGGTCTTTTGCAATTGTTGTAATTGCACTGACAGATCAGTCTTTTCACTCTTATACTGCACGCCCAGTTCATCAACCTGTTTGGCGTAATAGCGTTGTAATTCCTCCGTTTCCGATTGTGAAGTTTTTGCTGAATATTCCATGTTCTTCAGCAGGTTCTCCAAACGGGTAACCTCCGCGGCACTCTTTTCTCTTAATTCCTGCTGAGTGCGCAGTTTATCCTGCAATTGCCTAACCGAATCCTGTAACTGTTGAACCTGTTGCTGGCTTAGGGCCAATGCCTCCGGTATCTGCTGTTCTCCTTCAATCAGTTTGGCATTTGTCTGTGCATTTTCCAATGATTGTTGCAGTTGCGTTACCTTCAATTTATACCCATTTAACTCCAGTTGCAAACGGGTGCTGGCATCGTCATTCTGCTTTTCGGTGCTGTATGCTTTATTAAGAAGATCGGAGTATTTTCCTTCCAGTTCGCGAAAATCCTGTTCAAGCGTTGCATAGTTCTCGCGATACCGGCGAACCTCCTGCTCGTACTTTTTGATCAGAGGCTGATTATCAGGGTTAGTACCGCTTGATAACCAATCTGGCACCTGGTTGCCACTATTGGGCTCAGCTGCCATTACGGTATGAACCCCACCACCTTCCATGTAAGCAGGTTCGGCCCCATCGGCGCCCCTCTTTTTACGTTTGTAATGAAAGAAGGTGGTTACCAGGAATGCAATAACAGTCCCCGGAATAGCAATCCACAGAACGATCTGCAGAAACTGCTTTAACTCGTACATGGAAACGAGCAGGTATCCCAACATATAAGAAAATTTTAGGTACACGTTTAGCTTTCGAAACGACAGAGTGGCTTCAGAGGGACTGTTGGATTAAATTGATACTACGGTGTGGGGGGTGGTATGGCTGGTTACTTTATATAGCTACTCATAAAAAACCTACATAATACATTCCTTATTGTGCAATCTGAAAATTAAAATTGGCCCAGTTTTTTATGAACAGCTGTTAGCTCGTAAACAGCAAGTGTTTCAGGGTTCAATAATAATACCAAAAAAAGGTTAAAACAAGCATCTGACGCTTGTTTTTTCCACAAAAAGCGATGAAAAAATACGGTGATCGTTAACACATACTACCTTTAACATATATGATTTAGACTCCAGGTATAACAAAATTTTAAAGTTTCGTAGGGGTAAGGTTATTTTCAGTTGTCTCTTTTGCTAAAACTTTATTGGAAGCAATTATATTTGGAGCGGATTATCAACGCATTAAAGTGGCCATCCCAAATACTACTACCATTAAGCCGCTGTCGGCCGACAGCGAGAAGGAATTTGAACTACTTTTTAAAGAACACTTTAAAAGCTTATATGCCTATGCTTTCACTATTTTGAAGAATGAGGCTATTGCCGAAGAGACCGTACAAAACGTGTTTTATAAAATATGGGAGAAGAAGGTACCTGACAACATACAAACGTCATTAAAGGCCTATTTGTATAAGGCAGTGTACCACGAAAGCCTGAATTACCTGAAACATCAGAAAATAAAGGCCCGGTATCAAATGCATGTTATGAATCAATCAAATAATCATAACGATCAGGGTGCATCCCGGAAAATACTGGTGAAGGAACTGGAAGAAAAATTACGTGATGCCATGAATGCCCTTCCTCAGCAATGCCGTACCATTTTTCAATTAAGCCGTTTTGAAGGACTTAAATACCAGGAAATTGCCGATCAGTTAGGGATTTCAGTAAAAACCGTTGAAAACCAGATGGGCAAAGCCCTCAAACTGTTACGAACAAAACTGATCGACTATTTACCAATTTTTATCCTGGCATTATTCTATCTATAACACACATGACAACTAAATAAAATTACCTTATTGAAAAGCTATACACAACATATGGATGATCTGCTGGTAAAGCATATTACCGGTGAAGCTACGGCGGCAGAAGCCCTGGAGGTGGAAAAGTGGCTGGCCGACGATGAGGCAAACAAGCATTATTTTGAACATTTCAAATTGATTTGGGAAGAAAGTGTGCAACTGGCCACCACCACGCAGATCGATGAACAGGCGGCCTGGAAACGATTTCAAAACCGCGTACAGGAAGGATCGTTCACCCCACAAAAAGCCAGGATCTGGTCATTGAACAGTCCAGCATTACGGGCTGCGGTGATCACCGGATTGGTTATTGGTATTGCGGCCCTCACCTATTTCCTGTTCCATAACAATCCCGGCAATGTGCTGGCCATGGCTACTATTCAGGCAAACAATCAGGTTAAGTCTGACTCCCTGCCAGATGGCTCCATTGTAACTTTGAACAAACATTCACAAGTATCTTTTCCTGAAAAATTCACCAACGACAAAAGAGTACTGCAACTAAACGGGGAAGCCTTCTTTAAAGTTAAACCTGATAAGAAAAAACCTTTTGAAGTACATACCAACAATGTAACAATCACTGTTGTAGGCACTTCCTTCAACGTAAGAAGCCGGGGCGATACCACCGAAATAATTGTAGAGACCGGTTTGGTGGAAGTAACCACCGATAAACAAACCGTGTTACTGAAAGCAGGTCAAAAAGCAATTACCGGCATTAGTGAAGACATTTTGCAAAAACAATCAAATACCGATCAGCTATACAACTACTACCGCAGTAAAAAGTTTGTTTGCGAAAACACGCCTTTATGGAAGCTGGTCGATAAGCTCAATGAAGCATATGAAGTGCAAATTATTTTTGGTAAACAGGAATTGCGCGACCTGCCGCTTACCACTACTTTTGACAATGAACCGCTTGACAAAATTCTAAATATCCTTAGCACAACTTTTAATATCTCTGTAGTAAAAGAAAAAGGACAAATCATACTACGCTAACCTGCATGCAGAATTAATAACCATGACAAAACTACGGGGAGTTCTTCCCACGATTATTGGATTATTTTGTCTTAACGTCAACGTATTAGCACAAAACCTGCTTGATAAAAGGATTACTATCGATGCCAGCAACCAACGGCTGTCTGAAGTATTAAAACAGATCAGCAGCAAAGGAAATTTTTATTTCTCCTACAATAGCAACATTATTGCCAATGACAGCCTGATCTCTTTGTCGGCCTACAACAGGACCATAAAACAGGTACTTGATCAGTTATGTGGCAACCAGTACAAATGGCAACAAAGCAACAACTATATAATATTACGGAAAGCACCTATAACACCCCCTGCAACGGTAACCAGCCCCATTCCCAGTGCTGAAAAATTATACACTGTTACCGGATATATCCTGAATAGTGAAACCGGTGAAAAAGTAGGGAATGTAACCATTTACGAAAAACAACGCCTGGTCTCTACCATGTCAGATGAGAAAGGCTTTTTCAAAATAAAACTGAAAAGCAGGTACAGCACGGCCACCCTTACAATAAGCCGCGAGTTGTTTGAAGACACTACCGTTGTTATCAAACCCAAATACGACCAGCAGGTAAACATCGCCATGACGCCGGTTGAAACGAGTGATCCGGTAGTGACCATTAGTCCTATCGAAAATGAATTACCCGATACCATTGTAATTAAAACCCCAGGCGATACGCTTACTGCACAATCCATTACAAAAGAAGAGATCAACCGGGTTGAAAAATCACGCTGGGGTAAATTTCTGTTATCGGCCAAACAAAATATTCAAAGTATCAACCTGAAGAAATTCATGGCCGACCGTACCTTCCAGGTTTCATTAACGCCCGGTTTAAGTACGCATGGAAATTTAAGTGCCCAGGTGGTGAACACTGTTTCAGTGAACGTTATTGGTGGTTATACAGCCGGTGTAAATGGAGTTGAATTGGGGGGCGCCTTCAACATCAATAAAACAGATGTGAAATATGTGCAGGCAGCCGGTCTATTAAACTTTACCGGTGGGTCTGTCAAAGGCGTGCAACTGGCAGGCTTACATAATCATGTGTTGGGCAATGTGGAAATTGTGCAGGCATCGGGCATAGCCAATTTTGTTAAAGGGAATGTAACCGGTACTCAACTGACCGGCATATATAACCATGTAAGTAAAGATGTAAAAGGGTTGCAGGCAGCAGGTATTGCCAACTTTGTAAAGGGTAATGCTACCGGCGTTCAAATGAGCAGCATTTACAACCATGTAGCTGGTTCATTTACCGGATTACAGGTCAGCAATATTTCCAATTTTGTGTATGGTAAATTCACTGGCGTTCAATTAAGTAATATATACAATGTTTGTTACGACAGCCTGTCTGGTTTTCAGGCCACCAATATTATAAACTTTGCGCACAAACAGGTTTCAGGCGTACAGTTATCGGTCATTGGGAATGTGGCCACCCGGGAACTAAAAGGCGCCCAATTTGGTTTATTCAATTACGCAAAAAATTTACGTGGGTTCCAATTGGGACTTATTAATGTGGCTGACACATCTGATGGGTATAGCCTCGGGTTGGTCAACATCGTATTTAAAGGTTATCATAAAATAACTTTTTCTACCAACGAAACCATGCGCTTCAATGCAGCCTTTAAAACAGGGAACAGCAAACTTTACAGCATACTGTTAATGGGTTTCGATCAGAAAAAATTATCAGAAGAAGACTCTGCCAATGTATTTTCTCTTGGTTATGGTTTGGGACATGAATTTTCGCTTGGCAAATGGTTTAGTATCAATCCTGAATTCACTTCACAATACCTGTATCTGGGAAACTATAAGAGCACTAATGTGATGAACAAATTACATGTACAATTCAACATTAAGTTTGGCAAATACTTTTCCATCTTTGGAGGTCCTTCCTTTACCACATTTTATTCTGACCAATCAAAAACATATTCAGGCTGGAACTATCCCATCCCTTCATCGGGTTATCACACATTTGAATTATGGAGCCATGACGTAAGAGGTTGGATCGGTTGGAATGCCGGCATCAGCCTCTTCTAACAACAATAAATTTTACTAAGTCACATAGGGGATCAACTTTACTGAGTTGTCATACTGCAAATAATATTTCTATGATAAATGGGAAATTTGCAGTATGCCTTGGCGCATGCATTTTATTGAAGTCTGTTTCGTTTGCACAATCAACAACCAGTAACCCCTATAATATAACCGTGCCTGTACGGGCAGGTGTTCTGCCTAATATTAGTACGCAGGGTAAAAATGATATGTTCACCACCAGTAATTTTTCGTTGAACATCTTCGGAGGATACACTGGCAGCGTAAATGGCCTTGAACTCGGTGGCTGGTTCAATATCGATAAAAGAAACCTGCAGGGTGTTCAGGCCGCAGGCTTTTTCAATGTAACCAATGGCGATGTAAAGGGGTTACAATTGGGCGGTTTGTTCAATGGCGCAAAAAATAATGTTACGGGCGCACAGGTTGGCGGTCTTTTCAACTATACTGATAAGAACGCTAATGGCATGCAAACCGCTGGCATCTATAACCATGTATCGGGCACTTTCAATGGGTTTCAAACAGCTGGTATTTGTAATTATACCCAGCAATCGGTAAAAGGCATGCAATTAGCAGGCATTACAAACATCAATACCAGTGTCACCAAAGGGGTTCAGATAGCAGGTATTTTTAATTACACAAAACATTTAAAGGGCTTTCAATTGGGTCTGATCAATATGGCCGATACTTCAGATGGCTATAGCATTGGCCTGTTAAACATTGTAAAAAAAGGATATCATAAGATCACACTCAGCACTAATGAAGTATTGAATGTCAATCTCGCTATAAAATCGGGCAACGCCAAATTGTACAACATCTTAATGGTAGGCATCAATGCCGGCGACAATGATAAGATCTTTTCTTACGGCTATGGTCTTGGACATGAAATGAAAGTCAACAACTGGCTTACGGTAAACCCTGAGCTTTCCACACAGTACCTGTACCTGGGTAACTGGAACTATTTAAATCTGTTAAGCAAATGTCAGGTACTGGCTACCGTTAAATTAACACGCGGCCTCGCCCTATTTGGCGGACCTGCCTTTTCTGTTTACTACTCCGATCAGCCTGAAGCTGAAAAAGGATATAAATTCCAAATACCAGGCAGCAGCTATCACACTTACGATCTTGGGCACAATAACGTAACGGGATGGATTGGCTGGACAGCGGGGGTTAGCTTTCTATAATGGCCTTTTGTTATAACGAGCGCCAGTGGTGAAATCAAGTTATTGAGTTATTGAGTTATTGAGTTATTGAGTTATTGAGTTATTGAGTTATTGAGTTAGGCTCGCGATAACTTATGAACCCAATAACTTAATAACCTAAAAACTAAATAACCTGCTCCAATTCCCTACTAATATTTTCTAATTAAGCATAGGGGTATGTATTCATCGAATTGTCTCACTAGCAAAAGTAACCACCCATGGTCATCAACAGCAAAATGATCACCTTGCTTATGGCAGGTATGCTATATTGTATAACAACCATTGCGCAACTAACGCAAAACATCAGGGGCACTGTAACTGATCAGCTGCTACAAACGTCTATTGCAGGTGCAACAGTTGTTATAACCGGCACTGACAAAAAAGTAATTGCCGATTCGCTGGGCAATTTCAGAATACCCAATGTGGCAGCAGGCACCTACACCCTGTTGATCACTCACATCAATTATACCGATGCTGTTGCCAGTAATATTGTAGTTAATACCGGTAAGCAGGTTGTATTGACCATTGCTATGGAAACAAAGGTGCGGGCAGAAAAAGCAGTGGTAGTGACTGCAGGCAGTAAAAAGAACCGGCCGCTCAATGACATGAGCGTCGTAAGCGCCCGTGCATTCACCGTTGAAGAAACACAGAAATATGCGGCAGCAGTGAATGACCCCTTACGGATGGTTACAGGTTTTGCCGGAGTAGCCAGCGCCGACGATGGCGGTAATGATATCGTGATCAGGGGAAATGCGCCAACAGGTTTATTATGGCGCATGGAAGGTGTTGACATACCCAACCCCAATCACTTTAGTGAAGCAGGCGGTAGCGGCGGAGGCATTTCTATTTTAAGCTCCCAAACGCTGGCTAACAGCGATTTTATAACTGGTGCGTTTGCCGCTGAATATGGCAATGCGTTAAGCGGTGTCTTTGACCTGAAACTCAGAAAAGGCAATAATGAAAAAAACGAGTATGCGCTGCAGGCGGGTTTTCTGGGACTGAATGCTGCAGCCGAAGGCCCCCTGTCTGCATCGCATAAGGGCTCCTACCTGGTGAATTACCGGTACTCTACCCTGTCGTTGTTAAACAAAATGGGGCTCGACCTGTCGCAGGGCGCTACCAACTTTCAGGACCTTTCGTATAATATTTATCTCCCCACAAAAAATAAAGGAATTTTTACGGTGTTTGGTTTTGGCGGATTGAGTTCCGACAACCAAAATATCGAAACCGATAGTTCTAAATGGGAAATGCAGGATGACCGGTACGCCGGTAAATTCATAGCGAATACTGGCGCTACCGGCATCACGCATACTATCCCTGTCGACGATCAAACCACCCTGAAATCGGCACTGGCATTTTCCTATACCGCCAATTCTTATAACGAGAAATATGTAGAGAGCAGTAAAAGCATTGTAGACAACTACAAGGATAATTACATCACTAAAAAGATCCTGGTCTCTTCTACCCTCAATCATAAGGTAAATGCAAGCAATGCCCTGAGGGCAGGCGCCTATGTAAATTTCATCTTTTTTAAATATTACAAACAATCGAAGGAAAACCCCAATGCCCCCCTGCTCGAAAACATCAACACCAGCGGTAATACACAAACGGTGCAGGCTTTTGTACAATGGCAATACAAACCATATAACAACCTCACCTTTAACGTGGGCATGCATTACCTGGCTTTGTTGTACAACAACACGGGTTCTGCCGAACCAAGGGCTTCCGTTAAATGGGATCCCGATAATAAAAGCTCCCTGGCCTTCGGATATGGTTTGCATAGCCAGTTACAGCCCCTGGGAGTATATTTTGCAAAGGACCTCAATGGCCAGTCGCCCAACCAATATATTGATCTTACTAAAGCACATCACTTTGTACTTTCCTATAGCCGGTTAGTAGGTTACAAATTGCGGGCAAAGGCAGAGATCTATTATCAGCATTTATTTGATGTACCGGTAACTGTAGACGTCAATAAAACCTTTTCTACCCTTAATATTCAAAACGAATTTATAACCGACCCGCTTACTAATAATGGCAAAGGCAGAAACTATGGTATTGAGTTAACGCTGGAAAAATACCTGGATAATAATCTTTATTATACAGTAAATGGCTCCTTTTATCAATCGAAATATACCGCAGCGGATGGAATAGAAAGAAATACCCGCTATAATGGCAATTATCTTTTCAATACGGTGGCAGGAAAGGAATTTCCCTTATCGGGTCAACGAAAGGTATTGGGTATAAATTGTAAGATCATTTATGCCGGCGGCTATCGCACCACGCCCATCGACCTGCCAGCATCACAACAGGAAGGTTATACTATTTATAAAGAAAAGGAAGCATTCAGTTTGCAAAACCAGGCTTACTTCCGTCCCGACTGCCGCATTAGTCTGAAATGGAACCGCCAATGCCTTACCAGTACGCTTTCACTCGATATTCAAAATGTAATAAACCGGAAAAACATTTACAATCAAAAGTATGACCTGTTAAAAGGCACAACGATCACCAATTATCAAAACGGGATGATCCCGATACTGAACTATAAAGTAGAATGGTAAACAACAAACAAAAATCCTTAACAATTCATTTCCCAATTATTAATATAACAACCATGAAAAATTCCCATTTAGCGCTCTGTGCAATTGTATTGTTCATCGTTTCTTCCTCGTGCAAAAAGATCACCGGGAAAGGCCCGGTAGTGGTAGAAAGCCGGCAAACTGCTACCTTTGATGGATTGAATGTTAAAATACCAGCAGAAGTTTATTTTAAACAGGATTCCGCATTCAAAATAGAAATACAGGCCCAGGAAAACATCCTGGAGGAAATAGAGACCGCTGTTATCAACAACGAGCTCCAGGTCCGTTTCCGCCATGGCGATACCAAAATTCGCAGCAGTGATGGCATTTCCGTATTTGTAAATGGACCAGATGTACGGTCTTTCACCGTTGACGGTTCCGGTTACCTGGAAATACCCAACCTGATAACACCTGCCAACCTGGGTTTACACGTAAAAGGCTCCGGCAACATCAAGGTTAACAATGTAACCACCACAGAAGTAAATGCCGATATCGATGGCTCAGGCATCATAACCGTTAACAGCGGCAATGCCAATACGAACAATCTTCGGATAAGCGGAAGCGCATTATTGAATGCATCAGGTTTAATGGTAAAAGATGCGCGGGCCAGCATCAAAGGATCGGGCAATATTCAATTGTTTGCCACCCAAACATTAGATGCAAGCATCTCGGGCAGCGGCAGCATTTTATATAAAGGGTCGCCTGCCGTTACTACACACGTTTCCGGATCAGGGACTGTATCAAAATTGTAACCTGACTACACTTATACTAATTTTTATAACAAAAAACATCAGTTAACAATAAGATAATATAGAGTTAATATCATTTAACGTGTAAGCCAATTAAATGGTTGACATTTATCAAAAACATGCACGTTTTTTCCACAAAGCCATATAAATAATCCACAACCCATTTTACTATGTATGAACAGGTATATTTTTGACGGGAGGTTCCTAATAATTTCTTAACCCGCTAATTGTCGCATTATGAAATGGGTGTATGTTAATCAGCCGTCTGTTTATATTAGAAAATATCAATTAACAGAAGGCGATAATACTAAACTGGTAATTAAGTATAACCTGGACCAACAAACAGTACGAATTAGTAGCGAAGAAAATCACCGGCTCTTTTTTATTGACAAAACTGGATTATGGCACAACAAAACTATTCTGAAAAATGAATATGGCGTTGAAATTGGCAGACTGGGTATAGATAAGGTCCATGGTACCGGGATCATAGAAATTGAAGGAAAGAAATATTACTACACGTTGCAAAACAACTCGCACCTGATAGTATATGAACATTCAGTAACGATGCCGTTGGCTGTTTGTGACATGACTGAGGCTCCTTCCTTTGCTTCACTGTCGACCAACAAATACAGCAATGAGGAATATGCCTGCTTTTTACTGGGCATTTGCTGGTACCTGTTCCCACTCACTGCAGCCGAACACCATGAATTTACCGGAGCTTCCGTAGCTTAATTAATAAAATACGCTCCTTTACCTAAAAAGAGGATACACCCATGGTGTATCCTCTTTTTATTTACCCCCACCGGAGTCAGGTTGTAGTAGAGTGTTAGGGGAGTTGTCTGGGAATGGCCAGGAAGTTGTCTGATAGTTGTCTGATAGTTGTCTGATAGTTGTCTGATAGTTGTCTAAGAGTGGTCATACAGACTAGAGTCCTTAGAGCATCTCCAGAGCATCCCCAGAGCATCCTTAGAGCATCCTTAGAGCACTCCAAGGCAATATCCCGACCATTTAAGCTCACTCCCCTCCTATTTCCCCACCAGTATACCAGGATCTGTAAACTGGCTGTCCAGGGATATGCAAGCTATTTTCCCATGATTTTGATTTGATCCTCACCTGTTCAACAAGTGGTATATCACCAAAAAATAAATACTTTCAGAAAGTATTGAAAGTTTGAAACATTTCAATACTTTTGTCATGTCAAAGCGCAGTCAAGTATTAAAACTGCTTTTATGAACACGCTGTCGTACATCATATATCTGCTACTAACCTGGTTTATAACAGTTCACGTGGGATTGATCTTTTACCGAAATGGGAAAGGCTATATACTGAACCTGCTGCATGGAGAGGAAAAGCTTACCCTGTTCATAAACCGAACGCTGCTGACCGGCTACTATCTATTGAATCTTGGCTATGTCACCATCACCATTCGGTTTTGGAAACCGGTGCATACGTGGACAGAAGTAGTCAGCAGCATTTGTACCATGACCGGCAAAATAATGTGCATTCTTGCCATAATACATTTTTGCAATATGGCTATCCTCCTGTTCATTAGCCACCGTCATGAGAACACGAACACTAACAATAAAAATATAATTTTATGAACACGTCCCTGACATTTGTCGCTTATACAATTTACCTGCCCATAGTAATTTTTTTAACCTGGTACGTAGCGCACATTCTTTTTAAAAACAGCAAGATATTTATGCAGGACATCTTCAATGGTAAAACTGACATTGCGTTTTCTACCAACAAACTTTTTGAGACGGGTTTCTATTTGCTTAACCTGGGATTTGCATTAATAATAATGGAAATCACCCGCAACATTACCGACAGCCAAACCATGCTGGAAATATTAAGTACCAAGATCGGCGGGTTTAGCATCTATTTGGGCATTATGTTATTCTTTAACCTGTACCTGTTCTTCCGCGGCCGGAGGATCTCAAAGCAAAAAGCAAGGACGATAGATACATATACTCCGGCATCGTACGGCGGAAAATAGCAAAGGTTGACCAATAACTGGTGATAGTTGCAACAATAAAGAAGAGCCTCCCGATCAGATCGGGAGGCTCTCTTTTGCAAAAAACCGGCTTATAGTCAGTGCATGAATGTATTCCGGAGAACAGTTTTCTTATTGCCGTTATGTATGATAATGAAATAAACACCTTTTTGTAAGCCGGTATAATCTACGGGTAATGTATAGGTACCGGGTGCATAGGTTTTATTGGTCAATGTTTTTATTAACCGGCCATCAGTTGCATACAGGTTCACCATCACTTTTTCAAACGCAGCAACCCCGAACCGCAGGGTCGACAAGCCGGTTGATGGATTGGGCAGCACCATTGGTTTAACGGCTGCGGGGTCAACACTCGTGATTGGTGTTTCATTTTCCATTCTAGCTCCCGTAGCTGCACTACAGAATGCTTCAGTTGGGTTGGTCCCTGTAATTTCTATCCAGTCTATATTGGCAAACTCTGAAGCAACAGTTGTTTCCAATCTGATCTTGTTTGCCCCTGCCACCAGGGTTACCGGTATTTGAGCCGTGGTGGTCCAGGTGCTCCAGGTAGCGGTCTTCGGGAAGGAAACTGCCGCATTCACCTGCACCCCATTTACCAGCACCCTGGCCGTTGTAGCGCTTTGCGAACCCGCATTGGCATAGCGCCAAACGAGGTTGTAGGTACCAGCCGCTCCGGCGCTCACTGCCCAGGTAATACCCTGACCGCTCGAATTGCTCAGGTTTATGTAATAGCCGCCATCGGCGCCTGTATAGGTATTTTGTCTGGAACCATTGGCGCTGCAATAACCGGTACCTGTACCTGATTTATCATCAATACGCAAGGTAGTACCAGTACCGCCGCCACTGGTTGTAAAGTTGGCCGTAACACTGGTATTGGCATTCATGGTTACGGTGGTAGTTGCATTGGTACCACTGGCGCCACCGCTCCAACTACTGAAAACATAACCCGAAGCCGGGGTTGCGGTCAATGTAACCACAGTACCGGCTGCATAAGAAGTGGCATTCGGGCTGCGGGTAATTGAACCGCCGGCAGATGGATTCGCTGTGGTCGTCAACGTATAGGTAGTACCCGTACTATTGGTAAAGTTAGCAGTAACGCTGGTGTTTGCATTCATAGTAACAGTGGTAGTAGTATTGGTACCGCTGGCACCGCCACTCCAACCTGTGAAGGTATAACCCGATGCCGGGGTTGCAGTCAAAGTAACCATGGTACCTGGTGAATAAGAACTGGCGTTCGGACTACGGGAAATAGATCCACCAGCAGAAGGATTAGCAGAAGTGGTCAATACATACGAAGTACTGGTACCACAACCACATTGGGTGGGCGATGGTAAAGTGGCCCCTGCCCCGCAAGTGGCATTACTTACCAGCGCTTTCACATTGGCAGCCGGCGCTATACTCATGGAATAAGAAGGTGTAAAACTCGTACCACTGCCAGCTGTGTTGCCGGTAGTATTGTTATATACGTTATTCCGGGATGTAACAGCAGTAAAATTATTCTCATACAGATCGATAGGATCATTTACGCCATCAAAATAATTGCTCTCCACCAGGATATCGGCTTCCACACCGGCACGTACGCAATAATTTGTCTGCGGACTGTCGAATAAATTGTTCACCACATGTACCTGGCCAAAACGAACGCGAGGCATGCGCTCCACCGTACCTGAGGTCCACCAGTTGTATACCATCGTTACTTTCAGCCGGCCACGATCAGATGTTTTACTATCTGAATTACCGATCAAATTACAATACTGGTGATTTTGTGAAGCAGACGTATAATGGAATTTAGTCCAGGAGACCGTAACATAACTGGCGCCATTAGTAATGTCCATGTCACCGTCCTGCCCATCATAGATATCACAGTGGTCAATCCATACGTTATTAGTAGATGATCCATCGATCGTAATACAATCCACCCCGTCTACATCCACTGACCCAGGTCCCTGCACGATCATATTCCGGATGATCACATTGCTGGCCTTTATATCAAAGCCACCATACAATTTGGCGCCGGGCAAACCTATGATGGTTGTATTGGCAGCCACTTTTACGCGGGTACTAACACCTGAGCCCATAGTGCCGCTTACATATATAACCCTTGAACCCGAACCATTGGCCCGGGAAGTGAGGTCACTGATATTAGATACGGTTACAGGCGTTGCATTACCCCCACCGGTGGTGCCGCCATTTTGTGTACACCAGCCTACTGGCGCACATTGGTCCTGGGCATACGACAACGAAAAGAACGTCATCAATACACACAGCAGTGTAAATATTTTGCTTTTCATACAAGTTGTTTTTGATCAATTAAGAATAAGGAAGGGCCGCCCTCCCGGCTGAGCCGGGACGGAACAGCCCTGTTGGTTGTTTATCTGGAAAGAATATTCTGGAGAAGCCTTTGTTTACCGTTATAGTTTATAGAAATAAAGTAAACGCCCTTCTGCAATCCTTTATAATCAACAGGCACAGCATGTGTACCAGCTGCGAACACCCGATTCGCGAGCGTAGATACCAGTCTGCCATCTGCTGCATACAGATTCACGATCACTTTTTGCTGACTCGCCAGGGCAAACCGTACGGTTGACATCCCTGTTGTTGGATTGGGAACAACAATCGGCGCTTCCTCAATCAACAGCGCAGGCTCATCACCTTGTGTGGTCATGCGGCTGCCGGTAGCAGCGCTGCAGGAGGCTTCGGTAGGGTTGGTACCGGTGATCTCTATCCAGTCTATATTGGCAAATTCAGAAGAAACGGTTGTTTCCAGCCTGATCTTGTTTGCCCCTGCCACCAGGGTAACCGGTATTTGAGCGGTGGTGGTCCAGGTGCTCCAGGTAGCCGTTTTCGGGAAGGAAACTGCCGCATTCACCTGCACCCCATTCACCAGCACCCGGGCCGTTGTAGCGCTTTGTGAGCCCGCATTGGCATAGCGCCAAACGAGGTTGTAGGTACCAGCCGCTCCGGCGCTCACTGCCCAGGTAATACCCTGACCGCTCGAATTGCTCAGGTTTATGTAATAACCGCCATCGGCGCCTGTATAGGTATTTTGTCTGGAACCATTGGCGCTGCAATAACCGGTACCTGTACCTGATTTATCATCAATACGCAAGGTTGTACCAGTACCGCCGCCACTGGTTGTAAAGTTGGCCGTAACACTGGTATTGGCATTCATGGTTACGGTGGTAGTTGCATTGGTACCACTGGCGCCACCGCTCCAACTACTGAAAACATAACCCGAAGCCGGGGTTGCAGTCAATGTAACCACAGTACCGGCAGAATAAGAGGTAGCATTCGGACTGCGGGTAATGCTGCCACCTGCTGAAGGACTAACCGTAGTGGTCAGGGTATATGTGGTACCCGTACTATTGGTAAAGTTAGCAGTAACTGTTTTATTGGCATTCATGGTTATGGATACCGAAGTGGAAGAGCCCGTAGCATCGCCACTCCAGCCAGTGAAGGTATAGCCACTGCTGGGTGTAGCAGTAAGCGTAACCACGGTACCCGATGCATAGGTAGTAGCATTCGGACTGCGGCTTACACTGCCACCACCTGACGGTGATACATTGGTAGTAAGCGAATACGAGGTGGAAGTACTTCCGGATTCAATAGCACCCAGATCTGGTGCGCTGCCATTGTAAGTAATACCGGTAGAAGTAACACCGGCATTTATGAGATCACTCCCCGATGCCAGATTTAAAAATCCATTTGAGGTTGGGTTTGCAGCAGCCCCTGGACTTACCGTAACAAAATCGGCCGCAGTTACGGTAAAACCACCTGCTGCGCCCTGAAAGGAATTGGGTGCAGTGGCTGTACCAATAATGCGATCGTTTGAGCCGCTTTGGAACGACAGGTTGTTTTTAAATACACTGGTCCCTCCGTCAAAATTGAAATTTCTTTCGGCATTGTTATAACCGGTATTATTGGTTACTTCAATAGAGCCCAGGTTCCTGTTGTAAGTAAAACCATGTTTTCCGTTGTTAAATGCAATACATCTTCTTACAATATGGTTCACCGAAATATCTTCTCCACCCAGCTTAAAACCATTTTTATCGCCATTGCCAGACGTTGAGCCATCGGTCAGGATACCATTGTCATGGGAAATACAACCTTCCAATGTTATGGCGCCAATTGGCCCTGTATCAGGTTTTGTATAAAGGTCCCAGCCATCATCGATATTGTTATGAGAAACACAATTACGGAAAACGTTCCCGGCACCGCAGGTAAGCTTGGCAGCAAAACCATCGGCATCTTCATTATCCGGGTCTTTGTTATCATATGCTTCACAATTCAAGATCAGGTTATTACTGGGCCATTGTGCAATAGTGGTATAACTGGTATTATACCGGCTTAACTGCAACCCAGAGTCGGCGTTCTTTCTGAAGATACAGCTCTCAATAGTGTTGTTATCACCTGAAAGCAGCAACCCATTGTCACCAGCGCTTTCGATGATCAACCCTTTTAAATGCCAGTAGCTGCCATCTAAAATAATACCGCGATTGGAGGTGGAAACCGCCATACCGGCAAAACTGATCACAGGCACTTCACTTCCATAGGCAAAAATATTTTTATGTGCAGAAGAAGTGCCGCTGTTCGATTCAGCAATCAATACCGTGGCTGTTAAGTTATAAGTACCACCCCGCATATAAATAGTACTACCCGCCGTAATGGTGGCAATAGCGTTCGCCAGGGTAGTTGGCGATGAAATGGAAGTGCCTGAATTGGAAGCACTCCCCGAAGGTGAAACATACAGGTCCTGGGCATAGGCACCCAGATACACAGAGAATAAGGTTAGAAATGATAATAACATTTTTTTCATAAAACAAGCTTTAATTAAAGTATAAAAGACAATCGTTAAGGCAATAAGAGTACTGCATGGTTTATCTTAAAACCATGTACAGATGGCTACACCATTTCGGGTGAAACAGGTTGAAAGCTATATAGCGGATGGTATGCTCATCACGCAGGAGGAGGGTTTCCAGCGGAACAATAAGCAATTGATCGCTATTAGCAATAACGGGATCGGGTAATTGGGACGGATAAAAAACTAACTGGGTAATTGTAGAAAAAAACTGGGGAATGGGTAATTAATAAACTATAGGAAAGTTAAAAAGAAGTGAATTATCATACAGGCCTGCAAAGAGATTTTTTTACGCAAACGTTCCCGGAATTGTGCGGCACTTAATTAGCTATCGTTCAACAACAACAGTGAAAATACGGTCGCTAATTTATTATAACGAAGAGGCATGACCTAAGTTAATTGATCAAGCTATTGATACTCTCCATTTTATAATGCAAAATAGTTTAGCTGAAAGGTTTACAAAGGATAGTAAAAACCACAAATCTTTGAAATTCCTTAACAAGACTTCTTACCAAAAGCCTTTAAATTTTCTTTATGTTAATGTGAATTATGTATATTTTATTGATAATGAGAGCTTCCTGCGCCTTTTACCACATCCTTTAACATTTTACTGATTTTATGGCACGCTTTTTCAAGTATGTTGCCTGGTGATCAAATGATCGCTAATTCAATAACCTTAAAATCAAAGCGTATGAAACGGATATTTTACACAACCACAGCAGTAGTAGTAAGTGCAGCCATGTTGATATCGTCCTGTAAGAACAACGATAACAAACTGGAGTCTGGGAGCATTCCGGTAACACCAAACTCGATCTCTCAATCAGAATATAATGAGTATAAAGACTGGAAACAACAGCAACACGAGGATTCTATTAAAATGCAAACGAAAGCAACCACTGCAACTCCACCAACAGTTGTAGTGCACAAACACTATACTACAGTTAACAATACAGAGCCTGTAGCCCAGGAACCAGCTAAAACTAAAAAGAAAGGCTGGAGTAAAGCCGCCAAGGGAACAGCCATTGGTGCCGGTGTTGGCGCAGCAGCAGGAGCCATACTTATTAAAAAGAACCGGGCATTAGGTGCAGCCGCAGGTGGTGTACTGGGTGGTGGCGTTGGTTATGGCGTTGGCCGTTCAATGGATAAAAAAGATGGTAGATACTAGAACGGCAAACGGCAAACGGCAAACGGCAAACGGCAAACGGCAAACGGCAAACGGCAAACGGGCCCTTCGCTACGCTCAGGCCCGTTAATCAAACGGCAAACAACCGCTCGAATCTTTTAACGTTCGGTCCTGCTCAGGACACTCAAATAGATTAGAAACTGGCTAAAATAAACAAGCCCCGATGTAGCATTCGGGGCTGTTTGTTATTTGGTTTAATGGAATGTGCGTTTTCGTTAAAAAGCAATCAAGTTTTAGGCCACTTGCACCCGGTTTATAACTGACAACAACATATTATTTAAATCTGCAAAGGGTGCATCTTTCGCAACAAATCCATCGGCTCCCAATTGCATTCCCTTCTTAATGTATAGATTGCTGTCTTCCATTGAAAAGAAGATGATCTTCATAGCCGGCCATTCCTTCTTTAAATGAACCGTGGTTTCCAGTCCATTCATTACTGGCATATTGATATCCAGTACACAAATGTCTGGAGTATTGCTCTCCTGTAATTTATCAAGGAACTGTTGCCCATTCTCTGCTTCCATTACCACATTGTATCCCAATGTTTTAAGTCGAAACTTCACACTTTCCCGAATGAAGGCATTGTCATCTACTACGGCGATAGTGATAGGGATTTCTTTTTTCATAGTTACATCATTCAATTTTTTTCAAAATTTCATGCTTCACAGATCGTTATGCTTTTCCCAGGGGTACCCTACTCAAAAGGGTGAGACATACCCGATATAACTAATACACCAAAGTGGAGAGTTCGACAAAAGGTTTTCTCAGAAAGACAAAAAATGAATAGTTTTCTATTATTCGCTAAGTATTTGCACTTAAAATCCAGGCAGTAAGGAACAATTTTCGTTTATACGCCCACCCCAACGGCCCGGATAAGCGTTTTTTCTCCAAAGCGTTTTTTTACACTATCGATAGCCTGATACAGCTTGATCATTTCCTGGGTATCCTCAAATAAACTTATCTGGTAATTCCCCGGGATGAGGTGGGTGAACCTGATACCCAATAACCTGATGAGTAATCGCCGTTCGTATAACTTATTGAACAATTCCTTCGCTGTTTGTAGCAATACATGGTCGGCATTGGTATAGGAGATGGTAATTTGTTTGGTAAATGTTTCAAAATTCGAGTAGCGCACTTTAACGGTCACGCAGCCGGTCAGTTTGTTTTGCTGCCGTAACTGAAAGGCAATTTCCTCGGTCATTCGTACCAGCTGGCTATGCAGAAAATTAGTATCGATGGTGTCTGTTTGAAAGGTACTTTCCGTTGAAATGGATTTTTGCTCATGATAAGGCAGAACCGGCGTTTCATCGATGCCATTTGCCTTACGCCAGAGATCGATACCTGATTTACCCAGCAGATTTTCCATCATTTCCATGGGTATCTCACTTAATACCTTCACTGTTTGTACCCCCATTTTTAACAGCTTGTAACCGGTTTCCTTGCCAATGCCTGGTATTTTAATAATACTGAGCGGCGCCAGAAACGTCTTTTCATTTCCAAAAGGTATTTCCAGTTGTCCATTGGGTTTTACTTCATTGGTGGCCACCTTGCTGATGAGTTTGTTGGAAGCAAGTCCCCAGGAGATCGGCAATCCGCTTTCCTTATTGATCTTTTTCTTTAACTGGTCGGTAAACTGCAGGCACCCGAAAAACTTATCCATTCCGGTAAGATCTATATAGAACTCATCGATACTCGCCTTTTCAAAAACAGGCACCGAATCTTTTATAACATCTGTTACCAGCCGGGAATATTTACTATAGGCTTCAAAATCACTTTTTATAATAATGGCTTCGGGACATAACCGGCGGGCAATTTTCATGGGCATGGCACTATGGATGCCAAATTTTCGCGCTTCATAGCTACAGGCAGCTACCACGCCCCGGTCGCTGCCGCCACCAACCAACAGGGGTTTGCCGCGAAACTTCGGGTTCCTTAATGTTTCAACCGATACAAAAAAAGCATCCAGGTCAAAATGGGCTATATGTCTGTCCTTTGATAATAACATCGTTGTTATTTTATAGTATCGTAACTGCGTTTTTTTAATCCCACCTTTACCATTTTGCGCGCTTCAATACTGCACACGCCAAAATCTTCCACCACCCGGCCGGTCAGTTTATAAAACCCACCGCTGTGCAGTGGGTAATTGCGGGCCATGTCAGGAAAATGAACGGTATCTACCCAATCAAGGTCTTTGTCAATAAAAGTCCCAAAGAACATGATGTCGTTATTTTTTGTTTGCACATGTTTGCTGGCAATAAAATAAACCAGTACCGTAATCACTTTATGCAAATGACTGCTTATTTCCCGGGCCGGTATATAATTATCGGTTTCTTCATCAACCATGGCAAACGGATTTGATAAAGTAAAACCAAGGATCTCTTTCTGATCGTACAGATCATCCACCGCATCATCTGTTAGTACAGGCAAACTGAACTCCACCGGTTTTTCCTCAAACAAAGATTCGCTTACCGGGATATGGGCCTTATTCCTTTTTTGCAGAAAGTTGGCCTCCCATAACAATTGCTTTTTTGTTTTACCGGTAAAGCGTAAGGCACCCACACTCACCAGGATATTAAGTTGTTCAAGCCCAATACCAGTGCGTTCAATAAAATCCTGCAGATGCAGAAAAACGCCGCCCGTTTTCCGTTCTTCCATGATCTGTTGCATGGAATTTTCCTGCAAGGCCTTAATATGAACAAAACCGGTATACACTTCATTTCCTTTAATACTGGTGTATATTTCGCTGTTGTTTATACAGGGGGCATGAATATTGCCTCCGGCCTTCATCAATTCAATAAAATACAGCTCGGTTGAATAAAAGCCGCCGAAATTATTGATCACGGCCACCATAAACTCTTTGGGGAAGAACGTTTTCAAATACAGGCTCATATAACTTTCCACCGCAAAACTGGCCGAGTGGGCTTTATTAAAACTATAGCCGGCAAAACTTTCCATTTGCCGCCATACTTCCAGAGCCAGCTCATCCGTATGGCCCAGCTCCCGGCAGTTGGAGAGGTATTTATCCTTTACATGTTTGAATTTATTGCTCGACCTGTATTTACCGCTCATGGCCCGGCGCAGGATATCCGCTTCCCCCAGCGATAAACCGGCAAAATAATGCGCGATCTTTATCACATCTTCCTGAAAGACCATCACGCCAAACGTTTCCTTCATATGTTCTTCAAAAAGCGGATGCAGGTATACGATCTTATCCCGGTTATGGAACCGGGTTATATACTCCCGCATCATGCCCGACTGCGACACACCCGGTCTGATGATAGAGCTAGCTGCTACCAGCGTTATATAATCATCGCACCGGAGCTTTTTCAGCAGTTGCCGCATAGCAGGCGATTCTATATAAAAACAACCAATGGTTTGTGCTTCCCGAATTTGATCTTTGATGGCGGCATTGTGCCTGAAGTTGTGGAAGTCGTGAATATTCACATCGATCCCCTTGTTGGCTTTTATCAGTCGCAGGCTTTCCTTTATATGCCCCAGCCCGCGTTGACTCAGTACATCAAATTTGTTGATGCCAATATTCTCAGCAACGAACATGTCCATTTGGGTAGTGGCAAACCCTTTAGGCGGCATAAACAAAGCAGCATATTCATAAATAGGTTTTTCGGTCACCAGCATGCCACAGGGATGAATGGAAATATTGTTGGGAAAATTTTTCATCAGTTGACCATATTGCATGATGAGCCGCTGTATTTTATCCGTAGGCTGTGTAGCACGTTGCAGGCTTTTTATTTCCTCAACAGGTAATCCAAACACTTTACCCAGTTCCATAATAATGGCATCATGCTGAAATGTAGTGTATGCCCCCAATAAGGCCACATGCTTACGGCCATACCGTTTAAAAATATAATCCATGATATCATCCCGGTCTGTCCAGCTGAAGTCAATATCAAAGTCGGGCGGGGAAGTGCGCTCGGGATTCAAAAAGCGTTCAAAATAAAGATTCAATTCAATGGGATCTACATCAGTAATACGCAGACAATACGCTACAATTGAATTGGCGCCACTTCCCCGCCCTACGTAATAAAATCCGCGCGACTGGGCATATCGGATCATATCCCAGTTGATCAGGAAATAAGAATTAAACCCCAGGTCGTTTATGATCCTTAATTCCTTTTGTAATCTTTCGTATGCTACTTTGTTCTTACTTCCATAACGGGCAATCAACCCTTCGGTAGCCAGCTTTTCCAATAATACCCGGTCATCTTCGACAGTTGCGCTAAAGCATTTTTTATTTTTATCCACCTTGAAATCCATCTCGATCTGGCAGCTATCTAACAACTTGTAAGTATTGGTCACAATAGCCGGAAATTGCCTGAACTGTTCAAGCAAGGCAGCCGGTGATACAAAGGTTTCATCAGGTGATGCCTGCGCGCCAACAGGCAATTTGGAAAGCAACGTATTCTTGTGTATGGCCCGTAGCAGGCGGTGCAAATTGAAGTATTGCTTATTTTGAAAAGTTACGGGTTGCCGAACCACCAGCTTGTGCTCATACTTCTTCCAGTCGGTCCCGAACAATTTATTTAATTCTGATGCCAGTATGCCAATATATTCGTCAGGCAACAGATCACCGGCAGCCTTTCTATCATAGGGATAAATAGTATACACATCGTGGTTGTTTTGAAACCAGGTAGCTGCATGGTCAGGAAAGTTTTTTTTATGTTGTAAGTGGTATGATAAAAACTCATTGATGGCTGCAAACCCCTGGTTATTCCGGGCCAACAAAATATAAAGCAGGGTATCTTCATTCCTTATTTCTACACCAGCAACCGGTTTAATGTCTTTTTGCTGGCAGAAATTCACAAAATCCCAGCTATCACAGGTACAATTGATGTTAGTTAAAGCCAGTACCTGAATGCCATGATCTGCTGCGGTATTAACCAGTTCTTCCGTAGAATAAGTGCCATATCGTAAGCTGAAATATGTTCTGCAATTTAAATACATAGTAGTGCCTTGCACTTTCAAAGCTACTACGATTACTAACTATTTTAGCATATAGCAACTAACGTACTTAGTATTCAAAATTAAATTTGTATTGTACAAAACAACAACAGGAAACAAAAAAACCTTTATAAATGAGGAAGGTACTGGATGACAGTATGCATAAATTGTACTTTGTCACATAGCGTTTGTAATGAATTTAGTTACAGCCTGTACTAAGAAAGGATAGTTTGTACTTTTTTGGTGGGCAGAAAAAAAGCCCCACATTACTGCAGGGCTAATATAAAAACGAATATCACTTAATTAGTCTCAGTATATTTTCTAAAATTCTCCAGGATCGCCTGCCAGCCGCCTTGTTGCATTTCAAGTGAATGGGTGTTCTCTGCATCAAATGTTTCAACAACTTTGGTCTCGTTCCCATTTGCAGTGAAATGCACTTCCACTTTACGGCCATCGCCCATTGTATATTCAATCAGCTCATTTTTCTTTACATCATCATATACTCCACCAAAATCAAAAGCGAAGCTGCCATCTTTGGCTTCCATTCTGGTAGAGAATTTTCCGCCTATTTTTAAGTCATTTTCAGCTTTAGGCGCATGCCAGTCGTCAGAAGCAGCGCACCATTTTGTAATGTGTTCTGGTAATGACCAGTAGTTCCAAACTTTTTCAACAGGAGCATTTACAACTGTTTCAACCGTAATTTTTGTTGCGCCGGTAGTTTCCATTTTTTTAGTTTTTTATTAGTTAATGATGTTTTTCGTATTGACAAGGCAAACTTACCCCAAGTTACCAAAATCCAGGCTGTGTAGATGTGACTAAAGAGGGGGTATTTTGTGACTTATTGTGTTAAGCTCACACGCATAACATTTTTTTATCAGGAAACCCAGTAAATTAGCCTGTTTCGGTAAAACAAAAACTATTACTTAATAACGATTGTTATGTCTGTGAATCACTCACCCCTATGCAGCTGCGCTGTATGCCATACAGATCCCATAAGTCAGGCAGAAAAAGAATTGCATATTGAATTATCAGAAAACAGCCGCCGGGATTTTATTAAGAAAGCCGGGCGACTGGGGTTAAGCCTGGGCATTGGGGGCGGACTGGTTACTACCCCACTGGCTGCAGCTGCCCTGTATGATGAAGAAGCTACTTACAAATCGAACAGCATGAAGCAAAACAAAGCCGTACGCGATGGCAAAGCTTCCCTGATCACCTTGCTGCACACAGCTGATATTCATTCTCAACTTTACCAGCATGATGAATTTTTTATAGAGAATGGTAAACCTGTCTATAAAAAAAGGGGCGGACTGGCCAGCCTTAAAACAATGATCAACACTTTACGCAATCATAATGCGGCCAATACCCTGGTGATCGACGGGGGCGACTGCTTCCAGGGCAGCGGAATTGCGGCATTAAGCGAGGGCAAAGCCATAGTGCCTTTAATGAATAATATTGGTTATGACATAATGCTGCCCGGCAACTGGGAAGTGGTATATGGCAAAGAAATGCTAATGCAGGATATGTTTGGCTATGATGCGTTAAAGGTGTGCGCCAATATGTACCACGACACGCAGGACGACATGAAAGGCGATCTGATCTTTCCCCCCTATTACGTAAAACATATGGCAGGTGTCAAGATCGGGTTCATTGGGTATAATGATCCGCTAACGCCAAAACGGCAATCCCCCGCCTATTGTGATGGTATAAAATTTACGCCGCCCGAAAGCAATGTTGCCAAGTATATTAAAATTTTAAGGGAATACGAAAAGTGCCAATTGGTATTCCTGGTAACCCATATGGGGTTAGCCCAGCAGTTCGGTTTATCCAATATGGAACAGGTAAAAGGGGTTGATTATATTCTGGGCGCCGACACCCATGAGCGATTGAGAAAACCGGTACAGGGCGCTTATGCAAAAGTAACAGAACCAGGGGCCTTTGGGTCGTTCATTGCAAAACTGGATATTGTTATGGAGAATGGCATTATAAAAGATCAGACCTATCAATTACTGGATGTTGATCCTGCTACCTACAGGGAAGATGAGGAAATGAAACGGCTGATCAACAAAGCCAATGAGCCCTATAAAAAAGAACTAAGCCGGGTGATTGGAAAAACAAAGAACCCTTTGATCAGGTATTACGTGATTGAAACGCCGATGGACAATTTCATCACTGATGCCATCATGTGGAAATTCAAACCGGATATAGCCCTTAGCAATGGCTTCCGGTTTTGTCCGCCCCTGGTGCCCGACCCGGCTACAGGTACAGCCGACATTACTGTTGATTACTTATGGAGTATGCTGCCGGTTGATAGTGAAGCCAAAAAAGGGTCTGTTACCGGTAAACAATTATGGAACTGGCTGGAGATCGAATTGGAAAATACTTTTGCCCGGGACCCGGCTAAACGCTTAGGCGGTTGGGTAATCAGATTCAAAGGAATGGAGGTGAATTTTACGTTGGGCAATACGGCCGGCAAACGGGTCAATTATATTAAAGTGGGTGGCGAACCAGTTGATCTGGACCGGGAATACAGTTTTGTTGCCTGCGAACGGGAAGGCGATCCCGATACTACCCTTTGCCGGATGCAAGGCGTTAATCAGCCGCAATTGCTTGGTTACACCATGCACAAGGTAATTGAAGAATACCTTGCTGTGCATTCGCCTATTGCGCCTGTAGTGGAAGGTAGATGTACCGCCACTGATGCACCCGCCACGTTGTTAACCCAGGTTATGGGTTTGGGCTACGAGTTCAGATAAAAAGAATAAGAATCTGTAAGGTTCATCATTGGGTCGCGCACTCTCAGCCTGATGTCTTGAACCCCGCAAAGCGGGGCAGGCTCTGACAGGTCTGGCTACCTTCAATTTAAACCAGACCTGTCAGGTCTGTTCATCATCCTGATTCAGCAAGCTCAAAAGGCAGACCTTACAGGTCATAAGA
Source organism: Niastella soli (assembly GCF_017742245.1). Lineage (GTDB taxonomy): Bacteria > Bacteroidota > Bacteroidia > Chitinophagales > Chitinophagaceae > Niastella > Niastella soli. Next base: position 215,972 of record NZ_JAGHKO010000002.1, read on the forward strand.
TACAAAAAGAACAAGACCTGTAAGGTACAAATGAACTCACTAATTATGCAAGCTCAGATGATGCACCTTACAGGTCTTATTCTTTTCTATTTTACTTCTGTGACAGTTGCTGCTGTTTTTTCAGGAACTGTGCCAGGGCTTTGATACTGTCAGAATCAATATAATCAACACCCAGCTCTATCACTTGTTTCCAGGCATCATCAAAATCAGGCACATTCCACAAACGAACTTCTTTGCCTAAGCTATGCGCTTTGATAATATTGTTTTTCAGACGCTCTGCATCTTTAGGAGGGATAGCACCGGTGCCATTCCATTTTGAATAATTGATAAAGTTGTCACTGAGCATAGCGATGCGGGCGAGTGCCTCCTTTTTGTACTTAGAGCTTAACAAACCATCGAATACCAGGAAGGAAGGATAAGAAATATAAGTATCTGAAGAGGGTTTGTTTCCGCTGATCATTATTTTGAAAGATGGAGTGCGGGTAAGCTCAGGATATTTTTGTAAAATGTCAATTAATTTATTGATAACAGGAATGGCTTCGCTTTTAATGTCCAGCATCAGGATCAATTTACGCGATTCATCAGCGTATACATGTCCTTTGTTGGCCTGGATAAAACCCTGAATAGGCTTCAGATACAGATCTTCCAATGTACGATGTTGATCAAAATCACGCTCGGTGTGAGCTACCAGTATTTCATCACCAGCCAACATTACATCCGCTTCAACACTGCCAAACTGCAGCGAGTAAGCAGAAAGCAAGGGCGTTCCCTGTTGATAATCATTGTGCGAATGCGCATTGGCTGTTGAATAAGTTTTGGGTTGTGCAAAAACTGTTGTGCAGGATAAAACAGTAATAAATAAAAATAACTTACGCATAAAAAATAAGATCGGATTTTTTTGCAGGTTAAAAGTTAATGATCCATCTGGCAATTCGGATACATCCTGCAATCGGAGTGATAATATGATTAGAGTGCGCAAATTACAAATTAAATGTCATTTTCACACCTATTAACAAAAACATTACCTCACTTAAAAATATCTTAGTGATGCAACCTTTCCGTAGACAGCCCTTCCACGCAGCGTCCGACAATGGTTTCCATTAAACGAAAACAGGTGAAATATATTGCAGAAAACCGGGATGGGTACCACTAAGCGAGGCTATAAATGTCTGATTAACAATATAAAATATTTACACCAATAGATCAAAGATATTCACCCGTTAACCAGGCACGACAATGTTGCAACAACTTCTTCACAGGGCATCATTCTTTTTTTTCCCCATATACAACCTCTTATCAATTATTCACGACCGGCCTTATTCAACTGGAAAATCCTTCATTTGCTTTGAAAATGTCTTCGATAACTTACCACTGTTCCCCACTGCCCATTCTGCCATAGCATACAATACGGGCCGCAGTGCCTTACCTGATTTAGACAATTCATACGTAACATAAGGCGGCACTACAGGTTTTGATCTTCTTATCAACAACCCATCTGCTTCCAGTTGTTTTAATTGTTGAATCAGTACTTTTTCTGTAATGGAGGGAATTGATTTTTTTAATTCACTGTATCGCTTCACTCCTGATAACAGGCTGAATAAAATGATCGGCTTCCAATACCCGCCGATCTTTTCCATAACAAATGTTACCGGGCAGGCTACAAATGCCTGGCTTTTATTTTCCTGAATGGAGGATGCGTCTTTTATCAATGTCATAGTATACACACTTTAGGGTAAGTACTTGTATAAAAGTAAGTAACCTTTTAGATTTGTGCAATAATTTTAAACAAGTATAACAATGAAGATCACCATCACAGGTTCGTTGGGGAATATCAGTCGCCCCTTAACAGAAAAGCTGGTAGCACAAGGCCATGAAGTACAGGTTATCAGTTCCGATGCTAATAAAGCGGCAGCAATCAGAAAATTACAGGCAACTCCTCTAATCGGTTCAATAGAAGAGTACGAATTTGTAAAACGATCATTTGAGGGTAGCGATGCCGTATACCTGATGATACCGCCCAATTTTAGTACTCCGGATTACAAGGCCTTTACTATTACGGCAGGTAAAAATTATGCACGCGCTATACAGGAAGCAGGTATTTCATACGTAGTCAACTTAAGCAGTTCCGGCTCCCCCCTGGCAGGCCAGTCGCCGCTTGTTAATTACCAGAACCTGGAAACCTTTCTCGATGAGCTGCCATCACTAAATATCCTACACCTTCGCCCCGGTGGTTTTTATACCAATTTCTATGGCAGTATGGGGCTGATCAGGCACCAGGGTATTATTGGGAACAATTATGGCGAGGAAGTAAATATGGTACTATCGCACCCGGAAGACATAGCTGATGCGGCCGCAAAAGCTTTTTCCACGCTTTCATTCACAGGCAAAAAAGTACAGTATATAATCAGTGATACCCTAAATGGCAGGCAGATAGCGCAGATCCTGGGCGCTGCTATTGGGAAGCCGGAGCTTACCTGGGTCCCATTTACGGATGAACAGTTATTACAGGGGCTACTACAAAACGGCTTTTCAAAAGATGCAGCGCAGCATTATATTGTAGATATGGGCATTGCAATCAGAGAGGGGTTGCTGGCAGCCCATTACGCCCAACACGCAAAAGAGGTTTCAGGCAGTCGCAATTTTATCGCATTTGCTGAAGATTTTGCCAGGGTTTATCAGCAGCAGGGATAAGCAAAATTGTTACGCAGTACGCCATGGAGTACTGCGCAACAATTAATAAGTTTTTAATCACATTCTATTCCAAACAGGTCAATAAAATCGCTATTCCAGAATTGCGATACTCTTTTATTATCAATCAACCTGATACCTCTGTCAGGAAACTTGCATTTTGATTTATGGTTTTTCGGCTCGCCGGAAAAGTCGTCATGATAATAGAAATAAAAATTCCCTACATTACCCATGATCTTTGTCTTTACGCTATCAATATAATCCCCTGAAGGCACAAAATAACTGTCCATACTCTTTTCCATTTTACTATAATCCTTTCCATAATGGATGGGGAGCAGTTTGGTTGAGCAAAAAAGTGGGTGACCAATTGATTTAAGACTGGTATTATCAAAGCAAAATGCAAACACATTGGTGATGCATTCATCTACCCCAACAGCAATATTTTTTATCTTTGATCTGGCATACCCATTCGTTCCATACACGTAAAAGGCTGTATCAAAGTAACATCTTGCTTCCTTTTCCAGGGCTTCATGCCTTATTAATTTATATACCCCTGAGGTATCGTATAGCTTCCATTTTTTGGGCAACTCCTTTTCCTGGGTTCTCTTTGGATAAAACACATCAAAAAGTGTATCCATGATGCCCCGGGGTTTTCCTACCTCATAAAAATTCACCACAAAGGCAGTGGTTTTAGCGGACAGCTCATAAACAGGATAAAAAAGTTGTCTCGTTCCCTCCGAAGTCCACCACTTGCTTAACTTATTAGCTGCCGCATCATATTCATATAACTGTTTCCTCATGGTATCCAAATAGATCCATTGATCAACAATAAAACGCGTATCAGCTCCTTCATCACGTGAGATCTCATGCCCGATGCGGTAAACGTCAAATACGGCAGAATCGGTTTTAACCGTATTGTCATACATCCATTCCAGGGTAAAATTATTTGTATGGGCCTGTTTAAAAGTTTCTGTATTGGCAAAGGCCATATACATTTTTAACAGGGAATCTGACCAGGTTATTTCACCCTCCGCCAGGTCGCTGACCGCCTTTTCCGGCACAGCTTCCGAGGCTATCATTTCAGGAGTGGAATCTACAGTGGAGACTTGATCATTTGTAGCTGCCGGGGCTTTTTGCTGGTTCATTTCCTGACACCCAGCCATAAGGATAATCAATACTAAAATTGAAGCTAGTTGTTTCATAGTGTATTGGATATAAATAACCGGATTACCGGTTCGGGGCTCAAATATAGATCAATTCAATTGAACATGAATATGATCGTCGTGGCGTACAGCGCGACAGCCATGAAAGCGTATCTTACTATTGGAAAGCTGTAACCGCAATTTTAAATGAGGCTCAATAAATACTTTACCGATCCGGTTATCCTGACAGAATAACGTTACCAGGCATTTTGTTTTTTCGCCATAAAATAAAAAATCGTTCTTTCTGTGCTGTGGCATAACGTTTTTGAGAAAACTATATTGCCAATAGCCGTTTTGCGAACAAAATTCAGCAGTATTTTTTTCAGCAGCTGTAGGTTCTTCACAAATACCATATCCAATGAGCGAAGGAGCCTCGTTTGTAGCTGTTAAAGTTGTTTTATCCTGATAACAAAACGCAAGATCAAGTTTTTTACCATCATTATGACTTAAATGCGGAAATAACGGAAAACCGTTTAAAAAAGGAAAGTTCGCATCCAGGTAGTTTATCACTGTACCCGGATACTTTTTATTCATTTCCCCAGCTACCGTAAAGGCCGCCTCCCGCAAGTCTTTCCGAACGTAGTTCCGGTTCAATAAACAGGTTAAAAATGTCAGTGGCCGAAGATTATTGGTTGTTTTTAATGGCATTTGTACCCGGCCCAATGGCCTGGCTAAAAGTGGAACTATTAAAAATGTAGCTACTAAATACATCAGGATAAATGAGCCTGGTTTACAAAACCGGCGAAGCCAACCATTGGCTATTCGCTTATTGATGAGCCTATAGGTTGAAAAGTTTATCAAATAAACAACACCGCCTGTTTGCGTTAGCACAGTCAGGCCCAGAAAGACAAGGACACGGCCGGTATTGGTCAGGATCTTCGGGAAATTCATAAAGGGGTGGTTGGATTAGACAATATTCGCTGCAACTCCCTTCTGTAAACTACATTATCGGTTATTCCATTGTGTGCCTGTCCCTCTAATGTTATCAGGGTATCTTGTTTTTTAAACATTGTTCTCAACTTAAGCGAACTTCCATAATAGATCACTTCATCCACATCGCCATGAAAGATCACTACCGGCATTTTACAGGCTTTCAGATACTTACTCGTTTCAAATTTATACTTTAAAATAAAAGTAGGAATAATGGGATAGGTGTGTCTCATCATATCGGTAAGGCTGTAATAGGGCGCCTGGAGTATCAACAACTTCGGATTGTTTGCCGATGCCAGTTTGGTGGCGGCACCGGTACCTATTGAATATCCCAATACAACGATCCTGTCTTCTGCATATCTGTTCTTCAGCGAATCATAGGCGGTCTGGACATCGTCAAAAAACTGTTTCTGACTGTATATAACGCCTTCGCTTTTGCCATAGCCCCGGTAGTCCAACAGGAACACATCATAATTCAAGTCAGTATATGTGCGGGCAACCTCACCCCATGAATCAAGCGCACCACCATTGCCATGTAAATAGAATATAAGCCCTTTGGAACTATCAGCTTTAAATAACAACCCATGCAACCGGCTATTGTCATTGGTAGTCATGGTCATTTCTTCAAACGGCTGATCAAACCCAAATCGATAGTTCCTATCCAATACCTGCGGATAAAAGATCAGTTTCTCCTGCATGAAGTAAAGCAACCCGCAAATAACAAGGTACAGTAAGCCTGCTATGATCAAAATTTTTATTATCATTCGTTTCATGGTCCTGGTGTTCGACAATATTAATAAAAAATCCCTGGTATAATAAATAGGGAATTTTATTATACCAGGGATTTATATTATCAAACTTTACTTGACAAACCTGCCGGAAACGATTTTCTCATTCTTGATGATCGTTAACGTGTATACACCGGCCGACAGCCGTGATACATTCAGGCGATTATTGGTATTACGGGTAGAAAGGACCGCTCTGCCCGAAAAATCATACACAGTGATCAATGCCCCGGTAAGGTCTTCCACCGTCCGTAACCTCACTTCATTCAATACAGGGTTCGGATATATTTGCAGTCCGGTTATTAACCCTTGCCCTTTCGCCGGAGCTACAGCATATACTTTGATGGAAGTAGCGGCATCATTAAAGCCATTGGTCACTAAACATGAATTGTCAACACCAAATGTCTGAGAAGTACCCAGAAAATTATCATCTGCATATAATTGCACCTGGTAACCGCTGTTCACCTTCAACGAAGAGATATCGTCGTTAAGAATACCCAGGGCCTGCAACTGAGTGAGGGTATAATTACCTGGCGACAGTGATATGGCTGTGCCTGCATAGTCACAATCCCTGTATACGGTGGCAGCTGTAATTGTACCTATTGCACTTATCTTCAGCGAAGAAGTAAGATCATTAAAGCTGTTGGCCACCAGGCAGCTATTGTCGGCTGTAAGGGTAATAACTGTACCAGCGAAATTATTATCATTAAATAATTGAACCTGGTAGCCACTGGTTACCCGCAACGACGAAATGTCATCATTGTTTATACCCAGACTTTGTAACTGGCTTAATGTATAACTTCCTGGCAACAATCCAACTGCGGTGCCACCATAATTACAATCCCGGTATACGGTAACCACCGGTACATTGGTTACAGAAATGGTTATCTGTGCAGAAGACTGGCCACCGCGATCGTCGGTAGCAGTAGCGATAAGTGTATAATTTCCTGTCGTTACATTATTCCAGGCATAAGAATAAGGCGACGTTGTTGACTCACCCAGCTTAGTGCTGCCATTATAAAATTCTACTTTGGTGATGGCACCATCTGCATCAGCCGCATTTACGGTAATGGCAACAGTTGCAGGCGTCAGGTATTTAGTGCCCGAAACAGGTTTCAGGAAGTTAACGGTGGGCGCCTGATTGGTCAAAGATCTGATTCGAAGCGACGAAACAGAATCGTTCAGGGCAGCGCTTACCAGACAGGCCGTATTAGCATTAAAGCTGGTATAACTGCCTTGCAGCGCATTGTTCTTATACAACAATACTTCATATCCGCTGGCAACGGTAAATGAAGAAATATCTTTATCGGAGATACCACTGGCCACCAGGTCGCTCGCCGTATAGGCGCCGGGTGCTAAACTTACCGCATAGCTACCTGTGTAATTACAATCCTTATAGAAAGTAGCCACTGTATTTGCGGTGCCACCTGCAATATTACCACTGATTGAATAATACCCCAGTGACCCATAATTTGTATAACCGGTGGTAGCAGGGTCACCGTATCCCACACCCGTAATGGAAACATAATAGGTACCTGCAGCTAAAGTAGCGCTCAGATTGGCTGTTAAAGCAGTTGGATTAGAAGAGGTGACCACAAAACCTGCATTGTCATACAAGGTAGCCAGTACATCCAAGTTGGGATGTTTCTCTGCAGGGTTTATGTTCAACGAAACGGCTCCGCCTGTTGTGGTAAAAGTAAAAAAGTCAGCATCGCTGGTGGTCTCAATAATACCATTGCTAAAAGCGCTTCCGGTGCCGCTTATTGAAAGCGGGGTAGCGCCCGATCTTGTATTACTATGATCATCGGCCCTGTACCCTACTCCATTGGCATTATTAGCTATTATAGCCAGGTCATCCTGCGTTTGGCTGGGGTTGGCATACTCGCCTTTGCTCCATTGTACAACCGGCACATAATAGCCTGCTCCCATAATGGGTGCCCAATTTCCCTGCCCCAGATAGTACTCTTCAACCGGGTTTGTTCTGCCGTCGTGGCTTAACCCAAATGTATGCCCTACTTCATGGGCACCAGCATCACCAGCCCCTTTCACCCCACCGTTAAATACCCAGCATGGCGTTTCGTTGCCCCAGGTAAATGAATTTAAATAGGCCACGCCACCAGCACCGGGTGCAGCGGTATTGGTAGGCGTGAAAATGCAACGCATACGTCTGTTGGCAGGGTAAGAATTGTACACCGCTTCACTGGTTGTAATATTGAGTTTGAAGGGCCGGAAATCTTCACTGACCAGTTGCCACACTTCATATCTTTCAGCCTCTGTTAACGTAGAGGGCGCTGCGCTGATAGGATTTCCGCTGTTCCAACCAGTACCGGAAACGTATTGTCCATCAAAATCAAGCAATACAACACCATTGGCATTGGGATAGCTTTGCAAGCTGTACAGCTGGCCGGCCGTCAATGCCGCCGCAGCAAGACTGCTATTGGTACTGACCGGTGCCTTTTCAAAATCGATACACAACACTTTATGAATATCCGTTTCTTCTATGTATACATTACCGTTATCATCTGAATTATACGTATAGGCTTTTTTGGCATTACGCAGAATGATATTTCCCTGCACCCGGTTGCCTTCGAAACGGATAAAAAAGGAAGAACCCGGTACGTTCTCGATCTCCCCAACCAGGTATTCCTGACCGGCAGTCAATGACTGGCGGAAATTTATTTTCCCTGGTAATGAATCGAGCGCATTGATCCGCAATGCCAGCCTGCCTGTTACCCGTTGTTGTGGTAACGCGCTGAACTGTTTACGGAATGAGGTTAACAGGTCCGGCGCTTTTCCCAGCATTACCGGTTTTACCTGCGCATACCCTGCTGCACAGAGCAGCATACTACCTAAAAGCCATAGTGATAGTTTTTTCATACTACATGGTTTTAAATGGTTAAATGAAAACTCGTATGGGGTATAGTGCAGGGAATAGTGTTTCACGCGCCGTTACCGGCCCGGATATAGCAAGCTGTCGCTAAGGCATTATGAAGAAGGATTTAAATAAGGGTGTGCTAGGGTTGCGAATATACCTTGTTTAGCAGGTACAAAAACACATTAATAAATCTTACATTTAATTTAAACAGGGCTATAATTCTTCAGCAGATTGACGTAATTTTCTCGCCGGTTTTACTACCAATTGTATCATAACAACCAATTTTAAAGAACTCCTACAATCAACAGCATATGGGATTATTCGATTTTATTAAAAATGAATTCATTGAGGTCATCGATTGGGTCGATGACAGTAATAATACAGTTATTGCCAAATTTCCCGACAAAGGGAACAAGATCATGAATGGCGCCCAGTTAACTGTTCGGGAATCGCAGGTAGTAGTATTAATGAACGAAGGTGAGTTTGGCGATGAGTACAAACCCGGCCGGTACGAACTGAAGACGCAGAACATGCCCATTACCACCACCCTCAAGTCGTGGAAATATTTGTTTGACTCTCCATTTAAGGTTGATATCTATTTTGTAAACACCAAACAGTTTACCAATTTAAAATGGGGCACAAGCAATCCCATTATCATGCGTGACCCTGAATTCAAACAGGTACGTATCCGTTCTTTTGGTACTTACACCATTCGGGTGGTTGATGCAAAGAAATTCATCAAAGAATTTGCCGGTACCAATCCCTGGGTTACCATTGAAGCAGTAAGTGAACAACTACGCAACACCATCATAAGCAAATTATCGGAAGGCCTGGCTGAGGCCGGCGTTTCCGTACTGGACCTGGCAGCTAATTTTACTGAAATAGGGACCCGGTTAAAACCAATTTTCCAGACTGATTTCGACGCCTGGGGTATCGAGCTCGGCCAGTTCTACATCGAGAATGTAAGTCTGCCAGAAGAGGTGGAAAAAATGCTCGACAAAACCACCTCGCTTAATATGATGGGCGACAAACTGAACCAGTTTAACCAGATGCAAGCCGGTATTGCCATGGAAAAAATGGCCGATAACCCTGGTGCAGCCAACACGGCTGGTTTGGGCGCTGGCATCGTTCTTACCAACATGATGCAACAGGCACAACAACCTCAACAACAACAGCAACAACAAAACGCCGGAGCTGCCGCATCAGGCAACGACCAGCAAAAAATGCTCGATCTGCTGAAACAACTGGGCGATTTGAAAACCGCCGGGGTATTGACCGAAGAGGAATTCAATAAAAAGAAAGCAGAGATATTAGGCAAGCTCTAAAGTTGGCTGAACAATCTTATGGAAAAAGTACAAAACGACTCCTTATTGCTATTCCCATGCCCGGGATGCAATGCGCAATTATATTTCAATCCTGAACATCAAAAACTGGAATGCAAATACTGCGGCACGCAGGTGGCTATCGATCAATCAAACAATCAGATCAGGGAAAAAAGCCTGCGGCAACAGTTATCTGTAACGGGCGATCCTGATGCCGCCATAGAGCAAATGGTTTACAAATGTGGCCGCTGTGGCTCTGAATCGGTATTCATTTCAGAAACGCCCACATTCACCTGCAGCTTTTGCAACTTCGAGGCAGTGAACCCGGTCGCTTACAAAACGCGACTGATACAGCCATCTGGCATCATTCCTTTTGGGATAGACAAACAACAATCCATCACTATATTTAAAAACTGGTTGGGCAGGGGTTGGTGGGCACCCGGTGATCTAAAAGAATTTGCCCGGCAGGATGCGTTGCATGGCATCTACCTACCCTTCTGGACCTACGATGCCCAAACCTTTAGTGAATGGACAGGTGAAGGCGGCAGACACTACTACGTTACGGTAGAAGACAGAGATGCCAATGGCAACAGAACCACCAGACAGGAACAAAGAACAGAATGGATCTACCGTTCAGGTACCTATAACACTTCATTTGACGATATCCTTATCGGCGGGGCCAATGAGTTATCGCAAAAAGAATATGAAAGCATTTTTCCTTTTAAACTGGAAGAGCTGGTAAATTTCGACGCCCGTTACTTATCTGGTTTCCAGGCCGACGTGTATGACATTTCAGTAAGTGATGGCTATGCCAAGGCGGAAAAATATATGGAACAGGAGATCTATGACGCCTGTGTTAATGAATGTCGCATTGATACCTATCGTAATGTACAGGTGAGTACCTCGTACGACAATCAAACCTATAAACACATTCTGTTGCCGCTTTGGGTTTGCTCTTATCTGTATAAGAACAAGCAATATCATTTTTTGGTAAACGGTCAAACAGGTAAGATCTACGGTTCAAAACCTGTATCAGCCGCCAAGGTAGTACTTACTGTTATTGCAGTACTGTTAGTGATAGTCGCTATTTACTTTTTTTCGCAACAACAGTAAATATCAGGCAGAACGTTCGGCAATTTGTTGTTCAATTTTTACTTTGGCAGCAGCCCATTCGTCGTCTAAAATACTGTAATAGGCCGCATTCCGGGTGGTACCATCACCCTGAATGCGGTCTTTTCGTAGAATACCTTCAAACACTCCGCCGATTTTTTCAATAGCTTTTCTCGATCGAAAATTGGTGTCCTTTGTTTTTAACTGCACCCTGTTTGCATGCAGTACTTCGAAGCAGTAGGTAAGCAATAACAGCTTGCATTCAAAATTCACGGTGGTGCCCCAAAACTCCCGGCCAATCCACGTCCAGCCAATTTCCAGCTTTTTATCATCAGGGTATATTTCAAAAAAGCGGGTGGAACCAATTAGCCGGTTGGTTGGCTTATGAAGGATTACAAACGGGTATTGTGTCCCCTTTTCCCGTTCCGACAAAGCAACGGTGTACGCTTTATAAAACATTTCCCGTTCAGAACAATCAAACGGCACCAGTTTCCATATTTCCGGATCTGCTGCAGCTATATACAATTGTTCCAGCAATCCTTCTTCTAACGGCAGCAGGTCAACCGTAGTTCCTTTTAAAATTACCGGGTGTTGTATCCAGTGATGGTTCATATAGCAGGAATTTTTGAAGTATTTATTGCTGCTTAAAGATACGCTCCTAAACTGTAAAGTTCGCTTCAGTAAGGCGAGCTCTCCGCCAGCTGGCCGAGAACCCACCTTTTATCCGCCTTTTTACCGGTTTTTTGCCGGTATTGCGGTGGGTTTCTTGTTGACATTGTTCGGACTTTGTTCGGGTTTCCCCCGGGAACACCCGAACATCCTCAGGGCGGGTCCGAACAACTTCCGAACAACATGCGCAGCAATCCCCCAGTGATACCGGCACAAACCAAACAATACCCGGTTTTTACCATGACCATTTAAGACACCTATAGACCACTTTAGCCCTCCCCGGCGCATTACAGACCTACCTCGAACAATACAGTACTATAGAGAACATTATAGACGGTTATAGACGGGTATAGCCGTCACTGTTATATTTTCAGTAAAAAACCATCTTACCTTTGTATTGCACAAGGCTACACATCATTACCGGTTATGATCTGTTGCTACGTGTGTCAGTTCTTTGAAATATTGGAAAGCAAGATGCCATCGACAGAAAGCCGGCCGCTGCCGTTACAGAGGGTGGCCAAACAAAGCCCGATCACCAATAAGTGGTATTCATACCCCTCTCCTTTTTGATTGCCAAACCAGTTCATGAAAAAGCCGTTTTCAAGATGCGAGCTGAAGATAATACCAAGCATCAGGATGATCGTTAAAACAGCCCAGATCCTGCTGCTAAAACCAACAATGAACGAGAGGGCCCCCACAAATTCAATCACAATAACCAGAAAGGCTATCAGCCAGGATAAGTGTACCGTACCCATAAGAAAATCCATTTCGCCCGAAAAACCAGGGCCGCCAAACAGACCCAGCATTTTCTGGGCGCCATGCGGGAACAGGATCAACCCTATCGTTAACCTGATAATAAAGCCCGTATAATCGTTGTTTGTTTTGAAAATCGATTGCATCATGTTATTGTTATTTGATGCAAATGAATGAAAGCCGGTAGTGAAAAAAATTAAACTACTTTAATGGTTATTTCGAGGCAAACTTTTTACGAAGCATACTTAAAAAAACGGGGGTAATACCTAAATAAGCAGCGATCTGCCGCTGTGGAATGCGCAGTTCAAGTTGTGGGTACCTTCGTATAAATTCCAGATAACGTTGTTCTGCTGTGTATGCCAGGTTTTGATTAATGCGGTTTTGCTGGGCTATAAAAGCATTTTGTAACAGAATGCGAAAGAATCGTTCGAATTTGGGTACCTGCTCATATAACCGGTCCAGATGCGGTTTACTGATCTGCAGGATGGTTGTTTCATCCAATGCATCTATGAAATAACTGGCTGGAGACTGTGTTAAAAAACTATACAGATCACCCACCCACCAGTCTTCCATACCAAACATTACAATGTGTTCAACCCCATTCTCATCAATTGAATAGGTTCGCAAACAGCCTTTAATAATAAAATTCTCCGTTTTGCAGACGTCGCCCTGCCGAAGCAGAAAACCTTTTCGCGGTATTGTTTTCTGTTGAAGAAGGGAAATAAACAGCTCCTCTTCGTTTTTATCCAGCTGAATGTACCGCGCAACATGTTGTAGAATTAAGTCGGTGCTCATTTATTATTTCAGAACGGAAAATATCTCCTTTTTTTCACATGCTGAAAATAAAAACGGAAGCAGCATTTTCAGCTACTTCCGTATTCATGGCTATATTGTTCCCGTTAGTTAGCTGCGGGCGTGACTGCGGCCGTTGCTGTTGCCGGACTAATGACCTCGGTGACCTCACTGATGGAGTTTGCGGGAAAACCTCCTTTTTTTGCATGCTCTTTGATCAGTTCCGGGTTTTCGGCCCTGTAAATGCAATACATTTTGTTGCCAGTGACATAACTGTGTACCCATTCAATTTTGGGCCCCAGCTCCGTCAATACGTTACAGGAAGTTTGAGAAGCACTTTTTAGTTGTTCAGGAGTCCATTTGCCCAGGCCGGGAATCTCCCGCTCAATCACATAAGTTTTCATGATCGTTGGTTTTTTTTTTAATTCGTTAAGAGAACTGGTTTGGGCCTTCCCTGTAAAACCGCACAATAAGAGAACTACAAACATCAATGCGCTGTAAGAAATAGTGTCTTTCATGGCTTTTTTTTTATTTGTTTCTGATAACCAAAGCTACATCCAACAACCACGAAAGTTGTATAACAGATCGTTCAATGAATATCAATCCTGAATCAAAATAAATGCGGAGTAATGCAGTCTGAAATAAATCCTTCAAAACATAGAACAAATCGATCAACGCAGCAGATCAAGATAATCTATAGGCAGCAGGCCGTAGGTCTTTTTAAAACATTTGGTGAAGTAGGAAGGACTGGTAAAGCCGGCATCAAAAGTTATTTGCGAAATACTGTATCGTTGTTGGGTCAACAATTCCTTTGCTTTCTCCAACCTGAATTCCTTTAAAAATATATTGGGCGACATGCCCGTGAGCTCAACCGTTTTCCGGTACAGCTGTGATTGGCTCATGGCCATGACCTGGCAAAATTCACTAATAGTAAAGCCGGGGTTTTGCCAGTTCTCTTCCAGCTTACTGAATAATAGTTCCAGCAAAATTTCGTCGGGCGGCGCCAGGCATATGATGTTATTTGCCGGCTTTTGAAATTGATCTTTTGCCAGCTCTTTAACAGCTGATGAAATGGCTATGTGGGTTTCGCAGGAGATGAAACATAAACGCCGGGCAAATTGAATAGTATCACCAAAAAGGTGGTTGAGGTTAGCAACCGGATCTCCGGCATTGATGCCGATCTTTAAACCCGTGGCCTTCAAATCGGGCTGTATGGCTGCCGCCTGAACAGATAACGCGCACGACACGGCTTTGGATGCAGCCGTAAAGGAAGCAATAAAGCCAGTACCCGGGTGTTCTACTTCCCGTCCATCGAATGCAGCCAGGTTCTGCCTTATCACATTCGTACAATTGCTCAATATTTCGTTTGCTTTTTCAATACCCAGTTGGTAGCGTATCAGGGCCGGGTCTTTGGTAGTAATGAAAAGAAGAATTCGATAAGAAGAATCATGGAAGATCTTCAACCCCTCGTCTGTTGTAGGTGCATTTACAGGATCATGCAACCTGCCCAAAAACGATTCAACCAGTTCCGGATTTACTTCAATGACCTTGTGAGGCACAAGCCCATGTGAATGTTGATGTAAAGCCGATACGGATTCTTTATCCGGTGCTTCAATAAGGCAAAAAACATTATTCCTTTCTTCATCAATCCAATAGGTCATGCATTTGCATTGATGCTGCTCCTGCAGAAGAATATCTTTCTGGTGAGCTTCCGCAACGTCCTTTGCATTTATGCCCGGGATAATATGAATGTCCATGTAAAGCGCCATAGGACTGCATTTAACACTAAATACTTCCTCTTACGATCTAAATTAAAATTAAGATTCCTTATACCGATAATTATTTTGCCTGAACTATGCACGATACCACTAAAGTTGTATGGTAAACAGATAATGGGCCTCGTGGATAACCCAGGGTGCATACATGAAATAAAAAAAGCATAAAAACGTTGAAGCCAGGCAGATGTATACTACTTTAATATTATACATTTTTGCAATACAAACCCCTTAAACATCCAATACGCTATGATCCGCAGACTGCTGCTGTCTCTAGGGACATGCCTTCCCATCTTGCATGCTATGGCGCAAGACGGCCTCTGGACCCCGGTTTCCAAAAACAGTATTCAACCTTACTTTAATGGCCGTTCAACAGCTTCACCGTTGCCCGATAATTTTGAGCTGGTAAAGTTGAATCGCAGCCAGCTTAAACAGTTGCAACTACGGACGCCGTTGGTAAAGCTGGGGGAGCGTTCCAATGTATCACCAGCAGGTATATCTTTTCCACTGCCTGTTGCCGGACAATCTTTGGCAAGTGGTCTTATAGAGTCACCCATATTATCAAATGACCTCAGCAAACAACTAACCGGATTCAAAACCTACGAATTAAAAGACCCGGCCACCAATGTACTGCAGGGTCGAATAAGCATTACATCGCAAGGGATTTCCGGATTGATATTTACCGATAAAGGCAGCGCTTACATCAGTCCTGTAAGCCCTGATTATCCTGATGTACATATGGTGTATTATGTAAAGGACCAGCCTGTTACCAAGCCTGTACAGTGTGGTGCGAAAGAAGTGGTAGAAGGTAAAACCGGTGCCGGCGCCCGCGTAGCAAGCGTGCTCGCCAGCGATTGCAGCCTGCGTAATTACCGGCTGGCAGTTGCGGCTACCGGTGAATACACTCAATGGGCCGGATCGCAAGCCCAGGCGTTGACCTATATCGGCATTCTGGTAAACGACGTAACCGCCATTTACGAACGTGATGCGGGTATTACTTTTACGCTGGTAACTAACAACAGCCTCATTTTTACCGACCCGGCAACCGATCCTTATATCACCGTAGGTTTTCCTGATATGGGTATCTTAGATGACAATACGGCCAGGCTTGATATGGTGCTGGGAAGTGCCAATTATGATCAGGGGATCCTTTTAAACAGGGCCTGGAACGGTGGTTTGGCCTACATGAGTGCTGTTTGTAACAATAGTTTGAAAGGCGGAGCTGCGGCCGGGCTTACATTTGGTACCGGCAGTAATCCTACCAACGGTCCGCAAGGCCCGATCTTTACCGGTACGGTAGCCCACGAAATGGCGCACATGTTCAGCGCTGACCACACAATGGCTTCTGGTAACTCTTCCTGCGGTGGTGGCAATGTGAACCCTCCTACCGGTTATGAACCTGGTGGTGGTTCTACCATCATGGCTTATGCAGGTTCCTGTGGATTGCCCGATGCTTATCAGAATAATTCTGACCTGTATTTTCATGGCTACAGCATTTTGCAGATCGCTAACTACTCTGTCAACTCAGCCACGTGCCGAACACCCACGCCCATGAGCAATGCAGCGCCTGCGGTATCAGTAGCAGCAGCAGCTTATACCATTCCTGTATCAACGCCGTTTATGCTTACAGCTACCGGTACAGATGCCAATAACGCTACTTTATATTATTGCTGGGAACAACTGGATGCGCCATCAGCTGCCACATCAGGCACGCCATCTGCGGCGGCGGCAACGGGACCACTCTTCCGGTCTTATCCGCCTACAACCACCAATACCCGGGTATTCCCCCGGATGTCGGACCTGGTTAGCGGCGCTGCCCATCCTTTTGATGTGCTGCCGAGCATTAGTCGCGCGCTGCACTTTCAGGTGATGGTACGCGATGCAGCAAGCGGTGGCGGTTGTACTGCGCAAACAACCGTAACAGTAAATACCAGTGCTGCCGGCGGAGCATTTACCGTTACTTCACAAAATGCCACCACCACCTGGACGGCCAATGGTTCCAATACCGCAACCGTTACCTGGAATGTTGCCGGTACCAATGCTGCCCCTGTTAACTGTTCCAATGTCGATATCATACTCTCCAAAGATGGCGGTGTTACCTATACCGACACCCTGGTAGCCAACACAGCCAACGATGGTACGGAAACCTTTACCGTTCCCAATTTACCTACCTCATTAGGTCGTGTAATGGTAAAAGCCAGGGGTAATATCTTTTTCAATATCAACAGCGCTACTATTACGATCAGCAGCAGTTGTTCTGCCAACGGTGCCACCTTTACACCGGGCGCGTCTGTAACGGCCGCAGCCGGCAATGCATCGCTCGATCTGAGCCTGTCGCCTGTATATGGTGCAGCTGTTCCTATCAGCGGCCAACTGGCTCCCGCTGACCCAAGTACCGGTCTGGTAACAAGAGATGTATCAGGCAGTTCGTGCGTGTACTATGGGGGAAATGTTTTCAGATACGATACCTATCAGTTTACGCCAGGTGTAACTGGTTCTTATACATTTAACCGCGCCGGCGGTACAGACCCTGATATTACTTTTGTACTTGTTTCAGGTAATTTTAACGCCAGTGTTCCCTGTACTAATTTTATTAATTCCAGCACCCTGTCCGATGGCTCTACTATAAACAGTTATTCAGCTACTTTAACCGCAGGTATCTATTATACCATGGCAGTGGGCACGTTCGACGTTGGCTTCCCCAGCTTAACAGCCAACTATACAATTAGTGTTACTCCACCAGCGGGTGGCGGACTGTTCAATAATACACCTAATCCCGGCGCCGGTTTCAACTATACTTATGTTATCGTTGACAATGCTACCGGTCTTATCAAAGCCTTCGATCCCAGCGCTGACCTCAGCAATGCTGCCAGTTACCCCGTAGGTTCCACTTATACAATCTATGGGCTCTCCTATTCCAATGCAGTTTCTTTAGCAACATTGGGTACTTATGTAGGGTCCTCCTACGCCTCATTCAGAGATGTATTATTGTTTAATCCATCTGCTTTGTGCGGTAATGCAAGCGCCAATAATTTGCAGGTAATGGTTACCGCCGTGTTGACATCGGCTCAACTGCTACCCTTAACTGCCACCAAAGCAGACAATGCTGTTAATCTGAAATGGGCAAATACTTCTTCTGAGAAAACCAGCTATTTCGAGATCTGGCGTTCTGCTGATGGCACTAACTTTAATGAACTGATCGGCACGGTGCCCGTACAAAACAGCTTCAGCTCACACATTGATTATCAACTGAACGATAATGCACCACTGGCTGCCTGGAATTATTATCGTGTAAAACAATTCGATGTTGCTGGTAATGTAACCATGAGCAATATTGCCCGGGTTAATATGCAGGAAAATGCGGCGTCTTCGGCACTTACCGTTTATCCCAACCCGGTAAGATCAACGCTTACCCTGGCATACCATGCTAACAGCATAGAAACGGTTGGTGTTCGCGTCCTAAACAGCAAAGGCAGCCTGGTTTACCAGCATGTATTTGCAGCGCAAACCGGTGCCAATCAGTACAGCATACCCGCCGCAGCCCTGGCTAAAGGCGTATACATAGTACAGTTGGTCAGCAACGCCGGAAGTTATACCTCCCGTTTTGTAAAAGAATAAGCATCAATAGCATTCAAAAACTTATAAAAGCCCCGACGGAACCGTCGGGGCTTTGCTTTAAAATTTCTATATTTACTCTAGTTAATAAAGCTCCTATACGTGAACATACCTCTATTTGAACGATTACATCAGGAAGGCCTGCTATCAGATCTCTCCCTTCAAAAAGTAAAGCAAAGGGCCGGCTCCAGGCTATTCTCTGTGCATTGGGAATTAAAAACGATCTTATACCTGGGTATACTCCTGCTCACAGGCGGACTAGGGATCCTGATCTATAAAAACATAGACACCATCGGCCATCAGGTTATACTGGCCATAATAGCATTGATATGCGTAAGCAGCTTCGTTTATTGCGAACGCAAAAAACTTCCTTTTGCTACTACCAGGGTACCGGCGCCCAACTCTTTTTTTGATTATATTCTGTTGCTGGGATGTATCACCCTGGTTACTTTTATCACCTATCTGCAGGTGCAATACACCACCTTTGGAAATGCGTACGGACTGGCTACGTTTATCCCGATGGTCATACTGTTTTTTTGCGCCTATTACTTCGACCACTTAGGCGTTTTAAGTATGGCTATCACCAACCTGGCTGCCTGGGCAGGCATTGCCATAACACCAATGAATATATTACAGTCAAACAATTTTGACAATACAGAACTCATTTTTACCGGGTTATTATTAGGAGTGGCACTTACAGTAATAGCATGGTTCAGCCAACGGCGTAACATAAAAGCACATTTTGAGTTTACCTATGTCAACTTTGGCATGAACATCCTGTTCATTTCTTGTCTGGCAGGCATGATCCACTTCGAAGATTTTTACCCACTTTGGTTGTTGCCGCTGGCAGGGACAGTATTTTACTTCTATAAAAGAGCACTCGCTACAGGCTTATTTTATTATATACTCCTGCTAACGCTTTACGGATACATTGGCATCAGTTATGTGATCGTACGGGGCCTGCTATCGCTCAGGATTGACCTTGGGATTGCATTTATTATATTAATGTATTTTATTGGTTCGGCCACAGCGGCTATTGTATTTCTTTCCCGGATGAACAAAAAAATGAAGTAAAATGATCGCATATAACCATACATCACTCGACAATTTACTGATCAACGAGGAAGCAATAGCTGCATTCGATCAGCAACTCATTTCAAAAGAAGAGGCCGAAGCCGTATTTAAAGCATACCCTTATAATTTGTACATCCCCAATTCATTTATACGTTTTGGGTTGTTTCTGCTAACCATCATAATTGGGCTTATGTTTTTTGGGATCATATGTTTAATGATCCTTGACAGTTCTGAGAAAGCATTTGGTATATTAACCTTTATTTATTCATTGGGATTATACGTGGCCCTGGAATTTATAATCCGGGAGAAAAAACATTACCATTCTGGAATGGATGACGCCTTGTTATGGTTATGCATAACAGGCATTGTTGGTGCGGTCAATCTACTTTTTTCTCCGCAAACTGCAATCAGCCAGGCAGTACTGATATTTATACCTGCTTTTTATTTCCTGCTGCGGTTCGGAAATGCGCTTATGGGTGCATTGGCGTTTGCGGCCTTGCTCACTGTCATATTTTATATTGTAACGCCGTTGGGTAACATAGCCAAAACCATCATGCCTTTTTTGCTCATGGCCATCTCCTTTTTTGTTTACCGGTTGGCAAAAAATTTCAGCAACAATAACCGGTTAAGACATTACAAACTCTGCTGTACCCTAATAGAAATACTTGCGTTGGTCATTTTGTATGCAGCCGGAAACTATTTTGTCGTAAGAGAGGTCAGTAACAGCCTGTTTGATCTTCAATTGAAAGAAGGGGAATCTGTTCCATTCGGCTGGGTTTTCTGGATCCCAACCGTTCTTCTCCCTGCTGTTTATATTTTCCGTGGAATACAAAAACGGGATGTCATTTTGTTACGCACCGGTTTAATACTGGTTGCCGCGATCATCTTTACCATCCGTTATTATCATCACCTGGCTCCCCTGGAAATAGCCATGACCATTGGCGGTGTAATAATGATCATTATTGCATATGCTATTACAAAATACCTTACACCACCCAAACACGGGTTTACGCATGCCGAACCAAATGACCCTGCATTAGCCGGATTACTACAAGTGGAATCAATAATAGTGGCGCAAACCTTCCATCAAACACCCTCGCCAGAACCTGGAAATAATTTTGAATTTGGTGGCGGCAGTAGCGGCGGTGCTGGTGCTACAGATAATTTTTAAAAAGGTATTAGGAACGGAGCGTCTCTTGAACCAATTAATACTGTTACGGGTTGAAGCTATGGCCTCAACCCGTTTTCATTTCAGTAAATTAAATAAATAATCGGGGCCGCTCAGTCTATATTTACTGACAATGATGTCATTAAGATCCCTTTTCCCCCTGCCATAATTTTTGATATTTTTCCGTTGTCCAGCGATAAGTCAGCAATAATTAAACTGGGCGATGGTTGTCTCATAAACCACCCCTGTTCAATTAGCATCCGGTCTTTTCTTACCCCTACTATGTCAAAAAGATAGCAGGCAAGTGGCCCTGCAGCCATTCCTGTAGCCGCTTCTTCCTCTATCCCATACCGTGGCGCAAACATTCTTGTATTGGCATCTCTTATCGGACTACTGGTTTCAGTGCAAAAAACATAAAAGCCGATCAAATCTAATTCTTCACTTATTTGTGATATTAAGGTGTGGTCTGGTTTGATATTTTTTAAGATCTCCACATTCTTAACCGGTACTATTACAAATGAATTTCCTGTATTGACCAATGAAATGGGAGCTTCTTTTAAAACATCTTTTTTTGTCAGGCCCAATGATCTTAAAATTTGCGCTTCCTGCTTGTCAACATTCTTATATACAGGTGCTTTTTGCTCCATGAATGCCAATTCGCCCTGTAATAAAATTTCTCTTTTTCCATCAATCGTTTCTTTCGAGGAAAGCGTGTTTTTAATTAACCCTGACTGCGATAAATATGAAAATGTTGCTATTGTGGCATGGCCGCAATGAGCAATTTGACGGGTAGGCGTAAAAAAATCAAGTTTAAAGTCGGCAATTTCTGATTTTGAGACAAAAGCGGTTTCTGATAATCCCACTTTTGCTGCAATTTTTAATTTCTGTTCATTTGTCAGATTATCCGCATTTAAAACAACACCGGCTGGATTTCCACCCTTATTATTATCAACAAAGGCATTAAGGATCTGTACTTCAATTTTTCTGGAATTGTCCATACTTGCTTTTTAATTTGTGAAACATTTATAATCTATGGACGCGGGGAAAGGAAAAAAGACGCATTTTATTTCCTGGGAGGCTCGTATGCAATAAGATTTCCCATACTGTCTGCTTTAACATTCGGACAATATAAGATAAGGTCCTTTAACATCTCTCTGCCCCGTTGTACCCTCGTTTTCACTCCAGAATAGGATATGTTCAGCTTTTCCGCTAATTCAATTTGAGAGTAAGCATTTACATATGTAAGTAGTATTGCCTGTTTGTATTTTTCAGACAACTTATTTATTTTCTGATTGATACAATTACTTAAAGAATGATATAGCGGTTCGTCACTATCTTGTTCTGCCAGGTCAAAACCGTCAATCGGAACTGCTACATTTGTTGATTTACGGTAATGATCGGCAATTGTGTTTCTTGTTATTTGGTAAACCCAGGCAGTAAGTTTAGTGCAGTCGGTAAGCGTATGGATATTCAATTGAATTTTCACAAAAACGTCTTGAAGAAGATCTTCGGTAGTGTTACTATCCTTAACCTTACTTGAAATAAATTTTTTCAGTTCCTGGTACAGGTCTGTCCATATTTCCTGTATGAGTATATTCATAGTTTTGAGTCAAATTGCTATTTAAAATGCAGGATAATTATCTCTTCGAACAACATCTCTGTCAAAATAGTTAACTATACTGCTTCTGGAGGGAATGAACTTTGCTTTAAAAGAGTCAAGCTTTGTAAAAAGCTGGGATGATGAATTTTCTGTCGTCAGTATGCTATCTACCAGCCTAAAATATACTTTTGAATCCTGTGCAGAAGTTTGCAGAAAAGTTAATAGTAAAATTATTAAAGAACTGAAACGTAGTAACTTCATCGCTATGATCTTTAGTGTTTTTTGTGCACAATCCGTCCATCCGCCTGTCGCCTGCCCTTACATTTAGGGATAGCATGCTATATTGTTTTCTACAAATTCATAAAGCCGTTCCAATAATAATGGTCTTTGCCTTTTGAAGTCTCCTTCACATTTTTGATATTCTTTATGTTCACGTAATTCGTTACTTGCATTTATATAATGCTGAATATCCTTCGTTTTCTCATTTTTTGAGAAAATAAAGTTCTTTAAGCTGCTTGCATATTGCAGGGTACTTGCCAGATCAGCAAGTACTAATTGGTCCTTAATATGTATAACGACCAAATCCAAATTAAATGACAAGGCATAGTCATATCCTTCCCAGTCTTCAAATTGAAGCCATTCCATAATTACCATAAAACTATAAACTTCCTTGGGTAGTGCTTTTAAACTATCAACCGATAGCCAGCTTTCTCTTTTTAAATTATAATGTTCTTCCACCGCATACATTATTTTGAGTAATGCATCTTCCCTTTTGTTTTTGTGATCTCTTAAAATTAGCTCGGCAACTGTATAACGTGCATCGTCAATTCGTTTAAGTTCCTCTTTGATACTTTTAATTGCCAGGGTAATATCAAAGCGGTTTTTTATTAAATGGTCGATAGCTACTTCCGACGTTACCCCTGTTTTGTTAATGGCAAGGGTAACCATTTCGGCTTTAAACTGCTTTTCTGCCTTTTCCAGGTCCCCATTTAATTTCTCAATCAATATTAAGCCGTCACGAAGCCCAATTGGAATTCGTTTCCGCAGGATCATTAACTTTTCTTTATATATATCGTCCATTTAATGGAGCTATTTGAAAATTTTTAGATCATAACGAGGTCCCCACATTGCAACCTACTGGAAAAATGGATAAAATAGACCGATGAAGCCTCAGATACCATTGCAAACTCAAGATACATACAATAAAACCGCTTTTTGTCTGCGAAATGTACCCCGGTTTTGTTAATAATTACGCACGCAAACAGATTTTGTTTATTTTACATTCATAAACCAGAAAGCTATTTTCATAACGGACATTAACTTGTCTAAATATTCGTACTATATGAGAAAGCTTTTCATTTTTTTTGTTTTGTTGCTTGGTTATATGTTATCTGGCTGTCAAAAGAACGATTCTGACAATCCTGATACCTCTAATCCAGCTAAAACTACCGACACCACGAAACAGATCCAGTCGATTGTATTTAGATCTGCTGATAACCCTTCTCTGGCCTATGATATTGCAGGTGTGCTAAGTAGTGATTCTGTAAAATGTTTATTTCCCCCCAATACGATCCTCAAAAATCTGATCCCTGACATTTCTTTTATGGGAAAATCAATTTCTCCGGCCAGCAAAGCTGCGCAGGATTTTACCAAACCGGTTTCTTATTCAGTCACTGCAGGAAATGGAACTATTAAACAATACACAGTCACCTGCGCTATTGCCGATTCAGCAACCATGCTGTTGGGAAAATGGAGTATTATACGGGACTCTGTTACCAACGACGGTAATTTTGTAATGGTGGAAGGATATCCTTTACCCGGTGTTTATTTTGGAGTACCAGCAGATTATTATGAATTTTTGAGTAATGGTACGCTTAATATTCACGAGGTTGGTCATACTGGTAATGATTTTAAATATCACCTGGTCCCCAATTCAAGATTGTATTTCGACTATCTCAGCCCCATTTATAACGACGCATATATTCTCACACTTACTTTTAATCGGGCTACTATTTTCTGGACGCAAAGGAGTGGCAATGGAGGCAGGTATACCCGAACGATTGATTTGAAGAAATAGGGAGGCTGCGGCTGATAAACCTGTATTGAACTACATAAATAAATAATTCCTTTAGTTCTTGCGTAGTAGTAATTTCTATATTAACTTTGAACTACAAAGTACTTTCCAACATACAAATTAGATTTCTAGCCTGCAGCTTAAATGCGCTCAATGGGTAGAACGTGGCCTTTCCATGGCCTCCTACTGCCTTGCTTTAGCAACGCATGCAACAGCTTTTAGCTAAATCACGAATCGCATATTTACTTTTTTTCACTTTTCAAATTCAAAAAAGGTGTATAATTCTACTGGTACCTTTTATAACTGCCTGTCATTTTTTTACCCGGCCATCGATTACTTTTTAAATGGCTATAAAAAAAAGCTGATTGAAGCGGTCAATAGCAGTACTCCCGGAAAACTGCTGGAGATTGGTATTGGCAATGGATCACATTTATCTTTATATAGCTCTCATCAAATTGTAGCAATCGACATTTCTGAAGCCATGCTTCACAAAGCGCAGCGTTTTAAAAGTGAGCATACCCAATTACTTCTCATGAATGGGGAAAATTTATTGTTTCCAGAAGCATCTTTTGATTATGTGGTTATTTGCCATGTGCTGGCTGTCACCAAAGATCCAGAACAATTATTGAAGCAGATATATAAAGTATTAAAGCCTGGCGGAAAGTTGTTCATCCTTAACCATTTTACCCCTGGCAATTGGCTCAGGTATATCGATTGGGCGTTTCAACCTTTCTCTTCACTTTTTCATTTTAGATCTTCCTTTCACCTGACTGATATAAAAGAACTGAAACGGTTTTCTCTTCATATGCAAACGGAGCTTGGGAAAAGCTCATATTTTAAACTTCTTATCTTTTGTAAACCTTGAAAAAGTATATTCCCATACTGTCGGTATCCTTGTTCCTCAGTTTATTTATTTATGTTTTTTATCGCACAGAAAAAACCCTGATAAACCAGCTTTTTATCCTCCTCTTTCGTCAGGAGATGTATACCTTTTTAAAAGCCCGTATAACCAGTTCTCTACCTCTGCCAAATTTTGTTATTTATTCCTTACCCGAAGGCTTATGGGTGTTTTGTATTACACTGACCTCGAACCCTTTTTACCTGGAAGTTCGAAAACGAAAATGGGATTTGATATTTGTTCCCATAGTGATAGCCTTATTCATGGAATTATGTCAGCTTTTGCACTTTGCACACGGCAGGTTCGATTGGATGGATATTATCTTTTCAACTGGCTTTTGGCTACTGGCTTTACTTTGTACAAGAACTAACATAGGCAAAGAGCCGCTTTTTCGATCAGTCAACACAGCAACTGTCTGCTGTATCATGAGTTACTCAATTGTCTATCTGGCCCACGTTAATTATTAACTGATGCATATATATATAAGAGAAGAAACAGTTGACTTTCATAACGGCCTTGAGTCGCTTACTGCACTTCATTTTAGCGACATTCATACATGGTTTTCGACTGGTATTTTGAAAAAGCTGAAAGCCATTATTTTTGAAAACGATCCTGCACTGCTTCTTTTTACAGGAGATTATTTTGATATTCCCAGAGGCGCTTACCTATTCCGGAATTTTTTATGTGAGATCGCACCTACCTATCCAATAATATTTATCAGAGGAAATCATGATTTCTTTTACGGTTCACGAATAGCGGATCTGTTACTGGGCATTCCCAATTGCCATTGTGTGGAAAGCGATATTTATTCTTTTACATCCAGTGCAGGATTCACTTACCATATTACATCTTGGGACAAGCGGCATTATTTAAAGACGCATACATTGGAAAAAAATATAGTTTTGATCCACAATCCGGAGAAGTTAAAAGATAAGGAAATGGAAGGCATTGATTTGATTCTCGCAGGCCATTTACATGGTGGACAGTTTATTTTGTTTAAAACAATAAATAACGCTTATTTTCCGGGAAGCTTACTTTATAAATATTGTACGGATAGAAAACAACTGAGGGACACCACCCTCATCATCAGCAAAGGCATTGGTGACACTTTTCCGCTCAGACTAAATTGCCCAAAAGAAGTTATACGAATCAGGATCACTTAAGATATAATAAAAAGATCCTCTTAAGCAGACGTTTGAAAGATGTGTATTTGGCCATTATTACTTTTTGGAATCTGTTCTCTTCGTATACTTTCTGTAAATCATTTTATAGGAAAATTTTAATTAACCATTATTCAGTTAATCGAAAATATTATTATCATTTCAATATTATGGTTACCCTTCTGTTTACCTGCCGGTTAAGCGTTGAGCTGTTAGGCACGAGGGGATCGCTTAGACCTGACGAGCGGATATGCATTCGTTCAAAAGGGATCCCTTTACTTTGCAGGTAGGATGCTACTGTTCTTGCACGTTCTTCGCCCACTTTTATATTTTCGCTTTCACTGCCTATGTTACAGGTATGTCCAACAATTTCAATATGCGTACCGGCATATTTATTGAGAATAGCAATCACGCTGTCAAGGTGTGGATAAGCACTTTCTGGTATGGTTGTTTGTCCGAGCACGCTAAACGTAACAGGTTGCTTAAATACCGATGAATCTGCCACACTCATAACCGGGTTAATGGGCCGTTGGGGTGGTGGCGCCTGAACTGTTTCTTCCGGTACAAATTGTTTAGGTTGCTCCTGCGATGGTATTGCTGGTTGTGCGGTTACCTGTTGTGCCGTTTCCATTACCGGTTCCAGACTGGGTTGTTGAACAGGTTTTCTTTTTCTGCGCTCAAGGCCCAGCTTAATCTGCAGACCGCAGGCAAACAATTTTGCCTGACCAGTATTGCTACTGCTAAATACTCCGCCTGCCAGTGGATTGGCAGTGCCGCCTGGATTATACATGATGAGTGAATTATAGCTGTCTGTTTTTTTCATATCAGTTAAGCCCAAATCAATATACACTCCTGTATAAAGGCGCATACGCTCGCCCATTTTAAAACTGATACTGGTACTACCACTGAGTGTGGCGGTAGGTTTTAACTCAATATTCCGGCTACTTTGCCAATTACTTAAGGAAGCAAAACCATGCTGAGGTACATTAAACACTTCTACATTGAAGTCGGGATAATAACCTGACAACTTCAACTGTTGCGCTGTGGCTTTTATTTTTGCGTTGAATGGAAATATGAATTTTGTGCCTGCGCTCAAATACCATTGGGTGTTATTGCCAATGGTATGATATTGAAGCATCACAGGAATGCCCGCTCCAAAAAAATGTTGGGTTTCCGTATAGCCTGTTGTGCTTATGTTGTATTGAAATGCAGAACCGGCATTATCAACTTGCCAGGAAGAAAAAGTTGCACCATCCTGAAGGGTAGCTTTGGCATTGTAATAGCCGCAACCAATACCCGTCAGCAAGCCAAAGCGTGCCGATAATGGAAAAATATAGTGTACACCTGCACTGCCGCCCGCCTGGGGCTTACCCTGGCTGCCGCCTGTGATATCAAAACGTAATCCCTGTATACCGCCATTCAGGTCTATCCCAAATTCCTGCGATTGGACATTGAATGAACACATCAGTAAACAAAATCCTATTGTGGCTATTTTACTTGTCATTGTTTTCCAGTTATACTGTTTAATTTACCAATGCGTTTACAGTAGTCTTTTGCCCGTTGCTTAGTATAAGCGTAATGATACATACACCATTGGACGGCGGCAGTGATACCTGATTAGACGGGTGCACACTTGTAAGTTGTTGCCATATTACACCTGTATGATCGGTTATCAGTAAACGGGCGCCCTGTAACGCCGCTTCGCTATAATCACAGGTTACAGTTGTTGTGGCGTTCCGGGTAACCGGGTTGGGGTATACTCTTACTCCTCCGGCTATAGTGCTGCTGCCTGTGCAGGTTATAGGACAGGTTTGCAGTTGGGCGCCATCTTTATCGGTAACCAGCACATAGAACGTGCCATTCAACGGCGTCGTTTCGCTGTACCAGGCGGTGGTGGCCCCTGCTACCGGAGTGCCATTTTTATACCATTGCCATTGCGCATACTCACCTGTTTTATTATCAAACAAAAGCAGATCGTTAAAATGTTGTCTTACGGAAGATGGCAGCAGGTAGTTCAGGTTACGGGTAACCGGCGTTGCCGCCAGGTGGTTAGCATCTCCCCCCTGTTCGGCTGTTACAATCGTTGCGCCTGGCTGCAAAAGCGTAAGTATAGCTCCGCTTACAGTGGCGATACCCGTATTGGTTATTCTATAGTTTACAGGTAACCCGCTATTGGCCGTTGCTGTTAGCTGCATCGCCAACATGCCATTACAGCCTACGGTAAGGTCCTGTACCCAGGTTATTACTTGCGATACTTTGGTAATGGTAAGGTTGTTGATCGTATAGGTTATGGTATAGTTGCTGCCGGCGTTCAGCGTATTTTGATTGATGGTATAAACGCCCACGTTTTCCCCGGATATCCGGTTCAGGTTACCGGTAAGTATATTATTATTGTCGCCATTGGCAAAACCTATGGCCGTATAAGTAAGCGCCGGATCATTAGCTCCATACACTTTTGTTTGCGCATTCGCAGTAATGGCAAGTGCAGCACGGGTAATGGTAAGATCACTACCTGTATAGACGATCGTGTAATTGCTGCCGGCGTTCAGCGTATTTTGATTGATGGTATAAACGCCCGCGTTTTCCCCGGATATCCGGTCCAGGCTGCCGGTGATTATATTATTATTGTCGCCATTGGCAAAACCTATGGCCGTATAAGTAAGCGCCGGATCATTAGCTCCATACACTTTTGTTTGCGCATTCGCAGTAATGGCAAGTGCAGCACGGGTAATGGTAAGATCATTACCAGTATAGACGATCGTGTAATTGCTGCCGGCGTTCAGCGTATTTTGATTGATGGTATAAACGGCCGCGTTTTCCCCGGATATCCGGTTCAGGTTGCCGGTGATTATATTATTATTGTCGCCATTGGCAAAACCTATGGCCGTATAAGTAAGCGCCGGATCATTAGCTCCATACACTTTTGTTTGCGCATTCGCGGTAATGGCAAGCGCAGCAGGGGTAATGGTAAGATCATTGCCTACATAAGTAATCGTATAACCGGAGGCCGCCAATGAACCCTGGCTGATAGCATACGTGCCGGTGTTTTCACCAGTAGCACGTGCAAGGCTGCCTGTTATAACACTGGCGTTGTCACCATTGGCAAAACCGCTTGCCTGCCAGGAAAGCTGGGGATCTGCAGAACCATATACCTTACTTTGGGCATCGGCAATGATGGTTAAATTGGGAGTGGTACTAAATTTTGAAATAAAAATATCAAAATCACCCGCCGATACCAGGTTTTCTGTGTTGGCGCCGGGATCAAAATCAGCCGTTCCCTGGAAATAACCGGTGGTATATACATTACTACCCGATACATCAACCGAAATAGATTGACCATAGTCATTACCGGACCCACCCATGCGCCCTGCCCACACAAAATTGCCCCAGTAATTCAATTTGATAACAAACACATCAAACCCACCTGCCGAAGTAAGAGTATGTGTGCCCGTGCCGGTGTCAAAATCGACCGTTCCCTCGAAATACCCGGATAAATATACATTGTCTGAAGCATCTATCACTATGGAGTGAGCCCAATCACTACCGCCTCCACCCAGGGGTTTTGCCCATATAAAATTGCCGGCGGCATCCAGTTTTAAAATAAAAACATCAGTCAAACCACTTGAAACAAGGTTGTGTATGTTCATACCAGGATCAAAATCAACCGTTCCCTGGAAAAAACCGGCGGTATATACATTACCTGAAGCATCTACCTTTATGGAGTAACCAACATCATAACTGGCGCCGCCTATCTGCTTAACCCACACAAAATTGCCCGAGGCGTCCAGTTTTGAAATGTAAATATCCCTGTCATCGACCGAAGTTAGAGGTTGTGTGCCTGGGCCGGGGTCAAAATCAACCGTTCCCTGAAAATAGCCGGTGGTATATACATTACCTGAAGCATCAACCTCCAGAGATTCGCTATTATCACTACCGGCGTTGCCTATGCTTTTTGCCCATACAAAATTACCCATAGCATCCAGTTTGGAAATGAAAATATCTCCTCCACCTGCCGATGTTAGGTAATTTATGCCGGCGCCGGGGTCAAAATCAACTGTTGAATTGAAAATGCCCGTAGTATATACATTTCCCGAGCCATCCACTGCTATGGAGCCAGCCTGTTCACCAAGAAGGCCACCAAAACTTTTTGCCCATACGAAGTTACCTGATGCATCCAGTTTGGATATAAAAGCATCAAAAAAACCTACGGCCGTATGATTTTGCATGCCCGGGCCGGGGTCTAAATCAGCCGTTCCCGAGAAATAACCCGTTATATACACATTACCTGATGCATCAACCGCTATAGAATTACCATAATCACCACTGGCGCCGCCCATACGCTTTGCCCATACCAGTTGTCCCGCGGCATCTGTTTTTGAGATAAAAATATCACTGGCGCCCGCAGATACAAGGTTTTGTATTCCGGTTCCGGGATCAAAATCACCCGTTCCAACAAAATTACCGGTTGTATAAACATTGCCTGAAGCATCAACGGTTATGGAGTTACCAAGATCAGCGTTACTGCTGCCAATACGTTTTGCCCAGTTGTAAAAAGGTTGCGCGTTACAAACTATACCGGCCATCAATAAAAAGGCCAGCCAGGTGAGTTTTTTCATGAAAAAAAGTGTATGAATTATAATTTATGTCTCTGTCTGCACGTCAAATTTTAGAGACCTTCCCTTCAGGGTTTGCGTAATAAGCCAGGCGGCTTATACCCGCTCCTTTTACCTTACAATTGTATATAGAAGAAAATAATATGAAAATGGCGGCCATGCACAGGCCGGGAACGGATAACTTTATTCGTTTCACAATAGGTGGTTTAGAGGCTAAAAAAATTAAAATAAGAACCGGCTCTTATCCGGGGCATTCGCTTGGATTAAAAGTATAAGCAACGTTACAGACATGCAAAAAAAGGGGCGGACAAAAAACGGACAATCAGGCCTGTATTGAGTTTAAGGAAAACAGGTTGAATGACTTACAATGAATGACAAGTCATCTAACAGGAGAAAAGACGCCAGGGATTAGTCGGTAAGATTGCGTATATAGGCTTCCAGTACTTCATCGGCCTGTAGGTTAAGGCGTTGTTTCAGTCGGCGTTTTCCCCGGGTCACACTGTCTTTACTTATGCCCAGGGTATTGGCAATTTGCTGATTGCTGAGGTCAAGATAAATTAATGTTGCTAATCGCTCTTCAGCAGGCGTAGGGTGCGAAACCAGTTTTTTAAAAGCAGGGAAAAACTCCGGATAGGCCCGGAAAAATTCCAGGCGGAACTTTTCCCATTCGCCATCCGTTAGCAGGGTGTATTGCAACAAGCTTTCAAAAGCTGTCTTTTTTTCCGCTACAGCAACCTCAGCCTGAAGGGTCAAATCTTCTTTAAGCCTGTTGATAAGGTTATTTTTATCAATGATCTGCTGTGTAAATAAAGCAATTTGCTCTTTTGCTTTTTTTGACTCTATTTCAGCTATTTGACGCTTTCGCTCCAAAATGGCGGTTTTATATTTCTGCAGCCACAGCTTTCTGTTATACAAAAGCAGGGCAATTATAGTCAACAATATAATGCCGCCCACTATAAAGTTCCTGATCAGCCGCTGATGCCTGATAGCAGCCCTGGCCGACTGCAATGCTGTTTGCATTTCTTCAAAAGCTATTTTAGCCTTTGTTGCCCGAAGATTGCTGCGATTGGTAAACGCATTGAGACTGTCGGAATGTTTGTGAAACAAAGTAGAATACAAGAACGCACTATCGATACGGCCAAGGCCACTATAGGCCGCGGCAATGCCTTCGGCCGCATTGGCGGCATACTCCATATTTATTATTTCTTGTGAAATAGCCCAGGCATAGGTTATTTTCCAGCAATCCAGGGCTAATGTAAATTGATGCCGGGCAAAATAGAGATTGGCAAGAGCATTATTGGCAAGGGCCACATTAAATGCATCAACTACCTGGCCGCTTTTTATGGCATATTCTCGGAGCATTGGAAGGGCCTGATCATATTTTTTTTGCAGCGCCAGGTTTTCTCCGATATCGCCATTTGCAATGATCAGCCATTTTTTATTAAAAGGATCAGAAGTTCCTCCTCCATCGGCTTGCAGCATCTCTGCAAGTTTTTTATAGTAGTGCAATGAGCTATCGTATAAGCCCAGTTTTTTATAACAGGCACCTACGAGGTCCATTGTGAAGACGTCTTTACGTTTTACAGACAATACTTTCAGACCATATTGCAAACTTAACCTAAACTCTTTTGTAATATATAAAGCTTTGCACATATCGAACCACCGGGTGCTGATATCCGGAAAATATTCAGCGCCTAACCGCTGTTGCAATTCAATCGCTTTAATACTGTAAAAGAGGTAGTCTTCAATCCAAGCAATGCGTGTACAATGTTCGGCATAGGCCGCATACACTTCGCTGAGCAATTGATCATCGTTTTCCTGGCTGGCCAATTGTACAGCTTTCGTTATAAGGGGGATGCCGGCTTCAGCTCCCGGAACGTGATTTGCACATACAACCCACCATGGCTCTTCGAACAACATAAGACGTACCTGTAAGCGGGTATTCACATGTTTATCAAGGTATGCATGCATTTCTTGAATTACCTTTCTCCGAACGGAATCCGGCTGCTTCAAGTAATGATGAACGGTTTCAAGATATTTCCGGGTTTGCGAAGTATCGGAAATTTCCCAGGCTTTTATCAATGGCGTTATGTCAGCATCCTGAGCGCACACGTCAGCACAATTCAATAGCAGTAATGCAATAAGGAATAAAAATGACTTCATAGGGCTGTGAATTTATCGTATAAAGCAAAACCTGCTGACACTGCCTTAAAATTTAGCTTGCAAAATAAGGGATCATTGGGACAAACCGCCTGAAATAGCAATTGAAGTGGGTTTCTATTTTGGCAGACTAACTGTAAAAAGGGCCAGATGAGTTGAAACGAGAGGCACGCAAACGATTAATAACTAAAATACCACCTGTTGATGGTTTGGCATTTGAATCTGTAAGGTGAACTTCCCGGTTTGACTGTTTTGGTCTGGCGTTCATTTAACCTTCATGGTGTCAGCCAGGATCTTCATAAAGAATCCACCCAACAACACTTGTTAAAATGATAAGGTTTGACTTAACCTGATCTCAACTCATCATTCGCAGATATAATTTACATGCCAAACTTGCTGAACTAAATTTAGCACCTGCATGTACAAATTAATAAAATATATAGTGCTATTTTAGTTCAACAATAAGCTTCTCTGTTATTCTAACAACCTATACAATTATGCGATTCGTTATTGCCATTTTATTTCTTTTCTGCCCTTGCATTTTTTATGCGCAAGTAAAAATATCGCTGGAAAATTTCAGTAATAAAAATGGCACAGCGGCCATAATAAACGCAAACACATTATCGGTATCATGGCCAGCTGGCAATAACAAAACCGGCAAACTGGTTGTTGACGTTTCTTCTCAACAGCCCCTCTTCAAAAGCCTGGAATTACAAGATGGCAACAAAAATTATACAATCGCATCAGGTCTTGATCCGGTATTCCTGTTAACGGTTGGCAAACGAGATCTGGTGTCACAAAACGGTTGGAACATTTTCTTCGACAAAGTTCCCAACAAACCGTTTACATCAAACCTTGTTGAACTTCATAAACAGGCTGTCACTGTCACCAGCATCGGTACCAGAACTGTGATCAGCATCGATTCATTGAAGGCGCCTGATTTCACCGGTACCCTGGAAATAACTTTATATAATGGTAGCCCTTTGCTGAACATTGCTGCAATAATGTCAACCAATATTGATTCTACAGCTATCCTGTACGACGCAGGTCTGGTTTCAAAGACCACACCATGGGTAAAGATCGGTTGGAGCAACGTGCAAGGACAAATGCAATCGATGAAACCTGCCAGCCATGACAGTGCTGCCTCCTTGCAGGTAAAATACAGAAGTATAATTGGCGTAAGCAGCCATGGCAGCCTGGCAGTATTTCCGCCACCCCACCAGTATTTTTATCCGCTTGATGAAGCATTCAATTTAAAGTTCGTATGGGCAGGTAATAATTACCGAAACCTGGTAAATGGATATGGTATTGGCATCCGGCAGGACCTCTATGGTGATCGACGGTTTGTACCCTGGTTCAATGCACCACCTGGTACCAGGCAGCGATTAAATTTTTTTGTTTTACTCAACAGCGAAAACGAATCCAGTACGCTGGCAGCAATAAAACATTTTACAAACAACGATAGCTATCCTTCGCTCCCCGGCTATAAAACAATGGCAAGCCACTTTCATAATGAGTTTATCATGAAAGTAGTAATGGCCAATAAACCGGTTCCTGATACGCCAGCTTTCATCCACGTTTTCAGGCAAACCGGTATCGACATTGTTCACCTGGGTGAGTTTCATTACACAGCGCACCCAAAAGGCCCCGACAGCCTTAGATTAAAAGAATTACACGCCCTGTTTCAACAATGTGAAAGATTATCGTCAGATAAATTTCTATTGCTTCCAGGGGAGGAGCCGAATGAATTCTTTGGTGGACATTGGCTGCAATTATTCCCTAAACCTGTTTATTGGGTCATGTCCAGAAAAGACGGACAGCCATTTGTAACCAATGATGTCACTTACGGCAAAGTGTACCGGATATCGAATGAGAATGAAATGCTCGACCTGTTGAAAAAAGAAAAAGGCCTGGCCTGGACAGCCCATCCGCGCACAAAAGGTTCAACGGGTTATCCCGACAAATACCGACAGTCACCTTTTTTCAAGGATGACCATTTCCTGGGTGCAGCCTGGAAAGCTATGCCAGCCGACCTGTCACAGCCCATCCTCGGTAAACGTGTGCTCGACCTAATGAATGATATGAACAACTGGGGTAACCATAAAAAAGTACTCGCGGAATCGGACCTGTTTACCATTGAGCCGGAAAATGAAATGTATGCTCACCTGAACATCAACTACCTGAAAATTGACAAACTGCCTTATTTCAAAAATGGCTGGCAGGCTATTGTTGATGTGTTGCAAAAGGGAAATTTCTTTTCCTCTACCGGCGAAGTGCTTATACCTTCGTTCACGGTAAATGGAAAGTCATCCGGCGAATCAATCTCCCCCAACAGCAAACAAACAACAATTTCATTCAAACTTAAATGGACATTCCCCATGAACTACGCAGAGATCATTTCGGGAGATGGCGACAAGGTATATCGTGAACGAATTACCCTACAACATACCCATCCCTTTGGGGAACAAACCTTCAATATACCTCTTGATCTTACCGGCAGAAGATGGGTGCGACTAGAAGCCTGGGATGTGGCTGCAAATGGTGCATTTACGCAAACCGTATGGGTAAGGTAAGCTTACATTGAGACTTCAAATCACTAATGTAAGAGCCGTTCGCGGAGTCCTCCGGCAGATTGTTGAACCAATTAAAAGAATTCTTTAAGCGTATATACCCGGTTTTCATCTCCGGGTACAAAATAATGTAAAATATCTTCTTTCAGCCATTTGAACATTCTTCTGATGATGTCAGAAGCTGCAGCCTCTGTAATATTTTTTACTTATATTCGGCTACTCATAATATTAATATTAAACTTTTATTCTCTAAATACAATTGCAAATGATACGAAAACTTATTGTATCACTTTTGTTTGTTTTCATTCTTCAAATAGTTAATGCGCAAAAAACTGCAACAATCGAGGATAGCATTACCAATTATTTTAATGAAATAAAAATTGCCACAAAAAAACACACGCTGCTTTGGGATAAGAATTTATACGGCCCTATCCTTTTAGTCAATCCTGTCACAAGAATGGCCTATGCGAATGTTCCTGACTCTGCCGGCATATTACAATCCAATGGGTCTGTTTATAGGGGCATTTTGCCGCTTAATATAAATATTGCCAATACTGCCATTCACTGGAATGGTAATGATTGGGCTATGATCTTACTTCCCCATCTTCCCGAAACACAGCAGGACAGAATAAATTTAATGGCTCATGAATTATTTCACAGAGCACAGCCATCGTTGGGATTTAAACCCCATGATCCAATAAATAATCACTTGAATGAGAAGGATGGCAGGGTTTACCTGCGTCTGGAATTGGAAGCATTGAAAATGGCGCTGACAAGTACTACCATTTCTGAAATAAAAAAGAATATTACAAATGCTTTATATTTTAGAGAATATCGCTATTTAATTTATCCGGCGGCAGATTCAACGGAGAATATGCTGGAACTTAACGAGGGACTTGCTGAATATACCGGCGTTATGATACGCGGCGGGAATAAAGTACAGATTATTGAACACTTTAAACAAAACATAAATGCCTTCTTAACAAATCCAACGTTTGTGCGTTCATTTGTGTATCAAACAATTCCTATTTACGGTTATATACTGCAGACTCAAAAAGAGCATTGGAATAAAGACATAAATGCAAACTCACACTTAACTAATTATTTCATAAAAGCATTTGAAATATCATTCCCTGATAATTTGAAGAAGTCGGTGCTCACCCTATCGAATAAATACAACGGGTCTGCAATTATTGATGAAGAAACAAAACGCGAAGAAAGAATAAAAAAACTAATAGCTGAATATAAATCCAAGTTTATTGAGCAACCACATTTTGAAATTCGGTTTGAGAAAATGAACATATCTTTTGATCCACGGAATATGATGCCCATTGACGACAAAGGAACTGTTTATCCGACTATCAGAGTGACAGATAATTGGGGGATATTAGAGGTAAGCGATGGCGCACTTATAAGCGCGAATTGGGATAAAATTTCTATAACCAATCCAACAGAGCTGGATAAGAAAAATATAAAAGGAATTGGTTGGGTACTTACGCTAAATGACGGGTACGCTGTAGAAAAAGACCCAGATGGGAATTATAAACTTTTAAAAAAATAAGATCCGTCGTAAGTGTAAATAATAGTCCACAACTACACTTTGTTCAGCTGTTTTATAAAACTGCGTCAAATCATTGGTTCAGTATGAATTGATACATAGAATATAGCATCGCATAAATGCAATTAAACAATAAAAGGGAATGATCAGATCTGACCATTCCCTTAAGTGGACTGCACTGGACTCGAACCAGTGACCCCTACTCTGTCAAAGTAATGCTCTAAACCAACTGAGCTAGCAGTCCGGGAACACCGAAGATAAAACAGTCGCCCGCCTTCCCCAAATTTATTACCTTTAAGAAAAGCACTTCACCATTCAAGCCATATTTATGAACCAGGAAATAATCAACCTTTTCGATGAGTATACCCACGTACCGCTTTCCCGCGATGAGTTCCTGCGCCGCCTTACCAAACTAACCGGTAGCCTGGCCGCAGCGGTGGCTGTACTGCCCATGCTGGAAGTAAATTATGCCCACGCGCATACGGTACCCCCGCAGGACGACCGCATTACCACAGAACGTATAACTTATCCCGGTGATGATTGCACCATGAAAGGGTATGTTGCCAAACCTAAAGAAAAAGGAAAGTACGGCGCCGTAGTGGTCATACACGAAAACCGGGGCCTGAACCCGCATATAGAAGATATTACCCGCCGGGTAGCACTGGCCGGTTACCTGGCCCTGGCGCCTGATGCGTTATCACCTTCGGGTGGTACCCCCACTAATGAAGACGCTGCCCGTGACGCGATCGGTAAACTGGACGCTCAAAAAAATCTCAATAACTATATCAAGGCTTTCGATTACCTGAAATCGAGGGAAGATTGCAATCTCAAAACAGGTTGCGTTGGCTTCTGCTGGGGCGGCGCTATGGCTAATCAGCTAGCCGTTCATGTGCCCGAGCTGAAAGCCGCTGTTGCTTATTACGGCCGGCAACCCAGTGCCGAAGACGTTCCTAAAATAAAAGCTGCCGTTCAGTTGCATTATGGCGCCCTGGATGAACGCATCAATGCAGGCATACCCGCTTATGAGGATGCACTAAAAAAAGCAGGCACTAAATACGAACTGTACGTTTACGAAGGGGCTAATCACGCTTTCAATAACGATACCGCCCCTACCCGTTATAATGCGGCAGTCGCTAAACTGGCATGGGAAAGGACGTTGAAGCTTTTTGGTGAGACTTTAAAGTAAACTTTGATTAACCCGTAATATAGGTTGGTGAAATAGGAAGTAAGAAGTAGGAAATACAAGACTCGCGAATTTCTTATCTCCTACTTCCTACTTCTTAATGCTACATTTTATGACTACGATTCTTTTCTTCTTTCCATTTCTTTCTTGATCAATCCCAATTCACGTCCCGTTTGTCCTGATACCGATGAATTCTCCTGCGCCCGGCGCATCAGGTAAGGGATCACATCCTTAATGGGGCCAAAAGGCAAATACTTGCTTACACGGAAGGCGTTCTTTGCCAGGTTAAAAGTGATATTATCGCTCATGCCATACAGTTGCGAGAAGTGCACGTGTGGATGGTTGTGCGGTATCCCCTTTTTATCGAGCAACTCGGTTGTATATAAATTGCTGAACTCGTTATGCGATGCAACGATCAGCGCAATATGTTCGAGGTAATCAACGCAAAACTCAAGGGCTGCATTATAGTCGTGATCAGTAGCCTTTTTATTGGGTTGAATGGGCGATGCATAGTTCATGGCAGCCGCCCGCTTACGTTCTTTTTCCATATATGCACCACGAACCAGTTTAGCGCCCAGGATAAAACCTTTTTGTTGAGCCGATGCAAAACTGTCTTTCAGGAATTGCAGGCGGTCGTGCCGGTACAGTTGAATGGTATTGTAGATCACCGTTCTTTTCCGGTTAAATTTTTCCATCATTTGCATGGTGAGCGCATCAACGGGGTCCTGGATCCAGCTTTCTTCTGCATCTATTAAAACGCCAATACCTTTGGCAGCGGCAGCTTCACAAATGCGAATGATCCGTTGTTCAACACGTTGCCATTCAGCCTTCTCGGCAGCTGTTAACACCTCGGTATGCACTTTTCC
This sequence comes from Niastella soli, assembly GCF_017742245.1. Lineage (GTDB taxonomy): Bacteria > Bacteroidota > Bacteroidia > Chitinophagales > Chitinophagaceae > Niastella > Niastella soli. The sequence goes on from NZ_JAGHKO010000002.1 coordinate 255,412, forward strand.
TTCGAACCCACTTTTGGTGGTGGCGGCTGCATCCAGTTTCTCCAAGAGGGCAAACCGCGCCAAACCGGTTACCTTCACACTCATAAAGGGAATATTTGGCTGAGTAGCAGCATATTCAATCACTTTAATGAACTCTTCGGTACCGTGATCAAAATTCTCTTCACCTTCCATCCCTTCTACTCCATAATCCAGGATCACCTGCACATTGAATTGTTTCAGTTTGGCTGCTACATGAGCGGTTTCCTGCAGTGTTTCGCCCCCTACAAATTGTTCAAAAATGGTGTTGCGGATCAGATTTTTTATGGGAAGTCCGGCTTTTATGGCCCAAGGGGTAATCCGGGTGCCCAGTTTTACCAGGGATTGGTACCCCATACTGGAAAAAAGGAAATGGGCTTTTTTTAACTCCTTGTCTGATTTATAAGCAAATGCATTTTCAGTATTATCAAAAGATACAGCTACGGCGGTTTTTGACATAGAACTAACGAATGTTAGGCGCGAAGATAATTCATTAGCGAATAATTTCTAGGGATCAGGATCATAATTGCCCATATTTAACACCGGTTATTAGGTTCTTAGGTTATTGAGTTCTTTGTTTCGCCCGCCGAAGCTTTGGCAAGGGAGGGGCGTATGAAGGCCGCGACGATGTATGCCGCGCAGAAGTGTATTTCCTATTGCCTACTGCCTATTGCCTACTGCCTTTTGGACGCCGCGCAGAAGCCCTTTGCCCTCTGCCTTCTGCCCTTTGCCTGATTCTGCTGATTTTCCTGTAGCCCGAACCTTGTAAATTGCACATTACTATGAACATCCTACACACCGATATCTATAAGTTCAGCATCCCCATGCACCCTTTTACCATTGCCACCGGAACTATGCATTATGCGCAGAATATTTTTATCAGGGTGCATACCGATGCCGGAGTATACGGCGTAGGCGAATGCTCTGCCTTCCCCATGATCGCGGGTGAAACCCAGGCTACCTGTTTTGAAATGGCAAAAGACTTTGCCGCCCTCTGGAAAAACAAAGATGCCAACGCCATAGAAGAAAGGTTACATGAGCTGCATAGTTTTACTGCCTTTAATGCCACCATTAAGAGTGCCTTTGATATGGCCTTATACGATCTGGCCGCCAAAGCTGCCGGAAAGCCGTTGTATCAGTTTTTGGGTGCAACCGGCAAAAAGGAACTGGAAACCGATCTTACCATTGGGATAGATACGCCCGAACAGATGGCAGCCAAAGCCATTGACTTTGTAAAACGGGGAGTACGGATCATCAAAATAAAACTGGGCAAGAATGCCAAAGAAGATGTAGAGCGGGTTCGGATGATCCGCGAAGCGGCCGGCCCCACCATTGGCCTACGCATAGATGCCAATCAGGGCTGGAATTATGAGGACGCCCTTTTTGCCCTCACCAATTTGGCACCATATAATATTCAGTTTTGCGAACAACCCATGCGGTATTGGGACGATAATAAGCTACCGGCGCTGGTTAAACAATCCCCCATCCCCATTATGGCCGATGAAAGCGTTTTTGATCACCATGATGCCCAACGCATTATTTTAGCCAATGCCTGCGACTATGTAAACATCAAATTTGCCAAATCGGGGGGTATCTGGGAAGCCCAAAAAATTCATGCGGTATGCAAGGAGCATAATATCCCCTGTATGATGGGCGGTATGCTGGAAAGCCGGGTTGCTTTGACGGCCTTTGCGCATTTTGCGCTGGCGCATGACAATATCGTTTTTTATGACATGGATACCTGTATGCTAGGGCATAAGACCGACCCCGTTACCGGCGGCGTGCAATACAAAGGCTTTTTGCTGGAAGTACCGGAAACACCTGGTATTGGGGCTGATGCCAACGAATCTTTTTTACAAACCCTTGAAAAAGTAACCGTTTAAGCAACCGGACTTTTCAGGTTATCCTGGTTTTCTGGCCTAACTACCTATATCTTTGCGCAAAAAACTAAATGGACCAGTTTTCTAAAACTGCCAAAGAATCCTCGGTTACTATGACCGAATTGGTATTGCCCAACGATACCAATATGTTTGGCAACTTAATGGGTGGACGATTAATGTACTGGATGGATATTGCGGCTGCCCTGGCAGCTATGAAACATTGCGGCACACCAGTGGTAACAGCTTCGGTTGATAACATCAGCTTCGAGAATCCCATAAAACTGGGCAATGCGGTACACATTCAGGCAAGAGTTTCCCGGGCATTTAATACTTCTATGGAGATATATATGAGTGTTTGGGGTGAAGATGCCCTGCACCAGTATAAATATAAAAGCAACGAGGCCTATTTTACCTTTGTTGCACTGGACCCCAATGGCAAACCCCGCAAGGTGCCTAATGTGACACCAGAATCAGAAGAAGAGATAAAGTTATTTGAAGGGGCTTTACGCAGAAGACAGGTCCGCCTGATATTGGGAGGAAAAATGAAACCTGATGACGCTACAGAATTAAAAGCTTTATTTAAACTATAAAAATTAATCCCGCTTCAGGCGGGATTTGTTTTATCATTAACGGCCTTCCTGTGATGCGGGCCTTTCAACATAAACGGTTTGCTTTGCTCAATGGCATCCATTATCTGCGCTAATATGACTTCAGGTGATGCTTCATAATCTATTTGCAGCGGCTCCTTAAAGGTTACCGTAAGTAAGGTGCCTGTCTTTTTAAACTTCAATCCCTTCTTATTAAAAGCGCGCCAGAAACCACCAATTACCACCGGAATAACTGTGGGTTTGCATAGTTTAATGATGTGGGCGGTGCCTTTTCTACCTGGCGCAAAAGGCGTAGTGGTCCCCTGCGGAAAAGTGATCACCCAGTTATGTTCCAGGGCACGGGTAATTTTACGGGTATCTGATGGATCAAGTCCTTTACGTACTTCGGTACCAGCCGAACGCCAGGTTCTTTTAACGGTTAATGCCCCACCCAGTGTAAACAGCCGGCTGATAAAACTGCCACGCATTGTTTCCTCGGCAGCCACATAGTATACGTTGGTGAATGGGTTTAATAAGTAATAAGGGATACCCAGTTTGTTCTTTTTACGCCATTTTACTGCGCAGAATATATGCAGGAACGTAATAACGTCGGCAAAGTAAGTTTGGTGATTGCTTACAAAAAGCACGTTCTTCCGGGGCAATTTGGCAATGTGTTCGGTACCCCTGATCTGTAGTTTATTAATTATAACCAGCCCAGGCCAGGTTATAATACCTATGATGGGGTATAATATTTTTCGAACCAGTTTAATATGTCTTAACCTTTCACTAAACGAACTCATTCATCATGGTTTTGAACGTCAATTAGCACCGAAATTAAGGAAATGTTAATAAAGTACTATTCCCTATTTACAGCGCATACCTGTTTATGTAATTTAAATAGTTCCCCACTCATTAAGTTATTAAAGAATAAACCATGAACAGATTTATCGCTATTGTATTTGTATGTTTTTTATCAACCGGCCTGTTTGCCCAGGCCCCCAACCCATTCCCCAAAACCATCAATGTTACCGGTAGCGCCGAACTGGAAATTATTCCCGATGAAATTTATGTGGTGGTCACCTTAAAAGAATATGAAAAGAAGGGCTCCGGAAAAATGGATCTCGAAAAAGTAAAGACTGATTTCCTTGCCACCTGCCGGAATGCCGGCATGCCCGATTCGGTCATCTCCATTGCATCATACGAAGGGACAAACCCCAGAAACTGGTGGAGCAAAAAATCCAAAGATGAATTGTATGCAACCATTGCTTATCAGCTAAAATTTACCAACAGTAAAAAAATTGATGAGCTGGTTCGCCAACTCGACGATGAAGCCACCAAGAATTTCGATGTAGTTCGTGTATCGCACAGTAAAATACAGGAATACCGCAAACAATTAAAAATCCAGGCCATAAAAGCCGCCAAGGCAAAAGCCGAATATCTTACTGAAGCGGTGGGAGAACAATTAGGCGTAGCGGTAACTATCACCGAAAACCAGAATAATACATCTGTAGTGCCACTCTTTAACGCGAACCAGTTGGCAAAGGCCAATATCGCTGGCTATAATGGAGATTGGGTTGAAGGGGCCGGCATCGATTTTAAAAAGATCAGGCTTATAATGGAAATGAACGTGGTCTTTGCTATAAAATAGCTCTCCATAAACCTTATCCTTCTTTCTTATCTTTGCGGGCATGAAATTTTCCGCAGTAATTTTCGATATGGATGGTCTGCTTATTGATTCTGAGCCTTTATGGCAACAGGCAGGCGCAGAGACTTTACAAGAGTTTGGTGTAACACTTACAGACGAGCAGTATAACCTCACTACCGGATTACGTACGCCCGAATGGGTCGATTACTGGTTCACCCATTTTGCTATCAATAAAGACCGGGCAAAAGAAGCAGCCAAAGCCATTGAGCAGGCCGCCCTTGATAAAATAAAACAACATGGCGAAGCCATGGAAGGCGTGCAATACATCATGGAGTTTTTTAAAACCAATGGTTTTCTTATCGGACTGGCATCTTCTTCGCCCATGCGATTAATAGAAGCGGTAATTGAAAAACTCAATATTCTACCATATTTAAATGCGGTTACCTCTGCGGAACTCCTTCCCCATGGCAAACCACATCCCCAGGTATTTCTGAATTGCGCCGAACTGCTGCAGGTTCCACCCACCACCTGCATTTGTTTTGAAGATTCTTTCAATGGCATGATCGCTGCCAAAGCAGCCCGGATGAAATGTGTGGTGATCCCCGCCCCTCATGTACACCATGAAGGCCGCTGGAATGCTTCAGACCGTAAGTTATCCTCCTTGCTTAAGTTTAATAAGACTGTCCTGGATACTCTATAGGTAATGAAATAATAAGTAGGACGTAGGACGTATGAAAAACCCGAATTTCGAAAGTCGGGAACCTTAGAACTTCTTACTTCTTACTTCTTACTTCCTTTTTCCTACCTCCTACTTCCTACCTCCTACTTCCTACCTCCTACTTCCTACCTCCTACTTCCTACCTCAAATTCTTACCTCCTCCTTAGCGCCATATTATCCGACTACCTCCACAATATTACAACAGCCCGTATATACACTCAAACGGGACGCCCCGGTAGAGACCGGAACACCCCGTTGAGTGTTACTACCCAAATGAACCTGTAATGTATTAAGTTGAGTACATGTCTATCTGTGCCTGGTGCCGCCGAAGCTTTAGCGAAGGCGCAATGTGCCGCCCTTGCTTCGCGCCAGGCGCAAAGCCCAATAACAGACATCATTGTACGTAATGTATAATGGAATTGCTACGCCAATCTGATCTATCCCTGTAATGGAAACTGAATATGTATGGACCGGATAAGTGGAAAGTTGATGCTACTTACGCTATAGCCTGTACTAAGATTGTATCCCGTTTGAGTTGCTTACATAAATATATAAAAGCAGTTTTTCTTATGCAAGCTTATATGCCGAATTTTTGTTAACTACTGTCATCACTCAATCAGGTGATAATGTGACTTGGCAATGATAATGTGCCACTTACACAAGCTATCTCGGTTTTGCAAGTACGCCTTTGGGTAAGCAATAAAAAAAGGAATCCTTCCGGTAAAACAGAAAAGATTCCTTCTGTCATAAAAAAAGCGCCCCGATTGATCGGGGCGCTTTACTATTATTGCAGAAAACAAAGATTATTCTTTTGTTTCAGTAGAACCACCTTGTTGTTCTTCCTGCTTCAATTTTTCTTTGATCTCAGCCAGTGCACCCAGGTCACCTAAAGTAGCTTTTTCTACTTTACCCTGAATGTTTTTCACTGCCTTTTTAGTTTTATCAGCTTCAGCACGGGCTTCTTTTTGAGCAGCTTGCTTTTCTTCCTGCTTGTTCTGTTCCCAGATACGGGTATGCGAAACTACGATGCGTTTTTCATTGCGATCGAATTCGATAACCATGAACTGAGTTGTTTCGTCAGCGCCGATTGCTTTGCCATCTTCGCGCATAAGGTGACGGTTAGGTGCAAATCCTTCCAAACCGTAAGGTAATTGAACGATACCACCTTTGTCATCTCTGCGGATAACTGTTCCCTCGTGTACAGAGCCAACTGCGAATGTTCCCTGTAATGCATTCCAGGGATCTTCTTCCAGTTGTTTGTGTCCGAGTTGCAGTTTGCGATTGTCTTTATCAATTCCGAGGATCACTACGTCGATGTTCTCACCAACTTTAGTGTACTCAGAAGGATGGTTGAAACGTTTCAACCAGCTCAGGTCGCTGATGTGGATCATACCACCGATACCAGGAGCCAGTTCAACGAACACACCATAAGGAGTGATGTTTTTCACCAAACCTGTATGACGGCTGCCTTCTGGGAATTTGGTTTCGATAGTGCTCCATGGATCTTCGCTCATTTGCTTGATAGACAAGCTCATTTTGCGATTATCTTTATCGAGCGTTACGATCTTCGCTTCGTACTCATCACCCAGTTTGAAGAATTCTTTCGCATTGATAGGTGTGTTAGCCCAGGTAATTTCACTTACGTGTACCAGACCTTCAACACCTGGCATGATTTCCAGGAATGCGCCATAATCTTCAATATTCACCACTTTACCTTTCACAACAGAACCTTCGTGAATATTTTCTGGCAGAATATCCCAAGGATGTGGAGTCAGTTGTTTCAGACCCAAGCTGATGCGTTTTTTCTCATCATCGAAGTCTAATACAACCACTTTCAGTTTTTGATCCAGCTTCAGCACTTCGCCAGGATGGCTGATACGGCCCCAGCTGATATCAGTGATATACAACAGACCGTCTAAACCGCCCAGATCCATAAATGCACCGAAGTCGGTGATATTCTTGATAGTTCCTTCCAGAACCTGACCTCTTTCGAGTTTGCTCATGATCTCGGCACGTTGTGCTTCGATATCGCTTTCGATAAGAGCTTTATGTGATACTACAGCGTTCTTAATAGCTTCGTTGATCTTCACTACTTTGAACTCCATGGTCTTACCTACAAACTGATCGTAATCAGTTACAGGTTTTACGTCGATCTGTGAACCTGGTAAGAATGTTTCCATACCAAATACATCCACGATCAAGCCGCCTTTGGTCTTTGAAGTAACAGTACCAGTGATAACTTCACCAGTTTTATGAACTTCAACGATTCTTTCCCAGGCGCGGGTAATGCGGGCTTGCTTACGGCTGAGGTTCAGGTGACCTTCCCGGTCTTCTTTCTCTACAACCATAACTTCCACTTCATCACCGGTTTTCAGGTTTGGCAGATCACGGAATTCGTTTAACGAAACCAGACCATCGCTCTTGAAACCAATGTTGATCACCACATCAGTTTTAGTAAGGGCCACAACAAGACCTTTTACTAACTCACCATCGGTAACCGCTTTGAATGTACCTTCGTATACAGCATCGTATTTTTCCTTTTCTTCTTTGCTGTACGTAGCTACGTTACGTTTGTCAATGCTCCAGTCGAAATCGTCGTGTGCAGTGTTGTCCACAACTTCAGGAGCTGCAGGTGCTTTTGGTGTCGCTGTAGCTTCAGCACCCTGACCGGCTGCAGAAGACTCCTGTGCATCAGCGTTTAATTGTTTAATAAATTGAAACATGATAAAAACCCGATGATTTTAATTCGGGCCTGCAAAGATAGGTCAAAATGCTGAATTACAGCTGGTTTAACTGTTTTTTTTCATTTAACAACTACTTGATATACACAAGATTAATCATGCCTTTGCCACGAACTTTTCCTGCCTTGCAACTGTTGGTTCCTTCGTAGTATTAGTACATCTGTTTTATGGGAAAATAAAATCACTACTAATAGTATGATTCACATAGCAAAAACGATTAGCCGATCCAACAGTATGTATTGTACGAAAATGATCCCGGATTTGGGAAAACGTGCATAAATAAGATTGGATTTAAGGAATGAAAATTATTTTTTTGTGCTGTTATTCAGACAGGCACTTTTTCTTTTTACTTTTATCGAAAATTATTTCAACTGACTATTTGTTATGATTACACCAGTTTTGATCACTTTATTTGAGCGGGACCTGAATAAGCTGACTGAAGAAATTTCCCAGTACCCAGACGACAGCAGTCTTTGGGTGGTAAAAGATGGTATCAAGAACAGCGGCGGCAACCTGTGTTTACACTGTACCGGCAGCCTGCAACATTTTATCGGCGCAGTACTGGGTGAATCGGGTTACATAAGGAACCGGGAAGCAGAATTCAATTTGAAAAATATCAGCAAACACAAGCTGTTAAATGAAATAGAGAATGCTAAAGTAGCCGTGAAAGATGCATTGGAACAAACCAGTAAAAAAGAACTGGAAAAAAATTATCCATTGCCTATTAATGGCGAAACAGTAACAACTGAATATTTATTGCTGCACATGCTCACCCATCTGAACTACCATATAGGACAGATCACTTATCACAGAAGATTATTGGGTTTTCCACAAGAACAGGAGCAAGAGCAAGCGAAATAAATCAAAAAAACCAGGAAGCCAGGGAGTCCGGGATATCTCGGACTTACTCCCCTTCCATTTCCTTGGCAATTGCTTTCGCAGCAATATATCCACTCGTCCAGGCATGTTGAAAGTTAAACCCGCCTGTAATGCCATCTACGTCCAGTATTTCTCCGGCGAAATATAAATGCGGCACCAGTTTGCTTTGCATAGTATTGGCATCAACCTCCGATAGCTGAATACCGCCCGCCGTTACAAACTCTTCTTTAAAAGTTGTTTTACCCTGTATCTTAAATTCCTGTGCACAACAATTTGCGATCAGCTTGTTCTGCTCTTTTGCCGGAAGATCGGCCCAGCGTTTATCTTCATCGATACCTGATTGTTGCAGTAAGTACTGCCATAACCGTTGCGGCAGATTAAAAGGATTTCTGTTCCCAATCTTTTGAGAAGCAATATCGAAACGCAGTTGTTGCAGGTATTCCCGCAATGATTGTTCGTTGTAGTCAGGTAACCAGCTAACAATTATTGCAAATTGCCAGTTGTCTGTTGCCAGTTGCCGCGCTCCCCAGGCCGATAGCCGCAACACCGCGGGACCGCTCAATCCCCAATGGGTGATCAGCAAAGGCCCTTTAGCCGTTAAATTACTGCCAGCTATCTTTATGGCTGCCTCTGGCACAGACACGCCCATTAACTGTGTAATGGCGTTTCCCGGCATATTAAATGTGAACAGGGAGGGCACTGGTTCTGCAATGGTATGGCCTAATTGCTGCAACCAGCTGAACTGGGAAAGTTTATGATATCCACCGCAGGCAATGACAACGAAATCGCAGGTAAGCGACCGGCCTTCAGACAGCTCAAGGGTAAACATACCTCCAGCTTCACGCTTCAAACTCCTTACATCAGCCATCATTCTAATATCAACCCCATACTTGTTTGCCTCACGCATCAAACAATCTATAATTGTTTGAGAAGAATTGGTAACGGGAAACATCCGCCCATCGTCTTCTTTCTTCAATGGCACGCCCCTATCGGCATACCATTGAATGGTATCAGTGGTAAAGAATTGATGAAATGTCTTTTTCAGAAAATTGGTGCCCCGGGGATAATTGCGCACCATATCGGGAATAGAAAAACAGGAATGGGTAACGTTACACCGGCCGCCGCCAGATACTTTTACTTTTGAAAGCAGCTTGCCTGTTTTTTCGAGAAGGAGTACTTCGAGAGAAGGAAACATGCGGGCAGCATTCACCGCACAAAAAAATCCAGCCGCCCCGCCTCCTATAACTACCAGTCTTTTTGTTGCTTCACTCACTTATTACTTAATCCTTGGTATGTAAATTGGGATTGTTTTTCTCCACTGCTTCAATGATGCTGTAATCGCTCAGGATATCAGCTTTTCCTTTACGCACACATACATCATGTTCAAAGTGAACAGAAGGCTTGTGATCAACGGTACGAACCGTCCAGCCGTCCTCTTCTGTATATACATCTTTCTTACCCATGTTGATCATAGGTTCAATAGCCAGCACCAGTCCTTCACGCAAAACCGGCCCTATACCCTTGCGACCATAATTGGGCACCTGTGGGTCTTCGTGCAGGGATCTTCCCAGCCCGTGCCCTACCAGTTCCCGCACAACGCCATAACCATGTTTTTTCTCAGTATGTTCCTGTATGGCATAGGCAATGTCGCCAATACGATTGCCGGCCACTGCTTTTTCAATGCCTTTGTATAACGATTCTTTGGTGATCTTTATCAGCTTCATTACCTCGTCGCCGGGATCACCGATCGCGAATGTATAGGCATGGTCGCCATGGTAACCATTTTTATAGGTCCCGATATCTACAGAAATGATATCCCCTTCTTTCAACTCATCATTGCCAGGAAAGCCATGCACCACCACATCATTCACGGAGATACAGGAATTAAAGGGATAGCCTTTATAATTAAGAAATGTAGGTTCAGCCTGGTGATCGCGAATAAACTCGCCAATTGTTTTATCCAGAGAAAGTGTAGTGATACCAGGTTTTAAGATGCCGGCAATATGCGCCAGTGTTTTACTTACCAGTAAAGCGCTTTCCCGCATCAAGGCAATTTCCGCTTCCGTTTTATAATAGATCATCTCACTAATTTATATTAATACAAAACCTGACAACTAATACAATAAGTTGTCAGGTTTTGTTTGCTGAGAAATATTTTGTTAGATAGAGGAAGCCGGGGTAACCTGTTGGCGTCCCTGAATTCGTCCACTCTTCATCAAGCCATCGTATTGGCGCATCAACAACTGAGTTTCTATCTGTTGCAGAGTATCCAGAATTACCCCTACCATGATCAGCAGGGAGGTACCTCCAAAGAAAGAAGAGAACGATTGTTGTACGCTCATTCTTTGAGCAAAACCTGGTAAAATACCTACCAGCGCCAGCAATACCGCACCTGGGAAGGTTATTTTATCCATCACCGCACCGATGTAATCGGCTGTAGGTTGACCTGGTTTTACACCGGGAATGAAACCGTTATTACGTTTCAGATCGTCAGCAATTTGTTTTGGGTTAAAGATCAAAGCGGTATACAGGAAGGTAAAACCAATTACCATTACCGCATAAATGACCATATACCAGTAGTTACTGTGATTACCAAACACTGCAGCCAGGCCTTTAGTTGAGTCAAAGTTGCTCAACAGGGTTGGCAGGAACATGATGGCCTGGGCAAAGATGATAGGCATTACACCAGCGCTGTTCACCTTTAAAGGCAGGAACTGGCGGGCGCCACCGAACTGGCGGTTACCTACAATTTGCTTGGCATATTGAACAGGCACTTTTCGAACACCCTGGATCAGGATGATCAGGCCCATAATGATCGCAACCAGGATAGCAATTTCAATCACAAAGATCAACAAACCGCCACCGCCTCTGTTTGAGCGGGCGCTCCACTCTTGCCAAAGTGATTGAGGGAAACGAGCCAGGATACCCACCATGATGATCACTGAGCTACCATTACCCAAACCTTTATCTGTGATCTTTTCACCAAGCCACATTACAAACAGGGTACCTGCTGTAAGGATGACAGTGGTAGAAACCCAGAAGAAGGGTTTATAAGATTCTACCATAGCCTGTGCGTTTGTAGTATTCAGGAATGCTACATAAGCGCTGGCCTGTAAAATGGTTACCAGAACGGTGAGATAACGGGTGTATTGATTGATCTTCTTACGACCACTGTCTCCTTCCTTTTGCAATTTCTGAAAAGGTGGATACAGGATGGTCATCAATTGAATGAAGATTGATGCAGAGATATATGGCATGATCCCGAGCGCCAGGATAGAAGCCTGGTGAAAGGCGCCGCCGGCAAAAGCATCGATCAATCCAAGGATACCGCCACCAGCCTGATTAACGGTGATTTTTTCGGGGTCGATACCGGGTAGAACAATGTGTGTTCCAAAGCGGTAAACGGCTATCAGGGTAATTGTCACCAGAATTTTACTCCTCAGTTCGTCAATCCCCCAGATATTCTTTAGTGTTTGTATAAACTTTTTCACGGATTTACCAAGATTTTTAGATTTCCCTCAAAGAAGAAAAAAAGACGCATTGATTTAATGCGTCTATGCAAGTTACACAAAATTACTTTACAATTTCCACTGAACCGCCTGCCGCTTCAACTGCTTGTTTAGCTTTTTCGCTAATTGCGCTTACTTTGAAAGCTACCTTGCTCTTCAGTTCACCGTTACCTAATATTTTTATTTTATCTGTTTGACCAGCCAGACCCCACTCTCTCAATGAGTCGTGAGAAATTTCTGTCAATTCATATTTTTCTACCAAGTGATCAATTTGACCCAGGTTAAACACTTTATATTCAACACGGAATGGGTTTTTGAAACCACGTTTTGGCAAACGACGTTGAATAGGCATCTGACCACCTTCATGCGCGTTTTTACGTTGATAACCAGCACGGCTCTGACCACCCTTGTTACCTTTTGTAGAAGTTCCACCTTTACCGGAAGCTTCACCACGACCTAAACGTTTTTCTCTGTGCGTTGCGCCTTTGGCAGGCCTTAATTCATGTAATTTCATTGTAATTGATTTTTACTTACGGGGAATCGCCCCTCGCATTTTTAAAAATGTACTAATTCGCTACAAGCGGCCGCGAAAATAATGATTTACTAACATCAAAAGCAATCAAATCCATAAGAAATGACTGCTTTTTATTAGAAATTTTGGCTAATAAGTGTTTTTATGCCAGCTCCTCAACAGTTATCAGGTGGGTCACTTTGCGAACCATACCCAGAATTTGAGGAGTTGCTTCTACTTCTTTCGAAGAATTCGTCTTATTCAAGCCCAACGCCTGCAATGTCAGTTTTTGGCGCTCAGGTCTGTCAATAGGACTTTTTACTAAAGTGATCTTTATCTTTTTCATGATTCAACTTAGTTATGATGGTCGATTGCCGGGATTACCGACGCGCGACATTATCCGTTAAATACTTTCTTCAGGTTCAGTTTACGCTGACGGGCAACAGTAACCGGCTCACGCAATAAAGCTAATGATTTAAAAGTAGCTTTAACCACGTTGTGAGGGTTAGCAGAACCCAGTGATTTAGCCAGAACGTCGGTAATACCGGCGCTTTCCAGCACAGCACGCATGCTACCTCCGGCGATCACACCAGTACCATGGGCAGCAGGTTTGATCAATACTTTGGCAGCACCTTCTTTCGCCCATTGGTCGTGGGGAATAGTTCCGTGCATGATAGGCACTTTAATCAGGTTCTTTTTGGCGTCTTCGATACCTTTGGTAATTGCTTCCTGTACTTCTTTTGCTTTTCCAAGACCATGACCTACAACACCATTTCCGTTACCTACCACTACCAGGGCAGAGAAACTGAAAGCACGACCACCTTTGGTTGTTTTTACCACGCGGTTAATAGCCACCACCTTCTCTTTCAGTTCAATATCTCCGGCTTTAACCCTGTTTAAATTAACTTTTGCCATTATTTCTATTTGAAATTATCGGAATTGTAAAATGTGAACTGTCTTAAAATTCTAATCCGCTTTCACGTGCACCTTCAGCAACTGCTTTTACACGGCCATGGTACAGGTTACCACCGCGATCGAAAACGATCTTGGCAATACCCAGTTCTTTTGCTTTACGGGCAACAGCCTGACCAACCAGTTTGCTTTTTTCCACTTTGGTTCCTTTCTGTGCACTGATATCCTTATCACGTGAAGAGGCAGACGCCAGAGTAAACCCTTTAGTGTCATCGATCAATTGAGCATAGATGTCGCTGTTACTGCGAAAAATAGCCAATCTTGGTTTCTCGGCAGTACCTGCAATCTTTTTACGGATGCGGTAGCGGATCTTCTGCCTTTGTTCTAATTTGGTATTCATTGCTTTTATTTTGTGTTCCCCGATACTGCCGGAGAGCTAATTTGAGAATTTGAAAATTGATCAATGTGCTAATGAGTTGCCTCATTAGCACATTGACCCATTGATTATTTACCGGCAGCTTTACCAGCTTTACGACGAATAACTTCGCCAACGTATTTAACACCTTTTCCTTTGTAAGGCTCAGGTTTACGTAAGCTGCGTAATTTAGCGGCTACCTGTCCTAATAATTGTTTGTCAATACCTTCCAGGGTAATTTTTGGGTTCTCCCCTTTTTCCTGTTGAGTAGCAACTTTCAATTCTTTAGGGATCTCGAACAAAATATTGTGAGAGTAACCGAGCGACAAGTCGAGCATGTTACCCTGATTGCTTGCTTTATAACCCACACCCACTAACTCCAGTTTCTTTGTGTAACCTTCAGTAACACCCTTTACCATGTTGGCTACCAGTGCACGGTACAAACCATGCATGGCACGGTGACGGATCTGGTCGGTAGGACGAGTGAATACAACTTCACCATTTTCTACAGCCACTTTAATATCGCGATCGATTGATTGTTTCAATTCGCCTTTAGGACCTTTAACAGTGATCACATTATCACCACTTACAGTAATGGTAACACCACCTACAACCGGTACTGGTTTTTTACCTATACGAGACATAACTAATCAGTTTTTAGTTTATTTATATATAGTTTCCTGTTCAGCCAACCGGTCAGCCCCTATAGGTAAGGGCTTAATGTATTGGAGAACAATGTGCAAATCCGAAAATTTGCACATTATTGATATTAATAGATGTAGCAAAGAACTTCGCCGCCAACGTTCTGGCTTTTGGCTTGTTTGTCGGTCATTACACCTTGTGATGTGCTCACAATAGCAACGCCCAGACCATTTTTCACTCTTTTGAATTCAGCAGGGCTGGCATACTGACGCAAACCAGGACGGCTAACTCTTTCCAGAGATTTGATAGCAGGCTCTTTACTTTGAGGATCGTACTTCAAGGCTATTTTGATAAGACCTTGTTTGTTATCATCCTCAAATTTGTATTTCAGAATGTATCCCTGATCGTACAATATTTCAGTAATACGTTTTTTCAGATTAGAAGCCGGGATCTCAACGATCCGGTGGCCAGCCATCTGTGCATTACGAACTCTTGTCAGGTAATCTGCTATGGGATCAGTAACCATGTGTATTTTTAGTTAATTCAGTTTTACAATTTTATTCAAGAGTAGTTCCTGTTTACAGGTACAGGCTTACTCTCATGTCTTGTGAGGCTTTCCCGATAAGATCGGGATTCACCTTACCAGGATGCTTTTCTAACACCTGGAATTTTGCCATTCAACGCCATTTCACGGAACGTAACACGACTTACACCAAAGTAACGGATGTATCCTTTGGGACGGCCGGTTAACTGACAACGATTTTTCAGGCGAACTTTCGAAGAATTCTTCGGCATTTCGTCCAGTGCTTTCCAATCGCCGGCAGCTTTCAGGGCAGCACGCTTTTCAGCATGTTGCTCAACCATACGTTCTCTTTTCTTTTGTCTGGCTTTAACTGACTCTTTAGCCATAATTTATTTTACGTTTTGAGATTTCTAAATGTATAGATGAATCCCGATTGTGATCGGGATGTTCTTAATCTTTTTTAGCTCCTTTGAACGGCATGCCCAACTCTTTCAACAGCTCATACGCTTCTTCATTGGTTTGGGCAGTAGTTACAAACGTAATATCCATACCGGTGATCTTGTTCACTTTGTCGATATCGATCTCAGGGAAAATGATCTGCTCGGTAACGCCTAAAGTATAGTTACCACGGCCATCGAAAGCTTTCTCATTGATCCCTTTGAAGTCACGTACACGGGGCAATGAGGTAGCGATCAGCCTGTCGAGGAACTCATACATTTTGGTACCACGTAACGTTACGCGGGCACCAATTGGCATGTTTTTACGCAATTTAAAGTTAGAAATGTCTTTTTTAGACATTGTAGGGATAGCCTTCTGACCAGAGACCATAGTCAGCTCTTCAATGGCCACATCCACGAGCTTTTTATCAGAAACGGCACCATTCACACCACGGTTGATACAGATCTTTTCCAATTTGGGGCACTGCATCACCGTACTATAACTAAAACGTTTCATTAAAGCAGGTACAACTTCTTTTTTGTACTTATCTGCCAGCCTGGGACTATATTTTGTTGTAGACATCTTATTTAGCTTAGCGTGTTATGTTTCATGTTTTGAGCACTCAGCATAACACAATTGATAATCGATAATTATTTAATTGCTTCACCAGTTTCTTTAGAAATACGCACCAGCTTACCGTTTTCACGGCTGCGTTTAACTTTTACGCCGGCGC
This sequence comes from Niastella soli, assembly GCF_017742245.1. Lineage (GTDB taxonomy): Bacteria > Bacteroidota > Bacteroidia > Chitinophagales > Chitinophagaceae > Niastella > Niastella soli. The sequence goes on from NZ_JAGHKO010000002.1 coordinate 271,560, forward strand.
CGGCTTTAGCATCCCACAACATCACATTAGAAATGTGAATAGCAGCTTCTTTTTTAACGATACCGCCACGGGTGTTACGTGCCGAAGGTTTGGTATGGCGGGTAACAATGTTTACGCCTTCAACCAGCACGCGAGATTTTTCTGGAAATACTTCCAAAACTTTGCGGGGCTTAGTAGCGTCTTTATCATCACCGGCAATAACTACTACGGTGTCGCCTTTTTTAATATTAAACTTAGGTTTGAATCTGTTGCTCATTTTATTTAAGCTTAACGCGAAATGTGCTTAACGCTTAACGCTCCACGCATAACGCTGTTTCGAATTTATGTTTATCGAAAACTTCAGGCTTTCTGCATTTCAACGTTTAGCGTTCTGCGTTCAGCCTTCAGCTTTATTTTAAAGTACTTCGGGTGCCAAAGAAATGATCTTCATGTATCCTTTATCACGCAACTCTCTGGCTACTGGTCCGAAGATACGGGTACCGCGAGGCTCATCAGACTGATTCAACAACACTACGGCATTGTCATCAAACCGGATATAAGATCCGTCTTTGCGGCGTAATTTATTTTTAGTGCGAACAATTACCGCTTTAACAACAGTACCTTTTTTAATACCACCGGCAGGAATAGCATCCTTTACGGTTACTACAATTTTATCGCCTATTTTGGCGTAATCCTGGCCGCTGTTACCCAATACACGGATACACAGTACTTCCTTGGCGCCACTGTTATCAGCTACATTTAATCTAGACTCTTGCTGAATCATTGTTTTAGCTTTTAGCTCTCAGCCTTTAGCCCCGAGGGTATCGGGACAAATACCGATGATTAAAAATTTATTTGAAATCGTCGTTGGCTTACAGCTAACCGCTTACAGCCAACAGCTTATTACTTCGCCTTTTCTACTACCTCTACCAGTCTCCACCGCTTAGTTTTGCTCAGAGGGCGGGTTTCCATAATACGTACAGTATCGCCTATGGTGCACTCATTCTTTTCATCATGAGCATGGAATTTAGTAGTCTTTTTTACGAACTTACCATAGATCGGGTGTTTTACTCTTCTTTCTACAGAAACAGTGATGGTTTTCTCCATTCTGTTGCTGGTTACAGTCCCGATTCTCGTTTTACGCAAATTTCTGTCGAGCATTATAATAAATTTGATAATTTGGTAATTAGCTAATGTGATAATTAAAACCAACTAGCATATTAGCACATTGGCTAATTAGCACATTATTTTGCCAGTTCCTTGTTTCTTAATTCTGTTTTTAAACGAGCCACATCTCTGCGCAGGTCACGGATGCTCATTGGGTTCTCCAAAGGAGAAATGGCATGAGCGAACTCCAGCTTTTTCAAACGCAGTTCATCTTCCTGAATGCGGGCTTTCAGATCATCCGCACTCATTTCCTTCACGCTCTTATTGAAATCTATTTTCTTTGACATTATTCTTTATTTGAAAATTGATAATTAGCGCATCCCGACTTTAGCAGGGATTAGCATATTATGCACTATAATCGCGTCTTACGATGAACTTGGTTTTGATGGGCAGTTTTTGTGCCGCCAGTTCCAGAGCATCTTTTGCTACTTGTTCAGGAACACCATCACATTCAAAGATGATACGACCTGGTTCAACTACAGCAGCCCAGAATTCAGGGTTACCTTTACCTTTACCCATACGCACTTCAAGTGGCTTGCGGGTAATTGGTTTATCAGGGAATACGCGGATCCAAACATTACCTTCACGCTTCATGGCGCGGGTCAATGCCTGACGTGCAGCTTCGATCTGACGATTTGTTAACCAGATAGCTTCCTGGGATTTCAAACCGAAAGAACCAAAAGCGATGGTAGTACCACGTTTTGCTACTTCGCGGATGCGGCCCTTCTGAGCTTTCCGGTGTTTCGTCCTTTTTGGCTGTAACATTTATCTAAAATTTGAAAATTTGAAAATTGGTTAATTTGAAAAAGCCTTTCAAATTAGTCTTGTTGTCTGTTTCTGTCGCCACCTCTGCGATCTCCACCACCACCGTGATGTCTTCTGTCACCACCACCTCTGCGATCTCCACCACCACGATGACCACGACTTTCACCACCTTCTCCTTCTCTTCTGTCTCTTCTGTCGTTTACATCGCTCTTACCACCAACGAGGTTCGGATTCAGGTCTCTTTTACCCAGTACTTCACCTTTACAGATCCATACTTTGATACCGATCTTACCGTAAACGGTCAATGCAAATACGTTTGCATAATCGATATCCATACGCAGGGTATGTAATGGAGTGCGACCTTGTTTGATCTCTTCAGTACGGGCGATTTCAGCACCACCCAAACGTCCGCTGATCTTTATTTTGATACCTTCAGCACCCATGCGCAGTGCAGAAGCGATAGCCATTTTAATGGCGCGTTTGTAGTTGATACGATTTTCGATCTGACGGGCGATGGTATCACCTACGATCATAGCGTCCAACTCGGGGCGACGAATTTCAAGAATGTTGATCTGCACATCTTCTTTACCAGTTAATTTCTTCAACTCTTCTTTAATGCGATCAACCTCATTCCCACCTTTACCTATGATAATACCAGGTTTGGAAGTATGAATGGTAACAATCAGTTTATTCAGCGTGCGCTCAATAACTATTTTAGAGATACCACCTTTATTGATACGGGCATTCAAGTAAGTTCTGATCTTGTTATCCTCGATCAACTTGGTAGAAAAATCTTTTTTGTTACCATACCAGTTAGATTCCCAACCGCGGATAATCCCTAACCTGGCACCAATAGGATTCGTTTTCTGACCCATTTATTATAATTTGAAAATTTGAGCTAATTATTTAACATCAACGATTATGGTTACGTGGTTACTGCGCTTGCGAAGGCGATATGCACGGCCTTGCGGAGCGGGTAACATTCTTTTCAAAGTACGGGCGCCGTCAACAAAAATCGTTTTCACTTTTAAACCGGCATCAGCAGCGCTTTGTCCTTCATTCTTTTGCTCCCAGTTATTAATGGCGCTCTTTAATAATTTAAGCAGTGGAGTGGCAGAGTGTTGAGGATGAAATTCCAGCAACGCTAATGCTTTTTCCACGTCAACACCACGTATTTCATCAGCCAGCAAACGCATTCTGCGGGGTGATGTGGGATAGTTTCTAAGTTTTGCTACAGCTTCCATTTTTATTATTTCTGATTTCTGATCCCGGGTCCTTTCAACCTGGAATAATGAAATTATTAACCAACTTTTTTACTAGAGTGTCCTTTGAACTGGCGGGTAGGAGCAAATTCGCCCAGCTTATGTCCAACCATGAACTCGGTTACATATACTGGTATGAATTTGTTGCCATTGTGCACAGCAAAAGTGTGGCCTACAAAATCTGGAGTAATGGTAGAACGACGGCTCCAGGTTTTGATCACACCTTTCTTTACTTTACCATCATTGATACCCAATACTTTGTTCTCCAAATTGGAGGCTACGTAAGGACCTTTTTTAATTGAACGAGCCATATCTAAGATTTGATTCTGTTAGTTTGAAAATTTGATACTCAACAATTACTTGGCTAATTTTTTACCGTTCTTACGTTGAATGATCAACTTATCGCTTCCTTTACCTCTTTGACGAGTTTTCAGACCTTTGGCGTATTTACCGGTTCTAGAACGTGGGTGACCACCTGAAGATTTACCTTCACCACCACCCATTGGGTGATCTACAGGGTTCATCGCTACACCACGGTTGCGAGGACGGATACCTCTCCAACGGTTACGACCAGCTTTACCCATCATTTCGAGGTTATGGTCACCGTTACTTACTACACCTACAGTAGCAAAGCAGTTGATGAGGATCTTTCTCAATTCACCAGAAGGCATTTTCAATACAGCATATTTCTCTTCTTTGTTGGCCAGTTGAGCTGATGTACCGGCACTGCGTACCAGCTTACCACCCTGACCAGGCTGCATTTCAATGTTGTGTACGTTGGTACCCAGTGGCATGTTCTTCATTTGAAGCGCATTACCAACTTCAGGAGCTACTGCGTCGCCAGACAAAATAGTGGCGCCAACCTGTAAGCCCTGGGGAGCCAGAATATATCTTTTTTCACCGTCTTTGTAGTTTATCAAAGCGATAAATGCAGTACGGTTTGGATCGTATTCAATAGAAGCTACTGTACCAGGAATATCTTTTTTGTTACGTTTGAAGTCGATGATACGGAACATCTTCTTGTGTCCGCCACCCATATAACGCATAGATCTTCTACCTTGAACGTTACGACCACCGGTTGATTTTACACTCTCCAGCAGACTCTTTTCTGGTTCATTAGTAGTGATTTCAGCATACGCATTACCGATTCTCCAACGCGTACCGGCTGTAATCGGTTTGTATTTTTTCAGTGCCATGTTTTCTTCTTATAATATCGTGATAAAATCTTTTGTCAATTCTTTGCGGCGATTGACTCGCCATTCTTTATCCTAACGCTAACGGTTAGGATTAGATGTTAGCGTACAGATCAATGCTCTCACCTTCTGCTACTTTCACATACGCTTTTTTATAAGCTGGTTTTACACCGGAAATAAAGCCCGATTTAGTGAACCGGTTCTTTGCCTTTCCAGGTACTACCACCGTATTTACCTCTGTTACGTTTACACCGTAAAAGCTTTCAACTGCTTTTTTAATTTCCAGTTTGTTGGCTTTGCGGTTTACACGAAAAGCAAAAGTTCTTTTAGCATCAGACAGCTTATTGCTTTTTTCGGTAACGATTGGTTTTATTAATACTTCCGTGAGTTTCATAATAACGTTTTTGAAAATTTGATGAATTACGCTTCTACACCTTCTTCACTGAACAACTTGGCAGTGCTTTCTGTAAATAACAATACATCGGCATTCACGATATCGTATGTGTTGATATCTGCGAACTGAATACCCAATGCATTTGGAATATTACGAACGCTCAACTGCAGGTTCTCGTTATACTCAGGTAAAATCACCAATGCTTTTTTATTGTCGATCTTCAGGGCAGTCATGATCTCAACAAACTGCTTTGTTTTAGGAGCAGCCAGGTTGATATCTTCCACTATCACGATTGCACTTTCTTTTGCTTTATAAGACAGCGCGCTGATCTTGGCGAGGTCTTTTACCTTACGGTTCAGCTTGAAATCGTAATCGCGGGGTTTAGGCCCGAAGATGGTACCACCACCTTTGAACAGCGGGTTACGGATGTTACCTTTACGGCTGCCACCAGTACCCTTCTGACGGTGCAATTTTTTGCTTGAACCTTTAACTTCCAAGCGGGTTTTCACTTTGTGCGTACCTTGGCGTTGTGCGGCCAGATATTGCTTTACAGCCAGGTAAACAACGTGGTTGTTCGGCTCTGTTCCGAAGATATCATCGGCTAAATCAACAGAACGACCGGTTTTTGCACCCTTTATACTTAAAACATCTACTTGCATCGTACTTTATATTTAAGATTACCTCCCAACCTTAGCCAGGAATAAATCTGCAATAACAAAATTATTTTTGAATGTATACTATCGCACCATTGTGGCCAGGAACAGATCCGTTCACCAGGATGTAGTTCTTGTCAGGGAATACTTTCAGGATCTTCAGGCTCTTTACTTTAACGCGATCGTTACCCATGCGGCCCGCCATGCGCATACCTTTGAATACGCGAGAGGCATCTGATGAGTTACCGATTGAACCTGGAGCACGTTGACGGTCGTGTTGGCCGTGGCTTTGTTCGCCCACACCACTAAATCCGTGACGTTTAACAACACCCTGAAAACCTTTTCCTTTAGTAGTACCTACAACGTCAACTTTTTCGCCTTCAGCGAAAATGTCAACAGTGATAGCATCACCTAAATTCTTTTCAGTAAAATAATTGCGGAATTCTTTAACAAATTTCTTTGCGGCTGTATTGGCCTTAGCGAAGTGATTCTTTTCAGCAGCGATAGTGTGCTTTTCATTCTTGTCACCGTAAGCTAACTGGATAGCATTGTATCCGTCTGTTTCGGTAGTTTTTACCTGGGTCACAATGCAGGGACCTGCTTCAATGATGGTGCAGGCAGTTTGCTTGCCATCTTGACTGAAGATGCTGGTCATCCCGATTTTTTTACCAATGATTCCTTTCATCGTTGTTCGGTTTGTGCCCTCGTGGTTAAAGAGACATTTGCGTTAATGATTGTAGAACAGGGAGTTCTTAATACGCTTATCCACCAGGCGGCGGACAGGCACAACCATGCACAACTTCAATCTCCGTTTGCTACCGACCTTTTCTGTTTTAATAATCCCGGGGAAACCCGCTAAATTATTTTGGAAGTACCGGTAGTAAACTAACCTCGAAGGGCTAGTTCATATTTTAAAAAGTTATTAATCTAATCTGTTTAGTCGTATTCAGGCATTTGCCTTCCTACTCCCAATTAGCTAACCCAGCGCTGTTTTATCTGCCCCGTTAAGAACAAAGTTTACAGATGGGATTGAAAGAACTTTATGAAAAAACCCTGTCAGGATTTTTAGAACCCTGACAGGGTTCATACAATACTATCAAGCTTTGATCTCTACTTCAACGCCACTGGGTAAGTCAAGCTTACTCAGCGCATCTACTGTACGGCTGCTAGAAGTATAAATATCTAATAACCGTTTGTGGGTGCACAACTGGAACTGCTCACGGCTCTTCTTATTCACGTGGGGTGAACGCAATACGGTGAATATCTTTTTACGTGTAGGTAAAGGAATAGGACCTGTTACCACAGCGCCTGTGCTGCGAACGGTTTTTACGATTTTCTCGGCAGATTTGTCTACCAGATTGTGATCGTAAGACTGTAATTTTATTCTGATTCGCTGAGACATATTGCAAAACCCAATTTTTCCAATGGGGATGCAAAGGTAGGGGTTGTTAGGTATTGAGCAAAAGAATTCTCAATTATTTTTTCCCGAAAGGTTAAAAAAGTTAAAAAAAAGTACTTTTTCGCCCCTTTCAGGGGTCCAATTTTCCGGTTTGGGGACATTTACGATGCCCTGTTTGCGATTTTCGGTCGCCTATTCCGGGTCCCGGATCGCCAGGTTCCGGGTTCCAACTTCGAGATACTATCAACATCCTCACCCGCCTTTCGGTTCACCCCCCTCCCCAGTTTTTCTTTACCCAGAAGCTTTAGCGAAGTAGGATCGTCCGCCGAAAGTGAATCTCAGATTTTCCCGAATTTCATGACCTATTGCTTATTGCCCATTCATACTATTACCCCCCTACCCCCTCCCAGGAGAGCCTGTCGCGCATTGCGGGAGGACTACTAAGAGTGGGATACTGAAAGGTGGTTGTGCAGGAAGCACAAAAGAATAAGGGGATAAAAGCAAGAGGTAAAGATTTCGGCATAACCTTCTTTTTAGGAAAGTTAGCCGAAATCAAAAACCGTATTTGTTATGGATAGCCGAATTAGCAAAACGCTAATGAATGCAATTACCGGCCACCAGGTGCGCAGTGCGTTCTAAGATAAGTTGTAAATAAAGAGCTCAGGTGTTCCCACGTGCCGGCCCCTTCAGAAATGCTGTGTGTGCGGTTAGGGTAACTCATTAACTGAAATTGTTTATTGTATTTGATCAGCTCATTCAATAACAATTCGGCGTTTTGATAGTGCACATTGTCATCACCGGTACCATGAATGTACAACAGGTTACCACGCAGATTTTTTGCATGCGTAACGGGTGAACCCTGTACATAGTCTGCTGCGTTCTCCTGGGGCAGCCCCATATAACGTTCCTGGTAAATATTATCGTAGGTAAAGATGCTGCCTACTGCCGCTACAGCGATCCCGGTTTTATAGATCTCCGGAAACTGGAACATCAGGTTAAGCGTGGCAGAACCACCCCCACTCCATCCCCATACTGCTATACGGGAGGTATCCACAAAAGGCCATTTAATAACCTCTTTAGCGGCCATTGCCTGATCGCGTATGTTTATTCTACCGATGTTACGATAGATCACCTTTCGCCAGTTACGGCCTTTAGGCACCGGTGTACCGCGGTTGTCGATGGAGATATAGATGTAGCCGTCAGCCGCCATATCGCCCTTGTACAGGAAGGGATCTGCGGCGCCATACTCGTCTCTAACATTTTGCCCCCAGGGCTCGGTATATACATAAAATACAACGGGGTATTTCTTGTTGGGATCGAAATTTTTGGGTTTCACCATCCATCCGTCCATCTCAACGCCTTCTTCAGTTTTTACTTTAAAGAATTCGGCACCGGAGTTTTTGTCGGCATTTGCAAGGGCATCGTTTACTATATGCTGCCCATTCACGCCTTTATGATCAGGTAAGCTGATCATTTCATCGGTGGAGGGAGTATAGATGTTTGAGAAAAAATGCCGGGCATAGGCAGCTGTGGGCGACAGGTCATAATCATGTGTTCCTTCCTGGTTGGCAGGCGACACCCTTTCAGCCGGGCCTTTGCCATTCAATTTGGTACGGTACAGGTATTTTTGAGTAGCGTTGTTGGGCGAGGCCAGAAAATACACATATCCATTTTTTTCATCAATGGCCGAAATATCCATTACGTCGTAATTGCCATTGGTGATCTTAACTTCTTTCTTTCCATCGCGGGTAACGCGGTATAAATGGCGCCAGCCATCTTTTTCCGAAGCCCAGATAAATTCTTTGCCATCGCTGATCCAGTCCCAGCCACCCCAGCTATAATCGTTATCCCACAATGGCTGAATATCGATCCAGGCCGAATCCTTTTCGGTATAGATCACCTGTGAAGCGCCTGTTTGCGCGTTGCACAGCATCAGATCGCTCTGGTTTTGATGCCGGTTCAAATGTTGAATGATCAACTCATTGCTATTAGCAGCCCACTCCATACGCGGCACATAGCTTTGCAATACGGGGTCAGTGGGAATATCCATCCATTGTGTTTTGGCGGTAGCAATATCCACTACCCCAATTTTAAAGGGAGATGGGGGTTCGCCTGCAATGGGGTATTCAACCGGTACGGCAAAGGGATAAATAGAGTCGGTATTATCGATCATCAGGTAATCTTTGGTTTTGCGGGCATCTATTTGCCAGTAAGCGATATGCTTGCTATCGGGACTCCAGCGAAAACCATCGCGGCACCAGAATTCTTCTTCATACACCCAGTCGAACGTACCGTTTATGAATTTACGGTTACCATCCAAAGTAAGCTGTTGTATATTTCCACTGGCCAGGTCTTCCACAAACAAATTATACTCACTTACATAGGCCACCTTTGACGCATCGGGCGAAAATTTGGCAAACATCAGGGTCGAGGCCGGGCGGTCCTTACCCAGCTTTTTTAAACTCCCGGTATTAGTATCGAATACATAATAATCGCCCCGGGTTTGCAAACGCCACACCTTTTTGGTATTGGCAAAAAGCAGCACCTTTTTATCATCGGCTGAAAAACTAAAACCCCGAACATTGAGGGGCGTCGTTTTTCCATCGGGGGTTAACTGCTTATTGGTAAGGATCACAGTTTTCGTTTGCAGGGGCAGGGTATATAAATCCAGTTCGCCCTCTTTAAACTGATAATATCCATTACCGGTCCTGTTCCATTTAGTGCCCTTCTGGGCAAACAGTACAACAGGTACAAACGCGGTAAATACAATTAATAAAAAAGTCCTGAGCGGAGTCGAAAGGGTGACTGACATTGAACGTGGCATGCTGATACTATTTGGGGCAGGAAATTAAGACATTGAACGCAAACTATCATTACCGCAAATAAAAACCCCGCCCAAATTAATGAGCGGGGTTTTGGTATATGTACTCCTGATCCGTAATTATCTTATTTCAGCAAATTTAGCGTCCCCAACGACCATCTATCCAAACATAACCCTGACGGCGCGGAGCCCAGTAACCGGGTATATAATGACGACCATGGCGGGGTCTTGCCCAATAACCCTGAACATATTCATAGTGACCATGACGAGGCCGCCAGTTACCATCTACCCATACGTGATGAGACGAAGGAGCTACAGGGCGTACTGCCACCGGTGCATTCAAACGAGCTCTTACTACTACTTGTGCAGATGATGCAACAGAAAATCCAACTACCAGTACTGCGGCTAAAATGATGCGGTTAACATATTTTTTCATACAATGAATTTTTAGTTGTTCTACAATACGTTTTCTGTTTATTAGAGCCTGACAGAGAAAGTAAGTTTAATGCCACACTACTTGTTGTCATTTCATTAACACATATACCCCCAACTGTTATACATTTTGTTAAAAGGAGTTGTATATACACGAAAAAGGTCCCGGCATGGCCGGGACCTTTTCAGTAGTCATTCATTATTATTGGACCAACAGCTTATGGAGGTATGCTTTATCATCAACTAATATTCGCAATACATAAGTTCCTTTTGAAATTCCATTTAACACGATCGGCATGTTGAGTTCACCTGTATGTTGCATGCCCAATTGTTTGGTCACTATAGGTCTGCCCTGCTGATCAAGCACCTGCACCATTACATTTCCCTCAATAACACCTTGTAATTTCAGCGTTATACTGCCAGAAGCAGGATTGGGATACAGGGAGGAAATAATACTGCCATCGTTCTTTACATTCACCATAACAATGGATGAATACTTATAGGCGCCATCCCTATCTACCGACTTCAACCGGTAATAATTGTAACCGGGCAATGGCTGCTTATCCGTAAACAGATAACTCTTACCACCTGGGAGTACGATGCCAATGGTTGTAAAATCAACCCCATTGGTGCTGCGCTCTACCTCAAATTGTTTTAAGTCTTCCTCTAAACTGGTTGTCCAGGTTACCCGAACTACGGCATCTTTTAAGGCAGCCTGGAACGAAGTAAGTGTCACCGGCAATGGAGTCAATACCATTACTACAGTTTTTTCGATATTGGTGGCAACAGGTAAATTAAAATCGAAGTAAATACCGGCTGTATTCTGAATAACATCACCTATCTGCACCGTTGACACCGGTTTGATCCGATAGGCAATATACCCATGACTGGCGGGTTCATCGATGGCAGTATAAGGTAACTTAATATCATTGAACCGCCAGGTGAGTTTGTTACCATTTTCAATGGTAAGTTGATATGGATGGCTTGCCGAGATCATTTGCAGGGAGTTCCAGTCGAGGCGATTTTCCAGCGTATCTCTTACGGTTACATTAAATGCGGTATCGGTACCGGTATTTTGAAAACGGATCAGGTAATGCAGGTATTCCCCATTGTTTACCTGGTCTGGCGTAATTACACCCGCATTGGCTTCTGTTTTGTCATTGGGGTCAAAGGAACCAACTACCAGTTGTTTTAATACTTCGGTATCATCGGCAGGAGTTTCATCACCTGCAACGGGGTTTATAACAGCCACAGAACGCAGCGTATCCCCAATATTAGCGGCCGGCGGCGCAGCCAGTTGTAAATTCACCCATATGGTTCCTGTATCAGCTCCGTTCAGGTTTGAATAATTCCAGGTTAGCGTATTACCGCTGGTTGTTGTAGGCAGGGGCAAAGCGCTTACGATACTAAATTTAGGATCAGCTACAAACTGAACAGTACCCGAGGGTATAGTTACTGTGCCCAGGTTGGCATATAGGATCCGGTACTGCACATTAAAACCTGGCCGGGCCGGCGTAATGGCGTTCAAACTAACAAACAGGTCTTTTTTATTGGGGATGGCCTGAACCGCAAACCCAAAGGAATCGACATTGTAATAGTTGGAAAAGTTACTGGCATGAGTAGCAGGTACAACAGTATAATAGGGATTGGACAGCTGCAGGCTGGTCGCAAAACTGCCCGTATCAACATCCAAACTAAATGCGCCATTATAGGGTATACCCGAAGATGAATAACCCGTTTTTTGTGTGGTGACCATAGCCTTATCAAAACTATTTTCCCCTGCATCTTTAACACCATTGTTGTTGGCATCAAAAAACACGGTTCCCTTAATAGTATTGGCGTAGCTGTATTTTATGATCAATCCATCCCCTTCATCGAGTTGCCAGCCCTGAGTTAAAGGATAGCCAAAACCGGCAATGGCAAATTCAGCATCATTGGTGGGCATTACAACCATTGCATATTCATCATTCACTGTACCGGAGCTTTTTTGCCAGAGCAGACCACCATTGTCATCAAGGCGTAACGTCCAGCAATCTGCGCCACCGGCAGGTGCTGTTATTTGCTCGTCGGAAGACTCAGTAAATCCGGTTACAAAATAACCTCCCGATACGCCCGGCTGCAATCCAAATGAGGCATCATCACGGGATCCCCCATATACTTTCGACCAAAGGAGCGTACCCGTATCATCTATTTTTATTACCCATACATCGGTATTACCGTGGGCACCTGAAACATCGCCGTTATTGGAAGAAGAATATCCTGATAGCGTATAAGTATTATCAGTATTTTTTATGATCCGGTTTAGAACATCCCATCCGTTGCCGCCAAAATTCTTTTTCCATTGCAGCGCGCCAGCTGAATTGACCTTAAAAACCCAGCCATCGCTGCTGCCCTTATTGGCATCGATATCGCCATCTACCGATGAAGAAACTCCACAAACAAGAAAGCCCCCGTCGGGCATCTGAACAACATCGTAGGCGGTATCATCCTGGCTACCGCCATATGCAACCGCCCATTGCTTAAGGCCATTATCATTCAGTTTCACCAACCAGGCATCCCGTTCTTTATGAGACTTTACAACATCCCCGTTCGAGGAATTGGAGAAACCAGCCAAAATATATCCATCGGAGGTTGCTTTCATTGAATAAGCCTTGTCTTCTCCAGAGCCGCCATAAGTGTACTCCCAAACCAGACCGCCCGTTGTGTTTAGTTTGCCTATGTAAAAATTTGCTGTATCAGGATAGCCCCCTGAATAACCAGCAGCCGTATAGCCGCCCGACACTTCCGTTACAGCCAGCAATCCGCCCCTATAGGGATGCCACCTGCTCCATACTTTGTTACCAGCACTATCCAGTTTAATTATCAATCCAGTGCCGAAGTTGGATTTAGTCCACAGAAATTCCTTCGGGAAAAGATAAGAGGTATCATAGCCAACCAGAATATAACCCTTGTCGGTTGTTTGTTTTCCATCAAAAATACCTTCCACGTCATCATCGGAGGCAATGTATTTGCTCCATTTAACACCGGGCGTTTGCGCCAAACCGCAAGTATACACGAACAGCAGCCATAAGACAGAGAGTATAATTCGTTTCATACCTGATTCATTTATTATTGCTTAAATATTAAAAAAGGAATGTATGCAATACAAATAGTATGGAACGGATTGGGGGCTTTGCGGAAGGATTGGATAAAAGAAAGATAACAAAAATCAACATGCGCAAATCAACACCCCGGGATAAATTGATAAGTGCGTTGTTTTACCGGATAACTGTGTTGTTTTTGGCAATAGACGTGTAAGACGGGGTAATAAAAAAAGCCTCCTGACTTTCGTCCGGAGGCTTTATATTAAGAGATATGAGAACTCAATTACTCACCTACTTTCACCTTGCCTTTTGACTTGGCGATCACTTCTTCAGCGATGTTGTTAGGTGCAGGAGAATAGTGGCTGAACTCCATGGTGCTGGTAGCGCGGCCAGATGATAAGCTACGCAATTGCGTTACGTAACCGAACATTTCGCTCAACGGAACCTTAGCTTTAATAACCTGGGCATTACCGCGGGTATCCATACCTTCCAGCATACCACGACGACGGTTCAAGTCACCAGTTACGTCACCCATGTATTGATCAGGAGTGATAACTTCCACTTTCATGATTGGCTCCAGCAATACGGGTTGTGCTTTACGACCAGCTTCACGGAAACCGGCTCTTGCACACAACTCGAACGACATACCGTCAGAGTCAACCTGGTGGTAGCTACCGTCGAAAATACGGATCTTCACATTCTCAACAGGGAAGCTGGCCAGTACACCGTTACTCATAGCTGATTCAAAACCTTTTTGAATAGGCTGAATGAACTCACGGGGGATAGATCCACCAAAGATATCATTCACGAACTGGAATCCTTTGTCAGGATTTTCTTTCAGCCACTCTTCATCGGCGGGCCCGATCTCAAACACGATGTCAGCGAATTTACCACGACCACCGGTTTGTTTTTTCAGGGTTTCGCGATGCTCAACAGATTTTCTGAAAGCTTCTTTATAAGCAACCTGGGGAGCGCCCTGGTTTACTTCTACTTTAAATTCGCGTCTCATACGATCGATGATGATCTCCAGGTGCAGCTCACCCATACCACGAAGGATGGTTTGACCGGTATCTTCATCGGTATTTACACGCAACGTAGGATCTTCTTCAACCAGCTTGGCGATAGCCATACCCATTTTATCAACGTCGGCCTGTGTTTTAGGCTCGATGGCGATAGCGATAACCGGCTCTGGAATGAACATGTTCTCCAGAACGATAGGATGGTTCTCATCGCACAGGGTATCACCGGTCTTGATCTCCTTGAAACCAACCGCAGCACCAATGTCACCAGCTTCGATGAAATCGATGGGGTTTTGTTTGTTGGCGAACATCTTCATGATACGGCTGATACGCTCGTTTTTACCACTACGCATGTTTTTAACATACGAACCGGCATCGAGGTGGCCGCTGTAACAACGGAAGAAGGCCAAACGACCTACGAATGGATCGGTCATGATCTTGAAAGCCAGGGCCGCGAAAGGTGCTTTAGGATCAGCCTTACGAACTTCTGGCTCTAAAGTATCAGGATTAGTACCTACGATATCATCGATATCAGCGGGTGAAGGCAGGTAGCGACAAACAGCATCCAGGGCAGTTTGCACACCTTTATTTTTGAATGAAGAACCGCACATCATTGGAACGATGCTCAGATCGATCGTAGCTTTGCGGATAGCTTCGTGAACTTCATCTTCAGAGATGGTATTAGGATCTTCGAAGAATTTCTCCATCAGCTTGTCGTCGTATTCGGCAACAGCTTCGATCAGGTTCTGTCTCCACTCATTTGCTTCTTCAACCATATCCTCGGGTACAGGGATCTCGTCGAAGGTCATACCTTCTGTTTCCATGTGCCAGATGATACCTTTCATTTTGATCAGGTCAACCACGCCTTTGAAATCATCTTCAGCGCCGATAGGTAATTGCAGGGGAACAGCTTTTGCACCCAGCATTTCTTTTACCTGTTTAACCACCATCAGGAAGTCAGCACCGGAACGGTCCATTTTGTTAACGAAACCGATACGGGGAACTTTATAGCGGTTAGCCTGACGCCAAACGGTTTCAGACTGAGGTTCAACCCCGTCAACGGCAGAGAACAGAGCAATCAAACCATCCAGTACGCGCATTGAACGCTCTACCTCAATGGTAAAATCAACGTGGCCCGGAGTATCAATGATATTAAAATAATATTTTTTTGTATTGGCGTCAGCCTTACCCTTTACGGTAGGGAAGTTCCACTGGCAGCTAACAGCAGCAGAAGTAATGGTGATACCTCTTTCTTTCTCCTGTTCCATCCAGTCGGTGGTAGCCGCCCCATCATGCACCTCTCCAATTTTATGGATCATACCGGTATAGCGCAAAATACGCTCCGTAGTAGTTGTTTTACCGGCATCAATGTGTGCCGCAATTCCAAAGTTTCTTTGTAATCGTAAGTCTGCCATGACTTTGTTAAATTTTCTTTTTAATGTTCCAGGGAAAAATGCCCTGAAAATGAGCGGGCAAAGGTAAGAAAAATTCTTACCAATTCGGCGTTGCAAAGGGTAAAAATAAAGCGTAGTCAGGGTTCCAAAAAGGAAAATCCCGTCTGCCAGCTGGCGGACAGGACTTTCCCTGGTGCAGTAACCAAACTGGTAATAGTAAATTAATACAGGTAGTTCAATGCAGTGACATCGTTTGCATTAAAGGGTCGATTTTGGCCGGAACCAATGCAGGACAGCATCCAGCTGTTGGGGTCTGCGCCGGTTGGCGTACCAGGGATATTGATGGCTCCAACCCCTGCAGATCCTTCATTTACAGCAGATCCGCCGCAACTGTAGGCCCGGTTAAAATAGTCGGTATGGCGAAAACCTATGCAATGGCCTATTTCATGCGCCAGAATGGAAGCAACCGTATTATTCGGCTGACCAGCCACCGCGCTTGAATTGAGGATCACGCGGTTATATGCATTTCCGCCAGATGGAAAACCAGATGAGGCCAGGAAACTGCCCGATCCGTTAACGATCTGAATATTGCCACCGGAAGAAACCCGGGTAAAAGTGATCCTGAGTCCCAACGCATTATAGCGGGAAATACAGGTATTCAAGGCAGTAGACCAGGTGCTCAAAGCCGAAGCCAGGCTTACCGTAATGGTCCTTGGCAAACCGGTCACCAGGTTGGTAGTCCGGTATTGTTCTTCACCAGCTACCCGTAAAAGAGAAACATCTGCTTTTTGATTCAGCTCAGCTTCGCTGATGCGGATGTCTCCTTCTACGATATAATCGTTGCCATCAACAAATACATCTTTGTTGCTGAAACCCAGGTTGTAAATTTTAGTAAGCGCTTCGTCTGAAACCTTTGAAGGAGAATCGCTTTTTACATTTTTACGGCAGGCAAATAACGTGAGCAGGCAGACCGCCACGACTGCGGATAAGGTGAAAATAGTCTTTCTCATGTGTCTGTAGATTTAATAGTTGGTTATTGAAAGTAAATCACAACTTTGGTTAATGGTATGGTTACTGCACGTGATACTCTATCAATTTACCAAAATTATCTTGTGACACAACCGCGCAAAATGGCAACGGCGTTGCAGAAGCACCATTATGGCACCGTTATAATACCCACTAACCCGTATGGATCACCGTTATTGTGGAAAAGTTTTTTCAGGGATTAATAAAATACACTATACAAGGCAGTTAGTATAACGAATTAGCTGCCAGCCAAACAGCCATCCTTCGCTAAGGGCAGACGGCGCCTTCGCTACGCTCAGGTCCTGAGTCGTGAAACGTGAAACGGCAAACGTGAAAGCCCTTATTGCGGAACTCCGATTATTATAAGCATCCGGCAGACAGCAGAAGGCCCACCTTTGCTAAAGCTTCCGTCTACGGAGCGCTTTAGCGCGAGGCGTTGCGGCTTTGCCGACTGCCGCGTCGTGGGTTTTCCGTTTCACGTTTCACGTTTCACGTCTTACGTTTACCGATTAAGCGAGTCTCAAATATCGCAAGCCATTGCCTATTGCCTCGTCCGCCGACTTGTCCGCCGAAGCCTTAGCGTAGGCGGAAGCATTAGCGTAAGCGCAAGCTTTAGCGTAGGAGGGCCCATTGCCCATTGCCTATTGCCCATTGCCTATTGCCCACTACCTTCCTGGTCAACTGATCAACTGATCAACTAACTAGTACATATAATTTAAAGCTGTCTTATCATTGGCATTGAAAGGACGGTTCTCACCTGAGCCAATACACGATAACATAAAGGAGTTGGGGTCCGGATTGGAGTTGGTTCCCGGAATTAATACCGCTCCAATAGTAGAGGCGCCCTCATTAACGGGATCTCCATTACAACTATACGAGCGGTCCATATAATCGGTATGTCGGAATCCTATGCAATGCCCGATCTCATGCGCCAGAATAGTGGCCACTGTAGCCTGTGGTTGACTGCCTATTGCAGTGGAGTTCACTTTTACCTGGTTATAAGGATTACCCGAGGAAGGGAATCCGGAAGAGGCCAGGTAATTCCCACTGGCTTTCACTATGGAGATATCAGCCCCGGAGCTGACCCGTTTGAAAGTGATCAGTAACTTTTCTGCATTGTACCGGCTAATGGTTTCATCCAATGCTGCAACATACGACTTTGAAAGTTTGCTGGAAACGCTTACGGTAATAACCCTTGGCAATCGGGTAACCAGGTTATAGGTACGATACTGTTCGGCATTGCCTACCCGTAGAAACTGCATATCGGGCTTCCCATCTAAATCAGCCGCATTCAACACGATATCACCTTCCACCAAATAATTCCCATCTTCATCCATGGTTACATTCTTGTTACTAAATCCAAGCGCATAAATTTTACTAAGGGCTTCATCGGAGGGAGAGGCAGTTTGTTCGGTAGCAACATTTTTACGACAGGCACAAAGCATTACAAGGCAGGCCGCTACAGCAGCCCTGTTACGAAGGGTGTTTCCCATAAAAGTGATGATTAAATGGTTTACAAATAGAAGCTGATATCAATTTAATCAAATATGTAACATATGCGATTTATAATTAAAGCAACATAGTTGCAGAAGAAACTTTTTTATTTATAACCTGCTGGCTTTGAACATCCCTGATCTGGAAAAATTATTTCAGATGAAATTTAGTATGCCCTATGGGGTTAGATAGATTGACTTACCAATTCCTTATGTTAATAAATGATTTTCAGCGGCATCATTCACAAATTTTGTAGATTGTATCATGAAACGAATAGGGCTTCTGCTGCTCATCCTTATCATCACCGTACCTATGGTACAGGCGCAACAGCGTATAACTATTTATAATCACAAACTGTCGCCCGTTTTACAAAAGAACAAGAACCTATTCAGTGAGAAAAAAGAACAGGTATTCTGGATTGTTACCTCCAACGTCGATTCCGCCAAAACATACTTTCGTACCAAACAGGTAGCCATTCGCATACTTCAGGAACATGCCGGCGGCTTACTGGTTGTTTCGGCCAAAGGCCCCATCATTGATTCATTAGTATTGAACCAACCCTTTGTTCGTTTTGTAGATGTACCCCGCCAGCCGCATGAAGAACTGGCCGTAGGCACTTTCGACAACAGCCTTAACACCATCAATCTGGTACATAGTAAATATGCTCAATTAACCGGCACTAATCTGGTAGTATCGGTTAAAGAAAACAAACCCGACACCACCGACATCGATTATAAAGCCCGGTACATTTCAACCCCGCTTTCTTCAAACCTCATTTCTTCGCATGCATCATACATGTGCACCATTATCGCAGGTGGAGAAAATTCTTTTTATACCGGCAGTGGCGTGGCCCCGGCAGCCTCCCTCACCTCTTCCAACTTCGCCACACTTTTACCCGATGGCGAAAACATCTACAAACAATACGGCATTTCTGTACAGAACCATTCATATGGCACCGGTCTTGAAAATTACTATGGGGCCGATGCAGCCGCTTATGACGCCAGCATCATAAATAATCCAGGCTTACTACATGTGTTCTCCTCGGGCAATTCCGGAAATTTAACCAGCACTGGTCCGTATGCAGGCATTAATAACATGTCAAATCTTACGGGCAGTTTTAAGATGGCCAAAAACATTATCACCGTAGGCGCCACCGATTCCTTTGGCAATGTGGCCTATCTAAGTTCCCGCGGGCCGGCCTATGATGGCCGTCTTAAACCCGAGTTGATCGCCTTTGGCGAAGATGGTACTTCAGGTGCTGCCGCCCATACTTCAGGTACCGTGCTTTTGTTACAACAGTATTACAAGGAAAAACATGGCGGCACGCTGCCACCCAGTTCCCTGATAAAAACCATTTTAGTGAACAGCGCCGATGACCGGGGCACCAAAGGACCCGATTACCAGGCAGGCTATGGCAGCCTGAATGCTTACAAAGCCCTTCAAGGATTGATTGCCGAACAATATTTTTCCGGTTCTGTGGCCACAAACACCACCCAGACTTTTTCTTTACCCGTGCCAGCCAATACCCGCCAATTAAAGGTTACACTGTGCTGGATGGACCCAGCCGCCGTTGTGAACACTCCCAAAGCGCTGGTCAACGACCTGGATCTTGAACTGGTTGAGAACAATACCGGAAAGACCTGGCAACCCTGGGTGTTAAGCCCTGCTCCTATTATTGACTCCCTGTTACTGCCGGCAGTGCGAAAAAAAGACACGCTGAATACGGTTGAACAGATCACGATAGATAATCCCAGTCCGGGTGGTTATACCATCAGGGTCAAGGGCTTTTCAGTTACGGCTGGTGGCAACCAGTCATTTTCCATTGCCTGGCTGGCCGATGCGGCGGACCAGTTCCAATGGCAGTTCCCGACTGCCGTAGATTATGTAAAAAGCGGGGAGAACAACCTGTTGCGCTGGTCATCCTCTTTCAATACGACAAATGGTTCATTGGAATACAGCCTCAACAAAGGCCTCACCTGGCAAACCATGGAAAACACCACCACCCTGTCACCAGGCCATACCTACTGGCAGGCACCCGATACCTGCAGCACCGCCCTGCTACGGATGACCGTCAACGGACAGGTATTCACTACCGACACCTTTACCATTTCGCCGGTATTACAGGTTAAGGTTGGTTTCAACTGCCCCGATTCTGCCATGTTGTTCTGGGACCACATCCCCGGCATCAATACATACCGGGTATACCGTTTGGGAAGTAAATACCTGGAACCGCTCACTACCCTTACCGATACCAGCATAATCATCCGCCAACCGGGAAATAATTTGTGGTATACGGTAGCGCCGGTAATAACTCCCACCCGGGAGGGCACCAAAGCATATACCATCAATTATCAGCTGCAGGGGGTTGATTGTTACATAAAAAATTTCCTGGTAGAACTGGAAAATGGGAATACCGGGATGTTGATGGCGGAGATAGGCACCACGCTCAACGTAAAAAGTTTGACGTTCGAGAAGCTCACCAGCGGCGGATATGAGCCATTGCAAACCTTCCAGCCTGTTAGCTCGCTTTTCTTTAATATGGCCGATAATAACCTTGTAGATGGCGTGAATACCTATCGGGTAAAGCTGTTGCTCAACAACGGGATGGTCATTTATAGCAATCCCCAAAGCATCTATTATTTCATCACTACCCGTTATTTAATTTTCCCTAATCCGGTAAAAGTAACCGGTTATCTGTCGGTGCTTTCGAAGGAGGAACCCGAGAATTCTTATTTATTGCTGTACAACACGTTGGGCCAACAGGTTTTGCAATACCGGCTCCAGCAAACGGTAGAAATGGTGCCACTGAGCGGGCTTAAAAGCGGAATATATTTTGTAATGATCAAAAAGAATGGAAAGAAGGATTTTACAACTAAAGTAATGGTGCAGTAGACGGGAAACGTGAAACGTGAAAGCCACGTCGCGGCAGACGGCAATGGGCAATGGGCTGTATCCTACTTTAAGTAAAGTATTTCCAAATCATGCGCTCCATATTGGGGCCTCAATGGGGCTTCTTTTGGTTTTCCGGGGCCGAGAAGGAAATGAGATGGAATTGAGGTACCATTAAGGTAGAAATTGGGTTGGGCTTACCTACCCCAACATCAAAAGCTATTTCTTAAAGGAGAGGTCGAGCGGGAAAGGCGGTGGAGTTGTAGGGTAGTTGTCTGGAAGTTGTCTGGAAGTTGTCTGGAAGTTGTCTGGAAGTGGTCATACGGACTAGAGTCCCTAGAGTATCCTTAGAGTATCCTTAGAGTATCCTTAGAGCACCCTAAGACAATACCCCGGCCATTAAGCTACCATTCCCTTACTACTTTCCCACCACTATGCAACCACCCATCAACTGTTTTCAGCAAGAAAGCGCCCAACTTTCATTCCCTTGGAATTTGATTTGATCCTTTGTCAACTCTATTACCCCTGTCACTCAATCAACTTCAGTATTGTAGGTACATGAAAAAAACCCGCCAGGAAACTGGCGGGTATATATGGTAAGATATACTATACGTAAGTTATACGCGGAAGTGAGCGAAAGCCTTGTTGGCTTCAGCCATACGGTGAGTATCTTCTTTCTTTTTGAAAGCACCACCCTCACCTTTGCTGGCAGCAACGATCTCGTTAGCCAGTTTTTCAGCCATGCTACGACCGTTTCTTTCGCGGCTATAGCGGATCAGCCATTTCATGCTAAGAGAAACTTTTCTATCAACACGAACTTCAGCTGGGATCTGGAAAGTGGCACCACCAATTCTACGGCTGCGTACTTCTACGGCAGGCGTAACGTTGCTGAGCGCTTTTTTCCAAACTTCATACCCATTTTCACCAGTTGTTTTTGCAACACGGTCCAATGCAGTATAGAATATATTGAAAGCAGTATTTTTCTTTCCTTCCCACATGAGGTTGTTGATAAAACGAGTTACCATCAAATCATTGTACCTGGCATCAGGTGCTAAGGGAATTTTTTTGACTTTTGTCTTCCTCATTTATAAAAATTTGTAGAGCTGTCTAAATTATTTTTTAGCCTTTTCCTTTTTAGTACCGTATTTAGAACGGCTTTGTTTACGGTCTTTAACACCGGCAGTATCCAGGCTACCGCGTACGATATGGTAACGTACACCTGGTAAATCCTTCACACGACCACCGCGCACAAGCACGATTGAGTGCTCCTGCAGGTTGTGACCTTCACCTGGGATGTAGGCGATAACTTCCACTTTATTTGTCAAACGTACTTTAGCCACTTTGCGTAATGCTGAGTTTGGCTTCTTAGGAGTGGTTGTATAAACACGGGTGCACACACCACGACGGAAAGGACAGGAGTCTAAAGCTCTTGACTTACTTTTAGCCTTAATGATTTCTCTTCCTTTTCTTACCAATTGTTGTATAGTAGGCATTCTGAACCTTTTGATTTTGGGACGGCAAAGGTAAGCGGATAAATATTATAACCAAAAAAAACGTCCCCATTTTTCAGGAACAATTCCGCTTATGTGCCAAATCTGTGCAAAATAAGTTGAAAAACAGCAATTTTACCTCGTAAAACACCTAAAAAAACATAAAAACAGACCCTTTTCGGGTCTGTTTTCTTTCTCGAAATCGAAATAAATCTTGAGGGCACGTCCTATATTTTGAACATCCAGCCATTGGTATCGGTTGCCCGGCCTTCCCGGATATCATCCAGGCGGCTTTTAATTTCGGGGGTAACCGTCCATTTGGTGGTATCGAACGACATTACAAAGTCTTTATACCGCAATTCGCGGATCAGGGAAACCGTGGCAGCAGTACCAGTGCCAAACACCTCACGCAGTTCACCGGCGTTGTACGCCTCCATGAGCATATCTACCGAAATGGGTTGTTCTTCTACCTTCAGCCCCATTTCTTCCAGAATGGTCATTACGCTGTCGCGGGTAACCCCGGCCAGAATGGTCCCGGAACTCAGATCGGGCGTATATGCCTTATTTCCAATAACAAAGAATACGTTCATGGTACCTATTTCCTGTACATATTTGTGCTCATAAACGTCGGTCCATAAAACCTGGTCGTAGCCCTTTTTCTTAGCCTGGGCGGTAACATACATGGAAGAACCATAGTTACCTGCAGCTTTGGCCTGTCCTACCCCACCCGGAGCGGCGCGGGTATATTTCTCTTCTACATATATACGCATGGGCGCGCTGTAATAAGGCCCCGTTGGCGCCAGAATGATCATGAACTTATATGTTTCTGAAGGCCGTACCCCGATCATTTCATCGGAAGAGAACATGAACGGACGAATGTACAGCGAGTGGTCGTGCAGCGCCGGGATCCAGTTCTTATCCAGTTCTACCAGCTTGCGCATGCCTTCAATAAAAATATCTTCAGGAACCTCGGGCATCTCCATTCGTGATGCAGAAAAATTGAAGCGTTTATAGTTGTCATAAGGTCTGAAAATGAATGCATCTCCGGCTTCATTCTTATAAGCCTTAATGCCTTCGAATATCGCCTGGCCATAATGAATGGCCGCCAGGGATGGACTCATCACCAACGGCTGATATGGCTTGATCTCCACATTTTTCCACTCACCGTTTTCAAAATCCGCCTCCAACATGTGGTCGGTAAAGGTTCTGCCAAAAGGAATATTTTCGAGCGTAACTCCCGGCAGGCGACTATGCCCAATTTTTGTAACCGGGATATTATAAGCTTCTACCATAATCAGTATTTTTGAGCCGCAAATAAACAAATAAAGTTTGTGGCTGTCAAATAAATTACTAACAATCGTTCGTTAAATCTACCAAATCGATAGACAGCTATTTCTTTGATTTAGAACACTTTTTAAAAAATGAGCTTAACTAATATACATTTACCTGGATTTGTAATTGCCGATCTGTATCGCAACTCACTGATGCAGCCTTCGGCGGCCGACTTTGGTACCGTGCCACAGGCCATGCCGGAAGCCCCCCTGCCCCAGCGGGAAACAAAACCGGAAACACCTTCTCAACCTGTTGGCAAGGAAGAAGAGAAGTCCATACCGGTAGCAGAACCCTTAACTGCTGCCAAACCGGTGCATACAGCAGAGCCAGTTGTTTA
This sequence comes from Niastella soli, assembly GCF_017742245.1. Taxonomy (GTDB): domain Bacteria; phylum Bacteroidota; class Bacteroidia; order Chitinophagales; family Chitinophagaceae; genus Niastella; species Niastella soli. Next base: position 295,689 of record NZ_JAGHKO010000002.1, read on the forward strand.
TAAAACCTTGGGAAACAATAAGCAACAGATCACTGTTGTGGTAAATTGTACCAACGATGTGTATGTTCCGGAAGCCGATCTGGCCTTCCTGACCAAAATGCTGGGGGCCTGTAAACTGAATATGGCCGATGTGGCCATAGTGAACCACGCCACTGCGCCCGTCGCCATTGAGAAATTGAAAGCCCAGCTACAACCTAAATCTTTGTTATTGTTTGGGGTAGAACCGGGTGATATTCAATTGCCTATTAATTTTCCGCCCTTTAAAGAACAACCTTACGCCGGTACCACTTATTTGTACACGCCCGCGCTCAGCTTGCTGAACCAGGAAACGGAAGAGGCGAAGTTGTTGAAGCGGAAACTATGGGATTGTTTAAAACGCATGTTTCTTTAAATAAAGGGCAATAGCCATTTTAATGTTTAAAGTTTATTAGGTTCGTAGGTTCTTGAGTTTTAAGTCTCAAAACATAATAACCCAATAATTTAAGACTTTAACCCTAAATACCCCCAGTTAGCCGTAAACAACTAACTATTCACAATGAAACTAATTTTCGCTACCAATAACCAGCATAAGGTAAACGAGATCCAGGCGGCCATTGGCCAGCACCTGGAAGTGATCCCTTTAAACCAGGCTGGTATAGATATTGACATTCCTGAACCACACGATACCCTGGAAGCAAACGCTTCCGAAAAATCGCACACCATACACCAGTTGACGGGGATGAGCTGTTTCAGTGAAGACACCGGTCTGGAAGTGGAAGCCCTGAATGGCGAACCTGGCGTAAAAAGCGCCCGCTATGCCGGGGAAGACAAAGCTTTTGAAAAGAACATTGAAAAGCTGATGACCAAACTGGGTAATGCGGAAAACCGCCGGGCCCGGTTCCGCACGGTGATCTCGCTTATTTGGGAAGGTAAAGAATGGCTTTTTGAAGGCATTTGTGAAGGCGAGATCACGCAGGAACAATCCGGAGCAGGAGGATTTGGTTACGATCCGGTTTTTAAACCTATCGGGAGCGACCGTACATTTGCCGAAATGAGCATGGCAGAAAAAAATGAGTACAGCCATCGCAAAAAAGCGGCTGAGAAACTTGTATTATTTTTGCAAAATCATGTAATTACAACACGATAGGACTAATTTTAATATTTTTTGGAGCAAAAAAGCAACTATACCATATCTGAATCCGACTTAATAAGAGGATGCATTGCAGGAGACCGACGTTTGCAGGAAGAACTGTACCTACGTTTTTCTCCCAAAATGTACGCGGTTTGTTTGCGATATGCCAGCAATGTAGAAGACGCGCAGGATCTGCTGCAGGAAGGTTTTATTAAGGTTTACAGGAACTTACAACATTTCAGGGCAGAAGGCTCCTTTGAAGGCTGGATCAGAAGGGTATTTGTAAATACGTCCATTGAACATTTTCGTAAAAAATCGACCAAACTGGCGATGGTTACTGAAAAAGAGGAAGGGACGATTGAGAATACCGACATTTCGGCTCTTGAAAACCTGGCAGAAAAAGACATCATAAAAATTGTTCAGGAATTATCTCCCGGCTACAGAGCGGTTTTCAACCTGTATGTAGTAGAGGGGTATTCACATAAAGAAATTGGTGATATGATGGGGATCAGCGAAGGAACCAGCAAATCACAATTGGCGCGAGCCAAATCTGTTTTACAAAAAAAGGTAGCTCAATATTTGAGCGATACGCAAAAATCCTATACCAGATAACCCCAACCATGGCAATGATTATTAAACATATATTGAATAATCTGGAAGTACAGCCTCCACCAGGTGTATGGCCCGAAATTGCGGCCAGGCTGAATGCTGAATTTGACGCGGGTGAAACTCCGGTTGTTCAAAAGATGTTTGATCTATCAGTTACCCCACCTGCGGGTATGTGGTCGAATATTGCCTCAGAACTGGATAGTGAGCGCAAAACAGACGAAATACTGGCCGGCAAAAAAATGAATCAATTGTCAGTAGCGCCGCCCGCTACTGTATGGGAAAAGATAGCCGCCTATTTATCAGCAGAACAACATGCTGCCAAAAAAGAAGGCCGCGTTATTGCCCTGCATTCTTCCCGCAAAGCTATAATAGCTGCCGCAGCCATGGTATTATTGACCGTTGGCGCCTGGTACTTGCTGGATAGAGCCAATACTAGCGACAGGCCAGAAGTGGCCGGCAAATCCGCCAATCCCGCTACCAACAAACGTTCAACTTCACCAGGCAGAACACGTGCTTCCGATATGGAAATTGGAGAGCGGTCTGTTGACCGGGTTACGCCAAAACCCATTGCAGCTTTAACGGCTTCTACTGATGCTAATATGATCAACAACCGCTTTGCTAACCGCCATGGCGCCCGTCGTACTGCTTACGACTATCAGCCCATTGCTACCAGCTATGCAGGTACAGATGAGATGCCGGCTGTTAATTTTACCAATGCCAACTCTCCTGATGTAGAGGCGCCGCTTATTCGCGACGCAAAGGGTCAGGTTATCCTCGATAAAAAACTGGTCACTTCTCCTGATAATTGTTATATCAATGTCACCAGTCCCAATGGCGAGCAAACCCGTATTTCTTCCAAATTCCTGCACATCATCAGCACCCTGAACCAGGAAGCTGAACCTCAGGATTATTTTGATTTCATGATGCAGGAGAACAGCTTGTGGAAGGTACGTTTCAGCGAATGGAAAGAAAAATTCATGAACCAGGCTTCCTTTGTTCCAACAGCCAACAGCTTTACCGACATCCTGGAACTGAAAGACCTGTTAATGGAGAATGAATAAGAAAGGTTATTAATTTCATACAGCATGGCCAGAATTAAAGTAGAACTCCCTCAACATTTTGCATTCTCTACTACTATTCCTGTTCGCATTACCGATCTCAATTATGGCAATCATGTTGGCAATGACACCATTCTGTCTATGATACATGAGGTTCGGGTGCAATACCTGAAATATTTAGGCTATGGTGAATTAACACTGGCCGGAGTTGGCGTCATCATGAGCGATGTAGCTATTGAGTTCAAAAGCGAACTGTTCTATGGCGATGAAGTGATAGCGTCCATTGCAGCAGGCGATCTTACCAAAGTATCTTTCGATCTGTACTATAAACTGGAAAAACGCAGCGGCGATTCTACACAACTGGTAGCAGTAGCTAAAACCGGCATGGTTTGTTATGATTACGCGAAGAAGAAAGTAGCAGCTATTCCTTTAGAAGTTGTTGACAAATTAAAAGGGTAAACAGCTGACGCCCGGCAATGGGCAGACGGCAGAAGGCAGACGGCAGACGGCAAACGGCAGAAGGCAGAAGGCAGACGGCAGACGGCAGAAGGCAGACGGCAGACGGCAGACGGCAGAAGGCAGACGGCAGACGGCAAACGGCAGAAGGCAGACGGCAGACGGCAGACATGAAAGGCAATGGGCAATAGGCAATGGGCAATAGGCAATGGGCAATGGGGCAAACCGCAAACGTGAAAGGGTTCCCGAAATTTGTGCCTTCCTCCTACTTCTTACCTCCTACTTCTTACCTCCTACTTCTTACCTCCTACTTCTTACCTCCTACTTCTTACTTCTTTCCCTTTATCAATCCTATCAACTATATCAACCCTATCAACTTGTTAACCTGTCAACTTGTTAACCTGTCAACCTATCAACCATTCCAAATCCTCCAGCTTTCCTCAGCCTGAATAATAAGCATATCATGTCCATTCTTGATAGCAGCGCCCTGTGCTTCTCCTTTTTGCAGGAATAATGTTTTATCGGGATTATACACCAGGTCGAATAAATAGTGCTTTGGAGTAAGCGCCTGGTATGGTAAAGGCGGGCATTCATTGATATTGGGATACATGCCCAGCGGACTGGTATTGATGATGACCTCATGCTCTTTGATCACCGCTTCATCTACCTGTTGGTAAGAAAGCTGACGGGCAGTGCCCGGAGTGCGGGACACTTCGTAAAAAGCAATGCCCAGCTTGTTCAATACATAATGTACGGCCTTGGCAGCGCCACCGGTGCCCAGCACCAGTGCTTTTTTATGATGGGGTTGCAGTAATGGTCTCAATGATTCTTCAAAACCCACCACATCGGTATTATGGCCTGTTAACTCACCATTCTCTATTCTGATGCAATTACAGGCGCCGATGGTTTTTACCACCTCGCTTTGTGCATGCAGAAAAGGAATTACCTTCTCTTTGTAAGGAATGGTAACATTCAGCCCATGCAAATCGGCATGTTGCTTTATAAGCGCAGCAAATTCATCAATAGATGCCAGCGGGAAATTATCATACACGCAACCGGCGATCCCTTCCCGCTGGAACTTTTCAGTAAAATATTTCTGAGAAAATGAATGGCTTAACGGATAGCCAATCAAGCCATACCTTTTCATGAGAATGTTTGTTTTAATTGATGGACAGCCCCTCTCAACATGTTAACCTGTTAACTGGTCAACTCACCAACTAATGTTGCCCATTCCCGTTCAGGAACAAATTGAAGGTATCGCCGCGCAAACCAATACGCATTGTTTCCAATGGTATTACTTCTGTGGGCGCAATATTGCCCAGGTTCACGTTGCAGCCTAACAGCTCAATAAAGTACAGCTGTTGAGCTTTTTGAGGAGCTTCCCATAAGATCTTTTCACCGGGGATCTGTGTAAGGATCTCCTGTACCAGGCCTTCGCGTACTTCGCCTGAACCACGGTAAATACCTACGTTACCTGCCTCGCGGGCTTCGGCAATCACGTATGATGAACCGGCTTTCAGCTCAGCGCTCATCAGTTCAATCCATTTATAAGGGGGAATAATATGAGCAGCATCTTTACTTCCAACTTCACTAAGTACGGTACCATGTTTGGCCAGTTTTTCAATATAACCGCATTTTTCTGCATGGGGAATATTGATAGAGCCGTCGCTTACTTCCATATAGGAAATATCGTACTCTTTACAAACACTGATGTAATCATTAAACTGGTTACGGATCAGGAACGCCTCAAACAAAGTGCCGCCAAAATAAACGGGAATGTCATACGATTTGTAAACTTCAATCTTTTCGCGCAGGTTCGGTGTTACGAACGAAGTGCCAAAGCCAAGCTTAACAATATCAATGTGCGGGTGTCCCACGCTCATCATATTTTGCGCTTCTGGAATGCTCAGGCCTTTGTCCATTACCATGGTAATACCGCTGTTGCGTGGTTTCTTAATCCTGTCGGGGATCTGTGTGAGGTTAAAATTCATTCCTTGGTTTTTTGTGCAACAATTTTTAAGCCGCCGCAAAAATAATGGAAAACATCATACAAGCTACATGGTTCAAATCATATGTAAAAACCAATTGGCTAATGGTATTAGCAGATATTAAGAAGACTGTTAAATCGAAATTAAAACCCAGCCTTTATGCAATAACCAACCAGGTAGACTAATATGTAACCTGTCAGTGCAAACCCTTAGAGTGGTTGGCGCTGACAGGCATGATAGCTATAAAAACCGGTGCATTAATTCTTTTTCTTATGATGGGCTATTACATCAATAACCAGCGGATGCCGCAATATAGCGGGGTTAAGGTGTATCAATTTCTTTAGCAATTTGGGCGATGCAGTAAGCGCTGCTTCCAATTGTAACAGAGATTCCTTGGTTTTACCCAATTCAAGGTAAATGGCGCTTAGATAGTATAAGAATATGGGTTTCGACTCAGTGATCTTTATGGCTGCTTTCACCTGTTCCAGGGCTTCTTCATAAAATTCCCCCTGATACAAACAGCGAATAAGCGCTTCCCAGCTGGAGATATTACGTGGCCGTTGCCGAACCACATTAGAAAAATACTGAATGGCTTCCTTATAGTCTCCTAATTGCATTTTACACTCGCCCATGGCCAGATTATACTCCGGCTGCAGCCGATGGATCTGCATGGCGCTCTCAAGTTGTTTTACGGCCATTGACCATTGCCCCTCATTTATGTAGGTACAAGCTATTTTGTAATACAGCTTGCTATCCCCCTGGCTCAAATGCGACGCCTTACGATAATAGAACCTTGCCTGAGCATAGTTCTTCATCCGGTCGTAACAGTGTCCTATAGCTTCGTAGATCACATCTTCGGGCCGCGACAGCTCCAATACTTTCTCCAACACCTCAATGGCGTCTTTGTACTTACGTAAACGAATATAAGCGTCGCCCATATTGCGATAAGCATAATCGAACTTTTCGTCGATGGCAACCGCATATTTATAGGCATCAATGGCCTTTTCGTAGAGTTTTAAACCCTGAAAGCCGGCAGCCAGGTTAAACCAGGCCAGCTCACTGTATGGGTTCTCCTCAATAATTTGCTGATGTAAGGTGATGCTTTCTTCATTGCGACCCGTAAAGTCAGTCCAGAAACAGATCTTATACAATGCTTCTTCGTTGGCAGGATCCTGTTCCAGAATAAGCCTGAGGCAATCGAAGATCTTGTCAAACTCTTCATAGTCATCATACACATCGGCCAACTCAAACAACAATTCTATCCTTTCCTGACCTTCAAACAATTGGAGGGCATTTTCCAGCAGCTCCACTGCTTTCTCCTGCTGGTCGAGCGCCAGGTATACGTCTGTTTTTAAAATGTACAGGTTGATATCGTTGCTATCGAGTAATTCGGCGTGATTAAGTATTTCAAGGGCCTCGTTATAGTGACGGGTCGCTATCAGCAGGTCAGCCTTTTTAATAAGCAATGCGGATGAATAGGGATATTGTTCAATTCCCATTTCAGCAGCTTCCAATGCTTGCGGCAGGTCTTCAACATCATCAAAATAGTCTATGATCTTTTCAAAGGCCTCCTCTTCTAAAAAAGAATGCCCCCGCCCCGCTTTGAGATTCTGGAACTGCTGAACTAACTCTCTGATTTCTTCATTATCCTGACGAAACGGATTTTCTCTCATTTATTTAAATAGTAGGTTAATGTAAAATAGGATTTTCAGAGATGGTTACCAATTTTAATTTTTGACATCTGTGAACAAGAAAAACAGGGTTGATTTTACGGTAAAACCCGCTCTTTTTATCCCCAATTATGGAAGACTTCATCAATGGCCAGCCAGCAAATAAGGACTGTGTTACAATAATTTATAAATGAAGATCAAAAAATTGTAAAAATTCCAACCCTTTTGTTATGAAATCCGTAACATTTAAGTATCTCATACGTTAAGAGAAGTATAAACTTTAATCCGAAGGGTTAAAAAAAACTAAATTTTTTTCTATATTTTTGTAGTCAATATGCAAGCAAACTTTACGCTAAAACTTAACCACATGCTTAAAAAGACCGTCATCAGTTGTGCGATGATAGGGGCATTTGCGCTTGCGCTGGCCAGCAGCGGAGGTGGTGATAAAAAGAAGGCGGAGTCGCTTCGCAACCCCGATTTTACTCCTATCAGAACTACAAATGGCTTCACCCTGAAAGCCGGTCCAGCCTATACAGGCAGCCATACTTTCAATAGTGTGCGCACCAATAATGTTATTACCCGCAATACGGTGGTAACTTACCAGCAAGGCAATAAGGTATTCATTTTACCTTATAAAAGCACCAGCCGGGTTAACATTAATGTCATCCCTGATAATTCAACTTATCAACAACGCAACAACCTGAACGCATTTGACCTGAAATTCCGGTTACGTAAATAATCCGGAAGTTTCCAGATCAATTACTTACGTTCATTTTTTTACTCTCTTCATAAGTCATTTCGCGATAGCCAGATTTAGGTATATCGAATTTTGAAGCCGGTACAGGATTCATATTGATCTTTGATACCGTGTATTTGATGGTGAGTTTACCTTGAACCAGCTCATATTCCAGCGGCAATCCATTCAGATTCTTGAACTGGTAATCATAATCCTTATTTTCAGGAACGATATCAGGCGTATAATACACCGTAAAGGTGGTCCCATCGGGCAAAGTAGCCACCGCCTTGATACAATTATATCCCGCAATAGATTTGGTATCGCTGGTATTGGCAAAGGTGATGCCATCGTACCGTTTATTATTCTCCGCCCAGTTATCACTGGTCATTCTGATCAGCAGTTTTTGTCCACTTACTTCCTTTAAAACAACAGATGTCCCTGCCTTTGAGTCGTGTATGGTGGCTGATGAGAATAAGGCACTGGCCAGTTCGGCCCGGCTCATATTTCCCTTAATATAAATTGTTTTGGTGTGCCCATCCAGCGCATCGGCCATTTTGGGCTCTTTACTACCACTTGAAATACTGGCATCGTAAGTAAGGGCAAGCTCACTTACCTTGCGTTGTGCCTGGGCGGCAAATTGCGTTCCCAAACAACTCATTAACAGTATTACAATATGCTTTTTCATAATCTACGGTTATAATAATAATATTCAAGATGAGGACAAGGTGATAATAGTTGCTGCGTAAAATACAAAGACCGGTTAATTTTAAAAAGGTTAACCGCGAAATCTTGATAATATTGTTAAAAATGAGGCAGTTGTGATGTCAACAGGGCGTCGCGAAACGGCAATCGGCAAACGGCAAACATGACTCGCGACTTTTGAGACTAATCACTATCTTGCGTCTCCAAAATTCTTCTGCCTTCTGCCTTCTGCCTTCTGCCTTCTGCCTTCTGCCTTCTGCCTTCTGCCTTCTGCCTTCTGCCTTCTGCCTTCTGCCTTCTGCCTTCTGCCTTCTGCCTTCTGCCCTTTCAACCTGCCTCAAAAAGAAAAGTGAGCCCTGATTAAGACTCACTTTCCTTATATAACGATTTACACTAAACTACTTCTTCTTCTGCTGTTGCTGAGCGGCCTGTTGGGCGGCCTGCATCGTTTCCAGCCTTTCCTGCCATTTCGATTTCGTCTTGGGTTTCTTGCGGTTCTCGTCGATCTTCGCCAGGATCTTGTCGTGGTCAATAATATAGTTCTGAATTACGAACTGTAAGATCAGCGTGATCAGGTTCGACACGGTATAATACCAGGTCAACGCCGCAGGTAAACGGTTGAACACAAAGAATAAAATGAACGGGAAGATATAAGGCATGTACTTGAGCGCCGGATTGTTTTGATCGGGCGTCATGTTCATGTTATACACCGAGATCAGGAAACTGGTCAATACCGCTGTGATAGTGAACAAGCTAAGGTGGGTCATACCCAGAATACTGGTCTTCCATTGCACAATGGCGTCATAAGAAGCCAGGTTATCGGCCCACAAAAAGCCTACACCCCGTAAATCGATATTTGAGTTAAAGAAGCTGTACAGGGCAAAGAAGATAGGGATCTGCAACAGGGCAGGTAAACAACCTCCCAGCGGATTCACTCCGGCCTCACGGAACAACTTCATTTGCTCCACCCCTACCTGCTGTTGATCATTGTTGTATTTTTCTTTCAGCTTTTCAATCTCGGGTCTTAACGCCTTCATTTTGGCACCACTCAGGTAACTGGTGTATACCAGTGGAGAAGTGAACAGACGGATGAATAAGGTCAGTAACAAAATAGCGATCCCCATACTACCGATAAAACTTCTGAAGAAGCCAAACACCGGCATTACAATGTATTTGTTGATGGGACGCACAAAAGCGTACATATCACGACCCAGGTTCACGATCTTGTCCATTTCAGGCACCTGATCTTTATGCTTGCGCAGGATCGCATAATCATTAGGACCATAATACAACCTCAAAGGAATAGAGACATTGGGGCCTAACGGTACTTTTGTTTGCAGCGTGGTAGTTACTTCGGCTACTTTGGTGGTGGTATCTTTTTCGTTCTTGATGAACTTAACATCACCAGAAGTAAACTTGTCTTTGGCTGCTATCAGTGAAGTATTAAAGAATTGTTGGGAAGTGCTTACCCATTGCACTGGTTTTTCCAGTGTTTTGGCCGATTTGGTTTGCACGTAATCAAAGCCATCTTCATCATAATAACAAACGGTGGTTTGAGTGCGCTCATAACCTACCTCTGTTTCATGCTGAATGGGCTCATTTTGCCAGATCAGGTTGAAGTTGCCCTGGGTGAGCATTTTATCGGCGCCATTCAATTGCACGTCCCAGTCGATCAGGTAATCATTGGGATGAACCGTGAACTGGTGAGTAACATTCCCTTTGCCGGGGATGGGCGCCTGGTAAATGATGGTTTGACTGTTATCAGCATTTTTTACCACTTTAGGTTCCATGAAATACAGATCGGAAACCTGTACGGAACCATTGTTGGTGGTAACGCCATAAGAGATCTTATCGAACGGTGTATTGTTCAATACTACCGGAGTCTTAGTATTGAGCGATTTGTAGTTCTTAAGCTCCACCGTTTTAGGCTGACCGCCTTTATTGGTAAAACTGATCTTAACTACTTCATTTTCAATTACAGTTAAGGCTTCTACACCCCGGGTTGCCAGCTCACCTGGTTGTACAGGCTGGTTGATAGTGCTATCGGGTATGTTTGAAACGGAATCCCCGATATGTTTTTGTACCAGGGCTACAGAATCTGTATAGTGTTGTTTTTTAGCCTCCAGCTCATGACTGTTCTTGGTAGAAATAAACAGATAAGTAAACAGTAAAAGCGCTAACAACACAAAGCCAATCACCGTATTGCGATCAAAATTCATTATACTACTAGTTTAGAAGAGGTGCAAAGATAGTCGGAAGTTGTAAGTTTTAAGTTATTAGTTAACGGTTCTGCATATTTATTACAAAATGTTAATAGATATGCTGATAACAACATATCTATTAACTATTTATAACTTTTCACTTACAAATTAAACCTTATATCATCTCGCTTTGTAACAAAGGATTTTTTATGGCACTTTTTTGTTCAGCATACTCTTTGGCTGCATTCACAAAATGTACAAACAGCGGGTGTGGGTTTTCTACCGTGCTCTTTAATTCGGGGTGGTATTGAACGCCAATAAAGAAAGGATGGGTAGGCAGTTCAACGATCTCTACCAGCTGGCTTTCATTGTTTTTACCGCTGGCAACCATTCCGGATTCCTGAAACTGGCCCAGGTAACGGTTATTAAATTCCCAGCGGTGACGGTGACGTTCGCTGATGGTCTGACTATTGTAAATGGTACGGGCCAGTGTACCTTCTATTGTTTCGCATGTATAGGCGCCCAAACGCATGGTCCCACCCTTGGACGTAATGGCTTTTTGCTCTTCCATCAGGTCAATAACCGGGTCAGGGGTATTCACATTCATTTCTGTTGAATGGGCATCTTTAAGTCCCAGTACATTCCGTGCATATTCAATAACTGCCATTTGCATTCCAAGGCAAATACCAAAGAAAGGCAGTTTGTTTTCACGGGCATATTTTACGGCTAAGATCTTTCCTTCCACCCCACGATGACCGAAACCAGGCGCTACCAGCAATCCATCGAGGTTAGCCAGTTTTTCAGCTACATTTTCCGGAGTAATGAATTCACTATGCACATTTACGATCTGCACTTTACATTCATTAGAGGCGCCGGCATGTACAAATGCTTCTAGGATTGATTTATAAGCATCCTGCAGCTCGATGTATTTACCAATAAGCCCAATAGTTACCTGACTCTTGGGATATTTCAGTTTGTCAAGCACTTCTTTCCATTTTGTCAGGTCTGGCTCGTGGAAACCGCTTATGTTGAGTTTCTTTAAACAAATAACATCCAGCTTCTCACGCATCATGGCCAGCGGCACTTCATAGATGGTTGGCGCATCAGCTGCTTCAATCACCGCTTCTGGTTTTACATTACAGAACAGGGCGATCTTGCGACGCAGATCGGGCGTCAGGGTCTTTTCAGTACGACAAACGATGATATCAGGATGTACTCCTTCCTGGCTCATCATTTTAACACTATGCTGGGTTGGCTTTGTTTTTAATTCTTTGGCTGCCTTTAAATAAGGGATCAGCGTAAGGTGTATTACAACAGTATCTTCTTCGGGCAGCTCCCATTGCAATTGACGAAGGGCCTCAATAAATGGAAGACTTTCAATATCACCTACTGTACCGCCCAGCTCGGTAATAATAACATCATATTCTTTGGTATTGCCCAACAGCAAAATGCGACGTTTGATCTCGTCGGTAATGTGGGGAATAACCTGAACGGTTTTACCAAGATAGGCGCCTTCGCGCTCCTTGTTAATTACAGTTTGATAAATACGGCCAGTTGTGACGTTGTTCGACTGTGAAGTGAAAATATTCAGGAAGCGTTCGTAGTGACCGAGGTCAAGATCGGTTTCGGCGCCATCCTCCGTAACATAACATTCGCCGTGCTCATATGGGTTGAGCGTGCCCGGATCGACATTGATATACGGATCGAACTTTTGAATTGTTACCCTCAATCCCCTCGCCTGCAACAGTTTTGCCAGCGAGGCTGCAATAATCCCTTTTCCTAATGATGAAGTTACCCCACCGGTAACAAAAATATGCTTGGCCATAATAAATGGTAATTTTTACGTCTTCAATCTTTTTTACTGATAATCCTAGTCCACTACAATTTTTGACCAGCGGAAACTTAATACGCTTAACAATAAAATAATTCCGGGAGGTCGTGCAAAGCTACGGCAAAATAATGCGCCAGAAAAACACGATTTTGGGGTGTGGAAAACCGGGCCACAACCTGTGAATTCTATTAAAAACCGGTTAAAATCAATGACTTTTACCCAACGGGGCTTGCTGGCTACCTCCCTGCACAAAAAAACAAAGCCCCATCCAGCGGATAGGGCTTTAAACAGATGTATAGTTGGCTAATACTATTTTACCTTGGTAAGGGTAAGTGCTTTTAATTGATATGGAGAACCAACCACTGCTTTTTTGGCGCTTAACATTTTGCTGCCATCAGCCTGATGGTTCTTGGCAGAGTGTAAAAATACGATCGCTGCTATTTCCACAAATAGTATAAGAAAACTCAATTTCTCCTTTTTCATAATTGGTTATGGGTTATTCCCTAAGGGTACGGGGTCTGTTAATTTCCAGCAACAAAAAAACGAAAATTTCTTTTCATGTGCAAGCAAACGTATGCATAAATAATATATTCGTAATACACTACTAGTAATATTACTAACGCAACAATCCGTGATTATACGATACCGTAGATATAACACACTCACTTATCCGCATATTCACAGCGCATCAATTAACGGCTAAACATATATTTTATTTGAACCCCGTAAAACTACTAAGCCTAAAGGTCCTTTTGTATCTTATCGTAGCTGGCAACAATTCCTTTAATGAGGGATGAACTAAAACCCTGGTGTTCCATTTCGTTGAGACCTGCAATGGTACAACCCTTGGGAGTAGTTACTTTATCGATTTCCTGTTCGGGGTGTGAGCCTTTTTTCAATAATAATTCGGCAGCGCCTTTTACTGTTTGCGCCGCTATTAAACTGGCAGTGGCGGCATCAAAACCAATTTCAATACCACCCTGGATGTTTGCACGTATATAGCGCATGGCATAGGCCGTTCCACAAGCACCCAGTACCGTCGCTGCATCCATCAACTTCTCATCTATCCAAACCGCTTTACCCAGCTGGTTGAACAGGTCTTCAATGAATGCGATCTGATCACGGTTTACATCCTGTGATGCCGCTAAACAGGTCATACTTTCCTGTATGGCAATAGCTGTATTGGGCATGGCTCTGATCACCGGTATTTTTAGATCAACCGCTTTCAGCATGTGCTTGATGGTGATACCAGTGATCACCGAAACCAATACCTGTTTATCAGGATTGAGCAATGCTTTCAGCTTTCCCAGAATATCATCAACCTGAAATGGCTTTACCGCCAGGATGATCATATCGGCAAAACGAACAGCTTCTTCATTATTATCACTCACCATTACGCCGCGCTTTTCCAGCGCCGCCAGCGTTTTAATATTCCGCTTGGTGATCAGGATGTGTTCGGGTTGTGTAAATCCGCTATTGATCAGACCTTCTGCAATGGCAGTACCTAAATTACCGCCACCAATAATTGCTATCTTTTTGTTCATAGAACTAATAGTAATTTCCTTTCACTAAATAATTACGCACGTAATCATCTACCCCATTCTCCAATGAATAAAATTGATCGGTATACCCGGCGTCTTTCAGCTTTTGCATATTAGCCTCAGTGAAATACTGGTATTTATCACGAATGTCTTCCGGCATGTCAATAAACTCGATCATTGGTTCTTTATCCAGCCCGCTGAAGGTAGCTTTCGCCAGGTCTTCAAAACTGCGTGCTTTACCGGTACCCAGGTTATACAACCCACTGGCTACGGCACTGCTCGCTTTTTCATACTGCTCCATTAACCAATAACAGATCTTGAGCACATCCTTTACATATACAAAATCGCGCAACTGCTGACCATCCTTAAAGCCTTCCTTGTGCGATTTGAACAACTTCACTTTTCCGGACTGGTTTATCTGTTTGAACGAATGCCAGATCACACTGGCCATACGGCCCTTATGATATTCATTGGGCCCATACACATTAAAGAACTTCAACCCGGCCCAGAAAGGCGGATGGGTAGTTTGTTCCAATGCCCATTTATCAAACTCATTTTTTGAAACCCCATATGGATTCAATGGTTTCAATGCATATACAATGGCATGGTCATCGTTGTACCCTTCTTCACCGGAACCATATGTGGCCGCAGAAGAAGCATATACCACCGGCACCTTGTTCTCAGTACAGTAATTCCAGATCTTTTGGGAATACTCCACATTCAAATGCTGGTGTATTGAATAATCGAATTCGGTAGTATCGGTACGGGCGCCAATATGGAATATAAAATCAATGGCGGGTTTATTGGCTTCCAGCCATTCAAAAAAATCTTCCCGCTCTATTTTCTCATCGTATTGTTTGCCTTCAAGGTTCTGCATCTTTTCAGGCTCGGTAAAATCATCAACCAGAATAAGCCGGTTGTATCCTTTTTCATTCAGAAAACCGGTTAAACAACTTCCTATAAATCCGGCAGCGCCGGTCACTACTATTTTACTGTCTTTGTTCATTTCGTCAAACGTGTATCGTGATTCGTCAATGGTTAATCGTGAATCGGCAATCCGTCCCGGCTGAGCCGGGAGCAATCCGCGACGCGGCCTTCTGCCGTCTGCCGTCTGCCTTCTGCCGTCTGCCTTTCTTACAACGCACTCAATGCATGTTCTGACTCATGGCCAGCCAGCAAGTTCTCAATGGCTGTATCATATTTATTTTTCCAGGCATCAATAGTACCCCAGTCTTTACCATCTACTTTTATGGCGCCGCTTGTTACCTGTCCCAGCTGTTCGTAAGGATGATTGCCCACTGCTTTTTTGAAGACCTCTACTTTATCGGCTTTCACACTCACCACCACGCGGCTTTGTGCTTCACCAAACCAGTAAGCATCTTTACGAATGTCTGTTTTTGCAGCAGTTACCTCAACACCCAGGTTGCGGTTAAAGCAGCTTTCCAGCAGCGTTATCACCAATCCGCCTTCGCTGGTGTCGTGCGCAGATGCAATTACACCAGCTTTGATCAATTCAGCAACCTTGTTCTGCAGGGTAGCTTCTTCATCCAGGTTAAAATGCGGGGCCGGACTGAATTCTACTTTTTTGATCTTATGTAAATATTCAGAAGAATTGATGTCATTGCGGCTGGTTCCGATCAGGAACAACTGGTCACCGGCCTCTTTAAAGTCCATCGTCATTTTATCATTCACACTATCCAGCAAACCCACCATACCGATTGTTGGTGTAGGATATACCGCACCATCAGGGTTCTGGTTGTAGAAACTTACGTTACCACCCGTTACCGGGGTATCAAATTTCAGACAGGCTTCGCTCATCCCTTTTAACGCATATACGAACTGGTAGTACACCTGTGGATCGTATGGGTTACCAAAGTTCAAACAGTTGGTAATACCTAAAGGTTGACCGCCGCTGCACACGATGTTACGCGCAGCTTCAGATACGGCGATCATACCACCAATGAACGGATCAGCATATACGTAACGGCTGTTACAATCAGTAGTAAGGGCCAGTCCTTTATTCGTTGGCTTGGCTATTACCACCGCTGCATCTGCAGGGGTATTGGTGGTAGAAGTACCAGCGCCCACCATACTATCGTATTGCACATATACCCAACGTTTGTTGGCTATGTTGGGAATGGTAATGATCTGCTCGGCCACGGCTTTCAGATCGGCAGGCACTTCAATAGTATCAGCATTGAAAGCTTTTATCTTTTCAAAGTAAGCTGGTTCTTTATACTCGCGGGTATATTGCGGTGCGCCGCCACCCAGTACCAGTTCATTGGCAGGCAATTCAGCTTCCAGTACGCCATGCATATAGAAATGCAGGATGCCATCATTGGTAACCTCACCTATTTCAGAACAGGGCAGGTCCCATTTATCAAAAACCCGTTGCACTTCGCTTTCCCGGCCTTTTTCCACTACCATCAGCATCCGCTCCTGGCTTTCGCTCAGCAACAGTTCCCAGGCCTTCATATTTTTTTGACGGGTAGGTACTTTATCTAAGTCGATGCGCATACCTACTTCGCCTTTGGCACTCATTTCGGCAGTAGAACAAATAATACCAGCCGCACCCATATCCTGCATCCCTACTACAGCGCCGGTCTTTATTACTTCCAAACAGGCTTCCAACAGTTTCTTTTCCTGAAAGGGGTCACCCACCTGTACAGCTGGTAACTCTTCTGCACTTTCAGCAGTGATATCAGCCGAAGCAAAAGAAGCACCGCCAATACCATCTTTACCAGTAGCAGAACCAACAAAGAACACCGGGTTGCCAATACCTTTTGCGGTAGCTGAAATGGTTTCGCCATTCCTTACAATACCAACGCTCATGGCGTTCACCAGCGGGTTGGTATGATAACATTGTTCAAAATATATTTCACCGCCAACGGTAGGTACGCCAAAACAATTGCCATAATGGCCAATACCATGTACTATACCCGCCAGCAGGTGCTGGGTTTTGGCTTCTTTCAGGTTGCCAAAACGCAGTGAGTTGAGCGAGGCAATTGGCCGGGCGCCCATAGTAAAAATATCGCGATGAATACCCCCTACCCCGGTTGCAGCACCCTGAAAAGGTTCAATAGCCGAGGGGTGGTTATGAGATTCTATTTTAAATACAACGCCGAAGCCATCGCCAATATCCATTAAACCCGCATTTTCTTCACCGGCCTTTACCAGCATTTTCTTGCCTTCGCGGGGCAATGTTTTTAACCACTTAATTGAATTTTTGTAACTGCAGTGCTCACTCCACATACCGCTGAAGGCGCACAACTCGGTGAAATTGGGCGTACGGCCAAGTTTTTGTTTTATCAATTCAAATTCGTCTTCGGTAAGTCGTAGTTGTTTAGCCGTTTTTACTGTTACTTCCATATTAATTAATATAGTTAAAATGCTGATTGATCGTATTTTAGAGCCAGGAAAGATAGCAGCGGCAGAGGCAAAAAACACTCACCATCAGCTATTTATCACCAGCTGTTTGTCAAACAGCTTTTTAGGAAAGCGCAAAAGTACAAACAGTCTGTCATCTTATTGATAAATTTATCCCGATTTACCAGCTCATGACCATTGCATTTGTTCATAATAATAAAGCCTTTCTGCCCGAACTGGATGCTTACAGCCGTTTCTTTTCGGGCTACCACATAACGTGTGAGGTCGTTGATAAAAACGAGCTGGGCCTGATGCACCGGCATATTGAGTGGTGGATAATGGGCGCCGACCTCACAAAACCAAAAGAAGGAATTTTTAAGATCCATGAATATTGCTCCTCCTCTGTTCCCCCCTGGCGATGGTGGAAGAACTGGTGGAAAAGTTTTTTTAGCGCCCAACCCGATTTCCGGCTGTTTCTAAATGAATACGTAAGAAAAACGATCAATTTCCACGATAAGATCCCCTTTGGTTACCGCGATATGGGTGTACCGGAACACTGGCTGCTGGCCGACCCTTTTTTACATGAACGGGAATATGACTTTGTATACACGGGCGATATGTCGCCGGTGCGGGAACCTGAATTGCTGTTAAATTGCTTCAGCATGGGGGCCCTTAAAGATAAAACCCTGTTATTGATAAGCCAGGACTATGAACAACTGCAGACCGTGTATGGGGAGTATGAGAATATTGTTTTTATGGGGCCATTGCCGTATAACTCCATGGAAACCTATATCTTAAAAGCACGTTTTGGAATAAATTATGTGCCTGACAAGGAGCCCTTTAACCAGCAGACTTCCGTCCGGCTCCTGGAATATGCGGCCCTGGGTTTACCAATAATTACCACCCGGTACGCCTGGGTAGAAAGGTTTCAACAGCAATACGGCGGCAATCTCTTTTATCTGGACCCCGGCTTTGCCAATTTCACCTGGGAACAGGTGAATAATTTCTCTTATTCCAAACCCACCGTTGAAAGCTTTACCTGGGAACAGCGAATACGCCAGTCGGGCGTATTGGAGTTTTTGACCTCAAAATTTCCGGAACTCACTTTCTAAGTTTGTTAGTTTGTTTTTAGGCTTATGGCCAAAAGTTGCATGAGTTTACCAATAGTAGGGAACCTAAAATTGGATGAACTAACAAACTAAATAACTTACTAACTTGCCTTTCCCATGACCATCGGTTTCATTCATGAACATAAAGCCTTTTTACCCGAACTCAACGCGTATGCTGATTTTTTTGCAGCGCGGGGAATTCAATCATTCATTGTACATCCTTCCCAGCTACACACCATATCCTGCGATGTAGAATGGCATTTTATGGGCCGCCAGGTACAACGCAATAGAAACAGGATCACCATTCATGAATATTGCTCGGCCTCGGTCCCACCCTTTGGTAAATTAAAAGACAGCATAAAAAAACTGACCAACGCGCAACCCGACTACCGCATTTTCAATAGTGAATATGTGCGCCAGCGTTTCAATTTCACAGATGCTATTCCTTTTGGGTTTCGGGATTGTGGCATTCCATCTGGCATCAGTTACCAGACAAACGTGCAAAAGCAATATGATTTTGTTTATGTTGGTACCATTGATAAAAGCAGAAATATGGAATTGCTTTTTGACTGTTTCACTACGGGCGCGTTAAAGGACCGAACCTTATTAGTACTTACGCGTAATTACCAGCTGCTGGATGTAAAGTATAAGAATGCCCGTAATATTATCTTTAAAGGTCCCATCCCCTTCAATGAGGTATATGCCCACATACAGGAAGCCCGGTTTGCTATTAATTATATGCCCAACGTAGCGCCTTTTAATCAACAGGCTTCAGCCAAATTCCTCGATTATGCAGCCTGTGGCATACCCGTTGTCACCAGCGATTATCACTGGGTGCGCAGTTTTCAACATACTTATGGAGGTCACTATTTTTACCTGCAACCCAATTGGGAGAATTTTACCTGGGAAAACATAAACAGCTTTACCTATGCGCAACCTGATCTGAATAGCTGGACATACGAAAAACAGATCTTTCGATCAGGGGTATTGTCATTTCTGGAATCTAAATTTTCTATTCCTATTCCGCCCAATCGGTATTCAGCGTAGCAACATATTCGTCGATCACATGTTTGATGTCGAACTTTTTGATCACAAGGGCGCGGCCATTACGACCCAGACGGCTCCTTTCTTCGGCAGGCAGGTTGATCATCCGTTCCATTTTATCAGCGAGATCGAACGGGTCGTGCAAATGACATAAAAAGCCGGTGGTATTATTCAACACCACTTCTTTACAACCGCGGTTATTGCTGGTGATCACCGGCAATTCCATACTGGCCGCTTCCATCAGGCAACGGGGAACGCCTTCATTATAAAAGGAGGGAAATACAAAACAGTCGGCCTGTTGTAAAAAGGGGCGTACATCTTTGGCAAACCCACCATATTGGATCAGTCCTTCCTTCTGCCAACGATCTAACTCTTCCCGGGAGATTGAATCGGGATGATGCTGTTCAAAAAAACCTATCAGTTCAAACCGAACCGAATAATGCTTCTTCTTTAAGATCCGGGCCGCATCTGCATACAGGCTAATGCCCTTGCTTTTGAGCAACCGGGTACTCATTAAAAAAGTAAAAGGTTCGCTGTCTTTTTTTACAATGCGCTGGGGAAAGGAAAAATAATTGGTATCTACCCCTTCACCCGGCAATACCTTCACCTTTTCGATATTTACAATGCGCTCATTGATGAAAATTTTAGCGTCTTCATTATTCAGGAACCAGACCTCGCCTGTCTTACGCAAAGCCCTTTTGTATAACAATTTTACTACATGATAGAGCCAGTTGCGTTTGGCAAAGGGATAACCCAGCCCGGTGATCACAGCCACCGAAGGAATGCCAATGGCCGCAGCAGCCAGGGAGCCATATATATTGGGTTTGGCTACATAATGAAAAATAAAATCGGGGCGATGTTGACGGTACAGGGTCCTTAATTGCTGGTAAAAAGCAAGATCTGCAACAGGATTTTCTGTTTTATTATTGAAATCAAGGGGAATAAACCGGCAGCCGCTTTCCTGCAGGTAGGCAGAATACTCATCATCAGGGGCCAGCACCATTACCTGAAACCCATGGTCGATGAGGTAACGGATCACATCTAACCTGAAATTGTAGACAGACCACGCGCTGTTTGATACAAAGGCAATCAACTTATGAGCTCCTACCTTGCTATACATCTACGAAAATTAAGCTCAAATGTATAGATTTGTCGGCATTAGTTCAATAGCCAATAAAATGTATAATGACCATACCAGGCATCCTGTTTTATAGTATCATATTCATTTTTATTCTTTTTCGCCTTACCCGCAGGAATGTGCCACTGACTGTTACCGAAGTGGCCCTGGCCTTTCTTTTTAAAGTGGTTATGGGTTGTTTATATGGCTATATATACCTGCATTATTATAATGGCGACGATACCTGGCTCTATCATAATTACTCACCCGGGGAGCTGGAAAAGCTGAAACATGATACCGGCCGTTTCTTTATGGAGCTTTTACCCGCCGAATCATTTGCCAAAGCGGGCGGATCTTTTTGGCATAAAGTCAGTGTATACATACTTACCCTTGAAAATGATGGCATCATTAAAATGCTCAGCATTGCCGATATCTTTAGTGGCGGTAATTATTATATTAATGTAGTGTTCTTCAATTTCATTCTTTTCTGGGGACACTATTGGTTATTCAGCTTTTTTGTAAAAGAGTTCCCCGACAAAAGAAAACCCCTGTTGTGGCTGATCTTTTTTTTCCCGCCCCTGGTATTCTGGTTAAGCGGGATCCGGGGCGATGGCCTGTTATTATTCTTCACATCTCTGTTGCTGCTGCAATTCCGGCGGTTGTTGTACGAACACAAAAAAAGGCAGGTGGTATATTGTATAATTGGAGCAATAGGCGTAATCATATACAGAAGTCAGGTGTTATTATTATTAATACCCGCTTTACTGGCCTGGTCAATAGTTGTAAAATTTAACCGAAAACCGGTAGTTACCTTCCTCTGGGTTTATTGTATTAGTGGATTGTTGTTTTTTGCCACCTCCTGGGTCTCACCGGCTAAAAACCTGCCGGGCATGATTATGGAACGACAGCATCAGTTCCTACAATTAAAGGGGACCCGGTTTCCCCTCGACAGCCTTCAACCCACAGTAACCAGTTATGCCAGGGTGTTACCACAGGCAGTCAGCCATACTTTTTTTCGCCCCTATGTTTGGGAGGCAAAAGGCGCTTTGCAGATCATGACGGCAGCCGAGATCATCTTTTGCTGGCTGCTGGTATTCCTCGCTATAATAAAAAGAGATATACATAGTAAACAGACCCTCCAGAAGCCGCTCATCCTATTTTGCCTGGCTTTTAGCATTACATTATATATATTCATAGGGTATGTGATCCCTTTTCCCGGTGCCATTGTTAGATATAAAGCGATTCCCGAGCTTTTACTCCTTTCCGTAGCGGTGATTTGTACAAATTGGAGCCAACCGGAGAAGATTAACAAAAATCTTTATATTTAAAAAAATCGCATTTTCCCCCGATATTTTAGACCAAAAGCGTCTTTTGGCCCTGGTTTTTCTGCGTTTTATCGAAAAAAACATCATATAAATTCAATTTTTTTTTTTGACAGGCGATTTGTCTTTAATTTGCACAAAAGCAAAAATTTTAGTGATGGAATCATTACGTTTTAAAGCAATCAACGACCTGACCACTCCAGGGAACGGCCTGGATGTAGAAGGGCCTACCAAAATTACCGGCATCTTCGGTGAGAATGTATTTACTTTAAAAACTGCACGTGAGTTTTTAAGTGATGAGGCTTATAAAAGTTTGAATGCCTCTATCAAGGGAGCTAAGAAAATTGACCGCGCTATGGCCAACCAGATCGCGGCCGGACTTCGCCAATGGGCTGAGACAAAAGGTGTTACTCACTATACACACTGGTTTCAACCTTTAACTGGTACAACTGCCGAAAAACACGATTCTTTCTTCACACTGAAAGGCGATGGAACTGCACTCGAAATTTTCGACGGCGATGCGCTGATCCAACAAGAGCCAGATGCCTCTTCTTTCCCAAGTGGTGGTATCCGTGCAACTTTTGAAGCCCGTGGTTATACTGCATGGGATCCTTCTTCTCCTGCTTTCATTATGGAGATCGGTCAGGGTAAAACACTTTGTATCCCTACCATCTTCGTTTCTTATACTGGTGAAACACTCGACTACAAAGCGCCTTTATTAAAGTCGCTCGAAGCTTTGAACAAAGCTGCTGTTGAAGTGTGCCACTATTTCGACAAAAATGTAACCAAAGTAAATGCTACCCTGGGTTGGGAGCAAGAGTACTTCGTAATTGACGAAGCATTCTTCAATGCCCGTCCTGACCTGGTACTGGGTGGACGTACCGTATTCGGTCACTCACCTGCCAAAGGTCAACAGTTGGAAGACCATTACTTTGGTGCTATTCCTGACAGGATCTATGCTTTCATGCGCGATTTCGAGCAGGAATCATACAAACTGGGTATTCCTTTAAGGACCCGTCACAATGAGGTGGCACCTGCACAGTTCGAGTGCGCCCCTATCTTTGAAGAAGTAAGCGTAGCCGTTGACCATAACACCCTGTTAATGGATGTTATGGACCGCGTTGCCCGCCGTCATAAATTACGTGCCCTGTTGCACGAGAAACCATTCGCCGGTATTAACGGTAGTGGTAAACACAACAACTGGTCTATGGCTACCGATACCGGCATCAACCTGCTGGCTCCTGGTAAAACACCAAAGACCAACCTGATGTTCCTCACTTTCTTCGTGAATACCATCAAGGCTGTATTTGATTATTCTGATTTAATGCGCGCTTCTATCGCCTCTGCCGGAAACGATTTCCGTCTGGGTGCAAACGAAGCTCCGCCAGCAATCATCTCTGTATTCATTGGCCAGTACCTGTACAAAGTATTGAACGATGTTAAAGAAAGAGTTGGTGGCAAATTCGATGAGCAAGACGAAGCCATCCTGAAGTTAGACCTGCACAGAAGCATTCCTGAGCTGTTACTCGATAACACTGACCGTAACCGTACTTCACCGTTCGCGTTCACTGGTAACAAATTCGAGTTCCGCGCTGTAGGTTCTACTGCAAACTGCGCTAACCCCATGACCACTTTGAACTCGATCATGGCTGAAACGCTGAAGAAATTCAAAAAAGACGTAGATACCTTAATTGAAAAAGGCGAGAAGAAAGAGATCGCTATCATGCACGTTATTCGCGAGTACATCGTAGCCAGCGAAAAAGTATTGTTCGAAGGCGACGGTTATAGCGAAGAATGGCACCAGGAAGCTGAAAAACGCGGCTTACCTAACGTACGCACTACGCCAAAAGCACTGGATGCAATGGTTACCGATAAAGCCAAGCACCTGTTTGAAAGCAACAGCGTATTAACACACGTAGAGCTGGAAGCCCGTCATGAGATCGAGCTGGAAAAATACATCAAGAAAGTACAAATTGAAGCCCGTGTAATGGGTGAGCTGGCTACCAGCCACATTTTACCAGCGGCTATCAAATATCAAAACGAACTGATCACAAACATCAAAGGTTTGAAAGAGATCGGTTTGAAAGATGACAGCTATGCTAACCAGAAACAGATCCTGACCAAAGTTTCTGAGCATGTAAACAAAATGGCTGAACTGGTTGAAAAGATGATCGAAGCTCGTAAGAAAGCCAACGTTATCTCTAATACCCGCGAGAAAGCCATCGCTTATTGCGATACTATCAAAGAAGCGTATTTTGATCAGATCCGTTACCATGCCGACAAGCTGGAATTGCTGGTAGGCGATGAGTACTGGCTGTTACCAAAATACCGTGAGATGCTGTTCTTGCGCTAATACTCGAAAGTTCTTCAAGAAGGTATACTGACATGACAAGCAAGGACCCCGTCCGCCAGCTGGCGGATGGGGTTCTTCCGTTTTAGCCTTACCTTAACGTTATGAAAAAACAGAGTGCCGGTATTTTGCCATACAAGCTGGTAAAGGGAAAACCATTCTTTTTCCTTGGGCACCCCGGAGGACCGTTTTACAGTAAAAAAGACGATGGCCACTGGAGTATTGTAAAAGGTGAAATGGAGGACGGAGAAGAGCCTCTCAAGGCCGCTATAAGGGAATTTAAAGAAGAAACAACCATCGACATAACTGGCCACCTTACACAACTAACGCCGGTAAAACAGAAAAGCGGTAAGATCGTACACATATGGGCCATTGAACAGGACTTTGCCACAGACAACATAAAAAGCAATACTTTCACACTGGAATGGCCCCCTAAATCAGGTAAAATGGTGGAATTTCCTGAAATGGATAGATTTGCATGGTTTGATGAGGCAGCTACCCTGCTTAAATTAATGCCCGGACATATACCGTTTGTTAATGAAGTACTGGAATTTTTAAACAATAAGAGGTAATTATTCACTATAAAACTTTTTTCATATGGATATAAAACTCAAAAAAGGGATCGGCGATTTTACTTTTGGCATGAAGGCAGAAGACGTAATTGCAAAGCTGGGCAAACCCGACAGGATATACGAAGACGAAGAAGATGAGAACGAATTGATCTACCAGTACAACAAAAGCAAATTAAAATTCACCTTTTACCAGGAAGAAGATGGCAAACTGGGGTACATCCGATGCGCCAACCCCAAGCTCACCTATCAGGGAAAGCCCATTATACAAGCCCCTGCTGAAGTAGTAATTAAAGACGTGTTTGGAGCCGCCATCAAAGACTGGCAGGAAGAAGATTACAATTCCTTTGTAACTTATATCAGTGAGTCACACTGGCTGGTTATAAATGCCGAATATGATGAAGTAACAGATATTGAGCTGGGAGTACCTGTTAAAAACGAGGAAGAGTATGATTGGGCGCAATAGTGTTTCAACTAACCAATCTGTAGCTTTGTAACATAAGAACAATTTAGCTTAACGCTCCGGAAACGGGGCGTTTTGCATGTAAGGATGGCACCTCTAAAGGATCAAGGTATTGCACAGCCTGCAAAAACTGCAGCAGATGCACCCATTGCGCTAAGAACGGAGGATCTTGTGGCGTTTGCAGGTAAAGGCTATTAATCAAAAGAGTCCCCGACGGTACACCGCCGGGGCTCTTTTTTATTCACCTGCTGATAAACCTATAAAACCACTATCTTTTGCATCAATCTCCCGGTGGTACCTATATTGGTTGCAATGAGTACATACACTCCGGTACGCAGGCCATTGATCACCATATTATCGTCATGATAATCGTTCCATTGCTTTATTACTTTTCCATTCAGATCGGTGATCACTATATTACGGTTAGCACTGCTTCCAAACAGTACATTTATATTATCCGACTTGCCCGGATTGGGATATACCGTCATTCTTGAAGCATCATCCATACCGCGAACGCCTTTAACTGTTGATATACTACGCATACCGTCTTTGTCAACCTGCGCCAGTCGATAATAGGTATTTCCTTTGGCGTTATTTGTTTCTTTGAACTGATAATGCAATGGCGTGGCGCTGTTACCATCAGTTGCTTTAGTACCTACAAACCCAACCGTTTCGTAAGCGCCATTGCCATTGCTGCGTTGAACTTCAAAACCAGTATTATTGCTCTCCATATTAGTGGTCCACTGCATGGTCACGGCATTTCCATTGCGACTGGCATTGAAATTAACCAGTGTTACAGGAAGGGTACCAGGTGCTGGCCATATAACGGTAACAGTGGCATCATCCGTCATATTATCGGCAGTGGTGGCAAAATCATTATCCGGACCATCATCTGTTAGCTGGTAAGTGAAAGTTAACAGGGTTACAACACTTGTATTTCGGGTAACCGTAAATGTTCCATTACTATTTATTGTAACAGTACCATTACCCGGTTGTGTCAACACCGACCATTTTAAATTGCCATATGCATCGTTTTGATCGTTGTCTGTACCAGTAGCATCTATTACACTGTTACCTGGAAAATTTAGATTAGAACCATACAAGGCGCCACTAAATGACATTTCAGTAACATTCGCGCGGTTAAATACATCGTTCAGCGCTACGGGTGGACAATTATTTCCGCCACAAATGAGCGTTACCCCGCTTATTGATACATTGTCTATAATATACTTCGTGCCGCCTTGCGTACATCCGGCATGAAAGGAAATAAATACTTTAAAATCAGAAGCCATTACCACCGATGGAAAATTAAATGTAAAACAAGTGGTACCGCCATTGGCAGGTAATAAGTAATTATCCTGACGGGCATAAATATTTTCTGGCTTCTCGGCATCATTTGATGTGGTAACTGCTGAATTTACAAACAAAATATCGGCATATGTATTACAATCAAATGGAACTTTTACAGTAGTACCGCCCGATTTAGAAGTTGCCCAAATATCAAAACATACTTTCATTGTATTCGATGTTTTGTTCACCGCAGGCGTACCTATATTGGCGGGATTGTTGCCTCCTACTCCAGGCGTTTGAACCACTACGTTACCATTAAAGGAATTAAAACTCGCTCCTTGTGATAATACCCACCCCGTAGGTGCGGGATCAAAATCTTCTTCCAATTGTGCATGCGTAGTGATCGTTGCTGCAATAAAAAAACCAAATAGTAAATACCGCTTCATAACAAATCAATTTTGTGGTTAGATAATTTGGGGGTTAGTTTTCAGCGGCTATTGGCTTTTGCGTTTCTTAAAGGGTATAATGCAATAGTATCGGGGTACGCCGGTTTACCGACGTAAATAAGTTGTGATGATGTGTTGTTGATTAATGAGGTAGTGAAGCTGAGTTAACGACAATAGCCGGCAGGGACATGCACCCATTGGTGGGGGAACATAACTTTCCTTTTACGCTACAAGAGGTTAATACAGCCTGTTCAGAGAATACTGGTAATGAAAAAATCTAAAGGGAGACAATCAATATTTGTGTTCTGGAGGTTTTGCGAAAGATTGGATTATTCATGCATCGCATAAATCAAAAGTAATATGCGTTCATCATATTCGCAATAGTAAAAATACTTAATTAACTTAAAACAAGTCAGTAATAAATATAAAAAAGCCTTCCCCTTGCCAAACCAGGGGGAAGGCCCTATTTCTATTTACAATACCCAACGGTAACGCCAGGGCGATGTAATGTAAATCAAATGCTTAGACCGTAGTGGACGGCAGCCGTTCGTGTACCCATTTCTTGGCTATCTCCAGCTGCTCTTTTATAGTAAGGTGTGAATTATCCAATTCAAGGGCGTCCTCTGCCTTGCGCAAGGGGCTTACTTCGCGATGAGAATCGATGTAATCACGCATCTCCAGGTTGGCCCTCACCTCTTCCATCGTAACGTTGGGGTTCTTTTCGTACAGTTCCTGGAAACGGCGTTTAACCCGGATCTCATTATCGGCCGTCATAAAGATCTTTAGTTCGGCTTTGGGGAATACCACGGTGCCTATATCCCGGCCATCCATTACAATACCCTGGTTCTTACCCATGTCCTGTTGTTGCCGTACAGCAAACTCCCGCACTTCCCTGATGGCCGCTACCTCGCTCACCTTTTCGGCTACTACCAGGTCGCGGATCACATATTCCACATTCTCTCCATTCAGGTGCATCTCGCTTTGACCCGATTTGTGGTTCGACATAAAGGTGAGCTTAATATGTGCCATAGCCTCATGTACGATCTCAGGGTGCGTCCAGTCAACGTGATTGCGTAGAAAATACAGGGTGATTGCCCGGTACATGGCGCCACTGTCAATATATATATAACCCAATTCGCGGGCCAGTTGCTTGGCCAGTGTGCTTTTTCCGCAAGATGACCACCCGTCGATGGTAATTATGATCTTATGTTGCATAGATATGGTTGCAAAAATAGTCCACAGATGGCACAGATGAAAATGTAAGTTGCATGCAACTATATGGTTTCCACAACGTAGCCCCGCCTATGCCAATACTACGGCGGGCGATGGCATACAAAATAATGTCGCCCACCAGCAGGCGGACGACATCAAAGTTTGTAGTGGGACTTAATCGGCACACTACGCTGTGTCACCTGGTTAGCAGTCCATCCTTAGAGGTTGCCCTGAATAATATGCCGGCATGTCGATAATGCCACTTAAAACCGGGGAATAGTGTAAACCGAGGGACACGAATCTATTAACGAAAGGTTATCTATTTAGTTGTTTCCGGGAGACAAAAATGCATAAAAAACCCTCCCGATAAATCGGGAGGGTGTATATAAAATCCTATGTGTTAATCCTTAAGAGGCTTCAGATTTTTCCTTTGCTGCTTTTAAAGTGAACCTGATCTTGGAGTTCTCTTTATCAAGATCGGCCAACAGGATATCACCTTGTTTAATATGCAGGCTCAGGATCTCTTCTGCGAGTGGATCTTCCAGGTATTTCTGGATGGCCCTGTGTAATGGACGGGCGCCAAACTGCTGATCGTATCCTTTTTCAGCAATGAAGTTTTTGGCTTCGGTAGTTAACTCCATGGTAAACCCTAAGTTAGCTAACCGCTTCATTACACCTTTCATCAGAATGTCGATGATTGAGAAGATGTGCTCTTTGGTCAATGAATTGAAGATGATCACATCATCGATACGGTTCAGGAACTCAGGCGAGAAGGTACGTTTCAACGCTTTTTCAATAACGGCTTTGTTATTTTCATTGGCGCTTTGTGTACGTGCCTGAGTAGCAAAACCTACACCATCACCGAAATCCTTCAACTGACGCACCCCGATATTAGAGGTCATGATAATGGTCGTATTCTTGAAATCCACTCTTCTGCCTAATCCATCAGTTAACTGACCATCATCCAGTACCTGTAACAGAATGTTGTAAATATCCGGGTGAGCTTTTTCAATTTCATCGAGCAGGATCACCGAATATGGTTTACGGCGAACTTTCTCAGTTAACTGACCGCCTTCTTCATAACCGACATATCCTGGAGGCGCACCAATTAAACGGCTCACGGTAAATTTCTCCATGTATTCACTCATATCAATGCGGATCAGCGCATCTTCCGAGTCAAACATGTAGCGGGCCAGTGAACGCGCCAACTCAGTTTTACCAACACCGGTAGGTCCGAGGAAGATAAATGTACCGATCGGCTTTTTAGGATCTTTCAACCCAACCCTGTTACGTTGAATAGCTTTCACCACTTTTTCAATGGCTTCGTCCTGCCCTATCACCATCCCGCGCATATCTTCAGCCATGCGGCGCAGTTTTTCGCTTTCAGCCTGCACCATCCGTTTAACCGGAATACCCGTCATCATGCTCACTACTTCAGCAATGGCTTCGTCGTCTATGGGATAGCGTTTATGTTTGCTTTCTTCTTCCCAGCTTGCTTTTGCTTTTTCCAGCTCTTCCTGCAAACGTTTTTCCGTATCGCGTAAAGAAGCTGCTTCTTCAAACTTCTGGCTCTTTACTACTTTATTCTTTTCCACCTTTACATCCTCGATCTTTTTCTCCAGTTCAAGGATCTCTTTCGGCACATTGATGTTCTTTAAGTGAACACGGGCGCCTACTTCATCCATCACGTCAATTGCTTTGTCGGGCAATAAACGATCGGTAATGTAACGGTCACTCAATTTTACGCAGGCATCAATAGCATCATCACTGTAAGTAACGTTATGATAGTCTTCGTATTTTGATTTGATGTTATTGAGGATCTGGATAGTCTCATCAACACTTGGTGGTTCTACCATTACTTTTTGGAAACGACGATCGAGGGCACCGTCTTTCTCAATGTACATTCTGTACTCATCCAGGGTAGAAGCGCCAATGCATTGGAGTTCACCACGAGCGAGGGCTGGTTTAAAGATGTTCGATGCATCGAGAGAACCGCTTGCACCGCCAGCACCTACGATGGTATGAATTTCATCGATGAACAGGATCACATCTCTGTTTTTCTCCAGT
Organism: Niastella soli; assembly: GCF_017742245.1. Lineage (GTDB taxonomy): Bacteria > Bacteroidota > Bacteroidia > Chitinophagales > Chitinophagaceae > Niastella > Niastella soli. Next base: position 325,947 of record NZ_JAGHKO010000002.1, read on the forward strand.
TCATTCATGATGGCTTTCATCCTTTCTTCAAATTGACCACGGTATTTTGTACCGGCCACCAGGGCAGCAAGGTCTAAGGAGATCACGCGCTTATCAAACAATACTCTTGATACCTTTCTTTGTACGATACGCAGGGCCAAACCTTCCACGATAGCTGTTTTACCTACACCAGGTTCACCTATCAGTATCGGGTTGTTCTTTTTACGACGGGAAAGGATCTGAGATACCCTTTCAATTTCCGCCTCACGCCCAACAATAGGGTCAAGGGCACCGCCCTCGGCCAGGCGTGTAATGTCGCGGCCAAAATTATCTAATACCGGAGTTTTACTTTTAGTATTTCCGGCAGAGCGTGATTTCTGCTGCGAGTATTTCTTTTCATCATCAAAATCGTCTTCGTTCTCGTCGGCATATTCACTGCGTACGTCGTTGCTTTTAACAACGCCTAATTCGTTTCTGAATAAATCGTAATCCACGTCGAACTGATTTAAGATTTGAGTTGCTATGTTTTCCTTATTCTTAAGAATGGAGAGCATTAAATGTTCCGTTTCAACTGTCGGACTCTTTAGGGCTTTTGCTTCCAGCACAGTTACACGTATCACCTTCTCGGCTTGCTTGGTGAGCGGCAGACTGTTTATGTTAGCAATGTTTTTACCGGTCTTGTCTTTTACTGCCAGTTCAACCTCTTTCCGCAATTCGTACAGATCCACATTAAAGCTTTTCAATATACGGACAGCAGTGTTCTCTCCTTCACGGATCAACCCCAGCAACAAATGTTCAGTTCCGATAAAATCGTTCCCAAGCCGTAAAGCCTCCTCTCTGCTAAAAGAAATGATCTCCTTCACCTGGGCTGAAAAATTGTTGTCCATTTTGTTTATAATTTGTTGTGTGTTATACAATAATAACGAATATTTTTGACATTTAGTTGTTCCCTTTTATTAACGGTTGCAGCTATTTTTAAGTACTTAAAAGGTCAATATGCAGTTCAAAATTGATACCAGTGAGAAATATCATGCCATTCAGATCAAAGAGCCTGTTTTATCTGCTAATATGACAGAAGAATTGGACGCCTGTTTAATGCCCTTCTTGAAACAGGAAGTTAAAAACGTGGTGCTTAATTTACAAGACATTCAAAACGTTGAGAACGCTGCCGGTGAACACCTGGTTAAAATACAACAAAGCTTTTACGAGCACAATGCTTCTTTTGTGATCTGTTGTATGCAAAAGCAGGTTGAGAAAGCACTTGACGCTGTCGAATTGCTTGAATTATTGAACATAGCACCCACAGAAAGCGAAGCCTGGGACATATTGCACATGGAAGAAATTGAACGCGAATTAGGCGATTCATTTTAGTTGTAAGTGATAAGTTCCAGGTTCAAAAATTGGTTAGCATACTGACTAAATGCTGGTTGCTGACAGAACCGACTTTGTGTCACCTTATCAAGGTTTTATTACCGTGAAAAACACCCTTTTCAATATGTTAAAATTTAAACAGAAGAAAAAGGCGCAATAAAAAGGTCATACTCCGCTCGGAAAACAAACTCCAATACTAACGAACTGAAAACTTTGAACTTACAACGTTAAACCAAGTACAGGATCAATGAAGAAATATGCCGTAATAGTGGCCGGTGGTTCCGGTTTGCGCATGGGTACTGCAGTGCCAAAACAGTTTCTGCCCTTACGCGGAAAACCGGTGCTATGGCATTCGCTCAATACTTTCCTGGCTGCATGGCCCGAACTTGAGATCATCCTCGTATTGCCACAAGATCATGTACACACTGGAAAGGAGATCGTAGCTACTACCAGCCATCCTGCCCGTATAAGGATCACGGTGGGTGGTGAAACCCGATTCCATTCCGTAAAGAATGGGCTTGATTGTATTAACGAACCATCCATAGTTTTTGTTCATGATGCGGTTAGATGTTTGATCTCTACCAACCTCATTCATCGTTGCTATGAAGCTGCTCTTGAAAAAGGCAATGCCATCCCGGCCATTCAACCCATCGATTCGCTGCGTATTGAAACCGAAACTGGCAACCACATGCTCGATCGCCAGCAGGTGCGCATCATTCAAACCCCACAAACATTTTACAGCGATCTCATAAAAAAAGCCTTTGAACAACCGTTCAACCCGGCCTTTACCGACGAAGCAAGTGTAGTAGAAAAATCAGGCATAGCTATTCAACTTATTGAAGGAGAAGCTTCCAATATTAAAATAACAAGACCATTGGATATTTTGCTGGCAGAAAAAATACTGGAAGAAAATGAACGGCGGTAATTATTTCATCCACCTGATCCACCAGGGCAATTTGTTATAACGATAGAAAAAATAGGGCTGGTCAATACCACCAAAGTTCTTATAAAAATGTGCAACCCCCGGCAGATCAGATCCTTCAAAATCAAGCACCAGATTGATACCGGCAAATTCATGTAGAACCCGGTCAAGCAAAAAATGATTCGCTTCCCGCGAACGCCCTGCTGGCCATGTTACCGAAGCCAGTAAATACATTCTGTTATTATGGCGCAATAACAATATCGCCGACAATAATCGCCCTTCTTCTTTAACTGCCCGCACCACTGTTGATCCTTTCGAAAGAAAAGTACAAAGCTTTTCAAAACGGGTATAATCTTCCCCTCTTACATGGGGAGTCCGGCTGCCATAAAATTCTTTATAAGTCTCAAGTACTAATTGCTGATCAACTTCATCTGAATAGGATAACGGGAACCGGTTTGCCCTTTTCAGGTTTTTCACCAGGTCGTTTTTATATCGGGCCCGAATTTGTTCATAGGGTTCCTGTAACGACAGCACATAATTTGACCGTTGCGACATCCCTTTGGCCGGATGCGCATAATTCAACAACATTTCTGCATAAGGAAAATGGGCAGACAAGCGATCCATAAACATCGCTACCAGCCCGTCGTTTAAACCAGTTTGGGAAAAGACGCCCAGTTGCTGGGTAAAAGCCGGATGGTACAAATACCGCACGCCAAACTTCTTTCGCCAGGGCAATGGCATCACCGCCTCATAATCACCCAATACCAGCGCGTCCCAATTTGGCACCAGATGATCGAGATAAAAAGAACAGGCATAAATAAGTCCGTTAGGAGCCTTGTCAATGCATTGGTCCCATTTAACGGTATCAACCTGTTTACGACGAAGATATTGTAGGTTGCCTGGCAACATGATGCTGACAAGATACTAAAACGGTATCTTATTCTCTGTTGCTTTATGAATATTAAACCGGTGAACGTCTATACTAAAGGAGATCTTTTTAAAGAAGGTGTTTTCATCAGGCACCGTTTTCAGGTTATCCCTGAATTCTTTACTGTACACGATCGGCACATATACATTCAGCAGATCTTTCAACAGGTTCACCTGTAAACCGGCCACATACAGGAATCGGCTGGTGGCCGCATTTTTTTTCCAGGCATCGGCATAAGTACCTGCATCCAGGAATATTTTCACGGGCAGGTTCAATGGCAACAGACCTTTTGGCAATGTGGTAGCCAGGTTCATGGAGGCGATCCAGTCATCTGAACGGCCCTGCAATCCCTGGAAAAGATCGGTGCGGATCTTCAATCCCCCATCGCGCATCATGATCTGCTGACTGGCCAGGCCAGTGTTTTCATTACGCCCGATAAAATAATTGCTGTATGTATAATCTTCATTACCCCGAACAGCGGTGAGCTTGGGCTGGTATGCAAATGTGCTGAATTGTTTGGCAACTGTTTTTGCGCCAATATAACCGAATTTGGCAGCGAACACCCGCATTTGCAAACCACCTGAACTGGCATAATTGAAATAATAATTTCCAGTAGCGGAGGCGCGATAAAAACCATCGCCCTGTTGTACCTGTAACCGTACATCGTAGGGATACAACACGCGGTAATTGGCTACATTAAAACTTACCTGGTTCAAATATCGCTGGGTGGTTTTGCCTTTGCTTGGGTAAAATTCGCCGTCTTCGCTTTTCTGCACATACTGAAAACCGTTCTCCCAAATGAAGAAAGTTCGCCATTCCAGCCATTTTTCTATACTGCTGCGCGGATCTTTATTGGCAAAGGTGAATCGCAGGGCTGGTGCCACTTTATAAAAACCGGCAGTTATTTTATTGGCATTGCTATCGGCGCCATCGAGGGTGGAGAAATGAGCACCACTTACCGACAGATCAATTTTTTCAAACGTATTGTTGGGACGCCAGGTATAACCCACCCGGCCAATACCCACAAACACCTTGCTACCGGTGGCATACATGGGCGCCAAAAAGTATTGCAGGTTATGCGCAGGTAAAGAGTAGTTGTGCAATGCCAGCCCGATCATAAAATGATCATACACATTGTACCCCATCACCGGCATCAGGTTTATATAATTTACGCTGTCATAATTTTTAAAGGACCCCAAAAACACCGGCTTTAATTTTTTAGGATGGGCCATTGGGTTTATGCCACCCTTCTGCTGCAATGAATCAAAAAACTGCGTTGCAGCCTTTCCATCGCCAACGGTAAAGCTTTGTTGAAAATCCTGGGGGTATGGATGCCTGAATTGCCATTGCCGGTAATAGGCCTGCATACAACTGTCGAAGCGTTGGGTACCCATGGCGTTCTCCAGGTGTTTTACCAGGATCCCCGTTTTCATGTATACGATCACGGAGTAATTCAAAGAGGTAAAATCGGGGGAAGGGAGGGCCGCCGGTTGGTCCTTTTTGATCTTTGCCAGCATATCCACGGCCAGTTCTGACGCATTGTCCGGCATTCGTTTAAGGATCCACTTCGAATGATGCTGCTCGGGATATTTCATCGCTTTATAGCGGTCATCGAAATATGAGTTCACGCCTTCATCCATCCACGGATGGTCCCGCTCATTGCTGCCTAAAATACCCATAAACCAGTTATGCCCCACTTCATGTTCAATCGTCATGTCGAGACTCTTGCTATCCATGTCGGGCGAAATGCTGGTGATAGTGGGATATTCCATACCACCTTCAAAACCCATTTTGGCTTCTACCACGCTTACAACATTATATGGGTATTCGCCAATCAGGTTCGAGCGGTAATGCACCGCGTCCTTTATAAACTGTACGCTGTTTGCCCAGGCATCGCTTTGGGCCGATCTGTAAAAACTCATTGCCTGTACTACTCTGCCCGATGACAGTTGAATGGTATCCTGCTTCACCACAAAGTTTGAATCGGCAAACCAGGCAAAGTCATGTACGTTGTTCTGTTTGTATTGTAAGGTCTTAAAGGTTTGTTGTTTGTGGTTTATGATTGGTGGTTGCTTCGCAATTTCAGCAGGCTGTTCTTTTTTTGATTTCGCTGTATAATGTGACGGTTTACCTGTGGTCTTTTTAACCGGTGCTTTTTTTGCAACAGGTTTCTTTTGAAAGCCGCTCTTCGTTTTTACAGGCACTGGCGGGATGAAAGACGCCCGTTCCTTCAACCATTGTTTTTCTGCTTCATCCTGCAGTTCACCAGTGGCGGCCACTACATATTTATCCGGCACCGAAATACGCACATCAAAACTGCCAAACTCGCCATAAAACTCACCCTGGTCCAAATACGGCATAGGATGCCAGCCTAAGCGGTCATATACAGCCGGTTTAGGATACCATTGTGTTACCTTGTAACTATGCCCCGTATGACCGCCGCGTGAAAAATTAGCTGGTAACTGTACGTGAAAAGGAGTGGTTATTGCAGTTGCCTGACCGGGCAGCAAGGGCGCCGGCAGGTATACTTTTATGATATCTATAAATTGCGGATGATCTTCTGTTTTTAAAGTGTTATTGTCCACCCTGAAATCAAGGCGGTTGATATAACCTCTTTTTTCGCGGGGTGAAAAATAAAAATCGGTCTTCCCGTTTTGCAGTGCCTGCTCTGAGAAAGCCGTTCTATCATTCTTGAACGCATTCGGCCATAAATGAAACCAGATAAAACGCAGCGTATCGGGAGAATGATTGATATACTGCAGCTTTAAAAAACCTTCCAGAGAATGTTCGGTATCGTTCAGGGACACATCGATGGTATAATGTACTTCCTGTTGCCAGTAAGCGTTTTGACCAATCGCGCTACACCCGATCGCCGAAATAAATAGTAGAAGGCAAAGTTTTTTCATGGTGAATGTTTTACTCGCCGTAGCCTTACCACCGTCGCCTTTGGCTATGGCGGTCGAAGAGCAAAGGCGGGTTTTACCCTCCGGGTTTATAATAGTTTTCCTTCTTTATCCAGCAACGCAAAAATGGCATCCAGATTTTTGCCAGAAGCTGCTTCCAGTTCTTTCTTCAGATCTTCCGGTGAAGGGTGTTTGAACTGCCAGTCTTTATAATAGGATTGTATCCCTTTATCCAGCGTATCGCGACCAATAGTATTCTCAATAATATACAACCACACGGCAGTTTTCACATATTCAACAATGCCATAATCCTCATTGTTGCTGAATGCAGCAGAAGCGGTATTGATAGGCTGCTTGGCGGGTATTGAGTTCAACACTTCATAGATCCTTGCCTGAAAATCCTTTACATCCAACTCTTTTACTTCTTTGGGTATCATATTCCCGAACAGGCTGTTTGAACGGTATTTCTCGGCTTCATACCTGAACTGGAAATAAGAATTGATCCCTTCATCCATCCAGGCATGTTCGCGTTCGTTGCTGCCCAAAATGCCCATAAACCAGTTATGCCCTACTTCGTGCGTGATCACCGCATCCATTTCTTCCTCTTTGGCGTTCGGACTGGTAATTAATGTGATCATCGGATATTCCATACCACCCGATGACTGGTTCTTGGGTCCTTCCACTGCCTGTACCACCGGATAAGGATATTGACCTATCCAATTAGAGTAATGACGTACGGCATCTTTTATATAGCTGGTACTGTTCTTCCAGGTTTTGTTGCCACCTGTTTGTCCGTATGAGAACACATCGATGGTATTGTTGTCGGCCATTTGCAAGGTATCGTACCGGATAACAAAGTCTTTTGCGGCAAACCAGGCAAAGTCAAGTATGCGATCGCCAACATATTGCAGGGTCTTCGATTTACCCGGCGTAGTGGTTTTATAAAGTGCCGATTTTACCCCCTTGTTATTTTCAATGCCAATCTGTTTGTATCTATCCAGCTCCGCTTTTGTTTGCAAACTGCCGGTAGCGCCCACCACATATTCTGATGGCACGGTAATATTCACTTTGAAGCTGCCATATTCACTGTAAAACTCGCCCTGATCGAGGTAAGGCATTTGATGCCAGCCTGTATTATCATATACAGCTGGTTTGGGATACCACTGACAAACAAAAAACTGTTGGCCGCTGTATCCTGATCTGGAGTAATAATTAGGCAGTTTTACAAAGAATGGGGTAGCAACCGTAACCTGTTTGCCAGGCAACAGCGGTTGGGGCAATATCACTTTTATCATGTCGATATTGGCCGTATCATTTTCAGTGGAAACGGTTTGTCCGTTCACCACAAATTTCAGGCTGTCGATAAAACCCGGCTCGGTGGCCTCCGTTTTTTTCTTGTCACCAGACAGGGGATTCTTACTTTCATTAAGCACCACCAGCTGTTTTGCCAGTGCGGTGTTTTTGTTTTTATAGGCATTGGGCCATAGGTGGAACCAGATAAAAGTAAGCGTATCAGGCGAGTGATTGATGTAATCAACCGACAGGTCACCTTTTAAACTATGCTGTTTATCATTCAATGCTACCTTAATGTTATAATGTACTTCCTGTTGCCAGTAGCCTGTTTGTGAAAATCCCAATAAAGGCGTTCCTACAACAATCATTAGTGCACAAAGTATCTTCATACAAATTCTGAGGTCTTTTTCTTTGTTATTAAGTTCTTATGTTATTGGGTTCAGGGTTGCCGGGCAGCGGTGTATTTGCCGTCTGCCAGGGAAGGCCGCGCAGCAGTGTATTTCCTATTGCTCTCGGCTCAGCCGAGACCCATTGCCTACTGCCTTTCGCAGCTATCTCCCTTCGCCCATGAAGATGATCCGTAAGGTATACACCATTATTTTAAAATCAAGTGCCAGGGATACATTCTCAATATAGATCAGATCGTACTTCATCCGTTTGATCATTTCATCTACATTTTCGGCATACCCAAACTGCACCATGCCCCATGATGTTAAGCCGGGTTTTACTTTTAAAAGGTAGGAATAATAAGGCACTTGATGGTGTATCTTGTTTATATAGTGCGCCCTTTCCGGTCTTGGTCCCACCAGGCTCATTTCACCTTTGAGAATATTCCACAACTGCGGCAGTTCATCTAACCGCCACTTGCGCATTACCCGGCCCCAGGGCGTTACCCGGGGATCGGAAGTGGAAGACAATTGCGGACCATTGGTCTCCGCAGGATGGTACATGGAACGGAACTTGTAGATCCTGAAAGGACGTCCCTTATACCCTATCCGGTCCTGTGAGTACAGTACCGGTCCTGGTGAACAAAGTTTTACCCTGATGATCACATACAGGATAAATGGCAACAGGAAAACAATACCCAGTATGGCTACCGTAACATCTATCACCCGTTTTATATTCAATTGCCACTGGGGCATTAAACCCGATTTTATATCGGTAAGCACCGCGCCAAACAGGTTGCTTGTTTTTACCGACCCCGACAAAATATCCAACATTTCGGGTACAATTTTTACTTCCACATCCATTTCGCTCAACCGGTCCACAATACGCTCAACCTGCGTCTTTTCTTCTTTTTCCAACGCCACTACCACCAGTTTTATATCCCGTTCGTCAATCACTTTCTCCAGATCGTTCACCCAGCCATGCCAGGGAATATGTTTGCTTATGCCATTGGGTTCACCCCCGCTGATAAAACCGGTATAATGATAACCTGCGATCCGCAACCCTTCGCGGGTCTCCAAATATATTTTCTCGGCAATATGATTACCACCTACCAGCAGCGTATTGAAACGCATGTGTCCCTGTAGCAGTTGGCTCCTTACTAAATTCAATAAAGACCTCCTTACCAGCCAGGTGATCACCGCCTGCGCAAAAACGTAGGCCGAAAGTGATTTATAATAATAAGTGTAATTGTTTTGCGGATCATTGATCACAATGGCAAAGAAAATGACCGTACAGCCAATAAGACAACAAAGCAGGGTATTAATGAATTCATTCAACCGTGACTTATTGTACATGGACTGGTAAGCCCCTACCAGTGCATAAAAGAAGATCCAGGTAAGGGGAACAAGGGTGATGCCAAACCAGAAGCGGCTATTGAGGAAGATCCCATGTTCAACAATAAGGGTTTCATGCAATAAATACCGGCGGGTAAAATACAGAACGATCCAGGCCATTATGGCCGCAATGTAGTCCCCAAACAGGTACCAGGTACTATGGATTCGTTTTACGGATGACATCTGTACGTTGCACGTTACACAATGATATTATTGCTTTTTATCTTTTGTAAAATTTGATGCGCTACATCCATAGCCCGGTAACCATCCACTTCCGATACCAGGGTTGGTGTATTGTTTAAGATCGCATCACGAAATGACTCCAATTCTCTTTTGATCGCATTTACTTCGGGAACCTGAGGATTTACTACTGCAATGGTCTTTTTACCATGCATAGTATCAAGGTCAAAGGAAAAGGCATCAACGTCTTGAGGTGACTTCAATTTAATGATCTCAGATTTTTTATTCAGAAAGTCGATACCAATGTAAGCATCTTTTTGGAATACCCGCATTTTTCTCATCTTCTTCATAGAAATCCGGCTGGAGGTCAAATTGGCCACACAGCCATTATTGAACTCAATACGTACATTGGCAATATCAGGGGTATCGGTCATAACCGCTACACCGCTGGCTGAGATCTGTTTTACTTCACTCTTCACCAGGCTCAGGATAATGTCAATATCGTGAATCATTAAGTCCAGGATAACACTCACTTCTGTACCGCGAACATTGAATTGCGCCAGGCGATGTACTTCAATGAACATTGGGTTCAGGTCCATTTGCCTCACTGCTAAAAAAGCCGGGTTAAACCGTTCCACATGGCCTACCTGCAGCTTGATGCGCGATTCTTTTACCAGGTTCACCAGTTCCTGGGCCTCCTGCATGGTATGCGCCATGGGTTTCTCCAGAAATACGTGTTTGCCCTTTCTGATGGCCATTTTAGCCAGGTCGTAATGATAGTTGGTGGGGGCAATAACATCGATTACGTCTACGGCATCAATCAGCCGTTCTGCATCCAAAAAGCGGGGAAGCTGGTACTTTTCTGTAACATCCTGGGCTGCATCGTCATTAGGATCGAAAAAACCTACTACTTCTACATCTTTGATTTCTTTCCAGTTATTAAGATGAAATTTTCCAAGATGTCCAACGCCGAATAATCCGATCTTTAGCATATATACAATTAAAGGCGCAAAGATAACAGGATGCACCTTTTACCAGAACGCTTTTTTATTACCAGTAATTGTATTGGATGTTAATAAGTTAGACTGAGATCGTGGATTTTTTGGGATTTGTGGGATTTTGGATGAACATCTCAGCCATCCCATACATCCCAATTATCCCTATTCAGACTACTTTACGAAGGCAGATCTACTCTGGTAGGTTGTATTAGAAGCATATATAAACAGACAGCTGCCTTCTTTCAGCAGATCGATCAGGGGTTGCGATACTTCGGGGGCAACCGCCGGGCAACCCCAGCTACGACCTATATAGCCCTGGCTGTTTATGAGGTCTTCGTTCACATAATCAGCTCCATGAATAACAATGCCGCGTCGCATGGCGCCATCATTGATGCCTTTTTCCATTCCCTGTAGTTTCAGGGAATAGCCATTACTGCCATTGTAGGCAAGACCGGTCACATAAAAACCCAGACTGCTTTTATTGGAGGACATTTTATTGCTGAAAGAAATGGCTTTGTCCTTGCCGGTCTTCATGCCATGGGCTACCCAGGTATTGTACAACAACTGATACGTATTCAGGTCAATTACGTATAGTCGTTTATTAATGCTGGGTTGGCTGAAGTCAACGATGGCCAGCAGGTTATCCTTTATGTGCCGGGTCCTCACCAGTTTGGCCATTCCTTTTAAGGCCATGGTAAAAACCTTTTTCGACAGACCCATATCCTTCAAATGCAGGCTGTCGTACACATTCAATTTGTTGGAAATAGAGAAAATATGCGCGGTGGCAGCTGAGTAGGAAGTATCCGAAAACAGGCCATTGGCCGTTCTGTTACCCGCTTTAGTCGGGGTAAAAGTCGATAATAAAGCTACCAGGCCCATCAGAAAAAGGCGTAGCTGTTTTCCTGGTGTTACGATTAATGGTTTTTGCATGGAATCCGTTCCCGTTTTTAGGGATAGTTAGTGAATGCAAGGTCACTACTATCGGTACAGAAATATGAACCGCTGACCCGGCGATGCCGAAGGCAGCTTTTAAAAATAGCCCTTTTTAATAACAATAATCAGTCCGGGAACGGATATATTATACATTAACTATATAATTAAACCGTTTTTAACTTTTAGACAGCTCCCTTTACGGGAATATGTGGATAAAATGCCTTGCCCGCCGAAGCCTTGGCGTAGGCGGGATTCGCCTGCCGCGTTAGCTAAGGAGAGCCGTGCAAAAGTGTATTTCCTATTGCCTACTGCCTACTGCCCATTGCCTTTTGATGGCCGCGAAGAAGTGTATTTGTTGTCTGCCAGCCTTTCCCGACTTGTCGGGATTTGCAGTTTACCGTCTGTTCTTAAAGGCCGCGCAGAAGTGATTTCCCATTGCCCATTCAATGTCGTTTAGTTAAGCGAATAGGAGAGCTAAATCCTCCCGATGCATCGGGAGGCCGAAGCGCATAAAGACTGATGATAGGGGTGGGTATTAATTTGATTAATCTAGAATAAACCCACCCCTACCCCTCCCAGGAGGGGACTCCTTAAAACACGCATTAACTAAACGACATTGATTGCCCATTGCCCATTGCCTTTTGATGGCCACGCAGAAGTGTATTTGTTGTCTGCCCTCTGTCGTCTGCCTTCAAAGGCCGAGCAAAAGTGTATTTCCTATTGCCCATTGCCTATTGCCTTTTGATGGCCGCGCAGAAGTGTATTTTTTGTCTGCCCTCTGCCGTCTGCCGTCTCCCCTCAAAGGCCGCGCAGAAGGGTTTATGTCGACTTATCCTTATTAAACAGGTAATTCACCACTACATAGAAAAAGCCAAACACGTTGGCAGTGGTAGTGGTAATCAGGGCGATCAGTACGCCATCACTCAGGTGAAAGACCTTGCGGCTGCATTGCACCACAATGATCAGTACCAGGAACATCCATAAAATGGTGATGGCGAAAATGATGACACTAAACACTTTACGTGCTTTATTGTCATCTAGTAACCGTTTTAATTGTACTCTGGCAAACTCCTCCTCCATACCTAATCCCTTTACCTCTTTTACATTCGCTTCAGTCACTAAGGTATTGGTGGTATCCTCTACTAATGGCTGCAAAAGGTCCTTTACTCTGTTTACAGGAGCAACCTCAGAATTGGGGGGTATATTCATTAGGCCCGGATAAGCAATTTTTCGAAGTATTGTTTTATATCGTTGTTGTTAATAGGGGTATCTTTTGCATCGGGGACATATACCTTCGACCAGGGGCCATCGGGCCGGTGTGTCCAATAGCTCAGGGACATAGCGGAGAAATCTTTTAAGACTTCCCAGGAATAATTGATGGTTTCGAGGGCTTCGGCATTGAGCCGTGAAGAGGGCCTATAATTAGGCGAAGGGGTAAATTCAATTGTATCGGTGATGGGTCTGCTGCCGTATAATCTATAGTTCTGATATATTTCGGGTATAACGGGGCCGTACAGCCAGGCCTGAAAAGTTTCATTGATAAGGGGGGTATGGTATTTGGCAAGGTGCACCCCCTGCGCAAAATAGACTAGCTTTTGTAACTTCATTTGAGTTACAAACTTCCCTTCATCGATGCCTTTTTTTACAAAGGCAAAGGCTATAAGTGAAGCTGGATAAGACATGTGGTTACATCAGGTTTTTGATTTCCTTTCACCAAATATAAGCATTTATTTTTAATTACTAACTTTCTTAGCGTATACTAACGGAGAGGTCAAAGTTCAGAGTTCAGGGTTTCGAGTTCCAGTTCTGAGCCGCGATAGCGGCGACGCCGAGGCAGCACAACAGGAAACCGGTTCTCCTATCGCCTATTGCCTTTCTTCTCTGCCGTCTGCCGTCTGCCGTCTGCCGTCTGCCGTCTGCCGTTTGCCGTTTGCCGTTTGCCGTTTGCCGTTTGCCGTTTGCCGTCTGCCGTCTGCCGTTTGCCTTTTAAAGCTTCTCCCCTATTATCGAATACAACACATTACGATAATGTTCACTACAAGGCAACTCCGTTTCACCCAGCAGCACCGCCTTACGCGAAACCGTATCTACTTTTCGTAAAGAAATAATATACGACCGGTGAATACGAATGAACTCATCGTGCGGCAGGCGGCTCTCGAAGTACTTAAGGCTTTGCAGCGTAACAAATGGCTTCTTGCTATCAACCAGGTGGATCTTGGTATAATCTTTCAGGCCTTCCAGATACAGGATATCACTATAAAAGATCTTCTGGATCTTGTGCGAAGTCTTTATAAACAGGAAGTCATCTTTCTTCAACAATGATTTGGTCTTTCTATAGCTGATATACTCATACGCTTTATTCACGGCAGCCATAAACCGGTCGAAGGGAACAGGCTTCAACAGATAATCGATAGCGTCCAGCTCAAATCCCTCTACCGCAAATTCATTATGCGCCGTTACAAAGATCACGGCCGGCTTTTTATTCAACGTTTTAAGAAACTGGGTACCACTGAGATCGGGCATGCGGATATCGAGCAGCACCAGGTCAATTTCCTCCTTTTCAAAATACGGGAACGCTGCAACAGGCCCTTCACAACGGGCTACCAGGTTCAAATACGGGACCTTTTGAATAAAATCTTCTAACAGGTCCAGCGCCCAGGGTTCATCATCAATAATAAGGCAATTAACTTTCATGGTCCAATTCGATTTTCAGATTAACAATATACAGGTGATCATTCTCCACCACATCAAGCAGGTGCCGGCCAGGATACAATACATCCAGCCTTCTGCGGGCATTTATAAGTCCCACCCCACCGGTGGCATCCCTGTTCTTTTGGGTAATGGCGTTTCCCACTGTTAGCAATAATTCGTTGCCAGTAACGGCAATGGCTATTTTAATTTCTGATGGTGTTGTATAACTGATCCCGTGTTTAAAAGCGTTCTCAATAAATGTGATCAACAGCAGGGGCGCAATAGAAAGCCCCGCCACCGGCCCGGTAACCATATAATTAACGGCGATGTTCTTCGACAACCGCAGTTGTTGCAGATCAATATAATTACTGATGTATTCCAGATCTTGCGTCAGGGGTATTTTATCGGCGGCCGAATCGTACAGCACGTACCGCATAATGCGCGAGAACTTCAAAATGCTGTGCTCGGTTTGTTCCGATTTGAAATGCGCCTGCGAATAAATGCTGTTAAGTGTATTGAACAAGAAATGGGGGTTTATCTGTAATTTCAAAAAGTTCAGTTCTGCATTCAGCCGTTCGTTCTCCAGTATTTTTTTCTGTTTCTCACTTATAAAAAGCGAATGCGCCAGTTTTATAAATCCGCTTAATAACAGGATCACAATACCAGAGCTCAGCGCATCTTTCAGCGTCATGAGGTAGGGCATGCGTGGGTTGTGCCCATGTAGGAACGGCGGTGGCGGCGGCGGCATTTCCTCCCCATTACCGGGCATATTTGCCGGCAATGGGCCATCCATGTTAGCCCTTCTGCCAAACCCTTCACCCCTACCCCAGTATTCCTTTGCTATAAACGGACGGGGAGAGATACGATAGAAATGCGGAAACCGTTTGGCCTGTGTTTTTAAAACATATACTTCAAGCACCAATTGCTGCATGCATAGGAAGGCCAGGGCGGCAATAAGACTTAAAAAGTAAGTAAACAATTTGCGGCTTTTGAATAACCGCGGCAATAAATAATAGAAATTAAGATAGAAAAGACCAATGAGAAAGGACTTATTAATGATCTCGCGGTAATAGAAGCTTGGGTCTGGTATCCGGATACGATAAATGAACAGGGGCAAAACAAGGAACAGGCCCCAGAGCAAAATATGCACACTAATTACCAGCAGTTTGTGCTTTACAGTTTTTACCGGTCTAAACCCCAGCACAGATGCAAGGGCTGCCCGGATCTTTTCCTTGGTCATTACTTCGGTTGAGCACGTAAGACGCCGGGACGTTGCAGCTGCTTTTGCCCAAAGAAGGGATGGGTACCTGATTTTATACTTTCTATAACATTTTGCGCATCAGCGCCGGCTTCCTGTTCGGTGGGAAAACCTTTGTAGCCCGATTGGCCTGGCAGCATGGGCTGGTGTATGACTATCCTGTCATTGACCAATATATCGTACCCCCAGCCATGTTCGGTCTTAAAAGTAGTGTAGTGCAAGGTGTTGGCGGGAGTAGCTGGCTTCTTTACAGCCAGGATATAAAAAATACTGCCGGCAGCAATTAACAAAGCTGCCAGCAGTACCAATTTATGATGTTTACTGATTGTCCTGATCATTATCTTCAATATTCGGCTGCAGCTCATACATATTATCAAATGGAGCAGTACCGCTACGACCAGCTAAAACAAAACCACGGTCAGCCAGGGTAAAGCCCAATGCACCAGTACGGGCAGTTCCGCTGAAAGCAGTTTTTTCAGTCCAGGTATCAGCAGCTGCATCGTACTCCCAGGTGTGAGAGTTCAGGCTTCCATTTTCACCGGTTGCCAGGTAACCTTTTCCACCCATTACAAAAGCAACAGCATTGTAGCGAATGATTGACGTGTATTTGTCATCATAGCTTTCGTCGCTGGTGTTGGTAAGTTTTCTAAGGGTAGTCCAGGTATCGCCATTTGGCTCATACACCTGAATATCGTTAAGGGCAGTACCATTGTTGTTACCGCTGATGAGGTATACTTTACCGTCTATAGTGAAAGTAGTAGCTTCTTTTCTTTTTGAACCGGCAATACCGGCTTTTTGGGTCCAGCTGTCATTAGCCTGGTTGTATTGCCAAACATCTTTCAGGTAGCTGTCGTCGTAACCAGTAGCGATGTAAGCTTTGCCATTGGCATCAACAAATGCAACCGCATCAACACGGGGAGTTCCACCGAAATTGTTCTTTTTTGCCCAGCCATTGCTGTCAACACTGTATTCCCACATGTCGTTGGTATAGTTAACCTGGGTATCGTAACCAGTTCCTACATAACCTTTTTTACCCAGGGCAAAGGCAACGCCTGAACTGCGCACGCCACCACTGAAATCTTTGATCTTTGTCCAGTATCTTTTATCCAGAGAATATTTCCAGAAATCAGCAAAACGTTTGTTATCTGATAAACCAGTACCAACAAATACAGTATCTGCAATTTTAAATAATACAGCTTCACTGCGGGCAGGACCATCAAAATAATCACTGATTGCCCAGTTACCCACTAAGTCGCTTGAACTGCTGGAACTCTTATTACAAGCAGTGTTAATGAGCAGTGGTGCTGTAGCAATCACAAGGGCCAGGGAGTAAACTAGAACATTCTTCATTTTGTTTTATTTTCTGTTTTTTTTTAAAACATTGCCAGTGCCCGGGAAAGCCGATTATCCCGATCACGGCCGGCATTTTCACATGCGTCAGTTTTTTAATTTAATAATTCGGCAGGTAAAAATATTTCTGTGTATTCCAAACAACTTTATAAAATAGATAGATAAGGTTATCAAGTCGACCAATTTGGTTTTTACATCTTTTATGCTGTTAAAAGGCTTCCCCCTGGCCCTCCCCGACAAGTCGGAAGGAAGTTTGAAAGCTTCTATAAAACAATATTTAATGGTAAAAAGCTGCAAGCTTACAGAAACAACCAACATGTTAACTCTTGTAAACCATAAGATTAACCAAGTATTAACATTTTTCGCCCCCCGCTTCATTTTCCTGTACGCACTTTTGCAGGCTTATTATAAATTTGCAAATTTGCACAATTTCGGCTGCACATTTGAAATTTAGTTTCCACCGGCAAAAATAATCGCTTCGCCGATTATTCGATGGCAATAATATATAATAACAAAATTTCGTGCTGCGCCCGCCGTAGCTTCAGCGAAGGCGGTCATCCGATAAATTGCAAAGCACCGCCAGCCTGTAGCGCGCACAAGCTATAGCATCAACGGTGTAAATCAACACAAAGAGGTGTTAAAATGAAAACAAATATTGCCCCATACTGGAACTATAAACCTTATATTCCATTACTTTACACCGCGAAAAACCGGCCCATGGCCGGGGAATCGTCTATTGCGGCTCGACGCGGCTTCCGCTGAGGTGTATTGCTTGCGGCTTGCAGCTTGAGGCTTACGGCTGTATTCAACCTTAAACCATTGATTTAGCTTAAAAATTCACTCACTAACCATAATATGCGTATACACAAAAGGGTACCTTTTACTCTGACTTACTGCTTACTGTTTATCGGCCTGTTGTCATCGTGTTATAAAAAAGATGTTCAGGTGGGTAGTGAACTGGCTGAAAGCCATACCCGCATTATTACAGTTGATACGGTTGCTGTGCAATTATCGAGCTACGTGCTGGATTCATTTGTCACCAATGGCAATAACTTTTCACTGATAGGCAATTACTTCGATAGCTATGCGGGTAAAACTACCGCCAGTACCGTTTTTCAACCCGGTCTCCCTGTACTGCCCGAAGATGTAGCTACCCTTATGCCTAAAACTGCCTTTTTTGATTCCCTGGTGTTGTTAATGCGCCCCAGTGGATATTATTACGGCGATACCACCAAACCTTTTGCCGTTACGGTGAATGAACTGGCCGAACAGCCAGACTATACCTATCTCACCTATTTTTTCAATAACTCAAAGGTCTCTCTGATCAACAAGCCTGCACTGGCCACCTATTCACAGGTGATCCGGCCCACGCCCAGAGACTCCGTTCGCATAAAAATGCCGCAAAGCATGGGGCAGGACTGGTACGATAAGATCAGGACCAAGGATACGCGGTTTACCAGCGAAACCAACTTCCTCGATTATTTCAAAGGCATGTACATTCAGCCAGCCAATACAACCGCCGGTTCGGTATATGGCTTTAACCTGGCCGACAGCAGTATACGCCTCCGGATGTATTTTCACCAAACCATCCCTTCCAAGATCGACAAGTACATCGATTTCATTATAACCCGTACCAGCTATCAGTATAACCGCATCCTGACCGACCGCACGGGCACTCCCCTGCAGCCAACTACAACCGGTCAGCATGAGTTCTTTGCCAGCAACACCAAACCGTTTGCCATTACTCAGGCCGGCACGGGTGTTTATATGAAAGCCACATTCCCTTCACTGCGTAATATTCTAAAAGTAGATGATGTAGTGCGGCTGATGGACGCTAAACTGATCCTGAAACCGGTAAAAGGCACCTACGATTATTTCACCAATAGTTTGCCCAACAGCTTGTTCCTGCGAACAACTGATGCCACCAACATACCCGGCAGCCAGTTGCTCGATTCCACCGGTCAGGCAGTGCAGTACAAGGCCCCTTCCATCGATTTCATGTACGGTAACAATACCTCTTACACGTTCAATGTTACCGCCTACATAAACTCGTTACTGAACACATCGGGCTCACAGGATATGGGATTGTTCATTATACAGAACGACGCAAATACAGCCAAGCAGATCAACCGGGGTGTTATAGGCAGTAGAGAAAATATCCAATACCAAACCAAACTGGTCTTAAACATTCTGACAATCGACTAACCTCTATATAATGAGAAAAATATTTATACTGACCGGGCTTTTTGTGGCGCTTATGGGCACGTTGCGTGCACAGAACCTGAGCTCTCCTTATTCTGTATACGGCATCGGTGAAATTCCTGATACTGACCCAGACCGCAGCAGCGGGATGGCTAATACTTCCTTGTCGCTTATGAGCACACCAGGTTTTCTTCTTAATAAGAACCCGGCCTCATTAATTGGGCTGGAAAGAAGCTTAGCCCAGGTTGACCTGGCCCTGGTAGCCAAAACCGTTAACTTCAAAGGTGATGGTATCAACGGCGGCAACAGCTCCGCCAAGGACATCGTTATCAACCGCATTTCTATTTCCGCCAAACTCAGCAACCATTGGGCCAGCAGCATCGGTTTCAAACCTTTCAGCTATGTGAACTATTCGTTCACTGCGCAGAAAAGCATTGAAGGTAGTAACAACACCTACACCGGACTGTACGATGGCAACGGCGGTTTACATAATTTATTCTGGAATAACGCCTTTGCGTTAGGCAAACACCTGGCACTGGGTGTACGCTCCAACTTCATTTTCGGTTCTATCAACCAGATAGAGACCCTGGAAGGCGTCACCCTGACCACGCCCATTATTTCGCAGGTGACCAATTATTACAGTGGTTTCCGGTTCGAAGGCGGCGCTATTTATGGCAACAAGATCAACAAGAACTGGAAGTTCTCTGTGGGTGGAAAGGTTAGTACCAAAAATGACCTTACCTTCAGTAAAACCCTGACCGTGCAGGAAGGTACCAGCGTGGTAGAATCAAACAAAGACCTGGGTAGTGAGAAATTTACCCTGCCCTGGCAGTACGACGCCGGCATCGCTCTGGTAAATAAAGGCCGCGCTACTTTCACCGTTGACTATACCCGCGCCAACTGGAATGGACTGAATGCTGGTGGTACTACCTATGCCCTGGTTGACCGCGACCGCTATTCAGCCGGTTTCCAGCTCAGCAGACAGGTACAGCGCTTTGGCATGGTAGCGGAGAAAAGCTATTTCCAGGCCGGTTTATTTGCCGGTAATTCTTATTTACAGGTAAAAGGCCAGCAGTTAAAAGAATCAGGCGCCACGGTTGGTTTTGGAGGTTATATGAGCCGCGGTCTGGCATTCCATTTAGCCGTTGAAGGCGGAACCAGAGGTACCCTGGCCAACAACCTGGTGAAAGAAAACTACTTTAAATTTACGTTGGCGCTGTCTTACAGAGAAGTGCTGTATAGTAAAGGAAGAAAATACGATTAATACTAAGTTATTCTAATAGAAAGAGGGTGTATCGATTACGATGCGCCCTTTTTTATTTTTAAGACCTGTAAGGTCCGCCATCGGGTGCTGAACAATTAGAGGGATCAAGCGGTCCTGACAGGTCTGATTCGACTGAATACATCAGACCTGTAAGGTCCGCCATCGGGTGCTGAACAATTAGAGGGATCAAGCGGTCCTGACAGGTCTTGCTCACCTTACTTTAAACAAGACCTGTAAGGTGCATCATTTGAGCTTGCCTTATTAGTGGGTTGAGTTGCACCTGACAGGTCTTATCGCCTTATTTAACGCAAGACCTGTCAGGTCTGCCCCACCTTCTCGCTCGGCAAGTTAATAAGGCAGACCTTACAGGTCTTCCCCGATAATTATCCCATCCATCCCAATAATCCCATCCATCCCAGTTCAGACCTTTCTCTTATAGAAATACAACTTCACCGACGACGCCAGGGCTTTTTCGCTTATGGTATAATACCCCGAATCGCTGTTATCAAACACAATGGCTTCGCCCTGCGGTTCTACCTGGTAGGGTAAATTGACCGGCTTCTTGCTCAAGGTTTGTACAATGGATTCACCGGCCGTACGCGGATAATAATAGATGTCCTGGTAAGTTTTTACCACTATCTCTTTGCCCGTAGGTGAAATAGCCGCGCTAACGGCATAATTATAAGGCAGACTGCCCACTTCTTTCACCTCGTTCATTTTAATAGTACTATAGGGATAAGCCAGTTTGAACAGCTTTGAATGGAGATCGGTCTTGGTAATAATGTAAATATCCTTTGTATCCGGATCAACCAGGATGGCCTCGGCATTGTGACTGCCATCCGGATAGAAAAATGCGATCTTATCAATGATTTGCACCGTATCGGTGCTGGCAGCCGGTTCTTCCAGGCGGTAAATGGCGTAATCAGTGTGCACCAGTAAATTATCACCTGTTTCGGCAATGTACAGGTATTGCTTGCCGGGTGTTGGTCCTGCAGACAGCACCAGATCTTCCCAATCGCGGTTCTGTACATTAGCCAGATGGATCGACTTCAACACGGTACCATTATGTTGTAACAGGGTAAGATCAGGCGGGTTGCCACTATCCTGCTCTACCCATAAATAACCAGGATTGGCCTTGCTATCGGCAATGCCTGAGGCTTCGTTCAGGGTCACATCGCTAACCAGGAATTCCTGGGGAGAAGCAACAAAGCCCGTTGAACCATTATCATGATTTTGATTACAGGCCGTTAAGGCTGTCATTAAAAACAGGAAGGCACTTGTATAATGAAGTAAGGCGTTTCGATTTTGTATCAACATAACGGTTACAAGTTATTAAAAATACCAGCAATATGCTTTGCCAAATCGAATATGCAATTATGAAATTATCATACCCACATAATTTTCTCCCGATTTCATAAACAAAAGCACTACTGTTTATTTATATTGCCAGTACCGCGTGCAATGGCGGTCATCTTTAAACTACTTCAATTCCGGTCAGGCACCTTATCAGGTCTACGGAATACTTATTCCCTTTACTGAACCAGCTATTACAAGACAATACCTATTAAACAGAAAACTGAGTGCTGTTACATGAATTGTATTATGCCATTATATGCTTCACTGGCACCTGATAACAAATACGACCCGGTGTTTGAGCGGCAACTGGCCCATGGGGTCACCATTGCGCTTAGGCCATTATCGTTGCCCAACGACTGGCCATTTATTGTAAAATGGTTGCACCGCGCCTTTGGCCGTTTTTCACCGGCAGCCTACCTGCCCGATAAACATTTGCGCGAAACATTCAGCATTATGTTGCAATGCGATTTTGCTCAACCATTTGTAGGACTGATCAATGATCAGCCGGTCTTTTTGGTAGAGCTCTGTGATGGCGACAAACAATGTGATGAATGGGAACCCGGGACGCATATTTTTGAACCGGGCGATCATTCCATGCGACTGCTCTTATCCCACGCCGTTATGCACACGCGTTACTGGAGTGAGTATGCCCTCTTTAGTTGTCTGGATTATTTTTTCTCGCATCCGCAGGTAAAACGCATCGTCTGGCAGCTGCATGAAAAAGATAAGTACTACATAAGTCTGGCTAACCAGGCAGGCGTTATACACAGCAGGGCATCAGCCGTACAGGTTTTCTTGTATTTGCGCGAAAATTTTACCTGCTTTTTATCTACCTATCATCGACATATGCAAAAACTTTCGTAAATTATATAAGGTTGCCAGTTATATTACCCATCACCTCCAATACTTCCGAAACCGGTTACAAACAGGCTATCCGTCCCGGTAACTCTCCTTCTCCTGTTGAAGGGTGAAGGCAGAGGATCACATACATAAACAGTTTTTTATTACTTTCGTTTGTTAATCTCCGTTGCAACCGGGATCAGACAAACGTGTATTAAATTAAACCTTATTTATGCCCTTGAGTAAACAGGATATCACGTATATCCGGCAGGCCAAAACGATTCTTGACGAAAATTTCGACAAGCACATTATTATTCCGCAACTAGCCCGGCAAACGGGCATCAATGAAGCCAAACTTAAAGAAGGGTTTAAAGAATTATTCGGAACGGGGATCCACACTTACCTGCAGCAATTACGGCTGGAAAAGGCAAAGCAATTATTACTGACCACCAGCATGCCTATTACTGATATTACCTATCATATTGGGTATAGTCATGTAACGCATTTCACTACATTGTTTAAAAAAGAATTTGGAGTGACACCGACGGAGTTTCGGAATAGCAAAGGGCTATAAGGCAAACGGCAGACGGCAAACGGCAGAAAACAAATACACCTATTATCCGCACTTGGCAAAGCAAGCCGCGACCGCGGTGTCTGCCATCTGCCTTCTACGGTCTGCGTAGGAGGCCGCGACGGCGCTATCTGCCGTCTGCCATCTGCCTTCTGCCGTCTGCCGTTTGCCGTTTGCCGTTTGCCGTCTGCTATCTGCCGTCTGCCATCTGCCTTCTGCCGTCTGCCGTTTGCCGTTTGCCGTTTGCCGTTTGCCGTCTGCTGTCTGCCGTCTGCCTTCTGCCGTCTGCCGTTTGCCGTCTGCTGTCTGCCGTCTGCCGTTTGCCTTCTGCCGTCTGCCGTCTGCCGATTCTACAAGTTCCGTTTTTTCAATTCAGCAACCGCATAATCAGCTGCACGTGCCGTAAGCGCCATATACGTTAAAGAAGGATTCTGACAGGCCGACGAGGTCATGCTGGCGCCATCGGTGACGAATACATTAGGGGCATCCCACACCTGGTTATGCGCATTCAGTACCGAGGTTTTGGCATCGCGCCCCATGCGGGCCGTACCCATTTCATGAATACCCTGGCCAATGGCATAGCCCTTACTATCCCAGGTGGTAATGTCTTTAACGCCGGCTGCTTCAAACATGGCCACCAGTTCCTGAATAATATCTTTCCGCATCTTCCATTCATTCTCCTTTAATTCCGCATCCATGGCCAACACCGGCAGCCCCCATTTATCTTTTACGGTTTTATCCAGACTGATCTGATTTTCATGGTAAGGCAACACCTCGCCAAAACCGGTGGCCCCAATGTGCCAGGGACCTGGTTCCGTAAGCGCCTCTTTTAATTCGGCGCCCACGCCCAGTTCGGCCACATCCCGCTTCCAGTCATCGCGACTGGCACCGCCCTGATAACCGTAGCCCCTCAGGAAATCACGTTTGTCGCCAAACAGGTTGGCAAAACGCGGAATATAAAAACCATTGGCGCGGCGGCCATAGTAGTATTTATCCTCATACCCTTCAACCAATCCTTTGGCGCCCAGCATATAGTGGTGGTCCATTAAGTTATGGCCCAGTTCACCACTGCTGCTGCCTAACCCGCCGGGCCACACGTCGGTGGCTGAGTTCATCAGCACCCAGGTACTGTTCAGGGCCGAGGCGCAAACGAATACGATCTTTGAATGGAACTCATAGGTTTTGTTGGTCTCGGCATCCAGCACCTCTACCCCTTTGGCGCGTTTGGCGTCCTTGTCGTATAGGAGTTTGGTTACTATTGACCAGGGCCGAACCGTAAGGTTACCCGTTTTTACGGCCGCCGGCAAGGTAGACGACTGTGTGCTAAAATAGCCGCCAAACGGACACCCTTCCCAGCACCGGTTCCGGAACTGGCATTGCGTCCGCCCTTCTATGGGTGCGGTCAGGTTGGCCACGCGGCCTATGAATAAATGGCGTTGATTTTTATAATGTTCTTTAATGCGGGCACTCACATCCTTCTCCACACAGTTCAGGTCCATCGGTGGGAGGAACTGGCCATCGGGCAATTGTGGTAAGCCTTCTTTGGAACCACTGATGCCGGCGAAGCGTTCTACGTGATCATACCAGGGGGCGAGGTCGCGGTAACGGATAGGCCAGTCTACCCCATAGCCATCTTTGGCATTGGCCTCAAAATCAAAATCGCTCCAGCGATAGCTTTGCCGGCCCCACAGTAAGGAGCGGCCGCCCACCTGGTAACTACGCCACCAGGTAAAAGGTTTCTTTTCTACGTATGGACAATCCTTTTCATTGGTCCAGTAACCCATGAGCTGTTCATAAGCGATGGTACCACCGGCCCAATCACGACTGGCCACGGGGAAGTCATGCCGTTGTTTATCAGTCTCCTGGCCCCGATGTGGGAGGTCCCAGGGATTTAAATTGGCAGTCTTATAATCTTTGATATGTTCAACATTACGGCCCCGTTCGAGCATCAGTACTTTCAGGCCTTTTTCGGTGAGTTCTTTGGCGGCCCAGCCACCGCTGATGCCGGAACCGATCACAATAGCATCATATGAGTTTTGAATAGCAGCTTTGCTATTAACGTTAAGAGAATCCCCTGGCATACAATCGTTTGTTTGGTTGATGAGAAATGGTAGCCAGTGAATTTACTCTTTTTAGTTGTTTATTTGACACATACGGTATTAAATTTTATGGAAGGAAAGGAAAGTGGAAGACCTGTAAGGTCTGCCTTTTGAACTTGCCAGGCCAGCGGGATGAACAGACCTGACAGGTCTGGTTCAAATTAAGCTAAGACCTGTCAGGGTCGCGTCGTCACTCTATAAGTGCGACCTCAAATGGCGAACCTAACAGGTCTTGCTCCAATCCCAACAATCCCATACATCCCAGTTCAGACAACATCCCAACAATCCCATACATCCCAGTTCAGACTTTTAAACACGACCTGTCAGGTGCAATTCAGCCCACTACTATTGCGAGCTCAAATGATGCACCTTACAGGTCTTGCTCCAATCCCAACAATCCCATACATCCCATAAATCCCAGTTCAGACAACTTACAACTTAACCACTTTGATCGTTTTAACCTGCCCATCCCAATTCACTACCAACGAATAAACCCCTTGCGGCAGGTTGTTGATCTGCAGATCAAACTGATTCACCCCGGCAGCTGCATTGGCGGTGAGAATTTTTACCAGCGTTCCTTTATGATCAAATAAGCGCATAACCACTTTAGAGCTTGAGGCGGCTTGTAATTGCAACCAGCTGTTGCCATAAGCCGGGTTCGGGAATACCCGGGCTTCTTCATTCCCATCACATTTGCTTTGTACCATGGGCGAAATGAATTGTTGGCCTTTTTCATCCACCTGAATAATGCGGTACCAGGCGCCGTTAAATGATTGGGCGTCGGTATAGGCGTAAGTACTTTTTCCAGTTACAGGAACGGTGCCTATTGGCTGCCAGTCGGCCCCGTTTGCACTGCGGTCAATAATAAATTTATTAAGATCGGCGGCGCCCCTGGTTTGCCAGGAGATAACCACCTGGTTGTTGATACATCTGGTATGAAGTTCACTGATCGATAATGGCAGTACATAGAGTTCAGAAGAAAGCGTGAACCGGGCCATATCGGTAATGTTTAGTTGATCCACAAAATTGGTGGCGGCGTTGCGGGTGTTGTAACCCAAAGAAGTCCAGGTGGTCGTATTCGGACTTTTCCAAACAGTAAGCATGGTCTCACCCAGGGTATTCAGTTCCGCATCAAAATAATTGATGCCGATAGTAGCCTGTAAAGAAGTGTTGTTTGTAGGCAGTACATCGTAATATCTGAAAATAGAATTCGCCATATTGGCCCCATTGGATTGCGAAACATGGCCACGGCGAATAACCGTACTGCCCAGGTTGGCTGGGGAAGAAATAACAAGGCCGAGATTACCCGGATTGGCGGCTGCGGGCGCATTCAGCAGACTGGTGAATTCTACATAACCACCGGTTACCCCCGTTATGCGACTGCTCTCCTTCTCCCCGTTCAAATAACCAGTAGTGCCGAGGATGATGTTGTTATTATTCAGGTCAAGCAGTCCATTTGAAAACAGGATCTGATCATTGACGTTGATGCCGGTTTGCAATTGTATTTGCGCACCAGGTTTATTTAATTCAATGGCAAAGAACTGCGGCGGAATGGTTCCCGCAACAGCAGCATTGCTGTTCCCGGTAAATCGTACGATGCCAGCGGTATGGGTAAAGGTGCCACTATTCACTAAATCAAGGTTATCCAGTACCAGGTTAGCACCCGATACAATTATCTGCGCACCCGAGTTAGTGAACTGGGCCCGGGTGATTAGGGGTAACCACCCGGCCAGTAAAAAGAAAACTATATATCGTAACATAGGGTATGACAAATTAATGAGCTTCCAGCTTGTTCAAACGTTTGTTAATATCATCCAGCTGTTTTTTCAGCAATTCATTTTCCGTGGTCAACTTTTCCACTTTTGAATTCAGTTGTTGCATGGCTTTCACAAGCGGCACCACAAACTCGTCGTAGGTAATGCTGTAATTATCGGTCTCGCTGGTGGGAATATGAACGCCATTGAAATGATACCCGTTCTTTTTTACTACCTGTTCCACCTCCTGTGCAATAAAACCGGTGTGCAGCACCTGTTCAGCAGCGGAATAAGAAACCGCTTTACGGCCCGGTTTGTTTTTAATACTATCCGGCATGTTTTTCATCACATGGTCTTCGTATTTGCGGGCCATGAAATTATAGTTAACCGGGCGCAGCTGCATAATGAAATCGAGCCCGGGTACATCTTCTTTAATATTGGTTTTAAACCGGCCATCGCTGAGGATGCTCCAGCCAACCTGACCGCCAATAACCGTAACACTACTGTTACCAATAAGCACTTTATTGCTGGCATTTACGGTAGTGCCAGCACCGATGGCGGTAGCGTTGGTGAGATCGCCTTGCGACACATCGGCATTATAACCCACGCCCGTATTATTGTTGCCAATGGTATTAGCGCCCAATGCTTCACTACCCATGGCAGTATTGTAACTACCGCTGGTGTTACTGAATAAGGCAGAAACGCCGCTGGCGGCATTGAAAGAACCGGTAGTATTGTCGTACATGGATTGCTGACCCACTGCAGCATTACTATTTCCGGTAGTATTGGAACCTATGGCATCATCTCCTATGCCCGTATTGTTATTTCCACCAGTGTTATAGAACAGCGCATAACTGCCCACGCCTGTATTGCCGGTACCAGTGTTAGAATTATACAGGGCGCTTCGTCCAATGGCCGTATTCCTGTTACCTGTACTATTTATATACAGAGAAGAGTAACCAACAGCCGTATTGCTACTACCTGAAGTGTTATTTGACAGGGTTACATAACCAACGCCGGTATTATTGGTGCCGGTGGTATTGTAAAACAGCGCCTGAACACCGGCAACCGTATTGCTGGTGATGTTACCTGGTCCGCGGCCAATGTAGACGCCGTTTACCGAAAGATCACCGGTGCTGATGGTGGCAATAATATTTTTTGTATTGGCCGTATAAAGCCAGCGCATTCTTTCGGTGTTATTAGTTTTAAGGACCAGGTCCACGGCATCGGTGGTACCGATAAAACGAGTAGCTGCAGTGGTGCCGCTGTTACCGGTTATGGACCAGTCATTACCAGCCGCATCCATTTTCTTCCAAATGGTGCCGTCGAAGAACCAGAAGGTATTGGTGTCGGTATCGAACACCAGCAGGCCGGTAGCCGGGGAAGTAATAGCAGTCCGCTGAACGGTGGTTAAACGCGGGATCAGGAGGCCCTTGGTATCGCTTTTAACATCCAGGATGGCGGAGGCATTGGCGGTGGACCCATCGGTATTAATGGCCACGCTTTGCGCAGTGCCAGGGATGCTGATACAGAAAAGGGAAAATAACAGAACAGACCAGGTTAAAGGAGCATAGGGCTTCATAGTGTACGGGCTGATTTAAGAAGAACAAACCTACAAAACGTGCAAAGTATGCAGGAGACGATGTAGGTGAATGGCGGAATTTTGTATGTAAATAACCAATAAACTGTTGTATAAAAACCGGCCATCCGGTGCCGTTTTTAACCCCTGAAACCCGCCACCAGTCATACTTTGCTCGGTTTTTCAAAGAAAAAAGGTTAAGAATGCAAAACATGAACTCATTGTCGGAAAATGTAAAATGCCCTCCTGTAACTTGCGATTAAATAGATGTATGAATAAGGTTGCCTGTCCCTGGAAGGCCTGATTTATTACCACGAATAAGATCCTCTTTTAAGGGATTGCAACCATTAGCAGGTACCCATTTATACCCAAGCCACGAACGCGGGTATGGAATGTTGTGTCTGCCAATATATTTAACCGACCATGACCATCAACCACAACAGTACGAACACACAAATTTCCGTTGCTGAAATAAAAAAGTATCTGGACAGGAACCCGATTGCCCATAGGACCTGTTCGGAGATGTGGAAGGTTAATATTATTACCGGCCGGTCTGCGGTAGAAAAGGCATTTAAGACTATTACAGGCTATGGGGTAAAAGAATACCTGGTATTGGTACGGCTGGAATATACGAAACGCTATTTAAGAGAAGGCATGCCAATAAAACGGGTAGCCGCTAAAAGTTTATACCGGTCACAAAGCGCCTATTGCACGGCATTCAAACGATACTTCAAACAAACGCCTACCGAGTGGTTAAGGGAACAGCAATAAGCACCCACCCTTCAATATTCCGGAAAATGTAAAACAATTGCCAGAAAAGATAAAATGCCCATGAGTAACTTGCTTGTACATTAAGGCATCTATGGTTGTTCGTAACCACAAAGCGACACCGATGGACCGATACACTCCCGACATATTATTTGTACAACGAAGCATTCAATTGTTTGATGTAAATAAGTGCAAGATCCTTGCCCACTGGCTGGATGAGCGGATACGTACAATGGAGATCGACAAACAGCAATTCAAGACAAGTATTACCGAACTAAACCTGAGCAAAAGGGCGCTGCACGTTTTACAGTACAATAACATTATAACCATTGGCCAGTTGCTGGCCCAGGCGGTGAACTGGGATAATATATATGTACTAAGAGGAGCAGGTGCCAAAGTGCGGGAGGAGATCTATAATAAAGTAGTCGAATTACGAAAACAGCGTTAGCATACCCCTCACATACCAGATAAATCTTACTAGCTATCTTTTACTAAGTACGTACCCGTACAGACAGTAAACCAAATTTAATAATTAAACCTTGGTCCCATGCTAGAGAACATAAATCCTTATACAAAGTATGTGCTGGATGCCATCAGGTGTATAAAACAACAGCTCGACGAAAAACCACTGCAGTACAAAACAGCATCGGAATTACTGGAAAAGATCTGCGCTCCCAACCGCAATGCGGTGGAGAAGGCGTTTAAAGCCAATTTTGGCGCCGGTATTAAGGAATACCAGGTGCGCCAACGTTTAGAAGCCTCGAAGAAATTCCTGGAACAAGGACTCACCAAGAAGCAGGTGGCAGGAAAGTGCTTTTACCGGTCACAAAGCGCGTATGCGGCAGCGTTCAGGAAGGAATTTGGGATGACGCCTACTACGTGGCAGATGTTGTATGGTTAGTGCTTGCTGTTATATGTGTATCACTTTTCAACAACAATAAGGCATTAATCAACATGAACGAGGCAATTTTCGACAATGAGGGGATGTAACTTGCATTAGGAAAACGGCAGACGGCAGACGGCAGACGGCAGACGGTCTCGGCTCAGCCGAGAGCAGACGGCAGATGGCAGTGGGCAGTGGGCAGTGGGCAATAGGCAATGGGTAGTGCCACGACCTGTAAGGTTCGCCATTTGAGTTCGCCATTTTAGAGGGTTCATGCGATCCTGACAGGTCTGGCTAATAGGAAGTACGAAGTAGGAACTTGGAACTATGAACTCTGAACTCTGAACTCCGAACTGTGAACCACATCACTTTACATTCGATTAAATAACAACATAATGCATTGCATTGCTGATAGCAGTAGCAACCTTCTTATCTACGGATAAGGTTTCCAAGCCGGTACGCCGTGGTTGTCTAGCCGCAGCAGAGACGGCGATCCAATATAAGCGAACACTACTTAAATATTAAACTAAAGCGCAACAACCATCCAACAGGGAAGGTTGGAAGAGATATAACCCAAAACAAACGCTGGTGAAACAATTTTACGGCCTGATAGAGGGTCAATGAATGCTTTTACCAAAATTGTTCCGGGAAGGAGGTGCTCGCTACACCCTCACCGGCTTTGTTTCGGACATTAGATAGATTAACTAACAACCATCAACCATTTAATTATGGAAGGGCCTGTAGTTCAAAAGCAGCATGGAGTGCTGCGCATCCTCACGTTTTCCTGGCTATCAAAAAGTACTATTGTAGAAATCATCTCCCTATTGTTTATGATCTTGTTCCTGTACACAGGAGTAAGCAAACTAATGGAATACTCAGTGTTTAAAGAACAGATAGCCGACTCACCTGTTCTCAGCCCCATAGCGCCGTTTATAGCCTGGGCATTACCGCTGACCGAATTCCTGGTGACTTTATTATTAATTATACCACGCTGGCGATTACCGGGTTTATATGCATCGCTGGCATTGATGATAGCATTTACCGGGTATGTGGGGGCTATCATGGTATTTGATAAAGAATTGCCTTGTAGTTGCGGGGGAATAATTTCCCTGCTATCCTGGCGAGACCATCTGATATTGAACAGCTTACTTGTGCTGCTGGCTTATATCGGTGTAAGGTTACAGCGACAAATAAGACCTCAACAAATATTTATCAAACCAAATTTGCAGAACAGATAATACTAAATTATCTCAACCATTGTAACAACTCAGTTGAACGGGAAGATTATGCCTTACAGAAAAAGGTTCAACAAAAGCAGCGCTTCCGTTTACGGTCAATTACTATAGTCAGGTACGATGTAACCAGGGAAAGGGTGCGGTTATCCATACAGGCAATGCTACAACAACCGGCTGATACCTGTTGGTAAGGATACCGGTCTTGAATACGGTCCGGGTGGGTACAACACGCTTGAACCCTTTGTACCAGACCCGATAGATGTGGTATACGGCTCTCACCTACGCCAAGGCTTCGGTCTTGCTCTTCCGAAGCTCTGCGAAGGGCTAGTGAGCGAAGCACTCAGGACGGAGCGGCCATCCACACCGCATCCTGTTCTTCTGGTATTCTCAACAGCATATTGGAAATCTTGTCATAAAAAAAAATTAGTACTATGTCCAAAAAAGCAATCATAATAGGGGCAGGCCCTGCGGGTTTAACCGCGGCATACGAACTGCTGAAACGCACCGATATTAAACCCATCATTTTAGAAAAGAGCGGTGATATAGGCGGTATTTCAAAGACCATTAACTACAAAGGCAACAGAATGGATATGGGACCCCACCGGTTCTTTTCTAAAAGTGACCGAGTTATGAACTGGTGGCTGCATATGATGCCGTTGGAACAGTCTGCAGAGGAGAACATAACAATCAATTATCAAAACAAACAACGTGAAATAAATACCAGCGAAGGAAAGGCAATCAATGGCAAGAATGACAAAGTGATGTTGGTAATACAACGGCTCACCAGGATCTATTTCCTGCGCCAATTCTTTGCCTACCCTATCCAGTTATCAATTGCCACCTTGCGAACATTAGGTTTGATCCGTACCATAAAAATAATGTTCTCCTTTTTGTGGGTACGGCTGTTCCCAAGGAAACCGGAAAAAAGTTTAGAAGATTTTATCATCAACAAGTTTGGCAGACAGCTTTATTTGCTTTTTTTCAAGGACTATACAGAAAAGGTATGGGGTGTCCCCTGCCATGAGATCTCGGCGGAATGGGGTGCACAACGCATCAAGGGCGTATCCCTGAGCAAGGCCATAGCCGAAGCCATTAAATCAATGACGAAGAAGAAAAACGGTGGTATAGGGCAAAAAGATAAAGAGACGAGTTTAATAGAGCAATTTCTATATCCTAAATATGGGCCCGGTTCGCTGTGGGAAGAAGTAGCCCGGCAAGTAGAAGAAATGGGGGGTAAAATATACCTCAATCAAAACGTTAGCAATATCTATTTTGAAGATGGGAGAATAGTCGGCGTTAACACCATCAACAGCGAAACCAATCAAACAGGCGCCTGGGAAGGGGATTACTTCTTCTCTTCCATGCCGGTGCAGGAACTGATTGCCGGCATGGATGCAGGCGCCGCCAGCGCCAAAGTTCCGCAAGATGTAAAAGACGTTGCGGCTGGTTTGCAATACCGGGATTTTATAAACGTAGGCATTTTGCTGAAACAATTATCAAAACCAGTAGGTAAGGGCGAATATGAAAAACTGGAGTTGAAAGACAACTGGATCTATATCCAGGAAAGAGATGTAAAGGTGGGCCGGCTAATGATCTACAACAACTGGGGCCAGGGCATGATCAAAGACCCCAACAATACCTGGATAGGCATGGAATATTTCTGTAACAAAACAGATGATTTCTGGGCACTGCCTGATACGGCCATCCAAAAGATTGCCCTGCAGGAACTGGAAAAAATGGAGCTGGCCAATGTAAACGATGTACTGGACATCACCGTACGCCGTATGGAAAAGACCTACCCCGCTTATTTCGGTACCTATGACAAGTTTGAAGTGGTGAAGGAATACGTGAGCAATTTCGAGAACCTGTTCCTCGTTGGCCGCAATGGCATGCACAAGTACAACAATGCGGACCACTCTATGTTAACGGCCATGGTGGCGGTGGACAATATCTGTGAAGGTAAAACCGGCAAGGAGAACATCTGGGCTATTAATACAGAGCAGGAGTATCATGAGGTGAAAAAGGAAAACAACTCTGATAGCCATAAAGATTTGACAAGAATAGATGAAGAATTTGCAACAGATGATTCAAAACCAAAAATTAAAAGTAACGAACCAAGTACCAAGAATCTGAACCCTGTTTTATCTTTTAAAGAATTTCTATTTAATAGTAAAATAAACAAAAGATTTTTGCTATTGTCAGCAATAGCGATAGTTATACAATTTATTGTTTTCAAATACTTATACCCTTTTCCCAGTTTTATACATGGCGATTCATTTGTTTATTTACAAATGGCCTATTATAATCTTGATATTGGCACATATCCGGTAGGATATCCGCGTTTTCTTCGTTTATTCAGTGTATTTACTAATAGCGATACCGCTCTTGTTGCATTTCAATACCTGTTGATACAATGCGGTGGATTGTTTTCACTTTTTACTATGTTTTATTTTTACAAACCTGGCAAAGGAGTGCAATGGGTTCTATGGGGTTTCATGGTATTAAATCCATTGCCATTTTACCTTAGTAACCTAATATCAAGTGATGGTTTATTCCTATCGTTAAGTTTGATATGGCTCGCATTATTATTATGGATTATTCACAGACCAACAACAATTATTATCATTTCCCATGCACTTGTATTGTCTTTTGCCTTTACAGTACGATATAATGCATTAGTCTATCCATTTATTGCCCTTGTTGCTTATTCGCTTTCTCCAATCTCGTTTTGGAAAAAATCAGCAGGAATAGGTTTAGTCGCATTAATGTGTGGATTATTTATAATGTATTCAGGTAATAAACACAAAGCATTAACTGGTGTCTGGCAATTCAGCCCCTTCAGTGGATGGCAACTGGCTAATAATGCGCTTTATGGATATCGTTATGTTGAAAGTGCAGATCGTAGGCCTATTCCAGAACCCTATCACACTCTAGATAATGCAGTACGTGCCTATTTTGACAGCACCCGTGATTTAAATAAATTTCCATTTGAATCAATTGAAGCCAGTACTTTTTATATGTGGTCATCTGGCATGCCCTTACAAGATTACATGTTCAAAAAATTTAAAAATGACAGCATATCTGATAAACATAAAAAATGGGCATCCATGGGTCCTTTATATGCAGGTTATGGAGCCTATCTTATCCGAACTTATCCGTTAAAATTTGCTGAACATTTCCTTTGGCCTAACGCCCATAGATATTTTGCACCACCTGTAGAGTTTATGGAGCAATACAACATGGGAAGAGATAGTGTTGATGCAATTGCTCAGACATGGTTTGGATATAAAAATGGGAAGGTAAGCAACCGCCAAAAAGATGACGGATACGTTTATATACTCGATTTTTATCCAATACTCACAGGCACGGCAAACGTTATATTTCTATGTTGTTTGATTTGTTTCGCGCTCCTCAATGGCTTTCGAAAAAAAAGCCCATTTCAAAAATTCATGGTTCTAACAGTAACTATCTGGCTGATCAATGCGGGGTTTACAATATTCGCATCAACAGCCGCCCTACGATTTCAGGCATTCCCTGTTTTGCTGGTTACGATTTGGGCAGCACTTTTATTGGATTGGATGATAAGAATGATGCATGAGGAAGCCAGAAAAGGGGAACTTACATTGACCAAAACTATAGATATTAAGCAGTTAGCATGAGTTAAGAAAAGCTGCAGCTTTAAGCTAATGTATTTGAGAAAACAACTTTTGTTAAAATCATCTCCTTTACATGATACTCTTTTTGCATACGGAGCTTAGAAAGTTAACAAAATATAAGGTGTTTAAGGAACGGATTACTGGATCACCCTATTGGTCTTCGTAGCTCCAACAATTGCCATATATTCAATTAAACAAATCACTAGTAAGGAAATTTCTAACTCAAGTCTCAATCAAACTGTATGATGCGCAGCCTCAAAATTTAGTTATAGTCGATCAATTTCAAAACTCAAAAGCAAGCAAACATACTGATTAAATTACTAACAAAATATCAAGAAATGAAACAACTTATCACCTTCTTCATTTTCGTAACCATAATAAGCTGCGCCAGCAAAGATCCGATGAAACAGGCGATGGAACAAGCGCTGGAATTAAAACCAATACCATCATTTAAAATATTATTATCTGATAGCACAAACTGGGTAAGCACGACCGATGTATCAACAAATAAATCGGTCGTAATGTTCTTTTTCAGCCCACATTGCCCTTATTGTCGCGCGCAGATGGACGATATTATGAAAAATATGAGACAGCTTAAGGACATACAATTTTACCTTGTTACGGATTTTCCGGTACAAGACATAAAAGAATTTTACTCCAATTATAAGCTGGCTGATTATCCCAATATAATTGTAGGGAAAGATACGGCAAATTATGGGGGGAAATATTTTAAAATACCCGGAGTACCCTTTACGGCAGTTTTCGGAAAAGATAAAAAACCAAACAAATTCTTTTTAGGGAAAACTAATATTAGTGCGATACGAAAAGCGGCAGAAGACTAATGCAAGTATACCAATACTTCATTATCCCAATAAGCTATCCTATTTCAGGCCGTAATAACTTGGAAAACCTATTATCAAATCAAAAAAGTTTAGTTTTTTCATTTAATAGTATTCCTTTTTACAATAAGAATAAATGCTATGTTTATAACAGTTACCATTATATCGGAAGTAGTCGCGGCACTTGCATTCAATGAACTTGGTATATTTTTTTTGCACCGAAGGTGCGACAAAAAGCAGAAATCGAGCTTTTAATTGCACAGATGTAGCCATCCCTAATGGCTGACTATGTCCAACTTGTCTATTGACTTGAACAACTTCGCAAGGGACCATCAAAATATACTTCACTATTGCTGTAATCCTTATATGCATTTATCTTCAGCATAGCACCCGCCGATGTATCAAGAACTGAATCCAGGTCAAATAAAATCCAATTATCCCCACAAGAAAATAGTCAAAGAATAAAATATCCGGATACTTCATGGTTGGTTGAATCCTGTTGCCTTCTGTTGAAGTAATGATTTAAACAGGTATTTTGTAAACCAAAGTTTAGCTTTTTGAATTAAAAAGCACTCTAATTATGAAAAAAATAAAAATTATGTTAATGGCTATTGCTCTTTTAGGGGTTGTAGGTGGAGCACTTGCCTTTAAAGCAAAATCAAAATTTGGAGCACCTATTTGTACAGTAGCTGCGATACCAGTGGGAACAACATTCACCTGCACAAATTCAAATTTCCCCAATGGTCAACTGTGTCCAACTCGCCTACTAAGCAAAACTACCTTAGGCAATGCTATCAACATATGTTGGACTGCAACAGTAAATAATACTTGTACCAATGTTAGATGTACAGCTACAGCTAGTACAACAACAATTGAATAAGTAGACGGTAATTGAAGCTGCATATCTAAGTTCAACCCAAATAAAATAAACTAAAAAAGGGGCACTTTTTTGATATGCTTAGGGGCTGACCCGTTTGGATCAGCCCCTCATTATAATTATTTACTCACTATGCTTTTCGTGAAACTCTGACTTCCCGTTTTTTTTTAAATAAAACAATGTATTTGATTAGTTACATTGTTTATCAACCGACCTAATTCCTGGTCAATTCCCATTGCATATATTTTGTTTCATAAGTTGCCGATATTTCAAACAGCGAGCTGTTCTTTAGTTGGAATTATTTGAACATCATGTTGCTCGGGCGTTTATTAAGAATTAATTTCCTCTTCATATCACTAGCCGTTTTGATGTTGTATATTGAACTCTTTGAAAGTAATTACTATATTTATCTTACTAAACACTTTAGACGATTTAATAAGTCTAATGTCATCTACATCGTATCAACCCTTTGTCGCATGATATAACAACGATAATAAAGTGAAGGATTTTAATTATCGGAAACAAATTTATGTATGGCTTTCGAACAGCTTATTCATCGACTTATTGATACTATTTTGTGTTTAAAATAAAAGACCGATATAACTTATCATTTAGCCATTGGACACTGAAAATATAGTTAATATTTTATTTATCGTGCATTGTAAAATCTTAAGATTCCCTTAGATCATAATAATGGGCATCTCAGCGAAAGCCGCCATTGATCTCCAATTCCAGTCCATGCTCTATTCCTTTTAGGTTAGCAGGCACCCCTGTTACCATCCACTTCGGTTCAGGGGCTTCTTTTAAAAAGTGATCAAAGTATTGAGTGACCCTAATGGTAAAATCTTTACAATTTTGGGGATTAGCCATGTTATGGTTTTCATTATCATATTGCAGCATCCATACTGATTTGCCAAATCGCCGCATAGCAACAAATAGTTCCACTGCTTGTTCCCAAGGTACAGCCCCGTCGAGTTTATTATGCATAATCAATAAAGGACTAGTTATCTTATCTACATTCATAATTGGGCTCTCCTTCATTACCTCAAACTTTTCCCAAAAAAAAGGTTCCTGTTGTGCAGCACTCAAACGAGGCACACCAATATCTTTTATCAAGTAGAGCTGAGCGCTGATCCAATCACTTACGCCAGCACTTGATAATGCAGCAGTAAAAAGATTGGAATGAGTTAGAATGTAATTTGTGTATCCACCTGCCCGGCTATGACCGCAAATGCCTATCCTTTTGGAATTCACATAAGGTAGTTTGCTGAGAAATAACGCTGCACCCTCTACTGTATTCAATGCACTGGCAGGTCTTGGCCTGCCCTGGGTAAAATAAATATCTGGAGTAAACACAAGGTAACCCCTGCTCACAAACCAAGGAATGTTTAAAAATCCATTGCCCATATAATATGGAGATGGACATTCGTTCAAAAGTTGTGAGAATTGAAAATAATAATTGATTAATACAGGATATTTCTGGGCCGGGTTAAAATTTTCTGGCTTATACAGCACCCCTTGACTAATAGTTTTATCCATCTGAGGAAAGGCAATCAATTCAGAAGTCATCCAATTATAGGCAGATTGAGGTTGTATGTTAGTCAGTCTTTTAAACTGTTTAAAATTCGTGGTAAAAAAATAATTCAGGGCATCGGTGGCTGCCTGCCGGCGAACAATCCAAACATCAGCATTTTGTGCTTTCATGGGCGTGATCATACCGGCTGCATTGTCACCATTATTTAGAACCGAATTAGCTTCTATACTCATAAGCCAAGGTCCCATACTTAATAAAGTAGGATCCCCTTCCATATTTAAAGTTTTCTGGTAAAAGCCATTATCTCCATTCGTTGTATTGTATGCTGTTAAAACTAACGAACCATTAGTGGAAAAAATGGGGCCGATACCATTGATATAACTTGCACTTTTATTTAACCCCCCAGTTAATCGAAATGTAATACCATGTTTACGACCGTACCCATTGGTTACGTTAACGGGTGGCATCTTGCCAGTTAAATCCAACTGCCAGATATCATAGCTGTCATAAAGCAACACTCCTTTTTCTCCTTCCAACCAGCCAGCTATTCCGGTTCTCAAATTACTAAAACCTGGCAGGGGATCAGAAGGCTGTTCAGTACCCATGTATACGGGGATTGTTTCCGATATATTCTTCTTTTTTCCTGTGACTATGTCATAACTGAAATAATGCCCCACTGCCTCATCAAAATAAAACAAATACTTATGGGTTGGAGAAACCGCAAGATTAGCAAATAATTGCTTCACAAGAAAAAAGCTCGAACCGCTTTTCATGGATACTAACCAAAAACTGTCTATCTCTGGCTTTTCCCAAAATCGATCTCCACAAACATCATGTTTCACCAACGCATAGTCGCCGATTACCCCTAAATATTTTCTATTCGTCGTTGACAATTGAATACTCGTACCATTTTCTGTCCCTATCACCGCTGTATAGGTGGATATATTATTCGGATCTAATAACAATTGCTCAGATTGCAGCATGGGATCCTTGTAATTCCACACATCTACCTGAACGGCGTTCGGATTAGATTCCCTTTTTTTCACTTGTGGCTTTAAAGAGAACATTATATATTTGCCATCACTGGTAAAATTTGGTGCCCCATGAATGTATAAATTAGATGATATTCCTGGCGATTGGTCCTTAACCTTTAGGGTAGCTCTGATCATACCTTCTTTATAGTACCAAATGGTATTGGCAACATTATCGTCCACTTTAACAGAATTTTCATTATACTTAGAGTCTGATAATTGCTGAACTAAAAAGGCGAGTTGTGAACCTGTCTTATCTAATACAAACATATCAACCCTATTATTTCCTTCACTATCCGCCTCCCAAATCATACGTGTTTTGCCAGTCAACAGAGGAACCCACTGCAACTTAAAACGATTGTTTTGATCCGTTTCCAATATCATTAGCTTCCCTTTATCGTCCAGGACATACTTTACCACCGAACTAAACCTCAGTGTCACTCCAGTAATTAAATTATAAAGCAGCA
Organism: Niastella soli; assembly: GCF_017742245.1. GTDB lineage: Bacteria > Bacteroidota > Bacteroidia > Chitinophagales > Chitinophagaceae > Niastella > Niastella soli. Next base: position 365,489 of record NZ_JAGHKO010000002.1, read on the forward strand.
ATTCTTTTTCAGCACCGGTTAACTGGCAGCAAAGCCATTGGCCACTATTATCAAAAGAGTAATCAGACACTCCCCTAAAAACCATCTTCTCTTTATCCGAAAACAAGTCGTATAGCACTAACCTTTGAACACTATCCTTATACTGCCATACCAACCATTGCCCTTTTCCTTGTTCAAACAACTTATAACCAGAAACACCAGGTATATAACGGAGTTGCATTTTTCCAAGTGTCAGAAAACAAAGACTGTCCCCTACCCTTAAAATATAGTGGCGGCTATCTCCAGAAAAACAACCTGGCTCAGCACCACAAAAAGTATATTTCCAGGTACTATCAATGGCTTGTATTACAATTGTGTAACTATTGAAAGGTTGATTTTGTATTTTATAGGTAAAATAGCGTCCATCTGGGCTTATGGCAACACCATGGAGGCTTGGTTCTACGCCATACCAATGATCTATCGCACTGAAATCAATAACAGGCTTACCTGTTTTTTCGTACATTGGAGTCCAAAGATAGTGGGTAAAGTCTTGCACTGAATACGGTATAAGATTACTATCCTGTAGAACCAGACGTTGCGCTGTTGCGCCGATATTACTTAATAAGAGTATAAGTATCAAACCCAAATATTGCATAAAATGTTGCTTTACGATTTTTTGCCATTGGTTGTAATTAATAACACGAACAATGTAGTTTTTCTACAGACTCAATTCATTTAATTTACGAAAAAGCATTTAATTCCTGTATGTTATTTCTTAATATTTTGTATTTAAGGGAAATCTATCTTTGATAAATATTGTATCATTTCCTCGAATGTAAAATATCGATTATCTTACCATCCGTTCCTCCATTTCATTTGTAACAATCTGCATAGTTTTTCCTGTAGATTACTTATAAAACATAAGATTATTTTCTTAGATATGAGGCGTTCAAGCTGATTAGTTAGATAAGAACTGTTTGGTTTTTAAAGCAATCACTTCGTAGGATTCGACAGCCATTCGCCTGGCCATGAACGGGGGAAGTTATTGAAAACACCCTTTCCAATTGGGTTTAACTTTCTATATACTTAAAGGCAAGCTTTTCCAATACAGAAGTAATGCTCTTAAATACTCATTAACTGGAACTATGTTTGCCAACACCCTAGTTTAATTACTAACCATAGTGAATGGATTCGCACGATAGTTACTGCTAACATTCTAAAACAGCTTCATTACTATTGAGCAGTCTTCCCAACCTGTCCAAGCCATGTTGGTTCTCCCCTTTTCATTTTTTCCAAATTTTTAACATATTCTTCTATCTGTTGATCCCATTTCATTTCCAAAGCACCTTGTAATGCTTTTTCCTCCCATTCAATTGCCTCTCTTACTTTTCCCAATTTATATAGTAAATTAGCGTAGGTATCTATGTATGCGCATTCATTAGTTAACATTACTAATTTTCTCATAATCCAGGTTGCTTTTTCAAGAGTTGTCTTATCTGTAGCGCGCTCAAAAACACGCACCCAACAATAAATATTTATTGAACTTGCATAATAAGGACTGTTTCGATGCACTTGCGAAGTATCCAGACCATATAATTCTAAATAATGGAAATAATATTTCAAAAAAGCTGGGTCGTTTTGTTTTGTATCATACCAATTAATTCGAGCATCCAATAAACTTCTTTTCGCATACTCCCTATTGAAGCTTTTACGGATAGACTGATATAGAGCCTTCCAATCTGCCTCCGTAGAATCCACTTTACTACCAAAAATCCGTGCTGGCACAAATCCATAATGCTTATAAAACGGCATTACTATTTCTACATTGACTGTATTCTCAACAACCCTTGCGGCAAATCCATTTTGATTCATCACTGCATCAGCGCGTCGACCGTTTGGATAAAACAAACTGAAAAAGGGCGAAGTTTTAGCGATATAAGTGGATGCCAAAAATTCCAAATTTTCCCTTGTATAAAGTTCTTCTTTGCTAAGACCAGTCAAAAATTGTTTATAATCATGAGCAACAGCGTTCGCCATATCCAACTCATCTAACTCCAGAGCCTTTTTTCGCATATAAGGCATTTGCCGAAAATCCTTTTTATTTTCTTTATAATTTTCTGCCATTTTATAAAAGTCCTCATTCGGATCTACGTATACACGATCAGGCTGCAATGCAATTTGAGCTGTATTTATAAACTCTGCTACCGATTGAAAACCGAGTTCGTTGTGTACCCAAAGCCCTTGTGGCGACAGAAATATATAGGTGGGGAATCCCTTTACTCTGTATTCTTTTTCAAGAATAGCCACATCATCATACCATCGTTTGATGTCTTCATTGTCTTTTTCAGTTTTATCAAACTGCACTTTTATTGAAATAAACTTCTGATTGAAAAGCTGTCCAACCGTATCATTAATGTAAACTTTTTTCTCCATTTGCTTGCATGGCCCACACCAGGTAGCAAAGCAATCTAGAAAAATATATTTATTCTCTATTTTTGCCTTTTCCTTTACCTGTTGCCACGTAAGACCAGTAGTCCATTGTATTCCACGCTGGGACGCATCTTCTTGGGCATTTATTGTAGATGCTATAAATAACATCATTAAGCATAATGATCGTTTGATGCTTCTCATATTTTTTATTTTTTTCCTGGTTAATTAATGGCTGGAATAAAGAATTCCTAAAGAGATAATGACTTTGCGTCGGCGAATTAAATGACCATTTTCTGCTACTCTTTAAAAGCGAGAGAAATGACCTATTGGAAGAGCCAGCTTCACAATCTTTTCAACTCACTCAAATATCTTTGTTGTCTGTTGCAATTTATTTATCCAAATCATATCCATTCCATATTTATCGGGCACCTTAAAATCCAACTCACTGTTAATTAATAGAAAGGGTATCAAACAGCATCAATTGCAACACAAGTATGGCTCTGATAAATATCGAGATAAAAAGAATGAACGTTGGGCACAAATCATCATGTTTGTGCTTAGAAACAAGACATTTTCGCACTTCGTGATCAAACTTGTGTTTTTACAGTTTTCGTCTATGATTGAAAACGGGATAGCAGCTAAAGGTTGTATAAGGCTGGCCCTGAAAACGCATCCGACGGACCTATCATTATCACTTACAGAGCATTGAGACAGCCAGTATCAAAGAACTAATTTAATTGGTGCATTATTCAGGGGGATTCAGTACCCTGCATTTTGTATAAGATTCGGTGCATGCTGCAGTTCACTTAATGGTAATGGATATAATTGATCTGTTGATTGCCAAATTCCACCTTTAAGTATAGTGACTTGGTTCATTATCGTATCCACATACTCAGTCCTTTTGAGGTCAAACCAGCGATGACCAAATTCTGTAAATAATTCCACCTGGCGTTCATGAAGAATCGCGGCCAGTAACGATGTTATATCATTAGCAGTTGTATTTTCTAACCCTGATCTTCTGCGAATGCTATTCAAATCACTTTGAGAACCACTGATATTACCCTGCTGAGCCCTTGCCTCAGCCCTGATTAGCAATTGTTCTCCAAGTCTAAGCAGCATCAGATATTCTTTCATATCGGCAGTGGAAGCGGTGGAAGGATCGAAAACAGGATTATACTTATATTTATTCGGAAAATAATAAATTGTACCACTGACTATAATACTATCAACCCAATTTCCATTGAGTCTGCGTTGATCATCTGATTCAAAGCTGCTCAGCAATCGTGGACTTAAGAATATTCCCTTTTCAGCTCCTCCTATCGGCCCATTTGGTATCAACATATATGTTACAGATTCTTGGGTATTGTATCCAATATCAGTTGGTTGTAATTGCCAGATTGCTTCTGTACTATTTTTCAAAAAAACATTTGCCAATTCTGGCAAAGTAAACAAAGTGCTATTGTTGATTACTTCAGTAGCCTCTGCCTCAGCAGAGGCATATTTCTCAGTATACAAATAAGTTCTTGCTAGCAAAGCCGCCGCTGCCCATTTAGTGGGCCTTATCCTTTCATTGGAACTTTCTTGTAAAGTGGCATTAAGAAAATTATTGGAAAGAAGGCCTTTCGCTTCATTTAAGTCGGCAATTATCTGCTGATACACCTGTGATTTAGGACTTCTGGCTAATGTTGCATTTACCTTATAATCGGTTGACAATACCAATGGTACATCTCCGAAAAGATTGACTAGATAAAAATAAACAAATGCACGTAGTAGTATGGCCTCACCAAGCAATTGCTCTTTAACGGATGGTGTCAAAGTTTTTGAAACAGTTAACCCTTCTATAGCAGCATTGCATCGGAACACATAATTGTATAATGGCGCCCAAGTTTCGAAACCAGCGACTGTTGCACCGGTAACAACTAATTCATTTTGGTAATATTTTTTCAATGATTCATCTGCAAAGACATCATATAAAACAAGTTCATCGGAAGATAAGCCTGTATAAAAAGATATGCTTCTCGCACCCGAAAAAACTTTAGAAGCGGCACTCATATCAAGATAGATACCATTGAGGACTGCAATTGCGGTTGCATCTTCTGTGTAAACATTGCTTCCTGTAACAGCAAAATTAGGGGTCGGTATATCTACCAGTTTTTCACAATTGGTTTGAATTATGGATACACAGCCAATAAAGACGACTTTGACAAAACTATTAACATTGACATCACGCCATTGGCTTATTATACTTTTATTTAAATGCATAAATTTAATTTTGTAGTCAAACGTTACATCTTACTCCCCTATTTGCCACGCTACAATCCTATTTTAAGTCCTGCCACCAACATACGTAGCGGTGGCAATGCAGACGCATTTTGATTTTCAGGATCCAATCCCGAATAATTGGTAAATGTGAGTAAATTTTGCCCCTGACAATAGATTTGTATATCGCGAATCTTACTTGATTGTTTCCACGTAATAGGCAATCGCCATGACAGGAAAAAGTTTCTTAATCGGATATAAGAGGCATCATACGAATAACCCGCATCACTACCTGAAGCCAAATAGAAAGGAAACGAAAATAAAGGATCAGTAGTAAATTTTCCCATAACATTATTATCTCCAGATTTCCGCCAACGATCTAACGCAGAGGCAGGCTGGTTACTTAACATTCTGATAAAGGCACCAGGTGCAAGCATTCCATTATCATAAAACAATGCCCTTTTTCCCAACTGATGCACGAATTGAAAAAGAAAGCTGAGCTCTAGGCCTTTATACTGGATTACATTCTGAATACCTCCAAAATACCGAGGAGATGGAGAACGTAGAATATAAAAATCTTTATCAAAATCAGGAGTTGAAGTAGCATTACCATTAACGTCAATAACATGAGGTTCACCAGTTGCTGGATCAACTCCCGAATAATGAAAAAGTTTAATTATTCCAAGGGGCTGCCCCACTATGACGCCATCAAATCCTGAGGCATAACTGGATTCTGCGATATTTGGAAAAGAGATTAGCTTATTTTGGGGGATGGTAAGATTAAAGCTGCTTGTCCAGTTCCAGGTTTTAGATTTAATATTTGTTGTATTTAACGAAAACTCCAAACTGGTGTTTTGTACAATTGCTGGAAAATTACTAAGTATATTGCTAACGCCAGTTATAGTTGGCAAGGTATACGGTAAGAGTTGGTTAGAAGATCTATTGAGAACATAAGTAAAATTCAAAATCATTCGATCGTTCAAAAATCCAAGGTCTATTCCTACCTGCCATTTTTTAGTTTCTTCCCATTGTAGGTAAGGATTAGGCAAGGTAAATGTTGACAGATTTGCTGTACCTTGATATGGAATGGGTGCAGGAGAGCTAAAATAAAGATTTAAATATGAATAATCGCCAATTTGATCATTACCCGTAGTACCATAGCTACCTCTTAACTTGCCAAAACTAAGGAATGGTATCGCTTTCTGAATAAATTTTTCATTGCTAAATATCCAACCTATTCCGACACTAGCAAAATTATGGAATCGGTTCTTCTCTCCAAAGCGACTGCTACCATCCCTTCTGGCGTTTAAATTAATTAGGTATTTATTATTCCATTTTAAGTTTAATCGCCCGAACAGAGCATTATACTTGTATAAAACATTAGAATTGCTTCTTGAATCTATGGATACTGCTGATAAAATATTGCCAAGTACAAGATTGCTGGGATAGCCACTGCCAGATATTTCAAATGACTCATCATTATTTTCTTGAATCGTGGCGCCCACGAGTGTTTCAATTTGTGCATTTTTAAAATTTCTAGTATAAGAAACCTGGGGTTCTATTATCCAAGTGCTGTGTGTTGAATAAGTATGTTGAGCTTGCCTTACTGAGTTTGGCCTACTTTCTGGCGGATAAAATTCGATTGGAGTTGATACAAAAGAATTGGTTTGCATATTAAAATAACCAAAACTGCTCTTGGCCTCCAAGCCAGGCAGAAGCGTATAACTAAGTAACGCATTACTTACAAGATTTCGCGTATTATGGGTATAATTCCTATATAAACTGTAAACCATAGGATTTTCCCAAGTCGACTTTCCTTCACTGTTTGGCTGCCAGTTTAGAGTACCATCTGCTTTATAAAGTGCAGGGGCCACTGGTTCAATCAAAATGGCTCTTTGTGTAAGATCTACACCTGGCAATTTATTTTCATCCACCATATACATACCAGATAACTGAGCAGTGAAGCGACGGTTCGATGACAATCCCTTTACATTAAAGTGTACAGATCCCTTTTGATCATCCAAATCACCAGGAAAGACATCAGTCGTTCGGTTATATATTGCACCTATAAGGTATTGTATGGTTTCTACACCGCCTGCTACAGAAGCACTGATATTTGTATATTGTGCTGTTCCGCCTATTAATTGCTTTTGCCAATCGGTGTATCTGCTTGTATCCCATAGCTTCAAATCATAGTATTCAGAAGTAGAAGGAATGGTATTTAGATCAATCCCATCATTACTCAGAGCTTCATACCGCATATCCAGATATTGCCGGCGATTCATCATCTTCGCTTTGCGTGTAATTTGTCCCCAACCTTGTTGAAAATTAATATCAATTTTTGCTTTACCAACTTTCCCACTTTTGGTTGTAATGATGATAGCACCGTTGGCAGCCCTCGAACCATATATAGCAGTGGCATCGGCATCCTTCAATACATCAATAGACTCTATATCCATTGGATTTAAATAACTCAAAGGGCTGGCACCTGTAGGACCACCACCCGAGACAGGAGTACCATTACGGTCTTGGGGTAAAATAGCAGGATACGGAAGCCCGTCAATTATGATAAGAGGCTCATTACGGGCATCCACAATGCTATTCTGCCCCTGTATACGTATTTTTACAGCACCATTCGAAAGACCAGTAGTTTGTATAATTACTACACCTGGGACACGTCCCTCTAATGCTAGCAAAGGATTTTGTACCGGTTGTTTTTCAATATCAGCCGCTTTCACTGTATAAACATTACCCGTTGTAAAGCGGCGGCTAGTGGCACCATATGCAATCACCTGCGCTTCGTCCAGATTACCCACGGCTATCTTTAGTTTAACTGAAAGAAAGTCCTTATTCTTAACTATTATTTCCTGCCGGTCAAACCCAATGGAAGAGATCAGCAACACCGCATTCTCCGACACATCCCGTAATACAAATTCCCCTCGCAAATTTGTCGTGGTACCCTTACTGGTCCCTTTCACCATAACATTCACATTCTGCGCCGGCATGCCATTCTCATCTGTTATAACACCCCGCACTTCGCCAATGGGATCTTTTGTAAATGATGGCGTTGCTAACTTAACAGACTCTTCCCTCCTCGGCCGAATAATAACCATATGCTCATTTACTTCATAATCCAACCTATCTCCCTTAAAAACCAAATCAAGTACCTGCTGAATAGGCGCATTTTTCACAACTACAGTAACCTTCGGTGCTCCTTCCAACAACTGAGAAGTGTACAAGAATTTGTAGTCGCTCTGTTGCTGTATTTTCTTAAGCACCTTCTCTATCGGAACGTCCCGCTCCGATAAGGTGATCCCCTGCCCCAACCCTGTAGCATGGATCTGAAGACATGCTCCTAGAATTAAAATAGCAGTAAGTTTCATAATTCTACCTGCTTGCCGCAGCATTTTGGTGGTGCCGGCCACAGCACCTGGTTTAGTCGCCTTATTGCCTATGGCAGACAATAATGACACTAGTTTGCAAACAATAATTTGCATAACTTTGGGTTGAATGTTAACAATGTAATGCCTTAGAAACTTGCAGGTTGACATTTTAAAAGCCGGCAATGTAGCAGCATTGCTGGCTTTCTGTTTTTAGCAGTTAGTATAAAGTAATCGTAGCATAAAAGCAGAGAGTCAATTTCTCCTACAAATGGTTAAATAGATGGACGTGGCCTAATGCTTAACGGGATGCACTCCCCTCCGGTAGGACGAGGCTTAATAATACAATAAGGCAGGAATTGAATGATGATAAGGCAATTTTATGGTTAGACAAATTACACTTAATACAACACCTTACTTGGGGTTAACGACACAAACAGAGTTGGGCTATTATAGTGGCCTGACAACAATTTTTTTTCCCTCTACGGTGAATTTAACAGCGCCTGTTTTTTCCAACAGCTCTAATACTTTTGATGCATTGCTGTAGCGGGAGATCTCACCATTGAACTCCCATTGCTTTACGGCTTCGTTCTCAAACTGGGTGGGACCCAAATCATACCAGCGTTCCATCTGGTGCATGATCAACTGGATATTGGTATTATTAAAAACGAACCTGCCTTCTTTCCAGGCCATTACCTGGTGCAGGTCTACATCACTTACTACATTTATTTTGGCACCGTTTACAACGGCTTGTTCGCCGGGTTTTATGATCTTTTGCGATTGCTCCTGCTGTACTTTAACGGAGCCTTCTAACAGGGTCACCTTAATATCGGCTTCGTTTTCGTACGTATTTACATTGAACTTCGTACCTAATACCTGTACGCTCATGTTGCCTTTGCTTACAACAAAACGTTTCCCTTTTGATTTCGCAACTTCAAAATAAGCTTCCCCGGTGATCTCTACTTTGCGCTCATTTTCTTTAAAAGCTACCGGATACCGGATTGAACTTTCCGCATTCAACCACACCTTCGTTTCATCTGATAATTGCAAATACACCACATCGCTCCCCTTGGGTACGGTCACCTTATTATAGAGTGGTTTTTCAGAAGAAGCAAGTCCATCCGAGGAGTAGCTCAAGGCGCCATTATCTTTCTTCTCTACTTTCATACTGCCCTGCCTGGCTAACAGGCCGCTCGAGTTATCGAGTTGTATGGTTTTGCCATTGTCAAGCGTGAGATAGGCATGCGTGGAGCTGGGTTTCGCATCGCTTTGCTGGGCATGAATTACTGCCGGTACGGCTGCCGACTTATCAGAGTGAAGTAACAGATACAAGGTAGTGGAGGTCATGATCAACAACAGGGCAGCCGCAGCATACACCAGCCAGTTCATTCTAAAAATTCTTTTGGACTGAACTACCGGTTCCTCCCAACCTATCTCTTTTATCCTGGTCCAGGCTGCCTCCAGATCAAGCTGCTCGCCTTCTTTATATGCCCGCACTTCAGCCATGAGCGCGGGCATATTGGTCAAATCATCAAAGAACTGGCGGTTTGTTTCCGACTGCGCCACCCACGCTGATAGGGTCGCCGATTCATCGGGTGTAAGCTCCTGCTTCAGATGCTTGAATAATAGTTCGGTAATTGCTGCGTGCTGATCCACTCGGTTAATGGTTTTTATTGAACTTCCCCTCCGGTAATAATTTGATAACATTCGGTTAACCTTAAAACAACATGAGGTTGCTAATTCTTTACAGTAAGCAAATATTTTTTTGCCTGGTTTTCAAAGAAGGGCATAAAATGGACGACAAACCACCTCTGGCTGTAGCATCGCGACTGTATAAATAAGCCAGGCAACGGCGCTATGAATTATCTGCCTGCAGTCTGTAATCTTACAACAGTTAGTGAATATGGCGGAAAATCGAATACCATATTATTTGATTTCAATGTCTCCTGTTTTGTCTCCGGCTTAATTATGTCCGGTTTTTCGATCTTATTCATATCATCCGGGTGCCCGGCAAGCACTGTAACAATAGATTTTACCGATTGATCCTTTATAGATGGGATCGAGATCTTTTTCCGTTTTGCTGACGTGGATGGATTAACTACCTTAATGATCACTTCGTTGGTACTTGTGTCAATTACTGCATTGGCCCAAATACTATCGAGCGCATTGATTGTCCTTCCACCTTCTGTCAGTGAAAGCACATGCGTACCTTTATTCAAAGAGAAAAGTTGTTGCACATAATAGCTGGGTGTGTTATAGGAAGTTATATTGTCAAACCAAATCAAATTAGGGGTCCATTGCCAGCCATCCACATGCGCAAAAAGCGGCGCATAAGCTGCCATAGATACCACATCTGCATTTCTTTCCAATCCCGTCATAAAACAGGCCTCAGACAAAGCCGCCATGAGATTATTGACATTTTTCTGACTTCCTATCCTATCGGTTTGTGCAGCATATTCGCCTACAAATATTTTTGGTCCTTTCCTGTCGTAACTGTCGTATCGCGTTGAATTTCTCATGAACCAGTCTGGCGTGTCGTAAAAATGTTCATCAATAATGTCCACATTTCTTTTACGTAATACACTATCCATGTACGTAAACACAGGAATATTCCTGCTGTATCCTGTTGCATTTACTATATTAATATAGGGATATTTTTCTTTAATCGCTTTTGTAAACAGATCAAGGCGCTCAACATATTGCGGTCCCCAGTTTTCATTGCCCACTCCAAGTATTTTCATTTTGAATGGGTCAGGATGGCCATATGCTGCTCGCTTAGCACCCCAGGTAGTAGTTACATCTCCATTGGCAAATTCAATCAAATCAAGTGCATCCTGAATAAAAGGTTCCAATTGTGAAAGGGGGACCACTTCTGCTGCATCAAATTGACAACTCATGCCACAATTGATAATGGGCATAGGTGAGGCGCCGAGGTCTTCGCATAATTGAAAGTATTCAAGGAAGCCAAGCCCAAAACTTTCCATATAATCTGGCGTTTGCCGGTTCGGCACATCATCGGCCCAAATCGACTGAACAAGCAAGCGGTCGTTTAGCGGACCGATGGTATTCTTCCATTGATAGCGATGAACGAGTTGATTTCCTTCTACAATGCAACCACCTGGGAAACGAAGAAAACCGGGATGCAGATCATACAACTTTTGCACCAGGTCATGCCGCAATCCACCCGGACGATCCCTCCAGGTATCTGTTGGCATCAGTGAGATCCGATCTACGGCTAACTTTCCTTCGCCTTCAAATATGACCAGCAGCTTTCCTACAATGGCAGAATCGTTTGGCGTGATTGTGATCTGTTGTTCCTGCCAGCCTTTGGAGGTTGCTGCATTAAGCTCCATTGATGCGTTTCCAATTGGGCGATTATTTGTATTGATCAAAAATACCCGCACATGGATACCTGGTTGAACCTGCTGGTATTGCAAGGTAAATGTATAGTTGAGCCCTTTCTTAAAATAAATCCCATCGAACCCTGAGTTTACTAAACCGACTGTATCCTTTTCACTGGTCGAAACTGTCATGAATTTGGGATCTTTAGCATTGGGATCCATATCCTTTGTGATGAGGAAGATACCATCACGTACATTCTTCGGCCATGTTTCCCAGGCAGTCATCGGTTTTGGGAAATCGAAGCTCCTGTTTTTTATAAGTTCTGCGTACAAGCCGCCATCGGCGCCACGATTAATGTCTTCAAAGAACAAGCCCCACATGGTGGGTTGGATGTTAGCCCTGGTATTCTTAATATCAATTTTGTATACTTCCTGACCGGAAACAAAGATCATAAATAAGTTACCAATGGCAGTTACAAGCAATCGTTTTATCATTAGCGTAGAATAATGGTTTGTAAATATCCTATTAAATATGGGGTTTTCACACTGCACTATCCTGACACCATTTAATTTACTGGGGCTGATCCACTCGGTTAATGGTTTTAATTGATCATCCCCTCCGGTAATAATTTGATAACGTTCGGTTAATCTTTAAACAACATCTAGTTGCTAATTCTTTACAGCCGGGAAATATTTTTTTGCCCGGTCTTCAAAGAAGGGCATAAAATGGACGACAAACCACATCCAGCTCAAGCAATGCCAGCGTGTAAAAAAGCCAGGCTACAGCCAGTTGGTTTTCTGATAATCTTAACCGCAATACCTGCATCGCCCGGCTCTTTTGTACATACACCGTATTGACCGAGATCTGCAGCAAAGCTGCCACCTCGGCGGGTTTCAGCTCATCATAATATAGCAGCTTAAAGATCTTCCGGCATTCATCGGGCAGGTTCTCTATGGCCTTATGGATGGTTTCCACGATCTCCGCTTTTATAGAATATTCATACTCTAACAGCGTATCATTCTCCATCCGCTTGGCTATTTCCAAATGACTGCGGTCATGTGCTTTTTTCGACTTCAAATAATTCAGACAACTATTACGGGCACTCACATACAGGAACGCCCTGATACCGGGTTCATCTTTAAATTGGGTATTACGTTGGAACAATTTTAAAAACACCTCCGTGGTTATGTCTTCTGCTTCATCCTGATTACCGGTTATTTTTTTTGTAAATACTACAATTGAACTATAATAAGCTTTGAATACTTTCTCAAAAGCCTTTTCATCACCATGTTGAAAATTGATGACAGTTTGGTTCTCTAATTTTTTGCTCATGAAGGTCCACGGAAAATTTTTGCTGAATGACAATCCAGCACCTGCTACTAAATTTGTTGTAGATAAGGAATTTGAGCTGTAGATAAAGCTTAAATAGGTGAAAAGGCTAAATAGGTATAGCTATCCCTTAAACCGAAGGAGAGTAAAGATGTAAAGGAATTTCAGGGGAGTAATTGGTTGGGATACAAACTTACGGGTATTCAACCGAAATAAAGATGACCATTAACAAAAAACCTATACCGCAAATCGATGTAGCACAATTTACTGATCGGGGTCATGTTCATCAGCGTTATCAATTGATAGTGATACCTTTCTGCCTCACCAGTTTACCATCCAAATTAAATACACAGATCATATAACGGCCACTCGACAGGTAAATGTCTTTTTCAGTACGCGTCTGATGAACACGGGTTACCTGTACCGGCACCAACTCATTTACCTGTTGTGCTTTCAGACACTCTTCAAACAGATATATTAATACTATAGCATCACTGTCTTTGGTAAATATAATGCTATGATCTGCCAGGTTCGTCTTCTTTAATTGGAAAGGATATAAATCCAGATAGTTGTCTGTCCTGTAAAAATGGGTCGGGTAATGCACCTGTAGGTCATACCGCGCCGGCGCATCATTCACCAAAAGGGAGTCCTCTAATAAAAGATAAGGTGTTGGATAACCACCGCCATGAGTAAAAGCGTTTTTGTTGGCATTTACGGCATCTATACAATAAGGCGTAATGCCCGACCGCCGCATAAAATACTGCGCCATAAAAGTATTACCCGTATTGTCGGGCGACTTATAAATATGACTGTAACCGGCCAGCACAATGGTTTTACCAGTATCATTGGTTGCGCTAAGGGCATTCACCAGGTTATTGGCCTGCATGGAATCCCGGTAATTAAAGGTGTTATTGCCTTTAGTGGTGTCCTCGTATGGTATCAAGGTATAGCCATATGCCAGTGCCTTCCGTATCAATAAGCCAAAGATGGGTTCCTTTGTATAAAAGCCGGTGTTAGCATCCGGATAACCCTTATCAACTTTTGTAAACAGCGCTTCCAATGCCAGCTTGTTGTACCCCAGCTTTTTTAACTCAGGTAATAAAGTGATCAGGAATGCCCGGGTTTGTACGTCTACATGCCATTCGTTAAAGAAAAGGACCTTGTTTCGTGCTGCCTGTTCCAGGATCACGCTTTTGGCATCAGCCGGTAACAGGTGTTTGTTTACACGGGACGGTCCGACCCTGCGGATGATGGTCGGGTCATAACGATAGGCTTTATCATAGTCGCCAGTAAACGTACAATACGTTGCCAGGAACTGACTCAGCACATTTCTTTCAGCCGAGGTCAGCTCTTTGTTATAATAGCTTTCCAGGGTATTTATCTTATGAGCAGCACTAACATACATATTTAGACTGTCATTACCGATGTTCACATCGGCAAAATTGACGTTCCAGGCTGGTATCGACGTGCTCAGTGAGGTGAGTAGCTGGAGGCTTCTTTTAGAATCGGTGGCGTTGCCTTTAAAAAAGAACTTGTATTTGCCAGTCCTGACAGTATACAGCGCAGCACCATTATGCACATAAAAAGAATCCTCATCTCTTTTGGACATACCGGTTGATTCAAACAGGTAAAACCGGCGCTCAGTCGCTCCGGTTGTTTTACCCCATATAATAAGTGAGTCGCTTTTAAGTATCTGATTGGGGAAGACCTCCTTCGCGTCTCTTATACCGGCCCCAGTAGGTTTATAAAAGACAGGTTCACCAACAAATGTCAGCTCCCAATTCTTCGCCGGCATTCTTACAATGCTATTTCCATCCAATGTGGGGATCACATACCGGTCGGGATATTGAAAGGGTTTTGATGAGCTACACGCCTGGAGTAGCAGCACAACCAGGAATAAATTACCTCCCTGGCGAAAAATACAATTCATGGTAATAGTTCTCACATGACAGATTTTATGGATTGCCCTGTCTTTCTGGTTTGCGGTCTACGACAACTAATTAAACTAACTCTTTTTCCTTTTTTGATAAGTATATACGATTGTTCCGGTTGCAGCCAATACAACTAATGCAATACCGCCATAGAGGGGATATCGCTTTTCCCTTTCTTTCCTGGCTACAAACGCAACCACTTCTGTTGGAAATGCTTTAGTGGAAGGATTGGTAACCAAATAAATACTATCAATGTTAAACGACAATGCTATTTGCCGGGTACTGTCGGCTGAAGAAAAGTTGGGAGAATTATAAACTAGCTCGTAAAACGCCTGCACCTGTTTGCTGATCTCTTTATATAACACATTTAAGGAGGAAGCGGAACTCGTATAATAATACTGCCCTTTGGTTGATTTGGCAATAAGCGAAAGCGTATCACTGTTAACATTCCCCAACCCGACAATATAAATAGGCACCTCTGCCTTATTAGCTATATCAACTACCTCATTCCATTTTGATTTTGAGGAATTGTCCTGACCATCCGTAAGCGCCACCAATACCTTTACGCCATCTGCCTTTTTAACTTCTTCAATCCCTTTGATCAGCGCGTCATAAAATGCAGTGGACCCGCCGGCTTGCATGGAATCAACGCTGGCATTGATTGTTGAAACATTCTGTGAAAGGGGTAATACTTCGTCTACCTCCTCCGAAAAGCCAATTACACCAATGAAATCCTTTTTTGTATTGAACGTAGAGACAAATGTTTTGACGGCAGATTTTGCATTATCAATAGGCGCAATGCTATCTACGTTATAGGTATTCGTTGGATTACCGAAACTATCAACGATGGGGTGTATACCCATTCGCATAGAGCCGGAATGGTCAATCACAATGCCAATATTGATCGGTTTGTATTTGGAGATCTGGGCCAGTGAGACCACCTCACAATGTTGTGTATTCTCCCTGACCGCCATTTTCTCTTTTGTTAAATTCCAGACGGGTTCGCCTTTTCTTGTTTCGGCTTTAAACACAACCGATACATTGGGAAAAGAATCGGGGTAGATGTTTAAAATGGTGAGATCAGCCGTGTCGGAGGTTGATAGGTTACCTGTTACTTTTTTTGTCTGGCTGAATACCCCAACCGAAAAAGCTGTCGCTACAAAGAATATTATAATATGTTTCATTGCTGCCTCTAGTATACGCTAATTTTGGCAGGAAACAAAAGAAGGTTATTGTGAATTGCTTCAAATTATTCAGTAGCTTAGAGTTGACACAGCATGTGTCAGTACTTGTATTGGGAACTTCATGTTGTGAATTGCTTTCAAATTATTCTGTAGTTTAGAGCTGACACAGCTTACACGTTCAAAGGCATGAAGTATACTGTGTTGTGAATTGCTTTCAAATTTCAGTAGCTTAGAGCTGATACAGCTGGGGAGGTAAAGAATCTGGCCATGGCCATGTTGTGAATTGCTTTCAAATTATTCAGCAGCTTAGAGTTGACACAGCCAACATACAGCGCTACAGGAGGTAGTAACAGTTGTGAATTGCTTTCAAATTATTCAGTAGATTAGAGCTGACACAGCATGTATATTGTGCCGGCCGCCAAGGTCTTTGTTGTGAATTGCTTTCAAATTATTCAGCAGATTAGAGCTGACACAGCGAGTTTTGATTATCGGGGGTAATGGATTTAGTTGTGAATTGCTTTCAAATTATCCAGTAGCTTAGAGCTGACACAGCTATAATCTAAGATTATAATGTTATTCCAAAGTTGTGAATTGCTTTCAAATTATTCAATAGCTTAGAGCTGACACAGCAATTTAAGTGTTAACAAATGTTTGTGTCGTGTTGTGAATTGCTTTCAAATTATTCAGTAGATTAGAGATGACACAGCACCCACGTTTCTTTCTTCTGCGCCACTGCGTTGTGAATTGCTTTCAAATTATTCAGTAGCTTAGAGCTGACACAGCTATGACACAAGCTGAAGCACTTGCAAAACTGTTGTGAATTGCTTTCAAATTATTCAGCAGCTTAGAGCTGACACAGCCAGGTACCCCACAATAAAGTCATTCAGTGGGTTGTGAATTGCTTTCAAATTATTCAGCAGCTTAGAGCTGACACAGCAAAAATGGCCAATCCTAATTACCTGCTGTTGTGAATTGCTTTCAAATTAATCTGTAGCTTAGAGCTGACACAGCGCCATTTCAACTTTAAGGTCGGGCAGGAGATGTTGTGAATTGCTTTCAAATTATTCAGTAGCTTAGAGCTGACACAGCTGTACCGGCATTATGCCCGAATATGAAGTTGTCGTGAATTGCTTTCAAATTATTCAGTAGCTTAGAGCGGACACAGCCCGAACGGCTAACCCTTTTGCGTATCTCTGTTGTGAATTGCTTTCAAATTATTCAGTAGCTTAGAGCTGACACAGCTATCGCCACCATGGTTGTGCCTTTTGATCAGTTGTGAATTGCTTTCAAATTATTCAGTAGCTTAGAGCTGACACAGCCCGAACTGCTAACCCTTTTGCGTATCTCTGTTGTGAATTGCTTTCAAATTATTCAGTAGCTTAGGGCCGATACAGCTGAAGCGCTCGCCGCAGCACTGAAACAAGTGTTGTGAATTGCTTTCAAATTATTATTCAGTAGCTTAGAGCTGACACAGCTATAGTACCTAATACGGCTAAAGGAGTGTTGTTGTGAATTGCTTTCAAATTATTCAGTAACTTAGAGCTGATACAGCTACATGCAGTAGGTGCCCGGTAATTTCTGTGTTGTGAATTGCTTTCAAATTATTCAGTAGCTTAGAGCTGATACAGCAACCATAAAAGTTTACCAATGCTTGAACCAGTTGTGAATTGCTTTCAAATTGTTCAGTAGCTTAGAGTTGATACAGCCTGTCCAGTTTATTGAACATGTCCTGTGTAGTTGTGAATTGCTTTCAAATTATTCAGTAGCTTAGAGCTGACACAGCACCGAAGATTTTATTTGAGTACGCTAAGAGTTGTGAATTGCTTTCAAATTATTCAGTAGCTTAGAGCCGACACAGCGAAGAACGGATTTATTCAGGGTGGCACAAGGTTGTGAATTGCTTTCAAATTATTCAATAGCTTAGAGCTGACACAGCAGTCGCCAGGGCCTCCCAACTTTCTACCTGTTGTGAATTGCTTTCAAATTATTCAGTAGCTTAGAGCTGATACAGCCCCATGAAGCAGGCACTACAGGCACAGTAGGTTGTTAATTGCTTTCAAATTACTCAGTAGCTTAGAGCTGACACAGCTTTTTTACGTGTTTCTTTTTGTTCTTCTAGTTGCGAATTGCTTTCAAATTATTCAGTAGCTTAGAGCTGATACAGCTTCGTTGTCTATAAGGGCTGCAAATTGCTGGTTGTGAATTGCTTTCAAATTATTCTGTAGCTTAGATCTGACACAGCAAGTTTTTTATCTCACGTTCACGGCGGGGTGTTGTGAATTGCTTTCAAATTATTCAGTAGCTTAGAGCTGACACAGCTATCTAGTATATAGTGTGCCGCTTGTTACAGTTGTGAATTGCTTTCAAATTATTCAGTAGCTTAGAGCTGATACAGCTTAAATCACTCAACAACAGAAGAATGGCGTTGTGAATTGCTTTCAAATTATTCAGTAGCTTAGAGCTGATACAGCAATGAAAATGTACAACGTACGCAAATCACCGTTGTGAATTGCTTTCAAATTATTCAGTAGCTTAGAGCTGATACAGCCACATTCACCATTTACAATTAATGCCCTGCGTTGTGAATTGCTTTCAAATTATTCAGTAGCTTAGAGCTGATACAGCTAAACTGCTTCTCATGCTCTTCCATGATATCGTTGTGAATTGCTTTCAAATTATTCAGTAGCTTAGAGCTGATACAGCTCATTGAACGCGTTATTATTTAGTGACGCAGTTGTGAATTGCTTTCAAATTATTCAGTAGCTTAGAGCTGATACAGCTTCCTTTTGTGTTTGCTTCGGTAACTGATCGTTGTGAATTGCTTTCAAATTATTCAGTAGCTTAGAGCTGATACAGCGCCAGGGGGTGGAGGAATTGCTACATTCCAGTTGTGAATTGCTTTCAAATTATTCAGTAGCTTAGAGCTGATACAGCTGTAATATTGCACATGCCCGTTGGGGCAGAGTTGTGAATTGCTTTCAAATTATTCAGTAGCTTAGAGCTGATACAGCGCCAAATTTGGAAGCTCGATACTCCGCCATGTTGTGAATTGCTTTCAAATTATTCAGTAGCTTAGAGCTGATACAGCTAATGCAATTTCCTTTACACTTGACCCGTTAGTTGTGAATTGCTTTCAAATTATTCAGTAGCTTAGAGCTGATACAGCATCATTCCCCATATCCCTAGCCCCATGCCGTTGTGAATTGCTTTCAAATTATTCAGTAGCTTAGAGCTGATACAGCTAACAGCGGATGCCAGTGAGTGGACGAAGGTGTTGTGAATTGCTTTCAAATTATTCAGTAGCTTAGAGCTGATACAGCGCAAAACTATTTAAGCCGCTACGTAAAGCTGTTGTGAATTGCTTTCAAATTATTCAGTAGCTTAGAGCTGATACAGCACCACCGACTATGCCAAACGAGCGATCGAAGGTTGTGAATTGCTTTCAAATTATTCAGTAGCTTAGAGCTGATACAGCAATTATTATGCTATCCTTGGCTGGCTTCTCGTTGTGAATTGCTTTCAAATTATTCAGTAGCTTAGAGCTGATACAGCACTTCACCAACGGCAATGAAGCCGGAGGGTGTTGTGAATTGCTTTCAAATTATTCAGTAGCTTAGAGCTGATACAGCGGGTAATTCTGAGCACGGAGCCCTACCAACGTTGTGAATTGCTTTCAAATTATTCAGCAGCTTAGAGCTGATACAGCTATGTCTACATTGCGGCGGCAAGAACCTCAGTTGTGAATTGCTTTCAAATTATTCAGTAGCTTAGAGCTGATACAGCCCACAGGAGATTGTTGCTTCTATGCCAGATGGTTGTGAATTGCTTTCAAATTATTCAGTAGCTTAGAGCTGATACAGCAGGTTACGGAAGTCGCAATCGTCTTCCAGGGTTGTGAATTGCTTTCAAATTATTCAGTAGCTTAGAGCTGATACAGCTCAGCCCAATACGAATGCTATAAGGCACCAGTTGTGAATTGCTTTCAAATTATTCAGTAGCTTAGAGCTGATACAGCAACTGGAAGTAGTTTGTTATTGGGAGTCACGTTGTGAATTGCTTTCAAATTATTCAGTAGCTTAGAGCTGATACAGCTTCTCCATTCTGCCCGGATACCCCTTGCGCTGTTGTGAATTGCTTTCAAATTATTCAGTAGCTTAGAGCTGATACAGCGTTGGCGAAAGATTTAAAACGACAGAAGTTGTTGTGAATTGCTTTCAAATTATTCAGTAGCTTAGAGCTGATACAGCGCGTACATATCACAGCTTTCCTCGTCTTGAGTTGTGAATTGCTTTCAAATTATTCAGTAGCTTAGAGCTGATACAGCAAGAATACGAGTCACTTGTCAAGATTGGACGTTGTGAATTGCTTTCAAATTATTCAGTAGCTTAGAGCTGATACAGCATCTCAAAGACTACTATATCGAAGTTATGTTGTGAATTGCTTTCAAATTATTCAGTAGCTTAGAGCTGATACAGCCTATGAACATAATTTTTCGCGTCTTTTTGTAGTTGTGAATTGCTTTCAAATTATTCAGTAGCTTAGAGCTGATACAGCAAGGTCTTTTGCAGGCGGCATTAATCGCCTGTTGTGAATTGCTTTCAAATTATTCAGTAGCTTAGAGCTGATACAGCTCGGTTAAACGCATACATCCACAGGTTTGTGTTGTGAATTGCTTTCAAATTATTCAGTAGCTTAGAGCTGATACAGCAATATTAATTGCTCGTGCAACTCGTAATAAGTTGTGAATTGCTTTCAAATTATTCAGTAGCTTAGAGCTGATACAGCTATGTTGCTCGACTGGTACTATACGCAAACGTTGTGAATTGCTTTCAAATTATTCAGTAGCTTAGAGCTGATACAGCCATCACAAGATTTCACAACTACAAATATTTGTTGTGAATTGCTTTCAAATTATTCAGTAGCTTAGAGCTGATACAGCTTGTGGTATTAGTTTACGCGTGGGCATGGGGTTGTGAATTGCTTTCAAATTATTCAGTAGCTTAGAGCTGATACAGCATGTTTACTATTCTATTGGGGGTAAGGATCGTTGTGAATTGCTTTCAAATTATTCAGTAGCTTAGAGCTGATACAGCTATCAATATCAGAGTGACGTACCAGGCGCAGTTGTGAATTGCTTTCAAATTATTCAGTAGCTTAGAGCTGATACAGCGTACATACGTCTGTCGCTATTCTCTTTATGTTGTGAATTGCTTTCAAATTATTCAGTAGCTTAGAGCTGATACAGCCCTCTCTTTCGCCAGCTAAGTAAATTCCAGTTGTGAATTGCTTTCAAATTATTCAGTAGCTTAGAGCTGATACAGCCGGGTGGCAAATCAGCAAAGCAATGATTTTGTTGTGAATTGCTTTCAAATTATTCAGTAGCTTAGAGCTGATACAGCAGGTTGAGGTGTATTCAGAAATGACCTACTGTTGTGAATTGCTTTCAAATTATTCAGTAGCTTAGAGCTGATACAGCTCATTGCTCGAATGAACCTGGGGGCATACTGGTTGTGAATTGCTTTCAAATTATTCAGTAGCTTAGAGCTGATACAGCCAAACTGGGCAGTAAGATTGACAGGCTTAAGTTGTGAATTGCTTTCAAATTATTCAGTAGCTTAGAGCTGATACAGCAGGATTGGCTAGAACCCAGTCCTGTTGTGCTTTTTAACTGTTTTACAGGACCTAAAAACTGGTTTGAGAAGGCACTTTTTTCATCCTATAGACCTAAAAAAGCTCCAACTGTTGAACCGTTTCCGGCGCCTTAACCTGATCCTGTCCCCGAAATATTTCCATCATCCCGAACTGCTTGTCTGTTATACACATAATCCCAATATGCCCCTTTTCTGGCAAAATCTTTTTCACCCTCTCAATATGAACATTAGCGTTCTCCCGGCTGCTACAATGTCGCAAGTAAATACTGAACTG
Source organism: Niastella soli (assembly GCF_017742245.1). GTDB lineage: Bacteria > Bacteroidota > Bacteroidia > Chitinophagales > Chitinophagaceae > Niastella > Niastella soli. Next base: position 387,248 of record NZ_JAGHKO010000002.1, read on the forward strand.
GAACATCTGAAATCCATACGCCATAATCTCCTTTCGGAACCGGGCATAGATCTTACGGTCCTTTTTGGTTTCCGTAGGCAAGTCAAAAAAAACTAATACCCACATGATTCGATAGGCATTTAATCGTTCAAAGCTCAGGATATAAAATTTTTCGTGATTTCCCTTCAAAACATTTGGCCAGGCTAGCGGTGGTGCGCTGAACCGCGTTCATTAATGGGCTCTTCTGCTCGTCAATTATCACATCCATGGCCGGTATCCCCAATAAGGCCTTTTTCATATTTGGCGTCATTTCCAGAAACCTGCCGTTTCCTCTAATGATCTGACAAACAACCTGGTCTACATATGGTCGATACGGCTCCATGATGTCATCTGCCAGACAATATGCATTGTATTGATTTCGATGGTGAATGCCAAGGGTTGGCAATAATCCAGAGATTACAAGACTACGGGCTACTATGGCCCGTAATATTGCATATCCATAATTCAGAAGATTATTGGGGGGAGGGCCATATCGCTCTCTCCTGAACTGCAGAAAGTCAGGGATTAAATGTTTCCAATAATAAGCCGCAGCTTTGGCTTCATTATTGTCCGGATCACCACTTTTTACGACTGAAGCAAGATTTAAAAGATATTTATTTTCTTCCCGCTGGATTGCCAATAAAGCAGCCTGGTTTTGAATTTTAAGCGCCACTGTCTGTTGCCAAAGTTGTTTCTTCAATGGAAGCGTTGCTTCTATCTGCGCCTGAAACTTCATACTTTGCAAACTATTTCCATCAAGATTCAATAACAGGCCGGTTGGATGGTGCGTATGATCACACGTAATAACAGCGGTATTATTGGCCAATAACTTTGCAATGAGCGCCTGCGTTATCGTTATTTGCTGATGATCAAGTATTAGTATGCCAATATCCTCAATAGGTGTACTTTTCGCTTCACCACTATCGTGCATTTCTATTACAAGCTGCTCGTTAGCCGTCTTTAAATAGGCTGGATTTCCGAAATAAAGCGTACGCTTTATCATGGGGTTTTATCCTGAAACGGGTAACTTTAATTTTTTATTTCCTCAATAAGTCTTTCATCCAATAGGTATTGATCATAGTCAAGATTCGATTTTCCTACATTCCAGGCTTTAACTGTCCAAGTCTGTTTGATTGTAATTTTATACAATGATCTTTTATAGAAATCTTCTCAAGGGTGAATTCCATTTTATTTAGTTGTGTAAATTCTACCTTATCTACGATAGAGCTGGCTACGTTGCAGGGGATGGCATATAACCGGCTACCGGTAAAGCTTACTATTTTAAATATCCGAGTAAGCTGATCCCTGGTTAAATTGCTATAATCTATAACATTACTATTGTCTAGCTCTTCACTGCCTCGCACATAAACCAAATCATTGGGTGATAAATGGAATAATAAGGATTCGCCCACTTCATTAGTTTCCGGAACGGGGGCTAGCCCTTGCTTTTGCCGTTCAATAACTATATTCAATTGTACAGTTTCGAAGCTTCGTTTACCACTTTCGTTTTTATATATGGCAAAGAACAGATTAGTACCTTTGGCCGCTTCAACATATTTATGTGCCTTATTCCCATTTTGTCCAACACTGAATTTATTGCCCTTAGGCTCATATGTACGGACTTTAAAAATAGGCTTATGGTGTTTTCCTCCATTTAATGAAGAGAGATGTTTATTCAAATTTTCAATGCCCTCCACAGAAAATGCCAGTTCAGGATGTTCAATGACTTTACCATCCTTTTCTTCATTGTATTTCTTCAGATGATTCATTAAAATAGCCTGAATGCCCGAATCAGTAATACTTTTAATTGTTGCTGAATTAAAAGATTCATCCAATTTCACCCTGGATGCCACATTTTCTTTATTCCAATAGTAAATCTCTATTTTAGATATATCCCGGTCGTTCCAATTATTTCCCTTTTCTTTAAAATGCTTTATTATATTCTTCTTGTCAAAATGTTGGTCAATTAACTTTTTAATATGACTCCGAAAATCCTTATCAACTATCATTTGCCAATTATCTAACGCTGCCGATAAAGACACTGCCTTTTTTAGTCTTAATTTAATAAGGCCTGAAACGGTATCTTTATGCATGGGCTTTCTAATAGCCCAACTGTCACCCTTTATTTGAAGGACATGTATTTTCTTTAACAAGCCATGTTCATCCTTTTGCCAGGTTTGATAATAGTTCTGGGTTTTATTTATTACCCGCAGGTTTTGTTTAAAGCTTGGAATTACCTGTGATAATTTTTCTTTGGCATCTCTGGTAAAAACATTCCATGGCTGATAAAATGTCCAGTTGTAGTCCTTCTTTGTAGCGTCATTGTATTTTTTAAAACATAGCTTACTTCTCAGATCATATCTTTTTTTCTCTTTTTCCTCTTTTGATCCTTTTTCAAGCGCACTCTCGTTATTAAGGTAATTTATATGATCCCGGGTGGTACAGGCTATAACAATAGCGTCCAGGGCATGATGTCGATGATCAATACGCTTTTTGTTAAAACCTTTCTGAAGCGCTAGTGGCATTTGAATTTGAAACACCGGTTTACCGCTCTTACTGGCCCATTCCCCAAAATTATTGCTATTGGTTAAAGTATTAAGTCGTTCAAAACGAGGTGTGATGATCTCATTCCAGATGTCATTCAGTCCCCAATCCTGTTTCAATTTAGATGTTATGGCGCCGTTGCAAAGTATTACATTTTTTGAGGTGGATTCCAGTTCGTTTTCTTCCCGCACAATATTGCTCAGCAATCTTTTTACCTCCCGACTAATATAACGGCTGTCATTCAGTTGGCGCTGAATAAACGATTCCGGAATATCTTCCATAAATAGCCTGCTCAGCTTGCCTTTGTTTTTAGCGTAATGATCTTTAATGAATTTTTCGTAAGCATTCAGGGTGAACACCATCACTTTTTCACCGAAACCGGTTTCAATAATGTGCCCGCCCTCATTTTGAATAAATTCAAGTGCGGTTTGGTTGTCCTTTAATTTATTGACAGCCGACTCACATATTACCTTATTATTAAATGAATCATCATGATAGCGGTTTCTGGGAATTATATGCTCTATTTCGTATAGCGGGGTAAATAATTTATTTAATGGAATAATCTGGCCTGTATACGGGGATCGATACTTTTGCTCCAGCCATAATTTGTACCGGATTAACTCAGAAGACGTAGGTTGAGCGGTTTTGGATATTTTCAGGATGTCCTCGGGTATTTTATCAGCTTCAGCATTTAATGCACCCTCTTCATAAAGTTTCAAAATATCCTGTTGCATCGGAGAGTAAGGACGAACGTTGTCATAACCGCCATCATTAAATAATTCAACCAATAAAGCTTTGATGCGGAGGTTGGTGTTTTCATTTTCTGAATTTTGCCTGGAGATCTTTTCCCGGTCAGCTTTTGTGTTTTTCATTTCTCTACCCAGCTCAACGTGAATTTCTTTGAAGTAATTTTCTTCGCTGTTGCCATATTGTTTCCAGATGTCGCGAACCAATTGCAGGGTTTCATTGATCACCTTTTCCACTGTCGGATTGCGCAGGCTGTGTTGTTCCAGCAACTCAATATCTTTTGCTATTCGCCATTTGGTGGCATCTCCATCTTCCGAATGGCGGTCATACACAATATAGGTTGCTAACCATTCAGGTAAGCCTTGGAAGTCTTCTATTTGCGAAAGGTGTAATGCTTTTTCGCGAACCCGGTCTTTAATTTTCTCATCATACTCGCCGGACAATATTTTATCAATTCGTTCCCTCGTGTGAAGGTGAATCGCTTCCTGATTCCAATACTTACCCATTCTCATCAGGGGTAATAGCTTATTTAATGCCTTGGCTGAGTGAGCGCCATATTCTTTTTTAAAAGGAGGAATTTTTTTGAATTGCTCTATAAAATCTTCATTCAGGTTATTTTTTGTTGCAAAGGTTCTTAGGGCCTTTGACAAATCACTTTTGTCTTCTACGGAATAGAGTATATGCCAGAGACTTTGTTCCGTTTCCTGGGTCAGGAAAGAATCATGACCGTCATGTATTTTCTCCAGTCTGCTATTGATCAAAGCCCGGGTTTCATTGCATGGATAGGTCTTGTCTTCTACATAGTTCCAGCGATATTGGTCAGCCTTCTTTTTTAGTTGAAAAAAAGGGAATTTTAAAAATGATTGTTGATCAATTTCTTTACGTTCATTCAGCCACTCAAAAAGAGTGATCCAGTCTTTGGTTGTTTTTAAAAACAATCGGGTAACATCGACATCTAATTCCAGCCTACCATTCACTTCCTTTTCCCGTTGATAGATGCGTAGGTTTTGAATGAATTTCCATAGCCTGAATTCCTGGAACAAAGGATGGGATTTGGGAATGCCTTTCAATGAAATTATATCTTTCTTCCCATCTTTTATAAAAGTCCTGCTTTCAAATTTGCAGTTGCCAATAAGGGATTTTTTGCTTTTTAATGGTCTTTGAAAAAAGATAATATCATTTAAAAATAAATGGCTGAAGTTCTTTTTGCTGATGTTATTTCGGTGCGATTCATTGTATTCATATAACTCTTCCAAACAGGCCTGATACAGCGCCTTGTCTTGTAATTCGTGATGTAGCGCCTGTTGTTTTTCCAGGATTCTGGTTAGTTCATCTTTATAGAACTTTCGTTCAATGGTTCGGATCAGATTGCCTTTAATCTTTTGATTTGGGTTTTGCAGTAGAGTGTCGTATATGTACTCGCCAACGGTTTTAAAACTTCTTTCAATTTTATTTTCTGTGCTTTTTTTTATAGCTATCCAGTCTTTCTCAGAGTCAACGGCTTTGAAACTTCGTTTTTCCTTCCCTTCTTTGTCTTTTTTTATTGAACCGTCTGGAAGTAGATCGGTAGTTACAATGAACTCCTGAATCCTTCCTATCCAGTCAAATAATGGTGTTTTGCTTGATCGCCTGTATATCCAGCCATTTTCTAAAACTATACTATACCAGATCTCATTTCTATTTTTTTGCGCGTCATCAGGTATCACTTCTACAACTTTCAATGCATGGAATTCGACTAGCTTTTCAGCATTTTCTTCTTCCTCCTCCCCTCTTAATTGGTAATAACCTCTTTTTTGATTGAAATGAAGTAGTAACCAGGCCAGCTCTTCTTTTTCAATTTTTTCTCTTAATGCTTTTTTTCTTAAATAATATATGGTCCAATCGTAGGGTACTTTTTTGCCATCCTGCACTAAGAGTGGTTGCTGCCGAGCAAAGTCGGCCAGCATCTCTTCAAAAGATTTTTTAAAAAGAAATTCTGCTTTGCCTGTTTCATGATATGAATAAGCCAGCTTGGGTTCAGTTTCCGGAATAAATTGACCAAGCCTTTTTACAAAATCTATTTGAGCAGCATAATGTTCCGGAAGAAAACCGAGAATGTGCAGCACTCTATGTAATCTTTCCCTTCGTAAAAGATGTCGCTCTCTCAACCTTCTTGTGCTTCTAAATCCTGTTCTTTCGGCTGCTTTTGAGTCAGAAACCCCACTACCAAATTTATCTAACTCATCTTGCGACATTGGGATGATGCGGCATCCCGCCTCAATGATCTTACCAGCCTTTTCAACAGTATTCTGCTCTATCAATGCCCACCCTATCGAATTAGTTCCGAGATCAAGACCTAAAATTGTTTTTGTCATTATTAGCTATTTGATAGAGGTCAATAAATTTACAAAAAAGCACAAATATGTGCTTCACAACCCCTCATAATATTATATTTATACTTACAAAATGAAGGGCAGGATTACGGGCCCTAGATTCTGAAAAGGGGGTCCAAACCCCAATTTGGCGATGTATCGCTTATCTTCATTTTGTTTCCAACAATCATTTTTAAGATTGTATTGAAAATGAGGGGTTGGTTGTGAATTGCTTTCAATTAATCTGTTATGAAACTTCTTAAATAGATTGTATCTAGTTCATGAAAGTTTCATAACAGGTTCCTTGAAACATCCTATCTATTCTTAGTTATCCTTCTTGGAATAATTACCAATTTATTAAAGTCTTATAATTGATTCTACCGTTAAGATTCCAAGTTATTCTACCTTGCAATAAATTTCATCTTAAAAATAACTGAAAATCGATTAGAATTAATCGAGTATGATTACCCCTTCTAATATTGTGCAAGGATTGTACAAAAAAAGTGGGGATTTTTTTAGTCAAATAAGCTATCAAAGTGTTACCTGATAAATTATACGGGTAATATATCCTAAATGCTGATTATAACAGGAATAGATAATCTAAAAATATGATCTACTACAATTCCTAAACATAGATCAGAAGAATATTAAATAATGTCGATAGAAATAATTAGCACATCTGAAATTCCAGAATTAGTTTAAACAAAGTATAACTACGTTTATTAAACCCTTACTTCTGTAAAATTTATTTTTCGTGTATTATAAAAGTTCTTAGATTTAAATCTTGAAAGCAATTCACAATAAGGATTATTCCGTTGTGAAAACATTTAAAGCGGCGCAAGTCGCTTTCTTTTTTTATAGTACTCGGCAAAAGCGTTTACTTATTGCACCGCTGTCTGACTCACTGCGCCATACTACCGGCTAATGGTATTATTGCCGGAATTCATTTTCAAAAAAGCAGATCTTCGTCTTTTGCATTGTCTGAATATGGCAAACGTGGGCTTTCCTTCGACCCCCCTTTAAGCGGTCTAGCGGAGGCGGATGGAACTGGTTTCGAAAACGAATCCCGATCCGTTTCTTCCCACTCCTGCGTATCTTTATTCAGTTCGAAATTGATGGTAAGGAGCATGCCGTTGCGGGCCTTGGCAATACGCGCATACCTGCGATCTCGCAGCGAAGCATCCTTTTCAATTTCGTCATCGTCTGGCCCCCACAGAAAGATCACCACATCCGCATCCTGTTCGATTGACCCCGATTCGCGTAGATCGCTTAGCTGGGGCTGTTTTTTGACTCCCGTCCGCTTTTCTACATCACGGCTTAGTTGAGATAGTGCAATCACCGGTATACCCAGCTCCTTCGCCAGCAACTTCAGGCCGCGGCTAATGCGCGAAATTTCCTGCTCACGATTGCCCCTGTTGTCATCATCGGTCATCAACTGTAAGTAATCAACCAGGATAAGGCCGATATCATACCTCTTTTTCAGCCGGCGGGCTTTGGCCCGTAGTTTAAGTAGATTTAAGCCCGGTTGATCGTCAACGAAGATCTTTGTTCCGGCCAGGGTCTGTATACCGGTACGGTATAATCGGGCCATGTCCTCGTCTTCCAAACTCCCCGTTTGAAGGCGGTGAAGCATCATACCGCTTTCGGCTGCCAGCATGCGCAATCCCAGCTGTACGTCTTCCATTTCCAAGGACCATATGGCAACTGGTACCGGTTTTATCCCATTGAGTGCGGCATTACGTGCCAACCGCAGGGCAAATGAGGTTTTACCCACCGATGGCCTGGCAGCAAGAATAATCAGGTCGGAAGGCTGCCAGCCGCGGGTGGCCCGGTCTAATTGTTCATACCCCGAAGGAACACCGGTAACCGGACTATTCTGTTTACGCCACTCTTCTATCCGGTTGATCGTGTTTACCATCACCGTATCCATGCCCTTCACATCGCCATGTACATGCTTGCTACCAATGCTCATCAGCTGTTGCTCAGCTAAATCCAACAGCTGGAAGGCATCGTTAAAATTTTCATATGCATTTTGCACAATCTCCGTGCCTACTCTGATCATTTCCCGGGCTAAATATTTTTGTGCGATGATCTTTGCGTAAAACTCTATACTGGCAGATGAAGTAACCTTATTGGTAAGGGTGGTAACGTAATAAGGGCCGCCAACTTCCTCCAGCTTTTGTTGGTTCCTAAGCTCCTCCACTACCATCCCAAGATCCGTTGGCTGGCATTTTTGATGGAGCGTGCGCATACACCGGAAAATTTCCTGGTGTGCCTGCGAATAGAAGGAATCCTCTGAGACGTATTCCAACACCCGGTCTATTGAACCGGGCACAATCATGATCGCCCCGAGTACCAGCTCTTCCAGATCTTTAGCATTCGGCGGCAGCTTACCATACACAAGGTTTACAGTATCAACGTAAGCAGTACGCCTGTTTTTCTTATCCCGGTCGTTTTTAGTCTTTTCCATGGATGCCTAGTTTTTTACGGTTTTCAGCTTCTTCCAGTTCCCGGACTTTGTTTACCGGTGCTTCGAGCTTTGTTGTACCCCTACCAAAGCGTTCCTCATTTCCCGCCCAGGTAACCAATCGAAGTTTCGTGTCCCAGGTGGCCTGCATTTCTTTTTTGAATTTTGTCCGGCTTTTATTGGGTTCAGCCCAGTAATTGTAAAAAGCCCGGACCATTTCTTTGCCGTACGTGAGCACATACTCAACCAGGCTGTTGTAAAACTCCTGTTGTCGAATAGCCAATTCTTTTTCCCGCTCTTCCAAACTTTTTTTAGGGGGCGAAACGGCCTGGCCGTTTTCGCCAGTACTACTATTCTTCTTTTCTTTTATTTTCTTTACTTTACTTTGTGGCATTTCTTCCGACATTAATGGAGTTTCTGTCAACTGAATGCTGGCAGAAACTTCCAATAAACACATTTTTTCATCTATTATGCAGTCTTTTCGTCTGCTTGTTGCGTCCAACCAGGTAGCCTGAATACGTGCTGAAGTGAGAATATGAAACGTAT
>NZ_JAGHKO010000020.1 GCF_017742245.1 Niastella soli
ACCAAACCTACAGGGCTCCCCGTAATGAAGCAGAACAGGCGCTTGCCGCTATCTGGCAGGAGCTCCTGGAACTTGACAATATCAGCATATACGACGATTTCTTTCAACTCGGTGGTCACTCGCTGCTTGCAATCCGGGTTATATCAGCCATTCGAAAAGCATTCAACCAGGAAATACCGATACGCAAATTGTTCGATCATCCAACCATAGCTGGTCTGGCTGAGGTGATTGCCTTCAACCGGGATGGATTAGTAATGCCTCCTATAGAAGCGGGGGGCAGACCTGAACAGATCCCATTATCATTCGAGCAGGAGCGCCTGTGGTTCATCGACCATTTACAGGGCGGTGCGCAGTACAATATGCCCTGGGTATTTCGAATTGATGGACCGATCGATGTGCAGGCAATGGAAGCCGCCTTCAGGGATATTATCCAACGGCATGAAGTCTTGCGCACCATTATAAAGGAAAAAGACGGTAAAGGCTTCCAGATAGTGACAAATGCGCAGGGCTGGACAATGGAGTTCAAAAAAGAAGCAGACCTTCTTTTATCGGGTCAAACCCTGCAGGAATATATCCACACCGCAGTACTGCACCCTTTCGATCTTTCAAACGATGTATTGCTTCGGGCAACGCTGGTACAGGTGCAGCCAACCGAGCATGTACTGATCACTGTATTACATCATATAGCATTCGACGCATGGTCTATTTCTATTATCGTAAAGGAGTTTACCGAACTGTATCAGAGCAGGATCGCCAACCGTGCGCCTGATCTGCCTTCCCTGCCTGTACAGTATGCAGATTTTGCCATCTGGCAACGGAACAATTTATCGGGAGAGCGTTTTGATACAAAACTACAATACTGGCAAACACAACTTGAAGAGGTGGTGCCTACTGAACTGCCGGCAGATTTTGAACGTTCGGCAGAACGACCCTTTACCGGCAGTTCCGTTACGCTGAACATCGGTAAGGAATTAAGCGAAGCAGTAAGAGCGCTGGCCGATGAAGAGGGCGTTACCTTGTATATGACGCTGTTAAGTGCATTCAAGGTATTGCTCTTCCGTTATACGGGTTCCACCGACATCTGCGTGGGTACCTCAACGGCAGGACGCCAGCAACAGGAAGTGGAAGGATTGGTTGGGTTCTTCGTAAATATGCTGGCCCTTCGCAGCCAGGTAGAACGGCAAATGACCTTCCATGAATTTTTACAGCAGGTAAAAGAAACAACCCTGCAAGCTTATAAATACCAGGATGTACCTTTTGAAAAGGTAGTAGAAGCGCTGGATATAGTAAGAGACCGGGGACGGACTGCTGTATTTCAGATTGCCATGGTATTGCAGAATGCGCCGGAAGCAGGTGAACTGTCACTGGGAACCGCTTCTCTGCATCCTTTGGGGACCGGCAGTATAACTTCTGAGTTCGACCTTACATTGGATATCACGGCTTCCCCAGAGATGCTGCAACTGCACCTTGTTTACAGTACTGCCTTATACAAACAGGATACGATGCAACGATTGCTTGCACATTTCGAACAACTGCTCCAGGCAGTGGTGCAGGACCGTAATACGCAGGTAGAAAAATTAAAATTGCTTTCTACAACTGAAGCACAGCAACTGCAGGCGTTCAGCCTGCCTGTTAAGGGTGCACATCCAGATGTGGAGCGATCTGTGATGGCCTTGTTTAGTGAACAGGTAGGGCAGACTCCCAATGCCATAGCGTTGCAGTTGGGCGAAGAGCAGCTGAGTTACCAGCAACTGGAAGCGAAAGGCAACCAGCTGGCCCATTTCCTGCGTGACAAAGGAGTACAGCAAGACAGTGTGGTAGCAGTAAGTATGGAACGCAGTATTATGCTCATCATTACCTTATTAGGGGTTTTGAAAACAGGCTGCTCTTATGTGGCCATTGATCCCGCTTATCCGGCACAAAGAAAAAAATATATACTTGAGGATAGTGGGGCCCAATTGCTCTTAACCCATGAAGCAACCTTTGATGAACTGCCTGATGGGGTGGCTTCGATCGACTTAGCCGCTCAACTATCGACGCTGTCGCACTATGCCGATGGGCCCGTCGCCACTACCACCACGGGTGCCGCCCTTGCTTATATCATGTATACATCCGGTTCTACCGGTCTTCCTAAAGGCGTGGAAGTAACCCATAGCAATATTACCAGTCTGGTGAAGGATACCGACTTTGTACAGATGAACAGTTCAAGTGTTTTATTATCCACCGGTTCCCCTTCCTTTGATGCCACCACTTTTGAATACTGGGGCATGCTGCTTAATGGGGGCCGACTGATCATGTGCCCTGAGAACGTGCTGCTGGATGCAGCTCGCCTAAAAGAAGAAATAAAAAACAGGTCGGTAAACACCATGTGGTTTACTGCAGGCTGGTTCAACGAACTGGTTGATACAGATCCTTCGGTCTTTGAAAACCTGCATACGGTAATAGCAGGGGGCGATAAGCTCTCCGTGCGCCATGTGCAGCGTTTGCAATCAGCATATCCAACACTCCAGCTCGTGAACGGCTATGGTCCTACGGAGAACACCACCTTCTCTTTAACCTATACCATAAACAATATAGCAGGCTGCGCCTCCATTCCAATTGGGCGGCCACTGCCTTACCGCAGCGCCTGGGTCCTCGATGAACAACTGCAGCTCTGTGCCATTGGCGTAGTGGGTGAGCTGTATGTAGGCGGGGCGGGACTGGCCCGGGGTTATCGCAACCGGGCAGAACTGACAACACAGAAATTTGTAGCAGACCCCTTCAATAATGAACCCGGTGCCCGCTTATACCGCACAGGCGATAGGGCGCGCTGGCTGCCAGATGGCACGCTTGAGTTTTTAGGCAGAACAGATGAACAGGTAAAGATCAGAGGCTACCGGGTGGAACCTGGTGAGATAGAATCGGTGCTGCAACAATACGAAGGCATTCAACAGGCAGCAGTAGTGGTACGCGAAGATGACAAGCAAAATAAACAACTGATCGCTTACATCGTGGCAGCGACTTCAGTCGACCCGCAGGCAGTACTGCAACACCTGCAAAAGAGTGTACCGGCCTATATGGTACCTTCGCTGCTGATCCCCATCGAGCACCTGCCACTGACCTCAAACGGCAAGGTAGACCGCAAACAACTGGCGTCCTTTGCAATCGATACGGCTATCACCAGCCGTTATATAGCGCCGCGCAACGATACAGAAAAAACACTGGCAGCCATCTGGCAACAGTTGCTGGATGTAGAGCAGGTGGGCGTGGAAGACAATTTTTTTGAACTGGGTGGGCACTCGTTACTGGCCATCCGGGTAATATCGGCGATGCGCAAGGAACTGCAATGCGAAATTGCTATCCGTGACATCTTTGACCATCCTACCATCGCTGCTCTTTGCAACCGGCTCGATCAACAAAAAGACCGACAACTACAGGCTGCCATCCAGCCCGCCAAACGGCCTGACCAGATCCCTTTATCCTTCTCACAGGAACGGCTCTGGTTTATCGACAGGTTGCAGGGAAGTCTGCAATACCATATACCGGCAGTATTCAAACTGGAGGGAATAGTAGACGCTTCCGCACTTGAAGCATCCTTTAAAGAAATCATTCAACGCCATGAGGTGCTGCGTACGGTGATCAATGAACAGGAGGGTATCGGTTATCAGCAGGTGCATCCTGGCAATGACTGGACGATGGAACGTACTACAGAAACATCGATCCTGTCAACCGGTAGTACGGTGGAGGAATATATCCGCGGCCAGGTATTGCGTCCGTTTGATCTGTCGGCCGATCATATGCTTCGGGTAATATTGGTGGAGGTTACAGCCACCAGCCATATCCTCATAGCCGTCATCCATCACATTGCCTTCGATGGCTGGTCGATCTCGATCCTGGTAAAAGAGCTGAGCGAGCT
>NZ_JAGHKO010000021.1 GCF_017742245.1 Niastella soli
TCAATAACTTCTCATCCCCTTTATCTATATACTGATGTAGTTTCTGACGAATATTAGCTGGTGTCATAAATGCATTGATTTTCAATAAATTTAATGATCTTTAGTGATTTATTCAAATGGGTGACGTTTGCTCAATTCGTCCCGCAAAGTTTCCATTTCCTGCATTGCATAGGCTTCTGTGCTGCTGATATACTTGTGACCAGTCATATACTGTACTTGGCGCTTATTATGCTGTTTTATCCAGTTGATAATTGCCGAGCCGGGAATATGCAGGGCATTGGTTAATGCTGGAATAATGCCCTGTAGCTCTCCTGTAGCAGCCGGTTAACTATATACTGATATTCCTAGAGATATAACGGCCGCACATATCTCGTCTCGTCTCGGCTCAGCCGAGCCGAGACGGGACAGTTTATTTACTAGCCACATAAATTTTCAACCGGCACCGCATTTATTATGAGCAGGTGCGCATCTTTTATTTCATGAATGAAATACAATTGAAAGGCGGCCTCTACCAAACAGATAATATGGTTATACGTCATCCACGCCAGCCAGGGACTGAACCCATCGGGGTAATTGCCATCATATCCAATACCTGCATCGATGAAATCGCACAGTTCGCGCCGTGCATACTCTATTGAAAATAGCTGAAAGAATCCATTGATCACTTCCATTGGGTTGGCCTGTTGATCGGCGGTTAAATGGGTGGGTTGGCTCTGGGGCGATGTTTCTGAAACAATGTATAGCGCCTCCACCAGAAGTACCAGCCACTCATAGAATTCAGTAAGAATTTCCCCGCCATTATTTTCCGAGTAAGTACTGGCTGTAATAGCCACGTGCAGCCAGCTCGGTAATAAGTCATCTGTAAGATCGCCGGGTGTAATCTCCGCAAATACTTCTTTGATTACGGCTTCCGGATTAGTGGTTGCTTTTTCAATTAACCGGGCAGGTTTTGAGTAACGGGATAATGGATTTGTTGTTTGTATATGTTGCTCTGAAGGGTGTATAAGATCATTGATAGGTTTCATATTGATAAGCATTTAATGGTTGAGATAATCGGAATCGATAAATAGCCGTTCTATAGTCCTAAGGTAAGAAATTATTCAATTGACTTGATACATCAAGTCAATATTTTTTTTATTTCACAGAACTTACAAGCCAAATGGCAAAGAAGAAGGACGAAAAACTATTAAAGGCTTTTGGTGAAAATTTAAAGAAGCTACGGGAAGCAAAAGGGCTTACCACCAGAGAATTTGCGGATATAGCTGATATTGCTTATAGTCAGGTCTGGACACTCGAAAGCGGCCAGGGTGATCCTTCTCTTTCTACTTTAATGGCTATTGCGCGTACATTAGAAGTTAGTTTGAATGACCTGGTTCCATAAGAATAATGGCGTTGGTAGCAGAAAAATAGCTAAATGATAAAAAATGAAGGAGGTCAATACGGCCTCCTTTTTCTATTTAGATACAATTTCTACAATGCTGCTAGAGCGTTAGTAATTTTATAGGTTTTTAATTTATTTGACTTGTTTTTTACTTATATTAGATAATGGAATTGCAGCGGCCCTTTAGTTTCAATAACTAAATGGCTGTCCTATGACCTCGACCTGCAGTGCCATTAAACCTTATTCACCTTATGGAATTCATTAACTTTCTACACGCGATTAGCCCGATGGGTTCTGAATTGACCAATCATCTCTCAAGCATTGTAAAAACAGCAAATCTTAAGAAGAATGTGTATTTAGTAAAAGTCGGAAATGTTTGTAAATATGTTTGTTTTGTAAAGGAAGGACTGCTTAAATGTTCATCTTTAGATAATGGTAAAAAAGCTTGCTATTGGTTCGTAAAGGAAAATGATATAATTACTCCTTTCGAAATAGGTTTCGAGCAGGTCCGCTGTAAGGAATCGATCCAGGCACTGGAAGACTGTACACTACAGTACGTTACTTACTCTGAATTACAGGATATTTACTTTCGATTTCCAGAATTTTATGTCCATCGGGAAACGTTTATCGACAAATATGTCAGTTTACTTGACGAACGTGCTTATATTTTGGCGTACTGTCCGCCTGATCGTTATAAGATTTTATTGCAACGTCAGCCCGAATGGATCAGACGGGTTCATAACAGACATATATCATCATATCTGCGAGTGCCGTTATCAATTGTGTGTCAACTCAAAAAAATGACTAAACAGACGCTCGCAGGACACATAAAACTATCTTAATTGTATTCCAGATTGCTTCATTTGTATAACGAAAATTGAAGCGTATTTGAACAAGCTACCCTATGATCCATCACATTAAACCTTATAAATTACCTTATGGAAATTTTAAACTTTCTGAATGGGGTTTACCCGATGTCTCCTGAGTTAATCAATTATCTATCAAACATTCTAAAAACAAAAACCCTTAAGAAAGATGAGTATTTATTAAGGGCTGGAGACATTTGTAAAAATGTATACTTCGTAAAAAAAGGATTGCTAAGATCCTTATATTTAAAAGGTGATAAAGAAATTTCCAAATGGTTCATGAAAGAAAATGATGTGGTGTATGCTGTCAAGAGTTTTTTAGAACAAGTCCCGAGTTTAGAATCGATCCAGGCCCTGGACGACTGTACGTTACAGTACATTACGTATAGTCAATTGCAAGATGTTTGCCGCCGTTTTCCGGAATTTCTAAACCATCGTAGTATTTTAACCGAGCATTATTACAAGTTAAGTGAAGAACGACATGCTATTGTATTGTATCCCAAAGCCATTGAACGTTATCAGTATTTATTACAAAATTACCCGGAATTAATTGGTCGGGTTCCAGCCAAATATATAGCATCATATCTGGGCGTGTCGAAAGCAACACTGAACCGACACAAAAATATGCTATACGGGCACCCAAAGAATAAGTAAAGTTCCACAACATTCAGACGCTACCATTTCTTTTATCACCAAAGGGCCACATCCGGCCCTTTTTTCATGCGGTCAATTTTTACGTTTCAAAAAGTCTCATTTGAGACCTTTTTATTTATTAAATAAAAGTAGGTTTGTATTGACCATTAGCGCATAAAATCCCGGGTTATCAAGCGGTCTTGTCTTATAACATCCAATGTCCTTCCTGGTTAAACCACTCACGCGCGTGAATTTTTATGATTTATCATTTCAACCCCAATCGTTAGATCGATTCTTTAGAAACATTTCACAATCATCGTAACAGGCTTAACGAACTGCCAGTGTCTGAACGGAGTGTTAGACGCTGCCAGGCCGGTCAGGTATTGACCGCCATGTGGCCGCGTTTAGCCCATACGTAAAAGTTTTGCCGCATAGAACAACTATGCGGTATTGGTTATAATTTATTGTTCACTAAAAGGAATATCAATATGAAAATGTTTATTAAAGATTTTGAATATCTCCAACAATCCTTTCAACAGCAGTTGAGAAAAGTGGAAGCCCAGGAAAACGATCTGCGCATCAGGTTTCAAAAATTGAGTCGTATCTGTAGAAATATCCTCATTAAACTCAGCAATGAGTTAAATGAGAATCCGTTTCCTGATAAGGATTGCGAGATCTATTTTTTCAAGCGTATTAAGGCTGAGATCATGGGCAATTACATCTTTTATCAAAAAGTTCATTGGTTGCATACTGGTTATTATAAGAAGAGCGCAATATTGGAAAGGAAACGACTGGAAAAGGAACGGATCAATATTGAACGGTTTTTTTGGGAAAACCAGGTTTACTATACTTACTACCGGAATGAATGCACCCATCATGATGATATGTATTTTGTAAGAGGGCAATATGATGAGAAGATTTGTCCGCCTGTCAATCATTTTGATCCTCATTTCAGTACCAGCTTCGATGGAATGCTGGCGAAAATGAAGGCCAGGGAGTTGTTGCTGGAATATATTGAAGAAAGGTTGAAG
>NZ_JAGHKO010000022.1 GCF_017742245.1 Niastella soli
TTTTTAGTAGCACACCACGATGGTCTTCGCATGCGCTACCAGCAAAGTGAAAACCAGTGGCAGCAGGAATATGGCAGCCATCAACCCGCCATTCAGTTGTATGAGATAGAGGCAGCCGATGAACAGACAGCAGCCGCTGCTATCAACAATATAGGAACATCGGTCCAGCAAAGCCTGGATATAACATCGGGCGAACTGGTGCGGGCTGTACTGATGCGCATGCCCGCATGGAGTACGCACAATCGCCTGCTGATCGTGGTCCATCACCTGGCCATAGATGGCGTCTCCTGGCGCATCCTGCTGGAAGACCTCGACCTGCTATTAAGCCAATGCCGGGATGGCAAACAATTATCTATTGGACCCAAAAGCAGCTCCTACCGTCAATGGTATGAGGCACTACACCAATACGGAAAAAGCCGCCGGTTATTATCCCAACAACCCTACTGGGAAGCAACCAGGAACAACAACAGCTTATTACCAGTAGATAAATCACACAGCGGCATCATCCGAAAAAAAGAGATCCGCAGCTATGGCATAGCACTCGATGAACAGCATACCCGTCAATTGCTACAGACAGTACCACGGGTTTATCGAACAGAGATCAATGACGTGTTGCTCAGCGCCCTTACCAGGACCTTGTCAAAATGGTCAAAGCAACAGCAAATATTGATAGGCATGGAAGGCCATGGCAGAGAAGTCATCAATGATAAAACAGACCTCAGCCGCACCACCGGCTGGTTTACCACCCTGTATCCATTATTACTACAGGCACCCCAGCAGGACGAAGCATCCGAATGGCTGATGAGCATCAAGGAGCAGCTGCGCCAGGTACCCGATAAAGGAATAGGATATGGCGTACTCAAATACATCAATAAGGCTGGTGCATTACAGGCCCCCGACAACTGGCAGATAGCCTTCAACTACCTTGGTCAGCTTGATAACATCACCCGCAGCAGCAACTGGTTCAGCAGTGCCAATGAAGCACATGGCAGTTCAGGCAGTGATGAGAACATCGTCACTACCCAAATAGTGATCAACAGCATGATCTACCAGGGAGAACTACACATACAATGGAGTTACAGCCTGCTGCATTACGAAGAATCGACCGTACAGCAACTGGCACAGTCCTACATAGATGATCTGCAATACCTGGTTGATCATTGTGTATCGGTACCTGCCGGCGAAACAATTACAACACCTATCGATCATTATATAACAGCTGGCGTCAGTTATACGGAGTTACGCCGCTTTATGGAAGAAGAAGAAAATGGCCTTCCAAGAAAACGGCAGCTAGAAGCCCTGTACCCGCTCAGCGGCTTACAACAGGGCATGTTATTCCATGGTTTATACGCAAAACAGGAAGAAGCGTATGTGGAACAGTTCACCTGCTCGATAACCGGTGGAATGCATTCCGCGGCATTCAAAAAAACATGGGCATATCTATGCCGCCATCACACTATTTTACGAACTGGTTTTTATTATGACGCTTTTTCAATACCGGTTCAATGTGCGTACCGGAACGTAGTACCCAACATAATTGAAATAGACTTTCGGGATAAAACAGCGGATGAACAATCGACCCTGATCACTCAATATAAGCAGGCTGACAGGGAACGGGGATTTATGTTCAGGCAGGCGCCATTGATGCGCATATGCCTGATAAGGTTGGCTGATGAAAACTATTACATGATATGGACTTTCCATCATATCCTGCTAGATGGCTGGTCTACGCCTGTATTGATGCAGGAGTTTCTAGAAACCTACGAGCTGTTGATAAAGGGCCAGGAACCACCATTGCAGCACGAAGACCGTTACGAAGATTACATTCAATACCTATCGGGTAAGGATAGATTTGGGGAAGAAGCCTATTGGCAAAATTACCTGAAGGAAATAGCCAGCGGCACATTGCTGCCTTTTGTTACCGCAGGCGCTGACCGTACAAAAGGGGTTGGTCAATATGGTGAGTGTTGGCTTTTGTTGGATAAGGATTTGCATGAACGCATAGAAACATTCACAAAGGGCATCAGGGTTACCCTCAATACACTGATGCAGGCAGTATGGGGCTACCTGCTGCATCAATATACAGGTTTTGACAATGTCATATATGGCGTAGTAGTGTCCGGTCGTCCGGAGGACCTACCCAACGTAGAGCAAAGAGTGGGCATGTACATCAATACGCTGCCGTTGCGCGCTGCGTTCAGAAAAGACCAATCCATTACCGCCTGGTTGCAACAATTGCAAAACGAGCAACTGGAGAGCCGGGTGTATCAATACAGCGGGTTGAATGATATCCAATCATGGGCCGGCATACGGGGTGACCTGTTCGATAGTTTTATGGTATTTGAGAATTACCCGGTGAGTAGCGTGTTGTCATCCCGCCAATGGACGTTTCAGGTACAGGATGCGCAATCGCGCGAAGGCACCAATTACCCGCTGGGCATTTCAGTAAGGGCTGAAGAAGAGATCTCCATTTTATTTAAATACAATTCCAATTTGCTGCAGGAGCAGTATGTGCAACAGATCCGCAATCATTTTGAGCAGGTATTGCTGCAGCTGGTCAATGGTGCAGCAACACATACAAGTGCTATCCGCATGCTTACCACAACTGAAGCACAGCAACTGCAGGCGTTCAGCCTGCCTGTTAAGGGTGCACATCCCGATGTGGAGCGATCTGTGATGGCCTTGTTTAGTGAACAGGTGGAACAAACACCCAATGCCATAGCATTGCAGTTGGGCGAAGAGCAGCTGAGTTACCAGCAACTGGAAGCGAAAAGCAACCAGCTGGCCCATTTCCTGCGTGACAAAGGAGTACAGCAAGACAGTGTGGTAGCAGTAAGTATGGAACGCAGTGTTATGCTCATCATTACCTTATTAGGGGTTTTGAAAACAGGCTGCTCTTATGTGGCCATTGATCCTGCCTATCCGGCACAAAGAAAAAAATATATACTTGAAGATAGTGGGGCCCAACTGCTCTTAACCCATGAAGCAACCTTTGATGAACTGCCTGATGGGGTGGCTTCGATCGACTTAGCCGCTCAACTATCGACCCTGTCGCACTATGCCGATGGGCCTATCACCACTACCACCACGGGTGCCGCCCTTGCTTATATCATGTATACATCCGGTTCTACCGGTCTTCCCAAAGGCGTGGAAGTAACCCATAGCAATATTACCAGTCTGGTGAAGGGTACCGACTTTGTACAGATGAACAGTTCAAGTGTTTTATTATCCACCGGTT
>NZ_JAGHKO010000023.1 GCF_017742245.1 Niastella soli
AAAAGCGAATGACCTGTCAGGTGCGCGTAAGCCTTCTGATTGTTCAATACCCAATGGCGCATCCGCCAAAGGCGGACAAGCTCTTACAGGTCATCCTCTTCTAAAGAACTTTTTTATTTGATGCAACCAATTGTAACAATAGATAGTCCGGGTAAAGAAAATAGTTGAAAAAAGGAAATTTATAAAGGTTTTTTGTACACTTATAAGGGGCCGGAGATCATAAGAGGAAAAAGGGATAATGCAGACTGGTAGTGGGTTTTGCAAAGTTATAGCAGGGTTAGGCATAATAAAATGAAGCAAAAGCTCATTATGAAGAAAGTAAAGCGTGTATTACTTTTACATCATCAACGGTAGCATAGTAAGAGAGCGAAAGAATAAGAGGGGCTACTACGAAGCAAGCGCTTCACTATAAAGAGATTTTACCTTTTTTTCATATGGCAAGCAATCGTTAGAGGTCAGCTGTTTCTACAGTGGACCTTTTTTTATGTCCTTACTTTAGTTTCATTTTGGCATTTGCGAATCTTATTTAATATCAATTCTGTCTTACAAAACCTTTGTAGTTTTGTCGATTTACTTCGTACGTAAGACCTGACCCACTTGGTCTATTGGTTATTAAGGTGTCAATACGTTGCAAAATTACTTTGTCTAATGAGTCGAACGCTAATGTAAAGCTGTCGGTGGTTACCGGGATATAAGTCAGCGTGTCAGTAATTTTTGCGTTTGCATCGTACTGGTAAATATATTTTTTCCCTGGAAATAGTCCGCCGCCATAGTAAAACGTAAAGTCTAATTGCTTGTTTTTATAGTTTTTTACAATGACGTCTGAGCAGCCACAATGAGATTGTGTAACACCTTCTATAATAAAGTAGTCTTTCTTAGAGGAAGAACTTCTATAAGCAACTTCAGTATGCCAGTCTTTGTAGAAAAGTCCGAATACAAGTCCACAACCCGTCAATAAAAGTGTCCCGATTAAAAAGAGGAAGAGCTTAGTTAAACATTTTATGTTAGCCATTTTTTAATTTTTGGGTGAAGGCTTGACAGGCACAAGCGTGCTTAAACTATTATTTAGCAACATAGCAAAAAAATCGCGGCTTTCGGCAGGTTTTTTCATATGGCAAGCAATCATTAGAGGTCAGCTGTTGCTACAGTGGACCTTTTTTTATGTCCCTACTTTAGTTTGGTATGGAAGCTTTTTCGAAGTTGAGATTCTTCCATATATCAAGTTGTTGAAAAGGCAATGGGCAGTAGGCAATAGGCAGTGCCAAGACCTGTAAGGTTCGCCATTTGAGCTCGCATTATTAGTGGGTTTATGCGA
>NZ_JAGHKO010000024.1 GCF_017742245.1 Niastella soli
GAAGGCAGAAGGCAGAAGGCAGAAGGCAGAAGGCAGAAGGCAGAAGGCAGAAGGCAGAAGATTTTTGACGACGCAAGATAGTGATTAATCTCAATAATCGCGAGCCTACTCACAACTCACAACTCACAACTCACAACTGACCACTCACAAAAAACATCTTGACAAATGAAATACAACTATATAATAATATTCTTACTGACAACCATAACCGGTTGTAAGAAAGCATACTTCGATGCAGTGCCCAAAGACCTTGTTTCAACGGGTGCTATTTTTAAAAACAAAACAGAAACAGAGAACTGGCTGGCTTCGGTATACAGCTTCCTGATTGATCCCTGGTCAACAACAACTGGCTCGGCACGTTATTGGGCCAATTATACCGAAGAACTGGAGCCTGCCAGCGCAACCCTACAGGCAAGTGGCAGTCTTACTGGCGTAAATGCAGTAAACCTCTGGACGAACCATTACCAGGGAATTCGCATGGCCAATATTTTTATAAAGAACATTGAAAATAGTGAGACCAATCTGTTAAAGGAACCCAATGGCAAAGAACTGATGGACCAGTATAAAGGCGAAGCCCGTTTTTTACGTGCCTACTATTACTGGAATTTAATGAAGCTGTACGGGCCGGTTGTTCTGGTGGGAGATGAGCCGGGTAAGTATAACGATGATTTCCAAATACCCCGCAACACCTGGAAAGAGTGTGTTGATTATGTGCTGGCAGAAATGGATGCTGCTTATAAAGTGGTTCCCGATAAATACCTTACGACTGTTGGCACAGAAGATGCCACCCAGTCTGGCCGCATCAACAAACTGGTGATAGAGGCGGTTAAATCACAGGTGTTATTATTTGATGCCAGTCCGTTGTACAATGGCAATCCTGATTTTGCCAACTTCAAAAATAATGATGGCACCCTGTTGATGAATACGGCGTATGATGCAGACAAATGGACCTTAGCAGCCGAGGCTGCTAAGGTGGCAATAGATCATGCAAAGGTCAATGGCAAGAGTATTTTCGTAATGAAGAATGCCGATCCGTTTGTAGCCGCTATTACTTCCTATCGGGAGTTGTTTCTTAATGGTTGGGCCACAGAAGGCATCTGGACCCGTGCCAATACGGGCTATCAGGCCTGGGAAGCCGAAGCAGCCCCACGGGCGGTGAATGGTACCGGGTTTAATGCGTCGCTGGCTGCAACACAGGAAATGGTTGATAAATACAGAATGAGTAATGGCAAGGCCATAAACGAAGCGGGCAGCAATTACAATGCAAACGGTTTTACAACTACGGCCAAAGCCGGATATTATGTGGCTGGTACCTCGAATATGTATGTAAATCGCGAGCCGCGTTTTTACAACTCTATCACCTTTAATGGCGCTACTATTCCGTTTGTGGCCAAAACAGGACAAACCTATGTACAATTCTGGCCAACGGGTAATTCGGGTAATGCGAATGGTGCTGAAACAAAATTTCCCAAGACCGGTTACCTGGTGCGTAAGCATACCAATCCATCGCGGAACTTTTCGAGCACTTCCGGTAATGTGGCGCGTCCTGCCATGTACATTCGTTTGGCAGAATTATATTTGAATTACGCAGAAGCATTGAATGAATCAGAGCCCGTTAATAAGTCAAAGGAAATTCTTGATCATTTGAATGCCATTCGTGTGCGTGGCGGTCTTGCAGAACTTTTGCCAGGGTTGTCACAAGCAGAAATGCGTAAACAGATCCAGACAGAAAAATGCATCGAGATGGCGTATGAGGGCTGTCGCTTTTTTGATCTCCGCCGGTGGAAGATCGCCAATACTTCTGAAGGCAGACAGGGCGGAGATTTTACCGGTATGAATGTGTACGATGGGGCCAGTTTGTCAGATCCGGCATTTTATGTGAGAACAAGGATCTCCACCCGGGTATGGGATAATAAATATTATATTTTCCCCATCCCGCAGGGTGAATTGAATAAGAACTTTGCGATGGTGCAGGCTCCGGGGTATTAAACCAGTTACAGGTTACAGGGTTTTAATTGGTCTGGCACTTGTAACCTGAATTGAAACATCTTCTTTGTTTACGTATGAAAGTTGATAGGAAAAATATGCTTATTAGCAAGTTGCTGTTATTTTGTTTGATGCCTGTTCTCGTATTGGCGTCTCCAGGTGACAACGTGTTCATCACGCAACAACATTACCAGGTGCCCATCTTGTTGCAGAAGAAAGACAATCCGGTTTTGCGCATTCACTTACATAACGGAAGCGATAATAGTTTGCAACTGACGGAAATGACTTTCAGCACTACGGGAACTACGGACTGGAAAGATTTAAAACAGATCTGTTTGTATTATGCCGGTGCCGATTTGGGAATGCGCAACCTGGGCAGTGTAGAGAAAATACAACTGGTTGGCAGTGTAACAAAAACAGGGGAGCGGTTATTGATAAAGGGAGCGCAGGCATTGCCTCCGGGCGATCATTATTTCTGGTTGTCTGCTGAATTAAACTCCGGTGTTCCTTTAACGCATGTCATTATTATAAATGCTACCAAAGCGGTATTAAACGGCAGGATAAACAATATTGAGGGTGCCATAAAATTTCAACAACGCATAGGTGTTGCCTTGCGGCAACATAACCAGGACAGTGTACATACTTATCGCATCCCGGGCTTGTCAACCGCCAAAGACGGTTCCCTGCTTGCCGTTTATGATGCGCGCCGCGAAAGCGCCCGCGATCTGCAGGGAAATATCGATATCGGGTTGAGCCGGAGTATTGATGGCGGTAACACCTGGCTGCCGATGCAGGTTGCCATTGATATGGGAACATGGGGCGGGTTGCCTGAAAAATTCAACGGCGTGTCCGATGCCAATATCCTTGTTGATAAAAATACCGGCGCCATTTTTATCGCCGGTTTATGGATGCATGGCGTTTTGAACGAACAGGGTAAATGGACAGAAGGATTGACCGACACCAGCACCAACTGGAACCACCAGTGGCGGGATAAAGGATCACAACCCGGTTTTGATGTTAAACAAACGGCCCAGTTTATGATCGTGAAAAGCGAAGACAATGGAAAAACCTGGAGTAAACCGGTAAATATTACCCAACAATGCAAACAGGAAGCCTGGTGGCTTTGGGCGCCAGCCCCCGGTGCAGGGATTACGCTGCATGATGGTACTTTGGTATTTCCTACCCAGGGCCGTGATAAAAACGGAAAGGCATTTTCAAACATTACTTACAGCAAAGATGGCGGCGCTACCTGGCATACCAGCAACCGGGCTTCAAAAGAATCCACCACCGAAAATATGGCGGTGGAGTTGAGCGATGGAACGGTAATGCTGAACATGCGTTGCAATAAAAATAAAACAGATACTGGTGACACCAATGGCCGGGTAATTGCCATAACCCATAACCTGGGTGTGGATTGGACTGAACATCCAACCAGCCGTGGTGCTTTACACGAACCCGTTTGTATGGCCAGTATTTTACGGCATGACTATATAGTAAAAGGGAAAAAGAAGCCGTTGCTGTTATTTGCGAATCCAGATTCAAAGACATTGCGGCATCACATGACCATGAAAGTTAGTTATGACGATGGGCTTACCTGGCAAGCCAGTAAAAAAATACTGCTCGATGAATGGAAAAGTCGCGGCTACTCCTGCATGACCAATATCGATGCGGAAACAATTGGCATTGTATATGAAAGCAGCCAGTGTGACCTGGTTTTTCAACTGGTGAAAATAAAGGAACTATTGCCTTAATATTTGCGTAACAAACAAGGCCGACCATTTGGTCGGCCTTGTCAATGATCGAAGAGCGGGGGTAAAGTTATTTTAATAATCCTTCCAGCAACACGCCATCACCAGCGGGCATGTTCAGGTTTAATAATTTGCTGATCAATGGGGCAATATCAACCAGTCCCATTTGTGGTATCACCACTCCTTTTTTAATGCCATAACCAAAGGCAACAAAACCGGTTTGAATTTCTTTAAAGTCAGGGTAAAAACCATGGGTGCCGCCTTTGCCGGCGCGAATAAATTCACCCTCGGTAGCGCCTGAGAACGCATAACCCTGTTTAGCGGCCAAGGCGAGCGTGGCAGAGCCATCGGCGCCTATGGCATCCATTTCTTCCCTTGTTTTTATCGTGAACATTTTTTGTTGGGCTGCAGGCAGGCTGGTCAGCAATTGCAGTACTTTCTCTTTGGTTTGTTTGTCGTTTTTGTCTTTTAACTGCAGAAATGACGCACCACCGGATTGATGAAAATAAGCCTTCCAGTTTTCTGTTTTTTTCGGATCGTATAAACCGGCTTTTACCAGTAGTACATTGGGAGCAATATTTGTATGGATATCAACGAATCCGTGGTCACCCACAATGATAAAGGTGGTTTTATCGGCAATGCCGGCTTTTTGCACCGCTTCTCTGATGCTTTTTACAGCTCTGTCAACCCCGGCAATGGCAGCGCGTACTTTATCGCCATCACGGCCTTGTTCGTGTTCAAAATGGTCAACTGTAACCAGGTGAACGGCCAGTAAAGCTGGTTTGTACTGACGAATAAGATAGCAGCTCATGCGGGCCAGGTTTTCATCCATACCCAGATAATCGCCATTAAAATCAAGCTCCTCCATTTTGCCGGTGGCATGTTGTTCTACCTCTTCATACAAACCGGGTGGGGTCGCGTTTTCCTGCAGGGCTTTTGACATAACACGGTCCTGACCTTTTTCTTTGGGCAGGTACCAGTATTCGGGAATGTTGTAGGTAGCTGGTCCGCCTACAGAAACGGGCCAGAAGACAGCCGCTGTTTTTAATCCTTTTTCTTTGGCCACGCTGAACAGGGTGGGCACTTTAATATTTTCATATTTCCACAACCAATTGCCGGTTACACCCAGTGGCTCTGAAGGTGTATTATAATAAACACCATGTTTCAGTGGTTTTACGCCAGAGATCATAGTGGTATGAGATGGGTAGGTAACAGTGGGGAAAACACCGTCTACACCATCTGCATAAGAACCCGATTCCATAGCCTGGCGCAAGTGTACCATATTCCAGGATGGGTCTTTGTAAAATTCAGGTCGTAAACCATCGATACTGATAAGCACTACATGCGACTCCTGCGCAGTGAGTGTTGACTGACATAACAGTAACGTGCAGATACCAAAGAGGAATTTCTTCATAATGAGCGCGAATTTAAATGGTCCTGTTTGTGAGTAAAATGAATTTTATGTTATGATTTTATTTGTGCCTGGGTGTTGCACCAGCCGAAACTATAGACTGGTAAAGTGTCTGGTTGGTACTATTTGAAAATAAAAAAGTCTCCCCGGCGGTACCGTCGGGGAGACTTTCATTTATTGGTCACAATTGGTTTATTTGATCAGTCTAAACGCAAACGGATAACGGTATAATTTGCTCTCGCTGGCCTTTACGGTAGCCACAATTACAAATACCAGTATCAAGATGCCCAGTATCCATACCAGCAGGATGCCGATAATAGTAATGAAAAGAATGATGGCGATGATGGTGGCCGTGAGCTGAAAATTCAATGATTCTTTAGCGTGTTCAGCCACAAATTTCGAATCATCTTTTTTGATAAGATAAATGATCAGTGGTGGAAAGATCCAGAAAAACAAGGTCAGTACATGACTGAGAATAGCCAGTGTTCTTTCATCACTTGTTGGTGTGTAAGCTGGTACCGACTCGGTGCCCAGGAAAGAATTAGAAGGGTTGCTACTTGTCATTTTAAGGTGTTTCCATGAAATTATCGAAATAATGTCAATTAATAAATTAGAAAGACCTGCAAGGGGCGCGCCTTACAGGTCTTTTTGATATATTACAATTGTTTAATGTTCGCCCGAAACATCAATTCTCTGTGGCCGGTCTTGGGAACTGTACCCATACATCATCGCCGGGCCTGTCGATAGGTAATTGATTTAAACGCTCATACCGGCGCATGTCTATCCAGCGGTGGCCTTCGCCAAACAGTGAGTAACGCCGTTGAAATAATATTTCTGTAATAAGTGCGCTTTGCGTGATCGCTCCGGCATAAGGAGGAATTCCGGCCGCGGTACGAATTCTATTGATGGCTAAAATGGCATCAGGAAAACTGTTTTGCTGCGCTTTCACTTCTGCCAGCAGCAGCACCAGTTCTTCGTTACGGATAACAGGAATAGGTGCCACGTTAGTGGTATACACAAAAAAGTCATAATCGCTGTTCAGGCCGTCCTGTGTGGCAGTGGCATCGCGTTTGGGTGCTTTGTTTAATCGGGTATCGCCTGGTATCGCATCCGTGATAAAAGAGGGGTGTGCTACCCGTACTTCGGCAGGTGGGGTGTTGCGCGGAAAGTACAACGGGTTTAACAGGTCGCCGCCGCCCGTTGAGAACAGATAGTATGAACCATCGGTAAGGCTGCCGGTAAGGCTCAGGAACGATTCTGAAAGGGCGGTGTTGGCCAGCGGCCAGTCTTTACGGTAAACAGCCACCCTGGCTGCCAGCGCCCGGTTCAATTTAGAGAAGTCACTGGCTTTATTACTATACAGTGTTGTGGTGAATGGCAGTGTAGCGGTATTGCCCTTTAGATCATTGTTGGCGTCATTCAACAGGTTTTGAATGGCATTCAACGATTCTTCCTGCGAAAGAAAGGGGCCCAGTTTGTCAGGGTCTGCCACATCAACCCGGATGCCATTCCCATACTGCTGGTTGAAAACCATCAGCAATTCATAGGCTTGTATTGTTTTGGCATATGCGATCCCGGCCTTTCGCTGTGCGTCGGTAATATCTGCCTTTGTATTTTGTAAAGCCTGTATAAGCACATTGGTGTTTTTCACATCCCGGTACCGGCCATCAAACGGGTTGGTGGTATAAAAAGTATTGTTGTCGAGTGTGGCGCCGCCTTTGCCCAACAGGTCGCCGGTTACCCGGGGGTCTGAAGCGGCAAAGCGATAATATTCCCGGCCTATCATACTAACGTTATCGAGGTAGGTGCCTAAATAAATTCTCATTCCTGCTTCGGTGCCCACTACCAGGTTTTGTAATTCTGCCAATTGGGCATTTTGCGTAAGACCGCCCGTGCTTGGGTTATTGGGGTCAAGAATAGGTTCCACTTTACAGCCCGTCCAGCCCATAGCTATTACAAACAAACCAGTGATCGCAATAAGCTTTTTATATTTATGTTGATATTTCATAATTGATCTTTTGGGGTTGACTGATTAAAAAGTTACTGATACATTAAAATGGAAACTCTTGGCCGATGGATAGGGGGTTACATCCACATTGCTGGAAATAGCATCGACACCAAAGTTGGAGACTTCCGGATCATAACTGTTATACTTAAATGCATTGATCAGGTTCCTGCCGGAAAAACCTAGTTTTACCCGGGCAATATCCTTAAACAACTCTTTGGGTAATACATAACTCAATCCAATTTCCCGCACCCTGAAGTAAGAGGCATCCTCAACAAACGGGCGGGCTGTTTTGCCATACGAAGATGCCCGGTAGTCGCCATTTGACAATTGTCCTTTGGGGTCAAGGTCCCTTTTATCATAGTCGGCAGTAGTACCGGCAAAATCACCCAGTAAAGGGGTGAGGTTGATGTTGTCGCCGCCTTGTTTCCAATGCATCAGCACATTCAATTCAAAACTACGCCAGGTGACGTTGTTGTTGAATGACAGGTTGAAATCTGGTTCTGAATTCCCGAATACAGCCAGCTTGGTCACGGGATCAACTTTATCAAGATCATCGCCAATGCCCACTATCTGCGTAGCGCTTTTGCCTTTTTCAATCCGGTAGGTACCCAGGGATGCGCCAAAAGCGCCTACGTTAAAGGCCGGTACGTCTAACCGGGTTACTTTAGAGGTGTTCTTCCACCAGTTTACCTGCGCATTCCAGCGCCATTCTTTGGTGAGTACCGGAACGGCGCTTAAGCCAATTTCCACCCCTTTATTTTCAATGGCCGCTACATTCTTCCAGCCGGTTGCAAATCCTGTTGAACCTGGCGTTTGCACTTTCAGGATCAGGTCTTCCACATCCTTTTTATACCAGGTAAATTCCACGCCAACGCGATTATTCAGAATGCCGGCGTCCACTCCCAGTTCCAGTTCTTTTTGTCTTTCCGGTTCCAGGTTGGCGGCACCCCTGGTAACATCCACTATAGAACCGGTGGTACCATTGAAATTAATAGGTACCAATGGGGAATAGATAGCACCAAAAGGAGCAAAATTGCCTGCTTCGCCATAAGCCCCGCGCACTTTCAACAGACTTAACACTTTTACATCCATGAGTGGCAGGATATTAAAGGCCAGTGAAAATTTGGGATAGTAATACAATTTATCCGCATTGCCATTCCGGCTCGATTTATCGCCTCTGACACCCACGGTTCCTATCAACATGTCTTTATAATTCACTTCTTCCTGCGCAAAAAAGCCGCGGTCTTTTGAGATGATCCGGTTTTCTTGTACCTGAATAGCGCCGGCCTGATCAAGGTTGGTTTGGGTACCTATCAATTGGGTGGCAGTATTTACTACCGTATTGAGATCATTATTGAGGGCATTCACCCCGGCCTGGGTAGTAAAGATGAAGCCGTTATTGGGGTTTAATTCATATACTGCCAATGCAGAATAATTATCATTGTGAGTAACGGTTGTTCCATAGATCAGGGCGCCATTGGTACCGTTCCCATTTTTTTCAAACTGTAATACAGCGGGGAAGATGCCTTTTGTATTGAGGGTATAATAATCAATACCACCTAATGCAATTATCTTCAGGTCGTGCTTGTCGTTTTTGAAGACTTTCCAGGTCGCTCTTCCGCCCAGTAACGTGCGGTTTACCTTTTCATTATTGGTCGTTAGGTCGCGTGTTTGCATCCAGTTGGAAGGCGCCAATGGGTTATTGGGGTAGTTGCCATTGGCATCGGGATATAAACTCACCCAGGAAGGCGTTGATACATAGGCTACGCCCATTGAGGTGCTGGTATTGTCGTTATTGAAATAGCCGCGGTCGGCGTTCGATTCAACATAATTGGCATTTACCGAGAGGTCAAGGAATTTGGTGAGGGCCTGCTCGAGGTTCATGCGGATAGAAGTTTTGCGGTAACCGGTGTTTTTAACGATCGCGTCATTGTCCTGGTAAGTCATACCGGCATAATAAGAGGTTTTTTCACTTCCGCCGCTTACAGATACCCTGGTATTGTTCATGAACCCATGAACGCCATATAATTCATCTTCATAATTATAGGTCTTGCCACCGTTCGCATTATAGATGTTAAGGCCGTTGGCGCCATAGGATGCCCGTACTTTGGCCGTATCCCAGGAGCGCATACCCAGCTTGTGCAATTGCATCTGCCAGCCAATAGACTGACCCAGCTCAATTTTAGGTTTCCCTGTTTTTCCTTTTTTGGTAGTTACGATCACCACACCGCCTGCCGCTCTGGCCCCATAAATGGCAGCTGTAGAGGCGCCTTTCAGAATTTCAATGCGGTCTATGTCTTCGGGGTCAAGGTCAGCCACCCGGTTACTGGGGTTCTCCTGAAAATTGGTACTGCCCTGATTGGCTGCCTTTGAAATAAAATTCTGTCCGCTATTGATGGAGGAGTTGTCATAATAAACGCCATCAACAATGAACAACGGTTGGGAGTTACCCACCAGGGAAGTGATACCCCGCATTTTTATAGAGATCCCGCCGCCGGGAGCGCCGGAATTGGAAGAAACGGCTGCGCCGGGGAATTTGCCATAGAGGGCGGCATCCACCGTAGCCTGAGGGGTGGTACCCACCAGTTGTTTGGCCGAAACCGTACCTACCGCATGGGCCAGGTTAGCACGTTTGGTAGAAGAGGCCAAACCGGTCACCACCACTTCTTCCAGGTGACCTACGTCTTCCTGCATGGTGATAATAAGAGAAGTTGTTGGGGCGGTTACATTAACAGAGGTAGCCTTGAAACCTACGAAGGTAATATCCAGTACCCCGCCTTTGCCAGGTATGGTTAAACTGAATTTACCATTGGCATCTGTAGAAGTGCCCTGGTTGGAATTCTTGATCTTTACGGAAGCGAACTGTATGGGATTATTCTTACCATCTAACACAGTTCCCGAAACACTTACTTGCGCAAATAGCCATACAGGAGCAGATAAACAGATTAAAAGTAGCAATCGTTTGTAGTTTTGCATTCTGGAAATTTTGATGTGAACAATAATAGGTTGGGCTCGGGATCAGCAGCTATGACATACCAAATACCAGGATAACTTTCATAAGGAATGGATTAATGACACAAGGATATTGCGGATGTTTCATGGGCGATTTGCCAAATCTTGTCAATCAGTAGGTTACAGTTGAAAAAGGTTGCAGCTTACAAGGGAGACAATTGCCCCCCATTAATTGCTGCATAAGGAGTTAGAATGCGTTTTTATACTTTCCGGGAACGTAATTTGTGACAAAAAAATTACACTGATAGCTTAAAGCAGCCAGTTAATATTTAAAAATTCCGGACAATACTATGCAAAAAAAACGCACGGCATGCCTCCTGCAACACTAACGGATAACGAAGAACGCCCCAAGCGGATTGCGCGGGGCGTTTTACTAAGTTAAGCGGTCAGACTTACACGTTAAACGGTCGGTATCAAGGATGGGTACTCGATAATTTTAAATGATATTGCGATTAGAATTTTATAGTCACATTGGCCGTAAAGGTTCGCGGCATTTGCGGGCTCAACGTACCCTGACCTGCAAAATACAATTCATCGGTTGCGTTATCTACTTTCACCCCAAGCCGGTACCAGCGGGCGTCATAAAAAATGGTCCCGTTTAATAATGTATATGAGGGCAGTGTGAACACGCCGGTGGCGGCTGAGTTGGCAGTCAGGTGTTTGTCAACATAGTTGCCACCAACACCGGCGCCCAGTCCTTTTAATTTCCCGGTTGGCAGGGAATAAGTGATCCAGGCATTGGCCAGATTGGCCGGTCCGGCAAAAGCAGGACGTCGGCCATCAATTGCTGCAGATGCTTTGGTCAATTTGCTGTCGTTATAGCTATAGCCTGCCAGTATGTTCAGGCCATTAACGGGGCTTGCCTGTACTTCCAGTTCAAAGCCTTTGCTGTATTGAGTGCCATCCTGCACGTTGATGTTATAGCTTTTGTTATCGATGATAGTAGGTTCGGCCCGTACCATGTTGGTGGCGCTGATATCGTAATAGCTGGCAGTAACATTCAATTTATTATTCAGCAATTCGAGCTTTACCCCGCCTTCAAACTGATTGGCATGTTGCGGTTTCATTACACCGGAAACAGTCCCGGTTGGTATGGCTGGTTGAGCTATGGGTTGCAAATAAATAAAGCCGTTCATGTAATTGGCAAACAGCGATACTTTATTTCTTACCAGTTGATATAACAAGCCGTATTTATGGGAGAAGCTGGTTTGTGAATATCTGGTGTCTTTAATAATGGTATCTGCATAGTGGTTGCGGGTCCCTTTGCTGTCGAAACCATCAACGCGCAGGCTGATCATGGCAATCAGGTTATCGGTCAGGTCCACTACATCCGATATATATGCACTGTAGAGATCAGTTGAGGTGTGGTTTCTGGTAGCGCCATCTGTGGCAGCGGCTATCTTCTGGTCAACCGCATATTTAGAGATCTTTCCATAGTTTTTATCCAGGATGTCTGTACCATTTACAAAGTCAAAGACCACCTGGGTAGAAAGGTCATTGTTCATTCTGGTGTGCACATAGTCAAGTCCTATCAACAGGCGGTGTTTAAGAGCGCCGGTATTGAAATTACCGGTAAAGTTCTGCTGAATATCCAGGGCGGTGTTGATGGTATTATAAATGCTGATGTTACGTTCCAGGGAGTCATCCGTATTCTTGCGAATGAATTCATACTGGTAGTAACCATCAGATTTTCGCGTATTGCTGCTAAGAATAGTTTGAGAGGTCCAGTTGTTGGATATTTTATAAGTAGCATGCGCCCGCATATTGGTAGTGGGCGTTTTCATGGTGAGGTCGTTGGTGGTATAAGAACGCTTCCAGTTAAAACCCAACTCATCGGGGGTATGCGCTACAAATTGACGGGTACGGTTCAGGAAAACAGTAGAAGGACTGGTCATTTCTGCACTATAGAATTCTGCGTTCAGATTTATCCTGAATCTCGAATTGGCGCGGATCTCAACAGCCGGTGCGATCAGCAATGATTTTCTGAAACCGGCATCCTGCCAGCTTTGTTGATTTTGGTAAGCCGCATTCAGGCGGAAAAATACATTGCCTTCTTTATTGGCAGGGCCATAAATATCAGCCGTAAAACGGTTCAGGTTGTAGCTGCCGGTGCTATAGGAAATTTCACCTCCCAGGGTATCGATAGGTTTTTTGGAAATAACGTTGATCATACCGCCTAATGAGGTAACAGCACCGCCATATAAGGTTGTAGAGGGCCCTTTCAGCACTTCAATCCTTTCTACGTTCACCGGATCAAATTCACCATTGGTTTGTGAGGGAACGCCATCTACCATTGATACTTCCGTTCTGAACCCACGTACGGTATAAGAAGAGGCTCCATCTGTATTGATTCCACGGTTGCTTTGGATCTTGTATAGACCAGGAGTATTCTTCAGTACATTTCCAAAATCGGTAGTGAGCTGTTCTTTGATCAGGTTGTTGGAAAGGGAGGTATATACCTGGGGATTTTCCAGACGGCTCAATGGCATTTTAGCTACGGTCTCACTGCCAATGGTAGTTGAACGCTTACTGGCAGCGATCACCACTTCCTCTAAGGTGGCGTGGTTTTCAGTCAGGATAAAATCGGTCACTAAAATTTCCCCGTCGTTAAGGGTAATGGTTTTGTCAACGGGTTTCAGTCCAACTGCTGTAATGCGAATGGTGTAAGCGCCGGGTTTAATACCGGTTAATTTGTATTCGCCCTGCTGATTGGTAGCGGTTGCCCATCTTTTGTTGGCAATGCCTACCGTGATGCCTTCAGCCGGTTTGCCATCGGCGGTGGTCACTTTTCCCTGCAAGGTGCCTTGCTGGGCTATCAGGACAGTTTGCAAACCGGTGACAAGAAATAATAACAGGGTGAAACGTAAAATGATCTTCATTTTTTTTCATTTAATAAGTACAAATGCTACAGGGCGTCGTATGTGTATTTAATCTAAAGCGAATGGCGCAAAGAAAGGAGAGGAAGGTTGCAAACCATTTACGCAATCAGGAAATCGATTTACGAGAATAGTAACTAACGGATGAGGGAAAGTTGTTATAGGTGTTTGTTATTTGAGGCCGGTTAGTTTATTCACTTCGTAAACTCTTTACCGGATTTTTAATTGCAACTTTAACCGCCTGGTAACTTACGGTAAGTATGGCAATAAGTAAAGCAATAAGTCCGGCAACCACGAACACCCACCACTGGATGGTTGTGCGGTATTGATAGTCCTGGAGCCAGGAATGTAATGCCCACCAGGCAACAGGAAAAGCTACTATACAGGAAAGACAAACCAGCTTTAAAAACTCGAATGATAAGAGTCGGGCCAATGAACCAACAGAAGCTCCCAAAACCTTGCGGATACCAATTTCTTTTGTTCTTCTTTCTGCGGTATAAGCCGTGAGGCCAAATAAGCCCAAACAGGAAATGGCTATAGCAAGTACAGAAAAAACAGCAGACAGTTTACCAACCAGGGTTTCACTCTCGAATATTTTATGGAAGGCTTCGTCTACGAATTTATATTCAAACGGGTAGCCAGGATAGCTGGCTTTCAGTACCTGGTCAGTTGTTGCCAATGCAGCTTTCAGGTCAGCGCCAGGTTTGTACCGGATGATCATAAGATTTGTCATCCGCGGAATGCACAGAAGTACTGCGGGACCACAGGGCGCATACATGTCATTAAACACGAAGTCCTCCGTTATACCAACTATCTGTGCCCTTAAAGCAGTGCTTTTCCTGGAAATATAAGCTCCAATCTTCCCCGATGCACCCATTAATTTTGCCAGCGATTCATTTATAATAACGCTATTGCTGTCAGCTACCTGTTGAAGATAAAAATCTCTTCCGCTTTTTAACTTCATATGCATGGTAGCCAAATATCCAGGGCTCACCCCCATGTCATAGATCTCGATTTTGTTGTTAGATGATTTGCCTGCCCAGGTATATTCGTTTGATGAAGTAAATATATACATAGGATCACTCCAGGTGAGTGCAACATTTTCTACCAGCCCTGATTGTAATAATTCGTTGCGGATAGCTAAAAAATGTGCTGGCAAACTATTCGGTATTGATAATTGGATCGTGTTGTTGGTCTCATATCCCAGGTTCCTTGATTTTACATGCTGTACCTGCTGGTAAATAATTATGGTGGAAATAATAAGCATGATAGAGATGGAAAATTGCGACATAACAAGGCCCTTCCTCATGAAAACAGCTGCGCTGCTGTTATTTATTTTTATTCCTTTCAACACCATTACTGGCCTGAACGAGGAAAGGTAAAATGCAGGGTAGATACCCGATAGCAGACCGCATATCAGCCCAATCGCGAACAGAAAAACAAGATGAGTGGTATTAAAAAAATCAGCATGGAGTTCTTTACCTACCAGACTATTGAAAGCAGGAATTGCAAAAGCGATCATTATTATGGCCAGTACAACCGCAAGGAATGACATGACTAATGATTCACCAATAAACTGCCGGATCAGTGCAAGCCTGCCGGCGCCAGATACTTTTCGAACACCCACTTCTTTGGCCCTCTTTTCTGACTGTGCCGTGGAGAGATTCATAAAATTGATACACGCGATCACAAGTATGAGGAAGGCGATTATGGAAAATAAATAAATGTATTGAATTTTTCCGCCATCCGGTTTTCCATCAGTGAAGCGGCTATATAAATTCCAGTCGTTCATGGAGAAAAGAAAGGTTTGTAACGTGGAACCTTCCACTTTTTTCGCCATATAATGCTTCAGTTGTTTATTAATATGGGCAATGTCTGTTAACGGTTCCGTTTCCAATAAAGTCTCCGTGAAAAAGTTCCATTTATTCAGCTCAGGAGGCGCCAGATTTTCAAAGAAGGTATAGGACGAGATCCAGTTAAAATGATAAGAACAATTGACGGGCAGATCTTTATAGACCCCTGTTATGAGATAATTCCCATCTCTGCTGAAAATTGATTCACTTTTTGTTGTCAGTATTTTCCCCACTGGGTTATCATTGGCAAATAAAGTCCTGCTCATTGATTCGCTGATAACGATATCCTCCGGTGATTGTATGGATGGATGCGTGCCATAAATAAAAGTAAGGTCCAACATGGAAAGGATAGCCGGATCAATATACCGGCCGGAGATATTAAAGCTCCTGTCACCTAATATAAAAAGCTGTTTCAATTCCCAACTGAAACGGGCTGTATTCTTTATGCCCGGAATAGTTCTTTTGATCTCCTCTGGCAACGGCATCGGACAATCCTCGATAGTAGGATTTTCACCAACTGTCGTTAGCTTGATGGTGAAGAGGGAATTCCTTTTTTTAAAATTATGGTTAAAGGACAACTCATGCTCCACCCATAAAAAAATAAAGCAGGCACAGGCGATCCCGATAGCCAAACCAAAAATATTGAGGAAGCTGTATCTTTTGTTTCTCAAGGCATTCCGGAACAATACAAGCAGTTGGTTGTGCAGCATGGCAACGCGTTTATATTGTTATAAGATGGAGAACTATCAAACCCTGTACGAAACGTTCCTAATAGAGTGCCAGGTAACATATTATTGAAAAGTAATACATTACAAAATTAGGCTAAATAAACCTGTACGTTATTGATACAATCAGTTGTCCGGTTTTAAGACACCCCTTGCAACATCGTTGCAAAATGTAAAACATTCCCTACATTTGTGCCACACTAATTAAAAGTCAATTCAATGGCAGGAAATAACAGGTACGATGTGATCATCGTAGGGGGAAGTTATGCGGGTTTATCAGCCGCCATGTCCCTGGGCAGGTCATTAAGAAAGGTGCTTATTATCGACAGCGGCTTACCCTGTAACCGGCAAACCCCGCATTCTCATAATTTCATTACCCATGATGGAGAAACGCCGGGTGCCATTGCCAATAAAGCCAGGGAGCAGGTGTTGAAATACGAAACTGTAAGCATTCAGCAGGGCATCGCGGTGTCGGCCACCAAAAAGGAGGATGGTTTTGAGCTGGCTACAAAAGACGGGATGGTCTTTTCTGCCCGCAAATTGTTATTTGCTACCGGTGTAAAAGACATGATGCCGGCTATTCCCGGTTTTGCCGAATGCTGGGGTATTACGGTTATCCATTGCCCTTACTGTCATGGATATGAAGTAAAGCAGGAGAAAACAGGTATTATGAGCAATGGCGATATTGCATTTGAATTTAGCAAGCTGATCAATAACCTGACGAAAGATCTTACTCTTTTTACAAATGGTCAGTCAACTTTATCATCAGAGCAACGGGAAAAACTGCACACTCGAAATATTGAAGTGGTAGAGACGGAGATTGCCGGTTTTGAACACAGCAATGGTATCCTGCAACGGGTGCTGTTGAAAGACGGTTCCGCTGTTCCGTTAAAAGCGATGTATGCGAAGATCCCGTTTGTGCAGCATTGCGATATCCCCTTACAATTAGGATGTGCATTGACCGAACAGGGTTATATAGCTGTTGATATGCTGGGGCGCACCAACGTTGCGGGTGTGTATGCGGCAGGAGATAATACGGTCATGATGCGGGCTGTTTCGCTGGCTGTAGCAGGGGGAGGGATGGCAGGTGCCGGTATCAATAAAGAACTGGTAGATGAATCGTTTTAAATAAGCAGGGAGGCCATCCGCCGGCTGGCGGATGACTCACCCTTTCCGTATATTGATGATGTGCCACCATCATTCGCCATTTTGTTGACTAAATGACTGGGTCTGGTTTATGCTATATATAGTATATAATCATCAACAGTCATTTAATCCAAACCAAGTGGGAAAAATCTATTTTACCTGTTCATTCGACGATGGCCATGTGGCCGATCTGCGCCTCGCAGAATTGCTTGCCAAATTTAATGTGAAAGCGACGTTTTATATTCCCCGCTCCTGTGAGTGGTGTTCTGCAAGCCTGGCTGAAAATGAGATCCGTACGCTTTCCAGTTTTATTGAAGTGGGTGGACATACCATGACCCATCCCATTTTAACAAAGGTCTCGTACAAGCAAGCCCGAAACGAAATTTTCGATTGTAAACATTGGCTGGAAGATGTAACCGGCAAAGCTATTCGCTCTTTTTGTCCGCCAGTAGGGCGATTTAACAAAGACCATGTCTCACTGCAACGCGAAGCCGGATTTACTTCCATGCGAACTGTGGAAATGCTTACCCATTCAATGGGCAGTGTAAAGAAAGTACGTGATTTTGTAATTCTGCCTACTACCTGTCAGGTGTATAATCATTCCAATATCTCGTATTTGAAGAATAATGTGAAGCGCATGAAATTCGTAAGCTATATCTCCGCGTGGCGCTTATTCGATGCTAACTGGGAAACCATGAGCAGGAACTTTCTCAATTATTTGTATTCCATGTCACTTACCCAACAGCAAGACCATTATTTTCATTTATGGGGTCATAGCTGGGAGCTCAGCCAGTTTTCGTTATGGCAGTCATTAGAGCGTTTTTTTGCATGCTTACGCGAAGTGGGGGGCTTTGAATTCATTGACAACTCCACGTTGGCAGAAGTAGTAAGACAGGGGAGGCAGGAGGTGGCGTTGAATGCGTATTGATCAGGAAATTGATGTTAATGTGATCAATTTTTCTTTCGTGCTCCCAGATCACACCACCCGGACCATTTTCAATCCAAAGAAAATAGTCCGGCAGATCAATAGCCGATTCAATCCGCCATTTTCCATGACCTACTGTTATGCCATTATTGATGATGTCGTACTGGTAATTGCTGTTTAAATGAACAAGGCAGTTATTACAAGGCTGTCTATCCAGGTTGATCAGTCTGTAATCGCCCAAAAATCGCTGTGCCACATGTTCCGGGACTGAATTCCTGTTCATGAAGCTGGCTATTGCCCATATCAAAAGTCCCAAAAACAAAACGGACAAAGGAATGGAGATCATCAGGCGTTTTCTATATCTCACGATCAGGTATAGCATACTCAGGAGAAACAGGAAAAACGCTCCAATTAAGATCATTCCTATTGCGAGTGCAGGCCCGGCCATAAAATAGTATTCAAATGGTACTATCTAAACTCTTTTGTCACCTCAATCACGCCAACAATGTTATCATTGAATTCTTCCAGCTCTTCAGCAGGCACCCACAGTTCATTATGAATTTCACCACCCACATTTTGAATATCGAACTTGCTTACGTAGTTGGTGTTAACGGCGAATTTGGTCACAAAACCGGAGCCTGAAGCTGGTACATTCCAGTCTCTCGCAATTTGAATGGCATAGGCTTCATTCATTACCGGATAAAAAATAGGTTGTTCGGGGAGGCGTGGAGGAAATCTTTTCCAGCCCGACTGTTCTATTAAAACCAATTCCTGGGGGCCTACAGGTCTGTAGAGGATGGTAGTTTCCATTGTTCAATTATTTGATCTTGATGGTATGTGCCAGGCTTTTAAAGTCGGCTATGTTTTTATCGAAGTTATCTTTGGCAACGCCCTGCATACTGATAACATTATCGCCATTGGCAATTACGCACTGATACATAATGCTGTTTTTGTCGTGCATTTGACCATGTACTTCTGCTTCGTAGGCATCATAGCCATTGATCCTTTCCGACGAGGCATTTTTTATTTGTGTATGCGTGAGCCCATAGCCTTCCAGTTTGCTCAGCATCATATCGCCCACATTTTTGGCATTCATGCCTTTTTCAATCGGCATTTGTGTGAGCACTAAAAACGGGGCGTCCGGATCATTCTTATTATCCATGCCTCCTACGGTATATACGTACATATTGGTAGAGAACTGGAAGAATTTGAATTTTGATTGACTATCGTCGAGGGAAAAGGCTGCTGCTGCAAATGGATCTATCTTTTCGTTTTTGTCATAATAGATCGTGTTCAGTGCACTCAGTATTTCTTTTCCTGAAGTTAGATCTCCGACAGGATAAACGCCCATGACCATGGTGGAGAAACTGCTGTCGCCAAACACCAGCCAGTACATGCGGGCATTGGCATCGCCCTGTAGGGAAACGTATTTGGCAGGATATCCGTTTACTTTTATTTCCTGAAACTCGAATGTTTTTATTCCGCGTTGTACAAACCCGGCTTTGTTAAAGCTGGCCGCATTGGTATAATAGTTTCCGTTTACCAGATCGGTGACCGTGATCCCGGCAGTTTCTCCTTTTCGCAAACCGGCCGGCGTTTGGGATACGGTGTAATTCGCCGGAGGGACCATATACAATCGGGTACCGGGAATATTGACGTGTTTGGTAGTTTTTGTATTCTGTATGTTGGTGTTTATTTTGTCGCTGGCAGGTGTTTTTTGTTTACAGGCTACCAGGGCAATCAAAAAAACAGATAGCAATATTTTATACATGATTTCCTCGAATTGGCCCCAATGTTACGGCATTTCTTCCCAGTAAACAATATATTGAGAATTCTTTCTATGAGTGGAGCGGTGAGGTTATAAAATGAATGGTGGCAGCAGGAATTTGGGCTGGTGCTGCAATGTTGTCTGCTATATTACGGTTTATAGCTTGCTGCGGCGTTCGTTTTTCTCCATATCTTTTCTTTGGGTGCCCATTGGGTGTAATTGGGGGCCACCGTTGAAAATCGCAGGTTTTCTTTTGAGCCCAAAATTAGAAATCCCAGTTTTTCCAGGCTGCTGTCGAATAAATTATATACTTTATCCTGAAGCGTTTTGTCGAAATAGATAAGTACGTTGCGACACAGGATGAGTTGAAACTCATTGAACGATCTGTCAGATACCAGGTTGTGTGTAGCTACTACCATTTTTTCCTTCAGCCGGTCGTGAAATTTGGCCCATTCGTATTTGGCGGTATAATAATCTGAGAAGTCTTTTTTGCCGCCACTGGCAATGTAATTTTCAGAATATTGTTTCATTTGTGCCAGCGGGAATATACCCCGTTTTATATTTTCTATTACAGTCGGATTAAGATCGGTTGCATATAACCGGGATTTGTGTAATAAATTGGCTTCTTCCAGCAAAATGGCCATGGAATACACTTCCTCCCCGGTGGAGCAGCCTGCATGCCAGATGCGGATGAACGGATGCGTGGCCACTACGGGCAATATTTGTTCCCGGAGGGTCTTAAACAGGGTAGGGTCCCTGAACATTTCCGTAACATTCACCGTTAACTCCTGTACTATATGGTTGCAATAAGAGGCATCGGTCCTTACTTTATATAAAAGTTCGGCAAAACTGGGGAACCGGTCTATTACCATTACCCGGTTCACTCTTCTTTTAAAAGAGGCCCGGGCGTAATTGCTGAAATCGTACCCGTATTTTTCAAACAATTCAGTTATTAACAGGTCCAGTTCATCCTCCTTGATCATAATTTATTTTGTTTATTGATACAACCACACGCGCAACAGCGAGATCAACTGATCAACATCAACTGGTTTGGTAATATAATCGGAGGCACCTGCTGCAATACATTTTTCCCGGTCGCCGGTCATGGCTTTTGCGGTAACGGCAATCACAGGCAGGCTTCGGTACCTGGGCATTTTTCGCAACTGCCTGGTTGTTTCATAACCATCCAGTTCGGGCATCATCATATCCATTAAGACCATATCAATTTTTGCATCGCCTTCCAGTTGCTTCAACGCCTCTTTGCCATCGATAGCTGAAATAGTTTGCATGCCATAACTTTCCAGTGATTTGGAGAGCGAGAAAATGTTGCGTACGTCATCGTCCACGATCAGCACGGTTTTGCCTTTTAGTACTTCGCCTGTTTCCACTTTGCGGTTACGGCGGAAGGCGCGGGCATCCTGCTGATTTTCTTCTACGAGGTGAAGGAACAACGATACTTCATCGAGTATGCGTTGATAGGAGTGGGCCGTTTTTACAACAATGGAATCGGCATATTGCCTGATCTTTACTTCCTCGCTTTGCGACAGGTTCTTACCGGTGAATACGATAATGGGAATGTCTTCCAACCCGGGTGTTTTTTTCACTTCGTCCAGCGTGTCGTACGAGCGTTGTGCCGGTATTCCCATGTCGAGTATAACACAGTCTATTTCTTTCTGGGTGAGTGATTGAATGCCTTCTTCCACGGTGTTCTCAATTTCAGAAGCAACATTGTAATTGCTGAGGAAGTATGCCAGTGCTTTGGCGTGTTGGGTGTTTTCTTCCACTATCAATACTTTTTTGGGATGACGGTTCAAGGCGTTCTCAATCTTTGAGAACATTTCTCCCAGTTTATCAAAGGGCACGGGTTTATTGATAAAATCAACCGCACCTTTTGACAGGCTCCTGGTTTTAACCTGGTAGGCCGACATCATATGCACCGGGATGTGCCGGGTGTTATTGTTTGATTTCAGTTCATCCATTACCTGCCACCCACTCATTACAGGCAATTGCACGTCAAGTAAAATGCCCACAGGTATATATTGTTTGGCCAGGGCAATGCCCTCGTCACCACGGACTGCCACAATACCCTTATATCCCTTCGCGCGGGTATAATCGAGCAGCGAACGGGCAAATACCGTATCGTCTTCCACTATCAGGATCGATTTATCGCCATTGGCTATGGAAGCACGGTCATCCTCAATCGGTGAGGGAATAACCGGGGAGATGTATTGGTTGTCGCCGGTGCTGACCAGGGTTGCTGGCTTTTCAATGGGTTCCCGTTGTGCTGTTTGGGTAACAGGCAATGGCGTTTTAGGCGCTGTAGTGATCTTTGTAATGGGAAGGGTCAGCGTAAATACACTGCCTTCGCCTTCTACACTGGTCAATACGATCTCACCGTTCAGTAAATTGGCCAGCTTCTGACTGATGCTTAGTCCCAACCCGGTTCCGCCAAATTGCCGGCGGGTACTGCCATCGGCCTGTTGAAAGGCTTCAAAGATGATGCCCTGTTTTTCTTTTGAAATGCCTATACCGGTATCCTTCACAGAAAACTGGCACTCGGTCCCTTTCTTTTTTATACTTAGCGCTACCGATCCTCTTTTGGTGAACTTGATGGCATTCGAGATCAGGTTGCGTAAGATCTGGTTTA
Organism: Niastella soli; assembly: GCF_017742245.1. Classification (GTDB taxonomy): domain Bacteria; phylum Bacteroidota; class Bacteroidia; order Chitinophagales; family Chitinophagaceae; genus Niastella; species Niastella soli. The sequence goes on from NZ_JAGHKO010000024.1 coordinate 22,106, forward strand.
ACCGCAATCTGTCCGTCTCGATGGTAAGCGGAACATCCTGCTCTTCTTCAACTGTAAAGGCAATGCCTTTTTCCTGTGCCAGGGGCGAGAACAGTGCCTGTAATTCATTTACGATCTCGGGGATGCGCACATCCGTATATTCCAGTTCCATTTTACCGGCCTCAATCTTGGAGAGGTCGAGTATTTCATCGATCAATGTCAACAGTCCTTTGCCGGATGTTTGAATTACGTTGGCATATTCTATTTGGTCGCTGGTTAAATTATTCGTGTGGTTCTCATTGAGCAGGCGTGATAAAAGCAAAATGGAATTAAGTGGGGTGCGCAGTTCGTGGCTCATATTGGCCAGGAACTCCGATTTGTATTTGGTGCTCATGGCCAGTTCTTCGGCCCGCGCCTGTATTTCCAGGTTGCGCTCTACGATCATTTCATTCTTTTCTTCCAGCATCCGGCTGCGTTCTTCCAGTTCCTGGTTGGCATGTTGCAGTTCTTCCTGCTGAACCCGCAGTTCCTCTTCGCTGGTTTGCAAACGTTCGGCCTGTGCTTCCAGCTCGGCATTGATGTTTTCCAGTTCAGTATGCTGGGCCTGCAATTCTTCAGATTGGGCTTGTGTTTCAGTCAGCAGTTCCTGCAGGCGTTGGTGTTCGCGCGCACTGTGAACAGCCAGTCCAATATTATAACCCGCTTCCCGCATATAATCCAGCATAATAGGGGTGAAGGGTTGTACCGAACTAATTTCCAGTACCCCTTTTAACCGCCCTTCATAAAAAATGGGAATGGCCAGGATGCTGGCGGGTTTTATGGAACCGCCTGTATACTCGATGGTGATCTGTGTTTCAGGAATGTTCTCCAGATGGACCACGTGCCCTGATTGCGCACACCGGCCTGCGATACCTTCACCAAAGGAAATGTCGGTTTTGGCGGCTTTATTGTTGATGGCAACACCGGTTGCCAGGTGAATGAGGTCTTCATCTGTTCGCAGGTAGATAGCGCCCTGGGCAGAACCGGTATAGTTGGTTATAAATTCTATTACGTCATAGGTGAGCAGCTCCATTTCTTTTTTGCCGATCATGATCTCGTTCAACTGCGCAATACCGGTCTGTAGCCACTGCTGGTCTTTTAGTTTGGAAAAAGAGGTATGCAGCGAGTCTGTCATTCTGTTTAATGAAACGGCTATGCTGGCGAGCGAGTCACTGCCGGTATCTTCCACTTTAATGGCATAATTACCACCTGAGATCTCCGTGGCCACATCGTCGATCAGGTCCAGTCTTTTCGAAATTTGTTCATCTTTTTCCTGTAAGGTCTTTTGTAAGGCGGCCCTTTTTTCATGATCGCTTAACACCCTGATAAATGAAATAATGGTCACCAGGATGCCCAATATACAGGCGATAATAATTAGGGTAGGGGTACTGGTAGAAAACCGGTTCATGGTTTGCGTTCTGATCTTCAGCAGTCCTTCTTCTCTGTCACGCATCCGGTCAACAATGATACGTACGCTGTCCATTTGTTCTTTACCAACGATCAGCAGACTATCGGGGATGAGATCACCATTGCGCTTTTTTTGTATTGTTTCATTCAGGAAGTTCAGCCGGGCAGTGGTTTGTTCCCGCAGCAGATCACAATCCTGTTGTTGAATGATGTTATCGGTTGTAAAGGCTTTTAATTCGTTCAGCAGGTTATCGGTTTTTTGCCTGGCGCCATTGAAGGGCGCAAGAAATTCGTCGCGGCTTGTAAGCAGGTACCCACGTTGTGCAGTTTCGGCATCAACCAGCACTGAGAGCACACCATTTACTTTTTTGCCCACCTCATTTGTATGATTCACCCATTGGGCACTGCTAAGCAGGTTGTTGATACTGATATACGACGCTACGGCGCTTACAATCAGCAGTAATAACGAAATGCCATAACCAATGATGAGGTTGCGTTTGAAAGCATTCATCTTAAAATACTATTTTATAGATTAATGTTAATTCGTGTTATTGTTTTGCTTTAGCGGAAGTACAATGGTAAAAGTGGCGCCTTCACCTTCATGGCTTTTCACCCCGATGAGCCCATTGTGTTTTTCAACTATCTTTTTTACAATGGCCAGGCCAATGCCTGTTCCTTCATACTGTGTTTTACCATGTAACCGTTGAAAGATCACAAATATTTTATCTATGTATGATTCGTCGAGCCCAATCCCATTGTCGCGCACATGTATGCGTATATAATTGCCGGTATTTACCGATGGCGCATCCAGCGACAGTTCATTGACCGGCTCGCTGGTTATTTTTATTTCCGGTTGTGTGGTGGTCTTGGAAAACTTCAGGGCATTGCTCAATAAGTTCTGAAATAGTTGCCGCATTTGTGCGGATATGGCTTCTACTTCGGGCAGGGTACTTACCAGGATACGGGCTTTTTTTTCTTTTATCGGTAATTCCAGGTCGGCCAATGCATCTTTGATAACATCATTTAAGTTTACCAATGTGTAATACGAGACTGATGACAGCTTTGAATAGCTCAGCAGGGCATTGATCAGGTTGCGCATTCTTTCAGAGGAAGTGATCACTTTGGTCATTTCCTCTTTTGCTTCCGGGATACCTGCCAGGTATTTTTCGTCAATGATCTTTATAAAGGTGATTATTTTGCGAAGTGGTTCCTGCAGGTCGTGCGAGGCCAGATAGGCATATTGCGCCAGTTCTGCATTGCGGTTTTCAAGGTCTTTATTCAATTGTGTAAGGTCCCGCGTTCTTTCTTCTACTTTGAATTCAAGCAATGAGTTGATCTGTTCTATTTCCTGTTGTGATCTCTTACGCATTTCAATCTCATGCCGCAATGCGTCTTCCACCATTTTCAATTCCTTTCGTTGTTGGTACAGGCGGTAAAAAGTCCTTACTTTCAATAACAGCAGATCGTTGTCGAATGGTTTGGTGATATAGTCGACCCCGCCTGAATCATATCCTTTGGCAATAAAACGTTTGTCAATATTGACTGCTGACAGGAATATAATGGGAATGTCCCTGGTCTTATTCAAACCCGAGATGGCCTCTGCCACTTCGTAACCGTCCATACCGGGCATTTGCACATCGAGTATTATTACGGAATACTCGTTCTTTAAGATCTTTTTGAGCGCTTCCTCGCCAGAGGCTGCCGTATCGGTTTCGTAAGCATATAATTGCAACAGTGTTTTTAACGAAAACAGATTTTCGTATTTGTCATCAACGATAAGAATCATAGTGTTAACAAACTATAAAACAGCTTATTTCTTTTTCTAACGATTGCAAGGTTTGCGGAAGTTTTGAAATGGGTGAGTGCGCAATGGCTGATAGTAGCTTTTTTAATTCATTAACGCCCCAGGGCTTGGTTATAAAGGCCAAGGCGCCATGCATCATAGTATCTTCAATATCGGCCGATTGGGAAGAGGTAGTGTACATGAGCACCGGAATATGTTTCAGCCTTGAGTCCTGTTTCAGCAGCTTCAAACATTCTTTGCCATCCATGCGGGGCATATTGATGTCCAGAAAGATAAGACTTGGTAAATTGGGGTTGTTTTCAATAAGCAGATCAAAGGCGTCTTTGCCATTGTTAACGTAGAAGAACCCTATTTTGTCATCTACTTTCTTCAGGGTTTCCTGAAAAATAATAATGTCGTCAATGTCGTCATCGACAAGCAAAAAACTACGGGGCTGAGTCATATTAACTTTCCTGTATTAGTAATAAAATTTTATTATTTGTTGCTGGATTCCCTTGCATGCAAAGTATGTATACATGCATCCCATAGATTAACTTAGTATATTTCCGTGCAATCCACATTCCACAGGGTCTCGGGTAAAAAAGTCTACAAAAAAACAGGAAAAGCCTCAGAAAATGTTCTCTGTCAAATGCTTTATAATCTGATTTTAATGCCATTACCCACATACGTAAAGACTGATCTTAATATGATGCTATTAATAGCAAGGATACTGTTATGATTTTTTTCTATTTTTAACTTTGCTATTTTAACCCTTATGCGTAAAAAGGTCCTTTTATACAGCCTCTTAGGCTTGATACCCATTTGTACTATAGCTGTTATTTGGTGTAATAATATTATCAACAATACGGCCAAAGGAAAGCTATATAACAACGTACAGTCTATCCCTTACAATAAGGTGGGACTCTTGCTTGGCACTTCAAAACATCTCCCCACAGGTTATCCCAATCTGTATTATACGTATCGGATAGAGGCGGCGGCCAGCCTGCTGAAAGCCGGTAAAATAAAATACCTTATTATCAGTGGCGATAACAGTAGAAAGGAATACAGTGAACCCGAGGACATGCGTGCCGATCTGATGGCTGCCGGAATTGATTCTGCTGCTATTTTTCTGGATTATGCAGGATTCAGGACCTTTGATTCCATGGTGCGGTTAAAAGAGATCTTCAGTCAGGACTCGGTGACCATTATTTCTCAACAGTTCCATAACGAACGCGCGTTGTATATGGCCAGTAAAGAAGGGATCTCTGCTGTTGCATTCAATGCTGCGGATGTTCAGGCCCGCCAGGGTATTCGGGTACAGATCCGGGAAAAACTGGCCCGCGTAAAAGTGTTTGTCGATTACTGGTTTGGTAAAAAGCCAAAATTCCTGGGCGATAAGGTGCCTATTCCTGCTTAGCTTCCCCTGGTTGTGTAAGTTTTAACTGATGTATATGCGGCCACAGCTTTCCGGTCACATAGATATAATCGGTAGTGGAGTCGTATGCAATGCCATTCAGCACATCACCCGCAGCGTTGGTCAGGGCCGCTTTGAATGCGAGTGGGCTCAGGTCAAGCCTGGCAACCACTTTTCCATCGGCGGGATCGATCTTTACGATGTTATTGGTTTGCCAGATATTGGCATAGATATATCCTTTGATATATTCCAGTTCATTTAAACTGTCGCGTTTGGCGCCATTTTCGGTTACCGCTAGCTTTTTATAAATGCTGAAATTATCGTTGTTTATATAGTTCAACGTGTCGGTGCCATCGCTCATGATCATACTGGCGCCATCTGTTGTTAATCCCCAGCCTTCTTTTTGAATGGGGAATTGCCCTATCTTTTTGAAAGACTTTGCGTCATAGATAAATCCAAGGTGATTTTTATAAGTAAGCTGGTATAGCTTGTCTTTGAAAAACACAATCCCTTCACCGAACAAGCTGTCTTCGGGAAGCGCTACCTTTTTTATAAAGCTGCCTGTTTTCAGGTCATTTATTCCAATAAGCGATTTTCTGCCTTTGTCGGGCGAACCTGTGCTTTCATATAATTGTCCGTCGTGTAGTAACAGTCCTTCGGTAAACAGCGTGGTGTCGTGCAGAAAATAATCGACTTCTTTATACTTGATGGCCGGGGTAATAGGAGCCATAACGGCAGGGTCTTCCTCCTGTCCGCTTGAATGGCAACCTGATAACAGGACAATGGTTAACAGGGTAAATAAGATTGGCTTCATGGTATTTTAATGGTCAGCAATAATAGTAAGAATATTGCATTTTTTTTGCAGCAGGGCCGTCAAAAAATATAACCAGCTAAATGCTTTTAATGCCGGTGTTCTTTTAGTATACTTGCTACTGGTATGTCGTCTGCTTTGAAATCTTTGACCAAAACCCTGGTTTTACTTCCTGTCTGTATGTGTTTGGTATTGCTGCTTTCTGCGCGGCAGCCCACAGCATGGCATTTTGCACATCTTGATTTTAACCAGGGCCTTTCAAATAACCAGATCAACTGCATTTACAAAGGCAAAAAGGGGTTTATTTGGTTTGGTACCATGAGCGGATTGAACCGTTTTGATGGTTACAACTTCAAGATCTTCCGCCATAGTATAAAAGATACCACCTCCCTCTGCGACGATTATATTGCAAAAATTGCAACTGGTCCCGATAATAAATTATGGATAGCTACCCGCACCGGTTTTAATATCTATGACCCTGCCACGGAAAAGTTTAACCGTCAGGTTGACAAATATTTGCAGGAACGCAAGCTGCCTGCTTATGGATTAACAGATGTGCTTCCGGCGGGGAATGGGTTTTTGTTTGTGTATCGCGACCTGGGTGTATATTATTATGAGAACAATAAACCGGTATTGCAGCTAACAAAAATACAAACGACCGGGATCAATATCATTGCCGATGTAAAAACAGATTCAAAAAACAATGTCTGGGTAGTCTATTGCAATGGATTGATAGAACAATATGAGGCATCTTCAAAAAAGCTGATCAGCAATTCCGGCATCCTGCAACAAAAACAAGGTACCTCTTCTTTATTATACCGGCTGTATATTGATTCGCAGGACGAGTTATGGGTTTTTGGCAGCGGTCTTGTCAATGGCCTGTATCAGATCAATACCAAAAAGAATACCCTGCAGCAAATAGCCAACAGTGAAGGCATTGCCATACTCAGTAGTAATATCATAATGAGTGTGGTGGAAGATAATAAGGGCTTATTATGGATTGCCACCGACCATGGCGGTCTTAATATCCTGAACAAAAAAGGGTACACGGTACAGGTACTTCAAAATAAACCAAACGATAATACCAGCCTGGCCCAGAACAGTCTGACAGAATTGTACAAGGATGACCAGGGGATTGTTTGGGTGGGTACCTTTAAACAGGGGATCAATTATTACCACGAAGGCATTATTCAGTTTCCATTTTATCACCACGATGAAGCCAATAAAACCAGTTTGCCTTATAATGACGTGAACGAGTTTGTGGAAGATGGCAAAGGCAATCTTTGGATAGGCACCAATGGCGGCGGCCTGGTATATTTTGACCGGGATGCGCATTCCTATAAACAATTCCGCCATAACCCGGCCAATAACAACAGTCTTTGCAACGATGTAATTGTAAGTCTTTTTATTGACCATACCAATACATTATGGATTGGTACTTACTTTGGCGGTCTTGATAGTTACGATGGCAACACCTTTACCCATCACCGCCATGCGGCCAATGACAGTTTAAGCCTCAGTGATAACCGGGTTTGGGAAATATACGAAGACAGTAATAATGATCTCTGGATCGGTACCCTGGAGGCTGGCCTTGAAAAATATGATCGCGTCAAAAACCAGTTTATCCATTACAAACCCCTGGCGCCAAACTCCGTGCATACGGGTTATATTTCTTCTATAACCGAAGACAAGAAAGGAAATTTATGGGTTGGTACTTCTTATGGCATTGATGTAAGGAATAAACAAACCGGCGTCTTTACCCAATTACTGGGGCGCGAAACAAAGCTCAGCAACGATAACATCATTTCCATTTACAACGACAGCCGTGGGAACACCTGGGTGGGTACCCGCGATGGATTGAATGTATACGACCCGCAACACAACAGTTTCCAGGCTTTCAGAAAAGAAGATGGCCTTCCCGATAATACCATTTTGAATATACTGGAAGACAATGCCCATAACCTGTGGGTGAGTACCCTCAATGGCATCAGCCGGGTAAGCTATTCCCAGTCGCAACAGGAAGGGATCCGTGTCAGCTGTATCAACTACGACCGGTTCGATGGGTTGCAGGGCGTAGCGTTCAATGAAAATGCTGCTTTAAAAACCAGACGTGGAGAGCTTGTTTTTGGTGGCCCGAATGGGTTCAACCTGTTCGATCCGGGGAAGATAGCCATCAACACTACCATGCCGCGGGTGCTGTTAACCGGTTTGCAGGTATTTAACCAGCCTATTGAAGCGGGCGATACCGTACGTAACCACGTTATCTTACAAAAAGCCATTTCGGAAACAGATGCCATTACCCTGCGATACGATGAAAATATTTTCTCCATTGAATTTGCAGCCCTGGGTTATATCAATAATCATAAGACCAGGTATGCCTATCGGCTGAAGGGGTTTAACAATAACTGGTTGTATACCGATGGCAATACCCGCAGGGCCACTTATACCAACCTTGATCCGGGAAAATATACTTTCTACGTAAAGGCTTCAGATGAACGGGGAACATGGAATGATCAGGCGGTTGCCGTGAGTATTATAGTATTGCCGCCCTTCTGGTTGTCACCGCTGGCTTATGTGTTGTATGTTTTAATAGCACTGACCCTTTTGTATTTTGCACGTCGCAATGTTATTCAAAAAGCAAGGATGCGTTTTGCTTTGGAACAGGAACGAAAGGAAGCAAGTCGCATGCGTGAGCTGGATCTGATGAAGACCCGCTTTTTCACCAATGTGAGCCATGAGTTTCGTACACCGCTTTCCCTCATACTTACGCCGCTGGAAGGCATGATAAAATCGGCCGGGGGCACGGCGCAACGCACGCAATACCTGCTTATCCATCGAAATGCCCGGCGCTTGCTGAACCTGGTAAATCAATTACTCGATTTCCGTAAAATGGAAGTACATGAATTGAAATTACACGCCACTGAAGGCGATATCATTCAATTCATCCAGGAATCGGCGGGCTCGTTTACCGATATTGCTGAAAAGAAACAGATCCGGTTTTCTTTTACAACCGCATTGAACAACCTGCACACCCTGTTCGACCACGATAAACTGGAACGGATCATTTTCAACCTGCTTTCCAACGCATTTAAATTCACCTCCGAGAACGGCACTGTTGCAGTAGCATTAGAATCATTGAAGAAGGCAGGGAATACCTGGCTTGAAATAAAAGTAACAGACACCGGCATTGGCATACCGCCTAACCGGCATGAAAAGATATTTGAACGGTTCTTTCAACATGAGATCCCGGGCACGCTGATGAACCAGGGCAGCGGTATAGGTTTGGCCATTACCAAAGAATTCGTAAACCTGCTTGGCGGCAACATCAGTGTGGAAAGTGCAGAAGGCAAAGGCTCCACATTTACGGTGTTATTACCGGTAAAGGAAATTTCACCAGCTGTTATTATGCCGGCAGTATCAGAAATTGTCCCAGCTATCCAGGCCCCGGCTAGCCCAATAAATCCAGATAGCTCAGCCAAGGAGTTCACCATTCTGCTGGTAGAAGACAACGAGGACTTTTTATTCTACCTGAAAGACAACCTGCGTGAATATTTCAATATTGCCGAAGCGGTGAATGGGCGGGAGGGCTGGCAGAAAACACTGTCGGTACATCCCGATATCGTGGTGAGCGACATCAACATGCCTGAAATGAACGGTATGGAGCTGTGCAAAAAGATCAGGCTAGACCAGCGCACCAGACATATCCCCGTTGTTCTATTGACCGCTCAAAATTGTGAAGAGCAGCAATTGCGGGGTATTGAGACCGGCGCTGCCGATTACATGACAAAGCCCTTCAATTTTGAGATCCTGGTAAGCCGCATAAAGAACCTGTTGCAACAGCAGCAGTCCATGAAACAAACGTTCGCCAAACAAATAGCTGTAAAAACTACGGATGTTGAATTGGAGAACCCGAATGAAAGGTTTGTGCAGGAAGCATTGACCATTGTAGAGAAGAATATCTCCAATGCAGATTTCTCGGTAGAGGAACTAAGCCGCGCTCTTTTGCTTAGCAGAGCCGCCGTATACAAACGGTTATTCGTTTTAACAGGTAAAACTCCTATAGAATTTATCCGAAGCGTTCGGTTGCAACGGGCTGCCCAGTTGTTAACTAAATCGAAAATGTCGGTGGCGGAAGTAGCTTATGAAACGGGGTTCAACAATCCCAAATACTTCTCAAAATACTTTAAAGGGGAGTTTGGAAAACTACCCTCTGCCTGGCAGGCAGACGCCAAAAAAGGGGAGAATTGACAAATTATACCATTTTTATAGACTGTTTTTGTTCACCGGCAACATTTTGATACCCTCATTTAGACAATCTGATACCATACCTGTTACCAACTGCGACTAATTTCACGCCGTCAAAAAAAGCTACCTGCAAAAAGGGAAAACGGTTTTGATGCGATTTGTACGATCAATGTTCAGGGTTACTACAAACAGTAAAAGGTAGTTAGTTATACAAAGCTGGTAGCTTTACATGTGATAAAATGTAATATAACACAGGAGACAAACTTTTTATACGGGTAGCCATCTTTTAATTGGAGGTACAGAAACACTAAGGATCAAGATTGCTCTGGAAACAAACCGCCTGGTTGCAACCGTTGGGGTACATTAAACGGGGGCGGTCTTGTTTTCGGGCAAGCATTAGAGGGCAATGGGGAACTCGCCAATTTCAGATGAACTATTACTGATGAAAAGGAAGAAGGCAGAGAGAGGACTCGTCAATTCGGGATGAACTATGCACAGCAACTCCTTAAACGCTTGTCAAACTGCGTTGATGCTCTCTGCCTTTTACCTTTTTGCCTGAATTTAATCGCGAGGCTAAAATTGCCTATTGCCCATTGCCTCCATGTTGTTATCTTCCCGAAAATTTACCAGATGCCACGCTGCTTGTCATTACTGATATTTTCCCTTCTTATTATAAACGCCCATGCTCAACAACATCCATTACGGCTTTGGTACGATGCACCGGCTGCCTATTGGGAAGCGAGTGTTCCATTAGGTAACGGACGATTAGGAGCCATGCCCGATGGCGGCCTGGTAAATGAGCACATCGTTTTAAATGATATTACGCTCTGGTCAGGGGCGCCACAAGATGCAGACCTGCCAGGCGCTTACCAATACCTCGATACCATTCAGCAATTGTTGTTTGCCGGAAAGAACGTAGAAGCACAGGAAGTAATGGCCAGTCATTTTATTTGTAAAGGAGTCGGGTCGGCACGGGCAAAAAGCGCTGATCAGCCATACGGCTCCTACCAGCTTTTAGGCAACCTGGGTATTCATTATGATTATGGTGTTGACACCGCCAATTTGCAACCCGTGAATTATAAGCGGGAATTATCGCTCGATAATGCCATTGCCACCACCACCTTCGCCATTAATAAGGTTACCTATAACCGGGAATACTTTACCAGTTTTGATGACGATGTAATTGCCATCAGGTTATCGGCCAGCCAACTGCAAAAAATAAACTGCATACTCACCCTCAACCGTCCCGAACGGTTTGAAACAAGCGCTATAGGAAATACGCTGCAAATGGTTGGGCAACTAAACAATGGTACAGATGGCAAAGGGATGTTGTACAAAGTGAAATTACAGATACAGGCTAATGGCGGACAGGTGATCGCCGCCAACAACAGCCTTCAAATAAAAAACGCCAATTCCGCCATTATTTATTTGTCGGCCGGCACCAATTACAAAGCGCCAGCATATGCAGCTACAATAGATAAACTGTTGGCAAAGGCGTTACAAAAGAACTATACGGCACAACGGGCAACGCACATTAATAAATACCAGCAGTTGTTTCAACGCGCTTCCCTGACTATAGAAGGTAACAACAAAGACAATTTGCCAACTGATAAACGACTGGAAGCTTTTGTGACCGACTCAACCGATAATGGCTTGCCTGTCTTGTATTTTCAGTTCGGCCGGTACTTGCTTATTGGCAGCACACGCGCCGGTTTATTGCCACCCAACCTGCAGGGCTTATGGGCTAACACCATACAAACACCCTGGAATGGCGATTACCACCTGAATATAAATATTCAAATGAATCACTGGCCACTGGAAGTAACGAATCTATCTATGTTGAACGATCCGTTCTTTGGGCTGGTGAAACGCATGATACCGAATGGCGAAAAAACTGCCCAGGCTTATTATAAGGCTAAGGGCTGGGTCTCGTTTGTGCTAACCAACATCTGGCAATTCACTTCACCCGGCGAAAACTATAGCTGGGGTTCATTCAATACCGGCTCAGCCTGGCTTTGCCAGATGCTTTATAACCATTATGAGTTTACCCAGGATACGGCGTATTTGCGTAAGCTGTATCCGATCCTAAAAGGGTCGGCGGAGTTTTATCTCAGTACGCTGGTAAAGGAACCATCGCAAGGGTGGTTGGTAACGGCACCTTCCAATTCGCCGGAAAATGCGTTTGTATTACCTGATGGAAGAAAGGCCAATGTGTGCGAAGGCCCAACAATGGACAACCAGATCATACGTTTTTTATTTACGGCTACTGCGGATGCATGTGACCAGTTGCACATCGATGCCGACTTCAAACAGGCCTTGCAAAAAACGATCGTACAATTACCACCCAACCAGATAGGTAAAGACGGAAGGCTGATGGAATGGCTGAAAGAATACCAGGAAGCCGAGCCACACCACCGACATGTATCCCATTTATGGGGTCTGTATCCCGCGAGTGAGATCAATATGGGCACACCGGCGCTGGCGAACGCAGCCCGGGCCACCTTAGTGGGAAGAGGGGATGAAGGTACTGGCTGGTCATTGGCCTGGAAAATGAACCTGTGGGCGCGTTTACACGATGGCGATCATGCGTTCCTGATACTCCAGAGACTGTTGCGCCCGGTTCGTGGCACTAAAATGAATTTCACCAATGGTGGCGGCACTTATGCCAACCTGTTTTGTGCCCATCCGCCTTATCAGATCGATGGGAATTTCGGGGGAACGGCGGGAATAGCAGAAATGCTGATACAAAGTCAGGATAGCACGATAGAATTGTTACCAGCCTTGCCACACGAGTGGAAAAAAGGCCATTTTTCCGGATTGTGCGTAAGGGGCGGAGCGGAAGTATCAGCTGCCTGGAACGACGGACAGGTGCGCGAAATGACCATTTTGGCAACAAAAAACCGTTCTTTCGTGATCAGGAGACCGAAATCAGCCAAAATTGTGCGGATTAAAAAAAATAATAAAATATTAAATACGAGTAACGATACCATTCGCGTTAATATGCACCCTGGCGAAACTATTCAACTTTTTTTTGAAGTTTAGGTTTATGTAGAAAAAGAGAGGCCTCCCGATCCGTCGGGAGGCCTTTTTATTTTGCCTGCTTGTAGTCTACACATCTTGCGATCTTTCTATAAGTTTATATTACAACAAATTATTAATTCAGTTGGTTTGCATAATTTTCGTAATTTTCGCCAGCCCAACAGGTTACGTGTTTGAAGTTTATCGTAAGATCCTGACAGTTCACCGGATTTTTTAAGATTCCTGATAAAAAATTTGGCGCTCGCTGGTATATTAAAGGCAGTGACCAGCAAAAAAATTAACAGGTTAGGTCTGTAGTAGCAATTTATATCCGCAGCAATTACAAGTGTAATGCTGTTGTTAATCACTATTGCTATGAAGTTTATCCAGAACCTGTCTATCAGGAACAAATTATTACTTGTCTCCCTCGTGCCCATGGCGGCCCTGCTGTACTTTCTTGCTACTGATGTATCGGATAAAATTGACAGACATAACAACTTACGCCGGGTCCATAATTACGTACTGGAAATTGAAAGAATTGCCGACATCATTTATAGTGTGCAGGAAGAACGTGGTTACGCCATCGGTTATGTGAGCAGCAATGGCAGGGAAGAGAAATCAGAAATGATTGACCAGCGGATGCAAACTGATAAAGCCATTGCAGCACTCTCCCAATTATTCAAAGAACAAAAGAAAGCCAGACAGTTCGAAACAGGGAACACGCTTGGCCAGATCCGTAATGGTATAGATCAGTTCAACCTGGATCTGGATACAATGGCCAATGCGTATACCCGCATAAATAATCAGTTATTAGATGAAGTGAATGCCAATTATCGCAGCGCACAGGACCCCGAGATCAGGAATTTGACAGAGGCACATTATTATCTGTTGAACGGAATTGGTTTTTTGTCGCAGCTGCGGATGCACCTGCACCTTACTATTTTAAATAAAGGGTTCCGCGGCAATGAATTTGCCACGTTTGCCAGTCTAAAGGGTAAATATGAGTTAAAGCTCGACCGGTATTATAAAAATACAACACCGGCACAGCGGGCTGCATATGATTCACGCACGAATTATCCCGCAGTTATAATGGCAAGGGCCATGATAGATTCGGTCTTCAATAACCCCGGTGCAGCGGTTACGCTTCCGGTTAATACCTGGCGGGTAAATACCTCCACTTTTCTGAATGAATTAAAGGGACAGGAAGATCTTTCAACCGTGGAGATAAGACAGCTCGCCGATGAGAGACTGGCGGCTGTTTCAGCTGCCCTCATCAGGAGTGTGACCGTGGTGATTGCGGTGATCATGCTTATTGTAGTATTGCTGATCTTAGTGATCCGGTCAATTGTAAAATCCATAACGGTTATAAAAACTGCCGCCGATCGCATTGTTTTAGGAGAAACAGCCATTAGCATTCCTGTTACCTCCAAAGATGAGATCGGTAAACTGGCCGCCTCCTTCAACAGGCTGGTGGATGTTTCAAAAGAACATACCATTGTAGCAGACACAATAGCCCGTGGTGATTATTCGCCGGTCATTAAAGTACGCAGTGACGCTGATCTGTTAAGCAAGGCGTTAAAGAACATGAAGCAAAGTCTGCAAAAACTGTCGCAGGAAAATGAGGCGCGTACCTGGGTGCTGACCGGCGCTGCGGCATTGAACAATATACTAAGGGGCGATAAATTAGTCACGGTGCTTGCCCAACAGGTGGTCAATATGCTTACGCCCTATTTAAAAGCCCAGATAGGCGCCATTTATATAGCAGAGAATGATCAGTTGGTGCTGGCAGGCAGTTATGCTTATTCATTCCGGAAGGAAAATGCCAATAGCATTCAAATAGGGGAGGGCCTGGTAGGGCAGGCGGCCAGCGAAAAGAAACCCATCCTGTTTACTGATATTCCTGAAGATTATATAAAAATAAACTCCGGCCTGGGTAAGGTAACCCCAAAAAATATCCTGGTTTACCCATTTATGTTCGACAGTTACCTAAAGGGTGTACTAGAAATTGGAACGGTACATGCCATTACTGACTCCGATAGGCAACTGTTGAAGATCGTTTCAGAAAGTATCGGCATCGCCATTAACTCAGCACAGGCAAGGACCCTGCAAAAAGAATTGTTGGAAGAGACCCAGCGTCAATCGGAAGAACTGGAAGCACAACAGGAAGAATTGAAACAAACCAATGAACAATTGAATATGCAGACCGCCATGCTGGAACGCTCAGAGGCTGAGTTGAAAGCCCAGCAGGAAGAATTGCAGCAAACCAATGAAGAACTGGAAGAAAAGGCCTATTTGCTCGAAGAACAAAAGGAAAAACTGGAGCTGGCGAAAATAGAGGTGGAGGACAAGGCCCGTGAACTGGAATCGACCAGTAAATACAAATCGGAGTTTTTGGCCAATATGTCGCATGAGTTGCGGACACCGCTCAACAGCATCCTGATCCTGTCACAATTACTTACAGAGAATAAAAACAAATCGCTTTCTCCCAAGGATATAGAGTACGCCACAAATATTTATAATTCCGGTTCCGATCTGTTAACGCTTATCAATGAAATACTCGACCTGTCGAAAGTAGAGGCCGGCAAAATAGAGCTTGAGATCAGTGAGGTACCGCTAAATGAATTGATCAACAGCCTGGAACAACTATTTACCGAGGTTGCAAAGAGTCGGAACATCGGGTTCAGCATCCAGGGGAATGAAGATAAATTCCGGTCGGCCCTGCAAACCGACCCGCAACGGCTGGAACAGATCTTACGGAACCTGCTTTCCAATGCCTTCAAATTTACCGAGCGGGATGGAGAAGTATCCGTATTGATCGATGTGCAACAACCCAGCGCCACCCTGAGCAATGAAAATTTGAGGAAGTTGCCCGAGGTAGTGGTGTTTTCGGTTAGCGACACGGGTATTGGAATCCCCGAAAGCAAGCAGGGTATTATTTTTGAAGCGTTCCAACAGGCAGACGGTTCCAATAAACGGAAGTATGGTGGTACCGGTTTAGGGCTGTCAATAAGCAGGGAACTGGCCGGCGCCCTGGGTGGGGAAATACACCTGAAAAGCGAGGAAGGAAAGGGCAGCACATTTACACTGTTCCTGCCATTGAAATTTGATACAGCAAACGTGACCAAAGGAGAAAGAAACATAGAAATACGCAAACCTGCTGGCAATACAGTATTGCCGGTTGTACCACCGATTGTGTCATCGGCCCAAAAACAAACGGCGAACGACCCGCATCCAATCATGGACCAGGATAAACCCATCCTGATCATTGAAGATGATGTGACGTTTGCGCTTACCAACGAAGCCGTTCACGGCGCCATTGACCGTATGCAGGGTTTTATAAACCGTAAGCTGAAAAAACTACTGGTGGTGGAAGACAATCCGCAACAGAATAAAGCCATCCGGGAGCTTATTGGCAATGGCGATGTAAGGTCCTTTGCCGCCTATACGGGCCAGGAAGCATACAACCTGATGCAGGATGAACGGTTCGATTGTATCATCATTGATCTGGGACTGCCCGATATGACCGGCATTGAATTGATGGAGAAGATAAAGAAAAGCGAACAGTTGAACCACATCCCCATTATTGTATATACCGGCCAGGACATGAACAAGGAGGAAGCGCGGAAGCTGGAAAAACTGGCCAATACCGTTGTGTTGAAAACCTCCGATTCCAAGGAACGGCTGTTAGATGAAACAGCATTATTCCTGCATGCGGTGGAATCGAAGCTGCCCGGCGAAAAGCAGCAGGTCATACGTAAACTCCACCGTACAGAAGAGATCCTGAAAAACAAAAAAGCGCTGATCGTGGATGACGACATGCGCAACATATACTCCCTAACCAATGTGCTGGAAGAAGAAGGCATGAAATGCCTGGTGGCGGAAAATGGCAAGGTAGCCATCGATACACTGGAAAAACAACCCGATATCGACATCGTTCTCATGGATATCATGATGCCCGAAATGGACGGGTTCGAAGCTACCATGGCCATCCGTAGAAAGCATAAGTTTAATAAACTGCCCATCATTGCATTAACGGCAAAGGCGATGAAAGGTGATCGGGAAAAATGCCTGGAAGCAGGCATGAGCGATTACGTTTCCAAACCGGTGAACATAGAACAGCTGCTGTCGCTGATGCGTGTATGGCTCTATAGCTAAAAACTTACAATCACATGGGGGAATCCGTATTGGCACACAGGCACATTTTGATCGTTGATGATGATGTACGCAATACATACGCGCTGGTTAGTTATCTGGAAACGCACGATATGGAGATCTATACGGCTGGAAATGGCTATGGTGCACTGGAAATGTTACAGCGATACCACGAAATTGAATTGGTATTAATGGATATTATGATGCCCGGTATAGATGGCTATGAAACAATGAGAAGAATTAGGAACAATCTGCTAATGGTTGAACTGCCTATTATAGCAGTTACTGCCAACGCAATGATCGGCGACCGCGAAAAATGCCTGTCGGCAGGGGCCACAGATTATATTTCCAAACCCCTTAACCTGAAAGCGCTTTTGGAGAAAATGGAACAGCTGGTAGGCATACCCAAAAACAGTATGAATGATCGCTAATGAAGAATACAGACAGTTCCTGGAATCTGTCAGGTTTGTATATGGGTACGACTTTACCGAATATGCAGAAGCTTCTGTTATTCGAAGAATTAGTGCATTCATGGATGGCAAAAAGATCAACAGCCTGAAAGACCTGGGTAAGATGGTGTTGAAAGATGAGACTGCCTTTGAGCATTTTATTCAGGAGATCACGGTGAATGTCACCGAGATGTTCCGGGATCCGTTCTTTTACAAAAGCCTGCGAAAGAATGTGATCAACCGGCTGGCAACCTACCCGTTCATAAAAATATGGATTGCGGGTTGCAGCACGGGGGAGGAAGTGTACTCCATGGCCATATTATTCAGGGAGGAAGGCTTGCTGGAAAGAACAATAATCTATGCCACTGACATTAACCAGGATGCTTTGCAGAAAGCTCGTAATGGCATTTCTTCCATCACCCACATGAAAAGTTTTACCGAAAACTATTTGAAAGCAGGTGGTAAAAAATCCTTTTCCGATTATTACAAAGCAAAGTACAACGCCGTATTATGGGATAAATCGTTACGGCAGAACATAGTTTTTTCGGCACATAACCTGGCAATGGATAGGTCGTTCAATGAATTTCAACTGATCCTTTGTCGTAATGTGCTCATTTATTTTAACCAGAGCCTCCAAAATAAAGTGATCAGCCTTTTTTATGAAAGCCTTTGTCCGTTTGGCTTTTTAGGACTGGGGAATAAAGAATCGTTGCTGTTTTCTGAAAAACAAAAGTGTTTTGAAGAAGTTGATAAAAGAGAAAAAATATTTATGAGAACTAAATAGGCCTTAACAATTGAACCCTGACCAAAAAAAGTATGATGCCATTGTGATCGGTGCTTCGGCAGGCGGATTATATATTATGATCCGCATATTAAAACTATTACCTGCCAATTTCAATATACCGATAATAGTGGTGCAGCACCGGGCGAAAGATGAACGCACCTTACTGGAGGAAGTGTTGCAACAGAAGTGCAAGGTGAAAATAAAACAGGCCGATGAAAAGGAATTGATACAACCGGGTAACGTTTATTTTGCACCACCCGACTATCACTTGCTGATCGAGAACGATGGCACCTTTTCATTAAACTGTGATCCACCCGTCAATTACAGCCGGCCCTCCATAGATGTGTTATTTGAAACGGCGGCTGATGTATATAAACAAAGATTATTAGCTATCATATTGACCGGGGCCAATAAAGACGGCTCGTATGGTATAAAGAAGATCGCCCTGCAGGGCGGCACAACCATTGCCCAGCTGCCTGAAACCGCTGATTATCCTGAAATGCCACGGGCTGCCATTAGCACCGGGCATGTGCAACTGGTTTTAGATGCGGATGCCATTGGGCAATTTTTGTTGAACACTATGAAAAATCAAGATGTATGTTGAAACAGCCTGAAGACCAAATATTGATCGTAGATGATAAAGTCAATAATATCTATGCCCTGGAACAGATCCTGGGCCAACCCGGTCGTAACCTCATCAGCGCCACCAATGGAAATGAGGCGTTAAAAGTGGCCCTGAACCAGGAAATTGATTTGATCATACTCGATGTGCAAATGCCCGGCATGGATGGCTTTGAGGTGGCCCAGATCCTGAAATCAAACAAACGTACCAGCGAAACCCCCATCATTTTTGTGACAGCCGAGTTGAAAGATCACCGGTTTGTGATGAAAGGGTTTGAAGAAGGCGCCATCGATTACCTGTATAAACCACTCAACCCTGAGATCACCGAAGCCAAAGTATCGGTGTTATTACAATTACACCGCCAGCAACGGGAACTGCTGGAAAAGAACCTGGCGCTTGAAAATTATGCCCTGCTTATTAATAACTCTGCTGATCTTATTTGTATTATAAATGCCGAAACTCTCTTGTTCGAAGAAGTAAATAACGCCGCCTTTTCTTTGCTGGGTTATACGGCCCAGGAAATGAAAAATTCTTCTTTGTTGGAATATTTATCAGAGGAAGGCCAGTCAAAAATTAAAGAGCTGTCCGTCGAATACCAGTCCACCTTTTCATTTGAAACGTTGATGTTCACCAAGAATGGCGAGCACCGGTTTGTTAGCTGGAACATTGTTCAGAAAAAGGATTGCTGGTTTGCCAATGGCCGCGATATCACCAGGCAAAAGAAGGCCGACTTTGAAATAAAACAGCTGAACATAAACCTGGAAAGAAATGTCGCCCAGCTGCAGCTGATCAATAAAGAGCTGGAATCATTTTCCTATTCCGTATCGCACGATCTGCGGGCGCCGCTGCGCAGTATCAATGGCTATGCCCAAATGATCCAGGACGATCATGCGCAATCGTTAAACGAAGAGGCCAACCGCATGTTCAATGTGATCAGGAAGAACGCTACAAAAATGGGTACGCTCATCGATGATCTGCTGTCGTTTAGCCGCATGGGGCGTAAGGAAATTACCCGGGTGCCCATCGACTTCAATAAACTGGTTGAACCCATTGTTGCCGAACTAAAGCAAACCGCACCGGAAAATATAATTTTCACCATACACCCATTGCCAGGTACACAGGGCGATCCGTCACTTTTATCACAGGTGTTCGTAAACCTTATTTCCAATGCCATAAAATACTCCGCTAAAAAGGAGATCCCGCATATTGAAATTGGTGCTGAAATAAGAGACGAAGAGCTGGTGTATTATGTAAAAGATAACGGCGCCGGATTTGATATGCAGTATGCGCATAAATTATTCGGGGTGTTTCAACGGCTGCATGGCAGCGATGAATTTGAGGGAACAGGTGTGGGCCTGGCTATTGTACAACGGATCATTGTGAAACACGGTGGTAAAGTGTGGGCGGAAGGAAAATCCGGCGAAGGCGCCACTTTTTATTTTTCATTACCAAAGACCAATTAATATAACCCCTTTTTCTATGATTGAAAATGTAAGCCATGGTAAAATTGATATAATACTATGTGAAGACAATGCCAACGATGCCGAGTTGACCATCCGGGCCTTGTCAAAACAAGGGTTGTCAAATTCCCTTATCCATGTAAAGGACGGTGAAGAACTATTGCAATATGTTTTCTGTGACGGCCCCTATATGGGCCGTAGTGTTGCCAATCAGCCCCGGCTGATCATTCTTGACCTGAAAATGCCTAAGGTAGATGGGCTGGATGTGATCCGGAAACTGAAATCAGACGACCGTACCAGCATGATCCCGGTAGTATTGCTCACTTCTTCAAAAGAAGAAAAGGACATTATGGAAAGTTATGCGCTCGGTGTAAACAGTTATATCGTAAAACCCGTAGAATTTGAAGGTTATGTAAAGGCCGTAAGCACCATGGGCCTTTACTGGTTAATATTAAATCAACCCTATCAATCTTAAGTTATGGCTACTGTGAAACCAATTAAATTGCTGATCCTCGAACACGATGAGAACGATCTTGAATTACT
Source organism: Niastella soli (assembly GCF_017742245.1). Taxonomy (GTDB): domain Bacteria; phylum Bacteroidota; class Bacteroidia; order Chitinophagales; family Chitinophagaceae; genus Niastella; species Niastella soli. The sequence goes on from NZ_JAGHKO010000024.1 coordinate 42,812, forward strand.
GTTGTATGAATTAAAAAAAGGTGAATTGGATTTTGACCCCCGCATTGTGGGTACAAAAGAAGGGTTCATTGCTGCATTGAACAGTTTTGAGCCGGATGTTATTCTGTCCGATTATTCATTGCCGGGGTTTGATGGCATTTCTGCCTTTCACTTCAAACAACAGATCTGCCCGGATGTGCCTTTCATCATTGTCTCAGGCACCATTGGAGAAGAAAACGCCGTAGAGCTTATCAGGAATGGTGTGACTGACTATAGCATAAAAGACAAACTGTTCACCGTGATCCCCAAAATAAAACGGGCTATCAAAGAAGCGAACGAACGGCGGGAGAAAGTGTTGGCAGAACAAAACCTCCGCAATAGTCAGCATCAACTGGCCGAAGCTCAGCGCATTTCTAAAATAGGCAGTTGGGAATTAGGCCCAGAAGGAGAGATGATATCCTGCTCCGATGAATTGTATCAGATTCTCGATCTGGACCTGGACACGATCTTGTCTTTTAAGACATTTATGCAGTTTGTACATGAAGACGATAAACCTATTATAATGAAAGCCCGGGAGAATACGGTTGCCACCGGTATTACCGAGGTTGTTCAATTTCGTCTTACCAGCCAAACCGGCGTCGAAAAATACATTGAAGCCAGGGGCACCCGGCGCCTGGATGAAAATGGCATCAGTTTTATGGGCACCTGTCAGGACATCACAGAAAAAGTTACCGCCGAAAAACAACTGGCCAATTACTCAGAGCAAATTGCCCGCGAGCGGCTGGAACACCAGCGTAAGCTCGTTAGGGCCTCTATTGAAGGACAGGAGCGCGAACGGGCAGAGATAGGTCGTGAATTGCATGATAACATCAACCAGATCCTGGCCGTAACTAAAGCTTACGTAGAGGCTTCCTTACAAGAAAAAGACATGCAGGAAGAACTGACGCAGCGTAGCATCAATAACCTGCAGCTGGCCATTAATGAGATCAGGAAGATCTCCAAATCACTGGTGCCGCCGGTGATGGATAAAAATGGGCTCGTCGATTCTGTACAGGACCTTATCGATAACATCAGGGTGGTAAATCCTTTTGCCATCAAGTTTATGTATGAAAAGGAACAACTGCGCAATATCACCCCTCAGCAACAACTGGCCTTGTATCGCATAGTGCAGGAGCAGTTCAATAACATCATAAAGCATGCGCAGGCGCATAACGTGAACATAGAGCTGTTTGAAAAGAACAACTTTATCGATCTCAATATCCAGGACGACGGCCAGGGTTTCGATCCCAAAGAAAGAAGGAAAGGAGTGGGGCTCAGCAACATCCTCAGCCGCATAGAGCTGTTCGATGGCAAGCTGGAAGTGATCTCCTCCAAGGGGCATGGCTGTACCCTGAAGGTGCATGTGCCTAAGATGAATAAAGAGGTGGCATAGTTCTGAAACTGGGATTTATGGGATGGAAGGATTGCTGGGATTTAAGATATAAGGATTTGGGGAATGGGGGAATTGCTGGGATAATAAATTTGAACACATGGAAGCTGGTTATTCGCAGGAGTAACCGGCTTTTTATTTTGATATTTTTTGTAAATTGGTACTTCTCTTAGCATATATCCTTCACTGTTAATGCTCCCTCTATAATTAGCACAAAGCAAAGGCCATATTATAAACCAAAAACCGAATAAAGTATGAAAAAAATGATCGCCATTTGTGCGCTCGTATGCGCCTTTTCTTCTGTTTCTGCCAATTTTGGTGCAAAAACAAACGCTTTTGTTCAGCCCTTTAGTAAATCGTACGCTTTAGGTTACGGTGACTACCTTTGGTTTACCGATGAAGAACTTACCAACCCAACTGGAACTTATTGCGACATTTTTTATGAAATCAACAGATTGAGCACTTATTATCCGGGCTATTTGTTTACTCATGTTCCATATGGCCCTCTTATGCCTTTTGAATATGGTATTGGAGATCCCTGGTTATACGCTGTTATTTATAGTGATTTAAAGCGATAATAGTTAATTCAAATGAAAGCCTGGCTGCCAACTTGGTAGATCAGGCTTTATTTTATAAACTTTCTTATCATAAACGCCAAAAGCGACAAGTTTACCTGTTCAAATGCATGCGGTGTGGCGGGTAGTACTCCTAACTGAGCATTGGGTAATTGTTTATAAACGGCCAGGGTTTCCTCGAGGGTAACCATTTTATCGCGGTCGCCCAGGAGTACCAGACAGGGGGTATTAATACCCGTGTAATCTTCCAGTTGCAATGTGTTGTTTGTACCTAAGTTGATCAATAGTTCCTTTGTTTTATCAAGGAGCGAGGTCCAGTTAACGGGCGCATGCCGTTGTTGTAATTGTTCCGCAAAGGCAGGTACTTTTTCCTGTATGGTTTTACTATCTAATAGCTTCACTTCTTTCGACGCAGTTTTCTCATCCCAATGAAATTTTGTTGCGAGAGTTACTACTTTAGTGATAGTATCTGGCATTTGTTGTGCTAAATACATAGCAATATATCCACCTAAACTGTAACCGAAGACATTTACGGTTTTAATATTCATATCTTGAATGTATCTTGCAACATGTTCACTGAACGATTGAATAGTGAATGCGGACCCAGGAAGTGGTTGCCCACCATGACCACTTAAGTTGAATGTATGGACCTGGTAAGTATCTTCCAGTAAATGCACGAGCGGTTGAAACTGGTCTTTGCTGCCCAGGGCGCCATGTAAAAGAAGGAGGTGTTGCATGGAGGATATATTATAAGTTTCAAATATACGTGATCAATAACAAGTGTAAACCATAACAATAACCTGTGACGAGAAGATGACACCATTCATCTATGTGTATGAACGACTATTAGTCAATGGGTTTTATGTTGTGAGTTCTTTTCATTTGGGGCGCTATATTGAGGTGTTTTTTTGTCAAATCAATTAGTGCGTTGTATAATATTTAGGGGGTGTTTGTCGGATAAACTCCCCTGTAAGCACAAAAATGAATCGCTTAGCCATATGTAACCACCTGCCTTTTGCCTGTTGCTGGCTCAAAGGTATTCCATACCCTTTTACGGGGATTGCTTTATCTGCGTTACATATCATGCCATGCGGAAATACTTTGTCTCTTATTGTTAACACCATAAAAACCTGATCAGTTATGAAAAAAATGATCGCAGTGTTCGTTTTAGCCTGTACGTTTACTGCTGCTAGTGCTAATATAACTGCTAGCACAACTATCGCTGAAAAATCAATGGCATTCACACAGCCTTTCAATCAGTCATATGCATTGGAAGGGCAATACCTTTGGTTCACCGATGAAGACCTTACGAACCCAACTGGATCTTATTGTGACATTTTTTATGAGATCAATAGATTGAGTTCCTATTATCCGGGTTATTTATTTTCTCATGTTCCCTATGGGAATTTGACAAATTTTGAATACGGCGTTGGAGTTCCCTGGTTATATGCTACTATTTACAGCGACCTGAAACGGTAGATCTTTTATTCGTATCCCGGATTTTGAGTCAGGGCGCGATTGCGTATTCGTTCATCATTCGGGATCGGCCAAAGGGCAGCGGTGGATTTCCAGGTAGCAGGCCGTAAGGCGCTCATGACCTCGTCTATACGTTTTTTGCCGTCTGATGCTCGTGCCGGCCAGCGTTTGAGATCAAACCAACGATGGCCCCATTCAGCAAAAAACTCCATCCGCCGTTCCTGCTCTACTGCCGCCAACACCTGGGTTTGTGTTGATATAGTTGTAAGATTTTGTAACCCCGCTCTTTTCCTGATCGTATTAAGATCATTCACTGCTTCGGGCAGTTGATCTAACCGGGCACGGGCCTCCGCACGAATACAATATTGTTCTGCCAGGCGCAGCACCATATTGTATTCCTCCCGCGGAGTAGTAGCCGTGTTTTGTTTGTATTTATAAGGAGATCTGTAGAGCTTTGTGCTTACCGTTACGGTCCTTATCCATGCCTGCCGAAGATCACCCACCTCAATATATTTTAACAGGGAATCACTCAGGACAAATGCAGGCCGGCCAGTCGGCACAACTGGTACAAAATAGCCCCCTTCAGCAGTATTATATCCAGGGGTCACCGGCATGAATTGCAGAATTGCCTCCCGGCTGTTATACCGGAATGTTTGCTGCAGATCAGTTTCCAATTGATAAATACCTGATTGGATCACTTCCGTTGAAGCATTAATGGCATCTTCCCATTCTTCACGATACAAATGAATTCTGGCCTGTAAAGCTTTAACCGCTAACCTGTTCACCCGCACCCGCGCCGATGGGAAATCGGGGGTGGAGGCATAGGTATTGGTTAAAAGGTCCTGCGCTTTGTTAAGGTCTGCGATCATTTGATCATAAACGTCCCTTACCTCAGATCTGGGGCGGTTGTAGTTTTTAGTGTAATCTGTTGTTAAAACCAGGGGAACATCGCCATATAAATTAACCAGGTAAAAATAGGTAAAGGCCCTTAGAAAATAGGCTTCCCCCGTCAGTTGGTCCCGTAAGGCGGGTGTTACTGCGTGGTTATCCGTTAGTCCTAATATCAGGTCATTACACTGGTAAACATATAAGTAGAAGTTGGTCCAGATATATAATGTTGTACTGTTATCAGAAGGGAGGCTGTTTGACAGGAATGGGGTGTCTTCCAGTAAGACACTGGTCCGGTTTAGATCATCCGATGACAACCCGGGATAACGGCTCATATAACCATTGAACGGCCCAAAGGTTTCCATCATTTTATAATAGATCCCAATTAAAGCTGCTTGTGCCATAGAATCGTTGGCATATACCTGAGGTGTGACCACTTTATTACTAGGTGATCCGGCGTCCAGTAATTTATTACAACCGGCTATCAGGGTCGGTGCTGTAACCAATACTATTAAAACAAACCATTTATTAAATAACCTGAACAGAGGCATGTTGTACATTTTATAAGGTTATTTGTAAACCCACCGTAAGTGTTTTTTGTAAAGGCAAACTAAACGGATTCTGTAACTCCGGGTCAGCTCCCTTGTAAGGGGTTATGGTAAATAAATTTTCCGCACTGGTATAAACATTGGCCGCTTTTATATGCTTTTGCTTACAAAATTTCTCTGGCAACGTATACGTCAGTTGGGCAACTTTCAACCGGATATAGGACGCATCCACCAGTTGCGCATCAGAGGTTACCCAGTTATTAATGGAATTTTTTACAGGACCATTAGTTAAGGTACTCACTTTTTGCCAGGACGCTTCATCTCCTTTTTGTCGCCAGCGATTGAGTAACTCAGTTGGCAGGTTGGTAAAGAAAACATCATTGGTTTGACCCGGGGGCAGATCCCTGTAGAAATAATATAAAAAATGGGGGGCCTTTTGCTGACGGAATTCAAAATAGGTGCTTAATTCAAACTGCTTAAAACGAAATGAGTTTCGAAGACCGCCAAAGAAGGAGGGATCCATTTTACTGGCCAGTAAGGCATTGGGATCTTCCACCCTGAACAACCCACTATCCGCGTCAACGCCCGTGTAATGCGGGCCTATCGCAATATTGAGTGGCTTGCCAATCATCACATATTTAGAATAGCTCGTATTCTCCAGGTCGTCAAACTTTACCAGCTTGTTTTGGGGAATGGCCAGGGTTAACTTGCTACACCAGGTAAAGGCGCCCCAGCTCTTTTTTACCGCTATATCGGCCTCTATGCCCGTATTTTGGATGATGGCAGGGAAATTCTGTACCACGCTTCCAAACCCCGTTTGAGCAGGCAACGAAGATGTTATGACCTGGTTCTGGCTTCGGTTATAATAACCGGCTATAGTCGTTGTAAAGATGTCGTTAAACCGCATCTCAAGCCCGGTTTCCAGCTTCCGGGTAATTTCCCATTGATAATAAGGGTTAGCTAATCCGGTAGGATAAATGCCATATAAACCCTGGTAGGCCTGTGCCGCCTTACTCCAGGTGTTCAAATAGGCATAATCGCCGATCTGGTCATTACCGGTAGAACCATAACTGGCCCTTAATTTGGCATAACTGTTATCTCCATTTTTAGTCCGCTTTTCCCAGAAGATCCAACCGGCGCCAATAGCGCCAAAGTTGGCATACCGGTGTTCAGGGCCAAAACGGGAAGAACCATCGCGGCGTGCCGTTAAACTAAGAAAATACTTATCCCTGAAATTGAGTTTTACCCGGCCAAAGGTCGAAAGGAATAAATACCTCGATTTGTCTGACGTATTGGTTATTGTTTTTGCAGCGGAAGGGATCCCCAACAGGCCATCATCAAGATAACCCCCATACGAGTTTTTCCACTGTTCGTTTGTTTGGGCCGACCAGAATGCACCCAGTACGGCTTGCACCTGTATTTGCTGCCAAAGTGAATCGGTATAGTGCAAACCAGGTTCCACCATCCAGGTAGTAAACCGGTTGCCCGCTTCAGTATAATTGCGTTCTACAGTCTGGTCCGGGTTCTGTGCTATGGCTGGCAGCTTGCTTTTTTCTTTCACATAGATCTGCTGATAACCTACAGAGGTTTCGAGGCGCAGCTTTCTGAGCAACCTATATTGCAGGTAGGTATGCAGCGAAGTATTCTCTGTTTGAATATTATCGGTCTTTTGAAAAAAGCTTAAGGGGTTCTTGAAAGAGGCGCCTTTTTCTTTCCACACCAGATGCCCCACACTATCGGTAAAATCAGGGGCATTGGGCGCCAGCAAAGTGGCATACATCACGTTTTCGGTTAACCACTTGTTTTCGGTAGTGGAGCGATAAGCGGAGACCCCGGTTTTTAATTTCTTGTTTTTTGACCGGTAATAAAAATCTGACATTAATGACCAGCGTTTGCCGTAAATATTGGAAGGCAGGGTGGCATTCTGGCTGCTGTAACCACCATTTAATAAAAACTGAAACAGGGAGTCACCCTGGGAAAACGAAAAGTGTTCGTTTAAAATATTGGAGGTGCCGCCCAGTAACCATTTATTCATATCCCTGTACCTGGTGGTGTCCCATGATAACAGATCGGGTGCTTTGGCCGCTGTAAGTACTATTTTATCATTGGCAAATGCCTCCCGCCGCATGTCCAGGTACTCTGAGGTGTTCATCAACGACATAACGGGGAGCGACTGACCCATGCCGTATGACATAGATACCGTTAACTGCGGTGTTTTGGAGACCCCTTTTTTAGTAGTGATCAGAATAACGCCATTGCCCCCGCGCGCCCCATATATACTGGTAGCTTCTGCATCCTTCAACACCGTAATGCTTTCTATATCCAGTGGGTTCATGGTAGTAAAAGGATCAAAGCCAACAGCGGACACACCAGGAGCCTGGGGTGTCCCTACCATGGTGCTTAATTGGTTTACCGGGCGCAGGGAAGGAGCCCAGGGAATACCATTTACCACAAATAAAGGGCTGTTTGATGGGCGATACAATATTGCTGCATTGGGGCCAATAGACGTAGGCCCGCGGAATTGAAATTTATGGGTGGCGCCAAATAAACCACTGGTCGGTGGTGCTAATACGCCTGAAATATTTTCTTGAATGATCTTCAATACATCTCCATTCGGCGTAATACTGGGCCGGATCTGCGATACGCCTGCGGTATTTCCTCTGTCTCTGGTGGATGAATATCCTTTTACGATCGCAACCTCCAGGTTAGGGTCCTGCAGTTCCATCCGGACAACCAACTGTTTGTGGCTGTTTTGCCAGGGAATTATAACCGGTTTATAATTAACGTAAGTGATCTCCAATGTATCATTGAGGGTCCAGATCAGGCTAAACTCACCCTGATTTTTACTGTCGTTAACATATTTGCCAGATCGCAATTGTACGGTGGCGCCAGGGAGCGGGTTAGCCGAGTCGTTCAACACAATACCCGTAATGCGATACTGAAAATGTTCGCGGCTGCTTTCGATCTCTGCATTTTCCTTTTGGAGAATAGCCAGGCGGTTGGCTATGATGCTACATTTTAAATAGGGCTGTTCTGCAAATATCCTTTGCAGTAAACTATCATTTACCGGGTTCAGGGGTATATATACAGGCATAGCCCATTTCATGATCTTGGGATCATAAACAGCTTCTTTGAATACGCCTTTAGATCTTAATATTTTTAGTGCTTTTTCAAGGGAATGAACTTTTCCACCAGGATCATCATCCTGCCCCCTTGCCACACTAATACAACATACCATAACCAAATAACCAAGAATCTTTTTCATACGGTGTGTTATTTCCGATAAAACGCGTTCAGTTAAAAATCCAGGATTAGCGCATAACAATCAGGCTGGTACGAATAATAAATACTATAATGTCTGGTTGTGCGTGCGTAACTGACACCTGGTTTGGTTAGATATCAGTCATGAAGTTATAAAAATGATTGTTTTTTAACTGTTCTTTTTTCAGAAATGGGGGTAGGGGGTTAAGCAGTTTACGGGCACACATACATGTAATTTTTCAAAATGTAAAGTAAATAAACAATGCCCGCACTTGCCAGAAATATTTTCATGGCACGGCAGGCGATAAGGTTGCATATTAAAAAAGTGTTGTCAACTATCTGCGAAGATAGCAACCGGTGGGAATCTGGTTGGTTATGGGTGGTAAAAATAGGATTGCTGAGTAGCTTTTACAAACTACTCAGCTTATTGATGCTTAATCTCAAAGGTGGTTTAATGGGACCTAATGGTATTCTCTGCGAAGTACAGCCTAACTATAAGATTTTTATTAATAATTTTTTTATTGTGTGTTTTAAGGATTAATTATTTATTTTTTTCTTTAGCTACCACTGTGTGGTCTTGAAGAGTAAACCGAACACTCAGGTTCGTATTTAACAGTTCAAGCACTTTGCTTAATGGTTGCGATCTTTCAACAGTACCGGTTAAAATGGAAGTGGTTTCTGTAGTACCAGCTTCTATTTGTGTGTCAACATTGTACCAGCGTTTTATTTGCTCCAGGATCGACTTCACCGATTCGCCTTCCAGGTTGATCAGGCCATTTTTCCAGGCCAGTGCCTGCAACATCTCCTGCTGGTTCTTATTCTTTACCGCTATATTATCCCCTGAAACAATTGCCTGCTGATTGGGCTTTATAGTCGTTGCAGCAGCGCCATGTTGTACGGCTACAGCGCCGGTTACCAGGGTAGTGGTTACCTGTTTATCGGTCTCATACGCCCTTACGTTAAACTTTGTACCCAGTACTTTTACTTCAGTACCATTTGCCATTACATGGAAAGGCTTTGCTTTATTATGGGCCACTTCAAAATAACCTTCCCCTATAATTTCAACAACCCGGTCATTGCCTTCAAATGCGGTTGGATACTTCAGTGATGAACCGGCATTTAACCATACTATTGAGCCATCAGCCAGGGTGACTTTATATTCGCCACCATACGGTGTGGTTAACGTATTGTTCAATGCTTTGGCACCCGTTCTATGGGCTGATACTTTATATACGATCTGGTTATCTTTCTGTTTGTTGATCTCCATTTGCTCCTGATAAGCGACCACACCGGCTGGCAGCGTCTCCAGATCGATCTGGCTGTTATCTGCCAGGGTCAATACCGCACGTACTCTTCCCGGCTCAATGGCTTTCTGGGCAACAGCCATACCCTGTGTTGGTACAACGTTATGCTTATCGTTATTGATAAATTGGTAAAGGGCGTATACGCCAACAATACTCGTTGTTAATACGGCTGCAGCGAGCATCCAGGTACGTCTTCCGATCCTGGCTGTAGGTTGCTGCAGAACCGGGATTTCCTGTTGGGCCGACTGCGTCAGGGAATGAGCTGCCTCAATACTTTCCCATACTTCGTCTTTTTTGCTTTCCAGTTTATTATAAAGTCCAACGTATTCCAAAACGCGGGGATCGGTTGCATCTACTTTCATTAATTCTGCAGCTTCGCCCGACGTCCACTCCTCACAAATTTTTTGTTCATCATTGGTCAAAGGCACTTCATCGCTTTTCCCAAATGCTAGTTGGGTAATTTTTTCAGATAGTGCTTTCATTTTGTTCGATTTGTAAGGTTAATTGGTAATAAGGTTTAATTAATGTGCTTTGCTGTTCCCCTAAAATCAGCGTGTTTTTCTTCTCTCTATCTATAAAACAACGAACACCTGCTGAACATTAAGAAATTGCGAAACATTTTTTTATTTCTACCCAAAATAAAGTTTACAGAGTATCATCAATAGGATAATTACGACAGGCACACCGTACTTGCCACCGTTCTGTTCAATATACTCACGTAACCGCGAGATGCCTTTCGATTTCTGCGTATATACCTGGTTTGGACTAATATTCAGTGTTTTAGCTATCTCATCAGGTTGCATGTTCTGCATTGTTAACCTGATGACCGCAGCGCATTGCTTTTCCAGTTTGCCCAATCCCGCTTCAATCAGCCGGCGCAAATGGTCCATTTCATATTTTTTATTAATGCTGGGATCTTCGGCTATTGGTAAATCGTCAGATAACTTCTTACGGAAAGGATCATCCTTTTGTGCAGTTCTTAAATAGTTTAAAGCGCCATTCCTGGCAGAGATGTACAGATAAGCCTTTAATTGCTCTACTGCATTGAAGGTGAGCTTTTTGCTCAATAATTTTGTAATGGCCGAGATGGCGATATCTTCCGATTCGTCTTCATTATCGATCATGCGATAAACGAATACCGTTAGGTCTGCAAAAGTTGTTTTGAATAACTCCGCATGGGCAGCCGGTTCGTTATTGTTTAACCTGAGTAGAAGATCGTTCGTGATATGCATGGGCATTCATTTTTTAATTACACCTGTTTAGGGGGAAAAGAACAGCTCCTGAAAGAATATGCTTTATGCAAAAAGCACGCTCTTTTCAGCGGGAAGAATTACACGAACCTTAGGGGGAAATAAGGTTTTGCGACGCAAGTATAAAAAAACTTTTAATAAGATGCAAACAGCCGTTTGTATAAATTTATTTTTAAAGCGTGATGGGGGCATTCTGCCGGGATTGCTCCGGTTTTGCTGCGCGCCTTGTTCGGACTTTGTTCGGACTCTCCCTGGGAATGTTCGGGTGTACTCAGGGGAAATGCGAAGAAAGTCCGAACAAAGTCAACGGTAATACCGGCACAAGACCGGAGGAATAGGGAAGCAGGGCTGAAATGTCTTGTTTTGGTCTACATCCGGTTTGCACCCTGTTTTGTTCTGGCCTTGTTCGGCTTTTACCGAAGAAAACAGGGTGTTTTCCTTAGAGAGACCCGAAGAAATCCCGAACAAATTGTAGTATACTACATCGAGCTCTCAAATAATAAACCTCCACTATATAATTCCGAAAGTAATAGTAACAGGTTGTAGTAGGTTTGTAGTGGAGTTGTCTAAGTGTTGTCTATCTATTGTCTGGGTATTGTCTGGTGCGCAGTAGGATCTCCAGTACTATTCCAGGCAATTTCCAGAGCAGTCCGGTGTCTTTATGCTACCATACACCATACATCTGCAACGGCAAAGCACTTGTTCGACCGAATTGACATAATATAATTATTCACGAACTTTCGGGTAGGATTTCCAGGTTTTACCCTAAACATATGTTTATGAAAGAGATTGTCAATTGCGCCGCCTACTCGGTTGGCCGTAAAACCGTAGATATTGATCTGGATAAAATACACGAAGCACTGAAAGACCCCAACCAGTTTGTGTGGATAGGTTTGTATGAACCATCAGAAGCGATCCTGGAGCGGGTACAGCAGGAATTTGGTTTGCACGATCTGGCCGTTGAAGATGCCCACCGGGCGCACCAACGGCCTAAAATTGAGGTATATGGCGACTCCCTTTTCATTGTTCTTCGAACAGCGCAAATGGAATCGGACTGTCATATTAGATTTGGCGAAACGCATTTTTTTGTAGGGCCCAACTATATTTTGGTGGTGCGGCATGGCTCATCAGTAGCTTATACAGAAGTGCGGAGCCGCTGCGAATCGATGCCCGAATTGATGAGCAAGGGCCAGGGTTTTGTTCTATACGCCATTATGGACTTTATAGTCGATATGTATTTTCCAGTGGTAGAGCAATTGGAAGATGCGCAAGTAGACCTTGAAGACAATATCTTCAGAAAAACCCCCAGCCGCGAAACTACAGAAGAAATATACAATCTAAAGAAAGACCTGCTGGAAGTGAAACGGGCAGTATCTCCTTTTATAGACATTTGCAACCGCCTGATGCGATTTGATATTAAATGCATTTCACCGGAAACACAACCTTATTTCCGCGACATTTACGACCATGCCCTTCGGCTGAATGAGATCGTAGACAATACCATGGAATTGCTGAATACCGCATTGGACGCAAATTTTTCCCTGATCTCCATCGATCAAAACGATACATCGAGAAAATTCGCGGCCTGGGCGGCTATTCTTGCAGTACCTACTTTGATAGCGGGGTTTTATGGGATGAATTTTAGCTTTATGCCGGAATTGCACTGGAAATATGGATATCCCCTGGTTATTTGTTTAACCATTTCTATTTGTGCAACTCTTTATTATTTATTCCGCAAGGCGCATTGGTTATAATTTTTATTTTACGAACAACTTATTGCTTACTTTCCACTGATCAGCACGGTGCTGGCGGTTTCAAACAGGTCCCGTTCTTTTGCTACCAGTTTATAGGGCACGCTTTCCAGATCAGGTAAATGGCTTTCGCGGGAAATTATAATAGCATGCGGATTGGCGGTTAAAAGCCGGTTCACGGCTGCCGCATCATCCAGCATTTGAATGGGTTTATCCAGGTAAAAGTTATATGCTGCATTGTAAATCTTATACGAATATACCTGTTCGTTGGCGGGTATCAGGGGCAGCGTTTTCGTAACCGGGTTATGTTTGTAAACAGCCGGGTACCCTATGGCCAGGAACAGCAGGTTAAAAACCGAATAACCGCCAATGATCACATGCATGGCTTTTTTCAAGCCTTCTTTTTTAAAATACCACCAGCTGGCAGCAGCAGTGATCACCGGAATTATAAACAATAACGCCCACCCACGAAATGGCTGGGTAGCTGTTTCTAATCCCAGTCCGACAAAGCCAGCGGCCAACAACAGTACGTTCAATGCCAGTAACAGCCACAACGGATATTGCTTTACCTGGTTTTGCCCTGTTATTACTTTATTGATGAAATACCCCAGCAATATGGCCACGAATGGATAGCAGGGCATAGGATAGTTGGGCAGTTTGGTGCCCGATACACTAAAGAAAACAATGAATACAATGGTCACATACATGCTCAGTCTAACAAACGCATTTGTATGGAATGATCTTACTTTTTTTACCAGTTCACCCGTAAATACCGAAACCGGTAATAATCCCAGTAACACGAAAAGGGGCACCATGATAAACAAACCGCCATGGCCTTCCATCGGTTCGCCAAAGCGATTGAAGTTGTGTTCAAAGAAAAATATGCGGGTAAATTCACCCTTGGTCGCCTGGTGAACAATAACATACCAGGGTAGGGCAACCATGGCAATAACGGCAACGTACAACCCCATTTTCCACGAGAACAACAGGTCATATTTCTTTTGTGAAAGGGCCCACCAAACCAATACGGCACCTGGTAATGCCAGCGCCACCGGGCCTTTGGCCAGGGTAGCCAGGGCAGCGGCCACTGCAGAACAGATCAGCCATTTTAATTTTCGCTCCTGGGCATAGGCATAAAAGCAAAGTATTCCGGCGGTTATAAAAAAGATCAGGTACGGGTCGGGCACCGACATGCGGAATTCAAACAAAAAATGGGTGCTTACCAGCAGTACCGCCACCGTCCAGATGGCGGTGCCATAACTTACAAAGCGCCGGGTAAAATACCAGGTGATCCATAAAGTTAACCACCCAAATACCGCTGAAAAAAAGCGGGCCGCAAATGCGTTCACTCCAAAGGTGCGGTATGCCAGCTGCATAAAATAATAATGCAGGGGCGGTTTATGTGCGCGCAATTCTCCATTGAAGGTGGGAACAATCCAGTCGTTGCGCTCCATCATTTCCCGGGCAGCCTGAGCATTACGGGCTTCATCCAGTATATACATGGGTGTAGAGCCAATTCCGGTAAATAACAAAACAGCAGCAATGATAAATAACCAGGTTATTTTATTGGTGCGCAAATGCAGGAGAATATTATTCCATTGTTGTAACATACGGCTGTGGTGCAGGTTTTGGCGTGTTGGTTTTTAATGGATCTATAAAAATAAAAGGTAATCCGGGTAGGGAAGAAGCGACCGTAGCGCCATAGAAGAGGAGGCTGGCCATTACAGATACGGTATGGTCGAGACCAAAAATATGCGCCCCCCACAAAAATACAACTTCCCGGGCACCCAATCCACCTATGGTAAATGGCAGTACGGCCACTACAGATGAGATCAGAAAAATGAGCATGTAGTGTTCGGTATGGGTATGAATATGTAAAGCCTGTAAGATCCAATACATACATACCACCTGGAATATTTGCACCGCAAGCCCCCAGGTAAAAGTGGGAAAGAAGCCAGGCAGGAAATAAGGAAAGAATATTTTTATCAGGAAATAGAAAACAGGAATACCTAATAAAATACCAGCCATCAACCAGGCACTGTAATAACCGCCTTTAAAAGCAATGATCCAGAAAATACCCAGTAAGATTCCCAGGGCCAGCAAACCGCTGAAGCGATCGAGCAAAACTGCTGCCGTTGTTTTTTTATACGCTACGTTATACTCTTTGGTAAGCCGTACTACTTTGTAAGCATCGCCACTGATGGAGCCAGGCAGAAATAAATTGTAGAACATACCCAGCCAGTACAATTGAATGTTTTTCCACTCAGGCAAATGAATGTCGATATTGCGGAAATAAACATTCAATCTGATTGATGACAATAGTTTGGAGAACATAAATGCGCCAATAGACAAAACGATCCATAATGGATTGGCCAAGGCCAATACGCCGGACAATTTCTTCAGATCTATTTTATGCGAAATATACCAAATGCACAAGGCAGTGATGACGATCTTTATTGCCAGTTTCAACCATTTTCGCACGTTCTCTGACGGCATACGGAATGTAAGGATCATGACACTTTGTTTAATAGTATTTCAAATAGGATTCCCCCCTCTCGACGCCTACCCATTCAATTCTTACCTGACGCAAATACCAGTATACCAGTAACCCCGACAATGTTCCTATTAAAGCACCGGCCGTTACATCGGCCAGAAAATGCTGTCCCAGGTAGATGCGGGAATAGCCAGTAATAATAGCGGTGATCAGATAAATGAGTGAAAAACGTTTATCCTTTGTGTTCAATGCAAGGATGGTGGCAAGGGCAAAAACCGAAGTGGTGTGACCCGATGGAAAACTGGTCGTGCCCGTATGAGTTATGCCTTCTATAAAATAAGGGTACTCGGCATTGGAAATAATGGCATGCGGCCGGGGTGCCTGTACTGCCCGTTTTAATAGTTGTGAAACAATGCCTGAGAACAGGTAACTCGTGATCACCTGCATGGCCAGGGCAGTTCTTTCCACCAGTAACAGGATTAAAAAAATGGCAATGGAAAAAACGCCATCGCCCAGTAAAGTATAATTCTGAAAAAAAGTATCCAGGTATAGTGTATGGATTGAATTAAGACTGAAAAAGATCTCTCTGGAAGAAAAAACGGCCAAACTAATTCCGCTTATGGTGAATACGATAAGCAAAACACTC
The DNA here is from genome assembly GCF_017742245.1 of Niastella soli. GTDB lineage: Bacteria > Bacteroidota > Bacteroidia > Chitinophagales > Chitinophagaceae > Niastella > Niastella soli. Next base: position 58,413 of record NZ_JAGHKO010000024.1, read on the forward strand.
CAGAATGCAGGATCAGCTTTACATGTACGAATAAATCCCTTCACGGTTTTTGACAAAATTATCCCGGGTGTGCTACCCCAATGTTACAGCAACGTTATCAGTATGTTACGCACATTTAGTAGAATAGGCGGTATCCCATTAGTAATTACTGTAATTTCGGTGCAAAATTTACGTGACCCCGCGGAGACCGCGGGGTATTGTTGTAAGTAATTCAATCACATGTACTGGTACGAAGACGACGTCAAAAAACTGGAAGCATTAAAAGGAACTTTACCATATACCCCCGAAACAATTCTGTACGGCAGTTCCTCCATCAGATTATGGACAGATATGTACGAAGACCTGAAACCGCTTCATCCCGTTAATCTGGGTTTTGGCGGTTCCACCCTGGCAGCCTGCGTTTGGTTCTTTGATCGCATCATGGAGCCCTATGCGCCCCGTCACATTGTTTGTTATGCCGGCGAAAACGACCTGGGCGATGGTCGCACGGCCGAAGAAGTGTATATCTTTTTCTGTCAGTTCCTGGCCTGTTTAAAAAGAAGGTTTCCTGATGTGCCCATGACATATATTTCTATAAAACCCAGCATTACCCGCTGGAGCCTGGAAAAAACAGTGCGCTATGCCAATCAGCTGATCAAGGCTGAGATTGAAAAAAACAACGGGCATTATTATTACCTCGATGTGTTTGATCGCATGCTGGATGCAAATGGTCTTCCCGTAAAAGATTTATATGACGCCGATGGCTTGCATTTAACCAGAAAGGGGTATCTTATATGGAAAGACGTGTTGCTGCAGCATTTTGCAACAATCTTCAAAATTTCATAACAGGCATGTAACAAGCTTTTTGCTGAAATTACCTGTCATTTGAGTAAGTAATGACGCGCAAGTATTATAAGTGGTTTAGTCCTTCTCTTTACAGGCACATGGAATTGCTTGTTTTCGGTCATGCCGGAGCATCAGTGCTTTTTTTCCCCACCCGCACTGCCCGCTTTTATGATTATGAGAACTGGAAGATCGTAGAAGCGTTACGCGATAAAATAGAGCAGGGGATTTTGCAATTATTTTGTGTAGACAGTGTTGATATAGAAAGTTTTTATGCGCCTGTTCCCCCCAATGAAAAAATTGCCCGCCATCTCCAGTATGAATACTACATTTTAGAGGAAGTGTTACCCCTTATAATGTTCAGGAATAAATTCACCACGCTCACTGCGGCGGGGTGTAGCCTCGGTGGTTACCATGCCATGAACATTGCCTTTAAATACCCGGAATATTTTAATAAAGTGCTGGCCATGAGCGCCCGATATGATCTTACGTTATCTGCTCATTCTTTCCCCGATCTGTTTAATGGGTATATCGATGAGAAGATATACTACAATATGCCCAGTATGTATATGCCCAATTTAACCGATACGGCTATGTTGAACAGGATCCGAAAACTCTCGATCAGTATGGTGGTGGGCAAGGAAGATCCCTTTTATGAAAACAACCTGCAATTAAGTACCGTGCTTACCGGTAAAGACATTCAGCATACGCTGTATGTGTGGGACGATGAAGCTCATCGGCCCTATCACTGGCGAAAAATGGTACGGTTGTATTTATAGGGCAGAAGGCAGAAGGCAGAAGGCAGAAGGCAGAAGGCAGAAGGCAGAAGGCAGAAGGCAGAAGGCAGAAGGCAGAAGGCAGAAGGCAGAAGGCAGAAGGCAGAAGGCAGAAGGCAGAAGAATTTTGGAGACGCAAGATAGTGATTAGTCTCAATAGTCGCGAGTTATGTTTGCCGTTTGCCGTTTCACGTTTGCCGATAATGTGGCAATCACAAAATGATCAATTGCCTGATCGCGCTTCTTGTAATAAAGGAATTTTCCGGTAAGCTGACTGATATGGAAATGCGGGAATTGCTGCATTACCTGCACCTGGTATCCCAGCCGTTTTAATGAATCTACTTTTACCTGTGACGTATATACCACTATATTGTTTTTAATGGTATCCAGCTGATGGGTATCGATCTTATGTACAGGTCTTTTATAATAAAACTGAAAAGCATATTCCGAAGATACCCCATTAAACATATACACCGGCCCCTGGTGTACTACATTCAGGGTAGCCGCCGCCGCATTGCCCGACTGGTACTTAAACAAGGCCGGGTAGAACAAGGTATTCAAAAACAGGTTCACCACCATTATTACTGCGAACGATCTGAGCAGTACAGGCTGTAAGGAATTTCCAGGAAACAGACGCATGATGACAAATCCCCAAAACGCCAGTATAACAACAGTCAGGACCTGGAACGGAAGACCTACTATAAAAAGTAAACCAATACACGCTGCAAAAAACAGGTAGTACAAAGTGTTCTGGGTGTATGAAATTGCCTTCAACAAACCCTTGTGCTGAAGATTTAACAACCAGGTAGCCAGTATTATGGCAAAAAACGGATACAGGATATTTAAATAGTGCGGTAGCTGAAAACGCGATAAAGAAAATACCAGAAAGCCGGTCAGGGAAATGCCGCTGCAGATATAATTGCCGGTTTTTGCAAGACGCGTTTTGTAATTCTTTATTGAATCTCCCACCATCATAAAAAAGATGACTGACCAGGGAAGGAAGGCCCATAAAAGAGTATGAACGTAGAATAATTTATCACCCTTGCCCTTTATAGGACCAGTATTGAAAAAGCGACCAAACTGGCTATCCCAGAAAAAGAAGCGAATGCCGGAAACATGGTGTTGCCCGAAGACCAGTTTTTCGGGGTGTTGGTCAAATTGCAGGTACAAAGCGATCAACTCTGGCAGTATAAACACGAGCATCAGTATAATACTCAGCCACCAGCGATAATTAAGGAATTGTTTCCAGTCTTTTTTAATTATCCATTCTATAACAAAACCCGCCATTACCATACAGGCAATGAATATGCCCTTTGTCATTACAGCAAAAGCCAGTAATAAAGAGCCGGCCACATAATGTGTTAACTTATTATTGCGATAGGCCAGGTAATAATAATAGGCGGCACCGATCATTAGGCCGGTTAAAAAAGGTTCGGCCCGAACATCGTTGTTGGAAAGAATTAAATGCTCTATGGAAATGTAAATGAGTACTGCCCATTGAGCGGTTTGCTTATTATATAATTTATTGGCAAACGCATAAGTGTAGTACATACCTGCCAGCCAGAATAATAGTCCCGGCAATTTATAAGCAAATGAATTTATGCCAAAGAGTTTGAAACTAAATGCGGTGATCCAGAAAGGGAAATGCGGTTTGTCGAGCCAGTCATTGCCTTCCATCATCAGTTTAACATAGTCGCCACTTTGCGCCATGTTTTTGGCAATGGTGGCATACAGCGCGCCATCCGGTTCAAGAATGGGCAACAGTAAACCACTGGCATTCACTATAACACCAATGATGGCTAACCAGATGAACCAGTTATCAAAAGGGAACTCCCCCTTTTGGGGAAGTTTCGGCGAGGGTAACAACTTCATATCGATTTAAAAGCTAGGGCAAACTTAAGGAAGGATTTTTTAAATACTTATCATAATCCCGTTTAACCCAGGCTTCAAATAATTTAAACATACACAAACCGGAAAAAATGCCCAATGTGCCGCCACCAACTATGTCGAGCGGAAAATGTTTACCAACATATACCTGTGCCAGCCCGATGGAAAAAGCCCACAGCCACAGCCAGTGCCACCTTTGCTGCTTTAAATGAAGAACAGTAAAGAACCAGAAGGTGGCCAGTCCAAAATGATTGGCCGCATGTGAAGAAGGAAAGGAATATTTACCACCACAACCAATGATACCACGGATCACAGTGGTCATATCCTCATCATAACAGGGACGTAACCGTTCAAAATGATATTTAAGAATACCACCGCTGGTGAAATCAGTGATGGCAAAACATAATAAGGTCAAACAAAGGAACTTTAAACCCGTTGGCCTGTCGAGCTGGTAAGTCCAATATAACATGAACATGTATATAGGTATCCAGGTGTATTGATTGCGCAGTAATAGCATAATGAAATCGAGCCAGCGGGCGCTCATGTCTTTGTGAATAAAAGTAAAAGCAATTTTGTCAATGTGATCGAGCCAGTCGAAAAAATACATTCCTGGTAATTTTAATGGTGAAAATAGTAGCGGTATATGATGTCACTTTTACCGGTGTATTAAGTGTGTGTGATCATATACGTTGGAATAATATATATGCCGGGTGGTGTATTAAGTAATTATTTATTGTACCTTTTTCTTAACAATCAGTTAATCTGGCTCTGCCTGTATTGTATAATAACTTGCATGCCAATGAGAGAGTTGAACACGGATTTGGTATTGATAACTGACATCCGGTCGGGTTGTGAGAAGGCGTTCTTATTGGTGTACCGTCAGTTTCACGAAAAACTGTATTTCTATTTTCTGCAAAAGACCCGGTCAGAGGATGTAAGCGAAGAATTGGTGCAACTTACTTTTATAAAACTCTGGCAATACCGGCAAAGTTTAAATCCCCAACTTCCCATCTCCCAGCAAGTATTCCGCATTGCAAAAACCACGTTGATAGATGTATTACGCAAAAAAGCTGCTAACAGGCTTGTTCCAATTGAAACCATGGCAACTATTGACCTGGTGGAAGAAGAGAACAGCGCAAACGCTGAACACCAGGTAGAACTGGTGCAGGCCAGTCTGTCGCATTTGTCGCCCATGCAACAAAAGATCCTGTCGTTCAGACTGGAGGGGTTGTCGAACAAAGAAATTGCCGGACAAATGGCCATTTCCAAAAAGACGGTAGAAAACCAGGTGAACCGCGCCATCAGGAGTATAAAGAAGAAGGCTAAGATCTCCTTTGTTGTTTTGCTCCTGCTTAATCTGCTTAACGCCTAAATATAACAGGTGGGGTTTGGCAAGTTGGCGAAGGCTCTCCTTGAGCGATAATTCAGGGTGGATGCTCCCCAGTCGGTGGAGGATCCACCCTTTTCAATATTAAAGAATTGTTGCCCGTGGGTGTAAACGCATCCGTAAAACGTAATCTTTAATAACAGCACACCGAAAAGTATACGATGCAAGTAACGAAAGCTTTATTGGTAAAATTTATAGAGAACAGATGCAGCAGGAAGGAAGCGGAACTGGTCTACGACTACCTGATGAACAATCCGCATGCACTGAATGAATTACTGAACGAAGCCGACTGGGAGGCGTACAACTCAAATGGTGTTGTTGAAAAACAACGAAGTGAGCACTGGTTTGCCGCCATCCAGCAACAAAAAGGGAATGGCAACATAATAACCCTGAAAAAAGTATTGCGTTTTTCTGCGGCTGCAGTGGTCTTGCTGACAGTTAGTTTGGGTGCTTATCAATTTATAAAACCGGCCGGTGAAAAAACTGCGCCACTGGTGACGATTGTACGCCCCGAAACTAAACCGCCTGCCACAAAACAAAAGCGATTTGTAAACAGTGGCAGTAAACCGGCTACTTATACATTGACAGACGGGTCAGAAATAACCCTGTATAAAAACAGTATCCTTGAATGTAACCAGCCATTCGATAGCAGTAAACGAGACCTGGTATTACATGGCGAGGCATTGTTTAAAGTGGCGAAGGATAAAACCAAACCCTTTACGGTGTATACCGATGATTTTTCAACCACCGCATTGGGCACGGAATTTACTATCAGGGCCTATTATGAACAACGCCAGTCGAGCGTAAAATTGTTAAGTGGGAAAGTAGTAGTAAAGAACCTTCAAATCGCCGCTGATCCGGTTTATATGAATCCCGGTGATGAATGTTTCTTTAAAGCAGATCACAAAACACTGGAATTGCATACTATAAAGACAATGTCGGTTAGCAAGCCGGTTATGCAATATGAGCAGGCTGTTGTAGAAACGGAAGAGGCCATTGTGTTCTCAAATGCTCCTTTGCAACAGGTATTCAACAAGATCAGTGGTCTTTACCATATAATTATAAGAGTGGAGGGAAAGCAGCTGGAGAACAGGAAGTTTACAGGCACACATTTGAAAAGTGATCCACCCGATGATCTGTTGAGTACCATTGCCTGGTTGAACAATTTACAGTTAACCAAAGAAGGGAATGATTTCCTGTTACAGTATAACGAATAGCATACAACGGGTTAGTTAATACGCTACATAAAATTGGCAGGATCTATAGTAACACCTCTTTAACCGGGAGGGAACGCCAGTCCTATGCCCTATGATCAACCTGCAATTGAAAAATTAATACAAAATACGCTGATATGCGACACATGTACCAAAACCTGAAATGGGTCAGTTGTATACTATGGCTGCTCATTGCGCAACTCTCTTATTCGCAGGAAAAACAACCTGCAGTAAAAGGGATCATTAAAAATCAAAAAGCAGAACCACTCGAAGGGGTCTCTGTATTAATTTAAAACAGAAAAACACAATTTAAAAAGATTGCTTTAACCGATGCTGCCGGCACATTTGTAATTAATGAGCTGGAAGGGGAAGGTTCTTACAGCTTTACTTTTACCTATGTAGGATATGATAAGAAAACCCTGACCGGGTATCGTTATAAAAAAGGCGAGATGATCACCCTGGCCATCAAGCTGGAACCCGCCAGTAGTGCTATGGAGGATGTGGTGGTCGTTGGTTATGGTACAACCCAAAAGATCAATTTGACCGGCGCGGTTGACCAGGTAAGCGGGGAGGAACTGGAAAACCGTTCAGTGCCTTTGAAGGTTTGCGCTTTTATGATCTGGTAAGATGGCACAAGGGTGACCTGCTGTCAATGCCCTGGAAAGGTTTTTATGTGCCTGCCCTTGATGTGCCTATGGACCTGAACGGCGATGGCAAAAATGATGTGTGCTTTTACAAAACGTTGCCCACCACCCAGGAAAAAGGTGTTACCTATGTAAATGTAAGCGCCACCTTGTCGCCAAACAATACCGCCAATCCACAACGATTGTCTAACGACACGTATGGCGAGTTGACCTGGTTGAATACGATAAAGCGGGACTGGCAAGAGAAAAAATATGTATATCCGGTGCCCCAGGCTGATATTGTAATAAATCCGGCCCTGGACCAAAATCCGGGATGGAAATAAATGCAATAAATTTTATGATGGAGCAAGCGTCGGCTTGTGCCATTATAGGGCGCAACTTAAAGGTGGGTCACTCTTTCAGAGTGGCTCACCTTTAAAAGGTGAGCCACCCTTTAAGGGTGACCCACCCTTATATCTTATTTTCGTAACAAATAACCTTATATAATGGCAGTAAAGAAGATTACGTTTTTCACTATTGCGTTTTTTTGCGTGGTGCTTGTACAGGCCCAGTCGCTCGTAGTGGGCACCTTTAATTTGCGGTACGACAATCCCCGCGATACCGGTAACCTGTGGGTAAACCGCGCGCCGATTGTTGCTTCCCTTATTCAGTTTCACGATTTTGATGTGCTGGGTACCCAGGAAGGATTACGGAACCAGCTTGATGATATAAAAAATGCATTGCCCGATTATACTTATTATGGTATCGGTCGTGATGATGGCCAAGCCAAAGGCGAACATTCAGCCATCTTTTATAAATCCGCTAAATTCAATGTGCTCAAAAGCGGTGATTTCTGGTTAAGCGCCACCCCTGAAAAACCTGGACCCGGCTGGGATGCCCACCTGAACCGCATCTGTTCCTGGGTGCAATTGCAGGATAAGAAATCTAAAAGGAAATTCTATTTCTTCAATGTGCACTACGATCACCAGGGTGTACAGGCCCGCCGCGAAAGCAGCTTGCTTATTCTAAAGAAAATAAAAGAGATCGCAGGCAATGACCCCGCTGTATTTACTGGCGACCTGAATGGTGGCCATGACAGTGAATGGTATCAAAGCCTAAGCAATTCCGGCTGGTTAAAAGATACCTATAAACAGGTGGCTCATCCTTATGCCAATAATGGTTCTTTTAACAGTTTCGGTACCGCTTTGCAACGCACGGAGATAATCGACCACATCTTTATTACTGCGCCATTTACCGCGCAAAAATGGGGTATCCTGTCAGATCATTATCATGGCAAATACCCATCTGATCATTATCCGGTGCTGGCTGTAATTAAATTATAATTAAAACAGACCTAGGGGCGAGCTTAGACCAATTGGTCGGGGCTCGCCTTTTTATTTGGTAACTTTTCAACTACCTTGCCTGCTATGCACGAAGATCTAATTCTACTGATAGGGCAGCATATAAAATCGAAACGAACTGATAAGAACATTACTCTGGAAGAACTGGCCAACAGGGCAGGGGTCACCAAAGGTTTGATTTCTCAGATCGAAAACAACCGTACTGTTCCCTCCTTGCCCGTACTGTTTAATTTAATACATGGGTTGAATGAAGACATCAAAACCTTCTTCGATGATATGCATGAGCATTTCACCAATGGACATGTATTAATTGTTCGAAAGGGGGAAGAAAAGACATTTGAAAAAGAACCGGTAAAAGGGTTTTCTTACAAACGGATACTCACCAAAAGTCTCATTACACAGGCGGTTGATTTTGTGTTGCTGGAATTGAAAAAAGGGGCCGGAAGAAAACAGATGATCCGTACCGATGCCTTTGAATGTAAACATGTTTTAAAAGGAAAGATCGAATACGAAATAGAAAAAGAAAAATTCATCCTGGAGGCTGGGGACACTTTATTCTTCGATGGGCGGGCCCGTCACAGACTACGCAATATAGGTACGTCAGACGCATCGCTGCTAGTGGTTTATTTCTTTTGACGGCAAATGGGCCCTCCTTCGCTAAAGCTTCGGCGGGCGAATCAATGGGAGGCGGGCAGGCTCCACCATCCTCGTCAGCTGATCATCTGATCAACTTCCTATTTCATACCTCTTACTATCTATATAAATTCCTTTATCAACTCTTTCAACCCTATTTGTTACCTATCAACTTCTTCCTCCTTGTCAACTGATCAACCGACCAACTAATGTCTATATGTAGAATTTATTAATACTATACAATCGTTTAGTATGTGTATACAATTAATATTTTCATAAAACAGCTTTAACACGTCCTTTACAGCATCCTTCTACGTGCATGTAATGGTGTCACAAAACAGCCGGTACGAACTAACGGTGGAGGATTCCCATGAATACGGGTTATCGCCTGATCCATTCGATAAGACCAGCATTAATCAATTGATACTTGATTACTTACAAACCTTTGCCCGGTTCAAGACCAATGCCATTACCGCCACCTGGAATGGGGTGTATGCAAAACTTACCAACGGAGAAAACCATCTGTTTGAATCGCCCGAGTCAGGGGTTTATATTTTTAATGGGCTGGGAGGGGCAGGTATGACCCTCTCGTTCGGATTGGCGGAAGAAATTATCGCTGCTTTGTAAGTTATTGAGAAACAGCAGTCTTTTCTTTCTTTGCTGCTTTTTTACGACGAGCTGATTTATCTTTTTTAGGAGCTTCTTTTTTCAGCACTTTAGCAATGTCGCCGGCCAGTTGCTTACTAACCTTATCTAACCGGTTTTCGAGTTTTTTATCTTTTAAATGGTAATCAGTAAGGCTACCGGTTAATTTTTCATAGACAACTTTGGAAAGCTTTTTCTTAGATACTTTTCCTGATGCAGGTTGTTTTTTTGTAGTGCTCATGCAAGAATAGTTTTTTAAAGACTTAATATAAAGATAACAAAAGGGTAATATTCCCAATGTTAAGTTTTTGACCAAAAATCCAATACCGGTATCTGATAAATCTTGTATAAGATAAATTTGGTAACAGTGATTTAATATTGGACTTTCTATGTAAAGGCTACCTTGCGGCGATTTTGACCATATAAACTAACTGCATGAAATGGACCCTGATAAGCAACGTATCAACCGGCATTAAGGAATATCATCTGATAAAGGATGAGTCGGTACTGGCTGTAATGAAATTCAGCATTGAGCAACAATCGGTACGTATTTCATATGAAGAAGAACGACTGGTATATTTTATGGAAACAGCAGGCAATGCCAATCGCCTCGTTTTTAAAAATGTGTATGGTGTTGATCAGGGAAAGTTTGCCCACCATAACCACAATAACACCGGCCGCCTTGAGATCAACAATCAGATCTTCGACTATAATATTGTAGACAATAGTCAGCCAAAGCTCATCATTCATCAGCATAACAAACAGGAACCACTGGCAGTATGTCAAATACCGGCTAGCTCCCCACGACAAACTTCGTTTTTTGAACAGGCTGGAATTGTATTGGGTATTTGCCATTTTGCCAATATGGCTGCAGTAAGAAAAACGCAGGAGGTATTATAAAGGATACGGCTGGTTATTTGTGCCGTGGAATTATTCACATCTGCCATGTCAGATTATATTTTTCATCAATAAACTAGCGACTTTACAGCCAGCCAGATTTTTCTGGATACCTAAGTAGGTAAAAGATTTTGAAGAAAAGGTGCCGTAAAACTAGCTAAAAAATAATAAGGCTAACCAGGTCTGCAGACCGTAGATAGCCTATATTGTTCTTCGTTTTGTAAAAAGTATGTCCCTATTTAGCTTGCCTGTAGCTTTGGAAGCGTTTCTAAGGAAAACAAGCCGGTTTATCCATCAGTTAAGTGAGGAAATGCTGAGGCTTTGCGTTACCTTATCTTCAGCAAGATGTACAAAATCGGCAAACTCTTTTATGGAAACATAATCTTTTTTCTTTCGGCCCAATTCTTCCCGAATAGTTTGTAATAATCGCTGTGCGGTGCGAATGTTTATGCCAAGGATCTTGGTGATATCATTGGTATGTATTACCAGACGTTGAGTGGTTGTTTTAGAGCTGGCGGATGCTTTTTTTACAGTCTTTTTCTTTTTAACGGCAGCCTTCTTTTTTGGAGCAGCTGCTTTTTTCTTTACCAAAACGGTCGTTCTTTTTGCAGCAATGCGTTTCTTTTTAGCCATGCTGTTCAATACATTTAATTGGTTAAGCCAATAGTGGCAAGTTGGCTTACTAATCTGAGCTATGTGTACAAAACTTCCAAAGTGAAAGAATTAGAAGTTTTATTGATCTGACTGTGTAAATTAAAGGACTTTTTGAAATCAGGCAAATAAAAATGCTATTTGAAACCTATACTATTGTAATACTGCCCTGAAACCAATTTACCAGCGCCAGGTTTCAGAAAGCAACCACGCTGATAAAAAGAGGTAGGGGTAGTTAATGCTCATGGCGTGCCAGGTAGGAACATTATGAGCTAAAGGTGTTTGTTGCAACTGATCATGATTCAGCAAATCAGGGTTAGTTTTTTTAAGAAATGGCTATATTATTGGGGTTTATCGAATTTGTTTTATTATACGCCATTCATGACCATCAAAAGTAATCATGACAGGTTTGTTGAAAGCAACCGGCAAATGGGCAAGTGGAATCTTATATGCATTCCATTATGAGATGGAACGGTATTGTAATAACACCAATCGGATTTTTATTGAGGTTAAAAGGTGTATAACGGGTCAAACATCCGCCCGTCCAATGGTTGAACGGATTGTAAATATTCTTACTGCAATTAGGCTGCAGTTAATATTAACTTTTTGCATGTGTTCATATTTTGATAACAGTATAATTTAAAGCGTTGGTATAATTTGCACATCTCTGTTATAGTTATGTGGCAGGACCGACCAAATAAACCGAAAGCCCAATCCCCCAATACTGATGAACATCTCTTTAATGAATGGTATCATCAGCATTGGGAGCTATTATTTAAGCTGGCCTGTAAGAAAACAGGGTCGTCTGATGACGCATACGACCTGGTGCATGATCTTTTTGCCGACATCTGGCGCAATATGCCTAAGATAACCGATGATACCACCATTAGGTCTTACCTGGTAGCCTGTTTGTACAATAAGATCTTCAATTATTTCCGGTCAAAAGGGTTAAGGGAAAAGCACTATAAAAATCTGGAAACCTTTTTAACGCATCAGTCTATTGCCGCCCCTAATTATACACTGGTACAGGAGGAGCAGCATCAGGAAACCATCCATCAGGCTATTGAAAAAGAAATCACGGGCATGCCTGACAAAATGAAAAGGATCTTTATCCGGAATTATTATCATGATCAATCAATTGCCGAAATAGCAGGCGAATTATCACTTTCCCGGCAAACGGTAAAGAACCAACTCCATATTGCTTCCAAACGTTTACGCCGGGCTGTCAGGCAGTTTGCAGTACACATTTTCAGTATTTTCCCGTAAATTGGCTGAATGAGATACTCAATCAGCGATGGATTTCCCTACTATATTGAATTATTAGGCGACAGGGATTATATTCAATTATTCAATTCAAAGGAACATGTAAACCTGCTCAAAGCACTCACCGATGAGCAGGCTGCTTTTAGGTACGCACCAGGTAAATGGAGTATTAAACAGATCATCGGGCACATTACAGATCACGAACGCATTATGACCTACCGGGCATTGCGTTTCAGCAGAAAAGATAAAACGCCTTTACCTGGTTATGACCAGGATACGTTTGTTGATAACAGCCGTTTTGATGAACTTCCTGTTAGCCAGTTGGTAACTGATCTTGAAAATGTAAGAAACGCCTCTGTCAGTTTCATCAATTCCCTCTCCCAAACGCAACTGGCGCTTACCGGCACCGCCTGGAAATATGAACTTACTGTAGAGTCATTCCTGAAGGCTACCATTGGTCACGAATTGCACCACATGAATGTTTTAAAGCACCTTTACTCGCCCGCGCTCCCTTAACATTTTGGTAATATACACGGCATGGTACTATCTGCCGTCCGTGTTATTACTATGATGTATGAAACAAAGCCCCCTACCAGTTGAAGAACTTATTCAACGGTTCAGGAATAATGAATGCACTCCCCAGGAAATCGAGTTATTACAGCAATGGATGGCCCAGCTCGATCTCTCTGATGAATTGACCATACTGTCGCCAGAACAGCTGGATGCGGTTAAAAGCCGTATGCACCTGCAATTGATGAGCGAACGTACGATAGTGCCTGAACGTCACAGATTGCCGTATCGTCGTCGTTTGCTGGTAGCTGCCAGCTGGCTGGTATTGGCAGTTTCTACAATATTAATATGGTATTTTAACCGGCCATCTTTTCCCGGGAATGCCGATAATAAACCCCTTTTCACTGTTATAGAGAACAATCATGCCGGCATCAGGCGCGTCACACTGCCAGATGGTTCGCAGGTATGGTTAAATATGTATTCCCGTCTGGAATTTGACCCCAAACAATTCAACCGCACCAGGCGCCTGGTGAAACTATCAGGCGAAGGTTTTTTTGAAGTAGTTCCTTCTCTGGAACCTGGTACCGCCAATAAAAAGATCCCGTTTGTTGTTGAAACCGGCAGCTTGCATACCCGCGTATTGGGAACTGCTTTCAATATTGAAGCTTATGAACAGGAATCTGAAGTACGGGTTTCCCTGGTTCATGGGAAGGTGGCGTTGGATGATACCGCTACCGATCAAACAACCGAGCTTTCTCCCAATCATATGGTGCGATATTCAAAGCAAACTCAATCATGGGAAGTGTTGCCTGTAGAAGCTGCCAATGTAGCACTATGGACACAAGGTTACCTGGTCTTTAATGAGGTACCCCTGAAAGAAGCCCTAGAACGGGTTGAAAACAGCTATCAGGTACATATAGAATATGAACCTGCACTGGTACAACATAAACGCATTACGGCCAGTTTCCGCAACAGCACCTGGTCAACAGTTCTCACTAATATTCTCTTTGTACATGACCTGCAGTTTAAAAAAGCAGGGGAGAAGATTGTCGTTGTCAGGAAGTAAGGAGCTCCGCATACAAATAGCTATTAATACTGTAAATAAAGCCATCAGAACAAGACTGTGATATGAATAAACTAACTGGTATACTAACTGTAATCATTTTTTTCTCCTTTCACCTGTTTTCATTTGGACAGGTCATTACTTTAAAAGATAAGATCTCCATTCAGTTAAAGAACACCACGGCTGCCCAGGTTATTGAAGAACTGGACAGACAAAGCAATTATACATTTTCCTATACCCGCGAACAGCTGGAGAAGATTGCGATTAAATCATTCGTATTCGACAACACTTCGTTGGGTGTAGCATTGGATAACCTTCAACGCCTTGCCAATCTTGAATTCAATTTGCTGGGTAATACCATTGCCGTAAAGGTTAACGCAAAATCAGCGACTGTTCCAGTTCAGGCCAGTCAGGGAAAGCCTGGTAAGCTCATTGGTGTTGTACGCAATGAGAAAAATGAGGTAATGCCCGGTGTGACGATCATTGTGGATGCGACAAACAATTCAACTACTTCTTCAATCAATGGGGATTATGCACTGACACTTCCACCAGGAACGTATACTTTATTGTTTTCATTCGTAGGATATCAATCTAAAAAGATCACCGATGCGGTGGTAAATGAAGATGAGATGACCGACCTGAGCGTTGTGCTTACGGCAGCTTCAAAACAGATGCAGGCCGTGGTGGTAACCAGTGGCGCCCGTAGGGAAAGTACCCGCTCCTTACTGCTGGCGCAAAAGAACAATGCCAGTATGACGAATGGTATAAGTGCTGAGCAAATACGCGTTACACCCGATAACAATACCGCACAGGTATTAAAGCGCGTAAGCGGGATCACCGTACAGGGTGAAAAGTTTGTTACTATACGCGGCGTAAGTGACCGTTACAATAATGTATTGATCAATGGAGCCACTTTGCCCAGTACTGAGCCTAACAGAAGAAATTTCAGCTTTGATATTGTTCCCAGTGCACTGGTAGATAATATTGTAGTGAATAAAACCGCCACTCCCGATCTGCCCGGTGAATTTACCGGTGGACTTATACAGATCAATACCAAAGATGTACCCGTTGAAAACTTTCTAAATCTGACAGTAGGAACTGGCTTTAACTCTGCCAGCGTGGCTAAGGAATTCATTGGGTTCAAACGTGATAAAAAGGCATATCTGGCCAACGTGGATGGAGATAGAAAGTGGTTTGGCGACGGAAGAATATTTCAACAGCAGGAATATGTAAAATACTATGGGAGTAATGATACGGCAGCTATGCGTAAAATAGGCGCGCAAATCCCCATTCGGTGGCAAGCCTATCGATATAATTATACGCCGCAGCAAAATTATCAGCTTGCTGGGGGCGTGAACAAACACTTAAAGAATAACTCCGTAATAGGTGCAATTGCGGCAGTCACCTATTTGAATGAACAGTTTTATGAAGAGGGCGAAGCCCGCAGTCTTCAGAACTTTGACGTATCCTCAGATCGCTACCGCTTTAACACCACTATAGGCGGCTTATTGAATATAGCTTACAAATCGAAACGGCATAAACTGGCCTGGAAAAATCTGTACAATAACCGCTACAGCAATCAGTACGACGAACGGTATGGGTATCAGTTCAATAGCGGCAGAGGTATTGAGAACCGTACGGGAGAAGTAACATTGACAAACCGCTTGTTACATACCCGGCTTGAAGGCGATCATAATTTGATAAAGGGTATTAAACTTGATTGGTATGGTGATTATATAACCTTGAGACGGGAACAGCCTGACGGGCGTTTTTTAGTTGCTGAAGAACAGGATTCTTTGGGGAAACATGTATATGGTTATGATTTTAATACCCGGTTGTTGCTATATGGTGGATTATATTCTTCCCTGTTGGATGAAAAACGGAAAAATACCGGCGGTAATCTGAACATTCCTTTCAACCTTGCAAAAGAAAAACAAAACTTTAAAATAGGGTATAGCTGGTCAAAACGGGAGGCTGATTATGATGCTACAGGCTTGAGAATATTGAATCCGAACGGTTCTGACTATGCTCAGTCTAAAAAGGGCTTACCTTATTACGAAGTTATTAACCGGAACGCTATAACCAGCGGCCAGCTAGTTTATACACCAACTTATGTAAGGTCAGAAACTACGGGTGATCAGTATACTGCCAGTCAGAAGTTGCAGGCATCATACGCCATGCTTGATCTTAAACTGTTAAAACAGCTTCGACTGGTGGGAGGTATGCGGTATGAAAACAATAAAATGACTGTTTCTACCGTGTTTTACGACGTTCTTACCGGTTATCCGGTATTTAAAGACTCCTCTTATTACGAAAAAGACTGGCTGCCATCAGCTAACCTGATCTATAGCGTAACCGATAAGTTTAATATACGGGGTGCTTTCAGTAAAACACTGGCAAGACCCGATTTTGTAGAGCGGTCTCCATATGTGTATTATGATTTTATGGAGCAGGTACAGGTAACCGGGCAGCAATCACTTGAGGTGTCACGTATCAAGAACTATGATCTTCGTTTTGAATATTATCCTTCTGGTAATGAAATAATTTCCGCTTCCGTGTTTTATAAAGATTTTTCCAATCCTGTTGAACGCTTTTATAACCTGGGTAACCCGAGCAACAGCGTGGAATACAGAAATCTGTATAGCGCCACCGCCAAAGGATATGAAATAGATATCCGTAAATCTCTGGGATTTATTGACCCCGGTACTCCCTGGCTCCAAAATCTGTATATCAGTAGTAACTACACGTACCTGAAAGGCGAGATCAATTATGCTGTAACCTCCAGTCCTTTTACCTTGAAAGATACCTTTTACGTGGAAAAAGGAAAACGGCCCATACAAGGCTTGTCGCCATACATCATCAATGCAGGGCTTAATTATCAAAACAAAACCTGGGGATTCAATATCGCGTATAACCGCTTTGGTCGCAGAATTGTAAATGGCGGGACCAATCCGCTTTTAATTCAGTATGAAAATTCAAGGGATGTGGTAGACCTGCAGTTGAGCACCAGAGTATTGAATCAAAAAGCAGAATTAAAACTCAATGTGTCCGACCTGCTGAACCAGTACATCATTATCTATTGTAATAATGTTAATAGAAATCCTGACGGTTCACGCAATCCTGGTCTCGGCGGAAACGATGATCCCAAAGGGGAAGCATTTAATGAAGCGCTTGATCTGATAATTTATAAGGCCAAAAAGGGGACTAATTTCAGTGTGAGCCTAAGCTTTAAATTTTAAGATTATCTAACGATAATAATATTATAAATCTTTTACGAGTCAAAATATGAAACGCATTTGTTCGATCATAATCAGTTTACTAATTACAGGTATTGCATTCAGTCAACCATCAATTACCCCAGTATTCGTTCCTCAATATATGCAGGGGACCGGTAATCAGAATGCTGCTGATGACCGTAAAGTCCCTTTTGCATGCAGGTTAACTATCAATGGTTTAACTGCTAATGCAACGTATCGTTATTATAATAAATTTGTTGCTGATCCCAATAGCACAGGCATTAATGGTGATGGCAATTACATAATTGTTAAACAATCTGACCGGTTTTACCGGGTCACTGCGGCTTCCCTGTCTGGTGCCAATAAATACGGCGAATTTAAAACAGATGCAAATGGATCTTACACCGGATGGTTTGCCGGCGAAGCCAATACTGAATTGACTTTTGCTCCAGGTAATAAAGTGTATGTCCGGATCATAACCAATAATGGTTCTGGGGGAAGCGGGGTTGTAAATAGAATAACGGCAAGCAGCAGTCCTATTACCGTTATTAATTTTGGCAATGGCGCTTCTGCTAATACAGGTACCGGGATCCGCAGCACGCCGGCCGCATCGGGTACTGCCCGGAATTTCGTGATGCTTTATGATAATACAACAGGCGCTGGCCGTCCGCTAGCTGGGACTTTTATTGAAAGCGATACAACTGATAATACCGTTGCAAACGGGTATGTGCCTTTTTATGAAAGTTGGGTAAATGGTGTAGAGAAAGCCTGGGGTACCATTATACCTAATAACCTGCCCAATGGCATTCAAAAGATCGTACAATATAGCCTTGCAACCGGCAATAAAGTGGGAAGTAAAACTTCCGCCAGCGGCAGTTGGGCAAAAGAAGGCGGTGGTACATTTAGTACGGTGAATTACAATGGTGCCGATATTTTGGTAATAGACGGTGCTGCCGTACCATTAAGCCCACCTGCAGCACAAACCATTACATTTAATGACCTTGCCAAAAAATATGGTGATGTGGATTTCGATCCGGGAGCCACTACTAGCTCAGGATTGCCTGTTACGTATGTTAGCAGTAATACCGGCGTGGCAACCATATTAAATGGTAACACTGTACATATTGTTGGCGCGGGAACCACGGATATTACTGCTACACAAGCTGGTGATGATGACTTTACGCCCGCTACAGATGTTTTAAAAACATTGACTGTAAATAAATCCGATCTCACTGTTAAGGCTGATAAAAAATATTGGGTACTGGGAACAACTATGCCACAGTTAACCGTAAGTTATACTGGTTTTGTTTATGGCGAAGACGAGCACGTGCTTGCTCCCAGACCCCAGATTGTCACACCGGCGGATGCTTCTTCTCCTTTAGGCTCTTACCTTATTACCGTAAGTGGGGCCGGTTCGCCTAATTATAATTTCATCTATGAAAGCGATACTATACATATAGTCCCTAATAAACAATCCCAACAGATCACCTTCACTGCGTTTCCCGGTAAAGTATATGGAGATGCAGACTTTAGTCCGGTAGCAACCGCCAGTTCAAAATTACCCGTAACATTTACAAGTAGCGATCCTAATGTGGCTACTTATGATGCAGTAAACAATAAAATACATATTGTAAGGGAAGGTACTACTATAATTACCGCATCACAAATTGGTGATCAAAATTATCAGGCGGCCCAGAATGAGGTCCAGGTATTAACGGTTAACAAAGCAATTGTTACCATTAAAGCTATAGATACAATCCGGCTGGTTGGTCAGTCCAACCCCACATTCAGACTGACCTATACGGGTTTTGTAAATGGAGAAAACAAGAGTGTTCTAACAACCCAGCCAAGTGTAACCACTACTGCGCCTGATAATTCAATAATACCAGGCACCTTTCCAATTGAAGTAAAGAATGCTGCAGCTGTCAATTATGATTTTAGTTATATGAATGGAACATTGACAGTATCCAATAAATTACCACAAACAATCAGTTACCCTGCTTTGCCTGTCAAAAAATACGGCGAGGCTGATTTTAAAGCAGGGGCAAAAGCCAGTTCAGGGCTTGCAATTGTGTATACAAGTAGTAATGCCAACGTAGCAACTATTGTAAATGATTCGATGATACATATGGTTGGAGTAGGCTCCGCCGATATCACGGCATCACAACCTGGCAATACAATTTATGACCGTGCGGCAAATGTTATACAAACCCTGACTGTGCAGAAGCCAGTCCTGGTCATTAAAGCCAATAACCAAACAAAGAACGAAGGCCAGGCCAATCCACAGCTTACTGTAACCTACAGCGGTTTTGTAAACAACGATGATTCCAGTAAGTTGGCGAATTTACCCATTGTAACAACCGGCGCAACAGCTAATTCAATGGCAGGCACGTATACCATTTCAGTGGAGGGAGCCGTGTCACCCAATTATACAATTCGCCAGCAAAACGGTACGCTTACAGTGTTGCCACCGCAAGGGGAAGGGCAGGATAATTTATACGCTTACGTCAGCAGTCCGGGCCAGCTCCAGGTGAATGTTTATGCAGCTAATGTTGTAAAAGTTTATGTTCAGCTTTTTGACGGGAATGGAACAAGACTGGTAAATACACCGGTGACACTCGTTAAAGGATTCAATACCTATCGTATTCCAATCGGGAATCTGACAGCAGGGATATACAATGTGCGGGTGGCAGGTAATGAGTTAATGCAGAAAACCAAAGTGATCATTAGATAATTTGATAAGTAATTGGTTGATGAACAGAATTAAAACTAACAAATGAAAAAGTTCAATATGTTCCGCTATATTTCTTTCTTTTCTTTCCTGCTTATTGTTGCCATGCGGGCGAACGCACAGGAGAATGGCAATAATATTGGTATTACAACAACAGCCGTTCCTTTTCTGCGCATTTCGCCAGATGCCCGCGCAGGAGGTATGGGTGACGCCAGTATCGCTATCAGTCCGGACGCCAATTGTGGTTTTTACAACCTGGCCAAAACGCCTTTTGCGAAAAACAGATCAGCTATTGGGGCTACCTATACTCCGTGGTTAAGAGAAGTGGCAGATGACATGTACCTGGCTACGCTGGCGGGTTTTCATAAACTGAATGAAGGGGAGGTGGTGTCTGCCTCGCTGCGCTATTTCAGTGCAGGCAATATAGCACTCATAGATAATAATGGTAATAAATTACAAACAGCCAATCCCCGGGAGTTTGCTTTTGATGCAGGCTATTCCCGGAAGCTGTCTGATAAATTTGGATTGGCAGCCGCATTGCGTTATATCCACTCCAATCTGGCAACCGGTTCTGTCAATGGTACCAGTTACAAAGCAGGCAATGCGGTGGCCGCAGATCTTTCTGTTTATTATAATGGACAGAATGACAACAATCGTGGATGGACAGCCGGTATGACTTTGTCCAACCTGGGGACCAAGATCGGGTATACTGAAAATACAGCCCAGAAAGATTTTCTGCCTGCCTCTTTAGGCATTGGAGCTGCCTATAGGGAAGCATGGGACGAGACCAATTCAATTACATTCGCCCTGGATGTAAACAAACTATTAGTGCCAGAAGTGCCACAAAATGAAGAAGGCATGGCTGCTTACCGGGAAAAAACTGTAGTGGGCAGCTGGTTTAATTCATTTGGCAATGAAGCCTGGCAATTAGGATTTGGCGCTGAATATGGGTTCAAGGAACTGTTGTATTTACGGTTGGGATACAACAGTAAAACCTATTCATATGGGAACTGGCAATATGTTACTGCCGGGGCTGGAGTTAGATTCAATATGGCTACCGTTAATTTTTCTTACCTGATTCCGACAGGCAATAAAACAAGCAGAAATCCTTTGGCTAATACTGTGCGATTTGGGTTGCTGTTTGGCCTGAATTGATCTTCCTGATTTGAAGCAATGAATGAGTAGGTGTTACATGTATAACCGAATAATGCAAATGCAATTTAATTTGTATAGTGTATTATATTGGGCGTACTGTTATTGCATATCCTAAACCGTTATATTAACTAAACAATAACTAATTGCTAATTCGTGGCAGTAGTGCCTTTTTATATTCTTTCGGAATGTAAATTTACAAAAGCAACGATGCATATCCGAAATCATGAAAAGCCATGAATCCCCAATCGCTGAAATCAGCATTCACATGTAAAAGGTTACCTGTTTCATATTTCATTGTTTAATTGTTAGATTGTTTAACTTTCAAAATTTCGAGATTATTTATGAAAAAACAATTCCTTGTCCTGGTAGTTGCTGTGGCTGCTACCGTTAGCTGTAAAAGAAATATCGATAATTTTGCTCCCCGGGGAGCCAATGCGGGCCCTAACCCCGATGGTCTTCCTGAGTCAGTATTGCCCCTTGTTATTGATGGTGATAAAACATTAACCAGCGATACTCTTTGGGTACTTGACGGTAAAACCTATGTTAAAAATGGTGTACTTACCATCGACGAAGGAACCCGCATTGAAGGTGTAAAGAAATCAACCAATGATTCAGCTTCTGCTCTGATCATTACACGTAGTGGCCAGATCGACGCTCAGGGTAGCTCAAGCAATCCCATCATTTTCACTTCACACCAGGAAACAGCTGCAGTAGGTGACTGGGGTGGTGTGGTGATCCTGGGTAGCGCTCCCATCAACAAGCCTGACACCTCTATTGAAGGTATCAATCTGCCAAGTGTTCCAGATGGCGTTGATATTAAATATGGCGGTGGCTCTGCTAACGCGGGTGATGAGAATGATAATTCAGGTACATTGCGTTTCGTGCGTATTGAGTATGCCGGAGCCGCCATTGCACCTAACAATGAATTGAACGGTTTAACCCTGGGTGGTGTTGGTCGTGGTACTACACTTGACCACATAGAATCGGCTTTGGGTGCTGATGATGCATTCGAGTTCTTCGGTGGTACTGTAGATGCTAAATACCTGATAGCTTATTCTCAGAATGACGATGCATTTGATTTCGACTTTGGTTACAAAGGAAGAATTCAATTCGCCGTTCATGTACGTAGAGAAGCTGAAGTGTTTGCTGATGGGAACGGTATCGAAAGCGATAATGATGGTCAGTCTTCAAGCGCTTTACCAAATACGCAAGCTCAGATCTCCAATATGACTGTATTGGGTTTGAAAGATGCTTCAACAGCTTCTAACAGAGGTTTATTGAATGCAGCTCGCCTTCGCAGAAACACGAACTACCTGATCCATAACTCAGTATTTGCAGGTTATCCTAATGGTATCGCTTTTGATGCTGGTGGTACTCCTGGTACCGGTTCGTATGCAAGCAATTTTGCTTACAATACCGTACATGGTTATAACAGCGTTACTACAACAATCAGTCTGCCTACTAACAATGACGGGGTCCTGGGTGGCGATGCTAACACTTTGTTGTCGTTGATCGATCCTTTCAATCAATCAGCACCTGATTTCAGACCAGCAGCTTCTTCCAGTCTGGTAACGGCTTCTACTTATTTTGGAGATTTCCAGAACGCCGATGGTTTCTTTGATACTGGCGCAACTTTCCGTGGTGCTTTTGCCGCAACCGGCTTTAACAGCACCTGGGATAGAGGTGGCTGGGCAAAGTACAACTATTAATAATTCTAATTCCTGAAATTGAAACAGGTAATTTTTTAACTACCAGGTTTTGCCTCCGTAAAAAAGAGGCACCTGGTTTTAATTTTATAAAATAATGAACGGCAGAATTATAAGAATGATAAGTGCAGTAATACTGATTTTATTTGTGACGGCGTGTAATAAACGGGAGGAAGCGATTACTGAATCCAAATATGCAAATGCGACCATAACCACATTCACGGTTGATAGTTTATTGTTTTCAGTACGGATCAATAATACCTTATTAATTGACACCCTTACATCGCCGGCAGCATCAGTATTTAGGCAGTTTTCCTTTTATGATACTGTTGTTCACCTGCAGGTTTTTGAGAAGAATATCTTTAACAGGATGGTGATCGATACTAACCTGAACATACATCTTGGCAATAATAATATTAATATTGTTCAGATGAAAAGTGATGAAAAGCCTTCATTGCCAACGCCACCTGTTGGATCATCCCCAGACAGCGGATACTGTAATGTAAAGTTTGTTTATACCGCTCCATCAAGTGTGTCTTTCCTCGATTCTGTTAAATGTGAGATCATTGTTGATGCAAGCACTGCAGGCAATGGGTCCGTTCCAAAATCGGTAGACACAGTTGTGTTATCCAGGTATGAATTTACTGATGAGTATTATTTAGTCAAAAAAAGCACCAATAGCTTTCGGATAAAAGTGTATGATCCTGTCACCAACTCGCTGATCAGACAAACGGAATTTGCAAATGTTACTTCGTACGCTAATTACAATGCAGTTAATCTTTCAGCTTCTACTTTCTATGGACAAACTGTTTACAACTTGATCCGTGCTTTTTAACACTCAATTAAAAAACAAACAAATTTATGAAATTGAAATTTATCATGCTCATTTTACTGTTGGCCACAACAGCTTCATATGCGCAGACGATTTCTGAAGTTTTTTTTCCGCAATATATACAAGGGGTTGGAAATTTTAATCCAGCAGATGATAGAAAGGTGCCTTTTGTATGCCGGATGACATTGGGTGGATTGACACCAGGCGCTACCTATCGCTATTTTAACAGATTTGTATTAAATCCAACCAGTACAAGTACTGGGGAAGGAAATTATATCCTGGTAAAAGACAGCGCTTTTGTACGTGTAACCGCCGCCTCTCTGGCCGCTGCCGGCCGTTATGGCGTGTTCACTACCGATTCTACTGGTTCTTATACTGGCTGGTTTGCAGTTGAACCTAACGCAACTTCTACTTACGTGCCAGGAAGCAAGATCTACTTCCGGGTGTGCCTTAACAATGGTGCTAATGGCGCTGCCGTAGTTGCCCGTATTACAAATGCCAATCCCGTTAGCGTTATCAATTTCAGTACCATAAATGATTCATTAAGCGGTACCGGATTGCGCTGTTCTCCTTTGAGAAATGGTAGTGCCAGACAATTCGTTTTCCTTTATGATAATATTTTGGGCCAGTTCAGCGGATGCAGGCCAATAAGCGGCACTTTCATTGAAAGTGATAGTTCTGATAATTCTATTGCAAATGGCTATGCTCCATTTTATGCCGATAGCGTAAATGGCGTTAATAAAGCCTGGGGTACTATTATTCCGAATAACCTGCCTAATGGAATTCTGCATATTGCTCAATATTCCCTGCAAGACGGCCAGTATGCCCGATTCCCTTACCTGTCTTTTGATGGCAAATGGCCTTCCTACAATCACACATCGGCCAATACGAAAAACGCTGCTGGTGGACTGGATAATGTTCTGGTTATAAATGGAGCCCGTCTTTCTATCCTAAACCTGTGGCTGAATGGCGAGGCAGTAACCAATGAAACTATTACAATGGAATGGAGCACGCCAGATGCGGCTAACGCTCGTGAATATGTGGTAGAAAAATCCATTGATGGTGGAAAAACCTTTGCTCCGCTCAGCACTGTTAAGGCCGGAAATAAAGCTGTTTATGAACTGTCTGACAATCGTTCTGAAACAACTACTTATTATCGTGTAACCCTCTTAGGTAAAGATGGGGCTAAAATAGCCAGCGATGTATTGTCTGTACAGGGCATTGTAAAGATCAATGTATATCCTAATCCTGTACAGAACAGCCTGATTATGCAACATCCTCAGGCCGTAGCAGGTGCTACTGTAAGTGTAGTTGGTATCGATGGACGTCAATTGTTTGCTCAAAATATTCAACTGGGTGCTTCCCAAACTACGCTTAATGTAAGCAAACTGGTGCCTGGTAACTACCTGATCATACTTAATATGAATGGACAGCGTCAAAGCAAATCATTCATAAAAAAGTAAGCTTACATCAGCAAGTGCATCATAACGTCTTGTAAACTCGTATCCTATATATTACTAACATAACCTGTGAAGTGTCATCACTTCATGGGTTATGTTTTCAAAATAAAAACGGCCACCCGTAGAAACGGGCAGCCCTAATTGTTATAATTGTTTAATTCCATTACAAAATTAATTATTGGCAGTTAACGAAAAAATAAAAAATATTTAAAACCGGGGCCTTATCCAAGAATTTACTTCTACAATGATTATACAAAAATTGATCATATATGCGCTGCTGTTACTGGCTGTTGCACCTAATTCTTCCTGTAGCAAAAGTGATACACCCTATATACCTACAGACTCATTAGGCAAGCTGAATAAGTGGGTGTACGACAGCATGCAATTATATTATTACTGGAGTGCCGATTTACCAGCTAATCCTGATTATAGCCTGCCAACGCAAGATTTTTTTAAAAAGCTATTATCACCAAAAGATCGATTTTCCTATATCAGTAACCGAAGCAATATCGGCCCCGTAAAAACATCAGCTGAGTTATACGGCTTTCATTACACGTTAACACCTGATCCTTTTGATGCCCAAAAACTAGTGGGTATTATCACTTGCGTAATGCCTGGTAGCAATGCCAGCAACATAGGGCTTAAGCGAGGGATTATGTTTACAAAAGTGAACGATCGGGCCATTGCTTCGCAGAACAGGGGGGAGGTTGCACAGGATCTCCAGGCGCCAAATGCTATGCTGCAACTTGTAACTTTTAATTACAACCGAACGACGCTGGTTGATTCAGCCAGGGTTGCTGTACAGTCCCCCGCATTTACCCCAAAAAGTGTATATGCTACTAAATTATTTGAAAGCAATGGAACAAAAACCGGGTACCTGGCTTATTATTTTTGCATTGAGAAAGATGACGGTACTGTTTTGCAAGGTATTCAAAAATTAAAGCAACAGGGTATTACTGAATGTATTCTCGATCTTCGATACAATCCAGGTGGGAGTGTAGCCTCTGCGACCAAACTGGCGGCTATGCTTGCCAGCAATTTCAATCCTAATAGCATCTTCATAACTTACCGTGGTAACAAGCATGGAGGCACAGTTAAACAATCTTTTCAGGATGCCATTGCTTTTTCCGGGAATGCCAGTGGCAAGAATATGCCAGACCTACAATCGGCGAATCTCCGCCTATCCCGTCTTTTTATTTTAACTTCTCCGGAAACAGCCTCTGCTGCTGAATTGCTGACCCACAATTTAAGGCCATATGTTAATATCATTCAAATAGGTGAAACAACTTTTGGTAAAGATGAAGCTTCCTTTACTATAGAAGATAAACGCAATCCAAGGCAGGTTGAATGGCTTATTGCACCGATCGTTTATAAAATTGCAGATGGCCTGGGAAAAGGGGATTACGCAACCGGGCTGGCTCCGGATCATGTGGTGATAGAGACCAGCAAACTGCCTTTATCGCCTATTGGGGAACCAGGTGACCTGTCTGTTGATAAGGCCCTGACTTTAATTTACGGAACTACAGCAGTGAATGTGATGAATTTATAGGCAGTGCACAAAAAAAGTGGGCTTCCAGTAAGGGAAGCCCACTTTTTAATATGAGAAGGTCTTGATTACAGGAACTTCAATACTTCTGCACCAATAGCATCTGTACCTAATATCTTATCTGCAGGTGTTTGTGCATCGGCAATATCCCGGGTACGGAATCCAGCTTTCAATACTTTGTCTACAGCATTGATCACTGCTTCTGATTCGGCTTTCATGCCAAATGAAATATCCAGCAACAGGGCGGCTGATAAAATAGAGGCAAGCGGATTAGCCACCCCTTTACCGGTGATGTCATGCGCTGAACCGTGAATGGGTTCATAAACGCCAGTGCCATCGCCTATAGAGGCAGAGGCCAGCATACCCATTGAACCGGCGATCTGTGATGCTTCGTCGGTAAGGATATCGCCAAACAGGTTGGCAGTTACCACCACATCAAAACGACGGGGATCTTTTATCAGCAACATGGCAGTAGCATCAACAAACTGATGTTCTACTTCTACATCAGGATATTCCTTTGCTACTTTCTGTACCACTTCGCGCCACAGGCGGCTTGTTTCTATTACGTTGGCTTTATCAACAGAGCACAGTTTCTTTCTTCTGGTGCGGGCCGCTTCAAAAGCTTTGCGGGCAATACGTTCCACTTCATAACGGCTGTATTCTGCGATATCAAATGCCGTATCGCCATTGTTCTTTCTGCCTTTCTCTCCAAAATAAATATCACCGGTTAGCTCACGGAAGAACAGGATGTCAGCTCCTTTTAAGATTTCGGGTTTTATGCTGGAAGCGCCCAACAACTCATCGAATAATTTAATAGGACGTAAGTTGGCGTACAAGCCCAATTCCTTACGCATTTTCAATAACCCCTGCTCGGGACGTACTTTAGCAGATGGATCGTTGTCGTATTTTGGATGGCCTACCGCGCCAAACAACACGGCGTCGGATTTGCGCATTTTTTCCAGTGATTCATCGGGCAGGGGATTACCGGTTGCCTCAATGGCCACATGACCAATCAATGCTTCGTCGTATGTAAAGGTGTGTCCGAATTTTGCAGCGATCTTATCTAACACTTTTTTACCAACTGCAGTTACTTCCTGTCCAATACCGTCGCCAGGAACGATGAGTATGTGCTTGCTTGCCATGTTCTACTATTAGATTGTTTTTCTAAAAAAATGGAGCGTTTGTATTCTAAAATTCATTTACCGGGTACCGGTAACTATTATATCAGATTCAACATTTTCTGGGTTGCCTTAATAGCCGATACGGTCTGGTCACTATCGAGACCGCGGGTTTTAAATTCCTTGCCATTAAAACTCCAGGTGATAATGGTTTCGCACAAGGCATCGCTTTTTCCGCCAGGTGGAATGCGTACGGCATAATCCGTTAACACAGGCAGATCCTTTTTCATTCGCTTATACACCTTCTTCAGCGCATTTACAAAGGCATCGTATTGTCCGTCGCCTTGCGCATGCTCTTCATATAATTCCCCATTGATAGATATTTCTATTGTTACAGAAGGACGAAGATTCTTTGAATGGGTCAGTACGTAATTCTCGATACGTACTTTTTCTTCAATGTTTTTACTGTCGATCACATCGGAGATGATGTACGGCAGATCGGCCTGGGTAACCACTTCTTTTTTGTCGCCCAACTCAATGATGCGCTGGGTAACTTTTTTCAGATCGGGTTCGCTTAACTGAATGCCAAGTTGGGCCAGGTTATTTTCAATATTTGCCTTACCGCTGGTTTTTCCAAGTGCATAACGCCGCGTACGGCCAAAGCGTTCAGGCATCAGGTCACTGAAATAGAGTTTGTTCTTCTTATCGCCATCAGCATGGATGCCTGCTGTTTGTGTAAATACGTTTTCCCCTACAACCGGTTTGTTAACGGGTATGCGGAAACCCGAAAAGGTTTCAACCAGTTTACTTACCCGGTATAAAGAGGCTTCTACTACCGAAGTTTTTACTTCGGGCATAAAATCGTTCAACACCGCTATGGCGCTGGCCAACGGAGCATTACCTGCTCTTTCGCCCATTCCATTGATAGTAAGGTGTATACCATGGGCGCCGGCTTTTACGCCTTCCAGCACATTGGCTGTGCCCAGGTCATAATCATTATGTGCGTGAAAATCGAAATGGGTGTCAGGATACCGTTGTACAATAGCGGAAATGTATTCAAATGATTCCGAAGGAGTGAGTATGCCCAATGTATCAGGCAGCATTACACGTTTTATCGGCTGTTTTTGGATGAAGTCGAGGTATTGGAATACATACTCTTTTGAATGACGCATCCCATTGCTCCAGTCTTCCAGGTATACATTGACTTCTATTCCTTTTTTCCTGGCCAGCTTTACCACGTCTGCTATTTCGGCAAAATGTTGTTCAGGCTTTTTCTTTAACTGGTGTGTTAGGTGATTCAATGAACCCTTGGTAAGCAGGTTCATCACTTTGGCACCGGCTTGTTGCATCCATTGTATAGATACATCGCCATCAACAAATGTCAGCACTTCGACCTGGTTCAAAAAGCCATTGGCTTTTGCCCATTTGGTAATGGCTTTTACCGCTTCAAATTCTCCTTCGCTTACACGGGCGGAAGCAATTTCAATGCGGTCGACTTTTACCTCTGTTAATAATAGCTGGGCAATGGTTAGCTTTTCGGTGGGGGAGAACGACACGCCGCTGGTTTGTTCACCATCGCGGAGTGTGGTATCCATGATCTCTATGTGTCGCTGGTCACCAGGCATAAGAAAATGAGAAATGAGAAATGAAGAATTAAAAATGAAAAAGTAATCACTCCAATGGTATTCACTTTCTCATCCTTCATTTCTCATTCTTAATTTTTTAATTTCTAATAGATGCTTTTTTCTGAGAATGTCTTGATCTCTGATTTCAGGCTTTGCAGGAAATCGATATCATCATAACCATTCGTCATGTTATGCTTTTTATAGCCATTGATCTCGAATGACTCCGAAGCGCCATCACCCAAAATAGTGATCTTTTGCTCAGGAAGGTTCACTTCCAGTTCGGTGTTGGGATTGGCTTCAATAGCTTTAAAGATCTTATCGAGGAATGCTTCACTTACCTGTACTGGTAAAATGCCAATGTTTAAAGAGTTGTTCTTAAAAATGTCGGCAAAGAAGCTGCTCACCACGCAACGGAAACCATAATCATAAATGGCCCAGGCGGCGTGTTCGCGGCTACTACCACTACCAAAGTTTTTACCACCTACCAGTATTTTACCAGAGTAAATGGGATTGTTTAACACGAAATCCTTTTTCGGTGTGCCGTCATTTTCAAAACGCCAGTCGCGGAACAGGTTATCACCAAATCCCTTGCGCTCAGTAGCTTTTAAGAAACGGGCCGGAATGATCTGATCGGTATCTACGTTTTCAATAGGCATAGGTACCGCCGTGCTCTTTAATACTGTGAATTTATCGTACGCCATGTTTGTTATCTGTATTGATAGTTCTTTCTCTTTTTAAATATCAGTTATATCAACTCGCGGGGGTCAGTTACAAAACCCGTAACCGCTGCCGCAGCTGCTACCAGCGGGCTGGCCAGCAATGTTCTGGCGCCAGGACCCTGACGGCCTTCAAAGTTGCGGTTGCTGGTGCTAACTGCATATTTGCCGGCGGGGATCTTGTCATCATTCATCGCCAAACAGGCTGAACAACCGGGTTGACGTAATTGAAATCCTGCTGCCAGCAAAATATCCAGAATGCCTTCATCCTTGATCTGCTGCTCAACAATGTGTGAACCGGGAACTATCCAGGCAGTAACATGATCTGCCTTTTTACGGCCTTTGATAACTGATGCAAAAGCACGGAAATCTTCAATACGGCCATTGGTACAGCTACCAATGAATACATAATCTATTTTTTTGCCGATCATAGTGTCATCCTCATGGAAATCCATGTAGGCTAACGACTTATCGTAGCTGGCTTTGCTGCTGCCAATTTGCTCGGCCGTAGGGATATGTTTGGTAATGCCGATACCCATACCCGGGTTGGTACCATAGGTGATCATGGGTTCAATATCGGCGCCATTGAAATCATATTCTTTATCGAAGTAAGCACCTTCTTCTGTTTTCAGCGTTTTCCAATAAGCCAACGCTTTATCCCAGGCTTCGCCTTTGGGGGCCTTTTCACGTCCTTTAATGTAGTTGAAAGTGGTTTCGTCAGGAGCGATCATACCACCGCGGGCACCCATTTCAATACTCATGTTGCACACGGTCATACGGCCTTCCATGGTCATATTTTCGAACACGTCACCGGCAAACTCAACAAAATAACCGGTGGCACCGGCTGCGGTGAGCTTTGAAATAATATACAGCACCACATCTTTAGGCACAATGCCTTTACCCAGCTTGCCATTTACTTTAATACGCATTTTCTTGGGGCGGGGCTGCATAATACACTGGCTGCTAAGTACCATCTCAACTTCAGAAGTACCAATACCAAATGCAATAGCGCCAAAAGCTCCATGGGTAGAAGTATGCGAATCACCGCAAACGATGGTCATACCCGGGAGGGTAATACCGTTTTCG
The DNA here is from genome assembly GCF_017742245.1 of Niastella soli. Classification (GTDB taxonomy): domain Bacteria; phylum Bacteroidota; class Bacteroidia; order Chitinophagales; family Chitinophagaceae; genus Niastella; species Niastella soli. Next base: position 89,356 of record NZ_JAGHKO010000024.1, read on the forward strand.
GGACCCACAACGTGCACAATACCATTTTTAGGATTGCCCAGTCCCCAGTGTGAAATACCATATTTAGCCGAGTTGTTTTCCAGGGCTTTCAGCTGGTTGGCCGACAGGGGGTCCTGAACCGGCAAATGCTGGTTAATGGTGGGGGTGTTATGATCGGCGGTAGCGAAGGTCTTTTCGGGGAACATCACTTTCAATCCCCGGCTTTCCAGACCCAAAAACGCAACAGGGCTGGTCACCTCATGAATAAAATGCCGGTCAATAAACAACACATCGGGGCCATCGTCAATATGCTTTACCACATGCGAATCCCATACTTTGTCGAATAATGCAGCGGGGGTTTTGCTCATTTTATATTATTTAAATCAAGTTGCAAAATTCTTAAAATATAGTCAGATTATAAGGGCTTTAAGTGTATTTTTTCTAATAGTATGGTTAAAAATGAAAAAATGTCAAATTCTACCATGATATATTGAACAAACCGCGGTATGTTACCCTTACATTAAAAAATTTGCAAAGGAAGCTTGCAAAAAACAAGATATTTTAATGAATTTCAAGGTCCAAACGGCCTAATTCTTTTAACAATACAGTACTCAACTCGTTCAAAATGGAAAAAGCGACCGCTTATTTGCTTTTATGCCTCGGCACCCTGGGGTTTCTCTTTTTTCTGATGTATGGAGGTACAGCTATTCCTGAGAAAGAAATGTGGTTTGTTTTAAGTCTTGTTATCGCGGGAATTGGAGGCTTTTGGGTGTTATATCACAAATGGCGGAAAACAATGAACGATAATGCTGAGCATTTCTCCCGGTCATACGATCTAAGACAAAAAGGCGAAAAAATTAGAGTTACCCTGGATAATTGCGAAGTGAAATCGCGTACTTATTTCCAGGAAATCATCAACGGCCGCCATCCCAGCCGCATTGAGATGCTGGACAGCCTGCACAGTGACAACAGCAATTACAAAACCTGGGAAGTACTTCAAACCTATATTGTATATTATAAAAAGATCAATGGGACTGTACACACATTTGTTAGTCAGCCCAAAAGTATTAGCCGTGAAGCAATGAAGCAGTATCTCGAACAGCGTAGAGGCGTTGATCTGTATTTTGATAAAAATGACGCTACCATATATATGTTCGATTTGCCTAACCTGTAATCAGGGTATTCATTTTTTTCCTATCTTCAGCCTCTTCTAGCAATTCCCAACCAAATTTCATGACAGTGCCCGCATGTTTCGCTATTCAATAAAATGGCGGCATGAACACTTGAATTATCAAAAAATCAACTGTTCAATATGAAATTTGCTACGCTTATCTGTTCATTTTTTTGTTGCCTCCACCTTACGTTTGCACAACAGCCGGCATACAAAGATGCCAAACAACCTATTGCCAAACGGGTAACAGACCTGCTCTCTCGTATGACGCTGGATGAAAAAGTGGCCCAGTTACAGACCATGCATGCCGGCCGGCCAAAACTGGATGACAAACTATTTAATAATACCCCCAAACTCGATTCCCTGTTCAAAAATGGCATGGGAATGATGAACCCTGCTTTTGATGAAACCATGGAAGTTACTATTGCCGCCCGTAACAGGTTACAGGATTATATGGTGCACAAAACCAGACTGGGCATTCCTATAATATTTATTGATGAGGCCCATCATGGGTTGGTACAACGGGAGGTTGATGTATTTCCTCATGGAATTGGCCTGGCATGTTCATGGGATCCTGCTTTGCTGGAAAAAATTTATACCCATGCAGCCAAACAGGCCCGCGTACGGGGAACCAGCCTGGTGCTGGCGCCGGTTGTTGACGTTTGTCGCGACCCCCGTTGGGGCCGTACCGGTGAAACGCTGGGGGAAGACCCTTATTTGTGCGGAATGCTGGGCAGCGCCATAGTAAGAGGTTTTCAGGGTAGTACTAATGGCACCATTGCTGTAGACCACGTGGCCGCCACGTTAAAACATTTTTCGGGTCACGGACAATCGGAGGGGGGCGATAACCAGGCGCCTGCTAACTATTCTTTACGGGTTATTCGTGAAGCTCATATGGAACCCTTCCGCCTGTGTATTAAAAATGCCAACCCCGCCGGCATCATGGCTTCTTATAACGAAATTGACGGAATCCCTTCCCATGCCAATAAATGGTTGCTGAAAGAAGTGTTACGTAAGGAATGGAATTATAATGGAGTAGTGGTGAGCGACTGGTTTGGGATAGACCAGTTGTGGAACAAACATTTTATAGCCACCGATCAAAAAAACGCTGCGCTCAAAGCTTTCAACGCCGGCGTAACTACTGATCTTCCGTATGGTGTTAATTATCGCTACCTGGGCGCATTGGTAAAAGAAAACAAGATCAGTACCAAGGCGCTTGACAGCGAAGTGGCTAAAATACTGGAGTTGAAATTCAGACTGGGGTTGTTCGATGAACAACAACCTATTGATCTGGAGAAGGCCAGACAAAACGCTGGCGGTACCGAAGGGCACGCACTGGCGTTGAAAATTGCAGAAGAATCGATGGTGTTGCTAAAGAATGCGAACAATCTGTTGCCATTAAAAAAAGATCAGTATAAAAAGATAGCAGTGATTGGGCCCATGGCTGCCACCAATTACCTGGGCGATTATTCCGGCCTGCCTTCAAAAAATATTTCGTTGCTGGAAGGCTTAAAGAATAAGGTGCAGGGCACAGCTGAAATATTATATGCAAAAGGCTGCCGCATTACAACCAATGGCGATACTATTAGCCAAAATAATTACCAATATATCGATACCATTATTTTCCCTTCCGCAGCAGAAAATGCACAATTGATTGACGAAGCAGTTAAAACTGCACAACAGGCAGATGTAGTGGTACTGGCCATTGGAGAAAATGAGCAGTTATCGCGTGAGACCTGGGGCCCTAATCACTTTGGCGATATGCCCGACCTGCGTTTGCAAGGTCAGCAGGAAGACCTGGTAAAAGCCATCGTGGCCACAGGTAAACCAGTGGTTGTTTATTTATCACATGGGCGCCCGCTGGCTATTCCTTCCATTGCACAACAGGTAACTGCTATTGTGGATGGCTGGTTTATGGGGGAAGAAGCCGGCAATGCGTTTGCCAATATCCTGTTTGGTGATGTGAGCCCCTCTGGAAAATTGACCATCACTTATCCCAGGTCAACCGGACAGGTGCCTGTTTATTATAACCACAAACCCAGTGCACAGTACTTTGACTACGTTACAGAGGAAAAATCACCCCTGTTCCCATTTGGATATGGCTTAAGCTATACCACCTTCAATTATTCAAAACCCCGTGTAATACTGGCAAACGCATCACCTAAAAAAACGGGTGGCACTTCTATGGAGCCATCTGATAAGGTTTACGGAACAGTTGAGGTGGATGTAACCAATGCCGGTAACATAAAAGCAGATGAAATTGTCCAATTATATATTCATCAAAAAGTTAGCAGTGTAACGCGGCCAGTAAAAGAGTTAAAAGATTTTGTCCGCATAACACTCGATCCTGGACAAACAAAGAAAGTTTCCTTTACCATTGATGCCAGCAAACTCGCTTTCTGGAATGCCGATATGCAATACGTTGTAGAAGATGGCATTTTTGAATGTTTGGTAGGACGTAGCTCTGCTGATATTCAGAAAGTGGAGTTGAAAGTTGGCCATGATTTGCTTTCAAAATGATCTCGTATGTAGTGAATACGGGATTAATGCTATCAGTGCCCATCCTGCTTATACAGGATGGGTTTTTTATTTTCATACATAGTAATTAATTTAATACGGCAAATAAATAATTGCTGTAATTTTGATAGCTCAACTCCTCATAGCTATACATTGCCCATCCCACCCAATCTCCACATGAGATCATTTTTGGCTCCATATGCCTAGGCGGTTACTGAGCTCCTGTTCAATACATAAAACATGAAAAGATTGTTTTTCCCCCTGATGATGGCCGGTGCGCTATTCCTCATGCATGTTGTTATACATGCCCAAACTGCAGTAAAAAAGCAGGAGTTGACAGATGTTGTGGCTTTCCAAAAAGCCAGTCCCCTGGTCAATAGTATGACCACCTTCCGTAACCTTCCTATTAAAGCAGTCAGAAGTTTTAAAACTACCTGGCAGCATGTTGATAATGAATCCTGGTATGAAGTGCCGGATGGGTACCGGGCCCGGTTTAATAACAATGGGGTTCTTTACCTGGTAACCTATAATAAAAAGGGTAATTGGCTGCATACCCTGCGCCAATATGAGGAATTCCGATTAGATCGGGATATTCGCAGTGCGGTAAAATCAATTTATTTCGACTACAACATAATACTGGTGGAGGAAATTGAACAAGCTATGAAACCGCTGGTCTATGTGATCCATATGGAAGACAAGACCCGCTTTTTGAACATCCGGGTTTGCAACGGAGAATTGGAAGAAATGGCAGAGATCAATAAATTATGAGCACAAAAAAATATTAGTTACATTTGTTTTGCCTCTTGTGATTGTGCCATTAAATGACCATGCCCAGGTCTGTATTGGGCGGCTCGATTGTTTGTCATTCATGAAAAGTCCCCATTTATCTCTCCCAATAATACTGATTCTTAACGTCTTTTAATTTTTTCGGATACCCGAAGTAGATTCTCGTTACTATATTCGCTGTCCTAAAAAAACCTAAAGAAACTACCATGAGATCAGTGTTTATTGTATTTGTTCTATTGCTATCGGTGTGCGCCCGGGCACAAGTGGAACAGGGAATTGCGGCTACCACGCCACCTGCGCCACCCCCTCCTCCGGAAAAAGATGCGTTAAAATTCAATCTGAATGCAGATGGCAGCCATTATTTCCAATTTACGGTTATGAACCAAACCTGGCTACGGTTCAACCAAAGCAACCCTGGTACATTGGTCGAAGGGCGTATAAAGGAAAACACAGTTGATATTGGCTTACGCAGAACCCGGTTTCAGGCGTTTGGACAACTGACTGATAAGGTTTTTATCTATTTCCAGTTCGGGATGAACAATTTTAACAGCCAGTTCAATACAGGTAACAACCGAAAGCTGGCGGCCTTTTTTCATGATGCCTTGTGCGAATACAAAGTATCAAAAAGCAATCAGTTAAAACTGGGTGGGGGATTGACCATCGCTAATGGCTTTTCTCGGTTCTCCCAACCTAGTGTCAGCTCAATTATGACCATGGATGTGCCGGTGTTTGCGCAGGCAACCGTTGACCAAACAGATCAATTCAGCCGTAAACTCAGCGTGTATGCCCGTGGCCAGGTTGGCAAATTCGACTACCGCTTTATTTTAAGCGATCCCTTTCCCATTACCTCTTCAGGTACCGCCACCCCGGGACTGACGAACTATGCACAGTTTGCTGCGTTAGGACATCAATTGCAACCCCAGGGTTACCTGATGTACCAGTTCTTTGATCATGAAAATCACACTACGCCCTATATGACTGGTACCTATCTGGGCAAGAAAAAGATCTTTAATATCGCGCTGGGCGGCATCCTTCAAAATGAAGCCATGTGGAAGTCGGGCAACAACATTAATGATACTGTTTACCAGGATATGAAACTTTTTGCTGTAGAGAGTTACCTGGATATGCCATTAAGCAGCAAACAGGATGCAATTTCGGCCTATGCCGGTTTCTTCAATACCGATTATGGCACCAATTACTTACGTTATAATGGATCAATGAACCCGGCCAATGGTAGAGCGGTTGAAACCCCACCCACTTACATTACAGGTCAGGGCCCCACTCATGGCAATGCCTACCCGATGTTTGGCACCGGAAAAGTTATCTATAGTCAGGTAGGTTATTTGCTTCCGGAGAACTTTTTGAAAGGCAAAAGCAGGTTTATGCCATATGCTTCTTTTACGGCCGCTAAATTTGACGCCTTACAGGGGTTATGGGCCAATGTATACAATGCCGGCATTAACTGGCTGGTGAATGGGCATAAATCAAAATTTACGCTCGACTGGCAGAACCGGCCCACTTTTGGCGTAGATCCTGCCAATGGAAATGTCTTGAAAGGCGACCGCAAGAATGGAGTAGTATTACAGTATCAGATCTTCTTTTAAAAAAGGAAGAAATTTGAAGTGAGGTCTTATCCAACACAGTGCGTAGAAGTAGGAGGTAGGAAGTATGAAATAAGAAATCCCTGTATTTCCTACCTCATACTTCATATAGTGCTTCAAAGAACTATTGCACCTGTTTGTTTGCTCTTTCTTACATCCATAAAGATTGTACAAACTGAGTTTCATGTTTTTAAGTATCTTGCCACACCTTAAATACATATAATTTTACGCAATGATCATTGATTTGCTGTCAAACGCACACCTGTATTTCAATCAGGGCCCCCTGTTTAAAAAAGCTTTTGAGTATTTGGCCCAGACTGATTTTTCTAACGTAGAAAAGGGCAAATATGAACTGGATGGACAAAACCTGTTTGCCATTGTTAATGAATACGACACCGTGAACCCGGCTAATGAGCAAATGGAATCACATAAAAAGTATATCGATATTCAATACATCGTTAGCGGTGCCGAACGCATTGGGCATGAGTTCCTGAAAGGGCAAACACCTTCCAAAGCTTATGATGAGGAAAAGGATTTTATGTTGTTTGGGGAGAAGCCGTCATTCTTCTCTGTAATACAACAAGGCATGTTTGCGGTTTTCTTTCCGCACGATCTGCATATGCCGAATATCATGATTGATGCACCTGCTCCTGTAAAGAAGGTAGTGATCAAGGTAGCTGTAAAGTGATCTGAAAATACCCTTACAAGTTACAGGTTACAGGTGGCAAATTAATGAGCCTTGTAGCCTGTAACTTGCAACTTGAAACTTGAAACAGTATCTTATTATTGGGGGTTTATCTTTTGAACTACCAACGCTCCAACTTTCCCTCCAACCATCAACCCGTTATCGATAGCATCCATAAAATGAATGCCCCCATAAAAACGGCTGATGGCCGCTTCCTGGGCTGCTTGTTGAAAAGACGTAAATGAGCGGGGTGGCAAACCATAAGCTACTTCTACGCTATCTGTATAAGAGAAATTATTCCCAAAGAAATGGGTGAGAATGGTGGCAGAGCAGGCCGAAATAACCGAATGTCCGCTCAGGTATTCAGGAAAGGGTGGTGTTTGCAGTACCGGCACCCAGGTTGGATCAATGTATTTTCGAATGGCCGTTTCAGGTCGAATGCGATTGCTGCGGTATTTTTCATCCCAACAGCATATAAACGCATCCAGCAAACCAACTGCTACGCTTGTATATATATGCATGGTTTCTTCAAAACCTTTCCCGGCTTTTTCACAAGCAATGCCGGTGATGCCTAACCAATGGGCGCCTGGGGAGATCTTCTTTCTGCTTAAGATCAAATGGCCGTCGTCCTGGATCGCAAACGGGTTACAATCCCAAAATGCAGCTATAATACGATGCTCAGCCGGCACTTGTTGCCCTTCCGAATAATTCTGCAATAACATTTTGTAAAACGCCGTCTTTTTACCGGTTGAGAACGCCACAGGCCGCGGTGGAGGAAATTGTGAACAGGAATCTAATGCCAATGGACGTACTGTATTGAAATAGGGTTCAACAGCTGCTAAAAATGCCGGTGGGGTAGGATACCAGCAGCCTTCTTTATCAATCGGCGTATAACGCGGATAATTACTGATCATATTGTAACGATCTGCTTTGGCATATGCCAGGATCTTTTTACTCACCGCCTTTGCATACCGGCTGGAATGGTCGATCACTTCTTCTTCAAACCCCAACCGGCGACAGGAATCGAGCAATTGCTGTTCATACGCAGCTAATATTTTTCCCGACGGTTGCATTTTCTGTGCAGTTTGCAACATGGCTAGCACGGCACTTAATCGCACATCATATCGTTTAATGGTGTCTGACTTCTTTAATTCCGGATATTCTTTCAACACGCCATACATGCTTTTGAATGCCGGGTCATTTTGTGCAACTACCTCATACCCGGCCAAACAGGCGTATGAAAAAAAACGGGCCGCCAGCGGTGGATTGGTTATATCGTGTATCATTACCTCTGTCATCTGGTTTATTACCTGGCCAATGACCGCTGTTGTTAAGGAGGGAGGAAGCTGTGGACGTGATGTGCAGCCTGTCAATCCAATCATGAGCAGTGTTATAAGGTAACTGGTCCTATTTGTTCTTTTCATAGGCTTGAAGGGGTTGTTGATTGATGCCAAATAATAACAGGTTGTTGATGGAAAGTACGCTGCGCACATCGCCCTTAATATAAAATCCCGATCGTTGCTGGTCAATATAGGTAAATCCGCCTTTCCCATCATTCTGTAATAACAGTCCATAGTTGGCATCGTATTTACCGGGCCGTAATTTGGCCCGGTTCATATTGCCGCATAGTAAAAGGTCTTCACGGCCATCATTATTGTAATCGAATGGCGTGATGGTATAAACGGGAGCATACTGCGTTTGTACAGGCAATGAATGCAACTGGTATTTACCCGTCGGACTGCTTTCGAACAGGGCTGTTTGCAGGTAATTTGCCTGTAAATGATTTACATCCTTTAATTCCTCTGTTGTAAATATTTGTTGTAAGGTAGCATCTGCATAGCTTTTGTAATCGGTAAAGCGCGTCCGCATCAGGCTAATCTGGTCGAGTAATTCATCACGGGTACAATAGGGATATGATTTGCCCTGGATATAAAAACAAAATAGCGGATCAATCGCCCCATTGTCGTCAAAGTCTTTATAAAATAAGTCGGCAGGCTCCTTATCACTGGCGCGGCATTGGGTATTTAAACCCAGATTGCCGATAACCAGGTCGGGCTTACCATCCTGGTTAAAATCGCCAGTAGCAATTTTGTTCCACCAACCACGATATAATGTATTGAAATAATGGTTCGTTTGGTCCTGTAACTGATGATCAACACTGATGTAAACGGTTACCGGCATCCATTCCCCAACAACTACCAGGTCTTTCTGAGCATCATTATTCAGATCAATCCAGAGCGCATCGGTTACCATGCCGGCTTTTGCCAGGGATGGGGCAATAGCAGCCATCTGGTTGGTGTAATGCCCCTTACCATCATTAATAAGCAGAAAGCTTTCGGGGGTTTCGGGATACCTGCCCGGAATTACACGCCCGCCAACAAAAAGATCTGGGTAGCCATCCCTATTAATATCATTTACCCGTACACAACTTTTACTTACGCGCATGACAGGTAATCCATTGGTACTTTTGGTAAAATTGGCCTTGCCATCATTGAGGTATAAACGGTCCTGTAATAAAGGATCATTGGGTTGGTAATTGTGAAAACCGCCACTGGCTACATAGATATCTTTGTACCCATCTCCGTTTACGTCTACTATAACGGCATCAGCGTCCTCACAAGACGCGTCCAATTCAAAAACTGGTTCTTTCTTTAGCAGGAACCGGCCATTTTTTTGTTGCAGGTATAACGTCGCCGCCTGCCCACTACCGCCACCTGCATAAACATCATCCAGCCCATCGCCATTCACATCGCCTTTTACCAAACAGGGGCCGTTAAATGACAATGGATTCACCAGCAATGGTTGTCGTTTAAAATCGTTGATAGTATTTGCTGGTGATTTATAAGGTAGGGGAGAATTGATCGCTGCAAACTGGGTAGGAGTGGTTGGCGTTGTTTTAAAAATAGCATGGGCTGCTTTTTCATCTACCACTAATAGCTGATCGCTTGAAATTGCCCGCAACAGTTGTTCTTTTCCGCTTACCCAGATCACCCTAACTGAATCAATGGTAGTTTGCTCACCCAGCCCGAAGTGCAGCGTGGGCGAAACAGTTGACAGGTAGCCCCGGGTTGGCATTTGTTCCTGAAATTGTATACCAGCTTTGCTGTAGAGTAAGATCCTGGCGCCAATACCTTGCGTATTGCCTGGCATCCCATGCAACTGAACCTGTAAGTAATGGGAGGCGGTTTGTTGTCTGGCTTCATTGCGGTAGATAAAAGCCGGCTGATCGATATTGTTGATCACCAGGTCCAGATCACCATCATTGTCAAGATCGGCATAGGCGGCGCCATTGCTATTCGATGGACTGTTGAAACCCCATTGTGCGGATACATTGCTGAACGTACAGTTCTTATTATTAGCGAACAGGTAATTGATCACATTGGAGGCAGGCATTTGATGAACAAGCTGTAACACATCTTCCCGTTTCAGGCGGCCTTTGCTTTGTACATAATCGTTCATGTACTTTATAAAGTCTAGGTTGGTATAATCGCGCAGGTAGCCATTGGTTACCATCAGGTCTTTCCACCCATCGTTGTTATAATCCGCCAGCAGGGGTGCCCAACTCCAATCGGTATTGGCGATGCCCGCCAATTGTCCGATCTCACTGAATAACGGACCAGGAGATCCCTTACTCCGGCCAATATTCAACTGCAACATATTTCGCATATACTGGTAGTAAAAACCGGATCGGATATTCAGATCGAACTTCTCATAATTATCGGGCGCAAACAATAATTTCTGCCGGCGATTGTCTTCGGGTAACATATCCAATGTATAAATATCGGGCAGCGCGTCGTTGTTGATGTCGGCGATGTCGTTACCCATCGAAAACTGGCTGTTGTGTCCCAGACAGTTTTGCAATTGATTGGTGAACGTACCATCATGGTTGTTTATATACAGGTAGTCGGGCACTGCATAATCGTTTGATACGTATATATCGGGCCAGCCATCACTATTTATATCTGCAATACCTGCTCCCAGTCCATACGTTAAAGAAGAGCTGCTGATACCGGCTTTACGGGTTATATCGGTAAAGTAGTTTTTGTCGTTTCGTAACAATCTAACGCCGATTGCCGGGTCTTCCTTTTTAAGAATGTCGGCGGTAGCAGCTTCATCCAGTATGGGTAATGAATTAGGATTATGGTTTAACAGAAAAGCATCGAGATCGCCATCACGATCAGCATCAAAAAAATAAACCTGGGTGCTATAGCCCGAATCAGCTAGTCCGTATTGCCGGGCCTGGTCGCTGAAATGCGGATAGCCTTGCGGGTCGTTGCCATTATTGATGAACAGTTGATTGGTCCTTTTTTCACCTCGCAGTTTACCGGAGTAACACAAGTAAATGTCCAGCAGGCCATCGCCATTTACATCAGCCATGGTAACACCGGTTTTCCAGGGTCCTGGTCTGCCGTTTACACCTGCTGAAGAGGTTATATCCTCAAAATGCATGGCGCCTTTATTGAGGTAAAGCTGGTTGTCACCCATATTGGCGGTGAAATAAATATCGGCCAATCCATCCCCATTCACATCACCAGTAGCAACCCCGCCACCATTATAAAAATACTCGTACATCAACACATTGGTATTAAGCCCTTCAGTTAATGTATTAGAGAATGTTATTCGCGTACTATCAGCCGGCAGCAAGGTGAACAGCGGGAACACCGTTGGTTGAGATCGATCAGTTTGGGTACAGCTGGTTAAGACGAGTACCATGAAAATAATAAACGATAATTTACTATTCATGCATGTAGGATGAATGAAGTAAGAAGCAGGAAGTAAGAAATACCAGTCCTTCCTACTTCTTACTTCCTACTTCAATTGTTAATAGTTAAAAGCATGTTTCAATGCCAACGGAACGTCAATTATATCCGGGGTTCTGTATCAATTTCAGATTCGTATTCATTTCATCCTGAGGGATAGGCCTGAAATACATTTTATCATCCCATTTCCGGTTCTCTTGCGAATTCACTTCCAGCGGTGTATAAGTATAATTATACCTGGTTTCATCATGTTTATAAGGCGAAACAGCACTGGCTCCTGGCTTCAACGTTCCAACTACATCAATATATACCAGCTTTCTGCCCAGGGTGGCAGGAGCTATCATCCAACGGCGGCAGTCATGGTATCGCTGATCTTCATAAGCCAGTTCAATCCTTCTTTCATTCCGATACCGGTCTTTAAGGGCAGCGCCCGTTTGAGTAATAGCCGGCATGCCTGCCCGGAACCGGATCTTATTCAACCAGGTTTTTGCTTCTGTTTCCTCTCCCAGTTCTATACAGGCTTCAATATAATTCATCACCACTTCTGTATACCGGAAGAAAGGCCAGGGCACAACCTGACGGGTAGTATTATCAACAAGGTCAGGGTCGGGATCAATAAATTTGCGTACATAGTAACCTGTCCAGCTCCCATTCCAGTTTTCAATAGAACTGGAGCGGGTATCCAAACCAGGAAGAAAGACACCGCCACCCCGGTCATATTTTCCGGTTTGGATCTGGTTGGCAGGATCAACATTGCCAGATATTTTATCACGTGGTTTCCAATCGGCGCCATCATACAGGATGGACGCATAAAAGCGAGGATCTCGGTTGACATAAGGTTGCGCTTTATGCGCAGGATTGCTCCAGCTGAATTTGAAATCGGTGGCATCCATCATTTCATAATCATCCACCAACTCCTGAACCGGCGTATTCCCGGCCCAGTTATGATATCCATTGGGTCCATTGGCCAAACCAACATACATGCCGGCATATTCATCTTTATTGATTGTCCAGTAACGGCCAAACAGGATTTCCACCTCAGCGCTTTTGTCTACGTCAGGGCCTTTGCTGCCGCCACCCATGGCCAGGGATACATAATTCTTTTTACCATCAGCGGCAGATACCGGTGCTGTTAAATTCAACTTATAGCCTTTGGCCGGCGCTGCATCTATCAGGGCCTTGGCAGCGTTTTTGGCGGCTGTCCAACGGGCTATGCGGTTGCCGCTTAGATAACCTACTAATTCGGGATGGGCATAGCCGCTGATCAGGGCAGATTTCGATTTGGCAGTGGGAATGTCGTATAGATCGCTGGCTGCATATAAAAGCGTGCGCGCTTTTAATGCCATAGCCGAAAGATCACTGGCTCTTCCAGCCGCCAGTGTTTTTCCCTTTAGTAATACAATAGCGCTATCGCATTCTTTGAGCACGAAATTCACGCATTCTTCCCAGGTGTTACGCGTTACGCTATAATCTTCTCCAAGTCCATAAGTTTTATCAATGATAGGAACCCCGCCGTAATAGCGAATCAACTGGTGATAGAAAAAGGCCCGCATAAAATGCGATTCACCCTGTAACCGGTCATTAAGGGCTTTATCATCAAACGTAGCTGTGCGTAGATTCTCCAATGCCAGGTTGGTCGCCCTTATCTTAGCATACATGTCATTGTTACCGGCATCCTTGCCCCAGCGATAATTTACATTCACCCAGCCAATGTTCGATGGGTTCAGTGTGCCTTCGTTTACGATATTGATACCTCGCCCGGGATGGGTAAAAACCGCTTCATCTGAAAGTGCTGCCAGCATTTGTTCATCAAAACCGCCCTGTCCCAGACCGGAGTAAATACCGGTAACAAATGCTTCTGCCAGTGCGCCGTCTTTCCAGGTGTCGGTTGATAAAACTTTATCGAGTGGTTTGGTATTCAGAAAATCTCGTTTGCAAGCTCCTGCAATCGCCAGGAGGAGAACACAAAACAGGATCTTTTTCATCTAATAATTATTTTATTGTTAGAATGATATTCTGGCCCCCATATTCAGGATTCTTGATTGTGGATAGTATTGTCCATTGCCACTGGTTGATTCCGGGTCCCAGATCTTCATTTTGTCGAACGTAATCAAATTGATACCATTTACATATAATCTAAAACTGTTTATCCCTGCTTTCTGACCAATTTTGACGGGCAGGTTATACCCAAATTCTATATTTTTAAACCGCAGATAATTGCTGCTTCGCAACCAGTACGTATTGATACCAAAGGCGCCGCCATTAAAATAGCTATTGCCGCGGTTGGCAAGACGGGGGTCTGAACTGCTCGGATGTTCTACCGACCAGCGATGGTCATAAGAATATTGCAGGAAGTTGCCAATAGTGCCCGACTCCGTACCAAAGAACAATAATCCACCTGTCGCGCCCTGTAACAATATTGAACAATCGAAATCCTTATACTGCAGATTTATATTCATACCACCGGTAAACCAGGGGTCACGGTTTTTTTCAAGGCGTACCCGGTCATCTGCATTTATTTTACCATTGTTATCTACGTCCTTTAATTTCATATCGCCAGGCAGCAATTTGTTGGTAGCCGCACTATAATCAATCGTGTTTTTGTTAATATCATCCTGGTTAACAAAAACACCGTCGTATTCATATACCAGGAAGGCAGCTCCATCGGTACCGAATGTATGTCCTTTGGAATACTGATAAGGTTGTAAGCCTGGTGTTTCCGGCAAATTGATCACTTCATTTTTAGCATAGCCACCATTTACACTTACACTGAACCGCAGGTCGCCAAAGTGATCATTATACCCTATGTTAAATTCAAAACCCCTGTTCTTCACTTTTCCCAGGTTCTCAGGTGGCAGGGTCATCCCGGCTGAGGCTGGCACCACGGCCGAATTCTGCATCAGGATCTTGGTGCGGATATTATTGAACACATCCAGTTCAAAGGTGAGCCGGCTGTTCAATGCCGAACCTTCCATACCAATGTTTGCGTTGTTGGCTACTTCCCAGGTATAACCCGGATTGGGCAATCCTGTTTCGGTAAGCGTTTTTACCGGATTGTTGCCTATTATATAAGTGTTAAAACCATAGGTAGATAAATACCGGTATTCCTGCAATACATTGTTGAATAGAATGTTGTCATTCCCCATTTGTCCCCAGGAAGCCCGCAGTTTTAAGTTGTTGATGAAGGTGACCGGCTTAAAGAATTTTTCTTCCGATAAACGCCAGCCAAGTAGTATGCCCGGGAAGAAACCAAAGCGATCGTTTTCGGGAAAGATATAGGAACCATCATAACGCCACAGGAATTCAGCCATATATCGCTCCTTGTAGTTGTAGTTGGCCCTGCCAAAATAGCTTAACCGCGCCCGGTTATAAGCACTGCCGTTATTATCTTTCTGGGCATCGCCGCCAGCAAATAACTGATCATTGGCCGTGGAAATGTAATTGCGGCGAAACGCATTGAAATTCTGATTGTCAATCGTTTCCCGGGTAACAGCGGCCATCAGGTTCAGGGTATGATCGCCAAACGTTCTATCATAATTAATAAACCCCGACAGATTAATATTTAATTGATTTTCCTGTGATTCAGTAAGCCGTGGATCTGTAAAGGTAGAACGTACTGATTTGTTTAGCTTGGGCGTAACTCCATCCGCCTCATAGCTTGTTTTATCCCAGAAATACAGGTACCACGGTGTTTCCCACCTTTTGGTGCGGCGAAAATATTTATCAAGGGCGGCAAAGCCAGCAATCTTTAATCCTTCCACAAATGGTACCTGCAGGTCTATTCTGCCATTGGTTTGAAAGTAATCCCGCCAGTCTTTATCATATCCGGTTTGATTGGTGGTGATCACGATCGGGTTTTGTCCATTCTCGATATCCGGTCCTGGCAATCCGTTGGGCCACACTTCCTGCTCGGTAGGTTTACCACGCATGAGCATGCGAAATATGGGCTGGGCGCCTACTGTAGGAAAGAACCGGAACTCTTCCCGGGCCGTTACACCCAGATTGGTATTTATGTATTTATTCACCCTGGAATCGAGGTTAAACCGCATGTCGTACTGTTTATAACCAGTAGCTGAGTTTTTATAATAGCCGTCCTGATTTTCATAACCCAGCGAAGCAAGGTATTTGGTATTTTCATTCCCGCCAGACAATTGCACGTTATGGCTCACCTGGGGCGACCAATTTTTCAAGGTTGTATTGAACCAATCGGTGTTTGGATGTCCCCATGGATCAGAGCCGTCCTTGAACTTTGTGACGTCGGTAGGGGAGTAAATCGCATCTACTTTTAAGCCATTATCGGTGCGGGTATAAGTACCATTTTGTTTAAATGCATTCCAGCCCGCGCCCCATTGGTCGGCAGGTAACCCATCGAATAAGGTAAGCTCATTAATGATAGTGGCATATTCAACGGCATCTGACATTTCAGGTATGCGGGTAGGCTGCGCCCAACCCTGGTTAAAATCATACGACAATTGCGTCTTGCCAGATTTCCCTCTTTTAGTGGTTATCAAAATAACGCCGTTGGCAGCGCGCGAACCATAAATGGCAGCTGCTGCATCTTTCAAAATAGACATGCTTTCTATGTCTTGTGGGTTCAGGCGTTCCAATCCACCGGCCCTGTCGGGCACCCCGTCAATTACAATTAAAGCGCCGCTGTTGTTGGGCGTATTGGAACCACGTATACGGATGGTAGAGCCATCGTACCCCGGTTCACCACTCGATTGAATGGCGGTAACACCGGGTAACCGGCCTGCCAGTGCATTGGATAAATTCACTGAAGGAGATTTGGCCAGTTCGGCACCTTTTACCTGAGCTACGGCCCCGGTAACCGTTACTTTCTTTTGCGTGCCATAACCCACTACCACGATATCGCTTAGTTGTCCGGCCACACCAACCGTCATAACGATCGCAAGCGATGTTTTTCCCGCAATATTTACTTCCTGTGTTTGGAAACCAACGGATGAGATCACCAATACGGATTTTCCATCAGGAACAGTGAGGGTAAAATTGCCGTTTATATCTGTGTTAGTACCGGTAGTGGTACCTTTTATAAGAACGCTCACCCCTTGCAGGGGATTTCCCTTATCATCTGTAACCTGGCCTTTGATCTCCTGTATTGCTTCAGAAGATAACTGCACGGCCAATACATTAGTGTTAGGCGTGTAATTAAAAGCATTCGATTCTACTTTGTATAAAATTATGCGGTCCTTAATTAATTTAAAGGTGATACCAAACGGCGAAAGCAATTCCTCCAACACATCGCCCAGTTTTTTCTGACTGGCTTTAATAGAAACTTTCCGGCCTGCTTCTATCGTTTTTGAACTGTATACAAACCGGGCTCCAGTTTGATTTTGCAATACGCTGAATACATCTTTCAGTTGTCCTTTGTCAACTGAAACTGAAACTATTTTATCGAGTATACCTTGTGTTTCTGCATGATTATAATAGGCAAAAGAGCCCAGATAAAATACAAGCAGGACTTGCAGAAAACCTAATCGAATGGCAATAGGAATGATGGTAACCAATCGTTGATGTTTCATAATTAAGTTTGAGGTGAATGGTCAGTAGTAAATGCGCTCCAGACTGAACGTCGTTCGGGCGGGGGCAATCGTATATGGTCAATAAAAATCTGTTATTCCGGATTGCACCGGAATGTAATGACCTTATCGATCATTCTCTTTTATATGTATGAATGATGATTCCCGAAAATGGGACTAAGTGATGTAAGTTTTTATTCTCATGCGACAATCGTTTTGGATGTTTGAAAATGCTTGGGTATTATATGATGCTGATATCTCTCTTTTATTAATCGCAACCGGCGCCTTTTATAAGTATCCGCGTACCGCGGATCTCATACGTAGCTTGCACCGATTCACAAATAATTTCCAGTTGATCATACAGGTTTTGCCCCTTTATATCACCTGTAAAAAGGCATTTTGCCAGGTTTTCATGCTCCATCACCATTTCAATATGATAAGCCTGTTCCAGGTAGTTAAGTACCCGTGCTATTGGGGCCTCCTCAAAAACGAAATTCAGTTCCGTTATTTTTTCTTCGGCATTCTTACTGGTTATTACCGGTAATGGTATTTCCACCAGCATGGTCCTGAAGTGGTGGTCAATGCCACTATAGATCACCTTTTGATTGGGTTTCAAGATCACACCACTCGATTCTTCATTCTTTCTTTCCTGTACCGTCTCCCGGCCGGCTTCATATACGGCAACCTTACCCGTTTGAACAGACACTTCAACATTTTTTGTCTGAGGGTTTGTCTTTACAAAAAAACTGGTGCCTAAAACCTGGGTAACAATATTCTTACTGTATACATAGAAAGGCGATTTGGGGTTACGGGTCACTTTAAAAAATGCATTCCCTTCCAGGTATACTTCCCGCTTAGGACCTTCAAACTGGTCGCGATAGCGCACAATGGCTTGGGGTTCCAGTATCACCAGGGAGCCATCGGGCAAGTGCACCGTATCATTAAAAAGCTGACTATTCTGCACCTGGTGCAAACCGGCGATCTCTTTTTGCTGTGTGGCAGTTTCTGGCTTTCTAATTGCCAGGTACCACCAGGCCGCTGTAACAATGCTCCCCGAAATCACAGCGGCGCTCAACCAGCGTATCCACACTGGTATAAGCTTCGCTGGTGGTATTACCTGCTTCCTGTTTTCAGTGAGCAGGGTTTGTTGTTGTATTTTCGGCCAAAGGCGTTCCAGGGTTTCTTTTATTTCGCCAGATGCAAGGCTAGGGGCTCTACCTTCCTCATCACCTAATAATTCATACCATTGTTCAACCAGTTTTCTTTCTTCCTCTGTACAATCATTTTCTACATACCGTTTTAGCAAATGATAAAAGGCCTTTCGATTCATGTAGTGTTGTTTGGTACTGCCCGATGAGCAGATTTTACTATAAGTCGGCTGTGCGGGAGACTTCCCTAAACAAGTGGAGAATTAATATGGTGGGTAAGATAAAAAAGATCACCTGGCAACCCATGCAATTATTGCAAAGTGGTGTAGCCAGGTTATCATAAATGCAAAAGATAAATTAACGGTTGCTATATAACCTGCTTGCCTGGGTTAGTCCTCCTCCACAACAGTAATTTGCAGAGAATCAAATTCCTCGGCAATCGTGGACTCTTCTGATTCATAAAATCGAATAACCGGCGGATTTTCCGGGTCAGCACTGAGGTCAAGCAGCAAGATCCCGCCATGGAACATTTCTGCATAGCTTTCGGGGCCATGGCAAAGACCCAACAAACCAATTGGAAGCCACTCTTTGTTCTCAACTCTCTCTATACAATCATCATCCATAAAGTAATCGTAAATATCCATCAGATCACAGCTGTTGCCCTGTAGGAAATCTCCCATTTGTTCCTGGGTCATTCCTTTCATCTTGCTGCTCATTTCAGCATATTCCCCATCTAATTGCTCCCAGTCAAGCATGATCAGATTTTCATTTTCTTCGTTAATTACAATCGTTAGATCTTTACCAATGTACGATTGCAATCTTTTTTTAATGGCTTCCATAGTTTTCAAAGAATTTTAGATTGGCAAGTATAATAAATTATAATTATTTATATTATGAAATTGGACAAGTTACAACCTGACAATGTACCTATTTCAATACACTGCTGCTGATCCATTTTACCTCATATTCGCTGCTATAAAAGAAGTAGCGGCCATCAGGAGTCAGGTACGGACAGTATTCATAGGTTTTTGTGTTGATACCGTAACCCATATTCCGGGGATTGCTCCACCGGCCTTTTACGTTATGCGTTATATACAGGTCTGCTTCGCCAAAACCATCGGGCCGGGTAGAGGTATACACCAGGAACGATTCATCGGGAGCAATCATTGGATCATGTTCATCAAAGACGGAATTGATCACCGGACCTAAATTAACCGGTTCTTCATAGCCTTTGGCCGACTTTTTACTCATATACAGGTCTAGATTTGCATTGCGGTCTGAGGCGAAATAGATATTCCCCGACCGGGCAACAGAAACATAGTATTCCGTACTATCGCTATTTACCCCGGTCAGGTATTCGGGCGCCGTATATTCATCGCCCTGCTTTACCATTTGATAGATATTGTAATCTTTGGTGGTATCGGCTTTGCCATTGGGCCGGTTAGAGATAAAATACAGGGCGTTGTCGACCCCAATAAAAGGATCAGCATTTGAATACAAGGTATCAAACAGGGTGCTAATGGTGGCTTCCTGCCACTGGTTGTTTTTGTACCTGCTTTCATAAATGATGTATTTCCCATTGCGACCCCGGGAAAAATAAAAGGTCTTTCCATCCGGAGAAAAAGCAGCATTAAAGTCCAGTCCCTCTTTTGATACAATGCCTGGCAAAAATATTTTAGCAATAGAATCGGGCCCTGGTTCCGGATAGGCAATGGTCGTACTATTTTTTCCGGAAGTATTGTTGGAAGAGCAGCTTATTATATGGAAGGCAAATACAATTAACAGCCATATCGGCAATAATGATGTATTGAATTTCATCGATAGGTTTTTTATTGGCTATCTGCCTTTCTCACAGGTGCATCAGGAATAATTCTACAATAATGAAATCTTTTAAATGTAACCGCATAAACTTAAGTGATTGCGTTACATGATATTCAACAGCCTTTTCAGAAAGATTCATGTGTTGGGCTATTTCCTTGGTAGAACGTTTTTCATACCTGCTTAACCGGAAGATCTCCTGGGTTTTCTGTGGCAGCTTTTTTATAGTATTATCAATGGCAATAGATAGTTCGTGTAACAACAACCTTGATTCTGAGAGGTTTTCCTGTACATTCATTTGCGCTGAGGCTGACTGGTAATATTTCTCACGAATAAGTTGTGCACGAATGTAATCGATTACCTGGTAACGTATGGCCGATTGGAGATAGGCCTGTAGTTGTTGTATCTGGGCAGTTTCCCGCTTTACCCATAAACTGACAAAAATGTTTTGTACCAGTTCTTCGGCTATGGGTTTTGATTTCACTTTTTTCAATGCGGCGAGCAACACCATTTCACTATAGCGCGCATAAATTTCCTCCAAAGCAGATGCATCACCGGCTTTGAGTAGTTTTAGCAATATCGCATCGTCAAATAGCTTGTAATTCATATGGCTGGCAATACAAATATAACTAATTAGAACGTGTGAAAATGTATATAAAGCGAATTGTATTACTAACACTAAATGTCGAACTAATTAAGGAATAATCAGCTTTCGGTTGTACTAACAGGCTAATTGCCGATATAAAGAAGCTAATATAGGATAAGGATGTTATAGGCGCTTTTATGCGCTGTTTTTAAATAAATATTACTTATTAGAAATTTTCTTAATTTTGAAGCCTTCTTCATTTTATCCTCTCTATTAAAACGGATAACCGATACCCGGTTTTGTTCACCCATAAAACGATTGTATATGAAAAAAATGTTTCTAGTGGCGTCATCCATCGTGATGCTTTCCTTTTTGGTTGCAGATAATACCATTAGCAAAAAGGAAAGGAACTATGCCACCAAATTGCTAAAAGACACCGAAAAAGCTGTTTTTGAACAGGTAAAAGGATTGACCCCGGCCCAATTGACGTTTAAGCCCGCACCTGACCGGTGGAGTGTTGAAGAATGCGTTAAACATATTGCCGCCAGTGAGGAAATGTTGTGGCAAATGGCTGATGGAACAATAAAACAACCGGCCAACCCCGAAAAGAAATCTGAAATAAAGTTTACCGATGAACAACTGGTGCAAAAAATTGAGGATCGCACCAATAAGGTAAAGACGGTAGAAAAGCTGCAACCGGAGAATATTCCATTAAAGAGCACCGAGGAAGCATTGGACTCTTTTAAAAAGAACCGGGAAAAACTGATTGATTATGTAAAAGGGACCAATGAAGATCTGCGTGCGCATATTGCCACCATGCCCTTTGGTTCGGTAGATAGTTATCAGTTGTTTTTATTTATTGCTGCGCACAGCAACCGGCATACTCAACAGATCATGGAGGTAAAAGCCGATCCTAATTTTCCCAAATGAAGAAAGGTGGCGAAACGAAAAACTGAAATGTTGACAAAATAGCTATAACGGTCAAAGGAATACACTCCTTTGACCGTTTTTTATTTTTAATTTTTAGTGATACCTGCTCTGGTCTTCTCTAAAAGGGTATTCACTTTAAATTTATTGGAGTAACTGTCATAATGAGCCAATTCAGCATCGTTGCGGAACTGCGCATCAAGAAACAGGTGAAAGGGGGAGTTATCGGGAAATGAACGCTTGAGGTTATCTACAGTCAACGGAACTATTTCTCCTTTGCCATACGTGGAATAGAAATACTTCCGCACCCGTTGTGTTCCCTTGGGTTGTGAAGTGTACACATCTCTATAATAGATCCAGACCGGGCCTTTTTCCAGGAAATAATAAGGGGTGAAGTTCCAGGTGCGAACAATGTCTTTTTTGTTCTTATAAGCATAGATCTCATCTTTGAACACATGTACCTTTTCGCCCTTGTGCTTCACAATAATATATGGCTTTGCAATAAATTCATTGAACCTTATTTTGTTATCCTCCGCTGGGCTGTTTGTGGCATAAGTAAGTCTGTTGTTTTCAAAATCATCGTAGGTGACGTATACTCCACTTTGGGCATTAACTCCTATTCCGGACGCTATAAATGATAATGCCATAAATATCGTTCTCATGATCTAATGTTTTAGTGATGATGCTATAAAGGCTGCAGGAACAGGTTAAAATGAACCGGTAATAGTAAATGATCAATAAAACAGCATGATCGCTGCTATTCAATCCATTCAAGAGATGGGGGAGTAGTGAAGGATCAGATCCGGTGTATGCAATTAAGAATAAAGAGGGGAATGGAAGCCGGCTGTGGTGGTGCATTGTTTAGAGGATACGCTTCTGTTAGCGTAGCCACTGCATGAAATGAATAGCCAGGAAAATCAGAAGCGATGGTTACTGGAAAGCTTTTTGCAACCCTGATCTGATTATCGGTATGTTTTTGCTCATGGCCCAGCTTTACCTGTTTGTGCTCCTCATTGCAATCCTTATTTTCCTTATTCAAAAGATCATGGTGAGCACTTTCACCAAGACCAACAGCAACCAGGTTTTCCAGGCAACAATCCAGCCGCAACGTAGCACCAAGGGTGCTGGTGAGATAAACGAGGGCCAATATGGTTACCAAATACTTTTTCATGAGTTGCTACCGCAAAAATAGCAATAGTTGTGCTTGGTTTTACTCTTTCGATTTATTGATTTATAGCTTTTAATACCAAATTAACAGGGTGCAATTGAATGCATTAATTAAATAAGCAAAACCGAATTATGAATGTTTGGGATGAAGTTGATCGCAAATGAAGGCAGGCGGTAGGAAGATCTGGAGAATTTTTACTGTTTTGATTGTGAAACTGAACTTAAAGGTGGAAGGGTGTTATTTTGCTTTTGTAAGACACAATATTGCAAAATAAAAAAAGCCGATGACCCGGCTTTTAGTCAAGGTCATAAAATGATTTTGCCATAGAAGGTACAGAAAGCATTTTAAGGAAATAGCTTTTTAAAAGCTGTTTTCAAAACAAATTTCGGGAGACCTCACCTGGCTGTAGAGAAGAGTAGATGTTGATAAACGAATATAAGAAATTATCTTTATGAATCAATCGAGCAACCAAATTTATGTTTATATACCCATCTACCACAAACGCAATTGTGTATACGATTGCTTGATGCGCAAAGATGCGTCTGTTTTTTGTGGGAGTGAAATAGGATCTGTATCTGGAGTTGACTGCACATGGTAAACTGCGGTTTCTTCAAATCGGCTGGCCACTATGATCTGTGTGTTGCCAGCATACTCATTGAACAATTGCTGAACCAGTTGGGGTGAATTATTGTCTCGCGATAGGTGGGCGAGTAACAGATGGCTCATGTAAGATGGCCGGTGTTTGGTAAATACTTCCAACGCCTGCTTATTGGAAAGATGTCCATGACCACCACGGATGCGATTTTTTAAATGCCGGGGATAGCTTCCTTTCTCCAACATCTCTTCATCATAATTGGCTTCCAGAAAAGCTGCATGGCAATATTTAAAGTGTAACGCCAAATGATCGCAGGGTGAACCTATGTCGGTAAAGATGCCAATGTTCACATTGTTGCCATTGACAATAAAACTATGCGGTTCGGCGGCATCATGAAATTTGGGGAATGCCTGAATGGCGAGCTCGCCGATCTGAACCGGTTCATACGGTTTAAAGGCAATTACCTGCTCTTTTTTTATATCAATGTTGCCGTGGTACAAAGTAGCATCGGTTATATATACCGGCAATTGGTATTTTTTGGCCAGTACCGGAATACCACTGATGTGATCAGTATGTTCGTGTGAAACAAAAATGGCTTTTACAGTTTGCATCGATAATCCTATGCGGGCCATGCGTCGTTCGGTTTCGCGGCAGGAGATGCCGGCATCTACCAGGATGGCTTCCTGGCCGTTGCCCACGTAATAACAGTTTCCATTACTTCCCGAATTCAGCGATGCAATATACAACGACATGTTGGGTGCAAATATAGGTTTTAATTCATCGACACAATTTCCATTTTCACCGAGGAACCGCCTGTCAGGCGCGAATAAGGCTTAAACTTTACAAATAAATCCGGTCAGACAAAGCATAACTCTACACAACCAAATCAAAAAGCATGGAAAGAAAACATTTTCTGAAGAATGGATTAGCCGCCCTTGGTCTGGCCGCTATTGCTCCTTTAGCCAGTGCCTGTAAAAAAGAAGCAGATTCCACAGATGGGGATTCCTCTTCCGGTACCGAAACGGGCTCCTGCACGGTATCGCCAACAGAAACTGAAGGCCCGTTTCCCACCAAATCGCCCAGCACGCTCGTAAAATCCGATATTACGGGCGACAGGACAGGGGTGCCATTCACCATCAAGATCACTGTCAAAAACAAGAACGGCGATTGTTCGGCATTAAGCGGCGCCCTGGTCGATATCTGGCATTGCGATAAGGATGGCAATTATTCTGAGTACGGCGGTACTGGTATGCAATCAACCAATTACACATCGGTACACTTTTTACGGGGCCGACAAACCACTGATTCTAATGGCTTAGTAACATTTACCTCCATTTTTCCTGGTTGGTATTCCGGCCGGTCTACCCATATTCATGTTCACATTTATAACACGGCTGGCAAGTCTTTGCTGGTAACCCAGATCTCCTTTCCCGAAGGCAGTGATAGTGCTGTAGTTGCCGTAAATGGCAGCGGCGGTACTTCTTATGGTTATACCAAAGGCATGAGTGGATATACCTATAAAGAAAAAGATAACGTATTCAGCGATGATAGTGCCAATATTGAATTGTCAACGGTGACCGGCAGTTTGTCTGGCGGCTATACGCTTACCCATACGATTAATGTGGCAGCTTAATAAGTGGGTGTATGTATAAAGGAACAATCAGATTGTGTTATAGAAAAGTGATTGATGTTCATTCGGTAAAACCATGGGACAAACTGGTGTTTGAGGATACCTATAATGAGCTCCTGCTGCAATCGCAATACTATAACCAGGAAAAGAAATATACTTCCTTCAGCGATCTTATTACTCATGTGCCGGCGGCCGAAAAGTTACATTTTCTCGTAAGCGCCGCCGTCATTGGGTATTTGCAACAATTGCAAGGAAAGGTTCCCGATCTGTTAAACAGCCTCGGCCGATTGTTTCTCCCGTTTAATAACTACCGGTTCGAGATCATCAACTCTGATTTGCTACATAAAGCCAAACACCAGGTGGCAATTAATTTTTTTTCTGACCACCTGGAATGGCTTGACACGATCAACAACCAGTTATTACTCTCCATTCCCGGTAATCTGGAAAATGGAGAACAATTGACCGAGCTGTTTACGATACCGCCTTTTGTAAGCGTTTATTCAATAAAACCAACAGCAAACCATGGTGCAGCATAACAAGGGAAAAATATTCCTGGCTGAAGAACGGGGGCATCAGGAGATAGATTGGTTCCGAAGTTACAACACGTTCAACTTCGGCCACTATAACCAGGCGCACAAAACTCCGTTCGGTCCATTGTATGTACTGAACGATGATACCCTGGCTGGTGGCAAAAGCATCTCTATGACCGTTGAAGCTGATTCGGTAATAGTGCTTATACCGGTTGTAGGAACTATTGCTTACACCGACAGCTGCGGACATGCAAACTATATTTCAGCTGGTGAATGTCAGTTGTATACAACACCAAAAGATACTACCATTCAAATAAGCAATCCGTATCAGGACGAACTGGTGAACTTTTTGCAGATCTGGTTGCATGCTTCAGGAACTGATACCGATAATGCTCCGCTTGCAATTGCTTTTGATATTATAAATAAGAATAACCAGGTAGTGCCAATACCCGTCAATCACCCGCATTACAAATTCAGCATTGGTAAATTCCAGGGGCGTCAGGAATCTGTATATAAACTGAGCGATACCCGGAACGGACTATTCGCATTTGTTATTCAGGGCGCTTTTGAAGTACAATACCGCTTATTGCATCCACGCGATGGGCTGGCTTTGTGGGAAGCCCCGGAAGTAGAGTGGGAGGCATTAAGCAACGAGGCTATAATCTTAGTTATGGAAATCCCGTTTTTGAATGAAAATGACCTGTAAGATTCATCGAGTGTTGCATTATTGGGCTGTTGTATTGAATCTGACAGGTCATTTTAATGAACTACGACTTGTCAGAGCCTGCCCCGCTTTGCAGGGACCGCTTAATCGCACTAATTGTTCAGCACCCGATGGCGGAATCTTACAGGTCTAAGCTATCTCTTACTTCAATTAATTAGCCAACGGATTGTTCTGTAATTCAACATCCGGTAAATTAAACAGCACCCTCGTAGGCACTGGTTTGCGGTTGGGGAACTTGATCACTGCATTAACGCCATTGATGGTTTGCGCTACCCGGTTGGTACGCACCATGTCGAACCAGCGCTTGCTTTCGCCAATAAACTCATAACCCCTCTCCCGGAATACCAACTCATCAAATGAGGCTTCACTTAACCCGGCAGGCAGATCGGCCACAGCGCTGGTTGTATTAGTCGGCAATCCATATGCCCGGCGACGCACCTGGTTAATAGCACCATAGGCAGCAACTGTTGGTCCGCCAGCCACCTTGTTGTCGGCTTCTGCAAATATCAATAGCACATCTGAAAATCGATATAAATAAAAATCATTGCCATTGCCTGTGTCAATAGGCGCATCGGGGTCTTTGTATTTACCCAGTCGCATATCATAAATATCTTTTTCAATTTCCGCGGCTGTTACCACTCCATTGATCAAATACTTATCATATAAACTGAATTTCTTACGCAGGTCATTATCATCCCAGTTTTTAATTAAGGGCGCCTGGGAAATAATGCCACCAAATTTATTCCCGCTTACTGAAAAGCCGGCTGCCTTTGCTTTTGAATCGGCCCAATAAGAAGCCATGAAAGCACCTTTATCAACTATCTGGGAGAACTTCAAAGAGAACACATCTTCTTTATTGGTCGCTAACGTTGGGGAATAGACCGTTGCAAGCGAAGATTCCAGCTCATAACCATAGGTAGCTTTGTTGTCAATCACCTCTTTGGCTTTATCACGCGCCAGTTGAAACTGGCCCATTGTCAGGTAAATATCGGCTAAAGCAGTTTTGGCTGCGCCTGCTGTTGCCCGGCCTGGCGAAGTAGTGGTATTCGGTAAATTAGCTTCGGCAAATTTCATATCTTTTATAACTGAGTCGTATATGACATTGACCGGAGACAGCGCCATCCCTACATCATTGGCGTTTACAATGGGTTGCAACCGCAAAGGCACCTTGCCCCACACCCGAACGGCAAAATAGTAACAATAACCCCGCACAAAATACGCTTCGCCATAGGCTTTGTTTTTTATGGCGTCAGACAGGGTCGTATTTCGGTTCAAATTATCGATCAGGGAGTTGGCGCGACCAATAGCTTCATATAACGTTGTCCAGGGTTGGGCCAAACTATTGGGCTGGCTCATCACATTATTGTAATTGCTCCAGCTTAATTGTATAGATCCGCCATCCGCATATTCACTCATCAATTCAAGCCCCAGTCCAGTAGTAGACTCCCATAACCGGCCACGGCTGCGCGTCAATGGTTCATACATTCCTATAACTGTTTGGTCCAGCGTAGTGGGGTCCAGCGTACCTAAAGTAGCTGTGGCCTTTGGTTTTTCATCCAGTAATTTTTTACAACCAGTATTGCTAACTAGCAGCATGGTTGTAGTGAGAAGTATATAAAATATCTTTTGTTTCATCATACAAAGTTTGAAGTGAGTTATCAGTTGTGAGTGGACTCGCAATTTTGAGAATACTTTACTACCTTGCATCTCCAAAATTTTTCTGCCTTCTGCCTTCTGCCTTCTGCCTTCTGCCTTCTGCCTTCTGCCTTCTGCCTTTTAAAATGTGATCCCAAACCCTATGTTATAAGTCCTGGCAGCAGGATAAGCACCCAGGTCCACCCCTTGCCGGCGATCATTACCATTGAACGTATTTACCTCAGGATCGTATCCCGAATAATCGGTAATGGTAAGCAGGTTCTGCGCGCTTACATACATATTCAGGTTTTTAATGGCCTTGCTTTTCAAGGCTATGTTATAATCCAATCGAATGTTACGCAATCGGAAAAAGGAGCCGTTTTCCATATACCGGTCACTGCGGAAATGATAGTTGCTGGCAGTAAGGCTGGGGGTGCTATAGAGATCATTGACCGCTTTCAGTTTGTTATACTGGTTCACTGGTGTTGGGATGGTCATATCAAACAAAACGGCATTATTGATGCGTGACCCGCTTACGCCAGCCCACACAGAAGATAACGTTAGGCGTTTATACCGGATGGTGGGGTTGATCCCGTAATACAGATCGGGGTATGGACTGCCAATGATCTGGTTGTCCAGCGCATTGATAAGGTCGCGGCCCGTAGCATCTTTATCGCTATTCAGGTTTTCATATAAAGGAATGCCGTCTTTATCCATGCCCAGGAACTTCGGTCCAAAAAAGGCCGAAAGTGGTTGACCCGGACGAATTATACTGTTGGAACCGGAGGCGTCGTTCCCACCGGCTATAGTAGGTATATCTTTGCCATCCTTTGTTTTGGTAACTTTATTCTTATTGTGCGACAGGTTTATATCGATGTTGATCGCCCAGTCATCATTATTGTAAATGTTTGTCCCTAACGTAAATTCCCAGCCTTTGTTTTGCACTTCACCAACGTTATCGATGATCTGGCCCGGGCCAGAACCAATACCGGCACCCACGCCGGCACTGGGCGGCAATTGCACCAGTGCCAGGAGGTCGGTGGTTGTTTTTATATAATAATCAAAGCTCAGCCGGAATCGTTCATGCAGAATACCGGCGTCGAACCCTACATCGGTTTGCGTGGTGGTTTCCCATTTCAGATTGTCATTGGGGAAAGTAGGCGCCAACCCCACAGCTAAACCTGTTCCGGCACCCTGGCCTGTGTTTACGGTTTGTCCCAGTAATAACGATTGATAGGGTTTTATGGCAGGGTTGCCCGCCTGTCCCCAACTACCACGTACCTTTAAACTCGATAGCCAGGTGACATTTTGCAGAAACGCTTCTTCCGACATCCGCCAGGCAGCAGACAGGGAAGGGAACACCCCGTATTTATTATTTTCAGCAAAAACGGAGGCGCCGTCCCTACGTATGCTGGCAGCGAAAAGGTACTTCTCTTTCAGATTCAGTCGTACACGGGCAAAGGCGCTGACAATCGCATTCTCAATAACGTTAGTGAGCGGTTTGCTGACTGAATTGGCAGAATTGAAATTTAGTTCTTTAACTGGTCTGTTCCAAAACCAGCCGCAGCCAGGTCAATTGTATTGAGTCGTTCTTTTTGGTATGATACGCCACCAATGGCTTCCAGGTAAGAAGCGGGCGTGAGGTTGTATTTATATTCCAGAAAGTCTTCAGCCAGCAGCGATGTCTTATCATAATTGCCCAATTCGGCTGAGCCAATGTTATTACCCAGACGCGGTAAAATGCGGGGGAAATACAGATCGCGGCGTATACTATAAAAGTCGGCAGACAACCGTGTTGTATTAGTTAATCCCTGGGCGATCGTTACTTTAAGATCAACACCGCCCTGAATACGGGTGGTAGTATTTTGGTCAAGCACCTCAATGGCCATCGCCACCGGGTTCTCGGCATCAATGCCATTAAAGCTAAACGGCGTAACATCTGAATACGTACCATCCGGGTTCTTTATCGGCACTGTACTTATGGCACGCAGTACAGAACCGATCCCTGATTTACCCAGGTTGCGGGTATTATCGCCAACAGAAGGAGAAAAGCCATTTTGTTTCGCCCGGGAAACTGTGAGGCGCGATTGAATGGTAAAAATATCACTTACTTTACTCTCAAGATTTAACCGAAGGGAACCACGTTGGTATCCGCTGTTACGCACAATACCCTGTTGATTGGTGTAACCGGTAGAAATGTAGTAACGCGTTTTTTCGTTCCCGCCGGAAATGCTCAGGTTATTATTGGTAAGCAAAGCAGTGCGGAACACTTCATCCTGCCAGTCGGTATTCACTTCGTTCACCCCGGGCGTATATGCGGCCAGGTCAGCAGGGAAGGCAATCCCTGAATTGGTATAATACCGTTTGGAAAAATCAACATACTCATCGGCGTTCATCAACTCCAGTTTCCTGCGTATCTTTTGCATACCGGCAGAACTTTCAAAAACCACCCTTGCCTGTCCGGACCGGCCCGAGCGGGTAGTGACCATCACTACACCATTGGCACCGCGTGATCCGTAAATGGCAGTGGCCGAAGCATCTTTCAATACTTCAATGGATTCAATGTCGGAAGGATTGATGGTAGCCAGTCCGTTGGCACCCCGTACATCGTCATTAAACTGCGGCAACCCGTCAATAACATACAGCGGTTCATTACCACCCGCAATAGACGAAACGCCGCGTACGCGCACGCTGATACCGGCCCCTGGCTGCCCGGAGGTTTGTTGCACCTGCACACCTGCCAGCCGGCCCGATACCGCCTGCTCCACGCTTACTACCGGCATTTCGCGCAGCTTATCACTTCTGATAGAAGAAACAGCGCCGGTGAGTTCGGTCTTTCGTTGGGTGCCATACCCAATTACAACCACATCCGATAGGCCCTGGGCTTCTTCTTTTAACTGCAGCTCAAGCGGCATACCGGCGGTAGCCAGTATTTCTTTTTTTTCAAAACCAACGGAGGAAAACACCAGCATTACTTTATCTCCTGGTGCTGTAATAGAGAACCTGCCATCGGCGGCAGTAGCAGTAGTTACTTTACTATTCTTGATCTGAACAGTGACCCCAGCGAGCGGGGATTGCTGCGGGTTGGTAACTCTTCCGGTAAACTGTTTGTTTTGTGCAAAAGCAACAGTACACCAGCTCATTACCAACGCAACAAAGGTTAGTTTGGCTGTCGGCATAGCAATAGTTTTGATTTGTAATTGCAAGACAATAAATCCAGGCCAATTTGATGTACCTGTTTTGCTTTATTTACGGAAACGTTTCCGTGTGACTGCCTGTTAACTTAATGCATACATTATAAATCTTCATAAAGCAACACATGCTGAAAATCGATAATATCGGTCTGTTGGTCTGCGATTTTATCCACAACAGCGAAAAATCAATGCCGCATAACAGATAAAGCGTGAAATTGCCTCGCATAACGGCACTATGCTTCTATTATGATTTAATGGCATTTGTAAAACACCTCGCCCGCAACCATTGAAATGATCATAACCCCTATCAATAGTCTTTTGATATTGCCGTAGTTATTGCCCGGTCCATACTTAAATTTTATATCGTCTTTATGAAAAGATCGTTACGCCTTGTTGTGCCTGTATTTTTCATCCTGTGTATAACATGCGCTTGTTCAAAGAATGATACAGGTGCGCATTGTATAAACTGGGTAGGCGATTATTCTTTCCACGAATTGCCGGTGCCTACCGCTACAGGCATTAATAAGATCATGGAATGGGAGTTATCTGTATCACTACAACACGACACCTGCTTTGGCGAATTGGAAATAACGGGTTTAACTACTTATATAAAACTACTCACCATCTTATCGGGCGATTCTTCCAAAGTAGCTGTTACCTATTTCAAATACCTCGATGGTTCACAGGATTTTAAACCGGGTGAAGTATTGTTCAACCTGAACAAAGAAGGTGATCAATTGATCACCGACTGGAAGAAGCTGCAACCTATGCTGGATGAGTTCCCGGCACTGGAAGGCACTTGTTTTAATAAATTGAAAAAAAGAAAACAGGACGATCTCTAACATGGCAGGGTTAAAAAAATATTGTAACCGTTTACATTAATTAAAATCTTTTCCTATTTTAGTTACCGGAACATGTAGCCTATTTAACCCAACCAACGACTGCTGCCATAATGAGATACGTGGATTTTACCAGTGAAGAACTGTGGAAACAATTTCTACCGGGCGATCACCTTGCGCTCGATACCATTGTAAAACGTCATTACAATTTACTCTATCAATACGGTTGTAAATTTACCCGCGATGCGGCCCTGGTAAAGGATTGTATCCAGGACCTGTTCCTGTACCTGTGGCACAGACGGAATACTATTAATGAGACCGCTTCGGTAGAACATTATCTCATGAAAGCATTGCGACGCCGCCTGGCTCGTGCACTTTCAAAAAGCGGTTCAATGGAAGGTATTGGTTTTCTCGAATTCAAAGATGTTGCCGCATCCCCAGATGAACAGCTCATTCAACAGGAACAAAAAGCTGCGTTAGCAGACAAAATAAAAAAATGCATCCTCCAACTCTCCAGGCGGCAACAGGAGATCATATATTTACGTTTTTACCTCAATGCAAGCGCAGCCGATATCGCCGATATTATGCAACTAAACCGTCAATCGGTATATAATCTCCTGAACGATGCGCTTAATAAATTACGTCAACATACCGGCGCTTATTTCAAACCTGCCATGGCTTTATCAATCATCTTATTATTGGTACTTAGCCAGTTATAGATTTTTCCAATTACAAAATCGCGAAATCTCAAAATTTCTTCTTAAAAAGCCAGTAGATATTCTTAATCCGTGTGTATTGGATTGGTAGGAGTATACAACCAGATGAAAAATCCGGATATTAACAGCATAGATGACTTACTGGCCAATGAATTGTTCAGAAAATGGATCCTCGAAAAAGATGAAGCAGCCGCCATATTCTGGAGCCAATGGATTGAACAAAATCCAGCCCGACTGGAGTGGGTAGCCGCCGCTAAAGCAATTATAGAAACGCTAACAGAAAGCGATAAACAGCTTACTGACCTTGAAATAAACAGGGAAGCTGACCTGATTCAACAGAAATTGTTATCCCTTAACCCAGCAATGTACGATGACGAAGAACCCGGATACCTGGAGACCTACAACAACGGTAAAGAGTTAGGTTCGAAAGGTATCCTTTTTTTACCGCGCACGCGCGGTACCCGGCATTTGGTAGGCATTGCAGCTTCGCTGTTAATGATCGCAGGCGTTTACTGGTATTATAATAATAAGCCGCGCCCGTTGCCCATCAATGCATACAAAGCCTTTATGCAGGAAACAAAACATAAAAGCTTTGAGTACAAAAATAATTCAGATGGGGAGCAACACATTGTATTGTCAGATGGGAGTGAAGTAGTGCTGGAAAAGAACAGCCGGTTAACCTATGCGGCCAATTTTTCATCGGGTAAAAGAGAAGTGTACCTCGAGGGCAATGCCTTTTTTAATATAACCCGCAATCCAGAACGTCCTTTTATTGTATATACCCAAACAATAGTGACCAAAGTATTGGGCACCAGCTTTTATGTAAAAGCCATGAGCAGTGACGAAACTGCCAGCGTTGTGGTAAAAACAGGTAAAGTATCTGTTTTTAAACGGGAGAATTTCACCAGTACCGATGCTGGTTCTCCTACTTTGAAAGGAATGGTAGTGACCCCCAACCAACAGGTGGTATACGATATCACCAACGAACAAATGAATAAATCGCTGGTTGAAAAGCCGGCCATCGCACCCCAAACAACATACAGCTTTGATTTTGACGATACCCCTGCAATAGAAGTATTTAACCGGTTGCAGGCCGCTTATGGCGTACCCATCCTGATCGATGAAGAAGTGCTGAAAACCTGCACCATTGCTGCCTCGTTAGGCAATGAACCGTTCTATGAAAAACTGCGCATCATTTGTAAGATCATAAATGCTACTTACGAGGTTATAGATGGCACGGTAGTGATAAACACCAGGGGATGTAAATGAGGGAAGGGGAAATACTTTGCCCGCTGAAGCTTTGGCGAAAGCGGGGGCAATAGGCCTCAACGCGGCCCACAAAAGGCAGAGAAAACACAACTAATGTACTAACTGCAACCAACATAAAAACCGAACTCGGAACTCTTATTCTGTAACCAAAACTAACTGTATATGTAACCAACTATTGCTTGCCATTTGCCATTCTTCCTTGCCCGCCGAAGCTTTAACGGAGGTGCCACCTTCCAAAGGCGGGTAAAAAAAGAAGCCTGTAATGTTGGCCCATTACAAGCTTCCGGTTGTTACCTGTATCTGCTTTTTGCACAGTAGGATACAGGCCGTTGATTTCAATTATTATTAAAACCAAGGATTGCAATTTATGAAAAATTATTTTTCATTAGTGACTGCCATTATGAAACTATCTGCCATCCCGATCTTGTTGCTGTTGACCTCCTTTTGTAGCCTTGCCAAAGTCACCACGGCCCAGGACATACTGGCCAAAAATGTCACCATTTCAGTTTCTAATAAAGAACTGAAATCGGTACTGAAAGAGGTTGGTAAAATGACCGGCGCCAGGTTCCTGTACAGCCGCGAAATTATTCAATCTGACCGCCGCGTTACCATCAGTGTAAAGGATAAACCGCTGTCAGACTTTCTTTCCCAAATGCTTACTCCTTTGCACATTAGTTTCGAAGTAGATAAGAATGGGTACATTTTTTTAAACACTGTCGCTACTGCCGGAGCTGTCTTCGGCAGTGTTGGTGATGTCTTTGACAATAACACCGGTCTGGAAACATTGCCGGTGGTACTACCGGGCAAGATCACGGGGAAGATAGTAACAGAGGAAGGGAATGCCGTGGTTAGCGCCAACATTCAGATAAAAGGTACCAGTCGTGGTACTACAACCAATAAAGAAGGGGTGTTTGAACTGAATACAGCCGATGAAGATAAAGTATTGATCATTTCAGCTATTGGATATGAGAAGCAGGAAATAGTGATCGCAAAAGAAACCCGTTTTCTTATCGTCCTGAAAGCGCAGGTAATAAACCTCGATGATGTGGTAGTGATCGGGTATGGCACGCAGAAACGGAAAGATGTGAACAGTTCTATTGTTTCTATAAAAGCCGAAGACCTGAAGAACCTGCCCCAAACCGGCATCGATCAAATGCTGCAGGGCAAAGCCTCCGGCGTTACCGTAACACAGAACTCCGGCGCCCCCGGTGGCGGCGTATCCGTAAAGATCCGCGGTATCTCCACCTTTGGCGGCACAGAACCCTTATATGTAATAGATGGAGTTCCGCTGGAAGGCAATAATAACAAAGACGCAATTTCATTTGTAGGCGATGGTGAAAGCAATATGAGCGCCCTGTCCTTTTTAAACCCCAACGATATTTTATCAGTAGACATTCTGAAAGATGCTTCCGCCACCTCTATCTATGGTAACCGCGGCGCCAATGGCGTTATTATTATCACCACCAAAAAAGGAAAAGCCGGCGATGGTAAAATAACCTTCGATGGTTATTATGGTATTGCGAACGTTACCAAATACCTCGATCTGATGGACCTGAAAGGGTATGCCGTGTATAAGAACAGTATTGCCGATTTTACCGGAACAGAACGGACGCCACAATTCGCCAATATCGATCTGCTGGGACCTGGTACCGACTGGCAACGGGAGATCTTTAAATCCGCGGCCATTCAAAACTACCAGCTGGCATTGTCGGGTGGTAAACTGGGAACTACTTATTATATCTCCGGTAACTATTTCAACCAGGAAGGTACTATTATAGGCTCGGGTTTAAAACGTAAAACCATTCGGGTTAACCTCGATAACCAGGTAAAGCCCTGGTTAAAACTGGGTATGAATGGCAGTTACAGCAGCACCGGTCAAACCATTACCTTGACCAACAATTCCAATAACAATTACGGCAATGTGATCGCCATGGCCATACAGCAGTCGCCCGATGTGCCTGTGACAAATGTTGATGGTACTTATGGCGGACCAAGTGATATTACCGGTCTGGGTGCTATGAGCGGTGGTAATCCAGTAGCGCAGGCCACTACCTTTCATACGCTGCTTACAAAAAACAAACTGCAAAGCAACCTGTACATACAAACGACCTTCCTGAAAGACTTCACTTTCCGGTCTGACTTCGGCAGTGACCTCAACTGGAACAATAGCGAGGCCTGGATGCCAACGTTTGCCTGGGGCCGCAGTATCAACAACCTCAATAGTTATAAAGTACAAACCAATAAAACAACATTCTGGAACTGGCGCAATGTGCTCACCTGGCAAAAAAGAATAAAAGAACATGACGTCACCGTATTGGTGGGACAGGAATCACAGAAGTATGAATCGAACAGTGTAACTTCTTCAAGATCGAAATTCGTTTCGAACGACCTGTATTCATTGAACCTGGGTGACCCTGCTACGGCCAGCGCCACCCAAAGCCTGGGACAAAGCACGCAGGAATCGTACTTCAGCCGGATCATTTATTCATACGATAACCGCTATTCATTTACCGCCAATATAAGAAGGGACCGTACCAGCAAATTTGCCCCTGGCAAACAGGTGGGCTGGTTCCCTGGCATCTCCGCCTCCTGGACGATCTCGAATGAAGAATTTTTCAGGTCATTTGCTGCCATCAATCACCTGAAAATAAGGGTCGGCTATGGAGAAATAGGCAATCAGAATGTACCCAACTATGCTTATGGTGCCGCACTTAGCCCTACATTCATCAACACGTCGGCCTTTGGCAGCGGGTTAGGGCAATACCTCAGCAATTATGCCAATCCGGATGTGACCTGGGAACACCAGGCGCAAACCAACCTGGGGATCGATGTAGGCATTACACAGCGGTTCGATGTTACTGTCGATCTGTACAATAAGCTCTCTGATAAATTTCTGTTCCCGGCTACCTATCCGGCGTTTACAGGTATAGGTATACCCAACAGCGGCACCCTGGCAATGGCAGCGCCGTGGGTGAACTATGGCAAAATGCAAAACAAGGGATACGATCTCTCGGTTGTATATCACACCGGCAAAAATGCAAAAGTCGAATGGAAGAGCTCGTTGGTATTCTCTCATTACCGCAATACGGTAAAAGAACTGAACAGCCAGACCAGTAACATCATACAAACCCTGGCGGTGAATGGCAACCCACCGATCACAAAAACACTGGTGGGCCAACCGGTTGGTTTATTCTATGGATATGAAGCAATAGGCCTGTTCCAGTCAATTGAACAACTAAATGGCGCTGCCATTCGTGCCGGCAAGGACCGGGATGCCAAGAACGGTACTTACCTGGGCGATGTTCAGTTCCGGGACCAGGATAAAAGCGGCGCTATTGATGGTGACGACCGGGTGATCATCGGGAACCCCAACCCCAAATTCACGTTTGGCTTTACCAACAACCTCTCTTACGCAAATTTCGATGCTTCCATCTTCCTGACCGGTACTTATGGCAACGATATTTTTAACTATACGCGGGTATGGGGGGAAGGCATGTCGGCCACTTCCGGCAATCAAATGGCCACGGTAAAAGACCGCTGGACGTATGAGAACTGGAACACATCCATGCCGCGTTATGCAAATGCTGACCCCAACGAAAACTCAGGTATCTCCACCCGGTTTATTGAAGACGGTTCCTACCTGCGTATTCAGAATATAACGCTGGGCTACAACTTTACCACGTTGGTGCACCGGCAACTGAAAGCCATTTCAAGGATCCGGGCATATGTTTCCATCCAAAACCTGCACACATTTACCCACTATTCCGGATATGATCCGGAGGTAGGGCCGGTAAATGGGAACGTATTCCTGAACGGCATCGATCTGGGCCGTTACCCGGTACCCCGAACAATTACCGGTGGCATAAACGTTGAGTTTTAATATCTCCTGAACCAGCCAAAATATTATAACGATGAAGCCAACTTGTAAAAATATAATAGGTGTATTGGGTATGACCCTGGCAGTATCGGCTATGGTTGCCTGTAAAAAATCTTTCTTCGACGGAACACCCAAAGGACAATATACAGAAGTTACTTATTTTAAAACCCCGGCAGAAGTACAGGCCGCTACGGCTGCTTTATATGGCGCACCCTGGTTTAATTTTAACTGTACTTACAGTATGAGTATTGGCGATGTGTACTCGGGCAACTCTACCGGCGATGCCAACTCGGCTATGACACAGTTCCAGAACATGAACGTTACTCAATCAAATGAGTACCTGTACAAAGGCTGGGCCTCACTGTACAGCGTCGTTGGGCAGGTAAACGGCATTTTGAAGAACCTGGCCAATAATCCCAATGCAGCCAGCCTGGATGCCATCACCGTAAATACAGCCAGCGGCGAATGCTATTTCATGCGGGCCGCCGCTTATTTTTACCTGGTAAGAAACTATGGCGCGGTGCCTATTGTTACAGAAGCAAATGATTACTCAGTCGATTACCAGTTACCCCGCCACATAGTATCGGATGTATACAAGTTAATCATCAACGATCTTAAACAGGCTGAAGCCAAATTGCCTGCAAAGGCAAGTGCTCCCGGCCGGGTTTCGGCAGGCGCCGCCAAAGCCCTGCTGGCAAAAGTATACCTCACGCTCGATGACTTTGCTAACGCCAAGGCCAAAGCCTGGGAATTGATCAGTAACGAAAGCACTTATGGATATGGGTTAATGGATAAATTTGAAGACCTGTTCTATACCCGTAACAACAATAACAAGGAGTCTGTGTGGGCCCTCCAATGGATAGCCAGCAATGCCGAAGGCGCTTATGGCACCGGTAATGTTACTCAGGCCTATTGTGCCGCTTACGGCCAGGAACTCACGGGTGGCACCGATGGTTGGGGCAGTTTTAAACCCAGCATTGATTTACAACGGGATTCCATTGCCGGCGACCTGCGCAGAAAACCCACGTATATGCGTGCGAATGATAAATACCCTGAATTACTGCAGGCAAGAGGTGGGTATACCTATCCATCCTGCAAATCGAAAACAGGCGCCAATGTAAAAAAATATGTAGTGGGCAATTATGAAGACAATGTAGCCACAGGCGGCGCATATAGTATGTCAACAGGCATAAACACCTATATGATCCGCTATTCCGATGTGTTGCTCACTTATGTAGAAGCAGTAATAGGGAACAATACTTCTACCAGTGATCCTGTTGCCATTGCACAGTTCCTGCGGGTAAGGGCCAGGGCCGGTCTGGGCGGTACGCCTGTTGCCAGTATTTCGACCGATGACCTGTTACGCGAACGCAGACTGGAATTCGCATTTGAAGGCCAGTACTGGTATGATATACTTCGCCTGCCTCAGGACATAGCACTGAAGAAATTAAGCAACACCGAAAGAGGTATGTTTGAAGGCTGGTGTGGCGATGGCGCCGTTGTTACAAACAAAATATCTGTTAATGCCAACATGCTGTTGTTCCCATTGCCTCAATCGGAAATTGATATAGATCCCAAACTGGCAGAAACACCGGTACCTTATTATTAAACACAAAATCTGGCCAACAAATGAACAAACATATTTTACGTTGTACAGTGTTTTGTATACTGGCAACCATTTTATATACAGCCTGTAAAAAGGATGATATCCATACTCCCGGCAACTTATCGGTAAGTCCGGCTGCCGCCTTGCCTGAAACCTTTATCACCCTCAACGGGACCGATATACAGGATATAGTATCCATAAAATTTGACACCGCCACGGCGTCCTTTAGTTCCGTGTTCAATACCGGTTCAACCATTTTTACCAATGTGCCCACCAATCCTAAATTCGGGCCGCAACAGATCAGTATTACCAATCGGGACGGGAAAACCGCTACTGTTGATTTTACCGTGCTGCAACCAGCTCCGAGAATTACCAGTTTCAGTCCAACCAATGTGCCGGTAGGTGATACGGTAACTATTACAGGTACCATGTTCACCAATATCAATGGGGTGTATATCGGTAATATAAAAGCTCCTGTTATAGATTCATCTAGTCGTACCCAGTTAAAAATAAAAGTGCCGGCAGGCGCTGCCTCCGGGTTGCTTTCCATAGTAACATGGGGTGGCACCACGTATGGTACTGGTACCCTTACCATAGGGGAGCGGGCTTACCTGATCTCCGATTTTGATGGCGGCGGTATTGTTGCTAATAGTAACGACTGGCTCTCGTATGGTGATATGAAATCGAAAGCTATTACCAATACTGATCCTGCTCCTAAGACCGGCAACTTTATAAAAGCAATACCCCTTCAGGCAGCATCCGCCAATTATGGCGGTGTTTCTTCTCCCTCGCTAAGCACCACCTTTGGCATGACGTCCACAACAGCAGGTACTACATTGAAGTTTGATGTAAACAACAATGGTCAATTAGCTACCGTGCTGCAGGTAATTGTGCAGGAAACGGCATCGGATATCCCGGATAATAATTATGCTAAGAACGTATCCATAAATGGAACGGGGTGGAACACCATTGAGATCCCTTTAACCCAGTTGCGCAGCGGTTATGGCGGCGGCAGCCTGAACCCCGACCCGGCAAAGATCACCAAAGTGAAATTCCACTTTCAGGGCTATGCCTCAAATCCAATGGAAGCGGATATTGACAATGTGCGGTTTGCTTATTAGAAAGAACAACAAACTAAACAACAATGAAACGTATCAATATATTGCCCGGCCTGTTAGCGATTGTTTGCATAACCGGTTGTAATAAAAAGATCAACAACGATCCGGATATTATTCAGGCCAATCTGGAGTTGTCACTGAAAGACGCGGCTCCCTTTCCTTTAGGAGTGGGAGTCGATTATGATGCCTTCATGGCCAATGGAAACTATACTGCGCTTGTTAAGTCACAGTTCAATACGGCCACAGCCGGGTATGTTATGAAACACGGCGCCATTGTTCAGGGCAACGGCAGTTACAATTTTACCAGGGCCGATGCCTTTGTAAATGCGGTTACTGCCGCGGGTATGAATGTATATGGACATACCCTTTGCTGGTACCAGAACAACAATGGCAACTATCTACGAAACCTGGTAACGGTTCCACCCAATCCCAACCTGGTTACGGATGGTTCTTTTGAAGTGGCCGGCAGCGGTTCCCCCTTTGCCAGCTGGAGTGTGTATAATGGCTCTACGATGGTAAGTGCCGGCAGCGGCGCCAATGAGACCTTTGCGGGCTCCCGTTCCCTGAAAGCGGCGCCGGTTACAGCTGGCAATCCCTGGTCTGTACAGGTGGCAAGCAGTGCCATGGCCCTCACGGTTGGGGTTGGTTATAAGGTCCGCTTTTATGCTAAAGCAGCTACCGCAGGGGGAAAGTTCAGGTTGTCAAACAGCGGCGGCTCATTAGCACAATATTCAGGCGATTATCCCATAACAACCAGCTGGGCGCCTTATGAATGGACATTTACCACAAATGAGGCCAGCAAACGGATCCTGTTCGATATGGGTTCTTCAGCCAATACCTATTATGTTGACAGTGTGACTGTATCACTGGCTGCAGTAACAAATTTTTCCGAAATACAATATCGTGTAGATACAACATTGAAGAATTTTATCACTGGCATGGTAACGCGGTATAAGGACAAGGTACATGCCTGGGATGTGGTCAATGAACCCTTTGATGACAATGGTGTTGTTAGAAGCGGCACCAGCGCAAGCGATGCGTTCTATTGGGGCGATTACCTGGGCGATCGGGACGCTAATAAAAAAATGCTTACCAATGGAGATAGCATGATTGCAAAAGCTTTCCGGTATGCGCATGCCGCCGACCCCACCGCCAAACTGTTTTTAAATGATTATGCCCATGAGACCAACAACGTCAAAATGGACAGCCTCATTTCCCTTGTTACGAGATTAAAAGCCCGGGGCGTTCCAATTGATGGGGTAGGGTTGCAAATGCACATGAGCTACCTGGTGGCCAATACGGCCATTGACAACGCATTGATGAAAATGACGCGGCTGGGTCTGTTGGTAAAGATCACCGAGCTGGATATCAGTGTAAACCTGGGTGATCAGAATAATCCGCAAACAGCCAATTTTGTATTGTCGCCCACCATGTTGCCACAACAGGCCGCCAAATACAAATATGTGGCAGAATCGTACCTGCGCAATGTGCCCGAAGCGCAACGCTATGGTATAACGGTATGGGGTGTAGGCGATGCCGATTCCTGGTTGCGCAACCGCACGCCCTATCATACCAAAGATTACCCCTTGTTGTGGGATGAGAGTTATAATAAAAAAGAGGCCTATACAGCATTCCTGACCGGCCTGCAATTGAAATAGATCGCCAAAGACCGCCTGTTAGGGCTGGGCGCTTAATCGTGCTCAGTTCTGACAGGCTTTTTTATTTACCCATTACCTGGCGCAAGCTTCCGCTTGTGCACATTCCCTTATCAACCCAACACTTTGATCCTGATCTTCTTCCACCGCACTTTGATGCCGCCGCCGGAATGGATCTGCAAGGCAATAAACCCTTCCCCCTGGCCAATTTTGGCATCTTTCAGATATACCATCTGGTGACCATTCAACCAGGTTGTTACTTCGTCATTGATGACCTTGATCCTTAACGTGTTCCATTCACCTTGTTTCAGCAATTGCTCATCTTCCGGCTTGGGCTGGATCAGCCAGCCGCGGCCATACGACTCATAAATACCGGCAGTATGCCCATTTAACGGGGCCACCTCAACCTGCCAGCCGCTGATCTTTACCCCCTCAATCGCGGAACGGAAAAATACCCCGCTGTTGCCGTTCGCTTCCTGTTTGAACTGCAGCGTTAATTCGAAGTTCTTATACTTTTCATTGGTACTCAGGTAGCCATATTCCTTATCGGGACCGCTTTCACAAACCAGTTCGCCCTTGTCGACATACCATTTTTCAGTCCCGTGGATCGTCCAGTCGGTAAGGTCTTTACCATTGAAAAGCGATTGGTTCTTTTGGGCCGATAAACTGGCCGTCAGCAACAGGAAGGCTGGCAAAAGCAATAGTTGTTTCATAATTTGATTAAATTACTAACTTATTGTTGCAATACCTGAACAAGACCTGTAAGTGCCTGTCCGCCTTTGGCGGATTCGCCATCGGGTGTTGAACTTGCGGTCTGAAGAAGCGATCCCCGATAAATCGGGGAGCAATTCAACCCACTACTATGGCAGGCTCAAATGATGCTTACAGGTCATGTCTAATCACATAACTGGCGCAAGCCTCCGCTTGTGCCTGTTAACTGTTAAACTGGTCAACATCTTTTGTATATT
Organism: Niastella soli; assembly: GCF_017742245.1. Lineage (GTDB taxonomy): Bacteria > Bacteroidota > Bacteroidia > Chitinophagales > Chitinophagaceae > Niastella > Niastella soli. Next base: position 132,395 of record NZ_JAGHKO010000024.1, read on the forward strand.
TGAAGAACAGCGCCTGATCATTAACTGTACCTTCAATACAACGATCTGTCAATGAATAGCAAGCAACTCACCCAAACAATTATCTTTCTAATAGTAGTCAGCCTAAACACTACCGCACAAACAGCCAGGGTCAACAATCCCATCCTGGCTGGTTTTTACCCCGATCCTTCTATTTGCCGGGTAGGCAATGATTATTACCTCGTCAATTCCACCTTTGCCTATTATCCCGGGTTACCTGTCTTCCACAGTACCGACCTTGCCAACTGGGAACAAATTGGTTTTGCCATGGACCGGCCTGAACAGCTGGACCTGGATGGCGCGCACGTGTCTGGCGGTTTATTTGCACCTACTATCCGTTTTAATAAAGGCCTGTACTATATAACCTGTACCAATACCACGCATGGCGGTAACTTCATCATTACCGCAAAAAATCCCAAAGGACCCTGGAGCAATCCTGTTTTTCTGCCTGCAGTAAAGGGTATAGATCCCTCTATGTTCTTTGATGATAACGGTAAGGCCTATATTGTTTACAACAGTGAGGCCCCCGATAATAAACCACAATACGAAGGGCACCGGACCATCAGAATGTATGAAGTTGATCTGAACACGCTGCAAACAAAAGGGGCGGAAATAGTCCTGGTAAATGGCGGGTCTGATATTTCTCAAAAGCCGATCTGGATTGAAGGGCCGCACCTTTTTAAATACAACAAGACCTACTATTTAATGTGCGCCGAAGGTGGCACGGGTTATAATCATTCGGAGGTGATCTTCAAAAGCAAAAAAGCAGAAGGGCCTTTTGAATCCTATACAGGCAATCCCATTCTTACTCAGCGTCAATTAGCGGTGGGCCGGAAAAGAGCGGTCACTTCAACAGGCCATGCCGACCTGGTAACAACACCCGATGGCAGCTGGTATGCCGTATTCCTGGGTTGCCGTCCTTATAGTGACGAACACTACAATACCGGCCGCGAAACCTTTATGGCGCCGGTTGAATGGAAAGAAGACTGGCCCATTATTCTGCCCGGTAATGAAACTGTGCCTGATAAAGTAAGTATAAAAGGCGCCATTGCCAAAAATCCCCTTACATTCAGCAGTGATTTTCTATTCAGGGATAATTTTAAAAGCACCGAATTAAATAACCGCTATGAGTTTTTACGAACGGTGCGCGAACCCTGGTACCATATCAATAGCATTAACGGAACCCTTTCCATACAGCTAAAGCCAACCACTTGTTCAGATAAGGCTAACCCCGCGTTTATCGGGTACCGCCAATCGCACTTGCGCGGATATGCGTCGACTGCACTCACCTTTGCACCCGCCAGCTCCCAGGAAAAAGCCGGTTTGCTGGTATTTCAGAATGAAAACTTTTATTACTACCTGTGCCTGTCGGTTGAAAATAACCAACCCGTATTACAATTGTATAAAGGACCAGGTAAGAGTGGAGGAGAACCATTGCTGCTGAGTACACAAAAAATTCAGGCAAGTGGACAGGTACCGGTTCAATTAAAAATACAGACCAACGGTCATGCCTATTCATTTTATTATGCCGAAAAAGGCAGTACCATCTGGAAATTATTCAAGGAAGGTCTTGACGCCAACTACCTGAGCACCCATACGGCTGGTGGGTTTGTAGGCTGTATGTACGCTATGTATGCCACCTCAAACGGGGCACCCACTACCAACAGCGCGGTGTTCAATTATTTTGAAAGCAAGGGGAACGATGATTGAATCGTGAGACGGCAAACGGCAGACATGGCTCGCGAGTGTTGAATTAATAACTATCTTGCGCCGCCAAAAATCCATTGCCGATTGCCGATTGCTCTCGGCTAAGCCGAGACCGATTGCCTCCGCTGTGCCATTACAATTCCTTTGCTGTTTTCTGCCTCTATGTAATAAATACAGGACTAATTACTTAAATGCCTCACTATAAGGAATTTCAAACATGCAGTTTGTAATTTAACCAGCTTTGAATACATTCGCATAGTGAATTACATCGTAAAAATATTCTACTCATACCTCGCTTTCCTGCGTAGCGCTTGCGCTAACATTCCATAGTATTAATAGTCTTTAATACATAGTTATTCCTGTTTGTAGCCCTGAACGTTTACCCTTAGCGCATTGCGAACCGAAGCTTTGCTTTGTCCTCCGAAGCCCTGGCATAGGAGGAGCGAAGGAGTGGGCATAGGGCATATTATTCATTTTATTTAATCAAAAAATTATGAAACATATTGCCGTTATCGGATTGGGCAAGGTGGGTTCACTGGTGGCCACTTTGCTGAACGATATTTTTACTGTTACTGGTGTTGACCAAAAAGCCCCGGCCGATGTGCCATTTAAGGTAGTTACCGGAAATATTAACGATGCCAAATTCCTGGAAGATCTGTTATCAAAACAGGATGGGGTAGTGTCCTGTTTACCCTATAACCTGAATTTACCGGTAGCCGAAGCTGCTTTTAAAACCGGGATTCATTATTTCGATCTCACGGAGGATGTGCCTACTACCAGCGCTATCCGTAAAATGGCGGAAACCTCCAAAGGCGTAATGGCCCCGCAATGCGGACTGGCACCCGGTTTTATTGGTATAGTAGGCGCCGATCTTTGTCACCGGTTTACCAAATTGCGTGATGTGGAATTGCGGGTAGGCGCTTTGCCCCGTTATCCCAATGGATTAATGGCTTATTCTTTCACCTGGTCGCCGGCGGGGGTGATCAATGAATACATCAACGATGCCGAAGTGATCCACAACGGTGTTCGCAAAATGGTGCCTTCCTTAGATGGCATAGAACAGATCAATATAGAAGGGCAGGAGTTTGAGGCCTTTAGCACCAGCGGTGGTTTAGGTACTTTATGCGAAACCCTGGAAGGAAAAGTAGATACGCTCAATTACAAAACCATCCGGTACCCGGGTCATGCCCGTCTGATGCGATTTTTATTATATGAACTGATCCTGAAAGACAAACGCGAGTTAACGGAACAAATACTAACGGAAGCCAAACCCCCGGTGCGGGAAGATGTAGTGTATGTGTATGCCGTAGTGGAAGGCTGGAAAGGACAGGAACTGGCGCGGGAAGAATTCTACCAGGCGTATCACCCCATTACTATCAATGGGAAGGAATGGCGCGCCATCTCATGGACAACCGCCGCTTCCGTAGCCGCCGTGGTTGAAATGGTAGCCAATAAGGAATTGCCGCAAAAGGGTTTTATTAGGCAGGAAGAGATCCCGTTTGAGAAATACCTGAAAACGAAGAATGGAAGTTTGTACGGGAAGCATGAGAAGTAGGAAATAGGAGGTAAGAAGTAAGAAGTGCCTGAGTTTTCTGAACTCTTAATATTATTAAAGATTGCTGAAAAGTAGCAAGTTTCTTACATCTTACCTTCTACATCATACATCTTTCTCCAGCCCCAACTATAATAAAAAAAAGAACAATCTATGTCAACGACTCTTGATAAAGTACTATCCGGTTTAATGACCCGCTACAAAGAACGCGTACCCGATGTATCGGCCATTATCGATACCATGATCAGGGAAAATGTTATACAACAACCGGATGATATTGAGAATGACCATATTGCCTTTCGCACCATGGGCGTGCCGCAACTGGGCGTACAATCACTGGAGAAGATCTTTTTGCATTATGGGTACGAGAAAAGGGATTACTATCATTTCCCGGAAAAGAAGCTGGATGCATTCTGGTATGCTCCGCCATCCCCGCAATACCCACGCATTTTTATCAGTGAGCTGCGGGTGAAGGACCTGTCGCACGAAATACAACAGATCATCACCAGTTATACGAACGAGGTAACTACCGAACCTGTTAGCCAGTTAAACCTGGATGATGCCCAGGCCGTGGACCAGTTCCTCCACAGCGGACTGTGGCGTTTACCCACCTGGGCGGATTTCCAAACCCTGGCTGCCCAAAGCGAATACGCTGCCTGGGTTATTTACAACCGGTATTACCTTAACCATTTTACCATCAGCGTACATAACCTGAAGGAGGGATACAATACCATTGCGCTGTTCAATGAATTCCTGGAGCGCAATGGATTTAAACTGAACAATGCCGGTGGCAAAATAAAGACCAGTCCCGATGGCGGGTTACTCCAAAGCTCTACGGTGGCCGAAATGATCGATGCGGAATTTGCCGGTGCGGAGGTACATGCCATTTCAGGGTCCTATATAGAATTTGCGGAACGACGTGTATTACCACAATTTGCGCATTTGCCCAAAGACCAGATCCAGCGGATACACCGCCGGGAAGGGTTTGAAGCAGGTAATGCAGATAAGATCTTTGAGAGTACCTATAGCTCACAAACCAATAGATAATAATAGAATATGTAAAAAGGGTGAGTCTTGGCCAGTGGCCGGGGCTCACCCTTTAACATTATCACCATGCAACTTTTCAAGAAGCATTACCGACTTCTATGTAACTTTCAGAATTGGAAAGTATATAAAATAATCATTCTATATGAAGAAAGCGATAGCACCTGCCCATATGAAATTTGTATTGACCGCGCTCTTATTATCCTTCACAATAGTTTCCCTGGCAAAAGATAAGATCCTGGTATTTTCAAAAACAGCCGGTTATCACCACAAATCAATTGATGCGGGCATCAAAGCCCTTCAGGAAATGGGGCTGAAATATCATTTTGATGTAGATGTCACTACCGATTCCACGAAGTTTGTGGCTTCCAACCTGAAGCAGTATAAAGCGGTTGTTTTCTTAAACACCACGGGCGATGTATTGAATGAGGAGCAACAAGTTACTTTTCAGCAATACATCCAGTCCGGCGGTGGCTTTTTAGGCGTGCATGCCGCCACCGATACCGAATACGGCTGGCCCTGGTATGGCAAACTGGTAGGCGCTTATTTTGTAAAACATCCGCAAATACAGCAAGCCACACTGATCATTAACGACAGCATTAATATTGCTACCAAACATTTGCCCCGTCCCTGGAAACGCACCGATGAGTGGTATAATTTCAAAGATATAGCCACCGATCTGCATGTGCTTGTTTCCATTGATGAAACTTCTTATAGCGGTGGCACAAATGGCCCTAATCACCCAATGGCCTGGTACCATAACTTTGAAGGCGGCCGCGCCTTTTATACAGAATTAGGACATACCGATGAATCCTATTCCGATCCTTTATACCTGCAACACCTGTGGGGCGGTTTGCAATATGCCATGGGTAAGGTGAAGATGAAGTAGAACGATTCTAACTTATTTATAATGCCTGTTCAGTTTGTAATAAACCGGACAGGTATTTTTTATTTGTTATATACAAGAATTTTAGAAGTTAACAAAGCGGCCAGATGTCTGAGGTTTGGTTTGAAGTTACATATCTATCATGTTTCGGTCTTACACATTTATCGGCCAAAAATGCACACTTATCGCCCCAAACTGCACGCTTATTAAATTCCGGTTGTAGAAATGTTATTATTACATATATTCGTTTCCAATAGCAACACTCCCCGGTTAATTACCACGTGCCATATCGAAAATGAGGTTAAGAGCCAGGTATCTAACTGTTTTTCACTATTTCCCCAAAACGGAATCTATTTACACTAGCTTATCATTGTCAATAGTTGATTGTTGACAATGGTGGATTGGTAGATGATTATTTATTAAATATCAGGTAACGCAATTAGTTATATCCAGTAATATGGATCAGACTGTATTGTATTACCAGTAATGACCTAACAACCAAAACGATACTTGCCAGTGAGCGTCTTTACCAGGCTCAGCCCTGATATTATTGCGTGCCCTGTAAAACAGCCAGTCTCCTGTTTGCAGACAGACACAAACGGTTATATACAACCGGTTATGACACACATATCTCACTTGCTTACTATTGGTATTGGCAACAAGACGCCTCATTTAATTTGTTTCCCGGAAATACAATCTAATTTGAAACTAAATCATAAACAGTCATTGGTTATGCGAATAACATTGCTGGTAATGTTGCTAATTATTTCATCCCGGATCTTTGCACAGGACACTGCCCGCGCTAACTGGAACCAACAGGTAAAAGTGGCGCTGAATATGAAGGAGAAGCAATATGCCCGGTATATCGCGGCAAATGAAACATATGACAGGCAGGTCTCGAAGATCATGAATGATACCTCTTTGGACAGGCGCACTCAAATAGCGGAAATTTCAAAGGCACTCACAGAAAAAAGGACAGTCATTAAACAGGTGTTAACCGAAGACCAGCTAAAAAAACTTGCAGAGCCTGGAATGCAACGCCCAATTGTAAAAGGTCCAAATTATTACAAGCATCAGCAGGAGCGGGAAGCGTACATGAAGAAAAAGATTCAGGACAGGGCTCGCGCAGACAGCGCCAGGCTAAAACCACCCTGCCAAATAGCACAATCTTATTAATGGAAACATTAAAATGTTTAACAAGTTTAATTGCGAAATGGAAATCAAAAACTATATGAGAAGGGTTCTGCCTGTATTTCTTATGCTGCTGTTAAATACCCTGATTGGTTTGGGGAATACTCCATTTTTAAGTAAGTGTGAAAAAATAGACCCTGAAAAAAAAGCGACTCCACTTAAAGGTGGTTGTGCTACTCCGCTGACGCAATACGTTTTAGTTGGCACCCAGCCTAATTTAATTAATTGTTCCGATGCAAGTGGAGGTCCAATTGCAAATAATAGCTACGTGTACCAATGGCAATGGTCCACGGACAATGTTCACTTCCAGGACATTCCGAACGCCACTTCCTATTACCTCCCTTCTACCAATAACCAGCCTTATGCCAATTCGCAAGCAGGGACTACCATTTATGTACAAAGAAAAGTAACCTGTGGGATAGATGTGCAATATAGCAATAGCTGTAGCCTGGTCTATGTAACAACTCTCCCCATCTTTGCCCGACTTGAAGTCAATACCAGTGAATACAATCCTTATGATGGAGAATATAATGGAGAATTTTACGAAAAATATCTTAATTGGTATGTTTCCTCCTATATCCGATTCTATGCTGATGCAGCATGCACTGTTCCGATGGCATTGCCTGCTAGTATAAACTGTAAGATCCGGGCGTGTAGATATTATGAAAACGACGGGTACATTAATACAAACGAGTGTTCTGTGGAACCCTGGTATGATGTTACTGTAACTGCTGGCAGTACACAATTTGCAAATGGCGATTTAGAAGACTTTGAATATTATTATATGGTACAGGACGCAGTACCAAACGCGCCGTGGAGGTTTGTCGAAAAGAGCTGGTCCGATTATGAATTGATCGTGGCTGAGAACTGTATTATCATGCCACCGGTTTATCCATCTCATTCCACCGGCTTTGGCATTGCAAGTCAACAACAATAGCATGTAGAAAACCAAGCTAACAACCAAATCGATTCCTGCCAGTGAAAGTGTTTGCGTGGCTACGCCCTGATCTTATTGTGTGTTATAGAAGTATGCTGATTGCCTGTTTACTGGCCATTAGTGCAGGCTGTTATGCACAGTCAGGCGCGGAGCATCCTGTAAAACGCAGGGGCGATACTTTAATATTCTTAAATAAAGGGACCTGTAAAGGATCTTATGCATCACTACAGGACATTGGCGACTTTCAGGAGGGAGCGGCTACTACGGATAAAAAGCTTTCACCTTTACAACCGGTGCCACATACACCTTTCCTTAAGATCCATGGCAATGTTCAATATGATTTCTTATACAGGTCATTTATCGACACCCCTTTTTCTCAAAACGATTTCCAGCAACATACCATACAGACATTTCTGGATATAACCGTGAAAGACAAATATCCGCTGAAGTTGAATTTATCAAACCGGATCAGTAATTCCTTCTATTTCAAAAACTTCATGGATGTCAATCTGCGGTTCGACAGAAATGAATTCCTGAAAAAAGCCAAACAGGAATTACTCAATAAAATTGCATCCCGGTATTATCAAAAGCCCGATCTCGCTGCGGCAGAGGCAGCACTGAAAGAGGCAAAAGACCGGTATACGCAGTTAAGCGGGTTGGTAAATGACCGCGACGAGTGGGCACGTTTAATGAAGGAAAAGGAAATACTGTATTATAAAGAATTAGCTGCGGCAAAACGAAAAAGCGACACTTCTTCAAAAGACGTTAACTGGCCTGACCTTGACAAAAGCAGGTTGTATAAACTGGCCAATGGGAAGGTTGATTCGCTGGCAGACAAAGTGGATAGTTCTTATTTCAAAAAATTTGAACAAAGGAAAAAGGAATTGGATAGCCTGCAGCAACGGGTCCAGGCACTACAGGCTAAAACTGACAGTGTAAAGAATTCTATACAAAAAGATGTGGAAGGTGTTCGTCGCAAAATTTACAAAGCAGCCACCATAGCTGACCTCAATAACATTGAATCGGAGAACGAAGTTGCCAGCCGGAAAAAGGAAGGGTTGGAGAAATTCCTGGGCAATATAAAAAGTATTGGCATTGGCCGGTCGGTAATAAATTATTCTGAGCTGACCGCCTGGAATGTCTCGTTGACAGGGTTCAATCTTGAATATAATGACGGCATATATGCAGCATTGGCTGTAGGTAAAATTGATTATGGCTTCCGGGATTTTATGGGAAAGAATACCCGGCGGAATGGACAAAACTTCTTAATGGGTCGCATAGGGGTAGGAGACGTTGACCGCAAAGCAGTAATTCTATCTGCGTTTGCCGGTAAAAGATATAATTATGGAAGTATCGTGGCAGATACCGCCAACAATTTCACCAATGTGGTAGGATACGCTATTGAAGGCATCTTGAAGAAGGATGAGAATACGGGCATTAGTGTAGAGCTGGCAAAAACCACCATCCCCGTCAGTGGAAGCCTGCGAAACAATGGCGGCATGAAGTCGTTGTTTCAGTTTGCAGAGAATGCAAACGTTGGTGTCAGTATCAAAGGACAAACCCTGTTACCAAAGACAGATACCCGCATCAGCGGATTTTATAGAAAAACAGGCGCGCAATTCCAATCGTTCAGTTTGTACACGATCAATACCAGTCAAACCGCCTGGTTATTCGGTGTTGATCAGTCCTTTTTTAATAATAAAATTGGCGTAGTCGCTGCACTTCGGCGCAATGATTTTTCCAATCCCTTTGCAGAAAAGACATTTAAATCAAGCACGGTATTTAAAAGCATTCAGTTGAATGTGCGGATACCGCGCTGGCCTTCGCTTAGCGTAGGATACAATCCTGGCACCCAGTTATATGTAATAGACAAAGAGCGCATCCGGGAGAATGCCTATTGTATTTTAAACGCATCCCTGGTGCATAATTATAAGGCCGGTAACATTCGCATGTTGTCGTCTTTGCTTTATAATAAATATTTCTCCAAAGGAACTGACTCGGGTTTTATAGCTTATAAGGGCATTAATTACATGGCTTCTCAAACCCTTTTCTTGTCTAAACTGCAATTGCAGGGAATGTATATGTATGCCGATCAGGAGCAGATGCAATATTACACGCTCGACGCCAATGCTGATTATGCACTATTCAATTTCTTAAAAGTAGGGGCCGGTATTAAATACAATAAAATAATGGGCGGCACCACCTGTATTGGCAACCGGGCGCAGGTAGGAGTGGAGGTAAAGAAACTCGGCAGTTTGCAACTGCATTATGAAAAATCTTATTTACCAACTATATGGCAAACACTTTATCCGGTAGAAACAGGCAGGGTATCGTGGTTTAAATATTTCTGATATGAAAATAAAATTTATACTTCTGCTGGCATTCTGTATTCCGGCGCTGTTACAGGCCCAGGTTACTATTAATGTAGTAATGCCGCCGGCCGGCCTGGTCACCAAAGATCAGTTATGGAATCTCGTGCTTACTAACAACAGCAATACCGGCTCGCAGGTAACCATTCTGATGAACCTGAAAGACGCGGTAACCGGGCAACTGGTCCTGTCTGCAGGAACAAGAGGTATCCTGCTGAACAAAGGAGTAAAGGTGCTGACTATACAGGACATTCAACCTGTTCAGTATACCACTGGTACCGGCAATGTTACCGCCACCTTTTTACCACTCGGCTCTTACATAGCCTGTTATACCGTAAGTAACTACGGACATGAAGCATTACAAACACTCGCAACAGAATGTGTACGGTTAAATATCACGCCATTGAGCCCGCCCTTGCTGAGCACACCAGTCAACAGATCTACCATCCAAACACCAGCGCCACAATTAACGTGGATCCCGCCGGCACCTATGGATATGTTCGATAACCTTACCTATGAACTGAGCGTGGCTGAAATAATGGAGGGACAATCTCCGGCAGAAGCCATCCGCTATAATACGCCTGTTTATTCAACTGCGCATTTGAAGGCACCCTATGAAATGTATCCGACCACTTATTCTACCTTGGAATCAGGGAAGACCTATGCCTGGCAGGTAACAGCAAAAAATAACGAGAACTATGCCTCGGCCACCGAAGTATGGACGTTTACGATTGCAGGCGATTCAACCAAAAAAGAAGAGAATCAGGCCAGCTTTCTTTTACTAAATGGCGATGGTAACGGCGGGGGCGCTCATCTTGTTACGGACAAGGAACTGCGTGTGAAATATCACTGCTTCGACAACACCCATGAAACGCTGGTCCGGTTCCTGGACAGCGATAGAAAAATAATACAGGAGGTAAAGCAAAAGATCCTTTACGGTGATAACTACCTGCGGTTTAAGCTGGGAGGCAGGTATCATTCCGGCAAACAGTATTTTATTGAGATCACCGACAATCAGCATCATCAGTATTCCACTTCATTCAGCATAAAATAGTCTAAACAGTCGCATAATAACTTTATCATGATCCAGTTACTCGCTACAAAATATACAAAGCATATAGCCGCTGTTTTGTTTATTATTTTCTTTCGAAGTATCCTGCCCGCCTATGGAAGCATCAATAGGCACCCTTCCAGCACGATCAATTATCAACCGTTTTACAGTACAAAACGGCCACGTGTTGATAACGGAATATCCGGCGGCGTTTCCACAGCAGTAAAAAATAGTACTCCGCTCAAGCAGGCAGCTATCGCTGAAAACAAAGCCCCTGTCAAAAAACTGCGGACTACTAATATCCCTGCCAAAAAGAATATTGGCGGGCCCAGTCAACCGGAAATGTCCTCCTTCAAATCGGTAGGCACAGATAACCTGGTTAACCTGTTTACCGGCGACTTTAACTATAATATCCCGTTACTGGATGTAGGCGGTTACCCCGTAAACATTTTTTATGACGGCGGCATTTCGATGGAACAGGAAGCGAGCTGGGTCGGATTAGGCTGGAATATTAACCCGGGAACCATTTCCCGCAATATGAGAGGCGTGCCGGATGATTTCAGTGGAGAAGAAAAGCTGATACAAAAGCAGGAGATGAAACCCAACAAAACCTGGGGCGTAACCATTACGCCGGATCTGGAGTTGCTGGGTATAAAGGATTTTTTAAACCTTGGGTTCGATGTGTCGCTGGGCGCATTAAATTTCTCTTACAATAACTACCTCGGCCCTGCACTTGACCTGGGAATAAAGGGCGGCACCAGTATTACCCTGGCTTCAAAGGCCGGTTCTGAAAAAAACACAGGTTCTAATTTAAAATTAGGATTAAGTCTTGGGGTCAATATCAGTTCTAGGAACGGAGTAACGCTCTCTCCCAACGCTTCTTTAACAGCCAATTCATTCGATCACAATAAGGAATTATCTGCGGGGGTCCGTTTAGGTACCAGCTATAATTCAAGAAGCGGTATCAAGCAACTGCAGATAAGTGAGCAGATGTCTTATAACTATACGACCCAAAAGTTAAAGGGGGTAAGTAAAGATTTCAAACTTATTTATTCCAAGAATCACTTCGGCGGCAGCATGGGCGGCACCCTCTTTTCGTCTGCTATCAGTTTCACCAAGCCAAGTTATGTACCTTCCATAAGAATGCCGCTCGAAAACGAATCCTATTCCGGCAACTTTCAAATAGGGGGTGGCATCTTTGGCGTATATGGTTCCCTGCAGGCGGAGGTATATAAACAAACCTCCAAAACCGCACAGATACAACAAACCAAACCATTAGTGGGTTATTTGTATTATGAGAAAGCAAAGGATAATTCCCAGTCGGTAATGGATTTCACGCGCCTGAATGATAATGAAGTTACGCCCAATACACCCATCATTTCAGCGCCGCAATACTCTTATGATGTATTTAGCATCCAGGGTGAAGGAACAGGTGGCAGCATCAGAGCCTATCGCAACGACATGGGATATGTAAGGGATAATTATACCAGATCGAAAGACAAGAGTTTAAGTGTGGGCGCCGACATCGGTATTCCCGGTCACTATGGCGCCAACTTCAATACCATAAAAACACCGTCCACCATCAGTGAATGGCAGAGTGGCAACGGACTTCGTTCCACCATTGGATTTAGGGGTGCAGACAAGGCATTTGAAAATGTTTATTTCAGGAACCCGGGTGAAACAAGCGTATTGATCCCGGATCAGTATAATAAGATCGGGGGTCTTGACATGGTACGATTTCAACTGGGTGGAAGTAATTCAGCCCCGGGTATTAATCCGGTACTGGAACATTTTTCAAAATTAAATCAGGCTATCGGCACTACCAGCGTCGCGCTGCCCGATATTACCGAGCGCAGGAAAAGATCCCAGGTAACAAGCTTTTTAACAGCGAAGGAAGCCACAGAGGTCGGATTAGACGGAAAAATAAGAAACTACGCCAGTGGCATTCCGGGAGCCGGCAATACCCTGCAATCAGACCCTATCGACCGGGTAGATGCAAACCCTGCCGGCTATCGTAAAAAACAGCATATATCTGAGATCACGGTAACTGAAACCAGCGGCCGAAGATATGTATATGGGATCCCGGTTTATAATACCCTGCAAAAAGATTACACATTTGGCGTTGGTGGTACTGGCGACGCCGATGACCTGGTTTCCATTAATTCCAGTGAAACTGACCATGCAAGCCCGTTAGAAGGCAAAGATGGCTATTATCAAATAACTGAAACGCCCGGTTACGCCCACTCCTTTCTGCTTACCGGTTTGTTGTCTTCAGATTATGTTGATGTGAGCGGCAACGGTATTACAGAAGATGACCAGGGAGATGCCGTAAAATTCAACTATTCGATGGTGGGCACCCATAGCTGGCGCACACCACATACAAAAGACAACAATAAAGCGAATTTCAGCGCGGGTAATATGTCTGAAACAAGAGATGACAAAGGTATCATTTCCTACGGCGAACGCGAATCCTGGTATCTCCATTCCATAGAATCAAAGACCATGATCGCCCTGTTTACGCTGGATACCCGCGATGATGCCAAGGGCCCATCGGATGTATTTGGTGGCGTAAACAGTTCGGATAACAGCGCCAGGCTGTTAAAAAAGATAGACCTGTTTAACAAAGCAGACCTTAAGAAAAATGGCCTCACTGGCGCCAAACCGGTTAAAACGGTATGGTTTCATTACAGCTATAGCTTATGTGCAGGCACACCCGATAACAAAAATCAGACTGGCGGAAAACTAACCCTGGATAGTATCCGGTTTACATTCAATGGAATGAACCGGGATAATAATTCGAATAAATATGTATTCTCTTATACCAGGGATAATAAAGGCAACCCGACCTACAAGGCTAATTCGTCAGACCGGTGGGGGAACTATAAACCTGCCAGTGCCAATCCCGGCCAGGTAAGAAATTCTTATTTCCCTTATTCAACGCAACCTTCTGCTGCTGTTTCAAAAGAAACCATCGATGAAAATGCTGCAGCATGGTCGCTTAAACGCATTCTGCTGCCATCGGGCGGACAAATGGAAATAAACTATGAAAGTGATGATTATGCTTATGTGCAAAACAAGCGCGCCTGTGCTATGATGGAAATTGAAGGGTTGAGCAGTAAAGCTTCGAATTTCACAAACAAACTGTATGGGTTCGATCTGTCGGGACAAACAGTAAGCACTGTTGAATATGATCACGTCCTGATAAAAGTGCCAGAAAAATGTACCACTAAACAGGAGGTGTTTAATAAATATATTAAGGGGCTGGACCAACTGGCATTCAAGTTGTCGGTGAATATGCCCAAAGGACCGGAGTACATCCATACCTATGCAACAGTAGCCGATTATGGCAGAGTTGACGATTCCCACATCTGGATCAGGTTAAACCAGGTAAGCGGATTAAGTCCCTTGTCACTGGCGGCGCTTGACTATTTGCGTGAAAAATTGCCCGGACAGGCTTTTCCCGGTTATGATGTAAGTGATAACAGTGGCCTCAAAGCCGTTGGCGAAATGCTGGCGGGTATGCTCGATGCCATAAAAAGCGCCTTTAAAGATCCCGTGAAATACCTGCGCAGCCAGGGCCGGGTGCAAACGATCAATCCGGCAAACTCTTTTGTCCGGCTGATTGTGCCTGATGGCCACAAATATGGTGGCGGCCAGCGGGTAAAATCAATTAAGTTAAAAGACAATTGGTCGAGTATGACTGCAGGCAAAGAAGTGTCGTCAGAGTTTGGCCAGGAATATGAATATACTACCAGGGAAACGATCAATGGAGTTGAACAAGAGATCAGCAGCGGGGTAGCCTCCTATGAACCATCTATTGGTAATGAAGAGAACCCCTTCCAGAATGTAGTACAGGTTACCGATAAATTACCACTTGGACCAGCCAGCTACGGCGCCATTGAAATGCCCATACTGGATGCTTTCTTTCCTGCACCCGTTGTTGGTTATAGCAAGGTGACGGTACGATCACTGCGTAAAAATATTGACCCTGCAAAGAAATCAAGATCAGGTATAGGCAAACAGGTTACTGAATTTTATACTGCAAAAGACTTTCCGGTTTACTACAACCACACGGCTCTTGCTGACAAACAAAAACACCAGGCTTCTTTAAACTTGTTTTTCTATAAAGACGCATTTGACAGCCGTGCGGTTTCTCAGGGCTTTATTGTAGAGACCAACGATATGCATGGTAAAATGAAATCTCAGTCGTCTTATTCGGAAAATGATTCTACTACCCGGCTGAATTATACCGAAAACTACTACCGCAATACCGGCGGCAAAGGAATGGATGAAAAATTTGATTTTATCTATGCCAGCCAGGGCGGACTGGTACAACCAGGCAATATGGGTATCGAGGTGGAATTGATGACTGACACCCGGGAGTTTTCGGTTAAAAGCAACAGTGTTGAAGTACAGGCGCAGGTTGATCTTTTTCCGGTACTGTTCCCGTTCTGGATCCCCTTTGTATGGCCGGTAGTTGCCAACAGCGAGAACGTATACCGGGCTGTAACCACTACCAAAGTGATCAACTATCATAGCGTGCTCGACAGCGTGGTGGTCATTGATAAAGGAAGTACGGTAACCACCAAAAACCTGGTATATGACGCCGAAACAGGCGATGCGATCATAACCCGGACCAACAACGAATTTGACAAACCGGTTTACAATGTTAAGTACCCTGCCTGGTGGGCTTACAGCGGCATGGGGCCGGCTTATAAGAATATAGGGGCAGAATATTCTTCGTATAGTTTTGTGGATGGAAAAGTTCAGGGTGATCAGAGTTTTTTTGAAAGCGGCGATGAATTATACGCTAGTGTACCTGGCAATGCAGCCGGCTGTTCCGGAGCGCCCGTAACCTTTCCTAAATTATGGGTCTTCGATAAAAATAAGACCAATACTTCTCTGACCGTGCCGGCAAAAGACCTGGTGGTGATGGATGCGGATGGTCAATTGTTATCAAGATCAGGCGTAACCTTCAAAATTGTAAGAAGCGGCAAACGAAACAACCTGGAAGCTATTGTGGCCGGTATCAATCTGATGTCGAACCCCATTAACAGCACTACGCATAAACTGGATATTACAGGCAATGTACTTATCGCCTCGGCTATGGAATTTAAAGAGAAATGGCAGGCCGACAATGAGCTGGTAAAAAAATACAGCCTGGTGTATAATTCAGGCAACTGTACTTTTTCGGAAGTGGAAGACTGCAACGGCTATTTGCAGAAAAATGTTAACCCTTACCGAAAAGGATTGATCGGCAACTTCAGATCATATCGGAATATGGTTTTCTACGGCAGCAGACAGGAGTCAATGCCTGCACCCGGCACCAATATACCGCCTGCCACCAATCTTCCCCAGAATGGTTTTCTGGCTGACTTCCAGCCATACTGGAACTTCGATGGCTACAATAACCTGGTGCCTAATACAGCAAACACAAAGTGGGTGTGGAATAATCTGACTACCCGGTTCAATTACAAGGGAATGGAAACAGAGAGCAAAGACGCTGTGAACATTTATACGGCTGCACAATACGGCTATCATAAAACGCTGCCAACGGCTATTGTAAAGAACAGCAGGACCAATGAAATGGTGTACGAGGGATTTGAAGATAACTACTATGCGGAAGCACTGAATCCAAATACTACCAACATGTGCGCGCAACCGCATTTCAAGCTGGTTGGTTTGGACAATAGCCAGTTAGTAGATGCAGATGCCAATGGGTTTAATGCCCACACCGGGAAATATGTGTTGGGGGTTAAAAACAACAGTACCGTTGTAAAGCAGATACCGATAGCGCCAGACCCTGCCGAAGATTTTCCATTTACTTATTCAAATACAACACCCAGCACCCTTATTAACCGGGGTATGAATGCAGTGATCGAATACGAATCTACGGACGGCATGTTCAGTAACGTTTCCGGTTCCTATTATACTTATGGTCAAAATGGCATGTGGCTTGGAATAGAGCCCTCGGGCGGTGTAAACCGCGCGGACCTGATCAAAAACGGGTATAACTATAGATTTATATTAAGTCAGTATATTGAAATAACGCAGGGGGGGATCTATCACTTCGCTACAACGTCAGTTCGAAAAGATCCGGCACCCAGTTACTACGGAATTGGGGATTTTAATGTAGACGTTTATTCAGTTACAACGGGCCAGAATATACCTTATAATTGGGAAGGTGATATACCTGTGCAAACGCCATCCTACTTCTATAAGTGGAAGACCTACAATGTCTGTTTACCGAAGGGTATTTACAAGATCTCAGGTCTCGCCTATGCCGGTTTTGAATTGTATGAGAACGCCATTTATGGTAACATGTCGGATGATAATTTCTACTTTCAATTTTTTACTCCTCCGTCTAATCCCAGTGCTGTCAATAATCTTCCACCTGGGGGCGGTACCATGCCTGGTTATACAAGCACCACTACCCAAAATAGCTGTACGTATGACCTGCCCATACCAGTTACGGGCAGTATGCTGAACCCAGTATTCACGCTGCCCACCAATAAAAGAATGATCTTCAGCGCCTGGGTGCGGGAGCAATGTACAAATTGTGCAGCAACAGGATATGTCAATAACCAGGTAATCATAGACGGTAATACGGTTCCCTTAACGCCGAAAGGGCCAATTATTGAAGGGTGGCAACGGTATGAAGGGGAATTTACCACCCCGACAGGCGGCTCATCCATGAATTTAAAACTGGTGAACAACAGCGGTAGTATGATCTATTTTGATGATATCCGCATTCACCCCTACAATGCGAACATGAAAAGCTATGTCTACGATCCGGTTAATTTAAGGCTCACGGCAGAACTGGATGCTAATAACTACGCTTCTTTTTATGATTACGATGCAGAGGGCGGGCTGGTGCGAACCAAAGCCGAAACCCGGGAGGGAGTTAAGACCATCAATGAGACCCGTAGCACCCGGCAAAAAAATATCAAAACCATTCAACCGTAGCTGTAAAAACAGAATGAATATGCAAACCAGTAGTAAAAATATTGTGCAGATAGGTTTGATCCTTGGATGTTTGTTTATGACAGGAACCATGCAGGCCCAAAAAAAACGCGCCCGTGCTGTAAACGGCAATGATACCTTACAGGTGTTGCGTGAGTTTATACAGATAAGCAACCAATACCAGCAGGTTCCTTTATACCTGGAGTTAACCCTGACAAACACTACCAATTTTATTACCAGTGAAGGCGATACCGGCATTACCAATGCCGTGTTTTACCTGACTAAAAACAGTTCCTATACCCGGTTTGGTGACGCAGAACAGTTGACGAACGACTCCATAGCCCTGCTGGTCAATGATAAAATGCAGCGGATGATCGTATTCTCCAATGCCCGACCGGTTATGGCCGGCCTGCGATCGCTGATAGGCGGCCAGGGGAAGGATTCATCTGTACTGGAACTGGCAAAAAAGTTCTCTGCTCAAATATTACCCCCACAACAAAACACCCAGGCTATTCGACTGGCTAGCAGGGACCTGCTTTATACAACTACGATCCCAAAGGAAACCATAGAATTACAATATGACATGGCTGCCAGGGAGCCTGTGCGGGTAGTAACTACAAAAAGGAGCTTGTACCCGGTAGAGGAAGATGTATATAAACAGCTACAGACCCGTGATGATATGGCCGGCAAATTACTGACAATTGATACCAGCAGATTTTATGTGGTTAAGGAACAACAGGGCAGTTTTGACTATAAAAAGATCACGCATGAGGCGAATATGCATTTCCCGGCCGTGATCGCCGACCGCATTACCAGGAATGAAGAGGGGGAGTTTATCCCATTAAAGCAATATGAACAGTACGCAATAACAATAAACTAATAAACCGGTATTCCTAATCAAGCCATACAGACGTTTATGCCAAGCATAATAAAAAAATCAAACAACCATCAATGCCTGACGTACAAATTGCCGGTGTTGTTATTGGGAATCATCCTGTTGTTCCTTAATACGACGTCATTTGCCACGGGCGATGATGGTATTGAAACAAGCAATTCTTATGTATTAGCAGGCTCGCCTGGAAAGGTCAGTAGTGGGACGAACGTGATTCAGTTGGCTCAGTTGGCAGATGGCGCGGTTGCACCGATGAATTATGTGTGGGCCAATGAACAAACAAAGAAGATAAAGAATATAATTACATTAAAGGTCTTAGAGGATACATTCGATATTATTCCGGTGGATTTTACCGCATCTGTCGATTTATTGATCGAGTACAGGCTGGCAGGATCGGGAACCGTAAACACGCTGCCTGTTAAAACCCTTTCAGTTACATATACAAAAGACAAAGGCGTAAAATATGATGCCCGGCAATACCTGAGTTTGGATGATGCCGAGTATGTGAAAGTGACCGTTATGCATGTGGAGGGCGCCCCCATTGGCAATTTTGATCCCAAAACCCAGCTGGTGCTGGAAAATGAAATGCGGGTCACCCGTTATTATGACCTGCAGACCGGCGTGCAGCCAACGCTTACGCTTTCGAGTCCAACGGATGATGAACTGCCTGTTTCCTGGACGATACAGCCTAATGCAGGCAACACCCATACTCAGCTGGAATGGGCCTGGGTTGAGGATGAAATGGCGGATGCGTACAAAATAAACGGGGTAACAGATTATAACCTGGTTTTTAAAAATAATTCAACCCGTATTGATCTGCCGGGCAGCGTATTTGCTTATAAAATACCGGCGTTGTACAGCAGCGGAACCATTTACTGTCGCATCCGGGCTGTGAATATAAAGAAGTCAGGCAGCAGGACCGATGGGCCATGGGCACCAGTCCAATTTATAACAGTCAATGGATTCGCAGACAATGCCATGAACTGGCAGGCCAACGTTAGCTATGCAGAAGAAGGCAAGCGAAAAGCAGTGGCACAATTTTACGATGGTTCGTTGCGTAATCGACAAACGGTAACAAAAGATAATGTTACCAATACGGTTGTTACCGCCGAAACCTTGTACGACGGACAGGGACGGCCTGCCGTGCAGATCTTACCCACGCCAAGCGGTGATGCGGCTATGAAATATTACAGCCAGCTGAACCTGTTCAACGGACAGTCGCCAGGTGATGATCCTACTAAATTTTTTGATTTGCAGGCCCTGAACAGTACAGGCAGCACAGTTCCTGAAATGAATGTAAGTGGAGGGGCCGCCAAATACTACAGCGCGGGCGGTGTGGCTATAAGCAATTCACCCAATACGCCCGATGCGGAAGGGTATCCGTATGTTGTTACTCGTTATACACCCGATGGAAGCGGCCGTATTATGGCACAAAGTGCACCAGGCGCCGCCTTTCAAATGGGCAAGGGACATGAAACCAAATATTATTATGGCACGCCTGCCCAGGAAGAACTCGACGGGTTGTTTGGTACGGAAGCGGGGATCTACACCCATTATTTCAAGAACATGGTGAAAGACCCCAATGGTCAAATGAGTGTGAGTTATGTGGATATGCAGGGAAGAACGGTTGCCACCGCATTGGCAGGAAGTGAGCCGGCCAATATCGTAGCGCTTAACAAAAGCGATTACCCGGGACAAGCCGGTGACAGCATTACCCGCAATCTGCTGAACAGAAATTCAAATATTGCAAAAAACAACAGTATTGAATCGATCAATAGCTTATTAGTCCCGGCTACTACCAATTATACATTTGTATACAAACTGGATCCGGAACGGTTACAGTTAAATGCCTGTGGAGGTGCATCCGTTTGCTACGACTGCCAGTATGATCTTGAAATTTCGATCACGGATGAATCCGGCGATACGGACCCCATTATAAAAAAGTTTAACAACGTTAAAGCTTCCGTTACCGATAATTGTGCTGATCCTGTTGGCAGTTTCGCCTTTACCTTTGACACAACGCTGCTGCCAGGGTCGTATTCAATCCGAAAGACATTAACCATCAACGAGGCGTCATTACAGGCGGCCAAAGAGCTCTACCTGTCAAAAGCAATATGCCCAACGACCGAGCAGGATTTGATTACCACTATTACCAATAGTTTACTCTCTACCTCGGAATGCGCGGTACCGCCTTCAGCCTATAGCTGCGCCAGCTGCACAAGCCCGTTACCCACCAAACGTCAGCTGATGCTGAATGACATGATCCCCTACAGTGGTCAATATGCACAGGAAACAGCCAGCAACTCCATGGGTGTTACCTACAATATTTTTACAACGGGTAATTACCGACTTCCCTGGAACCGGACTAAAAATGAAGACCGGTACAGGACCACTGAGGGGTTAGTGGACGAAATCATTCAACCAGGAAATACGCTGGATAAACTGAACAACACCAGTAAAGATGCTTTTAATGAGGCGTTTCAAAACTCCTGGGCCGAAGCACTGTTGCCTCACCATCCGGAATACGACAAACTGGTTTTTGCCGAAGATCATCTAGCCAACAGCTATAACTGGATCAGCAACTTTAACGGCGCCACCACCTATGCCCAGGCGGCTGCTAATAATTATATCTTTACTTCGGCTGGTAATCTGACTGATAACTTTTATTCAGAGGCCCCTGGATATAAAGCGGCTATGGTTGATAAAATATCTAATAATTATTTAAATGGGTTAAGCTTATGGCAAATAGCGTATGGCGATGTTGCCTGTAAAAACCTGGCTGTTGCGTCGGATAAAGACAATTGTTATACGAGTGCGCCTAAAACGCCTCCCTACAATAATCTGAGCACTGCTGAAAAAGATCGTGTATGGAATGTATTCAAAAATCTGTATGCCACGGAACGCGATAACCAGGTAAATGCTTATATAAATAATAGTGTACCGCTTTCAAATGCACAAACGCTGGTTGACCAGGGTTATCTCTTACAATTCCCAACGAGCAATACCCAACTGGCGCAGCAATTTGGGCAAAATCAGCAGGCAAATGGCGCCGGAAATGGCTGGGCCTGGTATATGGGAGCGGAAGCGCCTAATCCGTATACAATTCCTGGCGGCGCAACACCGCAGCAAACCTACGCTGACCGGTGCGCAAGCTATACCGTACAATGGACAAAAGCGTTGTTACAATGCCCAACCATAGCTAATCATGCCAGTAAAGACCAGATAATAAGCGAGATCATGGCTGGCCTGGTAAGTGTTTGTACAAAAGGCAGCGACGACGCCAATCCATTTGGTTCATCAGAGGTTCGGCCATCACTGCCCGATGATGGGTCACCACGTAATTTTGAAAAAGTGATCAATGATGTATTGGTAGTACAGTATGGCATTGCAAAAGATAACTTATGCAATCCATTTATTATCGAATTTCCCAAGCCTTACAATAAAGGGCCCGAATTTGTAAAGAGCACCATTTCACAATTAGACACCTGTACCTGTAAACGCTTTACCCAGTTGAAGGCTGAGGCGGCGGCTGCCGAAATTGACACGAACAATTTAGGTTCCTTTAACGAATACCTATATACAAAATACGGTGAAACTATTACGCCGGAGTTGTTTGCCAGCCTCAAACAAGGATGCCCGGCAATTGGTACATTTACATGTTATGAGAAGATAGTTCGGGTTGAAGTGCCTTCCACCACTACTCCTGCTGAATGTGGATGTAGTTTTGTAGCGTGGGAAGGTTCCGTTAAATCTTGGGACTGTATTAAAAAAATCTGTAACGATTATACCTACATTCCGCTGGCGTCGCCCCAGCCACTACCCGGATTTTTAAAATGTGGGTTTACCGCCGCCAATAATTGCATTAGCTGCGCAACACTGAGCGCGCTGACAGCAGAATTCAAAATGTTGTTTCCCGGTTACAATGCCGCTGTTTTCAGCAGCGAAGACCTTACTGCCAATGATATCCGCGATAATGTGCTCTATGCGCAGTTCCTGAACTACCGCACCGGGTTACAACTTACCTGGATGGACTATGCGGCTAAGGCAAAAGCCAGTAATTGTAACCTCGCCAACTATAATGATAACACAAACGCTACACAAACGGTGGTTTGCCCTGATGCTAAACCATTAATAGATAATACGGACATTCTGAAGCATGAAGATCCCTGCCAGGATGTAAAAGATCTGGCTGTAGCCATTGCCCAGCAGCAATACCAGCAACAAGTAGCAGCCCTGACTGCAGATTTTGAAACGCAATACCGGCAAAAATGCCTTGCTGCCGGTAATATGGAAGAGTTTAAGGTAGGGTATAAGGTTAGCGAATATCACTACACGTTGTATTATTATGATTTGGCCGGCAACCTGGTAAAAACCGTACCGCCCAAAGGCGTGAATCCGGCTTTCAGGCCCTCATTTGCCGATAGCGTTAAAGCGGCGAGGGCTAATGGTTCGTACCTTCCCCGTGACCATAACCTGGTTACCAGCTACCGGTACAACAGTTTGAATAGTGTAGTAGCCCAAACTTCACCGGATGGCGGTACTTCTACGTTCTGGTACGACAAACTGGGCCGCCTGGCTGTTAGTCAGAGTGCACAGCAGTACTTAGATACCAAGTATAGCTATACACTCTATGATGATTTTGGTCGCATCAAAGAAGTAGGGCAAAAACCGCAAAGCGCCGGTATGAATCAGTTCACCAGCCAAAATGAGACCCTGCTTGGTAACTGGATCAATGGAAGCGGAGGAATGAAAGAGCAGATGATCGTCACCGTATATGACAAGGTGTTCCCCTCTGTGCAGGGGCTGAATTTTACCCAGGACAATTTACGTAACCGCGTTAGTTATACGTATGTCAGAGAAAAGGATAATAACGATCCTCATTACACAGCCAGTTTATATACGTACGACATTCATGGCAACGTAGATAAGTTATTGCAGGATTTTCTGGGTGTGCAGGGAATGACGCCTAAGTTAATAACGTATGATTATGACCTTATCAGTGGAAAAGTCAATATGGTGAGCTATCAGCCAGGTTCTTCCGATGAATTTTATCACCGCTATAAGTACGATGCCGAAAACCGGCTGACCAGCGTGGAGACCAGTCGCGACAAATTATATTGGGAACGCGATGCCGCTTACAATTATTACAAACACGGACCGCTTGCAAGAACAGAATTAGGTCAACTGCGGGTGCAGGGCCTGGATTATGCCTATACCTTACAAGGCTGGCTGAAAGGAGTGAACAGTACAACCCCCGGCACCGGTGTGTATGATATAGGCGAAGATGGGTTTGCAGCCGGTAATAATCAAAGGGTTTCCAGAGATGTAGTTGGTTATGCCCTGCATTATTACGATGCGGTAGAAGGGTCCAAAACCTGGTTGGATTACAAACCAGTTGTGGGTACTTCTCTTTTTGCCCGGCCGGCTGCCAGCAGCAATTTTGTCTCCCTGTTTAATGGCAATATAGGCGCCATCAGTATCAACAATAGCGGATTCCCCAAGAACAATACAAGCATCAATGCTGCCCCCTTGTTTTATAATTACCGGTACGATCAATTGAACCGCCTGGTAAGCATGCAGGCATACAATGGATTTGATGCAACCAATAACCTGTGGAGCGCAGGAACTTCTTCCATTGCAGATTATGCAGAAGCGGTAAGTTATGATCCGAATGGCAATATAATGACCTATAACCGGAAGGGAGCGCCCGCCGTTGGAAGTCAGGCCGATATGGATGATCTTACTTATCACTACGATGCCAATACAAACCGCCTTAACTATATAACAGATGCTGTAACCAACAGTACTTATACAGAAGACCTGGAGACCCAGGGTGTTGATAACTATAAATACGATGCCATTGGTAATCTCACCAAGGATGCGTCAGCAGGGATAACCAACGCCGGCGACATTACATGGACAGTGTATGGAAAAATTGCCAGCATTAGAAAAAATGGCAGTGAAATTAAATATACCTACGATCCTTCGGGCTATCGTATCACTAAAACAGTTGCCGGCAAAACCACTGTGTATGTTCGGGACGCCCATGGAAATGTACTGAGTGTTTATGAAACGGATGGAACGACAACGAAACAATCGGAGGTACACCTGTTTGGCAACAGCAGGCTGGGAATGCTGACACAGCTAACGAAAGAGCCGGTACTCGACCTGTTACCGGGAAGTTCAGGGAAGTATGCCATAAGTACCTTTACCCGCAATGAAAAGATCTACGAATTAACCAATCACCTGGGCAATGTACTGGCTACCATAGGGGATAAGAAAATAGCTGTATCTTCGGGCTCATATAGTTCTTTGATCGATCACTTTGATGCAGATGTTGTAAGTGCGCAGGACTATTATCCATTTGGGATGTTACAGCCGGCAAGGAATTATAATGCTGGCGGTTACAGATATGGGTTTAATGGCAAGGAGAACGATAATGAGGTGAAAGGGGTAGGGTTGCAGTTAGATTTTGGAGAAAGAATATATGATCCCAGAGCCGGAAAGTTTTTGAGCGTCGATCCTTTTGTGCGATCCTTTCCGGGACAAAGCCCTTATGTATTCGCTGCAAATAATCCAGTTTTACTTGTTGATATTGATGGGGAAGCACCTGGATTGCCTCCATTGTTTGATGCAGATCAATTTATTCAAAATCTTGCGTTAGCTCATCCACTACTTGCTGCAGGATTTTCCAAAGCTTATAATACCTCTTTGGCCCATTTACAGAAAGCATCCTGGTATGGAGTCAATATAATGGCTTCAGATAAAAGGTTCCATGACGTCAAGACGAATTGGAATACCTTATATGGGATCGCAGGAGAGGTTGAAATGATGGAAAGGTTTTTTGCAGATGCAGCTCCTAACCAGGTGTTAAAAGGACCTGTAAGTGCTTTTTTTAATAGCGATAAGTTAGTTAGGGAAATACAACTCGTACACCAAACTGTTAGTTTTAGTTTCGAACCGGATAAGTTAACCGATTATACAATAACATATACTCCAAAGGCAGGTTCTGAAGGTGCTACTTATCACTATGTTTTTGATGATGTTAGAAAAAATGTCTTCGGTAAATACTTGCATCGTCAATCAATGGACCAGAGTTATAGCGGAAAGACTACATTTGTGCATGAGGTTAAAATAGTATCGCCAGGTAATGAGGATTTGTTTAAAATTATTGAGAGAGGCGTAAACCAACTACTTGAAAACCCATTAGTAACAAAGTACGGAGGTATACCCGTTTTAGTAATTGATACTAAATCAGCGGAAACAGCCTTAAGTCAGGATGCTGAAAGATTTATTGCCGCACTTAAGAGATTAAAAGAATATGGTGGAGGTTTGGCTTCGGAAAATGGACTAAACCAGGCCGCGACAAACTCTGTGAATGCCGCGGTACAAACAATCAGGAGTACATCCGCCGCCCCGCCTCAAGGCTATTATAAAAACACAAGCGCGACCCAAAAAACTGACGATAAAGAAAATCAATAATAAAAAGTATGAAGTATTTATTTATTGGAGTGCCAATTATTTGTCTTATAGTTGCTATTGTAATAAGAACGAGAGACGTTATATTGATAAATAATGGCTGGCTTGTTGGCTCAAGGAATTTACAATACTCCCTGCTGTTTTTGATCGCAATTACCTCCTTAGCCATATTTATTGCGGGGAATAATAACGCATTCGTTAATAAAAGTATGTCTATTTTGTTTGTCGTTTGCTTATTGTCACTTGTTATGTCTTTGTGTGTTACTTACCTTTTATATGAGTTGCCGGATTTTCTTTTTCATAAACCTAGATTTTATGTTACAGTTGATCCGGGAGGTAAAATGAAAGTCGATGTATTATATCCTGTGTTTTTTGCCGGTACATTACTTATTGTGTATCTAGTCAATTTTCTTTGTTTAATAGTAACTATTTTATCTCCCAAAATTAGCCAAATGTAGTGGGTGATGTATAAATAATTGAAGTATTGAACACTCAAAGCCAAGCCTAACCGCCTGGCTTTTTAGTTATAGGTTCGATGCCTTGAGACATCCCTCTAATACATTAACCTGTTCACCTCGTTCATCGTTACGGTGAACTTTTCCGCTATTATATAGGGTTGCAATAAGTAAAAATTATCCGGACTGATACCAGGGTTACCAAACAAAAGCAGGGAGTGTTTATGTTTTCCTTTATCCGTGCTTCTTTTTGAAAAGGTTACCCCGTGTTTATTGAATATGGGCTGGTATGTTTCGAGTAAAGATTCAGGAATATGGATGGTGGCCCCTTCTTTTGTATTGATCCATTGCGGAATACTGAAAAATAACCGGTGAAAATCGATCCAGTTACCACAGGCATTGTTATGTGCAATGTAAAGATCACCTATCAGTTCTGCTACATTGGTAACGGACCCTTGCAAATTCAGGTACAGTATATTATTATTTTCCCAAAGTGCCGGATGCGAGGTGTATAATTTGATCCGGTTGTATGGGAACTTTAATCCTTCTAACCGGCTGGAGGTCCCGTGACCTTCACAAAAGATCTCCCCCTCATACTGAATAAGGTCATTGATGTGGTCAATGATCATAAATCTGATCTTCAGATCAAATGTCTTTTGACGGGCCACCACTTCATTTATGATCAGGTTTCCCTTCAGGATAAATGCTTCCGAATTAGTGATCTCAATTAGCTGTTCTAACATGATTGCAACTTTTAATTTACCTGCATAGGGAAATTACGAAATATTGCTGGAAACCAATTATCTATTACGGCTCTTTAAACAAGAGAATACCGTCCTTTTTACATACTTATTGCCTCCAGGCGGCCTGTTTCTTCTATGGCTTTATTAATAAGGGCCCTGGTCTTTTTGAAATCCATCCAGCATAACACCAGGATCAGTCCTAATGCAAAAAGGTTTATAAATAAAGGCTCATAAGAAGGGTGGCCTGTTGTATACCGGTACATAAACTGTGCAAACAGGGTAACTACTATTGAACAGAAAGCTATTAAAACGCCGTAACTAAATCTTATTTGATAGGAAATGAATTGATCTACTTTTCGAAACCGAAAGATCACTTTGGGAATGGTCCGCCCTGACGATTGTATAAGGGTAATTAAAAATTCCTTGTTATTGTCGAAGCCTAAAAAATACTTTCCTTCAGTTGTAGAACGCCATGGTTTTCTAAAGTCAATTGTGGTAGACTTAATATCAGATAAAGAAACGATCGCATTTTCCACCATTTCAGGGTCGGCGTTCTCAATTTTGATAGTTTTGAAGTATAACATGGGTATAGGATAATTATGATTTTATAAGCTTATTACAAAATATTGCTGGAAAGCATGTCATCATCAAGTGTCCGCTGAATGGCTTTATTGATCAGTTTACGGGTTATTTGTATCTCTTTTAAAATGATTACCGTCTTTACGGTAAGTAAGATTAAGATTATGAAGAGCAGGTCAAAGTCACTCCCACTAACAGATAACGCCCTTGCCACTATTACTAACCAGAAAAAAAAGAAGCAAAGGAGCACGATGGAAGAGAATCCAGGCCGCACCTGGTAGGTTGTGAACCCATTATTCTTTTTAAAACGCACAAAAATCTTCGTTCTTCCGCCTTTACTCCAGGAGTTAATTATTTTTTTTCCGACAAGGCGGTCACTATTCGTTAACCGGGTAATCAGAAAAATATCTCCTCTTTCTATACCAGTAAAGAATTTTTTGTCGTGGTCTTCACCGGCAGTTATTAAAAAATCAAAATAAGAGCTTCTGGTTACTGTATAGGACCGGATCGCCCTTTCAATGAGCTCCGGAGAAGTGTTTGGTATGGTTATGGTCTTAAAATAGAACATAGGGCAGGGGCTGTCTGTTACTCAAACTTTTGCTGTATATTTTTATTCCATAGTTTCACGGCAAACTGCATGAATTCCGCAGGACCTGCGGTAAAGGCCGCATCAAATTTGTATTCACCGCCTTCAAACTCCTTTTCACCCACCTGCACTTTATTGGTGCCGCGCATAGCGTATTTTTGTTTGCCCTGGTACATGATTATTTTCATGTCGCTCGGACTAACATCGCCATGGCAAACGGTCCTGTACATGACCCATACTTCCCCTATACCGTCGTTATTCAAATCGGTCACCTGCAAGGTGTTTTTTACAAAACTGGCTTCCAGATCAACCGGACAGTCACTGATAAGATCATACACTTTCCAGGTTTGTTGTATGGAATCGCTTACTATAAAGTGAAAAGCAAACAGCTCCGCGTCCCGGCCTTCGTTTTCATGTTTGAATTTGGGGTTTGTATAAATACCCGTCTCGCTGGTGACCACAATATTATCACCGGCCAGATCATTCCAGCGAATGGCTTGTTTTAATTTACCGGGGAATTTAATACCTGCCGGCAATTTGCTTTTGTCGATGGCAGTTACTTTAATGGTACCCTGAGCTAATATAGTCAGGGGAAGCAGGGGAGTGAGGCCAAGAAAAAGTACGAGTAAATTGGTCATGCTATTATTTGACAGGAATGCGTTTGGTAAAAAGTGAATATTAGCTTTCCATGGAGATATGGTCCAGCTCGCCGTTTTCGTTTGTATTGATGACCACCAGATAATCGGTAAGTTCCCGGCCAATGGAATAATCAAAAACAACAAATGTATCCTGGGAATCTGGGTAAAAGCCTACCCGCACCAAATGCAGTGCATTGATAAATTGCCTTTCCGGGTCAACAGATGCATTTCCAAAATCGATCAATGCTGCCAGTTCCTCTTCTTCCATTTCTCCCAGGTGATGCTCCACATACGTTACAATGGTATCACAGTCCTCCTCATTCGCAAAATCCTGATCAATATATTGTTTGTTTTTCAGATCATAGCTGGCCAGGTTATCCAAAAACTGCTTTACTTTTTCCAAACGAGCGACGTCAATGGACTTATTGTCAAAATTCAGGTCAAGGTCAATTTCTCTGCCGTTAAATTCAACCACAGCGCCATAATATTCTTCTAATGCAGCCGGATCAATTTCGCCGAAATGAGGTAACATATAGGGATTCATAAGATATATTTGTTGGATCTTTTATTTACTCTTTGCTGATAAATAATATTGTTTGTATTCTTCGGGGTACCAGTCTTTAAACCAGCCGATGCAATCAACGCAATTTACTGCTATGAGCCTCTGATGCGCCATCGAGTAAAAGACGGGCCCAAAATAACACAAAAGATCAATGGAAGAAAGTTCTGAACTGGGATAATTGGGATTTGTGGGATGGTTTGGGATGAAGACAAACGGCGCATGCATCCGCTCCCATTCATCCCAATAATCCCAGAAATCCCAGTTCAGACAATTATCACCACCAGCGCTCCCACTGAAACGATCAACCACAAAATAAGCCCCTGCAAAACGGGTTTCCAGCCTACCGACATAATCGTTTTACCTGAAAGCCCGCAGCCAATGAGGAAGAGCGTGACCGTAAGCGCGCCTTTTGATATGCTGACAATGGTATTACTGAAAGGCTGTATGGCGGGAACATACGTATTCAGACAAATAGCCACCACAAATAGCCCGATAAAATAAGGCACCTTGATCCTGGCGCCTTTGTTTTTAAATAACAACGTACTGAAAAATGCCACGGGAATGATCCACAATGCCCGCACCAGTTTTACAGTGGCGGCTATTTCCAGGGCCTCATTTCCGTATTTGCTGGCCGCACCTACTACAGAACTGGTATCGTGGATGGCCAGGGCGCACCAGAGTCCAAACCGGGTTTGATCGAGCTGTAAATAATGCCCCACCAGCGGGAACAACACCAGGGCGCTGGCATTTAAGATAAAGATGGTGCCCAGGGCAACGCTTATTTGCTTTTCTTCCGCTTTTATAACCGGTGAAATGGCCGCAATGGCGCTGCCCCCACAGATAGCCGTCCCGGCAGCGATCAGATAAGCCGTTTTGTTATTTATTTTAAAAAGGCGACCGATCAGTGTCCCAATAAACAAGGTGCCAAAAATAGAGGCCACAGTAAGTAATAAGCCCGCTTTTCCGGCATGCAGCGCCGTGGTTACATTCATGTTAAAACCCAGTCCCACCACAGATGCCTGCAGTAAAATATGCGTGGCTTTGTGATTTAAATGTAGGTAGGGATGCCCGATAAACTGGGCGATGACCAAACCCAGTAACAATGCCACTGGTGGGGAGATAAGCGGGGACAAACAAAAAATAAGGGCCAGTAAAAAGATCAGCTCCCGGGTGGTGATAGCTTTGTCTAAGAAAGTACGCTTCGTTTTCGGTGTAACATTATCAGTTTCCATGGCGCAAAGGTCAGTAACTGCCAACCGGCCATGAAATGACAAGATTTAATCTGCTATAACTTTAAGTTATTAGAGGTGATGAATTTCATAAACAACTCAGGCAGCGGCTGGTTATCGCCTTGTTGTTTTACGAAGTAAAAATACCTTTCAATAGCCAGTTCTTTGATCTCAATAATGGCCAGCTCATTGCTTTTTAATTCCTTCAGGATTGAATGGACAGACAAAAAAGCAAAGCTGTCAGAACTGCCCAGGTACGACTTTATACTTTCCGTACTTTCCAGTACCATTTCTATATTTAATTGGGAAATTTTAAGGCCTGCTTTTTTTAAGGCCGCGGCAATCACTTCCTGGGAACCGGAGCCCTGTTCGCGCATGAGTAAGGGCAATTCTTTCAATGCTGCCAGCGAAATAGTTTGTTTTTTAATAAGCGGATTGCCCGTGCGGGTACACAATACCATTTCATCTTTAAGGAAGCTTGTGTATTTTAACTGTGGGCGTTTTGACTGGCCCTCTATAATGCCAAAATCAATTTTACCGGCGGCTAGGGCATTTTCAATATGTTCAGTATTGCTGGCAGTAAGGGCAATGTTTATATCGGGGAATTTTTGTTTGAAGGAAGCCAGGTAGGGAGGCAATACATATTGTGCCACGGTAGTGCTGGCCCCTATACGAATGGTGCCCTGTGCATGTTCATTCATGGCCGCCAGCTCAAATTCTATGTTCCGGTAAATAGAAAAAAGCTGTTCAGTATGTTCAAGCAGAACGGCACCAGCCGGTGTCAGTTTTATTCTGGTACCGTTCCGCTCAAACAACTGGGTTTTATAGTAAGATTCAATTTCGTGAATATGTTTGGTGACGGCAGGTTGGGTAATAAACAACTCTTCCGCCGCCCTGGTGAAATTCAATCGGCGGGCAACTGTATAAAATACCTTTAGTCGGAAATCAAACATTTGCCAATGATAAGCGAAATTTACTTAAGTCGGTTAAATCCTTCATAATCTCCATAGTCACGTTTAACTCCATTGATCTCACCTTTTTCTAACATCTGTTTCAATTCCTTTTTTGTATAATAAAGCTGTTCACTTTTTACAAAATAGTCATCGCTGTTAAATGTATTAACATAACCAGCATATTGAAGATGACTATGATAAACCAGCACTGTGTCGCCAGCTACGCTTGCCGCCCTGAGAAAATACCACACTGATGATGCTTTCTGATAGTCCTTAACTATATATACATCGCCTACTTTGGGATTGGCAACAAACAGTATGGAATCTTTGCCATCTTTATTAATACCATACCCAATCCATGTCAACAACAAGACCAATAAAATGAGCATAGAATACAAATACACCGGGGCTCGGGCTGTTTTGGCATACTCTTTTTTTAATGATTCAGTCAGTACGGGAGCCTGACATACATTACATCTTATATCTACTGCATTTTCACCAACGGGTAAAAATGGTATAAAGTAAATGTGACGATACTGCCTGAATACTTTTACTTTTAGATCAAAGGCTTTACAACTTGTACAACTTTGTGTGTGATCGGTAAACTCTTTGATCTTTGCCACTTTACGGCCAGAAAATACAATCATGGGTATACGGATTTTTGGGGTTGGCCAAAATTAATATTATTTATTTATATCATACCAATAATCCGTGCTGCCCCAACGTAATTTACCGGTTCTATTTCGGCGCCATTTATAGCGCCAAAGGAAATGCCCAAAGCTATCAGGATACTTGCATTATCAGGTTTATTGGCAGGAAATCCGTCAATGATCAGTTTGGAAGCATTTGTACGGCTGGTAACGGGTAACCAGTCCGTTGATCTATTTATGGTATTATAGCTGCCGAACTGCGCCTGGTATTTTCCCCTTTCTCTTGTATAATAAAAATCGGGGATCATTGCTGTCAAAGCAATAAATCGGTAAAAAGGATAACTGGCGGGCGTTATGAAGTTGATGCCAGGGATCAATTCAGGAAGATCTATAACGACCTGTTGATCCTGTAAGGAGTAGGAGAGCGGCGCTCTTACAATGGATTCTAACTGGTTGCGGCGGTTCAATTGAACCCCTTCCAGCAGCCGTGGATTTTTTGAGATCAGCACATTTCTTTCCCCCCTGTCACTCACGGTATCTGTAACCTGAACAAGTCTTAATAAAGCATTGAGCGGCCCGGTAAAATTGTAATCAGCTATAACGTTCAGTGCGTGTAGGCTGGATTTTATGTACTTAGCAGCGGTTGACCGCCCGCCAAATTCCCTGTTATTTTCACGAGTCCTTTCAAACTCAGGCGCTTCTTTTACCCGCTTGCCGCTAGGGTCGCCTTTTCTTCGAACTACGATCTTATCTGAGCCGCGAATTTTATAATAGCTCAGGTTTCCAAGTGATCCAGTAATCTGAATGTCATTAATAAGTGTTGCCATAATTAAGGTTTTAATGGTTATGATTTACTACCTAAATATAACGTATATACTAATGTTATAAAAATAATTCATCTGTGCATTTGTGTTAAACCGGAGATATCCCGGGCCCTTAAAAGAGCCGGGATATCTCGAAGTCATCGCTGGGTTAACTCCGGGACATCTCCGGGATATCTATATCTCTGGCATGAATCTGAAGTAGTTATACCGGCCATACAGGCCAGGCGCAGACTGGGTGTATATGGTATATGACATCCGTGACCGGTTGGTGTTTACCCAGGACGGAAATATGCGAAGTGGCAGTAAAGGACAATGGATGGCGACCTTGTATGATGCAACGAACAGGACGGTGATGACCGGTATGATGACTGGTTTCACCAGTAACCGCGATGTATTACAACAAAATGTAAATAGTCAAACAGTAGCAAATTCCTCATCATTGGGAGTACTGGATGGCATAACGATAAACTCCAATCCTCTTCCTGCAGGTTATAACTTTACTGCATTGACAAAAACGTATTATGATAAATACGATTGGACAAATAAAACCTTTATAGACGGGTATAATAGTTACCTGGACGCTGGTAGTAATCTGCATCCCTTAACAATGCAGTCTATAGCGCAAAAATCTACAACAGGTTTAATTACAGGTTCCCAAGTGCGGGTTATTTCAGATCCTGGTAACCTGGCTGCTGGCAACTGGCTGGCTACAGTAAATTTTTATGATGACCGTAACCGGCTCCTACAAACAAACGGGGAGACCTTAAAGGGAACTGATATTGTTACCAATCTCTATGATTTTACCGGAAAACTATTGAGCAGCTACCTTGATCATGCCAATTTCCAGGGTGGAAACCCTTTCCATTTACGTGTAAAAACCAATACAGAATACGATCATGCCGGACGGGTAAGGGAAATATGGAAAATAATAAACGATGAAAGCGATAAAAAAGCGCTGATTACTAAAAATGAGTACGATGAACTGGGGCAATTAGTTCACAAGGCGCTGGGTCATAAGAAAGACATATCGGGAAATTATACAGCTATTGCTAACGACCCATTGGAAGTGTTAGATTACAGTTATAACATCCGTGGCTGGTTGACGGGTATTAATAAAGATTATGTCAATGGTGTGGCCACCCCGAATAGGCAAAACCCCTGGTTTGGGATGGAATTGAATTATGATAAAGGATTTGATATAAGCCAGTTTAATGGAAACATTGCCGGTACCAAGTGGCGTAGTAAAGGAGATGGTGAACGGAGGGCATATGGATATACATATGATCAGGCCAATCGGATAGTAGGCGCCGACTTTACACAGTTTAATGGAAGCAGTTATGCTGATCATCCTACCATTCAGTTTGATATGGAAATGGGAAATGCAGTGAGGGGATTACCTGCTTATGATGAAAATGGAAATATTAGGTCAATGAAACAAAAGGGCCTAAAATTAGGAAGCAGTTCCGTGATCGATGAGCTGGAATATAATTATAATAGTGGTGGGAATAAGTTAAAGTATGTAAAGGATTGGGCTACTAATCCATCAGGCACTGTAGGCGGCGACTGGGGACTGGGTGATTTTACGGATAAGAATGACAACAGCAATGATTATGGATATGATGTAAATGGAAACATGATTGTTGACCTGAATAAAAAAATGATCGGTACCCCGGATATTGATCAGGCAATTGGCGCAATCACTTACAATCACTTGAACCTGCCCTGGCAAATGCAGATAGATGGGGGCAACAAGGGAACTATTACTTATACCTATGATGCTGCCGGGAATAAATTAATCAAAGCGGTTTTAGATAAAAGCGTTGTGGGTAAAACAATTGCCACGACTACCTCTTACGTGGGTGGTATGGCATATGAAAGCAAATCAACCAATCCTGCCGATCCTAATGACTATATTGATAGACTGCAGTTGATCAGCCATGAAGAAGGCAGAATACGATTTACTCCGGCTAGTGGGACCGCTTCAGCCCAAGTGAATTACGATTATTTTATAAAAGACCACCTTGGCAATGTCCGTGCGGTATTAACGGAAGAGCAAAAACAGGATATTTACCCGGCTGCTACGTTAGAAAATGTCACCTATAATAATGGTACTGCTATTTCAGTGGAAAGAGATTTTTATACTATTGACGCCTCAAAAGTAGTTGATCAGGCTGCTGCCTCCGGCATTCCGGTATATCCAAACAAAAATAGCGTTTATAACAATAATTATTATAGTAATGATTCGGCTAACAGTACCAGGTTGTATAAGCTAAATGCTTCTGGGAATACGCCGGCCGACAAAACCGGCCTTGGGTTTATATTGAAAGTTATGGCCGGTGATGCCATTAATATTTTTGGCAAATCATATCATAAGATGCCGGTAGCAGGGTATACCTCATCTGTGAATGGGGCTATCGTTTCTGAAATAATTAATGGTTTTGCTGGTACCTCCTTAATCTCCGGGAAGGGAATTACGGGATCGCAAATAACCGGGCAACCGGGATTTCCTACTTCCCTTGGCCAATTAATAGGCAACCAGCCAGATCAAAGCTCAAGCCGGCCAAAAGCAGGAATAAACTGGATCATACTGGATGAGCAATTCAAATGGGTAGGCGGCGGCTTCGATATGGTGGGAGCGGCAGTTAATCCCGATGGAACATTTAAAACGCATGATAACAATACTATTCCTACTATTAATATTCCGAAAAATGGATACATTTACGTGTACTGTAGCAATGAAAGTCAGTACGATGTGTTCTTTGATAACTTACAAGTAATCCATACAAAAGGACCATTAGTTGAAGAAACGCATTATTATCCTTTTGGGTTGACAATGGCGGGGATAAGTTCAATCTGGTTATTATGAAAATAAATACAAATTCAATGGGGGAACCGAGTTGCAGAATCAAGAGTTCACAGATGGAAGTGGGTTGGAGTTGTATTCTACAGATTTTAGAAGTTATGATCCACAAATTGGCAGATTTCATCAAGTTGATCCGATGGCAGAAGAAGCTGAGCGATTTTCTCCATTTGTTTTTGCGAATAATTCCCCAATTTTATTAAACGATCCCAAAGGTCTTCTTTCTGACAGTTCACATCCTGTGGTTTTAGCACCAGTTACAGTCACTGCTACTTTTCAGAAAAAAGAATCGGATAATAGAGGGGCAGGAACGTTTGCATTTGGAGGAGCCATACCTTTAGGAGGTGGTGTTGCAGAAGGTGTATTAGGTGGAGCCGCAACGAGTTCCACTGGAATTGGCGCTTTAATTGGAGCTGCTGTTTGGGCACGGGTTAAAGTTGGTGAATTTGCAAGAAAATTTGAAGAAAAAAGATTCTACGTTACATATTATAAAGTTGGGCCTGGAGGCAAGATCTATGTGGGACGATGTAGCGGTTATGGTAAAACTGCTCAAGAGGTGTTAGATAAGTATGATAAAACCCATAGGATGAATGCAGCTGGTTATGGTCAGGCAGTAATGGATAGGAGCATAAGCGGAAGTGTATTTTCAAAACTCGAAAAAGCAACCGGAATGCCTGCTATGCCCGGTTTGGTAGATC
Source organism: Niastella soli (assembly GCF_017742245.1). Taxonomy (GTDB): domain Bacteria; phylum Bacteroidota; class Bacteroidia; order Chitinophagales; family Chitinophagaceae; genus Niastella; species Niastella soli. The sequence goes on from NZ_JAGHKO010000024.1 coordinate 169,261, forward strand.
CTGGCTCAGAGGTGATTATTACCGAAATTTCCGGTTATGCTGCTATAAGGGGACGGGAACAACAACTGTATGCAAGTTATAAAAATGCCGGTGCTTCCATGGGGAATATACAAAATCCAGTTTGGGAATATAATCCTTTAAATGCAACTTATTACGCTGCATCTAATTTGGCTTTTGGGCCATTGGTGAATTATAATGATTTGTACAAATAAATTAATAAAAAATGGCCGTAAAATTAAAGGTAGGAGATCTGATAAAAATCCCTTTTAAGGAAGGATGGCATACATATGGACGAGTTCTTATAGATGAATCCTTTGCTTTTTATGACTGTCCTTCAAAGGATGAAAGAATCGATTACGATAACATTATTAAATGTGATATTCTTTTTACAGCGCATGTAAACTTTTCAACAATCAAAAGCGGTTATTGGACTAAAATTTTGAACATTCCATTAGAGGGTAAATTGGAAAATTTCTACCCAAGGTATTTTACTCCTTCGCCGACTAGTGTTGAAAATTTAAATTTCTATGAAGTATATAAAGAAGAAATTGAAGATGCTATTAAAAAAGATTGGATTAAAACAGGTAAGATACAATTGGCAGGCACTCATGATCGAATTCATGTAGAATCAAGAATAAATGATTATTACAATGGCGTAAGGAATGTACATAACGAAAGGTTGATCGCGTTGTTTAAGAAGATGTTTGGGTTAGGGTAGTTTTGATATCCATCACTGGAAACGGAACAAGTATCAAATCCAGATCAAATAAAATGCATAGATTCTATTGGCAGTTAAGTTGTTCTAGTTAGTATATGGTCTGACAGTTTGAGGATTTTTTTTAGTAATTCTAGGGAATCGGATTAAATAGTTTATGCTGCAGGTGGAAGATCTTGCAGCATCTTTTGTTTAGATAAAGGTAAGGGTTCTAAAAATATTTGCATTGGAGTTCGTTCATAACAGTATTTGCCAGGGTGAGTACGCTGATTATTATACTCATCTAGCCACAGGTCAAGATCAGCTTGTAATTTGTCGAGTGTGTTGGGGAATTTTTTTCTGAAGGTAACTGTGTAGAACTCTTCTTGTATGGTTCTGTGGAATCGTAGTGGTATAACGAAATCAATGAAATAAGATTAGCCCCATTTACTTGATCATTGCTTAACAAAAAAGAAGTCATTGATTTTATATTAATTAAATTATAAGACTCCAACGAATCTGCTTGTAACCTGTAACCACCCAAAAAAATTACTCAGAATTGTCGTTTCGTTACTACAGGTTCCTAAAAAGCTTGCCAATTCGTTTTATTTGCTATCGTGCCTCGTATAGCTTCTATGTCTTTCCAGGATTTATAAGGTAGCTTGTATTTTTTTTTTGTTATATAATCGCTCCACCTCCAAAATGCGATAAGGCTAATTGGCGTAATTCTATAAAGCAATGTGTCCTTTTTTTGAACAGATTTAAATGCCTGAAAATTGTCTAAACACAATTCATAGTTTCTGCCTGAAATATTTGCCTCATCAAATGTAAATGTGCCTGTTGCGTTACTGTATAGTAGATCTTCTGGCCCAAAACCAATGTACGGGCGGTAAATTAATTATAACAATTACTACAACTGCAAAAACAATTATTTTCTTCATTTACTTGAACCTGCCCTGGCAAATGCAGATAGATGGGGGCAACAAGGGAACTATTACTTATATCTATGGTGCTGCAGGGAATAAATTAAGCAAAACGGTATTAGATAAAAGCGTTGCGGGCAAAACAATTACCACGACTACCTCCTACGTAGGTGGCATGGTATATGAAAGCAAATCAACCAGTCCTGCCGATCCTAATGACTATTTTGATAGACTGCAGTTGATCAGCCATGAAGAAGGCCGAATACGATTTACTCCGGCTAGTGGGACCGCTTCAGCCCAAGTGAATTACGATTATTTTATAAAAGACCACCTGGGCAATGTCCGTGCGGTATTAACGGAACAGCAAAAGCAGGATATTTATCCTGCAGCTACGCTGGAAAATGTTACCTATAATAATGGTACAGCTATTTCAGTAGAAGATGACTTTTATAATATTGATGCTTCAAAGGTAGTTGATCAGGCTGCTGCCTCCGGTATTCCGGTATATCCTAACAAGAATAGCGGATTCGGCTAACAGCGCCAGGTTATATAAGCTAAATGCCTCCGGAAATACACCGGCTGATAAAAACGGCCTTGGGTTTGCGTTAAAAATAATGGCTGGCGATGCTATTAATATTTTTGCCATATCATATCACAGGAAGCCGGTAGCAGGGTATACCTCATCGGTAAATGGTGCTATTGTTTCTAAAATAATTAATGGTTTTGCTGCTACTTCCTTAATCTCCGGAAAGGGGATTACTGGCTCGCAAATAACCGGCCAACCAGGATTTCCTACCTCTCTTGGCCAATTGATAGGTAACCAACCTGATCAAAGCTCAAAGGCAGGAATAAACTGGATCATACTGGATGAGCAATTCAAATGGGTAGGCGGCGGCTTCGATATGGTGGGAGCGGCAGTTAATCCCGATGGAACATTTAAAACGCATGATAACAGTACTATTCCTACTATTAATATTCCGAAAAATGGATACATTTACGTGTATTGTAGCAATGAAAGTCAATACGATGTGTTCTTTGATAACTTACAAGTAATTCATTCGAAAGGGCCATTGCTGGAAGAGACGCATTATTATCCTTTTGGGCTGACGATGGTGGGGATAAGTTCGAAAGCATTGAACTTTGGAGAGCCTGAGAATAAGAAAAAATTTAACGGAATTGAGAAAGAAGATGGTTTAGTTATTGAAATTTATGATGCGCAGTTAAGAGAATTAGATCCGCAATTGGGCAGATGGTGGGAAATTGACCCGAAGGTTGAAAACATGGAGAATTGGTCGCCGTATGCTTCCAATTATGATAATCCAATAAGGTATAGTGATCCGTTAGGTGATGTAGGGCAATCATGCTGTGAAGGATTAGTAAATTGGCTTAGTGATAGATGGGAAGCAGAGAAAAGAGGTGTTTGGCTTGTTGGTAAGGCTTTAAGTAATGCGGTAGATCAGGCATTGGAAAATGCAAAGGATAACTGGAATGCAGGTAATGACCCTATACATAAATTTGCAGCTGATCCTCTAGCAGCGGTGACGGGACCTGTCGGTCCAGAATTAAATGCTGCTGAAAATATCATTGGAGCAGAAGTTAGGGCTACGGCTTCCGAAGCTAACGCAGCAATTGTAAGAAAATTATTGCCTGATATCAAATGGCATGAATCTTATATCGAGTATAAGAATAATCAGAGTATTGAAAAAAAATTCAAAGAAAATAAAACATTTAATATGATTTGGGAAATAACAGAAAGTTATTTTAAAAATTCTGCAGATAGCGAATATATCATAAAAATCGCAGGTAGAAGTGCAGAATTTCATGTCATTAATAAATTGCTTATTGATGCGCCAAATACAAAAATTGAGGGAATTTCGCTTACTAAAACAGTGATAGCACGTTGATATTTTTTGCATTCCTGTTGCTACGATAATGATTGTCTAAACAGAGAATGCTTCTTTGATTAATGAATATATGATACTCTTGCTGCCTTACAACGTTTTTTCAGGGACGTGAAAATGGGTGATATAATTATCCCGTTTGGATTAAGCGGTGGCGGAATTAAAATGGTGCTAAAAATAAAAATATCAGAAAACTCCGGGATTATTCGGAGTTTTCTATTTTATAAATTTTCTCTCGATTAAGGCCCGCCATAATTTAAGGCATAGGTTCGAAATCGAACCTGGCGACAAGAGGGGCGGCAGCGCCTGTATTAAGACCAATTTTAGTACCAGTTGGATTATAATTATGAATAAAAAGTATTATTTTTTTTACTTGGAAATATCTCTCAGGAATGAAGATGATTCAAATATTTATGCTTACGAGAATGTGTCTCATATTCCTACTGAGAGGCTAATTGAAATATTTAAAATTAATCTTGCAAAGGATCCATCATTAACTGAAGGATATTTCTTAACCAAAACAAATTACAGAAAGTATAAAAAATATATTAGCGAAAACATTGGCGAGGTTAATGTAGATGTTTTTGAATATTGTTTAAGACAATATGCTAGTGATGATTTTAACTCCATCAGAAAACTTTATAAAGAGGATCTGATGGAATAATCGAAAGAGGTTGTTTTTGACAAAATGAAGTGATTCCAAAAGGTAGGACGGATTTATAAAGATTTAAGCGGCTTAAGTTCGGTACTGTACTGGGCTCAAGCCGTTTAGTTTTTGTTTAATTCTGCCGTTATTGTAGTTGTGAATAAAAGGAAATGCAAAAGCTTAATGGTTCGAAGACTTATGGAATAGCACATAATGAAGATGCATATGCCGTAGAAGAAAAAATTACCGGTTACAAACGCGATCCTGCTGGATATAAAGAAATTGATTTTACAGTAAAACCGGGCAATAAGGTAAGCGGTACTTTTGAAGGTGTTTATAGGAAAGGAAGTGAAGAAAGGAAAATTGTGGTGTCGGTCACGAACTCAAATGTGAATGACGTCACTGAGATAATAATTAAAAAATAGGATAAATGAGAATTATAGTCTTTTTTTTAAGTTTCTTTTATTTTGGTAAAATGGATGCCTCAGCGCAAAATAAAGGCGTGTTCAGTCCAACAGATAGCGTTAATAAGTTATTTCCCTATCACTTTAAAATATTGGATAAGGCTGCAAAAAAAAAGTAAGGTTGATACTATTTATTGTTGCATGGCATCCGTAGATTTTATGGAACGGTATACTCAAATAGAGCCTGGTACTATGGGAAATTATTTAGGCAGGTTAGGTTTTACAAAAGTAGCATTAAAGCGATGGCACGAATGGTATGACAAAAAATATAAAGTAGGGAACTACTAGTAAAAGGCCGCAGTTCACATTACTGCGGCTTTTATTTAATAAGCGCCTGCTGGATTCTATTAAAGGAGGGAAGCTGATGGTCACTAGCATGGTCGCCTGATCGAATGTAATCGAATAGGGCGCCTTTAAAACTTTTTGAAGGCTGGAGTCGCGGTTGAAGTCAAATCCTTCCAAAATGCTTAACACCCCCCTTTGGAACCTTGCGTTCACCCCGTTCGTTTACCGGGTCGCTTTGTGGTACCTTGTACATGCTTTTGGAAAGTCGACCGGAAGCGTAGCGGTGGGCTGTATTGCGTAAGCCAGGTGATATGCCATGGTGAAGCCAGCGAGCGGCTCTGCCTGCACGGGAAAACTCAGCAGTATTTTCCCGGCTGCATTCAAAAGCCGGATCGGTAAGCACGCGTTTGCGGTTTAATGGTGTTTTCTTCCTCTTCATATCGAACGTTAGGTTTGATAGTCCTTGTTAAAGCTATCGCATAGGCATACAATATAGCCATTTTCCCGGTGATAATCCCATCCGAATGCCATAGGCTATGGGATTCGGATGCTATTTTGCTGGCATTTTGTTGAGAGATGTAGTGGCTATACTAGATATTTACAGGGATATGCGGGGTATATTATATGGGGACAGCATGGGAAATATCAGTTAGAGATAAGTGAAAATCAGTTATCGCCTCTTTTAATATACCCATACGCCTTTGAAATTCAAGGGCTGCAATAAAGTGGCTTTGAAGTGAACGCTGTTGAAATTTTAGTAAGTTCAGAAATTATAAGTTCGAATCCAGCTGTCCCGACTAAAATTTACGAGCCCTTTCAAATCATTGAATTTGAAGGGGTTTTTTGGTTCGAAGTATTCTTGTTAAAATAGGGTTTTCATAAATTCAGGACAAGGTGAAATCATGGGGCATTTTTTGTATCTGTTTATTATGGCCTGCCCGTTACTGGCTTTTTCCTTTGTAGGCTTTTTCAACAGATGTTAAATCAAGGATGTCAGCTTTCATAGCCAGAGTTCCAGCACCCACTTGACGTGCTGCTTCCTTTAAAGTAGTTTCATCACGGCCTGTGCCCTGGTTTACATTTTTGAATAAAAATGCTATTTAAAGCGAAATCAATCCGGTCCCCATTATTATCCTACTTTTGGCACCCCTCGTAATCCCTTTTTCAATCCTTCTTTGTCTAAGTTTGAACCTCTGCTACCTTCTGACGAAAATCATATCTCATCCAACCAAAGTCAATTAATGGGAAAATAAACCCACCTACTTTTATAAGCAATAAAGCCCCCCCTGTAATGAGCAATAAACTGGTGAAGTTTGTATTGACGTGTTTTTTATGCATCGGTATTGTGGCACTTATTGGGTGGCTCATTCAATATTTTCAATCGTAAAAATCATTCTCATATGAAAAAGAATATGGGTACAACCGACCGTATTATTCGCATATTACTTACCGCTGTTTTTGCATATCTTTATTTTGCAGGTATTGTTACCGGTACCGTTGGCCTTATATTGGTTATACTGGGAGGTGTTTTTGTACTCACAAGCCTTGTTAGTTTTTGCCCCCTCTATACCCTTTTTGGGCTTAATACCTGCCCGGTAAAAAAATGATTTACGTATGAGTAATATAGGTCTGGCTGTTGCTGCGATATTATTATTTTCCTGCAACAGTATGGCTCAAAAAAGCAATTTATCTGTGCAGGAGTTTGAAAAAGCCATTGGGCAAAAAGACATACAGTTATTGGATGTAAGAACACCAGGTGAATATCAGTCGGGGCATCTTGCCAATGCGTTCCTGGCCGACTGGACCAACCAACAGGAGTTTATATGGCGGGTAACTGCTCTTGACAATTCAAAACCGGTATATGTATATTGCCTGAGTGGTGGGAGAAGTGATGCGGCCAACCGGTGGCTACACAAAAATGGATTTACCGCTTACAGCCTTTCCGGCGGCATTAATGCCTGGCAGAAGGAAAATAAACCCCTGGTAATTGATAAACCGGTGGAGCAAATGAGTAAGGAAGCATACTTGGCATCCATACCAAAAGATAAAACCGTGTTGGTTGATTTCAGTGCTCAATGGTGCCCGCCCTGCAAAAAAATGGAACCGGTATTGGAAAAACTAGAAAAAGACCATGGTTTAAAATTCACTTTGTTAAAGATAGATGGCGGATCTCAAACTCAATTATGTAATGCTTTGCAGGTTGATGCATTTCCTACATTCATCCTTTATAAACAGGGAAAACCTGTATGGAGAAAAACAGGTATAGTTGAAATAAAAGATTTTATAGATCGGTTATAACTTACAAAATGAATTCAATATAAAACATTCGCGAGTGGTAATCAATACTGATCTGTTTTGCAGTCACCAATACATCTCTTTGGCTTAAAGAAACCGGTGATCAGTATCAACGTGCCAAATAGAATGGCAGGCCAGCCGCCTTCTTTTACATACGTAAAACCAGTACTAATAAAAAGAATTCCGAGTAACCACCGCAGCAACCTGCTGAACCAGATAATCATTTTTACATTCTTGTTCATTTTGTTTTATATCAGTTTTAAGTGCGTAAGTATATGTGTTTACTTGAAAAGAAAGCGCCCTTTTATTACAAAGATAACACCGGTCAGTAAAGTGCTGTCAACTCTTTGACAAGGATGTAAATCCCCATAGCAAGCACAAACCAACCAAATGCTTTTTTTAGGCTGTCGGCTTTGACCTTCCGGTTCAGATAGCTGCCCAATAATATTCCCACAATAGCGAGTGACGTTACTGTTAACAGCAGGGACCAGTTTATCCCTTTATCGTTCAGGTTACCGGTGAAACCTAAAAGTGAGTTCAGTGCTATCACCAGCAACGAGGTGCCAACGGCTTCTTTCATAGGAAGGCGCAGCATTAATACCAGCGCCGGTATCAGCAAGAAACCTCCACCTGCACCCAGTAAACCTGTTACCAGGCCAATACTGGTGCCAAACAGCAGCAGTTTTCTAATACTGATTCTTTTATTAACTGCTGCCTGATCTGTACCGTTCGCTTTATTACGCATCATGAATACGGAGGAGATAAGCATGAGTAATGCAAACAGCACCATGGTAAGCCAGCTTTCCGTTATCACAACGCCATGTATGGAGGCAATTTGCTCCGGAATAGCAGGCACCAGCCATTTACGAGTAATAAAAACAATTGCTACAGAGGTTGCGGCAAACAATAACGCCATCCTTATATTAACTGTGCCTTGTTTGTACTGCCTGGCAGCGCCCACAAGGCTGGTAGAGCCAACAATAAATAAAGAATAAGAAGTAGCTGTAATTGGCGAAACGCCGAACAGATAAACCATTACAGGCATGGTAAGTATGGAACCACCACCGCCGATCAATCCCAGCGAAATGCCTATAAGTAAAGAAGCGAAATATCCCAAGAGGTGCATAGTATTTATTTAGGGTAAAGGTCGAGGGCTTTGTCCAGGCTGTAAGTGATAATAGTCACTACGCGTTTTTATGCCTTTAACAGGTTGTGTAATAAAAGTCACATAATGTGTATGTTAAAAGGCGATATTGCTATCCTTGCATAAGGATAGCTGCCTGCACCGTTATTATACTAAGCTGACTACTGACTGAAATTAAAATCGTAATTTAATATCATGGAAGAACACAATACTTTACGGCAATTATTTCCCGGCCTTGAGGAGGAATTGTACAACGAAATAGATCAGCATGGAGAAGTACGTCAGGTACCAGCAGGCATTACCCTCCTGCGTAAAGGACAAACCATAAGATCAACTATGCTTATACTTGAAGGCATAGTGAAATTATACCAGGAGGATGAGGAGGGCGATGAGTTCTTTATGTATTACATAGAGCCTGGTGAAGCCTGTGCCGTTTCCATGGTTTGTACCTACCGGCAGGAGAACAGCCAGGTGCTGGCCAAAGCAATGACCGATGTTACGGTGCTTACCATACCTATTCAATATATGGATGAGTGGCTGGGCAAATATAAAAGCTGGCATTATTTCGTTCTCAGAACGTGGCGTTCCCGTTATGAAGAGTTGCTGAATACAATCAATGCCATTGCGTTTAAAAATATGGATGAGCGCCTGGAATTCTATATTAAAGGACAGGTTGAAAAACTGGGTCGGCATATAAAACTTACTCACCAGGAAATAGCCACCGACCTCAATTCTTCGCGTGAAGTGATCAGCCGTCTAATGAAAAAAATGGAGAAGGATGGTTGGCTCATTATCCACCGCAATTCCTTTGAATGGATAAAGCCCTGAATATATTTTCATGTGTGACAGGCATCACCTATAGACTCTGGTGCATTCATCATCTTTGTGCTAACAAAAACAATAACGATGTATTTTCAGCACATTTATGATAAGACCCTTGCACAAAGCAGTTACTTTATCGGTTGTCAAAAAGCCGGCATTGCTGCCGTTATAGATCCTAAAAGAGATGTAGATACTTACCTGGCAATTGCGCAGGAACAAAAAATGCAGATCACCCATATTCTGGAAACACATATTCATGCCGATTTCCTGACAGGTTCACGAGAACTGGCAGCTCTTACAGGCGCTGTCATGTATCTGTCTGATGAAGGCGGGGCACACTGGCAATACGAGTTTGATCATGTTGGCCTAAAAGACGGCAGTCGCATTCAGTTAGGCAACCTGGAATTTGAAGTGTTGCACACCCCGGGACATACACCGGAAAGCATCAGCTTTTTATTAACAGATAAGCCCGCAAGCAGTGAACCTGTTATGTTGTTTACCGGCGACTTTGTATTCGTAGGTGATATAGGCAGGCCCGATCTGTTAGAGAAAGCGGCCGGCCTGATAGGCACACAGGAAACAGGTGCACATCAAATGTTCCTGTCACTCAAAAAATTCAGTGCATTACCCCCTTATGTGCAGGTTTGGCCTGGCCACGGCGCCGGCTCAGCTTGTGGCAAGGCTCTGGGTGCTGTTCCTTCTACTACCACCGGCTATGAACAGGTGAGAAACTGGGCTTTCAGGTTTGAACAGGATGAAAACGGGTTTGTACAATATTTGCTGGCCGATCAGCCGGAACCGCCCAAATATTTTGCTATGATGAAAAAGCTGAACAAGGTGAAGCGGCCCCTGCTTACGGAAGTGCCTGCACTGAAAAAGCTTGACGTGGTTTCTTTAAAGCGGGGATTGGATAAAGGCTACAAATTGATAGATACACGCGATAAAAATGTTTTCGCAAAAGGATACATTCCCGGCAGTATCAATATACAGAACAATAACTCTTTCAATACCTGGGCCGGTTGGTTCCTGGATTATGAAACGCCCTTTATCCTGCTTGCCGATCCTGATCAACTTGATGATATTACCCGAAAACTGATGCGCATTGGGCTTGATAATATTTACGGTTATATTCCTTCCATAAAGGTGTGGGAAGAAGAAGACGGCAGACTGGAGCAGGAACCGGTTATTTCAATTGATGAATTTAAAACGCTTTATCAAAACAATGGCATTCAGGTGGTAGATCTGCGTGGCGCTACAGAGTATACAGCAAGTCATATAAATGGAGCCGACCATGTATTTATCGGTTCCCTGCCAAACAACCTCAACAAGATCAGTAAAGATAAAAAAGTGGTGATCCATTGCCAGGGCGGTGACCGCGCTACTATAGGTTACTCGTTGTTGGCCCGCCAGGGTTATAAGAATATATTGAACTTTTCTGAAGGAATGAATAAATGGCTGCAGGAAAAAAATCCTGTTGTACAGTAACGATCCAATGATACCGAACACTTATAAAAGCTCTCCTTTGCAGGAGGGCTTTTATTTTGTATTTCGTTGTGTGACTTCTGTCATTTATAGCCCCAGGACACCAGTGTAGTTTTGTGTTCTAAATAAATTATTATGCGTTTAAAAGAAATAGTAAATGCCGATGCCCTGTTTGTTGACGTAAGAACGAAAGAAGAATTTGCAATCGGGCATCTTGATGGGGCTATAAATATTCCATTGGGTGAAATTGCACACAGAAAACAGGAAATAAAAGAATTAGGCAATATACCGGTGATATGTTACTGTCGAAGCGGCAACAGGAGCGGATCGGCGGTGGCATACTTGCAGAAAGAAGGTTACACCGGGGTTTACAATGGTGGCAGCCTGGAAGAAGTACGTAAACTGAAAAAATAGATAAAATAAATAATCTTTAAAAAAGCAGATGAAAAAAATATTAACAACAGGCTGGAGTTTTATGCGTGTTTTTCGTATCGTAACTGGCATAGCCGCATTAACCTATTCTATTGTAAAGCATGATTCTTTAGCTAGTATTGCCGGATCGTTCCTCCTATTCACTGGCGTATTTAATGTTGCTGCCTGCGGCGAAGGCGGATGCACATTACCTAAACAGAATAAGCAAAAATGAAAATAGCAAAGCATATCCTGAAGATGAATAGGGGAATGTTTTTGCTACTGATGGTTGTAGGGATGCAAACGCCAGTAAAAGCTCAGGTTAATAAAGATACTACCTCCCTGGCGTATGCAATCGGTAATGGCAACATGAACGGTCACCTAAGAAATGTGCTGATGTTCACTAACAACGCCAGGGGATTAAATTATTATCATGCGGATGCTATTGGCGGTCACATTGTGTATAAAACAAGAGCTTTCCACGACTTCAGGTTCATGGTAGGCACTCATTTTACCTTTCCGGTTTTTTCTTACAACGTGGCGCAAGCTGATCCTGCTACGGGCGCATTCAATCGCTATGAAAGTACGCTCTTTGATGTAACGCGGCCCGGCGAGCGAAAGAACCTCGTTTTGCTGAGCCTGCTGAACATTACTTACCAGCGAAAGAATGCTAAAATTTCGTTTGGCAAACAACTGCTCAATACGCCTTTTATCAATATGCAGGATAACCGCATGCAGCCTACTGTCGTAGAGGGATTATATTTCGATATACAGCATTGACAATGGCGGTTGGAAACAGGCTGGTTATATAATATTGCGCCAAGAGGCACCATGCAATGGTTTAGCGTGGCAGGTTCTATGGGGAGATATCCGCAAGGTACAAATATAGATGGCACTAAGGGTAATTACCTGAATAATCTGCAATCGAAAGGAGTTGGCCTGCTGGGCATACATTGGCAGCCCGGTGTAAACCTGCACCTGCAGTTATGGGAGCAGTATGCAGATAACCTGTTTAATACAGCAATGCTTCAGGCCACATACAAAGTTCCTGCAGGCGCCAATGCTAATTGGCTGGCAGAACTGCAGTATATACGGCAGGATGTGTTGAACCGGGGCGGTAATGCCGATCCTGTAAAAACATATTTTAACAAAGGCAACAAGGTAAATATTATCAGTAGCCGGGCCGGCTGGGAAAATAAAAAGACCCGCCTGTTAATGAACTATACAAGGATCAAGGCTGGAGGCAGGTTCACGATGCCCCGGGAATGGGGAACGGAACCATTTTTTACCTTTCTTAACCGCGAAAGAAGTGAGGGTGTTGGCGATTTTCATGCATTATCGGTAACGGTCAAATGGGAATTTCCCAAACAGCGCCTGACTATGGAAGCTGGTTACGGCAGCTATTATTTACCCGATGTAAAAGAATACGCATTGAATAAATACGGTGTTCCCTCCTATGAACATAGTAAGATTGGGGTTGAGTATTCATTCGGTGGCGTTTTTACTAACATGAAGGTATCGGCTTTGTATGTGTATAAGGGCAAAAAGGGCGATGATTATAATAACCTCCGGTATGTCATCAACAAGATAGATCTTTCCCATTTTGCCTTAGTGGTCAACTATCGGTTTTAGCAAAGTGATAATAGTCACCTGTCGAACATTAAACTAAAAATACTTTTGTCATTATAAATTTGATAATCATGTTTCAGTTATTACAACAAACCTGGCCCTGGTATGTAGCGGGCGTTTTAATTGGTTTAATTGTGCCGGCGCTGTTGTTGCTGGGCAATAAACATTTTGGTATCTCCGCCAATCTGCGCCATGCCTGTGCGGCTTGTTTTCCGGCCGGTATTAAGTTTTTTAAATACGATTGGAAGAAAGAGAGTTGGAATTTCTTTTTCGTGGGCGGAATACTGGCAGGGGCCATTATAACTGCACTATTTCTAAAAAATCCTGATCCTGTAGTCGTTCATCCTTACCTGTTAAAAGAACTGGCCTCCTATGGCATCACCGACCATAGTGCATTATTACCGAAAGAGCTTTTTTCGTGGAGCAGCCTCTTTACCGTGCGTGGAATGATCATGCTGGTGGGTGGCGGCTTTCTGGTTGGTTTCGGGGCCCGCTATGCAGGCGGCTGTACCTCTGGCCATGCTATTATGGGCCTCAGTGATCTGCAATGGCCTTCACTGGTAGCTACTGTAATGTTTATGGTGGGTGGTTTTGCCATGGCTAATTTTATTCTTCCTTTTATACTTCATTTATAATTCATCTTTTAATTTTATCGACCAATGTCAACTACAACAAAAGATATAGATATATCAACTTTTCAATCAGACTTTGAAGCACGTTCTCTGGATATGATCTGTATCAATGAATCGAGGCAACAACATCCTTGGTGGTACAATTTTAAGTATATGGCCGTAGGCATGTTATTCGGTATTGTATTTATAAAAGCAGAGATCATCAGTTGGTTTCGGATTCAGGAAATGTTCCGGTTGCAAAGTTTTCACATGTATGGCGTAATTGGAACGGCTGTAATAGTGGGTATGATCTCTGTTTGGCTGATCAAAAAATTCAATATTAAAACCATCCACGGCGAAAAAATTGAATTTCATCCTAAGAAATTCAACAAAGGCCAAATTTACGGCGCTCTGATCTTCGGTTTAGGTTGGGCGTTAACCGGCGCATGTCCCGGCCCGTTGTTTGCTCAAATTGGAACCGGTTCACTGGTTGTATTGGTTGTGTTGCTAAGCGCAATAGCAGGCACCTGGACGTATGGATATTTCCGGGAAAAATTGCCACACTAATAGTCATTGAAAGAAATAGACCGAATTTGTTAAAACTGATAGTTAATGCATATGTCACAAAGAAATCATTGGGACCAAATTTTTGGAAAAAAAGATGATCAGCAAAAAAGCTGGTTCCAATCATATCCGGCAATATCAATTCAATTTATAGAAGAGCTTAATCTTGCCAAAGATGCGCCCATTATTGATGTAGGCGGTGGGGATAGTCTTTTTGTAGATGCTCTTATAGAAAAGGGCTATAGTGATATTACAGTCCTTGATATTTCAGAGGTAGCAATTGCTAATGCCCAAAGGCGACTTGGCAATAAGGCGCACTTGGTTACCTGGATTGTTTCTGATATATTAGACTTTCAGCCAGTCAGGAATTATGCCTGTTGGCATGACCGGGCAGTTTTCCATTTTGTAACTGATGATCAAAAAATTGGACATTATACGACATTAATAGCACGTGCACTAAAAGATGGCGGGGCATTAGTAATCGGTACATTTGCCGAAGACGGCCCGGAAAAATGTAGCAACCTGCCAGTTCAACGCTATTCTCAAAAAGCCCTTACAGACCTGTTAAAGCCATCGTTTATAAAAATTCGCTGTGTCAATCAAGTACATCAAACACCCTTTAATACTATGCAATCTTTCACTTTTTGTAGTTTTAAGAAGGCTTGAAGGGGAAATTAATATTCAGCATTATTGGCAATCGTATTGAGATTTTAAATAGCAGGCAGCTTGCAATTTTTCCGCTTAAAACACCACTTTCGTTAAATAATGCGCGATATGACTGCTCTATGTAATCTGTTGTTAAATGGCGTTACTGAATGCAAGGCGTGCTACATGCCTAAGTCGCCAGAAGAAAATCTCTCAATTTTAGCATTGGATAATTTTGGGGCATTATTAGGTTGTATTGGAATCTCAAGATATCAAAGAAAATATAATTTATATGCAACATTCTTAAATATATAATTAATTGCAATTTAATTATTAAATTTTATTTTTGTCATTCTGGCAGTCGATTTAGTATTCCTATATTAATCTCGTCAAAACTTTATATATTTTATAATTTCTCCTAAAGACTTTAAATCCCTGGTAAATTGGTTAGACAATTGTCCAGCTGACCCGACCAAAATTTACAAGAGTCTTCAAGTCGTTGGATTTGAAGGCTTATTTGGTTCGAAGTGTTCTTGTAAAAAATAAGGTGTTAAAGCATTAAAGTATGATCCATATATTCCAATTCCTCTATGGATGTTTTTAGTGATTTAACGGGTCTGGTTGTGGCTTCGTCTGTATTTTGTCAAGTACAACCGAAGTCAAATAAATAACTAAAAGTGCCGAAACTTTAATCTTTGCACAAGGCTCAGTTCCTGGGAACGACATTCATTTTGAAAAGCGGGGGTATGCTCCAATTAACAAACCTTAAAGATATAAAGATAATGTAGTTGGTTTAGTTGCCAACAGTGCTTATTTCTATTAAGATATTCCCGGGCGCATGTAGATAAAAACCAAACACGCCTCGCATATTATGAGGCTTCTGTTCCAATACAGCGCCATCTTTGTGGAGACGCTGCCAAATGGATTGTACTTCGTCCTGGTCTTTTACGAGAAACCCCATATGAAAGGCATCAGGGTAGATAGAGTTACCGTTCCTGTTAAAATCAGTTGACATCAATGTTAATACAAACCCTTCCTCGCTTTGTAATATGGCCATCATATTATCGCCTTTAATCTCTCGGCATGTAAAATTGAAATGCTTTTCAAAAAATGACTTTGTCTGTGCTACATCAGTCACGGGAAAATTTAAGTGATTTATTTGCATGGTAAATAAATTAATAAAGAACAATTGTTCTTTATTAGGTGAAAAAAATTATGGAACGAGTGATAGCAACACGCGGCTGAACGCCTGGTTGAATTTCTTTTCTGTTAATACAAACTTTTTACCTGTAATGCTTTTGTTCTGCCGGTGAAATTTAAGCAGCTGAAATAAAGGGGCATAGGCTAGTGACCAGTATATTTCCAACGGAAACCTTATCAGTTCATTGTTTTTTATGGCCCTTTCATAGAATTGCTCCATTGTGGAAGTGAATTTTTTTCCCTGAAGCTGCATCACCTTTTCATAGATAGGCGAATGCCTGATCTGCTCGGTAAATTCAATATGTAGCGGGTATTTCGTGAAATACCTCAGGCGGTTCTTCCATTGCAGTTTTAAACCGGTTGCAAAATCCATTTCCGGGTTGAATCCTTCAAGCAATACCTGCTCCATTTTCTTTACCACGCCTTGGTAAACTTTAATAATAAGGTCTTCCTTATTATTAAAGTTAAGATAAATGGTATTGACTGATATGCCAACGCTCGCAGCCAATTTATGCATACTGAACCCATCCAGCCCTTCCTTAACAACAATCTCCATCGTTTTTTGCCTTATCAGTACTTCCTTTTGTGCATCTTTTGTTCGCATAAGGATGCAAATATAAAAGAATGTTTGTTCTTTTATAATTTCTATCCACTATTTTTCAAGCAAACCTTATTTATCGTTCGTTTAGTGAGTCGGGCTATTCGCCCCAACTTCCAAACTTGATTGCTGTTTAGTGTATATAGTATATGTGTAAACCGGTGATTCTTAACAAATCCTTCGTGAAGCAGTTAGACTTGTCCAGCCGCCCCGACTCGGAAAAGGTTCTGATGAAAATCAGTGCCTTTTTTTTGTGCCCTGTTTTTTAATTCAATCAAAATGATCGTTCCATCTGGTTAAACAGTGTGAATTGTTTAACGAACAGGTCCATTTGTTAAATGCCCTGCTGGTTTTTACGCCATTGCAGGCACGATAGGAGACATTTCTGATTTACAATGATTAATAGTCTTCATGTTATGGCACATTGCCAAACAGATTTGATACATAACCTCGCTAATCCGTAACATTGCAAAACCACAAGTGAGAGAATGATACCACATGTTCAGTTCCCACGTCGTCACTTTTATGGAAGAATTAATCCTGAATAGAATATAGATCAAATCCCTAAACTTGATATCCTGTATTCACTGCCCAACATTAAAACCCATCGTCACTATAATAAATTCCCTAAACAATTAATTTACAATATATTTACTATTCAATACGCGATATTGCGTAAGTTTAAAAGCTTTTTTGTTCCAATTTCATTTTTATCAGCAATGCCATGTGGTACTGAACCTCCACCTGCCCGGTATATTCAAAAAAATAGCGATAGATTGAATGATGGGGTAAAGCCGTAGGCCATGGTGGAACCGCAGGAAGCTTGAGCATGGTTATCACCGGTGTGTAATATGGGAAAACCCGTCAATACCGGTACTTTTCCTTCCATTTTTCGATCAGAGGCGCCTGGAACGCCTACTCATCTACTGATCGTCTTCTAATTTGTTATAATTATGGGTTTATTTAATTGGCTTACCCAGGAAATTGCGATGGACCTGGGAACTGCGAATACGCTTATCATCCACAACGACGAGATCGTTGTGAACGAACCATCGATCGTAGCTTTTAATAGAAATAATCCGAAAGAAATGCTGGCGGTGGGAAAACGGGCATTGATGATGCATGAAAAAACACACGATGATATAAGGACGATTCGTCCGCTAAAAGATGGCGTAATTGCCGATTTTAATGCAGCCGAACTTATGATACGGGGATTGATAAAAATGGTTTATCCCAATAAGCGAATTTTCGCGCCATCCTGGCGCATGATGATCTGTATTCCTTCGTCCATAACAGAGGTGGAAAAACGTGCAGTAAGGGATAGCGCTGAGCAGGCTGGTGCTAAAGAAGTATACCTGGTTCATGAACCAATGGCCGCAGCACTTGGCATTGGTATAGATGTGGAAGAGCCTGTTGGCAATATGATCATTGACATTGGTGGCGGCACAACAGGAATTACGGTAATTGCACTGGCTGGGATTGTATGCGACCAATCTATCCGTATCGCCGGCGATGAGTTTACGGCCGATATTAAAGAGGCTTTGCGTCGCTACCACAGCTTACTAATTGGAGAGAGAACTGCCGAACAGATAAAAATTTATATTGGTTCAGCCCTGAAGGATTTGGAGGAACCGCCTGCGGACATTCCTGTCAATGGTCGCGATCTTGTGACTGGCATTCCTAAACAAGTAAACGTTAGCTATCAGGAAGTAGCCGAGGCGCTGGATAAAAGCATTTTTAAGATCGAAGAAGCTATCTTAAAGGCACTCGAACAAACGCCACCTGAGCTGGCCAGCGATATTTACCAACGGGGGCTGTACCTTACAGGCGGTGGCGCTTTGCTTAGAGGCTTAGACAAAAGACTCAGTCAAAAAATAAAACTACCTGTTCATATTGCGGATGACCCGCTTAAAAGTGTAGTGCGGGGTACAGGATTGGCGTTAAAAAATTACAAACATTATCCTTTTATTATGCGATGATCTTTGATTCAAAGTAACGTGAAGATCGATATATTGATATTTATTAAATATTCAATGCTTTTGATGCGCACGCTCCATATTTTAAATTTTACTATTGGCACTGTTTGCTTTATCCTTCATTTTTTTCTGAATATTATCATTGTATCTGTATTCAGCAGTTACTGGGCTGTACCAAGGTGACTCTCCGCCGAAAGGTATAGCGTAGCCGTGAAAACTTAATTTAATGATCATGTCGCCTTTATCCCAAGTATAAAACTCACTGCCACCAAGTTCTCTTAGATTACCATTTCCATATTTATTTTGATACATCTTTAATATTGGATCTTTGAGCATTGGATCAATAAACTTCTCTTTTACATCAATTGGATATTTAGCCTCAGGATTATAGAACTGTAATACAACCCGATCAACTATGCGATTTCCGTCGGCATCGTTTATGCTATAGACATGGATATCTGCACGTAAATCATCTGCGTAATTTATATAATCTAGGTCTCCATCTTTCTCAATTTTGCCTGAGTGCTCAAGCTCCGCCAATTGAATATTTGTAAGTTTTCCTAATTTAATCCCCAGAACGGTTTCAGGATGAGAGGGCTGGCAGGCAATGGTAAACGACATGCTGATAATGAGAAAAAAAGCAAATATATTCATAAGAATTATTAATTTTCTATGGTGCAAAATATTTCTTGAATTTTAAGTTGTCTTTATTCATGGCGTTCTTTCGGATCATTAGAAAAGCTTGTTAGGAGATAGTATGCCAAGTATGAGGGGTAGCGAGTAAATGCAATCATCTATAGCAATGTCTGCAATACTTTTTATGGCCTGAAGCTATTGCTTCATATATAGTTGCAGTATCAATTTTGTGAGCGCAGTTACTAAGACCCTGGCAAATCTTTCTAAGGTAGGCATAGCTGGTTCCCGATAGACATACATATACTTTTGAACTTGGAAGTTGGATAGTGAGATTGTGGCAAGTAGTAACCATTTCATGTCAATAACACCTTTCACTGTGGTGTAAGTGATTAATATAACGCATTGGTACTAAGAATATTTTCCATTAATAAAGAAGATGATTTTGATCAATTTTGGTGTGTTCGACATGGTTCCGATTACCTTACAAATCAGAGTAAACGCATTGGACAGAATATTCCGTTGTATCCTTATCGGAGGTTATTAAAATTATATTGTTCAAGACACATTTGAATCTTTAATTTTGTTAACTTTTAAACTCTTTAGGTATTATGCAAACCGGTATAGGTTCTAATTTATGCTTATTTGCGGCATTGCGACTTTTATAAATATCCATCACCATTTTCTGACGCTCATTCAAAGGGTAATTTTCATTCTTCTCAACATAGTTCATGGCCCATTCCAGTTCAGGATAAGTAGCGCCGATCTGGTCTTCATCAGTACGGTCATCGGCATACAAACCATCGGTTGGTTTGGCACTTAGTATACTTTTCACAACGTTCAATTCTTCAGCCAAATTATAAACCTCAGTTTTGGTAAGATCGGCTATAGGACTCAGGTCTACTCCGCCATCTCCATATTTTGTAAAAAAACCTATTCCAAAATCCTCGACCTTATTGCCTGTACCGGCTACCAATAATTTATAATGCGTTGCAAAAGCATATAGCGTGATCATGCGTACCCTCGAGCGTACATTTGCCATAGTAAGATGATCTTGTATAAAAACAGGGAGATCTTTTTCAAAACCTTTGAAGATATCAGTGAGTTCAACAATTTGATTCTCCACATTCTTGAATTTTTTTTGCAGCCACTCAATATGTTCAACACTTCGGTAAAATTCGTATTGGTGCTGCTTGATGGGTAAGTTCAGCACTATAACACGCTTACCCGTCAAGGCACATAGCGTTGAGGTGACAGCGCTATCAATCCCTCCGCTTATTCCGACTACAAAGCCTTCCGTTTTCGACTGGTCTGAATAATCTTTAAGCCATTTAACTATATGGTCTGTTACTGCTTTCCTGTTCATGGAACAAAAATAACATTTTTGGATGAGGCAAAAAATAACGGTATTAAGCCGCCAGATAGGGGCCCCTGTTATATGATCATAGACGCCCGGGTTAAAATTATTCACGATGGTTCTGAATCTCCGAGGCAAACAATATAAAATATAGCAATTGGCGTTACTATCATGTTCACGTTGATAGGACCGTTGTTTGATATAAAATCACCCTGTGGTATAGGCGCAGGTATTGAAGGTTTATTGCAGCAAAAATAAAACCTGCCGGTATAACCGCGGTTTCTACAATTGCTCCTGGTTATGCAGTTCACATGGTTCTGATTTCTCACTGTTCTCCTCTAGAGAATCTATTGCTGCGGAGTATAATTAAAGTTGTTGAAAACTGAAATAGATGTCAAAATAGTCTGCCGAGCCCCAATTCTGGTATAAGATACATAATGGAGTTTCGATAGGATCGAGGGTGAATTGCTATTATCATGTTTTGATCACCGATCCCATTTTACAGGTTTACCCTACCATTGAAATAAAGTGCAAGATCTAGCGAAAAGACTGTCTTATACCTATTCCATTCACTTCTTCTAATACACTCTAAACCGAAGCTGGTTGGTGAAATATTACTCCACCATATTTGTCTCCTCAAATCCAAATTTCTGATCTACGCTAATCTGATTCAATTTTACGTTGCTCCCAATGCGGAATTTTGTCGCAATGATCAATCTGGCAATGAAAACAACAAATGATAAAAAGTACCTGGCGGTCACACTGCTGCTGACGCTTGTTATATATTCAACCGCGCGAGCCCAAACGGTCAATACCAGACTGAAAAAACTTTTTGACTCCTACTATGCGGAAAGCCTGCATTTTGACCCGATACTTCAAACGGAGTTGGGAGACCACCGGTTCGACGACCAGGTTGCCAATAACCTTACCACTGCGTACCGGCAGGAGAAATACAGTTTTGACAGGAAATACCTAAAGTATCTTAAGGATGTTGATTTCCAAAAACTTAACACTGATGACCAGATTTCCTATGGGTATTTGAAAGAAATGCTTTCGACGGATTTGCAGGGTAGTACCTGCCATTTAGAATATATACCCTTTACGCAATTCATTTCCCTGCCGGTAGATTTCGGCCAGTTGGGACAGGGAAATTCTGCCCAGCCGTTTACTACACCGGAGCAATATTTAAAATGGCTGAAGCGCGCGGAACGATTTATTCCCTGGATGGACACCGCAAAAGCCAATATGCGCAAAGGGATCAACACAGGAATCGTTCTCCCAAAGGCACTTGTCCTGAAAATTATCCCGCAACTGGAGGCGCTTGGCAACTCGGACACTGCAAGCAATGTATTTTTCGACCCGATAAGGCATTTTCCTGCTTCCTTTACCGAACATCAGAAATCGACCCTGAAAGCGAAATATGCTCAAATCATTGCAGGTAAGCTGTTGCCCAGTTACCGTGAAATGGCGGCATTTTTGAAAGAGGAATATTTACCAAAGGCGCAGGATCATGCCGGGTTGAATGCTATTCCTGAAGGACCTGATATGTACCGGTATTATATCCGCCTATATACGAGTACAGATAAATCACCGGAGGAATTCTATCAAACCGGCTTGAAAGAGGTGGCACGCATCACCGGTGAAATGGAAAAAGTCAAGACAGCGTTCGGTTTTAGCGGAACCCTTCAGGAATTTTTTAAATTCCTGCGCATGGACCCGCAATTCATGCCTTTCAAAACGCCTGAAGAGGTGCTCCAGGCTTACAGAAACATTTATGATAAGGTCAAACCGCACCTGAGCACCTTGTTTGATGTAACCCCCAAATCGCAGTTTGAAATCAGGCGCGTGGAAGCATTCCGGGAAGCCTCAGCGAACGGCCCAAGCTACCAATCTGCCTCTTTCAAGGACAAACGGCCGGGATTTTTTTACGTACCGGTTGTTGATGCCACCAGGATCAATACCACTTTTTTAGGCATGGAGGCGACTTTCCTGCATGAAGCAATTCCCGGCCACCATTACCAACTCTCCCTGCAGGACGAGAACACCACATTGCCGGCCTTCAGAAAATTCAACAACTTTAAGGTATTTGTAGAAGGCTGGGCATTGTATGTAGAGACATTGGGCAGCCAGTTGGGCTGTTATACAAGCCTGGCTCAGAAAATGGGCGCCTTGAATAATGACATGCAGAGAGCACTCAGGCTGGTGGTGGACGTTTGTCTTCATACCGGTAAGATGAACAGGCAGCAGGCTATCGACTATCTGATGAACCATGAATCGATAAGTGAAGGAGATGCCATGCTTTCTGTTGAGCGGTATATGGCCTTCCCTGCACAAGCGCTTTCCTATAAGACTGGTCAGCTGGAAATCCTCCGCCTGAAGCAACTGTATGAAAAACAGTTGGGGTCCAGATTTAACATCATCAAATTTCATCATGCGTTGATCACCAAGGGTGATATGCCACTGTCGGTTTTGGATAACTATATGGCCAGGTGGGCAAAAGAACAAAATCGATAATATGGAAAATTCTTCAACTATGAGGCAGCATCCGGTTCGCCGAGGATGCAGATAGATTATAAATCAACCGGATATTTTGCTACCTTCCAACCGCTAACAGTTATTAAGGCAATTAAGCAGCTTCATTAAAAGGAAAAAGATGGAACCTGTTAGATTCGAAAAAGGTTGTTATGTGGGTACAAAGATCAAAGAGCAGGCTTTTGGTTGTATACTGACATCTGAAACGGTCTTTCCCAATGGGTCTGTATCTGAATGGCATTATCACCAGAATCCGCATTATTCACATATTCTAAGCGGTGGCAGCAAAGAGATCAGAAAAACAGGCGCTCAATGGCAGCAGGCAGGTGAGGTACTTTACTATCACCCAGGCATTTGCCACCAGAATTTGCAATATCACCCCGGCACCCGGATATTTAATATAGAGCTGGAACCCAATTTCTTTACCGGATCTGATTTGGGTATACCGTCAGAGGAGCTCATGTTTTCAGACAGTTTAAAGATCAATTGCGCTGGCATGCTAAGAATCCTGAAAGAATGTTACTGCCGGGATCAGGATAGCAGGATAACTGTTGAACAACTGTGCATAGAACTGGTTACAGGAAACACAGTTACCGAACGCCATTACCCGGAATGGTCACGCAGGATCTTAGAGATATTAAATGACCAATGGAATTGTACATGGTCGCTGGCAGGTTTATCTGAACTACTTGATGTTCATCCGGTGACACTTTCCAAATACTTTTCCAAATATTTCAAATGCACCCTGGGTGAATATATCCGCCGTATCAGGGTCGAAAAGGCTTTGAGGCTGATCAGGCAAAAACAACACTCCCTGACCGAGATCGCCTATTTGTGCGGATTTTCAGACCAGGCTCATTTTACCAGAACTTTTGTACTGGTCTCCGGGATGCGGCCTAAACAATATAGGAATATCTGATAATCTGTTTTGTCACCGGGGTAGCGCAAATAAAGCTTATAAATTATCAAAAGGCTAATCTCTGAATATCAACTAAACATTCAGATGCCGGTTCAGCAGAAACGCTGCCTTGTTTATTTTTATCACTTTCTGAAATACTCTCCTCGGTAATGGAATTTCTATCCGTTATTAGCCACATCCATTCCAGGAAGCTATAGGTGTTTGTCTTGGTCTGCAAATGTGCCATGAAATAATCTGGGGATGGTTGTATCTGCCTGAAAAATATTTATTTTGTTGCCATCCAGCAATACTGCTCGCTGGCGGCTATTTTAAATACACTTTAATGATTCTGATAATTATATTACTTCTTATTATTAATATTATTCTACTTATCGTTGCTTATTTTTTAGGCAATAAACTACCTGTAAGGACGATCAAAACGAAAACTATGAAATGCAAAATTTTTTACTTTTTTATTGCGGCGTTGCTTGCAAGTGCCAATTCAATAGGGCAATCTGCTGAATTGGAATTCAATGATGATCCAGGGAATTTTTATAATTATTGCCCATCTTATATTCAGACTTCATCTACTGTGAGATACATGTATTATTGTAAGAATAGTACGAGTAATCAAATTACGGATTTTATCTATTGGAGAAAGGCTACACGTTCCGGCTCCACCTGGACATGGGGAAGCCAGCAAATTGCCTTAACTCCATCTGCATCAGGATGGGATTCAAAACATACTTGTGATCCGGATGTCAAGCAGGGGTCCTTTAGCTATAACCAACACACTTACTCGTGGGTAATGTTTTATTTGGGTTGTGATCAGCTTGACGGTAACCATAATCAAATTGGAATTGCATTTGCCGATAGCCCGGAAGGCCCATGGGTGAAATGGGGCGGGAATCCATTCATTAGTTTTTCCGGCACCAATAATTGGGGGGTAGGCCAGTCCAGCGCAACATGCGTTGATGGATTGGGAAGACTGTTGCTTTTTTATACCAAAGGAGACGCTACCGAAACGGGGATAATCAGAAGAGATATCAATATTTCAAACATGTCTTCACCTTCACTTGGCACAGAATATACGCTCTTTACGAATGGTCTCACTTCCAGAGATAATAATGTTTCGCCTGTTGTTTTTCACGATGCCACATTTGCTTATGACGGGACCACTGACAGAATGTATGTGATCAGGGAAAGAGAGTCCACTGATGTATACGACCCAAATTTTGTCTCTACACAGTTGCAGGTAGCATATACGGCCGGTGGTAATATTTGGAACAATTCAGGCACGTGGACTGTTGATGGCCAGGTAAGTCCCATTAACACAGGCGGTGATAGAAATCATAATGCAGGTTTTCTTACTGATCAATATGGCGGCCTTATCGGTGGGGCAAGCGATTACGTACTTTCCTTTACAAGGTCCTTTATAGGTAGCGGTAATCTTTGGGGCTACCGCATTTACAGGTTGGGTAAATCAGGGTTAACCACTTTTTATCCGCAAGCCAATGCTGTATATGAGTTAATACCGCGACATGCATGGGGAATGAGATTGGATGTTGCCGGAGCAGTTAATGCAGATGGAACCAATGTCCAGATATATCAGGCTAATGGAAATAGTGCACAACAATGGCAAGTCAAATCTGTTTCGGGTGGATATTTTGAGTTAATTCCTCAATGTGGTACAACCAGGCGAATGGATGTGGTAGGCGGTGACACAAGTAATAGTAATGGTACCAATGTTCAAATATGGACAGCAGATATTTTAAGAAAACAGCGGTGGCGAATCATTGATAAATCCGGTTTGCATTTTGAACTAGCCCCCGAGCATGCTTACGGTATGCGATTGGATGTGGCTGGTGCCGGCACTGGTAATGGTACCAACGTTCAGCTATACCAAAGTAACGAGAATTATGCACAACAATGGGAATTTTCGTTCGTGGGCATCGGGGCAAGGTATGCTTCGAATGTTTCCCTTCAAATTGATTCTTCTGCCAGGGAACTTAATTCAATTAATCTATACCCGAATCCAGCCAATCAGGTTGTGAACATAAAATATGTGTCTGAGCGTAATGGGTTGCTAAAAGTTCGTGTTTTAGATATACAGGGAAGACAGGTCTCTACAATTTATACTGGTTATGTGGTAAAAGGTGTTCAGCAATACTTTCAATTGCAAAAGAAGAACCTGACATCAGGTGTTTATGTAGTTGATTTTGTATCGGGCAATCAAAGGCTTCAAAGG
This sequence comes from Niastella soli, assembly GCF_017742245.1. Classification (GTDB taxonomy): domain Bacteria; phylum Bacteroidota; class Bacteroidia; order Chitinophagales; family Chitinophagaceae; genus Niastella; species Niastella soli. Next base: position 195,219 of record NZ_JAGHKO010000024.1, read on the forward strand.
AAAGTTATAATTCAATAGTGCAATATAAAAAATAAACTAATGGTTTTTAGTAAAACCTACGGACTTGCCAATCATGGCGCGGTAGAACTGCATACGAGCAATTCTTTTGCAAGCGGGTAAATCAATTCCATATACCGCCCTGGCGATATATTTGATAAAACTACAATAGCGCAATTACCCTTTCGGTTAACCAGCATGGAAGCGCCATAACCTCCGGTTCCACCATTGAGTCCCTGCATTCGGATGTTTTCAGGCATGATATGGCGTTCGTACCATCCCAGATTAGCAGCCACGTCGTTCGGGTGTAACGGTCCGAGCAATTACAGGTATAATAGGCTTAGCGACTGAAGTTGGTTCTCCGGGATTCCGCGTCAGCGCTCGCGACAAGGCACCGATAAATAATCACTGGATCGGAGGCCCTCATTTTCATATGCCGGGTGTCGGAAAAAGTGACCATATTCCCTTTATTCTCTAACTTTAGGTAAAGAGATCATGCCTATGTCGGAAAAGGTGAATGGATTCCTGGTGCTTAGGAAGTCTGGTACTATGGATACGGTAGAACCATATAAAAGATTATTCAGAGTAGGGGCTAAAGAGTACCGTGGAATGGAAAGAGCGCACCTGTATGATATCGACGAAGACTATATTAAGAAAAAATTGCCTCCGGACCTGCATATAATAATAAAAAAGAACCATGAGGAATCAAACGATCTGTTGTTCGTGGAATTGATCAGGGATCTTGAAGAAGCAAAAATAATATTGCAATATGTACGGGGGGAAAATGATCTGAGCGAATTGATCGCGATCCGGTCAGATATCATAAGTGAGATCAAAGGAACGGTGGATATCGATCCTGCAGAGATCGAGTGGTTGGGATACGATATACTTTCGTTCGGCAACGGTTCTTTGATCCTGAACGGGATTTTTTTAAAGCCGGATCATTTTAGAAAGTGGGTTCCATGGATCAATGATAATGGGCTTTTTGCCGGGAAAGAGCAGGTGCAGGCATATATTGACGATTATCTGCAGCTTGCATCGGACGACATCGTAGAAGATCACATCCCTTCTCCCTATAGGTTTGATGCAGTAAGGATCGGAAGGGTGTTACCTGTAAATCCAATGAACTAAGTTTGGGGTAGAGGCCACACCTGAACCAACACGGTCTTTCCCTTTCCAGGGTATATTTATGAATGGCGACAGGAGAGTCTTCCTACTGTTGAATACCTGGCGAAACAATTCAATTTATCAGCCGGTTACTTTAGCGATATGCTTCGTTCGCTGACCGGCCTTACTGCTCAACAGCAAATTCATGAGAAGATGATTGAAAAGGCCAAGGAAATGCTGACAACTACCAACATGTCTGTAAGCGAGATCGCTTATCGTTTTGGTTTCGAATACCCGCAGTCATTTAATAAATTGTTTAAGAATAAGACGAATCAGACGCCGCTGCAGTACAGGTAGACATTTAATTAAAAAAAACTTGTAAGGTTCGCCATCGGAGCTCGCAGAAAAGTCGATGCGCGGGACAAACTCACGCTGAAACGATTGTATCTAAATGCGTACAAGGCCGTATCAAAACCGGACACCCGGTCCCCTGACTCTATGTTTATTTGTTTGATAATCAAGTGAATAATAGTTGGCATGTTGTTTAATTAAGAAGTAACAAAGTTGCCAACTATGTTCCCAATCTATTTCAAAACTGCGTTAAGATCGCTCAGGAATAACCCGGGGTTTAGCATGATCAATATCATTGGTCTGTCTGCTGGTATTGCAGCCTGTATGTTGATCATGCTGTATGTGCAGTATGAACTGGGTTATGATAAATACAATGTAAATGCCAATCTTATCTACCGCATTACTTCGCATGTAAAATTAAACGGGAACGAAGCCTCTTATGCATCGTCGGAAAAACCGCTGAAAGAAGCTTTACAGGTGTTGCCTGAAATTGAAAAGACCGCCCGCCTGGTACCGGTGTCGAGTTTGTTTCTTTCGCCAAAGAAGTTCTTTGTAAAAAAAGACGATGAAGTGATAGAAGAAAATAAGATCGTGTATACCGGCCCGGAGCTGTTTGATATTTTTACATTGCCCATGATAGAGGGTACGGCCAATTCTTTATCAGAGCCTTTTACAGCTGTGATCACGGAAAGTACAGCCCGGAAATACTTTAATCGCACCAATGTAATCGGCCAGGCCATTACGATCAACGATACAAGTTTATACACCATTACAGGCGTAATTAAAGACGTTCCTTCCCAGTCACATTTCAACTACGATTTCTTTTTGTCATTTTCTTCGTTACCCGAGAGCCAGGTGAATGGCTGGGGGTACAGCGGTATTCACAATTATGTATTGTTAAAGCCAGGAACGAACATCCCGAAGCTGGAAGCAGCGATACGGGATATCGAATTAAAACATTACCCCGCGTCCATAACCGCCGATGGCAATTATCTTACTGTTGTTTTAATGCCCCTTTTGAATATCCACCTACGTTCAACAAGTCTATATGAATTGGATAAGGGTGGTGATATCATGTATGTTACTATTTTTTCTGTGATCGCCTTTTTTATCCTGCTGGTCGCCTGTATCAATTTCATAAACCTGTCAACGGCACGATCTGCCAACAGGGCTAAGGAAGTGGGTGTGCGTAAAGTGATCGGCTCTTCCCGGTGGAGTTTGATAGGTCAGTTCCTGACAGAATCAATATTGGTAGCATTCGCCTCTACCATTCTGGCTATGTTAATGGCGCGGTTGATGTTACCCTTCTTCAACCAGCTTGCCGGCAGGCAGCTTCAGATCACCACCAATACCTTGTTATCGGCGGTCCCTGTTTTATTATTGATCACATTGGTGGTGGGTTGCCTGGCCGGGATCTATCCAGCATTGTATTTATCGGCCTTCAAACCGATACTGGTGTTGAAAGGCCGGCTGGCTGGCGGGTTTAAAAGAAGTTATTTACGGAACTTCTTGGTAGTGTTTCAATTTTCAGTATCCATTTTTCTGATCATAGGCACGTTGGTAGTTTATAACCAGCTTAGCTATATGCAAAACAGAGATACCGGGTTTAACAAAAGCCAGATGCTGGTGATCAAAAATGCCAGTCGCTTAGGCAATAGTGTTGAGAACTTCAAGCAAGAGTTAAAAGAATTGCCGGGTGTTCAGAATGTAACCATCTCAGGTTTTTTACCTACGGGTAAAGAAAGAAACATAACAGGACTGTTTCCCCAGCTGCCCATTGATATAAAACAGGATGTGCTTACTGAATTTTGGCCTGTTGATGAAGACTATTTAAAAACGATGGGTATGCAATTGGTAAACGGTCGTAATTTTTCAAGGCAACTGGCCTCTGATTCCATGGCCATCGTTGTAAATGAAGCCTTCATAAAAAAGATGGGCTTTAATGAGCCGTTGAATAAAACCGTTTACAGGTCCAGCTTTGGGGTACAGGCCTATCATATTGTAGGTGTGGTAAAGGATTTCAATTATAGCTCCTTACGCAATGATGTAAAGCCGCTGGCTTTGGTGAATGAACATAATAAGGGCGCTGTAACATTGCAGATCAACAGCACCAACCTGCCTGTTCTTATGGCACAGGTAAAAGATAAATGGGAACAGTTTTCCAACCACTCCGCACAATTCACCTATTCATTTATGGATGATGATTTTGACGCAACCTATCGTACTGAGGAGCAGATGAAGCAGTTATTCATTTCATTTAGCCTATTATCGATCCTGATTGCCTGTTTGGGATTGTTCGGACTGAGTGCTTATGCTGCTGAGCAACGGAATAAAGAGATCGCCGTTCGTAAAGTGATCGGCGCCAGTACCAGTAAGATCATTAACATGTTCTCCGGCGATTTTGTAAAGCTGGTAGCCATTTCCATTATCATTGGCTCACCCATTGGCTGGTATGCCATGAACAAATGGTTACAGGATTTTGCTTACCGTATACACATGAGCTTTACCATATTCCTGTTGGCCGGACTGATCGTGTTATTGATCGCAATGATCACAGTGAGTTTTCAAGCCATAAGAGCCGCAAAGGCAAACCCCGTAAAGAGCTTAAGGGCCGAGTAGGGGAGCCAATGAGTAGGCCCCGTGAAGTCAGCGTAATAATGGACTACCAGATCCATTATGCGATTTTAAACCGAATGTAATCTTATGATCTTCCCATCATAATTCTCAATTTCCTCTTTAAGGCCTAAAACTAAGTATAGTAAATAGGCAAGATTGATAATTTTACTTTCTCTTTCTTCAGCTTCATGTAATTCCACAGGCAGCGTATAAGATTTATTTTGGTTGGCTTGACGAAATTCAATCAATTTAGGAACCAATTGCATAGTTTCCTTATTAAACTCCGTTGAGTTTTCGAGTTCTAATAATGCCAAAATATGAAAGTAGCTATTGGAGGTTGAATTGATATCGGAAATTAGTTGTTCTATTCTTAAAGTTTCCTCATCAGTCTCATGGCTTTTATAGTAATACTTGTTCAGAAAGATCATCAACTCGCCAGAATAGCAAATGATATAATTTAAAAAACCTATTAACTCATCCGACCCGCAGCTATATTCAATATCCTGATTTGATAAAAATTCGTAATCCCATAATAAGGCATGAAAATTTCTTACGGGTGTTTTAGAATGGAGCTCAAAGAATAGATCTAAACCATAATTGCGCATTTCCTTACGCGTTCCATTTTCAGTTCTTTCAGAAAACCAAAGATACAAGCTCCAGAGTTCCTCGGTTGATAGCAGTTCAATATTTTCTTCTATCTTGTTTATTATATTATCGAACTGCAAATCCTTTTCATATTTGCTGTTGTTTTCAATGAGGTATTGTTTGTAGGAAAAATTATCTTCCTCTTTGATCAAAGTAGATAGTTTAGTTCTTGCAATTTCCTTATTGAATTTAAAAAAGTATAATTGTTCTGACATTATTTGTTTATAATTATTAATGCTCTGGAATTGAAGCAAAGATAAACAAATAACCGGCTATATCATAGCGTGAAAAGCCGGTATAGAGACATGATCCAGTGAAAAATAATCTTACAATATTTACGAAACAGTACCCGTAAACGATTATATTTGATTTGGAAGCCACTTGATAAAAGTGGTTTTTTTGTGGCTTGTCTATTCGATGCCTTCGAAAACCCAAATATTGAATTGTTAACCAGCTCAACCCTAAGTCAGTCAATGAAAAAACTCTTTTTCCTTTTAACCCTGTTTGCCTTTTTAATGCTTGCAGTTGGCTGTAATGTATACAAATTAAAATGTGAGACGTTCAATAACCAGGCTGCGCCAGTGGATAGCGTGAATAGCAGAAATTTCATATTGAAAAATGATGGAACAAAAGTATATGGCGATAAGATAACCTACCAATATGGGGTTATTTTAAAACAAAAGATCACAATTGACAACCAGACATTTAATACCCCGGAGGTGAGGGGATACCAGGCAAAAGGAGTGTATTATGGAAGAATTGGTGGCAAGTTTGCAAAAAGGATCATACATGGAAAACTGAATGTTTATGTAGAAGAGTCAATATCAAACAAGTATATGGCTACGAAAAATTTCACTGCGACTTATGTTGAGTGTTTCCATTATGTTCAAAAGGGAGAGATCGGCGAGTTGGTGAAGATAACCACCCAGAAAGATATACTGCAGTTTGTAGGTGATTGCCGGAAAGCAGTTGAAAAAATAAACTTGAGCCCTGCCAAAATCCGCAAGGCCATTGAAAAAGACGATAATTATTTAAATAAAATTTTTGAAGATTATAACGCCAATGATTGTGGTATGGTATCACCTGATCCAGTAAAAAACTAACAACAGCATTGTTACTCCTACATTATTTTCCGTAATTCTTGAAGAAAAAATCGGGAAAGAACGCAACTATACCACCGTTATCATTCCTTCTTTTAATGAAAAATAAAGTTCGTTTAAAATACCCAAAAATAAATTTCGGTTAAATGCTATGGCTATATCTTCTGTTGTCTTCCATATTGCATAATCCATTACACTATCTTTAAACTCCTCGATTATGCTTTGGTACAGACGTGCTAACAGCAATTTATCATCTACCTGGATTGCAAAATCGCTTAAAATGCCTATAGTAAGATGAATCGATATTAATGTAGCCGGATCAGTAAAATCAATAGCTGGTTTTCCCAGGATATCAAAGTCTATTGCTGCATAAGGTCCATCAGATGAAGAAAACGCTGCCTCCCATTTTTGAATATTATTCTTATCAAAATAATAATCACCATTTTTAATTGCCTTTAACAGACTTGCAACGTCCGAAAAAAGAACTAGTTGTTTTTTCGAATTAATCAGCAATTTATCTTTTTCCTCATCTTCCAGATCTAGTCCACTTACTGTATAATAGCATTGATTATCATAGGTGATTTCCAGTAAGTATTTCCTATACTTTTCCGAGGCATTTTCTATAAATTCCATCGTGCCAAATTAACCTTTTTACTCTCTAACACAAAAAAAGCCCCGACGTTACCGTCAGGGCCCACTATATGCATGACCTCGGGAGTATTAGAACTTATAACTCACTGTGGCTGAAAACTGGGTAGGTGCTATAGGATTCACACTGTAGTTTTCATGCACACTCACGTTGTAGGTATTGGTCAGGTTTGACACCTTGGCCAATACTGTGATATGCTTTCTAAAGGTATAACCAGCTGTAACATCAATTGTTGTATACCCGCTTACCGGGATCATCCGGTCGCGGTAGGTATAAACGAGGTAAGGGGTGTTTTTGTCTCTGATCACATCGGAATTCCAGCCACCAAAACGGTCGCCCAGATAAACGATGGTGGTACCTATTTTGAATCCTTCGAGACGGCCCTTGCTAAAAGTATAAAAGATACTTCCATTGGCTGTATGAGCAGGGTTGTTTACCAAACGCTCACCGCTTTTAAAGCTGCCTATAGAAGTGTCGGTTTTAGTATACCGCATGTAGTTATAGCTATAACCGGCAGTGATGTTCAGCCCGTGGATGGGTGATGCGGCCAGGTCTACTTCTACACCATCACTGATGGTGGCGCCTCCTATTAATTTAACATTGGGATCGGTGTTAACTGATCCATCTAATTTGTAAGGGGCCGCTTGGGCCAGGTTGTTATTGTTAATACGATAAAGGGTTACATTGGCAGATAACAAGCCATTCAGGAATTGGTTCTTTACACCTACTTCATATTGATCTATCAATGACGGTTTGATGGCCTTTCCGTAGATGTCTGCACCGGTATTGGTAGTAAACGAATTGGAATAACTTACAAATACAGACGTAGTGCTGAATGGTTTATACACCAGACCCAGACGTGGTGACCAGGCGTTGTCATACCGGGTTTTTCCGGTTACTTTTTTATCGTCGATCAGACTGATTGAATCAATTCCCCGGGTTTCCACATACGCGAATCTTACACCGGCCAGTACATTGAACTTGTCAGAGATCTTTATCAGGTCCTGTACATACCCACCGATACGGTTTATGGGTGCATTTCTTCTTCTGATGGCTGTATAATCCGGCAGATCAGTGCGCCCGGTATATTTCAGCGGGTCAAGAATGTTGATGGTGTCATAAGTGCCGGAAGGGAAGCCATTCATGGCCGGGAAGGTATAGTTATAATCTTTTGTAACGGAACGGTCCGCATCCATCCCAACGAGCAAATTGTGTTCCAGCTTACCTGTATTTACTTTGCCGATCAGGTTTACCTGGCCTGCATAAAACTTTTCTTTGGTGTTGATCTTGCCCAGTGGCCGGCCCCATTTGCCGGTAGCATCAGCCTGTACCCGTTCTACGGCAAAATAATCTCTGTAATAGTTCTGGTACGAAAAAGAACCATTGAGCTTCCAGTTGTTGTTCAACTGGTGTCTTACCGTAAGCGTGCTGGTAGCTTGTTGTGTTTTATTGTACTGCCAGGGGGTGCCGAAAAAGCTTGAGCGCGGCACATTCGGTATCGTTTTACCATCGAGTGAACCAATCCCGAAATCGGGCGTGAATTTATCATTCAGGTAATCGCCCTCTGCGATCAGTTCGGTACGTTTGCCCAGTTTGAACAACAGCGATGGGTTTATATAGTAACGCTCGGAATTTACCTGGTCGCGGAAGCTATTGGCCTTCACATAGGTGCCATTTACGCGATAGGCAATTGATTTTGAAATAGGTCCGTAAATATCAAAAGCTGGTTTGTACAGATCATAACTGCCAATCCCCATCGATACTTCACCGCCAAAATTGAATTTAGGTTGTTTGGTGACCATATTCACCACGCCACCGGGTGCTACCTGTCCGTACAGAATGGCACCGCTTCCTTTCAATACCTCTACTTTCTCCAGGGAGCTCATTTCGGGGATCACACCGGAGTTGATGCGGAACCCGTTTTTAAACAAATTCGTACTTCCCAGGCTGTAACCGCGGGCGCCAAAACTTTCCTGTACATTTCCGCGGGTAGTGGTGAGGTACACGCCGTTTACGTTCCGGATCACATCGCTCAGCTTTAATGCCTGCTGTTCGCGGATCATACCCTGGCCAATAACGCTCAGAGCCTGGGGAACGTCCATCGGGTTCATGCTGATCTTTCCCAGATTAACCGGTTGATCATTTAACCCTTTATGGGAAGTCACCACAATTTCTTCCAGTTGCCGGTGGTCTTCTGCCAGGGTGAAATTTATTACAAGGGCTTCATTGGCCTTTACTACAATCGTTTCTTCTTTAGATTGTAATCCGGTCATGGTGACCTTTACTACATATTGGCCTGGCTTGATATTTTTTATGGTAAAGTTGCCGTATTCGTCGGTATAAGTAGCGCGGTTAGCATCTTTCAAAGTCACTGTAACAAAAGCAGCAGGCTGGTTATCAGTTGTTTGAATAGTGCCTTTTACAATGCCGGTCTCTTTATCTTCCGGCGTTTCGCTGGCATTGGTGGCAGGTGCGGAAAGGTTGTTGGTTTGTGCGGTAGCTTGGTTAATTATAAAAAAGGCTAAAAGCCCGAGTATGTAAAATCTTTTCACGTTATGGAATTAATTTTTGCAAAGGAAATAAAGAACCGGTGCCTGCTTGTGCCGAAAGCGGAAAACGGGTTACGCGATGCGGAAAATCGTCTGAACCGGGATAGATGGGATGAATGGGATTTTTGGGAAAGGGATGTTGTCTGAACTGGGATTTATGGGATGTTTGGGATCATTGGGATGGTATTTTTTCGAATCCTATTATGGCACAAGCGGACGTTTGCGCCATTTTAATGACCGCCAAACTGGCTTGAATTGCTTATTTTTGTTACAACTTAATGGATCAGTATGCAGGAGAATATCATTGACCTACAGCACGTAAATATCTATCAGGGAAATAACCTGGTTTTACAGGATGTAAACTTCAGGGTTCAAAAGGGAGAGTTCGTGTACCTGGTTGGTAAAACCGGGACCGGTAAAAGCAGCCTGTTAAAGACCATGTATGGCGACCTTCGTCTCAAAGAGGGCGACGGCACCGTGGTGGGTTTTAACCTGCGGGATATGGACTGGAAAAAAGTACCGTTCCTGCGCCGTAATCTGGGCGTGGTATTTCAGGATTTTCAACTGCTCACCGACCGTAATGTAAACGACAACCTCCGCTTTGTACTGCGGGCCACCGGCTGGAAGGACGAAAAGCTGATGGACGAAAAGATCATCGATGTATTGGATAAAGTTGGCCTGAAAGCCAAAGGTTTTAAAATGCCTTTTGAGCTAAGCGGTGGCGAACAACAACGCATTGATATTGCCCGCGCCCTGCTCAATTCACCCAAACTGATCCTGGCTGATGAGCCCACCGGTAATCTCGATCCCGAAACCTCCGATGAGATCATGCAGCTGTTGTTCCATATTTCACGCGATTATGGTACCGCTATTGTAATGGCTACCCACGATTATATCGTTATCAATAAATACCCAGCCCGTACGGTGCGTACCGAAAGAGGCCGGGTTATAGACAACGCTAAAATATCCATTGAATAAGACGCTGGGCATTCCGTTTGTTATCGAATGTGGAAAGCAGTAATGTCTTTCGCAAACGGATCTCTTCTTCTGCAAACGGCTGCCGGTACAATTGTACGATCTGGCTTTTAAATGCCGTGGCATTTGTCCCGATATGACAGGCCGATTCCAATCCGGTGCTTTGCACCGTGGCTTCATTTACCAGACAGTGACGCCCATTGAACAAGGCGTTCAATAATTTCAGCTTTACGCCGGTGACATTAAATGAGGGAAGGATGTTTATCTGCGCCTTTCCGATCATGTCCTGCATTTCCTGCTCAGAAGGATCAGCTACCACACAGGCATTCTTTGTTTTTCTAGCAATACGTTGCAATCGGGGAGAGGGAGATTTACCGGCAATGACCAATGGGATCCGCAGGTCGTTAAACACCTTTTTCATTAACCAGATGGCCGCCTCTTCATTTTCATTCACTGACAGGTTCCCGTGGTACAAACAAAAACAACCCACGCCTTCCGGGGCCGAAATTTCAGTAAAGGGCAGGAATACGGGCAGGGTAGCTACCTGTTGGGCGCCAAATTCCTTGCGGTAGGTATTCGTGTCCAGATCATTTACAGCCAGAATTAACCCTTTGTTGGCAATAGATCCTTCGTATTGTTTCAACAGCCTGCTCTCGTTCAGGTAATACATTTTGTGGAACAGGGAGTTACTGTTACGGAACAGCTGTTTATAATACTTATATTCTACATTATGCAGCCGGATGATCATTTTTCGGTTATTGAACCGCTCATCCTGTAACAAGTATGTACAGTGTACACCTTCCAGTAAGATCGGATAACTGTCTTTTAATAACCGGTCTTCCAGTGTGGCATTGGTGCGGGAAGCCACTATATAAGGCAGTTTATGGGAGAAACCTTTATGTCCGCACTGGCGCGGATAATATTGTACTTCGGCACAATATTGTTCCAGTTCGCTCTGTTGTGCCCGTTTGTGTTCAAAACAATGTAAATGGATACGGATGCCCTGCTGATGAAGTGCTACCAGTTTGTAAAACAGGTCAAAATAGCCACCATGATCAACGGGGTAGGGTACGTCGAAAGAAATGATATGTAAATGTTTTTCCACTGGCTAGAAAATATTTTTATAGAACGCTAATAACTTTTTCTCTTCCTGCTGCCAGTTGATGGCTTCGCGTGCCTGTTTACAATTTTGTTGCAATTGATAATATAAATTTTTGTTATCTAATAGTTCATTTAACCGTTCGGCCAGCGATTCCGGCCGCAGGTCACTAGTTAGAACAGCAATATTGTACTTATTGTTTATTTCTTCGTAAGCCGGATATTTCACACACAGTTGTGGCAAACCGGCATGCATATAGTCGAAGAACCGGTTGCCGAGGGAATGGTAATTATTCATCCCGTTATTTTCAAAAAGGGTAACACCCGCCCAGGCTTTCAAGGTATATTGCTGTAGTTCTTCAGGTAATACTCTTCCTTTAAAAACAACTTTGTCCGCTAATCCATGTTCTTTTACGAGTTCATTGGCCTGGCTCATAAAATTGCCGTCACCACAAATAATAAGCCGGGCGTTCACGAATTGCATAGCTGGGATCAGGGTCTCAAAACTGCGGCCTTCATTTACCGCGCCCTGGTATATAATATATCGTTCCGGTTTAGCAGGAATGGCAAGCGGTCGTAATACGGGCACATTACGGACCACCTCATATTGTACACCGTACATTTTATTGAATTCTTTCGCAATGGCATCGTTTACCGTATACCCATGTTTGAATTTGGGTACGGTATAGCGCTCAACCCATTTCCATATTTTATAAACCCCGGGTCGCGTCACCACTTCCTTCATTTCACAAAACAGTTCATGCGCGTCATAAACACGGGGGATGCCTTTTAGTTTGGAAATAAAATAAAAAGGAAGGATGGTATCGAGATCGATGGCACAAACCCCATCGGCTTTAAGGAACAATAAATAAAAAAATAACCGCAGGTTGTATTCGATGTAGCTTAATTTGCCGGTGCGGAGAAAGCAAAACAGTCTTTTTTGCCGAAAAGGGCGGTTAAGCAGGGGCGGGGATTTAGCACCACGCCGGCCTATGAGGGTTACGGAATAGCCAGCTTCGGCCAGGGATGTACAGATCCGTATCATCCGTTGGTCATAATTTAGATCGTTGGTAACGGCGAATATTAGGTGCTTCATCTGGGTTTAGTAGCTGATAGTTAAGCTGTTGCAGTTTGTGGTTTGTAGTCTTTGGTTTGTGGTTGTTTATTTTCGGGATTCATAACTAATTCCTTGCTTCAAAATACCACAGAAGTTTTTTGTTTCGTTGATTTTCGGAGTTCATGATAAATTTCGACCTCAAAATAAGGCAACTGTTTGAATTTTATGCAAATAAGGACGGCTACAATTAATTATGCATTCTGAAATGAGGTCAATAACAAACTCTAATCGACAAGCTGTAAATCTTAATTATTATTTGAAAATGAGGCAACTACAAACCTCAACCGATAAACAACAAACTGAATTATTATAACCCCAAGCTGCTTTTTTAAAAAAAATGTCCCCATACTATCCACTAAAATAGAATTTATTATATACCTTTGCCGCCAATTATAAGAAGATAATTATTGGATGTTTTTAAAAAAATTGAGATGCCTTATTTAACTAAAGAGAAAATTTCGAGCGTATTTGCACAATATGGTGGAGCTGCTACAAACACAGGTTCTACTGAAGGACAAATTGCTCTGTTGACAGAACGTATCAACAGCATTTCTTCACACCTGCAACAAAACAAAAAGGATTTCTCTACTCACCGTGGTTTGATGCAACTGGTGGGTCAGCGTAAACGCCTGCTCACGTACCTGAGCAAACACAACTTGCAAGGTTACCGTGCATTAATTGAAAAACTTGGTATCAGAAAATAAGTGTATATTATAATAACAAACTATTCCCAACTGTTTTCCGGTTGGGAATAGTTGTTTTTATTATACTTTTTCAATCCCAGGTTGCTTTAATAACCGGTTGCTGATTACTATCCGCGCTTATTCCCACCTACTTGCAGGATGTGATAGCGACCATTAAACTACATTTTACATTATGCTCTCTCAACCAATTAGCGTAACTTTTGATATAGGGGGCGGACGCGAGGTTTCTATTGAAACCGGCCGCCTGGCTCGTCAGGCTGATGGTGCCGTTACCGTTCGCCAGGGCAACTGTATAATATTGGCTACCGTTGTTGCCAATAAAGAGCCCAAAGAAGGACAAAGCTTCTTCCCACTGGTAGTGGATTACAATGAAAAATTTGCATCTGCCGGCCGTATCCCCGGTTCATTCTTCAAACGCGAAGGCAGACTGAGCGATTATGAAGTACTTATTAGCCGGTTGATCGACCGTGCGTTACGTCCACTTTTTCCTGAAGATTATCTGTGTGATGTTCAGGTGCTTATAACGCTTATTTCAAGCGATAAAGAAGTAATGCCCGATGCATTGGCCTGTTTAGCGGCTTCTGCAGCGCTGGCTGTTTCGGATGTTCCTATTAAAGAAATTATTTCTGAAGTGCGGATTGCCCGCATAGAAGGACAATTTGTTGTTAACCCCAGCCGTACTGAACTGGCTAAAGCCGATATGGATTTCATCATTGGCGCTACCGAAAAGAACCTGATGATGGTGGAAGGGGAAGGCGATGAGTGTGCTGAGGAAGACCTGGTAAAAGCCCTGGAAATAGCCCACGAAGCCATTCGCCAGCAAATTAAAGCACAGCAGGAGCTTCGTGCCAAAGTTGGAGTAGCTGGTAAAAGGGATTATACCAAACCTGAGCAAAACACCGAGCTGCAACAAAAAGTGGCCGATTTTGCAAAAGATAAGATCTATCAGATCTCCCGTTCTGCTTCTGCCAAACATGACAGAAGTGATGCTTACGATACATTAAAAGAGGAATTGATTGCCAGTCTGGGCGAAGAAGCGGATGATACGGTGAAGAAACAGGCTAAAAAATACTACGACGACCTGCAATGGGAAGTAGTGCGTAATATGATCCTCGACGATCGTATCCGTCTCGATGGCCGCCAGCTCGACCAGGTTCGTCCGTTGAACATGGAGATCGATATTTTGCCTTCTCCCCACGGTTCAGCATTATTCACACGTGGTGAAACTCAATCGCTTACAACTGTTACTTTAGGTACTCCTTTAGACGAGTTGCTGATTGAAAGCGCCGCTGTTTCTGATTATACCAAATTCATTTTACACTATAACTTCCCGCCATTCTCAACCGGTGAAGTGAAAATGATGCGCGCCCCCGGCCGCCGCGAAGTTGGTCACGGTAACCTGGCCATGCGTTCGTTGAAAAAAATGATGCCGGGCAACGAATATCCTTACACAGTTCGTATTGTAAGTGATATCCTGGAATCAAACGGTTCTTCTTCAATGGCTACAGTGTGCGCAGGTTCACTGGCGTTGATGGATGCAGGGGTACCCTTTCCTAAACACGTGAGTGGTGTGGCAATGGGTTTGATCACCCGCGGCACCGATGGTAAATATGCCATCCTTACCGACATCCTCGGTGATGAAGATCACCTGGGTGATATGGACTTTAAAGTAACCGGTACCCGCGATGGGATTTGCGGTGTACAAATGGATATCAAGATCGACGGTTTGGCTATGAGCACCATGCGCGAAGCGCTGGAACAAGCCCGCAAAGGCCGCTTGCACATTCTGGATGCCATGTATGAGTGTACACCTGAGGCTCGTTCTGAGGTGAAACCACATGCACCGAGAATGGAAAAACTGTTCATCGATAAAGAATTTATTGGTGCGGTGATCGGACCCCAGGGTAAGATCATTCAGGAAATTCAACGCGAAACCGGCACTACTATCAATATCGAAGAAATTGGTAACTATGGTGAGGTGAGCGTGTTTAGTCCGGCCAAAGAAGGTTTGGAAAAAGCAGTTGCCTGGATCAAAGGTATCGTAGCCGTTCCTGAAGTAGGTTCAGTATACGAAGCCACTGTAAAAGGCATTAAAGAATTCGGCGCATTCGTTGAGTTCCTGCCTGGCAAACAAGGGTTGTTACACATCAGTGAGATCAGCTGGAAGCGCCTGGAAACTATGGAAGGTGTGTTGAAAGAAGGCGATGTAGTGAAAGTGAAACTGATAGGTATCGATCACAAAACCGGCAAGTTCAAACTGAGCCGTAAGATCCTGATGCCAAAACCAGAAGGAAAGAGACCTGAGAATCCTGCCTAAGGATTATTATATTTCATTTGAATAAAAAGAAGGCCTGTAGTGAAAATTGCAGGCCTTTTTTTATTTTTTAACAAGAGCTGACCTGTAAGGTCTGCTTCGGCAAATTGTGATTACGAGAGGTTCAGCAGCCCCCCGCAAGGCGGGGCAGGCTCATTAAGCAGGACCTCTCAGGAGCGCATAAACCCGCTACAAATGCAAACTCAAAAGGCGCACCTTACAGGTCTGCCTCTTAATTTTAAATCATGCAGAACTATATCCATATAAAATTCCAACCGGTAACAAAAGAACAGCAGGAAATACTGGTTGCGCAATTGAGCGAGCTGGGGTTTGAAGGTTTTGAAGAAGGGTTTAATTATATCTCCGGTTACATTCCTGAAGACAAGTATGACGAAACAGCCATCTATAACCTGGTTGCTGAATCGGGTACCGTTATCAGCAAAGAAGTGATAGCGCCCCGCAACTGGAATGCAGAATGGGAACAGAATTTTCAACCGGTTATTATTGGGGATTTCTGCGGTATCCGGGCCCATTTTCATGAACCGTTACAAAATGTACAGCATGAAATAATCATCACGCCTAAAATGAGCTTTGGCACCGGTCATCATGCTACCACGCACCTGATGATCGAGAGTATGCAGCAATTGTCCTTTCCCGGCAAGAACGTGCTGGACTTTGGCACCGGAACAGGGGTGCTGGCCATTTTGGCTGAGCGCCTGGGAGCGGCTTCCGTTACCGCCATTGACAACGATGAGTGGAGCATTAATAATGCGGCCGAAAATATAGCTTTAAATAATTGTTCAAACATTGCTCTTTCTCAGGCAGATAGCCTGCAAATGCCAGTCACATTTGATATAATCTTAGCCAATATCAACAAACACGTACTTATTGCAAATATGGCTGGAATTAAACAACATTTAATATTAGGCGGCGTTCTAGTCATGAGTGGACTTTTGATAGGGGACAAACCCGATATCGAAAAGTCGGCTGGTAACAATGGATTATCAGTTGTTGATTGTAAAACGAGAGGCGATTGGATGTGTTTGTTGTTTAAAAAATAATAGCCCCAAGA
Source organism: Niastella soli (assembly GCF_017742245.1). GTDB lineage: Bacteria > Bacteroidota > Bacteroidia > Chitinophagales > Chitinophagaceae > Niastella > Niastella soli. The sequence goes on from NZ_JAGHKO010000024.1 coordinate 211,513, forward strand.
ACCCGATAGTTATCAATTAATTAACTTTTTTTCCATATTTTCGTCATCTAACATCAACCAACTATTCAATGAAAGAGGCTTTACTCATTGTAATAGCATATTTGATCGGCTCTATTCCAACAGCTGTTTGGGTTAGTAAAGCTTTTTTTGGAATCGATATCCGTGAATACGGCAGTGGAAATGCCGGTGCTACCAATACTTTCCGTGTTTTAGGCTCCCGCTGGGGCACATTTGTCATGATCATTGACATGCTCAAGGGCGTAGCAGCTTCACTTCTCTGTTTTCTTCTTCCTTATTACGTAGGTGGCGCCAATGAATGGGACCGCACCAATTTTATGGTGGGGCTGGGTTTAGCCGCTGTATTGGGTCATATTTTCCCAATCTGGGCCGAATTTCGTGGTGGAAAGGGTGTTGCAACCCTCTTTGGGATGATCCTTGCCATTCAGCCTGCAGTAGCTGTTCTATGTGTAGGTATTTTCCTGTTGGTATTATACTTGACTCGCTTTGTATCACTCAGTTCTATCTTAGCCAGCATAGCGTTTGCCGTTTTTATTCTTGTTATTTTCAATGAGAAAGAACCTTTATACCGGGCATTTGCCATTGCGGTAGCCTTGCTGGTGGTCCTCACACACCAAAAAAATATCACCCGCTTATTACGCGGCAGTGAAAGCAAAGTTCCCATTTTAAAGTACCGTGATCGTCGCAAAGAAAGACGGAGAAGACAGTAATTCGCAGTTCACTATTTAAAGTTCTATTGTTGTAAATCAGTAGCTTTTTGTTACATAACATTAAGTTGTTAGGGCAATGGTGAATAGGCAATAGTGAATGGGGAATAGGCAATAGTCTTGGCTGCTGAGATTAATAACTATCTTGCGCCGCCAAAAATTTACTGCCGTCTGCCGATTCACGATTGCCGTTTTCAGTTTAAGGTTGTATTCCCTTTGCCTATTGCCTTTATTTGAGGTAATAAATTCCCATCAAGCCAATACAGATCTCAAAAGAGGATATACACACTGTCTCATTTCTTAATTTGATGGTGACGCATTCATTTTATAAGTTTGTTAAAGAATGAGTTATAACCCGCATAATTTGCAGGTATAAATAATTTTGTCGATCAGGTTGGTACAAGGATTGTTTAAAGTAAACTGAAGTAAACACTCATAGTAATGAAACAAGTCATGCACAAAGCAATTATGGCTGCAGTACTGGTAACAGGCATCACTTCCTGCTCCCAGAATGCGATCACGGGCAGAAGCCAATTATCCCTTTACAATGAAGCCGATATTCAATCAATGGCTGCACAGCAATACACCCAGTTCCTGACAGAGAACAAGGTAGTAAACACAAAAGCCAATAAAGATGCAGAAATGGTGCGCAGGGTAGGCACAAGGCTTACCAATGCCATCAATCAATATTATACCCAAAAAGGCCTTACCTCAGAATTAGAAGGTTATAAATGGGAATACAACCTGGTTGATTCAAAAGAAGTGAATGCCTGGTGTATGCCCGGTGGTAAGATCGTAGTATATACCGGTTTATTGCCCATTAGCCAGAATGAAGCAGCCCTGGCGGTAGTATTGGGTCATGAAATTGCCCACGCCCTGGCGCATCATGGTAATGAGCGGATGAGCCAACAGGCAGTAGCAGGTATAGGACAACAGGCTTTGCAAGTTGCTATAGCCAATAAAAGCGCTGCTGCCCAGACTGTTATGATGAGCGCTTATGGTATTGGTTCAAACGTAGGCGCCTTGTTGCCTTTCTCCCGTAAACAGGAGCTCGAAGCTGACCATTATGGCCTGATCTTCGCAGCCATGGCAGGTTACAATCCCAATGAAGCCATTCCTTTATGGGAAAGAATGAAGGCCGCCGCCGGTGATTCAAAACCACCAGAAATTTTAAGTACGCACCCGGCAGAAGACACCCGTATTCAAAAGCTGCGGGAAATGATGCCTGAGGCGATGCAGTACTACAAACCTGTGAAGTAGTAATCTGAAATAATCATATTTGAAAGGCTATCCGGTAACGGGTAGCCTTTTGTTTTTACACTGCAAGAAGTAAGGAAATAAGAAGTAGGAGGTAGGAGGGGAGGCACCCCGCTGAGGCGGGGCGCCAGGTAAGGGTTGCAGGGTATGCAAAACGATAACAAATGAAGCTTATAATATAGTCCGGGAATAAAGTGAACTAATAAAATTTACTCCGGCAGGATATATTCCATTTCGTAAAAATGCTTTTTATCTTTCATGATGATGTTCAGTTTGCCAGCAATGCCGGTCAATTCATCTGTTCCCGAATCTGGTACAACAATAATATTCAGCATGAATTCTCCATTACTCATAGTTGCATTATGTTGTAATACAAAAGAACCCTTTTTGTTATTGATAGTCGCTTCTACCCGCTCGATCGCCACATAACCCGCGGAAGCAGGAACAGCTGTTCTTGCGCTAAGCATTTGCCCCTGACTGGATCCTACTATATCGCCATGAAAAACTTTGTCGATGGATAACCGTCCCAAAAGTGGGATCTCCCGTTCATCTGTTTGCGGAACCAGTTTAACTTCAAATTCGCCTTTTGCGTATCGTGTCATTAGATTGCTTTTATACCGTCAAATGTAATCAAATAAGGCCTAAGCAAACGTGTTTGGAATGTTTGGATGGGCCATGATAATTCATTTATCCTTCCTAATCAACGGTCTAACGTATAATGCCACCCTGGTATTTTTACCATCTGCAGCCGTAATAACTGAATACATGCTGCAAGAATGTGAATAACCAATCCCGATACTAAACCCTTTTTGTGATTTCATCTGGCAAAAGTGGCACATAGCTTGTCTTGGTACCCAGGAAACAAGCAACAGCATCTCCCTAAAAAAAAGCTGTTATACAATAGCGTGGTTAAGGCCAGATCCACTCACTATTTCCGGGTTTTCCCCACTCCGGTTGTAAGTATAGCAGGACCGTTGGAAGAATCCAAATCCAGAGCATTTCGTATCAGCAAGATTATTATATACTGATCATGAAACTTATTCATGGTTAGATGCCTTTTTCGTGAATCGGCAATACCTTTTTATTGCTTGACTTGCGGCTATAGGCAAGTTAATATTGCCGATTGCCGATTCAATGTCGTTTAGTTAAGCGCCCTCCCAGGAGGGGATGCCTTAAAACAAGCATTAACTAAATGACATTGATTGCCGATTGCCGAAAAAAACATTCATCACGAAAAAATATTCGTCTTAACCAGATAAATATGAGAAAGCGAAAACTGATTGTATTGCTTATAGGAATATTGTTGCAACATGCTGTAGAGGCGCAACAACCCATACTGGGTTTGGCTACTTATTTTGAAGAGGCCTACTGGCGATATCCCAATATACCAGCTGGATTGCTGGAAGCCACGGCCTGGTCGGCCTCCCGGCTTACGAATTTACAGCCATCCTTACACGATGCGGATAATTGTAGCGGCATGCCGCAACGGTATGGTCTTTTTGCATTGATCGAAAATGGAAAGGGATATTTTAAAAACAACCTGCTGACGGTTTGCAGCAACAGCGGTATTACTCCTGATCAATACAAAAAAGATGTTCGGTTACAGGTGCTGTCTGTTGCCAAGTTCTTAAGCCGCGAAGCCAGTTTCAGACAAATAGATGTTCGCATTAGTACGGAAGACTTTTCCAGTATACTGGAAAAACTGGCTGAATTTCCCGATGATAGTTCTGCTATCAATAAATACGCGTTGGCCCTGTTCAAATATGACATATACGATCAATTGCAGAAGGGGATAAACACTCCTTCGCTAAAAAGAGCGCCGGTAAAAGTGCAAATGGAGCAAATATTTCCGGCGCCTTTATTACATACCTTACAATCGCCCGCGATTGAGATCAATGTTGATAAAGATCAACTGCTCACGCCTCCCAATACACCCATTTTTACCACCAACCGCCAACCTGATGTGGCAGACAAAGCGCCAACAGCAGCTGATTATTCCCCGGCTATTTATGTACATGCAAATGCCAATAATTATAAAAGCGGGCGTAATGGCGCTGCCATTTCCCATATAGTCATTCATACCGCACAGGGGAGTTATGCCAGTGTGATCTCCTGGTTTAAAAACCCGGGCGCGCATATGAGCACGCATTATATTGTTCGGGCTTCTGACGGTCAAATAACACAAATGGTAAAGGAAAGCGATATGGCGCTGCACGTACAAAATGCCAATGGCTACGCCATCGGCATAGAACATGAAGGCTTTATTGAAAATGGAAACAAATGGTATACTGATAAACTTTATAAGGCTTCAGCATCCCTGGTGCGTGACATCTGCAAACGATATGCAATTGATGGATCGACTTGTTACCGCGGACTGGGTACCAACACAATCAATGCGCAAACCGGGTCTTTACATATTAAAGGACACCAGCATTATAGTGGCAATGCACAAACAGATCCCGGTAAATACTGGAACTGGAATAAATATGCCGATCTGTTACAGGAGAAACAAACTGCCGGTATTGAAAAGGAAATACAATTTGCTACCATTGCCAATGGTGTTTACCGTATTACCAATGTGAACAGTAAAAAAGTAATGAATACGCGTGATTGCTCGGGCAAACCATCAGCCTATGTGACCCAAACAAGCTGGGAGGGAAAATCCTGTCAAAGGTGGCGATTTGAATATGCGGGTGATGGCTGGTACCGGATCACCAATTTGGTAAGCGGCCGCGCATTGGAAGTGCCGGGCGGCTCAAAAGAAAATGTACAAATACTTATAAAAGATACAAAAGAGAATGACAGCCAACTCTGGCGGTTATTCGAAGATGGTAAAAAAGGGGAGTTGCGGATGGAAAATAAAGCCAGTGGCAAAGTACTGGAAATATTTGGCGGTTCGGTCAATAATGGAGCAGCTGTGCTACAAACCGCCTGGACAGGCAAACCCCGCCAAAAATGGCTATTGGCAGCGGTGAATGGAGATGAAGAGGGGGAGGGGAATAGGTTTAAGCAGGTAAACATTGATTCTACTGTAATAAGTGGGATTCCTACTAAACAATAGTGTTTGTGAGTGGGTTGCCGACATGTTTGCGTTCGCGAATAAGATCGAACTTACTCAATATGATGGGATCCCGACTACGCTTCGCTTGTCGGGTCTCAATGAGTTGGACTGGTATCAGAACTCTGTTCGGAATGTTGACCGCGCAAGCGTAGGCATGGTTTACCATTTTTCAGAAATTTATAATAATCGCGAGCTCACTCACAACTGACCACTCACAAGGTCTTTGTCAAACAGACATATAAAATCAAAATGCTATATAGTACAACAAATGCTGCCATTTCGAGGACTGCATTTCGTATTTCCTACTTCTTACATCCTACTTCCTACATCGTTAATCCCGGGATCTGCAACTGCAAAAGCCTTTAGCAGCGCGTGTTTCAGGGCGTTCCCGAAGGAAGTATTTAATTTTTCCTATAGGCTTACAGACTGATGCTTATCATCTTACAATGCAAGATGAACAAAACGTTGCATCATCGTTAAATTATTTTTTATCACGTGCATATCTTTTCATACCTTTGCAATCCCGTCTATTTTTTATAACCTGAAAAGCTTATTACAAAAACCTTCGGCATGTCGCAAAATTTGTTAGAAAAGCTTCAATTACAGGAAGAAAAGAACGTGTTAATCCAGGGTCTCCCTTCCTCAATCGAGAAGCAATTTGTCAAATTATCGTTTGCCAAAAATGTAACGCCACTGTTAAAAACCCGAAAGATCGACTTTGCACTGGTGTTTGCAGTAAACGAAAATCAATTAAACGGTATTTTAAGGGATGTACTTCCCTGTCTTCAGGAAGGTGGTAAATTCTGGATTGCTTATCCAAAAAGCAGCTCCAAGATCGCTACTGACCTTAACAGGGGGTGCAGTTGGGATGGCGTAAGGAACGCCGGTTTTGATAGTTCTGAAGAAGTGGCCTTGGACCATGTATGGACCGCCGTTCGGTTCAACAAGGCTGTAGCCGCAGTTAAAGCTGGAGGCAGAAAGAGAGTTGTTGCTCCTGCACCTGCTCCTGCTGCGATGGCAAACTAATTTCCCGTGCATTATTTAGAATGACATGTAACTGTCTCATCACGACAGCTAATTAAATTAAAAATAAACCCCGATAGGTTCGTCCTCATCGGGGTTTATTAGTTTATTGCTTTTTCAATACAATGCCCGCCATTTTTGCTACTTCTATCTCCATCTCCTTTATATGCATATGAGGCGGTAACAGCTCGAGGAACCGTTCGTACGTATTATTAGTTTCCAGGTCAACCTGGTTTTGCTCCAGCAACTGTTTTATCTTTTTTAATTTCAGGTATTGTATAGTTGATATAACGTCATCTTTAAAACCCTTTTCTTCTTTCATAAGGGCTTTGTGTTTGTATTCGATATTCATGTACTTTCTGAACCCCTGTTCCAATACTGAGAACACCGATTTTTCCGCCAGCCAGTGCTCACTTAATTCATAGGGCGTATTCAGGATCGATACCACCAGCGTACTAACATCATTTTCCTGAGAGAATACAAAATCTTTATCGGTGGGCTCGTGACGTTCTGCCAGCATATCGCGGTACATATGCAACACCCTTACTACCGTTTGATTTTCGATCATCTCTTCCACTATATCCTGGCTGAAGATATATTCCGCAATCTTTTGGGTATGGTCCCATTCTTTTGTGCCATGCTCCAGCAATACCCTTATCAATTGCTTTTCCTGCATTTCATCTTTGAAGATCAGGTTAAAGCTTTCATCGCTGTAACCTCCTTCTTCGCCGCGCATAGCATTATCATCATAGAACTGCGTAGGATCAACACCCATTGCAGCGGCCTGTTTACTTTCGTCTTTGGCCAGTTTTTCGCGGATGTGTTTATTCACCAGGTTCACCAGACCACCTTCTTCGATCTTCAGCAGCTCGGCGCATTTTTTTATATAATCCTGCTGTTTGGTAAAATCTTCCAGTTTGTTGATCTTGGCTATGGTTTCCGCCACCTGGTTTACAAGACCCGCTTTTTTGGAAGAGTCATTACCCACATCTTTCATTTGAACTTCCAGCTGGAATAAGATGAAGTCCTTTTTATTTTTATCGATGAACTCGCGGAAAGCGGCAGCACCAACCTTGTTCACGTAGCTATCGGGGTCTTCCTTATCGGGGATCAGCACCAGTTTTACATTCAACCCTTCTTCCAGCGCCATATCCAACCCACGCAGGGCAGCTTTTACCCCGGCCGAATCACCATCATAAATAATAGTAAGATTTTTGGTATATTTTTTTATCAGGCGCAACTGATCCATGGTTAACGAAGTACCGCCTGAGGCCACTACGTTCTCGATACCGGCCTGATGCAGCGACACCACATCGGTATACCCTTCAACCAGTAAACATTCATCGAATTTATCAATAGCCTGACGGGCAAAATAGGTGCCGTACAGGATCTTGCTCTTTATGTAAACTTCGTTCTCGGGAGTATTGATGTATTTGGGTGCTTTATCATTTTTACCAATGATACGGGCACCAAAACCAATTACCTTACCGGTTTGATTATGCACGGGAAAAATAATACGGCCGCGGTAATTGTCAAGCGGTTTATCATCCCGCACCACCACCAGGCCACTCTTTTGCAAATATTCCAGGCTGTAATGTGCAGACAGGGCCGTTTGCGCGAAGGAGTCGCGGGTAGCCAGACAGTACCCCAGTTGAAAGCGGTTCATGATCTCTTCACGAAACCCGCGTTCTTTTAAATAACTAAGTCCAATAGCCTGTCCTTCTTCACTTTCAAACAGATTTTGAGAAAAGTATTTTTGGGCAAAGCCGTTCAGGATGAATAAGCTGTCGGCAGTTTGTTGTTGCTGCAGCCTTTCCGGACTCATGGCGGTTTCTTCTATCTCCACATTGTACTTGGCGGCGAGCCACCGCAATGCTTCCACATACGAATATTTCTCATGCTCCATAATGAAGCTGATGGTATTACCGCTGCGGCCGCAACCAAAACATTTATAAATTTCTTTGGCGGGGGAAACGGTAAAAGAGGGAGATTTTTCGCCATGGAACGGACAAAGCCCCATGTAGTTGGCACCCCGCTTTTTTAATTTTATAAAGCTGCCTACTATTTCTATAATATCTATCCGGCTAAGGATCTGCTGTATCGATTGCTGACTGATCATCGGGGCAAATTTAATAAATCTGTTGAACTGTAAAGACCGGGTTGATAACTAACAACTGAATGACTTACAATTTTTTGTACACATTTAATAAATTAAGGTTGCAACTATGGTCTATAAATACTTCGTTGCATGTTAAATATCAGTTTATAATTTTAATCTTTTTTATCCTGTTTTTCCGGCAAATGTTTCTTAAATTAGATTAACTACTCACATCAGACTTAGAAAGCCTTACTTCCAACATAAGAAGCTCTTTATATTTCTTCATTTATAAATTTTCTCCCATGGTAACAACAGATATCGCACAGCTGTCAAGAGAATGCAATGCCTGGCGGGAGACATTGCGTTCTTACCGAGATGAATTCGGTCAACTTAAAAACCGTCTCCAGCACTTGGCCGGAAACCAAACCAACAGGGATGTACTTCTGGAGATTGAACACCTCGACAATCAGTTCCACATTCAGCTCATTAACATCCACGACCTCAAACAAGCCATCAAGCTACACCAGCGTAAGTTCGACACAGAAATGGCTGAAATCAACAACCGGAACCTGAACGAAGATACCACCACCGATCACGAAAGACTTTACAACGATTATCAGCAATTAGAAAGCACCCTTTCGGAAGTAAAACAGGAGTTTTCGCATTTTGCAAATCATATAGAATAGCCTTTAATTTATTGTCTGCTTTTATAATAAATAGCAGACTTTTAATTTATTAAGATACTGAAGTAAGAAGTAAGAGATAGGACGCAGGCGGCATGAATGTCTGAAATTTCAGGACTCTTAACTTTAATACAGATTGCTGAAATAGTAGCGAGCTTCCTACATCCTACATCCTGCTTCTTACTTCATATGTCCCGATCTGCCAGCGACGAGCAGATAACCATTCCAGTTGTCAGTTGCTTATTGCTACCTGACAACTACCCCCTTCATCAGCCGCATCCATACCTTTTTAAAAACTACCTATTCTTCATTTTTAAAATTGTTTGCCATGGCTGAATTTGATACCTCACACGTAAAAAATGTAGTCTTGCTGGGCCACGCCGGCTGCGGTAAGACCACATTGGCGGAATGCATGCTATATGAAGCAGGCCTCATTACCCGCCGCGGAACCATTGCCGAAAAAAATACCGTCGGCGATTACCATGAACTGGAACAGGAACGTGGTAATTCCATCTTCTCCAAACTTATGCATACCAAATGGCGGGGTTATAAGATCAATATCATTGACACCCCAGGTTATGACGATTTTGTGGGTGAAGTGATCTCGGCCCTGCGGGTGGCCGATACCGGCGTTATGCTGCTCAATGCCGTTATGGGTGTTGAAGTAGGCACTGATATTATTTGGGATTATACTGAACAATTTAAAACCCCCATGATCTTCGCCGTTAACAAACTGGACGAAGACAATGCCGACTTTGAAAAGACCATTCGGGAGGCAAAAGCACATTTTGGCAGTAAAATAGCCGTAGTGCAATATCCGCGGCAACAGGGCGCTGGCTTTCATGAGATCATAGATGTGCTTCGCATGACGATGTATAAATTTAAAGATACCGGTGGCAAACCTGAAAAATTGCCTATACCAGATGAAGAGCGTGACCGTGCAGAAGAACTCCACAAAGAACTGATAGAGGCGGTGGCCAGCAATGATGAATCATTGATGGAAAAATACTTTGACAAAGGCGAGCTGGACGAAGATGAAATGAAAAACGGTTTGAAAAAAGCCATGATCAACCACGATCTGTTTCCTTTGTTCTGCCTGTCGGCCGAACGGAACATGGGCAGTGGCCGTTTGATGGGCTTTATTGACAATGTTTGTCCAAGCGCCAACGAAATGCCGCCACAAACCACGCAAAGAGGACAATCGTTGCCTTGCGAGGCCAGCGGCCCGGCCTGCATTTTCATTTTTAAGACCATCAGCGAGCCACATGTAGGCGAACTGTCGTTCTTTAAAGTATATTCAGGCACTGTGCAAAACGGCATGGAGCTGGAAAATGAATCGACTGGCGTAACAGAAAAGATAAACCAGTTGTTCCTGGCAGAAGGGAACAAACGCACCAGTACTAACGAGCTGGTAGCAGGGGATATTGGCGCCACCCTGAAACTAAAGAACACCCATGTTAATAATACCCTGCATGTAAAAGGCAAAAACTACGAACTGCATCCCATTGAGTTTCCCCCACCCAATATGACGGTGGCCATTGAGACCCTGAAAAAAGGGGAAGAAGAAAAACTATCACAGGCATTGCACCAGCTGCGGGAAGAGGACCCTACGCTTATTGTGGAAGTTTCACAGGAACTAAAACAAACGCTCCTCCATTGCCAGGGCGATATGCATTTGGCAGTGGCTAAATGGAAAATAGAGCATCTGCATAAAGTAGAAGTAAAATTTATAAAACCACGCATTCCTTACCGCGAAACCATTCGCCGGATGGCCGAAGCCAATTACCGGCACAAAAAGCAGAGTGGGGGCGCCGGTCAGTTCGGGGAAGTGTTTTTACGCATTGAACCCTGGTACGAGGGCATGCCCGACCCCAATGGGCTGAATGTTCGCGGCCGCGATGTGCATGACCTGGACTGGGGAGGTAAACTGGTTTATTTTAACTGTATTGTGGGCGGGGCAATAGACAATCGCTTTCAGCCTTCGATCTTAAAAGGTGTTATGGAAAAGATGCAAACAGGCCCGTTAACCGGGTCGTATGTACGTGACGTGCGGGTATCGGTCTATGACGGCAAAATGCACCCGGTGGACAGTAACGATATTTCTTTTAAGATAGCCGGTTTAATGGCCTTTAAACAGGCTTTCCAGCAGGCTGACCCACAGATCTTGGAACCCGTGTACCAGGTAGATGTGTTATGTCCCGATGACCTTACCGGCGCCGTTATGGGCGACCTGCAAAGCCGCCGGGCTGTGGTGGAAGGGATCGACACCCAGGGACATTTTCAGAAAGTGATGGCCAAGGTGCCGCTGGCCGAAATGGATGGGTATTCCTCCTCGCTTCGGTCTATAACACAGGGGCGTGCCAAGTTCACCATGCGGTTCTTTGACTATGTACCGGTGCCTTTCGAAGAGCAACGCCGGCTTATAGACGATTATTCGAAGACGGCGAAGGAGGAGTTGGTGTAGAATTGGCAGGTTGATCTTGCCCCACCGGTACAAGGCATTCCCAAAATGCGGAGCGGCTAAGTGATAGCGGAGTACTGAAAATTCAGGCATCCACTCACTACTCACAAAAGAACCAACTGGCCCTAGCATATATAATAGCTACCCTCCGGGTGGCTATTATTTTTAGGTAAAAGGTGCATGTAGCAGGTTGAAGGTCTAAACTATGCACACTTACGTAAAAAATTCATTCTAATTCGTTAATATCAAATATTTTTAACACGCGCAAACAGTGTTCAAAATATTTGAATTGTATGGAGGTGACAGCCTTTGATAAAAAGAATTTTGTATTCGAGATCATAACCCAATCACACGTTCCCATGTTCGTAGCGTGGGGACCCGCAGGGACCTTGTTTTATAACGAAGCCTGTCAACCGCTTATTGGGCTGCCGCCTGCGGAGGCCCTGGAACTCCCTGTGCAAACTGTTTTTGCCGGGAATTGGGAAATACTGGGACCAGCCTTTGACAAGGTGATGCAAGGCAAATCTGTTACTATTCCGGAGATACAACTTTTTATTGACCGTAATGGCCATAGGGAACCGGTCAGTTATACTTTTTCCTGCATACCCATTCCGGATGCAAGGTTTAGCCCCTGCGGCATGCTGGTGACCGCCACTGAGAACCCGAGCGTACAGCACGCTGCTCAGAAAAAGATCTACGATATTTTATTACAGCTGCCCATTGGCATTCTGACCCTGCGGATGCCCGATTACCGCATTGAGCTTGCCAATAATTCCTTTTTACAAATTACCACCAAAGAGATTGGTGAAATAACCGGCCGGTCATTATTTGAGGTGAATCCCGGGCTGAAAGGGCAACTGGCTGAGGAACTGATAGATCAGGTGGTACAAACCGGGAAATCGCATATTGAGAATGGCATGCCTTTGCGCATTGAACGGAATGGCGGCCAGGTAACGGCCTATTTCAATATACTTTTTTACCCCTTGCTGGAATCAGATGGCATCTGTTCGGGGGTAATGTTGGTTGGCCGGGAGGTGACCGACATTGTACTGGAGAAAAAGCGCATGGAAAAGAGCGAGCACTATTTTCGCCGCCTGGCCGATACGGTGCCCGTCATGTTGTGGATCACCCGCCCTGATGGCAGCTGTACGTATGTAAATCAGAAATGGTACGATTATACCGGGCAACCACCAGAAAATACCCTGGGGCAGCGCTGGTTGTCCGTAGTGCATCCCGATGATCTGGCCTTAATGACAGGTTGTTTTGAAGAGGCCAATACCCACCAGGTGCCTTTTAACTTCGAATACCGCATCAAGGGAGCGGATGGGAATTATCGTTGGATCCTTGATTCCGGTTCACCCATGTTTGATAACAGCGGCGTTTTTGAAGGCTTTATTGGTTCTGTAGTGGATATCGACAACCGAAAGCTGGCCGAAGATGCCGTTCGGGAAAGAGAAAAAAGGTTCCGCCAGCTGGCCGATTCCATGCCCCAGATCGTATGGACGGCCAATGCCGATGGATATGTTGATTATTATAACAAGCAATGGACCCTGTTGATAGGCGAGGAGAACCAGTTTGGGGATAGCAGTTTCCTGAAGCATGTTCACCCTGATGACCAGGAGCGTTGTTTGGAAAGCTGGCAAGAAGTGGTAAGATCCGGCGAAACCCTGGATGTTGAATTCCGCTTCAAAGTAAAATATCCGGCCGAAACTTACCGGTGGTTCCTGGTACGGGCCCGGCCTATTAAAAACGACGGTGGCCAGATCATTAAATGGTATGGTACCTGTACCGATATTGATGAAGTTAAAACCATTCGACTTAACCTGGAGCTCAGGGTAGCAGAACGCACCCACGAAATATCGCACAAGAACAAAGCGCTGGAAGAAACAACCCGGGAGTTAAAAGAGATCAACCAACAACTGGAACTGCGGCATGAAGAGCTGCGCCAGAGTGAAGAACGCTATTTGCGCATGACCAATGAAGTGGAAGACTATTCAATAATCCTTTTGAGCAAGGAAGGCTATATTGAGAACTGGAATAAAGGGGCGGAAAAAATTAAAGGGTATACCGCCGATGAGATCATCGGCATGCATTTCCGGCTTTTTTATACCTATACCGATCAGCAACATAACCTGCCGGAGAAACTTATAGCGGAAGCATGCCTGCATGGGAAATCGACCTTTGAAGGATTAAGGGTGCGAAAAGATGGCTCTACCTTCTGGGCTTATACGGTGCTCACAGCCCTGCACAATGATAAAAACGACATCATCGGTTTTTCAAAAGTTACCCGTGACCTTACCAAGCAAAAACAAGCTGAAGACCAGTTGAAAATGTATGCCGAGCAATTAGAGCAAAAGAACCGGGAGCTGGAACGCAGTAACGGCGAATTGTCGTCGTTTAGTTATGTGGCCAGTCATGACCTGCAGGAGCCATTACGAAAGATACAGGCTTTTGGTAACCTGATACAGGCCCGGGATGTGGCTAATTTAAGCGATACCAGTAAAGATTATTTCGAACGGATGGTAAAAGCAGCGATCCGCATGCAAAACCTGATCGATTCCTTACTGGAATTTTCGCGCACCACTACGGCCCGCAAAAATTTTGAATCTACCGACCTGAATGTTTTACTGGAGGATGTAAAAAGGGAACTGGCGCACCGCATAGAGGAAAAAAAGGCGGAGATCATTACCGCACACCTGCCTACATTGACCATTATTCCATTTCAGTTCAGACAACTATTGTCGAATCTGATCAGCAATTCGCTGAAGTATTCGCGTGATGAAACAACGCCTGTTATTGAAATAACGGCTTCTTATATAAAAGCAAAAGACCTTGATGAAAAAGCCGCCATACCGGGCAAGGACTATTTCCGATTTAAAGTAAAGGATAATGGAATTGGCTTTGAGCAGGAGTTTGCTGAAAAAATATTTGATCTGTTCCAGCGGTTACATGGCCGTAACGAATACAGTGGTTCCGGTATTGGATTGGCTATTTGTAAAAAAATAGTAGAGAACCATCATGGTTTTATGCGGGCAGAGAGTGAGGCTGGGGAAGGGGCTACGTTCTACTTCTTTATTCCGGTTAAATAGTTGAAAGTTTTATGTTGGCGTGATCTGTTAATCACCGCCAATGGCTTTAAAACAGTGATCAGTTGTAAGGTTACAGTATCCTGATAACATATTTATTAAATAAAAAAGGTCGATTCTTATTCAGAACCGACCTTTTTTTATTTCTTAGTTTATACTTCTTACATTAATATTTAGCGCACTCTTTCATTTCTTTTTCTGTATAAGCTAATCCGTATTGTTTTAATACATCGTCAGGTACGCCATTCCACTTGTTAGGCGTATTACCGGCATAGCCTACGTCTTTAACTCCAATCTGGCTGGTATAAAAACCGGATGTTGTTAAATCGCGCATAAGGCTAAAAAAGGCAATGCCCTGCGCCATTTCAGGTTTTGTTTTTTTGCCTTTGGTTACCTCTTTCCCATTTTCTTTATATACAATTTGCGGATAAGCTATGTCATCAACTATATTTATCTGCTGCGCGGGATCGCATTCAATAAATGATTTATTGAAACGCTTCAGGCTTTGTACATCCAGCCAGCGTAAGCCACCCCGCATTGGGATCTGCTTTTCGGGCATGTCCTTTACAATGTATTCAATAAAATCAGGCACTTTGGCGTCGGAGGCGCTGCCGCTTATTTCATCTTTTGGAATGATGATATCGGCCAGCACGGTGATGGTAGCCATTTCGTGCGGGGTAAAAAAGGTTTTTGAAGTTATTTCCTTTTCCCGTTCCTGTTCTTCCACGGCACGGTCTAAGGTAAATTCGCCGGCAGACTCTGCACCTTTGGCGGCTTCTTTCTTATTATCAGTTTTGCAGGCATCCAGCAACACACTAGCTGACAGGGTACCTACTGCTATCGCTTTTAAGGATTTTCTTCTGTCCATTTTAGTTCTTGGTTTTTGGTTCTACCTTCTTTGTTGTTTGATCTCGTTACTGCGGATTTTACAAATTCCGCTTTTTCATTTCATCGATGATATATTCCGAAGCACGCATAGAGAGCGCCAGGATGGTCCAGGTGATGTTTTTATCGGCCTGAGACACAAACGGTCCACCATCTACACAAAACAGGTTTTTGCAATCATGGGCCTGGTTGTGTTTGTTCAATACAGAGCTCCTTGGATCGTTACCCATACGAACGGTACCGGCTTCGTGAATGATATTACCCGGTGCATGTAAGCCATAATTGTTTTTTTCGTCATCATCACCACCATAAGTGATAATGGCGCCCATGTTATGCATGATCTCTTTGAAGGTTTCCTTCATGTGTTTTGCCTGTTTAATATCGTATTCATGCGGTTTTACATCGAAACGTAATACAGGGATACCATATTTATCAACCACCTTGGGATCGATCTCACATTTGTTTTCTTTTACGGCGAGGGCTTCACCGCGACCGGCCATACCCACGCGGGCGCCGTAGAAGTAACGCATATCTTCTTTCAATGATTTACCATAGCCACCTGGTTCTTTTTGTTGACCTTTTACTTCGAACCTGCCATTCAGGGCCTGCACACTATTACCAAAGCCATAGGCAGGCTGGCCAAAACCACCCCAGTATTCAATATGATAACCACGGGGGAAATCGAGTTTTTTATTATCCCCCCACCAGGGTGTATAAATGTGCGCACCACCCACGCCATCTTCATTATAGCGTTTGCGATCGAACAGTTCAGGAAGTACACCACCCATGTCGGCACCGGTAGAATCGTGCAGGTATTTACCTACTACATCGCTACTGTTGGCCAGTCCGTTGGGATAGCGGGCCGATTTTGAGTTCAACAGCAAACGGGCCGATTCGCAGGCACTGGCTGCCAGGATCACTGTGCGGCCCATAACCTGGTATTCCTGCAGGTCCATCTTGTTTACATAAGAGATGCCGGTGGCCAGTCCTTCATTATTGGTAAGCACTTCACGCGCCATGGCGTTGGTGATCACATCTACATTACCAGTCTCCATAGCTGGTTTCACCAATACTGAAGAAGACGAAAAGTCAGCATACGCAACAGAGCAGGCCCGGTTACATTGTCCGCAAAAGATACACTCACCGCGGGAATCATTGATCTTTTTGGTAAGGATCGAAAGGCGGGAAGGGATCACCGGAATGCCGATGCCGGTTGCTGCTTTTTTGATCATCAATTCATGCAAACGGGGTTTGGGCGGGGGCAAAAAGATACCATCGGGGTCATTTTCCAACCCTTCATTACTGCCAAACACGCCTATTAGCCGGTCTACTTTATCGTAATAAGGTTTTACATCATCATAACCAATGGGCCAGTCATCACCCATTCCATCGATGCTGCGCCGTTTAAAATCTTTGGGTCCGAACCGCAGGGAGATGCGCCCCCAGTGATTGGTACGACCGCCGATCATGCGGGCACGCCACCATTCCCATTTGGTATCATTGGCATGAGTATAGGGTTCACCATCAATTTCCCACCCCCAATAACAAGCATCGAAATCGCCAAAAGGCCTGAATTTGGTACTGGCACCGCGACGGGGTGATTCCCACGGATTTTTAAACTGGGTTACGTTTTTCCTTGGATCATACATTGGTCCTGCTTCAATCAAACAAACTTTTAAACCAGCCTGTGACAACACGTAAGCAGCCATACCGCCTCCGGCACCGGAGCCTACGATGATGGCATCATATTGCTTGGCATTTTTTTTCACCTGAAGATCCCCCATAAGAGTAAGAAAGTTTTATAAATGAAGAATGGTTGGTTTAGAAACATAAATGTAAAGGTTTAGCAATCTTGACCAATTATTTGCAATACCTTTTTTATATGTAGTTGAAATAGTAGCAGCTAATGCAAATAAACTATTAAAAGACGTGGTGGCATTTTCCTGCAACTGTATTGGGGGCGGATTACTTATATGCATCGAGGCAACAGGGTAGCGAGGGCAGGGTTGCAAGCTCCTATAAGGGCACAAGCGGACGCTTACGTAATAATAGGATCATCAGATTGCAAGGCAACAAGACATCGAAGATCAGGCTTGCAAGCCATAAAGTAATGCTAATTAACGAACAGATTGGAATAAAAAAAGTCGCTTCGGGCAGAAGCGACTTGTAGTAGTTATTTAAAATCTAATTAATTCTGGATCGGTCGAAAATAAAAACCCTCTTCATTCAGGATGTGTGAATTGGGTACAAAGCTCATTAATGATTGGCGTACCATATCTTCTGCTGCCATTTGATAACGTGTCCCTACTTCTGGATTCTTTACGGCAAACTTCCAACTTTGAATCTTCAGAAGGGCAATCTTGCTGGCATGGGCAATATGATATTCCAATATCATGAATTTCTCGGCCAGGTAATCCGTTTCATTTTGGATGTATGGGGTCATAGGGATATGTGATTATAGGTTTTTTCAGAATAAATGGACATCGATATAACGAATTTATAGATGTAAAATTGCGTGAATAAAACATAATTACTGCAATCGGTTAACCGATTTTATAGGAAATAAGGGTTTTTCTATATCAGCTGATACTAATATTTTAAATAAAAAACGCTTTCCTTGATATTTACTCAATAATAATGCAGAATTCTTAGATATTATTCAAAAATACCCCTCTAAAAGTGTAACAATTACACCCTCAGTAACAAATGGATAAAAACCATTGATTTTCAAGGTATAAAATCCAGGATTCAAAGTATAAAATTCAGCATTTCAGGGACAAGACTTTGTAGGTAAGTGGTAATTGTCTGAAATGGGATGGTTGGGTTTTGGGAGTTTAAATGGGAGAGAGGATCAACAGGCGGACGATTACGCCATTATACGTCCTAAGAGGCACCCCGCTAAGGCGGGGCACCATTGTAGGAGCCTTGATGCCACACAGCCTTTAACAATTGTTGAAATTTATTTTTCAGATACATAACAGAAACCTATAAATGATAATTGTTTAAGAGATAATTATTAGTATCATGATCAGGGAATGGCACCGATCTATCATTAATGGTTAACCTGTATAAGAATTCACCGGCAGTGTCTAAATATTTTATTTTCAAAATCAACATTCAAAAAGACCTCCTATCTTTGTTTTGGCAACACTAATCAGCGAAGTGAGAAAGAAATGGTGAGACGAGCAATGTAGCCGATGCACAAACCTTATCTGATGGACCGGATTCTATTTATTACGCCACTTCTTTTCTTTTTATCTCTTTTACTTATCTCATATGCCTACGGGCATCTTTGGTGTGCCTTCACCTATTTAGCAGTTACATTCAATCCGTACAAAAGAAAGATTTCAAAAACATTGGTAAGTCATCATCGTCTTAATGCAGTTTGTCCCGCCTTGCGGGTGGTAAGCTGGCCTAACCGGAACCGTGTGCAAAAAGGATGCACAGTGTACGTTCCGGAATGTTTTTTTTGGATCGATAGCAGATAGCGGTCATATGAACACGCAATAAAAAGGATAGCAACAACTCCCAGGTTACTCATGGATCTACAGGAAGATGGTAGATGCCATACAGTCAATTATTGTTTAATAGTAAAAGTAACTAATGTTATTTCAGTAAGGCGCGTGCCAGCTACTGAAGCAAGCTCTTTATTTACGTGAGCAATAAGTAAAGAGGTAGCGTCAACGACTACTGTTATTTGCCATAAACCTTTTCTTATGAAATTGAAAAAAGAGGATATTGAAAGGATCCGGCTCGCAAAAGATCTATTAACTAAAAACAGGCGTTACCACATTACTATAAGTGATCTAAGTCAACAAACACAGCTTAACCGCACCAAATTGCAATTCGGATTTAAACAGTTGTTCGGGGTTAGCATTGATGATTTCCGGATCTTGTTACGAATGGAGAAAGCAAAAGAGTTGTTGGAACAAACCGAAAAAAGTGTAAAGGAAATATCATTACAGGTTGGCTACAAAAGCATGGGCAGCTTCAGTACAATGTTTAAAAAAATATATAGAAAATCGCCCACCGAATGGCGGAACGGGCTTCATGGATAAGCTGCATTGACGATATGAATACAATAACACAAAGTGAGCACCACTTTGAAACAATTGCATTGTCTTGAAAGGGCAATGTAGTTCTTTGCATAAGTATAACAGTATTGCACACGTTATTTTGTGAAATAAAAAGAATGAATTTGTGCAAATAGAAGAAATGTATTTTCGTATATTGCATACAGATATTTGACAAGACGGTTATCAATATATACACAGTCAGCAGGCAGTAGCTGCGGTACAAAACTTATTTTCCTGGGAGCTCTATGATAAGCCCTCAAAGCCAATTTATTGAACCAGGTTAACGATCATGAGTACCGCACTACTTCTTCTGACAATCGCAGCACAATATTTGGCTATAGAATGATGATCCGGGTTGCCGGAAGCGTTTATGAATGTGGTAAAACGATATTTTGCAGGAGGGTCAGTAAAATACCCGCTCATGAATGCAGGGCTGAACGCCGAGTCGCTCCCGGCTTTCACCTAATGACCAGGGAACAATCCCGGCATAGCCGGCTCCCGGATTCATTTTTACATATTTGGTTTTACTTTCTAATTGGCCTTTCTTGATCTATTATAGAAGGTTTTTAACAGTGGCTTGCTTGTACTGCCTTTTCTGTCCAGTAAGGGCACTATAGGTAAGCATCATTGGATTGGGAGATCTTTAATTTTGGGATTTTGAGATTTATCAGACAGCAGAAATTGGTATAAATCACAAGATGTCAAATTCGAAAAATCAGAAATTACATATTAACTTCAGCAATGGACCTGCGGGTACTAACTGATGAGATACTGCTGCAACTGTTAAAGGCCAACAATGAATTGGCTTTTAAGGAGATTTATACCCGTTATTGGCAACGCCTCTTTGAAACCGCTTATCACCGCCTGGCCAGCAGGGAAACCGCCAAAGAACTGGTGCAAACTGTCTTTCTACGTATTTGGGAAAAACGTCATTCCAATCACATTACTCACCTGCAAAGCTATTTGCAAACCGCCATCAAAAACAGCGTTATTAATTATGTAGCAGCCACCCTGGTACATAAAAGATACCTGCAGCATATTATAAACACCGGCTCAACTACTTATCAGGGTGCCGAATCAACCCTTACCATTCACGAACTGTCACAAGCCATAGATAAAGCCGTTGCTGCACTGCCAGCCAAAACAAGACAGGTTTTCAGACTCAGCCGCTTCGATCATTTGTCTATCCGGGAAATTGCCACCATCCTGAACATCTCTGAAAAAGCCGTTGAATACCATATTACACAATCACTAAAGACCTTACGCTCATACCTGAAAGATTATCTTGATATCGCCCTGTAGTAATTCCGCTTCCTAAATTTTCTTACCCCTTTAGGGGTTCTCTCGACCTGCCTGTCTATACGGGAAACCGGTTTTACAACCCGGACAAACCGAACAGTATGGACCGCACCGCATTCAGGGAATTATTAATACGTTATTGTGATGGTTCCGCCACTGCAGAAGAGATGGCACTGGTAGATCACTGGTATGAAGGGTTATATAATGACAAACTGCCAATCCTTAATCAGACCGATCTAGATAATATAGCGCAAGAAATGTGGGAACATATTGAAAAGGAAGGCAACCTCGTGCCCCCCTTAACAGTATATCGTTCTACCAACAGAAAGCGGCTGTATTATTTCACTGCTGCAGCAGTTATAATCGGACTGGTAATAAGCGGCTGGCTGATATTTTTTAGTTCTACCCAAACGTTCTCCTATGACAAAAGCCGAAAGAAGGACCAGTTAGCTGAAAATGTTAACAATACCACTACAACCCAACGAATAAACCTGGAAGATGGCAGTTATATACTGCTGAAACCAGCCTCGAAGATCGCCTATACACAACATTTTGGTGTCAATAAACGGGAGGTGTATCTGGAAGGGGAGGCATTTTTTCAAGTGGCCAAAGATGCCGCCCGGCCATTTTATGTATACACCAATGAGCTGGTAACAAAAGTGCTGGGAACCAGTTTTGATGTACGGGCCTTTCCGCACGATAACACCATTCAGGTATTGGTGCATACTGGTAAAGTGACCGTATACAAACGAAAGACCGGAGCGGCCGAACAGGAACTGGCCAAAGCCAATGCCGCTATTATTACCCCCAATCAGCAAATACTGTTTAACCGGCAACAGGTGAGTTTTACCAGATCTGTAATTACCCAACCGCAGGTTATTAATACACCTGTTACTAAAGACAGTAACCTGTTTGTTTTTACCAATACACCGGCATCTGCTGTATTAAAGGCCCTTCAAGACGCTTATGGCATTCCCATCATTTTTGATGAGGAATTGCTGGGCCATTGTTCATTCACCGGTGCTTTTACCAACGAAACCTTTTTTGAAAGGATCAACCTGGTTTGTAAAGCCATCGAAGCTGTTTATGAACAGGCCGACGGTCAGGTCATCATCACGAGCACTGGTTGTGAAAATGCAACTGAATAATCAATAATACTTAATCAATGAAAAAAACCTTCCCAATCAATGTAATCAAGCATGTCGCCGCGCAATTGCTACTGGCGATCTTTCTCGTTGTTACGGGTTCTGCAGAACCGGGCCATAACCAAAATGTACTGGACCGTGAAGTAACACTGAACATTAAAGAAAAAAAGCTGGAATATGTATTGAATAAAATAGAAGACCAAACAAAAGTAACGTTTGTCTTCAGCCCAAAATTGATCCAAAGCAACCGGCTTGTCACCATTAGTAAATCAAAGGAAAAATTATCGGCAGTATTGAATGAACTGGCCAACGACCTGCATCTTGAATATGAAGTGGCGGGTGATAAAGTGATCCTTAAGCGACAGATCTCAGACAAAAATGGAGTGGAAGTGGACAATAGCGTTCCGGAAATTTCACCGATTCCCATTACAGGTAAAATCACCAACTTAAAAGGTGAACCCTTATCGGGGGTAAGCGTTTTGGTAAGAAATAAAGGCGGCGGCACCTCCACCAATGCCAATGGCGTTTTTACCATTAATGCAGAAGATGGCGACGTGCTGGTTATTTCGATCATCGGTTTTAAAACCCAGGAAATAACAATAGGCGGCCAGCATGAATTAACTATAAGACTGGAAGACGCAGTTGCAGAATTAACTACTGTAGTAGTTGGTTCCCGTTCATTACGGCCAAGGACCAACGTGGAATCGCCGGTACCGGTTGATGTGATCAATAGCAAAGACCTGCTGGCCACCGGACAAATAGAGCCAGCGCAACAAATACAATTCACTGCGCCCAGCTTTGTATCAAATCGTCAAACCATAGCCGATGGCACCGATCATATTGACCCTGCCAGCTTACGCGGTTTGGGCCCCGATCAGGTGTTGGTACTGGTAAATGGCAAACGCCGCTATAATACAGCCCTGGTAAACATTAATGGTACAGTAGGCAAGGGGTCTGTAGGCACCGATCTGAATTCCATTCCTGGCAGCAGCATCGAGCGCATAGAGGTGTTGCGCGATGGCGCCGCCTCACAATATGGCTCTGATGCAATTGCCGGTGTAATAAATGTGGTATTGAAAAAGAAGACCGGCACCCAGGTTTTTGCACATGCCGGCCAGCAATATGCAGGTGATGGGGCCAATTTACAATTTGGTTTTAACCAGGGATTCAAGCTTGGCAAAAAAGGGGGCGTATTGAACCTTACCGGGGAAGTAAGACATCGGCAGCCCACCAACCGCGCCGGTGACTACCTGGGTACGGTATATAATAGCAATGCCACCCAGGATGAGATATTGATTGCGCAAAACGGAGGCTGGGACAGAAAGAACAATATGTATATAGGAAATTCAAAACAACTAAATGCATATGGCGAAGCCAATCTGGAATTGCCCATTTCAAACAAAACCAAATTCTATGCAATGGGCATGTATAGCTACCGCAAAGGAAAAGCAGCTGGGTTTTACCGGTACCCCAAACAAACCACGCAGGTAGTGGCACAATTATATCCCCGTGGTTTTCTGCCGTATATTGAGTCGGAGATCAATGACCGGTCTGTAATGGCGGGTATTAAAGGTAAAATGGCCAGCGCCTGGAACTGGGATGTGAGTACTACCTATGGCGGTAACCAGTTCCGGTTCGATGTGACCAATTCGAACAATGCCAGCATGGGCACGTCAACACCCACGTCTTTTTATTGCGGTAAACTGGGGTTTCAGCAAAGCACTACCAATGTTGACTTCTCCAAAGATTTTGGCTCTAACCTGAAGCTGGCCTCTTTTAACGTAGCCATTGGCGCTGAAATGCGCATAGATATGTTCAAAATAACGCCGGGACAGGAAGAGTCGTGGAAGAATTATGATCCTAATTCCGGCAAAGCAGGCGGCGCCCAGGTTTATCCGGGTTATCAACCCGCCAATGCAGTAGATGAAAACCGCAGCGTAGTTAGTACATATGTAGATGTGGAATCTGATATAACCGAAAAACTCCTGGTCAATGTGGCCGGCCGGTTTGAGCATTACAGCGATTTCGGCAACGCCCTTGCCGGCAAACTGGCATTGCGGTATAAGATCCTGGATGCACTGTCAATACGCGGGGCCATCAGCAATGGGTTCAGGGCACCCTCCATTCATCAGTATTTCTTTAACAATACCAGCACCCAGTTCCAGCTTATAAATGGAACGCTGTCGCCCAGTAATACCTTAACCGTTCGAAATAGCGACCCGATTGCCAAGGCCCTGGGGATCCCTGATCTGAAAGAAGAAACTTCCGTTAACTACAGTTTAGGTATCACGGCAAAACCGAGCCGGAATACTTCTCTTACAATTGATGCCTATCACATAGATATCAAGAACCGCATTTTACTGGCAGGCCCGTTCAGAAGAACACCTGCCGGCACCTCCATAGTTGATCAGGTATTGAACAATGCCGGTTTTGGTACCGATGTGCAGGTGGTACAGGCCTTCAGTAATTTTGTGGATACAAAAACACAGGGGGTGGATATCATCTTCTCCGTTAGTCCGCAATTGGGTAAGGGCAATCTCGATCTCACGCTTGCAGCCAACTTCAATGAGACCAAGATCAAAAAAGTAAAAGGGACAGATAAGATCCCGGCCGTACCGGATTCAGTGGGGAATTACTTCTTTTTTGACCGGGCAGAACAATCGCGTATAGAACTGGCGAACCCGAAAAACAAGGTCTCGTTATCGGCCAATTATCAACTAAAAAAGTTCGGATTTATGGCCCGGGCAACGCGTTTTGGCAAAGTGACATCGTGGAATGCTGATCCCCGGCTCGATGAGACCTATGATGCTAAAGTTGTCACCGATGCCAGCGTCAGTTACAATATACTGCCACAGGTACGGGTAACCATTGGTGCTAACAATATCTTTGATGTGTACCCGGATAAATTGAAATGGTTCCAGATTGGCAATGGCGACAAAACAAATATTTACTACAGCAATACGTCCGACGGGCGTTTTCAATACAGCCGCAATGCCACCCAGTTTGGGATGAACGGCGGGTATTATTATATCAGTCTATCGGCCAACTTTTAAGGCAGGAGATATGTGCTAAAAAACAAAAGGTCGTCCCGATGAATCGAGGCGACCTTTTGTTTCCCATCTATATGAATTACACTACGTTATTTCGCTGTGCTACTAACTGCTAACATATTGTTATAAGTTGAAGCAGAAGTGCCATATTTTATATCATCGAAATACAGTACTCTCAGGTTGGTAGAAGTAGTTTTTGTACCATTCCAGTCTGATTTGTAGATACCCATTTTCCAGTTAGGAAGATGGAAGTCACCAGTGATCTTATACATGCTGGCGCCCTTACGGGAAACGAGCTTTTGACCGTCTTTCCAGATCTCGATCAAACCATCAGAACCTGAAGAGTGAATGATGTGATATACAAACGTATGCCATTTGTCTTTTCCAATTGCACCAAGATCAGTTTTAGCATCGTCTGGTGTTCTCATCACAAGATGACCATTTACAACCCGCATAGAAATAGCCGGGGTTATACCACCACCACCATGCCATTGGCTGATAACTTCGTCTTGTGCCTCATCTTTATACTGAGCGCTTGGCATATACATCGCATAGGAATACCAGAAGTTATTAGTAGTAGGTGTTGGAAAAGATATTTCAGCCCTTGTACCACTGTGATTTTCGGGATCGGTATCTCTTAACTCAAAACGAGCTGATTTGGAACCGCTGAACGCATGGGTTGTAGATTGAGTAATACCATAGGAAGTAGCGGTTTGTATAGTACACATAGAATTTAAAAAGCTGCTACCATCTGCATTCTCCGACCAGATCAGATTTCCACCTGATGTTGATTGTGTTGACACCTGCTCTTCGCTTGCAGCAGCATCATCCGGAGTAGTAGTTGGTCTTTCAACATTTTTCTGACAAGCGGCTAATGTAGCCAGTAATAAGGAAACGGACAGCACGCGCTGATTTCTCTTTAACCAATTGCCTCTTTTGTGCATCATCGTTGTTTTCATTTAGGTGTTAATTTCTCGATTTAAAAAAGTGTTTTCAATTACCGGTAACGTCTTGCTTACGCATAAGACTCCCTGTTCACATCACAAGTGCGTTTTTTTAACCTGTGACGCGTTATGTACCCGCCATGCTGCAAGCGGTAGGCTGCTGCATGTAATTCCTGTTCAAAACACCCTCATGACATGCACATAACAGTGCCTATATCATTCAGATGATTTGCTGTGAACTATGAAGAACAGTGATTAAAACAGATCGCTTTTTGTTGCGATGGCTGCTCTTCTTCCAAACTGAGTTGTTGAGGTTGTTGTTGGCCGCGCGTAGCTAAGTTCCAGCGCGCCTTTTGTAACGATAGTACGGACTATTAGTTTTCTTGTGTCGGATACGGCTGAAAAGATGCTGATCACATCTTTGAGGAATTTTCTAATAGTGTTCATCATAAGGATATTTACATTTTCAAAAAAAGTACTCGAGCGATTCTAACACA
Source organism: Niastella soli (assembly GCF_017742245.1). Classification (GTDB taxonomy): domain Bacteria; phylum Bacteroidota; class Bacteroidia; order Chitinophagales; family Chitinophagaceae; genus Niastella; species Niastella soli. The sequence continues at coordinate 237,803 of NZ_JAGHKO010000024.1, forward strand.
AACTTGCGTCTGTATTTTTCTAAGCTAAAGTTCTCAAAGGTCCCGTATTCATCAAATAGCTTTCTTTCAGTACGACAGTGCAAAGTTGCAGCCAATTTCATTCATTTGAATCCTTCAGTAGCTAGAAAGGCAAAAATGTAATCGGTTTAGACTAAGTCGTAATAAGAGTATTTGCTTAAAAAAAGGCGGCTTAAAAATGATTGTAATCAGGACAATTGCAATAGGGTTTAGACAGTATCTGTAAACGGTATCGTTCTTAATAGACCCTCCTGCAGGAAAGGCCGGAGGTCAACAGACCACAAGAACCATATGTAAATAAGGCTTCAATATAATTACATTTATCTAATATATAATAAGATCACCTGACGAAAGAAATAAGTAACTTGCTCGCTATAAAGATTTTATATGATCGTTGTTATTCAGTGTAAAGACCAGGTTGGCTTAGTGGCAGGCATTACCGGCGTGCTTGCAAAAGAACAATTGAACATTGTCTCATTGCGGGAGCATGTTGATAAGATCGAGAATCGCTTTTTTATCAGGGTCCATTTGGAAGTTGAAACTGACTCACAAGCGCTTGAATCAAAACTTAAACAGGTATTGCCGGAAGATGCGGTAATAAAAGTGAATCCGTTGCCTGAGAAAAAGGTAGTGGTGCTGGTAACGAAGGAATATCATTGTTTGGGTGATATACTTATCCGTCATTATTTCAAAACGCTGGGCGCCCAGGTGCAATGTGTGATCGGGAACCATGATACGCTGGAGAATATCTGTCAGCGGTTCGATATTCCGTTTTACCTGGTTTCGCATGAGCAAAAAGACAGGGACGTATTTGAGTCGCAGGTAAGCAGTCTGATAGACAAGTATACCCCCGATTATATAGTGCTGGCCAAGTTCATGCGGATATTATCGCCCGGTTTTGTAGCAAAGTATACTGGTCGACTCATAAATATTCACCATTCTTTCCTGCCGGCGTTTGTAGGTGCCAGTCCTTACAGACAGGCGTTTGAGCGCGGGGTAAAGTTAATTGGTGCTACGGCCCATTTTGTTACCAATGAGCTCGATGAAGGGCCTATTATTGCGCAACAGATCATTCCGGTAACCCATTCCCATACGGCAGGAGATATGATGAAAGCCGGTAAAGAGATTGAAACGGCGGTGTTGGCTAAAGCGTTGCATCTTGTTTTTGAAGACAGGGTATTTGTATACAAGAATAAGACTGTCGTCTTTGAATAGCACGAAGTAGGAAGCAGGAGGTGGGGGTAGGAAATACAAGACCAGCCTACATCTTACGTCTAGCTTGATACTGAAAAGAAAATTTGAGTCAGGAAAAACCGGAGATACGAGGTAAGAAATAGGAAGTAAGAGGTAGGATATAAGAAGTAGGATTAAGTGAGGTAAGTGCCAGGAAATACAGACTCTTCATACTTCCTACGTCTTACTTCTAAAACTTATTATCAAAAATCAACACTTTACTTTATAAGCTGCTTATTAAACCCCATAGCAACCAGTTGCTCATAAGCATCCCAAACATCAACGGGGATCTCCTGATAGATCTGAAAGCCTTTTTCAGGATAGAATTTTATCCGTTGCAGATCGCCCACCATCATGTTGATGAGCTTTTCAACAGAGATATCGGTGGTAGGATATTCTTCAAAAGAAAGCAGGGGTGAGGTCACCAGCAATTTTTTATCAGGCCAGTGTTTTTTAAACGTAGCATAGCTGCGGCGTTCCATATAGGGCTTTTGAACCACTATAAAGCTGTTGAGATGGAGGTTTTTCTCTTTAAGTAATTGTTGTGTGTATAGGATGTTTTCACCTGTGTTGGTGCTTTTATTCTCAATAAAGATCGCTTCGCGTGGTACGCCCCGGTCAAGCGCAATGGTGGCAAAAAGATCAGCTTCTGTTTCTGCCCACATATCTTTAGTAAGCTTACCTAGTCCTCCTGAGAATATAATAATGGGAGCATATCCCTGCAGGTAAATATCAGCGCCCCGTTCGGCAGTGCGGATGTCCAGACTGCCCAACACCAGAATACAATCAGACTGTTCCAGTGTATGGTGTAACTGATGATAGTTCCACAATATTTTAGCGAGTGCTATAGCTTCCTGGTTTATCATTATTTGTACGGTTAGGTTGATGAGCAGCAGTGGCTGCATCCAGATCATCTGGTCTTATATACAATTGTATCTACTGGTAAGCAATAAATCTGCCAATATGGTATATCCTAATATTTCTGAACAGAAACAGCTTCATGTTTGCTGAGTTTGTGCAACTCCAGCACTGTGCCATTGGCCGTTTCATGATACATGGGAATGAATTTACGGTTAAAAAGGATTTCATGGTAAGTATACGAGGTCCTTTGCTGTACTGTATTCCCATACACCTCGTTAAAACCCCGGATCAATACATACACTTCCACATCACCTGCGGCCAGGTCTTCGCTGGTAAAACCAACCAACGGACTTTGATCGTCGATAGGGTGAACCACCGTCCAGTTCATAGGCATGCTTTCAATTTTGCCGCGTTCCAGCGGCAGGGTGTAATACCTGTATTTGGATTCACCGTTCTCATTGACCATCATGGCCAGGTTCACCTGTACTATTACATCGGTAAGCGCATGGTTTTGCTTGTAACACACAAACCGGAACATCAGCGCTGTTTTTTCTTTAAAGGGCGTAATAACGGCCTCATCGCTAAATGCCACGTGCGCACGTGGGCGGGCAAAACGGCCATAAATAAGACCGGTAGCCAGTGCGAAGGACAAAAATCCGCTCATGGCTTCTACGGCCGCCACCAGGTTGGCCAGATCGCCTATGGGGTTTACCCGGCCATAACCAACTGTAGTAAATGTTTCTGTACTGAAAAAATACAGTTCCTTGAAGATATTAACTGGTGCATTGGAGTTAAAACCGATGAACTGGTCGGCGCCTATCCACCAGTAGATGCCGGTATAAACCAGGTTAATGCTAAAAAAGAAAATGATTATTATGGTTATGAATTGCCACAGGGGCAGGGAGATCATAGTATAAAAAATACTGAAGCGGTCCCAGAAAGGCAAACCCTTTTTGTGCAGATTGAACGTTCCATCTTTGTTTATAAACCGGCTGCCATTTATTATACCAGTATTGCTAAAACCGGTATCATCGTTTAATTTGGGAACAGGATTAATTTGCTTAAGTAAAGGCATGTTCTTGGTATTTACCGTGCAAATGTAAATACTAAATCCATTAGTTTTCTAAGAAGACCAGGCAGGAGGTTGGAAATAAGGCGTAGGAAGAGGGAAATAAGACGTAGGAAATGTTCGTATTCAGTATTTCATACTTCGTACTTCCTACTTCTTACCTCGTATTATTCGAAGCCAACAGCTTACCTCTTAAACAAAGCACCTAGTTCCATTTATTGCTTGTTCTGTTCCAGGAAGTGATTCCTATTTTAAACTGCACCGGGTTACTGAATTTATTGGCGGCAGAACCTACCACATATACGCCCAGCTTGAATTTACTCAGGGGATTAAAAGGCCACTTAAAAACCCTTTCAATACCTGCAAAGGTCTCTATATACTGTAAAGACCGTTCCGGCGCTATCAAAAAACCGCCCCCGGCCACTTCCCGCAGCTGCAGCTTTTTCAATAGGGGGATTTTGTTAATAAGCGCACCATTGAATTCATGTAAAAAATGCCCCTGGTAAAACCGCCTGAAAACAGGGAAAGTAGAATCAAGCGCCTGAAATGCTTCCTGTGGGTTCATAAAAAGAAGGGGGTCGCCCCGGCGCTGAAATTTATAATCAACCAGCCGCAGGTCTTTTGTATTGATAAAACTGCCGGTGCGCACGCTGTAGTTGCTGATACCGGCCAGCCCCAGTTTTATTTCCTGTTCTATCCCAAACTCCAGGTAATCGAAATTTACTTTACTGTTCATAATTCCGGGTAACCCCTTGCGCAGGGAAGCATAAAAAGTAGGCCATGCCGACCCCAGAATGATCTTCTCCCTTGGTTCCCGGATGTAGCGCTGCCGGGGCGTATAGGCCAGCCTGATCTTACCATAAGTAGCATTGTAAGGTTCAAAATCAACGGCATGGTTATCTTTAAGCACATCCCCAAACAAACTATCAGTCAGCGAATTTGTTGCATAATCGCTTACCGAACGGCGAAAGGCAATTTCAAGATCGGTATACAGGAACAACCCATTCAGCAATTCTATTTCGTGACCAATTCCCAACCCATTATCCAGGTATACATTGCTGCGTTTTATCTGATTGATCCAGGCATCGCCCTGATAAATAAGCCGGAACTGCCGGCCGGCGCTGACCTTAAGGATACCCCGATTGAAAGGATTGTATAAATATCTTACTGATAAGCTTCCATTGATATCGTGGTTGCGAATGCCATAACTGACATTCGGATCTATCCAGATGCCTCTGCGCGAAGGAAATCGCTTACTATAAAATATCATGGCCATAATACGGGTACCGCCAAACTGAAGGGGCTGGTACAAGCCGGGCAGGGGAGGCAGCGACCAGTGCCGTTCTTTTTCGTGGTCATTGAATTCCTGACCACTCCACAACCATTTCTTCCAGGTTAATTTGTTGATCACCCGGTCTAATGAATCGAGGTATACTTTTGTATGCCGGGCACGATAGATACTGTCTTTGTAATGAATGAACCGGACTTCTTTTTCTGTCAATGGTTCTGTTCTGTTATTCTCCCAGAAGGTGCTGTCTTTTTCATAGGCCTCCTGTGCTGTGGAGCTTATCTCTACACCAAAATATTTTCTATCAAACTGCTTATGTAATTCAAAATCCTTATAGGTAGCAATGGTAATACCTGATTTTTTGCCTTTATTGCTTTTTGAATAATAGGTGAATTGCTGGCGGGTGATCATCCAGGTTGTATCGGCTACCTGTTCATACTGTTGATCAACTTCAAAAAAGTCGTATTCGGGCAAATGGTAATTGGGAAATTTCAGGCGGGTATGGGTGATCACCCAAATACTATCGGCAATGGTTATTTCTCCTTCTACCGTAGCATTACTGATCTGGCGCGGTTTAACACTGATCACATATGATTTATGCGGGCCCACTCGTTCCGTTCTTACCAGTCTGAAACGATACGCCAGCAATCCGCTATAACTGATGGGTGACAGGAATGGGGTTTCAGACAATGCCCGGGTTTTAATGAGGTTGTTGTAAAAATTGAAATCGCCCTGGGTGGTAGATAAAAAAAATAACCCTTCTGTATTGCCCCGGCGTTTTACTCCCAGCCGCTCCTCTTTGCTGGCCTGTGACGATCGATCGAGCTGTAACACAATTTCAGCCATAGCCATTCTATCCAGTTCGGGATTGGTATTTTCAGAAACAACCGGCAGGGTATCGTTCTTTGCCAACTTTTTCTTTCCTTTTAGCTTCAGCGAATCTTCCTGTACAGCTTTGATGTACACCATACAGGAATAAGGCCCGGCGGCCGATTGAATGGCCTCCTTTTTCCGGATCACCTGGCGGATGATCTCTTCCGACCGGTCGCGTGTTTTTCCTTTCACCACCACTTCGGATAGCCCTTTGGAATCATCTGGCTCCATGATTATGTTTTGTAAATAGTCAGTCTTTTGAATGATGATGGTGATTACCTGACTTTTATAACCGATCATACTGATCACCAGGTCGTATTTGCCGGGGTCCAACTCCAGCTCATAAGTCCCATTCTCTTTGGTGACCACGCCATGCTTCCAGCCTTTAACCTGAATAGAAGCAAAAGCCAGTGGTTCCAGCCTGGTGTTTGTTATTTTTCCATGAACTTTATACGATTGCCCAACAGCGTAGGAGGAAGTGAGGCCAATAAGGAAAAGCAATAGTATAGTTCGGTTCATGCAGGTGTTAGGGTTGTAACTTTAAAGTACACCGTTCCCGCATGAAGGAAAAATGGCAGTAATTACTTTAGTTTGAATTTAACAGTTTAGCTTTTTAGTTCATAAGTGCCACGATTCGAAACCGTGGCATCCTTAAGCGGCAAAAGTGAGCCACCTTGATAGCACCTTAATTGCTTCTCGGATTCCGAGGACCCATTGAGGTACTTTCGAGGACCCAAAGAGAAGGATCCGAGGAGGCAAAGAGAAGGAAGAAAAAACCATCACAGGATTTCGACCATTCGTCCCACCACTTTCCTCAAACCGTCCCACCAAAATTAAAATCTCCGAGGAAAAATGACCATTCGTCCCACCGTTTTCCTCGGACCGTCACACCGGTTTCGTATAGCCCGTCACATATTGAAGCTATCGGATAGAGTTAATGGGTAGCTTTGTATTCGCATGCCAACTAAACGGAGTTTATCGGCCTGCTGCCAGGCTTCGCTTCAACAGCATGTGGTAGTTCTTTGACTCATTGGGCATTAATGACTTATTATGACACAAGCAGACGCTTAAGTCATTGAGGAACTTTGATCTAAAGGTCTAATAAACTAAAAAAAAGCAGCCAGGTCCATGAATTCAATAATTACTTTGCCTTATCCAAAGCCATTTTAGCAGCTAATCCGGTAAGTACACTCGCCATAAACCATTTCTGCACCCGTATCCATTTGGGATTGGCTGAAAACCACCGGGCGACCTTAGCCGCCACCAACACAATTATAAAGTTAATAGTAAAGCTTACCATGATCTGCACAAGACCTAGTGTTAAACTTTGGGTGAATACGGAGCCATAACCGGGTTTTATGAATTGAGGAAAAAAGGATAAATAGAAAACAGCCACTTTAGGATTGAGCACATTGGTAAAAAAGCCCATACGGAATAATTTAACCGGCGTATCGGCCTTAAGATCGGTACGGGGCTCAAATACATTTTTACTGCCTGGTTTTATTGCCTGCCAGGCCAGGTACAACAGGTATATTACACCGGCAGTTTTTAAAATGGTATACGCATAGGGTATAGTAAATAGCACTGCGGTCAGGCTAAACGACACCATAAGAATATGAAACAGGAAACCACAAATAACACCAGCCAGAGAGATCAGTCCGGCCTTGCGACCCTGTGTTATAGAGCGGGAAATAAGATAGATCATATTGGGTCCCGGACTTATCACCAGTCCGAAGGCAGCCAGCGCAAAAAGCAGGAGATCACTAACAGGGATCATGTTGTTGGGATTTCCAACAAATGTACTTATGAAAACGGAGTTGTAATTAGGCCAATTTGTGAAAAGCAGATAGGCCAATTCACAACACATAACTTACGCTATCGGGATGCCATACCTTTTTGCCTGTGTTCTAATAAACTGGTCTGCTTCGTTACTTCCATCCGCACAAACCTGGTCCATTTTCTTTCCCAATTGTTTCACGAGTGCAGGATTATTGATCAGAGAGATAGGCCCTTCTTCCGTTTGCACATCAATATTAGGCAGACAGGAAGAATCGCCAAAGGCAGACACTTCATTGGCTTTGGTAACAAATGAGCCGCCAATACCGCCATGTGAGGTATAAAAGAAACGTTCTTCGGCATGGTCAACACCAATATATTTAAGCGACGTATTACCAAAATAAGTTCTTGATTTAACATCAGGGTGACGGCGGGCATGCGCTACGAATTTCACATTTTCCACGCTCATCCCATCCAGACAGCCTTCGCGGTCAACCGAATCATATAAGCCCATAAAGTACACGCGTACCAGTGGACTTAACATTCTGGCCAAAGTGGTTACGGCTAATCCACCGCGGCTATGGCCGATCAATACGACCCGTACATCATCGACAGTAAGTGGTTGGTGCGCCAGCATCTGTTGCGTTACAGTTACCGGTTTGCGGTAGGTGACAGAATAGCCGTGACTGGCCATATAATGCTGGGTGGTGCGTTCCTGGTTCTGCATACAACTGTTCACATCAAAAAGCTCCAGTGGTTTAATGGACTGGCTGCGTATAGCGGGAAAAAGGGAGCCTATGCGTTGATAAATAAAATCCAGCGTTTCCTGTACAATGGGTTCGGTATCGCTTCCGGTAACTACATTGGAAGGACCGTTATACCAGCGCCGGTCAATATCCATAGCACCATAATGAACATCACGAATAAATTTAAAGGTGCTGCTGTTGCTTCCATCTTTATACATCCATTCACGGGAGCCCGTGCCATCTATACCAACAATGATATATCTGTTATTCATGAGAAAGGTTTGATTAATGGTGACTGGGTATTCTAAAAAACGGATAGTGACGTGCCTAACAAGGTTATAACGTCAATCCCTGATTGGCAACAAATTTTACACCAATTTCAGAAATTTATTTTAATTTAAACATCTGAATATTCAAACGGCACGTAAATTGGTTATAAATATTTGCGCATTGAATATTTTTTTATCCTAATTTCGTTTTGCTGCACTGAGAGCATGATCAAGACATTCCCCTTTTGACACGCTTCACTGGTTGCGTTGACTCGTCTACCCAATACATTAACAATTAAGATCATGCGGCTAAAGTATTATACCTTACCATTGGACCCTGAATTACTGATGCAAAAGAAAGAGCATCCTGGTTGTTCCTTAAAACAATCGGTAGGTCATCACCTTCACCTGATCATTACGACAGCCTTTGGTGAAATGCAAAGTGATGTTGACTTTGGTAATTCCATCTGGGATCATGATTTTGATAATCTTACAGCCCGCACCAGACAACAGGAATGGATGAAAGAATCCCTGTTAAAAGCCATTCGCAAACATGAAAAAAGACTGGATGGCATTAAAGTAGATGTATTGGTTAAACAGGAAGAAGTAAACGCACTTACAACAGAACGACGCGTTAAAAAACGCCTCGACATTAATATTACCGCCCGACTCACGGCTACCAGCGAAGACATTACTTTCCGCGACAGCTTTTTTGTGAGCCCGTTATCATATAGTTAATTATTGCCTGTCCGAATGAATTTATTCAGGCGGGATACAGGCCCTGGTCATTAGCAATCTGGTTATATGCAATAGCCAGTAACATACTTATTATATACAATGGAAAATCGGGAACAAATAAAGAACCGGATGATGAAAACGGCTGCCCGCCTGTGGGGTTATCCGGAAGATGAATCTGAATCATCTTTCGACCCGCTGGTGAATGTGCTGTTCTCCGCCACAGCATTGGAGCTGGAAAAGATCTCCAACGAGGTACACGCATCACGCGCCCGTTTGCTGGAACGAATGGTGCAGTTATTATCACCGGAAGTGTTGTGTGGCCCGCTGCCGGCACATGGTATATTGCATGCAAAGTCAATTGAGGATGCTGCGTGGCTGAAGGAAAGCGATCAATTCTTTAGCTCACAGAAAAAAGGCGCCAATTATGAAAACGGGTCAGACGCCACCGGCTATAGAGATTTTTTCTTTACATCAACCGGTCCCTTTCAATTAAACACTGCCGCTGTAAGTTACCTTGCCACCGGGCATCAGTTATTCCGGTATCGCGAAATGATCTCCAAAGAAGTGATCACACATTGTTTACCCGGCAGAGAACTGGAACAACGGGTTTTATGGATCGGCCTCACCGGTCCCCGGATTAAACTGCACAACACCCAATACTATTTCGAGATCAGAAATGAAGTAAACAAAGAATTATTCTATAAAAACCTGGCCGATGCCCGCTGGTTTTATGGCGAACAGGAAATGGAGGTGGTACCCGGATATAACCAGGAAAATATTAGCGGCGAGCACCTGAACATAGAGCAATTGCTCATCAGAAAGAATACGGCTTCCTGGAAATTAAAGGAGTTTGTAAACGCCTATTACAAACCAAAATTCATTACCATTCGTCAGCTTGAGAAATCCGTTGCTGAACAGGAAGGCTGGCCATCGGAATTGCTACAGGCATTTGATAAAAAGGAATTGCAATCGTTACAGGCAGACAAAGTACATTGGCTGAAAATACAATTCCCCGAAAATATTGCCACCTCTGTATTACAGGATGTGATATGTCATGTCAACTGTTTTCCAGTAATAAATTGCAAGCTGCATGAAACAATGCACCACATGCACGACATCCTGAATATTGTACCCATGTATACCAACGATATTTTCTTTGACCTGCATGAGATTGCCGATCAGGATGGGCATGTATTTAATACCCGCGATCTTGAAAAAACCGCACAAACCCAGCTGACAATGATCCTGCGGCAGGGCGGCATTGGCCGCTTTGATGAACGAGATGCCACTATGATCATTGAGAACATTGTGCAATTATTAAGTGATGAAAGCGCTGCATTTTCTGTGCTGGGCAGGGATTTTCTCTCAGGGGAGTTAAAGAATTTACAACAGATCATTTATAAGCTGGAACAGCAAATGATCACCCGGGAACTAAACCGGGAGTATACGCCCTTCCTGGTAGTGCGAAAAGAAAACAATTCACAGCTAAACAACCTCACCATCGCATACTGGAGCACCGCTGGGGAACAGGGTAATGACATAAAAGCAGGCACCACCCTGCAATCGTACAAAACAAACAGTATGTACCATGCTGATTGTACATTGATCACTACAACCATTGGGGGCCGTAACCGGTTGAGCGCCTCAGAAAGTATTACAGCCTATAAATCGGCCTTGCTTTCGCGTGACAGGTTGATCAGCCTGGAAGATATAAAGATCTTCTGCCGCCTGCAAATGGGCAATACAGCAAAACATATAACAGTAAAAAAAGGGGTGATGGTACCCCGGCAGGTTTCACAGGGTTTTACCAGGACCATCGACGTAACCATCAAGCTGAACCGGAAAGATTTTATGGATGCACAGGACAAAAACCAGCTACAGTATTGGAAGGATAGTTTGGTATTGAAGTTGTCTACGAAATCGGCTGGTTTAACACCTTTCAGAGTATTTATTGAACAGGAGAATTGAGTTAACAGGTTAAAGGTTGATAAAACAAACTAAGGATACGAAGTACGAGGCAGGAGGTAGATTAGAACTATACGAGCCGAAGGCGAGAAGAGGTTTTCTTCATTGCCGATTGCCGAAAGAGAGTCTCGAATGTTATGAGCCCTTTCACGTTTTACGTTTCACGAAGTATTCATCATTGACTAATGACAAGACATCAAGCCATAGATACATTCTTAAACGAGCTGTCGGGCAACCTGCACGATATAAAAGCGGAGGTGTTGGTTAACCACGCATTACAAAATAATGTGCACCCCGATGATTTTGTAGTGTTGAACGACGGCCGTTTTTACCGGGAATATCGGACCGACGTATATGCCATTAACAAAATAGAAGATGCCTGGTTGTATCAGTTATTACAGCTTAAGTTATCACGCTCCGGTTTATATGACCTGGTACCCGAAGGGCTTTTTCACCAATCACATACCGGCACCAAATCGAATTCCGCTGCCGAACTGGCTGCCCAAAGCCGTATAGACCGGAAAAAAGAAATGGCCGCCAGAAAGTTCTTTCAACCCATTGAGAACAGCCTTTTCAGACAACGGGTGTTTTTGGAACAGGAAGAGGAAAACCTGCTGGCCGGCATGGACAATGGTTTGTTGAACGACTACTTTTTTACCTTCTGGGAATTTCCCGAAGGGCTTAATAAAACGGCGGCCATGTTGCTGGTATTGCTGTTACCCTATGCACACACCATTGCCGGAGATCCTGCACTTATGCAAAAGTGCCTGGAAGTACTGTTACAGGAAAATGTAACCATTGAACAGGTAACTCCTGCAGTTTGCATAGCGCCGGGCAAAGACAATAGTCTGGGTATGGGCGAACTGGGCAATGACCTTGTATGCGGACAAACCTTTTTAGAAGATTTTCCCTGTTTGCAATACAATATTGGTCCTTTACAACAATCGAGACCGGTTGATTATGTCACCGGTGGTGACAATGATCTGTTGCTGCAGGTATTCAACAATTATTTTGCACCGGCAGAAGCAGATATCCTAATAAACGTAGAAGTTGATCGTACCCGTGCTTTAGTAGAACTGAATGCAGACGAAAGCCCCATTCTGGGTTTTGCTGCCATTTAGCCAATATAAATAAATAGAACCTTATAATATGATGACACCCGAACTTAACAGATTGTTATTGTACCTGGGAATTGGCCTGATCAGCTTTTCAACGATCATCGGTCTCTTTGCCCAAAAAATACGTAACAGTTTTAAACCATTCAGCAAAAGGGCTATCTGGTATCTGTTGATTTCTGTGGCAGTATTTGCATTGACCGGCTTATTTATTGCAGCCGGCTTTTTCTCCAACTACAACAGGTACTTTATTTTCTATCAGGTTTTATTCCTGCTATACGGTGGCTTGCATATTTACCTGATGCAACGAAAAATGGATTGGGGTAAGGACAAGCAAACATTTTTGCCCGATGTCATTTTCACCCTGTTGATCGGGTTAGCAGGCGCTATTTGTTTTATGCTTACCTATCGATGGGTAAACCATGAAGGACTCGAGATCCCAATGATGTGGTCGACCTTCTTTTTCATTATTCCCTTGTTTGTATGGCATACATTCTTAACTGCCCTCGCCATTCCGCCCAAAGTATTGAATCAATGGCATTACCCGGTACATGAGCCCATGGAAGACCCGGAAGAAAGCAAACTAAGAAATATGTTGCTCATCAGTTTTGAATTTCAAAAGAACGGTCAGGACACCTACTTCACCAACTTCAGGGCTAAAGCGCCTGTAGATATGGAACTGGGTGAACTGTTCTATTATTTCATAAATGATTATAATGAGCGGCATCCACAGGGCCAGATCCTGTTTGCCAATGGCATTGGCAAACCACATGGCTGGATGTTTTACAAAAAGCCCAAATGGTATACCATTTTAACCACTTATATGGATGCAGATAAAACCATCTTTCTGAACCGCATCAGAGAAAATGATGTCATTGTGTGCAGCCGCATTATTGAAAATTGAGGATTGAACAAACTAAACTAATCAAGCATGCAGTCAACAACTGAATACTTACCGGTAAACTGGGTAGATGGGATGAAGATCAATAAAACACATTTTATTGCACAGGACAATGCCTTCACTTACCGGCAGGCCCATACCGTAAGCAGTTTTTTAAATGAGCACAACTATGGATTATTGCCAGTGTTCGACCGGCATCATACTTCCGCCAAATTGTTCTTATCGCTCGATAATGAACAAACGGTGCACCTTCGTATTCAACGTTGCCGCGCTATTTCCCGTGGCGGTTATGTGATGGAGTTCGACACAGATACCTCTCTTACCGGTCAGCAATTATCGGCAGGTATTCCGGGTTTACAGGTGCCTTTCAGTGAACTGAAGGACCGGTCTGCATTTTACTATGCAGTGTTAAGCATCGATCCATATGAACGTGTACCATTTGGGACCGCTGACCCAAAGGAAACGCCACCACGCATGCCATTCACCATGCCGGCATACCACCTTACTTTATTGCCAGCCAATGAAACCAGTGCACTTGCATTGGGACAATTCCAGGTGCCAGTAGGAAAGGTGGTGGTAGAAGAACAAAGCGTTCGATTGGTAGAGCATTATATTCCACCCTGCACAGCCGTCAACAGCCATTATGAATTATTGGAAGTACATGCCGGACTGGAGCAATTCTTTGGCCAAATGGAATTGTATGCTTTGCAGATCATTCAAAAGATCTTACAAAAGAAACAGCAGAACGAACTGGCAGATGCCATTCATAAGATCTGTGAGAACCTGTGTCTGTACACCGCAACTGAATACAGCAATTTCAAACTATCATATATCTACCAGCCACCGTTGTTTATGATCACTGCTGTTACAGGAATGGCCCGGTTGATCAAAAATACCATGGATTTTTACGCCGGCACCAGCAAAGATGAACTGATCAGTTATTGTACCGAATGGTGTGGTGTAAGCCAGGGCGAATTGGAATCAGCCATCACCACCCTGTGTAGTTACCAGTATAACCACCTCGACATCAACGATGCCCTGGATAAAGTTTTACAGTTTACCCAGGTCATTTCATCATTGTTCAGCAACCTGGCGCGACTGGAATACATCGGCAAGAAAAAAGAGACCGGCATTTTTGTGAAAGAGCAGGTATTGTTACCACAATCTGAAACGGCGCCGGTTAAAAAGAGAAGAAGTTTCCTGGCAGATTAATCAACGAACCATCAATCAATAAACCAATAAAAAATGCCCAGCATATTAAATTATAAGGAAAGGAACCGCGCATTTTTAAAATTTTTGTTCTTTTTCATTATCTCCGTCTGGCTAATAGTGGGGGCTATTTATTTCGATATGCGTATACCTTACAAAGAAAATGATGTCCTGCGCGAACAGGTTACCCGGTATCGCAACCAAAGTATTGCTCAGGAGAAATTTGTAAGCAGTATGGACCAGGCCAAAATGTTGATAGACTCACTAAAACAACCGGGGGTAAATAGTATGTACCTGAACCAGCAGATCGCCGCCAAATTGCGTGAGCTTACTGATCTTCAATATAAGGACAGCAGCATGTACAGTCGCATGAATAAAAATGTGCTCGATCTGTACCTGCGCTACCAGGATGCTACCAACAAAGTAGTAAGCATGGGCGATTTGCCCAAACAGCTGGAGGATTACAAGGGTAAGTATGAACAAACCCAGCGCGATCTGGACCAGGCCCGTAGAGATATTGACCTGCTGAGAAGAGCCAGTACCGCTGCCGGTTTTTAATTAAGAACACTGAGCGCGTGTCCGCCTTTGGCGGAAATTCGAAGGATCAGTCCAAGGTTCTGAGCGCTCGAAGAACCGCTTTTTGATAAAAGACTATTGTTTACCGCTTTTTGTTGGGGTTTTACCTGGTGTTGTTGGTTTTGTTGTTATGGTGGGCTTTGTAGCCGCAGCTGGTGTATTCACGATCCTTACTCTGCCGGCCGAAACAAACCGTTTTTTCCAGTAAGGGTCATCAAGGCTGGCAATACTTACACCGCTGGATGTAGAAGCATTGATAAAATACTGGTTGTGTAAATACATCCCAACATGAGAGATCGGCTGGCCTTTTACCGTACAAAAGAAAACCAGATCACCCTCAGAAAAATAAGTTTTACCATGAAAAGGCTCCACATTTTTTGTAAAGAACTGCTGGGCAGAAGTGCGGGGGACCTGAATGTTGTATACATCGCTCAGCAGCCGTTGAATAAAACCCGAACAATCGATGCCCTTTTCATCATTTCCACCATACTTGTAAGGCGTTTTCATCCATTTATCGATGAAGGCGTACAGGGTATAATTGGTAAGGCTGTCGGGATCAATTTTAAGATAGGCTCCGTATTTAATAAACATTTCATTTACGGTAATGCCATTGGTGGGCGCCAAAGTGGGATCAGCGGGCTTTACCACAATGGTCTGGTACTGATTGGTTGATTTTCGCGAGCTGGAACAGGAAGCCAGTAAAATCGCCAGGCATAAACAACCGGTAATGGCGAACCAGAAAGATGGGAAGAGGAAACTGTCTCTATCTTGAAAAATGTGAATTCGTTTCATAGCTAACAGAAATACGGTTTGTAACAACACTTCAATTTCAGTTCAAACGCGAACCAAAAAGTAAAAATATGGAAAATAAAAAGATACAGCTGGCTTATCTCGACGAAAAGGTCATTCTTACAATGATCATTACGGCTTTGCTGGGATTGGTGATCACAGGATTTAAATACAAAAACTACGAACATTGTTTCGATTTTCATATAAAAGCAAAAGCCAGTTTTTACCGCACCGACGAACCCATTCATTTTGAGACGGATGCCCTGTATGCCAACCAATTCCAGTGGGATTTTGGCGATAGTGAGAACAGCCAGACAAACATTAGTTCGGTAGTACATGCCTATAACCTGCCAGGCGAGTACACAGTAGCATTAACCATTAATGGCACCTGCACAGAGTACAAAACGATCTATATTACAAAAGCACCCAAACTGGAAAATCCCTTGCTGCAACCCCGGTTTATTTGTCCGCAACAGGCTGTAGTAGGTAAAGCAGTGATCTTCCAGGATACCACACCAGGAGCACATAGCTGGGAATGGCGTTTTGGTGAAACCGCCGTTATTGACGCTACCGCCTCTACCTCCAGTTATGTTTATAAAACCCCGGGACTGAAAACCATCTCCCTGGTGTTAAACAACGATCCCAAACAGCTCGGCGTTTGCAAAGTATACGTGAATGATAAAACAGTGACGCCTTCCCGCTCAAATGCCCGCATGCCAGCTCGTTCTTCGGGACCATCCTTTGTTATTGTACCGGCCAGGCCACAAACGCCAACATTGGAAGAACAAAGCCATCCGCAACCGGCCATGACCGAGCCACCCAAACCACAAGGGGTAAATATCAGTAAACAGGACCTGGAAAGCAAATTGCGTGGTGTAGTGAATAATTATTTAACAGCAGAAAACTTTTCGCAATATTTCTGTAACAACCTCAATGTGCCCGTAAGCCTCAATGGGACCGAGATCACCTTTACCCAATTCTGTACAAAGCTCAGCTCGATCAGGAACGATAAAAAAATAAAACAACTGAACGTACAACAGATAAAAAGCAGCGAAACCAACTGTTTGATAGGATTAAATGTGAGTCTTAAGATGAAACAAGGTTTCTTAGGGATATTTTGAGATTGCGTGAATTATAATTTGGAGATTTTGAGATGTCGTGATTTTGTGATTTGAAATCACAAAATCTCTAAACCCAGAAATCAGAAATCGAAATTAGTACATCAAAAAAGAAGTAATGACTGACCAACTATTAGGGACCACCATATCCGATTCATGTAAAAAGATGAACCATATAGCGCAGGCTATTGCCCGGGAAAACATGCACCCGCATATTGCACCCCCACATTTATTAAAAGCATTACTACATAAAGATGCAGGGTTGCAAACGTTGTTAAAGCAGTTGGACAAAGACATTTACTATATGGAAGAATGGGCTGAAGTGCGAATGGAAACCCTGACCAAAGCTACCCGCCTTGATGATACCCTTACTGCTGATGAACCGGTAAAAGCGGTGATGGAAGAAGCAGACACCATAAGGGTAATGACGGGCAGTGAGGAACTGGAAAACCTGCATGTACTGGCCGCCTTAAGTACCCCAGGGGTTGGATTCAGTTATGAACAATTAAAAACATTTCCCATACAGCGGCAGGAATTGCTGCAACAATCAATAGCCGATAATACCCTGAATAAAATAACAGGCATGGTGAATACCAATGGTATTTCTAAACCATCCAAACACCAGGCGTTATTAAAATACTGCACTCATAAAAACGAACGGGCCAAAACTGGAAAGATAGATCCCATTACCGGCCGTGATAAAGAGATCAGGGCGATGGCAGAAATATTAGGCCGCCGCTCCAAACCCAATGTACTGATCGTTGGCGAACCAGGGGTTGGCAAATCAGCGTTGGTAGATGGCTTCACCCTGGCTATTGAAGAAAAGAAAGTGCCACAATTTTTGGGGAACGCCCAGGTATTTGAGCTGGACAATGGTGCACTGGCAGCCGGCGCCTCCTACAAAGGAGAAGTAGAAGAGCGATTAAAAAATATTATACAGGAAATAAAACAATTTGACAAAGCCATCTTGTTTATCGATGAAATGCACGTGCTGATGGATAAACAGGGCGCCATGGCCGGAGCTGCCAATTTATTAAAACCAGAACTGGCCCGGGGTGAGCTTACCGTTATAGGCGCTACAACTTTGGAAGAATACCGGAAACATATTGAAAAGGATGAGGCATTTGCCCGCCGCTTTGATGTAATACAGGTAGAAGAACCCGATATGGCCACCACGTTCCGCATGATGCAGATCATTATGCCACATTACAGCAAGCACCATGCGATAACGGTAGATGATGAAACCCTGCAGGATACCATCAGGCTGGCAAAACGCTATGTAAAAGACCGCCGTTTACCCGATGCTGCCATAGATCTGGCCGATCATTCCATGGCTGCGCTTCGACTGGCAAGGGATACGGGTAAACAGATAGTATCAGCAATGAGATCGGTATTCGAGGAGATGCAAAAAGGACCAGTACCGGTAGATGACTGGAAATGGCATTATAACCAATTGCGTAATAAGATCAGTCCGATTTTATGGGCGGCGGTACAATCGGAAACGGACCCCATGCAAATGACGGAGATCAATGAAATTATCAACTATTTAAACCTGGCCTACGAAGCGTTGTCAGAAAGAGCGGCCGATGATCGCCAGGCGCTCAATCAGTCAGATGTAGCCGCTATTGTAGCACATAAAACCGGAATCCCTATAGGCAAAGTGCAGGCGCAGGAAAAAGAGCGGTTGCTGAAAATGGAAGAGGTACTGAAACAAAGAGTGATAGGACAGGACCATGCCATCCGTTCTATTAGTGAAGCCGTTCTGGAATCAAGGGCCGGTTTAGGTAAACCTGGTCAACCCATAGGCTCTTTCTTTTTCCTGGGACCAACGGGCACAGGAAAAACCGAGCTGGCCAAAGCGCTGGCCGATTTCCTGTTCCAGGATGAAACCTCGATGATCCGGTTCGATATGTCGGAATTCAAAGAAGAACACAGCGCGGCCTTATTATATGGTGCACCGCCCGGATATGTTGGGTACGAAGAAGGCGGGTTACTTATAAACAAGATCAGACAACAACCTTATTCGGTAGTATTATTCGATGAAATTGAAAAAGCACACCAGTCGGTCTTTGATATTTTCTTACAGATCATGGACGAAGGCAAGCTACACGATAAACTGGGAAAGGAAGGTGATTTCTCCAATGCGCTCATCATTTTTACCTCTAACATCGGCAGCCAGTTTGTGGTGGAATCGTTTAATAAAGGACAGGTACCTTCCGGTACGCAACTAATGGAGATCATGAGCAACTATTTCAGGCCAGAGTTTTTAGGCCGGTTAACCGAGATCTGTCCTTTTGCCCCCATGACCAACGAAATGGTGGAACGTATTCTTAACATTCAACTGAAAAGTTTATACAGTTCACTAGAAAAACAGGGGATCACCTTACAATTGACCGATGCAGCTAAAAAACAATTAGCCTTACAAGGTTTTGCTCCCCAATATGGGGCACGGCCATTAGCCGGTGTTATTCGGAATACCTTACGTCGGCCCTTATCACGCAAGATCATCAGTGGGGAAGCGGGGGCTGCCGGTAACGCCATATTAATTTTAGATGTAGACGATCAGGGAAATTTCTTATGGAATAGCACAACAGAAGTGTTATAACCATAACAGATATATGTCAAATATAAAGTTACTCACGTGCAACATTAATTCAATATGAATTGTGCGTTGAACTAACGGAAATAGGTAAATTTATTGACCATTATTAATGGCAGATTAAAAACAAGTTCGCTGAGTATTTTTACGACAAGGTTACTGGGGATTTTTTATAGTCAGTGTTTGTGTATTAATATTTAGGAATGAAATTTGTTAAACCCACTCGGGACTTTTTCTTCTGATATCCAATCCGTAAAACCACTTTATTCGTAAATTAATTCGATTAGTCATCGCTGAAAGCGGGTCATATTCTGAAAACCAAAAATATCTATCATGAGCATTGAGCCTTACGGAATTGGCGGCACGGAAGTAAAACAAGATGCCTTCGAAGCTTTTGCAGACATTCCTCAAAATCGGGTCTTACTCGCAGAAAAACTCACACACGACCCACCTGTTAAACCTGTTATCACGGAAGGCTTAACAAGTATCGACGATGTGTTTGAACACTTCAAACCAAAAGTTGATATGACCTTTGAATCAGAAGACGGCGGCATGCGCCGGGAAACACTTCATTTCAAAGGGCTGGCGGATTTCGGCGCCAAAGGTATTATTGCACAAAGTGAGTACCTGGGAGATGTGAACATGCAACAGCTGCAATATCAGAAAATAATAAAGCAGTTAAAGACCAACAAACTACTGAAACAGGCGCTTGCCAATCCGGAAACAAAAGAGCACATCATAAAAGCTTTGCAATCATTAATACAGGAACTTGACTCCGCACGGTAACACCCGGGTTCCTTTATTTCCTTTATCATTAAATCATAACCATGAGTTCTGAATCCATTAAACCCGCCCAGCAAACGGCGCTTAAAGAAGTGTCTTTATCATTGCAACCAGTTGAACAGCTGGAAAACAGTGTACAGGGCCTTGCCAAATTCGGCGGTTTTGATCTGCTGGAATCAGCTATAGACGCTGTACAAAACATTAATCCCGAAAGAAAAGCAAGGAAAAAGATCTTCCTTGAAGAGAACAGTAAAAAAGAAGAACGTACTGCGCTTAAAAAAACACTAAAGCTGTGGTTGGATATACTGCAAACATCCAATGATCCTGCAGAGATGATCCAAACCTGTAATGAACGCTCCGAGACCGCCGGCCAGGTATTAAAAAAGAACCTGAAAGCTGCGGTGAAAGAAACAGAGCAACTCGAAAGATCATACCGCTCTGTAGCCCTCTTCTTCAAGAACACAGAAAGCCTCAAAGTAAAAAATGTATCAGTGATCAACGCTGAACCGGACCAGGTAAGAGACCTGGACAATACCCGTTTCATCGATGCAATTCATAATGAATTGGTTGACAATTACGATCGCCTGGATCTGCGTAACAACTATAGTTTACTGATACTGCCAGGTTACCTGGGCAGCAATAAAGTTGTAGAGAAATGGGCAAAGATCGCCTATGAGAATAAAGTGATGCTGGTGACGGATTTCGAAGACCTTGATTCGCCAGACGATGTTATGGAATTGTTTGAAGCCGCTAACCTTACCGGTGGCGACCCATATAGATCCAACGTGATCATGGCTTGTAACTGGCTGGTTGGGCGTGGCCGTTTTGCCGAAATTGGCGAAGAAGATGATCTGCTGGTCCCACCTTCGAGCGCTCTTGCCGGAAAGATCTACAATACCCTCATGTCGCAGGTAACAGCCGGTAAAAAATTCGGTGGCATTAATGAAGTTGATGGCGTTCGGTTCGATCTGAAGAAAAGCGAAATTGCCAGTCTGGAAAAACTGGGATTGATCCCCATGGTGAAAGAATATGGCAAGGTAATGGCCTTCTCTGCCAAAACTTTATTCAACGGCGACAACCTTGGTTTACAAACATACTCAGTAGTACGCGTATTTGATTATGTAACAAAAGTGATGATGGACTTTTTAAACCGTCGTGCTTTTGAAAATTTCAATGCAAGTACCCGTAAAGAACTGAATGGTCAGATCGTTAAGTTCCTGGATGGAATTACTGGTCCCAATAAATTGATTGAAAACTTTACCATTAAGCGGTTTGAACAAGACCCAAATCAAAAAGACCGCATATACCTCGACATTCATCTGAAACCGTATTTCCCCGCAAAAACTTTCATGATCAAATTAGAAGGGCAAAAAGGGGACGATTCTGAAGTGGATTGGTCTTCTAAATACGAGCAGGATAAATAGTCCCGATCTTCGTAGTCGAAGAATCAGCTCTTCGATCCTGAACACATGTCTGCCTTTGGCGGAAAATCGAAAGGTCGACACTTGATTGCAATGCCTTCTTAAAATCCATATCTCCCCCAAAACACGCCCCAATTCCTTTAACAAAGGACAACCCGACTGTAGTATTCATTAACAGTGTTATTAACCAATAATGCTGACAGGAGCCTTTTGCTCAATTGTATAACATCAGAAGATCAGGCAACATTAGCTATTAGTATTTATTGGCCCGCTTAAGTGGGCCAACAGGGATCGTTTTTTATTATTTGGTCTATATACCATTATTTATTAATCATCAAAACCATTAATTATGTCATTTAAGGCAAAACTTAAAGTGGCTGGCAAGGAAGTTAATGTCCTTGCATGTAACTATCAATTGAAACAGGAAACAGATGCAACTGGTCGTCCTTCATCTATCACCCGCGGCGGAAAGATCCAGCTGACAATAGAGTCTACCGGCGACACCACATTCCTGGAGTGGATGACAAACAACTTCGAGCGTAAAGACGGCTCTATCGTTTTCGTCAAACGCGACGACAACGCCACGCTGAAAGAATTGAAATTCGGCGAAGCATACCTGGTTGAGTACCGCGAAAACTTCGACGGCGCAGATACCAGCCCATTAACTGAAAGCTTCACGCTGAGTGCCAAGTCAATTGAATTGGGCAGCGGAAAACACGAAAATGAGTGGGTATAATTAAAAGTATCATCAGTAGTGAGTAAAGGTCCGCCATTCATTCTGGAGCAATCGGGGTGAATGGCTCCTTTTAATAAACGCCATGAGATCATCCTAAAACACTAATCATTATTCCATGTCATTTATAGCAAAACTAAAGTTGGATGGTGAAGAGATGAACATCCTGCATTGTGCTTACCGTTTTACGCAGGCAACCGACGGTACCGGTAAACCAACCGCCATTCCACAAGGCGGCGCCGTTACACTGGTAGTTGAAAGCAATGGCGAAACCGGTTTGTTCGACTGGATGATCAGTCCAACCCAGACAAAAAGCGGCACCATTACTTTTTATCGCCGGGATAACATGAGTAAGTTAAAAAGCCTGCAATTCACCGATGCCCACTGTGTTGATTATTATGAGACATATGATCATAACAGTGACAGTCCAATGCGGGTGCAACTAACGCTCAGCGCCAAAGAAGTAAAACTGAATGAATCAAAATTCAAAAATAACTGGCCCCAATAAATAGCCAGCTTCGGAAATCGCGAAGTCAAGAGGAGGGACGAAGATAAACCTTCAGACTGCCATTTCACGTTTTCCGTTTCCCATTTCACGGCATTAATACCATAAACGACATAACATTTTTTATGGCCCAACTAATTAGTAGCAACATAACCATTGCCGGTAATCCTATTAAACAAATTACCTCTTTTCAGCTAACCCAAAATATTTTCGATCATCATTACTTTCGTTTGGTTTGTCCTGCGGAATCCCTGGAAGGCCTGGAGGGTGGCATGCTGCAATCATCCCGTAACCTTATAGGAGGTATTTTACAGGCGTCCTTCAGCACTCCAACAACCGGAAATGGTTTGCAATTCAAAGGCATAGTAATGCAGGTAGAAGCCGACCGTTTCAGCGGTCATACCGGCAACATCATTATCTCCGGATGTAGTCCTACCATTATACTCGATAACGGCCCGCACTGCAAAAGCTGGGAGAAAAAAGCGATCAAGAACATTGCACAGGATGTACTGAAGCATTTCCCGCAAGACCTGTTGCAGGCGCAGGTTAGCCCGCAGTATCGTGAAACATTGGCCTATACTGTACAATACAAACAAACCGCCTGGCAGTTCCTCACCTTTCTTTGTTCCAGTTATGGCGAATGGTTGTACTACGATGGCAACCAGTTAAAAATAGGCGCAACAAAAGCGTCAGCCGCAACCGCCCTGACATTTGGCAGCAATATCAGCCGTTTCAGCATGGCGCTGCAGGTACAACCTGCCAATAGCCAGATGATGGCATATGATTATCTCAACCACGATGTATATACCAGCACCCCGCAAAGCATTGAAAGCAAGGCCGGTCTTAACGACCTCGGTCGCCATGTATATCAAGCCAGCAATACCGTATATGCAACCCAGCCCAAGTTGTGGAACAACCAATTTGTAAGCAATAAGAAACAGCTGGATGATGCCATTAATATCCGCATGGCCATGCAAACCAGTAATACCGTTCGCTTTTCTGGCAGTAGTGCGCACCCAGGCGTTAAAATAGGCGGCAACATAAACGTACAGGGGAACAATCTATATAACCTGGCAGGCGAAAATTATGGCGAATACACCGTTCTTTCCATCAGCCATTATTTCGATGGCCAGGGTAATTATAATAATGACTTTACCGCAGTTCCATCCACTATAAAGCTACCACCTGTGAAAACAGGCGTTATGCCCCATTCAGAAACACAAAGCGCCATGGTAACAGATAACCACGATCCCAAAGGATTGGGTCGGGTACGCGTTAAATTTCATTGGATGAATGGTACTGAAAAAACGCCGTGGGTCCGCGTTACCAGTCCGCATGGCGGAGGTGGAAAAGGGATGTTCTTTATACCCGAAGTAGGCGAGGAGGTGATTGTAGGTTTTGAAGGTGATAGTCCCATTAAACCATATATAATAGGTACCGTATATCATGGCAAAGCGAGTAACGCTTTTGGCAATGGCGGCAATGATGTAAAGGCGTTGCAAACCCGCAGTGGCAATAAAGTTATAATGAATGACCAGGACGGCAGTGTGTTCGTGGAAGATAAAGACGGCAACAGCATGCTCATTGACGGCGCCGGCAACATAACGGTAAAATCAAACAAAACAGTTTTGATCGATGCCACCAATGAGATCACCCTTAAAACTAAAAAGATCACCATGGTGGCAGAAGATGAAATAACCATGACATCTAAAGTATTCGATGGACAACTGTCAGAAACTTCAACCCTGTTCGGTAAAAATGAAAACAATGTAATATCAACCAAAGAAGTGAATATAGGCTCAGAAAATAAAGTTTCCGTTGGTGGCAAACAGGAAGTGGATGTGTATGGCGGTAAAAAAGTAGCGTTGGATTCAGAGGGTTCAGTAGAAGCAAATGGAAAATTGATGACCACAATTGCCGGCGGACAAGTGAAGCTGAATTGTTAAGTTGATCCGCTAATCAGTTGATGAGTTGACAAGTTTAAAACAAGACTTGAGATTGGAATTCAGAAAACCCCTTTCACGTTTCCCGTTTGACGTTTCACGTAATATGAGTCTGAAAATTAAGCGACCTAAACTATGAATGAACATAATCCAATTACTGTCAGGATCGATGAAATGGTTCAGGTTTGGAAAAATAACGTCCAGCCTCAACACCAGCTTATCCGCTGGATGCTAAAACCAGAAGACCATCGGATGTACGAAGGGTTTTGCCGGCTGGAAGCATCGCCGCATGGAAAACTCGACAACCTGTTTGTTTTCTTTTATACTCCTTTTAACCAGGCCGACACTTACAGCCATGCCTTATTACAAAACTGGTTGAACGAGTATGATGAGCCCCAGAATAAGCAATTGCTGGCTCAGACAGGCAAAGGGGGGTGGGATGTATCAGTTATTAGAAAAGCAGTAATTGAAAATGACTATATAGCCTGTGATCAGTTGTTACCAGCCATGATACAATCCTACAGGAATTTTACCGGGCTACAAGACACCTTGTTTGTACTGGGTTTGTTACCCCAGCAAATGAGCAGTCCCCAACAATTTCTTTTATGGATGCAACAGTGGATGGAACTACCCAAACAACCAGGCATACAACTCCTGGTGTTTGATCATGTAGCGGGAAATTTCTGGGGCCCTGTTTTTGAAAAGTATGAAGCGTATGCCGTAACACTGAAACACGATCTGCGTATGCAGGATGCCATCAGGCAAATTGCTACAGCTGGCGCCGCCACTGACCCTTATGCATTTTTCAGAAAATGTATGTTTGAAATGGGAGAAGCGGCCAATAAAAAGAACAAACCCTTGCTCAATGAATGGGGTAACAAAGCTGTTGAATGCGGAAAAAAGACCGGCGATAAAAGTTTGCTCGCGACAGCTTATATAACCTATGCAGGTATGTTATTCAATTTTAAAGACCATGAATTGATCAACACCCTGCTTGATACCGGTATCCGTCTTTGTAAACAGGAAATTACCAACGGCAACGAATCGTTAAAGCCCATGCTGCTCCAATACTATACTTACAAGGGAGCCGATTGTCAGATACAGAAGGAAAGAAAAGAAGCGCTGGACTGGTTTATGAAAGCCGGTGACGAAGCAGTAGCCTTTGGCTTTACCACGCAGGCTGTATCTGCTTATTATAAGGCCTGGGTATTTGCAGAATATAAAAACTGGCGGGAAGAAAAAATACAGGCCGCAAAAAAGGCATTACAACTTTCCAACCGCCTAACAGAAGAAGAAATACAGGCTTCAGAATACCCCTTCATGGCTTATGATTATGTGCAGCAGAAACAGCAGCAGGACGATGCCCTTGTCACAGAAGTTACCAGTAAAATGATTACCGCGTACGGCAACGACTGGAAAAAAACAGTTGAGGAACTGAAACAAAATTATACCAGGAAAAAGATCAGGGAGGCAAACGCGGGAGAAATGATGGTGTCATAGCGCACTAATAATAAAACCAGTAATTAGTATCCTTTAAATCATCAGTATGGAAAACATTACCGCTGTTAAGTCAAAGATTGAATTGATAGATGAAGAGATCACTCAAAAGTATGCCGATGAATTGCGTGCAAAAGAAAGCCGTATTGACTTCACAAAAGATGGCTGGGTAGAAGAAATGCGAAGCATTGAATCAGAATACCGGGTTAAAATAGAACCGGAACTGACTTTTATTCGCCGAACAATAGGCGAAGTGCTGGCCGGTAATAAATTCAAAGACCTGCAGGCAATAGGTACAATACTGAATGAAACCCAACGATTGAAGAATTATATAACTCCAACTTTCGATGAGCTGGATGAAAATATACAAAGCGGCAGCCACGAATATGTTGTATTGAGCCTCCTATTATTTGAAGCCAGGAACCTGGAACCCGATGCCCGGGATGAAATGATCTACTTCGGCGATCTGCTCCGCTTCTGTGGATCAAAGGCCGTCGATATCAAACCCATACTGCAAAAATTATTGCCATACGCTTCTGAAGAAAGAAAATACGGAGCATATTCCGTACACACATTGATCCATAATGCCATTGAAGAAACCGTTGAACCCGTTCAGAAACAGAAATAGGAAACAAAGAAACTTATTCTATGTACGTTGCCAACACGCACCTGAAACCGGTAATTGGGATCGATATTCACTTTGTGAACACACCCATCCCGTTTATTCCGCTTCCACATCCATACATCGGCCTGGTAATTGATCCCTTCGATTATATTCCTTTTATTGGCGCTACCGTAAAAGTAAATCATGTGCCACGTGGCAACACCGACACGAGTGGCATGATCATTACTTTTATTCATATTCCTTTCGGTATAGGTTTTTCACTAATGCCCATCATTGGGCACGACAGCCAGAATTTCTTTGGCAGCAAAACCGTGTCGGTTGATGGGGCGCCCATGAGTGGGGCGGGGTATATGCTTATGACGTGTAATGATATTGGTATCCCGTTGTCATTCCGCCCGGGAAAAAAATTCAAACCTATTCCCTCTATATATCTTCCCACTTCCTTTTGTATTCCGCTGCAATGGGGCAAGCCGGTATTGGTAGGGGGGCCGCTGGTGCCAAACTTCAGCCTCATGGCTTTATTAAAAGCCTTTGCCTTTGGTTCTTTCCTTAAAATATTTGGCAAACTGGGTGGCAAGCTGTTGAAAGCTTTAAACCATAAGGTACTGAAGAAATTCCCGTCTACTAAAAAGCTCGGCAATATGCTTTGTAAAATGGGCTTTGAACCGGTAGACCTTATCAGCGGACGCGTGAATTATGAATACACCGATTTTGAACTGCCCGGCCCTATTCCTTTAAAATGGACACGCAACTGGGATAGCGATTCATCTATTCAGGGGCAGCTGGGACATGGCGTGCATCTTAGCTACGATCGTTGCATACAAATCTGGCCCGAGGAAGGCTGTATGTCTGTAACCATGGCCGACGGCCGCCTGGTAGTATTACCCTTGCTGTTTTATGGCGAAAGCTATTATCATCCGCAGGAAAAAATATCACTCCATCGTAAACAAAATGGTCATTTTTTACTGGAAGACTTTGATGAATCCCTGTATTATCACTTCAATCACCAGCATCAATCACAGCGTTGGCAGTTGTCGTTTATTGAAAACTATAGCGGCAATCGAATACAGTTGCATTATACAGGCGGATACATCTCAGCCATAACAGATTCCGCCGGCAGGCAACTTCTTTTACAATTAGATAAAAAACACCGCATCAGCGCTGTTGAGGTAAGACATCGCGCAGTACAACAACAACTGGTAAGCTATCAGTATAACGACGATGGTGACCTGATCACTATCTGCGATGCATTGGACCAGCCGGTAACCATCGAGTACCAGGACCACCTGATGGTAAAAAAGACCGACCGTAACGGGCAAAACTTTTATTGGGAATACGACGCCGAACAACGATGCGTGCATACCTGGGGCGATGGCGGTATCCTGGAAGGTTTCATTGAATACTTCAAAGGTTATAACCTGGTCACAAATTCTCTTGGAGAAACCACCACCTATTATTTCGATGAAAATAATTTGTGTGTTCAGGAAACCGATCACTATGGCAATCACCAATACACAGAATATACAGAAGATTTTGAATTATACCGGGAAATAGATGAAGCCGGGAATATAACCGGTTATGCATATGACGAAAAGAACAGGGTAAAAGAACAAACAGACCCCGACGGTACCGTTATTCAATATTATTACAATGCTTACAACCAGATAGAACTTATAATATTCCCCAATGGCACCAGTGAAACCTATGGTTATGATGCAATGCGGCGGTTGAGCTTTATCAATCGCGCCAACGGGCTTACATTAGCATACGAATACAATGACGAAGGGCAACTGGAGAGCATAATTCAAAAAGGCGGTGTCAAGACCCAATTGAGGTATGATGAAGATGATAACCTTATCTCCATGCAATTGCCTGATGGCACAACAGCAACCTGGAAATATGACGCCCTTGGCCGTTGCATACAAAGCAGCAATGGTGCCGGTGAAATGCGGTTTCTTGAATACGATGCCCTAAGCAGGGTACGGACCATTCACCTGCCAAATGGCAAGTTGATAAAAAGAGAATACAATGCTTACGATGAAGTAATTCGTGAAACTGATAATCATAGCACAGTACAGTATGAATACACGCCGCTGGGGAATGTAAAAAAACGAATAGAACAAAACAAAGAACTGAGTTTTATATACGATACGGAAGAACGATTGCAGGCTGTGATCAATGAAGCAGGCCGGCGATATCTATTTGATTACAATAAACGGGGAGAAGTGATTGCCGAAAAAGGTTTCGACGGTTTACTTAGAAAATACGATCGGGACCCTACAGGCAAAGTAATACAAATAAACCGTGCGGGCAACCGTTTTACTAAATATGAATACGACGCCAATGGACGCATAACCAGGGCAGAATACCATGATGGCAGCTGGGCTTTTTATAGTTATGATCCCAATGGAGAATTAAAGGAAGCGAGCAATGAGCATTGCACCATTCGATACACCAGGAACAAACAAGACCAACTGATAGTAGAAGAACAAGATGGGTATAAGGTGTTCAGTGAGTTTGATAAACTAGGCAATCGTACCCGCGTACACACCAGCCTGGGGGCTGATATACAATTCGAACTGAACAATGTAGGACTGGCTACCGCTGTGCGGGCAACGGTTATGGCGCACTCGGATGTACAGGCCAAGTGGAAGGCGCAAATGAAATACAATCAAACCGGCAATGAGCTGGAAAGATCATTACCCGGTGACCTGATCAGCGAATGGAAATATGACCAGGCGAACCGGCCGGGTGAACATAAAGTAAGCAGACGGGGGATGGTACAATCCTGGAAAAAATATACCTGGGTAGCTGATGAGCGGCTTACCAATATTTTTGACGCCCTGGCACAAACCAATACCGGTTTCAAACATAATGCAACCGGCAACCTGATCTTTGCGCAGTATGCCGACCAGAAGCAACACCGTGCGGTTGATGACACCGGTAACATTTATGAAACAGCAGCAAAAACAGATCGCAAATACAATGGCGCCGGTGCGCCGCTGGAAACCGAAAAACATATTTATAGATACGATGAAGAAGGCAACCTGATAAGCAAAACAGAAAAAGCTACCCAGAAAAAAACAGGGTATGAATGGGATGCTGCTGGTCTGTTGAAAAAAGTTATCCGTCCAGATAAATTGCCCGTCACATTTACATATGATGCACTGGGCAGACGTATATCCAAAACCTTTGATGGGAAAATTACCCGCTGGTTGTGGGATGATGAAGTGGCCATTCAGGAGTGGAGCTATGATGAACAGACAAAACCAACAGCCCTAGTGAATGAATGGGGCGACATGATCTATGACAAAGAAGAACCCAATCCGATCAATACAGCAGACGTAAAAGGAACTACCTGGGTATACGAACACGAAAGCTTTGTGCCCTGTGCAAAAATTGAAGATGGCGTAACCTACAGCATCATCTGCGATTTTCTGGGAACGCCCGCTGTTGCCTTCAACGAAAATGGGGAAAAAGTATGGGAAGGAGTGATGGATATTTACGGTAGAGCCAAAACGCTGATCGGAAACAAAAATTTTATACCTTTCCGGTACCAGGGACAGTATGAAGATGCAGAGACTGGCTTGTATTATAACCGGTTCCGGTATTATAGTCCGGAAGAAGGTCTTTACATCAGCCAGGATCCCATTGGGTTACATGCAGGCTGTAATTTCTATGCCTATGTGCCGGATGTGAATTTCTGGGTTGATGTGTTTGGTTTGATCAAGGGTGGCTCGCATTACCGGGTAAGAAAATATAATACCGGTGGCGAGGTGAACCACTTCCCGGCATGGGCTTCTTATAAGAAATTGCGGAGAACCATGCCTAATCTTCCCGGAAGAGGTTCCGGGCCTACGGTATGGATGACCTATGCAGACCACCGGAATACTGCCAGTTGCGGCTCCGGTCATGGCGCTGCTGCCTGGCGTGCCAGACAAAACCGACATATACGCGCTGGAAGATGGGCCGCCGCTATGGAAATGGATATTGATGATATAGTAACTACCCTTAACTTAGGTAAAAAGTATAAAAGAGGATTAAGGGAAGGTATAGGACACGCCTATAAACTGGGCCTGATCTCAAAAGCAGATAAACAAAGATTGAAAGCTAAATGTAAGTAACAGATGAAAAATGTAATCAAACCCTTCAAAGGACTTGGCAATCTCGAATTCGGCATGACGCTGAAACAAGTACAGGATATGGTTAATATTCATGAAAGCGAAGAAACCGATAAATACCTTAAGGAGACAAAGGTCTACGGTGATAAAACATACTATGTATTCAATAAAGATATTCTGGTAACCTTTGAAATGCATTACCAGGATGGGGTGTATTTCAATGATGTTGACATTTTTAATACGAAAGACATTGAAGCGCTCTTAAAAGGTTTTAAGTATGAAACCAAGAAAGATTACATCCATGTACAGGAAATAGGAATGATCCTGATGAGCTTTAAAAAGAAAGATCTGACCAAAAGGGAATTATGGTTCTACTCCAAAGAAATGATCACAGAATTGGAAACCTTTCTTGATGTTGTATAAATATGAATATTCAAACTGAGTTAAAAGATAAGGTCAGACAGGGATTTCCGGAAGGGTTTCCCTTTCCTGCAGAACTGGAAATGTTATGTGATTGGGTTACAACAAATGGTTTCCCCATCAGCGGCTATTTCAGGATCTTTGAGAACGAAGATAAAGAAGCCATCACTTTTTGGATGGGCTTTAACAATGTGAACGATCATTTTGGTGTTTTTGGCAAAAGCGCTGATGGATCAATGTATGCACTGTGGCGCGATGATGCCCAAAACACTTATAAGGTCGTTCACATGGGCTCTGAAGGAGATGAGCGCCTGGTATTAGCAAATAATTTCACCGACTTTCTACGACTGCTGGCTATTGGTTATGATGAGATTGGTTTTTGCGACCTCAGCCTGCCGCCAGAAGAAAATGAGGGATACGATCCCGACACCGTGAATCCCCGTTTCAGTGAATGGGTAAAAACTACCTTCAACGTTACTATTCCACGAACAGGCGATGAAATAGTGAACGTTTATGATAAATCATTCGATAACTGGGTGGAAGACCAGCTCGATGAATATTCCTGATCCGACTCGGAAGATCAACTGCCAGGTTACAATAAATGGGAAGTAAGAAGTAGAAAATATGAAATTGAAGAGCTTCTTACTTCTTATTTCCTAACTCTCTATCTTCTTCTTCTCGTCAAAATATTTATCAACCGACCAGGGTCCGTTACCTGCTATCAGGAAGTAAATAAGTCCGGCCAAACAAAGTAAGGTTATACCCATTTCCTGAAACGGCCGGAACATGGATTGATTAACAAAGAAAATAGCACCGATCAATATTGGTATCTGCATAATACAGGCTGCACGAGTAAGCAGCCCTACTGCCAGCATAAGTCCACCTACCAGGTGAGCGAAAACAATATAGTGGCCCAATAAACTCAAAGAAAAATAACTGTTTGGTAAGAAGGTTCCCATACGGCCGATCATAGCACTCATGTTGTAGAGAAATTCAATCCCTTTATAACACAGAAATATGCCTAGGGCGAAGCGAAAAATATCTGCCCATTTGGGATGGTGCCTGTCACCCCAAAACTCAAGTCGTTGTAAGAGGTTCATTCGGCAAAATTTAGATTAATAAAGAAAGAGCGCTATAAAGGTAGCATTATTTTTACACCTGCGTCAGCAACCCCAGAAAGGCTATAAAATGACAACCCCGACACTGTGGTCGGGGTTGCCCTATTCTTTAAAACAATTAATTCAATGTTTAAACGGAAACTGTAGCTCCTTTATGAGAGAATAACGAATCGAATATTTGCATTCCAGCCATTTTAAGTTTGGTAGGGAAAGAACTGTTGAGATTACCGGTGTAATCAACATACTTCACCACTACTTTGATCATGATCATCGGCTCGTTCTTCGCTTTTTCCTGGCGGGCGGGGGAGGCGGCCAACAAATTTTCCAGCTGGTCAGCATCCTCGATAATAAACCCTTTACCCTGAATTTTCAAACGATAGGCGATGCCTTTCTTAAAAAATTCCATTCTAACGGGAAATTCCTTGTCAAATGCTTCAATATCCTGGGCCGGTTTAGGGATAGCAAACCTGATCTCATCACCATCCTCATTCAGCTCCATTTCAGTAACCAGGTGATTCGGCAATTTGAACAAAGAGTCATTTTCAGCAAAAAACAAAGCGCTGTTCAGTTCCATCAATTTCCTCTTTAACAACTTACCGGGTAAATTAGAATTCATAGTATCCGTTTTATATTATAGAATAGAAAACTCAGTATGGATTACACACTAATGTGGCTTGAGTCCGAAAATACCCAATCGCCATACCATATTCCTGATGAATGATTCTTAATGCGTTAGTGCAGGCACATCAAGAATGCTGTCCCATAACTGGACAAGTTTTTCCAAATTTGACATTCCTTACACACGACCGTTGGATTACCCGGCAATAAAAAAAATGTAGATAGAATAAACTGGATTTATCAGACCTGTGAACCTTTTATCAGAACAACTGATCTTACAGATTGCTCTTTGAGATGTAGATAGCTTTTACGTGTTTCGTCCTGTTGATACTGCTCAAGACCCTGCTCATTTTCAAAAGCTACCAGGTGGATTTCGAATGGTGGTTCTATTGAGTTATCTACAAATGTACTACTTGTTGGCCGAATTCTTAAAAGAAGTTGACCCTTATATTTCCACAAAAGGGGGAGAACGATGTTCTCAAATTCAAAGAATGCATCTTCATGTCCTTCTTTTATATAGATCAGCTGTGTTAGATAGATCATTTTTTAGGGTTTTCTGCAAGATACCGTTGAAAGCTGGGTTAAAACTGCGTATTTTTCACCTATTCTCAGACTAGTATTTTGTTAAAGCCCTTCAAGCTAACCATCTTTAAAAATATTATGCCAGCCAATAAACATTGCGGTTAGTAGGCAGTCTATGTAAAATGACCCCGCGTATGACCGCCAATCCAGCGTTTATTGTATCATCACGCATCAATCTGGTACTCCTTACGTCTTTGGCTATTACTTTATTGATCTCCCTGCCACGGTTATTACTATGGCAACGGTTAACACAGGGAAGGGGTTCTTTTGAAACCAATGTGGCAGAGCTATCATTAAGAGCACTTTACATATTTCTTACTTCCATTGTGTATTTTTTTATCCATTTTCAAACGCACAGTAGTAAGATCGGCTTTGTAACTATAAACTATAACAGTTTTTGGCAACGCACCTTAATAAGCATTGCCATTTTTTTTATCCTCGATCAACTGCTGCTTCACTTTCATATGATTTTATTTTCTCCCAGAACAAACGCCCCCTTGTTTAAATTTCTTTTCAATATTAATATGGTGATCACTTTTATACTCACCATATTGTTTGCACAAATATTTCGTCTGTTACTGTATAACTACCAAATGCGTTTATCAAATGCATCGTTGTTAAAAACAAATGCTGAAACAAAATTTGAAGTACTGAAGAACCAGGTAAACCCGCACTTCTTATTCAATTCATTAAACACTATCAACTCATTGATCGTAACCGATCAACAGGCTGCGGTGCAATTCGTGAATAACATGTCTGAAGTATATCGATATGTATTAAAAAGCCATGAATTGAATTCTATTCCATTGCAGGAAGAGTTGCAGTTTATTACCGCATATACAGCAATGCTGAAAGGCCGGTATGGAAATAAAATGCAAATAGAAGTACAGGTGTCTTCTGTCTGGCAACTATACCGGGTCCCGCCAATGGCCTTGCAGATCCTGGTTGAAAACGCGGTAAAACATAATATAGCTTCACGCAACAGGCCCTTGCACATTCGCATTTTCACTACCGATGCAGCCGCCCTGGTAGTAACGAACAACCGTCAACAACGCCACCAGCTGTATCCTTCAACAGGGATAGGGTTGCAGAATTTAAATCAACGCTGTCAGTATCTGACAAATCACTCATTGACTATTCAACAAACCGAATCCAGTTTTTCAGTAACCATTCCTTTAATGAATGCATAGACCATGAATATTGCAATTATAGAAGACGAAGAAAGGGCTGTTCATCAATTAAAAAGCCTGTTGCCCGAAATAATTCCAGCCGCCAATGTAGTAGCAGTTATGGACACGGTGGAGGACTCGGTTTCCTGGATGCGCCAAGGAATAATCTTCCTGGACATTCACCTGGCCGACGGGGCCTGCTTTTCTATCTTTGAGCAATGCAAGGTTGATGTGCCGGTCATCTTTACCACGGCCTATGATCAATACGCCATAAAGGCCTTTGAAGTGAACAGCATCGACTATCTATTAAAACCCGTAAGAAAAGAAAGACTACAGCAAGCACTGGATAAATTTCAACGTCTTAATACCAGCAGTCAACGGGCGGTTCCTAAACAACAATTACAACTAATAACCCGTGAAATAACAAAAGCAACCAGTTACAAACGCCATTTCCTTATCCCCTATAAAGACCGCCTTATACCTGTATCCGCTGATGATTTTGCCTTTTTTGAAATAAAGGGTGGGGTAGTACGCGGTATTACATTCGATAAAAAGTACTGGCTGCTTGAAGAAAACCTCGATGAGCTGACAGATGAATTATGTCCCGGGGCATTTTACCGCGCCAACAGACAGTTCCTGGTAAGCCGTAGGGCCATAAAAGAAATTGAGTATTACTTCAACGGACGCTTTTGTCTGCATTTGTCACCCAACCCTGAAGAACCCGTACTGGTCAGTAAAGCAAAGGCTGGTAAGTTTAAGGAATGGATGGTTGGATAAGCCGTTATCCGCCGGGTTAAATATTCCAAACAGCCGATTAACGGTTAAATATGTCAGCTTAAGAGTATTGAGCTGATCTATACCATATGTAGACTGTATTTTGTATTAAAATGGAAACCATCAATATGAAAAGGATCATCAAAATCACTGCCATGCTGTCATTGGTTATACTGGCAACCCATGTATCGGCACAATCAAAAATGACTGAAGAACAAAAGGCTGAAGCCAAAGCCAGGTACCAGGAGTTAAAACAAAAATTAAATCTAACCGAAGATCAGTCAAAGAAAGTAGATGCTATAAACGCCTCCTGGTTTGAAGGATTAGCAGAGATAAAAAATTCGAACGAGCCCAAAATGGCCAAGCGTAAAAAGCTCAAATCATTAAATGAAATGAAGAACAGGCAAATGAAGGACGTATTAACAAAAGAGCAATTTAAAACATACCAGGAACAACAAAAGGAAATGAAAGAGGAGTTTAAACAAAGAAGAGCTAACCGTGAATAATATGGCATTGGTGTGCCCGGGTGATCCACAACATGAAAATTATCTTAAAACCAGCGCCCAGACTCACAAATGTTATCAAAACACTTAATCTTAACAATATTTAACATTAAGGAAATATAACTATAAGCCAATTCACTTACATTTGCACTTTCATATGGCAAGCAATCGTTTGAGCCCCTTGTTTCTACAAAGGGCTTCTTTTTTTTATAAAGTGCCGGTTTATTTTCAATTCACAAAGCCACAATAATCACCTCGTAAAAACCCGCACACGCAATATGTGTCTTTAACGATCAACTCATATATTATCTTTAGTCCTCTCATCACCTGGTACTTTTTTAACAGCGCATTTAATAAACAGCTATTATTTTCAATTTCTCAAACGCAGCCATGAAAATCTATAAATTATTTCTGTTACTGTTATCAGTGCCTGTTATAACAATAGCCCAACGAAAAGATTCATCGGAAAAGGCAATATCAAAGTTCACCCTGTTTGCACTGCAGAAAATACAAAAGCGGGTGCAGTCGTAAACTTGTCCAATGTATTATTCTATGTTGATGGATTGCCATCCTGGGAGGAAAACTTAACGGGCAAGCTGGTAAAAGTTACCGGTAAATTAATGCTTGTAAAGAAGGAACCGAAAACATCCGAAGAACTTACCAGGCAACAATACACAATTTTTTATCCTAAATGGAAGCTGATAGGAGAGACTACAACTATTATTAATGAGAATGATTATTCATGTGAGTTTTTAAAACCACTTGGGGAAATTATTCATTGCGGAGTATTGAAGTCAGCCACACTTATGAAATTCCGGCTGGAGGGTAAAAAACAGGAAATAATGGTTTATGTAGCATGCGCTGAATTCTATGGTTTTATAAAAGGCAAGACCTATAAATTAAAACTGACGACAGATATCAGCCAATGTCAGGATTGTTCTTCAAATTATAAGCTACTAAAGAATACATTTCTGCCAATGTATTATGCAATGAAAATTCAATAAAGGAAAGAAGCATATATATAAAAAAGAATGTCGAAGTATATAAACTTCGACATTCAAGATCCATTATTGATCAGTCAATATTATTAATACTGTTCTTTATCGTTCGGAAAGTCCTTTGCCTTTACATCATGCACATAATTTTTTACTGCGCCAATGATCTGCTCATACAGGTTCAGGTATTGCCGTAAAAAGCGGGGCTTGAATTCGGTATTGATACCCAGCAGATCGTGCATCACCAGCACCTGGCCATCGCAATGCATTCCGGCGCCAATACCAATAGTAGGTATTACCAGTGATCCTGACACTTCTTTGGCCAGCGCAGCAGGGATCTTTTCCAGTACAACGCCAAAGCAGCCTGCTTCCTCTAATAATTTGGCATCGTTGCGCAGTTTATTGGCTTCCGCTTCTTCGCGTGCTCGTACTGTATAGGTACCGAATTTATAAATTGACTGTGGCGTTAATCCCAAGTGGCCCATAACCGGAATACCGGCAGCCACAATACGTTTTACCGACTCCAGCACTTCTTCACCGCCTTCCAGTTTAACGGCATGCGCGCCGGTTTCCTTCATAATGCGGATGGCTGATGCCAGTGCTTCTTTGGAATTGGCCTGGTAAGTACCAAACGGCAGATCAACCACAACAAAACAACGGTTTATACCGCGGATAACCGAAGAGGCATGATAGATCATTTGATCGAGCGTAATTGGCAACGTGGTTTCATGACCTGCCATTACGTTGGAGGCGGAATCGCCTACCAGAATTACATCAATACCGGCTTCATCAAACAACCGGGCAAATGAATAGTCGTAAGCTGTTATCATGGAGATCTTTTCTCCAACAGACTTCATTTTTTGTAACGTATGGGTCGTTACTTTTTTTACTTCTTTGTTAACGTGTACCGACATACCTGGGAGTTTTATACTGTGTGTGTATGGGGCGGGAGGGAATATGGCTCTGCATTAGAATAAAACACATTTAATGCTCCTCGCAGTTGTTAGCGGCTGCTAAGGTAGGAGAATTTAGAACAGTACCAAAAGATATCTAACGGATGTTCGTTAAATGGAAATTAATAGTAAGAAATAAGTTATTATAAATGAGATAATTGATAAAGCAATGAGGCGACGGAATGAAAAGAAATAAGCCTATTCACAAATTAACGAACCTAAGAACCCAGGAACTAAGTACTGGGAACCAACTTGCCTTTCTCTTTCAGCTCGTCGTATAAATGCTGGATCAATCCATCTGCCAAACCGATCTTCGGAACATGTATTTCTTCAATACCAGCCCAGCGCATTACATTCACATAAATAAACAGGGCAGGCACGATCACATCGGCCCGATCTTCCCGCAATTTATAGATGCGTATTCTGTCGGCAACGGAAAAACTGCTGAACTCTTTATAATAGTCTTTCAACAATTGTAAAGGCAGGGATTTGCCTTCTTTTCGCTTGGAGAGGGAAAATATTTTATTGATGTTTCCGCCACTGCCTATGGCCATTATATCGTGATAGGGTTTGGTTTCGCGTTTCACAAAATCTTTCATCTCACCCCACAGGTAATCGTCCACCTGATTTTTTAGCAGTCTGATGGTGCCAATATTAAAAGAACGTTTGAAAATAAGCCGTCCATTGGCAAAAAAGGTCAACTCAGTACTACCGCCACCCACATCAATATATAAATAGGTATGGTTTTTATCGAGGTTCTCCGCAATGTGGTTCTCATAAATAAGCGCGGCCTCCGCATCACCGGTGATCACCTCAATGCCGATGCCGGTTTCCTGCTTAACCCGTTCCAGGATCTCGTCTGCATTGGACGCATCGCGCATGGCAGAAGTTGCGGCCGCTTTGCAATATTCCACTCCGTAAGCATCCATTAAAAGTTTGTAAGCTTTGATGGTGTTCAGGATCATGTCCTCTTTTTCTTTTGAGATCGCTTTTTTCTCAAACACATCAAAGCCCAGGCGCAAGGGCACCCGGACGAGGTTGATCTTTTGAAATTGCGGTCTTCTGTTATTGGAAAGAATAACATCCGATATCAGCAATCGTGCCGCATTACTGCCTATATCTATGGCCGCCAGTTTCATGTGTCGTTTTATATCGCCGATTTTTCATCCACCGTTACAATCTCAGAAACCTCCGCATTGGATGAATCGGGTATTCCATTGCTTTTTTGATGTAAGTAATTATATATCTCTACCTGTGACCGCACTTTTTTGATCTTCCGGTCCCGCGCATATCGGTTGCTTAGTTCATTGTCCAAAATTCTGGCTTTTACATTATCACTAAGTTGTATTTCCAGGATATTTTTCAACACTTTTTTAATATTCTCGTCAAAGATAGGGCAGGTAGCCTCTACACGGTGGTCAAGATTGCGCACCATCCAGTCGGCCGACGAAATATATGCCTTTTCACTGCCATTATTATGAAAAATAAATACCCGGGCATGTTCAAGATACTCGTCAATAATACTAACAGCCTTTACGGGTTTTACGAACTTCGTGCTTTCTGTATACATACAGAAGATGCCCCGGATGATGAGTTTTATTTCCACGCCGGCCCGTGCCGCTTCATACAGTTTTTCAATAAGGGCTTCATCGCTCAGCGAATTCATCTTTAAAAGAATGCCAGCCGGTTTGCCTTCTTTGGCAAATTTTATTTCCCGGTTGATCAGTTTTATTAATTCCTTCCGCAGATCAGTAGGGCAGGGAATAATGGTTTTACAGGCCCTCAGGAAATGCATACCCTCCTTTGGTTTCTCCAGAAAGTTAAAGATGCGGTTTACATCGGCCATGATAAACCTGTCGCTCGTTAGCAAACAATGATCACCATAAACGGTAGCTGTTTTTTCATTCAGGTTACCGGTGCTTATAAATCCATAATGAATGGTATGGTTATGCACCCGTTTTTTAATTAAACAGGCCTTGGCATGCACCTTCATGTCAGAAATACTGATCAATACTTTTACCCCCTCTTCTTCCAGCCGTACTTTCCAATCCAGGTTGGCTTCCTCATCAAAACGGGCCCGCAGTTCCAGCATCACCGTTACCTGTTTGCCATTTCGAACGGCATTAATAAGGGCGTTGATGATCTTTGAATTGGTGGCCAGCCGGTAGGCGGTTATTTTAATAACGGTAACATCGGGGTCAATGGCCGCTTCGCGCAGCAGATCTATTATGGGGTTGAAGGAATGATAAGGGAAATTCAGCATGATGTCGGTATATAACACCACATCCGTTACCCGGGGCGTACTTTTCAGCATTGGATGCATAAAAGGCTTTTTCCGGGTCCCTTTTCTTTCAAATACATCTGGAAAGTCCATAAAATGCCGGAAGTTATGGATTCGTCCGCCGGGGATCAGGCTGTCCTTGCGCGACAGGTTCAGCTTGCGGATCAGGTAATCGAGCAAACCGGCATCCATTTGTTTATCAAACACAAACCGAACGGGTTTACCCTTGCGCCGGTTCCGCACCCCTTTTTCTATCTTTTGAATAAGGGAGGTGGAAATGTCGCTGTCCATATCGATCTCTGCATCCTTGGTTACTTTAAATACCCAGGATTCAAACCGGTCGTACCCAAAATAAGAGAAAATGCTTTTCAGGTTGAACCGGATCACGTCTTCCAGTAAAATAATATGATGTTGCCCTTGTGGCGATGGTAACAATTTAAAGCGGCCATTAGCCTTGGCCGGAATTTCAATAATGGCATATTTCCGTTTCAGGCTGCCGTCTTTTCGCGAAAGCACTACCCCCAGGTACAACGATTTTTCGCGCAGGTAGGGAAAATGCGGAATGCTTTCCACCATCAGGGGAATGGTATTCATGCGAACATCTTCCTCAAAAAAGGTTTGTACAAACTTCTGTTGTTCTTTATTAAGGCCCTTGTCGGTGATCAGGAAGATCTTTTCTTTTTCCAGTTCTTTATTTATTCCTTCCCAAATACGGTTGAACTGGCTTTGCTGTTCCAGCACGATCTGTTGAATTTCGTCCAGGATCTTGTTGGGGGCCACTTCCATATGCATGTTCTTTTTGCCCACTTCGGTCATGCGTTTAAGGGTAGCCACACGAACCCGGAAAAATTCATCGAGGTTATTGGAGAAAATGCCTAAAAATTTAACCCGCTCCCGTAATGGCACACTGGGATCAGCAGCTTCCTGCAATACACGGGCATTAAAAGATAACCAACTAATGTCCCTGGCTATGGTCTTACGTTTCATCTGTGTGATCATATTTGTCTTGGCAGAATTCCCCTGGGGTTCCTTTTTTTTAAAGGTTTAAGAAATTAGCTTCCATTTCTGTGCCCGGATCAGGCCTTCATACAATTGGGTATGAAGTTGTTCTACCAAAGGTGAGAAGGCGTAAATTAAAATTAAATTAAGTAATTATTAAATCGCTCGAACAGAAAGTATTAAAATGCCTGTTTAGTACATGCCACCTTCTAGTTGGGTCCTGTCCAGATCCAGTTGGATTCAGATTTGGTTCATGTAAGATTTATTTCTGATATACACATATCCCGTACATATCCCGTATATGTTCCGTATATATCCCATATATATGCCGTTCCTTAATAGGTACGGGACAAGTACGGATCAGGTACAAATCACTTACAGGAAATTATCGGTATACAAATAAATCTATCCTAAATAAAAGAAGATATACAAGCCAGGTAAACAAGCGGACAAGAGGTATATAAAACCCGAAAAAATAACAACTGCGAGATGAATTGCTGCGTTATATGGCAACAGGAACCGAACTTTGGAGGGCTGCGATGGGACGAAGGAGGTCCTAAAGCCGTCGAAAAATGTGAATAACTGTCCATTTTGGGCTATTTTACACATTTCCAAGCCCAACATATCCACAGATGTTGAAAAGTGGCTAAAAAAAGTTTGGTATTAGTTTGATAATTACCTAGATTTTACGACCTTTGCCGTCCTAAATTTTATGCGTCATGTCAAGAGTATGTTTGGTGACAGGTAAAGTTCCCGTAACAGGACACAAAGTATCGCATTCCAATATTAAGAGCAAACGTAGGTTTTTACCGAATTTGCAAACTAAGCGTTTTTACCTGGCCGAAGAAGATAAATGGATCACCCTCAAGTTGTCAACTGAAGGTATTCGTACTATTAACAAAAGAGGCTTGATGCCCGTAGTAAAAGAGCTGCGTGCAAAGGGTGAAAAAATCTAATTAACTTTTAAAGCGTTATAACAATGGCAAAGAAAGGTAACCGTGTTCAGGTAATCCTGGAATGTACTGAGCACAAAAATAGCGGAATGCCTGGTACCAGCCGGTATATCTCTAATAAGAACAAAAAGAACACTCCAGAACGTCTGGAGTTGAAAAAATACAACCCGATCCTGAAAAAGGTAACGGTTCATAAAGAAATTAAGTAAGCTTTGACAATTAGCAAATTTGCCATTGTGCAATTGCTAAACGCAGCTTGTATTAATTTTGGAATTTGCTAATTATCACATTTTCAATTTAGAGTCATGGCAAAAGCAGCTTCAAAGAACGCGAAAACCAAAGATGCTAAAGCAGCCGCTGAAGCAAAGAACTGGACGAAAGTAATTCGTGCTGTACGCAGTGAGAAGACTGGCGCATATACTTTCAAAGAGAATATCGTACACAAAGACAAGGTTAAGGATTTCTTAGCCGGTAAATAATTTGGGTAAGGAAGTATCTTATCAAAAGCTCCGATCTATTGTCGGAGCTTTTTTGCGTTAACTGAATTGAAAGGAGTAACATTAGTGCCTGCCTTTTTATTTGATATTCAACGCTTGTTTCGACTTTACGATTACATTGTTATCTTTA
This sequence comes from Niastella soli, assembly GCF_017742245.1. Lineage (GTDB taxonomy): Bacteria > Bacteroidota > Bacteroidia > Chitinophagales > Chitinophagaceae > Niastella > Niastella soli. The sequence goes on from NZ_JAGHKO010000024.1 coordinate 280,566, forward strand.
GTCACTAAAATCAGGAAAATGAGTTTTTTCGGGAAGTTGTTTGGCAAAAAAGAAAAGGAATCGCTCGATCAGGGATTACAAAAGACAAAAGAGGGATTTCTGTCAAAGATCACCAAAGCCATTGCCGGTAAAAGTACCGTAGACGAAGAGGTGCTCGATAACCTCGAAGATGCCCTGGTAAGCGCCGATGTGGGCATTGATACTACGGTTAAGATCATTGAACGTATTGAGGAACGCGTAGCAAAAGATAAGTATCTCACTACCACTGAACTAAACAAGTTATTGCAACAGGAAATTGAAGCTGTGCTGGTAGACGCGCCTGAAAATAACAGCTATAATTTCAATACGCCACTACCATCCAAACCATTTGTTATTCTGGTGGTGGGCGTAAATGGAGTAGGTAAAACTACCACCATTGGCAAACTGGCCTATAACTTCAAAAAAGCCGGTAAATCGGTATTGCTGGGTGCAGCCGATACCTTCCGCGCTGCGGCGGTTGATCAGTTAACCATCTGGAGCGAACGGGTTGGAGTTCCCATTGTAAAACAGCCCATGGGTTCAGATCCTGCCTCGGTGGCATTCGATACGGTACAAAGTGGATTGGCCAAAGGCGTAGAAGTGATCATTATAGATACTGCCGGCCGTTTACATAACAAGGCGCACTTAATGGATGAATTAGGTAAAATTCGCCGGGTGGTTCAAAAACTGATCCCCGAAGCGCCCCATGAAGTAATGCTGGTGCTGGATGGTTCCACGGGACAAAACGCGCTGGAGCAGGCAAAACATTTTACCGCTACCACCGATGTATCGGCACTTACCATTACCAAACTTGACGGAACGGCTAAAGGCGGTGTGGTACTGGCCATTGCCAATCAATTTAAAATACCCGTTAAATTTATTGGAGTGGGTGAGAAAATGGAAGATCTACTGGTATTTGATAAACATGAGTTTGTAGATAGTCTTTTTAAGTTGACCAATTAACGAGGGGAACGCAGATAGCAGCAGGTTGATAGGCTCCCGGCTGAGCCGAGACGGATTTTCTGCCGTTTTCCAAACTCTTTATAAGCAAAAAGCCCCGACGGTATCGGGGCTTTTTTATTTTCAGCTATTTCTTTTTTAGAAAGTGAATTTCACCCCTAAACCACCCCAAACGTCAACATAAGCGCCGTGGAGGAATTCAACATAAGGATTTACATCAAGGCTAAGCGCGATAGGAGCGTTTCTGATCTTGTAATCCAATCCTAATACGCCATCAACACCGAAAGACGCTGACCCTTTATCATAATAATGATCATTACGCCAGTAACCTTCGTTATACCAGCCAATGTGAGCGCCGGGTCCAACATACCATTTTAAACCAGGAGCGCTATTGATATCACCGTGAAATTCATACAATCCGGTAAAACGGAAACCGTGACCCCAGAAGTTAAGCAAACCTTCCAGTGCCGCGTCGTCTTTAATAAAATGTTTTACAGTCAATGCACCAGGCCAGAATTTTACCCCAATGGCAGTCTTATAATCAGAGCCTAATGCCTGGGCTTGAGTACGATTAACAGTGAACAGGGCTAGTAAACCTAGTACAACTACGATTTTTTTCATAAATATTCCAATGTTTGGTCAAATACAATTTTAAAAAACTATGCCAAACTTGCACAGCTAGAAAAGATTCTAAACAATTAATGCTCAATTAATTTTAGCATTATTTCCGCAATATTACACCGAAACACCTAAAACGCAAAGGGATTAACAATTGTTGTACAGTAACCCAGCCTATTGCCTATTGTCCATTGCTTATTGTTAAGTACCTTTGCGCCCTTATATGAAAGTTAGATCCCATAAAAAAGACAAGGTAAATATCATTACGCTGGGCTGCAGTAAGAACATGGTAGACAGTGAAGTGTTAAGTGGACAGTTACAGGCGAATGATATAGCTGTGATACATGAGAATGAAAAATCAGATCACAATATTGTAATTGTAAATACCTGTGGCTTTATTGACAAGGCCAAGGAGGAATCTATCAATACCATTCTTGACCAGGTAGAATTGAAACGCCGCGGCAAACTCGATAAGGTATATGTTACCGGCTGTTTGAGCGAGCGTTACAAAAATAACCTGGAACAGGAGATCCCTGAAGTGGATGCCTATTTCGGCACCATGGAATTACCGCTGATCCTGAAAGCGTTTGAAGCCGATTATAAAGCAGAATTGTTGGGCGAACGGCTGCTGGCCACGCCTACCCATTATGCTTATTTAAAAATATCAGAAGGTTGTAACCGCACCTGCTCTTTTTGTGCCATTCCGCTTATGCGCGGGCAGCACGTTAGCCGTTCAATCGAAGACCTGGTGAAAGAAGCTGAGGGCCTGGTGAAAAAAGGCGTGAAAGAAGTGATGCTGATTGCCCAGGAATTGACCTATTATGGCCTGGACATTTACAAAAAACGCATGCTGGCCGATCTGATGAACCGCCTGGCTGATGTAAAAGGGTTGGAATGGATCCGCCTGCATTACGCATATCCTTCTAAATTTCCATTGGAAATACTGGATGTAATGCGCGAACGGGATAACATATGCAATTACCTCGATATGCCGCTGCAACATGCCAGCGATAATATGCTGAAGGCCATGAAACGGCAGATAACCCAGGCAGAAATGAATGAGCTCATCAGCGCCATCAGGGAAAAAGTGCCTGGTATAGGTTTACGAACTACGCTGATCACCGGTTTCCCTGGCGAAACAAGAGACGATGTAGAATCTTTAAAATCTTTCCTGCAACAACATCGCTTCGACCGCGCAGGCATTTTCACTTACTCGCACGAAGAGAACACTACCGCCTACGACCTGGAAGACAATATTCCGGCCGAAGAAAAAGAAGCCCGTGCACAGGAGATCATGGAAGTGCAGCAGGAGATCAATTTTGAAAAGAACCAGGAAAAGATCGGCAAAACGTTTAAAACACTCATCGATAAAAAAGAATCGGGCCGTTACCTGGGCCGCACAGAGTTCGATAGTGTGGAAGTAGATAACGAAGTGATCATTAACAGCACCAAAAAACTACCCATAGGCGAATTCGTAAATGTAAAGATCACCAAGGCGTACGATTTTGACATCGAAGGAGAAGTAATATAGTTTGTGGTTGGTGGTTTGTTGTTTGTGGTTATTTCCGCTTTTTCGACTGACCTATAAATGGCAAATTATTTCAATTAAAGATATCTGCGACCCCAAGATAGCGATCTTGGGGTTTCTTGTTTGTGGTGAATATCTGAAAAGTAAACCTGCTGACAATTGTAGTTCAGCTCGAAATTCGAGTATAACTACAAACCACAAACTACAAACAACAAACCATTTGTTACCACAAAGTTGTATTGTTCCCACTTTTCATAAACAATACCTTTGTGTTGATGATATTGTCATTATTTATCATAGGCAATATCGGGTACTCCTTATCATTCTTTCCATCTCAACAGTTAATCAGTCGGCTTAATAATAATTGGCTCAATTGGAGGCAATGGCAGATGTAAACAGGCCTGAGTGATCAGGATGTTGTTGCATCGTGGATAATTTGGTAGTGCGACAAAAATTTACTGATTATTATCCACTCGGGCAGGCACACAACCTCTTGTGCCTGCCTCTTTATTTATATACGTGCTAAATATGGTTTGCATTCCTAATTAATTAAATAAAAAAGACATACCAGTAACGAAAAAATATAATAAATAGTCGCCCAAAGTTTACAAAATCGTTTAATACCGGGTAAATTTGAGATCAGGTTAATACGCATCTTTAGCATTAGTAGCAACTCTTAGCAAAGAGGGTTTAGGTTCTGATTACTTGAATGCTGCCACCAGGCAGCATGTACCGGAGTTCTTTAACAGGGAAAGAAAGATGATCTTTCTTTCCCGTTAAACCCGGCATCGGCGGCCGAAGCCTTGGCGTAGGCGGTCATCGGCCGCCGTCCTTCGACTCCGCTCAGGACTCGACACTTCGACTCCTCACCTAGGCCCCTCCTTCGCTAAAGCTTCGGTGAGCGAAGCGCTCCCTGCAGGTCCGTTCAGACTCCACACGCCTCGACCAAGTCCGGCGTAAATTGTTTGCCCTTCGAAATCTCGACTCTACTAATGCAGACTTGCTCAGAATTCAATAAAACGCCCACTATACTCAGCGTCAATAGATTCTCCTCAAACTTCCCCAGGTCCACTTTCGGGTCGCCTCCCACTTAACCATTATTATCTAATAATTTTCAATATTTCACGCAGGTATATCGGTTAACGGAATGTATAATACCTTTGTAACCCGATACGACGGTAAATACAATGACTATGTTTAAAGATGCAGCTGAACAAGAAATTGACCAGGTTATGAATCTCGCGTGGCAGGCTTTTCACCAATACCGGAAGTATTCGTTAAAAGACCGCGCCAAATTCATGCGCAGCATTGCCACAGAGCTGGAAAATGCAGGCGATGAACTGATTCAAACCGCTATGCGGGAAACCAATTTACCCGAAGCCCGTCTTCGCGGCGAAAGGGCCCGCACCATGTTCCAGTTAACCAGTTATGCCGATGCCTGTGAAAGAGGGGAGTGGCTGGAAGCAAGGATCGACACGGCCAACACTGCCAAAACACCGCCCAAACCCGATATACGTAAAATGCTGATCCCTTTAGGCCCGGTAGTGGTATTTGGGGCCAGCAATTTCCCATTCGCATATTCAACGGCTGGTGGCGATACAGCGTGTGCCCTTGCAGCAGGTTGCCCCGTTATTGTAAAAGCGCACCCGGCCCATGCGCAAACATCTGAAATGGTGGCGCAGGCCATACTTAAAGCAGCCGCGAGGTGCAATATGCCCAATGGCGTTTTTGCGCATATCCATGGCGCTTCACAGGAAGTAGGAAAAGCGCTGGTGACCCATCCCTATACAAAAGCGGTTGGTTTTACCGGTTCCTATTTAGGCGGCAGGGCCCTGTTCGACTGGGCCAATCAACGCAAGGAACCCATACCGGTGTTTTCTGAAATGGGAAGTGTAAATCCTGTGTTCCTGTTCCCCGAAAAAATGAAACAGGCTTCGGTTGAAATAGCTAAAATGTATGCCGGCTCCATTACGCTGGGAGTTGGGCAATTCTGCACCAATCCGGGTTTGATCTTCGGTATTGAAAGTGAAGAATTGCAACAATTCATCAACACCTTAGGCAATGAAATAAAAGCAGTGAACCCGGGCACCATGCTGCACCCCGGCATTGCAAAAAACTATGTAGAGAACAGGGCCAAAGCCCTTTCGCAACAACAGGTACAAAATATTGCAGAAAGCGATACCAAACCAACCGCCAATCAGGGCGTACCTACTATTGCATCGGCCACCGGCGAAGCCTTCCTGAACAATCCCGTGTTACATCAGGAAGTGTTTGGTCCGTATTCGCTGGTTATTCGTTGTAAAGACAAAAATGAATTGCTGGAAGTGGTGCGTCACCTCGAAGGACAATTGACTGCCACCCTGATGGCCACTGAAAACGATATGATAGCCAATGATGAACTGGTAGAAGCAATAAAAGATATCTGCGGCCGGTTTATCGTGAATGGGGTGCCTACCGGCGTGGAGGTCTGTTTAAGCATGCATCATGGCGGTCCTTTCCCGGCCACTACCGACTCACGCTTTACTTCGGTTGGCGCTGATGGTATTAAACGCTTTGCCCGTCCCATTGCCTATCAAAACTGGTCAGACAATTTGTTGCCTGATGAATTGAAGAATGGGAATCCATTAAATATTTGGCGTACTGTTAATGACGTGCTGACGAAAGACAGTTTATAGTTTGTGGTTTGTAGTTGCTGCCGCGCTTTGAAATGCTCGTTAAAACACTGCATTCTGACAAAGCAGACTGTCTGCATTTGCTCACGCATTTGAAAATAAAGAACTACAAACCACAAACAGCGTTGCCGTTTTATGCGGGATAGAAAAAAGCTTCCGTCCATAAATTTTAATTATTTTACTCGCATAGGTTTATGCTGAGCGTTTATAGAAAACGTTCAGTATGAATATGCGACAAACTTTGGCGTTCATGAAAAAGACCTTTTTCTGTGTCGATGCGCATACTTGCGGCAACCCGGTACGACTGGTAGCTGGTGGTGGCCCCATACTGGAGGGAAAGAATATGAGCGAAAAACGCCAGCATTTCCTAAAGGAATATGACTGGATCCGCAAGGGATTGATGTTTGAACCCCGCGGTCATGACATGATGAGTGGCAGCATATTGTACCCGGCGCACGATCCGCAAAATGATATTGCAGTACTGTTCATTGAAACAAGTGGTTGCTTACCCATGTGCGGGCATGGCACCATTGGTACAATAACCATTGCGATTGAAGAAGGATTGATAATACCCAAAGTACCAGGCACCGTTCGTCTGGAAACACCGGCCGGACTGGTACTGGTCAATTATCAACAGGATGGCAAAAAAGTAAAAAGCGTAAAGCTTACCAATGTACCGGCATACCTGGCTGCTGAAGGGTTGCCAATAACATCCCCCGACCTGGGTGAGCTAACCATTGATGTAGCTTATGGCGGTAACTTTTATGCTATAGTTGATGTACAACCTAATTTCAAAGGGTTGGAACATTATGGCGCCGATCAGTTGATTGCCTGGGCACGTGAACTACGCAAACGGATAAATACAGCCTACTCTTTTGTACATCCGGAAAACCCGACCATCAATGGCTGTTCGCATATTTTATGGACGGGTGCCGTAATTGACAACCATGCTACCGCCCGTAATGCGGTCTTTTATGGCGATAAAGCCATCGACCGGTCACCCTGTGGAACCGGTACGTCGGCCCGTATGGCGCAATGGTATGCCAAGGGAAAGTTGAAAAAGGAGGATGTATTTGTACATGAAAGTATTATTGGGTCGCAGTTTGCAGGCCGTATTGAAGAAGAGACAACAGTTGATGGCAAACCGGCCATTCGCCCAAGCATAGAAGGCTGGGCAAAGGTATATGGGTACAATACTATTACTATAGATCCTGAAGATGATCCATATGCATATGGGTTTCAGGTAATGTAAAAGGCAATGGGAAATGGGAAATGGGGAAATACAAGAAAAGGCGAATGCAGCTTGAACCTTTCACTTTGTCAAAGACGAAATCACTATTGAATTTCAATATCTACCTTGGTTATCATTAAACATACCACATGAGTAAACAGGTTACAATAATAGGCGGCGGCATTATTGGTCTTTGCTGTGCTTATTACTTACAGAAAGAAGGCTATGAAGTTACGGTTATAGAAAAAGGTAACATTACCGATGGCACTTCTTTTGGCAATGCCGGTTATGTATCGCCCAGTCACTTTACCCCGTTGGCTTCACCTGGCATAGTAGCACAAGGCTTGCGTTGGATGCTAAGTGCTACCAGTCCGTTTTATATAAAGCCCCGCCTTAACCTCGACCTCATAAAATGGTTAATGACCTTTTGGAAGCAAGCGAATGCCCAAACCCTGCAACAGAATATACCGCCGTTAAACGATCTCCTGCACCTTAGCCGCGAATTGACCAGTGATATAAAGAATGATATTGGCAATCAATTCCGCATGCAGGAAGTAGGTTGCTTTATGTTATATAAATCGGCCGCTACGGAAAAACATGAAATAGAACTGGCCAAAGAAGCAGCAGCGCTGCATATAGACACCAGGATCCTGAACGCTCAGGAAATACAGGCCATGGAGCCTGAGGTACAGGTTGATGTAAGGGGAGGGGTTTTATACCCCATCGACTGCCACCTGCACCCCGGTGATTTTATGCATACGCTGAAAACCCATTTGGAAAAGGCAGGCGTAAAACTGCAATTGAACACTACAGTGACCGGTTTTGAGAAAAAAGGCAATACTATTACGGCTGTGATCACAAACCAGGGCAAATTCGAATGCGCACAACTGGTGCTGGCCAGTGGAAGCTGGTTACCCGTAGTAAGTGAAAAGCTGGGTGTTTCCCTGCTGTTACAGGCAGGCAAAGGTTATAGCATGACCTATGAGAACGTAAAACGCAATTTGCGTTACCCGGCTATACTTGTTGACAAAAGAGTGGCCATGACGCCCATGGGCCCCGATCTGCGGATGGGCGGTACCATGGAAATAAGCGGGCTCAATTCTCCCATACTGGTAAAACGCGCCCAGGCCATTTATAATGGCGCTAAGGCCTATTACCCCGATCTGGCATTAGACATGATGCCCAAAGAAAAGATCTGGTACGGGTTACGTCCACTTACGCCCGACGGGCTTCCCTATATTGGCGCACATAGTAAATATTCGAACCTGGTGATCGCCGGCGGACATGCCATGCTGGGGGTATCGCTGGCCGCTGCCACTGGGAAACTGGTTGAGGAACTGATTGGTAAAAAGGGGACTTCGATTGAAATAGGGGCATTCAGGCCGGAAAGATTCTAGGTTTGTGGTTTGAAAACTGTTTCCCTTATCTTTACCCTATTACATAATTTTGAATCCAAGTGTCTGAAAACCCTGTTTTTGCTTCAAAAAACATTCCGGTCATTAATTGCCTGCGTGGAATTGCCGCTACAATGGTTTGCTTTTTCCATTTCATTGATACAAAGGGTTATATAGACAATGCTGACATAAAAAGTATCTTCAGGATCGGGCATTCCGGTGTGTATATATTTTTTGTGATCTCGGGTGTGGTAATTCCGCTATCCATGATCCGGGGTGGATACAGGTACCGGAACTGGGGAAATTTCATGTTGAAACGGTTAATAAGGTTAGAGCCGCCATATCTGGTCTGTATTGTTTTGACGCTCATTTATTTTCAGCTCAGGGTGTTTGTTCCTACTGCAACCGATATTAACTTAACCCCCAAAACCACAGACATCTTTCTTCATCTGGGATATTTAATACCGTTTTATCATGGCCAATGGGTTTTAGAAGTGTTTTGGACACTGGCTGTGGAATTTCAGTATTACCTTGTTTTATCACTATTGCTGCCTGTTGCTTTGACTGGCAATAAGATCTACCGTTACTGCTTTTATTTAATACTGCTATCTATCCCGTTCCTTTTGCCAAACAAGGAATTTTTCCCGTTACATGCGCCTCTTTTTCTCATGGGTATCCTTTATACATTTTTGCAAATGAACATTATTGAAAGCAGAGAATGTTTTTTGCTTACGTTGCTTTGCATAGCCGTGTCTGTAATGGTGTCGCCGGTAATTCATGTTATAGCGGGACTAGCTACCATTCTTATCATTCATTTTTTGCCTAATCTTACCACGCCTGTTCTTGAATTCCTTGGAAAGATATCCTACTCGCTGTATTTGCTTCACCTGATAACCGGTAAAGCATTGATAAATGTGTTATCGCATAAATTTAGCGCCGGGTACCAAATAACTATAATAATCATAATCGGGTACCTTTTCTCCGTTTTATCAGCCTGGGTATTTTATAAAATCATTGAAAACCCGGCCCAGAGATGGTCCGGCAGGATAAAATATAATCGCATCTTTATAACCATAAAAAAACAGGACATATGAAAAAATCTGCCATTGCTGTTTTCATGCTCATGTTCTTAGCTACAATTGCTTTTTCCCAGGAACATCAGCTTGTTAAGAAATGGGAAACTGATACCTTGTTGAAGGTGCCGGAATCGGTTTTATACGATGCAGAAAATAAGATCTTATATGTAACCAACATAGACGGGCAACCATGGGAAAAGGATAACAAAGGGTCGGTAGGCAAAGTAGGGCTCGATGGCAAGATCATTGCCGTTGACTGGGTAAGCGGTTTTAACGCGCCCAAGGGAATGGGGTTATATAAAAACAATTTGTATGTAGCCGACGTTGACAAAGTGGGGGTGATCGATACCAAAAAAGGCGTGCTCACCCAAACCATTCCTGTTACCGGTGCCGAAGGCCTGAATGACCTTACAGTTGATAAGAAAGGCGTGATCTACGTATCGGACTCTAAAACCAAAAAGGTACACCGCATAGAAAATGGACAGGTAACAACCTGGCTCGAGAACCTGAAAGGCCCTAATGGGGTGTTCATTGAAGGCAACGACCTGTATCTGCTGGATGCCGGGTCTTTAAATAAAGTGGAAAAAGACAAATCGCTTACCAAACTGGCCGATGGACTGGAACATGTTACCGGTAAAGATTACATCGTGAGCTGCTGGATCGGTACGGTGTATTATGTGAAAGGAGATGGCACCAAACAAATGCTGCTCGATACACGTGAGCAAAAATCGAATACAGCCGATATTGGGTACGATGCCAAAAACAGGATCGTATATATACCCACCTTCTTCAAAAATAAAATAGTGGCGTATGAACTAAAGTAGTAATGGAACGTTAAAATTGACGATCAGTTATGGCAAACGTGCTGTTGATAGTACTTTTATGTTCGTATTCGCTTTTATATGGATTTTAATTCTACTAATTTATCTATTGGGCAGACCGGTTATTTTTCGAAGATCATCTTAGATTATTTGGACCAGTCGCCCTCATTGCAACCTTTTTATAAGCATCCGGTATCGTTGGAAGGGATAAACGCCGCCATTGCCGCCCGGCAATTGGTACAACCCGACCGAGAATTACTGGTAAAAGAATTACAGCAACAATACGCTGGGGTGAACACTACGCCCCAGGTGCAGCAGAACCTTCAACAACTGCTGCAACCCAATACATTTACCATTACCACGGCTCACCAGCCAGCCATTTTTACCGGCCACCTGTATTTTATTTATAAAATAGTACATGTAATAAAGCTGGCCGATCAGTTAAAAAAGGAATTTCCTGATAAACATTTTGTTCCGGTATTCTGGATGGGCAGCGAAGATGCTGACCTCGATGAACTGGGCCATGTTTATCTGGGCGGTGAAAAGCTGGTATGGGATACCAAACAAACCGGGGCTGTGGGCCGAATGACTAACAAGGGGCTCGATAAACTGATCCATCGTATAGACGGTGAGTTATCGGTTCAACCCCATGGTAAAGAATTAATACAACTGTTGCGTGATGCCTATCTGGAGAGCCTCGATATTCAGATAGCCACGTTTAAGCTTATTGATGCCTTATTTGCATCCTATGGCCTGATCGTGATCCTGCCCGATAATGCGAACCTGAAAAAAGTGATGGAACCGGTTTTCCGGGAAGACCTGCTGCAACAAATGCCCGCGCAGATAGTAGGGAAAACCATTGAGCAGTTATCAAAGGAACATAAAGTTCAGGCCTCGCCCCGGGATATCAATTTATTCTACCTGAAGGATAATATCCGCGAACTGATCGAATTAAAAGACGGACGCTATGAGGTAAGGAACACCACCATTGGTTTTACCAAAGAGGAGATCCTCACCGAACTGAGCAATCATCCCGAGCGGTTCAGTCCGAATGTGATCTTACGCGGATTATACCAGGAAACGGTACTGCCTAATATTGCGTTTATTGGTGGTGGTGGCGAAACAGCTTACTGGCTTGAGTTAAAAGGACTGTTTGAACATTACAGTGTACCATTCCCCATGCTGGTGTTGCGTAATTCATTTTTGATAGTAGAGAAAAAGTGGCAGGAAAAGATCCATAAACTGGGTTTGCAATCAAAAGACTTTTTTCAATCAGAGCAACAGCTGCTTACCCAGCTGGTAACACGCCACAAAAACGGGGAGCTGAAACTAAAACATGAACTGGAAGCGGCCATGCACATGTATGAGCAGTTAAAAAATAAAGCAGCGGCCATCGATCAATCGCTCACTCAACATGTAGAAGCATTACAGGCCCGCACGCTGAAGCCTTTACAGGAGCTGGAGAAGAAATTACTCCGCGCTGAAAAAAAGAAATATGAAGCTGAGCAACGGCAGATACAGGTCGTCAGAACGGCTATATTCCCTCGCAACGGGTTACAGGAACGGGTCGACAATTTTATGCCCTGGTTTGCATTGTGGGGAAAGGAATTTATTCAAAAAGTATATGATCACTCGCCCACTTTAGAGCAGGAGTTTATTATTCTGGAAGAAAAGTAAAGTAACGCCTATAAAATTAAAAGGGGCTGACGGAATTCGTCAAGCCCCTTAATTATTTAAAACAGGAAGTATTATTCTTTTACACGTACGGTGAAGATGCCATTATTGCCCGATCTGTTATCGGCCAACAGGTATAATTTCACCCGACGGGATTTATCGGTACGAATACAGACCGACTGCATATTGTAACCGGTAAAACCATTATCTGCTTCATTCAAATGAAACAGGGAGTTTACCTTCATTTTCTTGCGCACCACTTTGCGGGAGGCATTTTCAATAACAGCCAGGTAGCTATCGCCCATGGTCTTGTGGTCTTTGTCAGCACTTTCAGAAAGCAAGCTAACTACCAGCCAATCGTTCTTATACGAATAGGCGAGGCCAGATAATCCAACAACCTGTTTGGGTGTTTGTGGCAGATCAAAACTTACGGTAGTGATCTCTGCATTGGCCTGGTTCTTCCAGAAATCAACATCCGTAACAATGATGTGTTTTTCAGGGGCCGTTTTATGGTCGCGGTTACACAAAATAAGTTTACCCAGCACAATGGCTGCTGATTCAATATTGATAACTCCTACGGTTTCTTTCAACCGGTTATAGAAAACGGAAATATCAAATTCTTCTTTGGTAAAATCATCCAGGTTAACCAGGATAGCCTTGTGGTGTTTGTCTTTAATATCGAAACCCATTACCAATAAGCGGGGAATGCTATTCACCACTATAATGGTAGTCGCTTCGAAATCGGATTTTGACCCAGGCAGGATCTTGGGATCATCGTACCCTAGTAATTGATGTTTTGCCTGTACCTGCCACTTTTTGAGGGCAACCAGGTCACTGGCATCATCATCAACCAGGTATAGGGTGTCATTAAAAAATTCAACATTCGAGCCAACGGGAAAATCCGGAACATCTCTATAGTCGAGCAATTTGAGTTTCATACCGCGCGCAAATTACAAGGATGAAATATATTTGCCTAATCAAATTTGTTTTCCCACCCTTGTTTTTTAAGATTTTCGACCTTTACCAATACCTCTTCTTCCAATTTCTTCTTGTAGACAGCTACCTGATCCCCAATATGTTCATCAAATGAACCAATAATGGAGGCCGCCAGGATACCGGCATTTTTAGCCGCATTCAGCGCTACAGTAGCAACTGGTATGCCATTGGGCATTTGTAGAATTGACAATACAGAATCCCAGCCATCTATTGAATTGGAAGACTTAATAGGCACCCCGATCACTGGCAATGGCGTAAGGGAAGCTACCATACCAGGCAAATGGGCCGCGCCGCCGGCCCCGGCAATAATCACTTTCAGCCCCCGTTCGCGGGCTTTTGTGGCATATTCCACCATCCGCATAGGCGTACGATGCGCGCTTACCACTGTTAATTCAAATGCAATACCCAAACTTTTTAAAACCTCAGCCGCTGCTTGCATAACAGGCAGGTCGCTATCGCTGCCCATAATAATCCCAACCTTTACATCCATATTAAGACTAAGTTATAGGCAAAGAAAAGAAAATATTTGCGCACCCGCAAAGGCTGGCAAGGGCCTGCCTATTTTAACAGGTCACCTTTTAACCGAAGGAGTTCCGTCTCGGCCATTTTGGTATTGTACTTGGCTGTGATCAGGCGAATATAAGCATCCAGCTGGCTTTTTTGGGCTTCGCGTAACTCAAGAGAAGTAGTTACCCCTTGTTTTAAGCGTTGCAGGGCAATATTTACGTTCTCATCAGCCATTAAAATGTTTTCATATTCTACATCGAGCAGTTTTTTTTGCAATTCGTAATCTTTAAAAGAATTGCTGATACCTACATCGATCAGCGAGTGTTGTTTTTCGTAATTCAGCTGCTGGTACTGTACATTCAACTGCGCCTGTTTAATAAGCCGGCGGGTATTAAAACCATTCAGAATGGGAACATTCAACCCGAACCCGTAATTAAATCCTCTGTTCTGGTTATAGAAGGGCTGGTTTTGGTTTACTACCACGCTGTTATTGGTTTTGGCAAAATTATAGGCTGAATTAAAGGATAGGGTAGGCCACAATCCGGCTTTTTGTTCCTTTACACCAAGATTGGCCACATCGATGCTCTTTTTAGCCGCCAGTAACAAAGGATTACTTTCTTCAAACTTCTGGGCAAACTCACCATATTGTAATGTCATATTAAGTGGAATAGTATCTTCCACCTCATATACGGAGCCTAGTTTAAAACCTATTAGCTGGTTCAACTGATCGCGCAACTGAGCCAGTATAGATTGTTGCGTGATCTGAATGGTCCTTTGTGCATTGAAGTCGACCTTGGCTTGCAGCAACTCGGGTTTGCTGCCAAGTCCTACAGATAATTTTTTATCGGCCAGTTGAACTCGTTCTATATAAACGGTATCCTGATTTTCAAGCGCTCTTAAAAATTCTTTCTGGCGAACAATGCCATAATAACTATTGATAACCGCGGCCACGCTGTTTATAACCTGCGTTTTCAGGTTAAGGGCACCCAGGGCTTCCTGCTCCATCAATCTTTCACGGGTCGCAAACATCTTTAACCCATCGAAAAGAGTCCAGTTAAGGCTTACACCATAGTTTAAATTACTGGTACGTACCCCATTACGGCTCACCAAACTATCTTTTCCACTAGTCCGGCTGGCGAATTTCAACTGTTGATTATTGGTATTCCAAACTGCAGCAGCCGTTCCATTCAACTGTGGCATAAAGGCACCGAATGAATAATACCGGTCCAATGCATAAGAAGTAGAATCATTACGGCTCAATAAGATATCGTAATTATTTTTCAAGGCCGCCGTGATGGCATCCTGTAAGGTTAGCTGTTGTTGTGCGTTAACGAGTACGGAACTAAGCAACCCGATAACTAATATTGAAACATATTTCATATTCTGAAGAAACTGTTTGTTATACTTGAAATGGTACAGGTTCCAGGTTGTCCCGACTGGTCGGGATAACTTGAAACCTGTAACCTGTATTTTACGCTCTGTGTCCTTCTTTATCTTCCATCAACTCCATTTCGCTTTTGTGTTTTTTGCGACTAAGGATTGAATAAATGGCTGGTATCACATACAAGGTCAATATCAGGGAGAACATGATACCACCTACGATCACAATACCCAATGGTATGCGGCTTGTGGAGGCAGCACCGAGCGATAACGCCAATGGTAATGCACCCAGGGCCATGGCCAGGCTCGTCATCAATATCGGGCGTAAACGGGCGCTCGCCGCTTCAATTACCGCATCCCGTTTAGACAAACCAGCCAGTTGTTTCTGGTTGGCAAATTCTACTATCAGGATACCGTTTTTAGTCACGAGACCAACCAGCATAATCATGCCAATTTGTGAAAAAATGTTCAGGGTTTGGTCAAACAGCCACAGGCTTAACAGGGCACCGGCAAAGGCCATTGGCACCGTGATCATGATCACAATGGGATCAATAAAGCTCTCAAACTGGGCTGCCAGTACCAGGAATATCAGACCCAATGCCAGGAACAGGGCAAAGGAAGTATTACCGGAGCTCTCCGCAAAGTCGCGGCTGGGTCCCGAAAGCGAGGTCGCAAAGGATTCATCCAGCAATTTTTTAGCAATGCCCTGCATTACCTGAATACCTTCACCCAGGGTATGCCCCGGCGCTACACCCGCTGAAACGGTGGCCGATTTATACCGGTTAAAGTGATATAGGGTAGGGGGCGTAGTTTGCTCGCGCATGGTAACCAGGTTATCCAATGAAATGATCTCATTGCGGTTATTGCGCACATAAATATTCTTCAGATCGGTGGGGTCGTCCCGGTCACTCCGCGCTACCTGGCCAATTACGGAATATTGTTTTCCGGTACGGTAAAAATAACCCATCTGCAGGTTACTCAGGGCCAGTTGCAGGGTTTGCGATACATCGGAAACACTTACCCCCAGCTGACTGGCTTTTATTCGATCAACTTCAATATTAACCTCGGGCTTATTGAATTTCAGGTCCACATCCACACCCTGGAAAACCGGGCTCTTATTTGCCTCTTCCAGGAATTTGGGCAGCACCGTGGCTATTTTATCGAAATCATTGTTTTGAATAACGAACTGTACAGGCAAACCTGACCGGCGATTTACCGAAATGGTTTGTTCCTGAATGGCAAAGGCCTTACCATCGGAGAATTTGCCCAGGTTCCGGTTTATAATGTCAACGATCTGTTGTTGTGAACGGGTACGTTCCTCCGGGTCATTCAACGTGGTACGCACCATACCGGTATTGGTAGCACCGGAACCACTAAAACCAGGGGCCACAATGCTAAGAACAGTTTTGGATTCAGGTACTGAATCCATTACCAGTTGGGCCAGCCGGTCAATGTAAGTATCCATGTAATCATAGGCAGTACCTTCGGGGGCCGTAACCTGTAAACGGAACTGGCTGCGGTCTTCCATAGGGGCCAGTTCTGACTGTATATTGCCACCGATAAAGTATATGATACTTCCGCAAGCCAAAACAATTAACCAGGCAATCCGACGTACGCGCATAAACCGCTTCAGCGAATTGTGATAACCATTCTCCATCCAGCGGAAAAAAGGCTCCGTTTTATGATAGAACCAGCTGTGTTTATGCACATTGCGGGTCAGCTTCACGTTCAATACCGGCGTAAGGGTAAGTGATACCACGGCTGAGATCAATACCGCGCCAGCTACGACAATACCAAACTCGCGGAACAGGCGGCCTACAAAGCCCTGTAAGAAGATGATGGGTAAAAAGATAATGGCCAGCGTTATGGAGGTGGCTATAACCGCAAAGTAAATTTCCTTTGAACCTTCACGGGCTGCCTGGTATTTGTTCATCCCTTCCTCCATCTTTTTAAAGATGTTTTCGGTAACTACAATACCATCATCCACCACCAGACCGGTTGCCAGTACAATACCCAGCAAAGACAATACATTGACGGTAAAGCCGCTGATGTACATAATGAAGAAGGCGCCGATCAGGGAAACCGGGATATCGATCAATGGCCTAAAGGCGATCAGCCAGCTGCGGAAGAACAGGTAAATGATCAAAACCACCAGGATCAGTGATACGATCAGGGTTTCTTCTACCTCCGAAATAGAACGCTTGATGAATTTGGTTTGATCGAGTGCAATACCCAGCTTGATATCGTTGGGCATTTCCTTTTCCAGCTGAGCAAGCCGTTTATAAAACTCGTTTGAGATGGCTACATAGTTGGAACCGGGCTGGGGTACCAGCGCCAGCGCGATCATGGGAATCCGGCTTTCCTTCAGAATGGTTTCTTCATTCTCGGGGCCCAATACCGCTTCCGCCACATCCCTTAGCCGGATGTCGCTGCCATTCACATTCTTTACAATCACATTATTGAAGTCTTCCTCCGTTGTTAAACGGCCGAAAGTGCGAACGGTCAATTCCGTTTTATTTCCGGAGATCTTACCAGAGGGTAACTCCACATTCTCTCTGGATATGGCTGACTGAACATCGCCGGGTGTTAATCCATAAGCGCTCAGTTTGGCGGGGTTGAACCAGATACGCATGGCGTATCTTTTTTCTCCCCAGATCTGAATTGAACTTACCCCGGGAATGGTTTGCAACCTTTCAACCAGTACGTTATTCGCGTATTCTGTTATCTCCAGCTGGTTACGGGTATTACTTTGCACCGTCATGGAAATGATGGCGTCTGAACTCGCATCGGCCTTTGATACTACAGGCGGAGCAGGGAGGTCAGTAGGTAAAGAACGGGTAGCCTGGGATACTTTATCACGCACGTCATTGGCGGCAGCTTCCAGGTCAATACTCAGGTCAAACTCCACGTTAATGCTGCTTACCCCCTGACTATTGGTTGAAGTAATATTTCTAACACCCGCAATACCATTGATTGATTTTTCGAGTGGTTCTGTGATCTGTGATTCTATAATGTCTGCATTGGCGCCAGGATAACTCGTGCGCACACTTACGTTGGGCGGATCGATGGCGGGATAATCACGAACGCCCAGGAAAGTAAAACCGATCACCCCGAACAGCACGATCAGGATGTTCAGTACCGTTGCCAATACCGGTCGCCGCAAACTCAGTTCCGAGATATTCATCTGAAATTTTATATTTTATATTGGCCAGATGCCCGACCGGATAACCCGGTCGGACTGGGAATTCGCTTATTGTACTTTAACTAATTTGATTTTACTTTCAGGACGGATGGCCAGTAAGCCAGTAGTTATTACAGTATCGCCTTCCTTAACGCCATCTAACACCTGCACATACGATGAATCGCGGATACCGGTGGAAACCACCTGGAAATTGGGTTTACCATCTTTATAAACGATCACGCTTTTATTACGGGCCTGTGGTATAACTGCCTGTGAAGGAACGATCAGGGAGTGGTCGTTCTTTCCTAATTGTAATGCTACTTTGGCAAATGCACCTGGTACTAACAACTGGTGTATGCCCTGTACAACCGCCCTTATTTTCAGGGTACGGGTAGTGGCTTCAATATTCGATTCGGTAGCCAGCACAGCCGCATTGAACTTTTGATCAGTTCCTGCTATAGTAAAGCTCACCTTACGACCTTTATGCATGGTTTCACTGTATTTTTCGGGTACAGTGAATTCCAGTTTCAATTGACTAACCTGGCTGATTGTAGTAACAAGGGTAGTAGGACTGATATACGCGCCAGTACTGATATTCCTTAAACCAATTCGACCGGTAAAAGGCGCTCTGATCTCTGTTTTACTGATGTTTACGTGAATAAGGTCGATATCAGCTTTAAGGTTGCTTACCTGTAATTCACTCAGATCATATTCCTGCTGGCTGATACCATTGATCGTCAACAATTCCTTCTGGCGTTCAGCGGTTTTTTGAGCAATCTGTAATTGCACCTGCAGTTTCTTTAATTGAGCCTGCAGATCGCCATCAAACAACTTTATAAGAAGGGCACCTTTTTGCACAAAACTGCCTTCCGGAATATTTAATGCAACTACACGGCCAGAAATTTCAGGGCGGATCTCTGTTACTTCAAAGGGCAACAGGGTACCGGGAATTTCAAGGTTTTCGCTAAGGGCTTTTGATCTAACAATAAATGCTTCAGCCTGTATAGGGCGATTGCCACTACCGGCACGGCCGCCGCTGGCTTTAGGGGAATCATCTTTTTTCTCGCTTTTACAGGAAATAAAAATGAAGGATAGAATAAATCCAATTACAATCCGGCTGTTACGGTTCATCTGAGTTTTTATAATTTTATATCTGGTCCCGACTAAGTCGGAATGAAACGTGAAAGAGTTGCAATTCGTATTAACCGAATTTATATACAATCCTCTTTCATATTTCCATTTCACGGTTTATCTCGATGTTTCGTCGGGATTTTACGCTAACATATCGCCCGCAAAATTAATCTTTTAGCTAAGCATGTATATTAAAAAGAGATGAACGGCAGGCAGAACGGGGCTTAACTAACTACTTTTAATATGTTTTTAATCCTGTTCGCTTTATACGTCAAATCCTGTTTGTCCTTACTGACGATAGTTACATGTCCCATCTTGCGGCCAGGCTTGGTTTGTTTTTTTCCATACAGGTGAACAAATACATTGTCCATTGCCAGCACTTCTTCCAACCCCTGGTATTTGGCGGCTCCCTCAAAACCTTCAGCGCCCACCAGGTTTACAATGGCAGCTGGTAAAATAGCATCCGGATTGCCTAATGGATATTGTAACATAACCCGCCACAACATATCAAATTGCGAACTGTAATTGGCTTCTATAGTATGATGGCCACTGTTATGAACACGGGGGGCAGTTTCATTAACAAATACATCGCCACCTTTATCAACAAATAATTCAACGGCAAAAATGCCAGGGCTTTTTAATCCTTTTACTACAGCCAGCGCAATGGCTTCTATCTTCCATAATGTTCTTTCTGGCACTTCAGCCGGACTGATCTGGTAATCGAGCAGATTCAACCGGGGATCTACAACCATATCAACCAGTGGATATAACACGTTCTCTCCTTTATCGTTTACTGCGATGATCACGGAGATCTCGCGATGAATGGTCACCATTTTTTCCAATACGGAAGGAGCGTCAAAACCTTTTTCCAGGTCGGCAGGTGTATTTAACAGTTGTACGCCACGGCCATCGTACCCGCCGACACCCACTTTATGTACAGCAGGTAAAAAACCGGCATTGGCCCTTAGTTCAGCGAGGTTTTGGGTAATTACAAAAGAAGAGGTTGGTATTTGTTGTTCTTTATAGAACTCTTTTTGAAGGATCTTATTTTTAATTGTGCGAAGGGCTGAAGGTTTGGGATATACCCGTACGCCTTCCTGCTCCAGTTTTTCCAGCGCCTCATCATTCACCGACTCAATTTCAATGGTAATGGCATCCAGTCCTTTGCCAAAATTGTACACATCGTCAAAATTGCGAATATCGCCTTTTACAAAATGATGGCACAAATGAGCTGCCGGGCACTGGTCATCGTTTTCAAGAACAAAGGTTTCAACAGGATAGTTGGCCGCGGCCTGTAAAAGCATTCTGCCTAGCTGTCCGCCACCAAGGATTCCAATTTTTTGCATGGTTAGTGTTTAGTTAAGCGGCAAAGATAAGGAAGTCGGGGCCGGGATTTGGGCAAAAAACGGACCTCAGAATCCCCTAAAAAACCGCCCAAATAAACCAATTATCCCCCTCAGTATCAATTATCAGCATTTTTTCTATCTTTGATATATCGAATGCAACCCGATTACCCACATAAGGTTTTTAACGACAAACGTATGGGCTATTGCCTGCTGATGGAAGCATTGGCAATGGATAGCCATTTATAGATCTCCTTCCCTGAAACGCTACCTGCTGCTGCCAATTATTTTTTAATTGACTGACTGTATTATTCCTGTAATACCAACATAAACTACATTATTATGTCAAAGACATTGATGGCGACTGCGCCCAATACAGAAACCGATTTTTTACCACTCGAGGGAACCGATTATGTGGAGTTTTATGTAGGCAACGCCAAACAGGCTGCCCATTTCTATAAAACCGCATTCGGCTTTCAGTCCATTGCTTATTCAGGCCCTGAAACCGGTGTAAAAGACCGCGCCAGCTATGTGATAAGACAAAACAAACTCACCTTTGTATTAACTACACCTTTACGTGCCGGCAATCCCATGGCCGATCATATTTACAAACATGGCGACGGCGTAAAAGTACTTGCCCTGCGTGTACAGGATGCCACCAAAGCCTGGGAGGAGACCACCAAACGCGGCGGTAAAAGTTATATGGAACCTACCCGCCTGAAAGATGACAGCGGCGAAGTGGTGTTAAGTGGTATTCACACCTATGGTGAAACCGTTCACCTGTTTGTAGAAAGAAAAAATTACACCGGCGCCTTTATGCCCGGTTTTAAAGAATGGAAAACAGTATATAACCCAACCGATACCGGTCTGCAATATGTTGACCATTGCGTAGGTAATGTAGGCTGGGGTCAAATGAACAAATGGGTAAGTTTTTATGAAGAAGTGCTGGGCTTCCGCAACATCCTGAGCTTTGATGACAACGATATCTCTACAGAGTATTCGGCCCTGATGAGTAAGGTAATGAGCAATGGAAACGGATTTGTAAAATTCCCCATCAATGAGCCCGCAGAAGGCCGTAAAAAATCACAGATAGAAGAATACCTGGAGTTTTATGATGGCGAAGGCTGCCAGCACGTGGCGCTCGCAACCAATAACATTGTTGAAACGGTCACTACATTACGCGACCGTGGCGTAGAGTTCCTGAAGGTACCATCGAGCTATTATGATGAATTGCTCGGCAGGGTAGGGCATATAGATGAAGACCTGGAGCCGCTGAAAGAACTGGGCATTCTGGTTGACCGGGATGACGAAGGCTACCTGTTGCAGATCTTTACCCGCCCGGTTGAAGACCGGCCTACTTTATTTTTTGAGATCATTCAGCGCAAAGGCGCTAAAAGTTTCGGCAAAGGAAACTTCAAAGCACTGTTCGAAGCCATTGAACGGGAACAGGAGCTGAGAGGAAATTTATAATGTATTACTGAGAAAATCTGCTGTTTAAAAGGCCTGGAAAAAGATGGGGTAACAAACATCTTTTCTCCGGGTCTTCCTTTTTTAAAAGGCAATCCACCCAAGGAAAACATAAATTTCTTACCTGGTACTGAAATCCGGAAAACCGGTAACTCCCCTCTTTTCGCATAAACATAAATCACAATTTATTGTTGAATACCCTGGTAATGAGCTGCACTACGTGCTAAACTGTTATTTAGCTACAGTTGAACATTCAAAATGGCATACAATAGATTATGTATTTTCCACAATGTGTATAAGAGAACTTGCATTTTGGATGCTCGTTTGTACTAATTTTAACATCAATTAACGATAGTGTAGTAAATAATCGTAACCTATTTTTCGTTATTATCCCAGTTAACTTACATGAGATACGCGTATATACTATTACTGGGGGCCATAAGCCTTGTAAAAACAGCTTCCGCGCAAACCGCAACAGCTGCCAGTATAAATTTTATAGATTACCAACGTGGCTTCCCGCGTATTAACGACGCGATCAAGAAAAAGGAAGACACCTTGATGAAGCAATTTGAGGAGAAGAGATTAGCCTGGCCTGCCCGCTACATTTATATTCGCTCCTTTAAATACGACAGCCAGATAGAAGTGTGGGTTAAACAGGACCTGAGCGATAAGTTTGCACTGTTTAAAACTTACCGGGTATGCGCTATGGCCGGCTCATTAGGTCCCAAACGCATGCAGGGCGATTACCAGGTGCCCGAAGGCTTTTATTATATCAATGAGTTTAACCCACGGAGTAACTACTACCTGTCACTTGGGTTGAATTACCCCAATGCCAGCGACCGGATACTAAGTGATTCCGTAATGCCTGGCGGCGATATTTATATCCATGGCAAGTGTGTTACCACGGGCTGTATCCCCATTAATAATGAGCAAATAGAGGAATTGTACATTCTGGCCGCTCACGCCAAAAGCGAAGGACAGGATTTTATTCCGGTGCATATATTCCCCATTCGTTTCGACAATCCCCGCAGCAGTGAATACCTGAAGAAATATGTAAAGGATTTTCCAGAATACCTGCCACTGGTCGATGAGTTGAAACATGCTTACACTTTCTTTGAAAAGACCCGCAAACTGCCGGTGATCATGGTATCGAAAAAGGGGGAGTATGTAATAGATGGTATAATCCCCAAGGATAAAGAACCAGAACCGATAGCTAAAAAAGAACGCCGTCAGCTGAAGACCTATAACCAGGAGGAGATCTCCAATGTAGTGGAGCGTTTACCGGTTTTCCCCGGCGGCAATGATAAGTTCCAGGCATTTATTGATACCCTGAGCAAAGAAATGGTGCCTTACCTGGGCCAACAACAGAAAACCTTTGCCATGGTTGAATTTGTGATCAATAAAGAAGGAAAAGTGATCTACGCCAATGTTATCAAAGGAGGTAACGACGATCTGAACGATCACCTGATTGAAGCTTTTGAGAACATGCCCCAATGGACACCAGCAGTTAAGCACGATCAAACCGTCTCTGTAAAATTAAAGCAGACCATCTTTATTGAAAAGCCCGAAACGCAGGTTATTGGGAGTGTACAGTAATTCCTGAATCCGCAATCAGCAATCAGCAATGGGTTCCCGCAAATTGAAGGACCCCACAATTTGCAACCGCACTAAAATAATAGTTCAAACATATTCCAAAAACAAATGCCCCTGGCTCAGCCGGGGGCATTTGTTTTATAATAAATTCTAAAATTTTACAGTAAGCGACGTACTAATAAAATCAGGTAATCAAAACAATCATGAGTCTATTACCAATTCAGGATTGCCGATTGCCGATTGCCGATTAAATAATATCCATAGCCTTCACAAAGAATGTGCACACGAAAGGCAGGATCAGGGTCAGATATTCCCAATGCGTAGCAATAGCAAAAAGAAACGCCGCAGTTGATGCTAAAAACAGGATCCAGTACAAAAATTTAGAAGAGCCATTAGCCATATTGGTAAAATTTTGGGGCAAAAGTAGTGCGAAAGTTTTGAAATAGAAAATAGGTGTGTATTTTTTACTATCTTTCAAATCTCAAACCTCCCGGTTGTGGCTCGCTGATTTGTCCTGATTTTCCCGGACCATTAAGGCCTTAATGGTATAATTTTAGAATGCTTGCTATAATTTCGTATTGAGCATGAACATGTTATCTGGCTTTCCCCCTTTTTAAAATCCAGTACATGAAATAAAAACACTATTATGACGATCCATTTCTACATTAGATTTTTTACCCGGCCCGGCGAATCCCTTTCCGTAACTGGCAATACTGACGAGCTGGGAAACAACGATATTGATAAAGCACTACCATTAACCTGGCTCAATCATGACCTGTGGACGGGCACGGTAACCATAAATAATCCACAAACCGATGCCATTCATTACACCTACATTTACAAGGGCATAGATGGATATCTGGCGCAGGAGTGGGACGATCACAAAACGATCGACATCTCCAAAAAGCCCATGCAGGAGATCAGGGTAATGGATACCTGGAACCATCCCGGAGAGTTTGAGAACGCATTCTATACCGATCCCTTCCAGGAAATACTGCTCAAAGAACAGGAAACCCACACCAAGGCCAAGCCTGTTAAAAATGCTACCCACTATTTTAAAGTAAAAGCGCCGCTTCTCGAAAAAAATGAAGTAGTGTGCCTGCTCGGTAGCAATAAAATACTGGCCGACTGGAATGAAGAGGAGCCGGTATTGCTACATCGCGAAAACAACTGGTGGGCGATAAAACTGTCACTACCCAAGGAATCGTTTCCCATTCAATATAAATACGGGGTATATAATACAAAAAGTAAAAGCCTGGTTCGATTTGAAGCAGGAGAGAACCGCTGGTTACATGGTGACGCCCTGTTAAACACCCTCACCATTTTACACGATGGTTTTGTACGATTGCCCAATTCTACCTGGAAAGGCGCCGGCGTGGTACTTCCGGTATTTAGCTTACGAAGTAAAAACTCATTTGGTACCGGTGAATTCACCGACCTGAAACTGCTGGTGGACTGGGCCGCAAAAACCGGCCTGAAAATGATCCAGATCCTGCCGGTAAACGATACTACTGCCACCCATACCTGGCTAGACAGCTATCCATACGCTGCTATTTCAGCATTTGCCTTACACCCGCTGTATTTGAACATCAGCAAGGTTGCAGGCAAAAAATTCGCCGACCTCATAAAACCACTAAAGAAGAAACAGGCACAACTGAACGACCTGCCCGAGGTAGATTATGAAGGAGTGATGCATGTAAAGCTCGCAGCCATAAAAGAGTTGTACATGGTGCAAAAAGAAGAATGGGCAACCGACGAAGATTACCTGGCATTTTTTGAAAACAATAAACACTGGCTGGTACCTTATGCGGTTTTCTGCAGCCTGCGCGACCGCAATGGAACAGCCGATTTCAACCACTGGAAGACAAATAATATTTACAATAAAGAAGCCATTCAAAAACTGGCTTCCCCTAAAAGCAAACAGTACGATGAAGTAGCCATTCATTATTTTACGCAATATCACTTGCATACGCAGTT
Organism: Niastella soli; assembly: GCF_017742245.1. Classification (GTDB taxonomy): domain Bacteria; phylum Bacteroidota; class Bacteroidia; order Chitinophagales; family Chitinophagaceae; genus Niastella; species Niastella soli. The sequence continues at coordinate 306,133 of NZ_JAGHKO010000024.1, forward strand.
GCAGGAAGCAGCGGCATATGCGCATAAGAATGGCGTTATATTAAAAGGCGATATTGCCATTGGGGTGTACAGGTACAGCAGCGATACCTGGGTTGAACCGGAATTGTATCATATGGAATTGCAGGCTGGCGCCCCACCAGATGATTTTGCAGTCCGCGGGCAAAACTGGGGATTTCCTACATATAACTGGGAACGTATGGCAGCTGACGGTTATGAATGGTGGCACCAGCGGTTTATACAAATGAGTAATTACTTCGATGCCTTCCGCATCGATCATATACTGGGTTTCTTTCGCATCTGGAGTATCCCCGTGCACGCTGTAGAAGGCATTATGGGCCATTTTGTAAAGGCACTCCCTGTTCATGCAGCAGAGTTTGAACAACGCGGCATCTGGTTCAATCAGGTGCGGTATTGTCAACCATTCATCAACGATACCGTGTTATGGGATATGTTTGGTCCGAATAAAGAAAAGTTCTTACCATATCTGGATACTGTCGGAAATCAATACACGTTAAAACCGGAGTTCGCCACCCAGCGTCAGGTAGAAACACATTTTGATGCGCTGGAACGGAGTGAGGAAAACCAGCATTTGCGGCAGGGGTTATACGATCTTATTTCGAATGTGATCTTATTTGAAGAGCCAGGATCACAGGGACGTGAATTCCATTTCCGCATCAGCATGGAGAATACCCTTTCCTTCCGGCATTTGGAAGGCTATGTGCAGGATAAACTGAAAGAATTATATGTAAATTACTTTTATGAGCGGCAGGAACATTTTTGGATGCAGGAAGGGTTACGTAAATTGCCGGCGCTCAAGCGTTCCACCAACATGCTTATTTGCGGGGAAGACCTGGGCATGGTGCCTCAATGCGTACCGGTTGTAATGAAACAACTGGGTATTGTGAGCCTGGAAATTCAACGGATGCCCAAAGACATTCATACAGAATTCTTCCATCCGGCCAGCGCCCCGTATTTGTCGGTGGTTACCCCATCAACACATGATATGAGCACTATTCGCGGTTGGTGGGAAGAGGACCGCACAAAAACGCAAAAGTTCTTTAATACGGTGTTGGGGCAATGGGGAGAGGCGCCGCAAACTTGTGAAGCCTGGATCAATAAAGCCATTGTGATACAGCACCTGCAGTCACCCGCCTTGTGGGCAACATTCCAGTTGCAGGACCTGTTAGGGATGAATGAGACCCTACGCAGGGAAAACCCGCAGGAAGAACGCATTAACATACCAGCCATACCCAAACATTACTGGCGGTACCGTATGCACCTGACACTGGAACAGTTGCTTAAAGAAAAAGAGTTCAATGAGGAGTTGGAAGAGTTTGTGAAGGAAGCAGGCAGGTAGCATTAAAAATCATGAAATAGGAATGAGAAATTAGAAAGAGGATACAGCATTCTCTTTCTAATTTCTCATTTTTAATTTTTCATTCTTAATTTTTCATTCTTAATTTCAACATTGGAGATACCGGCGCTTGTCGGTGATTCAAAATTCAATATTCATTATTTATAAATGAAAGTAGCGTACAAGACAACCAATCTGCCCTTCAAATACCCTTTTACCATTTCAAAAGGAACCAAAACCCATCAGCCCTCATTGATCGTTCAGCTCGAAAACAGGGGCGCGGTTGGCTATGGGGAAGCACCTGCGATCACCTATTACAATATCCCTGTAGAAAAAATGGTGGCTGATCTGGAACAGAAAAAGCTGTTCATTGAAAAATTCGCCTTTACAGATCCCGAGCGCTACTGGCATTACCTGCACCATTTATACCCGCAAAATAACTTTCTTGTTTGCGCATTGGATATCGCCGCCTGGGATATGTATGGAAAGGTGCGCAACCAACCTTTGTACAAATTATGGGGACTGGAGATGGATGTACAAAAAGCCCCTGCTACTGATTACACCATCGGCATAGATACCATTGAAAAAATGGTAGCCAAAATGCAGGAGAAACCCTGGCCCATCTATAAGATCAAATTAGGCACCGACCAGGATATTGAGATTGTGACCGCTTTACGCAAACATACGGATGCTATTCTACGCGTTGACGCCAATGCCGCCTGGACGGTAAATGAAGCCCTGGAGAAATTACCCGCCCTGAAAGACCTGGGAGTTGAATTTGTAGAGCAACCCCTGGCCAAGGACGACTGGGAAGGCATGAAGCGGTTATACAACGAATCGCCCTTACCCTTAATAGCCGATGAAAGCTGTGTGCTGGAACAGGACGTAAAAAAATGCCAGGGACATTTTCATGGGATCAATATCAAGCTTACCAAGTGCAGTGGCATTACGCCAGCCCGCCGCATGATCAAAGAAGCCCGTGAAGGGGGAATGAAAGTAATGGTGGGCAGTATGAATGAAAGCACCGTAGGGTCAGCCGCCATTGCCCATTTAAACCCCTTGCTTGATTATGTTGATATGGATGGCCCCTTGTTACTGGCTGAGGACATTGCCACCGGATTACAGTTTGATAATGGGAAGGTAACAGTTAGTGAGGCACCGGGGTTAGGGATAAAAATAGATCCTTCACTTTTTTCATAATCCCTGCACAATTATCGGCCAAAACAGCACGCTTATAATAAAAAACTGCGCGCCAATCAATTTCAGCCACCAGGTTGAATAAAATTGCTATTTTACCGGTGGAAGCAAAATATTTGATCGCTCCAACAATAAAAGATTTAATATGACTTCTTTTATTTCAATATTAAAATTCTTTGTTGTTGTTGTTTGTTGTTGGTATGTCGCCTGTATAGTATTTGGTACTCACGAAGCTGCTAGTGATGGCTCTGATGAAATTGGATTTCCTGTTACATTTAAAAGAGAATTTAACGGAAAATGCGATCCTCCATGTGTAGAGACTGGATTTTTCCCTGGAAAGTTTATTCTGGATATTTTAATTGTATTTGTAATTTCTTTTGTCGCAAGGTCCGTAGTGCATAGAATTAAAGTTCGTAAATGAGGGGTTAACGCTTTAAAATTATTAATTTACCGATGGAAATCATAAAAGAAATGAATATGAGATACTTCAGTCTAATCGCAGGAACAATCTTTTTCGCTACCATTGGCTGTAAATCGGAAAGTAACTCAAATACCATACTTTTAAAATCATACGCAACAGCGCCAGCAAAACCCAGTGCTTTTTTCAATAGTATAGAGCAGGCTTCATTTAAATATACCCGTAGCGATCTATTTAAAACGGGCAAATTACCGGCCGCACAATTAATATTTACTGCCGATTCAACCATCCATTCCGGAGGAACTAAGTACCTGACTAAACTAAAGTATTACAATACCCGAAAGGGAATTTTTGGAATGGGCTCACTGGTTACCAGCAATACTACAATGCTATTATTCACAAAGGACAAACAATTTCATACCCTGGAAGTAAAAGGCGCAGCAGGATATTTTGAATTTTTAGGTAACAAAAATGACAAATATTATTTTCGGCTCTCCATGCCCGATGCTGTTACTACCTGTTTTTCTTTAAGTTTAGATCAACCAGATGTTCTTATAACAGAATATACGGTGGAAGGGGAATAAAAAAACACGCCCTGTACAAAACAGGGCGTGCCGATAGAAGCATATTTGCAAGTCAGATTGTACTTCACATAAAAACCTGTTACAGCTATGCCTCCCTGTGCGTGCCGACTTATTCCGTATAACAATAACTATTTAAAGCTGTTTCTACAGCGCATATTCTTGAAATTATAAAAAACATTCAGAAGCTTTAACAAAGAACACTCAGGAGAGTAGCTAGCGGTATCATATACCTGAAACCGAAGTTAAGGATTCCACATTGAATATAACAAAAAAATAATCCGAAATAATAAAAAACCTCCCGCCCATTAGGGCGGAAGGTCAATCTCTTTGGATGGTTTCCAAAAGGATCAGTGATTCGGGTCTTTCATAGATTGGATATTGCTACAAATCGGTGCAATAACGGGTACGAAATACGGATTTACGGATACTAAAAAATCAAGCCTTACCAGGTACAGTGAGTTCAGGTTATTAATCGCTACTATTCAGAGTCAACCCTGATAAAGTCAGGGTCATTTAAGGTCTACTGCTACAATCAGGTTTCAGGACTTAGGGTTCATTCAGGTCATTTAAGGTCTACTTGCTACAGATCAGGCCTTCCTACAAAATGTTCAATCAGGTCTTTTAAGGTCTACTGGGTACGGTTTAGGATCAGGCCTTGGTTTCATTTGTATTGGATTGTTATAACGATGTAAAAGTACACTCTCCGCCCACCTATTTGCAAGTTTTGGCCATAGTGGTTCTTTTAATTGATTATTAATGCTTAAAACCGCTAAGCACATCTACTTAGTCATATGGGTTAGCACCGCATAAACAAAGGGTGTACCCGCAATGGGTACACCCTTTTCCGTGCTCAATATGTCGGCATCACATTATTAAAACTTGAATGCAATGCTGGCGCCGTAATTTCTTAGCTTTTGTGGTATCAGACTGCCATAACCTACCCAGTATTTCTCATTGGTAAGGTTATCCAGCTTTACCGATACCCTGAACTTCGGTTGGTCATAGAATACAGAGGCATTCAACACTGTATATTCGGGTAATATGAAATAACCCAGGCTCTTGCTGTTTATTATTTTGTTATCACTGGCATAATTACCGCCAAAACCTGCTCCCAGTCCCTTTAATTTCGGGCATTGGAAACGGTAACTGATCCACCAGTTGGCAACCCAGGGAGAACCGGCCGTGCCAGGACGCAAACCTTCTATATCTTCCTCAGTGGCCTTTTCATATTTTGAATCATTATAGGAAACACCAGCCATCAGGCTCAACCCTTCAATAGGATTTGCCATGATCTCAGCGTCTACACCTTTACTTACCTGCGTACCATCCTGCACCGAAAAGTTTGGATTACCAGCCATGGGTCGTATCACATCCTTCACTTTTATTTGGTAAAGGCTTATTGACGTGGTTAATTTCCCCTTGAATACATCCAGTTTCACGCCTCCTTCCAATTGATTGGCCTGTTCAGGCTTGAAGTCATTGTGCTTATCATTGGCGTCACCATTAGGATCGCCATTAACACCGTATTTATTGGTAAACGAATTCTGGTAATTGGCAAAAATCGACACCTGGTCTTTTACTGGCTGAAATACGATACCAAATTTGGGCGACAGGAAGGTCTGAGAATACGGAACCGGGTTTACAAACGATAGGCTGTCGACTGGTCCACGATTATCGAAATGATCAAGCCGCAAAGCCGCCAAAACCATTAATTTATCCGTTACATTAAACAGATCAGAAGCATACGCGCTGTAGGTATTGGCCCTATAGTTGGCCGGGTATGTAAAAGAATATCCTTTATCCATATACAGCTTGTCCAGGTTGGTTCGGTTAAAATCATTATAGGTCGGGATGTCACCCAGGGCATATACGGTATCAAACGCATTGCCTGAAAAATACTGGTCAGAAAAATGATGTGTGAAATCAAGTCCGCCTACAAACCGGTTCCTGAAACCACCGATGGTAAAATCACCAGTGAAATTCTGTTGTAATTCTAAGATCCGGTCTTTGCTGTCTTTAGTAAACTGGTCTTCCCGGGAAATATAACCACTGCCAGCTTCATTCGTTCCCTTTACATCACCTGTTGACAACAGATAGAAATAGGGGGATGCCCCATCAGAATAACTGTTGGTAGCAGAAACAGTCGTTTGTGACTTCCAGCTATTTGACATGGTATAATTCATTTGACCAAAGAAATTCAGGTTGCGGGATACCTGGTACAGGTCGTCGCTGGCATAGGAGCGTTTGTAATCAATGTTCAGTTGATCGGCCCTGTTGGTGCCTAAAGCAGACATAGGCAGGAGGTAAGGGAAGAAGTAAACGTTCATACCCGTGTTTTGTCCGCTGTAAAATTCAGCGTCGAGTAAAAAGTTCAGTTTGTCATTTACTTTATAAGAAAGGCTGGGAGCCAGCACAAATCCTTTATTATAGCCATTATCTCTGTAGCTGCCTTCATATCGGTATAAAGCATTTAACCGGAATAGTACTTTTTTAGCAGAATCGAGTGGTGAATTGATATCAACTGCAAAACGGTTAAATTTAAAACTGCCGGTTGAATAGTTGACTTCACCACCAAAATGATCAAAAGGCTTTTTGGTAACCCGGTTCATCAATCCGCCATATGAAGTAAGCACGTTGCCAAATAAAGTAGCCGAAGGTCCTTTGATCACTTCCAGTTTTTCCAGATTGGCAGCATCGGTTAAACCTGACACATTACCAGCAATGCCATTACGCAAGGTGCTTTGTACAATAAAACCACGCATATTAAAATAGCTGCCACCATCGCCACTTCGGCCTGTTGCGTCCCACATTTTTTGTACGCCAGGGGCGTTCCGTAAGGCATCATCAACCGAAAATACCAATTGTTCAGAAAGCATTGTTTTGCCAATGCTTGTATATACCTGCGGGTTTTCCATATTCCGCAACGCCATCTTCGACACATAATCGCTGCTGGTGATGGCATAGCCCTTATGAGCGCTGGTAACCACCACTTCCTGCAATTGTTTGCTTGATAGTTTTAACTGAATTGAAACGGCTGTTATGCTGTTGCCATCTACCCGTACAGGTTGTACAATGGTTTCAAACCCCACCTGGGAGATCTCAATTTCATAATTACCGGATTTTACATGTACAAGGGTGAACGTGCCATTTTCTTCAGTTACAACGGCTTTTTTGGTGCCTTTTAAAACAACAGTAACCGATGCGGCCGGGTGGCCATCAACGGTGGTAACACGTCCTTTAATAGTGCCAAATCCATCATCCGGATCATTGGCTAAAACAGAAAAAGCTGCGCTAAGTAATAGAGCCAGAATAAATGAGAACCTTATCATTGGGAATCTTGTTTTCAGAATGTATCGGAACCTTTTTTTATAAACAGTTATTCGCCGCTCAGGAGGCTCATTAACTGTTGCGACTGCAATTCGGTTTCTGCCATATCCAACATATGATGCAGCTGTTGCAGTTCGCGGGTGCTTAATAAAATGCGAACACCCTCGCAGGGAACCGGAATGGCCAGGTTTTTTTTATTGTAGGCAGCGCCATCGATGGGAGTTTCATTAAACATCCGCTTTATAAATTGGAAGAAATCGTAAAAGTCAGGGCGGTTCCAGGTTAGCAGTAAATTACCAAAAGCCACCTGTATGGAATCGCAAGCACGGCACAGGATCACATAGCCGAATTCATCATTGTGAAATAAGGTCTGGTATGAACACATAAGGTATTAACGATTTAAATTATAAGTGTGAATGGCCTGGTAATTAGTTGGTGAGGCAAAAGTAGCATGGCCCATGCTGTGCAGGTTGCTAAAACGGGAAATCGACTTACGCAATAAGGAAAAGGTTCAGACATAAAAAGGCCCCGACCAAACCGTCGGGGCCTTATTTCCAATATGCTTAAACTGTAGTAGCGGCGGGTACTTTATATAAACCGGATACAAGCCCAAATGAACGAACAAGCCTGTTCCAGGAATTGATCTGCACGATGGCCATGGTAAGATTGGCAATTTCATCTTTGGTGAAATATTTGATCAATTCATCATGTATAGCATCACTGCTTTCTTCAGCCGGCATATGCGTTAATGTTTCGGCAAATGCCAGGGCTGCCTGTTCCAGGGGAGAATAATAATTAGTTTCACGCCAGGCCGATACCGAGATTAACCGGATAGGGGATTCACCGGCATGGATAGCCTCTTTATAATGCATATCCAGGCAATAAGCGCAGCTGTTTATCTGCGATACCCGCACCCGGATCAACTCCAGCAATTTGTAATCAAGCCCGCAACTGTCTACGTAGTTTTGCCCTTGCTTTACTGCGTTATACACGCCAGGCGCCTCTTTAAATGAAATTCTTTCCATGGTAAGATGATTTTGAGGCGTAATGACAAAAAGAAAAGATCCGGCGTGACAGTTTTCAAATATTTTTTATTTCTCCCAACGGGTTCAGTGCGCAGCAATCTTACGTGATTAACAAAAAATCAGTCTAAAAAGGTAACTATGAGCAGGCGCAGGTGGTGCTTGCATATTCAATCAAAAATTTGTTTCTTGCCGGCGCAATGGTTACACATTTGTGCCTATCAATATGTAACTGACAAATACCGCTTAAGCCCAATAAAACCAATATCAATACATGTTTAATTACAACGAAGAAAAGGTAAGGATGGAACCGACTGATACAAAATGTCAGTATTGTAAAACAGGAAATTCCACCAATGCGGACGACAACCATTATATCCCGATGTTTAAAACAAAAGACAGCACCTATTTAATCGTTTACAGTTACGTCAAGTACCAACAGGTGGATGTAGGAATTTCACGATGCGCCAGTTGCAGGTCAATACATGATCATGCGGCACAACGGGCAACATTAATTGCCTGGGTTAGTGCAATAGCTTTTGTAATCCTGATCTTCGCCATTTGGGGAATCTGGGGCATCCTGGGTATTTTTGGCGGTCTTATTATCGGCTTTTTAGGCACTTTTCTGATACAGGTCAAATTGGTTTCAGATAAAGACATTCATACAAAATATGAGGGCATCAAAGACAATCCAGGCGTCCTGGAACTGAAGTTACACGGCTGGTCGCTCAAGAATCCAGCTGCATAGGAACAAAGTTGGAAGTAGGAGGTTAGGTAAACCCCAACTTCTTACTTCCTGCTTTTTAATTCAACTTTTATTTTTCATTTTCCATCTTACTTAAGGCAATTAACTTATCCGGATTTCTCACAAAATATACCCGGTGAATTAATTCATTGCGCCATTCGAAGATCTGGCAATTCACCAGTTTGCCATCTATATAATAGAACAGGGCAGGGTCGTGGTTCACCATTCCTTGTACTATCTGCTGGTCTTCGTAGTATTTATTATGGATCGCATAAATATACAGGGAGGCGCTTTCAACCCCAATAAGCGGATTGATAGCAGCCCTGGCCTTTCCACCGCCATCGGAAACCACTACTACATCGTCGCTCAGGAGTTTTTCCAGCTTCTTTATATCCCGGCTACGGATCACATCCATGTATTTGTTCAGGTAATCAGCGGACGTTACCGCTACTTCCTTAATTGGCTCATTATGAAGAATTGCGCGGGCACGGCTGAGTATTTTTCTTGAATTTTCAACACTAATATCCAACACTTCCGCAATCTCCTCATGGTCATAATTAAACGCTTCCTTCAATATAAAAACAGCTCGCTGTTTGGCATCCAGTTTCTCCAGCAACACCATGAGGGAGTAGGAGAGGATGTCTTTTTGGTTCAGGTCACCATCAGCCGTTTCGGGAGCAACCGGTTCGGGCAACCAGCTACCAGGATAACCCGACTGCATCTTTTGCAACCTGTTGCGGGCATTGATGGCCCGGTTGATCACTGACCTGGTTAAATAGGCCTTTTCATTCTGAATCTCAGCACCGGTACGATTGATCATCTCTAATAAAACATCCTGTACAATGTCTTTCGCATCCTCATAAGACCCGAGGATATTGTAAGCATACGAGGTAAGTAAAGGTCGCAGGGAATCCATAGTGCAAATGTAGGGAAGCCTTTTGGCGCAAACAATTGCCGTACACTAATCCACTTACCGGCTGCATTTACTGAAGACCTTAACCTGAAATCACCCCACTTTCTCTCTGTAATCCCACCAAAATCAGTTACTTTTGCGGGTATTTTAAAGCCGACAATCGACTTAATGAAGAATATCCGCAATTTTTGCATTATCGCACATATTGACCATGGTAAAAGTACCCTGGCAGACAGACTGTTACAGACCACTAACACGATCAGTGAACGGGAAATGATGGACCAGGTACTGGACGATATGGACCTGGAAAGAGAAAAAGGGATCACTATCAAGAGCCACGCCATTCAAATCAACTATAAGCATACGGATGGTCAGGAATTCATCCTGAACCTGATTGATACCCCCGGACACGTAGATTTTAGTTACGAGGTTAGCCGGGCACTGGCCGCCTGTGAAGGCGCGCTATTGCTGGTTGACGCCACCCAGGGTATTCAGGCCCAAACCATCAGCAACTTGTACCTCGCCATCGATAACAACCTGGAGATCATCCCGGTCATCAATAAAATTGATATGGATGGCGCCATGATCGAAGAGGTAAAGGACCAGATCATTGAGTTGATCGGTTGTAAACCCGAGGACATCCTGCTGGCCAGCGGACGTACCGGTATTGGTATCGAAGGCATTTTACAAGCCATCGTAGAACGCATCCCAGCGCCAAAAGGGAATCCTGAAGAGCCATTACAGGCCCTTATTTTCGATAGTGTATTTAATAGCTTTCGGGGTATCATCGTGTACTTCCGGGTACTGAATGGCACCATCCGCAAAGGGGATATCGTAAAATTCGTATCTACCGATGCGGATTACGAGGCGGCTGAAGTGGGTATCCTCAAACTGAAAATGACGGAAAAGAAAGAAGTAGGTGCAGGTGATGTAGGGTACCTAATTACCGGTATCAAGAATGCAAAAGAAGTAAAAGTGGGTGATACCATTACCCTCAAGAATAAACCTACCCAGGAAATGATCAAAGGTTTCCAGGAAGTGAAACCAATGGTATTTGCCGGTATCTTTCCAGTGAATACCGATGACTTTGAGGAATTGCGTGACTGTATGGACAAACTCCAGCTTAACGACGCATCCTTAACCTATGAATTGGAAACCTCGCAGGCCCTTGGCTTCGGTTTCCGATGCGGTTTCTTAGGTATGTTGCACATGGAGATCATCCAGGAAAGGCTGGAACGCGAGTTTAACCAAACCGTGATCACCACCGTTCCCAACGTGAGCTTTATTGCCTACACTACAAAAGGCGAAAAAGTTATCGTAAACAACCCTACAGAGTTCCCTGACCCTGTAAAGACAGACCGGATAGAAGAACCATACATCAAGGCCCAGATCATTACAAAGCCTGAGTACATCGGTAATATCATGACGCTTTGTTTGGGTAAACGTGGCATCCTGATGAACCAAAGCTACCTGACCACTACCCGCGTGGAGCTGCAGTTTGAGATGCCCCTGACAGAGATCGTTTTCGACTTTTACGATAAACTGAAAAGCCAGACCCGTGGATATGCCTCATTCGATTATCATCCTATCGGCTATCGCGAAAGCGATATCGTGAAGATGGATATCCTGTTGAATGGTGACAAAGTGGATGCCCTGAGTGCATTGATCCACCGCGGCCGCTCCCAGGATTTCGGTCGCAAGCTTTGTGAAAAATTGAAAGAGTTATTGCCACGTCAGCAATTCCAGATTGCCATCCAGGCTGCTGTGGGCGCCAAAGTACTGGCCCGCGAAACCATCAGTGCCATGCGTAAAGACGTTACCGCCAAATGTTATGGTGGTGACATCAGCCGTAAACGTAAGCTGTTGGAAAAACAGAAAGAAGGTAAAAAGCGTATGCGCCAGATTGGTAACGTAGAAGTACCGCAGGAAGCGTTCCTGGCTGTGTTGAAGCTCGATGATTAAACGACAACATTAACAGATAACCGAATTTAAAGTCCCGATCTCGCTAAACCGAGACGGGACTTTTTTATTATAAAATAAAATATGTAATATTGAATAGGAATCGTACGCTATCAGTATTAGTATAATTTGATACTGCCATAGGTACGCAGGGGGATTCCAATAACTAAAAATTATTGGAACTATGTTAACTAATACTATCAGTAAAGAACAACGGATATATATCTTACAACAGCCGTTGCACCAGCAATTCATTCTTCACTATACCAATACGAATAGAGGGGTTGTTTTAATTCATAAATTGGTTGATACCGGTGACAGCGACTATGAATTACTCGTTGCTATTGGCATTGTGCTGGCAAACGAAGGCCAAAAAATCGAACTCCTGCCCAAACTCCATGAAAGGGATGTTGATTTCAGAAACAAAGTATTGCCCGGTGTAAGAATGAATAAGAATCCGGATCTCAGGATAGATGGGGAGTATTGGGAGGTAGAGGCACCCCAATGGCCATACAAAAGATTAAGTATCGATAGACGGATCAGGAAAGGTCAAGATCAGGCTAATGCCTTAATTATATTTTTTTCAAAAAAAGTAAATATTAAAACTGTAGAAGGGGTAATAAACGATCGCTTTAAAGAGCATAGGAATTTCAAAAAAGCAGAAATATGGGTAAACTTCAAGCGACTAGGTACCTATACAAAATAAAAAACCCGATAGTCGTCACCATCGGGATGGCCCAATCCGCAGACTGATCCACCACAAATATACATCTTTTGCCATGCATTCCAAATATTTTTCTAAAAGCCTTATTTAAGTAATCGGGTAACAAAAACGGTAGATGGGGGGAGAGGTAGCCATATAAAATAAAAAACCGGAAGTCGTCACTTCCGGGACGGTTCACGCCGTAGCCTGATCCATTACAAATGGAGATCTTTTCCCATGTATTCAAAATTATTTTTCCCCCTACCTGTTAAGTCTGTATTTTTCATTATTTATTGTTTCTAAATTACAGTATGCGTACACCCCTGCAAAAAGGCGAACAGATCTTACTGGTAACCCATACCAGCTGGGTTAAACTTATTCTTCCAGTACTCATTGCATTAGCCGGCTGGGTAGGTTCATTTCTTATTGGCTTTTTAAACTGGGGCTGGATAGCCGCCGTAGTAGGCTCGCTTTATTACTTAATAGTGTATTTCTCCTGGAAAGTAAATATCTGGGTGGTGACCAACTTCCGGGTTATTGATGAAGCTGGTTTATTGAATCATTTCGCGAAAGAAAGTCCGCTTGAAAAAATTAACAACGTGTCGTACGACCAAACGATCTGGGGCCGGCTTTTGAATTTCGGACACGTTGAAATTCAAACCGCAGCTGAAGTTGGCGCTACAGATTACTATAATGTACATGGGCCCAAACGCCTGAAAGATACCATTACGCTGGCCCAGGCCGAATACAAGAACATTCAACTGGCTAATCAGGCACAACATATGGCTACCGCCATGGGTATTCAGACCGGGGAAGTAAAATACTCCTCTTCTGCTGCTGGCGGGGGCATAGCTTCCGAACTGGAGAAATTGCACCAGTTAAAACAACAGGGCATTATCTCCGAAGAGGAATATATAAAGGCCAAGAATAAACTACTCGGTTAGCAGTTATCCCTTCTTTTTAGGGGTTGTCGCTTTTTTAGGAGGCGTAGCTGGTGAAACCGTTCCGCCAGCTTCCCTATCCATATTTCTACGGGAAGCCTCTTCCAAACGCTGCTCATTGGCATTCCCGGCATCATCTAAAATGGCGGATTGCCTGGGGAAATCACCGTCTTTCAGCTTAAAGGCAAAGTCGAGCCGTTCAATATGCACCCATTGACCTTTCTCCCATTTAAAAGCTTCGAAATCGCCGTCGGGAATATAAGTAGATTTTCTTTCCGGTTCATTGCTTTCAGAGATCAGGTGATCAAATACAATGATGTCTTTTTCCGGATCGTAGTTAAAGAAGGTTTTTGCTTCTTTTTTATATTCAATATTAAAACGGTTCTGTATTGGCTTTTTAACTGAATCTTCTTTGAACGAGACCACTGAACCGCCAAATATTGGTTCGCCCCGCTCACTGAAATGCATTACCTCCATCCACTTGCGATTGCTGTTTACACTGAAATCGTCAAAACCCAATAAGGTGTAATATTTGATCCCGTTGTATTCTTTGGGTATTATTTTGTAATAGATGGCGCCTATCCAGTTATTACGGGTACGCACACTATCAAGCGGCTTGGCGGTAAACATGGAATAATCGAACAATGGGAATAGTTTCAGAGAACCATCCGGCATATTCATTTGAATGGCCCCTTTCTGCAGGTATACATACTCGTCCTTTTTCAGCTGCCAGGTAAAAATCCTAAAAGAACTATCGGGAGAATATAACTTGGATATATTCAGCGAATCGAACGGAAAATAAAATGAGTTCTTTATTTTCAAGGCCCTTACAAAGGTGCGGGTAAACACACTGTCTGAACGGAAGCGGTCGGCAGCCTGCTCACTGAACACCATATTCGAAGACAACTTTTGTAAGGAGTCTTCTTTTTTCAACAATTCCTTATTGTCTGTAGTAGCTATCTTTTGTGCAAATGCAGGCAAAATACCCATCAGACAGATCGCTAACAGCCAGCAACTAATAAAATATTTACTATAACGGTTATTCATAGTATTAATTCAACCCTTCACAGGGTGATTTTTGCAAATTTACAACCATCCCAACCGGGTTTCCACAACAGGAACGTGAAAGGGTTGATAAAATTTTATATTAAAGGCAAAGCTTTTGCAAAATCGGGTAATGTGTTAAATGCCAGATCAATAGCAGGGTGGGGGTATGCCTGATCGGGGTGTGTGGTCTTTACGAATACGGTATGAATGCCCCCGTTCCGGCCAAAAGTCATATCGCTCAGGTTATTCCCAACGATCAATGACTTTTGCAGGTCAATGGTTGGGAAATCCTTTTTAGCCTGGTGGATCATGCCAGGATTAGGCTTGCGATTGAAATCTGTGGGATCATTGGCTACACAATAATAAATATGGTCTATACGTCCGCCTGCGCCAACAATATCACGGGTCATTTGGGTATGAATATCCTGCAGTGCAGCCTCGGTCATTAGTCCACGACCAACGCCGCGCTGGTTGGTGGTCAGTATAACCAGGCCAAACTGCGCCGACAATGCCTTAATGGCCTCCAGTACGCCGTCATAAAATATAAACTCATCGTAGGTATATACGTAATCCTGGTATTTTTCAACATTAATTACGCCATCACGATCAAGAAATAAAGTCCAGGATCGGTCAATCTTTTTAAGGTCTAACATTACGTTGTATTATTACTTGCCTGATTTTACCAGTTCACGGTTTGCTTTTTCAAAATCTTCAGGTATTCCAATATCAATAAAGTATTCATCCTGTACAACGCCATACATAGGCCGTAGCGTGTATAATTTCTCCAGGTAATCTTTTTCAAAAGAGAACTTTTCAGGCAGGCCTTCGTTCAAAAAGGTTTCTACCTGCAAAGCATAGATGCCGCCATTGATAAGACCGTTTTCATAGTATTGCTTTTCCTTAAAACTCTTAATGGCACCATTGTCTGCAACCTCAACTACTCCATAGCGATCAAAATTGTGCATAGGTTTTAAGGCCAGGGTACAATGTGCCTGGTGTTGCGCATGAAAGGCAGTAAGTGCCGGTAACTGAATAGAGAACAGGGTATCGCCGTTCAGGATCAGTACATTTTTCTCCGTAGCCTGCCGGCAGGCGAGCTGAATAGCACCACCAGTGCCTAATGGCTCATTTTCTATTACATACTGTTTAGATAAACCGGGATATTCAGCTTCCAGGTAGTCCTGTATCACTTCATGTTTATAGCCCAACGAAAAAATGAATTTCTCCACCCCCTGATTACGGAAATAACCGATCACATGTGCCAGAAAAGGTTTGCCGGCTACCGGCGCCATACATTTTGGCAAATCGGGCACGGCACTTCGCAATCGGGTACCTAAACCACCAGCAAGTATAATACACTCTTTAATAGGCATCATATAAATACTTAGTTACAGGTTGCAGGAAACTAATTTTCTGCAACCTGTAACCAGCAATTTGTTACTATTTATTGAAATATTGTTCTTCTACCAGTTGACAGATAATATGTCCCAGCATAATATGGCTTTCCTGTATACGTGGGGTATCTTTTGACGGTACGTTCACCAGGTGATCGCTGAGTATTTTCATTTTCCCACCGGTATCGCCGGTAAAACCAACAGTGACAATACCTTTCTCACGGGCCGCTTCAAATGCCTTCAAAATATTGACCGAGTTACCGGAGGTTGATAAACCAACCAGCACATCGCCTTTTAAACCTATACCTCTGATCAAACGGGCGTATACTACATCATAGCTGTAATCGTTGGCCACAGCTGTTAAGTAGGACGTATTGCAATGCAATGCCTCGGCGGGCAATGCTTCGCGATCGGTATAAAAACGGCCAGAGAACTCAGCAGCCAGGTGTTGAGCATCTGCCGCACTGCCGCCATTTCCACAAAAATATACCCGGTTACCATTGCGCAGCGCGCTGGTAATGATGGTTGCCAGTTCGTCAATAGTACCCAACAAAACAGGGTCCTTCAAAATACTTTCTTTGGTACTGATCGATGCTTTAATAATATCAACTATCTTATTATTCATAGGTAATTATTTTTTATTAGGATTTATATAGTCCATGTGGTTAGACCATGATCAACAAACTGGTATTGTTTTACAAAACCACCAAACTCTTTTAATTTCTCAATCACAGCATATTTGGTATTGGCCGGGCAATAAAAGGTCATAAATCCGCCACCACCTGCGCCGGAGATCTTTCCGCCCGTGGCGCCTGCTTTTTTAGCCGATTCATATATTTCGTCCATAAGGGAGTTAGAAATACCCTCTGCCATTTGTTTTTTCTGTTGGAAACCGAAATCAAGGATCTCGCCTATTTCATGCAATCTTCCTTTTAACAGGGCTTCTTTCATCAATTGCGCCTGGCGCTTAAGCTGGTGCATGGCATCTATCGGCTTTTCCTTTTTTGATACCACGTTCTGGCTTTGTTTTTCAATGATCCGGGCCGACTCCCGGCTGGTGGCTGTATAATACAACACCAGATTATTTTCCAGTTCAAACAAATACTGGTGCTTTATTCGCAATGGGTTTACTACCACATTGTCGCCATAAAACTCCATATAATTTACTCCGCCGAAAGTAGCGGCATACTGGTCCTGCTTGCCACCCGCCATTTTCAGGTCGTTACGTTCAATTTCATAAGCCAGGTGGGCAATATCATATTCACCCAGCGGCAATCGCAACATTTCGGTAAAGGCGCCCACAATAGCCACCACCAGGGTAGAAGAGGTACCTAAACCCGAACCGGCGGGAGCATCTACATAAGTGGAGAGCTTGAACCCCGTTTCAGGCATTCCATATTGTTGTTGAATGCGGTTATAAACCCCTTTCAACAGATCGAGTTTGCCATCAATAGGCAGTTCCTTACTCCAAACATATGTTTGTTCTTCGTGCCGGTCCATGGCCTGCAACAGAATTTTCTTTTCTGTTATAGGTTCAATGTTGGCATATGCATACAACGATACGGTTGCATTAAGAATAGCCCCGCCATACAGGTCGCTGTATGGACTAACATCGGTGCCGCCACCTGCCAAACCTATTCGTAAGGGTGCTTTACTTCTGTAGATCATTTAAATGGGATGTTAAAAGTCAAATTAGCTTTTTTTGCTAATTATCATATTTCCAGGATAGTCTTAACAAGATTATGCCAGGAATATTTTTCCTTTTCGGTGCGAAGATGCGGTATAAAATGCTGTTCTCCAAGTTCAAAATACCGGGTAATGGCCGCTGCCAGGGAGGTGGGTTCAGGTTCACATACCAGCCCAACTTTTCCATTTGGCACCTGGATGGGAAGGTTACCCACATTGGTTACAACCATGGGTTTTTCGAAATGATAGGCCAGCGGGGTAACACCACTATTGGTAGCATTGCGATAAGGTTGTATCACCGCATCTGCCGCACACAGGTAGTATTTTACCTCACTGTCAGGTATAAAATCGGTTCTCAGGATCAAACTATCCATTATTCCTAATCGATCAATTTGTTCCTGATAAGCTTTTTCATCTTCATAAAACTCACCAGCCACCAATAGTTTTATCGGTTGCCCTTTTAACAGCGGCATGGCCTCCAACAGAATATCGAGCCCTTTATATTTCCGGATGAAGCCAAAAAACAGGATGATCTTCTCATTGCCAGTAATGCCCAGTTTTTCCCTGGCAGCTGACTTTGAAATGGGTTCGCCGAAATTATCGTACAGCGGATGCGTTACCTGTTGTGCCGGTTTGTTTTTTTCAAACGTGCGCAGATCAGACATGACTTTTTCACTCATAGTGATAAAGGCATCGCAACTCTTTAAGAAGTACCGCGTGAATGGTGTATCGAACGGTCTTTTTTCGTGGGGAATTACATTATCGGTAATAGCGATAATGCGGGTGTGTTTGTTCTTTTTTACCCTTCTTAATATAGAACCCAGTGCCGGGCCCATGAAAGGTATCCAGAATCGCACTACTATAATATCGGGTCGAATTCTTTTCAATTCATTCCCTACCTGTAACCAGTTCAGGGGGTGAACAGAATTGATCACCGGATAGATCTCTATATCGGTTGGCGCAGGATCTGTTGAATACTGCGTGGTACCAGGAAACAGGAAAGAAGGGTATTGCAACGAAAAGGAATAGATGCTGCACGTATGGCCTTCATCAATAAACTGCTTGCATAACCGCTGGTTAAAAGTGGCTAACCCACCCCGAAGCGGATGCCCGGGACCTATGATAACAATCGTTTTATGAGCCATATTTTACTCTACCCCAATTTTCTTCTCAATCAAATAATGGTTACGGCCAGGTGAGTTGCGTGCAATCAGTTCGCCTAAAAATCCGGCAATGAACATCAGTGTACCAATTACCATCAGCGTTAAGGAGATATAAAATACAGGCCGGTTGGTAAGGGCATATTCTGGTTCAATGATCTTGGAAGCGATCAGGTACCCGATCATCAAAAGACCCAATAACAAAACAAAAGACCCGAACAGACCAAAAAAGTGCATGGGTCTTTTGCCGTATTTGCCTACAAATGTAATAGAAGCCAGATCGAGAAAACCGTTCACAAACCGTTCCCAGCCAAATTTGGTAGTACCGTATTTGCGTTTGCGATGCTCCACTACTTTTTCACCGATCTTTCTAAAACCAGCCCATTTGGCCAGCACAGGTATATAACGATGCATCTCGCCATATACTTCAATGCTTTTTACAACCTTAAGGCGATAAGCTTTGAGTCCGCAGTTAAAATCATGCAAATTGATCTTCGACATACGGCGGGTTGCCCAGTTAAAGAATTTGCTCGGAATATTTTTGGTGAGGGTATTATCATATCGTACCTTCTTCCAGCCACTTACCATGTCGAATTTATCTTCAACAATCATTTTATACAGTCCAGGGATTTCATCCGGACTGTCCTGCAGATCGGCATCCATTGTGATCACCACAGTACCCATAGCAGCTTTAAACCCTTCGTTTAATGCGGCTGATTTGCCATAATTGCGTTGAAAACGGATGCCTTTTATATGAGGGTTTTTGGAACGCAGTTGCTCTATGACCTCCCAGGAGTTATCGGTACTGCCATCATCGACCAGAATAATTTCATAGGTGAAACTATTGGCAGTTACCACCCGCTCAATCCAGGCGCACAGTTCGGGCAGGGATTCGTCTTCATTGAACAAAGGAACTACAATGGATATATCCATAGTCTATTGGTTAAAAGAATTTTCAAACGGCGGTCGCTTTCTTTTTATTATCGCCGATACTATTAAAGAAACAATAAACCAAAAAATACAGCCAAAAACAAATCCAAGCAGCAATCTGCCTACTGTATAATTGTTTTGGTCCATGGTCTCATCAACTTTTTTTTCAATCTCACTTTCGGATGCACCAAAATTACGCATCCATTGTTCAGCCTTCTGAGCTGTTTCCTGGGCAAGCGCCTGCCTGAAGGGCACATCGATATAATTAAATAACACAAACTGGAATATACTTGCAATTAATGACCCTATCACGAATATCTGAAAAGAGGTCTTTAATGCCTGGCCAAATTCTAAATAACCACCCTGTTGCTTTTTTATCTGAAGCAACCCCAATACACAAACCACAATAGGCAACACTATACCGCAATAGGCAATCGGGCTTACGAACATTTTTGCGCCGCCAAGATATAATAATACCGTAAACACAATAGCTACTGCACCATTAATAAATCCATAAATTAACCCCAGGTTTTTGGAGGAGGATGATTCAACGGTCATACAATTCAGTATTAGTTTAGAATTAAGGTTTCCTTATTGAATATACCTTTTACTGTCCCTTGCAGGGATTTATCGATAAAGGCTGAATTCTTTGATTTTGACCGGAAAGATGCCGTTGTAAAAGTTACCGGTACGCCTGGTTCAAACAAGGTAAAGCAGGCCGGTGCGTCTTTTTTGATCACCGGACATTCCAAACCAAAGATCTTTCTGGGGTTGATACTTACCAGTTCCACCCACCGGCTTTCGGAAAGACCAGGTAAGGCAGTCTTTATGGCACTGTACGAGGTTTCCAAACCGATCATGCCGTTTTTGGCGTATTCAAACTCCAGCACCTTGCTATCGTATTCATGCGGCATATGGTGCGAGGCAATACAGTCGATGGTCCCATCGAGCACCGCCTGGCGTAGTATTTCCACATCACTTTTCGTCCGCAGGGGCGGATATACTTTCAGATTGGTATCGTATTCCATCAGGTCCTCATCGCTGAAAAACAGATGGTAAGGTGTAACCGAGCAGGTTACCGCCAGTCCGGCCTCTTTTGCGCGGCGAATATATTCGAGCGATTTGGGTGCAGTTACCCCGGTGAAATGAAGTTTTGAATTGGCATACCGCACCAGTTTTATGTCGCGGGCAACCAGCAGCTCTTCGGCCATCATGGGTTTACCTGGCAAACCAAGCCGGGTTGAGATAATACCTTCATGCATGAGGCCATTGGCACCCACACTTTTATCGTCGGGTATTTGTATTACAGTACCATCAAATGCTTTCACATATTGAAGGGCTTTCAGCAGCAAACCGGCAGACTGTATCGGGTTCAGGCCATCACTAAACGCTATGGCGCCACTGGTGCGCATATCGTACATTTCGGCCAGGTCTTTTCCTTCGGCTCCTTTTGATATCGCCCCAATGGGGTGAACCGTCACCGGCAGCGACCTCGACTTCTGGCTAATGTATTCAGCCTGTGTTTTGCTGTCGACAACCGGTTTGGTATTGGGGATCACGAAAACATCGGTGTAACCGCCTGCCGCAGCAGCACGGGCACCTGTTTCCAGTGTTTCCTTGTATTCATAACCGGGATCAGCAAAATGGGCAAACACATCCACCCAGCCTGGCGATAAATGCAACTGGTTGCCTGTGATAACTTTATCTGCCTCCGCTGAAATAGCAGGTTGAATATCCTTTATAACTCCTGATTCAATAAGGACGTCCTGCTTGGTACCGTTAAATGGGGATGATGGGTCAGTAATTGTAACCTGTTGAATTAGAATCTTCATTCTCAAAAAGTTGAGCGAAGATACGGTTTTCTGTTTTAAGTGCTGCTTCCCTTCTTAGTTATTGATTAGTAAGATTGTAGATCAATCGATCTAAATGGCCATTTGCCGGATTTCCGGTTACGGGCAATAAATACCGGCAAAATGATCCGCTTTCAAGGCCTGGTAACTGGAAACCGCCATCTTTAATTGACCACATTTCGTGGTACTTGGGCTACTAAAAAGGCCCTGACATTTTCTATGGTAGTTTTCATTACCCGCTGACGCGCCTCTTTGCTTACCCAGGCTATGTGCGGGGTAATAATACAGTTTTTGGCTGTCAACAAGGGATTTTGTGGGGATGGGGGTTCGGTAGTCAACACATCCAAAGCGGCCCCGGCAATTCGGCCCTTGTTCAGGGCATCGGCCAGGTGTTGTTCATTGACCAGCTGTCCGCGGGAGGTATTAATAATACAGGCACTGGGTTTCATTAACTGGATGATCTCATTATTAACAAAACCCATATTATCCGGTTTCAGCGGGCAGTGCAACGACACATAATCAGCTTTGATAAATAATTCCTGCAGCGGGACCCATTGGGCAAATGCATTTTCCTTTGGCGAAGGGTTGAAATAAAGCAGTTCCATGCCCAAAGCCTGCGCTATTCGGGCAGTTTGCTGACCAATATTTCCCCAGCCAACAATACCCAGCGTTTTACCCGCCAGCTCAGTGAGGGGCGACAACTGGTAACTAAAATCTGCAGATCTGGCCCAATCACCGGCTGCTACAGAAGCAGCATGTTTGCCTACCTGGTTGGTTAATTCCAACAACAAGGCAATGGTATGTTGAGCAACAGAGGCTGTGCCATAGGCCGGCACATTACAAACTACAATACTCCTTTTGGCAGCAGCCTGTACATCTATAATATTATAACCAGTGGCTGTTACACCTATCATTTTCAACTGTGTCAATTGCGCCAGGGTAGCTTCATTAAACGGTACTTTATTGGTGAGAACAATATTGGCATCACGGCACCGGTCAACGATCTCTTCCGGTTTTGTTCTGTCATACACGGTGAGCTCTCCTAATAATTTAATTTCATCCCAGCTTAGATCACCAGGGTTTAAAGTATAACCGTCGGTCACTACGATCTTTATCATGAGTCTGCTGCTAATAAAGTTTGAACCGCAAAAGTAGGAGTAAACAGGTAATAAAAGGCAAGTGAGTTGTGAGTTGTGAGTGACTCGCGACTATCGTGACTAATAACTACCTTGCGGCGCCAAAAATCCATTGCCTCGCCCGCCGAAGCTTTAGCGTAGGAGGGCCCATTGCCCTCTCACTCTATCAACCTGTCAACTGGATTTCTATTTATCTTCGCAAATAATTTATATATGGCAGAATACATAATATACGTAGGACAGATAGAAGAATACCAGATGTTGAACGACAGGCAGTCGCTCGATGCCATTTTTCGCAAGGCGCAAAGTGCAGTTGTAGGCGGGGAAGTAGTGGCGCTGGTAAGGCAAAACACTAATGGAACAGCATATCGTTTCGAAGAGATCTCAACCCTGGAAGATCTGAATGCCTATAAAAAGAACGTATACAAATACGTTAAAGAAGATTAAGTTATTAACTCCACCTCCCCCCAACCGGGGAGGATGGAAGGCGGGCTGAAACCAAATATTTTTAAACAGACATTAGGAACATATGAAGGTGTTGGTTACCGGCAGTGCCGGACATTTAGGCGAAGCACTTGTGCGTACTTTACGGCAAATGAACTATGAGGTAGTTAGTATTGATAAACTATCCTCTCCATTCACATCCCATACGGGTACTATAACCGATCGGGCATTTGTAAAACAGTGTATGCAGGGAGTAAAACAAGTGTTTCATACCGCCACCCTGCACAAACCACATGTGGTAACCCACAGTCAACAGCAATTTATCGATACCAATATTACCGGCACGCTTAATTTGCTGCAGGAAGCGGTAGCGGCAGGGGTGGAGGCTTTTATTTTCACCAGTACTACCAGTGTATTTGGCGATGCACTGGTGCCCCCGGCAGGTGCACCTGCAGCCTGGATAACAGAAGAAGTGCCCCCGGTACCAAAGAATATCTACGGAGTTACCAAAGCAGCGGCAGAGAACCTGTGTCAGTTATATTTCCGGAATGCGGGTCTTCCCTGTCTAGTGTTGCGAACCTCCCGTTTCTTCCCGGAAGAAGATGACAACCGGAAAATGCGCGGCATTTATCCGGATACCAATCTCAAGACAAATGAATTCCTGTATCGCCGGGTAGAAATTGAAGATGTGGTAGATGCCCATTTAGCCGCTGCAGCACGCGCCCGTCATATAGGCTTTGGCACCTATATTATCAGTGCCACCACGCCATTTACACAATCCGATCTGGGTGATCTGCGTATCCATGCCAATGAGGTAGTAAAGCGCCTGATACCGGAATATATACCTGTTTATGAACAACGCGGTTGGAAAATGTTTCCGGCAATTGACCGGGTGTATGTAAATGAAAAAGCCCGCAGGGAATTAAGCTGGCAACCGAAATACGACTTTAGGTCCATTATACAACAATTACAGGCTACCAATGAGCTGCGAAGCCCACTGGCTGTACAAATTGGCGCCAAAGGGTATCATACAGAAAAATTCGTTGACGGGCCGTTCCCGGTAACGGAGTAACATACTATATCATAATTGAAAAAGCCCCATCATCATCGGGGCTTTTTCAATTATTAAACTTTCAAATTAGTGTCTTCCATAATGATCGTTTCTATCATCCCTGTCGTACCTGTTATCTCTGTCGAATTTGTTAGTAGTAGTTTTTACCACCACTTTACCATTCCGGTTAATATCGATATCGATCAATTGGGCAGGCGCAACATACATAGAACTATTATAGATCATTGAGGTCTTCTTTCTAAAACCTGCGCTTTCTGTTTTGTAAATGGTAATGGAGTGATTTCCGGTGCGAATATTATCCATTACAAAGGTATTATTCAGGTTATACAGGTTACCATCGATCTTTACCTGCATCATTGCACGGTCGTTATTTGAAATGGAAATTTTAGAAGCTTTAGGACCGGGAGCAGGAGCAGCAAAAGTAGTTACACTAAATAATACAGCGATAAGGGTAAAAATCTTTTTCATATACTGTTTCCTCCATTGTTTGTTTGTATAATAGATGGCCTTGAAGAACAGTTGTTTACTAAAGGAGTGTTAAAGGCTCCTTCGCCCTGGACAGGCTAAATAATCCTGATTATCAGATGCTAATATGCATGCATCAATTGCCAATTGGTTGTACTGTCTGTTTTGGCAATGCCTTTATATTTACCACTTATGTTTATAATAGGAAAACATTGTTTGTTGTTGATTGCCGCCTGCCTGTACCTGTTACCCGTTGTCAGGGCCAACGGCGTTGGCTCTCATTCCACTGATATTAAGCCAACACCACAGGCTACACAAATAGGATACATAAAGAACAATACCATTATAGTGGTAACCGGCAGCACCTACCGGTTTACAGTAGATACGCCGGAAGACCAGGGCCTTGTTTCAACGCGGCCAACGGTAAAGCAATTGCTGGAGCAGTTAACCTCCAAAAATGGATCTATACAACAGTATCGCATTACAGATAAACAGGGAAATACGAAAAGCGAAGGCGGCATTATCGCAGGCGACCGGTTAGTGGTAACAGCGCAGGATGGTATAGCCATGAAAAAGTACCTGCTTGTATTACAGCCAATGGCACTTGGTGGCAAGATTGAATTACAGCAGGAAAAGGTAACGGTAAATACCACAAAAGACCTGATACTCTTCTTTACAGCGGGACAACGCAGTCCGGATGTAACAGTAAAAATATATCTGCCTACTGGTATCCATGCCACTTTACAAAACACCACGGTGAATGTAATTGGCCGTGGTGATGTATTACTGGAAAACTTTGCACAACAATCAATTGGGCGCACCGGAACCAGGTACCCGTTTACTAAAGTAGGAGCGGTGGCTATTACGCCGCTGCCCAATGGTGGTTCTGTTTTACATTTCAGCCACCTCGATTTACGTCCGGCTAATGGGGCCGACCTCAAGATCGTGATCAGGAATGTGCGCTTCACAAAAACTGGCAATTATGCATTCAAAGCAAATTATACCACCGCAAAACCGGAAGTTTTAACCAGTGCAGGCACCGGAGTTGAAACAACCACCCTGCAAGTAACGCCAACCATATCCGATTTTGCAAGGATTATTGATCAGTCATTTCAATACAAAGAAACAGCGAACACTTTTACCACCGTTCAATTTACCTGGAGTACCATTTCCGAAAAAACCATTCAACTACAACAATCCCTTGATTCGGGTAAAACCTTCGTACCCGTTAATGCGACCATCGATTTAAAAAGATCAACAGTTGGCATAAGCGGATTGAGGCCTGACAAATTATATACGTTCAGATTATTTGTTCAGGGTGGTTTGCATAATGGGTTGTCAAACCCGGTACAATTTTATTCAGGTAAGCTGGATGTTAAAATAGTTGGCGCCACCGGCGACAGCAGCCAGGATTGTACCCAGGCCATCAATAAAGCTATCGATTACATGAACAGGATAGGAGGGGGCACCCTCCTTTTTAGCAAGGGCACCTATTCTCTTCGCACGGTCCATTTAAAAAGCAACGTGTATTTGTACATTGATAAAGACGCCACTATAAAAGCATTAAAAGGCGCTGACGCCCCTGAAACTACCTGGTTCAGCGATAAAAAATATCGCTCCGGTTTATCACCAACCGACGCAGGTCCCTATGAAGACCCTGAGAATTATTTAACAAAACAGGATGTGGGCCATCACTATTTCAATAATTCCTTATTCTTCGGCGAACGGCTTAACAATGTAAAGATCATTGGCAATGGCTATATCACCGGAAACGGCAACCTGGTTACCGGCGACAAAGTGATGAACAACGCCCCCGATAACCGGGCCGATAAGTTATTCACCTTTAAACTATGTACTAATATTGAAATAGGCGGTCTTTACCGCGAAGCCGATCTTTGGTACGATAGCACAAAGGACGAACCCTATTATATCAACCAGGATGGCTCCAAAGATTTCGACACGGGTAATATGCTGCACATAGATCGCAGCGGGCATTTTGCATTACTGGCAACGGGTACCGATTCCATACATGTTCACAATACTTATTTTTCGTGGGGCAGCACTTCCAGCGTGCGGGATATCTACGATTTTATGGCCTGCAGCGATGTTACGGTCACCAATATTTATTCAAAAGTCAGTTCCGATGATATTGTAAAACCCGGTTCGGATTGTTCCCTGGGCTTTACCCGGCCGGCTCATCATTATAAAGTGCGCAATGTGATCGGCGATACTAATTGTAACCTGTTCCAGATTGGCTCTGAAACCGCGGATGACATTACCGACATTTGCGTTGATAATATTTATGTGCTCGGTTCCAACAAAGCAGGCTTTTCCATATCTACCAACGATGGCGGTCACATTAAAAATATTCACCTCAACTGCGGACATACCGGCCCGTTGCATCACCGCTCCCTGATGTTCCGCAGCTTTACGCCTTTCTTTATTTCCATTTCCAACCGGGGGCGGGTAATAGGAGCGGAGGCAGGCAAATACATGTTTACCGATAATGGCGAAAAGCATGATGAATTACTGATAAAAAATGTAAACATTGGGCAGGTGGAAAACATCATCCTGAATGGCATCGATATTTATGATGTGTATGCAGGCAGTTCATTCAACGGAAAAAGATGGGCCGGCTATGATGGAAAACAGCGCCGGGCGACCCCAATCATTGCCGGGTATCGTTTACCAACCAATGACCAGGTAACAGGTGGCCTCAACTTTACCCTGCCCAATGGAAAACATACCGGTTATATTAAAAACATTGTGTTCAACGATGTTCAAATCCTGGTAAAGGGCGGTAATCAATTAGCAGATACGGCAGCCACTCCCCCGGAACTAGGCGTGGGGCAATATAATGCGGCTAACCTGAAAATACAGCCATCCTATGGGTTGTGGGCCCGCCATGTAATGGACCTGACCGTAAAAGGATGTTCTTTTAACTACGAAAAACGCGACAGCCGGTATCCCATCTATCTCGATGACGTGATCGGCGCCCATATCTCGCATGTGCAAATGGTTCGTCCTGTTGATAACAAGGAGGTAATAAAGCTGAAGCACGCGGCCAACGTACAAATTGACAATGTTTTTTACTATGAGGACGTCTGGAATAAGGCAGGTACCGGATTGTCCGCTGTAAAACAAATACGAACTATCAATTTGAAGTAAGGGATGTGACTACCAATCTGGTGCTGGCCAGTTTTACATTGACCTATACCCGTTTTCATAACCATACGCTGGTCATAAAAGGGCTGACAGGGATAACAACCGGCACCAACGCCTTCAGTGTCATTGCTGTCAATCCCTATTAACGGAATAGGTCCCTGGTAAACGCAGATTGGAGTTGAAGGATATCGGTATATTTACTGAAAAGATAACAAATATGGAGAACGATTTTCCCTACGACACCAGGCTCGATGTAAAATACAATCACCTTGAATTAATTGATGTACCGTCCATTGTAAAAGCCAATCAACACAAATGGTTCAACCAGACCTTAACGCAGGTGAACAACAGTGTGGTGCGGGTAGCCATTGTAGAAGGGGAGTACCACTGGCATAAACACGATAACGATGATGAGTTCTTTTTTGTGCTGGATGGTCAGTTGCTTATTGATCTCGAAGACAAAACAGTTACCTTGAATCCCTGGGAAGGTTTTACCATTACAAAAGGCATTCTTCATCGAACAAGGGCATTGACGAAAACGGTGATGTTGATGGTAGAAACGAGTGATATTATCCCTACGGGTGATTAATACACGAAGCAGGAAGTAGGCCCATTGCCCACTTGTCCGCCGAAGCCTTGGCGAAGGCGGATTGCCTAGATAAAACAAGAGGCTATCTCTTATTGTAGAAATAGCCTCTTAAAATATAAAGGACGGATCAATGATCACTCAACCAGCTTTGTCACCGCGGGATGTCTTTCCAATGTGTCAATAGTAGCCGTAGTGGGAAACAGTTCCACTATGACTTGTTTACGTGCGGTTGTCCATCTGCCTAGGGTAATATTGTATACACCACCCATCATACTAAACAGACCGGCGTCAGAAGCATCTTTACCATTATTGGGGTGCAGCTCGTTAAAAGGGTAAGCAAAATTCTTCGTATTGCCAGCGGAACGGTAATACAGATAAGGTACTACCACAGGTTTATATGTTGCCGTATCTATAGATACCGAATACATAGAGTACCAGTCGTTATTAGTGATCCTATACCCTAATATGGTTGGTTTGCTTGGGTCATAAATGGTGGTGGTGCCACCTGATCCTAAAAACAACACATCTTCCGGCACGGACTTTTCAGTAATAGTAGTTCCTTTAAAGATGGCTACCCCAGAGGCATTCCCACTGTTGGCCCAGGGGCCGGAGTTGGCAAATGTACTGGCACGAACAAGCCCTCCATCACCAGGGTTTATAGCGTCTTTGGTGCCATTATAGTTTTTTGCGTAAAAATTTGAGGTGGCCGGAAAAGAATAAGTCCCCGCTGAACCATTGATCTTTTTACCCTGGAAGCCAAAATAATAGAATTGACCTTTTTTTACGCTGCCCGATGTGATGTTCCATTTAATAGTACGCATCCCACCTGTAGCCCATCCGGCATCGAGTGGAGTAGCAGAACTGGAACCGCCTGCGTTGTTACAATATACTATGCAATACGGTGTGGCGGCAAAATCTATATCTGTAGTTGCCAGCAGTTGAGTGTATTCATAACCAGCGTCACCCCCTTTAGGGTCAGTCTGGTTCCCGGTTATAAGCAGGTCCTGTGCAGAAGATCCCATATTGATTATATCATCGCCGTTCCTTGTTCTGTAGTTTACACTGCCTTCAGCAGTACGAAATGGAATACCTACATATGCCGCCAGCCCATAAGGCGCATTGTTGGCATAGCTGGCACCTGGGTTGGTATAAAGCGTAAGGTCTCCAAAACCATCATTGATCTTTTTATCACCCCCAATCACTTCCCCGGCTTTAGGGGCGGGATTGAAACTGGATTTATTAACCAGACACAGGGAGCTTTCATACAATTCAGGATGGGCCTGCAGTTGCTCCACCGTAACCGCATTTATCGCAACCAATCCCTTGCCCTTGGCGGTAACGTTGGATGCTGGTATCCCCGTAATGGTTAAAATACCATTTTTACGGGTTAAGGTGCCGCCGATAATATCTATTTGTACCGAGTCTCCTGAATGGTAGTTGGCAGCTTCAGCGCCAATCTCAACAGAAATACCACGCAGCGTTTGCAACCGGCGAATATCCTGCACCACCAGCAAACCTTCAGGTAGATTTTTTTCTGAATGGTCTGAGATAACTACCGCAGCCAGTTTGGATGCTCCATACACATTTTCTTTTGAAAGGACCAGGTCCGATTCTTTATAAAGCTGGCGCATATCCAAAATAGAGATGATCTCGCTGGGTACACCGCCCGGATAATTGTATTTATCCTTATTGCAACCGCTAATAGCGATCGCCATGCTTATTATTAAAAAAAGATTTACAAAATATTTCATCTTAATGATTTTTTTATAAATGATACACTTAAGGGCGTTGCCACCATACCCGGGTATAAATTTCATCGGGGCCCTGTACTGCTACTGCATTACTATAGTTGGTTGGGTTGGCTGCCTGTACATACACCGGGTATACCAGACGAGCAGGCATTACACCCCCGTTTGCCAATCCAGCTCCTTTGGGCAATATTGGATGTCCCGTGCGCCGGTATTCAAACCACTGTTGCAGATCGGTCAAAAACAGTGCATAGTATTTCTGTACGTGGATCAATTCCATTTTATCGTCTAAAGGAAGATTATCATTCCAAAATTCACTGGCCTGGTTAAGATTATTAAGATGAGTGGTAAAGTTGGCATTGCTAATACTTTCATTAAAGTTGGGCACCCAGTAATTGATGGCAGAGGCTATGCCCTGTTGCCAGAAAGTTTTTGTATTGCCCGTGATCCATCCTTTTGCAGCTGCCTCTGCCAATATAAACTGTACTTCGGCATATTGCATAATGATCCCGGTATATTGATTTTGCTGCAGCGACCAGGTATTATCCGCAGTGGTATTATCATAGTCATTGCTTTGAAAATAACACCCTCTTGGATCTCCATGGCCAGGCAGGTATCCGCTTTCCACGCCATACCAGCCACCGCCACTGGCCTGCGAAATTCCCCAACGACCATAGGTACCTGACCCATATGGTGTACCAGAAACATAGCGTGGGTCACTCCAGGCAACCAACTTGTCTATAAAGAAACTGCAAACAGAGGGAGACCGAAAATCTGAGGTACGAACCGCCGTTACATAAGGGTTGGTATAAGGATCAGTAGTGTTGTCGCTACCAGTCCAAAGCAATCTGGCACAGTCCGCATTGCTTTGAAAGATCGGGTATTGAGCCGGATTTTCTACTATCTGTTTTATTTTAGCTATACATTGCTGTTGCACTTCTGCTTTACCCGAAATGCGCAACAAAAGACGCAGGTATAATGAATTGCAAAACTTTCTCCATTTTGTCACATCTCCTTTATAAATGGGATCACTCTTTCCCACTATAGTATCGCCCTTTGAAAGCAGCATGTTGGCTTCTTCCAACTGGTTCTGCAGATCAGCATAAATATCCTGCTGTCTGTCAAAACTCGGCATTACACTGGGGTGTAAAAGATCCGAGTCACCCTGCAATGCATGGAAGTAAGGAATATCGCCATAAGTATCTGTCAGGTTCGCATACACCCAGGCTTTACATACTTTTCCAATACCCTGGTAAGAGTAATTGATGGTGGAGTCTTTGCCGTATCCGTGGGCCAGACTGTCTACCTGTTTAAAGTTGGTCAGTTGCAAAAACCAGTTGTTCCATAAATAATCTGACTGGTTATTTTTGAAGGCATATCTGAATACGGTATTATCACCATCGCTTATCGTTACAGTTACCTGCATCAGTTCGTTGGTAAAACTCCGGTTCCGTATCATCCCGGCCGTTATAGTGTTTACCAGTGCAGGGGCCAGCAGCTTGTCGGCTGTTGTGCCAAGGGCGTTGATAGGATCTGTGTTCAGCTTATCAAAATCCTTTTTGCATGAATAGAGTGTTGGCAGCGCCATCAACACCATACATACTATAATTAATTGCTTTCTCATCCCTGTGTTCTTTTATTATTGATAAGAT
Organism: Niastella soli; assembly: GCF_017742245.1. Taxonomy (GTDB): domain Bacteria; phylum Bacteroidota; class Bacteroidia; order Chitinophagales; family Chitinophagaceae; genus Niastella; species Niastella soli. The sequence continues at coordinate 337,634 of NZ_JAGHKO010000024.1, forward strand.
TTTTATTCAATGATTATAACCCGATTGATAAGGTGAAACCCATACTACGGGTAGAAGGGAACTGACCGGTTTCAAAACCTGTTACAATGTCTGACCCCTGTATGGTACCAAACTCAGGATCGAACATTGGCCAGGGTGACCAGATGAACAGGTCGCGCCCGTAAATACCTACGCTGGCCGAGGATAAACCAACCTTTTTAAGCAATTTTGGCTTAAAGGAATAGGCTACTGACGCTTCGCGGAATTTTACAAAGTCGGTACTAAAGGTGCTTCCCTCCGCATTGTACTGCCCCATGCTGTATTGATAAAACTGGTCAACATCGGTAGCCACCACATCATTTTTGCGGTAAGAACCATCGGGGTTTTCAACCACTCCATTACCAACAAGACCATTGTACCTGCCTGGTAATGTACTTTTGAGTTTTCCCTGCTCTACCATTTTGTAATGGGTAAGCGAGTAGGCCACTGCACCTATCTGAGCATCGAACAGCACGTTTACACTGAAGCTCTTATAGCGAAAATTATTACCCAGACTGAATTTGTATTTAGGGGTTGTGTTGCCGAGGCGAATGATATTACTGGTGATCTTGGGGAACCCGGTGGTAGCATCGTAGATCACCTGTCCGTCCGGACTGCGTTGGTAACCCAACCCATATAGATCACCCATCATGCCGCCTATTTTGGCCACTATTTGACCGCTGGCTATATTGCCGGCCCGTAGCAACACCGTACTATCCGGCATAGACAGGATCTTGTTCTTGTTACGGGCAAAAGTTCCGTAAAGGCTCCAGCTAAAACCGCTTTTGGTCACAATAGGCTTGGCATTCAACTGAATTTCCACTCCATTGTTCCTTACTTTTCCTGCATTGATAATAGCAGCCTGATAACCTGAAGCGGCATCAACCGTTCTGGTTAGGATCTGGTGTCTGGTATTGCCAAAATATACAGCCACGTCTAATCCCAACCGGCCGTTAAAAAACTGCAATTCCGTACCCAACTCGTAGGTAGTGGTGATAAGCGGTTTTAAGTTGGGATTGGGCAGGAATTTAGGCGCCGTTAACGAACTATCGTCATAAATACCACCGTTTACTGCAACCGGATAGGCATAGGCAGTAAGATAAGGCACGGTACCACCGCTACCAACAGCCGCAACCGATGCCCTTAACTTGGCATAGCTGATGAAAGTGGGGAGCTTTGTTACATCCGATAATATGAAACTGGTATTAATAGAAGGATAGAAAAATCCTACATTATCCGTTCTTATGGGAGTGGCCAAAACACTGTTCCAGTCCTGACGGCCGGTAATTTCTGCAAACAGATAATTTTTATAGCTAAGGTTTATAACCCCGTAAATACTGTTGATCTGGTAACGGCTGGTATCGGGGAAATAGGTCAATGGATTTATTGCGTTTTCAAAGCTGTAGATCTGAGGGTAGGGGGACGCGCCGTTCAACGAATCAGGGAAATTTAATCCGTCAGCCCTTACATCCGTTTTGTGATACTCGTTTCTCAACTGGCTGGCGCCAAGGGTTACACCCAGTTTTATATCATGATTGAGTTCTTTCGCGTATTTGGCCATCACATCATAGCTCTTTTCGTAGCTGATGATGTTCTGCTTTCTTAAAGAACCTTTAGGCAGCCGGGAGCCCGCATCGTATGGCCGGTCCTGCTCACGTTTATCATTCATCCAGTCAAGGTTGCCACGCACAAAAAGGCTCAGCTCTTTGGTAAGCTGGTAGTTCAGGGAGATGTTCCCGGTTACATTGTTCCTTCTTGTTTTGTTCAAAAATTCATTGGTGATCGCAAATGGGTTTTCGGGGTAACTGGAGAACGGATACCGGATCACCTTGTATTGATCGTGGTAAATACTGCTATCGCCACCCTGCCAGTAATTTCGCAGCCAGTTATAATCGGCATTGGGCTGCCAGAAAATGTACCAGTACATCAATGACTGGTTTCCATATCCTGCTGCAGGCAGGTTATCGCTTTTTCTATAACCGTAGTTTACTTTGGTATTAAGCTTTAATTTTTTTCCAATTTCTGAATTGGTGGTTAACCCCAGGTTGCTGCGGGAGAAACCTGTATTGGGCACGATCCATGTTTCCTTTTCTGTACCACCATTCAAACGAATTCCGGTATTACCTACTTTCCCGTCTACACTAAGACTGTGCTTAAGGTCTGAGCCCGTTTCCCAAAATTCGTTGATATTGTCATAGGCCCTCCAGGGAGTACGTTGTAGTGCGGTAGTTTGGCGCACCTGATCATACTGAAAAAATGATTGTCCATCGAATTTGGGCCCATAAGCAGAGCTGGTACCGGCTGTGCTGGCCCCATCTTCGGTAGTGCCGTAAGAGTAATATTGAGCCCCAGACGTACCCTGGCCATATTCATATTGCTGGTCGGGGAACCGGTTCACCTGTTCCATGTTTCCGTTAACGGTATAGCGAACGTTAAAATGGCCTTTCTTTTTCTGGGCCGCTGCTTTGGTGGTGATAATGATCGCCCCGTTTGCGGCCCGCAGTCCATATAAGGCAGATGCAGCAGGTCCTTTTAATACAGATACACTTTCTATATCCTGTGGGTTCAGGTCATTCAAAGAGCTTCCATAGTCAGCAGGAAGGTTGTCTGAATTGGTTTGATATGTCGCATCGCCTTTGGCAGCAGAGCGTTTGCCGCTACTGTTATTGATCACTACACCATCCAATACGATAAGCGCTTCATTATCGCCGGTAAGGTTGTTTTCACCCCGGAGAATAATTTTGCTCGAAGCGGCAGGGCCGCCACCGGAACGGATAAGGTTCAAACCGGCTACTTTACCGGAGAGCGCATCCGTCCAGTTTAAACTGGTAGCCTGGGTAAGCTGCGTGCTATCTACTTTTGTAAGCGCATAGCCCAGTGATCTTTCAGATTTTTTTATACCTAATGCGGTTACCACCACATTCTGCATTTGTTGTTCATCTTTTTGAAGTACTATGCTTAACGACTGTTGTGCTTCGGCAATAAATTTCTTTCTCAATGCCTGGTAACCAACAGCGGAGATCTCAATATATCCTGCTGCTATTACGGGCAGGGTCTTGCTGAAACGGCCCATGTCATCGGCTATGGCCACCGCTTGCTTTTGACCATCCTGTTTTATAATTACGGTAGCTCCCGGAAGCGGAACACCACCTTCTGTAACAACGCCTTTCAATACCATGGCGGGCGCTTTTTTAGGGGCATCACTTTTTTTGATCACCCAACTGTCTCCACTGGCAGTTGCATTAAAACCGCCGGGCGCTAATACCGCATTCAACAACTCACCAACACTGCCTGCTTCATAGGAAGCACCGGGTACTTTTACTGCAGTCAACTCATCATTCGCATAAGCCAGCTTCACTTTAAATACACGGCCAAAATCTTCTGCAATGGCAGAGAGGTTACCGGGGCCATGCCGGTAATGCAGTTGTGCCGTTTGCGCATGCAGCTGCAGGATACTTGCTATCAGCAGCACAACAAGCGCGGTAAATGTTTTTGTTAGTTTTGAGTAATCCATATATTTCATATACATTATAAACAATACAATGCCCGTCCGCTTTTCAGCAGAACAAAAAATGCGTGATTGATAAGGAATGCTTAGTGGATATTGTAACCAGTCAATGTGTTCAGCACCGTTAAATTATCCTGCAAAGAAATTGTCAGATCCCAGGTAAGCGTTACTTTTTTATTCTTATTAATAGTGCCGTACGTTAGCTTAACCTGGTAATATGTTTCTATTCTGTTCAGTAATTCTTCCAGTTTAATATTCTGTAACCGCAGCTGATGTTGCAGCCACCAGTCTGCTGTGCCTGGGTCAATCCGGTTTACAACACCTGATTTTGCCCGGGTTGTAATTACCTGTTGGCCGGCAGTCAATAATAAATTCCCACTGGGGTTGTTCAGGGCCACCTTACCTTCCTTAACGGTCAGTTGCAGATCAACCGAATCCAGTTTATGAATGGTAAAAGCGGTTCCTACAACGGTGACCCTTTGCCGGTTAACCCCAATCGTAAAGGGGCGTTGTGCATCTTTGGCCACACTGAAAAAAGCAGTCCCCCTGGTAAGTAAAGTGCTGCGTTTTTTAAAAAAATCAGCATACACCTTTACGGTTGAATGAGGCGCCAGCCATACTACCGACCCGTCTTCCAGCATGATCTTTTTTGAACTCTCGGCACTGGCCAGTTCCTGCCAGGCATTGGCGGTTATAGCAGCGCTATTCCCGGGCATTTTAATAAAAACAGCAACCAGTATGGCCGCTGCAGCGCTTAGCCCAATAAAGAACAATTGCTTTTTGTGCCGCCGACGGTTGTCAATTCGATCATTGATGCTGTTTAGCAAAATCTGCTTTTTCTGCATCCCCATTTGATCGGGTGATTGCCATGCCTGTTGCCATTGCTCATCCTGATTATTCATATTATCCTTCTTGTGCCTTGATTTCCGGGGCATGCAAAAAATAGCTTTGTTAATAGACGGTTAATAGATAAAACTGGTACTAGAGATATTTAGAAAAAAATGGGAGTTAACAATTTGGTCATATTACGGCAATCCTGAATCGGCAATCGGCAATGGGTTCGCGAAATTTGAGCCTTCCGCCTGGTGTCAAATGAGAAAAGGTTAGCCAACTTTGAGAATAATATGTGACCTTGCGCAGCCGAAATTCTATTGCCGATTGCCGATTGCCGATTGCCGATTGCCGATTGCCGATTGCCGATTGCCGATTGCCGATTGCCGATTGCCGATTGCCGATTGCCCGCCGTTAACCAGAAACTGGCAACCTCAAAAGAAGAACTGCACCTGGCGCAACATTTTCACGATCCGTTGTCCGGCAGTATGCAACTGGTTCTTTACGGTTTGCTCGCTCAGCCGCAGTTCAGTGGCTATCTCTTTGACCGAAAGCTGTTCTTCATTCTTCATGGCATAAATGCGGCGCATTTGACCAGGTAACTTATTGGCAGCGTTTTTCCAGATGTGATAGGCCTGTTTGTATTGGTACTGTTCGTCGGGTTGTGGCCGTTCCTCGGTGTGATCGGGCATTTCTGCTATTAAAGTATAGCGCTTTCTTTTATACGCCCGTTGATGATCGCAGATACAGTGTTGAACGATCGTATACAGATAATTGCGGAATGAGGTATGAATAACGATGCGCTGACGTTTATTCCACAGTCGTATAAATACTTCCTGTAGCACGTCATCAGCCTCCTCCGAACCACTCAAACGCATTTTTATATACGTATGAATAGGCTCGGCAAAGCGGTTAAAAATCTCATCAAAAGCAATGCGGTCCCCTTTTCTCAATTGCAGCAATAATTCGCCTTCCTCGGGAACAATTGGCTGAAAATTCATATGGCGCAAACTTACCAACCAAATATAAGCTCATAAAGGAAGTTGTTTTACCAAATGTTTAAGTTTTTTTAAGCTGCTTCACTTTAAAAAGGTTACGCAAACGTTTGCATGGTTATTTTTTGCATAGTATAACCCGCAAAAAGCAGCAAAACGAAAGAATTAGTGCTCGTTCGAAACAAAAAAAGACCATCTTCTTTCAAATTCGAAGATGGCCTTTCTTTAATAAGGCGGGTTCTCCGCCAGCTGGCGGAGAACCCGCCTTTGTATCTTGACATGCTCTTTTCCCTTAAAATGTATACTCATTTACTGCTTCTACCGCCTTGGGGAATGCGGCAGCTGCTAAGTCAGGTAACGCCGTTCCCTCTACCCGGAAGGTCGTGATGTCATTCAACCCGATAAATGACAGAATAAATCTCATAAAAGGTTCTGCAAAATCATATGATTTCATGGGGCCATCTGAATATACTCCGCCGCTGGCCAAGGCCAGAAAGACTTTTTTATTATTCACCAGCCCATGAGGTGCTCCATTTTCATATTTGAAGGTGATACCAGCCCGCACCACATGGTCTACCCAGGCTTTTAGTGCGGAAGGAATGTTAAAATTGTACAAAGGCACGCCGATTATAATGAAATCTGCTTCTTTTAGATCCTGGATGGCCTGATCTGAATAATCTACCAGCTGTTTATGGCTGTCTGTTCGTTGCTCTGCCGGAGTAAAAAATGCGTTCAACTGGTTTTCATGTAAATGGGGAAGCGGATTGGCCGTCAGGTCATGTGTTTTCACCTGGCTGTCGGGATACGCCGCTAACAATTTGTCAATAATAGCGTTAGATAATTTAATGCTAAATGAGTTGTTTCCTTTTGCACTCGACACTATGTTCAATATCTTTTTCATCGTAATCAAATTTTTTGGTAATTGCTTGAGGTTGTAACCGTGTTTTGTTTTCATAACAAAGCTATGTACCTTTGCTATACTTTTGTAAGTACTATACGAGTGTATAGCACTATACTGGAATATAGAACTATACGCGGGTATAGCTCTATACCCCAAAATAGTAACACCAAAAATCAACAACATGGTAAAGAAAGAAGGACGCGAATACCACAAATGTCTGGGGTTGATATTGCCTGTATCTGATGCCATCAGCGTATTGAGCGGCAAATGGAAATTACCTATCATAATATCCTTACAATTCGGCAATAAAAGGTTCAGCGAAATAGCCAAGGACATTCCTAAAATAACAGATCGGATGTTATCAAAAGAATTACGCGATCTGGAAATGAACAAACTGATCAAACGAACTGTATACGATTCCGTTCCTGTTATAGTGGAGTATTCACTTACTGAATACGGAGAATCGCTGGACGATCTGATACATGAACTGTATAAATGGGGCACCAAACACCGTAAAAAAGTAATGGCAAAAGACTGATATGGCCAAACAAACAATAGCACCACCAATAATTCACCAATCGGGTTTCGATTTTTTACTGGCATTAAAAAAGAACAATCACCGCGATTGGTTCAACGCGCATAAAGAAAAGTATCAGCAGGAGCTGGAGCGGATGGAGGTATTTGCCGAAGCATTGATCCGCGAGCTTAACAAACACGATGAAATAGAAACCCCATCGGGCAAAAAAAGCCTGCACCGCATCTACCGCGACATTCGTTTTTCAAACGATAAAACACCTTACAAAACAAACTGGAGCGGAAATTTTAAACGCGCTACTAAATTTCGGCGGGGCGGTTATTATTTTCACCTGGAAGCGGGCAACAGTTATCTTGCCGGCGGTTTTTGGGCACCCAATCCGCAGGACCTGAAACGCATCCGCGATGAAATTGCTTTTGATGCTGCCGGTTTGAGAAAGATCCTCAAAAGCAAAGTATTCATTACCACATTTGGCGAGCTAAAAGGAGAACAGGTAAAGACCGCCCCCAAAGGCTTTGACGCCAGCCATGAAGCCATTGACCTGTTACGTCATAAACAGTTCCTAGTGATCAGGCATTTTTCCGACAAAGAAGTTTTAAGCGATCAATTCCTTACAACCGCCAGTCAAACATTTAAAAATATGCGTCCGTTTTTTGATTATATGAGTGAAGTGCTCACTACTGATACCAATGGGCTGGAGATCTGAGCATAAAAAGATCAGGTATAACCAGGATGATCAATACAGGGACAAAAAGAAAGGCTGTCTGCTTACAAACAATAGCAGACAGCCTTTTTTATAGTTGATACGGTCACCAGTCTATTTCAAAGAAAATACTTCCCTGTCATAAACTTTTGATAACGAATCAAGCGGTACGCTCTTCTCTCTTACATAATAAATTTCCAGCTTTTTGAATGCTTCATTGGCCACCCAGGCATTAAGTCCGCGCTGGTAAATATACCTGGCATATTGTTCCTGAGTAAGCACCGTGTAAACGAGTGGTGCAATATCCCGGTCAATAAACTGGATCCCCGGCCGGCCATTGTATTTACTGCAGTTTAAAAGCTTATTGGTTATCGTTTGCTTTAATAACTCTTTTTGTCTGTTCGATAACCGTACAATAGTATCCATTTCTTTTACAAACAGGTCAAAAACGCCCGCCGTATCGGTTGGGTATCGTTCCGTCCATTTTGTATAGTTGTTGCGTACGAGGTGTTTCCAGCTTTCAGGAGAAGCATTATTTTGCAACAATTGCATTTTCTCAAGATTCTCCTTTTTCAGTTCCACGAACTTGTCTACGCTGCCATACTTATTTACAAGTAACGGTTGGATACCACTATAGACCTGCAAACCGGCATCCACAAATTGTAATTGCCGCTGGTTAACGAATGCTATCTGTTTCATCCTTGATTCTTCCATTAACAGATCAATTGAAAACAGCCTTTTCTCAAAACCCGCTTTCTCAACCATGTTAACCCACTGCGGCACATTTTCGCTGCCGCCATATTCTCCAATGGTCATAAATGACGGCGTGCGCAACCCTTGTTTTTCAATTACCACCACTACTTGGTTATCTTTTCTCAGCAAGGCACGGTAATAATTGGTATCTATCTGCATATTATCAATAGCACTGCTATCAACAATCACCTGCTGGGCGGTCCCGGTAAATTGGCACTGTGGTATTATAATAACCTGAATGGTGTTTGTCAGGAATTCTTTTACCCGGCCTTCTTTTGCCGCATCCTGAAGAATGACCTGTTTAAGCGTGGTCTTATAACGGTCAAGCTCCTTTTCCAGCTTTTCCTGGGCAAACATAGGTGCCGAAAAAGCGCCCAGCAGAATCAGCCATAAAAATTTCATATATCTCATACAACAAATTTATTTTTTACAACCTGAAATGGGATAGGCGTACAGTGCCTGGGAACCGGTGTTCCAATCGTTATACAAGATGGATGACTGCACTCCGGTCTCGGGATCTACATAATACAGGCGACGGTTATTGGGACTTGAATTCTCATCATACCCAATGATCACTACGCTATGATACCCCTGGCTATTTTGAATGGTGGTCAGGATCGGCTTTCCGGCATCCAGATAGTCGATGGCAAATCCGTTATAAGTCTCCGTATTAAATTCAGCATTTACATAGCCCGACATTTCACTTAATGGTATGCCATTCGCCTCAACATCTGCCCCCGAATGACTACTCTCATAATCACTAATATACCAGTTTTCACTATGACTGCCACCACATACTACTTCATTCAAATACGACATAGTTGTAGGAACGCAGGTCATTTGGGAGTTTTGTACCCTGATCCTCAATTTAATATTCTTCTTTACATATTTGGGCTTTGGCTTATCTTCTACAGGCGGCGGATCAAGGATCGGGTCAGGATAACTGTAACCTGGATCATACCCGGTTATATAGGGGTCGTATTTATATACCATCTCATTCATAAGCCATGACCAGTCTGTATCATCCACATCGTAACCGGAATTTGATGAGGCCGTAACTGTTACCGCATCGAGCCACCCCCAGTCAATGCCATCGTCGGTGTGTGTATTTGCATATACGTACACCGTTTCAAGGAATGTCCAGCTGCCATCATCAGCCCCCACATCCCAGGCATCATCCTCAAACCAGCTATTGAAATCATCCTCAATGTCCTGATAAAAATCATCATAAAATCCACCATCGTCCAGAATACCTGAAAATTCTTCATCGGTCATATCATCCCACCAATCGTCCCCAAAGTCGTCATCCCAGTCATTCTCTTCACCCATATCCTGGGCCATTGCTGAGGGGGTGGCCAGTTGTAACGAGCCATTATTGATGTAAGGCACCAACCCCAGCAGTAGTATAGTTAAAAATAGTAACTTTTTCATTGGTTGCGTTTAAAGGTTATTGCTTTACTATCATAAGAGTTTTGGAAACACCATTGCTCACCAACCGCACAACATAATTTCCGGCTGGCGCATGTAACGGTAACGATCTGCGGTAAGTACCTGGCAGCAACCTTTCGGCAGGTTCCGTATAAATGGTACGGCCCTGCAGGTCCAGAACGCTTAACGCAACCCCAGCTTCTTTATCTAAGCGGAAACTGATAGTAGTTGCCTGGTTAAATGGATTGGGATACGCCTGTAATTGGCCAATAGCGCTGATCAGCGGCAGGTTGGTGACAGTTTCCGGCGATTTTTTCACCAGTAATAACGAGAAGGGCTTTCCTGGTTCTCCCCGGTTTGCCGAATACGTTTGAAGATTACCGGCAACGTATATGCTATCGCCCTTTTGCACCAGTTGTAAGGCAGCCTGTTGAAACGTAAAAGTTTCCGGTTTAACCGGACTGTACCGATAAATGCGGTCATACCCCGTATTGCTGAAAACAAGGGCATTTTCTGTAAGCTGCGCATGGATCTCAGTGGTCAGTGATTCGTCTTCCTCTCTCCAGGTCCCGGTCACTTCGGTCCCATTCAGCGTAAGGGTCACATTTACGGTAGCATAGGCGGTTACATGTGTTCCGCTCCAATCATACTTGATCGCATATCCTGTATAATCACCGCCAAGATCTTTTACTGGCACATTGTGTTGGATGCGCTGGTACCGCGAGCCCGATTCACCGGAGAGGGTGCTCACTGAAAATGCCTGCACGAGTGCAGGGGCTGACAATGGTTGAATAGGGTTCTCCGGATCTTTAATAGCAAGCTCTTCCCTTGCCTGGGCACTTCCATGTATAGCCGCCCGCATCAGGTAGCGACGGGCGCTATCAAGATTGCGAATGGTGCCATACCCATTGCGAAAACAAAGACCCGTAAAATACATAGCGGGAACATAATTCTGTAAGGCAGCTTCGTAAAACAGCGAAAAAGCCTGCTGATAATTCTGGGTACAGCCCAGCCCTTTATAAGCCAGGTAAGCTAAATTGTACCTGCCAGACAAATCACCTGCAGCCGAAGCTTTTTCATAATAGCTACGCGCTTTAGAATAGTCGATAGGAGTGCCCTGTCCTTTGCGATATACTTCCCCCAGGTTGCACCAGGCTTTTGAATACCCGTTCTCAGCAGCTTTATTAAACCATTCTATAGCAGCTGTCTGGTTAACAGGTATCCCTGTTCCTTTACTGTACATCAATGCCAGCTCATACATTGATTGTACATTTCCCTGTTGCGCATTTTGCAGGTGAAGCGATTGCGCCTTTCCGGGATCATAAGGCTTTCCGCCCATACCTCGCAGGTATTGCCGCGCCTCCTTTACTATTAATTCCTGAGAAGGAGGCTGCTCCTTGTTGTTCTGCGCATGAACAATGCCACAGACAAAAAGCAAAGAAACAAGTAATTGTTGTCTCATCTCTGTCGGTTTTTTGGTTAAATAAAAAATGGTATTTGGTCAGTTATGGGAATAGGGGGCCTCTCCGTGATATGTACACGGAAGCAGTATTTCAACAGGTAGTATTACCATTTAATGGTACCGGGTACGGGCGTTTCAGCGGCTTTCTCTGTAGTTTCAGGTCTTCTGCGAACTGATTTTAACCGGCGAAGCGCTGCCGGCATATTGTTGTCAACAACTTTTATTTCCGCATTCTGGCGTATCTTATCGTCGGCATAACGGTCACGTGCAACCAACCGGCTAATATTGTATAGTAAAAATTCACGCACTGTTTTTGCGCTATCCAGTTCGGCAGACATACCCCGTTTCACCAGCTCATCCCAATCGCCATACGACCATTTTTCCGCCTGCGGTCTATTAATTATGCCCAGTAGTTTCAGGTATTGGTCTTCCGATAATAACGCAGTAATATGCTCAGCTTCAAACGGGGCGCCATCAAATTTGCCAAGCGGATTTTTTACCATGAACTCCGCCTGCATTTTTTCCAGCGCATAAGCCCGCTCCAGCAACGTATCTACCTGGCCAGACCGTAAATTCAGCGACAACCTGTTTTTTATGGCAATGGAGAATTTTGAGGTGTAGGCAAAAGTGCCATCCCTTTTTAAAGCCAGACTGATCAACGAATCATAATAATTTACGGCCTTCTTCATCAGACTGTCCTTGTAACCGGTATAAGTGGGGAAAGCGTAATTGATAACTGATACACTCCGTTCTTTACTGTTTATCAGCAAGGCAATTTCTTTCATGGCCTCTTTGGTGACCTGGTATTTATGCGCGAGAACATTTACACCCTGTATTGCATTAAAGCGCGACTGTTGCTGAATTTCGCCTTTATACAATACGGCATAATAAGTGGTGTCTTTAACAATAAAATGCAGTACATCATTAAAATAATCGGCATAACTTTTATCGGTGTTTTCGCGGCATAGCCGTAAAAATGCCGTTTGCAGGGCATGTATGTCTTTTGCCGACAGGGGCTTGATCGCATTAAGCGCAGCCAGTTGTTTATTCAGGAATACATTCCCTTTTACTACAAATAACATTTTATTTTCCACCGAATCGTAGCGCTGCAGGATGCTGGTTATTTGTTTATCTAATTGATCGGTACCATGGTAGTCGGCCCAGGCTTTTTTCAATTCCATAGATCTGGAATAATAAAACCTGGTAAGTGATTTTTCCAGATTCGCATCCCCTTCATATTTTCTGGTTAGAAAAGCCGCAGTAAGGGCCGCTTCTTTCTGCAATTGTTGGTTATCGACAGCGGTTCCGGTGATGGGGTCATTTTTTCCTGCGGCAGTTTGTGATACGATCGGCTGGGCACACACAGTGACCAGCAAACAGCTGACGAACGAGGTCAGCAGGCGAATAATGCGTTTCATAGTAGGTTTATTTATTAATGGTTATGATTACGTGCTTTCCGGTTGTTACCACCAGGCCCTTTCCCCGGCATCATTTATGGTAAAAGGCCGTTCCTTGCGCTGCGTATATTCCGGCACCAGCAATAACAGGGCATTGCGGGGCACTTTCGTGAATGTCATTTCATGAGTGCCTTCCTGCGCAGTTTGCATCCCGGCCAGTTTCCACTTATTATCCCAGTAAAAAAGCTTATATTTTTTACCAGCTCGGTAAAACAGGTAGTTATCCTGTTCTTTAATAACAATATCGCGCACCCGCTGCAAGTCGGGCTTTAATGTTAGGGATTGTTTGCTTTTATTAACAGCAACAGGATAGCCGCATGGCACATTTTTACCTTGTATACAATACATGGGCAGGTACACCGCACCGGTACACATGTCACTAAACTGCACTGTATTACCTGTCACCTTTCCCCACCAGGTTGGGCGCCATTCCAGGGCATTCAACACTGCCGCAAATGCCACCTTCCTGTTTGGCGCAGCCTGTTGCAATTGACAGGTGATAGCGATGGTAGGCCAGTATTCGGGCGTAACATCCTTATAATTATAGGTGCGCATAAATCCATCAGGAATATTATCCACTGCTTCAAAGCCAGCCACTACGTCACGTTGCTTTGCATATGTTACCCTGATCACTTTAGCTGGTTCGCGGGTAAATGTGGTGAACCGTACAGAAGAAGAGGATACATCAAAACGCAACTGCTTGTGCTCGTTATCCAGTGTGCTGTTAAAAAAATGGCTGCCCGAAGAAGTAGCCCAATAGGTTACCATATCATTGGTAACAGGAAACCCCTGGCTGCGTAAGGTAAAAACAGTAAGATCGGCAATATCTTCGCATGGTCCTTTTTTCCGCATCAGTAGTTGCATAGGGCCCAGCCTGGGTAACGGTTCTTTCCGGCTCTCCATTTCATAGGTATTGGTGAACCATTTCTTTATATTGTTGGCCAGACAGGTCAACGTTTCCTGGACCTGTTTTCCTTTCGCACTATCCTGTACCCAGTTAAAACGTTGCTGATAGGTTTTGCGCCAGTCCTGTAAGGGCTCTATACTTGCCCGATAGGGAAGGAGGTATTCGCAAAATTCCTCAAATGAAAGGGTCCGCGCCCAGGGTCGCTTCCACACTTCAAAAGCCCGTTCCACATTATCAATAATAAAAACGGCTTTTATACTATCAATGTCCCGGTAGCGAACCGATACCGGATGCAAGCCCCGATGCAGTTTTTTTATCCGGTCAAAATCCTGTAAGGCAGTGGCAAAGTCACTATAATTCAATTCATTGAAAGCTACTTTATTATTTAAACTATCCGCCCAGTAGTAACTGCTGGAATAATGTATGTCCATATTGCCAATTAAAAAACAAACAGCTTTGAATTGTAATGGGTCCTGCTTTTTATTGAAATAATAAAGAGCTTTCTCTAATTCACTCCGGTTGCGGCCTGCCTTTACCAATACTTTGTCTATCTCTTTTCCATAACTGATCGCTTGCTGGCAAACAGCTGCCTGTTGTATTACAGTGAGGACCAACAAGCCAAAAAGCCATTTATATTTCGTGGCAACAGCTTTTGTCATAGTTAAAATACTTTATCAGCTGGTGAAAGGTTTTTTATTTTATGCAATAGCTTACTAGCTTCCGTCTTATACCCATTGGCTTCCTCTATATTACCTTTTGAAGGCAATGCAATGATCTGGTTCGCCATCGATATCAGCCGTAAGGTGTCGCCCGACCGGTAGTATAATTTCATCAATGCATACCGGGGTTTTAACCGTTGTGGTTCCAAATGCGCAGCCAATTGATATTCAGGAATGGCCTGCCCCCATGTTCCGGTTTGTTCATAACAATAACCCAGCGCATAATGAATGTCGGGATCCGCGCTTATTGCGCTGGCCTTTTTCAGTACCTGAATGGCCTGTTGATATTTATGGGAAACAAGCAGTATATAGGCATAATTCCGCCAGAAGCTTTCGGCATTGCTTAATGAGGTATGCAGTAATTGCATCCGTTTGGCAGCTTCTGTTAGCGAGCCTCTTTTTGCCATTATAACCACTTTTTTCAGCAGCACCTGGGCCAGCGCTTCTTTATACCAGTGGAACATCAACCATCCATTGCCTGCAATCAATATAATACCTGCTATTTTCAGCATAGCCTGCCTCCACCTGATGGAGATCCGTACCAGAGGCCTGATGTTATAAACGGGATTCGTGGAGAGTATGACAAAATAGATCAGAAACACACAGTAAACTGGTATGGCCTGGAATGTAAAATTCACCAACGACATAGTAATAAATGCCGCAACACCGGCATAGGCAACCTGATAAGGCACCTGGACTGTTTCCTTTGGTGCCGCGCCAGTGGCAACAGACTGTTTCTTTTTTCGGCTGAACCAGGGGAAAAGCAATAAACAACCGCCAAAACATACCTCCAGTAACAAAGCAGGCAATCCACCCTCCACCGTTGTTTCCAACAATTCATTGTATGCCATGTTAACATAGCCTGCCCCCTCGGGCAAGGGGGTATTGCCTGAAAGCTGGGCCAGGTACGTAGCCTGGAACAAATTGTAATGCTTTTCAAACTGCCCATACCCGTAACCGGTAAGTGGCTTTTCAGTGATCATGCGGCCACTGAGGGCCCACACCAGCTTGCGGCTTTCGGTTGATGCTTTTTTGGTATTATACAACCATAAAGTCAGTAGGGTAAACAGGGCTATTGTTCCCGCCACTATGGTGAAACGCTTAAAAAAACTATACGTTCGAAATCGGGCCGCAATCTGATACTTCCCCGTTAGCAGTATACAGGCTGCTACACCACTGCCAATCAGGGCGGTACGGCATTTAAGCAAAAACAGGGCGGTAACGACCATTATAAGACCGGCCGCCAACACGCCCTGCAATTTTCCTTTTCGTTCAAATAGGGTATATAACAAAGGGGGGATACTCAATGCCAGAAACATGGCAGTAACATTGGGATTGACCCATGATCCGGTAACCACAAAAAGCCGGTTGGTTGAAGGAAGCACCGTTAGCCATTGCAACAGGCAAATACCGGCTTGTAATACGCCCAGGGCTATTATGGTATTAAAGATCCATTTCAGGTGATGATTATCAACACGGTTTATAAAGATCAATAAGCCAATTACGAAAAGCAATCCCGCTAAGGCATACGTTGTTTTATAGGTAAAAGAAGTAAACAAAGAACTACTGATAACCACATACGCGGTAAACAAAGTATATAAGACGAACGGCCAGCTATAAGCGGGTTGGGGATCACGAACAGGCCGTTTCAACAACCATACAGCACAGAAAGCCGTAAAACCTGTAACCACAATAATATATAGATAATAGGCTGCAAGGGAAGCATTGATAAAATGGCGATGGGTATTGATCTGGCTGGCAATAAGGACCATTGCCAACAAGAGTGTAGCAAATCGTTTCAAGCAATTAGTTTTTGGTATCTGGAAGAAAGACGTTCCATCAATAGCCCCTTAAAATGAAGGCATATTGATCACAATAACCGATCACCCTATCTTTCTACTATTTTGATAGGTTAAGTTATGAAAAGAAAAAACCCTTACAAATAAAAATTGTAACTGTGACGTTTTAAGCCATAAGTGTGCAGTTTTGGGCGATAAGTGTGCAATTTACTTTTATCCTACAGCCCTCTGTATAAAAACATTTTTAACCAATGGCGCATTTTAGGGTACACAAAATGGTTATAGCTAAACCGATCAAATTACCACTTTACCAAAACATAAATCCTGCCTGCGATACATAGCATAAAATAACCATATCTATGGAAGTAATTGGTCCTTGTCTTTAAAGCCTTCTGGGGAAAGCATTAAAAAGGAAAACTGATTCTGGTCACCTTATTTAATACTAAAACGAATAGGCAGCCCCTCTCTATTTTATCAGTACGTTAAGAAGCCAAAAAAGGTATAAATACCCATTTTTCTGATTTTGTTGATTGGTACATTTATAAGGGAATTGTGAATTACACAACTCCAGTTAAACCCATTATTTATGCCAATACAACACTATGGCGTGTTAAAGGGAAAAGCATCAGCCAGCCTTCGCGCCACTGCACAAAGCGAACACTATCAAATCCTCATCAACCCCGGCAACCATCCGCACCGAATTGCCATCAACACCAAATCAAGCGAAGCACCCAGTCAGGTATTATATTTTGCCAGCGACGATTTTCATCATGAGATCACGGACGCTTTACAACAGGCCAACCTGCCTGAAGGTTTCACCGCGCTTGAATCAAAAGCGGGTGGCCTGGCGCTCGATTTTATCCGGCGCAATCTGTTCGACAATACCCAAATGATCCCATTGCCTTCCCGCGGCCCGGGCGACAATGACGACTTAAACGACCGCCTTGATTTTTTTGTGCAACAAGCTATTCGCGACAACTCAGCCGTGGTATATGCATTTGGGCAACATTGGCAGGATAATAGCGGTAAAGACAAATATTTCGCTGAAATAAGCCCCAGCACAGGTATCCACGACATCCATATGAACCAGGGCAACCCGCCAGGCAAATATTTTGGCGACAATGGTATTTGGCAGGATGGGGGCTTACTGTTCCATTACGCATCACGCAACCGGTGGGCGGCCGTGTTTACCGCCTTCCAGTCACAATCATTTCATACCGACGACGTACATGGCAACCCCACCTCAGAACCACAACCGCCGGATCAAACAAAGGCAAACATCCGCATCATTGCCGCCATGGTAAACCCCAAGGGCGAAGAACCTGGTAAAGAATATGTGATCCTGCTTAATAAAAGCAATGAGGACGTTAATTTAACTGGCTGGCAAATTGTAGACAAACTGAAGAAGGCCGACACCATCGGCAACCAGATCCTCCCGGCCGGCGATACGCTGCGTATAAAGCTTACAGGCCAGGGCGCCCAGTTAACCAACAAAGGGGGTAACATTACCTTGTTGAATAAAGAGCACGTGAAAGTAGACGGTGTTACCTATACCAAAGAAGACGCCTCCGTAGAGGACCAATTAGTAGAATTGTAATTCATGATTCATAACAGGGACAAACAGCGGTCCCCTCGGCTGAGCCGAGGGGACCATTTTATTTTTACCCAGCCCCCGTTAGGGTGCCGGGAATTTCATCCAACCTCCCGGTAATCCCCATCTCTCATTTATCCCCTGTCCGTTGGGACGCCGATGATTTCAAATCCTAAATCCCATTTATCCCAGTGCTTTTTCTTAACTTGTTCACCTTAAAACTAAAAGGCCTGTCAATGAAAAAGCAACTGCTTATTGCCGGTTGGTGCATCCTGTTAAGTACATTGGGCGCTACCGGTCAGGTTACCTTACAACACCTGCTCACAGAAAATCTCGTAAATCCCCTTGGGATAAACGTCACGGCTACACCACGTTTTAGCTGGCAGTTAGCAAGCAGTCAGCGGAACGTGCAACAAGCTGCCTGGGAAATAAAAGTAACTGCTGGTAAAACCGTTGCCTGGAACAGTGGAAAAATAACCTCCAATCAATCGGTACAGGTACCCTACGCCGGCAGTGCCCTCCAACCCGCTACAAAATACAGCTGGCAGGTACGTGTTTGGGATACCTCGGGGCATGTTACCCCCTGGAGCGCGCTGGCATCCTTTCAAACCGCATTGGCTACGCCTGCCGACTGGAAAGCCCAATGGATAACGCCCGGGTTTACCGAAGATGCCGCAGACCGCCCGGCCATTCTATACCGCAAATCATTCACATTACCCAAAAAGGTCCGCACCGCCACGGCCTACCTTACCGCGCATGGGATGTACGAAGCCCAGATAAACGGGAAACGGGTAGGGGATGCCTATCTCACCCCCGGCTGGACGAGCTACAACAAACGCCTGCAATACCAGGCATACGATGTTACGCCGTTACTGGTAAATGGGCCTAATGCCATTGGCGTTACCGTTGGCAATGGCTGGTACCGCGGTTACCTGGCCTGGAGTGGTAATAAGAACTCCTGGGGCAGCGATGCCGCCCTGCTGATGCAGTTAGTCATTACTTACACCGATGGCTCAACCAAAAATTTCATAACAGACAGTACCTGGAGAACTTCCACCGGTCCTATCCGTTATGACGAAATATACCATGGCGAAACAGTAGATACCCGCCTGGAAAAAAAAGGCTGGGACAGCACCGGTTTTAACGATGCGGAATGGAGTGGGGTGCAAACCGCTGATTTTTCAAAGGAAGTACTGGTTTCCACCTATAACGAACCGGTTAAAAAACACGAAACCTTCAAACCCATAAAAGTGCTTACCACCCCCGACGGAAAAACCGTGCTTGATTTTGGCCAGAACCTCGTTGGCTGGGTAATGGTAAAAGCAAAAGGCAACAGCGGCGATTCCATTGTGATAAAACACGCAGAAGTCTTAGATAAATACGGTAATTTTTATACAGAGAACTTACGCGCTGCCAAAGCAACGGCTACTTATATTCTGGATGGAAAAGAAGAAAGAACACTGGAACCCCATTTCACCTTTTTTGGCTTCCGGTATATTTTGGTGGAAGGGTATCCTGGCGAAATAAACCCGGATAATTTCACAGCGGTAGCTTTGTATTCCGACATGCAACCCACCGGCAGCTTTACCTGCTCGCAGCCATTGCTCAATCAATTACAGCATAATATCCAATGGGGGCAACGCGGTAATTTTCTGGATGTGCCAACCGATTGTCCGCAACGGGATGAACGCCTCGGTTGGACGGGCGATGCACAGGCTTTCTCCCGCACAGCAACCTTTAATTTTGGCGTCAATAATTTCTTTGCCAAATGGCTGAAAGATGTGGCAGCCGATCAAAAAGCAGATGGGTCAGTACCATACGTAATACCTAATGTACTGGGACCAAACGCAGGTGGTTCAACCGGCTGGGCCGATGTTTGCACCATTCTGCCCTGGAACATGTACCTGGCCTATGGCGATAAACGAATACTGGAAGATCAATACAACAGCATGAAGGCCTGGGTAGGTTATATGCAGACCCAAAGCAAAAACGACCTGTGGCAAACGGGTTTCCATTTTGGCGACTGGCTGTTTTACCGGCCCTTCGACGACAATGACGGCAAAGCCGCCGTTACCGACAAATACCTGATTGCCCAGTGTTTCTATGCACACTCAACCCAACTACTGGTAAATGCCGCCAAACAATTGGGCAAAACCGAAGACGCAGCCACCTACGGAGAATTATTGCAAAAAATAAAAGCTGCCTTTGTAAAAGAATACCTGACCCCAAACGGCCGGCTGGTCTCAGGAACCCAAACCGCCTATGTACTGGCCTTGCAATTTGATATGTTACCCGAGGCTTTACGCGCACAGGCCGCCGATAGACTGGTGCAGAATATCAAAGACTATAGGAATCATTTGACCACCGGCTTTTTAGGCACCCCATACCTGTGTCATGTGTTGAACCGCTTTGGTTATACCGATATCGCATACAACCTGCTGTTACAGGAAACCTACCCATCATGGTTGTACCCTGTTAAAATGGGCGCTACCACCATTTGGGAGCGCTGGGATGGCCAAAAACCCGACAGCACATTCCAAACACCCGGAATGAACTCCTTTAACCACTACGCGTACGGCGCCATTGGAGATTGGATGTACCGGGTCATTGCCGGTCTCGATACTTATGAAGACGGCCCCGGCTATAAACACATAAAAATACAACCACACCCTGGTGGCAATTTAACCAACGCAGCCGCCACTCTGCAAACCTATTACGGTACGGTAAGCAGCGGCTGGACGATCAACGGCACCGACATAACGCTGGATGCAGAGATCCCGGCCAACACCACCGCCGATATTTATTTACCCGCCTCCTCGGAAAGTACCATTACAGAAAGTGGGATTGCCCTGTCGGCCCAAAAAGATGTACAGGTAACAACCACCTCAGATGACCAGTACGTAGTGATAAAAGCAGGCTCAGGAAAGTATCATTTTGTGATCAGCGCACGTAAATAACTATTTTATGAAACAAAGGATCGCCCATATAGCCCTGCTACCAACTCCCTCCCGAATTGTCGGGAGGGTCGGGGGAGCAGCCTCACTATTTACAGAAAGTATTCCCTATTAATTTCTTTTTTTGCCAGCTAAAGCAACTCTGCTCACAACCTGTTGTGTCACTCACTTGCACGTTCGGTAATTCTATTCAGCTATAATCCCCATTTTCACCACATATATTCTATCATTTTGATCCTGTATCTATTTACTATATTCGCCTTATAGATAACTTTTCAATAATTTCACACAGCATATTGGTTTAAAAAAATACAAAAGCTCGATCAGCAGCAACTGAACACCGGAAAGGATTTTGTTTCCGCTTACCTGCTTAAAGCCGATCTCCAAAAGAATCTCGGATGCAATAAGTAATTAAAAAGCCGAAGCGGGCGCTGCGGCAGCTTTAGTTATTTTGTTTACACCATTGTTTCCCAATATTTACATTGCCTTCATCAATGGCCGTATCAATCTACTGTATTAAATATATCATGAAGAAATTCTTTGCCGGCATACACCTTTCCTCTACCAGCATTAAAATCATTCCACCAGCCCTTTGTACCATTCCAAGCATTTATTACATGTTGACTTAGTGGTTTACGGCCATCTAAATCAATGGCATTCGGAACCTCATTGCCGGCGAATTGATATGGGGAATAGATTGTGAAAGAATCAGACAATGCATCGACTGTAAAAAACCTTCCAACCTGATTATCATACATCCTTGCCCCATAGTCATACCATTCAAGACCGCTCTTATCTGCAAATTCATTACTTTGCTGCTCTTTACCATTGTATTTGTATTGATTTCCTGGTTCGCCAAAGCCTAACGCTTTTGAAGAAATCCCCGCCATTGTCATCCCAAATGGATAATAATGCGTCTCTTCTAATAAAGATACTTTAATAAACTGTCTGTTTTTTAACCTCATACTCATCAATAATTTCCAAAAACCTCCAATCTATTTCAAATGCATTAAACAACCCATTTGTATCATTTCCTTCTTTCAAAAATTGAAATTCCCAGCACATCTTTTCATGCTTTTCATTATAATTGAATGACACTACATAATGACTTGTGTTAAGTCCCTTTTTAGCAGCTGCTTTCACTGCAAACTTTTCTATTTCCCAAACTGACTTTAACTTATTTTTATCCGAATACCCCACTCTTGGCCAATTACAATAAAGAATTTGTCCATATTGGTCAATTCTAAGATTTATACCATAGGCCTTTATCCCAATTGTTGAGTCTTGTAAAATATAGTCCAGATCATATTTAGGCACTAGCCATTTTCCATTATATGTTTTCGGGTTCTTCTTAAAATAATTTTCAAGATCTATTATCTGCCCATGTGAAAAATGAAGTGCAGGTGTCAAATTTCCAAAACTCAACCTTAAATAGTTATTAACATTATTGACAACCGACTCTGGTAATAAGGAAAAAGTGTTTATTGTTTTAGAAAACCCATCATAATAAGTTAGGCCATGCTTGAAATCATCAACAACCATAAGGTTTTGGGAATAGGCAGGTGCCAAGTAAATTCCCCAAAAAATTAAAATTAACTTTTTCATAAAATGCAGAGTTTATGAATAGAGTTTTGAATTTTTAACTCCCGAATTATTGATTTTGCTTTCTCTTTCTGTCTTCTTCCTCCTCTTTCAACTTACGTAAAGCTTCTCTATAGTTTTTAATGAAATTCTTCTCGGCTTGGTCTGCAGCTTGACCAGTAGGGTTTCCTTCATCATGCCCCTTTTTATCAGGATCACCTATATAAAAACGAGATTTTGCGCTATTTTCTAATGCATATGCTGCATGACCAAATTCATGTGCTAATACTCTAGCAAAATCCTTACTTCCCAAGCTTTGTTCTATTAATATTTGTGGATCACTTAATTTCACCATTTCATTTGCTTCTTTTTCCGAAATTTCGACTCGTTCAACATCTTCTCCATTTTTGATCTCTTTGCTAAACTTAAATTTAGTTGGATCATCATTACCCTGGACCTTATTCCAGACTTTATACGCCGTTGAAAAGTCTCCTAATTGATCAGTATGCTCAGGTGTTCCGGCATAATCAACAGTTGATTTATTCCCTGTGCTAACATCAACAGGCTTAGGTTCTATAAACTGAGTTACACTTATTGTAAAAACTTCTTTTGCTTCTTTTAAGGCCTTATATATCTCTGGATTTGACTTTTCAACTATTGCTAATGCACTATTTATTTTCTTTATTTCTTCAGCAGTCCCTACTGGCTTAATTTCATTTCCACTAGGATCTATGAACCTCAAGGGGTTATTAATTGCGTAACTATAAATTGAATGGCGATAGTATTTCTCGCTCATAGGGTCTCCTATATGCCACCTCCCAATCTGGTTATCATACATCCTCGCTCCATAGTCATAGGCTTCTAGCCCACTACCATCGCTAAACTCTTTATTCTGCTGCTCCTTACCGTTGTATTTGTATTTATTCCCAGGCTCACCAAATCCTAATGCTTTCGAAGATATCCCCGCCATCGTCAGCCCAAAGGGATAATAATGCGTCTCTTCTGTTATCGGGCCACGCTCATGCGTTATCTGAAGGTTATCGAAAAATACTAAATTTTCTGATTCATTACTAACAAATACGTAAGCATACCCATTTTTAGGTGCTTCTTTGGCTGTACCATCAACACGATAAATCGTTTGTCCGCTCCCTTTGGTGCTTACCTGAATGATCTCACTTTGGGAAGGAACAAACCGGAATTGTTCATCAAAGAAGAGAATGTTCAAATAAGC
The DNA here is from genome assembly GCF_017742245.1 of Niastella soli. Lineage (GTDB taxonomy): Bacteria > Bacteroidota > Bacteroidia > Chitinophagales > Chitinophagaceae > Niastella > Niastella soli. The sequence continues at coordinate 361,007 of NZ_JAGHKO010000024.1, forward strand.
CTTCGGCATAGTTCCTCCACTCCCATTCTGGGACGACAGGAAACTCGTAAACGGAACACTACTGTTTAAATTACTGGTTACAGTTGAACCTACCCCATGAAATACCGGCGTGTTGTTTACCAAATTTGATAGAACTGACAATATTGAACTCAGGCCATTGGCATTGGTGTTGTCTGTTACATCATTTTGAATGTAGTAGTCTGCCTTTATATGCAGGCGGTCTTTTGCCATTACTTTTAACAGCTTTCCTGCACCGATGCTTTGCGTGTTCCTGCGCAAAAGCTGTACTTTATTCCCGTTGGTCCCACTGCTGTAAAAACTGCCTGGACGGGCTACCCGCTGGTCAGCAGCATTTTCGTAATAGAGTTGTTCATTAGCCGTACTGGCATCCTCAAAGGCTACGGGCGGGTAAACGGAGGTATCCTTTTGCGTGGTCAACACCATGCGCACATTGCCCAGGTGGTCTTTTAAGAAATAATCATAAGCTAAAGCAGATTTGATTGGGTCATATCTAACTCGTCCTTCTTCGTGCCCTAAAAATTGCAGGGTGTCGTTTTGGTATACTGCTCCAGCTAAATAAGTGGTGGTAGTTATTTTGACCGGACTAACCGTACTGTCCGTAGCTATCTTCTTCAGTTTATTACCAGCGGCGTCATATTGATATTCTATCTTCCCCTTGCCATTCATATAAATGGTTTGGGGCAGGTTCAGGTAATTGTATACAATACCACTGGCCGCTATATCCTTATTAAGATCTTTTATCAGATTGCCATTCCCGTCGTACGTATAATCTGTTGCAACTGAGGTTTTGTTATTGCTCAAAGCAGTCATATATGCTTTACTGCTCCTGAAATCTCCCAGTTTGGTGGCGGTGTCATTGACCGCATCTATTACATTTTGTAACCTGTTACTATTGCTGTAATAATTATATTGCAGGCTATCGATGGTTGCGCTGTTTACCGACTTCCAGCCTCTTTGCACCATGCTTAACAGGTTACCATTGGCGTCATAAGCAAAATTGTGGGCACTGAAGTCGAGGCCGGCACTTAAATTAAATGCATTATTGTTGTGCTGGGTAAACGTAGCATCGGTGAGTCGGTTAACCGCATCATAAGTGAAGTCATATTTACGTACCAGGTTGTAGCCGGTACTTTTCCAAAGCATACCGCCAATATTTCCATTGTACTGGGCCGCAGTATAGCTTTTTGAGGCCCCATTGATGGTGAAAGCTGTTTTGTCGTAGCCAAGATCAAAACCAAAATAGTTGGCAGTGCTGGTAGTATCTTTAGCATAAGCTCTATTGGCACCTAACAACCAACCGCGAATATTATAGTCGTAGGTTAGAGAATCAAGAGCTCCACCTGCTAATTTCTTTTTTGTTAACTGTCCCAGGGCATCATAACTCATTTCCGCCAGGGTTATCCAACTACTCATCGTACCACCATTCACCTTCGTGTTACTGAGCTTCTTTTCTGTTTTTGCCAGTCTGCCTAAATCGTCATAAATCAATTTTGTGACTACTACGCTGGTTTGCAGGTTAGCACCTCCTTTTTCTTGTTTTTGTATAAGAACCAGGGGTTGTCCGGTAAAGGAGTATTGTGTGGTAAGTATATCCGTGCCGCCTGAATAATTGGTTTGCTGGGTTTGAATGATGCGGCCTTTATCATCATAAATATTTAAGGAGTAAAGAAAGGTATTTGCACCCAGCACTCTTACTGCGGCGCCGGTTACCAGTCCTTTTACTTTACTGCTTTGGCTAACTCCCTGCGGATAAGGATAAGAGCCGTTATCCGGACTTAGTAAATAGTTGTCAAAACTGTTATTTCGGGTGCTGTTTAATGTCGTATTATACCCACCCAACCAATCATAGGAGTCATAATACGTATAGGTGAGCGGCTCAAAGGTGGCGCCGAATGGAATGGCGTATTTATTAACTGCTGTACCCAGCATGATGGTATCGCCCTGTTCACCTGGCCCGCTCACGTTTTCCAGCGTCATTTCTCCCCCGGTGGTTGATTCCGACTCCCTATACATGGTCACAGAGAGTATGGCCTGTTTGGCACCCGATTGAGTACCGGCTAACGACAGGTCTAGTGGAATGCTGTTCCCGGGATTGGAGGCCGTTCTGGTGGTAACATAAGACTGTAAATTACCCATCGTACTGCTATAGATCACCATACCCGTTATTACAGGCCGGTTAACGCCATCATACAGGGTAGCCAGCCACTGGTTATTGCTGCGCATAATAGAGTCCTGGGTAAATACAAGCCTGTCCCGCCCATCATACACCATAAATACTGCACCCGCGCCCGGCACCTTTTTCATGTTCATCAACCTGCGCCCATTGTACTCATAGCGAAAACACTGTTCAGTAAGGATCGCTCCACCAAGCGCACCGATGTTCCAGCTATTGGCTTGTAATAACTGAACACCCCTGGGTTGAACAACCGCTCTCAGTTGATTATATAAATCGTAAATGTAGTAAGTGCATAACCAGCCGCTGTATCCTTTACCCGTGCCCGTATCGACATTGGCAGTCAATTGAACTTTCTTCAATACTACTTTACCTTCGCGGTCCTTAAACTCGATGACCTGTTTATCGTTTTCATCTACGGTAACATGCTTGAACAATTCGCCTGCTTTGTACAAACTATCACAGGAATAGGTACTAAACACCCCTGGCGTATTACTGATATTAACCTTCCAGATACGCACAGAGTCCGTCACTGTGTTCACCCAGTATTTCATTTTTACACCTGTGCCCTGGTTTACCCAGCTATTACCTGGCGCATAGGTTCTGTCAATCCTGTTTAATGGCGATTCCTCATATTCGGTTTTGCCATAGTAGTAGGTTTCTCCCTGGCCTTTAACAGGGCTATTGGAATTGTTATCACTATAAAAGTTCTGCTGTTGCTGAAAAGGATTTAGTTTGAAACCGCCATCTGTAAAAGATGTATTTCCCCCGTAGTTACTGGCGCCAAAAGGTAAATATTGCCTTTGTACCCGTCCCCATTCATCATACACCAACGGGCTTACCAGATCTACTGCACTGCTACCTGTTACCAATGATCCTTGCTTTACCACTGTTTGAATGGGCCTGCCCAGGCCGTCAAAATACTGGGTCGTCAGTCGTGAATGGGTAATAACTGATGAGGTGGAAAAATTACTGCTGGTAGTGTCCGGCTTTATTGCATCCCATATCCTGATATAATTATTTAAGAAAGTGCTATAAGCAGCTGGCGTATTTACGCTGGCATCCTGTGCGTATAATTGCATACAGCCCAGAACTATTATAGCTGTGACTATCGATGATCTATAGCACACCAGATATATTTTTGCAGCCAGAAAAAGGCTTTTTTGTTTACATCGCATATAATGTAGGGGGAATATTTATCAATTAGATACTTGTTTCTGATTAATACCCGGCTTTGCTTCATTGATCTGTTCAGGAGACAAGGAAGGATCTTCCTGATAAATTGCTTTAGCTACCCTGGCATTAACGATAGACATCATCAGCGGACTATCAAAAGACACATCTGCGCCTAACATCACATACAACCTTCCATCTTCGCTAATAAAATATTTACTACCTACCTCGTTCTGTTCACTTTCTGCCGATATTCTTCTTTTTTCACTGATCCATTCCATAACAGACTCTCTTTGTGAGCTGTTCTCTTTTCGTGATGCAATACCCTCGGTCACGATCATTCCTGAATCCATTACCTTACTGATCGCAGAACGTACCGCCAGCCGGTTTGTACCAGGTTTAACTATTGCAATCACCTGCACTTTGTCACCAAACTTTTTTTGAAAACGCTCAATCTGATTAACCAATGCCGTATCAGTATTTACAGGCATTACTACATACAAAAGCTTTTTTCCAGCGAAACCTGAAAGATTTATTGCTGCGCCATCGAGGCTGGTTTGTGCATTTGCGGCAACACACCGGCATAGCATGAACAACAAAAGAATTATTTTACTCATAACGATTAAGGATTTACCAGTTTATATTCATAACGTTTTACTATTTTTCCATTGGTATCTTTGACATTTAGCAGACGGCCAAACGCATCGTACTCATAGTAAGTAATTATCCCTTCAGGCGAGGTCATGGAGGTCATGATACCATAAACAGAAGAATAACTGTAAGTAGTGACCTGTGCCATCGAAGAAGCCAGGTTAGCTCGAACCTTGTCCAGCTCAGTTTTTAGCGCAGCATCGGAGGAAGGATTATCCAGCACGGAAAGATTTATGCCCTGCGTGGCTACTGCATAAGTTTCGCCAATAATTTTAGCTACAGGGAACCGCCCTTTGTAACCCCACAGATACACTTCCCTGAAAGCATTTGTTTTGTATTGTTCTGTCAGATTGCCCCGGTTATCATATCCCGAAAAATTCAGTTCGTTATAGTCAGTTGCCGAGGTATACCCCCTGTATTGCAGCAGTCTTATTTTTCCGGAAGCGTTATTGAAAATATATTTGGCGCCAGCCAGAAATACAGGGTTAGTTCCGTTAGTTTTAATAGAATCTGTAATTTCAATAGGTTGCAGATAGTTGCGGGCTTTCAACGTGTCCTTATTAATTTGTTCACCGCCGGTTAATCCCAAATTAAAGTCACTGACAGCTGTAAATGCATATTTAAAGCTCTGCTCTTTAGTTTGATCATTATTTATTGTTACCTTCTTCTGTTTAAGAAAATAAATGCCCTGGTATTGCTCGTAGCTGTAATTGGTTTTGATAATGGACGAAGTCCCTGGTTGCTGCGGAAAAAAAACAGAATCGATGGTTTGTGCCGGAACGGTAACAGGCAAATAAACACTATAGCTTTGACAATCGGCCAAATCTGCGATACAGTCCAGATTCATATCATTGCATGAACCGGAAGGTTTATTTTCGCCCCAGTCAAACGTATAAAGCCAATACAATTTAAACCGCTTTCCTACCTGTAATGGGGGAGTGCTATAAAGATAAGTGTTCACTGTTTTTTGAAGCAGCGCCCCATCATTTCTATATATCTTTTCCTGGGTAAGTTTGCCGCGGTAATAACTGGCATCACTTCCCGGCACCACAGGAAATGTATTGGATGGCACATCAGCCGCAAAAATAAATTGACGATCTGTCCACCCATTCCCTGTCTCCACGGTCCGCACCTCCGGATACACCACATACGACCCTCCTTCGGATGCCATCGGGTATGCGCTTCCGGGCGGAGATATTTTTACGTAATCACAATTAGTGGTGGGGTTATTTTCCTGAGAAGTGATCTTAACAGGTGACACTAAAAATCCACTGCCCATCGTAGAATCAATAGAATACATTTTATAGTAATAATCCGTCTGATTGGTCTTACCTGTTGAGGGATCGTAATCCTTAAGAGATCTTACACGAACACCGCCTATGTTATACTGCCGCCTTTTCCATGTACCAAAACCGGTATTGATAGTCGAATTATCAGCGGTACCCTCGCTCCAGTTACCCGTAATGCCGCCCATCGTACAGGAAGGCATAGTTACAGTGAGATTTACCTCTGCCCGGTAGTAGCCATTTTTCAAATTACAGGTTCCGTTTGGCTGTCCAGTAAAGGTATAAAGCAACACGCCACCCGTCATCTGTCCTTCAGTGGTGACCTGGTATATCTTAACGTTGTAACTGGTGCCACAATTAAAATTGACGTTATTAAGTGTATAGCCAAACTTCGCCAACCCATAAGTACTATTGATTGTAAATGGTTCTTTTAAACAGGGAACGGAGGTACCCCCATTAACAAAACCCGTCTCCGAAAAATTTTGACTAACCATATAATTGGGATCGGGATGGTAAGTGAAAAAATCCCCCGAAGCTGCAGCTTTGTTCCCTTCATATTCAATCTCCCGGTAACCACCTGTAGGATAGATGATCTTTGTGAGCACATTGGCTTTTGAATACGGCTCGCTGGCGACCCGGTTTGCATAAAAATCCCATATAAAATCACCCCAGCCATTAGAGATGAGGAGATTGGGAATCAGCTCGCTGCCGATATTGGCCTGCCCATTATAAAAACCCCAGGCATCAACGCTGGGACTTAATACACTCGGCAGGTTATTAAGCTGATGATATTCAAATTTATGGGCTATGCTATCCGTTCCTGATGAACCGAACTGTGAAAAGCTTACGAGTTTCCAGCGGTTGCTGCTGAAGCTGGTGCCATAATTAAAAGTATACTTACCCTTATAAGTGCCGAGTGAATCGTATTGTTCAATGTTAACCAATCGTTTGGGCCCGTTGGTAAAATCTGTAGCGTAGCTAAATAATAAATAACCACTATTGGCATCAATACGCGACACAAGATATTCGGTGCCGTCGGTATTAACTGTTCCGCCGTTGCTTGAAAATGAAAAAAGCGGACAGCTCAAACCCGCAGTGGAAAGTGGCCGGGCACTGCCTGCATAAGTAACAAATTGGTTACCACCTGTAGTGTAACTATATCTGATACAGTTTTCACCATTCATGTCATACGCCTCTGTTAAATAATAGGAGATAGAAGAAGGCGCAGAGGGTGATGAACTGCCCCCGCCAGAAGTGTAACTGGAAAAATTAGATATTTTGTAATTACCGGTACCATCTCGTTTTCTGCCATAATAATATTTATTCCCTTTTTCATCGGTAATTATAAAACCACGAAATCCAATACCACCCGGGGCACCCATATTGCTTTCCATGATCGTATCGATCTTAATCCCATCATTGGTCATCTTTACCAGTTCGCCAGTCTCTTTAAAAAAGAATTTTCCGTTATGCCCATTAAAACTGTAAAAGAAAATGTCCGGCTCAAGGTCCAGGAATCCGTTTGCAGCAATATATAAATGTGAATTATTGCCACAGTTAAATGCGGAAGGTTTGGGATTTCCATTAAACATTCCTGTAGACCAGTCATCCGGCTGCCCTCTTACCTGTTGGGTAATACGACCGCCCCCATCGCTTAAATTAAAACCCAGCCCCACACAAGAAGACAATTCCTCCACTTTCAAACCACCTGTTGCGGTATAATTCAATGATAGATCAGCTGATAAAGACCCACTGTTGACATTACACAAAGGGAAATTAATGGGAATGGTTCCGGTAAAAGTTCCTAACGGCCGTTCAAGCACCTTGAACAGGGCAGCTGCGTTGGGTGGAATAGGCTTAGGCTGGGGTAAATTTTGCTGGTATTGGGCCGACAACACAAAAGGAAACAACAATACAAATAAATGGATGGGCCAAGTAAAAGATCGCATGGTAAAGGGTTTATAAATAAATAAAACACCGAAAAGCATTTTTTTTTATTTAGCTACTTGTAACTGACTTATTTTCCTTTTAAGGCCTTCCACTTCTTTATTCAGCGAAATGATATACAAGGTCAGCTCCTCTATTTTCTTTAACAGCGTAGCCTGATTATCACCCACATCCAAAGCATCTTTTTTCACATCCGCAGCCGAAGGCACTTCAGGCAAATGATGATGAAGTTTAATAAATTGTTCTACTTCTGATAGTGGCCTTAAACGGTATGTCGTATGAAAAACATAATCGGGCCAACCCGTCTGTGTAACTTTTACTTTTTTAGAGTAGATGTCACCATTCACCGCGAGTTTTGCCTGGGGATTCACAGTCCCTATACCCACGCTGCCTTTAAAATAGTTAATACCCTCGCCATTTAAAAAGGCCGTATTTTCATAGTACAGGCCCCGGGAATTTACATAATCGTCAATGGCTGTTTTATAGGTAAATGACCAGCCGGTTGGAGCATAGGGAAGCGAATTTTGATTATTATCATATACAGCAGGAGAAACCGCATAATTGGCGTGATAATAGTAGGTAGTGCCTCCGCCGCGCAGCCAGATCACAATGGTTCTAACGGTGCTGCTACCTGAAGCATCTTGCCAGCCTGCAACAAAAGTATTAGGCGTGGTGCTATTAAGCTGATTGAACTGTTTAATGTCGGCATCGATGAATTTGGATTCATGCCCCCAATTGGTGCAATGATACCGGAAACTGGCAATAACAGAACCCCGCCAGCTGGAGTTGGTATGTACACTGGAACGGCCAATAGCCACTTCGGTAGCTGCGCTGCTATCCCAGCCGCCATCATAAAAGGATACCGGATAAAATTTATCCAGGTCGCCATTTACAATAAAACTGCCATTAACCTGAGCGGTTAGCTGTAAAAAAGAAGCCTGTAAAATAATTATAATTAAAAGTGTCCTTCTCATATACGGTATTTAGGAGTTAAGATATTTTCAGATCGTTTATTACTGTTGGGATTTGAGTATTACTGCTATTTATGCTTAAGCTTACTTTATATTATAGCCATACCGGAAAACGAGTGGCTGGGTCCTTGGTAGTTGTGAATAACTTAAATAATCCCAAAGCAGGCTCAAGCTGCCTTTCAACTTTTTACTCACCTGGTATTTTTTGCTGATGCCAACCAGGCCGCTTTGTTGCCATTTATTCAGCCTGTTTAGTTGTTCAATTCGGGTAAACGCGGAGCGATAATTCATCTCATAACCCGCACTTAGCCAACAGGAGCCTTTCAGTTTCCAATCCACAAAACTTCTGGCACCCAGGCCTTCATAACTTACTACTATATGCCTGACACTTTTGCTCCACCCTATATTGCCGGCTATGCCTACGCCGATAACCGATCTGTCATTTAGTTTATAGCCAGCCGAAAGACCTGTTTGCGTAGCTGATGGCAACCAGGCATTGCCGGGGGTGCTTTGCAGGTTGGTGCCCAGCTCCCAACGGTTCCAAAAACTTTTTACGCGTTGTTGGTTGGGGCGAAAATTGGGCAGCTCTCCGTCTGCGCCTCTCCCCATTATATTGATCTTATTTTTAAGCTGTTGTATTTGCGGCTCCGCCTGTTGCAGGTTTGACTGTAAGGCTTGTAAATTATTGGCTCCTGTTGTTTGTTGAATGAGTGAGTTTACTTGTGCGCTGGATTGCAAGCCAGGTAACGCCGGCGTATTTGTATTATAGGAAGAGCCAGTAAACAGGGAGCCGAGAATACTGTACCTTGCCATAAAGTCCTGGAAAGGATTTGTTTTACTAAGCAGGTCAATGACCTTGCGTTCTAATTTATCTGGCTGCTTTAATAAGTCCTTGTATACAGCAATTTGCGCCTGATAGTAATATAATTTTTTATCGTACTGCTTTAATTCCTTTATCATGTTCAGTTTACCCAACCGTTCTTTCAGGTATTGTTGACGGCTATATAAATATTGCTGTATTGATTTGCTTTGCTCAAACCGGTGCTGCATGCTGTTTAGCTGTTCCAGTGATTGGTGGATCATTGAATTATGTGCTAACGCTTTATAATGTTGAAGAAAGCGTATGGCAGTGGTGATCGTATCTAAAAAAGGAATGTAATCGGCCCGCCCGGTAAATTTGCTGGCTTTATTTGTTAGATCGCTTTGTAATGATTGATACTTCGCAACAGATTGGCCGAATAATTGTTTGGCCAGCAGGGGATCTTTTTTGCGCAGCTTCTTTTGTAAACGGCTTTCCTGTTTTGATAGTTGTTTCAGTGCCCGTTCACTGGTATTGATGAGGTGATTTTCAATGCGGGAAGCCTTTTTCTCAAAACTTTCTATAAAGCGAGTGGGTGTTGATAACACCTTATTAAGACTATCCTGAGCGGTTAGCCATTCAGTGTTTGATCAGGCATACCAATAGCATGCCAATAGGATGAAGTCTTTTCATCGATCGGGTAATTAGGGGTATATAAAAATCAGTTTTAGGGTATTGAGGGAGCCTTTACAGAGAACGGACCTAAGTGAAGTATTTGCAAGTGATGCTACTCTCTATAATTAAAACACCGGTGTTTATCAATTGCACTATACCGTTAAAAAATAAATTTTATCACTAAGTGCCTTTGTTTAGTGTTTCATGCATAAACGAACCAGGTTCACCAATAATGGGTGTTTTTCACGTTTTATGGGAGATGAAATTTAAGTATAAGCATTTAAAAGAAGTCCCGACAGACTGCCCCGAACCTGGTTACTATATCCCATATATACCGGACAGCCGATATAATACCGGCTCCGGTAGCATCGACGCCGTAATTTGCCTTAAAATACCCTCAACTATACTTCTGGGATAATTTAAAAAAAACTAAAATAAGGACCAGAATGGCTTCTAATGACGTTACAAGGTGGCAGAAACGGGACTTAGCCGATTTTTAAAAACGGAGCCCAGAAGTACAACGTTTACCCGTGCCGGTAAACCAACTTAACACCGGGGCGATATTCAGGGATGGAACAATTAATGGGTTTAATCAGGGCTCCTTGGTTATCCGGTCCAGCTCCTTTAATACAGTGGGTAACCGGAACTCCCCATGCATGCTTTTGACAAATTCAGCCGCCTGTGGCAGCTCAATACCTACTGAAGTTACGTATAATGGTCTGTCGCTGGTGCCACGGAGCACCGGAATTACCTGTTGTTGATTTTGATGAAAACCAGTTTTGGCAACGCCAATCACTGGTACCTGTTGTTGAATACTTTCATATACATAGGCGCCCAGCCCGGGTTTGCCTGCGTCGTCCAGCACCACAAACCCATCGATCACAATATAACTGATAGTGCTAAGGTCTACGTCTTTAAAGATCTCTAAAATACAAGGCAATTCCCGTTTGTAGAAGGAGCCGGGCTCATATTCCGCCACCTCTTTTATATATTTTAGGATATGTTGTTGCGCAACGGCATCGCCCCAGTTCTGGAACAAAGCGCCAACGGCTTTGGCGGTGTTTTCTTTATAATGAACGTCAATTGCGAGGATCATACTGTTTTCTGTAGGTGCGAATTTACTTTATTGCCGAAAAATAGTGTATAAAAGCAGCATTACAAACTGGAGTTCACCCGTTTTTTTCGTTTATTTACACCCTTCAGGGAATTTAAAACAAGGCATGCATATAACTACTGATAAATTAACCCTGGCCGCTAAAACCGGAGTAAAGTTTGAACCTACTGAATCCATTAAATGGGTAGGGAAACCGAACTTACGCTCATATCTCCTGAATGTGATCAGGGCTTCTATTATGGGGCTTCGTTATTTCGCAGTAGGGATAATAGTTTTGTGTTTTATGGCTTTCCTGTATAAGGCAGACATACCCTGGGACGTCCCGTTATCATTTATTGGTGTAATAGCTGCTTTTTTTATTATCCAGTCTGTCTGGAATTTTTTGAAATACAGGACAACCATTTATGTAATAACAGATCTTAGTATAGTAATACATTGCCCGTTTATTTCAAGGACCAAAGTCATCCACCTTAAAGATATTCGGACAAAAGAATTAAAAAGAACATGCATTGATAAACGACTTAATACCGGAACAATTTCCTTTTACTCAGGCGACACAAGGGAGAATGAAGGATTCACTGAAAAAGTGTATGACCATTTGAATTCAATAGAAGGACCGGGTTTTGTTTATTCGATAATTTGAGACCCATGCATTTAAAATATAAGTCTTGTTTCTGGATGCTTTTAGGTTTATTGGCCATCCAATGCAATACGAATACACCCACTAAAACGAAAACATCCTTTAATAGTAAGGACACAACAACAATTCAGGTTTCCCAAGAAATTGAAGTACCGAAATCGGATACTATAAAGTTTCTAAATGTACAGGACTTAAAGGTAAGCGAACTTATTACCCGCAAGCTCGTTGACACATCCGTTACATCAGAACTGGGTGAAAGGTGCTATCTTGAAAATACCATCGGATTAAATGACAGCATTTATTATACCGTATTTAGTGTTGTCGATAAAGAAGGGGTATGCTCCTATGAATTTGTGGCCAGTTTAAGTACCAAAAGAACAAACGCAATAGCCACCCGGCTTTTGCATCCGGACTGCGACGTTGATTATTCCTGGGACGAATACGATCTTTATGAGCATGCCATAGTTGCCAAAAACAAAATAGAAATAATCAAAAGGACCGTATTCCAAAAAAAGAACAGAACAGAACAAGAAGACACCAACCACGAGGAAATAAAGAAAAGTTATCTCACCATTTCACCAACCGGGAAAATACGAAATACCCAATAACCACATCCTTCTCTTGTACTCATTACTGTATGAAAGAAACAAAGATAATATTACTGACTATCATTTTCTTCCTCCTCATTAATACAGCTTACTTTTGGGAACCAACACAGTGGATCCTTTATTTACTGGTGCTCCTCGTGCTTTTTTACTTTTATTTGGCATTGGTCATAATTTTCTTTCAGCAACTTTTTCTCCTGGTCAAATTTAAATTCAGCAATAGAAAAAAGCTGCTGATTACTGTCAGTTTGCTTTTAGTATTAATAACGACAACCGTGTATCCAAAGGGCCTCATTGACTTCGACCGGCTTTCGGGGAAAGACCTGTTAATTGCTGAGAGGGAAGGGGCTGCCAACTGTATGACAGTGCTTAAACTTAAGAACAATTATACCTTTATTCAAAGAGATGTATGTTTTGGGATCAATGAAATAAAAGGAACTTATGAAATACAGGGTGACACCATCTTATTCAAAGATGTAAAGACAGGCAGAATGTCCGATCATTATTATTCGTATGCGATCGTAAAGCAAACAGCCAGCAGCCTAAACAAAAAATATCCCGGCGAACTGATCCTCTATAAAAGTAAATCAGATCATCCGGACCGGGCACTCGCCATTACAAAAAATGAATTGAACACCCTATTTTAAAGGGTCACCCCACCAAATTTTTAAGATCAAATTTCATTTTCTACTTTTTTTTACTAATTTTCCTCAGCCATACTGTTATTTTTGATATTAGTTCGAATTGATTAGATTGCAAAAACGTATTTTAGCCATATAATAATTCCAATAGGCCCGATGCAAAAACGACTCTTGCTTTTTTCAGCCATTATTATCCTTGCTGCCAGCCTTTCAGCTTTCTGTCAGCATACTGCCAGCACCCAATTTAAATTTATTGATTCCCTTTTTACAAAAGAGCAATACCAGGTAGAATTGCTTGATCTCAGAAAGAAAGGTCCGGCAGAAGTACGGTCAACCGGCTCTGTACAGGTAAACCGCACAGCCAATGTGGTCACCTTTTCAACTCCTGATAAGAACCTGAAATTTCTTGAATCCCTTAAAGTAGATCTCCAGAATGAGATCATCCTGTACATGGATGATACCTTACCATTTTTAGATGAATACGATGCCCCTGCTACCAGTTCTTATGGCGAATGGCATGGGTTTACGTGGTTAAAAAGTTCCTCTTATACTGCCGAAAACGATGTTATAGTCATCGACAAACAAACCATTAAGTCCATACAGGTAGATTTTGGGAAAGTGAAAAACAACAATAAGATCCTGGTACACATAAATTACAAAGAACAGGACCATGGGCACACCAAAGTTCAAAATAACATTGCCTGTTATTTAAATTGACCTGACACGCCAGGTCATTCCCTGTTATTTATTTCCCACCATGCAACCCGTACAGGTGTAAATTCGACATTTAATTAACAACGATCTGATTAACCACGGATTAAAATTAAAACTTTTGTTTTGTGCCGGTCAGATATTTAAAAATTGTTATTTAAATTAGGGTCCTGAAAACGTTTACACTAAAAACGATTGCTTTTGAGTAGTTCCCAAAAACAACCTGCCAGTTTAAAATCGGTCGCTAAAATGGCCGGCGTATCTATTGCTACTGTTTCGAGAGTATTGAATGGGGACCCGGTGGTAAAACCGGAGACCAAACTGGCGGTGGAAAAAGCCATAAAAACGGCTGGCTATCATCCCAATCGCGTTGCCCAGCGTTTACGTAGTTCCTACAAATCGGGAAGGCTTATAGGCCTGGTAATACCAGACATTCGCAACCCCTATTATATCGATGTGATCCGGGGCATTGAAGAATCTGCCTACACCAACGGCTCGGCCGTACTGATCGGGAATTTTTCACAAGATCCCGATAAGGAGAAAATGTATATCAACATTTTAAAATCCGAATCAGTTGACGGTTTTATCATAGCGCCACACCATGGGCACGACAAATATGTGGAAGACCTGATCGAGCAGCACCATGCGGTGGTTTGCATCGATCGCGGGTTGGCAAATTGCAGTACTGACATAGTAAAATCTGACAATGAACGGGGCGCGTTCAATGCGGTGGAACACCTGATCAAATTAGGCCACAAACGCATTGCGCACATTTCAGGAAACCTGTCCATCCCTACCACCCACGAACGTATTGCCGGCTATGTAGCGGCATTGCGTAAATATAATCTACCTGTTGACGATACGCTGATCCGCGGGCGTGCTTCGGACTTCCAAAGTGGCATAGACCTCACAGCGGAACTGCTCGATCTGCCGGAACCGCCTGAAGCCATTTTTACAGCCAACAACCTGCTTACCCTCGGTTCATTGGAAAAGATCCATGAACGGGGCGTGAAGATCCCCGACGAAATAGCCATCGTGGGTTTTGATGACATGTATTGGGCTGCCTCGCTCAATCCGGCGCTCACTGCCGTTCGACAGCACGGTTTTGAGATCGGGAAAAGGGCTATTGAGCTGTTATACCAGCGTATTGAAGACCCGGCGCGGCCTGCAGCCAATGTGATCATCAATACCGAGCTCATGGTCCGACGTTCGTGTGGATTTAAACCGGGTACCCTTTAATACCCTACTATTTTTTCAATCAAGATGTAAACGTTTACAAAAATCTCACTAATATGAAAAAAAACCTTCGGGTTTCTGTTCTGGCACTGGCCTGTATAGGTTATAGCACCGTTACACAGGCACAATATCCTACCATTCCAAAATCAGTGGAAGATTCTGCAGACAGAGTAATGGCAGCAGTAAAGAAAAAGTCGGATGAGGCATGGGCAAAAGCCTTACCTATTATAGAAGCAGATGCAAAAAAAGGAAAACCTTATGTTCCCTGGGCTTCCAAACCTACTGACCTGCCCCAGGCAAAGATCGCAGCCTTTCCCGGCTGTGAAGGTGGCGGCGCTATGAGTTTCGGCGGCCGTGGCGGAAAAGTGATCGTGGTTACCAACCTCAACGACAGCGGTCCCGGTTCATTCCGCGATGCCTGTGAGCAGGGGGGTGCCCGTATTGTAGTTTTTAACGTAGCTGGTATTATACATTTGACAAGTCCGGTTAGCATTCGTGCCCCTTATATTACCATTGCCGGACAAACAGCACCGGGTGATGGAGTTTGTATTGCCGGGGAATCAGTATGGATAGACACCCACGATGTAGTAGTACGTTTTATGCGTTTCCGCCGGGGTGCTACGGAAGTTACCCGCCGTGACGACGCCCTGGGTGGTAATGGGGTAGGGAACATTGTCTTTGACCACGTTTCGGCCAGCTGGGGGCTCGATGAGAATATGAGCATGTACCGTCACGTATACGATAAAGGCGATGGTTCCAAACCCGAGAAATTACCAACCGTGAACATCACTATGTCCAACTGTATTTTCTCGGAAGCGCTCGATACCTATAACCATGCCTTTGGCAGTACCATTGGCGGACACAACAGCGCGTTTATGCGTAACCTGTGGTCGAGCAATATCAGCCGCAGTCCATCGATCGGGATGGATGGCGACTTTAACTTCGCCAACAACGTTGTATACAACTGGTGGAACCGCAGCGCCGATGGTGGTGATGAAAAATCGTTGTTCAACTTTATCAACAACTATTTTAAACCTGGTCCCATTACTCCAAAAGACCAGCCGATCGGTCATCGGATCCTGAAACCGGAATCAAGCCGGGACAAAGAACATCCGAATGATTTCGGCAAAGCCTATGTACACGGTAATATCATGGAAGGCAATGATGCAGTTACCAAAGACAACTGGGCTGGTGGGGTACAGGTACGTGAATTAGCCGATTGCGGCGAGTTCACTTCAAAGATCCGGGTTGACCAGCCATTCCCCATGCCAAAGATCACCATTATGCCGACTCAGCAAGCCTATAACTATGTACTCGAGCATGTGGGTGCCACCCTGCCCAAACGAGATGCGGTTGACGCGCGTATTGTAAAACAGGTGAAAGAAAACAAGATCTATTATACGGAAGGGGGTATTCTAACACACCCCGGTGAAAAATATGTACACCAGCGTTTACCGGTTGATTCTTATAAAAAAGGGATCATCACCGATCCCAGCCAGGTAGGTGGTTATCCTGAATACAAAGGGACGCCGTACAAAGACAGTGACAACGATGGGATGCCTGACGCCTGGGAAATTGCGCATAAGTTAAATCCCAAAGACGCAACAGATGCAGTAAAAGACCACGATGGTGATGGCTATACCAATATCGAAGAGTTTATCAACAGCGTAGTGAAAGATAAAATGTAGTATGAAAAAAAGACCTGTAAGGTCCGCCATCGGGTTTTGAACAATCAGGTGGTTAATGCGGTCCTGACAGGTCTTTTCATATTTTCGACCCAGACCTGTCAGATTCAAACCGCTACTATGGCAAGCTCAGATGATGCACCTTACAGGTCATTATATTAAATTTGGGGTTTACAAAATAATTGGTTCCCCACATGAATGAACTGGAATCCTATATCACTTCATTTTGGAATATTACCGGCACAGACCTTCAACAGGTAGCTTCCTTTTTTCAACCCCAAACCATTCAAAAGGGCGATTTCTATTTAAAGCCTGGTAAAATCTGTAATTCCCTCAGCTTTTTACGCTCAGGGCTCATGCGCGTTTACCTGATCGATGACAATGGCCAGGAAATTACCCAGTGGATAGCAGACAAAGGAGGTTTCATCACCGATCTGGCCGGCATGCTGTTTAATGATGCTTCCCGCTGCTATATCCAGGCGCTGACCGATTGTGACTGTTATACCCTTAACAGGACCGATTATAATGCTCTGGAGAAAACCGTTCCTAAATGGCACCAGCTGGAAAAACTGTTTATAGCACGCTGTTTTATCTTTATGGAACAGCGCGTATTCTCCCTGTTGTCAATGAGCGCAGAGGACCGCTACAAATGGCTATTCAATTACAATCCCTCCCTTTTTAATGAAGTGCCGTTGCAATACCTGGCCTCCATGATGGGGATGTCGCCCGAAACCCTCAGCCGGATCCGGAAAAGAATAAGTTCTTGACATAAGTCAAGCGGTCCCATTTCCTTTTCCATGACATTTGAGTTCTAAATCAAATGACACATGTTTATAGGACACTTCGGCCTGGGAATGGGTTTAAAAAAGACCGCACCCGTGATCTCTCTGGGAACTTTGTTTATTGCAGTACAATTGCTGGACCTCATCTGGCCAACATTTTTGCTGTTACACATAGAAAACGTTACTATACATCCTGAACTCAGCGGCAACCGCATCCTGGAGTTTACCAATTACCCTTATACACACAGCCTGTTAGGCGCTATAGGCTGGTCATTACTGTTTGGCGGCATTTATTACCTGGTAAAAAAGAACCGCAGGAATGCCATTATAATGGCGCTGGCGGTATTCAGTCATTGGGCGCTGGATTTCCTGGTACATTTTGGTGACCTGCCTTTATTGCCAACCAATCATTCAACCCATGTTGGGTTAGGATTGTGGGGTTCACCGGTAGTGGAGATCATTATAGAAGTGATCCTATTTGTGACAGGCATCGTGTTATATCTCCGCAGCGTTCATTTCAAAAATGTATTAGGCAAAATAATTTTTGGCGTACTGATCGCGCTGTTTATTTTGGTACAACTTTCCAGCTTTTGGGGCCCGGCGCCTGAAAGTGAGAACGCCCTGGCCTGGAGTGCCCAGTTCCAATGGTTGTTTGTGTTGCTGGCCTATTGGGTGGACCGCAACACCGTTAAGATCGCCTAAAAATAATTGAGTATACCTGTCCAATCCGGTAAAGTCGATCGTCATTAGTTTTTAAACCTACAATTTATAACTAATGAAAAAAATAATGTTAGTGACATCAGGGCAATGCATGCTGATGTCACTTTTGTTTTTTAGCAGCATGGCGCAGCAACCGGCCGACAAAAACCTGCAGGAAGCTAAAAAGGCAATAGCCGCCAGTAATGAACTGTATTTCCAGGCATTCGCCAAAAACGACTCCGCCTTATTGATCGACCGGTACACAAAAGATTGCTGGATCATGATCCCCCATATGCCCACTCTTTGCGGCCAGGAGGCGCCCCATGAAATATTCAATATAGCCTATAACAAATTTGGCCTCAGGAATGGCCGGTTTATTACGATTGACGTATTTGGCGATGGCATAGAATATGTTACCGAAATAGGTTTTTGGGAAACCTATGGCGCCGACAACCAGCTTTTTGACAATGGCAAATTCCAGGTCCTTTGGAAGAAAACCCCAGCCGGCTGGAAAATGTTCCGGGAATCCTTTAGCAGCGACCGGGCCGTTTCAAAAAAAGTTTCCCAAACCTGTCCAATCCCCGACAATCGATCGTCATTAGTTTTTAACACTGTAAATTATAACTAATGGGACGAGTAATATGCATGATCAACCTCACCGCCGATGGGTTTGCGGATGGTAAATATGTCAATACCGATGCTGAATTTTATGAATTTGTACATGGTTTACTGGCTGAGACCAGCACGGTAGCTTATGGCGCCAATACATTCCAACTGTTCCAGAGCCTTTGGCCCCCCAGACTGGAAGATAAAAACACCCCGGAATACCGGGTAAAGATGGCCAAAGCGTTGCATAACATTCACAAGGCTGTTTATTCATCGACATTGAAAACAACTACCTGGAACAATTCAACAATAGTCACCACGGTAGAGGCAGAAGAGATCAACACCTATAAACAGAAAGACAAAAAGGGGTTGCTTACGATAGGCAGTCTGGGGTTGGTAGCCTCTTTAACAGCCATGGACCTGGTAGATGATTATTACTTCTGCATTCATCCGATCATTGCCGGCAACGGTGAGATCCGGTTGTTCGACAGGGTGAACCTGGACACTACCCGTTCGTTAAAATATGAGGACAGCCAGCAATTAAAAAACGGCACTCATATTATCCATTACACAAGCAACCATTAAATTCGTTCTATCTTCAGTTATAACATTTCAAACAATTAATATTTAAATACAATGAAAGATTTCCTGTTAATATTCAGAACTGATATCGCTGCCATGCCCAAACGTTCACCAGAAGAAATGCAGGCAAACACCAAACGCTGGATGGATTGGATCGGAGGTATTGCTGCACAAAACAAATTAACCGACCGGGGAAACAGGTTGATGCTTACAGGCAAAGTGTTAAACCCCGGGAATGTAATTGCCGACGGACCTTATTCCGAGATAAAAGAATCGATAATTGGGTATAGCATTGTAAAAGCCAATACAGAAGAGGAAGCAACAGAACTGGCAAAAGACTGCCCCATTCTGGCTGCAGGTGGAAATGTAGAAATAAGAGAGATCAGTGTATTGTAATTTGAACCGATGGAGCTGACCTGTAAGAGCCTGCCCCGATTTATCGGGGAACGCATAAACAGTCTGATATTTCAAGACCCGAATGCGTACCTTACAGGTCACCATTTCTTCTATGGAACAAACAGCACTCATACCGCATTTATTCAGGACTGAATACAGAAAAATAGTTTCTGTGCTCTGTAAATTATTTGGCATAGACCATATTGAAATTGCAGAAGACATTGTAAGCGATACGTTTTTGTTAGCATCGGAATTGTGGGGACTGAAAGGACTTCCCGAAAATCCCGCGGCCTGGCTATACACAGTTGCCAAAAACAAAACGAAAGATTATTTAAAACGCAATACGCTGTTTGCCCAAAACATCTCGAAAGAAATAAAATACACCACCACCACTTCAGAAGAAATAGAGATCGATCTGTCGGTAAAAAATATCAATGACAGCCAGTTGGCGATGATGTTTGTGGTTTGCCATCCCTGTAACGCTCCCGAAGCACAAATTGGCCTGGCACTAAACCTGCTTTGCGGTTTTGGGGTCGATGAAATTGCCTCCGCCTTTCTCACCAATAAAACGGTTATCTACAAACGGCTGCAACGGGCAAAAGAAAAACTCAGGATCGAAAAAATAAAAATTGAACAACCAACCACTACAGAGATAAACGACCGCTTACCTGCCGTTTTAATGACATTATACCTCCTTTTTAATGAAGGTTATTATTCCGCCAGTCAGGACATTACCTTGCGTAAAGACCTCTGTCTGGAAGCAATGAGGCTAACCTATATGCTTATTGAAAATGAGCAATTGAACAAACCGGCAGCCAATGCCTTGCTTTCCCTGATGTGTTTCCATTCCTCAAGATTTGACTCAAGATTAAACCAGCAGGGAGAAATAGTTTTATACCAGGACCAGGATACCGCCCGATGGAACCAGGAACTGATTGAAAAGGGAGAGTATTTTTTAAACCAGGCCTCGGAGGGGGATACCCTTTCAAAATACCACCTGGAAGCGGGTATCGCTTACTGGCATACGATCAAAGCCGATACAGTCAATAAATGGGAGAATATTTTACAGCTATACAATCACCTGTTGCTTATTGAATATTCACCCATTGCCGCATTGAACAGAACATACGCGCTTGCCAAAGCACGTACTAAAAAGGAAGCGATCATAGAAGCAGAAAAGATAAACTTAACAGGCAATCATTTATACCATTCCCTTTTGGGTGAATTATACATGAGTATCGACAACACAAAAGCTATTGCACATTTTAATAATGCATTGACACTGACTCACTCAACAGCCGATAAGACACTCATTAACAAAAAGATACAACTTTGTGAACAACCAATAAAATAACGTATCTTTAGTAGGTAACAATAAGTTCATGACTAATAAACTAATATATTGGATCCCAGTAATTGGCGCCTTCTTTAGTTTAGCTAATTATGAAAAGGAAACTGATCTTGGTGAATGGTGGAGTTATTATCAGGCCTTAACGATCATTGCAACAATCTGGATAATATCGTTCATCATGTTTTGGAGATAATACTATAGAGCCATATGGGAAATGTAACCAGCCCTAAACGTATTTACAATTGAAGCAGGAGTAAGAACAGTAACTTCCATTTTATCTGGCTTGACAATACCGGCATCATAACCTGCAGCTGTCCATGCGTACAACTGATCGCCTTTTATTAAAAAAGGCATTTCATCAAGCAATATGAATGTACCATCGGGCAACTGATCGAGATCACTTTGATATGTCCGTTTGGACTTATCAGCGCCCAGGCGTTCCCGGTGCAGGACAGCATCAATTTCCGCAATACTGGTTTTCTCATTGAAATGATAATCGGGATTCCCCAACAGCCAGTATTTCTTAAACCGCAAATGATCTTCCCGTCTGCATTCTTTACAAGGCCGGTGACCTGCTGAAAAAGCAGTGGCTTCATCCAGAAAGAACAATTCGGTATATAGACCAGGCGACATTACAACCCGTTTCCGGGCCTTAAATGCCAACACACAGGTTATCCAGGCCATTAACCGAAAGGGTCTTACGATCTCCTGCTGATCGTTGTGCAGCAGGCCACGATTACCCATCCAGGCGCCTCGGGCCGGCGTTCTTATAATTTCCCCCAATGGATCTACCCGGTTTTGTAGCATACTACCTGATTTTTCAATATGTTTACTTCGAATATAGTTAAAACAAAAATGCAATTAAAGTACGTAAAGCGCTTTTCTGGCGATATCTGGAATGTAACTAATAAAAATCATACATCATTGGGGCTTTGGCGTTCGAATGAAACCACCTTTACTGTTACTCAGGACGGGGAATACAGTTCTCTTTTAACTGGCGGAATCTATTCTATAGTAGATAACAGGTATAAAAAAATCTTCCGTCAGTTACCTGACCAGGTTACTATTCAAAAAATAAAAATAGTAGACCGTCAGTTTCAAACAAGGGTAACCAATTACATTGAACTTATTATTAAAAACAAGATCGATATCCATTCTATTCATACAGAAAATTATAATGGACCCAAGGTATGGCATTACAACGGCCATATATTCGTATCAGGTGAATTAAAAGATAAGTTAATCAAGGTTGGAGGCGACAAACTTGAATTCAACCAAGGATTTTCCCGATTTGGTTAGGCATACGAACTTTTATTTTAAAAAAATGAAACAACTACTCACCCTCATTTTAGTATTATCCAGCATTCACCTTACAGCGCAAACAAAAGCAGATGCCATTATTGGTACCTGGCTTACCGGCGGAAAAGAGTCAGCAAAGATCAATGTATACAAACAGGGGAAGGTTTATTACGGAAAAATAGTCTGGTTGAAAAATCCAACAGCTAATGGCGTTGCCCGGTTAGACAGCAAAAACCCGGATGAAACAAAACGCAACCGGGAAATCATCGGGTTGGTGATCCTGAATAATTTCAGGTTTGAAACTGATGAATGGAGTGGGGGTAAAATTTATGACCCGGAAAGCGGCAATACCTATAGTTGCAACATCTCATTAAAAGATAACAATATCCTGAAAGTAAGGGGCTATATCGGTATCTCCTTATTAGGAAGAACGGAAACTTGGACACGCACCTCCTTGTAGCGATTACTCCACAAACGCATGTTTATCCCATAATGATCGTCTGATGTGGTTAAGTTCCGGTTAAAACATTTAACCTGGCACGGCTATTATATAGAATTGTAATAATATTACGGGTTTAAACCGTCATTACCTAAATTGCCGACTTTTGATACAAAAGCTGATATTATTGTTACTGGTGATAGTGTTGGTTCATAAAAATTTCGCTCAGATCCCTGAATTAGAAAAACAGCCTCCTCAAAATCCCTCTGACAGTATTCCAGCCAAGGCCCCTGAAAAAGATATGGGTGATGTGTTTAATCACCTGTTTCACCGGCACGCACCTGTATTGCCAGATACTGGATTGAAAAAAGATACCCGCAAACATTTTTCAATTGTGCCAGCTGTTGGCTATACCCTGCAAACAGGATTTGCCGGCATCATAAGCGCCAATATGGCCTGGTATACCGATACGGCAAAAGACACCAAGATCTCCAGCATCACTACCAATCTTACTTATTCGCAAAAGAAACAGGTACTCATTCCCTTCCAGATAAACAGCTGGACAAAAGGCAACCGCTATAATATTATTACCGATTTCAGGTTTATCAAATATCCTTCGGTCATTTATGGCCTGGGCGGCGAAGCGGACCCCAATCAGGGTATCACTATAGATTACTCAGCCATTAAAGTGCACCAGACGGTGATGAAAGCATTGGGTCATAACTTTTATGTTGGTCTGGGCTATTATTTTGATAAGCTCTGGAACATCAAGCCCATTGATTCGTTATCTGACAATCTAAAGGACCAGTTGACCAATAAATTAGGTACAACAGAAACCGCATCCGGGGTTGTATTTCGTTTGTTATATGACACCCGGCTTAATCAGATCAATCCCCAACAAGGCCTCTATTTCAACGTTGCTTACCGCTACAATCCCAAAGCATTTGGAAGCGACAGCACCTGGCACTCAGTGTTGATCGATGCCCGGAAATATCTTCATTTTCCTCAAAACTCGAAGAATGTATTGGCTTTTTGGTGGATGGAATGGTTTGTAACTGGCGGCACTTCTCCCTATTTATTGATGCCCAGCACGGGCTGGGATGATACTTATAACACCGGCCGTGGCTATATCCAGGGTCGCTTCAGGGGAAAGACCATGTCCTATTTTGAGACCGAATATCGCTTCGGCATTACCAACAATGGTTTAATTGGCGGTGTTGCATTCATAAACCTGCAACATTTTTCTGACGATATCTCTTCAGCCTATAACAAAGTATTTCCCGGGTATGGGGTTGGTTTGCGGATAAAGCTCAACAAAGTTTCCGGCGCCAATTTATGTATAGACTACGGCTTTGGTCAAAACGGCTCCCGCGGATTCTTTGTAAACCTGGGCGAATTATTTTAAAGGGTAATGATCACTTTTCCAAATGCCTGACCCGATTTAAACCGGTGGAAAGCATCCTGTATCTTTTCCATTGGGAAAACACTATCAATAACCGGCTTCAGGTCATTCTTTTCAATAGCATTCACCAGCCCTTGCAGTTCCTGTGCATTCCCAACTGAATACGCTTGCAAACGCACATAGTTTGTGATCAACGGGATCAGATCGATGGTCAGTTTGGTTCCGGTCATTAAACCGATCAACCCGACAAAGCCATGCTGTTTTACAGCAAGAATACTTTGTTCAATAGTGTCCGGTCCGGCTACATCCAATGTAACATCTACACCAATACCACTATTCAACCGCTTAACTTCATTACTCCAGCCGGGGAAATCTTTATAATTGATCACTTCATCGGCGCCCAGTGCTTTCAACCTCTTTTCTTTTTCCTTGCTACCGGTAGTAGCAATAACTTTTAAGCCGAATAATTTCGCTATTTGCAAGGCAAACAGCGAAACACCACCGCTGCCCTGCACCAATATAGTTTGTCCGGCCCTGATATTTGCCTGCTCAACGAGGATAGTCCATACTGTTAACCCGGCAATAGATAGGGGAGCCGCTTCTTCATCAGTAAGATTATTAGGCGTACTCACCAGCGTATTTTCAGGTTGAATGGTATATTCAGCCAACAACCCCGGGCGGGAAAAACCGGTACGCCATTGATCGTTATAGGGGGTATTGTTCCCTGCTTCCCAGCGGGCAATAAAGGGAATAATAACCCGGTCGCCTTTTTTCCAACGCGTTACTTTACTACCCACATTTTCTACTATACCAACTCCTTCCGTAACCGGAATATGAGGAAGCGGAATGCCAAAAGGTATCCGGTTCTCTACCACAATGAGGTCATGAAACTCAAGCGCCACGGCTGTCGTTCTTACCAGCACTTCATTTTCCCCTACGGTTGGCATAGGTATGTCTCTTAATTGTAAGTGCTCGATACCGTGTTGTTCCAGCAAAATAGCTTTCATTATGTAAAAGTTAAGGAACAAAAGTATTGTCTAATTTAATGGAGCAGGGAGGGCTATCTGGACTTTATGAAAGGGCTATTTAGACAGGCGTTTATTGTAAATAATTGAAAAAATGCAGGCAGATTGATAAAACCTGAAGAAGAATAGCGTATAATAGCAGCGGCCTGCTTAACTAAAGCAAAACTAATGCAACTAATACACACAATTGAGATACCCCCCTATAACCTGGCTAATGAGAAATATGACATGCCCAATGGGAGCCATTATGAATTACCAGAAGAATGGTATCAATACTGGAAAAATTGTCTTTCTGAAAAAAACCTCGGGCGTTTAGAACCCATTAGAAAAACATCTCACCTGGTTAATATTGAAACAATCAATGACGACGAACTGGAAGAAATATTAATGCTTAAGCTTAATGACATGGAATCGCCAATTGAAGATGCATACAAAATGGATGGGGGAATAGCTTTAAAAGAAAACACCAAACTATATATAGAACCGCAATGCTGTGGTGATGTTGGGAACATTTTGGGGTGGGAAGAGATTTCCGGTTCGGACGAAAACCAATGGCATCATCTATGGATCGGGCATCCCCTGGTTTATTACAGAAGAATGAATGGAAGTGTTGAATTTTCAACTTACGTTGAGCCAGGTCCTTCAGCTGGTATAGATTTTGAGGTAATGGTCTCTATTTCTGAACAAGAACTGAAAACAGAATTAATAAAAATAAGAAAATTGCACAATGAGTTTGAGCACAGGATCCGGAAAACCCTTGATAAAATGGGAGTAGCTCATAGTGAAGAGATCTCAAAAATAATGACGGGTAACGAATAGCATTATTCCTTTATCCCCGGAGATAGGAGGGGCAGATTGAATCTTTAGAATTATTGCTAGCTTTACACCATGAAGCATGTATTTGTTACCCTGATAGCCTGCATACTGTTTTGTAATCTTTCATTTACCCAAACTTCTTTCAAAGTCATTCCACTAGGAGTAAAAGGCGGTATAGACGAAAGCAACCTGTCGGCATACATGATCGCACCGCAAGGCAGTGATGCTTTTGTATGCCTCGACGCCGGCACCTTGCATCATGGGATTGAAAAGGCCATCCAGGCAAAATTATTAACCGGCAATGCCACCGACGTATTGAAGAAATACATAAAGGGCTATCTCATTTCGCATGCACACCTCGATCACCTGGCGGGCATGGTCATCAATTCGCCGGATGATAGTACCAAGGCCATTTATGGGCTTGACTATTGTTTAGGCATACTAAAAGACAAATATTTCACCTGGAAAAGCTGGGCCAACTTTGCCAATGAAGGAGATAAACCAGCCCTGGGTAAATATCATTATACTACACTTACACCAGGTACCGAAACACCGTTGGAAAATACCACTATGCAGGTAACGGCTTTCCCGCTCAGTCATTCCAATCCCTATGAAAGTACAGCATTCCTGGTGCGGCATAATGAAGCATATGTATTGTACCTCGGCGATACTGGCGCTGATTCGGTAGAGCGCTCCGATAAAATGTACCAGTTATGGCAACAGGTAGCGCCTTTATTGAAAGCTAAAAAATTAAAAGCGCTGTTTATTGAAGTTTCGTTCCCGAATGAACAGGCAGATAAACAATTATTCGGGCATCTCACACCTCACTGGCTTATGTCCGAATTGCAAGCACTGGCATCGCTCGCCGGCACAGAAACTTTGAATAATTTTCCAGTAGTGATCACACATATTAAACCCGGCGGCAACAGGGAACAAATGATCCATACGCAACTAAAAGCATATAATCCATTGCATATAAAAATGATCTTTCCTGAGCAGGCAAAACTGCTGACCTTTTGAGAAGATACTATGGCTTAAGCAAGCCATTTTTCACGGCATACATCACTAACCCGACCCGGGTCTTTTCATTGATAAAGGCAGAGATAAGCTGAACCGTTACCGAGTTGACAAGCTATCTCTGCCTTTTCCCCTTCGGTCGCCGTAGCTTTAGCGAAGGCGAACCATTGCCTTAAAAATAAATCCCAGGCACCAGCTCATCAAACAATGTTGCGTGCACGGGCTTCCAACCTACTATTGCACGGGTTTGCTCACTCGAAGCCGGGCACCCCATTGAAGCAAAATGCTTGAACCAGCCAAAATGGGCTTCTGCATCCGTCCCCTCTTTACTTGCAACAGGAAGCTGTAATCCATTCGCAATAACGGTAGCGATCTGCTTAAAGGGAATACCTTCTTCAGCTACGGCATGATACACTTTTTGTGCAGGCTGTTGTTCTACGATCAGGCGGTATAAAACGGCCGCATCTAACCGATGAACGGCTGGCCAGTGATTATTACCATCCCCAATATAAACAGATTGGCCTTTTTCTTTGGCGATGCTAATCAGGTAGGGAACAAAACCATGATCACCGGCTGCATGTACTGTAGGCGGTAATCTTACGATGTACGTATTTACACCTTGTTCATTTACAGCAAGGGCAGCTTCTTCTGTAGCTACACGCGGATTAGCGCTGGAGCCGTCAGGTCTGTCGTTTTCAGATACCAGGCGACCATAGTTTAACAGGCCTATACCTGAGGTAATAACCAATGGCTTATTAGTTCCGACTAAGGCCATACCTAATGCCTGTATCACCTTACGGTCATGTTCGCAACTGGTTTTAAAACGGGTAAAATCATGATTAAAGGCAGTATGAATAACCGCATCACATTGAGCAGCGCCTTTTTGTAAGCTCTCCAGGTCTTCGATGTTGCCCAGATAAGGTTCTGCACCAGATTTGCTCACTGCTTCGGCAGCACTGTCAGACCGTACCAGTCCCAGCACCTGGTGGCCAGCCTGCAAGAGTTCTTTAACGATTGCGGAGCCTACAAAACCGGAAGCTCCTGTAACAAATACTCGCATAAATGATTGACTTGATTTTATGGATACAAAATTCAGTCAACCTATTTGGGAAAATGTGGTCATTTGACCATAATTCAATCAACGACGTACCTGTGCGTGCCGGAGGCGGGTGAGGGTTTTCAGTGAAATGCCCAAATAAGCGGCAATCATGTGCAAAGGAAGACGTGCCAGCAGGTCGGGATAGCTGCGTACAAAATCTTCATATTTTTCTTCCGGTGTTGAACTAAGGGTGGTAAAAAGCCGCTGCCGGTTGTTGAAATGGCTGCTGGCAACCAATTGTCCAGACAGCATGTTCAGTTCGGGGATCTCCTGTAAAAGGCGATCAAAATCGGGTTTGGCCCAGAGTAATACCTCACTTCGTTCTACTGTAGCAATGGTAAATTGTGAAGGCGATTGCTGATGATAACTTTGAGGATCCACCGCCCAATTGTTTTCCGGGGCAAAGTGTAAAATATGTTCGCTGCCATCTGCGCCAATACCATAAATGCGCAACAGTCCTTTTACTATAAACACTTTATGCCGGCATATCTGTCCCTGTTGCAACAGCGTTTCATTCCGCTGCAGGGAAATAGCTTTTGCTGCCGAAACGATCTGTTCAATAGCGGCATCATCCAGGGAAATTCGCGAGCGTATATAGGTATCAAATCCGGTGGTCATATTCCCTTCAAAATTAAGAAATATGCGCCTAATTCAGCGGTCGTTGCTTTTTTATCACTTTTGTGGTGAATACACCTTTGCTGTTGATCGTTATTTCGTTAACCGGCCCGGCTTCAATGTCAGCCGCCCCATTTTCGCCTTCGAACATCCATTCATCATAAGTGTAAATGTGGTAGTTTGAATCGATATAAAATGAACGTGAATGGTCCGACTCACCATAGTAACGATAATTACTGTTATACGAAAAACCCTCCCGACTAAAGTCGGGAGGGTTATAAGTTTTGTGTCTGTCGCCCTTATGCATGGGCAGGGGCCATTTCATTCGACCGCACCAGTTTTTTTACCCTGGCCGCAATACTGGCTGCATCGATACCGGCATCTTTCAGCAGTTCTTCCTGTTTGCCCGACTGGGAGATCTTTGTTACCGCCATCTTTTCTACATAATCACCTTCGGCACTAACGGCTGCTGTAATAAAATCACCCAAACCACCATGCGCAAAATGATCTTCCACGGTAACAATAATTTTATACCGGGTACTGTTCAAACAATCGAGTAAGGTTTGCCGATCAACGGGATTTACGGAATAACAATCTACCACCCGGATGTTTATATTTTCCTGTTTTAGCAGTTCAGCTGCCTCCAGCGCTTCATACACCGTAATACCCGAAGCCGCTACGGTAAGCAGGTCATCGTTCGACTGCCGCACGATCTTGGAACCGCCAATAGCAAATTCCTCATCGGGTTTGTATAATAATTTTGTTTTTGGGCGAAGGGTACGCATATATACCATACCGGTATGTGCAACCATTTGGGCTACGAGGCTCGCAGCAGATATGCCTTCACAAGGTTGTAAAACAACTGTATCGGGCAGGGCCCCAAAGAAAGCAATATCTTCCAATGCCATTTGCGATGGACCATCTTCCCCAATGGAAACGCCCACATGCGATCCTACAAATTTTATATTGGCTTCAGAGATCCGGGCCATACGGATCTGGTCGGCAGCCCGCATGAAAAAAGCGCCAAACGTGGCAACAACCGGGATCTTACCGATCCGGGATAAACCAGCCCCTACAGAGACCATATTCTGTTCTGCGATAAAACATTCCACAAAACGTTGCGGGGTAACTTTTAACGCGTCTTCGGTAAAAGTGGAATTCTTTACATCAGCATCCAGTGCATACAGGGTTGGTATGTGTTGGATGATCTGCGCCAATGCTTCTCCAAACACTTCGCGTGTTGCATATGATTTGTTGGTATCAAAATCAAGTTTTACCGCGGTATTAATTTGTGAATCTGTAGCCGCAATTTGGGTCTGTTCAGGTTTCCGCAGTTCAAAACGGGCATTGTCATTTATGGGCCCCAATTCATCCAGGGCTTTTTTCAACTCGTCTTCTTTTAAAGCTTTCCCATGCCAGCCCTCTTTATTTTCAATAAAAGAAACCCCTTTTCCTTTTTCGGTCCTGGCAATAATAGCCACCGGTTGCTGGCCTGCATGGCTATGGGCCTGTTCAAAAGCCTGGTCTATTTGTTCATAGTTATGTCCATCAATGGTGAATACCCTGAAATTAAATGCGCGAAACCGTTGTTCATATTCATTCATGTGGTGACCGAACATGGTCTCTCCACTTTGCGCCAGGCGGTTGATGTCTAAAATAGTTATTAAGTTATTCAACCGGTGATATGATGCAAAGTTGGCAGCTTCCCACACCTGACCTTCGGCCAGTTCACCGTCGCCACACAACACATAAGTGGTAAAAGGCAGGTTTTCTCTTTTAGCTGCCAATGCCAGTCCGGCCCCTACAGAAAGCCCCTGACCCAGCGAACCGGTAGCCGCTTCTGCATATCTGTACTTGGGCACCGGGTGTCCTTCAAAACGGCTGTTAAGCTTTCGTAAAGTTTTTAATTCATTCAGGTCATAGGCATTGCTCATTCCAAACAGGGCATAGAGCAGGGGAGCGGCATGTCCCTTGGAAAGTACAAACCGGTCGTTATAAATATTTAATGGGTTCGACACATCGTAGGTAAAATATTTATCGAACAGAACGGCCGTAATATCCGCCGCCGATAAACAGGAAGTGGGGTGTCCTGAGCCTGCTGCTGTTGTTGATACAAGACTCCATTTGCGAAGCAATTTGGCCTGTTCTTCCCAGGCGTTTATATTTTTCATATCCAGATATGTAAATGATAAATAAGGTAAGCGCACAATTAAAGTGCCATCGTTTGTTAACAGGAATTGTAGAAATTATTAGCCACTGGCCTTATAATTAATTGCCCAACCGCCCATTTCAGGTAATTTTACTTCCCAAACTTTACAACAATGAAATTAACACAGAACAAAATTTTGATCACCGGCGGGGGAAGTGGAATTGGCCTGGGGCTAACGGAAAGATTTGTAAAAGAAGGCAACACAGTTATTGTTTGTGGCAGAAGGGAATCGGCCCTAAAAGAGGTTACCGATAAATTCCCTGCTGTTATTACCCGGGTATGTGACCTGGCAAATGAAGTGGAACGTATAAACCTGTTTAACTGGGTTGGGGAGAATCATCCGGACCTGAATGTGCTCGTGAATAATGCCGGTATTCAAAACTGGATGAACATTACCAATGACGACTTCTATGAAAGAGCGCATGATGAAATTGAAATAAATGTTACGGCGCCGGTTCACCTCTCCAAAATGTTTTTGAACCTGAAGTCCTTAAATACCATTATGAATGTGTCATCAGGACTGGCATTTATTCCTTTGTCAAAAGTGCCTGTTTACTGCGCCACGAAGGCATTTTTACGTTCATTCACCCTATCGCTCCGGCATCAATTAAGCACATCGAACGTGGAAGTGATCGAGATCATTCCACCGGCATTGAATACCGACCTGGGCGGCCCGGGCATACACAATGAATTTCCACCGGTGAGCGAGTTCATTGAATCAATATTCAAACAGTTAAAGGACGGAAAAACGGAATTGACATTCGGCATGAGCGAAGACAGGGCCAACGTCAATAACAACACCATTGCCGAATATTTTGCCAGAATGAACCCATAAGCGTCTTATTGGCTGGTAATACGTTTTTGTGAACGCCATAGGCTGTCATCAGTAGCCAGTGCCTGCTGATTGTAGGCAATAGCGCCGGGATAGCCAAAACCCTGTGCAGACTGCAAGGCAAGGGTGTGGTATTTTTTTGCGCTGTCGAGGTTTTTAACCCGATAAAAATCACCTATAAGTGATAGGCTGAAAGGACGCAACACGAACCAACCTGTCTGTTCCCGCAGCTGGTACGATTCGTACGCATACCCAAGCGCACTGTCTATCTGGTGTTTGTCGAAATATAGTCCGGCCAGGTGACGACGGGCATAAGACTGGGTGCGCCCGTCCCCGGCCTGAGTAGCAAGTGCCAGCGATTTGCGATAATAACCTTCCGCCACACCCAGATCATTTTTTGTGCTGTCGGTGTTGTTCTCGTAACAAAGCCCGATATAAAAACTCGTGAGCGCTTCGCCGGCCTTATCCTGCAACGTTGCATAGAGCCTGTTCGAAGAATTAAAAAGCGCGAGCGCCGAATCCATTGTAGGCTCTCCCTTTAACAGGGCCGCCAGATAAAGATGAAACCCGGTAGTAGTACCGGCGGCAGCCTTTAATGAGTCGGGGACCACTGCCGCATTAATGAACAAATGCGTGGCATACTGTTTTGCCGTATCAAATGCAGTGGCAAAACAAAGTGAATACATGTTCTGCATATCAGCCTGCACCAATGCCACCCGTTGTTTTAAAACCAGGTTGGCAGATAGTTTGTCAACACTATCCTTTAATGCGGCAATCCTGTTTAACGAGGTTCTGAAGTTGCCCCGGTCAAATTCCTGCTGAATGGTGTTTAATTGTCCATTTATTTCCCGGGCAGACACCCCGGGCTTTGTTTGACAACAGATTACGGCAAAACTACTAACCGTAATAAACAGGGGTAAAATTTTAGCTGATAACATGGTATTTGTTTTATCAGCTTAAAGTTAAGCGGGCAGCATCCTGACCACATTGCCGTTCCTACAATTTCACATATTGCTTGCTTTTACTATTTTTTGTTATGGTCAAAGCGGGGATATACTTTGTAAAGGTTATAGCGAGATCTTCTTTCAAGGCAAAAAAATGGGTGCTGTCCCTGGCCGCCAACAAAAGCTCCTTACCATTTTCTTTATAAAATAAATTCACGCCTTCGTTAGTTATAGTTACCGTATCGGCGCCCGGTAAAAAATACTTGCCCGACCACGTTTGTAGCAAGTTTCCGGGAATTCTGTCCTGTGCCAGTTTCAGCAGCGGCTTTTGGGTTTTAAACCAAACAAGCGGATTCATATCTAGTTTGCTGAAGGTTAAACTGGTGATTTTTCCTGTACCATCATTATTGAAAGTCACTCTATAGAAATCTTTGTTTAAAAAAAACTCATCATTACCAGCGAAACCTAATTTGTACCTGGTGCCATTAGGTCTTTGAAATAGCAGTTTCCCGCCTTCCGCCCAAATATTCACCAGTTCTCCAAATTCATTTTCATATAAACCGGTATACACTTTTAACTTATTTTTATCGGTAGGCTGGTCGTCAAAAGCATACGGCTTATTAATAGCTATACCTGCTACTACTCTTGCCTTCGCCCTGAGTTGAATGGCGGGATTGGAAGTATTTGTTAAAATGATCACATATACTCTTTCCTTTGGAAAATACAACGTTTCAGAGGTTTGGTTGTTAGACCCACCACCGTGCCGCCATACAGGGCTCCCATGTAAATTCTGCAGATACCAGCCAAAACCGTAATCGGTAAAACTTCCGTCTTTTAATTGCTGGGGGGTGAACGCCAGCTGCAGCGTTTCTGGTTTCAACAGGATGTTGGCCTGTAATGCCTCGGTCCATTTGAGCATATCATCTACATTAGATTGAATACCACCTGCAGCGCCGGCATTCACTAAATCGCCCACTCTTATATTCGCATTTTTCTCCCACCCATAGCCATGCGCCCTGTTCTTAATGACCAGCTTTGGCTCCTCCATATAAGAATGGGTCATGCCGGCAGGTTTAAAAATATGTTCTTTAAGATATTCCCCATAAGAGGTACCGGTTATTTTTTCAAGGATATAACCCAATGCCGCAAAGTTATTGTTATTGTATTCCCACTTTACTCCAGGTACCAGCGCTTTCACCATGGACGTATCAATACTTTTACCTTTTATTAGATTCCACACTATACCACCGTTTTGTTCTGTTAAACCGGAAGTATGGGAAAGCAACTGCCGGATGGTTATACTGCTAAAAGGGCAGGGCACTCCCGCAAGGAACTTACCCAGTGTATCTTCCAGTTGCAACCTGTTGTTTTCAACCAGTTGCAGAATGGCCACTGCTGTAAACTGTTTGGTATTGGAAGCAAGCTGAAAGATCATACTATCGTTAACCGGTACATTTAACTCCAGATCGGCCAGGCCAAAGGCTTTTTTATAAAGCACCTTACCGTATTTTGCCACCAACACCACGCCACCGGTTTCGTTGGGTTTGAATTGGGTTTGCAAAAACCGGTCAATATCATTCTCTATATTTATTTGTGCGTGGGCCGGGAAATAATGGTTCGCAAAAACGAACAGACATAGCAATGCTTTTACTATTTGCATAGTGGTTATGTTATAAGTAATAAAATATAAACCGGGTCAGGAGATGGGCGGTTCCTTTGCAGCAGGAGCAACTTTCTTCTTTCTTACCGGGTTAACCTGTTGCGGTGGTTGAACGCGGCTTTTCTTTTTAACAGGCATTGTATCTACCGCCGGTACAGGTTGGACTGCTTTCTTTTTAGGACGGGCGGGTAGTGCTGGTGCTGCTGGTGCTGCCTTTTTCTTTTTACGTGGTGTTATAACGGGTACAGTATCTGTAACGCCCGTTGGCACCGTATCTATTGGCAACACAACAGTCCGCATAGTATCAGGCAACACAACCGGGGGTGTTTTTTTAACGGGTGGTTTTGGTTTTATAACCACGACATAAGCGCCCAGCACCACCCCCACAATGCCCACTACCACTGCCGCCGCCGTTCCTACGCGTGTCCACATGTGTTTTACAGGGATGGTCTGTCTCGACTGAATGGTTTGTTTTAACCGTTGCAAAGCGTCGGCTGTTCTGGTCCCGGAAGGGAATTGAGGTTCAGCAGCCATTTGCCACACCGTCTGCAATTTTTCAAAGTGAGCCCGGTTGGCGTTATCTTTCGCCAGCCATTGTTCTACTGCCTCGCGTTCTTCCGGCGAGGCTTCTTCCAAAATATATTTTATTAACAGATCGTCCATTAAAAAAGAATTGAGGGTTGTCAGATTGCCGGTTGATGCATCGGCAGTTACAAATAATCGGCTAATTGGTCACGCAGGTGTTTCAGCGCCCTGCACAGATTGGCTTCCACCGTTTTTATGGAAATCCCAAGCTGTTCTGCGATCTCACGGTATTTCATTCCGCCGTAGCGGCTTAATTGAAAAATGGCACGGCATTGATCGGGCAATTGCGACAGGGCATGCTGCAACCTGGCTTCCAGCTCATTTAGCTCGGCTTTGCCAAAAGCGGGGGCCGCCAGTCCTTCAGCAGTGTTTTGCAACACATGGTGCTCGTATTTTCGCACCCGTTTTACGCGACGTAACCCATCCATGCATTGATGGTACACGCTTATATACAAAAAGGCCTTCATGCTGGTATGCACCTGCCATTGCTGGCGCTTTTCCCACAGGCGACAGAACACGTTTTGCACCGCTTCTTCGGCCAGGGTTTCATTTTGCAATACAGAAAAGGCATAGGCCTGTAGTTTACCATACCAGGCGGTAAACAAGGCATCAAAGGCGGTTTCATTACCGGCCCGTATTTGTTCTATTACCAAAAGATCGCTAGGTTCCAATTTGTCGGATTAATGAGTCCTGAATTAAGGGCTTTATTATTAGACGCATGAGTGTGAGTTTTACCCTATGGGTGGGAAAAGAAATTTCTGTCACCTTTTTATGGGGGTTCATCCATTCAATTATAAATTTAAGGCATACCGGCGATGGTACTGTAATAAAAAGAAGCTACCTTTTATATTAAAATTAAATACCATGATTGTTGTACACGACATTTTTGTTTGCAAACCCGGTAATGCCTCCAAACTGGCGAAACTCTTCAAAGAGATGATGGCCGACAGTGATGAATTTGTAGAAGTGATGACCGATGTAACCGGTCAGTATAACCGGGTTATTATGGTAAGTAAATTCGACAACCTCACCGCTTATGAAAAAAGCTGGGAAGATCAGATGAAGGATGAAGAAAAGATGAAAATGATGAAAGAAAAAATGGCCGGTTACCACGAAATGTATTTGACCGGGTCCCGGGAAATATTCAGGATTTGGTAAGCGAAACACCGCATATAAAAAAGCCCTGCCATGTTTTTATACATGGCAGGGCTTTCTTGTTTTACCACGGACTAATGCCTGTTTCCGGCGCATTGTCATCACTAAAGAAAAGTCCTGAAGGACCATCTGCCCCCAGGGTGGCAGCTTTTACTACCCGGGCAGCCGCATCCGGCACAGTTCCGGGACCGCTATGATTGTTAAAGTCAGTAGCGGTATAACAAGGATCAACCGCATTTATTTTGAATGCCGTATCGCGCAGGTTATAAGCCATTACGGTAGTGTATGCATTAAGGGCAGCTTTAGAGGCAACATAGGAAGCAGGCTTTACATGATAATGTTTCCAGCCTGGATCATTTTGAAGGGTGAGCGAACCAAGACCTGAGGTAACGTTTACGATCCTTGGTGCTGGCGACTGTTTCAACAGGTCAATAAACGCCTGCGTTACTTCTATAACCCCAAAAAAATTGGTTTCAAAAACCTGTTTAAAAACGTTGATCTCCGTGTCATAACCATGTTGGGGGGAACCGCCACTAATACCCGCATTATTGATCAGTACATCCAGCGTCTTTATTTTTTGCCCCAAAGTATTACGGGCAGATTTTATAGAGTCAATATTATCTACATCGATCTCAATGGGCTCTACTTGTTTCAACCCTTCCGCATGCAACTGGTCCACCGCCAGCTGGCCTTTTTGTTTGTCGCGACATCCCAGGTATACATAATATCCCTGCTGTAATAATTGCCTTACGGTCTCAAAGCCAATGCTTCTGTTGGCGCCTGTAATCAGTACTGTTTTCATAATTTATTATTTAACAATACAAAGCTACAGAGGCACATCAGCCTGGTTGTTACACATCCACCGGTTTTAATAGGACATTTTACGGATGCTGGCCCGGTAATCGGCAGGCGTTATCCCAGTTTCCCGTTTGAAGAAGCGGTTAAAATAGGAGGCATCGGTAAAACCCAGATCGAAGGAAATTTCTTTTAAAGAGTTATTGGTATGAAAGAGCAGCCGGCGGGCTTCCATGATCAACCGGTCATGAATATGTTTGATAGCCGGTTTGCCACTTTGCACTTTTACCACTTCGCTTAAATGACCCGCAGACATATTGAGCTGGGAAGCATATTCGCTCACCTCATGCAATTCGCGATAATGCGCATTGATCTTTTCCTGAAACCTCTTTAGTAACAGTTTTTCCGTTGAAGGACCTTCATGGCTGAACTGTTCATTGTACAGCCTGCTCAAGTAAGTAAGCAACACCGTGAGGTAGGCGGTCAGCATCTGTTGCTGCCATTCACCGGGGCGCCGGTATTCCGCATTGAGCTTCGTAATCATTTCCTCTACAAAATTCACGTCCTCCTTCGTGAGCAGCAATTCATGGCAATTGTGTGGATTTTGAATGATCGGCAGCTGGCTCAGGGCAGCGTTTTCCTGAAACGACAAAAACTCACCCGTAAAAGCGATCCCGGTGCTCCACAATTGTTTAAATTCTTCCTTTACGATGATATTAGGAGGGCTTGAAAAGTAAATGGTGTTATCCTGCAGGATGTAAGGCTCCATGTCAATCCATTGCCGGGTGCCGCTGGCATTACGAATGAAAACGATCAGGTAATGGCTCTTCCGGTGTGGGATAAGCAGTTCCGACTGGTCGGGCAGGCTGCCTTCAAAATTATACATCTTAAAACGCCTGTTACCGGTTAACCCATCTGGCTCTATTGCATACACGGGCACCTGCTGGTGGGAGCTAACTACTTGCATAAATTAAAATTAGCACTTTTCTTGATCCCCCGGTAGCAATTATGATCAACCCCGGCATCCCTAAGTCCCTGATAAACCGTTAATAAACACATCAATACCCATTCCGAATGCCTGGAACAGAATTTTCAGTACTAAAGAGGTTCACTTAAATGTTACAGCTATGAAACGAGTGGTATTATATCTTCTGGGGTTGTTTTTCCTTTGCCTGGCTTTTTGCAAAAGTCCCATGCCCGTTACCTTTAATCCCGACGATCAAACCAATGCCAATGGCACCATTGGCTCTGCAAAGCAAACGAACCAGTTACCGCCTAAAAACAATAACGTTCGTATTAAAGCTGATACCATAAAATTACCCAATGATACGGTGGTGACTAAACAATAAGCGGCAATCAATATTTCTTATACTTGGGATTAGTGCGTATTCCTATGTCAAAATGCTGGGGTCTGGCAGTACCTTTTTTTATAAATGTGATGGTTCCTTTTGAAACACCTGAAACTGTGGACATAATTACATTCAATAACTGATCTGCCTCTGTTTTATCTTTTATAAAATAATAACCAACATATGTTTGAGGAACCTTAGCCACACTAGAAGCTTTCACTTCATAACGCTGATATTTTAATTGCATTATTAGATCTTGTATTTCAGCAGAGTCGGCTACCTGGTAACTCAAATAAATACGAGGTTTGATATCATAAATTACCTCTATGAGCTCCCGGCCTGATGAATCCCCGTTTCTCAAAAAAACCTGCACATACACACTATCAACACCCGTCTTCTGTAGACCAGCATAAGCAAAATTATTTGATGGAGTAGTTGACGTTTGAGAGGAGCGATTACCTGGCAAAGTATACCGAACTGCTTTAATACTATCCAGAATGTATCCTCCAAATAAAGAATAGTTGACATTAAGGTACCTTTTGGTCTTATTATCGTAATCACGTGCTTTGCCAAGTACCTGTATATTCTGTAACACATCATAAGCTGTTAGACTTGGCGTCAATTTTGATTTTCGCGATACCGTATCTGAGCGCTGAATCAAATCGTCCTGAGTTTTAACATTCGGTTGTGAATCTACATTTACTGGAGGCGGGTTGGGTATCACAACTTTAGTAGTGACCCTTCTTCCTGGTTTTCTGACATTACCCGTACTATCAGCAGGCACTGAGTTCATCGTATCATTAACAGCCACACAAGTAATAGCTATGGTACCATTGGTGTATAAATCGGATAGTAAAATCTTTTTTTCTACAAGGAAAGGATTACCAAAACGCAATGTAAGATATGCCGGGGAATCCTTTTCGAAGAATAGGTGTAATGGAATTTGTGCAGCAATAGTTCCGGAATCTTCATTATATTGAATAGGATATTCACTGGTATCTATCATAAAATCCCCATTCAAAAATTCACCGATGCTAATCCTTTTCACATATTCCTCCACATCGTACATATAAGTAGAATCCAGATCAATACAGCCTTGCACATCTTTCACCAGTTTATACCTGACTGTAACCTGTTGATTGGGGGCCGCGGTAAACAACCCTTTAAAAAATATGCCGGCAGGTTGCTCCAATGAAGACATATACCCTGACAAACCAGCTGCCAATAATAAAATAATACAGCCGGCAATAGCCCGGTAAAATACAGCATTGAATTTTGAAAGGCCAAAGTATTTGGCCAATTGCACCGACCGGCCTTTAGACCGTACAGGCGTTTTCCATTTTTCATTCCTATCATTTTCCAGGTATTTTCGCACAGAAACATCCAGCACCCGTCCTTCTTCCCACATTTTTCTGAACCTTACCGCCTCTTCAGCATATTGTTCAAAAAGGACCTTATCATGGGCAAATAAAATGAATTTATTTATCAGCAACTGGTCCTCCAGCTCGCTGTCATAATAAAATCCCTGCCCCGACAACCTTGCCTGTTCCAGTAGTTTTATCAATTCCTGGCGGATGGCTATCTCATTTTTCAATTCAAGTTTTTTCAACAACTCCAGTCTCATGGAGGCAGGTATATTCCCAATGATCAACCAGGGAATGCGGCAAATGGCCAACACCTCTTCGTAAGAAATTCCGGCATCGATACCATACAATTTAGCTAAAACCTGGCCGAATACCGGTACCAGTTCCCAACGGAACTTGGGATAAGTTGCAAGCGCACAAAGCCATTGCTCTTTAAAAGAACCATCCAGTTTGGAAAACGCCTCTTCAATATTTTTAAGATCAGCGTTCCGGTCCAATTGCCCGTATTGCAACGCACCTACATATTGTTTTTCGGGCACCGCATGTACATTCTCAATTAATCGCAAGAGATCGTATTCATCGGCACTGCTGATCAGAAAATATTTCGACAATTCTTTTTCTCTAAGCCCCCAGTCTTTACGGGCCAATGGGGTTATTAAAGCCCTGCTTTCCCAGGTATTTAAAAAGGACCGGTATTTTTCCTTAAGCATAGGCAGCAGCAGATAAAAGAACAACTCTCCATCGCCTAAGATCATCAATAAGGAATTAGCATGATTATTAATGAGCTGGTCCGGGGTGATTTGCTCACCCGATTGTAATAAACTCCGGAATATAAACTGGCTGTCAAAATAATAGGCGGATACCCGAACGTCCATTTTATTCATTAAACGGCTTAGATATCCGAACAGGTATGGGAAAACACCATGCGGGTTCGAGGCATCAATAAGTACCAGATAATCCTGAAATTTCTTCCGGGGAGTAAATACGAGTTCGCTTAAACCTTTATTATGGATGGTACGTTGTAACGTCAGGGGAATATTTAATTGACTGATCTCTTCATCGGCCCTCCTTCGCATCAGATGCAGCATTTTGAACAGCTGTTTTCCTGGTCTTATCAGGGCCAGGTCATTGACCTGAAAAGGAACTTCAAATACATTCTTTTTAAAACCGCCAGATTTTGACAACAAAGCTACTTTCTTCTTTTTTTTCCAGATCAAAAACAGCAGTGCGGTAAAACACCCGGCGATGATCCATACAATTACCAGTACCCAGTTTTTTATCTGTTTGTCTGGTGGTGGCAATTGCTTAGTGCCAGTAACCGATAGGGAATACCTTCTCAAATGGTTCGTTACTTCAATAGTGGTATCGCGATACCCATCGCACAAGGGGGCATCGCTAAATACAACTAGTAAAATCTTATGGTACCCTTCGTTTTGAAAGGTATATTCAATAACAGGCGATAGAACACCTATCAACATGGAATCATCTATTTGCCAGTAGCGCACTTCTGCAGCACTGTCTATTACGGCCTCAATACGCATGCGTTTTCCGACGCTGGGGGTGTCGAAAAATTTAAATGCCTGTATTTTGGGTATAGTTTTACAAACTTCAACAAACAAGGTATCGCTTACTTTATCGATATGATAGTAGTTTGAAGACACGGACATTTTTACAATGGCAGAATCAAGTTCTTTATAGACATGTGTTGCCTGGAAACCCTGAATAATTTTTCCATCGCCAAAATCCCAGATAAATGTTAACCGGGAAGTATCTGCGGTTGGCGGAATATAATCGCTTGCCTGTAACCGCAACGTGTCATTTTTTTGAATTACAGTTACGCGCTTATCCACGTGTGAAGCAAATACAACTAAAGCTCTCTTCTTTATTTCATACCGATACCAAACAAGGGAAAATATACCTACTATAAGTAAGACACCCGTAATCAATAAAAATTTCCTGTTCTTTTTGAAAAACGAGGGAGGATTGTTATTTATTAATGGTTCATCCAATATAGAAGGAGTAGGGGGCGTAATTTCAATCTGGTCAACAAAATTGATTATGTCAGCCGCCGTTTTATTTTCCAGCAGTTGAATTATTTCATAAAACCGCGTTTGTTCTCTTTCATTAGTGGCAACTATAGGACAAAGCTTCTGCGCTATCTGGTTTAAATTATCAGCGTTCAGCCGGGTGGCCACCATTAATAAACTGGCATAGCCTTCGGGTGTAACGTTAAACCGTTCATGTCTCAGGATAGAAAAAAGCATTTCTATCTTAAGACAGATCAATGAATTGGTATGATCGTTTACTGGTTGCATCATTTGCTTACCGCTTCCAGATCAACATTGGTTTTTGCCAATACCCCGTAGTACTTGCTGTCTAATGCCTTTTCGTACAGCTTGCCGTCAGCGCCCACCAGTTTATTTTTCCCGTCTTCTGTCCTGTCGTGATAGAGGATATTTACCCAATCCAGCAACTCGGATGTTGTTGGTTTTTTATTAAGTACCTTATTACGCACCTCCTCAAACCTGGCAATAGCACCCATTAATGCAGCATCATATGCTGTATCAGCCGCATTGATCCCCAGTTTTAGCTTCACGATCTCTAACAACCTGTCAGGGTCGGGGAAGTCGATGTGATAGAACACACAACGCCTGAGGAAGGCATTGGGTAAGGTCTTTTCATCATTGCTGGTAAGAATGGTCACGATCCGGCAACCATTTTCGGCCCGTTCTATTACTTTGTTTATTTCCTTTATTTCAAATCTGTATTTTTCGATTTCATTCAAGAGGTCATTGGCAAATTCCCGGGGCGCCTTGTCCACTTCGTCTACCAATACCACACTGCTCATGGGGACGTTTTCCATTGCCCCGTTATTATCTTTGCCTTTATAATTACGAATGTTTTGTAACGTTTCCAGTTGCAGCCCATGGGTTTGCGCAATGGCCAGTCCCATAGCTTTCAACTCAATGTGTTCCCGGGTAATTTTATCCTGTTCTGCTTCACTAAATTTCTCACTTATATTTTGCCGCTGTACTTTACCAAAATGGCTTACGGCATCATAATTATAAAATAGGTCAGCCGCAACTGAGGTTGATTTGGTATAAAAAGAAAAAGGCGTTGGGCAAAAAGGGGCAGGGTCTTTTCTGGTCTGAAACGCCAGCTGGCCGGCCACCCAATCGGCCAGTTTTGTTTTACCAGTGCCAGGTTCCCCCGTCACCAATAAGGGCTTGTTCAGGGCAATGGCCATTTCAATGGCATCAACCATCCCCTTGGCCGGAATGTAGTCCTTCCAGGCATTATTAAGCGTAAAATCATGTAATTGTATCATACGGTTTATTTCACTCACTTTTTCATTTTAGAATAAGCCTCCAATTTCTCATATACTGCAGACATGCTATGTCGTCCTTCTTTGAAATCATAAAAATGTGTATCAAATTCTATCCTGGCTTTTCCGGCATCTTTTTTAAATTCATCCCGGATCCACCGTTCTATTTCCTTTCTGGAAATAGTATCCAACCTGGTGGTATCATAACAACCGGTAAGTGCCGCAATCAGCTTTTTAATTTTAGGAGAACTTACTTTTTTCGGTGCGCTGCCTGTTACTTTTGTAAGCAACGATTGCAACACATTCACGTTAGCTCTTTTTTCAATGATATTTATAAAAAAATAAAAGTTAGTAGTAAAACCCGCTTTCAGTTCTTCGGAGCATTTTTCAACGAAGTAAGTAAGAAAGCCTATCCGGTGTTCATCCAGCATTTGTTCTTCCACATCAATACAAAGAGGTATATTTCGCTGTTTCACCCTTTCTTCAAATGCTTTAAAGATGTCAGTCAATGTATGACAGCAATACGCATTGTTTGTCTTTTTTTGCAGGTGCCGTTTTAATAAGGCGATGGCATTTCCTTCGAGCGAGTCGGAGACTAAATTTAATTCAGCGGTTGTTAACTGGTCGTCCAATAGGCAAAGCTCCCGGATCGCCAGCCGCTTGATCAAATCCCGGCCCAGATCATTTTCGTCCCCTCTTATAATAAAGGCGCTAAACCCACCACTTGTGATCGTTCTATTATTGAAATAATCAACCTGAAAGGAGCGATCGCAAAACAGGTGCAGGAATTGTTCCATTTCATGTTCACCACTGTCAAAAATTACAGTTACCAGTGAATGCATAACCTGAACAACAAGCCCATTTAAATCGGCAAAAGGTTTATTTGGTCCATAATAGCCTGCATCCTCCACTTTCTTCCTGAACATTTCCAGCCTGGCCTTTTTCCCCTCATCAATTACCGGTGGATCCCCATAGGTATCTATACATTTTTTCAACTCCGGGTCAGCACTTTGGGCAGCTATTACCCTCTTATTTAACCTGACTGCCGTCTCAAACTCATGTTCGGTATAAGAAATGCCCTGAGGGTTCTTTTCTGTATTTTTATATACTGAACCATATCGTTCACCCATCAGCAACAAATAATAGTCGCATTCGGTCACATCGGCTTCCACCCGGTCCCAAACCAACTCACCGGTATTAGTGGCAGTCTCAGCACGTATTAATTCAAAAAATGGCTTGAACGAATCACTACTTATAGTGTCAATTATAGCATTACGATACCCTTGCAGATCACCGAATGTTGACGAGAGATATATTTTTTTTCTGATTCCCATTTTAACAGCAGCTCGTTTCATTACTCACATAATCTAAAAAAATTCAGGCAGCCAACAACAGGTGTTTTTCACGTATTTCATTTCCAGCTTTTGTTTAATAAAAAATACCGTGAAAACACCCTGTTTTTTGAACGAATATTTACAGAAATTAACAGGCAGCATTTATAGGTAGAAACCAAGAAACAAACCCAATATGACTGCCACCCCTACAAATACGTTTGACGTATCATTCCCCAATAAAAACACCGCCCGGGTTGTTATTCCTTCCGATACAGAAAGTATTGAAACGATTCACCAGGCACTGGCCATCCCTAATTATAAATCGGTCATTCTGGTGCTGGGTGGTGCCGAGTCAATAGCCGCCGAGATCAAGCCAAACCTGAGCCAGCTATTCGACAGGGGAATAGCG
The DNA here is from genome assembly GCF_017742245.1 of Niastella soli. Classification (GTDB taxonomy): domain Bacteria; phylum Bacteroidota; class Bacteroidia; order Chitinophagales; family Chitinophagaceae; genus Niastella; species Niastella soli. The sequence continues at coordinate 405,424 of NZ_JAGHKO010000024.1, forward strand.
AAGGCCGTTATCCAGGCAGAAGCCCTGGTTATTGATGGCGGCACCCTTTCGGGCGTTATGCAGTTAATGGGGGAAGGATTGGCAGGCCGGGATGCCAGGATAAAGCTGGTGGGTATTGCGCCGGAAAGCCTGGTCACTTATCCTACCAAGAACACAAATGGAAGCCCCGCCCTGGTAGAACTGGAACCTAATCATTCTCACTTTGTGCTGACACCGGGCAAACAATGGGATGATGCAACCGCTACCTTCTACCAGCTGGTCAGATATTGGATCCATAGCACCAACAAAACCAGCAGTAACACGGAGGATAAAACGCCTTGTCTGGCTTTGTTAGCAGGCGGTGGCGCCATTTCAAAAAACGAAGTTTTATACGCCGTTCGTAAAAACATTCCCGTGATCGTTATTGCAGGCAGCGGCGGACTGGCAGATGAAATTGCAAAAGCAATAACTGATAAAGCAACCAATTCACCCGACAGACAAATAGCAGAAATAGTGGCTGATGGCGACATCCAGGTATTCACACTGGGCCATCCCGTAAAAGGGCTGGAGCGACTCATCATTCGTAAACTGGGTATTGACAAACTGTTAAAGCAGGCCTGGGAATCGTTTGCTAATTACGACCACAATGCCAAACGCCAGCAAAAAAAATTTAACCGGCTGCAAAAATGGATCATCTGGACCGGACTAATTGGAACGGCCCTTGTGATCATTAACCAGTTACCCAAATCTGATGGAACATTTGATTGGATAAAAAAGTTTGTACGCTTTGCTGAAACACCCATTCACCTCATTTTATTAATTATCCCAATTACACTGACCATTTTGTTAACCATATACAACAAGTTCAAACCGGGGAACAAATGGTTGTTGTTACGAAGCGGCGCCGAAGCCATAAAACGGGAAATATACAAGTACCGGGTAAGGGGTGGGGTGTATGCCAATAATTCGGAAAACCAGCTTTCACAGGCAATAGAAACGGTTACCCGCCGTATCATGCGCACCGAAGTAAATGCTTCGGCCATCATTCCCTATACAGGCCCTTTTCCGCCCGACATGGACGCTGCCAACAAGTGTGATGACGGATTCTGTGAATTGACACCAGACCAATATGTTGAATTGAGGCTGGGTGATCAGATAAATTACTTTACCGACAAATCGTTGAAGCTGGAAAAAAAGCTAAAGATCTATTCTTACGCGGCGTACATCACAGGTGGGGTAGGTACTTTTCTTGTTGCACTCAATCAGGACCTATGGTTGCCACTTACAACAGCAATAGTAACGGCCATCGGCACCTATTTTAGCTACCGGCAAACAGAAAGCACCCTCGTCAAGTATAACCAGGCTATAGAAGATCTTAAAAATATCCGCAAATGGTGGTATGCCTTAAATGCAGAAGAACAAGCCGATCCGGTAAATATCAATTCACTGGTTGAACATACAGAACAGGTGTTGCAATCAGAAACAGATGGCTGGGTACAACAGATCCAAAATGCATTGGACAACCTTCGCAAAACGCCAGACAAGGCCGATGGAGATGGCAAGTAATAGCTGCGACCTTCGTAAGAAGTTAATACAACAAAAAAGCCCTGAAACCGGTAATGGTTTCAGGGCTTATATCTTTTAGCCTTACGGCGGATCTATGTATTCTTTACAAAGTACTGCTCCTGGTTCTCATAAAAATGCGCCAGGTCTTCTTTGGCGGTTGTCAGGGCCTTTACTTTATCTTCATAATAAAGCTTGCCAATGGAATACTCGTAGGCATTGGCCAGGGTCCTTGATCTTCCCTTTGTTTCCGGGTCGTCTTTATGCGCTTCCAGTTTCTTCATTCTGGCAATAAGCCCGAAAACCCGGTTACTACCCAGGAAATCGATTATCTCGGCAGCCTTGTATCTGTTATCTAAAATTTCATTGCAAAGATCTACCGCAGCCAACCGTAATACCCGGTCACCCACCAGTTCAATCTTTTTAAAAATGTGTTGTGCTTCAGTCATTTACTTGTTATACAGTTGAATTTCAACGCAATATAGGCAATTCGCGCTATTTTTGAATCTTTTTATTTATTTTACCCGCTTAAATCACTGACCCTTATATGAAGTTCCCCATCCTTTTTGTTTTTTTGACAATCCTTGCTTGCCACAGTCAGAGCCAACAACAAATCGCCCCTACCAGGAACCAGGAAAACAATAAGGTGAAACTTGATTTTGATTATATTGATGCCTATAAATTCACAATAGGTAAAACATACCTGTATGGCAATCTTGACAGCTTTCTATCAGAGATGGGTTTGCCCAACATGGTGACACTAAAAAAAGACTTCAACATTCATTCAAAAGCCGACCTTGATCAGGTGCTTTCAACTGCTAAAACGCCTGAAATTGCCACCCTTCATTATCCGGGTATTGATATGTGGTATGGATATGAAAACGATATTATTCCAAGTACTATCGACTTCCGTAAAACAGACAAGAGCGTTACTTACGGAACAACTATTTTTAACAAGGCTTATACAATTGATCAATTTAAAAAACAATTTCCCATCTCAGCCAATCATAAATCTGCCTTGTCACAATCATTCTTTGAAATTGTGACACTGGAAAATGGCAAGAACATGAAACACTTCTATGTTGTGCGCAAATCGAAAGACGACCCCAATGCCACCCCGTTAATTGAGTTTACATTCGATAAGGGAAACCTTATTTTCTTAACATTTTCAAACTTCTGACCAAAAGAAACCCTTCAGCCAGCTGATATTTAACGACTCATGTAATATATTTGGACCCCTAACTAAACAGATCCAAATTTATAGCATGCACAAGACCGACCAACAGCCTGCATCCGTAATTAATAAACCACATTTTGAGATCCTGGACGGCCTAAGAGGTGTTGCGGCCATTGCCGTGGTGGTCTTTCACTTTATGGAAATTGCGGAGCCTGTTCCTTCAAAGAATTTTATGGCCCACGCTTACCTGGCTGTCGATTTTTTCTTTTGTTTGTCGGGATTTGTAATTGCCTATGCGTATGACGATAAAATGGCTACCATTGGGATCGGCCAGTTTCTGAAGAGAAGACTCATCCGGTTACATCCGCTGGTGATCATTGGCTCGGTACTTGGTCTGCTGACCTTTTTGTTTGATCCTTTCAGTAATTTGAGTCAGTCATATGCCGGTAAAATAGGGTGGCTGTTTGTATGCTCCTGTCTGATGATCCCCTTGCCGATTGTAAAGGAAAGGTATTTAAATCTGTTTCATCTTAATCCGCCAACCTGGTCTTTGTTCTGGGAGTATATCGCTAATATTTTTTACGCGCTTATTCTTGTCAGGCTGCCAAAGAAAATCCTTTGGGTTGTAACCGTGCTGGCTGCCATTGCACTGGTATATGAATCCTGGCAATCAAAACAACTAAGCGTAGGGTGGGGCGGTGATAATATCAAAGGCGGGGCCATTAGAGTTGCCTTTTCATTCCTGGCAGGGATGGTCATATATCGTTCCCGCTGGATCATCCGGTCAAAGTTGGGTTTTGTTTCCTTAGGTTTATTACTCCTGCCCGCATTTTTGTTTCCGTTTAACGAAACCTATAACTGGTTTGCAGACCCGCTCATTGTTATCGTTTACTTCCCTTTGATGATCATGCTGGGGGCAGGCGCATTAACACACAAAGCAACGCATACCCTTTGTCAGTTTTCAGGTCAGCTCTCATACCCGCTTTATATGGTACACTATCCTTTTATGTGGGTGTTCTTTAGTTATGTTGACAAGTACCATCCATCAGTCCCCAATACAAGGTTGATCATTATTGTTGGCACGTTATTATTGTTATTGCTGGCTTATCTGGTCATGAAGTATGTAGATGGACCGATCCGTAAAAAGCTAAGCAAATTGTAGAACGCGAAGCGCGATTTTTCATAAGTGAGCTTTCAGTGTTAGGCTGTATTTGTATTGCCCATTGCCTTTTCAATGTCGTTTAGTTAATGCGTGTTTTAAGGAGTCCCCTCCTGGGAGGGGTAGGGGTGGGTTCTCGCTGCACGCCGCAACCTCCGGATGCATCTGATGGATTTAGCTCTCCTATTCGCTTAACTAAACGACATTGATTGCCTATTACCCATTCACACGGACCTGAGCGCAGCGAAGGCCCGCGTCTGCTCTCGGCTGAGCCGAGACCGTCTGCCGTCTGCCGTTTGCCGTCTGCCGTTTGCCGTCTGCTTACTCACCCTAAATGGTGATTGTTAGAAGTTTACTGTTCTATACCTTTATTGAGATAACCCCTTATGCCCTTACACTACAAATCATAAAATCACTTGCTGTATGAAATGCCTGGGTTGGTATTCCTTACTAAGTGTTCTTCTGACAACCTGTAACAGTGATCCTGCATCAAAAAAGCAGGGAGCAACAAATACGGCTCCAGCAATCGTATATGGTTGTTATAATTCCAAAACAACAGATAAAGCCTGGTACCTCGAAGGTAAAAAGGCTCCGCTGTTAAAAGACCTGCAAGGCATTGATCTTCGCATTTCAACAAATAACCAGAAAGCCCGGGAATATGTGAACCAGGGCATGATGCTGGCCTATGGTTTTAACCATGCCGAAGCGGCCAGGTCATTTTATGAAGCTACCAGGTTGGACTCCACCTGCGCCATGGCGTATTGGGGGTATGCCTATGTGCTTGGCCCCAATTACAATGCCGGTATGGAAAAGGATAATTTTGACTGGGCCTATGACGCGGTAACGAAGGCGGTAGCCTTGTCTGGCAAAACCTCCGATAAAGAAAAAGCGCTCATTCACGCCCTGGCCACCCGGTATGCAAAGCCTGCCCCCACTGATCGCAAACCACTGGACATAGCCTATGCCGATGCCATGAAAAAAGTATATGATCAATATCCATCAGATCCGGATATTGGCGCTTTGTATGCGGAAGCCATGATGGACCTACATCCCTGGAACTTATATGACAAGGAATCAAAAACACCCAGACAATGGACGCCGGCCCTGCTGGCAGTGTTGGAACATTTAATGACGATCAATCCCAGACATCCCGGTGCCCATCACTTTTATATTCATGCAGTGGAAGCATCGGCCCATCCGGAAAAAGGGTTGGCCAGTGCAAAACTGTTAGAAACCCTGGTGCCCGGTTCGGGACACCTGGTGCATATGCCTTCACACATCTACATCAATACCGGCGACTATCACCAGGGCTCACTGGTTAACATCGCAGCGATAAAGGCAGACAGCAATTACCTTACTACCTGTCATGCACAGGGAGCCTATCCATTATCCTATTATCCCCATAACTACCATTTCCTGGCGGCCACTGCCACCCTGGAAGGGAATGCTGCACTAGCCTGGATGGCTGCCACCCGCATGCAGCACGATTCAGATACCGGTATTATGCGTTTACCAGGGTGGGGCACACTACAACATTATTATACCATACCTTATTACATTGCAGTAAAGTTTGCGATGTGGGACACCATTCTGACACTGCCATCACCTGCGGAAAAACTGGTCTATCCGCGGGCCCTCTGGCATTATGCAAGAGGCATGGCCTTCCTTGGTAAAAACGATTTAAACAGCGCCAGTAAGGAAATGGACCAATTGAGTACCCTGGCCGCTGACTCGTCGCTAAAAGCCGTTACTATCTGGGACATAAACACTACAGCCGATTTAGCACAAATTGCCAGCAAGGTGCTGGCTGCCGAGATAGCTTCCAACCAAAAACAATGGCAGCAGTCGATCGCTTTATTGAATGAAGCGGTGAACCAGGAAGATAAACTGAATTACAATGAACCGCCCGACTGGTTCTTCTCTGTACGTCATCACCTGGGGGCCGTACTGATAAAAGCCGGCAAATATAACGACGCTGAAAAGGTATATAACCAGGACCTGCAAACCTGGCGTAACAATGGTTGGGCACTGATCGGTCTATATAATGCTTTGTTGTTGCAGAAAAAAAATTCAGCAGCAGCGGCGGTAAAGTCCCGGTTCAACAGATCATGGTTGTACGCCGACATCAAAATAGGTTCCTCCTCACCGTTGTAAGTATGACGAAGATCATTAAACAATAAGTACAACTACTGCAGCACCAGATACAAAAAGTCAATATCTTTCCATCTCCCAGAAAAAGGGGGAAAACACCTGATTTATACATCCGAATAATAGCAATCTTTATAATCCCTTTTACGCCCGTTGCCCCCTAAACCGATAGATCAACTCAACACAAAAAGACATGAGTGAACAGAAAGACAATGTGACAAGCAGTGCTTTCGTGCCTGGATCGGCAGGCAAGGATCTGAAGATCAACGAGGGCATTCAATTAATAAATACTAACATACCCCCACATACGCCGGGTAAACGCAGAAACAGCGCTTACAAAAAAGGCGCTACCGAACACCTGTACAATAAACTGCCGGCACCATTATTACCCCACGAACAGGAGCCGGACAATTTACCTGATCTTCCTCGGCCAGCTATAACCACACCACTTACCAAAGGCCTGTTGCAACTATTTGTAAAAAAGGGGGAATACATCTATGCCCGTCCGGCTGATATTGTACTTATTGAAAGCTGCGATCATCTGGTGCAGGTATATATTGCCTATGGCGAAAAAGCAAAACGTGCGGTGCGTAATGGAACCTTAAAAGATTTTCTATTGCAACTACCGCAACACCAATTTGTACGCCTAAGTCGATTTTGTGCAGTGAACCTCGACCGGCTCTCGGGCGGCAATTACAACCAGCAGGTATTCGAATTTGACTTTCGGGTATCTATTAAATTAAAGCACACCCTTCCTGTTTCTGCATTTAAAACCATCGGTATCTGATTCGTGTTCACGTTTCCGTATCCTCATTTCACGTAATAAAAAGCCTCCTTCACGGTATTCAGCATCGCCCAACGTTGCTTTTGTAATAAGTTAGCATACGATCCGCTACCGGTCTTGTTCACCCACTCCAACTTCCTATCGCTACGTTACCAAAACGTTTTACCACTAATAAAATATTCCATTATGTTAGAAGATTTTCGCGCCAGGGGCATCTATCTCACCGAAGATGAATACCGAACCGGTTTGCGTTCCCTTTTCTCTGAGGACTATCAGCATTTGACTGATGATATGCTGGAAGACATTATTTATGACCGCATAGCGGCCATGAGCCCTTCCGAAGCCGAAGGTTTTTTTAATTCAATCGGCAATTTTATAAAGGACAAAGTAGCGCCGGTAGCAGTGGCTGCTTTACCCGCAGCCACAACCGCAGTGGGTACTATATTTGGCGGTCCAATAGGCGCAGCGGCCGGCGGGGCCGTTGGCAAATTTGCAGCCGATAATATCAGCAAGTACGGAAAGATCAAACCTAACCCGTATGTAGCGTCAGCAGGCGGCATCGCCACTGCGCTTGCCAGTGGAAATTATAAAGCTGCCATACCCAATGTCATCAACCTGGGCCAGCAGATAGGCAACCGCATTTCACCCGGCGCCGGCAACAAGATAGCCGGTGTAGCTTCCAATGTTTACCAGGCAGGTACCGCGTTGGCCAGTGGCAATTATGCAGGGGCTATAAATGCAGGACGCAATGTCGGCAATGCCATCTCACCAGGATTGGGTAACCGGTTTGGCAATATAGCTTCCACCGCTGGCGGAATAGCCGCCGGTATGTTAAATGGTCAGGGTAACAACGCTCCTGCGCAGGCCCAGTTAATGAACTTTATAAAAAGCACCCCCTTTTTACAATCCATGTTGTCTTCCATCGCTACCGGTAACCTGGGAACAGGTTTGCAGATGCTGAAGGAAGATGGTTCGACCACTACCACCAGTTATGTAGAAATGCTGGAGTCGTTAAAATACCTGACCGAGAATGCTATTGCAGAAGCGGACAATGCCGGTGCCTACGGCAATCTGTCCTTTGAATCGGAGAGTGACCGGGATGGCTATATAGAGGCGCTTATAGAAGATATTGGCAACTATGAGAACGCCTTATTACCCAACTATGATACGGTGACCTATTAAATAAAATCGTATGGACTTTAACTCTCTGCTGGAACAGCTACAGACCCAGCGACCCGAATTAGCCGATTCACTGGCGCTTCTTCGCCAGTATCAAAACAATAAGAAAGAAAAGGAAGATGACGACACGGCAGTGGACATGGACCGGGAGGAAAAACTAACCGCCTTACTGGAAAAACAAAAGGAGATCAATAAAGGCATCCTGCATCAGTTTAGAAAACTGGAACGGAACTATCAGTTGCTGATCGAACAGATGGACCAGTTTGCAGAGGCCGTAGGCGCCTGCCCGGAATGCTGGGGCGAAGACTCCTTATGCAATTCCTGCCATGGCAGGGGAAAGCCTGGTTACTATCAGCCCAATCCAACTTATTTCAATATGTATATAAGGCCCGTGCTCAGTAAGCTAAAAACAATCAATAATAATTCTTAACCATTTAATTCATTTTATTATGGCAAGCTATTACGACAGAGTCCTTGAAGATTTTGATCTCAGGGAAGCAAGCTACGACGAAGGTTTACTTGATGAAGGTATCCTCGATGAAGGCATATACGATGAAGGTATATACGATGAAGGGATCTTTAACAGAAAAAAAGCACAGCGCCCGGTAAGACTTCCCGGTGCTATAGGCAAAGCTTCCAACTTTGGAAAAAATGTAAAGCCCACCCCTTCGGCAAATGGCGCTAATCCCAATTATGTAACCAAAGCCGAGTTGAAAAGTAGTTTGAACAGTATTTCCGAAGACGTAAATGCCCTGAAGAAAACAGGCCTTACACTCGCAGCCACTGTTAAAAAACTGGATGACGGGTATGAAAAAATAGTAAAGAGCATTGCCCGGAAAGACAAGACCCAGGACAATATTCTTTCCAGTACTACCATGATGTCGTTGATGAGCACATTGGTTAACAAACCTTCACTTGACCCCACTGCACTGAAAATTGTGCCTGCTGCAACCGGCTCGCCGGAGCATATCGAACTGGACACCACTAAAGACGCCATCACGGTAGACCTGTCCAAAACACTGTTGTTTACCATGCTGCCTACACTCATGAGTAGTAATGGCGGCGGCTCATCGGATAACGGCATGATGATGATGATGATGGTATTGTTACTGGGCCAGAACAAAACATCAAATAGCAATGACAACTCCCTGCTGATCATGCTGCCCATGATGATGATGATGAACAATAAAAAAAGTTAAACCAGATTATTATGAATAACGAAATGATGATGCCACTCATGGTCTACCTGCTTCAGTCGGAAGACTCAAAGAAACAGGCAGACCGGGTCATACAGGAAGTAAAGGCAAACGGAATAAAAGAATTTGCCCCTGGCAAAGAGGTGAACAAAGACTTCATGCCTATAATGAGTTATCTGTCAAGTAACATAGATAAGATCATGGAGGACTCGAAGACACAGGCAAACCGGGTAATTCAGGCAGTGGAGACAAAAGAGTTTACACCTTCTGCAGATGCAACAAAAAAATACAATGAGATGTTGCTCATTTGGACTGATCTTTCAAATAGTATAACATCGCTCAGGGAAGACATTAAAACCCTGTCAGAAAAGCTGGCTGGCAAAGAAAGCGAAAGCTTTGTTAACAGTTAAAACAGTATAGGCTTTTCATACAGGAACCGTTTTCTAATTATGCCGCATGGACCCCCGATTAAAATTGGTATTAAAAGGAGATCCGGAGGAATTGTTACTGCTGCTTGTACGCCTGCAAAAACCGGAGGTGATACCACCTCATTGCAAGGTGATTACCCAGTTTGGTGATATTATCACCTGCCGGGTATATCGAAAATACCTGCTCGAAGTATACAATTCTCCTTACACCTTCTCTGTGAAGGCAGCACGGCTCATACCAGCCCCTTTAAAAGAAGGACTGGATGAAGAAGGGCCTCCTTTACCTGTCGTTCCCTCGCGATCAATAAAAGCACCATACAGCGGCAAGGGCGTTTTCTTTGCCGCTGTTGACTGGGGCTTCGATTTTGCGCATGCGAATCTGCGTAAACCCGATGGCACCACCCGCTTTCTATTTATCTGGGACCAGAACGGTATCTACGATGGCAATAAATACGGCTATGGTTGTTTTTATACCGATGCCGAGATCAACGAAGCGCTGCAAAGCGACACCCCGTATCAAACGCTGGGTTATCATCCCGGGAGAGGTGACCTGTTTGGTGCGGGTATGCATGGCACCCATGTAGTGGATATTGCTGCCGGCACCCCTATTACAGGGGAAGGCGGTATAGCTCCCGATACCATGTTTGTTGGGGTGGAGCTCGGAAGCAACCTGGTCAATGGATCAGACCTGGCGCTGGGCGATTCCGTGCGCCTGGTAGAAGGGCTCGACTGTATCCATTCTGTAACTAAAAAAATAAACATCCCCTGTGTCATCAACATGAGCCTGGGCAGCCATGGCGATTCGCATACGGGCAGATCACTGGCTGAACTGGCTTTTGATAATTTCCTTACACAAAACACCGGATATGCACTGGTGCAAAGTGTAGGCAATTATTACCAGTCCGACTGCCATATCCATCATACACTGGAGCCGGGACAAACCTATTTGATGGAGTGGAACATTCCACGCCGCAACCGGGCTCCCAATGAAGTGGAAATATGGTATGCCGGCAGCGATGAATATGCCGTAAAACTTACTGCTCCCGATGGCGAACTGGTTGCTGAAGTAACCCCTTTCGAAGATATCCAGATCTTATACCGGGGCGATCCTGTTGGGTATATTTTCCAGCGTTCAAAAGAACCCAATACCGGATTGAACCATATTGATATCATCCTTGATGTGACCATCCTAACCGGTAAATGGATCATTGAACTAAAAGGAAACAAAATAATCAACGGCTCATTTCATGCCTATTGCGAAAGGAATGATGCCAGCCAGGCAAAGTTCTCTCGTCATCAAAGCACCCCTTTTACCACCACCGGTTCGGTATGTAACAGTACCAATACCATTACCGTAGGCGCCTATAACCACCGGGATGCACAACACCCGGTTGTATCCTTCAGCAGTTCGGGCCCTACAGCATTTGGCCAGCCAAAACCAGACCTGCTGGCGCCGGGTTATAAAATCCAGGCAGCCTGTTCGGCCCCGCCATCTGCTTATACTGCCATCGATGGGCTTACCATTAAAAGTGGCTCCAGCATGGCAGCGCCGCATGTATCGGGCGCCATTGCGTTGCTTTTTGAAAAATACAAACCACGGTTACTGCCCATATCATTGATAAAAGAATTATTGTTTGCGGCACTCGACCCGCTGCCCCTGCATTATACGCCTCGCGATCGTATCCGCGCCGGCAACGGCATTTTAAATACGGAAGCATTACTAACAGATAAAGCATTTACCATGAACACGCCTTATTATACCCGCCCGGCACGACGCCTGGGAGAATTGGCTCCGGAAGAAGAACTTGTTTTAGAAAGCGAATCGCAAGTCGAATGTGCAGATTGTGAAAATGAAGCGGCGGTAGCATTTGAAACGCAGGAATATTACGACATACCAGAAACCCTGATAGAAGATAGTCCTGCCGGTTTGGTGCCCCCTTTACTGGACTATAAAAATTTACCGCCCGCCGAAACGATCTATGCAGGCATTGACCTGGGATTGCGAAAAGAATGCTGCAGCAGAGACCCAAAGACCTATGCCTGTACCGGAAATTTGATTGCTGATGTAGAAGCCAAAACAGGCATCTTTATACCGGTTTCGTTTACCCCAACACCGGAGATCGATATCCTGTTGTATCTGCATGGGCATAAGGCCGGTTACATAAAAGGCAGAAAAGATGTGCCTATTGACGGTTACTGGAATAAACCGGAGTTTACCTTCCGTGAATTGCTGAACAGCTCAGGTAAACCATTTATTTTGGTAGCGCCTACACTCGGTCCATTTTCCCAGCCGGGAACACTTACTACCGATAAAGGGTTTACCAGCTTTATCAACCAGGTGCTTGCTTCCCTTGCTAATTATAGTGTTGCTTATAAAGGGAAACCGGCACCTGCCATTAAAAGCATCATACTGGCCGCCCATTCTGGCGGTGGCATAAGAATGCGTGCAATAGCCAACCTGGCAGGGAAAAATGCCTATGCCGATCTGATCACAGAATGCTGGGGATTCGACTGCACTTATTCAGGTGATGATCCAAAAGTATGGTACGAGTGGGCGGCTGCCAATCCTGGTAAAACACTGTACCTGTATTCCAGAAAAGGAGCCGACACCAGCATGATCGCGAATAAAATAAAACCCTTACCAAATATTCACTCATTACCGGCCACTACAAACGACCATAACCAGGTACCTGCTATCCATATGCAGGAAAGGCTCACGGGCAAAAGCCCTGCACCCGTTACGCCCAAAAGACCAATACCGGGTGGTCTCAAAACCGGCGCATTAATAAAAGGCGCTGTGGGCAAGGGCGGACAAAACAATCCGGACGATGTGCTGTTGGTCCAGACCTTACTAAACGGGGCCGGTATTCCCATCGCAGTAACCGGACTAACCACCGGTAACGAAGGCGACCCAACGGTATTGGCTATCTTCCATTATCAGAAACGCAAAAAGCTATCATACGACGGCCGGATAGACCCCAATGGAAAAACCATAAGGTCACTGGCGCAACAGGCGGGCCCCATGCCACCACAACCTCAACCTCAGCCTCAGCCCCAACCTACACCGCAGCCCCCAGGCCCGCAGCCACCTGAGGGTTCATTAGAGGCGGAATTAGCCACCCATCCCAATTGCCTGGCCCGTTATAAGACCGTACAGGCATATAAGAAAATAAGGGATCAGGTAGCGAGCTGGCAAAAACCCAAACCTATTGCCAATGTAGCCGACTATATAGAAGAAGCCATTCAACAATGGAATGCCAATCCTGGAGTGCACGGACATTTTAATAAGAACTTCGATGATATTGCAGGTAATAAACAACAGTTTGCTTACCTGAACCTCAAACGCCTGTATGCATTAAAATGTGTAAACGACCCGGCCGCTTATTTCAAAGCTAATATTGTAACTATTCGTTTTTTCAATAAGACCACCCCGGCACATAAGGACCTGGCAGCCATCCTGAACCAGGTGGAAACCGCCCTCAGGGCCGCCGGCCAGAATTATACTTTCAATGACGCCTATTCATTTGTTCCCCGTACCATGAATGAAAAGTATGACACGCTTTCCAACCATGCGCTCGGCAAAGCAATTGATATCAATTACAGGAGCAATCCGCACATTACCAATAAAGACGACTTCAAAGTAATTAATGCGGTTTGTGGAAACCTGCTCCCCAATGGTTTCTTAAAAGAATCAGACCCCGATGTATTTCGCAATGCAAGTACATTCTTTCAGCAAACATTCAATGATGCCTGGATCGCGAAACAGACAGACCCCGGTTTAATTGCTGCTATCACCAAAAGACGCAAGAACCTGAATGGATATGCCATTATTGGATTTTTAACGCTACCCACCATTCTCATAAATGAGCTGAAAAAAGCGGGATTGAGATGGGGCGGCAATTACACCACTGCGAAAGACTTCATGCACTTCGAAATTGTGAAAAGTGATGAATGTCCCTGAACACAGTTAGAAACAATGTATCACTTTACTATAAAAACATTTTTATGAGCGCAGCCTATTATACCCGCCCTGTCAGGCGGTCATCTATTACCGATACAGAACCAGACGAAGGGGTGGGGGAAGAGGAGTCAGTATACCATGCACCTTATTTACACGAAGATTGTGAACAATGCGAAGCGGCCTTGCTCGAAGCCATCAATGAAGATCAGTGGCAATCGGAGGAGTTGTTACCTGCTTTAAATGAAGCGTATTTTAATCAAATGGAATGTGACCCGTTTAGTATCTATCGCCACTTTCATCCCTATTACTCTTTTAATTACTCCCCGTATGAACGGCAGTTTAAACCCATAGCATTGGCGGGCAAACGCCCTGGCACGGACCTGCGCATTGGGGACGTTTTGCTGATGCGCAGCATTTTATCGAATAACACCAAACAGGCTGTCATCACCGAACCCCGGTTACGCTCCCATTTAGATCTGGGAACAGCAATTGCGCAAAAACCGGGTTTGTATGCCCGCGTATATGGCAATGTTGGCGGTAATTACAACAGCAACGGCTTTATCCGGGTCCTGGATAATTATAACCGGACACCGGATGATGTGATCATTATTCGAAAAATAAATTATGGCGAAGGGGAAGCATATGACGAAAGCGCAGAAGCATTAGCTGAAAGTCCGTCACCAAACCTGAAGTATAGAAAATATGGCAAAAGTGGCGGCGGTGGTTATATGTATGCCGGAGACCGCTCCATAAATTATGGTCAGTTAATAGCAGAAAATAACCTCAGTGATTTTGAAGCAAAAACGGCCCGGCATTTTCTGGAAACAGAAGGCGGTATCGATTCTATTAACACCTACGACAACCAGGTGGTCACCTGGGGTTTTGGTTTTGCCGGTAAATCGGGCAATCTTATGATTGCCTTGTATCATTTATTTTCGTCCAATGAAGCGGCCCGGAAAGAGTTCAACAGCAATGGCATTTTTCTCACCTCCGAAAAGAAAGGGGATCTGTCCATTACCGCCGACGGACAAACGTATACCGGTGACGATGCCCTGAAGTTCTGGAAATTGAGCGAGCCCTTCCTGAACATTCTGATCCAGCTTAGCCAGAAATACGCAAAAGATGTTTTCAATGCGCAATGGCAAACCTTTAAACGAATTCACCGGCAGGTATTTACAGCCTTTGACGACCCTTCTTTCCTGGCCAATATTACTGATGAGGTAGAACGCAACAAAGCAAAGGCGGCAGTGCTTCATGCTCACCATCATTATCCCGCCTTTAATCCCCCTGCAGCCTATCGCAATGCATCGTCGTTTGAAGAGGTATTGACTATTTATGTAACGCGGTCCTCCAGATATGGCAGCGTACAGGGCACCGCCAACCACTGGCGGACCAGCCTTAACAAAATATTTTCAGGCAGTGCGCCGGCGCCTGGGCCTACACCGCCTACACCTACACCCACGCCTCCTGATCCGGCTACGATGTCTTTGCGCGGTTCAGTAGGCAGGGGCGGTCAAAACAATGTAGAAGATGTACTGAAAGTGCAATCCCTGTTGATCGCCGCCGGCATCCCCATTCTTGTGACCGGGTTTATTCAGGACAACGAGGGCGACGTTACCATCCTGGCCATTTATCATTATCAGGCCAAAAAGAAATTAAAGTCGTATGATGGCCGCATCGACCCTAACGGCAGCACCATTAAAGCGCTGATGCGGGGATCGTGAAGCGGCAATGGGGAATGGGCAATGGGGAATCGGCAGTCGGCAATCGGCAATTGGCAATAGGGAATAGGAAATAGGCACACGCTTCACGTTTCACGATTTAGCGACACGCGCAGCGTGGAGCATCCTACTGTATTCTATTGCCGATTGCCGACTGCCGATTCACGAAGCGAAACTCGAATGTCGCGAACCCTTTCACGTTTCACGATTTAACCGCGACATGCGCAGCATGGAGCGCATTACGTATTTCATTGCCGATTACCTACTCCCGAAGGAACAAGAGTCCTTTTCACGTTTGCCGTCTGCCGTTTGCCGTCTGCCGTTTGCCGTCTGCCGTTTGCCGTCTGCCGTTTGCCGTTTCACGCTATTGATACCCATCATTCTGCTTCAATACCGCACCGGTATTCTGGGTAATTTCGGTAGTAGGTATGGGCCACAAATTGTGATACGTTTCAATGGACTGTCCCGATTTAGGATTGTATCGTTTGTCGCGATCGTATAACAAACCCAAACGGGTAAGCGTAACAGCCCTGAACTCTTCTAAATACAGTTCCCGCAGCCGTTCGTCCAGAATATAATCCAGATTTATTTCTGTAACCGTGGCCGGCGTAGCACTGGCCCGGTTCCGCAGAACGTTTATATCATCAGCAGCCTTTTGCTGTTGCGACTTTCCCAAATAAGCTTCCGCCCTGAGTAAGTAAGTTTCTGCCAGGCGGGCCATATATTTTTGCATAAACAGCCTGGTTGCGCCATTAAGCAGGATGCCACCAAAAGGGTTGGTCGTGTTGGTTTGCATGGCCGGACCTGCTGCTGCAACAAAGTCTCCGGCAGAAGGAGATGCCTTCCTGATTATGGGATAAAAATTACGGATGGTATCCCTGAAATCCGCTGCCAGTGTTTTTGCCTTATACCCATCTTTCACATACCATTTACCATAATCGGGTGAGGTAGAAGCCACTCCCGAAATACGAATGTCCCTTACTATATTATAAGCTGAATTACGGATATCGCCGGGCGTCCATATTTCATAGAGAAAGTGCGAAGTGGGCCGGATCCAGCCAATACCGTTGGAAGAAATGCTATCTACAAAGCTTCCGTTATACATAACATTTTTCTTGATATTGGTCCCTGTTTCCACATAACGTAAACTGTTAAAACCGGGAATTATGGCCCATGCGGTTTGATCACCTACAGCAGCCGGGTTGTTCAGGGCTGTTTGAATTACCAGCAATCCTTCGTGGTTACCCGTACTGTAATTTTGATTGTTAAACTCAAATAGGTCACGATACACATCGCCTGGTGTAGTGGCCCTTCTGCCAAAACGGTTGGTCATCAAAGACACCCCGGAATAACTGATCACACTGGAAGCGCTGGCAATAGCGCCGTCATAATCTTTTAAAGAGATCAGTACTTCGGTCAGGATGTGTTGCGCGATCTGTTTATTTACAGTTCCATCGCTTACTTCATTGATGTTCTTTAATAAGCCAATAGCCTGCTGCAGGTCCTTTTTGCATTGCTGATATACTTCATCTCTTGATGACCGTTCATAATCATACCGGGGCTCTGTCAATTCGTTCAGCTCTACAGGTACTCCGCCATATAAGTTCGCCAGGACATTGTATGAATAAGCCCTGAAAAACAATGCCTGCCCAAGAAAGCTGTTTTTGTCGGCATCAGAAAGCTGCGCAGCGTTGGGCACCCGGGCGATGACCAGATTGGCATTGGTGATGACCTTATAATACGCAGTCCAGATATTTTGAGGGATCAGGTAGCTTGGTACCATGGTAGCTTTATAGGCATTTAATTTTGCAGCAGGATCATAGTCTGTTGCATTAAAGGCAAAATCAGTGGCATAGTACAAGCCAAAATAAGTATCGAGGTTGATATTTCCCATATAAATATTCCTGACACCATTATAAACATTATTGATGGCCTGCTGGAACTGGGCAGCCGTTTGCAGGGAGTTATCCGGTGTGTAGATCGATAATGGCTCTTCGTCCAAAAAACTCTTCTTACAGGAGAACAGCACCGATCCAATTGAAAGAAGATATATGCTTACAATTACTTTTTTCATGTCTTACAATTTTTTAGTTAACCGTGCCACGGTTATCACCCTTACAGTGATAAGTTTATTCCAAGGGAGTAGTTCTTCATAACCGGGTATCCGTTGGGGTCTAAGCCCAATCCGCCGGGAATTCTTTGCCCAAGCGATGTCCTTTGACTGGCGGCCGGATTGGCTTCGGGGTCCCAGCCATCCCATTTGGTAATGGTCAGCAGGTTTTGCGCATTTACATAAACACTTAATCCTTTTATTCCTTTTATCCGCCGCAAAAAAGCATCAGGAACACTATAAGTAAGCGTTACATCCTGCAGGCGTACAAAACTTCTTGACATATAAGGCCAGAAATTCTCACCCAGCGTAGCCACATAGGCAGCAATGCTTCTGTAGGCAGCATTCGGATTATTGGGCGTCCAGTAATCGAATACAAAGCCATTGTTGTTCCTGATATTATCGGGGTTTTGCAACATAGCGCCCGGTTTGCCCAGGTACCCGTTCTTTCCGCCCTGGACAGAATTGATAAAGAACTTTAATTGAATATTTTTATACGTAAAACTGTTTGAGATGCCCAAACTGTATGAGGGGTCCAGTTTTCCTATGATCTGTTTGTCGTCGGTGGTGATCAGGTTGTCTTTTTTTACATCTTCAATTTTGTATTGTCCGGGCTTAAAACCCTGTGCAGCCAGGGTAGAAGGGATATCATCACCAATCTGGTACATACCCGTGATCTTATAATCATACACTACCCCATAAGGCTGACCGATAAAGAAGCTCAGGATGGGATCAGCACCATTGAGCAGGTCTTTGCCGGTACCATCTATATCGACTACTTTATTTCTGTTCCTGAAAAAATTAAGCGTTATATCCCATTTGAAATCTTTCGTAGCCACCGGAACGGCGGTAACATTTAGTTCCTGGCCGCTGTTTTGAATCTTACCGATGTTGATCAGGTAAGAAGAAAACCCGGTCACGGTAGGAGTGGCCCTGGCGTTTAACAGGTTCTTTGATTGGGAGAAATAGACATCCAATGAGCCGGAAAGCCGGTTATTAAAGAAGGAGAAGTCCAGACCGGCATTGGTTGAGTTGGTGGTCTCCCATTTTAAATTAGGGTTGGGCTGCTGCGACAGATAAGAACCCAGCTGTGCATTCCCCGAGGAGCCATATAAATAGCCATTCCCCAGGCCAACACTCATCTGAGAAAGGGTTTGATACCTGCCTACCGTTCTGTTACCGGTAGACCCATAGGACACCCGCAATTTAAGATCATTTAACCAGGAAAGGGATTGCACAAAATCTTCTTTGGTTATGCGCCAGGCCAGGGCAAGGGAAGGGAATACAGCCGTTTTGTTCTTGCTCGAAAAACCGGAGAACCCATCTCGTCGCACCGTACCGGTGATAATATATTTTCCATTGTATGAGTAGGAAGCCCGCGCCATTTGATAAAGCGCCTGTTCTTTCCAGGGTAGAATGGAAAGATCGTTCGATACAGTAAGGCGCGACGCATCGCCAACATCCAGCCGGTTATAAGATAACGCACCATTGAGGATCCCTGCCGCTGAATCCTTGGAACCTTCGTGTTTGTTTACTTCAGCCCCATATAGCAACGTAACATCCACGCCATGCAAACCAAATTCTCTTTTATAAGTCAGGATATTATCGATTGTCAGAAAATAATCAGTCATGTTTGTTCTATAGGCGGTAGCCTCAACAGTAGGCTGATTGTAATTAAATCTGTTATAGTAAATGTAATTGTTCCCGAAGTTTACGCGGTAGTTCAGGCCTTTCACATGGGGAATGTCAACACTGGCATACACATTACCTATAAAATTGAGGTTCCTGTCCTTATCCTGCGATCTTTTTAAGATCTCTATAGCGGTTGGCGTGGTGGTTGTTGGATAAAACGTCAGCATCTGGCCCGTTGCAGGATCGAAAGGCAGGGTATAAGGCTTTAAGTACATAATATCGGAAAAAGTGGGCGATACCCCACTATAATCATTAATGGATACACCCGTTTGGGCACCAACAGTCAGCCAGTCTAACACCTTTGTATCAATGTTAAGTCGAATGCTGTGTCTTCTGTAGTTATCATTTAAGATCAGGTTCTTTTGATCGAAATAGCCATAACCAAAATAGAATTTGGTCTTCTTTGACCGGCCACTGACACCAATAGAATGATTCTGGATGCGGGGGCTTGAATTGGTAAGCAAACTCCACCAGTCGGCCGTATAACCATTTTTATAATTGCTGGCTTCTACCGCGGCCAGCTTGGTACTGGGGTCCCAGTTAGGGTTCATTTTGGTGGGATCGCTTGGGTCCCGGCTTTCAGACAAATACCAATCGCCCAGCTTTTGGATATACTGGTCACCGGTCATGGGCTTCATTTCCTTTTTGGTCATTTCCTGAATGGAATAAGAACCGGTATAATCAACCGAGATCTTATCCAACCCGCTGGCGCCGCTTTTTGTAGTTATAAGCACCACCCCGTTTGAGGCCTGAGAACCATATACCGCAGCAGCGCTGGCATCTTTAAGCAGGTCGATGCTAAGAATGTCTGCCGGGTTTATTGAAGTGATGGAGCCCCTGTATATTAAACCATCCAGCACAATGAGGGGTGCTGTAGTACCGGAAATGGAGTTCCTGCCACGTACCATCAGCGTTGGGTCGCTGCCCGCTGTGGTTGTTTGCCCAACAGTAAGCCCCGGCACCGTTCCTCTTAAAGCCGACATTACGTTTGAGTTGGGTGACTGTTTTTGCACCTGCAGGTTGGCCTTCACCACGGCCCCTGTAACATCCTGCCGTTTCCTGGTGCCATACCCAACCACTACCACATCTCCTAAAACCGCATCACTGAGTTTTAAGGTTACGGCAACCTGGGTTTGACTGGCAATGGTTATGTCCACCGGTTCAAAATTTATGGCGGAGATCTCGAGCACTTCACCTTCCGCTACCTCAATGGAAAAGTTGCCATCATTGTCGGTACTGGTACCCCTGCTCGTATTTTTTACTTTTATGGAAGCCCCGATAACAGGCGCACCATTCTCGCCACGCACCACACCGGTCACTCTTTTATACTTTGCATTGGCAATAAATGGTTGATTGGAAAGTGAGACAACAACCTTGTAATTGGGGATCAGTCTCCAGTTAAGATGGGTGCCATTGAACAGCGTAGATAGCGTTTGGTTGATCCCCGCATTGTCAAGATCAATTGTAAATCGTTGATTGGTTGGCAGGTCATCGCTGCTATAAAAAAACCTGAATTTGGTTTGACCTTCAATTTTCTTAAAGATCTCCTGCATACTTCCATTAACCACTTTCAGGTTAATGGTCTCCTGCGCATGGTTTTTAGCCGACACCTGTAAAGCAAGAAAAACAAATACCGTGGATAGTCTCATAAACAGTTTGGTTTTCCGTAAGCATAAAAAGGCCCTTACAGAAAAAAAGCAATCGCTAATTTTCATAATTTTGGTTGGTTTTAAAAGACTAAGATTTCGTTTGAAACTAGAGTGGGGGATGTGGCGACATCCCTCACTTTCTTTTATAATATGTATATAACCTGTTACCTCATAGGCGCATGGTTTGTTTTAATAAATAGTGATCTGTTTATTGTTAAGGGTATATTGAAAAGGCTTGATCATTTGTAAGATCTTCAGGATCTCCTCTACGTTAGCCTCATCATAAACACCGGTATACTTATACCCGCTTACTTCCTTATTTTTAAAAACAATACTTACATCAAACTGACGCTCCAGGTCCAGAGCTATTTCAGAAAATGGTTTGTCATAAAAAGCCATCTTGTCGTTCAGCCACGAGGTCTCTACGATCACACTATCCTGTAGTTTTATCCTGGTGAGCTCCACTTTTTTATTGGCGGAGTCAGGTAGGATGGCCGACTCACCCGCTGCATTTTTCTTTACGATGATCTTATCAGACGGCTTCAATAAAATTTT
Source organism: Niastella soli (assembly GCF_017742245.1). Classification (GTDB taxonomy): domain Bacteria; phylum Bacteroidota; class Bacteroidia; order Chitinophagales; family Chitinophagaceae; genus Niastella; species Niastella soli. The sequence continues at coordinate 426,725 of NZ_JAGHKO010000024.1, forward strand.
ATGCCCGGCATCGGAGTGTACCGTCAGTTCAATACTACCCGTCAGTAACGCAGCTTCCATTTTGCGTTCATTTGAATAGTTGCGAACATTGAATTGGGTGCCTAATACTTTAATATCCGCCTCCTCAGTATGAACAATAAAAGGAACGCTGGCATTATGTGTTACTTCAAAATAAGCTTCCCCGGTCAGGAATACCTCTCTGGTTGTTTTACCAAACCCCTCCCCATAACTAACCTTGCTTTTTGCGTTCAGGCGTACCACAGAACCATCGGGTAAGGTCATGGTAGACCTTGAATCCCGGCCTGTGGCCACTATCGTCTGTTTATTATCCGCTACCCGTTTATCCTTATTTAATAAAAGCCATGTTAGCCCCAGCACAACGATAGCAGCCGCAGCCACCACCAGGCGTTTCAAAGAAAAATACCCCCCGGACAGCCGGATCACTTTATTCGTTTCTTCCTGTGAAGGCGCCGGGAACATTTTCTCCCGATGTGCTGTATAGGCGGTTTCAATGTCTACGGCCGACAGGTCGGCCGAATGCTTTTCTATTTGATTATAGAACAATTGCAGCTCCGGATGACGCAGCAGGATGTTCTCCAGCTCTTCCAGTTCAGCCGGCTTACATTCCCCGGCCAGTTTGCGGCCGAGTAGATCATAAAACCTGGTTTCTACAGATGGGTGCATATAGTGTATTTGAATAGACGTATAAAACGAAGCGTGCCGTGAACGACCGGGAAATTATTTTTTATCAGCTAAAAACGCATCCAGAGCGGTGCGGATCTTTTTTAGCGCAAGCCGCATATGTGTTTCTGCCGTATTGAGGGAAATACCAAGTACTTCTGTTACCTGTTTATAAGCCAGGCCCTGCTCTTTCACCAACCGGAATACCAGTTGCGACTGGGTAGGAAGGGCCCTGACCGTTTTGCTTATAAATTGTTCCAGCTCTTCGCTGGTATACAGATGCTCAGGCGAGTTTTTGTCTATAATAAATTCCTGGATGGTATCAGAAATGGCAACAGTAGGAAGGGAGCGTTTTTTCTTTCTCAGCACATCATAAGATCTGTTGCGGGCGGCTGTAAACAGATAAACGGTTAAGTTCTCGACACGACTCAGCGCCTCGCCCATGGTCCAAACCTTTAGCATTACTTCCGAAACTACCTCCTCAGCATCTTCCTTATTGTTGAGAATAGCCGTACAAAAGCTTAATAAAACAGGATAAAAATGATAGAATAATTGCTTGTAAGAATCTTCGTCCTGCAAATAAGACATTTTTTCCTGCAAGATCAATATCTCCTGGGCACCAAGTTTCACTATATGAGTTAAGTTATGCGCAATATTAACTTAAATGACACAACCGGCCAGCGAATATTGCACGCTTATGTCCCAAAACGACACAGCTATTATCAAATGTGCGCAGATACTAATCGGCAGGAAGGATTGGCAACGCGCCAGGCAAAACAAATTATTTTTGAGAAAATAATTTGATATGTAAGAGTACAGTAAAGTTTGACCTAATTATTTATTCAGCGCTTATACATTTTTACCTTAGAACCATTTTTCGTATCATACGTGATCACCAATTGGGTATCCGTCACCTTGCTTATTTGAATACGGTTCAATACCATTGATTCCTCAAAAAGCTCCTTGGGAAAACTAAAATATTGTTTTTGTCCCGTCCGTACATTTAACAGGATCATCTTGTCATTTTTATCAGGCCCATCATTTTTGCAATACAACAGCAGCTCTTTTTTCTCCTCAACATCTATCCAGGCGGCACCGTTGTTTAATATATTCTTCCCGGTCGCCTTTTTTATTAGTTCAATATAATGCGGATTGCCACCGCCAAAAGAATGAACAAACACAAAATAGCTGGTAAAGTCAGCACCAATATAACCCAGGTTTTTGTTAAGCATTCCCAGTGACACACAGGACAATTCAGTAATTGTTTTCTTACCTTTTTTGAGATACAGGTATTGCAGGCTGTCATCCGCCTTATACGAAAGTGAATACCCGCCTTTTAAGGTGGTGTCATAACCGTATGGCGGCGGTTCAACTTCCTCTTCTTCTGAGGATGTTTGTGCATGTAAAGAAATGGTGATGAATATTGTTAGAGCGAGTAGGCAAGATGGTCGCATGGGGGGGCAATGTTTACTATTCGACCATAAGGTACGATTTATTTGAAGTGCCACCACCCGGCACAAGCGCCTTTGAACGTAATTCAATTCGAGGGCACAAGCGGACGCTTGCGCCATTGCTAGCGACGTCCTTTGCTTCTATAGTTTTTAAAACTGCCTTCTGCGCCTGTTCGTTTTTCCCTTCTGCTTTCCTGTCCTTTCTTTTCTTTACCTGTATTCTTTTCCGGGCGGTTATTCTGACCCTTTCGGGCCTGGGCAGACTTTTCCTTTTTCCAGGTCCGCTCAGTCTTTTTACCGGTTTGGGGTTTGCCGTCTTTTGTTACTTGTTTTGTTGATTTACGCTTACCGGCCTGTTCCCTGTCTTTAGGGGTAAAGCCGCCTTTTGAAGGAGTGGTGGTCGTGTGTTCAGTCTTTTTACCGGTTTGGGGATTGCCGTCTTTTGTTACGTATTTTGTTGATTTACGCTTACCGGTCTGTTCCCTGTCTTTAGGGGTAAAGCCGCCTTTTGAAGGAGTGGGCTTGTGTTCAGTCCTTTTCCCGCCGCGTGCGGCCGGTTTGCCTGAAGGGCTTACCTTGGCGGAATCGGTTATGCTTTCCATCAACGTGGAAAGCTCTGCATCACTGAGGTAACGCCATTTGCCCAGGGCAAGTTTGTCGAGCTTGATATTCATGATGCGGACCCGTTGCAATCCAACCACCGCATAACCGAGGTGTTCGCACATCCGTCTGATCTGGCGGTTGAGCCCTTGTGTAAGCGTAATACGGAAGGTTTGGCGGCCCATCGGCTGTACTTTACACGGAAGTGTGACGGTGTCCAGAATGGGCACTCCGGTCGACATCTGATGTATGAATGCGCCATCGATGGGTTTGTTAACCCGTACGATGTATTCCTTTTCGTGATTATTATCCGCTCGCAGGATCTTATTGATGATATCGCCATCATTGGTAAGCAGGATCAGGCCCTCAGAGTCTTTGTCGAGACGGCCAATGGGAAAGATCCTTTTGGGGTAACCGACGAAACTAATGATATTGTCCTTGATATGCAATTCGGTGGTGGTAGTGATCCCTGTAGGCTTGTTAAGCGCCAGATAAACGCGTTTTTCCTTTTTGGCGGCGGTAATAATGCTGCCATCCACTTCAACCGTGTCTCCGGGTTTATAACGATTGCCCAGCACAGCCGGCCGGTTGTTCAATAGTACCCGGCCTTCGGTGATGAGATTGTCCGCTTCCCGGCGTGAACAATAACCTGTATCACTGATAAACTTGTTTAAACTGATCGAATTGTCCAAGGTTGTATCTTTTTAGTTCGGTCGGCACGTGCTTTCCGGGTGCAAATGTCTGAAATTGAAAGCATTTAACCACGCTTTTTTGCCAGGTAACTTAAAGTGGATCACGCCCCGAAACTACACCGTCAAAACACCTTTTTTTACCAGAAGGGGCGTATCTGGCTTTGTAATTCCATTATCCTGGTATAGATTACCGGGCTTTCCTTCTTATAGCCCCCTTCAATTTTAAATCTTTTATATGTTCACCACCAACAAAAAAAACGATTTCGGTTTTGAGATCAGGGCATATGTGGGTGATGCCAAAACCCTGCTGGCGTTCTCACTTCCTGAAGAAAATACAAAAGATCTGGCCGGTTTTACCATTCTTTGCAGCCCTAAGGAAAGAAAACCCTATTTCCTGTTGAATATGCTGTCATTGAAACCCAATGAAGAGCATGCGCAAGTGGCCACCGAGCCCGCCAATTCAAGCGTGAATGCACCCATACAAAAATTCAGGTGGTTACACGTTCCAGGCCTGTTCCACCAGGATGATAATGTTTTTTTCGGCACTTATGTATATACGGTAACCCCGCGTTTTTTTGATTCAGCTGGCAGTCTGTTACCCCTTTCAAAAAAGCTTTCTTCGGAAGTTATAGTGGAGGTGGCCCCTTTTAAAAAAGGGGACCTGGAACTGGGTTTCACAAGAGGTTTTGTACAGTCCCAGGGGTTTATCAATCACTTCGGTAAAAAAGCCATCTTTAAGCCAAAAGAGGAAAAATTACTGTTCAATACGAATGTAGTAGCAGGGAAAAATAACCTGGGAAAAGAATATACCTTCAAAGATCTGTATAAATGGTCGGGCTTTACCGCCCGCGAAAAGATCTTCAGCATACTTAATACGGTACAGAATAATGATGAGCTTACCCTCGATGTATTTGCCTATGACCTGAATGAGCCAGACGTAATGAAGATCCTGCTGGAGCTTGCCCGGGAAGGCCGCATCCGGATGATCCTCGACAATGCCACGCTTCATCATGACAAAGAAAAACCAACACCGGAAGATCAATTCGAACAGGCGTTCAATAAAGCCCAGGCTGGTGAAGCCGAGCTAAAACGGGGCAAATTCGGACGCTTTCAACACAACAAGGTCCTGATCGTAAAAAACAAGGGAAAGGCAGTACAGGTATTAACTGGCTCAACCAATTTTTCTGTTACCGGCATCTACGTAAACTCCAATCATGTGGCACTGTACAGCGACAGGAAAGTAGCCGATCATTATGCCGACGTTTTTCAGGAAGCATGGAAAGATGAGGTGGTCAGGAAGCCATTTACCGAATCAGATCTCGCTACCCGATCTTTTGATTTTAAGGATTCCAACACGCCTAAAACAACCATTACATTTTCCCCGCATACGCCTGAATTTGCTGCCGATCTGATGGAAGCAATAAATACCAGGTTACAAAAAGAAGAAAGCAGCATATTGTTTGCAGTTATGGATACCGGCGATAAAGTATCGGGACCCATAGCGCCAACGCTGACAAAACTACATGAGCGGGACGATCTGTTTACCGCAGGCATTACCGATTCCAACAACGGAATAACCCTGTTCAAACCAGCTTCCACAGAAGGGATCAGGGTTAGTGGAAAACCAAGCGAGGTATTATTGCCTGAACCCTTTAAAAGCGAGAAATCGGTAGGATTAGGGCACCAGGTCCATCATAAGTTTATTGTTTGTGGTTTCAATACGCCTGCGGCAGTTGTTTGGTTTGGGTCTTCCAACCTGGCGCAAAAAGGAGAGGAGGTGAACGGTGATCAGCTTATAGCAGTGCATGACACGGATGTAGCCACGGTATTTGCCATTGAAGCGCTGGCACTGGTAGATCACTTCCATTTCAGGAACAAGCATTCAAAGCTGGGCGATAATGCACCCGCATCGGCTACTCCGTTAACGTTATTTAGTACAGATAAATGGAAAAACCGTTATTACGACCAAAATGATCTTCATTTTCTGGACCGCGAATTATTTATAGGCAAGGTGGCTTCGCTTGCGTAAGTGCTTCCTACATGCGAAGTAGGAGGTAGGAAGCAGGAAGTACGAAGAGTCTGCTATTTCGGACTCTTTGTTTTCCGCAGATTGCTGAAAACCAGCAAACTTCTTACATCCTACCTCTTACATCCTGCTTCTTACATCCTACTTCTTACATCCCACCTCTTACATCCTACCTCTTACATCCTACTTCTTACATCCCACCTCTTACATCTTACCTCTTACATCCTACTTCTTACTTCATACCTCACCATCCCCCAATCCCAACAATCCCAGTTCAGATATTAGGATATTTAACAATTCACTGCTATATTTAACCGGTTGAATTAGTGCATTAAAAGCTATTTCCAAAGATCCTATATGAATTCCGCCCCCTTGAAGGTCCTGGTATTTCCCATCCTGTTTATTTGTTTTAGTCTGCATATCCGGGCACAGGGACTGACCCCTGCTACCCAAAATCTGGCAAACAAGCTGGCTGCCGGGAATGTAATGGCGCCAGGGACTTGGGATTCCCGATACGCCAAAGGCAAAGATCTGATCAATCGTAACCAGTACGTGGCCTACCGGGCTTTATGCGACAGCGCTGACCTGTCGGAGTTAATACTGTTATTAAATCACCCCAACGGAGTAGTGAAAGGATATGCCGGCTGGGCTTTGGCAGAAAGAAAATATCCGGCCTGCGACAGCATATTCAAGGTATTCCTTGAATCGGAGGAAAAGATACATGACGCCATCAATACAGAGAAAGTAGACCTGTCTGTTGAGTTTTATTTCGGGGTGTATTACAGCAACTGGAAAGATGATATAACCAAAGAAGACACCCTTTTTGCATTAGGAATGATAAAAAAGCTGGATAGTATAATGCTTTATTTACACCGGCCTACACTCTTGCTGGGAATAGCCCTTGATCACAATAATGCGGACCCGGCCACCTACGAACAGGTGAGAAGATGGGCGCTTGAAAACAAAAATGAAAAGGCGATCATTGAACTGGCCAGGTATAAAAAACAGGAAGATATAGCAATATTGAAGCAAAGCGGAAAGACAATCCTTCAATGCGCTGCCCTTTTTCCCGATGAACAGTTCTGGCCTTGTTTAGAACCTTATTTCTCACAGCAGAAAACACCCGAACTTTTTAACGCAGTAGCAGCTTATAAAGATCAACGCTCAGCCAATACGCTTGCCAGCTTCTATTCACAGATTAATAGCATTAAATTAGTTGAAAATTTGTATGAGGCAATCATTACAAACTATTGCCCATATTACAATAATTTGCTGGAAATGATCTGGACCAAAGACAAAGCTATTGAAGGAAAAGGAGCCACCTTTCTGGCAAAAGCAGACCCACAAAAAGCAGCAACAATATTCACAAAAGGGTTATTGAACAAAAAGGAATTCCATTATATCTATTTGAAAGAAAGATATCCGGGAAAGGGGGCCTTATACCTGATGTTTGACAACATTTCAGTGTATAATAAACAACAGCTGGCCGAAGTTATTTCCTCGTGCTTAAATGAGAAGGGCAGGGTGCTCAGCTACTTTTTAGACTATATTGAGGCAAACAACGTAGAGGGTCTTGGGAATGTGTTACTAAATAAGTTCAATCCCGGGCACATGCCTGTTGGAGATATACTCCGGCTGATAAAAATAATACTATCCTATAAAGAGGAACAACTCAGCCAGGAGGTAATAAAGATCCTGAAGGCCTACAAACAAAACAGGTATTGGCATAATGAAGAAAAGAACATCCTGGACCTATTGAAAACATTTAATATGGATCTTGATTAAAAACCAGGGGTAACCAGTTTCCAGTTCCCTTCAGAGATGACTTCTACGGCACCGTCGGTAACTTTAATGGCGGTTTGATCATCGATCAGATAGGAGGGCATGGGCAGGGTGGTAGCCAGCTTTTCCAGGTTGGCCAGCGAATTCTGCGGGAACGACTCATAATCCAGGTGCGGGTGCAACGCAAAATCAAACCAGCCCAGGCATTTATCGCTTTCAGGCGGCAGTGTATGATTACCATAGGTTGTTCCAAAGCGCGTCATCACCATACTTCCGGCGCTCAACCCCACATAGACGGTCTTGCGGAGCAGCGACGGCAACAGCTCGGCCAATCCGGACTGCTGCATCCAGTAGGTCAGATACTGGCAGTCGCCACCGCCAACCAGCAGGGCGTCCGTTTCCTGAAGCAGGGGGAGCCAAAGCTCCTGTTTGATGCTGGGCAGGGCAGTGAGTTCCAGCAGACCCAACGATTTCCAACCCAATTCGCAAAAAGGATCGCCCAATGAACCATTGATCACCCTTCGTACAATATCACCACCACCACGTATACCATATATTGCAGTAGGTACAAAAAGCGCGCTCGCCGCGGATATCGGTTTACCTAACAGGGCTACCAGTGCGCTGCGGATGCTTGTATTGCTGATACCGGCTGAAGTAAGCAGAAGTTTCATATTTTTCGTTTTCTTTGTATTCACATACGATCCTGAAGATAATGAAATTTATCCCTGTCACAGCTATAGCGATTTAGAAAACTTTAGCAAATGCAACTTATTGCAAGATCCACATTCTGTTATTTATTGAAAATATGAGGCTTCTAAATCGATATAAAAATAACGCTAACGGGCAGACCATCAATTAAAATAGCCGCAGCAAATAAGACTTACTGAAACCCGCTCCCTCAGAAGTACCAGTCGAATTCATGTCTTCCCGCTTGAAATACCCTGCTTAGTTCAGGTCAGATTCACTCCAGATATACTAAAACACGCCCATTTCCCTGGTAATAATGCCACTGAACTGCCACTGGAATGCCACTGTAATGCCACTGCGCAGTGGCATTACGGTGGCAGTTTGCCGGGAGCATGGTGGGATAAAGTGCGCATATCCAGGCAATATCCAATACATAAACGGACTGTTTCGCTAGCAGTATACCAGCATGTGGTGTGGGTAAACGTAATGATAACTGTTCCTATTCAATAAATTAGGTATCTTACGAGGCTGATCCTAACCTTAATTTATCTTGATCTAATATGCGATCTTCCATTTTATTGCAGTTAACGGTAACAATATTATTTTTCTCAACAACATGTGTAACCGGCCAAACCATTAACAAAGTTGTATTTGATCCTAAAGATAGTACAGCGGGCTACTATCTCGCCATTCCACCGGCGTCGGGAAAGATCAAAGCCACGCTGGTGTTATTCTCCAGCTTTTCCCGGCTCGAGGACCTGCTACCGGAGACCAGACTACCGGCAGTAGGCTATACTAACGACATCCTGGTGGTATTGGCGTCTAACCAGGAGCGGTTCACGGCAGATTCGGCCGCTATGGACCGCATGAGCGGCATATTGCAGCATATAGCAAAGACCTATCAAACAGATACTGCCACCTATGCATTGGCAGCTTATGATATTCCGGGTAATATGGTGGTCCGTTTTACCGAGCTCACGTATCAGTATCCAAACAGGTATCCAATCCGGCCAAAGGTATTGATAGGCATCGACTGCAATGTGGATCTTATTGGACTTTGGCATTGGTCGGAAAGAATGAAAGCCAAAAATAATAGCGGCGACGCCAAATATATTCTGGAAAAGCTCACAGCGGCCTACGGACCATTATCGACCAACCAGTCGAGGTATGCCGCACTATCGCCCTTTGTATCTGAAAATAGCGTACCCGGCAATGAACAATACCTGAAACAGGTGGCCCTTCGGCTTTATTACGACACTGATATTAACTGGTACCTGCAAAACCAACAAGTAGGATTCTACGACACCAATATACCAGATGGATCGGAATTGATCAGCAGGTTACTCCGTCAGGGGAATCAGAACGCCTCGTTCATAGCTGCCCGCCGCCCGGGCTTCAAGAACAACGGCAGCAGATACCCCTCGGCACTGTCCATCGTAGACGAGGTAGAATGCATCCAATGGATCACGCAACAGTTCGGTATCATTAATCCACATACCTGGGTACCGCCTTACAAGTTCAACCTGCCAGCCAACTGGGGACAGGAACGAATAGCCTTTCCGATCGACTTTGCCCCACAGATCGCGTATAAAGGGATAGAAGACCTGCGGTTTGCGCCCGGCTGGGGCGATCCGGCAAAAGAAGATCATTGGACATATGGATTCTTATGGTGGCTGGAAGGAATACACCAATTTAATGCTACCATGATGAAACAATACATGGAAGCGTATTACAGCGGATTGGTTGGCAGAAATATTACCAGTCGCAATATACCCGTAGAAAAACAGGTACCCACACAGGCGGCTTTTAAAAGCCTCAAACCCGAAGGCGACGACAAAGAAACCTATAACGGCACCATCAGCATGCTCAACTACCTCAATCAACAACCGGTAAAACTGAATTGCACCATCCATGTAAAGTATTGCCCGGCACAACAACGCACCGCTGTTTTCATAGAAGTATCTCCACAACCTTACAGCCATAAGGTTTGGACCGAGCTGAACCAGCTGGTAAATACATTTGAATGCCGAAATTAAATAACCAGGACATATAAATACTTTTAAACGACAATAAAAAAGGAACAGGTCATTCAGCTGATCTGTTCCTTTTTTTACGGCCTTGCTTATCAGGATCGCTGTCATGAACTTTTCGGTTCAAAATTAACGGACAGCATTGTACGTTATACCGCGCGTTCACATTACTGATAAATGTATATGTAACAAGAGCAAAAACGGCACTATTTTTTCTTATTGCACCCAATAATCAAACCTTATGTTAATGCGTAACATTTTAATGCTATCCGTGTTGTTGTTTTGCTTCTCCTGTAAAAAAGATACTGCCGAAAATACGGCGGATGATCCGAAAACTCCGGATAGTGGTGTCAATGGTGCTCAAAATTCGCTTCCTGCTTATTATGTTGATGGGGCAGGGGGTAACGACAAGAATGACGGCCTTACCCTTGCCACAGCCTGGAAAACGATCCAGAAATCGTTTGATGCTGCCGTGGCCGGAAGTACAGTAATGATCAAAGGTGGAACATACTTCGAACAACTGGCGGTACATGTTAGTGGTACTGCTGGCAACCCGGTTACCTTTACTAATTATAATAACGAGCAGGTGATCATAGAAGGATCAAAGATATCCGGGACTACCATACTTACCATCACCGACAAAAGTTTTCTTATTTTCCGCAATCTTACTATTCAGAATATAACAAAGAACAACGCAGTCGGCATTTTGGTTTCGGCAAGTAAAAGCGGGGGAGTAAGCGATCTTATCTTTCGCAATGTGGTCCTCAAAAATATAAATTGGACCAGTAATGCGTCAACCAAACCGAACTCCAATCAAAATTCACAACCATTTATCGCTTTTGGCTACGGGGCAGCTCAGGCAAATGCCATTACGAACCTGGTTATTGATAGTTGTGAATTCACCGGTAATATCACTGGCTACAGCGAAGCATTATCTTTAGATGGGAATATCGACGGATTCGTTATTACCAACAACAAAGTACACGACAATGCGAACATTGGGATTGCGGCAATAGGGCACTATGGAGTAAGTTCCAATTCCGCGCTGGACCAGTCCCGGAATGGTTTGATCAGTGGAAATCTCTGCTTTAATAACAAGGCAAGTTATGCTACAAGTGGCGGCATTTATGTTGATGGCGGAAAAGATATTAAAATTGACCGGAATATATCTTATCAAAACGGGTATGGTATTGAAATAGGCAATGAAGAAAACGGCACGGCCAGTAATATCACTGTCACCAACAACCTGATCTACCAGAATGAAGTTACGGGAATTGCCATTGGCGGGTATGATGATAATACAACCGGTCAGGTGACCAATTGTACCATCAGGAATAACAGCTTTTTAAAGAACAATACCAATAACGACGGCTCAGGTGAATTTTATATAACAAAAGCCTCCAATTGTACCATCGGGAATAATGTTTTTTATACCAACAGCCAGAATACCCTGTTCTCATTGGAAAATATTAGTCCGCAAACAGGAAATGTGATCGACTATAATAACTGGTTTACACAAACAGGCAATGCTTCAGACATCACGATCAACTGGCGCGCTACCAGTTATGGGTCTTTTAGTGATTATAAAACCAAAACGGGGCAAGACGCGCATTCCTATTTTAAGGATCCGCTTTTTACCGGGATTGGAGCGACTCCTGACCTGCATGTAAAAATAGGAAGCCCCTGTTTACGCACCGGCAATGTTTCCTGGATCACTGATGCGACAGAAAAGGACCTCGATGGCAAGCCAAGGGTAGTTAATGGAGCGGTTGACATGGGTGCTTACCAGCAACAATAAACAAACACAAAAATTTCAAATTAATAGGAAAGGCTTCCTCAAATACTATTTTGAGGAAGCCTTTTTTTGTTAGTTGATGGTTGGGCAGCGGCATTCAGTATCGATTCTCCAGGTTGTTCCTGCTGAATTGTTATTATACCAATGATGTTTTAGGGAAGAATTATCCTGCCTTTAGCGGCTATAACCTAAGCATACGGTTTGCAAGCAAATAACGTTGCTTATTTACACATTCACCTTATTCTCCCTTCTATCTTACATCAGCCAATGGCGAAACAATGTTAATCAGCGAGAGAATTTATACCGCAAACACTACAATATATATTATAATCTGTATATTTGATTGCTCAATTTAGTCTACTTTTTCTTTATAGTTTTATTATATAAAAGGCATCATAGTGCTTATCTGTCTCCCTTCTTTATCAACTGTTATTCCTGCCGTATCTATGTCCCAATATCTATCAGAGGATCGGATGTGTGTGCCTGTACAAAAGCAAGGTGTTTGCGAGACGTCAAAAAAAGGAGTTAGGTTTTAATGTAAAACAGACCCGAAGTGCGGAAAGCTGGCATAAGCTTATGATCCGTACTGTCCTTTTTAAATAGAAGGATTGAAATCTTATTGGATCACCCCACTCAAAGCAGCAGCCTGATAAGCGTTTGAACAAAAGATCTTTATGCTTACGTATTTGATTGACAAACTACAACTGCTTTAAATGAATTTAAAGTATCATAAAGAATTAGATGGAGTTAGAGCTATAGCAGCCTTTATGGTTATATTCTTTCACTTCTTCTTTGTACCAGCATTGAATTTGCCCCCGCTTTTAACCAAGATTGCAAATTTGGGCAGAACAGGGGTCTCCCTATTTTTTGTATTGTCCGGTTTTTTAATAACACGTATCCTTATTGAAACAAAAGAATCGCCTGGTTATTTCACGAGTTTTTATGTCAGGCGATCATTGCGGATATTTCCCCTTTATTACTTATTCCTGGCGTTAACTTTTATAATACTTCCATTAATTTCAGGAAAACCATTTGTGCCATTCAATTTACAAGTATATAGCTGGGCCTACCTGCAAAATTTTGCCATGACGTTTAGATGGCCACATGTTGGCCCCGTTCATCTCTGGTCCCTTTCTGTAGAAGAACATTTTTACCTGTTCTGGCCACTTTTGATCTATTTACTAAGCATTAGAAAGATCGTGGTTGCAATTGTACTGATAATGGTCATAGCTTTTATGGTAAGGTTATTTTTGGCTAAGCATGACTATGAATCCTATTATTTTACGTTTGCCAGAATAGATGAATTGTCCATGGGTGCCTTATTAGCTATTCTTGAAATAAAGAATAAGTTAATTGATAAGCATGCAAATAAATTTTTACTGAGCTCCATGATCTTTGCTATTCCAACGATTGCTCTTTTGGCAATATTTACCGATATGAGCAATCCCATTATATATATCATTAAATACAACTTACTTGCTTTTACCTATTTGAGTATGATAGGATATGTAATTTCATTACGGAAAACAGCCTGGGTTAAGCGGTTCCTGCGCAGTAAGCCAATGTTGTTTTCAGGGAAAATAAGCTATGGCTTATACTTATATCACCCGCTTTGTATTGCTACGGTTTGGAGTATTTTTCCCAAAATGAATCTGGTACCACTTTTTGTTATTGCGGTTGGGTTTACATTTTTGGTAGCTTCAGCAAGCTATTATTTATTTGAACTGAATTTCCTGAAACTGAAGCGATTTTTCGATTATAAAAAAGAGCGGGCAATTCGAAGGGAGACAAGCGTTATTCTCAAGTAACCTGCATATACATATTACAGCAATTGCAACCGGTTAAATATTATAACACACAAAGCAGTCCTACACACATAGACCGCCAGTTGGCGGTCTTTTTTTTTATAACCCTTCCGTGTACCGCTTTTTGTCAAATTGTTTATTTTTGGGTTTTTAGGGACTCCTCCGATATCTTTTTGAAATTGTCTATCATCCACAAAGGCTTAGGGAATATATACGCTTAATGAGTAGGACCAGGCGTCTACCATTTAGCATATGCATGCTTTATAAATTATTATAATCTGTTTTACTATTTTAAGAGTAACCTGTTAATCAACTTATTACATGGCAATTATTGGTAAAGGTTTGAAACTTGCTTTCATAACTCTTTTCTTATGCTTCTTTGGGCAACAATTACTGGCGCAACCTGCTATCAATTCTTTTTCCCCCTTGATGGGACCGGTGGGCACAACCCTTTCTATAAACGGGGCCAATTTCAATCCGGTTGCCGCCAATAATGTTGTATTCTTTGGTGCCGTACGCGCCACCGTTACTGCTGCAACTATTAACACCCTCACCGTTATAGTACCCGGCGGCGCATCGTATGCCCCTATTACAGTAACTACCAGCGGTCTTACTGCCTATTCTTCCAGACCATTTACAGTAACATTTCCTGGTGGGGGAGCAATTACCTCCAGTTCATTTGACAACAAAATTGATCTGGGTACCGAGGATAGTCCTTATGATATTGCTTCGGGAGATCTGGATGGTGATGGCAAACCCGATATAGTGGTTGTAAACGGCGGGTATCCTTACTCAATTTCGGTTTATAGAAATACGAGTAGCGGCGGAAGTTTGTCTTTTGCACCCAAAATTGATTATCCAACCGGAATCGGTCCTTTTAGTATTGCAATAGGGGATATAGATGGGGACGGAAAACCAGATGTTGTAGTAGCCAATGAATATTCTTTTACCATATCCGTATTCAGGAATACGGGGACTGCAGGTAGTATTTCTTTTGATCCAGGAAAGGATATTCCAGCTTTGAATCCTTCCGATATAGTTATTGCCGATCTTGACAAAGATGGAAGATCAGATCTGATAGTAACAAATGATGTTGCGAATAGCATTTCATTATTTAAGAACACAGGTGCTCCTGGTACCCTTTCGTTTGCGCCACGAATAGATTATTCTACCGGCAGTTTTCCCGCCAATGCCAGTGTTGGTGATATAGACGGGGATCAATGGCCAGATATAGTAGTTGCCAATGAACAGTCGGATCATCTCTCCATATTCAAGAACAATGGCGTTGCAGGCTCGCTCTCTTTCAACAGTATAACCGGGCCATATACCGGGACCGGCAGCAGCAAGGCCATCCTGTCAGATCTTGATGGCGATAGCAAGCCAGACCTTGGGGTTACCAATCACAATGTTGGTGAAATTGCCATCTTTAGAAACATAAGTAGTGTGGGAAATATAGCCTTTGGTACAAATGCCAATTTTAAGACTACAGCCAACCCAATAGGCCTTGGAATAGCTGATGTGGATGGGGACGGAAAACCGGACCTGGCAATAACCAGTGGTGAAGATTCCATATCTGTTTTAAGGAATGCCAGTTCAACAGGCGTTATTGTATTTGAAGAAAAGGCCGATGTAGCTACAGGCCAGGCGCCTTACCAGGTTGCTATTGCTGATCTTGACGGAGATCATATGCCTGACCTGGCAACTGTCAATCAAACTGATAATACAGTCTCATTGATCAGGAATAAGGTGAATGGACCTAATATTACTTCCTTTACACCAGTCAAAGCTGCTTCCGGTAACGCTGTAACAATACAGGGTACTAATTTTACGGGTGTCACCTCCGTTATGTTTGGGGGTGTATCAGCACAATCATTTACTATAATTTCATCAACAACTATCCAGGCTGTGGTAGGGACAGGTGCTACCGGTGAAGTTCGTGTAACTGCACCCTCAGGGACCGGAACACGAAAAGGCTTTACCTATCTGTATCCACCAGTGATCACTTCTTTTAGTCCGGCAATAGGCAGTATAGGTTCAGAAATAACTATTACCGGAAGCGGATTTACAGATGCAACGGCAATAAAGTTTGGCGGTGTGGCAGCACAATCATTTATGGTATTATCTGATAATACTATCAAAGCAGTAGTAGGTTCAGGAAGTTCGGGTAATATAAGTGTAACCACTGCTGTAGCAACAGCTACTTCTCCCGGATTTACTTATTCAGCGCTTTCATTAGCACCCGTAATTACTTCCTTTTCGCCGGCATCGGGTCCGGTAGGGACTACAGTAACCATTACAGGGAATAATTTAGGGAATTCTCCAGCAGATAATATAGTTTACTTTGGCGCAACCCAGGCAACTGTTCTTTCTGCCTCCAGCACTTTATTGACAGTTCAGGTGCCTGCTGGCGCAAGTTATCAACCGATAACGGTTACCACTAACAGACTTACTGCTTCATCAGCCATACCCTTTACGGTGACCTTTGCAGGCGGACCTGCATTTACTATGGGAACCTTCGACCTTCCGGTAGAAACCCGATCAAACAGTTTACCCTGGGGAGCATGTGCTGCCGATATGGATGGGGATGGAAAACCTGATATCATGCATGGAGATTGGTATGGACCGTACCTCAGGGTGCTCAGGAATACCAGTATTAAAAATGACCTTTCATTTGCTTCGGAAAAGGTTATCCATATAGGGGAATTCCCGATTGGTATTGCGACAGGTGATATTGATGGTGACGGAAAAACTGATCTGGCAATAGCCAAAACCGATAATGGGTCCTGGGGTGGTGGGAAAGTGGCGGTACTGAAAAATACAAGTACCGCCGGGAATGTATCTTTTGCCCCGCAAATTGATTATCCGGTAGGCCCAGGAACGCAAAGTATAGTTTTAGCCGATCTGGACCTGGATGGCAGACCCGAGATGATTGTGGGGGTCAGCAGCGCGGACCTTATTTCAGTTTTTAAAAACACCAGCGTTGGCGGCAATATAGCATTTGCTCAAAATATAGATTATGCTTCAGGTGATGGTCCTGTAGATGTCAGTGTAGCCGATCTGGATGGTGACGGAAAGCCTGAAATTATTTCTACCAATATCAATGCCGGTACCATTTCTGTTTATCAAAACAGAAGTACCAATGGAACGATAAGTTTTGCCAGCAAAGTCGATTATGCCACGGGAGTCAATCCAGCAAGTACCACTTTGGGCGATTTTGATGGAGATGGAAAATGGGATATAGCTGTAGCTACCAGTAACAATTCAGTTGTTGTGTTTAGAAATACCAGTGCTGGAAATACTGTTTCACTCGCATCCAAAATAACGGTTTCAACTCCCAGTTTTCCCGAGACCATCAAGTGCAGTGATCTAAATGGAGATGGGAAACCAGAACTGGCTGCTTTTTGTGGAAGAAATCCCCAATGCATAGCGGTATTTAAAAATACAGGAAGCCCTGGTTCGGTTTCGTTTGCTGCAGGGGTAAATTATCCAGTTGCGTTGGGTACCCAGGACCTTGTTATAGCCGACCTTGACGGGGATGGAAAGGATGACCTGGCTGGTGGTGGTACAGGCGCATGGATAAGCATTTGGCGAAATAAAATAGGCGCAGCCAGAACGGTCCCTTCGGGCGCTAACCCTGTAACCGGTGTTATTGTTGACAAAACAACCATAGATGCAACGGTGAATACCTTTAATGGCTATCCTTACGTACAACGCCATTACGATATAGAACCCGCTTTAAACGCAGCTACAGCCACCGCTACCGTGACCCTGTATTTTACGCAACAGGAATTTGACAACTTTAACGCTTCTGCCGGTCACGGCTTAAATCTGCCAACTGATCCTAATGATATAAGCAATAAAGCCAACCTGAGGATCTATCAGTACCATGGAAATAGTACTGTATATACACCAGGAAGTTATAGCGGCGCCGGAATGGAAATAAATCCGGATGATACAAACATTGTATGGAATAGTAATGCAGCCTGCTGGGAAGTGACGTGTAATGTAACCGGGTTTAGCGGTTTCTTTGTAAGTAGTGCCGGGTTTAACCAGGTTGTTACTCCAACGATCACAGTCGTTGGCCAATCCAGCTTTTGCGGAACGGGTACTGCGCTTTTAACTTCCTCTGCACCTTCCAATAATCAATGGTATAAAGATGGGGTTGCCATTAACGGAGCAACGGCCCAAAGTTTACAGACAACTACCAGCGGAAACTATACCGCTACTGCAACAGCTAATGGGATCACCTCAGCATCTTCTAATGGAATAGTAATAACATTTACGGCCATACCTGCAAAACCAACTATTAATACCGACGGGGTAAGTCTTTTTTCCAGCTCCCTTTCAGAAAATCAATGGTATAAAGAGGGAGTAGCCATTTCAGGCGCTGTAAGCCAGGCATACGTGCCTGCTGAACCGGCATATTATACTGTTAGACTCATAACAAATGGTTGTGCCGGACCGCTTTCCGCTGATTTTTACTTTGTTCCGCCTCCAGTGATAAGCGCTAATGGAAATACCAATTTTTGCCCGGGTGAAACTGTTATACTTACTTCTTCTGTTTTAAAAGACAACCAATGGTATAAAAATGGGGTAGAAATTAAAGGTGCTACTGCCAACAACTATCAGGTAACGGACGCTGGTCTTTATAAAGCCACTGCTACCAGTAATAATGTTTCATCAGGTCCATCCAATACTATAATCGTCACATTGAAACCGGCACCTGCAAAACCGGTGATCAAAGTGAATGGGGCGTTGCTTGAATCCAATGCGGCTGCCGGTAATCAATGGTATCAGGAAGGCGCTATTATCCCGGGTGCTACCATGAAAACCTATAAACCGGTGAAAAGTGCTAATTATTCTGTTGTGGTCACTAATAATGGCTGCGCAAGCGTCGAATCAGACAGGCAGTATTTTGCCATTACCGGTATTATCAATATCGATAACACCCATTACATTAAGTTAAGTCCGAACCCCGTAAGCAGCCAGGTGGTGTTGAACTTTAATCTGGCGGGTACTACTACGGTCAATATCCAGATCGTTGACCTTAATGGGCGGGTATGTGGAACTTATGGAAATCTGTCTGATGGCCATGCGCTTGACCTTGGCGGATTGGCCAATGGGGTTTATCTGGCGAAGGTCCTGGAGCCGAAAGGGAAAACTTACACGCTTAAATTGCTAAAGCAATGATTGGTTCGTCAAATGATAATGAAGTAGTCATACAAATGGCACCATTAATCACAAAGGCCCCTAACCGGGGCCTTTGTAGTTCATTCACAAGCTGTTTATTTCCGTCCCGCATGAAATGACCTACTGTCAGCAGGTGCTTCCTTTCGGTCAAATTTCCCGTAGTCCCTGATCACTTGCGCTATCCTGAGATGATAATCATTAAAAATATATTCTCTGCCTTTTAACTGTGCATTTCTGTGTACTTCCAAATTCCTCCACTGCTGAATAGCGTTTTCATCTGTCCAGAATGACAGGGACAATATTTTTTCAGGATGATAAATACTTTGAAACCGCTCAATGGAAAGAAAGCCATTGATCTTTTCCAATTCCGGCTTCAGACTTGCCGCTATATTCAGGTATTCCTGTTTGCGAGTGCTATCGGCAGGAATAACTTCAAAAATTACGGCAATAGCATGCGAGTTATTTGCCTGAACGTTCTTTTTATACTGTAAAAAGCGGAGCACCTCGTCGTATAATTGTAGCCGATTTTTTTCCAGATGCATCACGTGGGTCCCCCTGGCCAGTACAACATATTTTTTCTCCGCTGCGTTTTCCAATGATCTAAAAAGACTTTCCCCATCAGCATTGCTTGGATATTCATCCCACTCACCCCGAATAATTAAGGTAGGCGCTTTTATCTCAGCCGGATTGTAATAAGCCCTTCCATGAAGCAGCTCCACTATATCCTGTACAGGGCCCGATGGAAAGCAAACGCTGTCTGTTTTAAATATACGGACCAGCGGATCAGATTGTAACCATTCGCCGCCCCATGTTTCAAAAACTTCCTTTTGGAGCTGACATTCCTGTCCGTCAGGTGTAAGGCTTTTCATGCCATATATTCTTTGAGCAGGGGTCATTGTTTCATAGGAGCCCTGGACCTTCTCAGCAACAGTTGTTTCCTGTCTTGCAGTAATGGGCGCAAACAAAACCAACCTGGCTAGCTTGTCCGGAAACTTAGTAGCATACAAAGCAGCAACAGAGCCACCCCAGGAGTGCGCAATTAAGTAAACCTTATTTTTACCGGTCTTTTGGACTATAAAATTTACAGCCTTGTCAACATCATTGTAAAGGTCCAAAGCGCTCCCAACGGGTACTCCTATTGCTGATCTATGTAGCATTTCAGGATAACGATCTGAATGTCCATAACCCAAAAAATCAAGGGCATACACATCATATCCGTTTTCAGCCAGATTATCCATCCAGGAATAATTATCCATTTTAAAATCAAAAGCAAGCGCTGAAGGAAAAGAACTGCCATGCAGAAAAAGCACCGGATAATCAGTGGAGGTAATAGCGGGGCCTTTGTGCGTGATCGCAAGATGTAAACCTGGAATGCGGCTTTCCGTTTTTAAAATTTCAGTCTTGTTCATAACTCCCTGTCCATTTATTTTAAATATGATAACAAAGCATAAAAACGTAGCCAATAGGGTAATTTTCATTTATTTCGGTTTCTGTGTTGCAAAACTAAAACCACTGTACCTTTAATACTTCATTCAATACTTAACAATGGTTGCAAACCTGGAAACTCACTTTGGTACTATAACGGCGCTGATAGGAGACCCCATACGGTCCATAGTGCTCTGGACGTTACTTGACGGCAGGGCATATACGGCAACAGAACTGGCCATTTGCGCAGACACCTCCCCGCAAAATATAAGTATGCATTTGAGTAAATTGGTGCAGGCTGATCTATTGACAGTTGAAAGCCAGGGCAGACATCGATATTACCGGTTCTCCAGACAAGAGGTGGCGTATGCTATTGAAGCATTGGCGAACCTTATTTCCCCTAAAAAGGAAGTGAACATGACACCTGCTGTTGTTTCAGATATAAAATATTGCCGGACTTGTTACGACCACCTGGCAGGCAAAGTGGGGGTGCAGCTCACGGAAAAACTCATTACACAAAACATGATTGAGTTACAAAACAAAACCTATAGCTTAACTACCAAAGGAAATAAATTCTTCAAAAGCTTTGGGATAGACACCCATGAGTTAAAAAACAACAGGCGTGTCTTTGCCAAACCATGCCTCGACTGGAGCGAGCGAAAATACCACATGGCTGGATCTTTGGGCGCAGCCTTACTTGATAAAATGCTACAGGCAGACTGGTTAAGAAGAAAGAAAAATTCGCGGGCCATTGTTATTACCTCCACCGGGCAACGTGAGCTATACAACAAGTTTAAAGTTGCTTTATAGGTCCTGCCGTTTTAGTAATAAAAAACCGTCCCGATAGATCGGGACGGCCTTTTAATTAGATCAAATATAAAGATTGGAGCAACGAGCCCCTCCAATTTACCAGATCTTGATCCGTTTATCATTGTCGAGGTACATCCGCTCGCCAGGTTTTACATTAAAAGCCGGGTAAAAATCCGGTGTGTTCATCAGGGAGCCATTCACGCGCCACATGGGTGGTGAATGGGGATCGTTATTTACCCAGTAGCGCAAATATTCATCTTTCATTTTCACCCGCCAGATCCTGGCTACAGAAAAGAAAAATCGCTGAATGGGGGTAAACCCGCCGATGCGGGTAGTATCCTGTCCCTGTTTGGTCATTTTAAAGGCATCAAGCGCCACGGCAACGCCGCTTATATCTGCAGTATTTTCTCCCACTGTAAGCGCGCCTTTCACATGAACGCTGTCAAGCACGGTGAATGTAGAATATAGGTCAATGACCTGTTTGGTTCTGGCCTTAAACTTTTCAAAGTCTGCCGGTGTCCACCAGTTTTTTACATTCCCGTATTTGTCAAACTGGGCTCCCTGGTCGTCAAACGTATGCGTCAATTCATGCCCGATCACCATACCAATACCGCCATAGTTAAGCGCGTCATCTGCATTATTGTCAAAGTAAGGAGACTGCAGAATTCCGGCGGGAAATACGATCTCGTTGGCGAAAGGATTGTTATATGCGGTAACAGTGGAAGGGGTAGTGTACCACTCGGTCCTGTCAACCGGTTTCCCCAGTTTGGCCAGCTCATATTGAAAGTTGTTCGCGGCAGCCGAGATCACATTTTCAAAATATTTATTCCTGACAATAGTTACTTTATTGTATTCGCGCCACTTATCGGGATAGCCGATCTTTTTGGTGATGGCGAATAATTTCTCTTTTGCTTTTTGTTTGGTGCTGTCACTCATCCAGTCAAGTTGGTCCACCCGATTGGAAAACGCCTTCTGCAGGTTATTCACCAGCTCCAGCATTCGCTTTTTGGCGGCCTCTGGGAAATACAGTTTTGTATATAGTTGTGCCAGCGCCATTCCCAGATAGCTATCTACCGCACCGGCCATGACCTCGCCGCGTGTTTTTTGCATGGTCTGACCCGTAAGGGTTTTGCTATACGCAAAGGAAGCATCCACAAACGGCTTGCTCAGGTAATCTGCATAACTACTAAGATAATTCGCTTTCAGGTATATTTTCCAATCTCCGAGTGGGATCGATTTCAGGAGCGTATTCAATTTTTCATAATAACCTGGTTGGGCCACATCCAGCGAATCCATGGTAGCGCCCAGGTTATGGAGGTATGTCGTCCAACCGATATTAGCTTGTTGCTTGTTTAAATTGGCCAGGGCAACTTTATGAAAATTGCCTTTTATATCCCGCAATTCAATATTGGTCTTATGTGATGCAGCCAGTTGTTTTTCGATATTGTAAACAAGCGCTGCGTTTTTTTGCGCCAATCCGGAATCGCTTCCAGTCAGTAAAAAAATAGCCACGAGATATTTTTTATAGGCTTGTTGGATAGCAACGGTGGCGGAGTCGGTCTTAAAATAATAATCCCTGTCGGGCATCCCGATACCCGTTTGAGTAATATGCGCCATATTTATACTGCTGTTATCCTGGTCGGGCGCAACCTGAAATGCAATGAGGGAAGAGTTGGATAATTGGGCCTGTGCCGCCATGAATGCAAGCATATCAGCAATACTGGTGAGGCCATTGATCCTGTCCAACCCGGTTTTGAGTGGCTCAAAACCACGCTGGTTGATGGTAGTGGTATCCATTCCCGAAGCAAAGAAATCACCGATCTTTTGTTCCAGGCTCCCCGGGGCGTTATTACTTTTAGACACACTGTCCAGGATACCCTGCAACTTAAGACGCTGCTGGTAGTTCATAAACCGGTAAGCGCCCACGCCCGACTGGCTAGCCGGTATTTGGGCGGTATCATACCATTTTACATTTACGTAATTAAAAAAATTATCACCCGGCTGCCGGGTTGAGTCGATCCCTTCAATAGCTATAAAAGAATTTTCGGTGGTAGTACCTGTTTTGCAGGCAATAAAAGAAACTAAAGTAACGGATAGCAAAAACCAATATTTCATATAGAACAGGTTAGTGGTGAAATGAGGTTTAATAATTGCTAAAGATATCATTTTTATGGTTGCCTCATTGACCGCTTATGGATATTGAAAGTCAAAGTAAATAGATCTTCTGTAAGGTTAGGCTAGCCTGTTAAAAACAAAAAGGACCACTTCTCAGCGGTCCTTTTTACTTTTACGCAATTGTAGCTGTTATTTTTTAAACACATTATGCTTTATACGCATCCAACCAGGTTGCTGCGCTTAATTGCTTTTGAATACGAGTAATATCGCCAAATGTGGTCACCAACAGGTCGCGGTTATTTTCCGCCAGGTCTTCTGTAAAATTGTTTCCATTTTGCACTATATAGGCCGCCATTTGTTCGCCGATGGTTTTCATCAGATCGAATTTTGTCACGTCTGCCATATCAATATTTCCCAGGATATCCTCCCCGAGATCATGCAGCCATTCGGAACGATATTTATGTTTATCGAGCGTGTTGGTGTTTGGTAACCGTTGAATGGTTTTCGGATCAAGCGAGATCTGAAACCTGCGGAAATTGATCACCTGGCAGATCATGGGCGACCGGAAGATATCAACCTGCATGGCGCTGGCATCCTGACCAGTGACCGTCATCAGCCAGTTAAGCCAGAATACGATATCGACGCCATGAGGTTTTGTAGGCTCATCCGGTTTTATAAACTCCCTTGAGATGCCCGTGCCGAAACTGAATAAAGTAATCCCATCCAGGGCATAATCCGACTTACCGGGGCTGTTACGAGGCCGGCTATAGGACACTGCCTCCATATACGCTGCCAGGGAAGGATTGTTGTAGGTGGTAGTTCCTCCATCTACGAATCTTTCCAATGGATAGAAATAGGTAGGGGCGCTCATAGTAGCTTCCATTACCGCACGCAGCAGTACATCTTTGTAGGTGCCATAATAAGTACCGTCTGGCTGCTTAAAGCAGGAAAAGAATGTTTCTTCGCCGGCTGACATATCCCGGGAAGTGATCATCATGTCAATATCCCGGTCAGCGCAAGCTTTTTCCACGGTAACATCCTTTACTATATTTTTAAGCAATGACCGGTATTTTTCTTTTGAAAAAGCAGGCGGATTGATAAAACGGTTCCCGAGCAATCGTTTATCAAATACCTGTGTCACGAGGTCTTCATACATCTTTTCAATTTCAGTTGCATTATGGCCCGTTACGATCAGTCCGGCAATGATGCCACCTGTAGATGTTCCTGCTACCATATCAAATAATTCGTAACAAGGTATGCCCGCGATCTCCTCCAGCTTTTTTAGTAACTGGATCGTAAGAATGCCCCGCATGCCGCCACCATCGAGAGAAAGAATAACGCGACGATTTTCATCAATTTTCAATCGTTTAAAGGCCTCACGCCTGGGATCGCTCAATTGACTTCCATTTACTTTTGCCATAATGCTTGTTTTAAAGGTTTCAAAATTCCGCAGAAAAAGTACTCAATACATAAGAGATAAAAAACGTGAAAAACACCTGATTTTACTTCCATTATACATTTACCAAAACCCTATCTGGCAAAATTTCCGACATCCCTGGGTTGTCAAAAACAACCTTAGTTATGAGGTTAGCAGGCAGGAACATAACTATTCCGGAAGGCGGGGTTCAAAATAATACAACTCAAGACATTGAATATACAGAATCCCAATAATTCCGCTTGATCATACGCCTGCGATAAACCGGCCACTTTTATGTTACAGGACAGTACAACCGAAGTATGAAAATCAAATAGTCCACTCCGGCAGTAAATCAATTGTCGATTTTACGTTATTTTTGTAGTCAGTTGATGGCCCTCAAAAGGCGACAACGTTATCTTCAGTATAGCACCGGCAGATTGGTGCCGGAACAAAATTTCACCCAGCAACGATCGACTTCGACTCACGTCCAGGAACAGTTGTCCTTTTTTGTAAAGGCCCTCTCTGATAAATAGCGGCAGGTTGATTTCTTACACCTAAAATATAACGATTATGAAACCACAAGTTTTCTCCAACCGGTGGTGGCATAAGACTGCCATCGTGTTGTTGTTCATCCTGAGCACTGTTTCGTGTTCAAAGTCTGGTTTGAAAAACGAACCATCTTCCTTGTCCGGCAGTGGACCAATGCTCAATACGGAAGCGGCCACGGCCATTCCCAGTCCGCCCAATCACAAAATAGCCTATTACGCATTTGATGCAACCCCAACCGGCAGCCCGGCCGTAAAGCTACCGTTGACCAACTTTGCAAACGCAGCCAATGAAGTGGTGCTCTTTGAAGGAACGCCGTGGGAAATGGCCGACTCAGCCCATTACGGCAGCAGCAGCAGCTATATCCTCACCGTTAACCCCAACTATACCTCTTATGCAGCCATCATAAGAGACGCCAGGATCCTGCAATCGCGGGGCGTTAAGGTGCTGTGGAATGTAGATGATGCCAATTCCTGGAACACCACAACACCTTTTACCACGTACAACGGAACGGGGTTGAACTATCACCAGTTTGCTGCCTTTGTCAAAGCCTGTGTTGTCGATTCATTGCATTTTGACGGGATAGCCCTGGATGTGGAGCACATGGGTAGTACGGCTGCCAACACGAACTATACCAACCTGATCAAGGAATTCGGATTGTATTTCGGGCCCCGGTCATCCAACCCCACCGGCACTATTTATACGGCAGCGATCTATGATGGTGCACGGGCCGGTTTTGCCATCGGTCAATCAACTACCGTTGCAGCCTACCTGAATTTTGTGGAGGATATGGGCTATTTTGAAAACAACACCACGCGTTTCAACCGCTGGGCCAATGTTATCGGGGCTTCGAAAACCATGATCGGGGTATCCAAACAATACAATAGTCTCAGCAATGCTACCACTGCAGCGGCATGGGAACCGGCTGGAGGCACCAAGGCCGGTATTATGGTTTTTGCCGGAAATGTTGATTCCGCTTACACAAATAAGATCTTCAGGGCAGTAAAATAAGCCCGGCATACAAAATCAGGGAGTCCTTGTTCTATATAGATATTCAAAACCAGGGACAAAAAATCTCAATGCACTCGCAGGTCGCCTGAAAAAAAGAAACAGGTCTGCTTTAGCGTACTTGTTTCTTGTTACAATGATCTGATATCGTTTGCTACTATAGACAGATCGTTGTTGAGTTGATGACCACCACTTGCCAATTCCCGAATGATCGCATTTGGCAGGTGTTGCGCATACCTGGCCAGGTGTTCAAAAGGCACTTCCTGATCATCGCGGCAGTGATAAAGAAAAACTGGTGTATTTTTTGGCAGTTTATCAGAAAAGCCAGCGGGGAGCTTTAGACCTTTTATCCAATCTTCATCACCACTCCAAAAAGGTGTGGCGATAAGAAAAATGCCGGCAATTTCTTGTTGGGTGTCTTTTTCTGAAAGATATTTTAACAGCATTGAGCCGCCCAGGGAGTGGCCGACCAAAATAGTTTGCCCCTTAATAGCTGTAATTTCATTTTCAATCTTGTGCAGCCACCCGAAATCTGGTAACGATTCATCGGAAGGCATTCGAGGATACTGTACCTGGTAACTGGCCTCCAATAAAGTTCGTAAAGAAGTAACTAATTTCTCATCTTCTTTATATCCATCATCCCCGCCGCCCTGTATGAAAAGTATATGCTTTTCCATAATGTAGAATATTGAGATATGAGATAGCTATTTTAATAACAGCTATTAGAAATGCCATTTCGCCCCATTGTTCCCTTTCACCCGAACCCAATAATTGCATTAATTATTTTTCAATATCAGCTTCTGCTAAAGAGTTTTTGCGACAAAATGGTGCCTAAGACATCTTTTGACATATTAAGTATTTTACATATTTGCATTTTTAAAACATAACTTAATGATTATTTGCAATTTGTGAATTCCTATAACCATCACTAACAGGTTAATTTTTGTTTAAAACTGGTTAATATTTAATAGTCCATATTTATCATGAATTATGCGCTAACATGATAACTTACAGTTAATTCAGTATTTAAACGAAGTAACTGCATATTCCTTATCGGTTAAATACTAAAACCAAAAATTAACACACACATGAGAAAATTACTACCACTGCTTGCAGTGCTGGTAGGCATTGCAGTTAGTGTATCTGCCCAAACTCCAACTATTTCGGGCAGAGTCGTTGACAAAAGCGGCGCACCAGTCCCCAATGCATCCATTCTAATTAAGGGTACCAAATCGGCTACAGTAGCAGATAATGATGGGAACTTTTCTTTGAAAGTTGGTCCCGGTACAACCCTTACCGTATCTGCTGTTTCCTACAAAACATTTACCATCAAGGCGGCCACCTCCATGATCATAACATTGGAGAATGCCGAAAACCTGATGAATGAAGTAATTGTAACCGCGGGCGGTATTAAATCAAAAAGAAAAGAACTTGGTACGGCTAATACGGTCATTAAGTCCGAGCAGCTGCTAGCCGGTAAATCGAACAGTATTGCTGGCGGCCTGCAGGGTAAAGTGGCCGGTTTGCAGATCAGCGGAACATCGGGCGGCGTAAACCCCAGTTTCCGCCTTACGCTACGCGGACAACGATCACTCACCGGTAACAACCAGGCCCTGGTGGTATTGGATAATGTGATCGTGCCTAACGATATATTAGCCAACCTGAATCCTGAAGATGTGGAAGAGCTGGTGGTATTAAATGGCGCCGGTGCAGCGGCCCTGTATGGTTCACAGGCTTCCAATGGCGCGGTTGTAATTACAACTAAAAAAGGAAAGAAAGGGGTAACTGAAGTTACCTTTTCAAATACCACGATGCTTCAAACCCTGTCTTATTTTCCGAAACTGCAGAAGAAATATGGCCCTGGAGGTACAGCTTATGGTTCCGATGCAGACGGAAAACCTTTATTTTCTTACCTGGAGAACCAGTCATATGGGCCAGAATTCGACGGCTCTAAAAAACCATTGGGGCCTGCCCTGGAAGATGGTTCGCAGGACTCGTCCATTTATGCCTATAACCCTGGCCATTTAAAGTTCTGGCAAACGGGCATAACCAACCAAAGTGATTTCTCCCTGCAAAATGGAGATGAAAAATCTACTCTCTTCCTGTCTGGTCAATATGCCACTACAAAAGGTACCACACCTGGTGATAAATTCAACAAATCATCTGTTCGTGTCAATGGTACCCGCCGTTTGGGAAATTCGATTGCAACAACCTATAGCGCAGCCTATATACAAAACCGGTACGATATCACTTCCAGTACCGGAAATATGTATGTCAATCTGCTTAATATGCCCTCAAACGTAGATATTACTAAATATAAAGACTGGAGGACTAATAAATTTGCCAATCCCAATGGCTTTTACAATCCCTGGTACCAAAACCCTTATTTTACGGCAGACAACTACCGGCAAACCACCAGGAACGATTACTTCACTGCTAACGTAGAAGTAAGGTTTACCCCTGTCACCGGTCTTGATCTTACAGCCCGTCAGGGTGTGGTAACAAAGAACTACTCAGGCAAAAATACCGTAGGTGCATTTAATTATACTGACTTTGCAAAACATACGGATGCAAGTTCAAAGACCGACATCCCGGCTTCTGTTGGTGACTATAGTGCTTATACAACCGAATTATTGACTGATGCCTTTGCCCAATACAACAAAAAGAAGGGCGTATTCGATTTCAAATTAATTGCAGGCGCCCAATGGCGTCAGGACCAATCCAAAACTGTTTCAGTATCAGCGAATGCCCTGGCTGTGCCCGGTTTATTCAATGTAAGCAATGGCGTGGGAACACCCAGCGTAGGTGAATCCAGTTTTAAGGCCCGGCAGATCGGCACCTATGGCGATTTTCGGATAGGCTTCAAGGATTACCTGTTCCTGCATGCTACAGGCCGCAAGGACTGGGTATCGATCTTAGCACCGGAAAACCGTTCATTTTTCTATCCCTCCGTTGACTTGTCATTTATAGCTACCGACGCTATTCCATTATTGATGGAAAAAACACCGGTCACTTATCTGAAGCTCAGGGCCGGTTGGTCGAAGGTAGGGCAGGTGAACCTGGGTAATAGTTTTACCTTTGGTGCCTACAGTTTGCTACCTACCTATTATCAGGCAAGTGGTTTTCCTTATGGCGCATTGCCTGGTTTTACTGCAGGCAATAGTTTGGTTTCAAACAACCTGAAACCAGAAATTACCAAAGGATATGAAATAGGTTTTGACCTCAACATGTTCAATGACCGTTTTCAGTCTACCGTAACCTGGTATGATACAAAAACAGATGATCAAACTGTGACCACCAGCATTTCGAATGCTACCGGTTTCACCAGTCTGTTAACCAATACCGGTCAAACCCAAAGCCGTGGTCTTGAAGTTACCGCACATGTAACGCCATACAGGACCAAGAATTTTGAAGTAACAGTAGGGGGTAATTACACCTACGTAGATAATAATGTGAATTTTATCAGCGCCGATCTGCCAAAACTTTCGCTGTCATCAAGCGGTACGGCCAACTCCTACGCCATAGCAGGCCAGGCCTTCCCGGTAATTATGGGATTTGATTACAACCGCGATCAACAGGGACATGTGATCGTTGATGGCATTACCGGTTTGCCCACGAAATCAGACACCATCTCCATTTTAGGAAATGGACAGGCGAAACACCGCGTCGGTTTCGATGGTTCTCTCCGGTTTAAGAATTTCCGGTTCTCCTTCCTGTTTGAGCACCGGGGTGGTTACAAAGTGTTTAATGGCATTGGCACCGAGCTCGACTGGTCAGGCACTGGCTATCGTACTGGTGTTTACAATCGCGAGCGATTTGTTTTCCCCAATTCAGTTATTGTTGACCCAACCAACCCTGGCAAGTATACGCCAAACACCAGCATCACTGTTAAGAACGGAAATGGTAATAACGGGTTCTGGACTGATGGTATAAACCGCGATGTTACTTCCAACTATATTACATCGGGCAACTTCTGGAAATTAAGAGAAGTGGCACTGGCATACGATCTTCCGACCTCTCTTTTAACTAAAACAAAATACATCAAAGGCGTTACCATCAGCGCCCAGGGCCGCAATTTATTAATGTGGCTGACAAAAGACAACTACTATACAGACCCTGAATTCAGCGCCGGCGGCACCGATAACAATGGTATCGGTTTGAACAGTATCGATCAGGCGCCACCATCACGTTACTATGGCGGAACCATTACCGTAAAATTTTAAATCAGCACACATGAAAAAATTACATGCAATACTTTTTATGGGATTGACAATGCTGGGTGCAACCTCCTGTAAAAAATATTTCGATATAAATACCAATCCGAATAGCGCTACGGCCGCTTCTCCTGAAAACATTTTACCACAGGCACTAACCGCAACCGCTGCCAATTTGAATGCATTTAATACTTATGGTGCACAGCTGGGCGGTTACATGTCCAATGCAGGTGGGTATGGTGGCTTTGGCGTGGCTATCACTTATAACTTTACTACCACTAACTGGACAGGCCTCTGGAGCGGCATTTATGACAACCTGGAAGATTACCAGATCATCATGGATAAAGCAGCCCTGGACCCCACTTATACCTATTATAGTGCAGTAGCCAGAATTATGAAAGCGGTCAATTACCAGCTGCTGGTAGATGCTTATAATGATGTTCCTTATGGAGATGCCTTACGTGGTATTTCGAAACTTTCACCGACGTACACGGATGCAAAGGTCATTTATAAAGACCTCGCCAGTCAGCTCGATACCGCCATCAGCGTCATCAATTCGGGCAGTAGTATAATAGGAATTAAATCGCTGAGCGCCTATGATGTATTATTCAAAGGAGATGTAGGTCTTTGGAAGCAACTGGCCAATACCATCAAACTACGGTTGATCTTACACAGCAGCGGCAAAGTAACTTTTGCCAATACAAGCTTTAGCAGCGATGGATTTCTGACCAGTGATGCGTTAATAAATCCTGGCTACGTGCGCGATAATGGCCGGCAGAACCCTAAATGGAGCACCTGGGCATTTTCAAACACCGGCGCTGCGGGCAACAAAGCCTGGATGCCTTCCACATTTGCCCTTACGTTTTACGATGGTACCAAACTGGATGATCCCTATAGGGGAGCCGCTTCTTATTACCAGTTCCCCAAAACGCCTACCAACCGCCTGGGCGTTGAAAATAACAGCATCGCTTCAAGCCCCGAGGGTTCTTTCTGGTACCCGGCTGTTTTAAGAGGTGGAACTACCGGTAGTGATACAACCGGCGCATTAAAAGGGCCAGGTGCGGGCATGCCGCTGATCACTGCCGCCGAAAGCTATTTCATGCAGTCGGAAGCAGTATTAAAAGGCATCCTGACCGGAGGCAATGCAGCAAAATTATTTACCGATGGCATCACCGCTTCTTTTACCTACCTCTATACAAAACCAGACGGTAAAATAGTAGGAACCCCCGTTAACGATGCTAACGCGTACATTGCCGCCAATGCCACTAATGCCACCAAGGCCTACCTTACCGACATTAGCTTAACCGCGGACCCCAAAGAGAAATTGGAAGCTATTATCACGCAAAAGTACATCGCGTTGAATATGGTCAATAGTGAGGAAGCCTGGAATGAATACCGCCGTACACATTATCCGGTGCTGGTAAACACAGCCGGTGCAGACGGTGAAGAGACCTTTGCCTCTTCCGTTTCGGAATCAACCAGACCCGACCATTTACCCACCAGGATCTTATACCCCGCATCAGAAGGCGCTTACAACTCTTCCAATGTGCCTAAGAACATAGGGGTGTTTTCCTCATTAATTTTCTGGGCGTTATAGTACATTAAATAAAAATGCAATTATGAAAAAAGTACAAATAAATATATTGTTCTTCTTTGCACTGCTGGTGGGGCTGATGTCCTGTTTAAAAAAGGATTCGATGAATATAGATCCGGATTCAGATCCAAAGAATGTGGTAGAATTTGCCAATAGCGGTGACAACCTGGCTACAGCTGCATCAAAATATCCCAGATTTTATTTTGATCTGGGAACCGTTACTTTAAACCAGGCTGTTACTGTAAAAATAAACGTTGGTTACTCAGGAGCTGAAAGTGCTTCGCAGGACATTTCCGTAAACCTGGCCTTTGATACCGCAGCCTTATCGTTATACAACAATACTGATGGTACAGATTATATTGTTCCACCCACCTCCATATTTAAATTGCCGATGTCGGCTGTAATAAAAAAAGGCACCCGGCTCGCACAGGTTGAGATGACGGTAACCGTTAACAGCGATTTTGATTTTAATAAAAGTTATGCGGTACCATTAAAGATCACTTCAGCCTCAACAGGAACGATCAGCAACAACTTTGGCAGCGCTATCTTTTCGTTTGGGGGCAGAAACAAGTATGATGGGATTTACAAAGTAAAAGGTAAGGCAACGCATTCAGAAAATGCAAGTTATACGGGACCATTCGTTGACCCTGAGGTAGAGTTTACTACAACGGGGTCAGCATCTGTGCAGATAGAATCACAGCCTGTTTTCAATCTCTCTACCGGAGCTTTAAGCGCCCTGGCTTCTTACCCCGTATTTACAGTAAATGCAGATAATTCCGTAACAGTGACCAATATGAACGCTGGCGGCATGGCGCCTTCGGTGAGCGATCCTACGTATAAAAACCGGTATGATCCCGCCACCAAAACATTTTACATCAGCTATTCCTATAATGCGTCTAAACCCCGTATTTTTTATGATACCTGTATTTATGTAAAACCCAGATAAGAATGTAAGTTAGTTTTGAGGAGGCCGTCCCGATTCATCGGGATGGCCTTTTTTATGATTTCCATATTATAACACGCTTATAACCTGATTCAACCAGCTTTTGGGTTAAATAACACGCTTATCAAAAAAAGGTGTGCTATGTAAATGAATTAAATAATATTGTTACAACAATAGTCTTAACTGATCTGACTATTTTTATTCATATGTCAATACGTACGCTGTTTGTAACACTATCGCTAACAATACTGTACCAATTCACTACCGCGCAGCTAACCATCACCGGCAATATAACTACTGTAAGCAGGCAAATTCTTCCCTATGTGGTTGTTGGCATTCGGCAGGGCAATGCGCTCATCAGCACCACCATAAGCGACAGCACCGGGCATTACCGGATCCCAAACATTAAAAAGGGTGATTATCATTTGTTGATCAGTCATCGTTCCTACAGGGACTCCATTATACCGGTGCACCTTTTTACAGACACTACCATCAACCTGCAATTGATTTTTGAAAAAATGTTGCAACAGGTAGAAGTTACCGGAAAAAAACCGCTGATACAAATGGAAATAGACCGATTGCGTTTCAATGTAAAAGGCGCTGAACTGGTTGTAGGAAATAATATTTGGGATGTTATTGAAAAAACGCCTCTGGTAACCACTTCATCTGATGGTTCCATACAGATCAGTGGAACTTCCGGCGTAGCGGTTTATCTCAATAATAAAAAGAAAGTATTGACAGGTGCTGCCTTGAAATCATATTTAAGTAGTATGCCGGCTGATAACCTGGAGGCCATTGAAGTGATCACTACACCTTCCAGTAAATACGATGCCGAAGGTGGGGGCGGTATTCTGAACATCATTACCAAAAAGAAAAAAGAAGAAGGGTTCGAAGGGAATACAACTTTCACCGACAGACAAACCGCTACCAATTCACAAAGCGTAAGTGCCTTTCTGAACAACCGAACCGGCAATTGGGATATTTATTCAAATTGTTACCTGGTAAACAGAAGAAGAAAACCTACTGCTGATCATACAATATCTTTTCTGCAACCTCGCTATGACATCCCGTTAAGCAGAAAGATCAGTTCTTCCAGTTTAAACAGTTCTATGTCGGCCGGCGCCAATCTGGGTATTGATTATCAGTTTAACAAGGACCATATTTTTGGCCTAATCTTAGACTATTCAGGGAATCATGACAGAAAGAACAGGGATGCTGGCAGCCAGGACCATTTTGCAGGCACAGACTCCATCAGTTATTCAGAGAACAGGGATAAATTAAATGCTTACACCTATTCGCTGAACCTGAATTATGAAGGCTTGCTTGATGCAAAAGGGAAAAAGTTAGATATCGATCTTGATGTACTTGATTATACGTCTGAAAACACCTCAACCAGCAAAACAACTGCCTTGGATGCTGCCACCTATGATCCTTTGTATATAAGTGATCATTTTAGAAGCTCCGCGCCACAACAGGTAAAAAACCAATCATTCAAAGCCGATCTCCACTGGCCCCTCTCTTCCAATAGCTACCTTGATTTCGGTCTCAGGTCTTCTTTTTCACAGATCGACAACGATCTTCTTTTTGAAAACCAAATGGGCAACTCCTGGACAAAAGACATTTCGCGAAGCAATTTATTTGCCTACAATGAAAATATACATGCAGCTTATATTCAACTGAACCAAAAAATAAATACCACCTGGTCGTTCCAGCTGGGGACCCGCCTGGAAAACACCATTGCCAAAGGATACCTTGAAGGAGAAAGGGTGGTAAACCGGAATTATCTAAATCTTTTTCCAACCGGTTATCTGAAATATTCAACCTCCGGAAAAAAAACATATACACTGGCGGTATCAAGCCGGATAACCAGACCGGGCTATTGGGATGTAAACCCCTTTAGGACCTATACCACCAACAAAGCATATTTTGAAGGCAATCCTTTTTTATTGCCTTCTACCTATTACCGGGAAGAGCTTAGTCATTCAACGAATGCCGGCAAGGGTAACATTATCTTTCAACTGGCAGCAAGCCAAACCATTAACGAAATTTACCCGCTGCCATTTGAAGATTCAACCGGCGTGGTGGTAAATAAAAAAACAAATTATGGTAACAAATACAGTTATTCAGCAGCGGCTATATACTATAATCAACTGAAAAAATGGTGGCAATTGTCAGCCACTATGTTAACGGGGTATGTTGAGTCAAAAGGGGAGTATGGCAACAACATCGCTATCGACAACCAGTCACTTTATGTAAGCCTTTCAACCAATCAAACATTTACGCTTTCAAAAAAGCAGCGGCTAAGCTGTAATCTGATAGCCAATAATTCCTTCCCCGCTACCATTGTGAATACCAGAGTAGGTAACCGGCTCGACACTGAATTGAGGCTAAAAAAATCAGCAGGAGCGTTCAGTTTTACCCTTTCCGCAACAGACCTGCTAAAAACCAATAAAGACAATTACCGGGTAGAAACTGGAGAGCTGTTATTAAAACAACATTATTATAACGACACCCGCAGTGTGGCATTTATTCTTAATTATAATTTTGGAAAATCAACCGTAAAGGAAAAAAGGGACAGGGATCCGGAATTTGAAAATATCAAGAACCGGATCATTTAATTTATTTATCAACAGGTTATGGTCCAAAGGCCACCATCCACAGCCTTTTATATGGATCACATCTCAGCTACTTAATGGCCACACTAACGCGTATGCTAAATTTATAATGTATATTTGACACTTTAACAATCGTTCTTCAAGCGTAAATCCCTCTTTTATGCGATGGTCCTTTAAGGACTGATACGAATTAACCCCTGTTTTTTCCGGCTTACACCCTGTTTCAGATAATCACAACCTATATTTTTACAGAAGCGACAAATAACGATTGCAAGATTGTTGAACTAACATTTTTAAACCAAAACAATTGCCATTATGAAAATAATTATACACTTCCCATTCACTTACATCTAGCTTTCGTATAGGTAATACTCGACTGTACCATTTTCTTCCCGGATAGGGCTGCTTACTCAAGCGGCAGGGATCTCTTTTGCTTCTACCATCCCACATACTATCCATACAACATAACAATAATGAGCTATATGAAAAAAAAGCTACACCATCCTTTAAGGGTGCTAGTGACACTTTTATCAGTAATGATATTTATTTCCTGTAAAAAAGAGGAGGGGACGGCAAAGATCTCGGAAGCTTACCACCCTGATGCTCCCATTACAATAGAAAACGTTTTGCCCGACAGCATGGTGATCCGTACGAAAGTGGTGATCAAGGGCTCAAACTTTGGTAATGACAAATCACTGGTCAGGGTATATTTCGTTGATGATGAGAAACCGCGTAAAGCAACGATAGTCGGTCTGGATAATGAAACCATTTATTGCCTTGCACCCAAACAGAATAATGGGGTCAATAAAATAATGGTTAAAATAGAGAACGACTCTGCAACAGCCACCAAGACCATCTTCTATACGGTTTCTCAAAGCATTTCCAATATCGTAGGTCTCACTGGTGTTGCGGGCTCTATCGACGGATCACTTGCTGATGGCCGGATACAGCGAACCTTCGGAGTGGCAGCGCTGGGTAGTGACCAGGTTATGAGCTTTGAGATGCTGTCCAATGCAGTCCGGTACATTTCAATGAATGACAATAAGATCTACACCGTTCAAACGGGATTTGCGGCGGGCCAGCCCGCCATTAACGGAGCAAGAACTGCTATCTACGCCATACAAAATACATCCCCGCATAAAGTCATTTGCTACAAAAAGGAAAACCTTTGGGCACCGGGGATCCTGGCAGCCGGCATTTATCGGCCGAACGGATCGGTGGTTGCCGGACCGATCGTTGCGGCAGCACTGGACAATACAGAGCAGTGGCTTTATTTCCGCGATAAGGCCGGCGTGTTTGGCCGCCTGGAGATTGCCAATCCGGCCAACGTTCAGATCTTAAGCGAAACCTGTGGTCCGGCAGGCTCGGCCGACTATAATTATTTGGCCTATAGCGCCGTGGACGACTGCTTTTATTTTACGGTACAAAACATTCATTCCATTTACAGGGTACAGAAAGATGGCACCAATGTGCAATTATATTCCGGTTCAAGCCAGGGCTCAGTTGACGGCCCCCGACTGGAGGCAAAGTTTAACAGTCCGGCCGGAATAGCCGTCGATGGTGAGGGTAATATTCTGGTGATGGACACCAATAATCACACAGTCAGAAAGATCAGTCATAATTCCGGTTATGTATCCCGGGTGGCAGGCGTAACTGGCACATCGGGGTTTAGTAATGGAGATCCGCTTGCTTCCGCTCTCAGCTTTCCTTATTGCATAAGCGCCGATGAAAGAGATAATTATTTTCTCGGTGAAAGCTGGGGTGTCACCATAAGAAAATTAGCCATCGAGTAAAACTAATTGTCATGAAAATATTATTAAGCATAAGCATCCGGGTATTTATGTCGTGCCTGTATTTATTGCCGGCCGCTTTATATGCACAACATACATTTACCGTATCAGGCACCGTGATGGACGTGAACGGCAAGGAGATCCCTGCTGTTTCCGTGGCTGTAAAAGGTATAGCCGGCAAGGGAACCAATACAGACAATGACGGTCATTTCCGCCTGGAGAACATAGAGGCAGGGGCGGTACTGGTCTTTTCACATATCAATTTCAGTAGTTACGAGTTTCCTGTTCTGGGACAGAAAGACAAGATCAAGGTGGTATTGGAACAGAAGATCAACAGCAATGATGAAGTAGTGGTGGTGGGCAGAGGTGCGCAGCGCAAGATCACGACTACAGGGGCCGTGACCAGTGTAGATCCGAAGGACTTACAATTGCCTGCCACTTCCGTGAGTAATATGCTGGGAGGCAGGGTCCCTGGAATTATCTCGGTAACCCGTAGCGGCGAGCCCGGAAGCGACTTTTCAGAGTTCTGGGTGCGGGGCATCAGCACATTTGGTGCAAGCTCCGCTGCACTGGTGCTGATCGACGGGGTAGAGGGAAACCTGAATAATATTGATCCTTCAGATATTGAAAGCTTTGCGATCTTAAAGGATGCCTCCGCCACAGCTGTATTTGGAGTGCGTGGCGCCAATGGCGTAGTTACCATCACCACAAAACGTGGGAAGGCGGGTGCACTGAAAGTGAACTTTCGCGCCAATACGACGCTGACCCGGTCGGCCAGAATGCCCGAATATGTTGATTCATATAATTATGCATTACTGGCAAATGAAGCAAGAAAGGCCCGCGGTCAAAGTCCCGTATACTCGGATGTTGAACTGGAGCTATTCAAATCCGGTCTTGATCCCGACCTGTATCCTGACGTGAATTGGCGCGATGTGATCCTGAAAGATCATTCGAGGTATGACCAGTATAATTTGAATGTTTCCGGAGGAGGGACCAACGCCCGCTATTATATGAGCCTGGGTTATTTGAACAAAGAAGGCATATTTAAACAAGACTACACCGAACATAAATATGACGTTAACACCAATTACAAAAAATTCACCTTCAGGGCTAATACAGATGTTGACCTTACCCGTACAACAAAGCTGTCACTGCTGATGGATGATGCCATTGTGAAGCAGGGAGCGCCTGCCTATAATCCGGACAACAGCTACCTGTGGAATTCCCTGGCGAATATTGTGCCCGTGGCCGTACCGATCAAATATTCTAATGGTCAATTGGCGGCTTATGGTGCCGGTGGCACTGACCTTACGCCTTATTATCTTTTAAATTATACGGGTTTCAGAAAAACGGATGCTAATACCATCAACGCCAAACTCAGCCTTGACCAGGATCTCCGGTTTATTACACCCGGTCTTTCTGCACGCGGACTGTTTTCATGGACCTATTCGGGCACCAATACCGCCACACATGTCAAGCTTGGCGCTGATGCGTACCGGCAGATCGGCCGCGCCAATGATGGAAGCCTGGTAACTATACGTTCAATAACTGCCAGCGTACCGGTTTATGCTCAGGCAGCAGGGGTGAACCGCAGTATGTATATGGAAGGCCAACTGAATTATGTGCGCAGGTTTAATAATGTACACAACGTGTCGGGCCTTGTGCATTATTACCGTCAGGAAGATATCACCTCCAATGTTGCAGCTTATGAGTTACCGTATATGAGCATCATTCCTTTACGAACGCAAACCGTATCGGCTCGTGCCACCTATTCCTATAAAGACATTTATCTTTTAGAAGGTAATATTGGTTATTCAGGTTCTGAAAATTTCAAACCAGGTGAACAATACGGTCTTTTTCCGGCTGTATCTGCCGGTTGGGTGCCCACCCAGTATGAATGGGTAATGAACCACCTTACTTTTTTAGATTATTTCAAGATCAGAGGGTCAGTTGGTAAAGTAGGCAACTCCAGAATAGTGAACAGCAGCGACCTGTTGGTAAGATTTCCTTACCAGACGATCATGAGCCTTGGTTCCAAC
Source organism: Niastella soli (assembly GCF_017742245.1). Lineage (GTDB taxonomy): Bacteria > Bacteroidota > Bacteroidia > Chitinophagales > Chitinophagaceae > Niastella > Niastella soli. The sequence goes on from NZ_JAGHKO010000024.1 coordinate 465,980, forward strand.
AGCTGGGGACTAACGTTAACAGAATCGAAGGTTGGTACCGATAACCTGAAATGGCAGACATCTATCAAATATGATCTGGGGCTGGAAATGAAACTCTTTCACAATACATTGGACCTGATCGTCGACCTCTTCAAAACAGAAGCAAAAGACATCTACCAGCAGCGGGTCACCATTCCCGAAGAAGTAGGTGCGGCTCAAAGCCCTTACCTGAATACTGGCTCAATGCGTAGCTGGGGAGCAGATGGAACACTGGGGATTACCAGGCAACTAAATAAAGACCTGCTTGTAACAGTTAGAAGCAACTTCACTTTCTCCCGCAATAAGGTAACGCATTGGGAGCAAACGGGCATAAATTATCCCTACCAGTCTTATTCAGGAGTACCATATGGAGTGCAGCGCGGCCTGATCGCATTAGGGCTTTTTGAAGATGATGCGGATATCGCCAGCAGCCCTCGCCAGACATTTATGACCAACTACCTGCCTGGAGACATCAAATACAAAGACGTGAATGGGGATGGTATTATCAATACCGACGATGTAGTTCCATTGAACTATTCCAACGTACCCAGGATAGTAATGGGGTTTGCTGCTGTTGTCAATTTTAAGAAGTGGTCAATGAATGTGCTCTTCACCCGCCAGTCAAAAGTGAGCTATTTCCTTGGTGGTACTGGTTATTATCCATTCGCAGGCCAGTCTACCGGCAATGTACTATCAATTGTAGCAGATCCGGCAAACCGATGGATCCCTTCCTCTATGGCTGAAAAAGGGATCTCAGAAAACTCGAATGCCAGGTTCCCGCGACTTACTTATGGCGATAATCCCAACAATAACCGCTCGTCGACCTTCTGGCTGTCAGATGCCTCGTTTTGGCGACTTCAGAATGCGGAGATCAATTACCGCTGGGAATCTGCCTGGTTAAGAAAGTGCGGCATTAATGCAGCTACCTTCAGTTTACTGGGGGCCAACCTGGCGGTTTGGGATAACGTGAAGCTTTGGGACCCCGAACAGGCTTCAAAGAATGGGGCCGCTTATCCATTACAAAGGACATACACCCTGCAGCTTTACCTCAACTTTAATTAATCAGATTAAACATATTTCTCAATGAAGACGCTTTATTCATTGCGAGCCCTTTTTCTTCTCCCTTTTATGGCCGCTGCCATTACTGGAGTAGTTTCCTGTAAGAAGTCGTACCTCGATGTGAACGATTATATCTATGATTTTGTAAGTCTGGACAGCGTTTTTGCTTCACAAAGCAAGCTGCTGCAATACATCAATGGGATCGCTTCTTATTTACCCGCAGAAGACAGGTTATGGACCAATGCCTGGTCGCCATTTCAGGGCGCATCGGATGAAAATTTCACCTCGTGGAATGATATCCGGCATGCCGCAATAAAATTCCCCCTGGGTGAGATCACTCCCTATACAGCCAATTCCTATTATAATAATTATGAGAGCTGGTACAGAGGTATAAGAAAAGCCAATACGGTGATCGCAAGGATTGAAGAATGCAAAGACCTGTCGCTGGTTACAAAGCGGCAATACCTGGGTGAAATGTATTTCTTCAGGGGTTATTTCCTGTATCATCTGCTGCAGCAATATGGGCCAGCTGTCATCCCACCAGACGATGTACTGGACCTTGGTTCTGATGCCGAAACACTTTCCCAGGACAGAAGTACTTATGATGATTGTGTGAATTATATCATCGACAATATGGAGCAGGCATATAATCTTTTGCCAGCTACCAAAGAGGCGCTCGCTGAAATATACCGGCCAACTTCAGGTGCTGCGCTGGCCGTTATGAGCCGGGTATTGTTGGTCGCTGCCAGTCCAATGTTTAACGGAAATCCTTCTTATGCCAACTGGCGGCGGGCAGATGGAAACCTTTTCATTTCCAATACCTATAACAACAATAAATGGGGGCGGGCAGCAGCTGCGGCTAAAAGGGTGATGCAGACCAATCGTTACGACCTTTACACCTTTCCAAAGGCAGCAGACACCGATCCGCTGGCGCCCAATGTTCCCACTGCGGCCTATCCGAATGGTGCGGGTGGCATAGACCCTTACCGCTCCTATAAATACACTTTTATCGGCGAAATACCGGCAACCAGTAACCCTGAGATCATCTGGTGCCGTAACGCTGCAGTGGCTGGCGACTCTCCGCTTTGGTTGTCTACGCCCTCTCATATGGGCGGAGGCAATGGGCTGAACCTCACACAGGACCTGGTAGATGCTTTCAAAATGAAGGATGGAAATGATATTAATCATTCAAGTGCAGACTATCCTTATCCCGACGCCGCCACAGCCTATCAGCCTATTGGAGTCGTTAAAAATATCGCCGATGTGCAACTGGTTGCCAATACACCGAAAATGTATGCAAACAGGGAAGCGCGCTTTTATGCTACGATCGGCTTTAATCACTCCTTCTGGAAAGGTACCTCCTATACAGGCACCAACGCCAATTCCAAGAATGTAGAAATCACCTACTACTCCAATGGAACAGCGGCACCGAATAACAATTATCCCAATGATTACAACCATACGGGATACACTTGTATAAAGTATAATCATTATGCAGACAATATGCTTCAAACAGCGTCTGTGCTGCCCAAGGTGTTCCCGATCTTCCGGTATGCAGAAATTTTACTGAATTATGCCGAGGCGTTAAATGAGCTCGATGCACCCTTTACGGACACTACTACAGGCATTACAGTCAACCGGAATGTTGCAGAAATTGCCGCAGCATTTAACAGGGTGCGTTTCAGGGCGGGACTACCAGGTTTAAGCGGTACGGAACTGGCCAGCCAGGTAAGTATAAGAGAGGCGATCAAAAGAGAAAGGCTGGTGGAGTTTGCCTGTGAGGGTCGCCGTTATCATGACCTTCGTCGATGGCTCGATGCGCCTGTCGCGTATTCGAAGCCAGTTACCGCAATGAACGTAGCAGCTACGTCTGGCAACAGACAGCAGTTTTTCACCAGGATCACCCTGAATGAACCATTAACCCTTAGGAACTGGAGCTTTAAGATGTATTTCTGGCCGATCCCCAAAAATTCACTCGACAAAAACGCCAAGCTGGTGCAGAATCCCAGTTGGTAAATCGTCATTAAACCCATTGAACGAATAAGTATGAAGATCATAAATAAAGTAAGCTATTTGGCAGCCGGCATTTCCCTGATCATTACAGGATGTACCAAACTGGAAAACCCGTTGGAAGTGGAGCAGTACCAAAAAAATGTGTATCTGGTTGGCGCCAATATGTCAAACAATGAAGGGCTTCAGGTGGTTGAACTCCCTTACGGCGCGTCCGCTTCAGAGCTGGCAAGCACTTTTATTTCGGCCGGGACCGGTGGAAGCCGGCTTATCAACAAGGACATCTCAATAGAAGTGGTCGAAGCGGGTACTGATGTGATCACGCAATACAATGCCCTGTATCTATATAAACCGACAGATATTAAATATCAACAGCTGAATGCTTCATTTTATTCCATTCCGGATCATAATGTAACAGTGAATACCGGCGAGTCTTATGGAAGAATGCCACTAAGTATCAGAACATTCAATTTACATTGCGATTCCCTGTATGCGCTTACATTTAAGATAGCCTCCGTGTCTGATCCGGATTATATCTCGATCAGAAAAACAGATTCGGTACTTTTATTTTCGTGCAGGTTGTATAACAACTACTCAGGCACCTATCAGGAAACCGGGCGCTATTATAAAAATGCGGCTGGAACACCCGATACGGCAGCCCTGGCCCTGTCCCGGACTTTCAAGGCAGTGAATTATAACACGGTACGGTTTTTCCACCTTGCCAATAATGAAACATTAGCCAACCTGCCGGCCTGTGGCGTTACGGTAACCATTAATTCCGATAACACGCTTGGGGTTAGTAGTTGGGGAGCAGGACTCACGATCACTGGTGGCGGAGGAAATTATGACCCCACCGCCAAAAAGTTGACTATATGGTATAACTATTTGTCGGGCACCACCCCTTACCAGTTCAAAGGCACTTTCATTCGTTCGGGGAATTAATTTATGCGCAGTCGCCCCAAACCCGGCAGCCAATTCATTATTACCACTAAGTGGCATATGCGGAACAAAATATATTCATATATTTAACGTGCGTTTTTAAATATAATTGAAACCAGTTCAATGCCGTCATATTTTCTAAATTATAAATATAACGAACGGGCCTATCCATTTTATAACCGTAGGCGGACAGGCTAAAGTTTTAAACATCATAACAGGTTTTTTTAAAATTATATTATATTCGACATAGAATTTGCTTTAGAAAATTTTACCATCCAATCTTTTGAATGACCTTATTCCGTTTGTCTTATGAACCTGTGCCGTAACGTGTTTGCAGGTATTCCCCTTGAGTTATTACAGCTTTTCCGACTTATAACTGTTGAACAAGTGCAACCAGAAGACGTGTGCCGTTGGTAACAGGGCTAATTGTACACATATTTTCCTTATACTGAATGTAAGAGTGTGACTTACATTAGCGATAGCTGTGTCATTTCAATTTCATATCCAGTTTATACTAATAGCGCACTTTAAGCTGACGCTCTTGCAACAATAATTTAATTCGTCAAACAAAAAGATGATGGATCAATTATCTTCAGGATGGTATGTATTATACACAAAGCCCCGGCATGAAAAAAAAGTGGTACATGAATTAAGCGGATTGAAAGTCATATCTTATCTCCCCATGGTAAAAAGACTTCGAGCCTGGTCAGACAGAAAAAAGTATGTTGCCATGCCACTTTTCCCATCTTACGTTTTTGTAAACATCGAAAGTCATGAAAATTATTACAGCAGCCTTGAGATAGAGGGGGTATTATATTATGTTAGAAATGGCAAAGCAATAGCAAGAGTAAATGAGTCTATTATTGAATCAATACAGATGCTGGTAAGCCATGACGATAACAATATTGAAATATCATCGGAATATTTTCAACCAGGCCGAAAATTAAATATCAAAGATGGGCCTTTTACAGGCTTTTGCTGTGAAGTGATCAACTATAAGGGCAAACAAAAAGTGTTGGTAAGAATAGAACTGTTACAAAGAAATATCTTATTCGATATACCGGCAGCATATTTAATGCCCGCTGCTGTTCTAAAGTAGTTATTATCCTACAATCCGGTTTACCTCGGTTAGAATACAATTTCTGTTATTACACCTGTGCACGCTGTACAATCCCATTTGATTGTACTGTTAACAAAGTTTATCAATTTAAAAACTTAATACTATGCCGGTTCAACCAACCTATCCGGGAGTTTATATTGAAGAAATACCCAGTGGCGTACGAACGATTACAGGGGTAGCTACTTCCATAACTGCGTTTATCGGAACTGCCATTCGTGGTGAATTAGATAAGGCGGTTACCATCACCAGTTTTGCCGATTTTGAAAGATTATTTGGCGGCCTCTGGGTTAAAAGTTTAATGAGCTATGCTGTAAAGGATTTTTATTCGAACGGAGGCAGTAAAGCGGTGATCGTTCGTATTGCAAAGAACGCTGCCAAAGCAAGTATTGATCTGCCTGCTGAAGGTAGTCCGCCTGATGTACTTACGCTTGAAGCAGCCAGTGAAGGGAGTTGGGGTAATCATTTACAGGTGTCGGTCAATCACAAAACAAAAGCTCCTGCAGACGCTACTTTGTTTAATCTGGTTGTGCAGGAAGTAATAAACGGAATTATTGTAAATACAGAGAAATTTTTAAACCTGTCCATTTCAGAAGACGACCCCCGATTTGTGACACGGGTACTAAAACAAAGTTCATTATTGGTAAAGGTAAAGGGTTCTGTTCCGGCAAGAAGGCCTGCACAAACGTTGGTGGTATCGTCGGAAACGCCGCCGTCAAGCCCGGTAAAGATGGTTGATTCTCCAATAAACATAACCGTAGAAGGCAGCGATGGAATTGATGTGACTGCTGATGAATACAAAGGCAGCGAACAACATAAAACAGGCCTCTGGGCATTGGATAATGAACCATTCAATCTTTTATGTATTCCGCCACCAACAAGAGAGCTGGATACCGACAATGGCGTATACAGTAACGCACTGGACCTCTGTGTTAAAAGAAGAGCCATGCTTCTTGTTGATCCGGTTGCTGCATGGGGTGATGTACAGTCGCCAGCAGTAGCTGTTAGTAATGCGGCCACAGGGTTGACCGATCTGAACCTCACAGGTGACCGGGCCAGAAATGCCGCGTTGTTCTTTCCCCGTGTTTTGCAGGCAGACCCAAATCGTGATGGGCAACTTGAAACTTTTGTTCCCTGTGGCATCATAGCCGGCGTGATGGCCAGAACAGATAACGCAAGAGGCGTTTGGAAATCGCCTGCCGGTATTGATGCTTCCCTGAATGGAATAAGTGGCTTACAGGTAAATCTTTCCGATGATCAAAACGGCCAGTTGAATCCGCTGGGCATCAACTGCCTCCGCAAATTCCCTCTGGCCGGAAATGTTGTATGGGGAGCACGCACATTAAGGGGCGCTGATGAATTTGCCGACGAGTATAAATATATAGCCGTACGACGTACTGCATTGTTTATAGAAGAAAGCCTTTACCGGGGAACCCGGTGGGTAGTATTTGAACCCAATGATGAACCATTGTGGGCACAAATAAGGCTGAATATTGGCGCTTTCATGCATGGCCTTTTCCGTCAGGGTGCCTTTCAGGGTACTACCCCCAGAGACGCCTATCTCGTCAAATGCGACAAGGAAACAACTAACCAAAATGATATTAACCAGGGCATCGTCAATATCCTGGTAGGTTTTGCACCATTAAAACCGGCTGAATTTGTAATCATCAGGATCCAGCAGATGGCCGGACAAATTGAAATTTAAAAAATCAACATTCATGGCACAGTTTACAGTAAATGCCCAGCGATTTGACCCTTATAAGAATTTTAAATTTCGGGTAAAATGGGATGGCAGGTATGTAGCAGGAGTAAGTAAGGTCGGCGGGCTTAAAAAAACAACGGAAGTAGTAAAATATCGGGAAGGAGGTGATCCAAGCAGTAGCCGTAAATCACCCGGTCGTACTGAATTTGAAGCTGTTTCGCTTGAGCGTGGAGTTACGCATGATACGGAATTTGAAAAATGGGCCAATAAAGTCTGGAATTTTGGTTCAGGGTTGGGAGCAGAAGTATCATTAAATGATTTTCGTAAAGACATAATCATAGAATTATACAATGAAGCCGGGCAGCTTGCTCTTGCGTATAAACTTTACCGGTGCTGGGTTTCTGAATACCAGGCCTTGCCCGATCTGGATGCGAATGCAAATGCCGTAGCTATTCAACATATCAAACTGGAAAATGAAGGCTGGGAGCGCGACTATGCGGTAACCGAACCTACAGAGCCATCATTTACCGAACCTCAGGACTAGTATCATGAGACCATTAACAACGGTTGAGTTGCTCAATATCTGGGAGGCGGGCATTCATCAGACTTTAATGGAAAAATCCCTTCACCTTGTAACAACCGCCTGTTCTTTAAGTAGTATACATGAGGCTGCAAATTTGCCCATTGGCGAACGAGACCACAAATTGCTTCAATTGCGTGAATGGATGTTCGGTTCTCGTCTCATCAACACAATGAATTGTCCATCCTGTAACGAAACCGTAGAATGGGAGACAGACCTGAGGGAATTGTATCTGCAAACCGCTCATGACACAACAGCCAGCAGGGAATATAATCTTGAATCGGATGGTTTCAATATTCGTTTTCGTTTGCCGAACAGTGGTGACCTGTTGAATGCCATATTGAACAATGCTTCAAATCTGGTTGCCCAAAAAGTACTCGCCGGTTGTATACTCGAGGCCAGGCGCGATCAAAATACAATCACTATTGATGAGTTACCCAATGAGGTATTTACCGCACTTAACCAGCATTTGGGAAAAGAGGACCCGCAGGCTGATATCTGGATGTTATTAACCTGTCCGTATTGCTCGCATCAATGGGAAGGGCAATTTGACATTGTAAGTTATTTGTGGATTGAAATTGACAATTGGGCAAAACACATGCTGCATGAAGTGTACCTGCTTGCCACCACCTTCGGATGGTCTGAATATGATATTTTGAATTTAAGTCCCCAACGCAGGCAATTATATCTGGAAATGATAAGATCATGAACAGTTTTATAGACAATCTGATTTCCCGGCACAGCCACACATATCCGACAGTACAACCTCGCATCCGGGGAAAATTCGAACCGGTAGGGCTTTCTTCTTCAGTCATACCTACAGAGGATTTTGAAGCACCAGCAATGCATCCTGAATACAATTCAGCAGCGACAACAGCCGGCGAAAAGATCAGGAATGCAGGCTCACATAACATCAGGTCAGTGGAGCCGCAGGCTTCAAATAAAATGGAAGCAAAAAATCAAATGAATTCTCCATGGCTATTTTCTTCTTCATTGAATGACCGATTGCAGGAAAAAAATTATCAAAATGAAGAATATTCCGGAGAACGTGAAACGCACGCAAATGCCCCGAATTTCGCAAAGCCTTCCGGGAACAACAACCACCCGGTAATAAAAGGCGTACAGGATACCGGTACACTGACCGGCATGGACCAACAAAATAAAAATGCTGTTGCATTTTCAAAAGAGATCTCATATACACCAGCGCTTATTCAACCAGTATCTAAGAAATCGCTGTTTGAAAAGTTCAAAACACCAGGTAATACGAAGTCGTTTAAAGGGATATTGGGAGAACCACCTGGCTTACATAATTATAATAGTAAATTAAATAGTGGTTCGATTGAGATGAATGTAAATAGAGAAATGATGCCGGTGATAAAAGTAACCATTGGCCGTATAGATGTGAGAGCCATTACTAAACCGGCGCTTCCGGTTACCGCTAAAACAACTTCAAAGCCAAGAATGTCGCTGGATGATTATTTAAATAAGCGAAACAAAGGTGAACAATGAGTACAGCCCTCGCCATTGCATCAGTAACTCATGTTCTTAAGGACTTGCTTAATAACAAACTTATTGATCATGATATAACAGGGTCGCTGGGTGGAAATGTTACCATCACGGCATTACCCCCCGACAAGATTGATGTAACAACTGCAACAGAAAGCCAATTGAATCTTTTTATGTATCAGGCCACACCCAATCAGGGCTGGCGAAATGCAGGCTTGCCATCGCTTAATACGCAGGGGGACCGTATCAATAACCCGCCACTTGCCCTTGATCTTCATTATCTGCTGACTGCATACGGAGCAGAGGAATTACATGCGGAAATTTTGTTGGGATATGGAATGCAATTGTTTCATGAAACCCCGGTATTAACCCGCAATGCTATCCGCAAATCGCTTACAGACCCGCCTGTAAGTGTTCCTGGCGGCGGACTTCCGCCAACTTTACGGGCCATTTCCACGTCAGAACTGGCAGACCAGGTTGAACAAATAAAAATTACACCGGAAATATTGAATACAGAGGAGATCTCGAAACTGTGGACGGCTTTTGGAGCGAGGTACCGGCCCAATGCAGCCTACAAAGTTTCGGTAGTGCTTATTGAAAGCCGTAAATCAACCAGACCGGCCCTGCCTGTTCAGACACGGAATATATACGTATTTCCTTTTAAGCGCCCGGTTATCGAAAAGATCAGCTCACAGGCTATGCCCGGTTCGCCTGTTGTGGAAAATCAAAAAATATTAGCCACTTATTCTCTTATTCTTACCGGTGAGAACCTTAAAGGAGAAAATACTTTCGTGGATATTGATGGAATGGAAGTAGCACCAGCTATAAATGAGGTAACAGACAGTGAAATTCATGTTGCATTGCCCACCGGGCTTCAGGCCGGCATTCACGGTGTTCAGGTGATGCACAAAATATTAATGGGCTCTCCACCTTTACGTCAGCTGGTTAGCTCAAATGTGCAGGCCTTCGTGCTCAATCCTACTGTTGAAGTACTGGCAGTTACACCTGTTTCGGGTGATCAAACACGGTCGGCAACGATCAGTTTAAAGGTTACACCCGCTATCGCCCCCATGCAACGCATGGTATTGTTCCTAAACGAATATCAAAGTACCAGGGCTACCCCGTTAGCCTATAGTTTTCAGGTGCCTGTTGTGTCGCTGCTTAGCCCGCCCGCACCGGCAGAAATAATTAACATTGGCATTACAGGAGTAGCGGCCGGCATCTATTTGGTTCGTTTGCAGGTTGATGGCGCCGAAAGTCCATTGCAGGTTGATGCCGCACATAACTATAATGCACCTCAAGTCACCATCTGATGAATACAAAAAAAACGCCTAACTGGAACAGTGCTAACCAGCGTTACTTAATGGCCGCCATTAAGGTATTGCAGGAAGAGCTGGAGACTTCAGCCATTTATACAGGCAAAATCGATGAGGATAACAGGCCCACATCCATTGCACAGGAAGAAATGGAAAATGCCATTCAGGAGCTTTCAGATCCCGCTGCGTTGGAAACACTTGTTACCGTATTAGGTCTCACTTCATTTGAGCGCAAATTATTGCTTCTGTGTGCAGGTGTTGAACTGGATGCCCAATTCAGTGAAGGGATAGGTACATTGCAGGGTGATCCCTTCCTGGCGAATCCTACATTTAGCCTCGCACTGGCTGCTTTTTCCGATGCACACTGGGATGCTATCGCCCCCGGTTCACCGCTCCGCTACTGGCATTTGATAGACATAAGCACCGACAAAGGATTAAATAAAAGTCCTTTAAAGATCAATGAGCATATCCTGCATTATCTGACAGGTGTTCGTTATCTCGACAAACAACTAGAGGTAATTTTAGAACCTGTATATGCGCAAAACAGTATTGTGCCATCACAAATGGAACTGGTAAAAGCTATTTTATTTGCCTGTTCCGCGGAAGCCGGTTATACCCGGCTTCCGGCATTGCAATTTAGCGGTGACAGGGCTGATAAATTGAATATAGCTGCGCTTGCCTGCGCTGAGATGGGGCTTCAACTTTATAACTTATCAGCATTTTCCATTCCTGGTAATTACAAAGAAATGGAAGAATTGATCCGATTGCTGAACCGCGATACGGCACTCAATTCCTTTGCGCTTTATTTGGATTGTACACAACTCGACACCGCTGATAAATTGCGCGTACAGCTGGTAACCCATTTTATTGAAAAAATGGAAAGCGTGTTAATGGTAGATACAGAACAATGGATACTGGATCTAAAGCGTGAAAAAATTGACATTAATGTGTTAAGGCCAACATTGGATGAGCAGAAGCAATTGTGGGAAAAATGTTTGGGAAACAATAACCAGATCGGATTATCAGATAAGATCGTTGCTCATTTTGATCTCAGCGCCAAAACTATTGATCTGGCCGGTAGGGAAACAGCTGTTCAACTGGCACAAAACAAGATTCAGGAAGGAGGTATAACCGAACTTGAAAAAACAATCTGGAAAGCCTGTTGTAAACACACGCGTCCGAAAGTGGAAGAACTGGCACAGCGTATTGAACCCATGGCCGGGTGGAACGACATCGTATTGCCCGAAACCTCAAGGCAAATGCTAAAAGAAATAGCCATGCAGGTCAAAAATCGCTATAAGGTATACCAGGAGTGGGGGTTTGCAGGCGCCAGCTCACGCGGACTGGGCATAGCTGCTCTTTTCGCCGGTGAAAGTGGTACGGGCAAAACCATGGCTTCTGAAGTATTGGCCAACGAACTGAATTTAGACCTTTACCGCATCGACTTAAGCCAGGTGGTGAATAAGTACATTGGTGAGACCGAGAAAAACCTGAAACGGATCTTTGATGCAGCAGAAGAAGGGGGAGCTATACTGCTTTTTGATGAGGCAGATGCTTTGTTTGGAAAACGTAGTGAAGTGAAAGACAGTCATGACCGGTATAGCAACATAGAAGTAAGTTATTTGTTGCAGCGGATGGAAGCCTACCGTGGCCTGGCAATTCTTACTACTAATATGAAAGGGGCTTTGGATAAAGCTTTTCTTCGCCGCATCCGTTTTGTGGTCCCTTTTCCATTTCCTGATGCCATGTTGCGGGCAGACATATGGAACCGGATCTTTCCTGCCGGTACACCTGTTACAGATTTAAACGTAGACAAGTTATCAAGATTGAACATACCAGGCGGCAACATTCGGAACATTGCACTCAATGCAGCCTTTATGGCTGCTGAGGAAGGCCAGTCTGTTCAAATGACGCACCTTTCAAGAGCAGTAAGGACTGAATATGCAAAAATAGAAAAAGCATTAAGTAATTCGGAAATAGGGGGTTGGTAATGAACCAACATATTGAACTGCACATAGAAGAATTAGTGCTTCATGGGTTTACAGGCTACCATGCTTCCGGTATTGGCAACGCCGTGCAGCGCGAAATAGCCCGGATCTTATACGAAAGAGGCTTGCCGGCTAATATGGCCATCGAAACAAATATCGATCAGCTGCATGCAGGCAGCTTTATACTGCAACCGGGCGGTAAAGCAGAGACAATAGGCAACAATATAGCTAATACAGTATATAAAGGATTGGCAAAATGAAAGGTTCTGCTTCCTTACAAACAGAGAAAAAAACTTCCATTGCACCAGGTTCTTCCTTCAATAAGGAAGAATCGGCAATGCCCGTATCTGTTAAGACAGGCGCCTACGGATTGTTGCATAATTTTGGCAGTATTAAAGTAAGCAATAGGGAAAGCTTTTCAGCTACGCCCGTACGAATACAGCCCAAATTAAGAATTAACCAACCGGGCGACAGGCACGAACAGGAGGCCGATGCAATGGCAGAAAGAGTAATGCAGCATTCTTCTCAGGAAAATGCAGCGCTCGCCCCAAAGGATTCGGCTGGCGGAGGAGTGGCGATCCCGAAATCAGATCAGCTCCTGAGCCAGGACAGCGGGAACCCACTACCTGCAGACACCCAGCATTCCATGGAAAATGTTTTTGGAACAAATTTCTCCAACGTTCGTATACATGCGAACGATCAGGCAGCTAACATGAGTGAAGCCATTTCAGCAAGAGCATTTACATTTGGCAACAATATTTACTTTAACAAGGGACAGTTTTCACCGGATACAAAAAGCGGAACACAACTACTGGCACATGAACTGACGCATGTTGTACAACAGTCGGCATCCCCTTCGGCTCAGGTTATTCAACGAGACGAAACCGACGAAGCAGGTCAAAGTTCAGGGCAATCTGAAGGATCCTACCTTGATTCATTAATTGAACGCGCCTCTGTCTCTGTAGCACAGGTAATGAGGCGTGCCCTGCCAATCCCAATTCCAGAAACAATCCTGGCAGCGCTTACCGCTGCCGAGTCAGCATTTGTGATCAGGGGTTTTCAGCGTCTTGTTCTGCAGGGAGAATACCTAAGTATTGTATCCCGGGTTCGGGAACTGGCCAGCCCCAGTGTAGCATTGGAGTTTGGTGCACGATACATTTGGGGGGTGCTTAAAGGACTGGTGTCTCCCATAACAGGTTTGGTAGAATTAGCCGGTGCCGCCATTCAATTTCAGAATACTGCTTTACAATGGGCAGTGACAAACGCATCGCGATATCCCGAGTTGATTTCAGAGGCGGAAGGTCTTCGGAACCAATTTCAACAATTCACCGCTACAGCGCAGCAAACGTTTCAAACCCTGCGTCAGCGAGAGCATCTAATGCAATTTGCCTCCGTTGTTCTTTCATCCGCTTCAGGCGCCGCAGAGCAATTTGAGCAACGGCTTGTTCGCACAGCCAGGCAAAAAGGGCAGGATGCAGCCGATGAACTGGTGAATCATCTGTTACAAACCCCGTTACCCCAGTTAGCCGAAACAGCAGGAGAGATAATAGGTACGGTAATTATAGAATTGGTGATGTTGCTGTTTACCGATGGCATCGGGAATCTCATCACAAAAATTGGCGAGTCGGTTCGCGCCCTCCGGTTGGTTTCCAGTGTCCGCGGGGTAGCCATGGGAGTAGAAATGGTCATACAGGTCGGGAGAGTGATAGCCGAACTGGAGCATATCATTGGTGCGTTGATGAGTCGTACCGTTATGCGGCCGCTGATGCCCCTTTTTGAAGCGCTGGAACCGTTGCTTGGCAGAATGCGGCAATTTGCACAACGCTTTGCTGGCCGGTTAAGCGGCGAAGCAGGCACCACAGCCGCCCGGGCAGGTGTCACGGCTGTTGAGAGAACTGCAACTGATGCTGCGAGGACCGGAACAACCGCAGTTGAGCGAAGCACTACAGGCGCCGCAAGAACGGGTACAACGGCCGTTGAACAAAGTACTACTGCATCTGCCCGTGCTACGGAACAAGCCGTTGCACAACCACCGAGACGACCACAACTACGGTCAATACAAGGCGGTGGACAAAGAACTGCGCCCCGAACCGGCCACCTGCAGGATGTTTCCGCGCCATCGCGTACGGCGGCGCGCCCCGTTTCTACCACTGCAGCGGAGACAGCTGAAGAGGTGGCCGAACAGACAGCGGTTCAACAAAGCACTACTGGCGCTGCAAGAACGGCCACAACGGCTGTTGAACAAAGTACTACAGGTGCTACAAGAACCGGTACAACGGCTGTTGAACAAAGCACTACCACATCTGCCCGTGCTACGGAACAAGCCGTTGCACAACCACCGCGACGACCACAACTACGCGCCGTACAAGGCAGCGGACAAACAACTGCGCCACGATCCGGCCACCTGCAGGATGTGTCCGCTCCATCACGTAGAGCATCGCGCCCCGTTTCCACCACTGCTTCTCAGACCGCCGAAGAGGTGGCTGAACAGACAGCGGTTCAACAAACAGAAGCAGTAGAAGAACAATTGCTGGCAGCAGGCGCCGAACCACGCGGGCCCGTAGCTTCTGCTAGTAGCGGAGGCCGGCGTCCTCCCGTTTCAACCAGGAGAAGCACCCCCTCAAGAACAAGCACAACGACTACAACAGGAGGAGGCGGTGGTGGCAGCAGATCAAGCACAGGTCAACCCCGAAGAGGATTTGAATTAGATGAGGAAACACAAGAAATGTTATCCGGATCCCGGGTGGCGGATGATGAAACGCGGGCTTTGCCTGAGGAATTAAGAGATCTTACGGTTCAGGAAATGGAGCGTTTTCCCTGGCAAGTCTCGGAAGAAGAGTTATCTCTAATACAAGCAGAATTCCCCGATTTACCGGCCGAAGGCTGGTTTCGACAACGACCAGTCGTGCGACGCGGTGGTCAATCTGTTGTTATAGAAAGAGGCCGCACGCCACGGGGTAGTACCATACCTGAATTATATCATCCAGGAACGCCCACTCATCCGCCGATAAGCCTGGAAGCAAAAAATTATTTATTGGATGACATTCGAGTTGGTGAAAATCCTGAACTAATGCGTGATTTCATTGAAAGAACCGCAGATCAGGCACGACGGCGTGCTACTCAACTTCCCGCGAATGCAGAACAACATATACTTATTGATATACGAGGACAGCAAGTATCACAAGCAGCACGTGACGGTATAAGAAGAGATCTAGAACGTTATTCAGAAGGAGCCCTCCAACAAGATCGAATACGCTTCTTAGACTAAAAGGAAGGATGACCATTTTTTACTTTTTGAATATTAACTTATGTCCACATTCCCCGGTTCGCCCCGCATCATTAAAGGTGGCATCGTATTGATCAATCCTTCCACGTCTGCGGTAGAACGAATAATCACATTACAATACAACCCTGATACGCTTACCCGTACTTTTCAGATCAAAGGCATGGGTGGCGAAGGCGGTGATCGTTCAGAAGCCTTACGCCTTACCGGGCCGCCGGTGGAATCGATTAAACTGGATGCCGAAATTGATGCTACCGATCAGCTCGAAACAGCACAGCCTGGTTCTGCTGTATTACAGGCAGGGATCCACCCACAACTGGCCGCGCTGGAAACAATTATTTATCCGAAAAGCGGCCAACTTCAATCGAATAACAGGTTGGCTCAAATGGGAACCATTGAAATTGCGCCGATGGAATCAGCCCTTACGCTTTTTATCTGGAGCAGCAACCGCATTCTTCCGGTGCGCCTGACTGAATTCAGCGTCACGGAAGAGGCCTTTGATGTTAACCTTAATCCGGTTCGGGCTAAAGTGAGTATCGGTATGCGGGTGCTGAGCGTAGAGGACCTTGGTTTCGATCACCGGGGAAGCAGCCTGTACATGACCTATCAGCAAAATAAAGAAAGGCTTGCCGGAATGTTCACCGGTGGCGCATTATCACAACTTGGTATAACAAGAACTATATGACGGACCCACTACAAATACTCCTGCAACAGGCAGGTTTAAAAAGCAATCCCTTTTCACCTGCCAGCCGCTATTACAACGTTGCTGCCGCAACGCTTAAACAAACTAACGGAGACGAAATAGTATACCTCAGTCGGCGGATCGTTCCTGCTGCAGAAAGATTTTCATTGCTGCAGGAACATACCACTACACAAGGCGAACGGTTAGATCTTATCGCTTTTCAATACCTGGGCGATCCTGAACGGTTTTGGCAGATCTGTGATGCCAACAACGCCATGGACCCAGATGAACTGACTGCAGAAACAGGAAAAAAAATCCGAATCACTTTACCGGAAGGAATACCAGGCAACAATGCTTAAAGGGATCTATCTTACACTGATGATTGGCCCGGCTGTTCCGGTGCCTGCGCCTCAAATTGTAATGGACTCCTTAAGCAATATTCAGGTGACCAACAGTAAAGACCGGAGCGGTTTTCAACTTACTTTTACCGTGGGTAAAAATTCTCCGCTGCTGACCACTATGCTGCCTGCAGGTTATTTGGACCCCATTACCACCCGCGTCATAATTATAGTAACACTGAATGGAATGCCCCATGTCATTATGGACGGCATTGTTACCAACCAGGAGTTTTCTCCATCGAGCGAGTCAGGAAAATCCAATCTCACCATAACCGGTGAAGACCTGAGCGTAGTTATGGATTTAATTGAAAAAGTGATTCCATATCCCGCAATGCCGGTAATTGCCAGAATTTATACGGCCCTTGCGCCCTATGCGGCCTTAGGAATAACACCAGTAGTGATCCCCCCAATTATACCTGTCACAAAAAATCCCGTAACGGAGGGATGGGAAACGCAGAAAATGACAGATAGGGCATATATAAAATCAGAGGCCTCAAGGATAGGATATATATTTTTTGTACAACCAGGCCCATTGCCTGGACAAAGTATTGCATACTTTGGACCGGATGCTAATTTACCAATGCCACAGCCAGCGTTGTCTATTAACATGGATGCGCATACAAATGTTGAATCCCTGAGTTTTTCTTTGAATGGCCTGGCTAAAACGATCCGCATTTATACAATCCTGGACCCGGTTACGCGGAAGATCCCTATAGTGATACCTGCACCTAATATCAGTCCTTTTAAACCACCGTTAGGTATAAAACCCAATTTGCCGGCCAAATTAGAATATGCAACGCAGAGTGCGCAATTGTCGCCTGCAGAGGCAGCTCAGGACATACTGGGATTTTTATTAAATAATTCCTCGGCGGTAAGCGGAAATGGTTCGCTGGATGTAATGCGTTACAAGGGTCTGCTTCGTGCCCGCATGTTGGTTGGTGTAAGAGGAGCGGGCATTACTTACGACGGGCTTTATTATGTAGACAGCGTAACACATAACATAAAACAAGGAGAGTATAAACAGAATTTCACGCTTTCCCGCGACGGATTAATTTCAAATACACCATTTGTAAACGTATAGTATGCCACAGTATTTTGGTAAATATAGAGGCACAGTTGTAAACAATATTGACCCTGAAATGCGGGGCAGGCTTATATTAAATGTACCCGATGTATTAAATGTTGTGCCTTCCTCCTGGGCAGAGCCCTGTGTACCGTTGGCCGGTCCTACGGGACCACCTATGGGCGTTTATATGGTACCACCGATTGGCGCAGCTGTTTGGGTTGAATTCGAACACGGCGATCCTAATCGCCCAATATGGGTTGGTTGCAGGTGGGGCGCAGCATCAGATGTGCCACCCCTGGCAAGAGCCGGTTTGCCTGTATCGCCTAATGTGGTGATGCAAACGGTTGGGCAAAACACTTTTGTGATCAGTGACCTGCCCGGACCCACCGGCGGCATCATGCTAAAGAGTGCCACCGGCGCATCCATCATTGTAAATGATACAGGCATATATATACAAAATGGAAAAGGCGCCAGCATAGTTATGGTTGGCCCCTCCGTATCCATTAATAATGGCGCCCTGGCTATCATCTAATTACTCATTTAATCATTCTACTTTATGCCCGGCTTTTTACTTCATGTGGGAGCTACCGTACTGTGCGCACACGGCGGACAGGCCCAACCGACCGTACCCAACCCGCGGGTTACAGTAAGTGGCCAGCCTGTTGTTACACAGACAAGCCCTTATATCATTGCCGCCTGTCCCTTCAACGTTTCCGGCTCACCGGTCCCCTGCGTTACGGCCCAATGGATAACGGCTGCAACCCGAATCACCTCCAACGGAATGCCCCTTTTATTGCTGGATAGCCAGGCCATCTGTGCACCCAATGGCACTCCATTAACAATCACGGTAACACAAACAAGGGCAACCGGCATGTGAGTATGAATATCAAATTTCCTTATCAGTTTAATACCGAAGGGCGCACTGCCTCCACAGACGATAACACGCATATCCGTGATATGATCGAGCAATTGCTATTCACCACACCTGGTGAACGTGTTAACCGGCCCACCTTTGGCTGCGGGTTGTTACAATTGGTGTTTCAACCAAACAGCAATGAGTTGACCGCCACTATTCATTTTTTGATACAAGGATCTTTACAGCAATGGCTGGGAGATCTGATTGAAGTAAATACTGTGGATGTTCAGCATGAAGAAGCAACATTGCAAATCACTATTATTTATACGGTACGACGTACCAGCCAGCGTCAAATCGCTCAATTTACACGTTAAGAAATGAATTACTTCTGTTGTTCTGATACAAGGAGAAATACCATTCGGGACCATCCCTACTTAAACGGCATTGATTATGTTGAAGTACTGGATAATGAATCTGACCCATACCATGAACGACAAACTACGCTTTTCGTTCATTTTCTTAAATCATTGCATCCTGGCACCCTTAACATTTCCAACCTGAAAATAGAAGGGGGTGAAAGAATAAAAAATATTAAGGTCGTTAGTATAGCGGCTGAAAATGAAGCCTATTATCCGCTGTCGCCGCCAACGGAAGAACAAAACGTGTTGATGGTAAAAGTGTCTGAAGCAGGAGATTTTTCTACCTATACGTTGCGTTTGGTAAAGGACAGGCGGAACGACGCTCCGCCTGATGGCTTCGATACCGTTCTTTCTACTGTTGATTTTTCATTTAAAGTATTATGCCCGGGCGATTTTGATTGTAAACCGGCATGTAGTTGCCCAACGGAGCCAAAGTCCTCGCCGCAGATCAATTACCTCGCTAAAGACTATACGAGTTTTCGGCAGCTGATGCTGGACCGGATGGCATTGCTGCTGCCCGGTTGGAAAGAACGCAATGCAGCTGACATAGGTATTGTTCTGGTTGAACTCCTGGCTTATACAGCTGATTATTTAAGTTATCGCCAGGATGCCATTGCCACAGAAGCTTACCTGGAAACAGCACGAAAGCGGATCTCGATAAAGCGGCATGCCCGGCTGGTAGATTATTTTATGCATGACGGTTGTAACGGAAGGGCATGGTTGCATGTTCAGGTGCCACCTGAAGTTAACGGATTGGAATTTAAAAAAGGGCAGGGCAGCGACATCACCAAAATTTTAACCAGGGTAGAAGAGTTACCTGCTGTCATCAGGCCAGATTCTCCGGAATTTGAAAAAGCCATGAACGCAGAAGCAAAGGTTTTCGAACTAATGCATGATATCACACTGCATGCTGCTCACAATGAAATGACATTTTATACCTGGTGCGGAAAAAACTGTTGCCTGCCCAAAGGTGCAACCAGCGCTACCATACGTGGCAGCTTTCCCCATCTGAAGCCTGGCAATATCCTGGTCCTTGCCGAAAAAAAAGGACCGGAGACCGGAATGCCAGAAGATGCCGATCCTCTTCATCGTCATGCAGTACGATTAACAAAGGTGACACAATTATACGACCTGGCTTGTGACGAAATACCTGGCTCTCCCTTGTATAGCTCACCACTGTATGGTTCACCTCCACATTATTTCCCCGTTACAAAAATTCAATGGGCGCAGGAAGACGCACTACCGTTTCCACTTTGCATTTCTACACCCAGCGGTGAACAGGATGTTAGTGTTGCCCTGGGTAACATCGTCCTGGTGGACCATGGACATACCATAGTGGATGAAAAGAAAAGTTCGCTCCAGCCTTTTGTAGTACCAGATATAACTACAACGTTCGTAACCGATACCGGGAATGACTGTAACCATTGTGAACCAGAAGAGCGAACGCCGGTGCTTCCCCGTTTTCGCCCCAGACTGGTCAATGGCCCGCTTACCTATGCTGCGCCATTTGACCTGGGTATGGAACCGATTTCCGCTGCTGCATTAATAAAATCGGAGGTGCAGTTGGCGATACCTGTCATTACCCTTCATGAAACAGCAGCAGGAGGTAGCGTACCTGACAGTCAGGTGTGGAAGCCAAAACTCGACCTCCTGAACAGCGCCTCCAATGCAAAGGAATTTACAGTGGAACAGGAATCTAATGGCATCGCTTACATCCGCTTTGGCGACAACAAACAGGGGGCAAGGCCGGCATCGGGCACGCAGCTTTTTGCCAGCTGTCGTATAGGTAATGGCATAAATGGAAACGTTGGTGCCAACACATTGGCACATATTGTCACCAATGATGCAGCTGTGATTGCCGGTTTGCAGCAGGAGGTTGTAGTATGGAACCCGCTGGCTGCACAGGGTGGTACGGAAGCCGAAACGATAGCAGAAGTGAAACAATATGCACCCGTGGCATTCCGCCGCCAGGAACGGGCTGTTACTGCAGCCGACTATGAAGAATTTGCCCGGCGATGTAATGCAGACGTACAAAAAGCAGCGGCTACTTTCCGTTGGACAGGTAGCTGGAAAACCGTCTTTTTATCTATTGACCGGTTCGGTGGGCGGGAAGTAGATCCAGGTTTTGAAAAGGATTTACGAACCTGCCTCGAAAAATACCGCCTGGCCGGATTTGATCTGGAGATTGATGTGCCCATCTATGTTTCGCTGGAATTAAACATGGAGGTTTGTGTTCATCCCCAATATATCGCCGGTGATGTAAAGAAAGCTTTGTGGGTATTATTTAGCAACCAAATGCTTCCCGATGGCCAACCGGGCGTTTTTCATCCCAATAACTTCAGTTTTGGGCAACCAGTGTATTTAAGCCGGCTCTATGCTGCTGCACAGTCTACGCCGGGTGTGCTCTCTGTAAAGATCACCAGGTTTCAACGACAGGGATTGGATAACAGCGATGCACGGTCGGCAGGTAGACTAAAAATAGGAAGACGCGAAATAGCCCGGCTGGATAATGATCCTGATTTCCCTGAGCGGGGTGTATTTAGATTGACCATGCTGGGTGGCCGTTAGTTAAAACAATAAAGCAAATATCAATGCAAAGTCAGAATGCTTGTGGCTGTTGTGAAGGACTGTCAGTTGAGGTGCCTGTGCAGGTGTATAACCGGCCAGGCTTAAAAGCCATTACATACAGGGTAGGAACGCATGCTCAATTCAAAGAAAGTTTATTAGCGCAACTTACAATTTCAAGACTTCGGGCTTTACGGGAATTAACAACAAGAAATAACGACGACTTTACCATTGCTGTTCTGGATGCGTGGGCAACGGTTGCCGATGTGCTCACTTTTTATCAGGAACGCATTGCCAATGAATTGTATTTGGACACTGCCACAGAAGAATTTTCCATTGTTCAACTGGCCCGGTTAATTGGCTATCAACTTAGACCCGGTGTTGCAGCCGGCACCTGTCTTGCTTTTACATTGGATGAAAACACAACGGGGCCATTAACGAATCCTGATAGCGGTAATAACAGCAAGCCAACACCTCCGCCATTGACAATTGAAGCCGGAATAAAAGTGCAAAGTGTACCCGGACCGGGAGAAGAAGCGCAGCTTTTTGAGACGGTAGAAAAAATAGAGGCCCGCGCTGAATGGAATAGTATCAGACCAGTATTGACCCAGACGCCCCATTCCATTGATGCGAGTAAGATCATAGTTGTCACTGGCGCAAACAATGACCTGAAAACAGGAGATGTAGTGCTGATCCTTAAACAGGGAAGGACTGACAATGCCCTGTTAAAAAGGGTCCTGAATGTAATTCCCAACGATGAGTCAAAAACCACCTCGCTTTTTCTGGATACAGCAGCAACCCAGCCTTCCTTTATCCTGCCTGCATTAACAGTTACCGGTAACATCGCTGCCTATTCTGCAAAAGTTCCTTTAAGCAGCGAGGTCGTAGATGACATTATCAGTAAAACCTGGAGAAGTGAAGAGCTCGCTGTTTTAATAAACACCCAGGGCTGGCCGGAGGATGAATTAAAAAAAAGTATTGAAAAAAAGTTAGCCAGGCCACCAGCTGTAGATGATAGTATTTTTGTATTTCGCAAACGGACGGCTGTTTTTGGGCATAATGCACTTAAACAACCAGGTTATACCAATGGGGTGCCCGATTTACCGTCTGCCTGGACCGACTGGCCGTTGAATGAAGTGGAAGGTAAAATTCACCTCGATGCTGTATATGAACAGGTGTTGCCAGGCAGTTATATAGCTATTCAAAGATCATCAGATGCACTCGATGGCATCACAACGGTTTTTCAGGGCACTGAAGTGGATCATCGCCCACGCACTGAGTATGGAATAAGTGCAAAATCAACTGTTATTACCATCCCAGCCGATGATCCATGGTGGGATACCGATCTTAATGACCTTGCCGCTATTCGCGGTGTCATCGTATACGCACAGTCGGTACCATTAACCCTTGCAGCATCTTCTGTTAATGATGAGGTGAGCGGGGATCTTATTATGCTCGACCGGCTTTATTCTGGCTTGAAACAGGGTCAAAAGATCATTTTATCGGGCGATCGGACCGATCTCATTGGCACGCAAGCCAGTGAGCTTAGGACCCTGAAAGAAATACTGGTAGTAAAGGGTATAACTGTTATTAAATTCGATAAGCCATTATCATGGAAATACGTTCGGGGCAGCGTGAAAATAAACGCAAATGTTGCCGCTGCTACCCATGGAGAAACGGTTAAAGAAATTTTGGGAAGCGGCGACGCTACCCGGTCATTTCAGCAATTTACGCTGAAACAACTGCCATTGACCTTTGTTAGTGCAACAACTCCATCGGGCATCTCATCAACACTCGAGATCCGCGTCAACGATCTTTTATGGAAAGAAGTGCCTTCTTTGTATGATCATGGACCCAACGACCATATTTACATCACCCGGCAAGACGACCAGCAAAGGACTACCGTGATCTTTGGCGATGGGAAGAACGGGGCACGATTGCCGTCAGGACCCGACAACATCAAAGCTACTTACCGAAAAGGGATTGGGGTAAGTGGACTATTAAAGCCCGATAAACTTTCTCAACTGCTAACCCGGCCATTAGGTATAAAAGGGGTGACTAATTCAATAAGTGCCACCGGCGCAGCTGATCCCGAACGGCTGGAACATGCCAGACAAAATGCGACACTTACCATTTTTACGCTTGGTCGCATTGTTTCCCTGAAAGATTACGAAGATTTTGCCCGTGCTTTTGCCGGGATCTCAAAAGCCATCGCTACCTGGGTATGGACCGGACAGAAAAGATCGGTACACCTGACAGTTGCCGGGTATGATGGCGCAACCATTGATCCGGCGGGCGCACTATATGAGAACCTCTCTGCAGCAATAGCGGCATCGGGCATACCTGAGGTATTAGTGATCATTGAATCTTATCAGCCACGGTTCTTTTGCGTGACTGCGGGGATACTGGTACACCCTGATTATCTTCCCGAATTAGTGCTGGCATTAGTAAAACAAAAATTGCAGGAACAATTTTCCTTTGAGCAACGCAATTTTGGACAGCCTGTTGTGTATAGTGAGGTGATCGCAGTAATGCAACAGGTGGAAGGCGTAACAGCTGTAGATATCGATGATTGGTATCGGTTAGACCAGGCGCCCAATGGCCCTGAAAAAGCGAGGATCGATGCGAAAACTACCAGATCTGGCAGCGACAATCCTTTTGCCGCCGAATTACTTACCATTGACCCTAATTCCATCAATCTGCATTTAATGTTATGAGTTTTGACAAAAAAAAGCTGTATGAATTACTGCCTGCCTTGTATCGCCTGCGCGATAATGAGATAGGCAAAAGAATGCTGTCTCCCGAAGAAATAAGGTCGATAGAAGAGCTTGCTGCAGATCCTGATGAACTTATACAAGGACCGCTTAAGTCTTTACTTACTATTATCGCCGGGCAAATAGCCGACCTGGAGGAAAATCTGGAGCAATTGTACGATGACCAGTTTATTGAAACGTGTGCAGAATGGGCTGTTTCATATATCGGACAACTGGTAGGAACAAGGCCGTTGATCTCCATACCCGATTCATCATTCAGCCAGCGGGCCGAAGTGGCCAACACCATCGGTTACCGCCGGCGTAAGGGCACGGCCTCCGTTATTGAACAACTGGCCCGGGATGTAACCAATTGGGATGCTAATGTGGTGGAATATTTTCAGGTATTGGCAACCACGCAATACATGAACCATATAAGACCTGAAAATCTCTCTGTTGCCAGTCTCAGGAACGGTGAAATGCTGGAATACTCCAATACACCCTTCGATAAAATTGCACATACAGCCGATGTACGATCGATAGAAAAAAAAAGGGGCAAATATAACATTCAAAACATTGGCATCTTTCTGTGGCGACTGAAAAGCTTTTCATTGACGCATTCTCCGGCCTGTAAAATTGATGATTACCGGTATTGTTTCAATCCGATTGGGATAGATCAGCAACTGTATAATTTACCTGAAACAGAAAATACTATTACGCATTTGGCAGCACCGGTAAATGTACCGATGCCGATTAGCCGCAGAACATTAGCCAATCACCTGGAAACGTATTATGGGAAGGATAAGGACGGAAAAGTGAAAAGCATGCTCATTTACCAGGATGGTCATGAAGTATTGCCCGATGAAACAACCTCCACAAAGCTGCAGGACCTGATAACAGTAGGTAACCTCAGCGATGTATTGGACGAATACGGTGTAATAACCGGTTGGGCGCATACACCTGAAAATACAATTTGTATTGACCCGGTTTTGGGCCGTATTGCATTTCCCACATCAAAACCGCCACCCGGCGATGTTCATACTACGTTCTATTATGGCTTTAGTGCAGACATGGGAGGTGGTGAATATGGCCGTGCCAACAGTTTTACAAAAGACGAACCGCAAAAAAGGGTTATTAAAGTTACTGCCGGTGATCAAACCATTCAGGGAGCATTGGACCAACTTGTTCAAACCGGGGGTGTGGTGGAGGTACATGATAACGAATATTATTTTGAAAACCTTCTTATCAGAGTGGCTGAAGGGAAAACTATTGAAATTCGTGCAGCAGATAAAAACAGGCCTGTTTTGGTGTTAGACGGGGAAATACTGATTGAAGCGGAAGAAAATGCCACCGTCATATTGAATGGATTGCTAATTAGCGGTGGCCGCATCCGCATGCCATTGCAAACACAGCATGGCAAACCAAATAAACCTGAATTACTGCGTGTATTGCATTGCACCTTGCTTCCGGGCCCTCTTCGCTCCATTCGCACCGTGGCGGCTCAACCTTCCATGCCAAGAATAATAGTGGAATGTGCGGGTACAGTTGTCGAATTGGATAAAACGATCTCCGGAGCGCTAAGAATAGCTGAAGATGCTAAAGTATCTGTAACCAACAGCATCATTCAGGCAAACGATGAATTTTCCGTTGCCTATTCAGGGTTTACAGATAAAGAACCCGGTGGCGTACTTCGTGTCGAAAACAGCACCATAATTGGTAAAGTGTATACCCGTATTATGGAAATGGCCTCCAATAGTATTTTTATTGCAAGCCTTAAGCAATCCGAAAGCTGGCCTTCCCCTGTAAGGGCTCAAAGGCTCCAACAAGGTTGTATCCGTTTTTCTTATCTTCCTCCGGGTTCTAAACTTCCCCGGCCATTTCACTGCCAGCCGTCATCACCGGCAATGGCCGGCCGTGTACACCCTGTATTTACTTCCTTACAGTATGGCGATGCCGGGTATTGCCAGCTTAGCAGGCATTGTGCAATGGAGATAACAACGGGTGCAGATGATGAAGCAGAAATGGGCACTTTTCATGACTTACATCAACCGCAACGGATAGCCAATCTTACAACCCGGCTGGATGAATACCTGCGGTTTGGATTGGCGGCAGGGATCTTTTATGCATCTTAAATAAAAACTCAATAACAGGAGAAATTAAAAATGGCTGGCGATTACTCACGTAGAACCTTTAATGCAGAAAAGCATTATAGCAGTGTGCTCATGCAGCAAGGCAGAGTACAACTGGATGCCGACTGGAATGAACAGGCAGAAATTGAAACCTATCGCAGGGAGACCGGAACTGCAGATATCATTGGAAATTCTGGTGCGCCTATGCACAATGCAGGATTTAAGGTTGAACCATTTGTAGCGTCGCCTTTTATCGGTTCACCACCTGAGGGTGCAGGGAATTTTTATATCACTGCAGGTCACTATTATGTTGATGGCATCTTGTGCGAAAATGAACATCCAATTTTATTTACTGAGCAAATTGATCTGCCCGCAACGTTACCAGTTCATGCTACAGGAACCTATTTAGCTTATCTGGATGTATGGGCACGCGAGATCACTTCCCTGGAAGATCCACAGATTCGTGAAGTGGCTTTGGGTGGACCTGATACAACAACAAGAAAAAAGACCATTTGGCAGGTAAAACTCCTGCGTTTGGGAAATAATACGCTGGTTACAAATTGTATGCAGGATTTGCCAGTGTGGAATACAGCGATCGCATCAGGAACAGGAAAGTTAAGTGCGCAGGCAGAAGAAAATGTCCCGTCGCAAAATCCCTGTAATTTTATTTCAACCGGTGGTTACACCGGCCTGGAGAATCAATTGTACAGGGTGGAGATCCATAGGGCAGGGGATAGAAATAACGCAACCTGCAAATGGTCCCGGGATAATGGCTCTGTTATAACAAAGTGGGAAGATCAGGATGTCAATGACAAAAACAATTTAATAGTAAGCAACATCGGACCAGATGAAATACTGGGCTTTGCCGGTGGGCAATGGATCGAATTGACAGATGATACCCATGAACTGCTGGGAAAACCGGGAATTCTGGTAAGGCTTATCAAAGCAGAAGGTCAGGTATTGACTATTGATGCTTCTACTATTAAAGATCCCGACAATCCTACCGCAACTTCTGTTGATATCCATAACTTTCCCGCTAATCCAAAAATCCGGCGCTGGGACTCAGCAGGCGAACTATCACTTAATTCCGCTGCCTGGATAAATCTTGAAGACGGTGTTCAGGTTCAATTTAGTGCCGGCACCTATAAAACCGGAGATTTCTGGAATATCCCCGCCCGTACCTTTATTGGCGACATTGATTGGCCGATAGACCAGTCAACGAACACCCGCATATTTCAGTTGCCGCAAGGCATACAACATCACTATTGCAAACTGGCCATCTTGAAATTTGATGGTATTCATTTTACTGTCGAATCCGATTGTCGAAAAATATTCCCGCCCATTACAGAATTGACCAGCCTGTTTTATGTTAGTGGTGATGGGCAGGAAGCAATGCCTGGATTTAAATTACCTAATCCACTAAAGGTTGGGGTTACCAATGGACAGTGGCCGGTAAAAGGAGCTACCATTGAATTTAAAATTGAAACAGGGGGCGGTAGCTTATGGCCTTCACCCGACGAAACCGGGGCAACGGCATCATTAGTAAAACTAGTCACTACAAATGAGGACGGGATAGCCGCATGCACCTGGGCATTAGGCTCGTCAGGCGCCCAAAGAGTAACAGCTACCCTGCATAACGCAAGTAATGCACCCGTTCACTTGCCTGTGATTTTTACAGCAAATCTTAGCCTTGCCAGCAAGATCTTATACGATGACACCAGTTGCCAAAACTGGGGAAATGAACCACATGGCACTGTAGCGGAAGCCATCACCTCTTTGTGCAAACGAAGTAATACAACAAGAAGGGGCTGTTCGGTAACAGTTGGAAGAGGAGGGCAGTTTGAGTTACTGGAAGAGGCATTTAAAAATGTGCAGGAGGAAGACATTTGTATTTGTCTTTTACCAGGTGAACATCCTACAGATGGGATCAGAGCGCAAAGAAAAACAATAAAAATAACAGGTTGCGGCGCCACTATAGTATTGAAGTCGGAATTCAGATTGGATGCCGAAAAGATCACGCTTGGCAATATTGGTTTTCAGGCAGCCGCAAAAAATGCGCATATTATCTTAATGGCAAATGAAGTAGATGGCAATAACTGCACATTTATAAGAGCAAATGACGACAACGAGAAAACGCCTTTTGTGCTGATCCTGTCAACAAAGGAAAAAGGAACAGATACCCACTTATACTGGAATGCCAATACCATTACTGCCCGGATTGCGCTCGCATTAACCAACGGGGTAAATGGAAGCATCATTAATAATACGATAAACGGAGCAGTCATACTTCAATACACCCCTGATTATGTTTGGGCTACAGAGGAAGAGAGAGAAATAATCAAGATGCTCACTGAAAACAAGTTAACACATACCGGATCGTTGCATATTCATGGAAATAGCATTGATAATGTGCTGACCAATGCTTTCGGCATTTTGAAAAGTGCCGAAAAACTATCTTATAAATCACTTATTGTTTCCGAAAATGTCTTCAAAGGAGTCAACAACAGTTTTGTCGCTCATGTGCTTACTGGTGTCAACAATCACTTCATTGAACCCGTGATAAAGAACACGATTGCTTTTTTAGGCATACAAGTCACATTGATGGGCAATGTAGCTGTCAATGACAATACCGTTATTCAAACTTCTTTCGGCAAACCCATGGGCGTTAATCCAAACTTTAACTTAGTTAATATACAAGTTTTATAAGCCAAATCAACTGCTATGGTATCAGGCACTGAACCATTGATCTCCTGTATCATGCCCACCTACAACCGCCGGGAATTCATTCCACATGCAATTCGCTATTTTCTTCGCCAGGAGTATCCAAATAAAGAATTAATAGTTATAGATGATGGAACTGATACTGTTCAGGATTTAATACCCGACAACCCACTGATCAGGTATATTTATCTGGATAAAAAAATAACGCTGGGGGCCAAATTGAACATGGCCTGTAGCAGTGCAAAAGGAGAGATCATTGTGCATTGGGATGATGACGACTGGTACGCTCCCTGGCGCATCCATTACCAGAAGGACGTACTTGATAATGAAAGAACAGATCTGTGCGGCATCAACAATTTATTATATTATGATCTGCGAAATAAAAAAGCCTTTAAATACATCTATCCTTCCAACCAGCGGGTATGGTTGCTTGGCAGTTCATTGTGCTATAAAAAGAAGTTATGGTGCAAAAATCAATTTGCAGATATAGATGTGGGCATGGATGGCTTATTTGTTTGGGCAACCCCACCGGAAAGGATCAGTGTGCTGACGGACCATTCCTTCTCTGTGCACATGATCCATGACTACAATGTAAGTCCTAAAAAAACGGATGGCGCATGGTGGCATAAGCATCCTGTAGAGCACATTCAGGAGATCATGTGTAAAGACTGGGACCTGTACCATGCTAAAGAACCTGCCAATTCAACCAGGCAGAATGGCACATTTACAGGCGTTGCTCAGCACACTTCCCAAAAACAATCGCCTAAACAAATACAAAACATATACGCTTGTCTGGTACACGAAAATGAAGATTGTATTATTGACCTTGTACGTAACCTGCATTATCACGATCCATCCTCAGTCATTTTACTCTACAATGGCAGCCAGGACCGGCGCCTGATCTCAAATCGCTTTTGTTTTGATCAATTCCGGGCTGCGCTTGTACCCGATCCCATTCCGGTAAAACATGGCTATTTACATGAATTTGCACTGCGGACCATGCAATTCGCCCTGGAGCACTATTCGTTTGATACTATTACAATTGTTGACTCAGATCAGTTGGCCATCCGGAAAGGATATTCAGTTTATTTAACCGCCTTCTTCGCCTCCCGATCAAACATTGGAATGCTTTCCAGTGCACCGGAAAAAATAACCGCAGACAATAAGACAAATTTTGTAGCGCTTCAGGCTTTTAAGGAGTTAAACCTTTGGAAACCCTTTTTAGCCAATTTTCCTGATGGGGAAGATAAGTTTGTTCACTGGACTTTTTGGCCGGCTACTGTTTTTACCCAGCCTGCAGTACGAGACCTCGTAAAAATTTTTCGTGAAAGCGAGCAGTTACGGGACATAATAGCGCA
The DNA here is from genome assembly GCF_017742245.1 of Niastella soli. Lineage (GTDB taxonomy): Bacteria > Bacteroidota > Bacteroidia > Chitinophagales > Chitinophagaceae > Niastella > Niastella soli. Next base: position 496,442 of record NZ_JAGHKO010000024.1, read on the forward strand.
ATCAAAAATATGGGCCAGCGAAGAGGTGATCTTACCAACGCTTGTCAGGCTCCTGGGCTATGAAATTGCTTTAAACCCATGCCGCTATGATTATGTTCGGTTCCGGAAAGCCTATTCTATGAATGAAGTGAATGAAGCATTAAACAAGCCGGATGCATTCTGGATCCATCCGGTTCCACGTAAATATGACGATACACTAAGAATTCTATTACGCGAGCATGGGCAACAGTATTCCTGTAATACCGGTGTTGAATCGTCAGACTATCTTTTACCGGGCGAGTCACAGCACACGTCCTTAATAAATAGAATCCGAAAAATAGAAGGCTGGCTAAGCGACCGCGAAGCGGAACTGCTTATTTCCGTCACCTTGCACGTTTGCAGACATTTACCGGGGCCGCAGGTGATAGCGGAAATTGGAAGTTACCATGGCAAAACAACGGTGCTGTTCGGCAGTATAATTAAAGCTTGCGCAGCGCAGGCAAAAGTGTACGCCATTGATACACATGATGGCAGGCTTGGTGCGGTAGATCAGGGCCTGCAAACATTTCCACCATCTTTTGAACCTTTCAAAAGAAATCTTGTAAATGCAGCCGTATGTGATGTAGTTGAAATTATTCAAGACAGATCATATAACCTGAAATGGGACCAACCGGTTTCACTGTTTTTTATAGATGGTCTTCATGATTATCTGAATGTATCAACGGACTTCCGGCATTTTGCTGAGTGGATAGTGCCGGGCGGATATGTGGCTTTTCACGACTATGCCAGTTATTTTCCCGGAGTGCAGACTTTCGTAAATGAGCTTATAAGAACAGGTGAATACCAAAGAACGGGCCTGGTGGATAGTTTGATCTTGCTGCAGAAGAGATAGGTCTTTATGAATTGCCATGTAAGATCCCTGTCACCCGCTCTGCTTTTAAGTCCGGGATATGATCTGATATTTGAATGGCTTCCGGATTATTACCCCACGTCATGGTTTGATTGGTAAGTAAATAATTCTTTACGCCGAGATGAAACGCCAGGTGTGAAGGCCCTGATACCACGCTGATCAAACCTTTCCCCGAATTTCTCAACGTGTTGATGACTCTTACAAGTGGTTCATTATACATTTGAGAAATATTACTTCCAGTTACAAAATCTCTCTCATCTCTCTCATGACCTATAATACAAAACGACTTATCAGGCATCAGGTCTGTTAATCGCTGCCATTGTTCCCGTGGCCAGCGTTCCTGCGGAGGCAGCGACCGGGAAAAAGGAGCCAAAATATAATCATAACCAGGGGTTTCCATTAATTCATATTCAAGTTCAGCTACTGGAGGTTTTTCAGGCACAGGTAAACCCAAACAGGCATAATAGGATTGTGTCATGTGGTAATTGTGACGATGCGATAGCTCGAACGCTTTATTTATGTCCAGTTCTAAAACCCTGTCGAACCCTGATCCCATCTCCTGTAATTTTATATTGTATTTTTGAGGTATTAACTGGAAAATGAGCTCCGCTTCCGGATGAATACAAACCTGAAGTGTGTCCTGCCTGGCCAACTCAATCATTATAGGTATAACACCAAGAAAATCCCCGATTAAACCATCCCTGTAAATTAATAGTGTCATAATTGAAGGGCTTTATTTTTCCAATCCGGCATTCATGTACGCCTACTTATTACTCCAATAGTTTGCATTACAAAAGTCAACATTTCTACAATACAGGGAAAGCACGCGCGGCTGTTCCTTGCCTGAACTGATCCAGAATTCACAACCCAGCCGCTTACTGTCCACGGCATCCCAGATTTGATAGCGTGGATGATCATAATAGTTTTTGAAATCCGCCAACTTACGCAGATATTTGGTAGAGGCATACCAAAAATTACCACAAAAGTGAGAAGTAGGATATTGTTCACGCCAGTTCACACCAACCACATCATATTTTGGCAGCTGTGACAAACAATACTCACGGTTTTGCACCAGTTCCCTCATCATCAGTCTTCTCCATTTTATCTTGGTTCCGTCAGCCGGATTACTAACTCCTTTGCTATGCAGGTATAATACAAAACCCTCATTCTTTTTAGCGTACTCCTCAATTGCGTACAGGGCAGGTTTTTCAAAGTGAGTAAACTCAGTTGCGCTAAAAAGTATCTGGATGTCCATTTGTAATTCATAACAGATCGTATCTACAACTTGTACATCCTGCGCGGTGCCAAGTATTGTTAGCATAATTTTTCGAAAGTTATGTTGCCGAAGTTGTAACAGTTGCTCTTTAAACACCTCCTGCCAGTTTCCCATACAAGCCAGATGGTAAAAAACGCTTACCCATTCAGATAAATAAGCAGACACAGTTTGTTTATACTCGAGCAACCACGAATAATTCAGTTCGTAAAGGAGTTTCTCAGGCAGCTGTAATTGTTTAGGCACCTGCATTTGCGCCGTATCTATCACACCACAACCCCAGTCGGTATCTATCAGTGAGCATTTATAAACACATTCATTGAACACCCTCAGCACTGCCTTCCATACCGTCCCATTCCAGTTTTCCCCCACCTTATAGGCTTCCGGCTCCCGTTGATGCCATGCATCGGGGGGCATACAGTCATGTATTACAATTATTCCATTAGGCGAAAGATGCCCAAAGGCTTCCTGAATATCTGTTAACACCTGTTCTTCAGTATGTATTCCATCTATGAAAATAAGATCAAACTGCTCGTGGTTACTGGCAAAAAAATCATTCGAAGAGGCAGGCCATGTGGCAACCTTGTATGGGCAATGGATATGTACAAAATTGTTTTGATGATGATGAGCGGTCACCTCCAGATACCGACGGGCATTCCGTTGAACTATCAGGTAGTTGATGAGTGCTATGCGATCCATTGCCGCTTACGTTTAAAGGTTATATTTAAAGATAAATATAAATAATTATCTACAGTTACATCATAAAAAAGGCCCTGATTTTCATCTGAACCTTTTAAACCACCGCCTGGAGCCAGGATACCCGAAATTGATACATCAACCCTAAAAGGGCAGCTATAACGGCAACAGGATGGCCTTTTGCAATACACAAAGCGTTCATACAAACACACCGTTATGTATTGGCCGTATCTTCTTAAACGCTACACAAGTAAATAGTATCATCCTTTTTGTAAGCTAACACTAATCCTTACATGTAGTACATAAAAATAGTGGATAACCTTTTATCCACTATTTTCATTTCTGGCATGCAAATAGAACAGTAGTGCGTATACTATTTCTACCCCCTGTTATTAATTCAATAACAATACTTCCCGCAATTATTTTCGAACGCGTGTTTCAAAAATAGCCCTGAAGCATACCCCTGGTGCAGAATAACGCATAAGCGTTTTTCAATGCTGTTCATATGTAAGTTTTTACTGGTTACATATGGGCGGCCTGCAAACTATTTGTTCATGGCTAAACAATTACTTCATATCTAAAACCTTCCTTAATGAGAAAATTTCATGTATTGACCTGCTTGTTTTTACTGTTTCTGGCATCCTGTAGCAAACAGTTTGAGAAATCGAAGCAGAACCCGGCTGAACAGTACAACGAAGACGATACAACTGCAGTCAGGTTGCTTACTACTGGCTCCGCAACCATTGATGTATTTCCAGTACGCGGGTTGCACAACACCGGTTATGACCATTCACTCGACGGCGGAAGCAAAGCATCCTGGAACTGCAACCGCGGTTATTCAAACAGCGATTTCGTAGGCGGCGATCACCTGGGTATAGATATCTGGGCGGCAGAAGGCACGCCAGTTGCCGCTACGGTCGGTGGCACCCTCACATTGGTGGGCTGGTCTGATTATTCAGGGAACAAAGTCACCATTAAAACATCCACGGGCTGGTATCATTTCTTCTGTCATTTGAAATCCATTGCCTCAGGTATGGTGAATGGAAAAGTAGTAAAGGCTGGTGACATCATCGGATATGTAGGAAAAACAGGTACTGCTTCAAACGGAGTGATCCATCTACATTATTCGCTGTACCCCGATGGAGTATATAATAATGCGATCAACCCCTGGTCGTTATTATATGCCAAAGAATTGAACGTATGTGCTACGCCCACACCCACTATTAAAGTGCTGGATGACTTTTCCAAAGGCGTAGGCCATTTCACCACCCAGCCAACGTATAGCGGAAGTACTGTTGGGATTGCCACCACATCAACGGCTCAGCATTATGTCGATGGCGACCATACCCACTTACAGCTGAATTTGGTTGATAATACTTCGGTCACTACGGCCTGGCGCGTACGAATGTTATCGGCTGAAGGAACGCCGGCCAGCAACGTGTCCTTTTCAAAGAACGGTATTGTGAAGCTATGGTTGAAAACATCCAATGCGGTGAGCGGGGCTACCGTGCAGATCTACTTAGATGACAGCGATGGAACAGAAGGATCGGTAACCCTGCCTGTGATCAATGATGGCGAATGGCATGGTTATATTTTTGATCTGACCGCCTGGGATGGCGTAAATGTGAGTGGGGGGAATGGGGTATTAGATGCTGCCAATCTAACGTTAGACGCTATTGTATTGAACTCACCCAACCGGTCGGGGACCTGGACTGCTTACATCGATGATGTAGAATGGCAATCTAAATAATGAATTCAACCGTATTGTGATGCCCGGCAATGACCTGTACAAACAGGTTGTTGCCGGTTTTTATTATTAATCCACCACATCCAGTGCATCGTTTGGAACAGTACCGGTTGGCAGGCCGGCCGACTCTAACGTTGTGTATTCTATCATCTGACACATTTGGGTCAGCGCCAGATCATTAGCATCTACCCCAAAAGGTTCTTCGATCTCATCTGCAATGGCCTCAAATGCCACAAAGGTGTAAGCAATAAAAACGACAATAAAAGGAGTGAGCCAGCCAAGACTGTCTACAAGTCCAAACGGCAGTAAGAAGCAATATACATAGACGGTGCGGTGCAGTAACACCTGGTAGCTGTAAGGGATAGGCGTAGAAATTATTCGCTCACATCCGCCGACCACATCGGTGAGCTTATCGAAGTTCTCATCAAAACGTGCTTGCAGGTTGGTATCAATCCGCCCAGCCGTCCGCTGCCGGGCCACCCAGGTTGCCATCAGGTTAAGCAGTATGACCGGTTTATATTTTTCCCGACTGATCTCTGCCAACTGTTCCTTATCCAGTCTTTGTTTTAGATCATCAGTAGGGTCTGAGCCCCTGAGCTGGTGTTTCAAAGCATAAGTAAACGCATTAAGCAGTCGTACAAAAGACTCGATACGTGCGGGATCCGCTGTACCACCTGGCAGCGTAAGTGCCTGTCGCACCAGTGAGCGGTTGGCATTTAATAATGCGCCCCATAGTTTACGGCCTTCCCAATAACGATCGTAACTCGCACCATTACGAAAACCCAAAAACAGCGCCAGCACAAAGCCAAAGAGGGTTAATGGCATGGGATTCAGCGGTACTTTAAAAGAAAAGATCGTCCCATGCAGATACACCACGACAAGGGATAGTAAAAACAGCATGATAAGCCGGGGAAGAAGACCTGGCAGCACAGAGCCCTGCCAGATAAACAACATCCTGAACCAGTGTTCTTTTTTTCTAATGATCATTTCTTCATTTCTCACCCCAAAACACCCGGTTTGATCTTTAGTTTAATACATATCTGCCCAATATCAACAGCCCGCAACCGGTTTGTAAAGAAGTACTATCAATCCGTTTACTGAATAAGACTACCTTTGTATTAATCACTCCAAAAGTTCAGCAGAACTATTATCCCATCCCGCAACTTACCTGCTAAAATCAAAACAACACTATGCAAGAAGATAATCTTAATAATACATCCCCTGAGCAGACAAACAACAAAGAACCTGCTGCAGAAAATCCCTATCAATTGTTAGATCTCAAACTAACCAGGGTAGGTAAATGGGCCGCAGGCGTGCCAGCTGTGATGGCCGCTATGAGTGATCTGGTGGAAGAAAAAACTTTTTTCCGGGGGAACAGGGCCCTTTTAAAAATGAATCAGTTTAACGGGTTTGACTGTCCCAGCTGCGCGTGGCCTGACCCGGACGATGAACGTTCTCCAGTAGGTGAATACTGTGAGAACGGCGCCAAAGCGTTGGCAGAGGAAGCCACGACTAAAAAGATCAATGCCGCATTTTTTCAGGCCAATGCTGTTTATGAACTGGCAAAACTGGATGATTACAAAATCGGTAAAATGGGCCGGCTTGCCGAACCCATGTATATGCCTCTTGGTGGCACCCACTACCAACCAATCAGTTGGGAAGATGCTTTTAAAAAAATTGCGGTACACCTCAATCAGTTGGCATCTCCCGATGAAGCAGCTTTTTATACCTCGGGCAGAACGAGTAATGAGGCTTCTTTTGTTTATCAGCTTTTTGCCAAAGTGTATGGCACCAATAATATGCCTGACTGCTCCAATATGTGTCATGAAACTTCCGGTTCTGCCTTACTGCCAACGATAGGTATTGGCAAGGGGACCGTTAAGCTGGAAGATTTTTATGATACCGATGTTATTGTGATTATTGGGCAAAATCCGGGCACTAATGCGCCCAGAATGATGAGCGCCCTGGAGAAAGGGAAAAAGAAAGGCGCCAAAATCATTGCTATTAACCCTTTACCAGAAGCAGGTCTGATGGGTTTTCATAACCCCCAGCAAATAAACGGTATTGTAGGCAGCGGTGTAAAGCTGGCAGATCTTTATTTACCAGTAAAGATAAACGGTGATATGGCATTGTTAAAAGCCATTGAGCTCCTGCTGTTGGATTTTGAAAAAAAATCACCCGGCGAAGTGCTGGACCATGCCTTCATTGAAGAAAAAACAACTGGGTATAATGCATTTCTCAGCCAGTTTGAAAAGTATGATCTGGCGGAGCTATCCCGGCAATCCGGTGTCTCCGAGGCTGATATCTATGAAGCCGCCCAAATGATGGCATTCAAAAAACGCATTATCATCTGCTGGGGTATGGGGCTTACCCAGCAACATAATGGAGTGGCATTGATCAGGGAGATCCTCAATCTGCTCCTGCTCAAAGGCAGTATCGGTAAACCGGGTGCAGGTATTTGTCCTGTCCGTGGACACAGCAATGTTCAGGGAAACCGGACGATGTTGATTGATGAAAAACCTACCGACGAACAACTGGACCGGCTCCAGGATTTCTTTGGTTTTGAACCGCCGCGCAAACACGGTTATGATGTTGTCCATGCTATTAAGGCAATGCATGATGGCCGGTTAAAAGTGCTTTTTTGTATGGGCGGGAATTTCTTATCCGCCACACCTGACACAACCTATACAGCGGAAGCAATGAGAAGACTTTCACTGACAGTCTATGTTTCCACAAAATTAAACCGGAGCCACCTGGTGCATGGTCAGGAGTCATTGATCTTGCCAACGTTATCCCGCAGTGATATAGATCTGGTAAATGGGGTGCACCAATTTGTAAGTACAGAGAATTCCATGGGTGTAGTGGAATGGTCAAGGGGTATGTTGAAACCAGTTTCTGAGCACCTTATCAACGAAACACAAATTGTTTGCAGGATGGCAATCGCTACCCTGGGCAGCAGGTCTGTCATTAACTGGCAGCGCTACCACGATAGTTATGATGCGGTAAGAGATGATATTGAAAAATGCATTCCTGGTTTTGAAAATTACAATGTCCGCATAAGACAGAAAGGCGGATTCTATCTACCCAATACAGCACGGGATGGCATTTTTAAAACAAAAACATTTGGTGACCGGGCTCCGTTTACACTAACCGAAATCCCTGATAATACGCTGGCGACAGATGAATATTTAATGGCAACCACCCGCACCCATGATCAGTTCAATACTACGATCTATGGACTGGATGACCGGTACAGGGGCATTAAAAATGAACGGCGTGTTATCTTTATGAACTCAGTTGATATTGAAAAGGCAGGTTTTAGTCCCGGCGAAAGGGTAGACCTTTTCAATTATGACGATGGCATTGAACGGATCGCCCCATTATTCATTATTGTTTCTTATCAAATACCCGAACGAAATGCTGTCACGTATTTTCCCGAGACGAACGTCCTGGTATCTATCAATAATGTAGTAAAGGAGAGTAATATGCCTGCATCCAAATATGTAAAGATCAAAATTAAAAAACACGATCCTACAATATACAACCGGATAAATCAGGTGTTATAAGGAATTTACAAACTCACCCTTTTGCGCAGCGATCTGATCGCCCCAGCCAATAATGGCATGGAGTACAGGGGAGAAGGACTTGCCAAATTCAGTTAAACTGTAAACAACTTTAACCGGTGGCTTTTTCCCAAACACCTGTCTTGAGATCAATCCATCTTCCTCTAATTGTTTTAATTGCAAACTCAACGTTCGTTCAGTAACGCCCGGCATTTCCTTCCTAAGCTCACCATAACGCTTATTGGTATCCTTTAAATGATACAGAATAACCGCTTTCCACTTTCCGCCAACCAGGTCCATAACGAGGCTAACAGTGCAGGGGTATAATTTATTATTGACTTTTATAAAATCACTCTGACATTCCAGTCCCATAAAATGTATTTGATAAGCTATCCAAATGGATAGTTATTGTAAAACTATTTAACACTGAATAGCTTTGCAACTATATTTTTCATAGTTGTAAAACTCACTTAAATAACAGAACACATGGCATTTAGTTTAAACGCGGAGGAAATGGTCCAAAAAGACAAGCCACTCATTACTATCGTTGGGGTACTGGGTAAGCAAGGGCGCAGTGCGGCCAATACGTTGTTACAGAGCGGGCGTTTTCGGGTACGCGGGCTCACCCGTCGGGTTGATTCGCCAGCGGCGCTTAGTTTGGCAGAACAGGGAGTCGAGGTGGTGAATGTATCGCTTGCACCGGGAAATAAAAAAGCCTTTGTGGAAGCATTCCGCGGCTCTGACGGGGTTTTCCTACTAACACCAGGCATTGTTCCGCCGGCAGCTTATGAACTGGAGTTGGGTAAACAGTTGGCTGACGCGGCCATGGCAGCCGGGGTACGTCATATTATCTTCAGCAGCCTGGAAAATGTGGACAGCATCACAGGTGGAAAAATGTTTGCACCTCATTTTACAGATAAGGCGAATATCGAAGCATATATTCGTACGTTACCGGTCACCAGCTCGTTTATTTACATGGCTTTCTTTTACACAAACCTGATTGAATTCTATCCGCCTTCTATGAAAGGCGACACGCTTGTATTTCCGATTTATTTACCGAAAGACTTCCGGGCCCCATTTGTTGATCCGCTTACGGCCACTGGCCCTGCTGTTCTGGAGATCTTTTCAAACCCGGCATTGTACGCCGGTAAGTCCCTTCCTGTAATTGGCGACATTATCTCCCCACAGGAAATGGTTGACACGTTCATCCAGGTCACCGGCAAGAAGGCGGAATACAGTTCTGCATTCACCCGGCCGGAATTGCTCCACCATTTTCCGGAGTTTAGCTCAAATGAGATCTTAGTACGTGAGATATTGGGGATGGTAGACTACGCAGTTGAATATGGATATTTCCAAAAAGACCGCGACCAGCTATGGAGCCGGCAAATAAACCCGAACACCCTCAGTTGGGAGCAGTTCCTGCGTACAACTGATTGGAAAGGCGAAAAGCTGTCTTATTAATTCACAAAACCGAAGTTAAAACTGGTTTGTCCCTGATCATTTGATTGCAGGCTAAAATCGATGCCATGGTTGATGAGAATTTCTTTTACAAGCGTCAACCCAATTCCCTGTCCATCGGTTTTGGTGCTGAAAAAAGGGGTGAAAAGCTGATCGATCTCGTCCGCAGGAATTCCTCTTCCATTATCTGTAATGGTAAGTTGTTTCTGTGAAATGTTGGTGGTAAAAGTAACCATTCCTTTTTTGTCAATGGCCTCAATCCCATTTTTAACAACATTGATGATCACTTGTTCCATTTGCTGTTCATCAGCCAATATGATAAAAGGTTGCTTACACAGCTCATAAACAAAGGAAATCTCCTTTTCACCCTTCATTGTGCAATGGCTAACATGCCCAACCTGATTTCGAAAACGAAAATTCAAAAAACGCTTATCTTGGGAGTTTATATGCGTATCTGGAAAGAGAAGGTTTTGAAATCTTATTTTCAAAAGCTTCAATCAAATAGATTCTACAGAAAGTTTTACCCTGAAATCAAAAAAGCAGGCGGATTGCCCAATGCCCTAAATCTTGAATTTGAAAAGATAAATTCAACATGCAGGGCTGCAATTGATGACAGTTCGGGAAGATTACCTGTCATTTACGCCAGGGTTCAATCTGACAATAAGTTTTCTCAAATATACATTGCGGCAGAAAAAAAACTATACCTGTCCGACTTCTGGCGAGACGGCGTTTGTCTGGCACAGGCCAATATCGGCAACATAACTGATCTTGCAAAGACGATTGACTATTGGCTAAAAGAAAACGTTTCAACCCAGGAGTTCTCTCTGAAATACCCCTTTGTAGAACCAAATGAAAAAGCAAAAGCATTTGACAATCATAACGAAGTTGAATACGCCTGGAATTGTTTATTAGGGGATGGTAAATCACCATTGGCGGAATTTATACAACTTGCCAGCAATGACGAAATTCTAGGTAAACTTTTCCCCTTTACAAGTTTGTATACTTTATGCTTTAGCAGATGCACAGGTTTTCCATTTGACTCAGAAGAGTTACCTAACATAACACCCATAGCGTATATTCATTGGGTACTACCAAAAGACACCGTGGAATATGCCAGCGTAAAACATTACGCTGACACGCATGGAAAAGCTAAGATCTTTGTTGTTACAAAAAATAAAAACCAATACCTTGGCGAGGGTACTGCCAGGGAAGCACTTAGCATTGCCCGGAACAATCTTGCAGCCAATACCGGCCCGGCAATAAAAGGGATAAAAGCTGAAATTAATAGGCAACTTTAGAACACCCTATAACGCCATAAGAAGTCATTCTGGCGCATATTTCTTCCTCAACAACAATTACCACCTCGCGCGGCCACGGGTGTTTTTAAGGCATATTATCGCGCCAAACTTACCGGTATAGGTGCAAAACTATACCAGAATGATATCAAAGAGTTGTAAACCCCTGATCAGCATGTAATTGAGTCCTTGTCAGACTCTAGTCAGATTCCCTCCAGATAGCCATTTCCCGCTTAAGAATGCCATAGGAATCCCATCCGAATCCCATAAGAATGCCATAGGCTATGGCATTTGGTGGGAGTCTGATGCCAGTCTGGTGGGATATCTGGTATACAAATGCCCTATTTTGTTAGGATCTGCACTATATCTGACGAGGGGCTTATTCGGGATTTCTTTTGCTTTTCCCGAAGAAAAGCAGGTATTCTCCCAGGGAAGATCAAAGGAAATCCCGAACAAAAATGCGTTAATGGCTTATCAAACAATTGGCGTTCAATTAAATACAGCCTGAAGACAAAAACATCACCCTCATATCTAACTGTAATTCAAACTATTATTAAACTTTCTCACCCCCATTAACGGATAATAAGGATAGGGGGGACACTGGATGGAGGACTACAACAAATCCTGTAGATTTTTCTTGAAAAAGCGGGCACTTTCCTGAATACTCTCCATGGAGCTCTTTTTAAAATTTCCACCTTGCTCAATATAATAGAATTGCAAGCCGCTTAGTTTGGCATCCGGGAGGATTTTTGTATAGTCTATTGCTCCATTTCCCATTTCGGTATAGTCTTTGGAAACTTTGTCCATATCTTTTATGTGCCACATTACAAAACGCCCGGGTTGTTTTCTGAAAAGCGCCGCCGGTGAAATGGCAGCTACCCGACACACCCAATACAGGTCAACCTGTAATTTGACGAATTGGGGATCTGTCTCCTTAATGATCACTTCATATCCATTTGTACCATTATGGTCAATAAATTCAAAATCGTGGTTATGATAAGCAAAGCCAAGACCAGATTTGGTGATCCGTTCGCCTATCAAATTAAGCTTTGTGGCGAGTAATTTAAATTTGTCCATAGTCCTGTCTGCAGGATCAAGCCAGGGCCAGGTGATATATTTTTGCTGTAATATGTGTGCCCCTTCAATGCATTTATCAACATAATCAAGCAATTCCTGCTCGGGGGTGTTTAGATATTTAAACAGATCGTAGTGGCCACTGGTGGTAGAAACGCCGTTTTGTGTAAGCAACTGAAGAAAGTCTTTCGCTTTATAGCCATAGTATGATCCAGTTAAAGGATCATACCCATATGTTTCTGTATCCTGGTAACCCATGGCAGCAATTTGTTTTATACTCTCGGCCGCGTTTCTTGCCATGGCATCCCGGATGGTATATAATTGTAACCCCATTTTATATTCTCGACCCAGGTCTGCTAAAAGCGGGGAAGCAAACAGTACACTGGCAGTGGCGAGTGAGCTCTTGTAGATAAAATCTCTTCTGGTGGGCATGGCAGTTAATCGTTTATTGGGTTTAGAATTTCAAATCAATCGCATTGCAATATTATACAATATTGCTTGTTTTAACTATCACTTCTTATACCCGCTATTCGCACGATTGGTTCTCACATCATTGGCCAAACGTTCCTTATCTCTATGAAAAGAATACGGCAAACCATCCCTTGGATACTTAGCAATAAAAGATCTGTTGGGAGATACGGTATTTAAAAAATGCCTGCTGGCATTTATGGACCGGTGGCATGGCAAACACCCCATTCCCTGGGACCTCTTTTTTACCTTCAATAATTAACGGCGGTATTTTTATGGATGCTGACACGAGCAATAACAGGATGACGCTTGAATAGACTGGCGAACTTGCGGCTGAAGCCAGTAAACAGCCCTTAAAATAAAGTTCACCGAATTTCGTTTAGAGGGAAACTGCTTACATGAAAATAAAACATTATTCATTCCTGTCCATATTTAGCCTTAGTATATTTCTATTTTCCTGTAAAAAGGAAAAAACCAATGATACAACCTCAGAAGCAAACCTTGTTCTCAAATTTAAATTTGACCCTACCCAGGAACGCCTGAATAATCTTGGCCAGCCAGCGCCGATGGCGGCGGGACATGCCGGGCAAAGTCCCTCGTTCAATGGCATGAGCGCTCACTACGTTGAGCTGGCTCAAACGGGCACTACAGCCTTGGGAAAGGGAGCCATTCTTTACAAAGCCGCGGAAACAACTACAGGTGGCAGTAACGCCATTGAATTTGATAAATCAACTGCATCGGGCAATAACGAGGTCTTTTTTAAAACACCATTAAAAGATATAGCGCCGGGTATATATGAATGGCTGCGTCTGTCGCTGGCTTACCAGAACTATGATGTAAAATACTATGTGGACACAGTGATCGCAGGAATAGCCATCAAACAGGAATTTAATGGAACACTGGCTTCCTTTATTGGCTTCAATACCTATATCAAAAATTATAAAATAAAAGATCAGACCCTTGCTGTAAATGCCAATAAAAAGCAAGGGTATTGGGGTTTTGAGACCACTCCGTCGTTTAATGGTATCAGCTATCCCTTTACAACAACCGGCCAGGCCCCTGAAGGAGCTACCACCGTGGTAAACCCGTTATTTGCCACGTCACCTGTTCCGGCAGGTTCCTGTGTTGTGACCAGCGATTTTCCATCAGGTGGACTGACAATTACCGGCAAAGAAACAAGCGATATCGTTGTTGAAGTATCGCTTTCTACCAATAAAAGTTTTGAATGGATTGAAGTGGTCAATGATGGAAAATGGGCGCCTTCCAAGGGTGAACAGGTAGTGGACATGGGCATCCGCGGCATGAAATTGAAATTGCTTTAGTAAGGGCTTACCAGGTCAGCCCGCTGGTTGACCTGGTAACCAAATACTATTTATCCGTAGTAGCGATCGGCAAATCCCTTCTGGACCATTCACTCCAGGAACCAACATACAATTTTGGTTCTGTTATGCCGGCACTGGCCATGCCCAGTAATGTATGGCATGCAGTAACCCCCGATCCGCAATGTACAATTACCTGCTCAGGTTTAATATCACCAATAGTGTCCCGGTAAAGTACTGCAAGTTCTTCCGGTGACAGGTATTTCCCATCTTCCCCCAGATTTTTGGCATAAAATAAATTACTGGCCCCGGGAATATGGCCGGCAATAAGGTCAAGCGGTTCAACCTGGCCAAGATAGCGGGCGTTCTCGCGCACATCGATCACAATGCGGTCATCGCTTTTAGCCGCTTCCCCAACCTCGTCAATATCGGCAGTTCCGCTGTATTCAGCAGGAACAGGATAAGCTGCGGTTGATTTGGGCTGGTGATCATCTTTGCTTAGTTCAATGCCTGCATTAATAGCAGCTTTTAATCCGCCGTTCAATACCTGCACCTTTTTATGGCCGATGGCACGAAGCATCCACCATAAACGGGCGCCACCCATTGCAGCGGCTTTGTCGTCATAAACAATTACATGGCTGTCGGGAGTAACGCCCCACTTTGATAAGGTGGCAGCAAAGTTTTCTAATGAAGGGAGCGGATGCCTTCCACCAAAAGCGGGGTCGGCAGGTTTACTGGCCAGGTCGTCATCCAGCGTTGCAAAAATTGCCTGTTGCAGATGGCCTGCCAGGTAGCGTTGGCGCGCATCGGCACCTGCCCGAACATCTACAATTATAGTTTCCGGATCAAAAACTGCCGGATCGGTAATTTCAATTAGTGGCGACATTACAATACATTTTATACCCCAAATATAATGAAGCAGTCACATTTCAGGCTGATCAGTAAATGTTCCATTCCAGCCTATGATAATCCGACAAATATCATAACCTCAGGCAAACATTTTTTTGGGAGAACCGATTTAATTTGTTACTTTATAATGTCTTCCTCTAGATAACTACCTAAAGAATGCGTTGCTGATCCCATGCGTGCCCCATAAGAATTAAGTGCTACCTCAGTTTTCTACCCTCACGATTGATGAGGCGTTTTGTTCTATACATAGATTCTTAAAAAAGCCCCATATTTTATGGAATGGATAACTCATGTGTATGATTGCACTGGCAATCTTATCTTCATTGATCAAATCATTGTAGATGCCAATAAAAAACCAATTGAGCTGTATTTAGACCAGTATTTGCATATTGTTGAAGCGGTTTCAGCGCCAACCCTGATCTTTGAATTAAATAAAAAATGCCCAACGCGCTATTATTATTGCGCAGCAAAGCATCTGACTAAACCTGTATTAATTGGCGCAAACATAAAAAACGGTACCTGGAAAGTAAAAGAGTATATGGAGGATCCATCGGCATCGCTTTTACTTACACTGTTAAAGCAACACTTACTAGACGGGGGAATTACTATATACATGGAAAATGGGATTGAAGATAAATCACTGGGGAACCTTTTTATTTAGCAGACCGGAATATTTCCAATACACATACTCTTGCCATAGATAGCCTCAGACAAACTGAAAGCAGATCAGGGAAACCGCTGCTTCGGTCATTATTATCAGCGTTAAAAATCCTTAGAAATTCGAGAGTTTGTTATTAGATCATCGTCACTGGCACCTGTAATTAGTCCAGGCCCAAGTATTTTCAGTATTTTCTTAATTCTTGCTAAAAATCCTTTAGATGTTCGCATTGGAAGTTCACATGCAATTAATATTCCTTTCTTTAAGGTACCATAACGCCGTTGTTTTACTATCTGTTAGCTTTTTGTTGTTATCTTCATTAATAGTTTAACAATCAATTTTTATCCTGGCCTGACCGGCTATTATTCCCATAGTTCGTTGTCAAATGGTCTTATATTAGCTATTATGATAGATTTATCTCATGCTGAGAATCAAATTCACTGTGTCACTAATTTTCAAGACCTGGTTTCTATACCTTTTAATGGAGCAATGAATGCGATCTGCTGGGCCCGTAACTTACCTGGCGACTTCTCTGAGATTGTTAATAAGATAGAACTAAGCGGAAATATAACAACAATTGAACCAGCCGAACTTTGTGAACTTCCCTTGAGTGATCAAGGTCAACTTGCCCGTGACATTCTTTTAAACGACTTGCAGCTATTGACAGCTCATGGCGCATCGCCAGTCCTTAATGTGATCAAGTACTATGATCAGGATGATGCCTATCCGTTTTTTCCAACCGATGTTTATTCCTGGCATGTAGATCGATCGCCTATCCCCACCGATACCATTTTATGTACTTACTATGGCGCGTCGAGTGAAATATTGCCCAATTCACAAGGGAAACAGAAAATACATATTCCTGAAATAAGGGATGAACTCAAAAAACTATATCATGGAGCAGCAGAAGGTTTTGATTCATTTTTAAGCGAGCATTTCTTTGACCTGCACTATCAGGCAGCACCCAATGCACGTCCAATAAGCTTAGGCCTTGGTAACCTATGGCGGTTAGCGGTTGATCATCCTGAAAGTAAGGTCGCGCCCTGTCTTCACCGTGCACCAAAAGAAAAGCCTGGACAGAACAGGTTGTTGCTGATCTGTTGAACACGAAATTGAAACCTGAAATAGACTTGCTACTTGATCTTCAACGCTGGAATAAGCGGATCTGTTTCAATTAATTCTAAATTCTTTACCATATTCATGGTACCATTTTTATATTTCAAAAAATGGGTTGTTTTCAAATGGGACTGGTATGCCGCTTCAGTTGCATATATTTCCAGGATGGTGAGATGGGTAGGTTTTTCTTTTTCAAATACTGCATATAAAGTCAACACGCCTGGCTCTTTACTTACCGATGCTTCAATCTCTTCCTTTAAGAAAGCTTTATAATTTTCCAGTTGAGTTGAATCAACAACGACTTTGGCAAGGCGAACTTTCTTCGGCATCTGTGGTGTTCTGTCAGCTTTACAGGCGACAAGGGCGGTAGCCAGGCAGGCAGTACAGAAGATCCGTATCGCGAAGTTGAATGTTCTCATTTCTGAAATTATTTTCTAAAGGAGTAATTTGACCATTGCGCTAAAGATATAAAGTATTGTTTAAAAATTTATTATCTTGGCCAGGAGCCTATGTGAGCCTGAAAAACATAAAAGTATTTCTTGATAGATACGGCGTTAGTAGTCTCGAACTGGATAACGTGACAAAGTTGATGCCATCCAAGGTTGAGCATTAAAACTCAATTCAACCTGTTATCCCGAGAGAGGGGTTAAGACGAATATTCTCAGAAAATAACGGCAAGAGAAATAAAGGTAAAAAGCGCGGACACTAAAACGTTTTGGTTTATAATTATTATTTTATTAGCTTTAGAATCATATAAGTCAGAGCCCTTATCTGATCGGATAAAGTATTTAAACAATTTATCCTTTAAGCGAATGAAACCTATCCTTTTCTTCCTGGTGACCACATATTTGTGTGAGCAGGTGTTCCCAATATATCCCTGCGTTGAAAACACCTGTTTTCTACCTCCTTAGAATGAATGATTACTTACCGCCTGTACATTGTAGCATTTCCTGATTACTTCTCCGGACCTTTAACCGGCTTCTGTACTCTTTGAACGCAATGCTGCTCCTCCCTAATTATTAAATCAATAAATATGAATTAATAATAAGCGAAATTTAAAATTAAACCTTATGCTATCCCAATCTGTAAATGTGGCAATTGTAGATGACCATACCTTATTCAGAAAAACGTTAAAAAATTATCTTTCGGAACAGAAAAACATTAATGTCGTTATTCAATCTCCCGACATTCCCGATCTGCTGAACCGGTTGCAGGAAGCCAGGGTTCAGGTGCTGCTGCTGGATGTATTTATGCCCAAACTAAATGGCATTGAAGCTGTCAAAGTACTCCGGCAAAATTACCCCGATACCAAGATACTCGTATTGTCTATGTGTACAGACATGGACCTCTTATGTGAAATGCTGGAACTGGGCGTTTATGGTATCCTGTCAAAATCGGATGAACCTGAAGAGTTGCTAAATGCTATCAAATCACTTTCTGAACACCGCATTTACCGTAACAAGCTGTTTACAGAAGTGATGTACTGGAACAAGCAGATCGCTATAAAAACGCAGCCAGAAACAAGGGCCATTTCCCTCAACATCCGGGAAAAAGAGATCCTGCAATTATTGTGGGAGGAAAAAAGCAACAAGGAAATTGCTAATCACCTATTTTTGAGCGTTAGGTCGGTAGAGAAGATCCGACAGGATATGAAGGAAAAATTGGGTCTAAAGTCGACGATTGGCTTGCTTAAATACGCAATTAACAAAAAAATAATTATCACCTCTCCGCGTGAAGTCAGATCAATTTAACCGCCTCAAAAACTTACTTCACAAATCAGTAATAAAAAATGCAAAGATCGGCTGTCGTTTTTTGTTACTTTTAAAGCACGATGACTGCTATTTATATTGGCGATAGTTAAGATGCCAGTATGTCCATTACACTTCACTGTTAAAAGAGTTTCACCTTCTACTATTTAGCATCACACCAGGTACCCGATACCATGGTGGGTAATGATTGCGCTTATTTGATCATTATATAAAATTGTGCCGTTATGAAAAAGTTCAATGCCGGGTGGTATGTCATTTACACAAGGCCACGTCATGAAAAAAAAGTGGCTACCGAATTGTCGGATGGAGCAATAACTTATTATTTGCCAGTGAAGAAAGAGCTCAGGAAATGGCATGACCGCAACAAAGTAGTGGATGTGCCGCTTTTCCAGTCTTATATTTTTGTACACCTCAATACCTTACATGATTATTATGAAGGGTTGAAGATCGATGGGGTATTGAATTATGTGCGAACAGGAAAGGAAATGGCGCAGGTACATAACAAGGTCATTGAAGATATACGGCTGATGATGGAATACGGCGAAGAGGTGGAAGTGTCTTCCGACTATTATCAGCCGGGGCAGCAGCTGATGATCAGGTACGGGCCATTAACAGGAATGGAGTGTGAAGTAGTGCAAACCGATAAAAAACAGAAAATATTGGTAAGGGTGCACTTGTTGCAAAGAAATCTGTTGGTGGGTCTTCCCGCTGATCATTTTATTACCAACCATGCTGCCACAGAAAAATTAATGTATTGAAGTCTATCGCCGTATACTATACCGGCTTTTTTCAAATGCTGCCTGCTGATTGCTATAATCGGTATTTACAGCAGCTGCCTGTGCAAATGCAGGAAAAGAACAACCGTTTTGTAAGATGGCAGGATAAGATGGCCGACTTGCTGGGAAAAATGTTATTGCTGAAGGCGCTTCGTTCTTTTGGGTACCAGGCCCAAAGCCTGCAGTGTTTGCAATTCAACGAAAACAACAGGCCCTATCTTAATACACAGACCGACTTCAATATTTCGCACTCTGGTAATTATGTAGCCTGTGCCATTACAAACGGGATACGGGTGGGTATAGATATCGAGGAAATAAGGCCGGTGCAGCTGTACGACTTCAAACATGTTATGACAACCAGCCAATGGCATTCCATAGCTATTGCAGAAGACCCGCTACGGGAATTTTACCGGGCCTGGACCATCAAGGAAAGTGTAATAAAGGCAGATGGTAAAGGCATGAGCCTGCCATTGACTGCTATTGAATTTGATAAAGGAAACGCATATGTTGGCAGCCTTACCTGGAAACTGATAGAGTGGGGGATCGATCCCGGTTATGCAGCCTGTATGGCTACTGATTACCAGGCAGACGATCTGCATATTGAATATTACCGGTATGCCTGCCACAAGCTCGATGTATAGCCTATATCACTTACTTGTAAAATAACAGGTCGGCCGATTGATGGCTGTTGTACAAATGCAACAGGATACTGGCTATTTCCTGGCCACGGTATTCTTTTCCCTGCTGGCTGATCACCTGCTGTACTATTTTCATACCACCAAAATGGCTGGTAATGGTAGTGGTAAATTCTTCCACCGAAACATTAGCCACATCCGATAAATGTTGGGGCACAAATTCGATATACAGGTAGGAGGCATTTGCCAGACAGCGGCCCGCACCCTGGAGCGCGAAAAATTCTGCGCCTTCAATGTCCATGATCAGCAGGTTGGGTAAAGGAAGCTGATGCTCTTCAACAAAGCGGTCAAGGCTTTTTGCAGGCACCTGGATCACCTCGGGGTTGTCATAATGATAGGAATAACTATCCTTTGCCGGTTTCAATTTGCTACCACCTGAATTGGCGGTGCTGTTATAGAATGGCAGTTCGGTCTCTTTGTGATAAATAGCGTAATTAAAGGCAAGCACATTATGCCGTTCATTGAGGTGAATGTTGTGCATCAGGTAACGGAAGGTGGCAGGATTGGCTTCGAATGCGATCACCTGTTTGGCCACCTTACTAACCGGCACCAACAGGGTACCGATATGCGCCCCAACCACATATACCTGGGAATCGCCCGTAACCAGCGAGGTAATAAATTCCAGTTCAGATTTGTTATAGGCGCCGGCAAACCCCAGCACATTGTTGATCTGTACGTCCTGCACATTGTTTACAAAACGGCCATTATAGGTATCGAACACTATGCCTGAAAGGTATTTTCCAAACATTGCCCCCATGATGCCTTCCTGCAACCTGCTTTTAAGCTGCAACAACCTGAAGATATTCTTTTGCCGTTTATAGGTATTGTACCACCTACCAATAAGCGGCATTGCAGGCAGGAAACGTATTTTGCCAAACAGCCAGTTGATGCGAATTGCCAGGATGAAATATTTGAATAGCATAGAATATAAGGTTTATGTATTGCAATAGGGATTGAGATCAATCCATGTCTTTGATCCGGTTTTGCTCATATTGCGCGCCTCCGGTCCTGCGTCGCCGCGCACTATTAAATGTTTTACCGAAATTATACGTGGCACCCAATACAATGACCTGGGTGCTGGCCATGTTGCGGATGGAGGAGGTGGCGTTATTCAGTCCGGCTACCCTCGCATTCGGTTTCAACGTATGGAAAATATCCCTACCCGTTAATTTAAGCGTTAACCGGTTGTTCATAATATTTTTCTGCACCCCGGCGTTTGCCTGCCAAAGGGGATCTTTCAAGTACTGGCCCGATACACTGCGTGTAATATAAAATCCGCTAATTTCCCCGCTCCACCCCTTATTGAACCTGAATTGTTGATTGGTATTGATATACCAGTAAGTGGACCCTTCATCGAGCTGACTGCCATACAGATCACCTTTGAAACTGTTGTTGATCACTTCGGTATAGATATTTAACGTCCACCATTTGGTGGGTTGCAGCGATGCATTGACAGAGATCCCCATAAATTTTCTTTTGCCAATATTACCAGGCCGGTTGATATACACCGTGCTGGTTTGTTCGGAGGTTTGCGATTGCCAGTTGGTAGCCCGGTTGTACATCAGGGTGGTCAGTATTTTCTTCTTAAAGAACCAGGATAATTCAATGTTGTTGGAGAATTCGGGCAATAAGAAAGGATTGCCGGCGAAATAGGTGAATTTATCCAGCGGGGCAATAAATGGGTTCAGGTCCTGGTAATAAGGCCGCGTAATTCTTCTTCCATAGGAAAGATTCAGCTGATGCTTTTCCTTTTTATCCAGTTTGTAAGTCAGATACAGGGTTGGAAAAAGATTGGTATAGCTGCGTTTGAAAGAAGAATCTGGTTTTGCAGTATTTCCCAGCTGGTGGCCTTTCATCATCGTATTTTCGAGCCGCAGCCCGGCCTGAAAAGAAAACCTGTTGAAACTTCTGTTGGTGTTTATATAAGCCGCATTGATATTTTCCTTATAGCTAAAATGATTGGTAAGATCGATATTTTCCAGCCGTTCATCATTGATGATGTCAAAATAATTGGCTTCATTGTCGGTGGAAATATAACTGGCCTTCACACCTGTTTCTACTTTAAGTTTTGGTGCCGGAAAGAATGTGTAATCGGCCTTCGACGAATAGATGTTCATACCGGTAGGTACATGCCCCTGTAGATGGTCCAACCTGGTCAGTGTTAGATCAGGCAGGTAGGTATAGTTCAGGAAATCCATATTACTGCTATTGCTATACCAGATATAATCCACATCTACATTCAGCATTTGTCCGGAAGTATCAAACCGGTGCGTTAAGTTTAGATTGATGCCCGACCGGGTGAATCTTGCGTTGTAATCATAATCGGCCGAGATCAGGGAATCCGATACAAAATGAGGGTTAAAAAATTTACTGGCTATCTCGCGTTTTTCGGATGACCGGTAATGGGCGCCATTCCATACAAAGCCAATGCTCGTCTTGTCGGTAAGACTGTAGTCCATACCCAACTGTGCATTTCCGGATTTTGAGGATGTTTTGAAATCAGTGGTTTGTTGAAAGATGGAATACAGCTCGTGATCGTCCCTGAAATACCGTCTTTCTACATCCAGCCGGCGATACCCATTTTGCCGGTTATACCCGATGCTCCCGAAAATGGTCAGCCGGTCGTTCCGGTAATTCAGGTTGAGGCTTTCATTGGTTTGCCAGTAGATCGACTGACCAAAAGAGGCAGACAGGTTGCCATTGAATCCTTTGACCTTCGACCTTTTCAGTCTGATATTTACGACCCCGCCGCTTCCGGCGGCATCGTACCGCGAGGAAGGATTGCTCATGAGTTCTATTTTATCCAGCTGGCTGGCTGGTAACGACCGCAGGTAGTTCGCCAGTGCCACGCCCGACAGGTACGTGGGTTTATTGTTGATATACACCGTTACGCCTGATTTTCCTTTCAGATTGATATTGCCGTTTTCGTCTACCGTTAAGCCCGGTGTTCTTTCCAGTACATCTAAAGCAGTGGAACCGGCTGCCGTGATCATGGCGTCGACATTCACCACCATCTTATCAATTTCCTGTTCTACCAGATTTTTCTTTCCCACCACAGTAACCTGTTGCAAGGTTTTCCCATCCAATTTCTGCAGCTGTATGGCTGGCAGGAGGAGAGGGCTGCTTTCTGGTTGCAGGGATACAGGCGCACTGTAATACTTGCGGTAACCAATGGCAGTGACCGCTACCAGCAGCGAATCGGCTGGTACATTGTCAAATTCGAACAGGCCTTCATTATTGGTTGTACCGGCCAGTACCTGCAATGAGTCGTGCAGGTGTATGAGGGCCACGCTGGCAGCAGGAAGGGGTTTGCCTGTCTCACTCAGTACTTTACCTGAAATCCTGAGGGTCGTTTGTGCATGCAGCCATGCGGGGATAAGTAACAGGAGGACGTATAGCAGGGTAATGCTATTTTTCATGGTAAGATATTTTTTGGTTAATGGCAATACGCTGTCACCTGCATGCCTGTTGCAGCATAATAATTACGGAAGCAAGCGGGGAATTACAATCCCGGCTTAGTAATAAGTGGAGGGTGAATGGTGGTATACGTTCAGTTTATCACCGGGGCTTTTTACATATTTTGAAATGATGCGTTGATGTATTTCGTTGGGCTGTTTGACCCCATTCACGATCAGTTCGGTATTGGTAAGCGCGAATGTTGTATTGGCCGCATCAGAAATAATATGCTCGCTTATAAGATCTGCAAGCACTTTCTCAGCCAGCGTGTTTTTTACTGTCAGCCGCGCTGGTTCGTAATGGAGGGGCTGTTCCGGCTGCCGGCTATTCTCTTTTTTCAACAGGCTGTTTGTATTATAGACCGGGGCTACATACACCTGAGGGGCGGTATACAAACTGTTGTTCATATTAGCATCTTTTATGGTGGTATCGACAGCTATTGGCGATATCCGCCTGGCTGCTATTGCTGAGTGGGCCCGTTTCCGGGAACGTTCAGGAAGCGCAGTAGCCGGGTGTGTATTGGCAGGCAGGGGGACAGGGGAAATGGATTGCGTGGCAGCAGGTATTGTTGAAGAACCGGTTGCCATAGCAGCTTGCGGCGATGTAATGGCAACTGATGCCCTGGTAGCTGGCTGGTCTTTTTGGGCAAACGCGAAAGCCATGCAGGTAATACCCAGTAGGGCAACCGAGAATAACAGCTTTTCCTTACCGCTTAATGTAGTGTTGTTATTGTGAACAATCCGTAGTACCCGGTTCAGCAGGTGGCTTTTTTTGCTGCCGGCAAATGCTGGTGTGACCATAAATCCACTGCTTGTATACTCCTCGAACGATAGGAGCGCGTTTATATACTGCTTTTTATTACCGGTGATGTTCACCGCTATTTCATCGCAGCAGCTTTCTCTGGTATCCCTGATCAGGGAAGATAGCCATAACAGACCTGGATTGAAAAAAAAGACGGTTTCTGTAAAGAGTTGAATGATATTGACCAGGTAATCCTTTCTTTTAATATGGGCCAGTTCATGCAGCAGGATCGCTTCTACCTGGTCTGGCGGAATATTGCTCAGCATGCCCGCCGGAATAAGAATGATGGGTTTCAGCAGTCCGGTAACAGCCGGTACTTTAACCAGCTCCGATTCCAGCATGAGAATATAGTGTGATATATTAAGCCGTTGCGCCAGTTGCTGCACTTGCAACTGCCAGCAATCAGCCGGCCGGGTGCTTTTACGGTTTTTTATTGTTGCTATGCGGCCAAAGCCCAATACGGTATACAGGCTTTTGCAAAAGAATATGACGAACCAGACCGTGATGAATGCCGCAGCATACTCGTTGCAGAAATTAATGAACCGTTGGCCTATTGCTGTTGTGCCTTCATTTTCATTGATCAGCTGGTTGCTGGAGATGAAGTTGCTAAACTGTAATACACCACTGCCCGAACCCATATGGCGGTTGGCCAGATACAACTGGTTGAGGAAAGTATACGAGGTCGTCGCAAGAAAAACAAAAAGCAGGCTGGTGAGCAGGTTGTACCGGTAGATGGGCCTTGCTCTTTGGGTAAGTGAGATGACCACAGCTGCCATCATGGCGATCAGTAATGCCTGCCACAGCGAATGCAGCAAGGTCCAGCAAAGCGCTTTTACTATCACATCCGGTATCATGACTTTGATCAATGGCAATTGCATATTACAAGCTTTACATGGTTAATGGAATTTGATGCTGATCTGTTTATTTATCGATCTCCTTTAATATATCCCTGATAGCGTTTATTTCATCTTTCGAGATCTTTTTATTGCCCAACAACTGCTGTACCAGGTTATTGACCGAACCATCATACATGGAATCAACAAAACGCTGCAGCAGGAAGCCTTTGGTCTTTTGTTCTTCTTCGATGGGTTCATAAATATGTTTCATGCTGCTTTCATCCCGTTTCAACATACCCTTTTCCACCATGATCTGCATCAGCTTCAACGTGGAAGTATATTGCACTTCTCTTTTTTGTTCATTCAGCAGGTCGTTCACAAACCGAACGGTGGAAGGACCATGCTTCCATAACACCTGCAGGATCTCCAGCTCAGACCTGGTAGGTTCTATTTGTTTGGCGGCAAATAAGGATGGCTTCATGTGATAAAGGTAGGAATTTTTTCGTACGAACAAATTATTATGTCATATTTGTTATCCTAATTCCTTGTTCACTGTAAACCAACAAGTAATACATGATCCCATAAATCTTATTTTACCAGGACTCTTTTTTAAGCATCTTCCAGCGACAGCACCCTTCCTTTTATATAAACATCCTGCTGAAGCATTTTCTCATCCTTTTGCCCAATAACGCCCTTAAGTACCAGTTTATCAACCATTGACCGGAAATGCTTTTTCAGGTTATGCTTTAACTGTAACGAGGAGCAGTTCACTGCATCCAGAAAATATTTAGGTCTGGGGATAATATAGGTTAAAACAATACATTCATTCAGCGTCAATGCTTCGGGTTGTTTTGAAAAATAATAATCGGCTGCTTCGCATATACCATAAATGCCCGGTGCAAATTCAATGATGTTCAGGTATATTTCGAGCAGTTTGCTTTTCGGTATCCTGAACACGTTTTCGAGCAGCAGCGTGATGAACAGTTCCTCCAATTTTCGATAGATGGTCTTATTATGGTCCAGGAAAAGGTTCTTCACCAGCTGCATGGTGATGGTACTTCCTCCACGTGAAAATTTTCTTTTCATCAGGTTTTCGATTAGGGCATATCCCACAAATATTTCGTCCACGCCATAATGCGAATAAAAGTTTTCATCTTCTGCATGCACAATTATACTGGCCAACAAGTAGGGGATGGTGTCTATTGTTCTATAGTACCGGTTCGAGGGGCAAAGTGTAAGGCTCCGGATAAGTTCATTATGTTCGTATATATGGTGCGTGAACGGCTGATTGATATCGGGCCAGTTGTCGGGCACCCTCGTAATTTGTAGCCTGTCCTTCAATTCCGCGCGAATGCTGAACTGATAGTCAAACGGCGCATGGGGATCGAAAGAAAAGTGAATATGGATAGCAGGGATCCGGCCCGTAAATGAGAACTGGTACAGTTGCCGGCAGGTAAAGTAGGGGAATGACCGTAAAAAATCACTGACCTGCGTTTCCCTGATCACCAGACACGACTGAAAGGTGTTATCCCCACCTGAATTACAGCTGGCAGACAGCTGGCAGTTGATCTCATTGAATTGAATGACCGAATTGTCCTCCACGGCAAATGAGCCCGCATGATACCGGCAGTGCAGCTGCAGGGCAAAAACGGAAAAATCAATTTCCCGGGAAGCGACCACAGGGCAGTTCAACCGGCAGTTCTTTACAGAAAAATATACAGTAAGTCCGTCGGGTGCTGTTTTGTTGACCTGCAGGTGTAATTCCCTGGCCTGGATAAACATATTCTTCCCCGGGATCTCTACAGAACAACTGCTGCCTGGATTATTGCTGCCCTCGTGCTGTACCGTGATCAGCATTGCTTTTTTATCGATCTGACCTTGCAGGTGGCAGGCAGGCATCTTAATACCGCGGGCGCTGATGCATAGGGTGTATGCATTGTCATGAAGCTGCAGGTCATGTAGTTGCCATTCAAGGGGTTCACCGAAGAGGTTGGCCGACAGATCGATCTGTTCAATATGCAGTGTACGGGGCAGGTATTTGAACAAGCGATCGGGGAATTGACATAATAAACGAAAACAGCGCAGTAGCCAGTCAAGCGAAAGGGCATTATTTTCTGTTGGTTCAGCCAGGATCTCCTTATGATCAGCAGGCGCCCGCATACAGCTGACCTTGCCAATGTATACAGCCGCAAAAGGCAGCTGGCCTTTTAAAAAGGCAAGGGGAGAAAATTGAAGTTCCAGGTGATCGATGCGAATGACCCATTGCTGTTTGTAAAGGGTGAGCTCATTGATCACTATTTTCAGGGGCAGGCGCCACTCAATTGATCTTATCCCTACGCGCATTTTCAGCACCCTGCCTAATTTAGCTGCAAACGCTTGGTGTATCATGGTATCTACATTAGCGGTGATCCGTTTACTGCTTAACAATAAGGGCGCCGTACCGGCCATATTCATCAAGCGATTCCGGCACGAACTTTAAGATATGCCCGCGGCTTTTTGTTTGCACATATTCTCTGTAGTAATTGATATGCATATCATCTACAAATAAATAGCCACTGCTCAGTTCAAGTGCTTTTTTGAAATAGTAGATCCTGGTCTCGATATTTCCATAGTCATAATAAATGAAAGGGAACGACTGGTCGTTTATAGCCGTGATAGGCCCGATATCGAGGTCTTTAAAAATATTGGCCGCAATAAACTCCTTTGTTCTGCTGGCCCAGTACGGATTGTCATCTAAGGTTTGCACATTGTCGAACTGCGAATGAAACACCACCGAGCTTAATCCACTGCCCAGGTCGAGGATCTGTGAGGGCTTTTCTTTCCTGATCAGATTTACACAGTACTGCAACGATTGAACGCTGGCAGCCATGGGTCTTTGGATCTCACCAAATTCGAGGAAATATTTTTCTATTATTTCCATAGTAATGGTTTAATGATACAGTAAATAGTTGGGAGGGACCCTTCAAAGTAATTATTTATTAAGCAGCTTAATGGTAGTATCAATTCTATTTTTTATTTCGGGTTTTACTAAATGATAATATATCACAAGTGGTGTATACCGTTATTAAGTAACCGTTAACAGTTTTTAGTAAAACCCGCATGTCAATTTAGAGCTACTACTATAGGGATGGGTTTTGTTTTGCACTTACTTTGACTACAGGACACCTGATATTTTTCTCGTTTTAAAATAATGCAAGACTGATCATGTTACTTGCATTTGCGATAGCACTGGCTGGTTCCCAGCGATGCATTTCGCCAGTATGGGCGTATTCCTCTCTTTCAAATTACATTTATTTAATAGCATGAGTATATCAACTGCATTGATGATTGCAGCACAGGAAGACTGTGCCGGCATTCGCTTTGTGCAGCCGGGCGGGGTAAGCGAACAACTCTCTTACCGGGAGCTGTACATCAGGGCATTGCTGATGCTCGGCAGCCTGCAACAGCAGGGTGTGCTGGTGGGAAATGAAGTGGTGATCCAAACGGAAGACAATCAGTTGCTATTATGTGCGTTTTGGGCATGTGTGCTGGGCGGTATCATTCCGGTACCCCTGTCGCCGGGTATTCAAACTGCACAAAAGTTAAAAGTGGCTAAAGTATGTGCCTGTCTGCTGCATCCTTTTATAGTTGCGGAGGAACAGTATATACCAGCCATCCGTTCAGTCGTTGATGAACAGCAGGTCACTAACGACCGTATCATTCCGTTTTCGAAATTATCACAGAGCACACATCCGGCCGAGCCAGTAGTGGTTGCAGATACAACACTTGCCTATATTCAGTTCTCCTCCGGATCAACCGGCGATCCCAAAGGGGTACAGCTGACCCACCAGAACCTGCTGTCGAATGTGGGCGATATCATACAAAGCCTGGCCATCACCCAGGCAGATACGTTATTAAGCTGGATGCCCCTGACACACGATATGGGCATGATCGGCTTTCACCTGGCGGGCATCGTTAAAAACATAAATATAGTTGCCATCCCGACTGCTGTCTTTATCAGAAGACCGTTATTGTGGATGAGCAAGGTAACAGAACACCGTGCTACCGTATTGTATGCGCCTAATTTCGGGTTTCATTATTTTTTATCGGCTTACCAGAAAAAGCAGCAATATGATTGGGACCTTTCTTGTGTTCGCATCATCATAAATGGTGCTGAAATGTTATCTGTAGCCTTATGCCGGCAGTTCACCGATAGCCTGTTACAGTATGGACTGCACGAACGCTGTGTAGTGGCTGCTTATGGCCTTGCCGAAGCTACGCTGGAAGTAAGCGCGATACCGCCAGGGACCAATTTGCAATATTATTGTCTCAACCGTTCGGGTCTGAACATCGGTAACACCATTGAGCTCATTGATGAAGGCGCAGCCGCAGCGGTTACCGTTGTGGATGTGGGATATCCGGTGAGTTCCTGTAGGGTAAGGATCTGTAACGACCAGGATCTGGAATTGCCTGAAAATACAATTGGGCATATCCAGATCCAGGGAAGCAGCGTTACATCGGGCTACTATAATAATCCGGAGCAAACCGGCCGTTTGTTTTCGAACGATCACTGGCTGCGCACGGGTGATATTGGTTTCATGCGGCATCAACGACTGGTGATCACCGGCCGGGCAAAGAATATCATCATTATCAATGGGCAGAATTATTACCCGCATGATATTGAGGAGGCTATTATACACGCGGGTTGGGCCGATTTTGGAAAAGTGGCGGCCTGTGCCATCCGCGATGAGCAGGAAGGCCAGGAGCAACTGGTGGTTTTTATCCTCGATAAAAGCAGTAAGGAACAATTTGCATCGGTTGCTAATGCTGTAAAAGAAGTGGTGCTGTCAAACATCGGCATTCCAGTACATGAGGTAGTGCCCGTTAGAAAAATACCTAAAACAACCAGCGGCAAGATCCAGAATTATCTGCTGGTGCAGGAATATATAGGCCGGAATAAAAGCGGACCAGCACCTGACACCGACGTATCACCGGCTATCTCTATAGGTGACGCATCATATGGCGAGCTTGAAGTGGTTGTGCTGGAAACAGTCCGCGCCTTATTGGGACATCCCAGCCTTTCACCGCAGAGCATCCTGCCAGACCAGGGACTGAACAGTATAACGGCCCTGCAACTGGTGAACAAACTGCAGCTATTGACCGGGGTAGCCGTGTCGCCCGATCTGCTGTTCAGGTATAATACCGTGCAGGATTTGACTGAATATATTAAAACAGCGGGCAGCAGTGCTGCTTCTTCTTATAGCTGGGCAATATTGCCACCGGTACAGGACACCACCCTGCCACAGAAAATGATGTGGGCCGAATATCAGTTGAACAGCAACACAGCAGCGTGGCACCTGCCGCTGGTATACCGCATTACCGGCGCCTTTGATCCGGCTGCTTTTGTAACGGCCGTACGTGCCCTGGTGCATAAATACGAGTTGTTACGCACCGCATTTGTGCTGGATGGTCATGAACTGAAACGCGAAGTGCATACGTACACCGATGCATTGGTAAACATACAACAGATCGATCTTCGAGATACCAGTAATGAGGCGTCAGCTATTGCCGCATTATGCCATGGATTGGTGCATGAGCCTTTTGAACTGGAACGGCCATCACAATTGCGGGTGCGTATAATAACCTTACCCAACGCCACCCTGGTGGTATTAGTGATTCATCATATCCTCATCGATGGATGGTCGCTTGCCCATCTTATTGCCGAATTAAGCGGCTTATACAGCAGGCTGCTGAACGATCTGCCGTTGAATATAGAACAGCCACAGGTGCACTTTGATCATTATGCCGCCTGGCAAAAGGCGATGACCTTTTCCGCAGACCTGGATGCCCAACGTGATTACTGGTTGCAGGAGTTGAGCGATTCGCCCAGACCGGTTGGATTATCGGGTCGCCCGGCGGCCCGGCAAGCAGGAGAGGTGATTGCGGTAAGACACATTACAACCATCTTCCCGAAAGAACAAATGGACCATTTACAGGGTCTGTGCAAACAATTTGCCACCACTCCCTTCAATATATTGATGGCACTGCTGGGCGTTTTGATCAACCGGTATGTACAAAGAAAGGATATGGTCATAGGCTTTGATGTATCGGGCCGTATCAGCGAAGACATGGAGCAGATCATTGGCTATACCTTGAACACTTTATGCCTGCGGTTTTCATTAGATGCTAATATGACCTTTGCGGACGTTGTGCTGGCTGTAAAGGAAAAATTGTTTAAAGCCTTTCAACATCAATTGTATCCATTCGAACAATTGCTGAACGATAAGAAAATAGATCAGACCCAACAGGGAAATGGCTTATTCGATATCTTGGTATTGTACCAGAACTTTGCAGGCCATGACCTGGATTTTCAGCTCCCCCGATGCAAAGTACAGAAAGAGCCAGCGCTTGCACAGCATGGGTATGTTGACCTAATGCTGGAATTCAATGAAAAAGGAAATGGCCTGCACCTGCAAGTGCAGTACAATGAGTGCCTGTATACAGCTGCCGAAATAGAACGTTTTACTGCGCATATACAATTACTCCTGGCAACAATGGCTGCTGATGCCAGCCAGGATATAGCAACCTGCAATTTTTTAACTGAGCAGGAGCGTCATTGCCTCTTCCCACAGGAAAAAGACCTGGCGGAAGTAAAGCATATTAAATTACCTGTGCACCAGGTTTTAGAAAGAAATGCGGTCTGCATGCCCGATCTGGTGGCTGTTAGTGCGGGGAGTAAACAGCTTACCTATAAACAATTGAACGAACAGGCCAATATCGTAGCGAATGCTTTATTATCAAGAGGGACCATTGGCCCCGATACCCGGATTGGATTCCTTGTCGGCAGAAATGAGCATATTCTCATTGCTATGCTGGCCATTCTGAAGGCTGGCGCCGCCTATGTAGCCATCGATCCGGCGCTTCCACCTGTTCGTTATTCACGTATGCTGGCCGACAGCGGCATAGTATGTTTACTGGTGGATGACGATAACTGGGAGGTTGTTAGTGACTTATTTGGCGAAGACCTTTTACTGAATATTGATGACAGGTTACATTTTGGTGGTAACCGTCATAATCCTGTGGTACGTACTGCCCATCACCACCTTGCTTATGTGATCTACACATCGGGTTCAACCGGCGAACCAAAGGGAGTGATGATCGAGCATCAATCCCTGGCCAGTTATGTCCGGTATTTTATCGAATACTTTGATATCACCCGGCAGGATATTTTTTTACAACAATCGTCCCTTGCGTTCGACACATTGATAGAAGAGATCTTTCCGGCCCTTTGCACCGGAGCTCAGGTGGTAATAGCAGCAAATGGGGGGCGTGATATTGACGAACTGCTCGAGCTTATAGTGCGGCATCGGATCACCATCATTTCGTGCACACCACTGGTGATCAATGAGCTCAACAACCACATCAGCAGCCGTATTGCCAGTCTTCGGCTGGTTATAAGCGGAGGGGATGTACTGTATCCCTCCCATATTGATAAGCTGCTGCGCAATGTTCCTGTATACAACACCTATGGTCCCTGCGAGATCACGGTTTGCGCTACCTATAAAGCTGTTACCGATTGCAGACAGGCTGCTATAATAGGCCGCCCTCTGCGCGGTTACTGGATCTATATACTTGATGAGCACCGGCAAATGATGCCATTGGGAAAAACAGGTGAGATCTACATTGAGGGTGGTCTTGCACGCGGATACCTTAACCTGCCCACATTAACGGCAGAGAAATTTATCGAAAACCCTTTTAACAGCAACAAGCGATTATACCGCTCCGGCGACCTGGGCCGGGTTACCGAAAACGGCGATATCGAATTCATGGGCCGTGCCGACTACCAGGTGAAAATAAGAGGATATAGAATTGAGCCCGCCGAAGTGGAAAAAGTGATCTGCGGTTTTGAACAGGTAAAAGCTGCCGTTGTAGTGCCACATAGTAATAATGGGCAACTCGTAGCCTTTTTGATCGTTGCCGACCATTTTTCGATCAATGCACTGCGTGAATATACCAGCGCCCACCTGCCTGTTTATATGATCCCACAGCGATTTGAAATTGTAACGAAGTTCCCGCTAACCAATACAGGAAAAGCAGACCGGCTGGCCCTGACTGCTTTAACAAACAGCCTGATAAGCGCACCGGGCATACCGGTAGCGCCGGCCAATGCGCAGGAAAAGCAATTACTCGACATTATAAAAAATGTACTGGATACCGACAGCATGGGCATGACTGATAACTTCTTTGAATGCGGCTGCAACTCTATAAAAGCTACCCGCATAGCGGGTCTTATACATAAACAGCTGAAATATAAAATTGAGCTGCGCGATCTGTTCATTTTTCCTACAGCCGCTTTATTGCACGAGCGGGTCCGCACAACCGGGATGGAGGAATTCCAGCCAATCCCGGTTGCCGATACGCAGCTTTCATATGCAATGTCACCTGCACAGAAAAGACTGTGGCTGATCGATAAAATAGAAACAGGCGCCTTTGCCTATAACGAAAGTGTGGTATATGAAATGCACGGCCATATCGACCCCGGGATGATACAAAGGATCTTTGCGCTTCTTTCAGAAAGACATTCCGTACTAAGGACCACATTCATTGAAGTGAATGATGAGCCGGTACAGATCGTTCACCAGCCGGGCGAGTTGGAAGTGGAATTTATTATCGACGATGATGGCAGTGAGGATACCACCCGGGCAGCGCAACTGCTGAAGCAGTATACCTGCAGGAAATTCGATCTCGACAAAGGCCCTTTATACCGGGTGGTATTGATCAGACTTTCGCAGCACCGGGCCATGTTGGCTGTTGTCATGCATCATATCATTACCGACGATCGCTCCTACGATATTTTGATGAAGGAGTTTACCGCCCTGTATCATTATTTGAAGAATAATAAAGTTGCATTCCCCGCCAGGCAGCCAATACAATATGTAGATTATGTTGAATGGCTAAATGCCAGGAAAGACTCAGCCGATAGCTACCACCAGGCCAGGTACTGGCAGGAAACCCTGCAGGGCGAACTACCGGTCCTGGATATTCCGGCAGATAAACAAAGACCGGCGCTGAAGCAAAACAATGGCGCGGCTGTGCATGAATTGATAGACCAGTACACATTTGCCTCTATGCAGGCTTTCTGCAAAGATCATAATATCAGTTTGTTCATGCTGCTGTTGTCGGCGACCGGTGTTTTGCTGGCCCGGTATACCAGTCAGTATGATATGATAATTGGTACACCGTTATCTGGCAGGGACCATCCTGATCTGGAAGAGGTGACCGGTTTTTTTATCAATACCGTGCCTTTGCGGTTACGCTTCGATGCTACCGATACAGTGGCGGCATTGATGCAAAAGGTTAAAACTATTTGTCTGGATGCTTACGAGCATGGCCGCTATCCTTTTGATGAACTGGTGGCCAATCTGGATGTTAACCGGGACCTTAGCCGGTCAGCATTATTCGATGTATTGATCAACCTGACCACCAGGATAAACGACAGCGAGGTGCTGGAATTAGAAGACCTGCTGCTGACCAGGTATCATAGACCCAGCTATAGCAGTAAGTTCGATCTGGCTTTCTATTTTGAAGAATCTAAAAGAGGTTTATCCTGTATTGTGGAATACGACTGCGACATATACACCCAAAGCCGCGTGTCGTCGATGCTGACGCATTTTATCAACCTGCTGCGCTCTTTCCTGGCCAATCCCCAGGTGGAAGTGGGAAAGAGCGATCTTTTGTTACCCGCCGAAAAATGGCAAACCCTGCAGCAATTCAATAAACCGCGGCAGATTACGCCCAACTGTAGCGTTGTTGATCTGTTCCTTCAGGCCGTAACGCAATATGGCCATCAAACCGCGATCATTTCCAGGGGAAAGGAAATGACCTATGATGAGATCAACTGCCAGTCTGACCTGATGGCCAATCACCTCATAGGTGACTATGCTGTACAGCCGAACGACCGGGTATGCATTGCTTTTGACCGTGCAGAAAATATCATTATTTCCATACTCGCCATCTGGAAGGCCGGTGCCGCCTATGTGCCCATTGACCCCGGTTCCCCGTCCGAGCGCATTGCCTATATGTTGAATGATACCGCTGCCAGATTGCTGATCACCGATAACCTGGAGCTGGCCAATCCATTGCTGGCAAAAGGATTTACCTGTTACCTGCTATCCTGCATTCGGAAGGCCAATCCTTTTATGGCCGGAGGAGAATTGATCAACCTCCCATTACCGCCTGCAGACATTGCTTATGTTATGTATACCTCTGGTTCTACCGGTGTTCCAAAAGGCGTTGAAATTTACCACCGGTCGGTAGTGAACCTTTTACTAAGCCTGCAGTCTGCTCCCGGTATTACAGCCGCCGACACCTTGTTATCAGTTAGTAATTGCACTTTCGATATCTCAGTAGCGGAATATTTTCTTCCATTGATCAGCGGCGCCCGTTTGATATTGGCAGCACGCGAACAGGTGATGGATACCTCCGTACTTAAAAGATTGTTCGAGGACGTATTGCCCACTTATATGCAGGCCACTCCTTCGTTGTGGAAGGCACTGATCGACACTGGCTGGCAGGGTAGCCAGCAGTTAAAAGCGATCACCTGCGGCGAACCGCTGTCAGGAGTTTTGCAAAAGCAATTGCTGATGCGAACAGGCAGGCTTTGGAATATGTACGGGCCTACAGAAGCCACTATATTTTCTACGATAAAAGAAGTGAGTGAAGCAGATGAAGTGATCACCATAGGATCGGCTGTAAGAAATACCGGTCTCTATATCCTCGATAGCCTGTTACAGCCGGTGCCGGTAGGCGTATTTGGCGAATTGTTCCTCAGCGGGGAAGGGTTGGCCCATGGCTACCTGAACCAGCCAGCGCTTACTGCAGAAAAATTCATTGCCCCCGGCCCTTTCATTCCCGAAAGACTGTATGCCACGGGAGATCTGGGCCGCTGGCTGCCCGATGGTACGGTAGAGTTGAAGGGACGTAAAGACAACCAGGTAAAACTGCGCGGTTTCCGAATAGAGCCGGGTGAAATAGAAAATGCTATCCTGCGGCATGCCGGTGTAAGATCCGCTGTGGTATGCCAGCAAACAGGACTAAGCAGTGAGAACAGCCTCGTGGCATTTATTGAATTGATGGCCCATGCAACGGCAGGTGAAGAAGAACTGCGCGCCCACCTGCGACAATATGTTCCTGCCTACATGATACCAGCTGCTTTTGTGATCGTATTGGAAATGCCGTTGAACAATAGTGGTAAAGTAGACCGGAAAAAACTGATAGCTGTAAACAGCAGCAAACTCACCCCCCATGAGCAGCAAAGAAAAGTAGTGCTGCCCGTGAATGAGACCCAAACCCTGCTGATGAAGATGTGGCAGACTTTGTTAGACCGTAACGACTTTGGTATCACCGACAGCTTTTTTGATATTGGCGGCCATTCGCTCATGGCCAATAAACTGGTGAACCTTATTTACCGCGATCTTGGCGTAACAGTAAAACTGTCGGAGATCTTTTCCCATTCCACTGTAAAAGATCTGGACGATCTAATAGCCAGGCATGAGGAGAACATGTATGATTATATAGAGATCAGCTGATAGCACAGCAATACACTTCCGCATTCATCCACTTGTACATATCACACTTATATGAATATTCTTCAGGTTTTTCAATCCCGGTCAAAGATATTCTATGTGTTCCTGCTGATACTGGGACTCATCAGCAGTCTTACCAGCATGGGTATTCTTATGCTGATCAACCAGACCTTAACCGGTAAAGCTGTAATCCTGGTAGGGGCTCCGGAAAATAATTATATCGCTTTTATTGTTTTGATCACCCTGTCCTTTTTATCGACCAGCTATTTTCAGAACTATATGGTGGAGCTTACCAATAGTATTATGTTCAACCTCGAATTGTCGGTAGTACAAAAAGTACGTAATGCCTCGTTCGAGTCTTTTGAACGCCTGGGTTCCGAAAAGATCTATGCAGCGATTGCAGACACCAGGGTATTGAGCAGGGTGCCCGAGATCTTTGTCACCCTTATCAATGCCTCCATTACCATCATCTGTTCTTTTATTTACTTTTTCTGGGTATCGCCCCTGGGCTGCATCGTGGTATTGACGTTAATGACCCTGCTGTTGCTGTTCTATATATACCGTAATAAGAAGATGGTAAAAGACCTTAATACCGCCAGGGACCTGCAGGACGCTTACTATTTTTCCCTGCGTGAATTACTAAGCGGATTCAGACAGATCCGCATCTCTTCAGTACGGAACAATAACCTGTTCAATAAATATATCAATGCCAACAGAACCAAAGTGCAGGAGTTAAGCATTCGAACTTCTAAAAAATACATCGCCAATGAATTGACCGGCTCTTATAGCTGGTATATAGTGTTGGGCATGGTGATCTTTGTACTGCCCGCTATTTTTCATATCACGGCAGGGCAGCTGGCCGCCTTTATAACCACCGTTCTTTTTATGATGTCGCCTGTATCGCGGCTGGTCATGATCATTCCTTTTTATTCATCGCTGAGAATTGCCGTGGAAAGGATCGAGAAGATCGATAAGCAACTGGCGGTAGATGCTTTGCCCGATGCCGCTAAAGTAAATACGAAGGATGATTTCAGCTCTGTGCGCTTCCAGGATGTACGGTATGGATATAACCAGCATGAAAAAGAGGCTTTTCACCTCGAGTTATCTGAATTCAATATCTCTAAAGGCGAGATCATTTTTATCATAGGCGGGAATGGCAGCGGGAAAACAACCTTTGTGAACCTGTTGACAGGATTGTGCAGGGCTTCGCAAGGAAAGATCTTCATAAACGAGAGGGAAGTGGAGTGGGAAGAGTTTTCGGCTTTCAGCAACCATATGGCCGTGGTGTATACGAACCAGCGTCTGTTTCACGCCAATTACGATGACCATGACCTGTCTGACAAAAACGAGCGCATGCATTACTGGAAAGACCTGATCAACCTGAACGGTGTTTTGAAAATAAACAACGCAAAAGACTGCATCGAAGTAAATGTATCACGGGGACAGCAGAAAAGGATCGCCTTACTGATGGCGCTGATGGAAGACAAACCCCTGCTGGTGCTAGATGAATGGGCTGCCGAACAGGACCCCACGAATAAAAAACTTTTCTATACTAAATGGCTACAGGAGATAAGAAGCATGGGTAAGACCCTCATTGTTGTGTCGCACGACGATGATTTCTACCATGTGGCGGACCGTATTGTAAAATTCGACTTCGGAAGGATCACCAGCGATACCGCTAATGTCGTTGACCTCGAAAAAAATATGTAACACATGAAATCCATCAACCTTTTTTGCCTGCCTTTTGCGGGCGGAAATAAATATTCCTACAGAGACTATGAAGCCACGGCACCTTCTTTTGTGCAGCTGCACCCACTGGAATATCCGGGAAGGGGCAGCAGAAGCAATGAGCAGCTGTTGAGTGACATGGAAGATATCGTTAATGACGTATATGGGCAGATGCAGCACCTGGTATCTTACCGGCCTTATGCCGTATATGGACATAGCATGGGTGGCATTACGGCCTATTTGCTGGTGCAGAAACTGATCCGCAACAAACACGAGGCGCCTGTTCATCTTTTTATCACCGGCACCATGGGGCCTTCCGCCCATTCGAGATCTGAAAAGCAGCGGCATCTGATGAGCAGGGAAAAATTCATTGAAGAAATAAAAAGGCTCGACGGTCTTCCTGAAGAGATCCTGGCGCAGGATGAACTGATCGATTATTTCGAACCCATTCTCAGGGCCGATTTCAAGGCCACAGAAAATTATGTATACCGTCCTGCTGCACCTTTAGATATCCCCGTAACTGTGATCACCGGCACCGAGGAAACGATGGACAGGGCGGAAATACAACTCTGGCAAAAAGAAACCACCCGGGAGGTAGATTTCAGGACTATGCCCGGTAAACACTTTTTCATTTTCAAACAGCCTGCGGCCATTACCAATATCATTTCCGATAAATTAAAAACACACACTAAAATCATCCATTATGAGTAGTAATAAAGTTTGGCTTAAGCCAAACGTAGTATTCGAACCATTGGTAGACAGATGGTATGCCTGGAGTCACCTGATCTCACCTGCTACGGCTGCCATGAATATCACAGGAAGGCATCTTACCATCATGGAATCTTACCTGATGGCGCCTAATATTCATGCCGAGGCTGTACTGAACCCTAAAATGAGGGGAGGCCCGTTCATGGATTTTGGCGGCGGCCGTATTGATGAAGTAAAAGCACTGGAGCAGGATACGATCAGCAAACGCTCGCATATGATCGAATTTTCAAAAGCAGTAAAGGAGCTCGACAAACTACTGGCGCAGGAAGCTAAAGGGTTTGGCCTTGAAAACCTGTACGAGAAAGTACCGCCCATTCTTAAAGGATATGTGGAATTATTCTACGACAGGAATAACAACCCTGCATTCCGTTTCTTTGAATCGCTGTTGTATACAAGCAGGTTCTATAATAAGGAAGCGCAAAGCATGGCCTTTTGGATAACCAATAATGATCACCGACCATTTGTACTGAGCACACCACGTCTGGAAGAGCGGCAGGTGCTGCACCTCGACATCCCGTTCGATCATCCCGGTATCGACAAACTGGCAATGATGAAAAAGGACCCACAGCCGTTAGACATGATTAAGGAGCTGCTGGGAATAACAAAGGCGCAGGGACCACTATTCGAAACTTTCTTTACAGATGAGCCCCATCCTGCCTACAACAAATACACTGGCGATAAGATCCGGATGCGGTATTTCGGACATGCCTGTATCCTGATAGAGACCAAGGATGTGACGATACTCGCCGATCCTTTGATCAGTTATTATGGCTATGTATCCGACATCGACCATTTCTCTGACCTCGATCTGCCCGATGTGATAGATTATGTGGTGATCACCCACAACCACCAGGACCATATCTTATTTGAGACGCTGTTGCCCCTGCGTCATAAGATCAGGAATATCATTGTGCCAAAGGCAAAGGGAGGCAGGCTGGAAGATCCGGACCTGAAACTGATGTTCAATAATATCGGGTTCAACAATGTGATCGAGATCGAGGAAATGGAAACCATTCATTTTGCAGATGCAACCATTACCGGCATACCATTTACCGGTGAACACAGCGATCTGAACATTCTGGCAAAATCATGTCACCTGGTCCAAATAGGCCAGTTCAAATTGTTGTTTATGGCCGATTCACGGATCATGGAGCCGGCTCTGTATAAACATATTCATGATCAGGTAGGGGATGTAGATGTAATATTCCTGGGTATGGAATGTGATGGCGCC
Organism: Niastella soli; assembly: GCF_017742245.1. Taxonomy (GTDB): domain Bacteria; phylum Bacteroidota; class Bacteroidia; order Chitinophagales; family Chitinophagaceae; genus Niastella; species Niastella soli. The sequence continues at coordinate 536,531 of NZ_JAGHKO010000024.1, forward strand.
CCGCTTACCTGGTTGTATGGCCCATTGCTTAGCAAAAAAGTACCCCGTGATCAGGACAACACCCGACGGCTCAACGGATCTGATTGCAGCCGCGGCATGGCCCTGGTAGATATTTTCAATCCCAAAGAAGTATACGTATATGCGATGGGACAGGAGCCCTGGGTGGAATTTATCAGCAGTATAAAGTATACCGACGAATCGAATCCCATTGTGCAGTCGAATAAACTGGTACAACTCTGCCGCGACCGGGGCATTGTAGCAGAACGATTATACGGCGAAAAAGAATTGTTATACGACAAGCAGGTGGCCGCCTTGGTGTAATACTGCTTCGTAACAAGCACTTCCGTTTTAATACTATCTCTATTTACTATTACAGCGATCAATATGTCAAAAAGTATTGTAGACATCATTATGTCCAGGGCCAGCGAGATTGGTCTTAGCTTCCTGATGGATAATGAAAAACTGAAAGTTAGGATACCCCGGAATGTTGTAGTGGACCATGAACTGCTGCTGCTGATCGAGGAGAATAAGGAACTGATCAAAACATCGCTGCGCAACGATCCTTTACTGCATGACAGGAAACCGGCCAGACGGATAGAACGCATGGTACGGAACAGTGCCGCCCGTTTGCCATTGTCGTTTGCACAGGAGCGGCTTTGGTTTATAGACCGCCTGCAGGGAAGTGCCCAGTACAACCTGCACTGGATCTTCAGGCTGCGTGGCAACCTGGATGTAAGGATACTGGAATCGTGCTTCAGGGATATTATCAACCGCCATGAAGTGCTTCGCACAGTAATTGCGGAAGAAGACGGTATTCCATACCAGCAGATCTGCACCGTGGCTGACTGGAATATGCACTATACAGATCAGCAGTCGATCGTATACCGGGGAAAAACACTGGAAGAATATATAGAAGCGGAGATCAGCCGGTCCTTTGACCTCTCTGCGGATGTGCTTTTGCGTATTACCCTCATCAGGACCCAGCCCAATGAACATCTGCTGATCGCTGTAATACATCATATCGCATTTGATGGCTGGTCGGTTTCTGTATTGGTGCAGGAGCTGAGCCGGTTGTATAAAGCTAAGCTCACCGGTCAGCCTGTGATGCTAAAGGACCTGTCGCTGCAATATGCCGACTATTCAGCCTGGCAGCGCAGACAGTTCCCCGAAGAACAGCTGAAGCAACATTTGTTGTACTGGAAAACCCACCTGTCGGGAGTGGAACGACTTCATTTGCTACCCGATCATAAGGGCCCGGCAGAGAAGAGCATCCGGGGCAGCGTAGTAAATCAAAAGGTTGAGCGAACCGTGCGTCAGGCGTTGGCTGCTTTATCGCACCGCGAAGGCGTTACCCTGTTCATGACACTGCTCGCCGCCTTCAAAGTGTTGTTGCAACGGTACAGCGGGCAACAGGATATTTGTATAGGCAGTCCGGTTGCCGGCAGAGACTTCCAGGAAGTAGAAGAGATGATCGGTTTTTTTGTGAACATGCTGGTGTTGCGTACAAACTGTGATCCCAATAACAGCTTTCGCGATTTTTTACAGCATGTCAAACAAACAACCCTGCAGGCTTATGATCACGGCTATGTTCCCTTTGAACGTATTGTAGAAACGCTGGACCTACCCAGGGATGTGAACCAAAATCCTTTCTATGAAGTAGTGTTTGCATTTCATAATACACCCGAGCCCGACGAATTGTATTTGGGGGATGTGATGGTAAAACGCGAAAAGCCCGGATCGGTATCGGTGCAATTCGACCTGGTATTGCATGTTACCGAAGTAAATGGAGAACTACAACTGGAGTTTGTTTATAATACGGATATGTATCGTGCCGATACGATCCACCGCATGCTGGAGCTTTACGGGCAGTTACTGAATAATATAATAAAGCATGCAGACCTGCCGCTGAGCAGGCTGAAGATGCTGTCACCTGTACAGGAACAGCGGTTGCTGGAAGATTTCAGTCACCCCCGTTCCTTGTTTGCAGCCGATACAGAAGGCACCGTGCTGCAGTTGATAGCAACTGCGGCCATCAAAATTCCGGATGCAATCGCTGTGGTGGATAGCACTACACAGCTTAGTTATCAGCAGCTACAGGAACAAAGCAACCAGCTGGCGTTGTTTGTACAACAGCAGGGCGTTGGTTTGGAAGAACCCGTAGTGGTATGCATGGAAAGATCGGCCGCTTTAATTACTGCTATGCTGGCCATCTGGAAAGCCGGCGCAGCCTATGTGCCCGTTGATCCCTCGTATCCGGCCGCACGGATCAATCATATTTTAAAGGATACAGGTGCCAGGATCGTGCTGGTCAGTAATGCAACGGCTTCTTTGATTGAAAAGGATGAAAATGTAAAGATCATAAACATACAGGCGACGGAATGGAAAGATGGAGTTGATGGAAAGTCTTTGTCTGACAAGCAACCAACAGGACCGGGTCTTGCTTACGTAATTTATACATCTGGGTCCACCGGTGTGCCTAAAGGAGTGATGATAGAACATAAGGGAATACTGAACCTGGTACGTTGGCATCACCGGGCTTACCAGGTGCAACCCGAAAGCCGAAGCACCTGTATGTCGGCGATCGGCTTTGATGCCTTTGGCTGGGAAGTATGGCCCTATTTAGCGGCCGGCGCCACCTTGTATGTCCCTGCTGATGAGGTGCGGCTGGACAGTGAACTGTTAAGCAAGTACCTGACCGCACAAAACATTACGCATTGCTTTTGTGCCACAGCGCTTGTAGAAAGCCTGGTGGAAGCCATGCGGGGCAGCGAAGGAGCCTTACAATACCTGCTTACAGGAGGCGACCGTCTGGGTGGCATCAATACAAAGGGCTTACCCTATAAATTGATAAACAACTACGGACCTACCGAAAATACCGTGGTAGCCACCAGTTACCTGGTACA
>NZ_JAGHKO010000025.1 GCF_017742245.1 Niastella soli
CCGGTAAGGCCGCTAAACTCCTGCGCACCATCTTTAGGGATGTAACCATTAATGCGAAGGACACTATCACCCATGCACGCCTGGTGAAGGTGGCCTCCCGAATTTTAATGAACGACCCGTTGAATGAAAGGGGCGCTCGTACCGTAAACAATGGCGACCTGCAACAGCTGCTGGGATTCCGTTTCAATGAACGGGCTGGCATTGAAGATTCGCTGTTTGTACGATGTCCCATTACTTTTAACCGGGTGTCGGGTGAAGTTGTAGTAAACATTCCGGCCTTTATACCCAAAAACATGGTGCAGGAGGCCGCAGGTACTACTCATTTCAGGATCGTAGCATCGGCTGCTACCATCAATTTCGACACGGAGAAGTATGAGTATGCCATGCAGGGAACGCCTGAATTGCCTTACAATACCGACCCCACACAGGCGGCTACGCTTACGCTGGCATTGCCAGCAAATAGTACGGATGCGGTATTTGTGGCGCTGGGCATTGAGTATTACCAACGGGTAAATACCCGGAGCTATGCGCTCAAATCTGGAGAACACAATGCCACCAGCATAATGTTGGTAGATAAAGCCGCGTAAGTAATGGTGGTCGGAAAGCCCGGTCCCACATCCAATATCCAGAACCAGTAGTCCCGGTTTGGCAACAATGAACGGCTTACCTCCCTGTATGGGAATCGGCTGCTGTTGTTACGGTAGCCATAAACTGAAGCCAGTATTCACCAGTTGCCAAACCCCGTAA
>NZ_JAGHKO010000026.1 GCF_017742245.1 Niastella soli
CCGGTAAGGCCGCTAAACTCCTGCGCACCATCTTTAGGGATGTAACCATTAATGCGAAGGATAAAGTTACCCAGGCGCGTCTGCTAAAGGTGGCTTCCCGCATTATAACTACAGACACCGTAAACGAAAGGGGGGCACGTGTCGTAAACAATGGAGACATGACCCAGTTACAGGGTTTCAACTTCAACGTACGGGCGGGTATTTCCGATTCCCTGTTTGTACGCTGCCCTTTAACATTTACCCGTGCGTCGGGAGAGGTGGTGGTAAACATTCCGTCTTTTGTACCACGCAACATGGTACAACAGGCGAAAGGCACCACCCATTTCAGGATCGTGGCAGCAGCAGCCGCGGTCAATTTTAACACAGAGCTGTATCAGTACGCCATGCAGGGAACGCCTGAATTGCCTTACAATACCGACCCCACACAGGCGGCTACGCTTACGCTGGCATTGCCAGCAAATAGTACGGATACGGTATTTGTGGCGCTGGGCATTGAGTACTACCAACGGGTGAACACCCGAAGCTATGCGCTCAAATCCGGAGAACACAATGCCACCAGCATCGTACTGGTAGATAAAGCCCCGTAATCGGGAGCCGGGAAGCCCGGTCCCAACATCCAATATCCAGAACCTGTAGTCCCGGTTTGGCACCCATGAACGGCTTACCTCCCTGTATGGGAATCGCCTGCTGTTGTTACGGTAGCCATAAACTGAAGCCAGTATTCACCAGTTGCCAAACCCCGTAA
>NZ_JAGHKO010000027.1 GCF_017742245.1 Niastella soli
TAGCGATAAAAGTAGTGAAAAACTACTTCACCGTAAGACTAAGGGTTCCTGATCAACGTTAATCGGATCAGGGTTAGTCGGGTCCTTAGGCAAACCCGAAAGGGGCAGCTGATGGAAAACTGGTTAATATTCCAGTACTCGCTTTAATTTCGATGGAGTGACGCAGAAGTGAACAGCACACGAGGGAAACGGAATTCCCCGTTTAAGCACGTAGCTATAGGGATTGCAGGCAAATCCGCAGTTCTTGGCGAAATGTGAAAGTATATGAGGGCTTCGGCCTGATTGAGTGCTCTAATAGCTGCCGAGAAAAACTTCTAAGGTTAGGTTAAAGCGACCCGTACCGCAAACCGACACAGGTAGTCGAGGCGAATAGCCTAAGGTGCTCGGGTGAGCCGTGGAGAAGGAACTAGGCAAATTGTGGCTGTAACTTCGGGATAAAGCCAGCCGACGTAAGTCGGCCTCAGTAAAATGGTTCAACCAACTGTTTAACAAAAACACAGGGCCCTGCAAAATCGTAAGATGACGTATAGAGCCTGATACCTGCCCGGTGCTGGAAGGTTAAGGAAGGGTGTTCGGCGCAAGCCAAAGCTCCTGACTGAAGCCCCAGTAAACGGCGGCCGTAACTATAACGGTCCTAAGGTAGCGAAATTCCTTGTCGGGTAAGTTCCGACCTGCACGAATGGTCTAATGAGTTGAACACTGTCTCCTCCACGAGCCCGGCGAAATTGTAGTATCGGTGAAGATGCCGGTTACCCGTCACGGGACGGAAAGACCCCGTGAACCTTCACTACAACTTTGCATTGATTTTGAGCAACCGATGTGTAGAATAGTTGGGACGCTATGAAGCGGTGCCGCCAGGTGCCGTGAAGCGGTCGTTGAAATACCAACCTTCGTTTGCTTAGAGTCTAATCCCTGACGGGAAACAGTGCATGGTGGGTAGTTTGACTGGGGTGGTCGCCTCCTAAAAAGTAACGGAGGCTTGCAAAGGTTCCCTCAGTACGGTTGGTAATCGTACGCAGAGCGCATTAGTATAAGGGAGCTTGACTGTGAGACAGACAAGTCTAGCAGGGTCGAAAGACGGCTAAAGTGATCCGGTGGTTCTGCATGGAAGGGCCATCGCTCAAAGGATAAAAGGTACTCCGGGGATAACAGGCTGATCTTTCCCAAGAGCTCATATCGACGGAAAGGTTTGGCACCTCGATGTCGGTTCGTCACATCCTGGGGCTGGAGAAGGTCCCAAGGGTTCGGCTGTTCGCCGATTAAAGTGGCACGTGAACTGGGTTCAGAACGTCGCAAGACAGTTCGGTCCCTATCTGTGATGGGCGTTAGAATATTGAGTGGACATGACCTTAGTACGAGAGGACCGGGTCGTACACACCGCTGGTGTATCTGTTGTGCCGCCAGGTGCAATGCAGAGTAGCTATGTGTGGCCAGGATAAACGCTGAAAGCATCTAAGCGTGAAACCTTCCACGAGATGAGTATTCTTTTAAGGGTCGTCAAAGACTATGACGTTGATAGGCTACAGATGTAAAGATGGAAACATCAAAGTCGAGTAGTACTAATTACCCGTATGCTTTAATTTTTTTAACAATTTTGAATACAATGATATTTTGTTAATTCTATTACGATCGCATTTACAACTTCCCAATATGTAACTTATTACGGTTATAACATAAGATGTAACCCAAGATCTTATGGTGATTATACCGAGGGTGTTCACCTCTTCCCATTCCGAACAGAGAAGTTAAGCCCCTCATGGCCGATGGTACTGCACCACAATGCGGGAGAGTAGGTAGTTGCCATATTTATTACAAAAAG
>NZ_JAGHKO010000028.1 GCF_017742245.1 Niastella soli
GAGTTACTCCTCACTGGCGAGGTTAAGTACTTAAGTTACGGAGCCGTAGCGAAAGCGAGTCCGAATAGGGCGTTTAGTCAGTGGGGGTAGACGCGAAACTTTGTGATCTATCCATGGGCAGGTTGAAGTTGTGGTAACACACAATGGAGGACCGAACTCATTAGCGTTGAAAAGCTATGGGATGACCTGTGGATAGGGGTGAAAGGCCAATCAAACTGAGAGATAGCTCGTTCTCCCCGAAATGTTTTTAGGAACAGCCTCGGATATAGATGTTTGCTAGAGGTAGAGCTACTGATTGGGCTAGGGGGCTTCACCGCCTACCAAACCCTGACAAACTCCGAATGCTAGCAAATTTCTCCGGGAGTGAGGCTGCGGGTGCTAAGATCCGTGGCCGAGAGGGAAATAACCCAGATTAGCAGCTAAGGTCCCTAATACATGGTTAAGTTGATCAAACGAGGTGGGACTTCTATAACAGCCAGGATGTTGGCTTGGAAGCAGCCATTCATTTAAAGAGTGCGTAACAGCTCACTGGTCGAGAGGTCCTGCACGGAAAATAATCGGGCATCAAAC
>NZ_JAGHKO010000029.1 GCF_017742245.1 Niastella soli
GCCCACTAGTATGCCGGTTGAGGCTGCACCAGGTAATACTTCCGCGGCAGCTGCTTCTCCAGCACTTCGTTGGACTGGCCATAGGAGAGATCTCGTTGAAATTGGATATGCCCTGTACCTCCATGGAGATTTTGGCGATGCTTCCATCAAAGAGATCATGGAATCCTTCGAAGTCGCATTCAATTTCGAACTGGGGGAGTACTATGACCATTTTACCGACATACGACAACGTAAAAATTCTACCATTTTCCTCGATAAATTAAAAACCCATTTGGTCCGATATATTGAACGTGAAGACGATTGATCTCTGAATATTTATTAGCCTGGCTGGCTAATCGTTTCGAAAATAATTTGTATGACAGGTATGCACCTCCGGTAGTTACTGCCACGTGCATACCTTTTTTGTTGCAATTTTTTCACACTTGTTGCAAAAATAGATTATAGCCAGGCTGGCTATACCCTGGCTAATCATTCAAATCAAATCCTCCAGCTTTGTGTCATAAAATTTACTAACATGACTAACACATACAACATAGCCCGAACAGATGGTAGCGTAATGGTACCAGTATTGACTGAAAGTGGTAGTCTTATGGCCTACGTCCTCTATCCGGACACTACAGGGACACTCCAGGAACTCTACTCCTGGATGAGCATTCCCAGACAGTTTCCGTACAGTGTTCAGGCAATTCCCAGGCAGATTAACACCCATACAGGTACCACCCGGTGCGGGACCTTGTACTATAAAAATGCTATCGGCTGTACCGGTCAGCCAATTATTCAACAATCTAAAAGAAAAACTATGTCCAAATCCAGTATCACAGGAGCCACAGGAGGCGCATCTGCCGACAGGATAAAAAACGATGCGGCCTTTGAGCGTACCCGGGAGAACATGGCAGAGTTTAGTCGTGC
>NZ_JAGHKO010000003.1 GCF_017742245.1 Niastella soli
GCCTCTTGACTAGTGTCAGGAGGCTTTTTGCATTTTAGACCTGCTGTGTTCTGAATGTACCACCTCTCCAATTAAGCTGCAGCATCTTACTGATTGGCAAGACGTGAAACGTGAAAGGTGAAACATGAAACGGCAAACCGGACCTTCGCTGCGCTCAGGTCCGTCAATCGGCAATCGTGAATCGGCAATCGGCAATGGGGACCTTCGCTGCGCTCAGGTCCGTCAATCGGCAATCGTGAATCGGCAATCGGCAATGGAAATACGGGATTTCGGCTGCGCCTCATGCCCCGAACAAGGATTACGAAATTCGGCTTACGCCTCACATTTCCGAACCCGGATTGATTATACCTCCTTTCAGCTCTACTCAGCATTCGGCTGGCGCCTCATGGCTGAAACCAGGAACCCGATTATACTTCCTTCATCCCTCAACATCAACCAGGGCCATTCGGTTCGCGCCCCATTCGCTGATCTCTTGATACTTTAGCCCGTCATCTTCTTGATCTCTCCCCAAACCCAGTAACATAAAAACCCAATAACTTAAACTTAGGATGCTATACGACACATCGCATATTAACCCTCGTCTAGCGAAGAGCGATTAAAGAACAAAGTACGTGAACTATGAACTTTGAATTGTGAACGGTACTTTTGACCTGCAACCCTATGAAAAAAGTACTCTTCCTTCTGATTTCATTGTTAGTTATTAGTACAATACAAGGCCAATCTGTAAATTTTGGCGATTCTTCTACCAGAGCATCCTGTGACAACTTTGGTCTTTCCCTTTTAGCAGGTTATAACCAGGGATATTATGTTTTGCTGAATTAGGGGTGGCTTATAATGCGTTTTCCTTTTGTGAATATCCTGTGTCATTTGCTTTGTTTGCTTCTACTGAAGTAAAATTATCTGACCATAAAACAATAGGTCCAAAAATTGGCTTTTGGGGGTCTATACTAGGGGTTGCATTTGGACTAAACATTGTTGATTACACCAATTTTGAGAATAGCTCCTTTGTATTAAGACCTGAGATTGGACTGGGAACCGGACCGGCTAAAGTGGTATATGGCTACAACGCTCGATTAACTAATTCATTAGATAGTATTAACAGACACCAGCTGGGGGTAGCCTGGTGTTTTAGAATAGTTCGGTTTAAATAAAAAGTTCAACAATGGCCTACTTTTTTGCCAACTGAGTTTAATTAAACGCAAATCTTCCGCATACGATTTTACTTACATTTGTCGTATGCGTTACTTATGCGTATTGTTAATTATCTGTACCGCTTTTATTCAGCTACCATCCTGGCGAAAGATACAGATCAACGGAAAGGCCCAGGGCACTACTTACCATATAACCTGGTATGCGCAAGACAGCACCTTCGGCCAACCCCAGATCGATAGCATCCTGGCCAGGATAGATACCTCCCTTTCTATTTACAATCCTCTTTCTCTTATCTCCCGGTTCAACGACTCGGCTACCTCGGTAAACATGGATGTGCATATGCTCAACGTGATCAGAAAGTCGATAGATACCTACCAGCAAACCGGAGGAATATTTGATATCACGGTGCAACCCCTTGTTCAGGCCTGGGGCTTTGGCCCAAAGAAAGTGAGCGGACTGCCAGATTCTACCACAATCAGGTCGCTTAAAAAATGCATAGGCAGCAATAACCTCTCAATGAAAGGAAATGTTTTATATAAATCAAAACCCTGCATAAAGATCGATGTGAATGGTATTGCCCAGGGCTATAGTGTTGACGTAGTGGCCAACTACCTGGAGACGCATGGTATTGGAAATTACCTGGTTGAAATAGGTGGGGAGATCAGGGTAAAAGGGCATAAACAACCCGGTGGTGAGAAGATGAAAATAGGCATTGAAGCACCGGGTGAAAACGATTATGAATTGTCGATGATCAGTAAGATCGTTTCGGTAGACAGCGGTGCCATCACAACCTCGGGCAGCTACCGGAAATTTTATGAAAGCGATGGCAAAAAGATCACGCACCTGATAGACCCGCGTACCGGCTATCCGGAGCAGAACGAATTGATCAGTGTGACCGTATTTGCCCGGGACGCTATTACCGCTGATGCCTACGACAATGCACTGATGGTAATGGGGTTAAAAAAAGCATTGCAGTTTGTTGAAAAACGAAAAGATATGGCTGCCCATTTTATTTACCGTACCAGTAAGGGTGCCATTGCCGATACGGCATCCAGCCGGTTTTATAAATTGTTGCAACTACAATAATTATATTAAATTGTTGGGGTGATGCCACCGAAAAATGGAATTTTACAACTTATAATAGAAGGGGATTGATTCCATTTAATCGTCTAAATAAAAAAACTTTTGCATTTGCCTTATGAGCAGACGTCATTTCATTAAACAATCTGGACTACTGGCCGGTGGTCTGTTGTTATCCAACCAATGGGTGCAGGCTTTTGCCGGCACTGCTGAAAAACTAAACATCGGTATCATCGGGTGCGGCGACCGGGGAACGGGCATAATGAATATGCTCAATGAACTTCCCGACCGTTTTGCGGTGACCGCCATTTGTGATGTGCTCGACTTCAGAATTGAGAACGCCAAAAAAGCAAGTACTTCCGCGAACCTTAAAGCATATAAAGATTATCGCCAGCTGCTCGATGATAAGTCGATACATGCAGTGGTGATTGCCGTTACATTAAGTGAGCACTATCATATAGCCAAGGATGCACTGGCTGCAGGTAAACACATTTACCTGGAGAAAGCAATGGCTTATTCCATTGATCAGGTACTTGACCTGGTTAAAGTTGCAAAAGCGCATCCCAATCAAACCGTACAAATAGGACATCAATACCGGTCAACACCTTTATACTTTAAAGTAAAGGAGATGATCGATAAAGGATACCTGGGTAAAGTTACGCAGATAGATAGCCGCTGGGACCGTAACTGGAACTGGCGCCGGCCGGTACCTGCTGGTTATACTGACAAACAGGTGAACTGGCGGATGTATAGAGAATTCTCTGGTGGTTTGCCTGCTGAATTGCTTTCGCACCAGATGGATTTCGTTAACTGGGCTTTTAACACCCATCCCGATGAAATACTGGGAACTGGCGGCATCGACTTTTATAAGGACGGTAGGGAAACCTGCGATAATGTACAGGTGATGTTGCGGTATGCCAAAGATGGGATGATTGGCAATTTTGGCGCTACCTGTGGCAATGCGCATGATGGATACATTTTCAAAATAAAAGGTACTAAAGGCGCTGTGCATTTGTTGATGCACGAAGGCGTGTACTATCCAGAACCTACTACCAAAAAGGATTTGCAAACAGTGGATGGCGTTACCGGCGCTACCAAAATTGAATGGAACAAGGATGGTGGTATTCCCATTATAAAAGAAACATTAAAAGACGGTACCTATTATGCGTTGGTGGAGTTTCATGAGTCCATTACCAATAAAAAGTTGCCATCTTCCAACATTGTTACCGGTGCTACAACCGCTATTTGTGTAGCCCTGGCCAACAGTGCTATATTTAATCACACCATAGAAAAGTGGAAACCTGCATATAATTTATCGTAATTATTTTAACTGACATATGAAAAAACTTAGCTGTGTACTTTTGGCGATTGCTTCTACGGCTGTAGCTACGGCACAATCGGGCGGTGGCTGGACTAACTTATTTGACGGAAAATCACTCAATGGCTGGAACAAGATCACCGGTTCGGCCGAGTATAAAATTGAAGATGGTGAAATCGTAGGAATTACAGTGCCTAACTCACCTAATACATTCCTGGTTACAGATAAAGAATATGGCGATTTTGTGCTGGAGCTGGAAGTAAAAGTAGATGATACTACCTCCAACTCAGGTATTCAATTCAGAAGTCACTACAATCCCGAGATGAGCAATGGCCGGGGTGGTAAAGGCCGCGTATATGGTTATCAGTTTGAACTGGACCCTTCTTCCCGCGCCTGGACTGGCGGGGTGTATGATGAAGCCCGCCGTGACTGGCTCTACCCTTTATCGTTGAACCCGGCCGCACAAAGCGCTTTCAAACCCGGACAATACAATAAAGTAAGAGTGGAGTGCATCGGTAATAACATCAGGACCTGGGTAAACGATAAAGCCTGTGCTTATGTAGTTGATACAGTTGATAAAAAAGGATTTATCGCCTTACAAGTGCATGCTATTCCCAAGCCCGAACTGGCAGGGGAGAAGATCCACTGGCGGAATATTCGTATAAAAACTACCGGTTTGTCGCCATTACCTTTCCCCAAAGGGGTTTATGTGGCAGATTATATTCCCAATACACTGACTCCCTACGAAAAAAATGAAGGCTGGAAATTGTTGTTTGACGGTAAAACCACCAACGGCTGGAAAGGCGCCTACAAACCCGGCTTCCCTGAAAAAGGTTGGGAGGTAAAAGACGGAACGTTGACCGTGCTGTCATCGAACGGTGCTGAATCGACCAACGGTGGCGATATTGTAACCAAAGATGAGTACAAAGCCTTTGACCTGTCGTTCGATTTTAAATTAACTCCTGGCGCCAACAGCGGCGTGAAATACTTTGTGACCCTTTCTGAAAATAATAAGGGATCGGCTATTGGCCTGGAATACCAGGTGCTGGATGATACCCTGCACCCCGATGCCAAACTGGGTCGCGATGGCAATCGTACCCTGGCTTCCTTATATGACCTTATAAAAGCCGATAAACAAAAACGGTTCATTCACCAACCAGGACAGTGGAACTCAGGCCGCGTAGTGGTATACCCCAACAATCATGTGGTGCATTATCTGAATGGGGTAAAAGTGCTGGAGTATGACCGGGGTTCAGCCCATTTCCGCGAACTGGTGGCTTTAAGTAAATACAAAGTATGGAAAGACTTTGGTGAGGCGCCCAAAGGACATATTTTGTTGCAGGACCATGGAAATGAGGTGAGCTTCAGAAGTATTAAATTAAAGGAATTAAAATAGCCTGTAACGTTTGAGAGATATTCAGGAACCCTTCCCGGACCGGGAGGGGTTTTCTTTTTGGGCCAAACGGCAGAATTGCCGGAAAAAAGAAAGGTCGCCTTTTTACAGGCGACCCTACACTAATCAAATACCATTAACCATTAAACCTTATCCTACTGCAAAGTTGCATATTAAATCGCACATAAAAAATAGATTGCCATAAAGATTTTGCACTAATAAATAATTACTCCTAGACAAAACCTAAATAATAGGATTATTACCATTACGTAAAGATTGGCTATGGGGAAAAGACTGCTGCACACGTTTGTATAGGCTGCTAAAGGAGTGCTAAACAAACAAGTGTTAGATTAGAATATAGCATGCCCGTCCTGTAACAAGGAGCCAGAGACTGAGAACCCGATGGGAAGTAATAATTGTCTGTTTTACAACCCGGTCTGTATTACATGGGATTGCGTTCGTTGTATTTCCTTAAGAAGGCGAGTTTGTCGCGCTCCTGGTTATATTCTCCCAACTGGTTATATTCTGCTGACAATTCTGCATCATTACTGATCAGCTTTTTAACAGCACTGGCTTTTAAGGTGGTTATTTTACCGGTATTCATATCCAGGATATAGGATACTTCTCCTTTTTCTTTTGTTTTATAGCGGAACGGTGTCGGGGCATTATGTGTTATTGTAGTACCAACGGGGGTACTAACCACCGTGGTAGAAGATGACGTTGACCATTTTGTTTCTGACTCCTGGAAAAATTTGAATACACTGATCTTACCGATGGCCATGAACCTGGCGTAGTGCTTATTATATTTTATATATACGTTTTCATTGTCTGAAAATCCCCAAAGTGACTCTTTATATTCCTTCATGTTACCTGCAGAATCCTGGTAGCTCAGCAAGTATTTATCTTCACCTGTTTGTTCCAGGAACAGATTGATGGGGTGGATGGATGGTGTGTTGCTTTTGAATTCTTCAAAACTCTTGAATACAGCATTTCTTACAATGGGATCAGTTTGTGCAAATGAAGTGAAGCAGAATGCCACAAGCAGCAGGGTGATAACCAGTTTCATGGGAAGGGGTTTGTGAAGTAAATGTAATTGAATTTGCCCAATAGCAAAAAAGTCTCCCGATTCAACGGAAGACTTTTATATCTAAAAAAACAAAACGAATACTAGGATTGAGATTGAGGTGCCTGTTCGTTGTTCTTGTCAACGGTGATCACCGGTATTTTTGACCCATACGATAACAATTTACGGGTGATGCGGTTCCACCAGCCAGGCATATGAAATTCCTTCAATGGATTGGCCATGATGAGATCGGCATTAATGCGCTTTGAAAAATCGAGCGTGCTTTTGGCCAGGTTTTTTCCTTCCAGTAAAAAGCACTGCACCGGAATAGTGCTGAGGCTTTGTATAACCTGCAGGGTTTTGTTCACTACCTGTTCTGCAGTATTGCCATCTTTACGCAAACTAACGAGGTATACCGTGCTTTGGAACGTACGGGCCAGCAAGGTAGCGAACTTGATCCGTCGCACCGGTACCTCATCGGTCAATGGTAGCACGATCTTCTTGAAGTGACTTACCAGTCCGCTTGAACGAATGGCCAGCGCCGGCACATTGGTTTTGCGGGCCAATTGGCTAATGGAAACGGAAGATAGTATGCGATGAATGAGATTGAATTTTGATAAACCTACCACTACAAGGTCCATATCGTACTGCTCAATGTATTTTACCAGCTGTTGACTGGGGCGGCCCTGTAATAAGCTGATCTCTATTTTACCTTCTCCACACAAATGATGTTGATAGGTCTCTTTCAGTAATTCCAGTTTTTTACGGGCATTTTTAAGGTCGGCAGTAATGTCGTAGGGCAGCAACATGCTGGCGTCAACGGGGATCAACGGCAACAGGTTCTTCGACACCACGTGTACCAGGTGAATATTGCACTGGAAGGTGTTCGCCAGTTCAATAGCCTTGGAAATGGCCCATTTGCTGCGGCCGGTAAAATCAACCGGCACCAGTATGTTATATAATTTTCCTGGCATAGACGTTCTTTTTTAGGTTTACTGATTAGAAATGTGGTTACTATAGCTGTGGCTCAGGGCTCTTGTATTAAGCAAGCGCCAGGAGCGATTGAAAACTGCTTTCCCGGATGTTCTTAAAGGCGATCGTTTCCAGCAGATCGTCTTTAGTACAAAAGGCAACGCCTTTACCGGCATGGCCAACCATACAACGATCGTCGCGGCTGTCGCCCACCACTATGGTGCGTTGCATGGGCACATTATACTTTTCACAGGCATATTGCAGGGCATTCGTCTTACAGTAGGAATGTCCGCATACGCTTTCTGGTGAACCAAAGAAATAGGAAGGCAGGTTTACTTCCCCTGTTACCTTTCCTTCAAAGAACTCCAGTTGATTGGCATAGGAGAAATCGGCACCGATCTTTTGCCTAACAAAGTTGGTTATTAAAGTATAACTGTTGCTGATGATGCCTATAATGTAGCCCCGGTTCTTTAATTCTTTTACAACCTCTTTAATATCACTGACCATTTCAATTTGACTGGCTACGTTCAATAGCTCATCCATGGTGCGGCCTTTTAAAAATGAACCGATCCTTTTAGTAAGGATGATGGGGTCTTTTTCACGGGCGCGCAGGTCTTCAAGCTTGGCGTTAAACCCAAATGTAGTGGCACAGGCATTAATGAAGCGGCCTTGTAGAATGGTATCATCCATATCGAAGATGGCCATTTTGTGAAAGCCGGATAATTTCTCCCGCAGGGTTTTGTTCATTTCCCGGTTAATGGCTTCCAGGGAGTGTATTTCTTCTTCACTGATGTCTTCAGGGTGTTGTAACTGGGCTTTGCTGATAATGGCCTTTGATACTTCCTTACTCATTTTACCCAGCGCCTGCCAGGGTTTGCTTTTGTTTTCAATATACCCGATGTTCACTTCGGTTACGCGCGCCTTCATCAGGTACATATCTATGAGAATACCTATATCAACCCCGTAATCGTTAAAAAAATCGATCTTTTTGAAATATGATTTTTTACCGGCTATCATACCACTGAGTGGCTGGGAGAAATGCGACAGACCGGGGTAAAAGATGTTCAACAGCGGTTTGGCAACCAGTTCGGTTACCCGGCCTGCATTGCGGGCAAAGCTGCCTTTTACAAAGTCAGCTTCATCGGCCAGCAGGGGGGCGGCCAGGTTGGTAATAGTGCCTTCCGGATATGGGTCAATGTCACCGTCGAGGAAAATAATGAATTCATTGGTAGTTATGGCAATACCATCTTTCATGGAGATGCCTTTCCCGCGCACCTGACTGATAATAACAGTTGCACCAGCTTCTTCGGCTATCTTAACGGTATTGTCTTCTGACTTATCGTCAACCACAATGATCTCAGTTACCAGCTGGAATTGCTGGCAAAAACGTATTACGTTAGCGATAGTAGCCTCCTCGTTTAAAACAGGAATAATTACAGTTAGCATATTTGTATATTTCTCCGGTTTATGATTCTACGGTGTGTATGGGGGTGAGGAAAATAATGCTTGAAAATGAGCCTGCCTGAGCGTATATCCGATGTTCCGGGTAAAATGGCAAAAGATGTGCCTTTCCTTTTACCAGACATTAAAATATATTATGTGTGGGGAAAAATCCACACATACACCCTCCATACACCCCATTTTTCCTGCGCTGAAGATCAACTGTGAATATTGACTGGGCGTTAATTTGCTATTAAAAGAGAATTAAATAAAAGCGTGTGCCAGGGCTTGTAATGAGGGAGGTCCGGTTGAAAGAAGGGAATTATCAGTGTTGAAAGGCTGGAAAGGGACTCTATATAGAAAGGGCATCTGCAATTTTGTGTTCCCTGTTAGTTAGTTATTAAGTTATTAAAAGTTATTAGGTTTTTAAATTTTGGGTGTTCTGCTATTTGACAGGAAAAGCCAAGGTTTAAGGTATTCTACGGGCGGCTCTGTAAGCTGTTGTTTTGTGTTCCGATAACTCTTTACCGTTTTAAGACTGCTTTAAGCGAGCCTGGCTATTATTCGGAGATTGCCCATTGCCGTCTATCGACTGCCGGACGCACTGAGCGAATCTAGCTATTAATCGGAGATTGCCGATTGCCGATTGCCGATTGCCGATTGCCGATTGCCGATTGCCGATTGCCGATTGCCGATTGCCGATTGCCGATTGCCGATTGCCAATTGCCGATTGCCGATTGCCGATTGCCGATTGCCGATTGCCGATTGCCAATTGCCGATTGCCGATTGCCGATTGCCGATTGCCGATTGCCGATTGCCGATTGCCGATTGCCGATTGCCGATTGCCTCCCATACCAGCCTTTGCTGAAAATAAAAAATCCTCCCGGAATTACCGGAAGGATTTATATAAGTCGATGCGATTGTGTTATTAATAGTCTCTGTTGTATCCACCGCCGCCACCGCCGCGATTGTAGCCACCTTTTTTGTAGCCACCGCCGCCGCCGCCGCCACCGAAGCTGCGTTTTTTGAATCCGCCGCCGCCACCACCTTGTGGTTTTGGTTGTGCTTCGTTAACGATAATCTTACGGCCTAAAACTTCAGACTCGTATAAGCTGGTCAGCGCGTTTTGAGCTTCGCCGTCCTCAGGCATTTCTACGAATCCAAAACCTTTGCTACGTCCGCTGGTTTTGTCTTTAACAATTTTAGCAGAAGTAACTGAGCCGTACTGCTCGAACAGGGTTCTTAAATCCTCATCGGTCATTTGCCAGGAGAGGTTCCCTACATAAATGTTCATTGTAACGAAAATTTTAGTGTTCTGAAAAAAAGGATAATGGCAATAGTTGCTACAATGAACTGAGGAAACCGAAAAACAGGTAAGACACTCGGAACATGAGAACTAAGACATTAATCTAACATGAAGATAGGAGAATTATTTTGATTTAAACAATAAAAAAAATCCCTTACCCAACCAGGAAGCGGGTTTGCGGAAACGACCGGCTTGATCTAAGACAAGTACTTAAGGAACAATAGGGGTATTTTCTGAGAAATTCCCCAGCAGGCTATAAGAACGGGAAAACCCCTAAATATGTTGTTTTTTGACATGTACAGAAAAAGAAAAAGCCTTTCCTGCCCGGAGACAGAAAAGGCTTTTTATATTGAAGTGGGAAATATTACTCGGCCACAACTTCAAATTCCAGCTCGGTTGAATGACCATTGCCGAAATCGATGGTAGCTTTATAAGCACCCAGTTCTTTAATTTCCTCAGGCAGAGTGATCTTTTTACGATCGATCTCATAACCTTTTTGCTCGCGGATTGCGCGGGCAAGTTGCAAAGAGGTAACTGTACCGAAGATCTTGCCGCTGGTACCGGATTTAGCTCCGATTTTCAGGGCACCTTCTTTCAGTTTTGCAATTACTTCATTGATAGCAGAAAGCATTTTCTGCTCTTTCTTTGCAATTTGCTTTCTTTTTTCCTCTAATTGTTTGAGGTTAGAAGGACTGGCTTCTACTGCAAACTTGCGGGGAATAAGAAAGTTACGGGCATAGCCATTGCGTACTTTAACTACCTCGTTGGCACCACCCAGATTATCTACGTCTTGAATCAGTATTATGTCCATGGTGTCCTCCTATTTTAAAAGGTCAGTTACGTACGGTAATAAGGCCATTTGACGAGCTTTTTTACAAGCCTGAGCCACTTTACGCTGGTACTTCAAAGAGTTACCGGTAATACGGCGGGGCAGTAATTTACCTTGCTCGTTCAGGAATTTCTTCAGGAACTCAGCGTCCTTATAATCAACGTACTTGATGCCATATTTCTTGAAACGGCAGAATTTCTTCCGGGGTTTCTCGGTCTTAATGGCGGTCAGGTACTTAATTTCATTTGCTTTTGCCATGGTATTATCCCTCTACTTTTTCAGTTCCTGTAGGTACACCACTTCTCTTTTTGTTATTGTACTCGACGGCGTATTTATCGAGCACAGTGAACATGTGACGCAACACATTGTCGTCACGCAGCAATTGAATTTTCAATTGCTCATTGAGGCTGGATGGCGCTTTGTATTCCATTACCCAGTACAGACCAGTGGTCTTTTTCTGGATCGGATACGCCAGTGATTTTAATCCCCAGGGATTTTCGTGCACAATTTCACCGCCAAGACTTTTGATCAGGTCAGTGAATTTTTTCTGAGTCGCTTTGAAGTCGTCGTCAGAAAGCACAGGGGTAAAAATCACCATCAATTCGTAATTGTTCATTGATCCCTGTTTGTTGGTTAAAAAATTAATTTGGGCTGCAAAGGTAGAATAAATATGTCAATTGGTCAAACATGAACAGGAGGAATGCGGGGCTAAGGATAAACCCGGATGGATTTGACTAAATAAATGAGGCAGAGCTGTGATACGCTGCTGATAACCAGGCAAATAATTAGTAAGGAATAAAAAGGGCATTTTAAATTCATTTTTAGCCTGGCAGTTAATTTATTGGCTTTTTCAAGCTTTCGGGGAACAATATTGTTCCGGAAAGCTTTTCCAACGAATTGGATCGAAAACGGGCCTGCGAATGACTTCAGCCGAATTTTAAAAGGGGCTGGCAGGGAGCTTACCCGGACTTAACAGGGACTTTCTCCCTGTGAGGTCCTTGTGAGGTCCCTGTGAGGTCCCTGTGAGGTCCTTGTGAGGTCCTTGTGAGGTCATTAAGGTTCAGGGTGTAATTGGGGAATAAAAAAGGGGGTATCATATTTTTGATACCCCCTTTGCGCACGATCAAATTATCTTTCTATTCCACCATTATCTTTTCGGTTTGAATACCTTTTGACGTAGTAAGTTTCAGCAAATAAATACCTTTTGATAAGGCACTTACATTGATTGGATTAGCGTAGGTGGCAGCCCCAATATTCAGTTGCTGCATTAATTTACCATTGACATCCATCAGTTCAACACGGGCTGCCTCATTGGTACCCTGGCGGTAAATGGTTACCGTATTGCGGGCCGGGTTGGGGCCAACAAAAAAATCGCCCGCTTTATCAAATTTGATCTTTACAATATCTGAGTAGGTTGTTTTTCCATCAAGATCCACTTGTTTCAGGCGATAGTAATTCACGCCGTATACCGGTTGTGCATCGGTATAGCTATAAGTGGTTGAGTGATTGGTATTACCTGCTGCTGCTACTTTTCCAATAGCACTAAAGGTGCGTCCATCGGTGCTTCTTTCAACAATAAATTCCTTGCTATTGGTTTCCTGAGCGGTAGTCCAGCTAAGTTTTACCAGGTCATTTGCTTTTTGACCTGTAAAGGACAAAAGGGTTACAGGAAGCGGTGTATTGTTATCGTTCCTGGTATACCAAATGGGCGAGGTAATGATGCGCGCGCTGCCATTGGTGATATCCAGGTAATAATATCCGGTTGCAAGATCTGCCAGGTTATTATCCTGGTAAGTCATGCTGCTGCCATTTACAGAGGCGATCTTTTGTGCAGCCACCCCACTGCCAGGTACGCCAAACATAACATTGATCACTGCATTGCTTACAATGGTCGATGCATCTGTAAGCCTCACGGTAATGATGGGTGCAAAACGGTCTGTAAAAATGGAACCCATCATATGTGTGTTGATGGCAAAGTCGACCCAGGTGTCACAATCCTGTGTTGCATAGAAATGCATGTCGCGGTACGCTTTGATGATATCAGTTTTTGTAAGCGCAGGCGCTATCACAGCAGTACGGGAATACGTGGTATGCCCGAAGGTAGTTTTGTGGTTGTCGTGATCGATAACTGGTCCCAGGTGATAACCAAGGGCGAGGAGTTTCTGATAATAGCCCAGGTAAAACATGGAACTACCGGGATCTTTATAGTTGATGCTGTCTGATGTTGACGGACCGCTTTCAACTGCTGTTCCCGTAATGGCATTATCTGCAACCAGATTATAGGCTATATTGGAAAGGTTGCTATAATCACTTGAATTCGGGTGGGCGAGGGTGGCGAAAGTATTTTTAGCCACATAGTCATTGATGGTTTTGAATAAACCATTGGGGCCAATATAATCGTTCTTGGCTACATATACGTCGTAGTTGTTGCCAGTACCCCAGCCGCCGCTGCCGCTTTCCCAGCCAAACAGGTCGTCCATGCCGTCGCCATACACCACTACGTGGCCCCCATTATTGATCACACCCCACTCCATACCATACAATGCGAGGAAATGGGGATTTGCGGCACTAAAGGTATTGGCTTCAATTGAACCGGAGTGATAATTATCTTTCAGCGTACCTGGGTTGTTAAGGTTCGAGAAATGGTTATGTTCTGAAATACCCAGGAAATCCATACACTGGGCAGTCATGGCATAATTGTAGTCGATGGTAGGTGTATAACCGGGGTTATCCTGGTTACCATCTGAATAATCAGAATGCGAATGCAATGTTCCAAAATAATAGCTGGTTATAGGAGCATTGCTGGTGGCTTGTGATCCTGTTAATGGAGAAGCAGTCAGATACTTTGTTCCGCCGGTGCAATTTTTATTGGCAGCAAAAACAAAGAAATAATAAGTAGTGCCTGGTGTAAGGTTAGTCGACAGGAAGTTGGTGGTGGTTGTGTTGGCCACCACTACACCGCCGCCGAGATTATCACCCACATTGTAATCGGTATTGTCAACCGGTGTGGCGCTCAACGTTGCTGAAGTGCTTCTGATCACCAAATAATTATTTGCACCAGCACCTGCGTTAAAGGTTCCCGAAATGCTGGTGTTGGAAGCATTGAAGGATAAATTGGCAGGTTGCCCGGTTGGCGTGGTACAGGGCGGCAATGGCTGGGTATTTTGTGATGCCGACAGTGGGGAAACGGTGTTGTAAGCCGGGCCGTTTAAACAATTCTGCAATTGCAGGCTGAACACATAAAAATAGTAGGTGGTATTGGGAGCCAGGTTGCTGGCGGTAAATGTAGTGGCCGTGCTGCGGCTTACCACAGTAGCGTTGCCTATTACATCACCTGCAACGTACGACTGTCCGTTCACGGGGTTACTGCTAAGAGAAGCAGCCGTACTTACTAAAACCAGGTATTCATCTGCGGTAGCAGCGGTGAAAGAACCCTGAATAGAAGTAGGCGTTGTGGTACCGAAAATGAGTGCTGTGGGTTGTGAAGCCGGGGCGGTACAAGGTGGAAGTCCGGCATTGGTGGTTGAATGATCGGTGAGTATGGTGCCAGTATAATACAACGGCCCACCGGTACAAATACCGTTCAATGAATAAACAAAGAAATAATAGGTGGTTGACGCGTTGAGTCCTGTAGCGGTGAAGCTGGTACTATTGCCATTGGCAATCACTATTCCATCCCCCACATTATCCCCGATATTGTATATCTGACCGTCAACAGGATTTGAAGTAAGGCTGCTGCTGGTGCTGGCAATAACCAGGTAAGTGTCTGGCGCCGGGCTGGCAGCGGTAAAGCTTCCCTGTATCGATACATCAGTGATGGTTCCAAAGGTCAGTGCAGTAGGTGCTGCTGTAGGGCTAACACAGGGGGTAGTTGCTAATGCGGTCACTTTAAGGTTGTCGATGCTGATCTTGGGCCTGGAACCGGTTGGAGTAACACCACCTGCGGCATTGTGATAGTAAAAACGAAGTCTGGCGGTGGCGCTGTTATTAAAAATAGCAGGCAGCGCAATATTTGATTGTGATCCGCTGGTGGGTGATCCGTTGGTAAAGTTCAGCACATTGGCAAAGGTGAGTTCGGTCCAGTTAATGCCGTCGATACTGGCGTATACGCGTAAGGAACCATTTCGATCGCCCGAGGGGTTATTGATAGAAGCCCAGTCAAAACTCAATGTGCCGGCATTTACCCCGGTAAAATCCATATAAAAGTCTATCGCTGCTGAAGAGGTATTATCGGTACCACCTGTAGACAGTAATACGATCGATTGAGTTGGCGTCGATTGATCGGTACCTTTTTGTACGCCTCCGGAACTTAAGTTCCCCTGGAAGGAGGCTGTTGAGGTGGAGAGCACATTGGGATTGGGGATGGCGCCTGTACCTGTTATTGACAAGCCGTCAAAATGGTTAGCCCCATTTCCATCAATGAAGAAATTGGTCCAGGTAGCGATATCAGAAAAATCCTGTGTATAGCTCAACCCTGGCTGTGATGCCATGGGAACCGGTAATGGTTCATTGATAAATGTCTGTTCGGTCCCATAGGCGGTGCCTGCGGCAGTTGTAGCATAGGCTTTGTAATAATATTTTGTGTTGGGAATCAGACCTGACAATGCTACGCTGAAATTTCCGCTGCTCAGATTTGATGCGGGAACCTGTATTCCTGTACCAACCGGGAAGGTTGGTACTGTACTGTATTCGAAGCCATAGCTGGAAACGGCTGAACAACCGGCATTGATAATACTTCCAGCAATGGTTGCAGTGGTTGCAGTAACTGTGGAGCTTGTTCCCGTGGTGACTGTAGCAAGTGTATTTATACCGGAACCTGTAGCCGAAATATTTATAGGCGTAACGCCTCCACCGCTTACAATGATATTACCATTATAAGATTGAACTATTGTTGGACTAAAGCGTACATAGATGGCTTTTCCTGTAAAACCATTCCCGGAATAAGAAAAGCTAAGGGTGCTGGTATAAGGGCCTGCAGCCGATTCGCTGTAAGTAAATCCCGGAAGGGCTGCGAGGGCAAGATCACTGCCATCCAGATCTGCGCCATCTAAGGTAAACGAGGTAGGACCAGCTGTTGTATTAATACAGTTATTACCAAAACTATTCAAAGCAGAACCCTGAATAACTGTTGGTGTGCCGGCTGTTGCTCTGCTTACGGTTATAGTGTACGATTTGGTAGTAACCCCATCCGGTGCAGTTACTATAGTTGTGATGGTATTAGGGCCTTCGCTTAACGAAATGGCTGTAGAAGCGTTGCCACTGATTACCGGAATGCTATTAACGGTAATGGTGGCCGATGCATTAGCGGTTGGGGTAACAGATATGCTGTTGATAGCATTTGCTACTGATGCGGTATAGCTGGTAGTAGAAGCGGAAAATGCTGGTGATAAGGCTCCGGAGCTTATTGTAAGTCCTGTTAACGACACATCTGAAGAGGTAGCAGTAATGCTGAAATCATCAATGCCAAGTCCATCATCGTTACCTGTAATATTAACGTCGTTCCATTTGATATAGAAGGTGGCCCCATTGGCTATAGAAAGCCCCGAAATGGTGACGTTGAGGGTGGTGCGGTTTGCGGTGGCATTACCATCATAAGCACTGATGGCGCCGCTTGTATTAGGCGTGTTAAAATCAAGGGAGTTAACATCCGTCCATGTTCCGGTAGTAAGGCTGGTCGCATTAAGACTGTATTGAAAGTCCAGCCTGTCTGTACGGCCGCCCGTAGCGCCCAAACGCCATTGTTCGCCCACATAGGTAATGGTAAGGGATGTAACCGTACTGCCCGTGTTGTTAGTAAATCCAGCGCCGATGGAAGGTTGCAGGGCGTTTGATGCTATACCGCCGAAAGCCCGATCGGAACTGCCAGCGGAACCAAAGCTGTAGGTATCTCCTGCAGTTACAGAACCTGTGCTAGCAGTATAATCGGTATTGCCGCCGGCTTCGCTGAATAGCCAGCCTGTGGGAACATTGGTGGCCAGGGTGCCTGTTCCTGTACTGACCAGCGTATTGAAATCCTGGGTATACGCGGTGTTCAATGTTGTTAAACTAATTTGTGCAAATAGTTTGGGACATGCTATCAGGAGCATACCCAGGAGTAACAGGTACAATTTTCTCATGTGTGCATAAAGGTTTTGAAGGAAAAATATTTATCGGTTATTCAATGATACTGGCTGCAAGCAGAATGAGCTACCAGTTAAGGATTTTGTGGGTGTAAAGGGTCGGAATCAAAGATAGAAGCCCTGTATTATGCAAATGTTACGGGTTGCAGTAAATATAGTATATCACAAATACATTGTCAGGGATTGTAAGAAACCGACGCCGTAAATGTTAGAAACTAACATTGATGAAGAGGCCAGGGTTTCATGAATGTACTTGAAAAGGCAACCGGAATGGCCGACGTTATTCACGTAGTCACACGTTGTGTTTGCGGAAATTGAGTAATTGCTGTATGTTAGAGGCATATATGGAAAATAATAGATTAACCATATCGGAGGGCAATAAACTTTTTAAAAAGCTGATGAAGGATCCGCTTAAAGAATTGAGCTTTTCTATTAAGGCAGGTGTCGTTATAAGAAGAGAAAAGAACCAGGGTTTTGAAGAAATTGCTTATGAAAGTCTTGAGTGGTGGAACGGTCAGTTTAGATTATGGTATAGTGCAGTAAAACGTATCGATCCGGTTGAAAAGATCTGGGATGACTATTTTTTAGATTTAATGCCGTTGGGTGTTGGCGAAGCCTACGTGAACACGACTATATTTGTTAATGCCCGGGTTTTAAGGGAATATCAATACGATCCTGCGAACAGGATTAAATGGAGAAGAATGAATGATTATCACCTGGCGGATGCTACAGAAGAAGGCGTTGTTGATTTGGCTGAACAATTTCTAAAAACGCTTAAAACTTATATAATACCTACATTCGAAAAATACAATAACATACAGCTTTTGGATGCTTTTGTAAACGAACGGCCGGAATATTTCTTTGAAACAATGCATCTGTTTCCGGATAGAGGATTTGAATATAAAAAAATGATCATTGCCAAACTGGCTGGTAATAACGATTTTCAACTGGTATGTGATGCGGTTCGACAAAACATTATCAATACCGAGTATGTTAACGGGGATTTGCCGAAGGAAACATATTGTGGCTTATTTGAGAAAGTGTATGAGCGATTAAAAAACGAATTACCCCTTAACAATCCTGTGGTAGATTAGTACTCGCCCAGGGGTACGATTACCGCACCCGGGAACAAAAGGTGGCTGAAAGGAAATTGAAGGTCTTTAATGTGTCCAGAAGTGTCATTGCCTCCGTTCCGACGCCCCGGTTACGACCGACCAATCAATTAAACAGCATAGACCAGGGGCAAAACCGCCATTAAGGGCTGGTATTGGCCTGGCTCGTTTTTGTGCTGGTAAGGATGGTCGCCTGCCTAATGAAGCATCACTGCCCCTGAAATCACCCCCTTTCAAGCGGTCTGGCTGACAATTTTGCCGATTTTAGCTTCCCACGGGCCAATGGCACTCTCTTTGGTGGGGTTCAACCCATACTATTAAACTGCCAAAAACGAAACATATGCAAAAAGGGACCATACAGGTACAAACGGAGAATATCTTTCCGATTATTAAGAAGTTCTTATATAGCGATCACGATATCTTTCTGCGCGAGCTGATCAGCAATGCGGTGGATGCTTCCCAAAAATTGAAAACCCTTTCTTCAATAGGCGAAGCAAAAGGGGAAGTGGGCGATCTGCTGATAGAAGTAAAACTCGATGAAGAAAATAAGACCATTACCATTTCTGACCGCGGTATTGGGATGTCAGCTGCGGAAGTAGAGAAATATTTGAACCAGGTGGCATTCAGTGGCGCCGAGGAGTTTGTAAAAAAATACAAAGGACAGAACGAGAATGCCATCATTGGTAAGTTTGGACTTGGCTTTTACTCTGCCTTTATGGTGAGCGATAAAGTAGAAGTGTTCACCAAAAGTTTTAAAGAAGATGCGCCTGCCGTACGTTGGGAGTGTGATGGCAGTCCAGAATACATGTTGGAAGAAACCAATAAAACCGATCGTGGTACCGACATTGTTTTACACATTAATGAAGAAAGCGCCGAATTCCTGGACCCAGAACGCATTCGTGGCATTCTGCTCCGTTTCTGTCGCTTTTTACCCGTACCTATTTATTTCCGTCATAAGAATGAAGAAGCTGATGCGCCCCCAATCAACAATACCCAGCCAGCCTGGAAAAAGAAACCATCTGAACTGACTGCTGAGGATTACCAGAATTTTTATAAAGAACTGTATCAGTATAACGAACCGCCGTTGTTCTGGATACACCTGAATGTTGATTATCCATTCAACCTCACTGGTATCCTGTACTTCCCCAAAATAAAACAGAGCTACGAAATTCAAAAAGACAAGATCCAGCTCTACAGCAACCAGGTATTTGTAACTGATGAAGTAAAGGATATTGTGCCGGAGTTCCTGATGTTGTTACATGGGGTAATTGACAGTCCGGATATTCCATTGAACGTAAGCCGCAGCTACCTGCAGGGCGACCCCAATGTGAAGAAGATCAATAACCACATCACGAAGAAGGTAGCCGATAAACTGGAAGAGTTATTCAATAAAGAAAGAAAGGAATTTGAAGGCAAGTGGGATAACCTGGGCTTATTTGTGAAGTACGGTATGATGACTGATGACAAGTTTATGGAAAGAGGCAACAAGTTCCATTTGTTTGAAGTGGCCGGCAGTGCAGAAGGGGAGAAGAAATTCTATACCCTGGATGAATTGCGCATGGCAACAGAGACCCTGCAAAAGAACAAAGATGGCAAACTGGTTATTCTGTATACTACCGATATCGTGCAGCAAGATGCCTACATAAGAGGGGCAGAAGCGAAAGGTTATATAGTAGTGAAACTGGATACCATTATCGACCCTTCCTTCGTAAACCAAATGGAAACGAAATGGAATGATGTTACTTTTAACCGGGTTGATGCTGATATTGCCGATAACCTTATCGACAAACAGGAGAACCTGGATAGTGTGTTAAGCAAGGATGATGAAGCTACCTTAAAAGGTCTGTTTGATATTAAAATGACCGGTCTTTCCATGACAGTTGAAGTGAAAGGGTTGAGCACGGAAGCGCCGCCGGTAGTGGCTACCCGCCCTGAGTTTATGCGCCGGATGAAAGATATGGCTTCTATGAGCGGTCCTATGGGTAGCTTTTATGCAAATATGCCCGATGAGGTTACGCTGACAGTAAATGGTAATCACCCTATTTATCAGCAGGTGTTGAAGAATGATGATAAAGCAATACAGGAAAAGGTAGTGCATAACCTGGCAGATCTGGCTTTGTTATCCCAGGGTTTGCTGAAAGGAAGTAACCTGACCAACTTCATTACCCGTAGCGTTGACCTGATGGGTGCGAAAGAATCTGAAGTAGGAAATATAAAATAAGAAGTAAGACAGGTATAAAATAAAAACAGGCCACCAGTTTTAACTGATGGCCTGTTTTATTTTTGTCTACTTGATTCTTTGTCCTGTCGTACTAATTCCTATCTTATATATTTACATGGCCCATCTTTTAATTATCCATCATCTCACTTTCCTGGTCCTATTTCCAGCCACCTCCGAGCGCACGGTACAATTCTACCATGGCGTCCAGTTGATTGCGTTGGATAGTGGCATTGTATAACTCTGCCTGTAACAGATTGCTTTGGGCAGTGATCACTTCCAGGTAGTCGGCCAAACCGCTTTTGTATAACAGTTTCGCATTACCTATGGCGCTGTTCGACAAAGTCACCTGGTCATTACTGAGCTGGAATTGCGTTTTCAGTTTATCAATGCTTACCAGGGCATTGGCTACTTCACCCATGGCATTATAAGCAGACTGGCGAAAGCTGATAGCAGCTTCATCGCGTTGCAGCTTGGCCACTTCAAACTGTGTTTTCAACGCCCGGCGTTGAAAGATAGGCTGGGTAATACCGGCCAGACCTGTAGCAAATAATGAACCTGGGATGTTGAACCATTTGGTGAACTCAAAAGCATTCAAACCGCCACTGGCAGTGATACTGATGGTGGGGTACATACTGGCCTGGGCTACACCAACGCGTGCATTGGCTGATACCAACGCCATTTCGTTGCTACGCACATCGGGCCGGCGGCTTACCACAGCGGCAGGTACGCCGGTTGGTAACTGTTCCCATGCTTTGTATTCCTGCAATTTCGTGGTGCGGGCAATAGTACCAGGCTGGTCGCCGCTCAGGATGTGGATCGTATTTTCCTGGATGGCGATCTGTTGCTCCAACTGAGGGATCAGGATCTTAGCCGTTTGCTGTTGAGAAGTGGCTTGTTGAACCGCTAACTCAGTAGCCTGACCAGCTTGTTTTTGCAACGAGATAAATTGTACAATGGTATCGCCCAGGTTAACGCTGCGTTTGGCCACTTCTAACTGTGCATCCAGCATCAGCAGGTTGAAATAGCTGCTGGCAATGTTGGCTACCAGGGCAGTTTGCACGGCCCGGCCAGCTTCGAATGATTGCAGATAATTCGCATTGGCAGCTTCGCGTTGTCCGCGCAGCTTGCCCCAGATATCGATTTCCCAGTTTAAACCGGCATTCAGGTTATAGTCTTCCAGGTGCTCTTTGCCCAGGAAGTTCTTCAGGCTTATTCCATTCAAGCTGTTCTTTGAAGGGAAGGTACTGGAGGCGGTTAAATTAGCCGAAATAGTAGGTCCCCAATTCACTTTAGCCTGTTTGGCATAAGACCGGGCTTCTTCTACCCGTTTCATAGCCAGTTGTATATCGAAGCTGTTATCCAGTGCATGACCTATCAATGACTGCAGGGTAGGATCGGAAAAGTATTTTTTCCATTCCATATCTGCCACACTGCTGGTATCGGCAGTTGCGGTAGTGTTGGCGAACTGAGTAGGTAAAGCAAGGTCTGACCGTTGATAATCTTTACCCATTCGGCACGCTGCCAGTAACGCCACCAAAGCCAGGGTGGAATAAATAGTGATATTACTTTTACGCATGTATATCCTTATTTAAAATTTCGAACTTTTAAGAATTGCCATCCGCCGCTAAGCGAATGGCAATCCATGAATGATTTATTATTCGCCTAATTTGATCTCTTTCATACCTGGGCGGCCTGTTATTCTCTCCTGCATAGCCTGGAAGATCACAAACAGAACAGGAATGAGGAACACACCCAGGATCACACCGGTAAGCATACCGCCAATGGCGCTCATACCAATAGAGTGGTTACCGAGTGCAGAAGCGCCATGCGTCCATACCAGTGGTAACAAACCAACGATAAAGGCAAAGGAGGTCATGAGGATGGGGCGTAACCGGAGCCTGGAGGCTTCGAGAGCCGCATCTATCAATCCCATTCCATTTCTTCTGCGTTGTACGGCAAACTCCGTGATCAGGATCGCGTTCTTTGCCAACAAACCTACCAGCATGATCAAACCGATCTGCACATAGATGTTGTTTTCGATACCGGCAAAGCCGATAAAGGCAAATACCCCTAATACGCCCGTAGGTATGGTTAAGATTACCGATAGGGGCAGGATGTAACTTTCATATTGTGCTGCCAGCAGGAAGTATACGAACAGGATGCTCAGCAGGAAGATAAAGATCTGCTGGTTGCCTGTTTTAATTTCCTCCCGGGTTACACCTGTGAACTCAACCTGGTATCCTCTTGGTAAGGCCGTTTTGGCGGTTTCTTCAATGGCCTTGATGGCGTCACCGGTACTAAAACCAGGTTTGGGTGAACCGTTGATGGTAACGGCATTGAACAGGTTGTTACGGGTAACGGTTTCAGGGCCGTATACTCTTTTTAATGTTACCAGCGTTTTGGCCGGTACCATTTCTCCCTGGTTGTTCTTTACATAAATTCCATCAATTGAATTAATATCAGCGCGGAAGGGGGCATCGGCCTGCGCCATTACGCGGTAGTATTTACCAAACCGGTTAAAGTCGGTAACAAAGCTACTTCCGTAATAGATCTGCATGGTTTGCATCAGCTCGCTGATGGATACACCCAACTGTTTGGCTTTCTGATTATCCACTTCTATGGTGAATTGCGGATTACCTGCTGCAAAGGTGGTAAAGGCAAAACCGATCTCTTTCCGTTGCATCAGCGCGCCAATGAATTGCCAGGCGGTTCCACCCAGTTTACTGAGCGGACCATTGGTGCGGTCCTGCAACATGAACTCAAAACCACTCGCGTTACCAAAACCCTGTACGGTAGGGAAGTTGAAGAAGAAGGCATTGGCGCCTTTTACCTGGCTTACTTTCCCGATAAGGCCGCCAGCTATCTGGTCAGGGTTTTTAACTGCTCCTCTCTCTTCATAAGGTTTCAATCGCATGAAACCTGCTGCATACGGTGAAGCGTTTGCATTGCTGAGGAAGTTCAAACCGTCGATCACATACAGGTGATTATAGGCAGGGTCTGATTTAATGATGCTGTCAATTTGCATAGTAGCCTGGTGCGTACGCTCCAGTGAGCTACCGGGCGGTGTATTTACAGCAAACAGTACGAAACCCTGGTCTTCTGTTGGAATAAAGCCGGTAGGTGTTTTCTTAGTTAAATAGAATGCACCGGCGGTAATAGCTATCAGGGCAACTATGGTCACCCATTTGCGGCGTACCAAAAACTTCAGGCTGCGTACATATCTGTTGGTCATTCCATTGAACCCGGCATTGAAGGCAGCATAAAAGCGGCCCATGAAACCTCTTTTACGGCCATGGTGTTCCCCACCTTCCCCTGCATGTTCATTCTTCAGGAACAGGGCGCACAGCGCAGGGCTCAGGGTAAGGGCGTTCACCGCCGAAATAAGGATCGCAATGGCCAGCGTAAAGGCAAACTGCCGGTAGAACACACCTGCAGGGCCTTGCATAAAGCCTACCGGGATGAACACCGCCGCCATTACCAACGTAATAGAAATGATGGCGCCGGAGATCTCACTCATTGATTGTACCGTAGCCGCTTTTGCCGGCAGGTTGGTGCGTTCCATTTTCGAGTGCACCGCTTCCACCACCACAATGGCGTCATCCACCACCACCCCAATAGCCAATACGAGGGCGAACAGGGTTAACAGGTTGATGGTAAAACCAAACAACTGCATGAAGAAGAAGGTACCGATAATGGCCACTGGAACGGCTATGGCAGGGATCAGCGTTGAGCGGAAATCCTGCAGGAAGATGAACACTACAATGAACACCAGAATAAAGGCTATCACCAGGGTTTCCCGTACCTGATCTATGGAGGCATCGAGGAACTCCTTGGAGTTATACATTACTGTAGTTTTAAGACCCTTTGGAAGCGTTTTTTCAAAATTCTTCAGCAGTCTTTCTACTTCTGTCAGGATGTCGTTGGCGTTGGAACCTGCAGTTTGAAATACGGCGAAACCAGAAACAGGTGTGCCATCCAGGCGCGCGTTGGTTGAATAGGTGTAAGAACCAAATTGAACGCGGGCCACATCTTTCAGGCGCAACATAGAACCATCGGGATTTGATTTGATGATCATGTTCTCATAATCTTCACCCTGGTTCGACTTCCCTTTGTATTTCAACACATACTCAAACACTTCGGCGCTGCTTTGGCCCAAACGGCCGGGAGCGGCTTCGAGGTTCTGATCTTTAACAGCATTCAACACATCCTGAGGCGACAGGTTATTGGCTGCCAGGCGATCGGGCTGCAGCCAGATACGCATGGAATAATCCTTGGTACCAAATACCTGGGCCTGACCTACACCAGGTACACGTTGTACCTCGGGAATAAGGTTGATCTTGATATAGTTTTCGATAAACAGCTCATCGTATTTTTCTTTGTTGTCGCTGCTGAGCGCCACGAACATGATGATACTGTTCTGTACTTTTTGGGTGCTGATACCTGCCTGTACTACTTCTGCAGGAACCTGGCTTACAGCTTTTGATACGCGGTTCTGTACGTTTACAGAAGCGATATCGGGGTTGGTGCCCTGTTTAAAGTATACAGTCAGTGTCATACTACCATCGTTACTGGAGTTGGAGGTCATGTAGGTCATGTTCTCCACACCATTGATGGCTTCTTCGAGCGGAGTGGCAACGGAGCGTGCTACTACTTCGGCGTTGGCGCCTGGGTACAGTGCTGTTACCTGTACGCTTGGCGGCGCAATATCAGGGAACAGGGTAACAGGCAGCGTGAATAACGACAGCCCGCCTAGCAAAAGCAGTATGATTGATACAACCGTTGATAGGACCGGTCTTTCAATAAATCTTTTTAACATGAGGGAATTTTTTTGAAATTGAAGTCTGTTTTCTGCGGTAAAGGCAGGAAGCAGGAGGTAAGTTTTGTATCATCAGGCACAAAAGCTCCCTGTAGTCAAAGTAGGTTAACTCTGACCTTCCTACGTCTTACGTCCTGCTTCGTGAATTATAGAGGTTTCGCTTTCAGCAAGCTGTCGGCAGAAATTGGCTGCGGTACTATCGCAATACCATCCTGCAGATTTCCAGCTCCGGCAAACACGATCTTGTCACCGGCTTTCACACCGTCCTTTACAAAATAATAGTTAGTTGTTTTTCCTGCCACGGTGATGGGCTTGCTGGCCACTTTGTTACTGTCACCTACGATGAAAACAAATACTTTGTCCTGCACTTCGAAGGTAGACTCGATAGGCACGATCATCGCATCGGCAAATTGTTGCGGGATGCGAACCTTTCCGGTATTACCTGTGCGGAGGATCCCGCCCGGGTTAGGGAAGGTGGCGCGGAAACTGATAGCGCCGGTTGTTTTATCGAATTGTCCTTCTACGGTGCTGATCTTTCCTTTTGAACCAAACACGCTGTTGTCGGCCAGGGCCAGTTCAACCGCTGGTACATGCTTTACTTTTTCTTCTATGCTGTTTCCGGCAAATTGGTTTTTAAAAGAAAGAAAGTCGGGCTCACTCAATGAAAAGTAAGCATACATTTCACTGATGTCTGAAAGAACGGTCAGTACATCGTCTTTACCAACAAGGGCTCCTTTTTTGCTGGGAATACGGCCGATGTAACCATTGGCAGTTGCTTTCACTAACGTGTAACCGACATTGATCTGTGCATTGGCTACTGCAGCATCTGCCTGTTTAACGGCAGCGACTGAAGCATCGTAAGCGGCTTTGGCGGTTCTGAGCTGAACATCGGAGATCACATTGTGCTCCACCAACGGCGTCAGGCGATCTATTTCCACCTGGGCTTTTGATACGTTGGCCTGGGCAGCCAGTAAGCTCGATTTTGCGGTGTTCAGTGACTCATTATAAGTGCGTGCATCGATTTTAAAGAGGGGCTGGCCTATTCTTACATAAGCGCCTTCATCTACAAAAATCTGTTCGAGATAGCCTTCTACCTGAGGCCTGATCTCTACGTTTACTTTTCCTTCCAGTGAAGCAGGATATTCACGGAAAGTGGTAGCTGTGGTGGTAGTTACTGGAACCACCGGTAATGCTGGTGGTGGTTGTTGTGGCATACCGGGTGTAGCAGAGCTATTAGCGCAACTATATAAAACTGTTGCAACACTGATTGCTGTTAGTAACTTTACCCAGCTGTTGTACTGTTTGATATCCAAAGGTTTCATCATACTTGGTTTAATAGACATACATAAAAATCGTTAAGGACAAGCAAGTCGTTACTACATGCGGCTTCAATGCGCAGTAGCTTGCTGCGCAGGGTCAGATGGTAGCAGTATACCGGGATCAGTTGGCGTCAGGTACGAGAAACGATTCCAGGTTTCCGGAGAATAATTATAACGTGTTGTAGATTGCTGTATATTAACAGGTAGCTGTTGCCATTCTGTTGGGTAATGCTAAACTATTATCTTATAACCTGCCCATTAAAATCATCCTGTAAAAGTAATGAGGATTGTGATTTACTTAATTTACCTTATTGGGGGATTAATTGTACTTTTCCCGGATTTGTCTTTGGAACAGGGCAGGTGTGTTACCAGTATGTTTCTTGAAAAAACGGTTGAAATAGGCATCATCTTCAAAGTTCAAACGCCCGGCAATTTCTTTTACCGAGTGTTCGCCCCAGAATAATAACCGTTTGGCTTCCAGAATTCTCCTTTCGTCAATAATTTGTTTAGCTGTTTTACCTGTGACAGTTTTAATCAGGTCGTTCAAATGGCCAGGCGTTACATATAACATATCGGCGTATTGCGTTACCTGGGTAGCGTTTACAAAGTTTTCATCGATGAGTGATTTGAATTGACGTACTATGCGGTTTTGTGAGTAGTCCATGGTAACTACAGGGGCAGGTGCCACTGCAGTAGTTTCACTTTTACAATTTACCAGGCGGCCTGCACATATAATAAAGGCATTGAGCAGGTTCTTGAGAATTAGGCCCTTTTGTGGCTTGTCATCTTTGAATTCCTGGAACATCAGATCAAGATAAACTGAGATCTCCTGCAATTGCTCTCTATTCACAATAGGCAATACCACCTGGCTGAACATACATTCCCAACAGGCAAGTACACCCTGTGTTTCAGTTAGAAGAAATTCTTTATTGAAGGAAACATGCATCATCTTATAGTAGGAGTTTCCTGTTTGCTGATGCACCTGGTCTGGGGCCAACATTAATAATGCGGGCGCCTTTATAGTATATTTTTCAAAGTCGGTATAATGCGTTACTTCGCCTTCCTGCAAAAAACTGATCTTGTAATCAGTATGACGATGCGGGATAGCCCAATAGGATGGTACAGAATTACCTTCGGTTCTTTTAATTATGAAATTGGTACCTGGAATACAAGCGGCCAAATCATAAACTGGAATCAGTGCCTGGTTATTTTTCATACAATCACAACATTGGTAGCAGGTGAAAAACCCCACCCTACGCTACAGGTGGATAGTAAAAATATTATAATAATGGCAAACTCTTACTACCGTAGATATTATTGTAGCATAAAATTTTAAATACTAAACCTTTTTGGGATAGGTTTGTTATGGCGTTTTATTAAGGCTGACGGGTTAAATTATCTCAAAACCGCCTAAATGCAAACGAATGTTCATAAACTCAAGGTGCTTATAACGACACCCGTTTGCCCGTTTTTACAAATTTGATCATCTCCCTGCGGTTAACTCATTGCACCGTTTTGATTATTGGTATCCCTGTCTTCTGACAGCCTGAAATCTATAACCCGGAGCTGTAAGTGTTTTTCATTGTTCCATTCATTTTCATCGAGGGTAAAAACAACGTCAACGGGCTTTTTCGATTCAAGCAAGGGGAACTTTTTAGCCATGCCAAACCCTATACCATTAAATAATATGTTATCCTGACGCAGGGAGAATTTTATATGCTGTTCTTTTACAATGCGAGAGTAACCTGAGTCGGTAACATTGCGTACAACAAACAATGGCCGCATGTTCTCAGGCCCAAATGGCTCCATTTGATGAATGATATTATAAAAGGGTTGCTTAAGATCTTTGAACTCCACTTCGGCATCGATGATTATTTCAGGCACCAGCAGTTCGGGGGTAATAGTGGCAGCTACCACTTCTTCAAACCGGGTGCGAAAGGCTTCCACCTTATCTAGTGCCAGCGTCATGCCGGCTGCATAAAAATGGCCGCCATAGCCTAACAGCAGGTCTTTGCATTGGTGAATGGCTTCATACACGTTAAAGCCTGCTACACTTCGTGCCGAACCGGCAACATATTCCCCGCTTTGTGTTAGTACAATAGTGGGCCGATAATAATAATCGATCAGACGGGATGCTACAATACCTACCACGCCTTTATGCCAGTGTGATTGAAAAACAACTGTTGATTTGCGGGTTTGCAACAGTCCATCATTTTCAATTATGGCCAGTGCTTCTTCTGTTATGTTTTTATCTGCTTCCTTACGGTCGGTGTTATCGGAATGTAACATTTCCGCAAACTGCAATGCTTCCTGGGGGGTGCTGGAAATGAACATTTGCACTGCCTTGCGGGCATCGTCCATACGCCCTGCGGCATTTACCCGCGGGGCTATCATGAATACCAGGCTGTTTATAAACAATTCCTTTTGAACACCACTAAGTTCCTTTAATGCCAGGATGCCGTAATTGGGGTTTTCATTGGCCTTTTTTAACCCATAGTAAGCCAGCACCCTGTTCTCGCCAGTCATAGGCACAATATCCGCAGCAATGGCAGTGGCTACCAGGTCGAGGTATTCAAACGCCGCAGATTCATCAAGATTTAGATGCCGCGCCAGCGCGGTGATCAGTTTAAAACCCACTCCACAACCACACAATTCTTTAAATGGGTATTCACAGTCTTTTTGCTTGGGATTTAAAATGGCAACTGCCGGTGGCAGTATGTCATCGGGCATATGGTGATCGCATACTATAAAATCGATCCCGTTTTCCCGGGCATATTGAATAAGATCAATTGATTTTATGCCACAGTCAAGCGAAATAATGAGCGTAAACCCATTTTCAATAGCAAAGTCAATCCCTTTTTTCGATACGCCATAGCCTTCTCGATAACGGTGGGGGATGTAGAAGTCGACTTTGTTACTTATATACACTTTTTGGAGAAAGCGCAACATGCAAGAGACGGCGGTTGTGCCGTCAACATCGTAGTCGCCAAAAACGAGTATTTTCTCCTGCTGGTCAAAAGCCATGCTTATACGGGATATGGCCTTGTCCATATCCTTCATCAACCAGGGATCGTGCAGGTCAGACAGCTGGGGCCGAAAAAACTGCTTTGCTTTATCGAAATTCTCTAAATATCGTTGCGTGAGTATTTTACAAAGAACAGGATGTATTTTAAGGCTGGCATACAATTGCTGCACTTTATCATCATCTGCGGTCAGTATGTTCCATCTCTTTTGTACCATAAAAAATCCCAGGTTTCAAGCCACAAGGGCTTGTGCCTTGAGTCTTTGTTATCTTTTGCCTTAATATTTTCTGTCTGTAGTATACCGTACCAGTTCTTCAAGGCCATTACGAATTTCTATATTTTCGAATTCGTGCAAAATGGCCAGCGCTTCATCCCTGAAGCTAAACATTTTTTTCTCAGTATAGCTAATGCCACCGGTTTGTTTCACGATATTGATGACCTCCTGAACCTTTTGAGGGTCTTTATTCTGATTTTTGATAATATATATCAGTTTTCGGCGGGTGGCCTGGTCACAGTTCTGTAAGGTATATATAAGTGGCAGGGTGAGTTTCTTTTCCCGGATATCGTTGCCGGTAGGTTTCCCTACTGCTTCATTACCATAATCGAAGAGGTCGTCTTTTATCTGGAAAGCCATGCCCACCTTTTCGCCAAATAATCTCATTTTTTCTGTAATGGACTCGTCCTGGGTGGTGCTCCAGGCGCCGGAGGCACAGGCGGAGGCCAGGAGGGAGGCCGTTTTACCTTTAATGATCTCGAAATAGGTAGATTCTTCAAAATTAAGCGTGCGTGATTTTTCCATTTGCAACAGCTCGCCCTCACTCATCGCACGTATGGCATTGGATAATAATTTAAGAATGCGGTAATCATCGTGGTCCAGGGAAAGGAGCATGCCTTTTGCCAGCAGGTAGTCGCCTACCAAAACTGATACCTTGCTTTTCCACAACGCATATGTAGAGAAAAATCCCCTACGTTCCAGTGATTCATCCACCACATCGTCGTGAACCAGGGTTGCGGAGTGTAGTAATTCTACTAAGGATGCGGCCCGGTAAGTGGTATCGTTAACAGGCCCGCATAACTTGGCGGAAAGCAGTACAAACATGGGGCGTAATTGCTTGCCTTTACGGTTCACAATAAACCTCATAATCCTGTTCAGAAGCGGGACCTGGCTCTTTACAGCTTCATGGAATTGCTTTTCAAATTCGGGTAATTCTTCTCGTAATATTGCTAGTGCTAATTTCATGCGGAATATAAGAGGAGCAAATTACTATTTATTAATGTATATCCGTAAGAGGCATTTAA
This sequence comes from Niastella soli, assembly GCF_017742245.1. GTDB lineage: Bacteria > Bacteroidota > Bacteroidia > Chitinophagales > Chitinophagaceae > Niastella > Niastella soli. The sequence continues at coordinate 30,463 of NZ_JAGHKO010000003.1, forward strand.
TTTGCTCTACAATGATCTTACTGTGTGAAAAACAGCAAGATAATGCACATTGTGTTGGGGAAAAAAATTTGGTAGTTAGCTGTCAATTGATATTTTTGCACAGATTCTGAGTTCTGGTTACTTAATCCTTCACATAAAATTTAGTTATGGCAAGCAAAAAGTACGTAAGTATTCTAAGCTTATCGTTCCTGTTGGCATCTGCTGCCTCCCACGCACAGTTGGGTGGTACGTACGACGTACAGGATTCATCTGTTGTACCTTCTAAGAGGCTTCCTCAGCACACCGAGTTTATGGCAAACAACTACCCTTACCCTGCTAAACCCCGCAACCAATGGGAGCTGGGCTTACAGGTAGGTACGTTTGGCATTTCTGGTGATGTGCGTAACCGTTTTCCCGGTCTTGGCGCTGCTATTCACGCCCGTAAGGCCCTCGGTTATGTGTTCTCTTTAAGAGGTCAGTTAGGCTTTGGAACAACCAAAGGTTTGAACTTCCAACCTTCTTCTTTCTATGGTAAAAACCCTGCATGGGCTGCAAATGGATACAATCCTGCTACAGACCATGTGTTCTACAACTATAAAACGAATGTTTACGACCTGAGCATTCAGGGTGTGGTAACATTGAGCAACATTCGTTTTCATAAGGCGAAAAGCAGCTTCAATGTGTATGCTTTCGGTGGTTTCGGTGGTATGATCTATGACACAAAGATCGATGCCCTGAATGGCAGCACTCCTTATATTACTGAGTTTGCCGATATTTATAATAAATACATCAACACTGCTGATGGCTTCGGTTACAAAAACAGAAAAGACATCAAGAAAGATCTGAAAGATAAACTTGATGGAAGTTATGAAACTGAAGGTCAAGTTGACGAAAGTCAGCCTAAATTGTTTGACAAGCCTTTCCGCTTCATCTTCAATTTCGGTGCTGGTGTTCAATTCAAACTGAACAAAAAGCTGAGCCTCGCTATCGAAGACAAAATGACCATTCCAAAAACTGACTTGTTGGATGGTAACCAATGGCAGGAAAATGGTGTTGCTGGTGTAACAACTGCTACTGCTCAATCAAGAGACTTCGACACTTACAACTTCCTTTCTGTTGGTATCAACGTAGCACTCGGTAACAAAGCTGTTGAACCTTTGTGGTGGCTGAATCCTTTGGATTACGCTTACAACGAGGTTAACAAACCTCGCCACATGAAGCTCCCCAAACCAGTTTTGGATGATGCTGATGGCGATGGTATCACTGACCAATTCGACCAAGAGCCTAACACTCCTGCTGGCGCTCCTGTTGACAGCCATGGTGTTAGCCGTGATACTGATGGTGACGGCGTTCCTGACCACAAAGACAAGGAACTGGTTACACCAACACAATGTCAACCTGTTGACGCTGATGGTGTAGGTAAATGTCCTCCTCCTGCATGTTGCGATTCTCTTCAAAAATTAATTGAAGAAGGTGGCCTGAAAGGAAAATGCAAGATCGGAAACTTACCAAGCGTTACCTTCAAAGGAAAATCAGTTGCATTAAGCAACGACGCTAAAGCTTTACTGGCTGCAGCTGCTTCACAAATCAAGAATAATCCTGATTGTAAGATAGCTGTTATCGGATATTGCTCTTCAAGCAAATCTGAACAACAGTTAAGCTGGGATCGCGTGAATGCCGTTATCAGCTACCTGGTTGATAAAGAAGGCATTGGCCAAGACCGTTTCATCTTCAAATATGGTGAAGCTGGTGGCGATTGCAACACTGTAGACCTCCAGGACGGTTCTGGTCAGGAAGGTCCTACCACAGTGCCTGCTCCGCACCCGAACTTGCGTCGCGGCAGATAAAATAAAAGTACTTTAGCTTAAATTGCTTTAACTAATAGTATAACCCCGACGATTTCGTCGGGGTTTTTTATTATTATTTATATTTATCTTAACGGGATGTTTTTGGGTTACAACTCCTTTCCATACATATTTGCAGGAAAACCTTAACTTTGCCCACTTTATGCGTTCAGTTTTATTAATTGTAATAATAGCCCTAAGCGTAGCGTCCTGCTCCAAGTTTTCTAAGGTGCAGAAGAGTACCGACTATGACTATAAATTGCGTATGGCAGAAAAATACTATGTTGCTAAAAAGTATAACTATGCCTCGCAATTATATGAAGAACTCTTTCCCATTATGAAAGGGCAGCCGCAGTTTGAGGACTTGTTCTATAAGTACGCCTACTGCTCCTATTATTTGCACGACTGGCTGCAGGCTGAAAACCTGTTCAAACAGTTTGTGGAAGTGTTTCCTTCCAGCGTAAAAGCGGAAGAAATGGAGTATATGCGGGCTTATACCTACTACCGGCAGTCACCCAAAGCCGAGCTTGATCAAACCAATACCCAAAAAGCTATTGGTTTGATGCAGACGTTTATCAATACGCATCCCAATTCGCCCAGAAATAAGGAAGCGTCTGATATCATGGATAAATGCCGCATAAAGCTGGAAGAAAAGGAAGTGGGAAGTGCCTTGTTGTATTATAATATGGGCCATTACCGGGCGGCAGCGATCGCTTATACCAGCCTGATGAACGATTTTCCTGATTCGCAAAAAGGCGATGCATATAAATTGCAGGTTATTAAAGCATACTATTTATTTGCAATGAATAGTATCGAAGACAAGAAGCCGGCACGTTTTGAACAGGTGGTTACGGAATGCCATGATTTTTTGGACCGTTTCCCCGAAAGCAGTTTGAAGAAAGAAGTGGAGAATTACGAGACATTATCTAAAAACAATCTTAAAGCCAACAATAATGAGCAAATTACGAAGACAAATTAGCGCCAACACCGCTAACACGGCCGAAACAAAAGATTTGAATGCCATTAAAGCAAAAACCGGCAATGTGTACGAGTCAATTGCCATTATTGCTAAAAGGGCTAATCAGATCAACATCTCTTTAAAAGAGGAGTTACATAACAAACTGGAAGAGTTCGCCAGCCATACCGACAGCCTGGAAGAGATCCATGAGAATAAAGAGCAGATCGAGATCTCCAGAGCCTATGAGCGTATGCCTAACCCGTCATTACTGGCTACCCAGGAGTTTTTCGACGACAAGATCTATTATCGTAAGAACGAAGATGACCTGTTTAGCTAATATACAGTAATAAAAAATATATGGAAAGCGTCCCGATACATCGGGACGCTTTTTTAGTTTTATACCCAGGTAGCCAGTCTGTTGTAGGTATGTTATTGTTGATAAACCGGTTACCCCGGTTTCCGCTTTGTTTAACCCAAATGACCTAATTTTAGCCAATTATGTTCCAGGACAAAAAGATATTACTGGCTGTTACCGGAAGTATTGCTGCATATAAAGCCATTTTACTGGTTCGCCTGCTGGTAAAAGCAGGGGCGGAAGTAAAAGTGGTATTAACACCTGCTGCCACTGCATTTGTATCGCCGCTTACACTGGCAACATTGTCAAAAAATGAAGTTATCAGCGAACTGGCAAACAACGATTCCTGGAGCAACCATGTAATGCTGGGACGCTGGGCCGATGTGATGGTCGTAGCTCCCCTGAGCTGTAATACCCTGGCAAAAATGGCCAATGGGATGTGCGACAATATGTTGTTAGCTACCTGGTTATCCGCAACCTGTCCCGTAGTGGTGGCTCCTGCCATGGATGAAGATATGTGGCACCACCCGGCTACACAGGGTAATTTGCAAAAACTGCAGTTGTTTGGCAACCGTATAATTCCTGTTGAAAAGGGAGAACTGGCCAGTGGCTTGTTTGGCGATGGCCGTATGGCTGAGCCTGAAGCCATTATACATTATCTCGAGAACAACATTTTTGGTAAAAAAGACCTCGCTGGCAAAAAAGCCCTGGTAACTGCCGGACCAACATATGAACCTATTGATCCCGTGCGATTTATAGGAAATCACTCTTCAGGAAAAATGGGGGTGGCCATTGCTGAGGAACTGGCCGGTCGGGGTGCGGAAGTGCACCTGGTGCTGGGCCCTTCTTCCGTTAAGACCACTTGTCCTGGTATATATGTTCATAAAGTGCAAACCGCCGGTGAAATGTATGATACCTGTATGGCTGAATTTGCTACTGCTGATATCGCTGTAATGAGTGCTGCGGTGGCCGATTATACCCCGGTTGAAACCGCACCGGAGAAGATCAAGAAAACAAGCGGTACCCTGATCATTGAACTTACCAAAACAAAGGATATTCTGAAAAGCCTGGGGCAGCTGAAACGCAATGGACAATTGCTGGCTGGTTTTGCGCTGGAAACAGCCAATGAACGGCAGTATGCCCTGGATAAACTGGCCTCAAAAAATGCAGATCTTATTGTGCTGAATTCTCTGAACGATGAAGGCGCCGGTTTTGGATATGATACCAACAAGGTTACTATTTTTGAAAAAGGCGGTAACGAGATTGCCTATGACCGCAAACCAAAGCAACAAGTAGCTAAAGATATCGTTGATAGAATCGTAAACATGCTATATGTGTAGAAAGATTGTATACATATTTTTTATAATGGTAACAGTGCCGGTATGTTTGTTAGCCCAGGAGCTAAAAGTCCGTGTTACCATCGACACCCGCCAGCTGAGTACACCGGCAGATAAGAAAGCGTTCCAAACCTGTCAGGCGGCGCTCAATAATTTTTTGAACAACCGCAAATGGACAAAGGAAACTTTTCAACCCAATGAGAAGATCGTATGTAATTTTCTGATGAATGGTTTAGAGGCACAAGGCGGGAATGTGTACAAAGCTAAGCTTATGGTACAGGCTGCCCGCCCCGTGTACAATACCAACTACGATTGCCCCATCATCAACTTTATAGATGAGAATGTGACGTTTAAATATGTAGAGTACCAGTCCATTGAGTTTAATGATAACCGGGTATCGGGCTCAGACCCATTAGTGGGTAATCTTACCGCCATTCTTGCTTACTACGCCTATATGATCATAGGGCTCGATTTCGATTCTTTCTCATTACGTGGTGGCGATCCCTATTTCCAGAAAGCCATGAATATTGTGAATAATGCCCCAGAAGGCAGAGATATTTCAGGCTGGAAAGCATTTGATGGATTGCGTAACCGCTACTGGTTAACGGAGAACCTGACCAATAACCGGTACAACCTTATTCACGACACGTATTACAGCTATTACCGACTGGGAATGGATTATATGTATGAAAATGAAACAGAAGGCCGCAACGCCATTTTGAATTCCCTTAGTTTGATCAATACGATGAACAACGACATTCCCAATACCATGATCGTGCAGTTCTTTTTTCAGGGCAAAGCGCAGGAGTTAATTAAGATATTTAAAAAGGCTACGCCCGAAGACAGACAAAAAGCAAGGGAAATTTTACAAAAGATAGATATCTCCAATTCCAATACGTATAAACAGGAATTAAAATGAGCCGGCTATTACTGGTATGTTTGAGCGCTATAGTGTGTTGTTTGGTAAGTTGTACAGATAAGGACAAGATCCCAAAAGGTGTAATGGGAAAAGAAAAGATGCAGAAGGTGATGTTGGATATGATCCAGGCTGAACGGTTCAGGGAAGGGTTTATCCAGGATTCTGCCAAAGACCTGAAGGTGGAGACTTTTAAACTGTACGCTCAGGTATTTGAACTTAATAAGATCACGAAAGACGAATTTATAAAGAGCTATAAATTTTATATGAGCCGGCCCGACATTGCACGGCAAATTTTTGACTCCATGGCCAATCAGGCAAACCGGCTTCGTGAAAATTTGTACAAACCCAAAGCGCTCGATACAGCGGCAAAATCGAAAACAGATACGTTTTCTGCTGATAGTGCTAAGGCAGCTGCTGCCGATAGCGCCAAATCAAAAGGTATAACCACTGATAGTGCAAAAAAAGTAATAACGCCAGCACCAGTGCCATCAACCATTGCACCGGCAACAATGAATGCCAGAAGAGATGCTTTCAGAAAAAGGAGGCTCAAGGATACCATGCTGCGATATAATAAAACCAAGCCATAAATTATTCCCGTTGTTTTGGCTATAGGTGGTAGTTCCTTATTTTTATCAATAAATTGCTTGCTATGCAAAAAGTTGTTGTCAATGCCGATGACGCCATTGCCGACATTCAGGATAATGCTACCATTATGCTGGGTGGATTTGGTTTATGTGGAATACCAGAAAATTGTATTGCTGCACTGGTACGCAAAGGCGTAAAGAACCTCACCTGTATCTCCAATAATGCCGGGGTCGATGATTTCGGTTTGGGCTTACTCCTCAAGACCCGCCAGATAAAAAAAATGATGAGCTCCTATGTGGGTGAAAATGCCGAGTTTGAACGGCAGTTGTTAAGTGGTGAACTGGAAGTTGATCTAATACCCCAGGGAACGCTGGCTACCCGTATTCAGATGGCCGGTATGGGCATCCCGGCCTTTTATACTCCGGCTGGCTATGGTACTGAAATAGCCATTGGGAAAGAAGTGCGTGAGTTCAATAACAAAATGTACCTGATGGAATACGCGCTGCATGCCGATTTTTCTATTGTAAAAGCCTGGAAGGGTGACCGTTATGGTAACCTGGTTTTCCGCAAAGCTACCCGCAATTTCTCCACCTCTATTGCCAAAGCAGGTAACATTACCATTGCTGAAGTAGAACACCTGGTTGAGCCTGGTGAACTGGACCCCGATCATATTCATGTAGCCGGTATTTATGTACACCGGATCTTCCAGGGTGCTGATTATGAAAAAAGGATTGAAAGAAAAACTGTTCAGATCAATGGGAAGTAAGAAGTGAGCCCAACTAACTACAAACTTCAAACAACAAACTACAATGGCTTTAGATAAATACGGTATTGCAAAACGAATTGCCCGGGAGTTGAAAGATGGCATGTATGTGAACCTGGGTATAGGCATTCCAACCCTGGTATCTAATTATATTCCGGAAGGCATTTCCATTATGTTGCAGTCTGAGAACGGCATACTGGGCATGGGGCCTTACCCTGTTGAATCAGAAATAGATGCCGACCTCATAAATGCCGGTAAAGAAACTGTAACTGTGATCCCGGGCGGTGCTTTTTTTGATAGTGCAGAAAGCTTTGGTATGATCAGGGCTGGTAAGGTTGACCTGACAGTGCTGGGAGCCATGGAAGTTTCAGAGAATGGGGATATTGCCAATTGGAAGATCCCCGGTAAAATGGTAAAAGGCATGGGCGGTGCCATGGACCTGGTAGCCAGCGCCAAAAACATTATCGTGGCTATGATGCATACCAACCCCAAAGGGGAATCAAAAGTATTGCCCAACTGCACCTTACCGTTAACAGGAGTGAAATGTGTTAAACGGATCGTAAGCGACCTGGCGGTGCTCGATGTATTGCCTCAGGGCGGTTTTAAACTGATTGAACGGGCACCCGGTGTAACCGTAGATGAGATCCGCGTTAAAACATTAGGCAAACTGATCATTGAAGGCGACATTCCCGAAATGACCATCTAATATTTGATCGTTCGCCTGGTTCCTTGTGTGGGGAAGAGGGGAGGCAGCGGTTGTTCATCCCGAATGTTGTTTTTGTTGTCATTCCTTTTACCAGCAACACAAACAGCCACTATAAAAAATGCCATACGCAACATATCGGCCAGCGTTATGATAAAGGCTATTTCCTGTTGTATTTGTTGCGACAGGTTTGAACGACTGCCTGCAATGGCTTCCATCAATACAACCATTCCATTATAACATAGCAATCCACCGGCAATCCAGAAAGCGGGTTCACTGGCCAATACAATATGCCGGTTGTTGATCAGTTGCAATAAGATCACAATGGCCAGCACGGTAAGGATACCTGCCTGTAATACGGTCAGCACATCGTTATAAGCTGTAATCCCTTTTAATGCGTAAATGGTAATAGTTATTGAAAGAAAGGACACCAGCACCATCTTCAACAGGTTTTTTCCCTGGGTACCGGCCATCAATAAATTGAACAGGTAATATGCTAGCGTAAATTGGGTGAGTTTAAAACCGGAATGCAGCGCCGCAAAGCCAGGCTGAATAAAATAGAATGCGAGGTATTGACAGATTACAAAAAAGCAAAGGAGTTTCAGCACGTTAAGTAGAGCAGAGGCTGCTACCTTACGAACATAGAGTAGGCATATGGGTAGTAATGCCAGCAGTATTACTACCAGCGCCAGGGCAATAAATATACTTCCACCGGTTTCTACCATGGTCTAAGAGTTCAGGGCCAAACCGGTTCTTCATAGGGGGCCTATTGTTTTTGATGCTGCGAAAAAGGGTATTCAACATAATGCCGGCTGTTATGCGTTAAACAAATAATAATTCAGTCGTTATTTGTCAAAGATTGCCGGGAGTTTAATCAATCAGGTTATTCTTAACTGCAAAAAATACCAGGCCAGCCGTGTTTTTAGCTCCAAAGCGTTCCATCAACCTGTCTTTGATAGCCTCAACAGTTCTCGGACTAACCTCTAATTTTTGTGCAATTTCATGGGCGGTAAACTCCATGCAAATATATTTGATCACATCCCGTTCGCGGTCGCTGAGGGTGATTTCGCTGTTTAAGCTGGGCACCACCTTAACCCGGGCGTGTGATTTTTTTAATAGTATCCTGTTTACAAAATTGTTCAGATAGTATCCCTTGCTCATTACCTCCATAATGGCCTTCTTGATCTCAGAAGGGTCGGCACTTTTGAGCAGGTAACCATTAGCGCCAATTTCCATCATATGGCTCACAAACCGCTCATCTTCATACATGGTTAGCGCAATAACATGTATATTAGGATATTGGCGGGCAATTACCTTGGTAGTTTCGATGCCATCTTTCAGGGGCATGCGAAGGTCCATTAAAATAACATCAGGTTGTTCAGGGGCTGTTGGTAAATTGTCCAACAGTTCCTGGCCGTTTTCTGCTTCGAGTACGAACTTGATGTTTGTATAAGGCCTTAACGACAATATAACTCCTTTACGGAATATCTTGTGGTCATCAGCTATAGCCACTTTTATAGGTCCCATCTGTTTTTGATATTGGCAAAACTAAATTACTAAAATTCTTCAGTGTTTAGGTATTCAGGGGGTATTGCATTCTTTCGTTAGTATAAACACTTATTCCGGTCCGCATCTTAAGATAGTAGCCCTTATCAACAAAATATGAACCAATATTTCTATAATTGTGGTGCTACCGCTTCTTCCTCCAACCGGGGAATTTCGATAGTAACCTTATAGTATGTTTGCGATATGTCTTTTTCGAAATAAATTCGCCCATGTAAGAGCTTCAACCTGCTCTGAATGTTTTTTAAACCCAAACCCACATTGCTCTTATTCAGCTTATCAAAATCGGCCTGGGTAATACCCCGGCCGTCGTGATGGAGGCGAATATACAATTTATTACCACTCAGGTTTTGGGTCAGGTGAATAAAACTGGCATTACTGTGCTTTAGAATATTATTCACCAATTCCTGTATCACCCTGAAAATTATCAATTCCTGGTCTGCGTGCAGGCGTTCGCGATAATCATGAAAACGGCAGCTGGCGTTCATGCTGCCCGAACCGCTGATCTTCTGAAACAGATCGTTCACGGCCGATTCCAACCCAAAGTTCTTCAGAGTGGGTGGCATCAGGCTGTGTGAAATGTTACGTATCAACTGTATGGTGTCGTCTATGATCTGTTTGGCGTTGTAAATGCTTTGCAGCTGGGCGGTTTTATCGAGGTTCACCAGGTTCTCGTTCAGGTATAAACGCGCCGTGGCCAGCAGTGGGCCGGCATCATCGTGTAGATCGGCTGCAATTCGTTGCCGTTCCTCTTCCTGCAGGCGAATAGAGGCGTTCAACAACATTTTCTGCTGTTCCTGCTCCAAATGCTGTAACTGCATTTGATACCTGATAACCTTACGTTGATGGAAAATAATGAAAACGATGAGGCCTATAGTTAAAACCAGCATGCCAATGGTGCCAAAATAAAGTACCATGGGAAACTGGCTGGTGCCATGTGCAACCTGCAGCAAGATCATTAGTATGTGAGAAGCCGGGTTTATAATGGGTTATAGGGGTTTTTAAAAAAATTATCGTATGCGGACAGACTGGAACTGCTTTTGTCCTTTGCCTCTCTCAGCGAAAAAGCAATGCTAAAGAAAAGATTTTTTATGGTATTGAATATGAATGTGATGAACCAAAATTTCCCGATGTCTCTACTATCAATCTCGTCTACGAAGGTATAGATAAAAAAAGACCCGGCTAAGTATACCAGGAAGCCCAGTATGACCCAGAACATGGATGTATTATATATGAACAGCACCCTGGGTTTGTTTATTTGCTCGAATAAATAATATAGAGAAAATGTAAAGATCAAAATTGATTCGCAAGCTACTGGTACTGAATCAAAAAAATTCCACTTGGTGGTAAAAAAGTAATAACAGATAAATATAATAAACAATGTTGAAACAGTGGCGATGACTTTTTTAAACACCCTGCCTTCAATAATGAGCCAGATAAAATAACTGAAGAGAAAAAACTCCACCAGGGTATAGGTGCTCAGGAAGAGCTTGGCAGACAGGTTTAAAAGTATTATATCATTCAGGAATGAGTAAAGCGAGTAAATAAAGATTACCCATAATTCCTTCCTTTTGGTTTGTCTTAAAAAGACAAGAAAGAGAATTACGGGTAATAGTGAAGAATATAAACTGATATGTAAGAAAAAACTCTCTATATCAGGCCGCTTTACCTCAAATATAGAGATTCAGGTTTATTTAATCAATAATAAACCATGTGTCATCCCCGAAAAATGGATCGTCGCCTGAAGGAGAGGGGATGCTTCTGTCAGCAACAATGCCTTTTTGTTTTTGAAGTTGGGCGTCTTCAGTAACTACGGTGTAGTTAATCAGTTGTTTGCCATTTTGATCAAGACCTACGTAAACCAGGGTTTTCTGGCCAACTTCGTTGATGGCATTGTGAAACTGAATGCCTGCACAACCTGGTTGAGCCAGGATCTGGGTCAGGATTTCCTTGCCAATAATGTAACCTTGTACATCATTCGGATTAGCCTTACGATAGTTGTTTACCAGTTCAGCGCCTAATTCATGGGTAATTTCTTCACCAATAGTAGCAATGTTACGTTTAGTGAGTAGTTCAGTCTGCATCATAGTAGTAAGTTTTTAGAGGTTGTAAAAAGTGGTTCCGAGTAGAAAGAAACCTCCAAAAAAAAAGATATACAACGGGTTGCGAGCACCTATAAATGCTGTAATTTTGCTCGAAATGCACTATGGGCCTGCGTTCTGAGGGGAACTTCTAAGAAGTAATACGATATAAAATGAGGGATTTTTTCTTGTTGTATACCGTATATTTACTATTGCGAAGGTTCGTATAACCTACTCCTGGAGAATGGTTATTCACATGTGTGAATAAGTGTAATTGCTTAAGTATCGTAGGATTAGTGCTTAAGTAGCGTGGCGGATTTTAAAAACGGGGCACAGTAAGTCGCAGCTCTTGCAGTAATAATTTCCTTTTCTTATTTACCGGCTGACTTAATTGCAATACAACTGATTTAAAACAGGTATCGATAGAACTATGTTTTCGAGGAGTAGTTGATTTTGTATTGACCAGGATGAGGTAAGTGAATATTGGTAGACGTGGTTAAAACAAAAAGAAAGAAGTTGACTGATATTGGATTTGACAGGCGGCATTCATAAGATCGTTGGAAATACTTTTTAAGGACGGTATCAGAATATTGGATGTTTTAAGGTTGCCATACCTTATCAATCAACTTCGAAACAAAAATAATCGGCTACCTGCCAGTTCGCAATAGCGGAAACGCTCAATTTTAAAAGTTCGGGAATTACCGGTAAACACGTAAAAGCGTCGTAGCCAAACTGGTACTATTTCGATTGATCCTGGTAAACTAACGTTTACAAAGTGATTAGAATCGTTTTTTTATACGATATTGCCGCAAGGTTAGGGCCCCAAACGTATTGAAAACACTATTAAGGGGTTAAAACGGTAGGGCGTATTGTACCAAAAAGGAACAACTTATAACCCATTAATAAGCCAACCTTACCCATTATGAGCACTGAACTGGTTATTAAAGTAGCACTTGCCGACGATCACAAAATTTTTCGCGACGGCATTAAGATGGCTCTGAAAGGAAAAGAGTACCTGAAGATCCTTTGGGAAGCCGAAGATGGTAAAGATCTGATGCATAAAATGCAGATCAAAAAACCGGATGTTTTACTGATGGATATTCGTATGCCCGAAGTAGATGGGGTGAACGCTATTGGTATACTACGTAAAGAATACAGCGATGTAAAGATCGTTGTACTTACCATGTATGATGAACAGGAAATGATCACCAAGATGATGGAAATGGGCGCCAACGCTTACCTCACTAAAACCTCTGACCCTGAAGAGATATATCAGGCCATACTCACCTGCATGAACGATGACTTTTACTTTAATGATCTTGTAAACAAAGCAGTACTGTCGAAATTGCAAACTAAAAAGCAGGTCCGGCAGTTCTACCCCAATCCCGTCAAATTCTCCGAAAAAGAGATCAAGATCCTCAAGTTGCTGGCGGCCGATAAAACCACCGAGGAAATTTCAAAAGAAGTATTCCTGAGCCCCCGGACTATTGAAACAATTCGCCAAAACATGAAATCGAAGGTAGGCGCCAAAACCATCGCTGGCCTCATCATGTATGGTATGCGAAACAAACTGATCGATTAATTGCTCCGGTAAACATGTTACCCTCCTTATCCCGCCCGAAGGCACAACTGCCAATCCTGCCCAACTATTTACCGCCTTACAATTAAACAATTGATCGCGTAAGCACTTGCTGTACGTTGATCAGCATTCTCTTTTGCTACGGCTGACCGCTGCATTTACACGGCTATTGATTAATTTGCGCAGTTATTGACAAAAACTACGCGAATATTAAATTCTGAGTGAAATAAACAAAAAACCCTATTATTTTAGCAATTATCTCTTTAAACAACGGGTAACCCCATTTCTATTTTAGAATTATGAGAAAAAACCATGTCTTATTAGCCATTAATCTAATGGCTTTTGTTATTTGCAGCCATTCTGTTCTTGCTCAACCTATTTACCAATGGAATGGTAATAGGTGGATGTCTTCATCCTCCTCTTTTACTCCCTTCCTTGAAATAATGAAGTCTCAGACCGGGGCTTTAGGTCCTGTATTGCGTTTAACCAATGGGGCCGGTATGCCTGGGGCACAATGTGCTTTTGAAATAGCCACGTTTGATGCTGGCACCAACCCGGCTAACTTTAGAATTGTAGCTACTGACCTGGGTGATTATGCTTCCAGGGTCGAATTTCAAAACAAACCAAGGGGTGTTATCGGCGACCCGCTGCAAACCAGGCTAACTATAGCTGATTTTGGTTTTGTTGGTATAGGTACAACCAATCCAGCCTCAAAATTGCATGTTTCTGAAGGAAATATTGCTGCTTCTACCAATGATCAATTAGATGGATTTGTACAAATGTGGGGTGGCAATGCTGTTATTTGGAAGTATGGCAGTACGTCTAACGGATTACGGTTTGGTTCTGCAAATGACCTTAATGCCGGCGGCTGGTCTGAAAAAATGCGGATCTCAGATAATGGAGCCGTATGTATTGGTACTATTCTAAATAACCCACCAGATTACAAACTTTTTGTTGAACTGGGTATTCGTACGCGTAAGGTAAAAGTAGACGCCGTTAACCCCTGGCCCGACTATGTTTTTCATTCCAATTACCCCTTACGTCCTTTAAGTGAAGTAGAACAGTATGTTAAACAATACGGTCACCTGCCTGAAGTCCCTTCTGCAGAGGAAGTTAACAAAGAAGGTATCGACCTCGGCAACAACCAGGCTGCCCTATTAAAGAAAATTGAAGAGCTGACCTTATACGTGATTGAGCAGAATAAGAAACAGGAGAAGCAGGAAATACTTATTCAGGAACAAAGCAAACTGTTGCAGGCGCAGCAACAAAAACTGGAAGAACTGGAGAATCAGGTAAAGGGAAAACACTAAAAGAATTTTCCTCCTATAATACAATGCCCCGATGGTACTACCATCGGGGCATTGCTGTAAAAATCCCCTGTAAATAGAAACGCGTATCCCTGTTTTTTGAAGGATTTTAATTGATGGTGCGCACTGCATTTTAGAATACCTTGCAATGGATATTTATTTATAATTCTGATCACGATGCAGGCGCCGGTTTCGTATAAACTATTAGGACAACAACTTTGGTTATCAGCACACAGAAGTGTTTTTTGGGAAGAAGAAAAAGCCCTTATTGTTTCAGACCTTCACTTTGGCAAAACGGGACATTTTCGCAAATCGGGCATAGCTGTGCCCCAGGCCGTATATAAAGAAGACCTGCAACGGCTCGTACACCTCTTACAATACTTTCAACCCCGGCAAATAATAGTGGTAGGCGATCTTTTTCACAGCCACCATAACAAGGAACTGGAACTGTTTCAACGGTGGCGGCACGATTTTCCCGACCTGCCTGTTCACCTGGTCAAAGGCAATCACGATATTCTGCACGAAAGCTGGTACAAACAATGTAATATTCATGTTACAGACGATGAATTACAGATCGGCGTGTTCAGGTTCCGGCACGAACTGGATAATGTAATCCCCAGCGATACTGATTATTTTTTCTCAGGTCATATCCATCCCGGTATTCGAATAAGAGGCAGTGCCAAACAATCGTTGAGCTTTCCCTGTTTTTACTTTGCCAGGGCGTTTTGTGTGCTGCCCGCATTCAGCCGGTTTACGGGTATTGCGCTGGTACGGCCTGAAGAGGAAGAAAATGTATTTGCCATCGTAAACGACAATATTGTACAGTTGCAATGAGCCCTACACCCCCGATACTTAAGATCGCATTTGATCCTATATATGCACATCCGCTGCCCGAAGGACATCGGTTCCCTATGCTTAAATATGAACTGATACCTGAACAATTATTGTATGAAGGCACCATAACAACCCATAATTTATTTTCACCAGCAGTTTGTGCGGATGAAATAGTATTGTGGACTCACGACGCAGCATATTTGCAGCGATTACACCAGCAAACCTTATCGGCCCGCGAACAGCGGCATATTGGTTTTCCGCAATCGCCCCAGTTAACGCGCCGGGAGCTGGTGATCGCTCAGGGTACCATCGACTGTTGTTACCATGCTTTTGTACATGGCGTAGCATTGAATGTAGCGGGTGGTACCCACCATGCATTTGCTGACAGGGGAGAGGGGTTTTGTTTGTTGAATGATTTTGGCGTGGCGGCCAATTATCTGCTTAAAAAAGAAAAGGCGCATAAGATCATTATTATCGATCTCGATGTGCACCAGGGCAATGGTACGGCAAGGATCTTTGAACATGAACCCCGCGTGTTTACATTCAGTATGCATGGCGCTCACAATTATCCGTTCCATAAAGAAAAAAGCGATCTCGATATTGCGTTGAACGATGGTACCGATGATAACCTGTATTTAAGCCTGCTTCAAAGCAATCTGTTCACTTTGCTGGAGCAATTAAAACCCGATTTTGCCTTCTATTTATCAGGGGTTGATATTCTATCGACCGATAAGTTTGGTAAACTGAAAGTTAGTATAGAAGGTTGCCGGCGACGCGATGAAATGGTATTCTCGCAACTAAAACAACTCGGCATTCCTTGTGTAGTGGCCATGGGCGGCGGATATTCGCCCGATATCAAAACTATTGTGGAAGCGCATTGCAATACATTTCGAGTGGCAAAGGATATTTACGAATTGTAATTTGGCAGAAGGCAGAAGGCAGAAGGCAGAAGGCAGAAGGCAGAAGGCAGAAGGCAGAAGGCAGAAGGCAGAAGGCAGAAGGCAGAAGGCAGAAGGCAGAAGGCAGAAGGCAGAAGGCAGAAAAATTTAAGCGTCGCAAGATAATTATAAATCTCAACAGTCGCGAGCTGTTTGCCGTTTGCCGTTTCACGTTTGCCCATTCACCATTCACGGGTATTCTACTTATTACCTCTTATTTCTTTTCTCTAACTGCTGATAGTTTAGGAAGTAAATGAATCTTACAGTGAGTTCATTACCATGCGGGGTGCTGAACAACTGCCGGGCATTATTGGTGTAGTATTTATAGTTATTAGCGCTAAGGGCATATTCATAATCTTTACCCAGCCAGTTCTTCCAGCCAATTATTAACCGGCTACCCAACCGAAAATCCCAGGTATAGAACACATCCAGGTTAAAGGCATTGTAATTGATGTTGTAATCACCTGGTTCCAGATCGTAACGCGCTGCCCAGTATCCATCGTTGTGAATAGTGTACAGATTGGTGTTCTGTAATCGGCTCCAGTAATGCCGCGCCCTGAAAGAAAGGTTCATGCGCGAGGTAAAATTGTACACACCGCTGCAAATGGCCGTTACATCGGCATATTTGCGTCTGGCCAGTAGGGGTGCCTTCGTAACCGGATCGCGTACGAACGCATAACCAAACTGACCATTATCGTATTGGCGTTTATAACTCATTTCCAATGTAAGCTTGTCGCTGAACCGGTATCGTACAGCCAGCTGAAGACCATAAAACGGATCGTTGGGCAAAGGGCCCTCTGCACCGCCAATAAGCCAGCTAACAATTAATGGTTTGCGATTATCAGTATTGCCTTCTATAAACAGGTTGTAATAGGGCGACCGTTTTAAGGTTTGTCTGGGTGTTTGAAACAGGCTGGCAGGCGTTTGCATTTCGAAGAAATCGTTATACCACCAGGGAGCTATATCGGCAGTGAGTGTAAGGTGCCAGAAGTTTTTAAACAACCACGATGAGGAGGCCTGGAAAGATGTTTTCTGGTAAGCAAATGGCTTGAACAGATAATCCCGGTTCACTACTATTTTATAGCGCTGGTTTAAAAAGGAAGGGGTTGCCTGATATATATTATAACTGACTGAACCTGTATTGGAAAAGGCATTGGGCGATAACTGAAAGCCCAGGTCGTTGGGGTCATATTGGGCTGTTCTCAATTCATTAATGTAAGAGAATTGCAGGTTGCCGCTAACTTTGCCTGCCTCCAGATAATTGGAAAAGCCATCGTACATGCCAGCGGCTACATCTACCATACTATACCTTGGTTTTACCACCAGGCCATACCGGTTGGCCTTATCGTACAGGGCAACATCCAGAGCAGTAACATTGGCGTCGCGTTCATGCCCATTTCGCAGCACATTGGTATTGGTAAAAGTGATGTACGACCGGTTCTTCAATGCCTGGTCTATCACCACAATATTGTAATTGGTAAGCGGTTCGGTTATTACGGTAGAATCTTTTCCGGTGCCGCGATTGCGCAGGGTGGCTTTTACGTTTTCAGTAACGGCATTAAAGACACCTATGCCCAGGTTGCCAGCTGTTCGGCCCGAAAACTTCACGGCATTATATAACCTGGTTACCGAGGGGTTTTTTAAAAGCTGGTAGCCATCTAGATCACCCGAACTGATCTTGTTTTGCAGGGTATCATATTTATCAGGTGTTTTACCAATGCGGCGTGAGTAAAAGATGCCAGCCTTATTAAAGAGTTCGGTACCCTCAGTAAAAAATGGACGGTTTTCCCGGAACCTGATCTCGAATGGGCTGATATTATTGATGACATTATCTGAAACCACCTGACCAAAGTCGGGTATTAAAGTAGCATCGAGGGTGAAGCTTTCGTTAATGCCATATTTAACATCCATGCCCCCGCTTTTAAGCGTTTCTGTTTGTTGTGCAACGTTGTTATGAGGTGTTTGCCGGTAGCCGCCGCTAACATACGGGGAGAAGCTCAATCGTAAGGGTGGTACCAGTTTATTCAATCCGGTAATATCACCAAACTGATTGGCGAAACCGCTAACGGCAGGGTTTACCGGATTCCAGAAGGAAGTTTCATTGAAGCGCCGGCTAAAGCGCATGAACTGTATGCCCCAGTCGGCGGCCGATTTACGTGAGAAGCGAAGGGAAAAAAGCGGGATACGCATTTCAACGGTCCAGCCATCGGGGCGAGCGCCTACTTTACTTTCCCATACTGCGTCCCAGCTTATATCACCATACATGCCTTCAGTAGCGGTGTAATTAGCGCTTACGCGTGCATCTGTTTGTACATTGCGGGCAGTTACCAGGAATTGAAAAGCATTTTGCCGGTCTTTATAAGTATCGAGGAAAACAGAAAAATAGTCAACGTTCGCCTTTTGTAAATTATCGCGGGGGGTGTATTGGCGCCTGATCTCAGCCGGATCATCATACAGGTAAGCACCTATGTAAATAGCATTGTTATCATACAAGATGCGCACTGTTGTTTTTACAGTAGCTGGATTACCATACACGGGTGTGTTGGTAATAAAGTCAACAGCTACGGGTGCATTTTGCCAGGCTGAGTCCTCTAATGAACCGTCGATCCGGGGCGCCTGGGCAACGGAAATAGCCTGGGTTATTTTAGGTTGTGCCTTTAACCCGGTATAAATAAAGAATGTTAATATAATAACCAGGCCTTTAGGCATAGGTTATTGTAAGGGTGGCTTTAATAGCCGGATTTGCCTGTTGAATATGGGTCATATAAATACCTTTTATTGATGCGCCAATAGAGTTACCCAATTGTAAACAAAATCTACGCGCTGTGCGCTTAACAAGAGGTATAGCTGCTATCAGGTTGAATGGATCTCAACCGGATTTACATGGTATTGAATAATGCAGACGGGTTAGCCAGATTCCTGCTAACCATTTAAGTAGATAAGGAAATATGACAAATTACTGGTGGGAATGTCTGGTCGCGCGTAGACAAACCGCTTAAATTATTGATAAATATAAGAAGTTCTTTTCAGTTTCCAGTTACCGGATACCGGTTGTCTGCTGGTTGGTAAACAGTTACCCAGTTAAGTGGGGCAGCGGGTGAATAAAAGGGCTCGATGAATGAGTGCGTGGAGACCGGTAACCGGCCTTGCTTCGATGACACTTAGTGATTGTGTACCGCCAAAGCTTTATCGAAGCAAGGCACAGTAATCGGGAACAATTAGTTTGAAATGTATTAGCTGTTTTTATACCTAGTTTATCTTCTTCTTAAGATAACTCACCTGCTCCTGTAATGTATTTACTACATTGGCCAGTTGATTCACATTCCAGTGCGGTTGTGCATTGGCCTTACCAATGATCATCGTGGCTTTCCATACCTCTATTATGTCTTCGCCATTTACCTGATAGGGCTGATAGGTAGGGTTGTCGCTAACAAGGGTATATTTGTTCTTGGAACGATTATTCTTCATCATTCTTTTGTACACAATGCCTTCGTTGCGCGATACAACTATATAGGTGAAGGTGTTCTTAACATCGTTGATGTCTTCCACCTTTTCGCCTACGATAATAGAACCGCTTGGGGTTGGTAACATAGAATCTCCCACGATCTCGAATGCGCGGTATTGACCGGGCGCCAGCATGGGAAGGGTGAAGGTGTTCAGTTCATCAATAAATTCCGGATCAGCATACCCCGCGAGATAACCGGCTGCTGCTTTTACGGGAACAAACTGTATTTCATTGGTCCCAGCGCTTAGTTTTTGAGCGCGTCGTTTGGCCAGGTAATTTCCCTTACTGTCTGCCAGATCTTTCAGTAACAGATCATCCAGGGTGAGTTTGAACAATTCACCAACGAGTTCAAGAACATCGATGCGTGGTTCTGCCCGCTCTTCTTCATAAGCACCTAGTAAGGAGCGTTTGATCTGTAGTTTGGTGGCAAATTCTTCCTGGGTCCACCCGCGTAGTTTGCGCAGATATTTCAGATTTTTACCGGCCGTAGACATAGACTAATAAGTTTAGCGCTAAAATACTAATTATTTTATCATAAAATGTGAAAAGAGGTCATTAAAATTTCATTTGGAGTGTATTGTTGAGCCGTCCTATCTTTGCACATGGCAACAAGAAATAGTGCTCCACAGAAAAAATCCCCCCAGTCAAGTAAGTTTTTTGGTGAAGGTTTAACGTTCGACGACGTTTTACTAGTCCCCGCTTATTCACAAGTACTACCAAGAGAAGTAGATATAAGCACCTGGCTTACCAAAAATATTAAGCTAAATGTTCCCATGTTATCGGCCGCCATGGATACGGTAACCGAGGCCAATCTGGCAATTGCCCTGGCCCGTGAAGGCGGTTTGGGTATTCTGCATAAGAATATGAGCATTGAAAAGCAGGTTGAACAGGCGCGGAAAGTGAAGAGAAGTGAAGCGGGGATTATCTTTGACCCTATAACGCTACATGAAGAAGCCACCATTGCCGATGCTCAACGGCTAATGAAAGAAAACCGCATCGGTGGCATTCCCATCGTTGATAATAATAAAAAGCTGGTTGGTATTTTAACCAATCGAGATCTGCGTTTCGAGACTGATAATAAACGCATTGTAAGTGAGGTAATGACCCACGAAAACCTCATTACCGCTCCTGAGGGTACCACGCTTAAAAAAGCAGAAAAGATTTTACAACAACATAAAATTGAAAAGTTACCGGTCATTAAAAAAGACGGTACCTTGTTTGGACTGATCACCTACCGCGATATTTTGCAGGTAGTGAGCTATCCCAATGCAGTAAAAGACTCTTATGGGCGTTTATTGGTAGGTGCTGCGCTGGGTATTACCCGCGA
Source organism: Niastella soli (assembly GCF_017742245.1). GTDB lineage: Bacteria > Bacteroidota > Bacteroidia > Chitinophagales > Chitinophagaceae > Niastella > Niastella soli. The sequence continues at coordinate 51,040 of NZ_JAGHKO010000003.1, forward strand.
TCTGCTCGACCGGGCTGCTGCGTTGCAGCAAATAGGGGTTGATGTAGTTTGTCTGGATAGTGCACATGGCCATAGTAAAGGCGTGCTGGATGCGTTGAAAACCCTGAAGAAGAACTTTAAAAAACTGCAGGTTATCTCTGGTAACGTTGGTACAGCTGCCGGCGCTAAAGCAATGGCAGAAGCAGGTGCCGATGCAGTAAAAGTGGGTATTGGCCCCGGTTCAATTTGTACCACCCGCATCGTTGCAGGAGCTGGTGTTCCGCAGATCACTGCTATTATGGAAGCTGCTTCTGTTTTAAATAAGTTAGGTATTCCATTAATTGCCGATGGTGGTATCCGTTATACCGGTGATATGGTGAAAGCGCTGGCCGCAGGTGCTAACATGGTAATGATGGGTAGCATTTTTGCCGGAACCGAAGAAAGCCCTGGCGAGACCATAATTTATGAAGGAAGGAAATTCAAACAATATCGTGGTATGGGTTCACTCGGCGCTATGAGCCAAGGTAGTGGCGACCGCTACTTCCAGGATGTGGAAGCTGATATCAAAAAGTATGTACCCGAAGGCATTGAAGGCCGGGTGGCTTTCAAAGGAAACCTGAGTGAGATCGTTTACCAATACGTTGGCGGCCTTAGATCTGGTATGGGCTATTGCGGTGCAAAAGATATCAAAGCTTTACAACAGGCACAGTTTGTTCGCATTACCAATGCCGGTATGAAAGAAAGCCACGCGCATGATATTGAAATTACAAGAGAAGCGCCGAACTATAGCAGACGATAAAAAAAGGCTGTTGATTTATTAGATGGCCTTTCATTATAATAACCGTTACAGGTTACATGTTTCGGGTTGCAAGGGATTAAAAGGCCCTGAAACCTGGAACTTGCAACCTGTAACTTGTTTTAAACGCTGACCGATGAAACTCCGTAATTTACTGCCATATCTTTTCCTGCTCATTTGTTGCGCTGCCGCAGCCCAACCCGATACAAGTCATTTGCGCATCAGTCTGCTTACCTGCAGCCCGGGCGTTGAATTGTATTCAACATTTGGTCATACGGCCCTGCGGGTTACCGACAGCGCCCACAGCGTTGATATGGTATATAACTACGGTACTTTCGACGACCGCGATCCTAACTTTTATGCCAAATTCACCAAAGGCATCATGTTGTATGCGCTCTCAAATTATTCTTACCAGGAATTTTTACAGGAATATGCATACGAGCACCGGGGCGTTATTGAACAGGCGCTGCAGTTAACCGGCGAACAAAAACAAAAAATGTACGCCGCCCTGCAGGAAAACGCCCGGGAAGAGAACCGGTATTACAATTATTATTTTCACACTGATAACTGCACTACCCGCGCCCGCGATATGATAGAACGGCAATCAGGCGCTTCGGTAGTTTTCAAAAATATCCTGCCTGAAAAAAGACCTACATACCGCAACCTGATTTATACCTATCTTGATAATGGCAACCAGTACTGGAGCAAGTTTGGCATTGATATGTGTCTGGGTAGTAATTTCGACGACCGGGTAACCAATAACCAGTCTATGTTTTTGCCCGATTACCTCATGAAAGGGCTCGACAATGCCACCGCCGATAGCCACCCGTTAGTGTTACAAAAGCAGGTTGTTGTGGCCGCTCCGCCTGTGCCCCCCGCATCAAACTTAATAACTCCGATGTTTTTATTCTCGACGTTATTAGTTATTACGGGACTGTTATCTTTCAGTACCAACAAGTGGGCGCTACGGTTCCTGAACGTATTTGACTGCCTCTTTTTCCTTTTCGTGGGCGTCTTTGGTTTATTGATCGTAACCCTGTGGGCTATACGGGTTGATATTGTTTGTCGCAACAACTTTAATGTTTTCTGGGCGCTGCCTACCCATTTCTTCGTTGCATTTGTAGTGTATTTAAAAAGGAAATGGTTACAACAATACTTCCGCGTTGTATTTGTACTGACCTTTTTATTTACCCTTTGCTGGTTCTTTATTCCACAACAAATAAATGTGGCTGTATTACCATTGTTGGGCATCATTATGATACGTAGTTATTTTCGGGGGAATTTACCTGCGAAAAAGCGCGTAACTACGAACACTACAAACATTTTCAACAGCTCAAAGGCGATAAATATTGAATTGTAGTACCTTCAGGCCATGGCAACAGAAAACAATATTCTTCTAAATGATAAACCAGTATTTTATCGGGTAGAAGGAGAGGGGCAGCCAGTGGTGTTGATACATGGCTTTGCCGAAGATGGTACTGTTTGGGAGCACCAGGTAGAATATTTAAAAAGTAAATTTCAACTGATCATCCCCGATCTGCCCGGCAGTGGCCGCTCACCCATTAATGAGGCTTCGTGGTCAATGGAATATTTTGCAGAATGTATCCGCCAGATAATGGACAAGCAAAATATTACAACGGCCAGCATGATCGGTCACAGCATGGGCGGGTATATTACCCTCGCGTTTGCCGATAAATATCCTGACCGGTTACAGTCATTTGGATTGTTTCATTCCACCGCTTATGCGGATAGTGAAGAAAAAAAGATGGCCCGCCGCCGGGGCATCGAATTCATTCAGCAATATGGCGCTGGCAAATTTTTAGAGCAATCTTACGCTAATCTTTTCTCCGACATAACAAAAAAGCTCCAGCCCGAACTGGTGAATAAAATAGTAGCACGCTACACCAACTTTGTTGACCTATCGCTCGTAAACTACTACCAGGCCATGATCGTGCGTCCTGATAGGACCCATGTGCTTAAAAACTTTTCCCGCCCTGTGTTGTTCATAATGGGAAAATTGGACAATACAGTGCCATATGAACAGATATTGAAACAGTGTTATATGCCTGGATTGTCATATATTCATACACTTGAACAATCCGGCCATATGGGAATGTGGGAAGAACCCGAATTAAGCAATGTTTTCCTAGAAGAATTTTTAATGCATGGCCAAATTGTATAACGTAAATTTTGTTGTAGCCCAGCCTAATGAGAAGATCCCTGGCGATAGCTTTGTTATTGTTTTTTGGAACGATCCAATCCCTGTTTGCTGAGCATATTAAGGGGGGAGAAATGTTTTATGAGTACCTGGGACCTGGAAGCGATCCCAATTTTTTACAATACCGGGTTACTTTAAAATTATATATAGATTGTAATGCCAATAGTAGCGGACAACTTGACACGGAGATCAAGTTAACGGTGTTTGATAAAGGCAATATTGGGCAGGTACGTGGCAGTCCGTTTACGGCATCATATAGTAATGATGTATTTCTTCGGTTCGATCCCAGTTCCAATCCCTGTATCAACAATCCCCCTTCGGATGTTTGCTACCGGGTGCGCTCGTTTTCCGCAGTTATTTTTTTGCCTATAAGTACCAACGGGTACATTATTGCTTACCAGCGGTGTTGCCGGATCAATAATATCGTCAACCTGCAGGCGCCCAGTAATTCAGTAGGTGCTACCTATACCTGTGAAATCCCCGGCACCAATGTTTTACCGGATGCTTATAAAAATTCCAGCCCCAGATTTTTACCCAATGATGCTACCGCTATTTGCCGCGGCAGTAATTTTACTTTGAGTTTCGCTGCAGTTGAACCTGATGGTACGGATTCCATAGCATATATGTTCTGCAATGGTTATTCAGGTGCTTCTTCTACCAGTCCTAATCCCTCATCTGCCTCACCGCCTCCCTATGCCTCATTGAATTATCAGGGCGCTTATAATGGAAATGCGCCATTGGGCGGCCAGGTGCGCATTAATTCCAAAACTGGTATTATCAGTGGTATTGCACCTTCAACCATCGGGCAATACGTGATCACGGTATGTGCCTATGAATACCGCCAGGGCAGATTGATCAATATTCATCGTAAAGACGTGCATGTTAAAGTGTCGGATTGTATTCCGCTGAAAGCCTTGCTGGATCCCAATTATGCTTTTTGCGACGACTTTCTGGTAACTTTTAAAAACGAGCAGGTGAACCCGGCTGGTTCCGTATACACCTGGGATTTTGGCGATGGGTCACCTCCTGAAACTACCAGCGATCTCGAGGGCCGGTTACAACACCAATATCAAAGTGCCGGTAGCTATACGGTTAAATTGAAAGTAGTGCTGGCCGGGCAGTGTGAAGATGAAGCAGTAACGGTGGCAAACGTATATCCAGGGTTCTTTCCCGCATTTAAGGTGCAGGGTACTTGTGTTTTGTTGCCAATACAATTCATTGATCAAACTACTGCAACATATGGGCGGGCGGCCAAATGGACCTGGGATTTTGGCGATGAAACAACCGATGCAGATGTGTCTTCCGTGCAAAACCCTGGCTGGAAGTACAACACCCCCGGTTCAAAAACGGTATCGTTAACCGTAGAAAGCGACAAAGGATGCATCGCCACCATCACCAACATCGCCGATGTGCGTGACAAACCCCCTATTGACCTGCCTTTTAAAGATACATTGATCTGCAGTATTGATACGTTGCCATTGATTGCGAACGGCAATGGTATCTTTTCCTGGTCACCGCTTTATAATATACTGTATGAAAATACGTCCCGGCCATTGGTATGGCCAAAGCGAACGACCACCTACTCTGTTTCCTTAAATGAAAATGGTTGTGTGAATACCGCTGATGTACGCGTGCGCGTGGTTGATTTTGTAACCCTGGATGCAGGCGTAGATAGCACCATTTGTCTTACTGATACGGTTCAGTTAAACCCGCAATCTGATGGTTTGAAGTTTGAATGGACATCGAATAATCCCAGTTATTTTGATAACCCCAATGTGAAACAACCCTGGGTAAGGCCTTCCAGCACTACCATTTATCATGTGGTAGCACATATTGGTAAATGTTTGGCCGAAGATGATGTAAAGTTAACTACTATCCCATACCCCATAGCCCGGGCGGGCGCCGATACGCTTATTTGTTATGAAGATACTGCCAGTATTCACGCCAGCATGGTGGGGTATCGGTTTTTCTGGAGTCCTATTAGCACTTTAAGCGATCCTGATAATTTGAATACCCTGGCCTGGCCAAGAAGAACAACTTCGTATGTTCTTAGCGTGTATGACACGTTGGGCTGTCCCAAGCCAGGACGCGATACGATCGTAGTGCGTGTGAAAAATGAGATTGTTGCTTTTGCGGGAAGGGACACTTCCATTGTAGTGGGCCAACCATTGCAGCTGAATGGAAGTGGTTCTGATTTTTACGAATGGCAACCTCCCCTGTATCTTAACCGGAACGATGTTCAGAACCCTGTGGCCCTGCTGAATGATCATTTCAGTTATCAGCTAAGGGCCTATACAGTAGAAGGATGTTACGACCTTGATACCATCAACATCAAAGTATTTAAAACCGCACCTGATATTTTTGTACCCAATGCGTTCAGGCCAGGTAGTGGTCGCAACAATGTGTTGCGGCCGATACCGGTTGGTATTGCCAGGCTCGATTATTTCTGCGTGTTCAATCGGTGGGGGCAAATGGTTTACCAAAGTTATTCCACCGAAGCAGGCTGGGATGGGACTATTGGCGGAAAACAACAGGATGCCGGCACCTATGTGTGGATGGCGAGGGGAACTGACTACACCGGTAGGCTTATTACGAGAAAAGGAACTGCTGTATTGTTACGTTAAATTCTCTGTTCACTGTTCAAAGCGCTCAGTTTTAAATTGAATGTTCTCTATTTTAAGTTCCTCGGTTTATTTGTTATTGGGTTATTGAGTGAGGTACCAGCCGAATTTATTAACGGACCTGAGCGTAGCGAAGGTCACGTCTGCCGTCTGCCGTCTGCCGTCTGCCGTCTGCCGTCTGCCGTCTGCCGTCTGCCGTCTGCCGTCTGCCGTCTGCCGTCTGCCGTCTGCCGTTTCACGATTGCCCATTCCCCATTGCCTTTTTCTTCCTGCCTTTCTTTAATTACTTTCGCGTTGTAAATTCCACGCATTCATGAAAACAGTCTTGATCACAGGTGCTACATCGGGTTTTGGAAAAGCCATGGCAGAAAAATTCGCAGCCAACCACTACAGGATAATTATAACTGGCCGCCGGGGCGACCGGTTGCAGGAGCTGGAAAAACAGCTGGCCGATACATACAAAGTACCAGTACATGCGCTGGAATTTGATGTACGTGACCGGGAGGCTGTTTTTGCTGCTATTGAACAATTACCGCCCGACTTTGTTACAATTGATATCCTCATAAATAACGCCGGGTTGGCACTGGGCCGTGATTACTTTGAAGATGCAGAAACAGAAGACTGGGAGATCATGCTTGACACCAATGTAAAAGGCGTGATGTATGTTACCAAAGCCGTATTGCCCAAAATGATTGAAAGAAAGCAGGGCCATATTATTAATATGGGGTCTATTGCCGGCAAGGAAGTATATGAACGGGGAAATGGATACTGTGCTTCAAAATTTGCGCTGGATGCACTTTCGCAGTCAATGCGGGTTGATCTGTTGCGGCATAAAATAAAAGTTACCGGCATTCACCCCGGCGCTGCGGAAACTGAATTTTCGATAGTGCGTTTCAAAGGCAATGCTGAAGTTGCTGATAAAATGTATGAAGGCTATCAACCCCTTACCGCTACCGATGTTGCAGATGTAGTATATTATACCGCCACTCTACCACCACATGTATGTATTAACGACCTTGTACTAACGTGTACAGCTCAGGCAAATTCTTTTTACCTGCAGCGGTAATTCTATGTGTTAAAAATACCTTTTCTTGTTTAGTAGTTTTCCTTTATAGAACGGTAGGCCGTTATGAGTATTATGAAACTCCTGGATACATGGTTCATTTAGAAATATGATTTATTAGCAAAACTACTTGCAGGAGCCGGCAATTTGCGTAGCTTTATACTACGACAAAATCCAGAATCCTGCTTAAAAAACCATTAACTATGTGCAAGTCCCTAGGCGCATGCGTATTAGCATGTTTTTGCTTACTATTTACCCCCTCATTACGTGCCCAGGATGTTATTAAACTTCAAAATTGTGAAGGCAATCCCTATCAGCATGCAGTTGATAGTATTAAAAAGGTCAGCACTGAACAGGGATATGTACTATTGCGGGAGGCCTCCATTCAAATGGAAAGCGAGTATGAGATGCCCGTAGTTTTACCAATGACGGGTGGTACAATTTACCAGTTCTTTTTCATTGGCGACCCCTCCTCCAAATTATATGAAGTACGGATGTACGACTTCAATGAACGGCAGGTTGTGTACAAAAGGAATCAATGGGGTGATGTAGATGGAAATATTATCAGTTACACCTATACGCCGCAGTTTACTGAATACCACATGATAAAACCGGTACAGGTGAACAAGAAAAAAAAGGTTCTCTGCGGTTATGTAATGCTGATGAAAAAGCCGGAACCTACAGCTAAGAAATAACACCAGACGCAAATCGAATAAAAAAAGGGCTACCCTGATAGGGTGGCCCTTTTTTTTGCCCGGGAGGGAAAGCTAAATGCCAGCCGTTGCGACAACGGGGGGAGCGATATATTACTTGAAGAGGGTATTCGATTGGTAGTGTAATGGTAGCTTAATGGTAGCTGAATGGTAGTCTAATGGCCTGGGTATTGTCTTAGCATGCTCTACAGGTGCTCTGGAGATGCTAGTCCGTATGACCACTCTTAGACAACTTCCTGACCACTCTTAGACCACTCCCAGACCACTACCTTACAGTATGACCCCTATTTTATCTCGTCAAAAACTATGAGCCGAAGGCGAATACAGTTGTAGTATTTTAGCCGCAAACGAATATGAACTGCGCAGGCGCAAGCGGACGCCTGCGCCATTGGGGGAACGACAGGTACTTTAGTCACATCCTTATGTAGCAGTCGCAAGCGGACGCTTGCGCCATTGATAAAGTCGACCCATTGCTTGCCCATTGCCAATTGCCCATTTCCCATTGCCTTTAATAAAAAAAGCCCCCGGTATAACCAGGGGCCTTGTCTTTTTCAATATGCTTTTTCTTATTGTGCTAATGAGATCCTTAACTGTACACCACACCTTGTGGTAGTAATGGGCGGCGAGGTGGAGATCTTTGGTTCAACCCGGCGTTGCTCAAAGTATAGTTTCAGATTAACCCGGTTACTGATCACATAATCTATGGTTGGGTTAATAGTGATCACTTTTTGTCCGTTGGTTGGCAATGCCTGGTCCTGATCTAACCGGCTGTTGGCAGTGATGTCATCACGCAAGCCAACATCCAGTCTGAAGCTGGCATCGTTCTGCAGCGGCTTGCCTTTGAACTTGATCCAGGAGAAAGCGCCTCGTTTTCTATACCCGGCCCCAATGGTAAACTCGGTTGAACGCGATTCGCTTAACTGGTAGTCGATCAAACTTAAACTCACAGTTCTCGATTTTTTATATTCAAACCGGGCAGTGAGCTGATTGGTAAACTGCATATCCATGTCGATCAATGGTACAAACTGCTCGCTGAGCGAGATGTTGGGTACCAGGAAGTAGGGTATAAAGTTTCCGGTGATTGTATCGATAAACGAAGGATATGCCAGACGCAAAGAATCCTGATATAACAGGGATGACTGGAAGCTGTTCATGCTCAGCGTACCGGTATATCCATGCGTAATGGTAAAGTTGGTAAAGATCTTTTCCATTCCAGGGATCCTTGTTAACCCGTTATAGGTAAGCCGCCAGTTGGGCCTGGGCAAAATACCCGAGAAGGGGTTCGATTTGATGTTTGGATTATCCTGTTTAATCAGCGGCGCTTCTGAGGGCGATTTGCCGGTATAGGCTGCAATGAATGCCGGGATCAGTACGTCCTGTGCATAACGGCCATAACCGGCATAGTAACCGTCAGAAGTGAATTTCTTATTTGGATCAAGTGCCTGCCAGTATGGATTTTGTTCGGCCAGCCGTTTCGAAAGCGCCAGACGATAATCCTGGAACTTCAAAAAAGTGGACGTTACTTCATTTGGTTTAACCGGCGTGAACATGGTATTTAATGCAATATAAGTTACACTAAAGCTACCAGATGTATACGGGTTCAACCGGGCAAAGCTGGCGCCGGAACCTGTAGTGTCTTTGTACAGCTCCTGGTACATTTTACCAAACGTTTTTTCCACCGTCAGGTCAATGGTAAGGTCTCTTATCGGAATAAGCGTGGCCGTTATATTCAGTTTTTGCTGGTAGTCCTGCCGGTTCTGGTAGTTGAAATTACTATCTGCGGTGAGCCAGCCCTTTTGCGCCATCATGTTCACAAAGTTGGTATCGGGTTGTTTACCAAAAATGAATCCAAGTCCAGGCGCCATCGATTTCCAGTTCATACCCAATACGTGTGTACTATCGGTATAACCATAAATGGTGGAGGTGGCATTTTCAGAGTACTGAACGTTTACCCTTTTTAACATGGTAAGAATGCGTCCGCCAAACCGTGCAGCGCCATTTAAGTGAAGCGGTTCATTTTTATCGCGTTTCTTTTTACCGGTTGAATCGGTTTTTTTGGCACCTGGTACGGGTGGCGGCGGCGGGATATCTTCATCGAAGGCCCGCAATAACCTCGATTTGGCATACAACCGGGTAAAGTCCAGTTCAGCTGTGAGATTTTTGCTTTGGGTATTCGAGAGAGTGTTACCCAGTTCCCTGGCCAGTAAGGAAGCTGCCAGCCAATCGTACGTAGCGGAGTAGCCGGCACGCACGGTGGTCCAGTCAAGGATAGGGATCTTACTGGTAGGCAGGGTATACGATACCGTTGCTTTGTGATTGTAACTAATAGTACGGCCACCTTTCCAGAAGTTATTCCACATCCGTTTTTTCTCAGCTTCATCCAGGCGTCCACTGTCTTCATCAACCCAGGCGCGATTTAATGCGGTGAAGTCGAGGTTCAGTGAACGGGTAAGGTCCCAGCGCAAATTATAAGTACGGTCAAAGGTGAAATACTTGTCGTAGGTTTCAGGTACCAGGTTCTTTGGCGTACCAACGCTGCGGGGGCGGTAAATGCCCATCTGCCGGTTCACGTCGGCCCTGAAACCAAGCAGGGTAGGCAGGGGATTCAGATTAAAGTCTTTTACGGGGGCCACCCAGGGCGATCTTGTTTTGAACATGCCTTTTGCCGGCTCCCAGTATTTTGGGGTGCCGGTATAGTTGTACCCCAGTCCCGCGCGATGCCGCACTACTTCATTGCTTTCAATAAGCGGGTTGTGTTGTTCTTCTTTATAATAAGAATAGCTTACATCAAAGTTTTCAATGCTCCAGATCTGTTGCTTTTTACCATTGGTATTGTTCTTCTTCACATTGGTGAAGTTGACCGTTTTAATGGTTTTTACATCAATGGCGTCGTTGCGTATGGAGTCTTTTTGAGCGGCTGTTGCGGCACTGAGTTTGTCTTTCAGTTTTATATCCAGGTCATAAGGATCGTACTCGGGTGTGGTCACTGTTTTTGAATAGCTGGCGTACACTGGTATGGAGATGCCTGCTTTGGCCGGCAATAACTTACCCAGCTCCAGGTTGGTGGCTATGTCTACCTGGTTATAAGCTTCGCGTGAGCGTTCATTCACCCGTTGTTCCAGTGTTCCCCAGCCCGTGCTTCTTGTACTACCGGCAATATAGATGGTACCCAGGTCGGCCAGCTTTATATCCAAACGGCCAACGGCTGCATAGGCGCCATGCTCATCAAGCCCTGATAATCGCAATTCATTGAACCAAACTTCGGTACAGGCATCCTGGCGGTTTACGTTTTGCACCCCAATAAAGAATGACCTTACTTCACCAAGGTTAGGGTTACCCAATATCGCAAACTGTTTTCCATCTGTATCGGTTTCCTGGTAGTACTTATAGGTTTGGCCGCTGTTGTTTCGTCTTACTTTTAAGCTGGTCAATCTGTCGAGCGAAAGATCGAGGTTATTGGCAGCCGGCCAGATCAAGTCATCATCGGTGGTTCCCCAGGGGGTAATGTCCAGCGGTATCTTGATCTCATAGAAGTTACTGATTAGGTCATTACCCAACCGTACAATGGCATACAGCTCACCATTCTTGAGGTCACCGGCGCTTTTAGCCGATTCGGCGTGTACGTACATCTGTAACTGCTTATACTGGCGAAGATCGAGGTTCAGGGTTTTGAACACACCTCTTGCATCGCCTTTGTTCAGGTTACAAACCTGCAAACTCAGTGATTGTTCGTTCTGCAACAGGTTTACGTTGTTGTTGCTCAATTGTTGCTGACGAATTACGCCGGGGGGTGTTTTATAGTTAACAGGGTATCTGGAAGCATTTTCTTCCACATTCACGGCCAGTTGTTTTACTACGGTTGGGGTGTTGCCGGGAATGGGCACATACTGGTTGGTAGTATCCAGCAGGTAATTGAACTGACGCCATTGGTTTCGCACCAGTTCCAGTTTGGCAAAACGCAATACCACTGAATCTTCGAAGCCGTGCATGAACATCCGGATGAACCGGATTGACTTGAAGTCGGGAATGTTACCAATCTTTTTTTCGTATTCCCTGATAGGGATGCGGAACAGGTACCAGGTTTCAGTGGGGCCGCCACTAACATGTACTGCAATACTATCAGTAATATAGTTGCCGCCAACATGCATATCGCCTTTCTTCAATTCTACCTTGTACTGGAAATACTCTTCCAGTTCGTTTAGCGTATTATCGCGGTTGAATTCTTCCTGGTCGGGATACAGCGTAAAGGCGCTTACAAATTTATCGCCGCTGCTGGCAACGGGCGAGTTGCCTTGTGGGTTGTTGATATTCTTATAACGTATAAGGATCCCGTCATTGGAAGTGAATGCCGAGTTGCGGTAATTAACGTAGTCGTCGCTGGAAGGGTCATTTATCGCACCTTGATATGCGGCTGAACCAATGTTTTGCAGTTGGTTTAAGTAACCCTGGAATTTTTGTTGCTCGGCGTCATCCACCAAACCATCAAAACCAGCATCCTGCAGTGGGCGGTCGGCCGGGTCGTTACTGAATGCCTGGGTTACCTGAATGGGGTTGGCAGGGACCTTACCCCAGCGGGTGGCCGTATCTTCCCGCGCGGTGGTAACGGAGCCGCTGATGCCATTTTCAAAAAAGCGTTTACCATCTTTTAAAACGTCTTCTGAAATGTTACCGAGGTTGAAGTACAGTTCACCACCTGAGCTGCCGGGGTTCATGATGTAGGGATCTTGTAACCAAAACTCAATGAACTCCACGTTGCCGGTTTCAAAGTCAACCTGGTCAAGACCGCGCATAATACCACCCCAACGTTTTTGCGGGTTTAATAACCGGCCGTTGGAGGCAATGCTTCCTGGGCGGGCATCGTAGTTATATGGACCTCTTTCGGTAGGGTAATAAGCCATATCGAAAGTTACCAGGCTGCCCTGACCGAGGTCGGGTGTTTTTTGCGGGTAAATATCTTTTACGTTCACAGAGCGAACACGCGGGTCGTTCAGTAAACTTTTATTGATGGGGTTGTCAGGACTGGTCTTGTCCTGCAATACCGGTTCAATGTTATACCAGGCCAGTTTGGCGCGGTTGAAACCATAGTCGAGCGTATCGCGCATGGTTGCTTCGGGAAACAGGCCATTGCCGGCGGGGGTAGAAGCCAATCCCCAGCTTACAAGCGGGAAGCGCAGGTCAATAGCATTACGGGCCCCTTCAAAGTCATCGATGAACACCTGGCTTTCGCTGCCCTTACCAATTTGTGGTGGGTGACCTGGTTTCAGGTAAGCAGCCTCACCATACGCGGTAATGGTACTCATTTCAGTGGTATGGTAAAAAGGCAGTTTATCTAACCAGCGGGTAATGCGCGGCGCCTGGGTCATGTAGTTGAAGTCTGCCCCATACATGGTATTACGAATGGGATCTTCATTATAACTGGTTTTGGTAAAGAAGGGGCGTTCACCCAATCTTACAATGGAGGCGCCTATTGATAATTGTTCTTTGGCGGTTTGTTTGGCCAGGTAGTCGAGGCGTAAACCCATAAAGTTTCGCTGCTGCATGCCATACCCGGCATTGTTCTCAAACTGCACATTTACCGGCAGGCCGGCATTCAGGATAGCCTGGTTCAGGATCTTTACAGTACCCAGGTTGTAGTCAACCGAGTAATCCACGTTCTCAACCAGCACCTGTCCGCCGGCGGTAACACTTACCGAACCTTGTGGTACGTTAAAGGCGCCCAGTGAAATTTCTGAATTGCTTGTTCCCTTTGCATACCCACTGATAACGAACCGGTCGAGGTTGGCGTAGGTTTTCGCTATTTCCTTGATGGTATCGTACAGGGGAAGAAACTCGTATTTGTTTTTTATATCCTGCGTACTGTTTTTGAAAGCTACGGAATCAAGGTCACGCCCAAATGGTTCCAGGAAGGGGAAGATGATGCGTGCCTGTTGCGATTGTATGGTAAAGCCTTCCAGATAGTCGAAAACCCCATCGGGGAGGGGGTCATTATGCGCATTTAACCGGTCAAGGTTTAGCAGGGTGAGCAAGGGTGTTCCGGGATTATCCCCTTCAGGTAAAAAGCGCTTCTGACCTAAACTTGGTTCTTCGTATAAAATGTTCAGTTTAAAATCTGCTGGCTGTACACCGGAAAGATAGCTTCCATCTTTTGTTTTAAGGGTGTACACGTTCTTCATCATCAGGTCCCACAGCGGCAGGTTGGTACGTTGCGAAGTAGCTTTTAATAATTTCAGGAACAACACTTTTTGGGTACCAGCTCCTACCTGGGTGGTATCGGGTGGCACATCCTGCGAAAACTCACCCACCTGGTAAATGCGTCCATTATAGGTGTATTGATAAGCCACGCCTAGTACCTCGTCTGGTTGCAGGGGCTGGTTAACCGAGATATAACCGATCTGTGGATTGAAGGAGAAGTCGGTGGGATTCAATTTTCGCGCAAAGGTCTTTTCAAAATCCTGTACCGGGTTTAACCCCATAGACGACAGCTTGCTGGTGATGGCCGATGGGTTTCGGCTAACAGGATCTTGTATTATCGTACGGTACATCCCGTTGGCGTCGTTGTTTGGCAGGGCATTGGTGAATGGCGGTGGATTATTGCGTAAATAATATGGATTGGGTTCGCCCAGGTCCATCAAACCTACCACATCCCTGGTTTCGGTAGTGCTACCGTTTCGGTTGGTCACCCATACTTCCACCCGCATTATTTGGATCTGCGAACTAACAATGGGCAGCTTGGCCATCGCCTTATTGTAGTTATTACGGAAGTACTGGGCTAACAGAAAGTGCCGGTTCTCCTCATAATCATTGGCTTTGAACTCAAAGTAGGTATTGGCCGAACCGCCCTGTAAGCCAAGCGATTGTTTTTGCGACCGCTGGTTAGCGAGTACGCCGGTAACGAACAGTTTCCCGAATTGCAGGGAGGTTTTTATCCCGAACAGCTGTTGGGCGCCGGGGATCAGCGTTCCTTTGGATGAAAAGGAAATATTACCCGCTTCAATCTTTTTTATGATCTCGTCGTCTGTGCCGGTATAGTCCAGTTTGAGCTGATTGTCGAAATCAAAGTTGGCCAGGGTGTTATAGCTGATGGGCAATTTGAGCTTATCCCCGATATTACCCACTACGCTCAGGTTGGCGTTCATGTCAAAATCAAAACCCCCATTGCGCCGGGCACGTTCGGGCAGCGCCGGGTTTTTAATATTCTGACCCTGGTAGCCGGCAATAATGTTTACTTCCCCCTGGGGTTTGATCTCAATTTTGCCATTCCCGAAAATGCGGTTGAACAGGTTGTCTGTCATCGACATTTTGGGTTTCAGCATTTTGCGGTTAAGGCCACTGAGGATATCTGATCTTTTTTTAAAGTAATCCGTTTCCTGTTTACGGGCCTGGATAGCCATGAACTCTTCAAAGGTGAGATAAGTGGGCTTCCGGTAATAGAAGTCGCCTATCTTCTCAATGATGTAGTACTGTTTTGTCTTAGGATCGTAAACTATGGAATCCTGGATGTTGGCCGGGTCTCTGAGGCCCAGGGAATTCCGTTGAGGAAAGGTGAATTTATCGCCCCGCCGGTCGTGCAGGGGATACTTCAGTGTGTCAATAGTTTGCTTTCTGCTGGTATCTTGGAAAGGAGCATAGAAAGCCCTTGCGGTTGAGCTCAGTCCAACACACGCAGCTACTATTAACACAATGGTTAATCGGTTTCTGTATGAGCGTAACAATCTTCTCTCGAGAATTAGTTAGGTAGAGATCCAGACGATAGGCTTATATGGTTTTTAGAGCTTTCTTAATTATTTCCTCAATAGCACTGAGAGAAGGTTCCGCTTTTAAAACGCGTTGGACTGCCTGTTCCGCTGAAGACCGGGCTATCCCCAGTGCGATCAAGGCATTTAACGCATCCTGTTCCAGCGTATTGTTAACCAAAGGTGAAATATTTAGGCCTGGCTTGGTTTTGCTGAGTTTATCTTTCAGTTCCAGAATGATCCGTTCGGCCGATTTTTTACCTATCCCTTTTATTGACTCCAGTTGTTTGGTATTTCCCTGTACAATAGCACGTGAAAGCTCCTCAGGTTTCAGAGAAGACAGCATCATGCGGGCGGTAGCTGCACCCACGCCCGATACGCTCACCAGCTGCAGAAACAGCTCTTTTTCAGCCACATCGAAAAACCCATAGAGCGTATGTGCATCTTCTTTAATGTGCAAGTGTGTATACAACAATCCTTTGTCGAGCGACTGGATGTGAGAATAGGTGTGCAGACTTATTTGCAGTTCATAGCCCACGCCATTGGCTTCTATGTGCACAACGGCTGGTGTTTTTAATACAAATTGCCCTCTTACAAATGCGATCATAGAGCGAAAATAACGGTTCTGATTGATAGTTTACCGAATGTGTCTATTTCGTAATTCGCAACCCCTTTATATAACTTTTACTTAATGAGAACGTTATGGGAAGGTCAGAAATAATGCCAGAAAAGGTAGGGGACGGAGAGTTAACCAGTTGACTGGTTGACCAGTTGACAGCTTGCCCCGACTTGTCGGGGAGTGGTAAGTTGATAGGGGTGATAAGGGAAGGCAGAAAGCAATGGGCCCTCCTACGGCTAAAGCTTCGGCGGGCGAGGCAATGGGCAATGAATTTTTGGCGGCGCCAGGTAGTTATTAGTCTCAACAGTCGCGAGTCACGTCTGCCGTCTGCCGTCTGCCGTTTGCCGTCTGCCGTCTGCCGTCTGCCGTTTGCCGTCTGCCATCTGCCGTTTGCCGATCTAAGCGTAGCGAAGGAGCCAATGCATCGAACGCAGTGAAATGCCCAGGTTTATTTCACAGCCTGTCCCGATTTGTCGGGATTTCCCGTTTCACTTTTCACGATCCGATGCTGATTCACGATTGCCGATTTAACAACCGGTAATCTGCTTTATCCTATCTTTGCCAGCTTATTTACTCATTGATAGTGACTTTGTTCTTGAAAATAATTCAATATCAAACTTGTATAAAAGTAGCATGACGCAAAAAATTACTGCCGCCATTACAGCTGTTGGCGGTTTTCTTCCGGAAGACAAGCTGACTAATGCAGATTTAGAAAAGATAGTAGATACCAATGATGAGTGGATCCGGAGCCGTACCGGGATTGAAGAAAGACGAATCCTGAAAGGACAGAAAGGAACTTCAGACCTCATTACTCCCGCTGTTGAACAGCTTTTGAAAAAAAGAGGCATTAGCCCTCTGGAAATTGATGCCATGGTTATTGGAACCGTTACCCCTGATATGATGTTCCCTTCAACCGCTAACCTGGTATGCCATAAGGCTGGTCTTAAAAATGCCTTCGGTTTCGACCTGCTGGCTGCCTGCAGTGGCTTTCTGTATGCCCTTACTACTGGTGCTTCATTAATTGAAAGTGGCCGTTATAAAAAAGTAATTGTGGCTGGTGGCGATAAAATGAGCTCAATTGTAGATTACAGCGACCGTACTACCTGTATCATCTTTGGTGATGGTGCTGCTGCTGTATTGTTGGAAGCAAATACGGAAGGTTATGGCGTTCAGGACAGTATTCTCAGAAGCGATGGTAGCGGCTGTGCACACCTGCATATGAAAGCAGGCGGTTCATTACGCCCGGCCTCTGCTGAAACTGTTGCCAACAAGGAACACTTCATTTATCAGGAAGGCCAGCCCGTATTCAAAGCGGCCGTAAAAGGCATGGCCGATGTAAGTGCCGAACTACTGGAAAGAAATAACCTCACCGGCGATGATATCGCCTGGCTGGTACCTCACCAGGCCAATAAACGAATTATCGATGCTACTGCCGACCGTATTGGGTTGAGCCACGATAAAGTAATGCTGAATATTCAACGGTATGGCAATACCACCGCGGGCACCATTCCTTTATGCCTGTACGACTGGGAAAGCAAACTGAAAAAAGGCGACAACATAGTGTTGGCAGCTTTTGGCGGTGGCTTTACCTGGGGTGCCACCCTGGTTAAGTGGGGTTACTAGACGACCCTGAGCGTAGTCGAAGGGACCATGCATAAAGCGTTGAGTGAAGTCGAAACGCGCAGTTAAATATCTTTCATGCCGGATATTGAAGTAAATAAAGTACTTCAATATCCGGCATTTTTCATTCGATATTCAATATTTTTAATCATGGCTAATAAACAATTCCCGTATACAGGCTTTACCTCGCTGGCTATACATGCCGGCCACGAACAGGATCCCAACTACGCACACCTGACCCCTATTTACGCTACCTCAACATTTGTATACGACTCTGCCGAACAGGGCATGCGTCGCTTTACCAAACAGGAAGAAGGGTATATCTACAGCCGCTGGGGCAACCCAACGTTTACCGAAGCTGAGAAAAAGATCGCGGCCATGGAATGTTTTGGCGTACAGGATTCCAATGGCAGCCCGCTCATTGCGAAAGGATTGCTGCATGCATCGGGTATGGCTGCCATTACCACCCTTTTTTTATCGAACCTGAAAGCGGGCGATAAAATCCTGTCTCATTTTTCCCTCTACGGTGGTTCCCAGGAAATGATGGATAAAATACTGCCCGGTCTGGGCATAGAAGCGGTGATTGCCGATCTGCGCGATCTGAATAAAGCAGAAGATGCATTGAAAGCCGATCCGCAAATAAAAATGGTGTACCTCGAAACACCCGCCAACCCCACCGTACAATGTGTAGATATAGAAGAACTGACTACACTGGCTAAAAAATACGGTAAGGTGGTTGCCTGTGATAATACCTTTGCCACTCCTTATCTGCAGCAACCATTCCGTTATGGCGTTGATTTCATAATCCATTCTACCACCAAGTTCCTTAACGGTCATGGTACCGCGATAGGTGGGATACTGGTGGGGCGTGATATAGAGTTTATGAATACCAAAGCCGCTAAAACCGCCAACCTGTTAGGCGGTAACAGCAATCCTTTCGATGCTTTTTTACTCATCAATGGATTGCGTACGCTGGAAGTGCGCATGGAACGTCACTGTCATAACGCTACCGAAATTGCCAGTTACCTGGAAACGCATAAGGCTGTTGAGAAAGTGAATTATACGGGTTTACCCTCGCATCCTGATTATTACCTGGCCAATAAGCAAATGCGGCACCCTGGCGCTGTCATGAGCATCGAGTTAAAAGGTGGCCTGCAGGCTGGTGTGCAAATGATGGACCGGTTGCAGTTATGTACACGCACCGTTTCGCTGGGTACCTGTGATACCCTTTTGTGCCATCCTGCTTCTATGACGCATGTTGGAGTGCCCAAGGCACAACGTGAGCAGTATGGTATTACGGATGGCCTTATACGCATGAGTATAGGTATGGAGAATGTGCAGGATCTCCTTATGGACCTGGAGCAATCATTAAGGGGTTTGTAGTTTGCTGTTAGTAGTTTGTTGTTTTGCTGCAATTCGGAGAGTCTGATAAATATCTGGCTCCCGGCATAAATGAACCACAAACCATAAACATCAAATCACAAACGGTTCAATATATATACTTTATATGAAAATCAATTCCTGGTTAACGGCTGCCTGTATACTGGCTTGCTGCTCGTGCAAGTTATCAGATGCTAATAAGTATGATCTTATTATACGTAATGGCATCATCTACGATGGCAATGGCAAACAACCTTACACCGGCGATATTGCCATTAATGCCGATACCATTGCCTTTATTGGCAACCTGGGCGGTGCCCATTCTCGCCAGGTGATAGATGCAAAAGGCATGGCGGTTGCGCCCGGTTTTATCAATATGCTTAGCTGGGCCAACGAATCCCTGATTCAGGATGGCCGTTCGCAAAGCGATATCAGGCAGGGGGTAACGCTCGAAGTGATGGGCGAGGGGGAGAGCATGGGACCACTCTCACCAACCATGGCAAAAGAGATGGAACAAGCACAAACGGCCATCAAATACAAGATCAGCTGGACAACCCTGGGCGAATACGGGAACTTTTTACAACACAAAGGCATTTCCTGCAATGTGGCTTCTTTTGTTGGCGCCACCACTCTTCGCCGTTATATTATAGGCGAAGATAACCGCGACCCAACTCCGGTTGAGCTGGAAAGTATGCGGCAACTGGTAGGACAGGCCATGAAGGAAGGTGCGCTGGGTGTTGGTTCTTCCCTCATATATCCACCTGCCTTCTTTGCTAAGACCGATGAACTGGTAGCCCTGTGTGATGAGGCTTCCCGTTATGGCGGTTCTTATATTTCCCATATACGCAGTGAAGGCACACAGCTATATGAAGCTGTTGAAGAGTTGATCAACATAGCCAAACGGGCGCATATCCATGCCGAAATATACCACCTGAAAGCGGCGGGTAAAAGCAATTGGAACAAGATAGATAGCGTGATCCGCCGCATAGAGCAGGCGCGGGGGGAAGGGTTGAATATAACTGCCGACATGTACAACTATATAGCTGGTGGTACCGGTTTGGCCGCCACACTACCGCCTGTATTACAGGATGGCGGTTTTGGAAAACTACTCGAGCGGTTGCAGGACCCGGCCATTCGCAAACAAACCATCCGCGATATGGATACGCCTACCGATAAATGGGAGAATTTTTATATAGCAGCCGGCTCACCTGATAATATCCTACTGGTAGGTTTCAGGCAGGACAGTCTGAAAAAATACACCGGTAAATCATTGGCCCAAATAGCCAGCATGCGCCATACCTCACCGGAAGAAACAGTAATGGACCTTCTGGTACAGGACAGCTCTAATATTGCATCTATTTATTTCTTAATGGATGAAGAGAACATAAAGAAGGAGCAACAACTGCCCTGGGTAGGCTTTGGGTCCGATGAAGGCTCCTATACGCCAGATGGGGTTTTTCTGCAGTTCAATTGTCACCCCCGTGCTTATGGAAATGTAGCGCGATTGTTGGGAAAATATGTGCGCGATGAAAAAGTGTTATCCCTGGCAGAAGCCATTCGCAAACTGAGTAAATTGCCTGCCACTAATTTACGTATTTCAAAACGTGGTGAATTGAAAGCCGGGAATTATGCCGATGTGGTTATTTTTGATCCCGCCACCATACAGGACCAGGCAACATATGATAAACCGCATCAGTTCTCCACTGGCATGCTGCATGTACTGGTTAATGGAGTGCCCGTTTTAAAAGATGGCGCCCATACCGGCGCCAAACCAGGACGTTTTGTAAAAGGCCCGGGTTACCAGATGTCCGCGTTGCAGGATAACCGGTAATCTGCGACCCAGGAACGACCATTTTAAATGAAATAAAATTAATATTCACTAAGTATACATATGAAGACTATTATTCGTCGTGCAGTAAAAGAAGATTGTGCCCGGTTATTGGAATTGATCCGTGAACTGGCGGAATATGAAAAAGCCCCACAGGAAGTAACCGTTACTATGGAACATTTTATAGAAAGTGGTTTTGGCAAACAACCGGTTTGGTGGGCCTTTGTGGCCGAAGTTGATGGACGGGTTGAAGGGTTTGCCATGTATTACATTCGCTACAGTACCTGGAAGGGACAACGGATGTATCTGGAAGACCTGCTGGTAACAGAAAAAATGCGGGGGCAGGGCCTGGGCAAAATGCTGTTCGATCAATTGATTGTGGAGGCCAAGGAAAAGAATTTCAATGGCATGGTGTGGCAGGTGCTGGAATGGAATGAACCGGCTATTAACTTTTACAAAAAATACAAAGCAGACTTTGATCCCGAATGGATCAACTGCAGCATTCCGGTTTAAGGAAGGAAGTAGGAAGTAGGAGGTAGATAGGGGGTCGAAAATCGGTTTTTCGTACTTCCTGCTTCTTACTTCAGTTTCCTATTTCACTGAACTTTTTCTCCAAATAGTTGTAAATTGTTAAAGTTATCCCTGCCTATGTAAATTGTCCATTGGAATTAGCAACTTTATTCCTGAGATCAGTCATAGTATTGTGATTTACTTTCATTTGTGTAGTCACATAGAAAATGTTCAGTTTCTTTTTATGAAAACGATTGTAGCAGGGGCTATCATAATTGGATTTTCGCTAATAAGCTGCAGAAAAGATCATGACGTAATAAGTAGTGAGGTCAAGAACGACACCACTGTGAACGTTGCGCGTGAAATTTATTTGTGGCATAATAATATCCCTGCTTCATTCGACGCCCATATGTTCTCCGATCCCAATGCCGTTATGGAAGGCATCAGGGCCTATAGTGAAGAACCGGGGTTCAATTTACCTGTAGACAGATGGAGTTTCGCGATGTTGAAATCTGACTGGAACGCATTGAGCACCGGTATTGGCGGCGATTTCGGCATGAACATCTTTTTCTTCTCCAACGACGATCTGCGGGTTTCGTATGTAGAACGGGAATCCCCTGCCGGCAAAGCGGGTATCAAACGCAGCTGGCACATTAAACAGATCAATGGCGGCACCAATCTCACGGTAGCCAATTCCAACGATATCATCAGAGCCGTGTATCAAAGCCCTGTAGGCACATTTGTATTTGGCCGCCCCAACAATACGGATACTACTATTTCATTAAGGGCTTCCTCTTATAAAGAACATCCGTTGTTGTTCGACACTGTATATAACACGGGTAGTAGTAAAACCGGATATTTTGTGTTCAATTCCTTCCTGGGTGATACCATCGAGATCAGAAATGAATTTGCCCGCATCTTTAATAAGTTCAGCGATCAGCATGTACAGGATATGGTGGTTGATCTGCGCTATAACGGCGGTGGTTATGTGTCGGTGCAGAACCTGCTGGCGGATTACCTGGTACCTACAGCCGGAGACAAAGGGGTTATGCTTACTGAAGAGTTCAACGACAAATACATCGCTTATAATACCACCGAGCGTTTTGAGAAAAAAGGCAATCTTAACCTCAACCGGCTGTTCTTTATTGTAAGCCAGAATACCGCTTCGGCCAGTGAACTGTTGATAAACAGTTTAATACCTTATATGGATGTACAATTGATCGGTCCCACCCATACACATGGTAAACCGGTTGGTTTTTATCCTTTGGCTGTATTTGACTGGTATGTTTTCCCGGTATCATTCCGTACAGTTAATAAAGACGGGGAAGGAAATTATTTTAATGGGTTAACCCTTAATCACCAGGTAGTTGATGGTCTTGATAAAGACTGGGGCGACGAGGACGAAGAGTGTTTAAGTGCCGTATTGCACTTTATAGGCAATGGCAGTTATGCCCGCATGAATGTAACGCCGCAGCAACGCGCCGGCCTAAGCGATGATGTAATAATGGGTAATACCAGCCTTGCTAAAACAAAATTCAAAGGAATGTTGAGATAAAAAGGAGGGTCATCCGCCAGCGGCCGATGGCTCGGCGCCAAAATACAAGGTGAGCCACTCTGAAAGAGTGACCCACCTAAAAAACAAAAGTGGATCATCTCTTGGATGACCCACTTTTGTATGTTAAGGGGTAACGAGTTCGTTCTTGCTTACTGCTCTCAGCTAAGCCGACATCGGTTGCCTATTGGCTTAGCTTACGCCATCAGTAGTAACTTTCTTGTCAATTTTACCAATCAGACCTTGCAATACTTTGCCAGGACCGCATTCAGTAAAATGAGTGCCACCGTCGGTGATCATGGTCTTGATACTTTGAGTCCATCTAACCGCGCTGGTGAGCTGATCAATGAGATTTTGTTTAATATCTTCTTTGTTGCCTACTGCTTTCGCCACAACGTTTTGGTAAACAGGGCAATTAGGATGATAGAAGGTTGTAGCGTCAATGGCTTTCGATAACTCGGCTTTGGCAGATTCCATTAAAGGCGAGTGGAAAGCGCCGCTTACGGGTAATACCAATGCGCGTTTAGCGCCTGCAGCTTTCAAACGTTCAATGGCCACTTCAATTCCTTTGATGGTACCGCTGATCACCAGCTGGCCCGGGCAATTATAATTGGCCGGTACAACTATTTCGTTGGTTTCTTCCTGAACAAGCGCACAAATTTCTTCAACCTTGGCATCATCAAGACCCAGAACGGCCGCCATGGTAGAAGGATTTGTTTCACAGGCTTTTTGCATAGCTGTAGCCCGGATACTTACCAATTTTAATCCATCTTCAAAGCTCAATACGCCATTAGCCACTAATGCTGAGAACTCACCCAATGAATGGCCGGCAACCATTTCAGGGCGGGCATTATCAATGCCTTTAAAGGCTATAACAGAATGAAGAAAAATGGCGGGTTGTGTTACCCTGGTTTGTTTCAGATCTTCTTCAGTGCCGTTAAACATGATATCGGAAATACGAAACCCCACGATCTCATTCGCCTGTTCAAATAATCTTTTAGCAAAAGCGCTGTTTTCATAATGGTCTTTTCCCATCCCCGGAAACTGGGACCCCTGTCCCGGGAACACAAAGGCATGTGTCATAATGTAAAAAGGGGTTTAATAAACAAAAATGCCACAAAGGTTTTAACTATCCAAAAAAGAAGTCGGAAGTGGGGTAAGAAATGATAAATACAAATTTCGTAGATATCTTTTTGGATTTTCACAAAAATAGAAGGACTAAAACAATAATTAAAAGAGTCTGTAGTTGGCGTTAAGAAGTTGACAAGTTAACGTGTTAACTTGTCAACTTGTCAACCGATATCAATGTAATCTGCTGGTAATTAACTTTGTAAATTCACTACGTGTTTCATTCTTCTCAAATTCGCCCCAAAAAGCAGAAGTTGTTGTTACTGAATTTTGTTTTTGCACACCCCGCATCATCATACATAGGTGTTTGGCTTCAATAACCACAGCAACACCGAGTGGATTCAATGTTTCTTTTATCACATCCAGTATTTGAGTGGTAAGACGCTCCTGGACCTGCAAACGGCGGGCATATACATCAACAACCCGGGCAAGTTTACTTAATCCAGTGATATATCCATTAGGAATATAGGCAATATGCGCTTTTCCAAAAAAAGGTAGCATATGATGTTCACACATACTATAAAGCTCAATATCTTTTACCAGGATCATTTCGCTTACAGACTCTTTAAACTTGGCTGAATTTAAAATAGCCCTTGCATCCTGGTCGTAACCCTGCATCATATATTGCATGGCTTTGGCAACGCGTTCCGGCGTTTTCACCAATCCTTCCCGTTCAGGATCCTCGCCCAGCAGTTTTAATGATTCGCGGTAATGGTTTATTAGCCCCGGCATTATTTTCTCGTCGTACTGTTCAATTTTTTTGAAGGCCATTTCCGATGATTTAGTTATTTATGCTTACTTAATGTTGGGATTAAAAATGAATGTGTTTGCTAATCACCATTTACCATTACGCGGGATACTCTACAAAATTTCTTTCTGTTTCATACAACCGCACCTGCAAGTCGAGTTGGGGGGCAATTTGTGCACGCAACAGGTCATAGATCACTACACAAATATTTTCAGCCGTAGGATTCAGTGTTTTAAAGTAAGTGGTATCCAGGTTAAGGTTCTTATGATCAAATTTTTCAAGTACATGGTCCCTGATGAGGTCACTTAATATTTTCATATCCATCACATAACCGGTCTCCCGATCAGGTACACCCGTTACCTTCACTACTACTTCATAGTTGTGGCCATGAAAATTTGGATTGTTACACTTGCCAAACACCGCATCGTTCTTAGCCATATCCCAGGCAGGATTATATAAGCGGTGGGCCGCATTAAAATGTTCCTTTCGGTAAACAGCTACTTTATTGCTCATGTTATTCAAAATACAAAGTAAAAAAGCTTTTTGTTTGCCAATTGTCGCACAGGCGACAATTTCTATCTATTCGCCAAAATACTCCACAAAAATGCGGGGTGTTTCATACAGTTTAATGCCATGCAATTGTACCCCTGCGGGTATTTGCGGCTGTAACTGTTTCCAGATGGCGATGGCCAGGTTTTCGGTTGAGCAAAGCTGATCTTTCATAAACGGCACATCCATATTCAGGTTCTTATGGTCTAATTGCTCAATAACATATTGATTAATGATCTTGCTCAATGCCTTTACATCACATACAAAACCCGTATCGGGGTTAGGCCGGCCTTTTACGGTTACATACAATTCGTAATTGTGACCATGCCAGTTCTCATTCGCACATTTACCAAAAACCTGCTCATTCTGATCCTGGCTCCAGTTGGGGTTATACAATTTATGAGCGGCATTAAAATGCTCAACACGAGTCAGATACACCATTGTTGTCGTGAAAATTTGCCGCAAAGGTACAATATCGAAGGCACAAGGCACAAGATTCAACGTCGAAGATATTAGGTGGAAAGTATAGGGAGGAAGGAATAAGACTGAAAGCAGAAAGGAGGTGGTTGAAGGTTGAAAGTAGGCAGTTTAAGTAGTAGGCAGCAGGTAATTGCTTCATTCTGAGGCGTTCTATTAATTATTAATTTAAAATTTCAACGGCCTTCTACCTACAACTTTCTACCCGAACCCCTTAGTTTTGCGTCATGGATATATTACTGGTAGCCGCTACGAATTTTGAAATTCAACCTACTATAAATTATTTGGCCGAACGGGATTGTGTAATTGGCCATAACCGCTTCGAAGTACTAACCACCGGCATTGGCAGCATGAGCACCACCTACTGGCTCACAAAAGCCATTGCTAAACGCCGTCCTCAACTGATGATCCAGGCAGGTATTGGTGGCAGCTTTTCTGCCGATTATCCCCCTGGTAGCCTTGTTTTGATAAAAGAAGAAGTGACCGGCGACCTGGGTGTAGAAGAAAATAATGAGTTTAAAGATATATTCGATATGGGACTGCCGCAGATCGTTGAGCCCTATACTGGTAAGAACCTGGAGAATAAACAGGTGGAAATGCTGCAACAATACAACCTTCCCCTGGTAAAGTCAGTCACCGTAAATGAGATCACCACAAGGCCTGCCCGCATTCAACAATTACAACAAAAATACCAGCCGGTTGTTGAGGCAATGGAAGGCGCCGCCTTTCACTATGTGGCCCTGGTTGAAAAAATTCCATTTATACAGTTACGCGCAGTATCGAATATGGTAGGGGAGAGAGATAAGTCGAGGTGGAGGATGAAAGATGCGATTGATCTGTTGAATGAGCAATTATTAAAAATGGTCAATTCTGAGTTTGTAAGTTCGTAAGTTCTTTTGTTATTAAGTCCAGAACTCAAGAACTTACTAACTAACAAACTAAATAACCCCGCAGTTGCGGGGCAACTTGTACCCAAAACAGATAGTTAATACTCAAATTATACAATAGAAGGATAATGAAACTTACCATAGGATTTTCCCCTTGTCCCAACGATACCTTTATCTTCGACGCATTGGTAAATAACAAGATAGATACAGAAGGTATAACTGTAACGCCTGTGTTGGAAGATGTACAAACCCTTAATGAATGGGCTATACAGGGCAAGCTGGATGTAACAAAGATCAGTTATGGGGTATTACCACTCTTACTTGATAAATACATTGTTTTGAATGCTGGCGGCGCCCTCGGAAAAGGAGTTGGTCCTTTGTTGATCACAAAACAGATTGGTGCGGACACTAACCAGGTGAACGACATGACCATCGCTATACCGGGTGAACATACCACGGCGCATATGTTGTTCTCGCTGGCTTATCCGCAGGCTACCAAAAAGAAATTTATGGTGTTTTCTGCCATTGAAGATGCTGTTTTAAGCGGAGCAGTGGATGCCGGGGTGATCATTCATGAAAACCGCTTCACTTATCAACAAAAAGGGTTGCATAAACTGGTCGATCTGGGTGAATACTGGGAGCAGGAAACAGGCAATCCTATCCCATTGGGTGGTATTGTAATGAAAAAATCATTCGACAGCGCCCTGCAGCAAAAGGTAGATGCTTTAATAAAACGCAGCCTGGAATATGCGTTCAAAAATTATCCGCTTATAACTGAGTATGTAAAACAACATTCACAGGAAATGAGTGAAACGGTAATGCGACAACACATTGACCTGTATGTGAATAACTATTCTTTACAACTGGGTCCCGATGGCAAAGCGGCTGTGAATACTTTTATGGATATTTACGAACAATTGAAAAAGATAGCTGCTCACAATAAAGAAATCTTTTTAGCAACAACGGAGTAATAAATATGGTATGCCCTTTGCTGAAAGACCGGGAATAGTTAAGAGGATTGAACCGGGTGTTTGATTTGTAAAGCAAGCCTACTGTAAAAGTAAATTTATGAAAAAAGTTTCCCTTGGTTTAGCCGTTCTAACCATGTTTTCCTGTAGCAGCATCACGCATAAAAGCAAAGGCAAAACGTATTTTTCCGATCTGTTAAAAGATGTGGATAAAGTACACCTGAAATTCTTCAATCATGGTGACACGCTTTCTGAAAGCATTACAGACCAATCAGAAATTAAGATATATAAAGAACTGATCAACGGTAAACGCGATCCCAAACAAAAGATCAAATGCGATTCTACCGGTCAGATCCTTTTTCTTACCGGCAATGATATTATCCTGAACGCTTATTTCTCTTCCCGCGCCTCAGGCAGTAAATACGACAAAGCCTGTGTTACCTATGCTGTTGAACCAGATAATTTCGGTACCGCATTAACACTTAGGTCGGGGCAGGATATTGATGACTATTACTTTAAGCTGCGTAGCACGGCCATCAGAATGGCACAACACTAGAAAAGTAGAATATTGAATATTTAGATATCGAATGTTGAAGTATAACAGCTTCGGCATTCGATTTTTTTTTATTTGTTTTGTTGAGTAACGGACATTTATATTTGCTCCCCTTTCCCGACTAAAGTCGGGATGCAATCCGCACGCTGCCTTTCTTTATCAGCCTCTGCTTTATTCCCATTTTAAGGGATTTCATTTTTCACTATTCGCTGATATAAAAATAGAATCAAGTATGCAACCTTTTCCAGTTGTGTGTTCCACGCTGTCGGCAACACATTTGGCTTCATTCCTGCAACAACAGTATGGCATGGGGGCAGGCACTACCTGTCGTTTATTACGGGCGGCTATCAATCATGCTTATCTGGTAACCGATGGCAACCAGAAATATGTATTCAGGATCTACAGTTATAACTGGCGGTCTGAATTGGAAATAACAGAGGAGATCGGACTGTTACGGCTATTGAAGGAAAACGATATTCCTGTATCATATGCACTGCCTGATCCGCAGGGCGATTTTATTCAACAAATTCCTGCACCGGAAGGCATGCGAATGGGGGTGTTGTTCTCTTATGCAAAAGGAGAAAAGGTCCTTAATTATTCCGCCGAACTTCATTTTAAACTGGGCGAAATAATGGCCCGCATGCATGAAGTAACGCATAATTTACCTTTTAATCGTGTGCAGTATACGCCAGCTGTATTGTTGAGCGATTCGTTTGAAAGCATGAAACCTTTCATTGATGCTGATACAGAAGAAATGAAGTGGATGAAGCAGGCGCAACAACAGTTATTACAACAGTTTAACAATGCACCCGCATTCTCATTTAGAAATGGCGTTGTTCATTTGGATATCTGGTTCGATAACCTGAATATCTACAACAATGAAGAAATAACACTCTTCGATTTTGATTTTTGTGGCACTGGCTGGTTACTGCTCGATCTTGCCTATTACCAATTACAGTTATTCAATACAGAAAAAGAACCCGGGCAATACGATTTAAAACTGAACAGTTTTTTAAAGGGATATGAGTCAATAATACCCATACCCGAAGCCGAAAAACAATTAATACCTGCGGCCAGTGTGAGTTTGTATTTCTTTTACCTTGGCGTGCAATGCCGGCGTTTCGAGAACTGGACCAACACCTTTTTGAACGAAACTTATCTAAAGCGATATATAACCGTGTTGGTAAAGAAGTTGTACGAGCATTGGCAATTGCCATCGTAATTATCGGGCTTTCGCTAATGCTTTTTTATAAGTTTCCAAACAGCGCTCGCGTGCTTTATCATGCTCAACAATGGGGGCGGGGTAACTGTCGTCTTCATACTCAGGCACCCATTTTTTAATGTAAGTATTTTGGGGATCAAACTTTTTAGTTTGTGTATAGGGGTTGAATATTCTGAAGTACGGCGCCGCATCGCAACCGCAACCAGCGGCCCATTGCCAGTTGCCATTGTTGCTGGCCAGTTCATAATCGAGCAGTTTTTCTGCGAAATAAGCTTCGCCCCAGCGCCAGTCGATCAATAAATGTTTGGCCAGAAAGGATGCGGTGATCATCCGTACCCGGTTGTGCATAAAACCAGTGGTATTTAATTCGCGCATACCCGCATCAACAATAGGGTAACCAGTGGTACCTTCGCACCAGCGGGTAAACTCCTCCTCATTATTGCGCCATTTTATAAAATCATATTCCGCCTTAAAGGCCTTACCCTGGCCCACATGCGGAAAATGCCAAAGGATCATTTGAAAGAAATCGCGCCAGATGAGTTCATTCAAAAAGGTTTCATTCAGTTTCATGGTTTTCTGCACCAGTTGCCTGATGGAGATGGTGCCAAAACGAAGGTGCACACCCAAATGACTGGTGCCTGTAATCCCCGGAATATCGCGTTGTTTATCGTAATGTTTTATAATAGCATTGTCAGGTGAATCAGCCGGAAATGCGGCATCCGTTTTTTCAAACCCGATCGCTTTTAATGAAGGGACCCGTTTGGCCGCCTGCTGATGAAAATTGCCAACATATTTTTTTACCGGATAGCTCTTTAAATAGAATTTGTTGAGTTTGGCTTTCCATTTCTTGCTGTAGGGAGTGAATATGGTGTATGGTTTTCCATCATCTTTCACCACCTCCAGCTTATCAAAGATCACCTGGTCTTTATAGGTGTGAAATGTAATAGAGTGTTCCTGTAAAAATTGAGCGATGCTGTCATCGCGTTCCCGCGCATAGGGTTCATAATCGTGATTGGTGTATACCTGCTCAATGGTATAGTGTTTTACCAGTTGTTTAAAAGCCTGAAGGGGAGTGTCGTGGTATACGATCAGGGTAGAGCCCAGCTCTTTTAATTGGTCTTGCAGCCCCGTCAATGCATCATGAATAAATTCAACCCGGCTATCTCTCTTGTCTGGTAATTGTTCCAGGATGTAGGTGTCGAATATAAAAATGGGCAATACGGGGTTATTGCTTTTCAGGGCGTGATAAAGCCCGGCATTGTCTTCTAATCTTAAATCCCTCCGGAACCAAAATATGTTTATGCTTTTGATAGTTGCTTAGTTTATACTAGGTCAAGTTATTAGGTTATTATGTCCTTAGGTTATCGGGTTATGGGTTTTAACTTAACATACAAACTCAATAACTTAAAAACCTATGAACTGCCTGTAAAGGATCGTAACCAGATTATTACTGTAAATTTTGTTCCTGAACTGTTTTACCCAACGAATGCCATACAATGCATTCGTTAAAAACACTTCATTCGCCGCTTCCAGTTCTTCCGGGGTACATATTTTTTCATGGATCGTATAACCTCCTTTCGAGAGCTCGTTCAATAAATATTGCCGCATTACACCGGCCACGCCACCTTCAGACAGTGGCGGGGTATAAATGTTGTTTTGGTGCACCCGGAATACGTTGGCAATGGTACCATCGCAAATGCGGTTATGAGTATTCAGTACCAGACAATCGTTCAGTTGGTGTTGCCGCGCATATTGGGCTGCTATAACATAGGGGAGGTAGTTGTTCGATTTTAGGTTGGACAACTGATCACAGCTCTTTTGAACACCAGGACAAACATCGATGGTTAAACCTGTTTCATTTAACAACAAGTAATCACTGGCCAGCGGTTCTGCCTGAATTATGATGGAGGCATACTGATCTTCTGTAGTGAACAGGGTGCCATTTCCCCTAAAGACGCTAAGGCGTATCCGGGCTGCGCCGGTAATAGCATTGCGCTTACACAGCTCCAAAATAACCCGGATAATATATTGGGCCGTATAATCAGCTGGTAATTGCATACCCAGTATGGTTAGCCCCCGGTTCAATCGTTCCATATGCAAAGGGAAAAGGGGCATTTCGTTCTTCACTACTTTAATAGTTTCAAAAAGCCCGTCGCCAAAACGCAGTCCTCTATTGCCGGCAGCAATAATAGGCGTTTCAGCCGGTATTACTTTGCCATTATAAAACAACCAGTTGTTCATGGGGTGAAGTTCTGCAAAGAATACAAAACGACAAAAAGGCATTGAGGCAAAAGCGAAGAGGTAAATTGAGAGTAGGCAAACGCCGCCGATTATTTACACTAATAAACAAATACCTGACAAGGATATAACAGGGACTTAACAAGGACTTTGTCCCTGTGAGGTCCTTGTGAGGTCCTTGTGAGGTCCCTGTGAGGTCCTTGTGAGGTCATAAAAATATCAGTAATGGACCCCTTGTCGGGGTTCGAACAAAAAAAATCCCCCGAAATATCGGGGGACTTCACAGACATTTTGACTGATGTGACTGTTCTAATTCATTCTTTAAAGGGAGGATCACACGTTCTGGTCAATAATACCATTTTTTACCGCATACATAACCAGTCCGGCCATTGACTTGGCGCCGGTCTTGGTTTTGAGTTTATCGCGGATAGCTTCTACGGTCCGGGGGCTGATTTCAACAATATCAGCGATTTCCTTGGTCGTTTTCTCTTCGCACATAAGTTTCAAAACCCGGATTTCTTTTTCGGAAAGATTTACGTCCTGGGGGCCGGCAATATCGGTGCGTTTTGTACGCAAGCCAGTAAGCAGGGCCTTGTTGGTGAGCTCATTAAAAAAGAATTCCTGTTCGTAGCAGGTTCTAATGGCCTGGTAAATGGTTTCTGAATCAGAGTTCTTGGTGAGGTAAGAGTTAGCGCCGATTTCCATGAGTTTGCTGATCATTGAATGATCGTTGTGCATGGAAAGAATGATAACTTTTGCTTCTGGCCGAAGTTTACGAATCTCAGGCAGGGTTTGGATGCCATCCATAATAGGCATCTGAATGTCCAGCAAAATGATGTCTGGTTCAATGTGTCTGAGCAGGTTTAAGAGTTGCATGCCATTGTCGGCTTCGGCAATTAACTCTACATCCCTTTTAGCAGCGAGGGCTGTACGAACGCCGGCCCTGAAAAGGGCATGGTCGTCTGCAATGGCTACTTTAATAACGCCTTCGGTGTCAGGTTTTTTCATGCGGGTTGTATTGTTTTATATAAGATAAGGGATCCTAAAAAATGTCGGATTACACGACATCCAAATTTGGCCCTAAAGTCTTAAATTTTCGTGACAAATACTATAGCATTTTTACGAAATTATATTATTTCGGAATATACTTAAAACAATTTAAAAGGTAAGATTACGATGCCCAGGTGGTTATCATACTCCGTGAGTATGTGAATATTACTAATTTAGGGGGTAAAAACCGAATAAATAAAATAGGGCAATATTGCTCTTTTCCACATTCTTGTTATCTACTATTTTTGGTACCAAGTTGATTGACGAGGATTGGCAACCTCGTATCGTCCAGAGTCCTTAGTTTCAACCGTCCAAAAGTCATTTCCAATATCTAATGAATACCGGTGAAATCCAATGTCAATCAACTTCTTTTTCGCCTTTTACTTTTTAGTCAATATACTGTCCCTGTAAAAACACGTACATCCATTCCCGGCATCATCTGTAAACCTTTGAAAACAGCGTACCCACATCAATACCTGGAAAGGCCTGGCTGTTTTGGCTCGTATTAATCCCTAGCTTATGGATTCTTTTTCAGAGCGCCATTGTTCAATAACCTTATGCTCCTCTGAAAGTATTTAAACGTTGTTGGTTAGAGCTGTGTGTAAATTTCTTATGCCTGCTTTTTTTACGTGCTTCGCGGTACGGCAATAAAAGGCAGGCATTTTTTGCCCCCTGAAGGGAATTTTCTCGTTTTGGGACGAATGTGGAAAAGGCTGTCCCCGCCAAAAAACCAAATCAAGGTAGTTTCCTTCACACCTATTGCCCAAATCTACACGTCTATTGGCAAAACTGCACGAATATCAAGTTAGTGTGATATGATACAATCTTCACGTATCTCTCCCGTTTAAGGGCTTCAAAATTTTGCTATTTAAAGTCCTATTATTTATGAAGAAGTTTTACCTGCTCTCTTTTGTTTGCCTCTAGTTTGTTGTGGCCTGTAAAAAAGGTGATTCAAATGACAACAACAATAATAATCTTTATTTCTCTGCTGACCTGGATGGAGTACACACTGATTTTAAAGGAAGGCTGATAGCCGACACCAGTTACCCAAAAGAACTGCATATTTCTGGTTTCAAAGATTCAAATTCTGTTAGCCGTATCTGGTTCAACGTGGAAGGATTGACAGCCGGAACTTATAAGCAAGCCAGTTATGATGTTACTTTTGGCTATTATGCTGTCCCTAAAGCTTATTTGAATGTAAGCAGTGATGCTGTTGTTACTATTACTTCTAAAACCAGCACTACAGTAACGGGAACATTTTCCGGAACTGCAGAATACCAGGAGCGTCAGATGATAGGCCTCGAAACCAAATGGGTTACTACAAGTACCGTTAAAATTACCAATGGTAAGTTCAATGTGAAGATCGAAAAGGAATAATTTGTTGTATTTATCAGCGATGCACGGTTTGTGAATGTTTGCAAACCGTGCATTGTTTTTACTGGCCGCTTCCCAATTGCGCCTGCATTCTTTTTACCCTGTCTTCCAGTTTTTCCGATGTGAGATTTTCGCGCATGCTGTCTACTTTTATCGGAAAACAGAATGGGGTTAACTGCTGCGGAAATGTAATGATAATAGTAGATCGTTGTATCCTTTCCAACATGTTGCGCAGCCGTACTTCTTCCATCTGCTGATCGAAAACTTCCTGATAAGATTGTCTTAATAGTAAATTGCCCGGCTCGTATTCTGAAAATACATTGAATAATAACGATGCAGATGATTGTAAATGTCTTGCTTTCTTTTTCTCGCCGGGATAACCCTGAAATATCAACCCGCCAATAACGGCAATATCGCGGAATTTTCGTTTTGCCATCTCTGTTGCATTCACACTTCGCTGAATATCAGCCAGTAAATTGGTTGCGTTGAACAGCTCATAAACATTGGTGTCGTCAACTGGTATGGGTTGATCGCTTAATAGTTCAAACCCATAGTCATTCATAGCAAAAGAAAACGTAATGGGAGTTATTTTGCTGATGCGCCAGGCCAGAATGGCTGCCATGGCTTCATGTACCAACCGCCCTTCGAATGGATACACAAAAAGATGGTACCCATCTTTGGTTTCTATATGTTCTATCAATAATTCATTTGCACCGGGAACGTGGGAGAGGGTCTCCTGTAATTTGAACAGTGGTTCAAGGACCTGTAATTCTATATCCGGCAATCGTGAATCGGCAATCGGCAATGTATCTCCGATTTTCCTACCTCTTACTTCTGACTTCAGGAGTCTGTCTGCCTTTTCCCCGTTGCCTATTGCCCACTGCCCATTGCCTAATGTCTTTTCCTCTTTGCCTTCTGCCGTCTGCCGTTTGCCAGCCTGTCCCGACTTGTCGGGATTTTCCCCATTGCCTATTGCCAATTGCCCATTGCCTTTTACTTGTATATCTCTTGCCTCCTCAAACTTCTCCCGCAACTTCTTACCCAAATTGGCACTCAGGGGCATGCGGCCACCCTGCCAGCTGGGCACGATCGATTTTTTTGAATTTGATTTTCGCACCAGGGCCGTCATATCCTTAATGGTTACCAGCTCCAGGTTACGGCCTGCCAGTGTAAACACTTCACCGGGCGATAGCCGCGTAATGAACCATTCTTCTATGACACCAATAAATCCGCCGCTCACAAACTTCACTTTCATCATGGCCTCGCTTACGATAGTGCCTATATGCATGCGATGCCGCATGGCTATACGGCGGCTGGTAATGCGGAACACATCATCTATGACCTCTACTTTTTTATATTCATCATATTGCTGTAATGCGTTGCCGCCAGAAGTAATAAATTCCAGAATGGCCATCCACTCATTGTCGGTCATATCGCGATAACAATAGGTTGACCTGATCTCTTTTAAAAGCGGTTCCGGTAAAAAGCCATCTGAAATGGCCAGGGTGCTCAGGTATTGGATCAACACATCGAAACACAACAACATCGGTTCCTTGCTTTCGATAAATGTTTCTTCCACCGCATTCTTTAGTGCAGCAGCTTCTACCAACTCCAGCGAATGGGTGGGCAGAAAATAGATCTTGCTCACATCGCCCGGACTGTGACCGCTGCGGCCGGCGCGTTGTAAAAAACGGGCAACGCCTTTGGGGGAACCAACCTGTATAACGGTTTCAACAGGACGAAAATCAACACCCAGGTCAAGACTGGCAGTACATACCACGGCTTTCAGGCGGCCGGTATGTAATGCTTCTTCTACCCAAATACGTAACTCCTGTTCAATACTGCCATGGTGTAGGGCAATAGCGCCTGCCAGCTCGGGGGCCACAGTTAACAAGGCCTGGTACCACTGTTCACTCATACCACGGGTATTGATGAAGATCAGGGTAGTGCGGCTTTTGTTCAAAATGGGCAATACTTTATGTATGAGTTTCAGACCCAGGTGCCCGGCCCAGGGATATTTTTCAATTTCGTCGGGAATAATGGATTCAATAACCACGTCTTTGCGAATGTTCGCTTTAACGATAGCCGCCTTTGGCAAGTCTTCATCGGCCGAAGGGGTATTATAAACAGGAGATAATAATACATCTTTGGCCTGTTCAAGATTACCAATAGTGGCGGAGATGCCCCATACACGGAGTGCATTTCGAAGGCCAACCAATCTTGAAACGGCCAGCTCAACCTGAACACCCCTTTTAGAGCCGATCAATTCATGCCATTCGTCAACGGCCATGATCTGCAGGGTTTCAAAAACAGCAGGATAGCCTTTTTGCGCCAGTAACAGGTGCAGGCTTTCCGGTGTAATGATCAGTACCTCGGGCATGCGACGTTTTTGTCGTTGCCGTTCGTTAATATCGGTATCTCCGTTGCGGATGCCTACTTTCCATTGCATATTCAGCTCCCTGATCACTTCTTCCATGGCCCGGCCAATGTCTTTGGCCAGCGCCCGTAAGGGAGTGATCCACAACAGTTGTAACCCATTATTTGCTTGCGATTGCCAATTGTCGGGATGGTGATTGATAAAATCGATAAGTGCGCCCAAAAAAACAGAAAACGTTT
The DNA here is from genome assembly GCF_017742245.1 of Niastella soli. Lineage (GTDB taxonomy): Bacteria > Bacteroidota > Bacteroidia > Chitinophagales > Chitinophagaceae > Niastella > Niastella soli. Next base: position 87,482 of record NZ_JAGHKO010000003.1, read on the forward strand.
TTCCACAGCCAGTGGGGGCGTTCACCAATCCGCTTTTACCATTAATAATATGTTGCCAGGTTTCTTCCTGAAAAGTAAACGGATGGTGGTCTTTATTTGCCAGCCAGTTATTGATGATCGTGTATCCGGTAGATGTTTGAAGCCTCATAACACATGGCAGGGGATGGTTCCCGAATGCCTTTTCCTTTGGGGGGTAATTTAATGAATTTTTGGGCTCGCCCGGATCTCCGGACAAACAGAAGGTTATTATTCAAGAGCTTTTAACTTATTCCCTCATTTGGAAAAGTTTTCCGGTATAGGGAAAGGAATAGTGTTTGGACTTTGTTCTCTTCCATTGATAAAAGCAATTCTGTAAAAACTTAATACAGTGATAAGTGTGCCAGGTACAGATACTTAAATATGGTATATAAGCATAAACCATTAAATGGGCCTGGTCTTTTATTATCTGGCCTGTATTTGGGAATTGCTTACGCGCACAACCCAACCCCTCGATCCGCATGAAACCTGAATTTCGTACCCATACCAATATCCGTTGGATATTGGTGCTACTATGGGTGGTATGCTCCACCCGGGCTGTAAAAGCCCAATGTCCTGCAGGCAGTACACTCAATACTGCCCGTACCTATTCCAGTGGGGAAACAGTTTGTATAACTACCGCTTTTTCAGGAAACATTACATTGAACAATGGGGCCACCATGGTAATAATCAGTGGAGGTAATTACACCGGTAACCTGGATGCAAAAAAAGGTTCTACAGTTACCGTACAGTTGGGCGGCACTTTTGCACCCAGCAACGCTAATAATTTTGCCGGCGCGCTTGCTAATAATGGTACGGTGAGCGGGAGTATTTCTGTGGACGATGGCGCTTCTGTTACCAATAACGGCAGTTTTACCTGGGGGGCCAGTTGGAACCAGAATAAAGCGCTCACGGTGACGAACACCGGATGTGGCACCATGACGTTCAGTCAAAACACGAATGTGAAGGATAATGCGCAAATTCTGAACAGTGGGGTGTTGAATTTTGCACAAGGGCTCACTACTGATAATGGCACTACTATCAAAAACTGGGGAAGAATAACTTTTTCCGGCGATATTAATATCGGTGGTTCATTTGAAAATCAGAATAAGGCCATTATTAAAGGCTCCAATAATACCATCAGCAGTAATAAAACAGGTGATTCGTTGATCAATACCGGAATGATCACTGTGTCTGGCGGACTTACTTCTTCTACCCGCACCCGTAACGAAGGGTTACTCGTGGTTGGGGGATCGTACTCCATCAACGGCGAGAGTTTCAGGATCAATAACAGTAATGCCTATGTTAGGGTTGCCGGCTCATTGAGTAATAATGGCCAGATACAAGGCAATGGCAGTTTGTATGTAGTTGCCGGCATTGTAAATAATCAGACTATCAGTGGAAATGGCCCGGCCGCCATGCTTACAGTAAACCAGTCATCAGTACCGGGGACAGTATTTGCGCTGAATTATAATACTGGTCTGGTCTCGAAGGATACGAATAATTATACGCCAACCATGTCGAGCCCGGCTTCGTGTTCGGTACTGGCGGAGCAATTGTCTTCGTTACAGGCTGTATATAATAATGGGCAGGTTCAATTGAACTGGTGGGCTTATGCACAAGCCAATGCACGCTCCTTTACCATTGAATATAGCCTAGATGGCAGTTCGTTTAACCCAGCCGGGAAAATGGCAGCTGCTTACACTACCAATGCACCCACCCCTTATTCATATGTAGATACCCCGGGTGTTACGGGAACGGTTTATTACCGGGTACGCGAAACAGGGTTAAATGGGAATTACTATTATAGCAATATTGTTGTAATAAAAATCGGGAATACGTTACCGGTAAATACAGCTGTATTCCCCAATCCGTTTAAAGATCTTCTGCAAATTAGTATGCAACTGGAGAAAGCCGGAGTGATTCAGGTAGCGCTGTTCGATGCGAGTGGCAGATTGGTAAAGAAGGTTCAACAGCAAGGACTGTTGGGCAGAAATACCATTGTTATGAGTAATTTGACAGCGCTGCTCCCCGGTATTTATCTGGTGCAGGTAAAAGCAGACAAACATACTTCTTTCGAGAAACTGATTAAATGATGTTACACGAGGGTTATTTTGCACATCAGGCCCCGCTTCGGCGGGGTTTGCTTTTTTAAGGCAAACGGCAGAAGGTAGACGGAAAACCCTCGTCGCGGCAATGGGCAGTAGGCAATGGGTAAAAGGCAGGTTCGCGCTATGCGCTCACATTGTACGTCGCACTTCAATCTTCATACACCACTCACTTCAAGTATCCAGCTTCTGCTTTCACGTTTCACGCTCGCTTACTTCCTAAGTCCTCACTCACTACGGAGTGACTTACTGTTAACTCAAGAACTTAATAATTTACGAACTAAAAAACGGAAGCCTGGAACCCAAAGTACAGCACATTAAATAAGAACCTGTCTTTATTAACTCAAAGAGTCTTTAAATACTCCAGCACCGCTTTCTTTTCCTTCGCAGTCAGCCTGTCACCAAAGGTGTGACCATAGTTGCCATAACCAGGTTGTTCGGTATTGTAAGTGAATTTATCGAGCGCTTTTTGTTCTTTAGTGTATTTCCAGCCTACTTTTTCGTAATCGTAAACTGGTTGGTCGAAATCGCGGCTCCAGTAAGTGGGGCGAAGATCGCTGTCGAGCAATGCTTCTAACGTTGGTATAGAACCGTTATGCAAATAGGGCGCTGTTACCCAAATGCCATCGAGCGGCGGCGCAATATAACCCATAAAAGGCTCCAGTCGGGCCGGGTGATCACCCGTTGTGAACCAGCTTTTATTGAACCAGTTAACAAACTGGGGACTGGAATAATTGCTCTTGCATAATAGTGAGTCTGTTTGGATCACTGTTTCGGGGATCAGCAGGTTGGGGTATTTTTCAGTAGCCCCATAGGTGCCATGACAGCCGGAACATTTTTTATTAAAGACCTTTTCTCCTTCTGTGGCCAGCGCATTATCAATAGTGCCGGGATATTTGGGCGGTTCCAATGAATAAATATATGCAAGCAGGTCGGGCATATGTGAATCTACCTCTGCCGATTCAGCCGTATCATTTACGGTGAGCAGGTTGGAGGCCATCAGGAAACGACCAAAATCACCACGGCCAAATCCATTATAGAACATGGCATTCTTTTTCTTCAGTAACCACCATGGTGGTACATCGGAAGGGATAACGCCTTCGGGTATATCTAACTGGGCTTCGGTGTTCCATTTAAATGTGATGGGGTCGCGATGTGCTACAAGTACTGCTGCCAGCCGATCGGCTGTATTCACTCCCCTGGTATTAACAATAAGGTAGGGGGTGATGGCTTCAGCTACATCCAGAAACGGCTTGGCCGCTTTGTATCTATTGGGGGCCGTGAGCTTTAACAGACTCTCTACTGCCCGCAGGTTTTTTACATTCAGTTTTTCATTATGGGTAAAATCAATAAAAGTGTTACCCAGTCCCATCACCAGTTTACCATCAAACACCTGTGCATGGCATTGCATACAATTAGGCGCCACCAGTACTTCGCCATTGGCGGCGGTAACCGTGTTGTATTCGTGAGAGATATCGGCATTGTTACCCGTGCGTTGCAGATAATTGGTTTTGCTTTTGCCTACGCCCATCAACCAGGTCTTGTAGGGAATACCGCCTTTTACATACTCGCCGGTAGTTAAGTACTCATACCCCCTCTGCACATCGCCTCCTGTGCGTTGCACGCTTGGCGGAACCGGAACTGGTTCATATTCGCCACTGGTTATCACACCGGTAAAGGCTACGCCACTGATCACAATAAGACACAGGACCATCCATTTTTTCATGCGCTGGGATTATTCCTCTAAGTTACGAAGGAAGTTCTAAGTTGTTTGTTATAAAGGAAAGTTGCCTAAGTGGTTGGAAGCGGCCAGTTTGTAAGTTATTTAGTTTGTTAGTTATTTAGTTCTGGTGTTTGAAGATGTTCAGACTGATTGAAATAAATGAACTAAATAACTCAAGAACTAACGAATTTAATAACCCGTATTTATTTCCCATAAAGTTCCAACATTTGTTTCAGGTCTTCTAAAGTATTGATATCGTTAGGTAATTTATCCGTTCTCCAGCGGCTGATGCGGGGAAAGCGAAGGGCTACACCCGATTTATGCCGGTTACTGGCAGCTATTCCTTCAAAAGCAATTTCAAATACCAGTTCAGGTTTTACCGTACGTACCGGTCCGAATTTTTCGAGGGAATTCTTTTTTACAAAGGCATCTACCTGGGCAAATTCTTTATCGGTCAATCCGGAATACGCTTTGGTAAAAGGAACCAGTTTGTCACCATCCTTTACGGCAAATGTATAATCGGTGTACAGATTACTTCGACGGCCGGTGCCTTTTTGTGCATATATCATTACTGCATCGATGGTGAGCGGGTCTATTTTCCACTTCCACCAATCGCCCCGTTTACGCCCCACCTGGTAGGCAGAGGATCTTCGTTTTAACATCAATCCTTCACTGTTGAGACTGCGGCTTTGTTCGCGAATAGTGGTCAGTTCTTCCCAATTGTTGAACGTAACCATGGGGGATAATTGCAACCAGGATAGTTGCAGGGATGCTACCAGTTTTTCCAGTGCTGCCCGCCGTTCTGACAATGCCCAGTGCCTGATTTCTTCGCCATTTAGTTCAAGCAGGTCGTAGGCAAAGAAACCCACCGGTGCTTCCTGTAAATTCTTTTTAGTAATGTTCTTTCTGCCAATTCGGGTTTGCAGCACATTGAAATTAAGTACCTGTCCATCGTTGTAGGGTAATATCTCACCGTCTAATACAATGCCGTTGTCGAGTTTGCTTTGCAGAATAGTATACTCGGGGAATTTATCAGTAATAAGGTCTTCACCCCGGCTCCATACAAATAGCTGGTCATTGCGTTTTATGATCTGTCCGCGAATGCCATCCCATTTCCATTCGGCCTGCCAGTCTGTTGGTTCACCCAGGTCTTGCAATGGACCTTCCAGCGCATACGCCAGGTAGAAAGGATAGGGTTTTGAAAAATCAGTTTGGGTTGACTGCTCGCTAAGTAACTGTTCAAAGGAGGTAGTGGCGGGGGCCCAGTTGCCGCTGATGCGATGTGCAATAATATTGGGTTCCAGCTGAACGGTGCGGGCCAGGGCATTCACCATTAATTTTTGCGATACCCCTACTCTGAAAGTCCCGGATAGCAATTTATTGAATACAAATCGTTCCTGGCTGCTTAGTTCCTGCCACGATTGCAGGATAAATGTTTTCTTTTCCTGTTCGGTGCCTTTTTCCAGTTGTTGGAATTGTTCTACATAGTAATGTAATGAATGGCTGGCCTTATAGGTGGACGAATCTTTATTGTCAGGAATTAGTAAGGCAATGGTTTCCGAAAGATCGCCTACGGTATGATAACATTCCTGGAAGAGCCAGACAGGCAGCTCAACTAATTCGCAACACCATGCTGTCAGCTGGGTGCCGTTAACGGTACGGCGTGGCCGGCGACCGCTGAACAGGGCAATCACCCACACTTTATCTTTTTCATTGGCGTGAGAAAAATACGTTGATAATGCTTGTAGCTTATCATTTGTTTTTGTGCTGGTGCCCAGGGAGAAAATGAGCGCGGCGAATTCCGCCATGCCTCCGGCCCTCCCGACTTGTGGGGAGAGGGAAGGATTCTCCTGTTTAATATCGTTATCGTGTTCTGCCATTAAGCTCTTTTACTGCGCTGCTTCGGGAGTTGGGGTGGAAGCCTCTTCATCTTCTGTTCCAAATTCTGTTTTTACTTCCGAGGCGTCGATGCCTATTTCATTCAGGTAGCGGCTAAAGACTGATTGAAATCCATGCGTGATGTACACCTTTTGCGCGCCGGTATCTTTTATGGCCTGTAACAACCCTGGCCAATCGGCATGATCACTGAGTGCAAAACCTGCATCTGCATTTCTGCGGCGCTGATTGCCACGCACCTGCATCCAGCCACTACAGATACCGGTACTGGACGGTGAAAACCGACGCATCCATGCACTTCCATCGGCTGATGGCGGTGCAATGATCACACTGCCTTTAAATGCTTCTTTGGGTGTTTCGGGTGTAATGCGGTTCACTGCTGGCAATTTAAAACCTGCCTGAAGCAACGTCTCCTGTACGTTCCAGATGGCCCCATGGACATAAATATTGCCTGTCACTTCTTCCAAAGCCTGTAATACCCGTTGTGCTTTTCCCAGGCTGTATCCGATCAAAACCGATGTTTTGCCGGCCACTTCATTGCTGCGCACCCAGTTTTGTATGTCGTGATATATTTCGTGTTGCGGTTTCCAGTTGTATATAGGTAACCCAAATGTTGATTCAGAAATAAACGTATGACAGGGGATTGGTTCAAATACACCACTTATCCCATCCGGTTCCGTTTTATAATCGCCGCTTACTACCCATACTTCGCCTTTATATTCTATTCTAACCTGGGAAGAACCGATGATATGTCCGGCCGGATGCAGCGATACCGTTACTCCATTCAGATTTATCTTTTCACCCCATTCAACAGTTTGATAATTGTAAGGGCCCAGGCGCAATTTTAATAAGGGCAGGGTATCACGGTGGCAGAGGTACGACTGGCTGCCGGGGCGGGCATGATCGCTGTGGGCATGGGTGATCACGGCTTTGTCAACCGGTTGCCAGGGATCAATATAGAAGTTGCCCTGTGCACAGAAGATACCTTTGTCTGTAAAAGAAATTAAAGGCATAGAAAGCCTGTTTCAGGTTACAAGTTACGGGTTTCAGAAGGAACCGTTTTAGACAGGCTATGTACAAAAAAAGATGTGCCACGTCTTTTACAACGTGGCACAATTAAATATTTGAACAGTGAACTGTGAACTAATAAACTGTCTTCACTACTCCGTCAACTTTCTTCACAAAATATAATTTCTTGTTCTCGAAATAGTCAAGTGTCATGGTGGCCCTGTTGAGCACTGGTTGAATATCGAAATCGCCAAAGAGCATATATTTTTTATCGCTCATGCTCGATCCCAGGTTCTTACCATACAATGTCAATAAATGGCCAAAGTGATAGAGGGTCTCAAAACCACGGTACACCATATCCGATGGACGGGAATAGAAAGTGTTTTTGAAATTTTCCTGCACGGTAGTCGCCAGTTTATTGGTGGCAGGTACATAAAATGCGGTGCTGTATACTATCTCTAAATTCTTGTATTGCGATTTTTCAAAATCGATCACGTCCCAGTTGGGCATGCCAATTATTACATTCGGATTGCTGGCATCGCTCAATAATGCCAATTGCTGGCAAAGTGTTTGACCGAAATTTACATCCAGGCTGCCGGCCACACAAATGGTTTTATTGTCGCCGGTTACATAAGGTTGCAATTTGTCCTGTGTGAAATTACTTTCGAGGGTAACGTATTTCAACTTCAATTTTACAGCAGTCGATTTCTCAAACTCCGTAAAATAATTCTTTATCCGATCGTCATCACCTTTCTTCTTAAATACAACTATATCAGATAACGAATAATTCTTTTGCAGGAAACGGTAAATACCAATGCAATGCGTAAGCAGGGTAGGGTTCAGAATAACATAATGCGGATTGTTCTGAATGCCTGCATCGTTGGGATAATTGGCATTGATAAAAGGAATATCCATGATGGCCGCTATACTGGCCAGTTTTACCGCTTCATTTGCGGCAACCTGTCCAATGATAAGGTCCATTGTTTTAAATTCTTCACTGGCCAGCAGGGAATCCATTTGCTGTTGTGAGGCTTTGATATCATACACATGAATATCCAATTGAATACCTTCTTTTTGTAAGGAGTCGATGGCCAGTTCAGCCCCTTCCCAGAATTCCAATCCTGCGCTTGACTGTTTGGGGAAGGTTTTGGCATCGTACCGGTAATTGCCGGTGTTGTCGAATGCCGAGTCAAGGAACAAAGGAGTAAAGATCGCAATTTGTTGGCGGCCGGAATCTGGTTGTGGCGCCAGTGCCGATGGCAGTGGCTGCGTAGGTGGTGTTTGACTACCAGTTGGTGCTGGCGTTATTTGTGCAAGAACCGGCGCTACCCAGGCCATGGCAAGGCATGAAAATAATAATACGAACCATTTTTTCGTCATAGGGAATTCTTTATTGACTGAGTGTTGAGTTGTCCTATTGTTATTCATACCTCACAAAATTCGGGTCATTGCGCCTTCGCGAAGCTTCGGCGAAACACAGCTGGTCACCTGTTGCCAGTTCCCCGGAAACCGGAAAACTGGCAATTGGTAACCTGATAGAGACGTTTACTCCCATTCTATCGTTGCAGGTGGTTTACTGCTGATGTCGTATACCACCCGGTTGATGCCTCTAACGTTATTAATAATATCAGTCGAAATATGTGCCAAAAATTCATAAGGAAGGTGGGCCCAGTCGGCGGTCATGCCATCAACAGAGGTCACGGCCCGTAACGCCACGGTGAATTCATATGTTCTTTCATCACCCATAACTCCCACACTCTTAACCGGTAGTAAAATGGCGCCTGCCTGCCATACCTGATCGTACAATTTATGTTCTTTCAAACCTTGTATATAGCGATGGTCGGCGTCCTGTAATAATTGCACCTTGTCGGGGGTAATTTCACCCAGGATGCGAATGGCCAAACCGGGTCCGGGGAAGGGGTGACGATTTAACAAATCGCTTGGAATTCCCAGTTCAGCACCTACGCGGCGTACCTCGTCTTTAAAGAGGAACCGCAGGGGTTCAACCAGTTCCAGGTGCATGATATCGGGTAAACCGCCCACATTATGGTGCGATTTAATGGTTACCGATGGCCCATGTACCGATACGCTTTCGATTACATCGGGGTAAATAGTACCCTGGCCTAACATTTCAACACCTTCAAATGCCTTTGCTTCCTGCTGAAACACTTCAATAAACAGGCGGCCGATGGTTTTACGTTTGGCTTCGGGGTCGGTTTTACCTTTCAGCTCATCGTAAAACAATTGTTTGGCATTTACGCCTTTTACGTTAAGGCCAATAGTATTATAAGTCTCCAGTACCTGCTCATATTCATTTTTACGCAACACGCCGTTGTCTACAAAAATGCCGTACAGGTTTTTGCCAATGGCTCTGTGGATCAATGTTGCAGCAACGGTAGAATCAACCCCGCCGCTCAGGGCCATGATCACTTTGCGGTCGCCGATCTGTTTTTTCAGGTCGTTCACCGTATCGGTGATAAAGTGAGCGGGCGTCCAGTCTTGTTTAACGCCGCAGATATTTACGAGGAAGTTTTTGATCATTTTTTTCCCTTCCACTGAGTGGTACACTTCGGGGTGGAATTGTACGCAGTACAGGGGATTGCCCTCGCTGGTCTTTTTAAAGGCGGCAAAGGGGATGCCGTCGGTAGTGGCCAACACGTTGAACCCGGCAGGTAATTGCAGAACGGAGTCGCTATGGCTCATCCAAACCTGCGATTGCTCCATTACACCTTCCAGCAATACGTCTTCGGTTTGTTTGTGCATCAAGGCACGACCGTACTCGCGTTTGTTACTTTTGGCAACCTGACCGCCAAATTGTTTGGCAGTTAACTGGGCGCCATAGCAAACACCCAACACAGGCAGTTGCTGGTTCAGGGCTTTTACATCTACTTCCGGGGCATTGACGTCGTTCACAGAAAAGGGCGAACCCGACAGGATTATACCTTTCAGTGAAGGATCAAATTCAACTTTTTTGTGATAGGGAATTATTTCGCAATACACATTGGCCTCCCGGACGGCCCTGGCAATCAATTGAGTATACTGACTGCCGAAATCGAGAATAAGAATCTTTTCCGTCATGGTGGTGCGAAGGTAAGAAAATACAGCTACAAGCCATAAACCTCAAGCTACAAGCGCTTTAGGTTTCCGGAATGTTCCTAACCGGTGCGGCTGGACCGGAAACAGGTACATGACCCTGAATTACAATAAATCCTTATTCGTCAACCAATTACTGTAACATTTTGGCGCGTATTGCGTCAAATGCTATAAAAACCGGGTATCTTGTATTCTTCTTTTAAAACTAAACCTACACATATGAGAAAATGGGCCGCCTTATTTGTATCAATAGCCATATTGGGAACCAGTTGTCAGTTTGCCGGTAAACAAATAAAAGGAAATGAACAGGTAACTACTGAAAACCGGCAGGTGAGTGGTTTTACCGGCGTATCGTCACATGGTTCATTTGATGTTTATGTGGCTGTTGGCAGCCCCGCTTCGGTAAAAATTGAAGCCGAGAGCAATCTGTTACCTTATATTGAAACTTACATCGATGATAATAATCTGCAGATAGATACGAAGGACGACGTATGGTTACGCCCCAAACGGTCGATAAAAATATATGTGACCGCTCCGCAGTTCAAAGAAATACATTCCTACGGCTCAGGCGATATAATTGGTCAAACCCCCATTAAAGATTCTTCCAAACTGGACCTGAAAGTATCTGGCAATGGCCATGTTAACCTGGATGTGGATGCCCCGGAAGTGTTTGCTGACTTAACCGGCAATGGCGGTATTGAATTAAAAGGCCAGTCAAAGAATTTTGAATGTAAGCTAACCGGCAACGGAAATTTAAAGGCCTATGAACTGCTGGCGGAAGACACCAAAGTAAAAATACTGGGTAATGGCGATGCGGAAGTGTATGCCAGTGTAAAACTGGATGTAACAGTTACCGGAAATGGCAATCTGCATTATAAAGGAAACGCCCAGCCTTCCACTCATATAACCGGGAATGGCAGTATAACCCAGGTGAAATAATTAAATAACCTACCACCAACCCCTTTTTTATGAAAAAGACAGCTGTTGTTTTATTTGTTGCGCTTATAGCATTTACCTCCTGCTTCTGGCATGGCCACCGGGTAAAAGGGAATGGTCATATGACAACCGAGACCAAACAGTTTGGCGATATTAAAGGAGTGGAGCTGCATTCTTCTTTTGATGTGATCCTGATACAGGGCAGCCCTTCGGGGATAAAAATAGAAGCCGAGGAAAATATCATTTCGCACATTGAGATGCATGTTGAAAATGATGTGTTGAATATTGAAACAGAAGACAACATCTGGCTGCAACCCCGCAAACATGTACGGATCTATGTTACTTCTCCTGAATTCAACACCATCAAATCACATGGTTCGGGAAATATTAAAGCCGAAACAAAGATCACCAGCAGCAATAAATTGAAGCTGGGCGCGTCGGGCAGCGGTGATATTAATATTGAAGTAGATGCGCCAGAAATAGCAGCCAGTGTTTCGGGCAGCGGCGGTATTGAGCTAAAGGGCGAAACGAAGAAGATCTATGGTGATGTAAGCGGCTCTGGCAATATAAAAGCCCTGAATTTAATGGCAGAAGAATCTGATCTGAATGTTTCAGGCAGTGGCAATGTACAGGTATACTCCAGTGTAAAGCTGCATGCCAACGTTTCGGGCAGTGGTGATGTGAAATATAAAGGGGAAGCTAAAACAAGTACGAATATTTCGGGTAGTGGGAGCGTGAAGAAAGTTGATTAATATATTAGAAATATAATTAACGAGTTAACAGGTTCGCTTGTTAGCTCGTTTTTTTTACCGGGGATATTATGAAAACAATATTCATTCTACTATTACATGATCCCAAGCCTGGCGTTGTCTATATCTACAGATCCACGAACTTCACCCGGATCCAGATATCCCTGTTCCGCCCTTTATCATCTGTACAACTGATCTTCACCGGCCCTTCTTCCGGGATAAAGAACTGTCGGTTGTGCGCTTCATCTGCTTTATAAAACTGGTTATTGATATACCAGTATACCTTGTGCACATCGTTCCCTACATTACACGATAGCTGTAAGGGTTCCGGGTGCTTTTTGCTGATGAAATATTCCGATCCATTGCGTGGGGAAGTGATGGCCGGCCCCCCTTCCTTGAATACCCGTTCACAATCTGTATTATGTGGCGGCATTTTTTCATACACAATATGTCTTTCTTCATAAAAGCGTTGCATATCGGGCGTAACCGTGCGGTACCATTTCTTTTTATAACCACTGGCCGGCTGACAGGATTTACAATAGGAGATCTTTTCATCAACCGAGATGGCTACCTCCTGCAGGTTATTACAAAGCTGGGTCGATGAAACCAATGGAATGAAATAATCAGTTACTGTGTTGTCGCAATGTTCGCCAGGTGGTAACCCGGTTTCTGAACACACCATTCGAATGTCGCAATCCTTAGGCTGGGTAAACCATTCCTGGTCGCTGTCGTAGTCAATAGTGTTGAAGATCTTAAACAGCAGCGGCGTGGCTATGTTGGCGCCGCTTAATTCGGGAATACCCAATGCTGAGAAGTTGCCCGTCCAGATGCCTACTGTATATTTTTTATTGTAACCAATACTCCAGGCATCGCGGCGTCCGTAGGAGGTACCGGTTTTCCAGGCAATCTTGGGCATGTGTTCAGTACTTTGCCAGTTGAGTGGAAAATCAGGTCGATTTACTTTTGACAAAATTTCATTGATCATGAAGGTAGCTGCGGGAGTTAATATTTTTTCTCCCTGTCCGGGTTGTTGAAAAGCTACCTGGGTATATTTAGGTGCCACGTACCGGCCATCGTTGGCGAAGATGGTGTACATCCCGGTCAACTCTTCCAGGTTGGCGCCGCAACCACCCAATATCATGGAAAGTCCCAGCTTACGCTGGTCTTTTTTGATCTGTTGAAAGTTACAGGTGGCCAGCTTGTCAATAAAAGCATCCTTGCCCAGCCATTGCAATCCTTTTACTGCGGGGATATTCAGCGAATGTTCCAACGCATATTCCATGGTTACATACCCGTTGAATTGTTTGTCATAATTCTCGGGTGCATAGCCGTTATAATTTACGGCCACATCGGTAATGATGGCCTTGGGTGTCATTAACCCTTCATCGATGCAGAGACCATATAACAGCGGTTTCAATGTGCTGCCAGGCTGGCGGATGGCTTTGGCGCCGTTCACCTGTCCGGCGTCGATGGTATCGGTAAAGCTGGCTGAGCCTACATAAGTGATCACATTGTGCGTTTGGTTATCGATAATGATCACCGCTGCGTTGCGAATGTTTTTCAGGGTGAGAATGCGGGAATAATCTGCCACCAGTTTTTCTGTCTTTAACTGGGTGTTCAGTTCAATATTGGTCTTAATAATATCGCCCCCCTGTTGTTTCAGTTTCCAGGAAAGATGGGGGATCAGCTGTGGAATACTGCCACGGGTAGCATTGAGCGGTTCACTTAAGGCATCGGCAATTTCTTTTTGAGTGAAAACCTTGTCGTTGGCAAATTGTTGCAACCAGCGGTTGCGCTCCTGCACAATGCGATCGTTGTTCTTTCCCATTACCAGTGATGACGGGCGGTTGGGGATAATAGAAAGGGCGGTGATCTCGGCCAGGGACAGGTGATCGGGGTTCTTTTTAAAATAAAGAATAGAAGCCGATTTCACTCCTTCAATGTTGCTGCCATAAGGTACCAGGTTCAGGTACAGCTGCAGGATCTCGTTCTTGCTATACCTTTGCTCCAGCTGTAAGGCACGGAACATTTCGATGAATTTATTAAAATAGGTCCTGCTTTTGGGTTCCAGTGCACGGGCCACCTGCATGGTAATGGTAGAGGCGCCGGAAGTACGCTTCCAGCGAAAAATGTTTTTGGTGAATGCACGGCCAATAGCCAGTAAATTAATGCCGGGGTGACGGTAAAAATACTTGTCTTCCTTCTCTATAATAGTTTTGCGTAACAGCGGCGAAATTTCTTCCAGCTCTGTCTTCATCCGCCATTTCTCATCTCTGGTGAGAAAGGCATGTAGTACTTCCCCTTTGCTATCGGTAATAATAGTAGAATATTCAATATTGTCGGGCAGGGGGAATACCCAGTTAAGTGAGAAGAATAATATGATGGCAATAAAAATGGTCAAAAATACCCGTTTACCCCATTTGTAGGTTATTCGGGCATAACGATGGCGGGGTTGCCAGGTTATTATACGATTAATAAATTGCTGTATGGTTTTTCTGTCTGGGGTTTTCATGTGTGTTAGTTCACCTGTTCACTGCTCGCGCAGTGTCAAAAGCACTTTAATAACAAATTAACATGTGAGGCGAATAAATTGATTGTAACTTTCGGCTACAATTTCAACTCTATGGCTTCGTCAAGCTTTCCTCCATAGTTTCCTTGCTAATTTCCGGTTTTCTTTCAATCAACAAAAGGATCATTCCAATATTTAATTCCTTTTTGTATTTTAACGCCCTCAACCCGCCTTAGATTGTTGATCGGGGATGGTTTGGGTCTAACCACGCTAATACTTTTAACCCTATATGCGTAAGCAATTGATCGCCTTGATTACAATAGGCGTGTTTGTGCTATCACTGATAGCCGCCTGTAATCGTAGCGCAGTTTCCCTTAGCTATACCAATGCCAAAGGTGAAGTACAATCACTCGGTAACCTGGTATTCCGCTTTGATAAATCCCTTGTTCCTGATTCGTTGTTGAACAACTGGGATTCTACTGAGTATATTTCTTTTGAACCAAAAATTGCGGGCCGTTTTCGTTGGGAGCATCCGGATGAGCTGGTGTTCTCCCCCGCACAACCATTGTCGCCTGCTACCAGTTATACAGCGAAGCTGTCAGGTGATTTGCTCGATCATAGCAAATATGGCAAGATCGACAAAGATGATGAGATCAGTTTCTTTACGCCTTACTTACAATTGGACAACAGCAACGTAACCTGGATGATGCCTGATCAACGTCCTACCAATGCGTACCCACAGGTTGATCTGTATTTTAACTATGCGATCAGTCCGGCTACTATTAAAGATAAAATGAAGTTGGAAATAGATGGCAAACCGTTGAAGTACCGCATTATTACAGAAGGGACCGACAGCCGCATTTCTCTCCGCGTGGAGGGGTTAAAGTTGGAAGATAAAGACCTGGATGCAAAGGTAACCTTCGATAAAGGCCTGGTGCCCGATGGCGGGGTGAATGGTACCAAAGAAGCGATCGAGAACAAAGTATTCATTCCTTCACCTTTAAACCTTACCATAAATGACGTGCATGCCGAACACGATGGGTTAACCGGAAAGGTGTACGTGCGTACCAGTCAGCAGGTAGTAATGGAAAACCTGGCATCGCTAATCAAATTTAATCCGGCGGTTAAGTTTTCAGTTGAACAAACGGAAGACGGATTCTCCGTAAGCAGTGAGAATTTTGATGCTGATAAAAGTTATGTACTCACCATTAATAAAGGTGTGCGGGGCCGTATTGGAGGGGTGTTGCATGAACAATACGATAATAATGTTGCATTTGGTGAAATGGAGCCTTCATTGCGTTTTGGAAACAGCAAAGCAGTATACCTGAGCGCTCTGGGTAACCAGAATATTGAGGTGCGTATTACCAATGTGCCCAAAGTAAAAGTGATCATTTCAAAGATCTACGAAAGCAATCTGCTGGCAGCCCAACGCTATGGGTATAGTCCAAAAGATTCAAGAGACGGAAGCAGTGGCGACGAAGAGTACTATGACGGCGATTATTACGACAACAACAGCGATCTGTCGTTAGGTGATGTGATCTATGAACAGGAGATCGATACGCGCTCTTTACCTAAATATGGCAGCAGCCGCTTGTTCACGTTCAATGTGGAAGACCGCCTGCCCGATTTCAAAGGCATCTATCACATTAAGCTGCGCTCGGCCACCGATTATTGGGTAAGCGATAGCCGCTTTATTTCAAAATCAGATATTGGATTAATTGCCCGCGAAGGAAAAGATAAGCTGTTTGTATTTGCCAACTCCATTAAAACGGCCCAGCCGATAAACGGAATGAACGTGGTGGTATATGGCAACAACAACCAGGTGCTGGGGACGGGCGCAACCAATGCAGAGGGAGTGGCTGAAGTGGCGTTCTCGCGTAAGGAGTTTGCCGGCTTTAAACCAGCCATGATCATTGCCAAAACGGCCACTGATTTCAACTACCTGCCCTTCAGCAGCACCCGGGTAAACACTTCGAAGTTCGATGTAGGTGGCAAACACGGCAACAGCACCGGATTGGACGCCTTTATATATGCAGAACGCGATATTTACCGGCCGGGTGAGAAAGTGAATTTCTCTGTTATCCTGCGCGATCGCCAATGGAAATCGCCGGGTGAACTGCCGGTAAAAATGAAGTTCCTGCTGCCAAATGGGAAGGAGCTAAAGAACTTCCGCAAAACGTTGAATGCACAGGGCGCTACGGATGGCGATGTAGATATTTCTGAAGCGGCTATCACCGGTAGCTATACGCTGGAAGTGTACACATCGAACGACGTACTGCTGGGCAGCAAGAATTTCAGCATAGAGGAGTTTGTGCCCGATCGTATTAAGGTAAGTGCCAAACTGGACAAACCATACCTGGAACCAGGTGCGAGCACCAAACTGGCTATTAATGCCGTTAACTTTTTTGGACCGCCTGCTGCCAATCGTAATTATGAAGCAGAGATCCAGGTAAGCTCCATAAATTTCAATCCCAAACAATACGGGAAGTTTGATTTTGGTATAGTGAACCAGGGACTGTCGTTTGACAAAGTGGTGAAGGAAGGCAGCACTGATGAAAACGGCAATGCCAGCGAATCGTATGAAGCGCCTGCCTTGTTTGCCAACAAAGGATTGTTGAAGGCAACGTTCTATGCGACCGTATTTGATGAAACAGGCCGGCCGGTAAGCCGTAGCGCCACTGCCAATATTTATACCCAAAAGACTTTCTTTGGTATTGGCAGCGATGGGTATTGGTACTATCCGCTTAACCAGATCGTGAAGTTCCCCATTATTGCCCTTGATAAAGATGAGCATGTGTTGAATGGCGCCCGCGCCCAGGTAAAAGTGATCAAACATGAATATCGTACTGTGCTTTCAAAAAGCGGCGATTATTTCAGGTATGAATCACAAGAGGACAATAAAATAGTAGCTGATCAGAACATTACTATCAGTGGTGAAAATGCCACTTTTCCATTTGTACCGCGTTCACCCGGCGAATATGAACTTCAGGTGGCTATTCCTGGGTCGAACAGTTATATAAAGAAAAGCTTTTACAGCTATGGTTTCTGGGGTGGAGAAAACTCTTCATTTGAAGTAAATACAGAAGGTAATATCGACATCGAGGCCGATAAATCTTCTTACGAAGCAGGGGAGAATGCCAAACTGTTGTTTAAAACGCCATTCAGCGGCCGGATGCTGGTAACGCTGGAAACTGATAAAGTGGTTTCGTATCAATATGTAAATGTTGAAGACAGAACGGCGTCGGTTGATCTGAAAATGACAGCAGAGCATTTGCCAAACGTATATGTGACTGCCACGCTTATTAAGCCTCATGAGGTAAGTGAAATTCCTTTAACCGTAGCACATGGTTACAAGAGTTTGAAAGTGGAAGAGAAGAGCCGTAAAATAAATGTAGAGATCGTAGCGCAGAAATCAGTGCGTTCACGCACACACCAGAAGGTGACCGTAAAAGCGGCGCCTAACAGCTTTGTTACTTTGGCAGCTGTTGATAATGGCGTGTTACAGATCACAGACTTCAAAACACCGGACCCTTACAATCACTTCTATGCCGCGAAAGCATTAGAGGTAAATGGATATGATCTGTATCCACTGTTATTCCCCGAATTAAAAGCTACATTAAGCAGTACGGGTGGTGACGGTGAATTGGAAATGAGCAAACGTACCAATCCGATGCCGGCCAAAAGGTTCAAGATCGTTTCTTACTGGAGCGGTTCTACCAAAACCGGCGGTGATGGGGAAGCTGAGTTTGAATTTGATATTCCGCAGTTCAGTGGTGAAGTACGCCTGATGGCTGTGGCCTATAAAGACGAAAGTTTTGGTAATGGCGAAACCGCCATGACCGTAGCCGATCCATTGGTGTTGAGTACTGCCTTGCCACGGTTCCTGAGCCCTGGCGATACGGTAACTGTTCCGGTTACTGTAACCAATACAACCAAAGGTTCAGCCTCCGTAACTGCTATTATGAATGTAAGCGGTCCGCTGAATGTACTGGGAGATAAACAGCAATCTGTTTCACTCAATAGCAACAGCGAAGGCCAGGCCATTTTCCAGCTGGTGGCATCGCCAGCCGTGAGCACTGGAAAAGTAAAAGTGGAAGTACAGGGATTGGGTGAAAAATTCACCGATGAGACTGAGATCAGCATTCGTCCTGCTTCACCATTACAGGTAGTAACTGGTAGTGGTTCATTCACCGGCGGTAATGGGCAACACCTCAATATTCCGCTGAATGATTTCCTTCCCAATAGTACCGATTACCAACTGGTAGTAAGCCGCAGCCCGGCGTTGGAGTTGGGTAAGCAATTACGCTACCTGGTTTCCTATCCATATGGCTGTACCGAGCAAACCGTGTCAACTGCTTTCCCGCAATTGTATATCGGTGACCTCGCTGATCAGTTACACACCAATGCAGGAGGTAAGTCAGTTGCCAACTGGAATGTGCAGGAAGCCATCCGCAAGATCAAATTACGCCAGTTGTACAGTGGCGCCATTACCTTGTGGGATGGGGAAGGCTCCGAAAACTGGTGGGCTACCATTTATGCGGCTCACTTCTTACTGGAAGCACAGAAAGCCGGTTTTGAAGTAGACAAGAATGTGTTCAATGGCATTCTCAACTACATGAACAACCGCCTGAAGAATAAAGAGACCATTTTATATTACTACAATAGAGATCAGAAAAGGAAGATAGCACCCAAGGAAGTTGCTTATAGTTTATATGTATTGGCGCTGGCTGGTAAACCCAATGTGAGTGCCATGAACTATTACAAGGCCAATGCTATGTTGTTGAGCCTTGACTGTAAATACCTGTTAAGTGTGGCCTATGCAATTGCTGGTGATAAAGCGAAGTTCAAGGAATTGTTGCCTTCTTCGTTTGCCGGTGAAGTATCAGTAGCACAAACCGGTGGCAGCTATTATTCCGATATTCGCGATGAATCAATTGCGCTGAATGCCCTGGTGGATGCGGACCCTGCCAATACGCAGATACCGGTGATGGCAAAACATGTGGCCGATCTGTTAAAACAACGTTACTGGTTCAGTACGCAGGAATGTGCGTTCAGCTTCCTGGCCCTGGGTAAAATGGCCCGTGCAGCAGGAAAAGCCACTATAAGTGCCGATGTAAAAGTAAATGGCAAAACTGTGGGCACTGTATCTACCAGTCCGCTGAAGTTAACCGCCAAACAACTGGGTGGTACCAATATAGATATTGCATCGAAAGGGGAAGGCCGCCTTTATTATTACTGGCAAAGTGAAGGCATTAGTGTAAGTGGTGCGTATAAAGAAGAAGATAACTATATCAAGGTGCGCCGTCGTTTCTTTGATCGTTATGGCCGTGCTGTGGAGGGTAATACGTTCAATCAAAACGACCTGGTAGTTGTTCAGATCACGTTGGAGAAAACATACAATGGTGATGTTGATAATATCGCCATCAGCGACATTCTGCCGGCCGGGTTTGAAATTGAAAACCCACGTACCAAGGAAATCCCGGGTATGGAGTGGATCAAGGATGCAGCCACGCCTACTGCCCTGGATGTGCGGGACGATCGCATTAATTTGTTTGATGATCTGAGATCGGGCCGCCAGGTATACTACTATGCCGTACGTGCTGTGTCGCCTGGAAATTATCGCATGGGACCTGTAAGTGCCGAAGCCATGTATAATGGAGAGTACCATTCTTACAATGGTGGCGGGGTGATAAGAGTAAATAAGAAGTAGTAAAAAAAGTCCTGAGCGGAGTCGAAGGACAAGTTAACAAGGGCGGGTTTCCTGAATGGAAGCCCGCCTTTGTTTTTTAAGAGAACTTTTCCCGATATTTGTTGATACCCATACCACAAAATGTCAGCACCGCTATTACAAATAAATAACCTGCAGGTTGATTTTGTCACAGAGATCGGGACTACCACCGCCGTTAAGGATATTTCTATTACGGTGAACCGCGGTGAAATTGTTGCTATTGTGGGCGAATCTGGTTCTGGCAAATCGGTCACCTCATTATCTGTTTTACAATTATTGCCGAAGCCCCCGGCCAGGTATACGCGTGGCGAAATTCTGTTTTCTGCGGGTGCCGCAGAGCCGGTAGATCTGTTAATGCAAACGCCCGAACAAATGCGTTCCATTCGGGGAAACCAGATCGCGATGATCTTTCAG
The DNA here is from genome assembly GCF_017742245.1 of Niastella soli. Taxonomy (GTDB): domain Bacteria; phylum Bacteroidota; class Bacteroidia; order Chitinophagales; family Chitinophagaceae; genus Niastella; species Niastella soli. Next base: position 107,661 of record NZ_JAGHKO010000003.1, read on the forward strand.
GAACCCATGACTTCGCTGAATCCCGTATTTACCTGTGGGCATCAGGTGCAGGAAGCACTGCGACTTCATGTAAAGATCAGCAGAAAGGAAGCCCGGCAAAAAACGATCGAGCTGTTCAAACGGGTAAAACTGCCCAATCCGGAGCAATTGTTCCGTCGTTACCCACATCAGTTAAGCGGTGGTCAAAAACAACGCGTAATGATCGCAATGGCCATGAGCTGTGAACCCTCCTTGCTCATCTGTGATGAACCAACGACCGCATTGGATGTAACCGTGCAAAAGACCATTCTGCAATTGATAAAGGAGTTGCAGCAAACCCAGCAGATGGGTGTTATTTTTATTACGCACGATCTGGGGGTAGTAGCCGAAGTGGCCGACCGTGCAGTAGTGATGTACCGCGGCGAAATTGTTGAAAGTGGCCCGGTAGCCAGTATATTCAATGACCCACAACATCCCTATACAAAAGGACTGCTGGCCTGCAGACCGGTATTGCATCCAAAAGGCGAACGTCTTCCCATTGTCAGCGATTTTCTGGAAAATAACCGCCCGTTTGAGGTAACCCGTTATACGCAGGCTGCTGTACAGCCCGTTGAATTAAAAGAAACCGATAATACGGTAAAACAGCCTTTTATACAGGTGTCGCGATTGAATGTTTGGTTCCCTTCCAAAACAAACCTGTTTGGTAAACCGGTTGACTATGTAAAGGCTATCGATAACATCCGATTTGAGATCTATAAGGGAGAAACGCTTGGTCTGGTAGGGGAGTCGGGCTGTGGTAAAACCACGCTTGGCAGAACCTTGCTGGGACTTATTCAACCTACTTCCGGTTCAGTCCGTTATGATGGGACCGATCTGGCGAAGGTGGATGCCTCCACCATGAAGGAGATGCGAAAAGATATTCAGATCATCTTTCAGGACCCGTATTCTTCCCTCAATCCACGATTGACCATTGGGGCTGCCATTGCAGAGCCATTGAAAGTGCACAATATAATTACCAGCAGTGCACAACGAAAAGACAGGGTAGTAGAGCTGCTGGAAAAAGTAAACCTGAAAGCGGAGCATTTTCACCGGTACCCACACGAGTTTTCCGGTGGCCAGCGGCAACGTATTGTGATTGCCCGGGCGCTGGCGTTGAATCCATCTTTTATTGTTTGTGATGAGTCGGTATCGGCACTGGATGTAAGCGTACAGGCGCAGGTGTTAAACCTGTTGAACGACCTGAAAGCAGAAATGGGTTTTACCATTGTTTTTATTTCGCACGACCTGTCGGTAGTACGCTATATCAGTGATCGTATTATGGTTATGAATAAAGGCAGGATCGAAGAGATTGGAGAGGCAGAGCAGGTTTATTATAATCCTCAAAAGGAGTATACACGTCAATTGATTGATTCTATTCCAAAAGGACTTTAGGTTTGTTGTTTGAAGTATTTAGTTTGTGGTGTTACAAACAACTATCTCTTAACATCTTAAAATACGGCACCCCCTTCTCTCTGGCAAATTGAATATTACGCTCCGGTATTTCATCAGCATTGCCATAGAATTGAATGGCTTTGTGTACCTGTTCTTCCCGTAACAAATGCAGCATAGGATAAATTGACCGGTTGGTGTAGTTGGCGGCATCGTCGGGGGCGCTTCCTTCAAACTGGTAGAATGGGTGGAATGTTGCCAGTTGGTAAACGCCTTCGTAACCCTTCTGCCGCATCAGTTGTTCGGCAAATGAAACAAATTGCAGGTAAGTGTCAAACTCCTTAAAATAGTCAGGGAAGATCAGCAGGGTGGTGGCAATATTTTTGTTCGCATCCAACCGCTTACATTCTTTTAGCAGGGCGTTGCGGGCATCAGAGCGGGTAGTTCCATGCTCCACCTGGTAATGGATGGTGTTGTTTTTAAATTCCCGGTTTGCGAAAGGGCAAAAGTTCAGGCCTATGACTACAGTTTTTATCCAGTTTCTTGTTTGCTCAATGATTTGTTGATCACTTACCATTGTACAAAGGTAGGTTGATAAGTTGACAAGTTGACGAGTTGACCAGTTGATCAGGAAAACACCAACGCCTCGCTACGCGAGGCGTTGGTGACTTGTCAGCGTGTTAACTTGTCAACGTGTTAACCTGTCAACTAATCTCTATACCGTTGGCTCTTCACCATTTCCGATAAGTAGTTTCGATAAAGGCTATACGACCGGGCATCGTAAAATACCGAGGCGCTGCCACGGCGGGCGTACAGCATTTCCTTCAGCATTTTCTGCAACTGTTCTTTTACCGGTTTATCATTGTCCAGTTTGCGGCCTTCTTCAACCGAAGTAAAGTCGTCGTTCTCTGTGTCGATGGCATCCGGTTTCTCGGGTTGCATGCCTACGGTGGCCACATTCCAGGTAATATCGTCGCGCATGCGTTTATATTTGAAGAAATACACGTAGCCTTTTTTATTTTCATAGGCTACTGGCAGTTTATCAAGGTAGATGAGCGTATCCAGCTTTTCGTAGTTGTCGAGCGGTTTTGCTACCAGGCTTTTGGCAATTTCCAATTGGGTTTTATATTGTTTAGGGAATTTGTCCAACAGGTTCAGCGTTTCCAGGTCAGTGTATAACTCACTTCGGTAAAGGTCTTCTTTTGCATATTGCAGGAACAGGGAATCTGGCACTTTGTATTTGTTTCGCAATAACAGGATGAATGTATTATACCGCAAGCGTCTGTCCTGCGTGGTTTGCAACTGTTCAAAAAAACTTTGTACGCCGATGTTCTTATTATAAAATGGTAATAATAAGATCGCATACTGGTCAAGCTCTGCATTGCCGGCATCCGAAATGTTTTCATTGTCATCATCGTCGCTGGCATAGGTAGATATGGTGGGCGACTCTTTTCGAATGGCTATTTCCATTTTAGCCTTGTTCTCTTTGGCGAGTTGTTTCTTTAGTAATTGTTTTGCTTCCAGGTAGAGCTTTGGAAAACTGGTTTCATAATCTACGGGTTTTAAATAGCCGCTGTCTACCATTGTTTGCAACAGGTTCATTACATCTTCCTCATAGTCGTCGATATTCATTAATTGTAGCAAGTCAGGGAACAAGTTTTTTGTAAGCGATAAGGTATCGAACAAGGGCGCCCAGCGGCCATAATAATTGCTCCTTTTGTTGTTTCGGGGCACCCCGGTAAAATCTGCATACACGGAATTCAGCCGGGGCTGACGGCCATATGAGTAATCCTCATCCATAATGGGCGGTTCCTGTAATACCAGATCCCTGAATGCAACGAACGATGTTTTGGTGCGCTGGTTCAGCAATGCGTTCAGAATGGCTGACTGCCAGTCGGCCGTGTCCTTTACTTTCCAATACAGTTTTTGCAGGTAGGGGGTGATGCTGGAATCCTTGAGCTTGCCCAGGCTTTCGATAAAATATCTTTTCAGCACGAGGTAGTCTTTCATTTTCCAGTTCAACGAGTCAATAGCCATTTTTAGCAATGGCACATCCAGTGAATCGAAGTCAACCTGGTAGATTGATTTGCGGGCTCTTTTAACGGCCAGGGAATCTTTGCTGAACAGGTCTTTCATAAACCTGTTGTTCTTTCTGGTGAACAACGATTCGCCTTTGAGGGAATCTATTGGTTTAAAGCTGGTGAAGAAATTGGCTAGTAAAGGGCTTTGTTTACTCAGTGTATCGGTCAATGTTGAAATGCTAAAGAAATGGCCGTTGTTATAAAACAGCCTGGCAATGATCAGCCGGCTGCTGTTGGTATCGGTTAACTGAATATCGCGGCATTGCATGCCATTAGGCAGCCGGTATACCTTATTTTGTTTTGTGATGAACGTGCTGTCGTTGAACCAGGAAGATACCGAGGCATTTTTCCATATGGTAGTACTGTCTTTTCTATAGGCGTATGGCGGCACCTTAAAGTGCATGACCAGTATTTTTTCCCCAATGGTATCGTTGCCTATAAGACGGGTGGCAAAAGAAGGCATGTTGTAATCGTCAAGGTCATCATCTGTGGCGCCGTTCGTTAATTGCAACAGTTCTTCCATTCCGGCCGATTCACTTTTCTTGTTGGGGTCATTGTACACCGGGGAGGTAACAGTTATGTACAGGGTAGTGTCGGTACGGGGGGTAGGCGCCGGATAGATATATGGAGTTATGGTAAATGATTGCAGAAAGCGTTGGGTATTGGGGTTGTCGTTTTTATAACTGGCAATAACGGCATAGTACACGGGGCCCTGGATCACGTATTTGACACTGCTGTAGCTGCCGTCTTTGTGTTTGAATTTGCTTTCCAGCGCCGGGTATCCGTTCACTGTTGTAAAATGATGACTGAGTTGTTTATCAATAAAATCTGAATAGCCATAGCTTTCATCCATCAGGTTCAGCTCAAAACTGTCTTCTTCAATAAATGAATAGTTATGCAGGTTGGCTTTCATGATCAGGTAGCTGTTGCCGGTAGTGGCATCGTATGCCGCGTATTCCAGTCTGTCGGTGCCAAAACTATTGTCTTTTAACAACGCAGGGGTGTGAGGCGTTAATACACTGAAGCCGCCGGTAGCCGGTTGCCAGGTTTGCCAGCCCGGAGCCAGGTATTCTTTCAGATGAATGGACCCAAAGAACTCCTGTGCTTCATTACCGCTGGTGATGTATTCCCCATTGCCGCTCATTTTAAACAGAATGACCTCGAAAGGTGTAACGAAGATCTGGTAATGCTGGTTATCGCCACGGCGGGTCCTGTTGACAACATCGAGCCCTTTGTAGCCGTTTTTAGTGATGGGCGTTTTCTTCAATATTTTGCCGGGAATGTTTTCATACAGCAGACTATCGATCTTTTTGAGCACCACGTCACTGCTGTGCCCCCAGGAAAGGCTGTTGGTCTTTATACGGGTTACCATATAATAGGCGCCATTCACCATGTCGGCATATTGCACCACGTCAAGGCCGTTCCAGTCGGTAAACCGATAGAATTTTTTGCCGGGGATGGAAACGGTGTAGAATCCATCGTCGCAGGTTTGGGTGTTGAAGGGCGAATTGATCCTGATCTTGTCGACGGTCTCTTTTTGCAGGCTGTTGCGATCGTCCATTCGAACCGGACGCATGATATACCCTTTTTGTCGCAATAGCTCAATAACGCCGCGTTTACCGGGTAAATGGGCCGCGCCCACGCCAACAAACAGCGACATTTTTTGTATGATGGAGTCAATGGAGTTAGCTTGTATTTCATTGCGTCTGTAAAGGAATTTCTCCTGGAAAGCATCGGAGAAAACGGTGAGGCTTTCCAGCGAGTCGAGGAGGTCGAGGTCGCCTTTGCGATAGGCATCCTCTACTTTTTTGGGATTGGTCATCATGCCTTCATAGTCATAACTCCTTCTTTTTTTATTCTGGTCGCGCAGCATGGCTTTGTAGGCTTCCATTACCAGTTTTTCGCTTTCCTGGAAATTCTCCACCCCGCTTACCCGTTTGCCCAGTTTTTTACCGGTTTGAAAAATGTACATGTCCAGGAAGGTATCTTCTTCAAAATCTTCCGCCTGACGGCCGTAGGTGCGGTATAACATGCCATTGATCATGGAAGGTTCAACAGCCAGGGCAGCTTTTATGGCTTCTTCATACCGGTCAATAGCGAAGGTGGTAATGCGCATGTGGTCGGTTGGCCATTCCCAGCGGTTGGCGGCGTACAGGTTAACCAGGCTGGAACCGCGGCGGTTGTTACGGAAAAACACAGATTGGCTGTAATCATCCTGCCAGCTTTCAGGATTGGTTTCAAGCGCCACAACATCGGCGCTTTTTATGGCCGTGTAAAAAGAATCGCCGAGGTGAAAAGCCAGCTTATCGCTTACATGCATGGTACCAAACAGGTACGATGGCCTTTTAAGACCATTACCACTGATCTCCCACAACAGACTGGGGTACTTTTTGGGGGCGGGTTTGGGCACAACCAGTGTGGGGTGGGGCGGCAAGGGGGCAGCTTTGGGTTTATGGGCTGGCTGTTGCGCCAGGGTTGGCAAAAAAATAACCAACAACAGGACAGGCAACAAAGAGATAGGTTTTCTCATACTCGTTCAAATAATTAAATGACCGGTGACTGTTTGAAAATCCCAATACTTATCAGGCAGATCTCCTGGGTTATTTTAAAGGCTCGAACAATTGAGGTAATAGCTGTGGTACACTTCTCTCTTTTATAAATTTCGTAATAATATGCCAAATGTTAGCAGGGAAAACACATACGGAAGATGTTAAAAAGAAAGAAAAGCATAAAAATAATTCGGGGCTTTGGGGCTGTTAAGTTTTTGGGGAAATGAGCAACCTGTAAGGGATACATTACGGTAAGCAGTTTTCTGTAGCCAGCGACAATTCTATCATATGATCGATTTTTAAATTTGGGTTCGGGTTCTTTTTTAATTACCTTTGCCCGCTCGAATTTGAGCCTTACATGATGTCAAACCTGGTGCCGTAAGACCTCGTTTGTCGGAATTAGACCCCCGATGTACCCTGATCTTACTCCCTCCTTGTTGCTATCATGTGGCTTTTAAAAACAGTCAAAAAAACACATGAAACTTTCACAGTTCCGGTTCGATTTACCACTTAACCTTATTGCCCAACACCCTACAAAGAAACGTGAGGATGCTCGTTTGATGGTTGTGCATCGCAGCACTGGCCAGATTGAGAATAAACACTTCCGCGACATCATGGATTATTTTGATGACAAGGATGTGTTTGTAGTGAACAATACCAAGGTGTTTCCGGCCCGGATGTATGGACGGAAGGAGAAAACAGGGGCGAAGATTGAGGTGTTCCTGCTGCGTGAATTAAATAAACCCAACCGGTTGTGGGATGTAATTGTGGACCCTGCCCGTAAAATTCGCGTTGGTAATAAATTATATTTTGGGGAGAATGATGAGCTGATCGCTGAAGTGATCGATAATACCACCTCACGTGGCAGAACGATCCGCTTTTTGTGGGATGGTACCGATGAAGAGTTTCGCAATATGCTGGAATTCCTGGGTGAAACACCATTGCCTAAATACATCAAACGTAAGCCTGAGGCTGAAGATAAAGAGCGCTACCAAACCGTTTATGCAAAGCATGAAGGAGCTGTAGCTGCGCCTACTGCGGGTTTGCACTTTAGCATTGAGCTGATCAAAAGGCTGGAAATTAAAGGTATCCGCTTTGCCGAGGTAACCCTGCATACCGGTTTGGGCACCTTCCGCCCTATTGAAGTGGAAGACCTCAGCAAACACAAGATGGATGCTGAGTATTACAAGATCGATGAGCTCTCTTGTAAAGTGGTTAATAAGGCCATCGAGGGCAAACACCGCATTTGTTCAGTAGGGACAACTACCATGCGGGCTCTTGAGAGCTCTTATACTGCAGAAAAGCTGTTGAAGCCTTCTGAGGGCTGGACAAACATTTTCATTCACCCGCCTTACCAGTTCAATATTGCCGATTCACTGGTAACGAACCTGCACCTGCCAAAAACCAGTCTGCTGATCATGGTGAGCGCTTTTGCCGGTTATGATCTGGCTATGGAAGCGTACAGAAAGGCCATCAAGGATAAATATCGTTTCTTCAGCTATGGAGACGCAATGTTGGTTATCTAAAAGGCAATGGGCAATAGGCAATAGGGTCTTTGACTTCGCCTCCTAACTTTTTACATAATTATTAGCCGGTAACATTTTATGTTACCGGCTTTTTCGTTTTTTGTACTCCTTCCTGCATTGGGAGCCTCAGCGTGTAGCACATAAACACTCATGATAGGGGTGGGGTATTGATTTGATTAAACTGGAATGAAACACAGGGAGTAATATTGACATTATAAACCCACCCCCTGCCTCCCGCAAGGCGCGAGAATTCCTTAAAACAAGCGTTTACTAAACAACATTGACAGCCTTCTGGCTTTCTCCCATTGCCCATTGGCCATTGCCCATTGCCCATTGCCTTTCACTGCGGTCTGCCTTAATCTCACCGCTTAAACTTACAGGTATACGTGCGGCTGCCACTGCTGAGGTTGGCCTTGAAACGATCGGTACCGGTGAACTGCATGTCATCAAAGAATTCCGAGATCACGTCCTGGTTTTGAAAATTAATAACACTGATGGCAAGCCTTTGATAATGCTGGTCATCCTGGTAGTCGTGCCTGATGTCCCAACTACCTATGTATTCTTCACCATCGTTATTGGTATACGTGACGTCGCCATTGGGTTCAAATACAAAACGGCCGCTGTTGAATGCAGGTCTGTACCCACTGCCTAGCCCAAAACTGTTTACGTCATATAATTCCCAGGTGCCACCGGTTATGCGCTTCTCGTACGATTTTAAAAAGTCTTTGCTGCAGGCTGAAAGGAGGAGAAATGTAAGCGGAATGAATGTAGTATAAATTTTATTCATATCTCAGGATTGTTGGTTCACTAACAAAGTTGGAGGTATTGCCAGCCACAGAAAACAAACCGGGTGACCATTTAACTTAATATTCAGCCAATTCCGGCTTTGGAAAGAGAATTTGCCCATCGGGGAAAGAATGGCTGGCAATTTTTAAATCAAAAAAGTAAATTTGATTATAAGTAGCTATGTATGAAAAAACTACTATTTCTTTCTGTAACCTTAATTTGCTTTGTCTTGATCACTTGTGCGCAAACCGTTATACCGCTGTATCCCGATTCGGTCCCTAATTCAAAGCCGGTACCTGATGAAGAAAAAGCTGATACGAATGCTTCGGGCAGGATCATGATCAGTAAGATCAGCCGGCCCACGATCACTGTTTATCTTCCTCCAAAAGAAAAAGCCAATGGTGCTGCCGTGATTGTAATACCAGGTGGAGGCTATCGGATGGTGGCTGCAGTGCATGAAGGTAGTGAAGTGGCCAAACGGTTTAACGACATGGGCGTAACCGCTTTTGTTTTAAAGTACCGGTTGCCCAGCGATGTAACTATGGTGAATAAAGAGATTGGTCCGGTACAGGATGCCCAGCGGGCTATTCAACTGGTGCGCGACCGGGCAAAAGAATGGGAGATCGATAAGAACCGCGTTGGGATCATCGGTTTTTCAGCAGGTGGTCACCTGGCGTCTACGGCCGGAACCCATTTTAATCATGTGTACATCGATGCGGGTAAGAAAACCAATCTGCGTCCCGATTTTATGATCCTGGTTTATCCGGTGATCAGTTTTGCTGATACGATTTGCCATATGGGCTCGCGGGATAACTTAATAGGGAAAGACCCTTCGCCCGAAAAGAAAGAAGAATACTCCAATGAATTGCAGGTGACTAAAAAAACACCGCCCACTTACCTGGTGCATGCCGAAGACGACAGCACCGTAAAAGTGCAGAATATGTTGTTGTTTGCTACCGCCCTGCAAAAAAATAAAGTGCCTTTTGATTTTTACCTGTATGAAAAAGGCGGTCATGGTTTTGGATTGACCAACAAAACAAGTGACGTGAAATGGATGGACCTGGTGCAGGAATGGATGGGAAAGAGTGGATGGTTGAAGTAGAGGTAAGTTGATCAGTTTGATCATTAATAAGTTATTTAGTTTGTGAGTTATTAGGTTTTTAAAACAAAAAAGCCTGTGCTATCGAAAGATAGCACAGGCTTTTATAATTAGTAAGACTGTTTAAAATTCGCAATAATGGCGCAAGCGACCGCTTGTGCCAGGTAGTGTATACTCACTATTCCAACCCAAACAACCCTTTGTTCAACAATTGCAGGGTTTGTGTTTTGTAAGAAGAAGGCACGAGCATAGACACGTTGTGTTTGCTGCCGCCATAGCTTACCATACGCACGGGGATGGGTGTTAAGGCGTCGAACAATTTGCTTAGAATGTCTTTGGTTTGTGCAATTTCATTTCCAACAACAGAAATGATGGTGTGATCATTTTCCACGCTGATGGTGCCAAATGGTTCCAGCTCTTTAACGATAGAAGTTAAATTACTGCCACTGTCGATAGTTACAGATACAGCTACTTCAGAAGTGGTGATCATATCGATAGAGGTGCGGTATTTTTCAAACACTTCGAAGATCTTTCTCAGGAAGCCATAAGCCAGCAGCATACGGCTGCTCTTTATGTTGATAGTAATGATGCCATCTTTTGCTGCAACGGCTTTCACGCCTACAGAACCTGCTTCCTGGGTGATAGTAGTACCCAGTGCTTCAGGCGCCATGGTATTCAACAGTTTTACGGGGACCTTCTGTTGTTGGGCAGGCCAAATACAGGTAGGGTGTAAGATCTTGGCGCCGAAGTAAGCCAGCTCAGCAGCTTCTTCAAAGCTTAGTTGTTCAACAGGTACTGTTTTTTTAACGATACGGGGATCGTTGTTGTGCATACCGTCGATGTCAGTCCAGATCTCACAAACAGAAGCATTTGCTGCTGCAGCTATCAAAGAAGCGGTATAGTCACTGCCACCACGTTTCAGGTTGTCAACCTCACCGCGTGAATTGCGGCAGATATAACCCTGGGTGATGAATAATTTTTTATCGGTGTTCTGTTGCAGAATGCGATTCAATTTTACCTTGATAGTGCTCAGCTGTGGTTCATCCTGTGCATCGATGGTCATGAACTCCAATGCTGGCAACAGCATGTGGTCAATGCCTTTTTCTTCGAGGTATACGCTGAATAATTTAGTAGACAGTAATTCTCCCTGTGCCAGGATGTCCTTGCTAAGGGCTTCACTGAATGATATTTTTAATATGATGTTCAGGAACTCGAAGTGCTCAGATACAATGCTCTTTGCCTTAACATAGAGCTTGTCCGTCTTCACCAGTTCCTTTATAAATGACTGATAATGTGCTTCCAATGTATCGATCAATTGCTTGGCCTGCTCGCGGTTTCCGGAGGCCATTGCATCGCCAATAGCTACTAATGAATTGGTGGTGCCGCTTAATGCGCTCAACACTACAATTCTTGGCTCGCTAACGTCTTTGGTGATCAGTTGCGCTACCTGGTGCATCCGCTCGGGTTTGCCTACTGAGGTACCGCCAAACTTCATGATTTTCATCTGAGATATATTATTTAGGGCTGCAAAGATAAGGCACAGAAATTTGTTTGGGGCCTGTATTTGCACGGTTCTGCGGCTTCTACAGGACGCTCCGGGATGGTTGGGGGCAGGACCTGAGCGAAGCGAAGGTCCCGTTTGTCGTCTGCCGTCTGCCTCGCCCGCCAAAGCCTTGGCGTAGGCGATCCCTGCCTTTCACCACTGCCCATTGCCCATTGTCTTTTCCTACAACGTAACACCAAATTTCTCACCAACTGCTTTCAAATCAGCTACTACCACATCGAGAATAGGGATCCCTTCCTTCATCCGGATGGCTTCCATTTCGCGTTCGGGGTCGCCGGGAATGATCACTTTTTCTTCCCCTTCAACGGTTTTGGCGCTGCGGAAACGACGGATCCAGTTGTCCATATGTTGTTTGAAATCGGCGGCGGGACGGAAAGCATCTACCCGCATGGCGCCAAAAAAGTGACCGATGCCTTTACCTGGCATACCGGTAGGCATGGGCACATAGGCAGGGAAGGGAGGCACCCAGGGACCATAGTTGGCACCACTTAAAACAGCGGAGAAAATATCTACCACGGCACCCAATGCATAACCCTTATGACTGCCATGTTCACGGTCGCCACCCAGTGGCAGCAAGGCGCCGCCGGTCTTTAATTCATGGGCGTTGGTAGAAGGCTGGCCCTCTTTGTCCTGGATCCAACCCAGGGGAGCTTCCAGATTTTTGCGTTGCAGGATCTCCAGCTTGCCATTGGCCGCAGTGGTGGTGGCCAGGTCGGCCACGAAAGCAGGCTCTTCGCCAGCCGGAATGCTTACACAAATGGGGTTGGTACCCAGCAGCCGTTCGGTAGAGAATGTAGGCGCTACAAGCGGACTGGCATTGGTCATGGCCATCCCGATCATCTCATATTCAAGGGCCATCATGGCATGATAGCCGGCTATGCCAAAGTGATTGCTGTTTTGCACACTTACCCAGCCAGTTCCTACTTTTTTTGCTTTCTCAATGGCTACCTGCATGGCAAAGGGAGCCACCACCAATCCTAATCCGCTATCGCCATCTACTACAGCCGTGGAAGGCGTTTCATGTATAATGCGGATATTAGGGGTGGCGTTCACCCGTTTTGCTTCCCACAAACGAACATACCCGCTAAGGCGGGCAACTCCGTGTGAGTCAATACCCCGCAGATCGGCGTTTAACAATACTTCCGTGGCCAGTGCGGCCTGTTCTGAAGGGCAACCTATGTGTTGAAATATCTTTTCGGTAAAATTGAATAACTGTTGGTACGAGTATATTATTTCTGCCATGCTGCAAAGAAACAAAGTTTCTCCCTTCCGTGAATCGGCAAACGTGAAACGGCAAATAGCTCGCGAGCTTTGAAATTAATAAACGACCTTGCTTCACCCGATCTCTCTGCCCTCAGCCTCGCCTGCTGCGCTGAGGTGTTTTCCTGCCGCGATGAAGTTCTGCCGTTTGCCTTCTGCCTTTTCCCATTGCCAATTTGCCATTGCCCTTCAATTACTCACGCTTTCAGCCTCATATTTACCGGGTCCCAATAAATGATCCTTTTCTGAAAATAGCTGTCATTGGCAGCCAGGCAAGGGGCAGCGGCCCGGAAAGCGAATTCTGGTCCTTCATTGGCCTGGGTGCCATTGCGGATGGCATCGAAAAAATTGGTGAAATGATCGAGGTGTTCACTATAGCCATCGTGCACTTTATATTTTACCGGTGCTTTTTCAGGTCGTTTTTGATCATCAGACGACCAGCGGTCGCTGTATTGTTTTTTCAATTCTTCCTGCATAGCGGTAGGGAAGGTGTTCAGGGAATCGTACCCGCCAATACCCGGCGCTTTGGACAATAGGCTGTGGGTAATGGTAAAACCATTGCCATCCAGCTCAATCATCCCTTCGGTACCATACAGCCGGATGTTACTTTTATTGCCACCACCACTGATGAAATTCACCCGCAACATTACCTGAAAGGCCGGATGTGTTTTGGTTTGCGGATAATCCATAATGGCTGTCATTACATCAGGTACATCCCGGCCGTCTTTCCAATAAGAGAGTTGTCCGCTCGATACAATACGGGTAGGGCCATAAGAATCGGTGATCATATGAATGCCTGAGATGAGGTGCACAAACAGATCACCTGCCATCCCGGTACCAAATGCTTTATAATTGCGCCACCAGAAAAACTTCTTGGGATCGAAAGCTGTTTGCGGCATCCCGGTCAAATAGCGGCGCCAGTCAACCGTTTGCGCCGAAGCATCGGTTGGGATGGTGTATTCCCAGGCGCCAATAGCGCTTTGCCGGTCGTAGGTGGCTTCTACGCAATTAAGCGCGCCTATTTCGCCTGCATTGTATAATTCTTTTGCTTTGATATAGGCAATGCTGCTTACGCGCTGACTGCCCACCTGCATTACTTTTTTGCTCAATCGCTGCGCACCTATCAACGGCAGACCTTCCCATAATTTATGCACCATGGGTTTCTCGCAATACACGTGTTTTTGTTTGCGAAAGGCATCGGTAGCAATACGGGCATGCCAGTGATCGCTGGTAGCAATGATCACTGCATCGATGTCTTTTTTATTAAGTAGTTCGCGATAGTCTTGTGTAGTGTATAAACTGCTGCCATGCAATTCTTTCATTCTTTCCAACCGGCCGGTGTACAGGTCACAGGCGCCGGCGAGTTCAACACCCGGTACTTTCAGGGCCGTTTGCAGATCGTTGTGGCCCATAATACCCGTACCAATAAGGCCTATTCGAATGGTGTCATTAGGACTGATAGGCCGTTGGTATCGGATGATACGTTCTTCCAGTTGTTCGGGATTGGCAACAGAAGCAAAGGGACCAGCAGCCAGCATGGCGCTGGTGGCAGTTAACTGCTTTAAGAATTTTCGGCGGGTTGATGCGTAATCTTTTGACATAGAGTTAAGGTTAACGAGTTGAAAAGTTAACGAGTTAATTAGTTGAAGGTTGAACAGGTGAAAGGGGCAAAATGAAATACAGGTCAGCTTGGAGGATATTCTGCAGGATATTGAAATGTTGGCGTATTGCCGGGCTGGCTGCGTGGTACAAAAACCAAACCACAAACAAAAAATCCCGGCTTGGACTTAATAAATTAATAACTGCACGTTTCTTGCTGAATACCCGCCAGTAAGCATTTTTAATCGCGTACTGGTTGCTGAAGTTACAGATTATTAAAGATTTTTTTTCAGCAGGTAAAGTATATTTACAATTATGATTGGTAGGGCCGTACTTCTTTGTTTACTGATTTTTTTACAATATGTTTCTGATGCGCAACCGCGCCGTGAAGACATTTATAGCGATTTTGTGCTATATAAAAAACGGCAACTACTGTTAAAAGACCTGCACGAGAATGTAGTGGCCAAAGCTTTTTTAGCGCCCCTCGACAGCAATACAGAATATAAGTATGAAGCCGCCTGCCGCGCCATAGTTCAGTTCATGCTCGACAACGATACTACGCAGCAGGGTATTACTCAATTATTTGTTCAGTACGATTCCTTACAATACGATACCAAACGCGCCCTGCTCGAAACCGTGTATGGCGTATATCCCGAACAGTATATTCAAAGCATTCAACTGCTGCTGGCAAAAGAGACCAACCCCATGTTGTTTGCCATTGCAGCAGCTTACAGTTTACGGTACGATAGCGCTGTAGTAAATGCCGCCACCATCAAAAAAAGGATCAGGGAACAGTTTCCCAATTACAGCAGCAATACCCTGCTGGCCGAGCTGGATAAATACCTGAACAATTATACGCACTATAAACCGCCAACTACCAATGACCTTATTGAGCTATTCAGGTATCAGCAGGTGGTAAAGAAAAAAGTGATCTACTCTTTTCAGCGGCATAGCCGCGATTATGGCGGACTGGCCATTATTCAAAATGCAGACGGCAGTTTTATGCGAACGGCCGAAGGACGGTTACTGGTATTTGAACAGTTAGCCCGCTCTGCCTCCGGTCTGCCGTATTTTATCCCTGATGGCAATACACCACAGGGTGTATATAGCATTCAGGGCACCGCTGTAACTTATAATAAATTGATTGGCCCAACGCCCAATCTGCAACTGATCATGCCTTATGAGCGTAAATGGCCTGCTTATTTTCATGCGGGCGACAGTACGGTATGGACGCCGTCCAGCGATATGTTATGGGCCTACCTGCAATTATTACCACCGACCATGCGTACGAGTGCTGCGGTTACAGAAGCCTTTTATGCGGGTAAGCTTGGGCGTAATTCTATAATAGCGCATGGCACTACTATAGATCCTGAGTATTTTAAAAACAAACCCTGGTATCCGTTAACACCAACCATGGGCTGTTTGTGCGCCAAAGAATTGTGGAATGTATCGAACGGGCGATTGCTGGTAAGCGATCAGTTTAACCTGGTAAGCGCTTTTACTTCCACAATGGGCAATAAAGGCTATTTGTATGTTATTGATATAGATGATCAGAAGAAAACGGTGAGCAGGTTGGAGGTGGAGAAGTTGGTTAAGGAGTTTGAGGCGAAACAGGTGGTTCACAATTGAAAGATCGCTGTTCACAGTACAAGAACTACTGCACAGTTTACAACTTCATTATTAAGAACTAATATATTGTAAGTGTTGATGAGTAAATAATTTTCTCTAACTTTATAAAGGCCAGATGTTATAAAAATTATTAACTTGTGTTTTAATATTTTATGGACTACAAAGATTATATAGAATCGAATGCAGCGATAATGTTGGGTAAACCCATCGTTAAGGGAACCCGAATTACTGTCGCCCTTGTTTTGAAAAAAATGTCAGAAGGGGCTACTGCAGAAGATTTAATTGCGGCCTATCCACAGCTTACTTTCGCATCAATCAGCGCCGTTTTAGCATATGCCTCAGATATGGCAGCAAATGAAACAATAATACCAGCTGCATGATTTTAGCAGATGAGAACATTCATGGTTTTATAATTAAAACTTTGCGCGAAGCAGGCTTTGAAGTTCTTTCTGTTCAGGAAACAACAAGAGGTATTAAGGATGAAAGTGTAATTCAAATTGCACTACAAAATAATTACTTGCTTTTAACAGAAGATAAAGATTTCGGTGAATGGGTGTTTGCCCATCATATAAAAGATTTAAGTGTATTATTCCTGCGATATTCGTTTCATGAATACCAGGAAATTTCCAAGGTAATTGTGCATCTTTTGAAAACTCAAACTTTGGAACGTCCTTTCTTTGCAACTATTACAACAAAAAAAATCAGGATAAGGAAGTTATAGATAAACTCGTTATTTTATTGGCAACAGAGCTAATGCCTTTCAAAAAAAAGCCCCTTGCAAAGCAAAGGGCTCTCAATTTCATCAACCTACAACTAAAACGGCAGATCATCAACCGGCTCATTAAAACCACCGCCACCAGAAGGCGCTTGGGCTTTTGGTGCAGCAGGGGCTGAGTATGAATTATCGCCACCACCAAATCCGCCACCGCCTTCAGGGCGACCACCTAATAATTGTATAGTAAGCACCCGCAAAGTAAGCGAAGCGCCATATGTTCCATCTTGTTTTGTAAAAGTTCTTACCTCAGGGTTCCCTTCCACATATACCTGGGTGCCTTTGCGCAGGTAAGGCGCAATACCCGTACGGTCACTCCAGTAAGCACAATCCACCCAAATGGTCTTGTCTTTCTGGTTACCCTGGGCATCACGGAATCTTTCAGTGTGTGCTACCGTAAAATTCATTACAGTTTTCCCATTCACATTGTTGGTAACACAATCTTTACCCAGGTTGCCGATTACTTGTAACTTAATCATACTTAATAAATTTAGCGTCGTACTTAAATATTGTTTTGTCTGGCAATTTACGGCTTCCCCCAATAGTGGCAACGTTCTGTTTTTGAGGTGGGGAAAAGTTGTCAATGGACGCCTAAAGCATTGCGTAACAGGTACGAGCTATTCATTGCGCCCCGAACCCGGTTCAATTATGCGCCCAAAGAAAATGGCATTCATAAATAACCGGGTGCCGCCCAGCCAAAAAGCCCTGAAATTAGGATTGTCGGCAATGGAGATCACTCGGCCATTGCCCACGGTATTCACCAGCACCGCCGCTGAATTTTTTATGGCATCATAATTTTCTTTTGTCACAAAGCCACTTTGTAAGGGTCTGTCACCATACACAAATGGGTTGGAATAAGGGTTTTTATTTCGCTCAGGGTAAACGGCATTGGCCTTGAACAGGTCAACAAACGGATAGTTGTAACCGTACGCAAGCGGGTGGCTCAGGTCGGTAGCTGCCCTGAAGATGGCGCCATTCATTTTTTGCGCACCGGTGCGGTACTCGCGTTCTGTATAAGCGATCTGTTTGGCGGTATCTTCTTTTGGCTTCTTGAACGTAATATTGGTGAACCCATTTTGTGCAGCCCATTGTACCGCTTCTTCTGTAACAATTAAAGTGCCGCCGGCTTGTATCCAGCTGCGAAGCTTTTCTTTGTCGAGGTTGTTGTACGGGGTGCCATACGTGGCGCCTACCATGATCAGGGTATTGTATTTACTCAGATCGCAGCGGTTAAAGGTAGGCACTTCCAAATGAGTGGATGGGATGTTGAACTGCTGATCGAGCAGATACCAGATCTCGCCGGCATCGGTAGCATTTACGCCAGTACCGGTTATCATAGCAATGGAGGGTTGAGCTACGGGCCGCATTTTCCAGCTGCCCAGATCGCTGCCGCTGATGGCATTGCCCGTTTGCAATGCATAAGCGGTAATACCATTGGGTTCTACCGCATTTTTGATCAACTCGTATAATTTGTCGGCATCCATGGTTTGGCTTTTTACCGGAATGCAGATGGTGCCATAATTAAATTTGTGGGTACCGTTGTTAACGGGTATTTCAAAAATGCCGGCGGAAGCACGGGTAATAACGCCTGCTTCCTGCAAGGCATACAAAGCACGGGGTGCATAATGTTCATCCCATTCAAACAGGTAGGCGTAATTGCTTTTGCCACCCGCTACACTGCCGGTGGGCGCAACAGGTTTATCAACCCTGGTTCCCATAAGGGAGTTGGTAAAGCGGGTAGCGTTCAATTCTGCATAAGGTAATCCAAAGGCCAGTGGCAGGGTCCAGGCGGTGATGTCGTAAAACAGACTGTCTTTGTAAGAAAGCGTTTTATCAAAAATGGCCCTGATCACTTTGTACTGGTTTTGATTGGCAGGCACTACATAGGCATTTCCTTTTTCAAAGGAATAACCATCAGCTTGCAGCGGGTTGTTCAGTTCGTATACGTCTATTTGTTGACGGCGAAGCATCTCCACAAACAGGTTGGTTTTACTTTTATCGCGCGTGCTTCCAAATACATACCCTCTTACCGGCGCTGTGGCGGCTTCTGCTAAGACATTCTTATAGAAATCGCGCTGGTAATTGAGGAATTCTTTTCGTAATGCTTTGGCGCCTTCGAGTGTTGAGAGGGTAGTGGTGAACTGGTTTTTGATGGTAAAAGGAAAACGCAGAATGCCATTCTCCGTTTTTTGCGCATGACCGCGTGAAGAAGCCTGTTCAAACAAAATACCAATGGCCCCGTTGATATCAGGAAAGGTAGAACCTTTTCCATAATAGAAATCATCGTAATTCTCTTTGGTAAAATATAACGAACCAATACGATCGAGGAATGCCGCATGATATTTGGCGAGTTTACCAGTAAGCTCCTGATTGCCGGCAGGTGTTAACGGATTAACCCGCGATGGTACACCGGGTTGAAAAAAGAAAGTGGCATTGCTGCCCTGTTCGTGGTGATCGGTTAAGATATTTGGTCGCCATTTATAGAACCATTGCAGGCGGTTCCTGCTTTCTACATGTACCAGTGGCAGCCAGTCGCGGTTCAGATCGAACCAGTAATGGTTGAACCGGCCGCCCGGCCATACTTCGTTGAATTCCCGGCTATCCGGGTCGGTAACCAGGTTCTTGCTTTTATGCTGGTTCACCCAGGTGGAAAAGCGTTGCAATCCATCGGGGTTAAAAGAAGGGTCAAAAAGGATCACCACATTTTGCAGCAGGTCATCTATTTGTTTTCCCTGGGCTGCCGCCAGGTAATAAGCGCTAACCAGTGCGGCATTGGCCCCGCTCGATTCATTGCCATGAATGGAGTGACCAATATATACAACAACAGGCATGTTTTCGATGTCAACGCCGGCCGACCGTTGCGGATCGCTTAACTGAACGTGCTGTTCACGGATGGCTTCCAATCGCTGATGGTTTTGGGGCGACGTAATGATCAGCAACACCTGCGGACGGCTTTCATAAGTAAAGCCCATCATTTCCAGCTTTATCCGGTCGGGAGCCGCCTTGGCAAGGGCCTGCATATAATTCACCAGGCGATCGTGGGTAACATGCCACTCGCCCGGTTCATGATAAATAATGTCTTTGGGTTTGGGAATAGCGGGGTTATATGTTACACTGTCGGGTAAATAATAATTGAGGTCCTGGGCCGGCGAGAAATGGAAAAAGAGCAGCAAACAGGATACAATCGCCGCTACGCGACTGTACAGATCGGGTTTTCTCATAATTTTTTTGGTTGTTAATGTTGCAATGGGAAGATAACACAAAAGAGACTAAAAAAACCTTTAAATCAACAATCTAAGGGCTTTTGTGTTATTACCTCTGAAAGCCTGCCAGGCGGCGTAATTCCCCCCTTTGGGCTATTAATTGTATATTTGCAAGCTAATTTTTTAAGGTTATGAGCCGGAAAGGAAAAGTTTTAGTGGCGATGAGTGGCGGTATCGATAGTACCGTTACTGCCCTGATGCTCAACGATCAGGGATATGAAGTGGTAGGTATTACCATGAAAACATGGGATTATGCCACCAGTGGCGGCGGTAAAAAAGAGACCGGCTGTTGTAATATCGATTCTTTCAACGACGCCCGCATGGCTGCCGTGCAGCATGGGTTCCCCCACTATATTCTCGACATTCGCGACGAGTTTGGTGATTTTGTGATCGAGAACTTTGTTGATGAATACCTGGCTGGCCGCACACCCAATCCCTGCGTAATGTGCAATACCCATATTAAATGGCGCGCCCTGTTAAAAAGGGCCGATGCACTGGGCTGCGATTTTATTGCCACTGGTCATTACGCAAATGTACATCAACATGATAATGGCCGCTTTTACATCAGCAAAGGGCAGGATGAGACCAAGGACCAGAGCTATGTACTGTGGGGCCTGCAACAAGACCTGCTGAGCCGTACGTTATTACCCCTGGGCACTTATCATAAAACGGCCATTCGCCAAATGGCGCTTGACTATGGTTATCCCGAACTGGCCAAAAAGAGCGAGAGCTATGAAATTTGCTTTGTTCCAGATAATGATTACCGTGGCTTTTTGAAAAGAAAAGTGGAAGGACTGGAAGAGCAGGTAGCGGGCGGTAATTTTATTGATAAAACAGGCAAAGTGTTGGGTAAACATAAAGGCTATCCATTTTATACCATTGGTCAGCGTAAAGGCCTGGATATCACTTTTGGAAAACCAGTATATGTAACCAACATCATTCCTGAGACCAATACGGTGATGCTGGGGGATGAAGATGACCTGAACCGCCAGGATATGGTGGTCAGCAAAATAAACTGGATAAAATACGAGGGAATAACGGATGGTATGGAAGCACTTACCAAGATCCGTTATAAAGATCAGGGCGCTATGGCCAGCTTGTACAACCATCCCAACGGGGTGCAGGTACAGTTCTCCCATTATGCCAAGGGTATTGCCCCCGGTCAGAGCGCGGTATTTTATGAAGGAGATGATGTGATCGGCGGCGGTGTGATACAGCGCGGACAAATAGCCTGATTTACAGGCAATAAATAAGTTTTAATATACGTTACAAACCATCCCGGTTCAATCGGGGTGGTTTTTTAATTTCATGGCTGCAACAAAAGCGCCCCTATTTTTGTCCAGTAACAAACTCGCTGTTTTACAAATCGTTGTATGAAGAAATGTTTTATCTCATTAATCTCCGCCGGTATCCTGTTTGGATGCATCTGGTTAAGCAGTTGCGATAAAAAAAATGATGATCTTACCTCTGATGCAGTAACGGATTATCTGAAGCTGGAAACAGGTAAATACATATTATACCGGTACGATTCTCTCCGGTTTACAGATTATAACAGACGGGACACGATGGTCACCTACCAGGCCAAGGATGTGGTACAGGGACCAATTACCGATAACCTGGGCCGTCCCGGCTGGCGGATTGTACGCTATCTCCGCGATTGGAACAGTACCAAAGAAGTTGACTGGGTAGGCATACTCACTTACGTAGTAACCCCTTCTGACCAGAATATTGAAATGAAGGAAGGCAACTTCCGGTATATAAAACTTATAAAACCAATAAAGGACGGCGCCAGCTGGCATGGCAATGGCTTTTTACCTGATAAACCTTATGCTGAGTTTTACGAATTCAGTAATGACCAGGATATACAAAACTGGGATTATACCTATAGTGATGTAGGCGCTTCTTTAACCATCAATAATAAGAATTACGACAGCACC
Source organism: Niastella soli (assembly GCF_017742245.1). Classification (GTDB taxonomy): domain Bacteria; phylum Bacteroidota; class Bacteroidia; order Chitinophagales; family Chitinophagaceae; genus Niastella; species Niastella soli. Next base: position 129,133 of record NZ_JAGHKO010000003.1, read on the forward strand.
ATTGCTGTTACGCAGATAGCCGATTCATCCAACCTGCCTATTACGGGTGATGCGGCAGCTTCTAAAAGCCTGTGGGTGGAGAAATATGCCCGGGGTATTGGCCTGGTGTATAAAGAAGTAGCGGTGTGGGAATTCCAGCCCGGAAACAACGGCCAAACGGCTTACCGGCAGGGTTTTGGCATCACCATGAGCATCCTCGATCATAATTAATAACAATAGAGGGCGGTACCATAAACAGTCACCTTCCATGAAAAGAATAGCTACGCTGGTACTAATACTGATAGCCACTACCGGGATTGCACAAGTTAAAATGTCCCGGTACCTTGTGGAGTTAACTGATAAAAAAGGAACGCCTTATACGCTTTCGGACCCCTCGGCTTATTTATCTGCCAAATCAATTACCCGGCGCATTAATCAGACAAGGCCCTTCGATTCTACCGATCTGCCGGTGAACCCGGCTTACATTCAGGCCCTTCGCAATGTCCCTTATGTTATTAGAGTAATAAACAATAGCAAATGGCTGAATCAGGTGCTGGTACAAATAGACACTACTAGCTGGATCACAATAAACTCGGCGCTGGCGGGCATCAATGCGTTGCCTTTTGTAAAAAAGGCGAGCAGCGTTGGGAAACGTGAAAGCACCAATAGCATTTCCAATATACTGACCAATAATTCTGTACAGGCGCCGGTGGCTGTTAACCAGGAATACGGACCAACCGGCAGTACTACTGCTTTTAATTATGGCAGTATGTACAACCAGATCCATATTCATAATGCCGACTTTATGCATAACCTTGGCTTTTCAGGCCGGGGGATGACCATTGCCGTCATTGATGGCGGGTTCAGGAATTACCTGAATAATCCCGTGTTTGACAGCGTGCGGTTGCAGGGCCGCATTCTGGGTACCTGGGATTATGTAACAAACGAAGCAAGTGTAAATGAAGACATACCTCATGGCGCCAACGTTTTATCCCTGCTGGCTTCAAACTGGCCGGGCGTATTGGTAGGTACAGCGCCTCATGCCAGTTACTACTTGTTAAGGACTGAAAATGATACTACCGAGTACCCGGTGGAAGAACAGAACTGGGCCGTGGCAGCCGAATTTGCTGATAGTGCCGGAGTCGATATGATCTCTACTTCCCTGGGGTATAATCATTTTGACGATGCCAGCTATGATCACTCCTATGCACAACGCAATGGCAATACTTCCATGATCACCCGGGCCGCTGACCTGGCTGCTAAAAAAGGCATCCTGGTGGTGGTGGCTGCCGGCAACGACGGTAGATTATCCGACGACACAAAATATATCTCCTGCCCGGCAGATGCAGATAGTGTGCTCACTATTGGTTCCATTGATGTAAATGGGAACATTGCAAGTTCAAGCAGCTGGGGACCCAATGGCGCCGGGTTATTAAAACCCAACGTAGTGGCCGTGGGTGAAAATGCGGTGATAACGAATTATATTACTGGTTTGCCCTATTCCGGCAGCGGAACTTCCTACGCCTGCCCCAATATGGCTGGGATGGTTGCCTGTTTGTGGCAGATGTTCCCTGAGTTATCAAATATGCAGGTCATCAATGCCGTGCAACAAAGCGCCAGTAAAAGCGCCAATCCCGATTTCAGGTTTGGCTATGGTATCCCGAACTTTAAAAAAGCCATCCCCCTGCTTACCAAACAGTTTGCCAGCGCCAGTGTGGAATTTAATAACTGCATTGTTTCCGTAAGCTGGAAAAGCAAGGATGATACCAGCTCCGTATATACCCTGCAAAGAAAATTACCAGGTGAAACAGGGTATAGCACGCTCAGTCAGATCAATGCTGCCTCCGGGGCGTTTACTACCAAAAGTTATAACTATAATGATACTTTAAAGACCGCCGGTGCCGGCCCCATGCAATACCGAATACTGCAAACTATGCGGTCTGTTGATACTACCATTGAAATAGCCAACCTGCAGCAAAACAATACGGCTGTTTGTTTCCCCGATAACACCCTGATGGTTATGCCCAGTCCTTTCGATCAGCAATTGCTGGTGGTGTTAAATACACCCGAGGCGATCCCAAACATGGGTATAAAAATTACCGATATGATGGGGCGTGTTATGTTTACCCAAAAAGCCAATAAGCCAGCTGGTTATTTCAGTACCTCCGTTATAACCACCGGTTGGAATACGGGGATTTATGAAGTGACTTTATACAACAATGATAAAAGAATGTATGGGCGCAAGGTGTTGAAGAAATAATTGCTTATCTTTTCTGAAAGACGGCACCAAACAAGGTATCGGCCTTTTGATCATAACCAGTCAGCAACGCTGTTTTTAATAACGAGAGGGATTGCTGTTGCTGGATAAATTCCACTACTTCTTCGTTTTCTTTTTTAAATACCGAACAGGTACAATACAACAAAAAGCCGCCGGGTTTTATATGCTGAATGGCCTGCTGTACGATCTTTTTTTGCAGGGAGCTGTACCGCTCAATTTGTTGGGGTTCGAAATAATACAACTGCTCCGGTGTGCGGCCCCAGGTGCCCGAACCACTACAGGGAACGTCGGTGATCACAAGGTCGAATACTTGCCCGCCGGAGCCTTGGTTGCCCTCCGAAGCTTTAGCGAAGGAGGGGCGAAGGAGGGATGTATTTTTAATGACGTTTGAGGCGGAGAGGTCTGCTACAAACGTATGATAATTCCTGATACCTGCTGTAGCAAAACGTTTCTCCAAATTGATGAGAATAGATTTGCGAACATCCGAAACAGTGAGGTCAATGCGGGGGAAGATATCACTGGCCAGAATGGACTTACCGCCACTGGCCGCGCAGGCATCCCACACCCTGAGCGGAGCCTTGGCATAGGCGCCCCTGATAAACTCCATCAATTCTCCAATTCGCTGCGAGCTAAAATCCTGGACCACCGCTTCGCGGTCTGTTTCAATAATTGTATCTATTTTAGAAGCATTGGGCAGGGCCAGACAGAAGGGGCCTATTTCCCGGAAAACGATTCCTCCCTGTTGCAATTTATTTTTTACCACCGCTTCCTTGCCGGGGCGCAACCGTAGGAAAAGATCGGGCTGGGTGAGAAAGGAGGCGCAGAAAGATTCATAATTTAGACCTTCGCTTATTTCATCCTTCCAGGGAAAAAGATCATAAATCGTGCATGGGGAGTGGTGAGTTTCAATAAGTTGAATTTTTTCTGCTAATGGCAGCTGTGCTTTCCCGTTCCAGTCTGGCTGCAGGTGCTGCAGCAGTTCATTTGGTTCGTTGCTGCACAGGAACAAACCGGTGATGATCCGTTCTTCCGCCGGTAATTGTGGCAACGCTTTTCCCAACCGGAAAAAGGCATAACACAGGTGCGAAATATTCTTGCGGTCTTTGGAACCGTATTTCTTGTGCTGGCTAAAGAATTGTTTTATAAAACTCCCAAACGGTTGGCTGCCATTGTATTGTTGCAGTATTTGAACCGCGGTGTTTAAATGGGAGAAGTACTTCATGCGGGTGCAAGATACTGAAGTAAGGGTATGAAACAGTATGTATACAGTATGGGAACAGGCCTAAATAGGCTTAAAACCCGCACTGAACCCGCACTGGACTCGCACTGAAACCCCATTATCAGTGCGGGTCTGTATACTGGATAAACGCAGTATATACGCGGACCTCATCCCTTTTTGCCCAAAATGTAATAACTTAAGCGTTCAATCTTACTGCTGAAATGCGCAAATGGTTGTTGCTATCATATGTGCTTGTACTGCAACTGCCTGTCTGGAGCCAGGCTGTTCCTTTTTCCTTCCGGAACATGAGTATCAATGAAGGTCTTTCGCAAAGCAGCGTGATTGATATTGCTACCGACGATGCCGGTTTTTTATGGCTGGCCACCCAGGATGGCCTGAACCGCTATGACGGTCGTGAACCCGTTATTTTTAAAAAGAACTTCGACGATATTACCACCACTACCGGTGGCAGGCTGGGGAAGATCGTAAACGGCCTTCATAATACGCTGTGGCTGATCACCAGCGGCGGGAGGTTGGAAAGATTCAATCTGTATGATGAAACATTTACCCCCATTAGAACTATCGGTGCTGACAATCTGGTGCTGCCCCCGGTGACCTGTGTATTCCATGAAGATAATAATTGTCTGTGGATTGGAACGGAGAACAACGACTTGTACCGATATGATCTTACTGGCAATAAGGTGGATCATTATGAATATGGGAATGTAGATTGCCCTAACAGGGTTATACAATACCTTTTTAAAGACAGTCAGCAAAACATTTGGGTGTTAACAAACAGCGGCTACGCTTTAATTAATTTGTCCGGAGCTCCGTTTTCTGAGGTAACACCACCTTCGAGGGAGGGTATTTCATACAGCGCGATGGATGAGGACCGACACAAAACGTTGTGGTTAGGGAGTTATGGTAAAGGCCTGTTGATAAAAAGAGAAGGGTCGCCAGGTTTCTCTCCCTTTACCGGTTATGGTGGCAGAAATACACTACCTGCCACTCTGGTGATCGAATCGGTAAAAGTTGATGCCACGGGCCAGGTTTGGGTAGGCACCTATGGCAATGGGTTGTATGTGATCGATCCGGATAAAACTACCGTCAGTCATTATGTAACCAATAAGAAGGACCCCTTTTCCATCAGTTATAACGATATTTTATCCATAGAGCAAGACCGGCATGGCGGCATCTGGATCGGCACCGATGGGGGCGGGGTGAGTCATTACGATAAACGACTGAATAATTTCGCCTTATTGACCAGTAATAATGTGCCGGAAAAAATTTCCATTGAACAGGTACGGGCCATTACTACCGACCGCCAGGGGGCTTTATGGATTGGGACCAGCAGCACCGGGCTCACCTTTGCCGATATGCGCACCAATACGTTTGAACCCTTTCATTACCCGCCGGCGCCCAAAGCACAGGGCAATTATGACCGGGTTGTTTCCCTGTATACTGATGTACAAGGCGATATATGGGTGGGTACCCAGGGCAATGGCTTGTTGATCGTGGATGCACTCAGCAAAAAAATAAAGAACAGGTTCTATCCGGATGGCGCAGGCTTTGGCCATATACCCGATCATACCATTTGGTGTATGCTTCCCGCCCAAAACAACCAGGTATGGGCTGGTACGCGAAACAGTGGCTTGTGTTTGATAGATAAACAAAGAGGATTGATCAGGAACTATAACACAAGCAGTGCTGAAAACCGCACCCTGGAAAATAATGTGCGCTTTCTGACCCGGGTTAACGACACCACGCTATGCATAGGATATGAAAAAAGAGGTATACAGTTCCTGAATACGCAAACCGGTCAGTTATTTTCAAAACAGAATAGAACGCTGGATAGTTTGAATGCACGCGAAACTATTTTCAAATGTGGCTGGTATCAGCATCCTTTTTTGTGGATAGGGACCTTGGGACGTGGTCTTATTGCCTTCAACCTGAACACTGGTGAAAGCTATACGATCACTGATGATCAGGGATTACCCAATAACACGGTATATGGCCTGCTTCCAGATGAGCAGGGGTCTTTGTGGTTAAGCACAAATAAAGGCATTTGCCGGTTCGTGCCTCCGGTCAATTTGATGACGGTTAACCGGTCGGCCTTTACGATTTTTCTGGTAGAGGATGGTTTGCAAAGCAATGAGTTCAATACAGGTGCTTATCATAAAGCGGCCAATGGTATGCTGATGTTTGGCGGCATCAAGGGGCTTACGATCTTTCAACCGGGCCAGATCACCCTGGCCAATCAACCGTCGCAAGTGGTAATAACCCAGGCTATGGTGAATAATCAGCCACTGATCAGCGATACGGGGATGGCTTACAAAAAGATGCTGCGTCTGCCTTACCGGCAAAATGAGGTCTCATTCAGTTTTACGGCAATGGATTTTGTTTCGCCCCGCCGGTTCAATTATTATTATCAGTTAGCCGGTTACGACAATAAATGGATCGATGCGGGTAATAGAAATTATGTTGCCTATACTAACCTGCCGCCAGGCACCTATGTGTTTGAAGTAAAGGCGGCGCAGCAATTGAATGATGACAGTCCGGTTACCAGGCTTACTATTATTATTGATCCGCCTTTCTGGCGAAACGGCTGGTTTATTATTTTGTGCATGCTGATACTGGCGGGTATTCTATATGCTATTTACCGGTACCGCATTAACCAGCTGTTGCAATTACAAAAGGTACGTGACCGTATTGCCACCGATCTGCACGATGATATAGGCACTACGCTCACTAATATCAGCATTTTGTCGGAATTGAGTAAAAAGAACCTGTTGCAAAAAGAAGAGGCCGGCACTTTTCTCGATCGAATCGCTGAAGAAGTGCACAATTCAAGCCAGGCCCTGGACGATATTGTTTGGAGCATTAACACCAAGAACGATACACTGGAACAAACAGTGGCCCGTATGCGCCGCTACGCGGCGGAGGTATTTGATGCTGCCAATATTTGCTATTCCCTGCATCTGGATGAACAATTTGAACGGTATAAACTGAACATGGAGCAACGGCGCGATTGCTTTTTAATATTCAAGGAAACCATCAATAATATTTACAAGCATGCCAGTGCCAGACAGGTGCAAATAAAGGTATGGATTGAAAAGGGGTTCTTACATATGAGTATTAATGACGATGGCAAGGGCTTTGATACCAGCACCGTTACCCATCGCAATGGCATTAAAAATATCCGGAACCGGATTGAAAAATGGAAGGGGGATATAAGTGTGTCATCATTCGTAGGTAAGGGTACTGTTGTTAAAGTGTATTTTCCGCTTTCATAGGAGCTATAAGCAAAATACCTAACAAACTCACCCCAATGAGCGATACCACTTAGTTGTATAACATAGTTACATTTGTATATGGGAATTAAGATCGTTTTATTTGAAGATAATGACCGGCTGCGGGAGTCGCTGGCCTATCTGTTAAAAATGAACGGGTATGAAGTGGTAGGGGATTACAATCAGTGCACTGAGGCGGCGAATATAGCCAGGGTATATGAGCCGGATGTTGTACTGATGGATATTGATATGCCCGGTGATAATGGAATAAAAGGCGTACGCATGATCAAGGAAGCACGCCCGCAAACATCCGTAGTCATGTACACGGTATTTGAAGATGATGAGAAATTGTTTGAATGTTTGTGCGCCGGCGCCAATGGTTACCTGTTGAAGAAAACGCCGCCGGCCAAATTGTTCGATGCCATACAGGAAGTTCTGGAAGGAGGCGCTCCCATGAGCCCCGTTATTGCACGCAAAGTGTTAAACACGTTCCAGGTAAAAGTAACAAGCAATAAGTATAATTTATCACCCCGCGAAATAGAGGTGTTGCAATGGCTTATAAAGGGCTATAGCATCAAGATCATTGCTGCTGAAATGAGCCTGGCCTTTGATACCGTACGTTCGCACCTGAAAAATATTTACCAGAAGCTGCATGTGAATTGTGGCAAGGAAGCAATTGCGAAGGCGTTGAGTGAGAGAATAGTGTGATTTGGGGTATATTGGTTTCCGAAAAAGAATAACAGATGGGAAAATTGCCGGTTTCAATTGTTTTAACAGTACTTGGATTTGTAGTATTGGTATGTTGGTTATCTGGGAGCCATGGACATATCCTGTTCAGGCCATATATGCGGGAAGACTGGATACTTACCGGGTTATTAGTTGTTTTCTGGGGAATACCACTGATTTTACTTGTCAGTTGGATAATTAAAAGAATAGATCAAAAAGCCTGATAAAACAGAAACTGCTTACATGAAAAAAAGCCGGTAACCTCAAAGAAGTTACCGGCTTTATATTTCTATGTTTGACTTTGTCGTATTTCCTATTGGCTGCTGCCCATTGTCCGTTGCCTTTTTTACAACTCCAACAAGGTCTTAACCGGATCTTTTCCAAACAACAACAGTTCAGGATTCTCCAACAACTCTTTCACTCGCACCAGGAAGCTTACAGACTCGCGACCATCGATAATACGGTGATCGTAGCTTACTGCCAGGTACATCATTGGCTTAATAACTACCTGTCCGTTGATGGCCATAGGGCGTTCCTGAATTTTATGCATACCCAGGATGGCGCTTTGTGGCAGGTTGATGATAGGTGTACTCATTAAAGAACCAAATACACCACCGTTGGTGATGGTAAAGGTTCCACCTGTGAGTTCCTCCATGGTTAATTTGTTGTCTCTTGCTTTGCCAGCCAGTTCTACTACTTTCTTTTCAATGTCGGCCATGCTGAGGCTTTCTACATTGCGGATCACCGGAACAGTTAAACCGCGGGGTGTAGAAACGGCTACAGAAATATCAACATAATCGTGGTAAACCAGCTGGTCGCCATCGATGTAAGCGCCCACTGCAGGCCATTCCTGTAAGGCAATGGCGCAGGCTTTGGCAAAGAAACTCATGAAACCAAGGTTAACCCCGTGTATTTCCTTGAACTTGTCTTTGAATTTGCTGCGTATTTCCATGATGCGGCTCATGTCAACCTCGTTAAAGGTGGTGAGCATCGCAGTGGTGTTCTTTGATTCTACCAGGCGGCGGCTGATGGTTTTGCGCAGCTGGCTCATTTTTTCTCTTCTTTCTTCCCGGCTGAACAGCGGTTTGCCGCCAGTTACTTTGCCTGGGTTCGATAAGGCTTGCAGTACATCGTTTTTAACGATCTTACCGCTGTACCCGCTGGGGGTAACAGATTTGGGATCTACCTTTTTATCGGCGATCATCGCGGCTGCCACAGGTGTAGCTTTGATATCGTTTGATACTGCAGTAACAGGGGCCTGAGAAGGTTGTTGTACTACAGGTTCAGTTTTAGTGCTTGTTGCCGGCTTTGCTTCTTTGGCCGGTGTTCCGTTGGAGCCTGCTGCTTTTTCTGGCTTAGCTGCCTTTTCATCGATAGTAGCCAGGATATCGCCAATCTTAAGGGTATCACCTTCCTTGGCTGATTGTTGCAGGGTGCCTGCCTGCTCGGCATTTACTTCAAAGGTGGCTTTTTCGCTTTCGAGCTCAGCAATCACTTCATCACGTTCAACATAATCTCCGCTGTTCTTTACCCATTTTAATAAAGTGACCTCGCTAATGGACTCTCCAACTGTCGGAACTTTTATATCTATCATAAAAAACGTTTCTGTTTGACTTCAATGATGAATTATGGGCAATCGTGATAAACAAAGTTATATTGAAAATGCGGTATCAATGATCTCTGTTTGCTCCTGTGCGTGAACCTTGGCATAACCGGTGGCAGTGGCAGCGCTTGGCTGACGGCTGATAACACCATAATTAATGCTCTTCAGGTTCATTTGCAGGAAAGAAGCGGCGCCCATGTTCAGTGGCTCTTCCTGTACCCAGAACCAGGTAGCTTTATTGTATTTAGCATACAATGCTTCCAGTTGTTTAACAGGTAAAGGATACAACTGTTCAAGTCGTATAATGGCGGTGTCTTTCTTGTTTTCCTTTTGCTGGCGTTCTGCAAGGTCGAAGTAAACTTTACCACTGCAGAACAATACTTTGCGAACGAGTGAAGCGTCATCTACAAAAGTATCATCGATCACTTCTTTGAAGCCACCGGTCAGGAACTCCTGTGTGGGGGAGTAGGTGCCCGGGTGACGCAAATTAGCTTTGGGTGAGAAGTTGATCAGCGGTTTGCGGAACGACCATGTTAACTGGCGACGCAGGGCATGGAATAAGTTGGCGGCGGTGGTAATATTGGTAACTACCATATTCATTTCAGCGCACATTTGTAAGAAACGTTCCATACGGGCGCTACTGTGCTCAGGGCCCTGTCCTTCATAACCGTGAGGCAACAACATGGTGATACCGTTCATACGGTTCCATTTTTGTTCGCCAGCGGAAATGAACTGGTCGATCAGGATCTGGGCGCCGTTGCTGAAATCACCAAACTGGGCTTCCCATAATACCAGTGAATTGGGGTTGGCCATGGCATACCCATATTCAAAACCCAGTACACCATATTCACTCAATAAAGAATTGTATATTCTGAATTGACCGCTGGCGCCAGGGATGGCGCTTAAGCGGCTATAAGCCTTGTCGGTATTCTCGTCACGCAAAACAGCGTGGCGGTGTGAGAAGGTGCCGCGGCGAACATCCTGACCGCTCATCCGTACATCCTTTCCTTCCAGCAGCAGGGTGCCGTAAGCCATCAGCTCACCGGTAGCCCAGTCCAGTTTACCTTCTTCGTTGTATAATTTTACTTTGTCCTGAATGATCTTTTCCACCTTTTTCAGGGGTTTAAAATCAGCAGGCCATTTCATTATTGATTCAAATACGCTTTTGAAACTGGCTTCACTAATGGCGGTAGCCGGTGATTTTACAAAGTCTTCTTCAGTGGCTTTCCGCAGGTTCTTCCAGTCCAGTTCAGGTTGTTGGTAATGATAAGGCAGTGGTTTCTGCTTTATTTCATCGAGGCGCTCCTGCAGGTCGGCCCAGAATTTCTTTTCCATTTCCTTGGCCAGGTCCTTCGCATCTGATTCACCGTTTTCCAGCAGGAAGTTGGTATACACTTCACGCGGATTGGCGTGTTTTTCGATCAGTGCATACAGCTGTGGCTGGGTGAATTTAGGATCATCGCCTTCGTTGTGACCATGTTTGCGGTAACAAACCATATCAATGAACACATCGGAGTTAAACTCCTGGCGGTAGCGGGTAGCAATTTGTACGCATTTAACTACTGCTTCTGCATCATCACCATTTACGTGTAAAACAGGCGCCTGGATCATGGCGGCCAGTGAAGTACAGTAGTCAGAACTGCGGGCGTCTTCGAAATCGGTAGTGAAACCGATCTGGTTATTGATCACGAAGTGGATAGTTCCACCTGTGTAGTAACCATCGAGGTCGCTCATTTGCAGTACTTCGTATACTACACCCTGACCGGCTACAGATGCGTCGCCATGGATCAGGATGGGTAATATTTTGTCGAAATCGCTTTTGTACAGTACATCGGCTTTTGCCCGGGCGAAACCAATCACAACGGGGTCAACTGTTTCCAGGTGTGAAGGGTTGGGCATCAGCTTCAGGTGAATGGTTTTACCATCGGGTGTTTCCACCTCACTGCCATAACCCATGTGGTATTTCACGTCGCCGCTGCCCATGGTTTGGTCAGGCTTTGCGGTGCCTTCAAATTCACTGAAGATCTGTTCATAGGTTTTACCCATGATGTTGGCCAGTACGTTCAGGCGGCCGCGGTGGGCCATACCGATCACTACTTCCTGCACATCGTTGTTAGCGGCAGTGGTAATGATCTCGTCCAGCGCAGCAATGGTGCTTTCACCACCTTCCAGTGAAAACCTTTTCTGGCCAATATATTTTGTGTGGAGGAACTTTTCGAAGATCACGCCCTGGTTGAGTTTTTCCAGGATGCGTTTTTTCTTGTTGATGGGAAGCGCTTTGGCAAAGTTGCGCTCCATTTCATTGGTGAGCCAGTCAACTTTCTTCTGATCGCTGATATATTTGAACTCGATACCTACATGCCCGGCATAGGTCTTTTGCATGTGGGCGAGAATGTTGCGCAGGGTAGTGGTACCCAATCCGATCATATTGCCTGCATTGAGGGTTTTATCGAGATCAGCCTCGGTAAAACCATAGAAACCCAGGTCGAGATTGGCGCCACGGTCTTTACGCTGGCGGATGGGATTGGTTTTAGCGATCAGGTGGCCTTTATTACGGTAACCCAGAATAAGGCGGTAGGCGCCCACTTCTTTTTTCCAATCGAAGCTTTCGCCCGTAGCTGCGGTTGTTTCTGCCGTTCCGCTAGTCGTCCCATTTTTGCCTTGTCCCACGGCAAAGTCAAATCCTTCAAAAAATTTTTTAAGGTCGGGATCAACACTGTTTGGGTCTTGTAAGAAATCCTGATACAGGTTTTCAATAAAGGCCGGGTGGGAATTGGTGATATACGAAAAATCCTTCATGAGGATGCAATTGAAACTTAAAGTGTATTGAGTTATTTAAAATCGGGGTACAAATATCGGTCAAAAACGGTAGGAATAGTACTCAAATTATCTGAATTTGTGATTTTTGGCGCTATAAAAAAGGATAGGCTGCTAAAACCTGCAAGGGGCGGGCATTCTATGGTAAATTGGTGGAAAAAGAAATGGTTAATTTGCTGTTATTCATGACCTAGAGAAGGCGGGCAAGATTTTTTCTGTATTATTTTTCGTTTTCTTGTTCAAATCCTTACCTTTGCACTCCCCTAAATTTTTGGGGAGTAAATTAGAACGAAATGGCAAATCATAAAGCTACTAAGAAAGACGTACGTCAAGCTGCTAAAAGACGTGAAAGAAACAAGTATTACGGAAAAACTACCCGTAATGCCATCCGTGATTTGAAGGCACTGAAGACAAACGCCGAAGCTACTAAAGAGTTTCCTGATGTAGCTTCTATGATCGACAAACTGGCTAAAAGAGGTATTATCCATAAGAATAAGGCGGCTAACCTGAAAAGTAAGCTGGCTAAAAAGATCAATACCCTGGCAAAATAAGTGGTGTGTCCTGTGGCCATTTGACATCTGGCTGACAGGTATTTTATAAGATATTATTTTTTTTGTTTTTTCCTCCCGTTTACGCGGGAGGTTTTTTTGTTTTTATATAGTGCCCACCCCCCGGGTCAGGAAAGCACATACTTCCCGAACGGAAGTTTAATTTTGCCGTATTTTTAGTTAGACACTCTGCACGTATACAAACATTCCCTTCAGATACTTACCGGCTATATTGAAACAAGCCTGTTTACGCCTGGTGATCTCTCCAGGATGCCACCCAAATGCCATCCGAATCCCATAGCCTATGGCATTCGGATGGGATTTGGATGGGATTCGGATGGGATTATGACCGGGGAAATGGCCTGTTTTAGTATGTCTGGAGAGAATCAGGTAGGATGTAGGCTAGAACTTCAGTGCAATTTCAACCGGATAGGATCTGTCTTATACAGCTCAACCGGTAACTTTTCCTATATTTAAGCTCCCAACAGTCACATTATGAGAATACTATCGGTACTCTGCCTCCTTTTATTGCCCGCATTTATTTTCAGCCAGTCAATTACCACCAAATACGAACAAACCCAGGCCAAAGAAACGCCCACCTACAGCGAGATCATTAACTGGTGGAAGATGATGGACGACCGGTTCTCTACCATAAAAATGCAACCCATGGGGCCCAGCGATGCCGGTTTTCCCCTGCACCTCGTGGTAGTGTCGAACGATGGTGATTTTGATATGAACAGCCTGCGCCGGAAGAACAAACGCATCATTCTGGTGAATAATGGCATTCACCCCGGTGAACCCGATGGAATTGACGCCAGTATGCTGCTGGTGCGCGATATTGCCGCCCACAAAATAAAACTGCCCGATAACGTAGTGCTGGCTATTATCCCCGTTTATAATATTGGGGGGTGTTTGAACCGCAGCCCCTGGTACCGCGTTGATCAAAACGGACCGGCCAATTTTGGCTCCCGTGGTAATTCACAAAACCTCGACCTTAACCGCGACTTCATAAAATGCGATTCCAAAGAAGCCCGCTCTTTTGCGGCCATCTTTCATCTGTGCGACCCCGATGTGTTCGTTGATAACCACGTAAGCAACGGGGCCGATTACCAGCACATCATGACCCTGCTTACCAGTCAGCATAATAAGTTAGGCGGCCCAATGGGCGAATTCCTGCATACGGCGTTTGAGCCGGGACTGTATAAACTAATGAAAGGAAAAGGGTACGACCTGGTACCCTATGTGGATTTTGCCGGCAATACCCCCGAGTCGGGGATGGAGGCTTATTTTGATGGTCCCCGCTACAGCAGCGGTTACGCCACCTTGTGGCACACTTTTGCCTTTGTACCCGAGACCCATATGCTGAAACCCTATAATCAACGCGTGGAAGCTACCAAAGCATTAATGGAATCGTTTATCGCTTTCACTGCTTCGAACAGTGCCACCATTCACCAGTTGCGGGAGCAAACCAAAAAAAGTGTAGCTACCCAAACCAGCTTTCCTGTAAGCTGGAAACTCGATACTACCCGGGCCGATCAGGTGCAGTTCAAAGGGTATGAAGCAGGGCATAAACCCAGTGAGGTATCGGGACTGCCACGGTTGTATTACGACCGTAGTAAACCATATGAAAAACAGATCCGGTATTTTAATAATTACGCAACCCGTACTGCTATTAATAAACCACTTGCCTATATTATTCCTCAGGGCTGGTGGACAGTGATCGATTTGCTGAAGATCAATAAAGTGAATATGCAGGTGCTGGCAAAAGATACCAGTATTGAAGTGGAAGTATACCGGATCGAGGATTACAAAACCTATCCCCGTCCGTACGAGATGCACCATTTAAATACCGATGTAACGGTAAGTGCACATAAGCAAACAATATCGTTCAGAAAAGGAGATTTTTATATCCCGCTTAATCAGCCCGCCAATCGGTTTTTGGTAGAAGTGCTGGAGCCTCAGGCCGATGACTCCTATTTTGCCTGGAATTATTTTGATGGCATTTTGGGCCGTAAGGAAGGATACAGCGCTTATGCTTTCGAAGACATTGCGGCGCAGTATCTCAATGAGCATCCAGATATAAGAAAACAGTTGGAAGCACGCCGGTCAACTGATACTGCTTTTGCCAAAAGTGCCAGCGCGCAGCTTGATTTTGTATATCGAAACTCACCTTATTATGAACCGGATCATATGAAATATCCGGTGTATAGAATAGTGAGTGGTGAGTAGTGAGTGGTGAGTGGGTTCCCGATTGTTCGGAAGTCTGATCAATTGACAGGCGCTCACAGATTCTGTTCGCGCTATTGTTCGGGAAGTTTGAGCCATAGCGAGCCAACTCACAACTGACAACTCACCATTCAAAACTTAAGGTGTCTCACAGTTAATCCATCATTGATCAACTGTTTCAATGAATCTATTCCAATGCGTACATGGCGTTCAACAAAATTGGCGGTGACTTTTTTGTCGCTTTCTTCGGTTTTTACGCCTTCGGGTACCATCGGCTGATCACTTACCAGCAACAAGGCACCGGTAGGGATCTTGTTATAAAAGCCTACTGAAAAGATGGTAGCTGTTTCCATATCAATGGCCATGGCCCTTATCTTTTGCAGGTATTCCTTAAAGTGTTCATCGTGTTCCCATACCCGGCGGTTGGTCGTGTATACGGTACCAGTCCAGTAGTCAACGCTGTAATCGCGAATGGTGGTGGAGACTGCTTTTTGCAGGGCGAATGCCGGCAGCGCAGGTACTTCAGGCGGGAAGTAGTCGTTGGAGGTACCTTCACCGCGAATGGCCGCAATGGGTAAGATCAGATCACCGATATTGTTACGCTTTTTCAGGCCACCGCATTTGCCCAGGAAAAGCACGGCTTTGGGTTCAATAGCTGTTAACAGGTCCATAACAGTAGCAGCAGTGGGGCTACCCATACCAAAGTTAATGATGGTAATGTTTTCTGCCGTGGCGCATTGCATGGGGCGGTCAAGGCCGGTAATAGGTACGTTGTTCCATTCGGCGAACATCTTTACGTAATTGCTGAAGTTGGTGAGCAGAATGTATTCACCGAAATTTTCGAGGGTTTCTCCGGTGTAACGGGGCAGCCAGTTCTTTACTATTTCATCTTTTGTTTTCATAATCATTAAATTTCGTTTATTTTAAGCAAACCGGCTGGTTTTTAGTAATAAGAAATGGTAAATAGTAGCTTTGACAATATGATCAGGATTGAATATCCATTGTTCCCTTTTCGGATGAAAAGGGTAGAAGGGAAAGAATTTATTTTTGATGAATGCCGGCGGCAATGGATCCGGCTGACTTCGGAAGAATGGGTCAGGCAGAATTTTCTGCAATATTTATTACAGACAAAAAAATATCCCGCGGCCCTTATTGCTGTTGAAAAAGAGATCAGGCTGGGGGAATTGAAAAAGCGGTTTGATATACTCGTTTACAATGCACAACACCAACCCTGGTTAATGGTTGAATGCAAGGCTATGGAAGTGCCTTTAGAAGATAGCGTTTTACACCAGGTGTTGCGGTATAACATAGCCGTGCCCGTTCCTTACCTCGTAATTACCAATGGAGCGGCGAGCTTTGCATATATTAGAAAAAACAACCAGCTGCAAATGCTTGAGAATTTGCCGGAATATGGGAATTAAGTTGCTTTTAACGGATTTTATGCTTTCTTTAGCTTAACCAATAAAGCTGTTTATGGATAAGAGTATCCATGAGAAAATTGAATTCCTCAGTCGACGAGTCCAGGAGCTGTCGCGCCAGCAAACTATGGTCAGTAGTCAATTGATACAACTGATCGATGAACTGGAAGCGCTGAAAAGAACGGCAAATGCTTCTGCCGAAATAGTATCGGAGTCTGTAGAGCAGGTGGAAATAAAAACGGTACCACCACCGCCGCCGCCACCTCCACTGCCACAACAGAAGGCAGTTAAAACAACAACTACCCATTCGTCCTCCTCCTTCGAAGAGTTTATTGGAAAGAACGTTGCCAGTAAGGTAGGGATACTAATTACCATCATAGGTATTTTCATTGGCGCCAAATATGCCATTGAACATGAGATGGTAAACCCGCTGGTGCGGGTATTATTCGGATATCTTGCCGGTATCGCGCTGGTTGTCGTTGCTATCCGCTTAAAGAAAAAGTACGAAGCCTATAGCAGTGTGCTGATGGGGGGCGGACTGGCCGTCTTGTATTTCATTACCTATACTGCCTACAGTTTTTACCAGTTGATGCCGCAAATGGCTGCCTTTGCCCTGATGCTGGTTTTTACAGCGGGCACTGTATACGCGGCCTTGTTGTACAACCGCGTAATTATTGCCCACCTGGCACAGATAGGTGCATACGCTATTCCATTTTTATTGAGCGATAATTCGGGACGCTATGCGGTTTTCTTTGGCTATGTGGCCATCATTAATGCCGGTATTCTTATAGTCTCCCTGCGTAAATACTGGAAGTCGCTGTTTTATTCAGCTTTCATTCTTACCTGGTTCATTTATGGGTTCTGGTATATTACCAGCTTTCATTATCAATTGCACAGGTACATTGCCTGGACATACCTGGTAATTTTCTTCCTGATCTTTTATGCCACCTTCCTGGCGTATAAGATCATTAAAAAAGAACAGTACGGACTGAGCGATGTATTTGTGTTATTAAGCAATGCATTTATCTTTTATGGTTTTGGCTTTAGCCTGCTGAATTATGAATCGCCCGATACTGCTTTTAATTATGCCGGCATTTTTACCCTGGTGAATGCGGCCATACATTTAAGTGTAAGCCAGGTGATAAGAAGGTTACAACTGGCCGACCGGTCATTGTATTATTTATTGCTGGGGCTGGTGATCGTATTCTGTACCATTGCAATTCCTGTACAGCTCGATGGCAACTGGGTAACCCTGTTATGGACGGCCGAAGCGGTGCTGGTATTCCTGATCGGTCGCATGCGGCGTGCAGGCTCGTATGAAAAACTGGGTGTGGGATTAACGATCCTGAGTTTTTTAAGCCTGGTGCAGGACTATTACAGTTATTACGGCCAATTTACATCGAACACAGGCTCGCAGGTACATCCCTTTGTAAATATTGTATTTGTAACGGGGCTGCTGGTGGCTGCCGCACAGGGCGCTATCATCTTTTATCACAGGAGTAAAAACTATCAAACAACATTAGGGCCTTCGAGCCTGTTTCTTGGGTTTTATAATTATTGTCTGCCGGCTATTTTTCTGGTAACCACCTTTTCTCTCTTTTATATAGAGATCGACCATTTCTTCAATCGCTTGCAGGAAAGCTCCGAGGTTCTTTATTTATCAACCAGTGATTTTGCCGTTGTTGTATTGTTATTGTATGCTATGGTATTTTTTATTGCCGTGATGATGGTCAATCAGCGTTGGGGCCGCAATAAAATGCTGGCTGCGTTCCTGCTTTCCGGAACGTCTTTACTGATGGTTATGCTGATAATGCATACGCTGGAAGTATTAAATGACCTCACCCGTGCGTACTACCAAAACGGCGGGGGATATTTCGGCGCGCTGGAATTTTACATCCGGTACATAGTAATAGCAGTGACCGCTTTATTACTTTATAAAGGACAGCAGACCCTGCATGAATTTGGGCAGGAGCCGGCAATAAAAAAGTCGTGGACGTTGATGATATACGGCGTAGCATTGGCTTTTATCAGTGCCGAATATCTTTGCTGGACTGCTTTCACCGGTGCGGGAAAACAATACAAGTTGGGCTTGAGCATTGTGTGGGGCATATATGCCCTGATGCTTATCGTGCTAGGGATCCGGAAAAAACAAAAGCACCTGCGGCTGGCAGCCATTGCCTTGTTTATGATAACGCTAATAAAACTGTTCTTTTATGACCTGGCCGGTTCCAGCACCATTACCAAAACGATCTCGTTTATTTCTTTAGGCGTGTTGTTGCTGGTGATGTCGTTTTTGTATAATAAATATAAGGAGGTATTGTTTGGCGATGGGGAGAAAGAAAACTTATAAACAAATAGTATTAAAAAGCAAGAATGCCATCGCGCGCTTTGCGGGATGGCATTCCTGAATATAGTTTCAATTAAATTATTTCTTCTTGCTTAATGAGTTCAGAAGCGTCATAAATATGTCCGCTTTCTCTTTTGTATTGATAACTTCATGCAATGAACTTCTACCACCAGAAGTAAAAGTTATTTTTTTGAGTTCTTTCTCGTCGACTTTTTCGGCAGTTGACCAAAATTCGGCTATTAATTTTTTGAGTTTTTCATCCATACTATTAAAGTTAAATAAAATTATAATAAAAATGAATGCTTGTTACACCAGGTTAAAAATGAAATAATTGTATAGTTTTTCAGGTCTTATCTGGGTTCCCTTGCTTACCACGTTGGGGGTAGCCAGAATGTCTTCTACATCAAAAGGAAGATCCCCTTCTTTAAATTTGCGTAACATTCTTATGTAGTAATTCACGCCATAAATATTAAGGTATTGACGCAGGTAGTCGTTATTATTTAGAATACATCGGTAATACAGGTATGCCCTGGCGTTATTGGACCCGTCAATACCCAGCAATTTATCGGGATTGTTTTTCAGGAAAGATATTCCGGATAATATAATAGTCGAGAACAATCTGGAATAGTTCTGATGATACAGCTTTATCTTATCGTCGATTCGATTGTCTGGTCCTAATGGACCAAAACCAAGGTTATAAACGTTAGGTAACAACGGATGTGACACATCGCTTATTTTAACTGCAATTGGAACAACATCCCCATTCTTTAATGTAGTATCAAATGTCGTTAATAACGAATCCTGGTATAAAGATCTCCTCGTATAACTATCGTCAAGATCGATCTTAATATTCAATGCCATTGTACAAGCAATTAGGTTAGATTAAAATGGTACGAATGGCGAATATATTAATACATGTTGAACTGATAATCATAATAAAAAAGCCTCCACCCGGTAAACCGAATGGAGGCTTCGTATATAAGTTTTGGCCTTAACTATGGGAAGATACCCAGCTCATTATAGCTGGTACCTACTTTATTGATGGCTACCACGTAGGCAGCTGTACGCATATCGGGGATTTGCGGATTGGCTTTCCATACTTCCATGATCTCGCGGGTAGCGGTGATCATAGTTTCTTCCAAACCACTGCGCACCAGGTCAACCTCATCAGGACCGTGCATGATCAATTCTTTTTCTGAACCATTTACCTTTTTACCGGTCAGCTCTTCAATTTGACCAAGTATATGGGTGTTCAGGTTTTCAGTAAAGCGTTTTTCCATACGGCCATAACGCACATGGCTAAGGTTCTTCAACCATTCAAAGTATGATACGGTTACACCGCCGGCGTTGAGGTACATATCAGGTACTACCAGGATGCCTCTTTTTGCAAAGATCTCATCGGCTTCAGGTGTAAGTGGTCCGTTTGCCGCTTCACCAATGATCTTGGCTTTTACATTGGGTGCATTTTTACCATTAACCACAGCTTCCAGTGCAGCAGGGATCAGAATGTCGCATTCCATTTCCAGTGCATCGGTATTTTTAGCAAAGTTGGTACTGCCGGGGAAGTTCAGGATAGAACCTTTGGCTTTACGGTGTTCAACAACCTTATCTACATCCAGGCCATCGAGGTTATAAATAGCACCTTCGTACTCGCTTAAACCAACGATCTTAGCGCCGTGTTCCTGGAAGAATTTGGCAGTATGGTAACCCACATTACCCAATCCCTGTACTACTACGCGTTTGCCTTCAACACCCACTGGTAATCCCAGTTTATCCATTACTTCTTTCATGGAGAGTACTTCACGCAAACCATAGAATACACCCAGACCGGTTGCTTCGCGACGGCCGCGAACGCCACCCTGGGTAACAGGTTTACCAGTTACGCAACCAAGGCCATCAATTTCGCCAGGGCGCATGCTGGTATAGGTATCAACGATCCACGCCATTTCACGTTCGCCGGTACCGTAGTCGGGGGCGGGTACGTCAATGCCGGGGCCTATAAAGTTCTTTTTGATCAGTTCTGAGGTATACCGCCGGGTGATCTTTTCCAGTTCGTACGGGGTATACTTTTTAGGATCGATGGTGATACCGCCTTTGGCACCTGCAAACGGTACGTTCACGATGGCGCATTTATAGGTCATAAGAGCGGCAAGGGCCATCACCTCATCGAGGTTCACTGAAAGGGCAAAACGAATACCGCCCTTACAGGGAAATTTGTGATGGGAGTGTTGAACGCGATAAGCTTTAATAACTTCGATCTTATCGCCAATTTTTACTGGAAAATGCATGCGGTATACGGCATTGCATTGTTTGATCTGTTCCAGAATGCCTGGATCCCAGGTGGTGAATTGCGCGGCTTTATCGAAACTCTTCTCCACCGCGCCAAAAAAACTGTAATCTGACATGACTAAGCTGTTTTTGTTTATGTTTTGAGCAGTATATAGCAAGCTTGTAGCCAGTAGGTTGGTTGCTACCGACTATTTCGTTAATTATTTTAATAGTTAAGAGACCGGAAGGGCTGGCGAGGCCTATTCACCATTGACCTTTCACCATTCCCTTTTTTAAGAACTTTGTTTTTCGAGCTTTGAGATCTTTCTATCGAGCCGGATCACATACAGGAACAACCCCACAAGAATAGTTACGGCAACAGCCAGCACAACATAGATCTTGTTTCCTGCGCCCAAACCAGTTGGCGTTTGCGCTACATGAGTGGCAGAGTCCTGGGCACGGGCCATTAATTGGACAAATAAAACGATCAGGGTTACAATTAGTTGCTTCATACAAAAAATTATGCGGAATGTTTTTTCTCTTCCAGTAATCGAACACGCAACCTGAGGGTGGATATCCAGGTACCTAAAAGGCTCCAGCCTATTACGGCAGGCCAGAAAACCAGTCGCATAGTAGCGTCGAGACTGCTGCCACCTAAACCGGGGTTCCCTTCCGTTCCTTTTCCGCCGGGGTGTAACGATTCCGTTAGCCGGGGTAGTATCAGGATCATGGGTATATAAATAAAATAGGCGAAAATGTTATAAACAGCCGCTACCCGGCTTCTTTTGTCCATATCTGTCATGGAATTGCGCAAAACAAAATAGGCAATGTAAATAAGCAGGGCGATGGCTGCGCCTGTTTGTTTTGGATCGTTGCTCCAGTATGTTCCCCAGGTGTAGTTGGCCCAAATTGAACCGGTGATGAGGCCCAGGCAACCAAGTACCGTTCCGGTACGTGCAAATTCTGTGGCGTAAATGTCATAAATGGGATCGGGGTTGCGCAGGTATTTTATGGAGTAAAACAACGAAACAGAGATCAGGACCAGCTGGCTGAACCACATGGGCACATGAAAGAAGAAATTGCGCATGCTTTCGTACAGGTTGCTGTTGGCATATGCCGTTTCATATGGAAGCGGAATTAAAAGACCCGCAATAAAAGTATAGAGCAGTAATACAATACTCAATATTTTCCACCATTTCCGGTGTATAAGCGCCTGCATAACGTCCTGTAGTTTGTTGAGTGATTATTGGTACCAGAAAGTAAAGAATGACCCAATAATCCAAAATTGGTGGGGCAAAATTAGGGGAAAGAAACTAATTAGGAGGGGGTTTATGGATTACCTGCCTGTTCTTTGGATGAATTGTTGCTATCGGCTTACCAATTTATTACCGGTTGCCGGTTTCCGGTTCCCGGGACCCGGTAACTGGTCAATCTTTCCAGAGAAACGGAAATAAAATGACTGCCAGAGCAATAACGAGCACATCCAATGCCACCAGCAGCAAAACGATCTGCCAAAGGCCAACCTGGATAATATCTGCAAAAGCGGTATTCGACATTTTCATCAGTAACAATACCTGCGGGATAATTAAGGGAAAACCCATAATGGCCATCAGGGCGGCGCCCTGGCGGGCACGGGCGGCAATGGCTGCCAGAAAGGTAAATACCAGGCTCAGGCTGCAACCGCCCAGGCAAACAAAACCAATAAACCGGATGGGGTTTTGCAAGGGATTACCCATCAGCAATTGAAACAGCAGCAGGCTAACCAGGCTCATAATGATCATTAACCCGGCATTGAATAATAGTTTGGAAAGAATGAAATCACGTGCGCCCGCAATGGTATAAAAATATAACATGCGACCCTGGCTCTCCTGCAGAAAACTTTTCGCAACTGCATTCACGCAAATAAATAGCTGTATCATCCAGAACAAGCCATTCCATACTTTTTCTTCGGGCTGGTTCATGGCAAGGTATAAAACAAAGATGGTGGAGGCTATATACAACAGAATACCATAAAAAGTGTATTGTTGTCTGATCTCCAGCAACAGGTCTTTCTTAATAAGCGCAATTATGTGGTTCAAGGAATTGATAAATGTTTAAGTTATGCGATGCAATATTAACATTCATTTGCAAATTGCTAAGGAACTTCATAATAACACTTTCTGCACCGTGGTTCATACAAGTCCTTTTCGCCAAGCAATACCTGCGCCGTATCGGCCTTTTTGCGAAAGGAATAATTGGCAATATTGCCACATCGTACACAAATGGCGTGCAGCTTGGTAATATAATCGGCTTTGGATAGCAGAAAGGGAATTTGTCCGAACGGTTTACCCGTATAATCCATATCCAGTCCCGCCACAATGACGCGTATCCCTTTTAAAGCCAGCTGATCACAAACATCAGGTAATTGATCGTCGAAGAATTGCGCTTCGTCAATGCCAATTACATCAGCTTCACCATGCAATAATAATATGGTTTGTGAGTTATCAATAGGAGTACTCAGAATGGCGTTTTCGTCGTGCGATACAATGTTATGAACATCATAGCGCACGTCAATCTTAGGCTTAAAGATTTCTACCCGCAGGTTGGCGATCTTTGCCCGTTTTAGTCTCCGGATCAACTCTTCGGTTTTTCCGGAAAACATAGACCCGCAAATTACTTCAATACTGCCCCGGCGCTCACCCGATATATTAGGTTCTATAAACATCTTAACGGAAATAGGTACAATAATTGTTAACTTTATCCATTAGCTCTAACCATCAATCAATTAACTCTAACCATAAAAAAGTACCCGCTTATTATGGAACGTTTAGCACAACTTATTGGCAAATTAAATGAACAATTTGCACAAAACGCCGATCCGTTTCAACTATTAGTAACTGCCCAATTAATTGAAACAGAATTGGTACAGATGTCGACGTCCACACACCGAACCGTCAACACGTCAAAAGTAGCAGTGGTAATGCCTGCGGCTAATGGTCATAGCTACCAGGTTCGTCAAACAGCGGAGGAAAAACCTGCTCCCAAGGTAGTAAATACCCCTGCAGCGGCTGTGGAACAACCTCCGGTTGAAGTAAAAGCACCTGTTGTGGAAGACACTCCGGTTGTAGTGGAACAAGCGCCACCTGTGGTTGTTACGCCTGCAGTGGTGAACGGGAACGGCATGAATGGAACTGTGGATAAAAATAATGGTAATGGTCATCACCATGAAGTTCATACTGAAAACGGGTGGAAAATTGATCCATTACGCGAAGTCCCCACTTTAGCGCATCAACAGGTTGTGAAAGAGCTTAATGAAGTGATGGCAACTCCAACGTCTTCCCTTAATGAAAAGTTAAAAGAAGAAGTGAAGGAAGTGGCGCATGTATTGAACGATGCACCTGTGCGTGACCTTCGCCGTGCCATTGGTATCAATGACCGCTTCGTTTTTATCAGTGAACTCTTCCGCAACGACGAAGTGATGTATGAACGCAGCATAAAAACCATCAACAGTTTTCGCATATTACCCGAAGCCCAGTACTGGATTGAAAGAGAATTAAAAGTAAAACTGGGTTGGGACGAAAACAAGGAAAGCACCCGCCACTTTTATCAGCTGGTCAAAAGACGGTTCTCCTGAATGTAAAGTATTATCTTTTCTGTTGCTCCCTTATTATTATATACGTAATTACGGGCTGCCTGACAGCTTACCTGGTATTTGCCGGTATCTGTCAGCAGGTCGTTACACGTTTTCTCCAGTTCCAGCGCAGTATTGATCACAAAAGCGCCGCCCTGTTGTACCAGCTCCACCGCTTCAATGTATTTTTCGTACACCGGTCCATGTACCACGGGTTTACCATAAACAGCCGCTTCCAGCACATTGTGTACGCCATCGTCGCCAAAGCCACCACCTATATACGTGATCGTAGCATATTTGTACAGTTTTGAAAGCATGCCAATATTGTCGACGATCAACGTATTGGGTACTTGCTTTTCAGAGGGCAATTGACGGTTCCTGGCCACTGGTTTGGGCGAAGGGGAGAAGAGCGCTGGTAGTTTTGAAAACCGGATGCTGTTTTTAAATAACTTCTCTATTTCCCTCAAATGCTCTTCATTTATTTCATGCGGCGCTATAATGAATTTTATTTCGGGGTGCGTATTGGCATAATGGTCCATTTCTTCTTCATCCTCAGGCCAGGTGCTTCCCGCAACAATAACCGGGCTGTCGCCGCAATATTGTTCAATGTGATCAATGGGTTTAAATTGTTCGGCTATCTGAACAACCCTGTCGAAGCGGGTGTCACCACTTACACTTACATTTTTGGTAAATCCGATGGTACTCAGTAACTCTTTAGAACGTTCGGTTTGAACAAACAGGTGATTAAAGCTCTCCAGCATATACCAGTGCAGGCGGCCATACCATTTAAAGAAAGGCTGGTCGGTCCTGAAAATACCCGATACCAGTAACAGCGGAATTTGTTTCTTTTTTAATTCAGTTAAATAATAGAACCAGTATTCGTATTTGATCCAGATTACCAGACTGGGCTGCAGTATGCTGATGAATTTGCGCGCATTGGCTTTTGAATCCATCGGCAGGTAAAGCACATGATC
Organism: Niastella soli; assembly: GCF_017742245.1. Classification (GTDB taxonomy): domain Bacteria; phylum Bacteroidota; class Bacteroidia; order Chitinophagales; family Chitinophagaceae; genus Niastella; species Niastella soli. The sequence continues at coordinate 154,436 of NZ_JAGHKO010000003.1, forward strand.
GGCACCGGAATTGTTCTTCCGCACCTCGTACCCGCTGGGGGAGAAGAAGGTAAGTACTATTTTGGCAGTGGGGTATTGTTGTTTGATCGATTCCATCACCGGCCGGCCCTGTTCAAATTCGCCCAGGGAAGAACAATGCATCCAGATCAGTTGCTGTGCGTCGCCTAAAGCCTCGTCCGCCGGAGCCTTGTCGGCGGAGGGCCCGCTGCCGGCTGTCTCGCCCGCCGAAGTCTTTGTGTAGGAGGGCCTTCCGCATGCTGCCGCAATTTTGTGTAATTCAGCCCAAATGTCTTTCCGGCCATTACGCCATAAACGGGCCTTGGGGTTCCACAGGGAGGTAATACGGATTCCAACAGAGTATAAAAACAAAAAGATATTATAAATAAACAGGTGCACGGTGATAATTTGATTTCAGAAAAAACAAATGTCGTTTTTATCGTCAGAATTGTCAAATAGGTAAAAACGAGCAGTTTTAAATATGTGTCAACTACAGGAACGAAATTACCCCGGCCCTGATTATACACCACAATAAATTTGCATATACTTATGGGATGGGGTTTTTCTATAGCCGCTCCTCCTGATAAGCTTGCTCACACCATTTTTTTACTGTACGTTTGTGCCCGTTTTAACAAAACAAGGATAGGTATGCAGCCCATACAAATGGTTGATTTAAAGCAGCAATACGCAAAAATAAAAACTGAAGTAGATTCAGCGATCCAGGAAGTAATGGACAGTACCTCGTTCATAAACGGAAAAGCTGTGCATGACTTTGCTGCCGGATTAAGTAAATATCTGGGGGTTAAGCACGTTATACCTTGTGCCAATGGAACTGATGCCCTGCAGATAGCACTAATGGCATTGGACCTGGAACCAGGTGATGAAGTGATCATTCCCTCATTTACTTTTATAGCCACCACCGAAGTTGTGGCCCTTTTACAGTTAAAACCTGTATTTGTAGAAGTAGATCCCAAAACATTCTGTATAGATCCCATTGCTATTGAAAGGGCCATAACACCCAAAACAAAAGCAATTATTCCGGTTCACCTATACGGACAGGCAGCCAATATGGAAGCCATACTGGAAATCGCCAGCCGTCATAATAATATACCGGTTATTGAAGATAATGCACAGGCTATTGGAGGCGACATTACGCTGAGCAATGGCACTGTTAAAAAAACCGGGACCCTGGGTACTATAGGTACCACTTCTTTCTTCCCCTCAAAGAATCTTGGTTGTTATGGAGATGGCGGGGCCATCTTTACCAACGATGATACCATTGCTGAGGCGTTGAGAATGATCGCTAATCATGGCGGGGCTAAACGATATTACCACGATCGCGTTGGCTGTAACAGCCGGCTCGACAGTATACAAGCGGCTGTTCTTAATGTAAAGCTGCCCCGTTTGGATGAATATATTGCTGCCCGCAACAATGCCGCTGCCTTTTACGATAAGGCATTTGCCGGGCATTCAAAGATCACTGTTCCCAACAGGGCTTCTTATTGCAATCACGTATTTCATCAATATACTCTGTTGCTGGAAGGTGTTGATCGCGATGGGTTGAACCAGTTCCTGGCCGGGCACAACATTCCTTCAATGATCTATTATCCAGTACCTGCACATCGCCAGAAAATGTTTGAGGCTTTTGGTGGCGCCAAATATGAGTTACCAATAACCGACTGGCTCACAGAACGTGTAATATCCTTACCTATGCATACCGAACTGAGTAATGAACAGCTCCAGTTTATTACCAGCAAAGTATTGGAGTTTATTAATAAACAATAACAATTAGCGTTAAGGCACCTTTAAAACATCCTCAAAATGAAAATCGCAGTTGTAGGCACTGGCTACGTAGGCTTGGTAACGGGAACGTGTTTTGCTGAAACAGGTAATGATGTTACTTGCGTAGATATCGACAAAAAAAAGGTTGAAAAATTATCTTCAGGCCAGATCACTATCTATGAACCTGGACTGGAAAAATTATTTCTTCGTAACGTAAAAGAAGAACGTTTACGTTTTACGACCAGCTTGTCTGAAGGTATTAGAGACGCAGAGATCGTTTTCCTCGCATTGCCAACACCTCCCGGTGAAGATGGAAGTGCTGATTTGAAATACATTTTGGGTGTTGCCAAAGACCTTGGCGAACTGATGACCGATTATAAAGTAATCATTGATAAAAGTACTGTGCCCGTTGGTACAGCTGAAAAGGTATATGCCGCCATTGCAAAAAACTATGTAGGTGATTTTGATGTGGTTTCAAACCCTGAGTTCTTACGCGAAGGGGTAGCGGTAGAAGACTTTATGAAACCCGACCGGGTGGTTATAGGTGCTGCTACTGAAAGAGCCCGCAAAGTAATGGGCGAACTGTATGGTCCGTTTGTACGTTCAGGTAACCCTATCATTTTCATGGATGTTCGTTCTGCCGAACTTACTAAATATGCCGCCAATTCTTTCCTGGCTACTAAAATATCTTTCATGAACGAAATAGCCCAGTTGTGCGAACGCCTGGGTGCTGATGTTGATATGGTGCGCCGCGGTATTGGCAGCGACGACCGTATTGGAAAACGTTTCCTGTTCCCGGGTATCGGGTATGGTGGCAGCTGTTTCCCAAAAGATGTACAGGCACTGGTTAAATCATCTAAAGAAGTGGCGTACGATTTCCAGATCCTGAATGCGGTAATGGATGTGAATGAAAAACAAAAGCTGCATTTGTTGCCCAAGATCAACAAATATTTCAAAGGCAACCTTAAAGGAAAACGCTTTGCCCTGTGGGGACTGGCGTTCAAGCCAAATACCGACGATATTCGCGAAGCACCCGCTTTATATATTATCGATGAACTGTTGAAAGCAGGTGCTTCTGTATCTGCCTATGACCCTGAAGCTGTAAATAATGTGCGTGCGTTGTTAGGTGATAAAATTTCATTCACCGAAAACCAATACGATTGCCTGGAAGGCGCCGATGCATTGATCATTGCCACTGAGTGGAATGAGTTCCGCACGCCTAATTTCCTGAAGATCGTAACGGCACTTAAAAATAAAGTGATCTTTGACGGACGCAACCTGTTTGAAACAGATGCCATTAAAGAGTTAGGATTTTATTACGAAAGCGTGGGCCGGGCAGTAGCTGACCCCAATGAAAGTGAAAAATAATTAAACCTTTTCCCATGTCAAGAAAGAGAGTACTTATCACCGGAGCTGCCGGTTTTTTGGGGTCACACTTATGCGACCGGTTTATTAAAGAAGGTTTCCATGTTATTGGGATGGATAATCTGATCACCGGCGACCTTCGCAATATTGAGCATTTATTCAAGCTGGAACAGTTTGAGTTCTATCATCACGATGTATCGAAATTCATTCATGTTCCCGGCGAACTGCATTATATATTACATTTTGCTTCACCTGCCAGTCCCATTGACTATCTGAAAATACCTATTCAGACATTGAAAGTGGGATCACTGGGGACCCATAACTGCCTGGGCCTTGCCAAAGCAAAAGGTGCCCGTATACTGGTGGCTTCTACTTCAGAAATTTATGGTGATCCATTGGTGCATCCGCAAAATGAAGAATATTGGGGTAACGTAAACCCTGTAGGTCCTCGTGGTGTGTACGATGAGGCCAAGCGTTTTCAGGAAGCCATGACCATGGCCTACCATACATTCCATGGCGTGGAAACCCGCATTGTGCGTATCTTCAATACGTACGGTCCCCGGATGCGTTTGAACGACGGACGAGCCCTGCCCGCATTTATTGGCCAGGCGTTACGCGGAGAAGACCTGACCGTATTTGGCGATGGGTCACAAACCCGTAGCTTTTGCTTTGTAGACGATCTTATTGAAGGAATATACCGGTTGTTAATGAGCGATTATCATCAACCTGTTAACGTTGGTAATCCTGATGAAATATCACTGAAAGAATTTGCCGAAGAGATCATTGCCCTTACAGGGACAACTCAAAAAATTGTGCATAAACCACTTCCGGTTGATGATCCCAAACAACGGCAGCCAGATATTACCCGGGCAAAAGAGATACTGGGTTGGACACCTAAAGTAAGCCGTAGAGAAGGTTTGAAGGTAACCTACGAGTATTTTAAATCATTGCCAAAGGATGAATGGTTTAAACAGCCCAAAGAATTTGTAGCCAAAGCTTAAAGAAAAAATACCGTACGCTTGATGGCCGAAAGGACGTTAAGCGTACCTCTTTAATTAATATACTATGAGCACCTTTTCAAAAACCATCATGATCACTGGTGGCGCCGGTTTTATTGGTTCGCATGTGGTGCGGTTGTTTGTAAGTAAATACCCTGAGTATTTAGTTGTGAATGCAGATGCACTTACCTATGCCGGTAACCTGGAGAATTTGAAAGATGTGGAGCATGCTCCCAATTATAAATTCGAAAGAGCAGATATTACCGATGCTGCCAGCATTGAAGCCCTGTTCGATAAATATGCATTTGATGCCGTGATCCATCTGGCGGCAGAAAGCCATGTTGACCGGTCGATCCTCGATCCGCTGGCTTTTGTAAAAACAAATGTACTGGGTACTGCTACCTTGCTTAATACCTCCCGCAAATATTGGGCGCAATCACCTGCTAAAATGGAAGGGAAACGTTTCATGCACGTTTCAACCGACGAAGTATACGGTTCCCTGGGCCACGAAGGTTTTTTCACTGAAGAAACAGCATACGATCCCCGCTCACCTTATTCCGCTTCAAAAGCATCATCAGACCACTTTGTAATGGCCTGGTACCATACATACGGTTTACCGGTGGTAATGAGCAACTGTAGCAACAACTACGGTTCTTACCATTTCCCCGAGAAGCTTATTCCGTTAATGATCAACAACATCAGGAATAACAAACCATTGCCAGTATACGGCAAAGGTGAAAATGTTCGTGACTGGTTATTTGTTGAGGACCACGCCCGCGCCATCGATGTGATTTTCCATAAAGGAAAAACCGGTGATAAGTATAATGTGGGTGGTTTTAACGAATGGAAGAATCTAGACATCGTTCATTTGTTGTGCAAGGTCATGGATTCCAAACTGGGCCGTCCTGCAGGAACCTCTGCCAAACTGATCACCTTTGTAACGGACAGGCCGGGTCATGATATGCGGTACGCCATTGATGCAACAAAGCTGAATAAAGAACTGGGTTGGACACCATCCCTGCAGTTTGAAGAAGGTCTGGAAAAAACAGTTGACTGGTACCTTCAAAACGAAGATTGGATAAAGCATGTAACTTCGGGCGATTATCAGCATTATTATGAAGAGCAATATGCAAAGAGATAATGCAATAACGATAATTTAAAATCTGCAATATCTAATGTCTTTTATAGAAACAGGACTTCCTGGTTTATTGGTATTTGAACCAACAGTGTTTAATGATAGCCGCGGTTTTTTTTTCGAAGCCTATAACGAGAAAATGTTTGGTGAGGCTGGCATTGAAAACGAATTCGTTCAGGATAATCAATCCCGCTCCACATATGGGGTGATTAGGGGATTACACTACCAAGTTACACCATTTGCCCAGGCTAAACTGGTGCGGGTATTAATAGGGACCATTCTGGATGTAGCCGTTGATATCAGAAAAGGCTCACCCACGTTTGGCAAAACTTTCTCCATTGAATTGTCTGCTGAAAATAAAAAACAATTATTCCTCTCAGCCGGTTTTGCACACGGGTTCTCGGTATTGAGTGAAACAGCTGAAGTATTGTATAAATGCGATCGTTTTTATAATAAGGCCAGCGAACATGGTATCGTATACAATGACCCTGCTTTAAAGATCGATTGGAAAATACCAATGGACAAAGCCGTAGTATCAGATAAAGACCAGGTACTGCCTGTATTTGCCAATTGTGTAAATCCCTTTGAATTTAAAGGATAATCGTTATTTATGTCGAAACCAGTTATTATAGTCACCGGTGCCAATGGTCAGGTAGGACAGGAATTACAGGTATTGAGCGCGTCCTATACTGCGTTCGAATTTGTTTTTACAGATGCCGACAATATGCCGATAAATGAAGAGGCAGCTGTACAGGAAATATTTGCAACCCATCGCCCGGCTTTTTGCCTGAACTGTGCGGCATATACCGCTGTTGATAAAGCCGAAACGGACCAGGAGCTGGCGTTTTCTGTAAATGCAGAAGGCGTGCGCATTCTGGCTCTTGCCTGCAAAAACTATAATACCCGATTCATTCATATTTCAACCGATTATGTATTTGATGGCCAGTCGCCGGTGCCATATAAAGAAGATGCTCCCACCGACCCGGTGAATCAATATGGCGCATCCAAATTAAAAGGTGAACAGCTTTGCCAGCAGTATAACCCCGATGCCATCATCATCAGAACGGCCTGGGTGTACTCTTCCTTTGGTAAGAACTTTGTAAAAACCATGATGAAGTTGATGGCCGAACGGCCCGCTATCAGCGTGGTGAATGACCAGGTGGGCGCGCCTACTTATGCGGCCGATCTGGCAGGCTGTATGATGAAAATAGTGGCCAATACACAGGCCTCAACAGCTAACTGGCATTCCGGCATGTATCACTACAGCAACCAGGGACGAATCAGTTGGTTTGATTTTGCCGTTGCTATTAAGGAATTGACCGGCAGCTCCTGCACGGTTAATCCCATTCCTTCCGAACAGTTTCCCACACCCGCCAAACGGCCTTCATTTTCATTACTCGATACCAACAAGATCAGACAAACATTTGGTTGTACTATTCCAGATTGGAAAGAGTCATTGAAACTTTGTATAAGGTTGTTGAATTAATGAGTTGACTGGTAGATTATAAGGCTGATAGAGTTTATAAAGTTGACTGGTTAACACATTGCCACGTTAACTCGCAAATACGAGTAATTAGAAGCATTTCGATATGGCGAGCCTACTCACAACTGACATTTCCTCCTTCCCATTCTAATCGCCCCCTGCTACAATTCAACCTATCAATTCTGCATTCCATGTTAAAGCCGTTATAACGCGGTCAGTTACCTGCTACATTTGCTCCCGCATACCGGTTATGACGATCCCATTTAAGGTCCAATGATGCTATAAGACAATCGTGAACAGATTGCGTGGTATCATTTTATTCATTGTCCCTGCATCAGGGAGCAACCAATCTATTATTATATAACCAAGTTTACCCATGAGACAGATATATACACTATTATTATTTGTTTTAGCCGGAAGTTTTATCACAGCGCAAGCTCAACCCACTGTGCCGGCCAGTAACATTAAATTTACTTCAATCGATGGTGGAAGTATGACCATTTCCTTTGACAATGGTAATGGGACCTACCGCATTATGGTGGTAAAAGAAGGCAGTCCGGTTACCGGCATGCCCGAGAATGGAAAAGAATATACAGCCAACTCAAATTTTGCAACAGCCGGAACGGAGTTTACTGCAGCAGGGGAATATGTAGTGTTGAAAAGCAGTTGGAACAGTGTAACTGTTGATAAATTAAAGCCAGCAACAACCTATTATGCGGCTGTATTTGAATATAATGGTACAGGCGCCGCTGCAAAATACCTGATGATACCGTTAACCGGTAGTAAGGCTACGGTATCGGCTCCCGATGTACAAGCAAGCAATGTAGTTTTTTCTGAAATTACCGGTAATTCGGTAAAACTTAACTGGGCCAACGGGAACGGTGCCGGCCGGCTTATTCTGGCCCGCAAAGCTTCACCGGTAAATGGCGAGCCGGTTGATCTGAAAGCTTATTATCCCTATAACTCCGGCGAATATGGTACCGGTAATGTGATCAACCTTGATAATTATACGGTTTACAGGGGCGCCGGTAATTCAGTTCCTATTAGTAAACTGGAACCCAACACCAATTACAATTTCTCCTTTTTCGAATATAATGGTAATACTACACCTGTATATTTTAAACCAGCGTTCATGGGAAATATAACTACCAACGCTGGCCCAACAAAACCAACCCAATCAATTATTTTCTCCAGTATTGAAGGAAGTCGCCTTACTGTAGGCTGTTCACCAGGCAATGGAAGCAAACGATTGATCATTGCCCGGAAAGGATCGCCGGTAACGGCAACACCCATCAATGGAACGGTTTATACAGCCAATGCGGTATTCGGTTCAGGGCAGGAGATTGCCACCGGGGAGTATGTGGTAAGCAATAACAATACAACGAATTTGAATGTGACCAACCTGGAGCCTGGCATTGTTTATTACTTCAGGATATTTGAATTTGATGAAACCGCAGGCAACTTTACTTATTATCTAAATACACCCACTGATGGCAATAAAAGCACGGCGTTACCGCCTACTACCATTGCTACCAATTTAACTGTAAGCAATATCACGGGCTCTACTGCAACGATTGGATTTACTCCCGGTAACGGCAATTACCGGTTGGCTGTGGCGAAAGAAAGTAGTGCGGTGAATGCAGTGCCTCAGGACCTGACGATATACAGCGGTAATCAAACTTTTGGCTCAGGTACCCAGATAGCTCCGGGCAACTATTCCATAGCCGGACAAATGAATGGCGCCGGTTTTACTTTGAATAATTTAAAAGCGGGTTTCACTTATCATGTTGGTGTTTTTGAATTCAATGGTACCAATTATCCGGTATATAACAAAACGCCTGCTACTATCAGTTTTTCTATTCCGTTGGAGCCTACACTGGCAGCAACTGCTTTTAGCCAGATCTCAAAAGATGGCGATCGCGTGCGGGTTGTCTGGACAAATGGGAATGGCGGAAAAAGAATAGTGATCGCACGCAAAGGGGCGGCGGTAACTTATAAGCCAATTGATGGCACCAACTATACGGCAAACGCTGTTTTCGCACAGGGCACTCAGGTTGCCACCGGTGAATATGTGGTGTATGATGGCACCTCTACCAATGTTGAATTAACGGGTCTTGAGATTGGCGCTACATACTATTTTGCCGTGTTTGAGTACAATACTTCAGATGCTGGTGTGAATGACTATTTAACAACCAGTTTTTTAACGGGTAATGCTCCCACTGTGAGCTGGCCCACTATACAAACCAGCGGGTTAACAGCCTCCAATATTCAGGGAACACAGGCTACCATCAGTTTTACAGTAGGTAATGGCAGCAACCGTCTGTTCTTTATGAAGGCTAATTCACCCGTTGATGCAGATCCCAATTTGGTGTCTGGCAATGCAGGTTATGGTCTTGCGTATGGTGCTGTTCAGGTTGGCAGTACCGGTAATTATTTTGTTTTCCGTACAAATGGGGTAGGGCCTTTTACTGTGACCAACCTGGCACCCAATACAACTTATTATGTATCGGGATTTGAACAAAACGGTTCATCGGCGCCAGCTTATTTATTGCCAGGCAGTAGCTTTAGCTTTACCACTACCGATCTGCCCGGGGCCACGGTGCCTACTGTGGCTGCATCTGCGCCCGTTGTATCGGCAGTGGACGGCAATAAATTCAACTTCAAATGGACAAACGGAAATGGCGATGGTAGAGTAGTGGTGATGCGTGCCGGCAGTGCAGTGAATTTTACCCCTGCCAGTGCCACCAGCTACACGGCCAATGCTGCGTTTGGTACAGGCACTAACCTGGGGAGTGATCAATATGTAGTGTATAATGGGACCGGTAATTCAGTAAGCATTACCAATCTGTTACCGGCCACCACCTATTACCTCACCGTTTTTGAATACAATGGCACAGGCTCCTTGCTGCGGTATTTAACCAGCTCTGTGCTGAATGCTACCGGCGCCACTGCCGCCGCTCCTTCTGTTGCCGCCAGCAATGCTGTAACCGCTACTACTGGTAACAACATGACCCTGAGCTGGACCAATGGAAATGGCGAAAACAGGTTGGTTGTGGTGAAAAAGGGCAGTAATGTATTGGCGGCGCCGGCCGATCTGGGTGTATATCCTGCCAATACAGTATTTAAATCGGGTGCCCAGATTGCGGTAGATGAGTATGTAGTGTATGCAGGCAATGGAAGCACTGTTACCGTGACGGGATTAACCCCTGGCGATCTATATTACTACAAAGTATTTGAATATAATGGAAACGCTGCCCCTGTTTATAATACCAGTGCCGTACTAAGTGGCAGCGTTACAACCGGGACCCTGCCCGTAACCTGGTTATACTTCAATGCTACTCAAAAGAGTGATAAGGTATTATTGAGTTGGGGAACTTCTGCAGAAGTGAACAGCGCCTGGTTTATTGTGGAAAGAAGTACCAATGGAATTGACTTTCAGGAAGCTGGTCGTGTGGCTGGCAGCGAATATAGCTCCAGTGATAAACATTACAGTTTTAGTGAGCCTGTAATAAGCCAGCAGAAATTATACTATCGTCTCAAGCAAACAGATAAAGATGGCGCATACAGTTATTCAAAAATTGTTACCCTGCAAACAGAAGAACAGACAAAGGTTAGTTTACAACCTAACCCTGTTCAGAATTTGGTGCGCATTCAATTACCCGATAGCCGGCAGAATGCAACGCTGACCATTTATAATGCTTCGGGCATATTGATGCACCGTCAGGTTATTAGTAACTGGCAATCAGTAAATGTGCAACAGCTGTCTACAGGCACGTATTATCTTCAGGTACAGCAAAACAACAAAATGTACAACCTGAAAATGGTAAAACAATAAACAAGATCAAGAGGGCGTAATTCATACATACACAAGTAAGAACCAGCGGGGCCATTTTTATGGCCCTGTTTTTTTTGCCTCCTACGCTAAAGCTTCGGCGGGCGAGGCAGAAGGTAAATAAAAAGTCCCCCGACTTGTCGGGGGACCTGGTTTCCGTACTGAGGATATTACTTATTTGATGGCTGTAATGGCCGTGCCGCCATGTTTGCTTTCCGTTTTTACAATGCCGAATCCGGGAGCGAACCATTCTGTTCCTTCGATATTAAAAGGCATTCCAATGCCCATCGTTTTTATCGTAACCTTGCTTTTGTATGTTATCTTGAAACAATCCCAGGTACCGGCAGTAGTGGTTACACTTTCTTTGGCAGCCACGGTGCGATCGCTTGTAACCATATTTACGTTCTGTTTCATGCCCGAGTTGTCTATGTCCATATTTAAAGTAGCATCTTTTAATTTATCACCCGGCTTCATATTGTTAGGGTATTCAATATAGATCTTGTCTGCCTTTACATCGGCCCTGGCAAATTGTTCCTGTTGTTGCTGAGGCAACTGCATGGTCATATCGATCATCATAACGCCCCCGTTGCAAACAATTTGGGTGTGCCCTTTGGCTATTGATTTCCCCTTTTTATCAAACATTTCTGAATTAACGGTGCCAGTAATATTATCACCGCTATTGGTGACATCTGATACAGTATATACCTGCTTGCCATTGGCCTGGCCCTTTTTATCAAAGATGGTCATTTCAACAGTCTTGTTCTTTTGCAGGAAATAGTAGTTGTTGCAATCCTGGGCCAGCGTGGCATTTGAGAGGAGGCAGCTGAAAGCGGCAAACAAAATGGTAGATCGCATAAACAATTTTTTGGTGTTACTATCAATAGCAAAGTAACAACCAAAAATAGTACATCCTAATACCCTTTTCGTGGTAAATTATTCGCTGGAATCCTTATGTATCGGGGCTTTTGGGTAGAATGGGAGTTATATTATTGTACGCACTAATTTGCAAATAATGCTTAATGGATTTAGTGGGACGTATAGTTTGCTTTTAGTTGCTAACGTTTATTTTTTGCTGTATTAGATGACAGCAAAAGGTGCGAATGCTTAAATAATTGTGAGTTCACCATTACCTATTGCCTATTGCCCTTATCAGTAGAATCGCCTTGTTTATTAAATCTTCTAAAAGGATTGGTCATCCGGTTTACGATCTCTTTGATCACTGTATCGAATTTTTGCAATTGATCGGGACGGCAAAGTGCCCGCACATTTTGAAAGTGACGGAAGGTAACGAGATCGAGCTTTTTTTGAAGATCAGCTATTTCATTACTGCGGGAGATTAAAGCAGAATCTGTTGCATTGGGTTGGTTCAACAGATCAAAAAAACCTTTTTTAGCATTGCGAATGCTGTCCATTACCGGTCTTTGGATAGTGATCATGGAATCGCGCAGCTTCCAGTAAGCGGTTTCCTGGGCAGCATCGAACTTCATTTGATCTACCATGAACTGACCCATTTTTTTTTCCCGGCTACCGGGTTCGCGACCAGGCCCACCATCATGGTCAGGTTTTTTAAACCAGTAAATAGATAGGGTGGCAATATTGGTCAATAATAAGATCGCTACAAGTACCAAAAGCCATCTTTGACGGGGGGGCCTAATCATGGTTCCAGTGAATTTTCATTATATACAGGGTACATACCACCTGCTGGGTATTCAGCAGCTACTATTTGACCTGATTCGTTGTTTATATTTGAGGAAGCCGTATTTTGCTCCCACATTTTTAACACGGTGGTAGCGTTTGCAATGAGAATAATTACTGCAATCGTTAAGGCCAGTACCGGCTTGGTAAGCCAGCGGCCAAGTGGACCACCCTGGTCAAATTCTCGCTCCATCCTTCCTTGCAGACGGGTATACAGGAAATCAGGCGCTTTAGCCCGCTGCATCCCATCCAGGCTATTCAGCACTGAATCAATCCGGGAGTCGTTATTTGAATCGATTGACATAAATGTAATTTACGATGTAAACTTATACATTTGACGCTAATAAACCCTAAAACCTTCGAACCGCTTATTTGTCTTGTGGATTATTCTGTTGATAATATTTTTCCAACAGTTTCCGCAGATTCTGCCGGGCCCTGAACAAAAGCGATTCCACCGCCGATACCGATAATTTCATTACATCGGCAATCTCCTGGTAACTCAGCTCCTCAGTTTTATGTAAAGTGAATGCTACTTTCTGATTTTCAGGCAATTGATCAATCATCCGGAACAACAGGGCCGCTTGTTCCTTTCGGTCTAATGCCACGCCGGGGTGTTGAAAATCAACCGGTTCATGCACCAGCTCGTCATTCGGGCCAAAAAGACTGGTAATAAAGGCAAAACGCTTCTTGCGTTTGCGGCTGCGAATGTGGTCCAGTGCTTTGGTGGTGGTAATGCGGTAAATCCAGGTAGAGAGCCGGGCATCACCTTTAAATTGATCGATGGAGCGGTATACCTGAATGAATACTTCCTGAGCAACGTCTTCGGCATCCTCACTGTTTTGAACTACCCCCAACGCCGTATTATATACCAGGTCCTGATAGTTTGCTACCAATGATTTGAATGCCCCTTCATCTCCAGCCCGGAGTTGTTGTATCAGATCCAGTTCGTTCAAAAAGACGGCCGTTTAAATTTGAGGCTACAACTTACGAAATCCTGAGATATGATATGGCAAATCGAGGTAGACAGGCCAAAAGTGTAGATCACCCGGCTATTTTGGGACCTGAAAAATTTTATTAAATGTTCCGGCCTGGATTGCCTTTGGCGATCCAAACCGTTTTGTATTACTCATTGCGAATTGTTAACCCGACCTGGGTTGGCTTCGCCGATCCAGTACCGCTTTGTATTACCCAAAGGCCCAGTCCCGACGAATATCTGCTCCACCGAGCAAGCTCGTGGCGCCGCCAAATAAAAAAGCCCCCGCACTGCGTGCGAGGGCCTTTGTTACCCGACCTGGATTGGCTTCGCCGATCCAGTACCGCTTTGTATTTCCCAAAGACCCAGTCCCGACGAATACGTCGGGACTGGCTTTTTTATTTGTCTGCTCCACCGAGCAAGCTCGGGGCGCCGCCAAATAAAAAAGCCCCCGCACTGCGTGCGAGGGCCTTTGTTACCCGACCTGGATTGGCTTCGCCGATCCAGTACCGCTTTGTATTACCCAAAGACCCAGTCCCGACGAATACGTCGGGACTGGCTTTTTTATTTGTCTGCTCCACCGAGCAAGCTCGGGGCGCCGCCAAATAAAAAAGCCCCCGCACTGCGTGCGAGGGCCTTTGTTACCCGACCTGGATTCGAACCAAGACAAACAGAACCAGAATCTGTGGTACTACCGTTATACTATCGGGCAATCTGCTTAAGAGCGTGATTTCAATTTTCTCAAAAGCGACTACAAAGGTAAAATTTATCTCAATGGCCACAAAATCAAAATCGGCCCCCTTTTAAAAAAATACTGAACTCCGATTAGGTAAAGCCATTGTGTCCGGTGATGGATAGAGATTATTTTATCAAATTTGCGAAGCAGCGGGAAACAGGTAGCAGTCAAGTCGCGACCCGGGTACTCAAAAAATAATAAACTCAGAACCAACTACCTGTTACCCATTGCTTGTTGCTTATTTATCCCACCAAACCCGATCCGTTAATTTAGCCGATTGGATCGTCTGCGGATTTGAAGTGAGTTCCACCTGCGGATACAACATCCGGCGGGGTATATCCGAAAGAGAGTTGGGTACTTTCGTCAGCAAAGGAAATCCCGTCCGCCGCCAGTCGTTAAAGTTTTCAATTGATAAAAAATTAGCTATCTTCTTTTCTTCCATGATCCGCTGCAAGGCATTAGCGGCCGTTAAAGTACCTCTATTGGCGAGATAGGTATTTATATTGGTTGTGGTAATACCCAATTTTTCCATATGCGACTTTATGGCCTCCTGGTAAACCGGCTCAGCTGCGGCAAAACCTGATTTTATCAATGTAGCTTCCGCTTTCAGAAAAAGCGCTTCTGAATAATTAAGTACATACACCGGCGAGCTGGCTTCCCCAACGGCCACACCGGGAAGTGAATAAACATCCAGGCTTCCGCTGATATTGATTGACCCAATGGGCCGGCCATTGTACAGTCCCGTTTCTTTGGCTTTGGCTATCAGTTTGGGCAGGCGTGGATCATTACGTGCAACCAGCGTGTCAACACAGGCGGATGACAATACGATGGTTGATACGGACTGAAAATTCAGAAACCATGGATTCTCAAAACCGGGGCTGCCGGGATATTCCATTTTCAGATCATCGTCATTGTTATCCATCCCGTTTTGTAAAGCCGCCAGGGCCAATGTGGCCTGATTGACCGCCGTATAACCAGGTGCTTTGGTAAGATGCATATAGTACCGGGCCTTCAAGGTATAGGCCAGCCGCTTCCAGGCATCCATATTACCACCATAGAAATAATCATCCTTGCCTGGTTTTAGGGTACCATTCTTGTTGATGTCGGCAATACCATCATCGAGTAATTGTTGAATGATTTTGTAAATACTTTCCTGCGAATCGTACACCGGTTTCAATTGCGTGTTACCATTAAACGCTTCTGTATAAGGCACATCACCCCAGTAATCAGTTGCAATGCCCAAACAAAAGGCACTCAGGATATTGGCAATCCCTGAATAGTTATAATTATTGGTGGTGATGGCTTTATCATGCAAGGCCTTCAGGTTGTTCAGGCTCACTACGTAAATACTCTTCCAGGAATCATCAAGGGCTATATTGAATAATTGATAAGTGCCTTCATTGGGCACAGGCTGGTTCAACGCAATATTCTGCATATAATGATTTACGAGTATAGCCGCCATTCCGGTTGAGGCGTAGAAGGAGCCGCCGGTGAGCACGGTGGCTACATTCAATTCAACCGGCGCCAGAATCAGTGCTTCCTGTACGCTGGTTGGATTATTGGGGTCGTTGTTTACATCAATAAATTTTTTACATCCTGTGGTAATGCAAAAAACGAGCAGGAGGGTATATGTTATTATGCGCATAATGATCTTGTTTAAAAGTGAATGGACGGCTGTTTATAATCCGATCTTTAAACTGATATTTACCGAGCGGGCTGTCGGTGTTGAAAAGGAGTAAATGCCCAGTGAGCCGTTGGAGGAACCAAATGAATTGGTTTCCGGATCTCCGCCGGTAAAATGCGGACTGTGTATCCACAGGTTTCTGCCAGTTACAGTTAATGATGCTGATTTGAGTGGTGTTTTTTGAATCAGTTTGGCCGGTAGCACATAGCCCAGACTTACATTCCGAAGTTTAATATAGGTGGCGTCCTGTATTACCGATTCTACAACGCCCGATACCTGACGCCAGTAGTCCTGCCCCTTTACAGGCACCGTATTGGCTTTGCCATCTACCGTGCTGATGCCCGGCACAACACGTACCTCGCGATTCTCCGTTACTTTAGGAGTGCCGTAGAAGTAGCCATATCCATCTACGTTATTTTCGGTGACCCCGCCCTTTTTCATATCAAAAAAGAAGCTTAAGCTAAGGGGGCCATAACTCAGGTTATTGGTTAACCCGGCCAGCCAGTCGGGTGAAATATTTCCAAGAATGCCCTGTTGGGGATCAGCGAAGGGAAGGCCGTTGGCGTTGATCAGCCATTGGCCGGTAACGCTGTCGCGGGCAAAGCGGGTACCAAATTTAACCCCATATGGCTGGCCAACTATGGCCTGCGTAAAGCCAATGTTTACACTGGTAAGGTCTTCGCGCAGGGCCAGTACTTTATTATTAAGTTTGGTAAAACTGAAAATAAGGTCCCAGTTGAATTTACCGGCCTGCACGGGGTTGGCATTCAACAATATTTCTACTCCTTTTGTCTGCATACGGGCAGTGTTGATGGTAGTTTGGTTATAGCCGGTAGTGGGAGAAATGGTAACCGGTATAAGTCCATCCTGTACTTTTTTATTGAACCACGATACTTCAGCGCCAATGCGATTGTTCAATGCTTTTACCTCAATACCGGTCTCAAACTCATGTACCAGTTCATTCTTTAGGTTAGGGTTGCCGAGTATATCTTTCAGTAGAAAACCATTTTGTTCCTGAAAAGGAAAGGAGATGCCACCAATAGTATTGTTATTGGTATTGCTTACATTCTGATAAGGAGTAGACAATGAATAGACGTCAACATTATCGTTGCCAACAGTAGCATATGACACGCGTATTTTACCAAAGTTGAAAATGGAAGATAGCCGGGGGGTAAATAACTCAGAAAACACAAAACCCGCAGCAGCAGAACCATATGGGTAAAAGCTGTTGCTTTGTGCCAGGACCGAACTACCGTCGTACCGGCCGGTTATCGCCAGGTTCAGAATATGATTGTAATCAAAGTTTGCCTGGGAATAGAAACCAGTTTTCCGGGTTTGATAATGTTTTTCACTATAGGTTTGGGTGGAGGCATTGGCCACATTATCATAGCTACCGGTAATTGATAATCCTACACCTCGTCCTTCCACCTCCTGGGTGTAGGTGGATAATACATTGTTACCAAGCAATAACTGCACATTGAATTTATTGAACTGTTTATGTGCATCGATAATGAGGTCATGATTATACTGGCGGAATGTATTGGTGCGGTCAACGATCACCCCATTAGGATTGGCAACAGAACCGCGGGCCTCAAAATATTTCACCTGCTCGGTGTACAGATCGGCGCCCATTCTTTCGGTTAAATTCAGCCAGTCGGTAACCGCATAATTTAAAGTGATCACCGGTAAAAAGCGGTTCACTGTGCCATGTGTGTAAACATTATCCAGCACCCAATACGGATTATTACGTCCGAAACGGTAAACGCGTTGCGTGCCATCCGCATTCAGATAGGGCAATGGGTTCCAGGAAATAGGGGCCGCGTATATTGTCCAGATGGGGCTTTCTAGGTTATAGCCTTCAGGCACGCGGTTGCTTCGGTTATTCGCATAGTTGAATTGAAAAGTGCCCGCTATTTTATCGGTGAGTTTGGTGGTGAATTTGGTAAACAGGGAATGCCGTTTTAAATAGGCGGTAGGAACAATGCCTTTTTGATCGAGATAGGAGTAAGAAACGAAATAGCTGGAGCCTGGGCTGTTAGAGCCGGAAAAACTGATGGCAGAGGTAGACGTTACGCCTGTTTGAAAAAAGTCTTTTAGCTGGTTTCTTTTTTGAACGGGCTGGCCATTCATCCGTAAGGTATCCAGCAGCGGTCCCCATGAACTACTGGCCTTATTGACATCCCCGTCATAAAATACATTGTCGTAGGTGACGCCGTTAATTTCCTTACGATCACCTTGTGCGTATTTGTCCTGTACTTTGGCAAAAATGCCGTTTTCAAAGGAGAGGTCCTGTGAAATAGTAATGGCAGGTTTTTTACTGGTGTTCCCGGTTTTTGTGGTGATCATTACTACACCCCTGGCGCCGGCTGAACCATACAGGGCGGTAGCAGCTGCGCCTTTCAAAACGTTCACACTTTCAATAATGGCCGGGTCAATATCAAGCAACCGGTTACTGCCAGGGCCATTGTTCACGGCGCCGGTTTCTGAATTGTTTATGGGAACACCGTCTACCACAATAAGGGCTTCGTTGTTCCTAAAGATAGAGGTGACACCCCGCACCACAATGCGGCTTGAAGAACCGGGTGCACCCGTACTGCTGGTGATCTGCACCCCGGCCACTTTGCCTGTCATCGCATTCAAAATGTTCGGTTCTTTAGCGCGGACCAGTTCCTCGGATCTTATTTCCTGCGAACTGAAGGTGAGGTTTCTTTTCTCGCGTTTAATACCCAGGGCCGTAACCACCACCTCATTCAGGGAGCGTCCGTCAGGTGAAAGGGTGATCGTTACAAAGTCTTGTGCTGCGATCTTTACTTCGCTTTTATTATAGCCAATGGCAGTAACGACCAACGTGGTATTGGCAGACACGTTGATCTCGAAACTTCCATCGTCACTACTGCTGATACCGGCTTTAGAGCCTTTTAACATAATGGTGGCTTTGGACAGGGGGCTGCCATTTTCATCCTGCACCTTACCCCGCACTAATTTGTTTTGTGCCCAGGTATCCGTACAGAATAATAGTGTTGCAATAAATGCAATGATGCCTAGCAGTTTTGGTTGCATGTTATGTTGTTTTGGTTGTATGTTGTAATTGCTACGGTGGGTAGTCGTTAGAGTACAGGAATAGTGGTAGGGGAGTAACCAACCGCCAGGAAAGAAATGAACACTCCCTGGATACAGTACGAATTTATATTGGTGTATCGTAAATGTGTTAATGGTTCTTGACTACTTGTTTACCGGAATTGATGTTAATAACACATGATATGTTCAAGAAATCAGTAAATTAGGCTATAGCTACAATCATTCGAATGAATAAAATAAAGGTGGATAATACACTTGAAATGGTGTTGATAGACAATCAGCATGCAGAGACCCTGTATCAACTGGTAAAGCTTAACCGGCAGCATTTGCGGGAGTGGTTGCCCTGGGTTGACCATATGCGTTCTGTAGAAGATTTTAGGAAGTACATCAACAGTTCAAAACAACGGTATGCCAATCACACGGAAATGGGTTATGTGATCATGGCCGGTCAGGTTATGGTAGGAAGGGTGGGGATGTACAATATCGATCTTACCAACAAAAGCGCTTCCATTGGTTACTGGCTCGATAAAGAATGGATGGGGAAGGGCATCATTACGCGGTGCTGTAAAGCCATCATTGAGGAAGGTTTTTCTTATCTGTTATTGAATCGCATAGAAATAAGGGCTGCCACGGCCAATAGTAAAAGCCAGGCCATTCCCGAAAGGCTGGGATTTAAAAGGGAAGGTATTATCCGGCAAGGTGAATTTGTAAACAACCAGTTCGTTGACCTGTATGTTTATTCTATGCTAAAAGAGGAGTGGCAAAAAAGCGCATTAACGGATATATAGCAATTAATCGTACTGCATGCAATTCTACGCGTTGTTGATTTTTATGTAAATGGGAATAAGTAAAACTATGTAATCTGGTAACAAACAGAAATTTATGCACATACCTCGGGGTCATATAAGATACTAATGTATGGAAACGTTTTATTTTTGCCAGAATGAACGTACCCTGCCTGATTTGTTTAGCATTTGATTGTAAAGTTATTACATCAAGGGCTCAATTAGGGCTGCGGTAACGCGAACGATCTGCTTCCCTAATATTTTTTGTGAGATCCCTATGAACCCAACTTTTACAACCAATAACCGTGAAATGGCCCCCTGGCTTGAAAGCATTTTAAATGACTGCCAGGACGCTGTGTTTATTACTGACCGGCATTTTAATATGCTTCACTGGAACGTGACAGCAGAAGAATTGTGGTTTAAACAACCCCGCAGACCTGCTAAAAAAAATATAGTTGATTTTCTGAATGGTCTGTTTCCCGGATATCATGAATTGCACAGCCAACTACAAAGAGCCATATCCCTCGATGAACAGGTGGAAGATATTTTTGTAACTGCGCCTGATGGTAAAACCTATCGTGTTTCCTGTTATACCCATAAATTTCCTGGTACTCATTTCCTGCTTGATGTCGTATTCATTCTGCGCGATCTGCAGGCGACCATTCGTAGTAAAAAGGAAATCCGGCCCGGTGTACTTTATAAAACCCTGCTCAACTCGCTGGAAGAAGGCGTAATGCTTTTACAAGGCGATCAGGGTACCATTGTTTCGGCCAATAATAAAGCCTGTGAGATCATAGGTTGCGGCCAGGACCAACTCATTGGGAGGAGCCTTGCTGAGATTGGCGCCAAAGCGTTTAAAGAAGATGGTTCCCCCATGAGTATAGAGGAATATCCGGGCTTGATCACTTTGCGTACAGGAGAAATTATACATCAAAGGATACTTGGCGTTATCAATGCCCAGGGCCGGATGATCTGGCTATCGGCCAATACCTGTTTACTGGAAGAGTTTAATGAAGCGGTGCCTGGGCTGGTAGCTGTTATTTTCAATGACGTTACTGCTTGCAGGGAAGCGGAATCACGCCTGTCTGAAAGTGAATATATCTTTCAGTCGTTCATGAACAATACACACAGCCCCGCCTGGATCATTGACGAGGATGGCTATATCATTTACATGAATGATATTTTTAAAGGGGTGTGGAAGTTGAACGACAGCCACCTGTACACCAATATGCGCGACCTGATGCCTAAAGAAATGGTGGAACAATACGTGGCCAACAACCAACGGGTGCTGGAAACCGGCCAGCCGTTGATCACCCTTGAGAATTCACTGCGGCAGGATGGCAGCAATGGGGTATACATCGTGTACAAATTTTTGTTGCAAACCTCCACGCCTAAACGTCTTATTGGCGGACAGTCTATCGACATTACAGAAGAAAAAAGGGCGCAGGAAGAGATAGTGAATGTGAACGAACGGTTCTATTACACCACTAAAGCTACTTCAGATTATATCTGGGACTGGAATATTGAAAAAGGCACTATCTATCGCAGCGAACCATTCAGCCGGTTAACCGGGTATACCCAGAATGATATGGACCTGTTCTGGTTGCTGGAAAGGATACATATTGATGACCGTCAGCGGATCATGCACCATATCAATGACTGTATAATGTCAAGGAATAATTACTGGCAGGATGAATACAGGTTCCTGTGTGCCGATGGTAGTTATAAATATTTATTAG
The DNA here is from genome assembly GCF_017742245.1 of Niastella soli. Taxonomy (GTDB): domain Bacteria; phylum Bacteroidota; class Bacteroidia; order Chitinophagales; family Chitinophagaceae; genus Niastella; species Niastella soli. Next base: position 175,718 of record NZ_JAGHKO010000003.1, read on the forward strand.
ATAAAGGATACATCATTTACAAAGATGGGATAGCCGTCCGGGCCATTGGTGCTATTCAGGACCTTACCGAAAAAAGAAAGCTGGAAGAAGAGCTGGCGCAGCAAAAAGAAAAAGAACGGCTGCGGATCAACCAGGCCATGATCGCGGGTCAGGAATATGAGCGTAATGAAATTTCAAAAGAACTGCACGACAATGTGAACCAGATCTTATCATCGGCCATGATCCTCCTGAGTACTACCAAGGGGAGCGATGAACCGGAGGCGCTGATCGATAAAACAAGCCAGTATATAAACCTGGCAATCCAGGAAATTCGAAAGATCTCCAAGTCGCTGAACTCTTCAATTGTAAAAGAAGTTGGGTTAATTGACCCGGTTGAAGACATCATAAAGAACATGCAGCTGGTGCGGCCAATGGTGGTGGATTTTGAATGCGATCCTGAATTGGAAGAGGTGTTGACGCACGATGTGCAGTTGATGCTGTATCGCATTATACAGGAGCAAACCAATAACATTATGCGGTATGCCGAGGCAGGTTATGTGCGGATCGCCATCGATAAAAGCGATACTGTATTAACGCTGGTTATCCAGGACAATGGGAAAGGGTTTGATGTAAACGTACAGCCCAAGGGCATTGGCTTGTTGAATATCCTCAACCGTGCAGAAACATTGGGTGGAACACTCGCCATCGATACAAAGCCGATGGGTGGCTGCCGCCTGGAAGTAAAGATCCCGCTAGGATAAAGGTAGAAGGGTGAAGATCAAGGACCTTCACCCTTCTGCTTTCAACCCGTCTTCGCAAAGGCTTCGGCAGGAAGCCTTCTACCTGCTACGGAAGCGGTTCCGTAGCGCCACTTGTCATCCAGGGCAAATTGAATTTATGAAACTCGATGGAGCGATGGCTGTTTGGGCTATCACCGGTGTTTTCATTGATCTCAATAAGCGCCCCAATGGTATAATCGGCTGTTTTTACCATACTGCTGTAACCACCCTTACCTTGTGCAAATGCTTCGTCATCTGTTAACCAGTCGTAGATCTTACGGCTGAGGGGCCAGGTAACACCGCCGTCATAACTTATACGTACCCGCATTTTACACCGGGTTTCGGTGCTGGCTGAATTCAATACCATAATACGATCGGGAGAACCGGTATAGCGAACCGTAGAACCTTCGCAGGCTGGGTCGAGCAATACATCGTCGGGGGCAAAGGCACTGAAGCTGCCGGTGATGGTGCCGCGTGATACCCAACGGCGTTTGGCTGTTGCCCAGGTGGTGCTGGTAGCGCGGTCGTTGCGCATCAGACGTCCGTCGTTTAATTCAACAATAGTGCCCTCACTGGTACCACCAGGTATCAACTGGTAATGCCAGGTAGCGCCATGATCGGTGCTGTAAATATTTCTGCCGATGGCAGGAATGACCAGCGTGCCATTGGTGGTTTGAATACCAACACCGGGGCCCATGGCATCCCAGGTATAACCTGAGGGCAGCAGCGTGCTGGTCATATCGGTTGGAGTGGTGAAAGTAAGACCATCGTCATCACTGTATGAGTAATATACTTTGCGATCGCCCCAGGTATCTATTTTTTCGTACCCATCAGTGCCGCCCTGGTTTTTGGTGGCGGAGTTCCAACTCATAAATACCCATATGCGGCCCGTGTTGCGGTCAACTACCGACGTGGGGTTGCCCCATGTACCTTGTCCGGCGCCTACAACTTCCATCATGGCCGACCAGGTAGAGCCATTGTCAGTAGAACGTTTATACTCTACGTTAATATTACCGTAATCCTTGTTGGCGCCCATGCGGCCTTCCACAAAAGCAAGCAGCGTGTTATCGTTGGTTCGAACGATACTGGGAATCCGGAATGAATGATAGCCATCTGTGCCGCCATCAAACAATTTAATGTAGGTGTGGGTTTGGGTGGCTTCTGTTGTAGCGCCCCGTTCGTCATCCGTGGTTTTTTTGCTGGCAATTCCTTTTTTGCAGGCGGTTGCCGACAAGGCTATCACCGTAATGATGGTGAACAGTCTTGACAATTGGTTGATGCGGGTGTTCCCCGGGCATGTTGTTTGTTTCATTGTTCAGGTTTTTAAAATTTAAAAAGCAATGTGCCCGGTGAAGAAGGTACCACCAGGACACACCATTAAAAGAAAAGAGCTACCAGGTGAAACAAACCGGTTGAAAGAACTGGTGAAGCCCTCCAATTTCCCGGAAAAGGCATCTTGCAACGGTCGTTTTGTTAATCTTAGTTCTATGTTTTAGATTGTTGTTCATGGAGGTTATTAAGTTATTAGGGTATTGAGTTGGAAGACTTGCTGTTATTTGTAGCGTGTCAACAGCTATGAACTTAACAACAGGCGCCCCCAATAACCTACGAACCTAATACCTACTGCCCTTTCACAATCAACACTTTCCTGCTAATAGCCTTCCCACCGGCTAATCGAACAGTCACATTGTAAACCCCAGCTTTCAGGTTATTGGTATTAACAGAAAGCCGGTTCACTCCTTGCTGCAACACTACATTGAGCTGCTGGGCGCTTTGTCCGAAGTTGTCGGTGAGCACAATACTGGCGGGCTGCGACAAACCACTATGCGTATATTCTATAGTGATGGTATTTCCGGTTACCGGGTTGGGCGCAATGGACAACGTCCGGTCCTCAGTGATCTTCGTATCGCTGGTAACAGCGGTAACAGCCGTTTGAATAGCTGCGCTATCCGGATTGTAATAGTGATTCAGGATCCAGGTATAGGTTTGATCAGTTCCCCAGAAGCTGGAACCCCATTGACACATGCCCCGGCCGGCGCCATTCTTGGTCCTGCCCACACAACGGCTATCTGAAATACAGGGATAGTCGGTGCCGGTGCCACTATAGCCATCGCCACACCCTGCGTTGTTTGATTCTGCACAGTATTCTGCTTTATAGATAGCGCCGTTCTTGATGAGTACAATTCCTGCAGTGGCAATAGCCGCATTCTTCACACTCGTAGCGCGATCGGTTTGCCAGGTCTGGTGACAGGCTGCTGCGGAGAGGTCATAGTTGCTGGCTACAGGGTTCTGTACAAACCAGGCGCCGCGGGACCGGTAGGCTACAGTACCTGCTTGTAGCGAAGCCGCATTCCAACTGCTGACCCATTCATCATCTACTCCCGTTTGTACATACGATTCCAGGCTCATTACCTGTACATGTGGATTGGCACAGGCTGTACAGGAACAACTGGTGGCTACCCGAATAACAGCGGGCACGGCCAATGCGGCTAATGTAGTAGCGGCTGATTTCTGTCGGGCATTAATGAACGTGTGACCAGCGAAGGCTGTTTGTTCTGCCAGTGTTTTATCAAACAACCCATGGCGGCGAACAACCAGTTCTTCATTTGCAAATGTTGCCTGATGCGTGTTGGCGGATGTTAAGGCAATCTGCATTTCATAAGTATCAGGAATGGCATATAAATGCTGAATACTGTTGGTGAGATAACCTGCTTTGGTTGAATGTATAGAAATAGTAGCAGGTGTTTGTCCGGGTGCTATTGCATTGGCCGGTACGATTAACGAAAAGAATCCTTTTGCGTCGGTAGTCGTTGTATAATTTCCTGTTTGTATTTGCACGCCACTCAATGCGCTGTTCAAGGCTCCATCGCGCACATAACCCGTTAATACCATTTGATTGGGGTTGCTGGTAAGCAGGGGAGAAGTATTAGCGGCCAACCGGGCAGTGCTGGCTACATCCAGATTAATGTCTGCATATACGCTGTCATTAGGCCCGCCATAAAAGAAGGTGCTGATACTTTTGTATCCGCTTTTGGAAAAAGCGAAAGTGTATTTGCCACTGTCCAGTCCATACACCAGTTGTCCGCTGGAATTGGTAGTGGCGCTGCTGGTGCTGCCATCGGGTTTGGTGATGGTAACGGCGGCGCTGGCAATGGCGAGACCTGTGCTTTGATCTTTTACGGCAAAGGAGGCAACTGTAAGCGCTGGTGTAGGTGGTAATTGAATGAATACACTACCAGGGTTGTAATAATGATTCAAGATCCAGGTATAGTCTTTATCACTGGCCCAGCGGCTGCTGCCCCATTGACACATGCCGCGGCCATGTCCGTTCTTTGCATAACCCGCGCAGCGGGCATCGGAAATACAGGGCCAGGCAGAACCTGTTCCACTGTAGCCATTGCCACAACCTGCGTTGTTGTTCTCAGCTGAGTATTCTGCCCTGAAGATGGCGCCGCTTTTAACCAGAACAATGCCGGCGGTAGCACTGGCGGCATTGATACAGGCGGTAGATTTGTCGCTTTGCCAAACCTGGTTACAGGTAGTGCTGGCAATATCAAAGCTGCTGGCAACGGGATGTAATACATACCAGGCGCCATACGTGCGATAGGCAACAGCACCAGCCTGTAAGGAGGCCGCACCCCAGCTGGCGATCCATTCATCATCCAAACCTGAGCCGGTATATTCTTCCAGGCTCATTACATCAACCGAGCTGCACGACGTACAGGAACAACTAAGACCTACCCGAATGCTTGTTGGTACGGTAGCTGCCAAGGTTGCATCTACTCTGGCTGTTGGTGCTGATGGAACGGCAGCGCGTTGCTGTTCATCAGCAGGCGTCCGGTCAAAGAGCCCATGTACAGCCTGTTCAACAGCAGGTGGCGTTTGTTGCATCCGCGCAGCGCTTACCGGCGCCAACGCGATCTTCATGGTATAAGCATCGGGTATTACATAAAAGTTTTGAATGGTGTGAGTGGTATACCCGTTTTTTGAAAAGCTGATCGTGGTTTTTTCAGGTGTGCTGCCTGGGACCAATTCGGGCGTGGTACTGGCTATCACCAATGAGAAAAAGCCGTTGGGGTCGGTGGTGGCATTTGTGTTGCCACTACTTACCTGCACCCCGGCCAGCGGGGTGTTGCCCGCGTCATCCCGAACATAGCCGCTTACAATGGTCTGATGTGCGTTTGCCCGAAGTTGTTGTATGCGGGCGTTGCGATCAACCGGCTCCAGGTTTATACGGGCTTCAATGTTGGTTTCAGCACCCGACGAAAAATAGGTGATTAAGGGTTTGTACCCATTGACGGCGAAAGAAAAGTCATACCTGCCATTAACGGCAGTAAATGATAGTTTGCCATTAGCGGTGGCTGTTAATGTGCTGGTGCTGCCATTGGGCGTGGTTACCCGTACCGTAGCGCCGGGCAATGCAAACCCCGTATTTTGATCTTTTACTATAAATGTGATATTGGTAGTCTTGCCCTGTTGCTGTTGCGCCCAGACTGGCGAGAACAACAAGAAACCCAGTGCAAGTATCATTATTGATTTAATCATAGTATAATGTTTAATAGTTAGACCTGTAAGGTGGACTTCAGCGTTCTGAAAAATCAGTGGCGTGAGTTCACCTGACAGGTCTTGTTTTGAACCTTCATACGGCCTGTCTGGTCCAGGGCATCAGGTTGATAGTGCAAGACCCAATGATGGATCCGCCAGAGCTGGACAGGCTCTTACAGGTCTTATCTTACTACTAAGATCTTCTTGCTTGTTGCTTTACCACTAGCTCCCAGTCGGACCGTGACATTGTAAACGCCCGGTTTGAGGCTACTGGTGTTTATGGAAAGCCGGTTCACTCCTTGCTGCAACACTACGTTGCGTTGTTGGGCGCTTTGTCCAAAGTTGTCGGTCAAAACAATAGTAGCAGGTTGGGAAGCTGCGGCAAGCGTATAGTCGATAGTGATAGTGCTGCCGGTAACCGGATTGGGCGCAATGCTGAGTGTGCGGTCATCTGTGATCTTGGTATCGCTGACATTGGTGCTGACCAATGCGCCAGTGGCCGTTTGAATAGCTGCGCTATCTGGATTGTAATAGTGATTCAGGATCCAGGTATAGGTTTGATCAGTACCCCAGAAGCTGGAACCCCATTGACACATACCCCGGCCGGCGCCACTCTTGGTCCTGCCCACACAACGGCTATCTGAAATACAAGGGTAGTCGGTACCGGTGCCGCTATAGCCATCGCCACAACCAGCGTTATTTGATTCTGCGCAGTATTCTGCTTTATAGATAGCGCCGTTCTTGATGAGTACAATTCCTGCAGTGGCAATAGCCGCATTCTTCACACTCGTAGCGCGATCGGTTTGCCAGGTCTGGTGACAGGCTGCAGCAGAGATGTCATAGTTGCTGGCTACAGGGTTCTGTACAAACCAGGCGCCGCGACTGCGGTATGCTACTGTGCCGGCTTGTAAGGAGGCGGCATTCCAGCTACTAAGCCATTCATCATCCAATCCCGTTTGTACATACGATTCCAGGCTCATTACCTGTACATGGGGATTGGCACAGGCCGTGCAGGCACAACTGGTGGCTACACGGATAACGGCCGGTACTGCCAGCGCTGCTGCGGTGATCGCCGATGCTTCCTGACGAGCCCCCACAATGGAATGCGCATGTGTACCGGCAAAGCTTATTTGTTCTGCCAGTGTTTTGTCAAACAACCCATGGCGGCGCACAACCAGCTCTTCTAAGCCTGGTAAAGGCGTAGTGGTGAACGAGGTAGCTGGTGTCAGGGCAATCTGCATTTCATAAGTATCAGGAATAGCATATAAATGCTGAATGCTGTTGGTGAGATAACCTGCTTTGGTTGATTGTATAGCAATGGTAGCAGGTGTTTGTCCGGGCGCTATTGCATTGGCCGGAATGGTCAAAGAGAAGAACCCTCTTGCATCGGTGGTGGCAGTATAGTTTCCGGCGCGTACCTGTACTCCGCTGAGCGAACTGTTCAAGGCTCCGTCACGTACATAACCCGTTAATACCATTTGATTGGGATTGCTGGTAAGCAGGGGAGTAGTATTAGCGGCCAACCGGGCAGTGCTGGCTACATCCAGATTAATGTCGGCATATACGCTGTCATTAGGCCCGCCATAAAAGAAGGTGCTGATGCTTTTATACCCGCTTTTGGAAAAAGCGAAAGTGTATTTACCGCTGTCCAGTCCATACACCAGTTGTCCGCTGGAGTTGGTAGTGGCGTTGCTGGTGCTGCCATCGGGTTTGGTGATGGTAACGGCTGCGCTGGCAATGGCGAGTCCTGTGCTTTGATCTTTTACGGCAAAGGAGGCGATCGTAACCGCAGTAGGCGGATTGATCAGGTCTGCATACCTCGACCAGTTCCAGTAAATGCCGGGGTCTGTATGCGTATTGTCAGGATAATGCTGGTGACCTTTAATGCGTACGGTTATCGGTAAAAAGTTGGTGCCCGAAGTGGCAGGCCCACGAAAACAAGTGGAGCCATCTATGTTATTGCTGGCGCAAATGTCACGCACCAGGGCAGCAGAGCTGTTGTACATGGCATCGGTGTACCAGGTATTACCGCTCTCAACAAACCCTTCGTGTTCTATACCAATGGTGTAGGGGTTGGCACTCCGCGCATGCCAGGCCTTGTCTTTCTCCAGCACCATTTGAGTGATCTGTCCGTCGGATGAACGCACCACATAGTGAGCGCTTACCTGGGCGCTGGCATTGTTGAACCAGCTGATGGTGCCGGCATAGCTGCCCTGGGTGGTATGTATTGTTACATTGGTGATGGCCACACCGCCGCGGCCAACAGTGAAATTGCTGGTGCTGGCCTGGTCCCACAAGGCGGGCGGGTAATCGGTGCTTTGCACGGCCGCCACTTCACTGGTGGATTCCGTTCTGGCATTGCCTCCACTGGCAGTGATTGGTTGCGGGTTGGTGACAGGTAAAACAAACCCATTGGCTTTTATTTTATCCTGTAGGAAATCAACCCTAACACCGGGCGCACTCAGGGTGCGTAATAGTTTGGGTGAATAGATCTTTTCTAATTGTATGGGCCGGGGTAATTGCTTGAATTTAGCTGAACTGAAACCCTTTTTCCAATGATCGTATACATCATAGGTATACAATGAATGGGCATAGGTATTCACAGCTGTTCCATCATCAGGGATCTCTGCCAGTTTTTCGAGCACGCTGGCAAAATTTTCGGCAGTAAGGCGGGCGCCTGGATATTGTCGCTCAGCTTCCTTACTCAGGAATTTGGCTACAGCGAGGATCTGCAGGCGCACATCGTTTTTAAATTGTGCTGCCGTAATACCGCTTAATGCAATTACGGTGTGCAGGTTGTTTTTGAAATATCCCTTGCCATCTTCAATAAGGCCAAATATGCCATATCGCAATGGCATGGCCACTTCATCGCCATCCCCCGGAGTTTGCGGGTGCATGTTGTTCAGGCGCGAAGCCGACCAGGCGGCAGATTCCAGTACACCTTGTGGAATATTGGGGTACTGTTGATACGCTTCGGCAAACCAGGCGTTGTAATTGTCTGTTTGTGCCATGACTTCTACCCTGAATAATAGGATAAGAAATAAACCAGTTAGTAGTCGTCGTGTACTCATCATGTTTGATTTTACTTGGTTAAAAAGAATAAGTGTTTAATGCAAAAGAGATCCCGTTGCCTGCTGCGGTATATATTCCGAACAGGCAAAAAAATATAGGGTTCAGTAAACAGCGTTCACTGATGTACAGGCATAAGCGGGCTATACTATAGTGTAGGGAATAGGCACGGATAGTGGCCTGGGGCCATTGAACTGAAGTCCTTTACTGGTGAATAGGGACTGTAAAAGAATATGTAGAACATAATTAAGATAATTTTCCCAAATAGCAATACGATCGCTCCAAAAATTATATCAACATTATGCGGAGGGGGAGTGCGGGGTAACGTTGTTGTACACATGTAATTGTGTAAAGAGCTCTTTATTAGAGCTTCTTATATCACTAATGAAAGTATGTGAATGGAGAAATTCTACGGGCTTGTGTAGGTGTCTTTTCTAATAAAGGGCCATTTCTGCCAAAAACCCGCCCTGCATAAAAACGCAGGGCTGATTGCGAGGGTGTTGGTGTTATTAGGCTAATGTAATTTTCAGGGCTACATAAAATTATTATCTTTAATAGGTAATAGTCAACTAAGATGCTACGAAGAACATTACTATTCATAACCGGTATATTACTGGTTTTAATAACCGGAGTTTTCTGGGGTACCTGGTTTTCGTTGAGCAGGACCATGGATACCCTGTCCGGGGAAACCTTCGTAGTGATCGGTAAACAGATCATGAAAAATGTTGCCCTGGGGATGAGCATTATGATGCCGCTCGCCATTGTTGGTCTAATAGCCTTGTTGTTAATAACAGGTAGAAGGAAAAAAGACCATTTCTACTGGTTGCTGTTTACACTTATAATGTTTGTAGCGGCATTGGCGATCACCCTGTTTATTGAAGTACCGCTGGATAACCAGATAAAGACCTGGACTGATGGTAATCTGCCTCATGACTGGGGGGTAGTCCGTGACCGCTGGCAGGTCTATCATTCCGACCGCACCTTTCTTTCACTCGCTGGTATGGCCTGTTACCTGATGGCCGTGATCAAAAGATACACATGATGGTCATTGTTCTTGCGTTTTTATCCTGTTATGGTTTGATGAGAGATTGATCTCCCTGAATATTTTTACCAGGTAATGCAATTGTACCAGGCCAAAAAGAGCCTGTAAAACACCGGTTATTTCAAACAGCCAGTCGTTGGGCATTTCATATAGGGATGGCGGAAAGAGCCAATGCATGTTAGCGGTTGACAAACCGGTAAAGAACAGGATGTTTTTCAGTAAATGATTATAAATGCCTTCATACACCCCAATAAAACCGCCAAAGAACAATCCAGCCGCAGCCAGATACAAATAGAGAAAGACTTTCTTTTTACGCCATTCGTATAATAAGAGAAAAGCACCGGTTATCAATAAGAGGAGAAGGCCGTGATACAGGATGTGCAGTCGCCAGGGCGTTTTGTATAGCCAGGCGCCATAGGCATGGTGCAGTGCGGTAAGTATGTAAATACTGATAGTGGCCACTAATGAACCTATCAGTAAACGCAGATCGGGTTTGAATGCTCGGTGATAATTCATATTCTTACTTTAATGCGTTTGAACAATTGTAATTTTATGTAAAGCTGTTGTTGTTGGCGTATTCATACAACATACGATACCAGTCAAATGACAGTTATTGAACAAAACCGCCTAAAATGTTCAGCAATATGAAAGAGGATCTGTCTGAAGACCGGCGTATTCAGAAAACGAAAAAGCTACTGGCCGATTCATTGGGCCAGTTGATGCGGGAAAAGGAATACGATGCCATTACCATCCAGGATATCATTGATAAGGCTAATGTAGGGCGAAGTACTTTTTATGCTCATTATGAAAGCAAGGAGAAATTGTTATTGAATAATATAAACTTTCAACGGGAGTTGATCCATTTCAATAGTGACGATCCGCAGCATCCCATGGGGATAAACCTACCGTACCTGTTCAATCATCTGGCAGAATATAGTTCCATTGTAAAAGTGATCCATGGCACGTCCATCGGTTATCAAATGGCCGAACATTTTGCAGGCATCATGGTGGCCAAAATAGTTGGATATTATAAGCGGAAGCCGTTGCCACCAGGAATGGATCTGCAGTTATTGCAGTACAGGGCGGAAGCGGTGGCTGCCGGAATTGTGCGGATGGTCTTTTGTTGGGTACTGGAGGATACTCCCATTGCAGTATCAAAAATGATAGTCCAGGCCCAGGAGCTATTGAAAGGAGTGTTACCGCCCTTTAATAGGGAATAGAATGGTTTGCTCAGAACTGCGGGCCAATCAAAAATATTTTCGCAAAAAATGGAAAAAGAATTTGTTGTGTTGAAAATACTCCTACATTTGCACCCCCAAACGAAAACGGGGCAGTGAAAAAGAAGAAAAGAAAAGACAGCAAGAAAGATTCACTGCAATAGCTCTTAGAAAGGAAAAAAGAAAAAGGAAAAAAGTGAGAAAAGATTTGGTGAAATGAGAGAAACGCTTACCTTTGCACCCCCAACGAAAAAGGGACAGTGAGAAGGAAGAAAAGAAGAGAAGAGAGGACGAGATGAATCACTGAAAATCAGCTCTTAGAAAGGAAAAAAGAAAAAGAAAAAAGTGAGAAAAGATTTGGTGAAATGACAGAAACACTTACCTTTGCACCCCGATCGAAAAGAAGGGAAGCGAGGAAAGAAAGAGAGGAAGAAGAGAAGGGAATAAGAGCAAGTTAATGAAGTTAGAAATAAGATGAGTGAGAAGGGAAAGAGGTAAAGAAACCATAATATTATAAAGATCTTTGAAAGTTTGGAAGCAACAGCACTTGA
>NZ_JAGHKO010000030.1 GCF_017742245.1 Niastella soli
AATCAAGGTAAGAATCTAGCGACTCGAAAAAAATTAACACGATTCACAAAGTTGATTTTCTTATTGAGAGAATTTAGCTAAGTGATCAAAACTCATTTACAATGGAGAGTTTGATCCTGGCTCAGGATGAACGCTAGCGGCAGGCTTAATACATGCAAGTCGAGGGGCAGCGCAGTGTAGCAATACATGGGCGGCGACCGGCAAACGGGTGCGGAACACGTACGCAACCTTCCTTTAAGTGAGGGATAGCTTTCGGAAACGAAAATTAATACCTCGTAAAATCGTGGTGTGGCATCACACTATGATTAAAGCTCCGGCGCTTAAAGATGGGCGTGCGCCTGATTAGGTAGTTGGCGGAGTAACAGCCCACCAAGCCTACGATCAGTAACTGGTGTGAGAGCACGACCAGTCACACGGGCACTGAGACACGGGCCCGACTCCTACGGGAGGCAGCAGTAAGGAATATTGGTCAATGGACGCAAGTCTGAACCAGCCATGCCGCGTGGAGGATGAAGGTCCTCTGGATTGTAAACTTCTTTTATCGGAGAAGAAACCCCAACATTCTTGTTGGGTTGACGGTACCCGATGAATAAGCACCGGCTAACTCCGTGCCAGCAGCCGCGGTAATACGGAGGGTGCAAGCGTTATCCGGATTCACTGGGTTTAAAGGGAGCGTAGGTGGGCTGGTAAGTCAGTGGTGAAATCTCCGGGCTTAACTCGGAAACTGCCGTTGATACTATCAGTCTTGAATATTGTGGAGGTAAGCGGAATATGTCATGTAGCGGTGAAATGCTTAGATATGACATAGAACACCGATAGCGAAGGCAGCTTGCTACACAATTATTGACACTGAGGCTCGAAAGCGTGGGGATCAAACAGGATTAGATACCCTGGTAGTCCACGCCCTAAACGATGGATACTCGACATACGCGATACACAGTGTGTGTCTGAGCGAAAGCATTAAGTATCCCACCTGGGAAGTACGACCGCAAGGTTGAAACTCAAAGGAATTGGCGGGGGTCCGCACAAGCGGTGGAGCATGTGGTTTAATTCGATGATACGCGAGGAACCTTACCTGGGCTAGAATGCATTTTGACCGTGGGTGAAAGCTCACTTTGTAGCAATACACAATTTGTAAGGTGCTGCATGGCTGTCGTCAGCTCGTGCCGTGAGGTGTTGGGTTAAGTCCCGCAACGAGCGCAACCCCCATCATTAGTTGCCATCAGGTAAAGCTGGGAACTCTAATGAAACTGCCGTCGTAAGACGCGAGGAAGGAGGGGATGATGTCAAGTCATCATGGCCTTTATGCCCAGGGCTACACACGTGCTACAATGGAAGGGACAAAGAGCTGCCACTTGGCAACAAGGCGCTAATCTCAAAAACCCTTTCTCAGTTCAGATTGGAGTCTGCAACTCGACTCCATGAAGCTGGAATCGCTAGTAATCGTATATCAGCAATGATACGGTGAATACGTTCCCGGACCTTGCACACACCGCCCGTCAAGCCATGGAAGCTGGGTGTACCTAAAGTCGGTAACCGCAAGGAGCCGCCTAGGGTAAAACTAGTGACTGGGGCTAAGTCGTAACAAGGTAGCCGTATCGGAAGGTGCGGCTGGAATACCTCCTTTTTAGAGACGTCGCTCAGATAACA
>NZ_JAGHKO010000031.1 GCF_017742245.1 Niastella soli
ACCTGCAATTGCTACCGGTTGGGGTAGCAGGAGAATTATGCATAGGCGGCGCACAGGTTGCCAGAGGTTACCTGAACAGACCCGAACTAACAGCTGAAAAATTTATAAAAGATCCATTTACTAATGAGAAAGGTGCACGTTTGTATCGCACCGGCGACCTGGCCCGCTGGCTACCAGATGGCAACCTCGAATTCTTAGGCAGAAGGGACGAACAGGTGAAGATCAGAGGTTACCGCATAGAGCTCGGAGAGATTGAATCTGTATTGCAACAGACAGCTGGTGTGCAGCAAGCGGTGGTAGTGGTAAGGGAAGATGCACAACAAAATAAACAATTGATAGGCTATGTGGTAGCAGGTGAGGGCTGGCAAAAAGAAGCAGCACTGGAAGCATTATCAAAGCAACTGCCCGAGTATATGATCCCGGCCTGGTTGCTGGAAATAGCAGCGATCCCACTTACCGCACACGGCAAGATCGACCGTAAAAAACTGGCGGCGATTGAAATCACTACAGACCTTAA
>NZ_JAGHKO010000004.1 GCF_017742245.1 Niastella soli
TACAGCGGCCAAACCGATATCTGTGTAGGCACACCGATAGCAGGCCGTAACCAGCAGGAAATTGAAGGACTGATCGGCTTCTTCATCAATACCCTGGCACTACGCAGCACTATAGACAGTGAAATATCATTCCATAACCTGTTACAACAAGTACGTACAACAGTGCTCGATGCTTACGAACACCAGGATGTACCGTTTGAAAAAGTGGTGGAGGTGGTAGAAACAGAAAGAGACCGAAGCCATAGCGCCATCTTCCAGGCATGGTTTGTATTACAGAACGCACCGGAATCGGGCGAGCTCCATTTAAATGAAGTAAAACTATCCAGTGAAGGTTCGGCCGACATCACAACAAAATTCGATCTCAGTATCGGCATAGAAGAATCGGCAGCGGGACTGCAGATTGGTTTAACCTACGCAGCCGATCTGTACCGCCCGGAAACTATGGTGCAGCTGCTGGCGCATTATGAACAGCTGTTGCAGGCTATTTCCTATAATACCAACACCACCGTTGGCCATTTACCGATGATGACCGCAGCAGAAGAAGACCACCTCTTGCTTACCCTCGGTACAGCCACCGTAGAATACCCACGTAGCCAGTCTATAATACAATTATTCGAACAACAGACGGCTCTGACGCCAGATAACATCGCCATCGTTTTTGAGGATACCAGCCTCACCTATAAAATGCTTGATGAAAAAGCCACCCAACTGGCAGTATTCTTACAACAGCAGGGTGTGCAGCATGAAGACAGGGTAGTGGTATCTGTAAAAAGGTCCTGGGAATTGCTGGTGGGTATCATCGGCACACTAAAAGCAGGCGCCGCTTTTGTACCGGTTGATCCGGCTTATCCTGCAGAACGACTGCAATATATACTGAAAGATACCGGCAGTAAACTATGCATAGGCGATGAGGGATTAAAGCAAAAGCTGTCTGAAAGCACAGCTGTACTGTGTATTGACCTGATCAACGACTGGCCGCAGATCAATAGGGCAACGGGTGCTGTACAATCTTATAGAAGACCATCCAGCCTTGCCTATGTGATCTATACCTCCGGTTCTACCGGCAGGCCTAAAGGCGTGATGATAGAAGACAGTGCCTTGCTGAATCACGTGTATGGCATGATACAACAGGGCAATCTGTCGGCCTGCCGTTCATTCGCTATTTTCTCTATGCTCACATCAGATCTCAGCCATTCCATTTTGTTTTCGGGGCTAATGGTGGGTGGGGCTATACACATACTGTCGGACAGGGTACTGGAAAGCGGTCAACTGGTAGCCAATTATCTTCAGGCCCACCAGGTCGACTGTATGAAAATGGTTTCTTCGCTCTGGCTGGCCTACGCAGATGAAGCTGTTTTAACACCACGTAAAGTATTGGTGTTTGGCGGAGAGCCATTGTCCGTTCATATTCTCCGGTTATTACGCGAGGCACAATACAATGGAGAATTATATAATCACTACGGACCAACAGAAACTGCCATTGGCCGATGCATATATAAAATTGATCTTAACAAGAAGTACACAAATATTCCTATCGGCATACCGTTTTCCAACACCCGATTATATGTGGTAAATGGATCACAGGTATTGAACCCGGTCGGCGTGGCGGGTGAATTATACATTGGGGGCGAAGGGATTGCCCGCGGGTACCTGGCTTCACCGGAGCTCACTGCAGAAAAATTTATTCCCGATCCATTCAGCAAGGATGCAGCTGCACGTGTATATCGTACCGGTGATATTGTTCGCTGGACTGTTGATGGTTACCTTGAGTACATCGGGCGTAAAGACAGCCAGGTAAAAATAAACGGATACCGCGTAGAACCCGGCGAAGTGGAATCCGTGCTGCAGTCATGTCCTGCTATCCGGCAGGGTTATGTATTGGCGAAGAAGGACCAGTATGGCACTTTGCAATTGATCGCCTTTGTAGTGGCTGATACAGCGATCGATACCGAAGATGTATTGCAATTCCTTCAGACCAGACTGCCGCAATACATGGTGCCCGCTTTCATAACACAGATCCAGCAGGCCCCACTTACACCAAATGGTAAGATAAACAGGCAGCAACTGGCGGCTATGGATATCACAACCAGCGTCGTACTGGAATATGAGCCGCCACGTAACCATCAGGAAAAAGTACTCGTACAACTATGGCAGGAGCTGCTGCATGTGGAGGCAGTGGGTATCCATGATAATTTCTTCCGCCTGGGTGGACATTCATTATTAGCTATAAGACTGATCTCTGCCATTAGAAAAACATTGAAACGCGAAGTGGCCATCAGGGATATTTTCGATCATCCCACCATCGCATCCCTGGCATCGGCCATCGCCACCCGTTCGTTGTATGTAAACATGCCCGCTGTTACCGCGTCACCCCGACCGGATCGTATTCCTTTGTCGTTCGCACAGGAGCGGTTATGGTTTATAGACCGCTTCCAGGGCAGTCTGCAATACCATATGTCGTGGGTGTTTACCATACGGGGCATCCTCGACACCGCTGTTCTGGAGGACTGTTTCCGGGAAATCATTCAACGGCATGAAGTGCTGCGTACTGTTATCAGGGAATACGACGGTGAAGGATACCAGCACCTCCTGGATGGCTTTAACTGGCGGATGAACTGTGTAGATGAAGCCGCTATTCTTTCAGGCGGACATACCATCGAGGAATACACCACTGCACAGGTGCTTACGCCTTTTGATCTTTCCAACGATGCCATGATCAGGGTAACCCTTATACGTATCAGCGATACCGAGCACCGCCTGATCACTATTATACATCATATCGCATTTGACGGATGGTCCATCGCTATACTGGTCAACGAACTTACTGCTTTGTATGCAGGCAGGATAGCGGGTGTAGCGGCGGATCTAACGCCTTTACCGGTGCAATATGCCGACTATGCCAGCTGGCAGCGCGCATACTTCGAGGGGCCTGTGCTGGAATCGAAGATCCATTACTGGCAACAAAAATTGCAAGGTGCACTGCCACTTCAGTTACCCACAGATTTTGAAAGACCGGTTGAACAAAGTATACAGGGTGGTACGGCAGTAAAAATAATCGGCAAAACCCTGCGCAACCAACTGGTAGCCCTTTCGGAACAAGAAGGCGTGACTTTATTCATGACACTGCTTACCGCCTTCAAAATATTGTTATACCGGTACAGCGGCCAGCAGGATATCTGTGTAGGTACGCCCGTAGCCGGCCGGCACCAGCAGGAGCTCGAAGGATTGCTGGGCTTTTTCATCAATACCCTTGTTTTGCGAAGTGAATTGAACGGCAACCAGTCATTCAATACTTTATTGCACCAGGTAAAAGAAACTACCTTGTCTGCCTATGAAAACCAGGATGTGCCTTTTGAAAAAATAGTCGAGACACTCCACCTTACCCGCGACGCCAGCCGCAATCCCTTGTTTCAGGTAATGCTGGTATTGCGCAATACGCCCAGGGCGGAACTGCCCGAACTGGGTGAAACTACCATTGTGCCCGATGGCAAAACACAATTTACCTCCCAGTTCGACATCACCTTTTTTGTTACAGAATCTGCAGAGGGGCTGCATTTTAGCGTAGTGTATTGCAGTGACCTGTTCCGGCACGATACCATCCTGCGGATGACCGATCACTTCGAGAACCTATTGACCGACCTGGTACAAAACAGAGAGATCCCCATCAGCGAACTGAACTTGCTTACAGTACGGGAGCAACATCAGTTACTGAATGCATGGAATGATACAGAAGCAGCCTATCCGCACGACAAAACCGTAATCGATCTTTTCGAAGAACAGGTGAACAAAACACCAGATACCGTAGCACTGGCATTCGGTCAACAGCAACTGACCTATAGCGAACTGAACAGGCAGGCCAATCAACTGGCGCATTACCTGCAACAGATGGGTATAGAAAAAGGGGAACTGGTCCCCATTTGCATAGAACGTTCTGTTTATATGGTAATAGCTATGATTGGTATTGGCAAAGCAGGTGCCGCCTATGTTCCTATAGATCCTGATTATCCGCAGCAGCGCATCAACTATATGCTGGAAGATATAGGCGCCCGCCTGATCATCACCTCTGAATTTGTAACAACCACCCGAACATTCGATCACCTCGTAAGACACATAGTGCAACTCGACCAGGATGGGGATACAATAGCCACCTGTGAATACAACAACCCGCCAAAGAACCTGCAGCCGGACGATCTCCAATATGTGATCTATACATCCGGTTCAACAGGACAACCTAAAGGCGTGATGGTGCCATACAAGGGAGTTGTGAACCGCCTTTACTGGATGTACCAGCGCTATCAATTTAACAGTGACGTGGTGCTGTTGCAGAAGACGCCCTATATATTCGATGTATCAGTATGGGAATTCTTTATGCCCTTATGCTTCGGTGGCAGGCTGGTGCTTTGCAGCAAAGAAGTGGTGCATGATCCCTTATTGCTGATCACTGCTGTTGAAGAATATGGCATCACGCATATTCATTTTGTACCCGGCATGCTGGCAGTATTCCTGCAAACCCTCGATCAGCACCTGGCGCACCGGTTGCGTTCGCTGCAACATGTTTTCTGCAGTGGTGAAGAACTGAGACCGGAATATGTGAAACAACATTATGCCCTGTTGCAATGCCCATTGCATAATTTATATGGACCAACCGAAGCATCTATAGAAGTAAGCAGTTACGACACAACGAAAAACGACACAAGCATACCGATAGGAAAACCCATTTCGAATGTACAGTTATATGTGCTGGATGCGGCGGCGCAATTATTACCCATAGGTGTACCAGGTGAACTGTACATAGGAGGAGTAGCCGTGGCACATGGCTATCTGCATCAACCCGCGCTGACTGCAGAAAGGTTCATCGAAAATCCATTTGTGCCTGGTACAAGAATGTACCGTACTGGCGACAGGGCCCGCTGGCTTCCTGATGGCAATATCGCCTTCCTGGGCAGAAAAGATGAACAGGTAAAAGTGCATGGCTACCGCATCGAATTGGGAGAAATAGAAAATAGCTTACTGGCATATAGTGACATAAAACAAGCGGCGGTTATCGTTCGCGAAACAGACCCCGGAGAAAAACAACTGGTTGGTTACATAGTACCTGGCCCGCATTTCAGCAGTGAAAAAGTATTTGCGTACCTGCGGTCGCGTTTGCCAGCCTATATGGTCCCTGCCTTTTTGATAGAACTGGCCGAACTACCATTGACTGAGAATGGTAAAGTGAATAAACAACTATTACCACACGAAGAAATGTTTGTTATTACCCAGGACAACTACGTGGCCCCTTCAAACGATATCGAAGCAAGACTGACGCTTATTTGGGAAGAACTGCTTCGAAAAAAGCAAATAGGCGTATTTGACAATTTCTTTGAACTAGGCGGACATAGTTTACGCGCCATGCGGCTGGCCGCTGCAGTATACAGGGAATTTGCCGTGGCCATCAACTTAAAGGAATTTTTCCTGGATCCTACAATACAGGGTATTGCCAGGATGATCACAAACGGCACATCTGACGGTATCGGCATGCCGCATGCTGGACAACAAATGGATATCGTTGTACAAGAGGGCGTTACTTACTTTGGCATCACCGCTACGCAGGTATATTGGGTAAACGATGAACAGGACCGCGCATTCAAAGAAAACGATCGTTTGCATGGATATGTGTATCCCTGTTATGAGATCGAAGAGGCGCTGGATCTCGCCGCGTTATACAATGCCATTAGCTATCTCATTCAAAGACATGAAAGTTTACGGTCTACTTTTCATTTCATCGATGGCCGTTATATGATGAAGGTGGAAGAGGCCGCCGACCCTATGTTCCTGCCCGAATTCAGGGATTACAGGCAAACGGACATTCGCAGTGACGAAGCCATCGATTACATCAGTTATGAACATCACCGGTTCAGGTTCGATAAAGGCCCCTTGTTCCTCGTGCGCATCATTCAAGCGGCCGATGAAAGGTATATCATCTCATTCGGTATGCACCATGTTATTTACGATCCCTGGTCGATGGAGATCTTCCTGCGCGATCTGTTTACCGCTTACAAAGCCTTTGCAGAAGATAAGCAACCCGATCTGCCCCAACTGCCGATACAGTTCAAAGAGTATCTGTCATTCGAGAACCAGTATGTTAGAAAGTATTACCGACAGCACAAAAATTACTGGCAATCGCTGTACCCTGCTCTTCCAGGCAAACTGCATATTCCCGGTCGCCTGTCTTTTGATGAAAAACCTATGGCTGAAAGAAAAGGCGGTTCCAAAAAATTCTGGTACACCGAAGAGACGATTGAAAAGCTGAACCAGCTGGCGCGCGCACATTCCGTCAGTTTGTTCGTGGTACTGCAGGCAACGTGTAAAACCTATCTCGCCCGCATCACCGGCCAGTATGATATCATGATCGCAACCTATGTGTTCGGCCGCGATTATTTGGGTGCAGAAGAACAGATCGGCAGTTATGCAAGGACCGTATTGATCAGGACCGTCTTCGATGAGAAAGACAGTTTTACAGATGGCTTGCACAAGGTGATCCGCTCAAATGAAGACATGCGTACTTTCAGGGCCTGCACCTTGCGCGAGCACCTGGAAGAAATAGGATTTCCATTCATACAACCGGGCGCTACCTGTTGGCAGATCAATATGCAGTTTGCCGATACTACCGGTATCTATCTCAGCCAAACGGAACTCGGAGAAATTTCACAGGTGATAAAACGTGGACCACCCAGACGCCCCGGTAAGTTTATACTGCCCATCGATATGCAGTTCCAGTTCCACAGGTCCAACGAGGGACTGAGCCTAAACATCCAGTACGATACCAGCTTGTATGATATTACAACTATCGAAGAACTGGCTGCAGGCTACTTTGCCTATGTACATGAAGTATTGAACGAAAAACATCTCCATTTATCAAAATCCGAAGCGCATGATCAAAATATTGAAAGAGAAGTCCGCTAAACTTGAATGGGTAAACGGATATCCTGCCGGCAATAACGAAACGGCCCTGCTGATCCCTTTTTATAATGAAAGCTCTAACTGTGACTTTACCCGGCGGCTTTTCTACTATGAAGAAGTGGCCAGGAAGTACAAGGATAAGATGGACGTTATATTGATAGACGATGGATCGACCGACGACAGTCTCGAAAAAATAAGATCATTTGTTACCGACAATTACAGCGAGTTCATTGTAGTCTCCGTAACGCCCAATACCAATAAGGTAGGCGCGCTTTTTCTTACGGTGCTGTCTATCCCTCATGACCTTATTGTACTGTCGGATTTCGATACCGATATTATCAACCTCGAAAACCTGCTGGCTGCTTCCCAAACAATATACCACGAAAAAGACCTGATGGGCTGCTATTTCAGAATGCTGCCATATGAAGGAGATGGCGCTATATTCCGGTTCCAGCAGTTTGAATACTCGCTTGTTCGAAGCCTGTATGAATTTCATAAAAAGGATGGGAGTGTACCGGTAATGCCTGGAGCCGGTTCCTGTTACAAACGCGATGTACTGGTTTCAATATACCGCGAGCACAGCGGGTTCAGAAGCGGGGAAGACCGCGAAGCCACCCTGCTGGGATTGAAAATGGGTTACAGAACGGTGTACAAGGAAAATGTGTTGACCCTAACGCGGCCGCCCTTATCTTTTAAAACACTCGTAAAGCAGCGCATTCGCTGGAACCTCGGCTATCTCGAAACCTTTTACAAAGAAAAAAAATATTACTACAGGCAAATTAGCCAGTTGACTCGGGTGGGTATAAGAACAGTATACGATATGTTCCTGTTCAGTTTTGTTGTAACGCTGCCCCTGTTGTTGATCGTGGCCGGTATCATTCATATATGGCTGCTGGCAGGATTTATGGTTTTTATATATGCTTTTTGCCTGTTATGGTGCCTGTATGTGTTGATCTTTTTCCGCAAGGAAACCGGTGATATGAAAGGAAGAAGTATCAAAACCGTATTAGCCTATCCGGCCATGAAAATAGCCGTTGATTATTTCGCCTGGACCGGCGCCTTATTTCGATTCTTAAGAAAAAAACAGGACAAAATATAGCATTGATCGTTTTACAAAACTTAACATATGTCCACTGAATCAACAAAAAAAGCAGATAGTTGGAAAGCAGGAAAAACCAGTTTCACTGAAGATGGCATACGCATGATCGAACTGGAGGCAGGCAGTAATGTAATTAAAAAGCTGCGCGAAGATTGGCAGGCATTTGCTGCGGCTATACCGCCTTATCCCGGTGGCTTCGAAGGTCGTGGTATCGTTATTTGCGCAGGCGGCTTACGGTACTTTACCTGCGCGTGGATCAATATCCATGTATTAAAAAAGACCGGTTGCTCCTTGCCTATAGAAGTGTGGTATACCGGGAATGAATTTACCCCCGAAGTAATAGCAACGCTTACAGACCTGGGTGTTACCTGCAGGAATGCAAATGATCATAGCAAGCTCCCCATCGATGGGCTGGCGCTGAAGCCTTTCGCCATTTTGAATACCCGGTTTAAAGAAGTGCTGTACCTCGATGCAGATAATATCTGTACGGCCAATCCCGAACAGTTATTCGAAAACGAAACCTACCGGCAGGGCGGCACCATATTCTGGCCCGATATCTGGGTAACCGATAAAAACAATCCCATTTGGAAGATCATTGACGCTAGTGATTACGATTCAATAGAACAGGAAAGTGGGCAGATACTGATCAATAAGGAGACATGCTGGAAAGAGCTGAACCTATGTATGTACTTCAATGAACAAAGGCAATATTATTACACCATGCTGCTGGGCGATAAAGATACTTTCCGGTTTGCATGGAAAGCCTTGCAATCACCCTATTATATGATCCCAAAACCTGTGGCTTATTGTGGTTATACCAATAAGAACGACAACAGCTTTTTTGGGCTTTCCATGGCGCAGCACGATCCGATTGGCAATATCCTGTTTATTCATCGCAACCTGTTGAAATGGGATATTACCGCCCCCGGGGAAACCATCTGGAAAGAGATCCGGCAGTTCAAGGCAGATGCCAGGCAAAAGGTGATCAACGGGAAGTATATCAATACGCCAAACGGACTTGGGTTTAATGTGATCGATGTGCAGGGAGAAGTGGAAACCCTCGACTTCAGGCATCTGCTGGGCGATCTGGAAAAGGAATGCCTGCAAATACTGAATGCCCTGCGTGATTCACCAATGTATGGGCGCTACCTGCTGCATACTTACTTCTGTTATTTCAAACCGCAGTACCTACATAATACTAACTAAAAAACCGTGTATGAGACAGGAAACTGAGATCCTGGAAAAAATTGAAGAGCTACGCACCAACCTTAACAATATAGTGGAAAAGGCAGATGCCGAAATGACCAAGCCTTATGCAAAAAGGGATTTGCGCCTGTTACGATTTCTAAACAGGGAAAAGAATGTATGGCAATTTGCCCTGCAGCAAATGGAATGGTTGCTTGCCACTGAATAATATTTAAAAATAATAGTTTGTATGAAACAGCCACCACTTCGGGTTATCGTGTTTGGCGGACTTGGTGATGTATTGATCACTACGCCTACTTTTAAGGCCATCAAGGAGGCATCCCCTCATCGCAAGATCATTCTTTACTGCTTTACCAGGAACCAGCAGAGCATATTCAGGAACAATCCGCACATTCACCGGGTAACCAGTACTTCCTTCTGGCGCAATCCAATTTCGTTTATAAAGTATTACCTGAAGATGACGCCCTTTTTCGATGATTTTTACGCCGGTCTGTCACCTACCGTTACGTATAACAAGAATGCAAAAGATATTATAGCAGAAATGTACGGCATAGAACTAAAGGATGATAAGGTGCAGGTTTTTCTGTCACCGGAGGAAGAGTCGTTTGGCCGCAGCTTCATGTCTCAGTACAACCATCCCATTCTATTGCATGTAACTTCGCGCACTTCACAAAACCAGGAATGGCCGCATGCTAACTGGGATGAGCTGGTGCAGTCCATGCCGGGATTTACATTCCTGCAGATTGGACTGAATGAAGAGAAGAAGGTTGAAAGTGCCGTAGACCTTCGAAGCAAACATTCCATCCGCGAAACACTCGCCATTATGAAATATGCCAGAAGCTTTGTCGGCGTTAATTCGGCCTATGCCCATGCCACCAATGCTTTTGAAATTCCAGGCGTGGTGCTTTTCGGACCGGCACAACCTGTTATCTGGGGCCATTCGAATAATATCAACCTGTATAAACCGCTTCGTTGTTCACCCTGCCTCGACCTGATGCATACCTCGCCCTGTCCTTACGACAGACGCTGCATGCATGATATTTCTGTTGCCGAAGTAAGGGCAGCCCTGTTACAACAGCTGGAAAAAGATACTCTATCACTTGCTTAAAACATCCATCATGAAACTATCAGAAAAGCAGCTCAACGATTATCACCGCGATGGGTTTCTTGTTCTTCAGGATCTGTTTGCCGCTGGGGAAGTGGCTGTAATGCTCCAGGAAATGGAACGCATCATCCAGGAAGATTGTCCGCGCCGGATATTGGAAAAAAGCGGTGCCGTCAGGTCTTTCTTTGCACCTGAAGCCGGAAGTGGTATATACGCCAGGGTTATAAGGGATGAACGTGTACTATTGCCTGCCATCCAGTTGCTCAATAATAATGTATATGTACACCAGTCAAAATTGAATACAAAGCATGCTATGGTGGGCGACTGGTGGGCCTGGCACCAGGATTTCACCTTCTGGCATAACGATGATGGCATGCCCCGGCCTGATGTGCTAACCGCCATGATCTATCTGAATGATACGAATGAATTCAACGGCCCCATGCTGATCATCCCCGGGTCGCACCGGGATGGGATAGCCAGTACCGGCGATACCGATGAGAAGGAAGATGATGCCAACGGATGGTTCAACGCATACCAGAACAGTGCTACGTATATGTCGGCTTTGACCGCCGATCTTAAATACACGCTGGAGAAAGACAATATAAAAAGATGGGCCGGGCGAAAGGGCATTGTTTCAGCGAAAGCGCCTGCCGGTAGTGTGCTTTTCTTTCATGGTAATGTATTTCATGCTTCTTCCAACAACCTGTCGCCATGGGATCGCCATGCGTTTCTCATCACCTATAACAGTATTGAAAACCAGCTGACCGATATTTCGAATCCACGCCCCGAATTCATAGCCAGCAGAAATTACACGCCTTTGCTAAAGAACATACAGTTGTAAAACAGCCTCCGATTATACTATTTCTTGTTATATAAAACTCATTATTATGACTATTTGTGGCATAAAACTAACGCATGATGGCGCTATCGCTCTTATTGATAACGGGCAACTGATCTTTTCGTACGAAATGGAAAAGCTCAGCAACAGTTCCAGGCACTCCGAATTTAATATCACCATGGAAAGGGTAGAGGAGATCCTGTTAAAATATGGCTATACACCCGATCGTATCAACAACTGGGTAATTGACGGATGGGATAACTGGCGTTCGGAAGACCTGGATGTTTTCAATCCAACCAAACGAACAGCAGGACCTAATATCGTTAAAGGATTTGAGCTGGCAGCTTATGGTCATATGGTAAACGAGGAAGATATTTTACTGCCTGCACTATTCAGGAATAAACAGGTCCCATGGCCTTATAAAAGCTATATGCATGTATCAGGTCATGTAACAGCGGC
Source organism: Niastella soli (assembly GCF_017742245.1). GTDB lineage: Bacteria > Bacteroidota > Bacteroidia > Chitinophagales > Chitinophagaceae > Niastella > Niastella soli. The sequence goes on from NZ_JAGHKO010000004.1 coordinate 11,650, forward strand.
GTATTGTACAAGTCCATTTGCCCATAAGCGGGAAGATGCGTTCGTGCTGGTGTGGGATGGCGGTATGCCGCCGCAGCTGTTCTATTATGATTACCATAAGAATAAGGTGCACAATCTCGGTTACCTGTTTTTACTGGCCGGCTATATGTATATCAATTTCGCCCATGCTTTTGAGCCCTTCAATAAGCTGGAAAAAGAATTATCACTGGCCGGTAAAGTGATGGCCTATATCGCCCTGGGCACTGTGGATGACCATTTAGTGGAGTTTTATAAGGAAACATTCAACAAACTCAACAGGAAAGTGGATACAGCGAATGTGAATATAGATGTAGTAGCCATTCTTACCGCCGAATTTATAAAGCAATCCAGGCTTCACTGCGACCGGCACCAGATCGAGCACCGGCATATGCTTGCTTCTTTTCATGCCTTTTTGGAGCAGATCATAATTGAAAAACTGCAGGAAAAAGTAAAAGCGCATGCACTGCACACCCGTAATTTATGCTTTGCCGGCGGCAGCGCTTTGAATATAAAATGGAACAGCGCCATTAGGGAGACCCGCTTATTCAAAGAGGTATGGGTACCACCTTTTCCGAACGATGCCGGCAGCGCCATTGGAACAGCCTGCTGTGAGATGCTTGTAGCAGATAGGATCAGGGCATTGGACTGGAACGTGTACAGTGGCCCGATGGTGTGTGCAACCGATGATCTTCATTCCAACTATTCCGTTACTGAATGTTCTCTTGAGGAACTCGCCCGCTTGTTGCATACTTTCAATGAGCCTGTGGTATTCCTGAATGGGGCCGCCGAACTGGGCCCGCGTTCGCTCGGCAACCGCAGCATATTGGCACCTGCGGTTGAACCTGCCATGAAAAAATTGCTGAATAAGATCAAAGGCAGGGAAGATTACCGCCCTGTAGCGCCGGTTTGTATAGAAGAAGAAGCGAATGTGATTTTTAACCCGGGCACTCGTGATCCCTTTATGTTGTACGAGCATAGGGTAAAAGAAGAATGGAAAGATAAAGTACCTGCTATCTGTCATCTCGATGGTACGGCCAGGTTACAAACGGTGAACCGCAGGGAAAATGAAATGCTTTACGACCTGCTCCTGCATTATAAAAAATTAAGCGGTATACCCTTGTTGTGCAATACCAGCGCCAATCATAAAGGCAAAGGTTTTTTCCCGGATGTGAAATCTGTGATGGACTGGGACATGGTAAATTTTATATGGAGCCATGGTAAACTGTATCATAAAGTAAGCATTGCCAAATTGCAACCACAGCCGCATCCACAACAAGGGCCCTTGCAAAAAGCAAATGAAGGAGTATGACCATTCGCCAGAATTTAATAAGCCATTACATGAAAAATATTCCCGCACATTTTTATAAAGTATATAAACAGGCCATCAGTGATTATCATGTATTTGATGATGTAGACCATGCGCTGGACAATGCTTTTGGACCCGGAACTATTGAGCACATTGCTTACGAAAAGAGCTGGATCGATACCGTGCAATGGCACCTGGAGGACCTGATCAGGGACCCGGCAATAGAAAGTCTGGCCGCATTGAGAATCAAGAAACGCATCGATCAGTTGAACCAGAAAAGGACCGATATTGTAGAACTGATCGACGACTATTTTCAGCGAAAATACAAAGGGGTACCGTGCCAGATGAATGCACGCCATAATACTGAAAGTCTGGGCTGGGCCCTTGACCGGTTATCGATCCTGGCATTGAAAGAGTATCATATCGATATCGAACTTGGCCGACAAAATGCTACCGAGGCCCATCTTGCCAAATGCATGAACAGAAAGAATATCCTGCTTTCCCAGAAAGATGATCTTTTACAAAGCATCAATTGGTTGATTGAGGATATAGAACAAGGGAGGAAAATAAATAAGGTATACCGGCAGTTAAAGATGTATAATGATGTTGAGTTCAATCCGGTGCTTTATAAAAAGCTAGGCTAGGGTACTAAGCTAATGGAAATACTGGTCTTTATGGGACCTTGCATTTCTTATTCTGTATTTTATCAGGAAAGCAGTTGTTTGTCCATAAAATAATAAGGATCTATAGAAAAGAACGGATCTTTACTCTGTGGGGATTCTGCATAATCCAATACAAGAAAGTTTTCGGCACAGTTTGTTTGCCATAGGATCATCTTTTTACTTTCCCGATCCTCACCATATAATTCAGGAAGCGCTTCTTTATAAAAGCCATTCCAGGCTGCCTCTTCCAGATCACTGCATTCTGAAGCTTTCTCATTGTTATCATTTTTATCAGTCAACAAAAAAGAAGAAAACTTTGTATTGGTGAATAGTAAAATTTCGAGTTGTTGCGGTTTCATATACTATAATTTTCATGTAATTAATAATCGATTAGTCAGATCGCTTTTTAGGCCCGGTTAAAATGATTGTTCAATAAAGCTACTGCAGTAACAAAGCGTTTTCAAGTCCTAGTCGTCCAACAAACAAATTCGATCGTTCAATGGCCAGATTCTGTAGTAAAGTTCGCCTCTTTTGGAGGCGGAAAACAATCACATTTGTGAATAAACTACGAGTGGTCTGAGAAAACAATGGGATGATTGTGCCATTAGTACTGGAGGATCAAAGGCGAAAAAATTCTTTGAATTTGTGAAAGGAAAGATTGTAAATGACAAGATTGAAATAGTTCTCCTGACAGCGCTAAAAAGTTCAAAATGAATGCCCAAAGCGGGCTATTAGTGTTGAGTTTTTATCCTGCTTAAAGATTTGGGTGCAACGTAGAAAAGAATGGAACTGTCGTTTCTGACCGTTGCTATAACATTGTCGCCAAAAGAAGCCACCTCTCTGTTTTAAACCAGGAGGTGGCTTCTTCTTTTATACCCGAACTACTGAATACTGATCAACGAAGTGATTTAAAGGCTGCACGGATCTCCTGAGCAAGAATTAGCGGCTGTTCCCATGCCGTACTTACCCTTCATCGAACTATTTAAACTTTGTTTTAATTCACAAATGCGAATGTCTGTTGCGACCAACCGTTGTTTCTTTGTAGCGCATCTATTGAACTTTAAAAAATAAACAGTTTAAAAACGAAAAGTAAGAAAAGCATTCTTGCAACTACGCTCATTGCAGGAGCTTTAATAGTGTAAGGCACAATAAGTTCGGGATTTTTTTATGCAAACAACCCCTATTCAGGTGTTCCAATTCACCGATCAGGTTTGCCTGTTTACCGACTCATTCTCCCTGCCGGTCTGTTTGCCCCTGTAATCCTTTAAAATATCTTCAGATTTGCCCCGAAGTTTTGCCTGCATAAATTCATTATTTCATTTACAGTCTATTTTAAAAAAGTATGCTATGCTCCCAGGGATAAATCAGTGCGTTACAGGCTTTGCCGTAATAATATCTTTCGGAATATTTTCAGGATGTAATAATGAGCAGAAAAATAAGACTGTTCAAAATGTACCGAAAGAATATGAAGTGATGCAGATGGCTTTTTCAAGTGCTGTAGTGAATCAGGATTACCCAGCCACTATACAGGGAATCAGGAATGTGGAGATCAGGCCAAAAATCGACGGATACATAGATGCCATTTATGTAGATGAAGGCGCTGCTGTTAAAAAAGGGCAGCTGCTTTTTCGAATTAATGCGCCTCAATATGAGCAAAATGTAAGAACGGCTGAAGCAAATATCAATATTGCAAAAGCCAATGTAGATGCCGCGCAAATGCAGGTGAATAAGGTAAGGCCCCTCGTTGAAAAAGATATTGTAAGTTCCTATGAACTGGAATCTGCACAGTACACCCTTCAGTCAAAAAAGGCAGCATTGGCACAGGCCAACGCTGAGCTCAAAAACGCACAGTTGAACCAAAGCTACACTACTATTTACAGCCCTTCAAATGGAGTAATGGGGTTGTTACCATTTAAAATAGGCAGCCTGGTAAGCAGCAACACCGTGAACCCGCTTACAACTGTGTCGGATATAAAAACGATCTATGCTTATTTTTCCATCAACGAAAAACAGGGATTGGATTTTTTTCAGCATTCAAAAGGGAACACCGTACAACAAAAATTACAAACGCTTCCACCTGTAACGCTTCTATTAGCCAATGGCATGCCGCTTCCTGATGCCGGCAAGATAGAAACAGCCAGCGGATTGATCAATGCACAAACCGGCGCCATAAATATGCGCGCTACATTTTCTAATCCCGATGGTCTTGTGCACAGCGGAAGCAGCGCAGTGGTGCGCATTCCTCAGGGCATTGATACCGCCTTGCTGGTGCCGCAAAAAGCAACCTATCAGATCCAGGGCAAACTGTTTGTTTACCGTGTAGATAATGACAATAAAGTTAATTCGGTTGAAGTAATACCACAGGCAACTACCGGACAATTCTTTGTAATAAAAGAAGGGCTCAGACCTGGCGATCACATTGTGGCGGATGGCATTGCCAGTTTACGGGAAGGATTATTGATAAAACCCATACCAGCTCCATTACAATTGGCCGACATTAATCATTAATTATTTGTTTTTAAACAGCACCTATGCTTCAGCGATTTATTGAGCGGCCGGTTTTATCGACTGTGATCTCGATCATTATTGTAACCCTGGGTATAATTGGTTTGGTAACATTGCCAGTTTCACAATATCCGGATATAGCTCCACCAACCATACAGGTGCAGGCTTCTTATCCAGGCGCCAATGCTGATGTTGTGCTAAAAACAGTTATAGTGCCACTGGAACAGCAGATCAACGGTGTAGAAAATATGGACTACATCAGTTCCTCTGCCGGAAATGATGGCTCTGCCAATATCACTGTGAGCTTTAAACAGGGTAGCGATCCCAATATGGCAGCGGTCAATGTTCAAAATGCGGTATCAAGAGCTTCCTCTTTATTGCCGCAGGAAGTTGTTCGTAGTGGGGTGACCGTGCAGAAAAAGCAAACCAGTACCTTATTGATCCTATCTGTGTATAGCGATAATCCTTCTTTTGATGCCAGTTTTGTACAAAGCTATGTTGAGATAAATGTATTGCCGGTCATCAGGCGGATACCGGGCATCGGTGATGCTTCATCACCCAGCCAGATGATGTATGCGATGCGCATCTGGCTGAATCCGCAGGTAATGGCCAGTTACGGATTGGTACCGGCCGATGTATCGGCTGCACTTGCGGAACAAAATATACAGGCAGCACCTGGTCAGTTCGGAGAACGTGGCGGACAGGATTTTCAATACATAATTAAATATCCCGGCACCCTGGTTGACCCTGCTGAGTTTGGCAATATCATTATCAGAGCCAATGCCGGAAGCCGGTTATTAAGGTTGAAAGATATAGCCCGCATAGAATTGGGCGCCTTAAGCTATTTCAATAATACGCATACCAATGGACTTACCTCCGTGTCTATAGATGTAGCACAGGTTGCAGGTTCTAATGCCCGGCAGATAATAACCAAAACCCTCAAAGCGCTGGACGACGCCAGTAAATCATTTCCCAAAGGCCTGCATTATGTGGTGCTGCAAAACGTGAATAGTTTTCTCACTGCGTCCATAGACAAGGTATTACATACCCTTTTTGAAGCCTTTGTCCTGGTATTCCTGGTAGTCCTGGTGTTCCTGCAGGATATTCGTTCAACCCTTATTCCTGCGATCTCTGTACCCGTTGCCATCATAGGTACTTTCTTCTTTCTGAAAATATTCGGATTTACCATAAACCTGTTAACGCTGTTTGCATTGATCCTTGCAATAGGAATTGTGGTAGATGATGCTATTGTAGTAGTGGAAGCCGTACATGCCAAGCTAGATAACGGTTATACATCCGGTAAAAAAGCAAGTGTGGATGCCTTGCAGGAGATCTCAGGAGCCATTGTATCTATTACCCTGGTGATGGCAGCAGTATTTGTACCGGTAAGTTTTATTGGCGGTTCGTCCGGTACTTTTTACCAGCAATTTGGTTTAACCCTGGCTATTGCCATTGTGCTTTCAGCTATCAATGCCTTAACGCTCAGTCCGGCACTTTGCGCTATCTTTTTGAAAGAACATAATGCTACTGGAAAAAAGAAAAGCTTTTTTGCTCGTTTTGCAAGTGCTTTTAACACTTCTTTCGACTCGTTATCACAACGGTATGCAACCACCATCAATATATTCAGCAGAAAAAAATGGATACCACTCGTGCTGCTGGCAGCTTTTTCGATTGTCCTTATCATTATGTCTCGTATAGTGCCTACCGGATTTGTACCAGATGAAGACCTGGGTACAATAAATTGCAATATCAACCTGCCACCCGATGCATCCTTGCAAAGAACAGACTCTGCAGCGATGAAAGTGCAAAATATCGCCAGAACAATTCCCGAGATACAGAATATCCTGGTGGTTACCGGCAAAGGACAATTATCCGGCGCCGGTAGTAATTATGGCATGGTTGTGATGCGGTTGGCTCCCTGGTCGGAAAGAAAGCGGAATGTACAGGCGATCATAAAGGAACTTTTTGATAAAACAGCCAATATTACCGAGGCAGAAATAAAATTTTTCGCACCACCAACCATACAGGGTTTTGGCGCCAGTAACGGCTTCTCAATTTATTTACAGGATAAAACCGGTGGCGACATTGCAACTTTTTATAAGATCAGCAAAGACTTTTTGAGCGCTTTAACGCAGCGCCCCGAAATACAGTTTGCTACGACCTCTTTCAATCCCAACTTTCCTCAATTCCTGATGAATATAAATGTGGCCAAGGTAAAAGAAGCCGGACTGAATGTGACCGATATCACCGGCGCCATGCAGGGATATTATGGCGGTGTTTACGCTTCCAATTTTACGGAGTTCGGTCAGCAGTACAGAGTAATGGTACAGGCTTCACCCGAGTATCGGCTGACACCGGAAAGTTTGCAAAGCGTATTTGTTCGAACACCCGATTCACAAATGGTCCCTATCAGTGAGTTTGTTACACTAACCCCTGCGTATGGGCCGCAAAGCATTACCCGTTTCAATTTATTTACCTCTATCAGCATCAATGGTACGCCTGCTGCAGGCTACAGTTCCGGGCAGGCCATTCAGGCTATTGAACAAGTAGCGGCAACAACGTTACCGCAGGGATATGGGTTTGAATTTTCAGGTCTTGGCAGGGAAGAGCTAGCAGGCAACAGCCAGACGATCTATATTTTTCTGTTGTCTTTGATCTTTGTATACCTGCTACTCAGTGCACAGTATGAAAGTTATATTCTTCCACTTGCCATTCTTCTAACTATTCCCATAGGACTGGCTGGCACCTTCACCTTTGCCTGGTTGTTTGGAGTAGCCAATAATATTTATGTACAGATCACCTTGATCATGCTGATAGGTTTGCTAGCTAAGAATGCGATCCTGATTGTTGAGTATGCAGCAGAAAGAAGAGGGCAGGGGATGAGTATACGAGAGGCGGCTATCCATGGAGCACAGGCAAGATTGCGCCCAATTTTAATGACCTCATTTGCTTTCATTCTGGGATTGCTACCGCTCGCATTTTCAACCGGGGCGGGCGCCAATGGCAATCATTCTATTGGGATCGCCGCTGTTGGCGGCATGTTAACCGGAACTTTATTCGGACTTTTTATTACCCCTTCCTTATTTATCATATTTCAGGCTTTGCAGGAAAAGCTCACCCGAAAAACAGTTGCGCCGGCACCTGCACACACTACTGCAGATGCGCTTATCTAATGAAATTATTATGATCATCAATAAACCATTACACAGGACGGGAAGCAGTCTGCTTTTATTGCCGATGCTGTTCATAATAGCATGCAAAGTAACTAAGCCCTATAAGTCTCCGGCGGTGGACACTCACTATTTGTACAGGGATCACCAAACCATAGACACAACGTCGTTGGCTACGCTGCACTGGAATGAACTTTTTACCGACACATTGCTACAACAATTAATAGGGAAAGGCATTTCAAACAGTCCGGACCTGCGTATAGCTTTTTCGCGGGTGCAGCAGGCGCAGGCTTCCTATCAGCAAAACCGGCGGCTCATTTATCCCAGTGTGAATGCCAATGCAGGGGTAACGGCTTCTGGTTATTCAAGCACGCTCAATAACGCTGTAAAAACGACTGCCAGCCCCCAGTTTCAGGGTTCCTTTTCTACGACCTGGGAAGCTGACATTTGGGGAAAGCTGACAAGTAGCCGCCGGGCGAGCCGGGCCGCGGCACTCGCTGAAAACGATAATGCACATGCAGTACAGACAGCCCTTGTGGCCAATATCGCTTCCAATTATTATGACTTGCTGGCATTGGATGAACAGCTATCCATTACCGAACGTACTGTTATCAGCCGGCAGGCAACTGTAGAGGTAATGAAAGAATTAAAAAAAGCCGATGTGGTTACCAGTGCTGCGGTAGTGCAAAGCGAAGCCAGCCGATATGCAGCTGAAGTCACCATTCCAGATATTAAACGAGCTATCAGGGAAACAGAAAACCAGTTAAACCTGTTGCTTGGAGACCCGCCGGGACCCGTAAAACGAAGTGTTTGGAGCAATCAGCCGGTTACCGCTGTATTACAAACCGGTGTACCTGCACAGTTGTTGGCAAACAGACCTGATGTACAAGCTGCAGAACATACTTTCAGACAATATTTCGAACTCACCAATGTGGCTCGCACCTACTTTTATCCAACGCTGTCATTAACTGCATCCGGTGGTTATTTAACTGTTCATGATCTATTTTCACCCGGGTCGTGGATAAGCAGTCTGGCTACAGGTTTAACCCAACCTGTGTTTAACCAGGGCTTAAATAGGGCAAGATGGGAAACAGCCCATGAGCAACAGGACCAGGCATTGTTAGGTTTTGAGAAAACATTACTCATCGCCGGACAGGAAGTGTCAGACGCCATGTATGCGTACCAGATGGCTACTTCAAAGGTCTCTACCCGCAATAACGAATTGACGGACCTTGAAAAATCGGTCACCTACACACAGGAACTGGTAAAATATGGATTTGCAAATTATACAGAAGTACTTACCGCACAACAAAACCTTTTAAGCGCCCGGCTGGACCAGGTTGCAGACTATTTACAGGGTTTGCAGGCGGTTGTTCAACTTTACCGGTCATTAGGCGGAGGATGGCAATGATCCGCGTTTAATTTATTACTATCTTAATAAAACGCTAAATTACTTGCAGTGATCTTCAATGCAAATGTCAGGAATAAGTATTGCTGTTAGTTTAAAAAAATCGTCACATGGATTCCCGGTATGCTGGTCTGTCTGCTGTAGAATTGAAAAATATGGTCCTTGATGAGACGCGAAAATTTATATTGGCCCTGCAATTTAGCTCCCCACTTCACGAATTGGAGGAAATAAGAGAGCGGATAAGACTGATGACAGAGGCTCTTTCAACAAAAGAAAAGGAAGTAGTTATTGTGAGGCCCGTGGATAATTTTCCCCAACTAAATAAGAAAACACATCTTGATAATGGTGAAGTATGATTACTCATTATCTTTCCAGAATAGAATTGGATTAGACATTTTTCCTGCGAAAGCTTATATGCTTTTTGAACAGAGCAAGGTTCTTCAGTGGTTGAAAAAATTACTATCGGCACATCTTTATAAGCTTTATAAAAAGAGGACCATTTACTATGATCCTTTTTTTATGTCCATACTCAAACAGTAAGTTGGGCTTACGGTGGCATATGTTTTACTGTATTTTGAATAGTAATTTAAAGTAGCTGAGTATGGAAACTACATATAAAATACAACCATCCAGGAACATTGAAGTGCAAGGATCTAAACAATCACCGAATATGTTTCTTTGGTTATTGGTTAGCGCAATATTAACATTGATGTTTAAAGTAGGCCGCCAAAAACGCAAGGATTCATTTATTGCTAAATGGGTTGCTCCTATTATGTTATATGGAATTTTGAATAAGATAAAAAAACAATTAAGACGCGACTTGACTAAAAAAGCATAACTTCCCAAACCGGCATACGGAAGTCCTTTAATATGAAATCATACCTTGTCATTTTTGTTTTTTTGCTGGCGGCTTGCCTGGGGATAAAAGCACAACCAGTGCTGTCTTTTACAAAAGCGGTGTATACAACAGGTAAAGATAGCCTACCTTACCGCCTTTTATATCCGTTACACTACAACAAACACAAGCAATATCCGCTTGTACTTTTTTTACATGGAGCGGGGCAGCGCGGCACAGATAATGAAACGCAACTAACAGGGGTGCCGAAAGCATTGACAGATACTGCAGGCAGAGAAAAATATCCTTGTTTTATTCTTATACCACAGTGCCCTAAAAACGACGTATGGGTTAAATTTCCCCATTTCCCTGAAAACATACAAACCACCGAGCTACCTACACGAAGTGCACAGGCCGCGTTAGCTACCCTGGATTCATTGATCAAACAATTACCTATTGACAGAAAACGGGTATACATCACCGGCTACTCCATGGGTGGCGAAGGGACCTTTGATCTTTTAACACGCCGCCCGCATTTGTTCGCAGCCGCTATACCCATTTGTTCGGTAGCAGACACAGCAAGGGCCAGGCTTATTTATCAAACGCCTATTTGGGCCTTTCACGGCGACCAGGATGATGTAAATGAAGTCAAATATTCCCGGTTAATGATTGCCGCACTCAAAAAATTTAACGGCACGCCCATTTACACAGAATACCCTGGGCTTAAACACAACATCTGGAGCAAAGCTTATAATGAGCCGGGATTGTTTGAGTGGCTTTTTGAGCAGCGGAGGCGTCTTTTTTGATGGCAAACCGGTAGCACCACACATGAAATTGCGGATTTTTCTATCCAGACAATCATGATGAGACTATTGCAGTACCTGCTGCAGGTGATGCGAAATTAAAATTAAAAGACAAAGGCCTTTATCTTATCAGGTTGGATTGGATCGATCGGAAAAGCAGATTGTACGAAAATTGAAAGTACAATTCAATTAGGCATCGATGTGACTATTCCCTTTATGTGAAATAGTTAATTTTAATAACATATGTTTACTATTGAGCAAAAAAGCCATGATACGCTGATTTCGTTTCAAGGCTCTTGCTAAAATTACTTACCATCCATAATACGTTGCAAATCCCCCTTTCCGATAACTCCGTTTTACTTTAATAAAAAGCTTCTTCATGCATTGCTTTCTGTTCTTTGAAACAGATTTCCAGATGTAATGATTCTTTACCTTACCTGGAAAGCGTAATTTTTTCAAAATCTCCTGTAACATTTTGTCCGGCTGTGTATCAAAAGGTAGAATCAAACAAATTAACAATCAAATCTACAGAAAATGAAAAAGCATACATGGCTTATTATTGTTATATTATTTACCGCTCTTTGTACGAATGTATTCGGTCAAACAACACCCACGAGGCCCTTTGAAGTGAAGAAAAGCGGGCAGGGCAAACAGGCTATCCTCTTTATACCCGGCTTAGGTTGTTCAGGTGAAGTATGGAATCAGACTGTAGAAAAATTTGAAAAAAATTACACCTGCTACACGTTAACCATGGCCGGCTTTGCAGGCACACAACCGCAACCTGAAGCAACCTTCACCAACTGGGAAAATCAGATTGCCAGGTATATCAGGGAAAACAACATTCAAAAACCCATAATAATAGGACATAGTGTGGGCGGCGGATTAACGTTAGCTATTGCTGCCGATTATCCCCAGCTTATTGGAAAAATAATTGTAGTGGATGCGCTACCTTGCCTGTCCGCTCTCCGGAACCCCACATTCAAACCAAAAGAAAACAATGATTGCACTCCCGTGATCAATCAATTTACCGCCATAACCAATGATCAATTTGAACAAATGCAAAAATCGAATATTGCCGGGCTTGTAGCCGATACATTAAGCCAAAAAAAGGTGATTAGCTGGACAATGCAATCAGACAGAAAAACATTTGCCGGCTTATTTTGCGACTTTTTAAACACCGATTTGAGAGAAAAACTCAGGTCCATCCAATGCCCCGCATTGATCTTGCTTGAAAACCCGTTTACCCGATTAAAATCAGCCATTGAAGAGCAATATAAAAATTTAAAAGACGCCCAATTACAGTACTCCTCAAAAGCCCTTCATTTCATCATGTTCGATGATAAAGAATGGTATCAAGATCAATTGACCGGTTTTATAAAATAAAAAATATGAAAAGCAAATTTCTTCCCTGCTCCATTGTTCTTATTATTGCCGATAGGCCATTATAACCAGCACCCTTTTCATTGTTGTATTGATGGCCCTTACCAAGCCTTTTCCCTTAAAAACAAGCATAGCAAAAAATGACATTTGACGAAATCTACAAAATATACTGGCAAAAGATCTTTCGATTATGTCTGGGATATGTGAACGATTTCGATTGGGCTAAAGACATTGCACAGGAAACCTTTATCATTGTTTGGCAACAGCTTCCCAAATTCAAGCATGAATCAGCTGTCGGAACCTGGATATTCAGAATTGCGACAAACAATTGTTTAAGGCAAATTGAGAAAGATAAACGTACCCCCAAAGCAGCATTACCCGATGATTTGAAAGACGAAAAACAATCCTCTATTGAACCTCAGATCCGGTTCCTGTATCAATGTATTGCCGAACTACCCGAAACGGACCGTATCATTATTTCATTAGAGCTAGAAGATGTTAAACAGTCCGAAATAGCCAGCATTACAGGACTTTCAGAAGCAAACATCAGGGTAAAGATTCACAGGATCAAGGAAAAATTATCTCAAAAATTTAAAGCCCATGCTCATGAGCAGTAATATAAATTTCAAGGACTTGTGGAAACAGCAACCTGTAATCGAGCCCGACATGAAGGATTTAGTGAACCGGTTGCACCAATTCAAACAATCAAATATCAGAAGACTTATAATGACCAATATTCTACTGATTGCAACAAGTTTGTTTATTGGTTTTGTATGGTATTATTATCAGCCAAAGTTCATCACCACTAAAATGGGAATAGTAATAACTGTTTTAGCCATGGTTATTTACCTGTTTGTTTATAATAAAATGGCTGCACTGTTCAACAAAATCGACAATACAAGCGACAATACCCACTACCTGCAAAAACTGATCATTATAAAAGGTAAACAACGGTTTTTACAACATACCATGATGAATTTATATTTCGCTATGCTTATGACCGGTATTTGTTTGTATATGTATGAATACACCTCGCGCATGACAATGACAGCAGGAATAATTACCTATGCAGTTACATTAACCTGGTTCATTTTTAACTGGTTTTACATAAGACCTAAAACCATCAAAAAACAGCAGGCAAAGCTGGATGATCTGATTTCAAAATTCGATGGGATCAATAAACAAATCCTTGATGACAGCCACCTTTTATAAGCATTGGTGATATTTTCCATCCTTTTCGTCTGGCCGGCTGGACAATTATCGAACCACTTCATTAATGAATTATCGGAAATTCAAAAATTTACGCATATATTAGAAACTCAAATTTTCAAATGGATATATTGGGTGACCAGCCCTATAGCATTCGCAGCTTTATTTAAATGCCTTTTGCAAGTTTAACTTAAAGCCAGCAATTCGATCAAGGTGCGATGGAGATATTTATAAAAATATAATCAATCTTACAATTGATGAAAAATCCAGGAATGGCACTCTGGCTGGCCACATTTCTTTTGATCTGCACTTTCGCTGGAATGGCACAGTTACCGATCAAGCCGGGCAGCACAGTTAGTTGTGATGAAAGCAGGTGTGTTGTATGAAAGTGAAACGCTTGGCGAAGTATGGCCCGATAAAAAAAAAGGACCAATGAGTTGGCGATGAAGTAAAAGAGATTAGGCGTAGGCCTGGATGGTTTCATTCCCAATTGGAATTGTTTTGTAATTGATGGTAAGCGCCTGCAGGAGCATGACAGGCAAGCGTGCTATTGAAAGTATCTTGGTCGTGATGCAAAAGAAGAATATATCTTCATTCTATTCTTTTGTAAAATGTGTTTTTTTTGAATAAGCTTTGAAGGTTAGAAAAATGCCAATGGTAAGAACAAACATTGCTCCTGCTATTACAGCGGTGGTATTTTTTGCGACCTCCAGTTGCAGCTCAGGTGCAAACATCCTGAGCAGGCCTAATAACATAACAAACCAACCGGAGAGCGTTATGATAACCGGCCAACCTGGCATCCAATGATTATGGGAGCGGATAATGGAAAGTCCGGCTATAAATAACAAAGTACCATTAAGATAAACACCGGCGGCAGTATTGCCTGCCCAGATGTGAGCATTGCGTATTTCGGATATGGTGATTACAATAATAGCAGGACCAATTAGCCCTGCGATGTGTTTAGAATTTATCATTTTACCCTGATTAAATATCTTTTCATTTATTAATAAAGAACTTGTCAAGTTTATCTAAAACCCATTCCCATGTTGCATACCAAGTTCCGGCAAATGCCCGTGCTATTAGGAAATGTTTTATCCAGAGTATTCAATTCACTTTACCTTGTCTAATAAATTGTTGCTATTTCACTTACGTGAAAACAATCCACGTAAAACAAAACCGATCAACAGCCCGGTAACCAGGATTTTGTGACCCGAAGCAGGGATAAACCGCGTACAGGTAGGGGTTATTTCATAAACTCCCTTTGCTTTGGCGTACATTCCTCCACCACCACCTGCACCTTCTTCCATAGTATCATCTGTTGTATTTATAGGTTCTTTCAACTGATTTAATTTCTTTTTACCCTGTTCATAGCCCCCGCCACAGCCATAAGCTATTTGGGCAACTGGTATTATGGTTTTATTGCCTGAGTGCACTGGTTCACCGTACACATTTTTCACAGTTGCACTTTGGCCAAATTGTGAGGCCAGTTTTTCAATGAAATTGTCGGTACCCATATACAAAATTTCTTCAAAGAAATGGTATTTGGTTTGCAATAAAAATGAGGGATATCACAACTGGTACTGATGTGTATCATTCATATAGGGCGTTACCGAATGGCCAATGCCAAGTAAAATTACATACAAGGTAAACCTGTCTGCAACTACATGACAACTATCAAAAAGCTATATAATAATGCTCCTGTAACCGGCTAACTATGCCGCCCAATGGCCTAATATGACGATGCTGAGAATGCTGCCAGGGCCGCACCTGGTGTTACCAGCGTTGGGAACGATCTTATGCTGGAAGAAGTATTTGCTTTTTAGATATGGTTTATAGATTATAATTTCAATCAACATGGCAAAACCGACTAAACACATGGTGTGGTTGCCTGTTTTTTCTTAATGCCCATGATTATTATCAGTGTTCATTCCAACTACAGTCATAGCTTTTCCTTCACTTCCTTAGTAGATTCATATAAATTAAAAATTCTTTTATGGAAAAGATCCTGATTGCGATTGATGTCAACATGATAAATTTGAACGTATTGGATTTTGCCTGCTATATGGCAAAATTGACCAATTCAAAATTGATTGGGATTTTTCTTGAAGACGGGGAAACGGCAAAGGCGCCGGTTACAGAATCGGTAAGTGAGAGTGGCATTGAAGTGTTGCCTGGAACAAAAGAAATAGTAAATCAATATGATAAGAACATACATCTTTTTACAGATGTATGCAGAAAAAAACAGACAAACTGTGCCATTCATTTCGACCAGGGCTTACCCATTAGCGGAATAATTAAAGAAAGCCGCTTTGCCGACCTGCTTATTGTTGACCCTGAAATGTCGTTAAGATCAAAAAAAGAAAGAACGCCAACCGTTTTTATAAAGGAAGTGTTGACAAAGAGTGAATGTCCCGTTGTGATTGCGCCATTTAGTTTCAATACCATCGATGAGATCGTATTTGCGTATGATGGCAGCCAGTCGGCAGTTTTTGCCATTAAACAATTTACCTATCTCTTTCCTGAACTAACTGATAAAAATATCACCATTCTGCAGGTAAATGAAAAAGATAATCAACCAATTGTTGAAAGCGAAAGGGTAGGAGAATTGCTTCAGATGCATTATTCCGCCATAGGTTATCACCGTCTTAGCGGGAATATCGGCAATGAGCTGTATAGTTACCTGCATGGAAAACAAAATGTGTTTGTAGTAATGGGAGCCTTTGGTCGCAGTATGATTTCTGATTTCTTCAAACAAAGCACGGCTGAATTGATTGTAGAAACAATAAACCTACCGGTATTTATTGCTCATCATTAATTAGGCATTGCCTGATTATAAATTATTTTTTATGGAATCATTGATTATGAAGTTTAACGACATCAGCATTAATGATGTGGCCCGGGTTGGTGGAAAGAATGCCTCCCTGGGTGAGTTGTTTAACCAACTGGCCGATAAAAAAGTGGCCATACCGCCAGGTTTTGCAACCACGGCAGACGCTTTCTGGCTTTTTATAGACGGAAACCAGCTTCGGGATAAATTAAATGAGTTATTGGCGCTTTTAGACAGAGAAGAATATTCAAACCTCGACTATATTGGCAAACAGGCCAGATGCCTTATTTTGAATGCTTCCCTGCCGGATGAATTAACCAATGCAATTAAACAGGAGTATAAGAACCTATGTGGCAATACCGATATTGAAGTAGCCGTCCGGTCAAGCGCCACGGCGGAAGACCTTCCGGAGGCCAGCTTTGCTGGTCAACATGAATCATATCTTAATATCCTGGGAGAAGATAAATTGATGCTGGCCGTTCATAAATGTTTTGCTTCACTATATACCGACCGGGCTATAAAATATAGGGAGGATAATCATTTCAGTCATGATAGAATTGCATTGTCTGTTGGCGTTCAAAAGATGGTACGTTCTGATAAAGCATGTTCAGGTGTTTGTTTTACGTTGGAGCCTGAATCGGGATTCAGGGATATTATTCATATAAGCGGAGTATGGGGTCTGGGGGAAAACATTGTGCAGGGAACGGTAACACCTGATGAATTTTTGGTGTTTAAACCAATGTTGCAGCGGGGAAAGCGCGCCATTGTTCAAAAAACACTGGGTGAGAAAGCAAAGACCATGATCTATTCAACAAGCGAGTATTCAGCCACCATAAATATTGAAACACCGGCCAACAAAAGAGAAGAATTTGTATTGAAAGACGAAGAAGTTACCCGAATAGCGCAATGGGCCCAACTAATCGAAGATCATTACAGGCGGCCAATGGATATTGAATGGGCCAAAGATGGTATTACCAATGAACTTTTTATAGTTCAGGCACGGCCTGAAACCATCCATGCGCAGAAAAATCCTGCGTTGGTAAATGAATATCAGTTGGAAAACAAAAGCGTTTTGCTGGCGCAAGGCGAAGCTATAGGGTCAAAAATAACTACAGGTGTTGCAAGGGTTTTACGCTCACCTGCTGAAGCTGATAAATTACAAAAAGGTGAAATTGTAGTTACAGAAATAACCAGCCCTGACTGGGATCCCATACTTAAGAAAGCGGCTGCTATCATTACAGATAAAGGTGGCCGTACCAGCCATGCTTCTATTGTTGCCCGGGAACTGGGGGTTCCGGCAGTAGTTGGTACCGGTAATGCAACGCAAATGATCCGTGATGGTGAAAAAATCACCGTCTCCTGCTGTGAAGGAAAAACCGGTTTTATTTATCAGGGCGAATTGAAGTATAAGGAAATAGAACATGATTTCAGCAATCTGAAATTGCCAGAAAATACACAGCCTATGCTTATTGTAGGCGATCCTGAGAAGGCATTCTCCCTGTCGTTTTATCCAAACAGCGGCGTGGGGCTGATGCGCATTGAGTTTATTATAACGCATTTTGTGCAGGTACATCCCATGGCTCTTGTAAAATTCAATGACTTACAGGACCAGGCTACAAAGGACCGCATCGAGCTACTTACGCACCATTACCCTGACAAGGAACAGTATTTCGTTGATAAACTGGCCCAGGGTATCGCCACTATTGCCGCCGCCTTTTATCCCAAAGATGTGATTGTACGCTTGAGTGATTTCAAGACCAATGAATATGCCAACCTGGTTGGCGGTGCAAAGTTTGAGCCGAAAGAAGAAAATCCCATGCTTGGTTTCAGGGGTGCATCGAGGTATTACAATGATCGTTACCGGGAAGGTTTCCGGCTGGAATGCGAAGCCATAAAAACCGTTCGTACTATAATGGGACTTACCAATGTAAAAGTGATGATCCCATTCTGTAGAACGGTAGAGGAAGGAAAAAAAGTGATCGAGGTAATGAAAGCAAACGGGTTGAACCGGGACATGGACCCTTCACTAGAAATCTATGTTATGGCGGAAATTCCTAGTAATGTGTTGTTGGCGGAACAATTTGCAGCAATCTTCGACGGATTTTCCATTGGCTCTAATGACCTCACCCAGCTTACATTGGGAATAGACCGGGATTCAGCTATCGTGAGCGGCTTGTTCAGTGAACAGAATGATGCGGCAAAACAAATGATGACTATGGTGATACAAAAAGCGAAAGCCGCTGGAAAAAAGATTGGCCTATGCGGTCAGGCGCCAAGCGATTTTCCGGAATTTGCACAATTCCTGGTTCAGCAGGGAATCGACAGTATTTCATTTAATGCCGATGCATTGCTAAAGGGCATTGAAAATATTAAAAAGGCGGAAGGGAAAGAAAAACTAATAGTTACATAAAATGTTGTCTTTTTTTAGGTGTTATACAGCCGTCCCGATTAATCGGGACGGTTTTTTGTAACTATCCGGTTATTGCCAATAAAAAGGTCCCGCCAACCCAATAGCGGGACTTAGGAAAAAACAACGCCAACTGCGCTCATTTAACGGTGATATGTTTTGATAAAGTTGCTTTTTTAGCCTCTTCTGTTTTTGGAAGCATGATGCGTAACACACCATCTTCATATACTGCTTCAATCTTGTCTTTAATAACTTCTTCAGGCAATGTAAAACTGCGACGAAAAGAAGTATAATTGTATTCCTTGCGCGTATAACGTTCATCTTTTTCTTCCTTCTTTTCTTCTTTTTCGCAACTAATCGTCAGCATATTGTCTTCCACATCAATATTAAAATCATTTTTCTTCAGGCCGGGAGCACCAACCGATACTTCATAATGATTTTTGTTATCGATAATGTTTACAGCAGGGGTTGTCAGGCTTTTTCCCATTCCAAACCATTCATTCCATGGTCTGAAAAAATCATCAAATAATGCCGGGAATGATTGCCCTCTTCTGGATAATTCTCTTGTAGACATACATCCTCCTTTGTTTTTTGGTTATTAATAAATGATAGTTGAAGTTAAATATACCAGTAGCCATTGCCATAGATCACCATCATATGCCAGGTTGAGATTTGTCACCAGTTCATTTTATAACTTGTTGTATATTCTTCTTTTTAAACGACGGATTCTCTTTTACATTGATCTCTTCTATTACATTTAAATCCCGACCCAGTAAAACATTAAGCGCTCCCCATTCCGGGATGTGTTCAGTAATAATTTTAAGAATACCTATAAATGGAATGAACAGGATCATCCCCGATACACCCCATAAGAGACCGCCTGCGACAATAGCCACCAGGGTAGCCCAGGTACTTACCTTTAACTGGGTAGCCACTACTTTAGGAAAAATTATGTTCGCTTCCAGGTACTGTACAAAGGTGAAAATAGCTACTACACCTATGGGATACCAGATGGAATCTTTTGTGATCCAGGCAATAGAGATGGGCAATAAGGCGCTGATGACAATGCCCACATAGGGTATAATGGTCATAATAGCTGTAAGCATGCCAAAGAGTATGGCATGGGGAATGCCCAACGCCAGTAATCCAATGCTGTTCAGCGCCCCCACGATCAGGTAAACCAGGACCATGCCTTTTATGAAATGAAAGTAAGTGTTAATGGTTTCTGCCAAAATAACCTGCAGTTGTTGCCGGTGGCCGCCGCCGATTAGTTTAACAAGGAATTGAACAAATGTTTCCCGGTTGTGTAAAAACAAAGCTGCATACATGGGCACCAGAAATAAGGTGAATAATCCGCCCGCTGTTGCCGCAATTATTGATTGTAAAATATTACTTGAATTACCGGATAAATTATGCAACAACTGCTGCCACCACTCGTTTTGCGATGCCACTGATAAACCCAGGGCAGATTCAATCCAAAGCTGTAGTTGCACAAGCGATGGCTTTGCTTTAACCATTAATTCCGGAACCTCTTTCCGTAACACGTCGATCTCAATGAACAATAAACTGATAATAATACTAAAAATAATAAAGACGAGCAGCAGCCCTGCTGTAATTGCCAGGCTGCGCGGCCACCGATGCCGTTCGAGCCATTTGCAAAATGGAAACAATATCACAGCGATCAGCAACCCATAACAAATGGGAATAAACAAGGTGCTGCCAAAATATAGCAACAGTGCACCGAACAGGGTGATTTGCAGAGGCTTTAATAATGAGTAGTGGTTATTATGCATGTTTTCCATACAACTTAAAGCTAGCTATTGTATTGTGCCTTTTCCCAAACATTTATCAGTAACCGTTATGAATTTCGTCATGGCGGCAGGTTATTTGAGAGATATCAATTGTGTTAAAGGCAAAAGTTAACAAACAAAATGTGGCTGTTCAATAAGTAGGTAATGACGAGGGTCATGACTGCAATTGACTGCTCTTACCATTTTTCTACAATATTAATAACACCTTTGATTGGTAATCACTAATTATTCAAGATCAAACTGAGTGTTATGAAAGCATTAGTTTATCATGGACCCGGTAAAAAGAACTGGGAAGAAATGCCAAAGCCTACCTTAATTAAACCTACCGACGCAATTGTAAAGATCAATAAAACTACTATTTGTGGTACTGATCTGCATATTCTTAAAGGTGATGTGCCTGAAGTAACAGATGGTAGGATCCTGGGGCATGAAGGTGTTGGTGTCATCGAAGAAGTGGGGACCGCTGTCACCGGTTTTAAGAAAGGCGACCGCGTGCTGATCTCCTGCATTACCTCCTGTGGCAAATGTGAATACTGTAAAAAGGGCATGTATTCCCATTGCGAAGATGGCGGCTGGATATTGGGCCACCTGATTGATGGAACACAGGCTGAATATGTGAGAATTCCCCATGCCGACAACAGCCTTTATCACATCCCGGACAATGCCAACGAAGAAGCGCTGGTGATGTTAAGTGATATTCTACCTACCGGCTTTGAATGTGGCGTGCTTAACGGCCAGGTAAAGCCAGGTGATACAGTGGCGATAGTAGGGGCGGGCCCTATCGGGTTGGCAGCACTACTCACTGCACAATTTTATACCCCGGCCGAAATAATTATGATAGACCAGGATGATAACCGGCTGGCTGTTTCAAGGCAATTCGGCGCTACACAAACAATCAATAACCGGAATGAGGATGCAATAAAACGTATATATCAACTCACTGGTAATAAAGGAGCCGATGTGGTTATTGAAGCCGTGGGCGTACCCGCTACTTTTGAGCTGTGCGAATCGATAGTGTCGCCCGGTGGCCATATTGCCAATATAGGCGTCCATGGTAAAAGCGCCTCCCTTCATTTGGAAAAACTCTGGTCGCACAATATTACCATTACCACCAGGCTGGTAGATACGGTCACCACGCCCATGTTGCTGAAAACAGTATGCTCACATAAGCTGGAGCCTGGCAAACTGATCACGCACCGGTTCCCGATAGCCAATGTGCTACAGGCATATGATACTTTTCAACATGCTGATGTTGAGAAGACACTGAAGGTGATCCTGGTAAATGAGTAGGGTTATATGGTGTTAAAAAGAGTATTACGGACTGGTACATACTCTTTTTGTTTTAACGATAACTATTAAATAGAATCGAGATCAGCAATATAAATGATTGCTCATGTATAATTGGTTTTGCTATTCTTTTTGAACATGATTGCGAGCATCAACATCGCCAATGGTGCTGTAATTCCCCAGGGAAACCCCAGGGCTAACAAATTCTCTGAATAAGTCGGGGAAAAATACACAAATGAAATCAACGGTGTAACAACTGCATTCGCTAACAAAGAAATCCTGACCCATTTCTGAAAGCCTTGTTTCTCAATTGCTGGGATAGCTATCAACATTGTCAAACCCATAAAGATGTATCCTATCGCATCAAAATCCCAAAACAAAGAATGAGGCGTTTGTTCAAGCAGATGTATGTCGGTCGAAGCACCTCTGAGCTTCGCAGGGATTACTGTCGATAATTGAACAACATAATTAGCCGTGACAAAAATGGAATAAATGACTGAAAAGATAACCGCTGCATGACTCCAAAATTTTTTCTCGTCCGGTGTTATGTAATGAAGTGCAAGTATTTCAAGAAGAAATGGTATAACTATGCAAAGCGAAGTCCCATAAATTAAAACTTCATCCTCTGGATAATGAAGAATGCCGGCAAGCTGTAGTAACTGCACGATAACATATGCCAGTGCTGAAGCAAAGGCAGTCAGCCCTGACCAGAAACCAATCTTATATATTTTTTGATTCACGTTTGGCTTATTATTTCGGTAGCTAAGCTAACCGCATTTAACCTGTTAGCGCTTTTTTCTTATAAACGGCTGTTCAGGTTTATACAGGTTTGTCTTGTATATCTCAAACCAAATAACCGCAACAAAAGCGACACCCGTACATAACAATAGATTGGTGAAAGTAATGGTTGACAACCCAAAAATTGATTGTATGGCAGGAACGAGGTTTATAACAATTAGAAATAAAACCGAGATCAGCAATACCCAAGGTGCCAGCTTGTTTTTATAATGAATTGTTTTGGTAAAATTTTGCATAAACGACCGGTTGGTAAACGTTAAGAAAATATTGCTGATGACAAGGGTGGTGAAAACGAGGGTCCTGGTGTGGCTGATGGAAGCGCCATTGTTCATAGAAAAGTGATACAACCATAATACCCCTGTGGTTATCATCAGACCCTGTACGATACTAATGAGCAGTTCATCCTGTTCAAAAAGGCTTATAGTTCTTCTACGAGGTGGCAGTGCCATTATATTTTCTTCAACCGGTTCCCGTTCAAAGAAAATGGAACAGGTTGGCCCCATGATCAATTCAAGAAAGATAATATGTATGGGGGTGAAAATGTTTGGGTATTTCCAGCCGAGTAACAGAGGTACAGAGGCGGTAAGAATAATGGGAATGTGAATTGAGATGATATAGCGGATGGCTTTTTTCAGGTTGCTGAAAATTTTTCTGCCCTGCCTGATGGCTTCCACGACCTTTCCCAGGTCATCATCTGTTATTATCAGATCAGCGGCCTGTTTGGCCATTTCTGTTCCTTTTTTACCCAATGCAATGCCAATGTCCGATGCCTTTAATGCAGGTGCATCGTTTACGCCATCTCCTGTCATGGCAACAATATGTCCATTGTTTTTCAGGGCGTTTATCACCTGAAGCTTTGCTTCAGGGAACATTCTTACAAACAGGCTGACCTCTTCCACCGATTTTTTTAATTCGTCTTCTTTCATCGCCAAAATCTGGTCGCCGGTAATATATCTTAAATACCCCTTTATGCCAGTTTGCTTACAAATATTTACGGCTGTTTCAGCATAGTCGCCTGTTAGCAACTTTACATCTATGTGTGCTTCATATAATTGTTTAATTACCTGATTGATGTTTTTCCTGGGTGGATCATATAAACACAATAGCCCTTCAAACTGCCAGTTGAATGCATCCTGGGTTTCAGGGAAAGGCTTGTCTTTACGAATGGCGCTAGCCACGCCGATAACACGGTATCCTTTTTCGGCCTGTTCCGTTGCATAGCGGGTGATTTGTTGCCGTTGATTGTCCCTGAGATTACTTACCTGTACGATCCTTTCCGGTGCGCCTTTGGCTGCAGCTATATAATGATTGTTCTTGCTGTAGACGTGGGTCATCATAGGAGGCCGGCCCTGAAGTGGGTATTCATATACCTGGGTTAATGTTCTCCAATAAGGATGTATTATGTATTGCATATTCGCTTCCTGTATGGCCTTCTCCATGGCATCAAAAGGATTTCGCTCACTGGCCAGCATGGCATACTGTAGAACAAGTGAATTTTTCCATTCCGGCCCTGTATCAATCAATACATCTTTTTCAAAATCATAGATAGCCTTTACGGTCATTTGGTTCTCGGTAATGGTGCCGGTCTTATCAAGGCATATGACGTTAACAGAGCCCAGGTTTTCGATGATCTGGGGCTGCCGGGATATGATGCCCAGTTTACTCATTTGCCAGGCGCCCAGGGCCATAAAGGAGGTTAGCGCTACCGGTATTTCTTCAGGCACGGCTGCCATTGCCAGGGTAAGTGCAAACAAAAGGCTTTCTACCCATAAGCCGGTCTTGATAAAATTGATAGCCCAGATCACCAGGAAAGCGCTTATCCCAAAAACAGCCAGTTGCCTTACAAACTTATTTACCTGCAGCTGTAACAGGGTTTTGGGTACTGTAATGGCAGTTATTACTTTCCCTAATTTTCCCAATACGGTGCTATTGCCGGTGGCTGATACAGATGCATAGCACAGACCAGAGTTAATAGTGGCGCCCTGGTATACAGCATTGTGGCCTGTTGTTTCATCCTTCTCTACCGGAATACTTTCCCCGGTAATAATGGACTCGTTGACCGTTAGATCGTTTGCCTGGATAATGATGGCATCTGCGGGGATCTTATTTCCTTCTTCCAGTTTTATTACATCGCCCGGCACCAGTTCACGGGTCTGTATGTTTTTTTCAATTCCATCCCTGATCACGGTCACCATTGGTTCTGTAAATTGTTTCAGTGCTTCCAGTGCCTTTGTACTTCTGATATCCTGGTAAAGCGAAATGGTTGCTACAAAACAGGTAGCTATCAACATCATAAACCCTTCAGCCAGCTGCCCCAATAAAAAATAAATAATACAAGCCAGTAACAACAACAGGAACATCGGTTCCCTGACAATATCCATAAATACCTGGTATAGCTGTCTGGGTTTTTCGTATTGAAAAATATTTTTACCATGCTGCTGTTGAAGGCCCGGGATATTCTTTTCAGATAACCCTGTTATACCTTCTGCGCGTGTTACTTTACCTGACATGTCTGGTTTATTTTCTAATCAAAAGGTATTTATTATGAAGGTCGGGTAAAATGACATACATCATCCTGTCTGTTGATGTATGTCAGCGGCAGACACGCTTTAATGGTAATAACTTTAGAAAGTAAACACATTTTATCAGCAAAACATATTGTTATGAAATTAAAATTCAAATCACCGGATGTGAGGCTGGATGTGGGTCTGGATAGACTGTTACATAACAGGTTTGCCCGTCTTGAAAAGGTATTTAACCGTATTGCCGGGTTGGAAGTGTTTTTAAGGAAAATTGATAGTAACAAGAAGGATAAATACGAAATGGAAGGACGGGTATTTATTCAAAATACTTCTTTGTTCTGCAGAGAAAGAGGTGAGTCAATAGAAGACGCGATCAATAACGTAATTGAAAACCTTGCCCGTCAATTAAGATGGAAAAAAGAAGAACGGGTTGAAATTTGGTAAACAAATTAACAAAAACATGTAATATGAAAAAAGTGCTGGTTGCTGATGAATTGTTTGGTTATTTACCGGAAAAGAAAAATGTATTTGTGGTAATGGGAGCTTTTGAGCGAAATATGCTTTCTGGATTATTCAGAGCCAGCACTGCCGAAATAATTATTAAAACCATTAACGTTCCGGTTTTTATTGCACACCATAAATAATGCCAATATGAAAAAGATAATTGCGGTAATTGACGGGTTAAAATATTCTGATAGCAGTACCGAATATGCTGTTCATATTGCAAAGCAAACGGGATCGCACCTGGTAGGTGTCTTTTTGGATGATTTCACTTACCACAGTTACAAAATATATGAGCTGGTAGATGGCAGGGGGTTTGTTAACGAAGAAAAGATGGCCAGGTTGCAAAAATCCGATGAGCAAGCACGTGAAGAAGCTACCCAACAGTTTAGCAAAGCCTGCGAGGAAGCAGGCGTAAATTATGCAGTGCATCATGACAGGAACATTGCTATCCATGAATTACTGCATGAAAGTATTTTTGCCGATCTGCTGGTGATTGAAAGCAAGGAAACGCTTACCCATTACGAAGAAAAATTGCCTACACGGTTTATTCGAGATCTGTTGAGCGAAGTGCAATGCCCTGTACTGGTAGTTCCCAAAAAATTCACCCCTTTTGAAAAGGCCGTTTTGTTGTATGACGGAGAAGCTGCCTCGGTATATGCTATCAAAGCATTCAGTTACCTGTTTGCAGGTCTTCCTGAACTGAAAGTGGAGGTTGTTTCAGTTAAAGCCATCGAAGATACCCTGCATGTGCCCGACAATCATCTTATGAAGGAATTTATGAAACGTCATTTCCCGAAAGCAGTATTCACCGTTTTAAGGGGCGAGGCAGAAAATAGAATTGTTAGTGATCTAAAAAACAATAAAGAACAATTGATGGTTGTTCTTGGCGCCTATAACAGGGGTATGGTTTCCCGTTGGTTCAGGCACAGTATGGCCGACATATTGATGGAAGAATTAAACAAGCCTTTATTTATACCGCACCATTCCTGAACCCTGGCCGACTGAAACTCCTTTTGTGATTGTTAACTGGTAAAATAAGTATACATCTTTTCATAATATTCTGCCGCCCGCCGGCAGGTACCGGAGGAGCCCCCTCTTTTCCATCAGGCCATA
Organism: Niastella soli; assembly: GCF_017742245.1. Classification (GTDB taxonomy): domain Bacteria; phylum Bacteroidota; class Bacteroidia; order Chitinophagales; family Chitinophagaceae; genus Niastella; species Niastella soli. The sequence goes on from NZ_JAGHKO010000004.1 coordinate 38,215, forward strand.
CCTCAGAAGCGTTTGCGAGGGCAACTTCGCTTACATTAGCCTGGTCCAAAATGGTGGGTAGCAATTCCTGCATATTCCTGGGCATGCACAGTTGGCTATTCATGAATGTACCTGGGTGTCCATTATCCTACTGATGTGGCAGCTGGTGCTCTTGTTGGTGCAGGTAGCGCCTGGTTAATGTATAAAGGCAACCAGTGGCTGCACCGGCATAAAACCAACTCCATTCATCCTTTCTTTTAATACCCAATATGAAATATACTGTTCTGGATCAGCTTAAGGATTGATGCATGTCATTGTTTAACGGTGGCATTCTTTGAAACTTTATAGAAAAAGAATATGGACCCTACACATTTGCATTTGATGATCACTCACTTGCCTATTTATGGTTCCATTCTTGGCACGCTGGTGTTAATATATGGAATGGCTACTAAAAGCCATCATACAAAGATGGCTGCCTATTTTGTTTTGCTTATAGCATCACTGGGTGGAATTGTTGCCTTTAGTACGGGGGAAGCAGCAGAGGAAACGGTTGAAAATATGCAGGGTATTAGCAAAAACCTTATTGAAGAACATGAAGAGTTCGCAAATATAACTTTTGTTGTCATTGTTGTGCTGGGTGTAACATCACTGGTTGGCTTGCTATGGAAGAAGTCGAAATTAATCAACCTGATATCAATCATTGCTTTAATACTCTCAATTATATGCGTAGGAATGTCTTCCTGGACAGGTTACCTGGGTGGTCAGATCAGACATACTGAGATTGACCATGTTTTCAAACAATGACAAAAAGTGAAAGAAGTTCATTATTAGCAATAGGTTATTGCTAATAATGAAATCTATCCAAAAACAATAATTGTATATTGATCAGAGTCATTCCCACCCCTGCTTAAATTAGAATTAAATACTATCACAACAATGCCATTCAAATGAAAAAGATAATTCTTGTTTTTGACGGAACAAATTTTAGTGAAGGGGCTTTCAATTTTGCTAGTAGAATGAATGAAATATCGCCCATTTTGGTTACGGGTGTTTTTTTACCACAGATAAATTATTCAGCATTATGGAGCTATTCTTCCGCCGCTATAGGTTCAGGTGTAGTAATACCCACGGTTGAAGAGGAGGATGCAGCAACCATTGAACAACATATTGAACGCTTTAAATCATTATGCCAGTTAAACAATATTGAATACCGGGTGCATAAGGATTTTACAGATTTTGCATTACCTGGGTTAAAACTTGAAACTAGGTTTGCAGATCTGCTGATTCTGGCCAGTGAATCATTTTATGAACATGTAGGCGTTAGTGAACCCAATGCGTTTTTAAAAGATGCCATCCATAATTCAGAATGCCCGGTACTGATAGTGCCTGAACAGTATAATTTCCCGGAAAAAAATATCCTTGCCTATGATGGAAGCGAATCTTCTGTATATGCAATCAAACAATTTGCTTATCTGTTTCCCGAATTCACTGCCAATAAAACGGTATTGTTATATGCGGAAGCTGACGATGATGTGGATTTTCCGGAACGACAGAATATAGAGGAGTTGTGTAGCCGACATTATTCTGAACTTATATTGTTTAAACTGGGCGTAGATCCAAAGAAATATTTTGCTGTTTGGAGTCGTGAAAGGGATGGCGGTATTCTTGTGAGTGGATCTTTTGGTCGGTCGTCGGTTTCAATGTTGCTTAAAAAGAGCTTTGTTTCAGATGTTATCCGTGATCATAAGTTGCCAGTGTTTATCGCAAATCGGTAATATATATGACTAATTTAATGCAATGGAGTCTGGGTTACGGGGGTTAAATAGTTTTTCATGCTGCCTTTTTTCAGCACTTTTTGCATGATCCGTATTATGCTGGCTAACCACCCACAACAGGGAATTTTCTTCTTCACAAACCATTTGGATTTGCTTGTAACAAAATGATATGAAAAAAGGCTTATAAAACATACGTTTTATAAGCCTTTGGGATGTTTTACCATCCTCTAAGTCGGGGCGGCTGAACAAATGTCGAACCAATATATAAATGAGTTGGCCTTCAGAAAATTAAACATATAATAAAGGCTATAGTGAAATAATTCCTATAGCCCTAAATAAATACGGTAATTGCCTATAATCACCAGCAGCGGTTTATAATACTGTTTTAAACGTTAGATCATGGTGGTCAGGTTTATATGAGGAATCATTGCAAGGGTTGCATAATGATCGTTAATTTACCGTCTGTATCTTTATTGGTAAGCTTGAACATTAATGATCACCCAGTACGCTGATGGACTTGCGCTCATTTTCTCTTACAATTACTTCTTTCATTTTGTATTTTAATATTTTATTGTTTATGATGCAAAGTTCTGCAAACGGACGCAGGGCATAGTGTCCAAAACCTTGAATTGAGTATCCCAAAAAGGCGATGTGGTTTTAAGCTGTTACTTTCAATGATTGGATCAACCCACTGCTTATTTTAAAATGGTAGTGCAGCACGATATGGCTACCTGGAAAAGTTCCCGAAATTTCTGCTGTCAGAATTGAAGTAACGTCTTTTTCTTTATAGGCCACTGGCTTTATCACTGTTTTATATTTTTCATTGGCTTTGGCAATCCATTGCTGTATCTCTTTTTTCCCAGTATGTGTATGCCCTTCGTCGAACACCACTGCCGTTTCGGAAAAGCAATTGGCATAGGCAACACTATCAAATTCGTTTTGTGCCTTTACCAGATCTCCAATAACTTTCGGTAAGTTCATTGCTGTTTCGTTTTTAATATAATTAAATAGTGGGTATAGTACCACCATCGATGACGTATTCAGTACCAGTCAGGTAACCAGCCCTGGGTGAAACCAAAAAGCCCACTAGTTCAGCAACTTCCTCTGGTTGTGCTGGCCTGCCATACGGTATTCCGCCTAAGGCGTCCATAACGCCTTGCGTAGCTTGCTCAACTGTAGTATTCGAACTGGCTGCGATTCGTTCCATCATCCGGGTGGCTGATGTTGTCATGATCCAGCCCGGTGATACGGTTAAAACGCGAACACCTTTTGGTGAAACTTCATTTGATAAACTCTTACTGTAATTGATCAATCCTGCTTTGGCAGCAGCATACGGCAATGTGGAATCGTAAAGAGGTAATCTGCCCTGAATGGATGCGATATGAATGACGACCCCGGTTTTACGTTCTATCATCTGCGGTAAAAATCCCCTGTCCAGCCGAACAGGCGCCAGTAAGTTAGTCCTGATTGTATCTTCCCAATCCTCATCGTTCAGAACAGCAAATCCACCGCCTGGGGTTTCGGAACTGCCCAGGTTGTTTACCAGGATGTCAAGCTTTCCATATCTTGTTAAAATCTCTTTCACTACTTTTTGAGTGCCTGCGGGCAAACTGAGATCTGCCGAAATGAAGCGCAATTTCTCATTATTTTCTTCGGGGGTGTTTCTTGCAGTAATAATAACTGTTGCACCTGCTTCCAGCAATCTTTCTGCTATGGCTTTTCCTGTTCCCTTCGTGCCGCCCGTTACCAGGGCAATTTTTCCTGATAGCTCGCCGTTGAATTTGTCTTGCATAAATATCTTTTTATGCAAAATTCAGGCATTCGGTCACTTTGTGCAAGTAGGGGCAAGCGATTCCCATAGGGATAAATTTATCCCATATTGCACAATTCCACCCAATGGGATAATTTTGTAATATGCATGAACGGAAAATACCTTTAAATCTGAACTGCGGCCTTGACTTGATCGGCGAAGTGCTGTATGGCAAGTGGAAAATCCGCTTGCTATGGTTTATCTACGAAGGGTATAAGCGCCCAAGCGACTTGCAACGTAAGATTCCCGATGCTTCGAGAAGGGTTTTGAACGCACAGTTGAAGGAACTGGAGCAGCATGAACTAATTTCTAAAGTAATTTATCCAGTTGTCCCTCCTAAAGTGGAATACAGCCTTACAGATTTTGGAATGACGTTGATGCCTGTCATCAGCGCTTTAGGGCAATGGGGCGACGAAAATGAGGAACGATTGAGGAATGTGATTTTGAAACAAATTGAGTAACTGCCGTTAGATTAAAAACCATCGAAAATATCCTGATAATCAATGAGCAAAATTATGCCTTGGCTATCACTAATTTAAGTTTAAAAATCAGGATTAATTCTTCTTTCTCCTGGTTTGATAATTCCCTTAAGTGAGGCACGAAAAAAGAAAAGGCTTTAGGCCTGCCATTATGGGCTTCTTTGGAGGTACTTATGAAAGCGCCAGTACCGATAGCCGAAAGGAGTTTCAGCGGATGCTTGAGTTTATCAAAAAGAATAAGGAAAAAGTAACCCATATGCCGCCGGGGTTACTAGTAATTCTTGTCTTATATCAGGTAGGAGAACAAAGGTGAAAAAGTCATGTAGTACCAGAAAAGGGTCTTCTATTTCTTCTTCACTGAGTTTGTGAGTTGCATACTCTATCTTACCAAAATCTTTAAGTGGCATGAGAACGATTAATTTGATTTTGATTTCTTGTTAATATTAATTGCTGGCAATGCAATAGCAGGTTTCCCTACATGAACATAATTACGGGAAGCAGTCTCAATAGTACTATGTCCCATTAAATAAGCCACATCAGTTAACGGCATTCCTTGCTGAATGGCTCTTGTACCGAAACTGCGTCTTGCAGCATATAAATCTCTGTCATCAAAACCCAGTTCTTTCAACACTGGCTTAATAACTCTCCGTTGCAACATCTTGTCATCTATACATAGTCCAGTAGGTGAGGGAAAAACAAATTCATCAGAGGTTTTATCATTTAGTTGGTATTCTAGCAAAGAAAACAGTTCATCTGTCAATGGTAAGTACCTGACATTCTCCATTTTTGTGCCTTTCTGTATTCTGGCTGCATGATTAGTACCTTTTATAGTACGTGCAAAGGCTTCTGATATTTCAACCGTTTTACTGTCAAAATCAACATGCCTTACCCTAAGCCCAATGGCTTCCGCATTTCTAACACCAGTATAAAAGATGAATGATAAGCATGGATAATAGTAGGAATGCTTAACTGCTGAAGAGGGTTGACAGTAGGTGTTGTTTTTAATGGCTTCCAGAAAGGTCAGAATTTCTGTTTCTTCCAATGGAATACGCCTGGGGTTCTTTTTCCTTTTCTTTTCCCGTTTCCTACAAACATCCTGCAAAGGATTCAGCTCAATGACTTTTCTACTGACAAGCCATGCAAAGAAAGTATTGAGGTAGCCTAATCTTCTGTTATAGGTAGTAACAGCCCAATTTTCACCGTTTAACTTCTGAGCTACTTGGTCAATTGGAATATTCACCCATTTTTCAAGCAATCTCCTGGTATACAGGTAATCTATTGAGTTTTCAATATCAACATTCCTGATATTGGCACACCAGTCATTAAAATTCGTAACCAGTTCATGTAGGAGAGTAGGAGATTGAGTTTTCGCAGTAGTAACAGGCACTTCCACCTGTTTAAATGCCTTTGGTTTGACTATTATTTCAGGCTTGTACTTTTCCAGTGAAGGATCAAAACAGCCCCTAATAACGTCTAGCTTGATTTCTGTAGCCTTTACAGTACCATGATGCAAATTTTCAGGTAAGTAAGCATGTGGTAGATTCAAAGAATATCTTTCTCCTGCATGCCGCCACCTTAATCTGATCCTTCCCTGAAAGTTGGAAATGCTGATTTCTCCCTTTGAGGATTTTAGTTTCTGACCCATTTCTGACCCAAAATGTGTTTTGAAGGGTCAAATGAGGGTAGATTCTTCGAGGAGTACAGAATGCTATATACTAAATGAAAAAAGCCCCGAAACTCTTATCTGTAAATAATTCAAGTCTTTATCTTTCGTCGGGTGGAACTAATTTATTAAAGTTTTTCTCGAAGTCTTTAATTATTTCTTCGACTGTTTTATTTGTCCAGGCAAGAATTTCTTTTTGAAGGTTTTCAAAGTCATGTAACGGAGACTTATTCTCATATTGTCGGTCCTTGTCCTCATGAATTTTTGCCTTGAGCATTGAAAGCTGCGCGATACGATATCTTTCTACAGCCTTATTTATTTTTTCATCAGGAAGTTTTTTGTTTAAAGCATGCCAAAGCTCACTTTGTCTTTGAGAGAGCTGTTCTTTTTTCTTTATTGGTTCTTTTCTTGGTGGGAAAGTTGGCATGGAAAAACTTCAATTGACCTTATAAGTAGGGAAAGATACATAAAAAAAGCCCGCCATCGCTTAAAGCTTTGGCGGGCGAAGTCGGGTGGACAAGATTCGAACTTGCGACCCCTAGCACCCCATGCTAGTGCGCTACCGGGCTGCGCCACCACCCGAACTCGACATCTTAACTTTCAAAACCCTCTTTTACAAGGGATTTTACTACCAGTTATTCTGCCTTTGGGGGTGCAAATGTAGCTTAAAAAATTGATTTCCTGAAAAATATGACAAAAAATGTAAAATATTTATTGCGCCGCCACCGCCTCAATCTCCAGCTTCCATCTTTTGTCCAGTAAGGGGCAACAAATAACCGTCCGGGCCGGCGAATGGCTTCCCAGGTATTTCATTAACATTTTTACATTGGCTTCATCATACGATGGATCTGCCAGGTAAAAACGCAAGGAAACAAGATGCGCATAACTCATACCTGCGGCATTAAGTATGACACCCATATGCTGCCAGATCAGCTCAGCCTGCTCTTCAAATCCCTCCGGCATATCAATGCCATTCGACAAATACCCATTCAATCCGCTTATAAACAATAAGCTGGCGCTACCGTTCACCTGTACAGCATGACTGTAATTGCGATAAGGCGGAAAAAGGTTTTCCGGATTGTGTAGTTGCATTTTCATGTACTAAATATACTGTAAACTTAACCTTCAACGCGCCGTTTCCATTTTGCATTAACTCCATTTACCTATAACTTTAACCTCCGTCCCGCCAATACAGCTCCCAATTATTACTGAAAAAATAAATTTATTGCTATGAGCACAAGATTCCAAATGGGTAAAGTACAACCCGAAGCTTATAAAGCCATGAACGCATTGGATACTTATATCAGAACTACCTCCGTTGACCCCATTCACCGGGAAATGATCAAGATAAGAGCTTCGCAGATCAACGGCTGTGCCTATTGTATCAATCAACACACCCACGATGCACGCAAACTGGGCGAAACGGAACAACGGATTTATTTAATGAGCGCCTGGCATGAAGCGCCTAATGTCTTCACCGAAGAGGAGCAGTTGATCCTGGCCATCACTGAGGAGATCACGCTCATCAGCGAACAGGGACTTAGTGATGAACTGTACGATCAGGCCATTGAAGTATTTGGCGAAGAAAAAACCGCCCAGATCATTATGATCGCCATTACCATCAATGCCTGGAACCGCATTGGGGTAGGACTGAACATGCACCCCGCACTGTAATTAAAATCACACTGCAGATATGTTGCTGAAATGGCATATGTTGTAGTGAAAATGCCTCCAGAAGGCAAATACTTTTTTCCCCAATATTTCGTTAACATCAAAGCTTTACGGAGAAACTCGTAGTTCCCTGTAAAGCTTTGTATTTTTTTAAGTATTCAGCAGTTATTTTTGCACCGGCTTTGCTTGACCGTAATTAGAACCCCAAACCAATTCGTCCATGAAAAGCAAGACGCGTAAAAGGCTCATTCGCTTTATATTGATCCCGATCATTGTGCTGTTGCTGTTGGTAGGTACCGCATTTATTATGCTTACCACCCAACAAACCAGGTTGGTAAAAATGGCACTGAAAGAACTGAATAAAAAACTACCTGGTACTATCTCCGTTGAAAAAAGTGAGATTTCCTTCCTTGATAATTTCCCTTATATCTCCATTCGCCTTTCACAGGTACGCTTTTATGCCACCAAACGCACTACCGACAAACCCCTGTTTGCGGCTGAACGGGTATTTGCCGGCTTTAGCCTGTCTGATATCCTGAATCAGAATTATAAAGTGAAGGTTATAGGCACAAAGAACGGCCATCTCGATCTGGTTGAAGAAAAGAACGGCCAGTTGAATATTATAGAAGCCAGCCGCATGGCTCCCGATACTACCGCAAAAACCGACACGACGGAATCGCCGCTGAAACTCGACATCAAAAAGATCGTACTTAAGGGTATGACGCTTTCTTTCATCGACAAACAAAACGATCAAACAATCGTTTCGAAGATTGAAAAGATAACCTCGTCGATCCAAAACGACAGTCTGAAGATAAATGCCGGCCTCCATGGTAAATTTGTTCTCGATTATACCAGTCCCGCTTACCCGACATTATTTCGCAATAAACACGTGGAAACAGATTTTGTGATCACGTATGGAAAAGTCAACGAATTGCTTAGCATTGATACCGGAAAGCTAAAACTGGAAGATGCCGTGTTTAACATAGCAGGCACATATAGTCTGCAGAAAAACAACAATGCCATCGACCTCAAATTTGCCGGCGACAAACCAGATCTGCAACAGCTGTTTGCCTTTATTCCTGAATCTGCCGCTAAAGAGATTAAACGATTCAAATATGATGGCCATGTGAACTTTGATGGAACGGTTAAAGGCAGTCTGGCCAACGGACAAATGCCTCGTATAGACCTGAATTTCGGCTGCGCCGAAGCCTGGCTGCACAACTCCGAAACCAATAAAAAACTCGATTCCCTGGCCTTTAAAGGCTATTACACCAATGGGGATGCCCGAAACCTCAAAACATCGGAACTGCGTTTGCTGGGCATGCATGCCAAACCCGGCAGCGGCGTTTTTGACGGGAACTTCATCATGCGCGATTTTGAGAATCCCAAGATCCTCATGCAATTAAATTCCAATCTGGAACTGGAATTTATTGGCGCCTTCCTCGGAATAAAAGACCTGCAGCGCATAACGGGACAGATCAGTTTAAAAATGAATTTTAAAGAACTGATGGACATGAGCGCCCCCGAACAATCGATGGGCAAACTCACTGAAGGCATTCAAAGCGAGCTCGCCGTTCGCAACCTTACCTTCCGCATACCGAATTATCCATATAATGTAGAACACCTGAATCTGCATGCCAACATGAAAAGCGGCTTTGTAACGCTGGATTCACTGGTATGCAACATCGGGCATTCCGATTTTTATGTCGCAGGCTCGCTCAGTGATCTGCCCGCCATCTTCCATGCCCAAAGCAAACCCGTACAGGCAACCCTGCGGGCGCATAGCCGGCAAATGATCCTACGTGAGCTTTTTAACATCGATACCGCCAAAAACCGTAAAGGAAAGGAAGAGATCTACGGGTTCAACATTGGCGTATCGCTGGAAACTTCCGTGCACGAATTGTTACATCCCAACCCTTTACCTAAAGGGCTAGTGAAGATAGAACACCTCAATGCCGACTTTAAAAGATTCCCGCATGAGTTCAAGGAGTTTGGTGCCGAACTCACCATTGCCGATACCATGTTGCGGTTAAAGAATTTTGCCGGTCATATTGATAGCTCCGATATCCAGTTCAGCGGTCGCGTAAATAACTATGCGCTCTGGTTCGATAAAGTAAAAAAGGGCAGGACCGAAATAGCCTTTGACCTGAAATCTCAACGGCTGGCACTGCGGGACCTGCTGAGCCGCAAAACCAAAAAGATGGTACCTACAGACTGGCACGACGAAGTGGCCACCAATCTGTGGTTGCGTTCCAAAAGCCAGCTGCGGTATGACTCCGTGTTCAAATTTGCCAATATAAAGATCGCCAATATCTCGGGCCAGTTAACAAAACATGCCATTCAACTGGATAGCATCAAAGGCAATGTAAAGTTCAACACCGATAACTTTATCAAGATCGACACCCTTACCGGAAAGATCGGCCGCAGCGATTTTGATCTCAACATGCGCTTATACACCGGTAACGACAGCGCCAGGAAGATGAAGGAGAATTACCTTAGATTCAACTCCCGCTTCCTCGATATTGACCAGCTGACCAATTACAAGTTTACTGCCATGGAAGAAACACCAGCTGCCATACCCGACACAGCAGCTGTGGCTACCACCAACACCACACAAACCCATACTGTATCCAATTCAAAACACGCGAAAGCATTCAATATCTTTGAAGTACCGTTTATTAATTTCAATGCATCAATAAACATTGGCAAAGTGAAGTATCGCCGGTTGTGGATCAAGAACATCGAAACCAACTTGCGCATGCTGGAAACACACCACCTGTACCTGGACACCCTGCACATGGAAATGGCCGGTGGCAAAATAGATGCCCGCGCGCATTTCAATGGCAGCACTCCTGAAAAGATCTATTTAAGGACCCGCATTAAAGTAAATGATGTAGACCTGGAGAAAATGCTGTTGAAGCTCGATTACCTGGGCCAGGACTATGTGATCAATAAAAACCTGAAAGGACATATGACCGGTCAAATAAGAGGCTACATGCGCGTACATCCTGATCTTACGCCCATGCTTGACCAGTCGCAGGCAGAACTAAATATAAACATCTACAATGGAGAGCTCGTGAATTTTGCGCCTATGTCGGCCATGGCGGCTTATTTCAAGGATAAGAACATGACCAGGATCCGGTTCGATACCCTGCGCAATGTGCTTACATTTAAAGACAATACCCTGAACATCCCAACCATGAATATCAACTCTTCATTGGGCTTTCTGGAGTTCTCCGGCACCCAGTCGCTCGATATGAAGATGGCCTATTTTGTACGTATTCCGCTGAAAATGGTCACCTCGGTAGGTTTCAATATGCTGTTCCATAAGAAAAAGGAAGAAATAGACCCCGACCAGGTTGACGCAATTGAATACCGCGACAAAGACAAACGGGTCCGCTTTATGAACCTGACCATCACCGGCACCCCCGATAACTATAAAGTAGGTTTGGGTAAACCGAAAAAAGCATAAAGAATAAAATGACCTGTAAGGTTCGCCTTTGAGTCCTGAACAAATAGGACGATGTTGCGAACCTGACAGGCCAAACACTTTGAAACAGACCTGACAAGTACAAAACATCTCACTGCATATGCAAGCTCAGATGATGCACTTTACAGGTCTTTTCTTTAATTCTTCAGCGTATTCAACAATAATTCCTTTAACTCAGGCGCAGAAGGCCGAGGCGAATCTACCGTTACTATTTTTCCTTCCTTATCAAAAACCAGAAAACGGGGAATACCATGAATATCGTAATACCTGGTAAACTCACTCCAGCCTTTGGCGTATAATTGAATACCACGCAGTTGTTCTTTGGCAACAAAATTCTTCCATTTCTCTTTGTCCTTTTCTTCATCAACAGAAATAGAAACAAAGGCAATGTCCTTATCCCGTAGTTCTTCTTCCAGTTTTTTCAAATGGGGAAGCTCCGCTTTACAGGGACCACACCAGGTAGCCCACACATCAACCAGCACCACTTTACCTTTCAAACTGGCTAAGGTAACAACGTTCCCACTTGAATCGGGGTATGAAAAATTGAATGCTTTATCTCCTTTTCTATAAGTGCTTAAACGCTTCAAATTCCGCGCGTACCTGGCCTGCATAGTATCAGTTACCAGGTATTTTTTTACAGGTTCAATTTCCTGGTTAAACTTTTCAAGCGACCTGTAACCCGGCAATTGATTTTCTACAAAAATCCCTTTAATGGTATCATTGCCAAAAAAATCCAGCATCTCTGATATCGTAGGCCTTTCTTTGGAGTCAGGATTTTTAACCTTACCATACTTATAGATGGAATATAACATGATCAGATCTACCCCATTACCTGAATTTAAAACAGCGGTATTGGTGAATTTATTAGGCTGTACTATGGTATTGTAATAGGGGATCATTTCGTCTTTGCCAGGAAATTTCGAGTTGGGAGTAAGCATGAATTTCAAAGCAGCATGTTCTATATCAAAGTCGACAGCATTTTTCAACAGATCATTGAATGCAGCATTAGGGGTCTTGATCTTTTTCTTAAAAGCATCGGCCTTTGGCAGAAAGGCTGTAAGGATAGGAAAGAAGCTGGCATAGGTAGCGGTATCTTTCCGGGGAAAAATGCTCATCCGGGTAACCGGTTCCGCAAAATCATTCCACTCTTTTAAAAGTTTATTCTCCGGCGTTGGTTGTACAAATGCATAATTGCCGCTATCATTAATGGCAATTTGAAATTTATCGCCTGCTTTTAAATAAAGGCGGATAAAACTTCTGCGGCCCTGGTTGCTTAAATAATAAAAGCCATCACGGATGTTGGGCAAAGCAAATGCAAATTGGTACTGGCCATTGATCCGGGCAGTTGCCATCTCCAGCTTTTCCCCGTTCTGTACATCGAACAATACCATCGATTTCGTTTTATCACTATTTACAGTACCCTGCACAAGGGTGAGTTTGCCCTGTGCAGTTACCGATAAGGCGGTAAAACAATATAAAACACTAAACAATACCCTGATTCTCATTTAATAGTTATTTTAAAAATGGGGTGATGAATACAGATAAATTATCTTGCGGTTGTAGGTACAAACGATGTAATTGAAAAATTTACCCCATCCCAAAAGGCTATTGTTCAACAAATAATTTATGCAGACTGTAATTTTATTTTGATATTGAGACACTTTTTCCCGTTTCATGCACAGCAACCAAAACGAACATATAGAGGAACATAAGCTATGGGACTCCTTTTTAAAAGGAGATGATAAAAGCCTGGAGATCATTTACCGGCGCTTCTTTGATGAGCTCTACAACTATGGTATTAAATGGCTTAACGACATTTCACTAACAGAAGACTCCATCCAGGACCTGTTTGTAAAATTGCTGCGCACCCGAAAAAACCTCTCCGCCACCACTTCTATTAAATACTACCTTTTCAGGGCTTTCCGGTCAATTGTTTTAGACAAATTAAAAGCGAAAAGCAAAACCGATCATCTGGACGAAGCCGGAAAATCCTTATTTGTATTTGAACTGTCGCCCGAAAAGAATATGATCATGCAGGAAGAGAACACCTCCCTGCAACTGCGGCTCACAGCGGCGCTGGATGCATTAACGCCCCGGCAACGGGAAGCTATTTTCTTACGCTATATAGAAGGCTTCTCCTACGAACAGGTAGCGGCCATGATGGACCTTACCACCAAAGGCACCTATAAATTAATGGCCCGGGCCATCGATGCGCTGAAGGAGCAATTAAAGGGAACCGCATGGCAGATTTTTATGCCGGCAGGACTACTAATTCCCCTTTTAAAAAATATTTTAAAAATGATGGGGTAAAAAATAAAACGCCCTCGTTTTATTCATATACCTATTACCATTACCACCTATCCGAACGTTCATTATATGCCAGACCAATACGCGAAATACGATCAATACATGGTGTCCGACTTTATGTTGGATGAAGACTTCCTGTTGTGGATCAAACAACCGGATGCAGCAAAAGATGCATTCTGGAATGGTCTGGTGCTGGCATATCCCCATCAGGGAGAAAACATGTCAGCCGCCCGTACACTGGCAAAAGCCATTACAGCACAAAAAGTAAAAGCAAGCGAAGCCACTAAAGACAGGATCTGGAATGCAGTCACCCACTCAAACAGCAAGGTGGTTACCATGAGACGCGCCTTCAGGTGGGTAGCCGCCGCAGCGGTTGTACTCATTGCAGGCAGCCTGATCTTTTTTCAATACCTGCGCACCAATGAATCTTTGATAAAAACAGCGTATGGCCAAAAACGCACCATCTCCCTTCCTGATGGAAGTCAGGTAGTGCTCAATGCCAATACGCAAATCAAATACAAACCCCGTCCGGGAAAGAATGCCCCACGCGAAGTCTGGATCACTGGCGAAGCCTGGTTCAATGTGGTGCATATAAATAAGAAGGGAACACCCGTACAACCAGCCGAGCGTTTCATTGTGCATTTGCCCAATATGAATGTCGAAGTGCTGGGAACTACCTTCACCGTTAATACCCGGCGTAACCAGGAACAGGTAGTATTGCAAACCGGTAGGGTAAAAGTGGAATTACCCTCCAACCCATCGGCAATCTACCTGCAACCAGGCGAAAGGGTTAGTTACAATAAAAACAGTAAAGTACTTTTAAAAGCTATAACCAATCCAGCTGATTGCTCCTTATGGAAAGAGAACAGGTTGAAGTTTGATAACACACCGTTGCGGGAAGTAATACAACTTATAGAAGATGATTATGGTTACAAAGTAGAAGTTACCGACAGCACTATTTTAGACCGAACCCTCGGTGGCAACCTTTCCTCAGAAAATGAACAGATCTTATTCAAAGCACTGGAAAACATGTTGGATGTAAACATTACAGTCAACAATAAAACGGTTACGATCAGTAAGTAATAACCAAACTTTAAACTGAAACAGTACGAATGAACAAACTGCTATTGCATAGCAAGGTGATGGCTATTGCCATTACTGCAGCGCTATGCGTTTCAACATGGGAAAATGACGCCTATAGTGCCGATGCACGCTATTCTCACTATTGGCATCAGGCCACTTCCGTAAAGTCGATCCTCGATGCTATTGCAGCTCATTACAAGATCAACTTCGTATATGAAGACCGGCTGGTAAAAGGACGATCCTCAGCATATACTTTTGTTCCCGGCCAGGCTCCTATACAACAGGTTTTGCTGGAGCTATTGACGCCGCTGGGACTAAAAGCCTCCCGGCTCGACGACAAGAACTTCACCATTACCGTGGTAAAACGTGCCACCCACCATGCAACCACACTTAATGACACGACCAACAATACAGGCGCGAATACGGTGACGCTTGCAGACACCACCATAAAACCCGTTATAACCGATCAACCATACACAGACACCACTGGTACCGAAAAAATAATCCGGGGCCGGGTATTGTCTGCTAATGGCGAAGGACCGGTTGTTGGTGCTTCCATTCTGGTACCCAATATGAAACTGGGTACTACCAGCGATGTAGAAGGGTATTTTACGTTGCGCATTCCCGCCGCTACCCGTAGCATTACAGTAGCTCACGTAAGTTATTTGCCACAGTACATGGCCCCCGATAACAAATCGCTGATGACGATCAGGTTAAAGCCTAAAAAGGAGCAACTGGAAGAAGTTATTGTAAGTACAGGTTTGTATAAAAGGCCAAAAGAAAATTTTACCGGTGCTGCCGCCACCGTTTCTGGTGATGACCTGCGCAAAGTGAACAGCGTAAATGTGCTGGATGCACTGAAAGTATTCGATCCTTCCATTCGCATTCCCGATAACGTTCAATTCGGAAGCGACCCCAATAGATTACCTATGATAACCATGCGGGGAACCAATAATTTCCCCCAGCAAACCACAGGCGCTACGGCGTCTGTTTCGGGAGCCGATTACATGGCCAATTACTCCAAGAACCCCAACCAGCCACTCTTCATTCTCGATGGTTTTGAGGTAAGTCTGCAAAAGATCTATGACCTCGACATCAACCGTATTGCCAGTTTTACCATTTTAAAAGATGCAGCCGCCACTTCCATGTATGGTTCCAAAGCAGCCAATGGAGTAATTGTAGTTGAAACGCGTCAGCCGCTGCCCGGCAAATTGCGATTGAACTACAGTGGCATGATGCAGGTAGCAGCCCCCGATCTGACTGTATATGATCTTACCAATGCCGCCGAAAAACTGGAAGTAGAACGCCTGGCCGGCGTATATAATGAATTCGCTTCCGGTGTACGGCCCGATGCCGATGCCGTTTTGCGTGCCCGCTACGCAAGCAGGTTAACTGCTGTACAACAGGGCGTGAATACGTACTGGTTGAACAAACCGGTGAGGACCGGAATAGGAACACGGCACTCGGTATACCTGGAAGGCGGCGACGCCATCATCCGCTATGGATTAGAGATGTCTTATAGTAACAACAGCGGGGTAATGAAAAACAGCAACCGGGATAATTATAGTGGCGCCATGAACTTCAGTTACCGGCACAAAGGCCTGTTGTTTAAAAATATTTTATCCGTCGCCTTTAACAAATCACGCAACTCCAACTACGGTTCATTTTCCGATTACATCAAACAGAACCAGTATTGGAATCCCTATGATTCAAACGGCAATGTGGTACGGGTGCTCGAAACGGTACTGGATCCGATTAATGCTGCTACCGTTTCTAAATCTTATTTAAATCCGTTATACAATGCCTCCCTGAATACGGTTGACAGGTCCGACTATTCCAACGTGATCAACCAAACCAATATTGAATGGCTACTGGGTAGAGGAGTGCGATTGACCGGCAAGTTGCAACTTACCAAACAACAAGACGGCAGCGACTATTTTTTACCCGCACAGCATACCAGCTTCGATACCGTAACCAGCATAACCCGTAAAGGAATTTATACTAAAGGCGAGGGCAACTTCTTTTCTTATGATGGGACTGTACAACTGGATTATAGCAAAAAGCTGGGCCGTCATCTGATCCTGAATTCAACCGGCAGCAGCATTTCCCAAACTACCAGCGACTTCACGACGGTTACGGCAACCGGGTTTCCCAATGACCGCCTCGACCAGATCAACTTCGGTAATAACTACCAGGAGAACAGCAAGCCTAAGTATACCAATAGTACCACCCGGCTTATTTCAGCCTATACCAACTTTAACTATAGCTATGACAGCCGTTATGCTGCCGACTTCAGCATCAGGTCCGACGGTTCATCACAATTCGGTACGCAGAAACGCTTTGGCACCTTCTGGAGTGCCGGCGTAAGCTGGAACCTGCACAAGGAAAAAATACTGGCCCACCAATCATACATCAATCTCTTCCGTGTGCGCAGCAGCATCGGCACCACAGGCGACAGCCGGTTTCAATCGTTCATGGGCATAACTACCTATGAATATTATACCGATCAAAACTATCGCGGACAGGCAGGCTCCATAATAAAAGGCTATGGCAATGAAAACCTGCAATGGCAAAATACCCTGAAAAAAAATATAGGCATTGATCTTGGTTTATTCAGGGAGCGCGTACTCATCAACTTCGACATGTACCGGGAAAATACCGACCAGCTCATCCTGGATATCAACACGCCGTTATCAGTAGGGTTTAGCAGTTATAAAGAAAATGTGGGTGAACTGGAAAACAGGGGTTATGAATTTAAACTAAACGTTTTTGTTATAAAGAACGAAAACAAACAATTCTACTGGAACATCTTTGGAAATGGTTTACATAACCGCGATTATATTAAATCAATTTCCAATTCGCTGAAGAAGCTGAACGAGTTAAATGACAAGAACTCTGACAAACCTTCTGACGAAAATTATAACAAACAAACAAAAACACAATTCCGTTTCCAGGAAGGCGAAAGTGTGAACGCCATTTGGGCTGTGCCATCATTGGGCATAGACCCCAGCACCGGACGTGAAGTATATCTGGCAAAAGACGGTACCCAAACGTATGTATGGGATGCCACCAACAAAAAACCGGCGGGGAATACCGTGCCTAAGATGCGCGGCAGCTTTGGCTCCAATATTACCTGGAAAGGCATTTCATTAGGCGTGTATTTCACCTATGAGTTCGGGGCCGACATGTATAACCAGACGCTTGTCGAAAGGGTAGAGGTGGCCGATTTTACGTACAACGTTGACCGCAGAGTATTGCTCGACCGCTGGAAAAAGCCTGGTGATGTTACTTTTTTTAAAGGACTGATAAATGAATACGGGAACCCTGTAACCACTAAAACCAATGTTACTTCCCGTTTTGTTCAAAAAAACAATTATGTAAATGCCGAAAGCATTTCCCTTTCCTACCAGTTACCCGAAAAACTGAATAAAAAATTAAAGCTGAGCAATACAAGATTCACTTTTATTGCCAATGACCTCAAACGCTGGTCTTCCATACAGGTGGAAAGAGGGTTGGATTATCCATTTGCCCGCAATCTTACATTGAATATCAGCACATCATTTTGATCACTTTAAACTATTTGGAATAATGAAATCAAAATATCTCACCAGCCTGTTATTGGCCACCTGCCTGGTTGCCGGCACCGGTTGCAAAAAATGGCTGGATGTACAACCCAAATCAGAAATACGGGAACGGGAGTTGTTTACCTCAGAATCGGGTTTTAAAGATGCTCTGATAGGCACTTATCAGTTGCTGGCTACTAAACCGGCTTATGGCGAAAACCTTACCATGGGTTTTGTAGATGGGTTGGCCCAACGATATGCATCTACTTCCACCTCTCAGACCTTTTACTTTGCCGCCCGGTACGATTATACAAATACAAAGACCTATATCCGCGATATCTGGAGCACCTTATACAAGGCAATTGCCAATGTAGATAATCTGCTGGCGCAAATTGACGATAAGAAAAACATTTTCCTGGGCAACAATTTCAATTTAGTGAAAGGCGAAGCGCTGGCCCTGCGCGCCCTTCTGCACTTCGATCTGCTTCGTTTGTTTGGCGCCGCACCTGTAATAGATGGCGGCAACCGGAAATCAATTCCCTATGTAACCACTTTTGGTCTGGAAACATATCCTTTATTAACAACAAATGAGGTAATTGCCAATTGTCTCACCGACCTGGATGCAGCTGCTGAGCTGTTACGTGTCGACAAAACCATCCGCGTTCAGTATAATGACGATCCTTTTTTGTCATACACCCGCAACCACATGAATTATTGGGCGGTTAAAGGCTTGCAGGCAAGGATCAACCTGTACAAAGGCGACAAACCAGCCGCTGCCGCCGCAGCCCTGGAAGTAATAGCAAATGCCGCTACTAATTTTCCTTTCGTAGTACCGGCTAATGCGTCCGCCGCCACAAACCGCGACCGCACCTACACCTCTGAATTATTATTCTCGCTGTATGCCTATAAGATCTCCGATTATGTAGATGAGTATTTCAAAACAGTCGTAATCAACGGAACACCCGCTTTGTATACCACAAGCTCCAATATTGCCAGTTTATATGAAACAGCCAGCGGCAGCAGCTCCGATATGCGCTATAACTATTTATTCACTCAGTATACGGCAGGATTTTCCTCCATCAAATACTGGCAGGATGATATTGCCAAAAACAACTCCAATTACGATTATTTAAGAGGAAATATTCCCATCATCCGCTTATCGGAAATGTATTATATCGCAGCCGAATGCGCGGCTACAACGGCAGAGGGAGTTGCCTACCTCAATACGATACGCGATAAACGGGGATTGTTTCAATTCACAACCAACATCAGCGCAGCCACGCTGGAAACCGAAATACTCAAGGAATACAAAAAAGAAATGTATGCCGAAGGACAATTGTTTTACTATTTCAAAAGGAAGAATACAACCCGCGTAGATGGCAGTTCCATCATCATGACGGATGCAACCTGGATCTTACCTCTGCCCGATGATGAAAAGGAGTTCGCAAACCGGTTTTAATTAATTGCAATAATGAATACCATGGCAAAAAAAATAAAATATTTATACATACTGTTGCTGTTTGGTGTAGCGATCACCGCCTGTAAAAAAAGCAATCCCACCAGCTATACGCAGGCCGACAGGATCTATTTCTATAAAGACAATTACAATCCAGACAAGGATAGCATCGTATATTCTTTTGCTATTAAATCCAATGCACTGGTACAGGATACGGTAAAAATCCCCTTGCGCATCATGGGCGTGGCTGCCGGTTTCGACAGAACCGTGACCATACAGGTAGTAGCCGATAGCTCCACAGCCCTTCCCCAGCAATATGACTTGCTGCCAACCATCGTTAAAGCAGGCGACTATACCACCAATGTACAGCTCCTGGTAAACAGAGCGCCGGCATTAAAAACAGCCGATGTACGGCTTCTGCTTGAAATAGGGACCTCCGACGATTTTTTACCCGGCGTGTACAACTCGGCAACCAGCACTACAAGCGGGGGCGGATCAGTACGCTTTCCGGTACGGATCAACGATATTCTCACCAAACCATCTAATTGGGACGGTTTCTGTGCTACTTACTTTGGCGCGTATAGCCAGGTAAAGTATAAACTGGTGATCGATGTTACTGGTCGCACAGAATTCCTGACCACGGGCGACGACCCGGTTTCTATTCCTCAAATGAACTTTTTTAAAAAGAAATGCCGGAATTACCTGACCGATCTGAATACAGCAAACGGCATCAATCTTAAAGATGAGAATGGCAACGAGATAACTTTCCCTAACTGATTAAAGCGAATTACATGACAAAACAGTATCTATACGGTCTATTATTTTTTGTAACGGTCATTGTATTGGGTAGTTGCTATAAGGATAAGGGCAACTATGATTATACCGACACCGATGAGGTAGTGTTAAAGACCATCCGCGATACATTTAACGTGGTATTGCCCGATTCATTAAAAATAAACCTCACCATTGAAGAAAGCATGGCCAATGCGGCTGATCTCAGTTTCCAGTGGGTATTGTATCCAACTGCCACGCCACTTACCCGCCGCACCCTCGACACTACACAAAACCTGAAAGCATTTATCACCGAACTGCCAGGTTCATATTATTTGACCGTATATGCCAAAGACCGCAAAACAGGATTGGAATACCAGAAACGAGTTTATGTTTCTGTAATCAGTCCCTATAGCGAAGGCTGGTTGGTGGTGGAGGAAAAAAACGGGGCTTGTGACATCTCCATGATCAGTCCGATCGATACCATTTTCAGGAACATCTATTCAACTCAAAACAATGGCGAGCTCCTACCGGCAGGTACCAATCGCATTCCTGAAATAAGGACCTATAGTACCGATCAAAGGGTTTTTATCATTTCGCCTGCTGACATGATCCAGGTAAATTATTCCAATTTCGCAAAGATCATGGATTTCCCTGAATTCTTCTGGGAAACGCCTGCGGTTGTAAAACCCCAGGAATATTTTGCTAACAGCTATGATGAAATGATGCTCAATAACGGTAAAATACACAGCAGAAGCCTGAATGTACCGCCCAACAGCGTCAACAAACTGAACCTGCCCCCGGAAGGAAAGTATTATATTGCGCCCTACGAAATATATACCGGTTCAGGTTATGAAGTGTATGATACCATTGGTCAAAAATTCTATATGCTGAATACAGCATCGGGCAATTTAACGCCAATTACAATAACAGGCACCCCAATTTTTAACATGAACAATATTGGCAAAAAACTGTTATATACCGAAGTAAATACCAGCGGTGGCCAATGCAACGCCTTCTTCAAAAACAACAATGACGATTCGCTGTTTGCCTTTGTGTATAATTATTCTTCTTCACAGACTACTACGAAAGAACGGTACGATGGTTTGAATGCCCCCGGATTAAAAGATGCCCGTTTGTTTGTTGGCTCCCGCTTGTTGCAACTTTTGTATTATGCATCCGGTAATAGCATTTACAAACTGGATATTCCGGCAAAAACTGCTGCGCCCATATACACTTTTCCTGCGGGCACAGAAATAAGGGCTATGAAAATGTACCGCAACCTGAAAAACAGCAAAGATCCCAATCACAACAACCTGATTGCCGTTGCTACCCATGAAAACGGACAGGGTAAAGTATATTATTTCCCCCTTGCAACTACCGGTAATTTCACCAACAATACCTACAGTAAAGTATTTACCGGTTTTAATAAGATCAACGAAATAACTTTTAAAAGTCAAAAATAAATAAATGCTGAACCTGTTTGCCTGCTTTGTTCGCCATAACTTCAGCGCCGGCGCATTATGCGCCATAGCTTCAGCGGCGACTCATGTGACCCCTAATTTCCGGCAACGCAAACAGGTTCAGCATTAAGTAACCCATGAAAAAATTAGTATTAGCTACAGCTATCAGCCTCGCTTTGCATATAGTCCATGCACAGGAAACCACCTGGAACCATGTACCTTCCTGGTCAGCGATGTTACAAAAAGCAAAAGCCGAAAAAAAGCCCATTGTTATAGATTGTTATTTTACCGGTTGCCATCCCTGTGCACAAATGGATAAGGAAGTGTTTCCCAACAGTCTCCTGAGCAAAGAAGTGGCCGATAATTTCATCGGCGTGAAAATAGATGTGTTCTCTGAAAAGATGGGCGACTCTATCACCCGGAAATATGCGATCAGCGGATTTCCTACCTTCCTGGTCCTTGATCAAAATGGCAACCTCGTATCTATGTTTGGTGGTTATAAAGATGCCGGTCAGTTTTTAACAGAACTGCAAACGGCTAAACAAAAGATCTCAGCCAAACAATTGCTCACTGGCATTTCCGCATCTTATAATGATATATACCCTGATTTTTATAAACAATACTACGACCGGCAAAGCAGGAACACAGATGTTACAGCCGCCAACAACTGGATCAGAGCGCAACATGATTGGACAGCAGAACCCGTGGCCATGGCGATATTCCGCACGGGAAAACTGGATGCAGACATCGAAACATATTTCCTGAAGAACTATGACCGCTACAGATCATTATACGGCACTTTACTGGTACAAAATAAAGCCACCGGTTTGTTAACAGCTCAATTGAACAAAAAGCTCAACAAGACCCGCGACGATGCCGCGTTTAACCAGTTCCTGAACGAAAATAAAAAAGCGTTCCCTGCAGATGACTGGGCGGTTATTGAGCATGTACTGGCATTCAACTACTTCACCAATTTTGCTAAAGACAATGTAGCCCTGCTTCAGTTCATGAATGAACATCCGGTGATCTATATGAATTATTATGGCGCCTTTTGCAATAACCTGCTGGCAAAAAAAGAAGTAACAGTCGCCAATGCACAACTGTTAAAGGGCTGGGCCGACAAAGCCATGAATGAAGAAACCGCATTTGAATTGTTGACTACTACCGCCTATGTGCTGAGATCTGCAGGCGACCTGGATGGATTTAAAAAATATGTATCCCTGGCAATTGCCAAAGCAAAAAAATACAATGTGCCCGCTGATAAATATGAAAAAATGCTTTCAGCCAGTTAAGAGCTCTGGCAGATCATACCAAAGAAAAACCCCATCGAAAATGGGGTTTTTGGGTTTAATAATTTGCACTTAAAAGAGTGTGTATGTGCTTTTTTCACAGGGATTGGACAAGCTCATAAGATATCGGACAAAACGGGGCCATCTTAAGACTGTCTGATTTTACACCAGATCTATTCAAATATAATAAGTAATTAAAATAAAAGAAAAGGTTTTATAAGGTTTGTTTGAAGTTAATGAAAAAATATACGAAGTATATAAACTTTAAATGTTTTCATTACAATTGATTAAATACGATTTTTCCCAAATGTGAACCGGATAAATTATTTTCAACATCTGTTTAGCTTTAATTTAGCACCTCTTATTAAAGGGGCAGCCGTCAAACGTTAATTGTCCTGTTAACATTTACCTGCTCCAGAAAATGTTCATCATGCGAAACAATTAACAAAGTTCCTTTATATGTATTAATGGCAGCGGTTAATATCTCAATATTTTGAATATCCAGGTTATTGGTCGGCTCATCCAGCATAATAATATCTGGCGCCTGCTGGCCAATGGTAAGACAGCATAACATCAACCGCATGCGTTCGCCACCGCTTAATGCAGCTCCTTTTTTATCCCAATCATCTTTTGAGAATAAGAACCTGTTCAATCGGATCTTGATCTCATGTTCCTGTAAACCAGTTTTATTGAATTGCAGGGCTTGTTCATACACCGTTTGCTGATTAGATATCAGCGAGTAGTCCTGGTCTATATAAACATTGCGGTTGTCGGCGCGGTATACAAAGCCAATGGTTGGTTCCAGTTCACCCAGTATAATTTTGATAAGGGTGGTTTTACCGGAACCGTTCAACCCTTTAAGCGCGATCCGTTCACCACTGTTTATTTGCAGATCGAGGTCCGCTTTCCACAGGCGTTGTTTATCATATTCCTGATTGATGCCGGTTGCAGAAAACAGCATCTTTCCCTGGTGTAAGGTGGTATTATCAAAACCCAGTTGCATCTTGTCTATATCAGGCAATTCATTGCGCAGGGCCTGCAACTCTTCAGAAATGCCGCTGATCTTTTCACCGTGTGCCCCTTTGATCTTTGCCGTACTGTTCTCTGCGCTGTTCCGCAGCGTATTCATCATAATACGGGCAACACCTGCTTTTTCCTGTTTGCGTTTACCACGGGCATCCAGTTTCTGCTGCCGCTCCATGGTTTCCCGTTCTTTTTCCTTTGCCTTACGCAAGGCTTTTTCCTTGCTGTGAATGTCCTGGCTTAAGGCATTATTTTCTATCAGTTTTTGTTCTGCATAAAAATCATAATTGCCGCCATACATGGTCAGACCGCGTTTACTCAATTCGCCAATAGCAGGCAACCCATTCAACAGTTTTCTGTCATGACTCACTACTACCAATGCACAGGAGGTGGTAGTTATAAATTCATACAACAAGTCTCTACCGGCAGTATCCAAATGATTGCTTGGCTCATCCAATAAAACCAATTGCGGTTGATGTATATGGATGCCTGCCAGGAAAACTTTTGTTTTCTGTCCACCACTTAAAGAAGCCATAGGTTGAGTAAGTAGTAATTCATTCAACTGCCAGTATTGTAATGCTTCCTGGCATCTCTCCTCGATGGTCCAGTCGTCGTTCAGCTGGGCAAGGTACTGTTCCGTTACATTTCCCGCCAGGATCTCTTGCAGGGCAAGTAATTTAGTGTCTATCCGCAATGCCTGGGCTACAGTCAAATGATTGTATTGCCCGAATAATTGTGGGATATAATAGGGCGTGGTATCAAGTATAAGCTGTCCTTCATGCGGTGTTAACTCACCGGCAATGATCTTTAATAAAGTAGATTTACCGGTCCCGTTATTGCCTACCAATGCGATCTTGTCCCGGCTGTTAACAGTCAGATAAATAGCTTCAAACAACAATTCTTTGTTGGGATGTATATATGAGAGGTTCTGCAGAAATAGCATAATTTCTTTCTTCAATGGTTACAAATTAAACAGTGCCCGCGTCGGGTGCTGTTCTATGCCGGTCCTGAAAGAAATTATCTACTACATTAAATCCTTATAAATGAAGAAGGCTGCAAAGATAGGAAAATTATATTTATGGAGAACAGAAGCCGGCAATCGGCAATCGGCAATCGGCAATCGGCAATCGGCAATCGGCAATCGGCAATCGGCAATTTTAGCCTCGCGTAATCGTGAAACGGGAAAGGTGAAATCCCGACAAATCGGGACAGGCTGTGAAATAAAACCAGGGCATCTCACTGCGTTCGATGTGCCTTCGCTTCGCTCAGGAATACAAACACGTCTATTGAGACTAATAACTATCTTGCGCCGCCCAAAATTCTCTGCCGACTGCTTCGCCCGCCAGCGTAGGAGGGCCGTCTGCCTTTTAAGCGACACGCGTAGCGTGGAGCATCCTCCTGTATTTCACTGCCGACTGTATTTTGTATTTCCCATTGCCTACTGCCCATTGCCTATTGCCTTTTGTATTTCACGTCTGCCTTCAGTTACCGAAGCCTTGGCGTAAGAAACCGTTTGCCGTTTGCCGTCTGCCTTTTAAGCGACACGCGTAGCGTGGAGCATCCTCCTGTATTTCACTGCCGACTGTATTTTGTATTTCCCATTGCCTACTGCCCATTGCCTATTGCCTTTTGTATTTCACGTCTGCCTTCAGTTACCGAAGCCTTGGCGTAAGAAACCGTTTGCCGTTTGCCGTCTGCCTTTTGAGCGACACGCGTAGCGTGGAGCATCCTCCTGTATTTCACTGCCGACTGCCGTCTGCCGATTGCCGAAGTGAGGCCCGAACGTCTTGAACCCTTTCACGTTTCCCGTTTCACGACCTACCCATTGCCTTCCCTAACAACTCATCCACCTCCTCATACCCACAAGGATACGGAACATTGATCGCTAAAGCCCCTGCGGCTAACAAAGCTTTAACAGAATCGGGAGAACGGCGTGCGGTCCAGTAGGAATCCACACAGGCTTTAATAGCCAGGTTCAGCGGCGTTTGTCCGTTCTTATCCGGAACATCAACCGGTGAACCTGCCGCGATGAGCGTTTTAACCACCGCCGGATGACCGAGAAAAGCAGCAACGTGTATGGATAAGCTGTCGGTTGGGATGCCATAATAACCGTCGCCATTGCGGTACGGTTCATTAACGGGAACACCCAGGTCCAACAAATGTTGTACACCGGCCGTATTTCCACAAAGACTAAAACGGGCCAGTAATTCACCACCCATTTCTTTTATTTGGGTTACGAGAGCAGGCGTCTGGGCTGCCAGTTTTTCCACGGCATCGCTATCATCCATTGCGCAGGCGGCTATTAACTTAAATACCCCTTGTTGTTCTATGGCAATTCCGCGGAGCGCAAAAAGCGACAATACATCACCCCGGCCTTCACAGGCGGCCATAGTTACGGCCGTAATGCCATTGCTTGACAAATGAGGGTCGGCACCAGCACTAAGCAACCCTTCAAAGAACGCTAATCCGTTAGCGCGCTTTAACGCATGGTGTAAGGCGTGCCAGCCGCGTTTTCTTTCGCCATTGGCATCGGCACCATGTGCCAGCAGGTATTGCAGCCCCTTCTCATCGTGCCAGTCCAGTTTCCTTATCAGCATCATGGCCAGATTTTCCGAAGTGAGCCTGCCGGTTTCCACCAGCAATTGCATGGCATCGTTCTCACAGGTTTCAGGGGAATGGTATACAGCTTCAATATCGTTGGGTTCAGCGCCCCGGTCTAACAACAATTTGGTAAGGGGGGCATGATGCGCTACGCCGGCGGCGCCATATAACGGCGTTTCAAACTCCGGATAGGGGCCGCTCGTCATAAACCCGGCATTGGGGTCGGCACCGGCATCCAAAAGGGCCGTAGCGGCGTCTATAAAGTCATGGCTCTTCGCTTTATTCAAACGCAGGTATTTGGAAAGACACAGATAGGTGAGCGCGTTACCGCCATAAGGCTCCGATACGGCCGTTGCATTGCCAGCATTGTCCAACAGCCAATCGCGTACCAGCGCCACATTACCTGTAATGGCAGCCGTATGTATATCACAGGTAGCTATTTCAGGGTGGGCGGACAGCATTTGCTCCGCTTCCTCCAGCGAACCATGCCAGGTGGCCGCCTTTATAAAAGCTATACGTCTTTCTTCATTCATATGACACTATTGTATATAGCTAATTTATCGAAAAAAAAGGAAGCTGTATCTTTGCATTATGCAACTCTATATAAAAAACATGGTATGCGACCGTTGTATCCTGGTCATAAAGGAACAACTGGATAAGGCAGGCATAGCCTATAGCAAGGTTAATTTAGGGGAAGTAGCGCTTGATAATGAACCTACGCCCGTACAACTCGACAGCCTGAATGTAGCTTTAACAGCCATTGGATTCGAACTGCTCGACGATAAAAAAGAAAAGCTGGTGGAGAAAGTTAAGAATATCATAATCTCCCTGGTGCACCGGAATGAAGAGGGCAATAACAAAAAACTATCGGCTTTGTTGGAAGAAAAACTGCAACTGGATTATCATTATTTATCCAACCTGTTTTCTTCAACAGAAGGCATTACCATTGAAAAATACGCCATCCGCCAACGGGTAGAACGCGTAAAAGAATTGCTTACCTATAATGAATTAAGTTTAAGTGAGATCGCCGACCAAATGGAATACAGCAGCGTACAGCACCTGTCGCAGCAGTTTAAAAAAGAAACAGGAATGACCCCGTCGCAGTTCAGGGAGTTAAAGGATAAGGCCCGGAAGCCATTGGATAAGGTGTAAAATAGGCAGTAGGCAATAACCTGTCAACTTAAAATTATATACATCTCCCGCACAATCCTATAACAATGGGCTGACCACATAACGAGACCTTTGCATAAAGGATCTCCATATGACACCCATTGAAAAAGACCAGTCTACAATAATAAAAACAGTAAGAAAAACCTTCCCGGTACTGGAAATGACCTGTGCCGCCTGTGCAGTAAGCGTTGAATCAATGCTCAAAGCGGCAGCCGGCGTTATAGATGCCGGGGTGAATTTTGCCAACCAAAGCGCCTGGGTACAATACGATCCGGCCATTGCTACGCCCGCCGCCTTACAACAAACAGTACGCTCCATTGGCTACGACCTCGTAATAGACGAAGCCAACAGCAAACAGATCCAGGAAGCCGCGCAGCTGGACCATTACAACGAATTAAAACAACGCACCATCTGGGCATCGGTATTATCACTGCCCGTAGTGATCATCGGCATGTTCTTTATGAACATGCCTTATGGCAACTATATTTCCATGGTGCTAACCCTGCCGGTCATTGGCTGGTTTGGCCGTTCATTCTTTATAAATGCCTGGAAACAGGCCCGGCATGGAAAAGCCAATATGGATACCCTGGTAGCGTTGAGCACGGGTATTGCTTTTTTATTCAGCGCTTTTAATACGCTGGCGCCTGACTTCTGGCATGCCCGGGGTATCCATCCGCATGTGTACTACGAGGCAGCTTCCGTGATCATCGCCTTTATTTCCCTCGGGAAATTACTGGAAGAAAGAGCGAAACACAATACCTCGACTGCTATAAAAAAACTGATGGGCTTACAACCTAAAACAGTACGCGTAGTGGTAAATGGAAAAGAACAGGAATTACCGGTCGCAAACGTGTTACCCGGCCATCTTATCCTG
This sequence comes from Niastella soli, assembly GCF_017742245.1. Taxonomy (GTDB): domain Bacteria; phylum Bacteroidota; class Bacteroidia; order Chitinophagales; family Chitinophagaceae; genus Niastella; species Niastella soli. Next base: position 66,682 of record NZ_JAGHKO010000004.1, read on the forward strand.
GTCCGGCCGGGTGAAAAGGTCCCCGTTGATGGCATGGTGACAACTGGTTCTTCTTTTGTTGATGAAAGTATGATCACCGGCGAACCGCTGCCTGTTTCAAAAGAGAAAGACAGCAAAGTATTTGCCGGTACGGTGAACCAGAAAGGCAGCTTTCAATTTATTGCGCAAAAAGTGGGGAACGATACCATGTTGGCCCAAATTATTAAAATGGTCCAGGAGGCCCAGGGCAGTAAAGCACCGGTGCAAAAACTGGTAGATAAAATTGCCGGCATTTTTGTGCCCGTAGTAATAGGCATCTCCATCCTCACTTTTGTGGTTTGGATGATTGCCGGTGGCGACAACGCCTTCACCAATGCGCTGTTAACCTCCGTCACGGTTTTGGTGATCGCCTGCCCCTGTGCATTAGGACTGGCCACACCTACCGCTATTATGGTAGGCATTGGTAAAGGTGCAGAGAACAATATCCTGATCAAGGATGCAGAAAGCCTGGAACTGGCTTATAAAGTAGACACCATCATACTTGATAAAACCGGCACCATAACCGAAGGGAAGCCCGTAGTGGCCCAAATGAACTGGTTGGCCGGCAAAGAGGCTAATGCGGCCTTAAAACAGATCTTATACAGCCTGGAAGTGCAATCTGAGCACCCATTGGCCGAAGCGGTTATCAATGCATTAAAACAGGAAGGCATCCAGACAGGCAGCCTGAACAACTTTGAAAGCATTACCGCCAGGGGTGTTACCGGTTTGGTGGGCGCCACCCGGTACTATGTAGGAAACAAACAACTGATCGATGAGCACCGGTTGAACATTGACAGCACATTATTGCAAGCGGCGGCACTCTGGCAGCAACAGGCCCATACCGTTATTTATTTTGCCGATGCGCAGCAGGTACTGGCCATCATCGCCATTGCCGATAAAATAAAAGCCACTTCAGCCAAAGCCATACAGCAATTACAGCAAAGGGGCATTGAAGTATATATGCTCACCGGTGATAATGAGCAAACAGCAGCGGCCATTGCTGCAGAAGCAGGCATCAAACATTTCTCCGCTGGTATGCTGCCAGCCGGCAAAGCTGAATTTGTAAAAAAATTACAGGCACAAAACAGGGTAGTGGCCATGGTGGGTGATGGCATCAACGATTCACAGGCATTGGCCCAGGCCGATGTAAGCATTGCCATGGGCAGGGGATCAGATATTGCCATGGATGTTGCCACCATGACGCTTATCACATCTGATCTGCAATCGATCCCCAGGGCCTTGTCGCTATCGCGTAAAACGGTACGCACCATCAGACAGAACCTGTTCTGGGCATTTATATACAACCTTATTGGAATACCATTGGCAGCAGGTGTATTGTATGCGTTTAATGGTTTCCTGTTAAACCCTATGATCGCTGGTGCCGCTATGGCATTGAGCTCCGTATCAGTAGTAACAAACAGTTTAAGATTAAAAACAACCAAATTATAAATTCAACAATATGGAAACAGTAAAATTCAAGACAACGATCAAATGCAGCGGCTGTGTAGCCACCGTAACGCCGTATTTAAACGAAGCAGTAGGTGAAAACAACTGGCAGGTTGATACCCAGTCGCCCGACAAAATATTAACAGTAAATACAGCAGATAAAACAAAAGAAAACGAAGTAGTACAGAAATTGCAACAGGCAGGTTATAAAGCGGAAAAGATAAGTTAAAACTAAACTAATGGATGGGTCCATCTTTTTAGAGGGGCTCATCCTCATATAAAACGTGAACCGTGAAAGCAGCTCATGATTTTATACCCCCAACAAGATCGGGAGCGAAGCATGTTCACCGATAAAAGCTATAACTTCATACAGTCATCATTTTTTTGTTGATCGCAAAATGAAATACGCCGTTCCATTCCCTGATAAAACGGTCGATATTAAAGTGCTCCTGCGCAACGGCACGGGCACGTTGTCCCATAGTTTTTGCCATAGGCAGATCATTCAATAATAGTTTCATTCCGGCTATCAGCGCATCCACGTCTGTATTGATAAAAGCTGACTCCCCATTCGTAAGCAGGTTTGCATATTCAGTGGTGGCCAGTGACACTACTGGTATACCCGCCATCATGGCCTCGCATACCGACAACCCAAAACTGTTATGGCGTATAGGATTGAATAAAAACCGGTAACGGGTAGTGAAAGCCGTTAACCGGGGAAACAATACTTCTCCCAGTCCACCATATTGTTCGGTACCCATGCCCGCCAGATCGATAGGCACTTCCGCCCGCACCCGCTCAAAAATATCCCAGCCTGTTATCCGGCCCCGTTCCTTGATATGATTGATCACCACAATCCCTTTCTTCAATGCTCCCGTATAAGTATGGGAAGGCTCTGTAATACCATGTTGAATTATTTTAACTACAGGCACATTATTCTTCCACATTAACTCGTTGTAATGCGTTACATGCACCAGTACAACCCTGGGATCATATAATGGATGCGAAGAATCTACTGCATAGGGCGGGGGTGCATTGTGCTCTAAATAAACAGCCGGCAATTTTCGCTGCTCGGCCGACAGTACCTCATACTGGTCAACACGAAAATTCTTTTCGGATTGAAACAGGATACAATCAAAATCCATAGCCCTTACCTCCGAAACAGGTACTTCTATTACATTATCGCCAAACAGAAATGTTTTACCCCGGCCATAATACCCTTCATTCTTTTTATCATTTACCGGAATATAAATATCAAAATTACCTTGCGAAAGATAGTACAGGTAGCTTCCATGAATATGCCAGGTAAATATTTTCAACCTGTCCGCCTGATGAACAACTGAAGTCATATTTTTAATGATAGTTTTAAACCTATCATATCCAGTAGCATAAAAAGAAGTGCCGCTCTTTCATGGGGAAAAGGAGAAGCGTTTCGTTCGTATGTATGCCCATTCATTAGCGATGCTGTGTGAAAAAATGACCACCTGATTGGGCTTTCTGCATTCATCAGACGAGTACAAGGTAATGGCGCTTGCTTCCTATGGCAAACCGGTGTATCTGGAAAAATTCCGTTCCCTCATTCATCTTAATGGAACGGGTGTTACACCATTGATGATTTCTCACCAGAGGACGCTTTGAACCCTGCCGGCAAAAAAGAAGCCACGTTTGAACAACATTATTTTAATGCGGCCCACTTCTTACAAAAAAGTGCTGGAAGAAACAGTACTGGCATTGGTACATTGAATGCACCAGCAAACCAAACTGGAAAATCTTTGTATGGCAGGTGGCGTTGCGTTGAATTGAGAGAAAAAACAGTGCCAATTATAAGGTGCCCAACGCCATTGTACAACATCCGGTACGCACTGCAACCTGAGGCGTAAACATCAGGGAACAAAAGAAAAGTATGTTCAACGCACTTTTGTATAAAAAGCATGCAAGGTTGTATGAAAAAAGCCAGATGGAGCACATACCTTTATTATATTATCTGATCACCGTTTTTTTACTGCTGTCGATTGTGCTCACTTTTCAAAATACCAACCTGATGTTGTTTGCCATGATTACATGGTTGGTTTTAACGGGCTGGTTGGCCTGGAAAAGATTGCGCAACACTTCCCGAAGCCTTTACCACATAGCTGAAATGATCTGTACTTCAGCCATCATACCAGTATTATCAATTTATTGGGACCTGTACGGTGCCATAAAATTTAAGACTTTATATATATGATACAATTTAATGAGGAACAACCAAAGATAGCCTTGTTCAGGGCATTGCAACTGGGAGATATGCTATGTGCTGTGCCCGCGCTCCGGGCCTTGCGGCATGCATTCCCAAAAGCGGAGATCACATTGATAGGATTGCCCTGGGCGCACTCATTTGTTGATCGGTTTAATAAATACGTCGACCGGCTTATTGTATTCCCTGGCTATCCCGGTCTGCCGGAACAATCATTTTCTCAACCGGAATGGGATGAGTTCATTACCCGTATGCAGAAGGAAGAATTCGACTGCATTTTGCAAATGCAGGGCAATGGCACCATTGTAAATGAGATGTTGCAACAATTACAACCCAAACAACTGGCAGGTTTTCATCGGTACGATTCTCGCATGAATGAAGAAACGTTTGTGGAATATCCAGAGCGGGAGAACGAGATCAACCGGCACCTGTTATTAATGCAACACCTGGGCATTCCAGGTTTTGGCACCCAGCTGGAATTTCCGGTTTCTGAACAGGAAGAGATCGGCTTGCTACAGATAGCGCCTTTTGTGCACCAGGAAAAATATGTAATTGTACATCCGGGATCAAGAGATACCAGCTGGCAATGGCCACCGCTTTATTTTGCAGCGTTAGCCGATTTTTGTGCATCACACGGCTATCGCGTGGTATTAACAGGCACGACTGATGAGACCTATATCACTGACTATTTAGCAGACCTGATGCAACAACCGGTGACCAATCTGGCCGGAAAAACCAGTCTGGGTATGGTAGCAGCATTGATTGAACATGCACAATTACTAATAGCCAATTGCACCGGCGTATCGCAAATTGCTGCAGCTACAAAAACACCCAGTCTTATCATCAGCATGGATGGCGAACCACATCGCTGGGGCCCTTTAAACAGACAGCTGCACCATGTATACGACTGGACACGAAAGAGATCATTTACTGATGTATACCATAAACTGGTTGAAATGCTTAGTCTGAAAGAAAGATCGGTGCATGCTTTATCGAGATTCGGTCCGGTGCAATTAGGAGAACGGGGCTTTATTATTGGATAAAAAAAAAAGACTCCGGATCTACCGGAGTCCTGTAATTTCTCTTCCCTTCGCTGGCATTATCCAGATCAGGTCATTGGGGTCTGTTCTCAGATCTTATACTTCTATTTATTCTCCTTTAATCAGGATATAAACTTTGCTTTACAAAACCACCCCCTTTTGAGAAACTTCAACATTATTACATAAAAACACATGCCAGTTAATATCAGCGAAAGTACATCAACAGTATGTTCATATTGAGGAAATATCTCTGCATCAAAACCCCAGATAATATTTGTGGGGTTTATTTTTTTTATTCAATTCAATGTACCTAGCTTTATTTTACTAACGGCAGCAAAGCACTTTCATTCCGTTTGATTATACACTACTGCGTATTTAAACAATCATTTATTAATTGTCAACATTTTCGTGTAACACTGCAATACTTCAAGGTGTATAACGCTTTGCCATATCCGCTAAACAAATAAACAGATTGCCAATATGCAGTGAGCATTAAAATTGCAAGTAGTAATATTACCAATTATCTAACGTTTAAACACTTTTGTTATGCAAAGAAGAGAACGTCAGGGCAGGCAGGATTACGGCCGCCGGCAAAATGAAGGAAACCGTGGTCGTTACGGATCACAGGGTGACTATGAAGACTATGGACGTCAGCAAGGTCAGGGAAGAATGGGTGGTTATGGACAACAGACGAATTACGGATACCGGGAAGATGAAGGAAGAAGAAGAATGCAAGGTGGTTATGGCCAGCAAGGTGGCAACTGGGGCCAACAGGGTGGACGCCAGGGAGAATATGGACAGCGTGGCAATTACGGCCGTCAGCAGGGAAGCAATTGGGGCCAGCACGAAGGATATGGTGGCATGCAGGGAGGCTTTGGTGGATATGGTAATGAAGGACAATACGGTCAACAAGGCCGGTATGGTGGACAGCAAGGTGGATACGGTGGATATGGTCAGCAAGGCGGATATGGTGGAATGCAGGGCGGATACGGTGGTCAGCAGGGTGGTGGTGGATATGGCCAGCACGAATATGGCGGTATGGGCCGTGAAGAAGGATATGATGAAGATTATGATGAAGACTACAACCGCGGAGGCATGCAGGGCCGATACCAGGAAGAGGATTACGATGAAGATTATGATGAAGATGAAGACGAAAATCGTGGTATGACGGGTATGCAGGGCCACTATGGCGAAGAAGAGGAAGATTATGATGAAGACGAAGAGGAAGATGAAGACGAAGGTGGCCGCCAACAATATATGCAGGGACGTTCACGCCGTGGTTTTGGCAGTATGTCTCATGAACAGAATCGCCAAATGACCGGTATGGGCGGACAACAGGACTACGATGAAAGCAGATGGGGCAGAAGCAGCGGCCGCCAGGGCCAGGGCTTGGACCAGGGTGAATATGGCTCCTCTTCACGCGGCAGTCGTTCTTACGGCCGCTCAGGCAGTAGCAGTTCCGGCACTTCACGCCGCGGCTTTGCCAGCATGCCAAGAGAAGAAGTACGACGTATTGCCAGCAAAGGCGGACACGCTTCACATGGTGGAACAGGACAACAAAGTAGTAACCAGGGGAGAAGCTCCTCTTCACGAAGCCGTTCACAAAGCGGTTCAAGCGGAAGAAAAAGTCGCTCCGGTTCAAACCGCAGCAAAAGCAGTTCCAGATAAACTTTATTTGATTTATAGGACGGGTTATCCCGAGGGATAGAGTGCAGGTCGCTCTATCCTTCTTTCACAATCATTTAATCATTCAAAATAGTTGGAGTTATGGCTACCGCTACAGAAACAGGTAAAAGAAATGAGATTACACCTGAAACATCGGACCCAAATACCAGAAAGAAGGGCAGCCTGCAACAAGCCGATGAATCGCCCTCCTTCTTACAGAAGTTTTTTTTAGACCAGTTAAAAGATATGTATTATGCCGAACAGGAGTTACTAAAGGCATTGCCTGAAGTAAAAAATGCGGCCACTACCGAAGAACTGGAAGATGCAGTGGAAGATCATATGAAACAAACAGAACGCCACGTAAAACGGCTGGAAAAGATCTTTCACATGATCGGTCAAAAACCAGAAGGCAAGAAATGTGAAGCCATGGATGGACTGCTCCGGGAATGCAGGAATATTATTAAAGAGACTGAAGAGCATACCATGACCCGTGATGCAGCCCTGATAATTGCCGCACAAAAAATAGAACATTATGAAATAGCCTCCTATGGCGGCCTTGTGGCACTCGCAGTTACTCTTGGCCTGGAACGGGCAGCAGATATACTGGATAAAACACTGGCAGAAGAAGAAGATACAGATCAGTTGCTGACCGACATTGCAGAAAGCTACATCAATGTAGAAGCAGAACATGAAGGTGCATACAACTGGGATAAAAAAATATGGGTAGTTTAACGAAAGGCAAAAGGCAATGGGCAGTGGGCAATGGGGGAATACAGAGCTGTCTGCCTATTGCCATTTGCTGTATTCCAGGTCTGCCTTCGGCCGCCGAAGCCTTGCCGTAGGAGACCGTTTGCCGTCTGCCATCTGCCGTTTGCCGTTTGCCGTTTGCCGTTTGCCGTCTGCCGTCTGCCATCTGCCGTCTACCGTTTGCCATCTGCCGTCTGCCATCTGCCGTCTGCCGTCTGCCGTCTGCCTTTTGTATTTCCTATTGCCTACTGCCCATTGCCTTTAAAAACAACCTCCCATGGACATCATCATAGAAACCCCCAAAGGAAGCCGGCAAAAATATACGTACGATAAAGAATTGAAACTATTCAGGCTAAAGAAAGTGCTGGCGGCCGGACTGGTATTCCCATACGACTTTGGATTTATTCCCGGCACAAAAGGCGAAGACGGCGATCCATTCGATATTTTAGTACTTTCGGAGTTCCAGGGATTTCCAGGTTGTGTGGTAGATGTTCGCATCGTGGGTTGTTTACCAGCCATGCAAACCCATGCAAAAAAATCTTTCCGCAACGACCGGTATATCGGTATTCTGGAACAAAGCACCGTTTATGAACGCATTACGAGCCTGGAAGAATTACCCATGTCAATAATCGACAGCATCAAACTGTTCTTTACAACTTATTTGCAAGCCGAAGGAAAGACCGTTCATTGGGAGAATGACATGAATGCGCTCCAGGCGATAGAAGTCATTAATAAGGCGGTGGGCGCAAGTCGGGAAACGTGAAAGGCAACCTTTCAACCATATCAACCTGTCTTCCTGGTCAACTGATCAATGCTACTTCATGTCTTTCTCTATCTTAGCAAAATCAATCCCCCTTTCCACAAAATCCGCCTGGCTATGCAACCTGGCTTTATCATTAAACCCACACGCTACCGCTTTTAACAGGTCAGCCTCCACGGCAGCCAGGTCATTAAGCCGGGCATGCAGAATAGCAGAAAAGTACCACGCCTCGCTGTTGGCAGGATCAACCATTTTATACAGGTTAACATAGTACTCAGCACCTACATCGCGGTGATTGCCCACCAGTTGGTTACTAAAAGAATAAAAGGCCAGTGATAAATACGCCAGTAATCGCTGATACATGGCGCCTTCGGCCGTAGAAGCCTTTGCTTTTGTTTGCAGATCGGCAATTTCTTTTGTCCAGTAAACCATATCGCCCCCGTTGAACTGCTGCGCGTAGTGGGCTTTGATCTGCTGTTCGCGTTGCAGCAACTGTTGTTGCGCTTGCGCCTGTTGTTTATATGCAGCCATAGCGGTAAGGGAAGCAGCCTTATTACTAAACCAGCCAGCATCAGCGGACAGGTTCTTTAACAGATTGCTGGCGAGGGCACATTCAGCCGCGGCTTTTACCAGGTCATTGGCGTTGATAAAAGATTCAACTGTTTTTTTACTGTTGGCAGCAAACGATTTGATCAATGTTTCATCCACCGGCAACTGTTTGTTACGCATGGCATCGAACTGCAAACCGGCAAAAGCAATGTCCATTGTTTTTTCAGGTGCCCATTCATGTTTGCCATTGAAAAACAACAGGCGGTGCGGAGTGGTTGTTTTATTGAGTTCGGAGGAAATGGCTACCAGTTCGGTCATATTCATATCACCTTCACCAGTTATTCCGGTAAAACTGAATGCGTAATTACTGGCGTCCGCCCCATCAGGCAAACCGGCACCGTTGGCAATAACCCCTTTAATTTCGGGGTGGTTCAGCGCTGCAAAGCCAGCTGCTTTTGCGCCGCCGGAAAACCCGGCTGTATATATCCGTTCAGCATTTATATTAAATCGCTTCCTGGTATCATCCTCCAGGATTTGCCAAATGGCGTCCGTAACATTCCAGTCGTTCCCATTTTTTGAATTATTACTACCAATCAACAGAAAGCCATATTTATCGGCGAGCGCCTTATATTTATTCAATGGCAGCGAACCACTCGCATGCGGATCGAAAAAATAGATCACCGTCAACGCTTTTTTACCTCCGGTTGATGGAATGTAAACAGCATAGGTTTGAGAACCATCAGCCCGGCAAGCGACTGTATCGATCACTTTCCCAATGGCAAAAGAATCGAGTGGGGCAGGGGCAGCCTCTACTACGCCATCCTTTACCGGGTGTTCCGAAGCAGTGGTAGGGTTATTAGCGCAGGCATGAGCACAAAAAGCAGCCAGCAACAATCCCGTACAAGTAGGTATTTTCATCATACGTAAATGGTGAATTCAGTTCGTAAGTTATTAAGTTATTGGGTTCATAGGTCAGAAATTCAAATTAACCTCCGAACTCGGGAACCTACAAACTTAATAACTACGAACCTGGAACCCAGAACGTATAAACTTACTTCTTAGTATGCTTTCTAACTTCAGGCGCCACCTTGGTACCCAACAATTCAATAGCCTTCATCACTTTGTCATGGGGCATGGTGCCCACGCTGATATGCATCAGGAAACGGGTTAAACCCAGCATTTCCTGCTCGTACAGGATCTTTTCAGTAACCTCTTGCGGACTGCCCACCAGTAAAGCCCCGCGTTTGCTCCGCATGGCATCAAATGCCTGTCGGGTCATGGGTTGCCACCCACGCTCTTTTCCCAGTTGCGTCATAACATGGTTGTAGGAGGGATAGAATTCATCTGCAGCCTGTTGGGAAGTTTCGGCAATATATCCATGCGAATGCACGGCCAATTGCAGCTTTTGTTCATCATGACCCGCTTTCTTGTAGGAATCGCGGTACAATTGCGCAAGCCCTTTAAAATTCTCCGGACTACCACCAATAATGGCCATGGCCAGTGGCAGACCGTATGCTGCCGCGCGCATGACCGATTGAGGTGTTCCACCCACGGCTACCCATAAGGGCAGTTCCTGTTGATAGGGCCGGGGATATACACCCAGGTTATTGATAGGCGAGCGGAATTTCCCTTTCCAGCTTATTTTTTCGCTTTTATTCAACTCAAATAGCAGATCGAGCTTTTCAGCAAAAAGGTCATCATAATCATCCAGGTTGTAACCAAACAGGGGAAACGATTCAATAAAAGAACCGCGACCCGCCATGATCTCGGCACGCCCATCACTCAACAGATCAAGGGTGGCAAAGTCCTGGAACACCCGAACAGGATCATCAGAACTTAACACGGTTACTGCGCTGCTTAATTTTATCTTTGTTGTTTTGGCAGCCGCCGCCGCCAGGATAACTGCAGGGGAGGAGGCAATGAAATCAGGCCGGTGATGTTCGCCAACTGCAAAAACATCCAGTCCTACCTGTTCCATTAATGCTACTTCTTCCATCAGGTCTTTCATGCGCTGATGTTGAGAAATAGATTTCCCCGTTACTGGATCGGGTGTTAATTCAACAAACGTACTAATACCAATTTCCATATATGAATATTCCTCTTTTTTAGTATGGTTATAATTTATGTAAGCATGTATCGGCAGTCGGCAATCGGCAGTCGGCAGTCCCTATATTCGATCTCGCTCATCACCTTCGGTCCTCTGCACTAGCTCAGCATGTTGACTCCTTCGCTTTCGCTCAGGAATTTTTAATCAAAACTGAGAACTAGAAAACTGACGAACCAATTAACCCGAAACTCCTAACCTAATAACTCAAGAACTAAATAACTATATAAAACAACCAAATGTATATCAAATTAGTTCATACAAGCTACTATACCCAAGGGAAGTGAGGGGCTATGCAAACGATTGAATTAATTGATTATTAAGACTTAGCTGTATATCCCCGTGAAATGGTATATTCATGGCATGAAACACCTCATTGTAACCATTGCCAGCTACCTGCTTATCACCACCTGCGTATATTCTCAATCTGCCACCAGCGACAAAAGCAGTTACACGCCCACTGCACAAAATATGCAGGCGCGGCAACAGTTCCAGGTCGATAAATTCGGGATGTTCATACATTGGGGGTTGTCGAGCATGCTGGCCGATGGCGAGTGGGTAATGAATAACCGGAACATCAAAGTCGTTGATTATTCCCGCCTGCTGCACGCCTTCAATCCTGCTGATTTTAATGCGGCGCAATGGGTAGCCACCGCTAAAAATGCCGGGATGAAATACATTGTTTTCATTACCCGCCACCACGATGGATTCTCAAACTGGGATACCAAATATTCCGACTGGAAAATAACCAATACACCCTATGGGAAAGATGTACTGAAAATGATCTCGGAAGAATGCCGTAAACAGGGTATCAAATTAGGATTGTATTATTCCCTGCTCGACTGGTACCGCACCGATTATCCCAGGGAAACCGGTCGAACCGGACAAGGCACCGGCAGAACTGGAACAGGCGATTATGCCTCGTACCTGCAATTCATGAAGAACCAGTTGACCGAGCTGTTGACCAATTATGGCGATATCATGTGCATCTGGTTCGATGGCCATTGGGACCAAACCAATCCCGAGGGACAGGCTGACCGTACTTCGCGCATCGACTGGAAGTATAATGAGATCTATGAGCTCATTCATAAATTACAACCACAATGTATGATCGGTAACAACCATCATATGACACCCTTTGCCGGGGAAGATTTTCAAATGTTTGAACGCGATCTGCCAGGTGAGAACAGATCGGGATTGAGTTTTCAAAAACCGTCAGATGCCCTGCCATTGGAGACCTGTGAAACGATCAATGGCGCCTGGGGTTATAATATCACCGACCGCAAATATAAAACGGTGAACGAGGTAGTTCGGTTGCTGGTAGGCGCTGCTGGCCGCGATGCCAACCTGCTGCTGAATGTAGGGCCTATGCCAACCGGCCTGATACAATCAGAATTTACCGATACGCTGGCACAGGCCGGGAAGTGGTTGCAACAATATGGTGAAAGCATTTATGGTACCCGTGGCGGGCCACTCAAACCGCAAGACTGGGGTGTAACCACCCAAAAGGGTAAGTTCATCTATTTACACGTTTTCAAAGCGCCCGACGCCAATGTGATCCTGCTGCCTGATGGAAAGCTTAAAATAAAACAGGTAAAAGTTTTGGGTGCCAATACGCCGGTGAAATACACCAAAATGAGAAATGGAGTGGCTATTTCTACGGAAGGAATTTCCATTACCGAACCGGATACGATCATCGTTATTGAACAATCTTAATACTGTTAATAGGTTCGTAGGTTATTATGTTCTTAGGTTCAACCCCAAAAACTTAATAACCTACGAACTTACAAACAGTCTTCGTTTAAACCATAGCCAATATTTTACCTCCTCCAACATACTTGATGATTTCCACCTCTCCCCGGTCCATGGCGCCAAAGGCAATACCAACGCCCAGTAAACAACTGTAGTTGTTCTCACCGGCCTCTTTAATAATTGCCTGCCGCATATCCATTATATTGCACGTCAGCGTAACAGCCTTACTTTGCTGTGATATGGTAAACCAGTCGCTATGCGCCATCTTAAACGAATTCGATGGTCGGGTATGATAACCTGATTTCAAACAATAGCCCCTGAAATTGAAAAATACATCCGGTACCATTCCCAAAACCGCAATAAACTTATACCAGCCAAAATTTCCTGGTAAAAAGAAATTTACATTTGGTATTAATTCAGGAAAAGTAACAGATGCTTCCAGCGCGTCTTTCGACAGCGTATATTTCAACGGATTGGCAATGATACTTTCGAACGAAGTGCGGCGATTGAGATTAATTCCCTCCAACAATTTGGGATTTTTAGTGAGTTCTATATTTCGTTCGCCGAGGTCACTTACGGTGTCCAGCCCCTGAATAGGTTTAAACATTGCATTCAGCGGGCCTGCCAGGTTATAGTCGCCGAGCAATTTCATGGGGCGTAAGATGTTCATTACATGGGAGCTGATGGTCGCCCTTCCGCCAAATTCCATATTGTATCTACGCGTATTTTCAAAGGCATCATGGGTTTTTACCATCCGACTGGAAGGACCGCCCTTCCTTCGAACGACCGGTTCATCAGATCCCCGGATCTTATAAACGGAGAAATCACTTAGATCTCCGATAATTTCTAACATTTTTTTGTACCTGCTCATAAAGATTGGTTTAATGGTCATGAAGATAGCCGTAAGCCGTAAACGCAAAGTGAATACAACTTTCGGACCAGTTTACTTCATGTAATTTACATAAAATATGTAACTTCGACCTTACGTTAGAGTTATATATTTCCACATTTTTATCTTTCTCAGCAAAAGGCAATTCTTACTTTACGCCATCCGCTACTTTCAGCCTCTCTTTATTCTCTCTTTAGTCTCTCTTTAGTCTGTCTTGATTCGCCTGTGGTTCATATATGCACCACATGAGGTTCACTAATATCCTCACCATGTCCCCCAGGTGTTTAGCACATGTCCTGTACATATCCCGTTCCTTTATAGGTACAGCACATATACAGGATATGTACGGGATATATACGGGATATGTACGGGACATCCCTACATCTCATATGAATATAACCTAATACAAGAGTGAATCCGGAGTGAATAATGAGTAGAAAAGCAGTGGGCAATGGGTCTCAGCTGAGCCGAGAGGAATAGGCTCGCGAAATTTGAAACTCGCTTCTGGCAGACGGCAAAAGGCAGACGACAGACGTGAAAAAGACAAAGACAGTAGGCAGAAATTCATGAATGGTGCTCGCCTGCGGCTCGACATTTCGGATACCCTCAATAACCACCCAATAACTTAATAACTCAAGAACCTACTAACTTAATAACCTACAAACTTACAAACTCAAAAACTTACAAACTAAATACCTGTAACAAATTAGTGAACAGTGATACATATAACGCGTATGAGATAGAAAGCGGTGACTGGTCAACCAATACTAAGGTAAATAGGTATTATTGGACAGATAAGATTGCTTTCCTATCAAATACATTTTATTTGCATGCTTTTTCTATTTAGGATTATTTAAACCTTAAAATTAATTATGAAAAGAGTAATTCTCCTCGGTACTATGGCTTCTGTTCTCGTTTTATCGGCTTGTAAAGGCGGTAACAAGAAAGAAGAGACCAGCGAAAACGCTGCAACTGCATCCCAATCATCCACTCCTGCTGAAGAAACCAAACCGGCTGCCAATCAGCCCAAAGAATACAAGGTAACTTTTACACCCGATTCAGCCATTATAGGCAAAAAGAAAGAAGCACTTGTAAAGATCCTGGGTGCCACCGCCATGGCCATGACCGATCCCGATGGCAAAGACAATGGCGTTGAACTGGTAGTAAAACTGCAGGCTACCAATAAAGCGCATATCAATGAAGGATACAACATTTCTGTTTCGTATTCCAACAGCCGCCTGCAATTAGACAACGGCACCAACGTTACCTGCAAAACCGGCACCGATTACCTGAGAGCTGAACCTGAAGCTACTGGTAAAGAAGAAAGCTGGACATACGAAATCCCTGCCGGCGCCAAACCAACCGCATTGAACCTGTTCATGGACGATACCCGCGTTTCTGTAGGTATTACCATGAGCGAAAAATAGTTAAAAGGCAATGGGCAATGGGCAGTAGGCAATGGGCCTCGTCGGCAATGCCGGGCCTTTTTAACCTTTAGGTCCAGGCTCTGTCGTAAAACATACTAAGCTACAAGCATACATGCTTGTAGCTTTTTTTATGCCTTGTACCTTCTGCCGTTGCTTGCAGCGATCTTCAGCCTTCTGCTAATATTGCTGAATAAATAGTAAACAAGCCCCCCGTAGATACTAAGAATTTGTCGTTAGTTAGTGATAGCAACGATTGTGCGCGCAAATCCTGCCTTTTTATTGACCATTTAAACCATCTCACATGCAACAATTGTATTGCCAGATCAAACGTTTGCCTAAACATTGGCAAACGACGTTACTGCTATTGTTTGTTTTATGTACAAATTTTTCATTACCGGCTTTTACACAAGCCAAACTTACTGCTACCGGCAGTTCTGGAAGCGGCTACCCGGTTATTACCGCAGCCGGGTTTGCTTATGAAGACCCCGATTGCGTGCACAGCTCTTTTGGCCCACATGTTACCCAGGCATTTGATGCAGATCTGAACAAGAATGTTTTTGTATTCCACAGCCATATTGTTGATGACAATGACCGCTGTACCAATTTCGACCGGGTTCGTATGGAAATCAAAGGCAACAACAGCACCACCCAGCACACAGAAGGGCAAACGGCCTGGTACCGCTGGAAATTCAAATTAGACGCCAACTTCATAGGCGGCTCTTCCTTTTGTCATATTTTTCAGATCAAAGCCTATACAGGCGACGCAGGCGCCCCCCTCATCACCATTACACCAAGAGCTTCTGTACTGGAAGTTATTCATGATGGCGGTGATGAAGCCGGCTCAGTTGACCTGGGCAAATTGATCTCAGTTGACCTGGCCCCCTTCAAAGGCACGTGGGTGGAAGGATATGTAAAGTATACCAGCAGTGATAATGGTTCTTTTGAGATAACATTGAAAAGAGTAAGCGATGGCGCCACGCTGTTGAGCTATAGCAAAACCAGCGGCATCGACCTATGGCGAACCGGTGGTGGTCATAACCGTCCCAAATGGGGAGTTTACCGTTCCAAGAACAGCACCGGTTTACGCGATGAACAGGTGCGATTCGCTGATTTCTGCGTATCGGAAAGCAGTGAATCGCAATGTCCAAGCGAAGCTGGCTCAGGTGGTGGCGGTGGTACCTTTTCCGGTTATTACCGGTTAACACCCCGGCACAGCGGCAAAGCCCTGGTTGTGCAGAATGCGGCTACCAGCAACAGTGCAGCCGTTATACAATACACTTATGGCGGCAGTAGCACTAATGATGAGTGGCAACTGCAAAGCATTGGCAGTGGCTATTACCGCATCATCAACCGCAATAGCAGTAAAGATATGGTGGTGCAAAGCGCCTCCACCAGCGACGGCGCTGCCATTATTCAATACACCTATGGCGGCAGCAATACCAATGACGAATGGCAACTGGTCGACAACGGCGGCGGATATTACCGCATTGTCAATCGCATGAGCGGCAAAGTAGTGGAAGTAGCGGGAAGTTCCACCGTTGACGGGGCGGCTGTACAACAAAATACCTGGAATGGCGGCACCAATCAACAATTCGAACTGGAAAGCCTGGCCGCAGCAAGACAGAAAACCATGAACACGGCCATCACTGAACCCACATTGAATGAAGCAAGCCTTCGCTTTCAAAACCCCATAGCAGGCAGTACAGTTATTAGTTTAACACTGCCGGAAAGCGGTCTCACCAATGTAACCATCTTCGATCAAACGGGAAGAGCCGTAAAGGTATTAGTAAACAGCCCCCTCAATAAAGGCAGCCACAGTATAACATTGAACCAGCAGGCTATTGCAGCCGGCACATATTTTATCAGGCTGGTGCAGAATGATAAAAAGATTACCCGGCAGTTGATAAAACAATAACGGCCCGGAACATTTGAGGTAGGAAGTAGGAGGTAGGAGGTAGGAGGTAGGAGGTAGGAAGCTCGCGAACTTTCATACTTCTTACTTTTTACTTCTTACTTCATACTTCTTACTTCTTACTTCCTACTTCTTACTTTTTACTTCTTTCTTCTTACTTCTTACTTTATCTACCATCACTTCTATCTTCAACCGTCTGCTGCCTTTCCTGGTCAATTGGCCTACTGGTCAACCCTTTCAACTTTGGAAACAGGGTGATCCACCCTTTGGCGGATGATCCACCTTTTGCCTTTCATCTCTGCCCTCTGCCTTCTGCCCTTTGCCTATTGCCTATTGCCCATTGCTGAATTTATTCTATTTTTAGCCCCATTTTTTATGGCACAACATCCGGAAATAAGAACAGTGAACGTAACCCGCTACGTTACGCCCTTACGCGAGGGCGGTTCGCTGCCTGCCATTGCAGAAGCTGATGACGGCTTTATGTACGTACTCAAGTTCAGAGGGGCAGGACAGGGGATAAAAGCGCTGATCGCAGAACTGATAGGAGGCGAAGTAGCCCGGGCACTTGGGCTAAAAGTACCAGAACTGGTGCTGGCCAACCTGGATACCGCCTTTGGCCGTACCGAGCCCGATGAGGAAATACAGGACCTGTTAAAAGCAAGTGTGGGACTGAACCTGGCATTGCACTATTTATCGGGCGCCATCACGTATGACCCGGCGGTGATAAAGATCGAACCGCGGCTGGCGTCACAGATCGTCTGGCTTGATTGTTTGCTGATGAATGTTGACCGCACAGCCCGCAATACCAATATGCTCATCTGGCAAAAAGAACTTTGGCTGATCGATCATGGCGCTACTTTATTTTTCCATCATAACTGGCAAAGCTGGAAAGAGCAGGCACTAAAACCATTTGTGCAGGTAAAAGACCATGTTTTGCTGCCCCAGGCATCGCAACTCATTGAAGTGGATGCCGAATGCAGGACCATGCTTACACCCGAACGCATCCGCGCTATTGTTGATCTGGTGCCTGATGAATGGCTGGCAACCGACCTGGCCGAAGCATCTGTTGCAGAGCGCCGCCAGGTGTACGCCGATTTTTTAATAACCCGAATTGCCTCGTCACACATTTTTGTAAAAGAAGCCCAACATGCAGGAAAAATACTTATTTGAATACGCTGTTATCCGTATGGTGCCCAGGGTAGAACGGGAAGAGTTTTGCAATGTGGGCATTATTCTGTTCAGCAAGGAGCGAAAATTTTTGCAGGCCATGCATACGGTGAATGAGACCAAGGTAAAAGCACTGGATGAAAAAGCCGATATCGCCGAAATTCAGGCCTACCTGCAGGCATTTGAAAAAATTTGTCAGGGCGCCAAAGATGGCGGCCCCATTGCCCAGCTGGATATGCCATCCCGGTTCCGCTGGCTGACCGCACAACGCAGCACCATTTTACAAACATCACGCGTGCATCCGGGGTTTTGCCAGAACCCGCAGGAGGCATTGGTACGCCTGCACCATCAACTGGTTTTATAACTCGTTCATTGAGAACAATTCTTTAGCCAAAATTCCGTTTATAACGGGTCAATCTGTTAGAAAAATCCAATATCTGTCATGGCATAGTGTTTGCTCATCACCGATGACTCTGATTCTATGCTGTTAAAACCAATTTCACATGAGCTTTATGTGTCCGCCGGATGATTTCCCAGCACAAAAAAGTGCAACCTCGCCTGTCAGTTATCCCCTTTTTTTGTCACGCGCCCGCCTACGTCCGTATGACATTTCTCAGGTTGAGAAATGATAATTATCAATTTGAAATCATTGTATTAAATGGGGGTTCTTTAACATTTGTTTTGTTACCTTTGCGACGCTAAAAAAACAGACGTATCTACCCCCACCGGCAAATAAAGCGCTCCTGAGTAGTAGCATTTTATCGGAAGTAAAAGTTGATACTAAAATAATTTTCGCATTATTATGCCTAAAGTAACCTTTAACAATAAAGACAAGAGTTTTTTCAATACTTTAAAGTCATCTGTTGATCAATATTTTGCCACGCAGAATATAAAAAAGACCGGTAACTGGGCGCTGTATTCCAAAACGGCAATTCTGGCGCCTGGAGCGATCGTGATCTACGCATTACTGCTGTTTTTGCCGATGCCTGCCTTTTTGGCCATCGCACTTTGCTGTGTCCTGGGTTTTGTTCTGGCCAGCATTGGTTTTAATGTAATGCACGATGCCTGTCACGGCAGTTATTCAAGCAAAGGCTGGGTGAATGAAACCATGGCCCTTAGCTCGAACCTGTTGGGTGGCAATACCTACATCTGGAAATTCAAACACAATATTGTTCATCACACCTATACCAACATCGATGGGGTTGACGATGATATCGCCCTGAGCCCCCTGATGCGTCAGTGTGAAACCCAAAAATGGCTTCCGCCACACCGGTTCCAACACGTATATGGTTTCGTACTGTATGCGTTCACTTCACTGGCCTGGTTCTTTGTGATGGACTTTACCAAATATTTCAACCAGAAAGTACACACCACGCCCATGACCAAAATGGATGCCAAGGAGCACGTGATCTTCTGGGTAAGTAAATTGTTGTACGCTGCCTTATTTGTGGTTGTTCCTATCCTGCAATTAGGCTGGCTGCCCTGGATGTTTGGTTTTATAGCACTGAACCTGACCCTGGGTTTAACCCTGGCGGTTGTATTTCAGCTGGCACACGTGGTAGAACATACCGAATTCGTACATGCCGACGAGGTGGAACCCATGAAAATTGAGAACGAATGGGCTATTCATCAGGTACGGACCACCGCTAACTTTGCGCCCCGTAATAAATTTATCAGCTGGTATGTGGGTGGATTGAACTACCAGGTTGAACACCACCTGTTCCCCCGTATCAGTCACATACACTATCCTGCTATCAACCGCATTGTAAAACAAACCTGTGCGCAATTCAATATTGCCTACAATGAGTTCCCTACCATGCAGCAGGCAATTGCTTCACACTATCGGATGATCCGTGAGCTGGGTAAAAGACCAGCTTAAATAAAGTAACAAATAATTGTAAAGGGCCTTTAGGGGCCCTTTTTTATTTTATACCGTTTTACGGTAACATCCCTCTTTTTAAGTGATTGATATCAGCAGCCAGCCCTATTGATAAGAATGGTAAATAGCTTAGAGCGCTAAATACCATTCTTATTAATTCTTAAACTTAAGTTATGAGGAATGTGCTGCGTTTCGGTAAGTCGTTGCTCGTTGCGGGTGTATTATTTACATCTGTAAACTGTATGGCCCAGGTAAGGGAAAAATGGGTGAAAAGGCAAAACGGAGATGCTAACAATTACGACAAGGCCAATGCTCTGATTGTTGACCAATACTGCAATGTGATTGTAACAGGTTTGAGTGAAGGCAAAGGCTCTGGTTATGACTATGCCACTATTAAGTACAGCGATGAAGGAGAAGCCAAATGGATAAAAAGGTTCAATGGCCCGGCAAATGGGGATGATGAGGCTGCTGCTACTGCCATTGACAACAAAGGGAATGTATATGTAACCGGATTGAGTACAGGCAGCGGAACCGAAACCGACTTTGCCACTATTATGTACGATGAGGAAGGAAATACAAAATGGGTTCAACGGTTTAACGGGCCCGGAAATGGAGCTGATATAGCTACCGCCATTGCCGTGGACAAAGATGGGAATGTATATGTAACGGGACATAGTACTGGCAAGGGAACCGGTTTCGACATTACCACTATTAAATACGACAACAATGGAAATGCCAAATGGGTAAAAAGGTATAATGGCCCCGGAAATGGGGATGATGAAGCTACAGCCATTGCAATTGACAATAACGGGAATGTGTATGTAACCGGCTGGAGTACCGGCAATGGAACAGGGGGCGATTACACCACCATTAAATACGACAACAATGGCTCGCAACAATGGGTAAACAGGTATAATGGCCCCATCAATGATTTCGATATTGCCAATGCCCTGGCTGTAGATGGCGCGGGCAATGTATACGTAACTGGCTATATAACCAGAATAGAGAACCAGGGTGAAGGCAGTGCCACCGACATAGCTACCATCAAATACAATGCATCGGGTATACAGCAATGGGCAATAATTTATAACAAACAAAGCCGGGATGAAGCCTATGCCTTAAAAATTGACCAGGCTGGAAATGTATACATAACCGGAATGAGCGGCCCAACCGTTGAAGATCCGGAAAACGACTATGTAACCATTAAATACAATACCAATGGCATACAACAATGGGCAGCCATATTTAGCGGTGCTGGTTATGGCTTTTTTGGCTCAGATGCCTTTGCCACCAACCTGGAACTGGATGCTGCGGGAAATGTATATGTAACAGGTGGCAGTTCCATTCGGGCTGAGCTGGACTATGTTACTATTAAGTACAATGCCAATGGCGTTCAGCAGTGGTTAGCCAGTTATGACGGTCCGGGGAATGACATTGACAGAGCATCCGCTATTGGGCTCGACAAAAATGGCAATGTATACATCACCGGACCAAGCAGTCTTGGCAATAATGCCGACTATGCCACCATTAAATACAATTCAGCCGGCATGCAAAAATGGTTAAGGCGGTATAACGGTCCGGGCGGTGAGCTAAAGGGAGGTGATGATGTGGCAACCGCTCTTGCTGTAGATAAGGACGGAAATGTGCATGTAACAGGCGGTATGACCAGGCTCATTACGGGTTCGGACTATACGACCTTCAAGTATAATACAAACGGAGACAGGGATTGGAAAAAAACGTACAACGGCCCGGGCACAGGGCCCGACCAGGCCTCAGCTATAATACTGGATGCACAGGGCAATGTATATGTAACCGGAAGCAGTTTTGGCAAGGGCTCACTGGCCGATTTCACGACTGTTAAATACGACGCAGCTGGCAATACACAGTGGGGAAAAAGATATAATGGTCCTGATAATTTATCTGACAAGGCAAATGCCATTGCAGTAGATGCACAGGGCAATGTATATGTTACAGGAATCAGTACAGCCGGCAATTTATACGGCGATTATGTTACCATCAAGTACGACGCAGCTGGAAATACAAAATGGGTAAAGCGATATAATGGGCCGGGAAACAGTTTGGATGAACCTGTCGCTATTGCGGTAGATGCTTCCGGTAATGTATACGTGACCGGTACAAGTTATGACGTAACAAGCTTTGCCGACTTTGCGACTGTTAAGTACGACGCCAATGGAAACCAGCAATGGGTAGCCAGGTTTAACGCTCCTTACAATGCCGATGATGAACCCAAAAAACTGGTGGTGGATGCCCTGGGCAATGTATTTGTAACCGGTTACAGCTGGGGTAATAGCGGAACAATTGACTATACCACCATTAAATACAATACGGCAGGCGTGCAGCAATGGCTGGCCAGGTACGACTCGCCGGACAATGGTTTTGATACGCCCAATGACTTAACCATTGATGCTGCCGGCAACGTGTATGTAACAGGAAGCAGCGGGAACTTTGGCAGCGGAGCCGACATGACCACCATTAAATACAATGCAGCAGGCGTACAGCAGTGGGCAGCCAGCTACGACGCCGCCAATTCTGAAGATATAGGCAATGCGCTGGCAGTAGATGCCCAGGGAAATGTATATGTAACGGGGTCTAGCCGGCTCGATAACAACTTATTTGAAGACTACGCCACTGTAAAGTACAATGCAAAAGGGGTGCAGCAATGGGTGGCCAGGTATACCGGACCCGGCAACCACACGGATATGCCTACAGGTATTGGCCTGGACAAAAATGGCAATGTGTATGTTACCGGCTACAGCTTTGGCGACGGTACTTCGAACGATTATACCACCATCAAATATGAGCAAACACCGCTCGTAACTATGAGCTCGGCCATCGATCCCGTGCCCAATAACCTGGCTATAGAGCAACGGGAACCAGCTAAACTAACAGTAAAAGCATTCCCCAATGCGTTCACACAATACATTAACCTGCAATGGAGTGGCAGCGATGGACCGGTAACCATTACCATTACGGACAATATGGGCCGGCTGGTTGACAAAAGGACCGGCCTGGCCGCCAGCGGCACCCTGCAAACGGGCAATAAGTTTACGCAGGGCGTTTACTTTGCAGAAATAGTACAGGGAAAGGAGAAAATAATAGTGAAGCTGGTTAAGAATTAAGATGGTTTATAATGACCTGTAAGGTGCATCATTTGAGTTTGCCTTAGTAGTGGGTTGATTTGCACCTGACAGGTCATCTTTAATATACAAAGGAAGACCTGTCAGGTCTAAGACATCAGTCTGACTATGCAAGACCCAATGATAGACCTTACAGGTCTTCCTTTTTTTAGATGATATATATCAGCACAATACTCGTTTAAAATATTCTGTAAATAACCTTATTTTGTAAGTGCTTTTACTTACTGGGCATTCCAACCGCATTAAATTCTTATTAGTCCAATAACAACACGTACCCTGACAGCGGTCATTTTTTACATCCTGTTTCCATTTTTCAATTACTTCCTTAAGAAAGGAAGCACCCCTACATCAGTGAACCGAAGCCCTTTTAACAGGTCACTTTATGAAGACAGCACGATCTGTACTCATGACACTATCTACCATAATTATTAATTCTTAAACTTATGTCATGAGAAATTTGCTACTCTGGAAGTCATTGCTTCTTGTATTTGCTTTTTTTATGTCGGTCAACAGTAACGCCCAGGTAACTCAAAAATGGGTGCAACGAGAGAACGGTGATGCTAACAATCCGGACGTGGCCAATGACCTGGTGATTGACCATAATAGCAATGTGATCGTAACGGGTTATAGCAACGGCAAAGGTACCGGTAATGATTATGCAACCATCAAGTACACCGACGACGGAAATACCAAATGGATAAAAAGATATAATGGCCCGGGGAATGGAATCGATCAGGCCACCGCTGATGCCGTGGACGGCAACGGAAATGTATATGTAACTGGATATAGCGAGGGCAGCGGGACCAGCTCTGATTTTGCCACTATTAAGTACGACGCAGATGGAAATACAAAATGGGTAAAAAGGTTCAATGTGCCGGGTAATGGTGACGACCGGGCTATTGCCATTGCCGTGGACGCTGAGGAAAATGTATACGTAACAGGATGGAGTTCACGCATTGGGACGACAACGGGTTATGACATTACCACCATTAAATACAACAAGTATGGAGATACAAAATGGGTAAAAAGTTATGATGGCTTGGGTTTCGACGATCAGCCTAATGACATTGCTGTAGATAAAAATGGTAATGTATATGTAACAGGATATAGTAATAGTAATGACATTGGAACAAATATCGATTATGTCACCATTAAGTACGACAATAATGGAAATCTGCAATGGGCACAAAAGTATAACGGTCCGGCTAATAGTTTCGACAGGGCCAATGCCCTCGCCCTGGACGATTATGGCAACGCATATGTAACAGGCGTTACCACCACGGCCCTGTCTCCGGTTATAAACACCGACATAGCCACCATCAAATACAATGCAGCAGGCGTGCAGCAATGGGTGGCCATTTATAATAACAGGCGTGAGGAAGCAGTTGCCATAGCCGTGGATGCGGCAGGCAATGTGCATGTATTGGGGGCTACCGGATCTGGAAATGAAGACGACGATGGCAGTAAATATGTAACCATTAAATATAATGCCGCAGGCGTACAGCAATGGGCCCAGCTCTTTAGCTTTCCAGGTGCAACTCAGGGCGCTAACCCCGGAGATATGGCACTGGACGCGGCCGGCAATGTATATGTTACAGGTGGGCTTTCCGTGAATGGGGTATTGGATTATGTTACCCTTAAATACAATGCCGCCGGCGTGCAGCAATGGGTTGCTGTATATAACGGCCCCGGCAACAGAGCAGATATAGCAAACGCCATAGGCATCGATAAATATGGCAATGTCTATATCACCGGCTTTAGCTTTATCAATGAACCTGATTATGCCACCCTTAAATACAATAATTCCGGCGAGCGCAAATGGTTACAACGGTATAATGGCCCGGGCGATCAGCTAAAAGGCGGCCCCGATATGGCCAATGCACTTGCGCTGGATGCAGCTTGCAATCCTCATGTAACAGGCGGTATCACCCGGCTTAATACCGGTTTAGACTATGCCACCTTCAAGTACGAAACAGGCGATGGGGACAGGATCTGGAAAAAAACGTACAATGGTCCCGGTTATGGACCTGACGTGGCCAATGCAATAGCCGTGGATAACAACGGTAATGTGTATGCAACGGGAAGCAGCTTTGGCGTGGGATCACTGGCCGACATTGCCACTGTTAAATACGATGCTGCCGGGAATTCCCAATGGGGCAAAAGGTATAATGGCCCCGCCAATTTAAACGATCAGGCAAATGCCATTACGGTTGACAACAAGGGCTTTGTATATGTAACCGGATTTAGTCAAAGTCCAACTGCAACTACGGTAGCAAACCCCGATTATGTCACCATTAAGTACAAAGACAATGGCGACGTAGTATGGATAAAACGGTATAACGGCCCGGGAAATTCTACCGATATCGCCAATGATATTTTCGTGGACGCAAATGGCAATATATACGTAACAGGAGGCAGTTCAGCCAACGGAGCCTCTACCGATTACACCACCATTAAGTACGATGCCAATGGTAATCAGCTATGGGTCGCCCGGTATAATGGCCCATTGAATTTTTCCGATGATGCCAATGCCCTGGCAGTGGATGGTTCCGGCAATGTATATGTAACAGGGGAGAGCTTTGGCAGCGGAACATCAATTGACTATGCCACCGTTAAGTACAATGCAGCAGGTGTGCAGCAGTGGGTACAAAGATATGCAGGGATTGGTGGTGACCAGGCCAGAGACATTGCCCTGGATGCTGCCGCCAATGTGTATGTAACAGGGTTTAGCTCGGGCGACTATGCCACCATAAAATACAATACAGCAGGCACGCAACAGTGGGTGGCCATACACCCTGGAAACAATGCGTTTGGGGCAACAGCACTGGCATTAGACCCTTCGGGCAATGTATATGTAACAGGTGGCAGCAGTACCAGTCCCGGTAATCCTGAAGATTATCTTACCGTTAAGTACAACACAGGGGGCGTGCAGCAATGGGAGATCAGGTATAACGGACCGGGCAACGACCAGGATATAGCCACGGATATCAGCCTGGATGCAGCCGGCAATGTATATATTACCGGGCGCAGCACTGGTAACGGCACCCTGTTCGATTATGCCACCATCAAATATGCGCAGGCACCACTTGTAACTATGAGCTCGGTCACTGATGCTGTGCCTAACAACCTGGCTATCGAGCAACGGGAATCGGCTAAATTATCTGTAAAAGCATTCCCCAATGCCTTCACTTCATACATCAACCTGCAATGGAGCGGCAGCGATAAACCGGTAACCATTACCATCACAGACGATATGGGCCGGCTGGTTGAAAAAAGAATAGGATTAGCTTCCAGCGGCACCCTCCAAACCGGTAATAAATTCGGCAAGGGCGTTTACTTTGCTGAAATAATTCAGGGAGGGGAGAAGATAGTGTTGAAGCTGGTCAAGAATTAAGACAACACCTGATGACCTGTAAGGTGCATCATTTGAGTTTGCCTTAGTAGTGGGTTGATTTGCACCTGACAGGTCATCTTTAATATACAAAGGAAGACCTGTCAGGTCTAAGACATCAGTCTGACTATGCAAGACCCAATGATAGACCTTACAGGTCTTCCTTTTTTTAGTTGATACCAATCAGCAGGATGGTCATTTAATATCTTCTGTAAATAGCGTACTTTGTTAAAGCTTTTGCTTCCTCTGATTATTAGATACCTCCTGTTTCTGCCCTGATCGTGTCTGGATTTACGTTACATCCTGTTTCAATTTGCTAATACTTCCTTAAGTAAATAGCTACTGTCCCTACACCAGTATACCATCGCCCTTTACTATTTCTCCTTATGAAGATGGCGCCAACCTGTACTCATGACAAACAGGTACCATTATTATTAATTCTTAAACTTACATTATGAGACATGTGCTACTCGGAAAGTCACTGCTTTTTGCGGGAGTGTTTTTAACATCGGTCAGCTCTATGGCCCAGGTAACTCAAAAATGGGTACAAAGGGAGAACGGAGACCCTAATACGCCAGACCAGGCGTCTGCTCTGGTGGTGGACAATAAAAACGATGTGATTGTAACAGGACAGAGCCAGGGCAAAGGCACCAATTATGACTTTGCCACTATTAAGTATGACGATGATGGATCTACAAAATGGGTAAAAAGGTACAATGGCTCAGGAAATGGAGACGATGAGCCAACAGGCATTGCCGCTGACAGCAACTGCAATGTATTTGTAACAGGAAATAGTAGAAATGGAATTAACAACGATATTGCCACCATTAAGTATGACCCCGATGGAAATACAAAATGGGTAAAACGGTTTACCGGCGCCTCGGCTGATGCTATTGCCGTGGACCGTTATGGAAATGCATATGTAACGGGAACCGGCACCGCAGCCAGTGGCGGTATCGGTATTACCACCATTAAGTACGATGGCAATGGCAATATTATATGGGTAAGAAGGTTTGGCAGCGGCTCAGCTTCTGCCATTGTTGTGGATAAAAATGGTAATGTGTATGTAACCGGAGCAGCCCCCCACATGGGCACAGGAGGTGATGCTACCACTATTAAATACGACAATGATGGTAATTTATTATGGGTAAGCCAGTTTAATGGCAGTCCTATAAATGATGCCGACGTACCTAGTGACCTGGCCGTGGATAACAACGGTAATGTGTATATAACAGGCTTCTCCATCACTGAACTGGCGGCGGATGACCATAGTGAAATTTTCACGGTCAAATACAACGCATCGGGCGTGCAGCAATGGTCAGCCCTTTTTAGCCGTAATACCCGCGATGAAGGTAAAGCCATAGGCGTAGATGCTTCCGGCAATGTGTTCATCACCGGGTTTAGCGGCACTGCTGAGGAAGATCCAGACAATGACTATGTAACAATTAAATACAATTCAGCAGGCGTGCAGCAGTGGGTGCAGGTAGTGGTGAGCCCCGCAGTTCAACAAGGAGGCGGAGCCAATGACCTCGTGTTGGATGCAGCAGGTAATGTGTACATAACAGGCGGGCTGTTATTTTCCAACGGTGGCACAGACTATACTACCATTAAATACAATACCAACGGTGTGCAGCAATGGATAGCCGTGTATGACGGCCCTGGAAGTGATTATGATATAGCAAATGCCATAGGGATAGATAAAAATGGCAATATATATATTACCGGGTTCAGCAGGATCAATGGATTCTCTGACGACTACGCCACCATTAAATACAGTAACAACGGCGTGCAAAAATGGGTAAACATATACAATGGCCCGAGCTTTGAAAAAGGAAACCCCGATTTTGTAACTGCCCTCGCTGTAGACAAGGATGGAAATGCGCATGTAACAGGCGCCATCCTTCGAAACAAAACCGGTTACGACTATGCTACGTTCAAATATGATACAAATGGAGGTACGGACTGGAAAAAAACTTATAATGGAACGGGAAAAGGCCCCGATTTTGCCAATGCCTTAGCACTGGATGCCCAGGGGAATGTGTATGTAACAGGGAGAAGTAAAAGCGTCGGGAACCAGGCGTCAGGTGATGATTACGCTACTGTCAAGTACGACGCAGCGGGCAACAGTCAATGGGGAAAAAGGTACAACGGGCCAGCGGATACAGCTGATGCGTCTACAGCAATCGCAGTAGACGTAAACGGGAACGTGTATGTTACCGGGCAAAGCATAGGCACCAACGGCAGTTACGATTTTGCCACTATCAAGTATGATGCAGCTGGAAATACTAAATGGGTAAAACGGTATGATGGTCCTGGTCACGGGTTCGATGGAGCAACTAAGATTGCCGTAGATGCCGCGGGTAATGTATATGTAACAGGGATCAGCATTGGCAGCGGAACGTTGGAAGACTATGTTACTATCAAGTATGACCCCAATGGAAACCTGTTGTGGGTGGCCAGGTACAACGGCCCGGACAATACTAATGATGAAGCCCATGCCCTGGCAATAGATGCTTCCGGCAATGTATATGTTACAGGAGGAAGCTTTGGCAGCGGAACCCTTAGCGACTATGCTACTATCAAGTACAATGCAGCGGGCGTGCAACAATGGGTGGCAAGATATCATGTTAATAATGACGTGGCCAGGGACATAGCCGTGGATGCCGCCGGTAATGTATATGTAACGGGATTCAGTGGCAACAACGGAAACCTCGACGACTATGCCACCGTTAAGTACAATGCGGCAGGTGTGCAACAATGGGCAGCCAGGTACGATGCCGCTGGTTCCGGAGATGAAGCCAATGCCCTGGCATTGGATGCCGCCGGAAATGTGTATGTAACCGGTGGCAGCAGGCTCAGCAACAATTCATTTCCCGATTATGCTACTGTTAAATACAATGCAATCGGCATACAGCAATGGGTAGCCAGGTACAACGGGCCAGGCAATGGCAGTGATGTAGCAGTTGATATTGGCCTTGATGCAGCTGGTAATGTATATGTTACCGGAACGAGCGAGGGTAACCTGACACAGAGCGATTATGCCACCATCAAATATGAGCAAACACCGCTCGTAACTATGAGCACAGTTGCTGATCCTGTGCCTAACAACCTGGCTATCGAGCAACGGGAATCGGCTAAATTATCTGTAAAAGCATTCCCCAATGCCTTCACTTCATACATCAACCTCCAATGGAGCGGCAGCGATAAACCGGTAACCATTACCATCACAGACGATATGGGCCGGCTGGTAGAAAAAAGGACCGGGTTAGCGGCCAGCGGCGCCCTGCAAACGGGTAGTAAATTCGGAAAGGGCGTTTACTTTGCTGAAATAGTGCAGGGAGGGGAGAAAATAGTGTTGAAGCTGGTTAAAAATTAAGACAACACCTGATGACCTGTAAGGTGCATCATTTGAGTTTGCCTTAGTAGTGGGTTGATTTGCACCTGACAGGTCATCTTTAATATACAAAGGAAGACCTGTCAGGTCTAAGACATCAGTCTGACTATGCAAGACCCAATGATAGACCTTACAGGTCTTCCTTTTTTTAGATGATACCAATCAGCAGGATGGTCATTTAATATCTTCTGTAAATAGCCGTACTTTGTTAAAGCTTTTGCTTCTTCCGATTATTAGAATACCTCCTGTTTCTGCCCTGATCGTGTCTGGATTTACGTTACACGTGTTTCAATTTGCTGATACTTCCTTAACCCAATAGCTACTGTCCCTACACCAGTATACCATCGCCCTTTACTATTCCTCCTTATGAAGATAGCGTCAGCTTGTACTCATGATAGCAGGTACCATTATTATTAATTCTTAAACTTAAGTTATGAGACATGTGCTACTCGGGAAGTCATTGCTTCTTGTATGTATTGTTTTTATGTCGGTCCAAAGTATGGCCCAGGTAACTCAAAAATGGGTACAAAGGGAAAACGGAGACCCGAATACGATAGGCCCTAGTACGCAAAACCGGGCCATTGGCCTGGTGGTAGACAATAAGAACAATGTTATTGTGACAGGAATAAGCGAGGGTAACGGTACAAGTGACGACTTTGCCACAATTAAGTATAATGCTGATGGCGCTTTAAAATGGGTAAAAAGGTACAACAGCACTGGTAGTGCGATCGATCAGCCAACAGGCATTACCGCAGACAGCAACTGCAATGTATTTGTGACGGGATTTAGCACCGCCACCACTGGAACCGGTTTTGACTTTGTTACCATTAAGTATGACCAGGATGGAAATACAAAATGGGTAAAAAGATTTAATAGCCCCGATAATGGGGATGATCGCGCTCGTGCCATTGCCGTGGACAGCTATGGAAATGCATATGTAACGGGCACTGTAAATAACGGTAGTACCACCATAAAGTATGATGGCAATGGCAATATTAAATGGATAAGAACGCTTACCAACGGCGGTGGTAGTGACATTGCTTTGGATAAACTCGGCAATGTGTATGTAACCGGAAGTGGCCCCGGCGTGGGCACCGGCACTGATGCTGTCACATTTAAACTGGACAATAATGGTAATTTATTATGGATGAGCCAGTTTAATGGCAGTCCTATCAATGAGGGCGACGCACCACATGACCTTGCCGTGGACAACAACGGAAATGTGTATATAACAGGCTTCTCCATCACTGAGTTGGCGGCGGATAACCATAGTGAAATTTTCACGGTCAAATACAATGCATCGGGCGTGCAGCAATGGTCAGCCCTTTTTAGCCGTAATACCCGCGATGAAGGTAATGCCATAGGCGTAGATGCTTCCGGCAACGTGTTCATCACCGGGTTTAGCGGCACTGCTGAGGAAGATCCTGACAATGACTATGTGACCATTAAATACAATGCAGCAGGCGTGCAACAGTGGGCCCAGGTAGTGGTGAGCCCCGGCGTTGTACAGAACGGCGGCGCCAATGACCTGGTGCTGGATGCAGCAGGCAATGTGTATATAACGGGTGGGCTTTTATTCCCAAATGGGACAGACTACACTACCATCAAATACAATACCAATGGCGTGCAGCAATGGATAGCATTTTATGCTACCCCCAGTGATGATATAGCATCTGCCATAGGTCTGGATAAAAACGGCAATATATATGTTACCGGATTCATCAGCGGTGGTTCCGAATATGGCACCATTAAATACAGTAACAATGGCGTGCAAATATGGGTACAAAGGTACAATGGCCAAAGCCTTGAAAAAGGAGGCGCCGATTTTGTAAGCGCCCTCGTCGTAGATCCGAACGGGAATCCGCATGTAACAGGATCCATCACCCGAACTAAAACGGGGTATGACTATACAACGTTCAAATATAATACAAATGGAGGCACAGACTGGAAAAAAACGTACAACGGAACAGGAAATGGTCCTGATTTTGCCAGTGCCATAACAGTGGATGCTTTAGGGAATGTGTATGTAACAGGCAGAAGCAACGGCGTCGGAACAGATTTTGATTTCGCCACTGTCAAATACGACGCAGCTGGTATTAGCCAGTGGGGAAAAAGGTACAATGGCCCCGGGAACGCTTTTGATGAGGCTGCCGCAATCGTTGTTGACGGAAACGGGAATGTGTATGTGACAGGAAAGAGTGTTGGCAGCGGAACGATGGAAGACTATGCTACTATAAAGTACGATGCAGCTGGAAATACCAAATGGGTAAAACGTTATAATGGTCCTGGCAATGGAGCCGATATTGCCACTGACATTGCCGTGGATGCCTCGGGCAATGTATATGTAACAGGGCGGAGCATTGGCAGCGGAACCTTTGAAGACTATGCCACTATCAAGTATGATGCCAATGGGAACGTGTTGTGGGTAGCCAGGTACAACGGCCCGGGTAATTCTATTGACGAAGCCAATGCCCTGGCAATAGATGCTTCCGGTAATGTGTATGTTACGGGTGGAAGCTTTGGTAGCGGAACCCTTAGCGACTATGCCACTATTAAGTACAATGCAGCAGGAACGCAGCAATGGGTGGCAAGATATAATGTTAATAACGACGTGGCCAGGGACATAGCCGTGGATGCCGCCGGGAATGTGTATGTAACGGGATACAGTGGCAACAACGGGAACCTCGACGACTATGCCACCATCAAGTACAATGCAGCAGGGGCGCAACAATGGGCGACCAGATACGATGCCGCCGGTTCCGGAGACGAAGCCAATGCCCTGGCCCTGGATGCCGCCGGAAATGTGTATGTAACAGGAGGAAGCCGGCTCAACAACAATTCATTCCCCGACTATGCCACCGTTAAGTACAATACAACAGGCGTACAGCAATGGGTAGCCAGGTACAACGGGCCGGGCAATGGCAGTGATGTGGCCGTTGATATTGGCCTCGACAATAATGGCAATGTGTATGTTACCGGCACGAGCGACGGTAACCTGACACGGAGCGATTATGCTACCATCAAATATGAACAAACACCGCTTGTAACAATGAGCTCGGTCACTGATCCTGTGCCTAACAACCTGGCTATCGAGCAACGGGAATCGGCTAAATTATCTGTAAAAGCATTCCCCAATGCCTTCACTTCATACATCAACCTCCAATGGAGCGGCAGCGATAAACCGGTAACCATTACCATCACAGACGATATGGGCCGACTGGTAGAAAAAAGGACCGGGTTAGCGGCCAGCGGCGCCCTGCAAACGGGTAGTAAATTCGGAAAGGGCGTTTACATTGCTGAAATAGTGCAGGGAACGGAGAAAATAGTGTTGAAGCTGGTCAAGAATTAAGATATAGGCATTTTTTAAGATTAGGTGCTGTTAGAATATAGGTTTACGAAGTAGGAGGTAGGAAATTCGGGAAGGTGGGTCACTGTTGCAGAGTGGCTCACCTTTATCATTTGATAGATCAGGGTGACTCACCCTTAGAGGCTTTCCAATAGCTAACAGCAGGCACTCCGACTTGTCGGAGCGCCATTATAAGCATAGGCTGAGACCTGTAAGGTCCGCCATCGGGTTTTGAATAATTAGAGGGTTTAAGCGGTCCTGACAGGTCGTGTTTTAATAAAGCACACCAGACCTGTCAGGACCAAAACAGCTTTCTGTAAGTGCAAGACCCCAGGTCTTCATTTTTTTGTTAAGGTGGGTCATCCGCCAGCGAACGGATGGCTCACCTTTTAACTAACGCAAACCCGGCTCTCCGACTTGTCGGAGAGCCATTATGGGGAACGGAGAAGATAGTGTTGATACTGGTTAAAAATTAAGATAGCTAATGAAGACCTGTCAGGTCCAAATCATCAGGCCGATAATGCAAGACCCGATGATGGACCTTACAGGTCTTCCTTTTTTAGTTAATTTTGCCCCATGTCAGCAGCGGATAAATGGCTTTTGATACGCAATTACGACCTATGGGCGCATTTAACGGATGAAGAGGTGGCGGAGCTCAACATCGTGCACAACTATATTGAAGCCCATAAAGGCGATTACATCTACTTTGAGGCATTTCAACACAACAAACTGTATTTTGTAAAAGAAGGCTATATCCGCATTGGCTTTATCGATGAAAGCGGCCGCGAAATGATCAAAGAGATCATTCAGCAAGGCGAACTGTTTGGACAAATAACCCTGGAGAAAAACAGCCTGAACGGCGAATTTGCCCAGGCCTATAAAAGCGAAGTGAGCCTGTGCGCCTTTTCCATTGATGATTTCCAAAAACTGCTGCAAAAAAAGCCAGCCCTGGCGCTTAAATACAGCAAACAGGTGGGTTCCAAACTCAGACAAATAGAGAACAGGTTGCTGAACCTGCTGAACAAGGACGTAAAGACCCGCCTCCTGAATTTTCTATGGCAGCTGGTGCAAAAACAGGTACCACCCAATGCCCCTTCCGCCTGCATCCCCAACTATCTTACGCATGAAGACATTGCCAATCTCATAGGATCGAGCCGGCAAACCGTTACCACTCTTTTTAATGAACTGGCAACCGAGGGCTTTATCACCTACAACCGGAAGGAGATCTGTTTTCCCGACATAAAAAGGCTGCAACCTTACTACACTGTTGTATAACCGATAGCCACAACCCGCTTTAACTTTCATTTAACCGGGTACAACAACCAGGCATCCCGAACTTACGTAAAGGTCAAAAAGCAAGATGGATTGTTATTTATAATCAGGAAATTGAGATTTTCAGCATTGGAAAATTGTGTAATGTTTTCCCCGCTTTTTGTTAAATAAATTAACAGCTGTTTTAAATTACCGGGATCACGTTACATTAAAAGGTTTTATATATGAAGAAAATAATAGTATTTATTCTTGGCCTGTTCCTTACGTTCCCGCTTTTTTCACAATCCCTGACGCCCATTGACACGGCATCGGAAGTAACATTCAAAATAAAGAACCTCGGATTCAATACAAGCGGCTCCTTTAGCGGTTTGGCCGGCGCCATTACCTTCACCCCCGACAACCCCGATGGCTGCAGTTTTGATGTGCATATTGATGCAAATACGGTAAATACCGGCGTTGAAATGCGCGATGATCACCTGCGCGGCAGCGATTATTTTGATGTAAAGAACCACCCTCAGATCAGGTTTGTGTCAGCAAAAGTAACCAGCACAAAAAAGAACGGAACATTATTTGTTTCCGGTAAACTAACCATAAAAGGAACAACAAAAGACATTTCCTTTCCTTTTACGGCACAACCCATTAAGGACGGTTATTTATTCAACGGTGAATTCAAAATAAACCGCCGTGATTTCAAGGTAGGAGGGGGTAGTACAGTGAGCGATAATCTAACGGTATTCTTAAAAGTGGTGGCCAGGAAAATATGAGTTTCGGATATACGGTAAAAACCAGCAGAACGGAAATTCATAACGGAAAAATAATTTTATATTTAGGAACAAAACCGACCAATGCAATTACAACAAGCTGTAAACACGATCTTTGTACAATTGGCCGACTCACTCAGCCAATTGTCGCAACCGCAATACAGCCAGTCGTGTTCAACCCTTTTCAATAATACGATTGGCCAGCACGTGCGACATATCATCGAGTTGTTTCAATGTTTGGAGAATGGATATGAATCGGGCACTGTCAATTATGAGAAACGCAAACGCGACACATTACTTGAAACCGATAAAGGGCTGGCCGGGACCCTGCTGCTCGAGATCCACCGCGGGTTGAACAAACCCAATAAAACGCTCACCCTGGAGGCCAGCTACGATGAACATGTTACCGAATCCATTGCCATTGACACCAATTATTTCCGCGAAATAGCCTATAACCTGGAACACACGATCCACCACATGGCATTAATACGGGTAGGCATTACAGAGATCACCAATATCCATTTACCTGACAATTTTGGGGTAGCATCCTCTACCATTAAGTATCGTAACCAATGTGCACAGTAACCTTTATCCGCGCAGCGGATAATATATATATAACATCCAACCGTGATGAAAAGCATTGGCGTTCCAGTGCCTTTCCACCAGCGGTATACCAATACCCATCTGGCAAATTATTATTCCCGAAAGATGGCGATGCCGGTGGCACCTGGATAGCAGCCCATGAGAACGGTAATGCCATTGTTTTTTTGAATGGGGGTTTTGAACGTCACCAACCCAAACCGCCCTATCGTAAAAGCCGTGGACTTATATTGCTCGATCTGTTGGATTCCATTAACCCAGTGTTTGGTTTCAGACTGATCTCATTACAACAAATTGAACCCTTCACTGCCGTGATCTGGAGTGCTGGTCAGCTGGTTGAATGCCGTTGGGATGGGGAAAAAAAACACCTCACCGAACTGTCCGATTCGGAACCGCAGATCTGGTCGTCGGTCACCTTATATGAGGAGGCGGTGGTGGAGAAAAGAAAAAGCTGGTTCAGGGAATGGCTACAAAAAAAGAAAGAGCCAGCACCGGAAGACATTCTCCATTTTCACCAGTTTACCGGTGATGGGGATGCCCACAACGATCTGCTGATGGATCGCAACGGGCAGGTGTTCACGGTAAGCGTTACCCAGCTGGTCCTTTCCGATGAAGAAACGCACATGCACTACCTTGACCTCAGGAATGACAAAAACTTCACGCAACATTTAATAGTTGAAAAATCAATGGCAGGCCGAGCATGAACAGCATACAACGCATCCTGCACAGACCGTTCTTTATAAAATTATTTAACTGGGAATACTGGAGCTTTACCACTGTATATCTGTGTATTTAC
Organism: Niastella soli; assembly: GCF_017742245.1. GTDB lineage: Bacteria > Bacteroidota > Bacteroidia > Chitinophagales > Chitinophagaceae > Niastella > Niastella soli. The sequence goes on from NZ_JAGHKO010000004.1 coordinate 102,985, forward strand.
CCGGTATGGTTCCTGCTGTGCCTGCGCGCCCGGTCGTTATTTTTCTTTGCAGCAAGCAACCCCACCATTAAGAACGGCGGCTTTTTGTGCGAAAGCAAAAAAGACATCATCACCATCATCCCACCGCAATATCATCCATCAACCGTTTTCTTTTCCATCCCCTCTAATGGCAATATCGTGTTACGCGATCTGCAACGGGCGGGGTTACAATTCCCGCTTATTGGCAAACCCAATGTGGGCGGCCGGGGCCGGGGAGTAAAAGTATTACGGGATGAGCAGGATGTAATAACCTATGCGCGTAACGCGTATATGGATTTTCACATCCAGGAATTTGTTCCCTGGAAACTGGAAGCTGGGATCTTTTATGTACGTAACCCCAACCAGGCAAACGGCGCTATCACCGGCATTGTATACAAAGAGTTTTTATCAGTGACGGGGGATGGCCAGCACACCATACTACAACTGTTACAAAAAGATAAACGGGCCTTGATGTACCTCGGCAGTTTGAAAAATATTCATGGCGACCGGTTGAACCTGGTATTGCCAGCTGAAGAGAAAATGATCGTTTCGCCATTTGGCAACCATGCCCGCGGTTCCAAGTTTATAGACGCCACCCACCTGGCCGATGAAACCCTGACGCAGGTCATAGATGGCATTTGTAAACAGATCCCGGGCTTTTATTTTGGGCGCCTCGACATCCGGTTTGAAAGCTGGGAAGCATTGCGCGCAGGCAAAAATTTTTCAATCATAGAAGTGAATGGGGCAGGGGCGGAACCCACCCATATTTATGACCCCCGGCATTCCATATTTTTTGCCTGGAAAGAGATCATCAGACATTGGGTCCTGCTCAACCGCATAAGCCGGATAAACCATAAAAAAGGACACCGGTATTTAGGCTGGCGGGAAGGGATCAGCATGTTTAGAGAAGCTAAGGAATGGGCTAGGAAATTAGAGGCGATGACGGAGTAAGGGAGGGCATAAGGCTTGAGAATCGATTATTCACTATTCATCCAACAAGCAACAACATTAACAAATTGCATCTACGAATATTCTTCACCGGTATGTTCATCAGCTTCCTGGGCACGCTGCCACTGGGAACGCTGAATGTAGCGGCCATGCAGATCTCGGTGAGTGATGGCATTCGGCCCGCCCTGTATTTTTCGCTAGGGGCCCTGCTGGTAGAGATCATTTATGTACGTATTTCATTGGTGGCCATGGACTGGGTACAAAAACAGGAGCGGTTTTTCCGCTGGCTGCAGTGGTTTACCGTGCTTATCATCCTGGCCCTGGCCATTACAAATTTTATAGCAGCGGCCAGTCCGCACGTTAAAAAGAACGTCATTCTTTCACATACTATACACCGTTTTTGGTTAGGGGTGGTCATGAGTGCCATTAATCCGGCCCAGATCCCCTTCTGGTTTGGCTGGAGTTCCGCCCTGTACACAAAAAAGGTGCTGCTTCCCCGTAACGACATCTATAACGCCTATATCTGCGGCATTGGCGTCGGCACCTTTGTGGGCAATGCGGTGTTCATTTTCGGCGGACAACTCATTGTAACCCGTTTAAACGCGAACCAGGGCATTATCAGCTGGATCATTGGGGGCGTGTTTGCCATTACCGCTATTATAATGAGTTATAGGATCATTTATAAGAAGAAAAACAATTAAAGTGAGGCCATTGGTCTTTGAAAAGGCAGTTATTTAGTTCGTTTGTTATTTAGTTCGTTTGTTCCGCCAACCAGTGGGAAAAGCGGTTTTACCCATGTCCTATTTTTTAATTGCTGCTTCCTATTTCATTCTTCGTACTTTCTACCTCGTACTTTTTAGCTCGTACTTCGTACTTCTTACTTCTTACATCCCATTTCTTTCAACATATTTCTTACGTCCTGCCTCCTACCTCTTACCTCACATTCTTAAAAAAACCAATGCACATTCTTAATCAACAACTTATATTTTACAATGTATTATTCCCCCATCCAAACACACCAAAAAAAAGCGATATGCGTTTTAAACTTTGCTACCGGTTGTAAGTCTGAGACCGGACCTTTAAAATAACATACCCAATGCAAAAACGACAATCCATTTTCCTTGGCTTAGTAGCCTGCTGCTTAGTTCTTTCTTTTATCGCCTGTAAAAAAACGGCAAAAGATGCAGCGACCGATGTTACTGCGGCCCAGGATAACACCATGGCCGAAACCAATTACAACGATGCTAACAACATGGTAGACCTTGCAGCAGCGACCGGTGTGAGCTTTTCCTTCAGAACAGAGACCGGTTCAAACACTGCCCGTATTGAAGAAGTGCTGGGCACCTGTGCAACCGTATCTGTAGATACTGTTGCCCGTAAAATTACCATCGATTTCGGCGCCACCGATTGTACCGGCCCCGATCTCAGAAAACGCAGAGGTAAGGTCATAGCTACCTGGACGGGCAGCTACCGCACTCCCGGTACGGTGATCAACATTACCTTCGACAACTATTTTGTAAACAACAACCAGATAATGGGTACGCACAAGACCACCAATATGGGTCTTGTAAATGGTAACCTGGTTTATAAAATTGAAGTAGATGGTTCTATTAAAAAACCCATTGGTGGCACCATTACCTGGAAATCTACCCGCGAACGTGCCTGGACTGCAGGTATGAACACCCCATCAAACCCATTGGATGATGAATATTCAATAACCGGTACTGCCAGTGGTACAACTGTTCTTGGCACTTCGTATAGCATCAACATCACACAACCACTGGTGCGTAAAATGAGCTGCTATTTCTTTGAAAGCGGTAAAATTGAATTAACACCAACAGGAGGTTCAACCATGACGCTTGATTATGGCAACACCGGCTGCGATGCAAAAGCTACTGTTTCTGTAGGCCCTTTGTCGTACAATATCGATTTATTCTAACCAGTATCTTCTTAGTCACATAATATAGTGTTGTTAAAACGAGGCCCCTTCTTTATTGAGGGGGCTTTTATTATTTAATGAACTTCCTGAAGGCAGGCGGCAAATGTGAAATACAAAAAGGCAATGGGCATTGGGAAATGGGCAATGAAAAATACAAAATACAAAAGGCAGACAGCAGACGGCAGACAGGCAGACGGGCGAGGTAGAAAGCAGAAAGCCTAAAGCCAACAGCGGTATTCGCTTTGAACTTTAAACTTCCTATTTATTTATATTCTTTCCTGGACAGGCTAACTACCAGACATCTCAGATACCCATTTATCTCTGTCATCCGGACTAAACTTCCAGGGGGCAAAGTTATTTTCAACATTGCTGAACATCGCGTTCCATTCCTGAGGTGCATTGCTTTCTTCCATGATCAGTGAACGGCGCAATTCCAGGATAATTTCCAGCGGACTGATACTAACCGGACATTCCTGTACACAACTGTTACAGGTAGTACAGGCGCGCAATTCTTCTACTGAAATATAATCGTGCAGCAGCGTTTTACCATCATCTTTAAACTCCCCGTTCTGGTCGATGTTCTTACCAATATCTTCGGCCCGGTCGCGGGTCGCCATCATGATCTTCCGGGGCGATAATTTTTTACCGGTTATTGTAGCCGGACAAGCTGCACTACAGCGACCACATTCTGTACAGGAATAAGCATCGAGCACATTGCGCCAGCTCAGATCGGGCACGTCTTTAGCGCCAAATTTGTCGGGAGGCGTGGCATTCGTTGGTGCCAGTTCGGGCTGCATGGCGTACAACACTTCGTTTTGAATAGCCGGCATATTACTCATTTTACCCATGGGTTGCAACCGGGTGAAATACGCATTAGGAAATGCCAGTAAGATATGCAGGTGTTTTGAGAAAGGGATATAATTCAGGAATGCAAAGATGCCCAGGATGTGCAGCCACCAGCAGGTTCTTTCAACACCTACCAGCGCAGTATCACTCAACCCGCCCAGCAAAGGATGCAGGGCAGCTGAGAATACAAAATTACCGGTAACATGCTCGCCATAATGCCCATATCCACGTTGCTGTAACAGTGTATCGGCCGCATTCATGGTGAGGAAAAGCGTCATCAGTACGATCTCGGTAATAAGGATATAATTGGCATCGCTACGCGGCCAGCCGTTCAGGTCGGGACTGGCGAGGCGTTTTACTTTTACTACATTTCTTCTTAAAAGGAAAATGACACAGCCCACCAATACCGTTAGGGCCAGGAATTCAAAAGCATTGATCAGATAAGGGTATATGGCGCCGCCGAAACCAGCGAATATCCGGTGAGTACCAAATACACCGTCGATCACGATCTCCAGTACCTCAATGTTAATGATGACAAAACCGGCATAAATAAAAAAATGCATTATGGCCACCAGGGGATTGCGAAACATCTTTTTTTGTCCGAACGCCAGTAGGAACACATTGCGCCAGCGGTCACCGGTACGGTCACTAAAGTCGGCATCCTTACCTAATAGAATGTTGCGGCGAATAGTCATTATCTTTTTGCTGAAAATCCAAATGGCTACAGCTGAAATAATGAGAAATAGTATTTGTTGGATATATGGCATGGGGCTAAGATAGGGAATTTGGGAAATAAAAAACAGCTGTTAGCTTTAAGGGGCAAGCTTCAGGCTGCAAGCTACAAGCAATACACCTCGGCGCGGCAAAAGTCGAAAGCGAATACAGGTTTAAAAACCTAAAGGCTTAAGGTGAAAGCGAAGCAGGTCTTAAGGCTTTCTGCCTTCTGCCGTCTGTCTTCTGCCCTTTTTTCTATAGTTTTGGCCAAAAAAATACATGTCGCGTAATTATATCCTTAGTAAGGAAGCAGTAGCCCGGAAATTACAACGGATGGCCTATGAGATCATAGAAAACAACCTCGACGAACAGGAGATCATACTGGCCGGTATTCGGGAAAATGGCAGTGTAATTGCCCGCAACATAGAGAAACTGTTACATGCAATAAACAGTAATATAAAGATCTGGAATATAGAGATCGCGCTCGATAAAAAAGCGCCTCACGATATAAAACTGAGCGGCGAAACAGATTTCACCGAAAAAGTGATCATTGTAGTAGATGACGTGGCCAACAGTGGCCGTACAATGTTATATGCCATCAAGCCTTTTCTGGCGTACCTGCCTAAAAAGATCCAGACCCTGGCGCTGGTTGAACGCACGCACAAAACTTACCCCGTTAATACCGACTATGTAGGGCTGTCAGTAGCCACCACGTTGCAGGAACATATCTTCGTTGAAGTGGAGGGTGATACCGTTACAGGAGCATATATGGAGTAAGTTCTAAGTTATTTAGTTCTTGAGTTTGTTGGTTCCTGGGAGCCGAACTCAGCGCGCAGAGTTCAGGGTTCGACTGCCGACTGCCGACAACAGTCGGAATACGGAAATAAGGACTTTCACGTTTACGGTTTCACGTTTCACGCTCTACGAGGTATACTTTTTGTATGATAACTGCGTCAAATCGTAAAATTATATAACTTCAAACCTTCAATACTAACATCAAATTAAGTATTATGGATGATGCTATTATGCAGCGCGTACAAGTTTGGAAAGACGGAAACTATGATAATGCCGCCAAACAGGAAATTGCCAGGCTTGAAAAAGAGAATCCCACTGAGCTGGCCGACGCTTTTTACCGAAACCTGGAATTTGGTACCGGTGGTTTGCGTGGCATTATGGGTATAGGCACCAACCGCATTAACAAATACACAGTGGGTATGGCCACTCAGGGTTTTGCCAACTATTTAAATGAAACCTACCCCGGTGGCGTTATTCGCATTGCCATTGCGCACGATAGCCGTAACAACAGCCGCCAATTTGCAGAGATCACTGCCAATGTAATGGCCGCTAACGGCATCAAGGTGTTTTTGTTTGAAGCATTGCGTCCAACTCCCGAATTAAGCTTTACCATTCGCCAGCTGGGTTGCCAGGGTGGGGTGGTATGTACCGCTTCGCATAATCCGAAAGAATACAACGGTTACAAAGCATACTGGAACGATGGGGGGCAACTGGTGCCACCACACGACAAAAACGTAATAAAAGAAGTAGAGAAAATTGCCTCGGTTGATGAGGTAAAATGGAGTGGCGGTGAAGCCAATATCAGCATCATCGGCAAGGATATGGACAGCCGGTATATCGACATGGTGAAAAGCCTGAGCGTATATCCGGAGGTGATCACCCGTCAACGCGACCTGAAGATCGTTTATACGCCTATACACGGTACCGGTATCATGCTGGTACCTGAAGTATTGCAGCGTTTTGGTTTTACCAATGTGCATATAGTAGAACAACAGGCTAAACCCGATGGTAATTTCCCTACGGTAGTTTACCCCAATCCCGAAGAAAGTGAGGCTATGAGCATTGGGTTGAAACAGGCTAAAGAACTGGATGCCGATATTTTACTGGGAACCGATCCTGATGCTGACCGCGTTGGTATTGCCATTAAAGACAAACAGGGCAACTGGGTGTTGATGAATGGTAACCAAACCGCCGTACTGGCTTTCAATTACATCATTGAGGCCCGCAAGGCAAAAGGCGTTGCCCAAAAGAACGATTTTGTGTGCAAGACCATTGTGACTACGGATATGATCGACCGCATTGCGGCTGATAATAATGTAAAATGTTACAATGTACTGACCGGTTTTAAATGGATCGCTGAGCTGATCAAGGAAAAAGAAGACACAGAAAATTACATTGTGGGCGGCGAAGAAAGTTATGGTTTAATGATCGGTAGCCAATTACGGGATAAGGACGCAGTATCTGCCGTAGCCTTACTGTGCGAAATGGCCGCCTATGAAAAAGACAAGGGCCGCACCTTATTCGAAAAGCTGATCGATCTGTATGTTCAATACGGCTATTACAAAGAACATTTGATCTCCATCACCAAAAAAGGCATGAACGGTCAAAAGGAAATTGCCGAAATGATGGATGGTTATCGCAGCAACCCGCCTGCAAGTATTAACGGTTCTCCGGTGGCGCAACTGCTCGATTATGAATTGCGCAAAGGAAAGAACTTGCAAACCGGTGAGGAATGGGATATCACCCTGCCTGTTTCAAACGTGCTTCAATTCATTCTGGCCGATGGCAGTAAGATCTCTGCCCGCCCCAGTGGTACGGAGCCCAAGATCAAATTCTATTTCAGCGTAAATACCACTATTAAAAGCGCTGCCGAATTTGATTCCATTCAGGTAAAAGGCGACCTTGATAAAAAGATCCAGGGCATTATTACTGATATGGGCTTGAAATAGTCTGGTAATGCTTCTTCAATGAAGTGTTGCTTACTGGAATATAAGAAAATGAAGTAGGAAGTAGGAGGTAAGAAGTAGGATGGGTCTGACAATCGAGACCCGCGCTTCTTATCTTCTACTTTTTTTCTGTACTGTACACAAAAAAAAGCAGGAAGTAAAAGCGGGGTATTTTCATACATCCAACTTCTTACTTCCTACTTCTATATCTTAGAATTACTTAATAATTCTCTTATTACTTCTTAGGTGCTTCAGCAGGAGCATCCTTCGCCGGAGATATATTCAATTTCTTGTATACAAGTGGTAAAATATCGTCAGCTGAAGGGAAAGCGATCAATTGCTCTTTAGGCAGAATATAAGCGTAACCATTTTCTTTAGCCACCGCTTGTGAAGTGGTAACCGCTTTGTCCTGGATGGGCGCCAGCAATTCCTGTTCGTGTTGGTTCATCATTTGCTGAGCTTCCTGGTTAACAAAGTTGGTCCATTTAACATACAGGTCATTTAACTCTTTCCGCTTTACTTCTTTTACGGGAGAGGTCATTTTTGCAGAGTCAGTTACAAAAGCTTTTTGTTTATCTATAAACGCCTGTTGGTAATCAGTTCCCTGTTGAACCAGCGCCTTTTGGTATTCCTGCATATCACCCTGTGCCTTTTTGTACTCGGGCATATTGGCTACCAATTCCTGCAAGCTGATATAGCCGATTTTATTTTGGGCATTTGCCTGAACGGCGTTCGCGAGCAGACCAATGGTAAAGATCACTACAATTGCTACAAATTGCCTCTTCATATTGTGGGTTTAAGTTATTTAGGTCGCAAAAATAATGGAATTCGTTGCTTCCCCAGAAAAAATACGAGGTGTTTCTTTAGTTCCTAAGGAATTTATTTAGTCCCGATTATTCCATTACTCTTTCAACGATCTTACCTGTTTTTTTATTTTTCAAAATCACTTTTTTTGCGCCATAATGGGTCACTTCTTCCTTAACCAGGTAGTGATCGGCATCGTATTCGGTAAGATGGCTGTCTTTGGTGACGCCGGTCTTCCCCCGCCAGATCTCCAGCTGCACCGGTTCCCATAATTTGCTTTTGGCCGAGCGATAGGCGGCATCCAGGATACAGTTCACCACATACCCATCGTAAAAGGTTTCTTTGGGGTCATTACCTGCCTCCATAGCATTGAACATATCCATGAACATATGGTTATACCCCAGTTCATTCAGTTCATCGCCTACCGGAAATAACCAACCGGTATTGCTTTCGGCTTTTTCGGCCACATAATTGGCGCCTTTACCGCTGGTGAACATATCGAAACCGGTACGTAGAAAACTATTGATCCAGATGGTACCTTCAGAGCCCATTACTTCATCGCGCAGATCGAGCCCGCCGCGGAAGGTCCAGCTTACCTCAAATTGCCCAATGGCGCCGTTCTCATATTTAACCAGTCCAATGGCATGGTCTTCGGCATCGATGGGTTTTACCTGGGTATCGGCCCAGCACATGACCTCAACGGGTTTTATATCCTTGCCAATATAACTGCGGGTGATCTCCACGCAATGGCAACCAAGATCAAGGATACAACCGCCACCGGCCTGTTCTATATCCCAGAACCAGTCGCTGTGCGGGCCAGGATGGGTTTCCCTTGATTTGGCCCATAAAATGCGGCCCAGGGCACCTTCCTTCACGCTCTCCAGCGCTTTTATGAATTTGGGAGTATATACCAGGTCTTCCAGGTAGCCATTGAAGATGCCGGCCTGTTCAACAGCCTGCAACATACGTTTCGCTTCCTCGCCATTGCGACCAAGCGGTTTGGTGGTCATCACGGCTTTGCGGTGAAGACAGCAAAGCATTACAGCTGCTTCGTGCAGGTTATTGGGCAGTGCAATACAAACGATGTCAACATCAGGGTTCGCAATAGCGTCCTCCATGTTGGTAGTATGGTGCGCTACGTTGTAATCTTCAGCAAATCTTTTGGCGCTTTCAGTGCGGCGCGAATAGATACTTACAATTTTGTCACGGCTTCTGTAACCCTGTAAGGAGTCGGCATAAAACCGGCCAATAAATCCTGAACCGAGCATAGCAATCTTTGCCATAATATGGTTTGTTGTTTATGGTTTGTTGTTTGTAGTTCTGAGTTCCGGAGTTACCGGTTCCATGTTTCAGGTTCTTGGGTTGGTAAGTTATTGGGTTATTGATTGATGGCTTTCTGCGAAAGCGGGGACCGGGGTATTTAACTTGTCAGTCAAAGTCCCGATAACTAAAAAAATCAATAACTAAAGAACTTACAATCCTACAACTGCAAACTACGAGCCTATTGGCAATTGCCGCGACAGCTTGAAGCGTACTGCAGCGAGTGTCCGCGTTTGGCGGATGAAGCTTGCAGCCTGTATACCATTAGGCTTTGGGCTGTATTATCGCTTCACCAGCCACATGTACCTGTTTTTTCTCCCTGAAAAATAATATAAAATACAGTAATACAGCTACGGCGATATATACCGGTACCAGCCAGATGTTAACCCAGTTATGGTCATTTTTTCCGGTGAAGGCGTTGATGGTTGGCAGCGCATACATACCCGCCGTTTTACCGGAGAACCAGGTGCCAATCACCATTCCAACTCCATAAGTGGCAAACGTAAATAAGCCCTGCGCTGCATTCTTGATTTTTTCACCTGCTTTTTTCTCTGTATACATATAACCGGTTACAAAAAAGAAATCGTAACAAACGCCATGCAGAATGATACCGGCATATAACATCCACACATTGGTATCAATATTACCAAAGGCAAATGCTACATAACGCAGGATCCAGGCAGCCATGCCCAGCAGCAGCATTTTCTTAACACCAATGGTATTGAACAAAAAGGGAATGGCTATAATAAACACCGCTTCTGATACCTGTCCCAGGATCATTTTACCGGCAGATTCTTTCATGCCCGATTCTGTTAAAAAGAGATTCGCAAATCCATAATAAAAGGAGAGCGGAATACAAACAAGGATGGCCGCAATAAAGAAGATCAGATAAGGCTTGTCTTTAAACAATACAAAAGCTTCTACACCCAAGGCTTTGCCAGCTGAAGCATCAGCACTTTTGCCTTTGGGTGGCGTATCAGGTAAAATAAAGCTTATTATTCCCAATCCGGCCGAAACAGCAGCAGCCATAATAAAAGTGGTAGATGTTGCTCCGATATCCAAACGGGCAATGAATAACCCGGCAACGATCCAGCCAATGGTCCCGAAAACCCGAATCCAGGGAAATTGCTTTCCCGGATCGGTCATTTGATGGAAAGCAATACTGTTCGACAAAGCAATGGTTGGCATATACAATAGAGAATACACTAATATCACCCAAAAGAATACCGAATTATCTGTGATTTTGGTAGCGAGCAATAACATTCCGGCACCTAATAAATGCAAAATGCCCATTAACCGCTGGGCAGCAAAAAAACGATCCGCAATCAATCCGATAAAGAACGGCGAGATCATAGTGGCCAATGCTAAGGCACCGTATGCTAAACCAATGGCGTCATCCGTGGCGCCCAGGTGCACTTTCATATACGTGCTCATTGTTACATACCAGGCACTCCATATAAAATACTGAAGGAACATCATTAAACACAACAGAAATCCGGTCTTGGTTTTCATATATATACATTCATTTAAATAGAATACGTGCGGAAATTACAACAAAATTGTATTAGCCACCCGCTCCCAATTTATATTTTGAATTATTATCACCTTTTGTACATTTGTATAAGTACTTATATAATTTATGAGCTTTTACGAATCATTGGGATTTTTGGTATTTGGAAGCCGGCTGCGCAGGCTGAGCGAGGCATTTCTGGCAGACGTGAACAAGATCTACGCCTCGCACGAGCTGCAATTCGACGCCGCCTGGTTTCCGGTATTTTATATTTTATCACGCCAGGAAACGGTTTCTATCAGGGATATTTCTGACGAGCTGGGCATTTCCCATTCGGCCGTAAGTCAGCTGGTAAGCAGTCTGCAGCAGAAAGGCCTTATAAAGACCGCAACAGCCGACGATGATGCACGCAAAAAAGTGGTGGCCTTCACCGCAAAAGGAAAAAAATTACAACAGCAGGTGCAGCCGGTATGGGAAGCACTGCAACAAGCCATGGGTACCCTGGTACAGGAAGGGAAACATAGCAAAACTATATTGACAGCTATTAGTGAAATTGAACAGGGCTTACAAAATGAATCAGTTTTTAACCGGGTGCAAAACATTTTGCACCATAAGTAACTATTATGCAACAGGAGTTTTTTTACGGTATCGATGACCTCACTATTGGGAATGCACTGGCCATTGCCGGCGGCAAAACAAAAGGCGTGTTGAATAAAACGGCCATTGCCAATATTCAGAAAAGCCAGCAGTATGTACAGGAAATTGTTGAGACCAACAGAACAGTATATGGCGTTAATACCGGTTTTGGCGTATTGGCCAACAAACCCGTGTCGGAAGAGGATACCCGTATTTTACAACATAAGATCTTACAAAGCCACAGCGTAGGTGTTGGAGCACCCATCAGCGTTGAAATTGCCAAACTGATGCTTATTACCAAAGTGCATGCACTGGCCCGGGGTTATTCAGGCGCCCAGCTCGTCACGCTGCAACGCATCATCTGGCATATTGAACAGGACGTAATTCCCGTGGTGCCGGAGAAAGGAAGTGTAGGCGCTTCGGGTGATCTGGCGCCATTGGCCCATTTGTTCTTACCCCTGATCGGACTGGGTGAAGTGTTTTATAAAGGGGCAAGGTATAAGTCAATCGATCTGTTAAAACAATTTGATCTGGCACCTATTCAACTGGGTCCCAAGGAAGGCCTGGCACTGATAAATGGCACCCAATTCATTTTATCGTTTGCAGTAAAAGCTGTCCAACGCATGCATTACTGTTTGGAAGCCGCCGACATCATTGGCGCCATGAGCCTGGAAGCATTGACCGGCACCAAGGCGCCTTTTGATGAACGCCTGCACGAGTTGCGTCCATTTGCCGGCAATAAACTGGTGGCCCAACGACTGAGATTATTATTACACCAGAGCGATATTATGCAAAGCCATGTTGATTGTGGCCGTGTGCAGGACCCCTACAGCCTGCGTTGTATGCCGCAGGTACATGGCGCCAGCCGCAATGCATGGTTACACCTGAAACAATTGACCGAAGTTGAATTGAATTCAGTAACAGACAATCCCATAATACTAAGTGCCGATGATACCATCAGTGGCGGTAATTTTCACGGGCAGCCATTGGCAATGCCACTTGACTACGCCTGTATAGCCGCTGCTGAAGCTGGTAATATCTCTGACCGCCGTTGTTACCTGTTACTGGAAGGAAAATGGGGATTACCCATGCTGTTGATGAAAAATGTGGGGTTGAACAGTGGGTTTATGATCCCGCAGTATACTACTGCCGCCCTGGTAACTGAAAATAAAACCATGTGCTTTCCGGCCAGTGCCGACAGTATACCTACTTCGTTAGGGCAGGAAGACCATGTAAGCATGGGCAGCATCAGTGGCCGTAAATTGAACCAGGTATTAGATAACCTGGAATTCATTTTAGCCATTGAGTTATTAAGTGCCTGTCAGGCCATTGAGTTCAGACGGCCCCTGAAAAGCAGCGGGATCCTGGAATCGGCCCATGACTATGTGCGGCAATTTGTAAGCTTTGCCGAGGAAGACAGGATCTTCGCCGATGACATTGACCAAATAAAACAACTCATTAGTAATTTTTCGTTTGTGGAACATTGTAATGAATTCGCCGGATTGAAAAAGATCGATCTAAATGAAGGATTTGGAGCGTTTGGCGTGTAACAACAGGAATTGGTAACTTTAAAGACGCTTCACAAAAACTACAAATTGTAACAAAACTGCTCAAAATGATTACACCTGCAACAAAACACTACGATCCTATTAAATACAAAACCCCAACGGGTTCACAGCTTACCTGCAAAGGCTGGATACAGGAAGCAGCACTGCGTATGTTGTTAAATAACCTTGATCCCGCAGTGGCAGAACGCCCCGATGACCTGATCGTTTATGGCGGAAGGGGAAAAGCAGCCCGTAATTTTGAAGCGCTCGACCTGATCATTCAGTCGTTAAAAAGCCTGAATAACAACGAGACCCTGCTGATACAAAGCGGTAAACCGGTGGGTATTTTGCAAACACATGAAAATGCGCCCCGGGTACTGATCTCCAATTCACAATTGGTGCCTAAATGGGCCACCTGGCAGCATTTTGATGAACTGGAAAGAAAAGGCCTGATGATGTATGGACAAATGACCGCTGGTTCGTGGATCTACATCGGCAGTCAGGGTATTGTGCAGGGAACGTATGAAACGTATGCGGCAGCAGCCAATAAACATTTTGGCGGCACCTTAAAAGGTACATTGAACATTACAGCCGGTTTAGGGGGTATGGGTGGCGCGCAGCCGTTGGCCATTACCATGAATGAAGGCGTGGCATTGATCGCAGAAGTAGAGGAGTGGCGAATTGATAAACGCATTGAAACAAAGTACCTCGACGTCAAAATGACAAGTATTGATGCGGCAATTGACAGAGCGGTGGAGGCAAAAGAAAAAGGAGAAACACTTTCAATTGGGGTGTTATGCAATGCAGTGGAGTTATTAGAACGCCTGGTTGAAAGAAATATTGTGCCCGATACCTTAACCGATCAAACATCAGCACATGACCCGTTAATTGGTTATTGGCCACATGAAATTTCCCATGAACAGGCGAAGATCTTACGAGCCGAAAATCCCGATCAATATATTAATTATGCCTACAACAGCATGTATCGTCACGTGCAATTGATGCTGGCCCTGCAACAAAAAGGTGCCATCACTTTTGATTATGGCAACAACATTCGCGCCCGGGCGCAGGAAAAAGGACTGGTCAATGCCTTTGATTTTCCGGGTTTTGTACCAGCCTATATACGTCCATTGTTTTGCGAAGGAAAAGGGCCCTTCCGCTGGGCGGCATTGAGCGGCGACCCAAACGACATTTCCGTCACAGATGAAGTGATAGGAAATTTGTTCCCGGAAAACAAATCACTGCAACGCTGGCTGAAACTGGCAAAAGAAAAAATTGCTTTCCAGGGTTTACCTGCACGAATTTGCTGGCTGGGCCAGGGGGAAAGAGAGAAAGCGGGACTGGCTTTTAATGAACTGGTTAGGACCGGAAAAGTAAAAGCACCCATTGTTATTGGCCGCGATCACCTGGATACCGGTTCGGTAGCATCCCCCAATCGGGAAACAGAATCGATGCTCGACGGTAGTGATGCCGTAGCAGACTGGCCGATCTTAAATGCCCTGGTGAATACGGCAGGGGGCGCCAGTTGGGTAAGTTTGCATCATGGAGGTGGAGTAGGGATGGGCTACAGTATTCATGCTGGAATGGTGATCGTTGCAGATGGCACAGCCGATGCTGAACAACGACTAGCAAGGGTTTTAAGAAACGATCCGGGTATGGGAGTTATACGACATGCCGATGCCGGATATGACATTGCAAAAGAAACTTCAAATAAATTTGATCTTGATTTGAAAAAACGCTTTCATAGATAATAATTATTTTCTATTTTGCTGACGATACCACCGACCCCGACCGGAAAAACTGGTATTTATACTATGACAAAATATCTTGCGTAATCTGTACGTTGTAGCAGTTATGAAGATTAATATGCATGAAAAATCCGCAATATGAAAACAACCATTTCCTTGTTCTTTTTTGCCCTGGTGACCAGCAGCGTGTTTTCTCAAGCTAAAGTTAGCCTGAAGATCATTCAAAACGGCGCAGCTGTTGCACCCGTTAATGGCGAGTATGAGTTAAAGAAAGCCCCCTTTTCAGTAGAGTTCACATTTGACGTTAACACCGTTGATGGTGTTTTTGTTAATGCCGATTTCACCGATGCGGTTTACAAAATCGGTGACAAAGCCCCTTTAGCCGACCTACAAGACATTCCGTTCAAAATTGTTAAAGAAGACAACTTTAACCCCAACAAACAAATTGCGATCAACTCTGACAACTGGTCGTTCTGGTTTTACAACAAAGGTACCAATGAGTACCGGTGGGACAGAGATATCAAAACGGTAGATGCCAATACAGTGACAGCTACCCGTACAATTGAACAGGTATTTTTCCCTGTAAAAGAAAAAGCCCTTAAAATGGCTGAAGTAACTGAACCCCTCTATTTATTCTTCCTGGTTACCAACCCCTACAACCAGCGTGGTGTAGTTAGAGAGTTTTACCGTCAGCGCATGAAGTTGAATTTTAAATAAGGAAAAAGGAATATACAACATTGAAAGAGATGAAGATGAAAGTCTTTGTCTCTTTTCATTTTTAGCGCTTTCCGGAAAATAATTTTTGAAGCAGGAGATAAGAAGTATGAAGTACGATCCGGCTTTTCTTACTCTTACTTCGAATGGCGCAAGCGTCCGCTTGTGCCAAACAACACTATCCTGGTGCTGTCAACCTGTTAAGTGGACAACTTCCTACATCCTACCTCTTACTTCCTGGCTCTGAACTTAAATTCGTATTAAAATCAAACTACAAGGCCTTTAACTCAGGCAGTTAATCGTACTCCACCTCGCTATTGGCACCATAATTTCATTGATAATAAACCATGTAACAAGGCCTGGCACATTTGTACGTGGCAGAAGCCTTTATTTTTAATTGGTTTACTGTTTATTTTATGGGACGATTGATTATTATATCTAACAGGTTACCTTTTTCTATTGATCATGAAGGAGATCAGCTTACACTTCGGCAAAGCTCAGGTGGATTAGTATCGGCAATTAAAAGTTATTTTGAAAGTGATAGTTCTAAAAACAGAGGGTTTACAGAGAAGTTTTGGCTAGGTGTGGCAGATTTTCCCCAAAATGAATGGAGCGTGGTCAAGGAAAAACTATCTGGCCGTGACATTCAAATTATTCCGCTCTTTCTGAATAAGCTGCTGTACAAGGACTATTATAATGGTTTTTCCAATTCGGTGTTGTGGCCATTATTCCATTACTTTCCTAATCTGGTTGAATCGAATGTACATTACTTTGAGGCTTATGTAAAAGTGAACAGGGCATTTGCCGACAAGTTAATTCCACTTTTACAACCGGATGATACCATTTGGATACACGATTATCAGCTGTTGTTACTACCGGAAATGATCAGGGCAGAAAAGCCAGCTGCCACTATCGGATTCTTTTTACATATCCCTTTCCCGTCATACGAATTGTTCAGGACACTACCTGCTGAATGGAAAACTTCTTTATTGCGGGGTGTACTGGGCAGTGATCTGATCGGCTTTCATACACACGATTACGCACAACACTTTTTGCAATCGGCTAAAATGATCCTGGGCGTTGACAGCTCTTTTCACTCGATGCAGTACCAGGACCGGTTAATAAAAGCCGATCTGTTCCCGATCAGCATTGATTACAAAAAATTCAACAAGGCCTGTAACGATCCGGAAACAAAACAACACTATAAAGACATCAGGAAGAACTTTGAAGGAAAGAAGATCATTTTCTCGGTAGACAGACTAGATTACACAAAAGGATTGATGGACCGGCTGAATGCATATGATCATTTTCTGGAACAGTATCCTGAATGGCGGGAGAAAGTGGTGTTCATTTTAAATATTGTTCCCTCGCGTGACGACATTCAGGCCTACACGGAACGTAAACAACAGATAGAACAAAAAACAGGCACCATTAATGGCAAAATATCAACCATTACCTGGCAGCCTATTATATACCGGTACACCCATCTTCCGTTCAATGAACTGGCCGCCCTTTACAAAGCAGCCGATGTGGCGCTGATAACACCCTTGCGCGATGGGATGAACCTCGTTGCCAAAGAATATGTTGCCAGCTGTTCGGGACGGAAAGGCGTTTTGATCCTGAGTGAACTGGCCGGCGCTGCCAACGAACTGAATGAAGCCCTGTTGGTAAATCCCACCGACACTATTGAAGTTGCCAGCGCTATCAACCGGGCATTGACCATGCCAGAGGAAGAACAGGAACACCGCATGTTTTTAATGCAGCAGCGGTTGTCTGACTACGATGTTATAAAATGGGTAAGTGATTTTCTGGATCAACTGGCGAATGTAAAACAGGAACAACTGAAACAACAGGTCAAAGTGCTCGATGACCGCGTGATTGCCCAAATTCATTTGCATTATCAAATGGCCGGTAGCCGTTGCCTTTTATTGGATTATGACGGTACGCTGGTGCCTTATGCCCGCATTCCGTCAGAAGCAAAACCCAATGAAGAGTTGCGGTCTGTCTTAAACGGTTTATCAGCAGACCCAAAGAATAATGTAGTGATCATAAGCGGCCGCGAAGCCTACACCCTGGAAAAATGGTTAGGCGATCTGCCCATGATGCTGGTAGCTGAACATGGGGCCAGCTTTAAACCAAAGAACGATCAATGGCAACAGGCGGTCTCTATTCCCGATCAATGGAAGAACGAGATCAGGCCCATTATGCAACTGTTCGTTACCCATTGCGTTGGTTCATTCATTGAAGAAAAAACCAATACACTGGCCTGGCACTATCGTAATACACATCCCGAACTGGGTTTTACCCGGTCGAGGGAGTTGATCAATAACCTGACACAGTTGTTACAAAATACCATGCTGCAGGTGGTGGATGGCAATAAGGTAGTGGAAGTACGGATGTCGGGTTTTGATAAAGGCATTATGGCCCTGAAAATAGTGAACGACCTGCAACCTGATTTTGTGTTATGTATTGGTGATGATACTACCGATGAGGATATGTTCAAAACACTGGGTGAACGGGCATATAGTATAAAGGTAAGCAATGGATCAACCGCGGCGCAATACACCGTTTTTTCTCAAAATAAAGTGCTGCAGCTGTTAAAAAAACTCATGTTACCGATCGTAAATAAACAATACGCATCCTTCGACTCAGCGCAGGACTCAACTCACCGCCAGCGTTGAGGATATAAAAGAATGTCCAACGGAAAGTCCGTCAGTAGTGACACCACCCGGTGCCTGCTGACGGACTTTTTTATTCGCAATCTTGTTCCGATTTATCGGGGTTTCGAATTCGTAAATTGGGCAATTAGCCTATCTTCACTAAATGGCCACATCACTCATCACCAATATCAAACAACTCGTAAATGTACGGGAACAATGGCCTGTACTGCGGGGAAAAGAACTGGCAGATCTTCCATGTATACACAACGCATTTTTATTGATCGAAGACGATACCATAGTTTCCTATGGTACCATGGAAGAACTGGCAAAAACAAACCGCGCACTGCCAGCTGAAACTATTGACGCTACGGGAAAAATGGTATTGCCCACCTGGTGCGACAGCCATACCCATTTGGTTTTTGCAGCCAGCAGGGAAAGTGAATTCATTGACAAATTAAAAGGGCTCAGCTATGCTGAAATTGCAGCAAGAGGTGGGGGCATTTTAAATTCAGCCCGTAAATTAAATGAGGCCACGGAAGAGGAACTCTTTAACCTGGCCTGGGGCCGTCTGGAAGAACTGATCCAATTGGGCACTGGTGCTATTGAAATAAAAAGCGGTTATGGGCTCACCGTTGAGGGGGAGTTGAAAATGTTGCGGGTGATAAAAAAATTGCGCGGGCGGTCAACCGTTACCATCAAAGCCACCTTCCTGGGCGCGCATACATATCCCATGGAGTATAAAGAGGACCATTCCGGATATATTGATCTTATTATTCAGCAAATGCTGCCCGTTATTGCAAGGGAGCAACTGGCCGATTATATTGATGTGTTTTGTGAAACAGGTTTCTTTTCACCAGAAGAAACAGCGCTGATCTGCAAGGCAGGTATGCAATATGGATTAAAACCAAAGATCCATGCCAACCAGCTTAATTTATCGGGCGGCGTGCAAACCGGTATTGCCCTGGGCGCTGTTAGTGTCGATCACCTGGAAACCATGGATGAACCGGCTATAAACGCCCTGGCAGGATCTTCCACTATCGGCACACTGTTACCAACTGCAGCCTTCTTTTTAAGAATGCCGTTTCAACCGGCCCGGGCCCTGATAGACGCAGGCTGTGCCATTGCACTGGCCTCAGATTTCAATCCCGGTTCTTCACCCAGTGGTAATATGAACGGGGTGGTAAACATGAGTTGCATTCAAATGAAAATGTTGCCAGAGGAAGCGATAAATGCCGCTACCCTGAATGGCGCCTGGGCCATGGAGTGTGCCGATAAACTGGGCAGTATCTCTGTTGGGAAAAAAGCCAGTCTCATCCTTACCAAACCAGTACCCTCCCTGGCGTATATACCTTATTCTTTCGGCTCTAATTTAATTGAGAAGGTGATGATAGGAGGGCAGTGGCAGTAGAAAAAGGCAATGGGCAATGGGCAATAGCGCAAGGTTTTGGCGGGCGAAGCAAAAGGCAAAAAAAAATTCGGTGGCGAAAGGTCGTACATTAATCTCAAAGCTCGCGAACTGTTTGCCGTCTGCCGTCTGCCGTTTGCCGTTTGCCGTCTGCCGTCTGCCGTTTGCCGTCTGCCGTTTGCCGATTCACCACTCACAACTCATAACCATGTTTAGAAAAAGGAAAAAAGTCAACCTGGTAAAGGAGTTGCTTCAGCAAGACCGGTCCATTTCTATCAGGGACCGGTCAGCCGCGCTTGATTACCTGGTGGCTTTTGTGGACATGATGCGTCCGCGCCTGTCGGAGTTTGAGAACGTACAAAAGAAGTTTGCAGAAACAATACAATTTGTTCACCAGTATCCTTCTGTATTGAACAACCTGCGCACCGCTATAATGGCGCAATTGATCAACAGCAACCTGGTGCCCATGTTTACGGAAAGCGGCATCACCATTTCACGTGGTGCAGGCCGTGAATTGTTTGCCCGTTTAAAACATAAGTTTTTACCTGCGGCCCGCGACCCTAACGATTTCCTATACCTGCTTAACCGCATCTTTTTTAAACAAACCGATTATGAATGGGTTGAAAAAATAGGCCGGGATAAATGGATGCGCTTCTTTGATGGCATCGGTCTCTCTTTTTCAGGCAGCGACCCGGTTATTATAAAACAAGCGGTGCTTTCTTTACAGATCTTAAGCGCCCGCGTAGCCCAGCTGGGTTGGGAGAAGGAAATAACCCATAATACGCCGGAGCAATGGCAACCACCCAACAATCCTTTTGCGGTACAACAACACCTGGTATACCAGATAAAAGAACGCATCCTGCGTGAGCACCAGGGCCCTGAATCTATACAGGACCTGGCCCGGCAATTGAGTGGGGTACTGGCAGAATGCGAAGAACTGGTTCAGTTAATTCGCGATGAAACAGAAGAAAAAGGCACCAGTTTATCTCAAACGTTCACCCTGTTCCAACTGGAACAGAAACTGAACCGGATGACCTTGCTGTTGGATATTGCCGAAGCGGAAGAAAAGATCAACCTGACCCGTTTCGCTCAAATGTTCATTACGGTGGTCCGCTATGAGAACCGGAAAAACAGTATCAGGGAGTTTCTATCCCAAACTACCGGCTACCTGGCCTATCAGATTGCCGAACACAAAGGCAAAAAGGGAAGTAAATACATTACGGCTTCGCCACTGGAGTATTTTCAAATGATCGGCAGCGCCATGTGGGGTGGATTGATCATTTGTTTTGTGGCCATTTTTAAAAACCTGTTGGGCATGCTGCACATGGCTCCCTTTTGGCATGGCTTTGTATACAGCGTTAATTACAGTCTGGGGTTTGTTGCCATTGAAGAAACCGGGGCCACGCTGGCCACCAAACAACCGGCTTTTACCGCCAGCGCCGTGGCCAGTTCGTTAGATGCCCGTAAAACGGATGATCCCCCTAACTTATACAACCTGGCAGTAACGGTCTCAAAAGTAAGCCGAAGCCAGATCGCTTCTTTTATCGGCAACCTTATTGTAGTGTTTCCCGGTACCTACCTGCTGGCCTGGTTATACGATCTGGCAATAGGTCACCCACTGGTTCAGGGCGAAAAGGCGGCGCATTTGCTCCAGGACCAGCATCCCTGGCAAAGTCTTTCTTTATTGTATGCCTGCAATACGGGGTTCTTTCTTTTTTTGAGCGGCATTATTGCGGGGTATGTTGAAAACAAGATAAATTACGGCCGCATAGATAAACGCCTTACCGAACACCCGGTTTTACGGGTGTCATTACCGCCAAGCCGGCTCCAAAAACTGGCGGCCTACCTGAATTCGCACGGGGGCAGTTTGGCTGGTAACATTTCTTTAGGTTTTTTTCTTGGCATGGCAGGCATCGTGGGTAAGATATTTGGTATACCTTTCGATATCAGACACATTACCATTTCAGCGGCCAACACCTCCCTGGGCGCCTATGGGGTAGGATGGGAGCATATGAATTACCGGTATTTAGCCAATGTAGTAATGGGTGTTTTAGGTATTGGTTTCCTGAACTTCCTGGTTAGCTTTTCCCTTGCTTTTTTTGTAGCGGTCCGGTCAAGGGATATTCATTTGAAAGATTATCCTGGTTTTTTAAAGATACTTTGGAAATACTTCCGAAGTCATCCGCTTGATTTTATCAGGCCACGCAAACGCAGATCAGAAACGGAGAAAACAGAAACAGCATAATATCACCAATTATCAGCTATATGATAAAACATTTCAAATTCTACAGCAAGCACGATGTACTGAATCTTACCAGGATACGTAAATATGAAACCAAACTGGGTGAAACTGTGGAGGTACTACCCGAAAAAACTGATAAAAACAACTGGGAAACGGCGCTGCAGCAATCAACGGCAAAGTATGTGGTATTTGGAATTCCCGAAGATATTGGCATCCGGGCCAATCATGGTACCGGGGGCGCCGATTCGGTATGGGTGCCCTTTTTGTCGGCCTTTCTAAACCTGCAAAGCAATGATTTTTTGAATGGGGAAGAGCTGATCTTACTGGGCCAGTTTAATTTCAGTGACCTCGGTGAACTGATAGAACAGAATGCCTATGGGTATGAAGAAAAGATAGATGCTTACCGGCATGCCGTGATCACCATTGATGAAGAAGTGGAAGAACTGGCCAAGATCATCACTACCTATAATAAGATCCCGATCGCCATTGGCGGTGGCCACAACAATGCCTATCCGTTGATAAAAGGTGCGGCCAAAGGGTTGCATAAATCGGGCGTTTTACCGCTGGCACAGATCAATTGCATCAACCTCGATGCACATTCCGATTTCCGGCCTTCAGAGGGCCGTCACAGCGGCAATGGCTTCCGCTATGCCGAGGAAGATGGCTACTTACAGAAATATTGTATAGTTGGTTTACATGAAAACTACCTGCCGCAAAATGTTTGGCTCGACATTGTAAACAATCCCTTTCTTGACTTTATTACGTACGAAGATATTTTCATTCTGGAGAAAAGGAATTTTATTCAGGCCATAGCTCACGCTACCAATTTCACCGAAGATAATTATACCGGTATTGAACTGGATATGGATTGCATTGAGAATGCCTTGTCAAGCGCCATCACCCCCTCGGGCATATCAGCCTTGCACGCACGTCAGTATATAACGCTGGCGGCCCGTGAAAGCCAGGTTGCCTATTTGCATATTTGCGAAGGCGCTATCAGACTGGCCGATGGCCGCAGCAATGAAACCACCGGTAAAATGATCAGTTACCTCGTGAGCGATTTTATAAAAGCGCACGAAGAAATGGAGGCGTAAATAACCCGCATCAAAAAGGAATGCCCAGGTTGATATACCATTGCAGCTTCTTCGTTTGATCGCAGTACATAGTGCTGATCTCAAGCGGGCCCAATGCAAAGTTGTATGAATAGGTTAGCGAATACCCCGACAAAAAATTGGGATTATTCGAGAAGAAATCGCTTCGGCTGATAAAATTGTTGAATAAGATGTTGGCCTTGCCGGTGATGTAGTTATTGGTCCATAAATTTACCCGAACACCACCCTGTAACATGGCAACAGCCGGTGTGTACAGGGTGCCTTCCTGCAAACCGGCAAAGGTGATCTGGTTGCGGAATAGTTTTGTTAGCCCACCAATGGCAAATTCATTGAGCACATTGCGTTTATAGTTGAAGTTAACGCCGCCCTGTCCATTTAACAACAAGGTGGTACGTTGACTAAAGGGAATATAACTTTCCACATCGAGCGTGGTACGAAAATAGGGCTCCGTGCTGAGGTTAGTGGGATTGGGCAGGGGTTCGCCATTTGTCAGAAAATCGAGTTGGGGATGTTGTTCCAAAACCCGGCCTGCTTCACCATACAGTTTTACACCTTTGCGGGAAAAGATAGCCTTGTCGAGTGAATTATAGCCTACAAAGCCATACAATGTATTATAACTATTGCTGCCCCTGAGATCGAGTCCCTTCGTGATCTTAGGTGTGTAATGCACCCATTCGAACCGGTGGCCGGCACCTATGGTAAAACTGCGGGAAGGGGAGTACTGGAACTTTTCACCTATTTTAAAAAAGGTTTGTTTATATAACCCATCCTGTTTGTACTGGTCATAGGAGTTCACATCAAGGCGGTCGAACTGGGTTTCTGCGACAAATGCAAAGTTTTTCAGCCGGCCCAGGTACTGCAGGTGTTCCCCCCTGATCCGAAAGCTTTCTCCAATATTTACGGTGACCAGGCTGCGCGAATTGGTGACGAAAAAATTTCTGGCCGTTAAATTGGCAATGATGCCAATTCCTGTAAACCGGTTATAGTGTATGCCCAATTTGGCAAAGGTGAACGGGTTCTCCGTTACGTCAAAGATGACCTTGCAGGTGCCATTGGGTTGCGGTTGCAGGGAATAAGTAATACGGCTGTAATAGCGGGTGCCATAGGCCTGACGCACCATGTTCGACAGTTGGTGCGCGGTGTATGATCTATTCAGTTGAAGGTTCATGGTATGCACAAAGAACTCCGAAGAGGTCCTTTCCACGCCATGCACTTCGTAGGAAGAAATAGTGGCTGTATTCACCATTGGCAACCGGTTACTAACCATTTCAACCGGGCCATAAATAGTATTCAGTGAATCGGAGAGCTGTTTAAACCGGGGATATAATTTATGTCCTTCAATAATACCGGAGTCGAGGATGGCACTGCCATCGCCAAAGCTGCCCATGGTATATTTCTGTAATTTGAAGGGTATATAAATATCACATTGGGGCACTTCGGTCTTTGCGTCTTCTGCTTCGCGGAAGAAAGCGATCTGTAGCAGGATCTGTAAGGCATTGCGCACTTTTTCAGAAGGCAATAATCCACTGGCTACATTGCTGCCAATTACAATATTGGCACCCATATCTTTTACATCACGCACCGGAAAATTGCGAACAATACCGCCATCGACCATACGTTTTCCTTTAAAATCAATGGCTGTAAATACCGAAGGTATGGCCATGCTGCTACGGATAGCCGAAATGATCTCACCATCCTTCATCACAATGGCTTCACCGTTACCCACATCGGTACCTATACAACGAAAGGGGATACTGAATTGGGAAAAATCTTTTTGCTGGTATACCGGAAAGTAAAGTTCAGAGAATTTCAGCCATAGTTCCTGCCCCTGTAACAAACCACTGGGCAGACGGAAATTGCTGTTTTGCCAGGGCAATTCAACAACGTATTTCGAATACTCGTCTTTTTCTTCCATGAAAATGCTGCGGAGGGAAACCGAGTTACTAAGCAGCAGGTCCCAATCGATCTTACGGGTAATTTTTTCAATACTGTCGGCCGTGTAACCAATGGCGTACAAACTGCCGATGATACTGCCCATGCTGGTGCCGGTTACATAGTCAACTTTTAAACCGGCACTATCAATTGCTTTCAGTATACCGATATGGGCCAGACCTTTGGCGCCGCCCCCACTTAAGGTTACCCCTATTTTAGGACGGGGAGCGGGCATTTGGGCCGAAGCGGATTGGGACACCAGGAAGAATAATAACCAGGTGAACCCAGGTTTGTAGCTTTTGAATTTAACCATTTGTTACCCCCACAATTAATTTCGGGTGATATATTGGTGGGTCCCCAAAATGTGGTGGTTTGGGGAAACCTAATGACGTAATTCAAAGTGGCAGTTCATTTCTACATCGTCTATCTGGGCGCCCATTTTCCGGTAAAAGGCAATGGCGGGTTTATTCCAGTTGGAAACCTGCCAGCGTACTTTTACACAATTGGTTGCCCTTGCGTGGTCTATAACTGTTTGCAACAGCCGGGTCCCAATGGCCTGTCCTCGCGCTGAATCCACTACATACAGGTCATCGAGATAAAGCGCTTTACCGGTCCAGGAGAAATAGGCATAAAACCAGGCTGCGTAACCAATGATCCTGTTCTTGTCATCTACAGCAACAAAACATTGGAACAAATTGTTGTCAGCTTTCATTTGTTCCACCGAATTAGTTACACTTTCTGGTGATTTTTGAAAAAGTGCAAATTGGTGAATAAGTTCAATAATAGCCGGGTAGTCGACCTCGGTGCCTTTCCGAATGGTTATATTCATGGGATGGTTATTTCGCTTCCAGCTCCATAATCTTCTCAAACACCTCTTCGTACTGCTGATTCATTCGCTGCAATTCATCACTTACTTTTTTATAATCTGTTTCTGTTTGCACGAATTTGTTCCTGTCTGCATAAGTGTCCGGCGCTGTCATCTGCGCCTCCAGCGCAATTTTTTGTTGATTCAGCTGTGCTATTTTTTCTTCCAGTTGCTGAAACAGTTTTTGCTGTTTCTGCAATTCCTTTTTCAATTCTTTATTGATCGGTCCTTTAACGTCGGCAGGCTGCGGTTTGTTATCTGCAACCGGCTCTGGTTTTGGAGCTATCACTTCCTGTTTTGGTGCAGCCGGCTCTGCTTTCTGACTACCGGCTTCCGACTTTTTTCCCGTTGGTTCTCCTTTTGCTTTTTGTCGTTCTTTCCATTCACCCCATTCTTCGTAGCCGCCAGGGAATGATTTTATTTTCTTATTATCGATCTCCCAAATGGTATTGGCCACTTTGGAAACAAAATAACGGTCGTGGCTTACCAGTATCAGGCTGCCTTCATATTTTTTCAGGGCCTCTATCAATAACTCTACGGAATGTATGTCCAGGTGGTTGGTAGGCTCATCGAGCATCAGGAAATTGGCCTTGCTGATGATGGTTTTTGCCAGGGCTACGCGGGCTTTTTCGCCACCGCTCAGCACCTTGATCTTTTTATCTACATCGTCGCCGCCAAATAAAAAGCAACCCAATAGTGTACGCAGCTCCTGTTCTGTTTTCTGGCTACCGGCCCCTTTCAATTCATCGAGCAGGGTATTATTTACATCCAGGCTTTCCAGCTGGTGCTGGGCGTAAAAGCTTTCATCCACATTATGGCCCCATTTGCGTTCGCCATTGTACGTTTCGGCACCCGCAATGATGCGCAACAGGGTTGATTTCCCTTTACCGTTGGCGCCAATAAGGGCGATCTTGTCGCCGCGATTTATTTCAGCGCTGGCGTCATGAACGATCTCATTATCCCCGAATTTTTTTGTAATATGTTTTAATTCGCACAGCACTTTACCGGGCACTTTGTCAACCTGAAAGTTGATCTTGATGTTGGGCCTTTCAATAGCCACATCCTCGATGCGGTCGAGCTTATCGAGGCGTTTCATGGCGCTTTGCGCAGCCGCTGCTTTACTGGCTTTGGCTTTAAAACGCTCAATAAAACGCTCCTGTTGGCGAATATAATCCTGTTGATTTTCAAACGCGCGTTGTTGTAATTCTACGCGCTGTACTTTTTCTGTTTCGTAATAGGTATAATTACCATTATAAACATGCAATTGCCGCTGGTAAACCTCTACAATTTTGGTTACCATTCGGTCGAGAAAATACTTATCGTGGCTCACGATCACCACAGAACCCTGGTAATGTACCAGGTATTTTTCCAGCCATTCAATAGAGGGCAGGTCAAGGTGGTTGGTAGGTTCGTCCATCAGCAACAGATCGGGCTGTTGCAGGATCATTTTCGCCAACAGCACCCGCATGCGCCAGCCCCCGCTGAATTCTTTATAGGGGCGTTGCAGATCGGCATTGGAAAAACCAAGGCCCTGCAATACTTCCTCTGTTTTATGGTGAATGTTGTACCCGTCGAGGGTATCCATTTCATGTAACCGGTCGGAATATTTGTGCAACAGGGCATCTTCCTGCGCCGGAGTCCTTCCGCTGGAGGTGTTTTCCAGTTCTTTACCCAGTTCTTCAAGTTCCTTTTCCAGTTGCAAAACACGCTCAAAAGCGCCTAAGGCAACCCCCAATATAGAATCGTTCGTATCAAAACTTAACAGGTCCTGGTGCAAATAGCCGATGGAAGTGTTGCGACTGCGTTCCACCGTACCTGCCGAAGCCTGGTATTGCCCTACCAATAGCTTTAATAAAGTTGATTTACCAGTACCATTATAGCCAATTAAGCCTATACGTTCGTTGGGTTGGATATGCCAGGTTGCATCTTCTACAATTGCCCGGGCCCCAAATTCAAAAGTTACGTTCGTTAATCCTGCCAGCATAGTTTATTTCAAAATGAGTTGCAAAAGTATAACAAATCGGGCCGTTTGGAAAGTGTTCCCCAAAAGATGGCAGGAAGAAAAAAACAGGCCGGTATTTTAAACGAAATCACTTGTGTATGAGGCAGTAATGTAAGGTTATTCTTCTATCTTTGGAATGTAAAGAGCACGTTAAATGTGGCGACCTTAAAACCGGCAGGATTATTTCGGTACAAAACTGCCACTCCCCGGAATCCGAAACGCATAAACTTATAAGGATGAAAAAAACGTTAATCGTAGTAATTGTACTTGCCATTTTTGTGTTAATTGCCCGGCCTTTTTTTTGTAACAGTAAGAAAAATGATAAATCGGCCGGTGAAACTGCCGAAACTAAACAACAACCCGTGTCGATCTCCGACAATTCAGATGCTTTTAACCAGTCGTATACCCAATTACTGAATGCATACAATGAATTGAAAAATGCCCTGGTAGCCAGTGATGCTGCAAAGGCGTCTGCCGCCGCGCAACAAGTGCGTACAACTGCCGACAGCCTGAAGGTAAATGAAATAAAAGGCGATAGCACCGGGCTGATAAAAGAAACTGCCCAAACTTATACCAGTACTATTACCGGTTCGGCCCAGGCTTTGATAGCAGAAAAAGACATTGAAGGAAAACGTAAGGAATTTGTAAATATAGCCGATGCCATCTGGAGCCTTACCCGTACCGTTCGGTACAATGGCAAAAAGTTATACTGGGAATACTGCCCTATGGCTTTTGACAATAAAGGCGCCTACTGGATCAGCTATGAAAGGGATATTAAAAACCCTTACTTCGGTAGTAAAATGCTCACTTGCGGCAGCGTGGAAGATTCGCTGGACTACTCAAAATAACCAGGCTATCTACCGCGGCTTTGGTTTTAAGATAAAGGAAAACTTTAGTTAATGACCAGACTGGTTGCTATAGTATTTGGTGTATGTAGTGTTCTATTTGCCACAGCACAGGAAAAATTTACATTGAGTGGATATGTGCGCGATTCGCTGTCGGGTGAAACACTTATCGGTGCCACGGTTGCCGTGAATGGCCATGGTAAAAGCATTGTTAGTAACCAGTTTGGGTTTTACTCTATAACATTACCCAGGGGCACCTACCCCGTGCTTATTACTTTTACCGGCTATCAACAGGTACAGCAGGTAATTGCCCTCGACAGGAACATTGAACAGAGTTTTTATCTTCCCATAAAACCTGTTTTACAGGAAGTAATTGTTTCGGCCCGCCGGCGAGATGAGAATGTAACGAATGCACAAATGGGCAAGATCGATCTGTCGATCACCCAGGTGAAATCGGTACCCGTGTTACTGGGTGAAACCGATCTGTTAAAAACCCTGCAACTGCTGCCTGGCGTGCGCAATGCCGGGGAAGGCAATACCGGTTTATATGTAAGGGGCGGTGGGCCCGACCAGAACCTGATATTACTCGACGACGCCACGGTTTACAACACAGGCCACCTGTTTGGTTTTTTCTCCATATTTAATTCAGATGCCATCAAAAATATCTCCCTGGTAAAAGGCGGGATGTCGGCACAATATGGCGGTCGGTTGTCATCGGTGCTGGATGTGGCCATGAAGGAGGGGAATTTGAACAAATTTGAAGTAGAGGGTGGGATAGGGGCCATTGCCTCCCGGCTATCCGTACAAGGGCCTATTAAAAAAAATAAATCTTCCTTTATCATATCGGGCCGGCGCACGTACCTCGATCTGCTGGTGAAACCTTTTATTTCTGAAAAAAGCGATTTCTACGGCTCCGGTTATTATTTCTACGATTTCAATGCCAAGGTGAATTATATTTTCTCAGAAAAGGACCGCCTGTACCTGAGTGGTTATTTTGGAAGGGATGTGTTTACTTATCGTAACTCGCGCCGTGTATTCAAGGCCGATATTCCCTGGGGCAATTCAACCGCCTCGCTGCGCTGGAACCATGTATTTAACCGGAAACTGTTTGCCAATACCACGCTGGTGTATAATGATTATGCGTTCTCCTTTGGCGCCGCCCAGAACGATTTCAAAATAAAACTATCATCGGGTATTAACGATTATAGTGCTAAGACCGATTTTGATTTTTACCCATCCACCCAGCACAAGATCCGCTTTGGAGGTATTTTTACCTACCATACTTTTACACCCAATGTCCTAAGCGGCAACCAGGGCGATAACCAGTTTTATCCTGATAACACCATGAAAAAATATGCGGGTGAAACAGGCATTTACGCGCAGGACGAGTGGGATGTAAGTGATCGCATAAAAATAAACGCCGGTTTGCGTTACAGCCGTTTTGTACAGGCCGGCCCTTACAAAATATTTTCTACTGATATAAATGGCAACAAGTCGGACAGTATTTCCTATAGCAAGAATAAACCCGTAAAAACCTACGGCGGGTTTGAGCCGCGGGTCACCCTCCGCTATGCTATCAATGACGAAACATCTTTAAAAGCAGCTGTTACCCGTAATTACCAATACATACACCTCGTAAGCAATGCCGGTTCTACCTTGCCAACCGATTTGTGGGTACCCAGTACATATCGGGTAAAACCCCAGGAAAGCTGGCAGTATGCCGCCGGTTTTTTCAAAAACTTCAGCAACAATATGCTGGAAACATCGGTGGAAGTGTATTATAAAAAAATGAACAACCAGATAGAATACCGCGAAGGATATACGCCCTCGTTAAAAGACCCTGAAGAGGATTTTGTTTTTGGCAAGGGCTGGAGTTATGGCACAGAACTGTTCATTAATAAAACAAAAGGTAAACTCACCGGCTGGATCGGTTACACCCTTTCCTGGACCTGGCGCCAGTTCGATACGCTGAATGAAGGTAAAAAATATCCATCCAAATACGATCGGCGTCACGATCTGTCGGTGGTGGCTACTTACCAGTTGAATAAAAAATGGAAGCTGTCGGGTGTATTTGTATATGGAAGCGGTAACGCTGTTTCATTGCCTGAGCGTTTTTATGTAGTGGGGGGCGTACTTACCCAGGAGTACAGCAGGATCAATCAATACCGGCTGGCCCCTTATCATCGTATGGATATTTCGGCTATTTATACCCCCCGAACAAGTCCCAATGCACGATTTAAAACAAACTGGGTGTTCAGCATTTATAATGTATACAGCAGGTTGAACCCCTACTTTATTTACTTCAGCCAGGAGGGCAGTCCTTATGATGGTTCTTTAAAGATCTCAAGCGAGCAGGTTTCCCTTTTCCCGATCATACCTTCCGTTACCTGGAACTTTAAGTTCTGATCACATCAACGAAGGCCGTTCGGTTATTTCATGGTATTTGATCACATCGCTGGCATAATAATGCACTACCATACTTTTACGGGTAAGCGCCGGGTTGCGAATGGGCGCTCCACCATGAACCAGGTTGGCATGCCAGATCAACACATCGCCTTTTTTGGCAAGCAGTTCCTGCCGCGAAAACCGGTGTTTTTCTATCAGTTCTTCCACCATGTCTTCATAATCGGGATAATCATGTTTGCCCAACGACAAAAAAGAGCTGCCGGCGTTCCAGTCATTGTTAAGCAGGTAAGGTAATTTATGGCTTCCGGGGTAATAGAAGAGGGGGCCGCTATCGGGATGCACATCTTCCAACGCCACCCAAATGGCAATCAGATAACCCAGTGGATATGTGGTCATATGTACACTGTCGGAATGCGCTCTTTGTCCGCTGCCATTGATAAAATTGATGGTTTGAAAAGGCACCATTTCTTTATCCAGCAAAAAATTGAGTAGCCGGCTGATCACCGGGTCTTTTGTTGCCTGGCGAATAATGGCCGATCTTTTATTGGCGAACATCAGCTTGTTGCCCCATTTAAATTGCAGCGTACCATTTTTCATCAGGCTGTCAATCTCATTATTGATGGCATCACACGCCGCTGGTGAAAAATAATTCTCCAGGATCATATATCCTTTGCTACTCCAATCCCTGATCTGTTGTTGTATCGCTGCCGGAAATTGTTGAAAGCCTTCTTTTTGTTCAGCCAGTACAGCGGAGTCGCCGGTATCGAGCCAGGCGCGGGATTCTTTATCGGGAAAATCTTTGCTGCTTACTGATGCGATGAGTGATTTTTGCAGGTTGTATTTCCTATACGCCTTTTTATTATGGAGCAATTGTTTATAATGAAGCAGGTTATACAACCAGTGAACGGGCTTAAAATGCTTTAAACTCATAATAAATATTGGCGTTAGGCGAAATATACGAATAAAGATAGTTATTTATTGTCTGCCGTCTGCCGTTTGCCGTTTGCCGTTTGCCGTTTGCCGTCTGCCGTTTGCCGTCTGCCGTCTGCCGTTTGCCGTTTGCCTCAGAAGTGTATTGCCTGATGTTTGCGGCCTGAAGCTGTCTTCCCATTGCCCATTCCCCATTGCCTATTTCCTATTGCCTCTCATATTTAAATCGTACGGTGGCGCTTTTTTGTTCGCTGGATGACAGGTGCAACTGGTAACGTTTCCGGCCGGCTGTTATAACCATCAGGGCGGTGTTAGGCGGAATGCGGCCCAGGTTTTCGGCATACATCACCAGTTCATATGCTGTATTGGGAAAGGCCGTTATATTTAGTACAAGCGGCTGTCCGGTAAGGCGTTTTTTGTACAACAACAAGGTATTGTTCAGGAAAATTGAAATGGTATCATCATCTATTTCGGCATTGTCGTACAATTCAATTTTTATATTGGGAGTATCTATGGCCAGTGTTTGCACCAGGTCTTTTTCCCGGCTTTGCAATTTCATGTTCTTTTGTAACCGGGCCAGGGTATCGTTCTGGTATACATCAACGGGGAAGATAGATTTGGCTAACCGGGAGAGGGAGATCTTGCCGGGCTGGCAATTGTTATTATTACCCATTTCATGCCCCCGCCATTCGCCCTGCAACAATTCATGGCCTTCGCCATTTTTTGTGAGGACCAGGTCATAGGTCTTTATACAGGGCACACAACTATCGGGAACGTTATACTGTAATACCGCATTTTCGATGATCACCATGCGTTTGGTAAGCGGGTTGTATTTGCCGGAAAAGTTTATTTTGGTATAACGCTCATTATCGTAACTATATACATTGCCTATAAACGAATTGTTTTGCATATAAATAATATGCAGCTCTGTTGAATAGGAGGGGAAACAACCGCCAGCATTTTGAGTTCTTATTCCGCCCCAAACTCCCGTTAATAGCTGGGCCCGGCCAACTACAGTAAGCCCAAGTAACAGGAGCAACAGCAAAAAACGCATGACTTAATTTTATTGGAATATAGCAACAAAAGTCACAACGAAGGGTACCGTTTATATAATCCAATTCTGATTTTTAGATTTTGGGATCCCGGAATTTGAGATTTGAAACATGCAGGGATTCCGCGATGAAAGAAATCACGAAATCTCTAAATCCCGAAATCAGCAATCAAAATCATTTCTCGTACTTAAATACTACCACCGCATTCTTCTGTTCAGTAGAAGTGATCCTTACTTCGTATCGTTTAGTGCCCGCTTTTACCACCATGAGTGAAGTATTTGGGGGAATTTCGCCCAGGTTTTCTGCCACCATCACCAATTCGTGATAATTCACCGTATCATCAAGGGTTATAGTGAGCGGAATGGCCTTATCGGTTAGCCGTTTCTTTGAAAGCACCAGTTTTTTATCAACGTATACCGAAATGGTGTCGTTATCAATGGTGCCGTTGTCGTAAATATTTATCTCCACCTGATTGGAATTGGTGGTGATGGTTTTTACCAGTGTATTTTCCCGGCTGGCCAGTACTTTGGGCACCGTAATGTTAGTGGGAGGCGGTGTTTTTACAACCACTTTCGCCGCTGTATCTACCTCTACTATTTTTACATTGGGCTTTGTTTCGGTGGGCGTTTTTACAATGGCCTTATTAGTTGGTTTGGTATTTACAGTGGCTTTATTAGTAGATTTGGTAACAACCGGCTTTGTGGTGGTATGCGGATTGTTTTTTGGCGTTGTTTTTACTATAGCAGGTTTGTTAGCAATGGTATCCACCTTTTTTACAGCAGGCTTTTGCTCGGCCGGTTTTGGCTTCTCTTTTTCCTTTTTTGCCAGGAAGGGTTCTTCGTAAAAATCGGAGGTGGTCACTTTACGCAGAAAAACGGTGCCACGCCCGCAGCTGGTAGAATCTCTTGTACTCGTGCTGAAGTAGGTACCTTCCAAGAATTCTTCCCCATTTTCTTTGGAATATTTCAGGAATAGCGTCATTATACAGGGAGCGCCACCCGCCATGCGGACCTCCACAATTTTCATTTCTGACAGCAAAACCTGGTGAGTGGCCGGGTTTATGGTTCCCTCGCAGGTTGCTTTTCCATAAAACACGGTGGTAAGGTAGGAATAGGTAACACCCGTGAATTTTTTATCATTCTGATCTAACTGTACTTCAAACTTATAACGATCATCAACACTCAATAGATCCATATGTCCGCCCTGAGGGGCCGAGGGGCCATTTCTGAAATTTCCCCGCCAGATGCCTGATAGCTGTTGGGCCTGCCCAAAAAAGCTGATACCCAAAAACAAAAAAAGTAGAACTGATTTCATCTGAAATTGTTATTTACTTTGGCCAGCTAAACCTACGTTTTGTGCGTATTGACTGACTTTTTTCTGGTTTTAGCGCAGTTTACCACCGGCCGCCCTTACTGTCACCCGGCAAATTACTTAATAATTAGTTTTTTACGATACACATCGTAAATGGTGGTCTGCAAATTGTTCGTTAAATTTGCCGTTCTTCCGGAAATACGATACCCACGGAAATGGGATTGTATAACCGGTCACAAAAAAAGGAAGTGATAAAATGATAAAAATTACTTTCCCGGATGGAAATGTACGGGAGTACAAAGAAGGGACCACAGGGTTGGAAATAGCGAAGTCGATCAGTGAAGGATTGGCTCGTAAAGTATTGGCCGCAAAAATAAATGGTGAGGTGTGGGATGCCACGCGCCCCATTTATACGGATGCTACCCTTAGTTTATTGACCTGGGACGACAAGGATGGTAAAAAAACCTTCTGGCACTCTTCTGCCCACCTAATGGCAGAGGCAGTGGAAAGTTTATTCCCCGGTGTAAAATTCTGGGTTGGTCCGGCACTTGACAGCCAGGCCGGGTTTTATTACGATATGGACCTGGGCGATCGCAAGCTTACAGAAGAAGACCTGCTGAAGCTGGAAAAGAAAATGAACGAACTGGCCAAACAGAACAACAGCTATGTTCGTAAAGAAATGCCCAAGGCAGAAGCTGTTCAGTATTTCACCGAAAAAGGCGACGAATATAAACTGGACCTGCTGAGCAACCTCGCCGACGGGGAGATCACCTTTTACACCCAGGGTGGTTTTACCGATCTGTGCCGTGGCCCGCATATTCCATCTACCGCACCTATCAAAGCCATTAAGCTCACCAGCATTGCCGGTGCTTACTGGAAAGGAGATAGCAACAATAAACAGCTTACCCGCGTATACGGGGTTACCTTCCCTGCGCAAAAAGAACTGGATGAGTACCTGACCATGCTGGAGGAGGCAAAGAAGAGAGACCACCGCAAACTTGGTAAGGAACTGGGAATTTTTACCATGGATGATGATGTGGGCCCTGGTATGCCTTTATGGATGCCTAATGGTACCATCATTATTGAAGAATTGGAAAAACTGGCCAAGGAAACCGAGCAGCGTGCCGGCTATAAAAGGGTTGTTACCCCGCATATTGCCAAAGAGAACATGTATATCACCAGCGGTCACCTGCCGTATTACCAGGACAGCATGTTCCCGCCCATGGAGCTGGATGGTACAAAATATTACCTGAAATCCATGAACTGCCCGCACCACCATAAAATATTCGGGGCGGAACCCAGAAGCTATAAGGATTTACCATTGCGACTGGCCGAATATGGTACCTGTTACCGGTATGAGCAAAGCGGTGAGCTGTTCGGACTGATGCGTGTACGTTGTTTACACATGAACGACGCTCATATCTATTGCACCCGTGAACAGTTTGCGGCCGAGTTCAAGGCAGTGAATGATATGTACCAGAAATATTTCAAAATATTTGGCATAGATAAGTATGTGATGCGTTTGTCATTGCACGAACCTACCAAACTGGGACAGAAATATATTGACGAACCTGAATTGTGGAAGGAAACTGAGGAAATGGTTCGCCAGGTATTGATAGAGTCAAATATTCCATATGTAGAGATCCCGGATGAGGCTGCTTTTTATGGCCCCAAGATTGATGTACAGATCTGGAGCGTAATAGGCCGCGAGTTTACCCTGGCTACCAACCAGGTTGACTTTGCACAGGGCCGCCGGTTCAAGCTGGAATATACCAATAAGGACAACTCAGCAGATACCCCATTGATCATTCACCGGGCACCATTAGGTACCCATGAGCGGTTCATCGGCTTTTTGCTGGAACACTATGCCGGTAAATTCCCGCTGTGGCTGTCACCGGTTCAGGTAAAGATTTTGCCTATTAGTGACAAGTTCCTGCCGTACGCAAATAGTGTTTTGGAATCGCTGAAAAATGCAGATATTCGTGCTGAAGTGGATGACCGGAACGAGAAAATTGGTAAGAAGATCCGCGATACCGAGCTGATGAAAGTGCCATATATGCTGGTGGTTGGTGAAAAAGAGATGAATGAGAACCAGGTGGCCATTCGCCGGCAGGGTAAAGGTGATCTGGGGTCAAAAGGCATCGAGGAGTTCATAAATGAGGCCAAAGCCGAGATCAAAGAACGCCGTGGCGAATAATATTGTGTTTGAAGATTCTATGGATTTCATAACTTAGAAGCTAGAACATTGGGTCCGTAACAACATTCGAAAACAAAATCACAATCAAAAAACGGTAATTCAGTAATTGCGCTGGTTACCAAGAACAAAAATTCTTAACTAAAAGATTTAAATGGCATTTCCACCGCGACAACCGAGAGGTAATTTCAATCCCCGATTTAAGAAGGAACAACAGCAGGAACATCGCACCAATAACATGATACGCGTACCGCAGGTACGGTTGGTTGGCGATAATGTAGAGGTAGGAGTATATTCTATTCAGGAGGCGCTTAAAATGGCGCAAGAGCAACAGCTTGACCTTGTTGAAATTTCACCACAGGCTGACCCGCCCGTTTGTAAAATCATCGATTATAATAAATTTCTGTACGAGAAGAAGAAGAAGGAAAAGGAGATGAAGGCCAAAAGTAAAACGGCCGAGGTAAAAGAGATCCGTTTTACGCCTGGTACCGATGATCATGACTTTGACTTTAAAGCGCGCCATGCCGAAAGCTTCTTAAAAGAAGGTAATAAAGTAAAGGCATACGTGCAGTTCAAAGGCCGCGCCATCATGTTTAAAGAACGGGGTGAGCTGGTATTGTTGAAATTTGCAGAGCGCCTGGCAGAAGTAGGGCAGCCCGAAGGCTTACCCAAACTGGAAGGTAAACGCATGCTGATGATCATTTCGCCTAAGACCAGTAAAAAGAAGAAAGAAGGGGCTTAGGTTTCTTATACAATCGAGCTTTAAAAGCATTCTTCCGAAAGGAGGGGTGCTTTTTTTATGGGCAAAGGGGAGAAGGCAGAGATGAAAGGCAATGGGCAATGGCCAATAGGCAATGGGAAAAGCAACGGGCAGAGAGAAGTTTACAGGTTCAAGGGAAAGCCAGGTTTCACGTTAAAGCGAGTCTCAATATCGCGAGCCCTTTCACGTCTCCCGTTTCGCGACTGCAGTACAAGCTTCAAATGTCGCGAACCCATTGCCGATTGCCGATTCAGGATTGCCGTAACGCAGCTCAAATATCGCGAGTCCTTTCACGTTTCGCGTTTGACGTTTCACGCTTAGCAACTTAACTTCGTGAGAATAAACACCTTACTCCCCAAGCCTTTTTTAAAAAACCTTTGGCACTTATAAATATAACCCCTACCTTTGCGCTCCATTTTACGTTTTATTGGTGATGAACCATAAGACAAACATTGCCCACATGGCCCAAAAAGTTTCCCGTCAGTTCGGGAGCGCCAGCAGGGTATCACCGCAAAAGGTATTTAACTATGCCAAAGGTTAAGACAAACTCCAGCGCCAAAAAAAGATTTAAAATCACCGGCACTGGCAAGATCACGCATCAGAAATCCTTCAAACGTCACATTCTTACTAAAAAGTCTAAACGCCGCAAACGCAACCTGAACAAAGATGGTGTTGTGCACAAATCAAATGTAGATTTTGTTAAGCGCTTGCTGAGACTGAAGTAAACTGTTCCGTTAACCAATTTTCGAATTTTCAAATTATTTAAGATATGCCTCGTTCAGTAAATGCCGTTGCATCCCGTGCACGTCGCAAAAGGATTCTGAAAGCTGCCAAGGGTTACTATGGCAAACGTAAAAATGTATATACCGTTGCGAAAAACGTAATGGAAAAAGGTCTGCAATATAAATATGTAGGCCGTAAACTGAAGAAAAGAGAATACCGCGCGCTGTGGATCGCCCGTATTAATGCGGCTGTTCGCGCAGAAGGCTTAACCTATTCTGAGTTCATCCACAAACTGAACCTGAAAGGTGTTGGTTTGGATCGTAAGATCCTGGCTGACCTGGCTATGAATGAGCCAGAAACCTTCAAAAACCTGGTAGCTTCTGTAAAATAAGCTTACTTAGCTTCAACATATCGAGCCCCGTCTCGGCTTAGCCGAGACGGGGCTCTTTTTTTAGGGTAACAAAAAGATAACACCCGGCAATCGGCAGACGGCAATCGGCAAACGTGACTCGCGACTTTTGAGACTTATAACTACCTTGCACCGCCAAAAATCTTCTGCCTTCTGCCTTCTGCCTTCTGCCTTCTGCCTTCTGCCTTCTGCCTTCTGCCTTCTGCCTTCTGCCTTCTGCCTTCTGCCTTCTGCCTTCTGCCTTCTGCCATCTGCCTTCTGCCGTCTGCCATTTGCCGTTTATTGGCATTCAGAAATCAACATAATACTGACAATTTTAATCCAGGCATTTTTTTTATTTGAAAAATTCATCAAACTATTACTTTTGTGCAATAATTTTTTTTTGTTTGGGTACACCTTTTTCTGACAATTAAAATTCACTACCATCAGCAACCTGAACTCGTTCATGAACAACTCGTACACCGACCTGGTGAACCAAACCTTTAACTTTCCCCAGGAAGGGTTCGATGTAAAAGACAGCTATCTGCATTTTAACGGGCTCGACCTGAAAGCGCTTATCGCCAAGTACGGAACCCCCATGAAACTTACCTATCTACCCAAGATCGGTATGCAGATCAAAAAGGCAAAGAAGATGTTCGCCAATGCCATTAAAAAGCATAAGTATGAGGGTGAATACAACTACTGTTATTGTACAAAAAGCTCTCACTTCTCTTTTATAGTGGAAGAGGCCTTGAAGAACGACATTCACCTGGAAACATCATACGCCTACGATATCGAGATCATCAAAAAGCTGTATGATCGTAAAAAGATCACCAAGGACACTTTTATCATTTGTAACGGGTACAAGCAAAAAACCTATACCAGCCGGATAGCCAACCTGCTGAATACCGGTTTCAAAAATGTAATTCCCATCCTCGATAACAGGGAAGAATTACAGCATTATAAAAAAACGGTAAAAGGCCCGTTTAAACTCGGTATCCGGGTGGCAGCGGAAGAAGAACCTACGTTCCCTTTCTATACCTCACGCCTGGGTTTCAGAGCAAGAGACGTGCTGGAATTCTACGTTGACAAAATAGAAGGTAATGAAGAGCGCTTCCAGTTAAAGATGCTCCATATATTCCTGAACAAGGGTATCAAGGACGACATCTACTACTGGTCTGAGCTCAACAAGGTAATTAACCTGTATTGCCAGCTGAAGAAGATCTGTCCTGAGCTGGATTCTATAAACATTGGCGGCGGCTTCCCCATTAAGCACTCATTGGGCTTCGAGTACGACTACCAGTTCATGATCAATGAGATCGTAGGCAATATCAAAAAAGCCTGTAAAAAGAACAATGTGCCCATGCCGCACATCTTTACCGAATTTGGTAGCTATACCGTAGGGGAGAGCATGGCGCATATTTACAGCGTTATTGGCCAAAAAGTACAGAACGACCGCGAGATCTGGTACATGATCGATTCTTCTTTCATCACTACGTTACCCGATACGTGGGGCATTGGAGAAAAATTCCTGATGCTGCCGGTAAACAAATGGGACCAGGAGTACCAACGCGTGGTGCTGGGCGGTATCACCTGCGACAGTCACGACTATTACGACTCGGAAGAACACATCAATGAGGTGTTCCTGCCCAAGATCACTAACGGCGAACCGTTGTATGTAGGGTTTTTCCATACCGGCGCCTACCAGGACCAGATCAGTGGTTATGGCGGCATCAAACACTGCCTTATCCCATCCCCCAAACACATCATTGTTGGGCACGATAAAAATGGTAAACTGGTTGACTGGGTATACGCCAAAGAACAATCAGCCCAAAGTATGTTGAAGATATTAGGGTATTAGAAAAGTACTACATGAAACGATTTGCGATATTATTTACTGTAGCGTTGGCGATAACGGCAACCACACAAGCCCAAACAACCGAAGATTCGGTGAAAACCACCATCAACCGGTTGTTTGAAGGCATGAAGAATGCCGATACGGTGTTGTTGAAATCGGCCTTTGCCGATGATCCCATACTACAAACCGTAGCCACCAATAAAAAGAAGCAGGTCTACATCAAAAGCGATAAATTTAAAGACTTCGTAAAATTCATTGGCGACCAAAAAGTCGGAGAGGCCGATGAACGGATTGAATTCGAAAGTATCCGCATTGATGGAGCCCTTGCTATGGTATGGGCCCCCTATCAGTTCTATTACAAAGGCAAATTCCACCACTGTGGGGTAAATTCCTTTCAACTGGTGAAACTTGATAATAACTGGAAGATCCAGTATTTGATAGATACAAGGAGAAAGGATTGTGGTATTAGCAAGAAAGACTAATTAGAGCAGTTGAAAGGCTGACAAGTTAAAATATAAAAGGTGGTCCTCTTTTTGAAAGGAGGACCACCTTTTTTTTGTATACGTTTCGAAAATTACTTCTTCAGCCGGTACTTCTTTATAACCTTGGAGCTGTTAAAATACTCGTTCAGTTCCTTTTCGCTCATTCCGCTGGAAAGCTCAATGGGAACATCAACCAGCTGAACCTGGGATTGTTTTAATTCCTCTTTCAGTTTGGCCGTTTTCTTGGCAATTTCAGGGTCACGTTCGCCCACGAGCGAATTGTCGCTTACCATATACTCCAGCCTTTTAACAGTTGACCGGATCTGAGAGGCCTGATTTTGTTCCGTTACTTTTTGCGGCGCTACGGCTTCTTTTACTGGCACCAATGAAACGCCCACACTTGGCATCACCTTGCCCACATCGCTGTTGGGCTGGGAGGTAGCCAGCACACTGCCTGTTAAGGCGGTGGCCGAACCGGTGATATCAAACGTGGTGCGGGTACCTTTTGTCTTTTTTACACCTTTATCCAGCTGCAGGAAGGTGTATTTTAACCGCAAAACATAACTGTTGATCACGTTTACAGTAAGTTTAAAATCCTCTACTGACAACGGATAATTCAAGGCGTCCTTTACTATGATCTTAACCTGGGCCGTATCGCGGATGCCAAATTTATTGGCTCCTACAAAGCTCAGGATAACCGTCCTTTCCTTACCAGGGTCCGATTCCTTTACAAAATCAAAAGTTGGCGACCAGATAAAATCATCATCACATTTTTTCACCAGGGTAACGCCCCGTAAAGGCATGTTGGCAAAAAAAGTAATGGTCTCAATGGGAAAGTTGCCATTCTCACACTGAATTTTGAAAGCTACCGTATCACCCTCATCGATGGTCAGGGTTGATGAAACGGTAGGTTTTACCTTCGACGGAATGATATCCGTATTATAGAAGGTAATGTAAAATGCGGTGTCTACGTGATCGCTGGGCACTTCCAGGTTTTGAACGCCCACATTCACCCGGTACTGAAAGTCATATTTCAGTTTTCCGGAAAGGAAATAGGATTTTTCGGCTTTGAAGGTCAATAAGCCGTTATCCTTGTTGATACGTAGACCCACGGGCGGGTTACGCAGGAACCAGTAATATTTCGACTGGTCCTTGTTGATCTCCAGCTTATACGAAAGCGAAGAATCCACATGAACATTAAATGACGGATTGAGGTTCTTGATCCGCAGAGCTACCTCGGCGGAATCAATAACAAAAGGTAACGTGTCAACATGTTTACGACCATGATATGCACTATCTACCGGCGGCCTTTCCTGAGCAGAAGTAATCCCTACGCCTGAAAATATACATAGCACGATCAATACCAACGTCTTTCGGATACAGAAGGTAAGTGCTCTCATGGGGGCCGAAGTTAGTGCAAAACACAAAAAAAACCATCCACCAAAAGGTGGATGGCCTTTTAAACCAAAACCAACTGCTTATGAAACCAAAACTTTAATATTTCTTTTACTTTATTTACTGTACAACTACCTGTTTAGGCGTTTCTTTTACCTGTTCTTTTTTAGGCAGGAACAGCTTCAGAATACCATTTTCGTATTTAGCACCTATAGCATCGGCATTTACTTGCTCGGCTATGGTAAAGCTGCGTTTAAAGCTTTTACGACTGAATTCGCGGCGAATGGATTTCTGACTATCCGATTTGTTCTCGTCCTTCTTATCGTAGCTGATCGTTAATAATCCCTTATCTACGTTCACCTTAATATCCTCTTTACTAATACCAGGCACGCTTACTTCCAGTTGAAAACCGTCAGCAGTTTCATCAATGTTTACCGGCGCCAGGTTAATGCCGCTGTATCCTTCATTCCATAAACCGGGAATTGAATTAAAGAAATCATCAACTACAGAATCGAATGATTTTCTAGCGGGATGGTGCAGTCTTACTGTCATAATTATAATTTTTATCGTTTTTTAAATTTTGAATTACGTGTATGTACTTTTCAAACAGTGTACCATTGCCGAAAATGGCCAAAAAACCGACAGGATTGACAGAAAACAGGAAAAGCAAACAGACACAATTGCAGTATATTTCATTTTAGACTGACATAAATTCCGATCCCGGGTATAAATGAACTTTTTACGTAGTTTTGCGTTTCAATTAAAAAATACTACATGTATCCACAAGAAATAGTACTTCCCATGAAAGAGGAGTTAACAGACAACGGTTTTCAGGAGCTGTTAACATCCGAAGATGTTGATAATCAACTTAAATCAACAGGCACAACGCTGGTTATGATCAATTCGGTGTGTGGTTGTTCGGCAGGTTCGGCCCGTCCGGGTGTATTAATGGCCGTAACCAACTCAGCAAAAAAGCCAGATCATTTAACCACCAGCTTTGCCGGTTACGATATTGATGCTGTAAAGAAATTGCGTGAGCATTTATTGCCTTATCCGCCATCTTCTCCGGCTATTGCCCTGTTTAAAGATGGCCAGCTGGTGCATTTTATTGAAAGACATATGATCGAAGGTCGTCCGGCTCAGCTGATCGCGCACAACCTGATCGCAGCATTTGAAGAATATTGTTAAAAATTTCTTAGCTGATTAATTCAGCTTTGTTCATAGTGATGAACCCTCTCATTCCTGAGAGGGTTTTTTATTGCATTTTAGGCGTAACCAGGCTGTTATATTTCTAAATATCCGGGCGAATCCGGGCAATCCGTTTCCAGATTCTTCGTTTGTTTTCTTATCATTGCACCTTTAATTTAATTTATTGGTAGATTAAAATCTATTCCTGATACATGTATCCAAACCTATATTACGCTTTTAAGGACCTTTTTGGAAAAGCACCGAGCGGACTTCGATTTATAAATTCGTTCGGATTTTTCGTTGCCCTGTCGTTTTTGGCGGCGGCCTATATCTTGACAATTGAACTGAAACGGAAAGAAAGGGCAGGGTTGTTAACGGGTCAGGATGTAAAAATGGTGGTTGGCAAACAGGCCAGTATAGGAGAGTTGTTGCTGAATTTTTTCCTGGGCTTCTTATTAGGATATAAGATCATTGGTTTATTTATATCAGGTAACGCCACCGGCGACCCGCAACAATTTATCTTTTCATCTGAAGGCAATTTGCCCATTGGCTTAACGCTGGGTATTTTGTTTGCCGGTTTAAAATGGTGGGAAAAGCATAAACAAAAACTGGACAAACCCGAAGAGCGCACCATACGCATTTGGCCACACGACCGCGTAGGCGATCTGGTGATCTATGCCGCGTTGTTTGGTTTTCTGGGCGCCAAAATTTTCCACAACCTCGAAAACTGGCAGGATTTCAAAGAAAATCCGGTTGAAGCATTATTATCATTCAGCGGATTGACCTTTTATGGCGGTCTTATTTGTGCTGCCGTGGCCATCTGGTTCTACGCCCGTAAACATAAGATCAACTTTACACTTTTGTGCGATGCCATTGCACCCGCGCTGATTCTGGCTTATTCTATTGGCCGTATTGGCTGCCAGGTAGCTGGTGATGGCGACTGGGGCATTTTGAACAGCGCTTATGTAACGGAGCCAGGTCCCAATTCAAAAGTGGTACTGGCCGATAGCACCCGTTTTCAAAATACCCTGCAGGCACATGGCAATTTTTATTTAAGGAATTTTCAGGTTAATAATATTTCAGAAATTCCTCATGCCAGTGTAAAGGCGCCCGGCTGGCTGCCCAACTGGTTGTTTGCCTACACCTAT
This sequence comes from Niastella soli, assembly GCF_017742245.1. Lineage (GTDB taxonomy): Bacteria > Bacteroidota > Bacteroidia > Chitinophagales > Chitinophagaceae > Niastella > Niastella soli. The sequence goes on from NZ_JAGHKO010000004.1 coordinate 147,368, forward strand.
CCGCACAACGTAGTGAACGAAGGCGCCCGCATTCCGGGTTGTACCGAGGACCAATACTGTAATCAATTGCCTGTTCCGGTATTTCCAACACCTTTTTATGAAACGGTGTGTGCCTTTTTACTTTTCCTGTTGCTTTGGTCGTTACGGAAAAAGCTAAAAGCGCCAGGCACCTTGTTTGGGGTATACCTTATGGTAAATGGCATTGAACGCTTTTTTGTAGAACAGATCCGGGTCAACACCAAGTACTCCATTTTTGGTTTTCACCCCACGCAGGCTGAGATCATTGCCGTACTGCTGGTGTTGGGCGGCGGCACCCTGTACTTCGTTATGAAGAAGAAACATGAAAAGACGCTTGCACAAAAAGCTTAAAATAACTAAAGCATAAAACAAAAGGCCCCCCGATACATCGAGGGGCCTTTTTCATTACGTTAAGGGGGTAAATTTCAATCATTTCTAATCACTAAAACTGTACAGATCACCTTGCTTATTCCTGCATTCAACAAACATCTGTTTGGGTAAACCATCTTCAAAACTAACCCGGTTTACAACAGTTGGATCACAAAGCCCGCCTGTTTCCTTATGGTCGAAAACCAGCTCATTGTTCACAATTTTGCGAGGCAGATTGAAATCAGCACCAAATGCATAGTTGCCTACATATTGGTTTTTGCTGTTAAACACCACTATTTTGTTGGTAGCTGCCGGTGAATTTCCATAGAAAACCGTGGAAGTCACCACCTTAAAAATGCGGCCATCATTCGTTTTGATCTTTCCCAGGTAAGTCAGCTCAGTTTGATTGTACTGTCCTTTTTTGGAACGGTCAAAAACGTACTTCTTTCCAACCTTGTTGCGGGTTAATACTGTCTGCCAGTCTTTGTGGGGAGCTTTGTTGGGGTCTCTGTGCGCTGCTAATGCAGAAAAAGTAAGGCTCATACAAAGAGCCATGATTAATAAACGATTGGTCATAGGGATACTCAATTTTAAAAAGGGGTACGTGAAAAATGTAACTGACTGCAAGTTAAAACCGAAATCGGTCAAAACGCACCAGGATTCGATGTTCGGAAGCCAATAATCGATGTGTTTAACCTTTTTATCTATAATTCTTTATTTCATAACACACATTTTCACCCCCATTTCACCATTTTTCCATTCGGGGTATCCATTCAAACTGCCTGACTGCCACTCATCCCAAAAAGTCCGCCCATTGTAACGCCGGTCAGGCTTAAGCGTCCTACCTACATGTCAATTATTTCCGGACATCAGCATTTCCAGCCACTGGACACAAAAGCAGGTACTTTACATAACATAGTACCTACTTTTGAACTGTAATCTATTAAGCAAAGTATTCAATCAACCAAAAAGAGTCATGAGAACGCCAACCAACCTGTTTATAATCATACTGTTAACAGTCTCATTCATAAGCAGGGCACAAACCAACACCCCAGCCAAGCTTAAAGGGAAAGTATCAGCCACCAACCAATCGACCCTGTCTGCCGCCACTATAACCTTATTAAAGGCGAAAGATTCCAGTGTAGTAAAAATGTCCGTGACCGACCAGGAAGGTCAGTATTCGTTCGATAATCCGCCCAAAGGAAAGTACCTGGTAGCCGCTTCAGCGGTAGGATATGAAAAACAATATTCAGCCCCTTTTACCATTTCAGCCGAAACCCCTGTACTCGAATTAACCACTATAGTTCTTAATCCACGGTCAAATGATCTGAAATCGGTGACGATAAGCGCCCGTAAACCCATGGTTGAACAAAAGATCGACCGCACGGTAGTGAATGTGGACGCCTTTATCAGCAATACAGGCGCCAATGCGCTGGAAGCCCTGGAAAAATCACCGGGCGTTCAGGTAGATAAAGACGGGAATATCAGCCTGAAAGGCAAACAGAGCGTAATTGTATTGATCGATGGCCGTCCTTCATACATCAGTGGCGCCGACCTGGCCAATATGTTAAAGGGCATGCAGGCCTCGCAACTGGAACAAATTGAGATCATGACCAACCCACCGGCCCGGTACGACGCATCAGGCAATGCCGGTATCATTAACATCAAAACCAAGAAGAACAAGACAAAAGGCTTTAACGGCAATATAAGCGCCGGTGTAGGGCAGGGGGTATACTTCAAAACGAATGAAAGCCTCAGTTTGAATTACCGGAACGGAAAAGTGAATCTTTTCAGCAACTACAGTTTTGGCCAGAATAACAATTTTCAGCAACTGGAGATCTTCCGTCGATATAAGAATGACGATGAGACCACCAACGCCATTTTTGAACAGGTAGCCTACATGAAACGCCGCAACACCAGCAACAACCTGAAACTGGGCATGGATTATAGTGTAACTGATAAAACCACCATAGGTTTTGTATTGAGCGGTGTATACAATCCGGAAAGCAGCGTTAACAACAATACCAGCTACCTCGAAAACCCTGATTACCGGATTGATTCCATAGCCACTGCCAGCTCATCCATTCACGGCATTTGGAAAAACGCCAGTGTGAACCTGAATATGCGCCACCAGTTCGATACTACCGGTCGCGAGTTGACCACCGACCTGGATTATATCGTATATGACAATGGGAACGATCAGCATTTCATTAATACCACGTATGAACCCAACTGGTTAAAACGCTATGAAGAACAATTACTGGGCGTGTTGCCAGTAACAGTGAACATTTATTCGGCTAAAATGGATTACACCCATCCATTGAAAAACAACGCCAAAATAGAAGCTGGTTGGAAAACCAGTTTTGTAGAGACCGTAAACAAAGCCAATTACTCTTTGTTAGAGGGCGATGAGTGGGTTACCGACTATGGTAAAACAAATTATTTCGATTATAACGAAAACATCAACGCAGCATATGTAAGCTTCAACAAACAACTTACCAAAAAATGGGGCTTACAATCGGGTTTGCGCTATGAGAATACCAACTACAAAGGTCACCAGTATGGCAACCCCGTAAAAGGCGATTCTTCTTTTCAACGCTCTTACAACAACCTGTTCCCGACTGTATATCTTAGTTATGGCGCCGATAAGAACAACCAGTTCGGCCTATCGTTTGGCCGCCGTATCGACCGGCCCGGTTATGCCAGTTTAAACCCTTTCATGTTCTTCATTGACAAATACACTTACGAAGCAGGTAATCCTTATTTAAAACCACAGTATTCTAATAACGTTGAACTTACCCATATTTTTAAAGGCAAGCTCACCACCACTTTGAACTATAGTATAACAAGGAACCTGTTCAGTGAAACATTCGATCAGTCGGGCTATGCCACTATCGTGAAAAGGAACAATATCGGAAAGCGGGAAAATTACGGTGTTTCCGTAAACGCCCAGATCCCCGTTGCCAAATGGTTTACCAGTATGATCTATACCAACTATCGCTATACCCGTTATTCTGGCAAGTTGTACAACGAAGACCTGAATGTGGGAGCCGGTACCATTTACTTCAACATCAACAACCAGTTTAACTTTAACAAAGGATGGGGGGCCGAAGTAAGCGGTTGGTACTTGAGCAAAGGTGTGGAAGGACAGATACAGCTGGAAGCAATGGGCCAACTGGCTGCCGGAATTTCAAAACAGGTACTGAAAAATCAGGGTTCTATAAAATTAAATGTGCGCGATATCCTGTACACCCAGATACCTCATGGCGATATCAACTTCAAAGAAACCGAAGCCCGTTTCAGGAACACCCGCGATACCCGGGTGGTAAACGTAACCTTTAGCTACCGGTTTGGAAAACCAATTAAAAGCAACAATAACCAACGTAAAAAAGGCGGCGCCAGCGACGAACAAAACCGCGTTAATATGGGAAATTAACCAACACATCTATAGAAACAGTTAGCTCGTATATGATAACAGGTGGTTAACAATTTACAGCTGTACTTTTGTTAAACCATCACGAACAGAACGAGTCCCAATAACAGCCCGGGCTTTGAAGAAAAAAGAGGATTAAAAAAGGATTTTAAGAGTACAATAGCTTAGCGTGGCACAGTTTCTGAATAAGGTATAATAGCTGTTTGAAAAGAAGAAATGATCAAAAAGAGTATTTAGTTTTTTTTAACAGTGGACAACGAAACCTTTTTTACCGTTTAAGCGTCTTATATATAAAGCGGCAATAAAAAACAGAATGGACAATGAGAAAGATAATACTAATAGCAATAGCCCTTGTTTACCTGGTAGGATGTGGAATTTCTTATATGTAAAGAACAAATAATTAAGTAAATAAATTTCTTCATAAATAGCAGTCATACAGTTTTTCTCATAAGCAGTTAGTTTTGGTTAACGAGGCCCCATTTCTATGGGGCCTTTACTTTTTTCAGGAAGTTTTGGTTTGTTGATCCAACTGTAGATGAACCTCCACACCCTTCATCCTTCAACTTTCTCTCCACCCACCTTTCTTCCCTCATTTTTTCCGCTGGTGTATTGATACGGAATATACTCCCCTTGTACAGGTATAAATACGGATTATCATTAACCGTTTTTTAATATCGTAAATAGATTGCACCTTACAGTTGAGATTCCACCGTTAGAAACCTTCAACTGACCTGCACATGAAAAACAGTTTTACCTGGTTATGGGGCATATTGTATTTCCTCTCCATTGAAGTTATTGGGCAAAATAAAACGGGTAAGATCAGCGGCGTTATCACCGATGATAATGCCCAGGCAGTAGAATCGGCCTCCGCATCCCTGCAACGGGCCAAAGATTCTTCACTTGTGAAAGTGGCGGTTTCTGACAGGTACGGATTGTTCGAATTCGAGAATCTGCCCGAAGGCGATTATTTTGTGACCGTTACAGCAGTAGGGTTTGCAAAAGCCAGCAGTAAACGATTTATCCTTTCATCATCATCAGTTTATAAAGTCCCATCCTTTCAACTAAAAAGATCCGAAGCCAAATCACTGGGCTCCGTAACAGTTACCGGAAAAAGACCCCTGATCGAAAACAAGATCGATCGTATGGTGGTGAATGTTGAAGCTGCGCCTTCCAATGCCGGTGCTTCGGCCCTGGAAGTACTGGAAAAATCGCCCGGCGTAACCGTTAGTAATGAAGGCGAGATCAGTTTAAAAGGAAAACAGGGGGTGCGCATTCTACTCGATGGCAAACCCACTTATTTATCGGCAGCCGACCTGGCCAATGTACTGAAGAATCTGCCTGCCTCCGCCCTTGACCAGATAGAGATCATGACCAACCCACCGGCCCGGTACGAAGCCAGTGGCAATTCAGGCATCATTAACATAAAAACAAAGAAAAGCCTGAACGAAGGGCTGAATGGCAGTGTAACCCTGGGGGGGACCGTTAGTTTTTTTAAACGGAATGATGAATGGCTATACCCGGTGAAAACAACCACCAGCATCAATCTAAATTACCGAAAAGGGAAATGGAACCTGTTTGGGAACTATAATTATAACTATCGCGAAGGAAATGGTACGCTTGACCTTACCCGCCGCTTTTTTGAAAAAGACGGCACCCTGAACTCAAGTTCCTATACTCATACCGATTTTAATTTCCGGAATAACAACCAAACCCTGAAACTGGGTTTTGATTACTATCTCGATAAAAAGAATGTCCTTGGGATAGTGGTGAATGGGTTTGGCTTTTTTGGCCGGCCAACCCCCGTCAGCAACCAGGTCATCAGCAAGCCCGATGGCAGCACAGAGTCAGTACTGGCCTCGAATAACATCAATAAGAACGATTTCTTTAATTATTCTACCAACCTCAATTACAAACATACGTTCGATTCAGCCGGCCGGGAGCTTACGGTAGACCTTGATTATATGGGCTACTCCAACAGCGCCCAAAACACTTTGTACACCTCCATTTATGATAATTGGGGCAACAGCCTGGGTAACCTGACCTTATATGGCGACATTCCCGGTCTGATAAACATCTATTCAATCAAAAGCGATTATGTACATCCGCTCAAAAACAACCTGCGCCTCGATGCCGGGATAAAACTGAGCGATGTAAAGAACGACAATGAAGTAAAATACCAACGCAATGACAATGGCACCTGGCAACCAGATAACCGAAGCAATCATTTTATATACAGGGAAAACATCAATGCCGGGTATGTAAGTCTGAATAAAAAATGGAAGAAATGGAGCGCCCAGGTTGGTTTTCGTATTGAAAATACCATTGCCAAAGGAAACCAGGTCACAACCGACTCCAGCTTTACCCGTAACTATACCAACCTTTTCCCAACGGGTTACATTAATTACGAGGTCAATAAAAAGCATGCATTCACCCTTTCGTACGGCAGACGCATTGAGCGGCCCAATTACCAGGACCTGAACCCGTTTATCTGGTTCCTTGATTCATTGCAATACCGCCAGGGCAACCCGTACCTGTTACCCCAATATGCCAATAACATTGAATTAAGACATACACTTAATGGCAAGTTCACTACTACCATCAATTACACGGTGACAGACGATGTAATATCGCAGCTGTTAAAACAGAATACCGAAAAAAGGATCACTTACCTTACAACAGACAATGTGGCCCGGCTCAAAAATATCGGACTGGCAATAAATGCGCCTTTTTCACCCCTAAAAGGCTGGAACGTAAACCTGTTTGTGAACGTGTTCAACAACCGGTATGAAGGGATCTATTATAACTCCTATACCGGCAATAACGATCCTATAGACCTAAGCTATACTTCGGCATCGGTGAACGTTAGTAATAATTTTAGTTTTAAAAAAGGCTGGAGTGCTGAAGTGAGCGGGTGGTACCGGGGTAAGACCATTGAACAACTGACCATTGCCGAACCCATGTATTTTATGAACCTGGCCGGCCAAAAGCTGGTAATGAAAGGGAAGGGCACGGTGCGACTGAATATCCGGGACCCATTCCACTGGCAGGTATATAAAGGAAATACCCAGTACAGCGATATTGATGTGAAAATATATAACCGATGGGACAACCGGAACGTTACTGTCACCTTTAGTTACCGGTTTGGTAAAACCTCTATAGCCCAGGCCCGCCGCCGCAGTAGCGGGGTTACCGATGAACAGAACAGGGCAGGAGGGCAGGGACAGTAATGTTTACCACTCGCCGGCACCCGCTAAACAGGTAACTGGCAACCGGTAACCAGTTTTTTCCTACTTTCGTACTTCGTTCCGTTAGTACGGCAACGCCCCTTTTGTTGTGATTTGCTTTCAAATTATGCTTTAGAATCACACTCATTCTGCCAGGCAGAATGCTTTCTGAGCTAATTAAAAATTTAAATTTACGCTATGCCTTCGTTTGACATTGTTAGCAAGGTGGATGCACAGGCACTGGATAATGCAGTGAATGTTACCACCAAGGAAATCACCAATCGTTTCGACTTTAAAGGTTCGCACGTGGAGATCAAACTCGATAAAAAAGAGTTCAAGATCAATATTGAAACGGAAGACGATATGAAAATGCGCCAGTTGATCGATGTATTGATCAACCGGGCCCACAAACAAAACATTGCTCCCGAGGCGTTCGACCTCAGCAAAGAATCCTATCAAAGTGGCAAACTGACAAAACAGGAAGTATCAGTTCGCAACGGCTTGAAACAGGAAGATGCCAAAAAAGTGGTGAAACTCATCAAAGACTCCGGTTTAAAGGTACAGGCGGCCATTATGGATGATATGGTACGCGTTACCGGCAAAAAGATCGACGACCTGCAGGAAGTGATAAAACTCTGCCGGGGCGCCGAATTGGGCCTTCCGCTGCAATATGAGAATATGAGAAGCTAGCCCGGCAATCCGCAATCGTGAATAGCCCCGAATTTCTAAACTCACGAATTAATTGCAAGACTCAAGGCTTGGTAACCCATTGCCGACTGCCGATTGCGGATTTCCAGTGTGGATAATATAGTGCAGAACAGGTGCAAAAACAGACCCGCCAAAATTTGGATCAGGCATAATTTTAGAAGTATCTTAGATACAGAAAATCGCAGTAGGCTAGTAAAATGGTTCAATGCGATTAGTGGAAAGCATTGGGTATACAGGTTATACGTGCTCGTAGCAGGTATAAAATGGATCCGGTGCTTTCTTTTTTATTTCTTGCCTGAAAAAATTTATTTTTACCTGCCGGTTTATTAATTTTCCTTTTTTCTTTAATTAATTATTAAAAAAGTCAGGAATAAAATTTAATTTGGCGGAGTTACACTGGAGGGCTAATTTTGCGGCTTTGCTGATAAAACCAGTATAACAAATACAATAACAGGGTATACCGCAAAATCGGTGTACAATTTAAAAATCAAAGAGTTATGAAAAAGGGACTTCATCCCGAGAACTATCGGTTCGTTGTTTTTAAAGATATGAGTAACGGTCACCAGTTCCTGAGCCGTTCTACTTCTCCTTCTAAAGAAACCGTGAAATGGGAAGATGGCAACGAATATCCATTGATCAAATTAGAAATTTCTAATACGTCTCACCCCTTCTTCACTGGTCAGAACGTACTGGTAGATACAGCGGGTAGAATTGATAAATTCAAGAAACGTTACGAAAAGAAAAAATAAAAAGCGTAATTTCAATACAAACATTTTTGTTTTTCATGGCTATACTTTCCCTTTCCTTGTCTAAGGAAGGGGATTTTTGTTTTAGATCATGGCTGTAAATGGAAAGTGAAGCTACCTATAAGATGCACCAGCCAATAAACTCCATAAATAATTTCAAATAAGCTGCACAAAGTTTTTCTCTCTTAATACTTAGTATAGGTATTCAGTACCTAAATGGTAGCATAATGGTGGCTAAAGTGTAGTGTAATGGTAGTCTACTGGCCTGGGTATTGTCTCAGGGTGCTCAGGAGATGCTCTGGAAACACTAGTCCTATGAGACCATTCCCTGACCACTATCAGACAACTCCCTGACCACTATTAGACAACTCCCAGCGCATTCCCCTACAATGGCGCAAGCATCCGCTTGTGCCGAATCTTGGTTTCCAATAGCCAAACCACCCAAAGAACAAAAAATGGCTTAAGTTTGGATCAGAACCAAGAAATATGAACAAACGGGTCTTTTTGTCCGACAAAGAAGTATCAGATCATTTATATCCCTTTACCCAAACCCGCGCCGTAGCCGATATCCGCATCGGTATTCTCACCATCCGTGAAAAATGGGAAAGGTTGTTGCAACAACCCGTATATGTGCTGAAGAAGGAGGAACAACCACCGGCCGATGCTATTGTGTTTGCCGCCAACATTGTTCCCTCAGCAGCATTCATTGAATCGATATTTGATGACAATGGCGAACCTACTCGGGAGCCCGATTACAACCTGGTAAAGATCATTCAATATCCCTGGCATATTTTTCAGTTTAATGACTGGGCATTGCGGGAAGACTTCGCTTTACTTACAAACAATCGTATTTCTGCCCCCATTCCTGAATTAGTACAAACTGTTAATCCCAACAACATCTTTATTGAACCGGGCGCCATATTGAACCATTGCCTGTTGAATGCGTCCACCGGCCCCATATATATTGGTAAGAACGCCGAGGTAATGGATGGCGCCATCATCAGAGGACCTTTTTCGCTGGGCGAAAGTGCCGTAATAAAAATGGGCGCTAAAATATACGGCGCTACCACCATTGGTCCTTATTGTATTGCAGGTGGCGAGATCAAAAATGCGGTGCTGTTTGCCTATTCCAACAAAGCACATGACGGTTACCTGGGCGATTCGGTAATAGGCGAGTGGTGCAACCTGGGCGCCGGTACCTCCAACTCCAATATCAAGAATACAGCCAGCGAAGTGAATGTATGGCATTACCATAGCCGCGAATACCTGAAAGCCGGACTGAAATGCGGGTTGCTGATGGGTGATTATTCACGGGCTGCTATCAATACTTCGTTCAATACGGGCACGGTAGTAGGCGTTTGCGCCAACATTTTTGGCGAAGGCATGCCGCCAAAATTCATCCCCGATTTTACCTGGGGCAACAAGGGACTTAGCCTGTATGAATTTGAAAAAGCACTGTCAGACATCAGCAATTGGAAAAAATTAAAAAATCAGGCGCTTACAGAAGCTGAAATAACTCAATTGAAACATATTTTTGGGCAATCATAAAAGGCCTTCACTAATAAAAAGACGATTACATATGCGCAAACAAATTGCTGCGGCTAACTGGAAGATGAATTGTACCTACCAACAGGGTGAACAGTTACTCGACGAGATCCTTTCTGCCAACATTGAATTACAGGCACACCAGCAAACCATTTTTGCTGTTCCTTTCCCATACCTCATTATGGCAAAAAGCGAAACCGAAGATGAAAACAATTATTTTGTAGCTGCCCAGAATTGTTATAATAAAAAATCCGGCGCTTATACCGGTGAAGTATCAGTTGAAATGCTGCAATCGATCGGTATTCAATTTTGCGTGCTGGGCCATAGCGAGCGCCGTGAATATTTTCAGGAATCAAATAAAATGCTGGCCGAGAAACTGGACCTGTGCCTGCAATACAATATCACGCCCATATTTTGTTGTGGCGAGCCGCTGAACATTCGGGAAGCAGGCACCCAGAACAGTTTTGTGGAAACCCAATTAAAAGAATCACTGTTCCATTTGTCAGATGCAGACATCAAACGTGTGGTGATTGCTTATGAACCCATTTGGGCCATCGGCACTGGTAAAACAGCCACTTCAGAACAGGCTCAGGAAATACATGCGTATTTGCGCAGTGTACTGGCCAAACAATACGGCGCAGCAACCGCTGATGCCATTTCAATTTTATATGGTGGCAGCGTAAAAGCTAATAACGCCAAAGAATTGTTTAGCTGTCCGGATGTTGATGGCGGACTGGTTGGCGGTGCTTCATTAAATGCGAGCGAGTTCATTACTATTATAAATAGCTTAAAATAGTAGCCTATTCGAATATAGGTTTAAGAGGTAGGAGGTAATAATTAACTTCCTACCTCTTATTTCATACTTCCCAATTTAGCGCTTTATTTCCCCAATCATTCTCACTTCTCTACAGGCTTTGACCAACTATCAATCGCCCAAAAATTCTAATGCAAATTCACTGTTAAAATGAGTTAACTTATCCCCATTGTCCCTGAATGGAGTGATCTTTGTTTAAGCAAAACGGGAGGATCTGTTTATGGAACATTCAAGGGCATTACAGGTATTATCCTGGCAGCACAAAGAAGATCGGCTTAAGTGCCGCGAATTTTTACGAGACATCCAGCAGCAACTCGATAAATCAAGCATCCGGCAACGGATCGTTCAATTCTGGAAAAATGAGCTGCAAAAGCATGTGGATGCAGAAGAGGCGATATTATTTCCTTTTTTGCAGAAACATCATTTCAATTTCAACTTCCTGAACATCTTAAAACGCGAACACGATACTATTCGTCTGCTGGCCGAAAGGCTGAATCGCCACGATGAAGACTATTATTTATATAAGGCCTTTATTAAGCTGGTTGACCAACACAGTCATTTTGAAGATGAGTTCATTTTCAAAAAAATGGAAGAAGATATTTCCCCACAGGAATTGAGCCAGCTCAATGTATCAATGGCCGCAGTAAGCAGATAACGGACTGCTGAACGCGTACCATTCCACGTAAAATCCACTATCACAAGGGTATCTCTGGTAACGGGATCAGCAATTGATCTCCAGTAGGCTTTTTTGCAACACCACATAATCAACTGGCCGCAAAAAGTGTAGGATTTTTTGCCCGTACGTTGGCAATGGTATATTCCTTTGAATTGGCCAGCGCCCGCTGCTGCCAGGCTTGATAGCTTTCTTTATTCTGCATACAATCCTGTAAAAATTGCAACAAATGTCCGATGGACGTATAGCGAAAACAGCTGCTCTCGAGCGTAGTCGAAATACGCAATGACTGGGGGCTAATAAACGGCCGGGCATGTTTGATCACATCAAACATATTGCCAGATGATTTGGTAAGGCCGTAAGTTTCGGGAATGGAAAAACAAATAGCAGTATTGATAACCGATGGAATGAAAATGAAATGTGCCGCATTCAGCTGTTTATCGAATTCATCCTGGTGCACTACCTTTTCATCATAATACCGGATGCGGGTATAGGTCGTTTTAAACGCAGCAGCCTGTTGTATGATGGCTTTACCATACTCATCTGAATGGCCGCCCAGTAAGGTAATATGCAAAGGCAGCTGGCTCGCTTCGGCCGCCTTTAACAGTTCAAACACCTGCTTATAATCCCGGCGTTTTTTATCCAGCGTACCCGACACCACCAGGTGAATAGCGTTGTCTATGGTCAATGAGGCCTGTTTATTGTCAAAAACAGCGCCCGGTACATTATGGACCTGCATGCTGCCACCGGTGACTTCCTTCAGATAACCCACCATGGTATCGGAGATCACATTATACTCCTGTACCCGTTTAATAAGCGCTTTTTTCCCGATATGATGGATCAGTTGCCGCAGTTGAAGCGAGGGGTGCGATCTGAACAAACAATTGAGGTCGTGTACCGTGACCACCACCCGGGCAATGCGTAATAACCCGATCACCCAGGCATACAACAGGTGGTTATTACTGATGGTGTTCAGGTAAAAAATATCCAGATTATGCTTTTTAGCGGCTTTATACAATTGACTGAAAAAACGCCATTTGCCACCGGTGCGGTCCAGTATTTCCCATTGATACCGGGCTGTATCCTCTTTAAACAGGTCCTGTAAGCGTTGATAGGTTGCTGCGTCGGTAAAGATCACCAGCTGATTGGCAGGCATATCAAACAGTTGAGCGACGGTATACGCCACTTCAAAATGCTCCATGTCAAATATGCCGGTTTTCATATTGCCATATTTTACAGAAAAACTAAATTTGCCCGTATTTTACTTATTTCTTTGAACCCGGGTAACTCAATTAAAAGTAATTTATTGTTATAATTCAGCTTGGCAAACTTAAAAAAAAATTTAGTCTATAATTTTTTACTATCCTGCAGCCAGGTATTACTGCCACTTATTTCAATACCCTATATTTCAAGGATATTAGACCCCGAAGGTATTGGCCGGGTAAGTTTCATTGATTCATTAAGCTACTGTTTTGTTACCATTGCTGAATTCGGCATAGTAGTGTATGGCATTCGCGAAATAACCCAGGTTAAACACGATAAAGAAAAGTTGCGCAAACTGGTGTCGGAGCTGATCGTGTTGCATTGCCTGACATCGGGTATTTCATTGCTTGCTTATGGCATTACCGTTTTTATACTCTGGAACAAGATCCACGACGTACGGCTGCTCTTTTTCTCCCTTTCTTTTTTACTGGTGAATTGCTTTTCCTGTGAATGGTATTTCTGGGGGTTGGAAAAATTCCGGTATATCGCCATCAGGTCGTTTATCAGCAGACTGCTGGGATTGATAGCCCTGTTCATTTTTGTAAAGGCGCCGGCAGACTACTACCTGTATTATGGCATCATTACCACTGCGGCCATCATTAACCTGCTTACCAACATCATAAATGTATTCAGGGAATTGCAAATAACCTTGAAAAACATCCAATGGAAACGGCACCTGAAACATACCTTCACCACCTATTTTATCAGCATCGTGTACACCATAATGGTGTGGCTCGATAATGTATTGCTGGGCATCGTGAGCACGGCAGCCATTGTGGGCATCTACGCCATGTCTATGAAAATGATCAGGGTAGCGGTCACGCTGTTTACAGATATGTTTTTGGTCCTATACCCACGCACAACTACTTTATTACACCAGGAAAAGGAAAAAGAATTACAGCAAACCATTTTACATTCTGTTCAACTTATATTTATCATTACCATTCCGGCTTCGGTTGGTATTTTTTTGTTGGCGGGACCGTTGGTACAAACCATTTTATCAGGCAATTTTTCCCGGGTAACCGTGAATATTTCCATACTGGCCATGCTACCGCTTATAAAAGCCTATAGTATGTTCCTGAATAAACAAATACTGGTAGCGCATGGAAAAGAAAAGCTGCAATTATATGGACTTATAATCGGCAGCAGCGTGTATGTCCTGTTAATGCTGGGCCTGTCCTATTACCTGCACGACAGGGGCGCCTGTTGCGCCATGCTCCTGGGTGAAACAATAGTATTGGTGTTGGGGTACTGGTACGTAAAAAAATATTTCCCAGCCATGCAAATATTCGATCGGGTTACTTTTTTGCAATCGATCGCCGCATCTTTATTATTTATTCCGGTTATCTGGTTGTTGAAAATGTATCTCACGTCCCCAATCATCATCATTCTGATTGCAGTCATCATTTGTGTACCGGGATATTTTATCCTGCAATTGCTGGTAATGAAAAATAAACTGGTAAACCATTTATATACAACCGCCATCAACGCCCTGCGAAAAAATACCCATTAATATTCATCATGCCAATTGCTAAAAAATATTTTATTCAGGAGTTTTTACATCATGAATTTGTTCATGGCGGCATTGGTAATGTTGATGGAGAAAAAATTTTTGTCTCCCGGGGATACAGGCCTATTGATTTCCCGGGCAGGATGGATTTCTCCATACAATCGAAACTGAAAAGATTTCTTTATTTGATCAGGCTGTTTTTCAGCCTCAGTTCCCGCGATCTGGTCGTATTTCAATTTCCGTTATATGCAAAGATCCACCAGCTGTTAATTACCCTTTTAAGCATAAAAGGAGCACAAATTATTTGTGTGATCCAGGATATGGAGGGGTGGCGTGATGATAACAGGCAACTTTTTGAAAAGGAGAAAAAAGCCCTGCGGCGGATCAGGCTGTTTGTTGCCCACAATGAACGCATGCAGCAGTGGTTACAAACGCTGGTTCCCAAAGCTACCATCGAATGCTTTCAGTTTCACGATTTCCTGACCACGCCCGTATGTAAAAACCGGTCAAAACAAAACCACATAGTTATAGCCGGCGATCTGGCTAAAACCACCTTTATAGAAAAGCTTGGACAACTACCCCGGCTTTCATTTTCAGTGTACGGCGAAGGTTATCCCGTAAAAAATACCGTTCCTGACAATGTCACTTTTAAAGGAGTATATCCCCCGTACGAATTGGTGCATCATGTACAGGGATCATTCGGGTTGGTATGGTATGGGGAGGCAATAGACAGTTTTGACGGCATTTACAGCAGTTATTTAACGGTTATAACCCCACATAAACTGTCGTTATATATACTGGCAGGCATACCCGTTATTGTACCGGCAACATCGGCCAGCGCCATACTGGTAAAACAATATGGAATAGGTTATTCCATTGAAAAATTATCAGAGATGGAAGAAATGATCAGGAATACCAGCGATCAGGAATACCAGGCCATGGTGGAGAACATGCGTCCATTGGCTATGCAAATAAGCCAGGGTCATTTTTTGACAAAAGCACTGGATCAGCTTGAGCAGGCGCTATAAAAATCGACAAGCATAAGGTTCAGCATAAAAGGCGATTACAGATTGCGCCGACGGGTCGGGGCAACCTGTAAAACGCCTACAATCACATTATCTAACACATAACAACTATTTCAGTTTTGAGATCAGCTCAACATACTCCTGCATAGCAGCCTCTTTCGACTTACCTTTAATGCTTTCCCAGGCATTGAATTTGGCTTTGCCAACAAAATCAAAGGCATTGGCTGGTGGTTCTACGTTCACGTCGCCCTCGGTAGCCTGTTTGTAAAGGGCATATAATTGTAAAAGAACGTCGTTGCCTGGCTTTTCGGTTAGGGTCTTACTGCGGGCAACGGCCTGGTCAAAAGTTTCCTGAATATTCATATGACATGTAATTTTTGAGGCACGAAAATAGGCGTTTTTTGCCCACGCGTCTCCATTACACACAACATGCCAATGAATCGGGACAGATTTCATCCCAATTCATCGGGATACCATCCTGCGGATTTCAGGACAGTTCATGAAAGCTCAATCCAATTATGTAATAAATTTATCGCCAATATGTAGTACGATAGATGATTAATATCATGATCGTATAAAATAAAATACGAACTTTAAACAAATGTTCATTTCATGAGAACGGTAGACGATCTTATCGCCAGTAAACCGCGCCCGGAGAATATCATTAAGCCCGATGCTTTAGTGATTGATGCCTTGCACCTGCTTGAAGAGGTAAACCTGAGTTACCTGATAGTAATGGACGGGGACGCGTACAAAGGCGTTTTTTCTGAAAAGGATTACAGTCGAAATGTAGTTTTAAAGGGCCGCAGCAGTAAAGAGGCCCATGTACAGGAAGTGATGACCACCGATCTACCCGTAGTAGGTCCCGAAGAAACGGTGGAACATTGCATGATCCTGATGATAAGAAGTAAAGCCCGCTATCTGGTAGCGATCGATGAGAAAAAGTTTATGGGGATAATCACTATTCACGATATTCTCAGAGAAGTATTGGCTAACAAGGCTGAAGTGTTTGATGATACCCTTGCCGAAGAATTGATCAAAACGGCTGAGGGAAGAGGAAGGATCTATTAATTATTAAGTTATTGAGTTCGTGAGTTAACTAAATAACTTACGAACTCAATAACTAACAAACTATAAGTTACCAGCTATCAGTTCTGAACGGATTGACCGGCAATCCTTCTTTTCCAAATAAATTACCTACCGCCGTATTGGTGAAACCATAGCGAACGGCCACCGGTTCCTTCACCAGTTTATTCCACACCACCAGTTGGTTGTTCTCGATCTTCGCCTCGGCAGGGTAGAACTGCTGATCGGCACCAGCCACATATATTTCAGTGATCGTTTTTCCGGTTGACAGTAAGCCAGCAGGCGCATTATCAAAGCTGATATACGCTTTGCCCTTCTTTATTTCCATGCCTTTGTACATAGGGCTTTTATAGGCAAAACCTTCTTTTTTATAGGTATCGTGCAGGGCCCAGTTAGCCAGGCGGGCACCCACATCGTGTTTATTGGTAGGGTGAATATTAGTGGTATCGGCTACCAGGTCGGTAATAACCACCATGCCTGTTTGCGGATGGGCCATCACCTTTGTCTGTTGTTCGCGCAACAGGGAACCGATCAGTGGGCTGCCATATTTAAAAGGGGCGATCTGTACATAATAAAAAGGGAATTCTTTACCCCAGGCCTTGCGCCAGCTGTCGATCATGGTGGTGAACAGTTTACCATACGAAGCGGCGGTTTCTGTATTGCTTTCACCCTGGTACCAGATAGAACCTGCAATGTTATAATTGATGATCGGATTGATCATGGCATTATAGGTATAACCGGGCGTAATAGGCCAGCCGCCATTAGCCTTTAATTTGGTTGCGGCGTTTTTCAGCTCTGCATCATTGTTCACCAGGGCGTCGGGCGTCCATACTTCGGCCGGTGTACCGCCCCAGCTGGAATTGATCAAGCCAATGGGCACATTCAGGTCTTTGTTCAGCTTTTTCCCAAAGAAATACCCTACCGCACTGAAGAATTTCAACGTGTTACTATCACACACAGTCCATTTGGCGGCGCAATCATCCTGTGGGTTGGTAGCGGTAGTTTTAGGAATATGAAAAAAACGGATGTTATTATTATAACAGGCAGGCAGCTCTTCCTTAATATCAGCCAGCTTGTTATAGTAGTTCCATTCCATATTCGACTGACCCGAGCAAACCCATACCTCACCGATCATTACATTTTCCAACACAATGGGGGTGGGGGTATTGCTGCCCCAGATAGTAATAGTATAAGGGCCACCGGCAGCAGGTGTTTGAACGGTTGTTTGCCAGTTGGCATTGTTAGTGGCCTTCAGGGTATCAGCCTTGTTATTCCAGCTGGTGGTAATAACAACTTTTTCAAACGGAGCACTCCAACCCCACAGTTTAACGGTTGATTGTTGTTGTAATACCATGTTGCTGCTAATAACCGCCGGCAGGCGAATGGCGGCATGAGAAGCGATCACAAGCGAACAAAAGAACAGGAGCGATGACCATTTTTTCATACTAAATAGCAATTTGTGCGATTAAATGTATTGTTGAAACCGAAACCAACAAAAATTATATTTATAATGAGATGACAGATAGAAGCATTTCGGGGGCCAAAGGTTGTTTTATATAATAAAAAAACCGTCCCGGTTTGTCCGGAACGGTCTTATATTATTTTATTTCCCAATAGTAATTATCCTATGATCATTTCGGGTTTCCAGTTGAAGGTCACATTCACTTCAATATCGGGGTGAATGCTGTACATAACCGGACAGGTGTTGGCGGCTCTTTCCAGAATGGTCTTTTGTTTTTCATCAACCTGCAGTGAATCAGGGAAATGAAATGTTAAATTTATGCCGCCAATACGGCGGGGATCGGCCTTCATGATCTTTTCCACATCGATCTTAATGCCTTTTATATCGAGGTTCATATCGCGTGCTTTTATACCCATGATCGTTAGCATGCAGGTGCCCAGGGCTGTTGCCACCATGTCTGTCGGTGAAAAACGCTCGCCCAAACCCTGGTTATCTGGCGGCGCATCGGTTTCAATAATGGACCCGGATTTTTCGTGTGTACAAACCGTTCGCAGATTTCCTTCGTAAACTACAGTTGAGGTCATTATGTATATTTTTGCCTTAAATTTACGTCTAATAATCAAATCAAAGCCAGTGAAGAAAATTGTTTTGTTCCTTTTGGCTGGTACTCTTGCCTCCACAACATGGGCGCAGGATAACCCAACACCCAAATCGCCAACAGCAAAAAAAGACAAACAGGCCGCAAGAAAGGAGAGGATCAATAACCTGATAAAATTGGAAGAGGAAGGAGAAATTATTTTTAACAAACAAAACGTTTTCGGCATTAAGCTTAATACCGATGGCTATGGGCTTTCCTATGAAGTAGGACGGTTCAAAAGCGCCCGGGTGGCCAACATCTTCCAGTTGGAGATCAACGAAAAAAAGCACAAGAAAGAAAGACGCACCTCGTTGCAGAATGGGTTCAACTTCAACAGCGTGATCTACGGCAAGCTTAATAACTTTTACCAGGTAAAACTGAGTGCCGGCCAGCAACGCATTATTGGCGGCAAAGGAAATAAGAATGGGGTAGGCGTAATGGCCGTTTATACCGGTGGCTTAAGCGTTGGTTTGCAAAAACCGTATTATGTTGATGTAGTAGACCAGTCAGACCAACGTTATCGTAAAACATACCCAACCATTTCCGACAGTAATTATCTGGAACTGGGTGCTTCCGGGTTTACCGTTGGCTGGAGCGAAGTGAAGCCTAAATTTGGCTTAACTGCCAAGGGGGCCCTCCGGTTTGATTATGGGCGGTTTAACGAAACCGTTTCAGCCATTGAAGTGGGCCTGAATGCAGAGTATTATGTACAGAAAGTAGCCCAAATGGCGTATAACCCCGAAAAGAACTTTTTCTTCAACGCCTATATTACCCTGTTATTAGGAAGGCGTAAGTAGGAAAGGCACAAGATATTTAAGTGGGTCTTTTTTTTAAGGAGGCTCACTTTTTTGTTTTACAGGCATTCCCTTAAGTTCGTAGGTTATTGAGTTATTAGTTCGGAGTTCCGGGTTGCCAGCGAATAAATTCCGGGAGCCGGAAACGGCGACCGACAATCATGAACTTACAACATAATAACCTAATAACTAAATAACCTAATAACTCGGAACTCTGAACTGCCGATTGCCTATTGATTTATACACTGTTACGGGATAACTAAACGCCC
Source organism: Niastella soli (assembly GCF_017742245.1). Taxonomy (GTDB): domain Bacteria; phylum Bacteroidota; class Bacteroidia; order Chitinophagales; family Chitinophagaceae; genus Niastella; species Niastella soli. The sequence goes on from NZ_JAGHKO010000004.1 coordinate 166,944, forward strand.
CTGATTACCAGTTTTATGTTATTTTTGTTGATAAATAGTCAACCCAGTGATTAATAGTTGACTAGCTATCAATTTGTTACAGAAAACCTTTTGGGTTCTGGTGTGTTAATATACCTGATATGGAAACACCCTAAGGTTTAATCAGAATACTAAGCATATGCAGGAATTACCCGTTATCAGTAGTGTAAATGAATCGAACTCCGTTGTAAAAAAGCCCAACTGGCTGCGTGTAAAATTACCTACCGGCGAAAACTACCGGCATGTACGCAACCTGGTTGATACCCATAAACTGCACACCATTTGCGAAAGTGGAAATTGTCCAAACATGGGCGAATGCTGGGGCGAAGGTACCGCCACCTTTATGATCCTGGGCAATGTATGCACCCGCAGCTGCGGTTTTTGCGCGGTAGCCACCGGCCGTCCCGATGCAGTGGACTGGGACGAACCACAACGCGTGGCAGAAGCCATTCACCTGATGAAAGTGAAACACGCCGTGTTGACCTCGGTTGACCGCGATGAACTGAAAGATGGTGGCAGCATCATCTGGCACAATACCATTAAAGCAGTAAAAGCATTAAATCCCGATACTACACTCGAAACGCTGATCCCCGACTTCAAAGGAAAGGCTGAGGACGTTCAACGCATAATTGAGGCCCATCCAGAAGTAGTATCACACAATATTGAAACTGTGGAACGCCTCACCCGCCAGGTGCGTATTCAGGCTAAATACCGCCGCAGCATGGAAGTGTTGAAGATCCTGAAAGAAGGTGGTATGCGTACAAAAAGCGGTATCATGTGTGGGCTGGGTGAAACAAAGGAAGAAGTATTACAAACCATGCAGGACCTGCGTAACAGCGGTGTTGATGTAATAACCCTGGGCCAGTACCTGCAACCTACCAAAAAGCATTTACCAGTTCTCCGGTTTGTGCACCCCGACGAATTTGCCGAATTTCGTGAGTTTGGTTATAACATTGGCTTCGACTATGTAGAAAGCGGTCCCCTGGTCCGTTCTTCCTATCACAGCGAAAAGCACGTTATACCAGGTTACGGCAAAGAACAGTGGCTGAAGCAGAAAGAGATGATGATATCTTAATAAAGCACTTGTAGATAAAAAGTATTGAACGTTTGTAAATACAGAAGTAAGAAGTAGGAGGTAAGAAATACAGATTTTCACGCTTCATACCTCTTACTTCGTACTTCAAACTTCTTACTTCTCCAACATTGCGAATTGCACAATCAATATTACTAGCAATCTGCCTTTTGCCAGCAGTTGGCCATTCCCAACTCCATTGGAAAAAGGCCAATAATGAATTTGACAGTCTCCCCGGTGCCATTCGCGTTTTTAAAACCGCCGACTCCCTGAACGGCCGCCCCTTTAAGGCGTATTGCGTTGAAATAAAGCTGAAAGACAAACACATTGACTTTACCACCCAAACAGGCGAAGGTAACAGTTATACCCCTTCGCAATATTATAAGCGGGAACAGCAACCTTACATTGTCGTAAATGGCGGGTATTTCTCTTTTCAAACCCACCAGAACCTGAATGTGATCATACGCGAGGGAAAAATGGTAGCCTACAATATTCCCGCACTGAAAAGCCTGTTCAACGATTCTTTTTATTACGCCACCCGTAGTGCGCTTGGTATCACCAAAAAAAGACTGGCCGATGTAGCCTGGCTGTTCACAGATACGGCCAAACGATGGCCATACGGGTTTCAAACCCAGCCCATTATTGCCAAGGGCAGCAAGCCAGATCCCTCATTTTCCGATCTACATACCATTGAACAATGGAACTGGTGGAAGATGCATACCGCTATTGGCGGTGGTCCGGTACTGGTACAGGAAGGCGCTGTATTTATTACCAATAAAGAAGAGCAGCTGTATGCGTTTGAACGGGATGATCGCCACCCGCGTACTGCTATTGGGTATACCCATAATCACCGGTTGATTATCCTGGTTATACAGGGTCGCAGTCCCGGAGTTGCCGAAGGCGCCACGCTCGATGAAACGGCGCGGATCTTAGTAGAACTGGGTTGTGAAGAAGCCATTAACCTCGATGGTGGCGGCAGCAGTTGTATGCTCATCAATGGAAAGGAAACCATTCAGCCGGCGGACAAAGAAGGCCAACGACCGGTGGCTAGTGTGTTTATTGTGAAAAAGAAGGAGCCTAAGAGAAAGAAATGAGTTGACCAGTTGATCAGTTAACCAGTGATACAGAGCCAGGAAGAATTATCTCGAAAAAACCATTTTTTAGGTATGAAAATGCAGAAGTAAGAAGTTTTGATATATGAAAAGGGCCCAGGCGGTTTTAAAACTACCTGGGCCCTTAGTATTTTGTATTCCTTGTCAACCTCGTCAACCCGATCAACCTTTAACCTGGTCAACTGATCAACGGGTCAACTAGTCAAACTAAACTACTTTATCCGTCTTCACCTCCCACACCAGCGCACTAGCGCCAAGGATCGCCGCATCTGCTTCCTTCAATTCAGAGAACAACAGCTTTACTTTGTTCTGGAAAATGGGCAGCAGGTTCTTTTCCATATGTTCGCGGGTTGGCTTTAGGATCAGGTCGCCGGCCTTGGTCATACCGCCAAATAAAATGATGGCTTCAGGTGAAGAGAACATCACGAAATTGGACAGCGCCAGCCCCAGCACCTCACCAGTAAATTGATATACCTCCTGGGCGATCGCATCGCCCTGCATGGCGCAATCATATACAATGCGGGAATCAATTTCTTCCTTGGCATAATTGCGCAACAGGCTGTCGCGTTTGTGGTCGCGATCAAGGAATTCAATAGCGGTCAATGCCACACCGGTAGCCGAAGCATACGCTTCCAGCGAACCCCGCAAGCCAGTGCCCTTATGTAAACGGCCACCAGGAATGGTAGTAGTATGGCCCAGTTCGCCGGCAAAACCGTCGTGACCATAGATCAGCTGACCGTTGGCCACAATTCCGCTGCCCACACCGGTACCCAGCGTGATCATGATGAAATCGCGCATGCCACGGGCTACGCCATACATCATTTCACCCACGGCGGCTGCATTTGCATCGTTGGTGAGGGAACAGGGAACGCCAAATTTATCGTTCATAAGCTGAACCAGCGGCACCAGCCCCTTCCAGGGTAAATTGGGCGCATATTCAATAGTACCTTTGTAATAATTTCCATTGGGAGCGCCAATACCAATACCACGAATGGAATTAATGCCACCCACCTGTTCAATAGCCGGACTCAGGGCTATGGCCAGTTCATCAATATAATCTGAAATATTATTATGCTTACGGGTCGAAATGGCTCCCCGGTACGAGATCTCACCCCGGTGATCTACAATTCCAAAAACCGTGTTGGTACCGCCAATATCAATTCCTATAGCATACTCTTGTTGTCTCATTGCAAATTCAGTTTCTATGTTCAGTCATAAAAAGCCCCTGCGGACCATTTTTCGGCATGAAGATAACATCAATTTATCTATTAATGGCCTCCAGCGCTGTCAAGTTTGTCATAATCAATGCCCTGTGCTTTCAAAATAGCCTTGGCACGAATGGCATAGAATGCCAGGTAGGCAAAACAGAAAACGCCTACTACGAAAGAGGCCTGAATGCCCAGTGCATGTTCATCAGCCAGCAAACCTTGTATCACAGGGATGAATGCACCACCACAGATCATCATGATCAGGAAGCTGGCGCCTTCGTTGGTATGACGGCCTAAACCGGCAATAGCCAGCGTGAAGATACAAGGCCACAGGGTTGAGCAGAATAAACCTACACTGATAAAGGCATATACGCTAACCATACCGTCAGCCATCATGCCAATGATCAGGGCTGTAATTCCGCAAAGTGAAAAGATCAGCAACTGGCGGGCAGGATTACCCTTGCTCAGCAGGTCACCAATGATCAGGGCAACAATTACCCCTGCATATACATAAAAAGGAGTGATATCGTGACTTGCGATCTTGTTGATCAGCAGGAAAACGCCAAATGCCAGGTATGGCATAATAAAGCGTAAAACCGACTTAACCGACGCACTGATATTGAACGCACCTACAGAGGAGGTCCAGCGGCCCATCATTAAACTGGCCCAGTACAACGATACAAACGGAGCAATATGTTCAGTTGGGAAAGCTCCTCCATTTGGACCAGTAAGGTGTTTTTTCATAAACATCGGCAGATTACTGGCCGTAGCCACTTCCACACCCACATAGATAAAAATGCCGATCATCCCCAGCCAAAGCTGAGAATAGCTCAGCGGACTTCTTTTTGAAGCAGAAGCAAGTGAACCCATGGGTTTGGCAGTTACTTCAGAGCCTTTATCAAAATCCAATTCAACTTCCTCATCATGTTTGATCTGATTGGGAATAGGGGAGAATTTAAAGATGATACCTACCAGAATAAAAGCGGCCCCCAGGATCAGATAAGGCACTTTTACCGCGCCAATATCGGCAACTTTAGCACCGCCGGTAACAGAACCAAAAATGGCCAGACTTACCACTACAGGGCCGAGCGTAGTACCCAGGTTGTTGATGCCGCCTGCCATGCTTAAACGCTGTGACCCGGTTTTGGGATCGCCCATTACAATGGCCAACGGGTTGGCGGCCGTTTGCTGCAGGGAAAAACCCAGTCCAACAATAAACAGACCGCTGATCATAATAAAGAATGATTCAGTTTGGGCTGCGGGATAAAACAACAAGGTACCGAGGGCGGAGATCACCAGCCCCAATGCAATACCGTTCTTATAACCAATTTTATTTAAGATATCACCACCGGCTATTTTACTAACCAGGAAGTAAATAACAGAGCCTACAGTATATGCTGCATAAAAAGCAAACGCGATCATTTGCGATTGCCAGGGCTTCAGGTGCAGCTTTTCCTGGAATACGGGAATCAGAATGTCGTTACTGGCAGCCACAAAGCCCCAGAAAAAAAAGACGGAAACGAGTACGGCAAATTGCGACCATTTGGTTTGTTGACTCATTTAAAGGTTGGTTTTTAGTCAAAAGATGTTTTAAAAATAACAAGTTTTTGCCACAGCCTGCCCCAATTCTCCAGGGAGGGCCGTACAAATTCAATTACCTTTTTAAGCGTTTTTCAAAAGCAATCGCCAAGATACCGCTTTAGCTGCATCGGGCATGAAAATTTCTGTGCCCCGAACCAATAACAGTCTATAAAACCTATCATATAAGAGATGTTTTGTAATCATTTTTTATGGATCTGCATCATTCAATCAAAATCCTTCCTATATTGAACACACATTTCCTTTTTACTTTTAACCCGACTTTTTAGAATGGATATATTACATGTTAGCGCGGAATGTTACCCTGTAGCTAAGGCAGGAGGTTTGGGAGATGTGGTAGGGGCCTTACCAAAATATATGAATGAACTGGGGCACACCACCCGGGTGGTTATGCCCATGTACCGGACCAAATTTTTATATGCCAATGAGTGGGAAGTGGTGCACAAAGCCAACACCAACATGGGCAACTGGTGGTTTGAGTTTACCATCATAAAGGAAAAGACCAACAAACTGGGTTTTGAATTATACCTGGTTGATGTGAACGGGTTGCTCGACCGCGAAAAAGTATACGGCTACAACGACGACAACGAACGCTTTACCGCTTTTCAGATCTGTGTACTCGACTGGCTGAATGCCTGGGCCAAAAAGCCTGATATACTGCATGTGCATGATCACCATACCGGCCTGATCCCTTTTATGGTAAAAAATTGTCAGAAGTACCGGGGGCTTGCCTCCATAAAAACGGTACTGACCATTCACAATGCCCAGTACCAGGGTTGGATGCCCTGGAACCGCAGCATACTCATTCCTCAATGGGATATGTGGAAATGGGGCATGCTCGACTGGAACAATACCATCAACCCGCTGGCCAGTGCCATCAAATGTGCAGATAAAATAACCACCGTAAGCCCCAGTTATCTGCAGGAGCTGAAATGGATGAGCAATGGCCTGGAAGCCCTGTTCGAATATGAAAAAGGAAAATGTGTGGGCATCCTGAACGGCATCGACGCCAAAGTATGGAACCCCGAAACAGATACATACTTACAGCACCATTTCTCCGAACACGACTATGAAGCCGGCAAGGCAAAAAATAAAATGCTGCTGTGCGATCAGTTCAGTCTCGATTATGACAAACCCCTGATAGGTTTTATTGGCCGCCTCGTTGGCGAAAAAGGGGCCGATCTGTTACCCCAGGTTATCAGCGATTCTTTTTATTTTATAGGGCGTCGAATGAATTTCCTCGTATTGGGAAGCGGTTTCCCCGAAGTGGAAGCACGCCTTTCGGCGCTAAAACCATTATCGCAATCCGATTATAACGTCTATATCGGTTATAACGAAGGGTTAAGTCATACCATGTATGCCGGGCTTGATTTTTTGTTAATGCCTTCACGCGTAGAACCATGCGGACTGAACCAGATGTACTCCATGCGATATGGCACCGTACCCATGGTACGCCGTACCGGCGGGTTAAAAGATACCGTTATAGATTTTGGTGACGTAAATGGATACGGCATCTGTTATAACCATGCCAGTGTACCCGATGTTACGCATGCCGTATGGCGTGCCGCCGAAGTATACCACGACAAAGAAAAAATGAAAGGCATCAGACAGCGAATGATGAACCTTGATTTCAGTTGGGAAAGTAGTGTAAAGCAGTATATACAGGTTTATTCATCGTTAGTAATGTAATAATTGTATAACTTTAAGAAGAGTAGAGTAGACTAATTCAAGAGTATAATAGAACAAGATTTAGGTTTAAAACTACAACCATGAGCAAACAAGTGATTGCTGTCATCCTGGGCGGAGGAGCCGGTACACGACTTTATCCCCTTACTGCCAGCCGTTCGAAACCCGCAGTGCCTATCGCCGGAAAATATCGTTTGGTAGACATCCCTATTTCAAACTGTATCAACTCCGGTATTAACCGCATGTTTGTTTTAACGCAATTCAACTCGGCATCGCTGAACAAACACATTAAGAACACCTATCACTTTAGTATTTTCAGCAGTGCCTTCGTTGACATTCTGGCCGCAGAGCAAACCCCCGATAACCCGTCGTGGTACCAGGGTACAGCAGATGCCGTACGCAAATCATTACGCCACCTCAGTCAGCACGACTTTGAATACGTGCTTATTCTCTCCGGCGACCAATTGTACCAAATGGACTTCCAGGACATGATCAACAAACACCGGGAATCCGGCGCCGCCATATCAGTGGCCACCATTCCGGTGAATGCCAAGGAAGCTTCTGATTTTGGGATCCTGAAAGCCGATCCCGATGGTCATATTACTTCATTCATTGAAAAACCCAAGCAAGACCTGTTGCCCGACTGGAAAAGCGAAACGAGCCCTGATATGCAAAAACAGGGCAGGGTATACCTGGCAAGCATGGGTATCTATATCTTCAACCGTAAACTGATCTTTGATCAGTTAATGGAAGAACATAAAGGCGCCACCGATTTTGGTAAGGAGATCCTTCCTAAATCCATCGGTGTGCATAAGATCATGAGCTACGAGTACGATGGGTACTGGACCGATATTGGCCATATCTATTCCTTTTTTGAAGCCAACCTCGCGCTCACGGCAGATATTCCACCATTCAACTTATTCGACAACAGGAACGCCGTATACACCCGTGCACGCATGTTGCCACCGGCTAAGATCAGCGGCACCACGCTTGAAAAGACCATCATTGCGGAAGGCAGCATCATCAATGCCAGCCGCATCGAAAACAGCGTGATCGGCATTCGCAGCCGTATTGGTCATGGTACTACAGTGGTGAGCAGTTATGTGATGGGCTCCGATTATTTTGAGACCATTGAAGAAATGCAGCATTCGCTGGAGAGAGGACTGCCCAAACTGGGTATAGGTGAACGTTGTTATATTCGCAATGCGATCATTGACAAAAACTGCCGCATTGGCAACGATGTGCGGATCAACGGAAGCAATCATCTCGAAAATACCGATCACTCGTTATACACTATAAAAGACGGAATTGTCGTTGTGAAGAAGGGTTCTATTTTACCCGATGGATTTGTGATCTAAGCGACAAGACATAAGATTAAAGGTGGATTATCCGTAAAGGATGGTTCACCTTTTTTAATTGGAGCAAGGCAATGGGCAGCAGGCAATAGAAATACACCGCTGCGTGTCAATCCGCGTCGCGGCCCATTGCCCATTGCCTATTGCCTTATTCAACCCTATTCACTCTTCAAACTACTCACCGGGTTCATCATCGCGGCTTTAATTGCCTGAAAGCTTACCGTTAACAAAAAACTGTTCGGTTTTGATACGTTCATTGTTCGGATGAATACAAAATTACCTATTACTTCCATCCGGCAACGCCATCATGTGACGGTCTTCGGAAACCGCTGGGACGGGCTTCGGAAAACGGTGGGACGAATGGCAATTTCTCCACTGAAAATTCATTTTAGTTGTGACGGTCCGAGGGAAATGGTGTGACGGTTACCTTTACATCGATGGGACGAATGGTAATTTCTCCTCTGAAATTTCATTTTAGTTGTGACGGTTAAGCAGAAAACGGTGTGACGAATGGTCGAAAACCGGTGACGGTTTTTATTTCCTTCACTTTGCCTATACTGATCCTTCGCTTTGCCTATACTGATCCTTCACTTTGGGTCCTCGGGCGCCGGGGAAGCAATGAGGTGCTATCAAGGTAGCATTGTACCGGTTTTTTGAGTTTGATTGCTGACTGCCGCGACACGCGCAGCGTGGAGCTAACTGTATGCTGTATTCCACTGCCGACTGCCGATTGCCGGCTTGGCCGCCGAAGCCTTGGCGAAGGCGGATTGCCGCGACACGCGCAGCGTGGAGCGTACTATTGTATTCCTTTGCCGTTTGCCGTTTGCCGTCTGCCGTTTGCCGTCTGCCGTTTCACGTTTCACGCTTACCCCACTTCCCCTATATAAATTTTCTTTTCGTATCTTACACATACTCAAAGCGATTGCATATGGAACCATCCCCGATAGTATTGGATACCGAACAGGCCATTCAGGCCAAACCCCATTTCAACTTCTGGCAGATCTGGAATATGTGTTTCGGCTTCTTTGGAATACAATTTGGCTGGTCGTTACAAATGAACAATATGAGCGCCATTTATGAATACCTGGGCGCATCGGCCGAACAAATACCAGGCTTGTGGCTGGCAGCCCCTATGACAGGTTTATTGGTGCAACCCATCATCGGTTATCTCAGCGACCGTACCTGGCATCCTGCCTGGGGCCGCAGAAGACCCTACTTTTTAATTGGCGCCATCCTGAGTTCCCTCGCTTTGTTTATTATGCCCAACGCCTCGGCCGTTTGGATGGCCGCTGGCACGCTCTGGATCCTGGACTCATGCATTAATGTTAGTATGGAACCCTTCCGCGCCTTTGTGGCCGACAACCTCAATGAACAGCAGCGGCCCTTTGGTTACTCCATGCAAAGTATGTTCATTGGCGCTGCGGCCTTTATCGCCGGGTTCTTACCGGGTATCCTCGTAAACTGGTTTGGCATCTCACGCGAAAAAGCAACCGGTGGCATTCCTCAAAACATCATGTGGTCGTTTTATATTGGCGGCATTATGTTTTTAGTGGCCGTGTTGTACACCGTATTCCGCAGTAAAGAATATCCACCCACCGATCCTAACTGGCGGCAACAATTGAATGCAGAACATGGTCCCGGCTTAGCCGGGAGCATTGGGGGTGCCATAAAGGAGATCACAGCCTCAATCTTTCAAATGCCGGCACAAATGAAGAAACTGGCATTGGTGCAGTTCCTCACCTGGCCCGGACTGTTCCTTATGTGGTTTTATTATACAACCGGTGTGGCGCGCGATATTTTCAAAGGCGATCCTAACACCTCTAATGCTATATACACACAGGGAATAGAACATGCCAATGCCACCTCCTCCATTTTAAACCTCGTTACCTTTTTGTTTTCACTTACATTGTCATTTTGGGTGGCCAAGCTGGGCAAAAAAATGACCCATACATTTTGTCTTATCATTGGCGGCATTGGTTTATTCACTGTAAAATACATCAGCGATCCTGCTATGTTGTATGTGTCCATGAGTTTGGTGGGCGTTGCCTGGGCTTCTATTTTGTCAATGCCATATTCTATGCTGGCCGGACATTTACCTGCAAACAAGATCGGCATCTATATGGGCATCTTTAATTTCTTTATTGTATTGCCCGAGATTATCGCCTCACTTTTCTTTGGAAAGATCATGGAATCCTTTCTGCACAACGATCGCCTGTTGGCCGTGCAGATAGGAGGCTGCTTGCTGATGGCAGCAGGTTTTGTTTGTGCTTTTATTGTAAAAGAAAAAACACAAGATGAGCTGTTGTAGAAAACTGGTTATTACGGTTGTTTTTTCTTTTTTGACCCTGTTTGTTATTGCACAGGATAGTACCCGGGTATTTCCCACGCATTGGTTTACTGGCATGAAGAACCGGGACCTTCAATTGATCTTTTATAATAAAAGCAAAAACCTGAGCGGGGAAAATTGGGTTGTCCAATCCGCTGATCCTGCCATAAAAGTTAAAAGGTTTTACAAAAACCCAAACCGGCATTACCTGATCGTGGATGTAGAAATTGCGCCCAATGCCCAGCCAGGGAAATATTTATTAAAATTTGGCGGGTTGGCGCTGAATGAGTGGAGCAAGATCTGGTTTGAATTAAAACCACGCAGCCCCCAGAATGGCAAAACGCGCATCAAAGGCATAAACAGTACTGATCTTATTTACCTCATTATGCCCGACCGCTTCAGCAATGGCGACACCACCAATGACCGTATTGCCGGACTGAGAGACCAAAGTATCGACCGCAACAATTATTTCAAACGTCACGGCGCCGATTTGAAAGGCATACAAAACCACCTCAATTACCTGCAGCAACTGGGTGCAACTGCATTATGGCTGAACCCGGTGTTACTAAACGATATGCTTGACCGCAACGAACACGGCTATGCATTTACCGATCATTATACCATTGACCCGCGACTGGGGGGCGCCAACGCCTATCATGAGTTGATCGACAGCATACACAAACGGGGCATGAAGATCATCCAGGATGCGGTTTACAACCATGTGGGCATCGAACATTTTCTGTATCGCGATCTGCCCGACAGCAGCTGGTTCCATTGGTGGCCAATCTATACCAACACCACCTTTAAAGACCAGGTGCTGATGGACCCCTATGCTTCCACAATTGATAAAAAGCGAATGAGCGATGGCTGGTTTACGGAAAAAATGCCCGACCTGAACCAGAACAACCCGCAGGTAGCCAGCTTTCTGATACAGCATGCCATCTGGTGCACGGAAGAGTTCGGCATCGATGGCTGGCGTATAGATACCTATGCTTATAACGACCTCGATTTTATGAACCGCTGCAATAAGGCCCTGCTCAATGAATACCCGCAACTGCATTTATTTGGCGAAACCTGGGTGCATGGCATTCCCAACCAGAGCTTTTTTACCCGCAACCAATACAACATCCCATACAAAAGCAATCTGCCAGGTGTAACCGATTTTCAACTCAACCTCTATGGCATTGTACCGGCATTAACACAGGAGGTTGGCTGGACGGAAGGTGTGAACCGGCTGTACGGTACCACCGCCAATGATTTTGTATATGCCGATCCCATGAAAAATGTAATTTTTCTCGACAACCATGATATCAGCCGGTTCTTCAGTGTAGTAGGAGAGGATGTTGCCAAACAAAAAATGGGGCTTGCCTGGCTGTTCACTTTCCGTGGCATTCCCCAATTGTATTATGGTACGGAAATAGGGATGAAGAATTTTGCCGATCCCGATGGCAAGGTACGCCTCGATTTTCCTGGCGGCTGGGCTGGCGATAGCGCTAATAAGTTTGAACCAGGAGGCAGAACACCCGCAGAAAGCGAAGTGTACAATTATGTACGAACGCTGGCCAACTTTCGTAAGACGTCCCCGGCATTAACAACCGGCAAGCTGATGCAATACGTGCCGGAAGACGGCGTATATGTTTACTTCCGTTATACGGCGCAACAAACCGTGCTATGCGTCATGAACCCCACCGATCAGGAAAAGGAAATAGACATGCACCGGTTCGAAGAAAGAATAAAAACATTTACTCAGGCCAGGAATGTGATTGATGGTACTGTAATAGACATCACCAATAAATTAAAAGTACCGGCCAAAACATTGTGGGTGGGAGAGTTGGTAAGGTGACCTGTAAGGTCCGCCATCGGGTCTCGTACAATTAGTGGGATTAAGCGGTCCTGACAGGTCTTATTTAAAGTGAGAAGAGCCAGACCTGTCAGGTCCAAGACACCAGTCTGAAAGGACAAGCCCCAATGATGGACCTTACAGGTCTGCACCTTAACCTGATAGTACAGGAAGGACAGCCTGTCAAATTCTGCTATATTAGCCAGATGTTACACAAAACGATCCTTGCCTGCTGTATAACAGCACTCTCATTTTCTGTTTCTGCACAAACAAAATGGCCCGCAATAAACCAGCAAACCCGTCCCTGGACCCGTTGGTGGTGGATGGGCAGCGCGGTGGATGAAAAAAATATCAGCAGCTCGTTACAACAGTATAGCAATGCCGGTTTTGGCGGCGTGGAGATCGTCCCCATATATGGCGCCAAAGGATATGAGAACCGCTACATAAAATACTTATCGCCGCAATGGATGCAAATGCTCGATCACACTGTTCAACAATCCAACAAACTGAACATGGGTGTGTATATCTCCGTAGGCACTGGCTGGCCCATCGGCGGTTCCAACGTGACCATCCCCGATGCCGCTTCAAAACTGATCGTTCAACAATATAAACTCAAAGCCAGCACCCCATTTATGGAAAAGATCGTGGTGAATGACCCCAAGCAAAAAGGGGTTGCCGTATTAAGCGCCCTGATGGGCTACAATAAAAACGGAGGTGTCATCGATCTGACCAATAAAGTTGATACCAGTCGTACTCTGCAATACAACACAACCGAAGACCTTGATCTATATGCAGTATTCACGGGTAAAACCCGGCAGGCGGTTAAAAGAGCAGCCCCGGGTGGAGAAGGGTATACCATCGATCATTTCTCAAAAGCGGCCACCGCTGACTATTTCAAAATATTCGATACCGCATTCGGCAATTCATCCCATGGCGTAAAAGCATTCTTTAATGACAGTTATGAAGTATACAATGCCGACTGGACGCCCGACTTCTTTACCGAGTTTCAAAAACGGCGGGGATACGATCTGCGGCAATACATCAACCTGTTTGTTTCCGATGCCGTGAACGATACAGTGGCCCGCTTAAAATCAGATTACCGGGAAACCCTGGCCGACCTGATGCGCGAGAATTTCAGCACTGTGTTCACCCAATGGACCAACAAACGAAATACCCTTTCGGTAAACCAGGCCCATGGTTCACCCGGCAACCTGCTCGATCTGTATGGCGCTTTTGACATTCCCGAAACAGAAACCTTTGGCAGCAGCTATTTTCCTATAAAGGGATTGAAAAGAGACAGTGGCGATATTCGCAATGTAGACCCCGATCCCAATATGTTAAAATTTGCCTCTTCCGCGGCACATGCCTATGGCAAACCACTTACCAGCTGTGAAACTTTTACCTGGTTGACTGAACATTTTAAAACCGCCTGGAGCCAGTGCAAACCCGAAGTAGACCAGGTATTTTTATCAGGCATCAACCATGTATTTTATCATGGTACCACGTACACGCCCGCCGATGTAAAATGGCCCGGCTGGCTGTTTTATGCCTCAGTGAACTTTGTGCCTGATAACAGCTTATGGCCGCATGTAAAGGGATTGAATGAATACATCACCCGTTGCCAATCGGTTTTACAAGCCGGCGAACCAGATAATGAGATCCTCATCTACTGGCCGGTGTACGATGTATGGCACCATGCAAAAGGTATGGATATGCCGCTGAAGGTGCATGATGTGGACCATTGGCTGCACCCCACCAATTTTTATAAAAATGTAGTAGGATTACAAAACGCAGGATACTCGTTGGATTTTGTGTCAGATAAAATGCTGGAACAAGCCAGCGTAACCAATGGCATGATAAGCGTAGTTCCTAAGGGTGCCAAACACAAAGTACTGGTGGTGCCAGGCTGTGATAAAATACCGGTGGCTACTTTGAAAAACATTATAAGATTGATGAAAACGGGCGCTACCGTGATCTTTGAAAGCCAACCCCAAGATGTTCCGGGATTTAATGACCCACAAAAAGGAAAACAGGCTTTACAAGCCTTATTAAACGAATCGAAAATAGCCACCAGTGATGTGGCCGGGGCATTAAACCAGTTGAAAATATTGCCGGAACCCATGGCAACAAAACAGCTGAAATTCATTCGCCGGAAAACAACTGAAGGCATGTATTATTTCATTGTAAATAACTCCGCCAACGATATCGACGAAAAAATAACCCTGCAATCACCAGCTACAACGGTATTACGGATGGACCCACTGAGCGGTGCAATCAACGTTTTGACGGCTGAAAAGAACGCCAACACAACTGCCGTTCAATTACAATTAAGATCAGGCCAATCCATTATTTTAAAACTGAGCAAAAAGGCAGAATCGGCGCCTGCGTACAAAAGTGTTAAACCAGCCGGCGAGGCCATCAATTTACAAAACAATAAATGGACGCTGAGTTTTAAGGACGGTGGTCCGCAATTACCGGCCATCAAACAAATGACCGGTATTAAACCATGGACCAGTTTCACAGAAGATTCAACTATCCAATCATTCTCAGGTACGGGTGTATACACCACTACCTTTACCATTAAAAACAAGGCAGCTGATTATTTATTGCAATTGGATAAGCTGTACGAATCTGCCAGGGTGATCATCAATGGGAAGGAGGCCGGGTTGATCTGGAGCCTGCCTTATGAATTAAAAACGGGCAGTTTTTTAAAAGAAGGGCAGAATACTATTAGTATAGAGGTTTGTAACCTGATGGCCAATCGAATCCGCGATATGGACCGCAGGGGCCAGGTATGGCGCAATTACCATGAGATAAACTTCGTGAACATCAACTATCAAAATTTTGATGCCAGCAAGTGGAAAGTCCAACCATCAGGACTGGATGGCGCTGTGCAATTGATCCCGTTGAAATAAATTACGACATATAAAATGGTGAACTGATCCTCAAGGTACCAGGAGCCAGTTTCTTTGCATGCACTTCCTGCTGTTCAATAGCAGGCAGAATGGATGTTGTGAACCATTTAACTAATTCGCTTTGCGTGTACTGGTTTGCTAACTCTTTGGAGAACATCATTACTTCAATGTGATTGTTGTTGTCTTTCATAATTTTTGTTTTTTTAACAATACAAAGTTCCTTCAGAAAACACCGGTTGAACGTGTACGGATTTCAGCATTTCTTATACATTTCTAAGGTTGGGGACCAAGGTGCTGGTGAATTCGAATTGCTGATACAAAGTTGAAGACAATTCACAAGGCAATTGCGTGACATGCCTCACATTTGAAATGGGCGCTTGCGTTTGTGATCCCCGTCACACTCAGGTTGCCAAGACTTATAAATTCAGGCAATTCAATGCGCTGTTTTTTTGGGAAAACAGAGAAAATAATAAAAATTGTTAGTACAACTAATAATATGAAAAGCATTTACATGCTACTGGCGATCATTACAGCAATCGCGTTCTCCACCTGTACAGGTCCCAAAAAAACGGAAGGTGTTTGGATAAACAAAGAAGGAATAAAGGGCAAAACATACAGCAATCTCTTTATTTTAGTGGTAACGGCAGACATCCAGGCAAGGGTAAGACTGGAAAGCGATCTGTCAAATGTGGCCACATCCAGGGGTTTGAAAACGGTTAAAAGTGTTGATGTAATGCCATTTGACATTGAGAACCCTAAGCAACCCACCAAAGAGGAAGTGGTCAGTAAAGTAAAAGCCAGCGGTTGTGATGGTGTTTTTATCGCTACTTTATTAAAGAAAGATGACCGGGTAACGTATACAGAGGGAAGAACTGGCTATGTACCCATGAACAATTATACCCCCGCAGGCAATTATTATGCATATTATACCGGGGCGTACAATACTATTTCAACTCCATCGTATTACACAACAGATAAAGTATATTTTATGCAAAGTAATTTATACGATGCGGCCTCTGAAGAAAAAATGTGGGCAGTTGATTCAGAAGTTTTTAATCCTTCAAACATTGATGCCTTCAGCAAATCATACACAAAAACGCTCATTTCCAAACTGAAGAAAGCAAGACTGATAAAGAAGAAATAATTCATTCTCTTTAAATAAAATACAGGTAAAGAGTCTATCCCAGGTCTCCATTCGACTACTCCGGCAGATAATGCTATTCTCCGAACGGCGCCGTTTAACGGTTACTTTATAACTCCGGGCAAAAAAGACTAAGCCAGATTGCAAAATCAGGGGCTTAAGGGTGTCTTTTATACAAGCAATATTGCTTTTGTGAATTATAAATAAAATATATGAACAAAGGTCAGTTCTTGGTCCCGCTTGTTATTATACTGCTTTTTTTCGAAGGTGCTTTTCCTCAGGCAACCCGTACAGAAAAAGACCTGCTTGGCGAAAAACAGATCCCTGCAGATGCCTATTACGGAGTGCAAACAGCACGGGCCCTGGAAAATTTTCAGGTGAGTGGAATGCTTACGAAATTCTACCCTGATTATGTAAAAGCGTATGCCATGGTAAAAATGGCGGCTGCACGCGCCAATACCGATGTAGGCAGAATGAGTAAAGAAAAATTGAGCGCCATTGAAAAAGCCTGCCAGGCAGTGATCGATGGGAAATATCACGATCAGTTTTTAGTTGATCTGTATCAGGGTGGTGCAGGCACTTCGGCCAATATGAACGCCAATGAAGTACTTGCCAATGTAGCGCTTGAGATGAAGGGAAATAAAAAAGGCGAATACACGATAATAGAACCACATGACGACCTGAATATGGGGCAATCTACCAACGATGTATACCCTACGACCATTCATGTTGCCTTAATATTGCACAATGATAAAGTTGTAAAAGAAGCTAAAGAACTGGCCGCCGCATTTCATAAAAAAGGGGATGCATATGCAAAGACCCTGAAAATGGGCCGTACCGAAGGTCAGGATGCTGTGCCCATGACCGTTGGGCAGGAGTTTCATGGATTTGCCAACCAGATAGAAGGGGCCATTGACGCACTGGTTAAATCAGAAGCATATTTATATGAGATAAATATGGGCGCCACAGCCATTGGCACCGGTATTACAGCCTCACCCGGATATGCAGAAAAATGCGCTACCCGTTTGGCTGAAATTACCGGTAAACCCATGACGCTTAGCAAAGATCTGATAGCCGCCACCTCCAGTATGCAGGCATTTGTAATGTATTCCGCTGCAATAAAAAACCTGGCGGTTACATTATCCAAGATCAGCAAAGACCTGATCTTTCTTGCCTCAGGGCCAAGAACAGGGATCTTTGAGATCAACCTGCCGCCCCTGCAGCCGGGTTCATCCATCATGCCGGGAAAAGTAAATCCGGTTATGCCCGAACTTATGAATGGAGTATGCTATAAGGTAATGGGAAACGACGCCACAGTAGCAATTGCATCGGCAGATGGTTTATTACAGCTGAATGCATATGAGCCATTTGTTGCAGTTGCCATCATGGAATCGCAGGGACTATTCTTCAAAACGATTCCGATATTCAGAAAACAATGTATAGAAGGCATCACTATAAATGAAAAGGTTTTGCAGAATTATATGAACAGGAGCGTAGGTATAGTGACTGCCTTAAATCCGGTGCTCGGTTACGACAAAACCACAGAACTGGCAAAAGAAGCTTTACAGTCTGGTAAAGGGATCCTGGAATTGATAAGAGAGAAAAAGCTGCTGACTGAGCAACAGATAAAGGACCTGCTGGATCCGGTAAAACTGACCTCACCTACAGGCCCAACAAAGCTTCAGGAATAACCAACATGCATGGAAATTTTCTATTCCTTTCAACATACAAACATGAAATATGAAAAAAATAATCACCTTTTTATTTTCTTTAGTTATAATCATATCTGTACAGGCACAACTGCCACGGGTTATTATTCTGGCAACAGGTGGTACAATAGCAGGTGCAGGCGCTTCTTCCGACAGGGCCGGTTATACAGCCGGAAAGATCCCTATCGATGATCTGATCGGAGCAATACCCACTGTAAAAAAGGTCGCCAGCATTACCGGCGAGCAGATCGCCTCCGTCGGCAGCCAGGATATGACCACCGATATCTGGAAAAAACTCGCTGTTCGCGCAAATGAGATCTTTGCAAAAAATGAGGCAGATGCCATTGTAGTTACCCATGGTACCGATACCCAGGAGGAAACCGGTTATTTTCTGGACCTGGTAGTAGCCAGCGAAAGACCAGTAGTATTGACTGGCTCCATGCGACCTGCCACAGCCATCAGTGCCGATGGTCCCAAGAATCTGTATGATGCTATTACAGTAGCCATTAATCCTAACAGTAAAGGAAGAGGGGTGTTGATCAGTTTCAATGAAGGCATCTTCGATGCAAGGGAAGTCATGAAGTTAAGCACCACGAAAGTAAACGCATTCGGCTCACCCAATACAGGCCCTGTTGGCCAGGTATATGATGGCAAGGTAGAATATTACATGAGCTCCATGCGGGAAGTAAATGTAAAAACGCCCTTTTCCGTACAGGCCGATACAAAATTCCCAAGGGTAGATATTGTATACATGTATGCCGATGCACCACCTGATATGCTGGATATGCTGATTGCCAAAAAAGTAGACGGTATTGTGATCGCCGGGGTAGGAAACGGCAACTTCAATAAGGCATATATGGATGCGGTAAAACGCGCCGTAAGTGCAGGTATTGTTGTATGCCGGGCAAGCCGTACGCCCTCGGGAAGGGTAGTGCTGCATGATGAGATCAATGACGACGAACTGGGCACCATTGTTTCAGATGATCTCACTCCACAAAAGGCAAGGGTCTTGCTGATGCTGGGACTCATGAAAACAAAAGATAAAAAACAGTTACAGCAGTACTTCTTTAAATACTAATACCCACAGGTTACTCCCTCATTGCATTAAATGAAAAATTAAGGCAATGAGGGGGTTCTTTTTGCCCACCCCAGGTATCAATTCGCCTACTCCGGCAGATAGCTATTGGTAAAGGCTACCCATTGACTGTATTTTTACAAAAATCAGAAAAATGAAAAACAACATTCTTACCAACAGCATCGCAGCCGTTATACTCAATACATTTGCATTCGGCGGTCCGGCATCAGCACAACAATCAGGTGTTAAACGTACCGACTTACAACAACACGACCTCAGCATCCCAGGACGTGAAATGGTACAGGTGCGCGTTGACATTGCCCCAGGTGTGCTGGCAGCAAAACATAAACATCCGGGTGAGGAGATCATCTATGTATTGGAAGGCGAATTGCAATACCAGCTGGAAGGCAAGCCACCAGTTACGCTCAAGGCAGGGGAGGTATTGTTCATTCCCGCCGGCACACCTCACACCGCCAAAAATGTAGGAAAAACAAATGGCGCAGAGCTGGCCACTTATATCGTTGAAAAAGGGAAGCCACTGGTAAACATGTTAAAATAATAAGGCTACCATAAACTTTTTGCAAATAAAAAACGTCCCGGATTTTAATCTTTCTAACTCGCTTTTTGGGCCCGGTTTCAATCCTTACAGCTGCTGTACTAACACAAATTCAATTCATTCTCCTCAAAATTATTTTTTATGAAAAGTATACTATTAATTGTTGTGCATGCTGCTTCTAAGTGACGGCTATAGAAATGGCCATTCAAAATAAATAAAGCAATGTAAGCATTGCTGTTCTTCATTACAGCTAAAACAAAATCATTATGGATACTAAAATAATTAACCAGGTGTTATCAGACGAAGATGAATACCTGCTCAAATTGCATAAAATTGTGCAGGACACTATTCAGGAGGAAGATCTTATCATCAATAATTTATTGCATCCGCCACAGGAAGTCATTTCACAGGGGCAAAAGCTTTCCGATAAGGTAGCACGTTTTGGAGGTAGCTGGAAGTTTATTATTTCCTTTGGGATCACTATTGCAATTTGGATCATTTTTAACGTTATAATGACAAAAAGCAAAGAGTTTGACCCCTATCCTTTTATACTTATGAACTTGCTTCTTTCGTGTATAGCGGCATTACAAGCACCCATTATTATGATGAGCCAGAACCGGCAGGAAGTAAAAGACAGAATGAGAAGTGAAAATGATTATCTCATCAATTTAAAAGCTGAAATAGGCATTCGCAGTCTGCATCAAAAGATGGACTTATTGTTGGGCGAACAAATCAAAACATTATATGAAATGCAGGTAAAACAATTTACCATGCTTGAGGATATTAAGGCAAAATTAGACGCGAAGACAGACATTGCTTCCCCCTATTAATTGGCATTTTAGTCATACTTTATCTTTTATCACCTGCCTGCAAGTGTGAATGGTATAACTTATTCATTAAATCATGTAATAGCTACCTTTGCCAGGCATCAGCGCTCCTTTGGCATAAAAAAGTAAAAGATGATTCGCCACCATTATCCTGTTTGCTTTCTATTCTTTAACATCTTTAAACCAGAAATAATCACCATTACTGCAACAGCAATCTTCAGGATACCGCTGATTTTATTTTGTTTTGGCTGGGCTTTTATTACTCTATTACCGACAATTCCTATATCTTCCATTTCCGCGGTAGAAACTGCCAATCCTTTTTCTGACATAACAATTAATTTGAATTTTCAATTTTGTTTCAAAACCAGGTATTTCCTTAATCGGTCTAAAGTCCGGTTGCTGTCTTGTGGGGTATATTTCTATTAACCGGTGCATGTCTTTCATCAGGTACACCTCTGGTCATTAACACAACCCCAATTTCGAGAATACCTAATAGCAGGTGCGGTTGCCAAACGTGATTAACAAACCCGAACAACCAGGGTGAAACAGCCAGAAAAATACCACCTACCATATCAAGTGTTAAATGTGAACGCATTGAGATCATGCGAGCTACGCCTAATTCATAATTTGTCAATAGACTATACAATATGGTTGTTATACCTAAAATTACGGGAACCCAAGTTTCTGCGCCATTTCGCGTAAAATCAAATATCCATGGCGCTGCTATGAGCAATACACCCATAATATAATCGAGACATCCATGAACTTTCGTGTTTATTGGTTTCATAATATCAACATTTAATTATAATAAAGCTTCACAAGTTATGCCAGTCCATTTCAAGTGAGGCATGACTATTTATACAAATAGAGTATCCCACCCATTGAAGTCAAAAAAACATAACTGCCTATCTTAAAAATTCACGCTTCGTTTCTCATTTTAAATAAAATTCAAAGTATATGTTTTATCATGTTAAAGAATTACAATTCAATGCGAGGGTATCAAAACCTAATCCTGCATTTGCAACCTTATTATTAGAACAATTTGGGGGAGCAAATGGCGAGTTGGCTGCCGCATTACGTTATTTTGGTCAGGCATTTGGCGCCCGCAAACCATATCCTGACAAATATGATCTGTTAATGGATATCGCTACAGAGGAATTCAGCCATTTGGAAATTGTGGGCGCGACTATTCAAATGCTGCTAACAGGCATTAACGGAGATTTAAAAAATGCATCTGAAAATTCAGAGATCATGCAATTGCTTAATGGGAAAGCCGCTAAAGAACAAATGATCCATGAAGGTATGACTGCCACCCAGTTCCTTGTTGGCAGTGCCGGTACCCCGGCTTACACCAACACCCAGGGCGTTCCCTGGACGGCAGCCTATATAAATGGAGATTGCACAGGCGATCTAACGGCCGATCTCAGGTCAGATATTGCCGCTGAATCACGCGCCAAAATGGTATATGAGTATTTGATGCAGTTTACCGACGATCCCTATGTGAAAGAAACCCTCATTTTCTTAATGACAAGAGAAGTAGCGCACTATCAGATGTTTGAAGCTGCGCTGGGAACTATTCAGCCAAACTTTCCTCCAGGAGTGCTTCAAAGCGATCCAAGGTATAGCAATCTGTATTTTAACATGTCTACCGGTAATGATTTTTCGGGCCCCTGGAATGAAGGAAAATCCAGTCAACTCGGTGAAAACTTCCAGTACATTGAAGATCCAATACAGCACGTACTGGATACAAATGGACTACTGCAACAGCAACCATCCGGCACAAACCGAACAGCTAAAAAGGTAGAGGAAATGAACAGAGAGCTGAGTGCAACCCGGAGTGAAGAAATCAATCTTGCCACTCCGATAGGTGAACAACAATGGGATGAGCCAAGAGAAGAAAATAACAAAGAAAATACAAAACGCAAAACTAAATCAGCAAAAAGTGTTAAGAATGGTCAGTCAGGATTGTAAAAATGCTTCCGGCAATATGCAGGTGGAAAAAGATGATCTGAACATCGTGTATTTTACCGATCCTTTATGTTGTTGGAGTTGGGCCATGAAGCCCCAACTGGACCGATTAAACGTAGACTGGAAAGGAACGATACACTGGCGTTATTGTATGGGCGGTTTATTGCCGTCATGGAACCAATTTACGGACTCATTAAACAGCATCAGTCGGCCTGCCCAAATGGGGCCTATCTGGATGCAGGCGGGACAACTTACAGACCTGCCAATACCACACAGAATATGGATCGAAGACCCTCCTGCATCTTCTTATCCGGCGTGTATAGCTGTAAAATGCGCCATGCTTCAATCTCCTGCGCTTGGCGAATTATATCTGCATTATATACAGGAAGCGATCATGATGCATAGGCTCAACATTGCGAAATATGAAGTATTACAGCAGGTAGCTGAGCAGGTAGCTGCAGCAGCTACCTGTTTTGATCTAGATCTGTTTATTGAAGATATGAACAACGGCAATGGCCTGGAAGCATTCCGTAAGGACATACAGGAAGTTAAATATTGTTCAATTCAAAGATTTCCTACATTATTAGTACGGCGAACAGCGCATAGACCTTTGTTAATTACAGGATATAAGCCTGTCGATGTTATAATGAGCATAATTATACAACCCTGAACGAGCATAATATTGCCCCACGATGGGCAATACTTTACCTTGTTATATATTTACTCATTCTCTTTTGGATCAATGATCCCCAGACTCTTTACAATTTTGAACTTACCATTATTCGCCTGGGCAATGTACATGTTCATTCGAACGTGATGCTGACCGGGCACCATTTCAGCTGCACCGCACTTTTATTCCGCTATAATTATTTCGGCTTTCTCTTTATCCTTAGCAAATATTTTCAGCTCTATTCCGCCCAAAGGGTTTAAGCCGATGGAATTTTCATTTTCCAGAAAAGAATCTATTCCGTTCGCTTTCAGTTTTTCCTGGACGAAAGTAGCTTCCAGCGTATCATTGAATGTACAAAGTACGATGGTCGTGTCTTGTGTTATATGAGTGGGCATTTAATATGATTTAATATTTTTTGCATTTATGAAAATGCCATTTAATAAGAATATAGCTATATAAAGATAGACCATTTAAGGATCATTGAATGGAAAAACGATTCACGCCTGAAAATGTGTGAATGATGTAACTCCATTCGATAATTATATAATGTATTTCTAAATTTAATAAACAACCTTTATATAGCTTAATCATATACACTCATACTGGAGATGCATAAAGAGAAAGAGAACGCCATAAAAAACAATCTATGAACACCATTACATTAGATAACCTCACAGGTACGAATCATGGAAAATTATATTCCAACATCCCGTTAAAATATTTAACAGCTTTGTCTATTATCGGAGATAAAGTTCGTAATGACCATGGTGAACATCTTGGGGACATCAAAGACATTATGATTGATATTACTACCGGTAAAATCGAATATTATGTAATAGAATTCGGAGGTTTCCTCGGCATTGGCATAAAATATTTTGCTATCCCATTTGCCCTTCTTCAGGTTGACCCTGACAAAAAAATATTCATCTTTAATCAGAAAAAAGAAGCCCTTGAAAAAGCCCCCGGGTTTGATATAGATCATTGGCCGGATACGAATATTCATTTAGAACAGGTTCACAGTTATTGGAGTTTTATGGGATAGAACATGCAATGGTACACTTCAAGAGTCGCATTTTTTAGTCGAGTAATGGTCGAGTAGGATGGGCTTGTTACACCTATTATTACTTCATTAAACCCAGAATAACTCAGCTTATTCAAATTTATGAATTTCTATTAAAGAAATTTGATTTCATCCCCAACGGTAGGTTTTACTCCACTTGAAGCTTCTACATATTCTGAACTTGCTATCCTTATTAATTATCCCCATTAAAAGAACTACCAGCACCGTTATTATTGGGATAATCGGCAATGTTCAGCGCTCCGACTTATCTACTATATTACCGGCGTTAATATTGTAATATATATATTCTGTATATACCGCACTGTTGTAACTATTCGTTACCGTTACTATTTACTTTTGCTAAAATAGATTATTATTCAGCTAATCACATGCAAACAACTGACAAAAGAATGTAGTTACTTCATAGTAACCTTCTTCTAACAAAAACGACTGCAATATGAAAAATATACACTCACCTGATTATATCCATAAGATATATTCATCTTCCTAGTATTACCATCCATCATACTCACTTTACTGGTTTTTCCCTACACCCCCATTACTCCTACCCATTTATCGTAGATGCCAAACAGATCATATGATCTGCTTGTGAATGTTTATTTTTTACTCTTAAAACACCTTATCAAATGAAACTTTTACATTTTGAACGGCTTGCTATGGCCGTTACTTTCTTACTGCTATTTGTTTTCACTTCCACATTACAGGCACAGGTTACTTTAAGCGCTACCGGTTCAGGCACCGCTTATGACCTGATAGCTTCAAAAGGATTCGGTAATGAAAACCCTGATTGCAAACACCCATCTTTTGGCCCGCATGTTACCCAGGCATTTGATAATACGCTGGGTAAATATGTATTTGTATTTCACAGCCATGCTACGGCCGATGACGACCGCTGCACCAATGAAGACCGCACCCGGATGGAAATAAAAGGGGGCGATGGCTCCAATGCTGAGATGCAGCATACGCAGGGACAAACGGCGTACTATCGCTGGAAGTTTAAACTGGATGCCGGTTTTATTCCTTCTAGCCGGTTCACCCATATTTTCCAGATCAAGGCGATTGATGGTGATGCCGGTGCGCCATTGATGACCATTACGCCAAGAGCCGGTAACCCGCAAAAGATCCAGATCATTCACAGCTCGGGCGAGGGGAGCGGCAGCCTGGGCACTGTTAAAGAAGCCGACCTCGCTCCTTTTAAAGGCAATTGGGTGGAAGCTTATGTAAAATACAAAAGCAGTGACGGCAGCGCCGGAACGTTTGAGATCACTTTAACTCGCGTGAGCGATGGCGCCGTGTTGCTTTCCTATAGCAACAGCAGCCTAGACATGTGGCGCGAAGGCGCTTCTTACAACCGGCCCAAATGGGGTGTATACCGGGGTAAGGATGATGTGCTGCGCGACGAGCAGGTGCGGTTCAATGATTTTTGTATTTCGGAAAGCAGCGCCAGCCTTTGCCCTAGCAGCATTGGCAGTAACCCCGGCAATCCCGGATCAGTTAATCTTTCCCCACAACACGACGCCTATGTACGCGATGGGTCAAATGCCGGAACTGCTTTTGGCTCAACCGATGCGGCTAATTTAGTTACCAAACTGGCGCCCGCTGGTCAAACCGGCAACAACCGCGAAACCTATCTCTCGTTTGATCTGTCTGCCGTGACCGGCACCATTACCGGCGCTACGTTAAAAGTAAACGGACATACTCAGGATAGCCGGGACGCCAATATAGTAGTGGGCGCTTTTGCCGTTTCCACTACCAACTGGACGGAGTCGGCCCTTACCTGGAATAATAAACCGGCCTCCGCTGCTTCGGCCCTGGCTACTGCTACCGTTACCGACGCCACTGCCCGGTATTACAACTGGAATATCACCAGCTATATACAAAGCGAAAAAGCGGCAGGCCGTACCAAGGTTTCATTTGTGCTGAAAAATCAGCAGGAAACCCAGGGCCAGTTATTATGGAATTCAAAAGAAACCGGCAGCAATGCGCCGCAATTAAACATTACTACTGCTGCTGCGCGTCAGGAAACTACCACAACCATTCCGGCCATTATTACCAGCGGGCTCACCAGTTTTCCCAATCCGTTCAGGAATAACAGCACCATCAGTTTTACGCTCGATAAACCGGCGCATACCAATCTTGCGGTATTCGATATAACCGGCAAACAGGTAGCCGTACTGATGAATGGGATGTTAACGGCTGGAAGCCACAATGCCCAATTTAATGCCAATCACTTACCATCAGGTGTATACACGCTGAAGCTGTTGTATAATGGCAAAACCATTACCAGGAAGCTATTGAAAGAATGATCATTATGATTGAAACCCTCATAGAATTCCTATTAACAAACCTTATATCCACCAACATGAGAAAAACAAACATCCTCAAAGCATGGCCGGTATTGTTTCACCTGTGCATGACATTATTACTATTGCTGTCCTATGCGCAGGGACAAACCCTGCCGGCCAATTTTCAACGTGTGCAGGTAACTGCCTCCATCAGCAATCCAACAGCTATGGCGTTCACGCCTGATGGCCGTACTCTTATCTGCCAGCAAAGTGGTCAGCTGCGGGTTGTAAAAAATGGCAGCCTCTTATCTACCCCAGCCATCACCCTTTCAGTAAACAGCAGTGGTGAGCGGGGATTGATCGGCATAGCCGTTGACCCCAACTTTGCCACCAATAACTATATTTACCTGTATTATACAAATACATCGGGGCCGCACAACCGCGTTAGCCGTTTTACCATGACGGGCGATGTAGCAGGTTCGGAAACACCTATTCTCGATCTGCCCACACTCAACGCTATTTATCACAATGGCGGCGGTATGACGTTTGGCAACGATGGCAAACTGTATGTTGCCGTGGGTGAAAACCAGGTTGGTTCCAATGCCCAGAATCTGGACAGCTACCTGGGTAAATTGCTGCGGATAAATTCCGACGGCACTATACCCGCGGGCAATCCCTTCACCGGCGGCGCCGCCCGCAGCCGGGTATGGGCATATGGATTAAGAAATCCGTTTACTATTTCAAGCGACCCGGTAAGTGGAAAACTGTTTGTAAACGATGTGGGCAATGCTACCTGGGAAGAGATCAATGATGCCACCTCAGGTGGCCGTAATTTTGGCTGGCCCGATAAGGAAGGTATGTGCACCAGCGGATGCACGGGTTTAACCAATCCCATTTATGTGTACGCCACCAACCGGGACGATCCGCCGCCCACCGGGCAGGGTTGCGCCCTCAATGGCGGCACCTTCTTTAATGGTGCTATCAGTAATTATCCATCTACTTATAATGGCCGCTATTTTTTCCTGGATTATTGCGGTTCCTGGATCGATAATATCAATCCGGCAATTGCGGCCCCCGCCCGAAGTGGTTTTGGCAGCAACCTGGGCGGCGGTCTGGTGTACATAAAACAGGGCACCGATGGCAACCTGTATTTTTTAAGCAGGGATAACAGCGCCCTGTACAGAATTATTTATACCGGTACGCAGGCGCCGGTAATTACCACGCAACCACAAAGTATTACTTTATCGCAGGGTAATACGGCTACGTTCAGCGTTACTGCTACGGGCAATCCTGCGCCCACCTACCAGTGGCGAAAGAGTGGTGCCAATATTTCAGGCGCTACATCGGCTACCTACACCATTACTAATGTACAACCTTCCCATGCGGGCGCCTACAGCGTGGTGGTGAGCAATAATTCCGGTTCGGTAACCAGTAACAACGCTATGTTAACGGTAACCGCGCCCAATACGGCGCCAGTTGCTAATATAACCAGCCCGGTAAACAATGCATCATTCAGAGCAGGCACAGTAATAAACTTTAGCGGAACCGCTACCGACTCAGAAGATGGTACATTACCTGCCAGCGCTTTTGAATGGTGGGTCGATTTCCATCATGCGAACCACATTCACCCCGGGCCGGATATTGCCGATGGTGCCGCCAGCGGTTCATTCCCCATCTCCGCCGAAGGACATACCGAAACCAACATCTGGTATCGTTTATATTTAGTAGTACACGATTCGCAGGGCGCTACCGATACTACCTATATTGAATTATTCCCGGTGCTTTCCACGTTAAACCTGCAAAGCGTGCCGTCAGGTTTACAGATCCGCCTGGATGACATACCGGCTACCACGCCGTATACCACGCGAGCATTGAGCGGTATGATACGGCCCATGGCAGCCATCTCGCCGCAAACGGTAAATGGTACTACCTGGTTGTTCGATCATTGGGATCATGGTGGCGCTGCTTCGCAAAATATCACCATCACCGACAGCAATGTTACCTATACGGCCCACTTCAAGGTAGCACCAACTGCCATTACCTTTACACCTGTGCACGATGCCTATGTACGCGATGGCACCAATGCCGGTACTACATTCGGAACAACCGATTCAACGCTGCTTATTACCAAGGTATCGCCGGGCACACAACAAAACAACGCCCGCGAGTCGTACCTGTCATTTGATCTTACCAATGTAACCGGTGATGCAGCGTCTGTAGTATTGAAAGTATTTGGTAAAGTAGATCTTACTACGGTACCTTCTGTGCCGGTTGGCGTATTCTCCGTAGCCAATACCACCTGGACGGAAAATACCATTACCTGGAACAACAAACCGGCTACATCTGTTGCTGCGCTGGCCTCTACTACCGTTACCAACGCATCGGCTACTTATTATTCCTGGGATGTGACCAATTATGTAAAAGCAGAGCTGACAGCAGGCCGCAAAAAAGTAGCTTTTGCTTTGAAGAGTGAACTGGCCCATGATCCACGCATCTTGTGGAATTCCAGTGAAGCAGGTTCTAATCCGCCGCAGTTATCAGTTATTACAGATGGCAGTAATCCACCTGCGTGTCAACCGGTGAGTGCCAGTGCCGACGATGGCAATATTCCAGCCAATGTGTTGGACAATAACCTCAGCACCCGCTGGTCGGCCAGTGGCGACGGACAATGGATACAGTTCTGTTTGAATAATACAACAACTTTTACGGGTGTGCAGATCGCCTTTTACCAGGGCAATACCCGCACTTCTACTTTTGATATCTTAACCGGCATCGATGGCAGCAGCTGGACAACTGCAGCATCGGGTCTGGTAAGCAGTGGTACTTCATTGAACCTGCAAACATTCACCATTACACCCCGCACAGCGAAATATGTTCGCATTGTTGGGCATGGCAATAGCGTTAATGCCTGGAACAGTTATACCGAGGTAAAAATTCAAACCAATACAGGAGGTAATAGAACTATTACCGGCACGCCGGCTGAACCGGCCATTGCTAACCTTGCTAAAGTAACACTGGGCAGCTATCCCAATCCATTCAGCGGAAGCAGTACCATTACTTTTTCATTGCCTGCAGCCGGTCATATCCAACTGGCGGTATATGACATTACCGGCAAACAGGTGGCCTTGTTAGTGAATGGCCGGTGGCAGGCAGGTGATCACCGCACCACATTCGCTTCACATTCCATTCCTGCCGGCACTTATGTTATGAAGATGGTGTATAACGGGAAAATTTTTACGAAGAAGTTGATAAAGGAGTAGTTGCAGACAGAAAGCAGAAAGGTAAAAGCCCAAAGCCTAAAGCAACTAATATAATGAAGGCGTCTCAAAAGTAAGAGGCGCCTTTTTTGTGTTTTATGGCGATGTATAGAGCACTGGAATTTCAATTCCGGTGTCCAACAAAGGCTTCTTCTTACTTAAAATTGGTTCGGAAACCTCCCGGAGCAATTAGCGTAACCTTAATACCAAAGGCTTTAACATCTTCCGCCAAAACTTCGGTTAAACCTATTAAGGACCGTCTCGGCTGAGCCGAGACGATCCTTGATCCGGAGGTTCCGAGCAGATTCGAACTACTGTAATAAGGTATTGCGGACCTTTGCCTTGCCACTCGGCCACGGAACCATTTATAACCTCGCCCAATGATAAATTTACAACTAGAAATTAATGTCAATTATGAACCTGACAGGAATCATATAAACCGCACAACCACCAGTATCGTATTTCTCCGTAGTAATTTCCAATATAAGGCCACAGATTTTTGAATTCCAAACCCTTTTTCTATTTTACAGGCCAAACCATACACCTTAGTCTATTAACTTAAAATCCAACATGAAAAACCTGATCGTAGCCGTGCTGGCAGTAAGCCTTTTTTCCTGTGCAGAAAATAAAGATAAGATAGGACCCATAAAGAAAGAGATCGTTCCGGTAAGAAAAGACAGCAACATTACAACCATTCACCATTATGATGGCCGCTGCAACATCGACAATGATGTGTCCTCCCTGGGAATTGGAATGGTAATAGCCCCCTTAAAATTTGTAATGTATGACGACAGTCTGCTAAAAGGCGAATCGCAACAGGTAGACATGTACGGAAAATACGACAGCCTCAACAATGTGTGCTCCTGCGTTTTTGATCCCGAATATGGATTGATGCATTTTGCCTGCATTGGTAAAACAGACAGGGCATACAAGGTGCTGATAAACTATTCGCAGGTAAAATGGCTGCCCCGCGAAAAAGACTTTCAATTTAAAACCTGGGAACAATATATTGAAAGCTCTTTTGGCATCAGGCGTAAAACCACCACCGATTCAACCAGAACACCCATCGGCCTGGTGAGAAAAGAACCCAGCGATCAGGCAGACACGCTTTCAATACCCGCCGGCCAGGAAATGTTTTGCGCCATGCAGGTTAAAGGCGATTGGATAAAAGTACAGTACGATTGTTTCTATAATACTGAAAACAATCCCTACGAAGGACAACCTTGTCATAACTTTATAAACAAATGTGCTAACCCGGTAACCGGCTGGTTGCGCTGGCGCCAGGACAATCAACAACTGATCGATATTTTTTTAATGCCCTAACACTAAACGCAGTTAAATTACAAAAAACAACTATACATTACACAAACGCCAGGAATTGCCGTTCCTGGCGTTTTTTATATATTTGAACAAAACTAACTGTATCTTATGGCCGATCAGGAAATCATCAAACACACCAAAAAGATCCTTAAAGTATCAACAGACCACACCAAAAGCTGGAAGCATAAACTATTTGAGATCATCTTCGAGATCTTTATCATAGTGTTTGCAGTAACCCTGTCGTTATACCTGCACGAACGTGCGCAGAAAACAGAAGAACATCACCTGCAGGATGAATTCTTATTGGGACTAAAGGAAGACCTGCAAAACGATATCAAAGAGTTGTCAGAGGACTCACTTTCCTATATAAAAACAATAAAGGGCTTCCGGTACTTCAATCGAGTGGGGCTTGAGCAAAGCACAAAAGATAGTATTCCCTATTACTGGACCACCTTATTCAGCACTGCCGACCTTCAACCAAACGACAGCAGGTTCCAGGGATTGAAATCTGCAGGGAAATTGTACGTGATCAACAATAAAAAGCTCCTGAACGATATCCTTGATCTGTACCAGGAAAAAATTCCCATGCTATTACGGGCCACTAATATGTACACCGATTTTAAAATAAACCGGTTGGTCAGTTATCTGGAAATAAATCTGTCATCTAACAATAGAAATGATAACAATCTGAAAGAATTAGTGAAAAAAAGCCAGGAACTGCGCAATTATTTGTCAACCGATGATGCCATTATGGATATTATTAAGCGGTATCACCAGGTCATGGACCAAAGCCGGCTCCTGATCCATAAAATATCTAAAGAAGTAGGGGAGTAACAAACAACAAACAATGATCAGGGACCCTTTATGCGGGGCCCCTGATCATGAAAAGTTATTTTCAGAATTTGACAAATGTCTGTGCATAAGTAACCCATCGCAATTTTATAAACAGTAGTTTCGTCACGCGAATTATCTCAACAACCGCTCCCGCCGTTACCTGCAATCCCAGAACTCTACACGGAAATAATCCGCACAGTTTAAATACACATGACAGGATGCAAAAAGCCTGCTTACACTATGCTGCACCAACTAATAAGTAGATGTGGAGCGGGCTCCGTTTTTACAATATAAAATCTAACATCATGGGCACAAGTCAAACTACTGCCGTTCCTAAAATGGCATCCAGTGAGTCGCTCAGGCCTTTTCAGTTCATGGTCCCGCAATCGGAGCTGGAAGACCTTATACGAAGGGTCAAATCAACCAGATGGCCTGAAAAAGAAACCGTAAACGATTTTTCACAAGGTGTACCCCTGGCCACCATGCAAAAGTTAGCGCGTTATTGGACTGAAGGTTACGACTGGCGCAAAAGGGAAGCAAAGATCAATTCCTATCCCAATTTTATTACTGAGATAGACGGGCTCGATATTCATTTCATGCACATTAAATCCAAACATGACAATGCCATGCCGGTTATCATAACCCATGGCTGGCCCGGTTCTGTTGTAGAGCAAATGAAACTAATTGAACCATTGACCAATCCAACAGAATATGGCGGAAAAGCAGAAGACGCTTTTGACGTGGTGATCCCTTCCATGCCAGGTTATGGATTTTCAGGTAAACCTGCCACTACCGGCTGGGGTCCTGAACGTATTGCAAGCGCCTGGACTATATTGATGAAACGGCTGGGTTATAATCGGTATACGGCACAAGGCGGCGACTGGGGCGCTATCATAACCGATCTGATGGGCGTACAGGCAGATCCCGGTCTGGTTGCTATTCATGTGAATATGCCGGGCGCTGTTCCACCCGAGATCGATAAACAGTGTTGGGCTGGTACGGTACCAACCGGATTATCGGCCGACGAAACAAAGGCTTGTGAAGAACTGGTTACCTTTTATAAACAGGTTTATTATGCGTTCTTCATGGGTACACGTCCGGAAACGCTTACGGGAATAGCAGATTCACCCATTGGTCTAGCTTCCCTCTTGCTCGACCACGATGCAAAAAGCACCGCACTCATTGCCCGTTCTTTTGATGGACAAACAGAAGGTATTACAAGAGACGATGTGCTTGACAACGTTTCGCTTTTCTGGTTCACCAACACGGGCGTTTCTGCCGCGCGGCTTTATTGGGAAAACAAGCTTAATTTCTTTGCACCCAAAGGCGTAAAAATTCCAGTAGCAGTGAGTGTTTTCCCGGACGAGTTATATCCCTGTCCACGCAGTTGGGCTGAAAAAGCTTATCCTAAATTGATGCAATTCAACAAAATGGAAAAAGGCGGTCACTTTGCAGCCTTTGAACAACCCAAATTACTTGTTCAGGAAATGCGGACGGCCTTCAAGTCGTTTCGCTAACGGTTAGATAAAATAGAAGGGATGCGATGCTAAGATCGCGTCCCTTTTTAATATCTCAAAGAGTATTTCGCTTAAGTGTTCGTTTAATAAACCGTTTTCCCCTTCTTCTTTTGTCTTGGCTGGCAGCCACCAAAACAGGCAAACTGTGGTGTAAATAACATGATCCCAAATTCAAACCCCGCGCCCTGGCTGCCATTGAATTCATGGCCGTAGGTCAATGCAAAAACCGCATACTGGCTGGGTTCCCACCGCAACCCGATCTTATATTCCGGTATCGTACCGGCTTCACCGGCCGAACCATACACTTCGCCAACAATTGATGCTTTTGGCCCAAAAGGATACCAGGCAACCCGGCCAGAATAAGTAAAAGCCCAGGCTGTACTCGTAGTATCGCTGTAATTAATAGTGGTGCTCACACCGGGCATAAGGTCTACAGAAACCTTATTATTGAAAAATGGGATCGTGCCCGGGGTATTTATCCAATAGGTCTTGAACGCATCTTTTACCCGGAATTCTGCATCCAGTGTGCCCGGTCTTGTTCCGGTACCGGCCTTGGCCGCAAAGCCACCGGTTTTATCCCTGTTCTCATAGAACATGTATTTCGCATATAGGGAAGCTGAATAGCCATCATTGGTAAGCGGGTCATCATCGTTATTATACAGGTAGGCGGCCATGGTAAACTCCCATTTGGGAAACAGGGAATACGTGTTCATAAGCATAGAGCTTCGCCGGCCTATAGTAGGGATTATCGTGATTGTGCCCCAGGGCTTCGACAGGTAGCTATCGGAGTTAAATTGCTGGCCATGTACCCGTACAGCCGGATATGCCAAATAAACGTACACTATTACACGAAATATGAGAAATATCCCTTTCATAACATTATGCAATATTTTAAAAAAGGGGAAAAGCATTACGCAATTCCCCTTGCACCAACTGCATACTTGAGAGAAAATTAAACCCTGAAATTAATCCTCTCCCGCTCATTTCGAGTTGCTATCATTACTTGTTGTTGTTTGCTTTTTCCCGCCTATTGGGATATATAGATTCAATTGAAATGACCTGGCTTCGTTATTACCCGCTTCTGAAGGATACAGATCAACCAGGCTCCAATAATATCGTACAGCCAACTTCAATCCTCTTCCTTTACTAAACTGCCAGGAGATGCCGCTTGCCAAACCAAAATCGAAACGGGTGGTTGAATCTTTCATATTCTTTTCGAATATCTGTTTTCCCTGCTCATGATCAGCCTCTAAAAAATCTTTGGCTTTCACCCGGATCGCAATCTGCGGCCCCGCATCTACATTCAGGTATTTCCAGAACCGGTATTGTATACTGGTATTAAGTCCCAGATATGATAAACTGCGCCGTAAACTTCCATGCTGATAAATAGTATCGAGGGTGGCATCACCCAGGGTATAAACAGGCAGTCCTTTTGCGCCCAGCTTATATTTTGCCAGTGCATCAAACTGGAGAAACAATTTCGTCTCTAATTTCAGCGTTAAAAAAAGCCCCAGGTTAAAGTTTGACTGCGGATCAGATTGGTTATATCCCTTTAAATTATTCCACGCATTTCCGATAGATAGCCCAAAGGTCATTTTATCGGTATTGAGTTTGTCGCCAAATAAAATTGAAATAAGGATCTGAGATCGGGTGGTGACAGTTATAAAGAAGCATAGTGCCAGCACTATTATCTTTTTTATACCGCTCATTTTTTGCCACCCTTTGGCGGAAAATCTTTCAGGATCTTTTGAACTGCATTTTGAATGAACTGATCAGGGTTATTGGGCTTTTTGTCGATCTCTGCATTACCAATACCCTGCCACAGCAGTTTTTGGGATTTGTTATTCACTACATCAATGATCAGTGAGCCATCGGTATAATTGTAAGAACTGAATGTAGTTGACCCGCCGCCCCAATACCCGTATGGCCGGTAGATCCCGCCATAGCCGTAATAGTCGGTGTTGGCAGTTACGGCGGTTTTGGTTTTAGACACAGTCACTGCATTTACCAGCATATCAGCAGCATCGGTACCCACTTCCTGATAACCTTTGCTGATCATGGTTTCTTTTATGGCTTTTGCAATGCGTTCGGCATTCAACTGGCTTACTTCGCCTTTGGCAGCTATGTCTACCATCGTAAATGTTTTGTAAGAAGAAAAATCGGCTGCGCGATCATAATCTACATTCACCTTTACACTGGGAGCGCAGCCGTAGTTTGCCTGTAATAGAAACCATAGCCCCAAACCTATAAATATGTTTTTCATGGCTTTACTTGATTGAGATTGAGAATTATTGTTGTTTTGGCTCCAGTAACTTGAAGAATTGGTCCAGTTCCGGGAGTATAACTATGCGTGTTCGTCTGTTGGTAGCCCGCCCTTCCGGTGTATCGTTCGATTGTAAAGGAGTATACTCACTGCGGCCTGCGGCTATAATATGAGTAGGATCAAGGCCATATTGCTTTTGCAATACCCGAACAACCGCGGTGGCCCTTTTCACACTCAGGTCCCAGTTGTCGACCAGGGGCGGCTTGTTATATTTTACATTGTCGGTATGCCCTTCCACCATAAATTCTATATGCGGTTGGGCCTTTAATACTGCAGCTACCTTCCCCAGCACGGTCTTGGCTTCCGAACGAATATCATACTTACCGCTGGTGAAAAGCAGTTTATCTGAGATATCAATAAAAACCACCCCTTTATCTACTTTTATATTTATGTCTTTGTCATCGAGGTTGCCAACGGCCCCTTTCAGGTTCATCACCAATGCCATATTCAAAGAGTCTTTACGGGCCATTTCCTTCTGCAGGTCCTGAATATAAATATCCTTTTGTCCGATATTTTCCAGCGACTGTTGTATACTGGCGGCCTGTGTTGAGGTAAGTACAGAAAGCCCTTCCAGTTGTTTTAGCATAGTGGTATTGTTCTCCTTTAACATATCCATATGCTTTTTCAAATTAGTATTCTCATCCTGCAGGGAAGTATTGGTTTGTATTAATTCATTGTTCTTGTCATTACAGCTTTTGAGGTCCACGTCCAGCTTTTGGCTTTTTCCGGATAATGCATCATAATTTTGTTGCATCTCGTTCTTCATTTTATTGAACTTCTTACTACTGACGCAACTGGAAAAAATAAGTGTGACCAGTATTAGGTTAATGAATTTTATCAGGTACATACAGCGTTTGGTTTTAATTGGTTGGGTTCGATCATTACAAAATTACAGGCTAAAATGAATTTCCAAGCCGTTTAACGGTATAGTGTAGGTTATTTAACATGCCTGTAAAATAGAAATCGTATAACTGTGTCGGATAATCTAGCTTTCGGTTACCAGGTATTGCGCCTGAATAATGGTTTGCTGACAGATCTCATCCTGGATATCAAAAAGATTGGTTGGCGTTACCCTTGATTCAAAGATCCTTGACCATATTTGTTTGTAATTCCGGCTGTCTATGATCTGGATGTTGATACGGATCTTGTTCTTCACATATTGGGTTCCGCCGGTGATGATGTGGTTGAAGCCAACCATCGTGCCCAGTTCTTTAAGGTCAAGGTATTTGGTGGCGAGATTCTTTATGGCCTGGTAAGCGATCACTGATACTTCATTCAATTGCGACAGCGTAGTGCACATTTGCAAACACAGGCTGTCATTAAAAGCTTTGATCAGTTTTCCATCAGAGGTACAGATCAACGGCATAATGGCAAATACAAGAGGATCAGGTTCAGGAGCGATCGCCCCTTTTTCTTTTGCTAATTTCAGCAATCTCCTTTCGTCCATCCACTGTTGTTTGTCCATAAAAACAGGCACATACTTTCCTTTGGGGATCCCAATTATGATCTGGTCGTTTATACCAATTCCGGTATAATAATGGGTCAAAGCCTGCCTGAGCCTGCCCGCATGAATACGTACAATACAATCTTTCTGCGGGTTAAAACTGGTTGGTTTTTCGAGCACATGTAGCGCAATAGTATATTCTTTTATACAATGCGCACTACCAACAAGTGTTTCATGTACAATATAGGTTAGAAATTTTTTCAGGATCTCTGACTTACTGAAATCAGGATGCAGGAAGATTCTATCCAATTGGTCGGCAATGGAGTCGTAGCTAAACAGTTTCGTCGCTACAAACGGAGTCGGGAAATTCATAGTCCAGGTTTTTTAAAATCAATAAATATGTATAGACACTAAAAAAAGGTCACACAGGCAAACAATGGTTTATACTTGTTTGGATTAATAAAACAGCGATAAATAGACAGTCAAAGCCCTTTGTTCTCACAAGGGAGGGAGGAGAGTGCTGATACAAGATCACAGGGGGGCAAATAGGATATAAAAAAGTTAAATAGAAAATTGAACCGGCAAATCTTGAGCGAATTATCTATGGGGGTTTAATTGTATTAATACAAGCACTTATGCAAGTATATGCTATTTTTTCTAATTTCCCACATGCGCGGCTTCCCATTTCCGCACTTCTTGACGGGCGTTATCAAAAAGCCGGGCATAGTTATCCTTCAACAGTTTTTTCTTTGCTTCGGCCGTTAGTTGCTTTAGCAATGGCTCATACATATAATACACTTTTAAATACTTCTCCTGGGTGGCTGGCGCCACTTCATCTGTGCCCATCAAAAAACGATCGGGATATTTGTTGATCACGGCGGCAGTAGCACTAATGGTTTCTGGGGAGGAAACAATGTATTTGGCGACTTCATCCCAGGAAATATCAATATGCACATGTTTCAATGCCGGGTCGCTCAACACTACATCGAGCATCTTAAGCTGGTCCTTTACAGGTTGTACCACCCGGCCTAATCCGCAATGGGCCCAGATAATAGTGGTTTTTGGGTGGCGGCGGAAAAGGCTCGCGATCTGCTTCAACAAATAAGGCTCCTGGCCAGGTTTTGGATAGGGCATATTAATATCGTTGTGTAGTAGTACCACCAAACCCGCTTCGCCGGCGAAATCCAGGATGCGGTCGAGGGCGGGGTTGGTCAACGAAGCCACCTCCCCGGCCACTTTGGATGATACAAATTCTTTATGTATGGTAAATTCCCCGATGCCTGAAAAAACGCCTGGAAATACCTTTAGTACCCTTTTTATATGATCTGCAGCATACATATCGGCCGGGTTAAACCCGGTGATCATGGGATCAAACAGTTTTTGATCATCTTTTGAAAGACTGCGGTACGCCATGGCAATGTACGCATCAGTAAAAGAATAATAGTACAAAGGAGCATCACTTGCCAGGTAATAAGTAGGAGCAAAATCCCCGGTATTGCCATAAGACCACTCCTGCTGCAAGGGGATACCAAACAGGGTAGAGCGGCCCACCTTTCCTTTCATCACCTGTATGAATTGTTGAACGGTTATTCCTTCCTGCACATAGTTCGTTAAATGAAAATGCGAATCGTAAAACAGGGAAGTGTCTGTGGTTTGAGTTTGCGCCCTGGTTGCCAAAGGCACCAGTAACATAAGCGCACATATTTGTTTCATCATATTACAATAAGATATCGGTTCCGATGGTGATAGTAGCGCCGGTCTGTCCACCCGCATATAATCCAAAGGTGCCGCCAGCCGAGCTTTTATAAACATAATGAGCCTGGGCATTTAACCGCCAGCTTCTCGACTTCATGGGATAAAAATTAACGCCGCCGCCGGCTTCCCAGGGATGCCGTTTAAAGGCATCAAAGAACAAAGAGTGGATGCCGTAAACGCATAATTTTTTTGGTATTACCATTTGCGACAATTGCACGCTGTATCCTTTATCCCGTAATGAACTAACAGGCAGCGGCCCATCGGCATCAAACTTGGTAAGCGAGCGGTAATACAACTCCACCTGTGCATTAAACCCTTTATACTTTACGCCCAGGTCAGTAGCGATCATATCATAATTAGCTTCATTCACCGTAACGCCATCGGCCAGGGCGCCGGTCTCAAAGAACAGCACGCCATCGGTCATGCGTACCTGGGTATTATCGGGTGAAGGCTGGCCGGTATTATTAAACCGGTTATCGCGGCAATGGGTATAGTTAACGCCAAACCGGGTGGCCACTTTGTCGTGATGCTCAAAATCAACCAGTCCACCCCGGGCCCCATATTCGCCCGTAGTAGGCATCCACATCAAACCCACGCCCTTTGACATGGTGCGGGTTAATTTAGCCGCTGCTATGCCCAGGATGCTCAGGTTATCACCCAGCATCAAAATATAGTTTAACCTGGGTAATACTTCACCTTTCACAAAGAACCCATTGGTAAAACCCGCCCGCAGACTTTCTTCACCCATGGTACGATCGGTTGATAAATAAAAGGGGAATGGCCCCTGCATGGAGCGGATGGAGATATTGGGCATAATACCTGCACCCAGAATAAAGTATTTATTGAACTTGTATTGCAGATTACCGTATACCAGGGTCTGCTGGGTGGTCATAATGGTCCATACGGTAGCCGTATACGTTAGCTTTGGCGTCATAACAAAACCCGTGAACCAGATCATAACACGATGCCAGTAAAAATCGTTGCGCCCGGTGAGTGCTCTATCTCTTCCTAAATGGTCCTGCCAGGTCTGTTCATGTTCACCAGGCAGTTGGTTGAGGTAGCGAACTATTGAATATAAACCGATATTCAAACTGGCCACTTTTGTTTTTACGATGCTGAACCCTTTGCCAGGCGTTAATTCACCGGCCACCATGTTCGGGTAACTTTCTACCAGATCTACCTTCGCTGTATCTTTCTGGAATACCTCAGGGTTCAGTTGCGCCAATACGCTGGTGGTACCACAAAGTGTTACTACCAGCGCCAGGCATAGCCTTGCTCTATGTAAATAGTGTATCATAAGAATTCCGGGTAAAATATGTTGCTTATTTAGGTTGAACCAGGTAAGGGTTCGCATGCAGCTTTTCTACTACATAACTGATCACTTTTTGTGCTTTTACACTGTTGCCTGCGGCATCAAGTGGGGGAGAAACCACGGCAATTCCGAATTTGCCCGGGCACACCGCCAGCAAACCACCGCCTACACCGCTTTTGGCAGGCAGGCCGGAATGATAGAACCAGATCCCCGAATCATCATACAAACCGGCAGTGGCCATTACCGACAGCGTATGCATCACCGTTTCTGGCGAAACCACCTTTTTCTTTGTTACCGGGTTTACGCCTCCATTTGCAAGCGTAACAGCCATAGTGGCCAGGTCTTTGGCATTTACATTTATGGCGCATTGTTTTGTATAGATGTCTGTCGATTGCACGGGATCAAAATACATGCGGCCATAAGCCTTTAGCAGGTGGGCAATGGCCTGGTTGCGTAAATTATCACCGGCTTCACTTACATACACCGGCCAGTTCAATGAAAGTGGCCGGCCCGCAAAATCGCTTTGTACCTGTAGTATACTTTTCCATTTGGCGGCTGAGTCGGTCCCGTTTATTAAACTGGAAGCGGCAATAGCACCGGGATTCACCAGTGGGTTGATCTCTTTTCCTTTTTGTAATTCAACTGCAACGATGCTATTGAATCGCATACCGGTAGCATCTACGCCGATCTTGTCCTGCACGGCCTGCGCCCCCTGTTCTTCTATCACTTTTGCCATGGTAAATACTTTCGACACACTTTGAATAGACACCATGGATGTGATATCACCTTTGGTATATACTTTTCCATCGGTAGTCACCAACGCAATGCCGAAGATGTTGGGATCTACATTGGCCAGCTCTTTTATATAATCAGCATTTTTGCCTTCTTTAAGATCTTTGAATTTATCGTAAGCCTCGTCTAATGCCTTTTGAATATCTGCAGGCGCAACGGTTAACTGTCCCAAACAGGTTGTACTGCAAAATGCAGCAAACATAACAGCCATAGCTGTCTGTCTCCTAAAACATATCTGCTTCATAACTGCTCATTTAATGCTGATTGATAGAAGGTATTATTCTCTGTTTCTGTAAAAGATCTG
Organism: Niastella soli; assembly: GCF_017742245.1. Taxonomy (GTDB): domain Bacteria; phylum Bacteroidota; class Bacteroidia; order Chitinophagales; family Chitinophagaceae; genus Niastella; species Niastella soli. The sequence continues at coordinate 208,245 of NZ_JAGHKO010000004.1, forward strand.
GGAGAAATTATATTTGAATCCTAAGTGTATCTTGAAAATATCGGAGTGAAAATCATCGGTAAAATTGGAACGGCGTCCCCATTGAAATTCAATAGCCGCCAGGGCATTAGGGAAGGGAACAGACACAAAGTTCACAATGGCATATTGTCCCATCCTATACGCGCTGGGAGCAGCCGCATCTGTATTTTCGATATGTACACTTGAGTACCCAATTGATGTGCTGAGTTTTGAATTCCAGTTATGGTCAAGAAAAGCATGTATACCGTAAATAGGCAATGCTTCGCCGGTAAATGGCTCTGCCGTATTACCGGGTTGTACCTTCACGCCTACATCAACCGGCGCATCCTGCATGTAGTTTTGTATGCCATGGCCATATACAAAGGACCCTCTGAACACATTGCTCGCACCAAGATTAAGAACGGTACTAAAGTGCCCCCCCCAGCCAACCACACTGCCGCTAACATCATAACCACCTGTTGTATGTGTGTCTTCCCATCTTAAGTCCCGCAACATACCGGCTATTTGTATATGTCCCCAGTCGCCGCTTCTTTTATAGTGTGCTGAGAAATCGGGTAGCTTCAGGCGACCGCGAACACTATCCAGCTCTATCCGGTCATCGTAGGAGCCCTGGTCGGCACTGGCGCCGGGTCTTTCCAGGGCAACGAATAATTCATTCTTGCCTTGCATGATCGCATAGCGAAGCTGGATATTCCGGAAGAACACCATCCCCGATGGCCCCCAGTATTCAATGGTATTTGGCCAAACATCGCCATCCATAAACGGTGAATTGGTTTGCCCTATGGCAATCCGGCCCAATTCCGCATAGATATGCCGTAACCGCATGGTGGTCTGACCTTCATCAACCCCTGTACCGAACAGATCGAACTCGAACACCGTTTTAAGCTCTCCAATTGGGGTTGAAGTATAACCTTTGACGCCGAACCGGCTTTGACGGATACCAAAAAAAACTTTTCCATCAGGAGCAAACTGGTCTTTATAAGAGGGAAGTTTGGTAATGCGCATCGCATCGAACCAATTGGGGTTTATCTGGTCAAAGTTGTAACCAACATCGGTCATCACAAACCCGTAAATTTCCAGCGCCTTCATTTTGGTGGTATCAATTAATTTTTCAGACTGCTGCGCCATACAGAACAAAGAACAGGAAAGTAGAATGGAAACCAATAACAAGGAATGCTTCATAAACAATTATTTTAAACATTAAGGTTATGTTCCGTATCCCCTGGCAGGGAGGGAGCAGGTGTTTTTTCAGGAAGGTATCGGAGTGAGTTAAATGAATACCCTTATACGCAACCAGCGTATGCTGCAGAAATGCTGATCCGGATCAGACATGCGCTTTAGTATATTAAAGTTATACGGTTTTAAATAGGATTCTCCATTTCGTACGTGTTTAACCGTAAAATGAACACTTGCCTTTTTAATTGATTACATTCATTGATCACATTGTGTGTATATGAGATACGTTCTGTTGCTTTTGTTAACATTGGCAGCGTTGCAAATTACTGCACAATCACCCAGGGATACCATATACTTTAAGAACGGCACCATGGTCATTGGAAAGATCAAAAAAATAAAACTGGGCGTTATCACCTTCGATCCTGATGACGCCAATGATATTACGGTACAATTAAAAAAGCTGCGCACTATGGCGGCCCGGTACAGGCCATACCGGATAGAAAGCACTTCACATATAGTATATTTCGGAAAAATTACTGCAAGTGACAGGAATGGGTATGCTAATTTCATGTCAGAAATTGATACCACCACCCATTTCATTGAAAACATCTCTGTTCTTTATCCCGCAAGAAACTCATTTTTTCAACGTTTTTCCGGATCGGCTACTGCAGGATTGGACTTCACCCGTTCCAGCGGATTGGGCAGAATAAATTATGATGGGAAAATTAATTATAACGCAAAAAAAGTAGAACTAACCTTGTCTGCTTCCGGCATTTATACGCTTACCGATTCCACATTCAGTCGCGATCGGGAAGATGTAAACATAAAATACAATTATTATTTCAACACCACCTGGTTTGGCACCCTGTTGTTAAAGTACCAGCGAAACCTCGAACTCGGTCTTACCAGGCGGTTTCAGGAGGGGATTGGCGGCGGCAACAAATTCCTTACTAACAAAAACATATATGCGTGGACAAGAATCGGCATGGTAGCGAACCAGGAAAAGAATACGGAAAATACGAATACAGGTACCCTGTTTGAAATATTCGGGCAACTGGAATTTAATTTTTTTAAATTCACCAAACCTGAGATAAGTTTTAGCGTGGTGGAAGCTTTCTATTACAGCCTTTCGCAAAAAGACCGCGTTCGTAACGATGCCTCCACTACTTTCAGCTATAAGATCATAAAAGATCTAAACCTCACCCTCTCTTTTTATTCAAATTTCGATAGCGAGCCACCCTCCGAAGAAAGCCGCAAATTCGATTTCGGTACCGTCCTGGGCATCTCTTATATTTTTTAATAGCGACCGTTTTACGGTTAAACTGAACGGTTACATTACCGGTTGTTGCATAATCCCGCGGTAATTTAGCCGTCATTGCTCAGGCAAGATAATTATGCAATATGCGTATTACCTGTTTTTTATTGACTGTATTCCTCTTTCTCCTGTGCAGGGAGACAGTTGCGCAATATACTGCCGACAAGATAGTAGGGCAGAAGCAGAAGTATGTATCGCTGGCAGACAGTCTGAAGCATTCAACGTATCCCTACCTGTTGCCGATCTGGGGACAAAAGGTGATCAGTAAAGGGTTCGATCTTCCTTTCCCAATGGGTTTCAGCGCCCAGTACGTTTGGCAGCAATCGGACATCATCATCAATAATTTACAGGTGGGTTTCAACAATGGCCCCAAGCGCAACTGCGATGACCTTATCCGGTTCGACGAGGCTACCGCCACTACCAATGGTGTGAACGTGCGACCTGATTTCTGGCTCTTTCCCTTTTTGAATGTATACGGCATTCTGGCCAGATCGAATAACTCCACTGCAGTGAAATGCGGGCTCTGGATACCTGATAGCAGCAGCAGTTGGAAGAAAATAGCCGACATCAATACAAAAGCCGATTTTGATGCTACCACTATAGGGTTTGGGCTCACCCCAACATTTGGAATAGGCGGCTTTTTTTTGGCACTCGATATGAATTTCTCCTGGTCGGATATTGAACAACTGGACAAACCCGCCTACATCTTTATCCTGGGCCCAAGGATTGGAAAGAATTTCAAATTCAAAGGAGAGCAAAGCCTGGCTATCTGGACAGGTGGATTCCGCGTGCATATGAACAGCGGTACGAACGGTTCCTTACCGCTTTCCGACCTGTTCCCCGTTAATGAATGGAACAAAAGAATAGACAGTGGTTATATGAAAGTAGCCAATAGCCAGCAACAGGTAGATGCGTGGTGGAACGGTCTTTCTGACCGCGACCAGCAAAACCCGGTGAATAAAGCCAAATATAATACGGCCAATACAGCGCTGGAAAAAGCAGGCCAGCTGCTCGATGGCGCTTCACAGGCGGCCAGCACCCTGGGAAACTCCACCGTGCAATATTCCCTTGATAAACGCCCAAAAGATAAATGGAATTTCCTCATTGGAGCGCAATACCAGCTTAACAAACATTTTATGGCGCGGGTAGAATACGGTTTTCTCAGCAGCCGTAAACAGTTAATTGCCGGTTTGCAATACAGGTTTGGCTTTTAATAACCACATAAAATTTAGTTATGAGAAAATACACACTTTTGATTGTTGTCAATCTGCTTGCAGCAGCGGTCTATTCACAAGAGACAAGAATATATGGATATGGCAATTATGTGTTTCAGGATCAGGTAGAATCCTACAGCAGCTCTACCAATTATTTTAATGGCACCATTGAGGACGGCGGCATGTGGGGCGTTGGGTTGGAATTCAAAGTGCACGATGAATATGGCCTCGAATTACTGTATCAGCGGCACGATACCAAAGCCGTTGTTCACTATTACGACCTGGCATCAGTTGGCGACAAAGGTGGCGATGTTGACCTGGGCATTAACTGGATCATGGCCGGGGCAAATCGTTACCTCACTGAAAAAAGAAGCCTGGAGCCATTTGCAGGCCTGATGCTCGGGGTGGCCATCATAGATGCCAAAAACCCGGATAATGGAAATAAGCAAAGCGCCACCAAATTTGCCTGGGGGTTTCGGCTGGGCACCAATGTATTGGTAAGTGAACGCATTGGTTTCAGGTTTCACGCGCAAATACAAAGCGCCACCCAGGCAGCCGGTGGCGGCCTGTATTTTGGAACTGGCGGCGCGGGCGTGGGAGTTTCCACCTATAGCAGTATGACACAATTCGTCTTAGGTGGCGGTGTATTTGTCCGGTTTGGCCACCCTGACCCTAAACCAACACGCCATCCATAATTCCTTGAGCATTTTGATAACATGCACTGGTTGCTGTCTTACATAACCGGATCATTACTGACCATACTGGTCATTGATCTACATGACAGCATAGCCTAATCGAAATGGCCCGGATCCATTACGTCTGCAAGAGGGGATATCATAAAAATATACCAGCCCCAACCCGAAACCTTCACCAATGACACCTTACGGGTACCATCATCCGTTTCCGTAGCAGTTAAAGACACCGGCGATCCGGTAACCGGTCTATGAGCCGGCCATCAGGCGGCTACGGCTTCGGCGGCCGGAGAAGATAACATTATCATACGAACAACGATCGCACAGCTGCTAGTCGATACCATAACCAGAAGCCCCGTTGTGTCTACATCGGGACTTTAACTGTAAAGCAAGTGCTATTTAACAGTGAATAGGTGAAAACACGGTAATAACCGATAAGCCATCGCTATCTTTAATAAGCGGCTGGGAACACAGTGACCTTAAAAAACCAACCTTGCAATGAAAAGAACATTTGACAACTGTTACCGCATTGTTTGTTTTGCCAGGACCAATGTAGCAATACTGGCAACAGGTGGAACTATAACTGGTGAAACAGAATTTGCAAAAGATAATTTATGAATATTAACATGGGAAGCGCAGCAGGGAGGATGCTAATAGGTTTATTATGCATCCTCCCATTTTTTACCTGGTCGCAGGATACAACCAAGCTCCTTCCTAATGGTACGGATGGGATGACATTCAACCCGGCGGATACCGGGAAAAATATGAAACCCAATGAATTTGACGGACCTATAGCAACTTTTAAGATTGGCCTCGGTTATATTCATGATTTTGTAGCGTATAGCGAAAGCGACAAATTCAAACAACAAATGGACAGCCTTGGCCTTAATCTGCTACCTGCTTTCAAACTAAGGGACTTTAGGGTTTTGGGCAGCGGTGTGTTTAAAACCAAACGATACCTGGCATTTAAGTTTGCCTATATGTGGGATGGCGATAATGAAAAATGGCTCATCAGGGAATCAGGGCTTACCATAGGGGTACCTGAGTTGGCCGGACACATTTTTATCGGCAGAACAAAAGAGGGCTATTCAATGGTGAAGGTAATGAACGGGCATTCACCCTGGACCATGGAACGGCAAATGGCATTGGACGTAATTCCTATTCTGGCCGATGGAATAAAATACTTCGCCTACCTCCCAAAATCAAGAGTATGGTGGAATCTGGGGGCTTATAATGATGTCATCTCAAAAGGCCAGGGATTCTCTACGTATGCCTGGCAATATGATGCCCGGGTTGGCTGGTTACCTATTTATAATAAAAAGAAGGACGAAGTACTCCATGTAGGCGTAAACCTGCGTTATGGCAAACCGGTCGATAACAAGATCACCCTGAAGTCAAGACCTGAGTCAAACCCCACACCACAAATAATAAACACGGGTGCATTTACTGCCAATCATTCCAGCCATCTTGGCGCAGAGGTCTATTACAGCAAAAAAAGTTTTATGATAGGATCGGAGGTTATGATGCATAATTTTTATGCTGACAATGCCGAAAACCACCAGTTCTATGGAGGCAATGTGGTAGTTACCTGGCTTTTCACAGGCGCTGTTCGCCCTTACAATACCAATGGAAGCATTTATGGCTTTGTACCTGTAAGAAAGTCTATTTTCAAAGGCGGTTGGGGCGAGTGGGAGGCCGTGGTGCATTTCTCCTGGCTCGATCTTACCGACAGATCTATTGCCGGTGGTAAATTTTGGCGTATTACGCCTATGGTTAACTGGTATGTTTCAAAAGTTATAAGAATGGAATTTGTATATGGTTATGGTGTGCTTGATCGATTTAATATAAAGGGACCAGTACAATTCTTTCAAAGCCGGTTACAATTCACCATGCTGTAATAAAAATTGAGAAATGTCAATCATGCACAAAAAAAAAATATTGTGCTCAAAGTTACAAATCTACCCTAAGAAAATTAGGCTGTGTTGGCGATAGGTGGTAAATTGTAGTACAAACACCAGCATACTTTTTACTTCGTATTCCCGCTAACATTTTTTCGTATTCCCACAAGAAAGCTTAGTTCTAGTTTTCTGCTACATGCTTTACACGAGCGTAACGTAACCAATCACATTAAATCTTACTAGTATGCGACACCAAAACCTAACCTTCGCACCAGGGACTGAAAAGACCACTTCGAGTTTTAACGCACAAGTTTTAAGTCCTGAAAAGGTCAGTGACATTTCCGAACGTTTGAAACAATTTATGAGTTCAGAAAAACCGTACCTCAGATACCGGTATACCATAAAAAGCCTGGCAGACGACATACAGGTACAGGCTTATCTGTTGTCGGCCTTTTTAAACCAGGAAAAACGACTTCGGTTTACTGATTATTTGAATCAGTTCCGGATCCTATATTGTGAGAATCTTATACAGGAAGGTCTGGCAAACGATTTGAACATGAAGGGCCTGGCATTGATCTGTGGTTTCCAAAACCGGAATACTTTAACCAGCGCTTTCAAAAAATTTACAGGGCTAACACCTTCCCGGTATACTAAAAGTGTACGTTTGGGAATAAAGCCTTAAAAGGCTGTCAATTCTGTGCTATCAGTATGGGTGAAAGAGGGGTGGCCCCACGGCCACTTCTCTTGTTTTATCCGCCATAGCTTTACCGCCGTCGCCTTTGGCTATGGCGGTCAAAGAGCGAAGGCGGATTTATTTCGACCAGTTGCTGCCAAACACAATGTAGTACGCCCAGGTATCGGGCCCATGCGCCACATCGATACCAACCCTAAGCTTGAACTTACGCGCCAATAAATACCTGAAACCAGTGCCATAGCTGGTTACCCAGTTTGTATTGCCAAATTCACTCCACTCATCAAATGCTTTACCGGCGCCGCCAAACAACATCGCACTCCACCGGCGGGTAAAATCCCAGCGAAGTTCCAACTCCGATAAAACATCGGCATTGCCCTGATACCGGTATACCGGAATACCGCGCATATCAATGTAGGGCAACATATAAAAAGGTGGGTCGCCAAACGCCTGCTGCCCATCCAAACGAAAACCAGCCGTTATACTGGGAATGATCATTCTATAGGCATACATATAATAGTTTATCCGCCAGAATTCATAATCACTGCCCAGCACATTATCGGCCCTGCTTACATCGGCATGTACTTTCATCCCTTTAAAAGGAGTGAAGATATTATCACGATTATCCAATTCTATTAATATCCCCAGCTGACTGATGATCTTTGTCATTTCCAATGACTTCACCAGGTTCACCATGGAAGTATCACCTACATACCGCGTGTCGGCCTTTAAGAACAGGTATTTAAACCCCGCATACCAGTTTGACTTAAATAATCTTTTTGAGCCCTGTAACAATACCGGTAATATTTTTATATTAAACGCCATTTCCTTTTCACCAATGTGCTCAAAGGTTTTATAGAACGACATATTTACATCAGCATATGCGGCGCCTATTGTGTATTTAATGCGTTGCTTTACCAGGGTGCCCGATCTGAAACCACCTACCATCCAGGTGTCATTTAATGTATAAACACCCATACCACCCGTGATATTGGGTGCCACAGGCGTTATCTTAAGTTTTCCATTTACCGAATCGTAGTAAGGTGGATTCTTTTTTATGAATACCGGTATTAAGGCGCCGCCAAAACCTCCCAGCGCCGGCTCGGTAATAATAAAGGGTATAGGCACAAAACCATTGGCCTGTATGATCCAATCGCTAAGGTCAAGGGCTTTATCCAATGAATCTTTTAATGAGATCTTATATTTCGCAGGTTGGGAAAACGCCGTTTGCCATCCCTGAAGGAATAGCAATATGCAAAAGCAACATTTCAGCAATGAGGGCTGCCATGTATTTATCATTTTCATACAAAGGGATAGATGATCGTATTTAAACAGATTATTGCAGATGTACTTTATATTTATTAAGATACTCCTGCATCAGGCGAGTGGCAACTCTTAACTGGCGCTCTACAGTTGGAACAGAACGTTGAAGGATCTCGGCAGTCACTTTAACGGTATTGTCTTTTTGCATGGCCAAAACATACACTTCCCGGTACTTGATTGGCATTTTACTTAAGCAGTAACAGATCTGGCGTTGCAGGTCAACCATATCCATCAATTGCTCGGCATCATTACCAACTGAAATTATACTATATGCTTTACCGGCTACTGCCACATGTCTTTTATATACTGACTCGTTACGAAGATGATTAATGATCTTGTTTCTTAATGACCGATATAAGTAAGACGATAATGATACATTGATCGTTATCTGATCTCTTTTTACATGCAACGTTATGAACAGCTCCTGTACAACTTCCTTGCAGGTTTGCCGGTCGTTGATATACTTTTTGGCAAAACACAACAACACATCCCAATATTTTTTGTATAACACCGAAAAAACTGCATCATCGTTGAAATCATGTATCATCATAACACTAAATTAAAAATAATGGGAAGGGTTACCTACGCACAAAGCTTTAACGATGACCGGTTTTATAAATCTGTGCATAGTGTTTGGTTCTTTTTGCACCATTTTGCTTTTCTGAGGTGTCTTAAAATTAAAAATAAACACCAAAAAAAACTTTATGACAACGAGTTTACGCTATCTGCTATTTGCGTGTCTGTTGCCCTTGCTATGGGGCTGTTACCCGAAGGGAGCGGAATACACAGACGAACTGGATCTCGTATATACGAACTATGCCAGTGATTTCAATTTTACTGCATTGAAAACCTATTCCATTCCCGACAGCGTTGTAAAGATCACCGGAGATGTCATTTCCGATCCGGATGGTGATGGCAAACCGTCGTTCTTACCATCCTCATCGGCCAAGGTGATCCTTGACCAGGTAAAATTAAATATGAGCAACTATGGATGGACGCTAGTAGACAAAAGGGGGAATCCCGATGTCACCATCCTGGTTTCATCAATGACCACTACCAATATCTATTATTATTACGATTGGTGGTATTATGGCTGGTACTACCCTGGTTACAACCCGGGCTGGGGCTGGTATTATCCCGGCTATTATCCTCCATATATTACCGGGTACCGCTCAGGATCTATATTAATGCAAATGATAGATAACACAAGCAAACCATGGGGATCCGATAATGCACCGGTAAAATGGGTTTGCATTTTAAATGGGCTGGCAGAAGGAGGGACGGCTAACATTGCCGCTCGTACGCAGGTAAATATAGACCAGGCTTATACACAATCACCATACTTAAAACACTAGAAATATTTTATATGAAACATATACTATTATCAGCGTTCATCCTGTTGTGTGGCGTTACTCTCTATAGCCAGAGTTCGTTTATTTTGTCGTATCCCATGGGCTTGCCCCTGGGCGACCTGCATGATTATTCAAGCAAAACAAGCTTCCGCGGCATCAGCATGGAGTTTTTGGGCCATGCCAAGCCCGGCGTTGCTGTTGGGCTGGAAACCGGCTGGAATGTATTCTATGAAAAGAAAAACAAAGAACCTTACAAACAGGGTACAACAACCATTACCGGCACGCAATACAGGTACACGAATGCGGTGCCCATACTGGTAGAATCAAAATGGTACCCAACAGAGGAAAAAAAGAAGGCCAATCCGTATGTGGGGCTGGGCGTAGGCACCTTGTTTGCAAGCCGGTCAACCGATTTTGGCTTATACCGCATCACCAATGAAGCCTGGCAGTTTTGCGTTCGGCCCGAGGTGGGAGTGCTATTTTCCATTGAACCCGGTCTGAAAGCTATGTTGGGTGCAAAATATTATGGAGCCTTCAATACCGACGACCTCGATGGTCAATCGTTTTTATCGATCAACGTAGGTTTTGTTTTCTCGAGTTTGTAAAAGTTCATTTGGGTTTTTATTTATTCATTAAAATTAACCAAACCATGAACTTCCCGATTCCAACCGCCGCGCCTGCCTGGATAAACGGCCGGGCCGTTGAACAACAACTGGAACGGATCTTCCTGCATCCTGATTTCAGCAGTTCCGAGATCTTAAAAAGATTCCTGTCTTTTGTAGTGCGGGAAACCCTCACAGGCAATGCCAATTGCCTGAAAGAATATACAATAGCATTGAAAGTATTACAGAAGCCTGTCAATTTCAATCCGCAAAAGAACTGCATTGTGCGCATCCATGCAGGCAGGCTGCGGCGGGCTTTATACCATTATTATAATGCTCCGGGAGCTGATGATGAAATTATCATTGGCATCCCGAAAGGGAAATATGTGCCCGTTTTTATGGACCGTCAACAGTGGCTCGAAGAAAGCCTGCTTAACAAATCTTACGAGGTAAACAAAACGCAGGCCGAAACCGAACCACTGATCTTTGCCATTCTTCCTTTCAATTATAATTCAGCAAACGAAGCCACCCGCACCTTCCTCGACGACCTGTGCCTGCAGATCAGCTCTGCGCTAACACAGATAAAACCGATCTCCGTGATCAGTTATCAGGTGGTAAAAAGTATGGCCGGTAATTATAGCGACCTCAAAGAGTTAAGCACAACATTGCGGTTTAACCATATTATCAGTGTAGGGGCCCAGTACCAGCAACAAAAGAGCAGGGTAAACATCCAGATCATCGATTGCCGGTACTACCGGCAAATATGGTCAAGGGTTTTTGACTGCACCCTCACCGGCTCCAATCTTTTTGAAGTTCAGGATGGTATTTGCCAGGTTATTACCAACCAGGCAAGCAATTATTCAGGTATTAACATAAAAAACCAAATAGTATGAAGAAATATGCATTATTCATTCTCCTGGCGCTGGTTTATCAATTTTCCAGTGCACAGGACGAAGACCTGGTTATAACAGGTACAAACAAAATATCCAAAGAGCTCACCCCCAAACAGATCATCGATTCACTGGAAGCCAGATTCCCCAATGCAAAAGCTGTTACCTATTACAAGATCCCTAAAGACGCTGCTGCAAAAGGATGGGCAATAAATGTGGAAGACAACCTCGAAGGTGGAGAGGATATCGAGTATTATACCCTCAAATTCAAAAACCAGGATTTCCAGTATTACGGTTTGTACAAACCCGATGGCACACTCGTAATGTCGAAATACAAGGAAGAAGTAAAAAATATCCCGGAACCAATCAAAGAATCATTAACACACCTGAAAGATAAATATCCCGGGTATAAATTAGAATCAAAAACCTATTACAAAAACACCAACTACTCAAGCAGCAAGGATTATTATGAGTTTGTGGCCAGCAATGGGAAAGAAAAAAAGAAAGTGATCTATAACGGGGAAGGCGAATTGGTAAAAGTAAAATAATCATCTGTAATACAAGTACAATTTATTCAAGCATAAAAATGAAATCATATGACAAAGAGAGTATTGATGGCACCATTGTTATTGGCGGGTTTGTATCTGGGTGCTTGTGGCACTGGTAAAAAGCTGGAGGTGGCACAAGGGCAGAACGCAGAACTTACAGAACAGAACCGGCAATTGAAAAGCAAGGTGAGTTCATTGAACAATGACTTGAACAGTTGTGCAGCAAGTCAAAAATCATGCTCGGATGAACTGGCTCAGGTGAAAGCCGACAACAAACACTTTCAGGACAGACTGGCGATGACCAATGCAGTATTAAAGGAGCAGGCCGACATCATGCACCAGATCCAAAACAAGGTAGATGATGCACTGGCTGATTTTAAAAGCAAAGGAGTGGAAGTATATTTCGACAAAGGACTGGTACATGTAGCCATGGAAGATAAACTCCTGTATAAAAGCGGCAGTTCCAAGCTGGGAAAAGATGGTAAAGATGCACTCACCCACCTGGCTGGCGTATTAAACGGTTATCCCAATCTGAAAGTAATTGTATTGGGAAATACAGATGATGTAAAGTTCAAGAACGGAATGGACAACTGGACGCTCAGTACTGAAAGGGCCAATGGGGTAGTGCGCGTGCTGGAAGACGAAGGGAATATGAACCCCACGCGGATAACTGCAGCCGGAAAAGGAAAATACAACCCTATTGCTGAAAATAATACCGAAGAAAACAGGTCAAAGAACCGGCGCACCGACATTATCCTCAACCCCGACCTCGATAAGCTGTGGGAAAGCGTAGACAAGTAGACATACATACTCTAAAATGGTGACCTGATAGCCTGGTTTTGAAATGAATTGATCTTAAAATACTAACCAGTGAAGGATTATAGTAACCAAAATTTACAAAATGCTTCGTTTGTTGATCAGGATCTCAGGTTCTCCAATTTTTCAAACAGTGATCTGCGAGGAGCCAACTTTTCAGGCGCAAACCTGAATGGGGTTGATTTTACAGGCATAAAAACCGGCATTACCCCCGTAAAGCTGGCTTGGATGTTCCTGGTGTCCATGATCATTTCTTTGTTCTCAGGGTATTTGGCCATGCTTGGTGGCAGAACAATACAGGCATTGTTGTATTCAAAAGTTGAACACGAACGCACTGCGGGCATATTAGCCCTCGTAGTTACGGTAATTTTTATCATTTGCGCCTGGTATGTAGGCGGTGGCCATGCCATTCGCTCTCTGCTGGTGCCTATTATAATATTTGCCTTTCTGGCCGGGATCATTCTTTACTGGTCGGGCCTCAGTACGGGTAAAGGCATGTTCTATTTAGGATTATCGCTGGTGTTGATAGTGGTCCTGTTTGTAGCAGGCACTATTGCCCGAACAATGGCTGGTGTGTTATCAAACATTTTGTTCTTTGTAGTGGCCATCTCTGGTACTATATTCGGTAAATCTGTTGGTGGCGACATTGGCACCGTTGTATTGGCCTTCATTTGTGCCATAATCAGCAAACGGGCCATAAACAATGTACATGGGTTCTTCCTGTTAAATGGTATAGCCCTGTACATTACCGGGCGCTATGGCACATCCTTTCGCCGGTCGAAAATGGCCAATACCCGGTTCGCCCAATCAAAACTCAGGAACGCCGATTTTTCCAATACCGATATCTCATCGATCAATTGGGGTAATGCAAAAAGGGTCAACTGTATTATTGACAACAGGATCATTACCGATTAGAAATAATTGAAGAATTCCCTGGCAAGGAGACGTTGAATCTAGGAGTGACCGAAACCGCATCGCATGATGACGGGAAAATACCGGAACCGTTAACATCCCGGGAGGATTAAACGGCAACGGTATTTTTTTTATGCCTGTACTCGTTCTGAACAAGTACAGGCATAAAAAAAGAATCCCGTGGAAACGGGATTCTGCTACCATATGAAAAAACTGACGTAGGTATAAAAAATCCTGAACTCTACTTTTCAGTGGTGTATGGAAATACACTAAACTGATTGTTAACCTTACTCCTGAATAGAATCGTTTTTAAAAGCGGCTGATTGTCTTTTATGACTATACATTCAAACTGTATCGTTAATCTTTTTGAAATACGTTGTAATAGATCCCACCCGTTAAATAGCCCGAAAACAGTATTCCCAGTGGGGCTACTTCGGTTTGCAAACCGGCATCTGGTTCCCAGCCCACATATACCCTGTTATACATCAAAGGCATTAACAATTGAGCCTGTAAACAAATGCCCATAGTGTGGGTAATAGCTATCCTGAGACCGGTAGCAAATGAGAACGTGAATGTTAACCGGTCGCCATTGTGAATTGAATCCGGATCAATATAGGCGGCGCCCAAAAGGGCTTTTCCATAAACATGCACGGGACCACTTCCATATTCTCTTCCGGCGCCTGCCAGTATCGTATGCATTTTTACAGTGCCAAGGGGCATTTTTCTATCTGAATCATTTCGTTGAAAACGCATGGTAGAAGAAACATATCCATACTGTAGTTCAAAACATACGTTTTGTTTCGATTTGCCTGGCTGAATGGTGTAGGCAACAGAGCCGGTATAACAGGGCCCATCGCCAAAAATAAAACGGCCTCTTGTTGCCCTCAGGCTGGCCCCGGTATAATAGCCGGCATTCGCAGTTAACTGCAGGGTTTGCGCTTGTAGCGATTCAAATGGCCATGGTAAAAAAAATAGTAAATACTTTAACATTGCCAACGGATTTGAATCTTTGATAAAGTGGCTTGCTTAAAAGAAAGACCGATGAAACGTGTTTTCCACCGGTCTTTTCGTGAGCCTGCTTTGCGTTTTACCCATCGCATGCAGAAAAATAAACCGGAAACTTGCCTTCTCCTATTAAAAACCTAATAATAAAAACTGTCTGCGTAACCAACGTAACCAATAATTTTTGGTGTTATCCCTGTATCAAAGTTACCGGGTGGCATATGGGAAAACAAATAACAGGGTGGCTTAGTGGCCAAGTTTTGCAAAAGTTGTCCAACTCAGGAAAACTGCCTGTTTCGTACGTAATCGGAGGGGGTTTTGCCAGTAAATTTTTTGAAGGCGGAAGTAAACGTATTCCTGTTATGAAAACCACATTTGGGTACCAGTTCCTTGAGGTTTATTTTGCCCGGTCTTTCATTTTTGATCAGGTCTTCACAATATTTGACGCGGAACTGGTTTAAATAATCGGTAAAATGCATTCCCAATCGCTTATTCAGAAATGCCGATAACTGGTGCAAAGGCATTTGCAGATCTTCGGCCAGGTCTTTTAATTTGTAGTGTGGTTTTAAAAAGGGTTGATGCTGCAGCATATAAGTATTCAACTTCACCCTGATCAAATCCACATTCGAGTCGTCAGCATCTGGCTGGCGATCATCCTTATTCATTCCCAACAACGATCTCAATATATGAAGCAATTTCCTTTCCATAAACTACAAGGCAGTTTTACAAAATTAACTGCCTTGCGTTATCGTCCATTCATTTAACCGTGAATCATATGTTAGGCAATGGATTGGGAAGGTCGTCGGGTTTATAGTAAGAGCTGATTGCGCAGTTTTTTTTCGGTCTCATCCCCCCAGTTCTTCAAGATGTCTGTTAATTGCGACCGGTATTCGTTCCCAGTCATTTTCTTTCCCTTTTTAGGCATCTCCAGTTCTTTCCCGGTCACATCTATCAGCGCCAGCTTGGTGGCATACCAGGTAGTATGAAAACGCGGAATGGCCAGTCCCATGATCATTCCGGGTAACCCATTTACAGACTCAGGGCCGCCAGTGGTAAGTATTTCATCGGTATAAAAAGCGATCACCACAACCGAGTCCATGATACGGCCAACGGCCTTTCGGCAATCGAACCCGGCAATCTTTCTTATTTCAGGCGTAATACGCCAGTCAATATGACGAACCGAGTCTGACACCTGATAGGCGCTCCCAAATATTACCCGCTGGGTTAAAGAAAGATTGCTATCCAAACTGGTAAGAACGGTATTCTCCGAAGCAAATACATTCCACGTTTTTACCTGTTTTATTTCCGGCTCCCGGCCCGCTTTAAACAACGTACGATCGTCTTTGAAGAAAAGGTCGTAATAAAAAGTCACAAACTTGGGCAACTTCGACTTTGTCAATTCATCAAAGAAATTGCTCTCACTCATTAAAGCATGCTGATTGGTCTTTCGTTCGTATTCTATTCTGCCTTGTGAGATGAATTGCTGCTGCGCCAAAACAGCCTGCGAAAATAATATGGTTACTATTATATAAAAAAGTGACTTCATTGATTTACGATTTTAAGTGCTGAGTTCTTATGTTATTTGGTTCTTGGGTTCTTGGGTTCTTGGGTTTTTGAGTTATTGGCCACCCGGTCCTGAGCGTCAGCGAAGGACAGGGTATTCTCTTTGCCTTCTGCCGTCTACCGTCTGCCGTCTGCCTTCTGCCGTCGGCCTTCTGCCTTCTGCCTTCTGCCGTCTGCCGTCTGCCGTCTACCTTCTGCCTTCTGCCGTCTGCCGTCTGCCTTCTGCCTCTTCTTAAAAACCCATTGGTTTTCCATTTTTGTTGAAGTTCCAGATGAACGATAACATAAAATTCCTTTTGATGGTATTATACGTTCTTTCTGAAATAAAGTTATTGTTGATATTCCGGTTAAACCCAATATTCTGGTTCAGGATATCCTTTACAGCAAATCGCAGGCGGCCCGCATCATTCTTTAAGAACTTCTTGTCAATACTTCCATTCCAAATGATTGAATTATTATTATTTTCAAACACACTGGTCTTTTGACGCAAATTGAATGTGCAGTCGGTGTTTGTTTCCAGTTTCCACGGCAGGGCTAACCATACCCAAACGCTATGCCCCTGGGTAAGGTAACGGGTAACCTTGTCGGTTGCCAACGAAGTTTTGGAAACATTATAATCGAAGTCAAAGAACAGCCAGATATCGACCTTCTTTTCTTTACGGTAACCTATATTAGGACCAATGCTAAAGGTCTGCCTGTCGTTCTTATTTTCCTGATCATTGGTAAAGTTGGTATTGTGATTCAGGTTAAACTCGGCATTAGTACCAGCCATTAATCCCCATTTGGCTACTTTTTTTCTATAGGAGAGGTAGCCGCTTACCCGGTAATTACCATCTACGTTTATAGGCCGCGATATTTTACGACCGGTTTTAAGGTCCAGGAAATTATAGGTACTGAAATCATTTTGCGTTGTGCTATAATTGAGCTCTGAGTAAATACTCCGTTCCGACAGGAATTTAAAACTATTGTACGACACCTCGAATCGATGCCGGAAAGCCTGTTTCAGATAGGGGTTACCCTCCTGAATGTTCATTTGGTTGGTAATATCCCGTATAGGCTGGATCTGACTAAGGGAAGGCGCTTGCGTGCTTCCGTTATAATTGAACCGCAGATTGCCATTGGTACCCATGGTCCAGTTCAGGTTGGCTTGTGGATAATAATTGGTAAAACTGTAATTGATGGCAGAATCTCTTTTTATGTCTGTACGGGTATAAGCCGCATTCGAAATGTTCATCCCAAACGAGAAATTGATCTTTTTGGGTTTGGCATACCGGTAATTGATCCCGCCCGATTGGGTAAGTACATTTAGCTGGTATTCATTGCTCAGCGAATCGATCCTGTTCAAATATTCTTTCCCACCTAAAGCATCTTTCTCCATCGTGGTGATGTAGGCCTTCCGGTGATTGTTATCTATGCTATAGTTAAACTCCAGTAACGACCTTTTATTGATCGGTTCTGTATAAGAGACCTTGGAGTTAATGGTAGAGAGGGTATTTTCAGTCAGCTTTTGCTGATCAAGTATTTTAGCACTATCCAATATCCCATTTTCATAATAGTTGTTGTCTGAGAAAAAGAACCCGTTCGAAACTATGTTGGTATAATTCTGTTTAGCCGAAATAGAAAGGGTCCGCCCCTGTTTTCTGAACTTTTGCTTGAACAGCAGCGTGGAATTGAAATTCTTGTTATCGGCATCGGTTGTGGTTTTCCGTTCAATGCGGCTTAAGGTATCACCCAGGCTGTTCAACGATTCCTGGTGGAAAGTACTTTGACTAAAACTTTCTCCCTTCGAACCCTGCACCGTAATTTTTATGGAAGAAAAAGAATCGATCTGCACTTCATACAACCCATCTAACCGGTTGCGGTAACGGCTGGTAAAGCTGTTACCATTTTCATTGGTATACAAAACGGTATCCTTTAAGATATTCTGGCTATAAGTATTGCCTTCTGATTCCGTATTCAGTTTATTATACTGGTAATTACCGTTCAGGTGAATTTTATCGCCGTTCCATTTATTAGAGTAATGGAGACCGCCATTCCAGCCTTTGGGCAATCCTTCCCCCCAATAATTACTACCGCCAAATTCATCTCCACCGCTAACAGAGATAGATATTCCGCCATCATCGGAGCCCACCTCCACATTATTGTTGGCCCCGTAGTTCATCCCTTCATTCCAGTTTAACCCCGTTTTCCCGGTATTCGACATAATGCCATAAGCCGCAAATTTCCGCTTGCCCTTAAAGGCATTTATCATGAGGTTGTTGTTCCAGTATTTATTGGCATCGCTGCCTAATTCCAGTTTACCAAAGTACCCTTTCTTTCTATCCTCCTTTAATTGCACATTGAGGGTTTTGGTTTTTTGTCCATCATCGATACCTGTGAAGGTAGCCTGGTCGCTTTTTTTATCGAATGCCTGCACTTTTTCAACGGCATCGGCGGTAAAGCCCCGGGTAACAATGGTAGGGTCATCGCTAAAAAACTCCTCCCCATCCACCAGTACTTTCTGTACCTTTTCGCCCTGGGCGGTTATTTTACCGTCTTTGTCTACCTGAATACCGGGTAAAATTTTCAACAGATCTTCAACCGTGGCCCCTGCACTCAATTTAAAGCTGTCAGCAATGTACTCGGTAGTATCACCTTTGATGCGAATAGCGCCCAGTTTGTGCTGTACTACAACTTCTGCCAGCAACTGGCTCTTCAGGATCAGGGAAATTTTGCCCAGATCAACGGTGGCGCCCGCTGTTACTTCAACCTGGTCGAAGTAATCGGCATAAGCCGGGCGGGTAACCATAACAATAAATTTACCTGCAGGTAACTTTTGAAGCTCAAACTGACCCGCCGTATTACTTCGGGTATAAGAAACCAACACCGAATCGGCTGGCCTCAATAATGCAATAACTGTATTGGCAAGGTTCTTTTTTTCCGAAGTATCAATTACTGTACCTTTAAGAGTGGCTTGTTGTGCTAAAACGGGAACGGAAATAATAAAAAGTAAGGCTAGAAGTATGGTTGTTTTCTTCATGGGAAGTAAGGGACACAGGCATTAAGCCATAGTGGTTGGTTAACGTGTTTGGTTAATTTGTCCGATACGCCCTGGTGATGGAGCGAATGTCTGGAATGTATTTGGTTTTTAACCAAAGAATATCTTAATTAATCGTTAAAGCAGTTTCATATATATCTGGTCATAATATACAAGACAAGTACAGGATCAAAACAAACAGAACAGGCTTATGGAAGTAAAAAAATATGAAGAAATTCATTTTGTAGACAGCACAAGGGCAGTATGGAACTATTCTTTTTTTTCAGAAGATGACATCCGCAATTTCCAGCAGGGTACCCATTATCGCTTATACGATCTGTTTGGTTCACACGAAATTGAAGTATTGGGCAAAAGAGGCTACTATTTTGCCGTTTGGGCGCCAAACGCCACCGCCGTATCTGTGATCGGCAATTTCAACGACTGGAACCCCACCACCCATCCTTTGTTTGTCCGGCTCGACAAATCGGGTATCTGGGAGGGTTTTATTCCCGGAATGTCCAGAGGCGAAGTATACAAATACCATATAGATGGGTTCAAGGGCGTTAAAACCGACAAGGGCGACCCCTATGCCAATTTCTGGGAAAAAAGACCCAACACGGCTTCCATTACCTGGGACCTTGGCTACAACTGGAAAGACGATGACTGGATGTCAAACCGCGGTAAGCACAATTCACTGGAAGCACCCTGCAGTATTTATGAAGTCCACCTCGCCAGCTGGATGCGCCCGAATAAACATGACGAAGAATCTTACAATTCATACGATCAGCTACGGCAGCTAATGGTCCCTTACGTACAGGAAATGGGATTTACCCACGTGGAATTTATGCCGATAATGGAACATCCTTTCGATGGCAGCTGGGGTTACCAGGGTACCGGTTATTTTGCACCCACTTCCCGGTTTGGCGATCCGCAAAGTTTTATGGAGCTGATAAATGCTTTTCATGAAGCAGGCATTGGCGTTATACTCGACTGGGTACCTTCACATTTCCCCTACGATGCCCATGGCCTGTTTATGTTCGACGGGGCCAACACCTACGAATATGCCGATATGCGCAAAGGGTTTCACCCCGATTGGAACAGTTATGTATTCAACTATAAAAGGGGAGAGGTAAAATCCTTTCTCATCAGCAGCGCCCGTTTCTGGTTCGATAAATTCCATATTGATGGGATTCGGGTTGATGCGGTCAGTTCCATGCTGAAATTAAATTATTCGCGTACCCACGGCCAGTGGGAACCCAACGAATACGGCGGCGATGGCAATATTGAAGCTATAAATTTTATTAAAGACCTGAATGAGACCATTTACCGCGATTTTCACGATATCCAAACGATTGCCGAAGAAGCAACCGACTGGCCAGGCGTATCGCGACCCACTGTTAATAACGGACTGGGCTTTGGCATGAAATGGATGATGGGCTGGATGCACGATACACTGGATTATTTTAAAATGGACCCCATATACCGGCGCCATTACCAGAATAAGTTCTCCTTCAGCATGATGTATTATTACGACGAAAACTTTCTATTACCTTTAAGTCATGACGAAGTAGTACATGGTAAAAGCCCGATGATCTTTAAAATGCCGGGCGATGAATGGCAGAAATTTGCCAACCTGCGTACCCTGTATACTTATATGTTTACACACCCCGGGGGAAAACTCCTGTTCATGGGCAGTGAATTTGGTGATACCAATGAATGGAATTACAAAAGCGAGCTGCAGTGGGACCTGCTAAAATTTGACTCACACCAGTTAATGAAGGATTGTGTACGCGATCTGAACCTTTTATTGCGGAACGAACCCGCGATGTATGAAAACCAGTTTAATATTTATGGGTTTGAATGGGTTGACCTGAACCACCCGGCCGAATGTGTGGTAGCTTACCGCCGAAAAGGGAAAGACCCCGCCAATGACCTCCTGATCATTTTAAACCTGACCCCTGTGGTGCGGCACGACTGGAAAGTATATACTTACGGGAAATCTGAATGGCGTGAGATCTTTAATTCCGATGACAAACGATATTGGGGAACCGGAAATGTGTTCAATCCGGAGATCTTCACGAGAAGTTTAGATAAAAATGATAATATGTATGAAATAAATGTGCACCTGCCGCCGTTGGGAGCTATAGTATTGAAGTAACAGATTTTTGTGATATATGAAAAGAACAAATCTATGAAAACCCTTAGCGCTATTTTAATGTTGGGATTAATTTCCAACGGTGTTTACTCCCAAACTGATAGTACAGAATTCTATTATAGAAAAGGAATTCTGGAACAAGAAGCTCGCCGGTACCGGGAAGCAGAAAAAAACTTCGCCAAAGCCGCACAATTTTCACCCAAAGCGCCCAAAGTATTGTTGGGCTGGGGACAGTCGCTCATAGAACAACGGCGCTATGTAGAAGCCCGGGAAAAATTCAGCGGCGCCTACCAGGCAGACAATAAAAATACCGATGCGGTACTGCAACTGGCTACGTTATCACTAAATACCCGCCAGTGGAATGAAGCGATCACGTACGCTAAAAAAATGCAGGAATTAAAGATCGGCAACAGCGCCAATTACATTATGGTGAAAAGCTATTATGGACTGGAGAATTATGGCGAATGTGTGAAATACTGTGAACTGGCCTACAAAGACGATCCTAAAAATGCAGAAGTTCCTTATATAGCCGGTCGCTGCCTGGTTGATATGAGCAATTACAAAAAAGCGGCTGGTTGCTTTGAGCAGGCCATCACGCTTGACAGCAGTAAAGCGAATTGGATGTATGAAGCCGCGTTGGTTTACTACGCAGTGCCTGATGATAAAAAAGCCATTTACTGGTTTGAGCGGGCCGCTGCCAAGGGCTACCCCCGCAGTAATGATTTTATAGAGAACCTCGCCAATGCCTACCTGAACGTTAAGAATTATGATAAAGGATTGGGTCTGTTACAGGAAGTGCTGGTAAAAAAGCCACAGGACCAGGAACTGTTATACAACATTGCTGATGCCTATTACAACATGGGCAAATATGACGACGCCATCAGCTACTGGGATAAATTACTCGAGCTCGATAAAAAGAATGCGAACTCTTTATACATGATCGGACTGAGTTATCAAAAGAAAGGAGAGAAGGAAAAAGGACAACAACTGTGCGACAAAGCCATTGAAATGGACCCTTCGTTAAAGAACCTGAAAGAGGAGAAGAAAATGCCTGGTGGAATATAATACAGGGCAATAGGCAATGGGCAATAGGCAATAGGCAATAGGCAATAGAGAATACAAAAGAAAAGAAATAAAAATCCCCAGGTTATTTTGACCCGGGGATTTTCTATTAGTTAATGCTTGTTTTAAGGAATCCCCTCCTGGGAGGGGTAGGGGTGGGTTTGCCTACTGCCTTCTGCCGTCTGCCTTCTGCCGTCTGCCTTCTTCCTACATCCTATCCGGTACTCGAATCCCCGGAATCTAAAAGGTAGAAGGCAGAGATTTGAATGCAAGTAATTTTACAATAAAAAATCCCCGGTCACGTGTACCGGGGATTTTTTTATTATATCATTTGCTTTTTCAAACATTCTTTGTCTTTCTCTCTGCCGTCTGCCGATACAGACGGGGTTCCGCAATAAGGACTTTCATCTCTGCCTTCTGCCCTCTGCCTTCTGCCGTCTGCCGTCTGCCTTCTGCCGTCTGCCGTCTGCCGTCTGCCTTCTTCCTACATCCTATCCGGTACTCGAATCCCCAACAGTGCCAGACCCGATTTAAGCACATGGGCTACCAGTTGGTTGATCTGTAAACGCAACTCTTTTTTAGCAGGTGTTTCAGCTGTTATGATCTTATGCTTCGCAAAAAAGCTGTTGTACAACTGCGCCACGTTGAACACATAGCTGGCAATAGCACTTGGGTTCATTTCTTCACCAGCCTGTTTAATAACCTCGGGATATCTTTCCAGCGACAGGATCAATTCTTTTTCAAGAGGTAACAGGTCTGTACCAATATCAGAACCCGTATATAACTCTTTTCTAAAGACCGATTGCGTACGCGCGTAAGCGTATTGAATGAAAGTAGCCGTAAAACCATGCAGGTCTATCGACTCTTCGGGATTAAAGATCATCCGCTTTTGGGGATCAACCCGCACCAGGAAGAATTTTAAACCACCGGCGCCCACTATTTCATCCAACTCATTTAGTGCTGAAGCGCTCAGTTCCTCCGTTTTATGCTGGCCTTTTTCTTTTTGCTCTTCTTCTCTTTCCGTTCTTTTGCGTGCTGCCTCCCGGATCATTTCATCCAGGATATCGTCGGCATCAACCACGGTACCTTCACGCGTTTTCATTCTACCGGTAGGCAATTCCACCATACCATAGCTTAAATGGAAAATACCATCGGCGCCGGAAATGCCCAGCTTTTGGCAAATAAGCTTTAATACCTTGAAGTGATAGTTCTGTTCATCACCCACCACATACACGCTCAGATCGCAATTGAATTCGTTTTGTTTTACTTCAGCCAGGCCAATGTCCTGCGTAATGTAAACAGCCGTGCCATCACGACGACGAACGATCTTTTCATCCAAACCGTCTTTGGTCAAATCAACCCAGGCGCTGCCATCATCTTTCAGGAAGAACACTTTTTTACGTAAGCCTTCTTCTACCAGGTCTTTCCCCAGCAGATAGGTCTCGCTTTCGTAATATATTTTATTGAAATCGCTGCCAATGCGTTTATAGGTCTCATCAAAGCCTTTGTACACCCAGCTGTTCATGGTGCGCCACAGTTCAACCACATCGGGTTTACCCGCTTCCCAGTCAACCAGCATTTGCTGAGCGGCTTGCATAATGGGCGCATCTTTTTCCAGCTCCTGTTTGGTGTCCTCCATTATTTTCTCCGCCTGCTCTTGCGTTTTTCCGGCAGCCAGTAATTCCGCCAGTTTCTTTTCCTTGATGGGCACCATTTGTTTCTTTAGTTCGGTCCCAAACAGTACATAATAATCGCCCACCAGGTGGTCGCCTTTTATACCGGTACTATCAGGAGTGGCGCCATTGCCAAATTGTTGCCAGGCGATCATGCTTTTGCAAATGTGAATACCGCGGTCGTTGGCAATACAGGTTTTTATCACCTCATAGCCATTGGCCTTATAAATTTCAGCTACGCTCCAGCCGAGGAAATTATTTCTTAAATGCCCCAGGTGCAGGGGTTTATTGGTGTTGGGTGAAGAATATTCGATCATTACCCGTTTGCCGTTGTGTGGCTGACGGCCATAGGCGGGTTCGTTGTAATTTTCTTTTAGGAAGTTCAGCCAGAAACTGTCGCTGATGGCGAGGTTTAAAAACCCTTTGATCACATTAAAAGCGCCGAAAAGGGTGGCATTGTCCGTCAGCAGGGCCTGCCCCAGCTCATTGCCCAATTCTTCCGGCTTCTTTTTCAGGGTTTTTAACAGGGCAAACAACACCACGGTATAATCCCCTTCAAATTCGGGTTTGGTCTCACTGACCGTAATGGAAGAGGGGGCTATGTCTACCTGGTACAACTTATTGAGCTGTTCGCTTACTGCCTGCTGAATAACGGGAACTATTGCCATGCGTTGATTTTGTTGAAACAGCAAATTTAAGATAATGTGATGAGTTAATGGCGAATAGGTGGGAAGAAGGGGAGGGCAATCATTGTCATTTAGTAAATGCTTGTATTAAGAAGTCCCCTCCTGGGAGAGCCTGTCCCGCTTTGCGGGAGGCAGGGTGTTAAGAAATCCCCTCCTGGGAGGGGTAGGGGTGGGTTCTCTGTGTTTCATTCCGGGTTAATCAAATCAATGCCCACCCCTATCATCAGTGTTTATGTGTGCACACTGCAGCCCTTCCGGTAGCAGTGATTTAGCTCTCCTTTTCGCTTGACTAAACGACATTGAATAGGGCAATGGGCAGTGGGCAATGGGGAATACACCTCAGCGCGGAAAAGGCAGATGGCAGACGGCAAACGGTAATACACCTGAGCGCGGCGGAATATATTATTCCCTGGCGAGGGCCATTTCCCATTTCCCAAAAAAAGAGCCATCCGCGGGGGCGAACAGCTCTAAAAGGTGCTTAGGGGTTAAACAAGCTTCAAATATGCTCGTTTTTAGCATATTAATAACAAATGTTAAATTTTATTGATCCAGGTCAATTATACAATTAAAAATAGGCGGGCGGGAACCGCTATTTAAAAAATGATTTGCCGTCTAAACAGGCAATCCGGTGCGGGAAAATATGCACCATTTGCAGATCGTGACCCGTAATTATTGATATTCAATTAACTTTGTACCGTACAAAACACCAGTCGTGAAGAACCTGATTAATGCCGTCATAAACTTTTTTTATCCTTTGTTTCGCCCTTTCATGCCTTTACAAACCTTTAGGTATGCAGCCTGCGGTGGGGGAAATACATTGCTCGATATTTCACTTTTCTATATCAGCTTTCATTTTTTATTTAAGGAACAAATGGTCCATACACCTATTGTAACCCTTAGGCCATATGTGGCCGCCTTCCTCGTTTCGTTCTCCATAACTTTTCCCTTGGGTTTTTATATGAGCCGCACCATTGTTTTTCCGGGTTCCACGTTGCGTGGACGCATTCAGCTGTTGCGCTATTTTATGATGGTATTGATTTGTCTGGGGCTGAACTATATTTTTATAAAGCTGTTTGTTGAACAATGCCATTTATATCCTACCGTAGCTAAGATATTGACCACATTTATTGTAGTGGCATTTAGTTTTATTACCCAGAAAAATTTCACCTTCAAGGTAGAAACGCCTGAAGAAGAAGCGTTGCTGGAAGCAGAAACAATAGTAGAAGCGGAAGCATTGGAAGAAGAAAGAAGTACAGTGGGCAATAGGCAATAGGCAATGGGCAATGGATAGAATTCAAACAATCTTTTGTTTCAATAGAAGATCCCCGGTCATTACTGACTGGGGATTTTTGTGAATGGTGAGTTGTCAGTTGTGAGTGGGCAATTGCCTTCCTCTATCAACTGGTCAACTGGTCAACTCGCCCTTACTTAGGCTGCGTCATACTAAACCAATTCCCACACCCATCGGTAATAATGGCCTCAATACCATAAAACTGTTCCTTAGGTTCCCCCTTGAATTGAACGCCCTTGGCTTTTAACTCTTCATAGGTAGCGCGGCAATCGGGCGTATAAAATGCACCAGCACCCATTACTCCTTTATCGAGCAACAATTTCAGGGCATTGCGTACTTCCTCATCATATCCGTTCATCGTACTGGTGGCCGGAAATAAAATAACTTCCAATTCGGGTTGCTCGGGTGGGGTAACGGTCAACCACCTGAAACCATTATCCATGGTAGCATCTGTATGAACTTTGAACCCCAGTTTATTTACATAAAAATCATAGGCTTTCTCCTGATCGCTAACAAAAAAACTGGCATGTGATAATTTCGTGATCATATGTTATTAGTTTTGAACAAAGCTATTGATCAGGTCAACAAGTGTCTTATTGATTATTGCTTTTTCCTTCGCCCGCCGAAGCGCAGTGGCGGAGAAGGCCGCCCGTTTGCCGTCTGCCGTTTGCCGTTTGCCGTCTGCCCTCCTTTTATTTAGTGATCCAATTCGTGTTTTCACGAAATACAGTGAAAAAAGAGTCGCAACATTTTTATTAGTCCATTGGCTGCCAGGTTGTTAACCAATTGGCATTTCGTTGGTTATTATTATAGCAAACCTATATGATATGAAAAGTTATGGTTCGCTCACCGATGCGCTGTCTGACCTCAGAACAAGAGGTTACCATGCTGATTTTGCTACGGAAACAGTATGCCTTTATTGTGGTGACCTTGACCTTCGACTGGATCCCGAAGATTTTCACGTAGATGAAATACACCGGTTTGAAGGCAATTGCAAACCGGAAGACAATACCGTACTGTATGCCATTACCTCTTCAACAGGCGTAAAAGGAACCCTGGTAGATCCGTATGGCGCGCGTGGTGGCGATTCGGGTTGTGAATTAGGCAACACCAACCTGCTTACCATGTTAGAAGGCGCCCGAAACTGGAATCAAACAGCCAAACAATTATAGTCACTACAAAAACAAACGCTATGTTACCAACAGGCACACCTGCACCCGATTTTGAATTACATTCTACCCCCGACCAGCTTTTAAAATTAAGCGAGCTGAGAAACAAAAAGGTGATCCTTGCATTTTATCCCGCAGACTGGAGCCCAGTTTGCGACGACCAAATGACATTGTACAATGAAATGGGTAAATATTTTGCCAAACACAATGCGCAGTTAATAGGGATTTCGGTTGATAGCAAATGGTGTCACCTGGCGTTTAGCGAAGACCACAAATTTCATTTCCCCCTGCTGGCCGATTTTGAACCAAAAGGTGAGGTAGCAAAATTGTATGGGGTATTTAATGAAAAAACAGGTGAGTGCCAACGTGCCTTGTATGTGATAGATGAAGAAGGGATCATTCGCTGGAGTTATTTGTCGCCCGTTGGGATAAACCCCGGCGCCGATGGCATTTTGAATGCACTGGAAGAATTAGATAACGTAAAATCAACAAACTAATGACACAGCTAAGAACACCCGTAAACAGCAACGATCATATTTTTGGAAATGAGAACGCCCCGCTTGAATTGGTAAAATATGGCGATTATGAGTGCCCGTATTGCGGCCGTGCATATCCCATTGTAAAAGATATTATTCAGCAATTGGGCGACAATTTAAAATTCGTGTTCCGGAATTTTCCGCTTTCAAACGTACACCCACATGCCGTATCGGCTGCCGTAGCCACAGAAGCAGCCGCTTTACAGGGCAAGTTTTGGGAAATGCACGATATTATTTTTGAGAACCAAAAGACATTGGAAGTGGAGCACCTGTTTCTTTTTGCCCATAAGATAGGGCTTGACCTGGAACGCTTCAAAAACGATATTCAGGACCAGGCGTTGACCGATAAAGTAGAAAAAGATTTTTATGGTGGACTTAGAAGCGGTGTAAACAAAACCCCCACATTTTTTATTAACGGCGAGAAATATGAAGGCGACTGGAGCGGCACGCATTTACTGGAGTATTTGCAAAACGTATTGACCAAAGTATCAGCGTAAACAACTACTTCTCCAACTGGTACCCTTCAATAAAACAATGGGGAATAAACTTTTTAGGTTGTTCCTTTAGCTGTTGTTGTTTTAGCCAGGCCATGTTGCGGTAATAAGTGGGTGCAAATCCAATTTCTTTTTTAAAAAGCATACTAAACGAACTGATGCTTTCAAACCCAACCTCATTGCACACTTCGGTAATGGTGAGGTTTTCTCCGTTTAACAGGTCCCTGGCTTTGTCGATCCTTTTTTGTGTGAGGTATTGATGCGGGGTGATCTTATACACCTTAGTGAACAGGCGGTGAAAATGAAACATTGACAAACATGCTTTCCCGGCAATTTTGTCAAGGTCAATCGCCTCCCGAAAATTATCATCAATATAAACTTTGGCAGTAACAATGCGCTGGTATAAGTCGGAGGCGATGGGCATAATTAGTTTATTGAAACCTAATTTACGTCTTTTCGAAGCAACATGCGCTGCCTTCTGCCGTCTGCCGCGCTGAGGTGGGATTCTCCCGATGCATCGGGAGGCCGCGACAGGTAGCATATAAACACTGACTGACAGGGGTGTTTTTTTTGATTGACGTCGAATGAAACACATCCCCCCAACCTCCCACAAAGCGGGACTGGCTCTCCCACAAGAGGGGATTTTAATAAACAAGCTTAAATCAAACGACATTGTCTGCCGTTTGCCGTCTGCCTTCTGCCGTTTGCCGTTTGCCGTCTGCCTTCTGCTCTCGGCTGAGCCGAGACCGTCTGCCTTCTGCCGTTTGCTCTCGGCTGAGCCGAGACCGTCTGCCGTCTGCCGTCTGCCTTCTGCCGCGCTGAGGTGTATTACCCATTGCCCATTGCCCATTCCCCATCACTACCCATTGCCTTCTTCCTTAACATGCTTCCTTAAATTCTTCGGCCGGTACTGATACATTTCACGAAAGCGGTGCAACACACTTTCATCAATGGCCTGACGGCTGTCGTCGTGCAAGGTGATAGAACGCCATCTGGGTAACCAAAACCAAAAAGCCGGAGCATAAGAATTACGCAGTTCTCCCCAGGGATTGCCTTTTATGGTTTGGAATTCTTTATCGTCGTAACACAGTCCAATGTTGTTGGCCTGCATCCCCAGCCATTTCAACGCCAGATCACTTAACCCGGTATCGGCATAACCGCCACCGATGTTTTTATGTACACCGGCAAACCAGCGCTGCTCAACCTGCTGCGGATGGTGCGGATTGTTTTTAACCGTATCGCTCAGCTCCCACAAAGCAGGAGAAAACATTTTTCTTCTTTCATCGATGGCCAATGCCTGAAAGGCGTTTTCGACAGAACTACTCAGGGTAACATCGTGAAACTGGTATTTTTTCATATTCCAGACACGGTACCAGGGCAGGGGAATACCCAGACTGCCCACTGTATCCCATACGCCAATAAATTTTATAGGCGTTACATCTTCACGGGCATATTGTTTTCTGAAACCTGTCATCATATCAGATTCGGGTGAGGTATACTCATCACGCATGCGGTACAGGTCGTAGGCTTTATCAACCAGACCAAGGTAATCCGGTTTCAGAATACCACAATTACGGATCAGTCCGCCAATACTGCGAGCCGTATAGGCGCCGCGACTAAAACCAAACAGATAAATTTCATCACCTGGTTCGTAGTTGGTGATCAGGAAAGTGTAAATGTCTTTTATGTTCTTATCAATACCAGCGCCTGTAATGCCACCCAATAAATTGGCTTTCCAGGAGTAACCGGTACCGATACCTTTATCATAAAATTTGAGTTGTGGAGTGGGCACTTTTGTTGAATTGTCATACGGGCATATGCATTGATACATTTTTTCAACGTTGGTTTCCACCCGTTGACCACGATCAATATTGCCCGGTTTATTCCAGGTCCCATCGCTGCAGGTTATAAGACGCTTCATGGCAAATACAATTAGAACTCCTTCCTTCCTGAAGGAAGTCTGATTTCAGGTAAAATGTAAAAGATGGTTATTATAAAATTAGGTAGGGTAGGAGTAAACAGGCAACCGGGAATTACTGATCTTTTCAGGGTAGTTGTACGGAATTATAAACCAGTAATAGCATGCGTTCAATGGCAGGCGTTAACAAAGAGGTTCCAAGTTATAAACTATTTTTTATTCATTGTATATTTCTGTAATTGATAATGATCAAGAAGAAGGGCAATGGGGAATGGGCAATGGATTCTTGAACTTCGAGACTCATATCGTGAATCGGCAGACGGTCTCGGCTCAGCCGAGAGCAAACGGCAGACGGCAGACGGCAAACGGTCTCGGCTCAGCCGAGAGCAAACGGCAGACGGCAAACGGCAAACCTCTATCGTTTATATCATCTTGTAAACCTGATCAGCTGTACTGATCAACTCCCCAAACTACTTAACACCCCCGCTCCAAAACCAATTCCCTTCTTCGGTAAAAAACCATTTGCCATTGCCATTCACTGTTTCGCCCTGCATGGTAAAACCATCATAGGCCAGTTGAATGCCGGCATTCACCATATTGGTTATTTTGTATACTTTACCCGGACCAGCCCGCAGGTTCAACCGGGTAAGGGTAGTAACTTTGCCAAACTTTTCGGTTTTGCTGATCTGTCCGTTCACCACCTGAGCACTGCCATTCACCAATGCGATCAGTTTATCCATATCCACCTTAAGACCCGGACAGTTCTTTAAAGAATAAATTTCATGATGTCCTATAATATGCAGGCGATCAGCGGGAATGCTCCAACGCTGACATATGCCTCGTATTAGTTCAGCACTGGTGGCATACATAGCATCAGTCCATTCACTGCTTTCATTGCCTTCATGTTCCACCCCAATAGTATAGTAGTTGGGATTGATGAACATCCCATCCGTTGTCTTTTTGATCAGGGGCCAGGTAGGGTCATGAATGCGGCCGGCATGCCAGGCAGTTTCGGTTTCATCGACATATTGATGTACCTCGCCATTCTTACCAATACCATAATGGCTCGATACCTGCGACAACGGGCTCATGAACCAGCTATCGGTACCTTTCAGTGTGCCATCCATAATATGAATAACAATGGCTTCGGGACGGTAAGTCCTTCTTCCCTGTGTAAAGTTGGGACTTGCTACTGATGTGATGTTCATATATTCGTTTTAACCCTGTGCAGGCGTGTTCAAGGCTTCATCCACCACTTTCTCCGTCAGGGCTTCAGAAGCAGTTCCTTTGTTTTCTGTGATCTTTAATGCAGCATACGTAGCCGAACTTAATCCAAGCAGGATCAAATTATTGTCGCCGATAATTGGAATTATAAAATCGGTTGAATGCAGCAGACAGTTGGCCAGGTTAGGATCGCCTTTGGCAAAATCATTGATACAAAAGCCGGGATCTCCCAGGTTACCCAGCACCGATGCAATAAACCAGATGCCAAAAATGGCGTTAAATAAAACTGCCTGGAACCGTTGGATGCTGACCCCGTTTTGATCGGATAGAATATCCAGGATAAAATTGGTGGTCTTTATGTCCTGATGCCGGAAGATCAACGCATTCTGCTGATCACCCAGATCAATGACACGGGCCACGGCCGTAGTACCGGCGCTGATACCCAGTAACACCAGGGTTGAATAATGCAGGTTAGGCGCATGACCGGTTTGAATGATAACGGTGGTAAATACCGTAAGAATGATCAGCGACCACCAGGCCAGTTGAACCCGCGACCAGCTGTAAGGACGGGGATTGACTTTGCTCAGGTCGCGCAACATGTTGAATTTTCGATCGCACACGACTACACAGGCAGTTAGAATGGCAAATAGGGCCCAGAACTGAAAAAGCATAAGGAGTTATTTTTAAGGGACATTGATTTGACAATCCCTTTACTTCCAAAGGGAATGCCGGATTTCAAAAACCAAGAGTTTCTACTTACGGTTTAATCGTTCAAATTGAAGAATACCGGTATAAAGGGCTTTATCAGCGCTTAACCGGCGGGTATAGAGGGAATGAGGGCGTGAAGATATATAGACATTCATTAATAAAAAAAGGAAGTAATACGTGATGTTTTGGTAAAAATACTGGGTGGCCAGTTGACCGGTTGATCAGTTGACGAGAGGAAAGAGCGTTAACGGGTTGATAAGGATTCCGTTCCAGCGGTTTGCTGAAATGGTAGTCTTATTCTGTTCTTATTCCAGTCAGATTCACTCCAGATATACTAAAACAGGCCATTTACCTATTCAGAATGCCACTGAAATGCCACTGGAATGCCACTGAAACCCCATATTCAGTGGCATTCTTATGCAATATTAGTGCGATTCCGATGCAATTTTGGACGGGTATGTGGCTATATCTGATATATGACACTAGAATTAATCGTGCATCTGGCATGAGTATAACCAGGACTATGACAGGCCTCTACAAGCGCTTGTTAGGTTCAATTGGGTTAAAAAGCGGCATCCAGATAGCCAAAATTGCCTTATTTGTGCTATCAATCAACAAATTAATGACAGCTTCTGACACTAACCTGACATTTTTTCACCTCGCCAGCCCGCGGCATAATCATTGATAACCATAAGAGAACATTAAATTCAGCATATATGGGAAAGATAATAGGAATTGACCTCGGTACCACAAACAGCTGCGTGGCAGTAATGGAAGGTAATGAACCCGTGGTAATTGCCAATGACGAGGGTCGCCGTACAACCCCGTCAGTAGTGGCTTTTTTAAAGAACGGCGAAAGAAAAGTAGGCGATCCGGCAAAACGCCAGGCAATCACCAACCCACACAACACCATCATGAGCGTTAAGCGTTTCATGGGTCGCAGGTTTGACGAGGTGACAGAAGAGATCAGCCATTGGAGCTATAAAGTTACAAAAGGTGACAATAATACGGTACGTATTGACATAGACGGCCGCTTATATACACCCCAGGAAATTTCAGCCATGATCCTTCAAAAAATGAAGAAGACCGCTGAAGACTACCTGGGTCAGGAAGTAAATGAAGCCGTAATTACAGTTCCGGCTTATTTTAACGACGCACAACGTCAGGCTACCAAAGAAGCCGGTGAAATTGCCGGTTTAAATGTACGCCGTATCGTGAACGAGCCTACGGCTGCTGCCCTGGCTTACGGTCTCGATAAAGGAAGACACGATCAAAAGATCGCCGTATTTGACCTTGGTGGTGGTACATTCGATATTTCTGTACTGGAACTGGGCGATGGTGTTTTCGAAGTAAAATCAACCAATGGTGATACCCACCTGGGTGGTGACGACTTCGATAAAGTGATCATGGACTGGTTAGCCGGAGAATTCAAAAATGACGAAAATGTTGATCTGCGCAAAGACCCTATGGCCTTACAGCGTTTGAAAGAAGCGGCTGAAAAAGCCAAAGTGGAATTGTCTTCTTCAACTGAAACAGAGATCAACCTCCCATACATTACAGCTATTGACGGCGTGCCCAAACACCTGGTTAAAAAATTGACCCGTGCCAAATTTGAGCAGTTAGCCGATAAATTATTCGAACGCTGTTTGAAACCTTGCGAACAGGCACTGAAAGATGCCGGTTTATCTACTTCAGCAATCGATGAAGTGATCCTCGTAGGTGGTAGTACCCGTATTCCTAAAGTACAGGAAATTGTAGAAAAATTCTTTGGCAAGAAACCCAACAAGAGCGTGAACCCCGATGAGGTGGTAGCCGTTGGTGCTGCTATTCAGGGTGCGGTATTGACCGGTGAAGTAAAAGACGTACTGTTGCTCGACGTTACACCGCTGAGCCTCGGTATTGAAACACTGGGTAATGCAATGACCCCGCTGATCACTGCCAATACAACCATTCCGACCAAAAAGTCTGAAATATTCTCAACAGCCAGCGATAACCAGCCCGGTGTTGAAATTCATGTACTGCAAGGCGAACGTCCTTTGGCCAATCAGAACAAAAGCCTCGGTCGCTTCCAGTTAACAGATATTCCACCTGCGCCACGTGGTGTACCTAAGATCGAAGTTATTTTCGACATCGATGCCAATGGTATCCTGCATGTAACCGCAAAAGACCAGGGCACTGGTAAAGAACAAAAGATCCGGATTGAAGCCGGTAGCGGTTTAAGCAAAGAGGAAATTGAAAAAATGAAAGCCGAAGCAAAGGCCAATGAGACCAGCGACAAGGCTGCCCGCGAAAAGATCGATAAAATTAACCAGGCCGACAGTTTGATTTTCCAAACAGAAAAACAACTGAAAGAATATGGTGATAAGATCCCGGCCGATAAAAAAGCGCCTATTGAAACTGCGCTGAACAAATTGAAAGAAGCGCACAAATCACAGGATATTGAGGCCATTGATGCCGCTTCAACTGAAATGAACAACGCCTGGACAGCAGCCAGCGAAGAGTTGTACAAAGCCACACAAGGCCAACAAGCTGGTGGCGAGCAACCCGGAGCCGGTGGTAACCAACAACAAGGCGGCAACCAGGGTGGCGGCGAAAACGTGACCGACGCCGAGTTTGAAGAAGTGAAATAAGGGACGAGGATTATATAAAAGACGACAATCCCCCGATCCGCCAGCTGGCGGACGGGGGATTTTAATTTACCCTTTAGCACAAGCATCCGCTTACACCAGGGAGGGGTGACCTGTAAGGCCCGCCATCGGATCTTAAACTTTCAGCAGGCTTATGCGGTCTGACAGGTCATCCTTTTAGTTCTACAATAGTAGCGCAAGCGTCCGCTTGTGCCTGATTATTGTAAGGGAAATTTTCTTTCATTTTTAAAGGGCTGTTTATATCTTGTGGCTCAACAAAAACCATCCATGAAAACTACTTCTTTCCTGGTTCTGGCATTAAGTGCCTTAACTATTTCATCCTGCAAAAAAGACAAACCAGCTCTCAACGAATTCAAATTATCCAAAATTTCTAAGTATACGCACAGCAATCCACCATACAGGTCATATAATGAGATCTATGAGTTTAACTATGATGGCCTTAATCGGGTAACCGAGATAACCTATTCAGAGGAAGATTCCATAAACCAACAATGGATAACACAAAACTCTGGAATTCAGAAGTTCTTTTATAATGGAGCAGCGCAACAGCCCTATAAATCTACTTACGAACGGAAAAATTCTAACAGCAGGGAGACTTATTATTTTTATGATAACAGCAACAGGCTGATAGCTGATTCTACCTATAGTAGCAATAACTATTCCCTACGTAAATACAACTGGGTAGACGATAAATTGTTGACTTATGGCGGCCCGGCCAATAAGCTTACAGACTCATGCATCCTGTTAAACAACAATATATCCATGCAATTCTATCATGACTATCTTCTGGGACATGTTCAAATTTCTTTTTGGTATGACGCCTACATTAATCCATTATATACCTTAAATATCCGCTCCGCGATGCCAATATCTGTACTTGAAGGATTCCTTTCACCTGGCTACAGTAAAAACAATGTTATCGGGGCATCATACACTAATACTATAGACAACAGCTCGGCTTCTAAATTCGAGATCAATATTACCAATATATATCAATACAATAGCGTGGGCCTGCCGGTTGAATGTCAAACGGGCTCAGGCAACAATTACGCCCTTATAAAATATTATTATACCAACTGACAAAAAAAAAAAGTTCCCCGCGCAATAATGCCGGGGGGGGTGTATTTTCAGGCAGGGTTAAGCGAATTAACTTTCATTTGTTAAACCAGATTTATATCTTGTGGCCAGTCAAAAACGCTAATCCCTGTTATATTACCTATATTAGGACCTGGCTTATGCTATAAAACGAGGTCAACCTTAATAATATGAATAAAAATTACCGCCCTGGTGCTATTGGCGCCCTACTGGATGAATACGAGCGCGCCATTGATGACTTAAAAGCGGTGATCGCCAACATCAACGATACTTTGTTGACCAAAATCATTGATCCTGATACAGCTGATGAGAATTGCCGGTCCATTCAAACCATTTTATCGCATGTAGTGCATTCCGGATATGGGTATGCTACCAGTATTCATAATTTAAAAGATCATAACTTAACCCGTCGCGCAAAAAGCTTTCATCCCACAGTACAGGAATACCTCATTGACCTGACCAAAGTTTTTTCATTCACTGAAAAAGTGCTCAGTGAATTCAAAGATGATGAGTTGGAACAATTCGACACCGCATTAAAAATAAAGGCTGGCTGGGGCCAGGTATATGATATAGAACAAATGATGGAACATGCCATTGTGCATATACTCAGACACAGACGCCAGCTTGAAAAATTTATATACAAGGCAACGAACCCTCTTTAAAATTGATCAACCAAACCAAAAACTGAATCCCCTTTATGAAATCGAGCTTGACCATGCGTTACCTGGCATTTATGCTATGCATTTCCCTTGTATTTTCATGCACCCCACAAAAAGACGATCCTGGCACAGACCCTGGGCCAGGTACTGGTACTGATACGGTGGTACTTGACCCAAACGGTACAAAACTGGCAAAGGTGATTGTATTTACTTATACCCAACCCAAACAGTATATTGAGGTTTTTGAATATCACTACGACAACCTCAACCGCATTACTGAGATCACGTATGCTAAAGGAGATTCTGTAAACGGAAAAATTGAAGCCCCTAATTCAATAGCTAAGAAGTTCCTTTATAATGGCAATGAACAGCTGCCCTACAGGAGCACAGGCTCCGTTCCAACAGATGTCACTGAAGACATATATCATTTCTACGATAATAACGGCAGGTCAGTAACCGATTCTATGCCGGCTAGCCATTGCAACTGTTACACTACCAAAAAACGCCAATGGCTCAGCGATAAAACTATTGCCCAAACTGTCACTTATGATAGCAGACTTGGTTTTCTTATTTCTGTCAATGACACCAGCCTGATCAGCAACAATAATATAAGCACGCAGACAAAATGGGACAATACAAATGGCCAGACCGCTTTTTACAGAACGTACGACAATAAAACAAACCCATTAAACAAGCTGAATGTTCAGGCGGCCATCAGCTTTATGATAACGGGCGGTGTACCTACACCAGCCATCAATAAAAACAATATCACCGACTATACCTATGGCATTATTCAAACAACAGGCTTAAACGCCGGCACCTTCCTTAAAAGGGGCGCCATCACGTATACCTACAGTTACAACAATGCAGGCATGCCAATTGAATGTGAGTTTAGCGAAACAGGTTCAACCCCGGGTAAAATAAAATTCTACTACACCAAATAAAAGATAAATAAAAAGCCCCCGACGAGTTATGTTGTCGGGGGACTTTTCGCAACGATTATGAGAACAGCTAAAACCGCAATTGCCAGGTAATCCTATTTTTGATTTGCATTTTTACCTCACGCGTACTGTTTGCTTAGCTGACATTTCCTATTCCTGCCGCGCAGCGGTATATGCCATTAAAACATCAAATGATCTCCATCTTCTCCATCAGGAACGACGCATTCTTATTCTTGGCCACACCGCGTTGCAAGGTGTAATCAAATAATAACTCCCCATTGCGAATTGTGCTTTCAAAACAATAATTACTCACCTGTCCTGGCAGTTCATCTTCCAAACGGCTCAACGCAAGGTCGTGCGTGGCAAAAAGCGTTAAACACCGGTACCGCACCAGCTTTTTTATGAACTGTTCGGAACCATGGGTCTTGTCCTCCGAATTGGTGCCGCGTAAAATCTCATCGATCAGGATCAATACCGGAACGGTTTGTTGTTGCAGAAAATGAATGATCTGTTGCAACCGTTTTAATTCAGCCATAAAGTAGGACGTATGTTCCTGTAAACTATCACTCACCCTGATGGAACCACGAATGACCATAGGTGTAAAAGCAAAAGAAGCCGCACATACGGGCGCACCACATTGTGCCAGGATGAGATTAATGCCCAGCGTACGTAAAAAGGTGGTCTTGCCCGACATATTTGACCCCGTTACCAGCACCAGTTTTTCCTGAACGCCGAAAGAACAATCATTGGCAACACGCCCTTCGGCAGGGATGAGGGGATGCGCCAGTTGAGTGGCGCTTAGCGCAAGCGTCTCAGTATTTATTGTTGCATACTTATAATCAGGATTATTAAAAGCAAAAGTGGCCAGGGAGTTGAGGCATTCGATCATTCCCACAGAATGGATCCATTCGTTAAACCCGTCTTTATGCTGGTGTTTCCAATCTTCCAGGGCCCACAAACACTGGATATCGTACATAAAAAAGCTGTTCAGCACTATATTTACAAACAGGTTCAACCGCTGATCGAACATGGCCGATAACCGCGACAGCTTTTTTACCGACTGGTGCGCTTCTACAGCCTGTGTCTTTTCTTTTTTTAACAGCACCGAACTACCGGTTTCCACTTTAGCGAAATGGGACAGGATGGTGGCATACTGATTCAGGATGGCTTCCTTTTTTCCCAGCAGGGTATGTTGTTGCTGTATACGTTTTGCGTAAGTGCCTATGATGCTCCAGTTGATAAAAACAATCGGGATAAGAAATGCATAGTTCCCGGTATACAACCAACCAATGAGAAATACAGTACTGTACAAAGGCGTGAGGAATCGCAGCACCTTGATGAAACGATTGCCGTATATAATATGCGGCTGTTGTAACCAGCTGCCAATATCATTCAGGTTGCCTTCTTTCTCCTCATTCAATAATCCATGGGCCGTTAATAACTGCCCTAATTCCCGTTGTGTACTTAATGTTTGAACAGCCTGCTGTTGCGAAGTGATAGCGGCTGCATCCAGCAGGGGATCTGCCAGCTGCCTGGCCAGCAGCTGGGTGCCATGCCAGGTGGTAGTACGGTTCAATAAAAGATATAAAGAACCGGGACCAAAAACATCCAGGTCACCAGCAATACTGCCGTATGAAAGAAAGGAATTGCCATCGCCAAACTGGTTGGGTTTATTTTGCAACACATTCAACTCATTGGTATTAATGAACACCAACTTTTCAAGTAAGGCCTTGCGATCGTTCAAACGCCAGGCAATCCGCACGAGAACTGCAAAACCAATAGCCAGTAACACCGTGGCGATCATCCAGGCGGAATTATGAACACTGATCCATTTATAAACGCCCCAGGCAAAACCGGCAAAACAAGCCATACGCAACGCCGCTACCGCCGTTACAGACGGTTTTAACCGCTCCAATGCATTTGTATAGTGCTGCACTTTCTCTTCGTAAAAAGCAAGAGTTGACGCCATAATCGCTATATATTATTAAATTTTCAAAATGCAAGATAGCTTAAATCGGCAATTCGCCTACGCCCCTCCTTCGCCAAGCCCCACCTATCATTCAACATACCGGACCCAAAAGCCCTGTAATTGGTAACCTGAAACCAGCAACCGATAACTTGATGAATATTCACAATACATGACGCACAGGTGTAAGGGTAGTGCCCTGAATACCACTAAAATACCCACCTGCTTCACTTGTATTTAACTGTTATAATTGTAACTTTAGTAGCGTTAAACGGCTCAGCAATGGAATTCAAAATCTTATCCCATGCCGGTTTATTAGTAAAAAATAAATCGGGCAAATCATTGATATGCGACCCCTGGTTAGTTGGCAGCAGTTACTGGCGTTCGTGGTGGAATTATCCGCCGGTTAGTAAAGAGCTGATCAACTCCCTGCAACCCGATTTCATTTACCTCACCCATATTCACTGGGACCACTTTCACGGCGATTCATTAAAAAAGTTCAGACCCAATATTCCCATCATAGTTCCCAAGGGTAATTACACCCGGATGAAAGACGATCTGTTTTATCTGGGCTACAATAATATCATTGAATTAAAACATGGCGAACGGCTTCAGATCGACGACCACTTCAGTATTACCTCATACCAGTTTTGGATGTTCCTCGACAGCGCCCTGCTGATTGAATGTGATGGAGTAAAATTGCTCAATCTGAACGATAGCAAACATATGGGTCTTACCCTGAAACAAATAGTTCGCAAACACCAACCTATAGATTTTGTTTTTAGAAGTCATAGCTCGGCCAATGAGCGCCTGTCGTACGAAATAGTTGATGAACCCGGCGCCCCCGTTGATGACCTGGAACGGTATATAAAGGAATTTGCACAAACGGCCAGGGCCACCCGGGCCAAATATGCCATCCCATTTGCCAGCAACCATTGTCATTTACATAAAGATTCCTTTCATTTTAACCAATACATACAACATCCTTTGCTGGTGGAAGATTATTTTAAACAACATCAGATCCAATCGCCCCAGGTAAAAGTAATGGTATCGGGCGATAGCTGGTCTTCTGCTTCCGGTTTTACCATCAGCGATAAAGACTGGTTTACCAACCGTACTACCTTACTGGCCGATTATTTACAGCAACAATCTGAAAGCCTGGAAAAATTCTATCTACAGGAAAACCGGGCTGAGATAGATAAACAGGTGGTAGTAGAATATTTTGAAAAGTTTAGTGCTACGCTGCCATTCTTTGTAAGGCGGTACTTCAAAAATGTGCATTTTACTTATGTGCTTTCAGCGGGCAATACCACCAAATACATTTATCATATAAATATAAATCAGGGCAGGGTAGTGGAGTTACCGCCTGATACGCCATTAGACCACACCAATTACCCGATACAAATACACACTACTGCATTTATTTTTTTGCGGGGGATAGAATTTAAAATATTCTCACACATGTGTATCGGTAAGCGGGTGTTTTACAAGGTAACTGCCAAACAAAAAAAATATATGGAGGCGCTGAACCTGGTCTTCAACGCCTATGAATATGACCTGTTGCCCATCCGCCGATTGTTTACCTGGCGATCAGTAGAATCGTGGTCAATGAGATGGCGGGAGGTTATATTATATATGCAGCTGGCTAAAGACAAGCTTGTTTATGGGAAACTGGATATTGATAAATACTTGAAATAGTTATTAGGTTATTAGGTTCTTTAAATTTATACTTCAAAACAAATTTCATTATCCTGATAAATTTTAACTCAAAAACCTAATAACCTAATAACTTATAAACTATGCCTTCTTTAAAACAACCTGCACCGTTTGTGGTGTCTGTTGCAATAATTCTACTGTATTACCAGAAATCATTTTTTGTAAGATGGCTTCATTGTAATGGCGGATGGTAAGCAGGGTAAGTCCTTTTTCAACCTGCACATCAAAAAAGTCAGAAGCGGCAAGGGCCAGCTTTTCTATCTTTTCTGTATGATTATCCAAACAAACCTGAATGGTGACCGCCCCGGTTTGCATGAGGTTGGGTTTTATTTTGGTATCGGCCAGTAACTGGTACAGATCAGCTACCGGTTTTTCCCCTACAAAGGAAAAATCTTTTGAATGTAAGTGTATCAGTGCCTGGTTTTGTTTCAGCACAACAATGGGAGGTAGCCCTTTTAGTGTTTTATTATGAATAACGGTCCCGGCAAGGTCTTTATCGAGAAAACATTTTACATACAGGGGAATGCCTTTATTCTGCAGGGGCTTGATGGTCTTGGGGTGAATCACCTGCGCACCATAATAAGCCATTTCAATCACTTCATCATAATTCAGTTCACGCAGCAACTGTGCATCGCTAAACGCTTTGGGGTCGGCACTCATAACGCCTTCCACATCTTTCCAGATGTATTGACCGGCGGCATTCAGCAAATTCGCAAAAACAGCAGCGGTATAATCACTGCCCTCACGTCCCAGGGTAGTACTTTCATTTTCATCGGTTGACCCAATAAAACCCTGGGTAACGATCACTTTGTATTCTTTCAGCAAAGGCACAATCACATTCTCCACTTTCTCGCGGGTATAATTCCAGTCAATATTGGCATCGCGGAAATTATCGTCGGTACGAATGATGTCCCGAACGTCGGTCCAGTGATTTGCAAAACCGATTTCGTTAAGGTAGGCGCTTACTATTACGGTCGACAATAACTCTCCAATGCAAACGACCTGGTCGTAATAATAATCGAATCCCTGCACCGGTTTATCGTGCAACAGCCATTCTACTTCCGTAAAAAAATTAATAAGTTGATCCAACGCCTCATTGTAGGTTTTCACCAGCAGGTATTTGGCCGTGGTAAGGTGGCTTTGCTTGATGGCATCGAACAACTGTAATGCTTCCTCCTTTTTACCTGCATAAAATGATTCTACTACTTTTTCCAGGGCATTGGTGGTTTTACCCATGGCCGAAATAACGATCAGCAATTCCTCACCCTGGTATGATTTTAATATATGTCCTACCTGCTGAATTCTTTCCGTACTGTTAACACTGGCGCCGCCGAATTTAAATACCTGCATGCTTGTATAATTAGGTAACTGATTGATAAGATTGCAAATGTAGTGAAAGTAAGAGATAGAAGCAGGAGGTAGGAGGTAGGAAATAGGAAGTACGAAGTAGGGGATAGGAAGTATGAAATAGGAGGTAAGAAGTACGAAGTAAGTAGTAACAAATAAGAAGTAGGACATATTAAGCGGAAAAGGGGCGGAAACTAAAAAATTCAGGTTCTTCCTACTTCCTACCTCTTACTTCTTACTTCTGTTTTCCCTACCTTCGCCAGCTAACAACTGTTAACCAAACAACAGAGCCAATATGACCACTATTAACAGAAATGTATTAACCCTTGATGAGTTTACGATTCAGCAATTACGAGATTTTCCCCATGCCACCGGTGAGCTGAGCGGACTGTTACGCGATATTGGCCTGGCAGCCAAGCGGGTAAATGTAGAAGTGAACAAAGCCGGTCTGGTAGATATTCTGGGTGATGAGGGCTCTATAAATGTACAGGGCGAAGATGTAAAAAAACTGGATGTATTTGCCAATAACCAGTTTACCGGAGTATTGCAACATGGTATCAGCTGCGCCGGTATTGCCAGTGAAGAACTGGATGATTATGTAGCCTTTAATGATGCAATAAGCAAGAATTCAAAATACGTTTGTCTGTTCGATCCTTTGGATGGGAGTGGTAATATCGACGTGAATGTGTCTATTGGCACCATTTTTACCGTTTATCGCCGCGTTAGTGAAAAAGGTACTATTGCTACCGCAGCAGATTTTCTGCAACCTGGCAGAAATCAGGTGGCCGCCGGGTATATAATATATGGCAGCTCTACCATGCTGGTGTATGCTACCCGTCGGGGGGTAAATGGTTTTACGCTTGATCCCTCTATTGGTGAATTCTGTTTAAGCCATCCCAATATCAAATGTCCTGAGTTCGGAAAGATCTACTCTGTGAACCATGGTAATTTCTTCCAGTACGATCAGGCAGTTCAGAAATACATTAACATTTGCCAGAAAAAGAATAAGGATACCGGTGGCCCGTATACGCAACGATATATTGGCAGCATGGTAGCTGATGTACACCGCAACCTGATCAAAGGCGGTATATTCATGTATCCGGGCACTATTGATAAACCCAAGGGCAAACTGCGTTTGCTGTATGAGTGCAATCCGTTTGCATTTATTGCAGAAGTGGCCGGAGGCCGGGCTACCAATGGAAAGGACAGGATACTGGATGTACAACCAACCGAACTGCACCAGCGCAGTCCGATGTTTATTGGCAGCCGTGGGATGATGGATGAACTGGATGAATGTCTTGGTTTAAAGGCCAAAGCCTAAAACTTTATAAACTATATAATTAAATGCCTAAAGCAGTAACCCTGTTTTAGGCTTTTTGCTTTGGGCTGTTCTTGAGTGAAACGGCAGACGGCAGACGGCAGACGGCAAACGGCAGACGGCAAACGGCAAACGGCAAACGGCAAACGGCAAACGGCAAACGGCAAACGGCAGACGGCAAACGGCAAACGGCAAACGGCAAACGGCAAACGGCAAACAGCAAACGGCAAACGGCAAACGGCAAACGGCAAACAGCAAACAGCAAACGGCAAACGGCAAACGTGACTCGCGACTATTTAGACTAATAACTATCTTGCGCCGCCAAAATTCACTGCCCACTGCCTTATTAACGGGAGGCACTCCGACGCGTCGGAGCGCCATTTTAGCCTGCGGCTGTATTCCGCCGCGCTGAAGTGTATTCCTCTCTGCCTTCTGCCGTCTGCCTTTTGCCTTTTCCGCGCTGAGGTGCATTCTTCTCTGCCCTTCTGCCTTTTCCGCGCTGAAGTGTATTCCTCTCTGCCTTCTGCCGTCTGCCTTTTGCCTTTTCTGCGCTGAGGTGTATTCTTCTCTGCCTTCTGCCTTTTCCGCGCTGAGGTGTATT
Source organism: Niastella soli (assembly GCF_017742245.1). Lineage (GTDB taxonomy): Bacteria > Bacteroidota > Bacteroidia > Chitinophagales > Chitinophagaceae > Niastella > Niastella soli. The sequence goes on from NZ_JAGHKO010000004.1 coordinate 252,480, forward strand.
CCTCTCTGCCTTCTGCCGTCTGCCTTTTGCCTTTTCCGCGCTGAGGTGTATTCCCTATTGCCCATTGCCTATTGCCCATTGCCTATTGCCTATTGCCCTTTTAACTTTCCCCACGAAATTCTGGTATAGAATTCGCATTTCTGCTTCAAAGTAACTTCATGAAAAGGGATATGGTCAGACTCATCGGTTCTAATATAATTTTCATTAGTATTTTCTTAACAATAGCTGGCTGTAAATCATCAAGATCAACAACAACCAGCAACACCGCCTACAGCAGTGGAATGAATACCATTCCCAAAACCGCTCCCAAGGCCGGCAGTACAAAGCCAGCTGACGTTGCCCCGGAAAAGAAAGTGGTGGTAACGCCTACTACGCCGGTTGTGGAAGCCAACCCGGCGCCGGGAATGGAACGGGATATTCTCGGTCTGGTGAACGATTACCGCAAATCAAAAAAACTGCCCCCGCTGGAAAACAATGCCGCCATGGAATACCAGGCCCGCCGGCATAGTATGGATATGGGCACCCATCGCATCCCTTTTGGCCACCAGGGCTTTTCTTTTCGCATGAAATATGTGATGGAAAAAGTACCCGGCTCAAGCCAGGTAGGCGAAAATGTAGCTTATGGTAACCTGTCGGCCAGTGCCGTAGTGAACGGCTGGATCAAAAGTCCTGAACACCGTAAGAATATGGAAGGCAATTTCAAGTATACCGGAATAGGGGTTACGCGTAATATGCAGAACCAGTTATACTTTACACAACTCTTTGCTAAGTAACCTGTTTTTTAGTTTGTTAGTTATTGAGTTCTTTAGTTCAGATTATAAGATCCTAAACGAAAGCGAAGGATTGAAAATGATGAATGAAGAAAGGTCCGAATTTCGCGAACCAATTGCCGATTGCGGATTGCCGATTCACGACAAGTGGCTCCCCTGATATTATAAATCCGGTCTATCTGGAATCAAACTTTCGGGCTATCTTGTGGTCCAAATTCAGGAATAGTACATGAGCAAGGTGATCATTTCCGTAAAAGACCTCAAAAAAAATTATGGCAGTTTCGAGGCAGTAAAAGGCATCAGTTTCGAGGTGAATGAAGGGGAGATATTCGGTTTGCTCGGTCCCAATGGCGCCGGTAAATCAACCACCCTCGAGATCATTGAAACACTGCGCGAAAAAACCTCAGGTGAAGTATTGGTAAATGGATTCAACCTCGATAAAGAGCCCAATTCTATTAAACAGATCATTGGCGTTCAATTGCAAACCTCCGGTTTCTATCCCGGGTTGAACCTGGTTGAACTGATCGACCTGTTTGCCGGTTTGTACAACCGGAATGTAGATGCCCACGAGCTCTTGAAAATGGTGAACCTGGAAGACAAGGCCAAAAACAAATTCAAAGACATGAGCGGTGGTCAGAAACAACGTTTTTCCATTGCCACCACGCTCATCAACGACCCCAAGATCATTTTCCTGGATGAACCCACCACCGGGCTCGATCCGCAGGCCCGCCGCAATCTGTGGGACCTCATACAGTCGATCCGGGCAAAAGGCACTACTGTTATCATTACCACGCACTATATGGACGAAGCCGAGGTGCTATGCGATCGCATTGCCATCATCGATTCGGGAAAGATCATTGCCCTGGCTACCCCCGATAAACTGATCGACGACCTGGTAGCTACCGGTTTTGAACGGCCCAAAGAAGTGAAGAAAGCAAACCTGGAAGATGTATTTATTCATTTAACAGGACACGCCCTTAGGGAAGAAAAATAATTGCTGTTAACCGTGGCACGGTTACAGAAGCTCAAGCGAAGTAACTAGCGTTGTATTTATTTTCACATATTCAATTTTGCACATTCATATGGACTTACGTTATCCCATCGGTAAATATGAACCGCAACCATTTTCCGACAAACAAAAACGCGAATGGCTGCAGGATATTCAGTTCTTACCTGGTATGCTTGAAGCAGCCATTGAAAACCTGGATGAAAAACAACTGAACACCCCTTACCGGGAGGGTGGCTGGAATGCAAAACAGGTGGTGCACCATGTGGCCGATAGTCATATGAACGCCTATATCCGGTTCAAACTGGGGTTAACAGAAACCAATCCCGCCATAAAGCCTTACGAAGAAGCATTATGGGCCGAATTGAATGATGTAAAAGCAGTGCCCATCAATATTTCCATCACCTTGTTGTATGCCCTGCATACGCGCTGGCATTCCGCTTTATTGAACCTGCCGGCAGAAGCCTGGAACCGCACCGTATTCCATCCAGAGCATAAAAAGGAAATGACGCTGTATTACCTCCTGGGTATGTACTCCTGGCATGGCCGTCACCATGTGGCGCATATTACGTCGTTAAGAGAAAGAATGAAATGGTAAGTTATTAGTTCGTTAGTTTTTTAGTTTGTTAGTTCAGCGTTCTGAATCCGCGACACGCGCACCGTGGAGCATTGGGTTGTATTCCATTGCCAATCCATCCCGGCTCAGCCGGGACCGTTTGCCGACTCACGGCCCTGAGCGTAGCGAAGGACCGGGGTTGCCGTTTCACGTTTGACGTTTCACGTCTCACGATTGCAGGCCGATTAAAACAAGTATAATGAGAGACCTTAAGTGGAAGACTTTAAAATCAGAGTATTTATTTAAAGATATGTGGTTCACTGTGCGGAAGGATACCTGTGAGCGGCCCGATGGCAAACTGGTCACCCCGTACTATGTATATGAATTTCCTACCTGGGTAACTGCGGTAGCACTTACAGAAGATGGAAAGATCATTTTGGAAAGACAATACCGGCACGGGCTGGGAGAGACCCATCTTGAAATTCCCGGTGGTTGTGTAGATGATACCGATAAAAATTATGAAGATGCCATTGCCCGTGAGCTGTTGGAAGAAACCGGTTATGCCTTTACCCATTATGAATACCTGGGTAAAACAAGCGCCAACCCTTCTACCAACAACAACTGGATGCACATGTACCTGGTAACAGGTGGCAAAAAAGTAAAAGATCAGGAATTCGATGATAATGAAGATATCGAGATCCACCTGGTATCGATGGAGGAATTAAAACAACTTTTACGCGATAATCAGATCATTCAGAGCATGCATGTGACGGCATTGATGTATGCTTTGGCGAAGTTAGGAGAATTGAAATTTTAAGGTGCCGAAGCAGGAGGTAAGAAATAGGAAGTATGAAATTTTGATATAAGTGAAGGGCCAAAGCTGCTTACAACAACTTTGGCCCTTTATTATTTTGTATTCCTTATTAACGTGTCAACTCCGTCAACTCTATCAACTATACTTACTACCTCATATTTCAACTTCTCCCACTACAAACACACTTCCACACACAAGCACCATATCTTTCTTATCAGCTCTGTGCATAGCTTCCTTCACGGCAGTATTTACATCTACATAGGAATGACCCTTTAAACCAACAGCATGTGCCCGGGCAGCCAATTCGTTCTCCGGCAAGGCGCGGGGTATTTGTGCGCGGGTAAAATAATAAGTAGCCTCTTTGGGTAATAAAGTCAACACTTTTTCAATTTCCTTATCCTTTACCAATCCGATCACTATATGCAAATGCTGGTAATCGCTCAATTCTATCTGCGCGGTGATCTGTTTGATCCCATCTTCATTATGTCCTACATCGAGCACTACCACGGGATTGGCATGTATCACTTCCCACCGGCCATGCAAGCCGGTTAGTTTTTTCACCTGTCGTAAGGCTTGCTGCACCTGTTCTTCCGTTATTTTATACCCGGCCTTTTGTAAATGATAAATTACTTCCAGAACGGTAATACAGTTCTTGGTTTGATAATAGCCGGGCAGGTCCAGTTGATACGAATTGCGTACATCAGTACCGGAGGTAGCCACCTGCAGCATCAATTGATGATGGTCATATTTCCATTCGGCCACATACCGTTGTGTATCGGCAAAAACCAGCGGCGCATTCTTTTCAGCGGCCACCTGTTCAAAGACCTGTTTCGTTTCTTCGGCGGTTTCACCAATTATAACGGGAACTTCCGCTTTAATGATGCCCGCTTTTTCATAGGCAATAGCGCTCAGGGTATCGCCCAGCAGGTTCATATGGTCCCAGCCAATATTGGTAATTACTGACACTTCGGGAACAATGACATTGGTAGAATCGAGCCGGCCACCCAGTCCGGTCTCTATTACAGCTATATCAACTCCTTCACGAACAAAGTATTCAAAAGCCATGGCCACGGTGATCTCGAAGAACGAAGGTTCAATTTCATCAATAGCGGGTTGAATGCGTTCAACAAAATCTACTACAAAATCCTTGTCGATCATTTCACCATTGACCCGGAACCGCTCCCTGAAATCACGCAGGTGCGGCGAGGTATACAAGCCAGTTTTAAAACCTGCTGTTTGCAATACGGCCGCCAGCATATGGCTGGTTGACCCTTTACCATTGGTACCGGCAATATGGATGGATTTAAATTTTGTTTGCGGATTGCCTAAATATTCACAAAGCCGAAGGGTATTGGTAAGATCCTTTTTATAGGCAGCTGCGCCTATGCGGCTGAACATTGGCAGCCGCGTAAACAGATAGTTCGTCGCTTGCTCGTATGTCATCGGTATAATTAGGGCGACAAAGCTAAAAGAAAAGTCCGAAAGAAATTAATTGTACATTTCTTTCGGACTGTATATAGGTGGATCAGTAAGTCAATTCTAAGAATTCTGAGCAAATGTGCCCTTTCTAAGTATCGAAGATCACCCTCTCACTTTAAATTTAACCAGCACCGTGCCGGTTTGTTCTTCGGGGCCATTGGGATTGGCATTCAACTTAGAGCGGCGGACTATTTCAATGGCTTTCTCTTTAAAAAAGCTTTCTGAAGTAGTGGACCCTCTCGGCTGATAGCTGGCACCGATAACATCGCCACTCTGGTTTACCCGGATGTCAACGGCAACGGTCGCATTCTCATTAAACTCATCGGTATAAGTATATACTCTGGTAAAAGTGCGGCCCGATAAACCACTTTTAATAGCGATCCCTGAATTTCCCTTGCCACCACCGCTATAATTCTTTGAATCGGGATTGCCACCAGGTTGTCCCTGGTCGCCACGGCCGCCGGCTATTCCTTCGCTACCGCCTTTTTTGTAGGTATTGGCTTCATTACCACCGGTACCATTGCCATTTACCCCTTTAAAAACCGCTTTCGGACGGGGGACGGGTGGCGTTGGGGTTTCAACAGGCTTCGGATTTTTTACCGGTTTGCTTTTCACCACTTCCTTTTCAGGCACTTTAGTGGCTTCAGGTTTTACAATAGGCGGCTTTTTAATTTCCGGAGCGTCTGCATCCTTATCGTCGGTCTCGATATCTTTCACGTCTTCTTTAGCGGGTTCGGCCGCCTTTGGCGGTACATAAGTTTCCTGCTGACTGGCAGGAGCTGGTTCACCCGGTTCAAAAGGCTGATCATTACCCATGCCTATATCGCTGTTTCCCAGGTTCACTTCCAGCCCTTCTTCAATTGGAGGTTCAGGCAAGGGCGGCATGCCCCACTTTACAAAAAAGAAAATACAAAGCATAAGCCCAACCACCAGCGCAGTATAGCTGCCAGCCTGTATATTTTTCTTTGATTCAGATTCCTGTATTTGGTTTGGCGTCATGTTCTTGAATTAGCACTAAGATAACCAATGTTTACTTCTTATTGCAACTATAATGCTAAATGAACAGGAAATGCATATTGATGTTGTGTAATACTCCAACTTTAACAGTATTTTTTGCCGCACTGAGCTGTATTGTTACAACGCTTGATCTGCTTTTGCCTCGTCAACTGGTCAACTGATCAACGTTCACTTAAACCACACGTCGTAGGCAAACCGAATAATGGTAGCGCATACAACGACCAGAAAGAAGATCCTGATAAAAGCATTACCGCGTAGAATAGCCAGACGGGCACCTATCCAGCCACCAAGGGCATTACAGGCCGCCATCGGCAGGGCAATGGCAAAAATGATCTTGCCACTCAGCATAAAAAAGGTGATGGACCCCAGGTTGGTGGCCAGGTTTACAAACTTGGCATGCGCACTTGCTTTTAAAAAATCAAACCCCATCAGTCCGATAAATGCAAGGATCAAAAAACTGCCGGCACCGGGGCCAATAAACCCATCATAAAAGCCGATGATCAAGCTGATAAGCAGAGAATAGATCACCTGTTGTTTATTAGAATGGTCCTTTTCAAGATGATCGCCAAACTTTTTATTGGTAAAGGTATAAATGGCTACAATGATCAACATGCACAACAGCAATGGCTTCATAAAACTGTTGTTAACGTGTGTAAGCAACGTTGACCCGGCAAAAGCGGCGCAAAATGCAGTAATGGCCATTAGTCCGATCAATAACCAGTTTACCGGTACCCGGCGTACGTATTGCGCAGTGGCAATGCTGGTGCCGCTAAATGAAGGGATCTTTAGGGTACCTAATACAGTAGCCAGGGGATACTGTGGTAACAACACTAATGCGGCTGGCGTTTGAATCAATCCACCACCACCGGCAATGGCATCGGTGAAACCAGCTAAAAAAGCAAAAACACAAAGGAGGATCAATTCTATATGCATGTTTATTTAGTGAATCGTGAATGGGCAATAGGCAATGGGAATAAAGCAAAGCTTTACGCTCCACGCGGTGCGTGTCGCGAGGAACGCTGAACTAAAGAACTAAAAACTATCTCTTCCCACCCAAAACTCCCATAAACCTGGTCCAGGGCCCAACAGCTTCTTCATATTGTTTAGCCATAACCCGGCTTAGCTGATGGATGTGCGTAAGATCGTGCACCACCCAGGCCGACAGCAAATGCCGTAAGGTTACGGTGCCCAATATGGGATGTATACCAGTTCGGTCAAGTGTTTCATTATTGATTTCAATGGTTTTTAGCACCGCCAGGTTCTCTTTTCGTAATACTTTAAACTCATCGAGCAACTGGCCCAATGTTTTCCCTTTCTTCACGGCATGATGTCCCTCCATATCAAATGGAACAAATTCCTTGCTTCCTTCGCCCATTATAACCTGCGTGCGAGGGATCCAATCCGTTTTTTCGCCATGTATTAAATGCGCTACAATATCAAAAGGCGTCCAGGTATCACCACCTTCATTGCTATATATCCATTCATCTGCCAGTCCGTACAACATAGCTTCTATCACTTGTGGTGTTCTTTCCAAAACAGGAAGTGCTTTTTCAATGTCAAACTGCATACTGGTTAAGTTTAGACTGCAAATGTAAGATAACCTGCCGAGTGGGTAATAACTAACGGTTGTTTTTAAAGCATCGGCAATAAAGGTCAAAAAAACATTTATACCTGTTTTGAGCCTTGGGCATCATGGTGTATTTTTCTTAAAAGCCTTACCCATAGCGGGTTTTAACATCTTATACGGGGCTTAACCATCCTATAAATGGCCTTTAGTTGGTTTTAGGCGGGCAAAAACGCGTTGTATGTTTGCATCATCAAACAAAACAAACCTTAAAACATACAAATATGAAAACGGAATTGAGGAATATTAGCAAATTAGCCATCGTAGTTCTTGCTTTAACTGTAGCATTTACCACAACAGCCCTGGCTAATGGTGGAGAAAAAGAAAAACCAGCTGCTACTCAATTGAAGTTTATCGGAAATGTTCAGAATCAACCTGTATTCGAGTTGAACCTGATCAACATTGATGACGAGTATACCGTAACATTCCGCGACGAGACCGGTAATGTACTGTTTAAAGATATTTTTAAAGGCGCTGCTGGTTCAACAAAGAAATTCCTGTTGAAATCTGATGGATTCAGCGATGTAAACCTGAACGTGGTGATCACCTCTAAAAAGACCAATACTTCAGAAATTTACACCATCAACTCAAACCAAATAGCAGTTGAAGAAACTGTGATCAGCAAGATCAAGTAATATTATCTGGTTCGCAGTTCAGTCAATCATCATAGAGTGTTTTATAATGAAAGCCCTCCCGATACATCGGGAGGGCTTTATTATTTTCGTATAATGTTACGTTTAATGCGCAAAATCGACCTCGTAATTTCCCTTGATCCGCTCCATTGACGGGTTGAAATACCCGAATTTTACGTGTGGGAATTCCTCATGGATCAACTCCTGCAATTGTTTTACACCCAGTAGATCGCCGGTTTCATAAGCGCTGATCCTGCCCATGTACCAATCGGGGTCGATATTGAAATTACGCCACTGGATCATGTTCAAACCGGTATCGATGATCAGTTTGCGCAAGGCTTCATATTCCTCTTCACAGTCTGTCATGCCCGGGAAAACAAAATAATTGATGCTGGCCCAGCCATTGTAGCTGCGCATCACTTTCAAACTTTCAACTATATCTTCAAACTGGTAATTATTAGGACGGTAATACGCTTCGTAAATATGTTTACGCGCCGAGTTCAGGCTTACCCGAATAGAATTCAGGCCTGCTTCACACAATGCCTTTACCGCTTCGGGTTTACTCCCATTTGTATTGATGTTGATACTGCCCTTGCTGGTATGCTTGCGCATTTCGATAATGCTCTCCCTGATGGTTTCCCACATCAGCAGGGGTTCTCCCTCGCAACCCTGGCCAAAACTAACAATGGGGTAGGGCGCCGACTCCAGGTGCGGCACTGTAAACTCCACAATTTCTTCAGCAGTGGGTTTAAAGGTGAGGCGGTCCTGGGTAGATACGATCTCCTCTTCCTGGGGTTGAAAGGAAATACAACCAATACAATTGGCATTACAAGCCGGAGAAGAGGGGATAGGGCACTCCCAGCGGCCCATAAAATAGTTACGGGCGGCCGGACAATGATACGTCAGGCAACAATTATCGGCAAGGTGTTTAACAAGCCGGTTATGGGGGTAAGCTTTCAGGAATTTTTCCACCCCTGCCTGGATGGTATCGGGTTCAAAACCAGCACATTCCTGCCTGATATCCTGTTCAATACGCACTGCCGGCACAAAAAACTGTTCATTATACCAACCTACGGCAGTATAACAAAACAGGGGCAGGGTAGGCGCATCGGGCGCTGTTTCATAAGCTGCCAGGAATAAACCGGTGTGAGCAGGTGGAATAAAAGCCGCCACGGCCCAACCTTTATCACACAGGCGCATTTCGCCGGTTATTACATCGATACCAATACCCCGGCGACCAGGCAATTCATACAGGGAACCGCCATCAGGCAAGGCAATCCAGTCTTCTACTGGCACCTCATACGCATCCCAGCCAGCCCTTCCGGTAGTATACAAACTGGTATCTTCAAAAATGTTTCCTTTTCCGTCAGAATACAATAAATACGGAGATTGTTTCAATACAGACATCATTCCCTTTTTTCGCTAAACACTTAACAATCAACAGAAAACAAAAATACTTATACAAGCATTCAGCTATTACCGTTCAGTGTTAAGCCTTGTTTTAAATAATGCCTGCAAAATTCGTGAATTTGATCGAGTTCTTCGAATTGAAGATTTCTCCGGAGGTCAAAATGAAAAGATTTATCGCCAGAAGCCGCAATTGTGATAGAATCGTATTGAGCCTCAATATGGTTGATGTTCGACCAAATAAAAAACCGGCTTTCGGGCAATGCCGGAATGGTAATGCCGGAGTGGTGAAGGGCCACATATTCATTGGTGAGCATCCGTTTTTCGCACCAGAAAAGGTATCCATAGGCCCCGCACATTAAAGCATGACCGGCCCCTACGATCCATTCGCCATGGATACAGGAGGTAATGCCAATTCCCAGGAAAAAAATGATCTCTATGATGCGGAAGAATAAATTTACCAGCGGCAGTTCGGCGGCAATGTTCTTCCCGGCCATGGCCAGAATAAAAATGTCAACCGCCATAAACACCAAACAGCCCAGGTAAAGCGGACTGCTATGCGGCTGATTCAAATGTGACAGCGCATGTACAAGAATTAAACCACCGGCAGCAAGATGCAAAAATCGACCAGCACGTTTCAATTTTTGAAATGCTGGATGAACAACGGGTAAGGCTAGGGAGTTCATACGCAGTTATTTTTTACTTAGATGCGTGAACGAAAAGATTCCATAAAAAAACTGCCCCCGACGGGAGACAGTTTCATATTTATATCAAAAATTCTATTATTATTTACCTTTCTTCAGTTCTTTCAATTCCATTTCGCAGGCCTCTAACCGTTTATTTTGGTTAATAATATATAATGTCAGCTCTTCGATCTTTTTCAATAATAAAACCTGGTTTTCGCCTACTTCCAACCCGGTTTTCTCAACCTGTTTGGCCGAGGGCACCTCAGGCAGGTGACCATTTTGCTGAATGTACTGCTCCAGGTCATGTAAAGAACGCAGTGGGTAATTTTCTTCGAAAACATAGTCGGCCCAATTGGGGTATTGTTTGACAACGACCCTGTTGAAGATGGCATCACCATTTACGCCCAGTTTGTAACCTTTTGTATCGGAATTGGGAACGCCAATGGCTACATTGCCCGATAAGTTAGTGGTTATAACATTTTGGGTAAGAATATTTACATAATCAACATACAGATCAGTTTGCAACTGGTTATTAAAATCCATTCCTCTAATTTCCATATCCGAAACATCCTGTGGAACATGCATCGTCAGCGTGAATACCTGCCATACATTAGGCTTGCTGAACATGGCGGGGGTAACCAAAAAGGAAGCAAAAACGCCGCCGCCGGTATTGCTATTTGCATCTATGTTAACTATGGGATTAGTATTCGTGTTAGCAGACACTTTCATTCTGAACTGGAGGATATAATCGCCCGCCTTAAAAGGGATGTAAGGGCCATACCACATGGTGGTATTGGGAATATTGGGTGTTCCTTGCAAACGCTGGATCGCAGTTCCCCCATAGGCAGTAGGGTCCTGTATGGCCTGGGAGCCCTGGTTGATCGAGAGCTGTGGTTCCTGTAAAAAAATACCGGTTTGTGAAAATGACTGAACGCTGCCAAACAAGCAAAATAATAAATAGATCTTCTTCATGAGCTAAGACAAAGCAGTTGCTTTCATTTTAGGGTGATGGTATAGTTTAGTTAAAGCGAAACTACACAAACATCATAGCATTTACCTATTTTTTAATTCACGTGACTTTTTGCGAGATAACCGTGCAGATTTTGCCTATAAGTGTGCAGGCGGGCGCCTGCAATCGTTTGCATCCGGAACGGAGTTTGTTTTTTGTTACACCCAATCATATTTGGTAATTTCATCAACATGGAACACTCAGATAAACTCAACCGCATTGTAGAAGCCCGGATGAAATTGAAGAACCGGTTCGAGGAAAAAATAAAACAAACGCCTTCCGTTGCCGATGCCCGGCCGATGGGCACCGGTAAACAAAACCGGCATGGGATGCCTGAGATCCCGGTTGGACAAACAGAAACCCGCAAGTGGCCCGTACTTGACCTGGGCATTCAGCCTGATATTCCATTGGCGGAATGGCGGCTGGTTGTGGATGGAGAAGTGGAGCACCCGGTTACCTTGACCTGGGATGATTTTATGGCCCTGCCACAAACCGATGATACCTCCGATTTTCATTGCGTTACCACCTGGAGCAAATTAAATATGAGTTGGAAAGGCGTTCGTTTGCTGGATCTTGCGGCCCTGGTTCAACCCAAAGAAACGGCTACCCATATTTTATGTTACGGGTACGATGAATACACCACCAATGTGGCACTGGAAGAAGCATTAAAACCAGACGTGCTTTTAGTACATACCTACGAAGGACAACCACTGCCCAAAGAACATGGCGGTCCCGTTCGTATGATCACCCCACAGTTATATGCCTGGAAGGGTTCCAAATGGATAAACCGCATTGAATTCCTGTCAGAAAACGTACTGGGCTTTTGGGAAGAACGCGGGTATTCTAATACAGCCTATCCCTGGCGGAATGATAGGTACAGCTAGTTGATCAGTTAACCAGTTGACCTGGAAGGGAAGGAAGTTGCCGGAGCCTTGGCATAGGCGGATTCACAATAGAACATACACATACTATACCATATGAACAGAAGAAGTGTCTTAAAACAGCTCAGTTTAAGTGTTGGCGCTACAGTATTAGGATCAAATACCATGGCGCGTCTTACCACAGATGCCATTGAATACGAAATTCCACGCAACCCATTGCACAAACCCCTTGATAAACCTGTTACCGCCATTACGCTGGGCGCTGGCAGCCGTGGTAATGTATATGGTGGATTTGCAGAAAAATACCCTAATCAATTAGACATTATAGGTGTGGCAGAACCCATTCCTATCCGCAACGAACGGTATGCAAAAAAACACCAGATCGAAGACAAGAACCGGTTCAATACCTGGGAACGGGTGTTTGAACGGCCCAAATTTGCAGATGCCGTCATTATTTCCATGCCCGATAACCTGCATTATGAACCCTGTATGAAAGCGTTGGAAATGGGCTACGACATCTTGTTGGAGAAACCCATTGCGCCCACAGAAAAAGAATGCCGGAATATTCTGGCGATGGCCAAAAAAACCGGCCGTATTGTGGCTGTTTGCCATGTGTTACGCTATGCGCCTTATTTTGTAAAAATGAAGGAATTGCTTCAGAATGGAACAATAGGCGAGATCATCAGCATTCAACACTTTGAACCTATTGAACACATTCACATGTCGCACTCTTATGTGCGCGGTAACTGGCATAATTCAAAACAAACAACCCCTATCATTCTGGCCAAAAGCTGCCATGACCTGGATATCTTAAAATGGATGCTCAATAAACCCGCAAAGCAGATCTCTGCCATGGGTGATTTGAAATGGTTTAGAAAAGAGAATGCCCCACAGGGCAGCACCGCCCGTTGTACCGATGGCTGCGCTATTGAACGCGAATGTCCGTATTCAGCTATCAAAATTTACCACGACAATCGTCAGCGGTTATACGTATTTGATCTGCCCGAAGATAAAACCAAACAACCCGAAGCCATCATGGAGTATTTAAAAACTACCAATTATGGCCGTTGTGTTTACAAAATGGACAATGACCAGCCCGATCATTATATTACCAACATCCGGTTTGGCGATAACATCACCGCCAGCTTTTCCATGGAAGCCTTTACCTCTTATGCAGGCCGCCGCACGCGGGTAATGGGCTCAATGGGCGATATGGTGGGTGATATGGAAGAACTGGTGATCACCGATTTTAAAACCGGCAAACAAACCAAACTGGTCCCCAAAGCAGAAGATGTTGCTGATTATAAAAACAGCGGCCATGGTGGTGGCGACTGGAACCTGGCGGCTGATTTTGTACAGGCCGTAGCACAACAAAATCCCAAACTACTCACGTCAACCATCGATGAATCTATAGAAAGTCACATTATGTGTTTTATGGCCGAAGAAAGCCGGAAGACCAATAAGGTGATGGATATCAAAATGTAGCTTGAACGAGGTAAGAGGCATGAAGTAAGAAGTATGAAAAACCCAAATGGCAGGACACCCGATAATTGTCGACACTCCCGCCATTAAGGATCTTCCTACTTCCTACTTCTTACTCCTTACTTCCTACTTATAACACCGATCTTCATGAAACAGATCTACCTGGTAGCGCTCGCTTCCCTGACCATGCTTGCTTCCTGCGATTATTTTATGTATACGCCCCGTTTCAAAAGCCAGAAAAGACGTGAGCAACCATCCATCTTTATATGTGAACGAATAGTTGACTTCCGGCTGGAAGAAGGCCGCTGGCCTAATTCAAAAGAAGAAATGATGGCCAAAGGAAAAAAATACCAAGACGTATTTAATGGATTCAAATATACCTGGACCGACTTTAAAATAAAAGACTCCAACACCATGACCTTTTATTTTGAAGATCATATTACTGACAATACCAGTTATGAAGAAACAGGTAAAAGCGAATTAAACACCTATGGTGGCAGGGTCATTTTTTATAAGGTAAAAGACAAATTCGCCTATACCATCAAAATGCATTAGAACACTCAGGGCTTTTCATACACCTCGGCTTCTATAATGCTCAGCGTTCCTTTGGCTTTCGAATCGTCGCGGGCAACGCCATCATCCAACTTCTTACCATTCACTTCCACCATTATATTACCGCCTTCATCTTTTGAAAGCGTAGCCAGGTGGATCCTTACTTTTTTTCCTTTTTCGGGTTTGCAGGCAATGGTATAATAACCCAGGGTAGGTTTGGTAGCACCCTTAAACACTTCCTTGCCATCGACCGTGATTACTAATGGATACGCCCGGCTTCGGAAATTATTCAGCTTCAGGGTTACTTCGCTTACGGTGGCCGGCCGCTCCAGTTCATATTCAATCCAGGCGGTTTCCAGTTTGCCATCATTTACCCAGTCACTTAATTCATTATCATCATAACTGGCAAAAGCGCTGTCGGCATGGGCGCCGGCCGTAGCTTTTACAATGGCAATGGGTGTGCGTGTTACATAATAGGAAGGCGTTGCGGGCGTTGCGCCTCTATCCTGTCTGGGAAATACCCCCTGGTCTGGCAGCCGGCGCGACAATCCATCTTTTTCTTCAAAGGGCATTGTAGTGAATGTATCTATGGCAGATCTTAATCCGTCGGCAGTAGCTTTCAGGGTGATCAAACCGGGCGTAGTGGTAGAACGGACCAATATCCGGTTCACGCCATTTTCAACGGGTAAGCTTTTAGCCAGGATGTAATTATCGGGGCCTATGGCCATACCGCCCCGCCATTCAGCCGGTCCTTCCAAGGTAAAATTGACCATGTTTAATGCGGTGGGACAGCGCTGTCCGTACATATCAACCACTTCTATTTCTATAAGGGCCAGATCATGACCATCCGCCATCACCGGGCTGTGTCTCCATACATGGCGTAACCGAAGTGCTGCCGGTGGCCGTATGGTAGAATGGTTGGCCTGGCACACTTCTATACCTTTGCTATCATACCCAATGGCTGAAATGGTTCCCGGCTGCCACTCCACATCTTTAAATGTGAACAGGAAACCATCGCTTTTTTGTCCAAACCCCAACGATTTGCGATTTACTTTTAGCTCCACTTTATCAGCTGATGACACTACATAAATATCTTTTTTCACCCCCGGTTCATAATTCCAGTGGCCAATAATCCGCGCCCTGTATTTTTCGGGGTTTACCCATCCGTCCCACATTACCTGGTTGGCATAGAAGTTTTCTTTTTCAATACGCAAGGCATCCACCTCACCGCTGCGCCGGTAATTCTCTGCACCGCGGTGATGTGTGTTGGATTCTGAAAACACAATGTTCACGCCGCCTGCGCTCACGCGTTTGCCGGTGCCCGGACGTTCGTTCCAGAATTCAAACCACCGCTTTACATTTTCCACTGCATGCGATTCCATATTGCGGTTATATACGGCCGCATTTTGTCCATTATACAAAGGCCCGTCGCCATCTTTGTGATAGGGCGGGGTATAGTTATCCCAATATTTGCGCGATCCTTCATCGCGTGAAAATTCCATGGCCCACATGGGAATGTGCGCGCTTTTGTTGGTGTACAACATTTCACCACCGTATTCAGCCACTTTACTGTCGAGCATTTCTCGGGAACCGATGGCCCGGCCTCCTTGTGGGTCATACTGATCACGAATGGCTTTCATTTCCCGCATGTGTTCTTCACTGATAGACTCATTGCCCGATTCATAAAAAATGATACTGGGGCTGTTCCTGTTATAAATAATGGCATCGCGCATAACGGCTTTGCGTTGCTCCCATCTTACTCCGGTAACATCATGCTCGGCATCGCCCGCCGGCATGGCTTGCATCAACCCAACCCGGTCACAGCTTTCCACATCCTGTTTCCAGGGGGTAATGTGCATCCAACGCACCAGGTTGGCGTTGCCCTGCACCATTAACCCATTGCTGTAATCACTTAACCAGGCCGGAACACTTACTCCAATGGCCGGCCATTCATTACTGGTGCGCTGGGCATAGCCATGCACCATGATCACACGGTCGTTCAGGTAGATCATTCCATCTTTGAATTCCGTTTTACGAAAACCGGTGGTGGTGCGTACCGCATCTACCAGCTTGCCATTCACCTTTAATTTAGTATAGATCATATATAAAGAGCCATACCCCCAGCTCCAGAAGCCCAGGTCGTGCACTACCGAATCAGCCTTTATAATGGCCGTAGCACCGGGTGCCAGGGTGGTAGCAACACCTGAAAAAGTTATTGCCTTTTTGCTGGTGTTAAAGCTCACTTCATATTCGACGGTTTGCGGTTTATCGGTCTCATTCTTTATTTGTGATTCGGCATGAATGCTGGCCGATCCGTCTTTTATATTAAACTGATCGGCATAGATATAAACACCGGTTGTGCCCAGGGTTGAGTACAAGGGCAGGGTTTGATATACTTTACCGGTAATGTGCAGGTATACATTCTTGTTAATACCGCCATAGTTGGCGTTGAAATTCTTATCCTCCCATTGAAATTTAGTGTTGGTGGCTTTTTCTTTATAATCCCAGCTGTTATCGATGCGAACGGCCAGCACGTTTTCAGAATCACCCACATGTACCTGGTCTGAAATATCGAAACCAAAAGCAGTGATGCCATTCTCATGCAGGCCAATGTATTTTCCATTTAAATAAAACTCCCCCGCCTGTCTGATGCCTTCAAACTCCAGGAATACTTTTTGTCCTTTTGCAGTAGCAGGTACTTTAAAATGCTTGCGATACCAGGCAATGCCGGTACTGAGGTCTTTTATGTCCTTTTTAAAAGCCTCGTCTTCATTCCAGGCATAGGGCAGGGTGACCGGTTTCCAGCCGGCATCATTAAACGAAGTATGTTGAGCATCAGGGTTATCGCCTACAAAAACTTTCCAGCTGCTATTGAAGTTATATTTGGTACGTTGGGCTTGTGCGTACAGGCAGACGAATGTCAGCAGGAAAGCAATAACATTTTTTTTTATCATATGGCGCATTGTAATACGTGCCCAAATATAGAAGCCGAACTTATGGCAACTATCCTGTTGAGTCCTGCGCTGAAATAGCTTACTGTTGCGCCAAACAAGCTTAGTTTTTGGTAAATTACAAGAGAGTTAACCACGGAATAAAACCATTTAAACTATGTCAACAGAAAAACAACCCACCTACGGCAATGGCAAGATCTGTTATATTGAAATGGCCGCTGAAGATATTGAAAGCTCTTCCGCATTTTACCAGGCAGTATTTGGTTGGAACATCCGTAAACGCGGCGATGGCGCCACTTCATTTGATGATGGAGTAGGTGAAGTAAGCGGCGCCTGGGTAAAAGGTCGCGCTCCAGCCACTACACCCGGATTGCTGGTATATGTTATGGTTGACGACATAGAAGATACCATTGCCAAAGTGATTGCCAATGGCGGCACTATTGTACAACCGGTTGGCGAAGATGCCCCCGAGATCACCGCCCGTTTTCGCGACCCCGCCGGAAATGTTATTGGATTGTATCAAAATCCACCCCCAGAAAAAGGCAATGGGCAATAGTGTTAAGTTAATGCTTGTTAAAAGGAATCCCCTCCCGGGAGGGGAAGGGGTGGGTTTAAGTAGGCAATGGCAATAATGTTGGCGATCCACCTAGCGAGTCTTGATAACCAGAATAACGAATACAGTCGCGAGGTATGCGTAGCGAAGGTCCCGTCTGCCGTTTGCCGTTTGCCGTCTGCCTGAAGCGAGTCAGGCTATTAGTTGGAAATTACCTATTGCCCATTGCTATTCCCCATTGCCTGTTAGCAGACCTGAGCGTAGCGAAGGTCCCGTCTGCCGTCTGCCTTTCTCTTACCTTTGCATTACTATGAAACAAAGGAAATTCCTTAGCGCACAATGGCTCCGACTTATTATGGCCAATTATGTAGTTGATCCCCACATCCTGAAACCCTTCCTGCCCGCCAAAACCGAATTGGACACCTGGAACGGCCGCACCTATGTAAGTCTGGTTGGATTTCTTTTTCATGATACCCGGGTGATGCGCATCCCCGTACCCTTTCATACCAGTTTCCCCGAAGTGAACCTGCGCTTTTACGTTCGGTATAAAGAAAACGACCAATATAAACGAGGCGTGGTGTTTGTTAAAGAGATCGTTCCCAAACCCGCGATCACCTTTGTTGCCAACTCGCTGTTTAAGGAGCGGTATGTTACGCTGCCCATGAAAACCTTTATGGAATTGACTGCTGAGGAACAACACATAGGTTACCAATGGAAATTTAATAACCACTGGAATAAGTTAGAAGTAAAAACGGGGTTGAAAAAATTTCCGCTGCAGGCCGGCAGTGAAGAAGAATTTATTACCGAACATTTCTGGGGCTATTCCACGCTGAATGAACACATGACCGGTGAATACCAGGTATCCCATCCCAGCTGGGATGTTTTCCCGGTAAAACAATATAACATCGATTGCGATTTTGGTAAACTATACGGCCCCTCGTTTTCAGTATTGAAAGAACAGGCGCCCGTTTCTGTATTCCTGGCCGAGGGATCGGAGATCAATGTGTATAGTAAACGGGTGGTTTGAGGGGTAAAGTCAAGTTGATCAGTTGACCAGGAATTCGGGTTGATAGGGGTGATAGGGGTGACAGAGGAAATCAGAACAGGTGATTGTTTTCTAAATATAAATAGGTTAGAGTTTACCAGTTGATCTGCTCCATCTGGCGGCGTCCCCCTACTAAAAAACGAACAAACTAAATAACGAACGAACTCAATAATCTAATCCTGGAACAGAAAGATAATCACTTAAAACGTTGAGCACTAACCTTTCAACTTATAACTTTTTTAAGATCTTCTTCGCCCTGGAATGAAAAGCTGCCGTTTCATAGGGCCACCGTTCTTCGATGATCAACTTTAGTTCAGCTTTTATGTCGGGGTATTCGGCCGACAGGTTTTCCAGAATGGTCAGCGAAAATGCTTTGATGGCCGGGGCGGTATCGTTGTCGGCTACGAACTCGAAACAGTCGTTCATAACCTGACCATGAAAGCGCTTGGGGATGGTTACGTATTGAAGCAGCCGCACTACATTTCTGACCACCGCAATATGTGCGTCTGGCTTTTTCAGCAGCGGAAGGATCTGCTTAAAATAAGGAGTTATCAGTTCAGGGTGCTTCTCCACACAAATACTCAGTGGCCAGCCGGCCCGTTGAGTTACCCGGTATTCCCCTTTTAAAAATTGTTGCATCAGGTCTGCAAACCGATCTTTATCGCCCCCCACATATTTTACAATTCGTAAACATTGAGTTTTAGAATGCTCCTTTTCAATTGCTTTTAATAAATCCATATAAATTTGAAAATAGCCATTTTAAAATTATCAAATGAAAAAGACCCAGGTATTAATCGTTTTTACAATCTGTATAGTGACCGCCTGTAACCACCAAAAAGGTGTGGTGGTTTTTCAAACCGATTATGGACTGAAGGATGGAGCCGTGGCAGCCATGAAAGGAGTGGCCACCGGTGTTGATCCGGATCTGAAGTTATACGACCTTACCCATGAAATCCCGGCCTTCAATATTTGGGAAGGCGCCTACCGGTTGCAGCAAACGGCCCCTTACTGGCCAACCGGGACGGTTTTTGTTTCGGTGGTTGATCCGGGCGTTGGAACTGACCGTAAATCGGTAGTGCTGAAAACCAAGACCGGGCATTATTTCGTTACGCCGGATAATGGCACCCTCACATTAATAGCCCAATCCCTTGGCATTGAATCAGTGCGCGAAATCAATGAGGAATTAAATAGAAGGAAAAACTCCCAGGCGTCCTACACCTTTCATGGCCGGGATGTATATGCATACACCGGAGCGAGGTTGGCGGCCGGAGTGATCAAATTTGAACAGGTGGGTCGGGAGTTACCCCCGGCGGTGGTGACCATTCCTTACCAAAAAGCTGTGAATCAAGGCGATTCTATACTGGGTAACATACCCATCCTTGACGTGCAATATGGGAACATCTGGACTAACATTAACGACTCGATTTTCAAAGTGTTACACGTGGAACCTAAAGAAAAAGTAGAGGTAAATATCAATAGAAATGGCACCCCGGTCTTTAGTCAGGATGTTGAATTTGTACACACGTTCGGAGACGTGCCGGCGGGAAAAACGTTGGCCTATATGAACAGCCTAATGAACTTTTCTCTGGCCATTAATATGGGAAACATGGCCGATTCTTTCCATATAAACAGCGGAGCGGAGTGGAATATTGTAGTCAAAAGGAAAAAACCAAATTAATTTTTACACAATACGGCCTAATTGGTGGATAACCAGACAACTAGGGCAAGCAAGACAGAAGGGAATTTTATACAGGGAGAAAGGAACCAGAAAGCATCAAATCAATTCTGATTATTATAGCTTTATAAAATTCAACTCGCATTAAAATACAAGCCATTTATTCAAAGTAGCTTAAAAATGGCAGCGATCACGGCGGTCTTTTTGAATACAATGCCAAAAGCAGGTCAACCAAGTTCTAATTTAATTGAAGAAAATAGTCAAAATAAATTGATTACTAGTAATTTTTAATTCAAAAATACCGGCCGTCTCCCATGTAATACCATCATTGTAGTTGGGATCGCGACACCCGGGCCATAGCAACACTATAGATCAGCCAAACCAAAGTCACCTTATTCCCCTGATTACCCTATGGGCCAGTCATACAACAGCGACGATTCGGGCTTAGACACCATATGGCCCGGCCGTAGATCAGCCGGGCCATAGATACACCGATGTTGGCCGGGCAATGAGTTATGCAAATTCCAGGTGCCCGACCTCGTGGCGCTGATCTAAGATTTTCTTCGCGATTTGATCGGGATTATCAATGACCTGACAGGGACCTAACAAGGACCTCACAAGGTCCTAACAGGGACCTTATCCCTGTCAGGTCCAAGTAATGTCCCTGTTTGGCACTGGATATTTTGGACATCTGCGGTATAGGTGTCAGTATTCAGACAGTACCATCGCCTTCAGCACCCGTTCAATCATCCCATTCATGGCATTCCCTTCAATCCAGCGGGCAACAATGATGAGGTCATTTTCGGGGTCCACATACACGATGTTGGAACCGGCGCCGATATGGGCAAACGCAGCAGCCGGAGCACTGGGGTACAATTTCCGGTCTGTATTCAGGTAAAAATTCATGAAGCCGTAAGTGGGCTGAACCGAAGTTGGCGTGTGGGCCATTTTGAGCCAGCCTTCCGAAATAATTTGTTTATCCTTCCATTTACCGTTCCGTAAGGTGAGGTAACCAAACCGGGCCTGATCATAGGCATTGATGAACAAACCACCGCCCCAATGCGATCCACCACTTACCGATTGCATCAGCTGCCCGTCAATAATAACCCAGGAATTTTCATAGCCAGTCCAGCGCCAGGTACGGGAGGCGCCAATGGGGTCCATGATCTTATCCTTTAATACAACGGGAAGCGGCTGCCGCCAAAGATTCAACAATGCCAGAGCCAGCACATTTACCCGGGTATCGTTGTATTTGTAACTGGTGCCGGGTGCATTTCGCTTGCGGGTCAGCCATTCATCTGATTGCGGTGCAGGCCGGTCTGCCCAATCGGGCTTCCCCCATAAAGTACCTTCCCAGTCGCTGGTCTGTCGCAGCAAATGGTCCCAGGCAATGGTGCGATTATGCTCCGTATCAAAAAGCTCAATTACATCTTTGTGCGATAAGGCATCTGATCTATCGGCAGCCAGGCGATTCGGTTCATAAGGAATAATGGGCGCCATATAAGAGTAAACCTTATCCTCCACACTGGTGATCAACCCGGCGTCAAAAGCCAGTCCGGCCACGGACGACAGAAAACTTTTGGCCACGCTAAAAGTCTGATCAACCCGGCCCGGCTCGCCCCATTCGGCAACAATGTACCCGCCCTTTATTATTAATCCGGTGGCAGGTCCGCGTTCTTTCAGGGGGCCAACGGGATAACCAAATGGCTCGCGACCAAATGCACTTTGATAGTGCGCTTTTTTCAGATCACGCGATTCTTTGGATTCATGCGCCTGGGCATAGACAATGGCATCCTGCAATAAAGCAGAATCCAGTCCAACGGCAGCGGCGCTGCGATGTTCCCAGCTACCCGGTTGCGGATAATAAATAACCGGCCTTTTTTGCTGGGCAGCAGCCGGTAAAACTCCAATTGTAAAAATCAGTAACAGATATTTCATAGTTCTGGTTATAAGTGAGTTTTATGTTCTAAGTTAGTTGGTAAGTTCCTTAGTTTTACAACTTATTATTGCAAATAAGGAAGGAATTAACCAAGTTAAAACAGCACTATACTATGTCAATTAAAAATTTGCATATCCCGCAGCGTTCGGGTCTGGGCGAAAAAGGCGTTACCGTACTGGCTGGCGATATTGGCGGCACAAAAACCAACCTGGCGTATTACCAGGCCACCGATTCAGGATTGAAGGTATTGGAAACCGGTAGATACCCTTCCGCTGAATATGCATCGAGTGTTGCGATCATGCAGCAATTTTTATCAGAAAAGAAATGCCCCAAACCCGACAGGATCTGCCTGGGTGTTGCCGGGCCCGTATTAAATGGTAAAGTGGACCTCACCAACCTGAACTGGGACATAGATATAGAAGATATAAAAAAACAGATGGAAGTGGAAGCGGTATTCCTGCTGAACGACCTGGAGTCTATGGCTTATGGCCTGGCAGGTTTAACGGAAGAAGATTTCATTGTGCTGCATCCTGGCAATGGAAACAACACCGGCAATATGGCTGTTATTGCACCCGGAACGGGCTTGGGCCAGGCTGGTTTATTCTGGAATGGTAAAAACCATTTTCCATTTCCCACAGAAGGCGGTCATGCTGATTTCTCGCCGCGTACCGATATTGACATTGCTTTATTGAAATATCTGCAAAATGAATACGGCATCGTAAGTTGGGAGAAAGTGGTGGCCGGACCGGCAATTGTAGACATCTATCGCTTTTTGCGGGATGTAAAAAAGTTGGAAGAACCAGACTGGTTAAAAGAGGAGTTGGCAAAAGAATCACCCGATTCTGCCATTATAAGCGGGGCCGCAATAGAAAAGAAAGCAGCTATTTGCGTGGAAACAATGGAACTGTTCGTACGTTATCTGGCCCGTGAATCATCGAATCTGGTGTTGAAGATGAAAGCTACCGGCGGGTTGTTCCTGGGTGGCGGTATACCACCAAAAATTGCGCCGCTGTTAATGCAAAAACAATTCATGGAACATTACATGGATTGTGACCGGATGCAACATTTATTGGAGAATGTGCCAATAAGGATCATTAAGAATGACAAAGCCGGCTTAATTGGCGCAGCCTGGTATGGCGCTTACTGCATGTAACTATAAAACATAAGCGAACAGCCCCGCATATACGGGACTGTTCGCTTAACAGTTTACTTTTGTGATGTTGAGGTAGGAGACATGTTTACGTTCATCGTATCTCTTCTCTTAGTTGTATCTTTCTTTTTCTTTGGTGTAGTATCCTGCTCAATATAATTTCCATTATATTGTACTTCTGCCTTCACTGGTTGATTTGATACTACCATAGTAAACGCGAAAATGCAAAGACCAATGCCTGCCGCTAAAAAGCTTCTTTTCATAACTTTGAGTTTTTAGTATAATAAAAATGTAAATAACTACTTTATGGGGGCGGTGGTCTACAAAATCAGGTTAAGCAATCGGCTTGTAAGCTTCTAAATCGTTTGGATATCATTAGAGTAATAAGAATCATGCCAAAAAAATATACACCCTGTAAAAATCTGCCTGTTATTTATTAATAATTTATTAGAACTACTTCAATCAATCTGTATTAATTACTGATAATCGGCACGATATATTTTGGCATACAATATTCATCGAACTCATTCGTCTATCACTTGAAAATACCCTGATACCCGTAAAAAGGAATTACATAAAGAATAATACAGACAAATAAAAATAATCAGGTAGTATTATTTGCAACATTGATTTGTAAACATTAAAATGTTAACCGCTTTATATGGCTCGTGGAAACAGACAGGATAACGGTGTTCGTAAACCGGATATGCCTAAAGCAAAACTGACAAAAGAAAATCTGAAAGAAGCAATATTAATTTTCAGCTATCTTAAACCTTATCGCTGGACATTTGTATCCGGCTTGCTTTTTATTGCCCTTTCCAGTGGTACCACCATGGCCTTTCCTTTCTTCTTAAAGAAACTAATTGATAGTGCGCACTCCCTTAGCCTGGGGAAAGATGCCGTATCACCAGGCACCATTGCCTTTTGGATGTTAGGCATTCTAAGCTTACAGATGATCTTTTCATTTATGCGGGTTTACCTTTTTACATATGCAGGCGAGCATGCGCTGGCGGATATGCGAAAAGAAGTTTACCGAAAAATGATCATGATGCCAATGAATTTCTTTGCGCAACGAAGGGTAGGGGAGTTATCGAGCCGCATCAGCGCCGACCTGTCACAAATACAGGATGCGGTAACTGGAATGCTGGCAGAAATTTTGCGAGGGCTGTTAACCCTGATCATAGGAATGGTTTTAATATTTGTACTGTCGCCTAAACTGGCTGGACTTATGTTATCTGTATTACCGGTCATTGTAGTGGTGGGAGTACTATTTGGGAAAAGGATCCGCAAATTGTCGCGCAATACCCAGGACCAGTTGGCTGATAGCAATACTATTGTGCAGGAAACACTGCAAGGCATCAGCAACGTAAAATCGTTTACTAATGAATGGTATGAAATAGGCAGGTATACCCGCAGCTTACAGGATGCAGTAAAAATGGCCATCAATAATGGTCGTTTCAGGGGTTTGTTTGTATCATTTATATTAATGAGCATCTTTGGAACTATCATTTTGGTAGTATGGTATGGAACTACCCTGGTGCAACATGGCACCATTACCTTTGGTGGATTAACAGCCTTTGTTGTATACACTGCTTTTGTTGGCGGCAGTATGGCAGGCTTTGCCGACCTGTACAGTCAGTTACAAAAAACATTGGGCGCCACCCAACGCGTTCGGGAAATTTTGAAAGATGAAACAGAACCGGTAACTATTGTTGACGAACCAGTGGAGGAGAAGAACAAATTACAGGGTGCTGTTACTTTCCATCACGTTGCATTTAGCTATCCTTCACGAAAGGAAGTGCATATATTAAAAGATGTAAGCATTACCGCTGCACCGGGTGAGCAAATTGCCATCGTGGGGCCTAGTGGTGCCGGTAAATCAACCATTGCCGCCTTGCTGTTGCGTTTTTATCAACCCGATGAAGGCCAGCTGCTTTTTGATGGCAAACCGGCCGATTCGATACCGCTCTCCCAGCTTCGTAAGCAAATGGCATTGGTGCCACAGGATGTAATGTTATTTGGAGGCACTATAAAAGAAAATATTACTTATGGTAAACCGGGCGCCACGCAGGCTGAAATTGAAGACGCAGCCCGAAAAGCCAATGCGCATGATTTCATCACCAGCTTTCCCGAAGGATATGAAACAATAGTAGGGGAGCGGGGTATAAAATTATCGGGCGGACAACGGCAGCGTATTGCCATTGCACGAGCCATTTTAAAAGATCCGGTTATTCTGGTGCTCGATGAAGCAACCAGCTCGCTGGATTCAGCTTCCGAATCAATAGTACAGGAGGCATTGGATAATCTGATGAAAAACCGTACCTCCTTTGTAATTGCGCACCGGTTATCAACCATTCGAAATGCCGATAAGATCGTAGTGCTCGACCAGGGCCATGTAGTAGAAAGCGGCACTCACCAGCAATTACTGGCCCAGGAGGATGGGTTGTATAAGAGTTTGACCAAACTTCAACTGGAGTTTACTTCGGAATAGTTATTTAGTTCTTGAGTTTATTATTTTGTTAGTTCCTGGGTTATTTAGCTTTCCGAGCCAAAGGCGAATTTGTGAGCATTGCCCATTACCCGAGTACATAAACCCACCCCTTCCCCCTCCCGGGAGGGGATTCCTTACAATAAGCATTGGTTAAACGACTTGATTGCCCATTGCCTACTGCCCGAGTACATAAACCCACCCCTTCCCCCTCCCGGGAGGGGATTCCTTACAATAAGCATTGGTTAAACGACTTGATTGCCTATTGCCTATTGCCCGGGCACATAAACCCACCCCCTTCCCCTCCCGGGAGGGATTCCTTAAAATAAGCATTAGTTAAACGACATTGATTGCTATTACCCATTGCCTATTGCCCTCAATCTGAGTCATTAAATCAATATTAATATTTTCTATCCCTGCCCACCAGTTTATATTTTTTTACGTCTAATGCCCAGTCCCATAAATCGAATTAGCGATTCCGGTGTACAAAAAACAATTATAAACTGCGTAATGAAATCTGTATTAGCACTGTTTTTAGCAACAATTATCACCATATCCGTTTGTGCCCAAACTGAAAAAACCACCCGGAATAAGCCCGCAGCAATAAGCGGCGGTAAACTGTTCGGCAGAATTGTAGATGCCAAAAATAATAAAGGCATAGAGGCTGCTTCCGTACAACTTTTTCAAAAAAACAGCGACATACTGGCAGGAGGGATGCTCACCAAACCCAATGGGGACTTCGATATCAGCAATTTAGCCACTGCCGATACCTTCAGACTGGAGGCCACAGCTATAGGATATGCTAAACAGGAATTGATCATCACCTTCGATAAATCGGGCAAAGGAGCCATTGCTGAAAAAGATCTGGGCAACATCAAATTAACCGCCGAGTCGCAATACCTGGGGTCTGTAACTGTGGTAGCCCAGAAACCAGCCCTGCAAATGGGAATCGATCGCAAAACATTTGATGTTGAAAAGAACCTGTCATCCGCAGGAGGTACCGGCATCGATGTAATGCGCAATATTCCTTCAGTAACCGTTGATGTAGATGGAAACGTGTTACTGCGTAACAACTCGCCGCAGATCTTTGTAGATGGCCGCCCTACTATACTTACTTTAGACCAGATCCCGGCCGACAATATCGAGCGGGTTGAACTCATTACCAACCCATCTGCCAAATTTGATGCAGCCAGCACCGGCGGTATCATCAATGTGGTGCTGAAAAAAAATAAGAAGCTTGGTCTGAACGGACTGGTATCTGCCGGCGCCGGTTCACCCGATATTTATAATGGCAACCTGGCGCTTAATTTACGCCAGGGCAAATTCAATTTCTTTGTGAATGGAAACTTCAACCATTCCGGTGGAAAACCTAAATCTGAAACGTACCGCCAGAACAAGAACAACGGTGTTATAGAGAACTATTTCAATCAATTCGCCTATACCAACCGCACCCGCCAGTTCGCTTCTGTCCGGTTTGGCATGGATTATTTTATGGACAACCGCAATACGTTTACCTTAACGCAAAATTTTGGTGGCGGCCGGTTCTCCAATGTCGAAAATCAAAACCAGGAATACCTGGATGTGAATCAAACCCCCGATCATTTTGGATTGCGCACCTCAGATGGCTATTCCACCAATGAACGCAGCAGCACCCAGCTCATCTTCAAACACAATTTTGTTGAAGCCGGTAAATCAATAAGCGCAGATGTTAATTTCAACCACGGCAACAGTGTTGACAATACCAATATTCTAAATACCTATTCATTCGCCAACGGGTCTATGTATTCACCCGATAGTCGCGTTCACAACAATGGCTCAGGTAATAACAACCAGGTTACCTTCCAGCTTGATTATGTCGATCCGATGGGCGACGATAATAAACTGGAAACAGGGATCCGCTCTTATATAAATGATTACACCAGTACGTTCAATGCCTTTAGTGTAAATAATGCCATTGAGACCAAACTGCCACTTAGCAATAATTATAAGTACCGCGAAATGGTGAACGCCGCCTATATAACCTATACCGGCAAATTGCTGGGTATCGGTTATCAGGCTGGTTTGCGTGCCGAGCATTCAAAATTTGATGGCGAACTGGTTGACAGCGCCAAGAAATTTGGCTATCAGTATCCCAACCAGATAAAGAATTTATTCGATGCGCTGTTCCCAAGCCTGTACCTGAGCAAATCGATCGGGGAAGGGCAGGAACTACAGTTGAATTACAGCCGCCGTATTCGTCGGCCCGATTTCTGGCAGATGAACCCGTTTGTTGATATCAACGACCCCTTGAATATTCGCCAGGGTAATCCGGCACTGCGGCCTGAGTTCACCAACTCATTTGAGTTCAACTATAATAAAACATATCACTCAGGCAGTTTCCTGGGCGTAATTTATTTCCGCAATACCCAGGGAGACATCACCCGCTACAGCGACACCATCACGGCTGCTCAATACCAGCAATTGAATAATGCCGCCATTGATCCCAGCGCCATTTTAAATACGTTCGTAAATGCGCAATACCAGAACCGCTGGGGCTCTGAACTGACCCTGCAACAAAGGCTCGGCACACAACTGGATGTTACGCCTTCCGTTGACCTGCAATACAAAAAGGTAATATCGAATGTAAACAATGTTGACCTGAGCAATGAAGGGTTTAACTGGGAAGCCAAACTGATCATCAATTACCGGGTTGCATCTAAATCAGCGCTCTGGAATAAATGGAGCTTCCAGGGCACCGGTGGTTATGAATCACCAGAAGTAGTGCCACAAGGTAAACGCAAGGAAATGTATGGCGTTGATCTGGGTTTGCGCAAGGAGTTCCTGAAAAATAAAGCCACGTTCACGTTTAACATTAACGACGTATTCAACAGCAGGAAACGCGGAGCTATCAGCGATACGGAAAATTTTTATCAGGATTCATACCGCCGCTGGGATGTACGCAGCTTCCGTGCCACGATCACCTATAAATTTGGTAAAGCCGACTTCCAGTTATTTAAACGGGAAAAAGGTGGTAATCGGGACGACAATGAAGACCGGGATTAGTAAAAAAACGTTACAGGTTTCAAGTTCATGGTTGCAAGGCTATACATAATTTGTATCCCCTGAAACTAGAAACTTGTGCCCTGTAACGTGTTCCTCTCCGGGGGTATATTTGCTTTCTCTTTCACAAAATCCACATACATATACTTGAAGTTTATTACCATCTCCTTAAACTGGTTCATAATGTCCTGGCCTAAATTGCCATAGTATAACTTATCTTTTGGGGTAGAGCTGGTTGTTTTCACAGCCACGTCTTTCAACAAGGCGCTTTGTCCGGCAACGGTGATAGGCACTTGTGACAGGCGGTAGGCTTTTGATTTGGCAACGCCACCAGCGCCGCCGATCTGCATTTCAAAGGAGGTACCAGCTGTATCGATGAGGGTTTTATAGTCATGGTAAAATGGTTCATTCAAAAAGGTGAACTGGGCGCCGGTATCGAATGTAAATGCCAGCGTATCCGTATTATAGCCAACCGAGATCACCGGTAACAATTCATCCACTCCAAAATTGCGGATTTGGCGATCAACAGCCACCTTCGGTACAGTCAGGTTATATTTATCAATGCGTATCTCCTGCAATTGTTCAATTATAGGGAACCCGAGAATGCCTTTAATAGTATATAACCCACGGGCAAAAGAAAGAGCGCTGTCGGGAAAGATCATAAATACCACATTTTTTACAACTATGTCACCCAGCTTTAATTCATCGGCAATGCCCAGGCTGGCAGTAACATGCAAACCGGTAATGGCCCTTACTTTAAACCGAACGTTCAATTTACGCAGATAAGCTTTACGGGCATAGGATTCCGTTATTACAGAAAGATTGGCACCAGTATCGAAAACAAAATAAAAGGTACTGTCTATAAAGTTTACCGGAACAGTGATCAACCCCGCCAGATCGCGCCGGTACGCGATTTGGGTGTCGCGGGAAACGGTGGTTGTTTGCGGAGGCACATCCTGTAAACCCTTCCAGATAATATCAGAATTGCGAACATCATCGCGTTCGCCGGGCGACAGCGCACTCCGGTACTTGCGTAATAAAAGCTGGGTAGTAAGATGAGCGTCGCGGTATTGGTGAAGCTTTACATGATTGTCCACTTTTTTCATCAGCAAATTGCCGATCTCGTATATGGTAAGCTGCTTTTTGTAGCCCCCCAGTAACTGGGCGATCTCAATATTGGAGGTGGTAAGATCGTGAAAAAAGTTATGTAAAAAGGCCTGGTAATAAAGCCTTCTGTATACAGGCAACTGACGATAGGCATCACTTTGCAATTCGCGTTGCAACTCAAAAAAATGCCTGCGTACCAACAAACTATCCAGCCGATTGGTATCGGTAGCATGCAAGACAAATCCTGTGAAGAAACAAATAAAGAATAAAATTATCCGCATGGTGTCAAAATTAAGCTACCTTATCTTTGTTCCGTTATGAAAAAAAATGAACTGATCAATGAACTGATACGAGCACGCAGAAGTGTGTTTACACAACAATTTGAACCAGGAAAAGTTATTCCGGATGAGATCATTTGGCAAGCTCTTGAAAACGCTAACTGGGCGCCCAATCATAAGTTTACCGAACCCTGGCGGTTTACCGTTTTTACTGGTAGCGGATTACAAAAACTGGCCGAACAACAGGCAAGGGTCTATAAAGAATATGCCGGCCCAAAATTCAAGCAAAATAAATACGAGCAAATGCAGGTAATGCCACAGCAATGCTCGCATGTGATCGCCATTGGTTGTAAACGCCATACGGATCAGCTACCCGAAATGGAAGAAGTTGCCGCCGTAGCGTGTGCGGTACAGAACATTTACCTGACTATTTCAGCGTATGAAAATATTGGCGGTTACTGGAGCACCGGTGGGATCACTTTTATTGAAGAAGCAAAACCGTTGTTTAATTTGGGCCCGGATGATGTATTGATGGGTTTCTTTTACCTGGGCTATGTTAAAGTTCCATCTGTTTCGGGTAAACGAAAACCGGTGCAGGAAAAAGTTACCTGGGTAAGTTAAAAGCTAATATTTTGGCAGGAGAGGACTTTGAACGGCGGCAGAACCAGTCGCGGTTCGAAGTTTTTTCTTTTTGGGGGCTTTTTGGACAGGATTTTGCCCGTAATACGGTGGATGGCGGTCAGTGATCAATGAAAATCTTTGAAGGTTTTGCTGCTGCGATGACCCAACCAGATGAAAATGACAGGAATAAACAGAATTAAGATCAGGGAGATTAAACCAAGCATACAAATCAATTTTACAGAATGTATTGGATAGGTTATTGAAACGAATAAAGTATCTAGTTTAGTATAAGTATTTTCCCCAATATGGGCTAAAAGTGGTCTAAAAACGGTTTTCCATGATCAGGATCAGTCATTTAGTTCTGGGATCCAGGATTCAGAATTCCAGGTTAAAGATTCACTGTTCAAAGTTGACAGCCTTCAGTGCCAATGTTTTTAAGTTCTTAAATTGATTTCGGCCAATTGGACGCGAGTCATTTTCATGTATTCTGTTCATTTCAAGAATACCGACTGCTGGCTGGAGCAAGGAATGATTCTATAGTCTGTAAACCAGCAAAGCCCCCTCTTTAAAGCTTATATATATATCTAACCATAATTAACATTATGTTAAATAGGTTATTGAAGAAAACAGGCCTGCTATTCCTTTATGGATTGCGTTATATATATTCCGATCATCCCTAATAAGACCCCTAGCCCCAGCGACAGGCTTGTAATCGAGCATAATTTGCCAACAAGAAGAAATTGAAAATAAAAAGCAACAACGGAAGCAAATAGTAAAATCGGTATACCCTTCCAGGCGGCTGGCAGCAGAATACCCAGCCCTTTTACCAACAATTTGGTACCACGTTTTTCCTCATCAAGCGTTCCAGGTGTCCCCATGATGCTGATAAACAGGAATACATATCCCATAACATTAAAAGAAAGATAGAACAGAATGTTTCCCTTGAATAAATGCATACATTAAGTTGTTATTGGATTTCTAATTTCCAGCGACTGGCTTGTTTCGTAAGTATTTGATTATGGATCGAGTACGTGTAAAACTATCACATATAAACTGTTTTTGCAAGCGACGGGCTGAGGCAGTTATAAGGCTCCTATCGAGGTATGCGATTTGCGGCAATAAAATAAGGAAATGGTTAAGCTTTATAGGTCTGAGACATTCAAGAACCCAATAAATGGATGGTATATGCCAACAAAAAAAGCAATAAAACGTGCCCGGCGCGACAAACGGCAAGGTAAATCAGCCAGTACGCAGGCTGGTGAGTTTGTGAAAGAAGAAATAGATAACATTCGCAAAGGAAAACATGGCGCCCGAAACACAAAGCAAGCCATTGCAATTGGATTATCTGAGGCCCGCCGGGCCGGGGTTAAATTAAAACCACCCAAAGCGGGCACTACTTCAGAAAAAACAAGAAAGCAGGCTGAGCGGGAATTAAAACAGGGAGCCAGCCATAAACCCGTATCTGCCAGGCGTTCCCGGGCAAGGGTCAAGGCATTAAAACGGGAAAGCACTACTGCAGCCTCACATGAGGCCCTCTCCCGCCAGGCACATTCCGCAGCCCGGCGCCGTACAGCTACCGACCGTTCAGCTGCTGCAAAAAAAGCGGCACAAACAAAAGGACCACGTAAACGATCACAAGCTGCTAAAAAAGCGGCACGTACCCGCGCCCGTACCGGTCATTAAAGTAATGACCTTGAAGTCATCGAAATAAAAAAACGCAGCTTGGAAAAGCCGCGTTAAATTGATTGAAAAATTAAACCCTTAAACCCATGCGCACGATTGTTCAGCGCATTCGTAAAGGTAATAGCCAGCTATCAATTGATGAATAGTAGTCAATTAAAAGAAAATTAAAATACTTTTCCCCTAATACAGGATAAGCACTAAATAATAAATCCTCCCGATGTATCGGAAGGATTTATTATTAAACTTCGTTTATACCTATTAGTGCTTTCTATCAATATTGTTGTACTTGTCGGTATACTTTGTTACGCTCTCTTGTATTTTCTTGATGTCGCCATCGATCGTTTTAACACCAGCTACATCTTTCTTTGCTTCAGCCTGGCGTTTCTTTTGCTCCAGCTGATTTACTTTTTCTTCGTTGATGATGATGAGCAGGTCAAGAGCATTTTTCAGGTTGTCTTTGTCTTCCATTTTCAATTTACCCTGACCATCGAGCAACTCGTCAACTTTAGTTAAGTAAGGTACAGCCTGTTCAAACTTCTTGGCAGTTTCTGCACGCAGTTCGTCTTTCTTCTTTAATTGATCAGGCGTTAATTTAACACCACCAGCAGGACGAATATTCTTGTTCTCATTATTGATCTCAACACCCTGGTTGTAATAGATCTGACCTAACACCATGTTGGCATTGGCAAAATCAGGTTTTTTCTCCAGGGTTTTGCCCATTACATCGATGGCTCTGTTGATCAGTTCTTTTGAATTGGCCGGACGTTTGCTGGCATCAGGATCATACCCTGTTTGATATAACTCTACACCATAGTTAAACAGGAAGAGGTAGTTATCAGGGTTTTCTTTTATAACCTGCTCATATTTTTTAAACAGGTCTTCTTTGGTTCCTTTTTCACGAGCCAGGTCCAGTTCAAAACCAGTCCAGAAAGGATCATTTGGATATACTTCTTTACCCAGCTGAGCGAATTTAGAAGCGTTGGCGGCATCATCTTTTCTGCGATAATAGTCGGCCAGCCACTTGTAAATTTCTACGAAGCCCTCGCCTTTTGCTTTTGCTTCAGCGATCTTTCCGTAGTAAACAGCGGCATCATCGGGTTTCTGAGCCTTTTCAGCAGAAATACCAGCATATAAAGTGGTGGTAGTATCCAGCTTAATAGGTATAATACCTTTTGACGACAACAGGTCGAATACTTCCAGGGATTTTTTGAAGTTTATAAACGCATCATTGTAATTGTTAGCGTTATAAAAAGAGGCGGCATCTTTTGAGTAACCGGTATACAGGTCAATCAGCGGTGCATTGTTATCCAGGGTTAACTGGATATTTCTTTTTGCCGCATCCTTTTCCTTGCTTTCCAGTTCCAGATACTGCTTCATGGCTTCCAGAGAAGTACCGCGGGCATCAGGTACCGATGATTTCAGGGAAGAATCAGCGGCGATAGCACCATATATTTTGGCCTTTGTATACCACGCGTCTGCAACCGTTTTATTTTTCTCAACGGCCATTACATTATCGATCTCGGTTTTGGCGTCGTTGAGTTTTTTCTTGGTTAGCAGGTCTTTAGCCTTATCGAGTTTCTGGGCCTGTGACAAGAAACCAATTACAGCGAGCAATGCTGTCAGAAACAATTTTTTCATCTGTGTGTATGTTTTATATTAGAGCTTTTGCACCTAATTATTCATTAACCGGTTCATCAGTGCCGGGTTCTTCGCCTTCATTCGAAGCATCACTACTTTCATCAGATGCAATCTCACTGCCATCGGTTGCCTCAGCAACTGTAGTTCCCTCAGCTTGTGCTTCTATATCACCGTTTTCTTCATTTTCTTCTTCTTCATTATCATCCAGTTTGGTGATAGCGGCTATTTCATCGCCATCATCAAGGCGAATTAATTTAACACCTTGTGTATTCCGGCCCAGCTCGCTGATCCCTTCAGCCGGCATACGAATGGTCATACCACTTTTACAGGTGATCATCAGGTCTTCTTTTGCTGCTACGTCCAGCATACCTACCAGTGAACCGGTTTTTTCGGTCACGTTCAGGGTCTTAACCCCTTTACCGCCCCGGTTGGTGATGGGATAATCCTCTAATGGCGTTCTTTTTCCGTAACCTTTTTCGCTCACAACCAACACGCTACGAGAGTTATCTTCCTTGCTGACACATATCATGCCAATAACTGCATCATTTTCATCATCTACATCAATTCCGGATACGCCAATGGCGCCACGTCCGGTTGCACGTACTTTTTCTTCTGCAAACCTGATGGCGCGACCGCTTTTTACAGCCATCATGATCTCACTGTTGCCATTGGTTAACTTGGCAACCAGCAGTTCATCCCCTTCCACAATAGTAATGGCATTTACGCCGGTAGTACGGGGGCGGCTGAAATCTTCCAGGGCTGTTTTCTTAATGATCCCCTTCTTGGTAGCCAGTACAATGTTGTGAGATTTTACAAACTCCTCGTTTTCGAGGTCCTGGATATCAATGATCGCTCTGATCTTGTCATCAGGCGGTAATTGGATCAGGTTCTGGATGGCACGGCCCTTACTGGTCTTATCACCTTCTGGTATTTCATATACATTCAACCAGTAACAGCGTCCTTTTTCTGTAAAGAACAACATGGTATGGTGTGAAGATGCCACAAACAGGTGTTCAATGAAATCTTCTTCACGGGCTTTGCTACCCTTGGCCCCACGGCCACCACGGCGCTGGGCGCGGAATTCAGTAGCTGAAGTACGTTTAATATAACCCAGGTGAGAAATGGTGATCACCACATCTTCTTCCTTGATCAGGTCTTTTATTCTTACTTCATTATCGAGATAAGTGATCTCTGTTTTGCGGGCGTCGCCGAACTTTTCTTTTACTTCTGCAAGCTCTGTTTTAATAATATCGTACCGCATACCTTCATTGCTTAACAGTTCACGCAGATGTCCGATAAGGCGTTGCAGTTCTTCAAACTCTTCGCGGATCTTGTCGCGTTCCATGCCGGTTAACCGTTGTAAACGCAGCTCGAGGATGGCGCGGGCCTGCACTTCATCGAGCCCCCAGCCTGCATTGATCAGGCTTTCGCGGGCAATTTCCGGTGTAGCCGATGCACGGATCAAGGCGATCACTTCATCGAGATGGTCCAGTGCGATCAGGTAACCCTGTAAAATATGGGCTTTCTTCTCGGCTTCACGCAACTCAAATTGGGTACGGCGCACCACTACTTCATGACGGAATTCCACAAACTCACTGATCATATCTTTTACGTTCAGTGTTTTGGGACGGCCTTTTGACAGGGCCACGTTGTTGATACCGTATGAAGTTTGCAGCTCGGTGTACTTATACAGCTGATTGATCACAACGTTGGCAATAGCGTCACGTTTAAGATCAATTACGATACGAGTTCCTTCTTTTGCGTTTGATTCATTGTTCACATGCGCAATGCCTTCAATCACTTTTTCATTCACCAGCTGACCGATCTTATCGCACAGCGCATCGCGGTTCACCTGGTAAGGCACTTCGTTTACAATGATGGTTTCGCGCCCACTGGGTTTTGTATCCACGGTGAGTTTACCACGCAGCACCACCCGGCCTCTTCCAAAATGCATCCCAGCCCGTACGCCTTCCATACCGTAAATGATACCACCGGTGGGGAAGTCAGGGGCTTTAATGTGCTGCATCATCTCATCGATGGTGATGTCGCGGTTATCGATATAGGCTATACAGCCATCAATTACTTCGCTGAGGTTATGCGGCATCATGTTGGTAGCCATACCAACCGCAATACCACTTGAGCCATTTACCAGCAGGTTGGGGATACGTGCAGGCAAAATGGAGGGCTCTCTTTCCGAATCATCGAAGTTGGGCTGAAAATCAACGGTATCTTTATCGATATCCATCAACATGAATTCAGCCAACCTGTCGAGCCTGGCTTCTGTATAACGCATGGCGGCAGGACCGTCGCCATCCTGGTTACCGTAGTTACCCTGGCCATCAACAAGGGTATACCGCATGCTCCACTCCTGTGCCATACGCACCATGGCGTCGTACACGGATGAGTCACCATGCGGGTGATATTTACCCAACACCTCTCCTACAACACGCGCCGATTTTTTATACGCCCGGTTATAATTCAGGCCCAGTTCGTTCATGGCGAACAATATGCGCCGGTGAACCGGTTTCAAGCCATCGCGTACATCGGGCAAGGCACGGCTTACGATTACTGACATCGAGTAATCGATGTACGCCGTTTTCATTTGCTCTTCGATATTTACAGGGATGATACGATTCTCATCGTTTGTTTCCTGTGGGGTGAAGTTTTCTTCCATACTTGTTTTACAGAAATGATTTACATCCGTTTATTGATAAGTTGGATGGGGGGCAAAAATACCCTATTTAGGCGTGAAAACGCGTGAATTGGAAGGGTTTTTTAGCCCTAAATTTTATCAACAAATGTTAAAAAAGGGCGGTGGGAAAGGCAGATGGCAAAAGGCAGACAAGGAAGGGCAGACGGCAGACAAAGCAGGCAATAGGAAATAGGCAATGGGCAATGATAAAACGGCCCTCCTACCCCACCAGCCAGCGGATCCGGCGGGTCCGGGGTCCTATATTTTCCATTGGTGTTATTGCAACGGCTTGCAGCCTGTATTTGCTTTCGGCTATAG
This sequence comes from Niastella soli, assembly GCF_017742245.1. GTDB lineage: Bacteria > Bacteroidota > Bacteroidia > Chitinophagales > Chitinophagaceae > Niastella > Niastella soli. The sequence goes on from NZ_JAGHKO010000004.1 coordinate 289,572, forward strand.
CATTGGGCTGTTTCATGCTGCCTTTTGCGGTTCACCGTTTGCCGTTTGCCGTCTGCCGTTTGCCGTCTGCCGTTGCCGTCTGCCGTCTGCCTTATTGCCCATTGCCTTTCGGTATTTATTAGAATTTCATTAACAGGTATATCAGTTTTCACTATGCGTTTTCAGAGAGGGGTTACCATTTGGGGTAACCGGGTATAACATGTTTCAACGTGGAAAACTACCTGCATTTTTAACGTCTCTTTTTATAACTTTTCCATTTGAGTATTTGGTACAATTACTGCCAAGTTTTAACTTGCATATTAGCTTAATTCACCCCCCGGTATCCTAGTTAAAACAGCCTTTAACCACCTGAGCCTGCGACCTACTGATTGTACTTTCAATATGAAGTAGCTGAATACAGCTACCTGCTTGCATTATATTTTACTGAGTTTATGAACCAATACCTACTATTACGCGATAATAAACAAACAGGCCCATATACAGCCCAGGAGCTGTCGGCCAAAGGGTTGAAACCTTATGACCTGGTATGGTTAGAAGGTAGAAGTGCCGCATGGCGTTATCCCGGTGAAATTGAGGAACTGAAGGCATTTGCCCCGGTGGTTGAAGAACAGCCCTATGACCGCTTTTATAATAAGGCGGGTACAGAATCTGCCCAGCAACAGGCGGCGGAAACCACCACCATTGAGGAAACCCAGCCTGTAAACAAACAGGTGGAACAAACCTCCAAACACATTTACGTAACCATGCCGAAGGGCAAGGCCCAAACCACCAATACACCCGTCGCCAAAAAGGAAGAAGCCAAACCGGTCACAAAACAAAATGACAAGAACGAAAATACAGGCAGCACTCAAAAAAAAGCGGCCGCCGCAACCTATATTATTTCCGAAGAAGACGATGAACTGAATAGTGGATTGCTGAAAGGGTATAATTCCAGGAAAAAGGAAGACGATGAGATCAACAGCGGGTTCATGAATGAATACGAGTCGAGAAAGGCAGCCTGGTCAAAAAACAAATCAGGTAGCCCGGCCGTAAAACAAACCGAAAAACCGGTTGAAAAAGCAACTACCTATTCCAAAAAGGAAAAGGGGTCGTCAACCACCAAAACCCCAACAAGCCAATTCGACCTGAAGGCACTGCTGGCAGGGTCAAGCCACTATTTGCAAAACAATAAAAACCTGACCCGGGCACTGGTTGCCGCCGTATTGATACTAGGTGGGGTAGTCATAGGCCTGGTAATAAACTCAGGACATAAACAACCCGATACCGAGGCGCTGGAAAGCCTGGTGAAAGAGATCAGAGATAAACAGAATGAAAAAGCCAGCACTACCAGCCGTGGCAACCCTGAAGTGGCTCAAAAAAGACACGAGCGCCGGGAAGCCGAACGTTATACAGACAATGAGAATACCGAGCAGGCGTCTTCACCGGCAACCACGCCAGCCAACGAGCCAGGCATGCGGCATGCGGTCCTTAAAAAGGAGAACATTGTGGTAACACCCCCTCCCAGCCCTCAGAAATCCATAACAGTACCTGTTTCCAATACCGGTACCCAACCGGTTGAAACTACGCCAGCCGTTATGGAACCCAGGGAAAAAGCAATTGATAAAGAAATAATTGAAAAAGCGCGAAAGAATATATATGAACAGGTGCATGTTGAAGCCAGTGCCTTCAAGGTAGGTTTACTGGGTGGCATTTCCGATCTGGATATAACAGTGCAGAACACCAGTTTGTATGCCCTTGATCAGGTTGCTGTAGAGATAAAGTATTTTGGCCCGGAAAAGAAACTGGTAAAAACGCAAACACTTCTTTTTAATAACGTTCCACCTGGCAAAAGAAGAACACTGGAAGCGCCAAGTACAAGACGTGGCATTACCATTGATTATTCTATTACCACCATTAATTCAAAAGCGCTGGGTTTAGCGCAAACAGGATTCTGAGGAAGATTCTACAGTTCTTTTCTCGTTTTCCACATTTATCGCGTCTGGCATAGTTTTTAGACTTCATTTGATGCTGGCACAGTTTTTTTAAAAGTTAGGTGCTTCTTTTAAGATGATGAAAATTGATTCATCTAAGGAGTTAAAAAACCATTTTGCTTTATGGATAAAACTGTTGCCACGTTTATTGGTGTTGTATGTGCGGTAATAGGTCTACATGCCACCCGTGCAATGAACCAATCCAATATAACAGGTAAAGTATCGTCAGAAAGAGATTCTGTTTGGGTATATGCAGTGAGTGGAAATGATTCTTTAAAAACAATGGTAAGTAATGGTCAGTTCCGGTTCAAAGTAAGACCAGGGTCCTGGCGGGTTACAGTTACAAAGGATCATGAAAAGAATGAAGGAGTACATCTGGTTCAGGTAACAGAAGGGCGAACACTTGATATGGGCACGATCATTCTAAATTAAAAATATTAAATAAGGGACGGTTCAAAACCAAAAGAGCTGGTGTTCGTCACCGGCTTTTTTTATTTCCTCCAGTCCGCTAATATGGGTCGCTCATAAACTCAAATTCAGCTGGCTTATGTTTATCTGCATTCCCGATTAAAGACTACAGCTTAAAGCTTATAGCAGCCATCAATTGATCCCGTATTCTCCCTATCTTGCATATAGAATTGTTTCCCATGCAAAATATTCTTGTGTTTGGCACAATCAATTCAGCAGCCTCATTGATCGATTATCTGTTGAAAGAAGCTGCTTTCTACAACTGGTTCATCACTGTTGCTGCAACAACACCTGTAACCACTTTAGCCAACACCACTTCAAATCTCCAAACGGTATTATTACATCCTGACAATGAAACCGAACGTCAGCAATTGATCGCAGCGGCCGATCTCGTGATCTCGCTGTTACCTACAACCCTGCACACATTTATTGCAGCTGATTGTTTGCGGTTCAACAAGAATTTATTGACGCCCTCCTATATCGACGACACCCTGGCGGGAATGCATACCGCCATAAAACAACAAAACCTGTTGTTCCTATGCGAAATGGGACTTAATCCCGGTATCGATCATATGAACGCCATGCAACATATTCACCGCATTAAAGCCAATGGCGGCACCATTACTTCCTTTAAATCTTATTGCGGTGGATTAATATCACCCGAAAGCGATGATAACCCCTGGCATTATAAAATGACCGGTGGCCACTACAATATTGTACTGGCCGGGAAAGATGGGGCTGTCTTTAAAGAAAATGGAGCCGTATATCAATGGCCATATGAGCAATTGTTCGATCCTAACCGGGTCATTCATATTCCCGATTTTGGCTACCTGGCCTGGTATCCCAATCGCGATTCGGTACATTATATGTCACTCTACGGCCTGCCCAATGCCAGCACCTTCATGCGCAACATATTACGTTATCCTGAGTTTTGTTTTGGCTGGAAAAACATTGTGGAGCTGAAACTGACCGATGCCACCAAACGGTATGATACAAATGGATTGACACTGCAACAATTCTTTCAGGAACATTTCGCCAGTCATGGGTTTGGGGAATGGATAGAAAAACAATTGACGTCGCGTTTTACGCAAACCAAACAATTGCTCGAAAAATTGCAACAGTTGTTGGAAGCCGAACAGGAAGCCAGCGAAGACGAACGAAATGCGCTGCAGGATTTCATGATGGTTGACAACAATGGGCACCTGATGGACGTGAACCTGGACTCTATAAAAAACCAGGCAGCCGCTACTGTGGCCGGACAAATGCACGAAGCCAACCTGTCGATGAAACAGCTTTTCTTTTTAGGGATGGACGACGACCAAACGCTGATAAATAAAGGAGATTGCAGTGCGGCCGATATATTGCAGTTTGCCATGGAACAAAAATTATTACTACAACCAGCCGATAGAGACCTGGTGGTATTGCAACACGAGATCCATTATGAGCTGAATGGAGAAAAACACCTGGCCAGCAGCAATCTGGTTGTAAAAGGCGAGGACCACCTAAACACAGCTATGGCCAAAATAACTACGTTATCGTTAAGCATTGCTGCCAAACAAATATTGCAGGGCAATATTCACGAAACCGGTTTGCACATCCCGGTTATGTCATCGGTGTATGTTCCTGTATTACAAGAGTTGGAAAAGAACGGGATACGCTTTGTAGAAAACGATATTATTATACAATAGCCGTCAAAGGAAAATCACCCATCAATATCTGTTGTACATCCTGCACCGGCATATTAAACCAGTTCTGCAGCACGGAAGCATACAGTGATCTGAAATCGTGTTGCATAGGCACATTATCATTTACGGTCGCTTTTTCAGGAATAACCGGGTTTGAACCGATGATGCCGGGTTTTATGGCATTGCCAAAATAAAACACGGGGGCTGCCGCTCCATGATCGGTGCCACCGCTGGCGTTGCTTTTAATTCTGCGGCCAAACTCCGAGAAGGTCATACCCATTACCCTGTCTTCTATTTGCAGGAACTTCAGGTCGTTCATAAAAGCGCCAATGGCTTCCGAAACGCGTTGCAACAGTTTCGCATGGGTTCCGGTGGTGGTATCGGTTTCAGTTTGTTTGGCATGGGTATCAAAACTACCCGTGCTCACCATATATACTTTTGTTTTCAACCCGCCGGCAATAAGACGGGAAACGATCTTTAACTGGTCGGCCAGGGGATTTTTACCCGCAGCAGGCCAGTCGGGCGATTGAGTGGTGACCTTTTGTGCCGCCTTTTTGATCACCGTAGCGTACTGATCGGTCTTCTGGCTCATGAGTTCGATGTAATCCAGTTGCTCGCCCCAGCGCGAATTAGCATTTACATTTACCTTTCCCTCTACCAGCTTATAAAAACCGGCCGGATTGCTGATGGCCATTCCCATGGTGAACAGGGGGCCCTGCAAAGCTGTTGACACCACCGCTCCTACCTGGATGGCCAGCGGATCGGGCATTGCTTCATTGGGGAAATTATCAGGGAATTGGGGATACACATCGTTCAGGAACCGTCCTGCCCAACCAGAAGACACCACTTTATCACTGTCGGAACCAGACATCCAGATATCGGTTGCCCTAAAATGTGAGAAGTTGGGTTTGGGATAACTTACCGCCTGCACTACCCCCAGTTTACCCTCATTGAACAGTTGATGCATATTAGCCATTGCCGGGTTAAAGGCAGTAGCATCGAAACCATTCAATCGTAATACTTTTTCCTGTGGAAGAAAAATATTCGGCCTTGCGGCTGTATAATTACTGTATTGATCGAAAGGGATCACTGTATTAAGGCCATCATTACCACCAGCCAGTTGAATAAGCACCAGCACGCGATCGTCATTCAAACGCGCATGGCGTGCGTGCAGACCTGGTGTTCCTGCAAGTGCTTTCAGGGAAACACCTTGCAAAAAAGAAGGCAATACAATGCCAGTAATTGTGTCCCGTAAGAATTTTCTGCGTTTCATAGTAATAGGTTTTACATTAACTGGTACTGGGGCAGGCTCATCATATATCTTAACAGGTTCTTTAACTTGTTGGTCACGTTCTTTGTGTTGGCGGCATCATCAGGTTTATCCTGCAGTTTTTGCCAGGCATCTGTCCAGTAATGATCGCTGGCCATGCCCTGCAAACCCTGTAACAGGATACCGGTTTTCATATACTGCTTCTCCTCAGCAGGCAGATCAACTGCGTATAACAAAGCGGTCAGTTCATCTATCAACTTATTGGGATCGCCAGGCGCCGATAACTGTTTGGCGTACTGCACCGGATCGATGGCTATTTTCATTCCATTGCGATTAAAACCAGTGGTCACCATGCGATCGGTAAAGGCCGTACGCTTGGGCAGAGTATCAGAACTGATCCATGATTTATCGAACATGGGTTCCTGATAATAAGCAGGCCAGCCGGCTACATTGGGTGGATCGCCTATATTCTGTTGCATTTGCGAAGCCGTTTGTTGAATGTTGGCCCATAAACCATATTGCTCAACAAAACTATTTTCACCGGGGAATGGAATACTGTATTCACGGCACAGACCAACCGCAAAGTCAACCGGACTTTTGATAATACCGCCGCGGTTGCCCATGTCAAAGAAATGCCGGCTGGTGAATAATTTCTCCAGCACGGGTTTTACTTCATAATTGTTCTGCCGAAAGACATGGGCGAGTGGCTCGATGATCGTTTTTTCCGTAGCCTCATCTATCTGATGGTAAACAAAGAACCGATACAATTTGCGGCAAATAAAACGGGCCACTTCGGGTTGTTGAAAAATAAGGTCCAGTAATTCATCCAGTTCCATCTCCCCTTCTTTTCCCTTACGGCCTTTTATTAGCTGGTTATTGTAAAACGGACTGAATTGTTTGTCGCTTTCGTCGTGGCGACCAGCATCGAAAGTACCATGCACATCAGGCAACGATTTATTATCGATGCGAAAACCGGTCAATATCCGGGCGGCAGCTTTTACATCGGCTTCGGTATAATGTGAACCTGGCCCCTTTCCTACCGTGAATAATTCCTGTAATTCGCGGCCATAATTCTCATCGGGCGCCTTTTTGGTATTGGCGTTCCCGTTCAGGTATTTAAGCATAGCCGCATCTATGGTCACAGCCCGTACCATGGCTTTAAAATTCCCCAACGCATATTGCCGCAACAACACATTGTGTTTGTAGATCATGGTGGGGTTATCAACCGAAGTTGTTTCTGTGGCAAAATGATTGTGCCAGAACAACACCATCTTTTCCCGCAGCGTGCGTTGTTGGTCCAGCATACAACCCATCCACCAGGCTTTGAACGAATTTCTTCTACGGCCACCATTCATACCGCTGTATTTGACAGCAGTGATCCAGGTTACACCTGGTTGAATTTCTTCGTCGGAATATTTATCGTCGTTGTAGTTATTGACAGGAGGCCCGGGAATGGGTTCCGCTGTATTCAGCAATTCCTGAATAGTATGGCGGAGTGATCTCGAAGTAAAATAATCGATGTCCTCCTTCTTTGCGCCAAACAGGGTGCGCTTCAATAAATGTTTTACTTCAGGCTGCCCCCATTTGCCTTTGTATTTTTTCAAGGATGTAGTTACGGACGGTACTGCCATTGCGAACGAATTTTGTTACACAGCTAATGCTAATCTAAGCAAATCACTTACCACTTCTTACAAAAAATATGTGAACGAAATGTTATGCGCAATGAGCATCCCATATTATTACTATAATACGGAATGCGTTTTTTTGCAGGGGACTATTTAGCTTTTAACAGCTCGATCAAATCCTGAATACCCTGGGTAGCCGGTTTTTCAATATTGGTGACATTGTATACCGAATTCGTGCCGGGGATCACCTTGTCAATTACGTACTTCGGAATATCCATAGGCGCATAATTTACGAGGCCGGCCGCCGGATACACTACCAGGGAAGTACCTACTACCACAAAAATATCAGCACTAAGCACTACGGGAACGGCTAACTGGATCAAAGGCACGGGTTCTTCAAACCAAACAATATGCGGGCGCAATTGCGCGCCATCTTCAGCCTTATCGCCCAGGTTAATGTCGCCCCGAATATCATACACCAGCGACTCATCAAATTCACTACGCATTTTGAATATCTCGCCATGCAAGTGCAACACTTTTTTTGAGCCTGCACGTTCATGCAGGTCATCGATATTCTGGGTAATAATGGTCACATCAAAATCGTCCTGCAATTTTGCAAGACCCAAATGCGCGGCATTAGGTTGCGCATCGAGCACATTTTTTCTTCGCTGGTTGTAAAACTCCAGCACCAGGGCCGGGTCTTTTTTCCAGGCGCGTGGGGTAGCTACATCCGTAACATTATATCCTTCCCATAATCCGTCACTATCACGAAATGTTCTTAATCCGCTCTCGGCACTTATACCTGCACCGCTTAATACTACGATCTTCTTTTTACTCATAACTCAAATATATGAAAAAGGAAGTAGTACCTACTGCCCTGCTTTCAATTTCGGCTTTGCTTTCCACTTTCTAAACCACCAGAATAATGCAGCAGCCGATAACCACAATGGCCACAGGGTAAGCAGCACAACCAGTAGCTCTCCCAACCAGTCCATACCATTACTCAGGGCATTCAGCACTCTTGTTCCGAATCCGGGTGATCTATCATGTTCGGCTGAAGCGTTCAGTACTTCATAAAATGTTAACTGAATGGTACTATAGGCAGCGGCATGCGTAAGATAACTTACCCGGCCGGCGCCGGCTTCTATTTCCTCCTGTATGTTGTTAATTTCCTCCTGCACTTTCAGGATGTCTTCCATGTTCTTAGCCTGTTTCAACAGATCGAGGTAGCGTAACCTGATCTGCCGTTTGGCTTCTGTTCTGGAACGGGTGTCAATCACTTCACCGGTAACATCCTGCGAAGTAACTTTCTGCGTTATAATATTTTCATCTGTAGTAGATGTCAGGGATTTTACCAGGTTATCAAACTGATCAACAGGGACCTTAATGGTAGTCACATTTTCGATCTTATATTCGGTTTTGGTTTGTTCTTCTTCAGCCACATAGCCACCGGTACGCTTTACCTGCTCATGTACAAAATCATTGAACGGTTTCTGTTTTTTTGCTTCAATGATCAACGTAGCATTTTTGATGATCTTTTTATCCCAGTCAATATGTTGAGCGGGAGCTGCGGCGCCTGTTTGCGGGGGCGCTTCTTCTTCTTTAATGGGCACCGGAGCATCGACAGTATCTAACACCCCATAAGCTGCATTTCTTTCCTGTGCCGGGATGTTTTTAGTGGTGGCAGCCAGTGCTACATCTGTAGTTGATCCCTGTTTTGATTCGCTATTACTATTGCAGGCAATAAGCAGCGTTATGGCTATCGAAGTTACCATTAACACGGGTTTATAAGCGGTAAACATAATAATAAAGTTTAGGTGTTATTTTTTAACGGTTAATGAACCGGCAGCCTGCACTAAATTGATGAACTCCTGGCGGTAACCATTGGCATCGTACCCCTTTGCGCCTTTGGCCAATTCAATCACCTGTTGATAGGAAGCCTGCTGTTTGAATTCAGAATTACGCAACAGCATACCAAAAGAGGCTACCGCAGCTGAGAACCGGAAATTATCAGAGGTATTAGCAAGCGCGAGATGTGAATCGTTAACGGGGTGAACGATCAGCATGCTTACATCGCCATCAGGCTTTTTATAGCGCAGTTTGATGGTCATGATCTCATCGCCGCCACTGGTAGCCAGGTCGGTTTTTGCCGGTTGATATTTCAAATCCTCCACTTTGCCGATGAACTCGCTTTTTACCCCGACAGGAATTACTTCATACAAAGCCGTTACGGTATGACCAGAGCCCAATTCGCCAGCGTCTTTCTTATCGTCGTTAAAATCTTCGGCGGCCATTACCCGGTTTTCATAACCAATAAGGCGGTAAGCCTGCACTTTGGCGGGATTAAATTCGATCTGGACCTTTACATCTTTAGCGATGGTGAATAGGGTGCTGCCAAACTCACTTACCAGTACTTTACGGGCTTCATTGATGTTATCGATGTAAGAATGGTTGCCATTCCCTTTATCAGCCAGTTGCTGCATTTTGTTATCCTTGTAATTACCCATGCCATATCCCAGTACACTTAGGAAAATGCCGCTTTTCCTTTCTTTTTCAATCATGGTAACCAGTTCATCATCGCTGCTGGCGCCTATATTAAAATCGCCATCCGTGGCCAGAATGATCCGGTTATTCCCACCTTTAATAAAATTTTCCTGCGCAACTTTATAGGCCAGTTGTATGCCCTCACCGCCTGCCGTTGACCCGCCTGCTTCCAGTTGATCAATGGCTTCTTTAATAGCTGTTTTATGGGAACCACTGGTAGCAGGCAATACCAGGCCGGCATTACCGGCATATACAACTATGGCTACTTTGTCATCGGGCCGCAATTGATCGGCCAGTAACTTCATAGATGATTTTACCAGGGGTAATTTGTTATCGTCTTCCATTGAACCAGACACATCTATTAAAAACACAATATTGGCGTTTGGCAGGTTCTGTACCGGGATCTCCTTTCCCTGCAAACCGATATGCACCAGGCGGTGCTGGGGGCTCCAGGGGCATTCAGACAATTCCGTATTTACTGAAAACGGGTCGTCGTTTTGCGGCTGTGGATACTTGTAATCAAAATAATTGATCATTTCTTCAATGCGTACCGCACCGGCCGGGGGAATGGTGCCATTGTTGATATAACGGCGAACATTACTGTAAGCGGCCTCGTCAACATCGATTGAGAAAGTAGATAAAGGGTTCTGTGTAGCGGCCAGGAATCTGTTCTCTACAATATGATCGTAATCTTCCGTATTGAACACTGCTGGTTTTTCGTCCTCTTTAACTTCTTCATCCTTTATAATAACGGGCGGAGTGAACTTGATATCTTTTACTGCTGGCGCAGGAGCAGGTGCAGGACCAATCATCACCTGGTCAAGCGACTGAGGTTGTACCATCACGCCTTTTGCTGAATCAGCTTTTGATTCGGATGTAGCTGCCCGGTTGTTACAGGCAATAAAACACCACAGCAGCAATGCTGCCAGCAATTGATATAAAAACTTCATGGCTATACGTTTTTAGGAGTGTATGCTTATGAGATGCAAGGAATTGAATATTACATAAACAGGTAAAAAGAAAATAATAAGCTTAAATACCGGTATTTTCTGATTAATACAGGAGGTGGGAAAAAGGTAACCTTTAAGAAAAGTTAAAGGAGCTAAAGGCAACGGGGGATCGAGGGGACTGGAATTGTTACAGGGCAGGTTACAGGTTGCAGATTCAGCGAGAAAACAGAAGCAGTTCTACCTTGTAACTTGTAATCTGCAACCTGTAACGGGCCCTTATTTAGCTAAAACAGAAAGTATTTTTTCGTGACTATAATTGCGCCAGCTCCATAATAGCTGCCCATTCTTCATCAGATACAGGCTGCACCGATAACTGACTAATGCGTACCAGCGCCATATTGGCCAGCCGCTTGTCCTTTTTAATGACGCTTAATGAAACGGGATGTTTCAGCTTTTTAAATGGTTTCAAGTCAACCGCCACCCAGCGTTCATCATCGGTGGAAGGGTCCTGGTAGGCTTCTTTTACCACTTTGGCAATGCCTACGATCTCCAATCCTTCATTGCTGTGATAGTATAATACTTCCTCACCCTTTTTCATGGTACGCAGGTTATTGCGCGCCGCATAATTGCGTACACCATCCCAAAAGGTCTGTTTGTCTTTTTCAAATTGTTCCCAGGGATATACAGAAGGTTCTGATTTTACCAGCCAGTAAGCCATAGTCGTTTTATATTAAAGGCGAAAGTAAGGAAAGTTTTATTAAGGCAATAGGCAATGGGCAATGGCCTCTTCGCGGCAGACGGCAGACAAGAAAGACAGTAGGCAGTGGGCAGGCAATAGGCAATTTGCTGACGGTTATGAATGAAGCTGTGGTACATTAAGCCGCGGGTTCTTTAGTTATTAGGTTATTAAGTTCTGGGGGATTTGTTTCCGGTCGCAGGCTCCCGGAACCTATAATCAAAAAACTCGCTTTGAAAATTCAAAGTCTCACTTACTATATAAAGGAACCCAATAACTCAAGAATTAAAAAACTCACAAACTAAAGAACTTAAAACCGAAAATAATCTTCCAATAAATAAATCTACATACAACAAACCCCCGTATCTAATTAAGATCATGATCAATAACTCAGAAACAAACTTACTTATCAATCACTCTTTCTAAACACACAATTATGAAATCGGTTAAAAGTTTTGCTATGCTGGTGGCAGCGGCTCTCGTTATGAATGCTTCGTTTGCACAAAAAATGGATAACACCGTAGAAGTTGGCGGTGCACCTATGTATGCTTCCAAAAATATTGTACAAAATGCCATAAACTCAAAAGATCATACAACACTGGTTGCTGCCGTTAAAGCTGCCGGTCTGGTTGAAACGCTGGAAACCCCTGGTCCGTTTACCGTATTCGCTCCTACCAACGAAGCCTTTACCATGTTACCTAAAGGCACCCTTGAAATGCTGCTGAAACCAGAAAACAAACCAACCCTCACCACCATCCTTACCTACCATGTGATAGCCGGCAAACTCGATTCAAAAGAATTATCCCGGTTGATCAAGGCCGGTAATGGCAAAGCGGAATTAAAAACAGTGGCCGGTGGCAAACTGTGGGCATCAATGAATGATAATAAAATTATGTTGACAGACGAAAAAGGTGGCATGGCTACCGTTACTATTCCAAACGTTTATCAAAGCAATGGCGTTATTCATGTAATCGATCATGTAGTGTTACCCAGGAGCTGATAAGGCCCATCAAGCCCCGTCCCGGCTGAGCCGGGATCGGGGCTTTTTTATTCGCTTATTTCTTTTTAACATTAGATCTTACAAGGCCCAGTCCCTTCCAAAAATCCGCAGGGTATGCCAGGGTATCAGGTTTACCCAGCCAGCCATTTACCAGGTCAAGTTCATAACCAGTATCCAGTTTTTGATAGCTGACAGACATAGTGGCAATTTTGTCCCAATCCCCAACATACCTGATACTGTCCAAGGAGGCGGGATACTCACCAAAGCGAACTTTATACAATTCAATTAAAGCTATGGCTGTTTTGAAATGCTGGTCGCCGAATTGTGTATTTGCCTGGTCTTTCAATTTTCCAAAGCCGCAGCCGGTAAACAATATTGACAATATTGTAACGGCAAAAAGTATTCTTTTTGTCTTCATGGTAATGGACTTACAGGTATACGAATGCAATTCGTTGGGGTATATTTATTTCTGCACTGGATAATTGTGATCCTTCCAGTCAACTTTGATATTATGCGGAATATCCAACAATTTATGATTGGTGAATTTCATTTCATTGAGCAAAGTAAATGCCGGCCGAATATTAGGACAACGATCAAAGGGGCAACAGCCGCAGTAAATGACAATACTGGCATCCTTAGGTATTTTGCTCAGTTCCTGTTTAAATTTGTCGAGGCTTGCCTTTTCCTTACCTGGACCAATATCAATAGAATTCTTGATCATAGCGCCGGGTCCAATACAAAAGATATATGGTTGATGTGCCTTGGGATTGTTGATTGTTTTAGCCAGCTCTGCAGGTTCCATCAATTGTTTAGCTGACCAGGGTTCGGGGCTGGTTGATTGAGCAGCACATTTTATAGAAGTAAACAGAACGATCAGTGATATGGTAAAAAGATTTGTTCTCATTGTAATTTGGTTTTTGTTATGGTATCAGGTTGTTCGAAACCAATACATAGGATCTGGCCAGTACAATAGTAAGAACAACCGCCATAATAATAAGCGAAAGGTAAAACATATTTTTACCAAGTTTCCTGGTTTCTTCATCATAAACGAAATACCTGTTGCCATTAGGCAGGGTTTTGGTAGATTTCCAGTAAACCAGGCCGGTAATAACTGCTATAAAGCAAACCAGGACGCTCACCGTATAACCGCCCCATACTCCCAGATTGCCGGCCTTTGAAGGCTGAGCCAGCTTTTCCATTTTTGTATTCCAGAATGCATCCAGCTCTTCAGCAGAAAATTGGATGCCACGGGTTTCCAGAATTTCCCGCGCTATGGCAAAGTCCAACCGGCCCCATTCATCCGGGTGCTTCAACACATCGATCAGCTCCTTATCGTCAAAAGCAAACAGGTAATAATCAGGATCAATTTCAGTCAGGTTGATCTTTATATTTTCCCGCAACAGCCGGTTCACCGTTTCAAACTGGTTGGCAGGGATTTTAATTTCATATGCATAATCAGGTCCGCCCCCGGAAATAAGCTGATCGACCGCCTTACTAAGGCTGGTAAATTCAAAAGGAATGTTATTGTCTTTCAATACACCCAATACAGGTTCGGCCTGTTCAGGAGTAAAGAACTGTTCGTAGGTAGCATAGCGATTCATGGGGAGGTATTAGAGAATGCAATTATATTCTAAATTAGGGGCATTTGCAAGAAGGGCCCGCAGCGTTAGCTATTTTCTATTCAAATCCATTAGCTTTGCGTTAGTCTACCCGAGAAATCAAATGGAATCAGGCATTGACATATATTTAAATTCAATCAGGTTAATTTGCCCCAACCTGACTGATCCCGAGCTTTCCCAATATGCCTCAAAACTCACTTTTAGAGAACTTAAAAAGAAAGAGCTTTTTCTTCAATCGGGTAAAGTGCAAAAAGCAATAGGATTTATAACAAAGGGACTTATCCGTTCCTTTTTTATTGACCAGTATGGTAATGAAATAACTGTTGGTTTTTACTCGGAAGGAGACTATGCCACCCATTATCCGGCATTTATTGCCCAGCAACCCAGTAGTTATTCCATTCAGTGTTTGGAACCTACGACCATGGCTTTACTTTCTTTTGAAGACCTCCAATGGATATATAAACAATTTCCCGCGTTTGAGAAATACGGACGGTTAATTGCGGAAGAGATCTTGAAAAGGCAACAGGCCCGGATAGAGAGCTTTATATTTCAACCCGCAGAAGATCGCTACCTTGACTTCATCAGCAGGCAGCCCACCTTATTCAACAGGATCTCCCTTTCTCATCTTTGCAGCTTTCTTGGCATAGAACGGCAAACACTTACCCGCATCCGGCAGAAATTAGCCCATCAATAGATTTTGACACATTTGTGTCAGGTGTCCTTTTCATTTACGGCTGAGCTTTGTGGTATCAAATCAAAACGATCTACCATGGCAAAGAATATTTTACTTATACTCGGACACCCCTCTGAAAATTCATTTTGTAACGCCTTGCTGAATGCCTATCAAAAAGGCGCAGAAATGGCAGGGGCCATTTGCAAAACCATCTATTTATCCAGACTGAATTTCAACGTCAACCTTGCTGACGGCTACAAAACCGGTACAGCCATGCAGCTTGAAGAAGACCTGGCTGCTTCACAACAATTGATCACCTGGGCCGATCATATAGTATTGATCTATCCAAACTGGTGGGGTTTTATGCCTGCCATTACCAAAGGCTTTATCGACCGGGTATTTCTACCAGGCTTTGCCTTCAAACATCATTCAGGAAAAATATTTCCAGAGAAACTTTTAAAGGGAAAAAGTATGCGGCTTATGGTTACAATGGATACCCCAAAATGGTGGTTTTACCTGGTATACCGGGCATCGCAATATCAAATACTTAAAAACATCGTATTCGGTTATGTGGGCTTTGATCCTATTCGATTCTCCACTTTTGGATTCATAAGAAGATCAACCGACAAGACACGAAACAATTGGATGCTGCAGGCCGCACAATTAGGCAAACAACTTAAATAAATTAATTTCAGGGTTCCAGAATAACCGATTTTAATTTAAACAACTCCATGCTCTTTATTCATTGGGGACTCTACTCAAAATTGGCCGGAAACTGGAAAGGGAAAAGGTATGCGAACAATATTACCGCCATCAACATACCGCAAACCCTTGTTTTCATAAAATTGCAATTTACCAGCAGGCTTTACAACAACCCTTAAAAATACACGCAAATAAATATATTTTACCTGCTGGTCAATTACACTGTTTGGCATTTTATTAAACAATGCTTGCTTTAACAAGATTATCGAATGGCCGGGATTATCGCTAGAGGCCGTATGCACTTATCCATCTTTCTTTAATTTCCTCGGTTGTATTGTTATACTCGATGTCGACACCCTTCGAATTAATATCAAGCGGGGTACGCAGGGGGCGTTTTCCTTTTTCCATATCAACCAATCTCAAGGCAGCATCTGCCACCAATTGAGGATCAGGAGCCGCCTCTGTAAAGATCCTGGTAAAAGCCTTCATCATGCGCTGCTGCATCTCTGTTATTGAAGTCCCGTAAGATTCCTGGATACCTTCGCGATCTCCATTTACATGAACCTTGGTAATAATATCCGTAAGGAAACCGCCCGGTTCAAGCAGAACAGATTCCACACCTTGTGCCAATAACTCTGCATAAGACCCCTCTATCAATCCTTCCAACGCAAACTTGCTGGCATTATAAGCAGATTGCAGCGGAAGAGAGATTCTTCCAACCTGGCTTGAGATGGTAATGATCAATCCTTCCTTTGCAGCACGCATGCGGGGCAGTACTTCATTGTTCATTCTATGCACACCCCACACGTTAACATCAAAAAGCTTTTGGATCTGCGGCAACGTATACGATTCCAACACCCCGCCGCCATAGATCCCTGCATTATTGATCAGTACATCAATTTTACCATGCCTGGCATAAACTGTTTTCACCGCATTACTAACAGAAGCATCATCAGTTACATCAAGATCAATAACTTCCGTATTTTGCAAGGCACCAAGGGTTTGTGCATATGCCGCGTTCTTACCAGCAGCATTGCGCATTGTCGCAATTACTGCATGACCTTCCCGGGCAAATGTTCTTACCATCAAGGCACCAAACCCAGTGCTTGATCCTGTGATCAGAATTACTTTTTTCATGTTATTTGTTCTTCAATATTTCTTTGCGAAGCTAGCCGTTTTTGCCTTCCTTTGTAGGGCACTTTCCTAAAGGAAAGTAGTACCATTTTAACGATAAATTATGGCAGCAAAAAAAGCAAAACCAGTTTGTCTTGATTCTGTGAAGGCTGTGCGGGATACCCTGGAGGTAATCAATGGCAAATGGAAATTGGATATTCTTATTTCCCTTTCAATAGGTAATGAACGGTTTACAGATATACAGGATAGCATTCCCGGCATTACGCCAAAGATCCTGGCTAAAGAGCTCAAAGAGCTAGAGCAACACCAACTAATAAAGAGAACTATCATAGATGACTATCCCATAAAGATCGTTTACCGATCAGAAAACTATGCACACACTTTACACCCCATCATCTATGCATTGAAGGAATGGGGATTGAATCACCGTAAAAAGATCTTCAACAAAGGTTATGTTGAAACCGATGCAGCCATTGCATCTTGTATGAGCGAGGAAGGAACTTAAATATACTAAGCTATATTCAGTGACACTTTTTAGCTTTTAACCGCATCAGCAGAAAATCATTCACTTTAATGATAACACTTCTGTTTAATCCTTATGATCTTATTCGTCGCACAATTCAAAAAGTGAATACAAAAAAACAAATGGTATTATAGAAGGAATAAAATTTGTAAATTCAATCCAGCTTTCACCCTAAATCCTCTAACTATGGCAATTATTAAACCTGAAATGCTTAAAAAGGTATTGATCAAGAAGGGAGGAGTCGTTCATCATGAGGTTTATAATAAGTACGACCATCAGTCTGATCCCTATTATTATTACGTTATATACACTAGCGAACCAGATGAAAACGGTATGTACTCCATACACACAAATTCAAGCAACTTCGGGGAGAAAGCAATTATTTCTCAAACTAAAGACAAAGGGGAAGCAATAAAGATTGCAGAAGCTATCAATAAGGCGTTCCGCTTAATGGCCGGATATTGACAACACTTCTACCGCTACAGGCTAATAGTTCGTAACTTAGAGTATGGCAACTTACGAGGAAGTAATGGTGCAGGAACTGCAGGTATGGCAGCGGAAAATGTTGCGGAAGCCCGGCATCTTTAACAGGCTGTCCAAATCGGTGCAGGACAGGATAAATAACCTAATTCCAGAAAAAGTACATCAGGCAATTACGGTGATCATCAAACAAATGATCCGTGGCGTGTTGTTTGGAGCCAAATGGACCACACGCGATAAAAACCAGGTGCTTTCGCTTGAAAAAAGCGACAATATTGTTGCAGAAAAGATCAGAATATACCGTAATACTGCAGCAGCAGAAGGCGCCCTTACAGGGGCCGGTGGATTATGGCTTGGCATGGCTGATTTTCCACTCCTGATTACAATAAAGATCAAACTCCTATTCGAGATCGCTGCTATTTATGGATTTTCAGTGACCGATTACAAGGAACGGGTGTATATCCTGCACATCTTTCAATTAGCTTTCTCATCGGCCAAACACAGAAGGAATGTATTCCTTACTATGAAAGACTGGGATGAGAAATCGAAAGACCTGCCGGAAGATATTAACCAGTTCGAATGGCGGCCCTTTCAACAGGAATACAGGGATTATATTGACCTTGCTAAAATGGCGCAATTAATACCAGTTATAGGCGCTCCAGTTGGGGCGGTCGTAAATTACAGGCTCATCCGCAAACTTGGCTTCACTGCAAAGATGGCTTATCATATGCGGTGGGCGGATAGGCGAGGTTTATAAACCCAGCTCCTAAAAAGGGGGGCACGGTACTTCCGCTAAAGATCGCTTATAGATCATTCCCTTCAATTTTATAGTCTAACGCTACGTTATCCAGCTCTTGCTCCGCCGCCAATAAATCTTGAAGAAATTGCCCGTTACGGGAACTGGATAGATCAGTCAGTTGGCGATAGTAGGCAATGCCATCTTTAAGATTTTTACAATAGCCAGCATAATACTTCCTGTTTTTCAGAAAGCCATTTGTCTCATTGTCATTCCGCAATTGTTCTTTCAGATAATTGAGGTACAAACGAAGTTCTGCAATGAACATATGTGGCCTGTTACTGGCTGAAATAACATTTGCTCTTCCATAAATATGATCAATCATTGTTTGCAAAGAAACCACCTTTGTAAAATTAACAATGTTGGGGCCCGGGCAAATGGTGACTGCATGGAGCTTTTTAACAAATGGTTGATCATAAGCAACAGCGGCCGAATTACTTAAACCAACACACAAACATTCTTTTTCTGTTACCTGCACTACCTGTTTCTGAAATTCCTCTTCTGGCAGGCTGAGTGATCTCAAATGGTCGATCTTTAATTTTTGGTATTTATGCGAGGCTGTACAAATAGGTTCATCGGTAAATTCGGTATTGAACGAAAGATGCTTTTCAGTACAGGGGCTGCCTGGCTTCCCATAGGTAATACGCGATAAACGTTCCTGTTCACCGCTGGTCCCTTTAAGATAATAAAAACGAACTCCAAGTGGAGAACTGTTGCTTAGTACAACATCCTTCTCTTCGGCAGCACAAAGCAGATCAAGCGTTGCGCTGTCAACTGTTGTGGCCTCTGGCACCAGTAAAAAAGGCGTTCCCCAACCCGTGGTTTCAATATTGTAATACTGATGTAAAAATTGGTCTTCTTCAAAGGTGCCTATTCCGCCCTGTACGGAAATGATCATCCCGGGCGCATTATTTATTTTCGAACCAGTTCTTTTTTCTACCGAAGCTTTAAAAACATCATACATGGCATGCTGCAATTCCTGTCTCTTTAATTTAAACTCCTCCAATATTGGCCCCAGCAGAAAACCCTCCGTTGCAAATGCATGACCGCCGCAGTTCAATCCCGATTCTATCCTGAATTCACTGACCCATATTCCCTTTTTTGCCAGGTATTTTCCTTGTATTAGGGCAGAACGATAATCGCTCACCTTTACAATCACCTTTTTTGTAAACGTACCTTCTTGGGTAAGATCAAACGCCCTGCAGTTTTCCAGATAATTGAAAAGCCTGGGATTCAATCCAGCTGAAAATACGATAGCGGAGTTACTGAGATTGCTTTTTGCATAGCCCCGCAATGCTGAGACGGCATCGGAGCCGTCTTTCAATAATACACCTTCCTTATTATGATTTTCCTTGTCTACTTTGGTCATGATGTTGACGTCAATACGACCTGGAATTACCTGTGTTCTTAAGTATTCCTGCAGCTGCTTTTTTTCCACGTCCTCATTGGTATTGACCATTTGGGTATACAGTTGTCTGAGTTTACTGTTACCGGGCAGCAGCTCAAAATATTTAACGATCTCCGTTCCGGTTTCAAAAGCAGCCGTCTTTAGTTTTGCTACCTGGTCTTGAACGATCGTATTTACCAGGTTCAGGTAATCAGTAATTCTTTTAGCCCGGTAATCTTCCTCCGATGTTGGAATAGGTTGATAGGTTTTACCCATGGCGGGATAATAATGCTTACGCATCGTTTCTATCAGCCTGTCTTCAATAATGGAAATAACGGAGTTGATCCCAAACCGGGCCACTTTTATGGGACTGTCAATAGTATACGCCAATCCCATAACCGGAATATGAAATGTATGCGGAGATTGATATTGCATGATTCTTTTACGCGTTTATTACGCGCCCGGCAAGGTACCCTGTAACAGTCAGGATAAACCTGTTTAAAATCATACTTTCATAAATAGATTTATACAGTTAGTCCCCGCCCTAAAATAAAAAAACCACGGTCCTTACGAACCGTGGTTTATATAGTTGATCTTATTTATTCTAGCTTATGCTTATCAACTCCACCTCAAACACGAGCGTGCTGTTAGGTCCGATCTGCGCACTTACCTGCTGCTCGCCATAACCCAGGTGTGGAGGAATAAAGAAGCGCCATTTGCTACCGGCAGGCATCAGCTGCAGCCCTTCCGTCCAGCCCTTGATAACCCGGTTTAATGGGAAGGTAGCTGGCTGGCCGCGGCGTACAGAACTGTCGAATACGGTTCCATCTATAAGGGTACCGTGATAATGACAGGTCACGTTGCTGGTAGCGCCAGGTTTGGCACCTGTGCCTTCGGTGATCACTTCATACTGCAACCCGCTGGGCAATGCCACTACGCCGGGTTTTTGCTTATTAGCTTCTAAAAAGTCGTTGCCGGCTTTCAGGTTAGCTTCTGCTTTCTCTTTTTTCTGTTGAAATAAACGATCTGCGATACCCATAAAAAATCATTTATGTTTTAAATACAGCTGCCATTTTCTTTGGTTCAGTTGGCCCGCATTCAATCAACCATCACGACCAAAAGAACTTAGAACTTAAAAACTAAGAACTAAAGAACTGTCTTACCAACCGCTTGCCAGTACATCGGCAATATGCATTGTTTGCATGCCCATCTCTTTTTTACGAACTACGCCGTCGATATGCATCAGACAGGAGAGGTCAGTAGAGATAATACATTCGGCACCGGTGGCTTTGGCATTGTTGCTTTTTTGATCGGCCATACTAATGGAAATAGGATCGAATTTAACGGCGAATGTTCCGCCAAAACCGCAACAGGTTTCCACGTCGTTCATTTCCACCAGTTCCAGTCCTTTTACCTTCGATAATAATTTCCGTGGCTCCTGTTTGATCTTGCATTCGCGTAAACCGGCGCAGGAGTCGTGGTAAGTAGCTTTGGTATACAAGCTGGCGCCTACATCTTCTACTTTCAACACGTTCACCAGGAAGTCGGTGAACTCATAGGTACGAGCCTGCAATTGTTTTACCTCAGTCATCTGGGAGGTATTTTCAAACAGTGTGGTATAATAGTTCCGTACAAAACCAACGCAGGAGGCGCTGGGCGCCACTACATAGTCGGAACCGCTGAAATCTTTAATGAATTTGGAACATACTTCGCGGGAGTCATCCCAAAACCCGGCATTGAATGCGGGTTGCCCGCAACAGGTTTGGTTTGTATTATAAGATACAGTACATCCTGCTTTCTCCAGCACTTTTACCATATTAAAGGCTGTGGTCGGGAATAATTGGTCAACGAAGCAGGGTATAAATAATTGAACGTTCATGGCGAAATCCCCTTTATCCTATTAATGGTTGTTTTTAAACGATTGCGCAAGCGAGATCATTTTCAACGCAGTGATGGCGGCTTCTTCGCCTTTATGTCCATGTTTACCACCAATACGTTCCTGGGCCTGCTGGTCGTTATCAACAGTTAACACCCCAAAGATAACAGGCACTGGTAAGGTTAGGTTCAATTGGGTTACGCCATTTGTTACGCCCTGACATACATAATCAAAATGTGGGGTATCGCCACGCAATACACAACCCAGGGCTATGAAAGCGTGCGGACGGTCAACTTTATACTTATTCGAGTCCCAATAACTTTTAATACCAAATGGAATTTCAAAGGCGCCGGGAACGGTTACCACTTTTACATTCTTAACGCCTTCGCGTTCGAATACTGTAAAACAGCCTTTTTCCAGCTCATCTAAAATAGCGGCATTCCATTCGGTACGTACTATAACAATACAGGCATTCTTGTGAATGCCTGTATCTATTTGTAATAATTTACTATTGCTTACTTCAGCCATATTCTTGGTTTCAGGTTTCAAGTTTCAGGTTTCAGGGGGGCTTTCAAATACGGTATTACTACTTGCATTTAAATCCCTGTAACGTGTTACCTGTAACTTGTAACTAATTCAAATCGCCCAGTTTACCCAGGTATTTGTCTACTTCAAAAGCTCTTTGACTGCTAGGATATTTATCCTTGATCTGGTGCAGTACTTCAATTGCTTCTTTGTTCTTGCCCAGGTCCTGATACAACATAGCTGCACGGAACAGGTATTCGGGTGAATTTATATCATCCTTATCGAACAAATTACCAGCTTTTTTATAATAATCAACAGCTTCCTGTTTTTTACCCAGTTCAGAATAAGCGTCGCCGAGTAAACCGGCAGCACGTACTTCCATTTCAACCTGACTGGTTGAAAATTCTTTCAGGTATTTAATGGCGTTGTTGAAATCGCCCAACTGCATATAGCAGGCGCCAGCATAAAACTGAGCCAGGTTACCAGCTTTAGTTCCGCCATGATTTTTAATGGCTTTCAAAAAGCCGCCATTCATCCCATCACCTTCCAAAGCCAGTTTAAAAGAATCCAGTCTGTAATAGTCTTCCGCTTTCCAGATGGCATCTGCTGCTTTGGCCTCTGCAGGTCCTTTATAGAATTTGGTATATGCGAAATAACCGCCTACAATCACTACCAGACCAGCCAATGCGTAGGTAATAACTTTATTGTTTTTACCCCAGAAATCGCGGGCTGAATCCACTACTTTTTCTTCGGTTGATCTTTCTACTGGTTGTTCAGGCACTTGTTTTACTTCAGTGGCCATGAATTATACATGTTTTAGTTGACAATGTTGTTTACTAGGTTACGTTCTTTAAGTTCCCCTGAGTTATTATAAAACATTGAAAGCAAATCACAACTTAGGGAAAAGCAGGTTATGTTAATCAACAATGAACGGATAATTTGGTGTCATCACGATGTCTTTCAACACTTCGTCTTCTGTTGGGAAAGGCGACTCTTCTGCGAATTGCACAGCAGCCGCTACTCTTTCATTTACCCGTTTGTCGATTGCAGCAATCTCGTCTTTGGTAGCGTATTTATTCTTGGTGATGGTGTTCAGCACCAGTTGAATAGGGTCACGTTGCTTGTATTCTTCCACCTCTTCCTTGGTACGGTATTTCTGTGGATCAGAAATTGAGTGACCTTTATAACGATACGTTTTAATTTCCAGTAATGTTGGTCCACCGCCTTCACGAGCTCTTTTTACGGCACGTGTCATGGCTTCGTGAACGGCTTCAGCGCTCATCCCGTCTACTGAATCAGCAGGCATTTCATACGCATCGGCCAATTTGAAAATATCGTGTACGTTACTGGTACGTGTAACAGAGGTACCCATAGCGTAGTTGTTGTTTTCGCAAATGAATATGGCTGGTAATTTCCAGGTCATAGCCATATTGAAAGTCTCGTGCAAAATACCCTGACGAGCTGCACCATCACCAAAGAAGGTAACAGATAAGTTGTCAGTTCCTTTATATTTTTCAGCAAAGGCCAATCCGGCACCAGTGCCAATTTGAGCACCTACGATACCATGACCGCCAAAGAAATATTCTTTTTTACCAAAGAAGTGCATACTTCCACCTTTACCCTTCGCGCAACCTGTTGCTTTACCATACAGTTCGGCCATACAGCTTTCTGGGCTCATGCCTTTTGCCAATGCCAAACCGTGGTCGCGGTAAGCAGTTACAAAAGGATCTTCCTGACGGGTAGCGGTCATAACACCAGCGGCAATCGCTTCCTGCCCTACATAGGCGTGGAAAAAGCCGCGGATCTTACCTTCCATTTTATATTTTTCTTCGGCTGCCAGTTCAAATTGACGGATCAGGAGCATTAACTCGTACCAATACAAATACGTTTCTTTGGAGAATTTCGAAGCCACTTTATAAAAATTTGAGGTTTTAACCCCCGCCGAAACCTCCCGATCACATCGAGACTGGCCGGCAAAGGCGGGGGCAAAGATAAGGGTAAGAAGGGAATTATGGAATGGGGATTAACATTTTTAGCCCTAATAGATGGTTTGATAGCCAGTTGATTGGGAGAAAAACTTATCTTCTGACTGTATTTAAGACATATTTCCGGTAAATCTGGCAGGTTTTGGGGTACATTCCCCCGTTAAAAGACCGTTTTTTTTGTTATTAGTTCTGGACGCTAAGTGTAAGTTATTTACTTAGTTAGTCATTGGGTATTTGCAGAGCCACCTCAATTCCCCCTCAATGGGGCCTCATTTCCTTCCCGGCGCCCGAGGATCCAAAGAGGTACTTTCGAGGAGCCGTTTCCCACTGCCGACTTCGTCCGCTGAAGCCTTGACGCAGGCGGACTACCTAAGCGCAGCCCGGATTTAGTGAACCCTTTCACGTTTCCCGTTTCACGTTTCACGTATCTTGCACCCGAAATGTTATTACTCAACAACATATCCCTCACCCAATTTAAAAACTACCAACACCGCCAATTCCTGTTCACCGAACGGATAGTAGGCATTTGCGGACCCAATGGGGTGGGTAAAACCAACCTGCTCGACGCCATTTACTATTGCTGTTTTACCAAAAGCTATTTTACCCGCAGCGACAGCCAGAATATGTTACACGGTTCTACCGGTTTTCGTATCGAGGGCCATTTCTCCCTTCAGCACGATCCGCTGAAAGCCGTTTGCATTTTGCGCGAAACCGGCCGCAAGGAGTTTTCAGTAAATGAGGAACCCTATGAAAAACTGGCTTCCCATATTGGCAAACTCCCTTGTGTGATCATTGCGCCCGATGATGTGCAAATTATAACCGGCGGCAGTGAAGACCGCCGCCGGGTGCTCGACGCCCTGCTTTGTCAGCTCGATGCCCATTACCTACAACAATTGATGGATTATAATAAAGTACTGCAGCAGCGCAATGGGTTTTTAAAATCGCTCATTGAGAAAAGAATTACCGATTACAGTCTGCTCGATGTGTACGATGAACAACTGGCCCGTTACGGCACTTTCATTTATCAAAAACGCAATGCATTCCTGCAGGAGTTTTTGCCATTGGTGTCGAATTTCTATACACAGATCGCCGGCCAGTCGGAACCGCTGACCCTCGCTTATGAAAGCCAGTTGCACGATTGTTCTTTTTCGCAATTATTACAGCGGCTGCGCCAGAAAGATTGCATAGTACAACGTACCAGCGGGGGCATTCACCGCGACGACATCAATATTCAGCTGAATAACCAGCCTTTTAAATCACTTGCCTCCCAGGGTCAACGTAAAAGCCTGTTATTCGCCCTGAAACTTGCCGAATTCGACACCCTAAAAAAGGCCAAACAATTCCCACCCCTGCTTTTACTCGATGATGTGTTTGAAAAACTCGATGCCGACCGTATGCACAACCTGCTCGATCATGTTTGTATGAAAAACGCCGGCCAGGTCTTTATCACCGACACGCACCCTGATCGTATTAAATTACACTTCAATAATTTGGGGATCCCGTTTCAATTGATTGCCTTGTGATCAAATTTGCAGAAGGACGAAGTAGGAAAATCGGACTCGTCATACTTCTTACCTCCTACTTCGGGTATTCTTCATACCTTCACGCGAGAAACCGGAAAAAGAATGGGCGAATACTCTCTCGGCGACGCGCTAAAATACTTCCTCAACCACAGCAAGTTGAAAGGTTACATACAGGCATTACAGATAGAGGATGTGTGGGAACAGATCATGGGTAAAACCATTGCCAAATACACCGATAAAATACAGATCCAGGGTAAAACGTTATACATCAGCACCAGCATGGCCCCGCTGAAGCAGGAGCTTCTTTACCAAAAAGAAACCATCATAAAACGGGTGAACGAAACGTTGGGCGAGAACACCATCAAAGAGGTGGTTATTCAATAAACAATCATCATTCCACTACACTTCCGAATGTAAACTATAGCATATGCTCTCTTACGATCAGATTTTTGAGAACAACCGCCAGTGGGTTAGTCAGCAACAGGAAAAAGATGCCAACTTTTTGGAAAAACTGGCTGCCGGCCAGTCGCCCGAGTACCTGTACATTGGTTGCAGCGACAGCCGCGTAACTGCAGAGGAGATCATGGGCGCCAGTCCCGGCCAGGTATTTGTACATCGCAACATTGCCAACATAGTGAACAACATTGACCTCAACGTAATGTCGGTGTTGAATTATGCCGTGCGGCACCTGGAAGTAAAACACATAATAGTATGCGGGCATTACAACTGTGGCGGGGTTAAAGCAGCCATGCAGCCTGTTGACCTGGGCATCCTGAATCCCTGGCTCCGCAATATCAGGGACGTATATCGTTTGCACGAACAGGAATTAGACAGCATTGCAGATGATACCCTGCGTTACAACCGGCTGGTTGAATTAAACGTGATTGAACAGGCTACCAATGTGATTAAAACAGCAGCGGTGCAGTTGATGTATGAAGAAAAGGGATTCCCCATTGTACATGGCTGGGTGTTCGATCTCCACAATGGTATGTTGAAGGACCTGCAAATAGACTTTGAAGGTATTCTGAAGAAAATAGAGAAGATATATAACTTAACAGGCAAATAGGTTGATACGTTAACAGGTTGATACGTTAAACGTGTCAACCTGTTAACGTGTTAACTTTTTTATTTCCCGGCAATGTCCGTTCTGAATTTCTCAATACATTTTCTATCCTGAAGGGTAACAAAACAGGTCCTGTTGTCTTTGCCACCAAAGGTGATATTGCTTACGTCTTTCCCTTTCAATTCTACTTCCTGTATTTGGCGGCCACCATCGTTAAAGATGGCGATGGTGCCTTTTCCATAACGTGAGATATACAGGTTGCCTTTGCTGTCGCATTTCATCCCATCCATTCCAAAATCTTCAAAGGTGGTAAAAGTTTTTTCGCCGGTGATATTGCCTTTGCTATCCAGCTGATAGGCCACAATGCGCCGTTGAATGCTTTCATTTACATACAGCGTTTTCTCATCGGGGCTCAAACAAATACCATTGGCAGTGCCCACATTTTCTTTCAGCAACACGGCCTTTTTATCGGTGCCTATTTTCCAGATCTGTCCATTTTGTTTTTGCCAGTTGGGATCAGAAGCATAGACAATACCTTTTTTACTGATACAAAGATCATTGGGCTGGTTAAACCGGTCATCGTGGCAATACACGGTCACTTCTTTGCTTTCGGGATCAACTTCCAATACATTGTGTTCAACAAAATCAGCTACCAGCATATGTCCCTCAGCAGTAAACCGGATACTGTTGCCAACGCTTTTGCCGGGTAAGGTTAAAAACAATTCTACTTTACCATCAGGTTGCACCAGGCCAATGGTGCCATCCTTTTGAAAGTTCACCACAAATAAACGGCCTTCTTTGTCAACGGCCGGCCCTTCGCAATTCTTTGTAAACAAATTCTCCGCCGTATGATCATATGCACGGAATAAGGATTTATCGAATTCCTTTTGGGGATTGTGTTTTCTATGGCAGGCAATTCCAGCAATAACAACAATGGCAATAACAAGCAATTTTTTCATATAATCAGTTTCTAGGTTCCTAAGACACTTTACTGCAATCGTACCCTTGGGTCTACTACAGCATATAATACATCCGCTAAAATATTAACCAGTATAAAAAAGAAGGAGGTGATCAGTACCGAACCCATCACTACCGGAAAATCGAGTTTCTCCAGCGCGTCCACCGTTACTTTTCCAATGCCCTTCCAGCCAAAAATGTATTCAACAAAAAAAGCGCCGGCAAGCAATTCAGCAAACCAGCCGGTAATTGCCGTGATCACCGGATTCAGGGCATTGCGCAAGGCGTGTTTCCATACCACCACCCGTTTGGACAGGCCTTTGGCGTAGGCGGTACGAATATAGTCCTGGTTCAATACATCGAGCATGGCACTACGGGTGAGCTGGGTTATAATGGCCAGCGGACGAATACCCAGCGTAAGCGCAGGCAACCACAGGTTTTGTAACGACCAATAGGGTTTACCGGTAATTTCATCCATATCACGCCAGCTGCCTGTCATATGTAAACCGGTATACTGGCTCCATACAAACCCAAACAAATAGGCAATTACAATACCCATAAAAAATGACGGCGCCGATATACCCAGCACGCTGGTAAAAACAGCGGAGGTATCCATCCAGGTACCCTTTTTCACGGCGGCCAGTACCCCCAGCGGAATGCCCAGCGCCACAGCAATACACATGGCGGCAATGGCCAGCAACAGAGTGCCGGGCAATGCTTCCATCAATATTTCACCCACATTTTTTTGGGTTTGATAAGAACGGCGCAGGTAGGGCACTTTTATGGCAATGTTGATCCCACTACCAATGAAGATGCCTTTCAATTGTTTTTTTACAATGTCGCTATCGCTATGAATGGCCAATGGCGACAGATCGTTCAGGAACAATACGAATTGTTTCCATTTGGGTTGATCGAGGTACAGTTCACGGCGAATATTTTCCTGAGTGGAAGCATCAGCCCGCTGCCCCATTATCAATCTCGAGGGATCGGCAAAGCCCTGGAATAATAAAAAAACCAGCACTATCACACCAAGCATTACCAGTATGCCGTAGAAGATCCGTCGTGTGAAGTATTTTATCAAAGTTGAAAAGTTGATGAGTTATCTTGTTGATAGGGTTGACTGGGGTGACAGAGCCTGCCCCGCCTTGCGGGGGTTGATAGAGGGCCGTGCACTGCCCATTTCCCATTGCCTATTGCCCACTGCCTGTTGCCTCCAGATTATTCACTACCAATAACGCCTGTTCCAGATCCGCATAGCTCCACTTATTTAAGATAGTACCTTTTTTAATTAAAAACAACGCCGGGTTGGTTCGGGCGGCCGTTTTAATGGCGGTTGCATCACAACGCAATGGCATAAACGCATAAAACACATCCGGGGCGTTTTGTCGTAAGGTCTCCATGGCTACATTAGTGACCAAATATCCTTTTATATGTTTCTTATCAGCGATCCGCATGACCATATCCAGTTTGGCAGGCCATTCGCCAGTGGTGGTATAACCGTTCTTCAGGAACAGGTACAACTGGTATTCATCTGTATTCAGCAATGCCTGGGTAGTATCATTGCCAAAGAACGTTTGCAGCGAGAAATCTTTTATGGCAGGCGAAGCATTGCCCTTACGCACTAATTTATCGTACCGCTTTACAAATTTATAGGTCGCATCGTCATAATCGGCGGGGAAATTATCTGCAGTGAACTCCACCTGTTTCCCTGCTTTTTCATATACAAAACTGATCACCGTACTGTCGGGGATGGAACCGGGCGGCGCCTGCATTTTCTCTATAATGTTATTGCCGATCTTGTAAGGCAAACAGTCTTTTACCGGCAGGTGCACCAGCACAAACCACTGAAAGGCAAAGGAAAAAATAACGGTGAAGAAAAGCGCGGTCAGACTGAATGTTTTATTTAAAGCCGGTTTTATTTTGTTTTGCTGCCAGAAGATAAAACTGATCAGCACCAGCAACAACAGGTCCTTCATGAACGATTGATCGGCAGTTAAGGGAATACAATCGCCAAAACAACCGCATTCGCGTATTTTTCCACTGAACAGGGCATAACCGGTAAGGAAGGTGAAGAAAACGATCAGCAGCAACAACAGCCAGCTGAACAATTTCATTTGCCAGCCAACCAGCACGGCCACGCCGGCGATGATCTCAAATGCGATCATGGCCACCGAAAAGGTCAGGGTATAATTATCCAGAAAACTCCAGCCCCATACTTCAAAAAACTCCTGCATTTTATAGCTCAGGCCCAGGGGGTCATTGGCTTTCACCAGTCCGGAAAAAATAAAAAGAACGCCTACGATGATACGGGTTATGTTCAGTAATATTCTCATATTATGTTATATATGATCTAGCGGATGCTTTAGTCTATTAATGGGCATTTCGTTGTCGGCAGTCCGCAATCGTGAAATCCCGACAAGTCGGGACAGGCTGGCAAACGTGAAAGGGTTCACTACATTCGGGCCTCACTTCGGCAGACGGCAGACGCCGCTACGCGGCTCTCAATCAACCCCCGCAAGGCGGGGCAGGCTCTGTCAACCAGCCTTTCCTGATTAATCGGCTAACTGGTCAACTGGTCAACCTTATCAACTTCCCCCCTGCTTTGCCCGCCGAAGCCTTGGCGTAGGCGGGCGTCAACTCATAAAAAACAAATGTAGCGGAAAACACACCTGCCCCCTACATTTGTAACCAAAAGTAACACACAAAACCATAAATGTATACGCTGAATTGTAAAGGCCGTTTATTGGTAATAGATAAGCCGCTGGTAATGGGCATTATTAATACCACACCCGATTCATTTTATGAAGGCAGCCGTTTTATGGGTGAAAGCGGGGTGCTAAAACAGGCAGAACTCATGTTGCAGGCTGGCGCTGATATGCTCGATATTGGCGGACAAAGTACCCGGCCCAACAGCACCACCGTGTCGGCTGAGGAAGAACTGCAGCGGGTTACAGGCGCTATAGAATCGCTACATTATAATTTCCCGGATGCGGTAATTTCCATCGATACTTACTATGCCCGGGTGGCCGCCGAAGCGGTGGCCGCAGGTGCCTCCATTGTCAATGATGTGAGTGCCGGTATGGTTGACCCGGCCATTATTACAACCACCGGCGCGTTGCGTGTACCTTACATATGCACGCATATAAAAGGCACGCCGGCTACCATGCAACAACACGCAACCTACGACAATGTTACCCGGGAAGTGCTCGATTTCTTTATTCAAAAAACGGCCGAATGCCACCAGGCAGGCATTACTGATGTGATCATTGATCCTGGTTTTGGTTTTGCAAAAACCCCAGCCCATAATTTTACCCTGCTGAAAGACCTGGCCTTGTTAAAAATATTGGATAAGCCGATCCTCATTGGGCTGTCCCGCAAATCATCTGTTTATAAGACCCTGGGCATAACCGCACAGGAAGCATTGAACGGCACCACCGTATTAAATACCATTGGTTTGCTCAATGGCGCCAGTATTTTACGGGTACATGATGTAAAAGAAGCGAAGGAAGCAATTAAGCTGGTTTGTTGTTTATAGTTTTTGAAACAAAAAAGGTATGCTGCCATTTAATTGGAGCATACCTATCTATAATATGAAGCATGAAGGCATTTCAGACTGCTGAATTCTTGAAAAACATTTCAAAATGCGTCAGCAACTACAAACCCCAAACCACTAACACCTAGTGTGTTTGATGAGGTTGTCCTTGAGGAGGCATTGGCATCATAGGCGCCTGTTTAGGTGCCGCGTCGCTTACGTCAGCCACTTCAACATCAAAAACCAGGTTCTCGTATGGCTTGCCACCAGGACCAGGTTGTGCACCATAAGCCAGGTAGAAAGGAATGTACAAGGTACCTTTTCCGCCTTTTTTGAAATATTTCAAACCTTCGTCCCAACCAGGAATAACGGCATGAGTACCTACCTGAACATCAAAAGCAGGTTTACCAGGTTCCATGTTTGTTTCAAACGTTTTCATGGTAGGGAACACTTTACCAGTGTAACGGATAGAGCAATATTTGCCAGAATCTACCTGGGCGCCGGTACCTTGTTCTTTGATCTCAACAAAAGTGCCTTCGGGCCCTTTTTGGAACTTAATATTATTTTTAGTCAGGTATTCTTCAATCTCTTTCACTGCAGGCCCTTTCAGGCTTTCCATTTTCTCCTGTTGTTTTTTCTGTGCTTTTTGCATTTCAGCCATCTGGTCTTTTTGTGCAATGCTGTCAACATTGAACACTTCTATCACTTTGAAAGATAAAACCAGTTTATCTTTTGGCTTAATGAACTCAGGCAGCATGCCTTGTTTTTTTGCCAGGGTGTCAGCCTCACGGATCACTACCGCACTGTCGCCTTTGTGCAGCATTGTGAAAATTTCCTGTGGGTCGTAAGCAGGTCCTACACTGTCAACCTTTGCATAAAAAGGCATTTGCTCGTAGGAGTTGGCCAGTATAGAATCTCTTAATTTATGTACAAATTGAATTTTTATAATATCACCTCTTTTTACCAGTGGTCCACTGCCGGAAGGGATGATCTTATAAAGCAAGCCGCTTTTTGTTTTTTTAAACCCGCTGTTTTTACAGGCCGTTGTTGACAACAACAGTACTGAAAGGGCACTTAATAAAATCGTTGTTTTTTTCATTTGAATATTTGTAATAAAGTTTTATTGTAACTGTAAAGCGTTTTCTTTTAAAGCCTCAATGAAATGCTGAACGGTGGTATCGAGTGAGTCGCTGCTGCGGCCACCGGAAGCATTATAATGGCCACCTCCTTCAAAATAGTTGCGGGCAAAGGTATTTACGTCAAAATCGCCTTTGCTGCGGAAACTCCATTTACGTTCTTCATCACGATCAATGACCAGCGCAGCCAGCTTAATACCCTGAATGCTCAGGGGATAATTCACCAGACCTTCGGTATCGCCGGTTTTGATCTCATAACGTAACAGGTCCTTTTTGGGTATGGAGATCAGGGCGGTGTTGTATTCATAGAACACGTCCATCCGGTGCAGCAAAATGTGTCCGATGAACCGCAGCCTGTTTTCCAGGAAATTGTCGTAAATGTGCTCATGCACCAGGGTGTGCTTGAGGCCGCGGTCTTTCAGGTCGGCCACCATGCGGTGCACAGAGGCGCTGGCTGAAGGAAAGCGGAAGGAACCGGTATCGGTCATCACACCGGCATACAAACAATCGGCAATGGCGGGGGTAATGCGGTCGCTGTACCCGCCTTCCACTATAAAATCATACACCATTTCGCAGGTGCTGCTTTTAGCGGTATCGCTGATGCCCCAGGTAAACAGGGCTACCTCGGGTTGCTGGTGGTGATCGATCAAAACACGGTCGTAAGCACCCTGACGCAGGCTGTTGGCCATGTGCTTGGTGCGTACCAGTACATTAAAATCGAGGCAGAAGACCCATTGCGCCTGTTGTAAGGCCGCCTCACCCCGGTCGCGTTGCAGTTCATAATCTATCACATTCGCGGACCCGGGCATCCAGTCGAGCCATTTGGCCCAGTTGGTAGGGGAAACTACGGTCACTGAATGACCCAAAGAGGTCAGGAAATGGTACATCGCCAGGGAGCTGCCCATGGCGTCAGCATCAGGCTTCTGATGCGTGGTAATCACCACATTGCGTGGGGTTGTTAAATGGGGATATATGTCTTGTATAGGTTTCATGAAACGGCAGCAAAGTTGCGGAAATAAAACCCAAACACCAAATGCAGTTTGAGGTTTATGGTTTGTTGTTTGTGGTTGCTGCCGCTGTCTGGAAGCTTCAATTTAAACCACAAACTACAAACCATTTCCCTATTTTTGCGGCCAAAATAGAAGATTAGTATGAGTAACCGCACGTTTACTATGATTAAACCCGATGCCATGAAGAATGGGCATGCCGGAGCGATCTTAGACCGGATCATTAAAGAAGGGTTCCGCGTTGTATCGCTGAAACTGACCAAATTAAGCAAGGAAAAAGCCGGTGAGTTCTATGCTGTGCATAAAGAGCGTCCTTTTTATGGCGAACTGGTTGATTTCATGAGCAGCGGAGTTATCATTGCCGCCATTTTGGAAAAAGACAATGCCGTTAATGCATTTCGTACCCTGATCGGCGCTACCAACCCTGCCCAGGCTGAAGCCGGTACTATCCGCAAACTGTTTGCTACCTCTATTGGCGAAAACGCCGTTCATGGCAGCGACAGCGATGAAAATGCCCAAATCGAAGGCAGTTTCTTCTTCAGCGGATTGGAGCAGTTCTAATTCAGTTGAAAAGTTAATAAGTTAACAGGTTGACACGTTAACCTGCCCAAACTTTAAAATAATAGCCCTCCCGGTTTTACCAGGAGGGCTACTTTTTATAATAATACCTTATCAATCCTATATGCTCTGACGCCCCGCCCTCAGCTAGGTGCCAATCAACTGGTCAACCCGCCTTCCTTATCAACTTGTCACCCCTCTCCCCTGTCAACTTCAAACCCTACATACTCTCCATATTCTTATTCTTTGCAATATTCTTCATCGGCGTCAACTTATATCCTTTCTTCCGCAACAGGTTTATTACGCCCTGATCGCCGGGTAAATGCCCAGCCCCTACGGCAAATAAAAGAATGTTCTCTTTCATCAGGTCCTGCATTTTTTCTACCCAGCGCCGGTTGCGGCCATACAACAGCAATTCCAAAAACTCTTTCTCCATGCCATCACTACTATTACCCAGCGAATCAAGCCGGTCAAGGTTTTGATCGCGGTAGGCCTGTACCAGTTCTACCGTTTCTTTCTTGAAACTATCGATGCTGTCAATATAGTTTACCAGGTCTTTTGCCTGTTTTTCATAAGGTATACTATCGAAAATGGAAGCCTGGAATTCGGTTGTTTCCAGTCCTTTTATTTCCTTGCTGTACTGCTTGGCTTCCCGCATGATCAGTTCTTCCATCCCATTCTTTTGCGACAAAAAAGAGCTTTCCCCTTCCTTGCCGGAACAGTCCATCATTTTTTCGCCGATAATGCTGGTAATAAAATACGGTTTAAACCGGCTGAACATGCTTAAAGGCAGTGAATTTTGTTTGAAGTAAGCCTCCACCCTGGCATATTCCTGAGGCGTAAGCAACTCCTGTAATTTGGTGCCATTGTTCATCCGGATGTACTTCAGGGCGCCCATCGTTTCGGCAAAATTGTCCATGTCCAGCTCAAAATACACCTGGTCGCAATTCCTGATCACGAATTTCAGACTATCGCTCACCGTGGCATCTTCGGCACACAAAACGTGCATGGTGCCATACAGGTAAGAAGGCCGTTTGAGACCATTCCCGCTTATTTTCCATAATAGGGTGTTATCTAGGTGATTAGGCACTGGTTTTACCGCCAACGCATTTACCTTTTTGCCGGAATCGGTGTTTTGCTGCCCTATTCCCGTTATGGCCAGGGCCATATAAAAAAATAACATACTAATTTTTTTCGATAACATATTGCTTGCTTTTGTGCTGATATTGCTTGCTTTTATCCTACCCTGTTGAATATGGTGACGATTTTCATTATAATTGCGGTATGAACCTTGGTTTAAAGCCGGTAGAAAGCACATCGTAATTATACACAACAAAGCTAAACCGGCTTGTTGATATGTACGAATTAATTTGTAAAACAGGCGCCTGGAATTAAACGGATCAGACAACGTTTAACCCGAATTAATATTGATATCGAATCACCGACGACGCTTTGCGTGTCGGGTCTGACGACTCTTACGAGTATCAGATTCCGTCAGAGATGCCGACCGCAAGCGTCGGCATTATAACTATTGAAAGGGGCACCGCGATAGCGGTTTTGCCTTTAATAGGCTGTTTTGATAATTCGATATTCAAAGTTCAACATTCAACATTCGATATTTATAATTAACTGCATGAAACGCCTTGTTTGTAGCTTGTTGTGTCTAGCATTCGTAAACCTGTGTGCAGCGCAAACGACCTTGCCTGAATTCGGAGTATTTACCGAAGCTGAAAAATCGATCAGGGAATGCCCGTTCGATAAAGAAGCCGATGCCGTGGTGATCCTTGATGAAGCCACTGCCGACCACGATGACCAGTACAGGCTCATTTTCACCCGGCGTACCCGGTTAAAGATCCTGAAACCCAAAGGCAACCGCTATGGAGATATTGCTATCCGTTATTATACAAAAGACGATGCTGAATACATTAGCGATATAGAGGCCTATACCTGCAACCCCAACTCAGGTGGCGCCATCAAAAAAGTACCGCAGTCTGCCATCTTCCGCCAAAAGATAAATGACCGATGGTCTGCAGTAAAAATTGCCATGCCCGAGGTACAACCGGGCACTATTATAGAATACAAATACATCAACACCGCCAAAAATTATAGTTTCCTCGACGATTGGTATTTCCAGGGTGAGTTACCTGTAATGCACAGTCATTTCTGGCTGTCGATAATGCCTAATTACGAGTTCACCTATCGTGTATATAAAAGCGATCAACTGCCCATTACGATCAAAAAAGAAAAAGAAGGCCGGGTTTATTATGAAATGAACAATATAGCCGGTTTACGCGACGAACCATATATGGATGCCGAAAAGGATTACCTGCAACACGTAGAATTTCAACTATCGGGTTACCAGGGCATGTTTGGCGGCACCATACATTATATGACAAACTGGGATGAGGTTGCCCGCGAAATAATGACGCAACCTTCCTATGGAGGACAGCTGAATAAGAACATTCCGGTGGAACCTGAATGGCTTATCAAAGTGAAAGCCATTGCACCTGCCTATGACCGGATGGCTGCCGTTTATAATTTTGTTTATAAAAACCTCAACTGGAATGGCATTAACAGCCGGGGGGCTGTTGATGGGGTTAAGGAAACCTGGGAAAAAAAACAGGGCAGCAGTGGCGACATTAACCTGCTGCTGATAAACCTGCTGAAAGAAACCGGGCTGGAAACGTATCCCCTGCTTGTGAGTGAACGCGGCCACGGCAAGGTGAACGCCGAGTTGCCTTTTATTGACCAGTTCAATAAAACAATGGCCTGTGTAGTTATAGATGGTAAGAAATATGTGTTGGATGCTACCGGCCCTTACACCCCCGCTTTCATGATCCCCTTCTCCGTTATCAATACCAAAGCTCTCCTGGTCAATAAAAAGAAAAGCAGCATCATCAGCCTCATCGAAACAGAAAAAAGAGACCGGAACTTTGTAAATATTCAGGCCTGGATAGACGACAATGGCGGCATATCGGGCAAAGCCTATATTCAAAGCAAGGACTACGCCCGCCTGACCCGCATGCGGGCCTGGCAACGCGATAAAGATCGTTTCAGGGATAATTATTACACTATTTATGAAACCGGACTGAAAGTAGACAGCCTGGAATTGCTGAACCTGGAAAACGATTCCCTGCCACTGGAGCAAAAGTTTAATTTTTCCATTCCGCCCTCCACCAGCGGCGATTACAAACTCGTCAACCTGAACCTGTTCAGCGGTGTTGCAAAAAACCCATTCATCTCCGATATCCGGTTTACCAATATCGATTTCGGCTGTCTGCAATCGCATTCGGTGATCGAGTATATTGAACTGCCTGCAT
Source organism: Niastella soli (assembly GCF_017742245.1). Lineage (GTDB taxonomy): Bacteria > Bacteroidota > Bacteroidia > Chitinophagales > Chitinophagaceae > Niastella > Niastella soli. The sequence goes on from NZ_JAGHKO010000004.1 coordinate 326,616, forward strand.
CATTGAAAATTGAAACACTACCAAAGAATATCCGCATGATCATGCCCGACACCAGCATCACCTTTATGCGCATCATGGAAGCAAAGGACAATATGCTGCAGGTGAAATATGAGATCAACTTCATGCGGCCGGTGTTCACCGCAGATGAATACGAATATGTAAAGGAGTTCTACAAAAAAATGGCCAGTATCATGAATGAACAGATCGTGCTGAGAAAGCCTTAGCAGCAGCACACCCGCCTTAAAAAAAATTAAACCATATAATACCCAATGAACCGAATCTTAACCCTGCTTGCCTGTATTGCAATGCCAGTATCCCTGCTCGCCCAAAAGGGGAGCGATGTTCCTGCCTTTGGTAAAGTTGAAAAGGCCGACCTGGAAATGAAAGAATGTGACTTTGATGCCAAAGCCGAAGCCGTTGTATTATTCGATATTGGCGAACTGTACTGTAATATTCAATCAGTAACTGGCGACATGGAGCTGGAACACCATGTACGTATAAAGATCCTTAAGGATAAAGGAAAAGACAAAGCCGACATTCATCTTCCCTATTACGCCTATAAGAATATTGAATCCATCAGAAACCTGCAGGCCCAAACCTATAACCTCGATGGCGCAGGCAATGTTGTTACCACAAAAGTTGAAAAAAGTCTCATCTACGATAAGACCATCGACAAATACCACCATGAACAGGTGTTCACCTTCCCGGCGGTAAAAGCCGGTAGCATCATAGAATACAAATGGAAACAGACCTGGAATGGCATAAGTCTGGAAGAATGGTATTTTCAACACGACATTCCTGTTAAATACAGCCGGTACCGGGTTGACTTTCCCAATGAAATTGAATTGTATTCAACACCCTATTGTGTATTGCCATACGAATCAAAAAAAGAAAACAAATCCAACCGCAATATTCAGACCTACGTCATGAAAAATATTCCCGCGTTGCGCGATGAACCTTATATCAGTTCTGATAAAGATTACCTGCAACGCGTTGAATTCCGGGTAATGGCCCTTAACCTGCCCACCCGCCGGGAAAGCATGATAAAGAACTGGCCCGAGGAGATAAAAAAACTCATGGAAGATGAAGATTTTGGCATCCAGCTGAAAAGGAATATCCCCCGCACTTCCGGTCTTGATTCTGCACTGAAAAACATCACCGATCCTTATCGTAAAATGGTGACCATTCATGAATATGTTCGCAAGAACATGGAATGGAATGGCCTTAGTAATATCTGGGCTTTAAATGGGGTTAAATCCGCCTGGAAAGAAAAAAAGGGTACCAGTGGAGAAATTAACCTCATACTGGTTAACCTGTTAAAGGATGCTGATCTGAAAGCGCATGCCTTGCTGGTAAGCACCCGGGAACATGGGGCTGTTGCCAGTATCATTGCCGATATAAGTCAGTTCAATAAAGTACTTGCCTATGTTGAAATTGACGACAAGGTCTATGTACTGGATGCTACCGAAAAAACCACCCCTTCTTATCTGATACCCAGGAATGTGATGTATTCGGAAGGACTGGTCATTGAAAAACCTGAAACCTTTGAATGGGGCTGGAAACCGATCTGGACCGACAAGTTGTTAAACAAGAATGTCCTGGTCTTACAGGCAACCATTGACGAGAAAGACGCCATGAATGGCAATGCCGCCCTGTACAGCTATGATTATGCCCGGGAGCAACGGATTGAAGAAGCCAAAAAAGATAAAGCCAAATTCCTGGAGAAATATTTCAAGACCAATAACCAGGCGGCCAATGTCGACAGCCTGGTATTGGAAAACCTGGAAGCCGATACCCTGCCGTTGGTGCAAAAAGTGCATTTCAATATCCCCGTTAGCTCCGCCGGCGATTACAAATATTTCTCCACCAACCTGTTTACCAGCCTGGAGAAAAACCCGTTTGTGGCCGATAACCGGTTTTCAGACGTTTTCTTTGGCACCAACCAGTCGTTCAGTATAGTGGCCAATATTAAGATCCCTGAAGGCTATGCGTTTGAAGCATTGCCCAAAGACATGCGCATGATAATGCCCGATACCAGCATTTCCATCACCCGGCGGATGGCAACCCAGGATAACCAGCTTTCTGTAAGGGTATCGCTCGTGTTTACCAAGCCCTTTTTTGCCGTACAGGAGTACCCCGATTTTAAAGAATTCTATAAACAGCTATTTGCTATCTTGAGCGAGCAGATCGCCATTAAGAAAAAAGGATAATTGAATTGCTAATTATGAAAAAGTGTTTATCCGTATTAACCGCTATTTGTGCTGCCTGGACCCTGCAGGCGCAAATATCCCCCTATGCCCTGTTGTCGATTCCCGAAACCGTAAAAAAAGATGCCGATATCATAAAACGGCTCGAGGAAATTACGTTTGAAGTAACCGATATCGACAGGTCATCACTGAGCGTGCACCAGGTCATTACTGTAATGAATGAAAAAGGCAAACGGGCCCTTCACTTTGCCGAGTTTAGCGATAAGTTCCGGATACTCGACGCTGCCGAAGTAAAAGTGTTTGATGCCAGCGGCAAGCAAATTAACCGGTACAAACAAAAAGACATGATCACCAGGGGTGGGTTTGGCGACGCCCTGGTCGACGACAATATGATCACTTATGTTGAATTCCCTTCGGCTACCTACCCTGTTACCTTTGAAGTGAATTACAATATTCGCTACAAAGGCAATTTATTCTATCCGAGCTTCGACATCCAGGATCCTGATGAAAGCGTGGAGTCATCGGTCTTCACGGCCAAAGTGCCCAAAGACCTTGACCTGCGTTATAAGGAAAAAAACATTACCTTACAACCAGAGATCGGAGAACTGGGCAACTATAAAACATACCGCTGGTCGGTAAAAAACCTGCCTGCCCTTAAACACGAAGCGGGTTCGGTTAACCCCTACCCTTATGTGATGCTGGCGCCCACCCGGTTCAAGTACGACGCCTTTGAAGGCGATCTCAGCACCTGGAAAGGCTTTGGCGCCTGGTGCGGCAGCCTGTGGAAAGGGCTCGACAAATTTCCCGCCGACCGGGTTGCTTTTTTTAACGACCTGGTAAAAGATGCACCGAATAACTACGAAAAAACAAGAATACTGTATTCCTATTTACAAAAGAATTTCCGGTATGTAAGTATTCAGCTGGGCATTGGCGGCTTCCGGCCTTTTAGTGCCGACTTTACCGAAAAGAAAAAGTATGGCGATTGTAAAGCATTAAGCAATTGCATGAAGGCCATGCTTTCCGCCGTAGGTATTAAAAGCTATAGCGCTATTATCAACGCCGGTAACAATGCTATGGCCATGGACCCCGACTTCCCAGCCCAGATCAGCAACCACGTTATTCTTTGCGTACCCATGCAAAAAGACACGGTATGGCTGGAATGCACCAGTACTATCGCCGATTTTAATGTATTAGGCGCTTTTACCGAAAACCGGAATGCCTTGCTGCTTACCGAAGAGGGCGGCGTATTGGTTTCCACGCCTGAAAGCAAGTGTGCTGATAACGTATTTAAAGTGCATACGGTAATAGACCTGCAAACCGATGGATCGGGCAGCACCCATACCAACTTTACTACAACAGGGGAGTTTAAACAAACGATGAAATATTACTTAGATGAGAAGATAGACGATCAGAAAGAATTTATAGTGAACTACCTGAACTTTAAACAACCCGATGAATTTACATTTAAACAAATAGAAAACCCCGCCGGGTTCACCACTAACCTGGAAATGTCGTATGAGAAAGTGCATGAATTCAATGCCGGTAATAAACTTTTCATCAGTCCGCGTATTTACAGGTTCTGGTCAAAGACCCTGCCTAAGTCGGAGGACCGTAAACAGGATTATTATTTCTCGTATCCCTTTGAACGCATAGACACCACTGTTTTCAAACTGCCGGCCGGTGCTTCGGTAGAAGCCCTGCCCAAACCAAAGGAACTTTCCTGCGATTTGGCAACCTATACCACCAAATACTGGTATAATGAGACCGAAAAAGCGGTGTATTCCTCGGCAGTGCTGGTATTGAAAAAAGCAAAGGTCCCTGCAACCAGTTATGCAGCCATTAAAAAGCTGTTCGATGATATCCTGATGGACGATACACAACGGATAGTTATTAAGAAAGAATAAAGTTCAAAGTTTTAGGTTTAAAGTTCAAAATTGTGTTCCCCGCAACTTTGAACTTTAAGCTTTCAACCTTCAACTATAAGTTTCCTGTAATATGCGAAAGGATTATTCCAGTCGCAACAGCCGCGTTCAGCGACTCCGCCTGGCCGTGGCGCGGAATGGTTATCCGGTTGCGGCAAAGCGCCAGTATTTCCGGGCTGATACCCTTTGATTCATTACCAATTATAATTACCCCTTCTTTAACGGGCTGTAATTGGCGCAGATCGGTACCATTCAACACCGCCGCATAAGTGGGCAATTCCGGCTCCTCCTTCAACATAGCCGCCAACTCACCGTACACCACCTGAACACGGGCTATACTGCCCATGGTGGCCTGCACCACTTTGGGGTTATAGGCATCGGCGCAATCGGCACTGCAAAAGATCTGGGAAATGCCAAACCAGTCGGCACAGCGGATAATAGTACCCAAATTACCCGGGTCCTGAATGGTATCAAGCATCAGCGAAAGGGTATTTCGTGCAGGCCTGCTCGCAGTGAAAACCGGTTTTTTAAAAATGCCCAACACCTGGTTAGGGGTTTGCAGCAGGGATATGCGCTCCAGCTCTGAGGCGGTTATTTCCGTTACGGGGCCGGCCAGTTGCTTGTCCTGTACATCGATCCATTCCTTTACGGCATACAGCTGCAGCAGCGGTAAACGGGCACTTAATAATTCGTTAATTAGCTTGGGACCTTCGGCAACAAATACCCCTTCGCTATCTCGTAGTTTTTTGTGGCTTAAACTTTGAATATATTTGACCTGAGATTTAATCAACATTGCATTCCGATTAAACTAAATATGTTGTTATTAGCCCGGCAAGTTACTGTATTTAGACTGGTTCAATGGATAGCGTACTGCGCTTTAATAGCGGCGTCAATTACTTCCTGCACCGTTCCAAAACATTTCCAAGAAGGAAAACCCTTTGTTTACAAAACCACCATTAATATTCAGGGCAACGTGCCCGAAAAGCTGCAACTGGAGGAACGCCTTACCAACCAGCTCGACGACAGCGTAAAAACCCAGTACATTTACTATGCCGGGGTACGGCGGGTGCTCGAAAAGCCACCCGTACTTGACACGGCCAATATTGACCGTTCAAAATTATTTATGGCCAGCCTGCTGCATTCCCTGGGCTATTTTAATCCTGAAATAAAAGATACTTTTTATATTGATACCGTACGCAAGCAATACCGCGCCCATATCAATTTTAAGGTTATCCCGGGTAAAGTGCTCCGGCTCGACTCCATCGGATTCGATTTCCGTGATTCCGCATTGCAACGCCTGGCCCGCCGGCAACAGGATAGGTCGTTACTTAAAAAGAACGAACCTTATACCCAACAAAAAGTATCCGATGAACTGGACAGGCTGCTCACCGTTTTTCGCAACAACGGTTTTTATAAATTGAACAAAGAAGATGTATTTGCCGAGGTAGACACCGTGGTGGCCGCCCTGATCGACCCCACCCTCGATCCGTTTGAGCAGATCAATTTACTGGATTCGTTGCGCAAAAAAAGGGAGAACCCCACCATTAATGTGGTGTTCAAACAACACCCGGTAAAAGACAGCAGCCGCATAAAGAAGTACTATATAGGCAGGGTAACAGTATACCCCGATGCCAACTATGAAGAATTCGACTCCACCAAACACGATACAGTCAATGTGAAGGGTTACCAATTCATTTATAATTCCCGAAAGTTTAAATTACCCTTTGTTGCCAGTAATATTTACCTGAAGCCGGGGTCTCTGTATGTACAACGTCGCTATTACCGTACTATCAACAACTTTACCAGCCTGGGCTCCTGGCAGAACGTGGATTTTGAGTTGATTGAACGCAAGGATACCAACGTGCCTACCCTGGATGGCAAATTAAGGCTGTACCCAAGTCTTAAACAAAACCTGAATCTTTCTTTGGAGGCCAGCCGCAACGTCAGCGACATCCTGACCAACGGCCAGTTATTTGGTATTGGCGTAAATGGCCGCCTGCTGAACCGGAATGCCTACCGCGAAGCCATTCAAACCGTGACCAGCGCCCGGTTCGGGATTGAGTTGGGGGCCGACTTTATTCAAACCCTGCAAGCCAGTCTGGCCCATACCATCAACTTCCCCAAGTTCATAACACCCATCAAAATAAAGACCGACAGCCTGATAAATCCACGTACGGTAATAAACCTGAATGCCTCGTATACCGACCGGCTTCAGTTGTTCAAATCCAAGTCGTTCAATGCATCCTGGGGGTATGAGTGGGTAAAAGGCCGGCGCCGTGAAGACCAGGACCAGGTTGGGCAAAAATGGCGCAAGACCTGGCAGTACATTCCTTTTAACTATGAGTATACCGATGTACAAAAGACCGACAGTTTGATAAAACTGGAAGATACGATCCCCTCTTACAAATTTGCCTTTAATAACGGCTTGATCATGAGCCAGATACTCAGCGTATCAACCGGTATTGAAAAAGACAATAAACTTACTTTGTTACGCGGCCGGATAGAAGAAAGCGGCGCCCTGTTCGGTCTTATAAAAGACCTGGAATATGGATCTCTGGCCCGGTTTGTTAAGGTTGACGGAGAATTCAAGCATTATATTAACTATAAGCATTCCTCCTGGGCATTCCGGTTTTTTGCCGGTTATGGGTATGTATATGGAAAAGCCGATACGGCCACCGGGGGGCGACCATCAGTGATAGTGCCCGAAAATAACCTGCCGTTCTTTAAAGCCTTTTATGCCGGCGGACCATATAGTATGCGGGCCTGGCAGATCAGGCATTTAGGCCCCGGGTCTTCCACCGTTTATGAAAATGAGAAGCAGAACATCGAGCGATTTGGGAATATGCAACTGGAGTTCAACACCGAATTCCGTTTTAACCTCACCACTATTGCGGGCATTAGGGTGAACAGCGCCCTGTTTGTTGATATGGGTAATATCTGGAGTAAAGAGTTTGATAACACCAGTCATCAACAGATCCCGGAGGCCAGCTTCCACATAGATCGTTTATATAGAGACCTGGCCATTGGCGCCGGCAGCAGCTTGCGTTTCGATTTTGATTTCTTCCTCATCCGGCTCGACTGGGCCTATAAATTAAAAGACCCGGCCCATGCCACTGTGAATGATGGCTGGTTCAATGATCTGCGCGTATTGAACGGGCAGTTTCAATTAGGGTTGGGTTATCCATTTTAGAGATACTTACTACTGGTTACCTGCTTTTCAGGCACCTATTGCCAGTTCTTAAATTTATTGGGTTATTGGGTTATTGGGTTAAGACTCGCGACAACTTACGAACCTAATAACTTACCAACTTAATAACTTAATAACTAGTAAACCGGCATCTTGCAATTGCCACAGCTTATCCTGCCCCTTTACTTAAAGGGCTTTTTCTTATTTCCCGTTGTCCATTGTCTCCTTCTCCTTAGCAATCCACTCCAGCGCTTCATCCATCGTCATAGATCTATCCAGCGTGAATTCCCCTATACGCGTCCGGCACAGACTGCTGAGATAAGCGCCGCAACCAGCGGCTTTTCCCACATCATTGGCCAGGCTGCGGATATAGGTACCGGTTGAACAAACCACCCTGAAATGGACCACAGGCAGTTCTATCTTTGTAAATTCAAATGCCGAGATCACGACCCGGCGTGGGTCCAGCTCAATGGTTTGGCCTTTACGTGCCAGTTCATACACCCGTTTACCATCTTTTTTAATGGCCGAATGCATAGGTGGCACCTGCATCAATTCGCCGGTGAACTGCGCGGCAATTGTCTGTAATTGCTCAGTGGTAATGGAACTATGATCTTTAAAGTCCTGAGGCTCGCTCTCCAGGTCGTAGGTAGGGGTAACTGCACCAAAGGTAAAGGTGCCGGTATACTCCTTTTCCTGTGCCATGTATTCATTGATACGCTTGGTAAATTTACCTGTACACAAAATAAGCATGCCGGTAGCCAGCGGATCGAGGGTGCCCGCATGACCTACCTTTTTAATTTTCAGGGTGTTCCTGATCTTTCTAACTACGTCGAAGGAAGTCCACTCAAGAGGTTTATTGATCAATAAAACCTGTCCGTCTTCAAATGTATTTTTTTGTGCGGCTTGCATCCGGCAAAAATAAGGTTTATCACTCGCTGTAATCGTACTAATCAACCTTTCTTATGGGAATGAATTTACCGGTAATATGATCTACTTTGTAAACGATAGCAGACCAATCATAGGGCATCTCCCCCAATCTGCCTATTATTATTTGCTGGTTATGCTTTTAACGGATCGCATTTTCATAGGATGATTAAATCGCCTGTCTGGCCTTCAGTTCCAGGTATTTATTCACTGTGTTTACAGTAAGGTTCTGTGGTGCGGTGAGGATAGTAAAAATGCCGTGTTGCTGCAATTCCTTTACGATCAACCGCTTTTCATACATAAACTTCTCCGCAATGGTTTTGGTATACAACGATTCCGTATCCATGGCCGGATCTTCTGTAAGCTGACGCAATTCGGTGTTTTCAAAAAACACTACCAACACCAGGTGACTACGGGCAATTGACCGGATGTAAGGCAACTGCCTTTGCAAACCCGATAATGACTCAAAATTGGTAAACAACACAATGAGGCTGCGTTGTGAAATGCGGGTGCGGATATGCGCATACAGTTTTTCATAATCACTTTCCAGGAACTTCGTTTGCTGGTTATACAGGGTTTCCAGTATATGTCCCATTTGGGAAGCCTTGCGGTTGGCCGGTAAAAAATGCCCGATGTTCTCGGCAAAAGTGACCAACCCTGCTCTATCCTGTTTTATCAGCGCTACCCTTGAAAGGATCAGGGTGGCATTAATAGCATAATCCAGCAGCGACATTCCTTCAAAAGGCATTTTCATTACCCGGCCTTTGTCTATAATGCAGTAGATCTGCTGGCTGCGTTCATCAGTATATTTATTCACCATCAGCTGACCGCCTTTACGGGCGGTGGCTTTCCAGTTTATACTGCGCAGGTCATCCCCGGTAACGTATTCCTTGATCTGTTCAAACTCCAGGCTATGTCCTATTTTACGCACCTTGCGACTACCCGCTTCGGCCAGGTTGTTGCTGTAGGCAACTAACTCAAACTGACGCAAGGCTAAATACGAGGGCAACACTTTTACCATTTGCTCCCCTTCGCTCTTTATACGGCGCACCACCAGTTGCAGCGGGCTTTTTACAAATACATTGGTATCGTTAAAAATATATTCTCCCCGTTCAACAGGGCGCAGATCGTAGGTAATATTTTTCGATTCATCACTGTCCAGCACGGCATCTACCGAAAAATCCCGACGCTGGAATTGCACCGGTATTTCATCAATGACCTTTATACTGATCCGAAAATGGTACTTATTAGTAACCAGCAGCTTCACTATATTGGTATCGCCATTGCTGAACCGGTCGCTTACTATCCGCTGGATCAGCACCCCTTCCCGGCGCAGGAACAACAACGCATAATCAATTACGGTGATGGCTATCACAAACCAAAGACAAATCTTTGCCACCGGGTACAATGCGGGCCAGTTATACGACAGTATGAACAATAATATAACTGCTACAAACGACCAGTAAAAACGCCGGCCGAAGAACAAAGGAAGTATGTATCTCTTATAAAGATTCATTAGTACTATTGTGGTGTATCTTGTTATTCTGGTGCTTTTTCGTGAATCGGCAATCGTGAATCGGCAGACGGCAGACACCGCGACGCGGCCCCCTCTATCAACCCTATCTACCTGTCAACCTACTTCCTCCCTGATCAACTGGTCAATCTCCTTCTTCCACAAAAGCCCCTCTCAATATCTCTATCAACTCCATCAACCTTATCAACTCACCTCGGCACCTCTATACTGGTCACTATTTGCTGAATCACATCATCAGCAGAAGCACCTTCCATTTCTTTTTCCGGTGTCAATACAATACGGTGACGCAATACCGGCGGAATAACAAAAATGATATCATCGGGCGTTACAAAATCACGGCCGCGCATAGCAGCCAGCGCCTTGGCACCATTTAAGATCCCAATAGATGCCCGGGGGGAAGCGCCCAGATAGATTGATTTATGATTACGCGTATTGGCAACAATAGTAGTGATAAAATTGACCAGCTTTTCTTCCACATGAATAGAACGCACCTGTTTGCGCAGCTCCTGTACCTGGGTAGAAGAAAGCACCGTAGTTACCTGACCGATCATTTCATTCAGGTTTTGATGGTGGTGTTGCATCACGATCCTGAATTCCTGCTCGGCGGTAGGATACGACACATTTATCTTAAACAAAAAACGGTCTAATTGCGCTTCAGGCAGGTGATAGGTCCCTTCCTGTTCAATAGGGTTCTGGGTGGCTACCACCATAAACGGTACCGATAACTGATACGAATGACCGTCAACGGTGATCTGCCGCTCTTCCATTACTTCAAACAACGCAGCCTGGGTTTTTGCCGGGGCGCGGTTGATCTCATCTATGAGCACGATATTACTAAAGATCGGTCCTTTATTAAACTGAAAAGTTGAATCCTTGGGATTGAAAATAGAGGTACCAATTACATCACTGGGCATCAGATCAGGGGTGAACTGGATACGTGAAAAACCAACCGAAATGCTTTTGCTCAGCAATTTGGCAGTAAGTGTTTTGGCAACTCCGGGCACGCCTTCAATCAGTACATGTCCATCGGCTAAAACAGCAGCCAGCAATAATTCCACCATTTGCTCCTGCCCAACGATCACTTTACCTATCTCTTGTTTTAAGGTTTGTACCGATTGTTGCAGGGCGCTGAGATCGGTCCTGACATCGAAAAAGTTTTCCATGTATTATGCGTATTTATAAAAGTGCTCTAATTTACGGTTAAAAAGAAGCAGGTCGCCGTCGCTTACATCAATCATCTCCGGCAACGTATTCATATAGAACAACAGGTTCTTCAGATTTCTGGGATTGTACCCTGTTTTCCAGGCCAGTTTATTTTCAAACTCCGGATCGCTTAAAGCAGTTCGTATACCATATTTATTGCGCACATGGTCCTGGAAGTGCGTCGTCATTTTCAGGGCCAGGTTCTTGTTATCATGCCGCTGAAAATATAAGCGGCCTACGGTTTTCACAAAATCAACCGACGCATTGTTCAATGGCGGAATAACAGGAATGATCCGTTGTTTGCGTTTGCTTTCGAACAAATAAATGATCAACAACACCACCAATAGTAACATCATGGCCATCGACAGCCCCTTTTGTTTGCTTAACCAGCTGCCGGCGCCAAACAAACTTTTTCCGTTATTATCGTCATTACCCGCTGAATGATAGCGGAAGTAATCATCCCACCGTACCACCGAACTGTTTTTAGGCAGGTAGGACAACGCATTATCGTAATACGATTTATTATTCTTATGTAATAAAAAGAAGTTGGTAAACGCCATAGGCGCCAGGTGAATAAAAATGGAACCACCGCCATCGTAGTTAAACTGCACAAAATTCGGGCGCCCATACCTATCCCTTCCTAAAATATTTGTAATGGTGGAATCAACTGAAACGAAATAATTATCCAGCGCCTTACCAGGATACGTGTAGGACAGCGAATCGTTTGTTTCGGGATTATTGACGCTTATGGTGAGGGAATCTTCAGTATTGAAAGAACCGGTATAAAGGGCTGCTTTCAAATGTAAACTATCCAACAGACTTTCACTAACAGTGAGGGCCGATATAAATACATGCTGCCCTTTGCCTACCAGGCTAAACAACGCATTTATTTCGCTTTCATCTGGAATGACCTGGTTTGAAATGATTATATAATTGGTGCCTGGATCATCATCACTGATGCTAGTGCTTTCCTCATCCTCTTTTTCCGTTTTCAGCTTATAGCTTTTATACCGGTCGGGCGATCTTTTATTAAGGACCACCCTGGCATCAGGGAAAATATGACGCAGGTTCTCATAGGCGTAATAAGTACCGTAGGGTATTTTATCGGTACGCCAAAGCGTTACCTTTTTGTTCATGTGCTTGCCTGAATCACAACTAACTATCAGGGTGGCAAACGCCACCAGTAATAGCAAAAATCGATATCTTATAATTGGTTTCAAGAATTCACGGCGTTGTAAAAGTGGCTGAAATTATTATGTACTATCTCAAACTGTTCTTTCGACAAAATAAACTCCCCATACCACACATAATCATAGATCCGGGTTAAAAACCCAAAATCGTTACCCAGCTTGTGTTTGCTCATTTGTATCACATACTCGTAGTTGGTAGCATCTGCATGAAATTTGATCCACTCCTTTTCATTCAACAGTTGCAGACTTTTCAGGTACATATACCGGACGGCCTGGCGGTATTCACCGGCCACAATGGCTTTTCTGATCTTTTCATCCAGGTTGCCATCTTCGATATCAGCAGCCTCCGTATGCGCAGCTGCCCCTCCTCTTACCTTTTTGGAAAAATAGAACAGGTTGTTCACCACCATTAGGCGGTAAATGACAAACACAAAAAATAAGGCCAGTATGAAGTAGATGAAAGTTCGAATGCCGCCACCGGCAAAAAGATCATTGAAATGGTCCCAGAATCCCTTTTTATGATCAACCGCTTCCGCTGACTCTTTCTCCATATCCTGGAGTTCCTTTTCGCGTTTTTCTTTCATCTCCCGTTCGCGCTCGAGGTTCCAGTACGCGGGGTCATTGGCGTATGCAAAATCTTCCTCTTTTTGATACCGGTGCACGGTTGAATCGGGTACCAGGCGGAATTCCGGCGGTGCAGGCAGCGTGCCGATCTTTGTCTCTACGTTATCCGTTGTTTCTACTGGAGGCGCTTCAATAACCTCTTCATCCTTGTCTGTTTGCGCCTGGACCAGGGGTGAACAGGCCAGTAACGCCACCAAACAGGCTATTAACCTGAAGGTTTTTACAGCGGGGATCAATAACCGGTATGATGCAACAACATTCATTGACAGGGCAAATAGTTTATTCAACTGCTTTTTCGGCTTTTGTTTTACGTTGTACCTGTATGGGATACCACACAAAATACCACATAATAAAAATAAATGAGGCGGCCAGGATCAATATACTCACCCAACGGGGCATGGAATAGTAAGACCACCGGGTCACAAAACCTTCCAGAAAGGCCGCTACCAGCAATATAGGCACCAGCGCGATCATTAACTTTAGCCCGTCTTTCACCCCCTGCATCAGGGAGTGTATCCTTTTATGGGAACCAGGAAATAAAATGCTATTACCTACTATTAAACCGGCTGCGCCCGACAAAATAATGGCAGAGATCTCCAATGTACCATGGATCCAGATCACCAGCACGGAAGACCAGCCCAGGTGCTTTGCAAAAAAATAATACTGAAAAGAACCTACCATTACGCCATTGGTGAACAATTCATATACACTGCCCAACCCAAGAAATAAACCCCAAACAAAAACCTGGAATGAGATATAGATATTATTCAGGGCAATGTAGGCGAACATATTGAGGGCGTTCGTATGCCGGTACACGCCAAAAGGGTCGCCTTTGGAAATATTATCTTCAGTCATTTCAACATAACTGTCGCCCAGCACTCCTCTTACAAACGATTCGTCATGGGCTGCTGAAAAAGCCGCCATGACCGCAAAACCAACAAAGATGAGAAAGGCATAGAGTATTTCACGATGGTGTTTGCGCACCGTGAGCGGCAGCTCTGTTTTAAAAAAACGGCCAATGCGGGAAGTCTCTTCCCGTTTATTCCGGTAAATGCTAAGATAGATCCGCGAGGCCAGATCGTTCAAATACTGAGTAACCTTGCTATGTGGGTAAAACGTTTTGGAGTACCCAAGGTCATTCACCAGTTCGGTGAACTGTTGCGCCATTTCATCAGGATCGGTGGTTTCTTCATATTGATACTTCCGCCACTTATCGATATTTTTCTTTATAAATAGTCCTTCTCTCACTCAGACGTATTTTTATTGTTTCAAATCTACCTATTCAGGCCCAAATTAAATGGCACAAGTAAATATAATAGTAAAATTTTGAACGTTATAACGTTGGAAAACAGATAATTCTTGTTATGGTTGAAAGAATTATACAACATAATTCATTATTATCAAACATTATAAGTCTGTAACCGTGTCACGGTTTGCTTTGGAATTCCCCCTGTAACCTGTACCTTGTAACCTGGAACATATTTTAATATGCTATTAGTAAAATTAGATACTGGCTTTAATATTGAAGTAGAGTTTGCGCTCAGTCCTTTTCACCGGCGCTTTTTTGCCTGGCTTATCGATGCTACCATCCAGGGCACTTACCTGTATATGGGCGGTAAGATCCTGTCTGGCCTGATCGGTGAGAACTGGAACGATGAAACCTACCGCGTGGTGTTATATGTACTCCCGTTTATTTTCTATCACCTGATCTCCGAGATCCTGATGAACGGACAAAGCGTTGGAAAAATGGCCATGCAAATAAAAGTAATGACCATTCAGGGTGGTGAACCCTCTATAAGCCAATACCTCATTCGCTGGTTGTTTCGCATTATTGATTTTCCCATATTATTGTTCCTCGGAAGTTTTTCGGGGTATTCAACCTGGTGGGTGGTGCTGTTCCTGTTTGCCGGTCTAATTTGCGTAATTGCCACGCCCAAATCGCAACGTGTAGGCGACCTGGTGGCCGGTACCATTTTAATTGACCTTAAGAAACGTACTTCCTGGCAGGACACCGTGTTTACCGAGGTAGAGTCAACCTATCAACCCCGTTATCCGCAGGTGATGCAGTTGACTGACCGTGACATCAATACCCTGAAGAATATTATTGAAACAGTAAAAAGACGGAATGATTACGACCTCTCCCTCAAGATCGCCTATCGCATTCAATCAAAACTTAAAATGACAAGCGATCAGGATTCTCTTGAATTCTTACAAACTTTACTGAAGGATTACAACTATTATTCTACTAACTAAATAACTAACAAACTTTATAACTTGCTTTTACCTCATCATAGAAGCAACTGATACAACAACTACAGTTCCCAACAGGTAAAACGACAAAACAACGATCGTAAGGATCCCCACAAACTTGAAGCAGGATTTAAGATTCCCAAAAGCTGCATTCAGGGTTGATTGATCGTTATTACGCAATGCCGTTTGCATTTTAGAAGAAAAATTAAACAGGTATAAACAGGGAAAGAAGTATAATAACGCTATTACAACATACACCAGGGAAAAGGCAGAGCTGCCAGCCAGCATGGTGCTGCTGAATGCCTCATTACCACTGTTGCTGCCGATCTTGCTGAAGGTGGCCATAATACTCCCAAAGAAAAGGGCAAAAATGATCATGATGCCGCACAACACAAACCCCACGATCGATAAGAACTTCGCCCAGCGGGCTGTTTCACCCAGGTAATTGATGCTTTGCTGATCAACCTGCAGCTCAAACAGGTTTTGACCGGGTTGTGAAGCTGCCTGATTGTATTGCTCCATTTTTTGTGTTTTTTGGTGAACGAATTTCTTCAGGATGGTAAAACAAGGTATGAAAATGCGGTGGAACTAAGGCATGTTCGCCAGGAACTTAAGATGGTTATCTGATTACCCATGCCCAAAATAAAAAAGGATTTTGAGAATAATCTCAAAATCCTTGTATCTCTTTATATTATGAATTCAATTAATAAGCCTGTGCAAACAATACACGCTGATTGGAAGGCTTGCCTGAGAAAACACAAACACCTTCTTCTTGTGGGGTATCGAGCGGAATACAGCGGATGGTTGCTTTTGTTTTTTCCTTGATGGCCTCTTCCGTTTCAGAAGTACCATCCCAGAAAGCTGAAATAAAACCACCTTTTTCATTCAGGGTGCTTACAAATTCATCCCAGGTATTTACTTTGGTGATATGCGTATCACGGTAAGCCAGGGCTTTGTTGAAAATAGCCTGTTGAATTTCAGTCAGTAAAGCCACTATGCGTTCTGGCAATCCGTCCAGAGATACGCTTTGTTTTTCCTTGGTATCCCTACGGGCCAGTTCTACGGTATTGTTCTCCAGATCGCGTAAACCCAGGGCCACGCGGACCGGAACACCTTTCATTTCGTATTCAGCAAACTTCCAACCGGGGCGGGTATTGTCGTTGTCGTCGTATTTTACCCGTACACCCAGGGCTTTCAGTTGTTTTACCAGTTCCAGTACTTTTTCATCGATCCTGGCCTTTTGTTCTTCCCCTTTGTAGATGGGAACGATCACTACCTGCAAGGGAGCGATCCTTGGAGGCAGAATTAAACCATCATCATCGCTGTGTGCCATTACGAGGGCACCGATCAAACGGGTGCTCACGCCCCAGCTGGTGGCCCATACGTAATCGAGTTTGTTGTCTTTATCTGAGAACTTAACATCAAAGGCTTTGGCAAAATTCTGACCCAGGAAGTGCGAGGTACCGGCCTGTAAAGCCTTACCATCCTGCATCAGGGCCTCGATACAATACGTATCTACGGCACCGGCAAAGCGTTCATTCTCGGTCTTTACCCCTTTTATCACCGGTAACGCCATCCAGTTCTCCACGAAATCGGCATACACATTCAGCATTTGCACGGTTTCTTCTACGGCCTCCTTGGCAGTAGCATGGGCGGTATGCCCTTCCTGCCACAAAAATTCGGCAGTACGCAAAAACAAACGGGTGCGCATTTCCCAGCGGACCACGTTGGCCCATTGGTTTATGAGCAAAGGCAGATCGCGATATGATTGGATCCAGTTTTTGTACGTGTTCCAGATAATGGCCTCACTGGTTGGGCGAACCACCAGCTCTTCCTCCAGTTTGGCATCGGGATCAACCATCAGGCCGCCCTTTTTGGAAGGATCGGTCTTTAAACGGTAATGCGTTACCACTGCACACTCTTTGGCAAATCCTTCGGCGTTCTTTTCCTCGGCTTCAAACAGGCTTTTGGGAACGAACAGCGGGAAATAGGCATTAACGTGGCCGGTGTCCTTGAACATTTTATCAAGGGCATCGCGCATATTCTCCCACAGGGAAAACCCATAAGGTTTTATTACCATACAGCCTCTTACAGCCGAATAATCGGCCAGGCTGCCTTTAATAACCAGGTCGTTGTACCATTGCGAATAGTCTGTGCTTCGGCTGGTGATCTCTTTGCTCATGTTTTATTTGTTTGTATAGATCGGGTTTCTGCGTTTTTTAATTACAATTTAAGAACCCCTAACGGCCCCTTCCGTCCTCATTATCAGGTATTTTATCGATAAACTTTAACATTCGGCCACTAATAATTTACTGGCTTTTTATTGTACCTTTAATTAGGAAAAATGCAAAAGTAGCATTTTACCCATGTAAAACGCATAAAACCATTACTATGAGGCTCCGAAATATACTCCCCGTAATGCTGGCGATAGCTACATTGTCCAGCTGTTCGGTATACCGTTCTGGACAAACACCCGATGATGTGTATTATTCACCTGGCAGAACCGTGGATGATTCCTACCTGACTGTGGACAATCCCAGAAAGGGCCGCAGCTATGACCGGTACGATAACTCCAACCCCGAGGACAATTACCTGCGGATGCGCCAGTACGGAAGCCGCTGGAACACGTTCGATTCCTATAACGACTGGCAATACAACGGCGGTTATTACGGAGGCTACAGCCCATACACCCCCTATTCTTCATTTTATGGTCCTTCCATGTATAGCGGATATGGTGGCTTCTACGGCGGTTATGGCATAGGAATGCCTTATGCGTATGGCTATTACAATCCCTGGGCAATGACTGCCTTTAACCCATACTTTAGCAGTTTTTATTACTGGAACAGTTATTACAATCCTTATTGTGGTGGCATGATCGTAAGCGCCAAATCGAACCCCGTGGCCTATCAGTCTGTTCGTAATTTCAACCTGAGCAGTTACACCAACAACAATTACAACAACCGCAACGTAAATAGCAACAGACCCATTTACAATTCCGCCAACGGCCGGTATAATACAAGCAACAGCAATAACAATGGCAATTCGGGCGGATTGCACAGAAGCCTTTCAAATGACAGCTATTACTCACCATCACAACGTTCTTCCAGCAGCCCATCTTACACCCCTTCAACACCCGTAAGGTCTTACTCACCTTCATATGGCGGTGGTTCTTCTGGTGGCAGCAGCGGTGGTGGCGGTGGAACGGGTAGCGGCGGTGCAAGACCAAGCCGTGGCCATTAAGAAAGACAGAAGGCAAACGGCAGAAGGCAGAAAAACCCCTTCGGTTGCCCTCACCCTGATTACAATGAAATTTTAAAACAGCACTCTTTAAAATCAATATAATTGGCAATTACTGTAGTGTAATCTTCTTACTACAGATAAAATTGCTTTTTCCAATTGTAAACGTGAAAACAGGTAGTTGAGAGAGTCATGTTTTTGCAGTCTGCCATCTGCCGTTTCCACTTTCTCATACAACGAACGCAACATGAAGTACACCCTTTCGATAGCAATACTTACTTTAATTGGCACACAGGCATTTTCCCAGGTACCCGAAGACGTAATAAGATTGAACTGGAACCCCGTTTCAGGTACAGCCCGTAGCCAGGCCATTGGTGGCGCTATAGGGTCGCTGGGGGGTGAAATAACCAACAACTTTGTAAACCCCGCCGGATTGGGGTTTTATAAGCTAAGTGAAATTGTACTCACGCCGGGCTTTACCTTGGGCCATACGGAGAGCAACTATCGCGGCTCAGATGCCCGCAGCAATAATATAAACAGGTTTAATGTAAGCACTACCGGTTTTGTCTCTGCCAACAGCGATCCCGGTATGAATTGGGTTAGCAAGGCCTTTAGTATTGCCATAAACCGAAGCGCCAATTTTAATAATACCATTTACTATAAAGGAAATAATGATCACAGTTCTTATTCAGAACAGTTTGCCGAAGAGTTTTCCCGGTCGGGCGTTCCCTTCAGTGATGTGCGCTACAGCCCCTATCTTTCCCTGGGAACAAAAGAAGCCATTTACACCTACCTCATAGATACCGCAACCACCCAAAATGGGTTAGAAGTGGTTGGACGGCCTGAATACCTCAATTCCGTTAATCAGCAAAACCAGATCGATACCAAGGGTGGCATTATCGAGATCGCCATCAGCTATGCCGCTAACCTGCGCGACAAATTCTATATTGGCGGTAGCATTGGCATCCCCATCCTTAGCTACGAACGTACATCCACCTTTCTTGAATCGGACCCTAACAAGGACGTAACCAATAATTTTGGCTACTCGCGGTTCGAAGAAAAATCCTCCATAAACGGCGTAGGCTTTAATGCCAAGTTCGGCGTTATTTTTAAACCCGAACAACAAACACGCATTGGGATCTCCTTTAATACGCCCACTGTATACGGGTTGAAGGAAAGATATACCGCCAAAATGGTTACCGATCTAGAAAATCTGTTCGCGCCCAACTATCCGGGCGTCGACAGCATTGATCAAAGTTATTATGGCCAGGACCCGGAATATAAATACGACATGTCTTCCCCCTGGAAGTTCCTGCTTAGCGGCTCGCATGTATTTAATGCAGTGGAAGACGTAACCCAGCAAAGAGGCTTTATTTCAGCTGATATAGAGTATGTGACCTATGGTTCTTCGAAATTCAGCCCTGCCGATCAGGGTGATGACCAATCTTATTATGATGACGTGAACAAGGTGGTAAAGGGCATGTATAAAGGCGCCTTTAACTTTCGCGTGGGTGGTGAAATGAAGTTCAACACATTTATGACCCGGTTGGGATTTGCACATTATGGCAATCCGTATGAAAATTCACCTGTTAGTTCCGGCAAAACATTGCTCAGCGGTGGCGTGGGTTATCGCAATAGTGGGATCTTTCTTGACCTTACCTATGTGTATACCCTTACACACGATGCTCATTTCCCATACCTGTTACCTGCACCCAAATCAAACGTATACGCTGATTACAAAAGCAAGATCGGACAAATACTGGTTACGATAGGTTTTAAATTATAGACAAAAGACCTGTAAGGTCCGCCATAGGGTCATGCGCAATTAGGCGGTTTAAGCGGTCCTGACAGGTCTTATCCGTTTTTTAAACCAGACCTGTCAGAGCTTGTCCCGCTTTGCGGGATGCAATTCAACCCACTACTATGGCAAGCCCAAATGATACACCTTACAGGTCTTCCACTTTTTAACCTATTCCCCTAATCAACTTGTCAACATATCACCTTTCTTCCTCCCATATCAACCCTATCAATTCCGTCACCCTCATCAATTTGACTTCCTGGTCACCTGGTCAACTCTATTAACCATCTCACCTATCGCCTCCGGAGATAACCACTCCATCTCCCCATCCTTCTTAAACCAGGTCATCTGGCGTTTGGCGTAGTGGCGGGTGTTTGTTTTTATTTGATCGATGGCTTGTTGCTGCGATATTTTTCCTTCCAGATATTCATACAATTCACTGTACCCAACTGTCTGCAACGCATTCAACTCTTTATAAGGCAACAGCGTTTCCACTTCTTCCAGCAATCCCTGTTTCATCATTATATCAACCCGGGTATTAATGCGCGCATGTAATTCTGGTTTTGGCAATTCAAGTCCGAGTTTGATGATATTAAAAGGACGGGTAACTTTTTTCTGTTGTTGAAAGGTGCGTATGCTCTGGCCCGTTGCCTGTATAACCTCCAGTGCGCGCATCAGTCGCTGTGGGTTTTGTATTTCGCCCGTAGTATAATACAAAGGGTCCTGCTCTTTTACCTGTTGTTGCAACCAGGCAAGCCCGTGTTGCTGGTATTGGTCCTGAATGACAGTGCGTATCTCGGGCGATAAAGGCGGCATATCATCGAGCCCCGCACAAAATGCTTTTATATACAAACCGGTACCACCGGTAACAACAGCTATATCCTGTTGCTGAAAAATTTTATCAATTGCGTGTAACGCATATTGCTCAAACACTGCAGCATTTACAGTATCATGAATGGAATGGGTGCTGATAAAATAGTGATGGACCTGTTTCAGTTCCTCAGGGGAAGGTTTGGCAACCCCAATGTTCATTTCTTTAAAACATTGCCGGGAATCGGCAGAAATGATCTCAGTATTAAAATGGCGGGCTATTTCAATAGCGGCAGCCGTTTTGCCCACAGCGGTGGGCCCGGCTAAAATAACGCAAGTTTTTTTATTCATGTTATTTGTCTGAGCTTGTAGAGAACCCACAACAAATTTTGAGATTTCCTGATTATGGGATTTGGAGATTTAGCGCATTTGAATTTTCTTATTACTCTCGAAAATAATGAAATCACAAAATCGCTAAATCCAGAAATCAGCAATTGCATTTATGCTTCATCATCCTGGCCTTCTTCGGCTTCTTCACTCTCACCAAGGTCTTCTTCGTCGTCGCTGTCGCCTTCAGTGCCAAAACCTTCGGTACCGGCTTTCAGATCGTATTTTTCTTCCATTTCAGTAAGCTTGTCACCGGCAATGCCTTTGGTGCCATACTGAGAAGGAGCGATCCCTTCGGATTTTACCATAGCAGGATAATCGATCTTGCTGCTTTCTTCTTTGGAAACACTGATCAATTCTACCAAAAAGCCCCAGTTCTTAACAAAATCGTAAACGTAAATAAATTTCTGGTTGGGATCTTTGATCTCCGTACCAATGGCCGTATTCTCCATTAGCAAGGGGGCCACTTTATAAGCCTTGTCGTAAACGGCCAAAGAGATCTCGCGTCCGCGTTGCCAGTTATCATTACTACGGTAAAAAGTAGCCTGATGTTTGTTATCAAACTCGTACGCTTTCAGTATTACCTGATGCAACTGCAAAAAAGTTTGCGTGTGTTTAATGGCAACATCGCGGTAGATACTGTCATCTTCTTCAAAATATATTCTGAATTTTAAAACAGCCATACTTAAAATTTCAGGTTACGTGTTTCTGATTTTATTATACTTATTGCTGAATACTGAGCTTATTCGAAATATAATTCTCTATAATCGTGCCAGCCGGCACACCTTTCC
This sequence comes from Niastella soli, assembly GCF_017742245.1. GTDB lineage: Bacteria > Bacteroidota > Bacteroidia > Chitinophagales > Chitinophagaceae > Niastella > Niastella soli. The sequence goes on from NZ_JAGHKO010000004.1 coordinate 348,680, forward strand.
TGTTAATACACTGCGTCCTTGCCTCGGGTCAAAAATAAGACAATTCCCCAACTCTCAAACTATGCAATTTAAGTATTTACATAGCAACAAAATACCCGAACATACACAGTGATATTGACTTATGCAAATAAAACTATAGTTAAGAGGGAAAAAATACTACCTGGAAGGCAGCACCGGTCAGTTACCGGCTGCATTTTTGTTAACAATCTGCAACCCCATTTCTGTTGCTTTTTTCATCATAAAATCGTATGCGGCGTCATACGTGTTATCAATTTCACCATCCAGAATGGCTTCCCGGATGCAGTTTTTCAGGTCACCCACTATTTTACAGGGTGACAGCCCAAAGATATCCATTATTATTTCACCGGTGATGGGTGGTTGCCAGTTACGAATGCGGTCTTTTTCCTCCACCTCCTTCAATCGCTGACGAACCAGTTCAAAGTTCTCAAGAAAGCGGATCACCTTTTGTTTGTTCTTCGAGGTAATGTCGGCCTCACACAACATCATCAACCCATCTATATCATCACCAGCATCGAACAACAATCTGCGTATGGCAGAATCAGTGATATTCTCTTTTGTAAGGCTTATAGGCCGTAAATGCAGTTCAACCAGTTTGCGCACATAACGCATCTTTTCATTTTGTGGCAATTTTAATTTGGTGAACAAACGGGGTACCATCCTGCCCCCTACAACCTCGTGTCCATGGAACGTCCACCCATGGCCTTTTTCAAACTTCTTGGTGGCCGGTTTGGCAATGTCGTGCAGCAAAGCTGCCCAACGCAACCACAGGTCATTGGTATGTCTGGAAATATTATCTACTACCTGTAAGGTATGATAAAAATTATCTTTATGCCCTAAACCATCTATATATTCAGCACCCGCAAGGTCAACCAGCTGAGGAAAGATGATATGCAATAACCCGCTTTGGTACAACAGATCGAGCCCAACAGATGGTTTGGCGCTTAACAGGATCTTATTCAGTTCTTCAGTAATGCGTTCCTGCGAAATAATTCTAATGCGGTCTGCATGGTCCTTGATGCTTTGAAAGGTAGCCGGAGCAATGGTAAAATTCAGTTGCGAGGCAAACCGAACGGCCCGCATCATACGCAAAGGGTCATCACTGAATGTTTGGTCCGGATCGAGCGGGGTCTGTAAGATCTTCCGCTCAAGATCAAGCACCCCATTGAATGGGTCTATGAGCTTACCATAATCTTCGGCATTCAGGGAAATGGCCATGGCATTGATGGTAAAATCCCTTCTATCCTGGTCGTCTTTTAATGTTCCCGGCACCACTTCCGGGTTCCGGCTATGGTACCGGTAACTTTCTTTTCGCGCCCCTACAAATTCTATTTCAAGAGCCGACTTTTCTTGTACCGGCTCCGCCTCTGTGTCAAAAACCTTTCCCTCCTGGCCATTATCCTCGGCAACAATATGTTTGTGATCAACAGCACCGGGCTCCTCTTCATAAAAATGTTTCAGCTTTATCTGGGCTGTACCAAAATTCTTGAAGAAAGAAACGGATGGTTTGGGCTGGAACCGTTCTGCAACCTTATGTGCCAGCTGAATGCCATCGCCCACACAAACAATATCAGCATCCTTGGTGGCGCGACCCAATAATTTGTCGCGTACAAAACCACCAATTACATAGGTGGGCACCTTCAGCTCTTCAGCAGCATGTGCGATCTTTTTAAAAACAAACAGTTCCTTATCGTTGCATTTTATATCCATCAAACAACAAATGTAATTAATGTTTCGGGGTATAAACTATAAACTATTCAATAGTTGGGCATTGGTTATCTCATAAGCACATTTGAAATGTCCCAGCGGACACGCAGGCCGGCCATGCAACCCGCATGGGCGGCAGCTTAATGGCTCCTGTACTTCTACAATGAACCGCTTGTCAGACAAAGGCCCAAACCCGAATGAAGGCAGTGTTGAGCAATATACCGCCGTAACCGGTGCATTAACCGATGAAGCAAAATGCATGGGCGCCGAATCATTTACATAATTCATAACGGCCTCCTTCATGAGGGCCGCAGATTGTAAAAAACTAAGCTTGCCACACAGGTTCACAACAGTAGCACGGGCACCCACTGTACGGATCTCTTCCGCCAACGCTACATCACCCGGCGCACCGAGTAAATAAATGGTATAGTTCGCCGGGATCTCCTTGGCAAAGCTGATCCACTTATCTTTCGGAAATTGTTTGGTGAACCATACCGATGCTGGTGAAATGGTGATATAAGGAGGCTTTTTATAAGGCTGCACCATAGCTATATCCTGTTCAGAAGGATACAGGTGCGGGTTTATCACTTCCTCATTGGTAAACTCCCTGATCAATTCATTATTTCGGTCAACTTCATGAATGGGATGGTTCACGTCGCTGATAACATGTACTATTTTTTTATCGAACAGCCAGCTTAACGGATTTTTATTGAACCCGATCGTTTGTTTGGCGCCCGAAAAAGCCGTGAGTATACCGGTGGCGGCAAAACGCTGCACATTTATCACTTTATCATACCGGCGTTTACGAATGAGGCGTAACAGCTTCCACAGGTTTTTCAGCTTGCCGTTCTTTTTATCCCAGATCAATACTTCGTGCAGGTATGGGTGGTTTTGTAGCAGGCCTTCATTGCCTTTTCTTACCAGAAAATCAATTTGCGCCTCAGGAAAATGCCGATGCAGTTTTTCCACGATGCCCGTTGCCAGTACCACGTCACCTATAAAGGCTGTTTGTATTACGAGAAATTTCATTAGTTTGTTTGTTGTTACGCTCTGATCACCGTGACACTTCCATCCTTATTCCATTTTATAATGGATGAAGCCGCATGTTGAGTAGTTTCTTTTTGGCGGTGTTGTACTATATAATCAACGCCCTGCCAGATCGCCGGCGAAATATCGTGAAATATGGCCGGCGAGGGATCGCCCGAGATATTGGCGGAAGTAGATACTATGGGTTTGCGCAACCGCTTGATCAGGTGTTTGCAAAAAGCATCCTTTACAATACGAATAGCTACCGTTCCATCGGCATTGATCACATTATCGGCCAAACCGATGGCCCCCTCATAAATGACCGTGGTAGGCTTTTTTGTCTTGGCCAGGTAATCGAACACCTGCAGGTCAATATGCGCCACATACTGCATCAGCTCTTTTTCATCGGCCAGCAGAATGATCATACTTTTTGCCTCGGGGCGCTGTTTCAGATTAAAGATCCGGTTAACCGCCGTCGCATTGGTAGCGTCGCAGCCAAGGCCCCAGATGGTATCCGTAGGGTAAAGGATCAGCCCCCCACCCTGCAACACTTTTAAACAGTGATCAACGTCGTGTGAAAAATCCATGCTGCAAATGTAATGTCAAAATGCCAATAGCCCATACCAGGGGGAAAACCTGGCAATGCAGTTCGGGGAAAATACCAGTTACAGTTTTAAAATCACCACTTTACGGCCTTTTTTATCGTAATAGGCATAATAATATCCGCCATTGATCATAAAAAGGGTTTCTCCTAAGGGAGGCCTCTTCAGGTCCTTTGAAAATTGTTCAATTTCTTTACTCAGGATCGTTGGCGGCGCTCCCTTTACATGTTCTCCCGAACCTGCATCAATCAGCATTGTGAAATAATTAGTTTCCGGAACAACTTTTTTTGGACCTGCTGCTACTGGCAGCATCAGTAAATGTAGCGGAAACATTCCGGGTATTAAAAGAGGTACAGGAATAAAGTTATGCCCTCTTGCCACTGTATTTGTAATGGAACTTGATCCTATTGTTATGGCCAACTGATTGTTATTCGTTGGCATTGCCATGATCAGGGGATAATTACGCAAAATTTTCCGGTACAACTGGTCAGTTTCAGGTAACCGGTCGCCTTCAATGAAAGGTTCACTAAAAATAAGTGAATTTTTGAACCCGAGCACCTCTTTTGCCGAAGCCTTGAATGTAGTAAGCGTTGCCCCCGTATAAAAATTCAGGATCTGAATGCCCATGCTGTCTTTTGAAACCCTTACATACAATAATTTATCCTGTACCAGAAAAGAGTTGTCTACCGCATCATCAGATGATTTATACGGGAAGCCAGCAAAATGGGAAACCCCTCTTGTGGTTACCTGTTTATTTTTCAGATCGAAACAGTACACGCTGGTTTCCTTTAATTCATTATTCATTAACAACAGCAAGGTATCATTCCTGGAATATATTTTATTTGCACAGGCCGATAAAGGCAAATTGCCTTCGCCCTCCACTTCAATGTTTCCTACCTGCAGGCCCTTTTTTATATTGGCGGTCTTAATCAGTTTTCGCCAGAGTTCCGGATCGAAATGATATCGTAACGTAGCATACTCATGCTCATTGGCAAAGTCATGCACTAACAACTCAGCGTTTTTGGGGTTAATGTTTACATACACAAAATGATCACCACAGTTTACGGCACTTACAAGGTTTTCATCTTTAAAATCTAAAGGAATACCGGATTCGGTTACATCCCCTGTTGCACTATCCAGCTTCCAGGCACGCACAACCGGGGCTTCAGGATTTTGATTGTAGAGATACATTTTTCCTTCTTTTATAAACCCGCCCAATAACGGCTCCTCTAATCCGCGTGCCATAGCGAATTGTTTCACCACCTGCTTGTTACTGTTTATCCAGCTAACCCTGATACTATCCTCGTTCGCCACCAGCAATCCGCATTGTTGCTTCGCGTTATCTGAAACAGTATGTATCTCAATTGCATTGCCTTTCCAGCCAATGGCTTGTTCCAATTGTTTTTCCTGACTGAATAATTGGGAGGTAATTAAACAAAGAATGATTAATAATAGGGTGCGCATGTTCTGGTTAGTGTAAAAGCCCCAAAATATAAAAACCATTGCAATGCGCCAACTCCCTTAAAATTATCAGCTTGTTATCCTTAACTGATTTTTAAACCTTATGTCTTGTGCCTTGTTTGACTTATGTTTGCAAAAATTTAAAGAAATGCAAGACCTGATACTCGAAGCCTGGAGCAACCGCGAGTTATTAAAAGAAAAAAAATATACCGACGCGGTAAAAGCTGTTATTGAAGAAGTTGATAAAGGCCGTTTGCGCGTGGCAAGCCCCACCGATGGCAAATGGGCAGTGAACGAATGGGTAAAACAGGCTATCCTGATGTATTTCGGCATCCAGCCAATGCAAACCTGGACTATGGAGCCTTTTGAGTTCTATGACAAAATGCTGCTGAAGAAAAATTATAAAGAACTGGGCGTACGTGCTGTACCCCACGCTGTAGCGCGTTATGGTGCTTATGTGGCCAAAAACGTGGTACTGATGCCTTCTTACGTAAATATCGGTGCTTATGTCGACGAAGGCACCATGGTGGATACCTGGGCTACTGTAGGCAGTTGCGCCCAGATCGGAAAAGGTGTGCACCTGAGCGGTGGTGTAGGTATTGGCGGTGTACTGGAACCTTTACAGGCTACGCCTGTTATTGTGGAAGATGGTTGTTTTATCGGCAGCCGTTGTATTGTGGTGGAAGGCGTTGTGGTTGAAAAAGAAGCAGTATTGGGCGCCAACGTAGTATTAACACAAAGTACCAAGATCATCGATGTAAGCGGTGATACACCGGTTGAATACAAAGGCCGGGTACCAGCACGCAGTGTGGTGATCCCCGGTACCTATGCTAAAAAATTCCCTGCGGGCGAATACCATGTTAGTTGCGCACTCATCATTGGTCAGCGTAAACCCAGCACTGACCTGAAAACAAGTTTGAATGATGCGCTGAGAGATTTTAATGTATCCGTTTAAGATTTAATATTTGGAAGGGAAAAAACATACTGTTGCGCTAGCGGGTTTCCTCATTACCATAACAGGCTCCATTTTGTTTTCAACAAAAGCCATTATCGTAAAAGTGGCTTTTGCACACACGCATATGGACGCCCTTACCCTGCTGATGTTACGCATGACTTTTTCCCTTCCCTTCTATTTGGCCGCAGTCTGGCTCACCCGCCAAAAGGGACTCACCCCGCTTACTACCCGGCAATGGCTGGGTGTTATCGGTCTTGGCCTGTTTGGTTATTACCTCAGCAGCCTTTTTGATTTTGTTGGGCTGCAATATGTTACAGCAGGCCTTGAACGGCTGATCCTTTTTTTGTACCCCACCTTCGCCGTGCTGATCAACACCTTTATTTTTAAACAACCGGTTGTTCGCACGCAAAAAATAGCCCTGCTGCTTACCTACACGGGCATTGGCATCGCTTATTTAGGCGAATTGAACATTGACACGTCAAACCCTAACTTTTTCTGGGGCAGCTTTCTTATCTTTTTATGCTCTATCACCTATAGCGTTTATATTGTCGGCAGCGGCCGTATGATCCCCACTGTGGGTGTTACCCGCTTTACCGCGTATGCCATGCTGGCCTCCACCGCCGGCGTTTTTACCCATTTTGCCTTGCAAGGCCGCGGTTTGCACGACCTGCAACAAGGCGGCACGCCCATTATCTGGTATGGCATTTTACTCGCTACAATCGCCACTGTTTTGCCTACTTTTATGATGTCGACCGGCATGAAACACATCGGCTCCAACAATGTGGCCATTATATCAGCTGTTGGCCCCGTTTCAACCATCATTCAGGCACATTTCATCCTCGGCGAAAAGATCTTCACCGCACAAATTATTGGTACCGTGTTGGTTGTAATTGGTGTTATCCTTATTGGCTGGAAACGCAAATAGTTTACCATGCACAGTTTATAGTACGCAGTTCCTGGTTCAGCACGCAGGATTCCCATTTCATATATACAGATTATTCAGGGTATATTCGAATTTTACTTATAAGTATCTAAGCTATAAGCCGTACATAAGCCGTACCTATATAGGAACGTGATATGTACGGCTTATATACGGGATATATACGGGATATGTACGGGATATCTATCACAATGCAATGAATCAGAGATAGTTCTAACCTCTGTTAAAAGCGGTGTTTTCTGGCAAAATTGGGCAATCCACACATTGGGAGACCGCAGCGTGCAGTACATAAACACTGATGGTAGGGGTATTGATTTGATTAACCTGGAATTGAAACACAAGGATAGTAACATTATAAACCCACCCCAACCTCTCCCAGGATTCCCAGGAAGTAATTTCTTAAAACAAACATTAACTAAACGACATTAAATCGGCAATGGGTTTCCGAAATTCGGGAACCGTCTCTGCTTTTTGCTCTCTGCCTTTTGCACTTTCATCAATCCCAGTGCGAGCACCTGCTCCGGTAATAACTGCACGACTTTTTAGCCGGTGCTGTTGCGGCAGGTTTGGCAGTCCCTACTGTTGCTGGCGTTTCCCGTTTTACCGGCGCTACCGCTTTTGCCGGCGCCGCCTGTTGTTTGTTCTTGCTAAAGGAAAGCGGAATGCCGATATTAATATTCCAGGCAGATGAAGATGAAGATAAAGTAGTTGTAGTTAATTTATTCTCGATAGTAGTATTTAATGTTTCTGTGTTCATATTGCCAATGCCTTTGAGGTATTGTATACCTATCACATACTTGCTCACACTGCCTTTGGCAAATGCCAGGTTAACTCCGGTGATAAAAGCAGACGTATAGTTACCGGCATGGTACTGGTAAACAGTTTCGCTTCCCTGAACAGCCGTGGTAATACCCGGTTCAGGATTGGGCACAAACGCCATTCCCGCATAGGGCTGGACCCGCAGGCTCATCACTGGTTTTTGCGGCACAGCAGCCTGAGCCCTCATTACCCGCGCCGCCGCACACGGACTTAAATTAGCGGTAGATACAGCCGGCTCAGTTGTTTGTTTGGCCGCCTTACCCAAAGCAATGGCTTTACTGCTTACCTGATAACCAGCTTCCAACCGAAGCTTCCAGTCGCCCTGAGCGGAAGTAAATTCCTTGTCGCCAGTTTCCGGATTGGCAAACTCATAGGTGACAAGGGAACGGTTACTTGCAATACCTACAAACGGGCCATGAACATTGTTGAAGAGATAATCGGCCCTCACACTTACTTGTGGAGAGATGTTAGGTGAAATTGGATTAATACAGGACGAGTTGTTGTACTTCACACAGTTAAAAGCCTGTTCAATACCCACTCTGGGTGAAACAGAGAACTGGGCATTCGTTGCAAACCCACACGCAACGAACACCAGGCTGGTCAACGCTGCTTTTCTCATAGCTTAGTAATTTTATTGTCTTATAAGTTACACCATCTCCCGCAATTGAAAAATTAGAATCCATGAATGGCATTATCTAGAAAATATTTCTATCCACCTGTCCAATTGTAACAACCTCGATTGTAATAAGGGCATAATAATTATATTCAATAACTTAAAACTAAAAAACATGAATGAGTACATGTTGATCTTAAGGCATCAGGATGGCAAAAAAATTGCTTCGCCAGAACAGATGCAGATCTGGATGAAACAGACCATGGATTGGATTGGAAGTATTGCTGCCCAGGGAAAATTTGTTGAAGGCAACGGGTTGCTGTTTGATGACAGTAAAGTAGTGTGGCACCAGGGCGTTGTTACCGATGGTCCATTCGGTGAAATAAAAGAAACCATTGGCGGATACATGGTTGTAAAAGCCGGCTCGGTTGAAGAAGCCGCTGAATTTGCCAAGGGTTGCCCGGTTTTACAAGGTGAGGGCAATAGTGTGGAAGTGAGATTGATGGCCAAAAATGATGGCACCCATTAATAAAAGCAGCCAGTCAGACCAATGATCATTCAACTGATCTGACTGGCTTTTCATTATGCAACAACCCGAATTAATTCCGCATTTATTCAGAACAGAATACCGCAAGATCGTTGCGGTACTCTGTAAGCGATTCGGCTTTTATGAAATGGAAACGGCTGAAGACATTGCCAGCGACACCTTTATGCTGGCGGCTCAAACCTGGGGATTGAAAGGCATTCCGCCCAATCCTGTTGCCTGGTTATACACCGTTGCAAAGAACAAAGCCAAAAACTTCCTGCATCGCCAGGCTACTTTTAGCAGTAAGGTGGCAACAGCCTCAGCTGCTACTGAAACCCCTTCCTCCATCCCCGAATACGAGATCGACCTTTCTCCGCAAAATATAAACGACAGCCAGTTACAAATGATGTTTGCTATTTGTCACCCTACCATTGCACGGGAAGCACAAATAGGTTTATCCTTGCGCATTTTGTGCGGCTTTGGAATAGAAGAAATTGCCGATGCTTTTCTTACCAATAAAGAAACCATCAACAAACGGCTTTTCAGGGCCAAAGATAAACTTCGCTCCACAAACATTCCTATAGAATTGCCCGGCAGTTCTGAAATTGACGAGCGGCTGAATGCCGTCCTTGCTACCATTTACCTGCTGTTCAGTGAAGGGTATTATTCCATCAGCAATAACAACACCCTGCGCAAAGAGTTGTGTTTTGAAGCTATGCGTTTGTGTTATATGCTGGTGGAAAACAAACAAACCAACAAACCACCGGTGAATGCCCTGTTGTCGCTGATGTGTTTTCATGCCTCGCGTTTTGAGGCCCGCATGAACGAAAACGGCGAACTTATTTTGTACGATGAACAGGATACCAGTCTGTGGGATACCGACCTCATCAGCAAAGGCAGCTATTTTCTGAATTGTTCCGCCACCGGTAATCAACTAAGTAAATACCACATCGAAGCTGCGATTGCTTACTGGAACACGCAAAAAAACGATACCCGCGAAAAATGGGAAAGCGTTTTACAATTGTACAACCGGTTACTACAAATTGAATACTCTCCTATTGCCGCGCTCAACCGCACCTTTGCCCTGTCAAAAGCCAATGGCAAAGAGGAGGCAATCATTGAAGCAGAAAAACTCCAACTCACCAGTAATCATTTTTATTATACGCTACTGGGTGAATTGTATACCGGAATAGATAACGTTAAGGCAAGGTCGCATTTTGAACAAGCGCTTTCTTTGGCTAAAACTAATACGGATAGAGGTGTTATTCAGAGGAAAGTTAACCAGTTAACCAGTTGATCAGGGAGGAGGTTGATAGGGGTGATAGTGGTGATAAAGTTGACCCACCCCAGCCTCCCGCAAAGCAGGACAGGCTCTCCCAGGAGGGGATTAAACCAGGCCCTAACTAAACGACATTGATTGCCGTTTGCCGTCTGCCTTTAAATTAACTTATCAAGCGTTGATTTAAATTCCGCAATAGATGTTTGATCGGAAATGACCACATCAGCACCGGAAGGAATTTGATTTTCAACAGGGCCTGTTTGCATGGAGTAGATCGCGATCTTCATATGGGGGCATGCCGACTTAAGCATTTTTATGGTCTCATAACCCACTTTTTTTCTCGCATTAAACTCCAACAGGCAAACGTCAGGTACGTTTTCCTTTGTTAATCGATCAATAAGTTCCTTTCCATCATCAACCTGTAGCGTTATGGCATACTCAAAGCCGGATAAATAATTTGAGATGCACTCGCGCATTAATGGATGGCTGTCAATAAGGGCAATTTTAGTTGCACTGGTCATAGTAATAGCAAAGGTTTAAGTCTGTGGTAGCATAAAGGTAGTTCAACAACCAACTGATCACCGGTTTGGTATTACCGTTAATCATAATTTGCCCAAAATTCCTAAAACACCTCTAAGCAGAAATACGTATAACGGCCTGCTCACATTCGCATTTTCCACAATACAAGTGTAAATTTTACTTTTCTCGTAAATGGTTTTCCTGATCGCGCTCCCCACTTAATTGATCAACAGGTATTTTCGCGCCGATTAAACCAACCAAAGCCCGCGAAATGTTTATGAAAAAATCTGTCTTGCTACTACTAAGTAGTATCATTATTGTACCTGCAATGGCGCAGGACACGCTAAAAACTACCCATAAACAACTAAAGCAAGTGGTGGTAACCGGCAAAAGTGATCTGCGCGCCGCCAAAGAACAGGCCTATACCGTTTCGGCTATTGATGCCACCCGTTTGCATAATACTACCAAAGACATCAACCAGGTGCTCAACCGCTCCACAGGTGTAAAGATCCGGGAAGAAGGCGGTCTGGGTTCTAACTACTCTTTTTCTCTCAATGGTTTTACCGGTAAACAGGTGAAATTCTTTTTAGACGGGATGCCTATGGACAATTTCGGTTCCTCCCTGTCGCTGAACAATCTGCCAGTGAATATGGCCGAAAGAATTGAAATTTATAAGGGCGTGGTACCTGTTTTCCTGGGCTCCGATGCCCTGGGTGGCGCCGTGAACGTGGTCACCAACCAGAAAATAAAAGAATACCTGGATGCTTCATATAGTTTCGGCTCCTTTAATACACACCGGGCTTCGGTAAATTCCCGGTATACTACCAACAAAGGCTTTACCATTAACCTGAATGGTTTTTATAATTACAGCGATAACAATTATAAGATCGATGAACAGATACCCGACCCGCAAACCGGTATCTATGGTAACACCCTAAAAATAAAACGGTTCCACGATGCATACCGTTCTACAATGGGTCAACTGGAAGCCGGTTTTGTAAATAAGAAATTTGCCGACAAATTATTATTTGGTTTGATCCTGTCTGAAAACAAAAAAGAAGTACAAACCGGCATGAATATGGACCAGGTAACGGGTCAGGTATTCACCTCCAGCCAATCACTCATTCCTACTTTCAAGTACAAGAAAGAAAATTTCTTTTTGCCCGGTCTTACCTTAACAGCCAATGCCAATATGAGTTTTATAAAATCAGGTATTACCGATACCAGCTCACGGCTGTACGACTGGTATGGAAATTATACTGTAAAAACCTTTGGCAGCAACTCGGGTGAGATCTCTTATTACAAAACAAAATTCCATTTTAACGACCGCAATGCCCTGGCTTCCGCCAATTTGAGTTATGAGTTGAATAAACAACACAGTTTTAGTCTCAACCACAACTACACCTATTCGCGGCGTAAAGGTGATGACCCTATTGCCATTGACCCTATCCCCTTCGATATTCCTAATACACTATCCAAAAATATAACCGGACTGGCCTATAAATATTCAACCCTGAGCAACCGGTTCTCTGCCACCCTTTTTGCAAAGCAGTTCAGCATGAGCGCCCGTACGGTAGATGCTGAATGGGGCACACATGAAAGCATGAAAAGCAAACACAACAAAACAGGATATGGTGTAGCCGCTATGTATTATATTTTCCCGTTTGCACAGGTGAAAGCTTCTTATGAAAGTACCTGGCGCCTGCCCGAAGGGGAAGAAATGTTTGGGAATGGATTGCTGTTAAAAAATAATCCTTATTTAAAACCCGAACATAGCCATAACATCAACGTGGGTTTGGCACTGATGAAAACCTTCAACAAACACAAACTGGAAGGTGAGCTCAATTACCTGTATCGCAAAGCGGGTGATTTCATCAGACTGGAATCAGACGGACAGATCAGCCGTTACACCAACCTGGATAGTGTAAGGACCTCAGGTGTTGAATGGAGCGTGCGTTATACATACAACGACGCATTGACCTTTGAAGTGAACAGCACCTACCAGAACACGCTTAACATAAAAACATTCGACAAGGGCATTCCCAACTATACCTATTGGGACCGGCTGCCCAATATGCCTTATTTATTTGGCAGCTTCGATGCGGGCTATAAGATCAAAAAAGCATTTTATACGCATGACGTGCTGACGTTTAATGTAGGCGGCAATTTTGTTGAGAAATTCTACCTGTTCTGGCCAAGCCAGGGAAGTGCAGGCACCAAATTCATTATTCCCCGCCAGTTTACCCAGGATGCATCGATTACTTATTCTTTGCAAAACGGTAAATATAATATGGCTGCCGAATGTACCAACCTGGGCGATGTAAAATTGTATGACAATTTCAAACTGCAGAAACCCGGCCGGGCATTCAACATAAAACTCAGATACTTTTTTCACAACTAATTATTCATTGTAAAACACATTATCATGCGTTTTTGCAAATCAAGATATACCCAAACGTTTCTTATTTTATTGATAATATCAGTATTACTGAGTGGTTGTTATAAACCCAAGAGTCATTTTTTACAGGCCAGCGGTAATTATATCCTGGGCTTACGCACACAGGGCGCCAACGGAACCTCTGATTACCTGCTTTCGCAGGACACCATCAACAATGCTGCCAGATCTCTTTCCTCAACCGGCAATGGTATTGAACAACTTGGCTGGTGTTATTATGGTAGTACGGGTAACACGGTGTTCAGTTTTACCTATGACAACATTAAGACCGGTATTGGTTATGGGATAAATGAAGCCGGCGCTTTGTATGAAAAAGGAAGGTTTGCCTTTGAACGCCTGGACTGTTTTGGCAAAGGTGATGACAGTACCCTGGTTGCCATAGGTGCGCCCTGGGGCGGTGGCAGTTATGATTGTGAGATCCAGCTGATCGACGCCAATAACATCCGAATAAAGAAAAGAAGACTAACGCCCTTATACATGTGGAATAAATCGGACGTGCTGAACAAATGGCCTACTTCGATAGTAGTGAATGATAACAAAATGTATGTTTCGTTTTATCCGCTCGATGGCGGCACCTGGAATACAGAGTATACCGACACGGCCTATGTAACCATTTTCAGTTATCCCGGTCTGGATTCTTTAACTACCATCAAAGATCCCCGCACCGGCCCCATTGGCTTATACGGAAACCAGATAGGGATGATGAGGGCAGAGAATGGCGATATTTACACCGTTTCACCAAGCAGCCTGGCAGCCGGTTATACCCAGGTAACAAAAAAATCGGGTATCCTGCGCATCAAAAACGGACAACAGTCATTTGACCCTTCTTACTTCTTTGATGTAGAAACAGCTTCAGGCGGCGCCAAGGTGCTTACAGCAGCTTATGCAGGTGACGGTTTACTGGTAGCCAGGATGCAAATACCCGGCACCGATGATATCAATGCTGTTTGGGGCGCTTTTGATGTAACCAATCCCATTTGTAAAATGGCGATCATTGATCTGAATAATAAAACGGTTACCGATATTGCCGATATCCCTGCTCACGGTGGTCAATACGGGGCCCGATGGCTGGTAGAAGATGGAAAAGTATATGCGTCCATCACCTCTACCCCGGCAAGTGAAGCCCGTATTTATGCCATCGATCCGCTTACTGCCACCGCCACCAAGGCGGCAAAAATTGAAGGACAGGAAGTGCCGGCTATTTATAAAATAGGCAATTAGGATGGTGAGTTGTGAGTTGTGAGTTGTGAGTTGTGAGTTGTGAGTTGTGAGTTGTGAGTTGTGAGTTGTGAGTTGTGAGTTGTGAGTTGTGAGTTGTGGACTCGCGATTATTTACAACCCCGCAACTTCTCATAAAAAAAGACAACGAGAAGAAGAAATCAATTTAAGAAAAAGGCCAAAGTTGTTATAACAGCTTTGGCCTTTTGTATTTCCTACCTCCTATCTCCTATCTCTTATCTCTTATTGATCTAATTATATGCACACCACGCACTCAGGGCTGGTTAACATTTTAAACCCACCCCTACCCCTCCCGGGAGGGGATTCCTTAAAACAAGCATTTACTAAACGACATTGATTGCCTACTGCCTGATCCCAACGACGTCTGCCGAAGCCTTGGCGAAGGCAGATTGTCTACTGCCGTTGCCGCGTTGCAGTCTGCCGACTGACGTTTCACGGCCCTGAGCGTAGCGAAGGACCGAATCCCATTGCCCATTGCCTACTGCCCATTGCCTTTCCCGATTTCAACAGTATCTTGCTTCCATGTATACCCCTGATCTCCTTGTGCTGATTTTTATTGTAGTAAGTGTAGCGGCCACTATTATTTTCCGTAAACTGACCGTAGCCGGTGCGCTTACGGGTGGGTGCCTGGCGGCCCTGCTGTATACCGGCTTTGGGCTGACCGGCATTGGGTTATTAGGGACTTTTTTTGTAACAGGTACGGTGGCCACCTCGCTGGGTCGCCGTAAAAAAGAACAGTTAGCCATAGCAGAAAAAAATAAAGGGCAACGCACCGCCTCCCAGGTGCTGGCGAATGGCGGTGTGGCCGCATTAGCGGCCTTATTTACGTGGATCTATCCGGAATTCCTCCGTGCCTGGCAACTGGCAGCGGCAGCAGCCCTGGCCTCCGCAAGCGCCGATACGCTTTCTTCAGAATTGGGTAGTGTATATGGGAAGCGTTTTTATAACATCCTCACCTTTAAAAAAGATACCTGCGGTCTCGATGGAGTGATAAGTCTGGAGGGCACGTTATGGGGCATCGCCGGCAGTATCCTTATCGCGGTCATTTATTGCATTGGATATGGCTACACCGCCCTGGCCTGGTACATTGTACTGGGTGGCTTTATTGGCAATATAGCCGATTCCGTTCTTGGCGCCACCCTTGAACGGAAGGGATGGATAAAGAATGACCTGGTTAACTTTCTTAATACACTTATAGCAGCTTTGGTTAGTTTGTTAGTTATTTAGTTTGTTATTGCGTTCTTTGCCCGGAATTCATCGTTCTTGTTACACGATCATAACCGACCAGACCTGTCAGGGTCACATAAACCCACCCCAACCTCCCGCAAAGCGGGACTGGCTCTCCCAGGAGGGGATCAAGCTTTAACTAAACGACACCCCTTTCACGATTCACGTTTCACGATTCTTACAACTGACTCATGATCTTCTTCAACAACACGATCTGCCCCAGGTGATAATGATTATGCTCTACAATGCCCTGGAAGTTCCGGTAATAGCTCCCATACTTTTCATCATGAAAGATATCACCCAGCTTTTCTTCGGGGAACAGTTCAATTAACCGGGCGAATTTTTCAGCATCGGTAAAAACAGTGTTCTTTAACTGTTCCCAATCTTCGGCCGATTGGACCGGTGGCGCATCAAAAGCAAATTTATCACTGCCATCCAGTGGCTGCCCCTCCAATACTCTCGTTACCAACCGTACATAGTAATTCATGTGATAGATCAATACCGCAATGGTATTACACTTAAAGATGGAGGTAGTGGCTTGTTGCCAGGTCACCCCTTCGAGGACGTTCTTTAAATTTACATCTGTCCAGTTACCACCCGTGTAAAATGTTTTGAAGTGAGTGGCTATTTGTTTTGGCAAGTTCATGTCAGCAGGTTTAATGCCTACTAAAATAAACATTATTTACGAGCCGCCCCTGGCTCATCTGCTCAATCTGGGTGCCCCAACTCGTGACGCTGGTATTATTTTCCCTGGTTCAGGGCCAATTGATTCAGGGCGCTGAGCCAACCGGTACGCATACCCGACCAATCATCGGTAAGGGCTTCTGGTTTCAGGCCGTTCTCAAAATTCTTTAATAACCCGGCCGCATCCCCCATGGTTTTTGCCTTACTTCCCAGATCTATAAGTGATTTCCCCGTTGTGCCCGTTTTAAACATATCGGGTTTTACATAACCAATCAGTGAGGTAACTGTATTGGCCATTTCTGCAGCACTGGATATTTTTTGCGCCTGGCCTAAAAGGCCTTCTTTGGCACCGGAGAATTCGCTGGTAAATGCAGCAGGTTTAATGGCGTTTACCAACTGGGTCACTAATTGCCCTGCGTTTGCAATAGAACCTACTTTTGGCAATTGGGCCTGTAGCAACTGGCAGGAAAGGGTAAGCAGCGCCAGGCTGGCGAATAACTTTTTCATACTCGATAGTTTAGTATATATGTGTGAAGGAATAGCATGGTCTATGCACGCTACAAGAAAAGGGAAACCAATAAGAAGAAATGTATAAATGAGGGGATCAGCCCAGCATGCCTTTCAGTTTATCGAGCACGGAGCCGCCGCCTGCAAACAGGGATTTTAGGTCCTGCAGGTCAACATCGCCGTCTCTGTCGCTGTCGAGGCCGCCTTTTAGCTTATTCAGTATGCCCTGCATGTTCATCCCGGCAGTTTTACCACCGCTGAGTTGATTGAAGATCTGCTGTACGTCAAAACTATTATCATTGGGATTAGCAGTCTTTTGTGCCAGTTGGTTCATTACAGACGGGATCAGGCTTTGAGCAATACCGGATGCCTGGCTGCTGTTCAATCCGAATTTACTTTGCAGTCGTTCCATGAAATTACCGGTAGCCTGTTGTACTACGGGCGCACTGGCATTGGCCTGGCCGTTCGCAAACATGCTTAATACATCATTGATCTGTCCACCCGATAAGGCGTTTTTCAGGGAATCTATTACCGAATTACCGGCTTCCTTTACAGCTTCTTCATTGTGCTGGTTAGGAATGGCAGGATTATTAATAATAGCATCCCCGGCCTGTTGTTGTACGAGGTTGAAAAGATTTTCCAGCATATACACTTATTTTTTGGTGATAGTGCGGTGCGGGCCGGAATCGAATAGGGAGAGTTCTAAAGGGGTTGGAATAAGTATAACCGAAAATCAAATAAGCAATTCTCTAACAACGAATCATAATTGCTAACAGTGTTAGACTAAAGGTATGTTATTTATTTTATTTATAAATCAATTTCGCCATGCATTGATCTTTCTGAGCAGATTATTCTTCGTTCCACACTTCAATTTGAAGATGATACCCTACATCGAAATACCTGACAATTTTCCTTTTAAAAAGATCGAGCAGTGTATCTGCTTCCTGTGAAACCGGGCAAACTTCAAAATAATGCTCATCGGTTCTAACAACCTGGAATAAATTTCCGGTGCTTAATTCGCGGGGGGCGTTGTTGAATCTTATTCTATCGCCCTGATAAACTCGATGTGAGTTGGCAAGAGATTTCCACATGGTACTGGATTTTTATTGATTAATACGGATTTAAAAGTGACCAATTAATTATTAATACGAAATATAAAAATTAGGTAGAAGAAATGCAATGCCTCGATTGATATATTTTTTAACCACATAGGTCACAAGCTTATCCTGTAGTGCGGAAAACCTGTACCTATGTGGTATTACACGAGGTAAAGCGACATACTTGGCAATAGTATTAATACCTGTCCAAATAACGTCAATTAGTTAAAGTCCCGGGTTTTTACGAAATGATTATTGGGGTCAACGTAATAGTAACCAAGTTTAACCGCTGAATCAACCTTGTATGGTTTTTCTTCAGTGATTGATAATTCGGTTTTCTTAATGGTAAGAAAAACCCATTTGTCGGTAAACTGTGTTAGGAAATAATGAGCCTGGTTGTCGGTGCCGCGATAAAGAACGCAGTTAGTGTTGTACTTTTTAGCGGAATCTTTATTATACGATTCTTGCACCTCCTTTACGGTCCAGACTGATTTTTGGGCCTGGTAGGGTGCACTACATGCTACCAAAATAGCCATTGCGCCAATGGCGTAAAGAACGTTCATTTTCATCGGTAATGGATTAGATATTAGGTATACTTTATGCAAAGTATCGCATTTTGATCGCAAAACCAATGCCAGACATTGAAAATAATATTATGTAATACAACCTGTTACAGAATATAGTAAGCCTACTTCGAATAATCACGGTAGCTTGTATGAATAATTGCGGTAATATGTAGGCTAAAATCCGGGGAGGGCTAGAGAAGAGAAGGAAAATAAAAAAGCCCCCCCGATAAATCGGAGGGGCCAATCCGCAACTGTTATTGAAAATGAGAATTGAAAACGAGCATTACCAACCTGCGTTTTGATACGCCGCTTTCTGATCTGCAGTCAATGGCTGACCATTTTCCTTGATCACATCGAGAAAGCTTTGGGGTATCGGCCTCAGATAGTCTTTAGGAGCTGTAGGCTTTGCTAAGGCGTTAAAGGCTGCACAACGGGTTACCAGCGTTCTGGTACGCGTCAGGTCATCCCAGCGTTGCAATTCGCCCATCAGTTCGCGTGAACGTTCATTCAGAATAAAGCACAGGAACCTGTCCATATCAGAGCTAACCTTCAACTTGTCGTAAAACTCGCGGGTAGAAGCCAGGATATCATTTACACTGTTGATATGCATGGCGCTGACCGTGCTGGCATTGGTATTGGTATCTAAAGGTTGTACCATACCATTCGACTCATAATAAGTGTTCTTGTCGCTTAAAGAAACATAGGTAGCAGTACTGGCAGCCGGGTTGTTCTTGTAGGCTATACCACCATCTACATAGAAAGAACGGTCTTCCTTGGCTCTGTAAGCGGCGCGATCACGAATGGCATTGATAAAAGGCAATGCGTCCACGTATTGTCCTTTACGGCCATAGGCTTCCGCCACCATTAAATAAGTATCGGCCAGACGGGCCAGAATGCCATCACGACGGCCAAACTGGTTGGCCACATCAGCTCTTGAACCATCCATAAATTTCGACAGGCCTACGTAACGGGAAGCTTCATAATTCCCGTGACCACCCAGCATGTTTTCAGCCTCGCCATTGAAATAGCGAACAAACATATGCGGTGAACGGTACTTGATGCTTTCTTTTGTATAGCGGGTATCAGTACTGTTATTAACTATGTAAAGAATAGAGGTATCGCCACCGCCGAATTTTGCTTTACCGGTCTGACCAGCCGGAGCATAAGTAGCTTCCCATTTGGGAGCGCCACTTGGGTTATTACAAGAATATCTTGTTTTAAAGCTTTTCCAGAAACGGGAGTCGTTCACGCGGTCGTACACATCAAGGGCATAGTCAGTAGAACGTAAACGTTGGAACTCTCTTCCTCCGGGCAGGTCGCGTACCATCCCGGCCAGGTTCTGGTAAACGGAAGGATAATACAAATGCATCTGGTTACCGTAACGACCTTGCGTAGAGACGTTGTCAGAGAACTGGGCGCTCAAAATGATCTCGGCATTGGATTCATTAAGGCTGTTGGGCACCGTATAATTCCACAGATCGGTGAAGTTAGAGGCCAGTTTATGCCCGCTGTTATTGATCACGTCTGTACCAAACTTGATCGCATTGTCCAGATCAGCAGCAACGTTGGCGCTGTTCCAGCTTGCGTTCACTTCACTGGCGCGGAACAGGTAGATCTTGGACAAATAATGTGCAGCCGCCCATTTGGTAATGCGGCCTCTTTGTACCGGAGTGGCAGGCAACAGATCGTATGCCTGTTTCATATCACTCGTTATCTGATCATACACTTCCTTCACCGAATTACGGGGGAATTCAAAATCAACTTCAGTAGATGGTATCAGTTTAAGCGGCACGCCGCCATACTGGTTCACCAGTTTGAAATAGTTAAAGGCGCGCATGAAATAGGCTTCGCCCAACCGGGTATTTTTTTGTGAGCCATCATAATACACCGGAACGTTCTGTAACAGAATATTAGCAGAGTTAATGGCGCCGTACATGTTATCCCATACTGTTCTGATATCTTGTGTCTGCGAATTCAGGGTGCTACCATACGAATTCCACATTTCATAGGTAAGGTCGCCGCCCGCCGTGAATTCATCTACGCCATAGTTGGTACTGGTATAGGCCCACTCATAGTTAAAATGAAAGCGAAGACTTTGATACATACCTGTAGCCAGCTGGTCGAGCCCTACTGTTGTAACGTAATCCTGTGTTGTTTTTGAGGAGATCTGGTTTTCATCCAGAAAAGATTTTTTACAGCCCCCACCTATCGTCAGCATCAATGCCAAAGCACCTGCGGGGATCAATTTATTTGAACGTATCATATGATAGTATTAATCGTTAAAAATTAGAAACCTGCATTTACACCAATTACAAAACCTTTGTTATAAGCTGATACACCCAGATCTGGTTCGATCCAGCTGATCTTAGAATAGATCAAACCGGGGTTCATCAACTGTCCGTACAACCGGCAGTTTTTCATTTTCAGCTTGCTCATCACGTTTCCTGGCATAGTGTAAGACAGGGTTATATTTCTGATCTTTACGAACGAGCCATCCTGGTAGTTCATAGAAGAACGGTAAGCATCACCAGCCGCGTTGCCAAAGTTAGGAGCCGGATAATCGTTGGTAGGATTGCCGGGCGTCCAGTAGTTCAGCACGCGTTGCGCAAAGCGACCTTGTAACGATTCTGCACCTGTTTGGATGAAATAGCCCCAACGGGAGAAAATGAAGATGTTCAGGCCCCAGTTTCTGTAGGTGAATTCATTGCTCAAACCACCATTCCACCGAGGTTGTAAATTACCAACCACTTTACGGTCGTGGTTCGCATCAATGAGGTAATCGCCATTCTGGTCTTTTACTTTTATCATACCAGGTTTAAACTGGCTGGCCGCAGGCAGTTTCGCATTGAATAAAGCCAGCTCATCTTTATCACCTTCCTGCCAAATGCCAGCCTTCTCATAATCATAGATCGACTGTATGCGTTGACCAGGGAACCAGGCATTGGTTACATCATCA
This sequence comes from Niastella soli, assembly GCF_017742245.1. Classification (GTDB taxonomy): domain Bacteria; phylum Bacteroidota; class Bacteroidia; order Chitinophagales; family Chitinophagaceae; genus Niastella; species Niastella soli. The sequence goes on from NZ_JAGHKO010000004.1 coordinate 369,876, forward strand.
ACTTTTCCATTGGCGGTCTCAATGATCCGGTCGCGGTTGGTTGAGAAATTAATAGTAGAACTCCACGTGAAATCTCCCTGTTGCATGTTGATCGTATTCAGGGTGATCTCTAACCCTTTGTTGCCGGTCAATCCTATGTTATCCAAACTTTGGGTATAACCAACAGCAGAAGGAATAGTGCGCAACATCAGCAGGTCTCTTGTTCTGGAAGAATACAGGTCAATAGCACCGTCCACTCTGCCTCTGAATAAGCGAAACTCTATACCGAGGTCTTCCTGGGTAGTACGTTCCCACTTCAGCTGAGGGTTAGGCATGGAAATAGGAGTAGCGGCAGAAGGATCTGATGATACAAACCCGAAATCAACCACATTGCCCCAGGTGTAATACAGCGGTTGCGCTGTACCTACTGTAGTATATGGGTTAATGGCAGCATTACCTACTGTACCAAATCCTAAACGGATCTTCAAATTATCAACCCATGAAACCTCTTTCATAAAAGGCTCCTCGCTTACACGCCAGGCTGCTGATGCAGCAGGGAATACATCCCATTTGTGACCAGGGGCCAGCTGCGAAGCGCCATCCCAACGGGTAAAGGCATCGAAATAATATTTTCCTCTATAGCTATAGGTAATACGGCCCATATAGGAAAGCAGTGATCTTTCTGACAAACTGGAGCTGTAGGCATCCAGTGCAGTTACCGAGTTCAATGCATACCATTTTTGACTGGCCCATGGTAATTTAGTGGCAGTCATGGAAGAGTTTTCATCACGCACCTGAGTAGCGCTGTACAGGAAACTGGCGCCTACGTTGTGCTCTCCACCAATTGTTTTATTATAAGTAAGCAAATGGTCAAGCGTCCAGGAAAAATTATTGGTCTGTGCCAACTGGGCATAGTTGCTTGAACCAGACTGGCCACTACCGCGTTGGATCGACATGGAATCCATGTAACGACCATTATAATAGTTGTTATAATCAGGCCCAAAGGTTACCCGGTAACGTAAGCCGGCTATAGGATTGAGCTCTATATGAAAAGCGCCCATCGCCCGCAGCGTTTTACGCAGGTTTATATTGTATTTGTCTTCACCAATAGGGTTATTGATATTAATGTCGCCGCCAGGTAAGTTGATACGTTTGCCGGTAGCCGTATCAAAAGGAACGGCATAAGGCAACATACCTTGTGCCGCGGCATACAACGATCCGGGGCCAGTGATGTTAGCGGCTGTAGCAAAGCCATAATTCTGCAAACCATATGAAGTGGTAATGCTGGTTCCCATAGTGAACCATTTAACCGGATTTACCTCAATGTTGAATTTGGAAGAATAGCGGGTAAAATCCTGACCCAGCTGTGTACCATCCTGTTTCAGATAACCAAAAGAGGCATAGGCTCTCACTTTTTGAGAACCACCGGCTACACTGATGATATGGTCATGGGTTACACCAGTTTGTTTCACCATGCTTCTCCAATCGGTTGTGGGTACCAGGCTGCCATCCCAGCTGCCATTGGCCCAACCTCTCAGCACGTTGCCATAAGCAATTGGATCGGCGCCAAAGATAGTTTTGTCTGCAGCAATGGTAGGATCATCGGGATAACTGGTACCAGTACCTCCCAGATATTTAACCCTTCTGTAAGCATCGCGGCGGAAATCGATGTATTGGGCGGAATTCATCATCTCCTGACGATCTTTGATATCTTCAACGGCTACAGTTCCTACATAATTCAGACTGAATTGTCCGTTCTTGCCTTTTTTCGTAGTGATAAGGATAACGCCATTGGCGCCTCTTGAACCGTAAATAGCGGTGGCAGAAGCGTCTTTAAGAACGTCGACAGTTTCGATATCGTTTGGGTTTACAGAAGCAATGCTTCCGAAGTTGAGCGGCACTCCATCTACCACATACAGCGGATCGTTGATGCGCTCCAATACAGTGGTGTTGGCCAGAGAACGCGTTCCCCTGATGGATACTTTGCCTACTTCACCAGGGCGTTCATTAGAAGTGATGTCGATACCTGCAGCCTTGCCCTGTAAGGCCTGCAGCGTATTCTGCACGGGTCTTGATTTAATATCCCCGGCATCGATACTAACAATAGAACTGGTTACCTCGCTTCTTTTACGGGTACCATAACCCACTACTACTACCTGATCTAGTGTGGATTCAAATTCATGCATGGTAACAACCAGTGATAATGATGCCCCCTCTTTAAGCGTATAACCATTCAAATCCTGCGACTGATAACCTACGCCTGTAAAAGTAAAATTGTACGGTCCACCAGCTGGCAAGTTGGTGAAAGTAAATACCCCGGCAGTGTCTGAACTTGCGCCGGCCGCAAAATTTGTCTTTGTGTTGCGCGCCACTACAGTCACATGCACCAGTGGCTGGTTCTTTTCATTGGATACAACCCCTGTTACGGTGCTGTTTTTTTGTTGCGCGTGTGTTGGTGTTAGAAATAGAAGGTTACTGAGAAAGAGTAGGGGCAATACAATTGCCCTGGATTTTAAAGCCGTCGTTGATCTCATATGCTTGCATTTTAAATAAAAACGGGTTACCTGCCCGGCCAGAAAGCAGCTCCTGTCCGGTACACCGTTTTAATATCGTTTGGTCTACTTAATTAATGGTTGGGTTCACTTATTGATGGATAATATAGGTGTTATCCTCACGGGTACATTTTAGTTTATTAGCTTTGGTTATTAAATTCAAGATCATTTCTATTGAGTCGGTCGTCCTGAACTGACCTACAAAATATTTTTGTTGCACATCTTTAGTATCATACACGACGGTCACTCCGTAACTGGATGCCAGGTGATCAAATACCTGCGACAATGCCTGGTTGTTATACATGCGCCAGGAGCCGCTTTTATTTACAGGCAACATGGGATTGTCATTGGGCATTACTTCTTCCTCCTCCTTTTTTACAACCGGCTCCTGATTGCCGCCGGCCCCAAATGAACGCACCAATGTTATAAGGGGGCCATACACAAACTCCTGACCTGGCAACAGATATACATCGTTCTTAAGCAGGTTATTTGTTGTTGCCAAAGGCTGTATCACCACTCTCCCATTGTATAATCGTACCGTGATCTGCTTTTTCGTTTTGTATGCATCCACGGTAAACTCAGTACCAAGCGCCGTTGTAGTAATTGCATCACTTTCTACACTAAAAGGCCTGCTTGCATTTTTTGCTACTTTAAAGAACGCTTTACCGGTGAGTTTAATATATCTTTCTATAAAATGTTTTTCAAACACTAATTCACTATTGTTGAACAACACGACCAAAGAACCATCGGCCAGCATTATTTTTCTTTCTTTACCTGTTGTATTTACCTCGTGTTGCCAAACTGTAGCAACACTTTCCTTTTTATTTTCTGTTTTCTTTACAACAGATCGCTGTTGGCCATTTTTATTTTTATAAAGCCAGCTTAACCCTATGGCCAGCAATAACGCGGCAGCAACACCCACCCGCAAAACCCTGCGGAAAATAACGCCGTTCGATCTTTTGTGAATGGGAACAACATTAGCATCTCTTGCAGAGATGTTTTCTCTGAATTTATTCCATTCTACGTCTTCATTCACCTGTTCTGTCAGCTTAACAGCGGTAAGCTGCCAGGCATTTTTGATATTTATAAAGTAGCGCTGGTTCTCCTCACTGGCATTGATCCAGGCAACTACCAACGCATGCTCTTCCTCATTCAGGTCATTGATCAGTAATCTGGCTATCAGCTCATTTATTTCATTGTTTCGTTCCATGCACAATAAATTGATACGACTGGGAAAGGGATTACCCTTACAAAGGCGTTAAAAAAAATTATTTATTAAACAGGATACTGAAAATCAATACAATATTTAGGTAAGAAAGATGGGGCGACAATTTCTCCCGCAACCTGGCCAGGGCCCTGCCCATCTGAGTTTCCACCGTTTTTACTGAAATACTCAACCGTTCGGCAATTTCACTGTATTTCAGGCCCTCGAACCGGCTCAATTCGAATACCCGGCGCATTTGCTCGGGCAGTTCAGCAATGGCTGCATTTATTTCTGACTGTAATTGTTTTACACTTAGCTCATCAAAACTATTGGTGGACGCATTTTCCGGCATCGTATGCAATACAAACTGCATGTATTGCTGTTTTATCTTCCCGTGTTTCAGGCTATCGAGCACATTGTTGGTGATGATCTTGTAGAGATATGACTTGGGGGAAAGGCCGGGGGTCAGGTTTTCACGGGCATCCCAAAGCTTAATGAAACCGGTATGCACTGCTTCCTTGGCCGTGTCGAGATCGAGCCCAAACTTAAACTGGCAGTATGCGCATAATGACGAAAACTGCTTTTTAAAGAAGTCTTCAAAGGAAGCATCATCAAATCGCCACTCATCAGTAGAAGCACCTTCAAAATTTTTCTCCGGTGGATTTCGGTTCATTAGCAAGCTGTTTCGTCTAGGTTACAACAACAAAATAAGCACAAATGGTGCTCATTGACAAAAAACTGTCATTTTAACGCAAAAAAGCCCTCCCGACTTTGGCCGGGAAGGCAAGCAAAAAAGTTTAGCAGCATCTAGTGTATTGATATGCAGCTTATTCAATCAATCACTATCGAAGACCTTCTCATTATTACTTCTTCGTTATCGGATTAAACCGGCAGGCATTTATAGCGGGGTTCGCCTGTAGCCCATTTGCTTCCCTGATCAATTGAAAAATATGATCGGGCCGAACTACTATATAATCACTGTTGAGGGAATTGGCCACGTTCTTGAAATTGGTGGGTTTTATATCCGTCCAGGGTTGCGCCTGAATGATGATGAATCTTGGCGAAGTGCCATTCCAGCCTGCAGCTGCACTGGCAATATGATCTTTCATTGCCTGTTCACTGGTGCAGTAGTTGCAGGAAAGCGCCATGCCAGGCAAACTGTTATTATAAATGGTCAATCCACCACCCGTGTTTTGCGCCGTGAGGCCTAACAACGATGGCGCAATACTGGCAAATGTTTGTCCAACATTCTGGTTAATGCCACCAGTAATAGTATTCCAGATGGTGATCACCCTGAAACCGGCACGGCGGTTATAATCGTCTGTTTTAGCCACAAACATATTCAGCAGGTTTTGATTGGGCCAGCTGTTCGGATAAGTATACCCATACCCTGAAGGGCCGGAAATAAGGTTATCATTATCGGTGGCTGTTTTCCAGTAATAATTGAGGGCACCGGGCATGGCATCCAACATGGCGGGTGATAACGTCCAGCCCATAGGCACAGAACCCCGGTCTGGGTTATTCCATAGTTTGCGCATTAAATGTTCAATGTACTGCAGGTTATCACCATCACTTAAGATAAAGGCAACATACAATTTGTTTTGCAACGTTGGTTTGGGCGGCGCGGGTTTAAGGGTTACTGTTCTGGAGGTACCACTGTGCATGGTTAAATTACTACACCAATCGCTGGCAATAGTGGTAATACCATATTGCGAAGTACGTTGTACACCCGGTTGTTCTTCGGGCCACCAGCCCATAAAATTGGAACCGGGCGGCATGGAAGACAGAAAGCTGTTTAACAAGGTACTTTCAGCCGCTACATTGGGATCGAGCCAGATAGCGGCAGCGCCCAGGGCAGTAGCATATTCGCGCAGGGCAGCCTTATGCACATCGGGGTTTAAACCAATTATTAACCGGTGATCGATGCCGGGCCAATACGTATTGTATAAAGTTTGGTATACCTGCAGCTTGCTGGTATATTGTCCGCGCAGGTCAACCAGCACGGGTAAATTATAGGGAGCAGCTGTTAAACGGGCTACCAATAAAGGCGAAGCGATCAGGGCCTTCCTGCTTTTTGCCATTACGGTGGCCAGGTTTACCGTATGGATCTGCGCTGGGTCATATACGATCAGTCCGGACAGTTCGCTGCGGTATTTGGTTATAAGACTGTATTTATCGGTGATCTCCGTATAACTCAAACCCAACGACTGCAACCAGGTATAAGGTCCTTCAGCAAACGCATCCCCTTCATAGGAGAAAATACGTGGCTTTGTTTTGTTTACTATACCTTTCAGTGAAGCAAACAAATACATTTCGGCAGAGGACGCATTTTGCTGCACAGCCACCCAGTCTACCTTTGTATAGGAGGTACCGCGCCAGTATACCCGCAGTTCAATGGATTGGTTATCGGCCGGCATGGTAAAGGGCAAGGTGAAATTTACATAGTCACCTGCAATGGAAAATTGTAACCGGGTAATTGTTTGTGAAGCCAGTACCTGGCCAGTGGTAGCGTTCCTGACATCGATATCAACAACCGGGTCGTTATTGGCGGTGTTGTTGTCAACCTTCATGCGGAACTCGGCCACATTGGGTCCTGCCGGTATGGTGGCATCATAAGGGCCATAGATCATATGATCGTTAGGCGCATCTATTCCGGTTTGGCAAAGCCAGCCATCGGATTCCAAGCGCCCGGTCTTGTGACCTAAGTTTGGCCCCTCGCCTTCCCAACGGGTACTTGTTTCGCGAAGGGTGATGAGGTCCTGCGTTGGTGCAGGGGCCGGAAAAGTAGGAAGCAGTTGTGATTGTGGCCAGCTGATCTGGGCCATTGCGGGTATAACGATCAATTGTAACAGGGGCAATAGCCAGCCTGTTCGCCTACAGAGCGAGGTAAGTAATTTCATAGAAACCAGTTTAATGTAATTAATGGACTTGTAATTTCGGCATTTAGCAAATACCAAATAAAAAAGGGGTAAGCGGTTAAGCTATAATGCCTTGTAGTGCTGAAACTAGGTAGGTTGGTTGATACGTTGATATGGGTGGCAGGTTGACCAGTTGACCAGTTGATCGGTTGATCGGTTGATCAGTTATTACAATTTAAAGAAGACCAGGGGCGTCCTTTAACGTAGAAGTAAAACACAATTTCACTTTTATCCTGTAGCTTGCAGCATGAGATATATTCTGAAGGACGAAAAAACAGGTGGTGATCTTTTGTTATTCAAGAATGAACCTGGTTTCGATCGTTTATATTTCAGTCGCGACCGTTTCAATAAATACTTTACCATAGCCTGGAATCCCGGGGAAAAGCAAACCGTGACCATCGATGGCACTGAACATGATCTTCCACCCAATACCCTGCTAACGCTGCTGTTCAACCAGTCGTTCTCATTCGAAAGATCGGAGGAGATCATTGCCTGGCAGTTTAACCGTGAATTTTACTGTTTGATAGATCATGATAAAGAAGTGAGCTGCGTTGGTTTTTTGTTTGGCAGTACCGATCATATTTTGATCCGGTTGCAGGAGGAAGCCCAGGAAAAACTGAAACTGCTCTCGGCCATATTCATGGATGAATTTAAAACAACCGATAATATCCAGAATGAAATGCTGCTGGCCTTATTGAAACGGCTCATCAGCTATATAACCCGTCTGGCCAGATCGGAGTATGTGCCAGAGAAAAAAGTGCAGGAAGAGAAATATCATTTGATAAGAAAATTCAATCTGTTGGTGGAAATGCATTTCAAAGAAGAGCACTCGGTGAGCTTTTATGCCCAACAACTTTTTAAATCACCCAAAACGCTGTCGAACCTTTTTGCCATTTATAATAACAAAACTCCTTCACAGGTAATACAGGAAAGAATACTTATTGAAGCCAAAAGGTTGCTGACCTACACCAGCAAAACGGTTAAGCAGATCACCTTTGAATTAGGCTTTGAAGACGTATCCTATTTCTCTAACTTTTTTAAAAAACACACATCCTTATCGCCTGTTGATTTCCGGCATGCGACCCCGGTCTCAAAAGAAGGGAAATAATTACAACTGACCGGGAAATCAGCCCAAGATCCAACGCCCTTTTCCGTACCATCTTTGTATCGTTGAAGCAAACAAAATCACTCAACAATCAAATAACATGGAAAAGCAAACATCCCCCATTAAAAATGTAGTATTAGTTCATGGCGCCTTCGCCGATGGATCAGGTTACAGAGGTCTTTATGAAGTGCTCACCCAAAAAGGGTATAATGTAACCGTAGTTCAAAACCCGTTATCTTCCCTGGAAGCCGATGTGAAGGCTACTACGCTGGCCCTTGACAAACAGGACGGCCCTACCATTCTGGCCGGTCACTCCTGGGGCGGTGCGGTGATCACAGAAGCCGGTAATCACCCCAAAGTGGCAGCCCTCGTTTACATTGCCGCCTTCCAGCCCGACAATGGCGAATCTCCCCTTACCTGGATCCAGACACTCCCTCCTGCCCCGGAAAACGGTATTACCCCCGATGAGAACGGTATTCTGTATTTTGTTAAAGAAAAGTACCATGCCGGTTTTTGTGCCGACCTGAGCGAAGCGGAAGCAGATTTCATGTACGCTTCACAAGGCGCCTTTTACGCCAGCGCATTCGCTACGAACATTACCAATGCCGCGTGGAGACATAAGCCAGCCTTTGGCATTGTAGCCACCGAGGACAAAGCTATTTTACCCGACATTGAACGGAATATGTACAAGCGTTCCAATACCAAAGTAACGGAAATACAGGGAAGCCATGTGGTGTTTATGTCACAACCTGCAAAGGTGGCCGCTGTGATCATTGAAGCTGCGGAAAGTGTGGCTGCTGAAAGTTTGGTTGCCAGTAAGTAATTGGGCTTGGTAAGTACGCCAAAACGGGCTGTTCCGACTAACGTTGGGGCAGCCCGTTTTATGAACCAATCGTTATATCTTGCCGCAAATAGCGTAGCTTCGTAATCAATTAAATCTGAAGCAGATGAGGAAGAAAATGCTTTTTTTCTTTATTAGTATGAGCTGCTCACTGCAATTACTGGCCCAGTCGAAACTAACCATTGCAGTGGCCGCTAATATGCAATATACCATACAGGAACTGATCACAGAATTCAATAAAGCAAACAAAACAAAGATCGATGTGGTGCTGGGCGCTTCCGGAAAACTCACCCAACAGGTACTGAACGGCGCCCCTTTTGATATTTTTATTTCAGCAGACAAGGAATTTCCCCAAAAGCTGGCGGACAATCATTTTACCCTGGAGCCGCCTAAAGTGTATGCACAGGGGCTGCTGGTATTGTGGAGCGTAAAACCCAACATTCAGCCGGCAAAGGACCTGAAGCTTCTGGTTAGCCCTGCTATTAAAAGTATTGCTATTGCCAACCCCAAAACAGCGCCCTATGGCAGCGCAGCAGAAGCAATTTTGAAGAAATATAATCTGTATGCTATTATTTCCTCAAAACTGGTAACCGGTGAAAGCATTACCCAAACAAGCCAGTTCATTGCCACCCGCAATGCAGACATTGGCTTTACGGCAAAGGCCATCGTGATCTCCGGTGAGATGAAGGGTAAGGGCAAATGGGTGGAATTAAATTCCGCGGATTATCCGCCTATTGAACAGGCGGCCGCCCTGTTGAAACACGCGAAAGAAGCCAACGAAGGGGCAGCCAAACAATTTTATAATTTCCTGTATTCAGCCAAAGCAAAAGCCATTTATAACAAATTTGGGTACATTGTAAAATGATCGCGTTAGCTCCTTTGTGGCTTACTTTAAAACTGGCGTTGAGCACAACGCTTATTTTGTTTATTATAGCTGTACCGTTGGCCAACTGGCTATCCGGTGATAAAGGCTTTTTCAAAATAATTGTAAAGACCATCGTCAGTATGCCGCTTGTTTTACCACCTACCGTTATTGGGTTTTATTTATTACTGGCATTCAGTCCGGCCAATTTTTTTGGCCATTGGCTGGAAGAATGGTTTGACATCCGGCTGGTATTTTCCTTTTCGGGGTTATTGATCGCATCGGTCATCTACAGTTTGCCTTTTATGGTGCATCCCATACAATCGGGTCTTTCTTCTTTATCGCCCAGTTTAAAAGAAGCAGCTTTCTCATTGGGAAAAACCAGGTGGCAAACGCTAACGCAGGTATTACTGCCAAACATCAAACCATCCCTGCTCACCGGCATTGTGCTCACCTTTGCGCATACCGTTGGGGAATTTGGCGTGGTACTGATGATCGGGGGTAATATGCCGGGCAAAACACGTACGGCCTCCATTGCAATCTATGATGAAGTGGAAGCATTCAATTACCATAATGCGAATGTATATGCAGGCATTTTGCTGGTGTTATCATTTGCGATATTACTGATACTCTATTCATTCAACCGTAAAATGCAGCAGACAAAATTTTACTGAGCGCTATGATCAATTTTTCCTTGCAAAAGAACTTACATACGGCAGAAGGTGAAATACAATTGAATGTAAGCGCCCGGATCGAAAGCGGGAAATTTGTGAGCTTATACGGCGCCTCGGGCGTTGGTAAAACATCCATTCTGCGTATGTTGGCGGGTTTTATGAAACCTGACAACGGGTATATCAATGTAAACAATTCGGTCTGGTACCATGCTTCCGCCAAAAAGCACATAGAGCCACAGCAAAGAAAGATCGGGTTTGTTTTCCAGGACTATGCCCTGTTTCCCAATATGAATGTGCGGGAAAACATCCGATTTGCATTAGGTAAAAATGAATCCCCTGCTATTGTAGATGAATTACTCGAGCTTACCGGGCTGATCAATCTTGCGGCCAGAAAGATCCAAACGCTTTCCGGCGGCCAGCAGCAACGCGTGGCGCTGGCAAGGGCCATTGCCAAAAGACCGGCCATTTTATTGCTGGATGAGCCGCTGTCGGCCATTGACAATGAGATGCGGGTATACCTGCAGGACACCTTAAAGGAAATACACCGGCGTTTTGCACTGACCACCATCCTGGTGAGCCATAATGCCAATGAGATCATCAAACTGTCAGATACTGTTATTCATCTTGAACAAGGCCGGTTCCAACAGCAAACAACGCCGGCGCGGTTTTTCCAGAACGGGAATGAGGCGGCAAAAATAACCGGGAATATAATCTCGATCGAGGAGAATGGCAACGCAGTTGTTTTAATTGAAAACCGCCTGGTAAGCGTGCCGGCAGCGGGAGAAAAACTAAACCCTGATGATAAGGTCGACATCACCTGTAGTAATATGAGGGCCGCTGTTTCAAAAAAGGAGAAATAACCAAGAAATAAACACCCAAAATTTTAAAAGCCATCCCGGTGACGGGATGGCTTTTTAGTTGGCGTGCCACGGTTTGAGACCTTGGCAGCCTTGCTGCTGTTTAACTGTTAACCCATCCGGGAGGGCTAAATCATTCGTAAATTTCCTTTAATATAAAAACCATGAACGCGCTTAGGGAAAATCTTTTTCAGGTGAATGCCATGTTGCTCGCATTCATTTTTTTCATCCAGATCTTTGCGTTTAATTGGTTGGGCTATTGGGTTAAGAAAAGAGTCGCCAAACGCCAACCTGATAAGGAAATTAGTTTAGGCACCGCCGAAGGGGCGCTTATGGGACTGATGGCATTATTGCTGGCGTTTACGTTTGGTATGGTTTCCACAAAATATGAATCCCGCCGGCAAACCATCATCGATGAAGCCAATTTGCTAAATACAGGTTTACTCCGATGCAGCCTCTTTCCTGATAGTATAAAAAAAACGTTGATCCCTGATTATAAAAACTACCTGGAATCAAGGATCGCCTATTATGATGCGGGCGATAACCCGGAAAAAATAAATACTGCGCTGGAAAATACCCGGAAATATTTCAATGGCATCTGGAACGAAAACGCATTGTTGATAAAGGACCAATATAACAGGCCCCTTGCCGAGCAATTGGTGCCGGCACTGATCAATTTGAGAAATATGGTTATTTCACGGGAAGCCGGAAGGATAGCAACCGTCCCCAGCCTGATCCTTGTTGTTTTGCTGATCCTGATTTTTGTAGCCAGTTTTTTGACCGGTTATGGCTTGAAACCAGGCGGAAGAAATCCGGTGTTCTCAATGGCCTTTGCCATTATGCTCTCCGTTGCTTTATACCTGATAATGGAACTGGGGCGTCCGCGGCAAGGTTATATAAATCTTGAAAATGCAGAAAAAGAAATAGTCAACCTAAGGAAAAATCTGCCATGATACGTTCATTTATTATTATGATTTTATTCGCATCGTGCTCCTCTTCATCGGATTCATCCTTTGATATCCAGGAAAGCGAGGTGCCACCCAATGTACTGGCCGCGTTTAAAGCAAAATACCCATCGGCCGAGCAAGCCACCTGGGAGGCAGAAAAAGAAGATGGCAAATTCTTTTTCGAAGTTGATTTTAAAGACAATGGCAAAGAGAAGGAAGTACATATAACACCTGATGGTTCGTCGATTGTAGAGGGAGATTAGAAATTGTAATCCGATTTTAAACCGTAGTTTTTACACTTTTAGAAAGAACGGTGTATCTTAGCCAGTAAAGAAACCTGGTGAGCAGAAAACTGATCTTATATATAGCCATGAGCCTTGACGGGTACATTGCCAAAAAGGACGACAATATTGACTTTTTGTCAATGGTAGAAATTCCCAATGAAGACTACGGCTATGCCGACCATTTACAAAATATTGATACCATCATCTGGGGAAGAAAGACCTTCGATAAGGTACTTTCTTTTGGAAAGGGTGTTCCCAATAAGGACAAAAAGATCTTTGTTATTTCCAGGTCAAAAACAGGAAAAGAAGAACACGCTGAATATGCTGATGACCTTATTCCCCTGGTTACTACCTTAAAGCAACAGGAAGGAAAAGACATTTATTGCGACGGCGGCGCTGAAATAGTGTATCAGTTATTACACCACCGCTTAATTGACCGTATTATTGTCAGTGTGATCCCCCACTTGTTGGGTGATGGTATCCGGCTTTTCAAGGATAACAACCTGGAACAAAAACTTTCCCTCAAAAGAAGCTTAAGTTATCCTTCGGGATTGGTTCAGCTCTGGTATGATGTCAGGAACGACTAAAACCCTAAGAATAATAAACCACCCGGCCGCTTATCAGCTTTTTTCATTCTAAAACACAACTACCCTGAAACAGTTACTTTTTTTCCTTTCCTCCTTTATTGTATTAAGTGCCGCTGCCAAACCTGAGTTGCCCCTCGTATTTGGCGATCATATGGTTTTGCAACGCAATAAGCCGGTTCCCGTATATGGTAAGGCCACAGCAGGCGCTTCGGTTAAATTGATCTTTGGTAACCAGGTAAAACCAGGTGTAGCCGGTGCAGATGGGTCCTTCCAGCTCCTGCTCGATCCCATGCCTGCTAACAGCAATGGGCAGTCCCTTTTCGTGATCAGTGGAGATACTGTTGAATACAAAGATGTGCTGGTTGGTGAAGTATGGCTGTGCTCCGGACAAAGCAACATGGAATATACCATGAACAGAAGTGCGCACTGGTATAAGGCTAAACGGTCTCAGGGTTTGGATTCCCTGCAGGTAAGCCAGGAAAACAATCCGGCCATCCGGCTCTTTCTGGTGCATCGCGATCTTAACAAACCTTCCGATCGGAATAAAGGCTGGCAAAAGGCTGAATCACCCTGGGTAGGACAATTTTCTGCCGCCGGTTATTACTATGCCCGGGAATTACAAGCGCGGTTGCATGTACCTGTTGGTATGATAGCTGCGTCCGTACCCGGCTCGGCTATTGAGCCCTGGCTGCCCGCAAGGCCATCTGCTCAAAACAAAGATTCGGTAGAACCTGCCGGTAAATTCTTCTCGGGTCTTATAAAACCACTGGCCCCCTATGCATTGAATGGCTTTCTCTGGTATCAGGGCGAAACCAATTGCATGTTGAATCAGCGGGAGGAATATACCCAAAGCTTTTTGTTGCTTATAAAAAGCTGGCGTGACCTTTGGAACAGCAGCAGCCTGCCTTTTTATTACGTGCAGATTGCGCCCTTCTACTACAGCCAATCCAAAGGTAAGCTCAAACAGAATGAGCGCAGCCTGGCCTTTTTCCGTGCGGCCCAGGATAAAGTACTCGCTACTACCCACCATACAGCCCGCATTATTACCACCGACCTCGCAGACAATCTGCAGGATATTCATCCTACCTACAAATGGGAAATTGGCAAGCGATTGGCCTGGCTGGCGCTGGACCGCACTTTTCATGTAAAGCAGGTTTCGCAAGGTCCGCGCATTAATGCAGTGAGCTACAATAATCATCAGGCTGTTGTCAATTTTGCAAATGCTGAGTCAGGACTGGTAGCGCATGATAGCAGCAAGATCGCAGGCTTTGAACTGGCGGGAAAGGATGGAAAATTTTATCCGGCCACGGGAATGATCATGAAGAACAAATATGTGCAGGTAAGCTCGCCCTCAGTTCCTGATCCGGTGATGTTACGATTTGCCTGGAAAGAAGATGCACAACCAAATCTGTTCAACAATGCGGGTTTACCGGCGGAGCCATATAGTACAGGGGGAGCGGAAGTTGCAGACTGATGAAATACATAAATCCGGAATCCGATCAGGAAAATCCAAATCAGTTCCATTTTTCACCTAACACAAAAGACACCATATAATACACATCATCCGGCAAAACCGGTTTGCTCATGAAATGTGCAGCGCCAAGTCCTTTTAACCTGGCAGATTCCTTTTCATCCCTGGAAGTTGTATAAATGATAACCGGAATTGCAGCCAGCCGGGGATCTTTTTTTATTTCTATCAGGCATTGCTCTCCGTTCAGGCCTGGCATTCTTAAATCCAGAAAAATAAAATCCGGCAACACATTGGCCGCATCTTTCAGGTATAGCAATGCTTCCCGGGCATCAGCCGCAGCAATATATTTAATAGTGTCATCATATTCTGCTGTAGCCTCAAAGAACAACTTCCGGTCATCCTCATCATCATCAATAAGCAAAATAATCATAGTCTTTTTTTGAAGAAATTTAAAAGTGATCCTTTATTCTATAGGAAGAAGAACATGAAATTCCGTCCCAATCCCCTCTTTTGAACTCACATAAATTTCACCTTTATGATTTAACACGATCTTTTTGCATAAGGCCAGGCCGATACCTGTTCCTTCAAAACGATCCCTTGCATTTAATCGCTGGAATATGAGAAAGACCTGTTCCATAAATTCTTCTTCGATCCCTATCCCGTTATCAGAAAAAACGATTTCACAATAAGTTGAGGCGCTGTTAAGAGATGGATAGGTTTGAACTTCGCCAGCCATGAGTGTTCTGTAGGTAATATGGATTACCGGCGACACATCAGGCCTGGAAAACTTAATAGCATTTCCCAGCAAATTGTAAAAAAGCTGGTTCATTTGCAAAGGCACTGCTTTAATAACCGGAAGCTTATCCTGCATTATAACGGCTTTTTTCTGTTCAATCAGCATATCAAAATCGTTTCTGACATTTTGCAGAATAACGTTCAGGTCTACCCGTTCAAAAACATTGGAGTCTAATACCTTTGAAAAATTTAACACATCACGGATCAGCCCGGACATCCGCAGTGCAGCCACGCTGATCTTGTCGATCAGTTCCTTGGCTTCACCAGCAATATTTTTACCAAACCGTTCATTAAGGAGGGCCGAGAAAGTCTGGATCTTTCGCAAGGGTTCCTGCAAATCATGGGAAGCAATTGTTGCATATTGTTCCAGGCTTTCATTCGATTGTTTAAGCAAGGTATTGGCTTCTTTAAGTGATAGGGTGCGTTCGGCTACTTTGATTTCCAGTTCCCGTGAAAAATTAATCAACACATGTTCCCGGTTCCTGGTATCTGTGATATCTTCAAAGGCCAGTAATATCAACAATTCAGCATTGTCTTTTCTGGAGATCCGGCAGGCATTTAACAACAAGGTCCTTTCTCCGATCTCATCAATTTTTTGTTTAACCTCCACATCAGTAATACGGCCATCTGTCAATAAACTATTTTCCAGGGCCGATCGAAGTGCAGGGATATTCCACTGGCCATTCCTCAGCTGATAAAAGGATTTCCCTTCCGTCTCGTCCTCCGATGTTTTGAACTTTTTATAATAAGACTGGTTAGCCGTTCTCACTTTCAGGTCCTTATCCAGCACAATGAGGGGCTCGCGGATAGTAGCTATTATAGATTCCGCGTACAAACGGGAAATATTCAATTGATCATTCCGGTCTATCAATTCCTGGTTCAGGGTAGTCAGCTCTTCATTAGTGCTTTGAATTTCCTCTTTCGATGTTTCCAATTCTTCATTGAGGCTTTGCAATTCTTCACTCCCTGACAACAATTCTTCGTTTGCGCTTTGCAGCTCCTCATTAACCGCTTCCTGGTCTTCCGTGATACTTCTTATATCTTCACGCAATTGGGCCAGTTCCCTTTCCAACTGATTGTTCCGTTCGCTTTCCGCCAATTCTCTATTCAGGGCATCCCTGGTCGACCCTTCCAGGTCTTCCCCTGCCAGGTTAGTCATTGTATCCTCAAAAAGCACCAGGTAATAACGTTCGATGGTATTCAGCAACGGGATAACTTCAATGGTCACGAATTGCTGTTTATCGGGAGAAACAAGAGAAATACCTTTTTTCACTACGGGTTTGTTATCCATTTTTACTTTATGCAAGGCATTCCGCAGTTCAAATGCCAGCCCTGGTTTAACCATTTTCAAAACATTCAGGCTTGCTTTTCCTGGTGATGGCTCCAACCACGCACCCACCCCTCCCCTGAACTGAACAATATCCATTTCTTCATTCACCACTACCCCGGAAGGGGAAAATTTTGCCAGGATTATTTCATCGGCGCCCCGTTGAAAATCGTCGCGCCCTGGTTCCTTTTTAAGCGTGTTCCCATTGCCTTTCGGAATATTTTCCGTTCTGGCGGAAGCCAGATGTAAAAACTTTCCGGGAACGCTTTTTCTGGTATAGATCTTTTCACTTTTTCCGTAGGCTGCAAATAGCTCTGCTGCAGGCGCCGTAGTCTCAGAATTGCCCAAAAATAAAAACCCATGTTCATTCAGCGCGTAGTGAAAGGTGGTAAGCGCTCTTTTTTGGAGGAATGTTTCCATATAGATCAGCACATTCCGGCAACTGATCAGGCTCATTTTTGCAAAGGGCGGATCTTTTAAAAAGTTGTGGCAGGCAAACACACACATATCCCTGATGGACTTATTGACGTGATAGCCGCCATTTACTTTAGTAAAATATTTCTCCACCTGCTGGGCGCTTAACCCGCCCATTTCTTTTTTGGAGTAGACGCCGGTACGGGCTTTTGAGATCGATCTTTCCGAAATATCCGTCGCAAAGATCTGGATCTTATAGTCAACCACCTTATCACCTAAATATTCGCTCAGGTTTATGGCAATTGAATAAGGCTCTTCTCCGGTTGAACAACCTGCTACCCAGATGCGTAACGGGTTGGCATCATCTTTATCATTTAAGATATTTGGGAATACCGACTCGTATAGTACGGAAAAAGCCTTCGGATCGCGGAAGAAACCCGTTACCGGAATAAGCAGGTCCTGATACAGAAGGTCCTGTTCTGCAACACTCTCCATGAAATAGGTGAGGTAATCAGTGATATTTTCAATCTTATTCAATCCCATCCTGCGAACGATACGCCGGCGGATAGTAGTCTGTTTGTAGTAGGTAAAATCATTCCCTTTCCGTACACGTAATAACGCAATTATTTGACGAAATGCATCCTCACTGGCCGTTTTGCCATCTTTCTCCGCTTCCAAACCTTTTCTGAAAATTTCCGATATCCTGGCCAGTTGTAATGGGATCTCTTCTGGCGTAAGCACGAAATCCACCACATCCGCGTCGATAGCGCTCTGAGGCATGGCGGGAAAGGCAATAGATTGTGTTTCCTGGGCGAAAGTAAAGCCCCCATGCTCTTTGATCGCCATCAATCCCTGGGTGCCATCAGTTCCGGTCCCGGATAAAACCACGCCGATAGCCTGGCTCTGGTGAACTTCAGACAGGGAGGTGAAAAACAGATCAATGGGCATATTCCGCTCACCTTTCGGCCCCCGGGGACTTAATTCAAGACGGCCATCATTTGCCGTCAGCAATTTATTGGAAGGGATCACATACACCCGGTTTGGTTCAACCACTACATTATTAGTGATCTCCTGTACAGGGATGGAGGTGATCTTTTGCAGGATCTCCACCAGCATACTGTCATGAGAAGGCTCCAGGTGTTGTACTAAAATATAGGCAACCCCGGCATTCTCTGGGATTGCTCTGATCAGTCTTTTAAATGCATCCAGGCCTCCTGCTGAAGCCCCCACGCCAACTACCGGAAAAAGATTATCAGAACGGTCCTTGTTTTTAATTTTATTGTGCATTTCAGACATGATCTGGCTTTTGCTGAAAACTATGATCAAAATACCTTTCCAAGGTACGTTTATTAACTTTATGTTTACAATTCGCAGTCCTCGTGAAGATGGAAGCAGCGGCAGAACTGGTATAATTATGGCATAATCTATTTTCCATACCTAATTATCTACAGTCCTAATCCCCTAAGAGAGCTTCCTGTTTAAGTCAATTATATCGAAAATATACTTACTTGAAACTCTACATTAAAAATATGGTCACCATCCGCTGCATTATGGCCGTAAAAGATGCATTGGAAAGGCTTGGGATCCAATATAGCGAAGTAAATCTGGGGGAGGTTAGCCTGAAAGAAAACATCTCCGATATCCAGCTTGATCAGATCAGGTCCACGCTGTTATTATTAGATCTGGAAGTACTGGAAGACAAAAAAACGATCCTGGTACAACAAATAAAGACCCTTATTATTAAGCTCATTTATCATTCAGACGACCCCTTAGTCAAAAACCTGTCTGTATACCTCAGTCATCAATTGCAATATGATTATACCTATTTGTCCAACCTGTTTTCAACTCAACAGGGAATTACTATAGAAAAATTCTATATCTGTCATAAAATTGAACGGGTTAAGGAATTACTTCTTAACAAAGACCTTTCCCTCACTGATATAGCCTTTACACTGCACTATAGCAGTGTAGCACATCTTTCGGCCCAATTCAAAAAAGTCACCGGCCTTACCCCTACTCACTTCAAACAAAGCAACGGCAATAAACGTGATCTTGTAGAAAACATTTGCCGTGATCAGAAATAGCCGGGGATCATTTCGTAATCACCTAACTTGCCTTCTGAAGGTAAGCATATGCATTATGTGACAGGGCGGTATCTGGCAGCCATTGCCACCACACACCGAGGTCCTTTTTAATAATGTTTTTATAGAACTCCGGCAATTGCTGTGACTCCCCTTCAAAATATTTTCTAAAGCTGCGATCCTGAACAAGGTTTTGCCTAACCTGCCGGTAAAATTTCAACCGGCCCCATCCTTCCGAAGAAATAGCGCGCATAACATTCATCCATTTAGGTGTAAACCCCTGCGTATGCATAAAACGGCGATAAATTGCCTTTGGTGAAAAAGCATATTCTGTCAGGTCAATCACTTTGTCGTAAAAATCAACCCAATCATAATTTTTGGGTTTTACATTCATGGCCAAATGATTATTAAGAAAATGGAAAGGAAACGGAAGGATCCGTCCTGCCTTTTGATACTCCAGGTTTAGAGGCGCAGCCTCTCCGAAAGCAGTAAGGAGCGAAAACCCGGGGAATGCGTTAGGGGAATAATCTAAAAAGCGTTTGGTAAGCTCAAAAGGTTCGGCACCCGAATCGCTATCAAGGCCCAGCACAAAGTTCGTTTGCACGTATGGCACATAGCGAAAGACCTTATTTATATGTTCAGAGATCTGCTTTACTTTTTCCGTTCCTGTAATATGTGCAGACCGCGATTTATTCCCCAACTCATACCACGATTCAACTCCGGGAAGCAGGGCGTTAAAGCCATTTTCCTTTAACTTATTCAGGTGAGGCTCTGTTAAAATGGAAAGGCTGCTTTCCGCAATAAAACGAAAACTCTTAGGCGGTGCAGCGGAAGCGATTGCCTGCATACTTTCGTCAAACCGGATACCAAAATTCGGGTCATGCCATGCTATATATGGTCTTTTATACTTTGTAAGCAAAAATTGAAGATCAGAAGTTATAGTTTTAAAATCCAATGCCTGATAAGTGACCGTTGAATCAATACAGAACGGACATGTATAGGGACAACCGACACTTCCCAGGATAGGTACGATCTTTATAAAAGGGGCCTTCTTTAAAGTAGGCTCAATAAACTTCCATCGTTCCTGTACCCCACATAAAGATGCCGGTTGTTTACCGGCACACATTTTTTTTCCTGCAGGGCGCTGAGGTGTACAATTATTCAATAACTCAGTAATTATTCGCCGGTCGGTAAAGCCTAGCACATAATCGAAATATTGAATAGCATCATCTGGATAACACCGTGCATGCGGACCACCAAGCACGGTCATAACCCCACGGCTACGAAAATAGTTACTGATTGCGTAGGCCAGAAGCGCAGCCTGGGTAAATGAGCTGATGAAAATCAGGTCTACATTCTTCGGTAGCTCTTTGACCAGATCTTCACTCCCCGTATAACAGATCATAGTGACGGTATGCCCTTCCTGTTCGCACCAGGTAGCAACAACCTGCGGCATAATACTGGCAAGGTTAGCATGCATGATCTTTGCCCACAATGAATTGGAGGGATTTTTACATACGAGGTCAATAACCCCTATTTTAAGCGATCGCATATTATTGATGATTTCTTCTTCCTAATTGTTTCATGAGCTGAACATGCGAGTAAATGGCCTGCCGCAGTGTTGGGTAATAGTTATAGGGAAGGCCAAATAACTCACATTGTTTCCGTATTATTTTACTTAATGCCGGGTAATGTATATGACTGATCTGCGGAAAAAGATGATGTTCTATTTGAAAATTTAATCCACCTACCAGCCAGCTAATCACTTTATTTTTAGGCGCAAAATCGGCTGTAGTTTTCACCTCATGAATAGCCCATTCCGATGCTATTACCTTATTTTCTTTTGCAACAGAATCAAAAGAAGTTTTTTCAACCACATGAGCCAGTTGAAATACCACAGATAATACAAGACCCATTGTTATATGAAGAATTAAAAAACCGGTTAACCATGCCTGCCATCCTAAAAAACAAACTGGTACAACAACATAAAAAAATATATACAGCATTTTACTAACCCAGAACATGATATGTTGCCCTGCATTTATTTTTTTAATAACGGTAGTATGGATCTTTTTTGAAAAGTATTTATGAAAATCAGTACCCCACATCCAGGCAAGCGTGCTTACAGAATACAGGATGAACATATAGATGAACTGGTAACGATGTATAGGCATCCATTTTTGGGTAATGCATTGCCTTAATAACGGACCATTGGCGATGTCATCATCAACCCCTTCTATGTTGGTATAAGTATGATGAATAATATTGTGCTTAATCTTCCAAAGAAATGCATTGCTACCTAAAATATTCATACTTAATCCCATGAATTCATTTACCCATTTCTTTCCAGAATAGCTGCCATGACAGGCGTCGTGCATAACATTAAACGCTATGCATACCAGCGTAAACCCAAACAACCCGGATAGTATTATTCCAACCGGCCAACTATAATTGCCAAACAGCAACCAGCAATAGATGGCAACAGCAAGTGGTATCAGTATTAGCGCTTTTACATACAATTTCCAGTTTCCGGTTTTTTTGAGCCGGTTGTTTTGAAAATAATCTTCCACTGAATTTTTAACAGACTGGAAAAACAAATGATTTTTATTGCTAAATGTGATTTTTGGCATCTCCGAACACTGTTGGTAAAATAATTTTTTTCTGATATTGTAACCAGTTTATCATTTAAATCAATAAAGCTGCTTCCACCAAAGTTGCCTGAATTTCACCGTAGAATTGTTATATACTTCAGAGTGAGAGTTATATTATTCACACATTATCAGCCAATGCATATACCGCCAACCGCCTCTTATGATGGGCATCATTTAAATTACTGGCAGTTATTGAATGTCACCATTTTATATTCATAAAAAAAGGGCCCGGATAAAAATCCAGCCCTGATTAATCCAATATCCTATGAAAAACCGGAACAAAGATAAAAGCCGGTTTTTTGTTATTATTATACAGTTTTTTAAATATGTTACATAATTCACACATTCAGGAACACGCTATCGTTTTTCTCATGAAAAGATGTAACATCACATTTCATCCAGCATGGATCGTCGTTTATTCTTTAACTGTTTAAAATGTGAAGGAGTGAGACCGGTTACTTTCTTGAACTGGGCTGAAAGATGCGCCACACTGCTATAATGTAACCGGTAGGAGATTTCAGTTAAATTTAACTCATTATATACAAGTAATTCTTTTACCCGTTCAATTTTGTGAGCGATTAGGAATTTTTCAATTGTGGTACCCTGCACTTCGGAAAAGAGATTAGCCAGGTATGTATAGTCGTAATTTAATTTAAGGCTTAAATATTCAGAAAAATTTATGGTTAATGGCTCTTCTGAATAATGGACTAATTCAATAATAACATTTTTTATTTTCTGGATCAATATACTCTTTTTGTCGTCCATTAATTCAAGTCCCGATCTCAATAACGCTGCCTTTATCTTTTCATGTTGTTCAGCAGAAATATTCTCAACCACTTCCGCCTCGCCTAATTCTACTGAAGTATAATGGATACCCAGTTTTGTCAACTCCTCTTTCACGACCATCTTACAGCGGAGACAAACCATATTTTTAATATACAATATCAAAGGAGCATATTTACAGTATTTACAGGTAGTATAAAATTTACCGCCTGTATGGAAGGGTAGCACAGGCCTGATCGCGTTCCGTACTTAAATGTACGCAAAAACTTCTTTATTTATCTTCTTTAGGAAGCAATTGATTCATTTTCAGTTCATCTATATCCATATCCCTTTCTACCTTCCTTATTGCCACATCGCTGAACTGGCCTTCTTTATGGAGTTTCAACAACAGTTCCCGTTGAAACCGGCGGATCTCTATCTGTGCTTTTTGCATTTCGGTAAGCGTTCTTACAGGTACCTGTTCTTCCTGGTTTTCATTCCTGGTATGTATATCGATCTCATTGGTTAATTTGTTGGCAACCTGTTCAAATTTATTTTTTAACTCCATTCTTATCCGTTCTTCCGGTTGCGGGTAAAATTCATGATCAATAAAATGCAGGGTACTGTTCACCATATACAATTGGAGTTCTTTTTCTTCCTTATCCTCACTAACAGAAGGCTTCACCTCAAGCAGCCTGATCAACAAAGGAAGTGAGAATCCCTGTACTACCAGTGTTATAAAAACCACAACAAAGCACACAAAGATGATCAGGTGTCTCTGCGGAAAGGTACTTCCATTATAAAGGGTAAGCGGCAGCGCAAGGGCTAATGCCATGGAGATCACCCCTCTTGTTCCCGTCCAGGCTACTACTAAAACATTTTTCCAGTCGCCATACTGTTCCTGATTTGAGGTTACACCGTTATGTTTTTTCTTATCCAGTTTAAACATGCTGAGTAAATATGCACCCCCGAATACCCAAATCATGCGTACCAAAATAGTCACCATGCTAATGATCATTCCATATCCTATAAGGGCAGAGAATTTATAACTTGTTAATTGCTTTAAAATACCAGGTAATTGCAGACCAATAAGAATAAACACAAAGCCGTTCAGCAAAAATATTAAAGTGTCCCAAACCACTCTTGTTCGTATCCTGGTCTGGTAAGAAAATATTTCCGGAGAACGCCATGCTAATAAAAGTCCGGTACTTACTACAGCCAGTATACCGGAGGCATGTACCTGTTCAGCAGCTAAATAGGACAAAAAAGGGGTTAACAAAGTTAGGCTTGTTTCAACTATAAACTGGTTCTCGATTCTTTTATGAATAAATATCAATATAAAGCCAATCAACAAACCCATAATTATGCCCACACCTGCAACATACAAAAACTCTAAACCAGCATGCCATAACATAAAACTCCCTGTAATGCTTGCCACCAGTGCATACCGGTAGGCAATTAAAGCAGAAGCATCATTAACAAGGCTTTCACCTTCCAGAATACTGATGACCTTTGTATTCAGTCCAAGCCCTTTAATGATGCCGGTTGCAGCTACCGCATCAGGCGGAGAAATGATTGCACCCATTAGAAAAGCCAGAGGCCAACTAAACATTGGAATGAAATAACGGGCTGTAATGGCAACAGCAAGTGTAGTAATAAAAACAAGACTGACGCCTAAGGCTGATATCGGTTTTATATTAGTTTTAAACTCATGCCAGGAAGTGCGGAAAGCCGCATCATAAAGCAAGGGAGGTAAAAAGACAAGAAATATAACATCCGGGTCCATAACCAGGTCAGGCAATACAGGTACAAAGCCAATGATCAGCCCCACCAACACCAGAAAAACGGGATTAGGAAGTTTTAGTTTATCAATAAGAGCCGATAAACTGATCAACACTACTAATATAAAAATGATGACCTTAAAGTTTTCCATTTTTCATTCAAATGTGTGAATAATATAACTTTAATCTCCCATTAAGTAACAGCTATTTGAATTAAAAGATACAGTTTTGTATATTATTGAATATTTAGTTATTCCCACACATTTAAACATAGGAATGATGAAAAGGTTTAGGGATATTCAATCTCACAAATTTTATGTCAAACAATACCAGTAATATTAATATAAAGAACAACGAGAAGTTTAATCCGGCAAACTATCCAAATGCAATGAGTGAACTTTCTGCTTTACGATCAGGGATCTCAGCTACTTCTATTTATTTCAAAGCTGAGATCATTGTGTCGTATTTAAAGAACCACACCCTCCCTATTGCCTGGGTTGATGCGAATCCTGCACTCACCCGAATAGTTACAACCGGTTTTTTCAAAACTTCGCATTTGGAATCATTATTTGAATCGGCCCGCAACAACAAAACTTTTCTTAAAGATTATGAAGAGTACATTAGCAAACAACTTCTGTTAGGCAACCCATAGTCCGATAATAAGTCCCGGATGCATTTCATAAGCTTATTTTATTCTTCGCAGAATAGCCCGGTAAATACTTAGTTTTTGCTGGTCTCTCATCACCTAATAGTACCCCCCATTTTTTAAATTGTTCAGTGCGGTCGAATATAATCTTTAACACTGCTATTATCGGCAGTGCAAGGAACATTCCGGATACGCCTGTCATTGTTCCGGCGATAAAAATACCGATGATGGAAATGAGCGGATTGAGTCTCACCTGTGAACCTACAATACGCGGCATTAAAATATTATTATCCAGGAATTGTACCACAGCAATAGCACCCAACACAAAAAGAATGTCGGATATACTTTCAGATGAAGCCAATGTAATCAATACACCTAAAATGTTACCGACCAATGCACCGAGATATGGGATGAGATTTAAGAAAGCAAACATAATTCCTATCAGCAATGCATGTTTTATCCCGAAAATAGCCAGTATTGCCCATAACAGAATAGTAATATAACAGAGTTGGATCAGCAAGCCTAACAGGTATTTTTTACCCATCTTTTCAATTTGCAGCGTAATGTCTTCTATATTCCCATGGTCTTTAGGCTCAAAACACATCAATATGAATTTCATAAAAATGCCTCTATACATTATTAACAGGTAGGTGTAAATTGGTAATAACCCAAAGAATATTAAAATGCCTGTAGCTGAACCAGCCGCACCGCTTAAAACATTGGCTGCGTAGCTGAGAAATTTATTGCTTTGCTCATTAATAAATTTCACCTGCTCTGTGGGTGAGAAGCCAAATACCCGGCTGATCCATAAACTCAACGCATTAAGATGAGTGGTTAAATTTTTCTGTATTTTATGAAAATCATAAATGAGAAAGCTTATCTGGCTGTAAAACAACCAAACTATGAGGGCAGTTCCGATGACCACTAATAATATCGATAAAAAAACAGCTAAAGATTCCGGTAATTTTCGTTTTCTGAAGAAGCGGTATACTGGCAACAACATAATACTAATAAAAAATGCCATCAGGAGAGGCATGATGATAATTTTCCCAATTACAATTATACATCCGATCAGAACCAGGCCGAGCAATTCAATTGAACGTTTTATGGTGACAGGAACTTCTTTCATATAGATAATTTCATGAATCAAGTAATGCAAACGCAGTACCAGCACGCCCCGAAGGGATATGCGTGCAGAAATAGTGTGAATTATATAATATATTTCTATAAAAATGTAATCATTAAAACCAGAAAGTGACCACCTTTACAGGTGCTACATCCAGCACTGTAAATAACATTTATATGCTTTTTTATTCCTACTTTCTTTTATTCATAGGGCTGTCAGTTATTATTCTTGTGTTGCGTCCTTTAGTGCTACGAAAAAAGAATATTTCTGTTGACTTATATAATGAGGCATTAAGAAATGAAAATAATGGCTTGTACGAAGAAGCTGTAGTTAATTATAAAAGTGCCCTGTACGAAGTTAGCAAAATCAGGCACCATGGAAATTTTAGAAATAAGATCATTGAAAAAATAAAAGTATTACATACTTTGATCGAATACAATAATAGTGTTCGCATAATCAGACAATAAAATGCAAATGGGAAACTTACTCTATATCGTTGGCATTTTTTTCATTATTGGATGGATGATAGGCGTTTTTGGCTATAACGCCGGAGGCCCGTTTCACCTACTGCTTATTCTAGCGTTTATTGCCATTCTCATAAGTCTGTTTCAGAAAAAAAATGTTCATTAAAAGGGTCGGAAGATGCAGCCAGAAGCAATGTGTGAATCCTGTAATTCTTTTCTATAACTGCATAATATAAGGCACGGGGAATAAGCTCACCTTTACAATATGAAAAAGATATTATTTTTAACTTCCAGTGGTTTGTTACTTTTTTGCATGTCAATATTTGGCCAGGTGAATACAGATTCTCTTTCGTTAGTATCGGAGATAAGCAAGGACCAATTGCAACTGGGAAAACTGCAAAATCAGCTTGAACAAAAGACGAACAATAAACAAGATGCTTCAGAGAAAGCACAAAGTTCTGCAAATAAAAATTCAAATGCAGCAGACAAGTTAAGTGAAAACCCGAATAATAAACAAATGGCCAAAAAGGCAAAGAAAGAGGCCAAAGCGGCAAAGAAAAATTCAAAAAATGCAAGAATTGAAGCGGGTAACCTGGACAACTTGAATAAAGACATCCAGAACCTGGAGAAAAGAATAGCTAATAATCAAAACAAATTAAATAAGTACATAAAAGACGGAACAACCAAACGAACAGTCTCCGATACGCTGCGGACGCAGCTATAATTACACCTCCCATTTCTGCAGCTGAAACGAGCATGCTTGCCCATACAGGCAGGCTTGCTTTTTTCTTTAATAAATAAAGTATGAGGAATATTAAAGTTTCAGAAAATATACATAGTTCATTGCGCGAAGGCCGAATACGCCCCTTTCATATAAAAGCGCACTTTTTGTTAACAGGCCCATATGTCAATTATGTTTTTAATACAGCTTACTGGTTGCAAAGCCCAGACCAAGCGTAGCTACTTTTCCATTTTTCACTCAAATGTGTGAATACTATAACTTAATTCCCCAATTACGTAATCGCTATCTGAATTAAAAAACACAGCTTTGTATGTATTGCATATTGCTACAAATTCAAATACAGAAAATATGAAAAAGTTTATAGGAATTTCAATCCTGGCCTTGTTAGCAGGATTTTCGGTCAATGCTCAAAGTACAGCCGATAAAGTAGGAAAGGATGTTGAAAAAGGTGCTACAAAAGCCGGCGACAAAACAGCCGAAATAGCATCAAAAGGCAAAGCCGGTGTTACTGATAAAATTTATAAGGATAAGGAAGGACCAAATGGTGAAACCATTTATATTGACAAGCATTCAAAATATTATTGGATTGATAAAAAAGGACATAAGATTCCCATAGAAAAAAATAAATTGAAAACAAAACCGAAAAATTGAGGGTGATTTATTAGTGGGGAAAGACCTCTTTCGTTTCCAGAAAAACTGCATATGATCTGGGAACGATCTTTCCTCCATACAAATACGCATATTCTTTTGTAAATGTGGCTCCGAAGTAGATAATGACGCTCGAATAATAGATCCAAAGCAGCAAAACCACCAGACTTCCTGCAGCACCATAGGTGGAAGCTGTATGAATATGACCAAGAAAATAACCAATAACTCCCTTACCCACCATAAAGAAGAAGGAAGTAAAGACAGCCCCCTTTATGGCATCTTTCCATTTCACTTCTCCATCGGGCACATATTTGAACATGAATGTAAACAGTACCGCCACAACAGCGATAATAAATATCCGGTTAATTAAAAACATCATGAAAACGCCCGCACCTGCAAAATAGCCAATCAGGTAATTGCCTAAAATATCAATCAGCAAGTTGATTACTAATGACAAAACGAGTATGAAGCCAATGACGCTGAATATCCCTAAAGATATCACCCTTTTTATAAGATATTTCTTTCGGTCAAGTTTTGGTATTGGTTTCAACTTCCAAATGTGATTGATAGCGTCCTGCACTTCTGTAAAAACGGCTGCAATGCCCAATACTATTATTATGATTGCCGCAACCTTTGCTACAAAAGAATCCTGTTCTAAAACAACATGCTGAATCATTTGCTGTATCTGCATTGCGGCAACATCACCAACCTGTGAGCGTATTTCTGAAAATATTCTCCCTTCCATAGCCTGCTTTCCAAAAAAATATCCAAACAAGGAAATAGTAATTATAAGTAAAGGAGCCAGTGAAAAGATAGTATAGTAAGAAAGTGAGGCACTATAGCGAAGGTAATTTTCGGCAATAAAGGTTTTAAGCGTAGTTCTGAAGGTAACCCATAGCTGAGTAAAAAAATTCTGGATCCATTTCATGAGCTTATTTTTTTCGTCGCCGGATAGCCCGGAAAATATATAGGGCCTTTCAGGATTTGCATGGAGTGACTATGCTTAATAATAACTGTATTATCCGGACATTTGTTGTAAATAAGATATACAACCGAAAGGGTATTTTATAATGTAAATAACAAGGAGCTATTTTAGTAGTGGCAACTTTTACGGCACTTTATAATATGTAAATCATATAATTTATTTCTGGAATGATATAACAATTTAGCACAGAAAGAATCGCACCTTTACTTTATGCAAAAACTAGTATTATTAATATCGTGTACCTGGTTGCTTTTTTGCATGCCAATATCAGGCCAGGTAAATAAAGATTCTATTTCGTTAGTATCGGAAATATATCGGAATCAATTAAGACTGGGCAAATTACTGGGTCACCTTGAACAACAGTATAATAAAAAGCAAAACACTTCCGAGAAAGCACAGAATTCAGCGAATAAAGATTCAATTGCAGCAGATAAATCAAGTGATAATCCCGGCAGCAGGAAACTGGCCAGAAAAGCAAAAAACATCGCCAATGATGCCCGGAAAGACTCCAGGAGTGCAAGAATAGAATCAGAAAACCTGGATAAATTACATAGCGATATCCAGTATCTAAAGAATAAAATTGAAAATAATCAAGCCAAATTAAATAAAATAAACGACGGAAACGCTAACAACCACAGTTATCGATAAAACATCGAACTAATTAATATATAATAAATGACATGCCAAACCAGGAAATGGATACTATAAGTACTGTCCTTAATATGCTAAAACTAAAAAATCAGGACAATGAATTTGTTATTAATCAAACCGGACAGTTAAGCCTTAATGGGAAATCTTATGGTAAGCATGACATTAAAATTATCAAAACATATCGTTTTGAGGGCGAGTCAGATCCTGCGGATGAAGCTATAATATACCTCATTAGGGCTCAAGATGGCATTGTAGGCTATAGCCTGGATGCCTATGGAGTATATACAAATCACAGGAATGATGGGTATACCGATTTAATTCAACAAATAGCAATAAATCAGGCCATCAACGCAGCAGAATAATCTTCCCCGAACTATTTAATCCTGATACAGGAAGTTGAAAAAAAGCCCCTTACGGGGCTTTGACATAAAGTCAAAATGAATTTAGTATCTATTTTCATTATAACTTTTTCCGCTATTAAAGCCACCTCTGTTATTTCCGCGAGAAGATCTTTCTTCTTTTGGTTTTGCAACAGATACGCTGATTGTCCTGTTATCTACAGTAGTACCATCAAGTTCAGTGATTGCTTTTTTTGAAGCAGCTTCATCAGCCATCTCAACAAATCCGAAACCTTTTGACCTGCCGGTTGCTCTGTCTGTTATAACTTTTGCAGAAGTAACTTCTCCAAAAGGAGCAAAAAAACTTTTTAAGTCTTCATCATGCACATCGAAGCTTAAATTTGAAACATAAATGTTCATTTGTAAAAATTAATTGGTGAATAAATTTAGAGGAAAGCAAGAAGTAAGAAACTAACTATAATGCGGATACTAAGCAATGTAATTAATGAATACTGATGCGAGGCTCAAATTGTCATTGAAGATACCACTCTTTTTTTCATATTCCTAAAATCATTTAATTTGGGAAAAGAGGAAGCACTTAAAGCATTAGTAAGTGTGAATTTTGTAATTCGTTTCCGAAATCATATAACAATTCACATCAAAAGAATCTCATCTTTATAGTAGCAAAAATCATTCTCACACTTGATCTCTGTTATTATTAACACCATTAGACAACAAATAAAAACGGGAACATAACCTTATTCCTAATATTGATTGGGGGAATAGCATTTCCCCAATCAATATTTCCTAAAGCGGATCAAAAACACTTCATCATAAACTCCAGTGGCGTCAAAATTTGCCAATACGTTATACATGTGAGAATGTGTGAATGATGTAATTTATTTATCCTATCCTGTAACATTAGCCATCAAAAACAATCTCACCTTTGTACAATAGTTTATTAAAAATCAAATAAAAATACTTTTATGGAATATAAAGCAACAACAAGTGGAAACTGGAACGAACAAAAGACCAGGTTAAAGAAAGAATTCCCTGCACTTACCGATAAGGACCTGTTTTTTGAGATAGGCAGGAAGAACGAAATGTTGGCAAAGCTTCAGGTTAAACTCGGTAAAACGAAAGAGGAGTTGCAACGAATTATCGAGGCATCGTAGCTAAGGAATAAATTTTAACCTATCCCAATGAATTGTATCGGGCGAAAAAATCCGGGATCTTTTCCGGATTTTTTATTAACAGGTTTATAGATCAGCTTATTTTTCACTCAAGTTGTACCACTTCGTTTTATTTAATTTAATAGATCATCCATATAACATCTGCCTATAAGATCGATCTCATCTTTATGTTAAAAGCAATTATATGAAAAATTTAAACAATACTGCAGCCGAAGTTCAATTATTAAAAAGCGAATTGGAAGTAGCGCAGATGCAACAAATAAAGCAAAAAGAAATAAACAGAGCAGTACTAGCTGCACGGGAGAAAGAACGGGCAAAAATTAATCTGGAAATACAGGAGAATCTGAATCAGCTTCTGGTCGCTGCTTTGCTATATATAGAACTGGCTGAAACTGATGATGAAATCCGGAAAATATGTCTTCAAAGGTCCCGCTCATTTATTTCCATAGTCATAAAAGAGCTTACCATCATATCCCGTTCGCTTGCAAACAGGGAGATCAACAGGAATCTGGCTGAAATGTGAACAGAATAATTCAGATAAGAAATACAACATTCGACAGCCATCCGCGGGGGCCGGATATCCCGAACAAAGGCAAAACAAGTCTTACAGCAACTCGAAGAAATTGCACCCATTATCATTTCTGCCGCATTGTCCATTTTTTCGCAGCGTCCAGCGTACCATCGGCAGTTAGTGTATTTTCTTTTACCAATACGTCAGGAATGATCCTATCTCTGTATACCCGCTTTTTTCTGTCTGCGGCATAGGAGTAGGCCAGGGCTAAAATAACGCCGCTGGAAAGCCTGATGGGTTCATTTGCGGTAGTATAACCAGCAGAAGGCTGGCCAAATGTTCTTACATTGCGTAACCCAATAAAAGACATAGCCGCCATTTCGCCGCTGCTGGCACTAAACGAATCAATAAGTACAGCTATAGGCGGAAAGCGCTTTTTGATCTTATAAAAGTTCCCTCTTCCCATAAAACTCTGGCCGTAGGAATATATTTTTGTTCTTTTATTTTTCAGATCAATAAAATAGCCGACAACCCCATCTTTTATTAAGGCATTCAGCCCTGCAAGCGTAGTCCGCAGATCGCCCCCGGTATTATGCCGCAGGTCTACGATCCAGCCAGTGATCTCGTTTTCTGTATCCAGCTTTTTTATGTGTTGTTGAATGTTATCCCGGAAAGCGTCCTTCACCGAGTCATTAAACGACATTATCCCAGGTACTTTTAGATAGCCGGTATGCGCATCTATGAGCCGGCCTTCCGCCTGTTTGGGCTGCGATGGCGCATACAATTTTCCTACCCCCTGTTTATCTATAAAAGCAGAATGCCTGTCGCCCGCCTTCCTTAGCACAACAGTAATATAGTCCAGTACGCGCCTGCAACTATCCACCTCGTTTATATTCTGGGATAGAAAAGCAAGGTCTTTTTCGTATTTCACCCAGTCAATATTATTGGCTACAATACTTTTATTTTTTATGATGCTGGTTATTTCGGCGAGATAACTTTTTACTTCGGCGCTTTGAGAAAATCCGCTTAGCTGCCACCAGCAAAGAAAGATCGTCGTTAAAATTCTTTTCAGGCCCATACAGGTTATAGTTATACTGCAGATAAATATATACAAAGCCATTCAAACAACCAGCTTTCTGTTGAAGCTCCCGTTATATTATTGAAATAAGTTATCTTTATACAAACCAGGTCATATGGGAATGAAATTGGCTTGCCTGTCTGTATCAAAGCGCATTGTACCGATCGTATTCGCCTGGCTGCTGCCGCTGGCGCTGCTGGCGCAGGACCAATGGGTGGTTACCGCCAATAAAATTGATCCCGCTAACTATTATGGCGAAACGGTTGCCAATGGCATGATCGGTATTGTTTCCTCCCCCACTCCGTTTAAAGTAAAAGATGTGGTATTGAATGGCGCTTTTGATCTGTATGGCCGGGGCAGGGTGAGCAATATCCTCAAGACATTCAATTTTGTGAACATGCAGTTGTCTGTCGACGGCACCGACATCGGGCGTTTTAACCAGGTTACCAATATGTCGCAATCGCTCGATATGAGACATGCGGCGCTCACCACCCGGTTCGACTTTGAAGACAAAGCCACCATTCAATATACTTATTACTCCCTCCGCCAGTTACCCTATTGTGCACTGGTAGATGTAGTGGTCACCGCAAAGAAAGAGATTGAGATCATACCGGCCAGCGTTATGGAAGCCCCCGATATGCTCAACAACGTTCAACCTTATTACAACCAGATCGACAGACCGCATGTAGCCATTTCATTATTGACCTCCACCGCAAAAAGCCCAACCGGAAAACTGTTCATTGCCGCCAGTAACAGTTTTTTGTTTGATGAACCGCATGGCAGTGAACCTTCACTTATTCATGAATTGTGGGACAACAATAGGCACCTGCTGAAATTCAAAAAGAAAATAAAAGCCGGGGAATCGTATCATTTTGGCATTGTAGGTTCCACCATCACTTCTGCGCAGCACGACGATCCGTTAAACGAGGCGGAACGCCTTACATTGTTTGCCACGCTGGAAGGTGAAAAACGGTTATTGGACCATCATAATAAAGCCTGGGAGGACCTATGGAAAAGCGATATTGTTATCACCGGTGATGATACGGTGCAAAAACAGGTGCACAGCATGATCTATCACCTGTACGCCTTTGCGCGGGCAGGAAGCGCCTATGGGCTCTCACCCATGGGATTGAGCGGTCTTGGTTATAATGGGCATTCCTTCTGGGATACGGAACTCTGGATGTTCCCGGCACTGTTGCTGTTGCAACCCTCCATAGCCGAATCATTACTTGAATATCGGTATCAACGGCTGGAAGCCGCCAAACACAATGCCTGGTCACACGGGTATAAAGGCGCCATGTTTCCCTGGGAAAGCGCTGCCAGTGGTAATGAGGAAACACCGGTATGGGCGCTATCGGGCCCCTTTGAACATCATATCACCGCCGATATTGGCATAGCCGCCTGGAATTATTATTGTGTTACTCAAAACAAAGAGTGGCTGCGGCAACGGGGATATCCCTTACTGAAAGCCACTGCCGATTTCTGGGCCAGCCGAGTGGAAAGAAATGGCCCAAATCATTATGATATAAAGAACGTAGTAGCTGCCGATGAGTGGGCCGAGAATGTTGACAACAATGCGTTCACCAATGCAGCGGCAAAAGCCAACCTACGCTTTGCTACCCAGGCAGCCACGCTCTTAGGTATTACCCCCGACCCCGACTGGCAGACAGTGGTCAGCAACATCCCCATAGAAAAATTTGCCGATGGGGTTACCAAAGAACATACCGCCTATGCCGGGGAAAAAATAAAACAGGCCGACGTTAACCTGCTGGCCTATCCGCTTACGGAGGTCTCCAGCAGCCAAAACATCAAAAAAGACCTGGACTATTATGAGGGCCGGGTGGGTGAAGGACCCGCCATGACGCATGCCATCTTTTCCATTTTATATTCCCGCCTGGGGATGCCCGACAAAGCATACAACGCTTTTAAAAATGGATATACGCCCAACCTGCTGCCGCCCTTTGGCGTGATAGCAGAAACAGCCGGCGGTACCAATCCCTATTTTGCCACAGGCGCCGGTGGGATGTTGCAAGCGATGTTGAATGGATTTGGCGGATTGTCCATTACCCCAACAGGTATTGTACAATTAAAGACCGGTCTGCCCGCACCCTGGAAATCGCTTATACTTACCGGCATTGGTACTAATAAGATCACTTACTCCAAATAAAAACGGCATCATAATTCAGTCCATCGCTGTGCAGTGGTATAAAAAGCGGGTACAGTTTTAGCACTTTGTTGACGTTTGCTCCTGTATCTTGGCTGACAAATAGCATCCTGATGAAAAAAATGGTCATGCTGGCAATGTCAATCATTGCTTTTTCCAGTACCCGGGCTCAAACTTTTCAATACCGGAACCTGGTGATGGAAGGTGCGGGGGTAAAAGGATTTGCGTATGCAGGCGCCTTGCAGGTGCTTGACAGCATGGGCATTTTGCAAAAGATTCAACGGGTAGCCGGCACCTCCGTAGGCGCCATCCAGGGCGCGTTGCTGGCGGTTGGTTATTCCTCCACTGAGATCATCGAGTTGACCGCGCATATCCCTTTAAAGCAGTTTAATGATGGCGGCGGTATGCTACCAGGCGGCATCCATCGTTTGCGTAAACAATTTGGCTGGTATAAAGGTGAAAAGATCGCGCATTGGATGGAAGGATTGATTGCCGCTAAAACCGGTAACGGCCAGATCACTTTTGCCGAACTGCATGCCCTAAGTGCCCAAAAAGGATATAAGGACCTGTATATAACCGGTACCGATCTAACTTATCAAACGTTACGTGTTTTTTCATACGAGCACTATCCAAACATGCGGATCTGTGATGCCGTTCGCATTTCCTTATCTATACCGCTGTACTACCGGGCTGTACTGATGGATGATAGTGGCCGGGTATATAAAAAGCCAGCCGGGAAGCAATTGCTGCACGTAATGGTAGATGGGGGCGTATTAAGCAATTACCCCATCTATCTATTTGATTCTGCGAGGTATGTAAACGATCGGGCAGCTTATACCAACACCGCGTTCGAGAACCGGGAAACGCTGGGTTTACTGATGGAGATACCCGAACAGATCAAATACAATGCGCAACAGCCTGGTGTTTATCCATTTGAGATCGACAACATGACCGATTATTTAAAAGCATTATACCACACCCTGATAGACAAGGCCAATCCGGAAGTTACCAACCCAAACAGTATTCGAAGAACAATAGCCATTGACAATTTAAACCTTTCCGGCAGGGTGCGTAAGCTACCCAGGAAAACAATAACGGCATTGGTTGAAAACGGCAAAGAAGGTGCCCGGCGTTTTTTTAATACGGGTGAAACCGATCTGGAAACCCTTAAACTTGCCCGCGGTCTATAATTTTTTTA
Organism: Niastella soli; assembly: GCF_017742245.1. Lineage (GTDB taxonomy): Bacteria > Bacteroidota > Bacteroidia > Chitinophagales > Chitinophagaceae > Niastella > Niastella soli. Next base: position 405,712 of record NZ_JAGHKO010000004.1, read on the forward strand.
GACATATATCTGCGCGCTTATTGACAATAGGTGTGTTGATTTTGCCAATAACTGTATAAAGCAGCGGTTTACCGTACAAGTACGAAAACCCGCTGCTTTTTTTCTCTAAAAAAAGGTATTACCTTACCTCCAATAATCCCAGGCTTCCCAAACCATAAGATTAGCTCAGTGGCATTGACACCCCAATTAACCAGCTTGATGTGTAAGGCAAGATCCGTAGCCTGCTGTCTTTTTATTTTTTTATGTTTCCTTTCCAACGCTTATAGCCAATCTTCCTGTCCACCCAATCTTGATTTTGAAAAAGGTAATTTCGATGGCTGGGAATGTTTTACAGGTTATGTTGATACCACTTTTGATGGAAAGAACAGAATGAATCTTACGCTGTCACAACCTGAGAACAACCGGCATACAATTATTTCTTCCTTTAACAATCCGGGAAAAGACCAATATGGAGGATTTCCAAAACTATGTCCATATGGTGGCAACTACTCCGTTCAGTTGGGAAATGATATAAACGGGGCACAGGCTGAAGCCATTTCCTATACGTTTGAAGTGCCCAATACGGTTGACACGTTTACCTTCACTTATTTTTATGCGGTAGTACTGGAGGATCCGAATCACGAGTATCAGGCGCAACCCCGTTTTTTTGTAACCGCTTATGATGTAGTTACCGGGTCCCTTATCAACTGCGCTTCTTTTGATTATGTGTCTACGGCACGTTTGCCTGGTTTTACTGTGTCAAAAAAGAGTTCGCCAGGGGGCGAGCGCGTTATATATAAAGGCTGGACGCCCACCTCCCTTCAATTTGCCGGTATGGGTGGTCACCTGGTCCGCCTTGAGTTCCGCACGGCCGATTGTACCTATAAAGGTCATTTTGGTTATGCTTATCTTGATGTAGCCAGCGCCTGTTCCAACATTCTGGCTACAGCGCCGTATTGTATAGAGACCAATTCACTTATTCTTGACGCCCCATTCGGATTTCAATATTACACCTGGTACTCCTCTGATTACAAACAGATAATAGGTCATGGTCAGTCAATGACGTTAAGTCCACCCCCGGTTACCACGGGTGTTTTTTATGTGGATGTAGAGCCCTATCCTGGTTTCGGTTGCCGCGATACCTTACAGGCATATGTTCAACCCTACCCTGTGCCTGATACGCCCGATGCGGTCACTACAGTTAATTTATGTCAGCATGAAATCGCGGAGCCATTGGTGGCATCCGTTTTACCGGGGCATCAATTGATGTGGTATACAACACCCACAGGTGGCATCCCTACTTCTGACGCGCCTGTTCCAGCCACAACGGTCCCGGGTACCGTAAAATATTATGTTTCACAAAAAGCGCTGTATGGTTGTGAAGGGTTCAGAAGGGAAATAACCGTGAATGTAAGCGAAACGCCCAATACCTCGTTCCTTATAAACAATTATAGACAGTGTGTGGTGGGGAACAATTATATTTTCACCAACACCACCACCAATTTGGTCAACCCGGTATATACCTGGGATTTTGATGATGGAAATACAGATACAACACTCAACACCCTTACTAATTACCGCTTTACCGTAGGCGGCGTTTATAAGGTAAAATTAAAAGCAACCAATACTACCCAGTTCAGGTCCTGTTCAAAAGAAGAATCAAACCAGGTGACCGTAATTCCCAAACCAACGGCGGCTTTTGTGTATCCCGATCCCATCTGCGAAAATCAAACATTTATAACGTTAACCGATAGGTCTTCTATCTTACCAATATATGCAACAGGCATTGCTACCTGGTGGTGGAATATCAATGGAAAAATAACTACGGGTAAAACGCCTACGTCGTTTTTGGCGCCCCCCGGGGGAACGTTCCCGATTAGGCTGGCGGTTTCCACCTACGAAGGTTGCCGCTCTGATACAACCAGTAACCTGATCTACGTGCGTTTTAAACCCCTGCCTGAATTCAATTATGGCGACCTGATGTGCAATAATGAAACGATCTGGTTCAGGGACCAGTCACAAATGCCTGCCGGTTCAGCAGGTGAAGTGGTGTCTAAATGGAACTGGACTGTTGATAATTCTTACACGGTAGACCCACAAAACCCAACACTCCACTTCAATGCCGGCATGCATAAAGTACAGCTTGTATCAGAAAACAATTTTGGCTGCCAAAGCCCGCCAGTGGAACATAGTTTTGAGATCTACCCCAAAGCAACCATCAAAATGGAAATGAGTGATTCCTGTGTTTATCTTCCTATAAACTTTACGGCTATTGATGTAGCGGGCAATGTGGCCAACTGGACCTGGAACTGGGACAAGTGGTCGTTTCAACAACGCGGACCCAGAATCACAAAAACCTTTTTCAATAATGGCAACTGGACCCTGACGCTGATCGGCTATACCGACAAAGGTTGTAAGGACACCGTCATCCGCCCCATTACTATTTTCGAAAACGCTTCTGAACCGGGAAAAGATACTACAGCCCCATACAATGAACCCATTGAGCTGGATGCCCATGGCGAACCCAATATGAAATACACCTGGTCGCCACTATCGGGGCTCGACCGGGGTGATGTTGAAAAACCGATCGCTATACTGGGCCACGATCAGGTTTATCAGTTATATACTGTTACTGACAAAGGCTGTAAAAAACAAACAGACATCCTGGTTAAGCGATATGCCGGCCCTGAGTTATTTGTACCCACTGCATTCACCCCCAATAACGATGGTAAAAATGACCTGTTTAAAGTAATCCCTACCGGACTCAGGACCTTTGGCTTCCTGGCCATATATAACCGTTGGGGACAGCTGGTCTTTCGAACTACCGACTATAATAAAGGCTGGGATGGCACCTTCAATGGGGCCAAAGCAGATGCCGGCTCCTTTGTTTATATAGTACAAGCCATTGATTATAAAGGAAGACCCATGAATAGAAAGGGAACATTTATTTTGATAAGATAGCAGGGGGAATATCGACATTGATCTCAGATTGCGGTTTTTCTTTATTTTCGCCGCAACTTGAATCAACATATTATATGAAAACAACCCACTTCCCGGTTCTGTTGGTATTACTCGCAGCCTGTAATTCACAGCCAAAGGAAACAGAAAAAGAAACCGAAAAACAAGCCGAAGCACCAGCTGTTGCAAAAGCAGATTCAGCTGTTAGCTGTTATCAGTATGCAACTGCAGCCGACACCATTACCCTGAAACTGGTTCGGACAGGTGAAAATGTAACAGGAACGCTTGTTTACCTGTTAAAGGAGAAAGACAGCAACAAAGGCACCATTCAGGGAACTTTAAAAGGCGACTTACTGGTGGCTGATTATACCTTTATGGCTGAAGGCAGCCAATCTATCCGCCAGGTTGCGTTCAAACAAACCGGCAATACTTTTATCGAAGGGTATGGTGATATTGTGGAGGAGAATGGCAAACAGCATTTCAAAAACGTTGATTCGCTTGACTTCAGCTCTACACTGAAACTGCAGGAAACTGCGTGTAAACCATAGCATGTATAAGTAAGCAGTAAAAGCACCGATCGATTACTGCAACTTCTTTTTGGGTACGCCTTCAAAAGTGATTTTAACCGGTTTGATGAATCCATTTTCATCAAACTCCATTTTTTCTATACAGGTTACCCGATGATTACCGTCGGTTTCGCCAAGAGGCCGGCGGTGATATACTATATACCAGTCATTGCTACCTGGAATTTGAAGTACGGAATGATGACCTGCACCTGTAGCCACCGCAGCATCCTGTTGTAATACGGTCCCAATACGCTCAAAAGGTCCAAACGGCGAATCACCTATCGCATAAGCCACCCTGTAATCAGGTCCCGTCCAGCCACCTTCACTCCACATAAAATAATATTTATTGTTTCGGATAAACATAATAGGCCCTTCCACATAACCTTTTGGCGTGATCTCGCGGAAAGTATTTCCATCTTCGAACGGCACCAGCCCGGTAAAATCATTTTTTAGTTTGGTAATGTTACAATGCCCCCAGCCGCCGTAGATCATGTAATATTGACCATCCTTGTCGTGAAATACAAACTGATCTATAGGCTGGGCCTTGTTCACGATCTTATCGAGCAATGGTTTGCCCAGGTAATCTTTAAACGGGCCTTCCGGTTTATTGGCAACAGCTACGCCAATACCACCTGGCTGCTGCTCGTTTTGAATATCATTAGCGGCAAAAAACAAAAAATATTTCCCATCCTTGTGTATAATAGCAGGCGCCCACATGGCCCGATTTGCCCATTTTATAGCCGCTGTATCTACAATGTGTTCGTGTTTGGTCCAGTTTACCAGGTCTTTTGAAGAGAAAGCATCCATAAACACCTGTTGGTTGTAAGGCGCAGAATAAGTCGGATAGATCCAGTATTGTTTGTTAAAAATAGCGCCTTCCGGATCGGCATACCATCCCGGGAAAACAGGATTGCCAGCTTTTTGCTTCCCGGCGGACTGGGCTATTCCTGACAAACAACCGCTGATAATAAAGGCAAATAACAAAGAAGGAAATAATAGTTTTCTCATGTTCTTTGGTGCTTCAAGTGAAGGTAGTGCAAAAATCATTTTGCAATCTCCCGTTGATATTCATTTTTAAAATCATACAAACCTGACGAAAGTCAGCTACCAGGCAAAAGCTAAATTCTATTTTGCATTTGATAATAAGATTGGAAAAAAATGAATACAGTACGGAAAATAAGTCCGCTTTCATCCGTTTCAGATATTGTGAACAACGATTACCGAACGGCCGCCGTATTTAGGAAATATGGCATTGAATATTGTTGCGCAGGTAAATTTCCATTGCAAATGGTTTGTGAATCAAAAGACCTTGATTTTACAGCTATAATAAATGAGCTGGAACAATCGATACATCCCATTAGTATCCCCAATAACCTGCCTTTTGAAAAATGGGACATCGATTTCCTCATAGATTATATTGTCAACATTCACCACGCCTATTTGAAACAGGTGTTGCCTGATACCAAAGACCAGTTGGAAAAATTTGCAGAAGGACACTATAAAAATTATCCTGAGCTTACAGAACTGGTCTTGGTATTCAAAAGCCTCACCCTGGAAATGTTACCGCATTTGCAACACGAGGAAGATATTATCTTTCCTTACATTAAACAAATTGCGCACGCTTATGATAATAAGGAGGCGTATGCAGGTCTGTTGGTACGCACCTTGCGAAAGCCGGTAGAAAACGTGATGAACCATGAGCATGAGTCAATCAACAAAGTGCTTGCCAGAATGCGCAAACTCACCAACTCCTATACCTGGCCCGAGCAATCCTGTACCAACCACCGCGTAACCTTTTTAAAGCTGCTTGAAATAGACAGCGATCTGGTTCAACATATGCACCTGGAAAATACCATTCTTTTCCCCCGGGCCATTGAAATGGAAAAAAAGCTGTTGTATTTATAAAACCGGGCATCCTTTTTTTGTAAGTTCGTTCCCATGAAAAATATAGATGCCACACACCTGTCTGCCTTATTTGTGCATGCTACGGAAGGCATTGTACTTACCAATGGCGAAGGGAAAATTGTACTGATAAACCCTGCCGCACAACGGACTTTTGGTTATAATGATACTGAATTGATCGGCAAACACATTGAGATCCTGATCCCCACGCGGTATCACCATCACCATTCGGAATTGCGGGAAAGCTTTTATCAACACCCACAACACCGGGTAATGGGTCATGGCCGCGACCTGTATGGAAAATGTAAAGACGGTTCAGAGATCCCCGTGGAGGTAAGCCTTAGTTTTTACAAACGGGACGAAGAGCTGTTTGTAATTGCCTTTATTGTCGACATTACCCACCGGAAAAAGATAGAACAGAATATCCTGTCGCAGCAAAAGCAGCTGGAGCAGATGACAAGCGACATGCGAAAGTTAAATGCCGAGCTGGAAAGCAAGGTGGAAGAACGAACTATGATCCTGAAGGAAGCCCTACAGGAGCTGGAGAAATCGCAAAGGAATTTAAGCGAGGCGCTGGATAAAGAAAAAGAACTGAATGAAATAAAATCCCGGTTCGTATCCATGGCCTCGCATGAATTCCGTACGCCGCTTAGTACGGTATTGTCATCCGCGGCACTGGCGTCTAAGTACAACCAGCCAGAAGACCAGGATAAAAGATTACGGCATATCAACATCATCAAAGACTCTGTTAAACACCTCAACGACCTGCTGGAAGATTTTCTTTCGTTGGGCAAACTGGAAGAAGGAAAAGTTCATATAAAAACCGAACCATTCGAAATAAAGGAATTCCTGCAGGAAGTGACAGAAGAAGTAAAGGCCATTATAAAGAAAGGCCAGCAGATCCAGTTGACCTGTAATGGCAGTGGTTCATTTATAACAGATAAGAAATTATTAAGGAACATTCTTATCAACCTGTTAAGCAATGCCATCAAATTCTCACCTGAGAATGGTTCCGTATGGTTACAAACCGAACTGACTGATAACAAACTGGTGTTGTCGGTGAGGGATGAGGGTATTGGTATTTCTGAAGAGGACCAGCAACATTTGTTCACCAGTTTTTTCAGAGGACGGAACGCCATCAACATTCAGGGAACTGGTCTTGGGTTACATATTGTAAGCCGGTATGTAGGTTTGTTGCAGGGCGCCATTCAGTTGGAAAGCCAATTGAACAAAGGCACTACTATTACGCTGGAGCTGCCTGCGCTGAAAGAAACGGAAGCATGAAACGTGAAAGGGTTCGCGAACTTTGAGACCACTTCAGCAATCGGTTTTAGCTCAGCCGAGAGCAAACGACAGACGGCAAATGGCAGACGCTCCGTCGCGGCTGTCCGGGTGGAAAATCAAAGTCCTTCGCTTCCGGTCAGGATACACTCAGTAACCCAACAACCTAGTAACATACGAACCTAATAACTGAGACTTAAAATCCAGAAAGCAACACTTTAAACTGAAAACTCTGAACCTGGAACTTGAAACCCGGAACCCCGAAGCTGTCAATGACAGGAGATCACATTCCCGGGTACATCGGCAATAACCGGACTGATGAATGGGATACCCAGGTTAAGCCCGCGTAAGATCAATATTATCGCCATAGCGGCCATCATAAAAGGGATGGCCGTTTTTAGTTGCTGCCGTACCGGCAAAGTGATCCGCATCCCAAATACGCCTAACAGCAACATAGCAGGCAATGTGCCGGCGCCAAATACAAACATAAACAATACACTGCCCCCCACAGAGGTAGCCGTTAAAGCTCCTGCTACTGCCAGGTACACCATGCCACAGGGCAATAACCCGTTAGCAATACCCAGGAACAGGTAACCGCTCATTCTTTTTGACTGTAAAAAACGGAACATCAACTGCCGCACCTGTGCATATACCCATTGCAGCCATTGGGGTTGAATGGCAGTGTGTTTAAAATAAAAATGGATAACCGCCAGCAATATTATAACTCCCAGGGTAATAGAGAACCATCGCTGAAAACCGGCCAGGTAAATTCTACGTCCGGCCAGTCCCAGCAAAACCCCTATCAGCGAATAGGTAACTATCCGTCCTGTATTATATAAAAAGATGGCCAGTACCTGTTTTCTTTTGGTCATATGAGATACGGGCAGGGCCATCATCAGCGGCCCGCACATGCCTATGCAATGCAGGCTGCTTACAAGCCCCAACAACAAACCCGCTATAACTATCGACCACATATTTACTTATTGTATGGTTAAGTATTCCTCGGCATAATATTGCTTCCCGCTGCTCTCCCATTTCACCTTTACGATATATTTGCCAGGCTGGAAGAAATTACTATTGATCGATTGTTCGCCAGCGGCATTTACCGCCAATTCTATCTTTCTATCCCGGGCTGCATTAGGCGCATAATAAAACCACACAGTACCTTTTACCGCAGTATTTTTCATTTCATTGGGCAATTGCAGTACAACGGTCTCTCCTGTTTGTGTAATACTTAACTTTTTCCCTAACTGGTTTGCCCGGCTTTCACCATCAATTACCTGCTGGTACGACAATTCCTCCTTATAATAATCCTTTGAAACAAGGTCGTAATTTGTATTCATACAACGGTATACCAGGTACGACATGCTACCTACAAAGATCAGGAATACCCCTATCAGCTTATGTCCCCAATTCAGTGTCATATTAAATTGTTTTATAGTAATCAATTACTAACCGGACCAAGGAAATTTGTTTTTATCACATCAACTTTCTCATTGCCATTGTACAAGGCTATGCTAATAGGTTGTTTCCGGGAATGAATGCTGCTTGCAGGCAGCACCACAAAGAAAGTACCATCCCCCTGTCCTTCTTCCTTTACAGCAATAGCATGGTGTTCCCCAATAATTTCTATGGTCCCGTCAATGCCTTCCAGTTTCAGCTGCAGGGGTACTTTGTAAATGGTCTTATTAGCCACCTTAATGTTGTACAGGTTCGATACGCTGTCGGCGCCCCGTTGCTGGTACAACATCCCGGGCGTGCGCATTACTGTAGCATCTATTTCTTTCCGGGTATATAATAACACACACAACACCCCCAGCAAACCGGTCAGCAAAACGGAATACAATTTCATACGGCCGGTGAACCGCAATGGTTCTCGGTTCTCAATGCCATTCTCCGACGCATACCGAATAAGCCCCAATGGCTTATTGATCTTATCCATGATGGCATTGCACGCATCGATACAGGCAGTACAACCTACGCACTCCATTTGGTTGCCATTACGAATATCTATGCCGGTAGGACAAACCTTTACACATTGGTTACAATCGATGCAATCGCCCAGGTCACGCTCAACCTTCTTATTGAATTTTCCTCTTGGCTCACCGCGTTTATGATCATAGGCAACGATCATCGAGTTGCGGTCCATTAGTACCCCCTGTAACCGGCCATATGGGCAAATAACCGTACACACCTGTTCTCGAAAGAAGGCATATACACCATAAAAAACACCGGAAAAGATCATGATGGAGAACAGGCCGCCAACATGCTGCGAAACCGGTTCGGTAATTATTTTTCCCAACTCTTTAATGCCGATAACATATGCCAGAAAAAAGTTGGCAATGATGAACGACATTAAATAAAACACCAGGTGTTTACTGGTTTTCTTAAAGATCTTCGTGCCCGTCCAGGGGGCCTGCGCCAGTAACCGTTGTTCGGCCGCGTTGCCTTCGATAGCATATTCAATTTTGCGAAAGAACATTTCCATGAAAATGGTCTGCGGACAAACCCAGCCGCAAAATAAACGACCAAAGGCGGCGGTAAACAATACTATGAACACAATAAACGTGACCATAGCCAGACCAAAGATGAAAAAGTCCTGCGGCCAGAACACCTTACCAAAGATGATAAAATGCGCTTCTGTTACATCAAAAAGGAATAAAGGGCGCCCACGGACGTATATGAATGGTAACGCAAAGAACAATAAAAAGAATCCCCCGCTGATCCAGCTGCGCCAGGAATATAATTTACCTTTTGGTTTTTGCGCATATACCCATTTCCGTTTACCACTGGCATCAACCGTGGCAATTCGGTCGCGAAAAGATTCCTTTTCTTCACTTACAGCGGGTGATATTTTAGAGTCAGATCCCACAATTTATTTTTTAGTGACTTCAGTCGCTTTATTGCTAACTGAGTCGGTTTTATTGCCTTCTTCTTCTTTGTACAGATCGCCTTGCTGTGGTTTTGCATTGGGCGGGTTGGTACCGTGTATGGATTTAATATAACTGGCTACCTGCGCTATTTGCACGGGCGACAGATCGTCTTTCCAGCTGCGCATCCCCTTATCGGGCCAGCCGTACTTGATAGTTTTGAAGACATCTTTAATGCTGCCACCGTGTAACCAGTAATCATCCGTTAAGTTCGGTCCTACAACCCCTTCCCCCGCCTTACCATGACAGGCAGCACAGTTTTGTGCAAATACTTTTTGTCCGCCTTCAATATCTGCCGCTGCTGTTAATACCTTTACGGTGTTTTCATCAACGTTATTGGCTGAATTTTTCAGGTAAGCCGCTTTTTGTACTTCAGCCTCATTCATAGCTATCTGATATTCTTCAATACTTGAGGGTCCGGAATGGGATACATGGTAACGCCAGAGATAAATACCGGCAGCAATAATAGAGATATAAAACCCATACAACCACCACGGTGGTAACCGGTTATCCAGTTCCCGGATGCCATCATAATCGTGTCCCGTATCGATCTGTGATTCCCTTTCAAGTGGCTGAAAACTATTCATCTTATTCCAAAAACTGATAGCAGGTTTTGGTTTGTATGCGATGACCCCGGCAGCTTCTTCGGCTTGTTTCTTTCCTTTTGCCAGGAAAACGCGCAACTGGTACAGCAGTACAAAAAGCACCAGTATTTCTACCGCAATTACCCCCGTCATAAAATAAAAGGTAGTGGCAGACAGTCCGCCATAAGAGCTGGTAGTTTGTACCGCTGCAACAGTGGCGTCTCCGTCCTGGGCAAAAGAGGGCGCTGCTACAAACAGCAGCGCTATGATCGAAAGCGCCTTCAGCGTAGTACTGCTGGCGCTTTTTTGAGCAGTTTCCTTTTGCCGCTGGTAATAATAACTGGCGGCACCCAACAACACATGGGCCAGTAATCCAATAGCCAGCAACAGGATGATCATTATGATTATCAGGGTTACGATAAACGGATTATAAAGGGAGGATTCTATAGGGGCATGACCACCACCTTTCGCCATTACAAATGGCGCAGTGAATAAGAGGACGGTCAATGCAGCAACTGCTTTACGCATGTTATACAAGTTTTAAGGAGGTTAGTCTAAAGGAATACGGCTGATATCATGGATCAATTTCTTATCGCTCTTCAATACCCAGATCAACATTACCAGAAAGAAAAGACCGAATAGTACAAAGGAGGTCAGTGGGTAAATGCTTACACCGGTTATCTTTTCTAAATAGTGTATAAACTTCATATAATTAGTTTTTAGCAGTTTGCTCTTTAGGCATTGCCTTTATATCTTTTCCCAGACGTTGCAGATAAGCGATCACCGCTACGATCTCTACATCTTTGGGCGTTTCAATTTTATCCATTTTTAAACTCAGCCTGATACTGTTGGCCTGTGTCATCAGGTCTGCGTTTGCCTGTTTGTCGTAGCCTGCCGGGTAAGGTACCCCCATGGTTTGCATGGCGCGGATCTTGGCCGGAGTGGAAGCCGTATCAATTTTATTATCCAGCAACCAGCTGTACGATGGCATAATAGAGCCAGGCGACATGATCCGGGGGTCCATCATGTGGTTGTAATGCCAGCTGTCGGGGTATTTACCACCCTCACGTGCCAGATCGGGTCCCGTTCTTTTTGACCCCCACTGGAAGGGATGGTCATATACAAATTCACCGGCTTTGGAATATTCACCATAACGGGCCACTTCATCGCGGAACGGACGGATCATTTGTGAGTGACAGGTATAACAACCTTCCCGTACATAAATATCCCGGCCCTGCAATTCCAGCGGCGTATAGGGTTTTACGCTGGCAATGGTGGGCACATTTTCTTTTACCAGGAAGGTGGGTACCATTTCAATAGCGCCGCCAATAGCCACTACGATCAGACTGAATACCAACAGGGTCATGGGCTTTTTCTCTATCCAGCGATGCCAGTGTTCCCGGGCGTGGCTGGTCTCTTTGTGTAAAGGCGCTGCTTCACAAATTTCATCAGCGATAAAATACCCTTTAGCGGCGGTCTTTAACAGGTTATACACCATCAGTAAGGCGCCAATGAGGTACAAAGTCCCCCCGATGCTACGGGTAATATACATGGGAACAATATGGGTCACGGTTTCCAGGAACTGGAATTTCAACTGTCCTTCTTCGGTAAAGGTTTTCCACATTTGCGCCTGCGCAAAACCAGCCCAGTATAGCGGTACTGCATAGATCACGATACCGATAGTACCCAGCCAGAAGTGATTGGTAGCTAATTTCTTTGAATACAGCGATGTGCCCCACATCCGTGGCACCAGCCAGTACAACATACCAAAGGCCATAAAACCATTCCAGCCCAAACCGCCGATATGCACGTGGGCGATGGTCCAGTCGGTAAAGTGTGAGATCGCATTTACACTTTTCAATGACAGTAAGGGACCTTCAAAAGTGGCCATACCATAACAGGTAATGGCAACCACAAAGAATTTCAACACAGGGTCTTCCCTTACTTTATCCCAGGCACCCCGCAAGGTAAACAAGCCATTGAGCATCCCGCCCCAGCTAGGCAACAACAGCATAATGGAAAAAACGGTACCGAGCGACTGTGCCCAATCGGGTAAAGCGGTATATAATAAGTGGTGTGGACCAGCCCAGATATAAAGGAAGATCAAAGCCCAGAAGTGAATGATAGAAAGCCGATAAGAATACACAGGTCTGTTGGCTGCTTTCGGCAGAAAATAATACATCAGGCCAAGAATGGGAGTAGTAAGAAAAAAAGCTACCGCATTGTGCCCATACCACCATTGCACCAGTGCATCCTGCACACCAGCATACCAGCTGTAGCTTTTAAAAAAGGAAACAGGTATCTCAACAGAATTCACAATATGCAACAACGCTACCGTAACCCAGGTGGCGATATAAAACCAGATAGCCACATACAGGTGACGCTCCCTTCTTTTTATAATGGTGCCAAACATGTTGATACCAAAGATTATCCAAACCAGGGTAATGGCAATATCAACTGGCCATTCCAGTTCAGCATATTCCTTTCCGGTGGTATATCCCAGCAACAAGGTCACCGCAGCCACTACAATAATCCCCTGCCAGCCCCAGAAGTGCAGCTTACTTAACTTATCGCTGTACATGCGCGCTTTACAAAGACGTTGCAGGGAGTAATAAACACCGGTAAAAATACAGTTACCAACAAAAGCAAAAATGACGGCATTGGTATGTACCGGGCGTACACGGCCAAATGTGGTGGGTGCAAAGCTAAAGGCTGTACCGGGGGCGTACAATTGAATAGCAGCATACAAACCGGCCAGCATGCCTACTATGCCCCAGATGGCCGTTGCCATCGCAAACCATTTAACAATCTTGTTGTCGTAATAAAACTTTTCAACTTGCATAAGGAACTACTGGTTTGAATTTTTATAATTCAGCTTTCTGTTTACTGTTGTTGTCGCTCAATGGCGTGTTTGTCTGATTATCGAACAAAATGCGTTGGGGTGGTGAAAAATCATCATCATATTGACCGGAGCGTACACTCCAGATAAAAGCAGCCAGGAAAATAGCCGACACTGATATACTTGCTATAAGAAGTATCACTATGGCACTCATAATGTTGTAATTATCTTGCACAAAACTATTCCCGGGGGCCTATCTATTGAATGACAAGCCTCAAAACAAAAACTGATTTTGATCATGTTGTACGGAAGAAATGCTTCAACATTTCAATAGACGGGCAGCAATATTTCCACTGCCAAAAGTGACCAGCAAAATACTTAGCGAACTTGCAGGCATGAGTATAGCTGCAATAAGCGGCGACAGATCGCCCTGAACGGAGAAGGAGATTCCGATTATATTGTAGGCAATGGATAAAATAAAACTCACTAAAACAATCCGTTTATTGACTTTGCAAAGTCTTATAAAAACGGGGATCCTTGATAACTGGCCAGCATCAATAATAGCATCGCTGGCTGGTGTAAAATTATTACAATCTTCCGTTACGGCAATACCAACATTGCTCTGTATTAACGCACCGGCATCGTTCAACCCATCCCCTACCATCATTACTTTTTTGCCATGTATTTGCAAAGATTGTATATAATGTAATTTATCCTCAGGTCTTTGATTAAAAAGTATAACGCTGTCATAGCCCAATAACCGCTCCAGTTTGGTCTTACCGCCTTCATTATCGCCCGACAAAACCGACAGCCCGTATTTTGGCTTCAGGCTTTTTACCAATTCCGGTACCGATTCCCTGAACTGGTTACTGAACTGGAAACAGCCCTGTAAGGCCTGATCATAACAAACGTATACCGCTGTTCCTTCCGGTTGATCAGCCTTACCTGTTACATACGTGTAAGCGCCCAGTTTTATAAAATGATCGCCCACCTGCCCTTCGATGCCCATACCGGTAATTTCAATAAAATTGTTAACCGGCATTTTTCCTTTTCTGCCAATATGATTTACGAGTGCTTTACTCAACGGGTGGTTGCTGTTCGCAGCCAGTGTGGCTATCTGCAACAATTGCCGGTTGCTTAATGGCTTTCCAAAGTATGCTATTTCCTGGTCGTGGGCCGCAGCAAGGGTACCGGTCTTATCGAAAACGATATGGTCTATTTTTGCCATTTCTTCAATAACCTGGGCATTGCGTAAATAGAATTTATTACGGCCCAAAATGCGCAGGATAACGCCATTGGTAAACGTATTGGAAAGCAATAAAGCGCAGGGGCAGGCCACAATTAAGACCGCGGTAATGGCATTCCACACTTTACTACTGTCGAAAACAGACCAGTAAACGGCTGCTATGGTAGCAATACCAAATACGATAAAGGTGAACCAGCGGCTAAGCAGTTGCACAAAGGAACCATTCTTCTCTTCTCTTTTTTTCAGATCATTGTCTGACCAAAGTTTGGCCAGGTAACTCTGCGCTACTTCTTTTACCACGAGTATTTCCATAACGCTGCCTGTTTGTTTGCCACCAGCGTATACGATCTCGCCCATTTCTTTGGTAACGGGTACCGACTCCCCGGTAACAAAACTATAATCAATAAAACCCTTTCCGCGGGTAAGAATGCCATCGGCGGGGATCAGTTCTTCATTATGAATGACCAGGGTGTCGCCCACTTTTATATCTGGCAGTGCAGTAGGAATTTCTTTGTCATCCTTCAATACTGAAACTGCCACGGGGAAATAAGAAGTGAAATCACGTTCAAACGACAGCTGCTGGTAGGTCTTATCCTGGAAAACCCTGCCCACCAACATAAAGAATACAATGCCCGACATGGAGTCAAAATAACCGCCCCCCGTTCCGCTTAAAACTTCATATACACTTCGGCTATAGGTGATAAGAATGGCCAGCGCAATGGGTGCATCTATATTAAGGTGTTTATGTTTTAATGCTTTCCAGCCGGAACTGAAAAAAGGAAATGCACTGTAGAAAAACACCGGTAATGCCAGGATAAAATTCAAGGTGCGGAAAATTCCCTGAAGCGATCTTTCCGCCCCTTCCAGTCCCAGGTATTCGGGAAAACTGGTCAGCATAATATTGGCAAAACAAAACCCTGCTATCCCTAACCGGTAGATCATTTGCCGGTCAAGCGGCGTTTTTTTCAGACCAAGGTTATTCAAACTGATATAAGGTTCGTATCCGATACTGGTTAACAGTTCTGCCACTTTTCGTAAGGAGATCTTATTATGATCAAAAACAATGGCTACTTCCTTGCGGGTAAAGTTTACCACGCCGCTGATGACGCCAGCATGCAGTTTGTGTAAATTCTCCAGCAGGTACAAACAGGAACTGCAGTGAATTTGCGGCAGGTAAAATGTTATATTGGTTTGCTTGTCATCCTTAAAGGAGATCAGCTGCCGTTGAATATCCTCCACTTCGAGGAAGGAGAATTTATCTTTTCGTACGGTGATCCGTTGACTGGCGCCGGGTTGGCCATTGAGGTCGTAATATTCGCAAAGACCGTTTTGGTTCAACAGTTGGTATACCATTTTACATCCTTCGCAACAAAAATATTTCCCATCTGAGGTTATCTTTCCTTCCTGACAATTCTCTCCGCAATGGTAACATGCTGTTTGCTTTCCGGTAACGGCCGTTCGCATACTACAAATTTTAGTACTAAATTAGCTATTGCGATTTTGGAGGTAAATGATGGGAATCAAGAAAAAAACTGACTTTTATCAGTTCTTTTATTCCACGTATTTGTATTTTTATCGACCTATAATACTGATAGTGAATGAAAACGATTTTAGTTATCGACGACCACACCCAGATCAGGGAAAACATAGTAGAGATCTTAAGCCTCGCCGGCTATAACGCATTTGGCGCCGAACACGGCAAACAGGGCGTGGAAAAAGCCATAAAGGAAAAACCCGACCTGATCATCTGCGATATTATGATGCCCGAGCTGGACGGTTATGGCGTTTTACACCTGCTCAAAAAGAATCCTGACACGGAACACATTCCCTTTATTTTTCTGACAGCAAAAGCCGAACGCAAGGATTTCAGAAAAGGTATGGAAATGGGTGCCGATGATTATATCAGTAAACCTTTTGACGATATAGAACTGCTGAATGCCATTGAAGTAAGGTTAAAGAAACTCGACATCATCAAAACGCAATATCCTGCGGGGGATAAAGGCGCCAATGAATTAATAAAAGAGCTGAAAGGTTCGGGCATGCTGCCCCTCGATCCTGATCAATACGACAGTGAGCGATTGAACAAAAAAATGAACCTGTACAAAGAAGGCAAACGCCCCAAGTACCTGTATTATGTTAAAAGCGGCAAAATAAAGACCTTCAAAGTGCATGAAGATGGAAAAGAATACATAACCAACCTGTACAGCACCGGTGATTATATTGGCCACGTAGCCTTGCTGGAAGACACCAATTACGACGATACCGCCGAAGTACTGGAAGATGCGGAAGTGACCACTATCCCCAAGGACCATTTTTTACAGGCCGTATACAACGACATGAACATTGCTTCCAAATTCATAAAACTGATCTCGAAAGAGGTAAAAGAAAAAGAAGAGAGGTTAATGCGGCTGGCATATGGGTCTCTGCGTAAACGAGTAGCGAAAGCCCTGATCGATATTCATCAGAAATTCAATACAACAAATCAGGCCCCGCAAAACATCGATATTTCCCGGGAAGATATTGCACAATATGTAGGTACTGCTACAGAGTCGCTCATTCGCACATTAAGCGATTTTAAATCGGAGAAACTAATTGAGATCAAAGCCGGTAAGATTAAAATTGAGCAGCCCGACAAGCTGCGTAATTTGTTGTTTTAATCAGCGGCCGGGGTGCTGTCGGGTCTTATACTGATAGTGATCTCGCGGCCATGATCATTCTGCTGCTTCAACGTCCAGCCATTGGTAATGGACGTTGTAAGCCAGATATTTCCTGAGCGGCGAAATACCTGTGCCGCCAAACCGAATTTATCTAAAAAAGTACTCTCCAGGGCCGACACCGTCATTACGTCATCAATAAACAATTCCCCCTCTCCTTTTTTTCCGGTCCAGGCATCCTTTAATTGAAGGGCATCCGGTAATTGTTTTTGCCGGGGGTATAGCTTTTGCCGGGAATCTATACTCTTAAAGAATTCAAGCTTCAGAAAGGGATAACCACTGGCAAATTGATGTTGCACATCAGTGATCAGCCGCTCTCCATAAATCGATAAACGCATATGCAATTTTTTTCGGGTTATTAAATATCAATTACCAGTTTCTCTTACAAAGATATTGGCCGGCGAACCCGTAAACCATGATGCTGATTATTGACCGGGCTGATAAAGCTCAACAACCTATTAAATGGCCTTGCTGAAAGTCTGTTGCGGACTGGCGGCATCGCGGCGTAACAGGTGCAGGTCAAAAGCCTTACAGATGTTTCTGATAAAATTCCTGCCAATGGTTGTAACCTCCACATAATCAGCACTCAGGTTAACCAGTCCGTCGTCTTGCAGGTCTTTTAATAAAGGTAGGCTCCATTGTTCCAGTTCCCTGCCATCGGACGTATTGAACTGTGTACGGCCCTGGCAGGCGATATCCAGGATGTGACGGCGGAACAGTTCATCTTCTTTACTCAGGAAATACCCTTTATGAACGGCCAGCTTGCCCGAATGAATCGCCTTGTAATATCCCCCCAAGGTCTTTTCATTCTGGGCAAAGGCCGTGCTGGTATCACTGATAGCTGAAACACCGAGTCCCAGAAGCATACCGCTTTTTTGCGTGGTATAGCCCATAAAGTTCCGGTGCAATGCCTGCTTTTGCCAGGCTTTATACAATTCATCATTCGGCAGCGCAAAATGGTCCATGCCAATATTGGCATATCCCTGTGCCGAGATCAGTTCTTTTCCCAAGAGGTAAAGCGATAACTTTTCAGCCGCCGACGGGAGGTCGTTTTCATCGATCAATCGTTGCGCATCGATCACCCTGGGTGTATGCGCATAGCTGTAAAAAGCGATCCGATCGGGCTGCAAACTCAACGATTGCATGATGGTATGTGCCAGGCGGTCGCCATGCTGGCGGGGAAGCCCATAAATAAGATCAAAATTCACCGCGGTAAAACCGGCGGCGCGGGCGTCTTCCGTAGCCTGCTGTACATTTTCAAAGGGCTGTATGCGGTTTATGATACGTTGTACTTCAGCGTTGAGGTCCTGCACGCCGTAACTGATGCGGCGAAAACCTAACTGATACAGGGCATCCAGGTGTTGCCGCGTGGTGTTATTAGGATGGCCTTCAATACTGAAGGCATAGTCATCATGTATAATAGAATCTTTTAGGATAGCCGACACCAGCCGGTCTAAATTATCAGGAGAAAAGAACGTGGGGGTACCTCCGCCGAGGTGCAGTTCCCGGATCACGGGTGGTGCCGGCATCATCTCACGGTACAAACGCCATTCCTTCAAAATGGCTTCCAGGTAAACTTCTTCTACTTTATGGTTGGTAGTGATCTTTTTGTTACAGCCGCAGTAGGTACAAAGCGATTCACAAAAAGGCAGGTGAAGATATAAACTGATCCCTTCGCCATTATTACAAGTGGAAAACTGCTGTTGAACAGCTGATGACCATCGACCGCTATCGATCCCTTCCTGCCAGAAGGGCACCGTAGGGTAGCTTGTATAACGGGGTGTGGGTTGATTGTATTTTTGCAATAAAGCCTGATCTATTAGCACGGGGAGTAATTTGTTCAAAAATACACCCGGCACCCAGAGCGGTTATCTGATGTATGTTAACCGGCCAGGTGATTTTGATCAATACCGGTCATCATCGCCTTTTTACCATTCAAATGGAAATTCGTATTACTGCTCTTAAAATCTATATCAAAACTAACAGACAGTAATTAGATTTATAAAGCCATATGAAATGAACTAACTAAATTCTATTTTATGGCTACAGGTCTGTCCGTACAACATGTACTCCCCGACTCCACTTTCACCTGTTTTGTGATCCCTTCGCTTTTCTCGCAATCAGAATGTGAAACCTTATTAACCCCCGCTATCAAAAACTCATTTCAAAAAGCAAGCTCAAATTATCCTACTTATTACAGAAATAATGACCGGTTTGTAATAGATGATGAAACGCTGGCAGACAAACTTTTCCAAAAAGTAAAGTCTTATTTACCAACAAGCATTGAGATAAATAATTCTATACAATCCGAAAATGGCATTTGGGAGTTAAAAGAATTAAATACCCGACTTAGATTCTGCAAGTATGCTGCCAATCAGTATTTCCATCGCCATCTCGATGGCGTTCATTACCGCAGTGAAACAGTTCAATCCAAACTCACGTTCATGATCTACCTGAATAGTGCTACGGAATTCAAAGGCGGCAGGACGTTGTTCTTCAAAACAAAAGACACCAGCGAGATCTGGGCTTCCTATATTCCAAAACAGGGAGACCTGATCGTTTTTGATCACAATGTATGGCACGAGGGAGAAGTATTGACGGAAGGTGAAAAATATGTACTTAGAAGCGATATCTTATATACCAGAACAACACTGCCTTTTCAAAAGGAACATTTTTCAGGACATTTAGGTTATATATGGTCGCTATTAAAGTTTGATGACAACACTATTTTAAGCGGTGGCAGGGATACAAGCATCAAGGCCTGGACTATTACCGGAGAAGAAAAATTGTCGCTCAAAGAACACCAAAACTCCATCTTAAGTCTTGAGAAAATAAATAAAGACACTTTTATTTCAGGATCGAGGGACCAGCATATTATTGTTTGGCAGCACTTCAAAGCAATAAAGAAGATAAAAGCGCACACTGCCATTGTATTATCGTTATGCCGGTTAACCGATCATTCTTTTGCATCGGGTGGTGGCGATAACACCATCCAGATCATTGATCTAAATGGGTCTGTTTTACAAACACTCAATGGTCATACCAACTGGATTTGGCAGGTGATAAAACTGGATAAGAAAACCATAGCATCAGCCTCTGAAGATCATACCATCAAAATCTGGAATATAGAAACCGGTCAGTTATTGACTACGTTTACTGAGTACACCCCCATTATCAGCCTTGCCTTTCATGCCCCAACCCAACAATTGATCAGCGGCAACCTGCATGGTGAGATCTCTATACGAACATTGAACGAAAATTATCAGCAGCAAATGCTCACCACCTTCAACGCGCATAACGGCATCATCAGGACTATAAAACTTATAACCAACAACATTATTGCAACAGGCGGTGAAGACAACAAAGTAAAACTCTGGGATTTTAACGGAAACTTACTGACAGCACTCGAACACCAGAACTTTGTCCAAGCCATTGAACAGATAAGCGACAATAAGATCATCAGCGCTTCGTATGATGGAAGCATTAAGGAGTGGGATATAAAATGGTGATTGGCAACCTATTGAGAAATGTAGGAATTATGATGCATTTATGGTCAGAATAAAATAAATATGGTATCTTTAATATGTAAAATAAAGTTGTCTATGCTAACAACAAAATTTAAGAAATATAAACCACTCAAAGTTACTATTGTTAAAGAATTAAGGGATTACAGTAATGATCCTATGGTTTTAAGGAAAGCAGAAGAAGCCAAAGAGTTTATAAAAAAAGCAGGCATCCCTGAAGATTTTAAACAGAAAAAATTATAAAGGCATTATAATAATACTCAAACCATCCCGATATAATCGGGGTGGTTTTTTATTTATTGTTTATCAAAGAGATGATTTATTGATCTCAGTCAAGTAACATTACCCAACAAACGCTGCGCGGCTATGCACTTTAAACCGGGCATGAAAGGCTTTTTCAAGTGCTTCGCGATGATCAGGATGGGCGATATTAATAAGAGCCTGCGCTCTTTGTTTCAGGTTCTTGCCAAACAGATCAACCATACCATATTCAGTGACCACCCAATGTACATGCCCTCTAGTGGTGACTACGCCGGCGCCTTCTTTTAAAAATGGCACTATCCGCGACAATCCCTTTGAAGTGGTGGAGGGCAAAGCAATAATGGGCTTACCACCTTCTGACAGCGAAGCGCCACGAATGAAATCCATTTGTCCGCCTATTCCCGAGTATTGATACGTACCAATTGAATCGGCGCATACCTGGCCCGTATAATCAATCTCCAGCGCGCTGTTAATGGCCACTACAGCGGGGTTTTGCCTGATAATACTGGTATCGTTCACATAGGTCATTTCCATTACCCTGATACTCGCATTGTCGTTTACAAAATCGTACAATCGGCGGGTACCAACCATAAATCCGGTAACGGAACGCCCGGTATTCAGTTTTTTACGACTGTTATTGATGATCCCTTTTTCGATCAATGGAACCACCCCATCTGATAACATTTCAGTATGCAACCCCAGGTTTTTATGATTATTCAGATTCCGGAGTACCTGGTCAGGAATGCTGCCAATACCCACCTGTAAAGTGGCGCCATCGTCGATCAGTGAGGCCACATGACCGCCGATCTTTTCCACCACGGCATTTGTCTTCAGTGAGTAATCTGTTTCCGGCAATTCCGACTCCTGCCATACCAGGGAGTGAATGCTGTTGACATGAATAAATCCATTGCCATGGGTACGGGGCATTTTAGGATTCACCTGTGCGATCACATGTTTGGCCGTATCAACGGCCGCCCGGGCAATATCAACCGACGTGCCCAGGGAACAATAACCATGACTATCAGGTGGTGATACCTGTATCAATGCTACATCTATAGGCAGGATGCCTGTTTTGAACAACTTTGGTATTTCGCTTAAAAACACGGGTACATAGTCCCCGTCTGCACTATTGGCAATAGCCCGCGTAGTTGCAGAAACAAACAGGGAGTTACAAAAGAAACTGCTCTTATAGGCAGGATTATCAAAGTCCAGATCACCCATCAGGGTTATGCTTACCAGCTCCACATCGCGCAATTCGCGATGTCTGTTTTGAAGTGCTTTCACCAGCACCACCGGGGTGGCTGCACTGCCATGAATAAAAACCCGGTCGCCCGATTTAACCACTTTTAACGCTTCTTCCGCTGCTATAAATTTTTCAGTATGCATGTGTTACTATTATGATTTTATTTGTTGTATATAAAGATGGAACTGTACATCGAGCTCATTTTTTACCCGGATGATACCACCCATTTTCCTGGGCGGCTCCAAACCAAAGTCAGAAAACCGGAATGTTTGACAACCGATCAGCTCCATACAAGCCTCGTTTTTGACCAGGGCCGCATAATTTATTTCAAATCGCTTACAAACGCCTGCCATTTCAATGTTTACACAACCCTTCATATTGTCATTCCCCATCTGGCCAGCAATTTTTTCAAGGGTTAGGAACGCTATTTTCAAAAAAGGGTACTGCGGTTGTTTTAATGTCCTTTTGAGTTCACAGGTCATGGGTTTGTTGCGGCAATCGATCAGGTTGATATCGATCAGCAGCGCCCCTCTTAATTTTATGCAGGAAGAGGTAGGGTCGTACATAAACGTGATCGTATCTGTCCGGGTGTATTGATCTACTCCACAGGCAAAATTGTTAACGTTAGTATGTCCTGCAATGTTCAACCTGCTGGTCTTTTGTATCACCCATTTGATTTCGGTCCGGTGCACACTGGTATCACCAGTATGCCAGGTTGAAAAAAAACAAAGCAACGGGATGAGATGTAAGAGTTGCATACATTGTTTTTAAAGGAACACGGTTTGAATTACAATGCAAGATTAGGGCATTGCCGGGCCCTGATAAATGTTGTGCCTCAAACACCGGTATGAGCTTGATCATAAATGACTATGAGTGTGATCAGGAGTAATAAGACAGTTTCCGGCGGGTTTTGTGACAATAAATACCAAAATTTCCGTAACATTGGGAAAGGGACCAACCAACAACCTTACGATATGAAAATCATCCTTGCCTGCCTGTTTCATTTTATTGCACTGAGCGCATTTACCCAATTACACCCCGTACAATCGGGCGTTTATCACTGGAACGACCTCCCCGTTACAAAAGGTGACCAGCGCGAAAGCCGAAAGATCACAGCAGGCACTACCCCCGAATTCGAATACTTTGAAATACATGCAACCACCCAGGAAAAAGGCGCCTTGCCCAAGCCAGCCCATGCGCAAAAAGACCGGGAAGAATTGATCATTGTAAAGGAAGGCACCATGAAATGCACGGTGGGCAATCAAACAAAAACCATAGGAGCCGGCAGCGTGGTATTGATCCCCCCACAGGAACTACAAACCTTTGAGAATGTAGGAAATGGACCGCTTACTTATTATGCCTGTGTTTTTCGCTCAAAAAAGCCAATGGACCTGGAACGAAGCCAAAAAGCCGGGGGTGAATTGATCCTGAATATAGATTCCTTACCATTTAAAAAGACAGAAAAAGGCGGCACACGCAAATACTTTGACCGGGCAACTGCTATGTGCGAATACTATGAAATGCATGTTACTCAATTAGACCATGCCGGCCCTAGCCATGCCCCACACCAACATGTGGAAACAGAGATCATTTTAATTACTGAGGGTAATACCTCCATGGTCATCGATGGTAAAACCTATACCGGTGGCCCTGGCGATCTGTATATCATGGAAAGTGGAAAGATGCACGGTATTACCAATACCGCAGACAAACCATGCAGCTATTTTGCTTTTAAGTGGCGGTAAATTGTTTAAAATGAATTAAATTGCTGAAAATAAAGGCAGCACCTAACGCTTCATCCTGAATCCCTTCGTCTGTTCTAAATACCCATATACATACTTCACAATCTTGACTAACGGCCTCTTTAGGCAGCATATCCTTGTTAAATTAATTCGTAAACACCTGGTTACCCTAGGCTGAGAATTTGAACATTAAATCAGACTCGGTATATGAAAAAGATGCTCTTTATCTCGGTAATAATTAACCTGGTCCTGGTGCTGTTCATTTTTGGAAAACGAAGGCATCACAGCAAGGGGACTTTGGAATATGCCAACCATCTTAATGATGAAAAGAACACTCTTCTTCAACATTTATCAATCCATAAAGGAGATGTTGTTTTCATAGGCAACAGTATAACTGAACGTTTTCCGCTGAATGAGATGTTTGGTTCCATAAGATTAAAAAACAGGGGGATTGCCAATAACCAAACCAGGCATGTACTGGATAGAATTGGGGCGGTAGCCAGGTCACAACCTGAACAGATCTTTATTGAGATCGGTCTCAATGATCTGGCCCAGAAAATACCGCAAAATCAAATCCTGACAAATCTTAAAGCCATCATAGATACAATAAAGTATAACTCCCCGGTTACCCTGATCTATATTGAATCCATTCTCCCCACTAATGGTCCCAATAAATACCTCATGCCCGCGATCGTTCATTTAAATGGAGCATTAAAAAGCTTTTGCAGGCACAATAGAACTGTATTCATCGATATGTTCAAGGCATTTGAGGTGGAACACCACATGAATAACACCCTTACCACAGATGGAACACATTTAAACTACGACGGCTATTTACAGTATAAACATATACTGGAAAAATATTTAGACAGTGATATACTGGCCCTGAAAAGTTAAAATTCTTTCCTATTATGAAGCAAGGCATCGATACTCCAGCGGAAGTTTTGGTGGGTGTATAAAAGCAACCCGGCCCCCGTAAATACAAATACCGGATAGTTGAATGGCGCGCTGATACCCAGGGAAAGGATCATAAACACGGCAAAGGTGAGGGTGATAATGGCCGCGCCCAACCCCATCCACTTTACTTTATAACCAACAATAAGGCATACCCCCAGCACACATTCTGCAATGGTAGCCAGCAGTCCAAAGATATTAGCCGTGTTAATATTGGTAAAGGGCATTAACTGGTGGGTGTATGCGACAAAATGCGACCAATCGCCCCAGGCTACCTTGGCTGAACCAGGTGCGCCCAAAAATCCTAACCGGTCAAATACTGGTAACAGAAAGCCAAGTCCTAAAGCAATACGGGCAAATAATTGTGCGAAGGAGGTCAGTCTTAATTTCATAAAACAAAGTTAAAGGGACCAGGCTTCGCTTTTCTTAAAGCAGTTTAAGATTTTTGCCCCCGGCCACTGATAGCTTTGTGTAAAATTTTAAAACATGAGCAAGCGAATAGTTATTCAGGCATTACAGCCCAAGGCATATGAAGCTATGTTTGGTCTGGAAAAGTATTTAAGCCAAAGTAAAATTGAACCTATCCTCCACGAATTGATAAAAATAAGGGTATCCCAAATAAATGGTTGCGCCTACTGTATCGATCTGCATACAAAAGATGCGAGAAAGCATGGCGAAACAGAACAACGCATTTATGGATTGAACGCCTGGCGCGAAACGCCATTTTACAACGAGACAGAGCGCGCAGTATTGGCGCTGGCCGAAGAGATAACCCATATTTCGGTACACGGGGTAGCTGACCAAACATATAACAACGCACTGGAGCAACTGGGTGAAGAAAAACTGGCGCAGGTAATAATGGCCATCATCACCATCAATGCATGGAACCGGATAGGTGTAAGTACCCATATGATGCCGTCATTAGATTAACCTATCCATCAGGGTCACAGGAGATAGATACAAAGGTCTTCCCGATAACGCGGAAGACCTTATTTTTTTGTTTACACGCTTACCGGGCTGTCCCTTTCATCGGGACGTTTTTTTAACAATTAATACATTACATATTATAAGTTGCAATAAATGTCGTGCATTGACGTTAGTACGCGTTCCATAAAATTCATTGACACCAATCATTATTTAAACACCTAAATTACTTTGATCCTTTCCCATGAAAAAGTTCTCATTACTGTTATTTTCACTAAGTACTATTACTATCTGTAACGCTCAGGTAAAATTCGACTGGGTAAAACGTGCAACCAGCACAGGGCAATTGGTTCCGGGAAACATAGCCGTAGATGCAACGGGCAATGTATACCAGGCGGGATCTTTTGTCACCGATGCAGATTTCGATCCGGGTTCAGGCACGGCCCAATTTATTTCGACAGGAGGCAGCAGTGATATTTTTATTACCAAACGCAATGCTGCCGGTGACCTGCTATGGGTAAAAACCATAGGCGGCGCCGATACGGAAGAGGCTACAGGCCTTGGGCTGGATGCCTCAGGCAATGTATATGTGATCGGAGATTTTACCGGCACCGTAAATTTTGATCCTGGTTCTACTAACAGTACCCTAAGCACTGCCGTAAACATGTACAACATCTACGTTTTAAAACTGGATGCTTCCGGCAATTTTGTATGGGTAAAAGGCATGACCGGCAATATGAACGCCCTGCCCAATGACATGGCCGTAGATGCGGCGGGTAATGTGCACGCAACCGGTCGCTTTACCGGTACCGTTGATTTTGACCCTGGCATAGGCGAACAAAAGCTAACTGCAACTGCTCAGGATATTTTTATTTTTAAAATAGATGCATCAGGCAACTATGTATGGGCCCAAAGTATAACGAGTACCAACACGCCTGGTAATGAAGGAATGGGTATTACAGTAGATGCAACAGGAAACGTATATACAACCGGTGAATTTACCTCAGATGCCGATTTTAACCCCGGTCCGGGAACGGACATCCTGACACGTACTGGCACTATTGATTGTTATATCCTGAAACTGGATGGATCAGGCAATTATGTATGGGCAAAAAAGCTCGGTGGCATTAATAGCAGGATGTCTCCCATAGACATAGCCGTAGACGCTTTCGGCGCGGTTTATTCCACAGGCTCTTTCAAGGGCACCGTAGACTTTGATCCGGATAATACCGGCACCCAACCTTTGTCTGCAGCTACTAACGCTGAAGACATTTACATTTCAAAACTCGATGCTTCCGGTAATTATGTGTGGGCTATAAAACTGGACGAAAATGATACTGGTTACCCCTATGCAATTAAAGTAGACGCTGCCGGCGATGTATATACAGCCGGTTATTTTTCCGGCACCATTGATGTGGACCCAAGCGCCACTGTGCATAGCCTCACGGATAATAATGGCAATGGCGACGGTTATCTTTTAAAACTTACTTCTACCGGCGATTATGTTTGGGCAAACAACTTTGGAGGCTCCGACTATGATGCAGGAGTTGGTTTAGCAGTGACAGCTCCTGACAACGTTTATCTTTTAGGTACGTTTATCGGCACCGTTAACTTCGATCCTGGCACCGGAACACAGGACCTTACGGCTGACAATGATGACACCTATATTTTGCACCTCACGCCATCAGGCACACTACCCCTCACCCTGTTGCAATTCGAGGCCGTTGACAACAATACTTCGGTACTACTGCAATGGCAAACAACCCGGGAACAAAGCATGAGGGGTTTTGAAATTGAACGAAGCGCAGATGGCAAACAGTTTGAGACCATTGGTTCAGTAGCGGTAAAAAACAGTTACAACATGCTGAACAACTATGCTTTCACTGATGCACATCCGATCAATGGTAAATGTTTTTACCGCCTGAAAATGCTGGAGCTGGAAGCCCCAGCTACTTATAGCCGCATCATTCCTTTAAGAAGACAAGGGAATGTACAGGCCCTGCAAGTATCGCCCAATCCAGCCACAAACGTATTGTACGTACAAATAGACGCACACGAAGCCATTACCCTGCAAATAGCCGATGTAAATGGCCGTATAATGTTCCAGCAGAACCGGAACCTCAATGGCAATACGACCTTCTCGTTGAGCGTTCAAAGCCTGCCGGCCGGTAGTTATTATTTGATCCTGAAAGGAAAAACTACTCAAAAGACCCAACAGTTTTTAAAACAGTAATTTTCTTTTCTAATATTATAATAGTTTTTAAGGCGGCTCACCTTCCAATACGGAATGAGCCGCTTTTTTTTACAGGTACATTTTATTCCTGATTGGCTGCCTCTTTTCAATACAAAATATAAATATGTGTTTCAAATGATCAGATAAACTATTTTTGTCCCCACACTAACTGCTACACTTCGAACGTGCTACTTTAGACTTCGAAACATCCTATTAATCAATGATTTTATAACCTTATCAAAAGTTCTTGGTTCAGCCAAATTTAAAAACGACCCCGGGTATAAGAATTGCGTTGCTACCCAAGCTTGTACATATGAGATTTTCCCTTGTTAAACCGAAACATAGATGATGAAAAGCATATTGAGCGTCCGTATTACTTTGTTGCATTGCATATTGGTATTGGTGATAGTTGCCTGCAACAAGGTTGATCATGCTGAAGATGCTCCCGGGCAAAATCAGAATAATACTACCAATGCAACAGACTCATCGATCACAGATTCAACGTATACTATAAACTATCCGCCAGTAAATGTAACAACCTGTCCCAGTGCACCCAATTATGGCGACAGCATTGTTTTTATAAAACCAAAACTTGGCGCCGATTTCATCTTAGATCCTGTAAACAACAAAGGTACTTCCGGTACGTATTTAAGCTGGCCCGAAGGATTGCAATTGAACCAGAACACGGGAGCGATCAATCTTTCCAAAAGCGAAACCGGCATCCGGTATAATATAGCATTCATAAAAAAAGGCACCACCGATACCTGCGTAAGCCAACTGATCGTAGGCGGCTTAACCTACCTGGATGGTATATATATCCTGGACCAGAACGATACCCTCGCGTTGCCCATCTTCAACGCCGACCCGTTTGCGGCTCCGGTTTGTAATACCAGCAACGACACCGATTATCCTGATAACAATGGAAATGGCGATAACAAATGTACATTCGATGATGATGCGCCCGGTCAACGCGCCAACGACCAGAAATTACGCGTACGCACAAAAAGCGGGATCATCAACCTGAAAAGATCAGTCGCTGATGGTCTTTTTGGTAAGAACCCAAAAGACGGTGCCAAAAAAATGTTACAGATCAGGTATGCCTTGAACGATGCCAGCCAAAAAGCATCACAAAAGATCTCTGTACAGGTCATTTACTACGATAAAGCATCGAGCATTCCTACAAATTTACAACAGGAAGTAACCACTAAACGCGCCAACCTGTTCCAGTATAAAATAGTGAATGGGAAACCCAGGCCACCGTTGTTGATCATTGCAGGCTACACAAAATAAAACAAGGAGCAAATTGGCTTTACCTCTTCATTGGCGGAAATATGCGCCAGGTTGAACAAAACCCGCAGATAGTCGGAATTGAAATCACCCGAACGATAATTATTTCTCTGATTGCCTTCGTCATCCTGAATCTATCTTTTTAAAGGCGCCTGTGGCCTGCTCACATTTCATGATACAGGACGGGTATGGGCAGAAAAGGAAAAAGCCAGTAACTGGCATACCGGCTATGGCGGTGGTATCTTTATTGCGCCTTATAATAAGATCGTAGTGGCAGGGATGCTAACGGCATCAAAAGAAGTAAGTCTGCTTCCAATGATAACTTTGGGATTTCAGTTTTAATTATCTATTTCAGCTTTCCTTCAGGATCGTTTCTTTCTTTAACATCTCAATTATTGAATCCAGCACTATAACGGTATAGGACCCTCCATTTATACACAACCCGACAGCGTATCACATACGCACATATCATACATCCCTAACGGCTTGTACTCATTTGTATTGCCCTGCAACAACATTCTGTTGCCAATGTAATGCAGCGGATCTCAGGCGTGTCTATTGAACGCAGCAATACCGGCGATGGCCAGCATGCCATTATAAGAGGCATGGATAAAAGATACAACACCACACTCGTAAACGGCATCAAGATCCCAAGCCCCGATAACCGTAACCGCTATGTACCTCTGGATATTTTTCCAGCCGAATTATTAGATCCAATAATAGCGGCCAGTTATCAAAACACCTACCGGGGCAGCAATTCGCAGATCCTGCAACAAAGCGCCACGGTGCATTGCTCAGTTGATCAACAAGTTGTTTTTCCATTTCCGTCAAAAGTAAGTTTTTATATCTGTTGTCCCGCAGCTGCAATATGCTTCCAGTCAAGCGAAAAAAGGTAGGTCAGTTTCTGGATTAAGTGTGTTATGTCGAAGGGCTTTTCTAGGAAAAATGTGGCCCCAAGCTGCTTTGCATCTTCCAGGTGGGTCGGGTCAAGAAGACCGGTAAATATAATGATGGGTACGCTGCTGTATTGTGGAAGTTTCCGAAGCCTGGTCAGCACCTCCCTGCCACTTATCTGTGGCATGCGCCAATCCAGGACGACCATATCAGGTACGGTCCTGGCAGTATCTTTTGCCATTCTGATGAGTGCGGAACTGGCGTTTTTTTCGTACACTAATTCAACACCTTTACAACACTCATTCAACGCAGCAGTAAAAATATCGTACTCCTCATAGTCATCATCTATAAGTAACACCTTTTTGGGGAAATTCATATTTATCCGTTCTTGTAATGAAACAATACGGCCTAACCAAAGGATCATTCGCAGGATCGAAGTTAACATATCCTGTTCAAATGAAATATATGGAGAACGGCCTTGATGACTATATTTTCACATGCACTTTATTTGGCCTGTGGAAGAATTTCCGCAATCCCAAATTCTTCACTTTCTTTTTGAAAAAGGGTATCTGCCAGTAGCTTCATTTGATCTTTTATCTCCTGAAGATCGCTGATCGCAGAGCCATATTCAAGCGCCAGGGCCAATCCTCGCATCTCATGAATAAGGATAGTTTTTAGTTGAGCAGCAGAAAAGCGATGAAATCGTGAATTCATGTATTTTTTATTTCATAATAGCAATTATTATTCCTTCCCTTACAATTGCAAATCTTCTCCACATTGAATAGAACAGGTACAATTGTTGATTTGCCCCACATAAAATAACCTTACTTTATGAAAAAAAGCAGTAGTGTTGCCTGCAACACACTTTTCCCTATCCTTACCATCGTACTATTACTATCCGGCTGCAAACGGGACCTTGATGCAGTTTCCAATGAGAAAAGCAATTCGGCCGCCGCAGGGTCCTATACAGTTCTTACCACGCAGCGGCCAACCACCACTGATTCAGATACCCCCGTTGAATTGGGAATGAAATTTAAATCGACGGCTTCCGGCGATATCACCACATTCAGGTATTTTAAAGTAGCCAGTGAAACGGGTACACATACGGGCCGTTTATGGTCTGCAGGGGGCACTTTGTTAAGGACAGCGACATTCACCAACGAAACAGATACTGGCTGGCAAACTGTTGTGCTGGATACGCCCTATCACATTGCAGCAAATACCACGTATGTTATTTCAGTTAACGCAGTGACCCGGTATGGCGCTACCACCAATGAGTTGGGGGCAGCTATCGTAAATGGCCCATTAAGCAGCATCGCTGGTAATAACGGCGTTTATAATTACAAATCAGGCAGCTTTCCTGCGAGCAGTTATAGCAACACCAATTACTACCGCGACATTGAATTTATTCCCACGCAAAGCGATTCCATTGCCCCTACAGCGCCGGGCAACCTAACGGCATCGAACATCACCAACAACAGTGCGGTGCTTGGCTGGACAGCCGCCACCGATGATGCAGGCGTTACCGGGTATGAAGTATACCGCAATGGCACCTTGTTAACCACAGTTACCACTACTACTTATTCTGTTACCGGTTTAGACCAGGGCACTGCCTATAGTTTTTATATAAAAGCAACAGATGCGGCTGGCAATCGCTCTTCGTCCAGTAACGTAGTAGGTATTACCACATTGAATACTGGTGGCAGCAGCATTACGCATGGTTCCCAATTGACCACCGCCCTGGTAGGTCCGGCGGGTATTTCCATCTCATCCCTCACCACTGTTCCAGGCGGAACATTTAATGGCACCGCACTGAGTGGCTGGGGCAACCTGGCACGCACGATAGGGGCAGGCGGTGAGATCATTGATGGATTTACTTTTCCGGCAGGGACCGTTGTATTGCAGGGAGCCAATGTAAGTTCAAAGATCACGGTAAGCTCAGGCTGGCTGGTAGTACGCGGTTGTAAAGGAAGTATATATGCCAACCACCCAGTTGGCAATGGCGGCGGCGTAGCAGCGTTGTATTGTGAACTCGCCGAATTTAGTACCGTTGGCCGCAGATGGGGCTATCAACCCGCCGCTGCGATTGTACATCGTTGTTATTTTCCACATACGGGGCTGGAGAATGTTTACTCAGACAATGTTACGGTAACTGAATGCTGGATAACACCAGACCCCGCCGCAGCAGGCTCAGGAGAGCATATAGACGCCATTCAAACCTGGGGCGGACAATCATACCTGAATTTTTCCCGCAATCACATTGAGTTTAATGGGCCGTATACAGCAAGCGGTGGCTTTTCGGGAATGATCGCCATGTATTCAGATGGGGATCAGAATGGATATTCAGGCTACGATCATGTGACTGTAAACAACAATTACTTCATCCTGCATGGGTATGGGATTGCCTTGCATGCGCCCCTGGCAGTGCCTGTAACAAATATGGTGGTTACCGGCAATCGCTGGAAATGGTCATCAGATGCAAGTGATAAAGACTACACCAATGCGGTGTACCATAACACCAGCCAGGCGATTCCCAATTATAAAGCAAATGGTAATAGCTGGGCAAACAACCGGTGGTCCGATGGCCCCTATGCAGATTCCTTTTTATTACCTGATAATGTGACGTCAGGCGCAGATTATTAAAACCGGAAAACTCAATAAATTCACAAAGCCTCGACTTATTGGTCGGGGCTTTTGCATGTAGCACATCAATTATTTCCTTTCTGCTTATTCAGAATAGCTTCCAGCTTTATTACAAGCTCTTTTAGCGTTGATGGTTTGGCGAGAAAATGAGAAGCGCCTAACTGACGGGCTTCTGCCTGCAGTTGCTCATGATTGGAGGTGCTATAAATAATAATGGGTACGGCATCATAACCCGGCAGTTTTCGAATTGACTGCAAACAATGATTGCCACTTAACTTTGGCATGTTCCAGTCTATAAACATTATATCTGGTGGGCTAAACGCATTATCTGAAAGTCTGGCAAGCGCTTGTTCACTGTCCTGGTAATACAGCAATTCAAACTGATGAGGAAGGCTGTTAAGCGCTTCATTAAAAACGAACCCATCGTCCTCATCATCATCAATGAGGAAAATTCGATTTGGATAACTCATGGAAATAAAAATACCCAATGCGGTTGATCCATAAATGGAAGAACCCGCTTTAG
Source organism: Niastella soli (assembly GCF_017742245.1). Classification (GTDB taxonomy): domain Bacteria; phylum Bacteroidota; class Bacteroidia; order Chitinophagales; family Chitinophagaceae; genus Niastella; species Niastella soli. Next base: position 438,939 of record NZ_JAGHKO010000004.1, read on the forward strand.
TTACCCGAATACTGAGTTATCGGGCCTCCCATACATATAACCTTCTACCAGATTGCTCTATATCAGGAAGAGACTATTGTGCATATTTAACGTCCAAACAAGGAACTGACTCAGACCTTACAGTGACAAAGTCCCTGTGAGGTTCCTGTTATGTCCCTGTTAGGTCGTTCAGCAATCCGCTTTATGTATGGGCCATTTGCATACACGCCTCTGCACATCGCCTGCACGCCTCGGCACAGGTTCGGCAATGTTCCATGGCTGCATGTTTTTCGCATTCGGCTGCACACTTTTGGCAGATCTCAGCGCATTCACCCATCACATGCTCGGCATGTTGCGATCCGCGTGCTAAAAACCCCATAAGCAGGTTACAGATATCTGCGCAATCAAGATCAAGCTTAATGCACTTGGTAAGATCCTTAACATCCGCTTCCTCCAGACAGGCGCTTGCACAGTGATTACATTCAGCAATGCAATTCGACAATAGATTTACCAGCTGCATATTCATTTCGTGGTCCATACAATTCGTTTTAACTGGAGAAGGCTGAAAATATTATACCATAAGTGGGGCAACAAATCCGCATCCTCTAATCCCTTTCTAATCTTTCCAACTGTTGTCGTTGTTGCGAGGTATTACTGAATAGGTATCTTTGCGGGGAATTTTAGCAGAACAACTTCAATTATTTATGATCGCCATCTTCCGCAATAAACTAAAAAGCATTGTCGCCAAACTGAAAAGTGAAAGGGTAAAGCTGAATTTCATGCAGGGGCTGCCTTATTGGACGGCCTCGCTTATTGCAGGTTTACTGGCCGTATTGTACGCCCAATTATTTTCCTGGGTAGAAGAAGCGAATATTTTCCTTTTACATAATTACAAATGGAGCCTTTTAGTAATTACTCCCATTTGTTTCATTTTTGGCTGGTGGACTGTTCAGCGTTTTGCCACCTTTGCACGAGGCAGTGGCATTCCACAGATCATGGCTTCCATTCAATTGGCAACGCCAAAGGAGCATAACAAAATAGACCGGCTATTAAGCGTTAAAATAATTGTTGTAAAGATCGTATCGAGCTTGATAATGGTATTTGGCGGTGCTGTCATCGGGCGGGAAGGCCCCACCATACAAATTGCCGGTTCCGTCTTCAGGACCATCAATAAATCTTTGCCTGCCTGGTGGCCAAAGATCTCAAAAAAAAATATGATCATAACGGGTGCTGCTGCGGGGTTAGCGGCAGCTTTCAATACCCCGTTAGGCGGAATTGTTTTTGCGGTGGAAGAATTGTCAAAAACCCATATCAGTTATTTTAAAACAGCCCTTTTTACCGCGATCATTGTGGCTGGGTTAACCGCACAGGCTTTACTTGGACCTTATCTATATTTGGGTTATCCCGATGTAACCCACCTGTCATCCATTGTTTTTGTATGGGTAATACTAACAGCGATCGTAGCCGGTCTTTTTGGAAGCGGCATTTCTAAAGTGCTCTTATCCATAATGAGCTGGAAAGCTCGCTTTAAAAAGAAATATCAAACCATTTTCTATCTCATTATTGGCGGTTTATTGATTGCACTGGTTGGCATTTTTATCAATCCTGATGCTATAGGATCTGGTAAAAGCGTTATGACAGGCACTTTGTTCACCACTGATAAGTATGTACCCTGGTACCTCCCTTTTGTTCGAATTGGTGGACTCATCCTGTCATTTACTTCTGGGGCCGCCGGCGGCGTGTTTGCTCCATCATTAAGTATCGGCGCTTCCTTTGGCTCCTGGATAGCAGGTTTATTACACCTTTCTTTAACAGATAGTAACCTGCTTATTCTTGTAGGAATGGTTGCGTTTTTAACAGGCGTAACAAGAACCCCATTTACCTCAGCCATTCTGGTACTGGAAATGACCGATCGTCATAACGTGATCTTTTACCTGATGCTGGCCGGTCTGTTGGCCAGTCTGGTCTCATTTCTTATCGACCGCCATTCGCTGTATGATCACTTAAAGGTCAGGTTTCTGAAGGAGATTGAAGAGGAAATCCCGAAAGAAGCGTAATTTACAGTACTTTATGAAATGGATCACCCGTGAACACCCCAAAATTGACCGCCTGGCCTGTCCCTGGTTGATCCGGCGTTTTATTGACCCGGTGGCAACGATCATCTATGTTCCTTTTAATGACGTATTGAGCAAAGCCGAACAACTCAACGCTATCCCTTTTGATATTCCAGGGGTGGAATATACTCACTATGGTGATGAATGCACTTTTGACTACCTGATAAAAAAGCATAATATTAAAGATGAGGCTGTATATGCAATGGCCCCCATTGTACGTGGTGCCGATACGGATCACCATGAGTTAGCCGCGCAGGCAGCCGGTTTATGGGCTATCTCCGCCGGACTGGCTTATAATCATAAAGATGATCAGGAACTGTTGGAAAAGGGCCTGTTTATTTATGATGCTTTATACAGCTGGGCAAAATACCTGCAAAAAGAAAAGCATACCGGGCAGCCATTTGAAAACTTATTACTGGATGTATTCAATAAATTTCTAAAAGACAAAAAAGGAACCGGTAAAAAAATACCGGCCTGGGCACAGGAGCTTAAAGACCTTATACAGGACCATATTGATACCAATCTCAGCTTAAAAGAACTATCCAAAGATCTTTCCATTAACCCTTCTTATTTGTCACGCGAGTTTTCTAAACACTTCAACAACCTATCCTTTGGTGAATACATTCGTAAACAGCGAATTGAAAAGGCAATGGAATTAATGGCATCGACTACCCATTCGCTTACAGAAATAGCTTATCTGACCGGCTTTTCCGATCAAAGCCATTTTACGCGGATCTTTAAGAAGCAAACCGGTCTGAGCCCGTCTGATTACCGGAAAAAGAACCGAAAAAAGTAATTTTTATACCAGTTGGTAATTTTTGTTCTATTCCATCGAATTGCAATTGGGTAACATTGCGCTACACTATACCCGATCAATTTAATGGACAATCAAAAACCAACCGGCAACAAAGAAACTTTTAAGAAGGCATTTATTCTTATTTTTTTATTATCAGCCTTACTACCTGAATGGGGAGCAGCGCAGCAACCCGTAACCTATCCTAAAATAAATGCGTACGTAGGGATCCTTCACCCATTGGTAACGTATAGCAGCGATGAACCACATTATAATTTCGATGGAGCGTATGTAATTGGGATGCCTACAGGTATCAATATCTGGAAAACGGCCAAAATAGGTTTTTCTATGGAGTTTGTACCGCTGATAAAAGCTGCCAATGGCACCAGTAAGATGAGTAATTTCCTATTTCATCCCGGAGCCTTGTTTGGATTAGGTAAGGGTTTTACCCTGGCAACCCGGGCTGCTTTTGAAACCTCAGGAAGGTATGGTCTTACGCCAGTAATAAATAAGATAGTAAAGAAAAGCCAGGGCTGCAGCTATTTTGTGGCCGTTCCTGTTCCTGTACGGTTTGGTAACGACCTGCCTGCTTCGTTAACTATTGGCATCCAGTTTGGGATTGTTTTTTAACCTGGAATATTAAAACATAACTAATGAAAGCCCCGTATAAGTTGAAAGAACTTGCCTTATACTTTTTAAAGCTAGGCACTATAGGCTTTGGCGGCCCTGTAGCATTGGTAGGTTATATGCACCGTGACCTGGTTGAAAAACGCAAATGGATCACGGAAGAGGATTATAAAGAGGGGTTGGCACTTGCCCAATTAGCGCCTGGCCCACTGGCAGCGCAGCTATCCATATACCTGGGCTATGTTCATTATAGAATTATTGGCGCAACGCTTGTTGGGCTTGCTTTTGTTTTGCCTTCTTTTTTAATGGTCCTGGCCATTGGATATGCCTATGTAAAAGCGGGAGGGCTGCCCTGGATGCAGGCTGTTTTTTATGGTATAGGGGCAGCAGTAATTGGCATCATTGCAATTAGCAGTTACAAACTGTCTAAAAAAAGTCTGGGCAGGAATTGGTTACTCTGGGGGATCGCTGTGGTAGTGGCTACTGCCACTTTCATTACTGAAAAAGAAATTTTATGGTTAATACTGGCAAGTGGAGTGGTTACCTGGCTGTACAGCACATCTGCCCGAACAAAGACCCGCGCACTTTTTATTTCTCCGATCATCTTACAAATAACAACCAGTGTTACCGGGAATGAAAAAGTATTACAAATAGGCTGGTTCTTTTTCAAAGCAGGGGCTTTTGTATTTGGCAGCGGACTGGCCATTGTTCCCTTTTTATATGGCGGCGTGGTAAAAGAATACCATTGGTTAAATGACCAACAGTTTTTAGATGCGGTGGCAGTGGCCATGATCACGCCGGGCCCTGTGGTAATTACTGTAGGCTTTATAGGTTACCTGGTTGCAGGATTTCCCGGTGCCTGTGTGGCGGCCCTTGCTACGTTTTTACCTTGTTATCTTTTTACCATTATTCCAGCTCCCTATTTTAAGAAATATGGCAAACATGCCGCTATTAAAGCGTTTGTTGATGGCGTTACCGCAGCGGCTATAGGCGCTATTGCCGGCGCTGTTCTGGTATTGGGCAAACGTCAAATATCCGATCTTACATCTGCGATCATCGCTTTAGTTACCCTCCTGGTGCTTTTAAAATTCAAAAAAGTGCAGGAGCCTGTCATCATAGTGGTTGCGGCTTTATTGGGGCTATTGCTAAAAAACTGATCTAAACGACCGGTTTACCCCGCTGGCCCTTTTGCATCCACCAACCTACAACAGCGCTAATGGCGGTAATGAGGTAAAAAAGCAGGCTGGCCGTAACGGCTATGGTAGCCGAAACATGAAGATACAGCGCACCCGTTGTCATGGCTAATTCACGGGTACCGATGCCACCGATACTTATTGGCAGTGCTGCCACCACAGCACCTGAAAAAAATATTACTGCATATTCCTTATAAGCTATGGGGGCTGGCTGCAAAAAATGAAGCAGGCAAAAAAAGGCAACCAGTTGCAGACATTGTACCGCCATTGACAATACAATTGCTTTACTTATAACGCTGCCAAATGGCGGGAAAAATCGCTTTACAATAAACCAATAGAGTAGAAAACCGGGAATGATTGCCAATGAAACTATTCCAATGAGCCCTGCAGGCAAAGCAAGCGTAACAAAATTCAGGAGCACTACCATAATAGAAAGCAGTACCAGCAAACCGGTGACCCTGTCAAGTAAAGTAGCTTTGGCCGCCGGTGCCCAGGCAATGCCCCGATTTTTTAAAATGATCACTTTGTATACATCCCCACCCACCCCACCAGGAAGGAATAGGTTGTAGAACATCCCCGTATAATATAATTCCAGGTTATCTCTGTACGACAACCCTCCTTCCTGCAATTTGTTATAATACTGTAACAACCGGTAAGCACTAACAAACTGGGAAGCATTAAAGAACAGGATGGCCGGCAATAGCCAGATAACGGCAACGTTCCAGCGGAGATGCTTTAGTTCATTACTGTTTACATGACGCAAAGCAAGGAAGATCGCTACAATAGCCACCATACATTTGATCAAAAGAAGCAACCATTTCTTCATTACGGTTCGTTGTGATATTCAGTAACCGATCTGATCCGGAAGGCTTTTTTATTTTGCGATTCATAATAGGTCCGCATCATTATTTCGGCTACAAACCCAAATAATATTAATTGCAGTCCTGCCAGCAATAAGATCACCCCCAGAATAAGCAATGGCCTGCCGCCGATCTCTGCACCCAGCATTTTATCCACCAGCAAATACCCATTGATAATAACACCTGAAAAAAATAATAGCAGTCCAATGGGGCCAAATAAATGCATGGGGCGTTGAAAATATTTCTGTATGAACAGGATCAGCAACAGATCGCTTAACACTTTGGTTGTACGGCCTATTCCATATTTAGACTTGCCATGAATGCGCGGGTGATGTTTCACCGGCATTTCACTCATTCTGGCACCCTGGATGGCAGCCAATACGGGAATAAAACGATGCATATCGCCGTAGAGGCCCAAGGATTTCGCTATCTCCTGCCGGAATACCTTCAGGGTGCATCCATAATCATGCAGCGTAACACCAGTGGTTGATCTGATGATCTTATTGGCAATACGGCTGGGCACTTTTCTTAGCCAGTTATCTTGTCGGTTTGCCCTGATGCCCGCTACCAGTTCATGATCTTCCGCCCTCAATTTCGCCAGCATAACCGGGATATCTGTTGGGTCGTTTTGCAGATCGGCATCCATAGTAGCAATGAACTCGCCCCGCGCTACATTGATGCCAGCGGCCATGGCGGCCGACTGTCCATAATTCTTCATCAACACGATCAGCTTCATATCAGCCTGCAGGTGTTTCTTTATTATAGCAGCGGACCCGTCAGTAGATCCATCATCAACAAGGATCAGTTCGTAGTCAAGAGGTTGCAGGGCTGCAGCAGATTTTTCTATCAGGATCGGGATGTTGTCTGCTTCATTATACAATGCAATCACCACAGAGACCAGTACCCTTTTCATCTGTTATTTTTTATTTGTTTTTCAGTTGATAAATAAAGGAATGTTGGCGGCTAAAGAGGTCTTTACCGCTGGCTGTCATAAACAGCTGGGGTATACTTTCGGGTAGGGCCGGTGCTGAAGATCGTTCCAGCACAAGGGCGTCTGGATGCTTTTTCAGGTATTCCATAATGGAATCAGTCGCATTCAATACAACAATGGGCTGTTGGTGATAAAAAGTAAAAGCATCGTTGAAATTGTGATAGGCAATAACGGGTCTATTGGTTTGTACCAGGTGTTTCATTTGGTACACCGAGCCCTGCTTATCCAATGCGGGAAACAAGAAAGTAAAGAAGATCCCGGTTACGGCAATGGCCCCTGCAGCCGTTATATTAAAAGCCAGCTGAACACGCCATTGCTTATAAAAATAAATGGCCGCCAACACAGCAACGGGCAATACGATCAGCAAAATACTTAACGGCGCTATAGACTGTAACCCCTTTTCCGAATGCATCCAAAAATACATGGCGGGAGCCAGCGCAACAGTAAGGATGGCGAGTGTTATCCATTCGGGCCACAAACGTTTTGTACCAGGCTTTTGCGCTATAGCATGAAAGATAAAAGGACCGATGATCATTGCCAGGAAGGGATAAGAAGGAGTTGTGTAATTAAGCAGTTTGGTTGCCGATACAGAATAGGTCAGAATGATCACGGCTGCCGCTACCAGATTGAAGAATAACCAGTGGCTGCTTTTACGTTGTTTCCAGGCCCAGCCTGCACTCCTTATTAAAAAGATCGAAAATGGGAACAAACCCATAATAACAAAAGTCCAGGTTAAAATAAAAGGGCCCTTGTGACCATCCATCGGGTCTTTAAATCTGTTGATGTTATGCTGGATAAAAAAGCCTTCCGTCCAGGCGCCCTGAGTGTGTATATGCACCAGGTAAAACCAGGGTATAGTTATGCCGGCAGTAATAAAAAATCCGGTTATGGGGTATAGCCTGCGCCAGTTTTTTAACAACCATTCTTTTTGCAACAACAAGTATAACACAATCGTGACAAGCGGCAACGCCACCCCTACCGGCCCTTTGGACAGCATGGCGAGCCCCAGCAAAGCATACATCCCCCACAGGAAAATTTTTCTTTGAGCGTGGTAGCCTTCCCAAAAACAATACAAGGACAAAACATGACAGGCGATTAAATAAGGATCCGGAGTAGCCAGCCGGAACTGGAATATGGTGTGTACAGATCCTAACAAGACCGCGCTGCTCCACCAGGCGGCTTGTACACCGGCATATTTTCGTGCAAAAAGCCAGGTGGCTAATATAACCAGCACACCACATATAGCAGAAAAGAACCGGGCACTCGCTTCTGAAACACCACCGATGCGATAAGCCAGTAACATGGCGTAATAGTGCAGCGGAGGTTTATCAGTGCGCAGCATGCCATTAAAATACGGCACTAGATAATCATGCCTGTCCAGCATTTCAACAGGCACCTCACAGTTACGGGCTTCTGCAACCTGGAAGATGGTAACCGCCCCCAGTCTTATAAATAATAAAACCACCGAAAGAAGCAGGACAAGAAAAAAAGACCTGAAATAATGCATACCTCAATTGTTTCCTGGCAGATTGTAATTCAACTGATCCGGAATGCTGGACAAATCAAGGCTGTTCCCAATTCGTTTAAATTTAAGAGAATTCTTCCACTTTTATATCAGTTATACACATGAACCTGATGTTAATCATAATAATGGCTGGTGTTATTTGAGATCAGGCCAGAACTTTTTCCTGGCAAACAAATGCTTCCACCTCCTTCACCAATGGAATAATGTGTTCCTTTCTAACATCATCAAAGTCGGTCACCATTTCCTTTTTTACTTTAGGGTCCTTTACCAGGCTGGCGCCCAGTTTAAGCCCAAACCTGTCTAACCAGTGAAGCCCTTTGAGCAGCATTCTACCATGCAAAAAATAAATGGTGGCTTGTTTTAATAATGACAATTGACTGTTATTCTTCAGGATCACATTCAATTTTTCCTGCTCTTCAGGTGGCGTACCACAAACAATAAAAAGGAATATCTTTTTATTTTGTAAGATAGGCATCTGTTTTGCCAACCATTTCCTGATCAACAGCTTGCCAACATATACCGAGCTTCCAATAATAACAAAATCACAGTTGGCAATGTCTTCTGAAGAAATTTCTTCCGGCTGGCGGAGCGGTAATTGTAGCTCCTCACCCAGCCAATGGGCATACTGTCTGGTTGCCCCATATCTGCTTCTATAAATGATCAATCCTTTCATAGCAAACAATTTGCTATAAAGTTATTTCCTGGATCGCCGGGAATGCATGAGGATACTTATGATCGCAGGTGATCCTGATCAATATTGGTATTTTCAAGCATGCCCATTCATTGACTTATGAAAATAGGCATTGGCATCGTGTGAAAGGGCGTTCGCCGGTAACCATTGCCACCAGATGCCCAGGTCTTTTTTTATGATCTCATGATAAAAGGCAGGTAATTGCTGAGTTTCTCCTTCAAAATATTTTCTGAAATTTCGGTCATGAACAAGATGTTGGCGTATTTGCCGGTAAAATTTTAAACGGCCCCAGCCCTCTGAAGAAATGGCCCGCATTAAATTCATCCACCGGGTAGTGGTGCCATGTGTATGTATAAAGCGGCGATACAATGCCTTGGCAGAAAATGCATAGTCAGTAACATCGATCACCTTATCGTAAAAATCTACCCAATCGTAATTTTTGGGTTTAATATTCATAGCCAGGTGATTGTTGAGAAAATGAAACGGGAATGGAAGTACCCGCCCTTGTTTTTGATATTCCAGGTTCATGGGGGCAGCCTCACCAAAAGCGGTAAGCAGGGAAAAACCCGGGAATGCATTCGGGGCCTGATCTATAAACCGTTTGGTCAACTCAAATGGTTCGGTGCCGGCATCACTGTCGAGCCCCAGCACAAAATTCGTTTGTACATAGGGTACATAACGAAATATGGTGTTAACGTGTGCAGATACCTGGTTAACCTTTTCCATTCCGGTAATATGGGATGCTTTTGATTTATTTCCCAGGTCATACCAGGACTCAATACCTGGCAACACGGCAATAAAACCATTCTGTTGTAAAAGCTGCAGGTGCTTCTCTGTAAGAATTGATAAACTGCTCTCCGCAATAAATCGAAAGCTTTTAGGCGGACCAGCCGCAGCAATGGCATCCATGTTCTCTTCAAACCGAACACCAAAATTCGGATCATGAAAGGCTACCCAGGGCTTTTTATATTTGGTACGTAAAAACCGGAGATCTGATTGTATGGTTTTAAAATCCAATGGCTGGTAAGGAACCGTTGAGTCGATACAGAAAGGGCAGGTATAAGGACAACCCACACTGCCAAGCATAGGTACTATCTGAAGAAAAGGCGCCTTTTTTAGCGTAGGCGCTATAAATTTCCAGCGTTCCTCTACACCGCAAAAATTAGCCGGCTGTTTACCGGCACTCAATTGTATTCCCACTGGTCGATGTGGTACGCAGTTGTGTAAGATCTCTGTGATGGTAGACCGGCTGGTAAAACCCAACACATAATCAAAGTACAGCGCCGCATCATCGGGGTAACATCGGGCATGCGGCCCGCCCAAGACCGTTACTGCCCCCTGGCTGCGATAATAATTACTCAACGCATAAGCCAGCAGGGAAGCCTGGGTAAATGTGCTGATAAATACCAGGCTTACATCTTTTGGAAGTTCCCTGGTAAGGTCTTCATAGCCGGTATAACAGATCAATGTCACGTCATGCCCCTCCTGTTCGCACCAGGTAGCAATTACCTGAGGCATAATACTGGCCAGATTAGCATGCATGATCTTAGCCCATAAAGTGTTGGCAGGGCCTTTACTTACAAGGTCAATTAAACCAATTTTAAGTGGTGGCATACAGAAGGCTACATCTGGTACCTATCCAAAGGGGTTCAATATGTTTCTATACAACAATAAATCCGCGATTCAAATCAAGAGAATCCCTTACCACCTGTTCTTGTTATAACCACCACCTCCTCTATCATTGCGGGGCGAAAAATTTTTACGGGCAGGTCTGTCTTCCTTAGGTCTTGCTTCTACCACCTTTATGGCCCTGCCTTCCACCATGGCCTGGTCAAGTTCTGCAATTGCTTTCCGGGCAGCGGTGTCATCAGGCATTTCAACAAAACCAAAACCACGCGATCTTCCGGTTTCCCGGTCTGTGATGATCTTTGCCGAAGTGATTTCGCCATAAGGTGCAAAAAAATCTTTCAGATCTTCATCCTGTACGTTGAAACCTAAATTTGAAACATAAATGTTCATTGCTCACGATTGAAAAAATTAAAAATATCTCTGAGAAAGGCAACAAGTAAGACTAATGAAAGTGCAGAACCAGCAATTTGATTAATACTACTAATGCGAGGCTCAAAATTTACATACCTAAGTTAACGTTTATTCGTGGCAACCAGCTTTATTTTATCGTTTGAAATCGGTTACACGCCTGTTTTACAGTTACTTTATTTGAAATCAGCCCCTTAAGCTTATATTTTCAATTTCCATGTGAACCGGTTTAGCATTTTATTTACCTTGTGCCCGATGCAGCACCAGGAATTTGAAGCGCCACCAACACTTCGTGATACCATAAAATGCTTTTGGTACACCCGAAAAGATTTCGGGGAACTGCTCTCGGGTTTTGAGGTAGTGCCGGATGGCTATGCTGAAATTATTTTTCATTTCGGAAGCGCCTGCAGTTTTGTTTACAATGGGACCCTGCAACCGCTGCCCTCCCCGTTTATGACCGGACTGCTCAATCAGCCGGTTACTTTTTACACAAAAAACAAGTTGGAGATCATTGGTATCAGGTGTTTTCCCTGGACCGTATTCAATTTACTGGGACTCCCGGCTGGTAAAGACGGGGTACGCGTATTTGAGCATCCCATCGTCCGGCTTCAACCCAGGTTGAATACCTGTATGCAGGCTGGCCATATTGAAGAAGCGCTGTCTCATCTTATACAATATTTACTGCAGGCCCGGTCGCAGATCGCAGTTGATGCCATGCTATTTAAGGCGGGTGCTGCCCTGCAGGAAGCAAACGGCACCATTCCGGTAAGCCAGGTTGCGGCAGCCGCGCATACTACCGTGCGCACCCTGGAAAGAAAATTCAAGTTCTTTGCGGGCCACAGTGTTAAAGACGTGTCAGGGCTTATGCGTTTTGAACAGGTACGAAACCAGTTATGGCATTCCCCAAAAATCAATATTGCCGGCCTGGCCCATGAACTGGGGTATACCGATCAATCTCACCTAAGCCGGGAATTCAAACGTTATACCGGCACTACACCGGCCCTCTTCGCGCGCAGGCAAAACCGGACTAACAAGTAGTAAGCACTATTTTGTCGCATTTGTACAAGACTGGCGACTGTACATTCCGGAATTTTGTGGCTCAATCATTCTCTATATGAAAGCTACACAAGATCCTCCTGTTCATGATGTGATCATTGCCGGCGCCGGGCCCGTAGGCTTGTTCCTCGCCTGTGAACTGGCCCTGGCCAATTGTTCCGTTCTAATACTGGAAAAAGCGGAGCAGCCAAATTCGCCCCTGAAGTTTTTACCTTTCGGCATCCGGGGTCTCTCCGCCCCTACCATTGAAGCCCTTTACCGCCGGGGTCTGCTACCCGAACTGGAAGTACACAAACACCTTAAAAACCCGCACCAAAACGCCCAGAAGGGAGCTCGCCGCCAGGCAGGACATTTTGCGGGCATTCCCTTTCAAGAAGGTGATATTGATACCTCAGCATGGACACATCGTTTGCCAGGTGCTACCGACAACAGTTTAATTTCCGAAATGGCCGAGTTGGAGACCGTGCTGACCCGTAGGGCAACATCCCTTGGCGTAACGATCAAACGCGGGGTTGCCATTACCGGGTTTCATCAAACCGCCGAAGAGGTAACGGTGCTGTCAAATGACCAGTCATTTACAAGTAAATGGCTCGTAGGTTGCGATGGCAGCCGGAGTGTGGTGCGTAAAGCGGGTGGGTTTGAATTCGCGGGTACCGAACCTGAATTCACCGGTTATACGGCAAAGGTTGACCTGGTGGATGGGGAGAAACTCAGTCCGGGCCGTACCATGACCGCAACAGGTATGTACCTGCAATCACAACCAGGTTATCTGCTGATCCAGGATTTTGATGGCGGTGCATTCCATCATTCAGAAATGCCCCTTACGCAGGAACACGTGCAGGCGGTATTGCGGCGCGTCTCGAACACCGATGTTACTATCAGTGCACTGCATATGGGCACCACCTGGACCGACAGGGCCCGTCAGGCCACCAACTACCGCAAGGGCCGGGTTTTATTAGCCGGCGATGCCGCACACATTCATTCGCCATTGGGCGGTCAGGGGCTTAACCTTGGAATGGGCGATGCCATGAACCTGGGTTGGAAGCTCGCGGCCACCATTCATAATAAAGCACCGGAAGGTTTGCTGGACAGTTATCAGACCGAAAGACACCCTATTGGAGCACAGGTACTGGATTGGTCACGCGCCCAGGTTGCCATCATGAGACCTAACCCGGCTGCCCGTGCGCTGAATGCAATCATGCGTGATCTTATAAATACCCGCGATGGCGCCACTTATTTTGCGGCAAGAGTGTGGGGCATTTTCACGCACTACCATCTCGGTGGCGATCACCCGCTAACAGGGCACTCCGTTCCCAATTTTGAATTCGAAGATGGCACAACAATTGGGGAACTCATGCACGATGGCAGGGCCATACTGCTTGATCTTGGCAGTAACGATTCTCTTAAAAAACTGGCAGATGTATTTGGTTCTCCCCTCAACTATATTACCGCCAAAGCAAAAGAACAATTAGGGCTAAGCGCCGTACTGATACGCCCCGATGGCATTATCGCCTGCGCTGCAGACAACGATCCCGATCACCAGGTATTTCAAAAAGCTGCGGCCCGATGGTTTATACCCTCCTAAAAAAGGGTAACTTTAACTATTGGATCATGAACCAGAAAAACCATGGCTGACCTCCAGTATCAAATAAATACACCCGACCCGTTGTTGCGCGAGTATGTAGACAGCTTCTGGTTATTGCACAACCAGTCGCACCAGGAGAAGACCGTGGTGATACTGCCTGATGGACGCATCGATCTGTTCCTGTCCCGGTCGTCTACAGAACCCTTTCGCCTCACTTTAATGGGAATAGGCAGCCAGCCAGATCAGGCGGTGATCGCACCCAACAGCACCACCTACGCGATCAGCTTCAAATTACCCGCTGTAGAATATATTTTTGGGGAACCTATGGCGAACCTGCTGAATACGGCCCAAACACTGCCACCCGGTTTTTGGGGTTTTATGGAAGCGGACCTCCAACATTTTGATCATTTCTGCCGCAAGGCTTCGCAGCTCATACAATCAAAACTGCCCGCGGAAACAGATACCCGAAAAATGGACCTGTTTAATAGGATCTATGAAGCACAGGGCAATGTACACATCAACGAGGTATCACAACAGGTATACTGGAGCAGCCGGCAGATAAACCGCTACTTCAATCAACAGTTTGGGCTTTCTATGAAAGCCTATTGCGACATCCTGCGTTTCAGGGCAGCCTTTCCGCAATTGAAGGAAGGCAAGTTGTTTCCGGAAGAAGGCTTCGCCGATCAATCACATTTTATAAAAGCCGTCAAAAAACTGGCAGGCGTTTCGCCCAAAGTACTAAACCAGAACCCGAACGGCCGATTTATACAATTCTCCACCCTTGACGGGCAATAACTTTGTGTGACAAAACAAAGTCAGGATGTTATTACAAAACAAACAGGTAGCCATAGTGGGTGGCGGCCCGGGTGGCCTTTCAACAGCCAGGTTGTTACAAATAAAAGGAGCACAGGTTACCGTATACGAACGCGACGTTAACCAGGAAGCAAGGGTGCAAGGCGCCACGCTGGACCTGCATGAAGAATCCGGGCTGGAAGCCTTGCGTCGTGCCGGTCTGATCGATGCATTCTATTCCCACCATCGGCCTGATGCGGGTAAATTACGGCTTGTTGACAAACACGCGGTAATAATGCTCGATGACCATACAGCCGAAACGGCTTATGCAGAGGACAGACCTGAAATAGACAGAGGGCCGCTTCGCAAGATATTGATGGGATCATTGAAACCGGGTACCATTGTGTGGGACAGTCAGTTTGTTTCCATGGATAAACACCAGGAAGGCTGGGTATTGCATTTCAGGAACGGCCAATCAGCCTATGCGGATGTAGTGATTGCTGCAGATGGGGCGAATAGCAGCATCCGGCCCTACCTCACTTCTATACAACCTGTTTATTCTGGTGTTACAATCGTGGAAGGCAACCTATACCATGCCGCCAAACACGCACCTGCGTTGAATGACCTGGTCAAAGGCGGAAAGGTATTTGCGTTTGGTGACGAACAATCGCTTATTCTCAGCGCCAAAGGCGATGGCTGTCTGTCATTTTATACAGGTTGCAAAGTGCCCGAAACCTGGATGCGGGAGAGCGGTATTGATTTCACCAGCAGGGATGCTGTGCGCACCTGGTTTATGAGCGCATTTGGCACCTGGGACCCGGTGTGGCAGGAATTGTTCGCCAGCGATGAGTTGTATTTCATTCCCCGTCCACAATACCATTATCCGCTGGACCAGACCTGGCCTGCACACCCCAACCTGACCATGCTGGGTGATGCCGCGCATCGGATGCCTCCCTATGCCGGTGAAGGTGTAAATATGGCTATGCAGGATGCTTTTGAGTTGGCGGACTGCCTAACAAGCGATGAATATCCCGATCTGCAAACAGCTATTGAAGTTTATGAAAAACAAATGCGGCTACGCGCCATGGAGATCACCCGGGTTACCCTGGAAAACACCGCCCTATTGCATGCAACAGATGCCCTGGACAATATGGTGGCAATGATGCAGGGGTAGCAGGTTGTGCTCCCCTCCGAACAACAAGGCAATAACAAATAGTTGTTAGCTGCAAATGAAAGCCCTGCCAATCTCCCCAAATAGAGGAAGGTTGGCGGGGCTTTTATGCTAATTTTTAAAATATTTGTTAGAAATAAAAAAAAACGATCTTTCAAGACAAGTATCATTTACTGATTTAAATTAGTTTTGCACCATACTAAAAAAATACTGGTTTCAAACGTGCTTATATGTGTAAAGATCAGGCGATAATCTTACTGGTCGATGACGATGTAGACGATCAGGACCTTTTAACCGAAGAGATAAACAAACTCGAACCTTCCATCCAGGTAAAGCAATTCTACAATGGAATGCAGGTAATGGAGTATTTATTCAGCATGGAAAAAGAACCGCCGTGCTTGATCATTCTCGACTATAATATGCCCGTGGTATCGGGATTGGAAGTGCTGGAGAAACTGGCTCACCTCCCCCACTTGCAACATGTGCCTAAAATAGTGTGGAGCACATCCAATTCATCTACTTACCAGAAGAAATGTCTGCAAACCGGCGCCTTAAAATACATTGTAAAGGCAAATGACATGAATGGGCTCACAAAGATCGCATCAGAAATGATCGCTGCTTGTTGTGTGGTAAATTAAGCTGTGCAAATTACCCCGGCAACAAAAAGCCCCGTAAATAAATTTTACGGGGGCTTTCAGGTCATGGGCCCTTGAACGGCCTTCTGGTGTCGGAATTCAATATATCCCGCTAATATTTTTCAATAATATAGTTCCCGAGAACCAACACATCCAATCCTGTTGTAAAGAAACATCGAATAGCATCATACGGTGATTCCACGATCGGTTCCCCCATCACGTTAAAACTGGTGTTGAGCAACACCGGAACACCACTCAGTTTCTCAAACTCTTTTAGCAGGGTATGAAACCTGAGATTCGTTTCCGGGTGGATGGTTTGCAAACGGGCCGTTCCATCCACATGCGTAATAGCCGGAACTGCGAACCGCTTGTCGGGCAATACATCACATACCTTCAGCATAAAGGGGTCAGCAACATGCTGTTCAAAATATTTTGGAACGTCCTCAATAGGACAGGAAGGCGCAAAGGGTCGAAATGCTTCCCGGTGTTTTACTTCTGCATTTACTTTATCCTTCATGTGCTTGAGGGTTGGATTGGCGAGTATACTCCGGTTACCCAGCGACCGTGGCCCGATCTCCATGCCACCCTGGAACCACCCTACGATCTTACCCTCATTGAGAATTTCAGCCGTCCTTTCTTCCACATTGTCATAATAAGTTGCGTTCAGTTTACAAATACCAAGAACGGTTTCAATATCCTTGTTGCTGTAACTGGTACCTACATAAGGGTCAAGATGTACAAAACCGCGCTTGTTCTTTAATACGCAATTGTACAGGTAATAAGCAGCACCTATTGCCGTACCATTATCCCCGGCTGCGGGCATCAGGTAAATATCTTTAAACCCACTTTCCCGAACAAGCCGTCCATTGGCCACGCTGTTGAGCGCAACCCCGCCGGAAATTACCAGGTAATCCTCGCCGGTCTTTTTGTACAACCCACGGGCAAGCTTAAGCATGCATTCTTCCAGGTGAAGTTGAAAGGCAGCAGCAACATCCAGGTGATATTGTTCAAATTTGGCACGTTTGTCATTATTCCGGGGTGGCCCAAAATCTTCGATGAATTTCGAACTGTACCGCACCGAAGCATAATACTGGTACCTGAAATAACTAAGATCAACGCCGATGGAGAGATCGTCGTTGATCCAAAATATCTTTGAGACTTTGTCGTAAAACTTTTGCGGATTACCTAAAGGTGCAAGCCCCATTGTTTTTCCCTCGTCATAGTTAGGAATGAAACCAGTGAATTGGGTGGCGGCTTCATACACGGAGCCCAGTGACATAGGAAAATTGTCCTGTCTGAAAAAAGTATAGCTGCAATCTTTTGCCTTGCCCATAAAGGTGGTGGCCCATTCGCCCGAACCATCTACAGACAGCAGCGCTGCGCTCTCATAAGGAGAGATCAAAAAGGTACCCACCACATGCGAGAGGTGATGCGGAACATAATGGACCGGCGGTTTGTGGCCATCTTTGAAAAAGGTCTGGTACCACCTTGACAAACGCTTGCGTTTCCAATACGAATTGATCACCAGTTCCTGCGAAATGAATTTGCTGCTTCGCATCAGGTGCCGCATGGCATAAAAGACCTTCTTCCCAAGATCCAGACCTGGATCTACAGACACCGTAACATGATCAATATCTGCAGGTGTTAAACCAGCCACCTCCATGCATTTTTTAATGGAATGAATGGGAAATTCGGTGGTGTGCTTTTTCCGGGTAATACGTTCTTCCTCGATCGCAACAACTAGACGACCATCTGACACAATACAGGCCGTAGAGTCATGATAATAAAAATTGATCCCAAGAATGTTCATAATCCTTATTTTAAGTAGATGGATAATCACATGCCGTTTCACATGCCACTACTCGGCCAATATGTGGTTCCCCAATACTGGTGTAATAACATAATAAAATTGAAAAAAGGGACACAGACAGAGTAGGATGTTATTATAATAAGGAAGCTAACAGGAAAAAGGCCGCATGCGATTTTTTACCTGCGCTCGTCTTACTATAATTTCATGATGGCTTTTAACAGGAAATTATTACCATGATGGCTTTAAACAGGAAGTTTGTAGATGGATCTTTTTTTAGTCAGGGATGAACGTTAACCGGCCCAATAAAAGGGCATGAAAATGGTTTGGTTAATGCTTGGTTAACGCGGTTTAAGTTAACATTCTTTTTCTAAAATTAAGATATTTTTTAATTGACGTTGGTCAGTTTGGGCATAATCATTCGAATCAGTTACAAAAATTGCTTTATGTCAATCAACTCACTCAAGAAATGAGCATTGTCTTTAATCTCATTTTAATGTCGGTATTTAGATGACAAGAAAGCTTCCGGAGTTTTTAGGAAATCGCTTTTACAATCTTTAGAACAAAAGCCATAAATTTTACCTTTATATAACGTGGTATCCTGAATGCCTGCAGACAACATCATTCCACAAGCCAGGTCCATTTTACTGGCATATTCAATTCCATCAAAACCCTGGTTTCGGGTAATCACAGTTACTGAATCTTTTTGTGTGGTGTCTACAGCATTTGCATGTTCGTTGTTGTTGCAGGAAAACAATACCATTAATAATAACGCGGCAAATAAATTACATTTCATCAGATTGTTTTAATTTATAGTAACCAATTGATAGGTCACATATGGTTTATCACCATTATTTAATGTATAAGCAACTATTGATTGATGGTCGTTCAAGGTTGACAATACCGGGAAACTGGCAGCCGAGCTATCGGCGGTCAAAAAACTGAACCCTTCACTTTTTCCGTCTTTATCCCTTACCTGCAGGCCTATTTTTTTACTTACGGTACTGTTGGCCACTTTCGATTCGTCCCAAACAATTACCACCGTTCCATTGCTTAAGGAAGCCAGTTGGGGATGCGAGCCTTGCGCACTTACACTGTCATGTTGCACAAAGCTATGGCCGTTATCAGTTGATCTTGTATAAAAACAGCCCTTTATTTTTCCGCCGGTAAACCAGGAGAAATGCAATCCGTCGGCATTCTCTGTCATGGCAGGCCCGGTATGCGGACAACCATTCAACACCCAGTTATCATTACTGATCCTTTCAGGCGCAGTAAATGTATTTCCGGCATTAGTCGATACCATATGCACCATATCGCGAATGCTATCGTCAATAATGCCCCGATACAACACATGCACACTTCCTTTTTTATCAACAAAAAGATCGGTACGGCAGCATGGGCAACAAGGCTGACTGATCAACCGGGCATTATCAAAACCATGGCTACCCTGGGTGGTGGCAAAAAACAGGGCCGACCCTTCCCTGGTTATTGTTTTCCGGTTATCGAGCCAAACAATACCCGCTTCGCCGTTGGGCAATAGCGCTATGTCATAGTAACGCTGATCATAACCGGCGGTATCACTGACAAGCGGTTTGGGGGCCGTCCAGCTTTTTCCTTCATCAAACGACTGAACGTAATATACCAATCCGGAATACTTGTTTTTAGGATTCGCATTACCCTCACCCCATAAAGCTATTATTTCGTGAGATGGCTTAAAAATGATCTTTGGCATGTTTTCGCCATGGGGCTGAATATTGCCGCTGCCGGGTATTACCACCGGAGCTCCAAATGTTTTTCCATCCTTACAGATTGCATAACAAAAGGCAGCAGTGCTGTCATTTACCAGTCGCACCCAGCTCATGACGGTATTTCCCTTCTCGTCCTTCGTAAGGAACGGGCATTGGCCGGGGAGAGAATCAATCGACAAAGCCTGTTCAGGCGAAATTAAAGGTTTTACGGACGTATTAGCGCACCCGGTACAGTATACGACCAGCATGACAAAAATCAGGTATTTCATGAGTCTTTCTTAAAGTCGTGGGCAAAATTACAACCCATTCAGCTGGTTTTTTAGGACAATAGTCATAAAACTCCTTTAGTTACAATTTTTTATGAACAACCAGGAAGTGTACCTACGACTTATTATCGCCGGGGATGGTAGTAGAGAGGCTGTCGGACTGTAGCGTAGTGGTCTGGAAGTGGTCATACGACCAGAGTCTCCAGAGAATCCCCTGGGCGCTTTTAAATGTTATCAAAAGCCCTATACGTTGAATGATTACCGAAAGATCATAAAGGAGATAGTTGGCATTTCCCTGGAATCCTGCAAAGCATCTAAATGATCGTCCTGGATCTGAACTGATGAACGATGCTTTTCACTGGCAAGTATCCGTTATTGAAAAACTAAATAGAATATGGATGGCAGTAACTCAATATTTTCTTAATGTCTGTTGTAAGCTCATTAAAAGTGGCAGGCTTGGTAAATGTTGCAACACTTTCATCATTCCAATATTCGTCTTCCCGCCTGCTTTTAAACGTTGTCAAAAGAACTACAGGAATTGAACCGAACTCAGGATGTTTTCTGATCTCTTTATAAGTTTCCATTCCATTCATCAATGGCATATTAAAATCCAAAATAACCAAAGAGGGTAACTCACCGGCAATTCTGGCCTTCCTCAATATGTCGATTGCTTTTAGCCCATTTTCGGCTTCTAATACCTTTATGGAAGGATTAATACTGTTAATAGCGGAGCTAACCAGAAAACGATCGTCGGGATCATCATCAACGTGTAGTACGATTTGAGGCCGCATAGAGGTCGAACCAGTTTTGGTTATAGGGTAAAACACATTAATAAAAACGAAACGCTGCACAATAATAGATATTACATTTCACATCCATCTATTTGTTGTATTATTTTTTTGAAATTCCCCCGCCCCAAATAATAAGTTTAAACATTAAAAGTCAGCACGTTAAGAACAACTGTTGCGGGCTGAAATTTTAGCATGCTGCTCGAATAAGCATGGGACTTCATTCCACCGGATTTTCTTTCCAACATAATAAAAATTGACTATCAGTCAGTTGTAATGCCCGCATGCTCACCTAAAGGTTATACATAGTTGAAAGACAGCTTTTTAATAGCACGCTTACTCATTTTTGTTCGGGATTTCTTTTGGTCTTCTCTGGGGAAGCACCCGGTTTTCCCTGGGAAAAGCCAAACCAGACCCGAACAAGACTTAGTGCAGATATAGCGAAGACCCGAACAAATTGAACCGGGGCCTTGTCGAATTTACTTCAGATATACCCGATAACCGATACTTATTCCACCAGAATTCCAGCAGAATTGCATCAGAATTACATAGTCTATGCAATTCCTATGCAATTCTTATGCAATTCCTATGCAATTCTGACCGGGTAAATGGCCTGTTTTAGTATATCTGGAAAGAATTTGACAAGGATGTCACTATAATTTGACAAGGATGTCACTATATCTCTCATCATGGCGCCCCGCCTCAGTGGGGTGCCTGCCTGGTATATGCGTTAAGTGATAAGGTGAGCCGTCCGCCAGTTGGCAGATGACCCACCTTAAATAAAAACGCCTCGCAATATTGATCACGAGGCGTTTTGAGTATGTTTCTTAACAGTTAGTCTAATACGTTACTGCTCTTTTTTTTGTGCTATTATTGCGATGAGATCGTGTCTGCGGCCGGTACTTCTGAGCAGGCTGCTTTTTAGCAGGTGCGTTTTTAGGTTTCTCTACAAATCCTGTGGTGTCTTCAACGACAGGGATCTTCATTTTGATCAGCTTTTCAATATCCCGGAGCAATGGTCTTTCTTCCGGGGAACAAAACGACAAAGCAGTTCCTGTTGCGCCGGCCCTACCCGTTCTACCGATCCGGTGCACATATGTTTCTGCCACCTGCGGCAGATCAAAATTGAAGACATGACCGAGCTTATCGATATCAATTCCTCTCGCTGCAATATCGGTAGCCACCAATACCCGCAACTTGCGAGCCTTGAAATTTTTCAACGCCATCTCGCGCTGGCCCTGAGAACGATTGCCGTGAATGGGAGCAGCCTGCACACCTGATTCATTCAGGAAGCGGCTCAGCCTGTCGGCCGTATGTTTCATTTGTGTGAACACGATGGCAGATTCCAATTCTTCCGATGCCAGCAAACGCAGCAGCAGGGCTGACTTGTGTTTCTTTTCAGTATGATAGATCAACTGGTCGATCTTAGGCGCGGCCGATGAAACGGCGGCCACCTGTACCTGAACCGGGTTGTTCAACAAACTGGCTGACAATTGCCTGATATCAGGCGGAATGGTAGCTGAGAAAAAGAGTGTTTGCCGGTTGGCCGGCAGTTTGGCGATGATCTGCTTTACATCTCTTACAAAACCCATATCGAGCATGCGGTCGGCTTCATCCAGCACCAGGTATTTGATCTGATTAAGCGAGAGTAACCGCTGTTGCATCAAATCCTGTAAACGACCAGGGGTAGCCACCAGGATGTCGAGCCCCGCCCGGATCTGTTGTACCTGAGAATGCTGAGGAACACCGCCGAAAATAGGGGCAAATCTCAGACCGGTATGCCGGGCAAGTGCCCGTACAGTATCCGTGATCTGGAGTACCAGCTCACGCGTAGGCGCAATGATCAACGTACGAAGTGTTGTTTTTCTTTGCTCCTCCTGCATTAATTGCAGTAAAGGAATAACAAAAGCGGCAGTCTTGCCGGTTCCCGTTTGGGCGCAACCGAACACATCGCGGCCTGCCAGCACATGCGGTATCGCCTGTTGCTGAATAGATGTAGGATTGCTGTATCCCTGTTCATTTAATGATTTCAGCAGGGATGTATTTAGATTTAGTTCTTTGAATGCCATAGTACTTTTGCCTGGAAGGCAATTACAGATAACTTTTGAATATATAATTTGATTAAAAAGTGAAAAAGGACCCAACAAGCGTAAAGAGAAGAAAAATTGTTACCGGTGAAGTGTAAGAATTAAGACTATTCCTAACCGAATGATGAAGAACTTGTGTTCACGATGCAAAGATAGGGCTTTATTTTGGCTTGTTACCATGCTATTTGTTAAATTCCTTCCCCGGCCAGGGTATTCATTGATTGACAAGGCATTAGGCAGCACATTGACTATCACGCCATTACCTTTACACCTGCGGTATTCTGATTTATTATTTGTACCTTTGTGTTCTTATTCTCCGCCTGCACCTGTTTTGATTCTTCACAACACTTAGTAAGGTTAGGTCATAAGTACTTCTGAAATTCGAATATCAAATGCTTCCTTTCTTCGAAAGCATTTCAAGGACCGAGTATGTTAAATGACGTTGGTTAACACGTCTGATGAGTGGCTTTAAATAATATTTCCTGTTCAACAGGAATCACTAAAAATTAAATATGGCAAGATCACAAGACACATTTGCAAAAAGAGAACGCGAAAAACAGCGCGTAAAAAAGCAAGAAGACAAAAGAGAAAAGATGAAAGAAAGAAAGGCTAATGCAAAAAGCAGCAGCCTGGAAGACATGATGGCTTATTTAGATGAAAATGGCAATCTTACTGACAGACCACCTGATCCAAGGAAGATCAAAACGTTCCGTCAGGAAGACATTCAGATCAGTGTACCTAAAGGCGAAGACAGGGAACCGGATCTACCCAGACAGGGAAAAGTTTCCTTTTTTAACACACAAAAAGGATTTGGTTTTATTATTGATGCAGAAACAGGTGAACGTATATTTGTTCACGCCAATGACCTATCGGCACCCATCCAGGAAAACGATAGAGTAACCTTCCTGATACAACATGGACCTAAAGGATTGATGGCTGCTAACGTAACGCATGTCAAGTAATATTACGCCATGCCTAAATGATGGTTTATGATATTTTTAAAAACGGCGATAAGAAACGCTTCGTAAAATGCTTTACGGAGCGTTTTTAGTTTATGCCAATTTAAAGATCTATTAAACTGGACGAATAACCGTAAATTTTATATCTTTCATAAAATTTGGTACTATCAAGCATCCTAACTAAGTATATAATAAACGGGAACAGGGAAATCAGAAATGATATTTCAAGGATTTGCCTTATTCAGCCAATAATCCTGCAATGAAATTCATAGTTACTTTCATCATAACACTTTTACTGTGTAAACCAACACACGCACAAAAGTATCCCCAGTCATTGATCGACAGCTTTTCTAACGAAACAATTGAGTACTATTATACAGACTTTATAAACCGCATCGACAGTACAGAGCCCGATTATTACAAACCGGGCACCATGTATATGCTCAAAAGCGAATTAACAAAGAACTTAAAAACACACTTCAAGAGTTTTACCCTCTGTTATGTAACACACGAGCAGGCTTTGGATGCATTCGTCAAGACGGAGGACCGGAGCGGCTCTTTGGAGAATTTATCTGTTACCCAATTGAAGGACACTATCAACATTGACATTGGTGGCTGGGTCATACAGATCACCAAGGTTAAGACTGTAAATGGTAAGCTAACTCCCGTAAATTCAAACTTCCTGATCAGTTGTGGTGGAACGCTTGGTTATATTCCAACCTGCAGATTTGTATTTGACAAAACATCACATTCCTGGAAAAGGTATACCTGGCAACAGACTGCAGCCATGTTAATACGTTGACACAGGAAGTAGGTTGATCAGTTGACCTGTTGATCAGGAAAAGCAGGTTGATCAGTTGACCAGTTGATCAGGAAAGGCTGCGGATTCGGCGGGTCACTTCCGGACTGATCAAACTTATTCTCTTCCTCCAGGAAAAAGACAATAGGTTTGCATTAGAAAAAAAATTCCTACACAGACAACATGAAAATTGAAAGATTACACCATGTAGCCATTATTTGTTCTGACTACGAAAGATCGAAGCGTTTCTATACGGACGTTTTAGGCTTTAAAATTGACAACGAAGTTTATCGCAAGGAAAGAGATTCTTATAAACTTGACCTTTCCCTTAATGGACAATACTTAATTGAACTTTTTTCATTCCCCAACCCACCCCAAAGACCATCACGTCCCGAAGCAACAGGTTTAAGGCATATTTCCTTTGGGGTTAAAGACATTGAGCAGTCTATTGCATTCTTACAATCAAAAAATATTACTGCAGAACCAATCCGGATTGACGAATATACCGGTAAAAAATTTACGTTCTTTAACGACCCGGACAATTTACCCATTGAAATCTATGAGGTATTATAAAAATGAAGCCGATCGTCGGGTAAGACCCTGCCACCACATTACCAATGTGTCAACCTGTTAACGTGTCAACCGGCGGTGTGGTGATCAGTTCTATTTTTTCAATCTTGTCAGCGGGCATACCTGACAGCATCGGCAATGCTCACAATAACCCTGTGCCTCAATGCAAATAGTTTGCAAGTCATAGCAAGACAGTTAACAGTTAATAGTAAGTCTTCTAAACAGAGCGTTTATTGTATTGCTTTAATAGAGGTAGGAAGAGAAGAAGGCTGGGAATCACAACAAATGTATTAAAACAGCCGAATATAAGTGAAAAACCAGGACACTATTATCGATTGAAGGTCAATTGACAGGCAGAAAGCAGACTCAATCATTATAGCAAGGGGCAGCGAAAGAAATGGCCCCAATTGTCGATTGGGGCCATTTATACCTGCAATTTGATCCTATAACTTAGTTCGTCTTATGCTCTTGTTACCAGTTTTTGCTGAACTTTTCTGCCCAATAAAAACGGACTAATAAAAGTAGCGGCAATCAGAAAATAAAAAAAGTTAGCTGTTAAATAATCAGTGCCACCAGGCAAAAGTAAACCATAGAATAAAGAAAGAACTATGTAGATCCCGCAATTGACTACTGCAATCTGTAACAATCTATTTCTCCATCTTTTTGCATTTACCAAAAAGTAGAAAAGTATAATATAGAACAGATAGTAGAATATAAACCGCATGGCATTTATCTCAAGCCCATCCCGCACCGCTTTCTCAATGTGCCAGGAATCTACTTTGTATTTTACAAAAAATAACGCACACTCTAATAGTACAATACAGATCACTGTTTCAATCAGCATTAACAGGATCGTATAGAGGACACACCTTAGTACAGACATACTTTTTATTTTTTCTTTTTTTCGTAAAGCTGGTCAATTAACGCCTGACCTAATTTCACCCGGTCGTTGTAATTCCCAAAGTTAAAGGTCTTGCCGCCTTCAAAATAATCTTCCATTACTTTCTTTATTGCACTGGGGGCAAATGCGGCTCCCATTGAACCATTTATTGATTTCATGATCGCTTTCATATCCGCCCCTGGGTTTTCTTTCTGATATTGGCTAATAAAATCCTGCACTTTTGTTTGCTCAAACTGAACCAATGCATAATCCAGCGCTTTTCCGCTCAGGCCTTTCAGTGATACCTTCGCACCGTTGGCATCGGTAAAGTTTTTATCGAGATTTCCTGCTATCAGGCCTTTGGCATTGTCCATATTGTGACTGAACAGGTACTTATTCCCTTTCGACAGGAAATCGTCGGCAGCATCGGACAAATACCACATATTAATACCTTCCGCAGCACCTACCGCATTCCATTGGGTCACTATGGCCGCGGCCGCAAACCATTTGCTTTTACCTGCTAACTTTTCATCGGCCCATGAATAATAATTATTTCTTTCGCTGATGCTTGTATAAGCCCAGGCATTTCCATGGGAAGTATTGTAGTTTGCAGCTTTAGAAAATGATTCAGGATCTGTATAGCCAATGATAGAATTATCACCATGAACATAATACCATTGAGACGGCTTTAACTTAGGCCAGAATAACCTGTTAATGAGCCCTTCTGTAACAGGTACTCCTTCCCGTCCATCGGCATCAAATACCAACACCGGGTTATTACCCATAGCGGCATAAGGCGACCATTGCGGATGTTTATGCGCCAATGGATCTACACTTTGCCACAAGCTTGTTCTGGGGTCATAATACCGTGCTCCATAATAATACAATCCTGTTTCTTCATCCAGTTCTTTTCCATTGAAAAGATACGGGGTGCGATCGGTGTTGCTGTGTTCCTGCACAAATGTTTCGCCAAATGGAAAGTATTCCATGTGTTCATACACTTCACCCGATGCATCGGTCACATAACCGGTGCTTCCTAAATGATCGGGATGATAGTAGTACAGGAAGTTATCGTCGGGGGTATTACCACTGTTACCGCTGTTATCATTCTTGCCATTCTTGTAATGCCCGTATGCATAATGATTGCCCTTATTGGATGGATCGGCATTGCTGTTATTGTTGTTACTGTTATTATTGATACCAGTGGCATTGCCATTATTGCCCCGCGCATCTTTCCCCGTAACAGCATCATTTGCATTGCCGTTGTTCTGCAATGTTTGCTGGTCGCGGCTGATGCTTTTCAGCAGCTGTTGTTCTTTTTTGGTGAAGGTGGTGGTATCGCCAGCATCATCGGCTGATACCTGCTTGTCCCAATTGTGTTCCAAACGGGTTGCCACGCGTTGCGTGCCTATAAAATAGTGATTGGAGTATTGCCCGCTTTGCACTACCAGGTATGGGTTTACATACACGGTGAAATTGCCTACACCACCCGAGCTGCTGTTGAGACTTCCATTCACAAACGTCGATTGCCCGGAACCCTGTCCCTTTAGTACCCTTTCACCAGCCGCATCATACACATAGCTATTGAGCTGCCCATTCACCGATACACTACGCAGGTGATTTTCTTCGTCCCAGATCATTTTTTGCCGCTGGCCTGTTTTATCATCAGTCCAGCCGGTTATATTACCATTTTCATCGTAGGTATAGGTTTGGCTGCCAATATGCGTAGCGGCATGCGGTTGTTTTGCTCCGTACGAATAGGAGTTGTCGTAGGTCATTTTCTTCTGCGGGATCCATTTATTTCCTCCCGGACCATTCGATTTATCGCTTGTTTGCACCTTACGGGTAATGCTTCCTACGGTATTATATTCCATAGTAAGGCTAAAGCGGTCCTGTTCATTAGGGCCTTTATAATAACCGGTGGCTGTAGACAAGCGATACAGATCGTCGTATGTATAATTATATTCTGTAGCGCCGCCCATCAATTTGTTACCGGGCACCGGCGCGTTGTTAACCAGGCTAAGGATATTATCCATCTTATCGTAGCTGTACACATTGTCCATGATACGCCGGCCGTTACCTGTAGTGGTCAACAGGTTTTCCAAACGCCTGCGTTGCGGGTCAATCGTATAGCTGGTTTGGGTACCATTGCCAAAGCCTGCAAACACCCTTGATTCAAACTTATCGTACCCCAGTTGCTGTACGTAGCTGGTTATGCTTCCAGACCGGTTGCCACTCATAGAGGCTAACAGTCCTCCCTCGTTATAATTGAAACTCACTACTTCGCTGTCAGGATAGATCATTGAAGTAAGCCTGTTCCAGGTGTCATAATTCCATTGGGTCACAAAGGTGCGCCGGCCAAAGTTGGGAATAACGATGGTGCGCACATTCTTTATGGTTTCACCAAACGGCCCAAAGAAATATTCCTGGGCGCCGGCAGCGTCTTCCTGAAGATAGATCTTGCCCGCGCGGTTAAAGGCTGCACCGGGCGCGCCATAGGTATTATGTAAATTGTTCTCGGGGTTATGCGGATACCTGATATCAGTTATCCGGTTAAAGTCGTACTCGTAGGTAATGGCATCGCTGTCTTTTTGCAGATTGGCGGTTACCATTTTAATCATATTGCCAGCCCGGTCATAGGTATACCGGGTCATGCCCTCATCAGGGTGGGTGGTACTGATACGACGTCCAATAAGGTCATATTGCATGGTTGAAACAGTACCAATATTGTCTGTAGCCGAAACCGGCTGCTTCATGGGGTCAAATGTAAAGCTGGTCCAAACATCACCTTTACCTGTAATACTTCTTTGAGACGTTACCAATCCCTGTACGCTGGTAAACTGTTCCATTATTTTTCCATTCGCATCCTCGGTCCTTGTACTGAACTGGTTTTGATTCAGCCGGTCGTTCCCAAAACCATAGGTATACCGCGTTACCGAACCATCGGGCACGGTAATGGTAAGCGCCCGGTTCATTACATCATACGTGGTACGGGTTGGCGTTATATTATCAAAGTTCTTATTGAAAACACTTTCTGTGCCTTTGTCTTCCAAAATGGGGTAATACACGGCTATTTGCCGGCCCAGTCCATCGAAAATTATCCTGCCCGAAACGATCATTTGTTCTTTATCCTGTTTGCCTTTGCCCTGGTAAATGCTGGCATCTTTTTTTGTTTGCAACAGGCGGCCTAAACCGTCCATGAAAGTCACCGTTTCCATGTTGTTGCCCGTATATGCCGGATCATAATGCGCAGTATGTGCCCAGGGTATAGCGGCTTCGGGATGATAATCGAAACGGATGGTATATGGTACGCCCGCCGCCAATTCATACGGACCAGTTATTTGTGATACCCGGCCCAGATCATCGAGCTGGTACGTAACAGCCTGGTTATTGAGATCGATGGTCTTAACCTGCCGGCCAAACCGGTAATCATAAACCGCCTGCGAACTGTATCCATAACTGTTCGAGACCTTAGTGATAAATTGATGCACCTGATCGTCGAAAACATACTCATTTTTAAATCGCTGTCCTTTTGCATTGGGTGCACCGGTAGTGCTGATGAGGTTGCCATAATTGTCGTACTGCATATCCGTGGCAATTACACTGCCATCATCGAGGAACTGACGGATCTGTGTCACGTCCCCTGTTTGGGGATCAATGGTGCTTTCGCGTTTGCGATAAGTAGTACCCGATCCTGTTATCACGATCGACTTTGGCGAACTGATAATGTATTTGTCAGGAATATTGTAATAGGTAACCGTTGCACTGATATCATCGGCAGGGCCATCATCTGCGAAATCGGTATACTGTATAATATTACCCTTTGTATCATATTCAAACGTAACAGAGGTAGACTTTCCTGGTTGTGCCTGTCCTTCAAAACTAAACTCATCCGTTCTTTTCAAGGCAACAAAAGCAGCACCTGCATCATCGGTCTTATATGAATTGGGTAATACGGCCCCTGTATTAATGTCTTTCAATTCATAGGTACTGATCTTCTGTTTGTATTTCTTTCCATCAGCGCTTTGCATGAGTTCCGACAACACCCTTCCTTTCATGTAATAGTTATCATTGCTGTGGGTACTGGTAGCGATGGTGTATACGGCATTGTTACTAGCAGCATCGTGGCTTCTTGTATATACAGTTTTAAAACCATAGAAGTCGCGTTCATTACGATCGAAGTAACCGCCTTCATATCCAAAAGTGGTCAACGTGGTATCCGGGCCATCGCCTGGTAAACCATCATACACTTTCAAAGACGCCAGGGTCCAGATACTATTGGGCATGGCATAGGTATTTCCCTGCCGTTTGTAATCCATGGTGAACAGGGCACCCATTGGCAGGTTCACTGTTTTCAGCATATTGGTACGGCCAATAGTGGAGAGTGCTACCGTAAGGTTATCGTCTTTTGTTGAACTGGTATAATCAGGAAATCCATCTCCATTTACATCCTGCATTTTTATCAGCTCGCGGCTCATCCCATCTCCTACGTTTATACTGGGGTTAATGGTGAATTTAACACCAAACAGCACGAAGCCCACCGTAAAGGCCAGGTTGCCCGATTCAGTAGAGCTGCTGCTGGAACCCAATACATTGGCATTTGTCCAGTTGATGACGTTTGAACTAAAGCCATTGCCCGTATTAAGCCTTACCTGCAACGCCTGTGAACCAATGGTCACCAGGTCGGGCAGCCCATCACCGTTCATATCCTGCAGCGACTGTTTTGAATTATTATCTGAGCGTGATAAGCTAAAACCGATGTTAATACTGTTGTTGCCTTTCACAAAACCCAAACTACCGCCACCGCTTACTGATTTGCTTGATCCATCTTGTATTTGATCAAAACCCCAGTCTTCTTCGGCGGCAAAACCATAACCCAGGTTCAGTGCTACCAGGTGATTATCCTGGTTAACGCGATCGGGCAATCCGTCGCCGTTCATATCCAGATAGGAGAATGTAGCTTTATTGGTGCCATTTACCACACCTGCATTTCCACCAATACTGATCTTGCCGCTACCCGCATTTGTTTGCGCATTACCGGCATCCACTACCTGGTCGCCCGAAGGTGTTTTGCGAAAAATAGCAGTTGGGATATACGACGAGCCGGTGAGGCTGAGACCAAGGGTATTGGTACTTGTTTCCTGAATAACGCCACCTGCAGTTGTTCTGCCCGATAAACCACCTCTGGCATCGGTATACTGGATGTTCTTTTCACCCACCACATCAGGATAGCGGTCTCCATTCAGGTCCATAAAGTCGGTAAGTGTTTTTGAAGTAGCGTTTGAAACACTGGCGCTGCCTCCTATTCCACCGGCGCTGGCCCCCACGGTAAATGAGATGCTGGTCACTTTGCTCACTTTGTCAACAGCGGGCGAACCGGTACCGCTACCGGCATTGATCTGTAACAGGCTCACATCATCGGCACCCTGGCGGCTGCTGCTCATGTTGTTGCCCTTTACAAATACCTGCATGTCGTAACCACTCCAGCGTTGCTGGTTGGCATTGCCGATCAGTATAATGAAACGGTCTTGTTTTGGATCATAGGTTTGGGAAGGGGTGAGTTGATCACCGTTCTGCTGGGCAAGCGCGTCAGGATCTACGCCTTGTTTTTGTTGGATCTGGTCACTCGGCTTTAATTGGCTTTCGTCAATTGGTTGGTCCTCCCAGCCATTGTTGCCATTCCAGGCAAACTGCCCCCAGCCACGATAGAAACTGCCGAAAATAAGATCTTCCTCCCGGCCATTTTTCGGCACGGGCGACCATATGCCCGCTGTTACCTGAGCACTAACGTCGCCGCTCAAGGTAGCGGTAGCCGCTGTTATAGCAGCACCTAATACATCATTTGGCACATGGTATTCAAAATAAATATTGTCCTGGTTGTGAACACCAATATTCAACGCATAGTTACCGGTTTGAATAACACCGTTTATAACCTTTATGCTCACTTTACCCAATAATTTGCCCGGTGCTTTCACCGAGAAGAAGATAGTCCCTGTGCCCGTGGTACCATTCAACAACAACGGATCGATGCTCAGCTGTGGCATCACTGTCAAAGTATGCAGGGATGTATCAGCCAGGTTGACCAGATACGGCGTAGTGAGCTGAACCATGTTGGCCAGTATAGAATATCTGGCTACGGCATACGCTTTTATAGGCGTAACACTCAGATCGATACTGGGATCGTTGGCTGCCGTAAATGTCATAGCAGGCTGCCAGTCGGTATTTGCCCAGTCGATATTTGTTTGCGACGCTACCACAAAACTATACTGATCGGTATTGCTTACTGTAATATTGTTCAGGGAAATGGTTGTGTTTACCGCCTGACTGGCTGCATAGGTTTGTTTCCACAACGTATCTGTTCCGGTTGATGTAGTATGCAGTATTACCAGCATCACATCATCAGTAGTGACCGGTTTTTTAAATGGTCCGCTGATGGTCACCATCCCGTTGATGGGCGGTGTGAGCGTTTGGGGACTGCTGAGCACAAAATCTTTGGCTGCATCAAAATGGTATAATGTTTTTCCATTGGCATCGGCCACCTGTCCATCCTGACCCATATAATCGATCACGGGAACCCAGCTCACCGAATCATAAGAACCGTTTTCTATAGATCCGATCCGGAAATAAAGGCGATCGCCTTTTTGAACCTGCAGGCCATTCAGCCCTGTAGGTTGATGCACCGTGTAATCATCGGCGGCAATATTCTCACTCCACAATACTGTGCCTTTCAACTGCACGCTTGCTTTAACCCCGTCTGCCGGTGTAGCTATGCGGTCGGGGTCATTGCTTTGTAACAGTTGCACCGGTGCAGTAACATTAACGGTACCGCTGTAGGGAGCCTGCCACATTCTCACAATATCTTGCAAAGGATTGTTGTTGATGGCCTCCTGCCGTTCATTGGCCAGTTCAGCGGCATCAACCAGGTCCTTACTGATGGCAACCCCGGCAAAAACAGGACTTGGTGTGCCCGTACTGGTTGCCGTAAACGTGATGATGCCCGTGGTGGTATCGATATGGTTAAAATATACAGTTCCTTCCTTCACAATATCGACCAACTGATCACCATTGCCTTCGGTAAAATAGATCGTGGTTTTTGTGGTTGACTTGCCTAAATTGGCACCGGCCATTAATCCGCCCAGTGCATTGGCCTCCAACCCTACGGTATATCCCTGTGTTTTATCTTTCTGGAATACATTCAGTCCGGTGATGGCTATTTTGTTGCCAAAACTGGTTTTGCCT
The DNA here is from genome assembly GCF_017742245.1 of Niastella soli. Classification (GTDB taxonomy): domain Bacteria; phylum Bacteroidota; class Bacteroidia; order Chitinophagales; family Chitinophagaceae; genus Niastella; species Niastella soli. The sequence goes on from NZ_JAGHKO010000004.1 coordinate 472,131, forward strand.
GTTACGCCACTCTGGTTAGGTCGATAGTACAGGCTGTTATTGCCAGCGTCGAGAAATAATTTATCAGGCAATCCATCGCCATTCATATCTACCAGCGCCAGCATACCCTGGCTTTCAGATTGAGAATAGGAAAAAGCCCCACCCACTGAATTGATCTTACTGCTCACATCGGCACCCAAACCAACCGATACGGTTACGCCGCCACTTACATCTTTCGAGGCCGTTCCGCTTAAGGCCGAAGCTTCATCAGTAAACCCACTGACATTGGTGATCATATGACCATGCACATTATCAGCTCCTATAAGCCAGCTTTGGGAACTGGCCAGCGGCACCAGCGTATTACCTGATGCCACATCGTTGTAATAATCAAAACTGTGCTGGTTGAAAAAATTGCCTGCGGCATCGTATTGACGAATGCTTTGCAGCAGTGTTTTATAGAACGCACCTTCTTTATAGGTTAGCTCATAATGACGGATGGTGGTGCCATCGAATTGGACATCTATCCGTTTCAACAGATCAGCTGTAACCTGTTTGAAGCCATTATTGGCGGTAATGGTCACATCTTTTCTACTGGTGTGTCCATCCAGCTCACGGTCTCTTTTGAACAATACGGTATATCTTCCATCCTGGCCATTGAAACCTGTATAGCTGATCTTACTGATATAGAGCTGAACGCCCATAACGGTACCACCTGCCACGCCGGCATCGGTCACTTTCGTATACTGGTAATGGATAAAATTACCCCGGAGGTCTATCGTCTTTTTCAACGCCCAATGCGCAATATTACCTGCCGCATCGCTTAAGGTATAGTTCTGGTCGGCGCCTGTTGCAGGATCACCGCCATAGAAAAACCGGGTCCCCTCTTTATCGGTCACTTCCCACCAATATGTTAGCGGACTGTTACCATGTCGGATGATCTTATTAAAACCCTGCTCTACCCGGGGGTAAAACTGCTTTTCCGCGGAACGGGTCACCAGGCTGCCTCTGTGGGCAACCGGACTTAACTGTTCGCCGCTCATGGTATAGGTCTCGGTTTCATTCTGAGCATCGAACCGGGGAGCGCCCCAACGCGTGTCTATGGTAACGCAGGGAACAGACAGGTCCCACCCTATTCCCAGCCAGCCATTTCCGGCGCCACTATTATAACTAACAGACAATTGTGGCTGCAACCCCGAACGCCCTGACGGGATCTCGATGGGATACCCCAGCGAAGCGGTACCCATGCTGCCCGCCTGAGGAGCCTGGATCATATTCACCGCATCACTCGGGTTTGCCGCTTTAATACCCTTCATGGAGTTGGAATTATAGGCTTCCACTTGTGGCGATTCGGGCACTTTGATAACCGCGTTGATCATATCGGTAAAATGCAACGTCCTTGAATGCACTTTACCTGTTAACACCGATACGCTGTCGCGGGAAAGGGGCATCCAATGCCCTTTTTTCTCATCAAAGTAGTAGGTGCGAATATCCTTCTCTGTATATCCCTCGGGAATTTTTGTATCGTCGTAGTCAAGGCTCAATTGGGCTCCTTTAGCAAAACGGGTACCATGAGGCAGAAACCGGAAACCTGCCCCCCGGGTCACGTTCACCATGCCCATATCCATAGCAGGCAGGTCTACTGCACGCAGCGCTGTAACCGAAACCAGGGCAGCTTCTTTCATCGCCCCTTTGGGAATAACAATTGTGGCGTTGCCGGCAGTAAGCAACCCGGCTTGCTTTTGCTGCAATAGTTTTTGCGAATGAACAACAGCTCCTTCGAGTTCAAACCGGTAGTCAACTTTTTGTTCATCGGTAAAACGAATAACCTGTGATCTTTTTTTGCCATCTGCATAGCTCACCTCGATCAGGGATTGCCAGTTGCCTTTGGCGTCAGCTGGCCTGTTAACAACCGCCTCAAATGCGCCCTTCCATACTCTGGCGGCCTTTCCATCAACAGTCACTGTCGTTTTCTTTCCGGTGCCGTTGATAAATCCGCTGATGTACCCCTGGTTTCCATAATAGGCCAGTGAAGGTTGTTTTATCACCAGCTTCCCGGCTTCTTCATCCTGCGCGGCTATTTCTATTGACAAATTTTTGATGCGATAACTGTAACCTGCTGCTTCGGGCAATGTAAAGCGAATGATGTTATCTCCCTTTTTTAACCAGGAAGTATTCAACTGCTCTTTTTGCCTTGCCCAGCCCTGTCTCTTTTTCACCAGGTATCCTCCTGTGGATAGCTGGTCGTTGATGCTGCGGCTAACTGCTGTATAGTCCTGCACCCCATCGAGGTCATACGTGAGCCACACGCGCTCGTTGCCTTTTAAGGATGTTGGCAGGTATACGTGAAATGAATTATCAGCGGGATTGTCTACTACAGTGGCCGCGTTCGCGCCAATGACGCCTTCCCGCTGCCGTGCATTATATTGACGACGGGAGCCGGAATTATTGTCGTTTCCAGGTGTTTTACCGTAGCTGAGCGTACCAATAGATAATACGATCAGCGAAATGGAAATATTTCGAATAAAATTAAAGCTCATTTGATAGGGATTAGGAGGATAAGGTTAAAAGGATTGGGATTATAGAATTTAGGTATTGTATTAGTTTAAAGGATCAACAGGGTGCGTGAATCAACCCCATCTTTGGTAACTACCATGATCGTATAGGTGCCGGCGGTAACCAGGTGGCCAGGGAAACGGTATTCTGTATTATTCTTACCCGTCATCTCCTGCACCTTGGTACCTTTTGCATCATAGATGCCCACCTTTACATTGGTTGCTTTCGGGAAAGACATGCTGATAGTAAAGTTGCCATCTATTGAAGGGGCTGGATATACCGAGATGTGTTGTACTGCCTTACCTGTTACCTGCACGGTGTCACTGAACACACAACCGGCCCTGCTGGTGGCCTTTACTACATACGTACCCGGTTGTTTTACGGTTACCTGGGGCGTTGTTGCGTTGAATCCATTCTCACAGGTCCATTGATACCCGGTTGCATCGCCGGGTGTAATATGTTGCGCTGCATCCAGCAACAACTCTCCGCCAGTTGGTAAAGCCAGGGTTGGCTCCAACCCGATCAGCAACCGCTGGGCAGCAGGCGCCGGCATTATCAGCGTACGCAGGCTTTGGTGTCCTTTATTGTCTTTCAGTACTACCCGGTAAGTACCAACACTTAGTTTGCTAACATCGACAGATGTGGTATTAAAGAACTTACCAGTTGACACCACCTCACCTTGCGTATTGGTAACCGTATAGGCATAAGGGCTTTGACCGCCTATTGCCTGTAATCGGGCACTGCCCGCCTGGGCAGATACACACGAAGGTGTATCGACCACGTTCAATTTCAGTAACAGGTCTTTGGCCACCGCCAAACCAAACAGATCCTTGCCCGACTGGTCGGCATCCCACTTTACATTGCGATACCTAATCTGACCATTGGCGTCAATGCTATCAGGAAAATAATAATCAAGACTATCTACCGGAAAACCGTCATAGGCCCCGCGATTCACCACCAACCAATATTTACTGTTTCCCAGCAATTGCTGGTTCAGTTGCACGGTTGTATTCAACCTATTGGTTGCAGCGCCGCTTGCATTCATCAACCATTGCCGGTTCAGCATTTGTAACTGACCATCGACTGTGGCCGATCTACCAAATGATTTATTGTTATCACCCCACACCAGGTAATTCCCATTGGTAAGGGTATCGGTATTGGCTGCATTAGTTGCTACGAATTGACCATTGCTGATAGCGAGCAAGCCATCCGGATCAATAGCACTGATCGATTGCTTTTGATGAAGGGAAAAGAAGTCTTCCCGGCCAAGCCCCGTCAGGCGATACCCGAAATCTTTATTTTTATCAGCATTCCACAACACCGATTCACCAGCACTCACATAGTTCCCACGGGTAAGCGGAAGACCATATTTGATCGCTAAATAAGTTTCGTATTGAATTTGCGTGAGCACATCGAGGCTACGGTCGAACACTAACAGTTCGGCAATGGTACCCTTAAAAGGCCGGGTATTGTTTTGAGTGGAACCGAACAACAGGTATGCATTCTCACTTAATAACGTGGTGGATGGCCAGTTTTGAATAACAGTGCTTAACAGGGCGTAGCCGCCGTTCACACCGATGTTATCCACGCTGCTATCCGGGCCCATAACCCGCCGGGTGGTCATCATCATTTTATGCGCCATGGCATTGCCTGCGCCCCATACGCCTGTTTCAACGGTATCTGCCGGCTGAAATACAGCTATCACTGTTACCGCAGCCATACTATCTACATTGCAGGGAATACTTAAAGAATCATTAAAGCCATTAAAACTAAAAGCGGGATTGTAATTGAGTGAGCTGTTCACACGCACGGGTTGTCCAAAGATCGAAGCGTCGTGGCCTTGCCCGGTAGCATCCTTCCAAAAGCCATTCAGAGCGCCGGTACTATCGGCCCGCAGCCACACAACAGGATAATCTGTAGTACTGAGGGATTGTGCCGAGGCATCAAGGCCGATCAGTAAAAATAAAGAAATGAAAGAGCGGAATAAATAACGGGGCAGGCAAACCGGTAACGGCGCCATTACTACGTTGTTCATTAGGGGTACGATTTAAGGTCTTGTTATCTGGTATATGATTAACATCGCTAATGTATGCCGCCAAAATCAAACATGCAAGACAATTGACAGAAAAAAAATATATACCCCGGAAAATATATGACTTTTTCTTGCTAAATAATTTGAGCATCTCCGTAAGCGGGGGCTGAGGTGTTTATTTTGGCACAATCCGGGAATCAACCTACGTAAAAACACTTATACTTACATGTAACAGGTAACATGTAAGAACATTCTAAATTTTGTCACCTCGGCGTTCGTCGTTTATTGTTAGGCTCCTCCTTAACGGGTCGCAACTAAAGACCCCGATCCGCTCGCCATGCTGTTTTTTTGTTCAAGACCGGTTAACGGCATATATTTAAGAGTTAGTAGCAATTAAACCAATAATCAAACCTAATTTGTATGGCAACTAAAATACAATCCCTTTTGCTGATCTCCATCATTGCAGCTTTAACAGGTTGCAAAACCAGTCAACTGAAACCCTCCGCTGCAACAGAAGTTGGCATGTTTAAGGTGACCATACTTTATGCAAACGGGGAGGATAAGACCTTTGACATGGACTATTATGAAAAAAAGCACATGCCAATGGTAGCTGGATTTATAGGCAAAAATTTGAAATTTTATGAAATTGATAAAGGCATTTCCGGCAGAACACCCAATGACAAAGTACCCTTTGTAGCTATAGGTTATTTTTACATTACAGATGTTGCAGAATATAATAAAGCAATTGGACAAAACAGAGATGCCATCATCAGTGACTTTAAAAACTATACCAACATCCAGCCTACTATACAGATCAGTGAAGTTAAACAGGTGGGACACGTTGACGCGAAGTAAAGCTTACACTTAACTACCTGCCAAAGATTTGCTTCATCTTTTTCAAAAGTGATATCTAAGTAATAAAATATCTGTAAAAAACGCCTCGTAGATTTACATTTACGAGGCGTTTTAAATCAATATCATACTCTATTTTGAAAGAGGTGCAGCCCCTGTCGCTTTTACTATACTTATGCAAAAACACCTATCCCGCTCTTGCAAAACCAACAGTATAAGCACGCATGAGAAATCGCTCACTCTTTAATTTAAAGTTTTCATAATCTGTAAATTCGATACATTCAGAGTCATTACAGGAAAAATATACAACTCATAATAAACAAACCCTTCTGCCGTTCTTGCCTCCTTAACCAACCCTATAATGAAAAATAAAATTTCTGCTGCATTCGCTATTATTATCTTTTTCGCCCTATCTAAAAGTTGTATTTCCGATTATAAGAAAGGGGGTGATAAGGCAGCCATCGCCAAATATGAGAAAATGCTGGAAGACAATTCAAAAACAACTGCCGAGCTTCGCGATACATACCGGGAAGTGACCGTAAAGATCATGAAAGTGCCCGTGAAAACGTATGAGTTTAAGTATGATTATAAGGTTAACGAGACGTCCTATAGCGGAGAACACAGCTTCTCTGAACTGCCTACCAGCAAATACCTGGAAGTATATTATATGAAAGAGGATCATTCGGTTAGTTGTGTAAATCCGCAAAGCCTACTTGCCAGCGAAAATCAAAAGAATACATCAAAAGAGCCTTTATACTGGGGCATTGGCTTTGGAGTTCTTTGCGTTTTTTCCATTTTTGGTTTAGTCGCAGAATTAAGGGGAAAAAGTTTAGATTAAACTGCCGGGTAATTAATTAAGCTTGTTGTTATAATTTTCATACCATGCCTTGCGCAATGATGACCACTGTGCAAGGCATGGTATAATAGGTTAGGAAGCAACAGTTCTACTTACTCCTATACTCACAATTTCGCATAAGCAACACTAAAGTAGGAACTGAGACTAAAAGACGTGGCGCTTCCATTCGTAGCCCAGGAGGGCGTTACCATATTCATACTGCCGCCATCGCCGTTCCAGCACCAGGCCAGTACCGTCCAACCTTTACTACGTGCTTTATCTACTATTGCCGACCAGTCAGCACCGGAGCCACCGGAGTTTCCAAATTCCCCGATCATACAGGGGCGGCCGGAACTGGCAAGATCATCGATATCTGATGTATTCACATACCGCCCTTTGCCCCCATTCCAGGAACCGGGATAAATGTGTGCAGAAAGGATATAATTTCCATCTGTGATCTTTGTGCCATTGGTCCCTTTTGCGGCAGCCGCAGCAATAGCCGTTTCCTGTCCCCAACCCGACAGGTCAATAATGATAGCACCTGAATAAACCCGGCGCACAATGCTAATAGCATTATTGTATGCACTCGCATAGGCGTTGGCGCTTAGATTGTGACTTCCCCATTCGTTCATCAGGTTAATGGTAAATGATCCTGCCGAGGCCAGATTGGCATAATTGGCCACCCACCAGTTCGCAGCTGCTGTTAACTCCGCTGCATTATCAGAACCAAGGACAGAAGCTTTATGATAAGTGGCAATCACTGCATAACCATTGCTTCGGGCCTGTGATATCCAGCTTTTAGCCTGCGTTACATATCCAGGTTCAATTTCAATGCGCACCGTTTTGATCTTTGTCTGCTGTTTCATGAGCGACCAACCGAAATTCGGATTCCCTCCATTGTAATAGGATGGTTGCAGATTTACGCCATTACCAAAGCCGGCTGTAGCATCTACGCCAACCAGAGGCCCTGCATCCTCGCCAATGTTCTCGTTTTCTGTAAGATTCGTTGAATGTTTGTTACAGGCGGGCAACAACGCCGTGCCATACAGGACAGCTATAAGTACAATAGCCTGCCAACCCCATTGGGGTATTTTCTTTTTCATATGGATGTGTTTTAGTGAATAAGCAATCGTTATACAAGCGCTTGTACAGCGCTGATAGCAATCATAGAGGGCATTATAAATTTACCATGAAAGTGGGGAGCAGGCTAGTACTTTTTTAGCGTATCAGCTTATTATTTAAACCGGATACAAGTGCAGATAGGCGCTGCGCTTGCGTTTTCAAAAACATTCATTTAAATACGGGATAGGATTTAAGTAAAACATTTTTTTCCAGCCCTGGATGCTTTTGTCAATTCGCCAGGGGTAAGGTAAAACCGTCTTTATAGCATAGTGCAGATGTGGAGGCTTGCCAACTGCGTTACCAGTAGCACCAACTGTCCCAATTTGTGAGCTTTTTGATACAAATGAAAACATTCCAGTCGTTATATCATCCAGATGTGCGTAATAGTGAAGCCTCCATTTTGGACCAAGCACTAAAACCACATTGCCACCCATCTCGATTTGTCCTTTGAAAATCACAATTCCATAGGTGGAAGAATGTATAGGTGTACCTTTCTTAGCAAATATATCCACACCTTTATGAGTCACCGATTTCCCCCAAGGGTAAGCCCAGTAAGAATTCTGAGAATAGCTTTTGAATGTAGCACCCTCGACAGGCATTCTATAAGATTGTGGAATTAAAAACCCAATCAGCAGAATTATCAGTATTATATACAGGGTCCTATTAAGTCTTTTCTTCATTTGGGGGAAGGTCAATTATTTAAAATAGTCATTTTCCCGAACACTTTACTATTCCTCCTATTTATATAAACCCTTTACCTTTTGGTTAGACTATCACTAATAAAATTTCAGACTTAAAAAAATGCTAACATTCATTAAAACACAATAACTCTATTACATCCAGTATACCGGCCTCATTGTTATCTTTTTCTGTAACAAAATTAGCAGCCTCAATAAGTTTTGGGTTGGCATTTTTCATGGCATAACTATAGGTGGCAGTTTTCATCATTTCATAGTCGTTCATAAAATCGCCAAATACCAGGGTTTCATCGGGACTAATACCATTTAATGATTGCAGGATCTGTACGGCTTCGCCCTTATTGACGTCAGTTCGGGTAATGTCAAGCCATTTTGCGCCACCCACTACCACTTTTAACCGGTTTTCAAAATGTTTAAATTGCGGATAACTGTTTTGTTCTGAACCTGCATAATCATACACAGTCATCTTTAAAACCTCTTCATCAATCTTTGTAAGATCATCCACAATCTTAAAATTACTGTGGTAGGCTAATACAGCATTCATGAGAACCTCATCTGAATTTTCCAGATACCATTGGTCTCTTCCACAAAGTATTGGCCAGGCGTTGTCAACAGACCGGGCTGCTATTACCAGCGCCTCTATCTCATGTTTTGGCAGTGATTTGGAAAGCAACTCTGTTTGTTCATGAATAATAAGACTTCCATTATCCGAAATAGCATACAGCTGGTCTACAATAGCCTGAAATTTTTCGGTGATGCTAAAATGAGGTCTGCCGGTGGCGATCCCAAGCTTAATGCCTTTGTCAAACAGGCGGGAGGCTATTTTCCAGAAACGATCAGGGACTTCATGATTATCAGTGAGGAGGGTACCATCAAGGTCAGTAACAATAAGTTTTATCACAGTATCGCGGTTGTTTAAAGCGGTAAGGTACAACAAATTTAAAGATCGGGTAACAGGCCTTTGGCTTTCCAGTTTTGTATAGAGTGCAACCCTTCTGTGCATCCCGACCTGTCGGCAGAGTCGTTGGTTCGAATCCAGCCATCCCGACTAAAATTTACGAGTCCCTTCAAGTCATTGGATTTGAAGGGGCTTTTTGGTTCGAAGTGTTCTAGTTGAATTTTGATCCTTCAAATTCTCTCACATTCATTTTCCATATAGAAACTTCGTCGCCATTATATTGAATATCTTAAGCCAGGTTCGAATCCGGTTGAAATCACAAAAAGGAACGACCATTCCTCTATTATCTTCATATTCTGACAGCTACCTGTGTTTTTATGGAAATGTTAAGGGCGGGTGGTTCTGGTAGGAGATGCGGGTTACAACCGTAGCCATGGTCGGCGCTTACACCTTAGCGAGTGAATTAACTGCTCATAAAAACTATCTGCGTACTGAACTGGAGGTTATGTAAATGTCATGCGCGACCATATTATCAGCAATCAGAAAGCTGAACCCATTCAAAAAACATTTTTTGTTTTATTTATGTGTTTTTCCTTTCACAATGGACTCCATTTCGCAGCAAAGTAATTATCTTCAATTCAATTTGCTTAAAAGTAATGCTATGTCCAGGATCCTTCCATTTATTGTATTCAGTCTGCTGATGGCTGTTGAAGGGCAGGCTCAAACTTCAGCACAAAATGGAACACCCCAATATGCTTACTATCCACCATCCAGGGATAAGCAATCCTGGCAACGGCTAAATTTATTGCTGAGTTCCACTTTTATTAATGTGGTGCATGAAGGGCAGGTTGACCTGGACACCTCCTTATTATTAGCCAGCCGTTCACTTGGTTTAAGCCGGTTTTCAATGCTGGCGGAAGGGATAAATGATCCCGGATTGTTTGAGCAATCGGGCTGGATCGACCGGCGGGACCCCGGGTATGGGATCCGATTGTTATCAAAGGCAACAGGCAGGAAGCGCCTGGAATTATTGATCCTGCTTGGCGCCTATTATGCTTTTGAGCCTGGAGGTTATCAACAGAAAAGGGACAGTGTAGACTATTTTCTAACCCGGGCAATCCAGGAGAGTAAATTGTTGAAGGAAGAAAGGCTGGGTAGGCAGGCGCTTTGCCTGCAGGGAAAAATATACGTACAGCTGAACGATAGCCGGGGAGATTCAATTTTTACCCATTTGATCAATCAATGCGGGGAGGCTGGTGATAAGGAAACCGAAGCAAGGGCATTGGTATACCGCAGCAGGTACACGCCGCCAATGGCCGCCACCATACAAAAAAAGACAGAAGACTCGCAGCGGGCGGCAGACATCTATCACAGCCTGGGCAATACCGAGGGGGAGATCAATGCCCTGACGGATGCAGGCTATTTGATTACAATTACCGGGCAGTTGCAATCTGCTAAAGAAGTTTTCCTGAAAGCGCTTAACCTGGCTGAGTCTATCCACTTTCCCTACACGCATTACAATTTCCAAACGCTTTCCATGATCACCACTTTTCAGGGGAAGTTTGGGGAGCCATTGCGTTACACACTTCAAATGATCAAAATAGCTGAAAACTGCCGCGATAGTATCGGCTGGGGTTATTTATACAGTAACCTGGCGCTTATGCTTAAGTCTGAAGGCAGAATACAGGAAAGCCTGGATATAACGCAAAAGGCTATAAAGCGATTTATCATAGACCGTAATCCTACAGTGTATAATATGTTGATCGATGTGAACAATAAGATGGCTGAAGAGGGCCGGGCAAAAGAAGCGCTTGAACTTACGCTGGAGATCTCAAAAAAGGTAAACCCTCCAGCTACTTTTTCAGATCAATTTGTTTATCACGATGCATTTGCCAATTGTTATTTACACCTTAACCAGTTAGGCCTTGCCGAAATGCATCTTCGAAAGATGGATTCGCTGGAAACACTGGCCGAGAAGATCACGGGGCCGCTTAGAAGATCTGAAGTCAATGAATTAACCGGCCTGATCCTTATGAAACGGGGGCAATACCTGAAGGCACGCTCCTACTTCGAAAAACATTTCACCGTTCCATCGATGGTAACGCGCAATTTACCGGGCGATCTGAACGCATACCGTTCGCTGTTGACTATTGATTCTGCGCTTGGAGATAATGTGCGTACAATAGCTCATTACAAGAAATATACAGCACTACTCGATTCCAGTTTTAAGGTAACTAAAATAAGGCAGGCAGAAGAACTGCAGGTGATGTACCAGATGCAGGAGAAAGAAAGCCAGATCGCCTTGTTGACCCAGCAGGCTAATATTGAAAAGGCTAATTCGAAGCAGGCGGCTCTTCAAAAAAATGTAACGATTGCAGGTATTATCGCCGTAATGGTAATTGCAGGATTGCTATACCGGCAAAACCGGTTAAAACAAAGGAATAATGAGGTGATCACCCGTAAAAATAAGCAGCTACAGGAATTGTTGGACGTTCAGGCCCAGTTAATAAAAGATAAGGAATGGTTGTTGAAAGAAATACATCACCGGGTGAAAAACAATCTTCAGATCGTAATGAGCCTGTTGAATTCTCAATCGGTATATATTAACAATGATGCAGCGCTTACCGCTATCCATGACAGCGAGCGCCGGGTACATGCAATGGCGCTGATCCATCAGAAGCTTTACCAGTCTGAGAACATCTCCCAAATAGCGATGGTTGAATATATCGATGAACTGGTGAGTTATGTGCATGATAGCTTTGATATAGGGAATCGTGTAGTTTTTGAACAATTTATTGAGCCAATGAACTTGGATGTATCGCAGGCCATTCCACTCGGATTGATCATTAATGAAGGCATTGTGAATGCCATTAAGTATGCTTTCCCAAATGAACGGAAAGGAATTATAACTATCAACTTACATAATGATGGACCCGGCTATTTGTTGCTGGAAATATCGGATAATGGCATTGGTTTGCCGCCGGGGCTGAACATAAAGCAACTCAATTCACTTGGGCTGGATATGATACAGGGACTTACAAAACAATTAAATGGCAAATTTTATATAGAGAACAATAATGGTCTGCATATAAAGGTAGGGTTTGTTGCTTTAAACAGGGAATTGGTAAGTTAGTGCCGGTCCATTCTTTATTAATAATTTTTTATGAGTAAACAAGTGCTTATTGTAGAGGATGAGTATATTGTGGCCAAAGACCTGCAGCGTATACTGGAGCAGGCAGGCTATATAGTAAATGGCATCGCTTCCTCAGTTATAGAAGCCGAAGAAGATCTGCGGGAACACAAACCGGACCTTGTACTGCTGGATATCCGGCTGGAAGGAGAATTAACCGGAATTGATTTTGCCAGGAAGCTTAAGTCTGAAAATATTGCTTTCATTTATTTGTCTGCTAATTCTAATCAACCCATCCTGGATGAAGCAAAGAAAACCGAGCCGTATGGGTTCCTTGTAAAGCCATTCAGAAAGAAAGATCTGCTGATCGCTTTAGATATTGCCTGGTATCGCCACAACCATAGTTTTGAATCAAAATTACGCCAGGAAGTAATATTGCAGCAAAAATTAACGGAAATAACCAATGAAGCTACAGACCCCGATCAAAAGTTGTTGAAGGTGGCCGGGGTGATACAGTCTCATATACCATTTGACCTTATTGCCTCGGGATGCAGGCCGCTTAACACGGCACAGTTCAATGATAAAGGATATTTGCGTATAGGATATAACGAGTACCAGCTTATCGGTAAAAAAGAGTTACTGACAATAACGGGTCTAAAAGAAAATGATTTTTCAAGCATAGTTGAAAGTAGTTATACCGACCGGGCGATCATTTACAATGAGGGCGTCACAAATGAAAAACCCGGAATCACCTCCCTGCTCAGAATCTTGTTTGTCACCTTTAATTTACGATCGTACCTGGTATTTCCTGTTACGTTAAGAAATGGAATGTGTTTTCACTATTTCTTTTATAGTCGTCAACGTGATATTTATACCCAACATCATATTGACTTATTGATACGTTTGAAAACCTATTTAACGGCGGTGACCGAAAGAATGCTCTTTGAGGAAGCGGCATCGGCCCGGGTAACTGGCAGGCCAGTTTTGGCTGCTCAAAATAATAATGAAGTGGCCAGGCATACCGTCTTCAAAAGTATAATCGGGAATCACCATCTTTTACTAACAGCGTTAGACCTTGTAACACAGGTGGCGCCGTATAATACCTCTGTTCTGATACTTGGTGAAAGCGGTACAGGAAAAGAGAAAGTAGCTCAGGCCATTCATGATCTTTCACCAAGGAAGAATGGGGCATTTGTTAAAGTCAATTGCGCTGCCATTCCAAGCACGCTGATTGAATCTGAGCTATTCGGTCATGAAAAGGGTGCTTTTACCGGGGCTATTGAAAAACGGAAAGGGCGATTTGAACAAGCTGACGGGGGAACTATTTTTTTAGATGAAATTGGAGAACTGCCGCTGGGTATGCAGGTAAAATTATTACGCGTTTTACAGGAAAAAGAAATAGAGTATGTTGGTGGCAACGCTCCAAAGAAAGTGAATATTCGCATTGTAGCCGCCACCAACCGGAACCTCGAAAAAGAAGTAGCCGAAGGGAAGTTCCGGCTCGACCTGTATTATCGTCTCAATGTTTTTCCTGTTACCTTACCTCCTTTACGGGAACGAAGAAGCGACATAGAGGCATTGACATTGTTCTTTGCAAACAGGTTTTGTAAGGAATTCAATAAGCCATTTACGGGTGTTGCAGACGCTATGATGAAGCAATTGATTGCTTATGACTGGCCGGGGAATATCCGTGAACTGGAGAATATTGTAGAGCAGTCTGTTATTCTGAATGATGGACAATCAAAATTAGAATTAAAAAGGGGCCTGACTGTTTCCCTCCCTGAGGCCGCTGAAAAAGTTAATATCACTACCCTCCAGGATGTTAAGAACGTTCAACGGGAAACAGAAAGAGGGTATATCATCTCCGTTCTTAAAAAAGCGAATGGCCGCATACGCGGCGCCAATGGCGCAGCCGAAATATTACAGATCAAGCCATCGACCCTGGAGTCGAAAATGACCAAGCTGAATATTAAAAGAACAGATTTTATGGATATGACATAAGATCATTTAAAGACAATAACAACAGGCCCCCGGAATTTTCGGGGGCTTTTTATTTGTCCCCGAAAATTCCGGGGGCTTTTGGGTTTATACGGCATGCTGCCATGGAACATATTATCTGCGAACGATTTGTTTTACACTGCTTTGCGAAAATTTGTCCGATAGTTTTCTGATTTGGGATCAACTGGCACATAAATGGTCTTGCTATCTAATCAAAAACAACTGCTTAAACTGCTGTAAACATGGCCCCAAAAGAGAAGCAAATGGCCGCTACTTTTAGTACTAACAAAGTACAATCTACTTTTTACAGGCACTGGAAGAATAATTTCAAGCCCAAAGCGATACTGTTGATTGTGCATGGGCTGAATTCACACAGCGGGTATTATCAAAACTTTGCGCTGCAGCTCAATGAAAACAACTATGAAGTATATGCCATGGACCTTCGTGGCCGGGGTCATTCAGACGGTGAACGTTATTACATAGCCGATTATAAAGATATTACCGGTGACATTGACCTGGTATTGCAAACTATAAGAGCTGTCCACCCCACCTTACCCTTTTTCTTATTTGGCCATAGTGCCGGTGGTGTATTTGCTTCCGTTTATGCAGTGGAACACCAGCACCAACTAAAAGGACTGATCTGTGAGAGTTTTGCATTTCAGGTTCCTGCACCCGCGTTTGCCCTGGCCGTTATGAGATTACTGGGTTATATTATTCCGCATGTACGGCTGGTAAAGTTGAATAACCAGGATTTTTCCCGTGAACAGTCTGTTTTAGATACCATGAACAACGATCCTTTATTGGCCAATGAAAGGCAGCCAGCCAAAACCATGCAACAGCTTTTACGCGCAGCTGCCTATTTGAAAAAGGAAATGCCCGCCATAAAACTTCCTCTTCTTATCCTGCACGGAACGGCGGATAAAGCCACCCAACCCGGTGGAAGCAACTATTTCCTGGTGCATGCTTCTTCAGCTGACAAGCAATTGAAATTGTATGAAGGACATTTTCACGATCTGTTGAACGACAAAGACAATGGGATCGTGATGAGGGACATAGTACAATGGTTAAATGAGCAGGTTGAAGCCCTGCGGCAATCATCCAACCAGATATTGTAAAACCTAATCGCCTAAAATAATTTCTTATCATTCAAAATCAAAATTATGAAATCAACTTTTTTACCAATGTTTGCCTTGTTGTCTGCTACTCATTCTTTAGCGCAGTCACCAACGCCTGCACCTGCCAAACCCACTATTATTTTTGTTCATGGTTTGTGGGCTGATGGGTCTTCGTGGAACAAGGTCATTCCTACGTTACAAACCCAGGGATATAATGTTATTTCGGTTCAGAACCCTACTACATCCATAGAAGATGATGTGGCAGCTACAAAAAGAGCTATTGAATTGGCAAACGGAGATGTGATCCTGGCAGGCCATTCATGGGGAGGGTTTGTGATCTCAGAGGCTGGAGACGATCCCCGGGTAAAAGCGCTTGTATATATTGCTGCTTATGCGCCCGAAAAAGGTGAAACCGTACCCTCTTTAAGCGAAAAGGCGGCCTCTACAGCGCTGTTGTCTTTTTTTCAGGCGGCTGAAGGATACATAACACTTACCAATGAGGGCATTAACCAGGCTTTCGCTACCGACCTCCCTCCTAACGAGCAAAATATTGCTTTTGCCACGCAGCAGCCAGCCTCCCCCAATGTATTCAAGGCGGTGGCACAGCACGCAGCATGGAAAGTAAAACCAACCTGGTATATAGTAGCCGCAAACGATAAAACCATACATCCCGACCTGGAGCGGCTAATGGCTAAGCGGGCTAACGCAAAAACCACTGTATTGCAAACCGGCCACTTAGCTATGCTGGCTCAACCCCAAAAAGTTTTGGAAGTGATCGCAGAAGCTGTTAAGCAAACCAGTAAATAATTATAAGCACAGATCCATTAACAATTAAATCTTCAAAAATGAAAAAGAGAATTTTAATCATTGTGTCCAATGCTGGTACCATTGGCCCACATAATAGAAGAACAGGTAATTTTTTACCCGAGGTAGCGCATCCTTATGCGGTATTTGATAATGCAGGATACGAGATCGATTTTGCCAGCTTAACCGGATATGGGCCTTACCTGGATGCACTTAACCTGGCTGACGACCCGGATAATCTTAAATTTTTGACAGGTAAAGGATGGGCAACTATGCAAAAAGCAGTAAAACTTGCAGATGTTGACGTTGCCACCTACGACGCGATATTTGTGCCGGGTGGCCTGGCTCCCATGGTTGACATGCCGGACTCTGTGCTGATAAAAAAAGTAATTGTAGAGACCTATGAACGCAACGCTGTTGTAGGCGCCGTTTGTCATGGGCCCGTTTCCTTATTAAATGCAAAATTGAGCGATGGCACTTATATCGTTAACGGTAAAAATATAGCTTCTTTTACAACAGAAGAGGAAGATGGCTATGCCCGGGCAGATGTGCCTTTCGATCTGCAAACGGCACTTACCCAGCAAGGGGCGATATATCAAGTTACGCCACCCTGGACTGCCAACAGTGTTGCTGATGGCAACCTCGTAACAGGTCAAAATCCTGCGTCTGCCAAAGGAGTAGGTGAAAAAATGGTCGCCATCCTGGAAAAAACCAAAGCGAAAACCGGAGCAATGGCCTGAGTCATTAAAAATTGTGACCACTCTTTCAGGAGTGGTCATAAACTAATTAAATATTTCATGTCAAAAGCGAATGTAATGAGCACAACACCAGTTTATGTATTCGCCAAATGGCAGGTGATGGAAGGAAAGCTGGCTGCCGTATTATCATTCCTTAAGCAGGCTGCACAAAAAAGCCGGAGTGAAAAAGGAAACCTGTTTTACCATCTTCATCAAAGTACCAGCGATGCCAACACCATACTGGTATACGAAGGTTATACCAACGAAGCGGCAGCAGAAGAACATCGAAATTCTGATCATTACCAGGAGATCATTAAAAAGTCAATTATACCTTTATTGGAAAACCGGGAAGTGATCATGATGACACCGCTGTCAGATTAAGTAATATCAATCTGTTTATAAGTTGCGAGTTTCGGGTTAGTTATGAATTACGTTTTTGTAGAATGTCATTTGTTATAATGTTGGTTTTTACTATCCCCATGACTTTGCTGAATTCCGCCAAATTATCCAGGAACAGGTTAGACATCTGTCCAGTTGGCCCGGGTTTTCGATTTTGAAGTGGCCAGAACTGGACAGAGTTCGAACCTTTTGTTAGCTGATCTTAATAGCCTTCGATTATTTTGATAGAAAGAAAAGCGCAAACAATATGAATTAGGGAAATATTGCTGTTTAAAAAGAAGCTGATCGTTGAGCAATGATCAAAAGCCTTCCCCTCACGGCCTCACAATGTCCGGATCGATTCCTGGCTTGATATCGCCCGGTCAATTATTTTTCAACGAACCGCTTAAAACAAAGACCACTTTCCACCTGCAGCTGTTTTCTTTGCGCCTGCAGGCCTTAGATTATAAGTGAATGTTGACAAAAAATACTGCGCCAGCACATCTCCCTTAGAAAAGGATGCTGTATTTTGATTAGGCGACATGTACACATTTTTCCCCTGGTTCAATATGTCATTTGCACTTATCCTCAATACTGCTCTTTCATCTTTAAAGAAAGTAAAATTTACTGCTGCATTCCATAGATATATCTTTTTCAATGTCGGATCATCAAACATATTATTAGTGATTAAACGCAATCTTGTATCAAAAATTACATGTTTTATATAACGGACTATTACTTCTGTACCGATCGTTTGGCTAAATGTTTTGATATCTTCAAAACCAGCATTACTATTCTTTACAAACCGGTAACTAAAGGAGTACTCCTGGTTAAGCTCCAACTTATCATCCCAATTAAATCCAATGCCACTCCAGAAATTACAATTCAATCTGTTTTGTAGGCTTCGAACTCCATTATAATAAAAATAATTTCGAACATATTCGGTCCAGGTACCAAAATTCCAGGGGATCATAAAATTCTTTGAATTCCTTTTATTCTGGTACAAACCAAAATTAGTCGCAACACGTTTATACCCATTTGCATTTACGGGGTATATTGTTTGTATGCCACTCTGATCCAACGCAATGCTATCTACTATCACATTTTTCGATTGCGAGGCTTCAAACCATGACCATACACCCAAAGTACTTTTAGGGCTATAAGTGTTCAATGTAATACGTACCCTGTCCTGCAACGCCGGTTGAAGATTAGGATTACCCAACCTTGTCATATAAGGGTTGCTATTGTTCAATACCGGTATCAGGTTGCCGTAATAAGGTAACACTACATCCCGGTTATACGAAAGCGATAATTTTTTATATACAAAATCAAACTGTGGAAGAACATTATGCTGCTCCTGCGTAATTGACTGATTTAATGAGTATATATTGTTGTCAAATCTTTGCGATTGATAACGTATGCCTGGCCGGAAAGTAAAATCTTTATACCTGTATTCAATTCCTCCGGAAACGCTATACTTATTGCTTTCCCTGTTAAACCTGCTGCTCAGATCTTTGATAGGGCCACTTGTGTTATTTGCAAACGTGCCTACTCTGTCATCCATTTTTTCGTAATCGTAGCGTGCACCTAGCCTAAAGAAAAAGTTTTTGATCAGAGGTTCGCTGTAATTTCCGGCCACGTTAGCCGTCCACGTTGGTACCCATTCATTACGCAATTGATGGTAAACGGTATCTTTACCAACAGGTTGCTGGTATGAAATGAGAGCATTAGTATAGTCATCTCTGTCTCTTTTGCTCCACCCCGTGTATTGCGTAATATTCAATCGTCGCCCTTTTTTACTTCTGGATAGTTTGGTGAACATTATATTATGACTATACATGTTGGTTTTCAGATCACCTATATTATTTACAATACCGTTGTTTAAGTTTCCAAGAAAATTATTGACGCCACTTCTTGCGTCATTTTTTTCAGATTTGGTTCCGGATATTACATAGTTTAAGCCAATGATGAGGTTTATTGTAGAGTCAGGCTTTAAATTTGCACCGGCTCCAAACACATGCGAATTACCGATCTCGGTATAGTACTGTTTTGAAAAATTATTTATTACAGTATCTTCTTTATAGATATCGGTTCTGTTCTCATTTTGCACATCTGTATGAACACGTCCATAAAAATATTGACCATAGATTGATTGTTTATTGCTGGGCGAATGGTTGATGTTAATGCCTACGCCATCACTTTTTGTGACACCACCGTTCCGTGATTCTCCTCCAAAATTGATATCATTGATACTGAAGGAGGAACCGAAATTACTGGTATTGTTGTTATTGTTAGAGTTGCCTCCCATCGTCTCGATTGAACGGCTGATACCCATTGTTTGCCGCATATCAGTTACGCTAAACCCGGGGCGGTTAAGGTTATTGGAATAGCCCATTACACTTACCTGCAGTGTGTCCCTAAAAATATTTGCTATAGCTCCCATTTCATACCGGCCACCCTGCGGTCCGCCACCGCCACCGGCATAGGCTTTACCGAACATGCTTTTCTTTATCCCCTTTTTTAAAGTAAGATTGATCACCTTGCCTACGTTGTTCGCATTATCATCTCCATTACGCAACATCTCTTCTTTATCATCCGTTACCTGCACTTTATCGATCACCTGAGACGGCAAATTACGGCTAGCCATCTTTGGGTCATCACCAAAAAATGTTTTGCCATCAACCAATATCTTGTTAACAGGCTTCCCATTAACCATGATATTTCCATCTTTATCTACTTGTACCCCAGGTAATTTTTTTAAAAGATCTTCTACCAACGCATTGGGTAATGTTTTAAAAGCAGATGCATTAAATTCAACTGTATCCTTTTTAATTACAACCGGTGGCCGTTCTGCATATACAACCACTTCTTGCATTGCTACGGAAGCGGGCGACATGTAAACAGTACCGAGGTCTAAAACAGGCTGATCGCTTCTAACAGTAAATTCTTTCCTGTACCCAATGTAGCCACTATACGAAACTACAACTCTGCATTTCACATCAAAGGGTAACCCCGGAATTTTGAAATCACCTTCAGGGTTACTTAACCTGTAAGTAATAATGGCTGTATCAGATGCTTTAAAAACAGTTACGGTAGCTAAACCCAGAGGTATTTTTGCTGCACTGTCTATCAATTTTCCCTTAAGTGTTGCTTGCGAAAAGGATGTTGTACATATGGCTACGCACATAAAAAGCAATAAAATGATTTTCATTTTTTAATTCCGTTGTTTAATGGCTATATTAATTTTCTACATTTATCTCTTTTATTTCGATCGCCATAAGCTATCAAATCTCACCAGGGATTTTTTTTGAAAACCCAGGTCTGGTAATCTTCAATACTTATTTTCCTACGAAAAGGTTTCAATTTTGTTTGCTCCGGTATATAAATATAAAAGTGTACTCATAATTTCTATAAACCGTATCTCTTCACACTGCGGTAAAACTGCAAATGACGAATACAGTTATAGAGACAAGGCAATATGATATATGTTGCATGATAATTCAGATATTTATAAATGGGTAACAAGGGTGTTTGCAGGCAGTTGATTTTGCTCTATCAGTCATTTACTTTTCGACGTTGTTGGTGTTTGCAATCTTCAGCTAGTAGATGACATTGCCGGTGCCTGCCTGTCCGGTAGGCAGGTTTTCACCGGCGGCCCGAAGTTATACACGTGAATACCAAGTGAGAAGGTGAGTATTGGATGGTATACGCCATACATTTTAAAAAAATGATCTGGTCTTATAGCTATTTTAGGACTAGACAATAAAACATCATACAGAGTGCTTTCTCAGCGGTGGAAAAGCAAGGGACGCAACAATGTGGCTCCAAAGGTACTGTATCGCTACAGTTAACTACCGGGGTAGCATAGCCAATATTAGTAATATTTGAAGAACGGTAAATTTTTTGAATGCACTTTAGTTAGCTATTTTATTCGCTTCGTAGGCTTTTCACAGGATTAGCCAGTGCTGCTTTAATAGATTGAAAACTGATAGTTACAAACGCTATTACCAGCGCCATAATGCCGGCTGCCGCAAATATCCACCAACTCAAATCAGTATGGAAAGCAAAATCAGCTAACCATTCATGCATCCACCATCCGGCTACCGGGATGGCTATTACAGCTGATATTAAAACTAACCGCAGGAAATCTTTTGATAACTCAAGTACAATTTGCCGCAGACTTGCTCCCAGTACCTTTCGTACGCCAATTTCCTTAACCCGCTGGTTAATGGTAAATGCCGATAAGCCGAATAGCCCCATACAAGCGATAGATATAGCGACGCACGAGAATATGGTAAACAGGCTGCCCTGTTGCTGTTCGTTCCTGTATAGTTGACCGAATTTATCATCCAGAAAGGTAAAATCAAAAGGGGTTTCGGGTAGATATTTATGCCAGGTGGCTTGCAGCAAATTCACTGCGGTTTGGACTTCGCGACTATTTACCTTTACCGACATTACATGATAACCGTTGTCCGATGGCAATCGAAATAACAGCGGAGTAATTGTCTGGTGCAACGACTCGAAGTGAAAATCCTTAACGATGCCGATAATTTTGCCACTGACATCTCCATACGTAATATCCTTACCAATAGCATTTTGCGGGGTTTTCAAGCCCAGCGACCGTACCGCCGCCTCGTTTACAATAAAGTTATTGTTATCGGTTGAAAACGCTGCCGAGAAATTGCGTCCGGCGGCCATTTTCATACCATAAGTCGGTATAAAGCCGTAATCGGTGCTGATGCATTTCAGGTCGCTTTTAATTGGTTTTATTACGCCATCTACCAAAACCGACCCGTCTACGAAGTCGAGCAAGCGGCCCGATGGAATACGCGATGACCGGCCAACCTCTTTTATCGCTGTATTTTTCAGTAAATCTGCTTTAAATGCATCATATTGAGAATGTAGCTGTCCAACATACCCCATCGTTAAAACAGCGTCCTTACTGAAACCTAAATCGGCTTTTTGAATATATTGAAGTTGGCGGAACACCACGGTAGTGGCTACTATCAGGATAATCGAAATAGAAAACTGCGAAACAACCAGCACCTTACGGAATGACACTCCACCTGAGCCGGTTTTTATAATACCTTTCAAAACCTTCACCGGCAAAAACGACGACATAAAAATGGCTGGGTAAATACCACTGATGAGGCCTATTATGAACGGCAGCAACAAAATTGGCACTAAAATTTGCCACTGCTGCAGGCTGTTAAACGCGAGATTGGTGTTTGCAAAATGGTTTATCATTGGCAACAGTAATGCCGTTGCCGCCATGGCCAGTGCAAGCGCAAACCAGGTAATCATTATTGATTCGCTTAAAAATTGCCTGATGATCTCTTTTCGCTGTGCCCCGATTACCTTGCGGATACCAATCTCCTTTGCCCTCAATACCGACCGTGCAGTGGATAAGTTCATGTAGTTGATGCATGCTATCAGCAAAATAAACAGCGCAATAGCCGAAAATATGTATACATTTTTGATATCGCCGTTTTCTTCAAACTCATCAGCCATATGTGAGTGCAGGTGTATGTCGGCGAGCCTTTCAAACGTAAGTTTTGTGCCCTCCTGTGTTTTAGTGTTTCCGGCAGTACCGTCAAGATGTACGTATTTATCCAGAAAATCAGGCAATTGGCTTTCAATCCTGTCGGTATTATAGTCCTTGGGAAAAAGCAGGTAAGTGAAAAAGGCATTATCACCAAAATCGTTCACTAAGTTATTCGCGCCATAAATTGCCGGATCTCTCAAAGTACTGAACGACATCAGTATGTTGGGGTGCATATGCGAGTTGGCAGGAAAATCTTTAAATACACCGGTAACTTTAAAGTCGTGTTTAATCTTACCTAGGAAAATGTTATCCAGAAATATGCCTTTGTTAATCGGGTCGGAATCGCCGAAATATTTTTTGGCCATGTCCTCGCTAAGCATTATGCTGTAAGGCTCTTTCAGGGCATTATTATGGTTGCCTTTAACCAGAGGTACAGTGAAAAAGTCGAAGAAATTTTCCTCGGCAAAGACGCTATTCTGTTCGTTAAACAGCTTGTCATTAAACCGAAAGGCTGTAGTGCGGATAGGCAAAACCCGTGTTATTTTTTTAATATCAGGAAATGCACTTTGCAGCAAAGGCCCAAACGGCGGCGCAATCGCGCTTAAATGAAGGACCTCCTCATTCTTACTGGCATAAAAAATGCGCGTCACCCTGCGTATATCCTTCGCATTGGCATTAAATTTATCATAGCTGCGCTCGTAAATAATATAGCTTAAAATAAGCAGGCAGCAGGTTAAACCAACGGTTAAACCTAATATGTTGATGAATGAAATAAACGGGTGCCTTTTGATATTCCGAAACGCACTCATCAAATAGCTTTTTATCATGATTGGTACTGCATTAATTATATACTATATATTCATCACGAAACAGGTTAAATATTATGCCTAATTAATAAGATGCTGGTTATTAACATATTAATAAGAATATATTACTTCACACCGTAACAAAAATGAACAATTGGTGTCCGCTTTTGACACGATGCAAGCAAAATGATTATTTTTATCACCGTAGTCGATTTACTTTTTATACTTCGATGGGATTCGAAAAACTCCGGGTGGTTCCAACTTGCTAGCGACCGTAATAATAATCGTTTTTACTGTCTTAACTATTGGCATTTATTGTATACTTAAGTCGTTGAGCACCTTTTAGGTAATAGTCGGAATGGATTTTTTAAGCTCGCTGTATCGTTTCGTTCCCATCAATAAGCTGAACAAAATAACCGGCTTCCAATAACCGCCAATTCTTTCCATAACGAATGTTACCGGGCAAGCCGCAAATGCGTTGCTTTTATTCTCCTGAATGGTTGATGTTTTCTTAATCAATGTCATACTTATACATACTATGGGGTAAGTACTTGTATTAAAGTAAGTATAAATTTAGTTTTGGCAGGAATTTAAAATAAATACAAAGATGAAAATTACTGTAACGGGTTCTTTAGGAAATATTAGTCATGTTCTTATAGAAAAATTGGCAACAAATGGTCACGAAGTAAAAGTCATAAGTTCAAATGCCGAAAAAATTAAAGAAATTGAAAAACTAAAAGCAACCCCTTTGATTGGTTCTTTAAAGAATGCGGAATTTGTTCTTCACGCATTTAAAGATGCCGATGCGGTATATACAATGATCCCGCCTGATTTTTCAGTTCCGGATTATTATGATTTTGCAGATAAAATACACCAAAATTATGTACAGGCTATTGAACAAAATAACATCCAATATGCGGTAAATCTAAGTAGCATTGGTGTTGCATTTGCAGGCACTGAACCTTTGACAAGGTATTACAATCTGGAAAAACGCCTTGATGAAATACCGGGATTAAACGTTGTTCATCTACGCCCTGCAATGTTCTATACCAATTTTTATGGCAGCCTGGAAATGATAAAACATCAGAGTATTATTGGGCATAATCTTGCCGAAACTGTTGATCTGCTTATGACACACCCAGGTGACATTGCAGAAGCGGCATTCACCTACCTAAATTCTCTTTCTTTCAGTGGACATCAAATCAGACACATCGTTAGTGATGTAAAAAATGGTAAGGAAATAGCCCAAATATTGAGTGACGCAATTAACAAGCCATTACATTGGGTTGAATTTCCTGATGATGCTTTATTAGCAGGGTTGCTACAAAATGGATTTTCTCAAGATGCTGCCGAAACCCTCATAGTAAATGCGGGAAAGGCTATCAGAGAAGGATTATTCAATGAGTACAAGGCAGATAAATACAAATTAGTAGGAAGCCGAAAATTTGTTGATTTTGCTAAAGAATTCGCAATGGCTTATAAATTTAACAATTAAGTTTTAGCAATTATCCCATCCTTATTTATTCGATTAAGGTTCATAAATTCACCAGTTACCTTCAAATCCTGTATTAACTGGTTAGATGTTCGTCCAACCGCCCCGACTAAATAATCAAGGCAGTAAAAATGCTGCCTTGGTTATTTTTATCACTTACTGAAATGCAGTCGCCTCCATTGTATAGTAATAATGGAATATAATAACGTAATATTAATTAGCTAAAACTTCGTCTGCATCAAGAAATCCTGGAATCATGGCCATCAGCAAATCCGTTTTTTGCGTCAATCCAGGATGCATGGTTCCAGGCAAAATGGCAAATTGTGAGGCAGGCATCGATAATTCACCTAAGCTTCCTCCCCCAAATAAGTATAACATTAAGGAAGGGAAGTTCGAATCAAAATTGATTACCCAATGGCCCTTCGTACAGGCATCTCTGCCTACTACGCAAGACTCGCTTAAATACCCAATTGTTTACCAGGCTGTTAAACTTTTCTAGTGTCACTTTGTTAGTTATTATTTTGAATACCTTCAATACGTGAAAAACCAGGTGGCCATATTTTTATTAGTGATTTACCTGTTCGGTTCAACCGACGCGTATCAACTATTGAAATTACCGCAGTTGGTAGGGCATTATGTGAAACATAAAAGTGAAAGCCCACACCTGACGTTTGGCTCATTTTTCAAAATGCACTACATTGATCCTCAGCCATTTGATAACGACTACAAGCAGGATATGCAGTTGCCGTTCAAAACGGCACTAAATATTTACGGTAGAAATTTGCCTACTGACTTAACTGTTTTACCCAGGATCATTTTCAGTGCCCCGGCAGAAAATCCAGGTTTACAACCTGTTTTGAATGATAATATCCCTCCTTTTTTATTTACCTACAGCATCTTTCAACCTCCCAAAGCATAGCTGCATTTGTTGAATTCAGTCATATGTAATGCTGTAAGGAAGCCTTTATGTACAGGCTTTCGTTTACAGTCAATATAGTTATGTAAAAAATTATCTAATGAAGTTATTATTCCTGTTTTTACTGGCAGGTAGCAACCTGCTTTTTACCGATTGGCATGCTGATTTTGAAACTGCCAGAAAGGAAGCCAAAGCCAATGGTAATTATATTTTATTAAATTTTTCGGGATCCGACTGGTGTGCACCCTGTATCAAATTACGTCAGGAGGTATTTGGCAGTGCAGCGTTTGAACAACTGGCAAATAACTCCCTCGAATTATATGATGCAGATTTTCCCCGGAAGAAAAAGAACCAGCTGGCAAAAGAATTACAGCAAAGCAATGATGCCCTGGCTGAAAAATACAATCCTTTGGGCAAGTTCCCCTATACAGTAATACTAACCCCCGATGGAAAGGTGGTGAAAGCATGGGAAGGGTACCCGGGTAATAACAGCACACTGTTCATTGAACAACTAAAATCAGTTTGTGATGCCAAACGTCCCTGACAATCGGTTATTTGAATACAAACACACGTGTAAGCTAATGGGTAACACGTTTGAAATAACTGTAGTGGCCAATGACGGAAACTGGGCACAAGAAAAAATAGCACTTGCGGTTGATGAGATCAGAAGGATTGAAAAGCTGCTTACCACTTTTGATGAAAACAGCCAGACAAATCAGATAAACAAAATGGCTGGAACAGAGGCCGTACCCGTTAATCGGGAAGTGTTTGAGCTGATCAAGCGGTCTTTAAAGATCTCCGGTGTTACCGATGGGGCCTTTGACATTACTTATGGGTCTATAGATAAACGGTTGTGGAATTTCGATCGTAATATGACCAGTTTGCCCGATGCCGAAACGGCCAAAAATTCGGTGAGTCTGATCAATTACCATAATGTGCTTTTAAATGAACAGGATGGTACCGTAATGCTAAAAGAAAAAGGAATGCGGATCGGTTTTGGCGGAATTGGCAAAGGGTACGCTGCTGATATGGCCAGAAAACTGCTGGAAAAGGAAGGCGTACAAAGCGGTATCGTAAACGCCTCGGGCGACCTTGTTGCCTGGGGCAAACAGGCAAACAATGAGCCCTGGACCATTGGCATTGCTCATCCTGATAATGCGCGCTCCGCCTTTTCCCGGCTTAACATTTCCAACCTGGCTATTGCAACCTCTGGAAATTATGAAAAGTATGTAGTAATTGATGGCAGGAAATATTCCCACACCATCAATCCTAAAACAGGCATGCCGGTAACCGGTATTAAAAGCGTAACCATCATTAGCCCCTATGCTGAAATTGCCGATGCCATGGCCACTCCGGTTATGGTTATGGGGGTAAAGGCAGGCCTCGATCTCATTAACCAGATTGAGCACCTGGGTTGCATAATTGTAGACGACAACAACAAGATTTACTCCACCAAAAACATTCACTTAGAATGATCATTAAAAAATATTTTACTGCACTGGTTGTTGTTACACTGCTGGCAACATCATGCAAAACAGTTAAGGAATACCAGAAGAACAAACTGAATGATTCAGAAATGAGCCTGACTAATAGGAAAGTGGAAAAAACTGAAATGAGTTTTCAGTCGTACCGGGAAGGCGCATCCGGCGCAAATGCCGGCAAAAGCGGTGGCGGATGTGGCTGTAATTAATTAACTGTTTAACCAACATGCATGAAAAGAATATTCTTAACCGTACTAGGTATAGCGGCATTGGTAAAGTCTTTTGCGCAACAATTGCCCGATACCAGTTTTCAAAGCAGGAAGCTGAAAATAGATGAAATAAACCTGGTATCAAGTTACTATGGTCAAAATGGTGACCATGCGGCAGTAACGGGCGGTATTGGCACCCAGCAGCTAACTGACATCGCCAATGTATTTGATGTAAAACTGACGAAATATGACAGGAAATTAAGAAAGCATTCGTTCGATCTGGAACTCGGCATTGATCATTATACTTCGGCCTCTTCTGATAAAATAGATCTGAAAGCCAATTCATCGGCCTCACATGCTGATACCCGCATCTACCCTTCCCTTTCCTGGAGTATGGAAAATGAGAAAAAAGGAAGCACGGTAACAGCCGGCGTTTCCTCCTCTTCCGAATTCGACTATACTTCTTTTGGCGTTAACGCTGGGTTCTCTAAAAAAACAAAAGACAGGAATGGGGAATTGTCGGTTAAAGTACAGGCGTTCTTTGACCAGGTAAAGCTGGTCACCCCTGTTGAATTAAGAAGTAACCCTGAAGATAAAAATTATGGATCAGCCAACCGCACTACCCTTGCCGGCTCTTTATCCTGGTCGCAGGTCATTAACAAAAATCTGCAGGTAGCATTTCTTGCTGATATTGTACATCAGCAGGGCTTCCTGAGCCTTCCTTTTTACCGGGTGTACTTTACGGATGGCAGCCTTCACCAAGAAAAACTGCCCGACAACCGTTTTAAGGTACCCTTGGGTTTCAGGGCCAATTACTTTCTGGGAGACCGATTCATCATCAGGACCTGGTACCGGTATTACAAAGACGACTGGGGCATAAGCTCACACACGGCAAACATAGAAGTGCCAATAAAGATCACACCGTTCTTTAGCGTGAGTCCCTTTTACCGTTTCTATAACCAGACAGCCATAAAATATTTTGCGCCCTATGGCGAGCATACGGCACAGAATGAATTTTATTCAAGCAATTATGACCTGTCAAAATTCAACAGTAATTTCCTGGGAGCAGGTATCAGGTTGGCGCCGCCTAATGGAGTATTTGGCGTTAAACATTGGAACATGTTAGAGATCCGTTATGGACATTATACCAAAAACATTAACATGAACGCAAATATTGTTTCGCTGAATATTAAGTATAAATAAAAACGAACATCATACCAAAGCCATCGGAGTGATCTGGTGGCTTTTCATTACCAAACCAGTACTGACTCCTCTAATTCCAGCCTGTCTTCGACCTGGTCAACACCCGGGGCTGCCCAGGCCGCATAAACAGCATCTTCCTGTTCGGCAAACGAACGCACTTTTCCGGTAAGTGTTACTTTCCTGCCATCTACTTCTACGTTAATTTTTCCGGAATCTATCGTAGCGCTTCGTTCAAACGCTGCAGCAATTTTTTCTTTTATGTTTGCAGGTGTTATAGATGGTCTTATGGTTATAAAGTTATTCACCATTTTAATTCCAGCCAGGTTATCTATGGCCTTTATTGCAGCCTGACGCTGGTAATCCCAGTCCACTTCACCATTCAACGACACATATCCATCTTCAACTTTAACCTCAATACTTTCGTCTGGCACGAGTATATTCCAGCTCAATGCATGCAAAACGGCTTCAGCAATTTCAGTATCTGTCCTGTGAAATTCAGTTGCAATTCCAACCTGTATTTCTTCGGCTACAGCTTTTACTCCGGCCACTTTCTTTACTGCCTGTTCTGCCGCCACTTTTTTTGAATAGGTATCTACCTTACCATATAAGGTAACTATTCCATGTTTTACAAATACGCCTATTTCAGATTCATTCAAAATTGGCTCCCACATCAATTGATCCATTACATCTTTTCGGATCTCTATATCACTTTTCATACAATGAATTTTATAGTGTTATCAAATAATATCTCTTCAAATTTAATGTCAGGTGCTAAAGGTAAAAGGCAGTATTGAAATCACTTATGATGAGCAACAAATACCGGCACATTAATCGCTTTTATAATTAATTCTGCAGTGCTATGACTGAATAACCTGGCAAGCTTTGCTCGTTCAAATGCACCCATTACTACAAAAACATTCTTCTTGCCCAGCAAATGCCCAAATAACTCATCAGCTGCTTTACCCTGGAGCAATTGAAATTTAATGTTCTGGTAATGCAGTTCCAGCAACTCTGTTATTTTACCTTTCTCGTTGAACAAACTATCACCTGCTTCATTTACCTCCAGAACTGTAATTGTTCTGGCCGATAATTCAGGAAACAGATAAGTAAATTGCTTTATTGCATAGACGGAGGCTGCACTACCATCATAGGCTAATATTATTTCGTCGATTGTATGAAAATCAAAAGGAGCCAGCACTACGGGGCATTCACTTTTAGCAAGCACTTCTTTTATAAAACCGGAAGGTATTTCCTCCTTTTTTTGCTTAAATGACATTTCCGGATCAACAATAAGTAACTCTGCAAAACGAGTTTGTTTTATTATCTCTACAAGTGGATTATTATTTTCAAAATAAACTGAACAGTTTATTTCTCTATTGGCACAAGCCTCCTTAAATAGATGAATATTCTCATCGATTGATCTTGCCATTTTCTTTACTGCCGGTGCAAACTTTGCTTCCCTATAAATTGGCTCTTTTATCATCGTTTCCAATATTTGTGCGTCGTCAAGGAAAACGCCGGTAAGCCTGGAATGTGTAAGTCTGGCAATATAACAGGCAAAGTCCAACACCTTCATATTTACCTTTTGGGCATCAATTGCAATCATCACCTTTTTCATAACATGTCTTTTTATAAACCTATTTACCAAATTTCAACCCTTTCTTCTTTCTTCCATCTTAGTTGACGAGTGAGGTTTTCCATCACGTTACTGATCACCTCTTCAATGGATTTGCCTTTTTCCCGGCAAAAAAATGAAGTATTTGGAATAAAGACCCGCCCCTCCATTTCGTACTTATCCTTCTTGCCTGAATCAATTTTTCTCAAGAATACATCCAGCCCTACGATACGATCAAATATTTTTTCCAGACGGGCAAACTTGTTATGCAACAGACCATCCAAGTTCAGATCGAGCTTCACGTCTGGTGATTTGAAATTTAATTTCATAACAATATGTTTTCTGTGAAAAAAGTGTACTTAACTTACTAAAGTTATAATTATAAAAGCCTTTCGCTCGCTGATATGCATCAAGGAGCGAAATGATGTATGTCATATTACTCAATCAACTTAATAGATACCTTTTGAGTAAATAATTTAAACAGCGTGCATTTGGAGAATAAAAGGACTGGATTATTTGTAATGATCCATATTAATTGATCTAACACAAAGGCCCTGGTCCGCTTCGCGTGCCTGCCTTTTTATTGTCTGCTTTGCGGAGCAAGCCCGGCAAACCGTTCAGGAGGAGGTTGATTGGTGGGAATCATAGGCAGACCGGAGGCATTCGCACTTATATTTTTTTGTCTTTCCAGTTCCACCATTTTAATTTCCCGCTCTCCTGATCGCGGGCAGGTGTTTCTGCATAATAAACGGCGCACCGGAAAACATAGAGGATGCATCTGTCCTGCACGCAGCCGGCGAATTGGTTTGACTGGTCGTACAATTGTTGTGGGTCTTTTCCTTTTAGGTCGTCAATGCGGCTAATGCCAATGTTAAGAAGGTCTGTGGCAATAGATTTTCCCACACCAGGTATTTTAGACAGTTCTTTTATTGATTGGGCGGTGGTCATTTTACAATCAGAATGATAATGTACTAAAGATACGGTGCAACGGGAAAATGGGTGCTGAGACTGTTAGTCAAATTTTTCTTAGATTTTTTTTTATCATTTTTTTGGTCAATTCAGATTTACGGTTATCTTTGCAACCCGAAACGAAAAAGCTCTTTACAAAAACATAAAGATCTGAATGCCCAGGTGGCGAAATTGGTAGACGCACTGTGTTCAGGTCGCAGCGCTCGCAAGGGTGTGCTGGTTCGAATCCAGTCCTGGGCACCATTTAGCCCTGTAAGTCATTGATTTACAGGGCTTTTTTATTTTCCGTATGTCAAAAATGTGTCGTTTTTCACGCTTTCTACCACTATTTCTGACACATAATTGACACACTCAATGACACACACAAACGCTGGCACAGAAACATGTGCCGATGCTAGCACACTACAGGCACACCATTTCGGTCAAGCACAACGAAACCCGCTAAAAACGCCTAAAACAACCACCAGGCACACGCTTCCTCCCCCCTTTTTGACACACGGTTTGATACACGCTTTTGGCAGTAGTCAATCCGCTGAAATGTCAGTGCTGACAATACTTCCAGCGAATTTTAAAGGAAATTTTTTCGTTCATTTTTCATCACATTTTACCACAAACCTTTGCCGTGTGTCAAATCAGGTAGAGATTCTGACACACGCTTGCTCTTCGGCATATTCATTGAGCCACGATTCTATCACCTTTAAAATCGTAATCCTATGAATATCCTTGAAAGACCAAACAAAAAAGGCGATAAGATCTACTTCCTGTATGATTATGGACGTGGTCCCGGTCAACGACCATCAACCGGTGTTTTTATTTACACCAATCCAAAGGATCAGATTCAAAAGAACCATAACAAAGAGGCTCTAAAGCTGCTGGAGGTTAAGAAAAGCCAGGCAACAATTGATCAGCAGGCTATTGGCAGTTCCTTTATCCCCGCACATAAGTTTAAAGCCAATTTTTTGGAGTATTACGAAGAATATGTAAAGCTGAATGCCCGTAAAGGCAACCGCCACCTGGTTAACAGTCTGGCGCAGTTTAAACTGTTTATAAAAAAGGATTTCATCGCCCCCATTGACATTACTGAAAACTTCTGCAAGCGATTTCGGCAGTTCTTATTGGATAAATATTCAGGAGAAACACCCGGCAATTATTATTCACGGTTCAAATGGGCAGTGAGCGCAGCCGAAAGTGACGGGTACTTTCAAAAGAACCCTTCAGACAAAGTAAATTCGAAATCAAACCCCAGCATCAAACTAAAAGAGAACCTGGAGGTTGACGAATACCTTAAGCTGCTTACCACTCCATGCTTAAATGAAGAGGTAAAGGCCGCTTTCATTTTTTGCTGTTACACCGGCTTGCGCTGGGTTGATGTAAAGAAGCTGGAATGGAAAGATATTCGGGGGAATGTTCTTACGACCCGCATCATCCAGGCAAAAACAGGCCAACCGGTAACCCTGACACTGCATCCTATTGCGAAGTCCACCCTTGAAAAGCAAAAAGCAAAGCTGGAGGCGGTTAAGATTCAGAACCCGGAAGTGTTTTCACTACCAACGGCAGATGGCGCTAATAAGATCGTAGATGCCTGGGTAAAATCAGCAGGTATTGACAAGTATATTACCTGGTCCTGTGCCCGGTTGAGCTTCTCAATACTGTTGCAGGATAAAAATGTAGATGATGCGACTGTGGCTTACCTTATGGGGCATACTACTACTGACCAGGTGAGGAAAAGGTATAAAAGGCATAGGCCGAAAGATCAAGTGGCAACTATTAGTCAGTTGCCGACCCCAGATCAATCGCCAGACTTTCTGAATATAAGCAATAAATTGTAGAAGTTAATGGTATTTGATTAGTGCAGCCTCCCTTCCGGGAGGCATTTTTTTTGATTTACTCCATTAAAATCTTCTATATCACGATTAATTGTAGCAGTCGTTCGCTGTCACTACATCTTTTCCATGAGTAACTTGTTGACTATACTATGATTACACCTGTAGAAAAAATCTAAGTCAGTGACACCAGGTAATTGGGGTTTAGCTAAACCATATTAGTTTAACCATCGATATTCATTAGGTGTAAATCCAACTCTTTGTTTAAATAATCGTGTAAAGTGTTGAGGATATTTAAAGCCAAGCTCAAAGGCAATCATCCTAAGTTCCGATACTATCAAAACTTTGCAACTGTATAACGTAGGCTAACACACCACCATGGCGTCTTTGATTATTTAATATTAAAACTCCCTTAAAATGATATCATAAAACAAACGAAGTTTATTCTTCATTTTTAATATCCAAATGCGCCCGTAACATATGTTTTAAATGCTTTTTTAACCTGGGGGCGATTTTTTTATGATAGGAAAGATTATCTGCGCCATTAATTTTCCAACGGCTGCAATAAGCATCTTTCGAATTGGCTACATAGTTAACGGTTCCCAGTATAGTCGCCATAGTAAGCTCTATATCTACTTTTTTAAAATATTTTTTTCTTTGTCCGTCTTTGACCAGCTTGGTTATCTGCTCTAAATGACGTGATCTGATTTTTAGGATAAGTTCATTTATTACGGGCGACGCAGAATAGTTGTATTGTTGTGAGATAATACAATCGAAATAATATTTATTTAGTGTTTTTTCTACCAAAAAGGAAACCAATCGGTCAATCTTCTCCCAAGGTGAAAAGGTTTGATCCTTATTTAAGGCTTCAATTTTGTCAAATGTATGTTGCGCCCGCTCTGCGATAAGTACTTCTATTAACTTCTCCTTCGAACCGAAGTAGTAAGATACCATTGCAATATTAACGTTTGCAAGTTGCGCAATATCACGTACAGAAGTCCCATCAAATCCTTTTTCCGCAAACAGCTGCTCTGCAATTCGAAGAATGTGTTCTTTCTTATATAGTATTCCCATTAGTGACATAAAGTATTTACTTAATCCAATCTTACGCACATATTCTATCTAATGCCTGAGGCTGGTATTATTTATTTCTTCATCTATCTCTGGGATTACAAAACTAAAATCTGAAAACCGGGGGCACGTATACAAATTCCTGTTTTCTGTATACATATTGGGTATTTACTAATGGAGGTCCTCAGCAGTCGCCCATAAAACATAGTTGTGTACGAAAATGATTTAAAACCAGCATTTTAAAGGATTGTGATATTTACAGGTACCACTAAATTTGAAAATCTTAACTTTGTTGCATGGACAGAAAAGAAAAACGCTCACTTTCTGAATACAATAATGAATTGAAGTTGAAGGGATTTAATGTTTTCCAGATTGAGAGTGACGGCCAGGCTACAAAGATTTACAGTAGGAAAGATTTCTACAAGATATGCCTTACAACAGGAAAAAGCCTGATTCATTATGCCGACAGAAGCTATGATATGGATGGTACTATTTTGTTTTTCGGCAATCCTCATATTCCATATTCGTGGGAAACAATATCAACTACTTATGTGGGGTATACCTGTCTTTTTTCGGAAGACTTTTTAAAGCAATCAGAGCGAACAGAAAGCCTTCAACATTCGCCTTTTTTTAAAATAGGAGGTACACCTATCTTAGAAATTACAGATAATCAACGGGATTTCCTTAATAGCATATTTAGAAAAATGATAGAGGAGCAACAGACTGATTATGTTTATAAGGATGAACTCATTCGAAATTATATCAGCCTGATAATTCACGAGTCGCTTAAGCTGCAACCCTCTGAGCATTTTGACAAACATAAAAATGCATCTTCGCGTATCACTACTGTGTTTCTGGAATTACTGGAAAGGCAATTTCCAATCGAAAGCATTGACCGGCCATTATCATTGCGAACAGCTCAGGACTATGCCAAAGCCCTATCCATTCATGTGAACTATCTGAATAAAGCTGTTAAAGAAATCACTGGTAAATCCACAACAAACCATATCACTGATCGAATTATCACCGAAGCAAAGGCTTTGTTGCAACATACTGAGTGGAACGTTTCAGATATAGCTTATTCCCTTGGCTTTGATTACCCCACGTATTTTAATAATTTCTTTAAAAAGGTTACCGGAACAAACCCCAAAGCGCTCAGAGATCAATTAGTTTGAAATTCTTAATGATTTGATTGAAAATCGTTATCACCGGCTCGTTCTTCCTACCGAAATTTGTGTTACCAATCCCGCTTAAATAGATGTGGGAACAAATTCAAATGATATGAACGAACCTGTTACCGATATATTTCAAAGAGACAGGAGCGGAGATGTTATTAGTCTCGATGATCCTGAATACCCAAAGCTATTCAGGATAATCCAAAAGGCAATTAGAACAACGGCTGAGCTTAACAGCCTGATTACTGACGACCTGCAGGAAATTCGCGATGTGTTTAGCAGGTTGATCGGCCGCAAGGTAGATGACAGTCTTTTTCTTATTCCTCCATTTTACACAGACTTCGGTGAGAATATCGTGGTGGGCAAGAACGTTTTCGTAAATCACGCCTGTACATTTATGGACAGAGGTGGTATTACATTAGACGACGAGGTACTTATTGGCCCAAAAGTTAACCTTATTACCACCAATCACCCAATAAATCCATCCCAGAGACGCGCCACCATATCAAAACCCATAGTAATAAAAAGAAAAGCATGGATTGGCGTTGGCTCTACCATTCTACCAGGTGTAACCATTGGCGAGAACTCTATTGTAGCGGCAGGTTCTGTTGTAACAAAGGATGTCCCGGACAACGTAATTG
The DNA here is from genome assembly GCF_017742245.1 of Niastella soli. Taxonomy (GTDB): domain Bacteria; phylum Bacteroidota; class Bacteroidia; order Chitinophagales; family Chitinophagaceae; genus Niastella; species Niastella soli. The sequence goes on from NZ_JAGHKO010000004.1 coordinate 508,208, forward strand.
TTGGCGGCATCCCGGCGAAAATCATTAAATCAATATAGCACGGGAAAATTTACCACTGCTAAAAAGCCGATTGCCAAATTGCAGCGCATAGTACACACTTTCAAATAATCAAACCTCAATTTTATGAGATGGATAATTATTGCAGGAACTTTCGCTATTGGACTATTCTTTATGTCCTATGCTGCTTGCGGCAAAGGAAATAGTGTCGACTCTATTTCTTCAGACACAACGAATATTAATGATACAACGACCCGAATAATGAAAATAAAAATTGGTTCTGTAGTATTTCAGGCTTCATTACTAGATAATGCTTCAGCCCGGGCATTCCAATCCCTGCTTCCATTAACCTTAAACATGACAGAGTTAAATGGTAATGAAAAGTATTTTGACTTATCAACTAATCTTCCTGTTAATGCCGCTAATCCTGGCACCATTAGCTCGGGAGATCTAATGCTTTGGGGAAACAAAACCCTCGTTCTATTCTATAAATCATTTTCAACCTCTTATAGCTATACAAAATTGGGTGTGATTGATGACCCAAAGGGACTCGCGGAAGCAGTCGGTTCAGGAAATGTTACCATTACATTCGAAATGAATAAGTAGCATCACTATTGAACATGTTAAAATCAATAAATAATGAATGCAATCTTCATATATATTGTTGCAGTTGCAGTCATGTTTACATGCTGTAAAGAGGCGCCTAAGAACAATCTATCGGTCGACGCAAAGGCAATATTTCCGAAAGGACAATTAGGTGCGACTGAAAATTTTACTGGCAATGCATGGAATTACGGCTTGGTTGCCAACGACACCGCTTTCACCACCCTGGTAGGCAATGTATATTTCGAACCAGGCGCAAGAACGAACTGGCATATACATCCTGCCGGACAAATTTTGGTCATTACCGATGGAGTTGGTTATCATCAGATCAGGGGGCAGCCCGTCGAATCCATCCGCAAAGGGTCAGTGGTGAAATGCCCACCCGGTGTCGAACATTGGCATGGCGCCAGTGCAGACACAGGTCTGCATCAACTTTATATCGTTCCAAACACAGAAAAAGGCATTGTTGTGTGGAATGAAAAAGTAACGGATGAACAATACAAAGGTCATTAATCCATCACTTAATTAACTATTTAATATAGGATATATGTGTACAGATAAGAATAAGCACGATCGTTCAAGAAGAAAGTTTATACAACAAACAACAGTAGCAGGCGCGGCCCTACTGTTGACCAACCCGATAGATATGTTTTCACAAACAACGGGCAAACAAGCCGCCAACATCAAGTCAAAAGGCTATGCGGCTAGAGATGCATCAGGCAAACTTAGTTTGTGGGAATTTGAACGCAGACCGGTAGGCGACAATGACATTCTCATTGAGATCAAATATGCCAGCATTTGTCACTCAGACATACACCAGATGAAAGGTGATTGGGGGCCTCAACAATACCCACAAGTGCCAGGCCATGAGATCGTAGGAATTGTAACAGCCATCGGTAAGAATGTAAAAAAGTTCAAGGTTGGCGACCGGGCAGGTGTTGGTTGTATGGTGGATAGTTGTATGCAGTGCGATAGCTGCAAACGAGGTGAAGAACAATTTTGCGATAATGGGAAAACATTGTTTACGTACGGATACCCAGATAAAAGTTCTCCTTCCGGTATTACCCAGGGCGGATATGCCACCAATATCGTAGTGAGAGATCATTTTGCAGTACATATTCCGGACAACATCAGCTTTGAGCAAGCTGCGCCATTGCTTTGTGCAGGTATCACCACGTATTCACCGCTTATGAAAGCAAAGTTTAAAAAAGGTGATAAAGTAGGCGTTGCAGGTATAGGCGGCTTAGGTCACTTGGCGGTGAAACTGGCCGTATCTAAAGGGGCAGAAGTATATGCTTTCACTACTTCCGCCGATAAAGTAAATGACATAAAGTCCTTCGGCGCGAAAGAGGTAATTATTGTCGACGACTTATCGAAACTGAAACCCTATAAGGGCAAGCTGGATTACATGATCTCCACCATTCCTGCCCAATATGATGTAGCTGCCTATGCAGCTGCAGTCAAGCCTGGGGGTTCTTACACACAGGTAGGTATGCCTGTAGGGTTCAATCTCACACTTAGCAACATTGCACTGGCAACGACCCGCGTTAATTTTAATGCATCCCTGATCGGCGGTATTCCCGAGACACAGGAAGTGATTGACTATTGTGCAAAAAACAAAGTGGTTCCGCAGATACAGGTAATTAAAGCGGAAGCTGTTAATGAAGCATGGGAAAATGTAGTGAACAAAAAGGCACGTTATCGCTATGTGATCGATGTAAAGACGATCTAATCTATAAAAACATTAAGAATGATCTCATGGAAACATTTAAAGTAAAAGCATATGGAACAGAAGCGGCCGATGCGCCGTTTCACAATATTGAAATCAAACGCAGAAACTTGTTGCCCGATGATGTAGAGATAGATATCCTTTATTGTGGTATCTGCCACTCGGACCTGCATGCGGTAAAAAACGATTGGGGCGGCACAATCTATCCAATCGTGCCCGGCCATGAAATTGTCGGCCGTATTACACAGGTGGGAACAGAAGTAACAAAGTTTAAGGTGGGCGACCTGGCAGCGATTGGATGTATTGTGGATAGCTGTGGCCATTGCCATCAATGCGATAACGGCGAAGAACAGTTCTGCGAAAAAGGATGGACTGTTGTATTCAATGCCCCTGACAAAGTGTTGGGCGGTCAAACCTATGGGGGCTTTTCAGAAAAAATTGTAGCCAAAGCCAATTATGTACTCAAAATGCCGGAGAATATTGACCTCGCGGCTTCAGCTCCCATTCTTTGCGCTGGTATTACTGTGTACTCACCTTTAAAACATTGGAAAATTGGTGCAGGTACGAAAGTAGGTATCATAGGGATTGGCGGCTTGGGACATATGGCTATTAAAATAGCCAAAGCAATGGGTGCATATGTTGTAGTATTTACTACTTCAACTTCTAAAATAGATGATGCAAAGAAATTGGGAGCTGATGAAGCTGTTTTATCTACAGATAAGGCCCAGATGAAAGCACAGGCAGGTTTTGATATGATATTAGATACAGTATCTGCAAAACACGATGTAAACACATATCTCAATGCGTTGAAGGTAGACGGTAGCCTGGTGCTTGTAGGATTGCCTAATCAGCCTCTTGAAATTGGTGCATTCAATGTGGTGAATGGTCGAAAGAGTTTTTCAGGTTCTAACATCGGCGGAATAGCTGAGACGCAGGAGGTTATTGATTTCTGTGCAAGCCACAATATTACCGCAGACATCGAACTGATTACAGTCGACCAAATCAATGAAGCATTTGAAAGACTTGAAAAAGGAGACGTGAAATATCGTTTTGTGATCGATATCGCTGCATCAAAAAAATAAAAACAATTGGCCGCAAAGCATCTGTGTACCGGATGCTTTCATGGCCAATTAATAAGTAAAATCTACGTATACAAACAATGGCCAACGTATTAATTTTGGGTGCCGGTGGACAAGTTCCGGCACATGTTATAGAAAGGCTGAAAACAAATAAAGCTATCAAGCTCACGTTATATTTGCGTAACGCAAACCGCTTGGAAAAACTGCAATCGGCTAATATCAGAGTAGTTGAGGGTGATATACTTGACAGTAAAAAGCTCACTGATGCCATGCAGGGACAGGATATAGTTTATGTAAATATTAATGGGCAGGAAGACCTACTAACGCAACAGATTCTGAATGCAATGCAAACGGTCGGTGTAAAGCGTCTAATCTTTATTGCAGCCATAGGTATTTACGATGAAGTGTCCGGAGACTTTGGCAAATGGAATGAAAAAATGATTGGACCCATTTTGCAAAGGTATAAACAAGCTGCCAATCAAATTGAGGCCTCAGGAATAGATTATACTATTTTGCGTCCTACATGGTATACCGATAAAGATGAAATAGATTATAAGTTTACTCAAAAAGGCACTCCTATTACCTGTACTGAAATTTCCAGGAAAAGTGTCGCCGATATGGTGGTGAATCTTATTGAAAAGCCTGAATTGTATATCGGCACCAGCCTTGGTCTGGAAAAGCCAGGAACAGAAGGAAACAAGCCTTCTTTTATGCAATAGCTTGATCAAAATAAAAAAGAAATGTATGGAGATCATTAAGAATGGTTCAAAACCATCAGGCAAAGGGCCGGCAGACTGGTTCACCGGTGCCGTGCGTATAGATCCGTTGTTCGATGCCAATGAAGTAAGGCGTGGCGCTGCTGCTGTAGTAACTTTTGAACCAGGCGCAAGAACGGCATGGCATACGCATCCACTTGGGCAAACATTGATCATAACAGCAGGATGTGGCTGGATTCAAAAGGAAGGCGAACCAGTACATGAAGTATTTCTCGGTGATGTGGTTTGGTTTGAACCCAATGAGAAACACTGGCATGGTGCCACTGTTACAAATGGCATGACACATATCGCCATACAGGAAAACCTAAACGGAAAGGTAGTAGATTGGATGGAGCAAGTGACCGCAGATCAATACAATTTCAAATAACCGTATTGAACCGCCAAGCTTTCAATTAAATGATTGTCGGAACTGCAACGGCGTTACATTCGTTTTATTCTTAAACAACTTGTTGAACGATTGAGGATATTCAAACCCTAATCTATAAGCTATTTCACCCACGGATAAATTAGTTGTTGTCAATAATTCTTTTGCCTTTTCTACCAATTGGCAATGGATATGTTGCTGTGTTGTTTGCCCTGTGAGGTTTTTCAGCATATCATTTAAATAATGAGGCGAAACAAAAAGTTTTTCAGCAAAAAATTGAACCGTTGGCAGAACTGTCGCATTAGACCTGCCATCCTTTAAGTAGGCAATCAACAACTCTTCAAACTTTGCAATCAAATCATTGGATGCTTTCTTTCTGGTAATGAACTGGCGGCTGTAGAAACGATTGCAGTAGTTTAACAAAAGGTCAATATGGGAAACAACGAGGTCCTGTGTAAAGCCATCTATAATAGCTTCAATTTCCGATTGCAAATTTTGCATTATTCCAGAAACAATCATTTCTTCTTTTTCCGAAACGTGTAGGGCTTCGTTTGTGGCATAAGAGAAAAATCCGTAATCATTGATCTTTTTTGCAAGCTGATAGCCGTGAAGAAAATCAGGATGAAAGGCAAGCATCCAGCCTTGTAATTTGGTGGGAGTAAAGCCTTCTATGGTTATTCGTTGTTTAGGTGCATAAAAGGTTATTGTGCCGTTGTCAAAATCATAGTATTGCTGCCCGTATCGGATTTTTCCATCAAAGTTTTTCTTCAAAAAAACAGTATAAAAGTTATGAATAATTGTTTCTACGGGTACGCTTTCCTTAGTATTGACGTCATCCAATTTCACTACACTCACCAACGGATGCACGGGCTTTCTCAGGTTAAGTGAGGCATGTAGGTCTGAAACAGAGTTAAAAATATGATGTTTGTCGTTTTGCATACATAAAAATCAAAGTTAGTGGGTAAGAAGATATCTTACCCACTTCGGTTATAAGTTAACATCTTTCATATCGGCGTATCTATCACCAGTTTGTGTTCCCAAAGGAATAATGGCTTCCAGGCGGGATACATCCTCTATACTAAGTTCAATTGTTGCAGCAGATATGTTCTGTTCCAGGTACTTTACCCTTTTTGTCCCTGGAATTGGAACATGGCCTTTTGCTATCACCCAGGCTATAGCCAACTTTGAGATAGCCACCTGCTTTTCCTGTGCCATTTTTTTTACTTCATTCAACAGTTCAATATTCTTGTAGAACTGCTCGCCCTGAAACCGAGGTAAATACCTTCTAAAATCGTCGGCAGGAATATCTTCCGGATGTTGAATTTCGCCCGATATAAAGCCTCTCCCTAATGGTGAATAGGCAACAAAACCAATGCCCAATTCTTTCAACGTTTGCAAAACACCTAATTCTTCCACCTGCCTTTCAAACAGCGAGTATTCCGTTTGCACCGCAGTGAGCGGATGAACTTTGTGGGCCCTTCTTATAGTTTCAGACCCAACTTCGGAAAGACCGATATACCGTACCTTGCCTTCTTTTACCAGTTCTGACATAGCTTCCACAGTCTCTTCAACGGGCGTATCCCTGTCGAGACGGTGCAGATAATAAAGATCGATATAATCAGTGTTCAGATTTCTTAATGAACGCTCTGCCGCCTTCTTAACGTAATTTTTGCTGCCATTGGTCCTGCCGGCACCATTACCATTATCGTCCATCTCAAAGCCAAATTTTGTGGCTATAATGTATTGATTTCTTTTTCCATCTATGGCTTGGGAAATTAGCTGCTCATTTTTAAATGGACCATAAAGATCTGCAGTGTCCAAAAAATTACCGCCTAACTCAAAGGAGCGGTGAATGGTAGCAATAGCTTCTTTTTCGTTTGATTCTCCGTAAACCTTCATTCCCATCATTCCTGTCATACCCATACATCCCAGCCCTATGCTTGGCACAGTAAGTCCCTGACTGCCTAATTTTACTTGTTTTAAGTTGCTCATATCATTTTATTTATGACAAAGATGTACCTATTGGGGCATGGAAATGTATCCAAAACATACAGATTTGTATCCATGAAGGATGTATTACCGCACCACCCGCAATAAGTATACAAGAAACCGGCATTTGTTTAAATATTACAATCCTTTTTATCTGACATTTATGCAGTTAAACAAGTACAATTATGAATAAAGTAATCCTTATTACAGGTGCCAGTTCAGGAATTGGAAAAGCAGGTGCACTTAAGCTAATACAGGAAGGCTATACTGTGTACGCAGGTGCGAGGCGGATGGATAGAATGCAAGACTTAAAAGATGCGGGTGGCTTTCCTGTCAGACTGGATGTAACAAGCTCAGAAGATATTAAAAGTGTAGTTGACAATATCATAGCGAAAGAGGGCAGAATAGATGTTTTATGGAATAATGCTGGTTTCGGCTGTTATGGCGCAATAGACGATGTACCATTAGATGATGCCAGGCGGGTTTTTGAGGTAAATCTTTTTAGTATGGCAGCCTTAATTCAAATGGTCGTACCCCACATGCGAAAGGTAAAATCAGGTACCATAATAAACACCTCTTCTATGGGCGGCAAAGTCTATGTTCCTCTCGGTGGTTGGTATCATGGAAGTAAGCATGCAATAGAAGGATTTAGCGACTGTTTACGTCTGGAGCTGAAGCAGTTTAATATTAAAGTTGTCATTCTTGAACCGGGAGCAATAGGAACAGAATTTAACACGGTAGTTGAAGAGGGACTGAAAAAGTATAGTGATAAATCCGCCTATACCGGTCTTTATAAAAAGATTGTAGGTAACATTCGAAGGGGCACAACCGAAGGTGGCGCATCACATCCATCTGTTATTGCAGATACAGTTAGTAAGATACTGAAAACTAAAAAACCAAAAACCCGATATGCGGCGGGCAAAATGGCAAAGCCATCAATATGGCTTCGCACATACCTTGGAGATCGAATCTTTGACAAAGTTATATCCAGTCAAATGAAATAATCAAAGTCAGGTTACCAGGATCATATTTTATTAATTGATTTTGGCTAAATTACTATCCGCAACAATTGGTATCTTGGATGGTTGTACTTTGAATAGTTTGTTTAATCTTTTAACATGAGCATTATCCATATAGAAAGTATATCAGAAGTAAATGACCTGCTCGGTCAGCCAAAAGTCAAACATCCCCTGATCGGAGTAGCTAACTTTACAAAATTCGAACAGGAGTTTGAACCGGGGATTAAGTTTACACTCGGTTTTTACATCTTAATGTATAAAAACTGGTGTCCAAATAAAATAAAATATCGTCAGCATATTCACGACTTTCAGGAAGGTACTCTTCTATGTATTGCTCCACATCAGGTTATTACTGTAGATGAAGCTTTTAAAAGCCCTAAGGACACCCAGGGTTGGGCAATATTTTTTCATCCCGATTTAATCCACGGGACACAACTTGGCAGAAACATTAATAACTATTCTTACTTTAGTTATTATTCCGGAGAAGCTTTATATTTATCTGATAAAGAAAAACAGATATTAGGTGAATGCAAACTAAATATCGAGGATGAACTTTGTGAAAATATCGATAAGCATAGCCGCACCTTGTTGATCACCGCACTCGAATTGATGTTAAATTACTGCTCCCGATTTTACGATCGTCAGTTTATCACCAGGCATGCTATCAACAATGATGTCATAAATGAAGTGGAACAGTTGTTACAAAACTACTTCCGGTCGCAAGATTTAATTCGGCAAGGGCTACCAACAGTTAAATACCTTTCGGAAAAAGTAAACTTATCACCTGGCTACCTAAGCGATCTTTTGAAAAAAGAAACTGGCATGAATGCACAAGACCGCATTCATTATTATCTGGTTGAAGAAGCGAAAAACCTGCTTCTTAGTTCAAATCAATCTGTGAGTGAGTTAGCATATTCTTTAGGTTTTGAATACCCCCAATATTTCTCAAGATTATTTAAAAGCAAAACGGGGTTGACACCGCTTGAGTTTAGGAACAATAATTAACCTGCAACAGCAATAAAAAATGAAGGTACTTATAACAGGAAGCACAGGAATGGTGGGCAAATTAGTTTTACAGAAATGCCTTTTATCTGATGAAATAACCGAAATAAGAAGTCTGGTTCGAAAGCCAACAGGACTAAAGCATGATAAATTAGCTGAAATAATTATAGAAAACTTTGAAGATTACTCACAACACGAAAATTTATTTAAAAATATTTCTGTAGCTTTTTTCTGTTTGGGTGTTTACACAGGACAAGTGGGTGACGAACTATTCAAAAAAATCACTGTAAATTATGCAGTAGAATTTGGGCGAACCTTGGAAAACCACAGTCCGCAAGCGACCATGTGTCTGCTAAGCGGTGCGGGGGCAGACACGACGGAAAAAAGCAAAACATCTTTTGCACGTTATAAAGGAATGGCTGAGAATAGAATCTCAAATTTGAATCTTAGATTTTATAGTTTCAGGCCGGCATACATATATCCGGTTGAACCAAGAAAAGAACCGAATGTAGGATATAGAATAATTAAGGTTTTATACCCATTACTTAAATTGTTTGGAGAGAAATACAGTATTAAATCAACTGAATTAGCAAATGCCATGTTCAATGTTGGCCTTTATGGTGCTGACAAGCAAATTTTGGAAAATCAGGACATATTGAAATACATATCTTCAGAAACGTATCTAAATAAGGCGTAAAACCACTAACAATTATTCCCGGGCTTGATCGACCTTTGTTTTTTAACATAGGCTGTTACAAGGTATAATACTTTAATGAATGGAAAATAAAACATTAGATGGAAAGGTAGCTTTAGTTACCGGTGGCTCCAAAGGTCTGGGACAAGAAATCTCCTTTGTATTGGCCTCGGCAGGGGCTACAGTAATTGTCAATTACAACAAAAGTCAATCGGATGCAGAACGGATAACCGCCAGAATAAAAGCCTCGGGTGGCAAGGCCGTAGCTATAAAGGCTGATGTTTCCAGGGAAGCTGACATATCCAGCCTCTATAGTGAAATTAAGGAGCAGGTAGGGTCAGTAGACATACTTGTAAACAATGCAGGTATCAACCCCTCCAAACCACTTCTGGAGTTGACCCTCGAAGACTTCCAAAAATCCATCAATGTAAATCTTACAGCTGCGTTCCTGACTACACAAGCGGCATTACCAGCTATGATAGAAAAAAATTATGGACGTATCATTAATATATCGTCTGTTGCCGCACAATTAGGAGGCGTAATAGGCCCAGCTTACGCAGCTTCAAAGGCAGGGATGCTGGGGCTGACACATTCTTATGCGGCGCTGCTTGCGAAGTATGGTGGCATCACTTCCAATGCTATAGCCCCTGCTCTCATTGAAACTGAAATGATAAAAAAACAATCCCAATATAAAACCAACGCTCATTCCACTTGGACGTTTTGGGCAGCCAGCAGAAGTTGCCAGCGTTGTGCTTATGTTGGCAACAAATGGTTACCTCAATGGACAAACTATCAATGTAAATGGTGGCTGGTACATGAGTTGATCTTGAATTTAAACGCCTGTAGCTTGTCGACTAAACAACCATTGGCGAACCTTCTCTTAACGAAAAAGTTGAAAGGGGAAACTGTTTATTTTCTGTTATACTTTATATTTGCTCCGACAGGCAAAAGCGGAAATAAGCACGCCTAACTGGCACACTTTTGTGCCTGATTAGATTTGCCTGGCAAAAATTTGACAAGCAGAGGCTTTAATATATTGAAGACCAGGACTTAACGAATCCAGTCCTGGGCACTTACTTAGAATGCCTCTTGATTTTATCAAGAGGCATTTTTGTTTTTAGGGTAGCTAAGAAATTAGGACCTGGCAAAATAAAAACGCTGCGTAAATATTTTTACGAAATGAACTTCAGCAATATTCAATAAATAGCTAAAGCCGCCTTTCCCTACCTTAGCTCAAACCCACACCATGCCAACGCCATTAGCTCAAAAACTAAAGATAAAAGAAGGCTACACCTTACTCACCATCAACGCCCCTGCCGATTTCAAAAAGGAACTCGGTCCCCTACCCGATGCTGTTTCCATTTCATCCACAGCAAAAGACTTTCAGCAAATTCACTGGTTCATCCTCAATAAAGCCCAGCTCGATAAGGAGCTGCCCAAAGTTATGCCCCTGGTAAAAGATGAGGTGCTTTGCTGGTGTTACTACCCCAAAGGCACGTCTGCCCTGCAAACTGACCTTACACGCGATAAAGGATGGGACAATCTGCTCAAACACGAACAATTTCATTGGATCAGTCTGATCTCCTTTAACGATACCTGGTCGGTCTTTGCCTTTCGGCTGAAAACGGAAGCCGACAAAAAGAAGGAAGCAAAACCCCAGGAACGGCCCATTCTCGATTATATCGATCCACAGAAGAAGACCGTCCGCCTGCCCGATGACCTGAAGGCAGTACTGTCGAAAAACAAAAAGGCCATTTCTTTCTTTGAGTCCCTTTCGTTCACCAACAAAAAGGAGTATGTGGAATGGGTAGTTACCGCCAAACACCCGGAGACCCGCAAGGAACGCATTTCGGGTACCATGGAAAGATTACTGCAGGGCTGGAAGAACCCAAGGAATACGTAGTTATAAAACGGTAATCATTGGTGGCTGGCCCCATGTATGCAGATCTGAGGTTGTAAGGATATTAAAAGGAGGCCTGGTGCCCCCCAGCTCCCCGGAATGTTTTGCGAAGACCACTTCTTTAATTTTATAATGCCTGATGGCATAGGAACAAAGTATACAGGGTTCTACATTACTATACAAAACCGAGCCTGACACATCCTCTCCCTTTTGTACCGCATCAAGTAAGGCCACTACTTCGGCATGCCGGGTAATGTCTTTCAACTGCCTGCTTTTTTCATAACCCTCACCTATATTTGTCCATCTTTTACCAATACGCTGCCTACCGGGCTTTCCCCTTCTGCAGCCGCCCTTTCGGCAAGCACCATACACCTGTCCAGATAATGCTGATGTTCACTCATGGCTCAAAATTAAAAAAGCCTCCCGACAAACCGGAAGGCTTTTATTATCCTATAGTACATTCTTATCATTTTAATTCCACCCGTTTACCACTGCTGACCGCCTGGTAAATGGCATCTATGATCTTTAGATCGCGCACCCCTTCCTCTCCATCAACCGGCACAATTGGCTGTTGGCCATCCAGGATAATACTGGCCATTTCATCCATCTGCACCGTTTGATGGGTGATATGCGGCTGCGTTAACTCACCTTTATTAGTACGTCCTTTTATGGGGCCATAGCCGGTAGCAGGTTGCAATTCGGCAAATCCTTTTTCTGCATTTAAAAAGAACCGATCGAGGTTGTTCATACTATAGGTACTCAAACAGGAAGCCACCGCACCACTGGGGAAACCCAGTTGAAATTGAATGGTCTCATCAACCCCGGGTTTAAATTTTTGCGGATTGTTCTTGGTCTCCTCGGCAGTCACCCAAACAGGTTCCTCCCCGATCATATAACGCGCACCATTAATGGAATAAATACCAATGTCCATCAGGGAACCGCCACCAGCCAGGGCTTTGTTTAACCGCCATTGGGTAGGGTCGCCAATAGTAAAACCGCTTAACCCCTGGAAGAACAGTATTTTTCCCAGTTCACCATCCTTGCGCATGCGAATGATCTCCAGGGTCTTTGGTTCAAAATGCATGCGATAGCCTACCAGCAATTTTACATTGGCTTTTTTGCAGGCATCTACCATCTCCTGCCCTTCTTTGGCATTAAGCGCCATCGGCTTTTCACAAATAACATGCTTACCCGCTTTGGCGGCTCGGATCACATTGTCATGATGCAACCCGTTTGGCGTGGTCACATAAACCACATCTATATCCGGATTGTCTTTTATTTTATCGAAGGTCTCGTAACTATAACAGTTCTTTTCAGGTATATTATATTTCGATTGCCAGCTGGTGATCTTGGCGGGCGTACCACTCACCACCCCGGTTAGGCGGGCCCGTTTGCAATCCTTCATGGCTTCTGCCACCCGGGTGCCATAACTACCCAGGCCCATGATGGCCACACGTAACGGCGGACCATCATATCTTTTTGCATTGGGATGTTCTATACAGGAAAGCGCTTCAGCTGATACCAACGGGAATGTGATCACCGAAGCCACCAGCTTTTGCAGGAAGTCTCGACGGGAATTCATACAGGCAAGTTTTAAATAAATTTAAGTAACAATGAGTTACCGCAGCATTATTTATGCCACCAACATTTTTACCAATTGTAATGATCATTTACCATTAACAGCCATGTTGTATCGTTCTTGCAGGATTCCATTTCCGCTCATCCTTAAAATAGTTGTTTTTTGTAACTTATTAGCGCAGCATTTTCCATAGGCTGCCACAGCAATAGCCCCGTTGCTCGTTTTTCTGAAATTACCGTTGCTATACTTTAACAGCAGTAAAAAAAAGAGAATCTGTACACTTGGAATATGAACCCCAGCAAACTGCTTTTGCTAATTTATTTTGCAGTCACATGTATCACTACAACCGCCATGAGTCAAACAACCGATACGACGGTTGTAAGAAGAACTTTTATTACCCAGCACATTCAGGGAAATATTTTAATGGATGGCATCCCTAACGAAGATGCCTGGAATGCGGTTGACTGGAGCGGTAACTTCATTCAATGGCAACCCAATGAAGGCAAAGCGCCCCATCAACCTACCGAATTCAAGATCCTGTATGACGAAAAATACCTGTACATAGCTTACCATTGTATAGACCAACATCCCGATTCCATAATAAAATGGATGGACCGCCGCGACCAGTTCCCCGGCGATTGGGTGGAAATAAATATCGACAGTTATCACGACCATCGCACTGCCTTTTCTTTTACCCTATCGGTATCGGGCGTACGCGGCGATGAGTTTGTTTCCAACAACGGTGATAACTGGGACGTAAACTGGAACCCCATCTGGTTTTCCAAAACCCATATTGACGAAACCGGTTGGACGGCAGAAGTAAAGATCCCGTTCAGCCAGCTGCGTTATGGCAATGAGGTCGACAAAACCTGGGGCATACAGGTAACCCGACGTATTTTCCGCAAGGAAGAAAGGTCCTGCTGGCAATATATTCGCCAGGGCTCTGGAGTTTGGGTTAGCGCCTTTGGTGAACTAAAAGGTTTGAAAAATATTCCCATGCACCGCCAGGTAGAAATTGCGCCTTATGTAACCATACAGGCCGATAAATACAAAAAAGAACCCGGCAATCCTTTCGCCAAAGGGTTCGATACCAAATTAACCGGTGGCGTCGATGGCAAGTATGCTGTTACCAACGACCTCATTCTTGACTTCACCGTTAATCCTGATTTTGGCCAGGTAGAGGCCGATCCCTCGCAGGTGCGCATCGATGGCTTTCAGAACTTTTTTGAAGAACGCCGGCCTTTCTTTATGGAAAGCCGGAATATTTTCAACTACCAGTTAACTGGCTCCGAGGCGGGTGGCGATTATGACTCCGATCTGCTTTTCTATTCCCGGCGCATCGGCAGTTCCCCGCATTCCACGCCCGACATAAACGACAATGAATATTTGAAAATGCCGCAAAACACCTCCATCCTGGGCGCCGCCAAGTTCAGCGGCAAAACCCGCAAAGGCTGGAGCATTGGCGTACTGGAAAGCATTACCCAACGGGAAATGGCCACCATCGATAATAATGGGGAGAAAAGAGAGGAACTGGTGGAACCGCTTACAAGCTATTTTGTAGGCAGATTGCAAAAAGACATCAACAGCGGCAAAACCATCTTTGGCGGCATCATTACCGCTGTAAATCGCGATGGTGGTCTGAACGACCTGTTACACCGCCAGGCCTATTCCGGGGGGCTCGACTTCTATCATACCTGGAAAGACCGCACCTGGTACATTCGTGGTAATATGGTCTTTAGTCAGGTACAGGGCACAAAACAAGCCATTCTCAATACCCAAACAGCTTTTGAACACCTGTTTCAACGCATCGATGCCCGTGGATTGTCGGTGGATAGCAACCGTACCGATCTAACTGGTACGGGCGGCACCTTCCGCCTGGGGAAAATAGGGGGCAAAGGATCAGGAAAGCATGGCCGCCTGTTTAAATTTGAAACGGGTTTCACCTTGCGCTCACCTGAGTTGGAGCTGAACGATATTGGTTTTATGCTCACCGCCAATGAGATCAACCATTTTACCTGGGCAGGTTTTCACTGGCCCAAATCATTCCTGTTCTTCCGTTGGGCCCGGTTGAACTACAACCATTGGTCGAGGTGGGATTATAGCGGCAGGTTCCTGAACCAGGCCTTTAATTTCAATACCCATGCCTCTTTTAAAAACAACTGGCAGGTGGGTACCGGCAGCACCACCACCGTTTACGATGTTTCGAACAATGCATTACGGGGAACAACAGCCATTCGCAACCCTGGTAGCATCTCGCATAATGCTTATTTAAATACCGACTTCAGAAAGAAATTATATGCTTACCTGAGCTTATACAATCAGTGGGGATTTGGCAATACCACCAGGTACAATGGTGTGGACCTTACTCTTTATTATCAGCCCATGAATGCCCTGCGGCTCAGCCTATCCGGTAGTTATTCCTATAACTGGCGCCGGCAGGACCAGTTTGTAGACAATGTTACTTACAACAATAACACCCGCACAATTGTAAGTGAAGTAAAACAAAATACCCTGCGTTTTACCGGCCGGTTAACCTATAATATAACACCGGACCTTACCTTACAATACTATGGGCAACCTTATATTAATCGCCCCCTGTACAGCAACTTTGCGTATGTAATAAGCCCCATGGCAAACAATTACAACGACCGTTTTCATCCGTTCATCAATGGAGAAGTAAAAGAAGTGAATGGCAAATATCAGGTTGATGAGGACAAGAATGGTGTAGTGGATTATACCTTCGACAAACCTGATTTTAATTTTGTACAGTTCCGCTCCAACTTTGTAATGCGTTGGGAATATAAACGCGGCTCCGAACTGTACCTGGTATGGTCACAAAGCAATACACCCGATGCCGAAGCTGACCTTGACAACAATGTAGGAATACCAAAAAGTTTATTCAATAATGCCTTTGATCACGATGTAACCAGAAATATCTTTCTGGTTAAGTGGACGTATCGTTTCCTGAAATAATTACCAGGTCCGTTCATCCGCTGAAGGTCCGTAAATCGATGGAACAGGAATATCATTCAATCGCATATATACGGTAAGTTGTCCGCGATGGTGCACCAGGTGATTTATGGTTGAAATGATCTGCCCCAGTTTGGGAGCGGTGTATAAAACCTGGCCATTTCTCTTCAAAGAAAATGGCTCCTGCAGGGCTTCATTTGAAACATTGGTCAAAGCTTTTCTGGCACCCTGGATATTCTCATCAAACCGCTTTACCAGATCGTCAGTAGAAGCAGGATGGAAAAATTGACCTTTGGCTAAATCAATTTCAGGCTGTTCTATCATGGTTGTGATCCAATTGGGCATTTCAGCCACCAGTATTGCCAGATAGCCCAATTCCATTGACTTTTCATGCGGTTTGTAGTGGAAAAGCTCTATAGGAATGCGTTCCAGGCATTTACGGGTAGCAGTTACTTCTGACTCCAGTTCTGCTAAATAGGTTTTACCAATAGTGGTCTGGTTCATAGTTTTGATTTTTGTTAAAAAGCATGCAAATTGTAAGCCAACGAAAAATTATCAGGTAACAACGCTATTACCCCGTTTATAATCCCTTTTTTCTATACCGAATGCCCAACACTGGTTATAACCTGCGTTAGGCATTCATAATTTCCATGGCTATACTGTCGGCATGCTAGGCAACTGCTACTCCTGTGTAGTGAGTAGTGGCACCCGCCTGTTGCAATTTTCTTCTTTTTTGATAGAACATATATGCTGTAGTTAATAAGGCTAATGGAATAAGATTGTAGATCCAGTCGGGTTTACCTGCCATATAGATAGAATAAGTAGCGCCGATCAGGTCAAAGAAGAAGCCTGCATACGCCCATTCTTTCAACCGGTGGAATCCTGGGGTAAGAATGGCCACCACCCCTAAAAACTTGGCTACGCCAATGAATGGAATAAAATATACCGGATACCCCAGGTCTTCATGCATTCCTTTTATAGCAACCGGATGACTTATAATATCAGGTATAGCAGAACCCAGCATCAGGAAAGCCAGTAAACCGGTGAACACCCAGTAAAAAATGTTAGTCTTTTTCATGACAATGTGATTTAGTTGTTGAGTATTTGTTGTTGCTTTTGTTGAAACAAAGCTAATATCAAAAAACAGCCTCAACGGGGTGTGTTACGGACAATCTAAGGGGTGGTTTGCGACTTCGCCCGCCTTCTATGCCGTCTCCCGTCTGCCGTTTGCCGTTTGCCATCTCCCGTCTGCTGTTTGCCGTTTGCCATCTGCCGTCTCCCGTCTGCCGTCTCCCGTTTGCTGTCTGCCGTTTGCCGTTTGCCATCTCCCGTCTGCTGTTTGCCGTTTGCCATCTGCCATCTGCCGTCTCCCGTCTGCCGTTTGCCGTCTCCCATCTGCCGTCTCCCGTCTGCCGTTTGCCGTCTGCTGATTCACGATAGCCGACAAAAAAGCGGATCGCCCTTTTCAGAACGATCCGCTTTCTATAAAGTATAATACTATTAATACAACAGCCTTACCTTAATGGTATCCTTCACTTCCTTCAACAACTGCACCGCGGTATTCGACAGCTTCTTATCAATATCAAGCACCACGTACCCTATTTCATCGTTTGTTTTCAGGTATTGGCCCAGGATGTTGATCTTGGCATTCGACAGGGTGGTGTTTATGGCTGACAGTACACCTGGCACATTACGGTGAATATGCAGAATGCGATGCACGCCCTCTTGCAGCGGCAGGCTTAAAGTAGGCACGGTGTGCGAACCAATGCTGGTACCATTCTCCAGGTACTGGAACAATTTATTGCTCACATCTTCTCCAATGTTTTCCTGCGCTTCTTCGGTAGAACCACCGATGTGCGGGGTCAGTATCACGTTTGGCAAACCCTGTAATGGGGTAGAGAATTTGTCGCCGTTCTTTTCAGGCTCCCAGGGATATACATCCACTGCGGCGCCGCTCATTTGTTTTTCTTCCAGGGCCTTGGCCAGTGCCTCCAGCTCAACCACTTCCCCACGGGCATAGTTGATCAGGATAGAACCCTTTTTAAAGTTCTTGATCACATTCTTGTTGATCATATTCTTGGTGGCAGCCGTTTCGGGTACATGCAACGTTATGATGTCGGCCTGGCTTACCACCTCTTTCAGGGTTTTCTTGGCAATGGCATTACCCAGCGGCAGCTTGGTAATGGTATCGTAGAAAATAACATGCATACCCATCGCTTCGGCCAGAATGCTCACCTGGGTTCCGATGTTACCATACCCGATAATACCCAGGGTCTTTCCACGAAGCTCATAACTACCCTTTGCATCCTTCATCCAAATGCCCTCATGGGCGGCTTTGTTCTTATCAACTATGCGTCTAATCAACAAAATTGATAGACCAATAACCAGCTCTGCTACGGAACGGGTATTGGAATACGGCGCATTGAACACCGCAACACCCTGTTGCTTAGCATATTTTAAATCAACCTGATTAACACCAATACAAAAGCAACCGATCGCCTGTAGTTTCTTCGCAGCATCCAATACACGCGGGGTGATCTGCGTTTTGGATCGGATACCCAGCAAATGCACGTCCTTCACTTCCTTTATCAGGTCTTCTTCACTTAATGCCCCCGTTACTTTTTTAACGGATGTGTAGCCATTGTCTTTAAAGAATTTAACAGCCGTGTCAGAGATGTTCTCAAGTAGGAGAATGTTTATCTTTTCCTTGGGAAAACTCGTAATTTGTTTTTCGGTCATAATGAATCCCCTGCTTTTACGTTATCTTAGTTAAAAGATTGCAAATATAGTTCATAGTTGCAGAAACTTGGGCATAGAAATTGAGTTTCATGGCCCGTTACTGAACCGTTTTCTGTAACTTTACAAATTAGTTGAAACCATAAATTATTAGTCCTGGTGAAAAACATAGTCAGGTTGTTGCTAACCCTAGTGGTATTGGAAAGCTGTGCGCGTGTTAATAATAAGAAGGTTACTTCCTCCCCTATGAATGAAGGTGATACTTCATCCCTAACCCATGCTGCCGTCCCATTAACCCCCGAAGAGATGAGTTATTATAAGAGAATGGTAAGCAACCATCTCGACTCTACCTTCAGTAAAACAAGGTTCAATGGCAGTGTGCTGGTGGCTAAAAATGGCCAGATCATCTACGAAGAGTACAATGGCTTCGTTGATCCCCGCACCAGGAAAGATTCCATCACTCCCTCCACGCCTTTTCATCTTGCCTCCGTATCAAAGACCTTTACAGGTATGGCCACTTTAAAATTGTGGCAGGATGGCAAACTCAATATCGACGATCCTGTCTCAAAATATTTACCCGGTTTTCCCCTGGAAGCTGTTACGGTAAGGCTTTTACTGAACCACCGCAGCGGTATTCCCAAATATGACCACTACATGGGTGAAATGGGCTGGGATAAACACAAGATGGTTTCCAACCAGGATGTACTGGATTTCCTTATCGCCAACTACCGGAAAATACCTATCGCGGCCGCCAACCACGGCTTTAGCTATTCAAATACCAACTTTGCATTGCTGGCGCTCATCATTGAAAAAGTAAGCGGCCTTAGCTACCCGGAATACCTGAAAAAGACATTCTTCGAACCATTGGGGATGAAAGACTCCTACGTATTCACCCTCGCCGATTCGGCCAGATACATGCCATCCTTTTATTACAGCGGAAAAGAATACAGGTTCGAATTTCTCGATGCAGTGTACGGCGATAAAAACGTATACAGCACCGTGCGCGACCTGTTGAAATGGGACCAGGCCCTCAAAAATGAGAACTTATTTAAAAAGGCTACCCTTGACCAGGCTTATGCCGGTTACAGCTTTGAAAAACCCGGCACCCATAATTATGGGCTGGGCTGGCGCATGTACCTGTTGAATAATGGCAAAAAACTGATCTACCACAACGGCTGGTGGCATGGCAACCGCACCTCTTTCTATCGTATGCAGGATGAAGATGCCACCATCATTGCCCTTTGCAATAATGATTGCCGATACGTGTACAAGGTGAAAGAAATGGCCGATATTTTCGGCGATTACCTGCAAAACAATAACCGCTACGACGATGACGACCCAACAAACAGCCAGCAGGTTGCGCAAAGACCGGTCGCCAAACATCGCTCACATGCCGTTTCACATAAAAAGAAATCTGCCGGTCGCCGTTCTACTGCCAAAAAGTAATTAATTTTCGGGATGCAAATTTTTGCTACCGAACAAATTAGGGCTTGGGATGAATACACCATCCGCCATGAACCTATTGCCTCTGTAGACCTTATGGAGCGCGCCGCCACGGCTTGCTACGAATGGTTATTGCAAAACAATTACAAAGGCAGGGCTTTTACCATCTTTTGTGGAAAAGGCAATAATGGCGGCGATGGCCTTGTAATTGCCCGGCTGCTGACCCAAAGTCGTCATACCGTTACCGTTTACATCCTGGAATTTGGCCATAAGGGCACAGTAGATTTTCAGCTCAACCTGGCCCGGCTGCACGATACGACCGCCGCCATCCGGTTTGTATCCTCGGAAGAAATGCTGCCTTCCATTCCAGCTGGTGATGTGGTCATAGACGCCCTGCTGGGTTCCGGCATCAACCGCCCCGCCGACGGGCTTACCGCCAACCTGATACAACATATTAATAATAGTCACAATAATGTGATTGCCATAGATATTCCCAGTGGCCTGTTCGTAGACCAAAGCGCCCGGGGCAATAGGGTGATAAAAGCCCATCACACCCTTAGTTTTCAATGTTTTAAACCAGCTTTTCTGATGCCGGAGAATGCTGACAGTATTGGGGAAGTACACCTGCTCAATATTGGGCTGCTCCCCGGTTTTTTATCCATCCAGGATTCACCCTTTCTGCTTATTGATAAGGCAATGGCAAAACAGTTGCTGCAGCCACGGAAACCCTTTTCCCATAAAGGAGATTATGGTCATGCTGCTCTTATTGCCGGTAGTTATGGTATGATGGGCGCAGCGGTCCTTTGCGCCCGCGCCTGTTTGCGCAGCGGGGTGGGTAAACTCACCTGTCATGTTCCGGCCGTGGGTTACAACATTCTGCAAACCGCAGTACCCGAGGCCATGTGCAAAACGGGACCCGTCAACGATCCCGGTCACGCTGTGCAGGAAATGGACAAATACGACACCATTGGCATTGGTCCCGGACTCGGCGCTCACGCCAGTAACATAAAGCTTTTGTATTCAATTTTTGAGCAGAACCGCCGTCCCATGGTGATCGACGCCGATGGCCTGAATGCAATAGCGCAGGAAAAAGGGCTGCTGAACAAGATCCCGCTGGGTTCCATCCTTACGCCACACCCCAAAGAATTTGAACGGCTGTTTGGAAAGACCGCCAATGATTACGATCGCATCCAACTGGCGCTGCAAACCGCCACGGACAATGATCTGTACATTGTGCTAAAAGGCCGGTATACATTTATAGCCTCCCCCGATGGCAAGGGCTATTTTAACAGCAGCGGCAACCCCGGTATGGCAAGTGGCGGCACGGGCGATGTGCTTACCGGAATAATTACCGGTTTGCTGGCGCAGAAATATTCTCCCCTGCACGCGGCCATTATGGGCGTGTACCTGCACGGTTGTGCCGGCGACCTGGCGGCCGCTTATGCCTCCCAGCCTTCTTTGATCGCCTCTGATCTGGTAGACTTTTTAGGCCAGGCCTATCAATCGTTATAAGAAAATCCTGATATTGCCGTTTTAAACCCAATCCGTATTATATGAAAACTTCCCCTTTTTGGATCAACCTTATTATGTATGGACCATATATTTTATTACTGGTCCTTTTTGTCATCTTCTACTACCGCGCCATCAGGTTCTATGGCATTACAAAGCTGAAGAAATTTACGGTGGTCATGCTGGGCGCTTTTGTAGTGGCATTCGCCTTGCGCTATTTCAGGTTTAATTTCTTTGATTGGGTGCCCATCCAGTTTCTGAAAATTGCAGGCAATGAGCCAATCACCAATGTACTGATCCTGTTAATGATGGTCTTTTTTGTTACCGCCATTGCCAAAATACGTACAGAAAAAAACGCCCGTTTCCTTTCGTTAACCTGGCTGCTCATTGGCTTGTTCAGCCTGGCCTTTGGCTGTTGGCTTACCTACCTGTATGCACGCTGGGAAGCACCGGTCAAAAAACCTACCGGGCCTTTACAAATAGCTATAGACCTTAACAATGTCCGAAGCTTCTATTTGACACAGATGATCTATCCTTTTTTGTGGGTGATGGTTTGTGCTGTAAGCCTTTGGAAGATCAAAAAAGAAAAACGCACCTCAATATTTGCCAGATAGGGCTTTTAGGCAGGCGCATTTTGCAGGAACCGTTTAGGGTAAAAATATTACATTCGCCGCCAATTTAAACCCGTATTATGAAACTGGAAGAGCAATTAAAGCAAAGAAGCGGCAACCAATGTGAATTATGCAAATCAGGCGGTCCGTTAAAAATATATGAGGTAACACCCCAGCCCCGGAGCAACGCAGATGATACGATCCTCATTTGTGAGACCTGTCATGCGCAGATTGAAAAGAAAGCAGAACTGAATAACAAACACTGGGCTTTTTTATCAGAAACAATGTGGAGTGAGATACCAGGTATACAGGTTGTCTCCTGGCGGATGCTGAATCGCCTGAAACGGGAAAGCTGGGCAATGGAAAGCCTGGAGATGATGTACCTGGATGAGGACATGCTGGCCTGGGCCAAAGCTACCGGCGATCATGACAACGACGACGCTGTTGAATTACACAAAGACAGTAACGGCAATCTGCTACAAAATGGCGACACAGTGATCCTGACAAAATCGCTGGACGTAAAAGGCTCTACATTAAATGCAAAAATGGGGACGGTAGTAAAAAACATTCGCCTGGTAGAGAACAATACGGAACAGATTGAAGGTAAAATAGAAGGCCAGGTAATAGTGATACTTACCAAATACGTAAGAAAGCAAAACGCTTAAAACCTCTGGTCGGCCGCAAAATCATTACATTGCGAGATGCATCACAGTGATCCATTTTCAACACTTGATAACCCTGCCTGGTGGGCGCTCACCAGCATGCAGCAACAGTTTGCTACCGGACCACAAAACGCAAAACGATACCAACGCGGTGTGCTGCCTTTTGCTGCGCTTGAAACAGCAACAACGGAGAATTTGCTCACCCTGCACACGCTGTTTGAACCGGGTGAGCTCTTTTATCTGATTGGTGAGCTGCCGCCATTGCCGCCAGGCGTTCAGTTATTGAAAGAACTTCCCTGTGTGCAAATGGTCCTGCAAGAAGCAACGGCCCTGCCTGCCGGCACGGAGCCTATTACCCCACTCAACGCATCGCACAGCGATGACATGCTCCACCTCATCAACAAAGTGCAGCCGGGGTATTATGAAAAAGACACAAGACGCCTGGGCAATTATGCTGGAATCTGGCAGGGCAATGAACTGGTAGCTATTGCGGGCGAACGAATGCGGCTCGATCACTTAACAGAAATAAGTGCTATTTGTACCGATCCGGCTTATACCGGTCGAAAATATGCCCAGTACCTGATTGCCCATCTTTGCAACGCTAACCTGCAAATGGGCAATACCCCATTTCTGCATGTATTAGAAACAAATGAACGGGCCATCAGACTGTATGAATACCTTGGGTTCACCACCAGAAGAACGATCAGCTTCTGGCAGCTCGTGAGTAGTTTGTGAGTTTGTAAGTTGTGAGTTGTGAGTTGTGAGGGGGTTCGCGAATATTCAGATGTCCGAAAAATCGGGAACCTACTCACCACTGACCACTCACAACTGACTCATTAATCCTTGGCAAACTTTATAATAAATTCCACTGGCCCTTGCCTTCGGGTAAGGGTTTATTATCGGCCTGGGTGGCCAGGATGATGGTCTTTTTAGAAAGCGCGGTATCCATTTCAGCCAGGGCAAACAACACCTGATAGCCATCGGCACATTTCACCAACACATACTTAGTGAGGTTTTCACCATGTAATTGTTTACCGGTAGTAACCCCTGCACTGTTCAGGATATCCAGTACCGGCACCCCGGTATAACTATGGTCTTTACCATCTTTATCGGAAAGCGTAACGGATACTTTGTTCATTTTAGCAATGTCAGCTTCATACAGTTTCAACGTCTTGCTCACTTCACCTGATACCTGTACATAGGCCTGCGCGGTGGCAACATAGCCCATACATACCAGTAACACCGAGGCAATCAAACTTTTTATAGTCATACTTATTTGTGGTTACGCACTTGCGTTGCAGCTTATAATCGAACAGCATTTTTCATAACCCATTGCCCTTATCTAAGCTTCGCAGTTTCCTGCTCCATAAACTTCCGGAATCTTTCCCGTAGTGACATATACCAATCGATCAGTTGTTTGGCTTCTTCAGAAATAGCAGAACCACCACCCTTTTCACCACCGGTTGCAGTGATCACCAATGGACTGCCCACTATTTCATTCAACCGGTTTACAATTTCCCAGGCTTTTTTATACGACATACCCATTTTCTTGGCGGCCTGGTTTATGCTTCCGGTCTCATCAATCAATTGCAACAACTCCACCGGGCCAGGACCAAAAAACCGGGTCCCATTACCTTCTAACCATAAACTGCCATTCACCCGGAATTCACCATTTGTCAATATGTCCTTCATTTGATTTTTCATGATGCAATAATAATTATTCTAATGTAACCCTTCCTTGAATGCAAAAAAAACATTATTCCTAAAAATAAACTCCCCAGATACCCCTAACTGTTATTAACAACAGAACATTTCGTCCTTTTCCCTTTGAACAATCATTTTATTCTTTCTATTTTGGCGGCATTATCATAAACCCAACTCTTACTATGAAGTCCATTCGAACGACCCTATGTTTATTATTACTATCTGGCCTAACTTATGCGCAGGTACAACCTGAATTTGAATTTCAGTTAGGCACCACTGTTACAAAGATCAAATGGATGCAGCAAACCAATACCGGTTCCCTGGTAGCTGCAACCGACCTGAGCCTTGCCGGTATTGACCCCAAAACAAAGAAAATTACCTGGGAAATTAAAGAACTGGGTAGTGCTTCTGAAGACAAATTTGAGAATATTTCCGGCACCCCTTATTTTATGGTGGAAACAGCCAAGTCACTGGGATTAGGCAAACCACAAACCAGCATCATTGAAGCTGAAACCGGTAAGATCATTTTCAACAGCAATGATGCCGACATGAAGATCTCTGGCAAAAGGCCTTTATACCACCTGGGCGCATTGCTCATTGAAGGCACCCGTAACAAACGCAGCTTTATCGCCCTGCTCGATTTTGCTACCGGTAAAGAAAGATGGTCAAAAGATATAGGCGCCGCCAAATCAGGTCTTGGTGCGTTGTTAAATACAAGAAGCATTTTCACTGTTCCCCCGATGGTCGATAAAAACAAGAACCTGGTGATCATTGATAAAAACAATGTGATCTGCTTGAATGGTACCGATGGCAGTGACGTATGGAAAAAGGAATTCAAGGAAAAAATTGAAGACGCCATGCTTACGTACGACAGATCAAAACTGTTTGTAACCTATGAGAACCGTGTTGATCTGCTGGCTACTGAAACCGGCGTTAGCGCTTATGGCGAAAAGCTGTTAAAGCTGAATGGAAAATGTAATGGCCTGGCCCCTTATGATAAAAAAAGCTATATCATCAAACATTCAGAAGGTGTAAACATCATTGATGCTGAAACCGGCCAACTCCGCTGGCAAAAGGAAAGCTCACTGGATAACATCAATGATATCCGTTTAACAGAGCACGGCATTCTGGCTATTAACAATGAAGAAAAGGCAACCAAATTTTACCTGGTAAACAACGAGGGTAAAAAAGTTTGGAAGTTTGAATTAAGCAGCCCCGCTGTGATCATTGAGCCTACAGAAAAAGGTATCTTATATTTTACCGAATCAAGGGCGAACCTGGTAGAATATGAAAAAGGAAAAGAACTGTGGAAAAGAGATATCAAGATCCGTAAACGTCCGGCCTTTGGTTTTGACGATGCAAGAAACCGCCTGTTGGTGTATAGCGATGACAAATTGAATGCATTCAGTCTGGCCGATGGTAATATGACTGTATTAACAGAATCCCTTCCATTAAAAGATTATGATGAAGAAAGGGAACTGGCTACCATTGAAGTAAGAAAAAGCGGTTATTTCATCAACTCCTTACAAAATACTTCTCTGGTTGACTTTGAAGGCAAAGTGATCTTCAATCACAACTATAGAGAAGCCGGTTTAAGTAAAGGCGTTCGTGCCTTAATGAAAGGCGCGGCCGTTGCTGCCACCGTATATTCAGGAGTTAAAACACTACAATCAGTACGTGTTCGCCCTGCTACAGATGAAAAAGGCAATCTGGTTAACGAAATATATGTAGATGAAAACACGTCTACATACAAATCAGCTGTTGCCGGCAATGATGCGGCAGGCGCTTTGTTTGCCATGGCAAGCCAACGTTTCAATGCCACAAAAGCCACAAAAGATGCCATATTCATTTTAACCAAATTTGAAGAATCTGGCATCAATGGACTGGTAAAAATTGATAAAGACTCAGGAAAAGACCTGGTAAAAATCCCATTCGGCGATAAAGACCCTGCTTATATAGTTGACGAAGCAGAAAACAAACTGTATGTTGTTATTAAAGACAAATTCTTACAGGGTTATGATCTGAACGTAAACAAATAATAAGCTTCCGTAATTTTTATAAAAGAAAAGCTGTTCACTAACCGGGACAGCTTTTCTTTTATTCTGCCTGTCTTGAACTAAATGCACCCTGGTAAAAGGGTATTCATTAAAAAAATAGGTGATTTACTATATATTTAAATTAGAAATGCATTAACTTATAAGCTTAACCCGTTATACATACTTAAATCAATTCCCGTTTGATGGATACGAGTATGCCAGCAATAAACAACCGTTCCGAAGATGTCATTTTAGTGTCGATTGAAAAGAAATCAGGTGTAATAAATGGCATCTGGCCAAAGGAAGCCAGGCTGCATGGAGTGGCTGGAAAACGATGTATAGGTAAAAAGATCCTGTCCTTTCTGATACCCGCATCAAAAGCTGTCTTTAAAAACGCCGTCTCAAAAAAGAACAAACAGCCAGCCGGCATTCTCCAGCTCGAATTCTGCTCAAAAAAATTACCCGACGCAACATACGATTGTTCTATCTGGAACGTTCGCAAACAACCGTTAGTGTTGATGATACATAGAAGTGCATCCCAATCATCCCAATCATCCCAGAAATCCCAGTCACATATGCCGCAACCTGACGAGCTGATAGCATGGGAGAAAGCAGAAAAACTGGTACTAGCTGCCGAAAACAAGTTCAAACGGATCCTTGAAAAAATGACCACCCCTATTGCGGTATATGAAGTACATGAACCCAAACGGTTCGTATTCATCAATCCAAAATTTACCGAATGGTTTGGTTACACTATAGAAGATATTCCCACTATTGATCGTTGGGGACAGCAAGCCTATCGCGATGAAGTTCATTTCCGAACACTACAAAAAGGTTGGCAGGCCGAATTGAAACTGGTCTATCATGGAGAAAAATACGAATCCCGCCCCTTTGAATCGAAAGTGTATTGTAAAGACGGGACTATAAAGGAACTGGAATTTACCTTTACTACAGATGAGAACCTGGTGTTTGTAAATTTTAATGACATTACTGAAAGGAACAGCTTTTTAAGGGCCCTGCATGAGAATGAAAAGAAATTCAGGGATATTTCCGAACAATTGCCCATTCCCATTTGTGTATTTAGTGATGCCGGCGAAACCAAGTTCGTGAACAATGCCTTTGTTGATACGTTTGGCTACACCCGGGACGATATTCCAACCCATAAAGAATGGCTGAACAAAGCCTACCCCAATGAAAATTATCGCAATGTGGTAAATGCAGCCCGTGAAAATGCGATCAGTCGCCCCAACCACAAAACAAGATCTACCTTAATTTGCCAGTTTGAAGTAAACTGCAAGGATGGTTCAAAAAAACACATAGAATTCTCCGCTTCCAAAGGCAACAAGAATCTCTATTTGGTAGCCAATGATATTACCGGCAAGGTAAAAGCCGAACAGGAGCTGAAACAATCGCACCGGCAACTCCGGGAACTCTCCTCCTACCTCGAAAACATCAGGGAGGAAGAACGGAAACATATTTCCCGCGAAATACATGATGAGTTGGGCCAACAATTGACGCTGTTAAAACTCGATCTGTTACAAATGAGCAAAAAGCTGCCTCCTGAAGCAAAAGAAATGATTGAGAAAATGAGGCAGGCGGATCTTTTACTCGCAGAAACCATGCGATCGGTACGTAAAATAGCTACCCAGTTAAGACCCAGCATACTCGATAACCTGGGACTGGTAAGTGCGTTGGAATGGCAAAGCCGGGAATTTGAAAAGAACTTTGGTATCCGCTGCATTTTTGAAAGCCTGTTGTATGAACCACAATTCACTACAAAGCAATCAAATGCATTGTTCCGTATTTATCAGGAAGCGCTGACCAATATTGCCCGTCATGCCAGCGCCACCCAGGTAGACGCCGTATTGTCGATGGAAGAGAACAGGATTGTGCTGGAGATCCGCGACAATGGCAAAGGATTTAACCCGAATGATATGGCCCACAAAAAAACGCTTGGTTTGAAGGGTATGCAGGAAAGGGCTTTGATGATAGACGGAGATTTTCATATTGATAGTACTCCCGGAAAAGGGACCTATATCCAAATATCCATTCCTATACTAATCACAAACCACGAAATCAGTCAACAGTGAGCAAATTTTTAATAGCCGATGACCATAGCCTTATCCGCAAAGGCCTGAGCACCTTGTTACGGGAAGAATTTCCCGGTGCCGAAGTATGCGAAGTGATCGATTCTTCTGCCCTGATCAAAGAGGCTGTAGCCCAAAAATGGGACCTGATCATTTCAGATATTTCCATGCCCGGACGCAACATCCTGGAAACACTTCGACAGTTGAAAAAAATGCTGCCAAATACCCCCGTATTGATCTTGAGTGTACATCCCGAAGACCAGTATGTGGTGCGGGCGCTGAAAGCAGGCGCATCCGGTTATCTTAATAAAGAAAGCCATCCCGATGAATTATTGAAAGCCGTTCGGCAGCTGATGCTGGGAAAAAAATATGTGAGTGCCGAAGGAGCAGAAAAATTAGCCGCATCGTTTGGCGATGATCCCAACCAGCTGCCGCATGAAAAGCTGTCTGAGCGGGAATTCGATGTACTGAAACGGCTGGCTTCCGGGAAAACTGTTTCCGAAATTGCCACTTCACTTTCCTTAAGTGTAAACACCATCAGCACCTACCGGTCGCGCATACTTGAAAAAATGAGTATGCAGAACAATGCTGAATTAACTCTCTATGCTGTAGAAAATAAGTTGATCTAAAACATAACTCCGGGTTAACCAACCTTGTTGTTTGGGTATCGGTCCATCCTTACAGGATGGTGTCAAAGAACTACCGTATACGAATACAAAGGTACCCATTACCTTCATGCGAAAGTTCCATCATGGGACGGGCTTCGGAAACCGCTGTGACGGTTTACTTGAAACCGGTGGGACGAATGGCTATTTCTCCTCGGAAATTTTAATTTTGGTGGGACGGTCCGCGGAAAATGGTGGGACGAATGGTCGAAAATCAGTGATGGTTTTTATTTCCTTCACTTTGCCTATACTGATCCTTCTCTTTGCCTCCTCGAAACCTTCGCTTTGCCTATACTGGCCCTTCACTTCACCTCCTCGGGCGCCGAGGTAGCAATGTGGTACCAAAGTGAAAGAATTAGGGAGTTTGTTAGTTTGTTAACTCAAGAACTAACAAACTAAACAACTTACAAACTTGCTTTTGTAGTACAAACCGCTACAAACAGTAATTGTCATCCTTACACAGAAACAACAATTGATCCTATGTACCGGCAACCTGTTATGGCCTACCTTTGCGTTCCAAACAAACAAAACGGCATGAATGAGCAATTCCCTATGTATCCTCTTAATAGATGATTCGGCCTTATTCATTCATCGCATCAAAGAACTGCTTTTAGAACGCTACAACGAGGCCTCCATTGCGGTAGCCGGCTGCTATGAAGATGGCATAACGATGTTCGCCAGAAAAACGCCACACGTTATTTTCCTTGATATTAACCTGCCAGGCAGGAGTGGGATTGATTTGTTGATAAAGATCAGGGGAATTAACAAGCATGTAAAAATTGTCATGCTTACCAATAACGACCCTGGGGAATATTTCGAAACATGCATGCGCCTTGGAGCTGATTATTATGTAGAGAAGTCTATGGGGTACGACTCCATTACAGGCATAACAGATGAGGCCCTGGAAAGCCTTGTAAAACAAAAGTAAACTAGCTATGAACTTGAGTGACGGAGCGTCACCGAATGCCTCGCAAGCGGGACAGGAATCGGTGTATTATGCAATCATTGATCAGGACGGCCGTATACTTTCTATGAACTCGGCCATGAATCAAGAGTTTGGACCCGGAACCCTAAAGCAATTGGACCATTTTCAATCCCTGCTTTCAGAAACTGACCGGGAAGTGTTCGATACCCTACTGACAAACAACGATCCATCCCTGCAAACCCTACCCATTAATCTGTACACCAATTCCGGTTCTAACCGTACCCAGACATTTAAATGGTCATTTTTCCATCTGGTTTCAGATAAAGAGGCGAATGGATGTATACTTTGCGCGGGTCACATGAGCGAAAAGGCGTTACTGGCTGAAAGCGTTATGCCGCAAAAACAAAACGCAAACAGGCCAACAGATCATCAAAACGCCGTCTCCGGTATGCTTATGAAAATGCTGGAGCATGAGCGGTTGGTTATTGGACAGGAACTACATGACAACGTGAACCAACTGTTATGTTCTGCCAAACTACACCTGGACCTGGTTCAGGTGTATAAGGCAGACAATCAAAAAGCAAAGGAAGTAACCACGCAACTAATTAAAGAAGCAATAGAAGAGATCAAGAAGTTATCGCGTGGAATGGTACTACAAAAATTGCAAAAAGATACCCTACTCGAAAGTGTAAAAACTTTCATTGAAGACATAAAAACAATCCACAGAATAAATATCCTATTTGGTATCCATCACTTTAATGAAAGCATGATCTCCGATTACAAGAAGGTCAATATTTACCGTATCCTGCAGGAACAATTCAGAAACATAACAGAGCATAGCAGAGCAAAAACGGTGGTTATGACACTCGAAACCGATGACCGGCATGTAGAGTTGATCATTGACGATGATGGCATTGGTTTCGACCCTAACCACCAGGTAGATGGCATTGGGCTCATAAACATCAGAGAGCGTATCCGCAATCTGCATGGCCATTGTGAGATCGTTACATCGCCAGGTAAAGGCTGCCGCTTACATATTAGCATTCCTATATGAAAACCATACAAGTACCGACTGTTCTGCAAAAAGCCAGCAACAGCCTGTATGATCAATGCACGACTAATTAATTGAGCATTGCACCTAAAGCTGCTGATATTTTTTTTCAGCAGCTTTTGTTTTTAAACATGGGCTTCGTGCGGAAATTCTATCAATAAATTTTCGAGGTTTTGCAGCGACCGCTGATAACTGATTTTTAAGTGATTCTTACCAGCCAGCACAGGCAGATATTCCGTAATAAAATTCTTTTTCCGATACAGGTCAAGCGTAAGCCGGGTGGTAGTATTGGTTATTCTCTCCAGCGTAAAGTAAGTAACGTTGCCCGTCTTTTCTTCCGTTTCGCTGAACCGGATCTTTTCAGGATGATAATAATAACTACTGCTGTAGATATAGGTTTCGCCGCTTTCTGTTAAAAACCTGCTTCGCATACCTATACGGGGCAGGTGATGATCGATCTCCTCTACTTTTATCACCCCTTCCTGCCAGCGGCTGCGATTCGAAAAATCGCCAGTGGCATGGAACAACAGAATGATATCTGTTTTGTATTCTTTCGACAGCGACAGTATTTTAACTTTATCAGAAAACACAATTGGCTCAAGCGGTTCTGGCGGCAGCTGTTCCTTCAACTCGCTTAATAAAGTATAATGATAGGGAATAACACCGGTTTCTGTTTCCTTATTACTGATCTCCCAATGCATCCAATTCGTAATGCCCTCAGGCTGTTTATCAGCAACCAGGTTATTGGTCACCAGCCAATATTCATGCTGGCGGATATCGTTCTTCAACAACTGATGCGCTACGATCACATCCTTACCGATCAGCTTATTGAAGTTCTGCACCTGGTACCCGGTAAATTCGCCATAGTGCGTAATAACTTTTAGCGTCAGTGCAACAGCAGCAGTACAGGCTGCACACTGGCAATATTTCCTGCGATCATACGCAATTAAACAGCGGTGAAAGGCACAAAACATCTCTTCCACCTGCTTGTATAGCACAGGCAAAGCAGGCGGTTCACCAAACTTATAAAACAAAATGGCGTCCCCTTCAATCTCGGAGATCTGCAAACCGAGACTATTTGACTTTATAAGCACCTCCAGCAATTCCTGAATAACATAACGGCTATGTTCAATTTCCGTTTCAGAAACAAAACGGGTAAAACCGCTGATATCAGGAATAAAGAGAAGTCCCCTGTTATCCATTTTTTTCTTTTAAGTTACTACTATTTAGGCAGATATGAGCAAAGAGTTAAGAGGTAGGAGGTAGGAAGTAGGATGTAAGAAATAAGAAGTAAGAATAAGAAGCAGGAAGTAAGAAAAAGAGGTAAAAAACAGGAAGCTTTATACTTCCTACTTCTTACCTCCTACTTCGATGTCTTAAGAAACGGGATTAAACTATTTAATTCTAATTCTCTTTAATCTCCTTCTTTTCAGCTGCCTTGGCGTCGCGGGTGTTCTTTTGCACCGCAATGGCGCCAAATAAAGCCAGTAAAAATGCAAATGCATAATACCCTTTCTCACTGGGTAAAATGGTAGCATTAAACAAACCAACTGCTAATAATACCACAGCCAGGATAGTGCAGAACCAGCTTAAACCATAATAGATGTCTGTAACAGGAACACCTTCCAGTTTATCACGAACGCTTTTCTGAAGAGAAATAACAGCAAAAAGACCGAACATTAAAACCGTAAAATAATATCCTTTTTCATTCAGTACCATTTCAGCACGCCACAGGCCGATTAAAAATCCAAGCATACCTGCGCCCAGGGCGATCCACGAGGCCGCAATAAAGGCGTTTGAGGGTTTTTGGTTCATGGGTTGTTTTTTAAGGTTAATTCAATAACCGGAAAAGTAAAAATAGCAAAATAAAGATATAATCAAAACCCATAAAATAATCACAAAAAAGCCCCCTCGTGGCAAAATACTAACATACATGAATGCATAACGGGTTATACCACATAATATTTCTATCTTTAGATAACACGTTTATCGTTTCTCCACCCATTGATAACATACCATCCGCACGCCTCCATTATTCATTCGGCCATTCAAATCGCTTGCTATCATGAAAAAAATCAAACCAGTTATAACGGTGCAGCTCATAGTCATTATTTCCCTGTTTGCCTGCAGGGAAAAACTACAGCCTACGCTTGCCAAAGAGATCAACGCTATTAATCTTAAAACAGGCAATGTAGTGCTGTGCGGCCCCGATGATAAAGGCGTGGGTAAAGTTTCATTTATTATTACCGGTGAGGATAGCATTGTAAAACAATTCAATTTTGCCGTGGCCTTGTTGCATTCCTTTGAATACGATGAAGCTGAAAAAGCATTTGCGCAGATCATTCACCACGATCCGCATTGCGCCATGGCTTACTGGGGTGTGGCCATGTGTAATTACCATCCATTATGGACACCGCCTGAAACACCAGAACTAACAAAAGGCGCAAAGGCACTGCAAATAGCCCGTTCCATAGAACCTAAATCAAGCCGGGAGGCTGATTACATTAATGCATTAACTGTGTATTATAACAACTGGGAAAAACTCGATCACCGCACCCGTTGCAACCAGTATGAAGCCGCCATGCAAAAGCTCAATGAGAAATATCCCAACGACAAAGAGGCCGCCATCTTTTATGCATTGGCGCTGGACGCGGCAGCAGATCCCGCAGATAAAACATATGCCAAACAAAAAAAGGCCGGACAAATACTCAGCAGCATTTATCCCAGTGTACCCTTTCATCCAGGCGTTATCCATTACCTCATTCATACCTACGATTATCCTGAACTGGCACAATTGGCGTTACCGGCCGCTCAGAAATATGCATCCATAGCACCCGCATCGGCCCATGCCCAGCATATGCCGTCGCATATTTTTACCAGGTTGGGCATGTGGGACGAATCCATTCAATCGAACCTGGCCTCCATAGCATCAGCTAAATGCTATGCAGAAAATGCAGGCATAAAAGGACATTGGGATGAAGAATTACATGGCATGGACTATCTGGTATATGCTTATTTACAAAAGAAGGAATTAAAGAAGGCCAAAGAACAATGGGATTACCTGAATACCTTTAGTGAAGTATCGCCGCCCAATTTAAAAGGCGCTTATACATTTGCAGCTATCCCCGTCCGGTATGTGCTGGAAAACAGACTATGGAAAGAAGCCACGCAACTAACTACCACACCGGCTGGTTTCCCTATGCAACAGTTTCCCTGGCAACTCGGCATTATACATTTTGCCAGACTGCTGGGCTTTGTGCACCTCAATCAGCCGGACAGCGCCAACAATGAACTGGCCATCCTAAACCAGTTGCGCAACAATTTACTGGCAAAAAAAGAGACCTATAAAGCCAACCAGGTCGACATACAGATAAAGGCATCAGAAGGCTGGATAGCCTGGAAAGCAGGCAACCCCGCCCTGGCAGTGGAAAAAATGGAGCAGGCTGCCGACATGGAAGACAAAACAGAAAAACACCCTGTTACACCCGGTGAAGTATTACCAGCACGGGAACTGCTGGCTGATCTGTACCAGGAACTAAAACAACCCGAAAAAGCGCTGGAGGCCTATCAATCAGATCTGACAACACATCCCAACCGGTACAATGGCTTACATGGTGCCGCCCTGGCGGCAACACAATGCGGCAAGAAAGAACTGGCAGATTATTATACCCAGCAATTAAAGGTTATTACGGCGCCCAAAGCAGCTTTGGCAAAAAAATGAATGAAAGGTATTGGTTACCCTGAAAATTACGCTTATAGGTAATGTGCAGTCATTAGCTGTTATCAATGACTATGATCTCCTGTTTCAGGGCGGCAAAGTCTTCGTCTTCTATCACCTTGCTTAAGCTGTAGGTAGTATACAGCTCGCTAAATACGGCTTTACATTCCTGAAGTATGGCCAGGCATCTCTCGGGATCGCCCAATTTCAGGGCAACCTTCGCCCGTCCTAAATAAGGGTGGTCATAGTACTTTAGCCCAAGCCCCTGGGCAATCAGAAATCTCTCTTCCGCTTCCTGTAATATCGCAGGCGATTGAAAATCATGGGCGAGCCGTGCATATTCAATAAGAAATTCGCCCCAGTATAAATTAGCGGTGAAGTCTTTTTCAGGTTCATACAATTTTGAGAAGATATACCGTCCTTTTTCGAACAGTGCAATTACAGCAACCTTGTTATGCCCGGCATACAAAACAGCCATTGCCTTTAACGCATTGGTAGCATATACGGGATAGGTCCAGGCAGCCGGATTAATATCCTGCGCTTTGGTAAAATATTCCACCGCAACGTTATAATACGTCAACGCTTCTGCGATGCTTTCCTGTTCACTCAGTTTATCAGCTGTTTTAGAAAAAGCAGTCCCCAGTTTGTTCAGGGTTTCAGGGTTAGCCGTTTCAAAATTTGTCAAAGGCGTTAATAATTGCGCCGATTGCCTGGCAAGTTCCTGCGCATAAGCTGGAGGGATACCCTCGTAATTTTCAACAATCCTTTTCAACTCATTCACCCATTCCAGGTAAATAAGCGGATCATTTTCTGCCCTTTCACGCAATACCGTGTTTACTTTCTCTAAAAACACCCCATGCCAGTATCGGTTTCGGGGAAAAGACAGTTGTAAGATGTCAAAGCATTTATAGATAAGATTCAGTTGATTCGAACTGCTGTAGTTTGATAAACCCTGTTCAAAATACCCCAGTACCACTACAAATTCGTCATCACTATATACATTTCTGAACTTTATTTTATCCAGTAAGATGCTTACCAGTTGATTGTTCAACCCGCAGGAATCAGGTTGCGCATTTAATGCTTCCCCTATTTCCTGCGCAGCCTTTTCTATATAACTTAATTGTTCATCCGGGTTGGTTTTAAGTCCGGCCATGGCCTGGTAACAGAAAGCTCGTTGTTCATTATAGATCCGCGAAGGATCAACCCGCTCAGCATCCGCCAGCAGTTCCAGCAGGTAGGAGAAAAAAGGATCCGGCCCTTCATTCGTTTCCACTTTACCACAGTCAAAGTCATAAAACCAGATAGCGTAAATATCAAGGAATGCTTCCCCCAGTTCGGTTTTATATTGCTGCCGGTCATCAACAGACAGGCTTTGTATCAATTCATGCAATCTGCCGTCATCCCGGGCGTAGGTTATTTCCTGTAACTGTTCCTCCAATGCTGCTTTATCCATAAGGTACTTTATGTATGTAAATGTAGCCTTACGCAGTCAGAAACGCCTGCATGTTACTACATTTCCGCTTACATATAAAGTATCATAATTAACAATTATCTAATTATAAATAATTTAATCATCCCAGCACCGGTTCTTTTGGTTTGTATCAGACAAAATTGTAACTATGTGCATACATAACAATTTACGATGCGTTGCAGAACGATTGCCTTTATTTTTTGCCTGCTGCCTGCTGTTCCTTATTGTCAACAAACCAATTTCCTGGCCATGGCCGATTCGGTGAAAACCATGGCAGAACAATTGATAAAAAAAGGCTTTAATGCCGGCGATGGATACGGCGAGGTTTGGATCAGGGACTTTAACACCTTTATGGATGTAGCCTGCAAAGTGAATGACAAAACCCAGATCAGGAAAAGCCTGCTCACCTTTATTCTTTTTCAACAACCAGATGGCGCCATTCTGGATGGTTATATTCCCAAACCCAAAAGCACGAATATTCCCTATAACTATTACTTTACGCCCCTGGCGCCTGAATACGCCGGTCATAAGAACACCGTGGAAACCGACCAGGAAACATCCCTGATACAGGCGATTGCCAGGTACATCCGCAATACTGGCGACAAGGCTATTCTTACAGACACCATTGCCGCCCTGCCGGTTCAACAACACCTGGAGCAGGCCTTGCAGTTTTTAATGACCCGCCGCTACAATGCCACCTACGGACTACTCTGGGGCGCCACCACAGCCGATTGGGGCGATGTACAACCCGAACATGACTGGGGTGTTGAAATGAATGCCGACACGCATCAGGCGATCGATATTTACGATAATGCCATGTTTGTGATCGCCCTCAACGATTACCTGGAAATGGCCGGATTATCTCGGACCAAACGCCAGTACTGGACAAAAACCCGGGACAATTTCAAAAAGAATATCCGCACCCATTTATGGGATGCAGCCAAACAAAAATTCAAACCCCATATTTACCTCAACAGCTCCCCCTTTCCTCCATCGTTTAATGAATCGGAGGTATATTACCACGGCGGCACTACAGTTGCCATTGAGGCGGGTCTGTTAAGTAAAAGCGAAGTGGAACAGGCATATCGGAAAATGCAGGAGAACGTACAACGGGCGCATGCCGCTACCATCGGGCTTACCCTGTACCCTGTTTACCCCGCCGGCTCCTTTAAAAATACCGGCATGGGGCCCTATTCCTACCAAAACGGCGGCGACTGGACCTGGTTTGGTGGCAGAATGGTAACCCAATTAGTGAGGTACAATTTAATGAAGGAAGCCCGCGAAGCCCTTACGCCCATGCTGGAGCGTGTATTGACAAACAAAGGTTTTTACGAATGGTACACCCCGGCCAATGAACCCAAGGGATCCACTGGCTTTAAAGGAGAAGCCGGTGTTTTATGGACCGCAATAGAACAATTGACAGAAAAATAGAAGTTGGAAAATAAAAACCAGGACGTGTCGTTATAAGCCCCCTAATTGCCCTACACAAGACAATGAAAAAACAATCGGAGCTCAAAAATGAGGACATTTGGAGCTACTCATTCCTGGAAGATATGTATGTCGACGACTTTTATCCTAACCACCTGGTAGATAAATGCAGGGATATCCTGATTGAATTATGCTTTGATATTGAGCGCACCCACCCCAAAGACCTGGACGAATTGTATGCATTAACCCATGCTGCTACCGACAAATTCAATCATATGCATGATGAATTTTACGAAAACAACAGTGAAATTGAAACCACTGCCCGGGATTGCATCAGCATTGACTTTACCTTTATAGCCACCTCTTACGGGTTTGCAGACGCCGACAGTGAAGAGCTGATTGCTACCAGGGACTGGTAAGTGAAGGCCGCACATAATTATAAATTAACGGCCATTACTTTCCTTATAGTTGGATCAACCACAATGTCTATTATGTGATTTTTTTCCTTCCTGGGCAAAGCAACGAAAAAGTAAAAAGATCGCCGGCCGTTATAGTCGCCAACCCGAAATCCCTGAAAATTGGGGTCATGGGCCTTTCCATATACAGAATCGGTTTTTGCCAGCGCTGTAAGTAGATAATCGATGGGTTTCCTCCTGAGCTTTTCCG
Source organism: Niastella soli (assembly GCF_017742245.1). Classification (GTDB taxonomy): domain Bacteria; phylum Bacteroidota; class Bacteroidia; order Chitinophagales; family Chitinophagaceae; genus Niastella; species Niastella soli. The sequence continues at coordinate 546,621 of NZ_JAGHKO010000004.1, forward strand.
GATCTGAATAATATTGTAACGAATCTTTGTTCAGGTGTTGAATGCCAAATATATAACCATTAATCGTTGGTATACACTCCCTAACCTGTTTGAGTTCTGATGATTCATATCGAACAGAACTTTTACCCAAGCTTTTACTGTCGATGACGACATCTACATATCTATAATCCGACAGGTTAGTAACTTTTGAATTTATAAGCGCCAACGCAGGAATAGACTTTAAATAGTTCATTTGCCTTTCTATATGCTGGCTGTCGATTGAAGGTTCTGTAATCAGGATCTCCATCTTTTTGAAAGTACCTGATCCGGCCCCTGTTACAATTCCTTTAGTCAATTTAACTTTTGTCCCATTTAACAGAGAAGAAAGATCGGTGACAAACTGCAATTCCTCTGAGAATACAGTTGACATACAAGATGCAAATAACGCGCAGAGACTAATAAAGAGCAGAGGTTTGGCAGGGTTCATAGTCAAAGATATCAGAAAAAACGTATTGCCGCCTGCTTTATTACTACCAACTACATATTAATTAGCGGATGCATATATAGAATATACATCCGCCAAATACAAATTCTTTTTATCCTCCCAACTGTTCAAACTCTTCGTCGGTAAGCTCAATAGAAGCCGCTTTCATATTTTCGGTTAAATGCGTTAGTGAGGAAGTCCCAGGAATAAGCAGAATATTTGACGAGCGTTTCAACAACCACGCAAGCGCTATCTGCGCCACGGTCGCCTTATGTTTTGCAGCAATGCTGCTGATCATCTCCGCAAGCGCATCCGGTCCGGAAGCCAATGGGTACCACGGAATAAAAGCCATGCCTTTTTCATAGGTATAATCAATCAACTCCTCCCACCTGCGTTCACCCAGGTTATACAAGTTTTGAACAGATACAATGGGAAGTATTTTCTCAACCTCTTCAACCTGCTCAATAGACACTTCCGATAATCCGACATACCTGATCTTACCCGCCTGCACCGCTTCCACTACGGGGGCCAATGTTTTTTCAACCGGCACCTGGGGATCTATCCGGTGTAATTGCCAAAGATCGATGGTATCTACTTTTAGTCTTTTGAGGCTTCCTTCAATGTTCTCTTTAATAAACGCAGGATCACCATTGGGGATCCATCCACCTGGCCCAGTGCGTCCAAAACCGCCTTTGGTTGCGATCACCAATCCTTTTTTATAAGGATGCAGGGCATCGGCAATAAGCGTTTCATTGAATTTAGGCCCATATGCTTCCGCCGTATCTATAAAATTAACCCCGGCGGCAACAGCAGCCTTTAGCACTTCTATAGCGTTATCACGGTCATTCACTTCGCCCCATACACCTGGGCCAGTTAATTGCATGGCGCCGTACCCGAGCCTGTTTATTTCGACTTCCCCACCTAATTTATAGGTAGCGTGTGTGTTTGTAGTGGTCATAACGGGAGTAACAACAAAAAGTTATTTAAGTTTAAAGACCGCTTTAAACAATTTGCCTTGCCGCCTGTTTCTAATCCTCCTAAAAATCATTCAATGGATCTGCAACTTCATAACAAAACGGCTTTCATAAGCGGTTCTACAGCCGGAATTGGACTGGCTATTGCCGAAGCCTTATTAAAAGAAAACGCAGCCGTTATCATAAACGGACGCAAACCAAACCAGGTGGAGGAAGTGGTAAAAGCTCTTCAAAAAGCGTTTCCCAATGGCAAGGTTTCCGGCCTTGCTGCCGATTTTGGAAAAAAAGAAGAGGTAGACGCCCTGATAAAACAGTTGCCTGCCATTGACATCCTGATAAACAATGTAGGCATTTTTGAACCCAAGCCCTTCACCGAGATCCCCGATGAGGACTGGTTCCAATTTTTTGAGGTAAACGTAATGAGCGGCGTGCGGTTGTCACGACACATCTTCCCCCAACTGTTGCAAAAGAATTGGGGCCGCATCATTTTTGTTTCCAGCGAATCGGCCGTTTTCATTCCCGAAGAAATGATCCATTACGGCATGACAAAAACCGCCCAGGTTGCCATTGCCCGGGGGTTGGCAGAATTGACAAAAGGCACTAACGTAACGGTAAACAGTGTTTTACCTGGTCCCACCAAATCGAGAGGCGTGGGTGATTTTGTGAATACCCTGGCAGCACAGGAAAACGTAAGCTTTGACGAAATGCAAACCAAGTTCTTTCATGATTTCCGGCCTACTTCCCTGTTGCAGCGATTTGCTTCCCCGGAAGAAGTGGCCAATATGGTAGTCTATGTGGCCAGTCCACTGGCTTCAGCTACCAATGGCGCAGCCCTTCGGGTAGAGGGCGGTTTAATAAGATCGATCTTATAAATAATTGAACCTGACCTGTAAGGTTTGTCATAGAGGCTTGAACAATTAAGCAGATCAATCGAACCCGCAAAGCGGGGCAGGCTCTGACAGGTCAGTTTTTTTAATAAGAGGCGCAACTGGTCACTCTATTTATGAAAGCATCAAATGATGCATCCGTCAAAGGCGACAGGCTCTGACAGGTCAGCCCCCTTTATAAAAAGGAGAGGTCCTGAATGGCTCCACCTGAATTAACCATTGCTCAGGTATGCTTTTTAAGCCAGCAGACATTACAACAATACTACCTATAATAGCAGCAATCGTATCCCGGTCGCCCAGTCCGCTTATGCCTTTCCAGATGGCTTCAACAAATGAATCGGTATGATTAGCGGCGCACCATAAGGCAAAAGGTACTGTATCCTGCGCGGTTAAATCAGTACCATTACCCAATACAGAAACAATCGTTCTTACATCATAACCCGCAGGAAGCGTTTTGGCTTTTTGAATTTTAGCTCTGACATCGCTCGAAGGCATCTGGTATATAATAAAATCATAGAAAGTATCTGCAGATAACTTCACCCCCGCCAATCTACTCCGTGTACAGACACAGGCGGCCAATGCCACGGCAATGCCGCCGGCAATTCCTTCCGGATGTGCATGGGTAACTTCTGCTGCTAATGTGGCTTCCCTGATCACGCGCGCTGCATCTTCATAAAAATAAGCACCAATAGGACCAGAACGCATGGCAGCACCATTACCGGCAGACCCCATTCCATCAAAAACGTCACGGCTTGCTCTTTTCCAATAAATACCTGCAGTAATATCTCTTAAGATCTTTTGTGCTATTGCCCCATAACCCCGACAGTTATCCTTCCTGTAATTTCCGGCAAACTCAAAGGCCAACGCATCCTGGTTGATCATCCCAAACAATGATAAATGATTATATACCCCAATCGCCATTATTGTATCATCAGTAAAAAACCAGGTGCCTTCCTGTAAGATCCTGTCGTTTATTCTGGCGGCAATTATATCTGCAGGCCCAAAGAATGTTTCACCTAAAGCATCACCAATGGATAATCCTAAAAGTGAGGTCTTTGCAAGGTCAAGTTTGTTTGCGATAGCCATGAATGAGGTACGTTTTATCTTATACCAAATCTTCGTTCCAGGTCCTTTGCCAAATTATTAAACACATAATCATGCTCCTGGGTAACGCCCAATTTCTCCATGGGTTCCCAATAAAAACGCGGGGTTAAAACGGATGTATAGGTGGTTATTCTCGTTAACTTACAACTATTGTTCGCTGCAGGCTCAAAATAGTAAATGGCTTCTTTAAAGCCAAGCCATTTCCGCCCAATTAAATTATAGTCTATTACATCCATTTTCAACACTTTGCCGCGCTTCACTTCAGTCACCCGCTCTGTTATGGTGCCGCCGCCAAAATCTGCATTACTTAACCGCCCGCCTCTAAAATAGCAGGTCCTTAACGCACCCACTTCCTCCTTTTCTAAAATACATTTTGTGGGAATGGGTAGGTCCAGCTTTAACAGGAATGGCTTTTCAGCATCCAACGTATCTACCGATTTTATTGCATCATATACCTGGTCCGGAGTGTAATTAAATACTTTTTCCGTTCTTACTTCTATGATCGTTTGCTTCTCCTTGTTAAAAAAATGTTCAGCGGGGGCAGCTATCAAAAAAGGGATTAGTGGCAGCAACAAAATGGACAACTTGTCGGTACCTTTTATTTTCTTGTAGCGTTTTACCAGCACCGCTATCACATAGCCGAGAAAGACAAGGGGTATGATCAGCACCTCCGCCATTACAATACAAATAATACCTGACATGCCAGGGATCCATAAAGCTATTAGAATTATTGCCGTTGTAATCAGCGCTCCCCATAGTGCATATTTTCGCACTTTCATGGAGCCTATGGCAACTCCCAGTACAATAGGTAGCAGCACAAACAATACCCAGCTATAGCCAACAAGCCCCATTAATAAAAACACAACGCCTGTCCCAATAAAAAAGAAGGAAAGTGCAATAGATATTTGAAAGCTCTCATCCTTTAAAATTTTGTTCATGATTTAGGTATTACTACTATTGAAAGTTTTACAAAATCGCGAATATTCGTCTGTGCACCTAACGCCAAAGACTTACGAATATTTCATATACGTTACTTATTGTTACAAACAACGCCTTAAACCTTTTCTTAACAGTTGATTCGCTATCTTCCGCCCCATTTTTGAACCGATCTATGCCTCCACCAAAACTGCAACATATACCCGATAATGAACTTTGGTTACTGATCATTTCGGGTAATGTATCCGCCTATGCCGAACTCTATGAACGTTACTGGGAGTCCCTTTTTGAAATAGCTTACTGGCATTTATTTGACAAGGCTACTGCCAAGGATATTGTGCAGGAAGTTTTTGTGTATTGCTGGCAGAAAAGGGAACAGATACAGATCAACGAATCTGTTGCCGCCTATTTTCGTGCCGCCGTACGTTTCAAGGTGTTGAATTACCTGAAATCGGAAAGCGCCCGGGAAAAATACCAACTGCTGGCAGGCAGGGCGCTGCCTGAGTTTACAGTAAATACCAGCGACCACCTGGCAATGGCTGACCTGCAGGCAAATTACCACCGCGAACTAAACCGCCTGCCCGATAAAATGCGAGCCGTTTTTATCGATAGCCGCGAACAGGGCCTTTCCATAGAGGAGATAGCCCAAAAACGAGCCATTTCCACCCAAACGGTTAAGAACCAGTTGTCTGCGGCCCTGAAAAAACTCCGCGAAGGGCTTGGCAGTTTTTTTATGGAATAAATTTTCCCGCAGCATAGTACTCCACCATTTCGAGAATTGTCTTATAAAAGTTAGCACATGAACAAGCTTCAACAATCTATGATAACGTCCTTATTGGAAAAACACGCCCTCGGCATTTGTACGCCGGAAGAAATGGACTTGTTGCAGCAATGGTATGCAGCCTTTCCGGAAAATGGGTCTGTATGGGAAAATAAGGAGGAGAAAGAAGCGATGAAAGACGCATTGAAAGCTAACATATTCAACGCAATAACGCCTGCGCAGGTAGTTTCCATTACGCAGGCCCCAGATAAAACTCAACGAAAGATCTGGTGGTCAGCAGCCGCAGTGGTGGCTGTACTGGTTGTCACTTATCTATTGTATAATAAATACAATTATAAAAAAGGACCGGAATATATTGTTGTAACAGCCGTTGCCGGTAAAGGCATTATAAAACATGAATTGCCCGATCACTCTGAGATCTGGCTTGAACCGGGCACCACGATACGTTACCACAAAGACTTTGTAAGAGATGTGCGCATTATAGAACTGACAGATGGGATGGCTTTCTTTTCCGTTCATAAAGATGCACAACACCCCTTCCTGGTAAAAACGCCCGGCGGGGTGCAAACAAAGGTACTCGGTACTGAATTTACCGTAAAAGCGTACGCGCAATTGGCAATCGTGCAGGTAATGGTTACCTCCGGCATCGTACAGGTATCTGACAGCACCCATATCCTGGACACACTCAAAGCGGATCAGCAACTCAGCTACGAGCAACACACGCATGCCATTAAACGCATGGACGGCCCACCGGAAGACTGGCGCAGCGGGGAGCTGGCATTAAACAATGCCCCCTTTGCAGAAGTGGCCCGCATCCTGACAAACCGTTACGGGTTACAGGTAAGCTATAATGAAAAAGCCGTAGCCCGTTATAGTTTCACTATCCACATCAGCCAGCAAACCACGGCGGATGATCTTTTAGAGCTATTGAAAGATATAAGCGGACTGACGTATGTGCTCAACAATGGCAAGGTGACCATACAATAAATTATAAATAACATTCAGGCAAACCAGCACTGGCTGCAAAAGCGGCCTGGAGAATCTTTATCCTTACTTAAACAACAACTATGCGTTACTACATTACCTTTCTTTTATTAACGATGTGGCAGGCACTAAGTGCACAACCAGCCAACTTGCGGACCAGCATCAGCATTCCGGCAACTTCGTTAGAAACAGCATTAAAACTGCTGGAACAGGAAAGCCATGTGCCGATCTCGTTTGAAGGTTCGCGGATAAAAGGCATCCAGGTGAAAGAACGCGTATACAAAAATGTGCTGTTGGGAACAATACTGAAAGAATTACTCGAAGGCACCCAATTGGAATATAAAGAAAAAGGCGGCAATATACTCATTGTGCTACGCCCTCGTTCGGGCAAAACCCTCAGTGGCTTTGTAGAAGATGCGGTAAGTGGCGAAAAACTGATCGGGGTATCATTGATGGCTCCCCAACACATGGCCGGAACCACTACCAACAACTATGGTTTTTATAGCATCACCGTTCCTGGCGATTCTTTATATATACAACTCACCTATACAGGCTATCAACGGCTTGATACCGTAATTAAATTAGAAGGCAATACACACCTCAACTTTAGTCTGCAAACCGCCAGCAGGGAACTGGAACAGATCACCATTAGCGCGCCACGCACCACCCCGATACAGCAGTCATCACAAATGAGCAGCATCAATTTGCCGGTATCACAGGTGCGTTCAATGCCCAGGCTATTGGGCGAACCCGATCTGTTAAAGACCCTGCAACAAATGCCCGGCGTAAAACAGGGTTCCGAAGGCACCAGCGCCTTGCTGGTACGGGGTGGTACGCCAGACCAGAACCTGATATTGCTGGATGGCGCCCCCTTATATAATCCTATGCACCTGTTGGGTGCTTTTTCTACCTTCAATACAAGTGTACTGAAAGATGTAACATTATATAAAGGCGCCTTTCCGGCGCGTTATGGCGGAAGGCTTTCTTCAGTTGTAGATATTTCAACAAAGGATGGAAATATGCATCAATTGCATGGCGACTTTTCCGTTGGTTTGCTCTCTACACAATTTACATTGGAAGGGCCATTACAAAAAGGAAAAACTTCTTTCGTGCTATCTGCCCGCCGTACGTATCCCGATCTGATTGCCACCCCTATTGCCAAAAACAAACCGGATGGACCAGAGAAATTCAGTCTTTTCTTTTATGACATCAACGCCAAATTGCACCATCAGTTTTCTGATAAGGACAAACTTTATTTTAGTTTTTATCTGGGTAAAGATAAACTCAGGCTGCTGGAACAATACAATGTACCTGTTGATCCGCCGGTAGACAATTACAATATTTCAGACCTTCATATTCAATGGGGCAATATCACAAGCACCCTTCGCTGGAACCATATTTTCTCCCCCAAACTGTTTGCCAATACTATGCTCATTGGCAGTAGTTACAAATTAAACTCCACCTTTTATTCAGAAGACAAATATGATACAGCTATCAATACCAATTCACTGAAGTTAAACTCAGGAATACGGGATTTTGGACTGAAAACTGATTTTGACTACCGGCCCTCTCCTGCGCATACCATAAAAATGGGCGCGTCCTATATGTTCCGCACCTTTACGCCAGGTATTGTTCGAATGCAACAAACCAACGACCACCTGATCACACTGGACTCACTGAATAATAACCGTACAATCAACGGATCAGAAACGGACCTGTATGCAGAAGACGACTGGGAGATCACCCGCTGGTTGAAATTGAATGCGGGGCTTCACTGGAGCACATTTAGTGTACAGGGACAATTTTATAATTCCCTGCAACCCCGTGCGAGTGCGCGGTTTCTTTTGCCCGGCAACTGGGGACTGAAACTATCCTACAGCCGCATGACCCAATATATTCACCTGCTGGCCAACAATTCCATTTCATTACCAACAGACCTTTGGGTGCCCGCTACAAAAAAGATAGTTCCCCAGCAGGCCGATCAATATGCGGTTGGACTGGCACGTAACCTGTTCCACAACAAATATGAATTTTCGGCAGAAGTGTATTACAAGAAAATGGACCATGTTATAGAGTATAGAGAAGGAGCCGATTACCTCACCACCAGCAAGGGAGACACCTGGCAGGAGCAGGTAGCAGCCGGTACCGGCGTAGCCTATGGTGCAGAATTGCTGTTACAAAAGAAAATCGGCCGGTTAACTGGCTGGTTGGGTTATACCTGGTCTAATTCCAACCGAACGATCCCGGAGGTAAATTATGGCCGCACCTTTCCTTATAAGTATGACCGTCGCCATGATCTTCACCTGGTACTCGTATATAAGCTACGCAAGAACATTGAATTGTCTGCCAGCTGGACATACCAGACGGCCACCCCGTTTACGGTTTCGGTAGCGAATTATGAAAGAATATATGAACCAAGTACGGCCAATAGTTACTATTATACGCAACCAAGTATCAACTACATCAATAGCCGCAATAATGTAAGGGTACAAGCCTATCACCGGCTCGATTTGGGGATCAGCTTTATTAAACAAAAAAAGAATGGCATTACAAGAACCTGGAATATCAGTATCCTGAATGTATACAACAGGAAAAACCCGTTTACTTACAATGTAAAACAATATTCATCAACCAATGCCACAGCGCAGCTTGCCACCTCCTCCATTCTGCCTATTATGCCAAGTATATCTTACACCTTAACATTCTAATTATGATCAGAAGCCTTTTACTTATTATACTTCCAGTATTAACGTTTATCAGTTGCGATAAAGTCATCACCATATCTATTCCCGAAGAATCGAATAAAGTAGTATTGAACCTGCTCATGAATAAAGACAGTATCATGATGGCCCGTATCACTTTATCTGGCCGGCTGGAAGGACCAAAGGGCTTACCGGAGATCACGAACGCCGAGGTGAAATTGTATGAAAATGGAGTATTCAGAGAAATGCTTACCCCCTTTACCTATAGATACCGTACTTTCTACCGGGGCACTACCCTGGCCAAAACAGGGGCCACTTACCGGGTAACGGCAGAAATTCCCGGTTATCCAGAAATCTCCGGCAGTGATCAAATACCCGATACCGTACAGGTGGGTGAAATGAGACTGACCGCCGGACAGGTAAGCAGCTCGCGGGACAAAGTCACCATCAGCGTACAACTGCACGATGATCCGGCTATCCAAAATTACTATCGCATTCGGCTTTACGGCGTCAATGAAGGTCATGACAGTACCGGAAATGGCTGGCGTTCAAAAGCACCACAAGAGTTTGAAGCGGAAGAAGCCAGCCTTAAAATTTACAACAAAAAAGCCCGTTTTGAATTCTATACAACAGATGCCTTGTTCAATGGCAAAAGCCCGCGATTTGTTTTCACAGCCACTACCTATAATTATTACAACAAGATGGCAGTAGAAATAACCACCCTTACTTATAACAGCTATAATTATTTAAACAGTGCCGCTATGGCCGATGAAAAAAATGAAGATGGATTTTCGGAAAAAGTGATCGTATTTAATAATATTGAAAACGGCCTGGGCATAGTAGGCGGTGTAGCGCAGCGGGAGTATGACCTGGCGAAATAGCTTATTCACACTTTAACTGCTTTACAAAAGCCTCATCAGCCAATAGTTTATCAATAGCATCTTCCAGCTCATTTACCAATTGGTCTGTATTTTGAAATGGGACTGGAAAATGCTCTAGCTCTTTTAATTTCTCCAGAAAATCATACCGGCTATCAGCATCCCGTTTTTGCAGGTTCTTGGGCAGGTCTACATCTTTTTGAAATATTCGTAACCGTGGCATCCCTTTTTCCTCAAACAGCGTTTTAGCCAGTGTAAATTCTTCAAATGAGTACTTGCCCACTTTAGAATAAAAGAGCATGGTAAAAAAATCACATTGTCTAATTTCAACATTATAGTCATCCTGTGAACGAAGTGACTGACCTATGATCTTTCCATCTTCCCAGATCAATAGCTCGATCACTATACCCTTTTTCCTTAATAATTTGTTCTTTCTATTAAGTGCCTGCTCAATTTGGATGCGTTCCTTTTCAAGCTCATTGGAGGAAGCCAGGAATATTTTAAGTATTCGAATTTCAGGAGCACTCTCCCTTTCAACGCTTCCTTTTAATTGAAGAGAAGAACCTTCTTTATATTGCTCAAAAACAAATGTATTCTCCAACAGTTCCAACACATTTAATTTTTCCAGGGAATTATCACACTCTACTTCAAACCGCCCTTTTTCCAGGCGTCGGTTAAGCGTTTCAAAGTCGAAATAATGTTGTTTGTTGGCCCCGGTTTTACAGCCCTCACAGACACAGGGTACTTTTTCCCGGTATTTTATTCCTTTGTATTCTGCATGCAGCTCTCTAAAGGTTTTCAGAATAATGGTCAACATCTCTTTTCGGTTACGTCCTTGCGTACGAATATAAAAAGCATCCCGGCCTTCCAATCTTGTTTTGGACACTTCACCCAAGGCCTCGTTTTTCCATTCCAGGATTACGCCATGCCGCCAAACAAGTTTTCGGCCCTTTGATATATCCGCGTGACGGGTAACAATGAATTGCGTTAACAATACTTTGGGTAAGAAATCGTAATCAATATACAATTCCAGGGAAGGGACATCCGGCCAGCTGTAATTTTCCGGCGGCGCTGGTGGTAACAAAGGCGGAGTTACATATTCTTCCCTACTGGGTAACTGATAGGCCAGCTTAAACTGTTTCATTAACTCCAGCAACTGTGGGCGCATATGCTCATATTCGCCATCATTCCAAATTCGTTTCACGTCTGATTGGTCAAAAAAACCGCACTTGCTTTTTGCCACTACTTCATCATCCAGGATCTTATATACCGCTTCCGTGGCCCATTCATTTTTAAGAATAATAAACTGCTTTAATAGTTCATTTTTTTGGTAATGGAGGCAGTCGCCTATTTTATGCAGCACAGAGCTAAGTATCAGGGCACTTTCCGGTTGAGGCAGATCATTTTGTTTACAGATCTCAAAATATTCTTTTAACGGGATATACTGTTCCTCCCTTCGTTCATGCAACACCCGCCTAATAGCCGCCCAATTAGAGGGAAAGGGATATTTGGTATGAGGAAGGGTTTGGGCAATAAACCGGATGTATTCTTCAGCAGTTGAAAAATTTTGTTTGGTGCCCAGGTTAATGGTAAATACTTCTTTTAACAATTCCGGGAATTGTTTTTTCCAGTAGTTGATGTCAAAACTACCCGTTCCAATACCTGATTTAAATTCATTCAATATCAATACCAACGGACTGCCTTCTCCAAACAATTCAGCGGTCTGAAACCAATCATCATAATCAACAGTGGTATTACCACTTTCTGCAACCATTACATACAAACTACTTTCCGTATAGAACAGTTGATGGAGCTTTTTGTATTTATCCTGGCCGGCAAAATCCCAGATATTTATTTTAAAACTGCTACCGTTCGCAATTGGAAAAGCATACTCACCAATTATTATATCCACACCTTGCGTACGATCCTTTTCCTTAGGCAACTCTTTATTCAAGAGGCGATTGGCAAAAGATGTTTTTCCTGAGCGGCCATCGCCTAACAGGATCAGCTTGGCTTCATTTAATTGCTCGGTGCCGCTTTTTTCACGTTGCTCAAAATATTCCCGGATCGCTTTATTGCCTTGTTTGATTATTTCCGGGGAAGGATTTATTAAAGGATTATTTTCTAATATTATGCCTCTACCAGTAAATCGACTCTCATATTTCCATTTTATATTTAGTCGAAGGTCTAAAATACTGCGAGGTAATTCTCTTATTTTATTTTTATTCAACCCTAACCATCTTATGCTTTTTAGTTCATTTATGTTTTCGGGGATAGATTCAATTTTATTATTTCCAAGACTTAATACTTCAATACGGTTTAAACTTCCTTCTATATTTGGAAAGTCTGCTATTTTATTATACGACAACATTAATTTCTTTAGATTATTGCATTCAAACAGTGTCGTAGGAATATGCTCAATTCCATTCTCAAACAAAAGAAGCTCATCAAGTTCTTTTAACCAATTAATATCTCCCGGAATAGATTTAATACCGCAGCCTGCTAAATTCAAAAAACACAAGCCGTTTAAGTCCAATAGCTGAGATGGAAAACTTCTAAGATCATTTCTTGCCAGTGATAAGTATTTCAGGCTTTTCATTTTGGATATTTCAGGCGGCACCTCTTTTAATTTATTCTGACTAAGTTTCAAATCTTCGAGTTCATTAAACTCCAATAAAGATTGCGGAAAAGTTTGTAAGCTTATGTTTCTAAGCCGAATACTTTTTACAGTTTTGTCAGCATCAATACTATAATATAAATCAGAAATACTATCCAAATCACTTCCCTTCCTTTTAAGTGTATGTCCTATTTCCGATTCAAGCCTTTTGATCTTTTCTAAATCAGTCATGCCTGGAATAAAATTTGAATATTAATAAAGCACCTACGCTTTCAAGTTTGTAATAATTTGATGGATAAAATAGGGTGTTTTTCCCGTTTTTTATATGAATGTGGTAATTTATTTGTATCAAAACCGTACTGATTTGTCCGGTTTTGTATGGCGAACACCGGAAAAGCAGGCTATAGCACTGGTTGTTAATCGTTTACGAAAATGGCATAGTGTTTAGAGTTAGCGTACAAACCGGTTAACATGTTCAGGAACCACCTTAAGGTTGCTTTCCGCAGCGTCTGGAACAATAAGTTTTATTCGGCCATCTCCATATTTGGACTGGCCATAGGTATAACAGCGGGTTCTGATTGCCGTTCTTACTATAAGTGTACAGGCAATCAAGGGCGCATTGGCAAATCCCGTTAAAAGCCTAAGAACTGAATAAATTAATATATTTCTTAAACTAACCCGAACATCCGTAAAAAGTATACATCTTCCGGGAATTCGTATTATCGGTCTGGCAGCCTTTAGTAAGACCTTTACCTCATCAATTAAATCTTACTAAAATGAACAAGACAATCTTTATTACAGGCGCCAGCAGTGGAATAGGAAAAGAGACCGCCAAATTGTTTCAATCAAAGGGATGGAACGTTATTGCCACGATGCGGAAACCCGGAAGTGAAAGGGAATTAACTGCACTAACTAATGTAGTGGTAACGGAACTCGATGTATTGGATGCCAACTCAATCAATAAAGCAGTAAATGAAGGCATCAAAAAGTTTGGCAAAATTGATGTACTGCTGAACAATGCAGGGTATGGCGCTTATGGACCGTTAGAATCATTTACAAGAGAAAAGATCGTCCGTCAGTTTAACACCAATGTGATCGGTCTATTAGATGTTACAAGGGCTCTACTCCCCCATTTTCGACAAAATAAAAACGGAGTTATCATTAACATTTCATCCATTGGCGGCAAAATAACCTTTCCGTTAGGCGCTTTGTATCATGGTACCAAGTTCGCCGTTGAAGGCATTTCCGAATCGCTGAATTATGAGGTAGAACAGTTTGGCGGACGGGTAAAGATCGTTGAACCAGGTGCTATTGCCACGGACTTTGGTGGCCGTTCCTTTGATTTCAGCAATGATGAAACACTTACCGAATACCAACCGATAGTTGAAAAAATGTTATCAACCATTCCGGCCCTGTACCAAAACGCTTCCCCGGCAAGCGTAGTTGCCGAGGTAATTTACGAAGCCGCTACCGATGGCACTGGTCAGTTACGGTATACTGCAGGAGAAGACGCCAAAACAATTATCGCGAATCGTAAGCAACTGGATGACGCCACTTTAATTGGTGCCCTTAAGAACCAATTTGGGCTTTAGTACCTAAAAAGTTAATTACTTTTATGATCATGAGTGTATTTGTTCACCTGCAAACGATCACAGACCTGTTCAAATTTTTCAATTTGACTAAAATCCACCACCCCCTGGTGGCAGTGGTGGATTTTAGCCAGGTAAGCGAGCACATTACCGAGGAGACAAAAGTTGCAGCCGATTTTTACACTGTGATGTTCAAAAACTATCACAGTAACACCGTAAAATATGGGCGCAAAATGGTGGATTTTCAGGATGGCAGCCTCATTTGTCTGGCGCCCAACCAGGTGATTGAAATGGATACTGATACAGAAGCATCAGAGAACATGTTGGGTTGGGGTTTGTTTTTCCATCCCGACCTGATCAGGAGTACCTCCCTGAACGATAAAATGGAAGGCTACAGCTTCTTTTCCTATGAAATAGCAGAAGCGCTGCATTTATCGGAAAAGGAAAAACAGATCTTATATGAATGTGTACTAAAAATTCAGGCTGAATTACAGGAGAACATTGATGTACATAGTCAAACGATCATAGTTTCCACCATTGAGTTGTTACTGAATTATTGCACCCGTTTTTACGGAAGGCAATTCATAACCAGAAAAAGCACCAACAATGCAGTGGTGGTTCAAATTGAAAAAATACTAAAAGAATATTTCAAAAGAAGCGAAATAACGGAAACAGGTTTACCTACTGTAAAGTACCTGGCAGAACAGGTGCATTTATCACCCAGTTATTTGAGCGACCTGCTAAAAAAAGAAACCGGCAAAAACACCCAGGACCATATCCATTTTTATTTAATAGAAGCAGCCAAGAACATGCTGTTAAGTACCAATAAATCAGTTGGAGAAATAGCCTATTCATTGGGATTTGAATACCCCCAATATTTCAATAAGCTCTTCAAGCAAAAAACAGGAAAAACCCCGATAGAATTCAGGAGTATGAGTTGAAGTAACAGGTTTTAATGATCTCTCTTATGCTCTTTCATGTATTTCAAATACAGGATGATATTTTCGAATTCTTTATCCGATAAGCTGGTCATTGCAGGCATACGGCTATTGTACCTGAAGGAGGCAGGCGCCTTTGCAAAAGCAATGAGCTGTTTTTCATCCCGGTATTCGGTAATGTTTTTAGGGAGATTAAATTCAGGACCAAAGGAGCCACCGATCTTATTGATAGAATGACATTTCATACAATTGTCTCTGAATGTAATATAACCGGGGTAGGCAGCATCACTACTATCAGGCTGAATTAATCGATATTTTTCTTTTTCCGGGATCAATCGAATAGTGGTGAGGCCATAGGGCCAGAAAAAGGATTTATCCTCTTTCTTCACTTTGTCCCAGACAAGATAATACGGGCTAAAATGCTGACTAAGGGAGTCTGGCCAATTCTTAGTATCCGGCTGGTCCAAGTCCTTAAATACGATGTAACCTTGCGCAGGACCATAGATCTTCGAAAGGTCCATGATTGGGTTGTAGCCATCCTTGCATTCAAATAAGACCATGGCGTGGGTGGTATCGAATGCAGCAGTTTTCCAGGCAGCATCGAGCAGCGGGCGGAGAGAAAACCCAAGGTATTTTTTGGGAGATTTGAAATACTGATCGTAGTCAACGTTAACCTTTATTGAATTCCTGGCTGGCGAATCCAATACTTTTTCCAGCACAATAGTAACTTCCTCATTTTCGCCTGCACTTTCAGTAGAAAGAGTACTTTTATTATTCGTTGTCGGGTTATTACAAGCTATGAAAACGACAATACCCCAGAAAACAAAAAGCGCTATTTTCATACTCATCTTTATATAAAGGTTACTAATACTTTATTTAAAAAATGACCGTGTTTTTCACGTTTTGTTTGAAAAAGCTACCGGCCCTGGAAAAAACCTCCTTCAGCTTAAAAAGCCCGACCAACCTTGCCCACCCACCTGTGCCGCTACTAGAAGCTATTCTAGCGTCTGCTTTCCCTCCTACCGCCACATAACCCACCCGACACGCCCAAGGCGCCCTAAGGCTTATTATCGCCGAGACGCTACCAATAGGAGTATAAAACCATCCCATCACGTAGCCAGGTCCTGGTCAGATTCTCTCAACATATTCTAGACATATTCTAGTCAGATATACTAAAACAGGCCATTTCCCCGGTAATAATGCCACTGTAATCCCACTAGAATGCCACTGTAATCCCACTGTGGAGTGCCATTTTGGTGCAATTCCGGTAGAATTTTGGTGGGATAATTAGGCGGAATCAGGCTTGTTTCAGTATATCAGAAGTGAATCTAACAGGACTAACAGTTTATGTCTACAAAGGTCTGAGCTATGATTAACTAGGGAAATAGCCGGATATGGCACCCTATGGTCACAGATCATACCGGTACAAAAGCGCATATGACCGGCGGTGATACCCGGAGGAGGCGATTGGAGGCAGGTTGAAATCGAAATACCCGGCAAACAGGTGCCGGCCCC
The DNA here is from genome assembly GCF_017742245.1 of Niastella soli. Classification (GTDB taxonomy): domain Bacteria; phylum Bacteroidota; class Bacteroidia; order Chitinophagales; family Chitinophagaceae; genus Niastella; species Niastella soli. Next base: position 562,989 of record NZ_JAGHKO010000004.1, read on the forward strand.
ATTGCAACTGCAAATTGGGTTGCACGGCCTGGTGAAAGCTCACTCCTAAACCGGCTGACAGATGAAAGGCTGAACTGTCATTGACATTGATCTTTCTGATGCCCCGAATGCCAATGTATTGTTCAGGAGAAGAAGAAGAACCGCTGACCAGGGAAAAATTTCCATAACCGCTGATCTGTGTACTTTCATTAATGGCACCGGTATAACCAGCCTGCACGCCGAAAGTAGTTGGCAAGGTAGTTATGTGGTCCCATTCTGTGTAAGGGTGATTGATATAACGGGTGGAAAAACCAACAAACCATTGTTGTTCTTCTGTAGTATGAAAAACGGATGCCCCGGCGTTAAAAGTAAAATACCCGAAATTGTAGCCAGATTGGAGGGGATCTCTTTTTATAGCCCAGGACATTGCACCTGATCTATCGAAATCAGCAGGAAAACTATAATAACTCCCTGTATAACCTACCCTGTTGAAAGAATAATTTCCCTGAAAGCCGATGGCCATATAAGTGTTATTATAATCGAGCGGCAAGGCATACGAAAGCGCCAGCATGGCTGAAGAAGCCTTCATCAGGTTATCACTGGCATTATCTACATTCAATCCAGCCGTAAGCGTGAAAAAAGGAAAGGTATTCGACACCGTTTCTATATTCCGTTCAAAAACCAACTCAAGGGTTATCGACTTGCTTTTGGTTGAAAGAATACCCGGATAATTGACATTATGAAGCATTACATGGGTTACCGGTAGGGTGTCGGTCTTAAGTGCCGGGTTGTACCAAAGCTTCATTTGTTCAATTCCCAGGGCATGAGGGTCCTGCGCTTTTGTAAAAACGACAATACCGAAAAATGCCATGAATGATAAAAACCGACGCATGAGATGATTTGGGCAACCATAACGAGCGGGCTATTTCTTTATTATTGCCAGGCTGTATTTGCTGGTTACGCAACTGTTAAATTACCAAAAGCCGAGATAACATACTGTGACTTCAGCATTTTTCTTTTATGAGAAGTAATTGACTGGAAGGAGCCTTTATAGAACCCGAGTTATTTAGAGATGAGCTATTCGTTGTTAAAAAGAACAACTGCCAGCGTCATTATTACCAAATGGGCGATATAATCGAATATTCCCCAAATAAAAATAAATTTAACGCCACCCCAGAAACTTTCCGGTCCCACCCAACTCCAGGCCCACACACCACAAAGAATAATGAGTGCGATATGAGCAATTACTACAATTAAAGCACCGAAAGCAGATAATTTATTCATAGCGTTTAGCATTAATTTTTTATAAATACCTGTTCAATCCAGGCCAATCTCTGCTATACAACTAACGCCAACGAATAATTATAATTGTGAGGTTGGTTTTACTTGATATAAATCAATTTATACTCAAGTTGGCCAGATAACCTAAACGGAATGATTTAATTAATATTCCTTAGGACTTATTGGATCCACAAACAATTCAATCACATCACTCTCTTTGGTCACGGTTTTCGTTGCCAGGTTAACAGTAAATTTATAATAAGTAACTTTTTGCATTTTCTCATTCTGGTATCTCCAACCATAAGCCTTTACCGAAAAAATGTTTTGGCCCTCAACAGGTTCTGTTGAAAAGCGATGTCCCTGGTGTATATAAGGTTCCTTTTTTACAAGCGCTTCTGCCTCGGCGATCAATTTCATCATGGTATCAACCTGCCTATTAAATTCTATTTGCCATCCCTTGCCATGCCGCTGTTCCAGTATTTTATTTACTCTTTTATTCTCCTTTTCTACACTATCTTCTAATTCCTTATCAACCTTACAGCCTGCAACAACAAGAAGAGAAAAACCATATTTTTTGGCTACAACATTCTTTGCTCTGCAATATTGTCCATTTATATCGCCATAAAGAAGTCTCTTTAATGGAGCATCAGTCTTGTTTGTTTGTGCTTTACAGGTGAGCGCGGAAAAAAAGATCATAAGAAATAGTAATGGCCGGATCATTCAACTTAATTTTTGACAAGATGCAACAAATTTAGATCTGCTGCAACAGGACAAACCTGTACCATTGGTTGATTTTTTCCGGATTTCGAAAAATGTCTTTAACCAATCATACTATCCGCCCAGAAGCCAGTACCGGGTTCAGGACCTTGAATATGTGCAGGGTAATGGTGCCCGCTACAATCTTAGCGTAGGTTTTAAATTTTAAAATATTTCTCAGGAATTAAGCGAAGGGGGTGTCCACCGATGGCGGACACCCCCTTTTTGTTATTATAGCCTTATGGATTGGTCGAATAAATGCTCGCCTCTTTAACAAAAACCCTTCTGTTGAGCTTAAGCTGCGCAATGATCAGTTCAGCAAAATCTTCCGGGTGCATTACTCTTTCCGGATCGCCTTTGATCAAATTAGCACTATTTGCAAGGTCAGTAACTACTGTACTGGGCGCCAGTGCGGTTACCCGGATATTATGCTTTCTTACCTCCTGCATCAGACTTTCAGACAAACCAAACACGGCAAACTTTGAGGCAGCATAAGCACTGGTTACGGGACTGCCCGTTTTACCAGCCGTGGAAGAGATATTGACAATATCGCCAGTCTGGCGCTCGATCATTTGCGGAAGTACGGCACGGGTAGTATAATAAACGCCAAATACATTTACTTTTATCTGCTGCTCCCACACTTCAGGCTCCAGTTCCAAAAAATTACCAAAGGTTGCAGTACCGGCATTGTTGATCAGGATATCAACATTACCCAAAGATGCGTTCAGCTTTTGAATAGCAGATTCAACTTCAGTCCTGATACTTACATCGGCAGTAGCCCAGGCAGCTTTCACTCCTAGCTTAGTGATTTCCTCTGCCACTGCTATTACATCCTTTTCTGTTCTGGCCATCAGTCCAACGTGCACCCCTTCATTAGCCAAAGCAAGCGCGATGGCTTTACCAATTCCTTTCCCGGCACCAGTTACCAATGCCACTTTTCCTTTTAAATTTTCCATACGTTTATTTTACTGCAAAAATGCAGCAAGTTATCTTAAGTGCATGAGAGATTTCAACAGACAGACGAAAAAGTCGTACTTTGATGAGTAAGACGGTTTTAGTTATATTTAACTACCGAAGTATCATATTTCGGGCAGTAGCGCGGCTCAGAGAAAATCAATGCGACGAAGGAGCATTCAATTTTCCTGATCCCGATCTCGGCTGAGCCGAGACGGGACCACGGGTAAGCGGGCTACCTGATGAATGATGAAATTTCGGGCAGTAGCGCAGCCCGGTAGCGCACTACGTTCGGGACGTAGGGGTCGCAAGTTCGAATCTTGTCTGCCCGACTAGTAAGGTTAAAATCTTCACCAAAGGCGCATAAACTCCACTGTTTATGCGCTTTTTTTCAAGTTTTCATATCAGTTTATTACAAAGTTGTTCAAATCTCAGGTGAACAAAGAGGTGAACAGCGGTTCGAATAAGAGGTGAACATAAATTTGTTCACCAGAACCGATATATACACCTGGTTGTCAAACTATTCCGTTAGTGAGATTTGATTCAATATGGTGTGTTTTGTATTCATTTTTCGTGTTCGGTAAGCGATTAAAGAGCTGAATTCATTCAATCAAAATGAAAACAGTATGAAGAACACAAACACATTCGGCGTTCATTTCACATTGCGCCAGAGCCGGCAGGTTAATGGCAAATCGCCTGTTTATGTAAGGATCGTTGTAAATAAGAGCCGGTGCGAGCTGGCTTTAAAATGCTATTTGAAGAAAGAAGATTGGAACACTGCCCGGGGGGCTCGCTAAGTCAAAGAATGAAGATCTAAAAAAACTGAACACCTATCTCGAAGAAGTGCGCGCTAGGATCATAAACCACTACCGCAGCCTGGAACGGCAGGAAATGGCGATAACCGCCGAAGCAGTCAAAAACGCTTACCTGGGCCAGGGCGAACAGGTAAAGCAGAAAACACTGATAGAAGTGTTTACGCAACATAACAAAGAAATGGCAGCTTCTCTGAAATGGGGCACCATGAAGAACTATTTCACCACAGCCAAATACCTGAAAGAATTTTTAACCAACAGGTTTCCCGGAGGTGATATCATTCTGAAGCAACTCAATTATGAATTCATTTCATCGTTCGAGTTATATGTACGCACCAATCCTATTCATAATGGTGATCCCTGTACCCAGAACGGCACCATGAAGCATATGGAAAGATTAAAGCGGGTGATAAACTGGGCTTGTAAAATGGATTGGCTGCACAAAAATCCATTTGATCAGTATCAATTAAAATTCAAACGGAAAGAACGAGACTTCCTTACAGAACTAGAAATAAAGGCCATCGAAAGCCATGTATTTGTTACCGCTTCCTTACAGGAAGTAAAAGACCTGTTTGTTTTTAGTTGTTATACCGGTCTGACCTATTGCGATCTGATTGAATTATCACCTGACCAGATAGCACCGGATACTCAGGGCCGGTGCTGGATCTACACAAACCGGATGAAAACCGAGATCCGGGTAGACGTCCCTCTCCTTTTACATGCACTGTCAATCCTGGAGAAATATAAAAACCATCCTGCAGCCAACCAGCGGCAGAAGGTGTTTCCCTACACTTCCAACCAGGAAGTAAACCGGCAGTTGAAACTGATTGCTGAAGCTGTCGGTATCAAAAAGCACCTGACCTTTCACCTGGCCCGGCATACCTTCGCTACCCTCCTACTAATGAACGGCGTTCCCATAGAAACTATTAAAAAGTTACTGGGTCATACGAAAATCACTACCACTATGATCTATGCGCATGTGGTGAATGCGAAGGTGGGAATGGATATGGATGCGTTTGAGAAACGAATGGATTTCATTAAAAATCCGGGGCGTTGACAAAATTTAATATGAATTAAAACGTTGATAAATAAGATACTTATGTAAAATTTTAAAATTAGAAAAAGGATTAATAAATTGCAACAAAGTAAATTGAATAATATATTTATTCTAAATATATTATTTTCTTTTTTCAAACATAATTCCCAACCAATATTGTACGACTCCCATTTACAAGGACAGTTAGTAGGCTGTTGCCCATTGGATAGATTGTGTGGTTGATCCAACTTCAAATTATCTTTTCTTAAACGCTTTTTAACCTTAGCCTTCATCTAAATATAATAGCTGTAGGGCTAAACATTATAAACTAACAGGAGAAATTTTCCATATGATTGAAACAGATAATTTTTCGAAACTTCGAACAGATCTAATAAAAGAAATTGCTACAAATTGGAAACTTGAGGCTAAATCTGAAGATGTCGGCAGATACTTTTATCATATGAATGAAGTTGAGGCTATCATAAGCGGTGCCAAAAATTATGTTATCGGAAGAAAAGGAACAGGTAAAACGGCAATTAGTGAATTTATTCTAGGTTTAGGAAAAACCCAGAAAGGAATATTTTGTGAAAAACTTTCATTCAAGAATTTTCCCTTTAACGATTTGTACGAGCTTTCGAATCTTAAATATACACCTCCCAATCAATATATCACCCTTTGGAAATATTTAATTTATAGTGTTATTTGTCGATTAATGTTAAAAAACAATAACATTAACAGCCAAGTAAGAAAAAGCCTGAGCTTGTCATATAATACCGACCCAATAACAAATTTGCCTGTTGTGGTTTCAAATTGGACGGATGCTAATTTTAAGTTACAAAACGATACCAAACAACCAAGTAATCTCTCATGGATAGAAAAGGTTAATATACTCGAAGGCATTATTCAAAAAAATCTAGATAACGAAAAGTACTATATTATATTTGACGAACTAGATGAAGATTATCGAGACATAAAGAATATTGAAGAATTTAAACCATACAACAATTTAATTACAAGTTTATTCAAGGCTGTTCAGGATGTTAAAAACATCTTTAGACTTTCAAGTCTTAATATCAACCCTGTCATTTTCCTTAGAGACGACATTTATGATTTAATTAAAGACACGGATAAAAATAAATGGAGTGATTATAAAATAGAAATTGATTGGGATGAGAATAAAATAAAAAGACTACTCGCTTTTAGAATCAGTAAAGCTATTTCAACAAGTCAGCATGTTTTAAACTTTGATAAAGCATGGGAGCTTATTTTTCACAGAAGTGCTGTTAGAATGGGTGACAAACAGTCAAAAGAAATGCACACATTTGACTTTATTGCGAGAAGTACACAAATGAGACCCCGAGACTTCATTAAATATATCCAAGCATGCGCGGAAGACACCTATTATAATCATGGCCGTTTTATATATCCTCAAACAATCAAACAAGTCGATAAGGCTTTCTCTAATTATCTTAAAGCTGAAGTGGAGGATGAGATTCAGGCGATTCTACCAGATATTCCTCAGATTTTTCAAGTCTTATCGCAAATTAGAAAGTGGAACTTTACAGTTCAAGAATTTAAAACTGCTTTTGCAAATTATGTCCAAGCGGGAACTATTAAAGAAACAAATATGGACTTTGTGATACAAGCATTATTTAATTTTAACGTTATCGGCAATCTACCAAGGCAACGCCAAAATCAATTCTTTCGTTATAAAAACAAGGAAGCGAGGATAAACTTCAACGAAAGTATAGTTGTACATCGAGGCCTATTCAAATCACTTCAAATATTATGAGATTTTCAAGAGTGTTACATGTATCTCACTTTACGATTATCATATCATGTATAGATGAATAATGTATTTAATTCATCTATACATGACTTATTGCAATTTATTCGAAATGTTGCCTGATATTTTCACTGATGTCAGAGCAAGCTTGTGTCAATAGTTTATCAGATGAAGAATACTCTTTATAAAGTATTTTATGCCTTATGTCCTGTTTGAATTTCTTTAGTCTTTTCCACTCTTCAACTGATTTTTCAAATTCAATTGAATCGAAGGACATGTTAGGAGCTTCTGAAAAGAAATAAGCCATCCCAAGAGGTGGATTATTGGTAGAAGAATTATTGATTGCAAACAATAATTCTTCGGCGGTCCCTGACTCCTCTCTTTTTACCGAAGTAGTAGGATCAATAGTTGGTGTGCCTAACTTATGTTTAAATACAGCTAAAACAATATCAACCTTTTTTAGCACCTGCTTGTTAATTATGTCTTGACCGTAACCGGATTGTGAAGCTAATTCTTCCCACCCTCTTATGATAATTCTTTTGCCGCATTGTGATTCAAAACCTTCTCGTCTAAATTTGGTTTCTAATGAATTTACAAGCAGCTCCCTTTCGACTGTTACGTCTGATGGGGAGGCTATAAGAATGTGGATTGTTTTTCCATCCAAAGCTTTTCTCTTTTCGGGATTTACTATTGCTGATAGTCCTTTATCAAGCGAGATCGTTGTCGCGATCCCTGTAGAACTTAACGCTGGGTAATTTGTGCTAAGTCTTAAATCTTCTATAATAATCGTGATTATTTTTTTAAAATCTTTTAGGCCGCCTTCGAAGTAGAGATTATGGTCCGGGGCAATATCGGAAAAATAAATAAGTGGAGCATAATTTATGGAGTTAAGATCGTTTAAATAATGACTTTGATCTCCGAAAAACTTTCGAACGTACATTTTTGCCCTTTCCTCAATTAACTCAAAAAGCTCTCTATTCGTGTAGTTTATCTTGGAAGTTTCTAAAAGAAGATCCTCAAAAAGTTTCAATTGATCCATAAATGTGTTGAAATTTTTAATTTTAGCTAAAAATAACACTTATAGATTATTTTTTTACCTATTTAGTAAAGGAACAGCTTAATCAGTAAGATGTTCGGCATTTGTAATATCTAGTGTAAAATTAACATAGGGGAGTTTACCTAAACCTGATTGCAGGATAGGCGACATTTCCAATATGAATCATGCTCGTTAGCTTTGCATTACCTCTTTGTTTTCGGTATATCGATACCGTAACCTTGGTGTAATACTACTTTTTAAATTATATTATAATTGTACGAGAAACATTGGATGTTATAAATATTTAGCCACCAAATGAATAATTATTTTCCCGAGCCTCGGGTCTAGCTCGGAAATTTCCTCCTTCCGGTAACAGATATTTGAAGGATATAAAATTGTACAAAATGAACAACGTGCATAGTTTGTATCCATCTGGTATAAGGCCGGTGAACCGTGACCAACTGGTTACCCTGGCAGATTTGGAGGCATTTAAAACCAGCCTGCTGGTAACTATAAGGCAAATTCTAACAGAAAATAAAGGGCAAACAACTAAATGGCTCAAATCTTACCAAGTCAAAAAGCTGTTGGGTGTTTCAACAGGCACCCTTCAGAATCTGCGAAATAATGGCACATTGCCATACTCCAAGATCGGAGGCACCATTTATTATAGTAGTGATGAAATAAACAAATTACTTCAGGAAAAAGACAATTTTCATAGGACTATTAGCATGGATTCAAGACAAGCCAAATAAGGAGTAAAGGGCCTGGAAGTAATATACCATCCACTGTAAATGCAGAGGGTGACCGTGCACCGGATGCACGGAGCAAGATGTAGTGTTGTTGACAACATGAGGTATAGAACCAGTGCTATTACTAATCTCTTACTGCCAATGCAGCGTTTGACCGTGCTTAGGGTGCACGGAGCAAGATGTAGTGTTGTAATCAATACTGGATTGGATTGAAAGAAAAACAATAGTTGTAGATACCTATACATCCTGCAGTGGGCGCTATACGCACACGCAACGGACCAGCAATGCCTTTTTGTAGCCCGCCCCTTTTTCTTTTCATCAGCAACCCTAATAGTTTAAAATATTATTGTTGAAAATGTGGTATGTTTAATCGTACGTGTTTCCAGTCAGAATTAGGCTTTCAAACGCTTTCAGCCTATCCTCAAAAGCTTGTTCCGTTTGTGTGAGAATGGCATTTACACGGTCAAGTAGCAGCATTGCCTGATCCTGGCCAATTTCATATTGGGAACTATACCTTGCAGAAACGTAGGCCGTATTCAGCAAATCGAATAATTCCTTTTCCTCGTCAGTGTTTTTAGGAAAAATGGTATCCAGGTCAGGAACGCAAAAGCAGGAATGCCTAATTAATGATTTCAAATTATGTCCGTAGGCTGTCAATCCAGTTAGGGAAACCAATAATGCACGAAGTGCATGTTCTGTTGCTTGATGTAATAAAAAAGCCGCTGGTTTATATTGGTCAGTGGTCGCGAAATATTCAGCACCTCCAGGAAAGATTTTGCATTAAGAAAAGCATCATCGAAAATGTTCCGGGCATGAACCTTTATGGCAGAAATGTCCATATCAGGCTTTTCCGGCAGGGTTACCCGTTTGTTATCATACACCATTAAATCTGCTGAACAGGCGGCAGAATAGAAAATGTGTCCTTCCGGGTTACTTTCATGCAACTCGATATAAAATTGATAGACCATTTGTCAGCGTAGATTTTATTTTTTATAAAGTCTTTCACCAGGTGGTAATGGCGTTCTAACCGGTTGGCATATTCTTAGTCTGTTTGAAGGATATCTTCGAATCATTCAAATTTATTGAACACTAAAAGAGGAACAACTCAACTATATGATCTGTTCCTCATTTTATTTTTTCCAGATAAACCAGATATTTAAGAATCAAGTCGAAAAGTTGAGCAACGAATTTTCACCAACCAATTGACCGGTAGCGCCAAATTGCAATTACATTCGTGTCCGCAACTACATGGCAGCTTTTTCAATCTGGCGAACGTCTCTGTAATCCTACTGCACACTATTCCTTGGATCTGTTTTGATTTCCATCAGGTATTCTTTGGGTGGTTCAACGCCTAATAAGTTTTTTACAAAATAGTCCCAGCGGCGGCGCATCATATATGGCGAGTATGTACCATAGCCATGCGCACTGTTGGGAAAAATAACCAGGTCATAATCTTTATTCGCCTTTTCCAGTGCTTCTACTACCAGCATGGTATTGGAAGCAGGTACATTGTCGTCCATTAATCCGTGGGCCAGCATCAACTTGCCCTTCAGGTTCTTTGCATACACCTGGTTGGCCTGTTCGGTATAGTTATCCGTACCGTCTGCATTTTTTGTCACCAAACCAATATAGCGCTCGCCCCAGTCGTCTTCATAGTTGCGGTTGTCATGGTTACCGGATTCTGAAATACCCACTTTAAAGAAATCGGGGTAACGGAACATAGCACATGCAGTTGCAAAACCACCGCCTGAATGCCCCCAGATCCCCACCCGCATGGTGTCCATGTAAGCATAGCGTTGTGAAAGTTGCCGGATGCCGCTTACCTGGTCTGGCAATGTATTTTCTGACATGTTGGGGAAATACATATCGTGGAAACTTTTTGAACGCAATGGATTGCCGCTGCCTTCAAGCACTACTACAATAAATCCAAGTTCAGCCAGGGATTGGTGATCGCCCCTGGATGCACTAAAGGCCCAACTGCCAACACTTCCGCCCTGCGGACCGGGATAAATATAATCTATAACCGGATATTTCTTTTTGGGGTCCAGTTTGGTTGGTGTAAAAAGTAAACCATACAGATCAGTTGTACCATCGTGCGCTTTCACCGTAAAAGGAACAGGCGCTTTCCATCCCAAAGCGGTCAATCTTGATACATCTGTTTTCTCCAGTGTAACAATTGTTTTACCTGTTATAGCATGCAACTCTGATACGGCTGGTACATTGGGTTTAGAATAGGTATCAATAAAATAATTTTCTGATGGTGATAAAACAATCTGATGCGTACCTTCCGCTGGCGTGAGCAAGGTTGTTTTCTTTCCATCAAAACTCACTTTATACAACTGGCCAAAGTAAGGGTTCTCCCGCTGTGTGCCGCTGGCCATAAAATACAATTCGCGGTTTTTCTCATCTACCTTGATCAAACGTGTCACCAGCCAGTTGCCTTTGGTGATCTGATTTTTCAGCTTTCCGGTGGTGGCATCGTATAAATATAAATGTCCCCAGTTGTCTCTTTCAGAATACCAAATGATCTCGTTGGTCTTTGGTAACCATCGCCAGCAGATGGTGCTTGCGCCCGATTCAAATTGCGTGGTAACTGTTTCCTCAAACACCTTGTGCACCTCACCGGTGCTGGCATTGGCAATGCAGACCTTTTCCTGTTTATGATCGCGGGAAGTGGAAACAAACGCCAGTTGTGAACCATCCGCACTCCAGTCTATATCACTAAGAACGCCACTGCGGCTGATATCATCACCCAACGAAGACCGGTGCGGGTCTGGCGGTACATTCAATACAATTACTTTGGGTGTATCCACATTAATAACTACCCGTTGTATCATGGGAATCTCTTCATCGCCAGGCAATGGATATTTCCAGGCACGCAACTTAGGGTGCCCCACATTGGTGGTGATCATATACATATCCCCTACTTTGCGCTGGTCCTGTTTGAACGTGGCTATCTTTTTTGAATCGGGCGACCAACGCAGTATAGCCCTGTCACTGCTGGTCCAGCCTGCATTGTCTGTAGCATAACCAAAATCTTTGATACCGTCTGTTGTCAACTGGGTTTGCTGGCCTGTTTTTACATTCCGCACCCACAAATTATAATCTTTGATGAATGCGGTGCGACTGCCATCGGGCGATAGCGCATCATTGCCATTCCTGCCTGTCTTATCTGCAGCTGCATCGGTATCTATAGTACAGGTATAAGTTTCCAGATCACATTTCCATAGCTTGCCACCCACACTGAAGAGGATGGCCTTTCCATCAGCAACATAGCTGAAAATCTGGAAAGGCAGCATAGCAGGCTTATATGATTTTCCGCTGGCCGTAGACAATGCCGCCGCCAGTTTTTGCTGATCAAAAGCGGCTGTGCGGGTACCTTTGTTAGGATCAACGAGGATATATTCACTGCCCTGCGCTGTAAGCGTCCGATACCAGAACCTGTCATCCTTAATCCAGTTGGGTATTACGTTGCCATGGTCTATGAATTGTTGGGTATTGTATGCCATAAAGCTTTCCGCATTGGCATAGTCTTTTGCAGTCAATACAGTGCCCTGTTGCGCATTGACCGCTAAAAGTGTTATGCTGCCAATGAACATAGATAAAAATCTTTTCATAATATCTACTTAACAGTTAGATGATTGTTTTTTGCAAATTATAGTATTGGCAGCAAAATCGGGCGTGAAATCCTGCCGAATATCACTGGTTTAAAGCCACTGGAACATTCCTAACCTGTTTTTAAGTACCATAACGACCAGTTACTTTCGTAACCAACGTGATGGTAATTCACTTCGAAAAAGAAAAGTTACGGGTATAATTTCAGTGAAAGAACGGTTCCAGTCTTCTGAATTTTACAGGATTCATGAAGCGATGACTTTTACAGTTACTGTCCAGACGAATATATTCCTTTTTATAGATATTGTAACTCAATGACAATCCATATGTCTCCATTTGAACTTGTCTTTTTAAATTGGTGATTTAGTCGGCATGGTTAAAGTATTTTGGTGAAATTGACTAAAATTAATAATTTGTCGACCTGATTTACGCTATGAAACATTTAATCTTTTTGCTGTTTTTGGCAGCTACTACCCTACCCTTATTCGCCCAACGTATTACCGAAACACAATATTTTGATAAGAATGATGACAGCACCCGTAAAGAAAATGCAGTTACCTATTCTTTAACTACCTATACAGATTCCTCCAAAAAAGTTTATACAGTCAAAAAATATTCAATCAAAGGACAGCTGCAATCTGACTTTTCCTTTCGCACTTATGGGGTTCAGGTTAAGTACGATGGGAACTATATTGTTTACCATGACAACGGCCACCTAAAAATAAAAGGTGCGTATATAAGAGACAGATTACAGGGTGAGCTTACCAGTTGGTATGCCAATGGACAAATTAAAAGGAAAGATGAATATGTAATGGATTCATTGATAAGGGGACATTGTTATACAGCTACCGGTAAGGATACTACCTGGTTTCCCTTTGATGTTGGTTTTACTTATGGCAATGGGTTACAGGAGTTATTTCAATTCTTTGGTAAGAATATTCATTACCCTATAAACTCTCTAAAACTGGGCATTCAGGGTGATGTGCACATTCTGTTCACTATTGAAAAAAACGGAACCGTTTCCCATGAACAGGTCCGCAAATCAGTAAATGAGGAGATTGATGCTGAGGCGTTACGGATATTTAGAGTTTTGCCGCCAAACTGGAAACCTACTTTGAAAGACGGCGAGCCACAACGACAACAAGCTATACTCCCTGTTTCATTTAGAGTAGAAGGATAAGGAATTCAAACCTCCTCCGCTTCTAATAAGTGTTGATGTAATTGATCACCCCCTTCCGAAACATTGCAGCAAATGCAACAGCTTCGTCTGGGGTTGACATCCACTGTTGAGCAGATCGAATGCAGCGCTGCGCGCAATCTCACCAAGGCATAATGGCCTCGAAGCTTTTGGTTCAGTTCGGCAATCAGTAACGGCATGCTTAATTTGTGCCTGTTGAGTTTGATCCATTCACTCATTCTTTTCAGTGAGGCATTCAGCTTCTTGCTATTGGTCTTACGTTTAAGGATACGTTTGCCTTTGCGGCTCATGCCCATATAATGGGTGAAGCCTAAAAAGTCAAACGTTTTCTTGTCCTGACCTGGTTTTCCCTTTTCTTCTTCCAAATCTAACAGTTTGGTTTTTTCAGGATGCAATGTCAGTCCATGTTTCCCTAATCGCTTAGGCAGTACCTGCATTACCCGTGTCGCATCTTCCTTGTTGGTGAACCCTAACAGAAAGTCATCAGCAAAACGAATAAGAAAGCTATCTCCTTTCAGTAAAGGTTGTATCTGCCTGACGAACCATTCATCCAACACATAGTGTAGATAAACGTTACTGATCAGTGGTGAGATGGTTCCGCCCTGAGGGGTACCCTCTGTCGGATACACAAGCTGCCCGTTATCCAATATACCGGCTTTGAGCCATTTATCGATCATCTTTCTAATCACGCCGTCTTTTATCCTGAGGTCAAGGAACTCACGCAAGTATTGATGATTGATACTCCCGAAGTAGTTTTGCATGTCAGCGTCTATAATATAGCGCATTCCTTTCCAACTGATCTGCCGGGTTAATTCTTCCAATGCCTGGTGTTGTGATTTACCTGGCCTGAACCCATACGAGCTGGGATAGAACATATCCTCATACACCGGTTGCAACACCCTGGTTACTGCCGTTTGCAGCAGCTTATCTTCTACCGTGGGCAGGCCCAGTGGCCTAAGTTTTCCATCACCTTTGGGTATAAAGACCCGCCGGATGTTAGGTGCCCGGTAGTTACCGCTTTTAAAGGCTGTTAGTAGCTGAGGGATTCTTGTTTCCCGTTGTTTGTGATAGTCTATCCATGTTTCTGCATCCACGCCACTGGCTCCTCTCTTGTTCAAGGAGTCAAAACTTTCTTGTAGCAGTGGTACATCAATAAACTCATGCAGGTTCGTTAGCGCTTCAGACCGGTATTTCCTGGCCCGCTCTGCTATCTGCATTTCTACTGTTAACATCTTTTCCATGTCTCTGGTACATTAGGATGTTTCTAAAATGCAATTCCGTAAACAGGCATCCCCCTTCCTTACTAGGTGGCTTTCATGGAACTGATTTCCCACCGTTCTATCAGTACTATGGGGATGCTAAGACTGCCTCCGCCCGTCTCCTTTCCTGCGATTTCTCTTGGTCAGGATACCTCCCGGCACCGCCTTTTTTTATCGCTTGTCAGGGTGGCGATACATACCCTGTAAGCCCAGACTGTTCTGGTTCGGTCAGTCCTCGTTAACCGATTTTCGGTTGGAGGCGGTAGGCTCTCCTGTGTTCCCGTACTACCCCTGTCTGCCTATGATATGTTCTCAGACCCCGGCCGAATCTCCCCAACTCGTCATAGCGCTGGTTTGATGTTGTCCTAATCTATCTAACAATCAGGACTTCAGCATGTAGGACAGTTTCGAGGCTCAATAGCATACCCTCAGCAGTCGCTGTCTACGCTTCGTGCAGGTATCTCTACCTACTACGCAAGACTCACTTCCGGTGGTTGACTAAACCTTGCCGGACAGGATTGGTTACCTGTCGGGTTGTGTTGAAGTGTTTCATTTCTAAATCCCCACTTCACGGGCTTTGCACAGCGCGATAGACATTTGTCCAGTTGGCCCGACTTAAAAACATCAAAACCCCTGTAATTACAGGGGTTTTGTATTGTATGTAGCGAATTTTTAGCGAATAATTTACTTCCTTCGGTGAAATATTGTTTTATTTCTTAGTCAGCCTTTTGATACTTCCCATTCTTATTATTGCTTTGGTTTGATTCATTCAGGACTAGAGAATAAGTCTTTCAAAAGAGTAATATTACTTACAGCGCATATACAAATGTTATAATTGAACTAAACCAAATGAACTTATGGCTGGAAGAAGATATCCCATGGATCAAGTCAAATTCTTGGGGGATTAGTTTGTTAAGCATAGATTTTAGCGAGTCTGAATAAGAAGAAACTGATGTCTCTTGCACCTCTTGCAGAGGCCCTAATACCATTCATTGCGCCATCATACCAATCAATGGCATCAATTTCTGAATGAAGTGGCTTAACACCTCTGTTTAGATTATAGGAAATCATTAACATAAAACACTTACTTTAATCGTTGTCCAAAAATTGAATTGAACATATCTGCTACCTCCTGAGTTACTTTTCATTGGATGGACTGGGCGAGCACTACACGAAAGCCGTAGCTAACGAACCCTTCGTCCGGCAAGGCGTGGTGGCGGGTAACCACCGTGCAAAGAGCGGCGGCGCTGGCCCAACTACCGCCGCGCAATACGCGGTGAGAGCCGCTGGACGGGCCTTTGGGATTGGTTTGCGCATCGTAGGGATAATCGCCGTACCAGTCCTCACACCATTCCACCACATTGCCGCTCATATCGTAAATGCCCAACTCGTTGGGCTTTTTGCCCCCCACCACCTGGCTTTGGTCATGGCTCCATCCGACTTCTTCCAGGTTGTCGCTTCCTGCGTAAGTATAACCATTGATTTTTTTACCGGGCTTTGCCGAGCTTTTAATACCGCCCCTTGCCGCATATTCCCATTCGGCCTCGGTGGGCAAGCGGTAGTTGCCGCTATGCACTTCGCTCAACCACTTGCAATAGGCTTTGGCATCATCAAAACTCACGTACCCCATAGGATGCTGATCGCTCCATTTCCGTGAGCTCACATCGCGCATTTTGCGCCCCGTGGCGGTGCAAAATGCTTTGTATTCGCCGACAGTCACTTCGTATTTGCTGATGTTAAAGCTGCTTATTGTAACGGTATGAATGGGGTGTTCATCACTAGGTCCAACATAGCTGCCCATGGTAAAACTGCCGCCCTCTACAAAGACCATTTGTGGTTTGGCGGGCGTTTGGCCGAAAGCTGAAACCGTAACAAAACCGGTTAAAAGCATTGCGAATGTGTACTTCTTCATTCTGGTTGTTTTATCTAAATTTTCAAAAAAGGAACGAAAACTCTTAGCGATGGCTTATTAACACTCTTACCTTTTGTTTTATTGTCCCATCCTGCCCCTTTTGGGACGGGGATGTATTAACAGGAAATTATTTTCTTCTGGCAGGCGGCTCACCACATGCCTGATGAAGCCCTTCAAATGATTGGATTTGAAGGGCTTTTCAAAGTAATCTTCCTAAAGACGACTGTAAATGCTTTCCCATCTGGGTTCTTTATAAAGTATGCTGAAAGCCGGCTGCGCTTTTAGCTTGTTTTTGCTAAGCGCATGCCTCAGATATAAAAGGTTCAGAAAATCCAGAGCCATGGATTTAAAACGGGAATTCTTGGTTTGGGCTGCAACACGGGAAAATAATATGGCTGCCCGAAAATTCTCAATATTGTTCATCCCGCCTGGAATCATGGACGCCTGATCATAGCAATCATACATTTTCTCAAAGTCTTTTCTTCGGTAAAAGTAGGTTGCACTATCTATTAAATTGCAGGTGTTTTGCCGAACGACGGAATCCCTTTTTTTTGACGCGGCGACAGATATATTCTTATAATCAAAACCGTATGTCAAAGCATAAAGCCTCAAAGGAAGCATGCCCATGGAATTCCTTCTTTCGTCTACACCATCTTCGCCTGCAATACTCCTGAAGCCGGTCGCTTTTCCATGCGCTGTCCAGTTAACCTGTGTGCCATACAATTGCCTGTAATTCAAATTGCATTGAACCCGGTCATATAAAAATGCGTAGTTCTCAAGATTGACTTCTCCGGTTTTTCTTAATTTTTGCATCGCGGAAAGAGCTGCTTGCTGCAACGCTAGGTCGTCGTCGGCGTGCTGGACTATCAACCAGAAATTGTTTTGCCCGTCTCTACCGATTTCTGATATTTTCGGCCAGCCGTATTGTCTAAATATAGCCTTCACCTCGGCGCGGTTGATCGAGTCTGCAACATGAATATCATGGGAAATCCTTTGCCTTTCTTCCTTGCTGCCTGCTTGTACCTGAGCATACCTTAATCTTTGATCTGTAAGAGCCATGCGGTTAATTGTTTTACGCAAGGAAGGTAAAGCCAATTTTTCTTCATATTTTTTTTCTGAGGAAAATGCGTTTTCTTCCACCTTTTTCCATTTCTCCGGAGATACCGTTCTCAAATACTCGAAATAAGGATCGAAGGCCAATTGGTCGGCCTCCGTCCACCCCAGCTTCAAAGACAGGTTTATATAATAAAAGCCTTTATCCATATTGCTATCCAGGGAATTTACGCCTGCAGCCTTGTAAGCATTCAATGCATTGGGCTGGTGGCGTGAGAAAGCCTTCTCAAAGCAGGCAATAGCGCTCTTGTAGTCCTTCTGAAGATGGAATAAACTTGCGCGGGCTATCAGGGCCTCGTAAATAGTGTCCGGTTGCGCTTTCGCACAGGACATGAAAATCAACGCGGTAAAAATCTGTAAGAAAATTCTCATGCAATCGGATTAGGCTAAATAATTGTTTCAAATATAGGTCGACTCTCTTTATTTGACGAGGACATAAAACCTGTTTGATTCCCTGTAAGTTTTACTATGTTACAACTCCTTTCAGTTTCAGGTTTTTAACATATGCGTAAACTATTGAATTTTAATCAAATCATTCATAAGTAGGTTCCGGGTAGAGCGGTTCGTTTCCTCCCCGCTCCCCCACAGCCCCGTGCGAGCAGCTTTCCTGCACACGGTTCCTCCATTTACGGTTTCGCTAAAAGTCGGCTGTGATCCTGAATTTGCAATAGTTCCTGTATCAGTATCATGAATTTTTCATTCAACTGAAACAGGAAGATCCATGTTTAGATGATTTATATACTCCATATTTAGCTCATCAACTAAGAATTGCACCAACGGGAGTCTAAAAAAGCATGGTTATGTACGAAGATTTCCTGGAGGCCTATAAGTTTATTAATATTTAAATTGCTGAATTCGCTTGTTTGGCTACATTACCATATATTCCGGGGACAGGTATCGCCAAACCGGTTGCCCAGCACAAATCCAATCAATATTTCATGCGATCCATGGCTCACAGTGTTTAAAACCGAGGTGGTAGCATCATATGAATACCCGATGTTTATGGTCTTACTGATATTAAATCCTGTCATGGCATTGAACCCATCTTTAAACCGATACCCGGCTCCCAACCAGATCACATCACGATATTGTAGTTTGGAATTAATGTCTATTCCCATAGCCATTGGCCTGATATAACGTACCATAACCGAGGGCAGCATACTGATATCATCATTCAGAAAAAAACGATAACCTGCCGTTACAAAAGTATGCGGTATCCAGATCCCCTGTTGCCTGTTTATTGTATCTGCTGACTGTATGGTGCGTTCGGGAATAATCTGGTGAAAGGCCAGGCCGGCAAACCAGTCGGCACTATACAACCAAAGACCGGCGCTTACATCCGGTTTCAGTTTGTTCAGTTCATTGCTGGATACAACAACCGGATCAACCGGGTTGGCTGTTCCAAAATACAATTTGCCGGTTTGTACGCTCAGTTGGGCAATACCGGCGCTTACGCCCATTGATAAAGTGGTATTGGGTGAGACCGGTAAATGATAAGCAAAAGTGCCACTCGCCGAAAACCGGTTCAACACACCAGCACGATCGTTCAGGATCGTAAGCCCTACCCCGCTGTGCGCAGGCGGCGCTTCATAGTTTTGCCAGTAAGCCTGCCCGCGGGGGTTCTCTCCATCCGGCTGCAAGCCTGTAGGTGTTATACGTCCGTAATCGTCTTTTTTTAAAGGCGTATGAATGGTTAAATAGGTGGTTACAGGCGCTCCTTCCAGCCCTGCCCACTGATGCCGGTGACTGAGTTTTACATCTGTGTAATTTTCAATACCGGCTACTGCCGGATTTACAATATAGGTATTGAGGATGTATTGTGAATAATGCGGCCGCTGTTGCGCAGTAACGGTAAAAGCAGTTAAGCATACCGGTACAAAAATAGCAGGGCGCAATAATAGTATAAAGCGAGCCAGGTTATAACTGATACGGAATTGCATATACTTTTTATTTTAACAAGGTTACTGAACCGGAAAATTTTGGCCGTCCGTTTTTCAGATCAATGATGTAATAATAGGTTCCCATAGGCAGAGGTTGTCCATTTATCCGTCCGTCCCAGCCGTTGCCACGCTGGTAATTCGTGGTATTATAAACCGGTTGCCCATACCGGTTAAATACCTGAATGGAAGCACCTGGAAATTTTTCCAGGTAATCAATTTCCCAGCGATCGTTGATGCCATCTCCATTGGGTGAAAACGCATTGGGTACCAAGAACTGATCAACTACCATTACCTGAATGGTACCTGAACTGGTACAATCTTCTTTCGAGGTAACAGTTAACCGGTAAACTGTGGTAGTAAGCGGACGTGCTATGGGATTAAGAATGGCCCCATTGTTCAGATCGAATGCCGGCGTCCACGCAATAACACCAATAGTACCGGTAGCGGTAGCCTGTAGTTGCGCCATATCGCCTTTGAGAATGGTGGTACGGTCTGAAGAAATAGCTAATACCGGCAACGGGTTTACATGCATGCGAATGGTATTTGAATATACAATTGGGTGCAGGGTGCAGGTCGTATTGCTGGTAAACCGGCAACTGACCTCATCGCCGTTTTTCAGGGAGCTGCTTTTAAAAGCAGGATTGCCTCCACCTGCCGCCGTTCCATTTAACAGCCATTGCCAGCGGGGAGCAGTACCACCGTTTACACCCGTTGCCGTAAATTCCACTGCTGTTCCTTCACAAATGGGATTAACCGAAGCAGCTATGGCAACGGAAGGGGTTAAAAGCGGCATTACCGTAACTGGCGCGTCGACACTGTCGGTACACCCTGCTGTATTAGTGGCAATAAAACGGATCGTTGCGGTGCCTGTCTGTAAAGCAGTTAGTTTACCTGCCGCATCAATGCCGGCCAGATTGGGTTGAAGGCTTTTCCATACATCCGTTTGGCGCGTAGTGGTATTGTTTAATTGCAAAATACTTTGTTCACAAACGGAGAAGCTATTGCTGGCCGACGTAATGGGTTGCATTGCCGGCAGGCCGTTTACTGTTATGGTCACATCCGTACTGTCGGTACATCCTGCTGTATTGGTGGCAATGAACCGGATGGTGCTTATGCCCGGCGAAACAGCCTGTACATTTCCTGCATTGTCAATAGCAGCCACCCCGGGCTGCAGACTCTTCCACTGAAACCCGTTGTTCAGAGTAGCATTGTTGAGTTGAGTGGTCTTTTGCAGGCACACACTGGTATTACCAGTAGTTGGAAGCATAACAGGCATTGGTTTCACCACCAGGGTTGTAAGGGTACTGTCGCTACAAGCCGTGGCAGCGCTTATATCTGTGACAATGCATTTAACCACATCGCCATTATTTACAGCAGCTATAGCATATGTTTGGTTATTACTACCAGTATTAACTCCGTTCAACTTCCATTGAAATTGGGGGGAAGCAGCCGATGTGGCAGCTGTAAACGTTTCTGCCACATTGCCGCAAACGGGGTTGGGCATGTTCGACTGTAAGGTTACCACAGGGTTAGGGTTCACGGTCATGGTGATGTTATTACTTATTGCAGTGGGGCTGGTAACGCAGCCTGCATCTGCAGCCACCGTCAAATTACAATTATATACATCGCCCTGTTGAACAACAGGCGGACTGTACGAATTGCCTGTACCTGATGCCACCCCATTACGGCTCCATTGCAATACCGGGTTTGTTCCGGCATTTACAACAGAAGCCGTGAAGGTGACAGGTGTACCCGCGCATATCATAATATCAGGGGTTGCAATACTAACAGTGGGTGTATTGTTAGCATTAATTACAATGTTGTTGGTAGTGCTGGAGCAACCTTCCTGCGATTTTACCACCGCATGATACGTACCTGCACTGACCGCTGTAAATGTTTTAGAAATGCCTGAAGATTGAAGCGAGCCATCTTTATACCAATTAATGGCAGCAATATTGGCAGTGGAGCTAACCGTAAGCAGGCTCCCCGCACAGGTAGTAGCAGAGCCCAGGGTAGCGGGCGGACTAACTGACATGGTTATGGTATTGCTGTTCACGTTCACCGGAGTAGCGCACACCGCATTGCTCGTGAGCCTGCACCTTATTATGTCGCCATTGTTTAATGCAGTCGTAGAAAGCTTATTGCCAGTGCCGGCATTATTACCATTGATGGTCCATTGGTAACCGGGTGATGTACCGCCATTTACCGGGGTGGCGGTGAATGAGGTTGGCAATCCGACGCAAAAAACATTCGTGCCCGCATCAGGTGAAATGGTTACTGAAGGAACAGGACTTGGCAAAACACTTACGGCAAGGTTAACTGTATTTGAACGGCAACCGTTGCCACCGTCTACAGCAGTTACCTGGTAGGTTCCGCTATTAGCTGTAACAGGGCTTTTGATCACCGGATTTTGTGCCGCCGAAACGTACGACGAAGGGCCCGTCCATTCATATAAGGCGCCGGCTGAACTATTGGCAAACAGATCAAGAGCAATGCCTGAACAAACAGGGCTGTTGGATGATACCACCGGAGTTGACGGCCCAAGCAGTACGTTGATGCTATTGGTGAATTTTACCGTGCCATCCAGGTAATGTACAAAGGCAGTGTACCAACCTGCTGAGGTGGGTGTAAAGGTCATATTCACATCCGGACTGAATCTTTTTACACAATGTGCAGGAGCAGCCCCTACAACATAAAGATTGCCGGAAGGATCAGTCTGTATGCCTCCACTTCCCCAGGTGGTTATCTGGCGCGGGGTGGTACTGCCTGGCTCCAGGATATATGCCCCGCTTGAATTGGAAAAATAAAGATAGCCGTAACTATCCCCGTAGATTGAACTATAGCTATCAAAACTAAAATTAGATACAATAGGAATGCCGGGAAATCCTTCTGTAGATAAAAACGGGAAATACATGATGCGGTCATTATCTACATCGATCACATACATATTTCCCCCCGCGTCTACATAGATATCGCCGGGAAAATTTAACTGGTTGTTTGCATTGCCCGATGAGTTGGTAACACCGGCCTTTACGGTGGCAGGCGTACCAGTATTAAAAAAAGGCGGATATGCTTCCACACGCTGCCCCCAATAATTAACTACATAGATAATGCCGCCCGGCCCCATCCCCAACCCCTCTGCTCCACCACTTATATTGGCCACCGTAATTCCTGCCGGCCATTGGGTTATTCTTTTTCCCCAATGTTCCGAAACAAGTATGTTACCAAGAAGATCGATCTGGATATCCTCAGGCCAGTCGAGGCCGGTTGCTACAGTTACACCGGAGGTATATGGCGGGTCCCATCTTTGCACCCGGCCAGCACTCCGGTCGGTTACGTATACAGATCCGGTTGACGTTACAAATATTCTTTTTGGAAAACCCAACTGGGTAGCCGAACTGCCATACGAACCTTCGGTTCCGGCAACCACCACCGGGTTTACCCACTCGCGGTAAGTGGTTTGTTCTATCGAACTGTAGTTCTTAAACCATTCTATCTTGTAAATTTTGGACGCATCGTCCATTAAGGTCAATGGAAAATTGGTACAGGGGCCACCAGCGCCCGTTGTAATGGTTTGAGCTTTGGCTGCATGGTCATATAAGATCAATGAAACGGCAATGACCAGGGCATGGACAGTTATTTTCATGGAGTTGAGGGGTTTGCAATACAGGTTATTGGGATTTAATAGTCGTGCAAACCTATATGGAGCAGCTGCTTTTTGCAAGAATACCAACGGACAAATGCGGATACGCGGGGCGGACAAAACCGGACAAGCGCCCGTACAGTTGAGCTTATGGATTGGTAGACAATAGATTAAACAGGTATTCTTCTACGGTAACCGGATCAGGCAGTTGTAAACGCTGTTTTAGCCTGCGTTTGCTTCGCTGCACACTTTCCCGGCCAATACCTAAGGCGCTGGCTATTTGAAAAGTATTGAGTTGAAGAAAAAGTAGTGTAGCCAGCCGTTCTTCGGCGGGTGTGACCTGGGCGATCCGTTGCCGGAGCCTGGTTAGAAAATCAGGATAGGCTTTGGCAAATTCAACCTTGAATTTTTCCCATTCTGTATCTGTGAGCAGGGTATATTCCTGTAAGTTTGCCTGAATAGCCTGTTGATTTTGTTGCTGGTCGAGGTTGTTGAGCTGCGCCTCCAGCGTTTCGATCAGGCTGTTCTTTTCTATAATATGATTCGTAAAACCGGTTATCTGCTCCCGGGCTATCTTTATTTCCTGTTCTGTCTGCTGCTGTTGCTGCCTGATCTGTTGCAGGGTATATTTCTGTTTTAACCGGCGCCTGTTATAAAGCAATAGAATGATGAATGCAGTCAAAAAAATACCTGCGATAATAACATTTCGGGTAGTTCGTTCCTTCTGCAGGGCCGCTTGCGATTTGCTGAGCGATGTGTGCAATTCATCAAAAGCGATCCTCGCTTTCATAACAGACAATTGCAACTGGCTCAGGGTACCCGTAAGGCTATCTTTATGCCGGTGATACAATTCGAAATAATGAAAAGCGCTGTCTGTTTGGCCGGTAAGCCTGAAAATGCCGGCTATTCCCTGTGCAGCCTGTACGCTGTTCTCGAGCGAGCCTGATGCACAGCTCCAGTAATACGCCTGGCGCCAGGCAGCGAGGGCAGGCGTATATTGTTTTCTGTTGTAGTAAATGCTGCCCAGGTAGTTCTGGGCCATGGCTATATTAAGCTGATCGCCGTAATCAACACTGCTTTTTAAATAGGATGCTACCAGGGGAAAGGCCTCCTCATATTTTCCCTGCAGGACCTTGATATGACCAAGATTACCTTTGCCTATTCCCAGCCACAATTCCTTTTTACGGTCATCAGTAGTAGCGCTGGGAATATGCCTGATCAGGTTTTCGTAATAATAAGCAGCACTGTCGTACTGCCCCAGCCTTTTATAACAGGCGCCCAGAATATCCAGTTGATATACGTACACCATCGGGTCATAATGATTCCGGTCGGTAATTTTGGTATTCAGGCAATCCAGTCCATAAGTAATGCTTCGCCTGTAATCCTGGTTCAGGTACAGCGCCCTGCTCACATCAAACAATCTGGTATACACGTAGAAAAAATGCTCCAGGCCAATGCGTTTCTGCAGCTCAATGGCTTTGAGATTGTACAACAGATAGTTTTCAGGACCGGCCATCCCGGCATATAAACTATATATTTCAGCAGCCAGTTGATCATCTTCGAGCTCACCGGCCAGCCTCATGGCCTTTTGCATGAGACCAATATAGTGATCTGTTGGGTAGTTAAATTCAAGGGCCCCAAGGGTTTGGTATACAATACTGCGAGCTTCCAGTCGCTTGTCGGGATGACCCTGTAAGTATTGAGAAAGCTGACCAATAACCTGCAGATAGTGAGCGGTATCTTTTTTCCGGTGCAATGAATCGTAGAGGACCTGCGCCCGGGAACTTTGGGAAGTATCAATAACCTTCCAGGCTTCAATAAAGGGTTTAATAAGGGATTGCTGCGCCCTGACGCCAAAACATTCACACACAAGCAGCAAAACAAGTGAAAATATAAATTTCATGAATGGTTGGGGTGGACGCTAAATTACAGTTTTTTCCTGTTTTTATAAAACAAAGTACATCTAACACAATACTTGCTTGCCTTTCTTCCTGCCAGAGTCAATAGCGTTCTCTGGTGGTAGTTACGCTCTTCCTTCTTTGTCGGTCAGCTAATATTTTTTTGATGTGCACTTTTACACCTAACGGTTTTATAATTCCCTTATAAAAGGCGACTTTGCTGTCAATTGGAAAATCCCTAGATTTAACCTTTCATGGAAAAAGCCACACTTTCTATTCCTTTTTACACAGAGATCAATGACTTCCTGGCATCTATTCCCTGGTCCGGGAAAACAAACAACCCGGATTTCTATTGCTTACGTCTGAAAAAGATCGACGAAGTGCTCCAGGTATACCGACCGCCCTTCAAACGTTCCTTCTATTTTTTTGCGCTCTTCCGGAACACCGGTCAGATCGAAGTGAATTATGACGACCAGCGGATCAATAATCCGGATTCCTATATGGTCTTCCACGCCCCCAACCTGATCTACAGCTTTTCGCACAACAATGAGCTTGAAGGGTACATCGTCTATTTCAAGGCAGAATGTTTTTCCTTCTTCAAACAGGACTTTCATCGCACTTTTCTCCTGTTCGATCTGCTGCACACGAATCTCTTCAAGTTCGATCACGCCACTTACGACCGGTTAGCTCCGCATTTCGAAGCGGTATTCCAGGCTTACGACAACTCGGCAAAAGACCAGCACATGGAAGCCCGGCTTAAATTGCTGGGCTTGTTGTACTACCTTGAAGATTTCAGTGTCGAAAGAAAAAAAGACATCGGATTGGCTACACCCCAACAAATACTATTGAAGAAATACATCCAGCTCGTCAACAATCACTACCTCGATAAACGGACGGTCCAGGAGTATGCTGATATGCTGTCTGTGACAGCCAACTATCTCTCCCAATCTGTTAAACAAGTGTCTGGTAAGAACGCACTGGCCTTTATTTCCGAAAGATTGGCCGGCGAGGCCAAATCCCTCATCCGGCATACCGACTCCGGTATCGCAGAGATCGCCTACCAGCTCAACTTTTCCGATCCCGCCAACTTCGGGAAATTCTTCCGGAGTCAGACCGGAGAATCCCCCTCCGAGTACCGGAAAAAGCACAAGTGAGCAAATTTACCAGTCTATCCAAGATTTAAACCAGCAGCGTCAGCCGGTTCTTAGTTTCTTTGCTACATAGATTCAGCTATGACAGACCCGGTATTCATCAGCCCGTCGGTAAAGAACCTCAAAAGCGTCTTCTTCCGGGAACATCAAAACGGATCAGCGATGCCCTCAGGACGACCGAAGTGCTCATTACGATACACGTAGCCTCCAAGGCCGATGTCCAATGGATGATCATCAGGGACCTCACCTAAGGGAACTCGTGTGCCTAGATGCTGATCGATTACCTACACAATAAAAAACATGAAACAAACCAACCCGAAGATCGACACCTACATCGCAAAGGCGGCTGATTTCGCCAAACCAATACTATTCCACTTACGAGAACTTATTCACGACGCCTGCCCGGAAGTTGATGAAGAAATAAAATGGGCGTTACCGCATTTTTCTTACAAGGGAGTCACCCTTTGCACCCTCGGCGCCTACAAGGGCCACATCTCATTCAGCCTCTTTAACGCAGATCAGCTTAAAGACCCCAGAATGAAAGAAAGCGTAAAAGCCGGGAAGAAGTTCGGCTATATGGACAAAATAAAAACGTTGTCCGAACTACCTTCAGAAAAGATACTGACCGGCTATTTAAAGGAGATCATAGCCATCAATGCAAGCGGTGTTAAAAAGCCAACGCCGTCAAAAAAAGAACAAGTCCCCGTTGAAGTGCCCGCCTTTTTCCTCGAACGGCTAAACAAGCACCCTAAGGCCAAAAAGGTATTTGAAAGCAAATCACCCTCCTTCAGAAAGGAATACGCCAAATGGCTTAACGATGCCAAAACGGATACCACCCGTGAGACCAGAACCACCCAGTCCATCGAATGGATCTCGGAAGGCAAAGGCCGGTTCTGGCAATATGAGAAATAAAGGCTAAAATTTTCGTCTGACAATATTCCACATTTCTGTCTTTACAGTTACAGCGAACGATCGAGCTGAATGTCGGTACCCTCACATCTGGTTTACTGAGTTTCGGAATCTACTCAGATAAATGTTACTGATCAGTGGTAAGATCGTTCCCTCTTGCGGGGTACCCTCTGTCGGATACATAAGCTGTCCGTTGTCCAATACGCCGGCTTTGAGCCATTTGTCGATCATCTTTCTAATCACGCCATCTTTTATCCTAAGGTCAAGAAACTCACGCAAACACAGGCTAATAACTCCACTTTAAAAGCAACCATAAACCTTCAGCTGAACAATGATGCGGCAGTACAAAACTTTTACCGCATACGAATGTACCACGTCTTTGAATGGGTAAACCCTAACGGTACGATACCCCAAGAAAAAACATTGATACGTTTTGAAGCTGATGCCTGACGCACGAAAAGAATGATAATCTATCGTCGGAGAAAGTGATCGTGTATAATAATATCGAGAATGGGCTCGGCATAGTAGGTGGGGTGGCGCAACGTGAGTATGATTTGGTGAGAAAGCTCGAATCAGACACGTTATTAAAAAAAGTAGATTGTATTATTCATACCACCAATCCCAAAGCGCTTAAAAAGAAGGGTATTACCGTTATCTCCGTTTCACCCTGGGCAGTCACGGCCGTGGCTACTCCAGCACAGCCTACTAACGGCAGCCGTCATGCCGGAGGTTAACTTACCCAAATCCCATGAAGCAGTGAACGGGAGTTTTCGTTAAATTGCTTATCTCCATTAAACATTAATCAAATACCTGGTCTATGAGAAAATCTACTCCCAAGGGTTATCCTCTTGTTGTGTACGCTCCTGTCGCAACATTTTTTCAAAACAAATCAATCCTGCTTACTTTTCTTTCGGTACTGCTATACGTATCCGGATATACGCAGAATCGGTCACCGGAAGATAAGATCGATCCCGCATTCAAATTTGTGTTAACGCAACTCAATGCGCGGCAGGAAGCAGGGACTTATTCACCTGCATTTAAAACCACGCCCACACAAGTACAGGTAGCCCCCGGCCAACCTGGCGGCGAGCGCTATGATTGTATTGTATATACGACCGATGCCAACTCGCTTCGCAATAGTGGTGTACTGGTAAACGCGGTGTACCCGCATTTTGTAACGGCCTGGGTTACGCCAGAACAAATAACGCAGCTATCGAATTTGCCCGGCGTTAATTACATTGCTGCGCCCGTGATGGATGAACTGCACAACGACATTGCAGTTGCCAGCAGCGGCGCTTCCCTGTTACACCAGGGAAAGCTTAACAACACGGTATACAAGGGCAAAGGCGTTATCGTTGCCATTTTTGATTCGGGTATCGATTGGCTGCATCGCGACTTCCGCGATCCCAATGACACTACCAAAAGCCGCATCTTGCGTATCTGGGACCAAACCATTACCCCTGTTGCCGGAGAAGTTTCTCCTGTAGGTATGGGTTATGGTGTTGAATACACCCGCGAACAGATCAATGATGAGCTCGATGGTACGCCTACTAACTTCGTTCGGGAACGCGACATCAATGGTCATGGTACCCATGTGGCTGGCACCGCTACCGGAAATGGCGCTGCCCTGCCCCTTACCCGCAAATACACCGGTATGGCGCCTGAGGCCGACATCGTTGTTATCAAAGGCGGTGACGGCTCTTTTTCAAACACCAATGTAATCAATGGCATTGCTTATCTGAAGAACCTGGCTACAGCCCTGGGCAGACCGGTTGTATTGAATATGAGCATTGGCGGTCAGTTTGGCCCTCACGATGGCTCCCGCGAATACGAACTGGTAATAGATGATTTTACCGCCTCCGGGCCCGGACGTGCAGTAGTTATTTCTGCCGGTAACGATAATGGCAGCAATATCCATAACCAGTTGGATATAGCAGGTGCCGGCACCGGAACCATCTCCTTCAACGTGCCGGCCGTTACAGCGTCCGACATGTTCCAATACCGCGTGTATATAAACGATAGCAGCAATATTTCGGCTACTTTTTCTGCACCGGGCGTTGGTGGGTCAGTAACTGCCAATGCCAACCAGAATATTATCGGACAGTTATTAGGCAATGGCTTCAATGTGTTCCTGAGCAATCAAATTGATGTGGGCAATGGCGACCGCTATATAGACATATATGTTCAAAGGAATGGCACCAATTTGATCAATCCGGTAGGCACGTGGACGCTTTCGCTCACCAACAATACCACCAATACGCTGTCTTTGCACGGTTGGATGTATTACAGAAATACCTCATTCTCTGCGTTATCTCTTGTGGGCGGCAACAGCGATTACCTCGTGGGATCACCGGGTAACGCCACCTCAGCCATCACCACAGCAGCTTATGTAGGAAGGCCTTCCTGGTTTACCTATGCCGCCAATGGCGCCTTTTACGGCACCACCGCCAGAATGGATGCCATTGCTACTTTCAGTTCCCATGGCCCGCGCCGCGATGGGGTATTGAAACCAGAGATCGCTGCCATTGGGCAACATGTGATCTCGGCATTCTCCCGCAGCAGTACGGCCGCTGCGACAGATATCATTTACCCGGGGTTGTATCGAAAGAACCAGGGAACCAGTATGTCGGCCCCTGTGGTTACGGGTGCGGTAGCCTTGCTGTTACAGGCAAATCCTACAGCAAGCGTTTCGCAGCTTCGCAACCTTCTTTTTTCCAATACAACCAAAGACTCATTGACCGAAACAGCCGGCCCTACGCCTAATACTACCTGGGGGTATGGCCGCCTGGATATTTACCGGGCCGTTGGGGCTGGGTTCAATTGTTCACCGGTGAACCGTAAAACCTATCAATACGATGCTTCCAATCTTGTTCCGGAAGACCTGGGTGTAACGTTCACCACGCAACGTATTGCCACACGCTTTACACCTGATATAACCGGCAGCTTAGGGGGCGCTTATTACCATACCTCCATTACAAAAACAGCCCTGGTAATGGAAGTACGCGCCGATAGTGCCGGCACACCCGGTGCGTTACTGGGGAAATTGCTACTGCCTGATACAACGGTCAGCGCCTTTTCATGGAATTATGTTGACCTTAGCGATCTGAATATTGCTGTAACAAATGGCGCCGATTATTATGTAGTGGTTTATCGGGATTCAGGCAGTGCGGCCAATTGGAGCCTGCGCCGCGAAAACACCCGCATCGACAATCGTTCGCTTACTTCAGGAGATGGAATTATATGGGTAAATCCCGGCTTCGATTACAAGATCCGCTCCGTAGTGTACAGCCAGCCGCTGATGACAGCCAACCTGGTTACCAGGGACACCAAAAATACCAGGGACATTTCCACCAGCAACCTGTTCGTCGATAACAACTGCCGCCTCATTGCACAGGTATCGCCGGCTGGCGCCAGTGCAATCAGTGGTACTGTTACCGCCAATGTGTGGATAGAGTCGAAAGTGCCTCATGATTGCGGTATTCCATTTGTGGCCCGGCATTACCAGTTGTTGCCTGCCGTAAATGCAGCTTCGGCTACAGGCAAGGTTACCCTGTTTTTTACCCAGGCTGAGTTCACAGCATTCAATACCGATTTCTTAAGCTTCCTGAACCTGCCGGCTAACCCGGGCGATGCCGCTGGCAAAGCCAATGTACGCATCGCTTATTATGAAGGCAGCACCAGTAATGGCACCGGACTTCCCTGTAGTTACAGCGATGATGGATTGCTCATAGATCCTGCCGACAGCGACATCGTATGGAATGCAACAGCCAAACGTTGGGAAATCACCTTCGATGCCAGCGGTTTTGGCGGATTTACCGTACAAACCAACCTTAAGGGAACTCCGTTAATGGTTGAAAACTTTAACGGTCAACCACAGGGACGAGCCAATGTACTGAGCTGGATATTCAGGTGCCTGCGCAAATGGGCCATATTCGATGTAGAACAAAGCGATAATGGAATTAATTTCAGCAGCATCGGCAAACCGAAAGGATGGGATGCCTGTACCTTTAATTTCGACTTTAAACACGATCTGCCAGGAAATGGAAAGAATTACTATCGCATTAAAGTAACCGACAGGGATTCCACTTATTATTCCAACACCATTCTGTTGGAAACCGGAAAACTCCAAACTGCCCTGTACCCGAATGTTATTAAAAAGGGAGAGCATATACAGGTGGTTTGCAGTGAAAATGATGGTGTATTGCGGGTAAATGACGCCATGGGAAGATTGGTGTTCAGCCGTATTCTTGCTACCGGTAATCAAAGTATAACCCTGCCGGGTTCTTTGAGCGGTATGTATTACTACAGCATACAGAACAACAAAGGACAATTAACCAGTGGTAAACTAATCATCCAGTAAGAAGAATACTAAAAGAAAAGAGGGTCTTCGCCTGGTAGCGAAGACCCTCTCTTTTAAGGATATAATGAATCCTCAAACAATTCAATTGCGTCACTTTGTGGTAATGCTTTTTGAACAGTAAATAGCGTCCCTTTGACATTGACGTCAAATGCCAGGTCAAAACCCTCTTCTGCAATATGGCCAAGTGGTTCCAGCGTACCCAGGCCTCACAGGCCGTACCAAAAATGAACAATTGGTGTCCGCTTTTGACACGATGCAAGCAGAATGATTATTTTCATCACCGTAGTCGATTTACTTTTTATGTTTCGATGGGATTCGAAAAGCTCCGGGTGGTCCCAAACAGATCATTTGAATGACATGTTCCCTTTTTATTTTTTTCTGAGATTTATGATCCTTATGAAGTCCCTATTTTATTCCTCACTGTATTCCCATTGCCAGGGCAAGCCGTTCTTCGGGTTTGATATAGTGATCAACATCTTCTGCATCCTTGTCTACATCGATCTCAACCCAGTTTACCTCACCATTAAATTTCCTGATTTAAAATGGTGTTATGCAAAAACCAATAGAAGGCGTGTCCATGCTCTATTCATTCGACAACTGAATCATCTACATTCTTTTTAAGATCCATGTGTGAGGAATGGTCAGTTATTTTGGCAGCATTAAGAATTAATGCCCTTCCCGGGGATCTATGCAAATACTCACTGCCTTGCCATTGCCAAAGCGATGGCTTTCTCAGGTTCAATTATCTGGCCGGAGGAGCCAACAGCGTCTACAATTGAAAGCTGTACCCCTTTAACCGTTCCAGTGAATTCGTTTCCCCGTGGACCATAATCTTCCGATACCGAAGAGCCCGTATCTTGTCCCACATCACAGCCATCATCGGCAGAGAAAATCATGGCCGCAGTGGCAGTGACTTTGCCAGCACCAACCTTTTGGCCATCAACGAACAGCGACACTGATCCCCCCTTGCCAAGGCCATCGCCCGCGTAGTCAAACTCCATACGCACCTGGTGATCTCCTGCTGGAAGCGCACTGTTCGCTTCGATATAGTTGTATTTTAAACCAAGCAAATTGTAGCAGTATTTAAGTTTGCCGTCGCTAACGTAAAGGCTCCATCCTCCAATGTTGCCTCCCTGTGCTATAATCACACCATTAACACCTGAATCAGGAACATTGATTTCGGCAGTAACAGCATGAGACTTGTTCTTCATATTTAGAACTGAATTTTCCGATAATCTGCCCATACCGCCAAAGAGCAGTTGGGTGTTTCCATGGATCAACACAGGTCTACCCGCCAGGTCTGAATTGAACCTTTCCATGACACGGTCATCAAGTGGAAGTACATTATGCAGCGCAGCCTCAATCAGCCAGAGTCGTTGTAGGTCGTGGAGCTTTTCCGGCATTTCCCTGGCCAGGTTGCTCGCCTGGCTCCAGTCTTTATTGGTGTCATAGAGTTCCCAGTTGTCGTCATCGAAAGGAGGGATATTCTCACCCGTCAACACCCAGGGTGTTTTGTGCCGCGTTACCGCAGTCCAGCCCTTATGATAAATGCCACGGTTGCCAAACATCTCAAAATACTGGGTTTCGTGCTGTTCGGCGGCGTTTGCATCATTAAAGGAGTAGAGCATACTAACTCCTTCAATAGGATGCTGCTGAACACCATTGACCATGAGCGGTTGAGGAAGACCGGCTGCTTCCAAAATACTAGGCGCTATATCAATGACATGATGAAACTGTGACCGTATTTCGCCCTTGGACTTGATCCCATTAGGCCAGTGCACAATAGTACCATTACGTGTACCTCCCCAGTGTGAGGCTACTTGTTTTGTCCACTGGTAAGGTGTATTCATAGCGTGTGCCCAACCTACCGCGTAGTGGTTATAGGACTCGGGGCCACCGAGTTTATCCAGCTTTGACATCAGAAATTCAGGTGTTTCAATGTTAGTTGCCCCATTGAAAATGATCATTTCGTTGAACGTGCCATTGAGTGTACCCTCCGCTGAGGCGCCATTATCACCAATAATGTAATAGATAAGTGTATCATTAAGCAGGGTTAGTTTTTCGAGGGTGTCAAGCATGCGTCCGATGTGGTGATCAGCGTATTCCACAAATCCCGCATACACTTCCATCTGCCGTCGAAGTACTGGTTTAAGCGCTTCCGGCATATCATCCCAGGCAGGAATTTCTTTATGACGTTCGGTAAGTTGGCAATCCTGGGGAATGACACCTAATTTCTTTTGATGTTTAAAAGTTTCTTCACGAAGCTTGTCCCAGCCATCATCAAACTTGCCTTTATATTTATCGGCCCATTCTTTTGGTACGTGGTGCGGTGCATGGGCAGCACCCGGTGCAAAGTATATGAAAAAAGGTTTGTCGGGGATCAAAGCTTTCTGCTGTCCAATCCAGCCGATGGCCTTATCGGTCATATCCGCCATGAAATGATACCCCTCTTCAGGTGTCTTTTTCACTTCAATTGGTGTAGTACCTTCATACAAGGAAGGATACCATTGATGCGCCTCGCCGCCGATAAAACCATAGAAATATTCAAAGCCTCCGCCACCTGTTGGCCATTGATCAAACGGCCCGGCAGGGCTGGTTTGCCATACGGGTACTTCATGGCATTTGCCAAATTGAGCAGTGGCGTAGCCATTTAACTTCAAAGTTTGGGAAATGGGCGAACAGGTATTAGGTATAAGAGAGTTATAACCTGGTATTCCACTAGCGATTTCCGTTATACCGCCCATGCCAACGGTATGGTGGTTGCGCCCGGTGAGTAAAGCAGCACGTGTAGGTGAGCACAAAGCGGTGGTATGAAACCGGTTGTACTTAAGACCATTGGCTGCTAACTTTTCAGCGTTTGGCATGTTGATCGGGCCACCGAAGGTGCTGGAAGCCCCGAAACCAACATCATCGAGCAGGATGACCAGCACATTGGGTGCACCTGGGGGTGGAAGCAAAGGTGTAATAGGGGGAAATTTTGTGTCCGGATCTTTCGCATCATACGTTGTCAGTATATTTGGTTTTTGATACGGAATAGGAAGAACGGAACGCTGAATATTGTTTTGAGCCGTTGCTCCTTCTGAGGATTTTGATTTTTCTTTACCATTACTTTTCATAATAGATTTTTTAGATTTGTATCAATCACGCAGGGATTATAATATCATATCTTTTCGCTGTTCATCCCTGTTTATTTACTCCGGCCTTATCGTCTTTTACCATTTCTCACATTCTTTCCAATTAGGATTCCTTTATTTGCTTTCATGTTTACTTTTAAATAGTTAAATGATTTGTGGAAACACGGGCGAGTTTTTCCTGTTGGGCTGATTCTGACCCGGGAGTTTCCTTCTATAAACTAAAGACACTATTCACAATACCTTCTCCCCTTTTAAAATCGATAAATCTGCAAAAAAAATAGAATTTAAAAGATGCCTGCCGGATATGGCGGCCATTTAGCCCTTTTAGTAAAAAATGAACTGTTTAGCTGGCAAAACATTGCATACCTGGCGAAACACTATGGTGAGATGTGTCTAATATTTTGACTGCCATTACTCTGTGACATTCATGCGGATTTCTCTTGTTATAAATCTTAAATATGAGACTTCAAGCTATTATCGTTTTAAATATGATTTTGTTAATTGTCACAAACTCACTCCGTGCGCAGCTAAAAGGAACACACCTTGTAGCTGACATGGATTTGCAATCGGGTAGCCAACCACCTCCATCTTTTACCGGGTTTGTTGCACTGTACAATTATCATACTTCCCAATCTTGTAAACAAACAGGTTGAAATTTCTGAATCCTTTGCCCGTACTGTTAAGGGCTCTAATCATGCAGCCAGGATACAGAAAGGAACCAAAACGGATAATGCCAGGTATTTACCCTTAACGGATGATTTGATTATTCTGCTTGAAAAACAGATTGCCGGTAAACAACCTGATGATCTTGTATTCCCCTCCCCTAATGGATTAAGTATTGATGACAGAATGCTGGAAAGAAGAATTCTGAAACCTGTATTGATAAAACTAGGCTTTGGAAACCGGGATCTTTATGCTGCGAGGCAAGATGTAATTATTGTTGACAATAGAGGGTGTAGAGCCTAGTCATAGTATCATTCATATTCAATTAAATTAAACGACTTCAAATTTAGCTTATTTATCCATTTAGTAATATAAGGCCAATCCAATTGTTCAATTGCAGCAAGATTTTTGATTTCCTCCATTTGCTGTGCGGATTGGTAAAAATATAGTGTTAAATCATAAAGGAGAAATATATGTACACTCAATAGAAGGGGGAAGTAACGGAGTTACATGTTATACTTCCTGTAAAGGGATAAAGCTCATCTATATGGTGTCTTTTGTGCTGGGAGAAAAATGGAGTTAGTTACCTCTTAAAGGCACGTGCATTTTCTGACTATTCGTAAATTAATAGTTGCAGTCGAATAAATAGACTACCTTCACTTACTCTTTTGAAGATAATCCCACAGATCCTTCATATTGACTCATCCGATTTGTAACTACAATTAATTGTAGTCCTGTTCACTCCAGGTAACATCTTATTGCATTGAGCCAGTCAGTACTGTCCCTTTATTAATTACTAAAAAATATTAGTATGACAATTTCTCATTCACGATCAAAAATACTTTTCATCAGCACTTTCCCGCCTGTAAAATGTGGCATAGCAAGTTTTACACAGGACCTTACGGCTTCAATTGCTTCGGAGTTAAACGAAGATTTTTCAATCTCTGTTTGTGCGCTTTATAAAAAAGCCATAGCTCACCCATATCCGTTACCGGTTTCAATCGTCATGGATAGTTATAATTTAACCTCCTGCATTGAAACGGCTAATGAAATCAATGATGATCCCCAAATTGAACTTATTTGCATTGAACATGAATTTGGCTTATATGGCGGTAACCTTGGTGAATTTTTATTGGGGTTTCTGGCGCTGCTTGATAAACCTTTCATCATCCGGTTTCACACGGTGTTACCAGCTCCTGATGAACAAAGATTAAAACTGGTTCAGAAAATAGGATTACTGGCCGATAAGATAATCGTAATGACTTCCAACTCTGCCAGGTTATTGACAGCCGATTACCAGCTGAGCCCAGGAAAAATCATAATTATACCACACGGCACTCCTTCTAATAGTAAAATCGATCCTAATGACCTGAAGTATAAATACGATCTTATACATAATCAGGTGCTAACCACCTTTGGCTTATTAAGCCCTAATAAAGGAATAGAAAAGGGAATACTGGCCATGAAAGAGATCTGTGAAAAAATTCCGCAAGCCATTTATATTGTATTGGGACTTACGCATCCCAACCTGCTGCAAAAGGAAGGTGAACAATACCGTAACTACCTACAAAAATTAATCGATGACAATAACCTCCAGAATAATGTACGGCTGGTGAATGAATATGTGCCAACCCAGGTACTAATGGAATATCTGGCATTGACGGACATATACCTATTCACTTCAAGAGACCCCGATCAAGCAGTAAGCGGTACTTTTCTATATGCCATGAGTGCAGGCTGCCCCATTATTTCCAATTCATTCGTTCTGGCAAAAGAAATGCTGGATGAAAAAACCGGCATTATCATTGAACCGGGCCAGGAACATGAACTGGCAGAAAATGCTATTTACCTGCTACAGAATAACACCGTAAGAATACAAATGGGGCATCATGCGGCTTTAAAAACAAAAGATACCACCTGGAAAAAAGTTGCTGCAAAACATCTGGAATTGTTTCATACAATTCTGAAAAAACCGGTTGTTAAAACCGGGGTGACCGACCAATTAATAGCCAGATTTTAAAAAAAAATTTATGAACACAGATGATACGCTGCTTTTATCACAACCAGCTTTGTTTACAATATCACAAATGCCTGATTTAAATTTCAAGCATATCAGCAATTTAACAGATAAAACCGGTATTATTCAGCACGCCCTGTTTGCAATGCCTAACAGAAAAGAAGGTTATTGCATCGATGATAATGCACGCGCTTTGCTATTTGCTGTTTGGGCTTGTAAGAATAATAAGAGAGATCAGATTACCCACGACCTTTTGCTGGTTTACCTGAGTTTTATTCATTACATGCAAAGCGAAGACGGATATTTCCGAAATTTTTTGAGTTACACGATGACAGCCACAGAAGACCGGGGTTCAGAGGATTCATTCGGAAGAACCATGATGGCGCTGGGTTATTTGATCAATGAAGGTCCATCTCACTTATTGACCAGAACAGCTCATGGAATATTTACTAAAGCATACCCGCATGTTAATAAACTTACTTCTCTCCGCGGTATTGCCAATACCATTGTAGGCATTAGCCAGATTATTAAATATCAATATCCCGATGACAGAAAAAGAAATATGGTAATTAATCTTGCCGATAAAATGGTTGCCATGTATAAGCATAGCAAAAGCAGCGACTGGCATTGGTTTGAACCCATTCTTACTTATGACAATGCCATGCTGCCGCTGGCTTTATTAAATGCATTTGAAGTAACTCAACAGGATGAATTCCTGACGATCGCCTTTGAATCCATGGCTTTCCTGGAATCTAAAGTATTTTATGATACATTCAGACCAATTGGAAACCTCGGATGGCATAAACAGGGTGGCCCCATAGCCACGTTTGATCAACAGGGCATAGACGCAATGGCAATGGTACTATTTTATCAACAGGCATTCAGGCTTACCGGTGAACAATTGTACCTGGCCCGCATGTATAAATGCTACCAATGGTTCCTGGGCGATAATGATATGGGGCTTTCCCTGTACGATTTTTCAACCGGGGGATGCGCAGACGGCTTGCATACTGAAGGAATTAATTTAAACCAGGGCGCTGAAAGCACTCTGGCCTATTGGATATCGCACCTGGTGGTAGCCTCAACTTTATCAGCATGAAAATAGCGATGCTTGCACCAATAACCTGGAGAACTCCGCCTGTAAATTATGGTCCGTGGGAACAGGTGGCTTCTGTTTTAACAGAAGCATTGGTAAAAAACGGGATGGATGTTACTTTATTTGCCACCGGAGATTCTGTTACGAAGGCAAAACTGCAATCGGTGTGTAGAACATCATTAGGCGAACATCCTGCCGATGCAAAGGTTTGGGAATGCCTGCATATATCCAATCTTATGGAGCAAGCTTCACAATTTGACATCATACACAATCATTTTGATTTTCTTCCCCTCACCTATTCCCGATTAATCAGGTGCCCGGTTATTACCACCATTCATGGGTTTTCTTCTGAACAAATTGTTCCGGTATATAAAAAATATAATGCGCACGCATCGTATGTATCAATCAGCCACAGCAACAGGCACCCTGAACTGCAGTACCTCGATACCGTTTACAACGGTATTAATGAAGAACAGTTTCAATTTGGCCAGGGTGCAGGAGATTACCTGTTGTATTTTGGAAGATTTCATCCGCATAAGGGCGCTTATGAGGCTATCCAGA
Source organism: Niastella soli (assembly GCF_017742245.1). Lineage (GTDB taxonomy): Bacteria > Bacteroidota > Bacteroidia > Chitinophagales > Chitinophagaceae > Niastella > Niastella soli. The sequence continues at coordinate 601,847 of NZ_JAGHKO010000004.1, forward strand.
TTGCCATTCAATCAAATAAAAGATTAATTCTTTGCGGCCTCGTACAGGATGAAGATTATTTTAAAGAAAAAGTTGTTCCTTACCTCAATGATACGTCAATTATATACAAAGGCAATGTTGGGCCTGCGCTGCGTAATGAGCTATTGGCGAATACGCTGGCATTATTACACCCAATTAATTTTGAGGAACCATTTGGGCTTAGCGTAGCAGAAGCGATGATGTGCGGCACACCAGTAATTGCTTTTAACCGTGGCTCCATGCCGGAACTGATCAAAGATAGAAGAACAGGGTTTATAGTTCGGAACATCAAAGAGGCAGTGATAGCTTTGGATAACATTAAATCGATCAGCAGACAGGCGTGCCGGGAACATGCCCTGGATAAATTCAGTAGCCAGGTAATGGCCATACATTATATGCAATTGTACGAAAAGGTGGCCCATCAACGCTGTGGTTTGTAACTTTAGTTCATAGCTTGTAATAACGTCGACAATGGGATTGTAGCAAATGAGGTAGCATAATCAGATATGGCATAAGGAATAAATAAATTGTTCTGATGGATGATAGTTCCGCAAGAGTAAACCACATTGGGTACATAACCGTGCCATTCATCCTCATCAGGCATCAATAACGGTTCTTTTAAGCGTCCCAGCTCTTTGGTTGGATCGTTTAAATCGAACAAGCTGGCACCGAGGCAGTATTTACGCATAGGCCCCACGCCGTGGGTTATTACCAGCCATCCCTTTTCCGTTTCTACGGGTGATCCGGCATTGCCTATTTGTACAAATTCCCATGGATACATGGGCTGTTGTAGTAACATAGCTGTTTCCCACAAATACAGGTCATCAGAGAACATTATATAGTTATTAACTCCGTCAACACGGGAGATCATGGCATATTGACCATTGATTTTCCTGGGAAACAAAGCCAGGTTTTTATTAACAGCCGCTTTTCCGTGAAGAGGCGACATTTTAAAGTGTAAAAAATCCTTTGTTTCTATTAAATGTGGTAAAATAAAAGAACCATCATAAGCTGTATAGGTGGCAAAATAAGTGACAGCGCCGTCTTCGGCAGTAAATTTTATAAACCGGGCATCTTCAATACCGTTCTTTTCAGTAAAGGTTGCCGGGAAAATAACCCTTTCCGACAATAAAGATTCCTGCAAAAAATGAACTTCATAACTGGTATTTACCAGGCTGAGGATATCATATTTAAGTTTGTTTTTCGCCATTCCGGTCTCTATATGCTGCAGGGCATTTTTTAAGATCAATTCTATCTCTCTATAAGAAAAAGTATCTTTCAACTGGTTTAAAATATCGGTGCGAATCTCTTCCGGAAATGGGTATTGGGATAATAATTCCTTAAATGCTTTTTTGTTATTCCGTTTCTGTTGAGTAATTCTGCCCTGGTTCATATACTTCCCGGAAGGCTCAAAATGGATCTTTGCATTTTTATCAAGTTTTGCCCGTTTAAATACAAGCGAAGATATATGACCTTCCCCTGTAGCCCTGAAACTGACGATCACATTTTTTTCCCCCGCTGCCGTATCGGACTGGTCTGGATCTTCCACGATAGAAGGGTTGAACAAAGCCGCATGCTCCAATGAATATTCCATGGTAAAATAAGACCCTATTAACAATTTTTTTTCGAAGGATAAAGCAAGGCACTCCTTTTCCGTTAACAAGTGCTTTACCAATTCAAAATGCATTTCAAAAACAAGCCGGATATTACTATAGCGTTTATAAAATTCTTGTTGAACCTGTAATAATAATTCATTTACCTGACTGTCTGACAACAGCATCACCCTGTCAATAAGCGTCCGGGAACGTTCATCACCTGTATTAAAAAAACGGGGAATTACTTTTCTTACATCTGGATCCAAGCGCACATTGATCCTGTTAACCTGTAATTTCATATATAGTGAAGGTAGCTCAATAAACAACACAAATACCATTTAACCTTTGGGGGTTGTTCTTCTAAAAGGGGATGATTTGTAACCTCAAATAATAAAATAGATCGTTACCGCAAAAAAGCGTACCTTTAAAGCTGACCTTCTATTGTGTAATTTCTTATCTGCTCTCCTACACTTTACCTCGTCACTTCCCTTAACAAAGTAAATTAAATAGTATGCGTTTATTAATCAGCAATTTGAACAGGTTCACTACCGCTTCCCAGCTGGTAAATCTTCTTCATCCGTTTGGTTTGGTATCTGAGGCCAGGATAGTAATTAATGCGCAAAACGGCTACTCAGAGGGAATGGCGTTGGTTGAAATAGAATATAAGGCAGGCCAGATTGTTATTAGTGAACTCAATAACAGCCGGTTTATGAATTACTACATCAGTGTGGAAGAAACAATTCCGGCTAACAACTCAAGTAGCGTTAAGGGCCACCGTATCGTGGCTTAAATAGTATTATCAAATAGCCAATATGAACATACAGATCTTAAATCTTAGTTTGAATACCGAGGATCGTGATTTGCGAAAATTATTTTCCTCCTTTGGTAGTGTAACATCGGCTGAAGTGGTGAGGGATAAATTAAACGGCCGGTCAAAACGTAATGGAATAATCGAAATGCCTATTGACAGAGAAGCCCGCCAGGCGATAGAATCGCTTAACCAAACAATGTTTGATGGCAAGCTGGTTTCCGTTAATGAATCCCGGATAAACGCTAAATGGTAAATATGGCAATGGTTTAACAAATTCGATTAGTTACTTCAGTAAATTAAGACTAGCTTCACCCAGTTATTTTGAGCCTCGCATTAGTATCCATTAATTACATTGCTTAGTACATCTGCATTATAGTTAGTTTCTTACTTCTTGCTTTCCTCAGAAATTACTCATCATTTAATTTCATGGAATGAACATTTATGTTTCCAATTTAAGCTTCAGCGTTCAGGATGAAGACTTAAAAGAATTTTTTGCTCCTTATGGAGAAGTTACCTCAGCTAAAGTTATTACAAACCGCGAAACGGGCAGATCAAGAGGCTTCGGCTTTGTTGAAATGTCTGATGAAGCTGCATCCCAAAAAGCAATTGCAGAATTGGATGGTAAAACGGTTGAAAACAGGTCTATCAGCGTATCTGAAGCCAAACCAAAAGAAGGCAGGTCTTCGCGAAATAGTGACCAGGGCGGTTTCAATAACAGGAATAGTTATAATGAAAACAATTATTAAATAATTTACTGCCAATTTGAAAGCCCCGCATGGGGCTTTTTTTCTGAGCCATTCTTACAAATTTGCATCCGCAAGCCATAGGTTTCTAGTAAAATAACCATGTTCAAAACCATGACTCAATTAAATTCTTCAAAAACTGGTCACGGATAAAGCAGGGTAAAATAAAAAGTCGAGCGCCCTTACCAGGTTTTGAAATAACACCGATAGAGCTGTAGTGTTGTTTTATAACAGCTAATGAAATAGTAGATGCTTATACAATTGCACTTGCAAATGGAGACATCGCTACAGCATGCCCCCACTTTCTATTATTGAGTTTTAAAATATCTATAACCTGTTGAAATCCTAATAACTCCTGTATTAACAGGTTCCGGGTAGAGCGCTTCGTTGCCTCCCCGTTCCCCCACAGACCCGTGCGAGCAGCTTTCCTGCACACAGTCACTCCATTTACAGTTTCGCTAAAAGTCGGCTGTGACAGATCCTAGGCTTCTCCAGTGGCCTCCATTCCTCCGTTAACTTTTTGATCTTTTCCCATGACCAAATGCGTTGTCTCTGGTAATATCCTGATAGTGCCGGCAGACTGCTGAACCAATTAATGAAATTGCTCATTTGTATATCTACTGCAATCAACTAATAGTTAAATTCTAATGCAATAAAATATGTAATTGCTTCCCGTTCCTGTAAGAAATCATTCCTTTACCGGGACTAATAATAAAAAACTACGCCCAGTGACCGAACGGGAACACCAGCATATTTTTACAGAGTGGCTACACCAGTACAAAGGTCTCATCTTTAAAATAGTTCAGGCCTATGGATATACACCTATGGACCGGGAAGACTTATTCCAGGAAATTACTATTCAGGTTTGGCGATCCATTCCAACTTTCAGGCAGGAATCAGCCATTTCTACCTGGATTTACCGTATAGCACTTAACACAGCGATCAGTTGGGTAAGCAAAGAGAAAAAATACAGGGATACCAATAATACGGTTGAAAACCTGCCGGATATTTTATTACAGCATCATAAACTGATTGATGAACGCATGATATGGCTTTATAAAACCATTCGTCAATTAGATGAAATTGATCGCTCTATTATCTTATTGCTACTGGATGGTTACAGTTACAAAGAAATGGCCGCCATACTGGGTATTACAGAAACGAATGTTGGTGTAAAAATTAATCGCATTAAAAAACAACTCATAATTCATTCAAAAAAAATAAGTAAAAATGGAATTTGAAGAATTACAGAAAATTTGGGACACACAAAATATTCAGCCGCTGTTTGCTATCAACGAAAACGCATTGCACAAACGCATTGTCTCAAAAAAATACCAGGTCATTCATATTGCCCGTTTCAGTGAGTGGTTAACAATGATTGTAAATACCGCTGCAGGAGGCTTCATTTTGTGGAATAATCTTATTAAGCAGAACACCTTGTTTATGTACATTTTAGCAGCATGGATGTTTGGCAGCGCCTTGTATGTATTGATAAACCGCATTCGCAGGATAAGCGCACAAAAACGTTTTGACCGTTCAGTACTTGGTGACCTGAAATATGCCATTACTACAGCAAGCTACCAGGTTCGCCTTTCCATTATCATGCGTTGGAACATACTGCCTATTGGAATATTGATACTTTTAAGCTTTTGGGAAGCCGGAAAATCAGTTTGGATAATGTTGGGAGCGTTTCTCTTTTTTATGATTGTTTTTTTTTCAAGCGGATGGGAGCATAATATATATAAAGCCAAAAAGCAGGAACTGGAATTACTTTTGAAGAAATTGCAGCAGGAATAAAGTGGCTACGTCTAGGCAGGCTTTGGGGGTCTGAAATATTCTCGTTAAAAGTTAGTCAATATGTTCATATTGCAGGTACCAGTAAATAAAGCATTTTTTTACGAAGCCTTTGAAAAGGCAAACGAGAACATCCCAAATAGGATTCCAACTTTTATTAGAATATTCCTCTACCAAGAGTAAAACAAAAAATAATAAACAAAATGAATATCGATATGATAACGATCTGGCTCGCCCGGAGTTCGTAATTGTTGACTTTTGTTTGTATACCTGGGATTATAAACATAACAGGTAGCGATCCAGACATTTCGAGCAACCCTTCAAATGCAGCGTGTATTCTATCGTATTTAAAAAATAAGCCGGCAATAGTTGCTGCAATTGCTGCAGCAAAGTAGGAGTAGACAATACTTTGTCTCAATGGGAATTCGGCAAAAACAAGCCCGATTCTATTGACATGCAACCAGATAATTTTTATGGAAAGCAAATAAGCGATAGTGCCGGCAATTACCAGAACAGGTTTTCCTATTGTTCCGATATTTAATTCTTTTATTGTATAAGTCCAGTCACCGGCTTTACTTAAGCCAGACTGCAATAAAGTACCCGAAAACCAGAATAGGTTATAAGCCATTATATTCAGCAGAAAAAGCGTGGAAAGAAGAGCATGACTTTTTCTTTTTTTAAGAAAAGCATGTATTAATAAACCAAATAATAAATTAGTTATTGGGCCGCCGATATCTGTAAGAAAACTACCGGGATTACTTTTAAAACAGACAGAAGTTATGAGATCAACCTTGTTCCTAATTATCAGACAGGTACCACCATGTCCTACTACTTCATGAAATATGTCTGCAAGTATATAAGCTGCTACTCCAACAGAAGATATAGCTATTATCCATTTAACTTTCACAGCCTTTATTTTTTATAACAATATAGTTGTTATCTTCCTGAGTATGGGAGCCAAAGTTAAGAACGTGTATTCTTACAACATTACTTAATTAATCTACATCTTTAAGTCTTTGAATTTCATTAAATCCTCCAAACGGAACTATAGGTAAAAGACTGCATAGATTCTGTAGAAAGTGTTTAATAAATTTTCGACTAAGCCTTCCATTTTATTAATGCCGTTTATTCTATGACACAGATCAGGTATGCAGGTAGTAACCAGCCCTGTTCTAAAGTTGCCTTCTCGCTGTATATCAACAAGACTTTCTAAAAACCTGTTCCGGGCAGAGCGGTTCGTTGCCTCCCCGCTCCCCCACAGACCCGTGCGAGCAGCTTTCCTGCACACGGTTCCTCCATTTACAGTTTCGCTAAAAGTCGGCTGTAATAGATTTTTGGTTTCATTAATGGCATCCATTCCTCCGCTAACTTTTTGATCTTTTCCCATGACCAAACGCGATTACCGCCACGATGGTTGAGCCAGTTGTGGAGTAATCGTTTAGTTTGGTAATAATACGAGTTTAGCCTCGCGATCGAAACTGCGGATGCATATTGTGCAGCTATTGTATGATAAAAATCCAACTGCCTCCTCTTCTCTTAAACGGCTTCCCCTTTCGTTGAAGGACAATCGTATCTGAACCGTTAATGATAAATGCCTGTCCCCAGGGCAGTGTTCTTACTGGCCAGCTACTTTCTACGATCACCTGATGCTTATTCTTTAATAAAAATGAGTAGCTTCTGTTTACCGTATCAATATTTTCCAGCGGTATAGCAAGTCCGTAGCGGTAAATGTCACGGGTACTGATCTCATGTTCCGTCAGCGTATGGTCGTATGCTTGCAGTGAATCTGTGGCAATAACGGGGCGATGACTGGCAGGATAAAGCACATGGATATTTTTGTCAGTTCCGGATTTATTATGGAGGACAACCTGGGCGGGAGAATAACAGGAATGAAATACTACCACTGCTACAGAAGAGAACCAGGTCCTGAATTTCATTGTTAAAGTCTTTATCTATAAATGAATGTACGAGCTATTTCGAATATATCAAAACCATAAGCACGGGCGGGAAAGTAGATTAAGGCACAATTGCCCCTTCAAAATGTCACTTTATCCCCTTTTGACTACTAAGAGAGCTGTTTACATTTACGAAACTAACAGCATGAAGTTGTTATTGTCAACGGCTTTTTGTTATGTATAATGAATTATATTAATCAAAAACTATTCTTATGGACATCCTTACCGTACACAACGCTACAAAAAAGATTGACGCAGTTGATTTTAATCTGGAAAATTCACGGTTCATTAATGGTTGTATGAGTAACAGCCATCTGGAAAATATGATGATGGCGGGTACTACTATAATTAATGTTAATGCCAGCAATATGAAAATTGCCAATGCCAACCTCAGCGACCTGGAAATAGAAGGCGCTCAATTGGGCGGAGCCTATATCCACAATATCGGGATGCCACCCCAAGATCATCCTATGCACGTGCCAAATATCACCATGCGTCCTGTACGTTTTGAGGACTGTGAATTGCATGGCAGCCAGTTTAACCACTGCAATTTGAGTAATGTGCGTATAACGAATTGCGATCTTAGCAGTATTGAGCTGATAAACTGCAATATCAAAGGAATGACTATTAATGGAATTGCAGTTGAGGATCTGCTCAACGCAATGGACAATCGGAAATAAGCATTTGCCAAGGCAAATAAATCGTGAATGGTTATTTATTTCCGCATTTCGTAACATCCAATTTCCTGAATGGCACAGTATTTCGGGTCTATCCCACCTTACTACTATTTGAAAAACTATGAAAGTGTCAATTCTACGGTTCCTCAACCTGCTGCTTTTTGTTGCAACATCGTTTTGTGCCAATGCTACTAATTATTATATAGACCCATCATCCTCCGGGAAAAACCTCGGCACCTACGATGATCCATGGCACGACATTAACGACATTCCGTGGACGATTAACTATTTTCAACCTGGTGATAATGTTTACTTCAGGCGCGGTCAACAATATACGGGGACCTTGTCTATCAACAGTAGTGGCAGAGATGGTGCACCCATTACGTTCATGCCATATGGTGAAGGTAGTGCGCCTCTGTTTAAATTCAATCCGGGCAACTTCCCCGATCCAATGATCTATAACCGTGTAATGATCCGGCTGAATCAATGTAACTACATCGTTATCGATGGTTTTGAAATGACCGACTATACTATCCCCGATTATGACCGTAGTGGTACTGCTAATGTAGGTTACGGGGTTTACATTTATAAAGGTCCTGGCGATGGCGGTTCTCATAATGTTATTAGGAACTGCACCATTTCACGATTAGGCGCCGGTGTTAATATAGATGGCGGTAGCGACAATACCATTACCAATTGCACCATCCGCAACCTGCGCATGATCATCAATACGCCTTATCAAATGTGGGACGATTTTGGAGCCGTAGGTATCGTGGTTGGCGGTTCTAACAATACCATTTCCCATAATCAAATTCACGAATGCTGGAGCAATAGCTACGATTTTAATCTCGACGGTGGTGCTATTGAAATGTATGGCGATGTTTCTGATAACAAAATATTATATAACACAGCCAGCGATAATATCGGTTTTATGGAATTTGGCAGCAGCTGGGGTGGTCATGCATTCAATAACCTCGTTGGCTATAACCTTCTTGTAAATAACGGGCATGTATGCTGGATCAATTCCACCAGTGTGTTTGCCCTAGATGTCCGCAACCTCCAATTGTTCAATAATAATATTGTTGAAACAAAATCGCCCCGCCTTCCCGATGTAAGGAATCTTATTGGCATTATGTCTACCCCCTGGGTGTCGAATGTGCTTACCATGAAGAATAATATTTTCTGGATCAACACTTCTTCTAATATCACCGATCCCAATTTTAAACCCTTTAATGGTCCGCAATTGATCCATCAGAGCAACATCTTTCATTTAAATGGTGGTGGCATTGGGTTTGAACCGGATTGGTCGGAACAAAACCTTCCTAAGGATGTAGAGGTGTTTGCAAATACTTATTCTTACGATCCGCTTACCTGGAATTACGATCTGCGGCCAACTGCTTGTGCTGTTAACTGGGGACAATGGACCGGCATTGTAAAAGACTTTTGGGGTAAAGATGTGCCTTACAGCGGTGTTCCTGATGTAGGTATTTCTGAGAGTAATTCCGGCCTTACGCCCGCCCGCATCTCAACGGCTTCAACCGGTTTGGTAAGAATTGAAAACCGGGACCAGGCAAGTAGCCTAACCCTTTCGCCCAATCCGGCCAAGAATTTTGTTTACCTGAAATTGACAGGCAATAATTTTATAAACAAGGAAGTAGTACTGGTGAATATGGCTGGCGCAGTACTTCAAAAACAGAAATTAAACAACGCAGGCAGCCAGGTACAGCTGAATGTTAGCATGCTGCCTAGCGGTTCATATGCAGTAAAGCTTACAGATACCCAAACCGGTGAATCGCAAAGCACAACATTTATAAAATAAGGTGTTAGGCTTTTAACGCAATCCGAGAATTGATAGATAAGAATAGAAGCAGGCCATCGGGTTTGCTTCTATTGGCTTCGTGAAAATCATACCTGGGATGATTATAGTGAATCCCCGTTTATATATCTTTCAATTAAATACATTAATCCATTTAGAAAGCGTTGGCCATTTGTAAAACGCTTTATATCTTGCCAGGCCGAAATTTATATCTAATCTTTACTATATGAACCGTTTGTTAAGTAGTTTGCCTGTTATCCTGTTTGCATTGTGCATCTTTTCCTGCAAAAAACCTAAAGATGACGCCAACGATACAGCTTCAGGCTCTACATTAGTATCAAAAGTGATGGTATGGGATGCCGCACAACCGCAAAAAGCCATTCAGATTATCGACTTTAAATATGACAGTCTAAACAGGGTAACCGAGATCGTCTATTCATCCGGCGATTCAGTAAATGGAGCCATAAATTCATATATTGTACGAACCAATAAATGCTTTTATAATGGTAATGGAACAAACCCTTATAAAACAATCGGCTTTAAACTTCCTTTAGGATATCCTTCCAGCGATGTGTACCATTATTATACCAATTCAGGTGTATTGGCAGCTGATTCAACAGGTACCTGGCGGACTTACACCGGCTACTATAAAAGAGAATTAGCCTGGTCTGCTGATAAAATTATAGCAACCCATAACAATACCTATTCTGGTTCTCTGCGGCAAACCAAAGACACGATGTTTATAGATGGCAATAATATAACGGGCTACAATACAACGCTGACCGGCAATATCGAAGAATATAAATTTAAATACGACAATAAAATAAATCCATTGGCGAATTTGAATATTGCCCTATTTACGGTTGTTGATGGAACGGATGGGATAGAAGGCTTTGTAGCGCCCGGCTATTGCAAAAACAACATAACTGAAAGCTTTAAAAAGTCAACCAAAATTTTGGTCAATGGTACCAGTACAAGTACTACAACAACGGCCTTTATGTATACATATAATAATAAAGGTTTACCCATAGAACGCCTGGTAAGCGCGGACAAATCGACTATTACAAAGTATTATTACAGGGAGAATTAATGCATGAATAATTTATTTTCAAGTCTGTAAATCATCATTGATTTACAGACTTTTTTTATTTTCTCATCAAATATCCCAGCCTCGTGCCCAATATTTATTATTCTCCCAACCAGTACAGAAAAAGCCCGCGTTCGCGGGCTGCGTACAATTATTCCACCGAAGGGATTGATTTAATATACCACTTCAGTACATTTTTCTATTGATTTTATTCCTTAATGAGCTTGTGCACCGGCACTTACACCATGATGTTTGGTACCTATGTGTGCACCGGCACTGCAGGAGCTAATGGAGACACCAATCACCATAAGCATAGCAACAATTATTGATAGCTTTTTCATATAGTATGCTTTGGTATATCTGAATAAAAAATTGTGCCGCCGTTGTTTTTGCACAGTTTGGTTGCTTCGCTACGGTACAAACAAAACAGCATCAGCCACTACGGCGCCATCCGCGTCTTCATTTGACACCTCTACATAAGCGTTGTTCCCCACCGGGAGTTCTGTGGTACCCAGCAGCACCCATTCACCGGAAGTCTGACCCTTCACTTCAAGGTCATTCTTATTGATCCTTTTATGAATAGATTTATTGCCATCGAAAAGGTGTACCTGCATTACTGTTGAAGCATCCCGCCTTTTGGGGCAATAGAAATACACATTGTACTTACCAGCCTTTGTAATAACTGGCGTAAAGCGGACTACAGCTGCCCCCTTGCTGGTATTGATCAATAAAGACGGCCCGTAGCCACCGGTGGCTTCTTTTTTCCATTCGCCGGTAACAACGGTCTGCGGATCATCATTATCGACCAGCACCTCAGGCGTACTATTGTCCGCCAGCGGGTTATTTTTCAAAGTAGTTTGCAACGTTTTTACGTCTACCTTCTGCACACTTGTTTTATGATCGACAGCCATACAGGAAGCCACGGCAGCCGATTGCGCCAATACCATAAACACGGGTTCCATGCGAATGGAGCCATAGGCCATATGGCTTGCGGAAAGACATACAGGCACCAACAGATTGGTACATTCCGAGGCCCGGGGTGTAATGGATCTATAAGACACCGGGTAGGGCTGTACGTCTCTTTGCTGTACATCTCCTTCGTTCTTTACCATGCCATTTACCACAAGCCGCTGACAATTATGCGAGTCCATGGTGTAGGCCGCCATACCAATCCCGTCGTCCACGACCTCTCTTGCCTGACAGTTAGCCTGGGTCATGATATAAGCGCCCAGCATACGCCTCGCTTCACGTATGTAAAGCTGTGGCGTCCAATGACCGGTGTTCTTATATTCGTCTTTGGGATAACCCCACTGAAGCATTTGTTTGCGCAGTTGTTCTGGCATACGCATATCATGCCCTATAAAATACAAAAGCCCCTTTGTGTACACTTCATGTTGCTTAATAATGCGGGCGCGCGTTGTATAATCACCGTCTGCATAATCATAATTCATTCCGATCATGTCGGTGGAAAAAGGGCCGTTGTTATTGATATCTGTTTTATGGTTGGGCATTAGGTCCATTTTTAGAATGCCGCCCAGGTCTTTAGCAGGCTGTACCGCCAGGTATCGAAGTAATAATTCATAGCGGGTGGAGTCATAGCCGACAGGTCGGGTAATTGGCAGCCGGTTGGCGGGGTCATTGCTTAGACAAATCCTGAAATTATATGCCTGTATTTTTTTATCACCGCTACCTATTTCAGCCAGCCGCCCGTTGTCTATGCCCCAAAGCAACCCACTTTCAGGTCTTCCAGGTTCCTTGTAAGGATCCACACCATCGGGAAACTGATGCTTGTCTTTCAACTGCACTCCGTTAACCGTTTCGTTGTATTGCGTGTTTGGTTCGCGGCCAGTGGTATAGCTTACACCAGCCGCAGCCATTAGGTCCCCTTCATAGGAGCAATCAATGTATTGTTTGGCGACAACGATAACAGAACCGGCACTCCCTGTTGAATTCTCTAATTCTATCGAACTGATGGCTGCACCCTTATGCTGCAGCTTCTTTAGTCTGTTACCATAAATTACCTGGCAGCCTGATCTTTTTATATAGTCCTGGAATATTGACTCGGCTACCTTAGGTTCGAATATCCATTGTTCAAAACGGCCATAATAACTGCCTACCCGCCGATAAAAATTCCGGGCCAGACCCGATACTACGTATTTATTGCCGATATCAGTAAAGCCTAACCCGCCCGACGATAACCCGCCCAGCCGGTAACCCGGTTCAACCAACAACACCCTTTTATGCAATTGTCGGGCAGTGTAAGCCGCGATCACACCGGCCGAAGTACCACCGTAGACACAAATATCAACTGTAATCACTATTCGCCGGGGGTGTGAGCCAGCTATGAAGGGAACAAAAAGTATTAGCAGAACAATCGTCTTTCTCATTGTAACACAATATAATCAATCGGTTATTATTTCATAAAATCTGTTGCGTTTGCACCGGTTGGTTATTTTTCCGTTTACACACTTGTCCTCAAAATCAGCACGATCATTTGCCAAAACAACACACTTATTACCGCTATTGCAATTGACGCCAGCAGGAAGTATCTTCGCCTACAAACCCCTAAAACGCTGTCTGCACTTACGCCATATGAAAGTTTTTTTTCTGATCTCTAACGAATCCGCCCCGGGAACTCATCGCGTTCACCGGTCATTATTTTGCCTGCTCATTACTTTATCTTTTTTTTCAATACAGTGCACCTATAGACTCCACTACCGGTTTGCATCCCAACGGTATTGCCATAGCGGATTTTGATAATGATGGTAAACCTGATGTGGCAACTGCCAATAATTACAGCATCAGTGGAGAACCGGCATCTGTTTCCTTACTAAGAAATACGGGTTCTGGCGGACTGTTATCATTTGCACCTCACCAGGAGATAAGAACAGGCATTCTGACGTATGCTATTGCTGCGGGTGACCTGGATGGCGATGGCATAAGATCTTATTGCCCGTTAATAACTTAAAGAATGGCCTGTATATGGCTATATTAAAACGAACAACAGGCGCTCCCGCACTGATCAGATTTATAAAACAGTAACCAATAACCAGCTATTACAGCCCAACTGAATCGATCGAGCATGCCTCTGGTAACTCCCCTGAGGCATGTAAGATGACCTAATTGCCGGCAATTATATAATACCTATTTTTGTGTGGCTATTTTACAATTGAAAGAGTTGTATGAAGAAAATAGGATTTTTATCATTCGGACATTGGTCCAATCGTACAGGCTATAAAACCCGTACGGCAAGTGACACCTTGCTGCAGTCCATTGACCTGGCCGTTGCAGCCGAAGAGATCGGTTTAGATGGTGCGTATTTCCGGGTGCATCATTTTGCTGCTCAGTTAGCCTCTCCATTTCCTTTGCTTTCGGCCATCGGCGCCAAAACAAGCAATATCGAAATTGGAACAGGTGTTATTGACATGCGTTATGAAAATCCCCTCTACATGGTGGAAGACGCCGGAGCCGCCGATTTGATTTCCGGCGGGCGATTACAATTGGGGATCAGCAGAGGTTCGCCGGAACAGGTGATCGATGGCTGGCGTTATTTTGGATACGAACCAGCTGAAGGAGAAAATGACACAGATATGGGGCGCCGAAAAGCACTGCAATTTTTGGATGCGCTCAAAGGTGTTGGATTTGCAAAACCTAACCCCTATCCAATGTTTCCTAATCCACCAGGCTTATTACGATTAGAACCCTACTCAGCGGGATTGCGGGAACGCATCTGGTGGGGAGCCGCTTCTAATGCCACCGCTATTTGGGCAGCAGAAAACGGGATGCACCTGCAAAGTTCAACCCTGAAGTTCGACGAAAGCGGCAAACCGTTCCATGTACAGCAGGCAGAACAGATCAGGTTGTACAAAGAAGCCTGGAAAAAAGCGGGGCACCAGCGTGAGCCAAGGGTTTCGGTAAGCCGGTCTATCTTTGCATTGGTAAACGATCAGGACAGGTACTTTTTTGGGCAGGAAACCAGCAAAGCAGACCAAATTGGCATTCTTGAAAATGACAGGCGCGCTATTTTCGGAAGAAGCTATGCCGCAGAACCAGAGCAGCTCATCAGGGAGCTGGCTCAGGATGAAGCCATCCAGGAAGCCGATACGCTTCTTTTGACAATACCTAACACGTTAGGAGTTGAATACAACATTCACGTTCTGTCTTCTATTTTGAAATATGTTGCACCCGGATTAGGCTGGCGTTAAATGCTACATCCGGCAAAATATAATGAAGCCGCCCCAATACATCGGAGCGGCTTCATTTTTATAATATTCTCCTTTCGACTGAAACCTGAAATTATTTTCATACTACGCAGATCCGCTGCGCAGATCGATCTCATCTTGCAGTCACAATAACATGGATATGCCGAGGCAAGTATTTAGAGATAAAGATATCCCTGTAATAAAACAAACAAAATGATAACAGGAAAAGAACTGATCGAATTGGGTTACAGACCTTCAACATGGTTTAAAGAAGCAATTGTATATGCGAATCAAAATAACCTGGAAGGTGAGGCACTTGCTTCATATATAAAAACCATTGCACCGGAAACCATTGAGCCATTCAGGGAACCGTTACCTTTTTACAAGAACATTAAAGCTGAAACGGAAGCCGAAATTTCAAATGTTCAGGAGGTTTTTGACACCATGAATGTGCTAATGAAGACCCCAACATTGGTAAAAGGCGTTGTAATGCCTGATGCATGCCCTACCGGGGAAGTTGGCCAAATTCCTGTAGGAGGAGTGGTAGCCGCAAAAAACGCTATCCACCCGGCTATGCATAGTGCAGACATTTGTTGTTCTGTAATGATGACTAATTTCGGCAACATATCTCCTAAAGAGGTTTTAGATAAAGCGCATTCCGTTACGCATTTTGGTGGCGGCGGACGGCCGGAATTCTCCGAACTGCCAAAAGACCTGGAAGAGCGAATTGCAGCAAACAAATTCTTTAACAATCAGGCGAGTTTGAATTTAGCAAAATCTCATTTAGGAACTCAAGGCGATGGCAACCACTTTTTATTCGTAGGTATCTCAAAACAAACCGGCGAAACGATGATGGTAACCCATCATGGAAGCCGTGGCTTTGGAGCCAACCTTTATACCCAGGGAATGAAAGTGGCTGAAATGTTTAGAAAAGATATTTCACCCCGAACGCTTCCTAAAAATGCCTGGATACCTTATGATACCAATGAAGGTAAATCATACTGGGAGGCGTTACAAATAGTAAGAGACTGGACAAAATTGAATCATACCACTCTTCACAATGCCACCCTTGAAAAGTTAAAAATGGATCTGGTGGACAGGTTCTGGAATGAACACAATTTTGTATTTAAGGACGAAGACCTGTTTTATCATGCCAAAGGTGCCACGCCGCTGGATGACAAATTTGTTCCTGATAGCAAAAATGGCTTGCGCCTGATCCCTTTAAATATGAGCATGCCTGTTTTGATCGTAAAGGGACAAACGACTGAAAACAACCTGGGTTTTGCACCACACGGTGCGGGCAGAAACGTGAGTAGAAAAGCTCACAAAAGGACAAAAGCCGACAAAACCATTGAACAGGTCTTTGCAGAAGAAACGCGGGGACTTGATATTAGGTTTTTCTCCAACAACATAGATATCTCTGAATTACCAAGTGCTTATAAAGATGCCCATTCGGTAAAACGCCAAATGCAGGAATTCGGACTTGGTGAAGTGGTAGATGAGATCATGCCTTATGGTTGTATTATGGCAGGAGACTGGGAAATCGACGCACCCTGGCGAAAAAAATTTAAAGACCGTTCAGCTCCCAACAAAAGATAAAAAGCCTTGAAATTCATTAAAGAAATGAGTTTCAGGGCTTTTCCGCTCCTGGTCAGATCTATTACAGACTTAGCTGAATATTAGCGTATATACGCTCCAGATCCCACCGGAATACCACCGAAATCGCACCAAAATGCCATAGCCTATGGCATTCTTATGGCATTCCTATGGGATTCCTATGGCATTCTTAGGCGGGAAATGGCTTGTTGGAGTATATCTGGAGTGAATCTCAACAGGACTTAACTACACTTTGAATAGGGGGTCTACTGCACACTAACCTGGCTTTGACATAATTATACACCGGTATCGGTAGTACTTAAACGATAATATGCTTTAAAATGCCCGCAACCGCACAAGCAGGCGGATAGACCCCAATGACAAAATAAGCGCCAGAATAGCCCCTTATGGCGCCGGAGAGGCATGAAGGCAAGGTTTACCAGGGGCTCAAAAACCTATCGCCAAAATGTAATCTCAAGTGTCTGTCTTAACGCATGCTTATCTAATTTAATGCGTTGGAATACTTTTCGCAACCAGGAAACCTGAGTTTTTTTGCCAGCTGATGGCAACTGTCTTGCCGGTCTTATTGCAAATGTATTACTATCGTCTGTTGTTGTAGTGTTGTTTGTATACATAACTGTAACTTGTATAGTAAAAGTTAGCTATCCCTTTATTCTTCGCCAGGCGACTTCTGCAATTACTTTTTGCCCGCCCTGTGTCGTATGCGTCACCACATACTTTATTTCATTGCCCGTGTATGTATAAAAACGTTCCTGCTCAGTACCCTCCCAATTTGGATAAAAAGCATGCTCAATAATAAATGAAATGGAATTTTTCTTCTCATCAACTTTATACTTTCCAAAATGTGAATTACTGCCTTGTACTAATGCAGTACTTTCTTCCGGGGTGCATTTATTTTTGTCGCCTGATGCAATTTTTGGCCGTTCGGCTTTCAGTATTTGAATAGCATAATTGCCTTTTTCATCAAACATCAACAGCCCTTGAGGATTTTCCCCGTAAGGATAGTCCCTGCTGCTATCGGGATGAATATTAACAACAGAGACCAATGCCCACGTTCCAATTAACTTTTTTTGTAACGATCTTGCAGGGTTGCTTTGTTGTGCATGCAACATACAGGTGGCCCCTGACAGCAACAGTAAAACGATTATTTTCTTCATATTTGACAACTTAATTTTTAATAACTCTTCCCTGCAATATTATACAGATTAATTAAGTACCTTTCTGTACATTTTTTCACTTATTCTGTAAATTTCCTTCATGAAACCGGAGAACATATACGTGCCATTTGAAGTGGAGTATAAAGAATTACACAGCTATCCTCAATCAAAACGAAGCAGGAACTTCTTTGAGCTGATCTATGTGGTGGATGGCACCGGCGTTCAATATATAAACAAACTAAGATTTAATTACCGCAAGGGGAACTTATTCCTTATTACACCACAAGACATCCATTCCTTTGAAATAGCCAATGTGTCTAACTTCTTTTTTATTCGCTTTAGTGAATATTATGTAAAGACATTTATTTCAAAAGATAAAGATGCAGTAAAGCGGATGGAATATATACTTCAAAATGCCAGCCATCGTCCAGGTTGTATTTTGAAAAACAAGGCAGACAAGCCATTTATTGCATCGCTTATAGAAAGCCTTATTCGGGAGAACACCAATCAGCAAATTTATTTCAACAAGATCATTGAACAGGTAGTAAACACGGTCATTACCATTGTGGCAAGAAATATTGCCTTAAAGCTCCCCAAAAATATAAAAGAAAATACCGGCGAGCCGGTGCTTGAAATATTGCACTATATACAGCAAAACGTTTTTGAACCTGGCAAATTGAGAGCAGAAATAATAAGCAGGCATTTCGATATCTCGTTAGCTTATCTGGGGCGTTATTTCAAGAAGCAAACAGGAGAAACGTTGCAGCAATATATCTCCAACTACAAAATGCGCCTGGTGGAATCCAAGCTTTTACACAGCGACATGAGAATTAACGAGATCGTGTATGAATTTGACTTTACCGACGAAAGCCATTTAAACCGCTCCTTTAAAAAATATAAGGGAATAAGTCCAACCGAGTTTAGAAAATTAAATAGCTAAAACCGTAACCCGGTTGGGTATTACTTCAATTAAAAGTCATAATTCTTTTTCTCCAAAATACTAATTCCGCCCATGCAATATGCAACGCCAATGGGAATAGGCTTTCCTTTATGATAGAAGCTGTGGCCCTGAAATGGGGTGATGCTATCGTCAATCAGGAAAAAATACCGATCCTGGTTTGTCAGGATATCCAGGTTGTCTGTTGTTAATGCTACCGGCTCCACATATTCAACCACACCCAGTTTATATAGCTCCGGAATTGTTATTTTTTGTCCATTCACAACACATGCGTATTTGTCGCCCAATCCCGGCATTCCGAACCAGGGCATGGCCTGCCCAACCTGTAAAGAAATATTAGAGGTATCACCTACAAATACGAAATTCCTACTTGCAAAGGTCTCAAAAACCGGCGGCAGGGATTTTTTGGGAAATGGTTCTTCGGCCTTCCAAAAAAACAGGACCTTATTTTGCCACTCCTGGTCGTTAGGATCTTCGCAAACTAAATTATCCGTCCAATAGTGCATATAAAGCTGTGTGGCCATTAATGGAATAGTCGATTGAGTGAGCCGCTCTCTTTGTTCATTCGTTACCTTTCTAATAAAGCCATACCCTAAATCATTATCAATAGTTTTCTCCGCTTCCTTTTTTCCAAATAGTTTGTCGAAAATTCCCATGTTTATATTTTAATTATCTGCAGGTCCCTCTTCCAAAATTAAGGAGCTAATATATAGTTAAGCTGTTCAATTTGCAATAGAACATCCATAAATAAGTTCGAATAGAGCAGTTCGTTGACGATCGATTGAACAGGAGGAGCTCCTGGAACTACCCCGCTTGCGATCATAACCGGACAAAATACAATAGCTCCTTAACAGCATAGTGGAGCCGATGCCACCCGACCGTCAGCAATCTCCAGGTGAATCAGCAGCCCAATGGGCCGGCAAATAGTTTGGCTTGCGAAGTATCAGCCAGCTGCCAATCATCCGGTTTGCCACTATACGCCAGCTTCATTATGCGCTGCTGTTCAATTAAGCCTTATACAGATAGTACAAAACCTCACACAGACTATTTACAATTGTTTTGCGTACACCAATTCTATCGGAGCTTTTTTTTAAGCAATAACACTTACCACCACTTATATTAAATCGACTACATCAGTAGCATTTTAATGACATAAGGTTTCAATTAAATGAAAAAGTATGCAGCTTTGCATCATCGTACTGAATGAAAGCTATTTGACAAATGTCTATTTCTTTGAAAACTTTAGATTAACCAAAATTCAGGCACCATGTTTGTGTTTGAATGGCACGAAATACTTTTTGAAAACACAAATGTCCTTATGATGAAAACTATTAGCAGAATCCTCAAAGATGTCACTAACATCTTTTCATCTGTACCAGAAACAAGAAAACTAATAATCCGTGCTATTGCTACAAAAGGCGCGCAGACATACAGGCTTGCGCAGCCATCAATAACCTCCAACTCACAGTTTGGAAGAAGAGCAGCCATCGCCTTGAAAAGCGACACGGTATCAACAAGTGTTCTTCATGATTCACATCAAATCATCTGAATGGTTTAGTCATTATTTACAATTCATTCAATGTGAAGATTTGTAAATAAGTATTACACTAATCAAATGGGATTTACTAAACAGTGACTCCCCCAATACAGGTCTGGACACACCAATCCAGCACTGTGTAGAAGCACTGTTGTGTGTAATTATGAAGGCTTTTTGAAGAGGATCTCTATGGATGTACATGAGCACGGCGTTGTCTATTGTTCCGGAATTAAAACTGAAAGGCTCTAATTTGTTTTCCATCACCTTGTGTAAGCACCTTATCTATAACCTTACCTATATTTCGCATTCGTACGTTATGAAATGTTAGCCTTGGCATTCCGGGGCACCGGAATGAAAAACGACAGAGTAAGTAACTGTATCTGTCTTTAGAATCAACAAGAGAGGATCAAACCGTTACATGCCGAATAATGCGGCATGGCGGACATGTAACGCATCGCAAGTTTTAAAAAACCACTTGTGATGTGAACGGGGAAGTTCTGTGCGTAAGCAAGACGTTACCGACAATTGAAAACTTTTTTTTAAAATCTAGAAATTAATTACCTGAAATGAAAACTTTGATGCACAAAAGAGGCAATTTGTTACGTAGAAATCAGCGCGTGCTGTCCGTTTCCCTTTTACTGGCTACATTAGCTGCTTGTCAGAAAAATATTGACCAAAAACCTGTGGGTATTGATAGTGAAGAGCAAGTATCAACACAAGCAACATCAGGTGGAAATATTATCTGGTCGGAGAATGCAGATGGTAGCAGCTTTTTAACCGGCGGGTTAAGTTTAAGCATACAATATGCAACATCCTATGGTATTACTCAATCAACAACCCAGGTTTTCAATGGTACAAAATCAGCTCGTTTTGAGTTAAGAGATACCGATGCTGAAAGCCATAGCGGTACAAGAGCCGAAATCTCTTTCCCAACACCTACAACCAATAATTTCTGGTATTCTTATGCATTGTATATGCCCAGCGCTCAGTATAAAGATGAGACTGATGATGAAGTTATCACCCAGTGGCATGGTGGCGGTGGCATTACGCCAGCTATCTCCCTGCGTGTAACAAACGGCCATCTTGTTATGAGAACACCAGATGATGCCAGAACTGATCTTGGCACAATAGAAAAAGACAGATGGCATACTTATGTATATCATATCATCCACTCATCAGGTTCTGATGGTTTGATCGAGATCTGGAAAGATGGCAAACAGATCGTATCACGTAAAGGTGCAAGCATGTACAAGATCACTGGCGATTTCCATCTTCCTAACTGGAAAATGGGTATCTACAAATCAGACTGGAATGGTACTAAAACCACTTCTACCAACCTGAGAGTACTGTATTTCGATGATATCAAATATGGTAAAGCAACAGCAACTTATAATGAAATGTTGCCCGTTGGTAAAACTACCACTACACCAACCAGCCCAACTGATGGATCAACTACCCAACCTACATTACCTACTAATGGGTTGAGCGTTTCATCCTTCACGCTGGTAAATTCAGACACAGAAAAAGATGTACAAACCATTTCAAATGGTCAAACGATCAGCCTGAGCGCACTGAAACTGGCAAAAGCAAATATTCGTGCGATCACAGCTGGAACTATTGCGAATGTAAAATTTGAGTTAAGCGGCAAACAAAGCAAAACTTATACTGATGCTGCAGCTCCCTTTGCATTGCATGGCGATGATGGAAACGGTAACTACTATTATGGCAACTGGAACCCACCAGCATTAGGTACTTATACGCTGAAAGCTACTCCCTATGATTCAAAAGGTGTAGCCGGTACTGCGAAGACCATCACATTTACCATTGCGAAATAACTTATAGTAATTTCTTTAGACGGGAAAAAGCCCTCCGATTGATCGGGGGGCTTTTTCATTTCCATGCGCTACGTTTTTGTTCCTGGAAAATTTATTTAAAAGTAATTTTTCTCATCTTGCCTGCATTGTCAGTAATATCAACAGCCGAAATAGCTGAGGTAACCGCAATAAACCTGGCCGACTGTGACAAGTAGGAAGATCCATAATAAAATTCTTCTTTCCGGTTCTGCCCGTTTATAAAATGGAGGATTGCCATCCGATCATCCGGATTGACCTTAACAAGCTGCGTCTTTTTGGTTTGTTCAAATATTTTCATTTCATTCCTGTTCTGGCTTGCAGCAACCAGATAATTACCCTTACTTCCAGCCATCTTCACCAGGGCCTTTCCATTGCCCGGAATGTAGATGCCACTTTGCTGGATCGAAAGCGGGGTGAATCCACCCTTTCCATCCCCTTTCAGCGACAAACCATTAAACGCATCATAACGACCGATGGAAATATCAGTACCAAAATCGTTTCCATTCATCAGTACATCCAAATTGCCATCGCCATCAAAATCTTCTGTGATCATTCCATTAATAACAGACATCTGGGCTGTTACGGGCAGGGGGATCATGGTGAATTTACCATTGCCATCATTTCTAAGAAAACAGGTTTGCAGCATATTGGCATGTAACCGCAATGCAGTCGCCATTTTGTCTGCAGGGATAATATCCGTCATGGTAGCTACCGCAAACTTTCTGTATTGCTCATACCGCTTTTTTACAGCAGGCCATCTTTCAATAATATCATCCCGGCCATTAGCAGGAAATTCTTTCAATTCTCCATTCACATTGGGAAGGAATAAAGACGGGATTGCCAGATACCCCCCATTTTCGGCAAAATCACCAGCGGTTATACAAACCGGGAATTGATCACTGGCCTGGAACAACGTATTCAGTCCCACATTCCCCACTATATAATCGGTGCGGCCAGTATTCCGAAAGTCGCCGGCAACAATCGAACTCCACCATCCCCGCTTGTTGCCTATGCCTGTGCCAGCCGTAACATTTTTAAATTTTCCGTTTTGATTCTGTAAAAAAGTAACCGGCATCCACTCCCCTGTTAGGATCAGATCGGTTTGATCGTCGTTATTAAAGTCAGTAAACAGCGCATCACAAACCAGCCCGATGTTCTTTAACGCCGGTGCTACTTCAGCGGTTACATCTGTAAATTTTGCATGACCGTTTTGAGAATCGTTCCTGAAA
The DNA here is from genome assembly GCF_017742245.1 of Niastella soli. GTDB lineage: Bacteria > Bacteroidota > Bacteroidia > Chitinophagales > Chitinophagaceae > Niastella > Niastella soli. The sequence continues at coordinate 624,896 of NZ_JAGHKO010000004.1, forward strand.
ATAAAGCTGCTTACCGGTTTTGGGTAAAAGCCAGGATCAACTCGGCCGCTTACAAATAAATCCAGTTTGCCGTCTTTATTATAATCGAAGGCCCTTACACATAGTTTACTCGTATGATTTTGTGGTAACGCTGTACTGTCAATTGTAAAGCCACCATTACCGTTATTGATGTATAATCTATCCTGGTAACATACATCACCTGTAGCATTATGAAAACCGCCGCTTGAAACATATACATCGGGTTTGCCATCACCATTGGCATCAAACACCAGGACACCTTCGTCTTTATGCGTACCGGTACCGGGTTTCGGTTCATACAAATCCTTTTGTACAAAAGAACCATTGGGTTGTTGCAAAAAAAGCTGCGCCGGATTGGCGGCATTGCCCCCGATTATCATATCGTCCAACCCATTGCCATCCAGATCAGCTGCGGCCAGGGCCGGACAGTTTTCCGAAAATTTATGCGGCAGAATAGATTGAATATTAAAATCAACAAAGTCAAAATCCCGATGGGCATAGTGAATACCCAGTGACCGGGTTACATTATGGAACAAGGCCGCGGAATTTATAGCTGGTTGTTCATTTGTGTAGGATTGATCGGCATTGGCGATACTTACAGTAATATGTTGGTTGGCCTTAACGTTCTTTAACACCTGTTTTTTACCCGTATTCCATTGTATTACTGCCGAGTCAACCACCGTAGTTTTTCCCAGTCCAAAATGGGCTATAGCCTGCATGGAGGAAAGATACCCCCGGTAGGGATTGTTTTCAAATGCCTGTACTTTGCCGCCATCATAGTAAATGGTGATCATGGCGCCCAATCCATTTATATTTTTCGGGCCGCCTTTACAACTGATCTGCAGGTAATTGTCAGTAACAGTATCCTTATCACGCGTCGTATTCCTGTACAACAGGGCTTCATCGTTGATATTGTTAATGATCATATCCATGGCACCGTCATTGTCAAGATCTGCATATACAGCACCATTACTAAACGTAGGTATCTTCAAACCCCAATTATCGGTCACATCGCTGAAGGTGAGGTTGCCATTATTATGGAAAGCAAAATTATTGAGTTTCACCTCCGGGATCTGCTTGATCAATTCCGACTTGGGTGTCAGATTGGTGGCATATTGCCGATAACTGACGAAATCATGATCGCTTACATCTTTACGAAATCCATTTGTAATAATTATATCCCGGTAACTATCGTTATCGAAATCGGTTGCCAGCGGGGCCCAGCTCCAGTCTGTTTGCGAAATACCGCTCATGAAACCAATCTCACTAAAAGCCGGCGCACCCAGGGAATCGTTATCATCCAGTCTTGGGCCCCTGTTCAATGACAAGGTGTTGCGCACATATTGATATTGATAGCCGTAATTGTCAAAGTTCTGGTAGGTGACATAATTGGTGGTGGCGGTCATGATTTTCTTCCGGTAATTATCCGGCGGGTTCATGTCCAGCTCAATTACATCAGGCAATGCATCGTTATTGATATCAACAATGTCCTGACCCATGGTATTAAAGGAGGTATGTTTAAAATACTCCTTTACCTTATTTGAAAAGGTACCATTGTGGTTGTTGATATATAAAATATTGTTCGACAGAAAATCATCCGACACATAAATATCTTTCCACCCATCGTTATTTATATCGCAAACAGTGGCCCCATGGCCGTACCCATGCTCTATTACTCCGGCTTCTTCAGACACATCGTGAAAAACTGTCTGTTTGGTTATTGAATCGAGGTCGTTACGGAACAGCTTGCCGCGGTTGGGTCCCGTGTTGCTTTTATTACGTTCTAAAAAAACAGAGGTGTTATATCCGTTGGAGGCCTCGTTAACGGTGAGATACATATCAAGATCCCCGTCATTATCATAATCGAAAAAGGCTGCCATGGTTGATTGTACATGAATATCCAGCCCATAGGCAGCCGCCAGATCTTTAAAATGCGGAATACCGGCTTTATCCGTTCCCTGATTTACATATAAGATATTTCTTCTTCTGAGGGAGTCTTTGTAGATCGTATTACAGATATAGAGGTCCATCAGGCCATCGTTATTGATATCTACTACCGCCACTCCCCTTGCCCATCGGCCTAACCCGTCAACACCTGCGGGGGCAGTTATATCTTCAAAGGTAAAATTGCCTTTGTTAAGATATAATTTGCTGGGCACCATATTACCGGTAAAATAGAGATCCTGTAGGCCATCATTATTAAAATCACCAACGCCAATGCCCCCTCCATTGTAAATGTTTACCACATTCAACGGGTTGATGGAGTCGTTCTCAATGATGCGATTATTGAACGTGATCCCTGAATGCGACGATCCAATTTTCTGGAATAAGGAATGTTTTGAACGACAGGCAGCCATGCAAAACAGCAATGTACCAACAGTTAGTAATCGTAATGAATTCATGGTTCTATATATACGGTACTTGAAAGATAATAAAAAAGGGGATGACCTGAAAGGTCCGCCACCGGGTCTAAAATAATCAGATGGTTATGCGTCCCTGACAGGTCATTCGTGACTATTAAATCAGACCAGTCCGGTTGGCGGACAGGCTCTTACAGGTCTTTTGCTATTTACTTATCCGGCACCCTGCTGAAGGCGGGGCGCCATTCTAAGGGCGGACCCTGCCCAGTTATTATGGGTTCGGGGTCAAATTCGGATTAAGGGAAATGGCAACCTGTGGTATTGGCAACAGGGTCTTTTCGGGGGTAAGCGTGGTATTGTATAAACCATGTTTCTTACCGTCGTGTGTTGGGCCAGGCGCCGGATTTACAACCGGTTCATAACTGCCATCAACTGTACCATTGGCCTTTTTTATAAAAGCGATGGCTACATCAGTACCAGCTCTGCACAGGTTAAAGAAAAGCGAATATTCGCCGGCCAGTTCATGTCTGTATTCGCTCAAGACCATTTGCAGCGGATCGGTAATAGGTTGCCCCGGTGTGCCATCAAAATTGGCACTGTCTTTCATCACTGCAGGTGCTATACCGCCCCAGGCCCTGTCTCTTACTGTTTTCAGATCGGCCATAGCGCCGGCGATATCATTGGTACGAATTTTACATTCAGCCCGGCTTAATAACACTTCGGCATATCGCATAAGGATCTGGTTTTGATCGCCGAATATTTTTTGCGGGCCATAACCGCCGGTCAAATTGTAATCACGCCATTTTTTAGAGCAATAATAACCTGTGCGGCCATTGTCGCTGCCATACCAGGGTCTTGTTTGGGTACCACAGGTATTTAAGATAGAACCATCATCGGCTGTATATTTTTTATTGCCGCCGGCAAAACCGTCTTTTACCGGAATGTATCCTTTTATGCCACCCCATGCCTTTATAATGCCCGGGCTTGCGATGGTATCGCCAGGCCCTACTATGGTCAGCAGTTTGCGTTGATCGCCTTCCTGAAATGAATTCCATAAGGCCGGGTTGCCGTAATCGTACCCCTGTTGGGTTATTTCTTCGGGCCAGCTGAAACTGTCTATCCAGGCAATTTCACCACCGGGCGGATTCCAGCTTCCACCCCAGTCTTGCGGATCGCCTGATTTTACTTCAAATTGAATTTCAAACAGTGATTCATTATTGTTCTGGTTATCGTATTCATGCACATCGGCAAATTTCTTCAATAAAGCATAGTTACTTGACAATTCCTGACTGTTAAAAGCAGCCAGCGCCGCTGGATAATTTTTCAACCACATTTGGGCGGCACCTTCATAAGCAAAAGCGGCCCCTTTGGTAGCTCTTCCCAGGTCGGCTTTTGGCAGGTCTTTTTTCGACCATAATAAAGTTTCGGCCTTTTTCATATCAGCTACCACCTGCATATAAACAGAATCGCGGGGGGAACGTGGTCTTAACCCCAGATTTAAAGCGCCGGATGTATCTACCTCTAATGGTACCCCGCCAAAACAGGATGCCAGATAATAATAAGTAAGCCCGCGTAAAAAATACGCCTCGCCTTTTAAGCGGTTTGCGAGTGAAGCATCGATCACTCCTTTAGTCTGAGCTTTTGTAATGGTGGTAAATGCAGAATTGGCCCGGGCGATACCAATATACGACTGGTTCCAAAGCGTAGACAGTCCACCAAACGTAGAAGGGATCTGATAGTTATTCCAGAAGACATCACCGCCCCAGTTAAAAAAGTCATGGGTGCCGAAATTAGCCCGGTACCAGATACATTTTTTTAGCAGGTCGCTGTTTTGGTAAGTATCGTAAATACCATTTACCAGGCCAATCACCGCTTCCTTTTTTGTGGAAAGCGCATCGGCATTTGACTGAAAGGTATTGTCCTGGTCCAGGAAACTTTCCTTACAGGCCATAGGGAAAACCAGCATGATCAGGGCTATTTTAAAAATATATCGATTGTTTCTTTTCATATCGGTAGTTTTTCAATCGTTTAGAATGTGAGGTTTAATCCTAGAGTAAAAAACCTGGAGGAAGGATAGGTACCATTGTCCAGTCCATATTGTGTTGGATTCGGAAGCGTATTAGAGCCCATATTTGAAGTACCACCCTGCATCCCGATCTCGGGATCAAGCCCTGAATATTTGGTGATAAAAAACAGGTTTTGGGTAGAAACATATACTCTGAATCTGGTTATGGAAAACCTGTTCAGTAATTCGGAAGGCAACGTATAACCAACAGTGAGGTTTTTTAATTTCACGAAGCTGCCATTTTCAACCCACACATCAGAGGGAACACTATTCAGGGTATTATCATCATTAGGCAGGGCGCGGGCATACCGGTTAGAAGGACGGTTGGGCTGCCAGTAATTATCAAAATATTCCTGGCTCACGTTCTGAACGCCTTCCGAGCCTCTTTTCTGGAAGCTTTCGAGGTGGCTTTCAACATAGTTCAATACTTTGTTCCCAAAACTTCCATAAAAATACAGGTTAAAATCCCATGCTTTGTAAGAACCATCGAGGTTAAGCCCGCCAAATACTTTAGGTTGCGGGTTTCCGATAGCGGTACGGTCTTTTGCATCTACTACGCCATCGCCGGTCAGATCGGCAAAATGGCGATCGCCTGGTCTTGTAGCTGCGCGGTAATAGATGCCACCTGGTGCTTTGGCATTCAGGGCATCTATTTCGGCCTGGGTTTGAAAAATACCTAATGATTTATACCCATAGAATTCGCCAACAGGGCCGCCTACAGAAGAACGGCTAAACTCATCCCAGCCCTGACCCACTAACGTTACGCCGCCATAATTTAAAACGTAATTGGTGCCGGAAGTTAAACTTGTCAGGGTGTTCTTGATCTTTGATAGTGTAAGGCCGGCCCCATATTGAAAGTATTTACCCACATTACCTTTGTAGTTCAGGGCAATTTCAATGCCCTTATTATTCATGCTTCCTACGTTGCGGGTGAGATAATCATATCCTGTTTGTGCCGGTGCCTGTAGCTTCAACAGAAAATCTTTTGAATCCCTGTTGAAGTAGTCAACCATTAAAGTTAAGGCTCCATCCAGGAAGGCCGCATCCAATCCAAAATCCGTTTGTTCGTCGGTTTCCCATTTCAGATCGGGGTTTGCTGCCTGAATTTGTGCACTGCCATTCTGGTACATTTTATCAAAAGGATAACCGAAGTTATCTTTACTACTGCCATTATAATTGGCAGGAAAGTTCCCTACATACCAGGCCTGGTATTGAAATATTGGGATAGGAAGCTGGTTACCTACTCTACCCCAGCCAGCCCGCAGTTTCAGGTCGCTCAGCCAATTCACGTCTTTCAGGAATGATTCATTTTTTATTCTCCATCCCACAGCGGTGGAAGGAAAGTTGCCATATTTATGTCCTTTTTCGAATTTGGATGATCCATCTCGTCTAATGGTCCCGGTGATCATGTATTTATCGGCAAACTGATAGGTAACCCGTGCAAACTGTGACGCAATGGTTGTAATGTTTTTACCGTTACCCCATTGATCAAAGATCACGTTCGACATTTGGGCCAGGTCCCTGGTGGTATTATTTGGTGGGATCCCGGTGGCGCCCATTAAGGTGTTGATATTTTTTTGTGCAGAAACACCAGCCACAAAATTAATGGCATGATCGCCAAAGGTTTTATCGTACGAGATCGTATTCTCCCACAGCCATTCAAAATTGTTGCTCATATTCTGCCGGTAGCTGGCAGCGGCAATGGCAGCTGTCGGGAATTGGGCATTGGCCCTTGAATCTTCGGGTTGAAAAAAGGAGCCGGAGAAATTCTTCACATTTACCCCTGCATTGGTTTTGAGCTTCAGGCCATCATAGACGGTAGCCTCCAATGAAGAGGTGGCCAGCACATAATTCGTAATGTTCTCATATTGATTCGACTCCACGGTATAAACCGGGTTGGTGAATTTAAATACATTGGACTGAAGCGGATTGTAAAACCCATAATTACCATTGCCATCTTTTATCTGGTAAGTCAACCGGTTGCCGCTATCCAGCGTTGGCGGGTTGATCACTAAATTAAACAGTTGTCCCGTTCCGTAAGGATTATTGGCATCCTGGTAAGTGTATTTTACACTGCTGGAAGATTTAAGCCATTTGGTTGGCTGGAAGTCGAGGTTTAACCCCGTAGTGAAGCGTTTAAAGTAGGAACCCAGTACGATGCCCTTTTGGTTATAATAACCAAAAGACACAGCTGTTTGCACTTTATCGTTGCCGCCCCTGATAGCAACGGTATAATTTTGGGTAAGGCTTTTACGATACATAGCATCCTGCCAGTCTACAGTATGCAATACATCGGGGGTATGCCAAAGGGGTAAACCGTGATAAGTATGCGTTGAATCTGCCGCCTCTACGTTGTTGGACAGCGTAGCCCAGTCACGGGCATTTAAGATATCGTATTGTTTAGGTTTGCTTTGGAAACCTGTATAGGCATCTACAGAAACCTGGGTTTTATTTCTTGTTCCCTTTTTGGTAGTGATGATCACCACGCCGTTGGCAGCGCGAACACCATACACCGCAGTGGCAGAAGCGTCTTTCAATACATCTATGGTGGCAATATCATTCGGATTGAGATTATTGATCCCATCGTTAGTGGGGTAACCATCTATTACATATAAAGGTACGTTCCCGCCACTGGCCAAACTACCAACACCGCGGATCAACACGCTCATATTGCCGCCTGGTGCCCCATCGTTATTGGTTATCTGCACCCCGGCTGCTCTACCTTGTAAAGCCTGGTCTACCGTGGTTACAGGAATTTTTTCAATAGTTGCAGCATTTACCGAACTGATGGCGCCGGTTACGTCTCTTCGTTTTGTAGTACCATACCCGATCACCACCACTTCATTCAGGTCGAAGCCCTTGGTTTTTAAGGAAACCAGGATATTTCCATCTGCACCGATGGGAACGTCCACGGTTTGAAAACCAATTGAACTGATGGTTACCGTTGTTTCATCGGCAGGCACCGAGAAAGTAAACGTACCATCTGGAGCAGTCACTGTACTGATTTTGCTTTTCCTGGCTGTTACAGTTGCTCCTGTAACTGGCTGACTGTCTGAAGAATTGGAGGTTATTTTACCGGTTAACTTTTTTTGTTGGGCAAAGGCTGCCGCTGAAACGAATAGGAGTAGCATTGGACAGACAACTAATCTGATGATCAACCTGTTGACAGTTGAAACATGTCTCATAAAGCAAGTTATTAAGGTTAGAGTATAATGACCGTTAGCGTACAATATGTGAAACAATAAAATTATTATTTCAGGGTACTACCATGCTAATACTTTTTTAGCACGTCTTCATAGTTTTTATTCAAAAAACAATTTGTAATTCCGGAACCACGGTATTTTGGTCAAAATGACATTTATCTGCAATCAATCTGTAGCACTCAAGGAGGTCACAGTGAAAACATTACGCCATAAGGAAAGGTTATATTTGAGGGTGGTCCTTGAATGCAGTAAAACTATTACAGTCTTATTTGAAACAGGAGGTGAAATGTTTCAGATTAGGGTGTGAAATGTTTCAAACGACTGATTTTCCAGCTCCCAATCCTGGGTGGCCCTCACTTCAAAGGATCTCCCATGATTTTCCCGGCCTTACCTGGCCTAAGGATCTTTATCTGTTTCAGGAAACAGCCCGATCAGGTTGTATGGAGTTCAGGAATGGCTGTGTCCATTTAAATGGGGCATCTCAATAGATAAAGAAATTAAATAATATTTCGTAGCCACCGATAAGATGATGCCCGTCATAAAAGCATTCCAAATACGGGGAAAACACCTGTTATTATTACCCCAAATCTTTGTAACGTTAGGCTACACTTAAAAAACCTGTATGGCTAATATTTTTATAAGTCACCGAATAAAAGACAACGACGAGGCAGAAACACTTGCCGCCCATATTAGAGATAAAGGCCACGACGTATGGCTTGACATCTGGAAGATCGATGTCGGTGATTCAATAATAAAGAAGATCAATGAGGGGCTAGCCGGAGCTACCTATCTCGTCCTTTGTTATTCAGATGCAGGCGTAATGTCTGAGTGGATCAGTCAGGAATGGATGGCAACCCTGGCAAGACAGTTAAATGGCGAAGGGGTGAAAATTTTACCTGTGCGGCTTACAGGAGGTAAACCGCCGGCCATCTTAGCTGATATTAAATATGCAGACCTGGTGTACGACTATTCCAATGGTTTATCTCAACTTTTAAAGGCGATTAAATAGATGAAGCAAAAGATCCTAATTGCCCATGCCAGAGGGGAAGACACGCTTGCAGAACAACTTGCGGCACCTTTAATTAAAGAGGGGTATGAGGCTGTTCATATAGGCACAATAGCAATAAGCGAAAGTATCATTGAAGAGTTATCAAAATGTTTAACAGAAAAAACACCCGTATTATTTTGTGCAACCTATAAAGCAGTTGCCAGCAAATGGGCGCGACACCTGGTGAATGCAGCCAGAAATATTCCAGGAGTAAGGGTATTTGCTTTGCAAATGGATGAAGAGGTTTACATGGAGCAACTCATTTTGGATGAGAAATATGGGAAATATTGGGAAAACCCCACCTACACCATGAATGAATTGAAAGAGGCGTTGCGTAAGTACTATCCAATTGATGGCAGTACCAATTCAGGTATTATCATGCAGGCGGCATTAAATAATTACTATGCGGAGATCCGGAAAAGATACCAGCGGCTTGACCTCGACAGTCTTACCCCGCGTCAAAAGTCGGATTATTTAGAAGTACAGCTTCGTTCCGTATACGTGGAACAACATGTTCGCGACAACCCTCCCCCGGTCGATTTCCCGCCTGAAATCCTCGAACGCCTTCAAAAAAACAACGAATTTGAACAGGGAGAACTCCCGGAAGACATTGCATTGGAGGATGTAAAGCGGGTAAGTGATGTGTATTATAAAAAACCGCCCCGCCCGGTGCTTGATATACTGTCAGACGTCGTCAATCAACATGTTGTTATCCTGGGCGACCCAGGTTCGGGGAAATCAACGCTAACCCGTTTCATTATCCTATCACTCATTGATGTAACACAGGATTCAAAGATCGGCAATGCATTCCCCGATTATCTACCCCTGTTGATTGAACTAAAAAGCTATATAGATCTAATTAAAAAGAATGATAAGTATAAAAACTTCATTGACTACTTTGAATATTTAAAACAATCAGAAGGGTATTATTTCGAAAAGGAAATTCTGCATACTTATCTTAAAACAACCGGCAAAGCGATTGTGATTTTTGATGGACTGGATGAAATTTTTGAACCACAGGAACGCGATCAGGTTTGCAGACATATTGATAATTTCAAGGAAACCTATCCGGGCGCCAGGATCATTGTTACCAGCCGCATTGTAGGTTTTCGACGCAGAATACTTACCGATACCGGTTTCAGGATCTTTACACTCCAGGATTTGGATGAACCCCAAATTAAGGAATTTGTTGAAAAATGGTTTTCAATAGCCTTATATGACAGGAAGGAGGAATTCACAGCAGAACGCTGTAATCTGATCATGGCAGCTGTAAAGGATTCAACCTCCATTCGGCAATTGGCCGGCAATCCAATGTTGCTAACTATTATGTCTATTCTTTCAAAAAACCAGGAATTGCCTCGTGAGCGTTGGAAATTATATGATCATGCTGCTCAGGTGCTTATTGAGATCTGGGATGTAAACAAGTATTTGGAAGTCCATAAACTTAAAAGCAACCACATTGACGAAGAAGATAAAAGAGAAATGCTTCAAAAGATAGCTTTCAAAATGCAAATAGGCAAAGGTGTTGCTGCGGGCAATTATATTATCGAAAAAGAGCTTCAAAACGAGTTTGAAAAATATATAATTGAAAGATACCAGTAACAACCAGGAAATGCGAAGTCAGCTGCACAAAATATGATTCAGCAGCTAAGAGAACGAAACTTCATATTATCACAGTACGGGGCCAAGCTGTATGGTTTTGTACATCGGGCTTTTCTTGAATATTTTTGCGCCTTGTATTTTCTGCACGATTTTAAGAATACACACAAGCTATCCCTGGAACAATTAACAACAAATGTTTTTGGAAGGTACTGCTATAATCAATCCTGGCATGAAGTATTGAGGTTGGTTTGCGGGATGATAGAACCTGAGTTCGCAGGTTCCATTATTAGCTTTCTTTCTGTGGACCCAAAAAAAGTTGAACTTACAGTTAATGATAAAGGTTTTATACCACCCTTACACCTTGGACTAGCCATAAAATGCCTGGCCGAGGTAAAAAAGATGCATTTATTAGCTGAACCCGCTAAAATTTTATTGAACAATATTTGTCTTGCATTTGACGAAGACATGTTAAGTCGTCCAACTCATTTCCTTTTTATCAAACAGAATATTTTGCCGTTTGCTAAATTGATTGGCCCTTCCTGGCCTAACAAGGATTTTTTTGCTACTATATTAGATGAAAGATTAGGCAATCTATATAGTTATAACTACGCCTATATATATGACAATTTGTTTGGCAGCTTTATTGGCTATATAGGCAAGGGATCTGAAGAAGTGCATCAAGCAGTACTTAAATACGCACTTGATGAAGAGCCAACCATTCGGGTGTCAGCACCATTTGCATTGGCTATTGGCTGGCGGGATGATCCCGATACGTATCCCTTACTCTGTATTTTAGCCGATAAAGACCCTAATCCCACCGTTAGTTATGCCGCCATTTATGCGCTTGCAGAACATTACAGCGACCATCCGAAAACTTATGAGCTATTACTGAGAAATGTAAGAAACAGTATTCATGATTTTGGAAGAGTGGCAGCCATAACCGGGCTGGCAGCTCATTTCCATTCCAGAGAAGGTGTATTTGAAGTTATTAAAGAAAGATGTCAGCTTGAGTCAGGTAAGTACCCCAGAACGGTTGCCATAAAATCGCTGGGCGAATGGTTTACTTATTTTGACGGCACTTATGACCTGCTTTTGGATGCAGCCAGGCATGATGACTCACCTAACCCCGATGATAAAGAATATAAAGATCCCCGTTATGTAAGAGATGCCGCCCTGGAAGCAATTTTTCAATATTATCCTAATCATGAAAAAACCATCCAATTGCTTCGTGATCGCAGCGTAAACGATCAGACACCCTGGCTTAGAATAAGAGCTGCAGAAATGCTTAAAACAGTATTCACAAATAAAATGGCGTAGTTTCCCAGATCAAGCTGGTAGATAAAGAAACTGACGACGGTATTGAAAACTTTGTCATTTGGGCACCTGGTCAACAACATTCAAGCATTTGGGTTAAGTGCCAGGAAATTCCCAGGTCTATTCAGTTTTTGTATGTGTATATATAAGTATCACTTCAGCCCAAGGCCTCTAAAAAAATGAACAAATTCAGGAAGGACATCACTACTTTTTCCTTGCAGCCAGTAACCGTTTTTCTTCTTCAGAGCCAATTCAGAAAAATAATTTTCATTGGGATTTATATCTATAATGATCCCATGCCTGCTCAATACGCTTTCCACAATTCGCTGCGGTAAGGTTGTAGCACCAGATGTTCCTACAATCAATAATAAACCAGTTTCTTTTGCTACCCTTAATGAACTGTCCAACTTGAAATATTTCTCATTATACCTTTCATCAAACCAAAGCACATGCGGTCTCAAATAGTCCCCGCACTTTGGGCATTTTAATTCTTCAATTTGTGCAGGCGTTAATTCCTGATCCTTTTCAAGAGGAATTTGTGGATATGGATAAAGCTCAGTACTGCATTCCTTACCACAACGGGCATTTTCAAGTGTGCCATGAATTAAAAAGGTCCTTTCCCTTGAAGAATGCGCTTTAAAATGCAAACCATCTACGTTTTGGGTAATCAATCTGAACCTGTCGGCAAAAATATCTTCCAATTCCCTGATAGCAAAATGTCCTGTATTAGGCAGCGCTTTTAAACAAATATTGAAACGATACAGGAACCACCTCCAGACCTCCAACGGTTTGTTTACAAACATTTCATAGGTCCCCATTTCTTCAGGCATATAATTAACTGAACCAATCGTCCAGAATCCGTCTTTATCCCGAAATGTAGGAATTCCACTGTCCGCCGATAAACCAGCCCCGGTAAGAATAGTAAGTTTCCTTGATTTTTCGTAAAACTCCTTAAGCCGCTCTTGTAATTTACTATCTAGGTATTTCATCTGTCAACATCTTTGTCTTTTCCTTATTAATGATCGCAATATAGGGCTCCTCCGGGCTTCTACAAACACGTTTGCCATTTAAAATTCTATCAAAGAAGCCCCATTATACAATCAGCAATCAAAGATGTACGTTACCATTACGCGCTTTTAGGGTGAAACTGCACGGATTTCAGGCAAAACTGCACGCTTACCAATTGCCACTACCATCAGGTCCCGGACAAAGAAATTCGGGAAACCCAATGGTTTAATAAACAAAATTTTATATTTTAGTTGAGGGTGATAATTCCTTGCCCCCTTTCTCTTAATAGTATCTCTCCCCATCGATAGTTGATACTTTTCTAAACGTGCCGGCAATGCGCTTTCTTAGTAATGTATGTTGCAGCTGCGCGTGCAAAGTTATATCGATCCATTAAATACCATTTATTAACTATTAAACCTGACATTATCACATGGAAGAATTACTCACTATGCTGAATAGCATCTATCCATTAAGTGAAGAATTAAAGAATCATTTGATACAAATACTACAACGCCGGCTACTCCAGGAGGGAGAATATCTATTGAAGCCAGGGCGTATTTGTGAACATGTATATTTTGTCAAAAAGGGGCTGCTGCGCAGTTACGAAATGGATGAAAATAAAAAGGAAATAAATACCTGGTTCATGAGCCAGGGGGATGTTGTTTTTGCCATAGACAGTTTTTTGGACCAAACGCCCAGTACAGAGTTCATTCAAGCTTTACAAAATACCACAGTGTACTATATCACCTTCAAAGAATTGGAAAATACGTTTAGGGATCACATTACCTTTAATTTCAACGGCCGTGTTTTGACGAACAAGTATTACAAATTAAGTCTGCAACGTGAAAAAATGATGCGAATACCAGAGGCAACTGACCGGTTCAATTATCTGGTTAAACACTTCCCAAACCTCCTGAATGTCGTCCAGGATAAACACCTCGCTAGTTTTCTCAGAATTTCGCCTGTAACAATATCCAGGCTGAGAGCCCAAAACAAGTAAAATGTTTCGTTTACAGGCAAAAATGTGGATAAACTGGTCGTTTCAGTTATCACACGATAATTCGGCGAATATGGTTTGTGTACTAATTTAGACTATCAGTTAACGATAGATAATACACAAGCCACTGTTCCGGAATAGAAAGTCACCACCGTCTTACGTAGGACAAAAAATAAAACCAGGGGTAATTGCCCCTGGTTTAGAAAACAACTATTGCCTGTAAATTAAATACTAAAAACGTGAGAAGAGATTCATTTACCCTACGAATTTACACGGAGCTTATCCGTAAAGCGAGATTGTATATTGAAGACGAACTACAATTAAATCCTATTGCTGTTATTGATCGGCATGCTTTATTCTGGTCAAAGAAAAAACACGCAATTTACACTCCCCCAAAACCTTCTTTCATACTGCCCCACTCTTATAATTAGAATTAATCCGTACCCTATTTCCCATTTGTTCCTGTTAAATATAGTAAACCCAATATTGATTAGCGTAAATCGCTGACCAGTCCCTTAATGCCCTGCAATAACCCTGAGATTATAAAATAAACTACAAAACAACTGGAAATAATGTAAGCCGGTCATGGCAACCTATTGCGTTGCATGGGTGACCGGCAACGTACCCTGCATTTCTTAACCATTCAATCTTAATTTTATGAAACAAAAATCAAAAAAGCGAAAGTTACATCGACACAATCCTGTCACAATTGGTGCGGCAAAAAATGACAAATCAGCTTATGGACTTCACACCCGTGTGAAAAGAAAAAGTTCCTACGTTCCCATGGCGCCGCCTAACCTGATAAGCCATCCTGCTGAAAAACGGCACAGCCGCTATAAAGACCGAGATCATGACCTACAAGAGAAAAGTATTGAAACAAGTAAGAAAAGTGGTAACTATCGTAATCCATCATCCGCAGCAAAAAATAACGACGCTATACTTCGCGAGCATCCCGAAGTAAAAAAGCTGGCTGATAAAATAGAAGAGCTGGAGAGCTTACAGGATTTCATGAAGCGGGCTAATAAATGCGTACGTTACAAAGACAGGAAAGGATTTTTAAAATTGCCAGGGGCTTCTGAGAAACAATGGCAAATACTCAATACAACAGCAAGCATAGGCGGGATTGGCTTCGCACCCTCCCTATTAACCAATAATAGCCAAAAAATCAGACGACTCAAAACATGCCTTATGGAACTTAGGGATAAAGTTACCCGCACTCCAGGTGAATATACAATAAAAGGAGTGCGCATCTTAAAAAATGTGGAAGCCAAACGCCTTCAATTATTTTTTGGGGAAATACCAGATGATGAAATAAAAACCCTGTTAAAAAAACACAGGTTTCGTTGGAGCCCACGTACAGGTGCCTGGCAGCGTCATCTAAACTACCCTGGTTTAAATGCTGTAAAGGAATTTTTAAACAGTCTGTAACTACCCGGTAAACCGCACTTACCGTTATCATTTTTCTCATTATCAAAATTATAATTTACTTTATGAATATTGATGAAATGGTAGAACGCTCAGTTAATCACTTTTTAGATAGTTATGATGAAGGACGGGGCAGCAATTTCATTATAGCCTGTTATGCCAGAGAAGAATTAAAATTACCAGAATTTGAGATAGGGCGCTATGTGGAAGAAACCATATATGGAGGTGGGGAAGAAAACAAGAGCCCCATCGAATTTAAAAGGTTCTATACCTGGTATTACATTAATTATTGCGTTGTTGAAAGGGAGGATGAAAACAAAGAGATAATTAAACTGATTAATTAAAATGAGTAATAAAAAGGCCATCTCCCAATTATTAAAAAAACAGGGAGACGGCCTTTATAACCGTTCTCAAACTGTAGTATTTTTCAAATTATTTTATCGATTAGTTGCTTAAGGGTTTATATTTATACCTTTCAATACCTGTAAATAGAAATTTGATAATTAATTTAAGGCTCATTTTACATTTTAAGTTTTCACATATGACACGATCCTTATTCATCCTGGCTTCCTTGTTCCTGGTAATGCAAGCCGGTGCGCAAACACTCACTATGCCGGCCGGAATACAAAAAGCCTACGAAAATGGCACCCGGTCTACCGATGGCAAACCTGGAAAGAACTACTGGCAGAACCATGGGCGTTATACTATTTCTTTAACGGTGCTGCCTCCGGACAGCATCATAAGGGGCATGGAACAAATTGTATATTTTAATAACAGCCCTGATACGCTGAAAAGCCTGAACATGAAATTGATCATGAATTTTCGCCAGGGCAGCGCCATCACAGTTGATGAGATCATGGTGCAGGGTAGCAAAGTAGCCTGGGACAACACCAAAGCAAATCCAACCAATCAAAAGTTGGATCTGTCTGCGCCATTACTGCCACACGATTCTGTGAACCTCAACATTACCTGGCATTATAAGTTGCTACGCAGACCCGCACGTGATGGGATAATTGACTCAACCAGTTTTTATCTCGCTTATTTCTATCCACGGGTTGCCGTTTATGACGATTATAAAGGATGGGATACCCAACCGCACTATGGGTCACTTGAATTTTATAACGACTTCAACGACTATACAGTAAATGTAACGGTGCCAGCCAATTTCATGGTTTGGGCTACCGGCACCCTGCAAAACCCATCGGAAGTGCTGCAACCTGCCATTGCCGAACGCCTGCAACAATCAATGACAAGCGATTCCACCATCCATGTTGCCACTGTGCAGGATTGGAGCAACAAACAAGTCACCGCTCAAAATGCCAGCAATACCTGGAAATGGGTTGCCAATAATATAAGCGATATCGCAATAGGCATCAGCGACCACTACGATTGGGATGCCGCCAGCGTTATTGTTGACAACAAAACCAAACGACGGGTAAGCATGCAGGCTGCCTTCGCCGACTCATCAATCGATTTCCATCATTCGGTACAGTTTGGCAGATATTCATTAGCCTGGTTCTCAAAAAACTGGCCCGGAGTTCCTTACCCTTATCCAAAGTCAAACGCATTTCAGGGATTTGCAGATATGGAATACCCGATGATGATCAATGATTCCCACACTCCTGATCTCGTTTTCGCTCAATTAGTACAGGACCACGAACAGGCCCATACTTACTTTCCTTTTTACATGGGTACTAATGAAAGTTATTATGCCTTTATGGACGAAGGATGGGCCACCACCTTTGAATACCTGATAGGCATTGACGAGAAAGGACAACAAGCCGCCGATAAATTTTATAAAACATTCCGTGTTGACAGGTGGATCCGGGGTCCGCATGAAAAAGAAAACCCTATCATTACCCCCAGCCCCGATGTTACCTTTGGTGGTGGTAATAACGCCTATGGCAAACCATCGCTGAGCTATCTTGCTTTAAAAGACCTGTTGGGTAATAAATTATTCAAGAAAGCGCTGCACAACTACATGAATAACTGGAATGGTAAACATCCTATTCCATGGGATTATTTCTATTCAATGGGAAGTGGCGCTAAAAAAAACCTGGACTGGTTCTTTTATAATTGGTTCTATACACCCAATTACATTGATCTCAACCTGACTAAAGTAGAACAAACGAAAAAAGGGTATGCGCTGAATATTAAAAATATTGGCGGATTTGCTGTTCCTTTTGACGTGATAGCCACCTATGACGACGGGTCAAATGAAAGCTTTCACCAAACACCCATTGTTTGGGAGGCCAACCAAAAAGAAACAGTCGTACCTATTAAAACCAGAAAAAAAGTAAAATCACTGAAACTGGAGGGGGGAATATTTATGGATGCAACTGAAAAAGACAATACCTGGACGGCAGGATCATGATCCAATAAATATGTTTCTCATAAAAGTCAAAGGCCGCCCCGATTGATCGGGACGGCCTTTGATCTGATTGAAAGTCTATTGCTTTTTGAACTCCGTTTTACCAAACTTACGAGGGTAGTAAGAAAACGTCAGCAAAAAATATTGCTGTAATCCATTCGTAACCCTGGTGGTGGTACCATATGCATTTACGCTATTACTGATATTCTGATATTGTTTTAATAAATCCATAGCCGAGAATTTTAACTCCCCCTGCTGCTTCATAAATCTGTATGACGCGAAGGCATTCCAGAGAACAGTTGGCTTTTTCAAATTTGAGTTGGTAATACGATCTGCGGTACTACTAAGGGTAAATCCAGCCGGATAATTGACAACCAGGCCCAACTTTGTTGTACTATTGTTGTTTTGAAAGGAATTCAACCCCGGGGCAGTCGGTCTGTTCTTGTTAAGCTGGAAGGTTTGTCCTGCCGTAAATACAAGGATTGAACCCACTGAATATTGTAGCGTAAATTGATTTAACAAACTTCCCGTCTTGCTAATATTGGTGATCCCGTCAATGAAGTTAGGTTGTTTTCCGGTCCTGAATTCACCTCTGTACATGAGCTGAATGTTGTCTTTATTTAGCTTTCTGGAAATATTGAAATTATAGTTCAGATTGATGTTGTTGGTCTTATCAGCATTCGTGAGATAATAGCTCCTTTTGCCAGAAGGATCATTTATGATACTGTCCGTTATAGGATCTTCTGTCAGGGTATATTTTCCATTAACATAAGCGTTGACAGCATAAAGGGACTTTTTATTTTCAGTATTATAATTGATATTTAAATTAAGAGAGTGGTCAATACTGTTTCGCAGGTTCGGATTACCAATCCTGATCTCATACGCATTTATATCGTCAACAAAGGTATATAGTTGATCAATGGAAGGGTAAGCCATTCTTTTTGAGTAAAATACCGAACCATAATATCTGTATTTGTCCCTTTTCGCCCATTGGTAATTGAGGGAGCCCTCATATCGAAAGAACTGGAAAGAGCGGTCCAGGTTTCTTTTGTCAAACGAAGAGGTATTCCTATCATTCTTAAGATCATCTAACAGTTTGAACTGCAAATACAGGGAACGGAAATAGGTGTCACCAAACTTCCAAATATTCTTCGTAAACGACAGCGAGGGCGTATATTCGAACACTTCTTTTTTATTGTAATTGGTAAGGCCATCATTGAAAAAACGCTGCTTGAAAACAGTGTCATAATCGGCCACTACAGTATTCTCAGTTGACCGCGTATAATTGAACCATTGGCCCAGCGTGAGATTTATTCCAAACAGGTTATATCTTCCTAAAAGCAGCCTTTTAAGACCTGTATACTCCAGGTTTCCGTTTAAAGTCAGCGTTTGATTGTTTGTTGAGTAATGGCGGTTATTGTAAGCATTCTTACTAGCATCGGTAAAAGATTCAAATTCACTTACCGTCTCCCTTTCTGATACCGTATTGCTTCGACTGCCATTGAGCTGGACACTATAGCCTTTTATCGGATACTCGTCATTCGCTTTGCCAAATATTACGTTCAGCGATTCGTTATCCGATCTTTGACTACTCACTGTAGTAGTAAGATTTTTACTTTGCAGCTGATTGGCGGAATCTCTTACTTCAGTTGAACGGTTTGAATGACCGTTCTCGTTATTGGTATTTACAGTACCATTTATGTCCAGGTTATCGTTATAACCATTGGTCTTTATATACTTGATACCAATATCATGTTTATTCTGCAAGGTATTTTGCACCCCTTCATCGGTGATAAACTGCGGATTGTCCAGCGCTGTTCTGTTCTGAATATTTCTATCTGTGATAAAAGCGTTCGATCCTGATTTATTGTAATTAATGGTAAGCCGGTCATTTTGCCGGCTGTTGGACGATTCTATAAAATTATGCACTAATACACCGCCAAAGGAATGGTTCTTATTAATACCATTGGTACCAAACCTGCCTACATTATATAAATTAGGGTTATAGTTTCTGTAGGTATTGTTCTGAAACATCTCCTGGAGGTTGCCGATATTTTTATTAATATTATTTATCCCCCCTCCTATACCGGCACTGCTCCTCTTGTTATACATCTGTAATGAGAGATCTGTTTCAAACCGGTCTGTGGTGCCATAGCCGGCGCCCGCTTTACCGAAATAACCCTTTTTACTACCTTCTTTTAACTTCAGGTTCATTGTGAGCAGGGAATCCTTGGGCAGGGTGGGCTGCCCGATCTTACTTCTGTCAAACTCCTGGTAAAGCTGTATTTTCTCGATAGCAGATTTTGGAAGGTTTTGCGTGGCAACACGAGGGTCCGTCGCTCCCATAAACGGCTTCCCATCAACCAGGAGGTTTTGCACTTTTTTGCCATTCACGGTTATGGTGCCATCAGACCAGATAGTAATGCCGCTAACCTGGTTTAATAATTCTTCTACAACAGCATCCTTTTTCATCTTAAATGCTGCGGGGTTTATCTCCAGGGTGTCCCCGTTCATTTTAATGGGAATGGCTGCGGTTACCACTACCGTGTCCTTATTGCTCAATGCCAATTGTACAGCAAGCGTATCGGTTTTGGGTGCATCCTGTTGAAAGGTAGTATTGAAACCAATATATCCAGTATAAGTAACGCTTACCAGCAATTTTCTCTTCAGTGGTAAATTATCAAACGTGAATTGGCCATTTTTATCAGATAGCTTATACGAAACAATCGAAGAATCCTGTCCAAAGACAGTTATTGTCGCCAGTTCCAGGGGAGTTTTGGTTTCAGCGTCCATGACCGAACCTGTTAGCTTACCGGTTTGGCTAAAAGCCAGTGTAGACAAGGTTAGTAAAAACCAGGTAAAATAGATCTGCTTCAAGGTTAGTTTTTAAGTTTGTATTCAATAATTATGGGTGCTGTGGCAGGGGGATTGCTCTTTATAAAACTTTCCAGCTCTTTGGGAACCGGCACGTTCTTATTTTTTTCGAAAAAGGAAAGGATCTCGCCAACCTTTTGTGTTTTATAGAACCTGTCACCCTTTCTTGTAATTCCATAGTCATCGAGCAGTGATAAATTATACTGGGTACTATCCGGCTTAATATTCTTTACTTTATAGGTAGTATTGGTTTGCTTTTGATAAATGTAATATTCGTAGTTATTGAGATAACCCATCAAAAAGTAAATGAAACGCGGGGCGTCATAGAAAGCATATACCTGGTGCAGCATCATGCCATTATTACGATCAAAATTATCCCGATCGGTCTTATTCTTTAAAGGCCTGGTAAAAAATGATGCCGGCAAACTGTTTTCCAACGGCAACACTATTTGGTAGCCAGGCAATAAACTATCTCTAACCATTTTGTAAACCGTATCGCAATAAGGACGGGTAATAAAATGGATATATGGGGTGTCTGTGCTAACAACACTAACATTTTCCTCTTTATATAAAAACTTTGCTTCATTGATCCGGTTGTAAGGAAAATAACCTTTTACCAGCTGGTCATTTTTGTAGATCTTAAACTCATAATCCAGGCTGTCCTTATACAATTCGCTGGTATTGATCTCGCCCATACTATAAAGATCATCATAGAAATAACGGGCATGTAAAATATCGTTTTGCCGGGGAATGCTTTTTTTGATGGCAAACGAAGTATCGCCTAGATCAATAATATATTTTTTATAATATTTCCTATTCCGCGGATTATTCCAATCCAGTTTTATTTTTATCCGGTCCTTGGGTGTAAGCGCATAATTTTTATTATTTCCAAAAAAAACGATCTGGTTAGTACGCTCGTCATAAGCCGGATAAATACCTTCGCCAATCCTTTTAAAGCTTACTTTTTTAACAAACCGTCCGTCCTTTGCATACACAAGGATAGCCTTATTGATCCAATCTTTTATAATGAAGTAATTGTTTGTTACTTCAACAGCACTAAACCTTGCCAATTCCACATCTCCCTGTACTTCCAAAGGAATAAACCGGATTGAATCTATAAATTTTGATTGTTTGTCGGTACCGGCTGCTTTAGGATGGAGATAGATCTTTTGAAGTTGTGCGGGAGCAACTGATGAAAGGAACAGGCTGTACAGTATCAAGATAAGGCAACGCAGATCATTTGTCATTTAGGGTTAGTATTGGCACCCAAATGTATAGTTGTAAATGTTAACGCGCTCTTAAAAAGCGTGCTAACGTAACGTTATATATACAATTAAAAAGCCAGATAGCATTTTACACTACCTGGCTTTTTAACAGAGTCGAAGTATTCTTTAGTCAGAAACAATATCAAACATAGAACTGAAGTCAGAAACGAACGAACTGGCATCTGAAATAATTTTCACCTGTATCTCATAAGCGCTGTGCCCGCCAGTTCCTACCGCATTCATAATAGGATAGCTGTAAGAGCCGGTATTGGGAATACCGATACCTATGGTTTGTTTAAATACACCGTTCTGATAAACCTGTAATGTTACTGTAGGAGTGCTTACCAATGAGGCATTCCAGGTAATATTGATAGGATCACTGTAATCCAGGATAAAATAATGGCTGTAATTGGGATACTTACCACTATTGGGCGACGTAAGCCAGTTGGAATAGCCAAGCCCTATCGGATAAACTGTTTGTGCGGCAACAATATCATCAGAAGAAAAACCAGCCCAGCTATTAAGCGCAGTACCAGCCTTCATTACAGAGAAATTGTCGATACCAGCAGAAGTAGTGGGTACCGCAATAGCGCCATTTTGCGCCTCGGTATTATTGGCCAGGTCTGAATGGCGGAAACCTATACAGTGACCGATCTCATGCGTCATGTTATATACGCGCTGGCCTTCTGAAACAGTCATATTACTTAAAAAATCCAAATTTACCCGGATCTGAAAACCTGGCTTACCGGAGGTAGGGAACTCAGCCGCAGCAATTACATTGTTGGGAAGAACGCCTGCATCATCTACTATATTAATAAACCTGTCGCCATCAAGAGAAGCCGGATACCTGACAAAATTAATGCTGGTATTGGCGATCCCCGCCCAGTTGCTCATAGCTGTGGCGGATGACCTTTTCCACTCATTAAGTTCCACCCCAAAATTAAACTCAGCAATATCCATTTTCATGTTCTCAACATTGTATTGAGAAACAAGCGTTGGCGTAACCCAATGGCGCCCATTATTGTCACTGGCACCTGTAAGCTCATTTTTGAAATAGTCTTCAAAAAAGTCCATATCTGTATTATTCTTATCAAATAACATATCTCCTTCTACCAGGTAATATTTGCCGATATCCTGGATATGATCTTTTGAAAATCCTGCTTTTATTAATTTTTGATACAGTTCAGACTGGTCAGTGGAGGAGTTGGAAGCAGTTGGTTCAGATACATTTTTCTTACAGGCAGTAAAGAGCAAAAAGAGACATGGAATGAAAAATAATTTTTTCATTGACAAATAGTTTAATGGTTATTAATTGCGATTACCCTATCAAGTTAGACAAGGTATGTTAACTGAATATTAACTCTATTATGAAAATAAAAAAGCCCGTTAGCCGCCTGCTTATAAAGCAGGCTAAACTGACTGGCATCCACCTTTGTATAAATATTACTTACATGCTTAATCTTCGAAAATCCAACAAATTGTTCCGGTTGCAGTTGAAATATTGGTCATAAATTGCCGATTTTTGTCAACCGGGACAAACGCGTCCGGGAGGAAGATTAAGAACGGAAACAATTGAAAAACAAAATTCTATGAAGAAACTGATCATCTGGCTCGTATTGGTATTAACTATTATCCTGGTTTTTTGGCTGGGCCAGCGTTCCGGCGCCCGGATAGTCAATGAGCAAACCCTCTCCAACAGCCTTATTGTACGTGAAATTGCGGAACTGGCCAGTCTCGAAGTACAGGGAACGGCTACCATTAAAAGGAGTAACCTCACAAACGACGGCGGCTGGGAAGATAATCTGCGGAAAATGTTTGCGGAAAATACCATCTGGGTATCGGTGCCTTACACCGCCAAATTTGGAGTGAATGTAAATGATATGAATTTTAAAGTGGCGGTGGGAGCAAACGAAGTACTTGTGTCCTTACCTGCAACGCAACTCCTGAGCTATGAGCTGCGCCTTGACCAAATGGAAACCTCCAACAAAAAAGGCTGGTTCATGTTCTCTGATGACGAAACGTATACCGACGTGCAAAAAAAGCTGTACACCACTTCCCGTCAGGAAGTTGAACAGAACAACACCTATCGCGAACAAAGCAAAGAGAAGATCCGCAAGATCATTGCACAATATTATGCACCTTTTAAACTGACAGTAAAAGTAAAGTTTGGCGACGAAGCCCCTCAAACCTTATCGCTCAACTAATCTGGATCTGTCATATATAAAAAAGCCCTTCAAATCGAATGTATTTGGAGGGCTTTCTATTTGAAACCCGGCAAAGTTGTCTTGTTTCGGGCTTTCAATGGGAAAAAATAGACGTTGTACCCCTTCGGGGAAAGGAAACGGAGGTAGAACTTTTTAGTGTAAGCAACTGGGTATCTGAACGGGTTTTGTTATCTTTATAACGTTCACGGATATTTCTATAGGCAACCAACCAAAACAAAACCTGTCAGGACCAAGATGAAAAATATCATTGTAACTGCCTCCCTCGCCTGGATTACCACGTTCTCGTTTGCACAGGACGGAAAAGTAAACTTTACAAAAGCCTTTCAGCAGCAAAACACCGGAAGATCCAGGGTCGAGATCAACGAAGTAAAAGAACTGGTGCACATTATGATCGCTGTTACAAAATCTGGACTGGGTAACGACGATATGGTGCAGCAGGAAGGGGGCTACTACCAGGATGTCTTAAAACAATTCAAGCCTTTTCAAAACGAGCCAATTATTGTTACATTTGATTCGCTGCTGCAACAAAACCTTATCAACTACGTATTCCTTACAGGCAATGCCATCTGTTACGATTTTAACTCCGATACCCTGTTAGCCAATAAGGTATTTATACTTCCTGCAGATGAAGTAAGTAAATTCAAGATCACTGAAAACCCTATTTCCACGTACAAAACCGCCATCGAAGATTTTGCAAAGAAGTCAGCCTTCCGGCAGTTTTATGCAGCACACCAATCCTTTTACAACAACATTATTTCCGATTACGAAAAAAATGCCAACCTCGGGAAACAATGGAAATGGCTGGAGCATAATTTCACTACCCGCATCAGCAGCTATCAGGTACTATGCTCTCCATTGATCAATGGACTGAATTATACAGGCGATTTTAAAAGCGGCGAATTTACATTAATACAAATGGTATTGCCGCCTATTAGCCACAATGTTAAATGGACCACAAAACTCACCGAGGCCATAAACACCCGGAGCATATTTACAGAGATAGATCACAATTACGTAAGAAAGCCAAGCGACAAATATGTAAAAGAAATAAATGAAGCATTGAAGGACCGTGCAAAATGGGTTGACACCAAGGTGTATGGAACCGACTATTATCATAATCAGCTCAAAGTATTCAACGAATACATGACCTATGGCGTATTTCTGTTATATTGCGAAGATGTATTCAAAAATGATCCGGAAACATTGAAAGCCGTTTATGATGATGTGAACGGGGTAATGGTAAAACACCGGGGTTTTATAAAAATGAAAGCGTTTGCATCTTATCTGACTACGCTTCGTAAGGCGAATAAACATAAAAAAATAGAGAACCTGTATCCCACTTTGCTGCAATGGTGTAGCACCCAATAATTTTCATCAGGGCTTTCAAGCCTGAATTCACCCTACTCTATTTTCACAACGCCTTTTTTTACCGCAGGGAAGTTTGAAAATATTTTCCCATCATGCCCGGGGATGATATACCTGGGATCCCTTACCAGGGTTTTCATTCTTTGCATGGCATTTACATATCCCGCAGGGTCATAAGTACCACCAGCAGACGCCGGGAGCATATGTTCCAGGCTATAATATACCCAGATATTGTCTGAAGCAAGAATTACATTATTACTCCCCGTTTCAACCAACACATACTGAGAATTGAAGGTGTGTCTTGAACCGGTAAATACTTTTATGCCAGGAATTATTTCCAGGCTATCTCCATTAACAAGCGTCAATTTACCAGCCAGGTTTTTATCGATAAGCTTTCTTACATCCCTTTTATTAAATCCACCGGCAGAGCCGCCTTTTTGCCAGGCAGCACCAACATAATAATAAAAATCATCCTGTTGCATCCATACCTGCGCATTGGGAAACAGGTTTAACCCATCTATATGGTCCCAATGCGGATGACTTAAGATAATATCAGTGATCTCAGTGGGTTTCAATCCCATTTTTTGCAAGGTTGAATCAGGCCGCACATAGTTTACTATGGTAAATTCTTTTGCATCGGGGATATCGTTTAAAAACCCCGCATCCACTAAAACAGTCCGCCCATTTCCTTTAATTAACCAGATCATAAAATCGATCTGTACACTATCATTTTTGGGGCCTTTGTCAACCCAATCAGCTATGGGCCACCGGTGAGCAGACGATGCAAATTTCAAAGCATATACTTCATATTGTTTCGATTGAGCCCATACGCTTTTTGAAGCCAGTAAGCAGATAAGAACAAAAAGAATAACACTTTTCATTAATACATACATTAATGCCTGAAGATACTCTTTATTCAGGTTTTATGAAACATCAATTCAAGATCCGTCCTCTTTCATCCGCCGAACCGCCAGCATTGCTTCTCGTTTTGGCACTACCGGTACCAAAAGAACGGGTGTAGGTAATTTTAAATATGGGCGACCTGGCAGATTCTGTACTGAAGGGCACTTTGCTTTTTAAATTGAATACCTCGTCAGTAACCGCACCAAAATAACTGGTAATGCGCAGGGTTTTGAAGATATCCTGTACACTTAACTGAAGTACGCCCTTGTTTTTACTGAATTCTTTTTTAACGCCGCCATTGATGGCGCCAAAACCAGCTACTTCCTTTGAGCCATCATACGACCTTGAATTATACCAGCCTGCAAATTCCAGAGAAAAGTGCTTTGGCAGGGTAAACTGCTCACTAAAATTAAGCGAGTAACCGAAATAACTCTTTTCAGCAGGCTGAGGCGTATGCTCCAGTCTGAACTTTCGCCAGCCACCGGCAAAACCATAATTCATACTCCACCAGTTACCGATTGTAAACGGCAGGTTAGTTTGTAAAGTAAGATTGTTTTGATACCGGACGTTTTGCGGCGACAGCACCAACAGATCACCAGCCGCATTTGATACCATTTGATAGCGGGCAATGGGATAATTGTCGCGGCTTAATAATACAGCAACCGAATAGCCCACATAAGTATAACCCAGCTTCAAATTATTGGTGATGGTGGGTTTTAATAAACTGTTGCCTGTTGCAACTCCTGTAGGACCGGTATATTCCACAAAGGAAGCCAGATCGTTATAGGTTGGGCGGCTGATGCGTTTGGTAAACGTCAGTTGCAGCTCCGAGCGTTCTTTTACTTTCCAGGAAAAAGTAAGTTCAGGAAAAAACTGCCCAAATGTTCTTGCTGTCACCAACCTTTTGGTATTGGGTTCATCCATCCGGGTATGCGAATATTCATACCGCACCCCTGCGTTTACATTAAATGAAGCATTCACCCGCATAGAAAGCGATACATACCCCGCCCCTATCCCCTCTTTCATCACTACATTATTCACCGTGGCCGGACTGCTTACCCAATTGCCGTTAACCAGGCTTTCAATACCAGACACACTCACATTCCGGGTGTAAGTGCCTTTAAGACCCGATTCCAGTTTCAATGAAGGGTTCAATTGATTTGTATAATCGAATTTGGCAACCCCTATTTTTATGGGTGAATGCGAAGAAGCCTTTTGATAGGGCGAGAACAGGGTATCGTTCATTCCTGGAGAATTGCCATCCTCATCATTAAAAAGGCTATACGCATTGGTTGATCTTCTATTATCATAAAAAAGGTAATCAATGTCGAAGTTGATCTGTTGTTGATCGCTTATCTTCTTTTCAACATACACCGAACTGAGCAGGCTGTTCCAGTTGCCTGCCCCACCGATAGTGGCATCCAGCACATATTGCTTATTATTATCCATATTATATACCGCATGATTTACTGTCTTCTCTATGGTATTATTACTATTGAAAGTAAAACTGCCCCCTGCCGTTAGCCGGGGAGTAAAACGGGTATCGAAACCCACGGTAGCATTATGGCTGTTTCGAACAGGTTTGATCTCGCTTAAAAAAGTAGAGGCGGCTTGTCCGCCCAATACGGGTACATAATGCGTGGCCGTAGAAAACCAGTCCACAAAAGTCTTATCGTGCGAATAGGAATAAGCAGCATACAAACCGGTATTTCCAATACCGCGGGCAAGATTAAAGCTGGCCGTGCATTTTTCACCCCATCCATAACCACCGGTAATGGAAAAAGAACCCTGGTTCCTGGCTTTCTTTAATACGATGTTGATCAAACCAGCGCTTCCTTCTGCATCATACCCGGCAGGCGGTGTTGTCATCAATTCAATTTTCTCAATATCATTTGCATTCATACCGGCCAACAGGGTAATAACCTGGTCAACCGATACGCGCATCGCCTTCCCATTGATCATTACCATAACACCGGTTTTTCCATTTAGCGCTATATTATTATCCCGGCGATCGATAAACACACCGGGCGATCGCTCCAGCAATTCCAGGGCAGAGCTGCCTTTTGACAGCATACTGCTCTCCACATTTACCACTGTTCCGTATACCTGCTGCTGAAATAACGGCTTCATCCCCCGAACTGTCACTTCTTTTAAGATCCGTGCACTGTCCTTAACCACAGGCTGGCTAAAAACAGGGGAACAACAACAATACAACAGACAATAGAGCAAGGTCTTCATATTACATTTCGGTTTATGTAAAGAAATACATGCCCCGGGAGGTATAAAAATCTTACTGACTACAGGCGTTATATAATTGATGAAATGCAGCTTTTGTATTGTTCAGCCGATAATTTCATTATTTGTCCCGTTTATATATAAATCGGGGTAGGTGGTCAATTATTTGAGCCGTTACGGGAGCCGCCCGCTTTAATAAATAGAAATCCCTGTATCTTTAAATGAAGAGGGTTTTAATATGCCTTTTATAAAAACGAGCCAGCACTGGCTGATAAAATATAAACTTTACCATATACCCTTTTGGGTCCTGTATCACTACCTATGGTGGGTGGTCGCGGTTGGAAATCCATTAAAAGTCGCCAGCACCATGCTATTACTACCGTATGCGATCAAATTCTCGTTTTATGTATGCTTTCAGGCAATAGCAGTTTATTTCAATTTGTATTATTTGATCCCCCGGTTTCTTGAAAAAAGCAGATTTACTCTTTATATAACATATCTGCTCATTACCGTCCTTTGTACCGCGTCCCTTATTGTTACCGGTTATTATCTGGGAGCCTTTATCAGCGGAAAAAGTTTTGAAGCCATTTACGGTCCTGGCACTTACTGTCTTTATTATTTTTATAGCAATGCGTTGCCCTCTACTTTAGCCAGCACCACCCTGGCGATGAGCATCAAGCTTACCAAAAACTGGATCCAGACAAAGAGAAGACAGCAACTACTGGAAAAAGAAAAGCTGGAAACGGAATTAAACTTTTTGAAAGACCAGTTCAACCCGCATTTCTTATTCAATACCATCAACTCCATTTTTTTCCTGATCCATAAAAACCCTGATAAAGCCTCTGTTTCGCTGGCCAAGTTCTCGGAATTATTACGGTATCAACTGTACGAATGCAATGACAGGCAAATACCGTTGATCAACGAGCTCCTGTATCTCGAAAACGCCGTTGAACTGCAAAAGCTGCGGTTAGATAACCATATCAAAGTCAATTTTCAGGTTAGCCAGGCGCATACAGCACAATTGGGCATTGCCCCCTTTATCTTAATGACCCTTATGGAGAATGCGTTTAAACATGTCTCCAAACATCCCGATCAACCCAACTGGATCACTATAACCCTCCACATTCATCAGGACCAACTGGACTTTTATGTCGGGAACAGTACTTCCTACGACACCTTTACCCCCATGACCCCCTACAAGGGTATTGGTTTAAAAAATGTACAAAGGCGTCTTGACCTGCTTTATCCGGAAAAATATGAACTGGAGGTCGAATGCCAGCAAAACAGTTATGAAGTCAAATTGCGTTTACAGCTATCCGAATTGGTTGACACCCAGATCAAACAACCTCAACCTGAAATTATTTATAAATGATCAACTGTGTAATAATAGACGATGAGCCACTAGCCAGGGAAGGCATTGCCAGTTATGTAAGCGATATCAGTTTCTTAACACTGATAGCTACCTGTGAAAGCGCCGTTGCATATAGTAAACTGCCGCCCCAGCAACCCATTGATCTGATCTTCCTCGATATTCAGCTACCGAAAATAAATGGGCTCGATTTTCTGAAAATGTTACAAAATCCCCCCATGGTCATTATCACCACGGCCTACCCTGAATTCGCCCTGGAGGGGTTTCAATTGAATGTACTCGATTATTTATTGAAGCCGGTTACATTTGACAGGTTCTTTAAGTCTGCCACCAAGGCCAAAGATTATTACCACCTGCTTAAGAAAAACCATCCTACAGACGGCATCCCCACAGGCCAGGCGGAGGATTACTTCTTTGTAAAATGCGGCACCAAATATGAAAAGATCTATTTTGACGATGTCTTGTATGTAGAAGGGATGCAAAATTATATTACCATTTATACCAGGAAGGGTAAATATATAACGATGCATTATCTGAAAACGCTGGAAGAAAATTATTTAAACAATCAATTATTTATCCGGGTGCACAAGAGCTACATTGTATCGGTGAATAAAATAGAAAGCATCCAGGGCAATGAGATCTTTATCGGCACACATCGCATACCTATCAGCCGCAATTACCGCGAACAGGTTATTCAACAGGTGGTGATGAATAAATTGTGGGATAAATCCAAATAACCTAACAGGGTGACTCACCCTGGATCGCTTCGGTCTTGAGCTGGGTTTGAGCTCATTTTTGTTCGGACTTTGTTCGGGTTTCCCTCGGGTACATCCGAACATCCCCAGGGAGAGTCCGAACAACTTCCGAACATTGTCCACAGTAATACCGGCCCAATACCGGCGCCATCCCAAACAATGCCCCGTTTTTCCCATGACCAGTCAAGACGCCTATAGACTACTTTAGTCATTTATAGCGCACTGCAGACTTACCTGGAACAACATAAAACAATAGAGAACATTATAGACAGGTATAGACAGGTATAGACATGCCTGTTATATTTCTAATAAAAAACCATCTTACCTTTGTATCGCACCAGGCAATTTTGAACAAATACCGGTTTTCGACAGGTGCCTTCTGCGCTACGTTCTTTGACATATTGAATAGCTTACCAGAGAGGAATTTGTTAAAAAAATGTTTTTATAACAGGGGCCTTTAAACTGGCGCGATAGTTTCATATCCAATTGGACAACCTTCCAACAAAGGAGTATAAACCAGTAATTATGAAATTCATTTTAACACTACTTTCAGCTTTTGTTTTGATCTTTTCTGCCTGTAAACCCAGTGGCGATGTAAAAGAGCCGGAATTCCGCGACATAGGCAATGTGCGGCTTATTGAAACAGGATTACTAAAGACAACCGTGGGGGCCAACATGATCTATTATAATCCAAACAATTTCGGCATAAAGTTGTCGGCAGCAAGAGGTGATGTGTATGTAGAGAACGCTTACTTCGGCAGTTTTGTACTGGACCAGGAAATTCAGGTAAAGAAGAGTGCAGAGTTTGAACTGCCGGTTACCATCAAAATTGATAACATCGGGGCCATTAAAAACAATACGGAGATCTATAAAAAGAAAGAAGTGCTGGTGCGTATTGAAGGCCGGGCCGTTGTAAAGAAATCGGGGATCTCGAAAGAAGTTCCCATCAGGTATGAGCAAAAACAGGATATCGATAAAATAAGGGCGCTGGTTGCCAGATAGGGTTTTCGCAAACATTTTTTGTTGTCCAGTCTATCATCATAACGAGGCTGTCTTCAATTTTGAGGCAGCCTTTTCGTTGGTATAGAAAAACGGGGAAAACACGGGTAAACAGCAGCCGGAAAATAATGTAATTTGGAAGAAGACTTTTCAAAAACATTATATAGCTTACACGCCATGAAAAAGAATCTTGATGTAGTAACCCGTCTTCGTGCAGCGCTGCCTGTATCTCCTCCGGCCCTCGTTCCAACAATAGCCGGCCATTTTAAAGATCTTCTAAATGTTCCGGGCAAACCGGCCGATTTTATCAGAGGGATCGATATTTCGCATCATAATAACATTACGGATTGGACTGCCATAAAAAAAGCCGATGTCCAGTTCGTGTATATTAAGATCTCCGAAGGCGTAGGTACTCCCGACAAAATGGCGAAGACAAATGCGCTTGCAGCCCAAAAGAATGGACTTAAGATAGGGTATTATCATTTTGGAAGACCCGATAAAAAGAATGACGACACCATTGAATTGGATGCTACCGCCGAAGCCTCAGAGGTCAAGATCCTGCTCACAGAATTACCAGCAGCCGATCTGCCCCTGATGCTCGATCTGGAAGATACCGCCAGTTTTGATTCGACACTGGCACCTAAAGAATACCTGCAATGGGTTGAAACATTCCTGAGTTTTTTCTTTAACGCCGACACCCCATCCACCAATCCCCTGATCTATAGCAGGAAAGAATACCTGGACAGAAAATTGCCCCCCGATCATACGCTGGGCGCCCGGTATAAATTATGGCTATCGAGGTATACAGCCGATCAAAGCAATGCGAAACCAGCCAACGGGTGGGACAAATGGGACATCTGGCAATTTACCGAGAAAGGTGTTTTGGGAAACAATGGCAACCTTGACCTCAATCTAAAAAGGGCCGCCGATTAAATGGCTATTCTAAAACGCTTCACCCAATGAGAGATAGATGCCGGTAAAGTCTTTACTCACGCCAACATCGATGCCGATATTGGTCCTGGAGATCTTATTAAACTTTATCCGCAGGCCTGTACCAACAGCAGGATGCCAGTAAACAAAAGCATTCCCTTCATATTCTGAGACCGTATGTACATTCGCAAATACCACAAAACCCCAGAAACCATTCCGGGAAATATCTCTTCGGTATTCCGATTCAAAATACAATAAACTTTTGCCGCGGTACCTGTTTTGCTCAAAGCCTCGCCCCGATCGGTTATAGTAGTCCCAGCCAATGCTGGGCAGGTCCAGGTAAGGCGTGCGCCCGTTTGTTACGGCCCAATAATAGCTCCAGAAAGCCAGGATGTTTTGCAGGCGTTTGTTGAATGAAAAATATTTACGGGCATCTATAAATACAGACTGCCAGCTGGAAGTACTTCCCAGGGATTCCAGATTAAATCGGTAATCAACGGAGAAATAAGCGCCCCGTGGGGGATTGTATGAATTTCTCCTGGTGTCAAATAAAAAATTGATCACCGGGCCTGATGAAGTAGTCTGCTCATTATAATCTTTTCCGTAATCAAAAAAAGGGACCCTGGTCAGGGCGGAAGAATCATTCTCGTGGCTGCCATTAAAGCGAAAGTCAAGATCATACCCTGCACCGATAAAAAATTGCCGCTTTATCTTTTTTAAAAAGCTATGATAAAGTCTCAGGTAATTATATTGAAGCAATACTTTATCCGCTTCATTGGTGTTGCCACCTAACCCCCAGGTATATTGCGGGTAGATCATAAAACGGGTATCCCCTTTCCATAACAGCATGTCATTCGGCAGCCAGATCAGATTCCTGAATGGCAATACAAATTTGCCATCCAGGGTAAACCAGGGAGAAAACGTAATGGTCGATAAGGACGTAGTGGATTCTCTATCGGTATAAAAGGCGGCATTGAATGCGGTAGCTACGGCCCTTCCACCCCCGGCTGCATTTCCTGCGACGGGTATCAATGAAAATTGGAATTTCTTTTTCAGTCGGGATGAATCAATTTTTTGCTGATCTACTTTAAATAACTTCTTCAGGATATCAATCAGGTCTTTCTTGCCGGTTATGCGCGCGGTATCGATCAATACTGGTTTTTGCGCTTGTAAGGAACATACAAAAAATCCCATAAAGCAGGATAACAGCAGCACCTGTATACTTAAGTGTTTTTTCAAGTCAGGTTCTGTTAGAATGTTTCTGATGCAGCCAGGTAAAAGCCTGATGATTTATTTCCAAAAGCAAAATCAACGGCCAGGTTAGTGCGCGTTTTCTTATCAACCATAATGCGTAATCCCATCCCATAACCTGGCTGTATTGAGTTAAATAATTTCAGTCCCTGCGGATTACTGGCCGTTGTGGCATTCACAAACATTACACCGCCCAATACGCCGGTACAGGCTGAGATCGGAAATCGATATTCTGTTTCACCATAGATCAGTTTGTCGCCCCGAAAGCGGCCCTGGGTATATCCGCGGGCGCTTCTGCTCCTTTGATCGTATGCAGTGGCCGGTAAGATCAGGTAAGGCAATTCTCCTTTTGAAGAGAAATCTCCCATCAACCAAAAACCAATGAGGTGCCGGGGATTTCTTTTCGACAAAGAATGAAAACTTCTCCATTCGGTATAAAATATACTCGTATTTGAATTAGTGCCAAACAATTTTAGCGACGTACGCCAGTTGAAAAAGAAGTAATGCCCTTTGTATGCATTGATAAGGTTGTCCCGAGTATCTGACACTATGTTAAAGTTTAAAGTAGAAACAGTGTATTTAGCCGTATCGTACCCATACAGTTTATTGTAAGAATAATGACTGGTGATCAGTCTATTCCCGGAATCCAGGCGAAGTTTCTCGTCTACAATTTTAGAGTAGGAATCGAGGTAATACCCGGTGCCAATGTAAAATGAGTTCTTTATTTGAAAAGAAACCGACTGGTAAAACCGGTAGAAATTGAATTGCAAAGGCTGCGCTAAAGAATCTTCTGTTGTTTCTTGTCCAAGCAAGTTAAAATGATAGTTCAGGCCCCCTTCTTCGGGCGCATTGGTACCCAGGCCATAGGTAGATTGGGAATAGATCTGAAAGCGCCAATCGCCTGTAAAAATAAGCTTGTTGTTTATCGTAAAAATAGTATTCTTTAACAGGAAAAGCTTTTGGCCTTTGGTGGTAAGTTGAACACTGCCGGAGATCAGGGAATAATTTGTTTTCTCGCCTTTCAGCCTAAAGCCATACTGCCCACCAACGCCAATCATAAAACCGGTTGCGGGATTGGAGCCAATAATAGGAACCAGAATAATAGAGCCAGCTTTACCCGCATCGTTTTTGGGGGCCTTTTTCAATGCTTTCCTTATCAGATCAGCAACATCTTTTTGAACACAGTTTGTATCAGGCCTGCCAGTCGAGTCTTTTTGCGCGTGACCCCAATAACAGAGCATCATGCTTATAAAGAGCAGTACAGCTTGTTTCCTAAACTTTTCAAACACTTTTCCTGTCATACTTGAAATAATACTACAATATTAGTATGTTTAAGTACTACAGCTAAGTGTTATACGGTCAAATGACGTCGGAATTTAACGGTTAAATCCGTTGGTGATCATTGAACGATCAGGCTTTTCGTACTAAGGCTGAAACCACTAAAGCAGCCGATCACATTGTCACCGTTGATCGTATTCAATAACCTGACCGGTGTAGAAAATGGCCCCGCATTGGACCTGGCTTTATTAAAGCTGTCCCAGAAATTGTATACCTTCCTTTCCACATTGGCCAGATAATAATCTACAGAGTCGCCAAGCGCAAACCCATTGGAAAGGGTTAAGTGTATATATTCGCCGTTCACCAGGTCATCTACACCAGGAGTAAAACGATTGGTGCCCATAGCACCCCAGCCAAAATTCTCTCTTGAATCATAAGTACTCCAGTAATACAACTGGGTATTGCCAATTGTATCCGGGTCTTTATAATGAACGGTCAACCGGGCTTTCATTTGTGTGGTATCTTCATCTTCATCAAGATAATGAAAACCGCTGGTTACACTGTCTATAGGAACAGGTGGCAGCAAGGTGGTGATGGCTGAATATTTTTTCCCCTCCGCTTCAATTTCAAGTAAATAATGTTTACCAGGAATTCCTTTCAATGCATTGGCCGGATCTGTTATTAACAGGGGATCGAAATATACACCGGGCAGGAACTGATCATTAAATGGAGCCAGGCGGCCTTCTTTCAATTGTCTTTTTGATGTTTGATCCCAGTTATACATATTATTGGCCTGCAGCATACCTTCTGTAATGGTTACCATAGCACCCGTTACCGGAATATTTTCAAACCCGGGCTCGAAATAACCCTGGCTGTGGCCCAGCACCACATAATTATAATAAGGCAGTTCATTGTTTATATAGGCTTCTACGATCAGCTGGGACTGATTGTTCTTCAACGCTATATCAAAATCCCTTTCACACGAAGCAAATAGCGCCATCGCTGTCATCAGGAGATATGTGCCCGCTTTTTTCATGTTTTTAAAATTTGAAATTCCAGGTAATGCCGGGTAATATGGGGAACAGGAATACCTGCTTTCCCTTAATGCTACGTATATCTTCATCGGCATCGATGTAAATGAAATAAGGATTGTGCCGGTTATATACATTATATAAACTGAATACCCAGTTGCTTTTAAACCTGATGCTTCGGGGCCGGGGAGTAAATGTAAAGGCAATATCCACCCGGTGATAGGCTGGCATCCGGTAGTCGTTGATCTTGCTGTATTGACTTATGTTCGAAAAAATAGGTTCCTGGTCACGTACATTATATCCCAGGTTGTAAACGAACCGGCCGGTTGGCATGGTCAGTGCATTGCCGGTACCATAAACAAAAACAGTGGAAACCTCCCATCTCTTACCAAGCGCATAGTTGGCCACCACACTAATATCGTGTGTTCGATCGTACCGGTAAGGAAATGGCTTTCCTTCATTCATCTCAGTGAATGTACGTTCGGCACGACTTAACGTATAACCGATCCAACCGTTCAATTTCCCGGTTTTCTTTTGCACAAACAATTCGAGCCCATACGCCTTTCCACTACCAAAGACCATCTCCCCTTCCAGGTTCTGATTTAACAATAACCGCGCGCCTGGTTTAAATTCGAGTTGATTGTTCATGGTTTTATAATAGGTCTCAATGCTGGCTTCATACCGGCCATTGCCAAAGTTTTTGAAAAAGCCGGCTGCCACCTGCTCTGCTATACCTGGTTTTATCAACCGGCTGGCAGGCACCCACAGATCGCTGGGAAAAGTAGCTGCGCTGGTAGTAGCCAGGTGCAGGTATTGAATAGTGCGTGTATAAGATAATTTTAGGCTGGCCACCTGGGGCAATTTGTATAATAAATTAATGCGGGGTTCGGGATATTGATACCGGGCAATGCTTTGTCCTCTTTTAAAAGAGGCTATTTCACCCGTTGGGGCGCCGCTGGGCCCGTATATAACCTGCTCGGTAGGCCCAACCTGGTTAAAATAGCTGTAACGCAAACCAGCCACCAGGTTCAACCTGGTAATAATATCTACATCGGCACTTAAATACCCTGCAGCTTCGCGTGCATACTGATCTTTGATCTGCGCTTCAAATTCCTGGAAGCCGGCATTGGCGCTTCCGGCACCGGGCCTGAACTTATGCCAGGTATATTGAAGACCGCCTTTCCATCGTATCCAGTTTGCCGGGGTATATGCCCAATCGTCTTTTACGGTGTGATCGATTAGCCCTGATGAAAAGATAAAACCATTGCTTGAAAATGCTACCTTGCTGTTTAAAGTAAAATCATTTCGTACGAAGGATAATTCATGCCGCCATTTTCTAAACTGTTGTTTCCAGGTAAGCCCTACTATGGTATTTCCCCAAATGGCATCGAATTCCCGCCTGGGGCCATTCGCGTCATCGTCGAAAAAGGTAAACTTATCTTTCCCCGTATAGAAAGTTAAATAAAGGGCGTTTTTATTATTGATAACAAAGTCAGTTTTGGCGTTTATGTCGTAAAAGTAATAGCCATTGCTGCCAATGCTGTCGGGTACTATTAACCTGGCCACCTGGTCAATGTAAGTGCGGCGGGCGTTGATAATAAAAGAAGCTCTTCTTTTTATCAAAGGGCCTTCCAGTGAAAGCCGGGAAGAGATAAGACCAATGCCACCGCCAAATTTTATGGAGTCCTTATTCCCATCCCGGGTATTTACGGAAATAACGCTGCTTAAACGGCCGCCATATTCGGCTGGCATGCCACCTTTTATTACTTCAATATTTTTTACGGCATCGCCATTAAAGACGCTAAAAAAGCCCAGGAGGTGATTGGGGTTATAGACAGGTATTCCGTCGAGCAAAACCAGGTTTTGGTCGGGGCCGCCACCCCGTACATAGATACCGGCACTGGCTTCTCCCCCATTTTTAATACCGGGCAGCAGGGTTATTATTTTCATGGGGTCCACTTCACCCAGCACCACCGGCAATTTTTGAATTTGTACCATCTCCAAACTGTGCACGCTCATTTGGTTGCGCAAGATGTTTCGGCTTCCGGTCACAATTACATGTTGCAGCAAACTTTCCCTCGCCCGCAAGTACACAACAACCGAGGTATCATTGCTTAGCAAAAACAATTTGGTGGCGTTGCTATGTCCTACAGCACTCACCACAATCCGACACCTGCCCCTGGGTAAAATTGTCGTGATCATGCCAGCGGTATCTGCCAGCCGTTCTTTTTGATTGATCTTTATAGTTGCATTGCTTACCGGCAACAAAACACTGTCAAGGACTTTTATATTTAGGGTGTGATTTTGCGAGTAGATGTTTTGGCTTGTCAGTATCAGAAACACAAACAATAAAAAACCGGTCCTTTTGCTATCTGGTTTCTCCACTTTCATCAACAGTAAATTTATGTATATCCGGCAAAGAATAAAACGGAGAATGCTATACCAAAACTTTACAACCTACCAACTGAAATAGTTGCTTTTCAAAAAAAATAAAAAACGGCATCTTTATCCAACGCCTTTGCCTTCCCGATCTTACATATACCAAATATGTAGCAGACACATCACAGTCAAAGAACAGTCAATAAACCAGCAGATCAATGCGCCGTTTTTTCAAACTTATCCGCCAGTTGCGGCGCTTCTTTTTTCATCATACTGGTGATCACCTGGTGCATCCACAGTAAGCAGGCAGAAGACAGCAGGCACACGAACATCCAGGAGCTCGTCCATAACCCCGTTACATTTAAAAGATAGCCAAACAGGATGGGGCCTGCAAATCCGCCCAACCCACCGATCATGCCTACCATACCACCCACTGCCCCAATTTCTTTGGGGAAATACTCTGGTATATGTTTAAATACCGCAGCAGTGCCAATGCCCCAGCAGGCGCCAATCAAAATAATGATCACTACAAACACCCAGATATTGGCTTTAAAAAAGATCATGGTAGTACCCTGGGCCAGCAGTTGCTTCTTTGTTACTCTATCACCCACCTTTACCACGGGTTCCTGCCAAACATCCTTTGCCGGCAGGATCATTGCTTTTCTGTCGACGTGATCAAATTTGTGGCTTTTTGCCAGGATGGGGTATTGTTTTTCATTCACCTGAATAACCGAATCTGTAACCATGGTAACGGTGCCGGCCTGGGTGGCCATAATGCCCGTTCCGGGTGAATAAATTTCCATCCGGGGAATGATCAGCATAAAGGTCAATACAACAGAACTGCCCAACACCCAGTACATTACTCTTCGGGCGCCATATTTATCAGAAAGCCATCCGCCCACGGCCCTGAATGCCCCACCTGGCAGACTAAACGCAGATGCCAGAAAACCGGCCGTGATCAGGGTTACATTATATACGTTTACAAAATAAGGCAGCAGCCATTGGGAGAAGGTAACAAAACAGCCAAAGGCCAGAAAATAATACAAGCCAAACCGCCATACCCGAACGTTTTTTAATGGTTGTAATAAGGTGAACAACGTTTTGTTGGAAGATTCCGGTTTTTTATTTTTTGTGAACAGTACAAAAAGGACGCCTGTAATGGCTAAAGCAACCGCATACATTACGGGTAGCTGTCGCCAGCCTTCGGGGTTAACCCCATTTTGGGTAAATGATTTTAATAAGGAAGGCGCTACCAGGGTGGTCAATGCAGACCCCAGGTTGCCTAAACCAAACAACCCCAATGCCCTGCCCTGCCAGCTTTTAGGGTACCATACCGAAGTAAACCCAACACCGATGGAAAAACTGGTCCCCAGCAATCCAAACAGAAAACTCAGTACCAAAAAAGTGGCATAACTATTGGCCTTTGATAAAAGGAACATAGGTACCGAACAACCCAGCAATAATGCGGTAAACACCCATTTACCGCCTATGCGATCGGTCAAAATGCCCATGGGCAATCGCATCAGCGCTCCCGTTAGTACAGGCACTCCCAGTAGCCAGCCTACTTCCATCAGGCTCCAGTTAAAAATACCGGCGTCTACCAGGTAAGTGACCAATACCCCATTCAGCATCCAGCCGGCAAAGCAAACAACAAATGCCAGGGTATTGAAGAATAATATTCGGTGGGATGTTGAAGTAGGTGAGTTGTCCATACAATTGTATTCGTTATGGTTATGGTAACGTAAAAGTATTGGCCTCCATTTATAGCACTTATGACTTAGATTATCAAGCAATCATGATATATATCATATTTTTCTTGATTTTCCTGGCTCATTTTTGTTCAATAATAATGCTTAATGCAATAACTTTAAGATACCCCAATCAATTTTGTTCACTTTATATTATTTGACGCATGAAATTCAGGTTGAATAGAATTGCTTTTGTGATTGCGTTAGGCTGCTGTTTGATAGTAGTAGCGCTGGTGTTTTATGGCTCCCGAAAATTGCAAAATTTTGATGCGGCTTTAATTGCTTACTTATTCGGCACCGTGTTCGCCTTGTTTGGCATCATCTACCGTTACTGTGTATGGCTGCAAAGACCACCTACCTGGATGTATTTTAAACGGGGCTGGCAACTGCTTTTTTCAAAAAGTTTTGTGGAGTACGCTGGTTTGTCTGTTCAAAAACTGGTGCGCAACATAGCGTTTCAACGATTTATTTACCCGCGAGGCAAGGCCAGGTGGTGGGGGCATTTTCTGCTGGCTACCGGTTGTCTGCTGGCTTTTTCCGTTACCATCCCACTCACCCTGGGCTGGATCCATTTTACAATGAACCCTGCCACCAGCATCAACCCGGCAGATACCAACTATTATGAAGCCCATGTATTTGGTTTTAAAGTAATGGAGTTTAAACTGGGTTCCTGGATCGCGTTCTTTATTTTTCATATCCTGAACTGGTGTTCCTGGCTGGTGATCATCGGCTGTTTGTTGTTTATGCGCCGCCGGTTAACCCACGCCGGACAAATAGCCACCCAAACCTTTGAAGGCGACTGGCTGCCCCTGATCCTGCTTATAGGCATTTCGGTTACTGGTCTCGGACTTACCTATGATTATGAATTCCTAAAAGGCACCACGTATGAGTTTATGGCAGTGACCCATGCGGTTACTGTTATCCTGTTCTTGATCTGGATACCTTTTGGAAAGTTTTTTCATATTATACAACGGCCCGCACAGATCGGCGCCCATTTATATAAAAAAGAAGGTGAAAAGAAAGGGATGGCGGTATGTCCGCATACGCATAAACCCTTCGCCACCCAAATGCACATAAACGATCTGAAAACCGTTACAAAAGAACTGGGGTTTGATTTTACATTGGAGGATGGCAGTTCACACCTTGACCTGAGCCCTGAGGGAAAACGGTCAGCCCTGGCAAAGGCGCATCTCAAAGCCCGTGAAGCAAGCGGGCATTTTTTTGGATAAAAGATCTTACATCATCAGAAGTTTGAAATAAATACGCATGGCTAGATTACCGGTCGCAGCTGAAAAAATCATTGAACAGTTCGGTCCTCATTTAAACTTCGCTCCGCAGGAAGGTTATACCGGGCGTGACGAACCCGATAAAGTAGTGGAGACCCACTGTTGTTTTTGTGGTATGCAATGCGGCATTAAGTTGCTGGTAAAAAACAATAAGGTGGTGGGTTTTGATCCCTGGATGGAATTCCCCTTCAACGAAGGAAGGCTTTGTCCCAAGGGCGTACAACGTTATTTGCAAAACAACCACCCCGACCGTTTGATGGAACCGCTGCAACGCGTGGAAGGTATAGGCTTTAAACCCATTACCTGGGAAGACTCCATGAACAAGACCATTGGTGAAATAAAACGCATTCAGCATACTTATGGCAACGATGCATTCGCCATGCTGTCGGGCGTATCCATTACCAATGAGAAAAGTTATCTCGTAGGAAAATTCGCCCGGGTGGCACTGAAAACCCGCAACCTCGATTACAATGGCCGGTTGTGCATGGTAAGCGCCGGCGCCGGTAATAAAAAAGCGTTTGGGCTCGACCGCGGTTCCAACAATTACACCGATCTGAAAAAAGCGGAAGTCATTATGGTGTGCGGGGCCAATGTAAGCGAAACCTTCCCCACCCTTACCCATTGGATCTGGCAGGCACGCGACAATGGCGCAAAATTGATTGTAGTTGACCCCAGAGTAATACCGCTGGCGCGCACCGCAGATCTGCATTTAGACATAAAACCCGGGACTGACTCGGCCTTATATGGGGCCATGCTCAGGTACCTGGTTGAAAACGATCTGCTTGATCATGATTTCATCAACAACCATACAACCGGTTTTCAGCAAACCATCGATGCCGTAAAAGATTATTCACTCGAATGGGCAGAACAGGTAACCGGTATTGCCAAAGAAAAGATCGCAACAGCCGCTCAATGGTGGGGCAAAGCCGCTACCAGCTTTTTATTGCATGCAAGAGGCATAGAACACCACTCCAAGGGGGTTGACAATGTGCTGGGCTGTATTAACCTGGTACTGGCTACCGGAAGAATTGGCAAACCATATTGCGGATACGCCACTATCACGGGCCAGGGAAACGGGCAGGGCGGCCGGGAGCATGGTCACAAATGCGATCAGTTGCCGGGTAACCGGGATATTAATAATCCCGCTCACCGAAAATACATTGCTGAGGTTTGGGGTATTGAAGAAAGTGAAATGCCGGGAGCCGGTTATACCGCTTATGAACTCATAGAGGCCATTCACCGCGGTGAGATCAAAGGACTGATCTCGCTTTGTTTCAACCCATTGGTATCATTGCCCAATAACAATTATGTACGGGAAGCATTTGAGAAGCTGGAGTTTTATGCTACCATCGATTTCTTTCTGAATGAAACTGCCCGCCATGCGGATATTATATTTCCCG
The DNA here is from genome assembly GCF_017742245.1 of Niastella soli. Lineage (GTDB taxonomy): Bacteria > Bacteroidota > Bacteroidia > Chitinophagales > Chitinophagaceae > Niastella > Niastella soli. Next base: position 667,600 of record NZ_JAGHKO010000004.1, read on the forward strand.
GATCACTACACGAAGAAGAAGAAGGCACGGTAACTACTGCTGAAGGCCGGGTGACCCGCATACGCCAGGCTGTTACCCCACCCGGACAAGCACGTACCGATACTGCCATCCTACTGGAGTTGGCAAAAAGGCTGGGGGTTGGCGATAAATTCACTTATAACACCAGTGAAGATATTTTTAATGAACTCCGCATAGCCTCCCGGGGCGGCACGGCCGATTATTATGGCATAACCTATGAGAAGATCGAAAAGAACATGGGTGTATTCTGGCCATGCCCATCCATTGACCACCCGGGCACGCCGCGCTTATGGGAAGATAAGAAATTCGCCACGGCAGATGGCAAGGCTCACTTCAATCCGGTAGCTTATAAAGACCCTGGTGAAGTAACAGATGAAGCCTACCCCGTTGTGCTCACAACAGGAAGGGTTGTATCGCAATACCTGAGCGGTACGCAAACAAGACGAATAGGCAAGCTGGTAAATCAATATCCCGAACCATTGCTGGAAATACATCCGGAGCTGGCCGCTCAATATGGCATTGCCCAGCGGGAACTGGTGAAAGTGGTTACCCGAAGAGGGGAAGCTGAATTTCCGGCAAATATTGTTGAAACGATCCGCAAGGATACGGTCTTTATCCCCTATCACTGGCCAGGTCGTAAATCGGCTAACCAGTTAACACCGGGAACACTGGACCCCATTTCCAAAATACCGGAGTTTAAAGTGTGCGCCTGTCAGTTGGTGCCCTTGCGAAAAACGGCGCCACCTCCCCAGGAAGCGCCTGCCTATAACAGTATATAACTATTTGCACCATAAACAAAAACCAATCGCATGTCAACCGCTTATTACAAAACCGAAATGGAGTTCTTTGTAGATATGCAGCGTTGTATTGGCTGTAAAGCCTGTGAGGCGGCCTGTGCCGAATGTGAGACCAACGGGCAGCAGTCGATGATACATGTGAATTATGTGGAACGGGCGGTAACCATACAAACCACGGTTCAGGTATGCATGCATTGCGACGATCCCGTATGCGCCAATGTATGTCCGGCAGATGCCATTAGCAAAGATGAATTTGGCGTAGTGCATACCGCTAATACGGCCCGCTGTATCGGTTGTTCAAACTGTGTAATGGCCTGCCCGTTTGGGGTGCCTTTTAAAGAGGAGCAATACGATATGATGATGAAGTGCAACATGTGCTACGACCGTACAAGCGCCGGTAAGAAACCCATGTGCGCCACCGTGTGTCCCAGCCAGGCCCTGTATTACGGTACCCGGGAGGAAATGCGGCAAATGCGTCCCAACAGCGTACCCGTAAATACCTTCCAGTTTGGAAAGCTGGAGGTAAAAACCAAAGTGAACATCATGATGTCCGCCGGCTCAACCATGCTGAAGGTTGACTAACGGCGTTGTAACTAATAAAAAATCTATATGCCCAATAACAAAGAGAAAGATCCTGATTGGAAAAATGATTTCCCTATCAATCAGTCAGAAGTCACAGAAGTAACCCGCAGGCAGTTTGCCAAATTCCTTTGCCTGGTATCGGGTGGTTTGGCAACTGGCAGTGCCTTCGTAGCCGCAAAAGCAGCTTTCTTTCCAGGCAAAAAAGTACAGGGTTTACACCGGGTGTGCAGTATTAATGAATTACCAGTGGGCGGTACCCGGGCCTTTGTGTTGGAAGGCAGCTCAACGCCTTACGTTTTGATACATCTTGAAAACGGCGAATTCAAAGCCTATGAACAGAAATGCACCCATTTGTCCTGTGCGGTATTTTACAAACCCGGCAGCGGCAAAATTGAATGCCCCTGTCACAACGGCTGGTTCGATGCCATGACCGGTGAGGTATTGCAGGGACCGCCGCCAAGACCCCTGCCCCGGCTGGATGTACAGGTAACAGGAAATGATATTTTTGTTACCGCTGCCAAAGAAGAGGCGTAAAAAATTGCATTCAACTTAATTCATTTTGCCATGAGTACTTTTCGACGGGCACAAAGCCAGGCGCATCCCAATAAAACCAGCACGCTGATGCTGGCCATCGTTGTACTGCTTATCCTGAATGTGACCATCCAGATCTGGCTGTTGTACACCGGGCTGAACAATGCCCTGGAGCATAATAAGGGCATTGCCTTTCCCGCCTTTATAGGCTCTTTTACGATATTGATAATTAATTGCGGATTGCTCTATTATTTGCCCAGGCGGCGCCGTTAGCTGATCATTTAAAAGTTAAACCCAATGTGAACAATATACCGGTAGCCGATCGTATTGGTCCGCATTACTCCATTTGCATCAATTTCCTGATCGCTGAAGACATAATTCATCCCCGGAAATTTCTGGGTAAGTAATTGTTTAAGCCCTTCCTGTATTTGTTCTCTTTTTGCGGGATCTATGTTGCTGTTAATAGTGGCCTTATAATCATAAAAGCCCAATCCAGGCCCTACCAATACCAGATCAAGGGCCAGTCGTTTCCAGAAGATAAACTGATAGCCCAGTTCAAAACCAACCGTATGTATATTGAATTTGGTATCTACGGCTACATCGCTGCTCGAACTGCTGGATTTAGATGTCCATTTTACGTCGTTGGTAAATCGATTGTAGGAGTAATAGGGCCCTATATATAACCCATGCGGCGCCCGAAATTTATTTTCCCGGGCAAGGTAGAAACGATAATCGATCGAAAAATTAAGTCCACTCCTTTTTTGATCTTTATTTACCTGAAAACTATCTGTACTTATACTTACCAATTTAGGCATCGATGCCTTGCCAAAGTTTACAGAAATACTGCGTTTAGGTGAAAGGACCCGCTCATATCCAAATACAATATAATGGTCTATACCGAATAATAATCCTCCTGAAAGATTATATCGGATTATATTTTTATAATAACGAGTCGAGTCGGTTTGCTGTGCCAGGCTGTAATTAGCAACGAGTGTCAGGAATAGAAAGCAAAATATATGTGTCGCTCTCATATTTTTTTGTTTTAGCACCAGTCATCTTTTTAAGAAGGACACCCCCCTAACGGTTGTTCCGCCATCCTGAGCAAAAAGAAATATTATCATTTTAGAAGATGTGACATAATTTGTAACATTTAAACAGGAATGGAGACAAATGGTCGTAAAGCACCAAAACCGTTTTTCATGAAAAATGCTTTTCTCAAATGTTTGTTGTTCTGGATCCTGTTTGTTGCTATTATTCATGGATTTGGTTCTTTGACTGCCCTTGCACCGCCTTCGTGGTCAACCTGCGTCAGGTTATTGCATGCTTTATTGGTCACACTGGCTACCTTCTATCTGATCAGGATCTTTCTTAAAAGCGAGAAAAGAACCTATAAGGACATAGAGTTGGTATGGAACAGGAATACACCGGTCAAGTTTTTATTGGGTGTCTTGATTGGCACAGCAATATTCGCCCTGGTGTTGTTGGTGTTGATAAACTTTACCGGTCTTCAGCTTACAAGAAATGCAAATGGGGTCAATTGGCAAGTATGGTTTACTTCTTTACTGATCATTATTCCTTTTGCCTTTATAGAGGAACTCGCCTTTCGGTCTTATACGTTATTGAAACTGGATAAAGCCTATGGACTTTTTTGGGCACAGATAGGGGTGGCTATTTCCTTTGCGCTGTATCATATTGCAGGTGGATGGAACTGGCAGGTTGCTTTTTATGGACCGGGTGCATGGGCGTTTGTATTTGGACTGGCAGCTATACTATCACGCGGAATTGCCGTACCCACAGGTATTCATGTAGCATTAAACTTTTTGCAGGTAGTGGCCGGCATGAAACCAGGCAACGCATCCCTTTGGACACTGCATTTGAAACAAAATACAGCAGCGGCCAGTACAACAGCCAATCAGGTGGGAGTAGGTATACAAATTACGATCCTGGTTGCAGGCATATTAGTTACGTACTTTGTTGTTCAAAAGAAGAAGCGTTTCATTGAGATCCCTGTGTGAGTTGTGAGTTGTGAGTTGTGAGTTGACTCGCGACCATTGAGATTTATAATTACCTTGCGGCGCCAAAAATCAATTGCCGATTGCCGATTGCTCTCGGCTGAGCCGAGACCGATTGCCGATTGCCGATTGCCTACCCTTATCACCCCGTCATCCCAGTCAACTTATTACTCGTCAACTGATCTATTGGTCAACTGATCAACTACTACTTCCTTATAAAAAAAGGTGAGTCTCCTTTTAAAAGAGACCCACCATAATATCATATTACCTACTTATTTCTTAACAATCTTCATCATCTTTATTTCCTTTCCATCATTTCTGATCCTCATCATATATACACCTGCAGGCAATCCGCCAATATCAAACTGTGAATTAACCGTATTCACTTCACGATTCAATACTACCCGGCCATTCACATCGAACAAGCTCACCACTGATTTTCCGGTGAAACCTGTAAGATTAACATTCACCACATTATTGACAGGATTCGGGTATACATCCACTTTCTGCACGTCGCTGGTAATGAGATCAGTTCCGCGGCTGGCTGTACCCAATTGTACCTTTAAGGTATAACAAACCGTAGCACTATTAGCCCCATTCCAACCATATACCTGTGCATAATAAGTACCCGCGGTCATTGTTCTGGTAATAGTTTCACTGCTGGTACCACCGGCCTGTGAAATAGCGAGCTGTGTTCCTGAACTGTTAAGCAATTTCAGGTCATAATCGCCAGGCAAGGTGCCCAGGGTAATAGTGATCGTACCACCGGTGGTGATCACGAATTTATAATTATCGATATCCCCGCTCGGACTGATAAGCCCTGTAACATTGGTATTAAATGGAATGGTTGCCGCACCAGATATTGTTCCATTGGTTGAATTATCCAATGTACTTGCACAGGTTGTTGAAGTTGTTGTGAACTGTGCAGAAGCATAGGCACTGCTGCCACCTGAACAATTTGTTCTTACCCGCCAATCATACAGGGTAGCTGCGGTTAAACCGCTAATGGCCACCGATGTTGAGGTGGTACCCGTTGCAGCATTGGTCCAGGTTGAAGAGGCATTAGTTTTATAATCCACATCATAACTCAGGGCACCGCTTACTGCTGTCCAGCTAACCGTAGCGCCGGTTGAAGTTATGGCTGAACTGCCTAAACCAGCCGGTGAAGTACAGGTAACCGTTCCGGTGGTAGTAAACTGTGCCGTTGAATAAGCACTGCTTCCGCTGGAACAATTTGTTCTTACCCGGTAATCATAAACAGTTCCCTGCGTAAGCCCGGTTAAACCAACAGAAGTTACGGTTGTTCCGGTTGCCGCATTGGTCCAGGTTGAAGCGGAACTGGCTTTATAATCCACATCATACGATACAGCACCGCTTACAGCTGTCCAGCCTACTGTTGCTGATGTGGTAGTAATAGCAGAAGCAGTTAACCCGGTCGGTGAAGAACAGCCTGAGCCTGCTGTAATGGTGAAGTTGGTATTGGAAATATCAAAGAAAATATTCCCTACCGCTTCAATTTTTACCCTGGCTGTTGTAGTAGGTGTATTGGGAATGGTCACCGCTTCACTGCCATCATTTGGGGTACTGGCCACCAATGTATTGAATGTAGTGCCCCCATCGGTAGAGATGGAGATTTTTACGTTCGCGCAACTCACTGGCGAAGCGGTTGTGCTCGCTACATTCCAGGTTATTGTTTGTGATGAATTGCCGGCCCATGATACCGCCGTATTAGGCGCCGTTACAGCAAAAGGTCCTGAGGAATTAGTGACGGTAACTGTCATGTCCCCGAAATTGGTCTGCCCGATAGAGACTGGCGCAGTGGAACTATAGGGCGCATTATCTCTAACAGTTAACCTAAAGTGCAACGTTCTTGACACAGAACTCAATGCCTCAGTATTGGCTCCTGCATCGCCACCCGACAACGGGCCTGAGACCAATCCACCGGCCAGGATAGTGGCCATTTTGGGAAAATACCTCACTGGTGAGGTGGTGGGTGCAAATGAGATCCAGTTGGGACCGGAAGCTTTGGTAGCGCTGGCCACACTGCTGGACCCAGTTTGGGAGGAGGAAGCATTATCATTCTGCTCCCAACAATAAGTAAGTACGTCACTGGCGTTGGCATCGGTAGCCGAACCGGTCAATGCAAATGGGGTACTGATAGGAATAGTATAATTACTGCCAGCACTCACAACCGGGGTTGCATTATTGGCAGAAATACTGGTAGTAATGGGACAGGTCTTACCGGAAAGGTTAGACTGGATCTGCGCAATAGAAGCGGCATGATAGATAGCAATAGAATGTGGCGCAATGTCCTGACTGGTAATACCGGCATAACCCATAATAGTAATACCGGAACCAGGTTCCACATTAACGCCTGTACCTTCATTGCTCATGGAGAAAGTGTGGTTGGCGCCCAGTTGGTGCCCTACTTCATGAACCACATAATCGATATCGAAATTATCACCCTGCGGAATAGCATCTGCCGGGGAAGTAAAACCGCTTCCTTTTGAATTGTCGACACAAATACAACCAATACAACCGGCATTACCACCACCGCCGGATGCACCGAACAGGTGGCCAATATCATAATTCGCGGCACCGATCACGGAGGTCAATGTACTTTGCAATTCACTGTTCCAGGCACCGCCCGCACCCGTGCTGGCGTTGGAATAGGGATCAGTGGAAGCATTATAATAAAATACATTGGTAGTGGCCGCGATCAGGTTAAGGTGCAGGGCCAGGTCTTTTTCATAAACACCATTGCAACGGGTAAGGGTAGCATTAACTGCTGCCAATACCAGTGAAACCTGTGAAGCGCTGGTGGCCCCAAAATAATTGGAGTACTCGGCAGTAACCGATTGGGCCAGCCGCATTGTTTTCATATCACCGGTTGACCTTGCAACTACATTCGTAGACTGGGTTAACTGATTACTGATCTCCGTTGCCATTTTTTGTTCAGGAGTAGAACATCTCCAGGGCAACACCCTCGCTGTTTTTTTGAATACGGTATAAACGGTGTGGTCCGCAGAATAAGGCTCAATAAATTCGCTTTCCCTTTCCGTACGGAAAACCATTGCCTGGATCCCCTGCGGCGAAATACTCAGCTTTAAGGACGCATTGATATCAGTGATACCTTTTCCCGAAAACGCCCTTATATCCGGGAATTGAGCTTGTAATGCAGGTTCGAAATTGGAGGCTTCTACAATCTCGTACTGTTCAATTTGTCCGTCGGCATTTGGCAAAGAAATAATGGAGGAACGGGTTGAAACATTGCCTGCCGCTTTGAATACTTCATTCCGCAAAGGAGTAAAATTCAGATCAAACAATTTGAAGTCAGTTGGAAATGATAGCCGGGCAACGGCTTTGTCGGTAGCAATTCTGGCGCCAGCGTCGTGGGGCCTCCAGTAATCCTGTGCAAGCAATACTGCACTGCACAACATTGCTGTTGCGAAGAGTAAAAACTTTCTCATGTGTAGATTTTGATTTAATGGTAAACAATGGGTACCAGTACCATGATAAATTTAACTTAATTTTTCCCTATTTCCATTTGTACTTGTCCACAATACCCATACACCATGAGTGCTAAACCGAACGGATGTCTATAGCCGAAGTATCGTACTTAAAAAAACAAAGCGTGTTATAGATAAAAAATAACGCAACTAACCTTTATTAAAAACAAAAAGCCCTGAAAGTCTTATTATACCTGACTTTCAGGAAAAGTAAAGGCAGCCTCCATAAAGGCTGCCCATGTAATGTCCTGAACATTATTCTTTAATGCTGTACCATCATGCGGGTTATTTGGCGGTTGGCGCCATTTGTCTCTATCGTATAAATACCGGGCGCTAACCCTTTGGTAGAAATTTTTATTTGGCGCACGCCTGCCCCTACAGCTTGCTGTCTTACCAGGCTGCCGGCCGCATTGTATACATTTACGCTGGTAGCTTTTACATCTCTTGAGATATAAAGTGTTGCATCTGTATTTACAGGGTTGGGGACCAGCACTACCTTCGGATTGCCAATTTCTTTCATGTTCACCGTTCTTACAGGAGAATAGGTGAACTTACCATTTCTGTCATTCATTTTAATCCGATAATAATTAGTACCAATTACCGGATCATTGTGCAGGTAGTTGTAGCTGTTGCTATTGAGGTTCTGGGCGGTTACATTACCCAGACTGATCCAGTTAAACGAATCTGTACTCCATTCAACAGTAAAGTCTTTTACATCAAATTCCGAAACGGTTTTCCAGTCCAGCGCAACCTGCCCGCCTACAGGGTTTGTATTAAACCAGAGCAGGGTAAGTGGCAATGCCGTTTGAACATTTACAAACACCGGTATTGTTATATTGTCTATTCGGGTAGCCCCATTATAAATACCTGAACGCAACACTTCACCGCAACCAATTTCCCGAACAATATCATCCACATACCATCCATCATCCCCGGTACCGTTGTCTGTTTCCATCCGGAACCGGAATTGAACGGGCGTTGTACCAAACGAAGTCAGGTCCAGCATGGTTTGCTGAAAGCCTTTGCTGTCGCCAGAAAAAGCCTTACGTCCGCTAAGTGTGGTCGAGGCATCCATGGCCGTAGTATAGCCGTTGTTCAGGAACAATGGCGAAGCATCCTTCCAGGTAGCACCCCCATCGGTAGAGTATTCAACTACACCCCCATCATAAAACTTTTCTGTATGGAAATTATGCCAGAAAGAAAGAGTACTGACTGGTTTTGCAGCAGTAGCAGCGGTGCCAGCCGAAGTAAGCGATACGGACGACGGCGTAGCAATATCCTGTGCATACCAGGAAGTATTTCCCGAATGCGCTTTTGCTGTAGAAGGCGCCCAGGCAGGAGTTCCTGAAGAGGTAAAGCCTCCGGTAGTGCTGGTTTCCCGGTTATCGTTCAGCACCGAATCGATATCACAACCAGTCGCAGGCGCCTTTAAGGTAATAGAAAAACTTTTAGTTTCAGCAGAGGCAAAAGCAGTAGCAGGGAAAGTAAGAATATTTCCGGTAAGGGTACCTGCCGGTACACTGTTCACATAAGTAAAACCAGTGGGAATGGTATCCTGTAAAGTGAAAGTGGAAGGCTGGCAATCGCAGGTAGCTGTATGGGTGAAAGTATAGTTACTATTTGCGTCAACTTTTACCGGTAATGACTTGGTCAATAAAATATTTTGCGGCAGATCAAAAGCGGGGGTCTGATCAGTAGCGTTGGTTGATAACCCTTGTTTGGCGCTGTATCCCATTCCTCTTCGGGCAAAAGCATTCCAGATAGCGCATTTATGACTGTACCCATACAGAATGGAGTCTGCGGCCAGAATAGCATTTCGTGAATCCAGAAAACCGGGCGAACAAGGTTGCAGTTTCAATCCTGTCATTACCAGGTTCATGGCAATTACGTTTCCGCCGTTTCCTGCACTGTTATAAAGATCGGGTGTAATGGCGTTTTGTTGCTGAATAAGATTCCAGGTCATATCCCAAAGCGCACTGCACCATACTTCCCCGATATTATGTACCTCGGTGCTGAAGCCCACGCTTCTATAGGTTAGGGTGTCTATGCCCATATTAGTTGTATAAGGGACCCTGCGGATACCTGAACCATTTACAGGTTGACCTTGCACGTAGGTTCCCATTGGCCTTGGATTAGCACCATCAGTAAGCTGGGCAGTTGCCCAATTGGTAGTCATCATCAATGCAAAAAAATCACTCCAGCCTTCACCGCCCTGCTCTGCATTATTCAAACAACTGGCGCCGGCACCGGTTAACCGGTTCGATACACCATGACCGTACTCGTGGCAAATGACCCCATTGTCCAGATCGCCATCCAGGTAAATTCCAGACGTTATAGTGGCATTTACAATTTGGCCTGCATTCAACTGGGTGCCAATTGAAGTGCCGGTAGCATTCGTAACTGAAATTGCAGGAATAGTGATGGTTGGGTCTGTATTACCACCAATGAGCCCAAATGAACCAGGGGGAAAATAAACAATAACAGCAATGGCGCCTGCATTTTGTGCATTTTTCACTTTGAAGTCCCAGGTAGTACAGCCAGGCCCACCACCCGCATCGATCATTGCTATATTTCCGGCCACTGCAGCAGCATTGGTTGCAGCAATACACCCCCGGTGAATCGTACCTGCTACATCATCATTATACCAAACAATCCTTCCGGTTATCGGACCGCGGTCAACCAATTTATTCGATGCAGCAAAGGAGCCTTCAAGTGATGCATAGGTACCGGCAATAGCCGCCGGTGCACTAACGGTAAAACCGGGCGGACTGGTGAATGTGAACATTTGCATCCGGCCGCTGGTCCCATCTGGTGGGGAGGAAAAATTGGCATTGTTATAATCAAAACTATCCTGCGCATTGGCTTGTACATAATCGTTGCCAGCACCGCCACGGCCCATGTTATAGCGTTGAAAATTACGGGCGGCTTCTGTAAAACCATATTGATAGGTTACATCATGCATCAGGTTATTCCAGTAAAAAAGGTTGTCCAGGGCAGCCTTTTTGCTTTCAACATTTAACCAGGGCTGTTGAGCGGTATTATTATTATGGATAAACGTAAGGTCGGGCGCCGGCGTACTGGAGGTATCGGGCCAGTTACGGGCAGCATCACTCGCGTTATTTGCCCGCCGGTCTAAAAATGCAAATACATTGTTCCCCCTGGTAATATTGTAATTGGCTACATTATCAAAGTGCCAGCCAAGGGTAACCGCGTCATTGCCGGCGCCGGCCTTTAGCCAGGGACTAACTTCATTGGTAAACGGCGAATGAATAGGGCTTTCGTAAGGAAATGGGATAACCTGGTAGGTGGCCGATGTGACATTGGGTGGCGCCGGTAATTTAGCAGGAACAGTGTTTGTAGCAGTTATCCTGTCAGACATAACAGCGTTGGCCGTTGAATGAACCACGGTGGGCAGGTCACTGGTTTCTACCATGCTCGATGCTGGCTGCTTTTCGTTTACCGTCCAGTTGTCTTTTTCCACAAACGCCCCGGTTTGTGCATTGATCCTCACATTCCACCAGTCGGAACTATCTTTTACATGAATATTTACGTTCCAGGTAAGCGTTATCTGCTGCTTATCGTCCGAGGGCGTCCAGTATAAGGTTGTTTCAATTGGCTGCCGGGCTATGGCATCGGCAGTGACCGTATACTTTTTCTCCGCTTTGAATAGGTCTCTTTCCGCTTTCAGCGGCGCCTTTTCATTTAAATGAAGGTGGTGTACCGCACCCCGGATAGCATCCATATAAGATTTGGAAGAAACGGGAGCGCCGGCCCTGTCAGCAATATTTTTTACAAAACTTCCGGAAGCATATTGCAGGCTGCCATCAATAAAAGCGGCTGAAATAATTGTGTTGTACACTTTTATTTGCTTATAAGTCTGCTGCAGGTAAACGTAGGTGATGCGGGTTGCTTTATCGGTATACCCATGCACAATTTCAGCATCTTTGACATCGGCGGGTGTTATACCAAGGCGGGCTGCATTTTTTACGAGCAAAGGACGGTAAACTTCCAGGTTATTATCCTGTGCTAATGCAAGGCTGGAAAGTACCAAAAAAAAAGAAAGTAAGGTTAAAGGTTTAAGTAACGTTTTTTTCATGGTCAGAATTGGTTATTCCGAAGGTACAGGAATCCTTAAAATCTTTTACAGTTCTTGAAAAATAAAGAGGTGGCATACCCGAACCTGGTGCATATGCAAAACTTCATATATAAAGAATGACACAAACAGGAAAAATCGGCCGGCTTACTGTTCGCATCTGAAACAGTTGTCACTTAGAATTGCAAGGAATACTGATTCCTGTTATTTTTGTCCCATAAGCGCGTTTTAAAATGACAACCACCAATCGCATTACAATTGACCTGCCGCACCCCAATACCAGGAATGCCGAAGCTTTTCTGAATTCCTGGGAGGAGCCATTTATACAAGCGCAAGATGGGACAAATACGTTTGTTTTTATTTCGGCTGTTTCCCAAACAAAGATCGCGTTGCAATTTTTTAACTCCTATGAGGAAGCCAATTCGTTTGGAATGAAACATTACCACCCCGATAGTGAAAAAAGAAGATGGGGCATAAACGGAGCTTTGCTGTTTGTAGTAAGCGGGGACAATGCGAACAAGATCAGTAGCCTGATAAGCCATTTTGCCGGCCGTGAATAAAACGGTAGACGGCAAACAGCAAAATCCTGCTATTTTCGACACGTAACTTCGTATTATGATCCTACCCAATGACATCAAGGTGATATTTTTTGAAACATTTAATGGCGACAGATCAGTGCTGGAATTTGAACAATGGCTGTATGCAAACCGGCAACTGGAAAAAAGGATGCACCCCGATGATTACCTGGAGCTGATAGGTTATGGTTACAAGGGTGACCGGGCAGCATATGGACTAAAAGAATTGTTGAGAAAACATATTCGGCCGGGTGAGTTTAAATTATGGAAACAGCTGCGACAAAAACACCCGAATGGTTATACGCCCAACTCAATAAAGACACCTTTTGACGAGCAATTACAAAGGATCAAAGACAAATTGCCCATCGCTAAAAACGCTGATGAAGGCTGTGATGTATTTTGCGCCGACACCCATGAATACCTGTTGAATGTGCCCGCCACTGAAGAAGAAGTATCCGCATTCGAGCATAAACATGCCATTCAATTGCCCCCATGCTATCGATCTTTTTTACTGGTGGTTGGAAATGGCGGAATAGGCTCTCGCGACTCAGGCGCTGGCCCCGGCTATGGGTTATATCCATTGGGCTGTGACGCAGACAAAGGAGATTATATTTCACACGATTGCGTGCTTAAGCCGGATATGACGATAAATGAATGGGAATCTTTAACAGTGTTTGTTCATAATGAAGAAAATATTTCAAACGAACAGTATCTACGGGAAGCGCGTACATTATTCGGTGGCATTTTACCTTTAGGCACACAGGGCTGCACCTATATACATGCCCTTGTTCTTAACGGACCGCATAAAGGACGCGTGGTAAACCTGGATTATAACTACTTATGTCTACCCTGTTTTTCATCTACCATCAATTTTCTTGATTATTATGAAGGATGGCTCGATGCCGTAATTGACGGAACACTCCGGCACCCCAACGCACCCGAATATGGATATAGCTAATGCTGAGCGTTTAAAATAAATAAAGCCAGCAAAATGCTGGCTTTTAATTTATTATTTATTTGCTAACTGTTCTTTCAACCAACTCTCTAATTCTCCCTTATCCTCAAGCTCCACTAATGTTTCCATCACTTTGTCTTTTCTTACGCCAACTCCTTTTCTATATATTCTTATTACACATCGAAGACCTGCCAGGTTTCCCTGTAGTTCATCCCGGGAATAATTATTTTCCAGTTGGTATTTTGTCCAGCCTGCCAGAAAGAACATATTTAGATCATTGTTTTTCTTTGTGAAGTCAAGGACATTGGCATTTACCAATATTGAAACGTTTGGTGAGTTGATAAGCCAGGCAGTCATAAGCGCATACTGACGGGTGTGCTTTTTTGTTTCCTGATCTAATGGGGTATTCTCCAGCCAGGCGATGGTAGCTAATACCTTCTTTTCACTTTGGACAAACTCTTCTTTGGTGGTGGGTAAAGAATCTAACAATTGCGAATCCTGTGCAAAGGACCAGGAACAGGTTCCAACCAATAATAACAGGGCAAGCATGCGTTTGATAGTTTTCATTTTGTGGGTTTATTTTAAGGGACCGCTATTATACGCCAGTTTTTGTGAGAATCAAAGCCTGTAGGTTATTATTTCTACCTACCAGATCTTCGTCGTAACTTAACAATATGATCTTCACTGAATTTCCTGACCTTACCTGACTGCAAAGCCGTCGCCCTTCGGAAATTTAAACTCTCAACCGTTTCAATTATGTCAAGTTCAATATTTCGCACGGCTGCTGTGCTGATCATTACCTGGCTGTTGTTACTCGGCATTTTGTCGGTCCGCGGCTTTTTCAGCGATTTCACCCGGTTACCACCCCGACTGCTCATCGCGCTTTTAACCCCATTACCTGTTGTCTTGCTTTTTATCCGTTCAAAAACGGGCAAACAATGGTTGCAACATATCCAACCACAACGGCTGGTCTATCTGCAGTCGTTTCGGGTCCTTGTTGAAATTGCACTCTGGATATTGGTACGTAATGGTTCACTGCCCCAGCAAATGAGTTTTGAGGGGCGCAATTTCGATATCCTCACCGGCTTGTTTGCCTTCCCGGTGGGCTATTATTGTTTTGTAAGCAAGCGATGGCCGCCAGTTATCGCGCTGTTGTACAATGTTGCCGGTTTGGTGTTGTTAGTGAATATTGTCACCGTTACGGCCCTATCCCTGCCAACTCCGTTGCGTGCCTTTCACAATGAGCCGGATAGTTCCCTGGTGACAACATTTCCTTTTATTTACCTGCCCGGTTTACTGGTGCCGCTGGCGTACACGCTGCATATCTTTTCGCTCAGACAATACAAGATGGTTCGTCAAACCGCAAGCCGTATATTAGCCCCCAAATAACCAGGGCAACATAGGTATGAAAAAATATACGCGCCGGTCCGTAATTCAGTCAGGCACTTTAGCGGCCTTAAGCTTTAGTCCTCTTTTAAACAGTTTGAACAAAGCATTTGGCAGTCCGGCCCCGTTTAAGGCTGCCGGACCAAGCAGTGATCTGCTGCTGTGGTACCGTAAACCTGCAGAAAAATGGCTGGAAGCCCTGCCTGTTGGAAATGGGAAACTGGGCGGAATGGTTTTTGGCGGCGCTGCCCAGGAACGGATCAGTGTAAGTGAAGATACCTTATGGACAGGCGGCCCTTATCAACCCGGAGTAGACGTGTCCCCTGAAACGCTGGACAACATCAAAAAGCTTTCTTTCCAGGGAAAATTCGCAGAAGCACAGGAACTGGTAAAACAATTACAGGGCAAACCGCACCGGCAGGCCGCCTATCAAACGGTTGGCGAAGTACAGCTCAACTTTCCAGACATCGCTGAACCCAGCGACTATCACCGGGAACTGGACCTGAATACCGGTATAGTGACCATCACTTTTACTGCCAACGACGTTCAATACAAAAGGGAAACTTTTGCCAGCTATCCCAACCATGTTATTGTAACTCATATTACGGCCAGCAAACCCGGACAAATAAATCTGCAATGCAACTTTACCACCCTACATCGTGATACAAAACTGGTTACAACCGGTAACAACGCGCTTATCATGGATGGGAAGAATGGTGACCTGGTGGTGGAAAACGACATAACCATTCCGGCCGCCCTCACCTGGCAATGCCGGGTGGCTTTTCAGGCAAGCGGTGGAAAGCAAACCGCTGTTGACAATACCATTCAGGTCACTGGCGCCAATGAAGTAACTATTTATACAACAGCTGCCACCAGCTATATCAGTTATAACAATGTAAGCGGTAAACCAACTGAATTGTGTGCTGCTGTTATCAATAAATGCCTTGCGCAACCTTACAACACGTTGCGTGCAAAACATGTGGCAGATTACCAGCAACTCTTTAATAAAGTACAACTCTCTCTTACCAATCAACCTCCGGCCAACCTCCCTACCAATGAAAGAATAAAAAATTTTGCCACGGGCAACGATCCATCCCTGGCCACACTCTACTTTCAGTATGGCCGATACCTGTTGTTGTCTTCTTCACGACCAGGCTCACAACCCGCCAATTTACAAGGCCGGTGGAATGATAGTTTATCAGCCTCCTGGGGCGGCAAATACACCGTTAATATCAATACGGAGATGAATTACTGGCCGGCGCAGAAAACCAACCTGGCTTCCTGCGAATTGCCGTTGCTGCAACTGGTAAAAGATATTGCCATCACGGGTCAGGTAACGGCTAAGAAAACTTATCATGCACGCGGCTGGGTTTGCCATCACAATACTGATCTGTGGCGGGCTACGGCACCCATTGACTCTGCTTTCTATGGGCAATGGCCAACAGGCGGCGCCTGGTTGTGTAACCACCTGTACCAGCATTACCTGTACAGCGGCGATACGGCTTATTTGCAGGAATTATATCCACTGATGAAGGGCGCAGCCGAATTCTTTATGGACACCATGGTAAGAAGACCTGTAGACTTCTGGCTTGTTACCGTTCCGTCGATGTCGCCTGAGAACGGCCGGGCAAAAGGTGTTTCCAGTTCACCCGGTCCCACTATGGATATGCAGATCCTTCGCGAGTTGTTTACCCACTGCGCTTCGGCCGCAGCCATCTTAAAGAAAGACATGGAATTTCAGCAAGGCTGCAAGGAAACTGTATTGATGCTGGCGCCGGCCCAAATAGGCAAAGGCGGTCAATTACAGGAATGGCTGGATGATGTGGATATGGAAAGCGATAAATATGAACACCGGCATATGTCGCCCTTATACGGTTTATTCCCCGGCTATGAAATAACACCCGATAAAACGGCCCTGTTTGCCGCAGCGTATAAACTAACGGAAATGCGTGGCTTTTTTGGGGAAGGCATGGGCTGGGCGCTTGCCTGGCGTCTGAACCTCTGGGCCCGCCTGCAACATGCAGACAACTGTTTTAAACTGGTGAACACGTTGATCAGCACTAAAACGGAACAGAATTTATTCGACAAACCACACATTCAACTGGATGGTAATTTTGGCGGCACTTCAGGTATTACCGAAATGCTGTTGCAAAGCCATGCCGGTTCTGTTCATTTATTACCCGCTTTGCCTACCCAGTGGAATGAAGGCGCCCTCAGTGGTCTTTGTACGCAGGGTGGTTTTGAAATAGTTCACCTGGCATGGAAAAACGGTAACATAACGGCCTTGAAAATACGGTCAAAGCTGGGTGGCAACCTACGACTACAGGTGCCTAATGAAGTGGCGACACCGGCTTTACCTGCTATAAAGCCGGCCAGTGGAATAAATCCCAATCCATTCTTTGCGCTTATTGAGATGCCGGCGCCATTAATTGTACCTAATGCGCCCCTGAAACAGTTGGAATTGAAAAAAAACTGGTTATATGACCTGCCCACGCAGAAAGGACAGGTGTATGAGATAAAATTTAAATAAGGAAGGATCCATAACCGGATCCTTTCTTTAAGTTTTAGCTTCCGCAGCGAAGGAGCCATCGCATCGAACGCAGTGAGATGCGATGGCTTTATTTCACGTTTCAAGATGAATTATTAGTAAACCTGCAATTATTCGAGAATCTCAAATATCGGAATCCACTCACAACTGACAACTCACTACTCACTTTTTCACTTCATACCACAACTCCACCATCCCGCTTTTATAGGGGGTCACCTCTTTGAGGTGCAATGCCTGTTCAATTCCTATCTGGTCAAAAAAAGGAGTACCGTTACCTAAAATAATGGGGATCACCGATAGCCTTATTTCGTCGGCTAATTGTAAACGAAGGAACGCTGCGGCAAGCAGGGGCCCGCCAACCAGCCAAACATTCTTATAATTGGGTCTTAGTCGTTCATTTACCAATGTAATCAGATCACCCGAATACAATTCAATATGCGGTCTTTCTATCGGCAGCTCTCTGTGGGTTACTACAATGGTAGGCACGTCGCCATAGGCCCATCCATAACTTCGCGACAATTCCAGGGCGTGTTCATAGGTCCTGGCACCCATTACATAGCAATCTATTGTTGAGAGAAAATCCTCCCTATCCTGTCCGGTAAGGGCAACACCCTTCTCGTAGTGGTCCACCGTTTCAAACCAGGAAACGCTGTTATCCTTTTTAGCAATAATGCCATCAAGGCTCGACACCATATGGATGGTAATTGTAAATGGAGTTGTTGCCATATATAAATCGTTCAAAAAGAAAACGACGGCTCATATTAAGTATTTTACTGATCGATGCCTCTTTACCAAATTTACAGATAGAATTCATTGATTGCTACATATTCTTATAAACCTGATCATGAGACATCTCCAGTTCCTGGCGGAAACGGACACCCTGAGTTTCTCCATTATTGATTACCTTTAATAGACACACCATTTACCTGCTAAATAAACAACCAAAACAATATGAAGCTCCTGAACTGTGTGATTATTGAAGATAATCCCGTTGACAGGTTAGTGCTCGAAGAATATCTATCAAAATATTCTTTTATAAATATTACCGCCAAATTTCCCAATCCTGTCGAAAGCCTGGAGTATTTAAAAACGCATATCATAAATATCCTATTTCTGGATGTTGATATGCCGGTTATCAATGGCATCGATTTCTTAAAAACATTCCCTGATCCCCCACCCTGTATTATGGTAACAGCTCACCCAGAATATGCCATAGATGCTTTTGAGGTACAGGCCATAGATTATTTGTTAAAACCCGTAAAGCCCGAACGGCTCGATGTAGCTATCCAGCGAACGCTCGAGTTGCAGGAAATAAAGTCGAAAGCGGTTCAATACAGCATGCATTTTGAAAATGATTTCCTTATGATCAAAGAGGGCACCGTTTTAAACAAAGTGAATATTGCCGATATTCTTTACCTGGAGGCCCTTACCAATTATACCAAAGTGGTCACCATGCATAAAAAATACATCACCCTTAATAACCTGAAAAGCTTTCTGGACAATTTACCGCCAAAAAGGTTCTTACGCATCCATCGCAGCTATGCGGTGGCGGTAGATAAGATCCGGGGCGTTTACAAAAACGAACTGCAGATAGTGGAGCAGCGGCTACCTTTAGGAAAAACTTATCGCCAGGAAATAAAAAAACTGTTTACTGAAAGTAACTGACCATTTGCCATTCTTTTGCATGAGAGTAGTTTTCATCTGCATAATCATTCTTGATGTTTTATTGCCCGCCGCCAGGGCACAAACCATTAAGCCTGACTCGCTCTTGTCGCTGGCTTATGAATACAGAACAAAAGGTAATTTTGACAAATCCCTCGCTGTCTTTTACCAATGTTTATCTATAGCACAAAAAAATAAAGATTCCTTAGGGACCGGTAATGCCCTGATCGGGATCGGGATTATCTATGATAAGAAGGGAAAATATGAAGAAGGCCTGGAATATTATTTTAAAGCCCTGAAAGTGTATGGTAACATTGGCAACCAGGTAAAAGTTGGCGGAACGCTTAAAAACATTGGAAATACGTATCGTGTGCTGCAACGGTACACCAACGCATCCAACTTTCTGCAACAGGCGCTTGCCGTGCAACAGAAAGAAAAAGATTCAACCAGGATAGCTAATATATTAAACGATATTGGGTCGCTGTATTACGCTCAGGACAGCTCCGCCAAAGCGTTGAGTTATTTCAAAAGGATCATTACTGAGTTTAATTCGCACATTACAGAAGAAATAAGGGCCAATGTATTCAACAATATAGGCTTGACGTATGTAAAAATGAACCGGTATGAACAAGCGCTCAGTTATTATCAGCCGGCCCTTGCGATAATGCAAAAAAGGAACGACGAGTATGGTATTGCCCTGGTGCTGGGTAACACAGGCAATCTGTACTTCAATATGAATAATTTTTCAAAGGCGCTGGAATACCATTTGCAGAATCTTGCCATTGTACAACAGATCAATTCGAACGAACTGTTACAGCAATCGTATAATAACCTGAAAAAGACGTATGTAGCGTTGGGAAATTATAAAAAAGCCTATGAATGCCAGCAAGGTGAAATAGCCATCAAGGATACCGTTTACAAAAAGCAAAGTATTTTGAATTATGAAGAAATGCAGGCTAAATACCAGGCAGAGAAAAGCCAGCAGGAGATCCAGCTCTTACAACGCGACAATCAAATTGCCACTATTGAGCTCACGAACCAACGGCGCACCCAATATCTCCTGTTAACTGGTATTGTTTTAGCGCTTATCCTTGCTGTATCGTTGTACAGCGGCTATATCAACAAGAAAAGATCAAACCGGGAACTTAATCAACTCAATAATAAACTGGCTGAAGCCAATAATTCAAAGGTCAAACTCCTGAGCATCATTACACATGATCTCAGAAGTCCGGTCAGCAGTCTTTTCAATTTCCTGCAATTGCAAAAAATTAATTACGGCAGGCTCGATAAAGAGAAAAAGGAAGAAGTTGATCGAAAGATCAGTCAATCGGCAGAAAACCTGCTGGATGCCATGGAAGATATTCTCATCTGGTCAAAAAGCCAGATGGATCATTTTACGCCATTACGGGAGCTTTGTGAGGTAGAAGAATTGCTCGATGAAATAATTCATCTAAATGAACAATTTGCTGCCAACAAAAACATACTGTTAAAAAAAGAAGTGAACGGACCGATATCTTTTTATACAGACCCCAATTTTATTAAGATCATATTACGAAATCTGGTGAGTAATGCCATAAAGTTTACCCAGCCGGAGGGCATGGTTACCCTCACCGCCGTACAACGTAACCAGGTTATTGATTTCAGCATAAAAGATACCGGACAGGGTATTGAACCAGCCGACCTGAAAAACATTTTTGAATGGAACAGCATTCGCAGCGATTCATCGGGACTGGGGTTAAAATTAGCCCGGGAGTTTACGGAAAAGCTGGGGGGAACTATTTCGGTTACTTCGCAAAAAGAACAAGGCACCGAATTTCTTGTGTCTTTTCTGCGCCAGTTAACCGAATAAGTCTGGTGCATGAGAAAGTAGCCGTTCGTGTATTTTTTAAGTCCATTACTACATTGATCTTTATGTAAGGCAGGTTCTACATCTACTTTTGTTACCCGCCCTCCGAAAACAACCGTTAGAAATCAAATTTCGGAACCTTAAACATACACATCATGTTCAACAAAAAAAGCACCGCCGGTTTAATACTGGTGGTTTTATTTCTTTTCTTATGCCAGTCATTCTCCTATGCTCAGCCCGGATCAGTAAGGGACACGACAACATACGAATTAATTTCCCCGTCCTATTGTTGCCCCGGATCAGTGCCCGATACCGGTTATATAGCTGAGATAATTTCTGACAATATCCCTTCCAGGAAAAAAACACAGATCACCTTCTACCGATTTTATTGCAGGACCTGCTGTTTCATTTTGCCCTCAGGTAAACAGAAACTTCCGGAGAAGGATAAGGTAACCAATCCAGCGTTGATCAAAAAGCTGCAAGCGGCATTGAAAAAGCAATTGGAGCATAATTTAAAAGTGGTGAACAGTATAAAGTATTAATAATCTCCATATTCCATTTCAAAATCCTTCGTTGGATCTTCAATTATTTATTAAAATGGCTGTACCCTCAACAGCCATTTTTTTATGTCTGCAGGCCATGCGTTCCCTTCGTGTATTATTTCACATCCCTTATACACTATAATTCATCCCCCCTCTGAAGGATAATATATTTGTTTGTGACTTCACACCTGTTACCCTTCTGAGTACGATCACTCCTCTCCTTTGAGAAAAACCATCCTGTAATTTTCTATTTATTAAACATTTTAATTTATGAATTCAAGGGAAATAGACGTTTATAAAAGGATCTGGCTGATTTCAGGGATCGTTATTGAGGCAAACACCTTTACCCCCTTGAAAAACTTGTCAGTGCTGGCTTTTGACTTTGACGGCCTATTGGGTGATGACTGCCTTGGAGAAGGGTTTACTGACGAGGAAGGCCGGTATTGCATCATATTTACCTGGGATGATCATAAACACCTGCTTCCATTTCAACCAGATGTATATGTTAAAGTGTATAGTGAATACGGATCACTGCTAAAAGATACCCGAAACGAGGTAACACGTACTATGTTATACCGCAAAACGATCGATATTGAGATTAATATGAATAATGAGGGTGCCTTGTGTTTACCAATTGACTACTTTTTGGAAATGGCGAGCTAAGTATTATTCGAACTGGTTAAGGAAATGTTTATTGATAAAACAATTACCGCAACAAATTAAAGCTCCCTTTCTTAACCTGGCTTGTTCCATCGGTCAATTCCATGGTGGCAACATATACATACACGCCAATCGGCTGCGGTTTACCCTTGCAGGTGCCATCCCAGCTGCCGTTGATGTCAGCAGTTTCAAACACCTTTTCACCCCACTGGTTAAAGATCAGTAAACGCATGGAATGAACCACATTACTGTACATTTTAAACTTATCGTTCTGGCCATTACCATTTGGCGTAAAGGTGTTGGGGAAGAAGATCTGGTCGCTCAGCGTTTGGCCCACCAGGTGTTTTGAATAAGCCGATGGACAATCAAACCTTGTCCCCAGAGCTTCCACCATCAGCCCTACCGTATCCTGCCCCATTAACCCGGAAATATAATGCGAGGTGCCCATTTTGCCAGAGGAAGGTTCCGTCCAGTTAAGGCCATCACGCGATACCCGGTAACCGCTTGCGTTCTCAACGGCTGACCAGGCAAACTTGATCACAAAGCCTCCCACCGAATCTACCCTTACTATCGGCTCAGTTAGTGGGTAACAAACAGTAAATTCATTGGCCCCGATGTCTGGCTTGCTGGCACTGCGGAGTGTGTTATTGATATCATTGGTAATACCGACAGTAGTACCTTTATCGTCGAAGGGTATTAAGGTCGGCGTAAAATCTGCCTTCAACGAATCTTTATACAATGGATAAAGACAGATCGAGTTCGAGTCTTTTCTTACAGCCAGCCAGTCTGTTAACTTCGTATAAGTTCTGCCGCCCATAGAACCGGTATAACCAGTGCCTGCAAGGGTCGTTATTAAATAGTTGTTGTGGTCCGCTTTAAGGGCGCTGTCTTTTCCAATGATCAGGATGCCGGTACTTGTTCCAAGCCCACCTCTCTTAATGACCACGCTGTTATTTTTGAACTCGTCATTAACAGTGAGGCTACCATATAGACCCACCCCAGCCGTAATGCCACTCGCACTGTTGGTGCCCGTAGAATCTTCGAGCGAGATCGTATTGTGATAGACCTTCAGGTTATTGGAACTTCTTGAATAAACGCCGTACTGGTTACCAATACCCCTGAAATTGTACATCAGGTTATTGGCAGCAATATTAGGCGCAGCTGCATTGCCAAGCACCGCTTCAAAATGAAGCCCATGGGCTTCAACAGTAGCCACCCTACCATTGGTTATCAGGTTGTGTACCCTGTTCCTGGTAATTTTATTTCCATAAGGCGCCATCCCGAAAGAAGCTGATTGTTTTAAATAGATCCCGCTAAAATTGGTAAACGTGGTGCGGTCCTTCTGGCTGATATCATTACTATCTACCAGGGTATTGGCCACGCCATCCATATAAATACCAAAACCACAGTTATCGATCATTTTATTACCGCTTAAGATATTTCCTACAGGCATGGGCGATGGGGCAATATAGGTACGGGAGGTATAGCTAATACCATAATATCCCCCGGTGATGGTATTATTGGCAATCGTATTGCTATCGCAATAAGTAAATTCGCTGTAATTGATGGGGTCGTTGCCGCTGTTATTGATCACAATACCTGCATAGCCGTTTGTAACGATATTGGTAGCCATAGAAACGGAGCAGCGTTTTATGGTGTTATGATCGGCATCATCCATCAATTGTATGCCGAAACCAAAGGAGGAGCCGGTTACATTAATATTCAGGCTGTCAATAGTCACATAATCAATCCCATTCAGTTTTAATACCGCGCGTTCATCGCTGTTGGTGGCAGCAAAGGCAAGTGTGTTCCCATTGCCTCTAAAAGTAACCGTTTGGGTAGCCGAAGTAGTAATAGCAGGCAGGATCACCTGTTCGTTATAGGGGCCCGAACCAGGCGTTACATTAAATACAACGGATCCCGTAATGCCACATTGCATGGCCAGTACGGCATCGCCAAATGAATGAAAATTAATACCGCCGGTAGGTTGTCCTGAATTAATGGTATAGGTGCCGCCCGATAATCTGGTATTCACGATCACCCGTATAGGGGCAGAATACATGGTATTGCCCAGACAGGTTACGGCAGCCCGGTAATATAGGGTGGAGGCAGGCAACAGGTCTGCTGATGGATACGCAAGACCCGTGCTGACATTGCTATACGTTCCGGTTGGCGATGAAGCGCTTTGCCAGGTATAGGTTTGCCCTACTCCCCAGGAATTACCTTGTAAGCCCAAAGAGATCTGCGGCCCGTAACATAAAATGGAATCCGGCAATACGGTGGTGCTGCCTGGCACCACCGGGGTTTGACAGGCCGGTGTTACAAATTCATAACAACCCGGATCAGGGTTAAGCGGACTTCTTACAGCACCGGTAATATCAGTATTTATAGTTACCACCAGCGCCATGTTGTCAATGGGCTGTGCTTTTGGGATAAAGTTAAAGGCGGCCAAATTGGTAAACAGGGGGTCTTCATTGGCAGAGGAATAATCTAACCCCGTGGCTTTTTGCCAGTCAGTTAATAAAGTCAGGTCCGTGTTGGCCAGCGATCCAACCGCATTGGTAAAATCAGAACCAGAAACATAATATACGTTCCGGCTGCAGCTTAACTGCGGCATCAATTTCTCCAGAGTAATACCATAATTCCAGTCGCTGGTTTGCCTGGAAATGGAAATGATATTATTCCATACTTTCACATTGCTTACATCTTCAAAGTATATTCCGTCGCACTCCTGTCCATAGATAGTCTGATCATCGAGTGAAATGGTATTATTGAAGATATTGAAATAAGAAGCGGTGGCAAAACGGGAAGCTATCCCATACTGGATGCCATTGGAGCTGAAATCGTAAATAAGATTATTGGCGAACAGGTTCTCTTTACCGGATATTCCTTGTGCTGAATTTAAGATCCCATAAATAAAACTACCCCAGATCAACGCACCAATATGAAAGTTGTGAATTTTGTTATTGGTAACTTTTACCTGCTGGTCAAATAAGTTTAAGTAAACGCCTGCTACCCGGTTAATGGCATGTGGTCCGCCCTGCAGGTCATTGCCATCTACCAGCGCACTATCGTTATAATTCAATTGTATACAGCTGCTATCCGGATCGGAGATGGTATTGTTAAGCACCTTATTATTCCGCATTAATACCGCAGCCCCGGAAGCCGGGGCGCTATTTAAGGTAATACCCGTCCTTCCACCAGAAATGGTATTGTTCTGAATAAGATTGTTATCGCAATTGCTGGTACCGGAAGCGGTTGCAGCACCGTGGTTACCATTTATTACTATGCCTTCATGATTATCAGGGATGGCGTTTGCGGGAACAACAACCCTGCAATTGCGGATAATGTTATTGTCTGAGTTATTTAATAAATGGAACCCATAGCCATACAGACCGGCTGCCTGGGGAGTTATGCGGAGGTTATCAAAGGTTACATAACTGGCATTGTCGAGCTTTACGCCTGCCCGGTTATTGGTATTGTTAGCAATAAATGACAGCGTTACGCCATTACAATTAAAGGTCACGGTATTCAAAACGGTGGCCCCTATCCTGTTATCAAGGGTGATCTGTTCGTTGTATGGGCCCGTTCCTGCAACTACGTTAAAGGTAATGGCGCCACTCAGTCCGTTTTGCATGTAAGTCACCGCATCGGTAAATGAATGGAAATTCCCCGGGCCTGTTGGCAGGGTGGAATTGATGGTGTAGGTGCCCGATACCTGGGCGTTGGTGTCATAGTAGAAAGCAACCTGTAGGCAAAAACAAAGGAGCAACACCTTATTAGTTACCTGCACCCGCAAAGTTTTTCGCATAGTGATCAATGGATTAGTGGTAAAGGGATGAGCCGTTAAGAGATGGGCCCATTGCAGGGACCCATCTCATTTATAAACTATTTAGTTAAAAGTATTCTTTGCAGGAAAACACTATTACCCGTCAGCACTTTTACCGTGTACATGCCTCTTGCCCAGGGGGCAAGCCCGCTTATTTTGATCGTTGAATAGCCTTTTTGCGCATGGGCGTTGGTTGTGCGAACCAGTTTTCCCGTAACATCATAAATAAATACCTGTACCTCTTTTTCGGTATTGGATGCAATATTTATCGAGAAAGCATGCTGGGACGGATTGGGCGCCAACGTTACCATTGAATTATTCACCGCCAATGGTAGTTCAACCACTCTGCTGTAAGTCACCTCCCCATTGGTGCCGGTTACTTTTATGCGGTAATAAACCTTTGACGCCAATAAGCCAAACACTCCATCGTTGGCCTTATAAGTAGCATAGGCCGAATGGGAATCCCCCCTTTTCACGGCGCCGACCAGGGTGTAATGCTCCCCATCGGTACTTCTTTCAATGGTAAAGTATTTGATCTCGTTGTTTGCAGTGACCGTCCAGTCGAGATTGACCAATCCGTTATTAAGCGATCCGGTTAAATTTATTTTATTACTGGCCAGGGTAACGCAGCTGGGATCATAGGCAATGGTTATGCTGTCTGCGGCATAAGTAGGGCAACCCGTTTCCAGGGTTTGCAATACTACATAGGTACCGGGTTTATCCACCGTTATAGAAGTGGAGTCATTGGTTACAATTCTCCCATTAGCTGTAGACCAGGTATAAAGAGAGGTAGAATATGGATTAACAACCGATACATTGCTTATACCTGTAGCGCCGCAAAAAACGGGCACGTCAGCCGTAACATCCACCATTGGTGGTAAAAAGAAATCGAAAGGTGAAATAAAGTCTTTTAATTCTGCATTGAAGGAAGTGGAGGACCTTGTTTTTACCATTACTTTACTGAATGGGATACCACAAGGTGTTTTTCCCATCAAACTAACCGGGTCCAGCCCCAAAATAGTAAGGTTAATTCCAAATTCCATAAACTGACCTTTGGCATATTGCGTTACCACGGCGCCAGTGGCGCGCGGCATCAAAAAGGGGCCAGCCCAGATAGCTCCGGTATTTTCATATCCAAAATAAAACGGGACGTTATTTTTTGCTTGAATCCCTGCGTAACCATATTGGGAATTGTTACTAGCGCCATCAAAGGTGCCGGTCCAGTCAAAATTTGCAGGGGGATTATTTAATAAAGCCTGGTCTACCCAAATACGCGCTTCAATGGAAGTAAGTTTTGAGCTGCTGTAATTGGCAGCAAAGATCATATCGCCCGCTTGTGTTACATTCCCGGCCGCATCAAATTTCCAGGAGGTATGTCCCGCATCAGGACCATACCCGGTAAATTTTCCGGTGCTGCGGGTATAAAAGATATCCGTCTGGTACAATTCAAAGTCGAAGTACCGATCACCGTTAGTACCCTCTATAGCAACAGCGCCAAACAGCCAGAGCGAGTCTGTTTGATTATAATTGGGCCCCTGCCGTCGTAAATGAAGATAGGTATCAAGAATGTCATTCTTTTGAAGCATATTACCCGAGCCACCCGTCCACAATCCCGGGCTATCGCCGTTCTTATTAGAGCCTGCACCAAATGCCGTTTGATCAAAATCGTGGTAATCCCTTACAAATACGGCATCAATTAAGGTCCTTTGATTCGTTTGATAAAATGCAGGATAACGCATCTTACGGTAGAAGGGTATATTTGCATTAGCAGCCGGGTTGGCCAAATAACCTGCTGCAATAGCCGCAGCGCCTGTTGTATCAATTACAAACAAACTGTTATTACCGTTGTCAACCTGAGGATAAAACCAATCGTCACAGTCAGAACAGGGAGGAGTAACGAAGATGTTGTGCTGCACATCGGCATCAATACCGAATCTGCCCTGAATAGTAGGAGTTACTATCTGCGTATTACCAACACAAGCACAGCCCGCCATTAATAGGAATAGTAGAACTTTTTTCATAAATACGGATTAATAAAAAAAAGCACTAAACCAATTGTCAATATCAGTTTAACAATGTAGGAATGGTTAGATGGCCTGTAGATCACCGGGATGAACAGGACACATTTTATTGAAAAATGGTTTAGACTAACTTACATGGTTGGAATGCCGGCTTGCACGTATAGTTCACACACTTAAAGCGGGCCTGTTGAAGCATTTGTGTTTCGGAGGAATCGGAACAAATATATAAATGATCTATTACAAGACAATAATTTTATATATAAAATAAAGCATATCCTTCTTATATCGTAAGTGGATACCCTATAAGCTCAGTAAATTATTAAGAAGTCCTGTTAAGGGTAAGCTTTCCCTGAAATAGCGTATCACGTACAAAGACAACCGTAAAGTATGCTGCGTAATATGTACAGCATTCCCCCTTCAGCAAACCCACCTCACAGCGTTGAGCTGTCTGCTGTTTGCCGTCTGCCGTCTGCCGTTTGCCGTTTGCCGTCTGCCGTCTGCCGTCTGCCGTCTGCCGTTTGCCGTCTGCCGTCTGCCGTTTGCCGTCTGCCCTGTCTTACAAACGCAATAACCCAACCTTGTACAATGTGTTCACGGGTTTGTTATCCCAGAACAGTTCAAAGTCTTCCAGACCGGCTGCGTGGTAGCTGTCCATTACATCCTGTAATGTCAGCGTTTTGGGATTGGTGACAGACAACACATTCAGCATTCCGGCAAGCCAGTCGCCCTGTTCGCGGCCTACACTGATGTTGAATTTCATGCGTTTGTCCTGAATGGTTAGGGAGGTCATTTCCCAGCTATTGCCTTTTTTACTTTTGGTGAAGTGTTCTACAATGGGCGGCTTGCCCAGGTATACGATCCTGCTGGTAGGTTTGGCGGCTGTATACAGGTCCTGTTCCAGTACTTTCTGAATATAGTCGGGAGCTACTTTGGTCTTTGGCACTTTAAATTCGAACCATTTTTGCAAGGGTTCTTCCAGACCAATGCCATGCATATAGTTGAACAATGATTTCTTCAGGCCAAATGCAAACTCTTCATGTTCGGCGCCCGTTTCGTCAACGTGCACCAGATCGTTGTTGGCGAAAGTGCCCACCAGGGCCGATTCTCTTTTTACTTTAAATTTCTCAGGTTGCATCCCTACCGGACTGTGCACTGTCATGGTGAACAAATGCCAGAAGGCCGATTGCAGTACACCGCTAGCAAACATCTGACGCACCATTTCCAGTGAGTCGATGGTCTCTTGTTCCGTTTGTGTGGGAAAGCCATACATCAGGTAAGCATGTACCATTATACCAGCCTCGGTAAAATGTTTGTTCACCTGGGCCACCTGTGCTACGGTAATACCTTTCTGGATCAGCTCAAGCAGCCGGTCGCTTGCCACTTCCAGTCCGCCGGAAACAGCTATGCAACCGGAACGCTTCAACAGTACGCAAAGATCGCGGGTAAAGCTTTTTTCAAACCGTACATTGGCCCACCAGCTTACGGTCAGTTTACGCCGGATGATCTCCAGCGCCAGCGCCCGCATCATAGCCGGCGGTGCGGCTTCATCTACAAAGTGAAAACCGTTCTGCCCCGTTTGTTTCATCATCGTTTCCATGCGGTCAACCAGCAGGGAAGCAGCAATTGGTTCATACAGTTTGATATAGTCGAGTGAGATATCACAAAAAGTGCATTTGCCCCAATAGCAGCCATGCGCCATCGTGAGTTTATTCCACCGGCCATCGCTCCACATGCGGTGCATGGGATTTACCACTTCAATGGCAGAAATATATTTATCAAGCAGGAAATCGCTGTAATCGGGGGTGCCCACCTGCGCCTGTTTGTAATCGGCGCAACTGTTGTTGTTGATGTATTGCACGGTCCCCTGCTGCAGTGTAAAAGTTCGTTTCAACTCGTCAGTAGACCGGTGGCCTTCTACCAGTTGTATCAGTTGCTCCAGAGGTGCTTCACCATCATCGAGTGTAATGTAATCGTAGAATTCGAATACCCGTGGGTCGCTTAACGAGCGCAATTCCGTATTGGCAAAACCGCCACCCATGGCCACTTTTGCGCCGGGATAATGTTGTTTGATCCATTGTCCGCAACGCAGTGAGCTGTACAGGTTCCCCGGAAAAGGCACGGAAATGGCCACCAGTTTGGGTTGCAACCTTTCCATATGGGCTTTCAACAGCCTGATCAGCAATTCATCTACAAAAGTATATTCCTGCTGCAGGGCGTTGTACAGATCGTCGAAGCTGTTGGCAGAGCGGCCTAATTTTTCGGCATACCGGCTAAAGCCAAAATGCTCATCCACACATTCACCGATCAGGTCGCTCAGGTCTTCGAGGTACATAGTGGCAAAGTGTTTGCCTTTGTCCTGTGTGCCCATGGAGCCAAAGGCCCAATCCAGGTCCTCCAGTTGCGCAAAGCGGCTTGCTTCCGGTAAAAAATCCCGTTTGCAAATGCGGTGCGCCAGGGTTGGATTGTGTCCCTGTAAAAAAAGCACCACGTCGTTAATAGTATGAATATAGTCTTCCTGCAAGGCCACCATGCGGGCGGCGTTCTCAGACAATGGCTTTTCAAGTTGGCTGATGCGGTTGAACAGTTCCTGCAGCCCTTCCTGGCAGAACAGGGCCAAGGTTACCTCGATGCCCAGATCGCTCTGGAAGGAACGGATATTTTTGGTATTCAAAAACCCCTTCAGGTATGCCGTCGCCGGATACGGCGTATTAAGCTGCGTAAAAGGCGGCGTAATCAAAAACACAGGAACGCTCAAGATCAAATAATTTCCGGCAAAATTAAGCTAAAAACCCCGTTTTAGACGGGGTTACCGCACCAACATTACCGTCCCTTTATGCTTTATTACAGTCCCCGTTGATGTCGTGATCACCATTACATACACATAGGCACCGGATTCGGCAACCTGCCCGGCCAGTGTACCATCCCAGCCACCATTGATGTCGCGGCTTTCGAATACCTTTTGCCCATAGCGATTAAAGATCATCAGGCTGAATGACCTGGGTATATCACCTGTTTTAACCCGCAGCACATCATTGTGTCCATCCTGGTTATATCAAACCCTTTTTTTCTGTAATACTACCACCGATCTTTCCTTTACGGAATAGGTGGCATTGACAGGCCTCCCATTCTGAAATTCAGTAATATCAGCCGGCGACGGTAATGAAGTATCGATAATACACCGCCAGCTGGCCATCTCGGGCAACTGAATACTGAACTCCAAAGGCTGCCAGTAACAATTTATCATTACGTAAAAATCATCATCATTTACCGAGGTGCCCTTCAGTAGAAAAGCAAGCGTTCTTGAAAAATAGGACAGATCGGGTGTGCCGTTCACCCCAGACCATTTTACATCTTCCCGCCAATAGTTCCCCCGGCACAAAGAGGGATGAGACTTCCGGATGGCAATGATCATTTTAAAAAACCGGTAATTGTCCGGGAACTGGTCCAGCCGCTCCCAGTTGAGCCAGGAAAAGTCATTGTCCTGGTTATAGGGATTGTTATTTCCCTTTTGTGTTTGTAAAAATTCATCCCCCATTCTGAACATGGGAATCCCATTGGAGAACATCAACAGGGTGATGGCATTCTTTGCCTGTCTTTTTCTTAAGGTCATTATCTCTGCCGGAACGTTCTGGTCGCCTTCCCAGCCACAATTCCAGCTGTAATTATCATCGGGCCCATCACTGTTATTATGGCCATTGGCCTGGTTATGTTTCTGATTATATGCTACTGTGTCGTACAGCGTAAAACCATCGTGACTGTTTATAAAGTTAACAGACTGCCACGGTTTACAATTGGTAGGCCGGGTCTCAGGAAAAAGATCAGCGCTTCCATACAGCCGGGTCATCATGACCGCCACCATATTTTCATCGCCTTTTATAAAACGGCGGATATCATCGCGGTATGCCCCATTCCATTGCGCCCAGCTGGCCCCCGGGAACCGGTTACCCAACTGATAAGCCTTAAGGTCCCAGGGTTCTGCGATCAATCTTACCTTAGACAGAACAGGGTCCATGGATATTTCTTCCAGGATGGCCGGATTGATCAGATTGATGGTGGCATCATCATTACGGGTGAAGATAGAAGCAAGATCAAACCGGAACCCATCAATATGCATTTCAGTAGCCCAATAACGCAGACTGTCCAGTACCAGTTTTCTTACCC
Source organism: Niastella soli (assembly GCF_017742245.1). Taxonomy (GTDB): domain Bacteria; phylum Bacteroidota; class Bacteroidia; order Chitinophagales; family Chitinophagaceae; genus Niastella; species Niastella soli. The sequence continues at coordinate 699,327 of NZ_JAGHKO010000004.1, forward strand.
ATCGATAGGAAGTACGCATTACATTTCCGGTGCCCGCATCGTCGACATAGTTATTAAGACCAGGCTGCAACAGGTAATAGGAAGCGTTATCGATCCCTTTGTAAGAATATACAGGTCCGAATCTATCGCCTTCAGTAGTGTGGTTAAATATTACATCAAGGATCACTTCAATACCATTTTCATGCAATGCCAGCACCATGTTTTTGAACTCCTTTACCAGCTCCCAGGAATCGCTGACCGACCCATATCGGTGATTGGGTGAAAAGAAATTCAGTGTCATGTATCCCCAATAGTTACCTTCCTGCGGATCAAACTGATGAACGGGCATTAATTCAACAGCAGTAACGCCAAGATCTACCAGGTAGGGGATCTTTTCAATGATCCCTTTATAGGTCCCCCGCTTTTCTACCGCCACCTGTGAACTTTCATGCTGGGTAAATCCCCTTACATGCATTTCATAGATCACCAGGTCGTGGTAATGATAAGGCCGCGGATCGTTCTCAAACAGATCCGGATTGGAGTCTTTTTTTATCAATAAAGTAAGCGGCGCCTTTCCGGTATTATCACCCGGTTGTATGGCAGCCGAGCGCGAAAAGGACGGGGGAAAACAGATCGCTTTGCCCCAGGGGTCCAATAGTAGTTTTTGTACATCAAAAAAATTACCAGGCTCCGCCGGGCCATTTACCCGGTATGCATATGAATCGGCCCCATTCAATTGCGCTTCTCCTATAAAACAGTGCCACACATGCCCTGTTTTATTTTTTATAGCATCAAAGGTGAAACTAAAAACAGGTTGCTGCGGGGTATCTTTTTTGAAAAATTGAATACTTATGTGGTCCGCATTTTTTGAATAGACGGCAAAATTAAACCCCTGCAACGCTTCGTTCCAGGTTGCACCCATTGGACAGGCTAATCCATATTCAGGTTTCCAGTGATTCATAGCATTATGTTTTAATCATACCCACCAAACATTAACAACGTAGCATCAATATCCAGTGCGTTTACCAATGCATGCAGTTGACCGGCTTTTAGCAGTGTAAACGACCCCGGCATAAGGGTCCTGATCTCAAAAGCCCTTTCCCGGCCGGGAAACTTGTTCCAGTCGCCCATGACCATAAATGCTTTTCCATTTAATAAAAAGAAGATCTCCTGGTTATCGCGGTGCCGGTGGATCCCAATAGCGCATTCTGATTTCAGAATATGCAGGTCAACATATTCTACAGTAAGAAATTCTTCTTCTTTCACCACCTGTTGATTTCCCTTTTTGCCATTGGCATCAAACATCCAGGATTGCAGCGGGCGCGACAATTCATCCATCCGGGAAAAGGTCTTGTAATTGGAGAGCAGATTTCTGTAATGTAAAAAACCGGTGCCGCCATGCGGACTACCGCTCACGCCTGCCTGCATAAAATTATTCCATCCGCGCAGGATCATGTCAAAGGAATAATTGTAATTGTTCCCATTGTTTGAATCCCAGCAGGTTTTAGTATGGTCTGTCCAGGCTACTGAAATATTCAATGGGCGAATGGGATGCATGGTATTCTCGGGCGCCACATTATACATATTCTTATCATCAAGACCTTCCCGGGCAAAATCGGTGATGGAGCCTGTTACCAGGTCGGGGCGTGAAATGATCGTTCCTTTGATAAGTGCATCCTTGCCCTTTGTACTCAGTCTGGTATTCAGGTCCATGTCCGGATAACCCCAGATCTCCACTTCATACCGGTTGGTACTTTCGTTGTAGGGCACCCGCACCGACTCTTTCATCATTTTACCCTGAATACTGGCCCACAGACAGATATAGGATGTTAATTTATGACCCGATGCTTTGCTTAAATAAGAATCGGGATCGCCGGAATAAGAAAACTTTATAAAAGGTCCCGTCCAGTCGCCAATAGTTACCCAGCCACGCACCAGGTAGGTATCGGTAAGCAGAAAGTCCTTTATGTTCTGTTTTTGAAAATCGGTCTTATTATCCTGTAATTCCGGATTCAGGATATCCTGATCATTGCCCGCCGGCCCATACAGATCAAGATGCGAAAATGGAAATAAATACTGTAATGAATCTGCCAGATAAGCGCCCAGGTCCTCTGCAAAAAAAGACGCATCTTCCATCACTTTCATCAGCTTCACTACAGGATTTTTTACATTATAGTTAATGGGACCTGTAACTTTTTGTATGGTATCATTTTTTACAATATCTACAGTAGTCATACATGATTAATTTGAAGGTAAATAACATTAGGAACAGTGGTATCCAAAGGCCACGAAGATGAGCGGCACGGTGGTTGATGTATTCCGGATCCCATGGATGCCGCCGCTTTTTGTATAAATGATCTTGCCTGGTTTTACATGCAGTTCCCGCACCGGCTTCTGGCCTATGCAATAGATCTCCTGGCTTACAATTGGGATGGTATTGTCAAAAGCCGGATCATCATCGCAACCCATATACGCAATACCTTCCCCTGAAACTATATAATACAATTCCTCTGAACCAATGTGCTGATGAACGCCTTCAAAGCTGCCGGGGGTTACATTCACTTCATGAAAATAAACCAGGCTGCCGCCAAGCTCTCTTTGTAAGATCCATTTCATTTCAACAATATTGGTACCGTCAGGATTATACGCCGGATTTATAGATTCCATCATGGCATTGGAATACCTTACGGGTTTTACATTTGCCGAATCAAGCCACCAGCCTCTTTGAAAATTCACCAGGTAATTATCTACGTGCACCGTATTCCCATCGGCACTGGGCGTACTGGTATTGGGCACCTGGTATGAACGCATATAATCATTATCCCACGTAGCATCATCGTTGTTGATCTTATAGCCAAAAGGCTCATCGGTTGCTCCTTCCCTGAAATTCATTTCCACAATCTTTATATCCCGGAGCTGTTTTAAGGCAGCATCCAGATTGGAGACATGTACAATGGTGCCCTTTCTGCCCATTTGGCTTAATACCTTGAAATGGTGTGATGAGCCATCCACAGGATCCAGGTTATCCCAGATCTCGCATTGAAAGGCCCTTACCCAGTTACAAAAACTAAGGGCGATCTGTGTTTCAACAGTTGATTTATCCGGCAGGGTGATCTTCAGGTTGCATAATACCTGCGACTGTAAAAATCGGTTCTTTTCCCGGCTGGTCTCACAAAGCCTGGATGCCAGGTATTCAATCCTGAATACATTGGCCAAAAACCGGCCATCCTGAAAAACCTGGGCTTTTATAAATGTTATGTCGGCCTTTCGTCTTACCTCGGTCACATTATAACGGTACCGCTCACTTACCGTAGCATTGAGATAGGCATCGTGATAAATACGGTCGGGGTAAAAAACTACTTTGAATATTTCATTTTCCGGTGAGGAAGAAATGTCTGAAAATCGTGGGTCCATAAATCATTTTTTAGAGAATTGATAATATATGGTCTGCCACTCTGAATGAGTTGGCTTCAATGGTATGGGTGGGGTTACCACTGCCGGAGGTTGGCATAAATGAACCATCCGTCACAAATAAATTATCAAAATGCCAGGCCCTGCAGTTAGGGTCCAGCACCGAATCATTTTCGGCAGTCCCAAACCGGGCACCACCCAATACATGATTGGCAATTCTTACAATGCCGTTCACTGCCTGGTAACTACCCCCTGCCCCTTCTACCGTTACTCCGGCCAGCGAAAGGATCTGGCGGCATTGTTCGGCGATCTTATCCATCAGGTATTTATCATGCGGGTGCCAGCCTTTATTGATGTAGGCTACCGGCCGGTTCCATTTATCCTTTACATCAGGATGCAATTCAATGCGGTTATTGAACTGAGGTACCTGGTTGGCCATAAATGAAATGGAGATGCGCCGGCCAAAATTGTCATCAAGGAATTTGGTGATCCTGTCGCCCCGTAGGTCTTTATCATATTGCAGCCCCAGCCACAATGTATCAAGGTCCATGGCGCCTATGGTGCGAAACAGCGAAATGGGTAAAGCCGAATCGGAGGTATTATTATAAATAGTAGAGCCGGCCCACAGATCATTATCCAGTAAAAACTTGTCGTTGTTGCTCAGGTCGGTTGCCCAGTCTGAATCGAGGGCTACCGATTTATCAACCCGGCCGGGAATGATGCCGCTGGCACCACCAAAGGCATGGGTAAGAAAATATTTTCCCAGCAATTGGTTTTGATTGATGCGTTTGTTAAAATCATCGCTCAACATACCCGAGATCTTCAGCAACCTTACCGATTCTATAGCACTGCAGGCTACCACCACTACTTTTGCAGTTGCTTCATGCATATTTCCGGCGGGATCGAGATAATGTACTTTATTGACCACCCCATCTTTTGATTCCAAATGGGTAACCGTACAATTGGGTTTGATCTTTAAGTTAGGCAGATCATAAATGGGATTTAACAACGATACCCAGGTGCTCGATTTCATACCCAGCGGATCGCCATACCGGTTAACATAACTTGTTTTTAATGCTTCTGCATTAACTGGTACTTTGCGGCCACTGGGTTTATGGTCTTCGGTTATAACAGCCAGTGGGGTGCGGTATGGTTTTGCGGGTGAACCGGGATTTAGTTGTTGTCCCAATGCCACCATCCCTTTAAAGGCATATTCACTGATGGGGTTTGGCTTAAGGGGTTTTAAATAATTATCAACGTTCCAGGGTTTTAGCTGTTCCGCAGCGGTACCGTTTAAGCCTACCAGGTACTCCGTTTTTTCATAATAAGGCATCAAAACGTTATAGTCAAATGGCCAGTCCCTGGCTTCGCGTTTTACATCTCCATTGGGATCTTCTTTTAAATTTCTGTTGACATTAAAAGATTGCAGCTTAAAATCGCGAGGTGTAAACCGTAAGGAAACACCGCCGTATAAATTGGTGCCGCCGCCCACACACTGGGCAGTATACCCTTCAATGGTCGCTTTGTCTTTACCATTGTCATTATAAATGTGTGGCTCATCATTGATATCGGGTTCCACATGGCTCGAAAAAAAAGGCTGTCCGCTGTTGGCCACTTTCATTTTTAGCACTTTTTCAGTGCCATCGGCAATCAGTTCATCGCGCTTGAACTGACTTAATGCCGTTGCTGTTTGCGGACGGATCAAGGGCCCTTTTTCAAGCACCAGCACTGTTTTATTTTGCTTGGCTAATGTATAGGCAATAGGGGCGCCGCCGGCACCACTTCCAATAACGATAGCGTCGTAAACCATAAAATAATTATAAAGAGTTAAAAATTCTTTTTGATAAAAGTAAGCACGCTTCCAAATCATCCCAACCATCATATTCATCTCTGGCATCCCAGCCATCCCATAAATCCCAGTTCAGACAACTAACCCAGGTATTCTTCATTACTTCCGAGCGGCTTTTCAAGCGCCAGTTGCCAGTTAAAATAACTGTCTACAGGCATGCTGACGTTGTTGTTTATAGCGTACCGCTCTTTCAGGTACCCCCATCCTACTCCGCCAATGTTACCGCCATAGCGGGGATGACTAAAAGCGCCGGTAATGGTATGTCGCCTCAGCAGCGCCAGAAAATAGGTAGGGTTGTTATACAGGCTATAATCCCAGCCAGGCACCGTGCCCGATGCCATTTGTTCATATAGTTCCAGGATCAGCTCCTGCGACACCAGCCAGGAATCTACAAAGGGATTCCGCTGTCGTAAGACCTGGTCAATTAATTTCAGGCAAATTTTATAGTCCTGTAAATGGTGCCGTTCTTCACGGGCCAGAATATTGGTAATGTAATTCACCTCGCCCACCGATTCATCGAGCTTATAGATCGGCATGGATAACCGGTTGGGTTTTGCCAGGGTCAAATAAAACCGGTTGATAAAATTTTGCGCTTCAGGTGTTCTGAAAGGAACAATACAATTGGCCAGTCGATACAGGATACTGATCTCCCAATCTTCAAACTCTTCAGAACTGTTATAATAATCAGTAAAAAAGAAGGACCACTCCGAGCCGTTGGGCAATGTTTTACGTTGCGGGTTTATGGGATCAGGCACATCCCGGCCATTGACACGAAACCGATAATAATAGCCTTTACCAACCGGCGCCTGGATGGTGGCCCCGTATATACCAATATTTTCTCCATCGTACAATACAGGAGCAAGCGCCAGCGATTGGTACATGGGTAAAAAACTGCCTGTTACCTGAATACTGTCAATCACTTCATTGGGTTTAGCCACCCATACAAAGGAAACTTCGTTGATCCGTCCGGTAAAACCTTCGCTATCTCTGGCAGCTAATACAATAGGAAAACGCCAGCCTTCCGCAACAGTGGTTAAATTAAATGAATCGGGAGATACATCATCGACAAACAGCTTTGGTCCTCTTGAAAGATGTTTGGCACAATAATTAAGGATCTGTTCATCGTTTAATGCGATGGGGACAGCAAATGGTGCAGCCATAAAAAATTATTTATGTAGAAAGAAAAATGGCAAAAACCGCTACCAGGTAGTTTAAAAGGCGGATAGATAAAGTAGCAGAGACTTGATTATGTTGATGAGAAAATCTTTCTGATTTCAGGAGGGTAAGTTAGAAAGTACCAGCAATAATAAAAAAGGTGTTTTCACGGTATTTATTTTCAAAAACCCTGCTTTCCTGCTCCAACTGATCTAGTAAAAATTATCCAATCTGCCTCTGTTCCGGAATACATAAATCCTGTTGTTTTGTATAGTAGATCAATTAAGAAGCTACCAACTTATTATGGAAGTAAAACCACTTACAACAGAAGAGATCCGGCTTATCCGATCCGAAACTGCAGGCACATTGGGCCGTATTCATTTTAATAATGCCGGTGCTTCGCTGCCGCCCGATGTGGTAGTGCAAACCATGGTCGATTTTCTACGCGAGGAAGCCCTGCTGGGTGGTTATGAAATTGAAGCCAAATACCGGGCGCAGCTCGACCATACCCACGAATTGATAGCGCAGCTGGTGAATGCCAACCGCAATGAAATAGCCCTGGTAGAGAACGCCAGCGCCGCCTGGGACATCGCGTTTAACGGACTTACCTTTCAACCCGGTGATGAGCTCATCGTTTCTGAAATGGAATACATTTCCAATATCCTGGGGTTGTTGAATGCACAAAAACAATATAGCGTCGTTATCAAAGTGATATCAAATGATGCCGCCGGCAATTTTCCTTTAACCGAACTGGAAGCAGCCATCACCGACCGTACCCGCCTGATCGCTGTGACACATATCCCTTCTACCGCCGGCAACGTACTGCCCGTAGCGGCGATTGGTGAAATAGCCCGCAAACACAATATCTTGTATTTACTGGATGCCTGTCAGTCTGTAGGACAGGTACCCGTTGATGTACAGGCTATCGGTTGCGATATGATGGCCGTGACCGGCCGTAAGTATTTGCGCGGGCCCCGGGGTTCCGGTTTTTTATATGTACGCCGGGAAATACAGGATACCTTAAAAGTGTTGTTCTTTGATGGCCGGACAATAAGCAGCGTGAACCAGCAGGATTTTGTTGTGCGGGCCGATGCGCGGCGTTTTGAATGGTATGAAAAGAACCCGGCCATTGTACTGGGTTTGCAAAAAGCCGTGGAATATTTGTTGAACATTGGTATTGACCGTGTATGGCAACGGGTCCAACACCTGTCTACCTTATTCAGACAACGCCTGCAGGCAATCGAGGGTATTGAAGTACACGACCAGGGCGATGTACTCGGTGGAATCGTCACCTTTTCGGCAACCGGCATGACGGCAAAAGATGTTCGGGCAAAACTGGCGACCAAAAACATCAATGTACATCTTGGATTGGCCAATTCAACTTTATATTATATGAACCGGAAAGGGCTCGATGGGATTGTTCGCGCCTCCATACACTATTACAATACGGAGGAAGAAATTGACCGGGTGTGCCAGGAATTGGCAGGGATGGCATAATTCTTACTGTTATAAAGGTCAAAACCTATTTTATGCAGTTGGAGCAAACAGGAAAACAACGGCGGTTAAAATGGTGGCAGCTGGCCCTGCTGTCAATTGTAGTCACAGCGCTGGGTGGACTTTCAGGCAGAAGATCAAAGAAAAGCGAACGGGCACTTTATAACGAAGAATTGAAACAGGCCCCCTGGGCGCCGCCAGCCTGGGTATTTGGCCCGGCCTGGACAGTCAATAATTTCTTTGTGCTTCAGGCACTGAAAAAACTGGTGCAGGAAACCGGCAGCCACCGGAAAAAACTATTGACCCTCCAGGTGTTTATCTGGATCATTTTCTTTTCCTTCAACTATATATACTTCAAACGAAAAAGTACTGGGTTGGCATTTCTGTGGACAATGGTGGACACAATGCTGGCAGCCTCCAGTTTCACCATCGCCCTTCGGCAAAATAAACAACTGGCCTGGCGGTACCTGCCCCTGCTTGGCTGGACCGGTTATGCCAGCAGTTTAGCCGGTTATCAGGCGCTTGAAAACTCTAAAAACTAACAAGAACGACGCCGGGAAGACGCCGTTCCTTTAAAGATATTTTTATTACCCTAGTATTCCATAAAATCATAGTAAGAAGGACTGTTACTACCAATTACAGCAACCTGTACATAGGTGTTTGCATTATCTACCGCATTACAATATACGGGGGTAGATGGTGTGAGGAAGGCATATCCATTGGCAGGGGAATATACCACGTACGTGCCGGAAGAAATATACAGGTAATTGCCTGACCAGGTTAAACCCGGTACGGGACCGTTACCAAAGGCATAAATGAAATTCCAGGCAAATGCGGATGCCCGCAAACCTGGGGTGAGAGCTAACCGTTTAATCGTGGGCGTTGCCTGCATGCTGGCGCCAAAGCTAAGCATAATGGCAGCAGTCAAAAGAAAGGTCCTTTTTTTCATTAGATAAATTTTAGTAGGTTAATGTGATCAAACCTTCCAAAAGTTAATCAGACTTCCTTTTACCGCTTTATCGATTTGTGTCATTTTGTTGCCAATTTGTATCACGCGCCCAACGATTTGTTCTTTTTTATTATACAAGGAACTTCTTCATCGATTCCTCAAATACCAACTTTACATGTTCGTGCAGGTTTTGTGTTCTTATATAGCCATAAAACGAATCAAATGGGATTGAATCAAACCGTTGCTTAACCCTGACCATTTCTGCATTTGACAGGGGAATACGATTTGGATAACTACGCAAAACAGAAAAGTGTTTTTTACTGGGCGAAAGAAACAAAGTATCACCACAAAGTATGGTACCTTCCTTCGATAAAAAGGGCACATGTAATATACTGCTGCCTTCAAAATGTCCGCCGATCAGCAGTATCTTTATTCCATCCCACAATGGCATTTCATTGCCCTGCCAAAGACGAATGCGCGGTCCCTTTGCAACTATATGTTCGGCATCGTTCTCATGAATATATACCGGACAATCAAATACCTCCGCCCATTCATTCATATTGCTGTAATAATGCGGATGCGAAAAGGCAATCGCTTTCAACCCGCCTTTCGATTTTATGAATTCAACAGTGAGTTCATCCAGCATCGGAATGCAATCCCACAATACATTCCCCGCTGCCGACAAAACCAGTAAAGCTCTTTGCCCAATAGCAAATATGGGATTGATCTCTATCTCATACAAACGCTCATGCAGCTTATTCAGTTTAATACTGTGCTTCCGGTGAAGGTCCTGGGGTTTTGTCCAGCTTTGCCCGGTTTCCGGAATATACTGACGTTCATCACTGCACGTAACACACAGGTGTGGCACTGTTGCTGCCGGGTAATAGGTCCCACAGGTGCTGCAAATAATTTCTTCTTTCATTTTTATGGATGTTAGGTTTAGCAGTTTCAATTTATTCAGCTACCATATGCATTGAAATGGCAATGCGGTTCCAGCTGTTGGTTACCGTAGTTATAAAAATGAGTTGGGCAATCTCCCTTTCACTGAAATACTTTTTTGCCTGTTGAAATGTTTCTTCCCTTAATCCGGCTTCCTGGATCCTGGTTATTTCTTCTGCCAGTTTTAATGCAGCCCGCTCTCCTTCTGTAAAGAAAGGCGTTTCCCACCAGGCACTGATCGCAAAGACCCGTTGCTCGGTTTCCCCGGCCTTTCTGGCGTCCCGGGCGTGAAGGTTCACACAATACCCACAGCCATTGAGCTGCGAGGTCCTTAGTTTTATGAGTTCAGCCAGTTTTTTTTCTATTGTAAAAGTGCTGATCTGTTTCTCTGCTGCATTCATGGCTTTATAAATACCGGCCTCTGCGGCGTCAATGTTCATTCTTTCTTGCATATTATTTGTTTTTTGACTCCTCAAAGCTATACCTTTACTGGATTACCCAGATAGTCCAGATTCAACAAATAAACTAATCCAGATGCCATTACTGAATGAACTGATTATCATAGACGACAAGGCTGGGACCCCTGTGTATTTACAGATCACTAATTTATTTATTCATCATATAAGACAGGGCAGATTAAGAAAAGGCGTGAAACTTCCGGGGTCAAGAGAACTGGCTGTTATGTTGGGGATTAACCGCATGACCGTAGTGGCCGCTTACCAGGAATTAGAAGCGCAAGGCTGGATTGAAATGCTGCCTAAAAAAGGAACGTTTGTAAAAGCAAAGCTTCCTGTATTGTCACCAAAACAACTGGCGGGTGAAGCGGCAGACGTCCCTCTTCCTGCACAACCCGGCTTTATATATGATAAGAAAAAAATTATTCCGGTTGCCTTTTCTGATTTTCCCTCAGCCAGTAAACTGGCTTTTAATGATGGCTTTCCGGATGTTCGCCTGGCGCCTATAGAAGAGCTCACCAGATGCATGCGGAGCCTTTCCCGGCTTTCTGCCAATAAAAAATATTTACTCTATGGCGGTGCACAAGGCACTTTATTACTCAGACAAACATTGGCCAATTTTCTATGTGACACCAGGGGTTTATCAATCACTGCTGATAATATTTTAATTACAAAAGGGGCTCAAATGGGAATTTTCATTGCGGCTTCTGTGATAATTAATCCCGGTGATGAAGTAGTGGTGGGTATACCCGGTTACAAAATGGCCAATATTACCTTTCAGCAATTAGGGGCCAAACTGAATTATGTTCCTGTTGATGAGGAGGGCATCGACACCAACGCTATTGAAAAATTGTGTGAGAAGAAAAAGGTCCGGCTGGTGTATGTGATCCCGCATCACCACAATCCTACTACGGTTACCCTGTCGCCCGAAAGAAGGATGCACTTGCTTAAACTGGCCACCAAACACCGGTTTGCGATCATTGAGGATGATTATGATTACGATTTTCATTATTCCAGCAAACCCATTATGCCTATGGCCAGTTATGACAGCAAGGGTAACGTAGTTTATATTGGTACGCTTACAAAGACCTTTGCCCCTGCGGTAAGACTTGGTTTTATGGTGGCGCCAAAGGAATTCATTCAAACGGCCACTTATTTCCGTAAAAATGTAGACACCCAGGGAGACAGTTTAATGGAAAATGCGATTGCAGAATTATACAAGGATGGAACAATCGCGAGACACATAAAGAGATCGGTCAAGTTGTATAAAGAAAGAAGAGATCATTTCTGCGATTGCCTTCAAAAGGAACTAAGCGATCAGGTCTCCTTTAAGGTCCCCGATGGCGGCATGTCGGTATGGACCACCTTTTTAAAACACGACTTAAAAGAAATTTCCCGCAAAGCGCTTGACCACGGTTTGATCATGAAAGACGGGACGGCGTATGATGTAGGCAAACAGCATTTCAATGCGGTACGATTGGGGTTTGCCTCATTGAATGCTAAAGAGCAGGTACAGGCGGTAAAAATTATCAGTGAAGTGATGAACAGGTCAATCCCGCTCTAAGCTGACAGCCGGCAGGGAATATTTTTCTTCGGCCTCATTATACAACTTTTTATATTTACTGTTCCTTTTCACGCCTACGCTGGTACCAAAACCACTAAAAAGCGTTTTAATCCAATAATTGAACACAAACTTTTCCCGGTCCCTGAGGTAAAACATCCGGGCCTGACTTTGATTGCTTGATTTGATCACCCCATTGGCCAGCAGGGTTCCCACAAAAAGCAACCAGTTTTTTTTCAGGGTGTCTTCCTTATTGAGCAACCGCACTTTCAGGTTACGATAATAAAAATTTATATCCCCGTAGGCTGCATATTTATTACCCGACAAGTTTGCATACAGTGTATCCGCTTCACCGCTGGTAACAGCAATGGCCGTTAGCGGATTGGTCACCTGTGTCAGGTGCGACAACTGCATCGGCGAGATGCCATAATGCATAGTAAACCCGGATAGCGAATCTTGATACGATTCCGCATACCGGAAGGTGCGGACCCCATAATTCAACACCCGTGCGGACAATTCCAATACCAGGCTATCCTGCTCATTGGGGCGGCTGTTTATATTCCTGAACACCGCATTCAACTCATCTATCGGTATCGTACTTTCTCTATTGGTGATGGCAGATACTTCATGCACCTCCACCCCAGCCCCCTTTACCTGAATAGAATCGATCCGCAGGGGTCTGTTTATTCCGGCAAGCAGCCGGGTGGGCATTAACTTCTCAATACCATGCTGAAAGGCCATATTCTTATTGCGAAACGTTGAGATCCGGGGACCTTGCAAAAAGACAGACCGGATGGCAACTTCCCCATCATTCATAAGCGCCTGGTTATTTAGATGCAACAACCCTATACTATCGCAACTAAATGTCACATAATCTTTTTGCCATTCCGATGTTTTAAGGAATTTGTCCAGCGATTTGCTGGGTTTTATGACAACCTGGTTAAAACCCAGGTACCCCTCCTTTCCTTTTCCCGTGATCTTTGCAACAGTTGCAACAAGGGAACTATCATAATATTCAACCCGTCCATTAGTGATATGGATGTTGTTTATAACATTTGTAAGCCCGGAATTATCACTATTCAAATTTACCGCTAAGGGATAGTTGGCTACACTGGCACTCGCGTTCCTGATAGTAATAAAGCCCTGTGACAGTGGTTTATCCAATGACAGGGAATCCAACTGCATGGAGACCTTATCAAATATGATCGCCTCCGGATTGTCATTCTCCAGGCGGGCCCCCAAAACATGGGCATCGAAATGGGCTGACAGGTCCAGCCGCTCATCCGTTTGTTTATAATTGAAATGGCCACCGATGATCTCCAGTTTCCCAATTTGAAAAGGTTTAAGAACGGGGGTCGGGTCTTTTGTAGCCGAAAGAAGATCCGGCTGTGACCTGTTGATTGTTATCTCTGGTTGGTACAGGGCTAAAAATGGGAACCGCAGTTCTTCCAGATCAGTGTTGTTTATCTGCACCTGAAATTTAATTTGGGGTATGTTTACCTGACTGCTTACATCGCGGTAAGTTAGGTGCTGCAAAGCGGCCTCCCCCTGCCCAACCTGCATTTGTTGAATAGTAAGCTGTTTATGATCATTCTTGAATAAGATACTGTCCGCCCGGGCACTCCCGCTTTGCCAGGCGAAGAATTGACCGGTAGTCTTTAATCCCTTAAACGCCACCTTGCTGACCATCGCCTTCATTTCCGCATTACTGGCTGTTTTTACATCAAGCCTGGTTTCTCCGATATTCAGCCTATTAATGGTCAATGGCTGCAACCCGGTCTTGCTTTTCATCCCCTGCCCTGGTAAGGTGCGTACCCAAAAGCCAAGCGTGGGAATATTGAGGGTATCAATATGGATACTTTTGTCCCTGACAAAATCTTCCCAGGAAAAACCCTCCCAATATAGGTTGGCGGCATTTAACCGGATACCGGATAACAGCCGAACATCCAGGGCCCCCAGTTTCCCAAACTCCCGGCTGCCATCAACGAAAAAATCATCCAGGTCAACGGTGATATTCTTCTTATCTAAATTGAGTGCTCCAATACTTAATGCATGAATAGATCTTTTGGTGCCCTGCAGGGAAGAACTGTTGAGCATACCCACCAGGTCTATTTCTGCATCTATATTCCGCAGGGTTAACTCCGGGGTTGTCGAAACCCGGGGCGTATAATCCAGCGTTCCATCTCTGATAGTTAACCAGCGCACATCTATCAGTTGCGCCAGGTCTTTTAAGGTGCTGTAAAATTTATTGACGGGAATGCCAATTTCATTGGTTTTCTTTTTTGCCTTTGAAGTAAAGAAAAACTGCGGCTTGTCTATAACGGCCACCAACGCCTTTAATCTTTTTTCCAACAGGTCATTCAGACTGATCTCAAAAAGCGTAAAGGCCGGGAGCGTAATCCCCGACAAATAGCCTTTGGCCTTGGGGGAAGGTTTCAGATAGGCATTTTTGCAAACAAGGTTATTACTATCAAAGCTGAATTCCTTTACCGTTAACAGATAGAGGCTGTCCCTGGTAGCGAAACTGATCTCATGCAAATTCAGATCGATCCTACCGGTTCGGATCACCGGTACCGGGTTGTGCCAAATACTTAAACTGTATATTTTTAAATTTGTCTTTTTACCCGTATATGAGCGCTTGCCATCTGAAGAGGTCAGATGGACCTGGCCATTTTCAATATTTATATATTTAATATTGATATTACCCGGCAACTGTTGTATTGCCTCATTCAGCTCACTCACGGTATCCTTGTCTTTTTTATCGGCCGGCATGGCAACAGACAATACGGGCGATTTGCAGTAAAGCGTATCGATATTCAGTTCGCTTCTCTCAAAAACAGACTCCAGTTCATCGGTCCGGAATAACAATTTTTCAGCAAATAAGGAGGTTCGCCGCCCCTTGTTATCCGGCGCCGTGGTAATGGAACAGGAATCTACCTGGAAAGCCTGGTCCTTCCCGGAAAAGAACAAATTGTCAAATTTAATAAGTTGTCCGGATGGAAATAACCAGCGCTGGCTGCCTATATGGAGGGTTAAGTTATCCGAGTAGCGGAGGTGGGTGTTTGCACGTTTCTTTTGTCCGAAATTCTCCACCCTGAAACTGATGTTATTGATCATCAGGGGTCGCTCATTCGCTTCCCGGTAAATGGCCATCCGGCCTCTGTTGATCTCCAACATGCGTACTTTAAATATGTCGCTGACATCCTGCATTGACCGGAATATTTCCTGAATAGGCCCTAAGCCATTTTTATTTTTTTGGGCAGCCTGTTGATAAATAGTAATGACCGGCGCGTTGATCTGCAGGCTATCGACGAATAATTTCTTGTGAAAAAACAACTGGTTCCACGAGCTAAGTGAAAAGTAAAGCTGGCTGATGGTAAACCGATAATCTTTTATCTCGGGATGGGCGCTGGCAGGTCTGAAATCAACTGCTTTTAGCTTGATCCTGCCCTTGAAAAAATCTATGGAGATCTTCGAAAAGTCAAGTTCATAAACCCCATGCGTTTCCTGGCGAACAACTTCCTTTATCACCGATTTTATCCGGTATTTTATGATAAAGACCAGCAATAGAAAGATCGCTATCGCAATAACAAGCGATATGACAGTAACGCTTTTTAGTATCTTTTTTATAATATGACTAATAGGAGCTGTATTTGCTGTATTCAAATTTACTCCTATTTAGCCGTTTGTCCAGTTCAATTACAACACCTAATTACCATGCAGCTCCAACGAGGGCCAGGGCTTTTTATCACGCAAATAGGTATTGAACCAACCGATCAGTTGGGTATAAAAATCGTCCCTGTGTTCGATAAGTGAATGCTGGCCGCCTTCGTATAAAATGAACCTGAATGGTTGTTTACATTCATATAATTTATTTACGAACTCCAGCACCTGGTTGGTGGGCACCCGCCAGTCGGCCGTTCCCTGAAAGATCAATAAAGGAGTTGTTTTATTGATCTTGTTTGCAAAATAGGTGGCCGATCGCTGTTTAAGCAGTTCCTTCTTTTGTGTGGCATACCCGGGGATCATGGCCTGCCATAAACTATCAAAATCAGGTCTGGATTCCAGGGTGCGGAACAGATCAGTGAGCCCGCTCCCCACTACGGCTGCTTTTATGCGCGTTGTTTTTGTCAGCGTCAGGTAAGTCATCATCCCGCCCCTGCTCCAGCCAAACATCCCAATCCGGGAGGTGTCGGCCTGTTTTAGGTTACCCAATAAGGGGACCAGGTTAATCACATCATTTACATCACTGCCACCGAACTCTTCCTTCCCTTCGCCCCCATCGGTACCGCGGTACTGACTGGCCACCACCAGGTATCCCTGGCTGCATAAAACCGCCAGGTTTTGTACAAAACCTGCATCTGTTATTTTCCCAAACTCCTGGTTACCACCTCTGTTAAAAATGACAACCGGATACAAGGCTTCCCTTTTGGGAATGGCCAGATAGCCTTTTACTTTCAACCCATCAGACAGATAGGTTATCCGGTAAAAATTAACCGAATCAATAGCAAGCCTGATACCCGGGATCACTTGTTGATACTTATTTACAAGCGAGTCGGGAATATCAAACTTCGTCTGTTCAATGATCTTTCCATTCTGGGCGGAAGCGGAATAACAAACCAATACCAACAAAGCAGTAATACAATACTTTACACTTTTATTAGTCATTATCATGATTCTTTATTAAGGGAATGGAAACGATAAACAGCTCATCTACTTCCTCAACGGTCATATTCTTTTGGTCCAACAATTCAAATTTGGCATTAATATTTGCCAGTCCCATTCCATTGGAAAGCACGGCCACCTTTTTTCGTTGAACATTATTGGAGATTGTTAACAGGCCTTCTTCATTTGACTGAATTGTTACCAGCAACGGGTGCTCTTTGTGCACCACATTGTGTTTTACCGCATTTTCAACCAGCAACTGCAATGTAAGGGGTGGGATCAAAAAATTATTATATAAGGAACTTACCAGTAACTTCAGCTGAAAACCACTGCCGTACCGGGTTGACAATAAGTGACAGTAGGAATGAAGGAATTGTAGTTCCGTATCCAGCGTAACCAGTTCCTGCTCGTTGTTACGTAATAGATACCGGTACACCTTGCACATTTCATCAATAAACTTTTCCGCCTGGGTGGTATCTTCCGCAACCAGGGAGGCAAGCGAATTCATACTGTTAAATAAAAAATGCGGATTTATCTGTGACTTCAGTAGATCATATTTAGCCTGCCACTCCGACCGGATCAGTTTTTCCTTTTCGGCCATTGTTTGTTTGGCCTGTTGCCATAAATAACCAGCCTCATAAATACAGATAGTAACGGTGGTATAAAAGATCACCACTCCCATAACCGTTGAATAACCAAGAAAGGTAGGCCAGCCGGCAGGATTGTGATTGACTATATATTGGGTAATATGTCTGATGGCATAACCAATATTCGCTAACACAAACAAGGCAATGGCCAGATAAAACAGGCGTTTCCGCAGTCTTTCCAACCCCGGCAACCGGGTTTGAATATAAAGCACCGTTAAACGGGTCAATTCCCAGCCAATATACCCTGCGCTAAGCGCGATGATGAAATGATTGAGTAATAAATTACGGGGTGTATCCAGGTACATTTTAAGCCGGAGGAAGACAGCGCCTGTTAAAAAAAGAACCACCGGCCCTATCAGGCGGATCCGCTTGTCAAATCTGGGAGGAAATGGAGAGCGGAGTTTTATCATAATGATTTGAGATTATTTAAAAATACATCTTTAATCTAATAATCTCCAGGCTTACCGATAAGTTGTTGATTTTGGCAATAAATTGATGAAAATGGGGAATGAATTGAGGGATTGATACACCAAAGCGTTGTAAGCCACTACAAAGCTGCTATGATAACGGCTTTATAGTTCGGCTTATAATATATTAGTACAAATTATTATTCTTTTACTTTCTTCTCGCATTCCCAGTCAACCACTTTAAACTTATCAATGAAGGAGGCCGGGGTTATAAAAAAAGTATCCGTCTTTAAATAACCGGCTAAATCACTGTACCGCATAACCGTCTGCAGGCTTTTTGAATCAACTGCCTTTAGGTGTAAGTCCATCGTTACCGTTGTATCTAAATAACCCGGCCCTGGATATTCCCCCTTGCAAAAGATGGTCCGTTCCCGGCCTTGCTGCGTTATGTGGTCAATTTTAAACCGGTTCACCACCGCCACATGATAACCAATTTCCACCATAGTATCATTATAGGTCAAGTAAGTGTGTAAATCACATTGCCGGGCTATTACCAGTTTATTGCTACGGGAGCTCTCCTTCTCCAGGATGTAATACAGCCCCGGGCCGGAGCCAAGTGGCGGCGTATTCGTATTACTGCAACGAACACCAGGCAAACTGGTCAGCATGAAAAATGCAAAGATGGTTTTGGTGGCTGGCATAGTTCTTCTGAAGATAAATAAAAAGAAGGGCAACGCACATAAGTACCCCATATATATATATAACCGTAATCTAAGCGTTATACTTCCAGGAAAGGAAGGAATCCAACGATCAGCAATTTCCTTTTAGCCAGCTTTTGGCAACAGCGCTCACCACCTGTTGTGTCACTCACTTGTACGTTCAGTAATACTATTCAACCAATACGTCAATACGCTTTCACGCTAACAATTATCCTTAGCATTACTATTCTACCACCTACAGTGACCTGTGATCTTATTGCAGGGTGACATATTGGTAATATTAAAGTAATATCACAATAAGATTATTAAGTGTAGTATTGCAAACTCATTATCGTTAGTCAATATAACCTACTGAACCAGTTACAAATTCCCGTTAGTGCGTAATACAAACGCATTTCTATTATACACACTAGGTGGTGGCGGCAAAAACAAATGCCTGCGTAGACTGTTTATTGTGCATTTAGGACACACCTAAACACACAGTCATATGAAATCAATATAAAGACATTCCTCAATAAATATTTTTAAGCAATAAATATTTATGCAACAGGTGCTCCCACAACCTCAGGTAAAAACTACAAGACGTACATTTCTGAAATCAACCGCAGCGCTCGGTTTTGGATTTGTCGTTTCTCCTAATACACTTCTAAAAAAAGGACCAGATAAACAGTATGATTTTATAATCATTGGCGCTGGTTCAAGCGGTTGTGTATTGGCCAACCGGCTTACAGAAGACCCTGCTGTAAATGTATTGTTGCTGGAAGCAGGCGGACCGGATTCAAAACGCGATATCCATGATGCCAGCAGGTTTCCATTACTGTTGGGGTCTGAGGTAGATTGGAAATATATAACGGAAGAAGAACCCTTCCTGAACAACCGGCGGATCAACTGGCCAAGAGGTAAAGTGTTAGGAGGCAGCAGTTCTATCAATTCCATGATCTATGTCCGGGGTAATTATTTAAATTATGATCAATGGGCAAATGCCGGGAATTATGCCTGGAGCTATAAAAATGTGTTGCCCTACTTCATCAAACTGGAAAACATTCCCAATGCATCTGCTGCTTTTCATGGTACAAACGGACCATTGCATATTACCGGGAAAACCTGTTCAGCGGGAAGTTGCTCGCCATTTATCGAGGCTGCCATAGAGCTGGGTTATAAAGGCCCAGACTGGGATTTTAATGGTGCGCAACAGGAAAACGGGGCCGGTCTGTATCAGTTAAATATGAAGAATGGGAAACGTCAAAGCGCCGCCACCGCTTTTCTTTCCCCGGAAGTTTTATCCAGACCCAACCTCACCATAGAAACCTTCGCCCAGGTTTCCCGGCTGTTGTTTACAGGTACGCGCGCAAGTGGAGTCGAATACCTGAAAGACGGAAAGCTGCAGCAGGCCGCTAATACCAGTGAAATAATCCTTTGCGCAGGCGCTATAGAGTCACCCAAAATCCTAATGCATTCCGGTATTGGCGCTGCAGATCATTTACAATCATTCAAAATAAAAGTAACAGCCAACCTGCCCGGCGTTGGCCAGAACCTGCAGGACCATGTGGGGGTTAATCTTGATTTTAAGTCAACCTTATCACATGCTAATTTACCGCTGCCAGCCTGCGCCGGATTATTTACCCGGACAAAACATGCCGGCGTCAACGAAGCACCCGATCTGCAATTTTTGTTCTATCATGAGTCGCTTGAAAACAAAACCTCTTTTTACAGGTTTCTCCCGATTGTTGCCACCCCCAAAAGCACCGGCAGTATAGCACTTCGGTCCAACGACCCGGCCCAGCCGCCAGTAATAAAAGCAAACTATCTGCAAAACGAAATGGACCTCAAAGTATTAATGGAAGGGTACCGGTTAACCCGGGAACTGGCTTTTACGAAGGCTTTTACCAAATTTCGTAGCGATGAAGGACAAAATCTCACTACAGACAAACAAATAGAAGAATACATCCGCCAAAACGCCTCCACCTTGTATCATCCTGTTGGCACTTGTAAAATGGGCGGTGATAAAATGTCGGTTGTAAAATCAGACTTAACAGTACACGGGATAAAAGGGCTGCGCGTAGCAGATGCCTCCGTAATGCCCACCCTCATCAATGCGAATACCAATGCCACCTGTATGATGATCGGTGAATACGCTGTAGATCTGGTTAAAAGTGATTTTTATTAGATGGCCGGCATAAGAAGGAATAACTGACGGCGATGCGGGCAATGCCTTGGGTCCATCATTCCATTTCCCTAATAGCCTGAATGGTTTCCTCACTATCACAATTTTCATTTAGCCTTTCGTTTACTGAGTCCATAAAAGAATCAGCCGCAAGACCTTTCCTTACAAGATTTCCATCCTGAATGAAACTGTCAATCAAAAACCAATCACTATCATTCATAATTGATCTTTCTTCTTTGGTCCCACCCCTAGCCCAACGATCAACATCGCCATTAAAACGCTGGTAAATTTTGACTTTATCTAATGTGATCATGGCGCAACATTATGGTAACTAATATTATTTCTTCCATTCACACCAGTACGATCTCTTGCTAGATTACATTTCCGCTATTACCAGAATCTGCCGGCGTAATAAAGGCCGATGGCATTAATTCAATATTGTGTTTACTGGCTACTTTGATAAGAATAGGCATTAGGACCGAGGCGCCGGGTATCAGGACAAATGGCACACCTATCCCCAGAATTTTTAATGAGTCCATGATCTGCGTTTTCAAGATATGGTCTTCTTCCGCTGTTATCTCCCCTTCCCTGATATATTTTACGATAATAAGGGCCGCTGCACGCTCTTCTTTGGCTTCCGTTTTTATACCGTGCAAAAAGTGATGTATATGTGATTCCAGGATAGCTATTATTTCCATGATAATGCAAAGAAAATATTTTGATTTGAATTGTCCAAGGCAGTTCTTAATTCCCTATTGCCACATTATCACACTCTCACAAGATTACACTGACCCACCCAAAGCTTCCGTAAGATCATTTATTTTTTCAATAAAATAATCCCGCATTTTCTTTTCAGGATTCTTACTATTCAATCTTTTGTTTATTACTTCTATAACTTTCTGATTTCTATTCCGGCATAGGATAACTGTAGCAGTACTAACATGATCATCATTATCACTAAATTCGATGGCATCTAACAATACACTTTCCGCTAAACTGTCATTTATTTTATAATGTATTAAAAGACTTGCTGCCCAAAATGCCAGGTCCAGATCTTTTCCTTCTAAAAGACTCTTGAGTTTTTCAAGATATCTCCCGAAGAACACGCTAATTCTTTCGGTATAAATAAAACGATCCTCAGAGGCGTCAAGCCCCTGAAGAAGTATATCAGACACTTCATTCACGAAACTCATTGTTTGATCAATAGTAACCACCGATTGCTCCAGTGGCTTATTGACGACGATATCTTTCAGTTCTTTTAAATCCTTCATATAATTACCAATTGTTTACCAGATTACCGTAATTCTTTGCATTTAGATTTTTCCCTATCCATTGTGCAGCTAGCAAATATTTTCTACTATTATACTCCTACCTTAACAAAATACAATTTTTGTACACGTTTTTTTATATTTGAGATACAAAAAAAGTATACCGTGACAGGCTTTCTAAATACCATTATCCTGCTTGGTACCATACAGGGATTGATCGTAAGCACACTTCTTTTTCGCCGTACCGTCAATAAACGTTCAAATCGTCTGCTGGCTTTTCTTATTTTGCTGATGTCCATGGCATGTTTAAACCTGTATTGCGTTCATAGTAACCTGTTGGAGACCAGCCGCATCCTACGGATTATTTCCTGGTTCGTGCCAATGATCGTCATCATGCCGATGGGCCCCCTCATTTATTTTTACATTCAGTCAATGCTCAATCCATCCTTCCGGCTTACGCGTAACCACAGGCTTCAGTTCCTGGCCGGTATCATAGATATTGTACCACAGGTAACAACCATTATTTTCCTTACCGGGGTGTACATGAAAGTTATAAAATATAACCCGGAACCCTGGGGGCTTTTTATCGATCGCTATAATATGTATTCCGATATACCGCGGTGGTTATCGCTTACGGTTTATGTATTACTTTCATTCAGATTTTTACGAAAAGAAAAAACAGCCGGCGTGCATACAGACAAAGAGGCTGTACGCAAATGGCTTCAACTGTTTATTAACATATTTATAGCTTTTCAGTTTATCTGGTTCATCTACCTGATCCCGTATATCCATCCCGCTTACAGCGACCGGCTTTTAAACAAATTTGACTGGTACCCCATTTATATTCCAATTGCCATCATGATCTATTGGCTGGGATTGAAGGGTTATTTCATTTCTCTGGCAATAAATACCGAAAAAGTAAAAAAGACCCTTTACCGTGATATCACAAAGGAAGGGGGTGAACAAATAATGAGCCTGCTTCAAAAAAGCATGAAAGAGGACAAATTGTACCTGAACCCTGAATTGAACCTGGAAGCCGTGGCAAAGCATACGGGCATTGTGGCCAAAATGATCTCAACGGTCCTGAACCAACACCAACAAACAAATTTTAACGAATGGGTAAATGCCTATCGGATCGGGGAATTCAAAGGGAGACTCCGGAGCGGCAGCCTGGAGCAACTCACCATAGCAGCCCTTGCCGTTGAATGCGGGTTCAATTCACAGGCAACTTTTCAACGTATATTTAAGCAATCAGAGGGTGTGACACCTTCGGCATACCTGAAAACGATCGGTTCCGACAACTAATTATTCTCAAATCCGGATTTGAGAACTTGTTTTCAACAAATTAAGACAGAAAACCAGCAGTTTGCATCAAACGCGCAGCCATGAAACAAGCATTCCTGACATTGCACTTTTTAACAATACGTATAGTATCGACTGCACTACTCAGTTTTCGTTTGAAACCCATCATTAAAACCCAACACATGCATAAGTCTGTTTTTCTGTTTGCCGGTTTTTTTCTAGCTATTATCAATTCAAATGGGCAAGGCAATCAACTGGAGAAAAAGCTCGACAAGTTGATCGCCGGATATATCGTTCCCTCACAGCCTGGTTGTGAAGTGCTGGTGGCCAGGCATGGGCAGATCGTCTATAAAAAAGCATTCGGGAGCGCCAACCTGGAATTAAATGTTCCGCTGAGTACCGGTATGGTCTTTAACCTGGCCTCCATTACCAAACAGTTTACAGCCGTGGCCATCCTGCAATTAATGGAACAAGGCAAAATTTCCCTGAACGACAGTTTGCAAAAATTTGTTCCCGACTTTCCTTCGAAAGGGCATACTATTACCATCGAACATTTGCTTACGCATACCTCGGGCATTAAAGACTATCTGCAGCTTAACTTTTCGGGTCAGAATATGGAGCGCTGGGATTTTACCCCCAAACAGGTTATCGACAGCTTTAAAAATTATCCGCTGAACTTTATACCCGGCGCCCGGTTTTCCTATAGCAATTCCGGTTATTACTTATTAGGATATATCATTGAAAAAATATCGGGTAAACGGTATCAAAACTATATTATCGACAACCTGCTAAAACCATTGGGAATGGCGCATACCTGTTTCGACAGTAACGGCAACATTATTCCCGGCCGGGTAAATGGCTATTATAAAGACGGGGCAGATTATAAGAATCCCGACTTCTGGAGCCCAACTATTGAATATGCCGCAGGGGGCCTGATCTCTAATGTAGACGATTTGCTCAAATGGCACAACGGTCTTTATTCTTATCAGCTGCTGAAAAAGGAAACCTTACAAAAAGCCTTTACCCCCTTCCGGCTGAGTGATGGCAAAGCAACAGATTATGGTTATGGGTGGTTCGCAAAAACAAATAACGGCATTCAGTCTATAGAACATGAGGGGGGACTGCCAGGGTTTAGGACCAATGAAATATACTATCCCGGAGAGGACGTGTTTATTGCCATCCTGTGTAATTTCGGAACAGCTCCCATTGAAGACCTGTCTGCCGGCATTTCGGCTGTCGCGCTGGGTAAGTCCTTGCAAAGTGATGTTAAAGTAGACCCTGCGATCCTTGACAAATATGTTGGCGTTTATAAACTGTCTATTGACACCAACAGAACGGTCACTATCCAAAGAACCAATGACGGACTTATTGCCCACTTTTCACCTACACAAACAAAGTCCCTGCTTTTTGAATCGGAAACTGGTTTTCAATTTAAGAACATGCTGGGCGTTAGCGGCGAATTTGTGGTTGAAGAGGGAAAGGTTACGAAATTCTATATTTATCAAAACGGACGTTTTGAATGGACAAGATCGAAATAGAACGGTTCGTAAATACAAGATCTGATGAGGGGCAGCAGCTGCATAAAGAGCATAAAAAAGCCTGCTATTGTAGATAGCAGACTTTTTTATGCAAAGAAAATATTTTGGACATCCAACCCATTATCACCTGTTATCCATATGTATTCTTATAAATTTATCATGCTATCCCCACGTACATATGAATAGCCCTTTGTGTTCGTAAAGGACCATGAAAGCGAATACTTTGTTGCGTTTGAAATTTCCGTTTTTAACTACTACATTTCCATTATTGCTTGAATTGTTTCTTCACTATCACAATTCTCCTTTACCCTTTCGTATATTGAATCCCTAAAAGAATAGGAAGCAAGACCTTTCTTTATAAGGCTTATGTCCTGAACGAAAGTCCCAATTAAAAACCAATCATCGTCATTCATGAATGATTTTTCTTCTTTGGTTCCACCCCTTGCCCAACCATCACCATCTCCATTAAAACGCTTGTAGATTTTAATTTTATCTATAGTAATCATGACTTAAAAACGTTATGGTGATAGAATGAAATGCCATCTCATAAATCCACAGATACTTCTTTATTCTTTAAAAAGTCGAATTACCAAATTCAGCAATATTCGCATACAGCACACAAAAAAAGCCACTGCTAATTGCAATGGCTAGAAGGAATTACTTTCTGTATTTTTTACGAGGGTGCTTCTTCGTGTGATGGATTGACGTAATGTATATCTCCTTTTTACTCTTACTTATTTTGTACACTACCAGATATGGAAACCTATCTACTTCAGCCTCTCTAAAAGATTTAACGCCTTTACTGCTATAAGCCTCTGGGTTTTGTTGTATCTGTTTTATTTTTGCATCAACGGCATTTATAAATCTTTCTCCTAATCCTTTCTGCCTTCTTCATACCAGATATACCCCTCTTCAAAATCCTGTTCAACTAAAGGATGAATCTGATAAGTATATTTCATTACTTTTTACGTTTCCTGTTTTTAAATGCTTGTCTGGCCTTGGTGGCCAAATCTTCCAGCTGTACCCCTGCAACCTTACCAGATTCTAAATCTTTAAACCTCTTATCCATTTCAGCTATGTATGCTTTGTCGTCTTCCCACGCTTCTTCCTCCCTTGCAAATGATTTAACTACGCTAAGGACAACTTTCTTCTGTTCTGTACTTAAATGCCCCAAGTAATGGGTGATTTCCTTATCTATAGGCTTAGCTGCTCCCATTATAATATTGATTTTCAACAAATTTACTATTTTTTGATGATTAACCAAACGGGTGATGTTTACTCAACTCATCAAGCAAGGAATCAACAATATGTAACTGGTAGGGGGCTGCTGATATAATTGTGACCAGCTATATAGTGTACCTGACGTTTATTAAGCTGTTTAATCCAGTTACCTGTACCAATCGATTAACTATATTAGAAAGGCCCTGAAATCTGGTGTCCCGTAAGGCAAATTAAGTCGCAGCCAAACTATTGCAATCCAGTACAAAAAGAGACCTTCAATAGTACAACGTCAGGGTACACCGGTCAGCCATACCTGTAAAAGCCTTCAAATCAATACTATTAGCAGGCTTTTCCCTATTGATCCCTATAGCAGTACGCCGATTATTATATGCTAAACATATTGAATATGCGATACTTATTCCAACCGAATTCATGCAAAATTGCATCAGAATTACATAGTCTATGCAATTCCTATGCAATTCTTATGCAATTCCTATGCAATTCTGACCGGGGAAATGGCTGTCTGGAGTGAATCTGACTAGTGACCGGAATGAATCTGACCAGAACTTATTACCACTCGGGAATGCTCCTGGTGTAAACCCTTTGATAACACCTGGTTTTTTTCGGCAAAACCCGAACAACATCCAGGCAAGACCCTAGTTAGACATAGTGCAGATCCTAGTGATATATATCACTTATATACTACATATCCCACCGAACGGCAAGGAAAACCCCACTATAACGCCACTGAGCAGTGGCCTTTTGGTGGCGTTTCGGTGGCGTTTTGGTGGCGTTTTTTGGCGGGAAATAGCCTGTAGGACTACATCAATAGAGAATCTCACTAGAAGTTAACTGCAGGATGACCAGGACTTAACATGGTCTCGGTATAGATATGCACCTATTTCGGTGGCACCTAAGCGATAATAGGCCTAAAAAGCCTTTGATTGCGTCGAATGGAAGTTGTTCTATTAAAGGTAAAATAATAGCCAGAATGGTTTCTTATGGCGCTACAGGCAGTTTGTGCCAGGACAGCCCATATCTTTTAAAAAACAAGGTTTACCATTGCCAATAAGTGGGCTTAATTGCTGCACCTGATATTCCAGATCGTAATAATTTAATCCCCAACTCCTCAACAATTGGACTTGATCCCAATTCAGCGGTTCCCTCACGATTCAGGAGGCAGCCCTAATGCCTGTTTTTAATAATTGCCCCTTTACTAAACTTTCCCT
Source organism: Niastella soli (assembly GCF_017742245.1). Lineage (GTDB taxonomy): Bacteria > Bacteroidota > Bacteroidia > Chitinophagales > Chitinophagaceae > Niastella > Niastella soli. The sequence goes on from NZ_JAGHKO010000004.1 coordinate 726,279, forward strand.
CAAACCCTTTGTTTAAAACAATAAACGCGGCCTGCGGCCACCACGATACCTACCCATCCAAACACTTCAATGTTCCTGTACCGGTTTTAAATCAGGCTTTTAAAAACTTAACGTATGCGCTCAATGTGGAAAGGGTCGATCGGGTTCGGCCTGGTCAATATTCCTGTCAGAATGTATGTGGCTGCAGATGAAAGCGATATCTCATTTGTACAGCTTGATAAAAAAACGCATGGCCGGGTAAAATATAAAAAAGTAAGCGAGGTCTCGGGAAAGGAATTGTTCCAGGAAGACATCGTAAAAGCCTATCAAATGGGGGAAGAATATGTAATTGTAGAGGAGGCTGATTTTGAAAAAGCCGCGCCCGAAAAAATAGACCACCTGGAGATCACCCAGTTTATTGAGGAAAAAGAGATTGATGCCGTTTATTACGAAAAACCCTATTACCTGGAACCTGATAAAATGGGCGCCAAAGCCTACGTGCTGCTGCGGGATGCCTTAAAAAAGGAAGGGAAAGCGGCCTTAGGGCCATTGGTCTATCATAACAAAGAATGGATCTGCCTGATAAAACCGCTGCGTAATGTGCTGGTATTGCACCGGCTGCGTTTTTCCAATGAGATCAGAAGTGAGGCCGGTCTTGATGTACCCGACACGCCGGTAAAAGCCGATGAATTGAAAATGGCCAGTATGTTAATTGCCCAACTAACCAAACCATTCAAACCCGACGAGTATACAGACACCTATTCTGAAAAGCTATTGCAGGTAATTGAGGCAAAAGCCAAAGGAAAAGTAACCGGAAAGCCGCTTAAAGTAGTGCACAACGCCACCACCACCGATCTTATGGAAAAACTGAAGGCCAGCCTTAAATCAAAACCGGCTACAAAGAAAGCGTCTTAACTGTCAGAACTGGGATTCCTGCCTTCTGCCCACGACACGCGCAGCGTGGAGCACACTATCGTATTCCTCTGCCGACTGCCGATTGCCGACTGCCGAAGTGAGGCTCGAATCTAGTGAACCGTTTCACGTTTCACGACTGCCGATCATAAAAAATGCCGCTCCTTGTTTATAGAAGCGGCATTAAAAATACATTCAAATAATTAGGAAGGTAACGGTGGCAACCATTCGCTTACTGAGGGTACCGTAACCCCGGCGGGACCTGTTCCCGTTCCACCAGCCGGACCGGCATTATTGCCTTTTCCATCCTGGGTCATGGCATAGTTCAGCGTATACAGCGTATGCCACATATCCACATTCAGGCGGGCTGCGGGAATATTGGGTGTTGTCACCAGCAGATTGCCAGCGGGCGCACCTTGTCCATATTGATAGATGGCCATGCTATAGTCGCTTACGTGGCTGCCGTCATTGGCATAGAACAACACATACAAATAAGTGGTATAGTTATCCCCTACTGCTGCCACGTCGAGATACGTAACATTGGAAGGCACCAGTAAGAACGGCGAGGCATCGCCGCTGCCATCCTGGAAACAGTTCACCGGATTACCATTGAGGTCAAACGCCTGTAAACGGGCAATATTAAAGCCCTGGCTGCTCAGTTGTTCCAGCACCAGGATGGTACCATCGTAGGAACAGGTAACAGCCACCGGCGTGAACAACAAACCCGGTCTGCCATTACTGTTATTATAGTTCAATGCCTGTCCGGCAAAGGTAACGGCCAGGGGAATATTATTATCAGCCAGTCCGGTACCACCCGCCAGCGGCGTGATCATCATTTTACAATATTTGCGATTCACCCCAACTACATTACCACTGGGATGCATGGCAATAGAATCTGGATAATAAGGAAAACGGCCAAAGGAATTCTGATCAGGGCTCATGTTAAACGGCGTACTGGCATCTAACGTTACCTGACGCAAATGGTAGCCGCCATCTACATCCTGGTCGTTATCGGCCTTGCGGGGATCAACATAATAATTACCCAGACTTACATCGGTGGGGTCCGGAACAGGATTGCCATTGACAACTACGAATTGACCATTCTCCATTAAAAACTTGGGCGGATATACATCATACACCAGCTCTGAAGGGGAAGTAAACCCACAGGAAGGAAACTTCACCGAGTTCATGGCAGTACCAGGGATATCGATGTTTTGAAAAGCATAAAGCTGGCCGCCGGCACCGGTTGAACAATCGGTAATACCCATACCGGCTGCCTTCCAGGCCAAACCGATCATCCCACTGCGCTGGCTAATCGCCAAACCTGTCCAGTCGGAAAGAGCGTTCCCGCTTTGACTGGTGTCTGTATTGGCTATAGTAGCATTGGGCGGGGTGGTTTGTGGGATCCACGTGTAAGCATTATTCTGGTAACCCAGGATAGCGGTATGCGCGTAGATCGATTTATTGGTAAGTGGAATGGGTTGTTGAAACAGGTATAGTACAATATTGGCGGTATTGTCTTCATTGTTTTCCAGCCAGGAAGTAGTGGCTTTACCAGCCAGCCAGTTATCAATATAAAAATCCACTTCGAATTTTACCTGTCCACCCAGCGTATTGGTAAATTGCGCGGGGAGTGTGGGGGGATATGCATTCGGATCAGTGATCACTGAAGTCGTAGTAATGCTGGGTCTGTTTTGCTGCTGATAGATCATCTTGGTAACGTAAGACGCCTGTTTGGCACCAGGTGTCAATGCCGGGAAGGCCCCATGTCTTGGATCGGGATAAATGGTCAACGTGCTTGTAATGGTAGTTGAAATGCTGTTGGTGATCATCCAGGGCGAGGTAGCCACTTCTATAATGGTCTCTGCCAGTTGCGCGATCGTGGCGGCGATATTGATCGCCAGCATGATCCAGCCGGCAAACGGGATCTCATCTTCAATTTCCCCTTCGGCAATTTGTTCTTCGCACCAGACCAACGCTTTGGTACAGGCCTGGTTGAACAGGATCTGGGTAAGGGAAGAGAAGGCGTGCCAGTCCATTTTTTTATTCACCGCGCCATTGTAAATGAAATCGCCTCCAAAGTAAAGCGCCCCGATGGCCACTACCGCTTTTATAAAAGTGGGATTACCCATAGCATCGTACAGACCTTTACACGAATTGGCGGCCACGCCAAAACCGAGCAGGAAGGTGGGGATACCTAAATTGGCCAATCCGGTGAATACCCCGCCAACTATCGGCGTTTTTGGGTATTGGTTATTACCGGTGCCCAGGCCACAACCAAACAGGTTAGCCGAAACGGCGTTTTCGGGAAAAGTTATGCTTACGGTAAGGGTGCCCGGGTCGGCAGCAATAGGAATGGCATATACGGTATTAATAGGATTGATCCAGCCAATAAACCGCATGTTGTCGTAATTCAGGTTCAAGATATTGGCGATGTCAGCTACTATGCCGCCATCATCGGGTTGCCAGGTTGGCGTGCTAATGGCATTGCCATCGGCATCAACAAACTGAATGTAAGCCCCCAGCCAGCGTACATAGTAATTATTCATGGTTATCTGCACCTGTCTGGTACCACTGTTAAGCACCTTGATAGAAGTTTCCAAACCGTTGGCCGTATTGGTATTGGCGAGAGCGGCCGTCCAGTTGTCGCCGCCAACAGCGTCTGCTTTTACAGAAGTTAACAGCTCTGGCGTATTGGTGTTGGTGGAAGATTGCACACTGGTACCGGTTTCCTGTGTCCAGCTGGTGCCCTGTAACCGGGTATCGTTCTTGGTGCTCACCTGTACGGAAGTCATGGAGGCGCCTGCCTGCTGCATGATGCTATCAGTGGGCACCAGGGTTTGTTTGGTGCCTTTGGCGCCAGCATCGTACGCTTGATAGGTGGCCCAGCCGCTGTTGGCAGTTGGGGGGCCGGCCAGGCGCATTTGCGTGGCAAGCTGTTGTATTAATAAATAAGTGGAAGGTGCTTGTACCTGGTCCATATGCTCCATTACAATAGGCGCATAATCTGAATTGGCTGTTATAAGGTCAGCATGGTGAAAGACCAATGCTTTGGCAGTGGTCACATAGTCGATGGGCTGTGACACCACTTTCACCTGGTTTTGCGTAGCCATCAGCTGATGAGCCTCATCGTTAGGCACTATGTGGATGGCTACCAGATGCACCCCGAAATCGCCGGGCACTACGCCCGTATAATTGGTGTGCCGTACGGAGATGCGGATTACCTTGTTAAGCGGTATTTTTACCGGCACCTGCGTGTAGTGCGTAATATGCCCTTGCGGGTACGCCGCCAGCGTGGGTTCCTGTGCATGGGCGATAGCCAGTGATTCGGGCGAATGCATTACCAGCGGGTATTTTTTTCCCGCTACATGCAGCCAGTAATCTTCATTTTCGAACTTGTCGGTAAGGCTCACATGAAAAATGTGGCCCAAACCTGTACTTGTGTTTTTGTCTGCCATTTGATAATAGTTTTAATGATCTCTAATATTGACGCGTGTTTGCTACTGTAGATAAAATGCCGCCGTTGCCTTTTACACCTGAACAGGTAGCGCCTGTAACAGGCGTACCACCGGCTCCTCCACTACCAGGGTTACCCGATTTGCCGGCATAGAATACGAGATTGTTTGAGCAGGTTGAAGTACCAACCAGGGCTACGCCAACGGATGGGCCGCCATTACCACCAGCTCCGCCGCTACTGGCACCCCCTGCTCCACCGGCACCACCATTACCACCCTGGCCACCGGTATTGTTGCACACGTTGTTACCAGACTGGGCGTTGCCACCCGCGCCACCTGCGCCACCGCTGTTACCAGCGCCGCCAGTACCACCATCACCGCCGGCCCCATTGGTTATTTTTACGGTATTGTCTGCTACCAGGGTAGCATTGATGAGCACTACGCCAAAGGAAGCGCCGCCCATATTGGCACCCTGACCACCGAGAGCACCGCAACCACCACCACCGCCGCCGCCGCCTGCGGTCCCATTATAGGTCTCTTCGCCACAAAAGCAACCGCAGTAAGCGCAATACCCGCCACAACCGCCACCGCCGCCGCCACCGCCACTGCCACCAACACCACCGGAGCCACCTGTAGCAGGCACCCATTGGCCATTTAAAAATTTACCTGCTGTATCCGCAGCCGGGTATGCACTGCCACCACAGGCGCCGGCTGTACCGTTAGTTCCTGTTGCGGTTATGGATGGACGTTTTTTACTGCCGCAAAAATAGAAGACACCAGCCGCGGCCTTGGAGCCTGGTGCCGACACCCCGGTACTACCCGGTTGGCCATTGCCGCCATTGTACCAGCAAACCTCTATAGACTGTTCGCAGGCAGCCTTGTCCCACCGATATTTACAATCAGCTTTATTAAAGTAACCGCTGTTACCGCCATAACCTCCTGCATTGCCAGGGCAGCTGGCTGAAGTACCAGGGGTACCACCGGTACCATTAGAACCATTTCCACCTGTGCCACCGTCACTACCCTTTCCCGCACCGGAGCCATCGTCGCCCATACCTCCTTTGAATGAATTGATATTGGTGTTCAACAGAGTCACCGTGCTATTACCCTGCGCCTGCAACACAATGCTGGGCAGGTTTTTTTGTGCAGGAATGCTGCCATCCAGGATAAAATTGCTGAGGCTAACCGCGCCACCAGTAGCAATAATGGCTGGCAAGCCACCGGGTGGCGCAAACAGCGCCGACTGATATGCGGTAGGTTGGCCATTGTAAAAACCTCCTACCAGCGTGATCCCGTTTAATGATACCGGCGCATTGAGCGTATACTCACCATAATCAACCGCTATGGTGCAGGGGCCTGCGCCGCAATTGGCCACTGCCCGGGCAATGGTCTTACAGGGACTGCCCACGGCGCCACAGGTGCTGGTATCGGTGCCCTGGTTCGAGACAAACAAGGTATCGCCTGCAGCCACCTCTTCCTTTGGATTATTTTTCCTTGTACTATCTCTATTGCCCAAAGAATTGCGGGTAGCCGTTACCAGGGTAGTTTGTGCGCAATCTGTTGGATTCTTTATATCCCTGATCGTGAAAGCAGGTTCCTTGGCGGCCTGGGCTACCGGTTGTACCATACAGGATGGCAATATCGCGCCTTTCAGGTCCAGGATGTATACAAAGGGAATAAAGGCACAACCGAGTTTGGCCCCTTTAAAAATGGCGGGAGCGCTGTTGTATACTTTTAGCTCGGGTCCCATGCGCGCCGTAGTCAGATCGGCGCCGGTGAAATTGGCAGCACTGAGATTAGCGTAATAAAACACCGCATTTTTAAAACTGGTATTGCTAAAATTGGCGCCGAGACAATTGGTCAGCGAAAAATTAACCGGTCCTTTGGCGCTCACCGCTGCTTTTGCATTAATGAATTTGGCGCCTATAAGACTTGCATTACTAAAATTGGCGCCATCCAGTTTGGCATTGGTAAAATCGGCGCTGTCAAGATAGGCGCCGTTAAAATTGGCATTGGTCAGGTCCTTTCCGGCAAAACTCTTCCCTTTCAGGTAACAGAATGGACAATCATTTTTATTTGTTTGGGCATAGCCTGCATTGGTTAATAACAACAACACAATAAACAACAGGTTTAAGGAAAGTCCGCCTGCTCTATTTGAGCAGCGGCTTATTTTTCTTTTTAGGTACATGGGGAAGATTTTTTTTAATGGTTGGTTTTGTAGTTGACAAAGAGGTATTGCAACTGGGCAAATTGTTCACGCCACACTGGCTGTGTTTAAGAAAATCTTTTTCGGCCTGCGTTTTGTCGAGCCCCAGCGTATTACAAAGAAAGGGCAGGTTGCACGACAGGTTCAGGACGGAAAGATTGCCATTCCCGTTATTATAGATCGTAGAAATATTGCCAATGGTCTTTAGGGAATTGTTCTGTAAATAGATGGTGCCGACGCTGCTGAACTGCGACAGATCGCCCACGTTGGTTAACTTATTATTGGAGAGATCAACATAGTTCAGTGTATTCTGGATAGTAATATCCATTTGCGTCAGATTGTTATCCGAGAGATCAAGGAAATTAACATAGCTGCCGGCATCCAGCAGCACGGAGGTAAGCGCATTGTCCGATGCATCGAGGTAACGAAGCCCTGAAAGACCCTGTAGATTCAACATCACCAACCGATTCTCGCTCACCTTTAATTTATTCAACGTAGGCAGTTTGATAAAAAAGGTGCCATCGGTGAGCTTATTACAGGAAACATCAAGTGATTCCAGGGAGGTAAAATACTCCAGTCCCTCCAGGTTGCTGATGTTCATACAGGGACAACTAAGCGAAGGTACCTGGGCCGCGATGTTTTTTGTGATCACTTTTGTATTGTCGCCACCAAACAACCGGTTCACCAAACAGGTTTGCAGGTTGGGATCAGGAAAGGTGATCCTGCCGGCAGTATCTGTTCCATTACAATCTGGTTTGAACCAAACAGTTTCCGTTACGTGGTCCTGATTGCAATTGGCAGTTCGCCAGCCCGGCACTACCCATTGCTGCCCATGACAGGTATCGCGATCGCCATTGGGACAGGTGACTTTATTCTTCAATAGCGGAAACACCGTAGCGCCATAACCCTGCTGGTTAATAGCTATTATTCCGCAAAAACTCCCATTCCCATCTACCGTTTTACAACAGGAATCTGCTGCCAGCATTACTGCATTGGAAAAATTGGCCTGGGTAACGATGGCATTGGAAAAATCGCCCCCCCTAATTGCGTGCAGGAAAAGTCTACGCTGGACCCGCCATTGGGGGGCGTTTTCATAGTAGCGGAAGTAAAATTGGCATTTTGAAGAATAGCACCGGTAAACAAAACGCCTTCCAGTTTGCTTTGTTGAAAAACAGCGCCCGGCATAATAGCATCAGTGAAGTTCGTGCTCATCAGGGTGAGGTTATTGAAATTGCCATTAATGAGATACGTATTGGAAAAATTAACACCATTTAGCTGTGCCGAACTGAAAGAGGAATAACTCAAAGTGGCCCCGGAAAAGTTGGCCACGTCATAAATGCTGTCTGATTGAAAATTGGCATAGTTGAACGAGCAGCTATCGGCGGTCACTCCCAACAGGGTGGCTCCGCGCATATTGGCAAAACTGATGTTGCAGTGGTGCAGGGTGGCATTGTTCAGAACCGCCCCGGAAAGATCTGCAGACTTGCCGGTATTGGCCGGGTTGTAAAAACTTACTCCGGTGAGTCCCGTAAAATTCAGTTTGGCCCCTACCAGTTTTACCTGGTCCATGGTGCTGCTGTCCATGTGGGCATAATTTAGATTGGCACCGGACAGATCAGCACCGGTCATGGTACAATGCTGAAAATCGAAACCGGTGAAATTCATCCCTTTTAAAATGGCACCGCTGATGGTCTTTCCTTTAAAACTGAAATTCTGGGAGTTGAGGCCGGAGATCCGGCAATTACTGAGATCTGTATACGACCAATAGGCATCGGGCCAGTTACTAATGGGAAAGTGATTAAAATCAGTAGTGGTGTTATTGAATTTTGTTCTTAGGCTATCAGCGGAAAGCTGAATATTCATAAGCGGCCCAAAATCGGCTGCCAGCAAACTGGCCCTGGAAAAATCAGTCGCTTTAATTTTGGCAAACTGGAGATTGGCACTATCCAGCTGCGCCTGCTGAAAACAGGTATGGTCCAGCGTAGCACCACTTAAGTCGGTCACTCCTTTTGCCGACCGGCGCATGATGGCGCCGGAGAAATTAGCCTTGGTAAGATTTACATTCTGGAATTGGGCACCACAAAGGATAGCATTGGAAAAATTCGCACCCACCAATGCGTTTGCCGGTAATGTCGTAAAATTGAAATCTGTCAGATTTTTCCCGGAATAGTCGGTCCCACCTCCGCCGGCTGGACAGTTTTGGGAATACGCACCGCCATGACAGGTCATGAGGATGACGCATGCCCCAATAATTTGTTTGATCATTTGGACATCAATTAAAATTCATAGTAACTTAATACTGATCGGGTATGAGATCGAAAATAAATACTGTAGCCGGTTATAACGGCTACCCATTGAAGATAGAACGACCTTACTTATTGATCTTTAACAGGTAATAACAGAGATTGGGGAGGTTGCCAGTGAGCGCAATTGATTCAGTTGCTAATGATCCAAAATAACAACATTTCAGGAAACGCTTTGTGCGTACAACTACCTGTTTTTAAAAAAGATCAGCCTGACGCAAGCGTGCGCTTGTACCTGATATATAACCAGGCACTAAAATAACGTTGTAGCTTAATTGCTTTAAATAACAATGGTACCTCGCCGAAGCGGGGCACCATTATTGGGATGACCTGTAAGGTCCGCCATCGGGTCTTAAACAATCAGTTGGCCTTGCGGTCCTGACAGGTCATCCTTTCCCTTTAATTGACCTGTCAGAGCCTGCCCCGCTTGGCGGGGTGCAATAAAACGCACTAATAAGGCAAGCTCAAATGATGCACCTTACAGGTCACCCCTATTCTATAAGATTATAACTGCACTAATAGATTCTATTTGTGTTTTTCTTACCGTGAATTCAACTTTAAAATGCTCTTTTGTATAACCGGTATAAGTACCGTCGGGGATATTAAAGATCCCTTTGTTTTTTATGTTCACCTCATGGTACGCTTCTTTTATCCCCTGTAACAATTGTTCGTCCGTCCAGCGGCTGCGGTTCCGCACATCCTTGTACGTTACATTTTTCAATGCTTTCGGCAGCCCTATTTTATTCCAGTCCACCAATGAAAGTGTCCTTACAATAAAATTCAGCCCGTCGGTTTCCGTAACCACCCTGATCTGGTCATAATCATAGATCTTCTGGAGATAGGGACCATCATCTTTGATAAAAGTAGTTCCCTGGTCAATGGCTTCCTCTATATCGGTTGGCAATACCCCAAAAGGATTATCGGTACAGCTGGTAATAGCTTCCCGGGAAAAGTACCAGTCGCCAATGGCCGCATACGTTTCGCCACCTATTTCCTGTGTGCCATAGTTTTCCCAATTTTTCCAGTTAGCCTTCCAGTCAGTTGTTACAATATTGGGCAGAGTTGTCACCAATTCTTTACACTTATCGATGAATTTGTCAACAACCATATCCTGCACCTGGTCCTTGCAAAATTCTTTCAACTTGGGAATGAACGACTCATCGACATTTACGAAATCATGGAATTCCTTCAACACATCAAACCATTCCTTCCCATCATTGTATACCTCATACCTGGCGGCCAGTTTATCCAGGTCATCCACCATTTTTCTACCGCCGCCATCTAAACTATCCCGGTTGATCGATGGTCTTATCGTTGTGGTATACACTCCATGCAGCTCTTCGATTATCTTCAACACATAGTCGGCCGTATTTACTTCCAGTGCCAGGCCGCCATACTCTTTCACACTTTCTACAAACTTTATGGCATTATCCCTTAACAATGCCGCTGTTTGTGCCGCGTCTATATCATTCATATGCCACAGATACAGGGCAGGCATCCGCACAATATCGCCATTTGAGAACAGTGTCTGCCCATTGGTAAGCGTAAAGTCTTCGCCAAAGACCACGGTCACCGCATCAAATGGATGGATGTTAGTGATCCATTCGTACCCGTTATCCTTGATGTTTGCCTGATACTTCTGCTGAAGATAGCTGTTAACTCCCTTATAGAATTTCTGTTCCTTTATTCTATTGATCGTGAACGTGCACCTGTTGTTCTGACTGTAAAAATCAATCTTATCATTAATATGGATATAGAATTCACCATAATCATATTTTGCATCACAAAAGAGTCGGTTACCCAGCAGGTCGCCCCGGGTAAAGGCGCTTCGCTGGTCTTTTTTCTGGAAGAGTTCGAAGAGGCTTCTCAACATTGCCTCCCTATTACTGCCGTCAACATCATGTGTCAATCTGTAAAGCACGGGCAGGTTACTGTCTTCATTCAGGAAATTGGCTATCATTACGGCTTGTTCGTTATCTGGCACTGTGGTGAGAACGGTTATCAACTGTTTTTCCTCACATTTTATTTCATCACCAACGAAACAGCCCCTGATCCAATTACCATCCTGCGTATACAATTTGATGATCTTGATCCGCTCTTCAGCCGTCAGCTGTTTGTACATTTCCTCGCACGTATTACCTAACAGCGTCCTCATCTCATCGACATTGGTAATGGCAGCCACCTTCCCCTTTTGTTTTTTTGTAGTTTCTACAAACCTGACAAAAGCATCCATGTAAGTATGCGCTTTATCTTTCAAACCAGCATAATTGTAGGCAGGCGCACCAACCCAGGGTTGATCGCCCATCCATAATGCGCCCGAGCCGCACCTGCGAAATGCACTAAATTCAACCGGGTATAATTTTATCAGGTTGGCTATATGCACAATAACCGGCAACGGCATGGCATTATCTCTTGTATTATCATACAAAAATACCGTCGCTTCCTTACTTCCCTCAAATTCTGAATAAGGGCGCATAGAACCGGTGATGTCATAAGCGGGGATCTCGTACCTTTTCTCATAGTCTTCTACCGCTATCTTTTCCAGCAAAATGCCCGCATTTTTCAAATAGCCACTGGCCCTATATCCTGAATCCTGGGTCTTTTTCCACATGGAGTCAGGGACCTGTGCCCATCGTGCCTTTATAGCGTAAGCAGTATCTTCAACATGGCAGGAAGGAAAAGCAATGATGATATTCCCCCCGGTCTCTTTGGCCGACAGGCTATCGTTATAAGGGTCCTTGCTGCCATCATCAGGGAAATACCCCAAAAATGAGGCGGTACCGTTCTGCGCTTTTGCAAGATACCGGACTGTATTTTCTTTCGCGGGCAAACTAAAACCTATCAGGGTCCCAAACGAAATAGATTGTGCCGAATCTTTTTCACTGGTGCTGTTGAAATAATTGGTTTCGCTGAGGTTGATATTCGTTGCGGTGGCAGGTAAGGTAACCGGGAATCCACCGGGCGACAGGAACGTATAGGTATTGGTCTTTACATTCTTCAGCTTTTCAAAATCGGTGACATTGCCCACTCGAAGCTCGGCATCCCCGGGCTTTTCAAAAATAGGGACCACTACACCGGGGTCGTGCAGGGCATCCCACTGGTATTTGGTGAAGTTATTACCCGCCGGGTAATCCATTACATTCGATGGCAACTCGCCCTGTTTAAATCCATAGCCATCGAACACGTGTTTCAGCTGGAACAACCCATGCCCTGTTTCATGCGCAACGGCATGGCCATCGCCGCCGTTGAACAGATAGCCAAATTGTTTTCCCCTGGGCATCTCACCGGCGATGCTGCTGTCGCTGCTGTTCAACACAAACAGGTACACCGCATCGTTCTGCACGGAACGCGCTTTTGCATAAACACTGTTCAACGCCTTCATTTCATTGGTTTGTGTAGATAACCAGCTACTGCCCGAGACCGCCAGTTTATGGTCGCCATTAAGGTCCCAGCTGTTATCATTGAGATCAGCCTCCTGCGTTACGTTGAACGTAACCCCTACCGGATTGTAAATGGCGTTCAGTTGCTCACTGATGGCTGCCTGATTAGTGGTGGCGCCATTTACGGGTACCAGCACCAGCTTGCGGACCTGCGGCTTGTACGAAGCGATCAGGAGTTTACCCAGCGACAGGAATTTACTACTGTCCTGCGGATACAAGGCATACAATTCCTGCGCATCCCCACCGGGGCCACCCACGAGGTTTATTTCCCAGGTACTATCGGTCAATGGTTTGCTTTCATAGCGCACTCCTTTGGCCGTTATGAACCGGATGTTATTGGCTTTGATGGTGGTATCCTTTATCGCGATCACCGCTTTTATCACATCTGTTTTTGTTTCGGTGATCAGCTTGGCATTTACATAATACTCACCGGCCAGCTTTTCATATTTCTCTTTAAACAGGTTGCTGTTGGCATACAAGGACTGGTACGCATCGAATGCATATTGCTGGTTGGGATGCGGGATGAAACGCACCACTGCCTTAGAGGGCTGCAGTGTGTTCAATCCAGCCGGTGTCATGTTAAATGTCCCTGCGCTTTCACTTATTTTGGTAACGGTTCCCTCTTTGTCAATTCCATACACCGTGCCGTTCTTGTCTTTTATGGTAGTGGGCACCTCTTCCACTTTTACTTCCTTAACCGTACCATCTGCGCCGGTAATGATCAGCGTAGTACCCTGACTGGCACCGGCAGTGTCTGTATCCAATGTTACTTTGATGTGCTCCGCATCAGGGATCACCATGTCGATATAGTAGCCGGCGGTATCTACGCCGGCACGAACAATACCTACGTCCTTGCCACCATCGAACACCTGGTCGAGGTTGGCTATTTGTTTTTCAGTAGAATCATAGGTGGATTCTATATAGCCGCCGATCAGTTGTTTATCAGTATTGACGGTTATGCTGGAGAATTTTACTTTAACGCGGTTTTGCCCCAGGAACGGTACGGTCACATATCCTGTACCTGTAAAGCTACGCTGACCGCTTACCTGCATCAGTTTTACCGGGAAGTCGCCGGCCACGATCACATCCCCGGTCAACAGGGTTTGGATGGCTGTCCGGTTGGCGATGTCAGGCGCGGCGGTGAGGGTGCCACAGGTACTGTCCGCCGCACTGTCCTTACCCATGGTCAATGTTCTTATTTCGCTGTAAGTATAGGTATTGCCGTTATCGCAGGTACCGCCCACGCGGTATTCATACGTTTTTTCTTTTTTCAGTTCGGTCAGAACCATGCGGCTGGTATTGGTGGTGGAACTGTACCACGTAGCAGCGGCCTGCCCTTTTTCGCGGTAATCAACCATAAACGCAGTTTGGTTGGGATTGGGCGTCCAGGTAACGGTGGCGCTGCTGCTTTTTATTTCAGCCTGCACATTTACCGGTGCTGCACAATTGTTCTGACAGGTAAACCAGGATATTTCACTATAGCCATTATTACGCCATACATCACCGCCTTCAGTACCCTCAGTTGGTTGGGCCCTGATGCGCCAGGCATAGCGGTGACCGGTCAGTAACAACGGTTCTGCCGGTCCATATAATAACGTGGTGCTTTTTGTAGTGGTGCGATACAATGGCTGGGCAGTGCCAAAAGCGGCCTCCGGCGCCACGCCATTGTCCCACAATTCAACCAGGGAAAATTCATATTCGGTATTGAATGCACTGACCGGACTGTTATAATTCCGGGGTGTCCACTGGAAGATGATGTTCTGCGGGTCTTTATAAACAATGCTTTCGGCCTTTACCGGCAGGTTCAGCAAGGGCGGATCGTTCAAACTGATCCAGGCCATGGCGCAGGAACTGCGGCCTACTACCTGGTTAAGACCGGTCTCGGTCTCCACCACTTCAAAACAAAATTGATAGAACCCTTCGGGCAATTTACCGCTTTGGAGATATTGTGCGCGGGTGATGCCCTGGAAGATAAGATTATCGGCATTGAAATAAGCGGCCAGATCGCCCCCGCCTATGCGAAGTGGAATACCGGCATTCAACTGAATAGGGGGATAATATATATTATCGCGGCTGAGGAGTTTGGCCACCTGGCCCTGGATGCTCATGCGTAACCGTACCTGCATAACCGGTTTATTCAGATCGGTATTGGTAAGCAGCACTACCAGTTTATCCTGTACGCCATTGTAATAATCGCTCAAATTCAGCGTATACGGCGCTTGCAGCTGGGGCACTATCTGTACGGGATATTGCTGACCAGTAACCATTTGTGCGGCCAGTAAGCAAACAAACAACCACAACCGGCTTACTGTTTTCTTATATAGGGTAACTCTCATTGTTAAACACGCTTTAAGACCTAATCTTTTTATTATAAGATCAACACCCTGAAAATGCGGCTGTCGTTCGCCGTTTCCAGAACCAGGGCATACAACCCGCTTACCAGGTTCACCTTATAGGGCACCGAATAATTTTTGCTGCCGCGCAGACGTCGTTCATCAAGCAGGGCGCCATTTTGCAAATTCACCAGTCGCAGGTTGACATCGGCCACATCCTGCAAGGCCACGGTAACCGTAAACTGACCGGTGCTGGGGTTGGGAGCCACTTTAAAATCCAGCACAAAGGGATCATTGGCAGTGCCCGGGTCGTTGAACGATTGCGCTTCCAGGATAGTAATGCTTTTGTAATATTCTTTTGAACAACTGCCTACACCCGACCGAATGCCAATGCGGTAGGTGCCGGTATCGTTGAACTGTAATTCAATCAGGCTGTCGGTTTTCCGTACCACCGTAATGGCGCTGGTGGCTGGCAACAGCCAGGCCACGGTCTCCGGCCAGGGTTTACTAAAATTGATCAGGGTTATTTTATTGCCTTTAAAACCCTGGGTACTTGATACAAATTCTGCCCCTATGGTGGCATTGCTCCGGGTTATGGCAATACTGTCGCTGCCGGTACAGCCTTTACTATCGGTTACCAACACGTTGTATTTCCCTTCGCTGGAAAGGATGGCCGCCGCGGTGGTTGCCACATACCCATATGGCCCGCTCCAGGCATAAACGGCCCTGGGATCGGGGATGGCCGCATTTGCCAGCCAGGTTTGCCCGGTACATAAAGTAAGATCAGGCCCCAGGTCTATAGTAAGGGGGAAAGGATCGTTTACGGCAAATGATTCCTGCGTGGTACAGCCTCGCGTATCTGCAATGGTCACGCTATAATTGCCGGCACAAATACCGGTAATACCTTGTGTGCGGCTGCCATTGCTCCACTGGTAGCTGTAAGGCGGCACCCCGCCTGCCAGTGTATAATTGATGGCGCCATTACAAAAACCGGTACATACCGGCGGCGTTACAACAGCGTTATTTATCAGGATGGGATTGGGCGTACTTACTTTTACCTGTTGCTGGGTCTCACAGCCATGCGCATCTTTTATATACGCCAGGTAACCGCCCTGTTGCAAACCGGTAATGGTTGGCGCCGTACTGCCCGTGCTCCAGGCCAGCGAATAAGGCTGCGTGCCACCGCTGATGATGGCCGAAGCCGTACCATTGGCGCCGCTATGACAATCAACCGGCGTGCTGCTCAAATTAACAGCCAACACATTGGGCTGGGTAAGGATAAAAGGCGCCGATTCCCGCGTGATATTATTACTATCAGTGACGGCTATTTTATAAGTACCGGCGCCCACATGGGTAACAATACTATCGCCCTGGTGAATGAGTGCCCAGGACCCGTTCACATTCAAAAAACACTGGTACACATATCGCCGTCCGGGGAACTCTATACCCCCTTGCGCTTTGGCATACAGTTCGCCATCGCTGACCCCATTACAGGACACGTATCTATTTTCAGCCACGGTAACGATCAATGGCGGCGGCTGGTGTAAATGCAGGGTATCGCGCACCATACAACCTGTTGTATTGGCGCCTGTCGTCAATGCATAATGACTGTCAGTAGCAGTAACCACATAGGTACCATCGCCAATTTGTTGCAGCGTTGAGGTAAAGGGATCTGTTGAATTGGTAACGTTTGTCAATACAGTACCGGTGGCATAGTTGTTCCATGTTACATGGTAACTATTACCGCTTACCGGAGTGCCACCAATAAGAATTACTTTGGCCTGCCCATCGGTATAACCATACGCCAATGGATCGTTGATCTGCCGGTAGTCCACCTGTACGGGCTGCGTGGGTTGACCAATGGTAACGTTGGCCACCTTTTCAATACCACTGGCCTCTTTTGAAAAACAGCCATTGCCATCAACCACCCGTAACTGATACACCCCCGAATCGAGCCCGGTGATGACATGCTGCCCCGTAGTGGAAAATGGTACCCATTGCCAGCTGGCATCCTGCACCTGTTTATACCCTGCGCTGTAATTGCGTACCCCGCCTGTTGCACTAATATTAATAATTCCATCCGCCCCCCCATAACAATACACATCCCGCAAATTATTGTTAAAGCTTACCGAATCAGGGCTACCAAACCCGGTCTCGCCTCTGTGGCCGGCGTCCAGAGTATAAGTGGCTATAGTACCGGTACCGGTAACGAAACTGCCCATCAGGTCGATGACAAAACCACCCGGCGACAATTGCGCCGGAAAAATATATTTATTAGCAGCATCCAATGAAACATCGGCAGCTACCGGATAAGGGCGGTTGTTGATCGTATCGTTTAAGATCAGCGACAAAGACTCTCCGGGCACCAGCGCGCGGTCGAACTGCACGATGATGGTTCCGTTCGATTCCCCAAAACATTTATTGGGAATCGGAGTAAGCGTTGTGATATGTGGGGAGGGAATGGTGGGTTTGAAAGTAAGTACTTCAGAGACATAAAAGTCGGCCTTTAACCGGATAAAAACGTTCGAATTACGAACGGTATCAAAGTTCGCTCCAATGAGATCATACCCCGACACCCGGATGTTGGTTTTCCCTGAAGTATTGGTGGCTGCGGGAAAATCGTACCAGCCCGTACCACCAATATTATATTGCCAGTTGTAAACCGGCGCCGGGTAGCCAGCTGTGGCAGTAATAGTAATGCGATCGGTAGAGGGCAAATAGTTTTCGTTCGTTTGCAGATCGATATTTTCGGGCGAGATAAACACCTCAGTGTTCCCATAATAACAGCCAAAGGGGCTGCTGTGGAATTGGTGCCATACCCCCTGCGTTATATTAACGGGCCAGTCGTACTGGCTTCCACAAAGATGCGAGCAACCGCTAAACCCCGATTTATCGGCACTGCTTTCGAGATATACGTTCGTGATCAGCCTGGAAATATCAAAGCTGATGGAATCCTCAAACCGTCTCCTCACTACCCCATCGCATCCGTTTTCATTCAATCCATTCAGGTCGTGCCCTACCCCATTATCTGAATTCCGCAAGGGCGTTTTGGCAATATCCATATTGGATGCATTGCTAAACTTGGCCACTTCCTTGATCAGATTCCCGGTACATACCTCCCGGTAATCGTCGACCTTCGGACAGGTTATCTGTGTAATTAGTTTTAATTTATAGCGCAGCTGAGCCTGGGTGATCAAGGCAGTGCTCATTAAAATGGTCATCAACAACCCTACACGTATTTTCATAGCGGACAGTTAATAATTTACCGTTACTTTTTTCATTTCACTATAAGCGCCCGACAACAACACCGCCTGTACCGCATAGTGGTACACAGTATTTGGTTGTACATCGGTATCATACAAGCCTTTTTGTGCGGCCGGAATTATTTTCCACAGCGACATCCCGCCAGTACCTATGGCGCGGTATACCTGGTAGTTGCTTACCTGTTTAAGCGCATCTTCCCATACGATCTCCACTCTTTTATTTTCTGGCTGCGGGTATGCATACAGGCGGGTGAGTTGTAATGGGCCTGCCGCCGCTGATGTAATGGTCACTACCAGCGGTTCGGAAGCAGTGACCAATCCGGCTTCGCTGCGGGCTGCCAGGTAATAGTGGTATTGACCGGCCCCGGTTTGAACCGTATCAGTATATCCGGTAGCACTTTTTGCAAGAAAGTTCTTTACGAGGACATACCCCGAATCCCCGGCACCCTTGCGGTATAATGCATGCGCGGCAATATCTTCATCCATACTGTTTATCCAGCTTAGGGTAACCTTGTTGGCATCTACTGTAAAGCGGTTTATTACAGCGGCTGAGGGTGGGATGATATCCGGTTTCTTTACTTCCACCAGGGCCGACATGGCCGACTGGTTCCATCGTTTATCCAATGCGGCAACTCCATAGTATACTTTTTTATTCAGCAGCTTCAGGCTTAGTTTATCGCGGAATTGATTGCCCTGCCATACCGAATCTACCAGCGGTATGGGTTCTTCATCCTGTTTCATGGCCCGGTATACTTTATACCCCATCAGGTCGCGTTCACTGTTCTTATTCCAGCTAAGCGATACCACGCCATTGGAATCTATCACCGCCTGCAAACCGGCCGGGATATCGGGTGGTATGGAATCGAGTGGTTGTACCAACACCGGAAAGGAGGTACGACCCTCACCTTCTTTGGCGATCGCCGTCAGGGTAAAATAACCGGAACCTTCTACCGGGTTTTTGAGCTGCAGCGCACGTTTGGTAACTGCTATGCTGTCTATGTATATTTTATAAGGACCATCGGCATGGTCTGCTTTATTCAGCCGGAACCCTTTGATGAGGGTATTGGCATTCTCCTCAAACTCCCACCGCATTTGCAACAACCCCTTGTCATCTGCATAAGCGGATTGAATACCCGGCACAAATGGCAGCACATTCACTCCTTTTCCTTTTACTATATCAGAGGGCGGTCCTGTTTCGCCAAAAGGATTAATACCCCGCACCCGGTACTGATAAGTAAGCTCATTGCTGTGCAGTGTATCGGTCAGGTACATGCGTTTGGCACGATGCTTTTCGCCTTCATTCAAATTGGCTACCGGCATATCGCTCAGGCGGTGAAAGGTTTTACCGTTGTCTTCCGACCGCTCCACGAAATACGAGGTATAATAAGTGGCTACGCGATCATAATCCCAGGAGAGCATAACAACCCGGTTGCCAAACTGCGCCTGTATTTCCTGCACGGCAGGCAGGACCTCATAGTCAGCCGCGCCAATAAAGACAGCAGCACTGTCTTTCTTTGCCAGGGCGACCGGCGCCGCGGCGCTAAGCCGGTACAGGTATTTTTCATTGGGACGAATGTCATTGTCCACGTATCCCCAGCCGGCAAGCAATGAGGCCTCAAAACTCATATCGGCCGCAAACAGCGAGAAGCTGAAGCGTTGCTCCATTTCCTGCGACTGGCTGATGAGATGGCCCATGCCTTTACTAACACTGCCTACCTGGAAATCGCTGCCATATAATGCCTGGGCAATAACAGCTGCGTACTGGTCTTTTTTCGCCAGCGCCTCCCAATCGTTCAACGGTTTCGAGCGGATGGGCAGCCCCAGCACTTTGCGCTCCGGCACCCCCAACATTTTTTTATCGCGTAATACGGTATACCGTTCCAATACAAAACCATACTGGTTGGTGAGTTTCCATAAGGTGGTGTTGGTAACAGCCCAGCGTAACCGGATGGTATGTCCTGTACTATCGGGTCGGGCGATCACTCTTAGGGGCGTCACCATTTTTTTACCGGCTTGCGCCCCTGCGCCGATGCCAGCCAACAAACCAATTACTAAAAGCAATAGGGAACGTTTCATAGTTTATTGAATAGGATTATAATAAGGAATGGTGTGTGAACTGCCTTTGATACCGCCGGGTATTACAAACTGATAATTCACGTTATAATAACCCTTGCGTATGAAGGGGAAGTAGCCATTGATCAACCATTCGTATTGTTGTTGTTGCGACGTACCAAGGAAACGGTCCACCACCTGGGTTTGCAGGTCCAGAAAATCCTGTTTGTAAATCCGGAACAGATCGTATATGTATGGCAGATACCCGGTAACCTGTGGATCGGCAAAATTGCCCTGCTGTACCAAACTCTGGTACGACAACGACACCGGCAGTGCCCGTACCGGTACCAAACCCAACAAAGCCGTATCGCGCTCCCCCAGCCCAATGGAACCGCCTACCGGGTAATTCTTATAGTTCAATGGATAAATGTATGCCTGGAAATAGGCATCGTCGGTGATGGCCACGGGTTGCGCCAGCGGGAGATTATTGGTATACTCCGTTCCTGATAATTCGTTGAGATCAAAAGGTTCGCCCCCCGTTACACCCTGCTGCATACTGATAAGATCTGAGGCCAGCTTTTTTATACTGGTGCCGCCCTGTTGTATGGCTTGCATCTTTTCGGCAAAGGTGCCATACCGGCTGCTGCGGAAGGTATAATTCAACAACGGTTTACCGGTATTCGTATTCACAACACTAGCTGCGCTGTTGGTGGCAATCTGTACGCTGTCGCCATTTACCGCTGTAGTGCTAACCGCCTGACCGCCGCCTTGCGGGGTGGTGGCAGAAGGCACATTTTGCAGTACCAGTTCATAATTACTGCTGGCCTGCACTTTAAAAATATTAAAGCGGATGCGGCATTCGGTTGAATCGTAACTAAATGGCAGCTTCACCGGCTGTCCGCCACCAACCGGTTGTAACATCAACTGTGGAATATACCCGCGGATGGCAAACAAATACTTCTGCCCCCGTTTCAACTGCACCACGCCCTGGTTGGTTTCACCGGCATAAAAATTATGCTGTTCCACTACCGGCCAGGCATAACTTATATTGCTCAAGGGAATGCTTTCGGGCGCCGTACCGGTAACAAAATTCAGCGTTCTGCTCTCCTCAGCTTTCTTTCCATCCAGATAGACAGTTTGCCAGGAACCATGCTGATTTTCTTTAAAGCTTACTTTCACCACCGCTTTTATAGCAGTGGCCGGTGGCAATACATCTGTTGAATAAAAGGTAACGGCGTCATTGTTTGCATTCCAGGTCAGTTTACCGGGAATGCTTTTTCCATTGGCCAGCAGATCGAACTGATCGAGCTGTACGCGGAAGGTATGATCGCCTTTTTCATCAGAGATAGGGATGTCTTTACCTATGGCAAAATTGAAGGCAGCCTGTGGGGACGCAAATACATCTACATTGGCCGTGTCTTTGGGACTTAGGTCTGAGATCACCGCAATACCCACCGGCGTTGTTTGGGCGCCTCCCGCAACTATGGTACACTCATTGCCCACTTCCAGTTTGAACCGCGCATTTCCGGATACCAATCCGCCCAATACACTAAACCGCACACCCAGGTATCCAACAAACCACGAGGGGTTGGGCAGCTTCGCCTGCATCAACGTGGCCGCAGCGCCTGAGATAATGGGGATGCGGGCCTTTATAAACCAGAGGTTCACCTTCACCCCTAATTCCCCTTGTAAATAAGCATAGGCCTGTGCATTGGCATACCAGCCATCCATCCCAATGGGGTCGCTGCTGCCTTCGCAATGCGCATCGCCATAATCTTTCAGCATAAGATCGAAACCAAGCCCGGCCTTGAAATTGGCATACAGCACCAGGAACGTGATATCACCGGTCTCCACCGATAGCCGGGCCCCAAAGGCAAACCCACGGCCATCACCCAACGCATTTTCATCACGCATATAATCGAGCTGTGCCGCATCCAGACCCAGGATATCAGCCACTTCATCAGGTGGTGGCGGTGAGCCGGGGATCTTTGTTCCCAGCATGAAGTAAGATTGTGTTTTCAGTTTGAAACTTCCCAGCGAGAACTGGATACCGATCGGGTCGGTGGGCGTACCCATGTATACATACCATTCACCGGGTGCAAAATGCATCACGGCCCAGCCGGCCCGGTAATTATTACCAATTCCCTGCAACAACCCCTTCGCCACATTTACATACAGATCGAAGTTTGCATGGAAGGTGTTTGCTTCAAAATCATAGAACATCCCAAGGTAAGCGGAAATACCATTTTCGGTATTCATATCTACATCTGGTGGAATGGTGCGGGCGGCCTGTTGCGGGTCACTGATCTTTAATTTCTGCAGCTTTTCTATTTGTTCCAGTTTGGCTACATCCGACAATCCTTCCAACCCGGAGCTTACTGCGTTTTCCACTTTATTGAACAGCGCAGCCGATTTCTCCATGAACTTCCCGGCTATGCCTGGCAGTTTGCCCATGAATTTGGCATTGCCAAAGAAACCAATGTAATTCATGCCGCCATTGCGATTAAAGGCCACTTCAAATTCAGCCATGCCCTGCACGGCTTCGGGTTTGGCCACATTAAAGAAGATGCCGGCCTTGATTCCAATACCCATTACCGAATCGGGTTTGTATTCACCCAACGCACTGCCGGTAGAGGAGGCCGAGCCTTTGTTCTTTTTACTCATGCGGAAATAAGCGCCGCCGGCAAATCCATTGAGGCGTAAGGGCCCAACGATCGGGATGCCATCGCCCCACTTGGCCTGGCCATCCACAAACCAGTACCGAAAGGTGCTGTGTCCGAAAATGCACCGTACAGTTACCTGCAGGCTGCTCAACATCTCGAATTTGGCAGTGATATTACCGGCAAACCCATCGCCGTACTCTTTATCATCCTGCATAAAATTCGCTTCCCCGCTCAGCGATAGTCCTCCGATCTTTACATTCTCCAGCTTTATGTTTGAAATACCTACTTTTTCAAATTCCCACTTATGGTTACCATTTTGATCCCTGGTGAAAGTGCTGGCAATATTTAACCGGGTACCAGCCTTGAAGGCATTGTCCATCAGGGTTAGCTTTACGCCAAACGACAGATCGACCCGGGTAGTGTCTTTGGCTACCAACACGATGCTGTCTATCGATACCGGGAATTTGGCGATCTTTACTTCGCCACTATAACCAAAGTAATCCACGGAGAAATAGGGAGCCATGGTCTTTAACCGCAGGTTGCGGAAGGTGACACCCTTGAATTCGGCCAGCGAATTACCCGCACTGCCTGTTGCGCTCACCGTCATGCGGCCACAAAGATTTGCTTCTGGTCTGAAGCGGCCATTATCTACCAGCAGCTTTATATAGGAGTTGGAATCAAGGTCTACCTTTGCCTGCCATAATTTAAAATCGAGCGACTTCTTTGGCTTTACCGTCAACCAGTATTTATTGTCTTCGGTGATCACTGCATCATAAGCGAGTGAATCGGCTGCCGCAACGGGCAACCCCAGGTTACCACTGAACGAAGCGGCCACCAGGTGATTGGCTTCGAGCCCGATACTGAAATCATTCACCGAAAAACGCCAGCCCGAGGCAGAACCTGTATTATAAGACAGGATATTCTTTCCCGAGAAATTACCGGTGACACCGTTATTGTCGATGATCATTTTTGTAGCGCTAAAAGATACAGCCCCCTCTTCATTGGAGCGTTTGAACATCTCGGGCAATGCGATCTCAAGCGATTGAATATATACCCCCCGCCACATGGTAGCACTGGGATAACTCATATACCGTTTGGCATAATCGGCAGGGAAAGCCACCGTGGGGCTGTTGCGGAAATCGCTGAAATCAAAGACGGCATTAGAAACCGTAAACACTACCCCTTCGAGTTTATTGATCTGGAACTTTGGCAAATTGATGGAGACCAGCAAATCGTTCCAGTCGGTTATTACTGTTTTGAACGAAGCGTTCACACTGGCGTTTGAATCTGTTATCTTCTTACCATTCTTATCACAGGGCACCAGCAGGTTTCGGGGGAACTGCACCAATGCTGACACGCTTAATTCTTTAAACCCATTACAATCCATGGAAAGATAGGTAACTGAGTCCTTGGCCTGACCGTTTGTTGTATTGAGCCCGCCTTGCAGAATGAGTTTGGCATTACCGCCCTGGATGGGAATAGGAAAATCGCCCAGCAATACCAGCTTGGCATCTCCCACAATGCCGCCTGTATACGAAAGCTTCAAACCGCTGATGCCAAATACCAGGGGCTTTTCATATTGTGGAATGTTTACACTGGCATAGGCAGTGAGCTCGGTATACTTCTCCCGAAAGATGGCACTGCTCACTGCTATTTTATACGTGATGTTATTGATGGTCCTGCGCAGTCCAACCGGTAATTCATTCACATCGGAGGGTTGCAGCGACTCTATCCACCGGTTCGATTTTTCCACTTTCTGTACTGCGCTGATCGCAGCAGACCGGATATCGCCAGAATCGGAATACTCATTTGCATAAGCTCCGGTAATAAATAGCAACAGTAATAAACTAAAACAATAACGTATCATATAGTTCTTTGTGTTCAGAGTTCAGTTAAGACCTGTAAGGTTCGCCATCCGAGCTTGAGCATTCAGAGGGCCTAAGCGATCCCCGATAAATCGGGGCAGGCTCTGACAGGTCTTAACGTAAGATAAAACGACCTGTCAGGTTCAAGACATCAGGCTGATAATGCAAGACCCAATGATGAACCTTACAGGTCTTCCCTTCAACTTATAACTTTCAACTACCAATCTCAAAAACTATAACTATACCCCATAGTTCCGGTGAGGTCAGTTGAGTTCTTTGATTGCGTTTCCCGGTATTGATTGACCAGGTTCAGGTTCAGCCGGTGTTTTTTGAACACGGTATAGGAGGCATTCCAGCGGATGCTTACCACACTGTTCACTAAGGAATTTTCCTGCCTGCTGAAATTGTAGGAAGCAGTCAGTCCGGAGGAAAGTTTCTTTTTAAACAACCGGGCCATAAAACCCAGCGTGGGCCCCATGGTAATAAAATCATTGCGTGCAATGGTATTATAGCTGACATTATAAGCAGCGGTGAGGTTCATCCCCTGTTTCAACCATTGTATCCCATACGAACCGGACAGGTTATAAAACTGCGAACCGTTCCCTTTGGCTACGGTCCCGCCCTGGTCATCGGATGCATCCTGAAAGCTCAGGTTCATATTCAGCGAATGCAATTGTTTGTCAGCTTTTGTGGTGAGCACATTTACATTCAGACTGGCATTTTGCGATAGCTGGGTGAAATTGAGCGTATCCAATTGTTGAAACGGCAACTGGTTGATGTATTCAAACTGCGGACGGATATTCATAAATGTTTGAAAACTGGAATAGTTCAGACTTGTCTGGAGTCTTTCCGTGGGTGCATAGTTCATATTGACAGCGCCTACAAAACGCCGGGTAGTACCTGATTTACTATAATCGAGGTTATCACGCTGTACACCTACGTTTGCCGATACACTGGCTTTATCTCGTAAAAAGCTTTGCGCCAGGTTTACCGTTATATTTTCCAGGTCATTATTAAAATAATAGGCACCGAAAGTCTGATAGCCAGGGTCAATACGTTCATATCCCAGCCCAATAGTGCTTTTGCGGAAATTGTAATTCAACGTACCCTTTATTGCATGGTATACGGCAGTGGACCCATTCCCTTTCATCACTATTTTTGTAAGGTCTTTATTATGATCAGTGGTAGTATCGCGCACATCCCGCGTTATCATACTGGTAGCATAGCCTGCGGTTACCTCCAGCCCCTTCACAGGTTGCAATGCCACTTCATAGTGCAATGCCAGGTTTTGTCCGGGGAAAATAAGCAGGCTATCGGGTGGTGTTGTTAAACTATTTCGTTCGTCTTTGGCAGAAAAGGCAGCAATGCTGAGGCGGTACCCTTTTTTTTCATACCCTATTGTAGCGCCATAGCCTATACGCCGGTACATGGGCAGCACATTATTATTAGTGCTGTCATAGTTGACAGCTTTTCTTAAGCGGCCAGCCATAGCGCTTATTTTCCAGGGACCATCGGGCGTAAGGTCTACGCCCGCCCCGGTAAACTGATGGCCATTGAGGGTATACGGTGAAAAGCTCATGGCCACATCACCCAAATGCCCGCTGACCCAGCGCCAGGTAGGATGCAGGCTCAGGCGGTTGGGCGCCGTCGGATAACTGTACCCATTACCCGCATTCGTAAGATTAAAAGAAAAAGGCAGGTTTATTTTACCAAATATGCTGGCGTTGACATTGCCCTGCAAAAACCAGGTAAAAGGCGCCCGGCCATAATTGCCATTGCCGGCATACCAGGCCGCATTGGCAGCCACCCCGCCACTGAATTTAAGGGGCCGCGCTTTGAACACGTCCTTCAACCCCTCCACATCTATCTGCTGGGCCATTGTCTTTTGGCAACGGCCTGCTACAGCGATCAGAATAAAACAGTGGATAATTTTTTTCATAGTTCCCGACTTCAGGTTTTATTGACAACTAGGGCGTCTTCTGCACTTTTATATCGGCTACCATATAGGAGCCCGCGCCATTTGACACAAACTGTTTTATTTTAACAGCGCCTTTGCGGCCGTCGCTGGTTTTAAATAATACGATGAGCGGCGTAACGCTATTGGAAAAGGAGCGCCACCCGCCGGCAGTAAAATTGATGGCCATTCCGGCCAGCAGTGCATCGTTGGTCAGGCCATCAAATTGAGCGGGCGTTAATGCAGCGCCACAATTACATTGGTCCTGGGAATTTATTATAGTAACAGGTTGCGCGCCTGGTATGGCGTTGAAGGTATATTCGCCGGCAGAATCGGGTGAAACAAAACGGTTATAGGTAAAGCCGGCATTCAACCCGAAAAATACGAGATCAATCTCACGGCCCGTTGTAGTAAGATCATCCGATGCTTTAAAACTTCGCTGCAAACTGGTTGAAAAAAAACAACCTATGGTTGAATGGGCAGTATTGATGCCTAACTGCACATTTGAAAAAGAGCGGAGGTTGGTATTGGGCAATACCGTTATGGGGTGTTGTACCGATTTGGTTTCTTTATCGTTATCAGCAGTGAGTGTAACGGTATAGGTACCACCGGCAGTAAAATGAACAGTTGGTTCCCGGGCGGTGTCATTACTGATCAATCCGCCGCCGGTAACGCTCCAATGCCAGTGCAGGCCACTGATGGTCTCATTGTGCAAGGTGGCCATCAGCGGTGCTTCCTGGTCGTTATCATCGAATGAGGGAATAATAGTGAAGACCGGTTGTAAGGCGGGTTGCAGGACTATCTTTTTGGTAAGGGTAAAATCTTTGCGGCCATTGTTCATCACCAGGGAAATAAGATGTTCGCCGGGTGTGTTGAACGCAATAGTGCCGGGATCTTTTTGAGCAGCGCTGGCCGGTTGCCCGCCTTCAAAAGTCCATTTATATTGTACACCACCTGAACTTTTATTGATGATGGTAACCTGTGCAGGTACAAAGTCATTTACCTGCACCACCGCATCAAACGCAATGACCACCGAGCTGTCGGCCACCAATTGTCTGGTTACCGTATCCCGGTTGTCATCATTCCAGGCCTCGAGGGTAATACTGCAATCACCCGCCGAATCAAAAACAATGGTACCCGGATCTTTTTTATTAGAAGTGGCCGGGTCGCCGCCGGCGAAAGTCCATTTGTAATGCGCAGCGCCGGTAGTATTATTGGTAACCTTCACCTTTACCGGAGCGGTAAAATCTTCATTCATGATGGAATAGGAAAAGTCAACGGTCAACGGCACCGCTTCTTCTTTTTTGCAGGCGGCTAAGGGTACCTGCAACAATAATACATACAGGAGGTATTTTAAACCAGTTGTTTTCAAAGGCCGGGAAGTTTAGGTCAATAATTACCCATCCTGTTCAGCAGCCTGAGCTGTGAACCGGAAAAGCAATTCATGGTAACAGTAATTGATTATGGAAGCATCGCGCGTATGGCGGTATCATCCTGGTTGCTTACCAGGAGCTGTATCCGCTGACATAAATTTGTGCTGAGGTAAATATGCCGGGTAATTCCTGGTTACAGGTAACGGCGTGCAAGGTTAATAACGGACGAATGACTACGGCTTTCATGGATAACGTAGGGTTAAATGGTTTCGGCCGCTAAATTAATATTCAAACCTATTCGTAAAAGTGGGAGTTTGTAAGTGTGCACATTTGGCCCAAATCCGTGCAGTTTTACCCCAAATGCGCGCAGTATTAGCAATTAGGTGCACATGTGATCTTAATGGCCCTCCCGGCACCCCGCTGAGGCAGGGCGCCATTCTTAGCAATTAAGGATGTACGGTTATCTCAATGGCGCCCTTTTGATTGGCAATAGCCAGCGGAATTGCTTCTAACCCGGGCACAAAATTGAAAATGCGATCACCGGTAGTGGGCAGGTGTATCAGCGGTTGATCGGCGTGGAGCGTAACCAGGATGTTGTTTTTTTGAATAACCAGCTGGTTATCGCGCTGCTTTTTTATTTTTTCTGTGGAAGCGGCAATCACCGGCACTACAATTCGGATAGCCTGCTCATAAGCAGCCGGTACTTTATCACAGCGCCAGGCAAGCGTTATTTTTTCGGGGGTGAATGTATAAGTGGTATGGCAATATACAGGTCCCTGTGATGGATCGTTCTGGTCCTGATCTACCAGGCGGGAGCTGGCCTGGATAATTATAGCAGAACCGGTTTTACTGGTGGTGACCGTGGCATCCAGACAGGAAATATTCATGTAGGTAACACCGTTATTGATCAATTCAATCCGCGGCGTCAACGCCAGGCTATGCGGATCTTTATCAACCTGCATATTGCCTGCTTCTACCAACTGGTAGCTGTTCATACTGGCTACCAGCAATGGCCCGGTTTGTTCGTGCCAGAGCAAACTGAGCGCCCCGCCGGTTGCATGCCCGTTGTGCATGGCCTTGTATTCCCGGTCGTACCCGGTTACCGTTGCCCTGAATTTACCGGTGGCGATCAACCAGGTTTGAATGTCTTCAAAAAAACGCAGTCCGTAAGCCGTTTCGCGGGGTATTGATCTTCCAGCTGGGTTAACCGCCGGCTTTTCATGATCAAGAATAGTTGCCAATGCTTTTATATGACAAAAAGTATGGTGCACACTCACCGGCACCTGATGCGTGTTATAATGCGGTCCGCCCATGAGCAATCCATTTACCGTGCACTGTTGTAATAACTGCGTGTTCTTCAAAGCAACGCGGTAAAAGCGGGGATCGCGATCAGCCAGCAATGCATAGGCCGGCTGACAGCCATCTGAAGTACGGCTTCCCCAGTACGTCCATTTATAATTGCGGGTGCCCCAGCTATTGTCCCACCCGCCATCGGGCAACATAAACTCCATATGCGTTTGTAAAGATGCCGTGACCATGCCCAGCACTTCTTCGTCTTTATTCAACAAACCATATAATGCCAGATTGGGCAATGACTCTTCTATATTGTATCCCAGATCAACAGAGAAGCAACCCTTTTTACTGGCTACATAATACGGGGTGCCTTCGCCAAATACAAAATGATCGTTGCGGGTAAAGAACTTCATGGCCTGTTGCGCCAGCATTTTTCCTTTCGCCCTGAATGTCGGATTATCCTGTATAGTGCCCAACAGCGACAACGCATACGCGCCTGAGATGGGATAATTAATGTTGCCGTAGTCAATATTAAAGTTGGTGAGGATGTACTCCCCTGCTTTGACCAGTCTTTCGTTTAAAGCGCTTTTAAAAGCAGGGTCCATCAGCTCACCATGATAGCGGATGGCCTCACTAAGTGCGATCACAGTAAAAGCAGTGGTGCCTTTCCATTTGTCGGTTATTTCGTTTAACCAGGACCCGTCGGGCTGGCTTACATTGGTCTCCATCCAGCGAAACAGCCCCGTGGCCGCATCCAGGTAACGACTATCACCCGTACGACGGGCCATCTGCATAAAGGGATAGATAGTATCGCCAATGCGACCGTAAATGTGGTGGGTGCCGGGACAGCGAATGCCGCCATAGTCCGCCCCCTGCGCTTTATCGTTTATCTGCAAACCAAGCAGGGTGGCAGCCCAGGTAGTAGTAAGGGAGTTGCTGAGCGCATACAGATCATCGCCGGCTAAAAACGGACTGGCAGCAGCAGCCGCCACCCTATTCACATTTCCTACTACCAATCCTATACCTCCGGTTGCAGTAGTGATAATAAAATTCCGCCGCGATACGGGACTGCCCATACTATTTTTTAGCGAACTTAATAATAATGAGCCAGCTATAATACCTAAATTGAGCTGACGTATAATTGACGTACCAAATCAACAACCAAACTTGTTTTATGAAACGCATGCTTGCCGCCGGCTTATTACTGATTGGTCTCATTAACACCTTTGCACAGACACAACTGCCCAAATGGGCATTGGGACCGTTTGTTCGACCGGCCAATGTGAATCCCGTGTTATCGCCCAAACCCCAAAGCGTTTTCCCCGATCCCATGAGCCAGACACCCATAGCCTGGGAAGCTAATGATGTATTTAACCCCGCAGCCACTATAAAAGACAACAAGATCTATGTGATCTATCGGGCTGAAGACAGATCGGGCATAGGGATCGGTAAACGTACCTCCCGGCTGGGGATTGCGGAAAGCAGCAATGGTCTCACCATGAAACGGTGGCCGGCCCCGGTATTGTTTCCAACCAACGACAACCAAAAAGAATTTGAATGGCCAGGCGGCTGCGAAGACCCGCGGATCGCTGTAACGGAAAACGGAACCTATGTAATGCTGTATACGCAATGGAATAAGAAAGTGCCGCGGCTGGCCGTAGCAACCTCTAACAACTTAACCACCTGGACCAAACACGGTCCCGCCTTTTACAAAGCATACAACGGCCGGTTTAAAGACATGGCCAGCAAGTCGGCCTCTATAGTGACCAAACTGGTTAATGGACGACAGGTGATTGCCAAAGTGAATGGCAAATACATGATGTACTGGGGTGAGCGCTTTATGAACATTGCCACCAGCGATGACCTGATGAACTGGGAGCCGATGCTGAATGAACAAAACGAGCTAAAGGCCGTGGTTCGCACGCGGCCCAATTATTTCGACAGCGACCTTACTGAATGCGGCCCGCCCGCCATTATAACAGAGAAAGGCATCCTGGTTTTATACAATGGAAAAAACAAACCCGGTGCAGAAAGGGACACCGCTTATACAGCCAATACCTACGCCGCCGGACAGGTACTGTTCGATCTACACGATCCAACCAAAGTGATTGGCCGGCTTGATAAACCCTTCTTCATACCAACCGAGCCGTTTGAAAAAAGCGGGCAATACCCTGCAGGCACCGTATTTGTGGAAGGGCTTGTCTTTCATAAAAACAAATGGTTCCTGTATTATGGTTGTGCCGATAGCCGGGTTGGGGTGGCTATATTTGATCCTGCGAAATAGCATGCGCTTGAGATAAGTTGTTTATATTCGTTAAAACCAACTAACGATGAAACCTAAAACCATCAACACGCTCTACTGGGTGTTCACCATCCTGTTTGTAATTCTTATGATCTTCGCTTCCTATGCCAGCATCATAGTAAACAAAGACGCCATTACACTCATACATGATGGTCTTGGCTTCCCCATCTACTTTATTCCATTTACTGGTTATGCCAAGCTGTTGGGTTCCATTGCTATTTTAATTCCCGGATTGAAAACGATAAAAGAATGGGCCTATGCCGGTTTATTCTTCGACCTGGTAGGCGCCACCTATTCCGGCCTTGCGGTATCCCCCAGCTTTGACCCCAGGATCCTGGGAATGCTGATCTGGTTTGTAACCGGTATCCTCTCTTATATTTTCTGGAAGAAAAGATTGAAATTGGGCATGGCTTAATAAATTTGTGTCATGACTACATTTCAAAGGACCGATTCCAATAGTATAGATTTTCAGGACCTGGTAAAATTGCTGGATGCGGACCTGGCCATACGTGATGGTTCGGAACACGCTTTTTATGCTCAATATAACAAGATCGTAAACATTCAACATGTAGTGGTTTGCTACCTCGACGAACAGCCGATCGGGTGTGGCGCCTTTAAAGAATATGATGAACATACGGTGGAAATAAAACGCATGTATGTTAAACCTGCATACAGAGGAAAAGGCATTGGTTTGTATATTTTGAGGGAACTGGAATTATGGGCTGCGGAACTGCATTACCCGGCTACTATTTTGGAAACCGGCAAGAAGCAACCCGAAGCGATCCGGTTGTACGAAAAGGCAGGCTACCACCTGATCAAAAACTTTGGGCAATATGAAAATGTTGAGAACAGCGTTTGTATGTCGAAGGATATAAGTTTATGAGTTGATCAGTAAATCAGTTGACCAGTTAACAGATTGAATAATAGCACGAGCTTATATTCTCCCTCCCGACGTGTCGAGAGGGCCGGGAGGCCTGCTAAAATTTGACGAGGTTGAATATAAGCGCGAGGTCGCATTTAGGACTTTCACGTCTGCCGTTTGCCGTCTGCCGTTTGCCGTTTGCCGATTCACGATTGCCTATTCCCCATTGTTCACCCTGATTTTTCACCCTCAATACAGATTACTTCAATAGCCTGTTTTTTACCTTTTAATACCATCATACCCAATGACCGGGTATCGTAATACCTTTCAACGGCACTGTGTTCCAGCACATACCTGGAGGTCAGAAAATATTTATTGTTCTCATTGCAGATGCTTTGGATGCGGGCGGTAGTGTTCAGGGTATCGCCATGATAGGCTATGTCTCTTTTTATTTCGCCTACTTCCACGGCCGTCACTTTTCCCATGTGAAGCCCGGCCTTGAATTGAGGTGACCGTCCATATTCTTTCAGGTAATATTCAGCCCTGCTTGCAAATTTTGCTTCGCAGGCAAAAAAGAACTGAATACAGTAAAGTGGCAATTTTCCCTTTTCAACCGTCCAGGTAACCACCACCTCATCCCCTACATATTGATAGATCTGTGCATTAAACCGGGGTACTACCTCATTAATGTCCAGCATACTATCGCGGATAAAGGCACTGTATTTTAAGTGCCCCAACGTTTCAGCTATCAGGGTCGATGACTTAAGGTCCATAAAAAGAAAGATGCGGTCTTCTTCTTTTGGGTTCTTGTATTTTCCAAACAATATAGGCACCAGCACCCCGGGCCCATATTTGTTATTGATCTGATTGACAAAATTGATCAGCAGTCCGGCCACTATGTTATAGATCAACAGCAATTGAAAGAAATGCTCCCAGGATTTTTCGGGATCAGTAACTACCTTATTAAAATAACGGGCCTGTACGTAGGGATACACCGCATACCGTACGATACTTATAAGAATGACAAAAATAACAAAGGAAATAATGGCTTTTAAGATAATGACAATTCCGAGGGCCCGTTTATAAAAGAACCGCCGTTCAAAGATCTGGTCTGTAAAACCGGAAGTAAAGCCATTACAAAAACCAAAGAACAGGGCTATAGTGACATTGGCCTTTAGATTGATATTTGCATTCAACAAGGGGCCTGCTGTCAATAATATAAAG
Source organism: Niastella soli (assembly GCF_017742245.1). GTDB lineage: Bacteria > Bacteroidota > Bacteroidia > Chitinophagales > Chitinophagaceae > Niastella > Niastella soli. Next base: position 759,758 of record NZ_JAGHKO010000004.1, read on the forward strand.
TGAGTGATCAGCGCAAGAAATAAATAAGCGACCAGCCAAAAAATAATTTGTGTAAACACATGACTCAGGACAGGAAATCGGGAACCAAATCGCCCCGCATACTTTGTGTATATTAAACTCAACGCCATTGAGTCTGCCAATCATTTAAGCAACTAAAGTTAACTATTTCCTGTAACTCTTATTATGCTTTTGCGATAAACGATAAATTTCAAAAGCCTCTTATCGGTAAAACGGAATGAGGCTTTTTTAAGCCCGGTTATTTCAGAAAAACGCTAATAAAAAAGCCCTGCAAATCTTTCGACTTACAAGGCTATAGGCTACCCATAGATAATGCTAATTTACTAGCACTATTCATTTTGCATAATACTAATGGCGGTACCGCCACCAGCTGCCAAAGTCAATTTGAGTTTGGTATTGCTATCAACCGTTATTGTTCTGATGGAATAGGCTTCCGGATTTGTTTTCCAGTTGGCGTCTTTTCCATCTTCGTACAGGATCGCTTTGTATTTCTTTCCTTTCTCCAGGAAGTTCAACAAGAGTGTTGTCGTCCGTGCATTTTCATCGGTGATGGCACCTATGAACCAGTTGTTGGTGCCTTTTCCCTTGCGGGCAATGGTTACATAATCGCCAGGCTCTGCTTCGAGTATTTTTGTTTCATCCCAATCAACGGGCACGTCTTTTATAAACTGGAATGCATCGGGTTTGGCTTCATAATGCTCAGGAAGGTCGGCCACCATTTCAACCGGACTGTATAAGGTAACATACAATGCCAGTTGTTTGGTCAGGGTAGAATGCACTGACCGGTCTGGCATTCCGGGCGCATAGCCCTTTAGTTTAAAAATGCCGGGGGTGTAATCCATTGGTCCGCCCATCAACCGGGTAAATGGTAATACGGTCTCATGATCGGGGGGATTGCCATTACTAAATGCATGGTATTCGTTGCCCCGGGCTGCTTCACACGCCATGAAATTGGGATAGGTGCGTTGCAGTCCTGTAGGTCTTGGCGGTTCATGCGCATCAACCATAACATGGTACCGCATGCCCTGTTGCAATACCCGCTCGTAATGGTTTACCATCCATTGTCCATCGTGGTGTTCACCGCGCGGAACAATGCGGCCTACATAACCGGTTTTTACAGCCGGGTAACCATATTGTTGCATGAACCGGAAAGCCGTATCGAGCTGGCGTTCATAATTGGTAGCCGAACCTGAGGTCTCGTGGTGCATGATCATAGTTACGCCTTTTGACCGGGCGTACGCCGTTATTTCCTTTACATCGAAATCAGGATAAGGCGTAACAAAATCAAACACGTTCTCTTTCCAGTTGCCAAACCAGTCTTCCCAGCCCCTGTCCCAGCCTTCTACCAGCACGCCGCCGATGTTATTCTTTGCAGCGAAATCAATATACCGTTTTACATTGGCGGTATTGGCGCCGTGACGGCCATTGGGAATTAATTGCCCGTTGGCATTGGTGCTGTCGGCATAATCAGAGTAGTTCCAGGTGCTTTTGCCGGTTTGCATTTCCCACCACACGCCTACGAATTTCATAGGTTTTATCCATGCTACCTGCTGCTCAGCAGGTGGGTCATTTAAGTTAAGGATCGTTTTGGAGGCCAGGATGTCTGTTGCTTTATCGCTTACCAGTATAGTACGCCATGGCGTATGCGCCGGAGCATGCAGATAGGCTTTGTTGTTATAAGCATCCGGCACCAGGTGAGAGGAGAGAATAAACCCTTTTTTATCTACATGCAACTGCATGGCCGGATAATTTAACAAGGCTGCTTCGTGGATGTTGATGTACAGTCCATCGGCTGTTTTCATCATCAGCGGTGTTTGTACCGCCAGCGAATCGGTAACGGTACGTACTGCTATATCCGTGGCCGCCTGTACCACCGGTGAATTATTTACTTCACTGAGCAAGGAAGTGGTATAGGCATATTCATTGGTATCGAAATCGCCGGGGATCCAGAATGTTTTATGGTTACCGGCCAGTTGAAACTGGGTGTATTCTTCTTTTACCACAAAATAAACAAGACCGGACTGCTTGGGAAATTCATAACGGAACCCTACACCATCGGCAAAAACGCGAAACACAATATCAAGCAATTTGCCTGAACCATGTTTCAAATGGACCGTGAGTTGTTCGTAAGTATTTCGAATGGAGCTGCTTTCCCCCCAAACCGGTTTCCAGGTTTCATCAACTGCCTTGCGGTCAACATTAATAAGGGAAAAGCTTTTGTAGAAAAGCGAATCTGTATCGAGCAGGAATCCCAATGCGGAGGGTTTCACCACTTCCCTGCCATTGAATAGAACAGCATACATCGGCTTCCCCTGCTCATCTATAAAAAACTGCAGTTTCACTTTTTCCCTGCTTATTTCTAATGGAGGCGTGGCATTGGACACAATGGGAAATAACAGGCATGCAAGTACAATAACAAATTTCATCATTGGTTTAGTGTCAGTTTAAGAATGTTAAAAGACCTGTAAGGTGCATCATTGGGTGCTGAACAAATAGTGTGTTCAAGCGGTCCTGACAGGTCAGGTTCTTTTTAGTATCAAGACCTGTCAGGTCCAATACACCAGGCTGATAGTGCAAGACCCAATGATGGACCTTACAGGTCTTGGAGGAACTAATATCCCGCATTCTGCTGTCCAACCATTTTCGGATTTGAATTGAGCTCTGCCAGCGGAATGGGCCAGCTATAGGTCTTATCTTTCCATTCAAGTTTGCCCGTAACGTTCATCGCCGATTCATAATACTTGGCTTCGGAAGCCCCGAGGCGCCAACGGCAAACATCAAACCACCACCCACCTTCGTTGAACAACTCGGCAAAGCGTTCATAGTACAGCGGGTTATTGCCCAATACCGGATCATCAATAGCAACAGTAGCGCCGGTTAAACTGGTATAATCAACCGGTGAGCTCGCATTTACGGGATAACCATAAGCCCGGCGTTTTGTTTTGTTCAGGTATTCAAGTGCGGTAGCATTATCACTCGTTGCTTTTGCGGCTTCGGCGTACAACAAATACACGTCTGCCAGTCTGATCAGATAATAGTTCCAGGCATCGGCAGGGCCCGTGTTGTTGATATTATTGAAGATGGGTGCATACTTTCTAAAGCTCCAGCCATACCGGTTTGCCTGTCCGGACCAGAATGCAGGCATAGACACCGGGAACCAATGCGCGCCATCATACTTTACCGAATCGAGCCAGGGTTGCAGGGCATTTACAAACAACCGCGGATCACAGGTCTGATTGGCCCTTGTCTGTAACGACTTTTGTTTATAGACAGGGTCCATTATCTTTTGGGGGTTGGTATAACTTTTAGGGTTACCGGCGTCGTAAGCAGGATTGTCAATTAATTTATACGAACCCAGGTCAAAACCGAAACGCGACACGTTTTTGTCGTGGAAGATCTCATTGCCATAACCCAGCGGATTGGAAGCGCCTTCGGTGCCATCCATACCCAGGGCCCAGGGACACCAGACCAACCCATTGATGGAAGTAGCATTGGGCGTATTGCCATATACCCCATAGTTGCCTTTTGAATCCTGGTCAATATTCAATTCAAAGATCGATTCTTCATTGAACTCATTGGCCTCGATACCGATAAAGGCATCGCGGTATTTTGCATAGGGCATTAAAGACCTGCCGCTGTTATCGATCACCTCTTTCAATACCGTCTTTGCATCGTTCCAGTTCTGGGTAAACACATACGCTTTGCCCAGTAATGCTTTGGCAGCCCATTCGTTGATCCTGCCTTTATCATTGCCCGACCAGGTTTTTCCTTTTAGTAACTGGGCTGAAGTTTTTAGATCACTTACGATCAGGTCCCACACTTCTTTTACCGTGTTGCGTGTTTTTTGTGTTCCTTCCAAACCGGTAGGCAGGTCGCTGAAAATAGGTACGCCTTTTTTATCGGCACCACCTGCTGCAGTTATATAGCTTTCGCCAAACAAACATTCGAGGTTAAAATAATAATAAGCCCGTAAAAAATAGGCCTGTCCTTTTACCAGGTCTGCGGTAGGCTGGTCCTGTGGTTTCCCGGTATGCGACATATAAAAATCCACGCCCTGTAAGGCCACATTGCAATTTTTGATACCGGTATAAAAACTCGTCCAGGCCTCCTGCACGTATTGGTTGGTAACGCTTAGATTGGTGGCGGCCATTTCATTCCAGGAAGGGTCGCCATCATATACACTATTAGCCGTATGCGTAGCGTTCGACAATGCCTTTGGCCACAAGTGAAAGCCAAACAGATTCGCATCGCGCAAATTGCTATAACAAGGCGCCAGCACACTGTTCAGATCATTCAGCGTGGCGGGAAAGTTCGTGGTTGAATAGGCGTCGGTTGGTGCAACCAGCCCGGGATCTTTTTTACATCCGGCCGCCAGTAGGACCAGGCTGATTACGATGAGATTTATTTTATTGAACATGATAATATTTTTTAACGATGAGTTTCACGAATGTTTGAAGTATGAGGTACGAGGTATGAGGTATGAGGTACGAAATTTCGCGAACTTCTACTTCTTATTTCCTATTTCTTACTTCCTACTTCTTACTTCCTATTTCTTACTTCCTATTTCTTACTTCCTATTTCTTACTTCCTATTTCTTACTTCCTACTTCTTACTTCCTACTTCAGATCCTGGATCTCGCACTTCGCCTCTAAAAGTTAATATCAATACCCGCTGAATACAACTTCACCTGCGGGTATTGCGATACGGCATCCAACCCGCGGGTGGTAACGCCTACGGCATTGCCTACAAAACCCGACATAGCAGCCGCCGAGAACGCACTTCCTAATTCAGGATCGAGCCCTGAATATTTGGTGATCACAAACAGGTTATTGGCCATTACAAAAATGCGGGCAGTCTTTATTCCTGCCTTTTGCAACAGCGGCGCATTGAATGTATAGCCAACCTGCAGGTTCTTTAATTTCAGGTAATCGCCCTTTTCTACAAAGTAGCTGTTCACTGAAGTGTAGTTCTTATTAGGATCGAGGGTAAATGTACCGTCGTTGTTCTTTATACCTAAACGGGGCTGACCAGTTAACTGGTTATCGCCGAGGAAAGACGCGCCAAACACTTTGCTGGTAGTATTGCCATCGGAGAATGGATACATTTCATAGGCTTTCACGCCATTGAAAATATCAACGCCGGCTACGCCATTGAATAATAACGAGGCATCGAAACCTTTGTAATTAAGCCGGATGGCAGCGCCGTATACAAATTTCGGATTGGGGTTACCTATTACCTGGCGGTCATCTGGCGAGAGTGTTTTTCCATTTTTATCATCATGTGCAAAGATCAGGTCGCCCGCTTTTGCACCGGGTTGCGCCGTAGCCGCAGCCGCTTCGGCATCGGATTTAAACATCCCTACCACTTTGTACCCATAATAGGAACCAAATGGTAAACCGGCCTTTGTAATGGTAATGCTCTGGTTCGACATAACGCTGAAACCAGCATCGCCTGTAGAATAATAGTTATACCCATCGAACAGTTTGTCATTGGCAATGCCGCTCAGATCGATCACTTTATTTTTATTGAACCCGCCGTTCACACTAACGTCGAAGCCAAAGTCAGAAACTTTGCCCCGATATCCCAACAGCACATCAACCCCTTTACTATTCACTTTACCGATATTGGTAAAATAAGGAGCGGTATAACCTGAACTCAACGCAACGGGCAACGCATATAACATATCTTTTGTATCGCGGGTATAGTATTCAACCGTGAAATAAGCTTTGCCGTTCATGGCTTCCCCATCTATACCCAGGTTGGTCTCATACACCGTTTCCCAATGCAGATTGGGGTTGGGAATGGCATTCACCGTAACACCGATATCCAACGGGCCACCGGGTGCAAAGTTCACGCCGGATAAAGAACCCAATCCATTGGGCCCGGCAAAGGGACTATACGTTGCCACATAAGTATAAGGAGGAATATTGCTGTTACCCAGCGTACCATAACTACCGCGGAGCTTTAAGCGGTTCAGTGCAGACCGCAACGGCACAAAGAAATTTTCTTCGCTGAGATTCCAGCCGGCCGAGAAAGCACTGAATACCCCGCGTTGTTTATTGGGCCCGAATACCGTGAAGTTGGCATCCTGCCGTACAGAACCCGTTACATAATAACGGCCTTTGTAATTATAATTGACCCGGCCAAAAAATGATTTTATCAAACCCTGGTTATCATCCTTACCCGATACCGTAGCGGAGGACTGCGATGTTTGTACAAAGGAATAACCGGGTCTTCCTACATAACTCTGAAAGGCGTTGATGTTGCGGTATTTGTTGGTGATCTGTTCAAATCCGGCGATGGCATTGATGTTGTGTCCGCCAAATGCCTGATCGTACGTAAGCACATAGTTTGTCAACAGCTGACTGCTCTTGATAGCAGTACGGGTAAGTGAATTCACATTGTTTACCACGGGACCAAAATTGAAGGTCGACTGATAAAAGTCCTGCGACTCATCGTAATAAGCATAACTTACGTTGGTCCTGAAAGTAAGGTGCAGCGGCAGTTTTACTTCTGCATAAATATTTGCCTGCAGGTTATTTTTAAAATTGATGGCATCGGCCGATTCAGCGGCACCTACCGGGTTGGGCCCACCGAATTGTAATCCGCCATAACCGGGCGGCACCACACCCCAGCTGCCATTGGCATTCTTAACAGGGATGATGGGCAATGTTCTGAACGGTGCATTGTGCAACTGCGCTTCGCTCCCCACTGGTGGCGCCGTTTTCCGTTGTGATAAAGCCAGCTGTTCACCGATCTTTAAAAAAGGCGTCAGTTTATATTCCGTATTGATCCTGGCCCCGCCGATATTGGAATAGTTCTTTATATAAATGCCTTTTTGTTTATTGTAAAAGCCCGAGAACAGGTAGTTCACCACCGGTGAAGAACCGGCGATGGATAAATTATAGTTCGTTTCCGAAGCATCGCGGTACAGGGCATCCGTCCAGTCGGTATCGGCCAGCGTATCGGTATGGTTGGCGCCGGCAAAAAAGGTGGGGTGAATGATGTTCTGCAAACGGATGTATTGTTCCTTATTGAGCAGTGAAATAAGCTTTGGTTTGGTAACCCCGCCCCGTGCATTGATGTTAATAGCAGGTTTGGCAGAAGCGCCCTTTTTGGTAGTGACCACGATCACCCCGCCTGCAGCAGCAGAACCATAAATGGCGGCGGCGCTGGCGTCTTTTAAGATATCAATGGTGGCAATATCCTGCACGTTGAGGTTGTCGCCATTGGTACGAACGCCGTCAACAATATACAATGGCGTGGGCTGGTGTAAGGAAGAAAGCCCGCGGATGATGATGGTGGAACCGGCATCGGGACTGCCTGATGATTTGATGACCTCTACGCCTGCTACCCTGCCCTGTATTGCATCGGTAACATTGGTAACCGGCATGTTCTTGATGGTCTCTCCTTTTACCGAACCAACGGCACCGGTTACATCGGTCCGTTTTTGGGTTCCATACCCCACCACTACAATTGATTCAAGATTCGATTCGAGTGTTTTCAGTACTATCTCCAACTGGTTACTGCCTTTTGCAAGGCTCACTTCTTTTGTTTCATAACCAATGTAAGAAACAAGCAGGACGTTCACCCCTTCGGGCATTGCCAGTTCAAATTTTCCTGAGGCATTGGTGGTCGCATTGTTTTTGGCCCCTTTGGCTATAACGGTGGCGCCTGGTAAGGGGGCGCCTTTTTCATCTGTTACGGTGCCGGTAACAGACCTGGGCTGGGCATAACTGATTTGAAAAACCAGTAGCAATACAAAGCCGCACCACAGGTGATGAAGCAATCGCTTTCTTTGCATAAACTGTTAATTTTTGGATTGAGATGAAATGATGTTCTTGCAAGCGAAGTCAAAAAAAAGATAAGCGGCGGGCGTTGGCAAAATATATAGCTAAAGTATAGGAAATATTGCCCTAAAAGCGGCTAACCAATATTGTAAGTAATTTACAGGCAGCGGGTTATGAACATATTAATTTTACTGGAATATATCCACAAGTAAGGGGAATTTGCATTGATAATTCGCGTAGCAGATTACAAATTTCAGGGGTTCAGGTTCAGAGCTTTCGGTTTAAAGTCCAGGTTATTAGGTTCGTGGGTTATTAGGTTATTAGGGTGACTGCCGCGACGGGGCGTCTGCCGTCTGCTCTCGGCTGAGCCGAGACCGTCTGCTGCCTCAGGACTTAATCAATAGTCTTAATCCGCATGATCTTCTTCTCAAACTCCTCATTCGGCACTACCGACTTGTTCCTGATGCGAGTCTTGTAAGTATTGATCGTATTGACGGAATATTGCAGAATATGCGCAATTTTTTCATTTTCATGAATACCCATGCGGGCGAGGGCAAAGATGCGCAGATCGGTATTGAGCAATTCATTATCCTCCAGTTCTATCCGGTCTTCTTCCCGGAACAGTTCATTGAACTCGGCCACAAAATTGGGAAACAGTTTCAGAAAGGCCCGGTCGAAATGTTTCAGCAACTCTTCTTTTTCTCTTTTCAGGTTGATGTTATTTACCAGGAAACGGATCTCATCGAACTTGCGGTCAGTTAGTTTCTGGTCTATGGATTTCTTGAACCGTTCTATCTTGTCGAAAAACTCGGAGTTAACATTAAAGAAATAGCCTATATACTCTTCTTTTATCTTATTGGCGTCGTTTAGCTTTTCATTGGTCTCCGACAACCGCCGGTTTGCCTCCTGCATATTATGATGTGCTTCCAAAATGGCTTTCTGCGCACGCTTTAGTTTTTTCAGCTGTTTGAATACAATGATTATAAGGGCTACTACCAGCAAGAGTAAAAAGGTAACCAATCCCGCATACCAAAGCAGTTTTGTTCTTTGTTGTTCTATTATGGCATATTTCTGTGCTTCTATGAGCGGCAGCACATCACCCACCTGTACTTTACGCTGGCGGGCCCCAAAGAACACCGCATCGGAAAATGCCTGGTTAATACATACGGAAGCATTCCTGATATCGGCTTTCTTATATAATAAGGTAGATAAGATAAATGCGGCGGATGTTTCTTTGGTGCTGGATTGTACATCTGCGATCATGGCCCTTATAAGCAAAAGAATGGCCTGATCATTATCACCATTTTGAATATATAGATCACTGAGCGTAGAAGCCGTGATGGCTATCTGGTGCGGGGTAAGACCGGGACGGGCCAATAACTGATCAAAATTCCGTTTGGCATCAACGCGGTTACCCGATTTTAACTGTTTCAGTCCTTCATAATAAATATAGTCATGCGAATGGTTGGCCCAAAGCGCCAGCGCCGAATCGATGTACAGGGCGCCTTTTTCAGTATACCGCGGTGTATGGTACTGGTCTTTATCATAATCGCCCAGGTCGTAATAATATCTGCCCATGAGGGCGTAATATTCCGCCCGGCAGCTGTCGGGCACCGCACTGATCTGGATGGCTGACAGGGAATCAAGCGTTTCTTTATACATGCCCGACGACAACATGGAAAAACCCATTTTGATGCGGGCATAATTGATCAGGGCCGGCTCATTGAGACGAAGCGCCACGGCCAGCATTTTTTTGGCGTAATTGTAGGCAGAATCGTACTGAAATACCCGATAAGCATTGTACAGGTTTTCGTACGCTTTAAATAATGCCGGCAGGTTGTTATTATTGGTAGCGGCCAGCAATTTTTTGAAGGACTCGATCTCGCCCAGTTTTTTTTGATCTAATTCCCGTTGCTGTGCCAACACCTCGTTCAATTGTTTCAGGGAACGGGCGAGTGGTTCCGTTTGAGCATACTGGTTACAGAATATGAACAGGCAGGCGGATAGCAGCAGCAATTTTTTCATATGATCGTTATGGCAAAAGGGGCTTTTATCAAAACTAAAACAGAATGGGAGCAAATCCAAATCGCAGACAGCGTAAAATTATAATTGCAAAAATTGCAATTTGCCCAAAAAGCACGTATTATAGGGATATGAAACCCTTTTTAACCATACTCCTGTTAACGGTTACATTAGGCGGCTTTGCCCAGGGAACATTCAATTACAAAGGAGTTGACAGCTTCCCTTTGAATACCGGAGATATTGCGTTCAACGCCACACTCGACGATTCTACTTTTAGCCTTTGCAACCCCCGTACAGTTTTTCAGTATTATAATACCGACTCTTATTACAAGCAACATAAAAGGGAAATTGAACATTATTTTAAAAGCCATTACCACCCCACTATACAAACCGCCCGCGAAACCGGCTATCTCACTATCCGTTTTATTATTAATTGTAAGGGCCAAACAGACCGGTTCAGACTATACGAACTGAATGCCGATTATCAGCCTTACCAATTCGATACAGGCATTAGCAGCCAGTTGCTGAAGTTAACAAAAGAGCTGCGGGGCTGGCAACCTGCTGTATATAAAAATAAGATATACGACAGCTATCAATATATAACTTTCAAACTAACAAAAGGAGCCATTGAATGCATTTTACCCTGAAAAAGCTCAGCTTGTTGTTGCTATGGCTGACCGTTATACAATGGTGCCGGTCACAAACAAACTGCCGGGTATTTACCGATAGCTGCCATATTAAAGCCTGTCTGATATACAATGCAGCAGACTCATTCCACCAGGGTACCCGCCTATCGCAGCAATACTATGACAGTGCCATTAGAACATGTCCGGATTATGCCGAAGCCTGGCGTGCGATCAGTGTCCCATATTTAAAGCGGGGCGATTTCTTTACCTGGCGAAAATACCTTGACAAAGCGGTGGCATTGAAACCCTTTCCCAATTTAGGCATCAGAGGATGGTGCCGGTGGAAATTTCTCAGGGATTATGAAGGCGCCTTAACAGACCTGCGGCAATTCGATACGCTGTCAGGGTTCCATCCAGCCAACAGTGGCGATGGCTATTTTAATTTATACATCGTTATGGCCATTTGCGAACGGGAGCAGGGCAACTATCAACAGGCCTTTCATTATTTTTCGCTGGGTATTGACAGTGTGCTGAAACAACAGGGCGATAAATGGATCGGCTTTTCAGATTACCTGCACCGCTGTGTTACCAGGATGAGAATAAAAGATTATACAGGCGCCTTGCTTGATCTTGACCTGCAAATAAAGAAGTACGACAATTTCGCCGAGATCTATTACTACCAGGGTTTGATCTTTCATTTACTACACCGCGAAAAGGAGGCGATAACAATCCTGGAAAAAGCCGAAGCGTTGTTGACCGCCAATCACCATCTTTCGGACATCTACTGCGAAATGCCCGACGAAGTATTTATGGAAGATATTGAGGAGGCAATTGATCGCATAAAGAAAGAGTAAGCCGCCGGTTTCAGTCTATACCGCTGTTATATTCTAAAAAATTTAACTGTACTATTAATTGGTTGGTTTACACAAAGCTACCCTTTTAAAAGAAGTGTATTTTTCCCCATTTAGCTAGATTTTCCTTATACTTTTTGGCCCTGGCAGATCACTTGATTAGTTTACATGTCCGACGATGATCGTGTTTCGCAATTTGCATTTTGCGCATACCCCGTATACCCCCCTGCACAATTTATTTCAACCCCTTCTTCACAAGAAAGGTTGCTAAAAGTATAGCTCCCTGATCCAATGAACATTGCCATATTTAAAAACACCGGCCTGGTGCTGGCTATCCTATGCGGTTAGTCGAGACAGGCCATAAACCAGATCCATTTATGAAAAAAATTGTATCTCACATTGCTTTACTGTTGGCCTGTCTGGCGCCGTTTTCCCTGTTGGCGCAAAGCGATGGGCTGCCAAGGGGCGCCAACAACATGCCCTATACCCGTTATGAGGCTGAAAACGGCAGCTTAGGCGGCAGCGCTTCCTTACAATCATCTCCACAGTTCATTCAAACAGACATTGCGTCGGAGGCTTCCAATCAAAAATATGTAAGCCTGCCGGCCAACGGTTCGTATGTACAATGGAAAACCAGTGCCGCCGCCCGGGGGGTAAATCTTCGTTTTACCATGCCCGATAACAGTTCCGGCACCGGCCAGACCGGGTCCCTAAACCTGTATGTAAACAACACGCTGGTAAAGACCATTGATCTTAGCTCTTATTGGGCTTATCAGTACTTTGATGTGGGTGGTGAAGGCGATCCGTACCAAACACCCCGTACCAAAACATTTATGCGGTTTGATGAAGTGCATTTTACTGTTACCAACACGATCAATGCCGGTGACACCATTAAAATTCAAAAAACAAATGGCGATGGCCTTACGTATGGAGTTGATTTTATTGAACTGGAACCCGTGCCTGCTGCCATTGGCCTGCCTGCCAATTATTTGAGTGTAACAGATTATGGCGCGGTGGCCAACGATGCCAATGATGATTACGCGGCCTTTAATGCCTGTATTGCAGCCGCCAAAACACAGGCAAAAAATGTATACATCCCAGCCGGTCGCTTTTTATTAAGCGACAAATTACTATTGACTGTGACCAATATGAAAATAACCGGTGCAGGCGTCTGGTATACCCAGGTATATTTCTCCACCGATAAACAGTTTTATGGTGGTATAATGGGTCGCAGCAGCGGCGTGGAAATTTCCAATTTCACCCTGGGCACCGCCAATAATGACCGGTTAAAGTATGATGAACCCAATCCGCGTGACGGACAGAAATACAAAATTTACAAGGGTTTTATGGGCACTTATGGCAATGGTTCGAGTATCCATGATATTTGGGTAGAACATTTTGAATGCGGTTTCTGGATCGGTGGCTATGATGCCCCCTACCCTGTTGATGTTACCCGCAACCTGACCATTTCCAACTGCCGGATCAGAAACAATTACGCAGATGGCGTTAACTTCTGTATTGGCACCTCCAGCTCTACGGTAACCCAATGCAGCCTGCGCAATAATGGTGATGATGCGCTGGCCATGTGGCCGGCCAGCGATGTACAGGGCTCCGTACAGGAACGCAACAATACGTTCAGCAATAATACCATCGAAAATAACTGGCGGGCCGGTAGCATTGCCATTTTTGGTGGTACCGGTCACCAGGTGCATCATAATTACATAAAAGATGGCGTGGCGGGTTCTGGCATTCGATTTACCAATGACTTCGCTGGTTTTGGTTTTGAATATCCCGGTGATGTTACTCATTTTTATGAGAACACCATCGAAAACTGCGGTACCAGTTACGATCTGTGGAATCAGATGCGGGGCGCTATAGAGTTTTTTGCGGGCTCGGGTATCTTTAACATGCAGTTTGGTAATACCACTGTCCTTAATTCACAACGCGACGCCATTCGTATCAGTGGCAGCAACCTGCATCATATAGTATTCACCAACACCACCATCAATGGAACGGGTAAAGACCCCGTAACCCGGGACATCCCCGCTGACGTGTATGGCGGTTTTGGCATTTATTGCGATGCCAATTCGCAGGGTATGACGTTTAACAACCTCTCGGTCACCGATGCGGAATCAGGCACCTACATAAACAGAAACCCTTCTTTTCAACTTGTTTTTCAAAATGTAAATGTGCCGGTTACCAGTGTAAGTATTAGTCCGGCCGGAGATACCACCCTGGCACTGAACCAGTCGGTCCAATTGACACCGGTGATTGTACCAGCCGATGCCAACAATAAAACAGTAAGCTGGAGCAGCAGCAACCCTTCCGTTGTTACAGTTGATGCATCGGGTAAGATCACCGCAGTGGGCACCGGCTCGGCCATTATTACCGTAACAACGGCCGACGGTAATAAGACTGCAACCAAAAACATAACCGTCAGTCCGGCCGTAAATATAAAAGCTACAGACGAAACAGCCGGGGAAGGCGGCAATACGGGTTCCTTTACCATCAGCACGGCCGGCATTACCCAGGCAGCCACCATACACTATGCAGTTAGTGGCACTGCCACATCGGGAGATTATACTGCCAGTCCGGCCCTGAGCGGAACGGTTACCCTTACGCCCACGCAGCTTTCACAAACCATTACCATTAGTCCGGTTGATGATTCGCAATTTGAAGGTGCTGAAACGGTCAGAATAACTTTGTTACCTGGTACCGGTTATAAGCTGGGCCCTGATACGGTGGCCGTTATTACTATTGCTGATAACGACAACCCGCCCTGTACCGCCCCGGTTATTGGACTGGTAAATGGAACGCCCCCCGTGATAGATCAAAATATAGAAGCAGCCTGGGCATCGGCACCGGCTACCAACATCAACCAGATAGTATTGGGTAGCCGGCCGGCAGATTATAGTGGAAAATGGCGGGCTTTATATGATAACAATAATCTGTACCTGCTGGTTGAAATAAACGACGCCACCCGGCTTAATGATTCAGGTCCCAGCTGGTGGGAAGACGATGTAGTGGAAATATTCATCGATGGCAATAACAGCAAGGGCAGCAGTTACGATGGATTGAATGATTTTCAGTTTGGCTTTAGATGGAACGACAATACCGTACATACCGGTGGCAATTCAGTAGCCAATACAACGGGGATCAATTTCAGGATGTATGCAACCGGTACTGGTTATACCACTGAAATTGCCATTCCCTGGACCACCATTGGCGCCACACCGGCCATAGGCAAAGCCCTAGGCCTCGATATACAGATTGACGATGATGATAATGGCGGCTCCCGCGATGCGCAAACAACCACCTTTTCCACTAATACCACCGCTTTCCAAAATCCCTCGGTATTTGGCACCGTATACATGACCAGTTGTAACGGAAATGTGAATCAGCCACCCGTTGCCAATGCAGGCGCCGACACCACGTTAAGTGCGGGCACAACCAGTTTCACCCTGCATGGAACAGGCACCGACCCTGAAGGCAATGCGGTAACTTATAGCTGGACACAGGTTAGCGGCCCAACTGTTACCATTTCCAATGCCAATACGGCCAACCCGGCCCTCTCAGGACTGACAACCGGTAATACGTATGTATTTCAGTTAACAGTAAGCGATGGCGTTTTAACGGCTACTGACAATGTAGCTGTAGGGGTGCTTTCTTCGGCGAATGTGGTACATGGTTACCCAGCCGCGGGCACTATCACCATCGATGGGGTACTATCAGAGGCGGCCTGGCAACTAAATAACAATGCCACCAAAAACGTGATCGGCACGGCCAATAACAACGTGACCTTTGGGGTGTTATGGGATAATAATAACCTGTACATCGCAGCCAGGGTGCTGGACAATACACTTAACAACGATTCGCCCGATCCCTGGAACAATGACGCTATTGAAATATTTATAGATGCCAACAACAATAAGCTCACTAACTATGATGGTTTAGACAATCAGTTTATAAAAGCCTGGAACAATAGCTCGCTGTTTACTAAACTGAGTGTTAGTGGGGTGCAACATGCGTGGGCAGCCGTTAGTGGTGGCTATGCGATCGAGCTCAGTATTCCCTGGTCGCAATTGGGTATTACGCCGGCAGCCGGTAAGCAAATTGGTTTCGATATTGCAAATGACGATGACGACAATGGCGGGGACCGGGATGCCCAGGCGGTATGGATGGGCACCATCAACAATTACCAGAACACCTCGGCTTTTGGTACCCTGGTGATCGAAAACACAGCCGCTACCCTCCTGAGCAACTTGAATGTGCAAAATATGCGCATAGCCACTGAGGGTAACCTGCAGGTGTTGCCCAACCCGGTTAGCAATGGCAACGCCACCGCTATTATTTCAGGGGGCAGTGAAACCGGCATAGTCAGGGTCTTCGATCTGGCTGGCCACCTGGTTTATATCACCAAAGGTCAGGGACGCATTCCGCTGTACCTGCAAACACTGCCTAAAGGATTGTATCTGGTAAGGTTTGAATCAGGCGTGCGGTTGATCAATAAACGAATATTGATAAAATAAGTATAAATAACCGCTTTACATGGTAACTGCGTCCCGGTATACCGGGACGCAGTTTTATTATTGGTGTTTTGCGTTGTTTAATGCTCCCTTTAATGCCGTTACTTTATTAGGCGTATTCAAACTTTTTTGCAAATCCTCCAGGGTGAGATTGTTTGCTCTGCTTTTGAAGAGAAAAGTTTTGAACAGGTGTTTGTTTGCTTCCACACTAAAATTTCCCTGGTGTGTTGCAAACAGCTCATTGGTAAAGTTTTCAATTTGGGCTTTGATAGGCACATAGGAATTCACCAACTCGTTTTTCCAATTCCTGATGTCATTCAAATAATTTACTATTTCAGCATCCTCAATATAAGCCAGTTTTTCAAGCTGTTTATCTATATCGGCAAAAGTCATTTCCTGCCAGTTCTTAGCCTTTAAAACGGGGATTTGCCAGGTCCTTTGTTGTTCTTTCCAGTAATCAGCTTTCGCCTTTACCTGGTGGATGATAAAACCTGGCAATTCAATGGCTGTTAAATAATCACCATGACAGGCACCGGTATCAATCCCATAGGTGTTATTGAATATTGCAGGCTTTTCCCCTACTACCTGATGTCCGTAAATGATTGGCTTTGTACCCTTGTAAAATGCTGTCCAGGAACTGCCCTCGGGATATTTCTTTTCCAGGTATCTGTCTCCTGCAGTAGCGCCACACAACACTTCCTGTTTTTGTTTTGCAAGTTCCGTGTCGTGTTCAAAAAAGGCGTGAATTATAATTGCCTCCTCGGTTTCATAAAAATAGTCAAGTCCATCTAACCACTTCAAAAATCCCTCATACTCGCTGCCAAACTGCACTTTTACTATTTCCTGGGCATAACTTAAGACATTGTTCTGGTGTTTTCTTTCATGATTGCCCATTAAAACCACGCTATTGGGCCGGTTCAAAAAGAATTCATACACTTCCTTTGATTTATTTCCCCGGTCAACAATATCGCCCAGGGAAATAAGCATATCCTCAGCCGTTAACCCAACTTTTTCTATTAACTCCATCAATTCATCATAACAACCATGGATATCTCCAACAATAAATTTTCTCATAGGATTTCTACCAGTTTGCAGCAGCCAAGATAGAAATTTTACTCAACAATCCATAGGAGCCGATTTGTGCCAGTAGTTCAATAAATACCCGGGACTTTTATTTATGAGGCAGATTTATATCTTTGCAGCTGCAAATCCTTATTATGAAAAACTTCGGTTATCTGTGCCTGCTGCTGTTTTCGCTTCAAAGTATTGGCCAATCCCATACTTATCAACCCCCGCTCACTTTTTATCCGTATTCCGACGGTCATCTTTGGGGCATAACCAATGCTAACCGGGAAGTACTTATGCCACCCCAATTCGATATCCCTGCTTTTTTTGTTGGCAGTTATCCCTTTGCCATTGCCATGAAAAATAAAAAATATGGCACCATCACCCGCGATTATAAAGAACTCACCCCCTTTTCCTACGATAAGATCGAGACACTATCAAGCCCTTTTGGTTACGGAATGGTTAAAGGGAAATATATCCTGCTCAATCTTAACACGGGCAAGGTGATTTCTTCCAGCGCTTTTGACTCTATAGAGAATTATTGCTACTGTAAAGAAAAACTGTTTGTTGTAGATAAAGGCGGAAAGAAGATCTTGTATAGTACCCTTACCGACAAACAATGGAACAAAAACACTTTTGAGCAGGTTGAATTCGCAGAAACGGACAACGGCCACAGCGCCCTTGTAAAAACCGGTGGTAAATTCGGGTTGATCGATACAAAGACCAATGCCTGGTTAATTCCCGCCAAATACGACCAGTTAAAAGGGGCCTGGCACAATGACAAGAGAATTTTTATAGGGATTGAAAATGGGAAGACCGCCTGCTTTGATCGCAACGGTAAAGCCATACAAGTAGAAAATCCCAATGCAGAGGAATCTTACTCCGGAGGAATGGGAGTCGTAGAGGCAAAACGAGAAAAGCCTAACATGGAAGGAAAGTTAGATCTGTATATTCACAACCTGGGTAATAATAACTGGAAAGTGAATCTGGAGATCCACAAAGCCGGTAACGTAGAGGTATTTCAATCAGCAAGCCTGCAAGGTTACACGGCCTTAGAAAAAATTCTTTACGACAGCAAGGACTACAAACAGCCTGCTATCATTAAAGCGGTAAAGGAGGGCAAAACCGGTCTTATTGGCCTTAAAGGCCAAATACTTGTCTCCTTTCAATATGATAATATCGAGTTCCTGGATCTTGAGGATCACTGGTTTTTAAAAACCACGTTAAACAACAAAGAGGGCCTTTTGAAAATGAACTGTGTTGAGCTCATGAAGCCCGTATTTAAGCATGTGCTTGGAATAGATTTTAATGTAGAGGCCCTGTTTGTGGAAATGCCCAACGGTCAGCGGGGATATATGGACGAACAAACAGGCAAAATTTATATTCCCGGTATAGAAGATTGATCGGCTTTCGTTTTATCTATCCTCGCGCTCGTACCTGCCCATAATGGTGCCTTCGGCGAGGATATGTGATTTCATGGCCTGTACTAAATTTTCTTTTGATTCCCCATGCATGAGGCCCAGTTCCCGGTCCAGGGCATATACATGGAAATAATAACGATGGGAGCCATTGGGCGGGCAAGCCGGATGATAGCCGGATTTGCCTGCTGAGTTATTACCCGAAATACCGGGGTTTGAATGTTCATTGATCGTAGTGTTGGGTCTTATATTCCACACGATCCAGTGATCGTACGTGCCGCCGGGCGCATCAGGATCTTCCACTATAAGGGCAAGCGTTTGGGTGCCTTCTGGTATATTATTGATCTTCAATGGCGGATTTATGCCTTCTCCGTCGCAGGTATATTTGGCAGGAAGCTCACCATCTGCTTTAAAGGCTGGGCTTGACACCTCAAGCTGCCTGATCCCTGTTGTTGCCATAATATTAGTTTCCCTAAACGCATCAATTTTTATACCGGCATATAGTACAGCGCTTCGGGTGCAAGCCGAAGAACTGGTTGACAATAACATAAGCCCGATTGTCTGTTGCGATCTGCCTGGATGATCACTGGTGGCTGCCTTTCTATTACAGTACTTTTTGTCTGTTGTCTCCCTTGCAGTCGTCGTTCCTGCAACATTCGTTCATAAGGCGTCATCCGTTGTTCGCGGGTAAGTCCCTCCACAGGTGCTTTTCTTATTTTTCGAAGAAAGATAAACAGTCCGATCATAAAGCATACAAATACGATCAGGCTTCCCCGTAAATTGATGGTCTCATAACCGGGGTATGGAAGATGGATATCTGCATTTATCCCAAATGAGTTAATGCCCGTTATTACCTGTGTGGTGAGATGGTCTTTCACCAGGTAATAGATCCATCCGCCGGTTAACACACAACACAATAAAACAAACAATCCGGTAAAAGCCGCTCTTACCCGTTGCAGCAGATGCCGCCTCGACGGAGAAAACAGGATCACGATGGGATAAATAAGAAAAAAGAGCGCTGGCGCCACGATCATGTCTATGTCAAGCGGCAGCCGCACAGGGATATCCAGAAATACAAGACTGGGATTGATTTGAACACGCCCGGCAATGGCAGGAAATTGTTTGGCCACGTATAGCTGGCCGGGAATAATGCAAAGAGCAAGTATTACCAGTACAATGGCAACTGTGGGAAACGACCGTTGCTTCCCTTGAAGAACATCCATAAAATAATTTTTAACAAAATGAATAGGCGACTCGGTTGGCTAAAAAGGTCTTTATGAATATTACCAGGGTACAGTACACAGCATCATGCAACGTGAAGTAAACACAAGTTCTATGCCCCAAATTTTTAATGATCTGACTTAAGAAACTATTATGAATTTCTTTACAATCATTAATTTCGATGCAAAGGAATCTCTATAATGAAAATAGCTACCTATAACGTAAACGGGATCAATGGGCGGTTGCCTGTGTTATTACGCTGGTTACAGGAAAGTTCGCCAGATGTGGTTTGCTTGCAGGAACTGAAAGCACCGCAGGAGAAGTTCCCCGAAAAAGCCATCTCAGACCTGGGCTATCATGCCATCTGGCATGGGCAAAAAAGCTGGAATGGGGTTGCCATTTTATCGAAGTATGGTCTGCCTGTAGAAACGCAAAGAGGTCTTCCCGGCGACCCCGAGGACGTACACAGCCGTTATATTGAAGCTACTGTTAATGACCTCACCATTGGGTGCCTGTATTTGCCCAATGGCAACCCGGCCCCGGGCCCCAAATTTGATTATAAACTGGCCTGGTTTGAACGCCTCACTGTGTATGCTGCCGGACTATTAAAATCAAAAAAACCGGTTATCCTAACCGGAGATTACAATGTAATGCCAACGGAAAAAGACGTTTATAAACCCGAACGATGGGTGAACGATGCCCTTTTCAGACCCGAAACCCGGGCGGCATTTAAAAAACTGGTTGAACAGGGTTGGACCGACGCCATCAGAAAGCTGTATCCTGACGAAACCATTTATACTTTTTGGGATTATTTCAGAAATGCTTACGGGCGGAATGCCGGGCTGCGCATTGATCATTTCTTATTGAACCCGGCCATAGAAAAACAATTACTGGCCGCAGGTGTTGACCGGGACGTACGTGGCTGGGAAAAAACAAGCGACCATGCACCGGTATGGATCGAGCTCAAAGACCATTGAAAAGCTGGATAAGCAATTCAATTATGCGATATTAGTTGTTGCCTTCATAGGAAACATTTGTCTGCTTTCCCAGGGCAACTTAATAACTTTAGTTGTACCTTAACACTCCAATTCCAACAACTTTACCTGTTTCCTTAATAGATCCGCACAGTCTGGACCCACCTGACAATTCCGTTTTCTTCATCTTAAAAAACAGGAGGATTTATGATTGTCCGACTCACCTACATCACTTTTTTACCAGAAAATGTAGATCAGGCCAAAAGGGTTTACCGCGATCAGGTTGTACCTGTTGTAAAAGTTCAAAAAGGTAATCTTGATTGCAGATTACTGGAGCCCATGGACAATTCGAATGAGTATATTTCAATGACAACCTGGGAAACAAAAGATGATGCCGATGCGTATCACACCAGCGGCACGTATAAAGAGCTTGTAGACAAAGTAAGAAAAGACTTTGCTAAAAACCCGACATTGAGAGTATACACAACTGAAAGCATTCTTGAACATGCCTAACCAGCCATCAATATAAAAGGGCCTTTACAGGCCCTTTTATATTGAGTTACTTATTTACCATTTATAATGCTGTTCTTCGGGCACCGTTGAAATATGTTTCATTTTGCCCTGCCGGTACTGGTTATACAGCGATACAATATCCTCTGAACTATCCGCAATAAAGGGACCGTGAGAAACAATTTTCTCATGTAATGGTTTTCCTGCGTATAATACAAACCGTACGCCTTCCTCACCTGCCGTTATCTTTAATTCACTTTCGCCGTGCTCGTCAACAATATTCAACCAGCCTACCTGATCTTTATACAGCCAGGTTTTATGATCTCCCACCTGTACCCCGCCCTGCAAAATGTACAGGAAGGTATTATAGCTTGCTGGTATTTTTTGCACAGACGATGCACCTGGCGCAACGGTAACATCAGCAATGATCAGGGGTACATAGTTTTGTATCGGCGAGGTAACGCCAGCCAGCGAACCGCTGTATAATTTTATTTGCGTTGCCTTGTCATTGACAACAGGTACATGTGCCAGGGGCAGGTCCTGCAACCGGGGCATGGCCTGCCGGTGTTCCCGGGGAAGATTGGCCCATAGCTGAAGAATACGCATGTTGCCGGGTTTATCAATGATCTCGGTATGAACTACCCCACTGCCCGCCGTCATGAGTTGAAAGTCGCCGCTTTTCAGTTTGTGATCATCTGCGCCTAACTCACCGTCAAGCACCAGCGTCACCGTTTCAAAACCGGCATGTGGGTGGGGACCGCCCACGGGTTTAGTATCTTTCTTATCCAGCACATCGTCCATCAGCAAAATAAATGGATCGCTTTGGATGTAATTATCATAGATCAACGGCCGTGCAATATGCCCTGCACCCAGAAAACCGGGTTCACCCTCGGGGTTTTCTATTCTTATCAATTCTCTTGTAATTGCCATAACCTTAATTTAATGTAGTATTGAATACACCACAAAATTACACAAGTTATGTCATCGCTTTCAGGGCGCTATACCGGAAGGAAGTGCGGGCCCTATTCACTCCAAGGCGACTGTAAAATACAATCACAAAAGTTCTTTCGCTGAAAACCAGGTATCATAAAGGCGCATACATCTGCCTTGATATTACCAAAAGTAGTATCCGTCTTATGCTTAAAGCCATCAAAAAAAGTGGGTATGATGTTTTTCTTAAAGCCATTACGGGGGAATTGTTTAATAATGGCTTCGCGGTTCTCTTCAGTCAGCTCCTGGTACCCCTCGCCCATTACATCCAACCCCACACCGGAATACAATAAAGCAACTTCGGCTTCTTTATATTCAGCTACCCCTATAGTGGTATGCAGCGCAATAGTATCCCAAACCAGCTGCAGCGATGATGGCGGCAGGCCATGTCCTTTAAGAAAATCACGGGCCGCATTGGCGCCATCTACCTCAAATCGTTTATCGGCACTGCTATAATGCGGAGTAAGCCCCAGGTCATGAAAAACAGCACTTACATACAATAACTCAGGATCATATCGCAGTTTCCGGTTCGCCCCATTCAACGATGCGAATACAAATACCCTTAAGGAGTGGTTATAAATGAATTCTGTACCATGTTCCAGCAACAGCTCGGTGGCTTGTTTTGCAATAGTGCTATCGGGAATAGTAATGCCTGCTACTGCTTTTGGTTTGTTTACTGACATATTACTTTGCTTTTATTTTTATGCAAAGCTATTTGACAGTTCATAGCCGGGAAATGCCAGAAATTACATATCAGATACCAATTTTTACAAACTGATCGCGGTACTGATTAGGGCTATACCCTGTTTGATTTTTGAAGAAGTTACTGAACTGATAGGGATTGGCGAAATGCAACTGGCCGGCAATCTCTTTTATAGAGCGGGAGGTGAATTGCAGGTCTTTCTTTGCTTCGTTAACCAGGTGTTGCAGGATCATTTTTTTGGCATTCTTTCCTTTGCTCTTGCATACATCCGAGAGTTTTCGAGTGCTTATCCCCAATGCATCGGCATGATCATCGACTTTATGTAAATAGTTTCCTTTTTCACTAACAAGGGCTACAAACCGTTCAAACAACTTGCTGTCATAAGAGCTTGTATCGGCCTTAAGCAGGAAATGAATATTGGCTGTTTTTATAATGATCACTTTCAGATAGGCTGCCAGCACATCGGGTTTATTGCTGTAATCGGGCAGTTCAAAATCGCAATAGGTAAGCTCCAGTAATTCAAGCAGGTGATCAAAATGTTGTTTATCGGGAATAAGCGTAAAACTATCTATGCTTCTGTTGAATAGTACTTCTTTGCAGTTATTGGCGCTGAGTGGGGTCTTTTGCCAGAACGAATCATCGAATTGTAATAAATACCCGCTGATCTTATTTTCTCCGAAAACAACCCGTTTATCTTTACCAATCAGGTACACCTTACCCCTGGAAATGGTATGGGGAACATAAGCCAGCTCCAGTTCACCCCTTCCCTTTTCAATGACCAGTATTTTATTAAAAAGTTCCGTTGTAAGTTCTGTTGGTCCAAAACATTTATCCCGGAATTTCTCAATAGTAAAAACATCACTGATCTGCATGGAGCATAGTTTTGCCAGATAAAGCTACAATCTTATTTCCTGTTTGCTATTTTAATGTTTTTGGTAGTTCCAATGCAAAGGGTCTGTCCATACAGTAGGAAATTTCCCAGGATTTTGGCACCCTTTTCACAATGTGGATGGTCGAAGCTTAACTGAACACAAACCGAAGCTGAATTATGGGCATTCCCGTAATGGGAATGAAATAAGAGAACGCTGACAGGCGATAATTTTTGAGATCTGTTTATCACTTCAAACGGGTCTAATAGGGACCTAACAGGGACCTCACAAGGACCTCACAAGGACCTCACAAGGACCTGACAGGGATAATGTCCCTGTGAGGTCCGGCTGATCTCCTTGCAATTCCCTATAAGGGGATACTGGAGGTCGCCTTTTGGGGTCTCGGATTTGTTGATTGCTTATCTTTATTCCCATATGGAAGCCTTATTCAATAGCATTGCCTACTTTGTTCCTGTTGGGGAAGCTGAAAAGGAAATTATCGCCAGCCTTTTTACGGAAAAGCACTTTAAAAAAGGGGAACCATTTTTACAGGAAGGAAAGGTTTGCCGGCATGTAGGGTTCATTGTAAAAGGTTTGATGCGTTATTTCTTAACTGAGGACGGCGAAGAAAAAACTTTCTATTTCGCGAAGGAATACGAGTTTGTAAGCAATTATGAAAGTTTTGTGCCGCAAATACCCTCTCTTAAAAGCATAGAAGCCCTGGAAGACACGGTCATGTACATTATCTCCTACGAGCACCTGAACCGCCTCTACAGCACCATGGCCAACGGTGAGCGCATGGGCCGACTGATCATTGAACAGGTATTTGTACAGGCTTTGCAAAACCTGAATTCTTTTTATTCCGACACCCCGGAACAGCGGTATAAAAAACTGCTGCTGGCGCACCCCGATCTGCAACAACGCATACCTCAATATTATATAGCCTCTTGCGTGGGCGTGAAACCGCAATCACTCAGCCGCATCAGAAAAAGGCTTTCCCTGCATTAATTAACCTGGGTGCATGAAAAAGTTGGTGCCGTCGATGACATTTGCATTATAAACATAATGCAAATGAAAAAGATCACACCCATTATCGCGTACTGGCTCTGTTTACTTACCGGTCTTGGTTTAGTTTTTATTGGCGCCCGTTTCTTCTTTGTTCCTGTTGAAGCGGAACACGCATATGGCATCCAGGTGAATACTGGTGGCAATTTTTCCTTCCACTATTTAAAAGGCGCCCGCGATATCTTCTCTGGCCTGGCACTTACAGCGTTGCTGCTTACCCGTCAATATCGTGCATTGGGCATTCTTTCGCTCTGCGCCGTAATAGTTCCAGCTACTGACATGAGTATTGTAGCTTCACAAGCCAACGTTCAAACAGCGGCCCTTTACCCCCATCTGTCAGCCGTCATCATCGCCATACTGCTGGGTAGCTATTATTTACGTGCAAAAACTGTAAAATAACTTACTTATGATACTGTTTAATATTATCCTTATTCTTCATTTTGTGGCATTCCTGTGGTATACCGCCCTGCTTGTAATGCTGTACCCCAAACCTGTAAAACAACTACCGAAAACCGGGTTACTATTAGGTATTTCCATATTGGTGAGCGGGTTATTACTGGTAGCATTAAAATACCCGGTTATCAATTATTACAAAGTAGTCCCCAAGCTGGTCATTTTTGGTGTGATCAGCACTTTAAATGGCTTATACAGCCGTAAAACCTTACCGGTGAAAGTTTACCTGGTAATAGTGGGTTTAACGGTGCTGGCCAGTCTGATCGCAGTAGTTAAAGTGTAGGTTTCAGTCCAGGACATGTTCAATCCTGTTCCCACTTACGGGTAGTTGATCCGTTTTGCCGCACCACCCGCCAGCCATGTTGGGCTGCCTCTTTTAACAGGCGCGTTCTCAATTTTTTGGGATAAAATATTTTCCGGTAAGTGTTCCTATAACTATACCGGGGCAGAATATGCAATTGCGCCAGGATATCGTAAGCGGCCGCGCCACAACGCATTCCTATAAACGCATAATCGTAGGGCGTTTGTTTCAGGTAAGCTGCTGTAATACTATCGAATTGCTGTTTCTGCCGAGCGCTAACAGGAATATAAATGATGGCACTTTTTACGCTATCGGGGTTGTAGTGAAACAGGGAATAGAATTGTTTTTCGGAATGGACCCCATACCGGCTATGCCGGTTTTTCTCTTTAGCAAACCAATGCAACTCTCCTTTTTTCAGGAAGTTCACAATTTTATCGCTATCGCTTTCAATACCTACATGGCCTCCTAAAATGCCGCCAAACCATTTCCGTTCTGTATCCTTATATTTTTTTAAAGGTTTGGAACCATAGAGGAAATGAACTTTTAAACAGGCAGTGTCCTGCGAATACACCTGGCACCAGGTAAAGCAAATAAGTATGATCGTTACCAGCCGAACCATTATGCGTTGATAATTCCGCTAGTATACGATTTTTTTAATATAAAGCCTACAACAGAACTGTTATGATATTCTTGAATTATTCGAAGGTATATACTGTCACGGCGTTCATACCAGGTTGTATTTCGTTTACAGTACTGGCCTGCCACGCATAATTATTTGCATTGTATTGGTAAGAAGCTGTTTGTACCAATTGAAAGTCGTCATGCCCTTTTGCCAGATACTGTTTTACCACATTCCCTGCGCTTTTTGTAGCGATGGCATAAATAGCATTACCGGCTTCATTATAGAAATACACGTTTTCCTGGTTCCTGAGCGGGTTTATTTTACCGTCATATTCATTTTTCAACCGGGCATATAATTCAAGCGTTCCATTTTCCATTTTGTAACTTTCTGCCAGGGTTGCATTTGCGCCATCATACATAAACTTGGAAACCCATGCTAATTGATAGGTACCATTTGTTATGGAATACTGGGAATCAGCTATCAGCCGGCCTACATTATCATAGGCATATACGTTATAATCTTCGTTTACCGCTATTGTACCGGCCCGGCGTTGTCTTTTAGTGATCCTTTTATAAGCATCATCGATCTCAAATTCATAAGAAAATGTTACAGGGCCTCCATTCTGGCGAAACTCAGCTTTTGATACGCTGCCTCTGTTTTCATACAGCAGGTTCATGGACAAAACCTGGTTATTGCTGCTGTCGCGTTCGCCAATCAGTTTTCCTAATAGGTCCCGTTCATAAAAATGATAATTCGCCGGAAAGTTGTCAAACGTGATGATATATTTCTTTAAACGGAAGCCAACGCTCAGATCTGCACTTTCCCTTCTACATGAAGAAAATACACATATGGACAATAGTACAGAAGCTAGGGTTAAAGAGCGGCTCATTCAATTTAATTTTCGCAAACATACTTAAGATAAGTTAAAATGTAAATGGGGGAAAAACTACGCTAGTAAAACACCCAACAGACAGATACCGTTGGCCAGTTCTCCCTTTTTCTTCCCTAACTGGTTCATATACTGTACCTTCGCAACATTAAAATCTCCTGATAAATATTGATATACTCGTTTATTGCTGCTTTTCCTGGTGAAAAGCAGGGCAGTTTATTTTTATTATCAATTTTTATTAACTGAGATCATGAACCACATAATAAAAGTTGCCGTTATTGGCGGCACTGGAAAATCAGGCAAATACCTCGTTCAGGAATTACTCGCCCAGCAGCTCCCCATCAAACTGCTCCTTCGTGACCCGGCAAAGTTCAAAACCATCCATCCACTGGTTGAGGTTATTCCCGGAAATGTTACAGACTATAAGGCGGTCCATAATTTAATAGATGGTTGTCAGGCTGTTATAAGTACCTTGGGCCTGGGCATCCCGGCAAGCGAACCTACTATTTTCAGCCAGTCAACCACCCATGTTATACAGGCCATGAAGGCATGCAATGTGCATCGCTATGTAGTTACTACCGGTTTGAATGTAGATACGCCATTTGACAATAAAACGGGAAAAACAGCCCAGGCTACGGATTGGATGAAAAATACCTATCCCGTTTCCACCGCTGATAAACAACTGGAGTATGAACTATTGTCCACCAGTACTATCGACTGGACGCTGGTACGGCTACCCATGATTGAACAAACCGCCGGGCGTTATCCGGTGGCGGTGAGCGTAACAGATTGTCCGGGGGCAGCCATAGGCGCAGGCAGTTTGGCCCACTTTCTTATTGACCAGCTTTTCGCTAAGGAATATATAAAGAAGAGCCCGTTCATTGCCAATGGATAAACAGGCTACAGAGGGTCCAAACGGGCCCTCTGTTATTTTACGCGCTCAGATACGTTGTACCAGTTCCATTCCCAGGTTTTACCATTATCGGTGGAAAATGCCTGGCTCCAGATGGGCCGTTCTTTATTTCTTGCGTCCCAGCGGAACACCACCAGGACCGGTTTTCCATTGTAGGTGTCTTTGCAAAAGAAATGACCGATCGTATTATCAAATGAACCCACCATAGGCGGATCAACCACGCCCACATTACTGGCTACCCAATACAAACTCCACAGCCTGGTTTTGGGATCAAAAGTGCGCAGGGTAAACCCTTCAAAAGCCTGCCCTTCCATGCCCGGCATTTCAGTAGTACGGTAGGTATCTACATTGCCTTTACCGCTTAAGATAGGCTGGTTTTCATCCCAGGAAACAAACTCCGTCCAGTCGTGGCAGTTCACCAACCGTTTATTTAACCGGCGATGGTACATTTTCCATTTGCCGGCCAGGAAATCAAAATCATTATTGGCAGAAGTAGCCGAAGCCGTTACTATCAGCGCGCCTTTCGCGTCAAATTTTACGGGAGGGATGGCAACAGCGCTGTCAGTTGTCAGCTCCCGGTTTTGTCCCAGCACAAGGTGTGTTGTACAAGCAAACAGAAAGATAATAGCGTATTTCATGGTAATGGTGTTGTGATAAAAGTTAGGGCATTTGCGCGGGCAACACACCTTTCTTGTTATTGTTGGTCATTGGCAGTGACCGGTGGCAAGACATATTTATGTCATTTACATACAAAAACCGGTTGTTGGCATACAACGCAAACAGATCTGCCAGTATGCATACTAAGTTTGCACCGCCATCACTGAAAATCATAACTTATCAAGTAAATAGGGAGACGTATAAACACAATTGAGCCCTGATTTCAATCGGGGCTCTTGTTTTTTTATTACATGCTCAGCTCGACCATTGACCCCTGGTTTGAAAAAACTTCCATACACCTTTTTCCTTTATATAAATACTATATCCCCCATCACCGCCTAACCAGCCGAGACTTGACTCAGCATAAAACACACAAATATTTCCGCTTTTATTAAAAAGCGGATAAGACAGCAAAAAATACCCTGGTCCAAATTTCTTATGATACTCCTCCCAGGCGTCCGTGTCGTCCTTTACAGAACGAATTCGAAATACAGTTTCATAGTCGTCTATTGGTACCCGCGTCCAGTTGATCGCATAGGATGAGTCGAATGTTACAGGTTTATAATTTTTGATCTGCCATTCTATAAATTCTATATCATCATCACAGAACAGGTCCCATACGGAGTCTATTTCCTTTATCTTTTCTATACTTACCGGCTTGTATGCCTGATCAACCAGGAGAAACGTTTTTTTGAATCTTTCGTTGTTGTTATAACTCATTTTAGTCAACAGCGCCCTTACGTCGTACAATGCCGGATCGACATTTTGTGCGGCCAGGTTATTGAAAAAAAATACGGTCAACCCAAAAACAAGATATCTCATAAACTGGATATGATTTTATATCAGGATGCGCAAAATTGAAAATTGCATCTCCAACTATTACAACTCCAACGGCGCCTTCCCGGTCAGCCCTTTTGCATCTTTACAAAAATGAGCATAATCCGTATATCCAAAATCGGTATAATTGAAATGATAGCCGAAGGTACGATAAGCCTGTAACGCCGATTTAAAACGTATTACTTTCTGACAGTACTTGGGTGATACCCCCGTATGCTCCAAAAAATACCGCCTGAGCGATGCATAGGTGATATGATGCCGGTTGCATAATGACTGTATACTTTCCGGCTGACAGTATTGCGCATTTGAAAAAACGTGGGTGAACAACTCCACATATTGCTGTTTATATCCGGTCATAAACGGCTGATAGCGCAACAGCCGGGTTTCAAATAAATTGACCCGATGCCGGAATGAAGGCAGATCAGCCAACTGCCAGGCAGAAAAGTCCCTGAATAAATGAGGGATCGCTACCTGATCATTTTGAATGGCATTAGGAGGAACCGGGCACAACGTGTTAAAGACGCCGGGTTTCAGCTTGGCATAAAATGCTTTACTACCCGGTTTATAGGAGCCGGTAACGCACTGGGTCAAATGCCCCATCAGGCGAATAGGCTGTTCATTCAAAAGATCGATGGCAATAAGCGTATTGACCGAAGGCAATCCGGTGATATGAAGGGGGCCTGAAGCAAGGGTGGTATCTATTTCAAAATAATAAGCGATGCAGCCAGCCAATGCCTGCTGCGGATAGGCTATCCGCAGAAAAGAAGATCGTTCATTTTCAAAAAC
This sequence comes from Niastella soli, assembly GCF_017742245.1. GTDB lineage: Bacteria > Bacteroidota > Bacteroidia > Chitinophagales > Chitinophagaceae > Niastella > Niastella soli. The sequence goes on from NZ_JAGHKO010000004.1 coordinate 789,864, forward strand.
CACTTTGCCCATAAGCTACAACAGTCCTTCCTCCAGCTTATTCAGTAATTCCAGTCCGAACCCTGAAATAAAGAACCGTTCTTTTTTATTATTGAGGAATTGTTGAGTCCAGTCTACCAGTCCACCATCAGCAATTTCAAAGTCCCGTTGCTGTAAAGTGATCACCGCTTTGAACTGAAGCCCCTTATAATAATTGTTGGAACCGGGGTTTTTATCCTGGGTTACTTCCAGTTCTGGTACCTGGGTATGAAGATACGCCAGCACAGCAGGAATAAAACCATCGGGATAACCAGCCCGTTGTTGCAACCTGAACCTGACATCACCTGTATTAAAAACAGTGGTCAGCACCTCTTTCAGCGCTAAGAAATGTTCTACTATTGCTTGCTTTTCAAAAGCAAAATTACCGGTATCTGTGCCCGATGATACCAGGCAGCCTATAGTGAAATGCGGTGAAAATCCTTTTAATTGAAATGGCTGCGACCGCACATGCCGTTGTGTGGTGCAGTATTTTATATGGTTGCCGCCAGCATTATTTTTTTGCTTTTTCTTTTGACTACTGATATACATCGCCAGCGCATTGGTAGCATCAGACAACACCTCACAATTGCGTAAAGCCGAAACTACTTTGTCCTGGTCAACCGTTGCCACCACCGAACAGGTACCCAGCTGACTAAGCGGCGATACCTGTACCGGCAGAAACTGATGCCTGCTCAGGCATTGAAGCGTTTGCAGCGATCTTTCAAGAAGATGGACGAAGTCAGTTTCCGCCGGCTGTACAAAACGATTCTTTTCATATTGCTTCAACAGTTCGGGAGCTGATAGTTGCTGGGCCCGCCGCGAAAAAACCTCCAGTAACAGCGAATTCAGTTCAGTGCCCGATAATTCATCGGCCAGTATATTGATCAGGTTCTCATTGCCCGTACGTTGGGCTATTATTTTTCCAATCTTTCCCGGCATTGCTATTTTAGTTTAGCCATTAAGTAATCATCGAGCAGGACTTTGTTTTTGATACTCCCCTTTTTTCTTATGCCCTCAATAACAAATCCGTTTTTTAACAAGGCTTTTCGCGAAGCAGTATTGGTCTCAAAAACATGGGCAAAGATCCTGATCATATTTAACTGGCTAAACCCATGTTGGCAGGCAAGCCCGATCGCTTCGGTAATAATTCCCTTTCCCTGAAAAGCAGTCCCCAGCCAATACCCGATCTCGGCACTGTGCCGGTAAATATCTTCCTGCCGGGTCAAACTGATCACTCCTGCCAGCGTATTATGGTCAAAAATACCCCAGGCTTGTAAGTAAGGGTCTGCTGCTGCAAACTGGATAAACTCCTGTGCATTGGTGAGCGTATAAGGCGAGGGAAAGCTGTCTCTAATGCAAGCAGCAATAGCTGCATCATTGGCAATACCAGCGAGCGCCGGGGCGTTGGCTGGCACCAATGAACGCAGGCTAATGCCCCGTTGCCCTGTTATTTCAACGGATTGTTCCATATGCAAGATTAAACATTACCGGGCACCTAACTGGTGTAAAAATCGTACATTACATAATTTGCATTAACTTTTTAAGCCGCCGCCCAACTCATTAACAAAAAAGATAAATCATAGTACCGATGCCTGCCAAACAGCTCCTTTTTCGCTTTCTGATCATCGTATGTTTTCAGCATGTTACCGGTATACACGAGGCTGTCTGCCAGCAAAAAGCCCGGTTCCATGTACTGGCTTTTTATACTGCCAAACACGATCAGGCGCACATCAGCTTTGTGCATGAAGCCAATAAATGGTTTGCTCAACAGGCAAACCGGTTTCACTTCCAATACGATTCAACCAACGACTGGAGTTTACTCAACACGAATAACCTCGCCCAATACCAGGTTGTTATTTTTCTGGATACCCGCCCCGATGATGCTGCGCAACGCACCGCGTTGGAGACCTATATGCAGCACGGTGGCGGCTTGCTGAGTTTCCATTTTGCCGGTTTTGCGTTAACCCCTTCTGCTTATCCGCAAAACTGGAACTGGTACCATAATACGCTGTTAGGTGCTGGTGAGTACAGTGGCAATACCTGGCACCCAACGCCTGCCATCTTACGGGTTGAAAAAAGAGATCACCCGGTAACCCGGTACCTGCCGCAAACGTTTACATCAGCGCCTAATGAATGGTATAAATGGGAAAACGACCTGCGGAAAAACCCCGATATAGAAATATTGCTGTCCGTAGACTCAACCAGTTTCCCTTTGGGCAATGGTCCCAAACAACATGAGATCTGGCATTCAGGCTATTACCCGGTTGTATGGACGAACAAAAAGTACAGGTTGTTGTATGTGAACATGGGGCATAATGATATTGATTACGACAATAAAACCAATAAGGAACTATCGTTTCAATTTGAAAATAAGGAGTATTGCCAACTGATCGTAAATAGTTTGTTCTGGTTGGCAGGTAAGAAAACCGGCAAAGCAACTTTATATGCGCTTTCGCAGTAGTTATGCGGGAAGATAAAGGTGAATAGTGGCGCCCTCATTTTCTTTGCCTTCTGCCATAATAAAACCGTTATGGTTCTCTACCACTTTTTTGGCAATGGCCAGGCCAATACCTGTTCCTTCATAATCTTTGCGGCCATGCAAGCGTTGGAACAGACCAAATATTTGTTCACTGAATTTGGGATCAAAGCCGGTACCATTGTCTGCCAGGGAAATATGCCAGTATTTCTTTTCCATATTAACAGCAGCCTTATCGATGGTTTTACCATCAACCACTTCACTTTTTATAGTAATATGGGGTGGCACGTTTGTCCGCGCAAACTTGATGGAGTTGGTAATGAGGTTGGTGAATAACTGCTTGAACTGAAATGAGATTATAGGTAAAATGGGTAGTCGTCCGCATTCTATCACCGCACCAGTGGCGGTTATTTTTTCCCACAACTCCTGTTTTACTTCTGCCAGGAGGCTGTTGAGATCGGTCTTTTCAAAATGCTTTTGCGAAGTATTGGTGCGGGAATAGGTAAGCAGGTCGTTGATCAACAACTGCATTCTGTTGGCGGCATTATCCATCCGATAAAAGAAATTCTTTCCTTCATCGCTCAACACATTTATTTCCTTTTCCAGAATACGTTTACTGAACATCTGGATCTTACGCAAAGGCTCCTGCAGATCATGACTGCTCACATAGGCGAATGAGGTCAATTCTTCATTCATTTTAGTGAGCTCCCGATTCATTTCTTCCAGCTTTTTGGCATACTTCTTTTGTTCCGCAATATCCATCAGCGCTTCTGTTCTTATCTGCTGGGTCTTTATCTGGGAAGCGATCCGCGAGATCAATTCTTTGGAAGAAAACGGTTTGGTGAGATAATCATCGGCACCGGTTTCCCAGCCTACGATCTTCGACTCCTCACCCGCTCTTGCAGTTAACAATATTACAGGAATATGTGCGGTTGCTTTGTTTGCTTTTACTTCCTGTAACAATCCAATACCATCCAAAACCGGCATCATGATGTCCGTTAAAATAAGCGAAGGTGGTTGTTGCTGGATCTTTTGCAAGGCATCCTGCCCATGAATGGCTGTAATAACTTTAAAATGGGGCATTAACACGGATTGCAGGTGTTCGCGCATATCAGCATTATCATCAACTACCAGAATCAATGGCATACCATTTCCGTCGGTCGCGTTCACATGTGCTGCATTATTTTTTACCAGCAGGGTACCGGCTTCTTCCACAAACATGTTTGTGATCATTGCATCTTCCTGATCGCCCTGGTGAACGCGGGTTATTTGCTGTTTTGGGAGGTGTTCTTTACCTAATGGTATTCGAACAGTGAACGTACTTCCCTTGCCCAATTCGCTTATAACCCCAATATCTCCTTTATGTAATAAAGTAAACTCTTTTATTAATGACAGACCAATACCAGTGCCTTCGAAAGTACGGCCCGTTACGTTTTGCACCCGGTGAAAACGTTCGAACATATGAGGCAGTTCTGCTTCGGGTATGCCCACGCCGGTATCCATTATTTTAAGTACCGCATATTGGTCTTCAGCCGACAATTCTACTGTAATGGTCCCAGCAAGTGTATACTTGAAAGCATTGGACAACAGGTTAAAAACGATCTTCTCCCACATGTGCCGGTCAACATACACCGGTCTAACGATCGTATCGGTTTTTATAACCAGTTTCATTCCGGCTTTTTCAATAACGGCCCTGAAGTTAGCAACCAGGTTCCTGGTCAATGCCACCAGATCAGTAAGGGCATAATTAGCCTGTTGCCGTCCCGATTCAATACGGCTGAAATCGAGTAAGGTATTTACCAGTTTGAGTAACCGTACCGCATTCCGGTGCGTGGTCTCAATATTTTTTCTTTCAATTGCCGACAAATTACCTGATGGCTGATGGAGCAACTCTTCCAGAGGATTCAAAATGAGCGTAAGCGGTGTTCTGAACTCATGGCTGATATTGCTGAAGAAAACAGTTTTTGCCTTGTCTATCTTTTCCAGTTCTGCGGCCCGTTTTCTTTCTTCTTCAATAGCCAGCATTTTATTGATCTCCAGGGAAGCCCTTTCACCAATCAGTTCACAGAACTGTTTGAAATTATTATCAAAAAGCCGGTATGGGTTCAATGCCGCAAAAATGATCGCATAGGGATGATTGCTGCCCACTGCGCTTATGGGTATATAAACGAATTGAGAGGCGGCTGATCTCCACTCCCCTTTTGGAATATCCTTAATTTCTGTATTTACTTCGGAAAGGGTCATTTTATTGGCAGCATAGGCTTCGCCAAAATCCCGCGTACTCTTTGTGGAAGTGCCCAGCTCAATGGCTGCAGGCAGTATGTATTGTTTATTGTTTGTACCTGCTGATGCAGCGGCAACAGCAGTATTGTTATTGTTCTCTATTTTATATACAGTGGCAAAAGGAAAATCTTTATGGTTCTTTCCCAATGCTTCGGCTATGTTCCGGTAAATAACGTCTAATGATTTTTCATCAAAAGCGATGGCGCCCAGATCACGTAGGGTTTGCAGTGACCTTTCATTAATAACGCGTTCCGTGTTGTCGGCACATACGCAGAATAAGCCCTTCATAGAGCCATCATTGCCCGGCACGGGGCTATAACAAAACGACACATATACTTCTTCCTGGTAACCTTTACGTTCCATAATAAAAAGCATAGAATCGTCATATGTACCTTCATTCCGTTCAACACTTTCAATTTTGGGAACCAACAGGTCCCAGACTTCAGCCCAAACGTCTTCTGCTTTGGCGCCCAGGGCCAACGGATGCTTTACCCCCAAAAAATGCGCATACTGGTCGTTATAAATATTGATACGAGAAGGTCCCCACCATACAAACATGGGTTGCGCTGAGGTAAGAATAATGCGAATACAGGTCTTTAAACCCTGTTCCCAGGATTCCGGATCTCCCAGTTGCGAGTTTCCCCAGTCAAAGTTTCGAATCCGCTCTCCCATTTCACCACCGCCCGAAAGAAAATCCAACTGTTTAGTTATCGATATGTTTTTATTCATGTTAATGTATGCCATGATACAAGCATCGGTTTTCCATATATATAATATATATATTTTCTACTACCTCAGGTTGAGCAATAACTTGCCCATCAAAATGCAAAACGCCAATATAAATGCTATCTGTAAAACTATAGAAATCATTTACAGTAAGCATTTAAAAGGTAATGCGCAACTTTCTGCATTACACGTTTCAAATGATATGCCATTGAACAGTGGCACATTTCTTAATTAGCATTTGTACATGGACTTAAGATCAGAATACCCTTTCTGGCTGCTTGACAAAGGAATCATTCATTCCTATCCTTCTCTGCAAAATGACCTACGCACCGATGTGGTGATCATGGGCGCCGGCATTAGTGGTGCATTGGCGGCCTGGTGTTTAGTACATGCGGGTTTTAAAACCGTGGTGGTAGACAAGCGCCATGTAGGCATGGGCAGTACGGCTGCCAGTACGGCCTTATTGCAATATGAAATTGATACTCCCCTCACAGAACTGATTGGCTTACGGGGTGAACGGGATGCAGTGCGCAGTTACCTGCTTTGTCTGAAAGCCATCGATGACCTCGAAAACATTTGCGGCCAATGGCCGGAAGCCGGTTTTACGAGACATCCCAGCTTGCAATTCGCCTCCTACAAAAAAGATGTGGCCGCCCTGGAACGGGAATTTACGCTTCGCAAACAATATGGCTTTGCATTGCAATGGCTCGACAAAAACGCCATAAACGACAAATTCGGATTTAAAAAAGAAGCTGCCCTGCTATCGCGTGACGGAGCCGCCATAAAAGCATATAGCCTTACGCATGCCTTGTTGCATCGTTGCCGGCAACTGGGCGTGGAAGTATATGACCATACCGCTATTTCGCATTTTCGCGAAAACCAGCGCGGAGTAGCCCTGATAACCGAAGAAGGTAAAAAGATCAGGGCCCGGAAACTGGTGATCGCCTGTGGATATGAATCGGCCCAATACATTCCACAAAAAGTGCAAACCCTGCAATCGACCTATGCCATCATCAGCGAAGCCTGTAATACCAACCAGCACTGGTATCGCAATGCCCTGATATGGGAAACGGCGCGCCCCTATTTATACCTGAGAACAACCGCCGATAACCGTATTCTGGTTGGGGGCAGGGATGATGATTTTAGCAGTCCTTACCTGCGCGACCGGGCCCTGCCGGCAAAAGCCAGGGCGCTTGAAACGACATTCAGGAAGTTATTTCCCCATATCCGTTTCAGAACTGATTTTAAATGGGCCGGCACATTTGCTTCCACAAAAGATGGCCTGCCCTATATTGGCAGCCTGCCCGGCAAACCACATACATATTTTGCACTCGGGTTGGGTGGTAATGGGATAACATTCAGCATAATAGCAGCACAGATCATAACCCGGCTGGCATTGGGCCTTAAGGACGATGATGCCCGTCTTTTTGGTTTTAATCGTTCCTGATACTTTAGAAAGCAGGCACAGTTTTTTTCCCGCTATCAAGAAATACATAGCCATGAAACCGAACCAAGCATTGCCCGGCAGTGAAAAACAGATGGATCACAAACCCATAGTTGATGATGTTACCCACCAGCCTGGTGGTAAATTGAAAAACAAGATCGCCCTGATCACCGGTGGCGACAGCGGCATTGGAAAAGCAGTAGCCATATTGTTTGCCAAAGAAGGAGCTAAACTGGTCATCAATTACCTGAATGAGCATGAAGACGCCAATTCCACTAAAAAGATAATAGAAAAATATGGCGGAGAAGCATTGCTGATACCCGGTGATATAAGTCAGGAAGCCTTTTGCCGGCAATTGGTAGAAAAAGCGGTAAAACAGTTCGGCCGTATAGATATCCTCGTTAATAATGCCGGTACGCAACACCAGACCCAGGGCCTGGAAGATATAAAAACCGAAGACCTGCTGCATACCTTCCAGGTAAATGTATTTGCCATGATCTGGATCACGCAGTCGGCATTGCCGCATATGCCCAAAGGCAGCGCCATTATCAATACCACTTCTGTAACGGCCTACCAGGGTAATGCCCAGCTGTTGGATTATTCTGCCACAAAAGGTGCCATTGTGGCCTTTACCCGTAGCCTGTCGGCCAGCCTGGTCAGTAAAGAGATCAGGGTGAATGGTGTAGCACCGGGGCCCATATGGACGCCCCTTGCTACCGTTACTAATGATAAGGAAAGCAACAAACACCATGGAGAAAACACCCCATTACAAAGAGCAGGCGAACCGGTTGAGGTAGCGCCCAGCTATCTTTTCCTGGCCTCAAAAGACGCCTCTTATATGACGGGTCAGGTGCTGCATCCCAACGGTGGGTCCATTATTAACGGATAAGCATTAAAGATGCGGAGTAACGGCCGCATGTATTTGCCGTAAAACTTTATCGCGGATATTATTGAATCCCATTTCAATGGTATTGTCGATCCAGCAATGTACTTCCATTTTAACTGTATCACCATTATAATCGGTAAACAAAACCTGCACTCTGTCATCCTTCACCTCAGCAACACTGGCTAAAGCATCTTTTATTTGTTGTTCAATAACCTGTAAATTCAACTTACCGGAAAAAGTAAGCAATACATCAATGCGCCGTTTACCGCTCAGGGAATAATTGGTAATTGGTTTTTGAAATATTTCCTTATTCGGCAACATGATGTGCAGGCCCTGAAAAGTACGAATGGTGGTTGAACGTAGTTGTATCTCTTCTACAATACCGGTAAAACCGTTTGTATCTACGATATTGCCCACATCGAAGGGTTTTCTGAAAATGATAAATACCCCCGAAATAAAATTGGCCGTGAGGTCCTGAAAAGCAAAACCCAGGGCCAGCCCAATAATACCGGCTCCAGCCAGTAAAGAAGCAATGGTTTTTTCAAGATGCAGTAATTGCAAACTGATAAAAAGGCCTACCAATAAGATAACAATAAAAAATATGCTGGAAAACAACCCGCTGATAGTGGGTTTATGGGATACCCTTGTCAACAGCCTGAACACTATTTTTCGCAGGAATTTGGCCATAAAAAAGAAAACGGTAAAAACGAGAATGGCCAATATCAGATTAGGCAGCATTTTTATCAATAGCACTAACCAGGACGCTAACTTTTGCTTTATCAGTTCGAACCATTTTTCCATGGCGAATAACATTTGATACATATCAAGCCTGTTCCTATAATTCAATGCCAACCCTCTTTCTAACCATAGATGGTTAAACAGCGCAGGATAATCGACGCATTGGGGAAAACCTACCCCGAGGTAAGTCTGGGCTATTTGCCAAAACGTGCCCCAAAAGCAAACAGGAAAGATTTAAAAAGGGACAGCTCGTTTTTTGCAAGCGACAGACATACCTATTTCGTCACTGAATTTGCCCGGTTTTATAATGCGCATGTAGTATTTTCTCACTCCCTGATTTCGACAGACAAAGAGCAACTTCAGAATTGTGTAAAAATTAAATTTTAATGTGGGCCTGTGCATTACTTTACCAGAAAAAATGAGTAAATTAGGTTAGCTAACAACTTCCGGTTGCTAACAACAGAAAGAAGAGCAATATCGCTTCCGGCAGTAGTTTATTGTTAAGGTCTAATTTGGTACATGCGATCATAGTTACGTCATGTATTAACACTTCTTTCACCGTGAAAGGGCAATAACATTGCCAACGCACCAATGCAATTCAACGTATAGATAAGAAGTGAAAGAACAATAACCATCTGCTTGCGGCAAATAAAATAATAACATCAAATAAAGGATATCATAAAAGGAGAACAGTAATTATTGTAGCAATAGGAAAAGTGTTTGCCCGGCATAATATTTGATCTTTTATCATTGGAAGTATGCACATAACCAGCGCGTTTGCAAAGTGGGGGGAAAGCATTTCAATATCTTCATAACAGGCACCGGATCTATTGATGAATTAAGAAAACGGAATTATCGACCACCACCATTTTGAGAACCATCCGGACGAAAGCATAGCTTACAGCAGCATACCTTTTGCATGCATTTCGCCTATACACACAAAGCAGCAATTTACAGGTAACCGCTGTCTAATTTTTAGGTAGTCTTAATTGAATCATATTATCCTCTTTTTAGCTCCAACCCTATTGAGCCGATAATATGTGTCAGAACCTTTTTAACACCGCTAACAGAATCCGAAGAAAGACGAATTGTACATCTCTGTATCCTATTTACTGATCAGATCGGAACAATAAGTTATTAGACAGATTATACGCTTGTATAAGATGACCTCTTTTTAGTATTGTTTTTTGTAACTAAAAATTTAAGAGATATGAAAAAAGAACACACCTCCCTTTTCAGCAATCTCTTTGGTGCAAAGGGCAAACCCACAGAGTCAGAAAAATCAACTCCGGTGGTAATTACTTCTTATTCTCAACCGCATGTATTGCAACAAAGAATGAAAGAAGAAAAACTGTCGCATGGTGAAACAGTGACAGCTAACATTTCCCCGGTTAGATTAGAAAGCAATTTTGGCAAAATGGTGCTTTATTTCTGCCCAATGCAATCAATCGAAATTACAGAAAAGGTTAATGCCGGTGACGGAGGCAGCTTACCGGCTGAAGCAATCATTGATGGTTTAACAGTTCCAGGAAACTGTAAACCCGGCTTGTACACATTAAAGAACGTAACATTATCCTCTAACGGAACCATGCAGGTGATAGCCACCGAAAATACCATGTGGGAAAGCGTTTAACAAGCGTTACTGGTATTAAAAAAGTGTGTCCAATGGAGTAAGTATTTTTGATGTGAAGCCCAACAGGGAGCAGGATACAGGTACATTTTCGTCTTTGTAATCCCTCGTCTGAAATGTTTCATTGTAATCTTTCTGCCTAATCAAACATGTCAATACAAAACCCTCGTCCCGGTATTGCCGGGGTGAGGGTTTTTTAGTGCGGCCCGGGCAGGCTGCACACCTATTCCGTTTCTATTGTTCCTTTGGTTTTATTGATATCAACCGCATTACCCGCACAAATGATCACCACTATTGCCGGTGGCAGCATCGGCGATGGAAAATCAGCTACCACTGTTGGCATTGCTTTCCCCTACGGGATCCAGGTTGATTCAGCCGAAAACCGTATATACCTGACAATGTAAATTTCAGGATCAGAAAAGTGTCAGCCGCAACAGGCATCATTACTACTGTCGCCGGCGGCGCATTAAATAGCACCGGAGATGGCGGACCGGCCACTTCGGCACAACTGGCCTACACGAACAATGTTGCTGCAGACGAAACCAGCAACGGGTATAATTTCAACCGTGGCCGGCTCAGCGAGTACCGGGAATGCAGGGCAACAATACTTTTTACAGCCAGCAAATACCTTCAGCTCACCGCTACGGCTTACTGGTTTGCAAACAGGACTTTATTTTGTTCCTATTTCTATAAACAAAACAAAGTATGTTCATAAAATACTCGTACAGTAAATAACTGTACAATTATAAAAGAACAGGGATTGGGCAGATAAAAGCGCAATCCCTTTTCTCTTTATTAAATGCTAAATCCGCCATCAATTGTCAATGAAGCCCCCGTCATAAAACGGCTTTCCTCACTGGCCAGGTAAACTGCCAGTTCCCCTATGTCTTCTGGTTTGCCATATGCAGGAATAGCCATGGCACTACGGACTACATCGGCAAAAGCGCCATTGGCCGGGTTCATATCAGTGTCAACCGGTCCGGGTTGTATCATATTTACGGTAATACCCTTACCACCCAGGTCGCGGGCCAGGCCTTTTGTTAACCCGATCAACGCCGATTTGCTCATAGAATATAAAGTACCGGTTGGAAAAGCCACCCGCTCTGCCATATTACTGCCAATGTTAATGATGCGCCCACCGGGTTGCATATATTGAGCCGCTTTTTGTGATGCCATAAAAACAGCCCGCACATTCACCGACATAGTACTGTCAAAATCGGCCAGTGTATACTCTGCCAGTGGTTTGGCAATATAAATGCCGGCATTGTTCACCAGAATATCGATACGGCCAAATGCGGCAACCGCTTTTTCAACCGCTTCATTAATAGCATTGGGAGAAGCATTGTCAACCGCAATGGCCAATGCCTGCTGCCCTACTTTCTTAATTGCATCAACTACCTGGTTTGCCTGATCAGCTGCCTGCACATAAGTGATCACCACATCGGCGCCCGCTGCCGCCATACGTTTAGCTATACCCGCTCCTATACCTCTACTGCCACCGGTAATAAATACAACCTTGTTTGTTAATCTCTTCATAGTAATCTTTTTATTGCTTGCAAAACTATTGGCTGCATAGTACATTTGCCGGTACATATAATGTTGTTAGGTACTATCAAAATTGTAAGTAATGCGCAAAGAGAATTCAACCAATACCATTAATAAACAGCAAATGGATAAGGACTGTGGCATGTCGTACACCCTTAATACCATTGGCGGCCGATGGAAACCCGCAATTCTGTACAGGCTGATCGGGGGTAAAATGCGGTACAGCGAACTGCGCGACTCCATTCCCAATGTGACCGAACGGATGCTGGTGCTGCAACTGCGCGAAATGGAAAAAGATGGGTTAATAAATCGCATCGTCTATGCGGAAGTACCGCCCCGTGTTGAATATGAATTAACCGAAAAGGGTAACTCGTTGAAACCTATACTGAAAAGCCTCTCGGAATGGGGCGTTAAAAACAGGGATTAGAATTAACCTAGAAAATTTGTAATAATGTTGCAAATTCCGCTACTTTTGTAAGCGATGACAGGAAAGCGGATCATAATCAAGCTCACTACCATTCTTCTTATTCTGGTGTTCAGCCAGAAGATGGGTGTGGGTTTGTATCTGCACAACTGGTTACACGCTTCCAAACAACATACAACGTCATCAAAACCCATTTCAGGCCAGGAAATACAATTTGCCTGCGGTTGTATCAACGATTTCAATCTGCCTTTCACGGAGACCACCGTTCCTTCTATTGAAGTGCCGGTAACCATCGTTAATCAATCGCACAATTCACCCATCTTCACCATTCCGGCTGTTTTCAAATACTTCCACTCCCTTCGCGCTCCCCCTGCATTGGCTGTTTAATTCATTCATTGCTACCATTGTCTTTTATGCATCCTGCATTAAAAGTCATTGCATGCATTCAATATCATTCCGGTAAACAACCACAGCCAATTTAATCCAGACAGGCCCTTGCGGACTGTACAAATTCATTCATTTATGAAACCAGTCAGTGTTATCCTAACATTTATATATAGTTTATTAAGTTTATTTTCCTATAGCCAACAAGAAATTGCACCAGTACCTCATCATGCTACCCCTGTTGAGGCACCACTGGCAGGTGTGCTTACCGGTAAAATAACCGATGCCCATACAGGTGAACCATTGCCCGGTGCCAGCATTTATGTACACGATCTGAAAAAAGGCACCATCTCTGATGATAAAGGCCAATACCGCCTTACTAATTTAAATACCGGTAAATACCTGATTGAGATAACCTACCGGGGTTATTCAACTATTATAGAAACGGTTTCCGTAAACGGTGAAACCCATAAAGATTTTGCGCTACAGGAAGCAGTAGTAGAAAATGAAGAAGTGACGGTAACCGGCGTTTCCTCTGCCACCCGTATTAAACAATCGCCGCAACCGGTGGAAGTATTAAAAAAGGAACAACTCTTTAACGTGTCGGCCACCAATGCCATCGATGCCCTTACCAAAACAGTACCGGGTGTAAATGGCTTGTCGACCGGGCCTGCTATTTCAAAACCCTTTATTCGTGGTTTGGGGTATAACCGGGTTGTCACCATCAATGATGGCATTCGCCAGGAAGGTCAGCAGTGGGGTGATGAACATGGGATTGAAATTGATGACTACAGCATTCAACGGATTGAAGTATTAAAAGGCCCTGCGTCCTTAATGTATGGCAGTGATGCGCTGGCTGGTGTGATCAACATCATTACGCAACGCCCCGTAGCTGATGGTCATATTACGGCGAATCTATTGGGTGAATACCAAACCAATAATGCCCTGCGTGGTTTTTATGGCGATGCAGCAGGCACAAAAAATGGCTTTAGCTGGAATGTGTATGGCTCCTACAAAGGCGCTGAAGATTATAAGAACAAATACGATGGCCGCGTGTACAACTCCAAATTCTATAATAAGAACTTTGGCGGCATGTTGGGCTATACCGGCACCTGGGGCTATAGCCATTTGATGGTTAGTAACTTTGATCAACACATTGGGATGATCGAAGGTGATCGCGACAGCGCCACCGGCGCCTTTATAAAAGCCATGCCCGGCGGTCTCGAAGGCATACCAACTCATGAAGACTTTAAGACCATCACCCCCGAGGTCCCTTATCAGCACATCCGGCACTTTAAAGTTTCAACAGACAATAACTTTAAAGTAGGCAAAACAAACCTCGATGTTACGATCGGCTATCAGCAAAACCAACGGCAGGAATATGGTAATCCTGACGAAGCCAATACCCCCGATGCCTGGTTTAATTTGAAAACAATAAACTATGCCCTGCGCTGGCATCTTCCTTCCACCCAAAACTGGAAAACTACCATAGGCGTAACCGGCATGTCGCAAAACAATACCAATGAAGCAGCGGAAGTGATCATTCCCGATTACGACCTGTTCGATATCGGTGGTTTTGTATTTACCCAATACCATAAAAATAAACTCTCGCTCAATGGCGGTATCCGGTTTGACAGCCGTCACGTAACAGGCAAACCGATGGATATAGACAACCAGCTTAAGTTCACCGGTTTTACCCGCAATTTCTCCAATGTATCGGGTAGTGTAGGTTTGAGCTATGCCACCAGTGACCTTGTTACGCTTAAATTCAATGTGGCCCGGGGCTTTAGAGCACCTAACCTGGCCGAATTGGCCAGCAATGGGGCACATGAAGGCACTAATCGCTATGAAGTAGGCGCCAATGACCTGAAATCGGAAACCAGTTTGCAGATAGATGGCGGTTTTGAACTGAACTCGCAACACGTGTCGCTGGAAACAAGTTTGTTCTATAATCACCTCACCAATTTTATCTTTTATGAAAAAGTGTTGAACGCTGCAGGTACCGATTCCATTCTCACCGACCCTGATTCCGGTGATGACTTGAATGTATATCGTTTTGACCAGAACAATGCCAATTTATATGGCGCCGAACTGGCCCTTGACATTCACCCCCACCCGCTGGATTGGTTGCACTTTAGAAACGCTTTTTCGTATACCCGCGCACAATTTTCCAATGAAGTAGCTGGTACAAAAGATATTCCTTTTATCCCTGCAGCCCGGTTGTTTACCGACCTGGCCGTAACCTTTTTACCAAAAGGAAAAACACTGCGCAACCTGCACATGAACCTGGAAAGTGATTATACCTTTAAACAGGACCATCCATTTACCGGCTTCGATACAGAGACGGCCACACCCGATTACTGGTTGATCAATGCCGGTATTGGCGGCGATTTTGTAAGCAAAGGTAAAACCCTGTTCAGTCTTCGCTTTACAGCTTACAACCTGGGTGATGTAGCTTATCAAAATCATTTAAGCCGGTTAAAGTATACAGCAGTAAATAATGTCACCGGCAGAATGGGTGTATTTAATATGGGCCGCAACTTTGGTATCAAGCTGAATGTACCGCTCGACTTTATCTGGAATTAAAAAATAGAAAAGAATCTGTAGGATGTACCTCGTGAGCTCAAATATTCAGTGAGACGATGTACACCTGACAGGTCTGGTTCTCAAACCTTGGCACGGCTTGCTGCAAATGTATTTAGCGAAGTAAACCAGACCTGTCAGAGCCTGCCCCGCTTTGCGGGGTCCAATTCAACCTAATAATTACTCAAGCTCGAGTGATGGACCTTACAGGTCTTGCCCCTTTACTGGCGCTCCGACTCGTCGGAGTGCCCCGTTACGGAGATGCAATTACAGGTCTTCCCGTTTTGCAATACCTTTGCGCTATAGAAGATTCCCATGGGTAAAAAAGCAACAAGCGACTCCGCCGCCATACCACAATATGTATTAAAGGGGTTCAGGGGTTTGCACCGGCAGGAAGACGATACGACTGATTTCGGTTATAATAACCTCGATACCATTCACCCCATTGCGGGGTTTGAATTGTATTCAAGCCGCGGATTAAAACCTTCGCTGGGTCCTTTGAAATCGGCATTCTATCGCATAAGCATAACTATAACCGGACAGGTGGATATGCAACTTGGCCTGGAACATTTCAAACACCAACCACGCACCATGAGTTTTACCTGGCCCAACCAGGTTTTCTCAAAAAGCAATATCAGCGCCGATGCTTTTGGTTATTACCTGCTGTTCAATGAAGACTTTCTAAACGACCTGGTGCCGGCGGCCAACATTCCACGGGAGTTTCCTTTTTTTGACTACTCGGGTAAGCCGTTGTTTCAACTGGCCCCTGAGGAAATTGACCGGGTGCAGCAATTCGTTTTGAATATGAATGAAGAACTGAAAGCAAACCGTCCCGGTAAGGAAAAAGCGGTCCGCATGTATCTATATTTATTGTTGCTGGAAGCTAAAAGAAGTTATGAAAGACAGCAATTGCATGTATCAGCCGATACCGGCGATACCGTATACCTCGTGTCGCATTTTCAAAAACTGGTAAGCCGGCATTTTCTGTTAAAACGAAAGGTCACCGATTATGCCAGCCTGCTTGCAGTAAGTGCTAACCATTTAAACCGCACGGTAAAAGATGTGACTGGTAAAACAGCTTCCGAATCCATTGCCGACATGCTGGTGCAGGAAGCAAAAGCCGTACTGAAATATACCGAAGCAACCGTATCGGAAATTGCCTACCAGCTGAACTTTAGTGAACCGGCTGCCTTTAACCGCTTCTTCAAAAAAATGACCGGTGAAACCCCACTGTATTTTCGAAAGAATGCATTGGGTCAATACAATGCATGATCGGGTCAATTACTAACCGGTACTATCGTCAGACATTTGTTCTAACAAAAACAGAACAAAATGAATGGAGTATTCGAAAACAAAAAAGTAATTGTAATTGGCGGTTCATCAGGCATTGGATTGGCAACGGCGCAAACCCTGGCTAACAGTAACGCCAGGGTAACTATTACCGGTCGGGATGCTGAAAAATTAAAAGCCATACAGCAAACATCAAACATTCAGACCCAGGTAGTAGACAGCAGCGATCGTACTGCACTCGATGCATTTTTCAAACAAACCGGTTCTTTCGATCACCTGGTTATTACAGTGAGTGGGTCAAAAGGCATGGGCAATTTTGCAGAATTGTCATTAGCCGATCTGCGGGCAGGGTTTGAAGGAAAATTCTGGCCCCAGCTCAACACCTTACAGGCAGCATTACCTTATTTGAATAACAGCGGCAGCGTTACCCTCATAACGGCCATTTCCTCGGTAGCCCAAAAACCGGGCACATCCGGACTGGCAGCCATCAATGGCGCCCTGGAATTAATGGTCCCCGTGCTTGCTCAGGAGTTAAAACCCCTCCGCATCAACGCTGTATCTCCCGGAGTTGTAGACACGCCCTGGTGGAACTTTGCACCCGAAGCAGCCAAACAACAGGCCTTTCAACAATTAACCGGCAATATACCAGCAGGACGGGTAGCCCGCGCCGAAGAAATTGCCGATGCCATTGTATTCACTCTCGGTAACAGCTACATGACCGGTACCGTGATCCATTGTGATGGGGGCTTCAGCTGTTAATATTTTTTATGACATTCATCATGCCCCTATCGGGCATTTTAAAAGCTGTATGAGGCATTAAAAAAATAAACTACTAACATTCAAGTGATTGTACATGCGAAATAGCGCTAATTGAAAATAAGGATGGCATAATGCTTGATGTAAACCCACCCAAATAAATTGACCATATACATTTTTTTATAGAACTAAAAAGATAGGAATGATTTTAGTGGTGTATCATGAATTCAGCTTCAACCTTTTCCTGACATCTTTGGACAATAAAGGCATAGTGCGACCACTCATAAATAGCAGCTTCCTTACATATTATTGATGTTAATCTGACGCGTGCAAGGCACGGTTTGAGATTGTTTTATTAATAGTTCAAAAATACACTTTGAAAAACCATCGATGATCCCGCAAAGGGCGGGGTTTCCAAACTTCCTAAAGAAGCCATCAATGTCTTATGATCCCTGGGTAAGAGGCATCCGCCTGCACGCGGACGCCTCTTTTTTCTTTTTTGTAATACAGCTATTTTCCCTGGCAGCCCATTTTTCCTTCTAAATTGTATATCATTGCCGAAAATTAATTTGTTGGCCAACGAAGCCCGATAAAAGATATAATATTTGCAAAATCAAGGCGTTAACCAAGCTTTCGGACAATTGGCCAACCAATAGCCATCGGAAACATATAAAACTGTTTAGATGAAAAAGAACAAAAATGTATCGCAGTCGGGCGGTGCTGGCAGTACAGGTTCTCAACCGGTTCAACCATCATCAGCGGCTGCTACTTCCACAAAACAGCCTGCCCCTGCTACCAGCAATGGTTTTAAAACATTCATTTTATTGGTAGCCTCCATTTTTTTACTGATCATATTCTTCGGTTTGGAACCTAATAAAATGTGGCTCGATCAACGGATCATGCCCTATTGGGAAGATTATAAAGAACAAAAGCTTAACCTCGACCTGGAAGAACGTAAACTGGCCCGTTATCAAACAGATTACATCTTCGCCAAAAACGTAAGCGGCTTTTTTGAACAAAGAGGTATTGCCAGCAAAACCCTGGTATTGATCCCCTCCTCTGATTACTTCAACGCCCATGGGCTGCAGATCCACGTTCCCGAACCGGCCGTCTTCTACTACTTCACCGGCTTAAAAACCATTTGGGCCAATAGCCCGGAAGCCAACAAGGCCAACTGGTACATAACTGTCCGAAATGGCGGACTGGTATTCGATAGTGTTACCAATCAACAGGCTTTACTGGATACCATTGCCTCCTTTAACAAATACAAAATTTCTTTATGAGTGGCATAATGATCATTTTATTACTAACGATCATACAGTTTATTGCAGGATTTGGCCTTATCACCTTATTCAATATACAGCTGAAACCGGGTTTGCTGATCTCCCTGGCTATCTTATTAGGGGTGGCGGTATTTTCCATCATGCCCTTTATTTTACAACTGGCCTACATTCCGCTCACTTCAACCAATGTATTCATTTCTATACTGGTGGCCTGTGTGCTGTTAAATATTAAGTTCAGGCAGGGTATTGCCCGTATGCAGGAACTGAAGGCCAACTTTAAGCTAAGGGTAAAACTATATGAGATCCCCTTTGTGGTGATGATCGTATTTATAGTATTTGTGAGCGCGTGGCGTTGTTTTTATTTCCCCCCTACTCCCCGTGACCTTACTTCGGGCGCCGAGGTAATTGCAGAATTTGCCATCCGCGAAAAAACAATGATCAACTCTGTTTTTAGCGTTAACCTCGAAACTACCAACAACGTTTTCAAACCCCCGTTTATAACCTGTTTACAGATCATTTATAAATATGCCGGGTTCGAATTCGGACAGGTATGGCTCAGCACCATCGTGGCTTGTTTTCTTATCTTTTTATACCAGGCGCTTACCTTAAGCATCCACCGCATCTTTGCCGGTTTGCTGGTCTTGTTCTTTATGGCCATACCTGAAATGTTTGCTTATACCTTTATGGTGTTGTTCGACTATAGTAATGCCGCCTTCTTTTTCCTGGCCATCTGGTTCCTGTATCAATTTTTTCAGAACCAGCAACGCAACTACCTGGCTTTTGCCGGTTTGTTAATGGCCATTGCCACATACATCCGCTCAGAGACCCTGATCCTGGCCTGCCTGATGACACCAGCCATTGTCTGGTTCCACTGGAAGAATAAAACGGGCATTGTAAAAGGATTGATAAGCAGCGCCTGGTATGTAGTACCTTCCGTTTTGGCGTATGTGTTGTCGATCTCTATTTATATTAACCGGTACCTGCCGGCCAAGTATAATATTGAGGGACTGGTGAATAAGAACCTGGGCGATCTGTCGCCTTTTTTCACCCGCTTTTCCGATATCAACAGTAAACTGATCTTTAGCGATCTGGGGGTAGGCTACTATGGCTATTTCATTTACTTCTTTGTTTTGCTTTTGCTGCTCGAACTTGTGATCAAACGCAAACTGAACGGTACTACCCGTTACTGGCTGTATGCCGTGCTGGTAATATATATCGGCTTCCCGCTGATGAGTTATTTGTTACCCCTGCTCGACCTGAACAACTCAACCAAAAGAGGGCTGTTTAAAATATTTCCGCTGATGTTGTTGTATATGGCTAATAACAGCCTGCTGGTAAGCTGGTCGCAGCGTATTACCAAATGGGAAACGAAATCGTAAAAGCAAGACCTGTAAGGTCTGCCTCATTAAATTGCCGGGCTAAGATGATGAACAGACCCCGATGAATCGGGGCAGGCGCTGACAGGTATTGCTCTCTTCTCTATTCATGACCTGTCAGAGCCTGCCCCGCTTTGCGGGGATCACTAATCACTCTGCTCGTTTAAGCTCAAATGGCGAACCTGACAGGTCGTATAAAAAAATAAGCGAGGCTCCCTGATAAATCGGGGAGCCTCGTGAATATAATAACTGGTTAGCCGGTCAACTTACTTACCTAACCCTTTGAACAACTTAGACTTTACTAACCCTATTTTATTAAAGAAGTATTGAAAACTTACCCGCAAAACGCCCAACCCATAAATAGAGCTGCGTTTAAAGTTGATAGAAGATGCTTCGTCGAAGTACTTTGTGGGGCACGTGATCTCGGCTATTTCAAAGCCCTTGTAAAAGATCTGGGCCAGCAGCTCATTATCGAATACAAAATCGTCTGAATTATCCTGAAAAGGTATCGCCAACAACACATCTTTATGATATGCCCGGTAACCGGTATGGTACTCAGATAATTTCTGGTTCATCAGAATATTCTGCGTCATGGTCAACATGCGGTTGAACAGGTATTTGTACATGGGCATGCCACCTTTTAAAGCGCCCTTGCCTAATATGCGGGAACCCAGCACAACCGGGTAAACTTTATTGGCTATCAGGGAAACCATGGGGGTGATCAGTGCAGGAGTATACTGGTAATCGGGGTGCAGCATTACAATTATATCTGCGCCTATTTCCAATGCTTTATTATAGCAGGATTTTTGGTTACCACCATAACCTTTATTTTTCTCGTGCCGTACAATATGTTGAATACCAATTTGGCGTGCAACTGCAATGGTATCATCTTTACTCGCATCATCAACAAGGATCACATCATCCACTATCGATCTGTCGATTTCATCATAGGTTGGCTTGAGTGTTTTTGCTGCATTATAGGCCGGCAACACTACCACTACTTTTTGTCCATTAATCATACTTATATATACAATCTAAATATAAAGGGTATTTACGCCAGCAAGGGCGGAATAATCCGGCAATAATAAAGCATTTATAGCACTTTTTCAAGGGTATTAAGTGCATGTTTCCATATAAACCGATACCGACCGCTTTAGTAAGGTATTCCCCATAGCGCAATCAAGACATCTTTTGACATCACAATAATGTCCTTTTAACTCAAGCAGGGCTTGTGAATCGCAGGCGCTTTTATTAACAATGCCCAGGTCTGTAAAACTATTGGTTATGGCGTTCACTTCCGGGTCCAGTTCATCTAACCAGTTCAAAGCCCGGTTCTTATATTGTTCTTCATTGTGTAAAAGACCATAGGCGAATAAAATTGGTACCACCGTATTGATAATAAGGATATCGATCATTTGATTGCCCAGCTTCTTGGACCGGTGGACCGAACTTTTCTGGAAGGTATAATGCTCATCCCAGAATTCACTGGCGGTAACAGCAAGCCAGTTCCTGATATCACTGAGCTGTGCTGTTTCCTTGATAAACGTAAACAGGTGGCTCGACCGGTACAGCAACCTGGCTAGTTGGGCCAGCCGGATGGTGGGAAAGTTTACCGGGCGCGTACGCAAAAAATGCACTGATTGCCTTACCGGTTGCAGTTTGTATTTGGCTTTTACGTGCAGGTAATCCCGCTGCAGCCTGATGGGATAAGCCTCTTCAAAATCACCCTCCAGCAAACCGCATTGGCCCAACAACAAGGCCTCCAGCACCGGTAACTGGTTTTTGTACCGGGCCAGCAAGGTTACCGGCAGGGTTTTGGCCATTGCTTCAAACGGTTCAAAGTTTAATGCAGCTCCAAAGTTGCGTGCCAGCAACCACCAGAAAGTTTCTTCCCAATGTTGATGGGTTTGTAATAAAAAAGAGAACACCATGGCCGATTTGCGTTGCATGCGCTCCGCGAGTAACCTCTCCCGCCATGAGATCCAGATGATGCGCGATACATCCCTGATCTGGTTTCCGCAGGCAATAAAACCGGCACTGTCCATCCAGTATTTATATTGCTCCAGTAACAACATGGAAACCTTTGAGTGCATGGAAAAAACCGGGATCCGGGTATCCCTTTCTGGCAGGTCGTTTTCCCATACCACGTGCAATACTACATTGTCGTAATTACGGTCGAACTGATGGGCATGCCGGTACCAGTCGGACGTTTTTACATGCACTTCCACATGCCCTACCCATAAAGTATCTTCAATCCTTATTTTAGCTTCAAGAAAATCGGGCCCCTGGTTGGTATTAAATCGGCCCGGATGTATAACCTGAAAGATATCTCCATTATCCAGAATGGAGCTTTGTTTATTATAATACTGAAATTGCCATAGGTATTGCAGCAGCCTTTCTGTCATTGTACTAATTTTTCAAGTTAGAAAATGCTGCTACTATCAGAGCTGAATTTTTGGCTACAATCAGACCCTCCTACCTAAATATATTCATTTTCCCTGATTTGTTACTAACTTATTCAATTCCGTTACCACCCTACTAACGGGCAACCCCATAACATTATAGAAATCACCCTGTATAGATTTTATCCCCACTACCCCGATCCATTCCTGTATGGCATACGCGCCGGCTTTATCGTATGGCTGGTATTTATCTACATAGAAAGCGATCTGCTCCCGGGTAAGTGGATGAAACCAAACATCGGTAATATCTGCAAAAGCAATTTCCTGTTGTCCCTTTAAAAGTACAACCCCGGTTATTACCTGGTGTTTATTACCCGAAAGCCGGCTTAGTATCTCTATTGCATCCTCGCGATCTTTGGGTTTTCCAATGATGGTAGTTCCCAACACCACTACTGTATCGGCGGCAATTATAATATTATTGGTATCGTGTAGCGATTCATATTTCTGCCGTACGGCAATTGCTTTTTCGCGGGCAATGTGTACAGGCACTTCCGGCACCGGCATGTCGGCCGGGAAGGTCTCAGCGGTAGACTGTACCATGATGTCAAATGTAATTTCAGCCCATTCCAGTAATTGTTTACGCCGGGGCGATTGGGAAGCCAGGATGATACGGAGACCGTTCATTTATGTATAGAGTTTAAAGAACAACATAGACAATATGCCGCTCAGCATGATCAACTTTAGCCAGGTGCTTATGGTATGAAAATCAGCCGGTGCTACGGCTTTGACCAGTTTACGCAGCAATATCAACAAAGGTATAAGAATAAAGACCACACTATAGCCTGCAGCCCACCACCATTTAAAAGGCAATACATAGGCCTGCATAACCACTACGCCCGCCAGTAATACCAACAGCCAGGTGGCGGCAAATACTTTGGATGCGTTTATTCCCCAAACAATGGGCATAGTGCGGCAGCCATACCGGACATCACCATTTATATCTTCCATATCTTTCACCACCTCCCTGATCAGGGATATAATAAAAGCAAAACCAGCATACAGGAATGTCCGCCGCATCAACTTGGATGCTTCCACCCCCGCATACATCTCTGGTCTTTTCAGCACCACATAATGTGTAATAAACCCTATTACCAAAATTACCCAGGCGGTAAGCAGGGAAATGATCACATTGCCGCTCAGCAGTTTCTTCTTAAATATGGTACTGTAAAACCACAGGGCGCCTACACAACCAATATTGGCGGGTATCAACCACCAGCACCTGGTTTTCCAGGCTACATAGGCACTGCATAATACCCCCAGTCCCGACAACACGAGGTGCCAGATAATGGCCCAGCGGCGTTTGATGATCTTCTCCACCACCAGCTTGTCGGGTTTATTTACCAGGTCTATGTTTAAATCGAAATAATCGTTGATGATGTAACCGGCAGCGGCAATAAGTACAGAAGCCGCGATCAGGGTTATAAAAACAGGCGTGGGAAGCACAGGTGTTGCCTGCGCATGGTTAAATATCGGTCCTACAATACAATACTGAAACAGCAATTGGGTAATGGCAATGAACAACAGGTTCACTGAACGTATAAGGCGTATAAATGCTGCCAGTAATTTCATTTAATAATAAGTTTCGGGTTCAGGATATTGGGGATATTGGGATATTGAGCCTTGGTTACTTACTCGCCACATCGGTGCTCAGTTCCCAGTTATTATTCAACTTCAGCACTTTTTCAATCACCTCCCGAACACAACCTTGTCCGCCTGGTAACTGAGCAATATATTTGGCTATTTGTCTTATTTCGGTGGCCGCATCGGCGGGTGAACAAGGCAAACCAACCTGCTTCATTACGTCATAATCGGGAATATCGTCTCCCATGAACAACACTTCGCTCCATTGTAAATTATGCTGCTGCACATATTCCGTCAATTTGCCTTTTTTATCAGTGACCTGCATAAACACATCCTGTATTCCCAGCCGGTTCAGGCGTTGAATAACGGCATCGCTTGCCCCCCCGGAGATCACCGCTATACGGTACCCTTTCTTTACAGCCAGCTGCAGGGCAAACCCATCTTTTATATTCATGCGGCGCACAAACTGTCCGTCATCAAAAACAAACAGCGTACCATCAGTCAGTACGCCGTCTACATCAAAGACGAAAGTGGTTATCTGCTTAAATTGGTCTAATATATTCATGTTCATCGGATGGGTGCAAAAATAAGCTGAAAATTACTCTTATACCAGCGATCAAAGTAAAGAAATCGACACCAGTACAATAAAAAAACCGCTCTGTTGTCAGAACGGTTTTTTCTTATATATACAAAGAATCGACTGTTGTTCTTAATTCTTGTTTACATTGGCATACACCAGGTTGGTTTGGGTTACCATGTCGTTTAATACGTTGGTAGCCTCATCCAGATAAGGATCATTACGCAGGAGCTTCAACCAGTTCTTAAAGCGCTCCAGTTTGGCAACATCGCCTGTAGACTCAACCCGTTTCATATCTTCGATCAGGGGATCTACATTCAACTCGTGCGGTAATTTATTCTGTGTCTCTATCTGTTTGGCGATCACTTTGTTCTTTTTCTGTTCTTCCTGGTATTTCTTCAGGCTCAATGAAACCGTTCTATCGCTTTGTTTGGCCAGCCATTCTGCATTGTTGTGAATGGTGGTGAACAGCGCATTGCTCTTAAGACGCTCAGCACTGGCTTTTCTGATCGGGCTCAGGTCAAGACCGTACTTCCAGCGGCTATAATCAGCCTTTTGTATTTCATCCCAGGCCAGCGCATCCGGATTATCTTTCTCGCGGATCTTCGTATACTCGAAAATATCGGGGATGTTCACATCAGAAGCCACACCACGCAATTGCGTAGAACCGCCATTGATACGATAGAATTTCTGCAAGGTCAGTTTAATGGTCCCCAATTCGCTGTTAGGATCAAGGAAACCCATTGTTTTATCAAGACCAATGTTACGTTGTACAGTACCCTTACCATAAGTAGAAGTGCTGCCAATGATAACCCCACGGTCATAGTCCTGAATAGCGGCGGCAAAGATCTCAGAAGCTGAAGCGCTGAATTCATTTACCATTACAGCCAGCGGACCATCATACAATACTGATTTATCACGATCGTAGTAAACCTGCGGTTTTCCTTCGCGGTCTTTTACCTGTACAATAGGACCACCTTCAATGAACAGACCAACCATTTGCACTACATCGTATAAAGAACCACCGCCATTGTTACGCAGGTCCATTATGATGCCATCCACTTTCTGTTCTTTTAATTTGATGATCTCTTTCTTTACATCCTCAGAGCAACGGGCGCCTTTTGGATTATCGAAATCGGCGTAGAACTCAGGCAGGTAAATAAAACCGAGTTTACCTTTAGGTGTGTTGATCACAGCGCTGCGGGCAAAGGTCTCATCCTGGATGATCTCATCGCGGATCAGGGTAACTGTTTTTATAGAGCCATCCGTTTTCTTCAATGTAAGACGCACTTCCGTTCCTTTTTTACCACGGATCAGCTTCACGGCATCCTGAACCGTATAACCAGTAAGATCAACAGGTTCAGCAGCCCCCTGTGCTACTTTGATGATAAGGTCGCCCACCCCAATTTCACCTGACTTCAAGGCAGGGCTGCCAGCCAGCACAGAACCGATCTTGATATTACCATCTTCTTCGCGTAAAGAAGCGCCAATACCATAAAAACGGCCACTCATTTCTTCATCAAAATAACGTTTGTCAATAGGCGGCATGAACGTAGTGTGTGGGTCCATCGATTCAGTGATGGTCTTTACAAACTCGTTAAACCGGTCATCATCGCTTACTTTAAATTTCAGGCGATCGAAATTCCTGCTTAATATTTTCAAAACCCGGTCACGGGCTTCCTGCTCCAGTTGCTCATCGGTCTTTGCTACAAAATTTTCTTTGCCTTTGTTCTTTTCCCGGTCTTCCAACAGGTCGTAATAACGCTCAAGGACCATATATTTTAAGCGTTTACGCCAGGCTTCTTTTCTATCAGCCTCGTTTTTGGGAAAATCCAGTTTCTCGTCATTCAGGTTAGCTGTCTCCTCTTTTGTAAAATCAAAAGGCTTTGACAGTATTTCTTTATAGATATCCTCGGTTTCAGGCAAACGTTTTTTATAGATCTCAGAAACGGCAGGTACAAACTGTACGGGACCGCCCAGGATCTCATCGTCGATCTTCGTTTCGTACTTCTTCAATTGCTGAATATCCGACTGTAACAATATATTCTTTTGATCGTCGATCTTGTCGCCCAGGTATTTCTTAAAAATTTCTTTGGAAAAGTTATCGTCGATCTTTTTGGGACTGTAATGGATCTCAGCAAGCATTTCTCCTACATTATGAAGTATCTTTTCATACTTAGTGGGTGGAGTACCCTTACCCAATCCAAACCCCAGCGAACTGAATGCCAGGAACACTCCCGCAACAAACAAAGGCAGAACTATGGGTAAATTTTTTCGTTGTAGCATATATTTTAAAACTTTAGGCATCTATTCAAAAATAACGATAAAAAAGATGGGTTGTTGCACTAATGTGATAATTAACAAGCCATTTTGATGAAAGGTTTACAGAAAGATTTGTTACTAAAACAATTTTTTCCCTACATTTGCAACCTGAACACGGAGGTTGTAGCTCAGTTGGTTAGAGCGCTAGATTGTGGTTCTAGAGGTCGAGGGTTCGAAACCCTTCATCCTCCCTCAGATATCTCCCCCGACATCTTTGTCGGGGGTTTTTTATTTTAAAACCCGGAAGAAGATCTGTCTATCCGGAACGAATTTTTAAGGCGTTTAGATATTAATAAAGTTTCACTTATGAATTGGTGGTTACTGATCATTATACCATTTTCCTCGGCATTTATTGGGTGGGCAAGCAACCGCATTTTCGTCAAAATGCTTTTCTACCCTTATAAACCGGTACGGATATTCGGATTTACCCTGCAGGGCATTTTTCCAAAACGGCAAAGGCAACTTGCCCAAACATTGGGCTCCCTGGTGAGCCGGGAATGGCTCTCTTTCGGCGATTTGGAAGAAAAGATCACCAACCCGGAAAGCATAAAAAAAATTATGCCGGTGGCCGAAGTGCACATAGACGATTTCCTGCGTAACAAACTCAAGGAAGGATTTCCCATGATCAGCATGGTTGGCGATAGAACGCTTAATACCCTGAAAGAGATCTTTATGAAGGAACTGGAAGCCATATTTCCGGTCATTATGAAAGGATATCTCCAAAATCTGCAACAAGACCTCGACCTGGAACAAACCATTACCGACAAAATAGCCACACTGCAAACAGAAAAGATTGAAGCCGAACTGTATCACCACGCAGGCAGGGAATTACGCCAGGTGGGATTAATAGGAGCGGCTATTGGTTTACTAATAGGCCTGGTACAGGTTTGTATCATTTTGATAATTAAGTAAATGAAGTAAGATGTAGGAGATAGGAAGTAGGAAGACTACGAATTCCAGGATTCATAATTAATTTGAAAATCGGAAATCAATCAGAATGCTCAAATTGCGGGTTCTTCCTACCTCTTACTTCCTACTTCTTACCTCATGCCTCCTACTCCTGTAACTCACCTCCTCCAACTAATCGACCGTTTATCACAAATAAAATCCTTTACACAAGTTCTCCGGCATTTTTGCGTCTAATCGTACTCAACCTAGTAACTAGCACATGAAAAATTTTGTATGGCTCTTTGTACTCCTTGCAAGCTTTCAAATCGTTAATGCCCAATACCCTGGAGGCGCAGGCGGTGGCGCCAGACGTCCAGGCGGTGGTCAGCAAATGAATATCGGTCACTTTTATGGCCGTATTGTCGACAAAGCAACTAATAAAGGACTGGATGCCGCTTCTGTTCAACTAATTCAAAACAAATTCGATACTGTAACCAAAAAAAGAGTGGATGTGGTGGTAGGCGGTATGCTTACCAGCCGTAATGGTGATTTCAGCCTGGAGAACCTGCCTGTATTCGGACAGTTCAAACTGGTTATTACCGCTATCGGCTATAAAGCCATTGAACAAAAAGCCGCATTTGATATAAAAATGGGGCCGGGTATGGACAGATCGCAAATGCTTTCTCAGGTTGACAAAGACCTGGGTAATATAAAAATGGACCAGGACGCTACCATGCTGACAGATGTAACTGTTACTGGTTCCAAACCCATGATACAAATGGGTGTTGATCGTAAGATCTTCAACGTTGAAAAAAGCATCACTTCTGCAGGCGGTACCGCCGTGGACGTAATGCGAAATGTACCATCTATCAACGTCGACATCGACGGAAACGTTTCCTTGCGGAATTCTGCTCCCCAAATTTTTGTGGATGGCAGACCGACTACCCTTTCTATGGACCAGATCCCGGCCGACGCCATTCAAAGCGTTGAGATCATCACCAACCCATCTGCCAAGTACGATGCCAGCGGCGGACAGTCAGGCATTTTAAATATCATTTTAAAGAAGAACCGTAAAACCGGTTACAATGGTAGTGTACGTGCCGGTGTTGATTCACGCGGTAAGTTCAACGGTGGAGGCGATATCAACGTGCGCCAGGGCAAAGTCAATGTATTTGCCAACGCCATGTACAACCAGCGTAAATCAAAAAGCTGGGGCGAAACCGACCGGTACGCTTTTGGATCAAGCACCATCAAAGACCTTTACACTACTCAGTACAGCAATAACATCTTTAATGGTGCTTTTGCCTTTGGCCGCTTCGGGTTCGATTATTTCATCGATAACCGCAATACCATTTCCCTCTCACAGTCAATCGTGAATGGCGATTTCAAACCCAATAACAAGGCCAACTATATTTATGATTCCGTAAATGGGTCGCTGGAAACCCAGTACCGCAATACCGATGGCAAAAACAATTTCCGCAACTATGGTACGCAGTTAAGCTTTAAGCACCTGTTTACTCATGCAGGGGAAGAATGGACAGCCGACGTAAACTTTAACCAAAGCAAGAATACCAACCTCAGCAATATCTATATTCAGAATTTCTTTGACCTGGATATGATAAATAAAAATGGCGACGAAACCTTACAATCTATTCTTGGCGGCGGTAAAAACAGGTTTATCATAGCTCAAACAGACTATGTAAACCCCATCAATGAGAATATTAAAGTAGAAGCCGGTTTACGGGCCCAGGTCCGCAAGTTCGAAAGCTTCCAGGACAACTATTTTAATAACGTATTTGCGCCAGCCTTCAGCAATGAATTTGAATACACCGATCACGTATATGCTGGTTATGTTACCTATTCTCAAAAAATAAAGGAAACCTTCAGTTATCAATTAGGCCTGCGTGCTGAAAGCAGCGGTTACGAAGGTACACAGACAGGCAAGGACACCTATAAAGTTGACTACCCTATCAGCTTATTCCCCAGTGTATTCTTAAGTAAGCAGCTCGAACATAAACAGGACCTGCAGTTAAACTATACACGCCGCATTAACCGGCCAAACTTTTTCCAGTTAATGCCCAATACTGATTACTCAGATCCATTGAACTATCAAACCGGCAACCCAGGTTTGAAACCCGAGTTCACCCATTCACTGGAATTGTCGTACCAGAAAACCTATGGTAAACTGAGCAATACGTTTCTGGCAACACTGTTTGGGAAATACACAACCAACCTGATCTCCCGTTATCAATACCCGGGTAAACTGGGTACCTATCCCGATTCAGTTTTCATTGCTACTTATATAAATGCCTCTTCTGCTTATGCCAGTGGTCTGGAGTTGATCTTCCGTAATAACATAACCAAGTTTTGGGATGTTACTTTAAGTACCAACGTATATTATTCAAAGATCAATGGCAGTAACGTAGTGGCCGGTCTGGAAAATGAACGCACCAGCTGGTCGGCTAAAATGAACCACAACTTTAAATTCAATAAAGGCTGGAGTATTCAGATCAATGGCGACTACCAGGCAAAAAGCGCTTTACCAGTTAGCACCAGCAACAGCGGCAGCGGTGGCGGTGGTGGTGGTTTTGGCGGTGGTGGCGGCCGTGGCGGTGGCGGTGGCGGATTTGGCGGCGGCCAACCTACTACTACCCAGGGTTATGTAAATGCTAACTATGGATTTGATCTTGGCTTACGCAAAGACTTCCAGATCAAAAAGAATACAGCCAGCGTTTCAGTAAACTGGCAGGATTTCCTCAGGACCCGCAAGTACAATGTACACTCCGAAGCACTCGGGTTTGTACAGGACGACTGGCGCAGAAGAGACCCCCAAGTGGTTCGCGTAAACTTCAGTTACCGCTTTGGTAAATTTGATGCCGCGCTGTTCAAACGTAAGAGCAGCAAGGGCGACCAGGAAGGTATGCAAAACGGAATGCAAGGCATGGGACAATAAAAGCAACAAGTATAAACTACATGATCATGTTGCAAGGGGCTGAGTAATCAGCCCTTTTTTATTGTTACCGGCTATCAGCCTGCATTTCGTAAAGCCTTTTAATTTTTTTCTTCCTACAAATCAGAAACCCACCCCTGCCTCCCGCAAAGCGGGACAGGCTCTCCCAGGAGGGGATTAAACACTCACCACTACCTACTTGTCGGAGTACCGATTACTAGTAGGTATGCCTGAAGTACACGTCCCTGAAATCTGGGACCTGAAACTTGGAACCTGAAACCAGTAACTTGAAACCTGTATTTTGTATTTTTACACCCATGGCACACACCTATTCTTATTTAGCCCTGGGAGACAGCTATACCATTGGCGAAGGCGTTCCCGTTTATGAAAACTTCCCTTATCAAACCGTACAACGTTTGCGTAAGGCTGGTTTCGCATTGCAAGCCGCTGAAATTGCTGCCAAAACCGGCTGGACAACCGATGAATTGCAGGCAGGTATTGATAACAGTAGTTTTCTTAATACATATGAGGTCGTTTCCCTGCTTATTGGCGTAAATAATCAATATCGCGGAAGAAGTTTGTCTGAATATACCCAGCAATTTGAATCGCTATTACAACAAGCCATCCGCTTTGCCGGCAACCAGGCCGATCGTGTTTTTGTATTATCCATTCCCGATTGGGGCGTAACGCCCTTTGCCCGCAACAACGGCAAAAACGCCGCTACCGTTGCACAGGAAATAGATGGGTTCAATGCAGTGAACAGATCACTGGCAGAAAAATATGCCGTGCACTATATTGACATTACCCCGGGCACCCGCCTGGCAGCCAATGATGGCTCATTACTGGCCGCCGATGAATTACATCCATCGGGAAAAGAATATGGCCTGTGGGCAGAGAAACTGGCGCTGGCAATAAAAAATGTATTATCAAAAAATTAAAGTCCGGGGCACAATAAAACAAACCTCTACAACCTTCTTATTCTAAATAGATTCCCTATGGAAAAATTGTCCTGGAGAGAAAAGTATGCCGGCGTACTGGTATTACTGATCGGTATTGTTTATCTGATCATGCAGCTGGCTTCATTATTATCCAACACCTCACATTCTTACGCCATACAAAACGGCTCACTCGTCATTAATAAGAATGAATTTTTTTCAGATCTAAAAGCTTATTCTTTGATCCTCGCCGGTATCATTGCCGGTTGGTGCCTGTTAAAAGGCAAGCGCCTGGGTTGGATGTTAGGCCTGCCCATCTTACTATTCATTACAGCAGTAATAGGCACCGTAACAGTTGAACAGTTACTGAAGCTGAAGAAATTTGACAGGTCCCTTACCGGTTTTGGGGTGGGTATCTTTCTGGCGGCCCTGGCTATTATCTTTTTATTGTTACCCTCTGCCCGACAAAAATACAGGGTTAGTAAAGGCATTGCTTTCCTAACCCTGCTGTTATTTATCGGCCTTGGCGGCGCTTATTTCTTTTTACAATAGGTCTTCCCCGTTGAACTGGTAACGCTCCTTTATTTTGCGCATCACTTCGTCCATGGATGCACGATGGTCGCGTGGGTTCCATTCGCCCCGCTCCCATTTATCCAGCTCCTGGTCAATGTGTTTTTGTTGCAAAGTGGTCATCTTTTCAACCAGTTGTTCCGAGAATTCCTTTTGGGCTTTATACAGGTTGTTCTTTTTGTCGATCACCATTTCTTTATTGGTCCGCATTTCATTTTCCGAGGCGGCCATGCTGGTCAGCTCTTCTTTGGCCAGCGCAATATCATACGGCCCAACCTGCATAATGAGTTTGGAAATAATAGGCCCTACTTCAATCAGGATGATGAGCAGGGATAACAGAAAGCTGGTCCAGTAAACACTGCTTTCTTCGGCAGACAGATCGGTCAGTGCTTTATTGCGTTCCAGGAAACCAACATTCTCCAGCGCGCTTAGTTCATACTTTGCCCGTTTGGCTTCCATATTGCTTTTGGCATTGGCCAGAATGCTGTCCTGCACGTGTATGCTATTGGTAAGCGACAGCAACTCCGGTGCGGACTGTAGCACAGATGCATTGTAGGCATCTTTTTTCAGTTTGGCGATCTTTTCAACCCCGCGGATCTGTGAGCCACCTGTTCCATCGGCTTCCTGTACATACGATTGCTGTAAACGGCTTAACTCATCTTCAATCGTTTTCTTCCGTTCCAGCAACCGGTTCCGCTCTGCCTCTGTGTTTTGCATCAATGCCGTGTTCTCGGCCTGCAGCAAACTGTCATTCAACTGGATCTTTTTGTGGGTGTTCTCAATAACCTTTGTATTGATCTCCTTTTCAAAGATCTTCAGCTCCAAAGGTCGTGCGATGGTAAAACCGATCAAAATGGCCAGCGCCATCCGCGGTAATGCCATAGCGAATTGTTTGCGCGGGCTCACACCATACTTACGCATGGTAGAAACCAGAAAACGGTCAAAATTAAAGATGATAAGCCCCCAGATGATCGCAAAACAGATGGTCCATAGCCAATTGCCAAACACGCTGTAAATGGCATAGCCAGAGCTTAATGCAGCCAGCACAAAAGTGGCGAGGATCACCCCGCCTAATCCCCAGTACTTGCTGTGTTCGGAGGGAAATTGTTTTAAGAGTTCCTGATGAGCACCGGAACACCACCATAAAAAATTAGTGTCGGCCTTTTTGCCGGGGCCTCGACCGGTAAATGAATCATAGGTATACAAGCCATTATCAGGCGCTTGCTGATTGTCAGCCATAACCGTAACGGTTTAATTAATGGATAATAATTGTTGAGTAAAAAATTAACTTAATACCTTATAGGTGGGTTGAGTGGGTTGGAATATTACAAATAACGATAAAAAAATCGGTATGTGTGTAAATGGAACGTAAAAACAAGTGAAAAAGAAAACCATTAACAAAACTCAATGTTGTTGGTGTTAAATCCCTTAACACATATTAGAACAAGCGTTGGTAATTTCCGCACAACATTCGAAAAAACACGGTCTGATCCACTAACAACAGGGGTTATCTGGTAGCGACTGCCTGTCAGCATTCACCGGGAATCCTAGTTTAGTTGTAGCGTACTTCATGCCAATAGTATGAGATATCCGATATATATCCCACCAAAATCCTGCAAACAGGCCACTAAAACGCCACTGAGCAGTGGCCTTCCAGTGGCGTTTCGGTGGCGTTTTGGTGGCGTTTTGGTGGCGTTTTTACCAGGAAAATGGCTTGTTTTAATATATCTGAAGAGAATCTGACTAGGGTAATACTGGTATCCGGAGAGAATGAGGCATAGATAGCTGATACTGTTTGCACCACTAACTGCCGAATAAGGATACAATGGCTTTACCGCCCATGAGGCCCATGATCACTACTACTATCCAGCCGGCCACCGATAACCAGACCGGATGTTTGTAATCACCAATAAGTTTCTTTTTAAGAACGGCTGTCAGGAGCAGGGCCATTGACACAGGTAAGATCAATCCATTGAGCGCACCGGCGATTACCAGTATTTGCACGGCGCCCTGTTGGAGGAAAGTAAAAATGCCCATGGAGATCAAAATGAAAAGCGAAGTAATAAGACGCTGGTATTTTTCAAACACCGGATGCAGTGTGCGTAAAAAAGAAACGGAGGTATAGGCAGAACCCACTACCGAGGTAATCGCAGCGCTCCACAGTACGATGCCAAAGATGCGGTACCCCACCTCCCCTGCTGCAATTTGAAAAACGGAAGCGGCCGGGTTATCAGGGTTCAACACACCACCGCTTGTTACCACCCCCAGCGCGGCCATGAATAACAGTATGCGCATGGTAGAAGCAATCAGGATAGCACTTACACTGCTGCGTGATACCTGGGGCAATTGTTGTTGCCCTTTTATGCCGGCATCCAGCAACCGGTGTGCCCCGGCAAAACTGATATAACCGCCTACGGTACCACCTACCAGGGTTACAATAGCAGTTGTATTGGTAGTAACAGGGACAAACGACCGATAAACGGCTTCCGCCACCGGCGGGTGCGAGCTGATGGCTACATACAGGGTTAAACCGATCATTACAAAACCGAGGATCTTGGCAAACCAATCCATGGCCACTCCGGCTTCTTTAAACCAGAAGATAAAAAGCGCAATGGCTGCACTGATGCCAGCGCCTATCACCGGGTGTTTGAGATCGGTATCAAAGGGATATACCACATTCATGCCTAATCCGGCGCCGGCTACATTACCAATGTTAAATACCAGTCCGCCCGCTACAATCAATACAGCTAACAAATAACCCATGCCGGGTAATAAAGTATTGGCCAGGTCCTGTGCCCGCATTTCAGTAACGGCAATAATGCGCCATACGTTCAGTTGGGCAGCTATATCCAATAAAATGGAAACCAGTATTACAAAGCCAAAACTGGTCAGCAGCTGTTGCGTGAATACGGTGGTTTGGGTAATAAATCCGGGACCTATGGCGGAGGTGGCCATTAGGAATGCGGCGCCTAGTATTACTGAACGGGTGGATGATTTCACAAGCAGTTTATTGTTATAAGTTTTAAATCCGGGTTCTAAGTTTAAGTTATTGAGTTAAACTAACAAACTAAAAAACTAACAAACTCAATAACTTGCTATTTCAATCCCGGATGCCTCTAACATACTCCTGATCTCCTTTACAAAAGACAAAGCATGTAAACTATCGCTATGCACACAGACCGTCTCCGCTACAAGAGGCACGGTCTTTCCATTTAAACTTGTCACGCTTTGCGTTTGTACCATTTGCAATACCTGTTGTAATGCCTGTTCGGTATTGCTTAACAACGCCTGCGGATGCGTGCGGGGCGTAAGATGTCCATCATCCTGGTAGGTGCGATCGGCAAAAACTTCACTGCGGGTTGTAAGTCCGGTGGCGGTTGCGGCCTGAATCAATTTACTGCCCGACAACCCATACAGCACCAGGTGCGGATCAAAATCATATACAGCTTTGCAAATAACCTCCGCCATCCTTTCATCTTTAGCCGCCATATTATACAAGGCACCATGCGGTTTTACATGATGCAGGCGGGTATGCAATACCTTTAAAAATGCATCCAGTGCGCCAATCTGGTATACTACCAATTCATAAATGGCTGAGGGTGACAACTCCATATTGGTGCGGCCAAAATTATCCCGATCGGGAAAACCGGGGTGGGCGCCAATAGCTATGCCGGTCCCGGCAGCAGCTTCTGCCAGGGTGTACATTGTATTCGTATCACCGGCATGGAATCCACAAGCCAGGTTAATACTGCTAACGTACGATAACAGCAACCTGTCCTTTTCAATATCATATGGCCACAGGTGAGTGCTCTCCCCCATGTCGCAGTTAATGTCGATACTTAACATACCATGCTATTCAGGCGCTCCATACAGGCGCGTTGTAAAATATTTAATTCCTGTTGCTGGGCAATCAGCAGTTGCTCGGCTTTGTCAATATCTGTTCTTATAAAATGAATGCAGTCGCTGGGTCGTAGTTGTGCCAGTTTAGGCAAATGGGCCGAGATCACATGACCGATACGGGGATAGCCCCCTGTTGTCTGGTGATCGGCCATCAGCACGATCAGCTGACCATTGGGCAATAACTGGATAGTGCCAAAACTAACGGCCGAACTCACCAGTTCAGTATTCTGATGCCGTTTCAGATCAACACCCTTTAGCTGATAACCCATGCGGTCTGAGAAGGGATGAATAGTAAAATTATCTTCCACCATTGCATCTTTCGACTGGTTGGTGAGCTGTTCCCATTCATTTCCGGGTATAAAGAAGATCTCGTTGGGATGTTCGTAGGTATTGCCGGTATCTACGCCCCATTTCAACGCTTCAAATTCTTTACCGGGTTTCAGTAATCCGGCAAAGTATATACTGGTTTCCTTAAAAGAAATTTCATCGCCTTTTTCCAGTTTACGGCCATGAAAACCACCGGCGGCGGCTTTCAAATGGGTGCTATAGCTGTTCAGCCATTTACTTACACAAAACCCGCCATGTACTGCCAGGTAACACCTGCTTCCATTTTGCAGTTTTGGGAAATGCAGGATGGCATTTTTGCGTACAACAATGGGATGCCATAAAGGCACCGGTTCATCATTGAGCATGGCGTTATAGTTACCACCGGTAATACTGATGAGGGTATTTTGTTCAAACAGAAATTGGGCCCCAGGAAAGTGGATTTCAATAACAGCCTCGTTGGTATCATTCCCTACCAGCATATTGGCCACCTGGGCGGCATAACGGTCCATAACCCCGCCCCTGTTAATACCTAGCCGGCTGTATCCAGCACGGCCCTGGTCCTGTAACGTGTCTAATAGTCCGGGTTTAATAATAGTTAAAGACATGGGCTAGTTTCTGAGTTGGTTGGTTATTGAGTGTTTGCGTTATTAAATTAAGGAGCCATGCACACACAAACTAAATAACTGAATAACTTACAAACTCTTCTTTTGTTATCGCATAAAATTGGACCCGGTCGCCAGCCTGTAATTTCACTGGTTCGGGTGCAAAGGGATCAAATAATCGGAGGGGTGTGCGGCCAACGATCTGCCAGCCACCAGGACTATTTAAAGGATAGATCCCGGTTTGTGAACCTGCAATTCCAACACTTCCGGCCAAAACGGGTGAAGGAGTTTGTTTTCGTGGGGCTGCAATTCTTTCATCCACCTCACCCATGTAGGAAAAACCAGGCAGAAAACCGATCATGTATACATTATAAATAGTGTCGGTGTGAATGGCAACCACTTCCTGTTCGGTGAGTTGGGTTGACCGGGCCAGGGCAGCCAGATCGGGCCCATAGCCTGCTTCGTAACAGACCGGGATTTGTATCAGCTCCCGGGCAGCCTGTTTGGTTTGAACTGTTTTCTCAAATGCTTGTTGTAATTTATCGGCGACCCAGGCATAGGCGGTGCTGGCTGGATTATAATATTTTTTAATAAGGACAGGATTATACAACACAGTAAGTGAGCTGTACGCTACCAGACAATCCTTTAGCCCTTCAAACGGATGAGCCAGCAGCCAATGCTGCATGGCCAGTGCCTTTTGATTCAGGGGCTCGCTGATGGAGTTGCCCATGTCAAAAGTTACGGCCGAATCTCCCAGTGGAAATATTTTGTATTGGCTGATCACCTTAGAGTTGGAAATGGTTGAAGTTAATTTTTTTAGCACACAACCGTACATTTTGTCATAAATATCACGGTATTATATTTTTATTACGCTGATTAGTACTGGTTTCCACTTATTTTTTTGTTAGGAATACAACCTTTTTACCTTGTATAACAGCTTGTTTTAAAGATAGCCAATAACCGACATTTAGGCACGTTATAGTATTGTCCGATAAGTATCAATTTGTTGTTTTCGTTGTTATACATTAAACTTGCACGCCAGCAACTATGATTTTCTGCCCCCAGTGAAGCTAAAATTCAATAAAACAGTGCATTGAATTTTAATGAAATAGCTAGTTTTAACCTGGTTGAACCGGTTATTCAACCATTTTATGATCCTGGGCAGGGATTGTAAAAAAATGCATATAAACCATTTATAGAACCTATGGCGAAGAATTTATTGATCGTTGAGTCTCCTGCGAAAGCCAAAACCATCGAAAAGATCCTTGGGAAGGATTTCGAGGTAAAGAGTTGTTTTGGGCATATCCGCGACCTGGAAAAGGAGGAAATGGGTATTGACATTAAGAATGGTTATCAACCCCGGTATAAAATTCCCGACGATAAATCAAAAGTTGTTCAGGAGCTAAAAAGCCTCGCCAGGAAAAGTGACGAAGTTTGGCTGGCAACGGATGAGGACCGTGAGGGAGAAGCCATCAGCTGGCATTTGTGTGAGGTCTTAGGCCTGGATCCATCAACTACCAAACGCATTGTTTTTCATGAAATTACCAAGCCTGCCATTCAACAGGCGGTATCCAGCCCTCGGTTGTTGGATATGAACCTGGTAAACGCCCAGCAGGCCCGCCGCGTGCTTGACCGTATTGTGGGTTTTGAACTGAGCCCGGTCTTATGGCGGAAGATGAGCATGAAGAACAACCTGAGCGCTGGCCGGGTACAGAGTGTGGCCGTACGCCTGATCGCGGAACGCGAGCGTGAGATCAACGCTTTTACCGCTACCAGCACCTTTAAAATTGAAGCCTTTTTCACTGCCAACGATACTACCGGTAAAAATGTAACCTTCATTGCAGAAGGTAAAAAATACAATGCTGCAGAAGACGCCGAACGTTTTCTGCAATCCTGTTTTGGCGCTAAGTATAAGGTGAACGATATCCAGGTTAAACCGGCCAAAAAATCACCGGCAGCACCTTTCACCACTTCTACCCTGCAACAGGAAGCATCCCGTAAACTGGGCTTTTCTGTTAGCCGCACCATGCGGGTAGCGCAAACCCTGTACGAAAGTGGTAAGATCACCTACATGCGTACCGACAGCGTGAACCTGAGTGATACCGCCATGGGCGATATCCGCAAACAGATCTCCGGTTCGTATGGTAATAATTATTATCAGCCCCGCAAATACAAGAACAGGAACGAATCGGCACAGGAAGCGCACGAAGCCATCAGGCCTACTTATATGGACAGCAGCACGCTGGAGGATGCCGATTTTGACGGCCGCCGCCTGTACGAGCTGATCTGGAAACGTACCATGGCTAGCCAGATGGCGGATGCCGAACTGGAAAGGACCATTGCCAAAATAGAAATTTCTACTAATAAAGAAGAGTTAACGGCCAGCGGGGAAGTATTGAAATTTGATGGCTTTTTAAAAGTATACCGCGAAGACCGTGACGAAGAGGATATTACAGATGATGAGCAACAGGAAGGTATGTTGCCCCCATTAACAGTAAACCAGCAATTGCCTTTAAAAGAAATGAAGGCCACCGAGCGATTCAGCCGTCCTTCCCCCAGATATACGGAAGCTTCGCTGGTAAAGAAACTGGAAGAACTGGGTATTGGCCGACCTTCTACTTATGCGCCCACCATTTCTACCATTCAAAAACGGGGTTATGTGGAGAGACGCGATAAAGATGCGATCAAACGCGATTTCCGCATACTTACTTTAAAGAACGATCAGATCAGCAAGGTTACCGAACAGGAAAACACCGGGGCCGAAAAAGCCAAGTTGTTCCCCAGCGATCTGGGCCTGGTGGTGACCGACTTCTTAAAACAATACTTTGACGATATCATGGATTATGGGTTTACTGCCCGTATTGAAAATGAATTCGATGAAGTGGCTGCCGGCAAACTGAAGTGGAACAGCATGATCGACGATTTTTATATTCCCTTTAAAAAAGACGTTGATAATACCATTGAAACGGCAGAACGGATAAAAGGGGAACGTGAACTGGGGATCGATCCGCAAAGTGGAAAAAAGATCGTGGCCCGGATGGCCCGCTTTGGTCCCATTGTACAGATCGGCGAAGCAAATGATGAAGAGAAACCACGCTTTGCCGGGTTAAGAAAAGGACAGAGTATTGAGACCATTACTTACGAAGAGGCTATGCAGTTGTTTGAACTGCCCAAAACCTTAGGCGAACAGGATGGTCAGGAAATATCTGTGAACCTGGGCCGTTTTGGTCCTTATATAAAATGGGGCGAGCAGAATATTTCCATGCCCCGTGGCGAAGATCCATTCAGCCTCACCATAGAAAGAGCTATGGAACTGATAGGCGAAAAACAAAAAGCCGACGCGCCTATTGCGCATTACGATACAAAACCGGTGACAAAAGGTACTGGTCGTTTTGGTCCGTTCATTAAATGGAACGACATGTACATCAACGTACCCCGGCGTTACAATTTTGAAGCACTGAGCCAGTCAGACATTAATGAGCTGATTGAAGCCAAGATCAAAAAAGAAGAGAACCGGTATATTCAAAACTGGCCCGATGAAAAGATTTCGATTGAAAATGCCCGTTGGGGTCCGGTATTGAAATTCGGTAAAAAGATCTTGAAAGTGGGCAAGAAAGCCGATGATACCAAATACACGGCAGAAGAATTAAGCACGGTGCCATTGGATGATATAAAGAAAATGATCGAAGCACAGGTACCCAATGCATTTGCCAAGAAAGCAGCGGCTAAAAAAGCACCCACTAAAAAAGCAGCAGCTAAAAAGGATGCAACCAAAAAAGCAGCGCCTAAAAAGAAATCCAAATAGTGAAGGACTGGAATGTGGATTAAAATGCAAGGGCGAAAATATATTATGGAAAGGTAAAGGGGCTAAATTGCCCCTTTCTTTTTGAATGGTGGCAAAGAAAAACCATTTACAATTCATCACAAGCTTTCAACCAGCCATGCTTAACCTGAAATACCACCTTACGGAAGAAGAATATTTTGATTACAATTATTACACGGCGTGGGCAGCGCCTGAAAAGAAGAATTACCGGCTGTGGTATTATCTGCGGGTTTTTATGTTGTATGCAGCGGTGGCCGGCTTATACATTTTTAGCCGCCGTTCAGAACAGATCTTTATTGACCTTATCATATTTAGCGTTATTGCTACCATTTATTTCTTAATGGTGCCCTATCTTATAAAACGGTCTA
This sequence comes from Niastella soli, assembly GCF_017742245.1. Classification (GTDB taxonomy): domain Bacteria; phylum Bacteroidota; class Bacteroidia; order Chitinophagales; family Chitinophagaceae; genus Niastella; species Niastella soli. Next base: position 831,011 of record NZ_JAGHKO010000004.1, read on the forward strand.
TTTTACGCAGGGTGAAAAACATTCTTTCCAAACCCGAGAACCAGCATGTGCTGGAAGAAGCCGAAGTGGTGCTCACCGATACCGGCATCGTAGATAAAGACAATGCCTCGGAAAGTAAATACAGCTGGGAAGCTATCGTGAAAAAAGCCGAAACCCCAGCCTGTTACTATTTGTATACAAACTCTTATCATGCCATTGTTATCCCCAGGCGCGTGATAGCAACCACTCAGGATAAACTGGAGCTGGAACGGTTATTTAACCAGCATTTACCACTGAATTCAGAGTTCCCCACAAAGTGAAGAAACTTTGTGGATAACATTTTTATTGATATCTTTTGTAAGATTCCGAAATTGAATCGGTTAAACGGCAAGAACTGAAGATACACAATGGAAGAAAACAAAGAAATATCGGCCTTGTTCCATTTGATTGATGATCCGGATGAAGAAGTATTCAATGTGGTATCAACGCGCATAATCGATTTCGGGAAAGGGATCATCCCCAATCTCGAAAACTTGTGGGAGAACACTATAAGCGAAGATGTGCAGGAACGAATTGAGATGTTGATACACCGACTGCATTACCGCGATCTGACGGAAGAACTAACGCAATGGAATAACAACACACACCAGGACCTTCTCACTGGTGCACTATTGGTTGCCCGCTTTCAATTCCCCGACCTGGTTCCCGCACAGGTTTACCAGGAAGTTGAAAAATTACGTCGCAATATCTGGTTGGAACTGAACAGCTACCTCACTCCCCTGGAGCAGGTAAATGTGGTCACCAGCATTTTATACAATTATTTCAACTTACGAGGGGCAGAGATCGGTTATCAAAACCCGGATGAATTCCTGATCAATAAACAACTGGAATCAAAACGCGGCAATACCATTGCCAATGGCATCCTATACCTCATATTGTGCGAATTGCTCGATGTGCCGGTTCGTGCCATCAATATACCGCACCAGTTTGTGCTGGGTTATTTTAAAACAGATTACGACTTTACCCGTCATGTGGAGAATCCGTTGTATAAAACAGAGTTCTTCATTGATCCCATGAGCGGACAGGTATTCACGCATAAAGATGTAGAGAATTACTTCAAGCGCATAAACGTGGCTCCGTCGGCCGGTTACTTCAAACAGCTTTCCAATAAGCGGGTGATCCAGTTTATGATGGAAGAGTTCAGCAAATGCTTTACGGATGAGAAGAACAGTTACAAACAAAAAGAGTTGCTGGCGCTTTCAGAGTTGATCACTATTGAAGAAAAACCTGATACTTCAGATACAGATACAGACACGGACGCTGATCCTGAGAACGAATAACGAATATCTCTTTAAATAGAAAGGTGAGTTGCTCTTGAGGGCAACTCACCTTTGTAATTTATGGGTGAGCCCCTTTTAAAGGGGACCCTCCCGGTATAACTTATAAACTGAGTTTCCAGCCTTCCCGATACTCTCTCTTCACAAACTGGTTGGCTTCATCAAAGTTGGTGATCTTCATATTTTTTGCATCCCATAACAGGCGTTTTCTGCCCGGGTATCTGTTGTCGCCTTTAGCAGCAGCATTCTTCATCATAAAGCTGCGGATGGCCAGATTACCCATCAGGATACTTTCTGTAAACGGACCGGCATACTCAAATGGAGAACTGGTTTCGCCTTTACCATATCCTTCGATACAGGCATTTACCCATTGAACATAGTGGCCTTCAGGCACCCGTTTGATCCTTTCTGCAGGCATTTTCTTCTCCTGCATCAGGCGGGTAGGCAATAAGCGTGGATTGGCACCATAACAATCGCACATGATCTTACCTTTGGTACCTTCCATAATAACACCGCCATCCCAGTTACCCATTGGTTCTTCGGGCAATAATTCTTCAGGACGCTCAGGCGTTAAACCACCATCGTGCCAGGACACTTTAATATTTCCCTTTCCATTCTTTTTAGGATAAGTAAGGTGCATGATCGATGAAGGCGGGCAGGCATCAGGGTTTACATAATCGTTCCACATCTCTTTATAAATAGTAGCCACGCTGCACTCAACAGAAGAAGGATAATCGATGGGCAGAATGCGGAACACCGGGTCCATGATATGACAGGCCATATCGCCTAATGAACCAGTACCAAAAGCCCACCAGCCACGCCAGTTAAAAGGCAGATAAGCCGGATTGAAATCGATCTTTTTGGCGGGGCCGAGCCACAGGTCCCAGTCAAGTTCTTTGGGAATCTCAAAAGAACCGGTTGGCGTGGGAATGCCTTGTGGCCAAACGGGACGGTTTGTCCAGCAATGCACGGTGTGCACCTCGCCTACCAGGCCGGCATCCACCATTTCTTTCATTTTACGAACACCATCGCCAGAACCACCCTGGTTGCCCATTTGGGTCACTACTTTATAGCGTTTAGCCGCTTCGGTAAGAATACGGGCTTCATAAATATCGTGGGTCAATGGTTTTTGAACATACACATGCTTACCCAACTGCATAGCCGATAGGGCGGCAACGGCGTGGGTATTATCGGGCGTGGAAACAGAACATGCATCGATGTTGTTCTTTTCCTTATCGAGCATTTCGCGAAAATCCTTGTAGTATTTCGCATTGGGGAAAGACTGCCGGGATTTAACAGCCTGGCGATCATCCACATCAACCAACGCCACAATATTCACCTTGGGGCTTTTGGCAAATTCAGCCAGATCGCTGGTACCTTTACCACCAGCACCAATGCCGGCAATATTTAATTTATCACTGGGCGCAACGTATCCTTTGCCCAATACATGCCGGGGCACAATGAAGAATCCGGCCGCAGCCAGGGAAGTGTTTTTGAGGAAGTCCCGTCTTGACGACTGGTTGGTTTTTTTGTTTTTCTTCATATAGAAGCATTGTGTTTTTTAGAATGCTGAATGTATAGAATTAAACCGATTTAGCAAAATAATTGCAACAAAGGGAAGACGTGCTTCCGCTGTAAAGTGTTGCAAGAGCCACCATACTTTTTTATTGAATTTTCCTTTGCAGTACCCCCAATAATGGGTCTGCAAAATGCTGCAAAGTGGCTGGTTTATACATTAACTTTTTGTAACCTGTTTGTAGGAGGTTTCATGACTATTGGGCAGTGGGCAGTGGGTCATCTTTGGCGGCAGACGGCAGACGGCAAACGGCAGACGGCAGACGGCAAACGGCAGACGGCAAACGGCAGACGGCAAACGGCAAACGGCAGACGGCAGACGGCAGGCGGCAGACGGCAAACGCTCCTTCGCGACATCCTCTTTTCCTGGCACCTGTAACGTGGAACCAGGAACTCAATAACCTAATAACTTAATAACTCAAAAACTAAATAACTAACAAACGCTTACAACTTAAAACCATTCTTATACTCCCGTTTCACAAAGGCATTAGCCCCTTCGAAATTAGTGATACGCATATTAGCGCCATCCCAAAGCAGCTTTTTACGGCCTGGAAAACTATTGCCCTCTTTGATATTATAACTTCTTATAGCCAGGTTGCCCATCAGAACGGTTTCCGTTAACGGTCCGGCCATATCGAAAGAAGAGCTGGTGTATGTACCATACCCTTTTTTGCAGGCCTGCACCCATTGGGTTTGGTGCCCTTCGGAACCTCTTTCAACAAAGGGGAATTTTGATTTGGGCAGTTTGGCGTCTTTCATTTTCAAGGTGGGCAACAAGGTTGGATTGCGGCCAAATAAACCAGCCACCAGTTTACCTTTGGTACCTTCAAACAAGATGCCCCCATCCCATTCGGCAAATGGTTCATCGGGTAATAATTCGGCGGGGCGAGCAGGTTTGATACCGCCATCGTACCAGATCATTTCAACCGGCGCCATGCTGCCCCTTGCCGGGAACTGGAGATGTATTTTGGAGGAAGGCGGATAACTATCGGTATAAAACACTTCTTTAAAAAATCCGGTATATACGGAGCCTACGCTGCACTCTACCGAGATGGGGTAACCTAGTTTCAGCGCCCGGAAAGGCACATCGATAAAGTGGCAGCCCATATCGCCCAGGGAGCCGGAACCAAAATCGACCCAGCCCCGCCAGGTAGCGGGCAAATAAGCCGGGTTAAAATCCCGGTGAGGCGCTGTGCCCAGCCAAAGGTCCCAATCCACTTCTTTTGGAACATCAAAATTACCGGTGGGTGTAGGAATGCCTTGCGGCCACACGGGACGATTCGTCCAAACGTGAACGGTATGTACAGCGCCAATTACGCCGGCCTGGATCCAGGTCTCTACATTGCGGGTATCGTCGCCACTGCTTCCCTGGTTACCCATTTGCGTAACCACTTTGTATTGCTGGGCGGCTTGGGTGAGCATACGGGCTTCGTAAATATCGTGGGTCAACGGTTTTTCTACATATACGTGTTTGCCCAGCTGCATGGCGGCCATGGCCTGTACAGCATGCATGTGATCGGGGGTGGTAACAATTACCGCGTCTATGTTCTTATTTTCTTTCTCCAGCATTTCGCGGTAATCGCGGTAATACGGCGCATTAGGCCATCTTTTGCGGGCATTTACAGCCATACGGTCATCTACATCGCAAAGGGCCACTATGTTTTCTGCACCATTGTTATAGGCGTAGGGAAGGTTCACTTCGGCCTTACCACCGGCGCCAATGCCGGCAATATTGAGTTTGTCGCTGGGAGCAATAAAACCACGGCCCAATACATGGCGTGGCACAATAAAGAAGCTACCGGCGGCTAAGGAAGTATTTCTTATAAAATTGCGCCGGGTAACAGATCGTTTGTTTGAGGGCATATGGCAGCAAGTTAATATTAGGATGAAAGTTAAAAGTATGCATTAACGTTTCATGAGGGCGGATGAAGGAAGTAGGAAGTAAGAAATAGGAAGTAGGAAATACAGATTCGAAATTAATAGGGAGACTAAAAATCTCAAACTTTTCTTACTTCTTACGTCCTACCTCCTACTTCGTATACATCAACTGGCATCAACACGCACTTTTCTTAGTTTTCTGCCAGGATCCTGTAATTAAACCAAAGAAGCATCTAAAGTGATCTCACAGTTCAGCACCTTGCTCACCGGGCAGTTAGCTTTAGCATCTTCAGCACATTCTTTGAATTTGTCTGCGCTGATACCAGGAATGCTTGCTTTTAATACGAGGTGAGAGCTGGTGATGGTGCCATCTTCCAGGGCAACAGTAGAAGTTACTTCCAGTGAATCGGGAGTAAAACCAGCGCCGCCTAACACGAAGCTCAATTTCATAGCAAAACAACCTGAATGCGCAGCTGCAATCAGTTCTTCGGGATTAGTACCTACCCCTTCTTCAAACCTTGATTTGTACGAATACTGCGTTTTGTTCAATGTAGTGCTTTGCGTAGTTAAATTTCCTTTTCCATCTTTTCCTGAGCCGTTCCAAACGGCAGTAGCTGTACGTTTCATGTAATTGTAATTTATTTTTGAAAAAAATTTAGCACAATGAGTACTATCACTTGGGATGACTTCGCAAAAATAGATATCCGGGCCGGAACAATCATGGAAGTTAATGATTTTCCAAAAGCTAAAAATCCGGCTTATCAAATTACCATCGATTTTGGGGAGCTGGGCATTAAAAGATCATCGGCCCAGATAACGCATTTATACGATAAGGAAGCCCTTATCGGTAAACAGGTAGTAGCCATTGTGAACTTTCCCCCCAAGCAGATCGCTAATTTTTTCAGCGAATGCCTGGTGCTGGGCGTTTACACTGATAAAAAAGAGGTAGTTTTACTAACACCCGACCACCCGGTACAAAACGGCTGGAAGATTGGCTGATCAATTAATTTAATAAATTGTTCATATAAGCTCCTTCACTACATATTACCAGTCGCCCGTTGGCTTGCTGCTGATAACAGGTACCGAACACTATCTCAGTGAAGTGCTGTTTATCGATGAACCCGATAAAATTGCACCTGCCACCGATAACAAAGACCTGCCTCCCATGGCCATACTGGCGGTAGAACAACTGATAGAATATTTTCATGGCCAACGCCGCTTTTTTGAATTGCCCATCTCGCAGGAAGGCACGCCCTTTCAACAAAAGGTATGGGCCGAACTGATGAACATCCCCTATGGAAGAACAATCAGCTACCTGGAGTTGTCACACCGCCTGGGCGATCCCAAAGTGATCAGGGCTGCCGCTGCAGCCAATGGTAGAAATAATGTGGCCATTATAGTACCCTGCCACCGGGTTATTGGCAGCAACAATCAACTGGTAGGTTATGCCGGCGGTCTGCCCCGGAAAAAATGGTTATTGCAACACGAGAATAAAATAGCTAACGGGGTACAAACCTTATTCTGAACTGGGATTTATGGGATTATTGGGATTTACTGGGATGGGGATGACTGGGATGACTTGGATGATGGGATGCGGAAGAAAGAATACCTCGGCGTTGTTTTTGCAATACTGACTGAGATATTGGGATTTTTGGGATGATGGGATGAAGGATATTCAAAACTTTTTATGATCAGGCTTATACAGGGAGATATCACTAAAATAGAAGTTGACGCTATCGTGAATGCAGCCAACACTTCCCTCCTGGGCGGCGGTGGTGTAGACGGCGCCATTCACCGCGCTGGCGGACCGGCCATACTGGAGGAATGCCGGCAAATACGGGCCAAACAGGGTGGTTGTGCTATTGGCGCGGCAGTGATCACTACCGCGGGCCGACTGCCAGCCAAATATGTAATTCATACAGTAGGCCCGGTATGGAATGGCGGTCATAACGGGGAACCGGAGCTGCTGGCCAATTGTTATCGCCACTCATTACAACTGGCTGTTGAAACTGGGATAAAAACCATTGCATTCCCGAATATCAGTACAGGCATTTACCACTTTCCGAAATCAGAAGCAGCTACTATTGCCATTACCACTGTACAACAGTTTCTGGCAACCGATAACACTATTAAAGAAATTATTTTTGTGTGTTTTGATGAGGAGAATTATGCACTGTATAAAGAAAGGCTGGACAAAGGGCAATAGGCAATGGGGAATAGGCAATGGGGGGAAGGCAGACGGCAGATGGCATACGGCCATAATTCACCAATGCCTAATAGTATTACTATAACAACATAGAAACATCTTATATATGCCATTTAAAGCGCTTTGGGTAACAGAAACCGAAACCGGAACATTTGAGCGGACGATCATAGACCGGTTAATTGATGATCTGCCATCGGGTGAGCTGGTGATCAGGGTACATTATTCTTCGCTGAATTATAAAGACGCGCTTTCGGCAACCGGCAACAAAGGCATAACCAGAAAATATCCGCATACTCCCGGTATAGATGCGGCCGGTGTGGTAGAGATCTGCCGCAACGAACAGTTTGCGGTGGGTGACGAAGTAGTGGTCACAGGGAACGACCTGGGCATGAACACCTGTGGGGGCTATGGTCAGTTTATTCGGGTGCCGGCCAGCTGGGTGGTCAAAAAACCAGAAAACCTTTCCTTAAAAGATTGTATGACCATTGGCACAGCCGGGTTTACCGCTGCCTGTGCTTTGTATAAAATGGAGTTGATGAAAATGACCCCGGCAATGGGACCCATTGTAGTTACCGGCGCAACCGGTGGCGTGGGCAGTATGGCGGTGTCTATTTTAACAAAAGCAGGCTATGAGGTGATTGCAGTGAGTGGTAAATCAAATGCCATGGAATACTTACAACATCTTGGCGCCACCCGAGTAGAAGACCGATCGTTTGTAACCGATTTTACTAGTAAAGCATTGCTAAAACCTAAATGGGCCGGGGCCATCGATACCGTTGGCGGCGATACTCTGGTCACCTTATTGAAGGCCTGTCAACCCGAAGGCTGTGTAGTAAGCACCGGACTGGTGTCATCACCTAAACTCGATGCCACCGTATATCCTTTCATTCTGAACGGCGTTAATTTGCTGGGCATTGGTTCTGCTGAAACGCCCATGGCTGTACGCCTCATCGTTTGGGAAAAGCTCAATACCGACTGGAATATAAAAGATAAATTACCTGCCATTGCCAAAGAAGTTACATTGGAGGAGTTGAATGCTACCTATATCGATAGTATTTTGCAGGGTAAAATAATGGGCCGCATTGTGGTCAATCTCAACAACCTGTAACTAATGGAAATATTGCAGTGGAAAGTGATTCAGGTGATTCCCGAAACGCCTGATGCAAAAACGTATGTTCTGGAAGAAGTGAATGATCAACCGGTTACCTGGGATGCCGGTCAATCCCTGACTTTTTTGTTTAGCCACCGGGGACATGAAATACGCCGCTCCTACTCTATTTGTACTACACATGGCGTAGATAAGCACGTAGCCATTACAGTAAAAAAGAAAGAAAATGGCGAGATCTCGCGTCATATCCTGCGCACCTGGAAACCAGGAACGCTCGTAACCAGCTTACCACCTGCAGGCCGGTTTGTTATTGAAACCGATAGAACACAAAAACGACAACTCTGGTTTATTGCGGCCGGCAGCGGCATTGTGCCCATTCTGGCCCTGATAAAAAAAGCGCTTTGTTATGAACCGGAAAGCCATATCACGCTTCTTTATCAAAATCACGATGAGCCGAATATCATTTACCACCAACCGCTGCAACAACTGGTGTTGCAATACCCACAACGGTTCACCCGCATCGACTTATTGAGCAATCCCCTCGATGCCGATACCAAACCTGCACGGTTGAATAACTGGCTGCTGGAAAAAATAATAGAAAATAATCTCCCTTCGACTTACGCCTACGCAAAGGCTTCCGCCTACTCCGCCGCGGCGGATTCGACGGACAAGGCGCTCAGGATGGTATTCTATACCTGCGGACCGGAGCCATTTATGCGGATGGTACAGTTCACCCTTCGGGTGCTGGGTTTTAGTGAGGATCAATTGCGGAAAGAGCATTTTGTGATCGAGCCTATCCGCAAACCCGCCTTTATCATCCCACCTACGGTATTCAGGGTAGTGGTGCATTATGCGCATCAAACACATCATTTCACCTCAGCCTGGCCCGATACCATTTTACAGGCCGCTCAAAAACAGGGCATTGACCTTCCTTATAGCTGCAATACCGGTCGGTGCGCCACCTGTGCGGCACATTGCCGTAAAGGCTCGGTAACCATGAGCAATAATGAAGTACTTACAGATGGAGACTTACAGGGTGGACTGGTGCTTACCTGTACCGGTTATGCCACTGCTGATCTGGAGTTGGATATTTAAGTATTGCTTACACGTAACTTTTACGGCCACGGTCAAGCGTAACGGGGTGTTGGTGTTCTCCAAAGAGATCGAGGATGGCATTTACGCCATTTTCTTTCTTGAACGCATATTCTGCATCGGTAAGAAAAGTAAGCCAGATAAAACCAACATCATCCCCTTCGAGCTGAAAAGCCGGTTCATTGTCGGCCGTTACTATAGATGATAACGTAAGTAAAGTAGTTAACTCGGAATGCTCAAAAACATTGTGCAGGTGAATGGTATGCCCCCAGCCAAGAAAGGTTTGCGGTTCCTGTAAAAACGGGAAAGCACCGGCCCATCGTACCCAGTTGGCAATATCATCCAGTTCGGTCTCCCCTTCGTTTACATAAACAATGATCTCCGCCCGTTTGGTATCGGTATCTTCCGCCTGCTCGTCGAGCGCCATGGGTGTAAGGCTCATACCATAAGAGCATAAGGTGCCCCAGGGCCGGCCAGTTTTATCTGCCGGGAAATACGCACAGCCCACCTGTGGATCCTCCTCATTGGGTTCCCATAACAAAGAAGGTGCTGCGCCGAAGTGGGTGCTTAATTGTCTAAGAATATGTTTGTGTTCGTTAGTCAGAGTTTGTTAGTTTGTTAGTTCAGAGTTCCAAGTTTACGGGTTTCGGTTTAAAGCCCTGCTTTCTGGATGCTAAGTTTCAGTTATTAGGTTCGTAGGTTATTGGGTTATTGGGTTAAGACTCGCGATAACTTACGAACCTAATAATTTACCAACTCGAGAACCTAATAACTAAATAACCGGCACCTTCAGGTTCAGCAATAACTGTCTACTTACTAAGTTGCCCATTGCCTATTCCCCATTGCCTATTGCCTATTTTACCATTCCCCCCTCAGTTCATCACTTGTAAAGGCCAGGGGTAATAACGAACTGGCTTTGGGTATCACATAGACTTTTCCTTCCATGCCACCGAGTATGAGCCGTATAGGATGGTTCACCCGTGACTCAAATTCCTGTAACGATTGCCGGCAAATACCACAAGGAGAAATAGGATGATCGCTATCGCCATTTCCGGACTGATAACTGATAGCCATTGAAACGATCGGTATTTTGGGATACAGCGACGATGCCGATGCCAGCAATACCCGTTCGGCACACAAACCCACGGGGAACGAAGCATTCTCCTGGTTACTACCGGCTACAATTTCTCCATTGGCCAGTTTGGCTACTGCACCTACCTGAAAATGCGAATAAGGTGCATAAGCATGCTGGGTTACTTCTCTTGCTTCATTCAGTAACCAGGCATCTTCTTCCGATAACTCCCCAACAGAATCATATACTTCAAATGAAAACTTGTATTCGTCCTTTTTCATAATCCCTGATTTTGTTGTTGCCCAGATCAGACAAAAAATCCTCCCCGCAGAGCGGGAAGGATCACTAAAGTTAGTAAATCTGAATGTCTTTTTAATGTATTGATCTGAACATCCGGTTCCACCGTACACCTTTATCCCAACTCATCCAGATCATCCAGGCCTCGCCTACTACGTGGTCTTCCGGTACAAAACCCCAGAAACGGCTGTCCTGTGAGCGGTGACGGTTGTCACCCATCATCCAGTAGTAGTTCATTTTAAAGGTATAGGTAGTAGCTTCCTGTCCATTTATAAAGATCTTTCCACCGCGCTCTTCCCAGGTATTGTTCTCATACACCCGGATAGCACGTTTATAATAGGAAATGTTTTTAACATTCAGCTGAATGGTAGCACCTTTTTTGGGGATCCACAGCGGACCAAACTCATCGGTGCTCCATAATTGTACCGCGGTATCACGTGGAAATATCCGTGAGTCGCCCACATTCTCCAGCTTACGGGTTACAGTTACACCAGGGAACTTTTTCAGGATCTCCGCTTCTCCTTCGGTCATGTTGATCAGGTAACTATTGGCGCCGTAAGGGATAAAATCGGGATTTCTTTCATCGGTGTTCAACCGGATCCCAGCTTCCCGTAAATCATCATCGTTCAACGCTTTACCATTGGTGGTGGTAACTGTATAATCAGTGGCCGATGTAGGTGAAATATAAGCCTTCTGGCTATTTACATACAAAATGCCGTCTACTATCTGAATGGTATCGCCAGGGATGGCCACACAACGTTTGATGTAGTTCTCGCGTTTATCCACCGGGCGGGTCATGATGGTATAATCGTTCCACACAATTTCCCGGGCTTTTTCTTTGCTAATAGCCTGCAATTCTGCCTCGTTGGCAACTTGTCCTTTTAACTGCTGGTATTGCCGTGTTTCTTCACTTTGCAGAATGTCATAATAGGGATCCTGGGAATCCAGTTCCTTGGTAAGGGTATCCCCTGCCGGGAAGTTGAATACCACTACATCATTGCGTTTAACCGGACTGGCGAACCAGCGGGTATAAGGCAGATGAATGATCTCGGTATATGATTTCGAGTTAAAAAAGGGCATGGTGTGGTGAACAAATGGAATGGCAAGGGGCGTATTGGGAATACGGGGTCCATAGCTGAGCTTGCTCACAAACAGAAAGTCGTTTACCAGCAAGGTCTTTTCCATTGAACCGGTGGGGATGGTATAGGCTTCAAATACAAAAACCCTGATAAGGGTGGCGGCCACCACGGCAAACACCCCCGCATCGATCCACTCCCGTACAGCCGATTTTTTATGATTTTTAACAGCTTCAGGTCCCAGGTATTTCACTTTGGGGTCCATACCAATAAAGGGAAAATACACCACCGACAACAAAGCGGCACCTACATGATCGAGGAAGCTGAACCGGCCGAATAATTTTACAAATTCAACCAGCAGCCAAATGCTTATAAACCAACCGGCTACGGGTATAAATTGCCAAAAGAACCAGTGTTGTTTCAACCGGGTCTTTTTTGTGATCTCCCAGATGTTATAAAAAGGGACCCAGGCTTTCCAGGACTCAATTCCAGCCTTTTCGAATAATTTTGCTAACCCAAAGGCCGGCAATTCTACGATAAGAAAGGATATTAATATTATTACGAACAGATCGTGTAAACTCATTTGGGGCAATTTATTAAAAAAATCCGGGCAAAAATACCATATTAATTCTCACAGAAACAGGCCAATAACGAACAATTTGCTAAAAAAAGTGTCTATTATTATACGTATGGGCACTATTTATGACAAACAGTATTTCATCAGTTGCATTAGTTGTGATATCTTACCTTTTGTTACAATACTATGAATCTCTTTTCCATCCGGGATATTGAAAACTTAACAGGCATCAAAGCGCATACCCTGCGAATCTGGGAACAACGCTACAATCTTTTCTGCCCTAAACGCAGGGAAAGCAAACACCGTTTCTATGATTGTGAGGATCTGAAACACCTGTTACGCATCGCCTATCTGTATAACCAGGGACATAAAATTTCTCAGATCGCCTGCTGTTCGGCCGAAGAAATGACCAAACTGGCATTGGAGATAAAGCCCGATACCGATAACTACGAAATTTTTATCAATCAATTAACAGAGGCTTCCATTGACCTGGACCAGCCCCGGTTCGATAAAATATTGCATAACCTGGTACTGCATGCCGGTTTTGAAAAAAGCATGATCAATGTGCTGTTCCCCTTTCAGAAAAAGATCGGGGTATTGTGGTTGACCGGTCAGGTAATGCAGGCGCATGCCCATTTTGCCCGCTCCCTTATTATTAAAAAAACGATGGTAGCCATTGATGGGTTGGAAAAACCCACATTTACCGGCGGCCGCAGGGTTTTGTTGTTCACCCCCGCAGGTGAACACCACGATATGCCAGGCGGCGAATGCATGGAACTGCCATTGCTGTTCATGCATTATATGCTGAAAAAGGAAGGCGTACCTACGGTGTATATGGGGAAGAATGTTCCGTTGAACATGCTGGAAACTATTTGTTCGCTTCAGCCCATTACACAATTGTATTTCCTGATAATACCCAACCTGAACAAATGCGATATGCATGAGTATTTGAAACAATTCTCGCATATGTTCCCCGATAAAGAAATTGTTTTTTCAGGCCCTGAGGCCTGCCAGTGCAGCTGTGATCTGAAAAATGTGCGGTTGTTGAAAACAGTGGAGGAGAAAAGAGCATTCCTGAAAGAAGGAAAACAAGTTGATCAGTTGACAGCCTGCCCCGACGTGTCGGGGAGTTGATCAGTCAATACCTGTAAGAGCTTGTCCGCCTTTCTTGAATAATTATAATGCTGAAGCGATACTGACAGGTCGTTGCATAACTCAATGGCTGAAAAAAAACTGATCCGCCAGCTGGCGGATGCAAATGATCTCACTAAATTACCCAGTCCACATAAAATATAAACTGACCTGTCAGGTGCAAATGATCTCACTAATTTTGCAAGCTCAAATGATGCTTACAGGTCAGTCTTATTCATTTATCTTTTAGGCACTACATACGCATGTACATCATCCGGCATAATGGTTTTACCCGATAAGATGATCAACCGCTCTACTACGTTACGCAATTCGCGAATGTTACCTGTCCAGTTATGTTGTTTCAGCGCATCCAGTGCATCTTTTTCGATGCCCTTTTTGGGAATGCCATAATCAGCACAGATATCGGCCAGGAATTTATCAACCAGTAATGGAATATCCTCGCGGCGATCATTCAATGAAGGCACGTGAATGATGATCACACTGAGGCGATGGTATAAGTCGAGGCGGAAATTCTTATCATCCACTTCCTTTAACAGGTCTTTGTTGGTAGCCGCAATAACGCGAACATCCACGCTGATATCCTTATCACCTCCCACCCGCGTGATCTTGCCTTCCTGCAGGGCGCGCAATACTTTGGCTTGTGCCGGCAGGCTCATATCACCAATTTCATCCAGGAACAACGTACCGCCATGGGCCTGTTCAAACTTACCAATGCGTTGTTTTACGGCAGAAGTAAAGGAGCCTTTTTCATGACCGAACAATTCGCTTTCTATCAGTTCACTGGGAATGGCAGCGCAGTTCACTTCTACCAATGGGCCGGTTGACCGGTTGCTTTTTTCATGCACCCAGCGGGCCACCAGTTCTTTACCTACCCCATTTTCACCAGTTACCAGAATACGGGCGTCTGTGGGCGCCACTTTATCAATGGTTTCCTTGATCTTTACAATAGGTGCCGCTTCACCGATCATTTCTTCCACTTTGCTCACCTTACGTTTCAGCACCTTGGTTTCGGTAACCAGGTTGTTTTTATCCATTGCATTGCGAATGGTTATCAACAAACGGTTCAGGTCTGGTGGTTTTGCAATATAATCGTAAGCGCCTTTCTTAACCGCTTCTACAGCCGTTTCAATAGTACCGTGGCCGCTGATCATGATCACGGGCACGTCTGGATTGGCTTCCCGGGCTTTGTCGAGGAATTCAATCCCATCGAGCTTGGGCATTTTTATATCACACAGCACCACATCATATGCTTTCTCTTTAAATTTTTTCAGCCCTTCTTCCCCATCGCCGGCTTCTTCAATTTTGTAACCTTCATAAGAAAGAATCTCGCTGAGCGTTTTACGGATAGCTTTTTCGTCGTCGATAATTAAAATGTTTGACATAGATAGTTTAACAGTCTTTAGCTATGGAAAAATCACTTTTTTTCATCCCAAAAGTCTTCAAATGTAACAATATGAAACGGAACATCCTTATGACAATTATCCTGCCGCTTTTCCCTATCGCCGGCATAGAAAAAACCGCAAATTCAACTATTCCCCCACATACTACACAAATGGTTAATACGAGGCCCGCTTCTGTTGTTGACATTCCCCTCCCGGCGGGTTTTAAACGCGTTAATTATCCCCCTACTTCATTTGCCTGCTGGCTGCGTAAAATACCTATAAAAAAGGATACACTGGTACATCTTTACAATGGCAAGCTCAAGATAAACCAGGGTGCACAGTATGCCGTACTGGATATACCCGTTGGCGATAAAGACCTGCAACAATGCGCCGATGCGGTAATGCGGCTGCGGGCGCAATACCTGTACGATCAAAAAAGGTATAGCGAGATCACATTTGTTGATAACATTGGCAAAAAATATACCTGCCCCGGCAAAACAGACAGTATCCATTTCCAACGCTACCTGGAAATGGTATACAGCCATTGCAACACAGTTTCCCTCGAAAAGCAATTACACCCAGTGAATGATTTTAGTACAATAATGCCAGGAGATGTGCTGGTAAAGGGTGGGTCACCGGGACATGCTGTGATGGTGATGGATATGGCGGCGAACGACAGCGGAAAAGTTATTTATCTGCTGGCGCAGAGTTATATGCCGGCACAGGATATTCACATTTTGAAAGACCCGTTATACAGAAAATTAAGCCCCTGGTATTGGGTAGATAAAGATAACTTAATGGTTTACACGCCCGAATGGACGTTTGCTAGCTTTCATTTACGGCGATGGTAAATACCTCGTTTTTTCCCATGAGGAACCCATAGTAAAACTACCTTGCAAGATTTAACAATTCATATTATTTTGTATCCACATATCCTTTTGAAAACATTTATTAATCAAAATCCGTACTATGAAGGCATCAGCAGTTGATGTTCAACCCACACTTTCGTTACCGAAAGTAATTACCAGATTAGCATTATTGGGAAGTTTTATACTTGGCGGCATGGTTGCCTTGCTGATCTTATGCTCGTCCTTCCTGCATTAAAATATTTCAGTAGAACTTTTTATTAATATCCGAAGCAAGCAATGAAATATTAACGGTGTCACAGTTCCAAACCGTGGCACCGTTTTTTTTAAATAAACTCCTCCTGCTGCCTAACCGATAATAACGGGATGTGGTTCAGGTACACCAGCCCTTTGGTATGGCTCTTTTGGAAGATATTGTACCAGATGCCATGGCGGGTAGGTATCACCAGCAGCATATCAATATTTTCATCCGCAGTAAAATTGTCTATGGCTGAAATTACATTGTTATATTCCGGTTCAAAATAAACCGGGTTCAAATCGGCCAGGCTTTCCTGCAGTACCTGTTTGTTATGTAATGCTTCTTCCGAAATCATTTCATGGGGCGCCACTACATTGATCACGTATAGTGATGCGCTGGTAAAACGAACCAGTCGACGAATAACCGATACCGGCACCTGCAGGTTCTTTCTATAATAGTTACAGGCAAAAGCTATTTTATTAACCGGGCGAAACCTCACCTGGGACGGGATCACCAGCATGGGCACTGGCAGATCGATAAATGAGTCGACGATATTGGTATCCCACGAAAGCAGGTTGGTATAATTGCCATCGGTACCCATTACTACCAGCACGGCATTTGTCTCTATTACTTTCCTTAGTAATTCCTCCTGAAAGCTCCCGGTCACCATTTCGGTATCTATAATTATTGACGGATAATGGTCCTGCACCCACTGGTATTCCTGCTCCAGCAAGGCGGCATCGTGTTCTATGATCTCTCCCATAGCAGCTATCGCTATAGCATCGCCCGTCATGTTACCGGGAAAGTTATAGATATTCATTAATATCAGGTGGGCCTGGGTGTTCTGTAACAGGGAACAGGTATATTCAAGCGCATTACGCGAGGCATCGGAAAAATTGGTAACTACCAGTACTGTAGACATAACTATCTCCTCGTATTAGTGGGCGGCATCCGCCATGCTCACTTTGGTTTTAGAGCGTTTAATAAATATCAATACAAAAGGCACACAAACAAGGAACATACAACCGATGTATAAGAAGATATCCATGTAAGAAAGAATGGTTGCCTGCACCGTTACTGAGCCCTCCAGCAATTGGTAGGCGCTTTTGGTGGCGGTGTTGGGCGCCATGCCTTTTGCCTGCATCCCGGCGGCAATGCCATGCACACGAGCCTGGACTGCGGGGTCGTAAATATCAAGGCTGCGGATCAGGTTACCGCGGTGGCCAACTATATCTCTTGTTAAATAGGTGGAAATAAGCGCCACGCCAAACGAACCACCCAACTGTCGCATCATCCCCGAGAAGGCAGCGCCCTGCGCAATTTCAACTCCTTTTAAGGTTGACAGCGCCATAGTGGAAATAGGCACGGACAACAACCCCAGTCCTACCCCACGTACCATCAGTGGCCAGAAGAAATCATCGCCGCTTGTTTGCGGGGTAATTACTTTATAGGTGAACAAACTGTAAATGAAAAATACGATCATCCCCATGGCTATCATATATTTCTGGGATACGCCCCGCTGGATCATTTGTCCAACAATGGGCATCATAAAGGCCACCATCAGCGTACTGGGGATCATCAACAGGCCAGATTGCGTGGCATCCCAACCCAGAATGGTTTGGGTATATAAGGGAATGATAAAGGTGGAGCCGAACAAACCAAACCCCTGGATAAACGACAGGATCACCCCCATCCGCAGGTTGCCATTGCGTAAAACCTTCAGCTCTACAACGGGGTATTTGTATACCAGTTGCCGCCAGATAAAACAATACACCCCCAGGATGGCTACTACTGTTAGTATGACGATCAGATTGCTGTTGAACCAGTCGTCTTCCTGGCCTTTTTCAAGAATGTATTGCAAAGCGCCTACAGAGACTGTCAATAAGAATATACCTAACCAGTCGACCTGGTTCACCGGTCGTTTTTCCGCATATTTCGGACTGCGTACATATTGCAGGGTAAGCAGGGTCGCAATAATACCTACGGGTATATTAATGTAGAAGATGTAGGGCCAGGAAGCATGGTCTACGATATAGCCACCGAGTGGTGGTCCCAGGGTTGGGCCTACAATTACCCCCAATACATAAATGGCTTGTGCCATGGCCCTTTTTTCGGGCGGGTAACTTTCGGTAATAATAGTTTGGGAAGTAACCAGCAGGGCGCCGCCCCCCAGTCCCTGAATAAAACGGAAGACGATCAGTTCGACCAGGCTGGAGGAGTTACCACATAAAAAAGAGGCGACGGTAAAAATGATGACCGAGGCCGCAAAATAATTACGCCGGCCAAACTGTTGCGACAGCCAGCTGGTCATGGGTACTATAATAACATTGGCTATTGAATAGGCGGTGATCACCCAGCTTATTTCATTGAGGGTAGCGCCCAGGCTTCCCCGCATGTCGTGCAGGGCCACGTTCACAATGGTGGTGTCAATGATCTCCAGCAATGCGCAAAACACTGCCGTAATGGTGATGATCACCCTTCTTGAACCATATTCAACCAACGATCCTTGTTGTTCCATATTAATTCTTATTACTTAATCCAGGTGCACATCCACATTCACGTTCATACCGGCCTTTAGTTGTTTCACCAGGGAATCCTGTTTATTGAACTCTATTTTAACGGGCAGGCGTTGTACCACTTTTACAAAGTTGCCACTGGCATTGTCGGGTGGCAGCAAGGCAAACCGCGCGCCGGTAGCGGGTGAAAAAGAAGTAACGGTGGCTTCAAAGTCATGTTTTGGAAATGCATCTACATTGATGGTCACTTTTTGACCAATGCGCAGGTCATTGAACTGGGTTTCTTTAAAATTGGCCACTACCCAAATGTCATTGTCCTGTATCACACTGAAGGTGGCCTGACCAGCCTGTAAATACTGCCCTGCCTGTACGTTTATTTTTGAGGTGATACCATCTGCCGGGGCTGTTACCACCGTGTATGACAAATTCAGTTTGGCATCGTCCACATCAACCTGTCGTTGTTTTATGGCCGAGCTGGCAACATTTATCTGGGTAGAGGTAGCGTTGCTTTGCGAGCTCACTGCGCTGGTTTGACGGGTAGCCTGGTTCTTTTGTTCCTGTAATACCTGTAATTGCTTTTCCGCTTTTTCCTTGTTGGCCTGTGCCTGTTCAAATTGTTGCAGGGTGATGGAATGGTCTTTTATGAGGTTGGCATAGCGGTTATAATCCTGCGTAGCCTGCCATACGCTTACTTTAGCGGCTTCAATTTGAGCATCTGCTGCTTTAATGGCGGCAGCGGAGGTACCTATATTCGCTGCTGCTGCCTGTGAGGTAGCTTTGGCTGAAGTGAGGTTGCTCTGAGCGGTGCCCAATGCGGCTTCCGCCTGTTCAACTTTCAGTGTAAGGTCCCGGTCGTCGAGCAACAACAGGGTATCGCCCTTCTTTACTTTCTGGTTATCTTTTACCCTTACTTCCGTTACATACCCTGAGATCTTAGGTATCACCGGGTTGATGTTGGCTTCCACCTGTGCGTCATCCGTTTCTTCATGATGCTTTGCATGAATGTATTTACTGATGCCAAAGGCACCACCAACGATCACTAATAAGATCAATACAATTAAAAAACCCCGGCTCTTCTTTTTAGGAGCGGCTGCTGCGCCTGTTTGTTGAGTTGTTGCCATATACTATTGTTGTTCCCTTTTTTAGAAAAGGATTTATTCTAAAACTATTGATTGAGCAAACCTGCTTTTTGCAGTAAGGTTTGATAGGCCAATACCAGGTCGGCCTTTGCAAAGGCTACGTTTAACCGGGCCTGTAACTGCGCCACATCGGCATCGAGCAGGTCGGTAAGCGTAAGCAGGTTATTGGCGTATTTGTTTTTGTTGATGCGGTAATTTTCAGTGGCCTGGTCAAGCGCCTTATTGTATACTTCTATCTTTTTTACGCCCGACATATAATCCTGGTAGGCTTTGTTAATAGAAAGCCGGATGGCGTCATCGAGCATAGCCGCATTGACAGTCAGCTGGTCCTGCCGGGCTTTAGCCTGTGCCACTTTTGAACTTGTTTTCCAAAAGGATGATAGATTATATTTCACGCCAAGGCCTGCGTTCATTGCATTGGTTACCCGAATGAATTTGGGCACCTCGGCATATACATAACCACCGGTGAGCGCAATGGAAGGATAGTAGTCGCCCCTGGCTATTTTCACCCCGGCAGCGGCTGCCTTTTGCCGGTAATCCAGCGCTTTGAGGTCGTGCCGGTTTTCAGCGGCGAGTTGTTCGTATTCATCAATGGTTTTTACTGCACCGGGTGGAACTATACTGGCAGAATCAGCCACCAGTACCGTTTTTTCGGGAAGCCCCAGCATGAGGTCCATGTTTACAATAGCCAGTTGGTGGTTATTTTGCGCATCAAGCAGGGTCAATTCCAGGTTGGAGGTTTCCTGTTGTGCTTTTAACAGGTCATTTCTTGCCAGGGTGCCATTCCGTTCCAGGTTAACGAAATCGGTGTCCCGCTGGCGGGATTGCGCCAGGTTCTCTTCTACCAATTTTACGGCAGCGCTGGCCTTGTACAGGTTTATGTAAGCAGCAATGGTGTTTAAGATCACATCCTGGCGATCGTTATCGGCATCCATCTCAGCTGCTTTTTCCAGGAATTTCGCCGATTCAACCCCATACTTGATCTTCAAACCAGCATACAGGGGAAGGGATAAATTGGCCATTCCAAACATCGCCTGATTTAAATGTGAAGGGGAAGAAATGGCATTGCTGTCATTACCGGCAGCCCCCACCGTTTTTATATTGAGCTTCGGTTGGTTAACCCGTAAGTAAGAGGCGCTGATATTGATATCAGGATATCTTCTTTCCATCGCCTCTTTGGTTGCAGCAACAGCCTCGGTGATCCTGGCCTTATTCAGTTTTAGTTGCTTACTGCTTTTGATACCCAGGTCTAATGCTTCTTGCAAAGTAATTGTCTTGCTTTCCTGGGCATGTGAGCTGGTAAAGCAGCCTAGCATACAGAACGCCAGTAACATGCGGATCATGTAAATTCTATTCTTCATACTAAAATGGCTTTTAACAGGGATTGTGCCGGAAACCGATTGCAGTTTCCGGGAATACAGCATATAGTCAATCGCTTGCAATTAAGGTACCTGGCAAGCTGTATCCGGTAATTGGTAACAGCCTCCCCTTTTAAATGAATAATTATTCATCTAAAAGGCAAAAAAAAATCAGGCTTTAATGCCATCCCAGCAAAGCTGGAAGTTGGCTTCCAGTATTTCGCTGGTCAATTTTATGTGGTAATACATGGTCCTTTTGGCAATTTCGTTGATGGCGCCAACCATTAGGGAAAGCAGCCACGTGGTGTCTATGTCTTTTATCAGGTGTTCCTTTTTACCCCGTTCTATCAGATGGAGGAGCGGCTCAAATATTTTTCGCAGCCGCACTTTCGATTCCTCGTCAATAAAGGGAGAATGAAAACATTGTTCAATGAATATGCTTTCATTGAAGTGTGTTACCCGACGGTGTACAATATTCAACCAGATGGTATGAAACCCGATCTTGAATGGCTGGGCCGGATCGTAATTGCTAAAGAAGGTGCTGGCCGAACTTCTGATACAGACATCGAACAGCGCATTGATCAGGGCTTCCTTGTTTTTAAAGTAGATGTACAGTGTACCGGTGGCAATGCCGGCCTCTTTGGCCACCATTTGCATAGTGATACCCGCCAGTCCGCTCGCCTTTACCAGGTTGAGGGTAGCCTTGTAAATTTCATTGATCTTATTCTCATCTCTGGGTTTCACGATGCAAAGTTAAATGAATAATTATTCAGTTAAAAGGCTGTAGGGAGATTTATTTTAGGGCCGGTTTACTGTTCAGCGTTCACGGTTCAAAGTGAAGGGTTCAAAGTGAAAGGTTCAAAGTTCGCTGTTCAGATTTCGCAGAAAGGGGCTGACGGCGACTTGTTTATATTCAGACACTTCCTGTATCGGAACCGGACAGTACCAACGGATTGCCATACATAAAATGTTAGTTATTAAATAGGTCTCAACAGGTACTGTATTTGTTCGATCTGCCTGACTCCCTCACTCCAAATGATTGCTATGTTTAAAAACTATTGGATTGTTGCCTGGCGTACCCTCGTTCGCAATAGGATTTATAGCCTCGTAAATGTACTGGGTCTGGCGTTTGGCATTTGTGCCTGCTTGGTCATTTATCTGATCACCCGGTATGAATACAGTTTTGATACCTTTCACCCGGACCCTGACCGCATCTTTTGTGTGGACTATGTGCCGGTTAAGCATGGTGCCCATTTTAATTGTGTACCTGTCCCCTTACCGGCCACCATGCGCCGGGAAATCACCGGTCTACAGACGGTGGCCGCCTTTCGTACCTATTCGGCCGATGTAACGATACCAGGTGTCCGGAATGAGCCTCCGGTTCAATTCAACGACGACGGCAGCCTTCTTATCGCGGAGCCACAATACTTCGACATCTTTCAATACCGGTGGTTAAGCGGAAATGCCGCCACGTCCCTGAGCCTGCCCAACTCAGTAGTACTTACCGCCGGAAAGGCCAGAAAATACTTTGGCAATCTTGATCCGGACAAGGTCATCGGCCGCACCATCTATTACCAGGATTCGCTGATGGTGCGGGTAACTGGCGTTGTTGCCGATCTTACAGGCAATAGTGATCTTAATTTCAGCCAATGGATCTCTTATGCTACTATACCAGTTAGTTTGCTGAATCGTAAGATAAAGTTGGACGATTGGAACAAAATAGACGGTTCCAGCCAGATGATGGTCAAACTGGCAAAGGGCGTAACGCCTGCACAGATCGATGCGCAATTGGATGCCATAGTCAAACAACATTTCGGCAAAAGAACGGAGCGCGGCGCCCTTTTGCGCCCCCTGTGGGGCATCCACTTTAGTAAGGATTATGGTGGTTGGGTGATCAGAAAAGCCGACCAGGCAGCTTTGAAATTGCTCCAGCTTGCGGCCATTTTTATTCTTGTTCTTGCCATCGTTAATTTTGTGAATTTGTCTACCGCGCAATCCATGCAAAGAGCCAGGGAGATCGGCGTTCGGAAGGTGCTGGGTGGCAGCAGATCGGGCATCGCCGTTCAATTTTTTACCGAAACCCTGTTGATGACCATCGCTGCTGCGGCATTGGCAGTGCTGATGATAAGACCGGTGTTCATCCTGTTCGCCGATTTGATCCCAGCGGGTGTCCATTTCCGAATGGATGGAGGTACGTTGTTGTTTTTGCTGTTGGTAGTCGCGGCGACTGCCGGCCTGGCGGGGTTTTATCCGGCCAAAGTGCTGGGGAAATATCACCCTACGGTGACCCTGAAAGGGATCACGGCAGTGCCCGACGGTGGAAAAGGGGAACTGCGCAGGGGATTGATCGTCTTTCAATTTACCATCTCGCTGTTGTTTATCATAATGTCTTTCATTATGGGTTCGCAGCTGCGGTACATGTTCCATATAAACCTGGGGCTCAAAACGGATGCGGTCATCACGATCACTCCTCCGCGCAGCAAGGCACGTGTTGGGATATCTATGGAGGCACAAGGTGAAAGGAAGCAGCGAAAGCCTTCCGAAGAGACAGTTAAGATGGCGGTACTGGCAGATAAGATCCGGCAACATGCCGGCGTAGTGCAGGTGATCAAAGAGGGAGCGCCGCCAGTAGGTTTTATGCGTATGAGTTTCTTCGATTTCGGGCTGAGAAACAACAATGAGAACATGGAGGTATCCTTGCATTACAGCAACGAAGAATACGTTCCTTTTTATGGGCTGAAGCTGATCGCGGGACGAAATCTGCTCCCGGGCGACAGCAGCCGGGAAGTGCTGATCAGCGAGCAATGTGCCCATGCATTGGGTTTTGCCGATGTGAACAAGGTCATTGGCCGGGAGGTGCTCTTATATAATGAAGCCTGTCCCGTAGCCGGTGTGATAGCCGATTTTTATGACGCCTCTTTTCATCGGGCAGCCAGACCGATCCTCATCAGTCACGATCCCGTAAATGAGACCGTCATTGGGGTTAAGATCGCCGCTCAGCAGATGACCGCCAGCGAATTGAAGACACTCATCGGCAATTTTGAAAAGGACTGGAAGACCGTCTTCCCCGGAAAGCCTTTTGAATGTTCCTTCCTGGACGAGATCGTTGCCGGTATGTATGCAGACGATCTCAGGGCCGAAAGGGTGATCAATGTGGCGATGTACATCACCGTTTTTATCTCTTGTTTAGGCCTGCTCGGTCTCACCATTTTTTCTACGGAAAGAAGGGGCCGCGAGATCGGCATCCGAAAGGTATTAGGCGCCACGGTGCCGAAAATTATGGTTATGCTTTGTAAGGAGATTGTGGTGCTTATCGTGATCGCTTTTTTGATCGTTACCCCGATAGCCGCACTCGTTATGGTTAGGTGGCTGAATGGCTATGCCTACCACACACCGCTCAACTTCCTGATGTATTTTGCTGCAGGCGCCGCGGCCATTGGAGTAGGGCTGCTTACGGTGGGCTTCCAGGCAATGAAAGCGGCCATGGCCAACCCGGTCAAATCCCTGCGCACCGAATAACGGCCATCTGAATCATTAATAAAAACAAAAGGCAACAGTAAAACGGCTCATTGCCATTTTACTGTTGCCAGTGTATTATTTACTGCCTTGAGCCGGGGCTCCTGACAATTATTTTCTCGAATACATTACTTCTTTTACCAGGCGTACTGTTTTATCAACAGTAGGCAATGCACCATCAATCAGGGTTGGTGCGTAGTGAAGCGGCGCATCAGCAGCGGTAAGACGGCGGATAGGCGCATCCAGGTAATCGAAAGCTTCTTTTTGAATGCGGTAAGCGATCTCAGAAGATACCGAACACATGGGCCATTGCTCTTCAACGATCACCAGGCGGTTGGTCTTTTTAACGCTCTCAAGGATGGTATGCCAGTCGAGCGGACGAATAGTACGCAGGTCAATCACTTCAGCGCTGATGCCTTCTTTTTCCAGTTCAGCAGCGGCGCCCAGAGCAACCTTCATCATTTTATTATAAGAAACGATGGTAACATCTGAACCCTGTTTCTTTACATCGGCTTTACCGATCTCAATGATGTATTCTTCTTCAGGAACTTCGCCTTTATCGCCATACATAACCTCGCTCTCCATGAACATCACAGGATCTTCATCGCGGATAGCGGCTTTCATCAAACCTTTAGCATCGTATGGGTTAGAAGGAGAAATTACTTTAATACCGGGGATATTTGCATAATAGCTTTCAAAAGCAGTAGAGTGCTGGGCACCCAACTGACCGGCAGAACCATTTGGTCCACGGAAAACGATCGGACAACCAATTTGGCCGCCGCTCATAGCCAGCATTTTTGAAGCGGTGTTTAAAATCTGATCCAATGCCAGTACGGCAAAGTTCCAGGTCATGAACTCAACGATCGGACGTAAACCGTTTTGAGCAGCACCTACCGCAATACCGGTGAAACCCAGCTCAGCAATAGGGGTGTCAATAATCCTTTTGGGGCCGAATTCTGCCAGCATACCCTGGCTTACTTTATAAGCACCATTGTATTCAGCTACTTCTTCACCCATCAGGAAAACCCGGTCATCTCTCCTCATTTCTTCACTCATAGCTTCGCGGAGCGCTTCGCGAAATGCGATAATTCTTGCCATTCTGTTTTCAGTTTTTAAAACCCGGCAAAATTATTGGTTGAAACGCATAATAACAAATTGCCGGGCAATAATAAATTAAATGTCTAATAGGCAGAAAGTCAGTGTGTAGGGTAAAATGCGTACTGAGAGCGCTTTTTACCGGATTTCAAGGTAAAAAATCAGGGTACAGATTCCCTGGAAATACCCTTTCCGGGTATCAGTTTGTCAGTTACCCAAACAGCCCTCCGGACACGTCGGGCAGGCTTTCACCCGGCAAAAGCACCTGCTTCCGTCCTCACACCGCTTCAAACCGCCCACACGTCAAAGTAATTTTATCCCGCCTCCCCCGGAAACTAGGTTTGTAGAAAATTAACCATATGCAACCAGTTTCCACCCGCCAGGCTTATCTCGACTGGCTCAGAATTGCCTCCATAATGGCCGTTTTCTTTCTACACTCCTCCATGGCCTACGTTGAAGATTGGGGCTGGCACCTAAAAAACAAAGAGACCAGCAACCTGCTGATGGAAGTCAATTTCTGGATGAGTCGGTTCAGAATGCCGCTGTTGTTCTTCATCTCAGGCACCGTCACCTATTTTATGCTGAAAAGCAGAACCACCGGCTCATTTATCGGGTTGCGGTTCCGGCGGTTATTTATTCCATTGTTATTCGGTATGCTGGTGGTTGTACCACCGCAAGTTTACATGGAGCGGCTCACCCAGGGATTTAAAGGGAATTTTGCCGACTTCTACCCTAGCATCTTTACAACCGGCGCCTACCCAAAAGGTAATTTGAGCTGGCATCACCTGTGGTTTATTTTATACCTGTTCCTGTATGATATTATTTTTGCCCCGGCATTCAAATGGAGCATGAGCGATCGTGGCAAACAACGGCTGGCTTTCTTTAATAACCTGGCAACAGGAAAAAGAATATACCTCCTGCTGGTACCCAGCGTGATCATTTATACTGCCATGAATTTATCATTTCCCGAAACACACGACCTGATACACGATTGGGGCAGACATATCTACTGGATCTTTTTCTTACTAACCGGATTTACCTGCATCAATTTTCCCGCGTTGATGGATAGTCTCGAAAGGAACCGCCGTACCTCCTTCCTGCTTGCTTTCGCCACTATTCTTATCATCAATTATATCCGCTGGAATAACCTGGAACCTGACGATATATTTCCCAACTGGCGACACGACTGGCGCATGTACGCATATATGTTGTTATTTCCACTTACTGCCTGGGGTTGGATCTTCACCGCTATCGGCTATGCCAAACGATATCTGAACAAGAAACATCGCATTCAGAATTATATCAATGAGGCCGTTTATCCTTTCTATATTTTACACCAAACGATCATTGTGATAGTAGTATTTTATGTAATAAGGACTAGCGAGCCTGTTTTGAACAAGTTCCTCTTCACCTTTATAACGTCCTTTATACTGGTACTGTGCATTTATCATTTGTTTATCAGACCTTATTCCGTTACAAGATTCCTGTTTGGGATGAAACCGAAGAAAAAAGCGACAAGACCAACAGAAACCACGGTAGAGAAATCTGCAGAAACAATACAACCGGCCATTCAATTATCGTAAATTACAAGCAATGAAACGAAGTTCCAGCTGGCCCCAAAAAATAAAAAATATCAGATGAAACGGTTTTGGAAATATGTTTTCCCTGGTTTATTTGGACTACTGATCTACATCACGGTGCGGGTGCTTAATGATACGTTGTCCCATTTCCGGTTCTGGAAACGCGCCTGGTCGACAACCGCCATTGAGCTCCTCTTTGTAGTAGCCGCGGGATATATTACCATGTACGCATTTGGGAAACTATTTCAACGGTTCGATAAAAAACTGCAACACAATATTGATTTCAAAATTGTGTTGCAGGAACTTACCTGGGTGGTATTAATAATTACAGCGATCAATAATGCCATCATTACTCCCATGGTGGCATTAACTGATGATGGCCTGAGCTGGGGCGATTTTGCTAATATTAATATTATTCCGCTTTTATATTGTCTGGTGTATTATGCAGTGGTAAGAAGCAATAAATTGTTGCATGCGTATGTAAACAACCGGTTATTGCTTGAAAAAATAACCAATGATCATTTGCAAACAGAGCTCAAATTCTTAAAAGCACAATATCACCCGCACTTTTTATTCAATGCCCTTAATACCGTTTATTTTCAAATGGATGAGAACATCGCAGAGGCAAAGAAAAGTATTGAAAAGTTCTCAGAACTGTTGCGATATCAGTTGTACGATCAACAACAAATGGTGCCCATAAGCCGGGAATTCCATTATCTGCAAAACTTTATAGAATTGCAACAGATAAGAAGTTCCGATAAGTTGAAATTACAGGTACATTTCGATAGCTCATTAAATGGCGAACAGGTATACCCACTGTTATTTTTACCCCTGGTAGAAAATGCGTTTAAATATACAGGCGGGGATTACCGGATCACTATTGAAGCCAACAAAGAAAATGATCAGTTGCGGTTTGCCGTGGCCAATTCTGTACCAGCAGAAACATCGTGGATAAAGCAAACAAGCGACCAAACGCGCAATGGCATTGGACTGGAGAACCTGAAAAGAAGACTGGACCTATTATACCCGGGAAAACATACATTTACCACCACAAAAAAGGATGATACCTTTTTTGCAGAAATACAATTACAATTATCATGACGCCAGCCATAAAATGCATTATCACCGATGATGAACCAATAGCCCGCAAAGGATTACAGGGTTATATAGAAAAGATCGATTTTCTGGAACTGACCGGCGTTTGTGAAGATGCCATTCAATTAAACTCCTTATTAAAACAGCAACCCGCCGACCTGCTGTTGCTGGATATTGAAATGCCTTATGTAACCGGGATCGATTTTTTAAAGAATACGCCCAATGCGCCCAAAGTGATCTTTACCACTGCCTATGAACAATATGCCATAAAAGGATATGAACTGGATGTGCTCGATTATCTTTTAAAACCCATTTCCTTTGAACGCTTTTTAAAAGCGGCGAATAAAGCTTATGATTACTTTGCCGGTGCCACCACCAACACCGTTAACTACCTGTTTATTAAAACCGACAACAAACTGGAAAAGGTAACCCTGCAGGAATTGCTTTTTGTAGAGGCTATGGAAAATTATGTAGCCCTGTACACCCCCGATAAAAAAATGGTCACCCACTCTACCCTCAAAGCCTTACAGGAAAAGCTCCCCGCCGGCCAGTTCATTCAGCCACATAAATCATACCTGGTGAATATCCAATGTATCCAATCTATTGAAGGCAACATACTGCACGTAGGCGGCAAATACCAGATCCCGATCTCAAAATATCAGAAAGAAGAGATCATGGAAAAGATTGTAAATGATAAGTTGTTGAGGAAGTGAATAAAGGGCTATAGAGCTTGACAAAATAACTACTGACACCTATATTTACGTTTTAAATAGCATTTATCAGATAGTACTTTATGAAACCAATTCTTCGCTGTTTATTAATTAGCATTGTTATTTGCTCTTGCAAAACCAAAACCAGTGAGTCTAACGTAATTAATGATGTTATAAGTTACAATGCAAGCGTTTTAAATAAAAAGATCTCCGATTGTTTTATAATGGATGACAATGCTTCTTGTGGAAACAAGACAGAAGCTTATATTATCGAGTGCACAGGAAGTGAAAACTGGTTTAAATGGGACAGAAGCAATAATATAGACGGAAAGACTATTATTACTATTTACACCATTCCGAATAACTTTGACAATTACCATTGTAATCCGGAATTGAATTATAAAAAGCAATTCAAGGCCCATAAGAAAACCAGTCAGGGTTGGATACCTGAAAATTATACGGATAAATAAGACACCTTCAGGATATCTATTTCTTCACCAAATACTTTCTCATATAAGGCTCCAACTCTTTAAAGGCTTTGGGAAATTTCTTTTTGCGGTCTTCTATGTCGTAGGGATGAACACCCTGATCGCCAAAATCTGCATTCAACACATCATCATACCCACCGGTAATCATTTTTTTAAAAGTAAGTGGCTGCAGGTGCTTGCCGAGGTCATGAAGCAATACATTCAGCACCAACAGGGAGATATCTTTCTCGTTCAGCAGCTTATACGTGTCGGGAGTTATCAATTTAGCTCAGGCTTACAGCACACTGTTTATATGCCTGATGCCATGATCGGTATATTCTTCAAAAAATACAGCTTATTCTCAGCAAACACCTGATCAAACCTCCTACAGGTGGTATAAACAGCGCCTTTATAATAGTTGCTCGTATCCTTTTCTACAATCTCCTTAAACTTTGGCGGTAACTATATCATGCGTTCTATTTAATTATTTAAACAGGATCTCAAGTGAAGTCAATTATGAAGAGCCTGCAGGCGGGCCTGCGTTACTGGTTGGGGTTAAAATCTGAACTATGGCAAAAACAAAAAATATTAAGCAATCAGCCTCAAAATGGGATGTTGTAAGCATAGTTTAGGAATACGGGCAACTGCGGGCCGCAGTTATAAATTCGCCTGGAGTGCTGTTGGAATGGGCGTCAGACTGTAGTGGAGTGCTCAGCAAGGGGTCTGAGAGTGGTCTGGAAGTTGTCTGGGAGTGGTTATGGGAGTAGCCTTTAGAGCATTCCCAGAGCATCCCTGGAGCATACCCAGACAATACCTGGACCACCAGGACACCATTTCTCTCCCACTTCACTACCATGCTGCTACCATTCCGGACCATTGCATCTCATACGTTGCTACGAGAATGGATGTATTCCTGTGGGGCAATTCCCCGGGCATTGCCTGCGGATTGCCTGGGTATTGCCTAAGTATTGCCTAAGACATTAGGGTTTCTGTAGGGGCTCCAGGCAATCCCTGAGGAGTACCAGGGCAATACCAATGCCATTAGACCACCATTATGCTACCATTTCACTACCAGCCGCATTCCAATTCCGGAACTATACAAACCCAGGATACAGCTATTACGCTTGGGACCAAACAAGAACATTACCCGGACCTGACAGGGAGAAAATCCCTGTGAGGTCCTTGTTAGGTCCTTGTGAGGTCCCTGTTAGGTCCCTGCGAGGTCCACATTAAACCATAAACTGTTCATTAAAAATCCCAGAGCCGGTATCCCAAGGAGCTTTCAGAAGAAGTTTTCCGGTATGTGGGGTTTGTACATAATACTACCATTACCCTGCAACCTTACTCTCCTCTTTTCGTTATCACCTGGTTATGTTTGTGGATAAAATGCCTTTTTCGGGTATCCTTTACGGCTAATACTTTTTCCTGATCAATGGAGCGGTAGCCATACTCGTAACAATAAAAGTATTGTTCCTTTTTATCGGGATGATATTGTTCAGTGAAATATTGAAATTGAAAACCTAATTCAGCCAGCTTTTGGCGCTCAACCACCAACACCTTCCTCTCCAAAGGCGCCAATAAGTCCTCCAGTATACGCCTGTTCCTTCGTAAGATATTATTGATGTTTCGCACCAGCGGAATCGAATAACTATTTAGCCGGTTATTGTAGTTATTCCGGCAGGAATCGTCGCAGAATTTTTTGTCTATGCGGCCTTTAATAGGCCTATCGCAGGCCAGACAGTTTTTAACAGTCATTATCAAAGGTTTAATTGGCTATTGAAATTGAATGTACAACAAATAGTCGTTTGTAAACGACAAGCAAACGCTTAATATCCGGGTACAAACGACAAAATACCGGTTATTGGTTTCCGTGTGTCGCATCTTTGGATCGTCAATCGAAACGGCGCTCCGGTAGACTGAAATAAATTAATCATCTTTAAAATTACAGTTATGTACGCAATTAAAAACAAAGTTCAACTAATTGGTAACTTAGGTCAACTACCTGAGATCCGCACTACCGAAACCGGTAAAAAAATGGCCCGCTTTTCTATCGCTACCAATGATGTTTTTCGAAACTCAAGAGGTGAACGGGTACGAGAAACGCTGTGGCATTACGTTGTAGCCTGGGGTAAGCTGGCAGAAATAGCCGAAAAGTATTTAACAAAAGGGAGAGAAGTAGCCGTGACTGGCAAACTGGTGCCACGCCATTACATAGATAAAAACGGTATTAAACGCTTTGTTACCGATGTAGTGCTGAACGAGTTGGTTATGTTGGGTAGCGGTACCAGGTATCAAAATGAGCCAAGTGAAGAAGACCCGAACATTGAATCTGAAACGGATAGTTAGTTCCCTTGTTGTGAGGGTTTATAATCTGTACTGTGCACGGTGCAATAGTTTACTTTGGAAAGTTGGCTAGCTCCTTTGTTGTGAAAGTTAATAATCCTGTACTGCACTCGGTGCAATAGTACACTTTAATGGGTAGGTAGTTCTCCAGTTGCGATAGTTTGATGGCCCCATCGCTGCGCACGGTGCAATATACCTAGATGGATGGTTAGTTCTCTTGTTGCGAAGGTTTATAATCCGTGCCCCGTGACTAGTTCAAAAATACTCTTTGAAAAACAGGTTGTCCAGGTTGCTACCAGTACTCATAAAAAGCGCTAAAATCCAATTCAATATAGTGCAGCTTTCGATATTGAAGATAACGTTGATGTGCCAGACTGCATACAATGCTTTTAATGAGTATTTCAGCGCAACCAGTGGGTTATTAATTGTCCCTTGCTAATACCCAACCAGGGGAGCTAATAGGAATTGAAACGCGGCTGTCAGGAATTGAAATGTGAGTTATTAATTGTCCCTTGCTTAGCTTCTGGTACCGGGGCTAATAGGAATTGAAAAGACTTTGATAAAAGTTGTTGTTTTAGGTTTAGTATATGTTGGTCGTTAGTCGTTGCACCTTCCGTGACTATGGTTGTGTAAGCCCCCTCCCGATTCATCGGGAGGGGTATATTTTACTATAACCCTTTTTTCATCAACCAATCTGTTTGGGGATCATTACCTAACATAAACACATGCTCGCTAAATTTCTCAAACCCCCATTTGGTGTAAAATGCAATGGCCTTATAATTTTTCTCCCACACACCCAGCCAGATAACGCCGGCACTTTTTTGTTTTGCCACCGCTATACAATGCTGCATCAGGGCACTTCCTACCCCTTTGCCAATACTTTTTTGCATTGCATATATCCGGGCAATTTCTATGGCCGGTCCCCCTTCCAATAAAACCGGTTTGGGTGTTTCCCTCATACGCGCATACCCTATCGCTTCCTCTCCTTCATAAGCCAGCAAAAACACATTTCCTTCCCGCCCTACTTCTTCCATTAATTGCTCCCTGGTAAACTGTTCATTCATGAATTTATCCATATCCTCCTTGGTATTATCTGCTGCAAAAGCATCATAAAACGTTTGACGGCTCAGGTCAGCGATCAGGGCTGCATCTTTTTTAGTTGCTACTTCAATACGAATGGTATTCATCCGATAAAGGTACTTATCAAAAAGCAGCTATGATGTATATCATTTTTTCCTGCCATATATTCTTTGTACTTTTCTTTCCCCTTTTTCTATAGAAGATTACTTCCCTACCACTCTCCCATATTTATTAAACCAAAATCACTAAAACATGAGAAAGTTCTTTCTCTGCTGGCTGTTACTCCCGCTTTTTGCAGCAAGCCAAACTAAAAACGTTATCAGCTGGTTCAGGGCATTTCCAAAACCTGAAAAGATCACTGAATTTGAAAAAGCACTCACCGCTCATGCTCAAAAGTTTCATACCGGTGATTGGAAATGGCGCGCTTATGAAGTGCTGTCCGGACCCGATGCGGGCGGTTACCATGTTGCCGAAGGCCCTATCAGTTGGGCACAATTGGATGACCGTAAAGACATCAGCAAGGAACATACGGCAGACTGGAATACCAATGTATCTCCTTTAACTACCACCCAGGGTGCGCAGGGCTTTTCCATGTACCGGGAAGACCTGAGCTCGGTGCCCTTATCGGAATTTTCCGAAAAAATGGCGCTTACCCATGTCTTTCCAAAACAAGGTTACGCAGATACTATTGCCGGTCTTATCAAAAAAGTAAAAGTAGTATGGCAAAAAAGTAATGAGCCTGTGGCGGTTTACCAGATCTCCGGTTCCGGCCCCTCACAATTCGTGCTGGTATTCCGTTATAAAACCGGTTGGAAAGAAAGAGACCCCAGCTTCCGCAAACCGTTTATGGAAAGATATAAAGCTGAATACAATGAAAGTGGTTACAATGATTATATGGCTGTGATACAACAATTTGTTGAAAAAAGCTGGACTGAACTGCTTGTCTACCGCCCCGATCTTAGTTCTAAATAAAAAGAAAGCCCTCCCGATTGCAATCGGGAGGGCTTTCTCTATATGTTGCTCTATTATTACATTCTTTCAATTACCATAGCCGAAGCTCCACCGCCGCCATTACAGATACCCGCCGCACCGTACTTACCGTTATTGTGCTTCAGTACGTTGATAAGGGTTACAATAATGCGTGCACCACTGCAACCTAACGGATGTCCTAACGAAACGGCCCCACCATGGACATTTACTTTCGCGGGATCCAGCTTCATACGCCGGGAGTTTTCAATACCCACCACCGCAAAAGCTTCGTTCAATTCCCAATAATCAATATCAGTCATTTTTAACCCGGCTTTTGCTACTGCTTTGGGAACCGCGATGGAAGGAGTTGTTGTAAACCATTCCGGCGCCTGTTCAGCATCGGCATAAGAAACAATTTTAGCAATTGGCTTCAGCCCCAACTCTTCGGCTTTTTCTTTACTCATCAATACCAATGCGGCCGCACCATCATTGAGCGTACTGGCATTGGCAGCGGTCACTGTTCCATCTTTTTGAAAAGCTGGTTTCAACTCCGGGATCTTATCGAACTTTACATTAAACGGCTCTTCATCTTTGAAAAACTTAATTGGATCGCCTTTGCGTTGTGGTATTTCTACCGGTATTACTTCATCGGCAAACTTACCGGCCGCCCAGGCGGCCTGGCTGCGTTTATAGCTTTCAATGGCAAATGCATCCTGTTCTTCGCGGGAAATACCGCATTCTTTAGCGCATAACTCCCCGGCATTACCCATCGCCTGACCATCATACGCATCGGTTAACCCGTCTTTAGACAACCCATCAATTAAATTGGTATTACCATATTTATTACCCCAGCGTAAGCTGTCAACATAAAAAGGCACATTGCTCATGCTTTCCATACCACCAGCCACTACTATGTCGGCATCACCCAGCGCAATACTTTGTGCCGCCTGAGCGATGGCTTTCATCCCGCTGGCGCAAACCTTATTTACAGTGGTACAATTTACTTCATTGGGCAAGCCGGCAAATTTAGCCGCCTGACGCGCAGGAGCCTGTCCCAGGTTGGCCTGAATTACACAGCCCATCAATACATCCTGGACCTGGTTGGGTTGTAGCCCGGCCCTTTCCAGTGCAGCCTTTATGGCCACCGCGCCTAATTTGGGGGCAGTAAAATCCTTTAATCCACCGCCGAAACTGCCCATGGGGGTACGAACGGCCGAAATAATATAGACTTCCTTTTTGTTCATATAGTAAGTTCTGTGTTTAAGATGTGGGTTTGTTAGCGCACACAAAGATATATCTTTACTAACAATCGTTAGCTATAAAATAACGAATTCCGGCACTAATTTGTTCTATTCTTCTTCTTTGGCCGTCAGCTGTTTTGCGAGCCCACGCACTACTCACCACTCACTTGTTAACTAGTCAACCTCCTCCTTCATTTTAAAAATTGCAAAATGGCAGCAGCAAACTCTGGTGTTTTGGATGCGTTGTTATGATCGCCCGGTGTGGCTTTATATACCCCATGTGTGAAAAGGGTTGCCAGGGCCGTGGCATTCCCATTATCACTGTCCTCACTTCCGCAAATAACCAATACGGGCTGCTGTACTTTTTTCAATGTTTCTTTTGGGGTGGAAGGTTGTTCTTTTTGCAACAGCGCCAGTGCGGGTTGATCGAGCCCTGAACTTTTTACATAACTTACCATTTGTGCCAGCTCTGGTACACTATCGCCCGATAAAGCCCTGTAGAACATTTTACGGCGTGGCCATTCGGGATTGGTAAAATCGGTGCCCATGCCACCCAGCACCGCTTTTTTAACCCGTTTATCAAGTACTAGTAAACGAGCTGTTATAATAGAACCTCGGGAATACCCTATCACTATATAGTTTTTAATTTTGAGGTTGTTCAGCAACCCCATGATGTCTTTTGCTTCGGCATCATTGGCATAGGCGGAAGCTTCATGCGGTTTATCGGACCTTCCATTTCCCCGCATATCAAAACTTATTACCTGATAGCCTGCTTTTAACAGATCGTTGTACAAAGCCGTTCTTTTCCACGACTCCCCATTGACAATAAACCCATGCACCAGTACAACCGGTTCGCCGGTACCTCTTACTTCGTACCAGATCTTTGTGCCATCAAAAGAAGAATAATAACCTGCGGTGGAGTCTGTTTGAGCAAATAGCAGGCGGGTGATCAACAATAGGGGTGTTAAGGATAAAAGCTTTTTCATAAGCTTAAGATACGTCATTTAGGGCAATAGGGAATGGGGAATGGGGAAACGGGAAACGGCAAACGGCAGACTGACAGCAGACGGCTGATGGCAGACAGTAGACGGGGCAGCCCTCGATGTCTCGCGAAAACTGCTTAAACATTTAGAAAATAAAAAACCCCCTCGGCTAAGCCGAGGGGGCTAGTGATATTTTTTTCCTTTCACTCTCAGTATCCAGCATTCTTGACACTTTTTTACAAGTGTGACTGCCAGAAGGAAAAAATTATCGCTTATAGTATTTATTAAAAATACTGTGCCAGGGGTAAAAGGCAATGCTTCGCCCGCTGAAGCCCTGGCGAAAGCGGGGTGCAATAGGAAAAGCGCCCCTCAATAACCCACTAACTTAATAACTAACAAACTTATACTTTGAACTTAGTGTCCGGAATATCCTTTGAACCGGCAACCGGTTACTGCAAACTAATTTCCCCACAGGAAATTTGTGTAGAAAAAATTCTTCAATTGGTCCGCTTCTTCAACAATATAACATCCAGGTAGCAAGCCGGCGTAATTTCACAGTATAAAAACAACACAATTCCAGGAGGTTGGGTGGCATAGGTTTTTGAAATGGTATTCAATAATTGCAAGACTATATTTTTATTTAAAAACATTTATATGGAAACCAAACCTTCAGAAATGACAACCCTGACCGCTGTATTGGAAAAGTTAAGACATCAACATAACGACAATGAATTTACCATTACCAAAGATGGATTCACTACTACCAATGGTAAATTCTATAAGCCTGAAGACCTGATGATCATTAAAACGTATCGTTTTGAAGGACAGTCAGACCCTGGCGATTCATCTATTGTTTATCTCATTCAGGCCAATGATGGTACAATGGGTTATTCTATGGATGCATACGGCGTTTACACTACCCATGAAGAGGTGAATTATGATGATCTTATTAAACAGATCCCGGTACAGGAGCGTGAAGAACAGGCTATTTTTCATGACTAATTTATTTGAACCGTCCTTTTATTTTCAACCTTAAAAATTACAGGTATGGAAGAATTAGCAACGAAAACGATGGAACTGTCAGTAAGTGGTAAAACCATGACCTGCCAGATCCATGAAAGAGATTTTGGCGATCTGATCGTATTCGATGTGTATTCAGAGAACAACTACCTGTTCACCCTTACGCAACAGGGCGATGTATTGTTCAATGAATATGAAGTGGGTCACCAGAAAAACATTATGGATCCCCGTCAGTTGAATATTTTAATAGAAATGGTTAAAGAAAAATTAGATTCTGAACCTGGTTAACTCCTACCCCTACCCCGTAGAAGTTCGTCTATCCTACTATACTGTTAAAATATCCGAATTTACCTAACGGTTATAAAATGCATGTAACTTCATGCATCAAACACATCTTTGCATGCTGCGTAAACAAATTAACAAATACCTGGCGTTATTATTATGCCTGATAGCTACCCTATATCTGCAGGCACAGGTAGAATATCCCTACCCTGTTAAATATTTCAAGATCATCCTTGAAAACAGACCGGTACAAATTGCCTACATGGATGTACAACCTGATTCACCAGTCAATAAAACCGTACTGCTTTTTCATGGTAAGAATTTCAACGGCTACTACTGGAAAGATGTAATGGCCTTTTTAACAAAAGCCGGTTTTCGGGTGATCGTTCCTGACCAGCCTGGTTGGGGAAAGTCAGATAAACCTGATCTCCATTATAGCTTTCATATGCTGGCATATGCCATGAACCAGTTACTCGATTCATTACATATTACTAATATAGACCTGGTTGGCCACTCCATGGGTGGAATGTTGGCCGCGCGTTTCGCCATGCAATATCCAGACAAGGTTACCAAACTGGTGCTGGAAGACCCGATTGGCCTGGAAGATTACAAACGTTTTGTTCCCTACCAAACTATTGACCAATTGTATGACAAAGAGATACATGCCACTTATGAGTCGTATAAACAATACCAGCAAACGTATTATCCCCAATGGCGGCCCGAGTACGAACAATATGTTCAGGCCCAGGCCGACGTACTTAAAACGCCCGATTTTTCACGTATAGCGTTGGTAAATGCCACTACCTATCAAATGATCTATGAACAACCGGTGTGTTATGAATGGGGTCGCATTCTGGCACCCACCCTGCTGATGATTGGCACCGAAGACAGAACCGTGTTAGGCAAATCCCTGTTAAGCGAGGATGAAAAAAACAGGTATGGCCAGTACCCGGCCCTTGCAAAGAAAACAAAAGAACAGATCCCCAATGCGTTACTGTATGAAGTACAGGGCGTTGGTCATATTCCACATATTCAGGATCCCGGACAGTTTAGACAGGTATTACTCACCTTTTTGAAATAATTACCGGATCCCTCCCCATGGCATAACTTTTTTGAAACGGTTCATATGAGTCTTGCCACGTATAAAAAGAAACGGTCGTTTAATAAAACGCCGGAGCCGGAGGGTAAAAAAACAGCCGCCAAAAAGAAAGCGGTGTCCGGCGAACTGCATTTTGTTGTTCAAAAACATGATGCTACCCGTTTGCATTACGATTTCCGCCTTGAAATGGATGGTGTGCTTAAATCGTGGGCAGTGCCCAAAGGACCTTCTATGAACCCGGCCGACAAACGCCTGGCCATGATGGTAGAAGATCATCCATACGATTATAAGGATTTTGAGGGCATTATTCCGGAAGGCAATTACGGTGCCGGAACCGTGATCGTATGGGATGAAGGCACTTATGAACCGATAGAATTCCAGGGCGATAGCAAAAAAGCAGAAAAACATTTACTGGAGCAACTGCGCAAAGGGTCCATAAAGATCACCTTACATGGCAAGAAATTAAAAGGGGAATTTGCCCTGGTGCAAATAAAAAGCAGTGAAGACAATGCGTGGTTACTGATAAAACACAACGACAAATACGCCACCCAAACCGATGTTACCCAAAAGGCCAAATCAGTTCAATCGGGGATGAAAATTGAACAGGTGGCCAAAGAAAGCACCAACGAATGGGTAAGCAACAAGAAAACAACTTCACAAAAGAAAAGCCGCCCCGCAAAAAAATCACTTACTCAACCCACTGCGGCTAAGAAAAAACAACCCGGTAAAAAAAAAGTCACTCCCGCAATAGATGACCTTATAAAAAAAGGGAAACAGCAGGCCATGCCCACCGGCATCATACCCATGCTGGCCACCCTTACTGATGATCCATTTGATGACCAGGACTGGATCTTCGAAATAAAATATGATGGTTACAGGGCCCTTTCTTATGTCGATGGCAGTCATGTTACCATTATGTCGAGAAAAAACCTTTCATTCAATAAAAAATTCCCGCCCGTAGTAGACGCTTTAAAAGAACTGGGGTTGGAAGCCGTACTCGACGGAGAGGTCGTTGCATTGAACGCTGCCGGTAAAAGCGATTTTCAATTGCTGCAACAATGGCAAAAGAACGGTGAAGGGGAATTGGTTTATTATGTTTTTGACATTGTATGGCTTAATGGTTATAATTTGATGAGCCTGCCCCTGGTTGAACGAAAAGAGATCCTGCAACAAATAATGCCAGATCATCCCATGGTCCGGTACAGCGATCATGTTGAGCAGGCCGGCACTGAGTTTTTTGAAGTAGCCACGCAGCAGGGTCTTGAAGGCATCATGGCCAAAGAGCGCGACAGTGCTTATACGCCCAAAATTCGTACCCGGCAATGGTTGAAGATAAAATCTGTTCAACGGCAGGAAGTGGTGATTGCAGGCTTTACAGAATCAAGAGGAAGCCGCAGTCATTTTGGGGCCCTTGTGTTAGGCGTGTATGAAAAAGACAAGCTGATCTATGTAGGCCATACAGGCTCAGGCTTTACGGAACAATCACTGGCTGCTATTTACAAAAAGCTGAAACCCCTGATCATAAACAAACCTCCTTTTGCTACCAAACCCAAAACCAATATGCCCTGTACCTGGGTAAAACCGGTATTGATAGGTGAGGTTAAGTTTTCTGAATGGACAAAAGACAATATGCTTCGCCAGCCCATATTTATGGGATTGCGGGAAGATAAGAATGCCAAAGAGGTACATAAAGAAAATGCCCTACACACCGACAAGGCCGTAGTTGAAGCCGAAAAGGAAACCCAATCTCCCCACAAACAAACTTTCCGGATGGAAACAAAAACAGCAAAGAAGAAAGCCGCTAAACGCGGAACGGGTAATGCGGAACGCAACATACAAAGCTCAGAAAAGGGTGAAACATTATTGAATGATGAAGAAAAGGAGCAAGTGGTTACCATCGACAAAAAAGAACTGACGTTTACCAACCTTGATAAAATATACTGGCCGGCCGACAAGTACACCAAGCGGGACCTGATCAATTATTACGACCGCATGGCGCCTTTTATTCTTCCTTATCTGAAAGACCGTCCACAGTCAATGAACCGCCATCCCAACGGCATAAACAAACCTGGTTTTTATCAGAAGGATGTAAGTGGTGGCAAGGTAGCCGACTGGATAGAAAAGCACAATTACCTGAGTGAATCGGATGGCGAAACAAAACAATACCTGGTTTGTACCGATGAAGCATCCCTGCTTTATATGGCCAATCTGGGTTGTATTGAAATGAATCCCTGGCACAGCACCACAAAAAAACCGGAGAACCCCAGTTGGTGCGTCATCGATCTGGACCCTGGTGACATCTCCTTTAACAAAGTAATTGAAGCTGCGCAGGTAATAAAACAACTGACCGATGAACTGGAAATTGATACGTATTGCAAGACCTCCGGCTCAACCGGTTTACATATTTATATCCCCCTGGGTTCGGCGTATGACTACGATCAGTCGAGGCAGTTAGCAGAATTGATAGTAACCCTGGCATACCATGAAATGCCTTCTTTTACCAGCCTGGAACGCAGTCCGGCCAAAAGAAAAACAAAAATATACCTTGATTATTTGCAAAACCGGACAATACAAACCATTGCTGCGCCTTATTCATTACGCCCCAAACCGGGTGCAACGGCTTCAGCCCCACTTCATTGGGAAGAAGTTAAAAAGGGATTGAGCATCCAGGATT
The DNA here is from genome assembly GCF_017742245.1 of Niastella soli. Taxonomy (GTDB): domain Bacteria; phylum Bacteroidota; class Bacteroidia; order Chitinophagales; family Chitinophagaceae; genus Niastella; species Niastella soli. Next base: position 872,013 of record NZ_JAGHKO010000004.1, read on the forward strand.
TCACCATCGAAAATATGTATGAACGGGCCAAAGAGGTGGGCGATATCTTTAAACCCGTATTGGGGAAAGGTATTAATTTGAAAAAAGTACTGACCAAGATCAATAGTATGAAAAGTAAATAAAGCGTTAAAAACACTTATATCGACTTTTTCATTTTCTGGGGCATCTTCTGGGGCTGGCTTAAGATCCCCTTTACCACACTGTGCGATGTTTGCAGCCCCCGTAACTGGGTCTCTATCATGTATTGCAGATCGCCGGCAGGCAACTGTTCAATTGCCCGGGCATAAATAACCTGGATGGCTTCTTCACCTTGTTCGCTGCTTTTCAGCATGTCGTATATATTCGGACCAGAAAAAGAAACACCCATCTCTTTCCATTGATTGTACAATTCACCAAAGGAAAGTTGTGGCAATGTTTTTTTTGAGGTGGGAATGTGACTTTGTAATTGTTCTAAAAACTGACGAAGTGAAAAACTGTTCTGCCGGCTTTGATTGGCCAGTAAGGCAAAAGTGCCACGCAACTCCAGGTTAAAAATGAAATTCAGGAAAGATGCTTCCTCGTAAGCTTTGGCCCTTTCGCGATTGATAGTAGAAAGGTCGTTCAAAATTTCGGCTGTTTGTTGATATTCCACAAGCATGAAGTTTTGATGTGTGATTGAACTGCTACTACAATTTACTAAAATTTTCTGAGCAGTAGAAAGCCATTTTACATGTTAATTTATCTCAGGAAGCTTTCCGGCGACTTCCCCCTCCTTTTTCTTTCTTCCCAAGGCTTGCTTTCAATTGCTCCATAATATCTTTTGAGCGGGAATGCACTACCCGCATATGTGGCACCTGAATTTTCTTACCTTTTGCTTTATCCTTGATCAGCTTTAACAGATCGGCTGAATAAGTATCTTTAAAATGGGTAATATCAAATTCACCAGATAACTGATTTATAAGGGCGATGGCCATTTTTAATTCTGCCGGTTTGCTTTTTGTTGATTTAACATCCAGCTCTGAAGCATCCCGGATCTCTTCGCCAAATCGTATCTTATTCAATACCAGCACATCTTCATGTGGTTTTATCACACCAATGCTCTCCTTGTTCCGTAAAACGTAGGTGCCCAGCCCTACTTTGCCTGTTTCTCCCAATGCATCACGCAACAGATTATACGCTTTTATACCACTTTTATCCGGTGCCAGGTAATACGGATTTTCATAATACATGGTATCTATCTCTGTTTCATCAACAAACTCGGTAATATTGATGATCTTGTTCTTTTCCGGCCGCACTTTTTGAAAATCGTCGTCAGTCAATACAACATAATGACCATTCAGGTTATAACCACGCACGATATTCTCCCACGCCACTTCCTTTCCTGTATTTGCATTCACCCGTTGGAAATGAATGTTGGAATGGTCCTTTTTATCCAGCATATCCAGGTCAAGCTCACTGCCTTGTACGGCACTGAAAATTTTTATGGGAATATTTACCAACCCAAAACCTATTGCTCCGGTCCAAATGGCTCGCATAACAAGTCTTTTTAAACCTTCAGAAACTTTTATGCCAGTGAATAACCCCAGTAATTCAGCAGCGTTATTAATTAACCGTAAGATCCCGTACTATGCTGATAGTAATACTGGTAAGTCCATAATTACTTTCAAAACGCTGCAAATGGGTATTTTTTTGCGCAGGTATACTGGCCGCATGATTGTACGACTCCTTTGTTTATTGTTGACCTTTAAATGTCCGGTAATGAGATATTTATGTTTAGCAGCGGATTACGATGGCACACTGGCCACCCATGGAAAAGTTGAGCAGGAAGTGATAGACGCCCTATACCGGTTTAAAGCCTCTACCCGGCAACTGATACTGGTCACGGGCCGGGTGCTGGATGAACTGAAAGTTGTTTTCCCTGAGTATGAGCTGTTTGACCGCATAGTGGCTGAGAACGGCGCCCTGTTATATAATCCCGCTACTAAAGAAGAGCGGTTACTGGGTGAACGGCCACCCGCTTCATTCATCAACGAACTGCACCACCAGGTAAAGCCATTGTCGGTGGGTAAAGTGATCCTGGCTACCTGGGAACCGCATCACATCACCGTGCTTGAGGCTATTAAGAAAGAAGGATTGGAGCTACAGGTGATCTTTAACAAAGGGGCTGTAATGATCTTACCTGCGGGTATCAATAAAGCCAAAGGGCTGAAAGAAACGTTGAAAGAATTGAATATGTCATTACACAATGTGGTAGCTGTAGGTGATGCAGAGAACGATGGCGCCATGTTACAAGCCGCAGAATGCGCTGTAGCTGTATCAAACGCTTTACCTGCCGTTCAACACCTTGCAGATTGGGTTACGGGCCAGCCGCATGGAAAGGGCGTAATAGAGCTTATAGACCGTATACTGAAATACGACCTGCAGCACCTCGATTGCCGGTTAACACGCCATTACCTGTGTTTGGGACAACGCATCACGGATGAGGACTTCAGCGTTTGTCCATATGGTCCTAATATCCTTCTTTCCGGCACTACCAAAAGCGGTAAAAGCACTATGGCTGCTTATATTCTCGAAAAACTGTTGGAAAAGAATTACCAGTTCTGTTTAATAGATCCCGAAGGTGATTATCTGGAGCTGCATGGCGGTGCCGTACGAATAGGTGATACGGCACATGCACCATCTGTTGAAGAAGTGTTGTCGCTGTTGGCCAATCCCCTGCAAAGTGTGATCGTTTGTATCCTTGCCATTCCGCTCGACGACCGGCCCCGTTATTTCAACAACCTGTTAACGGCTTTATCGCAAATGCGAAAGGAAACCGGTCACCCTCACTGGATCATTGCCGATGAGGCGCATCATATGCTGCCAGCGCCAGCCGCTCCCTCCTACTATGCCATACCAGATGACTTTAAAAATTTCATCTTCATTAGCATTTCTACCGAAGGTATGAACGAGGCCGTGCTAAATAAGATCACCCTGCTGATCTCTATGGGCGACGATGCCGCCAAATCCATGGAAGAGTTCAGCCGTTTAAGGAATATGCCACTTATTACAACCGCGGTAACCCCATTGCAAAAAGGCCAGGCCTGGGTGTGGGACATTGCAGCTAATAATGAACCCGTGCTTATAAAAACCGGCACGCCGGTGCATTTGTTGCAACGCCACAAAAAGAAATATGCCCGCGGCGATATGGATTATAATAGTTTTTATTTCAGGGGGCCAGAAAACAAAATGAATTTAAAAGCATACAACCTGATGGTGTTTACAGAAATAGCTGCAGGCATTGACGAAGAAACCTGGCGTTACCATTTGAAACGAAAAGATTACTCCAACTGGTTGCGACATTCGGTGCATGATGAAGAACTCGCCTCCATGATTGATGAGATTGAAAACAATGAACAACTGGCACAGCGATCGCGCCAAACAATTACAGACCTTATTAATGAACGTTATACAGCATAATTGCTGTACTACATTGTATTAGGTGTACATACTATTTTTCTCCTATTTTTACAATCGGTCTACGTTACTATTCCCGCCCAACCAGGTTAACAGTCTTCTCTGATCGTTTAACCAGTAAACCTTTTGTATGCCTATACCGCACCCTGTAGTATTTGCAGAGATCTATAACCGCTTTTATGACCCGTTGGTATTTTTCGCCCGAAAGTTTTTGTTCGATCCGTTAGTAGCAGAAGATATTGTAACGGAGTTGTTTTTAAAATTCTGGCAGAAACAGGAGCAATTCAATTCACCGATTGCGGTGAAGACCTTTTTATATATCAGCACCCGGAATGCCTGCATTAACCACAATCAAAAATTTCGCAAACAGGCCCGGGCGAAAGCAGAACTGCGCATATTGACCGATGAGCTGGAAGAATCCATCTTGCAAACAATTACCCGGTCAGAGCTTTTGCGCGACATTTATTCCAGCGTTGAATCGTTACCCACTCAATGCCGTAAGATCATTTTACTCAGCTACCTGGGTGGGCTCACCAATCAACAAATTGCCCGGCATCTGCAATTATCGGTTCATACCGTAAAAAACCAGAAAGTGCGGGGCATTATGCTGGTAAGGGGGAAGGTGTTTCAGGAGTCGTGAAACGTGAAATGTGAAAGGATTTACGAGATTCGAGCCTCATTTCCGGCAGTCGGCAATCGGGAATCGGCAAACAGGGCCTTAGCTGCGTTAGGTCCGTTAACTGTCAAGGGGTCACCTATTCCCTTCAACCGTCCGACCGGTCATCTGGGCGGGCTCCTTCGACTCTGCGCAGGCCAATCCGCGCAAATCTGTAACCGGAAAGGATTTAAGAGTTTAAAAACCAGTGTTTTGAGCCAGGTTATCCAATGATTACGAAGAACCTGGAATCCTGAAACTCAATACCTTAATAATTGCGCTTCTGAGCTGAATTAATAACCAAAAAAACGGTGAACACGGGGCTATTAACGGTGAATGAAGAAACTTGAAACAGTAACTTTAAACGTTAAACTTTGAACTGCAAAAGGTGCACTAAAACCTGCCAATTCTGATCTCATTTGCCAGCTTGTCGGCCCATACATACGGTGCCAAAAATGGGATTTAAACAACCCTTCAAAAAATTTAAATTTCATCAATTAATGGCTCCCGAACAACCCGACCAAAACCCTTAACAAATTGGTTATCAATAGCCAACTTTAAACAAATTATAAATTCGGCCTGGCAGCCCCAAGGAGTATGGCCATTGTGTTTTTTTATGCTAATTTTGAATTGTACGCGAAACGGGACACTCACTTACACATCCCATTATACTACATGGAACTAACACATTAAATTCTGTAGAACGTTACGCGTATACTACCCATTTAATTCGGCTTGCAACCTGTTGATTCTTCTTTTTTGAAACATTAAAAAAGGTGGAGGATATTAGTATGTATTCTTATTCATTGTTAGAGCCCGGCTGTTTTTATTTGATACAGGAAAAAGAAGACGAACCTGTAATGCTTATTAAAATTACGGTAGAAACCGACCAATGCCTGTATATTACTCAATATGAGGATATGCCGGTGATGGTGTGGAAAAAGAAAAATGATCCGATTTTTGACATTCTGGAGTTGTTGAGTGATGACAAAGTGAAAGAATGGGAAGCTGTGTACAACGACAGCCAGGATGCCTATTATGAGGAAGAAGATGATGAATAATGAGGCTTAAAGTATAATGTATAAGGTTTAAAGTTGTTAACTCATTTTAGCATGTTTTCTCTTCCTGAAAGAGAACTGCCCAATCATGTTAGAGTAACTACTTTAAACCTTATTTTATTATACCTGTTTATCACAAACTTTACCGTTTTATGGCTATTCTTTTCTCCCGGTTTTTTACGTAAGTTTGCTTACCCGGTTACCATATTGTTTCATGGTTTTCAGGAAATCAATTCGGTGAACCGGCGGTAAGTGCCTGATACCACTCCATGCTTTTTTTTACCGCGTTATCAGGTAAAATCATTACTTGTTAAATTACAGAAAGCTTAACACTTGCCATACAAACAAAATGGTTGAACTTTCGTTTCTGTAAAGTAAGTGCGTTATGAACCAAGCCCAGGATAAATACGGCCATACCCGGAAAGTGCTGCTGGTTATATTGAGTATACTGGCAGTGATCCCATTGGCGCCACTTATTAACCGTTATATTCCTCCATTGATCATTGGCGACTGGAACCTCGACCTCACTGTTTCCATTATTCTCGCCGCAGCCTTAACATTTCTTACACTCCGGCTTTTCCGTTTTTTACTGTTACCAGCTGTTGGTCTGCTCATATTGGTTTTAATTTATAATCAATTGACCAATGGTTATGGTTTTGGTAATATGATCAGAGATTATAAGACCATGGTACAAAACAACTGGGGCAAAAAAGAACAAAAGGAAATTGACCTCGTGTTACGGCCTACCTTCTTTGACGGTCCGTTAACCAAAACAGTAAAAACGCTTCAATCAAAAGTAATAGCTACAGATTCGGTAGTACGAAACTACTCCGTAAAATATTCCCTGGAATCATTTGATGAATACTATCCAAAGTATGGTTCGCAGGTACGGTTATTATCGCTGTTCAAGCATATCAACAGCAACTTCAAGTATGTATCCGACTCGGAAAGGGACGAATACTTTGCCACTGCCCGCGAAACCATTCAAAACGGACTGGGTGGCGATTGCGACGACCATACTATTTTAATGGCGTCGTGTATGAAGTCCATAGGCGCCCATTGCCGCATGATCTTAACAGATGGTCACCTATACCCCGAACTGCTGTGTGGCGACGAAAAACAGTTCGAAATGATGCAACAGGCCGTTATTCATCTTTTTGGTAACGAAGCCATCGACAACATGTATTACCACGAACAGAACGGGCAATACTGGATCAACCTCGATTATACCGCCCGTTATCCCGGCGGACCGTATGTTAGTGAAACCGCCTACGCAATCATCAACTTATAAGATGGCGTCTTTTTTAAAAGTGTAACACCTGAGTAAAAAGCTGCCGTTGCGAGGTGAAGGTTGAAGGATAAATATGTGAGTGGTGAGTGAGCTCGCGATTGGCGTGATTAATAACTATCTTGCTGCGCCAAAAATCCATTGCCCATTGCCCATTGCCCATTGCCTATTGCCTATTGCCCATTGCCTATTGCCTATTGCCCATTGCCTATTGCCTATTGCCTATTGCCTTTCCAAACTAACATAATCAGGAATACTTCTACTAAAAGGGTTCTCCAGGCGATCACCCACAGGTGGTTGTGGCGGATTGTTAATGCCTTTGGTCAGGAAACCACAAATGGCCACAGGAAGCGCTATCAGGGAAGATAAATAATACACCAGGAAGTTATCGGTTGGTGTAGACGTTCCAGGCAGGAAATAATCGAAGATGTATATAACAACGAAAGTGCCGTATTCGAATAACAGGGCTGCGTAAATGAACAACAGACCTTTTACCTGTCCGGTCAGCCGGATCTGCTGTAATTTCAAAATGATCTCCCAAACGATCACAGTCAATACGATAAGCAGTTCTCCACCCAGCACATATTCCAGCGAACCAGTACTAAATCCCCTGATAATACAATTAACAAGCCCTGCCATCAGCAATGCGGGTACTGCTATTTTGGTGAACTTTTTTACAACGGGAGAAGAAGAGGAAAAATAAAATATTGTAAGTATTATAGGAATATCGAGCAGATTATAAATAACAGTATACAGGTCCATTACCGAGTGCGACAAATGAATATACTCAACCAGGTTTGCCAATGCACAGATCAGCCAGTACAACGCATATAAGCGGAAGGGAATTGCAGACCAAAGCTTTTTCATCAGCACAACAAGCATCGGTACGAAATACAATCCCACTGCCAAAACAGATACGATTTGGTATATTATACTTTTCATGGGTCGAATTACACTCTAAAATCGCCAAAATATCGGACAATATTGCATAGGGCCTGTTTTTCAGTAATTGTACTTTTGCCCAATTCTGCATAAAATACTATATATAAATCCGGTTTTACACAATCGTTTGCATAAGAGGAAAAATGAGGAAGTTTAGTCAACTTGCAGCGATCACCCACTTTTATCGTTTTAGCAATATTTGCGGTTAAACAAATGGGTTATATCTGTATCAAACAACCGAGATTTTTACATAGAAAATGGCACAACTCTCATTGTAGTCTTACAGCACTGATCCAGATCTGTTGCTGTGCATTCAGTTTTCCCCTTTTTATTCACAGTGAAACCTATGCGTAAGTTTTCCGCTAATTTTGTGGTCAACCACTCCGGTAACCCGCCTCTATTACTGCCTCAAAAGCGGGCTTCTCGTTCACCCAATTCGTAGATTTACTATACCACTAACTGGGTATTCCCTGGTTCAACATTGTATTTAACCTATCACCCACGTATTAACTGAAGGTTTTAAATTGGGCACATTTGCTCTATGAATGAATGCGTTTAACATATATTTTTGATTTACTGATTCAGCGTAGTCAGTAAGTTTTTTTAAAGAGGTTTTAAAGTCCAAGTATCCGAAACCGCTGTCCAATATCAAGTGTAAAGATCAAAAGTTCCAAAAGCGATTTCACAAACAATGTAGATCGTATCCTAAATTATCCTTAAGAACCGTTCACAGTATTAAATCCAATTCCAAGTCCAAAGAACCAGATCCAGTAAATCCTGGAAAAACCCAGTCGATATCCTGAAAACCCGTAGCCAATAACGTGTTTTACCTTTGAAAAGAAATCCGATACTATTGAGAACAGTTCTAATTTGGTAGGTTCGACTGAAAAAATTATATAGCCCTTCCGACTCGTCGGGAGGGCTTTTTGTATATATTCAGTTTTCCAAACTTACAACACCCATGACTGCACGCCTTTATAGTATGTTGCTGATCCTATTGATTACCCTCCCCCATTTCATCTCAGCACAAAGCATTGAGCTGCTTACCAGCGGCCAGGCTGTTTCTATCAGAGGGTTATGTCCGGTAAATGACCAGGTGGTTTGGGTCAGTGGCAGCCGTGGTACTGTAGGCAGATCGCTTGATGGTGGTAAAACCTGGCAATGGACCATCGTAAAAGGATTCGAAAAAACTGATTTCCGCGATATAGAAGCTTTTAACGCCAATACCGCCATTATCATGGGCATAGCAGAACCAGCCCAGATATTAAAGACAACAGATGGGGGCAATTCCTGGAAGGTTGTTTTTACCGATTCTACCAAAGGTATGTTCCTCGACGCCATGGATTTTTTTGATAATAAAAATGGTATAGTGGTTGGCGATCCTATAGACTCCAAATTCTATATTGCCAAAACCACCAATGGCGGCAATACCTGGAAAAAAACACCCTCTATTATGCAATCCAATGCCGCACCCGGCGAAGGTTGTTTTGCCAGCAGCGGTACTAACATCTATTATTTCCGTAACAAGGATTTCTTATTTGTAAGCGGGGGTACCATTAGCCGGGTACATGATGATGCCGGTGGCCGGTCACTCCCCATTGTTCAGGGTAAAGAAAGCACGGGCGCCAATTCCATTGCTGTACGCAGCGACGGTCCCCGGGTAAGTAATACTTTTACTATTGTAGGGGGCGATTTTACCAATGATAAGGATACCACCCGTAATTGTGTATTAACACACGACGGCGGCCATACCTGGTTAAGTCCTGCCACGCCACCACATGGCTACCGCAGCTGTGTTATATATATTACAGGCAAAAAACTCCTAAGCTGTGGGACTTCAGGCGTTGACCTGTCAACCGATAGTGGCCTCACCTGGCGATTGGTAAGCGAAAACGGTTTTCACGTTTGCCGCAAAGCTAAAAAAGGGAAAACAGTATTTTTAGCTGGAGGCAATGGTAAAATAGCAAAACTTGTTCTTTAAAGACATCCTTCCTATTAACCATTCAAATTTAGGATCAGAATTTTTTGAACATAAAATATACCGCCCCTAATAACAACGCAAAGCTCACCAGGTATTTCCAGTGAAAGGGTTCATGTAAATACAATGTGGCAAACACGGTAAATACCACCAGGGTGATCACTTCCTGGGTCATCTTTAACTGAAAGCCTGTAAATCCATTGCTGAACCCCCAGCGATTGGCTGGTACCATTAAACAGTATTCAAAAAAAGCAATGCCCCAGCTTATCAATATAGCCTTCCATAAGGGCAGTTGTTGTTGTTTTAAATGACCATACCAGGCAATTGTCATAAACACATTAGAGCAGATCAACAAAAGGATTGTACGCATGTTCCAAAAATAAGACGATCGGTAAAATATTCTAACTAATAAATTCAGTAATTTGGTTTAAACTAATCAATATGATCTCGAGCAAAATTGAAGCAGCTTTAAACAGACAGATCGACCTGGAAGGATATTCTTCCATGTACTACCTGGCCATGGGTTCCTGGTCTGAAGTAAAGGGATACAACGGTGTAGCTCAGTTCTTGTACCACCATTCCGATGAAGAAAGAATGCATATGCTGAAACTCTTTCATTATATAAACGACCGCGGCGGCCATGGTATTGTTCCAGCCTTTGCAGCTCCCCAGAACGATTTTAAAAACATCAGGGAGATCTTTGATATTGTTCATTCGCATGAAGTAAAAGTATCAAACGAGATCAATGCACTGGTTGAACTGTGCATTCAGGAAAAAGATTATACTACCCATAATTTTTTGCAATGGTATGTTACCGAACAGATCGAAGAGGAAAGTCTTGCCCGTCAGATCATTGATAAACTAAACCTGATTGGTGAAGATAAAGGCGGGATGTACCTGTTCGATCGCGACCTGGCCACTATGATCGGTCAGCAAGGCGGTAAAGGCGGCGGTCACGGCCACGGACATTAATCCTTTGACTCTCCGCCAAAGGCGGACACGCGCTCAGGACTCGTATAAAACAAAAGCCCCAGTCTTGGTTTAACCGAGACCGGGGCTTTTTAATTTCTTTACAGTATTGGGTAATTCATGGCTATGGAGAGTTACTGTAAAGCGTAACAAAAGTAAACATTTGTTGCTAAAACTTTTTGTGCAAGTTTGTAACCGTGCATTTTTAGGCAAAATCCGTGCGCTTTTGTATAATATTCGTGCGGTGGAAGTGGATTTATTTCTGTAAAGCGGCATAAGCCCCCAAATACAGGAAAAAGTTACGGTACCAAAACAATAACCCCTCCCGACGAGCGGGAAGGGTTATTTATATCTAATCATTAAACCTCTTAATTCAGGTTCCGGAAGTCGACCGGAACGAGTTTACTCACCCCAGGTTCCTGCATGGTAACCCCGTAGATCACATCCACAGCACTCATCGTTTGCTTGTTATGCGTAACAATGATAAACTGGCTTTCCTGGCTGAACTTGCGGATCATTTGCGTGAACTTACCAACGTTGGCATCATCGAGCGGCGCATCTACCTCATCGAGGATACAGAACGGCGCTGGTTTGATCAGATAGATCGCAAACAACAGGGCCGTTGCCGTTAAGGTTTTTTCACCACCACTTAACTGGGTGATCGACGATGGACGTTTGCCCTTAGGCTTGGCCACAATGTCGATGCTGGTCTCCGCCAGGTTCTCGGGGTTCTCCAGGATCATATCAGCCGAATCATCTTCGGTGAACAATGCCTTGAACACCTTCTGGAAGTTCTCGCGCACTTTATTGAAGGTATCGAGGAACTGCTGGTTGGCAGTAGCCTCCACTTCCTGTATGGTTTGTAACAGACTGTCTTTGGCGGTTACCAGGTCATTCTTTTGTTCCAGAATGAACTCATACCGTTTTTTCATTTCCGTGAACGCTTCGATGGCGGTGGGATTCACTTCACCCAGGTTCTCTAACCGCTTTTTCATACGGTCACCTTTTTCCTGCAACTCCTCTACCGGCGTTTCACCAGTACGGGGTTGATCGATGATGTCATCCAGGTTGATCTTGAACTCAACACTCAACCGCTCTTTCATTCCGGCCAGCTGCAATTTCAATTCATTCAGCTTGTCTTTTATTTCTGCCAGCAAATGCTCGGTTTGCTCTCTTTCTTTTGATTTGTGACGCAGTTCGCTTTCTTTTTCCCCCAGGGCATTACGCATATTGTAATATGCCTGGTCAGCTTCATTCAGCTTTTTCTCTTCTTCTTCTTTGCGGCGCATCATCTCAACCAACCCATTTTCAGCAGTGGCCAGTTGATCTGCACTTTCGGTGATGTTCTCCAGAGTTTGCTTTAACTGCGAGGCATTGGTTTCAACCTGCTGTTGCAATTCAACCAACTGCTTGCTCTTGAACTGTAGTTCCTGGGTCAATGAGTTGATCTTACTGGTTTGACGTGTTAACTGCAGGTTGTATTCATTGAACACCGCCTGCGCATTGGTATACTGGCCTTCGGCTGCTTTGTATTCATTTTCTACGCTGGCCAGTTTGTCGCCCAATTCTTGCAACTGATTTACCAGCTCCATCCATTGCTGACGGGTGCCAGAAATAGAAGAGGTGGTTTCTTCCAGGTTCATTTGCAGTTCTTCCAGTCTGTTTTGTGAAGAACTTTGCGAACCGTGCAGATTCTCCATTTTGTTCTCCAGGGAGAACACCTGATTAGTAAGCGTATTGATATCCTGTTGCGCCTGTTTAATGGCAGTATCTTTCAATTGCTCATTATAACCGATCACCTCGTTGTGCTTTTGTTGAATGCCCTCTTTCAGACTTTGCACAACGCCTTCCAGCGCTACAATTTCTTCGTGTAATTTCTCCAGGTTCTTGGCACGACCGATCTTTTTACCTTCAAACAAACCGACGCTACCACCGGTCAATGAGAACTTGCCTTTTACATATTTACCGGTTTTTTCCAGCACCACTGACCCATTGCTGGTAGCCAGTGCATCGTCGCTTTCGGCAATAAATACATTACCCAGCAGGTATTCAGCCAGCTGCCGATATTGTGCATCTACCTCAATTACATCCATTGCGGCAATGGTGTTGGCAGGTGCATGACCGTTATCGTTCTTATGCTCGTTTAATTTATCGAGCAGGAAGAAGTTTGCTTTCCCTTTTTTGTTATTGTCCAGCAGGTGTACGGCCTGTAAGCCTTCCTGCAGGTTGTTCACTACATAATAGTTCAGGTAAGGCTCCAGCACGTTTTCAACGGCGGCGCGAAACTCTTCTTTTACATAGATGATATCTGATAAGATGGGAGCTGTATGGTTCCAACCCGGATTGTTGTGAAGGAACTTCACGCTTTCGGGATAACCTTCCATGGAGTCGATCAAACTTTTCAACAGATCGTGCTCATTCTTTTTGGCATCCAGCTTTCTGCTTTCCTCGGCCAATTGCTGGCGTAAGGTTTCCAGTTCGCCCTGAGCCTGCAAGATCTGTTCTTTGGTCCTTTCCTGGTGGTCCTGTAATTGTACCAGGTCGCGTTGCCTTTTCTCCAGTTCCTGCTCCTTCACCATTTTCTCCTCTTCCAGTTGTTTTATCTGGCTGTAGCGGGCTTCGCGCTCTTCTTCTATCTGATTGATGGCTTTTTGAACGTTCTGAATAGAGGTATCGGCTACCGCTACCTTCTTTTCTGCATCAAACTGGTTCCGTTGCAGACTGAGGTTTTCAGCGCGCAATCTGTCAACATGGGTTCTTTTTTCGTCAAAGATGGAGCGGGCACTTTCAACTGCTTCTTTATTCTCTTCCACCATTTGCTCCAGTCCTTCCAGTTTACCCTTTTCTTCATCTACCGATCTGCGGGTAAATTCAATGCTTTCTTCCAGTCCTTTCAGAGTACCTTCACTCTTATTCAGGAATTCCTGAAGACTGTTCTCGCGCTCCTGCAGGAACTTGAGACGTTGAGAAGCCAGGTTCTTTTCATTTTCCTTGGTGCGCAGGGTTTGCAACAGATCGTTAAACTCGTGTTGCATACTTTGCAGGGCACGTTCTTTTTCAATGAACCCTACTTTTTCCTGCTCGATCACCGCTTCTTCGTTGGCCACTTCCGCATCCAGACGAATCTTTTTATCGGTCTCAATCTCCGATTGGGTGCTCAATTCGCGGTAGGTGAGGTTAAAGCCTTCGAGGGCTGCTTTGGCCAGCTCGATGCTCAGCTCGCGGTATTCTTTCTTTATTTCGTAATATTTCTCTGCTTTTTTAGCCTGGTTCTCCAGCGTTTTTAACTGGTTGTTTATTTCAAACAACAAGTCCTCGATACGCGCAAGGTCCTGCTCAGTGGCATCGAGTTTTTGCTTAGCTTCCTTTTTGCGGGTCTTATAAATAGTGATCCCAGCTGCCTGTTCCAACATGCGACGGCGGCTGTTCTCTTTATCTTTAATGATCTCATCAACCATCCCCAACTCGATGATGGCGTAGCTGTCGGTGCTCACTCCGGTATCCATAAACAGGTTCTGGATATCGCGCAAGCGGCATTGCACATCATTCAAACGGTACTCACTTTCCCCACTTTTATAAAATTTACGGGTTACGGTGATGGTGCTGAATTCGGTAGGCAACAGGTTCCGGGTATTTTCGAAAGTCAGGCTAACCTCGGCCAAACCACTGGCCGACCGGGTTTTTGACCCGTTAAATACCAGACTTTCAAGGTTTTCACTACGAAGGTGACTGATCTTTTGCTCCCCGATCACCCAGCGGATGCTGTCGATAATATTACTCTTACCACAACCGTTTGGTCCGATAACACCCGTAATACCCTCGTCGAAGTGGAGTACGGTTTTATCGGCAAAACTCTTGAACCCTTTGATTTCTAAGCTTTTTAAGCGCACTTGTTCAATTTTTTTAAGGAAACGACAAATATAACCAATAGCGCTACAAAATAGTGCCGCATCCCCTAACAGACTTCAAAAGTTGTGCACTTTTGTGGAACAAGCCTGTGAAATCGTGTTTATAAATGTTAATATCTTGTGAGTAATCCATTCCAAAAGAGGACTGATTGAAAATATATTGGTTGTATAAAGCTTAAATTTGTTGGGCTTAAATTTCTCTCCCCTAAATAACATAAGCAGGTTCAGGCATCTGCATTGCAATAGCCCTATTGTATATCTTGACTTTTTCAAACATATCAAACCATCTTGCTATGATTACCAGAAACTGGACAGGAGTTGTAAGGCCCGAGCGCTCAACCGATTACCTCAACCATTTGAAACACGACACCCTAAAAAAGCTGTCTTCTATTAAAGGTTTTTTAAATGCGTCCATTCAACAACGGGTGGTTACCGATGGAATTGAATACCTGGTGATAACTTATTGGGAAAATATGGACGCCATTAAAGAATTTGCCGGCGATGCCGCAGATATTGCTGTTGTACCGTCCATTGCGCAGGAAATGATGGTGAGGTACGATCCGGTAGTAAGGCATTATGAGGAGGTGATCAGTCTGGTCCCTATAGTAGAATAGAGCTGGTTACTCCCTTTAACAGGAATTTATAGCCTGGCTTTATAACCCGGAAGGTTTGTTACTGTCCAATAAATACAACCAGGTAACCGTTGTAATTTGCAGACAATTATACTTTCAAACATCATGTTGAACAAGATCACCTTTGTACCCATCAGACAGCTTCTTTTATTGTTGTTGGTAACTAGCGCCAGTTTGGCTGGCCGGGCCCAGCAGGTTGATAGTATTTTCTTCCACCTGTATACCGACAGCCTAAAAAAGGGTGTGCATAATTATATCAATGTAGATGGCAAGTTATCGAATGGCCATTGGCTGCCTTTGACCAATAAGGAGATCGACTTTACCAGTACAGCCGGAAAATTCATGGGCAACAGCCTGATACTTGACACCGCTTTCAAAGGTGAAAAAGTAACCGTAAAGGCGGTGTTGAAAAATAATACCGCTATCTGGAAGGAAATTGACATTTACATCAAGAAAGTAGAAGATAACGAACGACTGCGAACAGTAGATGAGATACTGAACACGCCTTCCTCCCGCAGGAGTAAAAGGAATTCGAAAAGCCTTGTAACAGGGTTTTGAAGTAAGAAATAGGAAGTATGAGGTAGGAAATATCAAAAAATCTTACATCCTACTTCTTACTTCATTTTAATAAAAATGCCGTCCCGACAAAAGCAAGGGACGGCATTTCATTTTATAAACTCTTTACTCGTTCTTATTTAACACCGGCCAATTCAGCACGCATTTTCTTTGCGTCTTCGAGGAATTTAGCCAATCCGATATCAGTTAACGGATGTTTCAACAAGCCCAGGATTGGTTCCAATGGTGAAGTAACCACATCAGCACCAGCTTCAGCACATTTTACAATGTGTAATGGACTGCGGATAGATGCTGCCAGGATCTCTGTTTTATATCCCTGAATTTTATAGATCTGTGAAATTTGCTTTATCAGTTCAACGCCATCCCAGTTGCTATCATCGATACGGCCAATGAAAGGCGATACGTAATTGGCGCCTGCTTTAGCAGCCAGGATTGCCTGACCGGCAGAAAATACCAGTGTACAATTGGTTTTAATTCCATTGTCAGAAAACCATTTCAATGCTTTCACGCCATCTTTGATCATGGGTACTTTTACCACGATCTGGGGGTGAATAGCCGCCAGCTTTTTGCCTTCTTCAATAATTTCATCTACAGTTGTAGACAGCACCTCTGCGCTTATATCTCCATCATCAACCAGTTCGCAAATGGTAAGGTAATGTTTCATTACTGCCTCTTCACCTTTAACGCCTTCTTTAGCCATTAATGAGGGGTTGGTAGTAACACCATCGAGAATACCCAGGTCGTGTGCTTCTTTGATTTGGGCAAGATTCGCTGTATCAATAAAAAACTTCATGATTATTATAGATTTAAAATTGCTTATTGCAAATGCAAATTTACAACTTCCTGTTGTTTTTAGGCTTACTTGTAGTAATTATGAGAGTGAGCTGGTATCTTCGAGGCAGTTTCTTCAAGCTGCTGGTGCAGTTCTGTTTGGGAAAGTGCAATTTGCTATCACCAAAAAAAGAAAAAAAGGCAGGCGATTTACATCGCACCGCTACAACCACCTACCCTTGCTGCCTTCCGGCCCTGGGGGGGTTCAGCGGGAGCTGGTCGTGTAAGACCTGCCGGTGCAAATATAGGGTGAAATATCGAATTTCGAACTGAAGAATGTTGAATATCGAAGTTTAAACCAATATTTTTTTTGTTTTCACTTATTGAATGCCAATTCCTTTTCTGCCAGTAAGCGAGTTTATCCGGGTAATGCCTACCAATTCATCAGCACGGCCACCCAGTTGCCGGTAATATACCAGTATCATGTAATCATTTTCTGTTTCCCAGAAATTACCTTCAGTAAATTCATAGCTGGCTGCTCTTTTCTTGTCGTTCTGATCAATGGTCGCATAATTATAATTGTAGTACCCCTGTTTCAGGAACAGTGTTTTTTCATACACGCGCGTTTCATTATTGAAAACCATTTTTGCGGTGTCATTGAGGTTGTAGTTGGTCAATTGACCTATTAAAAACAGGTCCTTATCGGCAAACGGCACATTCTCTGGTGGAATATAAGTGAAGTGTACAGAAGCGTAATCTGTTTGCCAGAATGGATTTAGGCTTTCGGTTGTTTCAATCGTGTACATACCATTAATATCATGATAATACACGAACCGCTGCTGGAATCTTTCAACATCGGGTTTTACAAATATTTCTGTACTGCGCGCATAGTAATTGGCTTTTGCTACCCGATCGCTTTGCAGGCGAAAACTGCGCAGGTCGAGCCAGCGGAACTCTTTGCCAGCCGGCATTACAATTTCATTCTCGGTATTGAAATCAAGCTTTTTGTTGGAGAAGAAAGTAGGCTTTATATTAATAAGGGCATTATCCCACCGGTTATTCTGCAGGATCACCGCTTTTATCTGTTGCAGGTGGTTCATTACCTGTAACTGATCGCCAAGCACCACCTGGAAAGGGATTTTTTGCCAGGAGCGGAATATCTCTCCATTGAATGGCTGTTGTATTTGCGCTACAATGGAAGCCTGGTTATCCACTACCAAAAACCGTTTGGTGAACGCTACTTTTGAGGTATCGCCATTTATAAACACTTTTAGAATATAATTACCAGACCGTGACGGTGCGCAATTGTTATCAGGCACCATGGCTGAGTAATGCGTGTAACGGGTAAAGGCAACGGATGAAATACGATAGTTACTGATCCGCTGATAGGAGAACCCCTTTATAAAATCAAAGCTGCTCAACATGACAGGCGTCCAATCGGCATTGCACAACTGGTATGTATAGGAGTAACTTTTAACATTGCCATCCAGGTCGTCGAAATGCAGTTCCAGCCTGTCGGAAGTATTAAGACCCAATACGGGATACCCCAACTGGTTGGCGGCAGGAAATAATTGGACCGTTTTGATATTAGGCAGGTTTATCCCTTCTGTCAGTTGCCCCTTTCCCAGCAGGGAGATCAGAACAGATACGAATAATATAAGAATATTTTTCATGTTGAGTGTTTCGTCCCTTTAAAAGTAATAAATATAAGGCAGCGGGCAATACGAGCCCGTCCATAGCGAAGGCGGGTCAGCTTGGCAGCGGATCAGGTCGTGTTTTTTTGTTATCTATTTAGTATTACTTTTGGTCTAACTAAAATTATGCCGGTTGAATATTGCCGCATTTATTGCACGCCGAATAGCGTTTAATCAACAGAAATCGTTTTCCCGTTTTGTGATCCGGTTGTCAATTGGGGCCACCGTTATCAGTGTAACAGTAATGATACTTACGCTGACATTTGCCAGCGGGTTTCAAAAAACCATTAGTGAAAAGGTTTTTAGCTTCTGGGGACATATACGCATTCAAAGCTATTATTCAGCCCGGGTTGCCATTGCCGAAGAATCACCCATCCATCGCAGTGACTCGGTAACCAACCTCAAAAAATTATATCCTGCTATAAGAACAGTGCAGGCATTCGCCACAAAGAATGCCATTCTGAAAACGGCGGAAACCATTGAAGGCGTATTGTTTAAAGGGGTAGAAAAAGACTATGATTTCACAAACCTGGACCGGTTCAAGGTAAAAGGCCGGTGGCTACATTTCACCGATAGTGGTTACAGTAACGAAATTGTGCTGAGCGCCTATACAGCCAATATGTTAAAGTTAGATGTGAACGACCAGGTACTGATCTATTTTATTCAACCCGGCGCTCCACCCCGCACCCGCAAATTAACGGTTGCCGGGATCTTTAAGACCGGTATTGAGGAATATGATAAGCTGATCGCCATTGGTGACCTGAAGCTGGTTCAACGGTTAAATGACTGGAACCCCGATCTGATCGGGGGGTATGAAATCTTTCTGCATGATTACAACCGCATGGATGAAGTGAGTGAAGCCATTGTGCCCGATATTCCGCTCGGATTGCAAAGCAATACTATTAAATATATCTACCCCAGTATATTCGACTGGCTGGCGCTGCAAAACAAAACCATCCTGATCGTACTGGCCATTATGATCGGCATTGCCATCTTAAACTTAATTACCTGTTTGCTGATATTGGTACTGGAACGCACGCGGATGATCGGCTTGTTAAAAGCATTAGGCGCCCGCAGTTATACGGTGCGGGGCATATTCCTTTATCATGGCGCCATTATAACCTTCTTTGGCTTGCTGCTGGGAAATATCTGCGGTTTGTTTATTGCGTGGCTGCAAGAAAAGACCGGGTTTATCAAATTGCCCGAAGATGCTTATTATATTCCTCAGGCGGCCGTTGATATTGTGTGGTGGCAAATTGCGGCAGTGAACATTGCCACTTTTATTATTTGCTTTTTAGTGCTGTTAATACCCACCATCATAATCAAGCGGGTTCAACCTATTAAAGCTATTCAATTCAGATAATGTTTATTAGTTTGTTAGTTATTTAGTTTGTTAGTTCCTATTACCGATAAACTCAAAAACTAAATAACTAACAAACCAAAGAACTATTTAACTACCGCTTCTTCACCATACATCTGGTCCTTGAACTTCAGCGAGGGTGATGAAACAAATTCGCCTAATCCCAACGTATTCCATTTTGCATCAACCGATGCGATGGTTTTATCATCGGCTACTATGATATTTGGCCAGTCGCGCTGAAAATCGTCGAGGGCGGCTGTTTTAATGGTACCATCAAAACCCATGCAGGCCCAGGTTTTACCAGGCATTTGACGGGAAGGTTGTTGCATCAGGATGCTGTCGCGGCGGGGATCGAGGTTATTACAGAAACGCCATAAAGCAACCGGCAGGTCATTGGCGTTCACGGTATGCTCTACATACAGGATCATTTTAATGCCTTCGATCATTCCGGTATTGCATATTTGCTGATGCAGTTCGCGGATATGCCCTTTCCGGTTCTTTTCTACTGAAATGATCAGACAGGGAATATGTATAGCAGGCAGGGCATCATTAATACCTCTTATTTCAGGGTAATGTTGCTGCAATATTTTTTTATCGAACCGGCTGCCTAATACCGGAAACTCATAGGAGTCATCCGTTTCTTCATCAAACTTCCGTGTTCCATCGATACACATTTTGCCACCAAAACCCAGTTTGCTACAACTATGGTCCAGTACATCCATAGGGCCAGTAGACAAATAAATATCAGTGGCCGGGTTCATATTAGCGAATACGTATTCTGCCAATTTTGCGTAATCCTGAATTTTAACACCTTCATCGGCCAGCACCAGGATCTTATTAAACATCATTTGACCGGCGCCCCACATGGCATTCATCACCTTTTGCCCCTGACCGGCATATTCTTTATTGATCTTTGTAATAACCAGGTTATGAAAAACGCCTTCTATGGGCATGTCCATATCCACAATTTCAGGCACCATGGTCATTTTTATAGGTGCCAGAAAAATTCGTTCAGTGGCTTTACCCAGCCAGGCATCCTCCTGAGGCGGAATACCAACGATGGTAGCGGGATAAACCGCATTTTTTTTATGTGTAATGGCGGTGATATGAAAACGCGGGTACCAGTCGGGCAATGAATAATAACCGGTATGATCGCCAAAGGGACCTTCCCAGATCATTTCATCATTGGGATCAACATACCCTTCTATCACAAAATCAGCATCGGCGGGTACTTCTATTTCGGGTTGGGTAATACATTTTACCAGTTCTACCTTTTTCTTACGCAGAAAACCGGCGAGCATGTATTCGTCAACGTTGTCTGGCAACGGCGCTGTAGCAGAATAAGCATAGGCGGGATCGCCACCCAATGCTACCGCCACCGGCATGCGTTTACCCAGTTTTTTATACTCATTAAAATGTCGCGCGCTTACTTTATGTTTATGCCAGTGCATCCCGGTTAAAGTGGGTCCGAAAACCTGCATCCGGTACATGCCTACATTGCGGGTATGCGTATTGGGATCTTTGGTATGTATAACGGGTAATGTTACAAATGGACCGCCATCTTTTGGCCAGCAGGTGATCACGGGCAATTTAGAGATATCGGGTTTGTCCATCACCACTTCCTGACAGGCGCCTCTACCGCTTTTTACCTTGGGCATCCAGGAAGCAAACTGTGATAATTTGGGTAATACTTTCAGTTTATCGATGATGCTTTCTTTGGGTGATGCAAGCAATTTGAATAAATTTTCAATTTCCCGGGCCACATCATCGAGATGCTCTACGCCTAAAGCCAGACACATGCGTTTTTCGCTGCCATAAGCATTCATAAGCACCGGAAAATCGTAGCCGGTATTTTCAAACAACAGGGCCTTGCCGCCACCCGTAGTTTTACTAATTCTATCTGTAATTTCTGCTATTTCTAATTTGGGGTCTACATAGGCTTTGATACGTACCAGTTCACCTGCCTGCTCCAAAGTATCAATAAAATGTTGCTGATTACGATATGACATGGCGCAAAGTTAGTTGATAAGTTGATATGTTGGTT
The DNA here is from genome assembly GCF_017742245.1 of Niastella soli. Classification (GTDB taxonomy): domain Bacteria; phylum Bacteroidota; class Bacteroidia; order Chitinophagales; family Chitinophagaceae; genus Niastella; species Niastella soli. The sequence goes on from NZ_JAGHKO010000004.1 coordinate 893,323, forward strand.
GAGGAAGGAAGTTGACCTGTTAACCAATTGACCAGTTGACGTGAGAGACATACAGGTGATGGAAAGAAGGAAGTTGACAGTTTTAAAGAAAAGTCCGTAAGAAACAGATCTCAAGGTCTGTTCTTACGGACTTTATTAGCTATTGCCGACTGACGAAAATAATCGGACCGCAGCAAAAAGGCCTTTCCCGTTTCACGATTGCCAACTTGTCCACCGAAGCCTTGGCAAAGGCGGATTGCCGATTCCCCCTACAGCACCCTGGGGCACCCGAGTTGATTTCTTCCGCCATGAGAACGACCAAAAGAACTAGTCCGGCCATTGCCTGAACCAATTCCAATGTACAGGGTAAAACCGGTAAAATAATACCAGTCTTTATATTTTGAACCACCGCGCACACTGCCCTGATCAGGATACGTGGTGCTGTTGCCTTTCAACTCATCGCTTCGAAAGGCCATTTCCACGGCTTTTTGTCCACGGGCCTGTGCCAGCGCAGCCTCATCAAAATAAGTGGTACTTACATCGTCTAAATAATCAGTAAATGTTTTCCGTGCGCTTAATTCATAAGCCAGCACGGTGTTCTCATTTATTCTGAATTTTAAACCAATACCTAAGGGAATAGCAAACTGGGTTAAATTGTATGGCTTACGATCGGGCGCCAGTCCCTGTCCTTCGGTACTAAGCGGCTTCAGATAAACTTTACTACCAATGGAGTCATACGCATATGGATTGAAATGGTACACGGTGACCCCACTGTAAACAAAAGGAGAAATTATGTAGTCCTCCAAATTTAAAACGGTGTATTCTAACAGGAAACTACCTTCGTTGATCTTTGAAATAAAGCTCAGGTTACGGGCTTGTAACAGGGGATCTTTACTCTTTTTATCATCCCCCTCAATAGTACCGTGATTATACGCCAGGCGCACAGCCAGATTGGGCGTAATATCATATTTGATACCGGCGCCTAAAGCAAAATTTGCCTGTTGTAAAGTAAATCTGTGGTCTTGCAGATCGCCTGCATAATTCGACAAACCGCCAAACAAGGTTACGTGAAAACGCTGTTGCGCCAGCGCTACTACCGGGCAAAGCATGCTTAATAGCAAAAGTTTTCGCATGGAATTTTTTTTAATGAATGTTTCAGAGAAGTTCTCAGGGGATTACGGATTCCATTCAACTTTTTAAGCTAAAGGGTAGATACGAGGAAATTAAACCGGGGGTTGGTAAGCAAGTTTTAAGCCAAATTAGTTTTTTTGCCCATAGGACATGGGGCTACCGGCATTGCACATGCAAAAATAATAGACAGAAATTGATTATCAATACCTGTGGGGAAATTTTTGTTAAAATCTACTCAAACTCGAGGGCACCAAAAAACTGGCGCAAATGAAAGTTAGGCTGTGGCCATTGGATGTTCGCCCAGGTTACATAATGTGGTTCCGGCAATTCATCGCCACATTTATAAAAATTGGCAGCACATTTCAATCCTTTTAAGGTCTGAATGTGGTGATAACAAAAAGCCGTTACGGGTATCAATAAGGTTAACTCCCATCCTATGGCTTTCTGATTTTGATCGTTAGTAAGAACCGACTTGTATTTTATTTGTTGACCAATTTCAAGGGGCAACAGGCTACGGTCTGTTTTACCTTCGCCAAAACCTATCAAAGGTGTTCCAATACAATTAAATTCAAAATTGTAATACGCAGGCTCGTCATTAAACCCAATAAAGAACTCCACACAACTATCGTTATATACTGGTGAGTTCAATGTATTATTAACTGCCCTGATATTTTTTTCCTTCACAAAGTATTTCAGGAATACAGCATTGCTGCTATGTGCCATAGTAAATTGCACTTCGGGATGATAAGGATATGCTACCCAGGGAACATACACGAGTTGTTGCTTAGGCGTTGCATCCAACACCTGTGAGATCTCCTGCAATGGCGTATGCAGATCAATACTATTCAAATAGGGAACACGCAAAAAATTCATGCTGTAAGCTCCTGGCTTTTTTATAAAAGAAGCCCGAAAATTACTCCATAGCCGCGAATTGCAAAACTAATCTTGTGCAATCGTTTGATCTGAAATGGCAATAGGCAATGGGCAGTAGGCAATTGTGAGACCCGACGAAGCTTCGCTTGTCGGCTCTGACGACCGCAAACATCGGCATGAGGATTACAAACGGTAAGGCTCGCGAAAATTTCGCGAGCCTTACTCACCACTCACAACTCACCACTCACTATTATATCTTCTTAAACACCACAATCCCGTTATGCCCACCAAAACCAAACGTATTGCTCATAGCCACCTCTACCTTTTTCTTCAGGGGTTCTTTTAATACGATCTGTACACCGGCAGGTAATTCAGGATCGAGGTCCTGGGTATTGATGGTAGGCGGTATCAATCCTTCGTTTATACTTGCAATGGAGGCAATGGCTTCAATTGCACCGGCAGCACCCAGCAAATGACCTGTCATTGATTTGGTGGCACTCAGGTGCACTTTATCCAGTTCACTGCCAAACATTTTTGTGATGGCGTTAATCTCACTGATATCACCAACAGGTGTTGAGGTGGCGTGCATATTTACATAATCAACTTTATTCGATGCTATGCCTGCATCCTGTAATGCCAGCCGCATGGCATGGTAAGCGCCCAATCCTTCGGGATGGGTAGCAGTCATATGCCAGGCATCAGCCGTCATGGCCGCACCGGCCACTTCTGCATAGATCTTTGCACCGCGTTTGCGGGCATGCTCATAGTCTTCCAGCACCAGCGCGCCGGCCCCCTCGCCCATTACAAATCCATCGCGATTCACATCGAAAGGCCGTGATCCGGTAGCCGGGTCATCATTCCTTACCGACATGGCCTTCATAGCACAAAAACCTCCAATGGAAGCTTCTGAAATAGGTGCTTCAGATCCGCCGGTAATGATCACTTTGGCTTTACCCAACCTGATATAATTCAGGGCATCCATAATTGCTGTATTGGAAGTGGCACAAGCCGATACCGTGGTATAATTGATGCCCATTAACCGGTATTTAATGGAGATCATGCCCGAAGCCATATTGACAATCAACTTCGGTACAAAAAATGGGTTGAACCGGGGATTCCGGTCTCCCTCAACATATTCAGCCATTTGTTCCTCAAAAGTCTGCATCCCACCTTGTCCTGAACCCCAGATAACTCCGGTATCAAAGGGGTCCATGGTACTGAAATCGAGCCCTGAGTCTTTTATCGCCTCATCGGCAGCCACCAGGGCATATTGGGTGAACATATCTGTTTTTTTCAGTTCGTTCTTATCGAGCAGGGCTTTGGCATCGTACCCCTTTAGTTCACAGGCAAACTTTGTTCTGAAACGCTCTGCATTAAAACGGGTTATAGGAGCAGCGCCGCTGGTCCCCGCCCATAAATTGCTTATATAAGCCTGTACATTGTTGCCGATAGGCGTCAGCGCGCCCATGCCGGTGATAACCACTCTATTCATATAATAACTTTAACCACTTGAAAAAATCAAGCGGGGCCAAAGATACGTCAAACTACTTTATATTTGCAAGTGGTTAAAAATATTAACGCTATGCGCTCTGATTGTCCCCTGAATTATGGAATTGAAATATTTGGTGATAAGTGGACGCTGCTGATCATCCGCGACCTTATGTTCTTTAACAAACGACATTACAATGAATTGCTGAGTTCTGCCGAAGGCATTGCTACCAATTTACTGGCCGACAGGCTGGCCATGCTGGAAAAGGAAAAGATCATTAAAAAAGAAAGGGACAGCCAGCACAAACAACGCATTGTGTATAGCCTTACTGAAAAAGGAATCGATCTGTTACCTATTATCCTGAGCATTGGGTTATGGTCTGACAAGTATGCTACCATAAAACTCAATCCTGAACGGGATGTAATTATAGGCGGTGCTAAAAAGAAGACCTTAGCTAAAGAAGTGGCTTATTTGAAAAAGAAATTACTTTCGGAACATAAGAAATAGTTTGTGGTTTGTGGTTGATCGCCTTATTCGGAACTCGCTATAATTGGCAAGCTCAAGTCGGAAAATTTATTAAGCTCGCATTTAATCGATCTTCCCGAATGAAGAACAACAAACCACAAACCTCAAACTACAAACAAACTAATATTTAGCTGGTTTATCTCCAGGTATCGCTTTTAAGATAAAATCACGCAGGTGTTGATTGGCCGTGGCCAGGTCTTCCTTCCGCAAATACATCATATGTCCACTGCGGTAACCTTCCCAGGAAAGGCGTCCTTTTAATTTGCCTGCTGCATCTATTTGCCACAAGCTGTATTTGGCATTGAAATAGTCACAAGCGCCATCATAATAGCCGCTTTGCACCAACACATGAAGGAATGGGTTTTCTGCTATGGCCTGACGCAGGTTCTCCCCGGTGTGGTCATTCGTCCGGTCCCAGGGATGTACGGGGCCAAACATGTAATATTTTAAGTCGGTTTTAAATTTCAACTCATCGCGCAGGTACATATTGATAGCTGGCGTAAAAGCATGCAACCAGGAGTTGAGTTCGGCATTGTAATCGGGCGATATACCGGCATCTTTCCGGTCAATACCCAGATAGCGGCTGTCGAGCCGGCCAATGGTGAAGCCCTTATCCCTTAATAATTCTTTCCAGAAAGCGGAAGGAAGTATTTCAAGGTTATTCTGCACAATGAATTGTTGTGACAAACCCGAAAAACGCGCCATTTTAGCGGCAATGGCCGTTCTATCCGCCTCTGTTAAACTGCCGCCTTTGGCCAGTGCCGGTAACAGTTCATTTATAGTAAAGGTTTCCACCTCAGGCAACACTGCGGTGAGGTCTTTGCTTTGCAGATCGGCTGGTAATTTCTTGTGATACCAGGCCGTGGCGGCATAATAAGGCAGACTTAAAGCCGCATCTACCGGCCCATTCCGATCGATGCCCAGGTCGGTGGGCGAAACCAGGATCACGCCATTCAGGTACATCCACTGATTGTTTTGTAATTCCAGTGCCAGTCCCGATACCCGGGTGGTACCATAGCTTTCACCAATCAGGAATTTGGGCGAGGCCCAGCGTTTGTACCGGCTCACAAAAGTACTGATCCAGCTGGCGAGGTATTTGATATCGGCATTCACCCCAAAAAATGTTGCTGGTGGAATGTCTTTCTCAGCCGGGCGTGAAAAACCGGTATTCACCGGGTCAACATATACGATATCGGCCACATCAAGTATGGAATGCGGGTTATCTCTTAACCCATAGGGTTGAATGGGATATCCTTCATCATCAATTTTCAGCATGCGTGGTCCCGTATAACCGATCTCCATCCATACGGAAGAAGTACCAGGCCCGCCATTAAATGAAATTACCAACGGACGGGCTGAGAGATCTTTTATATCTGATCTTTCATAATAAGTATAAAACACACCAGCGAGCGGCTTTCCATTTTCATCCCATACGGGTATGGTACCTGCCGTTGCCGTATAGGGTACCCGTTGTCCTTTAATGGTAATGGCGTTGGAAGTAGTAACACTGCTGTCGAGTGCCAGGCGGATGACATTATTATTATCAGCCGGTTTGGTCACTTTGGGTGGTGGTGTTGGCGCGGGTTCTGTTTCCGCCCTTCTTTGTGCATGAATGGTTAAGGAAATGCCAGTAAGAGCTACAATAAATAGCAATTTTTTTCTCATGGTTGATGTAGTTGTTCTGATAGAAAATTGTCAAATATAGCCGTTCTACCGGTAAAAGAGCGACCAATTACACAGGTGGTCAATATGTATGAATTAGCCGTCTTATACCTTATATTTGAGGCACATAAACCAGTAAACTACATGCAAATACGTACTGCTGCTGAAATGATTGCCGCCGGCACCCCTCCGGAAATACTGTTCTGGGTGGGCTGTTCGGGAAGTTTTGATCAACGGGCGCAAAAGATCACTAAAGCTTTTGCAACCATTCTTACCAAAGTAGGGATCAATTTTGCCGTATTGGGAAAAGAAGAATGCTGTACCGGTGACCCTGCCCGTCGGGCCGGTAACGAATTTATGTTTCAGATGATGGCCTACCAGAATATTCAAACCCTGAATAACTACGGTATCAAAAAAATAGTTACAGCTTGCCCCCACTGCTTTAATATTTTCAAAAACGAATATCCCGAACTTGGCGGTAATTACGAGGTGATACACCATACCACGTTTTTACAGCAATTGATCGACGAAGGAAAAATAAAATTAAAAGAAGGCGGTGCCTTTAAAGGACAACGCATCACCTACCATGACAGCTGTTACCTGGGCCGGGCCAATGATATTTATGAAGCACCGCGCAAAGTACTGGAAGCCCTGGATGCAGAACTGGTTGAAATGAAACGCTGCCGCACCAAAGGTTTGTGTTGCGGGGCCGGTGGCGCACAAATGTTCAAGGAAGAAGAAAAAGGCAACCTGCGCATAAACCAGGAGCGTATACAGGATGCACTGAGCACTGAATCAACTATTGTGGCATCTGCCTGCCCTTTTTGCAACACCATGCTTACTGATGGAGTGAAACTGAAGGAAAAAGAAGAATCGGTAAAAGTGCTTGATGTGGCCGAGCTGGTAGCAATGAGCATGGAGTAGGTGTCCGCTGTGTTGCAGGCGTACAGTTCATGTATCAAAAATGAACACTCTGGTCTGTTAATAGCAGCCTATTACATTGCAAATCAATATCATCTACCTTGGCATGCTACTGGAAGTTTAAAGCGAAAGGTGCATCAACATGCTCATCAATTTCTTTAAAACGGCCTTCCGTAATTGCTGGCGGAACAAGACATATAGTGTTTTGAACATTTTGGGGCTGTCGGTAGGTATTGCCTCCGCAGCCCTCATCTTTTTATGGGTTGAAGACGAATTAAGTTTCGACAACTTCAATGAAAAGAAAGACCGCTTATTCTTTGTTCGGGAGAACCAGAAATACGAGGCCTATACTGCCACATTCTACAGCACACCCGGCCCGTTAGCACCAGCCATGCAGGCAGAAATTCCGGGCATCGCCAATACCTGCCGAACATCGGAAGGCGACAGTTATAAGCTCTTTACTATTGGCGACAGGTCGATGTACTCCTATGGCCGGTTTGTAGAACCCTCTTTATTCACCCTATTCACCTTGCCATTTGTGCAGGGAAATGCAGCCTCCGCTTTCAATCAATTACATTCCCTGGTCATAACTGAAAAAGCAGCCCGTAAGTACTTTGGGAACGACAAACAGGTAATAGGTAAAACCATACGGGTCAATAACAAACAGGATTATATAGTAAGCGGTGTATTAAAAGACATTCCTGAAAATTCAAATCTGAAATTTGAATGGGTAGCCCCTTTTGAAATTTACGTACAGGAAAGTGAAGGGGTAAAAAAATGGGAGAATAATTCCATCAGCACTTATGTTGAATTGAAACCCGGCGTTCAACCAGCCGCTGTAAATAAATTGTTGTATGCGTTCATACAAAAAAGGGCTCCCAACTCATTGGCCCGTCCTTTCTTATTTCCAATGAACGACTGGCGGCTGCGTGACAAATTTGACAATGGTGTACAAACCGGTGGCGGCCGCATTGAATATGTTCGTTTGTTCTCCATCATTGCAAGCATCATCTTGTTGATTGCCTGTATTAATTTCATGAACCTGTCCACGGCAAGAAGTGAGAAAAGAGCCAAAGAGGTAGGCATTAGAAAAGTATTGGGTTCCGGCAACAAAGGCCTCATCTTTCATTTCCTGGGTGAAGCCCTCCTGATGGCTTTTCTCGCAGGCGTCATCGCCATTCTCCTTGTTACACTTACCCTGCCCGCTTTTAATTTACTGGTGCAGAAAAATTTGCATCTTGCTATAGGCCGCCCTGTTCATATCCTGGGTCTTCTTACAATAATTGCAACCTGCGGATTGCTATCTGGAAGTTATCCTTCCTTCTATCTTTCATTTTTTAATCCGGTATTTGTCTTAAAAGGAATAAAAGCCAAAGCAGGCAGTGCGGAACTGATCAGAAAAGGATTGGTGGTTCTACAATTTGCCACGTCCATCATCCTTATTATAAGTACCATTATTATTTACCAACAGATACAGCATGTAAAGCACAGAAATCTTGGATTTAATAAGAATAATTTGATGGAAACAGATGTAACAGGCGATGTGAAAAACCACTATACAGCCATTAAACAAGACCTGTTAAATACTGGCATGATTGAAAATGTGGGATTAAGCGACCATGTTACTATTGATGGCGGTAACAACACCAGTGGGTTTGACTGGGAAGGAAAGCCGGCCTCTGCAGAGATATTGATCTCTCATCGGGGCATAAGTACTGATTTTTTTCAAACATCAGGAATACAATTACTGGAAGGAAGAGATGTTACAGAAACTGACAGCATGGTGCCAAACAAAACAGTACATGTTGTTATTACCCGGTCGTTGGAAAAGCTGATGGGCAATGGCAGCGCGCTGGGCAAAAAGATCTGGCACGAGGGAAACCCCAGAATAGACGCCGAGGTAGTGGGAGTTGTTAATGATTATGTTTATAACGATATGTATAAACAGCCTGATCCGGTGCTGTTCCATTATACCAAGCCCCAAAATGCTACCCGCATGTATGTGCGGTTTAAACCGCAGGCCGACCTTGAAAAAGCGCTGGCAAAAACAGAAACGGTCATGAAGCAATATAACCCGGCCTATCCTTTCTCGTACCAGTTTGTTGATGATCAGTTCAACCAAATGTTCATGAGCGAAGAATTGATCAGCAAGCTGTCGAGAACCTTCGCCATCCTGGCTATTTTTATTTCCTGTTTGGGTTTATTTGCGCTGGCTTCTTATGCCACAGAACGAAGAACAAAAGAAATTGGCGTAAGAAAAGTACTGGGTGCTTCTATTTCCAATATCACCACCCTGTTGTCGAAAGACTTTCTGAAACTGGTCGTTTTATCCTGCCTGGTGGCCTTCCCAACGGCCTGGTGGATAATGCATACCTGGTTGCAGGATTATCAATACCGGATCAGCATCAGCTGGTGGATCTTCCCCATAGCCGGTCTTGTAGCTGTTTTAATTGCCATTATTACTATCAGTTTTCAATCAATAAAAGCAGCGCTGGCCAACCCGATAAAAAGTTTGCGGACGGAATAGATAATTATTTATATCGCTGAAATACAAAGGAGGTCGGCTCATAATTTTATGGGATGACCTCTTTTTTTACAACATACCATAACTGTATTTAGGATAAGACCAACGCTACTGCATCAAAACACCATACAGAATAGCTTATAAGACCGCCTACGCAACTGATGCCGCCAGATGAACAATTGATGGCAGGCCTGTTTCGGTTCATACACAAGCCGCTGGATTGGCTTCCACTTGCGGTATACTTTTACATTCAATTAAATACCAATTACATTTCCTCATTCAATATGAAAAAGATATGCTTGTTTGGCTTTTTAGCCACGGTTTGTATGCTGGCCTGTAAAAAAAGTCAGGACGGTAATGACAGTAATAACAGTAAAGAAGAAGGATTGGTCACTGCTGTAGGGGCACCCGCAGGTACACCTGTCAGTAAGTCGATAGGAAATACAGGCGGAAGTATCAGTAGTACCGACGGCCGGCTTACCATTGATGTACCCGCAGGGGCATTTAATACGGCGCAACAAATAACCATCCAGCCTATTTCCAATAACGGGCCCAGTGGGGTGAACAAGGCGTACCGCATTACTCCGCATAACATCCAGTTTGCCAAACCTGTTAAAATAACGTTCTCATACAACGATAGTGATGTATCGGGCAGTGCCCCTGCATTCCTGGGTATCTCCTATCAGAATGAGCAAGGCATCTGGCAGGCTAAACGCACCACCATAGTGGATACAACTGCCAAAACCATCTCGGCGTTGACCAGTCATTTCAGCGACTGGAACATCTTCAGGGGATTGGAGATGACCCCAGAAGACACGGTTATAGAAACCGGTAAATCTCTAAAGCTTAAAGTTTATGTTGCTTTGGAAGACGTGTTTGTTCCATTACCAGTGGAAGGAGAAGACCTTGTTGTGGCGCTACCTGCCCGAAAAGAAGTAGCCGAAAAATATGTAAAGCAATGGATAAAATCAGGCGACGGCACACTCACCCCCCAGGGTAATGCTGCCACCTACACCGCGCCCAACATGGAGCCAACCCGCAATCCGGTATCCGTGTCTGCCGAATTGAACATACCCGGTAAAGGCAAATTGTACCTGGTTTCAAATATTACCGTTGTATCAGATGAAGCAGTGATCATTAAAGCAGGGGCTGGTCCTGGTTCCGGTTCCTACGTGCTTACCAAAGCGCCGCAGGCTATTTATGATGCCGTTAATAACGTAACTCATATCTCCGTTCATGACGCCGCTGGAGATGCGCAAAATTCCAAAAGAGTAGAGCTCGTTTTTAAAGGCAATGTGGCAGACACCATAGCCTGGAATCATAACCACGATGTAGAACTGACTTATACCGTAAGAACAAACGGCGTAAACACCGTTTACAAATCCGTTTGGTCTAATATAAATGGATGGCATGACAGTGATGGAGGTGTATACCTGGCCAGTTTTGGAAACAAGGGCGAATATATTATGGGCACCTTTGCCGCGAGTAAGGCGGGCTATCTAAATGGACTGGAAACCGCCACCTCGTTGAGTGGGATGTTTAAGATCAAAAGACTGTAATCGGGGGCAAAATAGAAAAGGTCGTCAAAAAGTAATGACGACCTTTTCTTAAATAAGCTTTATCCGTTAAAAAACATTATATCCAAAGCTCACATAGTACAAACCGCCTACACTTGGATTACCAAAGGCGGTTGTATAATACTTGTTCAATAAATTAGTAGCGCCCAGCTTGATCATACTTTTGATCTTTGGCAGGCGATAATTAACCTGGCCATCCAGTGATCCAAAAGAGGCAACTTCGCCACTACCAAAGGTGCCTTCCCACAGCATTTTATCCTGCCAGCGATACAGGATGTTAAAACCCCAATTGCTGTTATTTATCTTTTCATTACCGAAGGTGGCATTGAAACGCACTTTTGGTGTATTAAAGAAGGTCACCAATCCTGGTTCTACATCATTTAATTTATCACCTGAAACGTTTACCCCCACCTGATAACCTTTTTTAAGGTTATAATTCACACTTACCCCCCAACCTAAAGCTTTTACGGTACTGGAGGAATTATATATGAAAGAATAATTGGTAGTAGTAAACGGACTAGCCAATTCAGCAAATGCTTTGCTCTGATCGGCGCTTGCCCCTCTGCCAACCGCTTTACGGCCCAGGAAATCTTTGTATTGGCTATAATATCCATAGGCATCAATCAGCAGGTTGCTGGTAAGCAAACCGCGATATCCTATTTCATATGAGTTGGCTATTTCGGGTTTCAGCGTACCGAAATCAGCAACTTTCAGTAACGTTGGATTAGGTGTACCAGCATTTATTGAATTGCGGTAATCAACTATGCTTTCGGCAGTATACGCCGGACTGGCATCGAAATGATAGAACGTATAAAAATCGGGCATACCGCCAATGAGTATGCTCGCCGGAGTTCTCAGGTTGATCCATTGGTCCTGGGTGGAAGGGAAACGGTATGCCTGTTGATAAGATAAGCGGAAGCTGTTGTCTTTTGCCACTTTTATCAAAGCCGTAGCCCTCGGTGTAAACCGTCCTTTGAAATTTTCATTTTTATCGTATCGACCTGACACCGTTAATTTCAAAAGGTCTTCAACTACCCATTTGGATACCTGTGCATATCCACCTACTTCACCGATACCAATTCTGCCGGTTGTATCGGCAAAAATGGTCCCATGCGAGTTCAATGAATACAACCGGTAACTGGCGCCCACCAGCACTTCGGCCCATTTAATTTTTTCAGTAAAATTATACTGGCCTTCGAAATGATACATATCGGTTTCATCCATGAATTTAGAGCCACCGTCTTTTATTGATTTACTTACGGCATTATCAAAGGCCGCCTGATATTCAGGTGTACCTGGTAAATATCTACCTCCATCGGCTACGCCCCTGGCGGTGCCATGCGCGGTTGCATCGGGTAATACAGCGCCGCCAGCACCCGGTAATATTCCCAGTCTGGCCGCCCCATAAGTACCGGTATATTGTTGAAACCACAATTGGTCGGCCTTCCAGGACCGGTTAATAGCCACAGCAGAGGTGGTGGCGGTAAAGGCATCGCCTGAATTCTCCTGGATGGTATAGCCCCTCAAAAACCAGTTTTTTGATTTAAATTCCAGTTTATACTGACCCATGATCAGGTTTTTGATGCTGTACCGGTCAGCACCTGTATATACAGTAGTACCGGTACCCCAGTTACCCTCCAGGATTGCTTCCGTATTCTCGGTTATTTTATAATGAAGCGCACCAGCCAGTTTTACATTATACGTGTTATAATCAACCAGGTCTTTTTCATTATATCCTGTACGGCTTACATATTGACTTCCATATATTCCCTTGTAATTATTGTTAGGCGCATTACTGGTAGGAATTAAGAAAGGCAAATAGGTTGCATACGGTGCCAATGCCGGATTAGCAGCCCAGGAAGCAGCGATTTGCTGCGGTGTTAAACCGCCTGCGATCTGTGCATCAAGACCGGCCAAAGCAGGCGCTGTACCAGGCGTTGCAGAAACCTGGGCTCTAACAGCCTGTGCAAAAGCCTGCATACTCGCGCTGGCCTCATCACCAAACACATTCACCCCATCATAGTTGGGGTCAGAGGTGCGATCGCCAGGTTTCAATTCACTGAATACATTGTTCCTATTCAGGTTGCGATAATCGGTAGCCTGCCAGTCATCGGCTTTTACAAACTGACCGGAGATCCTGAACGCAAACTTATCACTGATCTTTTTTGCATAGCGAAGCGACCAGTCGTAATACGGAGTGGCATTGTCCTTAGCAGGATCGTTAAAATGCATAAAACCCTGCTTTACCTGAAAACTAAGTCCCTGGTTCTTCCATGGACTTTTACTGTTCATTAACAGGGTGCCATTCATACCGCCCGAACCATACAGGGCAGAGGAGGCGCCTTGTAACAGCTCCACATTGTCAACGTCCAGTTCGGTAAGGCCAATGATATTACCCACGCTGAAATTTAAACCAGGTGCCTGGTTATCCATTCCATCAACCAACTGGTTAAAACGCAGGTTACCACTACCATTAAAACCCCGGGTGCTGATGGTGCGAAAGGTCAAGCTCGATGTTGTAAGATCGACCCCTTTCAGGTTAGCCACCCCATCATAATAATTGGGTGCAGCCGATGCCCGGATGGCCCCCACATTCATCCGTTCAATAGACACGGGCGATTCCAGAATCCGTTCTGGTACCCGGCTGGCGGAAACAACCACCTCAGCACCTAAACTGGAACCAGGGTCCAGGTCAATATCTATGGACCCGGCGCTTGTTACCTGTACTTCTTTTGAAGTAAAGCCTACTGAAGAAACAACTAAGGTGAGGGGCAATGCATGGGAACTTGCGAACTTGAATGTTCCCTTTTCATCGGTAAAGGTTCCGGAACTTGATCCTTTGATCGATACGGTAGCAAAAGGAATAATTTCCTTGTTTGTACTACTTCGTACGGTCCCGGAAATAGTGGTTTGAGAACTGGCAGCAATCGTAATCATTAAGAGCAAGGATAAAGCTGCCAGGCAACGAGAATATTTACTCATAGCCATGGAGTTTTTTTGGTTATAGAGCAAAATACGATTTGTATGTTTCAACAGAAAATTTTATTTAAACACATCTTGTTGATTTTGTTGATATTTCGGGAATTCTTTTTTTTCATGATATTATTCACCTCTGGTATCTTCGGCCCATGAAATCATTACAATTTCCGCAGCAGACGAAGTTTTACAAGGGCAAGGTCAGAGATGTATATACCATTGACGATCAATGGCTCGTAATGATAGCCAGTGACCGTATTTCTGCATTTGATGTAATATTACCCCGCCCTATTCCTTATAAAGGACAGGTATTAAATCAGATTGCTGCCTATATGTTGCAGGCTACCCGCGACATATGTCCCAACTGGTTAGTATCAGTTCCGGCCCCCAACGTATCGATAGGTAAAAAATGTGTTCCCTTTAAGATAGAAATGGTTGTACGTGGTAATTTAACGGGTCATGCCTGGCGTACTTATGCTAGTGGCAAACGGGAATTATGCGGTGTTCCCCTACCCGAAGGCATGAAAGAAAATGATTATTTCCCTACTCCCATCATAACACCAAGCACTAAGGCAGAAGCCGGTCACGACGAAGATATTTCGAAGGAAGAGATCATTGCCACCGGACTGGCATCGGCTGCTGACTGGGCTGTACTGTCAGCATATGCCTTGAAACTGTTTGAACGTGGAAAGGAAATTGCCGCCAAACAAGGACTTATATTAGTAGATACAAAATATGAGTTTGGAAAGATCGGTGACACCATTTATTTGATGGATGAGATCCATACACCCGATAGCAGCCGCTATTTTTACGCCGATGGCTTTGAGGAAAGACAAAAAACCGGCGAACGCCAGCAACAGCTGAGCAAAGAATTTGTACGCGAATGGCTTATTGCCAACAATTTTATGGGCAAAGAAGGACAAACCGTTCCCGAAATGAGCGACGAATGGATCAACACCATCTCAAAACGATATATAGAATTATATGAGAAAGTGATCGGGGAACCCTTTAAACCCGAAGCACTGAACGAAGATGAAACCTATACGCGCGTGGTGAAGGCCCTTGGCGAATTGAAGTAAAGCAAACAGGTAATAAATAATTAAGCCCCGGTGTTTAGAAAGCATCGGGGCTTTTTATATTTTGTGCTTGATTTACCAACTGATATGGAATATGCCTACTTCATAGCCGGCACACTCTTTCTGATCTTTGGTCTTTTTTTTCTCAAAGATCGTATAACCTTTTTAAAGTATGGAATCGAAGCATACGCCATTGTCATAAGAATTGAAGTATCTATCCGTGATACGGAGGATGGGAAAAGAACAACCTACATACCCCACTTTAAAGTTGTCACTCACGATCATACTGAATTAATATTTACCCATGGCAGCTCCGAAGAATGGGGCCGATGGTCAATTGGCGATCAAATAAAAGTGGTTTACAATGACTCTTTTCCCGGTGATGTTGTGGTATGCACTCCCTGGGAAAAATACCGAAAGATAATAATACTCCTGACCCTTGCAATCATCTCTTTTATCATCGCATGTTTGTATTTAGTTGATGTTTTATAGTGTATCTTCCCTATATGAAACACATCTGGCACAGTTTACTATTGCTTGTAATTCCCATTATTACCAATTGCCAAACGAATTACTACTTAATAATCGGCACCTATACGCGTGGAAATAGCGAGGGCATATATGTATATAAAATGAATACGGAAACCGGTGAGGCTTCCTATGTAAATAAAGCTACCGCCTCAAACCCCTCCTATCTCGATCTTTCGCCGGATGAAAAATTTGTGTACGCTGTAAATGAAGACGCCAGTGATAAAGGCAGCGTATCAGTTTTTTCGTTCGACAAAAGCAATGGCTCCTTAAAGTACATCGATAAGCAAACCAGTGGTGGCGACCACCCGGCTTATGTAGCCGTAAATAAAACCGGCAAATGGGTAGCCGTAGCCAATTATACCGGCGGCAGCTTTTCTACCCTGCCTATTATGGCCAACGGCACACTAGGCGTTCCTACTACCATTCAACATACCGGCAGCAGTGTGAATAAAGAAAGACAGGAAAAACCACATGTGCATTCCACCGTTTTCTCGCCCGACGACAAATACATTTTTACGCCTGATCTGGGTATCGATAAAGTAATGATCTATTCATTCAACCCGGGCAGTGGTAAACCAGAACCGGCGTCTGTTCCCTTTGTAGCTACCCCACCCGGCAGCGGCCCACGCCATTTTACCTTTCATCCCAATGGAAAACTGGCCTACCTGGTTGAGGAAATGGGCGGTGAAGTTTCGGGCTATAAGTACAACAATGGGAAATTGACCTTGTTCCAACGCATTTCAACTTATGCCGCTGATTTTAAAGAAAAGAAATGGTCGGCTGATATTCATGTTTCGCCCGATGGTAAATTCCTGTATGCCACTAACCGGGCTCCGGATTCTATTGCCATTTTTTCAATCAATACCCCGAACGGTAAACTTACACATATCGCCACAGTATCTACCCAGGGCGAGATACCACGCAACTTCACCATCGATCCTACAGGGAACTTTTTACTGGTGGCCAATCAGGAAAGCAACAATATTGTGATCTTTAAACGCAACAAAGAAACCGGTTTGTTAACCGATACAGGCAAACGCATCGAAGTTGGTAAACCTGTTTGTTTGAAGTGGGCAAAAGAAGACTAAAAATATTAAAAGCAAAAACGCACTGTTACATGTCCTATGTTTACAGTGCGTTTTGATTTCAGTTGTAAGTTGTGAGCCCATTGCCTATTCCCCATTGCCTCCTCTGTCTCCCAGCTTAGGTCTTAATCTGGCGCGCGATTTATTAAAGATATTCCGTCCCTTATCGATGCCCTTGCGCTGTTCTTTTCTTTCTTCCTCGGGTAAATGAATAAAATCCTGGCATTCCTTGCTGCAGCAGCCTTCATGATGCTGAGCGCAATTTTCGCACTGGATAAATAACAGGTGACAACCATCGTTGGCACAATTCACATGGGTATCGGCCGGGTTACCGCACTGGTGACAACGGGCAATGATATCAGGTGTAATGCGCTCCCCCAGCCTGTTATCAAACACAAAGTTCTTTCCAATGAACTTGCTATCAAGCCCATCATCCTTCACCTGTTTGGCATAATTGATAATGCCGCCTTCCAGGTGAAACACGTTTTGAAACCCGTGATGAAGCATGTATGCACTGGCTTTTTCGCATCGTATGCCACCGGTGCAATACATAATGATATTCTTATCTTTCTGGTCTTTCAGCATATCAACCGCCATGGGCAGTTGCTCACGGAAAGTATCGCTGGGCACTTCCAGCGCCTTTACAAAATGGCCCACCTCATATTCATAATGATTGCGCATGTCAACCACAATGGTCTCAGGGTCGTTTAGCATGGCATTCAACTGTTCGGCGTTTACATACCTGCCTTTATTGGCCATGTTAAAGGTCTCATCGGAAATGCCATCGGCCACGATCTTGTCGCGCACTTTTATTTTCAGCACCCAAAACGATTTGCCGTCATCATCTACTGCAATGTTCAGGCGCAAACCGCTCAAAGGCTCAATGGAATATAAATAAGTTTTAAAGGCTTCAAAATTACTGGCCGGTACGCTGATCTGGGCATTAATGCCTTCATTCGCCACATAAATGCGGCCAAACACTTTTAATACTTCCAGATTTTTGTACAGCTCGTTGCGGAATTGTTCAGGTTCGGGGATGGGAAAATACTTATAAAAAGAAATGGTAGTACGGGGTTCTGTTTCCTGGTACAAACGTTCTTTCAGCTCCTTTTGGGAGACGCGGTTATGTAAGATTGCCATAATTGAATTTTTGCGACCGCTTGCAGGGCAGTCAAAAATTATAAACGCGGCAAATTTAGTTTATTAGTTATTAAGTTTTTAAGTTCATTAGTTCTGAATTTCATGAGGCTTCTAAAAATTTAGAAATCAACAATTAAAAGAACTCAATAACTCAATAACCTACAAACTGTTTTACAGCTTCCCAAATCCTCTGATTCCCAATCGAATACCAAATGTAGAGACCTTGTCTTTATCGAAGCCCCAGACAAGATCCAGGCGGGCAATTTTCAGGATGTTCTCAAAACCAGCGAAGACCTCCACATATTCCTTATCACTATCGGCATACAGGCCATTGGCACCCGCTACGAGGTACCAATTTATTGCCCTGAAAAGAGGTATCTTATTGGTGAGCAGTCCATTAAAATGATGTTCAATATGCCCTTCTGCATACAGCCGGTTCTTATTGCTGTACTTATAGTAGGGCAATAACTGAAAGCCATTCAGGTACTCCACAGAGGCCAGGACCTGGTTACCGTTAAAATGGGTATAATCTATTACCTCTACGCTGTCGCGCCGTATAAAGCCTCCAAGGGCCCATTTATAGCGAAAATTACCTCCCAGGTTCAGGTTCAGGTTTTGTTGCACATCAAACCGCCATTTGGCATAATTGATATCACTGCCCAGCCAGTTGGAAATGCCCTGCCAGTACGAGAGGGTTAACAAGGGATAGTGGGAACCTACGTTCACGATCCTGTCGGGATATTCAATATATTTTGTTCCGGGCAACCAGCTAATACCACCATTAGCGATCAATGCCTGGTGCCTTTCAAAGTTTTCCGCCATAATTTCAATAGGGAAATTCGGGGTGAACTCAATCCCCTTGCGATCGCCTAATGAATATGAGGAGGTATTCTCCAACGGAATACGGTCTTCGTATTTCAATCCGCCAAAAACAGTGATCCCATTTCCTACATCTTTTGAAAAGTTGAACCGTGCATACCAGGCTTCATAAAACTTGGCATAATTGCGTTCAAACAACCAGCTGCGAATGGTATTACTTAACTGGCCAATGGGATTGGCATTATTGATCTGGTACACCCAACTACCCCCGCTTAGCGAAAACGAAGAAAAGTACTTTTTTCCATGCGTATAGGTAAAGGTGCCTGAGGCATTGAGGTGATGATTGCTGAGTCCATACCGCAGGGCAGGTTCTATACTAAAGGCCCGTCGCGACCCGGGAATAGTATCCAGCAGTTTGGTATAGCTGCCGCCAAAGCTGCCAAGCCACCCTTCCACCGTATTGTAAGCAAAGGTTTCCAGCACCGGATTCACGCTGTACATTTCCCGCTTTTTTTCGCGGTAGAATAACTGGCCTGTTGCCACCAGGGGAAACAGGTGTGGTTTATTACGCCGGCGATCGATAGAATCGAGGTAATGCGGATCTTTATGTGCTTTTTCCAGGCTGTCCTTCTTGGTATAATCGGCTATTTCATCGGCCTGTAGTGGCAGCGGGCGAACAGAATCCCAAAAGGCAGCCGGTTTTTTATTGGATCCTTCATAGATCTTCAGATAGGTATTGTTAAAGAATCTCCGCTCAAAAGCAGGCGCAGTGTTAAACTGGGAATACACATTTACAAAACTGCCAAATGCATCAAAGCCCAGCAGTTTTACGGCCGGGTACAATACCTGCGTTTTTATCACCCATACCTCTTTGTTAAACGGCACATACAATTGTTCAATATTCAGCGAGTCAATCAATTCCATTTGCGAGGCCTTGGTAAGCCGCAATTGCAAACTGTGAATACGCCAGTCGCCTTCAGTGATATTGATATACCCGGTGAACAACGGTTCATACCGTCGCCTAGGCGTTACTTTAATGCGATTGATCTCGCGGCCATCTTCAATAAAACTGCCTTCGTATTGATAGCGGTAAAAATTCAGCGCACTGGCAGCGATGGGCGAAATAAATCCACGTGGGTTCAGGTTGCGGCCTACCTGGATATTGTTCTCATAAAACGAAACGATCTGGGGTGTGCTTAATCCAAACTCATCACTTCTACCGCTTACCTTGGTTGATAATACTTCAATCTTGTTCTTACGCGGCTTTTCAACAGAATATCTTGCTACAGTTTCAGAGAGAAAAAGCATTTTCCGTTGACTGGTATCACCATCTTCAAAATCAATTGTTTCGCCCAGGAATTTTTTAGGGTAGGCGCGTAACTGCAGCTGGCCCTTTATATACACTTCACATTGAAAGGTATTGAGCTGGTGCTGATAATACGGTCTTTTTTTTATGGCATTGCGAATGATCTCATAGGCAGGGTCTTCCCCTCCGGGTTTTACTACTACTTCCTTTAAATTGAATTGTTGTATGGAAAGCTGAAAATCGAGTGTGATATTGTCTGCACTTATGGTGATCGTTTTTTCCTGCCGGCTATAACCTACGTATTGGGCAACGATGGTGTAAGAACCGGGGGGTAGCTGCAGGAAGTAATCCCCTTCTTTATTGGCCGTTGTGCCCAGTGTAGTGCCTTTTACCAGGATGGAAGCATACACAAGCGCCTGTCCTTTTTCGTCAGTAACCTTGCCGCTGATACGGGCAGCGTGCACGGATGTAAAGCCAACAATAAAGAGGGAAATTAAGGTCAGTATTCTCATATCGCGCGACGAACGCGAAAATAAGGCCAATTGTTGATTAGCTACTCAGTAAAATAGTTAAAACAGCTTACAAATAGATCAGACAGCCCTTTTTATATATGAACCGGAAATATGTAGCACTTAGCCATTGGCCTGCACTACAATTGTCTTTGCGACCAGATCACCCACGCGCTGCGCTTTTTTATTGCTGTTGGCAGTAGCTACCCCTACCATGCCACCAAAAGGAAGAAAATCAACAAAATCGAACAGATGTCTGACTATACTGCTAACGATGTCTAATTTTGAGCCATCATGATTTAAGACCCTTATCCCAAACATGACCTTACCAATGGTTTGACCCTTATTAAAGGTTTCATAACCTGGCAGTATCACCAGCCAGGGTATAACAACGAAGGCATTGTTTATAATATCATTATATAAACCTACCCATTCTCCATTACCTTTTATTGTTAGCCAGCGGCCATCCGAAAAATGAATGATCACACCTGTTACTAAAGCGTAGATCAGGTAGTCAACAAAACTGGCCAGCCAGCGGATAAATTTTGATGCCGGCGGTGGCGACTCAAAATCTCTTAGAATATCTTCCATAAACAGTTAATACCTTTCCCGGCTATCGATATACTTACGTAGAAAACTTCCCGATAAAGCAGACAGCCCGCCAATAATGGCTCCCACTACACCGGTTATTAGTATTAGCATTGCGGAAGAACCGCCTAAAGGAAACAGGCTGGCCATGCGGGTTGATAAAATACTGTCGTTTTGTGCGTCTATCCACCAGGCGAGTAATCCCCAGAATAATAATATGCTTACAAAACCTGTTAGCCAGGCCATACCAGGTTTTTGATAGATAAAAGCGGCTACGCAAAACGATACCAGCGCTACACTCCAGAAAGGTAAATAGAACCCGGCCGCAAAACTTACCACGATTGTCAGTAATATGGAAACACCAAATTTCATCTGTGCTTTAATTAAAGTTCATAGTGAAAAGGACCCTTTTGTCTTTAGCTTCTCCTGCATCCATCACCCATAGTTTATCATACTTCCCTTCAGACCATTTATCGATAAAATTATCGTAGTACTGGCTGCCGGGGTTGCCGCTTTGCCCGCCGGGATAAATGCCCCAGGCTTCAGTTTTATCAGTCAACTCAACGATCATGCGCCAGCTTGGCCCATGAAATTGTTTGGTGGCATTGATCATATTCTCGCCGCCGCCGGTCATTAAATGAAACCGGCTTAATGGGGCCAGCCGCAGCAAATGCCTGATGCCCCCATCTTTATATTTACCCCAGTTCAGATTGGCTTTCTGATCGGCAAGGGATACCACCGGCACCGTTTTTTTGAAGGCGGCTGTTACTACATCCCTAACCGTTTCTACCTGGTTGGTTTTTATATTGTCGGCAAATTTGAAATTCGACATGTTAAGACAATGCACCAGCGTAGCTTCGTCCGGTACTTTAACAGGTTTGTTGGCTACTTCCAGGTCGTCGTCCCATACTTCCAACTCCAGGTTATCGAACCATAGTTGAAAAATAGCCGGAGCTTTTTCCACCGCATCACCACGTAAATTCCAGCCACGTAAAATATCAAGGTATTTTTTTTCTTCAATGCTTAAGGTACTTTCATCTACATTGGCCATCAACAAAGGCAGGGCTGTTTCTGCAAACACATTGAAATTATCGGTTTGCATTTTTTTCATATCATCGATGGTAATACCGCTCATTTGCCGCAAATACCGGTTGATCATAATTCCCCGGTAAATGGGAAAATGCCCCCCCAGGTAATAGGGATACGAAGTATCTGCCGCCATTTGGTTGGCGCTGCTTACAAAACCACGCTCCGGATTTTCGAGATGCGGGTTTTCAGATTGTTCAATTGTTCCCTGCCACAAATAAGAAGAATCAACACCCGGCATTATGAAATCGCCCTGGCGCCGCCACTTGGCCGGAAACTCCCCCTGTTGCCAGATGGCTATATCGCCGCTTTTTGAAGCAAACACAAAGTTCTGTCCCGGGCAATGAAAGTTTTTAATGGCTTCCCGGTAATCGCCCATATTCTTTGTGCGGTTAAGCAGATAAAAAGTCTTCAATTCATTTGACCCCTCGTGTGCTTGCCATTTTACAGCAAAGCTGTTATTGGGTGTAGTGCGTTTTTTGCCGGTAAAGGAATTATCGTATTGTACAGGGCCGAAGACGGTATAGGCAACGGTATCATAAAAAGGCAGGGCGCCTTTTATTTTAATGGTATCTATATGCAGGTCGCTGTTTACCCAGTTGCCATTGAAAAAGTATTGTTCTTTGGTTTCGTCTTTGAATTTGATATTATAATAGTCCTTCACATCGCGCTGGGCATTGGTTACCCCCCAGGAGCAGCTATCGTTAAACCCTATGATCACCGCAGGTGACCCGGGAAAACTAACTCCATACACATTGTATTGGGGAGTATGCAATTGCATTTCGAACCAAAGGGATGGCAGGTTCAGGTCAAGGTGTGGGTCGTTACATAAAATAGGGCGGCCGCTTTTTGTTTTGGCACCGCTCACGGCCCAGTTATTACTGCCGTTGTCTTTATCGGGTTTATCAACAGGTGTTGCATTGATGTCGGCAAACGTGTTCCATTTAAAATATATGCTGTCAGAAGAAACAGGCATTTGCGGACGTATTGCCGGCGCCGAAAAGACCTCGCCTTTGGGAATAATTGGGTCCAGTGAATCCTGCATGGTTGGGTACAGTATCTCAAAGTCTTCGCGGCTCAAAACATTGCGCACATTTGTTAATTCAAAATCATTTTCTGAACCGGTAAGACTATAGCTCATATATTTCAGGAAGAGCGCTGTCTTGTAATTGTTCCAGTGTTCGGGCACATAATTAAGCAACCGGTATTCCAGTGGCAGTTCATCGGCCGATAAATTGTTTATATAGGCATTCACCCCGGAAGTATAGGCATCGACGATGCTTTTGCTAACAGGATCGTTTTCCATGCTATCGAGTGAATGCCGGGCGCCAAATTGCATTCCTACCCGGCGCATATTACGGTCGTAATTCAAATAGTCATTGTTGGGACCAGGCCCCAGCACTTCACACAAACGGCCGGCAGCGGCATAGGTTTGAAATTCCATTTGCCAGAGGCGGAATTTTGCATGCAGATACCCCTGAACGAAATACAGGTCCTCATCGTTCTGAGCAAATACATGTGGTACCATTCTGTCATCGAAGTACACCTGTACCTTGTCTTTGAGTTGCGGAAAATTAAGATCAATGTTGGCATGGGCATTAACAGGCTCTGCATTCTGCCAAAATCCGGTTTGTGGACTAAGAAAACTGCCCAGGGGCGGAATGCTGCCTATAGGCTTGCTTAAGGTTACAATTAAACCCATAGTAACCACTACGGTAATAATAAATGGAATAATGCGCATATTGCTAATTCACATCAGGGATTAGAAGGATTTTTTAAAAGTAGTGTATTTTTTTTAATTACCTGTTAACGCATCTCTTCTGCTACAAGCAATTAGCACTTATTCCCATTGATAAGCGCTTATTTAAATGTGTGAAAACTACCACAAAGTTGTATTGTAAGGACCACTGCTAATTCTGACATTTGTAGTGTGATCTAAAGCAGTATATGCTTTAAAAAAATGAAATGAGATGGAAGCCCGGATCTATCAACGAAAAAAGAGAGTGCTGGCTTTGTTATTTGCCGGGCTAATATTAATCGCATTATTTGTATAGCAATTATACATTCAAGTTGTTCGCAGTTCAGTAGTCATCAGCAATCGTTTAGTTCATCAACCTTAGAGGTTACAGTCCGTGGTACCGAATCCCGCCGCAAGGTGGGATTCTCTTTTTTATCTAATTCCACCCGATGGTCCCGTTTCAGGGCCGCACCACCAGCCCGAATCTGCCGTTCGGGCATAAACCAGGATGTAATTCCTGAAATTGTAGTAACTTACTCATCAGTTCTTTTCATTATTCGTCACCTAAATATTGTTTGCTATGAAAAAGACAGCCTTTTACGCCATGGCAATGCTACTGGTTCCATGGCTGTCCTGTACCAATCATCCGGTACAGAACATTGCAAGTCCGCCAATGAATACAGGTGAAAATGCTAAAATGATACTCCCGCCCGTGAAAGACACTGTGCTGGCCAGCGGTAGAAAGAACATTTATCTCGCCGGACTACGCACTAAACAAGGATTTTTTACAGAACGTTACATCTTCCCACCCGGTTATAAAGGCATGCCGCATGTACATAATTCCGATCTGTATATAACCATCTTAAGCGGCTCGGCCCATATTGTTCAGGAAAAGAAATTCGATACTACAGCTCCTTCCATTGCATATGGCCCTGGCAGTTTTGTAGTGATCAAAGCCGATCAGCCGCATTTTGAATGGTTTACACAGGAATGTACCATGCAGGTATCGGGTATAGGTCCCAATGAAACTTATTATTTACCGGAAGAACCAACTAAGAAGTAGGTTTGTAGTTTGTGGTTGCTGCCGCGCTTTGAGGCTCGTAATTAATTTTGAACTTCGAATTGAAGAACAACAAACCACAAACAACACACTACAAACAGTTAATAACTTCTTCAACCTGTTGCAACGTATTAAACGCATGTAATACAATCCGCAATCTCTCCTTTCCGGAAGGAACCGTAGGATATAATATGGGGCGAATATCGAGGCCGGCTGACTGTAATGCACCGGCTACCTTTTTCACGGCATCATTGCCGGGGATGATCGCTATTTGTATAGGCGTATGGGAAACCAGCTTCTCCCAGGGCATGGTTGCCTGCTGAAAGGTATTGATCAATTGTTGCAAATGCGCCCGTTCCTTATTCATCCCGGGGAATAACTCATATGCACAACGTATTGCAGCCACACTTGCTTCGGGCAGGGACGTACTGTATATAAACGACCGGCAAAAATTCACCAGATAATTGCGCAACTGCTCACTGCCCAGTACAATGGCGCCATGGCAACCTACGGCCTTGCCAAATGTATGAACGCGGGCAAAACAGGCTGTTTGCAGGTTAAGCTGTTGTACCAATCCAGCTCCTTTTACGCCTACCACACCTGTAGCATGCGCTTCATCCACTATCAGGTGGGCGCCATATTGCTGACATAAGGCGCTGATCTCGATAAGAGGGGCCATATCACCATCCATGGAAAATACGGATTCCGTTACCACGAAAATGGTACCGGTTGCGGCCTGTAATCTTTTTTCCAGGTCGGCCAGGTCGTTATGCTTAAAAGCAAAAGACTGTGCAAAACTCAATCGGATGCCATCGCGTAAGGAGGCATGGCTTAAATAATCGTAAATGATAGTATCGCCGCGCTGGGGAACACAACTTAACAAACCCAGGTTGGCATCGTAACCCGAATTAAAGATCAAACCGGCTTCGGCCTCATGAAAGGCCGCCAGTATTTTTTCGGTTTCTTCTACCAACGTATAATTACCGGCCAGCAACCGGGAACCGGTTGAACCGTGCCGGTATCCCTCAGGGGCATCTTTGCCCAATTGTTTTTCAATGAGCTGGTTGTGTACAATTCCCAGGTAATCGTTTGAACAAAAATCGGTTTTACCATCGGGCAATAACAGCCTGCGGAATGCATTTTGCGCCTGCCGTTCATTGAGCTTTTTAAGTAGAAAGTTGTCGTTCATAATTAATAGCTTAACCGTGCCACGGTTCGGGCAAAGCAAATATATCGCACTTACGTGTTAACTTTGTGCACTTTATGAGCACTACCAACGATACTAAGAATATTCTGGGCCTGCACCTGCCCACCGATCCACGCTGGGTGAACCTGGCCGAATTATCACTGGAGTACATTCTTACCGACCACGCCTATTGTGAACAAAAAGCAGCCACCAGCTGCATCTCACTTATTCAGCGGTACAGCGAATTAGAAAAACTGGTGACAGATCTGGCGCCCATTGTTACCGAAGAATGGGGGCATTTCCGCCTGGTACTGGCAGAGTTGCAAAAACGCAACCTTAAATTAGGTAAACAACGTAAGGACGAATATGTAAATCAATTACAGGTATTTCAAAAAAAAGACGGGAGCCCCGAACAGCGCCTGCTGGATAAACTATTGATCTTCGCCCTGATCGAGGCCCGCAGCTGCGAACGTTTTAAACGCCTCAGCGAAGGGCTCGATGATGAATACCTGCGTAACTTCTATCGCCGCTTTATGGAAAGCGAAGCCGGCCATTACCATTTATTTATTGAACTGGCAGAAACATATGTCGATAAACCTACTGTTCGCAAAAGGTGGCAGGAATGGCTCACCTTTGAAGCGGATCTAATTCAAAAACTGGAAGTGCGGGGAGATAGAATGCATTAGCTTGTTTGTGGTTTGCGGTTTGTTGTTCTTTAGTGCATGGGCTCAAAATTAATTTTGAACCTCAAAGCGCGGCAGCAACCACAAACTACAAACTGATTCTAAGTTTCTCTACATACACCTTAACAAACTCATCGATCTTCTTTCTGCGATATTGCATTACCCAACGAGGATGTGGCAATGGAATGATCTCTTTAAAGAACTGATGTTTAGCATTTAATTTTTGAAAGATCTTGTAATTGGTGCCTTCGCCCAAACAATAACATACATCCCTGGTAGTAGCAATGGTATCCAACTGCTCGCGAATGCACTTTAAAATAAACGGTTCGCTGTCTTTAAGCAATTCCTTATCGTCGTAATAATTCAGGTTAACGCCATCTTTTGTAAAACCCAGCGGTGATAAAGCCGTTATATAAAAATCGTAATAAAAAGCTTCAGGCCCACCGTAGGCAGCTATCACGTCATATACAAACAGCGACGACAATTCCGCCTTTTTAGGCAGATCGCTTTCAATACCACAAATCTCTTTCAGCCGGATAGGATCGGTAAAAGGGACCCCTGTAACCCCGGCGCCAAACCGCCCGGGATTGATCCCAAATATGAACTTACGCGGATGATGGTCCTTATAAAATTTATTGTAGAATGTTTCCGCTAATTGCAAAGCAACTGCATCGGAAAACGGGTTCATGATGGCCACACCAGCTGGCAAGGTGAGTGCCGGCTTCAGGTTTTTATAAAATTCCAGTATTGCATACGATTGCGTAAGATTTTGACCGGTGGCTTTCATGTTCCCTAATTTGGTATTTTGGTAGCATCAAATTCCCTGTAAAAATAAGGCTATGAACCGAAGATCATTTGTCAAAAATACCGGACTGGCAGCAGCTGGTTTTGCCATTTTACCAACCACACAATCGTTCACCGCACCCGACCCTGTTGTTAAATTAGGGATCATAGGTGTTGGTTTACGCGGACAAAACCACCTTAACAATGCGCTTCAGCGGAAAGATGTAAGCATAGTGGCCATTTGTGATATCGATGACCGCATGCTCGAAATGGCAACCAACCTGATCCAAAAATCCGGGAAACCTATGCCTAAGGTATTTAAGGGCGATCCCAATGCCTGGAAAAAGTTACTGGAATTAAAAGAGCTCGATGGCGTGATCATTGCCACGCCCTGGGAATGGCACACGCCCATGATCATTGGCAGTCTGGAAGCCGGAATAAAATATGTAGGCACCGAAGTTATGCTGGGTATTACGTTGCAAGACCACTGGGATGTGGTTAAAGCAGCCGAACACCACAACGCCCAGGTGATGATGTTGGAAAATGTTTGTTACCGGCGCGATGTAATGGCCATCCTGAATATGGTAAGGCAGGGCTTGTTTGGCGAACTGATCCATTTACAGGGCGGCTATCAGCACGATCTGCGCGCTGTTAAATTCAATAACGGTACACAAGCCTATGGCGGTGGTGTGGAATTTGGCGAGAAAGCATTTTCTGAAGCCCGCTGGCGAACTGAACATTCCGTTCATCGCAATGGCGATTTGTACCCTACTCATGGTATTGGTCCCGTAGCTGAAATGATCAACATTAACCGGGGCAACCGGTTTGTATCTCTTTCTTCTTTTGCCAGCAAAACACGCGGATTACATGAATACATTGTAAAGAATGGTGGCGAACAACACCCCAATGCAAAAGTGCAATTCCAATTAGGCGATGTTGTTACTACGAATATCCGTTGCGCCAATGGGGAGACCATACTGCTGCACCATGATACCAATCTGCCCCGCCCCTACTCGCTGGGTTTCCGCGTACAGGGCACACATGGCATCTGGATGGATGTGAATCACTCCCTCTATATTGAAGGCATGAGTAAAACCAATGATGCCTGGGAAGATGCCAAAAGCTGGCTCGAAAAATATGACCATCCATTATGGAAGAAATATGGTTCCGGGGCCGAAGGTGCGGGTCATGGCGGTATGGATTTCTTTGTACTGCATGCATTTGTTGAATCTATAAAACGTAAGACCGCCACACCACTGGATGTATATGATGCAGCCGCCTGGAGTGCTATTACCCCCCTGAGCGAACAAAGCATAGAACTGGGTAATCAAACAGTAGAGTTCCCCGACTTTACGTCAGGGCAGTGGATGTACAGGAAAAATACGTTTGCTTTGAACGATGAATATTGATGGTGAGTGGTGAGTTGTCAGTTGTGAGTGGGTTCGCGAAATTTATAGATTTCCGAAGAATCAATGGACTCGCTATTTTTCAAGCTTTCCGAAAAACGGGAACCAACTCACAACTCACCTCTCACAACTGACTATATTATTGTAAAAAGTATCTAATATCTTCATCCAGGTTTAGAAACGGGTATTTCCGTTGCAATTCCTGCGCCTTCTCCAGGTGGGCCCTTAAAAACTTCTTATGCGCTTCGGTAGCCGGTTGAAACGGTTTGTGTTTACGGGCTATTACGATCTTCTTTATTTCTTCTGCCAGTTGCTGCGCTTTCTCATCTACAAAATGCCGCATGAATTTATCGAGCACAAAAGAGGTAGCCTGGTAGTTCGGATGTACCATGTCGATGTCGTAAAAACGGTAATCGCGTAATACATCTATCACCAGCTCATAGGCAGGAAAGTAATATAGCTTATCAAATTTATTAACAAGATGGTGAACCACTTCTATTAACCGGGCTTTGCTTCGGTTATTATCAATAACGCCATCGCGTATATGACGCACCGGGCTTACCGTAAAGATCACTTTTATATTAGGGTTGAACTGGAACAACTGGTGTAAACAGTTGTCGAGCATGGTAGTGGTTTCTTCTATTGAAAGCAGGTGTTTGTTGAACCAGCCCGCTGGTGTACGATGGTTGTTGGCCACGGCGCCCCGTACGGCGCCCCGCCGGAAAGCAACGGGTACCTGTTCCGTTAACCGGTATGAAAAAGAAGTGCCTAAGGTTATAACAAGCCAGTTGGCTGTTTTCAAAAACTGATGCGCTTCCTGTTGTGAAGCATTAATGCCACGCAGGCATTCCTGCAAGTCAGTTTTGGAAAACCGGCTATGGTGTTGCCAGCTTTGCCACACTTCGTTATAGTAAAAAAGCTCTTCGGTTTGATATTGTTTGTTCTGAATATAGGAAACCAGGCTGCTCACTACACTGGCCGGGTCAAACAAAATCCCATTGGGATTTTGCAGCACACTGAATTTAAGTTCATCTAGCTTATCACCTATATGCTCAGTAAAGCATGATCCCATTAAAAGGATGTTGTCCTGGTAGTTGATGGGATTCGACAAAGTGGAGATCTGAATCGGTATCGTTAGGTCCATAATCACTCCCTAATAGTGATTTTCATAAGGTAAATATTTCGTTAGCTAAGGTAAGACTTTTAGCCAGCGCTGATTTATTTAAACCGGGCATTTTCTCATATTGTTCTAAATATGATATGAGCCACTCGGTATCGATGTTGCCTACCAGATCATCATTGGCCATGGGGCAACCGCCAATGCCTTTTAACGCGCCATCGAACCGCCGGCAGCCGGCTTGCCAGGCCGCTTCTATTTTCGCCTGCCGGTTGTGCAAACTACTGTGTAAATGCACCCCGATCTCGTGTTGCGGCAATTTGTTGATCACATAACTGGTAAGGTCGGTCACCTGTTCAGGAGTGGCCAGGCCAACTGTGTCGGCCAGTGAAATTATCTGCACACCCAGCGCCGCGATCCGGTTCACCCAATCAAAAACGATGGCGGGTGAATAAGGGTCGCCATAAGGATTGCCAAAACCCATGGAGATATAAATGACCAGTTGTTTGTTGCTTTGCTCACAAATGCGTTGGATCTCTTTTACCCTTTCCAGCGATTCCCGAATGCTGCTGTTGGTATTTCGCTGTTGAAAGGTTTCACTGACCGAAAAAGGAAAACCCAGGTAACTGATCTCCTCATAAGCAGCCGCGTCTTCAGCTCCGCGTACATTGGCAATGATAGCCAACAATTGGGTCGTTGTATCAACAGGGTGGCTCTTTAATCCCTTCAGCACCTCAGCTGTATCGGCCAGTTGCGGGATGGCTTTGGCGGAAACAAAACTGCCAAAATCAAGGGTATGAAACCCAACCTGTAACAAAGACTGCAGGTATTCGATCTTTTTTTCGGTGGGAATAAAAGTCTTCCAACCCTGCATGGCGTCTCTGGGACATTCAATCAAATGAATATGCTTATTATTCAAGGTAAATGATTTCATTTTACAGGTTCTGTTAACAGGTCCTGAGCGGGCTTGCTCTGAGCGGAGTCGAAGGTCGAAGGACTTGCCAGCCGACCGAGCGCCCTAAGCGGAGCCGAAGGGTCGAGGGCGGCCTTCAGGGTTCTGAGTTCCAGGTCCTGAAGAGTGCCGCGACGAGGGGTCTGCCGTCTGCCTTCGGTCGCCGAAGCCTCGGCGTAGGCGCCCCATTGCCTATTTCCTATTGCCCATCCGTGACTTCATCGCCTCATATAAAACTATCCCGGTAGCCACCGACACATTGAACGATTCAAAGCTGCCTGCCATGGGGATCTTTATTTTTTCATCACATATTTTCATCAGCGCGGGAAAAACACCGTTCTCTTCATTTCCCATAACTAAACAACAAGGCTCGGTATAATCCAGTTCGTACAGCATTTTACTGGCTGTCATTTCAGTGGCAAAAACCTTAATACCATTGAGGTGCAGGGTATCTACCGCCTTCATCAAACTGTTCACCCGGCAAATATTGATCCTTTCCAGGGCGCCGGCCGAGGATTTCAGCGCTTCTTCATTCAGGGCACCTACCCCTTTATCGGGTATTATAATGGCCTGGGCGCCACAACAAACCGCACTGCGGGCAATAGCACCAATATTGCGCACATCGGTTATCCCATCCAGGATCACAAACAAAGGGGTTTCACCATTACCCATCACATGGTCTATCACCTGTTGCAGGTCCATATACTGTACCAGTCCTGCAATGGCAATAGTTCCCTGGTGATTGGCCTTGGTAAATGATTGTAGCTTTTCGGGCGGCACCTGTTGAATAGGGATGTTTTGCTCCCGTGCCAGTTGCCGGATGGTACCAATGGCATCCCCGCTTACGTTCCGCTGAAATAATATTTTGTCTATGGGCCGGCCCGATTGAATAGCTTCAATAATAGGCTGTCGGCCTATGATCAATTGTGACTTGTTAATACCTGGTCTTTTTTTATGAAATCCTTCCATCTGCCAACATCAGTTTTACTTTTAAAATAGCCGCTACCGACATGGAATCGGTGATCTCTCCCCGTTCCACCATTTGATAGGCTTCCTCAAACGGTATTTTCTTTACCTGTAATTGTTCGGTTTCTTCCGGACTGGCCAGATGCTGGCTCAGTTTCCGCGCAAGATACACAACTGCATATTCGTCGGTAACAGAATTACTCAGGTGCATCTCCACTATTTTGGTCCATTCCTCTGCTACCAGACCGGTTTCTTCGAGTAACTCCCGTTTGGCCGATTCTACCGGATCAACGCCCATTTTACCCCCACCTTCCGGTATCTCCCAGCTGTACTGATCTATGGTAAAGCGATACTGGCCAACCAGGTAGGTATTTAACTCCTCATCAAGCACCAGGGCGCCGGTAGCAATGCCCTTAAAGAACACTTTACCATATATGCCCTTTCCCCCCGATGGATTGATCACATCATATTCGTTCACTTTTATCCAGGGGTTTTCGTAGATCTTCTTTTCACCTAAAACCTTCCAGGGATTAAGATGTTCATTCATAGGCCGAAAATAAAGCATCTGGTACAAATAAACAGCCCCCCCGATGTATCGGGAGGGCTGAATAATAAGTTTGTAACTAAACATAATTATTTAAGCTTAAATATTATGGTAACCAATAAACCAGCTAATCCCATCATCATCCCAATGATCCATTTCAATTGCTCTTTAAACCCTTGTTCCATTCGGACTTCCACCCGGTTAATTTCCTTTTTAACTTCGTTCATTTCCTTTTTAACTTCATTCACGTCCTTTCTAACTTCGTTAACAGCATTGTGCAAATCTGATTTTGTAGCTAATCTGTCCCTTTCAACCTCAAACTTACAGTCGATCATGCCTTCTATTTCCTGCACAAGTACATTGGCATCCTCCCCATTCTTGAAGTGTTTATTAAACAACTCATAAATTTTTAAAGTTTGTGATGCTGTAACCATGCGTTCAATCTTTTAACAAATATAAAAAAATCCCCCAATACAAACAAGCATAAAATAAACATAAACAAATTATATTCAACAACTTATGTGTACCGTTATGAGTTCAAATTATTACCGCATACCGAAAACTTGGTTGATCTTTCTTACATAATCTATCTGGTTGAACCCATAGAAGATGCTACAAATAAACAGTCCGATCTCAGCTTTAACCGAGCGGCGATGAATTATCTCTTAGCCATGAAAACCAAACGGTCCGTCATATTTTACAATGTAGTATAGCATATTATGTTATTTTAATGAACCGTAACCTACTCCCGTTGAATTTCCAAATCCCACCTCCCAGGCAAAAGCATTTTGTTCCGGCGTTCCTTCAATAATTACTGGGCATATGTTTACCCTGTAGCTTATTTCGATCCGGTTGGATCAATAGAAGCGACTACAAATAAACAGCCCCCCCGATAAATCGGGGGGGCTGAATAATATGTTGTTCTATAAATTCGAATTATTACCGGATACCAAAAGCCTGTTTGATCTTTCTTACATAATCCAGCTTCTCCCAGGTAAACAGTTCCACTTTTTTCTTTACAGTTTTGCCATCAGGAGCAGTGAAGGTTTTTTCTACTATCTCAGGTTGACGGCCCATGTGACCATAAGCAGCTGTTTCGCTGTAGATAGGATTACGCAGTTTCAGGCGCTGCTCAATAAAGTAAGGACGCATATCGAAGATCTGAGAAACGCGTTTTGCGATCTCGCCATCGGTCAGTTCTACCTTAGCAGTGCCATAAGTATTGATGTACAATCCCATTGGCTGGGCAACACCGATAGCATATGAAACCTGTACCAGTACTTCATCACACAAACCGGCAGCTACCAGGTTCTTGGCAATGTGACGGGTTGCATAAGCAGCAGAACGGTCAACTTTTGAAGGATCTTTTCCGCTGAATGCACCACCACCGTGAGCACCTTTACCACCATAAGTATCAACGATGATCTTACGACCAGTTAAACCAGTATCGCCGTGTGGACCACCGATCACGAATTTACCGGTAGGGTTTACGTGATACTTGATCTTGTCGTTGAACAGGTGAGCATATTTTTTATACTTGGCCTTAACGCGTGGGATCAGGATGTTGATCACATCTTCCTTGATCTTTTTAGCCATTTTTGCTTCCGTATCAAAATCATCGTGTTGTGTACTTACAACAATAGCATCAATACGAACGGGCTTGTTGTTATCATCGTACTCGAGGGTAACCTGGCTCTTTGCATCAGGACGCAGGTACTCGATCTTTTTGTTTTCGCGACGCAGCGCAGCCAGCTCGATCAATAATTTATGGGCAATGTCCAAAGCCAGTGGCATATAATCTTCCGTTTCGTTACTGGCGTAACCAAACATCATACCCTGGTCACCGGCGCCTTGGTCTTCTTTTTTGGTTCTGTCAACACCCTGATTGATATCAGAAGATTGTTCGTGAATAGCAGATAATACCCCGCAAGAACTTGCTTCAAACATGTATTCGCTCTTGGTATAACCAATTTTGCGGATCACTTCACGGGCAATTGTCTGCACATCAAGATATGCCTTAGATTTTACTTCACCTGCCAGAACCACCTGACCGGTTGTTACCAAGGTTTCACAAGCTACTTTTGATTGGGCGTCAAAAGCCAGGAAGTTATCAATCAGAGCATCAGAGATCTGGTCAGCTACTTTATCAGGATGACCTTCCGAAACACTTTCAGAAGTAAATAAATAAGGCATACTAATTTTTGTTTGATGGAATTGTATAGAATATTAATGGGTAAATATATAAGTTCTCCGCTATAAGTGCTAAGTATTATGCTGTTGAATTGTAAACATCATGTTATTAACTTATCACTTATGGTACGTACTACTTATTTGGTAAGATCGTTGTATAGTTGCAGATAATCTGTTAAATCAGACTCGGCATTATAGGTGAGTACCTTCTTGCCTTTTACTTTCCCAAATTCCTCTACCAGTTTCTTATCTACTTTATCAGCACCAAAGGTAATAGCATCAGCATAGGTTGCTCCACCCCGCATCATAGCAGTGGTTGTACCTTCTTTATAAGGTTCCAGGTCCTTTTCTTTTACAACAGAACTGATGGATGCAATTTTCAGAAAATCATCACCCAGCTTTTCCTTTGCCGTATTGTTTCCAATGGTATAGATAACCTTGCTGTGAGAGAACACGGGCTCTTTCTTATACGCCGTCTTTTGATACAGGGGAATTAACCCGGTCATCCAGCCACTGCAATGTATAATGTCAGGAGGCCAGCCAAATTTCTTTACGGTTTCCAGGGCGCCTTTGCAAAAAAATACGGTACGCAGGTCATTGTCTTCATGCCACTTTTCACTTTCATCGTGAAAGATGGTTTTACGCTTGAACAGATCTTCATTGTCCAAAAAGTAAACCTGTAAACGTGCATTGGGTAAAGAAGCTACTTTAATCTGCAGGGGATAATCATCATTACCAACCGATACATTAATGCCCGACAATCTAACCACTTCATGAAGGCGATGACGTCTTTCGTTGATGACCCCAAATCTGGGCATAATACAACGTACCTCAAAGCCATTTTCATTTGCCTTTATTGCCAACCGGTTTACCGTTTCGGAAAATTCCGTTAACTCCAGATAGGGGGACATTTCGTTAGCAATAAATAAAATTCTTTTCTTTGTCAGCATTATAGATAATAGTTAATGAGCTAACTTTTAAAAATCAGGGTGCAAAGTTAAGGTTTTTTTATTAGTTCTAATTTGTATGTTCCTGGACCCCCGCTTTGCTGCCCTTAAACTGAATGAATGATGAACCAGGTTCCCATAGAAACAGGAACAGGGAACCGGCAAAACTTAAAATTTCGTTAAATGATCATATTTAAATATGCCGAACCGCTTGCCAGGTATATTCAGCAGCAGAAAGCCGCCGGAAAACAAGTAGGGTTTGTACCTACCATGGGCGCCCTGCACAATGGACACATTGCCCTTATTGACCAGTCAAAACAGGCTACGGCGGTAACCGTTTGCAGTATTTTTGTAAATCCCACCCAGTTCAATAACCCCAATGATTATCAATTATATCCCCAAACCATTGAACAGGATATAGTTAAACTGGAAGCCGCGGGTTGCGACGCCCTGTTCCTGCCCTCCATAGCTGAAATGTACCCCCAGGGCACTACCGGTTTGGAACATTATGACCTGGGTTACCTGGAAACCCTGCTGGAAGGAAAATACCGCCCCGGCCATTTTCAGGGCGTATGCCAGGTGATGTTCCGTTTACTCAGCATGGTTCAGCCGCATCAATTATTTATGGGCCAGAAGGATTATCAGCAGTGTATGGTGGTTAGCCGGCTGTTGACGCTGATGCAGTCCCCCATCCAACTGATCACCTGCCCTACCCTGCGCGAACCCGACGGACTGGCCATGAGCAGCCGTAATATGCGTTTAACGCCCGAAGACCGGCAAAAAGCCACCGCTATATACCAATGTCTTATCCTTATAAAACAACAACTCAACCAGGGAGTGTTCTGGCCTGTTATTAAAGAGAAGGCTGAAAAAATGCTCACCGATGCCGGTTTCAGGATCGATTATGTGGAACTGGCCGATGCCAATACCCTGCAGCCTGCCACTGCCAACCTGGCTACTGTTTACCAGGGCGCCCGGGTAGCTTTAATTGCCGCCTTCCTGCATGATGTAAGATTAATTGATAATATGTTGATGTAATTGTTATATAATAAATTCACTAGCTTGCGCCCGTTTTAAATAAAACAGAATAACAAGAACTACAGTATGCAAATTGAAATATTAAAATCGAAAGTACACCGCGCCGTGATCACTGAAGCGAACCTGAATTATGTGGGCAGTTTAACCCTCGATGAAGACCTGATGGAGGCGGCCAATATGATCGAAAATGAGAAAGTACAAATAGTAAACGTAAATAACGGTACCCGAATTGAAACCTACCTCATAAAAGGCAAACGCGGCTCTGGCGTATGCTGTTTGAACGGTCCCGCTGCCCGACAGGGCGCCGTAGGCGATATTGTGATCGTTATTTCCTACGCCATCATGGATTTTGAAGAAGCAAAAAAACACAAACCATTTATTGTATTTCCCAAAGAAGGAAATAAATTGTAACTATTTACATGATAATAAGTTCGCATGTTTACAGGCTGGTTGAAAGAACCGGTCCTGCAAAAAACTTGTCAACTTGTTAACCTGTCACTTACTAACTTGTAACCGGCATAACTTAAATTTGTAGTTATAATCGCCCCCGTATGAATAAAAAAATCCTGAGCATATTACAGTATCTCCTATTCCTGGGACTCAGTATTTTTTTAGTATGGTGGTCGGTTCGAAAAATTACCGATAAAGGCTGGGAAGATATTAAAGATGCATTCCGTAATGCCAACTACCTGCTTATTGTTCCGGTAATGATCACCTTGTTATTAAGTCATTACAGCAGGGCGTTGCGTTGGAAGATATTAATGGAACCCTTGGGCTATAAACCCAGGGTTTTTAATATTTACATGGCCGTGCTCATTGGCTATATGGCTAATCTGGCTGTTCCCCGGCTGGGTGAAGTACTCAAATGCACCATACTGGCACGGTATGAAAAAGTGCCAGCAGATAAACTGGTAGGTACCATTGTTGCTGAACGCGCGTTTGATGTGTTATGTCTGGTATTGGTTATTTTGATCACTTTTTTTACCCAGGCCGACCTCATTGGCGGGTACCTCAACGACACCCTGAATACCATTGTTCAATCAAAGACCAGTTCGCTCTCCCTATCCAAAATAATGGTCCTGGTTGGCGTGCTGTTACTGGGCATAACGGCCGTGATCGTTGTATTTAAAAAGTTCTCACACATTAAGTTCATTCAAAAGATCAAGACCATTTTCGAAGGGATCTGGCATGGCATTACCAGTGTACGGTACCTGAAAAATAAAGGCTGGTTCGTATTTCATACCATTTTCATTTGGAGTATGTACCTGCTAAGTGTGCAGATCGGTTTCTGGGCCATGAAAGATACCGCTGTGTACACCATTCCGAACGCATTATCAGTATTGACCATGGGCAGTCTGGCTATGATTGTACCAGCACCCGGCGGCGGTATTGGTGTGTATGCCTGGTTTGTACAAAACACCATGCTGATCTACGGGCTAAAAGAAACCATTGGTTTTGCTTTTGGACAGCTGATGTGGTCGGTTCAATTCTTTTTTGCCTTGCTCAGTGGATTTTTGGCCCTGAGCCTGTTGCCGTATTTTAACAAAAGAACTACAGTAAATGAGAAAAGCTGATATCATCACAACCAGGATCTGTAATTGGAATGAAGCCAAACATAAAATTGCTCAATGGCGGGTTACTGGTAAAACAGTTTCCTTTACCAACGGCGTTTTTGATATCCTGCATCGCGGCCATATTTTCTCCCTTTCGCAGGCCGCTGTGGAAGCAGATTATTTAATAGTGGGGTTGAATTCTGACGCCAGCACTAAACGCCTGAAAGGTAATAGCCGCCCGGTGAATGATGAACAATCAAGAGCACTGGTGCTGGCATCCCTTTTAATGGTTGACATGGTGGTTATTTTCGAAGAAGATACACCACTGAACCTCATTACCACCCTGCAGCCCGATGTGCTGGTTAAAGGCGGTGATTATACCCTCGAACAGATCGTAGGCGCTAAAGAAGTTATGGAAGCGGGGGGAAA
Source organism: Niastella soli (assembly GCF_017742245.1). GTDB lineage: Bacteria > Bacteroidota > Bacteroidia > Chitinophagales > Chitinophagaceae > Niastella > Niastella soli. Next base: position 931,712 of record NZ_JAGHKO010000004.1, read on the forward strand.
AGTGATCATTAATCCTATTGTTGAGGGATTTTCTACCACTGGCATCATTCAGAAAATAAGTTCCTAGTTATTAAGTTCGTAGGTTATTAGGTTGGTAAGTTCTCTTACGAACCTAATAACTCAATAACTTGAAATCGGGAGTGAAGAGAATAATAGCGAGGCTTGCAATTGAATTTACATCCTATGCATTCGTTCAACTTCCTGAACGATCTTTTCAATTTCACTTTCGTCGCCATTAGCATTGTAGGGTTGCTTGAGGTTGCTGCCAAATACAAAGGCAACGGTTTGCCAGGCTCTGGCGGTAAAACCACCTTTATATTCCTTTATAATTTCGTAGCAGTTATTACCGGTTTGCCGGTTAATGAGCTTCATTAACACTTTTCCCTGGTAGATCGACAATTCACTTAATGGTTCAGCAAACTGTTTCTTTAATTCCTTTTCGCGCGATTTTATGTAGGTCTTTTTATCCTTATCAGGCAGATTGGCAATGTGCCTGTTAATATCGTTCATGATGTCACCGGCCCGGCGGGCATAGGGATAACATACATAAACCGCATTACGTAAACGCGTCCACTCCTGTCTTCTTTTTAATAAATGTTTGGGATAGGGGACCTGTACCCAGGTCCACTCCAGCGTTTGTGCCGGCACATATTCATTTCCAACAATCTGTGCCGGAACTGGTATAGTGTCATTGGGCCCCAACTTAGGTAAGGGGATAGTATCCGGGGTCGTTTGGGCAATAGCCGGACGAATTGATACCGCTACTATTGTCAAAACCGCTACTAAAAACCTGAATATTTTTCTTTGTTCAGTCATTCCAGTGGTACAATATAATACAAATTCCTTTGTAATTATAATTCCAAAAGACAGGGCAAGTAACCCCCTTCGCTGCCAGCAAAATCTTAAAAAATGTTTAAGATCCGGCAAACAAAGGTACTATACGAATCACTCAGGGAAAACGGTTGGGTGATACTGATTTGATAGAATAAGACTATTCATTTAGATCTTAGAGATGGCGCTCCGACGAGTCGGAGTGCCTAATAGAAAAGGGTGAGCCCCGCTCTCAGCAGGACCCACCCTTTATTATAAAGACTATCAATAAGCTCTATAACAACTTTACTCTCCTTACCAAACTCATCACAAAACCAGCTATCATCAAAAGGGTTCCCAACCACACCAGGTTGATAAAAGGGAACTGAAGGATCTTCAACGCCAGGAAAGGCGCCAGTTTCGATGATTCCTTTACACTGATTTCCAGATGTTTGTCGTCCGCAATGCGCGTAAGACCAATGGCCAGCCCCTGCGAATACAAGGTATCCAGCATGTATTGGGCGGCATTGTCACGTACATAAAATACGGGCTTGGCAGTAAGCTTTTGTTGGTCACGGGTAATAACGGTCAAATTGGCCATTAAAGCCGTATCCTTGCCGGTGAATTTATATTTTTCGTTGTGCGGATTTACGGTAACACTATCCAGGATCATATACCCTTCTGAGTAAAAGACGGTATCACCGGTTTTTACCACATGATTTTTAAACTGTGACGTATCTGCACCTTCCTGCACCGAGCTGGCATGGTTCACATAGCTGAAAATATCTTTATGCAGATAATGCCTTGAATCAGGGTTGTTCGACATCCCCTCCTGTCCCTTGGTATTCTTGATCAGGTCAGGGTATAATGTAAATTTATCTTTACCATCTTTCCGCTCCATATCAACCTGGAACCAGGTCATTTTACCATTGGTGGAGTCTTTTACATAGGTAGCCCAATAAGCGCCCATATCGGTTTTTATACCGCGGAACAGGGTCAGGTTTTCAAATCCTTCTTTCGGCTTATCGGGACCAAAATTGAGCGGATTGAAAGTATTTACTGAAAGCACTTCTTTTTTAGAAGAAGAGATCAGGATACCAACCAGCAGCAGTCCAAAACCCAGGTGGGCAACAGAGGCGCCGGCAGATTTTAACTTACCATGAAGTCCGGTAAAGATATAACCAGCGTTGGCAATCACGGCATATACGGAAGCAAACAGCGCCAGGTGAATGGCAGCCAGGAAACCAACTCCGTATTTATTATAATTGATGTGTCCAAAATAGCTGATAGAGACCGATGCCACTAAAGAGATCAACGTAGCCCACAAGAGTTTTTTTGTAAAATACGCTCTTGAAGTGTTCTTGTATTTAAGGTACTGGCTAATGGCGGTCAATATGCCAATTACCACCGCAACAAAGATCTGTATCCGGTTATAAGGGAATTCTTTGTCTTCCCCGATCACCAGGTTGGTACCAAACAGTTTATTGATAATGGGGAACGAAGTTGGGATAATAATGGCCATGGCCGACAGGAACAACACCAGTGAACCAATGAACATCCAGAATTCGCGGCTGCTGAATTCCTCCTCTTTAGCAATATGGGGGATCTTTTTGTACCTGGTTATCAATAATGTCAGCGAACCAATGACAAAAATGAGCACCCAGATCCGCATTTGCCAGTTCATGCCCGAATCAACAAAGGCGTGTACGGAAGTATCCTGCAGGTCGCCGCTGCGGGTAAGATAAGTTGAATATAATACCAGCAAAAAGCTCAACACAAAAAAGGTGTTGGTGGCCCGCAGGGAATGACCGGTTGAATTGTAAATAACCTGGGTATGAATACCCGCTACCATCACCAGCCAGGGTACCAGGGAAGCATTTTCCACCGGGTCCCAGGCCCAGTAACCACCAAACGTCAATGATTCGTAAGCCCAGGCCGCGCCCATCATAATTCCCAGGCCAAAGATAGCGCCCGAAAATAACGACCAGGGCAACGCCTGTTTCGCCCAGCCACCGAAATCTTTCTTCCACAAACCAGCTATGGCATAAGCAAATGGCACAATAGTACTTGCATAACCCAAAAACAGCACCGGTGGATGGATCACCATCCAGTAATTCTGTAATAACTGATTAAGACCGTTCCCATTATGAATTTTAGGCAGGCTCAGGTAATTTTCGCCCTGGAATATGGGCGCATCCTGAAACTGATGCCGGGTAAGTAAAAACGGACTGCTTCCCACTTTCAGATCAAACACATACACCCCAATAATAAGGGTAGCCAGACAAAACTGGGCAAAGCTCATCACCGTCATTACGGGTGCTTCCCATTTTTTGGCGGTGGCTATTAATAGAATACCCAGTACCGATTGCCAGAGGGTCCAAAGCAAAAAAGCTCCCTCCTGCCCTTCCCAGATACTGCTAAGCAGATATTTGGGGTTCAGGGAAAGATCAGAATGGTTCCAGGCATAAAAATATTCGTGAAAGTGATTGGCGATAACAAAAAAGAGAATGCTGAAGGTTGCCAGTACCGAACCGGCATTAACCAAAAAAGCAATGCGGGCCAGTTTTCTCCAGCTTTCGTGGTCGGGCAATAAAGTGGCGTTGGAAGCTTTGAAATATGCAATACAGGCCACTAATGATGCTACAAGAGAAAGCACAACCAGGAAATGTCCTAACTGACCGGGTAACAGGTGTTCACCGATATACTTCATTACAGGGTTTTAATTTTGTGTCAGGTTGTTCGCGGCAGCTTTGGGATCGTCTTTATACTTGGAAGGACATTTTATCAGAATCCCGTCTTTACGGGTAATTTCAAATACATTGCCTTGCATTTTTCCTTTCAGCACAATACGATCGCTTTTCTCCATATCCATTGGCTTTTCGAAATAATAACGTACCTGTGCGCGATTTCCAAGCGAATCAACCACGTAAAACTTGGTCAAATTGGGGTTTTTAGCAGGGTCGTACTCAATGGGAACAGCTGCCGATTTATCGAGTTTGGCAATAACGGTCACTGTTTTACCTTCTTTTTGACGGGCAGAGGCCAGGGTTTCATAGGTAGAAAGGTCGGCCATAAAGCTCAAGAGGATCATAATGCAGACCGCAATTCCCACCAGAATAACAATATGTATCTTTTTCATCTGAAATATTTATTGTAACGCCTTGACAGCGTGCCACATTGGGGTATTAGCTCCGCAAAGTTAGGTCAAAATTGAATTGAGGATAGATAGATTTTATTTATGTAAGCAGTATGTTTGATTATTAAGTGTTTCTTTAACGATCCTGCCCCTTAGGTTTGTGGTTTGGAGTTTGGAGTTTTGGGTCGGGTTTCGGGGTCCTGGACGTCCTGAGCGGAGTCGAAGGGTCGAAGGACTTGCCAGCCGACTGAGCAGCGCAAAGGATCGAAATCGAGCCGCAGGCGAGAAAGATATACTTCAACCCTGCCGGCCTGTCCTGGCGAAGGTGGATTGCCGACTGCCGATTGCCGACTGCCGATTGCCGATTGCCGAATGAATGCTCGAACATAGTGAACCCTTTCACGTTTCACGTCTCACGTTTCACTATTCAAGATTGCCGTCTGCCGGCCACCTAACTAACAAACGTAAGCTTGTTTTCATAATTTTTTTGCTGCTAACTGTTCGTGGGCTAACTTGCACCCCGTTTTTTTAGAGTGTGACATATGACAGACCTATCACAATTTGATCCCAACGCGGCTAGTAACCCCAACAACAATATTTTTGGATTACCCTTCTCTGAAGAAGATGCCCGTTTGGTTATATTACCTGTTCCCTGGGAAGTGACCGTCAGCTACAATGCCGGTACCGCCCGGGCTGCCGATCATATTTTTAAGGCAAGTATGCACGTTGATCTTTTTGACCCTGACACCAAAGAATCTTGGAGAGAGGGTTTTTTTATGCGTCCGCCCGATAAAAAGATCCTGCTGAAAAGCGATTACCTGCGCAAAGAAGCGGAATTATACATCGATTATATTTGTCATGGCGAGGTGCTGGAAAAGAACCTCTTCATGTGTAAATCACTTCGGGAGATCAATGAAGGCGGTGGGTATTTGAACAAATGGGTGTATGAACAATCCAAACAACTGCTCAACCGGGGCAAACTGGTTGCCATTTTGGGCGGAGACCACAGCGTTGTTTTAGGTTTTTTCAAGGCCATGGCCGAACAGCATGGCGAATTTGGCGTATTGCAAATTGATGCCCATTGCGACCTGCGTGCTTCGTATGAGTTGTTTACATACAGCCACGCCAGTGTTATGTACAATGCCCTGAAAGAAATTCCTACCCTCACCCACCTGGTACAATTGGGCGCCCGCGATTATTGCCAGGAAGAATGGGAATACATTCAGAATAACAAGGGCCGGGTAATCCCCTTTTTCGATAAAGACATAAAAGAACGCCAGTTTGAAGGGGAAACCTGGAAACAGATCACCGATGACATCGTAAGCAAACTACCCGAAAAAGTACTGGTAAGTTTTGATATTGATGGGCTTGATCCTAAATTGTGCCCTAATACAGGCACACCCGTACAGGGCGGATTCGAAACCGAACAGATCTTTTACCTGTTAAAAAAGATCGTGCAGAGTGGTCGTAAATTCATTGGTTTCGATCTGGTAGAAATTGGGGTAGGTGATAACAATGAGTGGGACGCCAACGTGGGTGCGCACATTTTGTGGAGATTAGCCAACCTGCTGGTAGCCAGCAACCAATAAAACACTATGTTATTTAGAAGAGCAGTAGTATACAAATACGTTGTTACCCTGAAAAATCAAAATCGCCGGTATCTTGATATACTGGGACTGCTGCTCAGTATTATATCCATTGTTTGTTTCACCCAGGAATTGCTGCGTAGCCAAAACGTAAGTGTAGGCTACCTCTTGGGCACCCTCGCAGTGCTGGGCTTTGTGATTTATAACCTCACCCAGCAGGCCAAAAAACGGAAAGTTTTTTACAGCCGTGCCCTCCTCATTGCCGGACTGGTATGGATGAAAATGCCGTACTTTTCCTGGCTGTTGTTTGTTTTTGTGATCCTTGCCCTGCTGGAATACCAGGCGAAATATGCGATCGAGATCGGGTTCTCTGATAATGAGATCGTTATAAACACCATGCTCCGGAAGAGGTACAACTGGACCCAGTTCAGTAATATCGTACTCAAAGATGGTCTGCTCACCCTCGACTTTGTCAATAACCGCATTTTACAACGCGAAGTGGAAGACGATGAAGATGATGATGCCGATGAAGATGAATTCAATGCATACTGCAGTCATCAGCTGGCCCTGCATCATAATAGTGCTTCCAGGCAACAATAACGCCATTCCCTGTTTCAAATTACTTAGGTATTGCTTTCTAGAGTCCTGCTATTTGCGCAATGAGACTCTAGTGAGATAGTATTGTGTAGCTATCGAGATATAGTCAATAGCCTATACATACGCTACCGGCCTGCCGGCAAAATAGCACCCGAATGGCACTGGATATGGGGGTTCAGTGCGGGTTTAGTGCGGGTTCAGTGCGGGTTTTAATAGGGAAATGGCTATCTGGAGTGAATCTGGCCAGAACTATTAGCGTATCTGACCAGAATATTTAGCGAGTGAGTTGTAGTTGTTAATGACTCGCGATTATCGTGACTAAGAACTACCTTGTGGCGCCAAAATTCTTTGCCTTCTGCCTTCTGCCTTCTGCCTTCTGCCTTCTGCCTTCTGCCTTCTGCCTTCTGCCTTCTGCCTTCTGCCTTCTGCCTTCTGCCTTCTGCCTTCTGCCTTCTGCCTTCTGCCTTCTGCCGCCCCCTTGCCTGCTTTTGCACACAATGAATTCCACTATATTCCATTGATCATTAACAACTTCCGCACCCTTTCTTCCAATTACCTTACATTTGTTTAAAACGAACTACATGGATTTTCTTGCTCCATTAAAAATAGCCGAAAAAAATTCCGGCGTTTCAACAGGCATCACTGCCTTGCCTGCTCATGGTGAACTTATACAATCCCATTCACCCGTTGATGGTAAACTGATCGCCACGGTTCAGGCCGCCGATAAAAACGATTATGAAGCCGTAATTGTCAAAGCGCAATCTGCCTTTTTGGAATGGCGTACCTGGCCGGCGCCTAAACGGGGCGAAGTGGTGCGCCAGATAGGGGAAGCATTGCGTGCCCATAAAGAACCACTGGGTAAACTGGTGTCGTATGAGATGGGAAAAAGCCTGCAGGAAGGGTATGGCGAAGTTCAGGAAATGATCGATATCTGTGATTTTGCGGTTGGCCTTTCCCGCCAGTTGTATGGTTTATCCATGCACAGCGAACGCCCTGCTCACCGCATGTACGAACAATGGCATCCACTGGGCATTGTAGGCATTATTTCCGCCTTTAACTTCCCTGTGGCTGTATGGAGCTGGAATTCCATGCTGGCCTGGATCTGTGGCAATGTATGCATTTGGAAACCTTCAGAAAAAACACCGCTGTGCGCAGTGGCATGTCAAAATATTATTTCCGAAGTATTTAAACGCAATAATGTGCCCGATGGTGTAAGCGGACTGGTAACAGGTGGCCGTGCCGTTGGTGAATGGCTGAGTGCCGACACAAGGGTACCCCTGCTATCGGCAACCGGATCTACCCGTATGGGCAAAGCCGTTGGCGCTACGGTGGGCGCCCGCCTGGGCCGCGCACTGCTGGAGCTGGGTGGCAACAATGCTATCATTATTTCAGAACATGCCGATCTGGACATTGCCATCCGCGGATCGGTCTTTGGCGCCGTGGGCACTGCCGGTCAGCGATGCACAACCACCCGGCGACTGATCATTCACTCAACGGTATACGATTCTATAAAAACCAAACTCGTAGCGGCCTATCAGCAATTAAGTATTGGCAACCCGCTCGATGAAAACAATCACGTAGGCCCATTGATTGACAAAGATGCCGTTGTAGGGTATCAGAAAGCACTGGAGGCCTGCAAAAAAGAAGGCGGCCGGTTTATTGTGGAAGGCGGTGTATTGGATGGTGATGGTTTTGAAAGCGGTTGTTATGTTAAGCCATGTATTGCCGAAGTGGAACCACATTTCAACATTGTACAACAGGAAACCTTTGCGCCCATTTTGTATTTGATGAAATATAACACCATCGATGAAGCGATTGCCATTCAAAACGGAGTGCCACAAGGTCTGTCGTCAAGTATAATGACATTGAACCTGCGGGAAGCAGAACAGTTTTTATCGGCCAGTGGCAGCGATTGCGGTATTGCCAATGTAAATATTGGCACTTCCGGCGCTGAAATTGGCGGCGCGTTTGGTGGAGAAAAAGAAACCGGTGGCGGTCGCGAAAGCGGCAGTGATGCATGGAAAGCCTATATGCGACGCCAGACTAATACGATCAATTATTCTACGCAACTTCCTTTAGCCCAGGGTATAAAATTTCATGTTTAATTAGACCGATGTAAGAAGTAAGAAGTAGGAAATAAGAAGAAACCTCTATTTCCTACTTCTTACCTCCTACCTCATTCTTCATCCCACCACTCCCAATCGGTTCAGACACCCATCCCATCCATCCCACAGACTCCCAGTCCAGACAATCATCCCAACCATACCAGTTCAGACAACCATCCCGGTTCAGACAATATAAAGCGTTTCAAAAGCGTTACTACCAGTCTTTTAAGCTCAACCGGTATGAAGAAATTTTACACACTGCTGTTATTGACCTCTACCCTACATTTTGCCCACGCTCAAATGCGGGTGGGAATTTTAGGAGGCCCTCAATCTTCCTCAGTAGTTGAAAAAAACTATATACCGGACTGGGAAAATACCACCAAGCCCTTTTACGAAAAAAGAGGCGGGCTCCATGTGGGACTTATAGGCGAAATCCCGTTGGGTTATTCAAATAAAGTTTTCTTTCAACCAGGGGTCATTTTTTCAAATAAGGGTAGAAAATACCAACGTTACTTTGACACCACCAAAGTAAAGACCGATACACTGTTCCATAGCAGTACATTCTACACAAACTATATTGACATGCCGCTAAACATAGCGGTAAAGCTGCCACTGAGTAAGAAAACCAATTTCCTCATCAGTGCAGGTCCTTACTTATCCTTCTTTTATGGTGGTAAACAGAATTTCGAAACAAGGGATACAAATAATCGCTATAAACAGGATGAATCAAGTATTCAAACAGGTAAAAATCCCAATAGTGTTACCACTTTCGATCTGGGGTTGAATGCCCGGATTGGTTTTGAAATAGGTAATGTGCTGTTGACCGGCTTTATTAGCCAGGGACTTACCAATTTTTATAAAGCTTCTTACGATGGCACCTTTAAACACAAAGTGATTGGCGCTTCTCTTGGTTTCTGGCTGAACAAAAGAGTAATCCTGACCAACGATCAGGACCATGATGGCGTGCCCGATAAATCAGACGCCTGTCCAGATGTACCAGGTTCGGCCAAAGCAGGCGGTTGCCCCGATAAAGATGACGATGGTGTTGCCGATGCCGTGGATAAATGTCCTGATGTGCCCGGATTGCCACGCGACAGGGGTTGCCCCATCCTTGACCGGGACCATGATACTGTTCTGGATGACGTTGACCAATGTCCGGATGTGCCAGGTACTTTCAAATACCATGGCTGCCCAATACCCGATACAGATGGCGATGGCCTGAATGATGAAACAGATCTTTGTCCTGACAAAGCTGGTCCTATTGAATTTAATGGATGCCCCATACCTGATACAGATGGCGATGGCATAAATGATAAAGAAGACAAATGCCCCACCGTAGCCGGTTCCATAGCTACAAAGGGTTGTCCGGACATAAAGAAAGAGATCGTTGATAGAGTGAATTATGCCGCTAAAAGAATATTCTTCTTAACGGGCAGCGACAAGATCGCCAATGAATCGTACAGCGCGCTGAATAGTGTTGTGGCCATTCTGCGGAACGATACCACGATGAAACTAATGATTGAAGGGCATACTGATAATGTAGGTAAACCGGCCACCAACCTGCTGTTATCGCAAAAACGTGCGGATGCCGTTAAAAACTACCTGGTGCAAAAAGGCCTTGATGCCAACCGGTTAGAAGCAAAAGGTTATGGACAGGAAAAACCTGTTGCCGACAATACCACACCGGAAGGCAAAGCAGCCAACCGTCGTGTAGAATTGAAGCTATCCCAACAATAGAAAAGAGACACCTGGTACCCCTGCTTTGCGGGGGACCAGCTTTACAAAATATTACGAACAAATTCCCAGCCACTCATGTAATAACATACATGCGTGGCTTTTAATTTTATATTTTGTGGCTTCACAAAAAAATGAACGTTTGTAAAGGCGGGGAAAAACTTCAAATGTTAAGAATTAGTAAAAAACCAGATATTTGAGCCGTATATACCGTTAATAAACTTACGTTACACATCTGTAAATCTGTAAAGCAAAAAACACTTGTAAATGAACAAACTGGTAAAAGTAGCAGGACTATTAACTGCCTTTGTGATTGCTGACCAAACCTCTTTTGCGCAGCAGGAGAAAACCATTAAAACTGGCGATGTGCCGAAGGGATGGCATCTGCTCGACAAAACCAAGGACGGATACTATGGGATCAGTGTAAATAAAGCCTATGATTTCATTCATTCCAAGAACCTGAAGGGTAAAACCGTAGTGGTAGCGATCATCGATTCAGGTATCGATACCCTGCATGAAGACCTGAAGGACATCCTTTGGATAAATTCCAAAGAGATCCCGGGGAATGGCATCGATGATGATGGCAATGGCTACATTGACGATATCCACGGCTGGAACTTTATAGGTGGCAAAGACGGCAAGAACGTAAAACAGGATTCTTACGAAGGCGCCCGCGTTTACCATATGTACAAAAGCAAATACGGCGAGCAGAAGGTAGATACTACCAAAATGAACGCCGATGATAAAGAACAGTATAAAATGTGGCTGAAGGCCAAGGCAAAAGTGGAAGGCGATGGTAATGATGAGCCTATTGACCTGAGCAGACTGAGAAAATATTTGACAAATGCCCAAAAAAGCGACAGCCTGTTACGTGTTGCCATGGGCAAAGAAACATATACTGGTAACGAACTGGATACTTTCAAAACGGAATCTCCCGAACAGAAAGATGCCAAAGGTTTCCTGATGTTCCTTTTCAAGAACAACCAAATGATGGAAACCACCAACAAGGAATTCCTCGATGGTTTTGATGAGTTTGTAAGTGGCGAAGAAAGAAAGGAAGAAGCAAAATCAAAAGCACCTGAAGATTACCGCGGCGAAATAACCCACGATAACGAACAGGACATTAACGATCGTTCTTATGGTAATGCCGATGTAATGGCTTCTACCCCCTTCCACGGCACTCACGTGGCCGGTATCATTGGCGCCATGCGTAATAATGGTAAAGGTATGGATGGTGTTGCCGATAACGTACGCATCATGATGATCCGTGCCGTGCCCGATGGCGATGAGCACGATAAAGATATTGCCCTGGCCATTCGCTATGCAGCCGACAACGGCGCCAAAGTAGTGAACATGAGCTTTGGTAAAGACTTCTCGCCCCAGAAAAAATGGGTAGATGAGGCAGTTAGATACGCAGAAAGCAAAGGCGTGTTACTGGTACATGCGGCAGGTAACGATGCCAAAAACATCGATACCGCAGATAACTTCCCCAATTCAATAATGCAGGATAACCATAAAAAAGCAGCAAACTGGATCACAGTAGGCGCCAGCGGCGACCCCAATGCCGGTGGTTTTACAGCCAGTTTCTCTAATTATGGTAAAAAACAGGTAGATGTATTTGCTCCTGGCGTTAAGATCTGGTCGAGCATTCCCGGTGGCAACACCTATGGCAATGCTCAGGGTACCAGCATGGCCTGCCCGGTAGTAGCCGGAACAGCCGCCTTCCTGCTGGAATACTTCCCTTACCTCACGCCACAGCAATTAAAATATTGCATCATGAAATCGGCCATGTCTCCCGGGGTGAAAGTAAACAAACCAGGGACCGACGAAACCGTGGCCCTGAGCGATATCAGCATCAGCGGTGGCATCATTAATGCCTACGAAGCTGCGAGGGTAGCCGCTACGCTTAACCCATCAGGTAAAAAGGTGGCACCTAAACCGGCGTCGCCCAAACCAACGTTGAAGAACAAAAAAGGATAAGTTTTAATAATAGGTGCAGGGTACAAGGGCTCGCAAAATGAGACTTTGTACCCTGTTTCTTTGTTACCAGGTACCGGGAACCGGAAACTTGAAATGCCGCCCTCGACTATCCGCTAAAGGTGGACACGCGTTCGGTCGACTGGCAAGTCCTTCGACCCTTCGACTCCGCTCAGGGCAGGCCCGCTCATGACCCGCTTACGGCCCCCCTAAGGTGGGGCAACCGGGACCGACAACCGGAAACTTATTCTTAAATATCGGGGACGCCTGATTGCACCATCTTACAACTTGAAACTTTTAAGTACATTTAGAAAAAAAAGTATGGTGAATAAAAAAGACATTACCGTACCTGACTTTTACAAAACCTATATCAATGCCCTGCAGGAAAATAATTTGCAGGAGGCCCTTGCCAACAACACCCGCCGTTTTAGAAAACTTCTGAAACAAATCCCCCACAAAAAGATCAACTATGCCTATGCGGAAGGCAAATGGACCATCAAAGAATTGTTGCAGCACATTATAGACTCAGAGCGGGTATTCGTTTACCGGGCCCTCACCTTTGCGCGGCACGATCCGGCTCCCCTGCCCGGTTTTGACGAAAACAACTGGGCCATAACCGCCAAAGCCCCCAAACGCAAATGGAATGAACTGGTGGAGGAGTTTAAGGCGCTCCGCAGCGCCAATGAATTGTTCCTGAACTCGCTCGATGATGATCAACTACTACAAACCGGTTCTGCTAATAACAGCACCATTAGTGTGGCCGGACTGGCATTTGTTTGTGCAGGCCATGTAGCCCATCACATGCGTATTATCAGGGAAAGGTACCTGGGTGAACAAACAGGGAAGAAGGAGAAAGGGAAGGCCACTCAAAAAGAGATAAAATCTATAAAAAAGAAGAAGAAAAAAGCAACAGTCAAAGTAAAAGTGAAGTAGCAGGTTGAGTTGTGAGTTGTAAGTGAACTCGCGATTGTTGAGATCAATAATTATCTTGCACCGCCTAAATTTTTTTGCCGATTGCCGACTTGTTCACCGAAGCCTTGGCGACGGTGAATTGCCGATTGCCTACTGACCTACTGTCTATTATGCATCTTTTTGATGCTTTCGGTGAACATAATATACATTGTTTTAAGCGCGGGATGCTGACGTAAAAGAGTCAGGTGTTTTTGAATGGTAGCTTCGTCGTTTCGTACAGCCGGGCCAGTTTGTACGGCTGCCGGTTCGTACTCATGCAGTCGCTCTGCTACGGATGTAATAAGCGGCAACAGCATGTTGAAGTCAACGTGTTCCTGTAAACAATAAGCTTTTGCGAGTGCATATAAGTGATTGGTAAAATTACTTACCATTACAGCCGCCACATGCAGCTTCAATCGTTCTTCATCACCGGCCTGCTGCACCTGGTTCGAGATGGTATTGGCAAACTCGGTAATAAGTGCCAGGTCGTCTTCCGTATTTCCATCAACCAGAAAAGGAATATCCGGCAATTCGTTTAATTCGCTGCGCAGACTTTGCAACGGGTACAGAATGCCATAATTCTTACTGCAAACGCTTAAAACGTCTTTTGATACAGCACCAGCCGTATGTACAACCAGCTTGTTATTTACCCGCAGTTCCGATGCAATGGAGGCAACAGCCGTGTCGCTAACGGCCAGCACATACAGATCGGCAGCTGGATTGAGATTATTAAGATCGGTGGTGAACGAGGCAGATAATAAGTCGGCCAGTTCTTCAGCATGCAATTGATCTCTTCCGTAAACCTGAACTATTTCATGGTCTGCCGTTAAAAACCTTTTTCCTAATATAGTGGCAACATTCCCTGTACCGATAATAACTATTCGCAAGCTGAGCTATTTAGTTTGTAAGTTATTTAGTAACTGTAAGTTGTTTTCATTAGGGATTTTTTGTTTAGTTATTCTTGCCTTCAAGCATGGGTACAAATGAAAAATTGTCGAATAACTCTTCTGTTACACTACCATCGCGTTGTTTGGTGAGGCGTAACATACGTTGTATATTTCCCTCGCCTACCGGTATAACCATTTTGCCACCTACTTTTAACTGTTCGATCAGTTTAGGTGGAATATAGGGGGCGGCCGCCGTAACAATTACCTTGTCGAACGGGGCATAGGTAGGCAGGCCTTCATATCCATCGCCATAAAAATATTTGATGTTGGGGTATTTACTTCTCAGTACAAAACCGCGGTGTTCTTCGAACAGTTTCTTCTGTCGTTCAATAGTATATACCTGGGCATTCATTTCGCCCAGAACAATTGCCTGGTAACCACTGCCCGTACCAATTTCCAGTACTTTTTCGTAAGGCTTTACCTCCAACAACTGGGTTTGATAAGCAACAGTATATGGTTGAGATATAGTTTGTCCTTCCGCAATAGGAAAAGCCCGGTCTTCATAAGCGACCCTGTCTAAGGCTGAATCTAAAAAATAATGCCTTGGAATCTGTAGAATAGCTGTTAGCACCCGTTCATCGGTAATGCCTTTCTGTTTTAATTGATCAACGAGCTGTTTACGCAATCCTTTATGCCGGTAAGTATCTTCAAACGTTCTCATTCCCTGCAAAGATAGCTCAATTGTGGTTAACGAGGCAGAAGGCAGAGGGCAGAGGGCAAAGAAAAATACACTGAAAAGAAGGTTCTTAAAATAAAACGCCTAACGCAGTATTGCGTTAGGCGTTTTTATCTTTGCCTTTTGCCGTCTGCCCTCTTCTACAACTCCCCACGTGAAGCGGTATATAACTCATACCAATCCTGGTGATCGAGGTCAATAGCAAATGCATTGGCAATATTGCGGATCCTTTGTTCATTAATGGTGCCTATTAATGGCAACGCACCTAATTTAACCAGCCACGCAACAGCAAGGGATTCTATATCAGCATTGTATTTTTTGCCGATCACTTCCAATGCCGAACGCACTTTTACTGCCTGAGCATCGGTGCCATTAGCAATACGGCCGGCTGCCAGCGGTGCCGAAGCCAGCGGACGCATATATCGTTGTTTGCAATAATCAAGCTGGCCATTGTCGAGCGCGGCCGTGTTCAACAGGTTCAGTTCAAAATGATTGGTAACTATGGGCGTTTTTAATAAAGAGGCCAGTAACTGATGTTGGAACACAGTGAAATTCATTACCCCAATATTTTTCACTTTACCGGAATCTTTCAGGCGTTGTAATGCCAAAGCCGTTTCTTCCACATTTGATAAAGGATCGAGGTGATTGAGCAGAAAAATATCGATATAGTCGGTCTTCAGTTTCCGCAGTGAATTATCTACGCTTTTTAAAATATGTGCGGCAGATGTATTATAGTGGTTAATGCGTACCTCAGGCTGCTCAGGATTTGGTGTAACAAATCCGCATTTTGAAAACAACACTATGTCTTCCCGTTTGAACGACTTACGGTTGATCAGTTTTCCAAACAGTTCTTCGCACTGGTAATTGCCGTAAATATCCGCATGATCGAATGTGTTTATACCCAGTTCCAGACAAAGATTAACGATCTTTTCCATGGTTTGAACTGCATCGCCTGTTACTTCATTCCATCTGTAAAATCCATAAATAGCTGGTGATACTTTGGGGCCCGAATCACTAAGATAAATTTTTTGCATTCGATTACTGTTTTTATACAATTACAATAATCGGGATTAAATTAATACAATACAAACTTTATGGCTTACCAAATTTGTAAGGTGCCCCTGGTAAATAGAACGGGCGGACTCTGTAAATAGGTCCGCCCGTTCTAATTATTTAATATATCAACACCTTAAACTCCCAACACAGCCTCTTCTGCCAGTTCTTCTTTTGTGCTGTTTTCCACTTCAACAATTTCGATCGCCCCATCTGTTTGCCGACGACCAACAAATACCCAGGTAAGCGCCAACGCAACCACCAGCAACAGAATGCTTATCCAGATCACCTCGTGAACGCCAAACCGGGTTATGATAAGACCACCCAGGAATGTGCCTAACGTTACCCCTGCATTACCAAACGATACCATTAAGCTGGCAGCCAGCTCAGGCGCTTCCGGCGCTTCGGAGGTAGAACGGGTTTGACCTATTAAAAATCCGCCGGTATGAATGAAACCCCAAATACCAATGATAGCTGTCATAGGAACAAACAATCCACCAAACATATATGCCAGCATATGCACCGCAATTAACGACAATAGAAAAAAGCGGGTAGTCAGCAATACATTTTTACTCAATGCCAGTCCCGTAACCCAGTTACCGGCAATACCAGTAGCGCCAAACAACAACAGCATAAGGCTTATTTCTTTGCCGTTCATGCTGCTGATCTTGCCCAGGTATTCGGCCAGGAAACTATACGTAGCAAATATGCCGGCGATCATGATCATGGTAGCTACCAGGTTCACCCACATTTGTCCTTTTTGTAAGATCACCAACTGACTTTTTACCGATTGTTTTTCTGTAACCGGCATCGATGGAACAAAGGCCAGCAACGCAGCAAATGCTATCAGATTAATAACCCCCGAAACAACAAAAGCAGCCTGCCAGTTTATTAATTCAGCTACATATGTGGTGATAGGCACTCCCAATACCGTGGCTACACTCAGCCCGCCCAGTACTACGGAAACAGCCTTCGGTGCATCTTTGGGTTCCACCTGTTTTGATGCGGCTACTGTGGCTACTGCCCAGAATACCGGGTGTAAAAATGCTGGCAGGATCCGGGCTATCATCAGCACTGTGAAATTGGGCGATACAGCCGATAAAATATTGGAGGCCACAAACGTCAACAGTACCAGACACATCATCCATTTTCGGTTGAATTTTGATGTTAGTAAAACCGAAAAGGGACCTGTTAATGCAATGGTCAATGCAAAACCACTTAACAGCCAGCCAGCCGTGTCAATTGACACCTGAAAATGTTTAGCAATCGCGGGCATGATACCAATAATTCCAAATTCTGTTGTAATAATGCCAAAAGCCCCCAACGCCATAATGTAAATAGACTTCTTCATAGATTCAATTATTGAAATATTTCGATATAATGGTCAATAAGTTTACCTGCCGCATTATGCAGCCGGTCTTCCCGACAAGTCGGGAGAGTGGGTTATTTTGTTAACTTTTTTTTCTTACCCCTTCAGGGTTGTAAGGAAAGCAATGTAATCGTTGAGTACTTCCTGGTTTAAATTGTACTTGAGGTTGCGACCTTCTTTTTCAGGGATCAACAGGTCGGCTTCTACCAGTTGTTTCAGGTGATGTGATACAGATGGCTGAGCCAGGTCCAGGAAATCGTGAATTTCTGAACAGTATAATGGATCGTGTTTCTTTTTAAATTTCTCCAATATCCGCAACCGGTGCGGATCGGCTAAAGCCCGGGATATTTTTTCAATCTTTTTACTGTCCATACCTGCACATTTTAAATACCAGCACAAATATACATAGATACATCGAAATGTTTCGATGTATTTTTTGTTAAATAAAAATAAACCCTCCCGATAAATCGGGAAGGTTTCAAGATGCGAAGTATGACCGTTTGCTTAAAATTTAGAAATTATGCCGCCCATATTCTCGTAGCCCGTGAGCGATGGGCCCCAGGCCGAGCCATTCCACCATTTATGGTACAGGGCAGAATTGGTGCCGATTACAAATACATCTAACCGGTTCGAACCCCAGGAGGCTACCTTCGGCTGGCCAATAATGGTACCGCCCATATTTTCATACCCGGTGAGCGAAGGCCCCCAGGCTGTGCCATTCCACCATTTATGGTACAGGGCAGAATTGGTGCCTACTACAAATACATCGAGGCGGTTCGGGCCCCACGATACCACTTCGGGTGAACCAACGATGGTGCCGCCCATATTTTCATACCCAGTGAGTGATGGACCCCAGCTGGCGCCGTTCCACCATTTATGGTACAATGCTGAGTTGGTTCCAACTACAAATAGATCGAGGCGGTTCGGGCCCCATGCTACTGCCTTAGGCTGGCCGAGGATGGTGCCTCCCAAATTTTCCCAGCCGGTAATGGATGGTCCCCAGGCTGAACCATTCCACCATTTATGGTACAGGCTCTTGTCGGTACCAACTACAAAGATGTCTATGCGGTTTGGTCCCCAGCAAACAACCTCAGGTGAACCAACGATAGTTCCGCCCAGGTTTTCATAACCGGTGAGGGAGGGTCCCCAGGCTGAGCCATTCCACCATTTGTGATACAGCGCCCTGTCTGTCCCAACTACAAATACATCGAGGCGGTTTGGTCCCCACGACACAACTTTAGGCTGGCCCATAATAATGCCGCCCATATTTTCGTACCCGGTAAGGGATGGTCCCCAGCTGGCGCCGTTCCACCATTTATGGTACAACGCAGAATTGGTGCCTACCACAAACACATCAAGGCGGTTAGGCCCCCACGATACTACTTCTGGTGCGCTTATAACCGTTCCCCCCATATTTTCATACCCATTAAGTGATGGCCCCCAGCTGGCGCCATTCCACCATTTATGGTACAAGGCAGAATCAGTACCAACCACAAAAACATCTAACCGGTTAGGTCCCCAGGCCACTACCGGTCCTGAAGCGGATGGTGATGCCGAAATAGATTCCAATGCCAGTTTTGGCCGTATTATCCCGGCGCCGGAGTGTTGGTCCCAGCCGGAAGGGCCAATGTCCTTGGCTGTATTTTTAAGAACGGTTTTTACCTGATCTTGTGTTAAGGAGGGTTTTGCCTGTTTTAACAGGGCCACGCAACCTGCGGCAATAGGTGTAGCAGCAGAGGTGCCGCTATCGCTGTTAAAGAAACCGGTAAAGTGTGTAACGGAGCAGAAGTCGGGCTTTTGCGGATCAAGCGATCCAGGTCCCTGGCTGCTATACCCTACAAACTGTTCGTTTTTATTTACGGCACCTACTGTCATAACGCGTGGATGGCTGTTGGCGCCCCAGATGCTATTACCCGGGCCGTTATCAGTTCCGCAGCGTCCATCGGGGCAGGAACCACCGCAGTTACCGGCTGCAAACAAAACAATAATACCTTCATTCAACGCATCTTCCACCTTACGGGTGAATGGATGGTTTGGATTGGTGGCATAATCGGGGTCCCAGTTTTCCTGGAAGATGCCCCAGCTATTGGTTAAGATCTGTGGCGTGCCATCGGCTTTGTGCTGATCGATGGCCCATTGAAAACCAGCTATGGCTTGTGAAAGCGTGGCCCCCATATCGGGCGCATCAATACGAATATCATAGATCTGCGCGTTAGGCGCCATGCCCAATACATCGGTAGAGGTCATGTTGCCATGCCAGCCCCAGTTGGCGCCTGTGGTGCCCCAGCTGTCAGTAGGAAAACCGCCAATAACACGGGACACCAGTTTATTTGGCCAGCCTGGCGCGGTTGTATCATTATTATTAATAGTGCGGCCCTGTGCGGTTATCCCCCCGTCAACTACACCGACCACTATGCCTTCCCCCTTAAAACCGGCACCCCAAATTTGACTTACGCCCAGGTAATTGGCCACATCGGCCATATTGCCTTTAGGACTACCCGGATCACAATCGCAGGTGCCTATTGGGCAGGTACCCGTACCCTCCATCGGCATGGGCAATATCTTGATCTTTTGTTGCTCTTCTTCCAATAGAATGTCGGCATCAAATTGAAAATGTTCTACCCTGGTATCATTCCATACTTTAATTACGTTTGGTTGTTGCTCCAGTTCGGCAATGCGGGCAGCAGGAATGGTGCCGCGAACCAGTACTATTTGTCCATCGGACTCTGTTAAGGCGTTTGGTGCATGAGGATTGCTACTAACGGGCACCGGTTCATAGTTATAGTCTAACTGAAAGCCATACGCTGTTAACCCGGCCCCCATCTGTAACCCAAAGGAAGCTTCCCGTGCAGAAGGTACGCGGATCTCAACAATTACATTTCGCATGTCGGCCTCACCACTCTTTTTGGCATCAGACATTTCTGCACCAGGCATTGCATTGGTTGTGGAAGGTGGAGCGCCAACTGACGCGCTACCCGAATAGATGCCACCCCCCATTCCAGCTGTAGGTTGTTTTTCCACAGCTTCCCCGGGCATTTTACCCATGTTCGCAGTTTCTTCCTGCGACATGCCACCCGTGGGCATTTGGTTTTTCTCTTTTCTCATAAAATGGTATTTTAAAGATTCTGAAATAGAATAAGTGCTATTTGCTACCAATCATTACATAACCATTATTGTTACCATTATACTGACAACAATCATTGTTTGCATGCCAGTACCGACAGCAACTACCATGTGACGAAAAGTTCAGATAGGTGGATGGCTTTTTGAACGCTATGATGAAAATAATACGGTCAACGAGCGATTCAAATTGTAATAGTGCAGGTTTTTACGATCACCTGCTTACCAGTAGATAAAACGATTTATTTATTCGATAACTGCTAATAACCAGGCCGTACGTTAGAGAGTGTTACCCGTGCTTTGAGTAATATCCCGGGTTAGTTTTGAAATGTGAACGAATGTAAGAAAATAAATATATAACAACAATATTTTATGACAGCTTTATATAGCCTATTTATTCACAAAAGGGGTGGTTGAAGTTGAAACAAAAAGAGCCACCCATGAACAAACAGGATGGCTCATTCCCCTCCGGGTTTCTGATATAAACCGCGCTGGTTGATCTGCCTTTAATCAGGAGCAGCAACCCTCGCAGCCGGGAACCCATGGGACGAAGCAGAACCTTAACAACACCAGGTGTTGCCTAAACAAAAACATTTCACTTAAGCTTTCTGTCTTTCAGATATTGTGTAAATACCAGGTGTATTATTTTCATATAGTCTACATCAAAAAACGAACTGATGCTAACGATCTCCTGCACCGTAAGATCATCCACTTCTGTAGTAAGGCGGGTTATTCTTGGATTATTGGTATGAAGGTGTTTACCCAGCGGACTCTTTGGCATGTAATTGAAGATCTGCCTGAATTCGGTTATATGTCCGGTTTCGATCATGAACTTAATACTTTCATATCGCTTATCCATACTCATTATTCAAAATAAAATAGAAATAGTGATTAAAATGAGAAAATCACCTTTTCGTAGTTTTTTTGTTTTGAATGAATAGGAATCTGTTCCATTCCGTACTTTTTTTCGAACCGATTGAATTGGTTATCTGGCCGACTTTTTACCAGGTCTTGTTCGTTTGTGCTCATCGTGCAAAGCCAGGTCTACCAGCACTTTTGTTTCCACGCCAATGGCTTTGGCTATTTTTGATAATTCTATTAACTTAAATCCAAGGGGATCGCTGATAAGCCGGGTAAAGCGATTATTGTTGGTCTTTAGCTCACGGCTGACAATTGATTTGGGAATATAATCGAAGATCTGTTCAATCGTTTTAATCTCTCCTTTCTCAATAAAAATACGGGCAACATTATAGCGATTATCTTTGATCATGTTATCAAAGTACCTCATATTCATTCAAACTAAAGCATAATAGTACAAAGGCGAATTAAGAAAGTACAATGTATCCGATCTTGTTCAACAACCGTATTTTTTATTATGCTGATCCGTACTTTTTCAGGACTCGGTAAGGCGTTCAGGCTGAAAACTATAAGTTAAAAACGGGGGCACCGAATTGAGCGGGATCATTTTTTATGTAATCCACATACGACAGGAACGCCATTAACGCCACCAGCCAACACATATAAATAAACCCACATTTGAGGGAAGCCGGGAATTTATGCTACTTTTATTTGATGATCCCGCGTAGTAAAAGCCTGGTTTTGTTTATTTTAATAATACTCCTCTCCCCTTACTGCATTGCCCAGAAATGGCGCACACAAGCCGACAGCCTGCTGCTGGCTTATAAAAAGGCTGCTACCCCGGTGCAACAGGTAAAACTGTTAACAGATGCTGTCTGCATTTTTGTTTTGCAAAAACCCGATACCGCCCTGCTTTTAAGTAATAAAGCCGAAACCATTGCCGAAAATAGTAACAACGATACTTCGCTGGCCATGGTATACGCCGCTAAAAGCGCCGTTTATCTTATAAAGGATAACAATGCGCTTACTCTCGATTACGCCTTAAAAGGTCTAAAACTGAGTGAACGCGCCACGTTACCGCCCGATGTATTGGCTGCCCTGTACCGGAAATTAGGGTACGTATACCGGAACAGCAATCGTTTTACCGATGCCGTACAGGTTTATAAAAAAGCGCTGGCTTATTCTGAGGCCGCGCACAACCTGTACGAAATGGCTACCACCTCTTCCAATATCGGCAACATTTTTAATTCGTTCAAACACTACGACAGCGCGCTGATCTATCACAACAAAACCATTGAGTTTGCCCGAAAAGCCAATTTTAAAGACATCATTGTGCGGTCGTATATGCAGATCATCAATTCCTATAATGGGTTGAAGCAATACCCCAGGGCTTTTCAGGCAGTGGCGAGTATGCAGCCTTACTTAAGCGATCCCGAAGTAACACAGGTTACAAAAGGGCTTGTGTATACGGTCATTGCCAGTCTGGATATGCGACATGGCGACCAACGCCATGCCCTGGCAGCCCAATATCTCGATAGTATGCGGCGCCTGATAACACTTACATCGCCCGGCAAAGACAACCTCATCGATTATTACCTCAACCGGTCGTTGTTGGAATTCAGTTTGAACCATTATGATTCAGCCAGCGCAGCCCTTGAAAAATACAATGAGCTAAAAAAGACCCGCGATGATGAGATCATCAGCGGTCATGCCCAGGAACTGGCCACCCGGTACGAAACGGGTAAAAAAGATGCCCAGATAAAAGACCTGGACCAGCAGAACCGACTGCGCAAAAAATTATTATTAAGCTCCTTCACCGCTTCGGCCATCTTTCTGGGTTTGCTGTTCTGGGTTTGGCAACAGAATAAAAAAATAAGAAAACAGGAAGAACACCTCAATTATCTGATGAAAGAACTGCATCACCGGGTTAAAAACAACCTGCAGATCGTCAGCAGTCTGCTGCATCTTCAAAGCGCCAAGATCGACGATCCCCTGGCCCAAAAAGCCCTGATGGAAGGTCAGCACCGGATAGAAGCCATGAGCCTGATACACCAAAAACTTTATCAAACAAAAACAACCAGCCGGGTAAATATACAGGAGTTCATTGCCGAATTATCAGAGAACCTGATGCACGCCTATGGCTATAAAGCACACAGTTTTGACCTGCAATTACAGATAGCAATAAAAGAGCTGGAAGCCGATATTGCCATCCCCCTGGGACTGATACTGAATGAAGTGGTGACCAATGCCTTCAAGTATGCCTATAAAAATGTAACCAGCCCTGCCTTGTATATTTCATTACAGGAACAGACTAATAAGCTGGAGTTAGCTATTGGCGACAATGGCCGGGAGCTTACAGAAAAGGCCTGGAAACATTCCACCTCATTCGGGCGACAGCTCATACTTTCGCTCACCCAGCAACTGGAAGGGACCATGCAAATGAATTGCGATACCGGTTCTGTATTTACTTTTACATTTCCTGTTAAACCAGTACAAGCATGAACGACAAAGTAAGGATCATGATCGTGGAAGATGAATCCATTGTAGCGTTGGACCTATCGATGCGCTTACAAAAAGAAGGCTATGAGGTTGTTGGCATTGCTGCCAGCAGCGACGAT
Organism: Niastella soli; assembly: GCF_017742245.1. GTDB lineage: Bacteria > Bacteroidota > Bacteroidia > Chitinophagales > Chitinophagaceae > Niastella > Niastella soli. The sequence goes on from NZ_JAGHKO010000004.1 coordinate 955,249, forward strand.
GCCATTTCCCTGTATACCGAAGAAAAACCTGACCTGGTATTGATGGATATTAATATCAAAGGGGCCAAAGATGGCATTGAGACCGCCGCCGCCTTGAAAAAGATACAGGAAGTGCCGCTCATCTTTCTCACCGCATTTTCGCAAAATGAATATGTAAACCGGGCTAAAGCAGTAAACCCCTCGGCGTACCTGGTAAAGCCGTTCAATAATGACAGCCTGCATACCAGCATACAGATAGCCATTCATAATTTTGCCGTTCCGGGTAAACCTACCGATCCCCAACCAACAGATACCACAAAGGAAGAAGTCAATAAAGAGACCCTGCTTTTCTTCAACAACTATTTCTTTGTAAAACATAATTACCGGTTCAACAAGTTCTCTATAGATGAGCTGTTGTTTGCTGAAAGCGATAACAATTACATCAAACTGGTTACTGTCAATAAAAAGATAACCTTACGGGTATCGTTACAATACATAGCTGAAAAATTCAATCATCCGGCGCTGGTGCGTGTTCACCGCAGCTTTATTGTAAACATCAAGAATATCGACAGCTTTAACGAAGAGGAAATTATTATTGGGCCGCACCAGATCCCTATTGGCCGGAATTATAAAGATGATTTTCTGAAAAGCTTCCGGTATCTGTAAACGTATCATATACAATAATCACCAGGTACCTGAGTTTATATATAAACCAAACAGGATAAATGAGCTTTTTAAAAAGACTATTCAGTAAAAAAGCACCCATACATACCTATGCCGATTTCTGGAACTGGTTTCAACAGCATGAAAAAATGTATTTCAATGCTGTAAAAACAGGCGGCACCCGTATTGAGAAGGACCTTTTTGACAAACTCTCGCCAAAATTACATGACTTAAAAGAAGGCTTATTCCTGGTTGCGGGTATGTACGACGAGCATACCGCCGAGCTGATCATTACACCCGATGGCGTAATAAAAAACATTGTATTTGCAGAAGAGATCATACAGGCCGCCCCGGCCATTGCAGGCTGGAAGTTCACCGCTCTGAAACCCGCCCTGGATATGATGGATGTACGGATAAAAATGGAAGGGTACGTATTCGACAAAGACCATTTATCATTCTATTCAAATGATAATCCGGCTTATCCCGATGAAATTGATATTACCGTGTTGTACCAGGATTATAAAAAGGAAGATGAAACAACCATCATAAATGGCACCTATATTTTTCTCGATAATACCCTGGGCGAGCTCAATTCAGTTGTAACCATCGATAATCTTACGGTAGCAGGTGAGCATCAACCGGGGCAGGAACTGATCCCTATAGAAAAGCTAAAAGACTTCCTGATCTGGCGGCAAAAGGAGTTCCTGGAAAAATATGATGGCCACCGGCACGATACAGAATGTGATAGCTATGCCGGGCTGGAAGCGCAAACCACCAAAGGCTGGCCCCTGGTTGCAGTAGTGAACTCCACGTTATTGGAATGGGACGCCAAAGCATCACATCCCTGGATCCTTCATTTTGACATTACCTACGATGGTACCCAAAGAAATGGCTTACCCGATAATGACAGTTACCAGTTAATGGCCGTTTTTGAAGAAGAGGTAATGCATGAACTAAAAGACTTTGAAGGTTACCTGAACATAGCCAGGGAGACTGCCAATAACAAAAGAACGGTCTATTTTGCCTGTAAGGACTTCAGGAAACCTTCTAAAGTACTGCATCAGCTGATTAAGGAATATAACGGCAGACTCACGATAACATATGATGTTTTCAAAGATAAGTACTGGCAATCGTTGAATAAGTTTATGTCTAACTAAGAAAAGAAACATTTCATCGTAAATAGTTGCACAACAAAGTATAATTACTATATTTACTTTATATAAAAATTGTTGAATATCCAAATCAGCTTTTTTTATCACAATAACCCACTGTCCGAGCCGGCAGTTGTTTAAAATCCATAATCCAATATCTAATATCTAGCCTATGCAAGCAGATAGTATGAAAACCGTTCCGCACGCGTGCGGAACAATTGCCATCGTTTATTCCGAAGCGGCCTCTGGCCCCCACTCCGCCGCTACAGCCTTAAAAGACGTATTACAGACCCGCAATCCCAATTGCCATGTACGCCTGGTGAATATCGCTGAGATATTCGATCATCATCCCCTCTTCGGAAAGTTCGTTCGTACTGCCATCAGGTTCTTTAACTGGCAATTGAGAAATGACAGTGTAGTTGGTTTGAAAAAATTGATCGACCTGTCCCTGTTTTGCCACAACCTCGTAGGTAAAAGAGGCATCCGAAAAATAGCCCAATACTGGAAATCGTCCCCAGCCGACATGGTGGTGTCTGTTACGCCTATGTATAATCCGGTACTTTATCGCAGTGCCCAGCTGGCTAACCCCGACGTGCAATGCATTACTGTGCCGGTTGATTTTGAAGAAGCGCGCAGTAACTATTGGTTTACACCAAACGTGAAACAGCATTACCTGAATGGCAGCGCCCGGTTGCAATTACAGGCTGCCAAGGCTGGTATCCCCGAAAAAGAACGCTTCCGCATCGATGGTATGCCCGTTGGTATTTGTGCTTATGAATGCACTCCGCACAATCGCAATGAACAATTAAGAGCAATAGGATTGAACCCCTCATGGCCCGTTGGCTTTTTGTCATTTGGTGCACAGGGTTCCCGCGGCATAGTGGCCATTACAAAGGCATTGGCCCAACAACACCGCCACCTGAACCTGATCATCATGTGCGGCAAGAACAAGAAATTATACAAACAGGTAACGGCGTTAAAACTGCCATTCCCTGTAGCTGTATATACGTATTTACCAAAAACGCCTTTACGCCACCTGCACCTGGCCGATTTTGCCATTGGCAAACCAGGCACCATGACCATTACAGAATCCCTGATCACCCAAACGCCTTTGATAGTACAACAAAGCAAAGGCATGCGTCCTATACAAAAAGCCAATGAAGAATGGCTTAAACAGGCAAAAACCGGTATAGTAGCGTCAACCCCAGAAACAATAGCTGCTTCAGTCAATGAAATTGTAAACAACCCGGTTTTCAAAGAACAGATGGATGAATACCATCACCAGGCACTTTATCAAATGGCGGCGTTTATAGAAAAGATTGGAAAATTAAACCAGATACATAAGCCCTATTTACATGTCACAGCCTAACCCTTTAAAAACAAAAAAGAAAAGAACAAAAAAACAACCGGCAGACTGGCCAGCCAATTACAACCCGCTTGACCTGGCCAAGCATGATCTGCCACACGACTCATCGACCCTTGAATGCTGGAACCAGAACTGTCATCTGGCAACCATAAAAGGCCAGCATTTTTCCCTGTTCGCCTCCTTTACCAGAACGGTTATAGGAAAAGACGAACAAACCGGCGAAGCCATCTATACACATTCCGTTTTCTGGGCGCTTACTGATACCGATACGAACAAATACCATCCCTGCTCCCTGGCCGATCGTGCCGATGCCCAGTTTAACAATTCCACTTTGCAATTGGCAATAGACCATAACAGCTTTCAAAAAATACAGGAAGGAAAATACACGCTTCAACTGCACAACCCGGTAACCGGTGTTGGTTGTGAGTTGAATTTTATGCCCTTTGTAAACCCGGTATTACATGGGAGCAATGGCGTGGTTACCGGCCCCCGTGGGGAAGACCTGTTCTATTATTTTATTCCGGCCTGCGAAGTGAACGGCACTATTACCCTTCCCGGCGAAGACCCGTTAGAGGTGGAAGGTTGCGGCTGGTACGATCATCAATTTGGCAAACCCAAAACCGCCAGAGCCAAAAAACAACAGTTGTCCTTGAACTGGTTCTCCATTCAATTAGATAACAGCTGTCAGATAACAACCTACGAATTATTCGATACCAATAAACAACCCGCATTATTCGATAGCGATAAACAACCGGTTGGCCGGTGGGGCTTTCTCATTGACCCGGAAGGGAACGCCGCTCCCCTCGCTGATTGTCAGTTATTGCCCCGCAATACCTGGACCAGCGCACGCACGTTTATAGCTTATCCCATACAATGGAAGCTAACCATTGCAGAATATTATATTGATCTTGACATTCACGCTCCCCTGCCCGATCAGGAATTTATCACCGTTGTTGATAAACCCGCATTCTGGCAAGGCCGGGTGCAAGTAAACGGCAGGTTTGGCAAGAGAACAGTAAATGGACTGGGATATTTTGAAAGAAGTTAAATCTACAAGGGTGAGCCTCCGCCTTTAGCGGAGGCTCACCGCTATTTCCCTCACACCTCCCCGCTTTCAGGAAATGCATTATATTTGAAGGTCTTGGTAACCACAAGCATACAAAAAAACAGCTCCCTTATGACCTTACAAAAACCGCTACTGCTCGCAGTCTGTTGTTTTTTATTTGCCCTGGGTTTCCAACTTAAAAAAAGCCTGTTATATGAAAATATGGGCACCTCTGATCTTCGAAACCGGATTGTGGGAGCGCGCATGCAAAAAGATGGGTTGTCGCCCTATTTTTTTGAATGGAAAAAAGGCGATACTACCCGTTATTATGATGGAGCGAACATGGCCTATACAGGCGTTTCCAACATTACGGCCTCCCCATTCTTTCATACCTTATTATATCCAATAGCAGACCTCCAACAACGCACCATCTCCTATATCTGGTTTGTGCTGGAATATATTTCCATACTGCTTATCGGATTATTGGGTTACCTGCTCGCCAAAAACAATGCGCAAAGGATAGCTGTCTTGCTTTTTTTCACCCTTTTCTTATTTACAGAAGCCTGGAAGATGCATATTGCCATGGGGCAGCTTTATGTACTGATACCCTTACTGGCTACCATTATATATTACTGTTTTACCAGACCTGACAAGCTCCTTGCTGCGGGCATGGCAGGATTGGCCTCCGTTGTATTGGTCTTGATAAGACCGAATGCAGTCATCTTTTTTGTACCCCTGCTTTTTCTGGCAGGGAGCTTTAGCAGAAAATACCTGCTGACCTATATTGTTCCGATCATTCTGATACCAGCAATATACTTTTCCTTTCAAAGTAACAGGACTTACTGGCAGGATTATGCCAAAGGTATTAAAGCATCGATCAACGTACATCAACAGGATGCCGCCGGCCTATTGCAGGCCCAGCATCATCCTGAAAATGAGATCCGTGCTTATGAAGGCTGGGATTTAGATAAGATTGAACAAGAGAACAAGATCAATCAACTCGGGTGGCATACTGAAAACGGGAATGTATTTGTTATTTACAAACTAATTTTTAAACGCCCCCTCCCGCTTGTTTACCTGAATTTGCTTTGTCTGCTATCAATAGCGGCATTACTGGCCGTATTCTTTTTGGCACGCAAAAAGTACAATCTGTTAACCCTTCCCAATGCCGCCCTGTTTGGGTATTGCCTGTATATGGTGGTAGACCTGTTTTCGCCTGTTCACCGACACCAGCATTACACTATCCAATGGCTCTTCCCCGTATTACTGGCGGCGTCGGTTTACAAACCAGTCAATAAATGGTTTTATGCGGTATTGCTGGCTGGTCTGTTGTTAAATATGATCAATTCAGACATCATAAAAATGGAACACACCATAGGCGAATACCTGATATTGCAGGCGCTACTTTGGTTGTGTTTAACCAGGAAGCTGTTCGCAGAATAGGATCATTGAAGGCAGTTTTTTAATATTGTGCAGCATCCGGGGCTTTCTTTTTTCGGGAATCGCTTTTCTCCTTTTTAATAACCGGTTCCCCTTCCCTGTACTTTTCTTTATATGCTTCGGTACCACCGGAATAAGTAGTTATATAACCAGATAGTTTGTCCTTCTTATAATTACCGGTCCGTTGTTTATCACCATCGGGGGTGAATTCCTGAAATTTGCCTTCTTTTTTACCGGCTTGCCATTTTGTAACGGATTGTAGTTCGCCGTTGCTATACCAGCTTTTCCATTCACCGGTTTTTAAACCAGCTTTAAAGCGGCCGCTTTCCTTTAAATTTTTGTTGGGATAAAATGACTTGTACTCTCCATTCAGCAATTTGCCATCAAAACCGCCCCGGGTTACCAGAATGGTATCGGGCCGAAACCAGTAATAAAAAATAGATTGGTTAACCTTGGGATTCTTTTCAGCTGGTTTAACCGCCTGGAAATGATAGATCGTATCAGATTTTTGCAGTGTAAACCTGGTCAGGGCATCTGTTTCCAGATCATATCCTGTTTTACATCCAGCGCCCAAATACAGCAAAAGAAAGCAAAGTGTGGTTGACTTACTACGCATTTGGTTAGAATTAGCAGTTTAGAAAATCTTTCACAAAGGCGCGGATGTTTTATACTGTTTCAGGAGCAGGTTTGCGAGGGAATTACAAAAGTAAACAAGGAAGAGAACAAAAAAAATATTTTGATTTGGGATAAAGGTGCATGTTTTGAATTGTACAAACCAAGCAATATACCATTCCATTACATTAAGTATCAACAGCATCTCGCTACCACAAACGATTTATCTAATTTTCTCGGTTATCTATCACTGATCGTGTGTCAAAATATTTTTCTGATTTCATAACGGTGAACAAACCATATTTCCTAAATTTCACTTGCATCGTAACCGGTTACCGTTAGTATGTTGCCTTTGAATAACCACCTGCTTTAAACCGCACCTTACATTATAAACCTGATTGTGCAATTATTAAACCTTTCCCATGTATCAAGTTCATCTTTCCCTGAAGGACCTACAGAAGGTTCGTAATGCTGCCCAGATCATCACTGAAAAGATAGAGCAACATTATACTATTCCAATTCTTTCTGAAATGGTTGATCTGCCAGAAAAGAAACTAAAGGCAGGCTTTAAGCACCTGTTTAATAAAGGGGCTTTCAGATACCGTTGTGATTTTCTCTGGAATAGAGTTAAAATATTGTTATTGGAAGACAGGCCACTTAAATCGGTAGCCATAGATACCGGCTTTAAGGATAAAAGCGCTTTAATAAAAGCCTTTAAAAATGAATTTGGCCTAACGCCTATTCAGTGGAAGAAAGACCACGAGAACGATGTGGTTCAGCATTAAGGCTATTGCTATTATTTAATGCAAATACAATTGCAGTTACCTGATAGTTTTCAGTACTGACAGGAAAGGTCCTGCCAGTACTGTATAGCAACAGGCATTACTCGTTACCTGGCAAATAAGGTCCGCCGGTTTCACCCCAACCCCATTTGGGCATGGGCTCGGCATTTTGCATGGGATTTTCTGATAACTGGGAATTGATCACCGCTATCCGGCTCCCCCATTCAAGATAACCAACAAAAGCAGAACGGAATTCAGGATCGCTTTTAAGGCCTACCTCATCTGCAGTTTGCAACAACAGGTTTACCCATCGTTGTCGCTTTTCTTCGGTAAGCATTTTACCAATATGCTTGCCGATCATTTTTGCATGACTACCGCCTTCCCGGGAATATAATTTTTCACCCCCAAACACTTCTGCAACAAAGTGAGATACATGTTTTACATGCTCCGGTGACATATTCCTGAAAACGTCACCCAGGAGATCATCTTTTAACACTTTATCATAAAATGATTTGAATAAGGCATCAAAGGTTTCCTGATCACCTGCCCATTCGAATAAGGTAGGAACGTTTTTCATTATATACTTTTTTGCAATTTACTGAATGCCTCTCGTTAACTATTACCACTTGAATATCTAAAATGCGGCTACAAATAAAAAACCCCGACGATAAGTCGGGGCAAAAGTTACTTTCTCATGATACAAAACCCTGTTACAGCATCACCTTCTTCACTTCATTCCATCCTGCATTATTGTTCAATTGCACCAGGTACATTCCGGTAATATGATTGCTTATATTGATGGTCATGCGGTAAGAAGCCTGTTGGTTATCTTTTTGACCGATCACCCGGCCATTCATATCAATAACACGTACAGTTACGGTATTCTTTAAGTCCTGATTAAATTCAACATTCACTGTATTACCATTTGCATAGATCTTTGTAGCCGGAGCTGCTTCATTGGCGCGGACCGTTTTTACGATTGAATATTCATATCCACCGTTTATATCTACCTGACGGATCCGGTAGTAAGCAACGGCCGTAGTCATATTCTTATCGGTATAACTGTACTGTTGTATGTTATCAGAATTACCAGCGCCTGCCAGGCTAGCTATCACCGTCCAGGTGCTGCCATCAAAGCTGCGTTGTACTTCAAAATTTTTGTTGTTATGTTCCATGGCAGTGCTCCAGTTCAGCACCACATTATTATTGTTTCTTATTGCATAAAAACCGTTAAACACTACGGGCAGAATACTTACGCTAAAACCATTAGGCGAAATACCTGTATTGCTGGCGGCAAAAGCAATTCCGAGAATGGAAGCAGCTGCATTTTGATCGTATTTTATCACGCCACCAATTGAAATAATTTCATTACTGCGGTTAACATTCCATGTTCTGAGGTTACCTGTTGCCGCTAATTCTATTACAGAAGAAGCACTCAATCTCAACTTTTGCTTTATTATAAAAGTTCCAATCACTTTTATATACACATTGGCCAGCGTATCCTTTTTATCGAATAATACGGTTTTGTTTTGAGGGATAACGATAGAATCGCCATCCGTGGGAATGCGGTTCAGGTTCCAGCTGGAAGCATCTGACCAGTCGCCAGTAGCAACAGAAAAAGTGATCACCGGTCTGCTTTGTGCAACAGCAGAAAAAGTGATGAAGAGGATGGCGATAATTGTGTAGATCTGTTTCATAAGGTAAACTTTTTGTGTTCAAATGATTCGCAGTAGATAAATCCAATGGCATACCTGATTTCTGGCACGGGGTGGAAAGTGGTTGGTTTTTATCGGTAGTGGCTTGCCGATAGACAGATAATAGCCTCAAAAACAACTAAATGAAAAAACCCTTAGTGGCTAAATTAAAATGGCGGAGGTGGAATTACGAGTCATAAACAATGTGAAGACCGTCCCAAATCGGGATTTTACTATATAATTTGGAAAGAAAGCCCTGCCTGGGGCCAGATGGAAATATAAATGCCGTTCCGATAAAGCCGGAACGGCATTTATAATAAGATAAAAACGGACTTCGACCCTTCGTTAACTGGCGAACTGATCAACTGGTCAACTCTTCTCCCATACTATTTCGCCTCCAATACCAGGGTTACCTTATTGAAATCTGCTGAGGCATTGATGATCTTTTTAAAGTCTTCGTACCAGGCCAGCGGGTACTGGATCTTCCGGTACTGTTCCAGTACATGCACTTTTATTACATTACCTTCCTGCGTGTAGGAAGATTCAAAACCCATGGCCACTTCATTATTATCCTTATAAACCTTGCTGATAGTAAGGTCATTCAGGTTCTTTACCTTATATCCATCGGGGATGGTGAATTCAATGGTCCTTTCCAACACGTGCGGATAATTTACATCCATATCAAACTGCCGCGGTTTCTCCTGATACATCTCCACCTGGGGCCCAATGATCTCGCCGATCTTTACCAGTATTTTATTGCCAGCTTTTTCAACCAGTTCGCTGGCGTTTACTTCCATATCGAGAATGAAAGGTTTGTTACCCTGGTAATTCTCCATCTCCTTGTTTTCAATTTTAGAGGAGATCACCTTTTCTGAACTGGTGCCGAATTTCACCAGCTCCTTCATCAATTCCTTTTGATTTTCTTCAGAAGAAAAATTAAAACTGGTACGGAAGAACACTGCAGAATAACCGGAATACAACTGACGGCTTTTCACGATCAGCGTATCCAGGGTTTTATTCAATTGCAGTCTGGCTTCAATATTATTACTGCTTTGCGTATAATCTTCGCCCACGATGGGTTTTATATCGGCTATCGCAGTTGTAAAATTACCAATCACGGTGTTTTTACAATAAACGCCATTGGTGCCTATATAGGATGGGTTGAACAATGGGTAACGCATTTCTATGGAGGTTGGCGCAATAAACTTCTTTAGTTTGGGAAAATAGATCAACTGGTTATCGCAGTTGTTCCAGTTTTCGAATGATCTATCAACAGCAAAATCGTCGCGCGAACCGCACATTACAAATTCATGATTTACGCCCAGTTGTTTGAATATGGCGCCATACAGGCGTACAATGCCCTGGTAACTGGTTATCTTGTTTTTAATGATCCATTCAATGTTCTCGGCATTTGGCTCATTAATATCGTCACGCGTGCCGATATTCGTCTTCAGAAAATGTTCAACCGCTATAACAGTGGCTGCTTCATTGCCGCTGTTCTTCCAGTTATTGCTATTGATGAGGCCATCTACTTTCTTTAGTTCCTTTTCTGAAAAATTACCATAAATGGAATAGGCCCTTTTGGCCAGTTCGTTCCAGGTAAATAACCGGGCGGCGCTTACATTACTGTTGTTATAGGACAACTTGTATTCCACCCTTTTCAAACTGGCAGTTAAGGCCGCATATTTTTCATTATTGGCGCCGGGGATGTTTTCCTGATGCACGGTAAGAAAGCGCTTTTTACCAATGACAGTATCCGCAGAAGGGTTCACCTGATTATAGCCCTTTGATTCAAAGACCAGGCGGTCGGGGCCCACCACTTCAACCCTTGAATCAAGTATAGGGAAGGAACGTTGCAATACTTCGCGGCCAAAAAAAGAAAAGTTGGCTTTATAGATATAATAATATTCCACCTCGCAGCCTTTTATTAACCCTTCCATGGCGAAGATCTTATACAGCTGCTCGTCTTCCTTCAGGTCTTTGATATTCTTTTTATCCAGTTCAATGATCTTACCGCCCGGCAATACGGTGCGCGCTTTTATATCAACGATATCGTCGTTACTGGCAACGGGCAAATAGATCTTATTATAATTTTCTATGCCCTTATCATCGTTTATATGAATACGGGTATGGTAGGTTTTATAAGCTACTATATCCTTATTTACATCCACATATTCAATACGTCTTTTTTCAAAAAGGATAACAGCAGATTCATTGTCGTATTTATTATCGAGGGTTTGGATCCCATACTGGCTGCTCCATTCTTCCTGCTCCAGCACCGGGGCGGTTTGGGCAAAAACGGGCACACTACAAATCAGAAAACAGGCCGTTATTACTTGTTTGTACACGTGTAACATGTAAGGTCTTATTTTTTTGAAAGACTGATTGATTCTTTATACAACGGGAACAGGTGCTCCAGCACTTCATTCCAGGCTTTAAAATGGTCGGCCGTTAACAACAAATGATCATTGTAAAATTCCTGGGTAAGAATGATGGTATTTCCCTTTTGCTCATAATTCAGCGAAAAACCCCAGACATCGTTCTTAAAGGTTTTGCTTTGTGGCAGGGAGCTTACCGCATAGCCTTCAGGAATGGTGAGCACTGTCACGTATTTTTTAATGAACCGGTAATCATATTCTACCGGCATTTTACGACGCGGATAATCTATTTCCTGGTGTTCATACAATTTCAGCAGGTTGATATTCAAATACCATTCATCACCGATCTTACGGGCATAATCCTGTAACTCAAACTTACCGGTGAGGGTAACTTTGTTTTTATCACTCAGGTCGCCGGTTTCATAACTGGTAAGCTGGAATTTGTTAGAACCACGTGCAAAACGGCTGCGCATATAATCGTCCCTGTCTTTTCCTTTTACGTACAGCAATACGCCATGCATGCTCATGGAATAATAGCCGCTCATTTGCATATTGATACGGCCGGTAAGTCCTTTGTCGGTCAATTGCATAAAACAGGAATCCACCAGCTGGTTGGTCTCTTTTGCGGGCGATGGCACTTTTGCAATATTGTATTTATCGGGCCCCATGGCAACCAGCGCTTCTTTATCCTGAATGTGGGAAGAAGGAATGCCAAAAACACAGGTAGGGTCGGTACCATCTAGGAAAATAAACTCGCCTTTCTTTAGTTGTATGGCGCAGATCATGTGATTATCCACAATGGGCAAAGGCGTTTCCCGGTAGGTATATGGCAGTGACCGGGTGCCTATCCAGGTATAGTAAGCGGGTACGCCAGCCGTATTCAACATCATGGTAAGAATACTGCTCATGTCTTTACAATCGCCAAAACGCCGGCTGCAAACAAAATTGGCATCGCGGGGAACAAAGCCTTCCATCCCATCTTCAAAGGCAACATATTTTATATTACCCTGTACCCAACTGTAAATACGCCTGGCTTTTTGTTCATTGTCTGTAATTCCTATGGTAAGTGAATCAACCAATCGCTTTAGTTCTGGTCCTGCTTCCTTATTGATATCCTTAAGAAAACTGCTGTTCAGTTTGTACAGGTCGTTTGTATCTGACAGGTACGTCACTTCATCGCCGTTGCCGTTTTTATATTTCTCAATATAAAAAACAACATGCGGGGTATAGTAAGCCGCGCCTGGGGCATCGGCATACCCCTTTTCAGCCGGCTGATCTTTTACCTGAAAGGTGTAAATAGTTTCCCCGCCTCTGCTATCCTGGGTAAACTTGATCTTATCGGTGTCCTGTCCTTTCAGAACATATTTTACTGTTACATCTTTGGGAAAGGAGATCTTTAGTTCATCATCCACCACCGGAATGCTGCGACCAAAGTAGTGCGGGGAAAGCAGGTACGGGTTCTTATGAATGATCTGCAGGTTCAGGTTACCGGTAGCCCCCTGTCCAATGGCGGGAAAGTCGAACATGGTTTCCTGCATGTCGTCATAAAACACCCCATCCGACTTACTGCTGCTGGTTTTAAAATTGGTTACTTTTATTTTCTTGTTATCGGCCGTTTGGGTAAAGGCCTCATATTCTTTTACCTGGTGAAAACTGCTATGGCCAAAACCGTAACGGCCCAGATAGGCAGCTGCATTGGCCGACAGGTACATCAACTGCTGGCTTTCCTTGCTTTCAACATAAGGTTCACCATCCTTGATCCTGATCTTATACTGGGCCGATGAATGCAGCATAACAGCTTCATCACCGGGAAAGCGGCGTTTCAGGTCCTCCATATTTTGGGCAAAGGCCGTTGTACACAACACTCCCAGCGCAGTCGATAAAAGTATTTGTTTTACCTTTTTTTCACTTCTCATTTTTTAATACTCAATAATTGTCCGTAATAATAGGTCCTAACTTCTTTTAATTTTCCATTGTCATCAAAATAGCGCTGCTCACCATGCAGGTCGCCATTGTAATAATTCCTTTCTTCCACCAATATTCCTTTTGAATTATATTCTTTGCAATTGCCATGCAGGTTATCGTGCAGGTAATTAGAGACGGAACGTTGGGTACCATCGGTATAGTATTCTTTTAAAATACCTTCCGTATTACCATAGTTCTCGGCGTTCTCTACCATGATCTTGCCGGTGGGATGATAGAATTTATAAAGTCCGTTTGGCGCTCCATCCACATACATTACATCGATGGCTACATTCCCGTTGGGGAACAGGGGCTTGAACTGACCGTTCCCACCTGACAGGGGAATTTCAGGCACCAATTCATTGTTCTTACCCGGATAGGAATACCCCACCATCAGGTCATCATCAAATCGTGTTTGATAAACAAGGGCGCCTTCTTCTGAATACTTCTTATATAAACCCCGGCGATCGCCATTCTCAAAATCTACTTCTACATCCTTTTTACCATTCTTAAAGTAATAGGTCCGTTTTCCATGGAGCCGGCCCCATTTGTATTCCTCTACCCTTGACAGACTCCCATCTTCCCGGTAATATTTCCAGGTACCCACTTTATCACCCATTTTATACAGGCCTTCTGTACTGATCTTGCCGCCAAAGTGAAAGGCGCGGTAGATGCTGTCGCGCAAACCCATTTTAAAGTATGCAACCGCTTTGGCAGAGCCATCGAAATAATAATAGTTATATATGCCGTCTAGGCTTCCATACCGGTAAGACCCTACACTGTTGATGGTCCCATTCACGTACAGGGAGGTGAGCTTGCCAGAGCCGTTTTTCAGCTTTACCTGGTTTATTACCCTGCCTGTAGTATCATATTCGGTCATTTCAAGCATAACGCCCATATCGTACAGGTATTCGCTTTCTTTTTTACCGTTTGGCCAGTATCCGGTTTTTAATCCATTCAACTCACCGTTCAAAAAGTTCGACCGGGTAATAAGGCTTCCTGTTTCATTATAATTGAACCATTCTCCTTCTAACTGTCCATTTTTATACCATCCTTCCTCTTCTTTACCACCATGTATAAACCTGGAAATATAATAACCGTCTTTATTATCGGCTACATAGTTAATTGTGATCTTTTTTTGCCCATTGCTATAATAGGTAACCGCTTCCCCATTCAACTCACCATTGGCGTAAGTATTGGTCTCTTTTTCCTTACCGGAACCATAATAATACACCAGGGAGCCTTCCACTATACCCTTTGTATTGTATGGGGTTAACACTTTTTTATTGCCCTCAGGCGTGTAAGCGAGCATGTTGAGCCTGCCTTTACTGGTTTCGGAAATACTGATCTGTTTTCCCGTTTTATCAAAATATTTGGCTGTTCTCACTTTATCATCATCAAACGTAAGGATCGAATACATTTTTCCGTCCTTGTCATAATACTGTACATCCCCGTTAACCTTTCCTTTTTTGTTGGTATAGCGGGTATATGCCTGGCCGTTTTCGTAGTAGGAAACGTATTCCCCCTCCAGCACACCATTGTTATAGGTTTCCACGCTTTTAGGTTTTCCATTGGCATGAAACTTTTTCAATTCCCCCACCAGATTATCCTGATCATACTGCGCCACCAATGACACTACTCCATCTTCAAAGTAAGCCTTATAAGGGCCGGTCAACTGTTCCTCAGCATAACTGCCTTCCAGTTCTACAGCCCCATTAGCATAATAACTTTTAAATGGCCCGTTCTTTTTGCCATTTGTATACATGGCCACAGATTGCAAAACCCCGCTTTCTGTAAATACTTTTTTATTCCCGGTCAATTTTCCATTTTCCTTTTGTTCAATGGTCTTTACGGCGCCGTTCTTATAATAAAAAAAGTGCTCGCCATTGGGCTGCCCATCCTTATAATAAACGGAGGAAGAAACAAGGCCATTCTCATAGAAGTAGGTTTCCTTTCCTTCCTGTTTGCCATTATGGTATATTTCATCGCCCTTTAACTGCCCGGTAAAATAATAATATTTCCAGGAGCCTTCCTTTTCCCCTTTTTCATTGTAGGTACCGACAGCCTTTTTATTTCCCGAGGGGTAATAAAATTCCCAGGTGCCGGTGAGGGTTGTACCATTGTCGGGGCTCACTCCTTTCCCTATCAATTGACCGTTCTGAAAATAAAAACAGGCACCTTTGTAATTCCGTTTAGCCAATTGTAATTCGCGGGTAGCCCTTATCAGCTTTAAGTACTCCACCGTTTCTGTAACGAATGTTTCCAGGTCTTTTTTATGCTTCTGGTTGTACTCCTTAATGGCCGGGATATTTACGCCCGAAAAGGCATAATACACCAGGTTATTGAATTTCTTTTCTTCAAATGCTTTGCGGAAAAAGGGAACATAGAACTGCATCCAGAAATCAGGGTCGTTTTCATCGTAGTCAAGTTTTTCACAGATCACCTGTAATTGTTTTGAAATGGGATCGTTCAGCTCGATGATGGATTTATAATTGTTGTCCAGTGCAATTTTCGACAATACGATCTGTTCAATTGTACGGAAGTTCTCTGACTGTTCTTCCTTGCGATTATTCACCAGCTCTACCACATAGTCTTTGTTTTTTGCAATATCATCCAGCATATTAATGGCGTTAGCAGACCACCTGCCATCGGGTTCCATAATGATATTGGCCATCAGGCTCAGGTAGGCCGGCACTACATTACCCTGGTTTAATGCACAAACGCCCAGTTTATAATGGGCACTTGCGGAAAAAGGGTTTATCAGCAATGCCTGCTTAAACAGCTGTTCGGCTTCTTTATATTTTTTCATTCGAATGAATGTAGTGCCCTTGCTTACATATAAACCTGTATAGGCCGGGTAAATGGCCAATGCCGAATCAAATAGCTGAAGGGCGCGTTCCTGTTGGTTATCATAATCGAGCAGGTTGCCGTATTGCACCAGGAGTTCAGGACTACGCTCTTTCTCTGTATTAAGAGAAAGCGCTTCCTTACACACCTGTATCCCCCGGGTATACTGGCTATCGGCCGAACAGGTCATCGCTATTTCATACAATGCCATTACATAATTGGTGTCGCCAACTTTTACCCGTTCATATTCCTTCAACGCTTCCTTGTATTTACCATCATCAAAAAGTTTGACGCCGGCCTGAATGGCCTCTGCAGAATTTATAAGCGGATTATTTTCTTGTGCTGTAGTGTACAGGCAGGCAAGGCAGAGTACGGTGAACAGGGTTAGATGTCGGTTCATGGGTATATTTTACCTTTTCTTCAGGTGAAGTTATATATGAAGTTGGTAAAAAAGAAATGGCTCAAATGGAATATTTATATAATAAGGATTCCGGCCAAAGCGTTCTTAGACCTCGGTATTTTTAAAGGTTACGACAGATTATGCTTTATTGAAATATCACCTTATTTCCCTTTTTTCTTACACATTTATAATCAAAAATGACACACGTATGGTCGAAAACTGCACGGATATCAACTTATATTAGGTGCTTTCAATGGTTTTGTTATTTTTACCAGATTTTATGCAATTAGCTGTTAAAACCTGGCTTGAGGACCTGATTATTCACCCCAGCTATTACCCCTTTTAGCCATTGAAATGAAAATTTTACCCTACCTACTTATTGGGTGTATACTTACACTATGTTGTAATTATGCCCATTCGCAAACCGTAACCTTGCAAATAAGCGGCAACCCTATCACCTGTCATGGATCTGAAGGGTTAATTACCTTTAACGGATTTACTGCCAATACCTCCTATCAGGTAAGCTATTCTGCAGATGGTATAGCAAGAGGACCGATTACCTTACTTACAAACGCGTCAGGTCAGTTAACGATCCCCAATTTATCGCAGGGAAGCTATCGCAATTTTAAATTCACCTCCGGGGGAACGACGTTGACTTATACGCAGATCGTCCCCCTGCAAGACCCGTATTTAATACCAACCTTCAACCCTATTCCGGATGTATGTGAAGGAGACCCGGCGCCGACTTTGCCCGCTGTCTCACTCGAAGGGTATGGTGGAACCTGGAACCCATCAACGGTAAATACAACAATACCAGGTACTTACACCTTTACATTTACTCCGTTTAGCCCTTGCGGCAGACCAGCTTTTTTAACTGTGACGGTGAATGCCAAGGAGGAGCCGATATTTTCGTTTGGGAAAAGCCAGATAATCTGTAATAATGGTACTGTACCTCTATTAACAAATACATCAACGAACGGAATTACCGGATTCTGGACCCCGGCAGTGGTTGACCCCACCCGTTCTGCCACTTATGTATTTACGCAAACCACCCCCGGCTGTTATAAGGGTACCACTTTTTCGCTTACCGTAAATCCGACTGTAGTACCTGTTTTTACCTTTCAAAACACGCATTCTATCTGTAAAGGCGATGGCGTTCCAACCCTGCCCAATACGTCCACCAATGGTATCACCGGCACCTGGACCCCGGCAGTGGTTGACCCCAATAATACCGGTACCTACCTGTTCACACCCGATAATCCCAGTCAATGTGGTATTCCCGTGCCTTATACATTGACTGTCAATCCCATCATACCACCCGTATTCAATAATTTTCCCAATTCAGTCGATACCATTTGTAATGGTGATCCGGCGCCGCTTTTGCCCGCTAATACCGACAATGGCATGACCGGCACCTGGACCCCGGCTGTTGTAAGCAATACAAAAAGCGGAACCTACGTTTTTACAAGCACCAGCGATCCCTGTGCACCTAAAATGACGTTAACCGTAACGGTGAACCCGATACTTACACCTACTTTTTCACTCGGGCCTTCCCAATCTGCCTGTATAAACGCAAGATCACCAGTGTTACCAGGCATTTCGAAAAACGGGATCACTGGCACCTGGACACCAGCCATTGTAGATGATCAAAATTCCGCCCTGTATACTTTTAAGCCGGCAACGGGACAGTGTGCTGTTGACGCGTCTTTTGATTACCAGGTGAGCCCAGTCCCTTCCATCATTAATGTAAGAAAAGACACCTCGGTGTACGATGGCGCGGTCCTGCCCTACTACGATTTCCCGATAGATATTCCGGTTACAGGTATCAACTGGAACAATAACAACCCGGGCATTGGACTGGCAGGTTCAGGCTCAGGCGTGGTACCCTCGTTCACCGCCACCAATATGACCAACGATCCCATTTCCGGTGTGGTTACCGCCACCCCCTATGTAAATGGTTGTATAGGCGCCACCCAGTCGTACAAAATAACCGTGCTGCCGCTTGATAAGGACATCTTTGTGCCCAATGTATTTTCGCCCAATGGCGATGGCAAGAATGACCTTTTATATGTGTACAGCAATTACATCGCCACGTTTGAGATGCATATTTTCAATCAGTGGGGGCAGAAAATGATAAGCATAACCGATAAAAAACAGGGCTGGGATGGCAAGTTCAAAGGCAGCCCACAACCGGTAGGCGTGTATGTTTATATCCTGAAAGCGATGACTACCGATGGACGGCAGATAAACAGGAAAGGTTCTATTACTATCGTACGATAAATAACCCAATCCCTGTAACCACACTTTACTACTGCAATGAATAAAAAATTGATCATACAAACCGTTTGGTGCACAGCCTGGTTGTTGCTTGTATCTGTTGGAAAAACAGTGGCACAAACAGACCCGCACTTTACGCAACACTATACATTCCCCATGTACCTGAACCCGGCCCTGGCCGGCAGCGCCGATGGAGACTACCGGGTGTCCGGCATTTTCAGGAACCAATGGGGAAGCATCACCAATCCTTACCGCACTATGGGTCTCTCATTCGATGCCCGTACCAACAAGAACGTGGGGTTAGGTGTAAACCTGTTGAATCAGTCGGCTGGTGATGGTGGTTTTAACTACCTTACTACCTCCGCCTCTTTTGCCTATACCGGCATTAAATTCGGCCCTGCACTGCGGCACCATGTTGTGCTGGCCATGCAGGGTGGTATTATTAATCGCCGGGTAAACAAATCAAAATTCAAATGGGGAGAACAATGGGACCCCATCACTGGCTACTCTGCCAATAACCCAACCACAGAAACGTTTTCCCATACTTCTTCAACGGTACTGGATATTGGTGCCGGCGCTATGTATTTTGATGCGGCAGCTGATAAGAAATTCAACCCGTTTGGCGGCTTTTCAATATACCATCTTAATAAACCAAAAGACCCCATCATCAGTACCCAAAGCACAGAATTGAATACCATCCCCATGCGGTACTCGATCCATGGAGGCGTAAGCTATAATTTATCGGACCGCACGCGCATTGTTCCGCATATCCTGTATATGCGTCAGGGCACCGCTTCTGAAGCCATGGTTGGGGTATACGGACAAATAAACGTTGATGCAGATACCGATTTTATGCTGGGTGGTTATTACCGCGGTAAAGATGCGGTAGCACCTTATGTAGGTATTGATTACAAAAACTTTGTCATTGGCCTGAGCTATGACGTGAATAACTCGAAGCTGGGTTCCATGACTAAAAATGTAAACAGTTTTGAACTAAGCCTGTCTTACGTTAAACGGTCGGGCACAAGAAGCGTTGTTGACTTTATCCGTTGTGCCAGACTTTAATTGATTACTATGCGAATGCTTACATTTTTCAAAATAGTTTGCCTGGTTGTCTGCCTCAGCTGGTTACCCTGCCGGGCCCAGCAGGTAATGGTAACAAAAGATCCGCTGTTACTGGCCGATCAATATTTTGCCGCTGGTGAATATTATACAGCCGCTAATTTATATGAGCAGGTGTTGAACCCACCAGCCAATACCCGGAATGACGAGGTTTTCCCCGTATATTCAAAAAGAGGTAAACTAAACTACAGGTTACCTAAAAAGGTATCCCGCGAAGCCGTTTTGTACAAACAGGCCGAAAGCTATCGCCTGGCGCATTACTGGCTGCAAGCTGATTCTACTTATAAAAAATGTACAGACAATATTGACGCATTATACTGGATGGCCGTGTGCGAACGCAGCCTGGGACAATATGCGGAAGCATCTGACAACCTGCGCCAGTACCTGGAGTCAACCAATACACATAAACAGTTTATGGAGCCGGCTGAACAGGAATGGGCCACCTTGCTGTATATCAAAAAACAAATAGACCGGCCCGACACCGTGTTGGCTCGCTTAAGAAAACTCACTATACCCGACAGTTATGAAAGGGGCACCTTCGCAGTTACCCCCATTCAGGGTAATCAATACCTGGTCAGCAGGACCAAAACCGACTCCCCGGAAATAAAAGGCTATAACCCGAATAACAGCCACCTGTTTCAGGCGGTTCTGAATAATGACACGCTTACCCAGATTACCCAATTGAAATTACCCGATGCAGGCCCGTTGATGAACCAGGGTGCTGCCAACATTACTGCTAATGGCAACAGCATTTACTTTACCCAATGGCAAAAACAAAACGGCCGGGTTGTATCGAACATCTATGTTATTAAACAGGTAAATGGAAGCTGGTCAGCCCCACAATTAGTGGACGGCATAAACACCAATGGATACAGCAGTAAGCAACCCTTTTGTACGGCAGACGGCAAATACCTGTATTTCACCTCAGACCGCCCAGGCGGTACCGGTGGTTTCGATATTTGGTATGCAGCGCTTAATGGAGATGGCAGCGTGGGTGAACCGGAGAATGCCGGCAGGACCATTAATACCACCGGAGATGAACAGGCGCCTTTTTACCACAGCAATAGCAATACGCTGGTATTCTCTACCAATGGCCGTCAGGGCATGGGGGGCTTTGATCTGTTTTCTGCCCAGGGCAATACCATTACCTGGAGCACGCCGGAAAATATAGGTTACCCGGTTAACTCCTCAAGGGATGATATTTATTTCTATGCCCTTGAAAAAAATGCCTTGTTGAGTGATGCCCTCATCGGTTCTGACAGAGGCAGTGGTTGCTGCCTGGAAACCTACCGCATAAACAAACTACCCAAATACAACCGCATGAGCGGTGTGGTGCTTGACACCAGGACCCATAAGCCCATACCTGAGGCCAATGTGGTGCTTACAACCCCTGATGGCAAAACCACACAAACCACTACCGACATAAACGGTAATTATGTATTTGACAACGTAGATAATTCGTTCACCAATGAGAACGTGGCGGTATCTAAACAAAATTACCGCGATACGGCAGCGCTGGTCGCCATCAAAAAAACAGACAACTCCAATCTGCTCACCGATCAGCATTTCAATACAGAGATCTTCATTGAGAAAAAATTTATATTACGCGCGGAGAATGTTGTTACCGTTTACTTCGACTTCGATATGTATAACCTGAAGAAGGAAGCGGTACGCAAACTGGATTCCGTATACAATGTACTGCTGGAAATACCTACTGCTACCTTGCAGATCTCCGGTTATACCGATGGTAAGGGTAGCAATGAGTACAATGCAATACTTTCTGACCACCGTGCGCGGGCCTGTGCCGGGTACTTTATTCAAAAAGGCATTGCAGCCAGTCGCATAACCTTTGAATCATTCGGAGCCTGCTGTCCGCTTGAAATGGAATTGATCAATGGCCGTGATAATCCTGATGGACGTAGCAAGAACCGGCGTGCGTTGATCAATATTACCAAGGAATAAGAGCTCCATACCTCATTATACCCTCATTGGGACCTCTACAATGGCGCAAGCGTCCGCTTGTGCCATTGTATTTAAAGGTAATCACACTTTATTATAACCGCTTTGGGCCGCTTGTGTCATTGTAAGATAACTTGGCAGCAGCTTGTTGCCAAAATCTTTACAATAGTGCGACGGCTTGTCGCACTATTGTCCTTGCCCTATAATGTCACAGTTTTACCACCTCCTCAGTCGCTTGCGCAGTAAATGCCCCTTCCATAACCAAAAGCCTGAAAGGATCAGTACTGGCATAATGATCCATTTTACTACCATGGACTGGCGCGGCATGGTGGCCAATGGACCGTATATATAACCAAGAATAGGAATGCTCAACACGATGTGTAACAACCGGATTATCTTCCTTTCGGTTGATGCTTTCATAGATCTAGGTTTATTTATTTACAGTTGAATCGGCAGGTAAACGGTCACAACGTTCATAATAATGATGGCCGCGGTAATCGCGATACCGGTTCCAGCCAAAACGCATACTCAACCCGGTAGTAGCGAAAAACAATACGATCACCAGAATGGCGGCTACCTTACTAAAAACACTGAGTGTTCTTCTTTGCGAAAAATTGCCGAAAATGGCGCCAATAATAAATACCATACAGGCTATAAAAAGCACACGTAATAAAATGAATAACGGGAACATACACTAAATTTTAGATTTAAGAAATGGCCCTTCGACTTCGCTCAGGGCCTTTTACCGACTCTTCGACTCCGCTCAGAGTACGATACAAAGCTACCCCCATGGCTTAGCTGTTCCCGGCGTGAGTAGAGGAAGGAGGAAGATGTGTAGACAAGCTTACTTATTAAGGGGAAGTACCGCTTCAACAGCCGCCCTATAACTTTCACTAAGCGGTAATTCAATGCTGCCCAAACAAATGATATCACGTTTAACCGCTGTTACTTTATCGGCGGCAATAATGTAGGATTTATGTATGCGCACCAGCCGGTATGGGAGTAATTTATCTTCCAGTGCCTTTAAGCTCATTTTGGTGATCACGGGTTTGGTAGTTGTGATCACATGTATCTTCACATAATCCTTCATCCCTTCTATATACACGATCTCATTTATATTGATCTTTATCTGATTGTATTCAACATATACAAAAAACGAGGACGGCAGTTCTTTGGTGGTGGTTGCTTTTTGTTGCAGGCGGAATAATTCCTGCGCCTTGTTGCAGGCCTTTAAAAAACGTTCGAACGAAACAGGTTTTAACAGATAGTCAACAGCTGCCAGTTCAAAACCTTCCCAGGCATGTTCTTTATACGCGGTAACAAAAATGATCATGGGCGGGTGTTGCAGTGATTGCACGAATTGAATGCCATCCAGTCCGGGCATTTGAATATCCAGAAAAACAAGGTCCACGTCTTCGCGGTGTAACATTTCCGTAGCTTCCAGGGCATTTTTACAACGGCCCACCAATTGTAAAAAAGGCACCCGGCTGATATTATCAACCAGCAGGTCCAACACCCATTTTTCATCATCGACGGCAATACAACGCATCATAACAGTTTACAATTTAAATGAAGGGAATAAATGCCGCCCTTGTTGACTATGTTTAACTGGTAATTGTTCGCATACAACAGCTCCAGCCTGTTCTTTACATTGTTAAGGCCAATACCTGAATGCCTGTCCTTAGACAGATTTGCCGCATTATAATTGTTCACCACCCTAAAATCGAGTTGATGTTCTTTTACAACAAGGGTTATATGTATAAACGGGTCCTTTACCATGCCAATGCCATGTTTAAAGGCGTTCTCGATAAACGGCACCAACAGCATGGGTTCTATCATTCTTTCGGGGTAATCGTTTTGAATTTCCAGCGAAATGGCCACATCTTCTCCAAACCGCAACTGCTGCAGCGAAACATAGTTCTCTATTTGTTCTATTTCCTTGGCAATGGCAATTTTTTCTTCATTGCTTTCATACAACATGTACCGCAACAACTCCGACAACCGGATCAAAGAAGGTTCCAGCAGGTTCGATTGCAGGCGGGCCATGGATACCATATTGGTGAGCATATTGAATAAAAAATGCGGGCTCACCTGTGATCGCAATAATTTCAACTCGGCATCCAGCCGTTGCGCACGGGCTTCTTTTTCCATTCTTTCAAACCGAATGCGGTCATAAATCAGGCGGTAAATAATGCTGGCAAATAAAAACGGCACCAATGGGAAAAAGATCAGCCGGCGGTTAATGGGAGTAATCTGAAACCCGGGATTAAGCTGCAAAAAGAACACTTTGGCAAAACCGGAAATACAAACGATGGCCACCAGGCAAATGAGGTACAACCACCAGGTCCTTTTATTCAACAGTTTGGGATACAGGTAAAAGGCATTAAAATAAAACAGGCCAATATGATACAGGGTGGTCAACAGGTAAAAAGTGACCGACAACCCAAAAAAGCGCGTGTCCCATAACAAAAAGCCGGGGACGCCCAACAGCAATATCCATACGGCCGTATGGATCCATTTTGAGGAAAAAGCAGGTTGTGCCGGTGTCATTACATCAAATTTACCAATGCCCTGTAAATTAAGCCGTAATGCGGTATACAACATCAATGCGTAGACAAAAAGGTAATATGAGTAGAGGAGATAAAAGGGGCAGTAAAGGCCGCAAACAGGGTATTTGTTTTTTAGCTATATTTGGCCCTAATTCTATATCTGTATTACCTGAATGGCAAATTCTTCACTGCGCCGGAAAATCCTCTACTCCCTCTATCTTTTTATTGTGGTATTTGCTCTTCTGGAAATTTTATTGCGCATATATAACCCTTTAAATTTCAGGATCCGGGGCAATCAGATATTGCTGCCAATTAACCAAAAGCAGATCATTAACAATAAGATCAACCCCAAACTGGACCCAGTCATAACAAATTCCAGAAACAGCCTGGGTTTCCGAGGGCCGGAAAAACCTGCTACCTGGAACGATCACCTCACCATTTTAACCGTTGGAGGAAGTACTACCGAATGCCATTTTCTGGCAGATAATAAAACCTGGCCTTACCAGCTTGGGCAGCAGCTAAACCCTTACTTTAAAAACCTGTGGCTTAATAATGCCGGGTTTGATGGACATTCCTCTTTTGGCCACCAGGTATTGCTGAACGATTATCTGATCAAGCTCAAACCCAAAATGATCCTGTTCTATGCAGGTATAAATGACATGGAAAATGATCAGCCTACCTTTCATGACGAATTGAACAGGAAAGGCGGGTATTCAGACCTGAAACATTATATTTTCAATAACAGCGAGGTCTTGAACCTGGGGCTGAACCTGGTGAGGGGCTGGCGAGCGCAGAAAATGAATAATACGACCAACACGATGATCGATCTGTCAAAAGGCAAGGTCAAAATAATGACCGATCAACAGATCGCAGTGCGTAAGGGGCAACAGCAAAAATATCTGACCAGCTACCAACAACGGCTGGGGCAGTTGATAGATACCTGCAAACAGTATGGCATCATGCCGGTGTTTATGACGCAGGCCATCTTGTTCGGACGGGGAAATGATCCTGTTACAGGGGTAAACCTCGAAACATTCGACACAGGGCAGGAGATGAATGGACGTTGTTTGTTAGCCGTACTGGAACTTTATAATGATGTGACGAGACATGTTTGTGCGCAGAAAAATGTTCCCCTGATCGATTTGTCCACCCTATTGCCGAAAAACAGCAGCTATTTTTATGATGGCGCGCATTTTACCAATACCGGAGCGTTGAAAGTGGCCGAGATCATAACCCCGGAGCTAAAATCTGTTATTTCCCGCAATTTTCATTCTTTTGCGTATGAATAAAATGAGCGAGAAGGCCGCCCCAAAAACAATCCTAGGTATTTCGGCCTTCTACCATGATTCCGCTGCGGCCATCATCGAAGATGGCAATATTATCGCGGCAGCGCAGGAGGAACGATTCACCAGAAAAAAGCATGATGCCGCATTCCCTTCCAATGCCGTTAAATTCTGTCTTGAATATGCGGGGCGTAGCCTCCATGAAATAGATGCAATTGTATTTTACGATAAACCACTGCTGAAATTTGAACGGTTGCTGGAAACCTATTACGCATTTGCACCCAAAGGATGGAAATCCTTTATGATGGCGATGCCCGTATGGATCAAAGAGAAATTGTTCCTGAAAAAAAATATCCGGGAGGCATTGAACAGCATTGAAAAAATTGATAAGAAGAAAGTGCGCCTCTTATTTACCGAACATCATCTTTCGCATGCCGCCAGTGCCTTTTATGCGTCCCCCTTTGACAAGGCGGCTATTTTAACCATTGATGGTGTGGGTGAATGGGCTACCGCTTCTATTGGCATAGGAGACGGTAACAAGATCACCATCCTGAAAGAATTGCATTTCCCACATTCTCTGGGTCTATTATATTCTTCGTTTACCTATTATTGCGGCTTTAAGGTCAATTCTGGCGAGTATAAATTAATGGGGCTTGCTCCCTATGGCAATCCGGGTTCTGAGCAGGTAAAGCGATTTAAAGGCATTATCACCCGGCAGCTGGTTGATGTGAAAGCAGATGGATCAATATTCCTGAACCAGGAATATTTTAGTTATGCTACCGGTGACCGGATGGTGTACGATAATAAATGGCAGACTTTGTTTGGTTTTCCCCGTCGCCAACAGGAAACGCCCCTGGAACAACACCATTGCGACCTTGCCCTGGCTATCCAGGAGGTAACAGAGGAAATTGTATTGAACCTTGCCCGGGAAGCTAAAAAGCTTACAGGGGCAACCGCTTTATGCATGGCCGGTGGTGTAGCCTTAAATTGTGTAGCCAATGGGAAGCTGGACGATGCCCGTATCTTCAACCAACTGTTCATTCAACCGGCCGCCGGTGATGCTGGCGGCGCATTGGGTGCAGCGTTGGCCGCACACCATATTTATTTTGATGGGGAACGAAAGGTACCTGCAACAGATATGGACAACCTGCAAGGCTCTTATCTGGGACCCGAATACAGCAGTCTGGAAATACTTGCCGTGGCAAGAAAGTACGGGGCTCCCTATACACAGTTCCAGGAAGAAGAAGCCTTATTAAATGAAACAGCCCGCTTAATAGCGGAAAAAAATATAATAGGCTGGCATCAGGGCCGAATGGAATTCGGTCCACGCGCGTTGGGTGCCAGAAGCATCCTCGCCGACGCCCGCGATCCGCAAATGCAAAAGAAGCTGAACGAACAGATCAAATTCCGGGAAAGCTTCCGGCCCTTTGCACCCGTAGTTCTGGCAGAAGAAGTTGCCAGTTACTTTGAATATGAAGGAGCCTCGCCGTATATGTTACTGGTGAAGCCCATAAAAAAAGAAAGACAGCTCCCCTATCCGCCAGGCTATGAACATAAAGGCCTGTTAGATAAATTGTATTTTCAACGCAGTAATTTGCCGGCCATCACCCACATCGATCATTCAGCCCGGATACAAACAGTACATAAAGAGACTAACCCCCGTTTCTGGAAACTGCTGCATGCCTTTAAACGGCAAACAGGTTGTGCTGTAATGATCAACACGAGTTTTAATGTGCGTGGCGAACCGGTTGTTAATACCCCTGAAGAGGCATACCGCTGTTTTATGCGAACCGGTATGGATTATTTAATAATGGGTAACTTTATTTTTTGCAAAAAAGACCAACCCGAATGGCAGGAAAGATCTGACTGGAAACGTGAATTCACACTGGATTGATCCTTCATTCAACAAAGCAAACACTCAACAATGGAAACGTTAAAAGATATCTGGACCTTTTTAAAAGCAAGGAAGAAATGGTGGCTGGCCCCCCTTATCATTGTACTATTGTTGCTGGGCCTTTTAATTATCCTGGGCGGAACTGCACTCGCGCCATTTATCTACACCTTATTTTAAACACTATGACCAGGAACAAAACACTGGAAACTATACTGGTTTTGGTATTGGCCCTGATGGTCTTTTACCGGACCACTAATAATAGTTACTTTTTTCTATCCGCAATGATCCTGGGGTTTATTGGTCTGTTTATTCCCTCATTGGCAGAAAAGGTCCATGTTGTATGGATGAAGCTCGCGGAAGGACTGGGGTTCGTGACAAGCAAGATCATTCTTACGCTTATTTTTTTTATAATACTGGTGCCTATATCGTTCCTGTTTAAAGCTTTTGGGAAAAATAGCGTGCAAACGAAGGCGGGGAACAACTCTTATTTTAAAGAGAGGAACTTTACTTATACCCCGGAAAGCCTCGATAATGTATGGTAATAAAAAAAGCGTCCCAATGAATCGGAGCGACCACCGGTGAGTAGGTTCGCGAATATTCGGAATTAAAAAAAATAGCGAGTCAACTCACAATTCACCACTCACCACTTACAAAGCAGAATGCAACGTATCGGCTACCAGTTGACGGGTAGTAGCAGTGAGGTCGGCCATATCCTGTAAAGAGATTATTTTGTCGAGGAAGACCTCTCTGTTTACAGCGGTCATGATCTTTTTATGCATGGCTGCCTGCAGCATTTCAATACGCTTTCTTGGTTCGTAAGAGCGAATATAAAAAAGTAGGGACTCCGTTTTGTTCCAGCGTTCAACGATCTTACCGTAGAATAATTCCGCTACTTCCGGGTCATGCGTCATCAAATGCTTTAAAAAATTAAGATCGTAAGAACGGATCTCAGTAGCTGTTAGTGTTTTGCTGAATTCATTAAAAGGCGCATCGGGCAGAAAGGCAAGGTTACCAAAAAATTCACCTGGCGTTACGATCTCATACACGCATTCTTTTCCTTTGGGCGATAGGCGGCCCAGTTTTACAGCGCCGCTAATGATCTCATAAATATCTGTAAAACGCTGGGGCGCCCCGTACAACCAGGTTCCTTTTTTTATTGTATGAAAAGCAGTCTTCTCTTTTACCCCCGGAATATTCTTTGTTAAGAGGTAGTTATACAGGCCCATTTCTGCTACCATAGACATGATACAATTTTACATGGAAATTTGAATTTGTGCAAACAAGTGCAAAAAAGATTTCAGCAAGACTATTGTAATCAATAGTAATTTAATATGAATCATATATAAAACAGATTGCTTAACAAGCAATTAACTAATTTATTTACTCAAGCTCAGGATCAGGAAGGAAGCAAAAACTTCTGTTTCATCCCAGGAAAAAGTAACTATGCCGCCGTTTTTTTGGTTCTCTATATTAATAGCAAATCGCTCATTCTGTTTTGCAGCTCTTCTCACTTTCATTTTTACCTGTGCAAAATCTTTCGACCGGTTGGGATCCGTTGGTCATTCTTTCAGATCGGTAAATGATCATCCCCTGTGCAAAACCAGGCGGTTGGTGTACGGTAATGATACAGAATGCCTGCATTTGGTATATTCGCGTATTACAATAACATAATGCCTATGTACGACTTATTCTTCCGGAAATTCAACGAAAAAGTAGCCCTTACCGCCGAAGAAGAAGCATTCGTAAAACAATACCTTACCCCCAAAAAGCTACGCCGAAAACAATACTTCCTGCAGGAAGGCGATGTATGCAAAAGCATTTGCTTTGTGGAGAAAGGCGCCTTACGGGCCTATGTACTCGATGAGACCGGTGATGAACATATAACGGCCTTTGCCCTGGAGGGCTGGACGCTGGGCGACCTGTACAGCTTTATCAAGGCAGAACCCGCCACCTGGAATATTGATGCCCTGGAAGATTGCGAACTCATATTGCTCAGCAAACAGGCCCATGACGAGCTGTTGCAAACGATGCCTAAATACGAAACATATATCCGGCTGTTGATGACCGATGCCTATATGGCCCTGCAACGCCGCACCACTTATATGATCAGCCTGCCGCTGGAAGAACGTTACCTGGCATTTAACCAAATGTATCCCACCCTTTTTCAACGGATTCCCCAGCATATGATCGCTTCCTTTATGGGACTCTCCGCCGAAACCTTGAGCCGCGTACGAAGCCGGATCAGCAACCGTAAATAGCCTGTTATAGAAACCGTTGACAAAAATCAACGTTTTTCATTGATCAAAAGCAATATTATTTCTTGCCTGGAAGCATTGGAGCCAGGCTCCCCGCTGTAGTAGTTTTGTGTTATCAAAAACAACATCATGAGCACAAAACAAACTATTGCAATTATAGGCGCTACTGGTAACATGGGTTCTGGCATTGCTAAATCATTATCAAAAACCAATAACAGATTACTGCTTTTTGCCCAACATACAGACAAAGTGAAAAGCCTGGTGGAAGACATAAAAAAAGGAAACCCCGCCGCTGAAGTGGAGGCTATGGAATGCCCTACCAATGCTTCCTGGGAAGCAGACATCATCCTCCTTGCCCTGCCTTATGCTGCTGAGAAAGAAATAGCGGCCAAAATAAAAGAGGTGGCTAACCAGAAGATCGTGATCAGCATTTCCAACCCATTAAATGAGACTTACAGCGGACTGGTTACTTCACCCGACACCAGTGCCGCGGAGCATCTGCAACAACTGTTACCTAATTCAAAAGTGGTAAAAGCTTTCAATACCGTATTTGCTGCCGATTTTGCCAATACCATCATTGATGGCAAACAGATTGACACGCTTATTGCCGGCAATGATGCCCAGTCGCTGGATACCGTTTCAGCATTAGCGAAAGCAATCGGGTTGAACCCATTAGTGGCCGGTGAATTACCCTGGAGCCGAACATTAGAGAACATGGCTTTGTTACTAATTCAATTAACCATGAAATATAACTACAACTGGGTAGCTGGTTGGAAAGTATTACATAACTGATCACCCATTCAATCATTTAAAAAGTATAACATGAAAAAGACAACCCTTTATTCGCTTTGGATGGCGCTTGGCTTCGTAACTATAAGTGCTTTTCTGAGCTGTCAACATGCACCCAATGCAACAAACAGCTCTACCGAAAACATTGATAGCCTGAAAAAAATTGCAATGGATTTAGTGGCAGCCAACGACACCATTTCTTCCAACCTGAAGAAATTCGATGAGCTGGATTTTGATGTCTTTAGCAATCAAAAATGGGACCGCTTAAAAGAAAGTCATGCCCCGGACATTAAAGTATTCTGGCCCGATGGGCATATGGCACAGGGTATTGACGTTCACATCGAGGACCTGAAGAAATTATTTGTATATGCACCCGATACCCGTATTAAGGAACACCCAATAAAATTTGGCTCTGGCAACTATACCTTGGCAACAGGCGTCTTTGAAGGTACTTTTACCAAACCCATGCCTGTTGGGAATGGCAAATTCATTCAACCAACCGGCAAAGCTTTCAAAATGCCCATGGCTACCATTGGTATTTGGGAAAACGGGGTGATGAAGGAAGAACATCTTTTCTGGGATAACCAAACCTATGCAAAACAAATAGGATTGCAGTAAATGGAGAGAAAACATTTCATACAAAATATCATAAAAGGAGCAGTAGGCATGACAACCTTGTCAGCATTTAACAATTTCACCAATAGTTTACCTGAACAGGATCAGCTAATGCCGGTGTTGTTTGTGGGGCACGGTTCGCCCATGAATGGAATTGAGGATACAGAATTCAGTCGCCGGTGGACGCAAATGGCCAAAGAGATCCCAACACCAAAAGCAGTATTGGTGGTCTCGGCCCACTGGTTTACGAAAGGCACGAAAATAACAGCCATGGACTTTCCCCCAACGATCCACGATTTTGGTGGTTTTCCCAGGGAGTTATTTGAAGTACAATACCCCGCCCCTGGCGATCCGTTACTGGCAAAGGAAACAGCCGGTTTGATCACCAGCACACAGGTTGAACTGAACCACGACTGGGGCCTGGACCATGGCACCTGGACCATCGTTCGTCATATGTATCCCGATGCAACAATCCCTGTATTGCAATTGAGCATCGATTATTCCAAAGGACCGCAATACCATTATGACCTGGCGAAAGAATTGTACAGCCTGCGCAAAAAAGGCGTATTGATCATTGGAAGCGGCAACATGGTACACAATCTGAGAATGGTAGCCTGGGATAAATTGAATGAAGAAAACTATGGCTACGATTGGGCAATTAACCTCAACTCTACATTCAAATCATTGATCCTGGATGGCAATCATAAACCATTGATCAATTTTAGTGAGTTGGGCAGAGATGCATTGCTGGCCATTCCCACGCCAGAACACTATCTGCCATTGTTGTATACGTTGGGATTGAAGGGACCGAAAGACAATGTATCATTTTTCAATGACAAAGCCGTTGGTGGCTCCCTCACCATGACCTCTGTTAAGCTGGGTTAAGAGTGTCCCACCTTATGCTTTCGCGCCATGCCCTGTGCAATGATACTTACGGTGATCAATTGCAGGGCGTGGTACAACATTACCGGCAACAGCAAAATACCCAGGAGCGGATTGTTCATAAAGATCACCTTTGCCATTACGGTCCCGTGGATCAGTGATTTTTTGGAACCACAAAAAGTGGCCGTGATCCTGTCTTCCCGGTTGAAATGCAGCAAACGGGCAATGTTATTGATAATAAAGTACACCAGAAAGAATAAGGCCAGTACACAGACACCCAGGATAAATAATTCTCCTATGCCCAGGTTGCTGAACATATGTTTATCGAATGAATCGCTGAAGGCGGTATATACAATGGAGAGAATAACTAATTGATCGAAATACTTTAATTGCTTGTTATACTTCTCTGCTATTTGCCCCAACAGTGTTGGGTTCAACAACAAACCCGCTATTACCGGCAACAGGATCTGTAATAACAGTTTAGTCACCACATCGCTCATATCCAGATGATTTTGCTGGCCACCGGTTACCACCGCCATCCAGACCGGTGTAATAAAAATGCCCATCAGGCTGGAAATACTGGCATTGAAAATAGCCGCAGGAATATTGCCATTGGCGATAGACACCATCACTACGGAAGAAGAAACTGTGGAAGGCAATGCTGCCAGAAAAAAACTACCCAGCCATAACACCTGGGTATTTCCGTGATCGAGCAAAGGCCGTAGCAACAACAACAGCACCGGAAACAGGATAAACGTTCCTGCCTGTACCAAAATATGCAAACGCCAGTTGCTCAAACCTGCTACCAGTTTCTTCCGGTTTAACTTCAAACCATAAAAGAAAAAGATAAATGAAATACCCAGGTTGGCTAAAGAAGATATAGAAAATGGCCCCTTTGCAATACCCGGACCGGGAAATTGCGAGGCCAGGATGATCATTCCGATCAGGGATAAGATAAACCAATCCAGTCCAAACCGACCTAATAGCTTTGCTACTTTATTTGCCATAAGAACTGCAAGATACAACCGGATTTTTATCTCCTACTCCACTGCCTTTAACTCCAATACCACACTGGCCCGGCGTGCTTTTACATCAGGGTTGTATCCAACTGTCATCAAAAATTCACCTGAATATGTTTTATCGGCAATGGTTGACTTAGTACCAGGATACAGGTTCAATTCCTTCAGCTGATAGCGTTTTTTCGGATCGAGGCCCTTCATTCGAACAGGCCGCTCACTGCCCGCACCGTAACGGTCGCTCACTAAATAATTAAAGACAATCCCGGCATTCTTTTCTCCATTCAAATACAGCACGGCAGCTACTGAATTATCCCGTGGGTCCTGCAATCGGTATTGATCACCCTGCCAAATGATTGGCTTGAAGGCATTATACGTTTTTAACGCATCCTGACAGAACCGGAGATCATTTGCATTCAGTTTGCTTACCACAATATCAAAACCCAGCTTACCCATCATGGCTACATCTGTTCTGTATTTGATAGGTTGTTTGCCCCAATCGGTCACATGGTTCGATGTGCTGATGGCCGGATAGAAATAAGAATATTCCCATTGCATAAAAATGCGTTCCAACGGGTCTGTATTATCACTGGGCCAGAACTCGGTAAAGTATTGCAGGGCCGCATAATCAACGCGTCCACCCCCACCCGAGCATAACATCATGGGTACAGTTGGATATTTCTTTCTTATCTTTTGCAACACACTGTACAATCCCTGTACATACTGTAAATAAAAATGGGCCTGATTGGTCAAATGGGCCGAATATGCATGGTATATAACAGCATTACAATCCCATTTTATATACGCCAGGTTAGGGTTCCTGGTAAACAGGTTATCGATCACATTAAATACAAAATCCTGCACCTGCGGATTGGTGAGATCGAGCACCAACTGGTTCCTGAAATAATATTCCGGCCGCTTGGGTTGCTTCACCACCCAGTCGGGATGTTTCTCATACAATTCACTTTTTGGGTTCACCATTTCGGGTTCTACCCAAATCCCAAATTTTACCTCATTAGCCTGCGCCTCACTTACCAACGAGGCAATGCCATTGGGCAGCTTCGACTTATTTTCCTGCCAGTCGCCTAATCCGGCATGATCGTCATTACGCGGATATTTATTGGCAAACCAGCCATCATCGAGCAGGAACAGATCAACACCCAGCTCTTTGGTATCTTTCAACAACGCTTTTAACTTCGTTTCATTGAAATCAAAATAGGTGCTCTCCCAGTTGTTCAACAACGTAAGACGGTTTCCCTTTCCATCAAGTAGTTTATAGTTACGCGCCCAGGCTTGCAATTGACGGCTGGCTTCGCCTTTTCCTTTATGCGACAACACCGTTAAAAATGCAGGGGTAGTAAATACTTCACCCGGTTGTAAGCTATACGGCGAAGCATGGTTGTTCACTCCGGCAATGATGCGCAGGTTATCCTGGTTATCGAGTTCGAGATCGATCTTGAAATTACCGCTCCATTCCAGCGCGCCATACAACACATCGCCTTCATCTTCGGTGGCAGGTTTGTTCAGCGACACCATAAATACCGGCGGTTGAAACAGATCGGCCCGGGTACCCAGTTTTGAATCGAGTGTTTTTATGCCATGAGTAAGCCGGTTTTCCTCGGGTTGCATTTCTTTGGCCCAGTCGCCATGATACTGACGCAACCAGAAACTTTCTGCTTTCAGGTACAAATTAGCAGACGCAAACTTTTGCAACACCACATTGCCCTTCTCGTTATGCCTGATCTCACTCCACTGTTCGGTTACATCTTCCTTGAAAAACGTTTTATAAAACAACTTTACTTCAAAATCATACACAGGATCTTTCATTACGATGGTAACAAGCGAAGTATTGTCATCCAGCTTTTTTGTGTCGTGCTTTACATATTGCAGATCAAGCGAAGTATTGCCATCGGCATGGGCTACGGTGATGGCAGGCTCAAACAAATTGCGCGAGCCCGATGAAGCATACGCCGCATTCGAAACCCCGGTATATTCCTTAGTTTGCCTGTACATGGCCGAAATGGATTCGTATTCTTTATTATCGGTCAGCCTGGCCCCCAGATAAATAATGCCCAGGTTGTTGCTGGCATTGGTTTGTAACACCAACGCATTATGTTGTGTTTCCAGGGGTATGGTCACGTTTTGAGAAAACACATCCTGCTGTAAAAAAGTAAATAAGGTAATGGCTGCTATTCCTATCAAACTGCGCGTATTCTTTTGCATGTAACAGATTAAAGGTTTTTTATTTTTGCGTAAGTGGTGGTGCATATTTGTTTTCAGCTGTAATTGATCTCCAGTTGTCGGTACGGAAGGGTGCTGCCGGCAATCCTGCACCATTAAACAGATTGGCCTTGCTATCGTCATCGGCCCAGGCATAACGCACAGCCACGGGGGTGGTTACTTCCGGCGCGGAAACCATAACAGCAGTGCCTGCAATGGCTGCTTTGGCCGGATAAAAATGCTGGTCGGCGCCCGCTACTTCAAATCCGGTCACTTCGTTGTTGACCCCCATTAATCCTTTATCGGTGTTTGTAAACTGTATAGTAACGCTGTTGCCATTCACCTGCATATTCTTGTACACCGGCCCTGAAGCAACGCCTTGTTTACCGTATGTTTTTTGTAACGCCAGTAAAGCCAGGCGCTTACCTACATCCTGTTTGTTATGGGGATGAATATCGCCGGGCTCCCCGATATCAATAGTAACGACCATCCCGGTATTAGGCAAGGTGGTGGCCATAGCCTGCGCCTCCCGCAATTCAGCCCAGTTGCTGCCCTTGTTGCTATTACCATTGGCACTATTAAAACTGGTAAGCTGTACAAAATAAAATGGCATGGCAGGTTGTTTCCAGCGCATGCGCCAGTCGTTAATAAGCAATGGCATTGCTTTGCGGTATTCATAGGCGCGACCGGCATTATTTTCACCCTGGTACCAAATGGCGCCCTTAATGGCCATTTTTATGATCGGACTGATCATCCCATTGTACAATACACTGGGATAATCATTTGGGCCAATACCTTTGCTTGTTTGCATAGATTCAATGCGGAACTTCCATGAACCGGCTAACGAGATTTTCCTGCCGTCAATCGTCAGGGCACAATCATCCGTTTCACCATAGATACCACCGCCACCACCGGTATCCTGTACCCGAACAGCAATTATATTTTTTCCTTTCTTCAGCAGGGAACCGGGTATGTTATACACTCGCTTAATATTATACCCCTCTGTTGCCCCCACCTGTACACCGTTTACGTAAGTAACATCATTATCATCGATCATAGCCAGTTGCAACATGACTGGCTTACCGGCATCGGCTTCCTCTACATTGATCTCTTTTCTATACCAGATAACACCATCGAACTTCGGTCCGGGCAATTGGCTCTCCCATACTTCAGGCACATGCATCGGACGCCATTTACTATCATCCAGATCAACCGATGGCCATTGCTTTATGGTTGCGGTATCAATATTATTTAATTGCAACGACTCCAGGTAGACTTGCATTTGCTGGTCTTTCAGGGCAGTTAATTCGGCGGTGCTTTTTTCCGGCGTTATTGCTGTAAGCCAGTTGTAATAAGGTTCACTTTCAAACCCCTTTCGACTGATCCAGCTTTCTATATCGGTACCGCCCCAGGTAGAGTTGATAAGCCCGATAGGAACATGCAGCTGTTGGTTCAGGGCTCTTCCAAAGAAGTAGCCTACTGCTGAAAAGGGCGGAATGTTTTGCGGATTGCAGGTTTGCCAGGCGCCGCCTTTCACCTCCTCGATCGGTTTGCCCTGTACATTTTTTTCTACTGTAAATAACCGGATGGAGGGATAATTGGCTGCGGCAATTTCCTGGTCAGCATTTACTACCTGCGACCAGCCTTTCACCGGCATTTCCATGTTCGACTGGCCGGCGCATACCCATACATCGCCCATCAGGATGCCATGCAGCGTGATAGTTGTTTTTCCCTTTACCTGCAGGTCATAAGGCCCACCTGCTTGCTCTGGTGCCATTACGGCTTGCCAATTACCATTTGCATCGGCCTTTACTGATCTTTGCTGTTGATGAAATTGTACTGTTATGGTCTCAGCTGGTGCAGCCCAGCCCCACACGCTCAATGGCGCATTCCGTTGAAGCACCATGCTGTCGCCAAAGATTGTTGGTAACTTAACCTGGGCAGCTAAGTTCAATGCAAGAAGCATTTGTGAGCAAAAGACAATCGTTTTTATCATGATGCATTTCGTTTTTCGGCAATCGGCAATCGTGAATCGGCAAACGTGAATCGGCAAATGCCCTAATTGCGGAATCCTGGCCTTAATCGGTCTGAACTAGTACGGCATCTCGCCTGCGGCTCGGCACCCAAACCCAAAACTCAATAACCTAATAACTTAAGCACTTATTAACTTCCCCTCCATCATCCCTATCAACTATTTCAACTTGCCTTCCTGGCTACCTGATCAACTGGTCAACCTACTTCTTACTTCCAACTTCCGCGTCTTTCAAAGTTCCATTGAGCATCACTTTAACCACCTGCTTCTTCGGAGAATAAAGCTTATACCCGGTAACAACTCCATCCTTCCAACTAAAATCAACGGTAATATTTCCTCTCGCTTTCATCCCCTTCACCGATCCTCCCCCTTTCCATTCATTGGGAATAGCAGGCAGTAAATTGATATATCCCTCATGACTTTGCAATAACATTTCGGCAATACCGGCGCCTGCCCCAAAGTTACCATCGATCTGGAATGGCGGACCGGCAGATAATAAATTCGGGTATACTCCGCCGCCAGCACCGTAATTGATCCCTGTTTTACGGGTTGGTTTCATGATCTCGCGGAACAGTTTGTAAGCACGGTTGCCATCGTGCAGCCGGGCCCAGAACAATTGTTTATAGGCGATGGACCAACTGGGCCCATCATCACCGCGCACATTCAGTGATCGCTTACAGGCTTCAGCCAACTCAGGCGTTTGCGAAGGAGTGATCAGGCTAGCCGGGTACAACCCATACAAATGCGAAATGTGCCGGTGCTGCGGGTCGGTTTCCTTATAATCTTTTAACCATTCCATCACCCGGCCATCGGCCGCGACCTGCGCCACCGGTGGTATCTGCTTCAACTTTTCTTTCAATTCTTTTCTGAACGGCTCATCTATAGCCAATTGTTCCGAGGCGATGATCACATTGTTGAACAGTTCTCGAATGATCTGGTTATCGATAGTGGCGCCCAGACAAATGCTGGCAGATTTGCCGCTGTTGCCGGACATATAAAAAGAATTTTCCGGGGAAGAGGAAGGGGCCGTGACCAGCCATCCGGTTTCCGGGTCTTTAATAAGTATATCGGAATAAAATAAGGCACTTCCTTTCAGCACCGGATAGATCTTTTTCAGGTAAGTGATGTCGTTAGAAAAAGCATAGTGGTCCCACAGATTGTTACACAGCCAACCCGAACCTGCTTTGGTAACACCCCAGGAAGCGCTTTCGCCTGGTTCGGTAAACAGCCAGGGATTGGTGATCACATGTGCTACCCACCCCTTTGCATTATAATAGGCTTTAGCGGTACGTTCACCATGTGGGCCCATTTCCCCCACCAGGTCTGCCAGTGGCAGATTCAGCTCTGATAGGTTGGCCGGTTCAACGCCCCAGTGATTCATTTGCACATTTACATCAAGGTGGTAATCCCCATTCCAGGGTGTATGCACCTCATGCGCCCACAACCCCTGTAAATTGGGCGGTAATAGACCAACCCGGGTACTGCTGATAGAAAGGTATCGGCTATACTGATAAAACAGCACCGTTAACCGGTTATCGGGTGTGGTGGCATTATAAAACTTCTCCAGCCGTTGGTCAGTAGGCAATTCGTCAGCACCGGATGAACCCAGATCAACCTGTAACCGGTTGAACAGCTTACCATAATTGCTTACATGTTTTTTCTTCTCCGCATCATATGCAACCAGCATGGCGTTATCAAGCAATTGCTGCACATGCTGCCGATATGCCGCATCCTTAAAACTGGTTTTAGCAGAAAAGAACAGCACGGCTTCCGTGGCATTTTTTACCACCAGTTTGTTGTTGACAGTTGATAGGCTGCCCCCTATTAGTTTTACCGACACTAAAGCGGCATATTGCATTCCTTTTCCATTGGTGCCATTCTCCAGTTGACCGGCAATTTCCAGTCTGTTGCCGGTAACCGTAACCGATGCTTTTTCTTCCCGCGACAGTGATACCTCAACATTCAATTTACCGGCCTCGCTGGCGGTCAGTTTAACAATGCCCACGTCGTTACCAAAACTGGTGAAGTACTCTCTTTTATAAGTAACATCGCCCACTTTATAAGAACAGGTGGCCAAGGCATTATGGAGCGATAACTGTCTGCTGTAATTGGTTACCGGAACATTGGCAGTACCATCATAGTTAAAGGCAATGCCCAAACGGCCCAGGGTTTGATAACAGCCAAAGGGCTCGGCACCAGACCCCTTACCGGTACAAATGAAATCTTTATCGATCAGCGCCTGCGCCTCATCATTCTTTCCGGCAAGCAGCAGTTGCTGTATTTCCGGCAGTTTTTTGTTCGCCTCATAGTTATTGGCATCCTGGGGCGCACCAGACCACAGCGTAATATCATTAAGAACAATATTCTCCTGCATTACGCCCCCATCGGGCATCATACCCAGCCGGCCATTACCCAGCGGCAGGGTCTCTTCCCATTGCGCCGCCGGCTTATCATACCACAAACGCAATTCTTTGTTTGTTTGCGCCTGCGCATTGCCTACAACCAATAACAGTAATAAAGATAGTTTCCCAATACGGATTGTGCTGCTGTTGTACATCAGGATGGTATTGAAAACAAAACTTATTTTATGTATAATCGTAAACTGTTGAAGCGCATGGCTTCGCCATCATCCGCCATATCCAGTACCAATCCCAACGAAAGCGTGGTTTGCTGGGTTAATGTAAATGTACTTATTACTCTTGAACCATTGTCTACTCTTTTATAGGAAATAGCGCTGCCAAGGTTACTAACGTCTGGCAATCCGTTGGCGCCAGGTGCAGCTATCAGATAGGTGTCATTTTTAGATCCTGCATACCACCAATCAACCTCCCCTTCATAACTGTAGTTCCCGGGTGGCAAAGTACATACCTGGTATATTTTTCCATTGGCAATGGCTGGCGCGCCCCATCCTGCTTCAAAATATATTTTAGCATCATTTGATTTATCAGTACCGCCATACCAGGCGCCATTAACATTATGATTCAAGACGGCATCATTGCTGATCCAATCACGCAAGGTAGCCCAGCGATTGCCGTCATTGGCTTTATTAGCTACAGGATGAATGTTATTTAATAAAGTTACTTCTGTAAAAGCAGGGAGCGTCTTAGCCGTCACAGTAAAAGTATCTATCCCTACTCGTTCGGGCAGGTATAGCGTATTATATGTAATGGGTCTATAAACACTAACACCGGGCACTATGGCAACCTGGTCTTTTAATTTTACCGGAATAACCGTATCGCGTACATTATCATTGGCATCGTAATACCGAACATGCATACCCAGTACGTTCACATAAGCATCTACATCGGCCAGGGTGATCTGCGCCGCACCCTCTTTGGTAAAGATCGAATTAAATACCGCCCGGTTGCCCCGCTCATTTACGGAGGCCTGGAAATTGGCGCCATAAACATTACCCGTAATGGTCATGGGTATCGACCGGTTGCCTTTATCGTCGTACGTACGAATAGTAAAAGTTTTGGGGCCTTCAGGTAAATTAGGGATGATCTGTTTTATGGTATCTATTTTCTCCTTGCGCACAATGGACGTTTCCAGGGAATCAAGTCCATCGTTCCAGTACACCCGAAATTTAGTTATATTGGGAAGACCAGCCAATAAACCCGTGATCATAACCCGGCCATTTCCCGGGATCACCTTTAATGAATCAAAAGTTGCCGGATACACGATCTCTCCGCCTTCAGCAAACTTTTTGTAATCATCCATCTTTTTGCACGAAACCACCATGCCGCCCAATAAAGCGATCAACAACACTAATCGTATGCTGATAATATATTGTTTCATGAACTTGATTTTAGCTTTTAAAAAATAAACACACTAGCGCTGTTAATTGGTTTTCCACATCGACATATTCTGGATCTCAATAAAGTAAGACCCCATCCAGTTTTGTAAACATTTCAACCGCAGGTATTGATAGGGCGGTGTATCCTCATCAAAGTCAAAGGTAAACCCGGTGCTCGCCGCCACATTATCAGCATTGTTTTCCGTCCCTAATGGCAAACCGCTTGGTTTTACTACTTCACAGGTAAGTATTTTTGTCCATTTACTCCAGTCGCCATCGTGTGTAGGATTGTTGGAGCCATATATTTCAAAACGGCGCGGGCTTCCTTTTGAATACCACAAAGCGCCTTCTTTGCGGGTAAGCAGGTTGAACCGGGTTAATTTAACCGGCGAAGTACCCACACTCCAAGTAAAGGTGGTGGCCACACCAGAGCTTTCATCGGTGTATAAACAGGGCCATTCGTTACTCATCAATCCTTTCCACATCAGATCAACTGTGGTACCCCACGACATTTTTGTATCATTATCACACTGATAAACGGAATAGTCGTTTTTATTGATGATCAATTCCTGTAAAGGTGTAAGCGTGGCATACAACGTATCAGTATGGTTCAGCCAACGGTCGCGAACGCACAATGCAAATTTCTTTTGAACCGGTGTAAGGCCTCTTATGCTTACGCCAATGGCCGAGTCGCTGGTGTAGATATTGTCAAGGCTTTTCCATTCACCCGTGTTCATAGAATCGACCAGGGGCACAATTACTACATCGCCTTTATAGGGGTTTAGCGAACGTACTCTTATCCCACCTGCCGTAGCCCGAACGGTGAGGTTGCGGTATACCAGTTGAATATGCGACACCAATGGTTGCACCTGTACTTCAACCGAGTCACCTGCTGTTTCACTTCTGTTTACGGCGTACAACTGAATGGAATGTTTCAGGGTATCGGCAAAACCATCCACCCGCAGCTGATTGGAATAAAAAGAAGATTTCACCTCCCGTCGTGTACCGTTTGGCAAGGTGTATACTGCTTTTATATACAACAGATCTTCATCGCCGGGCAACGCATAAGAGATCGTTGCGGCCCCATGCTCATTTTTCACAATCACGTTACTCACTTTACCGGGCGTACCGCCACCGCCCGGCGTTATACCATTCACATCTTCTTTTTTGCAACTCCATACTCCTGTCAGGAGTAGCAGCGCAGCTATTACTAATGTGTGTCTTTTCATATCTAATAATTTGGCAAGCCTGTTTTTGTTTAAGGAAGATTTTACCAGCCAGGGTTTTGTACCAGATTTTCATTTACAACCATATTCGCTTCCCTGATCGGCCACAGATAATCACGTGGTACCACAAACCGCATGGTATAATACGTGGTTGGAATGTAAAACAGTTCAGGATGATCGGCTGTACCGGATCGATCCCACCCAGTAATATTCGCGTTGAGCAGGGTGCCTGCCAGTTTCCAGCGACGCAGGTCCCAGAACCGGCTTCCCTCAAATGCCATTTCAATATTGCGCTCATTGCGAATGATGGTGCGTAACCCGTCTTTTGTCAAATAGGCGCCGGGGTTAGTAGAGAAATTGGTCCAGCTGTCCTGAATGGTAGGCAGCCCGGCCCTGTTCCTGATCATGTTCACATATTTGTAAACTTCAGCCGACGGACCGTTCGCCTCATTTGCAGCCTCAGCATACAATAGGTATAGATCTGCCAGGCGCATGGTAGGAAATGGATAGTCTTCGATCTGACTATTGTTATTGCCTGTATAGGCGAATTTCCAGTTCACCAGTTTCTTGGGATAATAGGTAGTAATGGTAACGGCTACCCCGCTGCCATACTGTCCTAGTTTCAATTGGGCGCTCCAGGTATTTTCATCGGTATGGCTGGGACTGTTTTGCATGTACCAGGTACCGCCATCAAAACCAAGATCTGCATAAAAACGTGGTTCGCGATCGTAATTCAGCCGGGCTGTTCTATAGCCTTCTACAATATTGAAACGTTCATCATGCGTAGCTGTTCTCAATTGGTTAGCACTGGAAAAGTCAAGTGTTTTATCTTCTGTAATGGGAACACCGTTCCTGGAATAGAACTGCCGAACCACCTGCATGGTGGGCCCGAGTGTACCATAGATGCTGGAGTTACCTGAGTTGGCAGGGTCAATGTGCGCCATGGAGGAGTACTGCAATTGCCAGGTAGAAGAATTGGAGTTGGCCCAGATCCATTCCTGGTTCCATTTTTCACAAACCGCATTGCGCACGCTCATTTGGGTAACGGTACCATCGGTAAGCGGGAAACCCGTTGTATTGTTAAATTTATAAAGATAGATCCCCGCCTGCTCACAGGCCTTTATAGCATCTGCTGCTGCCTGGGCAGCGCGTTGCCACTTCTCTGCACTATAAGTTGTGGAGATCAGTTGCACACCACTTTTGTCCTTAAAATTGTTGTAATCAGTATTGCCATTGAACAGCGGACTGGCGCCATATACCAGTACGCGGGCTTTCATGCTTTTGGCAATAGCCATTGTAATGCGGCCCAATTCGGTGGAAGGTGTTAACAAGGTCACTGGTAAACGGGTGCAGGCTGAATCGATCAAACCGGCAATATAATTCACTACGGTGTCAACCGGTTGCCGTTTAACTTTTGTTTCTTCCAGCGGTGCAGTTACGGGAATGTTTTTATCCGTAATGGGAATGGGCCCATACTGGCGCATCAGCAGAAAATGGTAATATGCTTTCAGGAACATCACCTCCCCTAACCACCGGGTGCGTTCGTCGATGGTGAGATCAGGCACCTTTGTGAGGTCCGACACATTTTCGATGAAGGTATTACAGGTACGGATGCCAACGAACAAACCTTTATACTTTACGTGATCGAAATCATCGCCATCCCACAGGTTCACATAAGGGCGTACTACGTTCTGGTTGCCACGGGCTACATTCCAGTTGGTGGCAGTTAAGCTGGCAGGCGGATAGGCCAGCCAGAATTCATCACCACCCTGGTACGCAATATTGCTTACCGGGTCGCCGTCATTGGGCAAAAAGGAATAACAAGTGGCCAGGTATTTTTCCGTTTCAGAACGCATGGTAAAAGCGTTGTCAAGCGTGGCCACGTTATCGGGCACCACATCCAGAAAATTCTTTTTACACGAACACACGGTGATCACCAGGATCAAAACCGGTATATAATAGCTTGTTTTCATTGTTTGCTGTTTCAAAAAGTGAATCAATACAATGCGCAGTTCTTAGAATCCGAAATTGATCCCCAGGTTGTATACTGCCTGTACAGGATAACCTAACCCTTTACCACCCATTTCAGGATCCCACAGTTTGAATTTGCTGAAGGCAAACAGGTTCTGTCCATTGGCATAGATCCTTAAATTGTGGAAACCAATTCGGTTAAGCAGTTTGCGTGGCACGGCATAACCTATTTCCACTGTTTTCAACCGCAGGAAAGCGCCATTGCGTAACCACCAGTTGGAATTCTGGGAATTGTTGTCGTTGAACTGCCCATCGAGCCGTGGCCAAAAAGCATGCAGATCCTGCTTTTCCTCCGACCAGTGACTGTCGGCTATGGCTGTCAGTAAGCCATTCTGCGAACCGCCATTCAACACAAAAGGTGCGACATTATATGGATTGATAAAGAAAGAGACCCTTGCATTACCCTGGAAGAAAG
The DNA here is from genome assembly GCF_017742245.1 of Niastella soli. Taxonomy (GTDB): domain Bacteria; phylum Bacteroidota; class Bacteroidia; order Chitinophagales; family Chitinophagaceae; genus Niastella; species Niastella soli. The sequence continues at coordinate 999,929 of NZ_JAGHKO010000004.1, forward strand.
TATTAAGATCAAATCCTTTATACCCGAATGAAATACCAAAACCATAGGTGATCTCGGGTACAGTAGGATGGCCAAGCGGTACCGCATCAAGGCTGGTGATCTGTCCGTCGCCATTGATATCGCGGTATTTGATATCACCGCCCATGGGTGGGTTACCGCCAAAACTCTGTACCGGTGATTTGCGGGCTTCCGCATCATCTACAAACAATCTTTCTGCCACCAGTCCATACTCCTGTTTCAACGATCTACCAACACGGGAGAGGTATTGTAATTCGGCCGGATATTTTGGTTCTTCATTAATGCGGAATTTGCTGGTTGCATAAGTGAAGTTGGCGCGGGTTTGTACCCACATCGACTTATTGAGGTCTTTGGTATAGTTGACCGCTACATCCACCCCCTGGCTTTCAGCTTCGCCTACATTGGCCTGAATACCCGCTTCCAAACCCATGGTAGTGGGGATCGTGTATCTTCCCATCAAAATGTTGGAACGAATAGAATGGAACCCATCTACTACTACACCGATGCCATTGCGGAAGTTAAGGTCCATACCGTAGTTGGCGGTCTTTGCTTTTTCCCAGGTAATGTCGGAATTGGCGTACCGGTAGATGGCATACCCTGGGATGAACCGAGTCTGATTGACACCAAAGTGATAACTGTTGTCGCCGCTATTGGGATTGACATTGGATAAGTAAAAGAAGCGGTCCCAGGCATAACCGATCTGATCGTTACCAACCAAACCATAGGTGCCACGGAACTTCAGGTTGGTGATCACGCTTTGCAAAGGTTCGAAGAATTTTTCATTCGATACGATCCAGCCCAACCCCGCTGAAGGGAAAAACCCATAACGATGACTGGCGGCAAAGCGTTCCGATCCGTTATACCCAAAATTAAGCTCTGCCAGATAGCGGTTTTCGTATGCATAGGTAAACCTGCCCGAAAGCCCCAGGTTCCTGGCCGGGAGAGAATTTTGCAGATCACCTCCATTGGCCGTGAGGAAATTTCTTAAAATGCCAATGAGCATGCCGGTTACGGCGTGTTTGTCGCCAAAGGTGCGGCTATAATCAGTAGCTATTTGAGCGTACGTAGTGGTATTCAACAACCGGTCACCAGGATTGTAGTTCAGGTACTCGGTACCCTGTCCCGGGTTCAGCGGTGTTAATACATTTAACTTGCCATTTGCATCGGGCATTAAAGTATAATAGAATGGACTGTACCGGCGGTTTACATTAAAGAATGCATAGCGTTGGGTGTATGCCATAAACCGGGTAGCCAATCCGGGTGTCACAAAATTCAGGCTCTGGTTCAATTCTAACTGGGCATTCACCGTAGAAGAGCTATACTGCTGAAAACCAGAGACCATGCTGGCATATGGGTTGTTGTACAGACTGGTAGTGTTACCTATAAAAGAGTTGCCAAAAATGGGGTGTTGCAGATAAGGTGCAAAAGAAGATGGATAAACCGAAGGGAACATAACCGGGTTGCTCCAGATGGCGCTGTTAAATACCGCCTTTCCACCGTTCACCCAGTTGCCTTCTTCATCACGGTAACCAATTGGACCATTGTAATCATCAAACTGGGCATAGGTCCTTACTACCGCTTTAGTGGTGGGGGTAATATTGATGTTGATATTTGACCGCACGCTGTAGTTACCCATTTTGATATTGCTGTTAAAACTGCTGTTGCTAACAGTTCTCAAAATACCGCGGTCGATATTATAAGTGCCGGCAATATAGTATTGCGCTGTTTTACCACCACCGCTCACATTCATATCCGTCTTATTATTGATGGTATAGTCTTTTATAAGCGCGTTGATCCAATTGTTATTGGGATAGCGCAATGGATCATCTCCCGCTTCGGTATGATCGATCTTGTTTTGTGTATAGGGCAATACACCAAGCGGGTCACGGGTTAGCACCGCTTCGTTTGCCAGCTTCATATACGTAATATTATCAGCGAATTTGAAGTTGCGGGTATTGGTTGATACAGGCATATCTAACCGTACCCCAAATCTGGCTTTCCCTTCTGCGCCACTTTTGGTGGTCACGAGAATTACGCCATTTGCACCGCGGGCGCCATATAAGGAGGAGGCTGCCGCATCTTTCAATACGGAGAATCCGGAAATATCATCGGGTTGTAAGCGGGCTAGGTCGTTGGTACTCGATTCCATCCCATCGATCAGGATCAGCGGGTCTACTTTACCGGCCCCGAAACTGCCCACCCCTCTGATAAAGAAGGAGGCATTATCGGCGCCCGGTTCCCCACTTTGCTGGTAAGCGATCATTCCGGAGACCCTGCCTGCCAGCATGGAGGTCAGGTTGCTGGTAGCCCCACGCAGTTCTTTTGGATTTATGGTGGTAATGGAAGCCACCATACTTTGCTTTTTCTGTTTCCCGTAAGCCACTACCACTACATCGGCTGTTGAATCCTCAGCCAGGGGCAGCAAAACAGTGACTGGTCTTCCTTTATGGGCGGTTACCTGTACCTGTTTGTACCCCACGAAGGAGATATCCAGTGTTACCTGGTCACCGGGAATATCGAGTGTAAAGCGGCCTTTTGAATCGGTGCTGGTTCCCTGACGGGTACCCCTGATCTGTACCGATACACCCGCCAGTACTTCTTTATGAGCACTGTCTAATACGGTACCCGAGATGGGCCCGTCTGCTTGCGCAAAGGAATCCACTGACAGCAACAGGAAGCCCGTAAATAAGGTGAAAAGAATTAAATAGCAAGATTGGTGTGCGAAGGCTGTACACCTCCACATACAGCAGGCAAATCGTTTAATCATATAAGCAGCGTTTGATTGGAATGACAAATGTGACCCATAGTTATATTACAGGCAGCCTATGCTACCTGTACTATACTATCCTATACTACTACAAATATAGAGTTTATTTGATTTGGTCAAAATAAATGGGGAACTTATTCTTCCCCACTTAGGTTAATAAGAATAAATCATTGCATCAGAAGGTGGTACAGTTAACTCAATTGTATCAGACCAATTTGTATTGTTGCCTGAGAAAAGTTCTGTTACCATAAGTTTTGTTGATGGGTCCAACCCAAAACGGGTCAATGACAAAGTATATTTGAGTGGGTTGTTGGTGAAATTAAAAACCGCCACGTAAGTTTTGATGCCCACTTTTTTTATAAATACGTTCACCCCTTTGTTACCGGTATTGGCATCAACGGGTCTGAAGCTGCGGCCATCTTTTATCACTTCCAGCAGTTGCTTATTTTGTAACAACCGCATGGCAGTTTTTGACCAGGGACCTTTTTCCGCATAATTGTCGCCAGTGATCAACGTACCTGTTACTAATGCAGAAGCCAATCGTGCCCGGTTAGCGCCTTCACTTTCCTTGTTGAACACTACATGATCAGCATCTACAAAATTATACAAATGGCTTTGCCACCAGCCATACCCTGTGCTGTTCAACGTATATTCAGTATTGTCAATAGCGCTGAACGCATCACAGGCAATACGGCGCATGTGCACATAATGAGCAGTGGCCATCGTCGGTGAAATGGCCGCATATATCAGCATTTTGTTATCCAGCACACTGTCGATAAATTTCATTCCCATATGATATGCCTGCATCCCAGTTGTTACTGCTGGATCATAAAAATGATCGCTTTCCAGGGCGCCATGTCCCAGGAAGTCGATCTTGATCATTTCAAAGCCTAATTTTTTAAAGTGATTCAAACACCAGGCAATTCTGGCTTTGGTACCGGGATGTGTAGGATCAAGGGCCAGGGCGCCATCCATGTCAACCGGCAGGCCGTTCTGGCGGGTCCAGGCCTGTGTATAACTGTAGGTGGATCCTTCCATCTTTCGATCTGACTTACCCCAATCAACAAACGGCGCCCAGTAAATACCGGGTTTGAACCCTTTGCTTTTACAGTAGGTCACAAATTCTTTTAGCTGTCTTATATCGCCATCGAGCCCGCCTTTTACCATATTGTCCCAGTAAGAATCGAGATCGATAAACAAGCTGCTATCGGCCGTACGAAACCCTTTACAGGAGTCACTGAAAAAATCAACTACGTCTTTGGCTTTACCGATCGTTAATTTGGTTTGCAGCGCCCCCCAGCTGTTCCAGCCAATGGGAGTGGGCTTTTCCCATTTTGCTATTCCTTGAGCTTTATTACCCTTGTTCGCAGCCGCATATTCTTCCATACCGTTTCGCCAATCGTCATATAGTCCGACCAATATATAGGGTGAAGTACAAATTGTATCGTCTTCTATGACCTTGCCATGAAAAATATTATCGTGGGTAATCTTGTTATCAGCCAGACCGCCAAAAGCAGTCAGCGCTGCTGATTTGGCATCAATGGCTTTTACTGTGATCCCGGTTTTCCATATATCATGTGACAAAGATCCAATTACCAGTCCCTGATAATTAACATTGTTATACAAAGCCAATACTTCACTACTTGTAAAATTGGCTTGCTGTATTGGTTGTGCATCAAAACGCGCCCACATATCATTGTCGAACGGCACGGCCAATGCGCGGTTATCACCCGTTGACTCCAATACTATCCGGGCTCCGGTAAGCGGAGAGCTATACCCAGCCGCAACATGCTTCCCCTCCACTATCAGCCTTGTGGTGAAATAATTTTTTCCAACCTCGGCACTAAATACTTGTTTTATATGCATATCATCGTGGTACCATTCAATAATACCGCCTGAATACTTAGAAGATTCAATTACCGCTCTACGTTTTCCCGGGCCTATTTCCGTGCTGGTTATCTCTTTTTCTCCTTTGTAAGTAAAGTAAGCACCGGTAATAACCAGTTTGCCATTGAACAACACATCCCAGGTACCACTGTTTAAATGATATTGTATTACATTGTTTTTCCCGAAAGGAATGTGCACCACAGAATCCTTTTCACCAACAGCCATTGCTGTAGTCGTTTTCAAACATAACCAGAACAATAAAAAGGGTATGAATCGCATGGTTGGGTGTTTTAAAGTGGTTACAAGGTTTATAATCTTTTATTGTGCAACACCAGCTTTTGAGAACAGGACGAAAGCTGCTGCCATAAGGATCAATAATATCAAAAAGAACCAGTGCCGGCTGCGCCACGGTTTCAGATCAACCACAGCCTGGTTATGTAAGGTATAAGGGGTGGTCATGGGTTTCCATTTGGCCACCACCAACATCAACACCACCGTTGCCACAAACAAAATAGCCACCACATGTAAATAATGTAAGGGCAGGTCAAATACCAGCTGGCTCAACATATACGTAACTATAAAAAAGATCAACCCAATGGTAGCCGCCGCCTCCGACACTTTTTTGGTAAGAAAACCCACGATCATTACGGTGAACACCGGTACGCTAAAAAAACTGGATACTTTCTGAATATAAGTATAGAACCCGCCATTGAACCGGCTGATAAATGGAGAAAAATACATGGCCACCACCGTAAGTGATAACTGAAAGATCCGCGCCGCTTTTACCAGTTCGCGGTCACCGGCATTTCTGCGCCATTGTTTGTACAGGTTCATAATAAACAAGGTTCCCGAACTATTGAGTCCCGCATTAAAGGTGCTGATGGCCGCGCCAAAAACAACAGCCGCAATAAAACCGGCTATTACAGGCGGCAATACATCGCCAATTAATTTGGGGAACACCGTGGCAGTATTGGTTAAATGCGGATACAAATGCACCGCAATCAACCCCGGTACATTCAGGAACAGGGGCGCTACCAGTTTACCAAAACAGGCCAGTGAAATACCTTTCTGTCCCTGCGACAAACTCCGGGCGGCCAGCGCCTGTTGCACAATGTATTGTTCCATGCCCCAGTAGTACAGGTTTATCAGGAACATACCCGTAAACAAGGTACTAAACGGAATAGCGTCGTGCGACCCGCCAATGGCATTCAGGTGTTCTTTTTTAGAAGCCAGGATAGTTTGTATTCCATGCACCACACTCCCCTGCCCCAGGTAACGTAATCCAAATGCAAGCAATAAAATGCCACCCACTACCAGGGCGGCCCCCTGCACCAGATCAGAAATAGTGATGGCTTTAAAACCACCCAATACCGTATAACAACAACCTATAATACCCACTCCTATTACCAACAACCAGATGGCCGCAAAATAAGAGATGCCCAGTGCTTCATCCACATGAAAAATACCATTGAGCGCCACCGCGCTTCCGTACAAAACGGTTGGTATTAAACTCACCACATAACTGGCCAGAAAGAAAATGGAGACAAACTTTTTTAACCGGGGACCAAATCTTTGGCCTAAAAAATCAGGCGTGGTAACAGCGCCCATTTTCAGATAGACAGGGAGGAAAAATTCTGCCACAATGATCATGGCCAGGATGGAGCTTATGCCCCAGGCCATTACCGACATATCGTTGGTATATACAAATTCATTCTCACCAATGAGCACATTACAACTCATGTTAGTGAGAAAAAGGGAAAAGCCTACCATCCAGAACCCCAGCGAGCGGTTACCCATAAAATAGGCCGCGGTGGTATTCAGGCGCATCTTCCTAGTATTATATATAGCGATCGCAGCAACCAAGGCCAGGAAAAGCAAAAAACAAACAAATCCAGTTATGTTCATAGGCTACAAACTCATCACAACGAATTACGCCTGATAAGTACGGTGGGTATTATTTCCCGGATCTTATTTCGCGTTAATACAAAATTGGCTGCCTTCTCCGCCATCATTTTAAAGTCGGCGGAATAAGTAGTGATGCCATCAAAGATGAGCTCCTTCACCACTTCATCGTTGTGCGACAAAATACCTACATCTTTCCCCGGCTTCAGTTTCTTCACTTTGCAGTCCTTCAACATACTCCACAGTTCGGTATTATTGATGGTAAAATGCACCTTGCCTTTCTCCAGACTGCCCGGAATATACTCGGCCCTGATCTCATGTTTTATCTTATGTGCCTTTACAAATTGTTTAAAGGCATGCAGTATTTCTATGGGCGTATCTGCGGCCGGACGATGATAGTAGATCATGCCATCGTACCGTTTAATGGTATCGGCCAGCTCCTCAAATACCCGATAGCTCGAGTGCTCAAACTCCTGCGCTATATAGGAATAATCACTGGCAAGCTTCTCATAGCGATCGATCATCAGGAATTTATCCAGCGGCAGTGTTTCCAAAATACCTGCGGTGCGTTTATGCGGAATCGGGGCCACTACATATAAGCCATAGCGTCCGCGAATACTCTGAATAGTACTTTCCAGTACATCAATATTATTATGATGAAAGAAAACATCAATTTGCACACTCTTACCCAGCTTCGACCGGAATATTTTGTAAAAAGTTTCCTGGAAGGCATCAAAGGCAAATAAAACCAGGGCTACTTTCAGGTGTTGTTTTACATCGCAATTGGAAACATAAAAACCCACGCGGTTCTTCGACTCCACAATACCCCGGTTTACCAGGTCCTTATAGGCTTTGGCAATGGTTTCCCGGGCAAACCCGAATTCGTTGATGAGGTTATTTACAGAAGGCAGCAGATCGCCCTGGGCGAGCGATTTGTTCTGGATGGCGTTGAGGATGCCGTTCACGAGCTGATCGTGTTTCGACAGGCCGCTCACCCCTTCCATTTCGTAGATCTCTTTAAATACATCGTTCATATGGCAATATGTGTAAGGAGCTGTCCTATTCTATACTATTCGATACCAAATGTAGGGAAAAGGGTTTACATGAAAAAACCCTCCCGAAAATTGGAGGGAGGGTTCCTTAACTATTGACTGGTTATTAAATTAATAGGTTATAAGAATTATAATGAGTCTAGCTATTAATCGGAGTTTGCCGTTTGCCGTCTGCCGTTTGCCGTTTGCCGTTTGCCGTTTGCCGTTTGCCGTTTCCTTTTTTTATCCGTACGGGGAGAGCTTATTGTTGGTCCCATTTACCGGTGAGGGTCACTTTCATGTCTTCATTCTCCACTTCCATATCCAGCGGAAAAATAATTTTATAGTCATCCATATTTACTTTACTGGAACCGATGAGCCCGGTTGAATCGCCCCAGAGTTGTACATAACAGGGCTGGCTGTATAATTTTAACTTAAACGCCGGATCAACCAACATGGTAGCAGGCAGCGGCAGGTTGGCCGGGTAACCCGATGTTATACCGATTACCTTTTGCGAATCAGCCCCATCAAGAAATTTGACCCGCAACAGTTCCTGCGGATACTGCAAGGGCCGGTGTTTTAAAAGAGTTACTGATTTTATCTTGAAGTCCTGCCCCTTTTTGTTGCAGCTGACTAGTATCGCTGTCAGCGCCAGGGCCGTTATTATATATTTCATGTTTTTCATTTTATCTTTGTTAACTGGTCAAGGTGGGTCACTCTTTCAGAGTGGCTCACCTTTTTTTGATCTCAAGGTGAGCCGCCCTCGAAGGGCGACCCACCTTACTCCTTAACATGGCGCAAGCCTTCTACTCCCTATGCCGGTGACAGCCTGCGCGACCGCAGGTATACTACCGTTTTGTTGAGTGAAGGGAAGATGGCTATCAGCAGCAGCACGGCTACCAGCATCAACGCCATCCATTCATAATAATCCATGGCGAAACGGATTTGCCCCTGTTTGGTTACCGCTTCCACCAATAATTTACGGCCACCCTTCAGGGCTTGTTTATGCGCCATTCCATGATGTAATAATTTACCCGACCGAACGGTCAATCCATGTAAAACAGCAGGGTCCACTTTGGTAAGATGGTCCTGGAACGCATTGTAATGCCGGCTCTTACTATACAACTCACAATAGTTGATCAGGGCGGCGCTTACACAAAACCCCAGGTAACCAGTGGCCAGACAAATAGAAGAAGCCGAAGGTCCCATCACGACCGGTACCGACGATACCGCATATACAATAGTGGGCGCCATGATCAACCCTACGCCCAACCCCTGAATAAACAACGGCAGGTAAAAATTATTTTCATTGGCCTCACTGTTGAAAATAAACCACATGCTCACATGAAAAAACAGCAACAACAGAAAACCTGGGCCCCACATAAAGCGGATATTCTTTTTCTGCAGGATCAAAGCACAGGAAATAATAACGCCAATTACCAGTCCAAGCAGGTTCGCGGTATTCACATAACTGATGTGCATGGGGTCCAGCCGCAAAACACCACCAAAAAAGTTATTGATGATATTGATCGCAAAGCGGCAGATAAAAAGAATAAAAAGCAGGAAGATGGCCATCCTGAAATTCTGGAACGAGAAAATACCGGGATGTACATACGGGCGTTTCATACTTTTTACCCGCAGTACATATAACAGCGTGGCGCCCATCATCGCCAGCACACTAAAAAGGATCCTTGGATCTTCCAGCCAGTAATATTCCTGTCCGTAAATGCACACATAAGCCAGTAACACCAGCATCAGCCCCCAGTACACAAAACTTTGCCAGTCGAGCTTATAAAGGGGGAAGCGTATATTCAACCGCACATTGTTCATGCTGATCATGATGGCACACAAACAAGGGAGGTAAGAGAATAATGCAACTTTATAAATTATATTGAAATTAAAAGCATCTATGAGATCGGCAGTAACCAGGTTGTTGAATGGCAGAATACAGATGAGCATGCCAAAGAACACCGAAAAGCTGATCTCGCGGGCCCGCTCGGTCCGCAGCCGGGTAAACATCAACGATAACGACAGGTTCACGGTACTGCTGAATAACATGCCCTGAAAGAACCGGATGGGAAACAGGAGATACAATTCATCTGTATGGTAACAAATGACAGTCGTAACTATTTCCAACATAGAAAAAACAACAAAATATTCCTTTGCAGCCAAATAAGTAAAGAACCGGCGCTCCAGGCTATAAAAAGCTACATAACCCGCATAAAACAATCCCACCGCAAATTGTATATCCGCAGGTTCGCTGCCATAAAACCCCGCTGCGGCATTGATATTGGCAAAGGGTAAAAAGAACAGCACCATGGTGGGCAGAATAAGCGAGAACAGGATGATCTTTATTGCCCAGCCCGGCACCCATTGCTTAAAGATGGGAATCCCGCTAACCATGGTGTTGTTTTTTGGGCGAATACACATTCACATTCATACCTACTTTCAGCACATCTATTTCTTTGCGATCGCCATCAACCCGGATACGCACCGGTACCCGTTGTACAATTTTTACATAATTACCGGTTGAGTTATCGGGTGGTAATAGAGAAAAGCTGGAGCCGGTGGCAGGCGACAGCGAAATGATGGTACCTTTAAATTCTTTATTGGGAAAAGCATCTGCGAGAATTTTCACCGTATCACCAATGTGTAGCTGTGCTATCTGGGTTTCTTTGAAATTCGCCACTACCCATTTGTCGGTTTCGTTATTCACTATAAAGGCCAGCACCTCTCCGGCGTCTATCATTTGTCCAACTTCCACGGTGCGGCGGCCCATTCTTCCATCATAAGAAGCAGTGATCACGGTATAATCCACATCCAGCTTATTGCGTTCGAGCAATGCTTTGAGGCGCGTTATTTCAGCCATTACCACAGACTTCTCGGCGCGGATATCTTCTACCTTGGACACAGCCGCATTAAAGGTCTCCTGTGAGGATTGGTAATCGCTGGTGCTTACATCAAGCGCCGCCTGGATCTCTTCCAGCTTTTGTTTGGTGGCCGATTCTTCTTTGTATAGATCCGTATATCGTTCGTAATCCAGCTTTTGTTTTACCACTTTTGCCTCATTGGCCTTTATCTGCGCCTTCACCGCTTCGGCATTCCGTTCCAGGGTATGGGTATTACTTTCCAGCACCTGTAACTGGGCTTCCGATTTTTGAATGGCGGCAACTGTTTGTGCCACCTGTAATTTATATTCGCGGTTGTCTATAATGAGTAAGGTATCCCCTTTTTTTACCGGCTGATTCTCCTCGAATTTTACAGCTACGATGAACCCGCCTGCCCGGGAAATAACAGGATTCACATATTCCTGTACCTGCGCGTCGTTGGTTTGTTCAAATTTATAATAGCCATACAAAGTGATGCCGCCCCAGATGGCTAACCCCAAGATGGTGAGCACAGCTATCCAGCCTGTAACTTTTGTAATGATGCGGTCGGTGACCGTATACTTCTTTTTCATCTTTAAAGAACTCCGATTGTATTTTGTAGTAAGTAGAATTTATCCTGTGCCACTATACGGGCGGAAGCCAGTTCAAAACGGGTGCGCAATAATTGAACATCTGCATCGAGCAGATCAGTGATCAGCGCTGTTTGTTTAAAATAATTATTCTTGATGATGCGGGCATTTTCTTCGGCCTGCGCAACATCGTCTGTTGCCACCTGGATCTGCACCAGCGATTCTTTATAACGAAGGAAAGCTTCCCATACCTGCTGGCGCACTTTATCTTCCGTATCATGGTGCATCACCTCTTCTTTCTCCAATTCCAGTTTTGCCGCTCTTACTTTGTGTGTATTATGATAAAGTGCCGATACAGGCAGGGAAACTCTAATGCCCGTTACACCTAAGGAGTACCAGGCGGGGTTGTAGGGGAATAAAAATATTTGTGGGTTGGCATAATAGAACTCGCCATACATACCCACTTTGGGCATTACATTTGACTTTACCTTTTTCAGGTTTGTTTTACTAAGCTCCGTTTGTTGTTCTGAAATATGATAGCTAAAAGAATGTTCAAGAGCGGTTGTCAGGTATTTGTTGTAATTATCCTGCGCTGCAACGCCTGGTTCAAATATGGCTGGCTGAATAATGCGGTTATCAGGTTCGCCTATAAGGATATTCAGCTTTTGCGTGGCAATAAGGATATCGTTCTCAATGGTCACCAACGTCATTTTTCGTTTCGACAGGTCCAGCTCAACACGCAGCACATCACTTTTAAGCACCGTACCATTTTTCTGCATGGCTTTGATCTCTTTTAATTGCTTTTCCTGGTCGGCAATATCGCTGGTAATAAGATCGCGAAAAATGAGGGACTTCTGCAGATCCAGGTACAGCGTGCTTGTTTTATACCGGATGTTTGATCTGGTTTCTTCATTTTTGATCTCGGCAATCCGCTGCAACAGCTTGTTCTCCTCGAGCTTCAGGTTTAATTTATTGCCATTATAAATGTTAAGATAGAAATCAGTACCAAACTTATACAGGGTATGAATAACCTCGTGTTGTTGCGTAACAGGAGCAAAGATGCCTTTCTCGTATATGGCCAGGTTGGAAGCCTTTTCGGCACTACCGGTGACCCCTACTTCGGGTAATCGTTCAAGGCGGGTGTCCTTTACTTCTTCATCCGCAATGTTCAGCGCTTTTTGAGTGATCTCCATCTGGCGGCTATGAGCCTCGGCCTTTTGCCAGGCTTCATCCAAACTCATGCGCAGGGTGTCGATAGGTTGTGCTTCGGCTGCGTACTGCACTAAAAGTACGCTTGCGATAATCAGACGCTTAAAGTAATACATAATTCGGGGGCAAAATTATACAGCAAACGGCTTTGTCATTTCACCTAAGTAGCCATTCTTTTCTTTATTCCGGCCAAAGCCCTAATTTTGCATTTTACGGAAATTTTACAACCTATGGGTCTTATTGCCGCGCTTCCCGAGATCGATAAGCAGAAAGAGTCGGTGTTTGTAATGCACGAGAAATCGGAAAAGCTCATTCCCATGCACAAACATACCAAGGGACAATTGAGTTATGTAGAGGGTGGACTGGCTTATATTACCACAGCAACCCAAACCTATGTAGTGCCAGCCCGCCATTATTTCTGGATCCCCAAAGGCATGGTGCATGAATTGGAAGTAGGGTCTTCGGCCACTGTACTTCGATCATTGTACTTTTATGCTACAGACGATCATCTCAATGAATTCTATACCAAATTGGGTATTTATCCAGCCAGTGAGTTATTGATCCAAATGATCAATTATACCGAGCGATGGGATGGCCGCCACGTTAATCACAAAGATGACAATTTCGAATTCCTGATCGCTTTAAAGAAAATGCTGCCCACGCTTAATAAAGTCTCACTGCCCATTATGCTGCCTAAAACCAATCATGAAGGCATGAAGCAGATCATCAGTTATTTGGAAAAGAATGTGGGGAACAGACTGGTACTGGCAGAAGTGAGCCAACGATTCGCGATGAGCGAACGTTCGTTGTCGCGGTTATTTCAATCAACTTTGCAAATGAGCTTTCTGCAATACGTAAAGACCTTGCGAATGATCACCGCTATAGAATTGATCTTGCAATCCAGTAAACCCATTTCCGATATTGCCTATGAGGTAGGCTATTCAGCCGTTGGCCCTTTTAGCGATGCGTTCTATGATTTTACCTTATCGCGGCCCAGCGATTTTAGGAAGAATTAAAAAAGGCAAAGGGCAGAAGGCAGAGGGCAAAGAGGAAGAAGCAAAAGGCTAAAGCTCAAAGCTGTATTCGCTTTAACCTTTAGCCTTTAACCATGTATTTGCAGCTGTATTTGTTGCCGCGACGAGGATCTCTGCCCTCTGCCCTCTGCCATCTGCCTTGTTATTATTGCTTGATCACAATGACGTTTGCGACTTCGCGTTCGCCTTCATGGTCCCACTTTTTATTATCAGAGGGATAATTCACTACACCGTAATAGGGCTGCCCCTTTACATACATACTGGTAGAACCACCGCCATCGAGATTGATCGCATCGCGGCAACCCAGCCATTTCATCAGTTTTTGCAATTCCGGAATGCTAAATCCTGCCGCTTCTTTGGCACGACCATCAACCACCAGGAATACAATGGTGCCATCGGCTTTTTCACCCATGGCAGTGCGGGGATGCCGGTCGTTACAAAACTTGTCATTGGAGATAGGCAGGTCAACCCCATTCAGGATCATCAACGGACCAGTAGATATTACATCATGGGCCTTAATGTAGTTCTCAGATTGCAGGTTCAATGAATCGCCGGCAACGATAAAGAAGTCGCTTCCGTTGATAGCAATAGAGCCCTGGTTGTTTCTTTTTCTTACCGGCTCTTTACCAGGGATATTAGGAGCGATCAACGAATCGTTTTCCCGTAAATACACCACGGAGCGGTTATGATCTAATTTCGAAGGCTCCAGTTTAGGTACGCCTTTCAGATCGGGCCGGTAATCAGGGTCTGCGCCACGCATTTTAAAGAAAGAACCATTGATGGCCGCCAACGCATGAACGTTTTGCGCCAATTGCGATGTTTTCTCCAGTGAATCGGAATGCACAATATGCAATTTTACCCGCCTGTTATTAGGCGATACTTCAATGACATTGATATACTGATTGGCATTGAACAACTCATTGTTCTCCACGCGCGTCGACTTCCAGATCACGCCCTTTGCCAGTTTTTTATTCGCCCATTTTGCGTTCACCACACGCAGGGAATCGGATTGTGCCTGTACAAGAATGCCTGTCAATAATAAGCCGGTAAATAGGAAAAGCCCTTTCATCCTGGGGTCAATTTTTGTTATTGCAGATGGATTATCTCAGGCAAGATACATCAGAAATAAAGCCATTTTGGCATTTGCAGGTTTTTGCGTTACCAATTATCCCCGCACCGGACATGCCCCAACTGGAAAGGTTCAGCATAAAAAAAGCCCCCCCGACGGTATTGTCGGGGAGGCTTCATACACTTACGAATTATATTACCATCTGTTGTTACGACCACCAGAGTTACCACGGCCGCCGCCAGAGAAAGAATTACGGTTGTCGGTCTTTGGTCTTGCTTCAGACACAGATAATGATCTTCCTTCAACAGGTTTTCCTTCCAGTTCTTTTATTGCTTTTTTTGCCTCTTCGTCAGAAGGCATTTCCACAAATCCAAAACCACGAGATCTACCAGTTTCTCTATCAGTGATTACTTTAGCAGAAGCAACCTGACCATATGGTGTGAATAAATTTCTTAAGTCATCATCATTTATCTGGAAACCCAGATTTGAAACATACAAGTTCATAATTAAAAATTAAAATATTGAAAATACATTGAGTTATAACAAAAAGCAGAAAAGTGAATTTTACAAAGGAAAACATGCAAAGCTCTTTTCAAATACTCGATACTGTTAGCCTCAATTATTAATATTAAAGATAGTCTTTTAATTTCAATTGGCCAATTATCACGTTTTCACGTTGCAAGCCGACTGAAAATCTGTCTATTATATGTGTTTATAACAAACCGCATTTATATTCATACCTGCACCCACAGAAGCAAATAATATAATATCACCCGGATTCAACTGTTGATCATCGATATTCCCTTTGCGTACCAGATCATACAAAGTAGGAATGGTAGCTACGGAACTGTTGCCCAACCATTGAATACACATTGGCATAATTAAAGCAGGAACGTCCTCTATATCATAAAGTGCATAAAACGCTTTAACTATAGCCTCATCCATTTTTTCATTAGCCTGGTGAATAAATATTTTTTTAATGTCTTTAACAGACACACCACTTTTATCAACACAGGCCTTCATGGCGGCAGGTACATGTTTTAATGCATATTCATATACTTTCCGGCCTTTCATTTTTATAAAGCAGGTATCCCCATTTTTTTCAGGCGCATAGGACGAACCAAAATGGATATAGTTCAATTCTTCCATGCAGTCTGACCGGGTACAGGTCCCCAATACACCACCTGACAACTGAGCTGTTTCTTTTTGCTCAATAATACAGGCACCTGCGCCGTCCGAAAAGATCATACTATCTCTGTCATGGACATCCACGACCCTTGATAAGGTTTCCGCTCCAATCACCAGACAGGTACCAGCCATTCCTGATTTTATAAAAGAATAGGCTTGTATCAGACCCTGTAACCAGCCTGGGCAACCAAATAAAATATCGTAGGGAACGCAATTGGGATTGCGAATACCCAACTGATGTTTGACCCGTGAAGCCAGTGAGGGTACCGTATCAGTTTGTATAGCCCCATGGAGAACATCGCCATAGTTATGAGCTACAATGATCTGATCTATCTGTTCGGCATCTATACCAGCATCTTCAATAGCCAGTTTCGCAGCCTGTGCCGCCATGTGCGATGCACTGACATTATCAGCTGCGTAACGTCTTTCCTTAATACCAGTGATCAAACGAAATTTTTCAATCACGTCGGGCATCGGTACATTAATGGGAAGTTGATTCTCTGTGTAGAATTTCCCCGGAACAAAATCACTATTCTTTTTAATAACAGGAGGAATATAACATCCAGTACCGGTAATAACAGTAATTGACATATTTTAAAAATCCTTCTAGAATTAAAGTACTGACAATTTCGTCATTTCGGAACCACTGAAGATCCTTGCAAGATTGATGTCTTTTGACTTACTATAATTTTCCAGGTTCGCCTCTCCTACAATTCGCCAGAAATTTTTCGCTTTCAAATCACTGTAATCGCCTCTGGTAATAAAAATGCCGACTACTGGTTTTCTTGTTTTAAAACTCACTTTCACAGGGGTCTCGTCAATAGCATTCTTCTCCAGAAATTTTTCAATTTGTTCGGTTGTCATAATTAAATTATTTGTTTGTAAGTACTTTATGCACTTACGATGCTTACGATCTTACCTTCACAAATTTTGAACAGAAACTTAATCAAGATAGGTGCAGGAGGAAAAATAAGTCGTGCAAAGGTAACTTTTATTAAATAACTATGTAAATATAACGTTTATTTTGATAACTCATTCATTATACGCTAATTAGAAGTATATTTGTGTCCCCCATTAAAATTCATCCAATGAAAATGGAAATACGCCATTTGGTATTCGCCGCTGCCGTTGTGATTTCTTTAACATCCTGTGCCCGGAAAATAACCGAATCCGGCAAGGGGTCTTATTATGCCGATAAGTTTGAAGGCCGCCCTACTGCCAGTGGCCAAAAATTCGACCAGGATAAAATGACCGCCGCACACCGCACACTGCCATTTGGGACAAAAGTAAAAGTAACAAACGTTGCCAATGGCCGTACAGTAACGGTTACCGTGAACGACCGCGGCCCTTTTGCCGCCGGCCGCATTATTGATGTATCAAAAAAAGCAGCGAATAAGCTGGGCATGGTTAATGCCGGGGTAGCCAATGTCAAGATCAGTTATAAACGAAAAAAGAAATAAAGAAAGAAAGTTTGCCAGTTTTTACCACCACTGTTGCGCTCCCCTTTCACAGTGTGATTACTTTGCCTACTGTAACCTTACCATTAGCTGCCTGTGCAATTGTTATTCGTGGGCTTTGTTTCATCTTTTATATTTACTTCTCCTCACATAGATCACTCAACTCTTCTCAGATTTGAATAAAATTATTCAAAGAGTACTATAAGTTATAGTCACACCTACCACTTTCGGGGGTCTAAATAAAAATCTTGTCAGAAAATGAATGCAGATCATTCAATATATTAATACCCGGTATAAGCTTTCTTTCCGCAATGATCACAATCATTTTTATCAGGAAGTCCAACCCTGCTACTGATCAGCTGTCAAATCAGGACTTTTAGCGTCTAAAACCGGCATCCCTGCTGTTTTTATGGGACTATTTTTGCTACAGTAAAACAAGCAAATGATCAGTATTTACACTAAAAACTATAAAAATGAAAACAGTCATAAGTAAAAAGGGAGGTATGCTATGAAGGCGATTGTTGTAACCGACCAGGCTGCGGGAACAGCCGGGATGAAACTGGAAGAGCGGCCCGAGCCGCAGGCAGCTATAGGGGATGTCATCGTTCAGGTTCACGCGGCGAGTATCACCGGGGATGAGTTATCGTGGCCTTCTACCTGGACCGATCGCGTCGGCCATGACCGGACGCCTTCGATTCCCGGCCATGAATTGGCTGGAGTGGTCACCGCCCTCGGCTATGGTACAACAGGTCTGTCGATAGGACAACGGGTGTTCGGGCTCACGGACTGGAATCGCGACGGTACCCTGGCGGAGTATGTAGCTGTAGAAGCACGCAACCTGGCGCCGTTGCCAGGCGACGTTGACTTCACGGTGGGTACGGCCCTCGTGATGCCGGGCCTTACCGCGTGGCAGGGCCTTTTCGAGCATGGCCGCCTTCGTGCGGGACAGACCATCCTGGTGCACGGTTCGGCCGGCATAGTTGGTTCTATGGCAACCCAGCTTGCACGCGAGGCAGGCGCGTACGTAATCGGCACTGGTCGCGCTGATGGTCGTAAGACAGCGCTCGACTTTGGCGCGCAGGAATACGTCGATCTCGATAACGATGTACTGGAAGATGTTGGCAAAGTCAATCTCGTTTTCGATGTCCTCGGCGGAGACATCGTGAAACGTTCTGCGGGCTTGATTCATGCCGGAGGAATATTGGTGACCATTGCTGGTCCAACGGAGGCACGGCCTGCCGACGGCCTAACGATCGATTTTGTTGTTGAGCCCGATCGCATCCAATTGACTGAGGTCGTTCAGCGGGTGCGGGCGGGACGTTTGCGTACGCACATCGGCGACATTGCCACCCTCGACAACGCCATTGCCACCTACAATTCAACAAAAAGGGCCAAGGGAAAAACGATCATCCGCGTTCGCCCGTAAGGACAAACCTGTTTAATCAATAAAATATATTTCATGAGTGAGTTTGTAGTACCTACCGAACAAAATATCTCAGACAAGCAAAAAAGGTTTTTTGGGGAACTAAAGGGTCTGTATGGCATAGTTCCGAACATCTTTGCCGCCTTTGCAAGCAGTGAAAATGGTCTCGAGAATTATTTTAACTACCTGACGCAAAAAAGTTCACTGACCGACCGTGAGCGTGAAACAGTGAACCTGATAGTCAGCCAGGTGAATCAATGCCAATATTGCCTGAGTTTTCATAGCACCATCGCCAGCCGTCTTGGTTTTACGAATGAGGAGATCCTGAACATACGCGCGAATGATATCCAGTTTGACAGAAAGCTTAAAGCAGTAGCTGCATTGGCGCAGAACATAGCAATGACCAGGGGAAAAATAGTAGGCAGTATCCTCGAAGATTTTTATGAGGCCGGATATGATCAGGGACACCTCGTAGATGTCGTACTCGCTGTTGGTAATATCTGGACATTGAACCTGTTGTATGCGATAACAAATGTACCGATCGATTGGCCCAAAGTATATGTATAAATCATCGGATTCATTCACTTTCCAGTAAAAAAGCATAGTTCATAAACCATTCTAAAATCAGATATCATGATACATAAAAAGAAAACTGTGCGTCTCTTCCCAAAAGATATTACCGGTGACCTGGTAAAAGACCGCCAGGAGATTATCATTAACTGGAGGTCAGGCCAGTTGGTGTTGGACGAACCACCCTTCAACGGTGGTAAAGACATCGGCCCGGACCCGTTTACAACTGTGCTGTCGGGTTTGGTTGGGTGTACGTTGACCACTTTGCGAATGTATATCAATAAAAAAGGATGGGATATTACAGACATACATTGTTCGGTAAACATCTGGCAGGAGACAGAACCTTTCAAGACCTCGATCTTCAGAACGGTTACGTTTGGCCAGCTGGTGACGGATGAACAAAAGGAAAAGCTGCTCTGGATAGCTAAAAATTGCCCGGTTGCCAGGTTGCTACAAGGTGAGATCGTGATAGACACGTACTTATCCGACGATGCTGGAGTTCCTGCAGGCACCGGCAATTACCCACCATCAAACGCAGAACCTACCCACATCAGTGAAAATTACCCTTCACAACTATGAGAATGCAGAAAGATCATACAGATATATATACAGCTATACAGTTTTTCAAAAAAGAGCGGTTTTGTCTCGGCTCAGTCGAAACGAGCCGCTCTTGCTCTTAATTGCTAAAATGAACGTACCTGCACTTTTTTTTTTGACGGGTTCCGTTAAATATGTTCAGTCAGAAAATTGCACAAATACCGTTTAGGACTTTGGGATGCTTATTCAGGATTTTCAGTCGTGATTTTAAGACGCCGCCGAAGTATTAGTCGAGTCTGCTCTATACTCGTTGGGATATTTGCCAAAGGTTTGACGGAAAACCCTGGCGAAGCTGTTCTTGCTATTATAACCACTCTCCTTCGATACCTGGTCAATAGACAAGTTCGAATTTTTCAAAAGCCGGGTAGCGTGCCGCATGCGGATCTCCCGTAACATTGCCATGGGCGATTTACCTGTGATCGCGGCAAAAGTGGTCATGAAATTTGAGCGGCTCATACAGGCGATATCAGCCAGGCTTTTCACTGTATGTCCATCACCGGGATCAGCCGCCATGACTGCCATTACTTTGGCAATCCGGGCATCCCGAAGTATTGAAAAGCGTTCACACCATAAATCAATCGATGCCAGTGATCGCCTTAACAAAAGAATGATCACCTGCTTTAACAACAAGCTGCTCATTTCACTGGAGCCAATTTCTTTACTCAGGAACTCGGCTTCCGCTATACGCAACCGCTCTCCTAACTGTTCGTTTGTGTGAAACACCTCAACAATAGGAGATTGCAGACCCGCAAATAGATCCATAATCTGACCGTACGATGCTTTGAAGAAACCGCAGATCAAATTTATTTCTGCCTTTTCGGGATCTCCGGCTACGAATTGGTGAATCTCATCTTTCATCTGCATAACACTCATTCCATTGACTGTTCTTAACTCCTGGAAATGTTTGCTTTCTGAAAAAACTTCTATTTTGAATGGACTGTTATTAGGAACAACGATGAGTGTATGGGGCACAAGTTCAATAGGTTCCAATCCTTTAATTAGCATTCTGCCTCTGCCGCTAAGATTATAGTGAATGCCAGGAAAGTCGCCGCCCGGTATTTCAAGGCGAAAGCCAGGACTTACCAGACAATGTGACAACCATACAAACTGAACATCCAGTTCACTGATCAGTGTATTAAGATCGCCTGTAGACACTTTTGCAGCTGGATCTATAATCATACGCAAATATAAAAATACCAATATTTCAGGGAGCAATTTTTCTTTGACACAATTATTAGCGCCATGTGACAACAACCTCAAAAATCTTTATGTCTTTTGTCACAGCCCGCCACAGGATGCATCTAATAAGAGGTAATAAAACAAGGGCAAATTCATTGGCATTCTCTGAATGCGAACTGACAGGTTGGAAGACGATAGCTATATTGCAATCTCGCCTGATGCTCCTTTTTATATGCCGCTTGTCAATAAAAAGAAAAATGACCTTTTTGAGTATGGCGGCAAAAGTTATGAAATTGAGGCGATTTATTAGGTATTGCTGGTTTTAACAAAAGCGGTGGCAATCAGACTCAGTAACTAAACTTTCATTTTATTTATTTTCTCCTATTGATTATAAATATTGATCGCCTTATGTACATGCCCGGGCGCCGTACACATGGTAATTATAGCGCCAATCATGATCACCGGCCCCACTATTAACAGCGGTGATACAGATGATCTGTCAGGCTGTGCTGGCGGCATTGGCGGCCCAGGCCGCACTGGAAAAGTTGGCGGTGTTGGCATGCTTTGATTAACGCGGGAATGTTGTTTGAAGGATTGGGCGCCGCCTATTAATGTAAACAGGAAACCAACTGCCCCTGCTCCTCCCGCTATCAGCACGGTAGTTCTGGAAGCCTGTAATTGCCGCATACTGGCCAGGTTGTCTGCCATAGCTTCTTTCAGATTCCTGTAACTCATTTTCTGCATGTCACCTGTGAGGCCTTTTCTTAAAAAATAGTCATGGCCTGTATGAAATCCGTTTGAGTCGGAATAAGTAAACGAGCGAGAATATACGAACAGCCGGGGTCCACCCTTTTCAATGCGGTAAGTTTCTACCGGTCCCTTTTCCCTTACATATTCACCAGTCCTGCTTCTATACCGTAACACTTCGCTCATCAGGATCTTTTGGTGGTGATCCAGCAACAGGTATTCACCATCTTTTTCAGAGTATCTTACCCTAAGTTTTTTACTATACAAAACAGTACTGTCTTTTAATTCTACGTACCAGGAAGTGTCCCGCATTTTCGTGAACGTTAGCTGGCAGTAACAATAAGAATCATATGTAAGGAAAATAATGAGTAAAATTAATTTATACATATGAGCAGGTTTAATGATAAAATAGTAAAGCCACTACTAAATTATCAGCAATGCCTGCAACAGGAAAGTTAAAGCGCGGTTCAGGTTAACCAGCCGGTGTTAATTAGGAAAGCTTTAAGGAAGCTCTCTATAGTCGTAAGATGGTGATGGAATGCTCAGCTAGTGCTCAGATAGTGGTCAGGTAGTTGTTTAATAGTGGTCAGGAAGTGGTCATACGGACTAGAGTCCCTGGAGCATATCCAGTTTCTAACATCAGGACCAAACAAGAGTATCCCCCGGACCTCACAGGGACTTAACAGGGATTTCATCCCTGTCAGGTCCTTGTCAGGTCCTTGTGAGGTCCTTGTGAGGTCCTTGTGAGGTCCTGTGAGGTCCCTGCGAGGTCCTCATTACCTATAAATAGCTCATTTAATGGCGCCCCACCTCAGCGGGGTGCCATGGTCACCAAACGCCGACGCAAACGCCCCCTCCGATTGTCGCAATTGGCCTCACTAAAAAGCATGTAGAATCGTAGGTTTATACAACAAATAATGTAACATGCTTCAAAATAAGAACGCGGTGATATATGGGGCCGGCGGCTCATTGGGTGGTGCCGTTGCCAAAGCGTTGGCCAACGCTGGCGCCAGGGTATTTTTAACTGGCCGAAATACTGGCCCGGTGCAAAAGGTTGCCGATGAAATTATTGTGGCTGGAGGACGCGCAGTAGTGGCACAGGTTGATGCCTTCAATGAAACAGCCATCAGGGACCATTTGGAGAAAATGGTGCAACAGGCCGGCACGGTCGATATCTCATTCAATGCTACCGCTTCTAAAGTGGTTCAAAATATACCATTGACCAGCATGTCGGTGGAGGATTTTATTACCCCGGTGACATTAATGACGCAAACCCGTTTTTTAACCGCTATAGCTGCAGGAAAGATCATGATGCAGCAACGATCGGGGGTTATATTATCGCTCACCGCCACTCCGGGTGGTATCGGTTACCCCTATACTGGCGGCTTTGCACTCGCCTGTACCGCTATTGAAACCCTTGCCCAAAACCTGGGTTCTGAGTTGGGTGTTTATGGTGTTCGGGTGGTTAACATCCGGTCTGGTGGCTCGCCCGACTCAAAAGTATTCAGAGATGCCATTGAACAACTCCCGCAGGAAATGGAGCCCGTTCTTGCAAAAATGAAAGCCGACACCATGATAAAGAAAATGCCATTGATGCAAGACATAGCCAACGTAGCCGCCTTCCTTTGTTCTGATCTGGCCACTGGAATAACCGGTGTTACGGTTGATGTAACCTGTGGAACAACTGCCGCGTTGAATTACCGGGTGAAAGCGGCTAACGATGACAGATCGGGGAAAGTATTAGCCTCCTAAGATCCGGTCATTCTACTATCATAACCTTGGCAGCCACATCCCTTTGGTTGCCAACGCGTGGCACTGAAGTGTATCATAACCGCACAGTGTCTTCTCAAAACCGAACATTTGGGGCGGGCAGGCAACCATTAATTGCCTGATTATTATGAAAATACTAAATTGGCCTGTTATACGCTTCTTTTGAAGAAAGCATGCCCGTATGCTAAAAAATTACTTCATAACAGCCTGGCGAAATTTAAGAAGATATTCCATCTTCTCTTTTATTAATATCTCCGGTCTGGCATTGAGCTTCGCTGCTGTTTGGCTGATCGCGCTGTTTGTGGCCCATGAACTCAGCTATGACCGGTACCATGAAAAAGCCAGCCGCATCTACCGGATGGTGTCACACGGAAAATGGGGCACTGAAAAGTTTGACATCACCGGCACTTCGGGTCTGGCAGCTGCCGCTTTAAAAAATGATTTCCCCGAAGTAGAAGACGCCGTGCGCATCCATGCCGAGGGTGGTGGCATTCTTACCTATGAGGACAAGACCATAAAAGAAGGCAATATGTTTTTTTCAGACCCGTCCTTCTTTACCGTTTTTACCTGGCGCTTTCTGGCCGGGAACACGCATGCCCTGGAGAAACCAAACAGCATTGTATTGACCAGGTCACTGGCCGGCAAACTGTTCCCCGACCCCGCCTCCGCATTGAATAAAACGGTGAAAATGGATAACACCCTTTACACCGTTACCGGGGTTATTGATGACGTGCCAGTTAACACCCACTTTAATTTCAAGGCCGTACGCTCCTTCCCTGCCGATTTCAGAATGGATTGGGGGGTGCTGGAACACTATACCTATGTGCTGTTAAAGAAAAATGCAGACATTAACCGGCTTCGGGCCAAAATGCCTGCGTTTGCGACCAAATACCTTACCATCAATGCCCAGAATATTCATTTCACGTTAGAACTGCAGCCCCTAACCTCTATCCATTTACAATCGCACCTGGCCTACGAACTAAGCGACAATCACGACATAAAATACACCTATGTGATCTCGATCGTAGGCCTGCTGATACTCTTAATAGCCCTGATAAATTACATCAATATTACCACCGCCCGGGCTTCCGTCCGATTGCGGGAAGTGGCGGTTAGAAAGATCATCGGGTCAAACGGTAAAAATCTGATCGGGCTCTTTTTAACAGAATCATTTCTTACCATCCTTTGCGCCGCCACCATCAGCCTGGTACTGGTTATACTGACCATGCCCCTGTTTAATTACGTTACCGGCAAGCAGTTATCCATCTGGCAATTTGGAGTGGCCCGAACCATATTGTGTATCCTTACATTTTGCTTTATCACCGTTTTTATCGGTGGATGGTACCCGGCCTTTTTCTTAACGAAATTTAAAACAATTCCTGCGTTAAAAAATCAGCTGGGTGATGTAAAGGGACAAACCATTTTCCGGAAATCGCTGGTGCTTTTTCAGTTTGCCATAACCGTAATAATGATCACTACCTCGCTGATCATTTATTTACAGCTGAATTTTATGGTGACAACCGATCTTGGGTTCAACAAAAAACAAGTACTCACTTTTCACCTCGATTCAAGGGCCGTACGTACCCAGGTGGAAGCGCTTCGAACCGCCTTATTACAAAACCCCATGGTTCAAGCCGTTGCCACCGTAAGCAATCCTATTGGGAACAATAATATTGGCATGACGGATTATAGCACCGAAAAGAACGGAGTGTTTGATAACCATACCAACCTGGCTTATTATTTAACGATCGATCCGGATTTTATACCTGCCATGCAGATCAAATTACTGGAAGGACGGAACTATTCAAAGACCATTGCATCGGACAGTGTTTGTGTAATGGTGAACGAGGCCTTTGTAAAAAAACAAGGCTGGGCCTCAGCAATGGGTAAAAGAATTTCAAGGGGCACAGATTCAACCGGTAAATTTATTGCCGCCAATATTATCGGCGTGGTAAAAGATTTCCATATCTATTCCCTCCAACACCAGATAGGGCCCATGGTGATGGAACTTCCGCGCCAGTTGTACGACCGGGATAATGTTTATGTTAGAATTGATGACCATAATACTGCTCAAACTATAAAATACCTGGAGAACACCTTCCGGAAATTCGACACTGCCTCTCCTTTTGAGTATCATTTCCTCGAACAGAACTTTGCCGAACAATATGAGGCTGAACAAAAGCAGGGAAAGGTATTGCTGGGGTTCACCATTCTTACTATCGTCATCTCCTGTTTGGGTTTATTCGGTTTGATCACCTTTACTGTTGGAAAAAGAGTAAAAGAGATCGGGATCCGCAAAGTTCTTGGCGCCAGTGTACAAAACACCGTTTTACTATTAACAAAAAGTCTGTTACAGGTTGTGTTGATCTCGCTGCTGCTGGCAGTACCGGTGTCATGGCTGATCTCGAATAAATGGCTGGAAGACTTTGCTTACCGCATTCATTTGCAGTGGTGGATGTTTGCGCTGGCTGGAATTATTTCACTCATTATAGCCTTTGCTACTTTAAGTGTTCAGGCAATAAAAGCAGCCCTTGCCAACCCAGCCGTAGCGTTACGTAGTGAGTAATGTAGGCACAAAATCAATTGCGTAGATCTTGCCAAAAGCGGGACAAAAAGTTTAAGAACAGAATAAAAAGCGGGCCCCTGTGAAGAGGGGCCCGTAGCATTTATTGCGACTGCATTTTAACGTAATGATCAGTGGCTTCTTTTATAAAAAGTGCCAACTCCATACTAGGCAGTCCGTTTACCGGCGTGTAGCGATTATCAGCTACATATAATTCACCCAGCTTTCTAAAATATTCCAGTTTGCCCATTTCTATCTTACCACCGGTTAACCGGAGAATGATCTGGTATCGCCGCGCTATACACGCCTGCACTTCCGTGCTTGCTGGGTCACCGGTCATAAGTGTTGATAACCGTTCGGTAAGCTCGTTCAGTTCTTTCTTCATCAATTCCATTTCCTCTTTACTGAAACTGCGGAGGGTGTCTTCCACCTCCATAACGGTTTGCTTTCCCCATTTTGTCATTGCTTCGGTTCTGTAAGCCTCTATCTTTTCACGCGGTATGCCATCGTATAAATCTTCAACTCGTAACATAGTTTTGTTTTTTAGTGTTACCAATGTTTTTTCAATGGTACCAACCAATGTGTTTATTCTTTCCTTCCTGGCCAGCAGCGCCTTTTTATGTTCTTCCAAAGCCAACACCAGATCAAATGCCGGATCATCGAGAATGATTTGGATCTCTTTCAATGGAAAATCGAGCTCACGGTAAAAGAGGACCTGCTGCAAACGCAACAGCTCTTTCTCGCCATATAGCCGGTACCCGGCCTCGGTACGTACAGAAGGTTTTAACAAACCCATCTTGTCATACAAGTGTAAGGTGCGCACGCTTACACCTGCCAGTGCGGAGAGTTTTTTTACAGAATAATTGTCCATCGTTTGGATTTATACCTTATCCGGACAAATATAGGCTATGACGTAAGGTAAGGGTCAAGAAAAAGTTCCGGTTTTTTTATAAAATATTTCCAGACGCCGGCACGTTATCTTTGCCCCATTCTAAATTCCTTTAAAGATATGCGACCGACGTACCCTTTCCTGTTATGCTTGTGCCTGATCAGTGCGGCCTCCGCTTTTGCACAAACCCAAAATGACAACATAATAAAGGTTTTCGAAAAAGTGCTGCTGGAGAAAAAAGCCCAATGGTCAAAGAACAATTTCACCAGCATGGTCTTTGTACCGGATGTAGAGATGAAGAAGACCCTGATCTTCCGGCAAATAAAGGCAACCAGCTTCGATAGTGTATCGCTTTACCAAACGCCCCAGGACAAATCACGCAGGTTTTTGTATATGTTCCCGGCGCCGGTAGATAGTGTTGTCAAAGACGGCGAAAAAGAATTGAAATTTCCGACAGGCGGTTGGTCGCTGATCCAGGAAACAGATCTGGCCCGATCACTCACGTTCAAAGGCGATACCATCATTTATAAAACGGACAGCGATAAATCGGTTAAATATCCCGGCAATTATGGGGTGCGGATCATCAATAAAAAGAATTCCGATCTAAAGGCCCGTTTATCTTATGCCTGGTATTTACCCGAAGGGTATGAATATATTTCCTATACCAGCAACAGAAAGGGATACTGGCAACGGCAAGGCAGTCTGATACATTTCGTTGGGGACTATGAAGAGAACAATTTTATTTTCGATATCCGGTTCAGGAAGAAACATGCACAACCTGCCACGCTCCAGGGCAGAACGGTTGATCTTACAAAAACCATAGCGATCAAGGGCGACCACATAGAACTTTTTTTAAACGATGCCCAACAGGAAGATGGAGATATCATTTCGCTTAATCTGAACGGTGAATGGATCGTGCGCGGACTGAGTGTGACCAAAGCGGGTGCAAAGATCAATATCCCCTTACCACATAAAGAAAATTATCTCGTAATGCATGCGGAAAACCTGGGGTCCATTCCGCCCAATACCGCATCCATGAAAATATACGATGGACAAACAACTAATCAAATTACCCTCAATTCAGATGCCGGAAAGAGTGAAGGGATAAAATTTGTGCGGCCGTAGTAAAAGTAAAAATTCCCTATATGAAAGAGGCTCATCCCCAACTGGCGAATGAGCCTCTTTTGCTTAATAAAAATCCCTAATAATAACATCATGATATTCTAAGTCTTGATTATATTCCATCTTCATATAACACTTACCAGCAATGGGGTAGCTACGTTCCTCCATTCCCCCCACTGCAATATCAATGACTATGAATGAAAGACCTCTAAACTCATAGGTTGTTCTAATGCTCAATACCTTAAATTCATCCTGCCTGCTTAATTCCATGTCATAGGCCCCGTCGTTGAAATTATGAACAACACAAATTTCACTTTCATTTTCTTTAAAAAGATCATTTTTAAGCTTGTCGGGAGTAAAAAAATCTAAAAGAGCGCCTTCCATTCTTTCAATGCGCTGTTTTAACGCCATCATTTTATTATTTTCCATATCTGCTATTTCTCTATAGGTTCCGTCATCAGGTCCTGAACCCGCTTATTGTCCTTAATAGCCCAGTCGGCCATTGCCATTAATATGGGCCGCAGTTCATCAGCTGCCGGGGTTAAACTGTAAATTGTAATGGGTGGCTTTAATTGTTCTTCCTTTTTGAATACCAGGTTATCTTCTTTTAACTGCTTCAGGTGTTGCGCCAGCATTTTCTCAGTAATGGCAGGTATTAATTTTTTTAATTCGCTGTAGCGTTTAGGACCGCTCATAAGGTAATAAAGAATGGTGGCTTTCCAATTCCCGCCGATCTTGTTCATTACATATGTTATGGGGCAGGAAAGTTCAGAAATGCCTTTATTTTGATTACGGGTTGATTGTTCTTTAACTTTTGTCATACCACTTACTTTGGAGTCAGTACTTGTATGGATCTTTGCTCAAAGATAGCTTTGCATAAACAATAAATCAACAGGGTATGAAAATCACCATTACCGGGTCGCTTGGTAATATCAGCAAACCACTCGCTGAGCTATTGATCAAAGCCGGACATGAAGTTACCATTATTAGCAGCGACCCCAAAAAGATCAACAATATAGAAAAATCAGGCGCTAAGGCAGCTATTGGCTCAGTAGCTGACGTGGCTTTTTTAACCACTGCTTTTACCGGTGCAGATGCCATATATACCATGGTGCCACCCAACTTTGGCGCAAGCAATTACAGACAGTACATCCGGGATACAGGCAACAATTTGAAGGAAGCCATTAAAGCCTCCGGCGTAAAACGCGTAGTGAACCTTAGCAGCATTGGGGTTCACTTAAGTGAGGGCACCGGCCCAATAGCAGGCATGCATGATGTGGAAGAAACATTGAACACACTGGAAGGGGTAGCTATTAAGCATTTGCGGGCCGGCTTTTTTTATATCAACTTCCTGTTCGATATCGGCACTATCCGTCAGATGGGTGTTATGGGAAACAATTATGGAAGCAATGCCAAACTGGTGCTGGTTCACCCCAAAGATATTGCCGCCGCAGCAGCGCAGGAACTGCAGGGGGCATTTGAAGGAAAGAGCTTTCGTTATGTGGTAAGCGAAGAACGGTCAATAGCCGAGATCGTTAAAGTATTGGGTACTGCCATCAACAAACCAGATCTCCCCTGGGTACAATTCAGTGATGAAGAAGTCTTTGCAGGAATGAAAGCGGCAGGGATGCCAGCAGCCATTGCCAGCACATATGTGGAAATGGGCACTGCCATCAGGAGCGGGATCCTTTTCGAAGATTTTGAAGTGAATAAACCGGCCGTTTGGGGAAGTATAAAACTCGCTGACTTCGCCAAAGAGTTTGCAGCTGTTTATAATGCACAAAACTAATAACCTCAAAAAATAGTCCCGGCAAAATTGCCGGGACTTGCTCTGTTGTAAACCAATTATCCGCTAAGAAATTTCACTAATATATTCATCGTTTGTTACCGGTTGAGCCACTGCAGCAGCCGCCGCTTCCCGTAATGTAAAAGCGCCATCGGCCACTGTAGCAAACGTATGGAACGGTTTTACAAATTTTATAGGCGTTCCATTGATATGCGTTAAAGCCCTCGACCAGGCCTGCTTGTATAAGTTCTTCAGGTCTTTTTTGTCGTTCTCAGTCAGTTTACTCAGCGTGCCATAATTCATGATAGAGAACTTACTGTGCACCCCAAAGATCTCTGAAGGGAAACCACGCTCTAACTCCTTTGCAAAAAAGTGACGAAGCCCGAATACGTGGCCTATTTCATGTATAAGCGTTTCTACCTGTTCTTCTCTTGGCTGATTGAACATGATGGGATAAATCGTTAACTCATGACGTCCGGGATCCGGAAAGAAGGCACTGGCCAGCACGCAACCGCTGGCGCTGCACTCATCACTGTTCTTTACTGCGATCTCAAAATCCCATACATCTTTATCCTCTTTGAATTTAACGGGTGCAGCAGTGCCCCATTGCGTCAATGCTTCGCCCAACAAATTTCTAATAGCGTTCTTTGCGGCAGCAGGATTTGCAAAATTGATCATAGAGCGCTCCCTGAATCGCCAGCGAAGGGTGGTATTTTTTGCCCATAACGGTATAAATCCCTCGGAGGCATCTACCACTATTTCGTGCACAGATTTGCCTTTAGGAGTTGAATGTCCGCGCGACTCGGTATCACATATATGTCCGTTACCCAGGCTGTGGATCATGGAGTCTGCTTCAGGATTTGGCGTAACTGCATGCTTCAACTGGAATGCAGCATCCGGTTTTGTGGTGTGAGATTGTGCCATCTTCTTTTTTTAAATTGGTTAATGTAAAGGGTTACATCTTGTTTTCCGGGCACCCAACAGCATGTATCACCAGGCTGGTGATTAATATTACAAGTGAGTAAGACACTCCTAAAGTACAGCATTATAACACGCCAACGCACCGTTAAACCACTGTATTTTTGCTGATAGTTGTCATATTTTCATTACTTTTACGCGCAAGGAAATGGTGTCTTCCTACTTAACCGTTCCACCCGGAACTGATGGCGCCTACAAATAAATAATAATGGCTTACAAGCCCTATAAAAACTATTTGTAGGATGATAAAAAAATTGAACAACCGCTTCGAACACCTGAACATCGTAAATCACCTGCTTCGCTGGACGATCCTTACTATTCCGGTCTCCTTTATTGTTGGCTCATTGGTGGCGCTTTTTTTATGGCTGCTTGAAAAAGCCACTGAATTGCGCTGGCAGCATAGTTGGTTATTGTATTTGCTTCCAGTGGCAGGCATCCTGATCTATGCCGTGTATAAATACCTGGGTAAAAATGCGGAAGCCGGCAATAACCTCATCATGGAGGAAATTCATGAACCGGGTGGTGGTGTTCCCAGTCGGATGACGCCATTGGTGTTGGGCACTACCATAATCACCCATCTGTTCGGCGGGTCTGCTGGTCGGGAGGGAACGGCCGTACAAATGGGTGGCAGTATGGCTGCGCTATTAGGCCGGTGGTTCAAATTAAATCACCCCGATACCAGCATTCTGCTGATGTGTGGTATAGCGGCAGGTTTTGGCGCCGTGTTTGGCACCCCGGTAACAGGGGCGCTGTTTGCACTGGAAGTGCTTACCATTGGCCGGTTGAATTACAAGGCCCTCCTCCCCTGTTTTATGGCCAGTGTACTGGCCGACTTTACCTGTTCAGCCTATGGCATCCATCACACCGCTTATCATATCACCTTCAAAGCCGTGGCTGCCAGTAACATTTCTTTTCTGCATTTTGATTATTTGCTGCTGGCAAAAGTGATCCTGGCCGGGGTGTTCTTTGGACTGGCAGGCTATTGCTTTTCTGAATTGTCCCATACGATCAAAAATTACAGCAACCGTTTTATAAAGATCAAATGGCTGATCCCGGTGATTGGCGGCTTCATCATTATCGGTCTTACATTTGCGTTGGGTACCAGAGACTACCTCGGTTTGGGCGTTACCAATCCTGATCCCCATGGCGTGTCTATTGTTTCTGCATTCACGCCCGGCGGCGCGGCTTATTTTAGCTGGTTCTGGAAAATACTGTTCACGGCTATCACGCTGGGCATGGGTTTTAAAGGCGGGGAAGTAACCCCGTTGTTCTTTATCGGCGCTACACTGGGCAATACCATTGCGGTGCTTATGGGTGCGCCTGTTGACCTAATGGCCGGGCTTGGTTTTATTGCTGTATTTGCGGGCGCCACCAATACCCCTGTCGCCTGTACTATTATGGGGGTTGAATTATTCGGTGGCGATCACATTCTATACTACGCCATTGCCTGTTTTACGGCCTATTATTTCAGTGGCCATACGGGCATTTATTTATCGCAGCGGCTGGGGCTTTCAAAAACACATGGCGAATCTTCTTCTTATACAACACTAAGGCAGCTAAGGGAGAAACGGATCGGTAAAAGGAAGCTTTTTTAAAAGTCTGAACTGGGATTTTTGGGATTGGGGGATGTGTGGGAGTGTACCATAGTTCTTCTAAAAAAAGAAAGACTGTTGAAAATTCAACAGCCTCCTTTTATTCCCATGTGACCCGGAAATTATTTAGTAAACCCATCCGCCTCTATTATTGCATCGGCAAACGCTTTGGGAGCCTCCTGGGGCAGGTTATGACCTATACCGCCAGTCAGTGTGTGGTGCGCATATTTTCCTTTGAATTTGGCCGCATAATTGGCCGGATCAGGATGTGGTGCGCCATTGGCATCACCTTCCAGGGTAACCGTTGGTACGGTAATAACCGGGAATGCAGCGAGCTTCTTTTCTAATTCATCATATTTGGTTTCACCTTGAGCCAGTCCCAACCGCCAGCGATAATTTGAAATGGTAATGGCCACATGATCGGGATTGTCAAAGGCAGCGGCTGATTGTGCAAATACAGCATCGCTAAAGTGCCAGTTGGGGGAAGCCGTTTGCCAGATCAGCTTGGCGAAATCGCGGCGGTTTGCTTCATACCCCTTTTCTCCGCGTTCGGTGGCAAAGTAATACTGATACCACCACAATAATTCAGCTTTGGGCGGCAAGGGCGCTTTATTCGCCTGCTGACTGCCGATCAAATATCCACTTACCGAAACCAGGGCTTTGGTACGTTCCGGCCAAAGGGCTGCTACAATATCGGCAGTACGTGCACCCCAGTCGAACCCGCCAATGATGGCTTTGTCAATTTTCAGGGCATCCATAAAGGCGATCACATCTGCAGCCAGGGCAGCTTGTTGTCCGTTACGTGGAGTGGCCGCATCAAGAAAGCGGGTAGAACCATAACCCCGCAGATAAGGAACAAACACATGGTAGCCCTTTGCTGCTAATAAAGCCGATACTTCTTTATAACTATAGATATCGTAAGGCCAGCCATGTAATAAAATAACCGGTTGTGCATTGGGCGCTCCTGCTTCGGCATAACCAATATCGAGCACGCCCGCTTTTACTTGTTTTATTTTGTCAAAGTTATCTTGCGCCTGTAAAAAATTTACGAAGAGGGTGAAAACGGCCGCCATTAAAAAACGGCTACGAATGTTATTGATAGGTTTCATGCTACTATGATAATTTATACGTTTAAAATTTTAGTTAACAGCCAGCGCAGCGGTTGCTGCGGGGTATAATTTCCGAAACATGATATAAGTTACTGAAACCATTGCAAAGGCAATGATGGCATCTGCAGTTGCTGCAAAGCCCAGCACACTTAATTTGGAAAAGAAGGCAAAGGTGATATCAAAGAATACCCCGGCGAAAACCCATTCTTTTAATCTAAGTAATTTATTAGGGGTTAACAGTACCAGTACGCCGGCGATCTTGGCTACGCCTAAAATGTAAATGAAATGTACAGGATAGCCCAATTGTAAAGTAATGTCCCATACGAGCGGATTTTTTGTCAATTCACAAACGCCACTTGTTCCAAACCACATTGATGTTAAAATTACGCCTACCCAGTAAATTGCTTTTGTTGATCTTAAGTTCATGACTGTTGATTTTGTGTTTATTGATGACACAAAGATGGACCGCCGGAGAGGGCGGGAAAAGCAAAAAACCGTGAAATAGGCGAATTGGCAGCTGGGTTAGACAATTACCGGCACTCCGACTTGTCGGAGCGCCATTTAGGACTATAAAGACCTTACAGGTCTTCCCATTATTGCTGCATGATAACTTTTATGGCTGTTTCTATTAGTTCATCTTTTCCCTGCAGCGCGCCGTTTATAGTTGGCTTGCAGACTATATCGATCTTTACGCCTTTTTTCTGTGCAACGGTACCATCGGGGTAATAGATGCCCAAACCTGAAAACCTGGTGGTAAGCCCACCTGGTAAAGCGATCCAATCGGTAATGTTCCCATCTGCGCCAGCAGTAGTATTTCCAATCGTTATTGCTTTTGTGGCGGCCTGCAACCCCATGGCGCTATATTCGCCAGCGCTTTTACTAAATACATTCACCAGGAGTATCACCTTTCCCTGATAAGGAGTATTATTCTCAACCCCCTCTAAATAATCAGGAAAATATTTGTACAAACCAGGAAAGCTTAGGTCGGGATAGGCTAACCGGGCCATCAAAAATTTATGGGAACATAATCTGGCAGCCATAGGCTTCCAAACATCCAGCGGATGATTCCGAAGATCAATAATAATTCCCCGTGTAGCGTTAAGAGAATCCATTATCTTATTTACTTCCCGCGGCAGCAATTGGTCCATATCAATGTACGCGATATTGTCTGCAACCATTTTCCATTTGGGAGCAGGAGGCGTTGTCCATGGCAGAGAATGATTATATCTATTTATAACAACCTGGCTGGTGTTGCCTTGCGCCGTTAGTTTGGTGATGGTACAGGTGATTGTTCTTCCAGCAAATAAACGGGAGAAGCAAAGTTCCTGCAACGCAGCCTCCCTGTTGGAGGCGCTGTAAACATCGGGTAAACGTTTGCTTATCCGCTCTTCTATGGTTTCGCCGTCGATGGCAACAATAACATCGTGCAGGGCAATACCCTGTAATTTGCACAAGGAATCATTGGTAATTAAAGTGACCACGGCCTTGCCTTCAACAATAGAACATAAAAAGGGCAGGTACCGGTATTCACCAAAAAAGTAAGCCACTTGTGGCAACCCACCTATTCCACCAATGGCATTATGCCCATCTTCCAATGCCGTGATCATTTTATAAATACAGCGCTGATATTGCGTATTATCTCCTGCCTGGTAAAAGGATGGAATAAGTTCATGCAGCACCCATTCCCATTTTTGGGAAGTAAGGTATTTATAGGGTGAAAAATAATTTACAATATTCCAGTACCGGAACAGCGCTAACAACCGGTATGCCGTTGGCTGAAATTGATACTCGCTGTTTACATAACGCTCTTCATTGATGACTTTTATTTGAGAAGAAGCGCCATAGGTAACATAGTGATTATCGCCCTGGTTCCTATTTGCCAAAATGTATTGCAGTTTATTTACCAGCAAGGAATTGAACCCGCTATGGGTTATCCAGGCCGTATCAAGATTCCAGCTAAGCCTGCCCGTAAGCGTATTATCACACTGTGTACAAGGAGCTACATTTCCCAGCTCATTAAGCCAGGTCAGCATAACCTCATCAAGCTGGCGGGCATTTTCTGCCGCAAGGAACACGGGTACTTTTGCAATCAACACGCTGTCCCAATTGAACTGACCTTTTGCAACGCCGGGATGATAATATTTTAAAAAGCCCCATACTTCCCCTAACACCTGCAGGGAAGAGATTTGATAAGGCGTAAGGGAATTGGTGGCGGTATCGGTGGTTCGATTTTCTTTCGAGGTACTGAATAGGCCTGCAGTTTGCGATCCATTCGCCAAAAGCGTAACAGGTAAACAGATTAATAACAGGAATAATATCCGCATAGAAATTAGGTTTTCATTATGATCCTGCTAACACGTCGGTCAGCTTCTCCGGAAACGAATATACTCAAAATCAGTCTGTTCACTCCTGAAGAAAATGCTAACGGAGTTTTGTGCTATTCTTCCCCTCAAATGGGTTATTTCTGCAGAATAGCCCGCTCTAGCTTTGTGGTATCAAATTAAATGATTCAAAAAACAAAGTACTATGAGCAGAATAATCTTCATTACAGGGGCCTCTAAAGGTTTTGGGAAATTATGGGCAGAAGCTTTTTTGAAACGGGGCGATAAAGTAGCCGCCACCGCCCGCAATATTACCGCATTAAATGAATTGGCAGCCACTTATGGCGACAAAGTATTACCCTTGCAACTGGATGTAAACAACCGCGCCGAAGTTTTTAGGGTCGTTAACAAAATAGAAAAACATTTTGGCCGCATTGATGTTCTAATAAATAATGCGGGGCATGGTTTGTTTGGCATAACGGAAGAAGTTTCCGAAGCACAGGCAAGGGAGCAAATGGAAACCAATTTCTTTGGTTCGTTGTGGGTAACACAGGCTGTACTGCCTATTTTCCGCAAACAGAAAAGCGGTCACCTGGTGCAGGTAAGCAGCTTTTTGGGAATAACTACGCTGCCGCTGCTTGGGATTTACAACGCTTCAAAATTTGCCGTGGAAGGCCTTATTGAAACAATTGGACTTGAAACTGCCCACCTGGGTATAAAAACCACGTTGATAGAGCCCAATGGCTATTCAACAGACTGGGCAGGCACTTCCGCTACCCGAACCGACGGCGGCATTGAAGACTATACTCCGGTACGGGAAGCATTTGCTGAAGTTGGCAAAAATCCAAACATCTGGGGCAAACCCGAAGCAACTGTTACGCCAGTATTGCAGGTAGTTGACAGCCCTAACCCGCCGCAAAGATTATTGCTGGGGAACATCGCTTATGATACCGTACATAAAGTGTATAACCAGCGCTTGAAAGAGATTGAATCCTGGAAAGACGTCAGCATCGCTGCGCAGGGTTTTTAAGCGACCATGCTAATTGATAAAATTCAGGTAATGAGACACTATAAGACATTGAGCGAACTGCATACTGGCAATGGCTGGCCACCACCAGAAAATCCGTTGTTCAGTTTGGTAGGCTGCCAGCAGGAATGTCCGCTTGGCGATCGGGAATTCACTGCCGACGCGTACGTGATAGGATTAAAAAAACTAAAGGCCGGGGTTATCATGTACGGTCGAACACCTTATGATAATACCAATGGCTCCATGTATTTTATGAAGCCACGCCAGATCATAGAAATGCGTAACCTGCAGTTTGAAGAAGCCGGTTTTATGATCTTTATTCATGAAGATTATTTACACGGCCATGAATTATTTAACGTGATACAGAAGTATGGTTTCTTTGATTATGAGGTAAATGAAGCATTGCACCTTTCGCCCAAAGAAGAGGCCATTATGTGGGAACTGCACAATAAAATAATAACTGAGTACAACAACAACCCCGATGAATACTCCCGGGAGATTATGCTGGGGCATGTTGCATCCATTCTGATGTATTCGCAACGGTATTATAAACGGCAGTTCATACACCGTACCGACTTATCGGGTAAAACCGTAACAAAATTCAATACGGTGCTACAACGCTACTTTGATGAAGGCGGATTGCAAAACAAGGGATTGCCTTCTGTTAACGCCATGGCAGAACAGCTTCATTTGTCACCCCGTTACCTAAGCGATCTGCTGAAACAGGAAACCGGCAAAACAGCCCTTGAGCTGATCCATCTTTCCCTGATTGCTGAGGCAAAGAACCTGCTGAAAACAGCAGACCGTAGCATTGCAGCAATTGCCTACGATCTTGGTTTTGAGAACACCTCCTATTTTACCAGATTGTTTAAAAAACAAACGGGCATGAAACCGCTGGAGTTCAGGAAAAATGCATCGATGAATTAGTCAATTACCCATATCCATATATGCTGGAGAGCCCCGACAGTTTCGTCGGGGCTTTATTATTAAGCTATATGAATGTAATGGCCGCATTTCTTCCCGTAAAATCTACACGGTAGTAACCGAAGGCGTGTTGAAAACGTATTAAAAATGTTTTAGTCACTACCCCGCAGCAATTTGTTTTAATTAGCAAACAAGTAGCACAAATTTGATAGACCGGTTTTCAAATTCAAAATTGGTTAATGCCCTGAAATTTTAGCCGTATGAATACATGGTTTAATTACTTTTTTCACGATTGGCAAGGAAATATTGATAGGATTAAAAGAGTTTATAACAAGAATCATGAAGGCTTTTTTCATCATGCCGTGATGATTCTTCGGGATGAAGAAAAAGCAAAAGAAATAATTATCGCGGCATATAACGCTGCGACGAGGCAACACCGGGTTTTACAAACCGAAGCCGAGATTTTCGATTTTCTTATTTCCACTATTGGACAAAACTGTAATGACATCCGGATGAAAATGCTGCAGGACACGCAGCAGGAAAAGAAGCAGGAAACAAAGGAGGGTGAAAATATCAAAAAGTTTATCCTTGGGAGGGAAAAAGAACATTATATTATCACCAAAGCAGTTAGGGATGCTGTTCACGAAGAAATTGAAGCACAGCCCTGGCAACGCAGGCGTGTAATCAGGCTTTTTTTTTGCGGTCAACCCACCAAAAAAATCGCAGAGATCATCGGCAGGGATGAACAGACAGTGAGGAATGAAAAAAGGTTAGCCCGCATAGCCATATTTGAAGCCCTGCAACAAAGGAATTTATTATTCAGCGATACTTTACCCCCCTGTAATTCATCAGGCCTTAATTCAGAGCCTGAAGTATAACCTTTATTTACCTTAAACTAAAACAATTGGAAGCCCAAAATAACAAAATTGCGAGTCTTATAATTAAGTATCGCAAAACAACATTAAACAATAAGGAACAGGAAGAATTGAATGCCTGGCGCAGCCTTTCCGAAGAGAATGAGACGTTATTTCAAAGTCTTACAGACGCCCCCTATTTGTCGGAATTGAAGGTAGATCTTCGGGCAGACTGGAAAAAAGTAAAGCAGCTTTATAAAGCAGAAACAGGCAGGCCCTACCCCATGGGCAGGTCGAAATTCCTTTCTATTGCAGCCAGTATAGTCGTTCTTCTAACTGCAGGAATTATCTGGTTATCGCTCCCTTCTTCCCGTAACGAACCCGTTTTATCGAAAATTGAACCGCCTAAACAGCGCAATACACCTTTAATTGTAAAGAATTCGCCGCAGCTCCCAACAGAAGTAACCCTGACCTTTTCAAACGGCTCTACTTGTCAACCCGACAAAATGGATAATGGAAGCCATATAGATTACAAAAGCAGCCGGGTTGTAAAAGTATCAAACAAAAAACTGAAGATCATCCCGCTTCCTGTAAAGATCAATACACCCAGCGGTGAATTAAACGAGGCGTTCCATACACCCAGCAATGAATTAAACGAGACGTTCAATACACCGGGCAGTGAATTAAACGAGGTGACAGACATTGCTTTAAACACCCTGCAAATACCCAGCGGCAGAACGTATGAATTAGAACTATCAGATGGTTCAACGGTATTGCTGAACGCAGCTTCCACTTTTCGCTTCCCCACTGTTTTCAGCCCCACACACAGAAATGTTGAATTGATCGGGGAAGCTTTTTTTAATGTCAGACAAGTAACATTGGACGGAACAAATAAAATACCCTTTACGGTCAGTGCTTTAGGAACGATCGTCAATGTACTCGGTACTCAATTTAATTTAAACGCTTATGACGACGAAACTATTACAACCACGCTTATTACCGGGGAAATAGATCTTATTCATGAAGGATCAACTACTCATATACAACCGGGCCAAAAGGCTGTATTAAATAATGGGCATTTTTCTATCCGGGAGAATGTGAATATAGCAGAAGAAATTGCCTGGAAAAAGAACCTGTTTGAATTCCGGGATACACCGTTAAGGAATATCATGCAACAGTTAACCCATTGGTATGATGTGGAGTTTGTTTTCAACTGTTGCGACTCAACCTCCTATACTACTACTGCATCACGGGGAGAACCATTGCCTGAGTTCTTAGAGAATATGGAGGAAACAGGGGATGTTCATTTTGAAATAAACGGAAGGAGAATTCTTGTAACCAGTAAATAGGCCATTGTTAATGATCGTAAAGTACCTGGTGCTTACCTGCCTGCTTCTGATCTCAACAGCAGGGCTGGCTCAAAAAATTTCTATTTCCGTAAGGAATGCCCCATTGGAACAAGTTTTTGATTTAATTAAAAAGCAATCTAATTATCTTTTCACTTACAATTCCAAACTCTTACTTCAAAGCAAAAGGATTGACGTGCATGTTACCAATGAAACTGTAGAATACACCCTTGACCTTTGCTTTAAGGGCCAACCTGTAACTTATTCAATCAGGGGAAATCAGATCATAATAAAAAAAAGACCGGCCCCGGAAAATGAACCGGCCACATCACCTCAACCACGAACCGCAAATAGTGCAGAAAAGAAAAATCCGGGACCTCAACTTCTTGAGGAAATGGTAAAGACCGGCTATGGAAAAACATCAACCCGGTTGAATACAGGCTCCATAGGAAAAATCCCGAATAGTGAAATTGAAAAGCAGCCAGTAAACAACCCATTAGCCGCCCTGAATGGTATACCCGGCTTATCAGGAAGTCAAAACAACGGGCTTCCGGGTTCAGGTTATAAATTGCAAATAAGAGGTCCAAGTAGTATTGGTACCACACCAGGTATTATACCCGATAGTAAGATATTATATATTATTGATGGCGTACCCAGTGCCACCAACAATAATTCACAGCAGACAATTGGTTCCGGTTCTGCATTGAGTGAAAAAGGCAATAGCCCTCTTATGATCATTTACCCGAATGATATTGAAAGCATAGAAGTGCTTAAAGATGCCGATGCGACGGCCATTTATGGCAGCCGCGGCGCAGATGGTGTAGTGTTGATCACTACCAAACAGGGAAAGGCAGGCAAGCCATATATTACCGCTCATGTTCAAACGGGTGTAAACCTTCTTGCAACCATTCCTTCCATGATGAATACCAGGCAATTTGTTGACATGCGAAACGAAGGGTTAAAAAATGACAGCCTGACCCCTACCCTCGACAATGCACCTGATCTGATGCTATTTGATACAACCCGCTATACAGATCTAAAAACCCTGTTACTTAGAAACAGCGCTAAAACTATGGATGCCCAGGTTTCCGTTTCCGGCGGAGATAGCAATACGGTATATCTGTTCAGTTTAAGTCATTATCTCGAAAACACCGTTTTCACGGGTAACTCAGGCTATAAACGTACCTCACTGCATCTTCGTCTTTCCAATAATTCATTCAAGCGTAAATTATCAACCCAGCTATCCGCAATTTATTCGGCTGACCATAATGAATCTATTATAACCGACCTCGCCTCCACACTGCCACTACCACCCAATATTCCATCCTTACGGGACTCAATAAATAACTTTACCTGGCAGCAGGCTGGCGTGCCCTATCAAAATCCGCTGGCCCTTTTATTGCAGCCCTATCTCGCCAGAACAAGAAACCTGATAACTAGCCTGCAATTGAGTTACAAACTGAGCAAAGGCTTACAGCTTAGATCAAATTTTGGTTACAACGGGGTTTCCTTTATAGAAGAAAGTAAAATACCAGTGAAATCATTGAACCCCTATACTAACAGCAATCCTACCGGATCACTCTTTGCAGGAAAGAATAATTTTAATTCCTGGATCATTGAACCGCAAGCTGAATATTCAGGAGACATAGGTAATAGTAAGTTCACCACACTTATAGGCAGTACTTTTCAGGGGTTGATAAACAACAGAAACAGTCTCAACGCTACAGGCTACACCAGTGATTCACTCCCGTTCGATATAAACAACGCACCTGTTGTAAATACTACTTATGATCAAAACGTTTACCGGTATATGGGCGTATTCGGACGCTTGAATTATAACTGGCGGGATAAATATATAGTAAATCTCACCGGCCGGCGGGATGGTTCCAGCCGTTTTGGCCCTAAAAAACAATTTGGCAGTTTTGGCGCCATTGGCGCTGCCTGGCTCGTTTCCAGCGAACCCCTGTTAAAGAAACTTCCATTCATCAGCTTTTTCAAGTTGCGGGGCAGTTATGGCACCACGGGGAATGATCAGATCGGCGATTATAAATACCTTGACCGGTGGGCCTCTGCTGGCCGTTCCTATCAGGGAAATTCCGGAACAGTTCCCACGCAGATCTCCGACTCATCATACAGCTGGGAAATCACGCGAAAATTAGAAGGCGCACTTGAACTGGGCTTATGGGAAGATCGGCTATTTATAGTTGTTAATTATTTTCGTAATCGCACCAGCAATCAGCTCATTACCTACGAGGTGCCTTATACAACCGGGTTCAGCAGTATTGCAGCCAGGAACTCGCAGGCTGTTGTTCAAAACTCGGGTTTCGAGATCCAGCTGAAAAGCAAAAATATAGAGTTCAAAGACATAAAGTGGACAACTGAAATGACGGCCACTATTCCCCGCAATAAATTATTGGCGTTTCCTGGCCTTGCCAATTCCAGCTATGCCAACTTCTATGAAGTGGGATATTCACTCACCAGCACCAATGGATATAAATACATGGGTGTTAATCCCAACACGGGCGTATTCCAATTTGAGGACCGGAATAAAGACGGGCAACTGAATTACCAAAACGATTATATCCGCATTGGCAACCTTGACCCTGCTTTTTATGGATGGTTCAAAAACAGTGTCACAATTAAAAACTGGAATTTAAGTATAGCCATAGAATTCAAAAAGCAAATGGGCTATAGCGAGTTGTATAAAGTTTACGCATTAGCCTTACCAGGCACGGCCATGCTAAATCAGCCGGTGGCGGTTTTAAACCGGTGGAGAAACCCTGGAGACAAGGCTATCTTTCAACGGTATACTACGGTTTCCAATTCGCCGGCAGCGGAAGCCAGTTATAGATTATTGCAGTCTTCCGGCAGTTATGAGGATGCCTCCTTTATACTTTTAAGGAACGCGGATATCAGCTTTAACTTTCCCGAAAAATGGTTTAAGGGACGTTATTTGAAAAAGGCAAAGGTGTATATGAAGGCGCAGAACCTGTTTACCATAGCTGGCCAAAAGATCTTCAACGAACAACAGCAAACGCCCTATAGCCTGCCCCCTTTAAGGACCTTTGCAGCAGGATTTGAGTGTAGCTTTTCTAAATAGTATATCCCCATGCATAGAACGAATAGAACGATCGCGTGCTTACTCGCGCTTTTTTGTTGCATCGGCTGCGAAAAGTTTATCAAGGTCGATCCACCCAAAAATGAACTCACCGCAGGCGCCGTTTTCAGCACTGACTCCCTGGCCCAGGAAGCCGTTACCGGTATCTACATAAAGATCATGAGCACTAATCAATGTTTATTGAACGGTGGTATGAGCGTTTATCCGGCGCTTTCTGCCGATGAATTAATCCGGACGCGTTTTATTATCACCGAAGACCAGTTCTTCACCAATTCACTGCTTCCCGATAATTATTTGGTTCTATTTAATTTTTGGCGATCCGGTTATGCAACCATTTATCAAACCAATATCTGCCTTGAAAACCTGTCGAGATCAACGGCAATAAGGGAGACAACCAAACAACAGTTAACCGGAGAAGTTAAATTTATCCGCGCCCTTTGTTACTGGTACCTGGTAAATTTATTCGGCGATGTACCGCTAACAACCACTACCAATGTAGATGTAAATGCTACGTTACCCCGTGCCCCGGCAGACCAGGTCTATCAGTTGATAACAACCGATTTGCAATCCGCCCTTTCCCTTCTTTCTGATACAGGCACCAACATAAAACCCACCAAATTTGCAGCAGCGGCGTTACTGGCAAGGGTATATTGTTACCTAAGCAACTGGAGCCAGGCTGAAGCGTTTGCCGATTCTGTGATCAATGCCGGGTTGTATACCCTGCCTGCCGATTTGAATAAAGTATTTTTAGCTACCAGCCCTGAAACTATTCTTCAATTTGCACCTGTTTTAAACAATAACAGCACCTCCGAAGGTTTGAGTTTCGTACCTGCGAATAACAGCATTCCGCCCACCTATACCCTGACAAATTCGCTGTTGGCTTCTTTTGAACCCAATGATCACCGCCAGGGCTACTGGACCCGAAGTGTTACTATAAACAGGCAAACCTATCACCATCCTTACAAGTATAAAATAAACGCTTCTTCAAGTGCCGCTACAGAATTTAATGTAGTGCTACGCCTTGCAGAACAATACCTCCTCAGAGCAGAAGCGGAAGCCCATAACAATAAAATTGAAGACGCAGTAGCGGATATAAATACGCTCCGTAACCGGGCAGGACTGGCGTCGATACAAAGTAATATAAGTATGGACAGCTGTTTATCCGTTATTGAACAGGAAAAAAGAAAAGAGTTTTTCGCTGAATGGGGACACCGTTGGTTCGACCTGAAAAGGAGCACCAGGATCGATACAGTATTAACGATCAATAAAGGCAATGCCTGGCAGTCAACCGACCGTTTATACCCTATCCCGTTATTGGAAATGCAGCAAAACGCTTACCTTACGCAAAACATGGGATATTGATCACCTTTATATGTTGCTGTGTGAAATTAAAATCAGGGATGGATATACAGTTTCTTAGCAGGTAAATAAGGATTGTGAGGTTGTG
This sequence comes from Niastella soli, assembly GCF_017742245.1. Classification (GTDB taxonomy): domain Bacteria; phylum Bacteroidota; class Bacteroidia; order Chitinophagales; family Chitinophagaceae; genus Niastella; species Niastella soli. Next base: position 1,044,310 of record NZ_JAGHKO010000004.1, read on the forward strand.
GCGGCCAACCTGAAACCGCAGCAGGCGGATACCCTTTTTCCATTAATGTGAAGGGTGCAGCCTGTGACTGATCGTACCCCGTTAGGTAGATCTCAAAATCGATGGTATTTTGCCGCCAGGTATAATCTCCCGAAGCATCAAACCAATAGTACTCCGTCCAGTCATCTTTGGGTTGCACATTACTTCTTTCATAAAATGCAACAGCCGTTACAGAAACGACCAGGATACCTGTCAAAACCAGGACATGTGAGACATGTAATTTTTTCATGATCTATCATGCTTTGTTACTCAAAAGCAAGAAAACTTTCTAAAAGGTTGATGAATCATGCTGATCCATAAGGATAGTTACGAAGTAATATTCGTTTTGGAGGGATGGGAAATCATATGTTGTTAGAACATCTTCCTATACCATAAATACAAACGGACGCAATATTTGACAACAATAAAATTGAAAAAAATAAAAATAAAAGAGATTTATCAGGCCTTATTACCTTTGATCCTTACCGGTCAAAACAAGTGCCGATGAAAATAAGCAACCCATTGCCATGCGAAAAGATCAGCAGTTATGTGGACAGGATCCTGGTCATTGAAGAAGTACTGGTCACCAACCCATTCACATTACCCTTATACGCCAATGGGGCGCCTACCCTTTTATTTCAAACCGCTAAAGGAACTATCAGGAACAACAGCAACAACCTCACGCTGTTTGGACAAACTGTTTTTCCCGAAACGCTTACCATTCGCGACAACTTCACCCTGATAGCTTATTTCTTTAAACCCTTTGCGTTGTTTACCCTGTTTGGCGTTTCGGCCCAGGAACTCACCAACAATCCCATTGACCTGAATTTACTGGATGCTATCAAAACCACGCAATTGCAGGAACAGTTATTGAACGCGGCCACTACTACCGACATGCTCAACCTGCTTGATGAGTATGTATTCAGCCTGATCACCAAAACCAGGGCTGATTGTCAGTTGATCCGTTTCGCGACCCTTGCCATTGCACAAAACGCTTCCAAAGACGCCCTGTTAAAAGTGCAGCAGGAATTACACATTACTGAACGCACCTTTCAACGGATGTTTGAAAAGAACATCGGGATTGCGCCCAGTCTGTTCAGACGGATCTCCCAGTTCAACAACGCCTTTCAGCAGCTTAATAACCGCCAATTCTCCAAACTCAGCGACATCGCCTTTACCAATGGCTATGCCGATCAAAGCCATTATATCCGCGCTTTTAAGGAATTTACCGGCATTACGCCCAAAGAATACCTGAAATTCGGGCAGTCTGAATAATGTCGGGTTTGTTCTATTTTGAGGATTGGATCCGCCGTTTCTTTGTGTTATCAAATTACAACACAAACAAACAAAACATGACCAATCAAATTTATCCCTGCCTTTGGTTCGATGGAAAAGCGCAAGCTGCCGCCACCTTTTATTGCTCCATTTTCAAGAACTCAACAATCACGGCCGACAACCAAATGGTAGTGACCTTTGAACTGAATGGCAAAAAATTTATGGGTTTGAATGCTGGTCCACAATTCAAATTCAATGAAGCTGTTTCTTTTGTAGTGGATTGCGAAACCCAGGAAGAGATTGATTATTATTGGGAGAAACTTACCGCGAATGGTGGCAGCGAAGGCCAATGCGGCTGGTTAAAAGATCAGTTTGGCGTAAGCTGGCAAATTGTGCCTACTATATTACCCAAACTGTTAAGCGACCCCGCCAAAGCACAAAAGGTGATACAGGTGTATATGCAAATGAAAAAATTTAATATAGAGCAATTGAAGAATGCGTAAATAATAGCCGTGCCACGGTTTTGAACCGGGCCACGGCTATTATTGCTAGGCTTTCACCGTATATTGCAGATAGCGTTTGTTTGAGATAAAATCTTTTTCAAACGCTTTCCTTTCTTTATCCGTCATACTGTTTCGTGCATCCTCAATTTTATCTTTCATCGGCACTTCTTCATTAAAATCGTAGAACAACCCTTCTTCATTCATGATCATCAATCGGCCCCTGGTGCGCAATAACAGTTCCTTTATCAACGACCGGTTAGGCATGGTACTGGTCCACCCATCGTTTATTTTATTATAATCCAGGGTAGCCATGGCTGCCAGGTCTTTGTGTTTCATCATTTCCAGTCCCAGCCGTTGCGCCGTACCATTGTGGCTCAGGTGGTGGGCCACTTTATAAAACACCGTACGGTTGAGCAGGTCTTCGGTGAGGTGTTTTTGTTTTTTACCATCCGTATTTCCATTACTGCGATCGTCTTCTTTCCAGTCAATGGTGTGCCAGCTTGCCCAACTGCCAAACTCTGCATCGCCCGGAAACAACATCACCCGGCCGCTGTCGACAAATTCAATGGCCACAGCCAGGCTCAGGTTATTGGTAAGCCCGTTCATGCGAAGCGCAAAAGCACCTGCACTGAAGAGCCAGTCATAGTCGATGCGACGCCAGTCTTTTGCTTCATATATTTTTTTTATCGTGTCCATACTGTCTACCTCTTTAAGTATTGCTTCCTTCCCTTCTGGTTCCTGTATATATTCCAGCCTTTTATCTATATCATAATACTTCTCATCAAATGGCAATACCCCCGCATCCATTCCATTATCATTGCCAGCTAAATGTAAGATGGCAGCGCCAAATGTATCAGACTCCCGTAAGACCTTGTTGTGTTGATATGACTCCCCTTCGCCTCCTGCTTCCTGTGCAATTTCCTCCTGCAATTCGGGCGGCCCCAATACATAGATCCTGATCCCTTCCACATTGCCGATACCCTGAATTACATCTCCGGGTTTGTAGTATTTGACCTCCTTTTTCTTGATGTCTTTTTTTACCACCTCCATACCGGCCAACCCTCCTTTGTACACTTTCCCTGTGGACGATGCCTCGAAAGCAACATGCAGATCGGCAAAGCCATTGAGTACCTTGCCAAAGGTTTCCCTGGCGCCCAGCATTTTTGCAGCATCTCTATTACCTTCAAATTGCTTTTTAAATTCAGGAGAGGCCATCGTTTCCTGAAGTGTTAAAGCCGCTATACCAAGGGCCTTCTTTTTTTCACCATAATCTTCTTTCCATTCCTTTACCTTTTTTAACCGGTCGTTTTCGGTCCACCCCATCCACAACTCACCCACTTCAAATTGTTTTCCCTTTGTATCTTTTTCCGTGAAAAGCTCCTTACAAACATCAAAGGCATGCACATGGTCTTTGTGTTCATGGGTTACGATCAGCACATCGGCATAATTGTCCAGGTATTGCTTCAGGTCCTTGATGTAGGGCTCCAGGTCGGTGCCTGACCCGGACCAGGTGCCGGCATCGATCATTAGTTTACAAACAGGTTCTTCCTTTTCTTTTGAAAAAAATTTTATAGCAAAACAGTCGCCGGTACCCAGGCGGTACATGCGCACTTCCGCGTGTGAGATCTTTTGCATATAATAAGTTTAATGATTGTGCAGGAAAGCGAATGGCTCGTTAAAATTATTGTTGATCCCTGCACCAAAATACAGGCTTTGTTCGCTAAGGTGCAGTATTGCTTCTTCTGTCTGATACCTGAACTGCTTCAAGATCCTTTTCTCATTCAATTGCCGGATACCCTGACGCAATTTATCAGGATCCAGTAAAGGCTTGGTTATGGCATAACGCAGACTGGGATTAGCCATATCAAAGATCATGGTACAACCACCCCAGCATTCAAATCCTCTTTTGGGCGGTTCCTGCGCATCATCGGGCACGTAAGTGCTTATGGTGCCATCCTCATTCACAATAACCCCGGCACGCTGGGTCAAAGAAAAAATGATATAATTTAACTGATCACCATCAGGACCAACCCGGGATACCAGCCGTAAGTTCTCAATTCTAAAAGATGGACCTTTGTATTTTGGGGAAGTGCGGACACCATATTGCTCCCAGTTTTGGGTCAGGAATACCAAACCCGTAAGCTTTTCAAATTCCCCGGGATCTTCCATCGAAAAAACGATCTTCTTATTCAAGCCTTCACTGGTTGTAGAACCACTAATGTGAGATTTTGATAACCGGTAGATCTCCGCCCTGTCTTTAGTATAGATAGTTGCATCCCGGAATTCTTTCAGGAACTTTAACAGGACCCCAAAAAAGTCCTGCTGTTGTTGCCCCAGGAAAGGTTCCTGAGCATAGCGCAGGCTTTCTTCACTTAATGTTTTGATCCCTTCGGGATAGATGCCCCTTCTTCTGAATGCATCGATAAAGGCCAGCCGATAATTGCGACTGTCATTGTTCACCAGGTCTGCGTCGGCAGTAATAATGGCCCGTAGATATTCACCAAAGGTAATATCTACAGGCGGGCAATAATCCAGCGCCCTGATACACATACTCAACACATGGCTGGCAGCTGCGGATGCCTCGCCCGACAACCGGTTCACCAGGTCTGGATGAAGGTCGCCCTGTGGTAAAATACCCGTGCCATTGGTGGCAATGCGCAACAGATCGGCCACCCTTGATTTATAAATAGTAATGAATGCTTCAAACACGGCGGCCACCAGAATGCTGCCCCGGGCATGTGGCTCCATCTCTCTTTTATAATCATTGGGGTTGGGTTCCCGGGGTTTCCATTCCTTTGTTTTTTCGTCTATTTCACCAATGGCATCGCGCAGGCTGCCGTAGTTTCCAATGGCGGCGCCAAATTCCTGGGCCAGTTTTCCCAATAGATTCTGACTGCCCAGATCACCCCTTGTTTGTGCGATCTGGTGTTGTAAAACGGAGGGGAAAGTAAAATGCTGGAACAGGGCTACAATATCGGCAAACGCTTCGTGAAAGGCCAGCACATCGGGGTTGGAAGGTTCGTTATAATGATATTGCATCCCATCCAGGATGGCATGGGTGGTCTCATGCGCAATAATATCGTGGCTTAAACAGGTAAACACCAGCGCATCGGGCATATGAATGACATTATTGGCGGGAAAAGAAGAAAAATAACCAAACAGCAATGATTTCTTCACCGGGCTGTAATAGGCGTTGGCTTCGCGTAGTGCATGGGGATAAATGCGGAGTTTTTGAACATATTCTTCAAACTTTGCCCGGTCTTCCAGCAAGCGGGGCGCCCAAAGGATCTTACGCCCAAGGGCCTTTTCAAAATTCATGATGGTGGTCATGGCCACCGCATACACCATTTGCTGATGGAACTGCGGATTGCTTTCACTGGGGTCCAGGCCGTTTTGGGCCAGTAGATAGGGATGATTAAGATCAACTGGTTTGAAATACTTTTTAACGGTAGGATCATAATCCACCACTTCAATGTATTCACCGGAGGGCCCGGTATCCAGATCTTCCCAGGGTACCTTATAAACCAGCTGGTTGATACCGGCGGTGTCTATTTTAAGGGAAAGCGACGGATCGAAAGCATAGGCTTTTAAACTGCGGAACGCAGGTTTTTTAACCGTGTTTGGTTGAATGGCATTCATAACAATAAATCTGATTAATGGTCGAAAAGCTGGATCCTGGGTTAATTTACCAAATCTAAAGCGCTGCTGCAACCGTTAAAACACCCATATTTTCAGACATCCGCCATTCGCCTTTTATCCGGCAAATCCCTTGAAAATGATGTACTTTTGCCGCATGGTGGAATCTACATTTTCTATTGAGAACACGCTTTCCAATTTACAGATCGATACTTTGAACGAGATGCAGCAGGCATCTCTGGAGGCCAATAAAACCTCCAATGAAGTGATATTACTGGCCAATACTGGTTCTGGCAAAACCCTGGCGTTCCTGCTGCCCATTACGCAGCTGTTAAAAAAGGACCAGGTTACCCAGGCCCTGATCATTGTACCATCCCGGGAACTGGCCCTGCAAATTGAAACGGTTTTCAAGAAAATGGGAACAGGGTTCAAGATCACCTGCTGCTATGGCGGTCATAAACGGGAGATCGAAGAAAACAACCTGCTGCAGGCACCTCAACTGATCGTAGGCACCCCTGGCCGGCTGGGCGATCACATCCGCCGCGGCAATATTACCACCAGCCATATTGAGACCCTGGTGCTGGATGAGTTTGACAAATCGCTGGAAGAGGGGTTTGATGAAGAGATGTCTTTTATTATAAGCTCCCTGCCCGGCCTGAAAAAGAAAATATTGACATCCGCTACGGAAGCAGTGGAGATCCCGGATTTTGTGGGCTTGCAAGCGCCTGTTAAAATAAACTTCCTAACAGGCGAGAAATCCCCTGCCCTTGCGGTCCAAATGGTATTGAGTGATGATAAGGACAAAACCGAGACCTTGTTCAGACTGATCTGCCACCTCGGCAACCGGTCAACCATCGTGTTTTGTAACCAACGCGAATTTGTAGAACTGGTAAACACCAATTTGAAAGAGAAAGGGATTGTGAGTGTATTTTACCACGGTGCTATGGAACAACGGGACCGTGAAGTAGCTTTAAGCAAGTTCCGCAACGGCAGCTCCAATGTGCTGGTAACAACAGATCTTGCTGCCCGCGGACTGGATATCCCGAACATCCGTTACATTATACATTATCAACTCCCCCATACACAGGAAGCATTTACCCATCGCAATGGGCGCACGGCAAGAATGGAAGCCAGCGGGACAGCCATTTTAATAGTGGCGCCACATGAAAGAGTGCCTGAGTATATTACGCCAGCACCCGAAGCAATTAATTTGCCTGAGACTGCTGAGTTACCGCAAAAACCAGGCTGGACCACCTTCTTTATTGGGGCCGGTAAAAAAGACAAAGTAAATAAGGTAGACATCGTAGGCTTTTTCACTAATAAAGGACAGCTGAAAAAAGAAGACATTGGCTTAATTGAGGTGAAGGATTTCTTCTCGTTTGTAGCTATCCGTAAATCAAAAGCCAGCCATACATTACATACGATCAAGGATGAAAAGATCAAAAACAAAAAGGTAAAGATCGATGTAGCAAAATAGTTATAAAAAGGGGCCGACGTCGGCCCCTTTTTAATTTCGTTTACTTATTTATGTGGCAAAAATAAGCCGGCTGTTTATACATGTTGTTTTATCAGATCAACCAACTGTTTTTTATTGGCTACCCCAGATTGCCGCCAAACGGGCCGGCCATTCCTGAACAGGATAAGGGTGGGCACACCACTGATCTGATAAGCCTGGGCAATAGCGGGCATTTTATCAACATCTATCTTGATGATCCGGGCGCTGTCGCCTATCTCTGATTTTACTTCTTTCAATACCGGGGCCTGTACTTTACAGGGACCACACCATTCTGCAAAAAAATCAACCAGTACAGGTTTCCCTTCATTCAACACACTTTGAAAATTCTCTTTCATACCATTAACTTTTTTGTTTTTTAAAACTATCCTGCAATTGCTTTATCAGTTCCTTTTGTTCTTCCGTAAACGAGTCCGGCAATTTGGCTTCCACTTTTATATACAGGTCGCCTACGGCCTGTTCATTATAAACCGGCATTCCTTTTCCTTTCAACCTGAACTTCTTGCCGTTCTGTGTTCCTTCCGGAACTGTTATGGTCACTTCGCCTGAAAGCGTGGCAACCGGCACTTTCCCGCCCGTCATTAATGTAAAAGCATCTACCGGAACGTCTATGTGCAGGTCGTTACCGGTCCTTTTAAACACACTGTTGGGTTGTATATGTACCGTTATATATAGATCCCCGGCTTTGCCTGAACGGCCTTTCATTCCTTTGCCTTTCGATTTAAGCACCAGTCCTTCGTAAGCGCCCGGTTTTATTTTTACCTTAAGCTTTTCTGTTCCCAGGTCTATGATACGCTCAGTGCCCGAAAAGGCTTCCTGCAGCGTTATGGCTGCTTCCCCTTCAATACTCCGACCCGGCACCTCCTGTTGATAACCGCCATAACTTCTTTCAGAGCCACTACCGCCAAAGAAAGAATTAAAGAAGTCAGAAAATCCACCGCCGCCAAAAATGTCATCAGGGTTACCGTTATATTCGTAATAACTTTGTCCGCCCCGCTGGCCACCAAAGCCACCACCGCCGGCACCATTAAAATCTGCGTGCTCGTACTGTTTCCAGTTAGCACCCAGCGTATCGTATTTCTTACGCTTATCTGGATCGCTCAATACTTCATTTGCTTCCGATACTTCCTTGAATTTTTCTTCGGCTTTTTTATCACCCGCATTTTTATCGGGGTGATACTTAACAGCCAACTTACGGTAAGCCTTTTTTATTTCGTCTTGTGAAGCACTTTTAGCTACTCCCAATACTTTATAGTAGTCTTTATATTCCATTGGTATCTGCTGTTTTGTCAAGAGAATTGTTTCAAATACTGTACCTTTTCATAATCTGGCGCGGATTTGGGGAATTGTGCATTAACAAAAGTCAAATTGGCATAAAACACAAAATTATAGTAACAATTTGTCCCATTATGCCATCATAGGTTTTACCTATCAAAGTATAGAATTAATTGATTTTGCTTATTTCCCCAATATCCTAATTTTAGCTCCCCTACCCAAAGAATTAAGCAATTGTTTCTTCAATACCATAAACTTAGACAAATGGAAAAAGATCAAAAAGACATTAGTAAATGCCCCTTTCATAACGGCAGCCTGAAGCAGAATGTGGGCGGAGGCGGCACCCGGAATCGCGATTGGTGGCCCAATCAGCTTAAGGTGAACATCCTTCGTCAGCATTCAGCAAAATCGAACCCAATGGGTGATGACTTTAATTATGCGGAAGCATTTAAAAGTCTTGACCTGGAAGCGGTAAAAAAAGACCTGCATGCCTTGATGACCGATTCGCAAAGCTGGTGGCCTGCTGATTTTGGGCATTATGGTCCCCTGTTCATACGTATGGCCTGGCACAGTGCCGGTACCTACCGGGTTTTTGATGGCCGCGGTGGTGGTGGTTCCGGCCAACAACGGTTTGCGCCCCTGAACAGCTGGCCCGATAACGTAAGCCTTGATAAAGCACGCCGGCTGCTTTGGCCCATTAAACAAAAATATGGCAATAAGCTCTCCTGGGCCGATCTAATGATCCTTGCCGGAAATATTGCCCTGGAGTCGATGGGTTTTAAAACATTTGGCTTTGCTGGCGGCCGGCCCGATGTATGGGAACCAGATGAAGATGTGTATTGGGGTGCTGAAAACACCTGGCTGGGTGGCGACGTCCGTTATGCGCACGGCTCACCCGGTGTAGTGGAAAGTCATGGCGTTTTATCGGCTGATGAGCCCGCAGATGGCGATATTCACAGCCGTAATCTGGAAAGACCGCTGGCTGCCGTTCAAATGGGTTTGATCTATGTAAATCCTGAAGGACCCGATGGCAACCCTGACCCGATCGCTGCCGCAAAAGATATTCGCGATACGTTTGGCCGCATGGCTATGAATGATGAGGAAACTGTTGCCCTTATTGCGGGCGGTCACAGTTTTGGTAAAACCCATGGCGCGGCGCCTGCTACCCATGTTGGCAAAGAACCCGAAGCCGTTGACCTGGAATTACAGGGTCTTGGCTGGAGCAATAGTTTTAAATCTGGTAAAGGCGCTGACACCATCACCAGCGGCCTGGAAGTTATCTGGACAAAAACCCCCACCAAATGGAGCAACAACTTCTTTGAGAACCTGTTTGGGTTTGAATGGGAGTTGACAAAAAGTCCGGGCGGCGCCCACCAATGGGTTGCTAAAAATGCAGAGGGTATTATTCCTGATGCCTTTGATGGTTCAAAGAAGCATTTGCCTACGATGCTTACTACCGATCTTTCTTTACGGTTTGATCCTATATACGAGAAGATCTCCCGCCGCTTTCTGGAAAACCCAGAGGCATTTGCGGATGCCTTTGCGCGTGCCTGGTTTAAATTGACCCACCGCGATATGGGTCCACGCGCCCGTTACCTGGGTTCAGATGTACCGAAGGAAGAACTGCTTTGGCAGGATCCTATTCCGGCAGTGGACCATCCATTGATCAATGATAAAGAGGTGGCCGCGCTGAAGGAAAAAGTACTAACCTCAGGACTGACCGTATCAGAACTGGTTTCTACTGCATGGGCTTCTGCATCAACATTTCGTGGTACTGATAAACGCGGTGGTGCCAATGGCGCCCGCATTCGCCTGGCCCCGCAAAAATTCTGGGTGGCCAACAATCCGCCTCAATTACAAAAAGTATTGAGCAAACTGGAAACCATTCAAAAAGAATTCAATGAAGCGCAATCAGGTGGCAAGAAGGTTTCAATGGCCGATCTGATCGTACTGGCTGGTTGTGCCGGGATCAAAAAAGCGGCTAAGGATGCCGGTTTTGATGTAACCGTTCCGTTTACTCCTGGCCGAATGGATGCCTTGCAGGAACAAACCGATGTGGAATCTATAGGCTACCTGGAACCACATGCCGATGGTTTCCGCAATTACCGCAAAACAAGATCGCATGTTTTAACGGAAGCATTGCTGATAGATAAAGCGCACCTGCTTACGTTAACAGCACCCGAATTAACGGTACTGGTGGGCGGTATGCGCGTACTGGATACTAATTTTGATGGCAGCAAACATGGCGTGCTTACCTCTCGTCCTGGCAAGCTTACCAATGATTTCTTTGTAAACCTGCTGGACATGAACACTGCCTGGAAGTCGGCTACTGAAGACAGGGAGCTGTACGAAGGTACCGACCGTACAACAGGTAAGGCCAAGTGGTTAGCTACCCGCGCCGACCTGGTGTTTGGTTCCAACTCAGAATTGAGAGCCATTGCCGAAGTGTACGGCGCTGCTGATGCCCAGGAGAAATTTGTAACCGATTTTGTGGCTGCCTGGAATAAAGTCATGAACCTCGACAGGTTTGAGCTATAGTTGACGGGTTAACCAGTTGACCAGTTAACAAGCGCGAACGTCCACTCGATACATCGGGAGGACGTTTTTGCTTTTTAGACCTACATGCTTGCACTTGCGCCTGTGTACGCGTATATTTGTGATTTTTAATGGACTACCATTAATTCCCTGGTAGTTCAACATAATCCAATATCGTATATTTTCGATCCGGGCCCGTTAGCCGGTAAAACACACAACCCCTACAACCACATGCGATTACACGTTCGCCCTTTACTGGCGATGCTTGCTTGCATCCCGGCTCTTTTGCACGCGCAAACTTTTTCGGTTCCCAGGTATATTGGAAATACGCAGCAAAGCTCAAATCCTGCCCGTTTTGCGGTAATGAATGGCGTTACCTATTTTGCAGCCACCGATGGAATTAATGGAACGGAATTATGGCGTACCGATGGTACTGCTGCTGGTACAGTACTGGTAAAAGATATTAATCCCGGCTCCTCCAACTCCATCAATTCTAACCTTTTTGCTATCAATAACACGCTGTATTTTGCCGCCTCCGATGGCACTAACGGAACGGAATTATGGAAGTCAGACGGTACAGCTGCAGGTACTGTTATGGTGAAGGATATAAATCCAGGTTCGGCCAATTCTAATATCACCCAATTTGTTGCGTTAAATGGCATTGTATACTTTTCTGCCATTACGGCTAATGAAGGCCAGGAATTGTGGCGTAGTGATGGCACCAATGCAGGCACCTATATAGTAATTGACCTATGGCCTGGCAACATCGGTTCCCCTATAACAGGACTGACCGAGCTAAATGGCGCCCTGTACTTTTCAGGAAACGATGGTTTATTGGGTCAGGAACTATATAAAACCGATGGTACAGCCGCAGGAACGGTGCTAATAAAAGATATCATCGGAGGTATCACTGGTAGTAATCCAACCGGAATTGTAAATGTAAATGGCACCTTGTTTTTTTCAGCACAGCCAGTGGCCGGACAAACGCAGTTATGGAAAAGCGATGGTACCGCCGCAGGTACCGTAATGCTTACCAGTACCGCGGGTTCCGGCGCCAATCCAGTTAATTTAACCAACGTGAACGGCACCTTATTTTTTGCCGCAACTGAAACTACCACAGGTACTGAGCTTTGGAAAAGTGATGGTACGCCTGCAGGTACCGTAAGCGTAAAAGATATTTATCCCGGTACCAACAGTTCCAATTGCACCAACCTCTTTAATATGAACGGGACGCTGTACTTTTCCGCAATTGACGGTACTACTGGCCAGGAACTGTGGAAATCGGATGGCACAGCAGGAGGCACTGTTTTAATAAAAGATATTAACCCGGGTACCAATGCCAATAATAGCAGCCCGGCATCCTTTACTGCCGCGAACGGTGTATGTTTCTTTTCGGCCATGGATGGCACCAACGGGATTGAATTATGGAAAACCGATGGTACCGATGCCGGCACTACACTGATAAAAAATATCAATATCCAAAACGCCAATTCCAGCCCTGGTAATTTGGTCAATAACAATGGGGTTATCTATTTTAGCGCTACCGAGGTATCTTCAGGCACTGAATTATGGAAATCGGATGGTACGGCTGCAGGCACCATAATGGTAAAGAATATCAACAGAATAGGTTCAGGTGGCACTGCACTCAATTTAACTGATGTGAATGGTACGCTGTTTTTCCAGGACAATGATAGTTATGGACAGGAATTATGGAAGTCGGACGGCACCGAGGCAGGCACCATTATGGTAAAAGACATTAATGTAGGCAGCGCAAATTCTACGCCCGCCAATCTTTATAATTTCAATGGCACACTCTATTTTCAGGCAAATGATGGCACAAATGGGGTGGAATTATGGAAATCTGACGGTACGGAAGCCGGCACTGTGCTGGTAAAAGATATAAACCCCAACGGGGCGGGCTCCCAGCCTGGCAATTTTACCAACGTTAACGGGACGCTGTTTTTCACTGCTAATACAGCCGCAGCCGGTGTGGAGTTATGGAAAACGGATGGCACCACCGCCGGCACGGTGCAGGTAGCGGATATCTGGTCTGGTAACAACAGTTCTTCTCCAACAAACCTGGTAAATTTAAATGGCACCGTTTATTTCGTCGCCAGGACTACAGCAGCCGGCCTTGAATTATGGAAAAGCGATGGCACCAGCGCAGGTACCGTAATGGTAACAGATATTTATCCCGGCAACACCTCTTCAAACATTAATTATCTGACAGTAATAAATGGCACACTGTGGTTTCAGGCAAGGAATGCTACAACCACCGGAACGGAATTGTGGAAAAGCGATGGTACTGCGGCCGGCACGGTGATGGTAAAAGACATTAATACCAACGCTAACGGTTCTTCCTTGCCCCAATATTTTACAGGCATTGGTAATATCGTTTATTTTTCCGCACAAGATGCCGTTTCGGGAATAGAGCTATGGAAAACCGATGGAACAACAGCCGGGACCGTACTGGTAAAGGATATTAATACCTCAGGCAGTTCCACTCCTGCCCTTCTTGTAAACATAAATGACATCCTGTATTTTACTGCCAATACCCCAGCCAGTGGTACGGAGCTTTGGAAAAGCGACGGTACAGCTGCTGGCACTGTACTGATAAAAAATTTAGATGGATCAGCTTCCAGCTCAACCCCCATCAATTTAACCAATATACGCGGCACCCTGTATTTTACAGGCACAGATGCTGTTAATGGTTATGAACTATGGAAAAGCGATGGCACCAGCGCCGGCACGGCGATGGTCCAGGACATGAATCCGAATGGGAACAGCAGTAACCCCAGCCCCATTGTGTTGAGCGGTGCTAATATTTTTACGGCAGCAGTCGATGCCAATGGAACTACCCAGCTATGGGTAGCTACAGCCCCCATTCCATTGCCACTGCACCTGCTATCGATGAACGCCCGTGAATATAATGGTGATGGTATCTTACACTGGCAAACAACCGCAGAAGAGAATACCAGTCATTTTGAGATCGAGCGCAGCATGGATGGTAAAAGCTTTTCGCGCATTGGCAGCCTTGCAACAACAGGCGGCGTAATGCTTACCAACAATTATTCCTATGTTGATAAGAACATCAGTCAATTGGGCGTACAGAAAATATATTACCGGTTAAAAACTGTTGATGTAGATGGTCGCTATAGTTATTCGGGCATTGTTTCCATTGCGCTTAACGCAAATGCAGCAACGGTCCGGGTATACCCCAACCCCGCACAACAGACTGCACATATTCAGGTTAGTGTGTTGGAGAAAACAACCGTGCAGATGCAGGTAACTGATCTCAGCGGTCACACTATTATAAACAAGCGCTATGCACTGGAAGCGGGCAGCAACCTGCTAAATGTTCCGGTAAATAACTTAAGCACCGGCATTTATACAGTTACTATTTCAGGTAATGGTATTCGCAGCCAGGTGCAGCTGGTAAAAGAATAATCAAGGCCCTTAACTTATAAAAAAACCTCCCCATGATACTGTGAGGAGGTTTTTTTTATCTGATTCGCCAGATAGCCTTTACTTGATATTTTTCCTGCAGCTAGGAGAACATGCACGGATGCTTGTGTTCTTTTTTCTTTTCGATCTTTTGTTCCTGTTTTACCGGAGCCTTTTCCTTTTGAGTTCTGTTTGTCCAGTTTAATCTGGCATATGCTACCGCACCTAAAAGGGCAAGTAGTACAACAATCACTACAGCTCGTTTCATAACCCGGAATTTAATTCTCATAAGTTACGATAAACAGCACAGGTTTCCCTATTTATTGTATGAATGGTAACAATAATAAAAACATGCTTCACCTCTGCTGAGCCGAGGGGGAAGCATGTTTCAACTACTCAAGATATCGTGAACAATTAAGGAACTGCTGTTACCGTATTCTGGTTAACTATAGGCCATACGCCGGGTGTTGGCACACTCACCCCTTTGGTGTTGCCACGCTTTGCAGAGTCGGGGCCAAAATAATAAAGCGGCCAGCCTTTAAAAGTAACCTGGTTCCTTCCGAATACACTTGTCTTATTAAAGTCGGCCGTATTAAAGGTAGAAGGTATACTTTGCTGCATCAACGAATCAATAGGCCAGGTACCGTTATTGCTGAAATCTGACTTGGTATATTTATTCGTATTAAGCCTGTCGTTTGCGAACGCATATAGAGTGCGGCCATAGGCATCAGTGAGGTAGGGAGTTATTTCATCACCTTCCACATACTTACTGGTATAGTGCTTTGTATCTCTACCAATTAACTGGGTATAGGCCAGCATGATGGAATAATCAGGTTTGGCAGTGAACCATTTACCGCCCACTCCTTCGCCTTTTACATCGCCTTTTGTTGAATCCTTTACATAGTAATACAAGGGCCAGCCTTTGTATGTTGATTGGGGTGATCCATCTGCGCGGGTAATGGTGCCAAAATCAGTAGCGGTGAGGCCTGCAGGAAGATCCGGCGTTTCTACAAAATAAGGTGGCCAGTTGGTGGCGCAACCGCCGCTACAGGCCGATTGCCCGTTGGCATCCATTGAATAGAAATAGAGCGTTTTGCCTTTACCATCGGTGATGATGGTACCCAACTTAGCATCTGATGTCAATTTGAAATTATTAGGATCAGGATGTTCTTCCGCTTTATGGGTACAGGCAGCAGTTAGCAATAACAGGCCACCCCCTATCAGGAGCATGGATCGTTTCATGTTAGAATTTTAATTTAATAGTTATGGTTAACGTATTTGCAGAGCGCTCTGCAAACAAAACCTTCTGGTTATTAGCAACCAGATACGCTAAATTGTTAATGCGGGTTTCCTTGACCAGATAAAAAAATTAAAAAGCCCTTAAACTGGGGATATCTTTCGTTAAAAGGGCATGGTATAATTTTTTAGGTAATACTATCCAGGGTCTGAACCGATGAAGCAATTAAAGAACATAGGAAAAGCACTGGTGCAGTGTTTCAAAAATTTGATGGATGACAAGCTCCTCAAATTGAGTGCCTCACTTGCCTATACCACCGTATTTTCCTTTGGGCCTTTGCTGGTAGTTGTTATTTTTTTATGCAGTATTTTTTTGGGGCAGGAAGCTGTACAGGGGAGAATTTATGATCAAATGAAACAGTTTGTAGGCCCTGATGCGGCGCTTCAACTGCAAGACATTATAAAGAATGCTTCTCTAAGCGGTAAAGGCACTACAGCGGCCGTAATTGGCATAGTGACCCTTATATTCAGTGCAACGGCCGTATTTGCTGAAATACAGGACTCTATCAATACCATCTGGGGCTTTAAGGCAAAACCGAAAAAAGGGTTATGGCTTTTCCTCAGGACCCGGTTCTTATCTTTTTCTCTTGTCATTAGCCTTGGCTTTTTATTGCTGGTGTCACTTGCAGTAACTACCATTGTGGAAGGGCTGAGCGACCGCCTTAAAAGCCACTTCCCTGATGTTACGGTCGTTATCTTCTATATTTTAAACCTGGTGATCTCCTTTTTAGTGATCACCGCCCTGTTCCTGATGATCTTTAAAGTACTACCCGATGCAAAAACCAAATGGAAAGATGTGCTGCCTGGCGCCATTGCCTCCAGCGTGTTGTTTATGATAGGTAAATTTGGCATCAGCTTTTATATTGGTCAAAGCAAGATCGGCACCACATATGGGGCGGCAGGTTCATTGGTGATCTTGTTATTATGGGTATATTATTCTGCCATTATTTTATACCTGGGCGCTGAGTTTGCAAAAGCATGGAGTGCACAAAAAGGCACCTACCTCCATCCCAATGATTATGCAGTGGCGTTGAAGAAGATTGAAATAGAAACAGACAAAGATCATAATACTACAGTAAAAGAAATTAATAAACAACCCGATGTTAAATAAAACAGGCCGCACCCTGTTCAGATGCGACCTTTATTGCTCATTAATTATTTATTGTCTTCCTCTTCCCCTTCCCCATCAACATACTCTTCTCCTTTTTCATCTATAGCCTTTCTTTCTTTATTCAGCAGGGAACTGAGCGGTCCTTTCATATTTTCCTGGGGATCAGTTTTATGAAGCGTTTCAGGATCGGGTTGTGAAACCGGGTTGTCTTTCTTTTCCTGATCCTTGTTGAGATCCTTCTTTTTATTGTCTTCCATAATCAAGCTTTACCCTGATCACGAAAAAAATTATGCCACCCTACCTCTTATAATACACGTTATATGTTTGAACAAGTAGCGAATCATCATTTAATATATTCGTGGGGAATTTTTCATCAAATACAATACTAATGCGCAGCAACTGATGAAAATAACTACAAAGAACCACTTATTAAAAGACAAACTCATATTTAGTTTCTTAGGGGTAAGACAAAGCTAATATTCCATTTTAATATGTGCAAGCGAACGTACGAGGCCGATAATGATCATGATATTTCACTATCTTCCAATATCAAACGCTTTTATATGGCATCAGTAAACAGAAGAGACTTCCTGAAAAATTCCGGATTAGCCACCTTACCTATGTTGGTTGCCAACCCTGTTTTGGCGGCCATGAATACCGGCCACCAACAACCGGCACCACCAGCCACACAAGTGATCAAATTCATGGGCGATGGTGAAATGTTTGAACCAACCGAATACCTGAACATTTTACAGCAGGCAACCATTGTGCGGGATTCCTATGGTGCCGGCGGATCAGTGGAAGCGCTGGAAAAAAAGTTTGCTGGGATAACCGGTAAGGAAAAAGCCATTTATATGCCAAGCGGCACTATGGCCAATCAACTGGCCATTGCCGTATTGAGTGGTGAGAACAGCAAGGTGTTTGTACAGGAAACCAGCCATGTTTACCGGGATGAAGCCGATGCGGCACAAGCTGTTTTTCAAAAAAGACTGATGCCGCTGGCAAAGGATGAACCATTTTTTACTGCGCAACAATTACAGACAGCGGTAGAAGCCCTTCCTTCAGAGGAGGTATTTAAAACCGGCGTGGGTGCCGTATCGATAGAGAACCCCGTTCGGCGAAGTAGCGGACGAATGGTGCCTCTTGAAGAATTAAGAAAGATCAGCACCTATTGCCGCGCCAACAATATAAAGCTGCATTTCGACGGGGCCAGGATCTATATGGCGGCTGCCTGGTCGGGCGTATCTATAAAAGAATATGCCTCGTTGTGTGATACGTTCTATATTTCATTGTATAAATACTTTGGCGCTGCAGGCGGCGCTGTACTGTGTGGCGATAAAGCCGTAATTGATAAAATGCCGCACCTGATAAAAGTGCATGGCGGTAGCATGTATGGTAATTGGACCAATGCCGCCATGGTCCTGTATCGCCTGGAAGGTTTTGAAGACCGCATGAAAAGTACCGTACAAAAAGCCAATGAGCTTTTTGACGCATTAAATAAGATCTCCGGCATAACGATCAAAGCTTTGCCGGGTGGCACCAATACATACGCTTTTGCGTTATCGCCTAAAATAGAGATCACCAAACTAAGAGATGCATTAAATACGAATTATAATATCCGCATCGGTAGGGTGAACGAAAAAAACGAAGGCTTTTTAACAGTAAATGAAACCCTGCTGTACCAGGACAATAACTACATCATCAATGCATTTAAGAAATGTATAGGATGATCCTAATTTATAAGTTTTTAAAGCGGGCAGACCTGTCGATCTGCCCGCTTTATTTTTAATGAACGTTACAAAGCCACAATCTGCCATTGCTGGTTCCGTCCTCCATTGGAAGGCCATTGAATAATAGTGGCCCCATTGGCGGTAGAAGCGCCATTTACATCCAGCACCTGATTACTATTCTGGTTCAGCAGCTTATAGTAACCAAAGCCGATATCGATCACCCGCCATCTTTGACTGTTCCCGGTACTTACGGTATTTTGAATAACGGAAGCACCATTGGCAGTAGAAGCGCCGGAAACATCCAACCGAAGCGAGCTGTTGCGATTAGTAAGATTAAAATAACCGCTTCCCAAACCAGCGAATGACCATTGCTGATTATTGCCCCCCCAATATGACCATTGTATGGCACTGGCACCAGCCGCAGTGGATTGACCGTTAATATCTACTACCGATCCACTGTTGCGATTGGTTATCCGGTACCAACTGCCGGCGGTAAATGAACCATAGGGCTGGTTGATGCTCACATTATTCCAGGCATATTGCAACCGGCTTAATCCGCTGCTGTTGGTCACTGAAACCGTGCTGCCTGAAAGGGTCAGCAAGCTGTAGGTATCACCCGTTCTTAACCCCGGCCAGTATACGCCCCCGATACCACTTGCCCGTAACTGATTGGTAATACCCTGGAAATACGCAATGTCTCTGTTGGAACCAGGAGCATTGAGATAATTATTACCGGTGGTCATGGGAATCCCAAACTCCGTCATGATTGTACGCGCCGGATAGGTGATCCCCTGTATTTGTCCTTCCCAATCGGCGGCGGTGTTTAAACTGGAATTGAACCAGGTGTAATTGTGATAGGAAAGCAAACAGGCGCTTAACCGCGAGTCGGCCCCTACGCCATTCACATTGGTGGAGTAACCGGCTCCATCCAACAAAACCCGGCTGTTGGGTACCGAAGTGTATTTACCAAGCCATTGCGCATATAGGTTGTTCAGCGCCGTTACCGAATAGCCATGTGGCTCATTGAACACTTCAAAATAAACAGTTGCCGTGCCGCTGTATTTATTGGTTACAGTTCGCCACATGTTCCAGAAGCTGGCCGTATCGGCAACAGTGCCATTGCCACCAGGTGCTTCCCAATAGGCAAGGATCACATTCATGCCTTTTGAAATGGCTGCATCTATAGCCCCTGTATAGGCGTTCCACCAGGTGCCGGCAACGGTAAACGTATTAACAGGCAACCGCACCGTGTTGGCACCTTGTTGTTGAAAAGCAGTGAGGATAGTATTGGCTTTCGATTGGGTACTCGCATAATTGTCAGTGGCGCTTAAACCAGACGGCACCACATTACCACTGGAAAAATTATCATTGGGATCGGCCCAGTTCAATCCTTTAAAACCGCTGGTGCTTTCCACCGCGGGGGTTACCGCTGCAACACCGGTGCTTGTTGTAACCGGATCTTCACTGGTTATTGATTTTTTACAGGACGACAGGCAAAGCAAAGAACAAGCGATCACACCGATGTAAAAGACGGCGGCGCTCCGTACAGGCAATCGTTTCATGTTAAATAGAATTTGGTTTAATAAATATTGATCAATGGGAATGTTGTCTATCAAATTACAACCTAACCAGGGGTAACACGGGGGATAAATCCACTAAATAAAGGGGGTAAACCGGGTTTGTGGTTTGTGGTCTTGACGCGATCTTCCCCTTTGCCCATTCCCCATTGCCTATTGTATTTCTGTCTGCCGTTTGCCGTCTGCCGTTTGCCGTCTGCCGTCTGCCGTCTGCCGTTTGCCGTTTGCCGTCTGCCAGCCCACTGTTAAATAAAAAGCCCTGACGATACCGCCAGGGCTCTTAACAAACAAGAATATACTTATATTAAACTGTTGCTTTCTTCGGCCGCTCGATATTCGGTAGAAACCCGGTGATAATACCTAACAGGGGTAAAAAGGCACATACTTTAAACACGTAGGCTACGCTGGTCATATCCGCCAGTTTTCCCAATACGGCAGAACCAAGTCCACCCATGCCAAAGGCAAAACCAAAGAACAGACCGGCTATCATTCCCACTTTACCAGGCACCAGTTCGGTAGCATATACCAGGATCGCAGAGAATGCCGAAGCAATGATAACGCCAATGATAACCGATAATACCCCTGTCCAGAACAGATTGGCATAGGGCAGTAACAAAGTAAACGGCGCCACGCCCAGGATAGAGATCCAGATGATATATTTTCTTCCAAAACGATCGCCCAGTGGACCACCCATTAAAGTACCAGCGGCAACAGATGCCAGGAAGATAAACAGGTGTATTTGCGATTGCTGAACGGAAAGATGGAATTTATCGATCAAATAAAAAGTAAAATAGCTGCTCATACTGGCCATGTAAAAATACTTTGAGAAAATAAGCACCAGTAAGATGGCCAGGGAGGAGATCACTCTTGACTTTGTTAAATGCACCTGTACCACCGGTGCAGCCACTTTGTTTTTCTTTCTCAGCTCTAAATGATCTCTATACCAGCCGCCTACCTTTATCAAAACAACAATGGCCAAGATGGCCGCCAGTCCAAACCAAATAATGTTGAATTGTCCGTAAGGCACCACGATCAATGCTGCCAGCAATGGTCCAATGGCGGAACCGGCATTGCCACCTAACTGGAAAATAGATTGTGCCAGTCCTTTTTTACCCCCAGAAGCCAGGTGTGCCACGCGTGAGGATTCAGGATGAAATACAGAAGACCCCATACCAATTAAACTTACACTAATAAGTATGGTAATAAAGTTAGAGGCCAGTGATAGTAAGATCAGTCCTGTTAAGGTAAAACCCATGCCTATGGCCAATGAATACGGGCGGGGTGTTTTATCGGTAAAATGCCCTACAAATGGCTGCAGCAAGGAGGCTGTTAATTGAAAAGTGAACGTGATCAATCCGATCTGGGTAAACGACAAATGATAACTGTCTTTTATCATCGGGTAAATAGCCGGGATGACCGACTGCATCATATCGTTCAGCAAATGTGAAAAACTGATCGTAAACAGAATGGAATAAACAGTTGTTTGCGCCAGTGTTTTGGGATCAATAACTGCGGGGGAATTGGTTGTCTTCATCATAACTAAAGATCATCTGATGGTTAATTAGAAATTTTTTTATTGAGCAGTATGTCCTATAATTTTTGCAGCTATGTTCCAGGCCTTTCTGGTATCATTTGCCTCAATGGCCTTTAACAATTGTTCATGCATAGTTTGTGTTTTCCTGAAATCGGTGGCATCGTTATAAACTGTCAGGAACCAGTTTTTTATTTGGATCGTTAGGCTTTTGTACAGATCGGCCAGCACTTCATTTTTGGAAGCCACTGCAATGGCCGTATGAAACCGGATATCGGTCTCAACACTTTCTACCAGATTATCTTCTAAGGCCGCTTTTTTGCGAGCCGCCAGCCAGTGCCTTATTTCTGCGAGGTCATCATCTGTACGATTGGCCGCGGCCTTTTCAGCGATCTTCATTTCTATCAGTTGCCGAACCTCATCCAGGTCTTTAAAATCGGCGCGTTTCAACCGTTGCGGCAATGGCTCTTTTATTCCTTCCGCGCCTTCTACAAATGTGCCCAGCCCTTGCTGTACCCGCAACAGCCCCGAGTTTACCAGGGTTTTTATCGCCTCACGAATGGTAGAACGACCAACTCCAAAAGTTTTCATCAGCTCGGGTTCAATAGGCAGCTTTTCCCCGGTCTTATACTTCCCCAGGGTAATCTGTTGTTGTAATTGGGCAGCCACTTCATCTGCCAGTGATCGGCGTGGAACTAAATTATTCATCATATCATCTGATGATTACAAAGGTAATCCCTCTCCTGTTAAATCCTACATTTATTTCTGCCTATCCCAAAATTTAATCACATTAACTATTTATTTAGTTGTTCAACTAAACAAATAGTTATAGGTTTGTGCCATGCAGCAGATACTTCGATGTGCCCTATTCATTTCGGGATTGTACTCTTATTACAATGCAAACGCCCAACAGGATACAACCTCCGTAGGAAGGCCGGCCATGGACTCAGCCAAAACAAAACAGTTGAAGACAGTGGTGGTGACCGCACAGAAGACCAGGCTTATCGAACATCAGCTTGACAAAATAGTAGTGAACGCCAATGCATTGGTTTCAACGGCTGGTGGCAATGCCATTGATGTGTTGAATATGGCCCCTGGGGTACTGGTTGATGAAAATGGAAGCATCAGTTTAAAAGGCCGGGAAGGCGTGATCATCTATATCGATGATAAACCCACCCGGCTTACCGGCACAGACCTGGTAAATTATTTACGTTCCCTGTCCGTTTCCATGATCGATCAAATTGAATTGATGCCGAACCCCTCATCGCGGTACAATGCAGATGGCACCGCTATCATTAATATAAGACTGAAGAAACTAAAGACTGGTGGGTTTAACGGAAATGCCACTGTTAGCGCCCGACAGAGCCGATATTTCAGATCGAACAACAGCCTGCTGCTTAATTACAGGAATACTCACTTTAATATATATTCAACAGCGGGGTATAGTGTCTTTAACGGCTATTTCAGTTCGCACCGGCAAAGAGTATACACCTATCCTAATAATTCATTGTCGTATACGTTGTTACAAGATGTACACGAGAATAATCATGACCAGAATTTCAATTATAATGTGGGCATCGATTATTTTGTAAGCAAGAACACTACGGTGGGTGTATTGTGCAATGGGTACAGGCAACCTTATAGAGAAAAAGGTAAATACAATAACCAGTTTTATGGCAATACAGATAAGTCCGACTCGGCTATTAGCTCAAACAGCCGCTTCACCACTAATACGCATCGAAATGCGCTAAACCTAAACCTGCAACATTTTTTGGCAGGACATCGCCGGGAAATAAACGTTAACCTCGATTACCTGCAATATGCCAATCAGGCTAATCAACACCTGGAAAGCGAAGTTCATCACCCGGATGATCCAATCGCAACACCTTCTGTATTGATAACTGCAAGTCCTTATACAGCCCTTATTTATAGTGCAAAAGTCAATTACACTGATACGTTGTTCGGCAGCCTTAAATGGGAACAGGGAGTTCAAACCATTTATTCAGAAAGAAACAATACGAGCAATTATTTCAATCAATCGGGCAATGATTTGTATCCTGACCACCGGCTAACCAACAAATTCCGGTACCGGGAAAATATTCATGCGGCCTTTGTCACGTTGCAAAAGAGCTTCAATCGGTTTTCTGCACAGGCAGGTATACGGATGGAAAGTACAGCCGGGAATGCCTTACAATATAATATGGCCCTAAAACCAGACACCGCATTCACCCTACACTATACTAACATGTTCCCTACCCTTTACCTGCTGTATAAGCTAGACAGCAGCGGTAAAAACACCCTGGGCTTTTCGGCAGGCAGAAGAATTGAACGGCCCAGTTACAACGATCTGAACCCCTCTTCTTTTTATTTCGACAGAAACACATCCAATACAGGCAACAGTCTGCTGCAACCAGCTTTCAGCAATAATTTTGAATTAACCTACACCCATAACAGGTTTATCGCCGGTATCAATTACAGCCGTACCAAAGGATTGATAACCCGGGGCAGTAAACAGGTAGGTGATGCTTTTATTACCATGCCAGTAAATGTTGACCTATATACGACCATTGGCACCAGCATAAACTGGACATTCAATATTACCCGCTGGTGGACAGTAAACATTGCTCAGGAACTTATTAACAGTCATTACAAAGGGGAAATTTTTAATGAGGGTTTATATAACAATGAAAACCTGACTACCTTTTATTTAAAGACCTATCACCAGTTCAAATTCAACAACGGCTGGTCAGGCGATCTTACCACCACCTACAGAAGTAAATTGCTGTTGTGGCAAACGACCAATCAGGGTCGTTCGATGATATATGGCGGCATACAAAAAAAGCTTACTGAGAAAGCAACCATTTCCTTAACTGGTTCAGATATTTTTCATACCGCCAAAACAAGAAGGCTTACAAAGATCCAGCATGCAGAAGTATATTATTATTTGGAATCTGACACACAAGGTCTCGGCATTAGTTTCAGTTATCGTTTTGGAAAATCAGTTAACCGGAGGGAGCGAAAAACGGGCATTGAGGCTGAGGCGGGAAGAGTGAATTAATTCCTGCTTAATAATCAACATTTACCTTATGCCGGTATGTCTCAACTTTTGTTAGATCAATCGCATCAATATCCGCCAGGTAAACATAATTTCCACCCTGACTGCCGCTTTCCAGACAGACAATAAAAATATACTTCATATCATTTGAATATTGAAAAGCCCTCATTGAGAGACTTTGCAGTTTAATACTTCTCCAAATATTGCTGCCAATTATTGGGATGAAGCCTTTGGGCTTTCTTTTTGACGAATTCTGAGATGGGAACAGCGTTGCAGTCTACGCCCCTGGTTTTTAAATAATCCACCACCTGCTTTTTGAGTTGGTGATCTTTTGAGCCAAGATCAGGCATAAAAAATCTTAATTCATCTACTAAATAATATGTTTTATGCTGCGTCTCATTGTATGTAATTGGCAGTTTGTAATCAACGCCATTTTGCAATAAAAACAATAACACGTCATAATGTTCGAGGATCACGGCCTGGCTTAATGCTGATTGCTTATATTCATTTTGGTAATCGATATTTGCTCCATTTGAAACAAATAATTTAACCATATCCAACCTACCCTCTTTAGCGGCCTCCATTAAAGGCGTAAACCTTGTAGAATTTCCTTTCCTTCTTTCACCCACTTCCACATCATTTACGTTGGCGCCATTTTGCACAAGTATTTCTGCAAACCGGATGTCGTACCAGGGATACCGACAGGCTTCAATAAGAGCAGAAGTACCGTCGTATGTATCATGAATATGTATATTGGCCTTATTAGCCAACAGCAATTTAAAAGACTCCAATTGCTGGTTCCTTATAGTAAGTTGCAAAAGTGTATGCCCAAATTTGGGTTCCTGAAAGTTTACCAATCCAGGGTCTTTCACTAAAATCCCTTTTATCCTGTCTTCGTTCTCATCCTGCACTGCTTTTGCCAATTCCCAGGCCGGTGTATTTTGAAAAAGGCGATAATCATCTCCTTTTAATTTAGCCTTATTAACTGGCTTCTCCCTGTCAATACAGGAAAGCAGCAAAAAGGAGATCAAAAAATGAAGTGTAAATATTCTCATCTTTGCATTTTTAATTCCTCCGGGGATGTAGAGGAAGCTATTTTTTGGCCCAATCTTTTCCTCCTATCGATCACGATCATATCCAGATTATACATGTATTCTATATTCCGGTCAAGTGCGCTTTTAATAGATCTGCTTAACTGAGCTGATTTAACCAGCACCACTGTACGATCCAATGTATCTACGCAATCATTTAAGCTGTTCTTTAGTAAGCATATTCCAAACTGACTGTTTGGCGGAATAAGCTTAACAAAAGACAGTCCGGTTATATTTAACCTTTTGTCAAATACCGATTCCTCATTTAAGATGTCCAGCAATGAAAAATCGCCTTTTAGCAAATAAAAGTATCGTTTCAAATTATCATACACACGCTCGCTCTTCTGTGGATCGAACCACATCCATACACTGTCTTTCGAATCATTTTTTATTACGTACGATACCATAAAGACAGAATCATTTTGAGGGGTAACATAAAAGTCTTCACCCCTTTTTATGACTTTCTGAGCAAACAGACCATTAGCTGCAAGAACAGATAAGATTAAAATCAACTGCAATTTCAAAGTTATTTGGCCTGCCATTTCTTCTTCTTATTAAAGCTGTTAACCAGTTTCCGGATCTTATTTTTTAATACAAACACCTTTGTTTTACGATTGCTATCATAATAGATATTTTTCTCGCCTTCTTCATCAAGCTTGTTTACATCATTTACATCAATCTGGATCTTCGGGCTGCGGCAGTTGCCACAGCCAATAATAATTAATTGTATAATACATTATTTCGTAACCGAAAAAGGAACCAGTCCTCTTACATCCTTACCTGCACCCGACCAGAAATAATTGAACACGCTTTCGGACCTGTCACAGACACAACCATGCGTATAATTGACAACGGCTTTTTTTCCATGCAGGTAATAGCCCGCAGACTGCTGGTCCATAGGGATCATATTCAGATTGCCATCCGTTTGATTCAACCGGATACGTCCATTTCCATAAGGGCCAGTTATACCCTCACTCATCGGTTTAATTTTCCCATCGTTAGCAATGTATGTATTATTGTCAGGTATTGCCTGAATACCGCCATATGGCATCGGGTTGTCGTCATTGGGCTTTTGCCTTTTAGGCCCTCTTGCATCTCTTTGGTTCAGGTTCATCATATAATTGCCGGATGGAAGAGGAGCAAATTTGTCGATACTATTTGCTCCGGAAAACGCATCAAACGGAACAGGTACTTCTTTGTCCTGATCATAAATGGTAATTTTTCCAGTTACAGCGCCCATTTCGTTTGTACCGGTTATCTGAAAGGTCACTAAATGGGAAAATCCTTTAGAAGTAGTCACTTGTTTTCCTTTTGTATTGGTATAAGTGGCCGTGTGCCCATCATGATAATGCCATGACTTGCCTTTCTCATTCTTCGCCTGATAATAGAACCAGTCTTTACCATCGGGATCGACCATCACCACAGGATTGTCGCCGGAAAACACATAAGGGCTCCACCGGTTGTTCTTTTCCGCTTCGGGGTCTACACTTGCCCAAATACTTGTTCTTGGGTCATAATACCGCGCCCCATAATAATATAATCCTGTTTCCTCATCCAGTTCCTTTCCGTTGAACAGATAAGGTGTACGTTCAGTATTGCTATGCTCTTCCACAAAAGTTTCACCAAACGGAATGTATTCCATATGCTGATACACTTCGCCTGTAGCATCTGTAACATAACCGGTGCTGCCCAAATGATCGGCATGATAATAATACAGGAAGTGAGAACTGTCGCTGTTACCTGAATTTCCCCCCTTACCATTCTTGTAATGCCCGTAAGCGTAGTGATTGCCGGGATTAGTAGCGCTGCCATTACCATTGTTGCCATTGTTGTTCGCAACAACATTATCACTATTACCTCTGGCATCCTTGCCAGTAACACTGGCTGAATTCGATCTGCCATTATTCTGCAGCGCCTGCTGATCACGAACGATACCCGCTATCATGGATTTTTCCTTCCTGGTAAAAGAAATCGTATCTCCTGCATCTGCCGCAGTAACCTGCTGGTCCCAGCCATGCATTAACCTCGTTGCAATACGTTGGGTGCCTACAAAATAGTGATTGGAATATTCGCCACTTTTTACCACTACGTATGGGCTCACATATACTGTAAAATTCCCTACGCCACCCGACATGCTGCTGATATCACCGTTTACAAACACTGATTGTCCTGCGCCAATGCCCTTCAACACGCGTTCACCACCAGCATCATATACATAGCTATTGAGCTGCCCGTTCACCGATACGCTCCGCAGCCTGTTTTCCTCATCCCATACCAGTTTCTGCCGCTGTCCTGTTTTATCATCCGTCCAACCGGTCTGGTTGCCATCAGCATCATAAGTATAGGTCTGCCCGCCAATATGCGTGGCCGTATGCGGCTGTTTGGCATCATACTTATAAGCTATATCATAGGTCATTTTCTTTTGCGGGATCCACTTGTTATTTCCATTGGGGCTCTTGTCGCTGGTTTGTACCTTATGAGTAATACCACCCACACTATTATACTCCATGGTAAGGCTGAACCGGTCTTGTTCATTGCGCGACTTATACTCACCAGAGGTGGTCGTTAACCGGTACAGATCATCATATCCATAGCTATACTGTGAAGAACCGCCCATCTGGTTGCTGGAAGGCACGGGAGCGTTATTGGTAAGGCTAAGAATATTGTCCATCCTGTCATAGGCATAGGTGTTATCCATGATACGCCGGCCATTTCCGATTGTAACAAGCAGGTTTTGCAAGCGCCGGCGATCGGGTTCATAGCTATAACTGGTATGCGTTCCGTTGGCATATTCCTGGTAAACACGGGACTCGAATTTATCCCACCCAAGCTGAGCTATATAATTAGTTACCCGACCCGCCCTGTTACCGTTCATCGACAACAGCGTGCCACCCACATTATACGAGTAGTTCACCACCTCACTATCGGGATATATCATGGATGTAAGGCGGTTCCAGGTATCATAAGTAAACTGGCTTACATAGGTCTGCTGACCAAAGCGGGGGATCACGACCGTACGTACATTCTTTACCGTTTCACCCAATGGTCCATAAAAGAATTCCTGCGCCCCCGATCCATCTTCCTGTACAATTACCCTGCCCGCCCGGTTGAATGGGTCCCCTGCTTTTCCAAAAATACAATGCACATTATTCTCCGGGTTTTGCGGATAATTGATATCAGTAATGCGGTTAAAATCGTAACCATAGTTAATGGCCATATTTTCCTTTTGCAGGTTCGCCGTTACCCGTTTTGTTACGTTACCTGCCAAATCAAAACTAAAGAGCGTGGCACCTTCATCGGGATGTGTACGCCTGATTCGCCGGCCCAGCATATCATACTCCGAGCTGGTAACAGCGCCAATGTCATCGGTAGCGGTTAACAGCTGCTTCATGGCATCATAAGTAAAGCTGGTCCACACGTCGCCATTTGAAGTATAACTCCTTGTGGCGGTCGTTAGTTTGCGCACATTGGTAAACTGTTCGCTCATCTTGCCATTAGCATCCTGTACTTTTGAACTGAACTGTGTCTGTTGCTGACGGTCGTTTCCAAAACCATATGAATTCTTTGTGATCGAACCATCCGGAAGTGTGGTACTCAGCACCCGGCTTAGCACATCATACGTTTTCACGGTCGGAGCAATATTATCGAAGCCGGAGTTGAATACGCTGTCTGTTCCTTTATCTTCCGTCATGGGATAATAAGCGGCTGCAGCACGACCCAGGCCATCGAAGAGCATGCGGCCCGAAATGATCATCTGCTCTTTATCGGCTTTTCCATTGCCCTGGAAAATGGCGCCGTCCTTCTTTGTTTGCAGCGTTCTTTTCAGGCCATCCATAAAGGTCACCGTCTCCATGTCATTGCCGGGATGCGCTGGATCATAATGAACTGTATGCGCCCAGGGTACCTGTGATCCAGGATGATAGTCAAAACGAATGGTATATGGTATCCCGGCGGCCAGTTCATAGGGGCCTGTTACCTGAATTATCCGGCCAAGATCGTCTAACTGATATTTAATGGCATTATTGTTTTCATCCGTTTTTTTTAGCAACTGTCCGAAACGGAAGTCATAACCAGCCTGAGAGCTGTAGCCATAACTATCGGCTGCCTTAATAATATATTGTTGCACCTGGCTGTCATAAGTATAGTCGATCCTGAACCGTTGCCCCTTCACATTGGCTGGTCCCGTAATGTTTATCAGATTACCATACTCATTATATCCCATATCATCCACTGCAACCTGGCCATCCTCTAAAAACTGCCGGATGCTTGTTACATCGCCGTTCTGTGTATTGATCGTTGTTTCACGTTTGCGGTAAGTGATGCCAGTCCCTGTTACCAATATCGATTTCGGCAAACCGACAATATATTTATCTGTAATAGCATGATAGGTAATGGCTGCACTGATGTCGTCTGTGGTCCCCGGATCTCCAAAATCAGTATATTGAACAATATTCCCTTTGTTGTCATAGCCATAGGTCATATAGGTAGCTTTACCAGGGTTTGGCTGACCTTCATAAAACAGGCGATCTGTGCGCGTGAGCGCCACAAACGCAGCGCCGGCATCATTATCTTTGTAAGAGGCTGGTAATTCCGCACCCGTTTCTATATCGTGCAGCTCATATTTATTGACTGCCTCCGTATATTTTTTCCCGGCTCCATCCTGCACCAGTTCATTCAATACTATTCCTTTGGTATAATAATTATTATTGGCATATGCCTCAGTCGTTATGGTATACACGGCATTGCTATGTGCAGCGTCAAGACTTTTCGTTTTTACCGTCTTAAAACCATAAAACTGCCGTTCATTTCGGTCGAAAAAGCCGTCTTCATAATCAAAAGTCGTCATCAGGGTATCAGGACCATCACCCACAACGCCGTCATATATTTTCACACCTGATAATGCCCAAACGCTATTCGGCATGGCATAAGTATTACCAAGCCGCTGATATTTCAGTGAGAAAAAGGCGCCCATTGGCCGGCTAACTGATTTCAGCAGGTTGGTACGGCCGATGGTTGAAAGTGATACCGTTAAATTATCGTCTTTTGAAGAAGCGGTAAAATCAGGATACCCGTCACCGTTTATATCCTGCATTTTCACCAGATCACGGCTCATGCCATCTCCCAGGTTCGCACTGGGGTTCACCGTGAATTTTAAGCCAAATATGGTAAATCCTACTGTAAAGGCCAGGTTACCCGATTCAGTTGAACTGCTGCTGGTATTCAGGGCATAGGCATTTGTCCAATTGAGAATAGCAGTGCTGAACCCGTTGCCGGTATTGAGCCGCACCTGTAATGAATTCGGACCCACAGTTACCAGGTCGGGCAAACCGTCTCCGTTCATGTCCTGCAGCATCTGGTTTGATTTATTGTCTGAACGCGACAAACTAAAACCGATATTTATGCTGTTAGCTCCTTTCACATAACCCAGATTGGCGCCACCGCTCACCGACTTGCTTTCGCCAGACTGTATCTGATCGAAGCCCCAGTCTTCTTCGGCAGCAAAACCATAACCCAGATTGAGCGACACCAGGTGGGTTGATTGGTTAACGCGATCAAGCAATCCGTCGCCATTCATATCGAGATAAGAAAAATTAGCAGTATTGGTGCCATTTACCACTCCGGCATTGCCACCTACACTGATTTGCCCACTTCCGGCATTTGATTGTGCACTTCCCGCATCTACCTGCACATCACCTGAAGGCTTTTTACGGAAGATGGCAGTAGGAATATATGCTGAACCCGTAAGACTTATACCAGTTGTTTGGGTAGTTGTTTCCTGAATAACGCTACTGGCAATCGTTCTGTTCGACAAACCACCTCTGGCATCTGTATATTGGATAGTTTTCTCACCAACAACATCAGGATAGTGATCTCCGTTCAGATCAATGTAATCAGTGAGCGTTTTTGAGGTAGCATTGGAAATGCTGGCACTTCCGCCTACTATCCCGGCACTGGCGCCAGCCGTAAAAGAAATGCTTGTTACCTTGCTCACTTTATCTACCGCAGGCGAACCGCTGCCCCCCCCTGTATTGATCTGTAACATACTAACGTCATCTGCACCCTCCCGGCTGCTGCTCATATTGGCGCCCTTTACAAATACCTGCTGGTCGTATCCGCTCCAGCGCTGATCATTCCCATTACCGATGAGAATAATAAACCGGTCCTGTTTGGGATCATAGGTTTGCGAAGGGTTCAGCTGGTCACCATTCTGTTGAGAAAGCGCATCAGGATCTGTACCCTCCTTTTGTTTTATCTGGTCACTTGGTCTTACCAGGCTTTCATCGATAGGGTCTGTTTCCCAGCCATTGTTGCCATTCCAGGCAAACTGTCCCCACCCCCGGTAGAAGCTTCCAAAAATCAGATCTTCTTCTTTATTATTCTTTGGTACAGTTGAAAATAAACCGGCTGTTACCTGGGCAGAAATATCGCCTCCTATCGAAGCATTCGCATTGGTAATGGCCGCAGCAATGGTATCATTGGCTACGTGGTATTCAATATAAAGCTGGTCCTGATTGTGCACATCCACACTCAGCACATAAATTCCGCCTTGCAAAACACCATTTTTAACCGGCAAACTCACTTTACCCAACAATTTGCCAGATGCCTTTACCGAGAAAATAATCTCACCTGTAGGTGCATGACCCGAAAAAGCCAGCGAAGGGTTAATGCTCAGTTGCGGCGTTACTGAAATGGTATGCAAAGAAGTGTCTGACAAGCCAATCAGGTAAGGTGTGCTTGCCTGCAACATGTTGGCCAGTATCGTATATTTCGGCACTGCATTTGTCTGCAAAGGTGTAACAGTCAGATCGATGCCAGGATCATTGGTTGAAGTAAATATCATGGAAGGCTGCCATTCAATGGCCGGCCAGTCGATATTTGTTTGGGAGGCTACCACAAAACTATACTGGTCAGTATTGCTAACGGGGATATTGGGTACTGAGATCGTTGTGGCAATAACCTGATCGCGGGTATATGTCTGTTTCCACAAGGTATCTGTTCCATTTGAACTGGTATGCAGTACCACCAGCATCACATCATCAGTTGTTACTGGTTTTTTAAATGGCCCACCGAAAGTTGCCTGTCCGTTGATGGGCGGGGTAAGGGTTTGCGCACTGCTCAACACAAATTCTTTGACTGCGTCAAAACGATACAATGCTTTTCCATTGGCATCGGCCACCTGCAGGTCCTGGCCCACATAATCGATCACGGGCGCCCAGTTCACCGAGTCATAAGAGCCATTCTCAACAGAACCGATGCGGAAATAAATGCGATCACCTTTTTGTACCTGCAAGCCAATCAACCCTGCAGGCTGGTGAACGGTATAATCATCGGCTGCAATATTTTCACTCCAAATTACAGCGCCCTTTAACTGTACGCTCGCCCTTATACCATCCGCAGGTGTCTCTGCCCGGTCAGGATCATTGCTCTGTAACAATTGCAACGGGGCGGTTATATTGATGGTACCGCTATAGGGCGCCTGCCACATTCTCACAATGTCCTGCAGGGGATTGCTGTTTATAGCTTCCTGCTGTTCGTTGGCCAGTTCGGCCGCATCCACCAGGTCCTGCGTAATGGTGACACCCGCAAAAATGGGACTTGGAGTACCTGTACTTGTAGGCGTAAACGTTATAATACCTGTTGTGGGATCAATATGATTAAAATACACCTTACCCTCCTTCACAATATCCATTAACTGATCACCATTGGCCTCAGTAAAAAAAATCGTTGTCTTTGTGGTCGACTTGCTCACATTGGCTCCTGCCATCAGACCTCCGAGCGCAAGGGCCTCCAATCCTACGGTGTATCCTTGTGTTTTATCTTTCTGGAATACATTTACACCGGTAATAGCTATTTTATTACCAAAACCGGTATTGCCAGTTACACCACTCAGGTTTGGCCGGTAATACAAGGTGTTGTTCCCGGCATCGAGGAATAATTTATCGGGCAGCCCATCACCATTGATATCCACCATTGTAAGCATACCCTGGCTTTGTGATTGAGAATAGGAGAATGAACCACCTACCGAATTATTTTTACTGGTAACCACACCGCCAATCCCTACAGACACGGTTACACCGCCACTCACATCTTTCGAAACCGTTCCGCCTAAAGCCGACGCCTCATCGGTAAAACCGTTTACATGCGTGACCATTTTTCCGTGCACATTATCCGAACCCGCCTGCCAACTCTGAGCACTTGCCAGCGGTACCAGCGTTTTGCCAGATGCCACATCGTTGAAATAATCGAAGCTATGCTGGTTGAAAAATTTGCCGGCTGCATCGAATTGACGAATGCTTTGCAGCAGTGTTTTATAAAAAGCGCCTTCATTATACGACAGTTCATAATGACGAATATTCGTGCCATCCAGTTGAACATCTATCTGTTTCAGCAGATCGGCCGTAACCTGCTTGAAGCCATTATTGGCAGTAATGCTTATATCTTTTCTACTGGTATGGCCGTCCAGGTCCCGGTCTCTTCTGAACAACACGGTATATCTTCCATCCTGTCCATTGAACCCGGTGTAACTAATTTTACTAATGTACAATTGAACGCCCATCACAGTTCCATTTGCCAATCCGGCGTCATTCACTTTGGCATACTGGTACCTTACAAAGTTACCATGCAGGTCCAATGTCTTTTTCAAGGCCCAATAGGCAATATTTCCGGCAGCATCGCTCAATATAGATTCCTGATCAACACCAGTAGCGGGGTCACCACCATAAAAATACCTGGTGCCTTGTTTATCGGTCACTTCCCACCAATAAGTCTGTGGGCTGTTGCCATGTCTGATGATTTTGTTAAAAGCTCCTTCAATCCTGGGGTAAAATTGCTTTTCGCCGGAGCGGGCTATCAAATTACCGCGGTGCGCCACAGGGCTTAACTGCTCACCTGTAAACGTATAGGTCTCCGTTTCATTTTGGGCATCAAACCTTGGAACGCCCCAGCGCGTATCAATGCCAATAGACGGCACCGAAATATCCCAGCCTAACCCCAGCCAGCCATTTCCCCCGCCACTGTTGTAACTGATCGATAACTGGGGCTGCATGCCTTGTCTGCCCGTCGGCAATTCAATCGGATATCCCAGCGAGGCGTTCCCCATAGAGCCTGCCTTCGGCGGTGCAATCAGGTTCACCGCCGCGCTCGGATCAGCAGCCTTTATACCCTTCATCGTATTCACATTAAAGGACTCTACCTGCGGTGATTCCGGCACTTTGATAATACCATTGATCATATCGGTAAAATGTAACGTGCGGGAAAATACCTTACCTGCACACACCGACACACTGTCGCGCGACAACGCCACCCAATGGCCCTTCCTCTCATCAAAATAATAGGTGCGAATATCTTTTTCGGTATATCCTTCAGGAATTTTTGTTACATCATATTCAAGCGCCAGTTTCGCTGCTTTGGTAAAACGGGTACCATGGGGCAGAAAGCGAAAACCAGCCCCCCGGGTTACATTCACCATACCCAGGTCCATAGCAGGTAAGTCTACTGCACGTAAGGCAGTAACCGAAACAGTGGCCACTTCATTCAGGGCTGCTTTGGGGATCATAATTGCAGCACCACCCGCAGTAAGTACTGCGGCCTGGTTTTGCTGTAAGAATTTCTGGGTATGAATTACCTTTCCATCCAGTTCAAACCGGTAGTCGGCCTTTTGCTCACCGTCAAAATGAACAACCTGTGTTTTTTTTCTGCCATCCGCATAGCTTATTGCTATCATGGATTGCCAGTTACCGGTAGCATTGGCCGGACGGTTCACCACTGCTTCAAATGCCCCTTTCCAAACCCGGGCGGCTTTGCCATCAACGGTAACGCTAACTTTGTTTTTTCCAGCGCCTGTTACAAAACCCCGGATATACCCTTTGTTATCATAATAAGCAGCCGAAGGTTGCGTGATGATCACGCCACCTTCGCCTACTTCCGGGGCTGCAATTTCTATGGAAAGATTTTTTATTCGATAGCTGTAACCAGCTGCGTCCGGCAATGTAAAGCGAATGATGTTATCACCCTTTTTCAACCAGGAAGTGCTAAGCCGTTCTTTTTGTAATGCCCAGCCCTGCCGTTTTTTAACCAGATACCCACCGGCAGCAAACTGATCGTTCACACTCCGGCTTACTGCTGTATAGTCCTGCACACCATCCAGCTCATATTTCAACCACACACGTTCATTTCCCCGCAACGCTGTGGGCAGGTATACGTGGAAAGAATTATCTGCCGGGTTATCAATTGAAATGGTGGCATTCATTCCGATCACGCCCTCACGTTGTGGAGAATTGTATTGGCGATGGGCGGAATGATTGTCGTTTGTTGGCGTTTTACCATAGCTGATCGAACCAAATGCTAATGCGATCAGGGAAAAAGAAATATTTCGAACAGAATTGGATCTCATGAGATAGGGATTAGAATGGATAAGGTTTAAAAGGATTGGGGTAATAGGGTCTGAATTATAATATTAGTGTTAAAGGATCAACAGGGTACGGGAATCAACCCCGCCTTTGGTAACTACCATTATCGTATAGGTGCCGGCAGTAACGAGGTGACCAGGGAAACGATATTCAGTATTGTTCTTACCAGTCATCTCCTGTACCTTATTGCCTTTCACATCATAGATGCCCACCTTTACATTGGTTGATCTTGGGAATGACATACTAACGGTAAAATTGCCATCTATAGAGGGAGAGGGATACACAGCAATATGCTGTAACGCTTTACCTGTTACATTTACGGTGTCGCTGAACACACAACCGGCCTTGCTGGTTGCCTTTACTACATAAGTACCAGGTTGCTTCACTGTTACCTGGGGCGTTATAGCATTGAAACCATTCTCACAGGTCCATTGATAGCTGGTAGCATCGCCGGGTGTAATATGTTTCGCCGCATCCAGCAGTAACTCTCCACCGGTTGGCAAAACCTGGGTTGGTTCCAACCCGATCAGCAACCGCTGTGCAGCAGGCGCCGGCATTACAAGCGTACGCAGGCTCTGGTGCCCTTTATTGTCTTTGAGCACTACCCGGTAATTACCTACACTCAGTTTGCTAACATCAACTGATGTGGTATTAAAGAACTTACCAGTTGAAACCACCTCACCTTGCGCATTGGTAACGGTATATACATAAGGGCTTTGACCACCTATGGCTTGTAACCTGGCACTGCCTGCCTGGGCAGCAACACAGGAAGGCGTATCGACCACGTTCAATTTCAGCAACAGGTCTTTGGCTACCGCCAAACCAAACAGATCCTTGCCCGACTGGTCGGCATCCCACTTCACATTGCGATACCTAACCTGACCATTGGCGTCAATACTATCAGGGAAATAATAATCAAGACTATCTACCGGAAAACCGGCATAAGCACCGCGGTTCACCACCAACCAATATTTACTGTTTCCAAGCAATTGCTGGTTCAGTTGTACGGTTGTATTAAAACTATTGGTTGCAGTGCCGCTTGCATTCATCAACCATTGCCGGTTCAGCATTTGCAACTGACCATCGGCAGTAGCCGATTTACCAAATGATTTATTGTTATCACCCCATACCAGGTAATTGCCATTGGCAAGGGTATCGGTATTAGCTGCATTAGTTGCTATGAATTGACCATTGCTGATAGCGAGCAAGCCATCCGGATCAATAGCACTGATCGATTGCTTTTGATGAAGGGAAAAGAAGTCTTCCCGGCCAAGTCCCGTCAGGCGATAGGCGAAGTCTTTATTTTTATCGGCATTCCACAACACCGATTCACCCGCACTCACATAATTTCCCCGGGTAAGCGGAAGACCATATTTGATCGCTAAATAAGTTTCGTATTGTATTTGCGTGAGCACATCGAGGCTTCGGTCGAACACCAACAGTTCGGCAATGGTACCCTTAAAAGGCCTGGTATTGTTTTGAGTGGAACCGAACAACAGGTATGCATTCTCACTTAATAACGTGGTGGATGGCCAGTTTTGAATAACGGTGCTCAACAGGGCATAGCCACCATTCACACCAATGTTATCCACACTGCTATCCGGGCCCATCACCCGCCGGGTAGTCATCATCATTTTATGCGCCATGGCGTTGCCTGCGCCCCATACACCGGTTTCAACGGTGTCTGCCGGCTGAAATACAACTATCACAGTTACCGCAGCCATGCTATCTACATTGCAGGGAATACTTAAAGAATCATTAAAGCCATTAAAACTAAAAGCGGGATTGTAATTGAGTGAGCTGTTCACACGCACGGGTTGTCCAAAGACCGATGCGTCGTGGCCCTGACCGGTAGCATCTTTCCAAAAGCCATTCAGAGCGCCGGTACTATCGGCCCGCAGCCATACAACCGGGTAGTCTGCCGGACTGAGGTTTTGGCCATATGAGCATACGCTCGCCAATAAAAATAAAGTAAAGAACAAAGGTTTGCAATATCGGTGCAGACACGCCGATATTACTGCCAGGTCTTCGCTGGTCATCAGGGTACGATTTAGGTTAATATTCAGGGGTATGATTAACAGCCGCGAATGTATGGCGTGAAAATTACATATGCAAGTCAGTTAACAAAAATTACTCATATGGTGCTGGAAGAAAGCGCATAAACCTTTCAGTTTATGAGCGTTAGAACCTTACCCTTTTTACATTTTTTTAGTCACTTAACCTTAATATAAAACCGAAAGGAGAAGAACACAGTTATAGATGCTGACGTTAACCATCAGTTTCTGCATCCTCATTTCATCAACTAACCTTACTTTTTTCTGCTGAAAAAACTTTGTCGTCTTCCATTATCACCAACACCCAGAAGAAATATGTTCCCGCTTTCATTCCATTGATTATCTATAATTAAATTTCCCTCAGGCGTGCATGCCAATCTTACCCTATTAATATTATGCTTACCAAAAATGATTGGAAATACAGGCGGGATCTCTATCTTATCATTACGTAAATATACCTGGTAATAACCCTTTTTCCCGAAGGAGCCTTTAAACTTTTCACTTTTAACCGTTCCTAAGCTGTCCATAAAGGTTAGTTCAAGCCTACCAGACGTATCAAACAGTATCGATACACTGTCCGCTTTCTCATTGTAGCGTTCAAATAAGCCTAGCAACGTGGGCGATCCATACCTACGTCCATTCACATCATAGGCATTGTTATCAAACGTGCCGGTGAATTCCTTATTAAAATATACAATCTTTGATTTCCTTACATTCAGGCCTGTACTGCATGAGCAAAGAAATAAAGCGGTCAGCATTATTATTAAAAGCATTCTCATATTGCATCTAATTAATTCGCCAGGCAGACACAACAAGCGTATCATACCGGTTTTGCTTGTTATACAATTCAGGGGAGAACTTTTTCATGAAAAGCGTATCCTCTTTTATTATTTACCGAATGCGCTCCTGTTATTAGAAACGCTAATGTATGGTTGAAAAGAAATATATTCAAATCGATCCGGCCCAACGGGATTAAACATTTCCATTTTTCACCATTTTTTAGTATTCTCACATCCGGAAGCGCACTATATGCGCTGCCAACCTGGCTTCAGTTGTTGCACGACTGTGACCAAGGGCCAAGTTGGACATTCATAATTATGCTGATAAAAAAATTAACCCTTTTGAATAAACCGTATGAAGCTCATAACAATCACAACATTAATCCTTTTCAGTTTACAGGCCACTGCACAAAACAAGCCTTTATCCCTTACAACCAGTCAACTTTCTGTTAAACAAATAGACAGCCTGGCGGCCTCTATCGATACAACAAACGGACTGCGCACGGCTATCACGGATGGCTACCAAACACCAAAAGGAAAAAGAAAACCCAAAACCTCCTTTTCCGATACCTATTATGCAAAGCCAGCAACGCTTCAACTATGTAAGGTTGAGCATGGCGAATCATTGCTTATAGAATACTTTTATTTCTACAATGACAGCCTGGT
The DNA here is from genome assembly GCF_017742245.1 of Niastella soli. Classification (GTDB taxonomy): domain Bacteria; phylum Bacteroidota; class Bacteroidia; order Chitinophagales; family Chitinophagaceae; genus Niastella; species Niastella soli. Next base: position 1,083,808 of record NZ_JAGHKO010000004.1, read on the forward strand.
ACTTGTATCAACAAGCACGTGGACAAAAGACGGCCAGGTGGTACAAAGCGGGCGTTATTACTTTAGCAATGGCGTTTTGTTCAGCAAAAAGGAAGAAGGCAGTCCGCTAAGTAAACCAGAAGCGTTTCTGCAACACGCCGCCCTGTATCTGAAGGATGTAAAAACTATGTTCATTAATTAGGAACTGAATTTTGTAAATTTATTCTCCTGTTAGTTTTATCATCCTTCAATACATTATATGAATACAATTGGGTATTTCGAAATTCAATCTTCCGATCCAGCCCGGGAGATCAGGTTTTACGAAACCGTATTTTCCTGGAAGTTTATAAAAGAAGAATATGTACCTATTGAATATTACCGGATTGAGACAAACGGCATAAATGGCGGCCTGCTGAAACGCCCGGCAGCCATACCACCCACCGCCTGTGGAACCAACGCATACGTTTGTTCTGTTATGGTTGAAAACTTTGATAAAACAGCGGAATCGATCCTGAAAAACGGTGGTATTGTCGCCCTGCCCAAATTTGCAATACCGGGCAGATGCTGGCAGGGTTACTTTATAGATCAGGATAACAATACATTTGGCATTTTTGAAGTGGATGCTAACGCCCAATAAACACAACAACTGGTGGCACTTACCCTTGTTTATACCTTATTGATCTATTCTAAATTTTTCTTTATCATTACAGAATAAATGATACCCGACCTATGAAACTATTATTATTGCTGCTTCTCGCCCTTACAGGAATTTCACAGACCACCAGGGCTGATACCATTGACTATTGGCATGTTTATTACAACAAGATAAAAATCAAAGAGTGTAACGACTATAATATCCGGGATATAATTATCAAAACCGACAAGGTTAAAAGTGGAGATGTAATAACTGTATATTATTTCCGGGATACCCCCGGCTCAGAGGCAATTACAAATCTGAGTATTGAGGATGGAAAACATCATGTTGTATTCGCCAGTAAGGGGAAAGGTACAGGGAATCCAATTTCCTTTTCACTAAAAGATCTGCTGGCATATAAGCAAAAGAGCGGAGGTAATGATTTTGAAATATTTTACTTTTACAACGCAATTGGGAATATAGCTGATCCGAAATTACTCTTCCGGATAAAATTTAAGTAAAGCGAGGGTAGCCGCTTATTTTTTTGCCACAAAATAAAACAAGGCCAGCCAGATAAGGCCTTTTATCAAAAAGAAAAGAAATCCCCAAAAGCCAAGCCTTTTCAACCAGGTAATCAAACGTTGTTTCCTGGAAATAGTTTTATTTTCTGGAGCTGGACTGGCCATGGTGGTCTGGTTTCTACCCTAAAGTTATGAGTTATTCACTAAAAACAATTCCCATGACCATCCTGCTTATTATCCCTTAGCAATAGCTGCTATTCTGATAATAGTATACTCCGTACCGCATTATGTATCTTTTTTGAAAACTCATCTTCTTCAATTATATCAGGAATAACCAGCAGATAGTAATTTACATGGTTTAAAACCAGGTTGATATCATGAGGATCAAAGTTAGAATCACCTTCAAATTCAAAAAGAGTGGCAATTCCTATTAATTTTGTGTTTTTTTTGGCCTCAATACCAAAACATCCTTCTCCATTGAGTGCTGTATTATATCCTTTCTCATCATGATATTGAAGCATTTGTTCATCCTTATAAAAGAAGATGTTTTCCCATTCATGAAAAGTATGAATGTTAAATTTATACCCTATACTTTCTGCAAATTTCTTCAATTCTTCAAAAACAACTGGCAATTCTCTATTTGAATAAAAGCCATACATCTCCCCTGTTAGTTCCATAATTTTTTATTATTCTGCTTATAAAACAGCCATCTACATAACAAATTTCATTCCTATCACCCTAAAGCATACGTTTTTTTATTTTCATATACAGATTGCTACAAATTTGGCATTAAGACAATCATTAATAAGACTTGCTTAATTTTGCAGCATGGCAACCCGAAGCACTTTAGAGAACAACCAAGCTGACAATTTACTGTTCGGTGAACCCGAAGCGCAGGAGCGATTACAATACGCCCTGGAGGATATGTATTACCTGCTTAGCAGGGATTACCCCCTCAAGGCTTCCCTGACGCTTGCAGGCAACAGGTATCAGCTGGTAAAACGCCAGCAACAGGCCTTGCAGGGAATGTCCTGTTCTGCCAACGAGCTCAGCCTACGGAAAAACAAAGAAGTATCACCCACCAAATTAAAAGGGCAAACCATTTTACTTGATGGATTTAATGTATTGATCATACTGGAAACAGCTTTGTCGGGCGGATTTGTATTTGAAGGATTGGACGGCTGTTACCGGGATATTTCCTCCGTTCACGGTTCTTACCGGACCGTACAAACTACTGAAGACGCATTGATCATTATAGGAAAGACCTTACAACAACTGCAACTTCAAAAAGTGATCTGGGTGTTTGATGCACCCGTTTCAAACAGCGGTAAACTTAAGGGTACCTGTTATGAAATAGCCGAAAAACATCATTTCCCCTGGGAAATACTTCTTGAAAACGCCCCCGATAAATACCTGATAGAAAACAGCGGATTAATATGCAGTTCCGATGCCTGGGTGCTCGACGAATGCAAAACCTGGTTTAACCTGGGGGCGTATCTCATAAAAGGGTTACCGGAAACAAAGATCCTTTCCTTTAATAAGCGGCTAAAACAAGAAACGCTCAACAAAAACAAACGGATAATTGATCTGGTGGAGCATCTCCAAAACAAATACGGAGCTACCAATATCGTCATTAACGATCATTGGGAAGGCGATCTGGAAGCAATTGGGCTGACAGACAAAACCGGGAAATATTTAGTTTATATCTCCACATTCAATCTTGACTACTATCATTACTTTTTGTCTTTGGAAAACCCACCTGCAGACAACGAATCACCCTATTCACCTGCCGGTGATTATGATTATATTACTTTAGAAGAACTGGAAAGTATAGTGGCCCGGCATTTAAAGCTCTGATAGGCCACTTGCCACATTTATTATAACGCCTTTTTTATTGGTGTGGGTGCGGGTTCCTCTACAGGGAGCTCCATATCTTCAATGGCTGCTTCTTTCGGTATTGCCCGGCTAAACGCCTTCGTGCTGATCCTTTTATAGGTTTCTTTTACCACCTTCTTTTGGGCAGGCTTTTTTGTTTCCACTACCATTTCCTTTTTAACTGTCGGCTCAGTAACAATGGGGGCTGGTGAGGTAACCACTTCAGGAGTGGGTTGTTGTACTACCGCTTTTTCTTCTCTGTATAAAGATCTAAACGCTGCACTTTGTTCCCTTTTCTTATAATCAACAAACCCATAAATGCCTGCGCCAACCATTAGTGTGGCGCCGAGGAGTAATAGCGATTTCATATTATGATGTTTAGGTTTACAATGCAAAGGACCGCAGGTATTTCCGGCACTTCCGGAAAATGATGAGCTCAGCAAAAAGCATATTACCGATCACACTGATCCATAACGACAACTCGTAGTTTTCCAAATGCCCCCAATTGAGCAGAAAGAACACGATATGATAAATGCGAAATGTGACAGCCGTCATAGCCATTGCATAGCTTCGGATCATCCAGATCTTGTGCGCCAGTACATTCTTCTTAAGAATGGTACTAAGTCCATAATAGGTAGTCATAAACCAGCATACCGCCATGAACATAAACAGCACTCTTTCCCAAAAACTTCCTTTGGCAAAGAACGACAGGTAAAAACCGGTAGGTGCGCCAAGGAATAACACCACAAACACATACAACCGGCCCGACCAGCGATGGATGGCTTTTGATCTCTTTAAAATATATCTGGAGAACTGAATGACGGCAGTAGTAATACAAACTACACCGGCAAAAATGTGAATATAGAAGCAGGCGTTGTACAAATGGCTTTGGAACAGCAGGCTTCTTTCCTGAATAAAACCAAACCCTTTATTGAAAGAGAAATACGGCAACGTATTATACACTAACAAAAGGCTGAAAAATGTGACCGGTAGCCAGAACAACATCCGGAAAAAATAGCTTACCGCCTTCCGTAAAGTGGTTATCCGGGTATTTGCCATACAGTTAGGTTTTACTCAGTTGACAATAAGATGAAATGTCCGGAAAACTCCATAAAGAGAAACTGTTAGAAGTTTGTTAAGGCAGCGATGGGAAATCGAAGTAGGAAGTAAGAGATATGAAGTAGGAAGCAGAAAGTTGACGAGTTGGCCAGTTAACAAGTTGACGAGTTAATACAAAAAAGGCGAGTCTCTAATTTGAGAGCTCGCCTTTTAACATCAACTGTTCAAACTTATCTCTTATTTTTCACCTCATATTTCGTACTTCTTACCTCTTACTTCTTACTTCCTACTTCTTACTTTCTACTCCTTAAACTTGTATCTGCACCTACTTTTTCAAGAATTTTTTAGTAATTATCCGCTGCCCATTGTACAACCGGACGATATAAGTACCGGGCACAAAATTACCCACCGGGACCTTACTGATATTTCCTTTAAGTGTTGATGCCAGTACCTGCCGGCCCAGGTTGTCAAAGATCAGCAGGCGGACATCTTTATTTAACACCTCCCCTATCGCGATCGTGATCTCCTGATCGGCCGGAGATGGGAATAATTGGACCCGATCATCTACCGGCTCTGTGGATGTACCTGTGGCATCTAAACGAGCGCCACTTGCTGTAAATACAAAATGATTCAGGTTAAAAAGATAGTCGCTGGAAGAGCCTGAAAACGACAGGTACAGATCGTGCACACCGGTAACACCACTGGCCGTACCGGTAACTGTGGTCCAGGTTTGCCAGCCACCCGTATTGGCAACATTACAAGCACCTATCTGGGTGCCCCCGGCAGCATCGAGGCGAAACTTGATCGTTCCCCCGGTTGCATTGGAAGCAACCCGGACAGAGAAACCACTTACACCCGTGCCAAAATTCACACTGCCAAAACGGATCCAGTCACCATTGTTGATATACGCTACATCTGAACCGCCTTCACTACAGGTTTCCGTTTGTACACCCGACATGCTGCTATAGCTTTCTGCCTGGATAGTGGAGAAAGCACTGACCGTACTCCCACCGGTTGCTTTAATAGTGGTCAATGGGTTCCAGTTATCGGTCACCTGCGGATTGGCGTTATTAGCTTTCAAAACATTCAGCATGGTGTAAGCGGATGCCTGCGAAGCCGTTAAGATGTGCACCCAGGAAGGTCTTGAAGCAGGCACATAACCACTTCCTGAATTACTGTATTCGCTGAAGCGGGCAGTTGCCTGGTTAGCGGAATTACCCCAGTCGTTCCAGCCAGCCGCTTTTATAGCTGCCGACATACTGGTATTCCTGAAGGTAACGGACGCATAGCCACCCCAGGGGCGTCCCAGATCGGTAATGGCAGTTCCTGCACCCGTAATGCGGCAATTATTGAATACATATCCGTATGCGATATTCTGGGCCGTATTCGCAGCAGTAAGTGATGTACCGCCTTTGGAATAAATGTCGCAATTCTCGAACCAACCAATGGCGCCACCAAAAACAAAATCGGTGGTCCCTTCAAAGTAACAACCTTCATGATAGGCCCTGCCGCTGTGCGCATAGTAGGTGTCCTGATTACCGAGGAACCGGCAATTCTTAAAGATCGCTTTATCGGCCGTACAACGAACTGCTACAGCCTGCCCCACAGGACCCGCCGAGTTCGCAAATGCTATATTTAACGCATAAAAACCCGCCCCATTAATAAAAGTACTGGCCGAATTGGAGGTACCATAGGCCTGGCCTGTTGCCGGGTTGATCTTACTGGCGTAATTGTCGTACGTTAACACCGTACCGGTATTGCTCTGACCAATAAAAGTCAGATTGGTCTTGTTTGTTGGAATGGTAAGCACTTCATAATACGATCCGTTCTTAATATAGATCACAGTACGGGTAGTACTGTTTGAAGGGGCTGCATTGATCGCAGCCTGAACCGTGCTGTAATTACCCGAGCCATCCTTGGCCACCACGATATCGTACTGGGCGTATACAGGCGCCAAAGAGATCAATAATAAATACATTAAAAAAAACAGCCCGTTCTTCTCCAGCAGGGAGAACATTAGTAGAATCTTTTTCATATGCAAGTTGTTTAATGGTGAGAAAAAAGTAGCCGTAATCGTTTTAAACGGCTGATCCAAAGCTATTCAATCAATTGCGGGTGCGAGTTCGTTAATTGGTCAATTAGGTTTAAAAATTAGCATTTCCAATTACCTATCTCTAACATATAATCGCATTTTACAGTGCATATTCGCAAGGGTATCTGCATAAAAAAAGGCGTCAACAGGTGACGCCTTATATAGAACATTTGAGCTCAATTATATTACCGATGCACGTTGCAACGTAGACCAGGTGGCATTCCCCTGCGCAATGAACAATTCAGCCAGTTTAGCCCGGCCCTCAGCGCCATTATTGATCACGTATTCCAGCTCGGGAAGCGTTAACAATTTTACATTCACCATTTTAACCGGTTCCAACGATAATTGTACGTCGCCAGGAATGGCAGGATCGGGCAATCCAATAAAGGCACCTACCCTTCCATCGGCATTTCTGAATTCAGGCACATCAACATCATAGAATTCAGTAGTGATGTATTTGAGGTCATTGATGAGATTGATAGCATTCCCCTGATCCGCGAGCACCTGTGCAGCCTGGTATACCAGTTGAAATTGCCACGTGGTGTTAACCGGAACGGTGAGTTTTTCTGTTGCAATGTATACTTCCAGTCCAAAGCCATTATAGGGAGCATTGGCTGTATTGGTTTCCATATCGTCATAAGGATCGCTCAATCCATCGCTTGCCAGAATGGTACGCTCAGGCGTATTGATGGTCACAAACGCCTGACGAAGCGAAGGCCATGCCGGGCCACCCATAAAAGCAGGATTGATAATATGCGAGATCACATAGGGGTCTACTTCGCCGATCGCTTTCCAATGGCTGTCTCTTAGTTCGCAGCTTTTATCGAAATGTTCCTGATAGGTCATAGTGATAAGTTTGGGCAATAGTTGTTAAAGAAGAGGAAAACGCATGGCGTAAACTTTAATTATCCATGACCAAAAAAAATAATAACAATTTAATACCTTTCGTAAAGCACCTTATTGGAATTCCCTAAATTTGTTCTCCCTACCGATTCCGTATTAACTTTATCTCCAGTTCCTACTTTATTTAATTACTTCCGCTCCCTTTTGAGATGTATGGATCCGATGCCTTCCTATTTCCTAACTAACAGTCTTATTATCTGTTATGAAACCTGGCAAATTAAAAGGCATTTTAATCATTAACTATCTTTTTATTATAATAGGTACACTCCCTGTTTCGGCACAGAGCTTACCTAATAAGTCATTTGGCGCAATTCATCCGGAGAATATTAAATGGATGCCCTTTCCTGCATTTGGACAAGCGGCGCAATTGGCAGTGATTGTAGGCAATCCAACATTGCCTGCACCCTATGTGGTAAGAGTAAAGGTTGGGGCAGACATGAAACTCCCGCCTCATCTGCATCCAGAAGACAGGATCTATACTGTTATCTCCGGAGTATTCTATATTGGATTGGGAAAAACATTCGATTCTACAAAACTGGTTGCCTATCCTCCGGGAAGTGTGATCGTACTCCCGGGTAACACACCGCATTTTCATTGGGCCAAATCGGGAGAATATATTACACAGGTATATGGAATGGGCCCGTTGGGCATTACTTATATAGACCCCGCAAACGACCCACGGAATAACAAATAGATCTTTCACCATTTAAAAAATAGAAAATGGAACTTAACAAAGTACTATTTGTGGTTACGAGCCACGACAGAATGGGTAACACTGACAGAAAAACAGGCATCTGGATCGAAGAATTTGCAGCGCCGTATTATTATTTCCTCGACAACGGCAAAGAGATCACCATTGCTTCACCCAAAGGCGGTCAAACGCCAATCGATCCTAAAAGTAATGAACCGGAAAACAGAACAGAAGCCACCATTCGTTATTTCAATGATCCGGAAACACAAAAGCGCCTCAGCAATACCAAAAAGATAAGTGAGGTCAATGAAAAAGATTTTGACACGGTGTTTTATCCTGGTGGACATGGACCTATGTGGGACCTGCCAGACAATGAAGATTCTATCAAATTGCTTGAAAGTTTTAACCGCGCCGGTAAGGTAATGACCCTGATGTGTCACTCTCCGGTAGCGTTGATAAATGTCAAGGATACCAATGGGGAATTGCTGATAAAGGGAAAACGGATCACCGCTTTTACCAATGGTGAAGAAACTGCGGTGCAGTTAGATAAGATTGTCCCCTTCCTGCTGGAAGATAAGTTGCGCAGTAAAGGCGCCAACTATATGAAAGGGGAAGACTGGAGCCCATTTGTAACCCGTGATGGCAGGTTGATCACCGGACAGAACCCGGCCTCCTCCGTACTGGCAGCTGAAACAGTGATGGAAGTATTTAAAAGAATGCAGGAAAGCATGCTGGCCGAGGCCATGTAATTTCCGCTGTAGTTCCATTAATGAAATAGCCGTCACTGCTGAAATACACTTTACCAATACCCGATGCCTGCATTTGCGGATCAACCCACAACATGCCCAGGTAAAGGGTATTTTCTTTTTTCATACGAAACCTGCAACCTTCAACCTGAAACCTGGAACCGGTAACATAATTAAAACAACCTCAACTGCCTGTTTGCCGGAGGCTCGCTTTCATCAACGATATTGGACACTCCAATACCCAGCAGTCTGATCTTTGCATCCTGAATATCGGTCTTTAACAACAGCTGCAGCGCAGTGTCGGCAATGGTTTCGTGATCAGATATAGCAGCAGGAAGGGTTTGACTGCGAGTAAGTGTTTTAAAATCGCTGTACCTTATTTTGAGTGTAATGGTTCTTCCTTTGAACTCATATTCCTGTAGGCGGTCGGCAACAATGGCAGCCAACCGGTCTAAGTGTTCTTTCATCTCAGCCGGATTGCTGAGGTCGTTTAAGAAAGTATCTTCCGCACTGATCGATTTTGTTTCCCGGTTAGGCTCAACCGGCCGGTCATCGACACCGCGTACAATTTTAAAATAGAAACTCCCCTGTTTGCCAAACAACCGGATCAATTCCACTTCAGAAAGTTTTTTAAGATCGGCGCCTGTGAACAGGTTCAGCGTATTCATTTTTTCTGCCGTCACCTTTCCTACTCCATAAAACTTGTTCACCGGCAAACTTTCCATAAACGATTCCACCTTGTCGGGCGGAATAAAAGTAAGCCCATCGGGTTTGTTCATATCGGAAGCGATCTTGGCTACGAACTTATTGATGGATACCCCGGCAGATGCCGTCAATTGCAACTCCTCCCGAATGGCTGTTTTTATCTGCCTCGCAATACCTATGGCGGAGCCGATCTGTTGTTTATCTTCTGTTACATCGAGATACGCTTCATCAAGCGATAAAGGCTCGATAAGATCGGTATAGCGATAAAATATTTCCCTTACATGGTCGGAAACGGATTTATACACATCAAACCGTGGTGCAATGAATATCAGTTCCGGACAGATCTGAATAGCCCGTTTGGATGGCATGGCAGACCGCACGCCGAAGGTACGCGCTTCGTAACTGGCAGTAGCCACTACACCACGATTTTCAGGCAAACCACCTACAGCAATAGGTTTCCCCTTTAACTCCGGGTTATCACGTTGTTCAACTGAAGCATAGAAGGCATCCATATCTATATGAATGATCTTTCTTTGGGACATAGCTATTGCAAGGTACGTTAATCAGCTTTTCCAGCGTATTTGGGTATTAGGAAATGCCTGATTGATCTGTGTCTGGATCTCCTCGGGAAATTTATTGTATCGCAGATCGACGTATTCCAGCCGCTGCAACTGGTAAAAAGTATCGGGCAGTTTGGTAAGATCATTGAACGAGAGATCAAGATATTTCAGGTTTTGCAGCTTATGAATATCCTGCAGCTCTTCCCATTTCATCCCGGCCGAGATCAGGGTTGAAAAACGTCCTTTGGGTTCAACTTGTTTATTGTTCAGCATCCACTGAATGTGTTCCCGAGTGGCCTCATCACTATCAGCAAGCATGCTTGTCCAGATATCAATCGTATCCTGATCAAAGTATTCCTTTTCCTCTTTATTGCGGTCTATGGCCAGGTGTTCTAAAGTAGGAATATTAAAGACCACCTCTTTCCAGGCATTGAACTTTTTACTGATCACTAATTTTTTGAGATTGGTAAAGCGCGTGAAGTCGGGGAACGGTACATTATGCAGATGATTCTGTGTAAGACCATCCGTCCAGCGAAATTCCTCCAGCATTTGAATATTAAGAATACTTTCAGGCAATACCCTGATCGTGTTGTCGCGAAAATCCCAGCGCTTCAGGTTTTTCAACCGGGTCAATACTTCGGGGAATGAGGCTGGAATGTCCCTGTTTTTATAACATTGGTACATACTTATCTCCTCCAGCTTATCGAGGCGCGACATACTTTCAGGCAATGGCGCTGCTATGTAATCGATCTTCAGCACCTGTAAGCTTTCAAGATCGCCTATAGCGTCAGGAAAAGCTTCCAGGTGATGATTAGCGTTCAGGTCCAACACCCGCAGGTTTTTACAATTACCGATCGCCTCAGAAATTGTTCTTATATCATTGTTTTTGAGGATCAACTCTTCCAGGTTCTTCAACTCACCAATGATGGCTGGTATTTCACTGAGTTTATTTTTTGACAGGTCGAGCTTTTTAAGGTTTTTCAGTCTGGTAATGGAGGCTGGAAATTCCTTTACCTTCTTCTCTGACCAATTCAGTTCAAAAATCTCGTCCACATTCCCGGAAGTGATCCTTTCCAGCTCTTCTTCAAAGACAATGCGGGTTGGTTTTGCGCCTTCCTTAAAAGGTGACTGGTCCGTTTTAAGAATATCAATAAAATTCCATGCATCAAAATTGCCTTTGGCATTGTAGCAAGCAGGCACTAACACCTCCTTCAACACCTCCTCGGTATAGTCATACTCAAAGAAATCATCTCTATCGCCGTACGTATTGATCAGAATGGCCCCTACCGGCGTAATGCTGGAGTGATGGTCCGAGTTCAACACATAAGGAACATACGTTTTTCCATCGATGGTTATTGAACCATCATTATAATAGCCATAAAATGCATATTTAATATGCGCATCACCGGTAATATGGATCATTTCATCGGCGCTTTGTAATACATCACAATAAACATTACCCATCACGAGAATCAGCGGATGGTATTCACCGATCACTATATCGCCCTCAACCGTCAGGTTACCATTCACCATGACCAATACAGGGTCTGTATCCGGATCTTCACCCAGGGCTTCCAACGTCGCCCGCGTCCAGTCGGTACTTAGGTCGCCGGCAATAGTTGCATCCCCATCATAAAAGATGATCCGCTCATGATCGAGACAGCTAAAAACATCGTACGGGCTCATATCAAATCTTTCCGCTATCTCTTCTTTCGTAATTATTTTCGGATTAACAGTATTCATTGTGTAATTTGGATTAGTGCGTATATTTTGAAAGTCAACTTAAGCTAAAAGCATCATCAATACTGAAGCGTGAAACGTCAAACATGAAATAGTGCACGACAATTGAGATTAACAACTATCTTGCGCCGCCGAAATCCACTCACCACTCACCACTCACCTGCTAATATTATTGATTAATTCGACATATCCTACAAAACGAAATGGATTATATAAAAATAGCATATCAACCCTGCTGACATAGGGTTGTCAGTCCTGCTGTATAATTTTGTGGTAATAAAGCTTCATCATGGAAAAACTAGACCTGACAAAAAAATACAAAGGCTACTATGCAGCAAAAGCCACACCAGAAATAACAGAAGTAGGACCGGCGCAATTCCTCGCCATAACAGGCATGGGTGACCCATCAGACAAACCGTTTGCCAATAACATTGAAGCGCTTTATTCTACGGCCTATGCAATAAAGTTTGCGTTCAAAGCAAAGGAGATGGATTTCGTAGTGTCAAAACTGGAAGGACTGTGGTGGTATGATGAAATAAAATACCCCGGCAAAACCATCGAGACCGCGGTTGACATTCCAAGAAGCGAGTGGCAATACAAACTCCTGATCAGGCTGCCTGATTTTGTAAGCGAAAACGAATGCACAAAAGCCAAAGAAACTGTAGTCACCAAAAAGAATATTCAGCTTGCAAAAGAAGTGGAGTATTTTGAAATGACAGAAGGGAAATGTGTTCAAATGCTTCATGTAGGCCCTTTTTCAACGGAACCCCAAACGTTGCTGAAAATAGGGGCGTTTATAACAGCCAATAACTTTTTGAAAAACGGGTTACATCACGAGATCTATTTATCTGACTTCAGAAAAACCGAACCAGCCAAACTAAAAACCATTTTAAGAGAACCGGTAAGAAGTACGAGGTAAGAAGTAAGAAGTATGAGGTAAGAAGAGCATAAATTTCCTACTTCTTACTTCCTACTTCTTACTTCTTACTTCCTACCTAATCCCCACACAAGGCCGCTGCAAAGTTTTTTGTAGTCCGCGCTTTCAATATTTTAATAGCAGTTGATGTCATTTCAGCCGCTTTATTATCAGCAGGGATAATTTGCTGGTTTTGCATAAACCGGATCACCCTGCCATCTTTTACATATACGCGGTATTCGCTTTTTTCAACTTTTCCAATAGCCGGGCCACCGATCTGGGTTTCATAAATAAAGATCAGATCGCCATTGCGGTAATAATATTCGGTTGCCCAGCTGCCATCACCCATGCTGCCAGATTCCTTTATTTTCACGATCTGTTGTTTGTCGAGGAAGTAGTCTACTACCCCATCCTCAGCACAACCGTCGCCTGTATAAGTATAATGTTCCTTAGTAAGGTTTTTGCTGTTTATTTCCTTAAATGCGGCACGGATCTCTTCAATGGCGGCATCAGCCGTTCTCTGCTGGGCATATATACAGGCGCCGGGGACAAAGATCAATAAGGCTACGATCACATATCGGGTCATTGGGTACATTCGGGATAATTATAAGCAGTGAAAATAGTGAATTCTACGATTATCTGCGGCTGACCAATGGCCAGATCCTAAAAATAATACAATGACGTTTTTAACCCTACGAATGTCGCATCCGCCCCTCTTGTGTCAAGGTATAGTTCGCGATATTTGTATCCTCATTAACCAATAATAACGAATGCCATGCAAAAGATCATTCCTCATTTATGGTTCAATACCGAAGCCAAAGAAGCCGCTCAGTTTTATACATCCGTGTTCCCTGGATCAAAGATCACCCATACCAGTGTGCTTAAAAATACCCCATCTGGTGATTGCGACATAGTTGGGTTTACATTATGGGACCATGAGTTTATGGCCATCAGTGCCGGGCCTTATTTCACTTTTAATCCATCGGTCTCATTCATCGTAAATGTTGATCCCCTGTTTTTTGGTAAGGCCCCCGACCGGGAAAAAGCAGCCCGGGAAAAATTGGATGCGATGTGGGATCAATTGATGGATGGCGGCACCGCGCTCATGCCCCTTAATGAATATCCTTTCAGCAAACGGTTTGGCTGGGTGAAGGATAAATACGGTGTCTCCTGGCAACTGATGCTTACCAATCCCGAAGGCGAGCAAAGGCCAGCGATAATACCTACCCTTGTGTTTGTAAATGACAATTGCGGCAAGGCGGAAGAGGCGATCAACTTTTATTTGTCGGTCTTTAAAAATAGTAAACCGGGCAACCTGCGCCTTCGGCCAAAGGGAATGGAACCAGACAAGGAAGGCACTGTGCTATTTGGTGATTTTATGCTGGAAAATAGCTGGTTTGCAGCTATGGACAGCGCCCATGATCATAAATTCAATTTCAATGAAGCCATTTCCTTTTTGGTAAACTGTACCGACCAGACTGAGCTCGATGCTTATTGGGACAAACTCTCTGCCGTTCCACAATCAGAGCAATGCGGCTGGTGTAAAGATAAATATGGCCTGTCGTGGCAGATCTCATCGGCTGAGATGCAGGAAATGATGAGCAAAGGGTCGCAGGCACAAATAGATCGCCTGGTGAAGACATTTATGCCTATGAAGAAACTGGATATCGCCAAATTGGAAGCGGCGTATGCAGAAAAATAACCCTTCTTTTTTGCTCAGGAGATAATATAAAAAATGGGACCGAATACAGACGGAACAAGGGTTTTATGACCCAGCCCAGGCGTTTGGCATCATAAAACGGACGCTTAGTTGATTTTAAGCTGCCACCGGGGTGTATTACTTTTACATCATCAACGGAGCGGGAATGTGAACGAGGAAAAGGACGAGGAAAGAGAAGCGCTCCCTACTACACAGATTTTACGTTTTTTTTCATATGGCAAGCAATCGTTAGAGGTCGGCTGTTTCTACAGAGGACCTTTTTTCTTTTATGGCCACGCCCCAACGAAAACAATATTAATACCAGGCACACGGTTTGGCCGGCACCGGTAAAAGCCGCGTTTTAAAGATTCCACATCGATCCTGTTTCACCCGCCTGTAACGCTACAAGAAGCCATTCCAGCCCTTATTTTAGCTTTCCAATACAAACAGTCATCAACGCAACCAAACAGATTATAGGGCACGGTAACGCGCCAGTGCTACCGGTAGAAGTGCACCCTTGCAAAGGAATCGCCTGAGATTAAATTAAGGCACTCCGAATCTTCAGTTGTAGGGGATGCTTGCGCCAGTTGTAGTGAAAGCCTTGTCAGATTCCCGCCAGATATACTAAAACAGGCCATTTACCCGGTCAGAATTGCATAAGAATTGCATAGGAATTGCATAGACTATGCAATTCTTATGCAATTCTGGTGGCATTCTGGTGGCATTACCAGGCGAAAAAAGGCTTGTTTCAGTATATCTGGAGTGAATCCGGCAGGGACTTTCAGCCCTATTTGTTAGGGTCTGCACCGGGTATGCCCTGGGTATTCTTTGGGTCTTGTTCGGGATTTGCCAAAGAAAAGGCCCTGTTTCTCCAGGGAAGACCAAAAGAAATCCCGAACAAAAACGGGTTGGAGCACTATTAATTAACTGCCTTTCAGTTAATTATAACTTTCAAAAGACAATACATGCAGCTTAACCAATTATTAATCAATAAGTATTACAGTTTCCTCACTCCCATCAATGACCGTTATGCCTCTCTTTTACCTGTTGCTTTTTGCCCTGTTTGTCATGGTGTGATCAATGTAAATAACAGTACCGTTAACCGATTACAGGCACCCCGTTTGCTATATAAGTCCTATAGCCCAAACATTGGTATATGATCAACGAAACAGACCATACGTGGGAGCAACCATCCGGTGAGGAAAGGGCTGCCCCTACTTACTGGCTCACCCGTTTTATGATCCTTCGTTTGCTGGGCGTCATTTATGCCGTCGCCTTTCTGGTGGCCATCAACCAGGTGCTTCCCCTCATTGGCTCTCATGGGTTGCTTCCGGTAGATTTATACATAAAAAGCATCAACCAATGGCTGGGTTCAACCGGCGCCAGCTTTCTTAAATTGCCTTCCCTTTTTTGGTGGTGGCATTCCGACACAGCGCTTTTGACCGTGTGCTGGACCGGCTTTATTGTATCATTGCTGGTGGTGGCAGGCTATGCCAATGCCATAACTATGGGGCTGCTGTGGGTACTGTATCTATCGCTGGTGCATATAGGACAGGACTGGTATGGCTATGGCTGGGAGATCCAACTTTGTGAAACCGGTTTTCTGGCCATCTTTCTTTGTCCTTTGCTCGATATGCGTCCCTTTCCACGGGTGGCGCCTCCCCTACCCATTATAATTTTGTTCCGCTGGCTGGTTTGCCGGCTTATGCTGGGGGCCGGACTGATCAAATTGCGGGGTGATGTGGTATGGCGCAACGGTACGGCATTGTATTACCATTTCGAAACACAACCCATTCCCGGACCACTGAGCCGCTGGTTCCATTTTCTGCCGCACACGGCTTTGAAGACCGGGGTATGGTTTAACTGGCTGGCAGAACTGATAGCCCCATTGTTTGTTTTCTGGCCCCGGCTGGCAAGACAGACAGCAGGTATTGTGATCATCTTATTTCAGCTTACCCTTATTTCAAGTGGCAATCTTTCCTTTCTGAACTGGCTTTCCATCGTTCCGGCACTAGCATGTTTCGATGACGGTTTTTGGGCAAAACTGCTCCCCAAGTGGTTTGTAAACAAAGCAGCTGCAGCCCGGCAGATCGCCGGTTATTCAAAACCCATGCAAACGACCGCCTATGTGGTGACAGTGATCGTTGGCCTGCTCAGTATTCAACCGGCAGCCAATCTTTTCTCTTCCCAACAGATCATGAATACCTCTTTTGACCCCTTTGAACTGGTGAATACCTATGGCGCCTTCGGGTCTGTAGGACGGGAACGCGAGAACATCGTATTTGAAGGCACCGCCGACAACGACTCAACCGATAAAGCCCACTGGCAGCCTTATCTCTATAAAGGACTACCTGTGTTACTTAACCGTCGACCGCCGCAAATTGCGCCCTATCAGCTACGGCTCGACTGGCAAATGTGGTTCGCCGCCATGTCTACACCCGACGAGTATCCATGGACCATACACCTTGTATATAAACTGTTGCACAACGATAAACCGGCAACCAGTTTGTTTGCGCACAATCCTTTTCCCGGTAAACCGCCCCGCTACATCCGGGCAGTATTGTACCGTTACCGTTTTGCCAAACGGGGCAATGTACAAGGCAATTGGTGGACGCGTGAAAGGATCAGCCTTTGGTTGCCGCCATTAGCAGCGGATGATCCGAGCCTGCTGGCATTTTTAAAAGCACAAAGATGGTTACCGTAGTGTAACGTTATTGGTTTGGTAATTGCATATGCTATACATTTGCAATAAATATTCAATTAAGATAATATGTCGAATTTATCTTTGAACATTCCTCATGCACAAACTCAGGAAGAAGCATTGAACCGGGTTAAGCAATTATTGGGTCGTTTACAGGAAGAACAAAAAGGCACCGTTACCAACGTACAGGAAAACTGGAATGGTCCTAATGGCAGTTTTAGCTTTTCAGCCAAAGGTTTTAACATTGCCGGCACTATACAGGTGCGGGATAATGAGGTTCACCTGGAATCAGACCTGCCTTTTGCGGTATCGTTCTTTAAGGGACAAATTGCCGCTTTGATCACCGAAAAAGCCAAAGCACTGCTTGCTTAAAGCAGAAAAATTACATTCTCACTATTTTTTAATGCAACCATAGCACGTTTTTGAACATCTGGCATAGTTTTAATTGCTACAGGTGATCCCTGTACACCTGAAAATAAAATCGTATACCTAATTATGAACAGAATATTGACTGTAGCGAAGATCTCCATCGGTACCCTCGTTCTTTTAAGTAGTTGTGTTCCTACAAAAAAGTTTAAAGCCTCCCAATCAGCCTTGCAATCTGCCAGAAACGACAGTGCTGCGCTTGCCAAAAATGTGAGCGATCTAAAAGCCAACGTTGCCCAGTTGCAACAACAGATAGCTGATCAGCAAAAAACGATCGATTCAAAAAACCAGAGCATAACTGACCTGGACCAGGAAATTGACAAATTATCAAAAGACATTTCTGATCTTAACAATGAAAAAGTCAAATTGATAAATGAGTCCTCCAGCAAATCATCATTGATCTCCAAGAACGGACAGGAGTTGCTCAGTCAAAAGAAAAAACTGGAACAGTTACAGGCATTGATGGACCAACAGAAAATGGCAATTGAAGAGATCAGAAAAAAGATGGCTGCTGCCCTGAATGGTTTCAAGTCGAGCGAACTGACTGTAGCCACTAAAAATGGTAAAGTGTATGTGAGCCTGCAGGAAAATTTACTGTTCCCTTCTGGCAGTGCGGTAGTAAATCCCAAAGGAAAAGAAGCGCTGCATAAACTGGCCGACGTATTGAACATTAATCCTGATATAACCGTTGATATCGAAGGCCACACAGACTCCATTCCCATCCGCGGTAAATACCAGGATAACTGGGACCTGAGCCTCGCACGGGCGGCCTCTATTGTAAGAATTCTTACGGTCGATTATAAAGTGACCCCTGAAAGAGTTGTTGCTTCCGGTCATAGCCAGTTTGAACCCGTTCAAACAAACAGCACCGCTGAGGGAAGGGCCCAGAACAGAAGAACAGACATCATCTTATCGCCCAAACTGGATGAATTGTACAAGTTGTTACAAACATCCTCAGCCAAGGCAAATTAATATACTTCAAAGTTCTATCCAAGGGCATTCCGTTTCGGGATGCCCTTTTTTTATTTATTTTATAATATAACGCTAACACATATCCCACTTACAAACGAATTGATATATTTACAGGTACAATACCTGTATCGAACTTGAAATCAGAGAAATGCCCCTCGACTCCGCTAGGTTGGCGTGCAAGTCCTTCGACTCCGCTCAGGACATGTTCCAATGCCAAAGAAAATAACCATGGTTTCGGGGATTGTATTAACTTAGTTGTATGTCCAAGTCAATTCTCAAAGAAGCGCCCCCTTTGACCAAGTCAGACTGCTTCTCGTTGTTTGCCAGGTATAAAACGGAATTTGATTTCCCATTGCATTTTCATGAAGAATATGAGTTGAACTTTATTGAAAATGCCAAAGGCGTAAAGCGGGTGGTGGGCGATAGTATGGAAGAGATCGATGACCTGGAACTGGTATTGGTGGGCCCTAATATTCCACATGCCTGGTTCACCCACAAATGCCAGAGTGATAAGATCTTTGAGCTTACCATTCAATTTCACCGCGACCTGTTTCCTGAAACCCTGCTTAAAAGAACACAACTTACTTCTATCCGGGAACTGTTTGAACAATCCATCAAAGGGATCCTGTTCTCAAAAGAAACTATTCAACAGATAGCGCCCCGCCTGAAAGCACTGGAACATAAAACCGGTTTCGATTCGGTAGTGGAACTGATGATCATTTTGAACGAACTGTCCATAGCACCCGGTTCCCGTTGGCTTTCAGGGGAAAAGATCTATAATGCCGATTATATTTATATGGATAGCGTTCGAATGGAAAAACTGATCGAGTTCATGAACGCCAACTTTAACCGCCCCGTACGGCTGGCAGAAGCGGCCACGCTGGTAAACATGGCCGAGACTGCATTCAGCCGGTTCTTTAAAACAAAAACAGGCGTAAACTTTGTTGATTTCCTGAACGACATTCGCCTGGGTCATGCCGCCCGTTTATTGATAGACACAAAAGATTCTATTGCAGAGATCGCCACTGCCTGTGGCTTTACCAATATTTCCAATTTCAACCGCACCTTCAAACGTCAAAAAGGACTTACGCCAAAAGACTTCCGCTCCAAACACGGTAACGTTGGCGAAAGGATCTTCTTTTAACTGGTCTTTACTATTCTGATGGTATGTTTCTTTGGCTGGTTAAGAATATAGATCTCATTTACCAATGCATCTATTTGCCGTTGCCAGCTGGCCCGCACCGCTGCATAACGCGCTGCGCGATAGTTATCCCGCTTTGAAGCCACTGCCCAATCCCTCGTTGCTCTTGACGCTACAGAATCCATTGCCACTTTGTTATCGTTAAATTGCATGCCTATCTCCTTAAGATAATTGAACTGAAGCCAGTAATATGCGCGTAGCTTTGATTCCAGGGCCATGCGCTCCTCATTCAACAACAACACCGTCATGGCCTGATCGTATTGCGGAGTAGTGTTCACCAACGCCAGGTTTATACCGGCGCCTAGCTGCCCGCCAGTCCAGTTACCAATCGGTTTGCCATCTATGGTAACAGCATAATTACCATTGTCCAGCCCATGCACGGTCAGCATTTCGCGGTTCATTTCTTCCGTAAAGGGAATTACACGTAACGCATCGGCCTGCCGCTGGGGGTTCTCCCACATGCGCGAAACGGTATCTTGCGGAAAGGGTAAGGAATTGGCCAGGTAATCGACCCGCACCTCACCGGGTGTTATGGACAGGCCCGAAAGCTGGCAATTGTCAGCACGCTGCACTTTGCGGGCAGTGGCATCGATGGCTACATCGGCCACGGGTTTACCTGCCAGCCCCTGTTGTTTTAAAAACAACCAGGCCATTACAAAATGTCCGGCATTACCGGGATGTATGCGATCAGAACTGGTGAGGGTAAAAGCGGAATCTTTGCGTTGCTCCCGCAGGGTTATCTCCGTCATGGGATGCAGAAAGTCAACAAAACCCCAATGATTGTCCTGCGCTGCTTTTTCCTGAAAGGCTGCAATGGCATTCATGGACAGGCTTTTCTTTGGAAAATAATTCTTTGGGTTCTTCATCGTTTCATCGTACAACGAAGAAGTGATCATGATCTTCTTTGCAGGCGTATACGCTTTTAATTTCTGCGCAATGGTATCAAAATAGCGTTGGCTTTCCTGCGCTCTTTTCCTTCCGGTTGAATCGCCATTACCCGATAGGTATTCAAAATAACCGCTGTCGTTCATGCCAAAGGTCACACAAATGGTAGTGGGCTTTTTTGCCAGTACATCGGCATCGATGCGGCCCAGGATGTTTTGGGCCCTGTCGCCTCCGATCCCACAATTGTACACGGTGATCCTGCGACCCGGAAAATGAAGCATGTAATACAACCATACGTACGACTCATAATACCCTGCTTCTGTAATACTGTTGCCTACAAAACAGGCCCGCTCACCCGCCTGAAAGGGCGTCAGCGGTTGTACCTGGGCCATCAGATCGGTTGACGAGAGCGCTGCAACGAGTAAGGGGAAAACAATCTTTTTATACATGTTCAAATTTTATGGTTCGTATTGCAAATCGAGGCATGGGCATTTCCACCCATTTACGTCCTGTTTTATCGGTATGAATGGATAAGGTCTTTATCAGGCGGCCATCTAGCTCTACCTGCACAGCCCTTTTGGCGCTAAAGCCCAGATAAACTTTCACCACCGGGCTTTTGGCGTCGGCATTGAACAATCGTACCAACGTTGCATTACTGACTGAAGTTATAGAAGAGACTTCTATCCCCTGCTCCGTTTGCAACAACGAGCGCTGCCCTTCACCGGTAGCAGTGGTGACTATTAGCGGCTCATTCCATTTTGTGCCTTCTGCCCAACAACCAGCCTGGTCCCAGGTACCCTTATGCGGTAGTAAGGCATAATGTATTTCGGTAGGGCCATCCAGCGTGTAATTGCGATAAAAGATGCCATTGCCAGAATACTGTATGGTCAGCCCCAGCGGAAAATTTTCTCCATGCGTATAACTGGTGGTATGATCGGTGAATAATGCCAGGCCGTACTCCCCTTTTCCGTCCTCCACATCCACCCAGTTCAACAACACATTGTTCTTGATGCTATCCCAACGATTGTAAAAAGTATTGTTGAGTTTGCTTTGGGTCACGTCAAACGGCGCATTCTTTACTATTTTTTGACTGGAAAGATCAACCGGGAACAAAGCCAGCAGTTTGAACCGATCGTCGTAATACGCTTTTCTAACCTGAGTATCTTTGGGTTCGTCATAATATTCGCCGATGGCGGGATTGTCTTTCCAATCTATTTTTAAATGGATATCCACCCGGGCTTGTCCTTGTTGTACTGTAATCGTTTGTGTAAAGGGAGTACCGGCTATGCTGCCCTTTATGGCCAGTTTTATTTCCGCCGCACCATTCTCCAACACTTCCACTTCAGCGACTTTATCGGCACTGGATTGCATGCCGCCGTTGTTGTAAAAGTTACCACGCAGTTCATTCAACCGATTTCCTGGTTCTATAAACTCTTTGTTGCTTAATTGTTTTGCTACCCAGCTGGTAATGGTACCGCCCTTTGCCGGGTCAATTAACAGCCGGTACAGATCCGTTTCTACCTGGTACACCCCATTTTCCAGTTTGGTTACAACGGCGCCTTTTACCAACGGCAGGGCATTTAGTTTATAACTTACATACCCCATCGGTGGCACTTTGGCGCGGAACAACTGATCGCCATAGCGCACCAACTCATCCCGCTCCACAGCCGTGGTATTGAATACGCGCACATAGGCACCCGCACTGCCCGACAGTTGCCGGGTGGCGGTTTGTGTTATGCTATCGCTTATATGATTGGTGAAACCCGTCCATTTAACCACTTTATCGGCCCAGGTATCGTTTTTCTTTCCATTGTAGGGAACTATCCAGCAATCGTGGTGCTGTGATAATAACAACGTTCTCCAGGCGTCATTGAAACTATTGGCAGGCCAGGTTGCACCTGTCCATATTGTTGCCATGGCCGCCAGCTTTTCTGCCTGCACCATCGTATTCTCTGAATGGCGCACGGCCTGTGCGATCCGCTGTAATACCTGGGCACCCCACATCAGTCCTACCTGCACATCCTCCTGGGAGAACCGCCAGCTTTTGGCTTCTTTGTTCCCGATCTTCTCGAAATATCCCCGCCAGGTAGTATACTTCGTTGGTGCATACACGCCATTGCTGCCGGTTTCATTGGCGCCCTTTAACCAGGGACCAAAGGACCAACCGGCATCCTGTAAACACATGCCTACCGGATGTTGAATGCCATAGGCAAACGCCTTTTGTACATACTCCCTGCTGTTGCCTGAAGCAATGGTTTCCCAAATGGAATGTGGTTTGAAGGCTTCTATTTCATATCGTGGTACAGTGAGTATAGAAGTGCCATCCGGACCGGTCCAGTTCACCAATTCGCCGCCAAAGGCGCGGGTATAACCGCCCCAACACGTATTGGGGTTTTTCAGGGACGCATACCGGAATCCATATGAGCGTAAGACCTGCGGTAAAGCGCTGGTAAAACAAGGCTCCTCCGATGAATAAGTGGTAAACTGAATAGCCGGAAAATGCTGCCGCAGTTTTTTCATTCCATAATAAAACTGCCGGATCATACTTTCACCGGAAATATTATACATATACGCCTGGCCGTATGCCGGGTTAACATATTCGATACGGGCATTGACCGACTGATCGGTCATCAGCTTTTGAAATGCCGCGTAGTTTGCTGCATCGTGCACGGCAATGCTGTCCCACGATTCGGGTTCCAGCTCCAGGTTAATTTTCCACTCGGGGTACTGTGCCAGTTTTTCCACCATGAATTTGGTTTGCCATGGTGGAATATGTCCATAAATCCCCCCATGATAGCCATCGATAAACCAGGCGGTTTGCGCTGCACCCTTCAAAACAAAAAACAATAATATCGGGACCAGTAGTTGCTTCATTAATTTGTTTTTGGCGCTGGTTCTGTCCAGTCATCAGTGCGAAAAGGAATTACAGGCCAACCTTCCCTGTTATGTAAGGAGGTAACTGCATAATTGGTAAATGCATATCGCACCGCTACCGGCTTTTTTACTTTATCACTCCACACAATAATGGTAGAACCATCGATGGTCGCTTCGGCCGGATAGAATTGCTGATCGGCACCAGCGATGAGAAAGAATTTCGGCGCGCTGCCGTCATCGGTTTGTAATCCACCTGTTGTGGTACCCCGTTCAAAATGAATAATGGCTTTTTTGCCAGTTACTTCCATATGCTGGTATTGCGGCCCACGCCAAACAACATTCAATTGCCCGTACGTACGGTTCAAGGCCGTTTTTGCCAGCCTGATGCCAATGGGCTTTTTATTATGCGGGTGCAGGTTCTTTGCTTCGCCCACATCAATGGTGGTGACCATGGCCGTATTGTTCAGCGTGGCAACCTTTTCCTGCGCTTCGCGAAAGAAGGCATAATCAGCCAGCGTTGGATCTTCCATTTCCAGAAAGTAAGGTGCCACCTGTACATAATAGAAGGGCAGCTCATTTTGACCGAAGGTTTGCCGCCAGCTTTGTATCAGGGTTTGGGTAAGCTTTGTATAGGGCTCGCGTTCTTTCCGGTTGGCTTCGCCCTGGTACCAGCAAACACCCCGGATATTGAAATGCCGCAACGGGTAAATAAGCGCGTTGTATAACAAGAAGGGCCGGGTTACTTTTTCAAAGCTAAAGCCGCCATCTATTTTCTCTTTTGATCTGGGACTGTTCAAATAAGGTTGCAGGTATACCCGGTACAGCATAGTATCTGCCGCCAGCACGGGTTGTGGTACATAGGCCTGCGCGGCAGAAGCGCCAATACCGGAAAAGATGATCCCTACCGGTACGTTCAGTTTTTGTTGCAGCTCACGGCCAAAGTAATACCCCACGCCGCTGAAATCTTTTACCGTGGCCGGACGGCAAGCCGTCCATTTGCCTGAAAAAGAATCATAGGGTGTGGCGCTGAAGTTCAGTCCAACGTTTAACAGCCGCAAATTGGGATGGTTGGCTGCCGCCACTTCATTGTTGGCGTCCACCACTTCTTTCATGCTGAATTGCATGTTCGACTGCCCACTGCATAACCATAATTCACCTATCAATACATTGTGTAAGGTAATTGCTGCCGCACCATCCGTTACATCAATCCGATGCGGGGTGTAATCACCAGGCTGCACAGCCGGAACAGGCACCATGCATAAGAAATCTCCACCGGGAGCCGCTTTTACCAATACCGGCGAATCCATCCAGTCGGCCTGGATAGATAATGACTTGCCGGCCGGTGCTTTGCCCCAGATGGTCAATGGCCGGTTCTGTTGCACCACCATGCTGTCCTGCAAACCGCTGCCCAGTTGAAAATCCGGCTGATCCTTACCGTTGCTGGCCCACACCATTACCGGATAAAAACAAACACCCAGCAAGGTCATCAATACTTTTTTCATGGCTACTTATTATAGGGTTCCACAATTAGTTTATAACCGCCGCCCTGTAACAGGGCAGCATCAAATTCAATCTCAATCTTTTTACGCTCACCTTTGAACAAGGTAAAATAGTTATCATTCATAAGGGCAGGCAACAATCGCTCACCGTCGCTTGTTCTTATTGCCTGTACCCGGATGGCAAAGGCAACAGGAGCAGTTGGGTTACTCACCGTCACTTCAATGACCGCCTTTCCATTTCTGTTCGTCAGCTTCGACTCATACTTCAGTGTTGCTTTTGGCAGTTTGCTCAGGGCGGTGTAGTCGGCCAGTTTATTGCTGCGCCAGTAAAAATTATCCGACACTAATTTCCCCTGTTCATCGGTGAGCAACAATTTTATAAATTGTACTTCAGTAAGGGTCGGCCGGTTGATGCTGTATACTTCCAGGTCGTACAGCGAATAACCAAAGTCAGTAGCCCGCCGCAGTCCCTGCATTTTTACAAAGCGTGCTTTTACCGGCGTCAATGCAACCTGTTCTACCCCACCCCGGCCCTCGCTGGTGCTGTATACATCTGTCCAGTGCACCGCATCGTTCGACACCTGTATTTTATAAGCGCTGGCATAGGCGGCTTCCCAATTCAATGCCACTGTTTTTATGGTTTGTTCAACACCCAGGTCAACATATACCCATTCGTTATCTGAATACCCACTGCTCCATCGGGAACCGCTGTTGCCATCTGTAATGGCGGCAGCATCCGGCGCTTCCACCGCTCCGGAAGAGGCCACCGCAGTTTTCTTATACGCAATATTTTCTGTACTGAAGTTAAGATCAAAACAGGAAGTAATGGTGTCCGATGGAGCATCTATTGTTACGGTTTTACCATACTTTGTTTGCACCCGGCCATTGAGATCATAGATGATCGCTTCCGCCTTTAGTCCTGGCCGGTTTTTCAGCGTGGTGTTGATCACCTTTACCGAATTATCAGCATAGCTCCATTGTATATGCAGCGGCTCACCTGCCTTTTTTACGCCCCAATAAGCACCGGTGAGGTCATAATAATAATCGTAGGTCTGCCATACAAACGAGGGGTAGGCCGACTGGCTCATCCAGGTCATTACGCCCGAGGCATCATTCCACATGTGATGCTGCCAGCCTTCATATAAAGCCTTGTTCGTTTCTATATTTACCAGTTGCGCCTTGCGGCAATAATCTTCAATACCCGTTGGCGTACCATAACTTTTCACTGCAGCGTCGTAGTTATCGGGTCCGGCATTGGTAGCCGACCTGCCAAAGAAATGTTTATCCCACATGGTTGATCGGGGCCAGGCGTCAGCGTCAGGCATAAATTTCTTAAAGCTCTCATAGGTGGTGAACACCGCCGTTCCTATTTCCGTACGAAAACCCCAGCCTGCATTTCCACCAAAACCACCCGGGTACTTTGTAAAGTACCAGTTGGGATGAAAATTGGTCCAGGGGCCGCTGCCTGTCAATGCATCGGAATGCGAGTTCGGCTGATACCAGCGATCGCCGCCATCAAAGGTTGTTACATTTTCCCGCAGCCAGCCATTCAAAGGTGGTAACGGATAACCTTCATTATCGCCACACCAAACGGCAATGGAAGGATGGTTCCGCAACCGCTTTATTTTTTCAACCGCATTTTTATTAAATGCGTAAACGTCATGGGGCAAATTGGGATGTGAGTTCAACCAGAAATCATCCCAGATCATAATGCCATATTTATCGCAGGCATCGTACAGCTCCTCGTCGGTTACAGAACCTATCCAGTTGCGGATCATATTAAGATTCATCTCCCGGTGCAGCTTTACTTTTATGTCGTATTCACTGCCACGGCAACGCAGCAGGTACTCACTCATGCCCCAGTTGCCACCACGCACATATACTTTTTCTCCATTGATCCGGATATGGAACACACCGCCTGTCGTATCGTAACTGTATTTCCGGATGCCGAATTGCACCCGCTGGCTGTCGGAAACCCTGCCCCCCGCAGTATATTTAATAGTACAGGTATATAAGTTTGGATCGCCATAACCATTTGGCCACCACAACAACGGTTCTTTTATCTGGAGCTGCGAAAACTTACCGGCATTGAATTGTAGCTCCGAATGTTCTCCGGCACCCAGATGTACGGATTGCTTAACAACGATATTTCCCGGTTGGATAACAGCTGTCAATTCACCGGAATCTGGTTTGTCACTTAAATTGTTCAAACCCAGGTTCAGTGACAAAACGGCTTCGCTTTTTGACGGCAGGTCTGTGCGTACCCACGGATCGGAAATAACAACCCCACGGGAAACCGACAGGTACACATCGCTTACTATACCTTGTAACAAACCGGGAACAGATGGCATCCAATCCCAGCCATCGCTGGAGATATAGGTTGGGCTGGCATGATTGGCGATGGGTTTGCCCGGCCAGGATACCAGTACTGCCAGTACATTTTTCCCCGATGAGGACAGCAATTTCGTTACATCAAAATCGCCTCTTTCCATAAATCCATCCAGCACGCCTACCCTTACTCCATTGAAAAAGACTTCGCCCTTTCGGTTGATGCCTTTGAAATGAAGCCGGCAAATAGTACCAGATCCTATTGCCGGACTGGCAAACTCGGTGCGGTACCAGAAATTTCGATTGTATTTTTGCTGATCAACCTGGTATATATTATCACCGAAATTGGGGTCCTTTTCCAAACCAGCCTGCACATAAGAAGTAAACACACAACCGGGCACCACGGCGGGCACCCAACGTTTGGTATCATATCCTTCCTTAAAAGCGGGCACACTGTCCCGGCCTATCTCCGCCTGCGGCATCAATTTCCATTGTATGCGGGGTGAACTATTGAGATCGATCTTTTCCTGTGCTGTTGTTGTTAAAGCGGTCAATAATAAAAGACCGCCTGCCATTCGTAAATAAAAACTAGCCATCCTATTTTGTTGTTAAAGAAAACGGTTTATCAGCGTTCAAAATACCGCGCCCGGTGGCCGGTTTATTGCTCATCTCAAAATGTAAAACACCGCCTTTGACGATGTCGGCATGGGTGATCCAGTTATGCGTATACACCTTTCCGTTCAGGGTGGCGTTTGCTATGTAGACGTTACTGGCACTGTTGTTTTTTGCCTCTATAATAAATTGCTTTCCATTTTCCAGGGTAATGGTCACTTTGGGAAACAGCGGACTGCCGATCACATACTGGTCCGTACCGGGGCATACTGCATAGATACCCAATGCACTCAGCACATACCACGATGACATGCCCCCCTGGTCTTCATCGCCGGGAAAACCTTTTTCTGTAGCATTGTACAAACGGTCCATCACGGCCCTTACATGCGCCTGCGCCTTCCAGGGCTGCCGGGCGTAATTGTACAGGTAGATCATATGTTGAATGGGCTGGTTGCCATGCGCGTACTGCCCCATGTTGGCCAACTGCATTTCTTTCATTTCATGAATAACGCCGCCATAGGTACCGGGCTTTATGGTATTGGGAAGAGAAAATACCGAGTCGAGTTTGGCGGTGAATTTTTGCTCGCCCCCCATCAGGTTGATCAGTCCCTGCACATCGTGAAAAACAGACCAGGTATAATGCCAGGCATTGCCTTCGGTATAAGGACCTCCCCAATCGAGCGGATCGAATTGCGGCGCCCATTGACCATTTGTTTGCCGGCCACGCATAAAATTGGTAGCAGGATCAAATACATTCCGGTAATTATATAGCTGGCGGGCAAACACGTTTGTATAGAACCGGTTGCCCGTTTTGGTGGCCAACTGCCAGGCGCAAAAGTCGTCATAGGCATATTCCAGCGTTTGCGCGGTGGATCCCTGCGATTCGGGATAGGTTACATAACCCAACTGGAAATAATCCTTCCAGCCCTGGCGCCCATTGGCGCCGCCCCAGGGACCTTTATTGGTGGCTTCATGATAATAAGCTTTTAGTGCTGAATCGGCGCTAAAGGATCGAATGTCTTTTACCCATGCATCCGTTAACAGCGAGATGGCATGGTTACCCAGCATTCCCCCTGTTTCGGAAGGAAATGACCAGGCAGGCAGCCAGCCACATTGTTGCTGCGCTGCCAACAGGGCCTGCATATACTGGCCTTCCATGGTAGGGTGCAAAATGGTATTGAGCGGAAACTGAGAACGAAAGGTATCCCAGAAACCATTATCGGTATACATATAACCATTGTGAATGGCACCGTCATATGGACTGTAATAAACAGGTTGTCCCTGTTCGTTATATTCGAAGAACTGGTGCGAAAAAAGGTTGGCCCTGAACAAACAGGAATAGAAAGTAGCTTTTTGTTCTTCCGTTCCGCCTTCTACCAATATGCGGTGAAACAGTTTGTTCCATACCTGTTGCGCCGCGCGGCGGGTATCGTCGAAACCGGCGTACGCCCCCAACTCCCGTTGCAAGGTAGTGATCGCCTGTTCGGGACTGATATAGGAAGAGGCGATCTTTACCTGCACCACCGCCCCTTTTGGAAATTGCAACCAGGCGCCAGCGCCTTTGCCTTCTTTGTAAACACTGTCTTTAAAAACGGTATTTTTTTCGTTCTCCCAGGTCCCGTAACTAACAAAGGGCTGATCAAATTCGAGCACAAAATAATTGCGGAATTTGGCAGGTACCCAACGGGCATTGTTCACCCAGCCGGTAATGCGGTGGTGACTGGCGTCGATATTCACTTCGCTTAGTTGCGTATAGCCATCCAGCACCAGGTAGCCCTCTCCAGTTTGCGGATAAGAAAATCGCATGGCTGCACCACGTTCTACCGGAGTAATTTCAGTAGTAATGCCATTATCGAACGTTACTTTATAATAATCAGGCCGGCCGGTCTCATTTTCATGATGAAAGGCCGCGGCTCTTTTGTTCTCATCTACTTCCAACGTACCGGCAAGGGGCATTAGGGTAAACACGGCATAATCATTCACCCAGGGACTGCATTGATGGGTTTGACCAAAACCACGGATGGAGGTAGCGCCGTATTGGTATTTCCAGCCATCGCCATTCTTCCCCGTTTGCGGGCTCCAGGCATTCATACTAAATGGAAGCGCGGTGGTAGGATACGTATTCCCGTAACTGAGGCCAAAATCGGAAGCCGTTCCCTGCAGTGTATTGGCGTATTTCACCAGGTCGTCGTTTGCTTCAACACCCCAATGGTTGTTGGGGGCAGGTCCCATCTCCAGTTCCAGTACCCCGCCTGCTGCTATATCGGCATGATCGATAAAGCATGCAGCGTACGGCTTTCCATTCAGCCAGGCCCGCTGAATGTATACGTTCTTTGTACTGTTATTTTTGGCTATCACCGTAAAGGTCTTGCCTTTTGCATATTGCGGATCAAGCTGTAATTCAATTTTTGTAAACACCGGACTGGTGATCTCGTACCGCGTATCGCCCGGACAAACCGGATGAATACCTGCAGCGGCCAGCACATACCAGGCCGACATTTGCCCAACGTCTTCATTACCCACCAATCCTTCTACTTTATTGTGATACGCGCGGGCGCATATTTTGCGGCTCCATTCCTGCGTTAGCCAGGGCGCGCCCAACCGGTTAAAGAGAAAAGGAACATGGTGTACCGGTTCATTGGCATGGTTATAATAATCGTTCCATAAAAGGTCTGCGGGGGCATTGTTAAAGAAATGCAGCAGGTCGGCGATCACGCTGTCGCGGCCACCCATCAGTTTTACCATGCCCGGTACATCATGCGGAACAAACCAGCCTTGCTGATAAGGATTGCTTTCCACGGTACCATAGAATTGTTTCAACCGGCCTTCAGCTGGCCAGTCTTCCCAACTCCCATCTTCCTTCCGTGGCCGGAACCAGTTTTTGGAGGCGTCAAATACATTTTTATAACTCAACGCCCGTTGCGCATATTTCAATTCATCTTCCTTTTTCCCCAATGCTGCTGCCAGGCGCGACAAACACCATTCTGAATAGGCGTTCTCAAGTGTATTGGAAATAGGGAATGGCGAATTGCCATAGGAATTACGACGGTTATCTTCTGGCTCGGTGCTGAGGGTCCAGCCCTTATCGCCATTCCCAAATCGTTCGCAGCTATTGCGCGCATAGGCATACGCTTTCGTCATATCATAGTTCCTGATGCCTTTGGCATACGCATCGGCCAGTACCGACACAGCCGGGTTACCGATCATACAGCCTGAATAGGCATTCAATAATTCCCAGCGTTCAAAATAATGCCGGCCGGTCTCATCGGCCAGGTCGGTCAATGAACGTATCAAATCGTTCACCAACGACGGATTTATTATGGTTTGCAAGGGCATCTGGCTTCTGAATACATCCCAGCCGCTGAAGACGGTCCTGCGGTTTTGCCCAACCCCTCCGGTATGGATCTTTCCATCCCCCCCGGTATAGGCACCATCTACATCCGATGCCGTGCGGGGATCGATCATGGTATGATATAAGGCCGTATAAAAAACCGATCTTTCTTCTTCGGTGCCGCCTTCAATTTTTATTTTCTCCAATGCCTGCTCCCATTGTGCACGCGCTTTTGTATGTGTTTTGTCAAAGTCCCAGCCAGTGATCTCCTGCTGCAGGTTCATTTTCGCATGCGCCACATCGGTAAAGGAAATACCGGCTTTCATCAGCACCTGCTCGTTTTCTTTGGTGGTAAACTCGGTAAAGAAACCCAGGTGTTTGCCCTGTTGCTCCTTTGGTTGTTTGGTAATACCGTTGGTGGCAGCTTCCGCAATCCGCTGCTGGTAACGCTGGCTTTCGAGATCTTCTCTTTTGCGGGTCCAATCGTCAGGGATAGCGGCATTCCATACCCCATATTGTTTTAAGGGTTTACTAAACTGTGCATAGAAGTATACAGTATAGTCGGCATGGCCTTCGCCATTCCCCCAGCCACCGCCTGCGGGGGTGCACTTCATCCAGCCTTCAATAGTATGTTCATCCACTACCCGTACATATTGTTCGGTGGAAGTTCCCCCTACCCGTCGGGCCAGATCGATCTGGATGCGCGAGCGGTCATTTGCCGGAAAGGTAAAACGCAGCATCCCACTGTGTGGTGCGGCCGTCATTTCTGCCTTTACCCGGTATTTTGATAATTCAACTTTGTAATAACCGGGGCTTGCCGCTTCCGATGTTTTGGCAAAACCCGAACGATAGCCTTCTGCTTCATGCCCGGGCCGGCCGGCCGATGTTTTTAATACCCCTGTCGTTGGCATTACCAGAAAATTACCCAGGTCGCCATACCAGCCAATACCGCTGAGTTGCGTAAAAGCAAACCCTTCAATGGAAGTATGTTCATAGCTATACCCTGAGCCGTTGTCGCCGCCTGTTATCGTATTAGGGCTCACCTGCACCATGCCATAAGGCGTAGTAGCACCGGGAAATGTTTTTCCTAACCCATGACTGGCGCCTGCTTTATCAATACTGGTGCTGGCACCAATAAACGGGTTTACATAGGATACTGGTTGACGTGACAACTGCCCAGCGCCTGATAAGGTTGTTAACAACAGGGACGCCATTAAATACTGTTTCTTTTTGTTCATATAATATTGACCGAAAGATTAAATTTTTGTCCTTCGAATTAGGGCAACTACAAGCTACAAGCGGCAAGCAAAAAGGCAGGCAGCATTCTAAGCAAATGCAACCTGGCCGCGATGGCCTGAAGCTTAAGGCTTGAGGCTTGAAGCTTATGGTTTACAGCTAAAATCCAAGCTGCAAACCAATATTCACCACGCGTTGCGCCAGGTAGGCATCACCCGCTGTATTGCTGGCTACCTCAGGGTCGGCCTGGTATTTTTTGCTAACATTACTCCAGGTAGCGAGGTTATACGCACTCAGGTACAAACGGCCATTATTCAT
This sequence comes from Niastella soli, assembly GCF_017742245.1. Lineage (GTDB taxonomy): Bacteria > Bacteroidota > Bacteroidia > Chitinophagales > Chitinophagaceae > Niastella > Niastella soli. The sequence continues at coordinate 1,116,311 of NZ_JAGHKO010000004.1, forward strand.
TCGTAAGGGCAACCACCGGCGTGGTAAAATATAACTTAGCTCCACTGTTTTAAGCCGGATATAGTGTGCATTGATCACCCAGAAATCGGAGTTGTAAGCACCCGGGCTGTTAATAGTAGTGGGGTTGCTGGTAAGCCTGGGGAACGCAGCAGAAGCCGCCGTGGCGGGCGTCCACCGTTTTTCATGCAGCGGTTGAAACTGCCCTTTGAATGGTTCAATAGCAGTACCCGTAAGACCCAGACTATAACCAAAGGCGCCCTGGAAAAGCACACTGGCATCAAAACCTTTGTACCCGATCTTTATCGGCAATCCGATGGTGGTATTGGGCAGGTTAGGTTTTCCAATGTTGGTAATATCATTCTGATCAATAATACCATCTCCATTCAGGTCTTTGTATTTCAGATCACCGGGTTGAATAGTTCCCGCCCCAACCGGCTTGGCCACCTTAGGGTCGGCAACGTCTGTTTCATTATAGAACCCATTGAATAAATAGCCTTGTGGCTGATTGATGGATTGTCCGGTCTTTGCGAGCCAGGGAAACCGGGGCGACGCTTCTGCCATATACAGGATCTTATTCTTTGCATACGACCATACCAATCCTACACTGTATTGTACGTTCCCTACTTTGTCGTGGTAGTTAAAGGTTTCCTCCCAACCGCTGTTCCTGGTAATACCCACGTTGGTTGGTGAAACGCCTATACCCAATATCAGCGGCGTATTGCCGGGCGTTACCAACTGATCATAGCGATGCTCATGAAAATAATCGGCCGACAAGGTCACTTTATCATTGAACAGGTTCACATCCAGGCCCACATCAAACTTCCTTGCCTTTTCCCAGGTAACATTGTTGTTACCCAGAGCCCCTTCATATATAGTACCGGCCCCCTGGTTGGTTTGTCCAAAGCTATACCCCACGCCCTGGTTGTAGATCTGGTTGTAGAGATATTGATTGCCCGGGGCCACATCAGAGCCCACTACGCCATAAGTACCGCGTACTTTAAACAGGCTTACAGCAGGTAACAGGTTGTCGAAAAATTCTTCTTTCGCTATGTTCCAGCCCACGCCTACTGCGGGGAAGAAGCCATTTCGTTTGTCGGCCTGAAAACGGTCTGACCCATTGTATGCACCGTTAAAATCGATCAGGTATTTTTGTTTGTAGTCGTACCCTATCTTTAATGAATAGCCGCGGTATTTATGCGGCACCTGGCCTACAATCGGAAAAAAACCTGTATTATCTACATCCACACGGTAACTTTCCTGGTTCCATAAGAACAATCCGGAAAAATGGTGATCGCTCCCAAATACGCGATCATAATTCAGATAGATCTGCACGTTGGTACGCTGGTTATCAAGATCGGTATTGCCCAGTGTTCTGTAAGTGCCATAGGTATAGCCACCGGTGCTTACCCCTGTATTCAGGTGATAACTGCCATCCCGCGGATCATAATGATAGCTTGGCGGGAAGGGCCTGAACAAGGTGAGGTTGTTCTGCTCCACACTGGCATAGGCCACCCGGCCTATGAGCGACAGGCCGCGGGTAATATCATCCAGCTTTTCGGTAAAACCCAACAATACGTTATAGTCGGTACGGCGATCGCGTTTATACCCCTGCGTGGCCAGTTGTGCATTGATAGTTGGCAACTGGTTTTGCGTATCATAGGCATAGGCCCAACTGCCATCCGGATTAATAAAAGGCGCCGAATAAGGATGTATTTTGGAGAAGTCGTAAATATTGCTGATCACATTCATGGCATACGGCTGGTTTATATCGCCAAAACGTACGGTAGCGTCCAGCCGCAGCGTAAGGTTCTTTGTTGCCTGGATGTCGAGGTTCGAGCGGGCATTGTAGCGTTTGTAAAAATAGTTGCTGTTAACGCCATCAGCATTGGAAGAAAAGTTCCTTACACTGCCGTTTTGGGTAAAGGCGCCGCCGGAAATAAAATACTTCACATGGCTGGTGCCACCTGAGATATCCAGGTTGGCATTCCCCTGCATCGAATAGGGCCGGTTGATCTCTTTATACCAGTTCACATTAGGATGGCCATACGGATCATTACCTGTTTGAAACGCATCCAGGTCAGCCTGGCTGAATAATGGGTTGAGGCCGTCATTGGTATACGCCTCGTTCACCAGTTGTGCCGTATGATAGGAATCAAGGAACTTTGGGGTCCTTACCGGCGCCTGGGCACCACCTTCCATCCGCACATTAAAGGTTGGTTTTCCTGCTGCGCCTCTGCGTGTAGTGACCACCAATACTCCATTCGCGCCTTTAATTCCGTAAATGGCGGTGGTGCTGGCATCTTTCAGAATAGAAATGCTTTCAATTTCATTTACATTTATCTGCGCCAGTTGTGCATAGGTATATTGAATATCATCCACCACAATTAAAGGCTGGTTGCCGTCGGGGTTCAGGGAACTGACACCACGAATAAAATAATCCGAGGCGTCTTTACCCGGCTGACCCGAACGCTGCTGGGTAAAAAAACCAGGCAGCTTACCGGCTAATGCATTTTGTACACTGGAAGTGGGCACATCGCGTATTTCACTGGCATTAATGGAACTAACGGCCCCAGTGTTCGTAATACGCTTCTTTTTACCAAAACCCACTACCACCATTTCATCCAGGCCCTGTACCGACTGCTGCATGATCACCTCCACATTACTTTCCTTTTTAACGTTCACTTCCTGTTGCTGATAATTCAGGTAGGAAATAATAAGCACGTCGGAAGTTCCATGTAAGGCGATCCTGAAATGCCCGCGGCTATCCGCAGCCACCGCATTGCGCGTTTCCTGTTTTTCTGTGATGGTTGCTCCCGCCAATGGGCCATTGGCATCTTTTACCGTACCCGTTACCACTTTTCCCTGGGCATCGGCAAGAAGCGGCAATAAAAGAACAGCTATTGTAAAAAGAACTATGAGCTTGTTCATATAAAGAAGTTAAGTTGTTAGTATTGGTTTGTTTTTACCAAAGCGGGTTTTGCTGCATTTGGTTGTTCTTGATCACTTCACTATAAGGAACGGGATACAGGTACATCTGCGGATCGCGGAAAACAGTTTTAAGCACGGAAATTGGATTGTAAAAAAGCTGTCCGCTGCTGGAGAGTTGCAGATCAAGTCCACGCAAGGGTGCATTATTATACGCCGTCGCTGCTATTTTCCACCGCCTGATGTCCCAATAACGTTGTTCTTCAAATGCCATTTCTACCCGCCGTTCATTGCGAATAAAGGTGCGCATCTCCTGCTGGCCCATCCCGGCTGGCACGCCATAGGTATTGCTGGCATCGGTTAAAATACCGGCCCTTTTCCTCAGGGCATACAACACATTATATACCTCCGTTGAGGGGCCCGAAAACTCATTGAGAGCTTCTGCATAATTCAACAGCACACCGGCATACCGGTAATACACCCAATCGTGATAAGTTCCGGAATAAGAAGGCGGGTTGTTACTTACATTTTCAAAAGCGCCCATGAATTTGCGCAGGTAGTACGAAGTTTTTGTTTGTTGCACTGTACCACCTGGTTTGTCGAGCCCATTGTTATACGTTTGTACAGATCTGTTCAGCCATACAGAGCCATTGTGAAAGACGGTCATGGCCAGTCTGGGGTCTCTGTGCGCGTAGGGGTCATTTGTATTATAATGGGCTGCCGGATCGGTGATGGCATATCCTGAATCGGAAGCAAAAGCATCTACCAGGTTTTGGGTGGGACTGGTAGCACCGTTACCACCGGCAGAAGTATAACCTACCGGTGCATTCGACTGTTCTACCCTATTGTCGGGCGTACCTACCTGCATCCAGCAAATGACCTCAGTATTGGGGCCAACCGGCGCTGCCTGGGTAATAAATACGTCGTTGAAGTTGGGCATCAATTTATAGGCGCCCTCATCTATGATTGCTTTGGCAGCATCGGCTGCCAGCTTCCAGCGGTTTATATCATAAGCGGGATAACCGGTGAGCACATTGCCTGTTTCCACATTGCCTCCATTAAACAAGGGACTTGCAGCGTACAACAACGCTTCCGCTTTTAAAGCCATAGCCGCCCCTTTTGTAATACGTCCATAGGTGTTGGCAGTAACCATAGCGGCGGTGCGAAGACTGTCTTTTATATTATCACACTCGGTGACAATATAATTTATACAATCACTAAAGGAGGCACGCGGCAGCTGCACGTCCTCTGTTATCTGGCGAATGGAATCACCCAACAGGGGGACCCCGCCATACCGCTTCACTAATTGAAAATACAACCAGGCCCTTAAAAAGCGGGCTTCGCTGCGATAGGCGGCCCGGGCTGGCTGGCCGTTGGGCAGCTTCTCAATCATGGGCACGCGGTTAATATATACGATAAACACAGTGGCATTTCGAATAGCGGTATAATTACGCGACCACATATCATCTGCATTGGTAAGCGTAGCCGAATAAGCGCCCGTAGCCATTGCCTGTACTGCCGGAATGCCGGAAGCCGAAGCAACCGCATCATCCGAAGCAGCATCCAGGTAATTGCCACCAATTCTGTTATGGCCATTATAAAAAGCCTGCTGGTAAGTAGTGAGCAGATAGGTCATGGCCTGCTTGCCCAGCGAATCGCGGGTGTCAAAGGCCAGGTCAAGCGTTATTTGCTGCCCCAGCGGAACGCTTTCATATGTTTTACGGCAAGCACTGAACGGGGAGCCAACCAAACACAGTATAATAGTTATATAAAGTAGTTGCTTCATGTTGTTTACAGTTTAACAGTGATGCCGGTATTGATAACTTTTTGTATGGGATAACTGGGGAAAGACACTTCGGGATCTATGCCTTTGTATGCCGCATGCGTAAACAGGTTTTGTGCGTTGGCAAATATTTTTATTCCCCGCAGTTTTAGTTTTCTTATCCAGGCATAGGGAAGATCATAGCCCACGTTTACATTTTTTATGCGGATGTAATTGCCATTGCGCAGGAAATAAGAGCTTGATTGAAACAGCGGTGAATAATTGTAGCCATTACCGCCTGCAGTCAATCGGGGATAGCTGGCTGTGGTGGCCGTTTCAGGGATCCAGCGGCCCAATGCCTGGATATAGGCTTGCGAATACCCATTGTTCTGCCCCTGAAAACCGGCATCGAGGTAACCATTGCTTACGTAATTTTCCCGGTTGGCAACACCCTGCAACAAAATGCCTGCTTCTATTCCTTTGTAGTTGATCCCGGCCGACAGGCCATAATAAAGCAATGGCCGCTCTTTGCCGATGGGCGCCACATCAAACTGGTCAATAACATTGTCACTATTGAGGTCTTTGTATCTTATATCACCGGCATGCGGTGTATAACCTGCAATGGTAGGTGCAGCAACTGCTTCTGCTCCCGTTTGCAACAACCCATCTGCAATAAGACCATACCGCTGTCCAACGGGATGACCGGTATGTACATTCCAGGGATAGGCCTGGTATTGCTCATCCATGAACAGCGCTTTTGATTGTTGTATGGCCCCATTGCCGGTAACAAAATAATGAAGGCTGCCAATGCGGTCCTGGTAGGTGAGCGTTGCTTCACCACCCTGGTACAGATCGATGCCAATATTTTCTACGGGATAAGCAATACCCATCAGGGCAATGCTGCGTCCCCGTGTTTGCATCACGTCATAATAGCGTTCGTGATAATAATCTGCAGTGAGCAACAGCCGGTTATTAAAAAAAGCCATGTCAACACCGGCGTTCAGTTTATCGGCCTTTTCCCAGGTGGCGCTCACATTGGCCAATACCTGGCTGCCGGGAACACCCTGTTCACCCAAACCAGCACCATTGGGATAATTGCTGCCAATGGGATAGGTTCCCGCCACTTGCGTAAAATGCTGGCGCCAGATAAAATATCCATAGTTATCTACATTGGCATTGCCGGTACGGCCATAAGTGACCCGCCACTTCAACTGATTAAGCCAGGTTGCGGATTGCATCCAGCTTTCCTTTGCCATATTCCACCCTGCTCCACCGGCATAAAAAAGTCCGTACTGATGACCAGGCGCATACCGGTTGTACCCACTGTAGTTTATGGCACCTTCTACAAAGTATTTTTCTGCATAATTATAGGAGCCCTTCGCGGCGTAGTTGGTAAGCGCCGACGGGATATCATAATTCAATAACACATTCTTTTGATCGAACAACAACATACCGTCGATGGTATGATTGCCAAACTGCCGGTTGTACCCGGTCGATAGCTGTACAAATCGATACCTGGCCCAGGAAGTGTTGGTGAAATTATTAACCTGGTTCACGGTACTGCCATAGCGGTGATACGCTGTATCGCCTCCGGTGGAGATTGACTGCGAAAATACAGGTGCCTGTTTGCTGCGGTCCTGATTGCTGGCTTCCTGTACCGACACATTCCCTTTTGCTTTCGCCCACCAGCCTTTTATCCAGTTATCGAGTTTATAACCAAGATCAAGGTTAACCATTACATCACGCAGGTGATCGGCCATATAACCGGAAGCAATGGTTTGCGCCAGCAGGTTCTGCGTATAATTCGCGGAACCACCAAACAACCCATTCGGGTTGTATACGGGATAAGCATTGTTAGGGGTGCTTAACAAGCCCTGTAAAATGGTGGCAGTACCCGCTCCGGGTTGGTTGCCATCCTGCAAACGCCCGAAGAGCTGTAAGCCTACATTGAAATTCTTATTTACGTCTATGTCAATTCTTGAATTGATCATATACCGTTTCAACTGCGCATTGGTATTGTAGGAGTTGGTATCAGAAGTAACAAACAGCCCGTTCTGGTTCATATAGTTCAACCCCACCACGTACTGCGCGGTAGCACCGCCGCCGGTAACACTCAGGTTATACCGGTTCATACTTGCCTGATCGCGCAAAATGGTATTGTACCAGTTCACATCAGGATGGCCTATGGGATCGGTTTGACTGCGATAGGCCGCAAAATCCGCCGCGGTATAAGCTGGGTTTTTGCTATCGTTCAGCAGTGCCTCGTTTAACAGATAGGCATACTGGTAAGCCGGTAGCGGTTTTGGCAATTGCAGGGGTGTTTGCACACCGGTCTCTGCCGTAAAGGCAACACGGGGGGCACCGGAAACTGGTTGTTTTGTGGTAACTATCAACGCACCGCGGGCACTGTTCTGCCCCAATAGAATAGTTGACAGCGCATCTTTTAACACACTCACGGAGGCTATGTTTTCCGGATCCAGCGAATAGAATTCCCGCTGTACGCCATCGATCACTACAATGGGCGATTGCCCCATACTGGCATTATGCCCCCTTAGCTGAATATTGAACTCCGTATTATCAGATGGCCCGGCCCCGCTTGTATTGTTTGGAATGTTCCCAACAAATATGTCCCTGCTGGTAAGGCTACCCGTTAATGGTGTATAAAAGCCGCTGGTTTGTATCACATTCAATCCGGCCAACCGGCCAGGTAAGGCATACGTATAAGAAGAGGCAGGTGTAGCGCCAAGTTCATTAGCTCCTACTGTGGCAATGGAACCTAAAAATGAATGGGCATTGGTTTCACCATATAACACATGCAGTTTAGGTACCAACTTCTTTTGGATATAGATCGTATCACCGGCCGGTGTGGTCTTACTGGCAGGCGGGATCGTTTGTGACAGGTAACGAACAGGCAGGCGTACGAACAGCGGCCGCCGGCTGCCCGCTTTTACTTCAATCGTATTATAACCCGGGTATTCAAACACCAGCACGGCGCCTGGTGTTGTCACTATTTCAAAAACACCGTCCTTATTGGTAATCTGTGCTATTTTTTCCCCTTTCAAATGTACCATGGCTCCCTGTACCGGGTAACCGTAATCATCCACCACCGTTCCATTAACAGTAGTTTGCGCCAGACAGCTATGCGGCCAGGCGAGGTACAACAGCGTAAGGAACAACACGCTGCCTGTTTTTACAATGTTTTTATATATGTTGGAGTGAGCCATAAAAAGCAGTTAAAATGAGCAGATAGTTGTTATTGGCATTTGAATGTATACAGGAACGGCGATGCACCACCGGCATACCCCACTTTGTTGTTCCCATTTGCATCAGTAAAAAAATACCGCAGCCCGGTAAGGTGCTGGTTATCGGTTAAATTAAAAAGCTTTCTGGGCCAGATGTCTTTCTGCCATTTGTTTAACCCCAAGGAGGTCATCCTGGTGGCATCGGTCTGGGTGCAAACAGAAAGACTGTCGCCCGTATCTGTAATACCGGCAATGCACAGGTAAACCTGGGAAGCATTATCCAGCGCAGTTGATTGCACCCCGCCGTCAAAAGTGAGCGTGATGATATCGTTGTCCAGCGAAGCCCGTGGGTCAACCGTAGAGATCTGCGGATTACAGAAATCGATTGGGTCGCCGGTACCAATGGCCTGAAAACAACCGGGGAAAGCAGTAGCATACCGGTCAGAACTGCTCAGACCATCCGTGCTGTTGGCCACACAGAAACCCAATTTGAACATCAGGTTATCAGGACTTGTTTTGATCTTTATACTTACGGTGGCGTGTATGGTTGCATTCGCATCCACCGAATAACTGGCGTTGGAATAAAACGCCACCCATTCATAGTCGGGCAACAGGTTACCACCGTTCCCTATTTTAGTGGCCAGCAGCGTGGGCCAGTCCATACCACCACCTTGCGGCGCCGGGGTACCCGCCGGGATCACCGTCATGGCCTGGTCGCCGGAAGTAATGTCGCTGGTGAAAGTGATGGTAGCATTTTGTGCCACCTTCCACACTTTAGGCACCAGCACCGCCGTCATGAAATTGGAGGTTTGTGTTTGGTTGGTGGTAATGGTCACATTCAAGGTTATGGGTAGTACATCGCCGCTTTTAATGCTACCGGGAATTGCCACATTATCAATTGTTATGGAACAAGCCGCAATGATCAGCAGCAGCAGTGCGCCAATGACCTTCCAGATAACCCCGGCGGATGGTTTGCGTTTAACCAATGGTTTATGTTGTACAGGCTGGTGTTGCATTAGTTCGCTTTTTGAAGGGTGTATTGATAGGTGTTCAAACTGCAGCCGGGGCTGAAGGAGATGATCAGGTTCCGCTGCCCGCCCGTAACAGGATACTGCAGCGGAGAAGTTCTGGCACTGCTGTCCGTGGGCTGAAAGCTCAGGCTAAAAGGAAACGTGGGATCATCAAACGACCATTTTCCATTCCGGCTTACGATAAATGGCACCAGGCTATCAATGGTATAGCTGCTGTCGGTAAAATTGATCCTGAACCTGGAGAAATCGAACCGCGTGGTAAGGTCTGTACCGTTGCGCGTGGCTTTTATGATCTGCCAGCTGCCAGACAGGCCTTTTGTGGGCTCCGATGGCGTAACAAGCAGTTCCGGTTTACAGGCAACAAAGGCCAGGGAACAAAGTATGGGCAATAAGAATATCTTTTTCATATGACTATCGCAGTTAGTATAATGGATTCTGTAACAATTCAGGTGACTTGGCTATTTCCGACAGGGGGATCGGCCACAGGTACATAGCCCTGGTGAAATTGTGTTTCCGAACAACGAAAGGCTTATACTCCACAACAGGGCCGCGGTTGACTTCCATGCCATGCATGGTCTGGTTCTCTGTTTGATCCGCAATCAGCCAACGGCGTACATCCCAAAAACGAAACCCTTCAAAAGCCAGTTCCAGCCTTCTTTCTTTTTGAATGACGGTGCGCATTTGCGACTGGTTTAACCCTGCCGGCAATTGCCAGGGCCGCAAACCAGCCCGTTGCCTGATGGCCTCTATCGACTGGTACACTTCCGTGGCAGGACCCACTGCTTCATTGGTAGCCTCTGCAAAATCAAGCACTATTTCCGCATACCGGATCAACGGCAACACACGGGAAGTAGCCCCCACGCTGTTGTTGATCACATTGGGATCAACCATCTTATAAATGTAGAGCCCCGTTGGGGTGCCCTTATACACTGCATCTCCGCTGGATGCAACGGCCGGTTTCACCGCCGTATTGATATAGAGCTGTAAAGGGGAAGGCTGGTTGGTGCCAAAGGTTACCCGCATCGTGGAATCGTGCATGATAGAATAACCCAACCGCGGGTCGCGGTGCTGGTAGGGATTGTTTGCATCGTACCCCGAGGCCGGGTCGGTGATCGCCAATCCGTTGCTCATCGGGAAGGCATCTATCATTTCCTGGTAAGGGAAAGAACCGCCCGATCCGCCACGCGAAGGCACATCCCACAATGACTCCAGGTATTTGTTATCGCCCATCATCCGGGGAAGGATGTACTCGGTATTATAGCGTTTGGTGAACAACTCCTGAAAGCCAAAACCCGGCTCACCAGGTTTAGAAGTGGAGTCTACAAACAATTGATACGCATTAAGCGCGATCACTGCTTTCGCCGCATCAGCTGCCAGCTGCCAGCGGTTAGGGTCCGCATCGGGATAGGCCACAATGCTGGCGAGGTTGGCATCACCAGCGGCCGTTCCACCCTTATTGAATAAAGGGCTTGCAGCGAATAATAATACCCTTGCTTTAACTGCCATACAGGCGCCTCTGCTGGCCCGGCCATATTGTGCGCCGGTCCAGGTAGTGGGCAGCACGGCCGCGGCCGCATCCAACTCCGACAAAACATAGTTTACACATTCCTTATAGGTATTACGTTTTACCTCGATGATATTGGCCGATGCATAAATGGTATCGCCAATCAGGGGCACGCCGCCGTAGTGCTGCATCAGCATGGCATAGTACCAGGCGCGCAGAAAACGGGCCTCGGCACTCACCTGTGCTTTCAGGGCGTTGTTGAATGGGATAACCGGTATATGCTTCAGGAACTGGTTCACCGCACGAATGTTGCTGTAACAGATCTTCCAGGCATCGTCCGGCACCACAGTTGGGTTAACCGATCCGGTGGCAAACTGGATAAAGCCGTTGGTGCTGGCGGCATTCGGCCCCTCTGCTTCATCGCAGGCGGCTTCCAAACCAGCGCCAAATGAACCGGCCGTGTTGGTAAACCGGCGTGGATCGGTGGCAAACCCGATATTTACATAGATATTATTCAGGAACTGCATGGCGTTCGAGCTGTCGCTGAAAGTGCTGTTCTCATCCAGGCTCGAGGTTACGGTCTGGTCAAGAAAACTCGTTTTCTTACAGGCAGTCGTCAGGGCCATCAATACAGCAATCAGTAATACTGCTATGGCAGGTTTTTTCATTTCTTAGCAGGAGTTTAAGTAACCTATGTTAAAATTGTACAGATATTTAAGCCTCAATTGGCGAAAAAAAGTTTGGTCACCCCGGTAGAAAATGGTCAACCGATGGCGTTAATTTGGTGGATAGTGATAAAAAATGATTTGACCGGTTCAATTCGGAAGGCCGGATTACCGGCTGGTGGTGGTAGTGATCCGGGACCAGAACACGGGAGTGGTGTAATAACAGTTTTGATATCATACACAAGCAATTAGCGTTAAAAATGGTGGCGGTGGCGCCTTGTTGAATTTGGCTTTTTGATCGTGGCAAATCGTGATTGCCTGTTTAAATGTAGAAAGAAAAACCGTTTTAGGAAGTATTTTTATATACTTTTCTGCCAGCATCAAAATAAGCAATGTTATAATAGTACAATGTTTACACCCTTTGGATTTTTCCTGTTGCTGGCGTTTGCTGCCGCCTATATTACCTTCCGGATGGAATACCGGCATAGGGAGGCAGCAGGCATTATTCAATCTTTTGCCGGACCGGCCCGCGTAGTGCATCCCGTTATCTGGGGCCTACTGGGTTTTGCGGCCGGCGCCAAACTCGTTTACTGGTGGCTGCATCGTTCCCTGTTTATTGGCACACCGCAGGACTTTATCTTCTCCACCCGCGGTAACTGGATTGCGGGTTTGGTGGCCGGACTGGTGGTATGGTTTATAGCCAGGCGCCAATCACCAGCTTCTGGCGGGCGGGAACCAATGCATCCCTATCAGTTAATGGACTATCTGTTATTGTATTGCGGGTTGTTTGGTTTTGGCGGCGCCATTCTTTTTGCGACACTGGAAGGCCATTTCACTGATGGACGCCTCTTCAACGGATTGAATTATTATGGCGCCTTGATAGCTGGTGCCCTTACTTATTTATACATCAATAAGCGGTACGGTATACGCCCCGCCATTGCTGCAGACATTGGCAGCCCCGGCATGATGCTGGCGTATGCCGTTGGCCGAATGGGTTGCCATGTGGCAGGCGATGGTGACTGGGGTATTATAAACGACCAACCTCGGCCAGCCTGGCTGCCCCAATGGTTATGGGCCAGCTATTACCCGCATAACAGCGTGCATCAGGGTATTTATATTCCCGGCTGTACCGGCAGCCATTGTACCATCCTGCAAGCACCCGTATTCCCTACACCCCTGTATGAGGCTATTATTTGCTTTTGCCTGTTTTTACTGCTCTGGCGCCTCCGCCGTTCCATAAAAAAACCAGGAATTCTTTTTGCGTATTTTGCCATCCTCAATGGTGCAGAACGCTTCTTCATTGAATTCATCCGCATAAATCCCCGTTATCACATTGGTTATTGGAAGCTAAGCCAGGCACAGCTTCTTGCCCTTGGCTGGCTCTTTACCGGTCTGATCGTGCTCCTGCTTTCCGCCCGCAAAACAGGCATCCGCAATTAATACTATTTTACCATAACGCAAATTCGTGCTGATAAAAAAGTATTCTAATTCAATATTTAGCACTTACTTTTAGTCTATACATCCTTGCTGATTGCCTGCTTATGAACCGTTATACACCAAAAGGAGGAGCTATTATCGCTGGCCTGTGCCTGTTTGTTGCCGTGCAACAGGCGGTGTTTATGTTGGGCTGGGTAGCATTGGTCCCGTTGTTCATAACACTATTTGGCAGATCGTCGCTTTCCCCTTTCCGGGCCGGACTCATTACCGGCGCCACCTTCTGCTGTTGCGCCTTTTCCTGGATGATAACAGGGATCCCTGCTTTTACCGGATTAGCTTCCATTTATGGGGTGGCCGCGTTCCTGTTATGCACCGGGCTGTTTTCGCTCGGTTGCGCATTTGTATTACGATTAGCTTTTCTTATACCCAATCCACTTTATATAGCAGCTGTTTGGACACTGGCAGAAGTTGTATTGCAATGGCTGGCGGGCAGTTTGCCCTGGTTCCTTTTTCATGCCGGCAACGCGCTTTCAGCAAATCTGTACGCCATACAACCGGTATCTGTAATGGGGGTTACGGGGTGCAGTTTTGTAATAGTACTGGCAAATGCCCTTATTGCAAAAGCGATCGCACAACGCCGCTATAAACTATTGTGGTTTCCATTATCGCTATTTGTTGTTTTTATGTGCTGGGGCTGGTTGCTGCTGATGCTGTTTGAACGTTCTCAGCCCAATGTCACCCAACAACCTACTTTTAAACTGGCTATTCTACAGCCGCACATACCGCCTGAGGCCCAATGGGACCAGGCGAATGGCAATGCACTGGTGCAACAGTTATTGCAACAGGAACGCCAGTGTGTAGCACAACACCCCCAGGTAATTTTATGGGGGGAATCGGCTATCCCCTGGACCTACTCGCACACCGACGACCTGGTACAGGAACTACTGCGCACCTCCGACCCAGCTACCATCACGCATGTCCTGGGCATGAACACCGCCCTTTCAAATGACGTTGTCGGTAACTCGGCCTATTGTTTATTACCCGGAGGAAAACTGGCAGGCCGCTACGATAAAGTAACCCCGCTGTTGTTTATTGAACAACCCTGGCAGGGATGGTTACTCCCCTTCTTTTCTGCCAATGGGTACGCGGTATTCCCAGGCAACAATCATTTACCCCTGCGCACCCCGTATGGGAAGGCAGGTATACTTATCTGTAATGAATCGGCATTGCCGGGGGCCGCGGCAGTAACCGTTCGCCAGGGCGCACAATTTCTATTGAACCTGAGTAACGATGGCTGGTTCCGGGAAACGTACCTCGTAAAAAGTCATTTTTATAATGCACGCCTTAGGGCGGTGGAAACGCGTAAAGACCTTGCCATTAATAGCAGCAATGGCCGGTGCGGACTGATCCATGCATCGGGCCGCATCGATGAGGCTGATCTGGTTACCATTCATCCCAATAATATTGAACCCATCGCCGTACGTTTTCCTGCCCTTCCCATTTGCCTTTGTTTTATTGTACTGATCACCACCATTATCATACACCAGAAAACCAAAATAACATGAGATCAAAACGATTACTTGCTGTATGCCTGTTGCTGCTTATCTGCGGCAGCCAGGCCGTTGCCAACTTTAGCCAGGCCCATTGGCGCTGGCGCAAAGACAATGGCACTGAAAATAAAGCTACCTGGATCAGTCCCCAGGACTTTCCTGCTACCATCGCCTTTGTAGCCGGTTCACCAGTACGCCTTCGCATAGAGGTGTATAACAGTCTTACCAATACGGAGACCGGCACCGTTAACCTGCAATACCAGCGCGGCAGCGCCGGTGCGTGGACGACCATTAATACCACCACTGCCGGACATGATTTTGTAATGGCCGGCTCCAGTGCCTATGTCGCAGACAAACAAGCGACCACCCTGCAGATCAGGGACGATGGCGCCGGCACCTTTACCGGCGGCAAGGTGCTGGTAAATACCTGGCAATTCACCGATACCATCAATGCGGGCACCAAAAAAGAATACGAATGGTGTATAAAACCAACAACTTCCTTATCGAAGGACAGCATTTATCAATTCCGGTTATTATTCACTGGTAGCCAGGACGCATTCAATTACGGTTCACCGGCGCCGAATATGATGTTGCGCGCCAACACCACCATTCCCGGCAATGCCGGTATTTATAAGGACCCGCAGGTGACCGCCTTTTTCGACAGAAAGACCGGCTGGATTGCCAGTGATGGCGCCCTTACGATCCCGTTATCAGACGGACGTGTTTTGTGGGCCATGAATGATAGCTACATCGACCACCTGGATACCGTGGCCGGCACTACGCCCTGTTTGTTCCAGGTAAGAAATGCCGCGCTGGTGCAGCCCTTGGGCAACTGGAACTGGACAGCTACCAGCACCCGCATTGGTACCAGTTCGGGCATCCCCAGTTTGTTCAAGAACAATACCGATGACAACTATCTGCTATGGCCAACCGGTGGCTACCAGAATGGCGACACCGTGTATGTGTATAACAGCAATATAAAGAACAGCAATGAAGGGCTTGGTTTTACCAGGGGCGGCAACGACTTCCTGGGTAAAATGATCATGCCCAGTCTTGCCGTAACGGGCTTTGATGCCTTGCAAAACTTTAATGACATCACCTTCGGTATAGGCTTCGACACCAACGAGCCGGACAGCTATATTTATACCTGGGGCGTACAGGGTGCATTTATCACCAGCAATATTGTAGTGGCACGTTTTCCCCGCAACAATCCCCGGGCCCCCTGGTCATTCTGGAATGGCTCAGCCTGGGATACCGCTATTTCACACATTGCCCCTGTTACCACCGGTGCTTCAAACGGCGTATATGTGGCCAAAGTGCGTAATAAATATGTGGCACTTAGTACGGAATTCAGCGTAAGCTGCGATGCCGGCACCCGCATCTATGTAGCCACCAGTAACAGCATTACCGGTCCGTTCACCAACAGAAAAGTGTTGTATACCATACCGGATAATGAGTTGGGACATACACCATTCTTTTATGCACCGGCCCTTCATCCTGAATACATCAATGCAAACAATGAGATCCTCATTACCTATGACATCAATACTTTTAGCAACTGCGTACCGGCCTGTATCAATAATGGGTTTAATCCTGATTATTATCGGCCACGCGGATTGCGCGTGCCATTGAGCCTGATAGATTCCAGTATCTCCTTATCTGGCGCACGAACTGTTGTTATACCAGTACATGGTGGCCGGGTTACGGTTTATCCCAACCCTACTCATTCGTGTATTACTGTATCTCTGAAAGACTTCAAAGGAAGAGCTGCCAATCTGGTCTTGCGTACCACAGAAGGCCAGGCCGTTTACAGAAACAAAGTAGCGGTCAGCGGTGCTTCGGCCAATTTAACCGTTAACTTACCTATAGGATTAAAACCCGGCACGTACGTGCTACAGGTACAAAACGAGGAATACAGCCAGGTAACCAAAGTAATGTTACAATAAAGTAATATAAAGGCGTGTCACGGTTTCAAACCGTGGCACGCTTAATAATATAGTCACCAAATGAAATGCACATTCACGCTTATCATTACCGTAGTAAGTTTATTCATTAGCGCATCCGCACACCCAACACCCAGACCGGCGGCCAACAGCAACACCCCCTCGCCAGTTGCCTGGAACGCCAGCTGGATTGCAGCCCCCGGCGATGATGGGCGTGAATATGGGATCTATTATTTTAGAAAACATCTGGAACTGGCAACCAAACCAGCCAGTTTCCTCATACATGTCTCTGCCGACAATAGGTATAAGCTATATGTGAACGACAGCCTGGTATCGTTGGGGCCGGCACGAGGTGACCTGTATAACTGGAATTATGAAACAGTTGACCTGGCGCCATTCCTGGTTTCAGGAAAAAATACCATTGCAGCCATTGTTTGGAATGAAGCCGATTACCGGCCAGAAGCGCAGCTGAGTTTCCGCACTGCTTTTATTGTTCAGGGAAACTCCAAAGCAGAAGAATTACTTAATACCAATAACAGCTGGAAATGTATGCGCGACAAGGCCTACCAACCCATCGCAGGATTTTTTGCCGCTACTGTTGGGGAGTTTGTAGACAGGAATAAGACCATCAACCACTGGATGAGCACCACGCTTGATGACAGTGCCTGGCCCTTTGCCAACAACCTCATTGGCGGACAGCCAAAAGGGCAATCAGATGGCTTTGGATGGATGCTGGTACCTTCACCATTGCCACCCCGGGAAATGACCTATCAACGCATTCCGGTTTGCCGCAAAGCCACAGGTATCACTATGCCATCCGGTTTCCCCGCCAATAAAACAGCTGTAACCATTCCGGCAAATACCACCGCAACTTTACTGCTCGACCAAACCTTTCTTACCAATGCCTATGTAACCCTGCATTTCAGCAAAGGAAAAAATGCCGGCATCTCGCTTCGGTATGCAGAATCACTGGTGACTGAATTCACCCAATACGGCGCCCGTAAGGGAAACCGCAATGAGGTGGAGGGAAAGCTCTTTTCCGGGCGGAAGGACAGCCTGGTATCTGATGGCAGCGATGACCAGGTATACACCAATCTTAACTTCCGTACTTATCGCTATATACAGTTACTGGTACAAACACAGAATGACCCATTGGTGATCGATGATCTGTTCGGCACCTTTACCGGGTATCCATTTCAACAACCTTCCACCTTTGTTACTACCGATACTGGCATCAACAAAATACTGGAAACAGGCTGGCGAACTGCCCGCTTAAATGCCTGGGAAACGTATACCGACTGTCCTTATTACGAGCAGTTGCAATACATTGGCGATACCCGGGTACAGGCCATGATCACCTATTACAACAGCGCCGATAACCGGTTGCCCCGTAACGCCATTGAGTTAATGGACCATTCCCGGTTAACAGACGGCGTTACCCTTAGCCGGTACCCATCAAAGGGCACACAGATCATTTCCACTTTTTCGTT
The DNA here is from genome assembly GCF_017742245.1 of Niastella soli. Taxonomy (GTDB): domain Bacteria; phylum Bacteroidota; class Bacteroidia; order Chitinophagales; family Chitinophagaceae; genus Niastella; species Niastella soli. The sequence continues at coordinate 1,133,860 of NZ_JAGHKO010000004.1, forward strand.
GTGGTATATTGGGATGTTGCACGATTACTGGATGTACCGCGGCGACAGCAATTTCATCAGCAGCAAACTGGCCGGCGCCAGGGAGATCCTTTCCTTCTTCAGTAAATACCAGACAGCCGATGGTTCATTAAAAAATACGCCGTACTGGACATTTGTAGACTGGGCCAATGGGCAAAACTGGTTTGTAGGATCTCCACCAAAAGGAACAGATGGCAGCTCCGCCATTCTTGACCTGCAATTGTTATGGGCCTATCAATGGGCCGCCGGTCTGGAAAACAAATTAGGCATCCCTTACTATGCCAATCACTATAGCCAGCAAGCAGCACGGTTAAAACAAACCATTCAACGTAAATACTGGAATGCGGCACATGGGTTATTTGCTGACACCAGGGAGCAAAACAGTTTTTCCCAACATACCAATTCGCTGGCCATCCTGACCGGTATGCTGAACAAAGCAGCTATGACAGCAGTGGCCAACCGAATGCTGACCGACAGCACGCTTACGCAATGCACCATTTATTTTAAGTATTACCTGCATCAGGCCCTTGTTAAAGCAGGATTGGGTGATAACTATATGGATTGGCTGGGCATCTGGTATAAAAACCTGGCAGCCGGGTTAACCACCTGGACGGAAGACAGCAACATAGACTATACCCGCAGCGACTGCCATGCCTGGGGCAGCAGTCCAAATATTGAATTTTTCAGAACGGTGCTGGGTATCGACAGCGATGCACCAGGATTTAGTAAAATAAAAATAGAACCACATGTAGGCAAACTCATCAACCTGGCTGGTGAAATACCCCATCCCAATGGAAGTATTTCCGTTCACTATCAATTACAAAAAGGCAAATGGACGATGCGCATTAACCTGCCCATCAAAAAATCGGGTACCCTGATCTGGAAAGGAAAAGTCTACCCATTGAAGGCCGGTGAGAACAAGGTGATAATATAAAGTAAGCGTGCCATGGTTTGAAACCGTGGCACGCATTTTCTGTACTGGTTTTTCATCTATTTTTTTGCAGCGTTGCCTTCATTTCCAGTGGTAGTACTGGCAGCTGTCTGTTTCGCCGCCTGCGCTCTTCTCTTCCACACATCAGCCCAGTCGATCAATGGATAGATATTGTATTTTTTCGCCGTTACATCAAAAAGCCCCTGTAGCTCTTTTAACTTTTCCGGGTACTTTTTAGCCAGATCTGTCCGTTCATTAAAATCATCATTCAGGTTGTACAATTCCCATACATCTTTATCGAAATTGCGTTCAACGGAATCTTTACCCGGCAACACATTGATGTCTATATAATCCGGGTGGTGTGCAGCAGCGGCTTTCCAGCCATCTTTATAAATAGCCCGGGAACCGAAAATATAGTAATACTGTTCTGTATGACGGCTTTGTGCAGTGGCATTATCCAGTGAATAATACAACGAGGTACCCTGCAGTGTATCCTGTTTAATGCCTTTGATCTTCTCCGGTAATGAAAGCCCGGCAAATTCCAACGTGGTCGGCAGAATATCAACCACATGTCCGTATTGATTTCTGACACCGCCTTTATCCTTTATGCCTTTGGGATAAAAGATGATCAGTGGATTGTGCGTACCACCTTCAGCATTGGCATCCTGTTTCCAGTATTTGAAAGGCGTATTGGTTGCCTGTGCCCAGCCAAGCGGATAATTGGTATTTGATCCGGAAGGCGTACCTATTTCACCAATTTTTTCCAGGTTGCTCTTAAACTGTTCTTCATCGGAGACCTTACCACCCAGCGGTCCCCTGTTGAGCACGCCCTGGAAGGTCCCTTCTTTACTGGCGCCATTGTCGCCAATGATCACAAAGAACAAGGTATTGTCCAGTTGTTTTATTTCTTTTAAGTGATCAACAATACGGCCCACCTGCGCATCGATGTACGTAAGGTAAGCGGCATATATTTCCATAAAACGGGCATACACTTTCTTCTGATCAGGGGTTAAGGTATTCCATGCCTTTATATATTGATTGCGGGTTGGCAATTGCGCAGTGGCGGGAATAAGTCCCAGCTTTTTCTGATTAGCGATCACTTTATCGCGATATACATCCCAGCCTTCATCAAATTTCCCTTTGTACAGATCAGCCCATGATGGCGGCACCTGATGAGGCGCATGGGTAGCACCGGGCGCATAGTACAGGAAGAAAGGTTTATCAGGGGCTGCTTTTTTTTGTTTTGAGATATAACTGATAGCCTTATCCGTAATGGTCTCATTCAGGTTCCTGCCATCAGGAGTTATATGTGCATTATCTTCTACCAGGTCAGGTTTGTACTGATCGGTTTGCGATCCCAGGAAACCATAGAAATGATCGAACCCTTTGCCGGATGGCCAGCGATCAAAGGGGCCTGCATCGGTTGCATCTTCATCGGGTGTTACACCATATTTGCCCACGGCAAAGGTGTTATAACCGTTCTCGCGAAGTATTTCCGCCACCGTTCCCTTATCGGCAGGGATCCGGCCATCCCAACCGGGAAACCCAGCCGACAATGCTGTATGAGCAAATCCGCCCATATGCACGGAGTGCTGGTTGCGCCCTGTTAATAAAGCAGCCCGGGTAGGTGCACAGATAGCGCATGTGTGAAAGTTGGTATAGCGTAAACCCTGGTTGGCCAAACTATCGAATGTAGGCGTAGGGATCAATCCGCCAAAAGCGCTGGCGGCGCCAAAGCCAACATCGTCGAGCAGTACCCATACAATATTGGGCGAACCGGCTGGTGCTTTAACCGCAGGCTGCCACCATTCTTTTGAATCGGCATAGGTTTTACCCACTACGCCCTGGTAAGACTGGGGAGCTGTTTGCGCCTTACCATCAAATGGCAGCGCAGTAATACCCGCAAGCATTGAGGAGACCAATACCATTTTGGTTACCCCGTTGATTTTGTGAAAATGCATGTTGATGTATTTAATGATTGATGAATTAAGTTTTGTTAGTTTTTACCACCCCGGATTTTGGGTTAAACCGGCCAGATCAATTTCAACCTGTGGTATAGGATATAGTGTGTCTTTAAGCGCCGCACCTGTTTTAGCCGGGAACTTTTTCAACGCATCGAACAAATAACTGCCGCCTCTTCTCGACAGATCGAACCAGCGGTTCCCCTCCAGGATAAATTCTTTTCTTCTTTCATGGAAAACAGAATCCCGGAAAGCAGTCTGCGATAATCCTGTTGTAAGATTGGCAATACCGGCTCTTGTTCTCACCTTATTGATGGCAGTATAGGCATCTGTGGTGGGACCGCCATTGAGTTCATTCAGGGTCTCAGCATATAAAAGCAATACATCGGCATAACGGATCACCGGAGTATTCAATCCGCTTTGTGCCTGACTGGTCAAGGGAGATACACTGTAATCGATGAACTTATTCCACCGGGGTGCGCCAAAATTTATGGTTTGTCCGGTTGACGTATTTAACAGCGTAGTAAAAAAGGTAACACCCCGCCGCGTATCGCTGGCATCGAAGAGCTGATATACAGTACTATCGGCCGGAATATCGCCAGGATAAACCGCCGGGTTAAACGAACTAAAGCTTCCTGAACTGATAAACTGGGTACTGTTTTTGGCGCCCAGGTTGGTTTCAAATTGTACAGAGAAAACATGCTCTACCCCATTCTTTGTAGCCTTTTGAAAAGCATCTTTAAAATTGGCAAACAGGTTATATCCATACCCCCCGGTGGCATTCGTAAATGTTCCGGCAGTTATTACTTTTTGCAATTCAGCAAGCGCGTTCGGCCAATCCCGCCTGGTCACATATACTTTTGCCAGTAAGGCATGCGCAGCGCCGCTGGTAGCCCTCCCTATGTCGGCCCCGGAATATGACTTTGGTAAATTGAATCCTTCCTTCAGATCGGCAACGATCTGCTGATAAACACTATCCTTTGATGTTCTGCCGGTCTTTAAATTGTTTACATCAACCGTGGTGGGGTCATGCAATACCAGGGGCACATCCCCGAATAAACGTACCAGGTTAAAATACAACAGGGCCCTTACAAACCGGGCTTCGCGTACCAGGCGTTCGCGCAGTGTGGTATCTATAGACATACCTGCTACATTATCTACAGCCACGTTCGCCCTGCTGATGCCATAATAATGTTGCTGCCAGATCTTTCGTACCCGGTCATTTGCCGGTACATAAGTAGTTGTTCCCAATGCCCGTACATCCGGATTGGTATTGCTGGGACTGAACACCAACTCATCGCCTCCATTACAGGTAAGCAGGTTAAGATTACGGCCGTAAATAGGGAAATCACCGGCCGGGTCGCTGTTCAATGTACTATACACCGCACTAACGGCGGCAAGCGCATCAGCAGGTGTTTTATAAAACTGACCGGCCACGGTTACAGAAGCGGGGTCTTCTGTGAGTTTGTTGCAGGATAGCAGTAAACCTGCTGCAACAACTCCATATATGATTCGTTTCATTATTGCGGTTTTAAAGAGCGTTTAAAAAGTAATATTTACACCCGCCAGAAAAGTTCTGGTAGCAGGATAAATGCCATAATCTATTCCCTGCTTGGTATTGTCGTTATCGTAAAAATTCACTTCGGGATTATACCCCGTATAATGCGTGAGGGTAATCAGGTTTTGCGCAGAAACATATACCCGCAACTGTTTGGCCCGGACCTTTGAACTAATGGTGGCAGGAAAGTTGTAACCCAGGGTGATGTTTTTGAGTTTGGCATAAGAACCATCTTCAATATAGCGGTCGGTAACCTGCGGTACCGGCGAATTGGTGGCCCGGGCAATGGTACCATTGGGGTTTGTTGTACTATACCTGTTTAACAAGGCAGCCGAAGCGTTCAATGAGATGGTAGGAATTTCCAGCTTCTGTTGTAACAGGTTAAACAATTTGTTACCAAAAGAACCCTGGATAAAAAACGACAGATCGAAATGCTTCCAGGAAACATTATTTGAAAAGCTGGCCGTGAATGTTGGCTGTGCACTTCCCAGGTTGTGTTTATCGGCAGTGGTAATAAACCCATCGCCTGTGTTGTCAATATATTTTGTATCGCCCACCTGTTGCGATACACCAGCCAGCACAGGCACGCCTTTGGTCAGGTCTTCAGCGGTTAACAGTCCATTGGTTGAATATCCCCAAAAGGTACCCACAGGCAATCCCACCTGTACTATGACCGGCGACACCTGACCAGTAGGTGCTATGGGAAAAAAGCTGGAACTTTCCCCGAGGTTCAATACTTTATTCCGGTTTGCCGCTATTAAAAAAGTTGAGCGCCAGGTGAAATCCTGGCTTTTAATATTTTCGGTACTTAGTCCCAATTCAAATCCTTTATTCTCCACACTGCCCACATTCTCTAACTGACTGGCATATCCGGTATATAATGGAAAAGGCACATACAGCAGCAGATCGGTTGTCTTTTTATAATACGCATCAAAAGTGACATTTATACGATTGTTAAATAAACCGAGATCAACACCGGCATTGTACTGGCTAGTGGTTTCCCATTTCAGATCAGGATTGGCTAACTGAACCGGCGCAATACCCGTTACCAGGGTATTGTTGAAATAATAGTTGGTGGGCGCCAGTGCGGCCAGTGAACTATAAGGCGGCACTTCGGAATTACCGGTCTTACCGGCCGTTACCCGTAATTTAAGGTTGCTGATATACCGGTCGAACCGCTGAAAGAAATCCTCTTTGTTTATATTCCATGAAATGCCAATGGAAGGAAAATAGCCCCATTTGTTGTTTGCCCCTAACCGTGAGGAGCCATCGGCGCGTTCAGACAAGGTGATGTTATATTTATGTAGGTAAGAATAATTCACCCTTGCCAGAAAAGAATTCAGGGTCGATTGGTGCGCATCGGAGAGGGACAACACCGCCGATCCGGCATACGACAGATTATTATAAGTGGTAAGGTCGTTAGGGAATTTCTGGGAGCTGGCTACTGCGGATTCATCTTTTGAAAACTGCGTGGTATAGCCAGCCAGTACATTCAGGAAATGTGTATTTTGCCAGGTATGGTCCCAGGTAAGGGTATTTTCATTCAACCAGGAAACAGCGGCCACCGTACCTACAGAACCATAACCACCCATTGTATAACCATTCGAAGAACCGGCCGGTGAATTGGTGTAGGCGCATAATAATTCTGTTTGGTATTCAGGATATCGACGCCGCCGGTGATCTTAAGCACCAGCTCCTTTAGTATTTTATATTCGGCAGAAGCGCTTCCCATAACCCGGGTAAGATAACTACGGTTGGTAGTAGCTACTATATCCTGTAATGGATTGGTGGGCGAAGCGGTATACGGACTGGTAGTATTGTAAGTACCATCACCGTTCTTTATCAATGCTACGGGTGAAGACAATACCAGGCTGGGATAGGCGCCGCTGAAGTTAATACTGTTGTAGCCACTTCCTGTTAATTTATCTTCCAGCGACCGGCTGCCGAAAATATTGGCAGCCACCTTAAACCGGTCGGTCACATTCCTTTCGTAGTTGATGCGTGCCGAATACCGCTTAAACCCTGAATTCAACACCGTCCCCTGTTGATTAAAATAATTCCCGGAAATAAGGTAGCGCGATTTGTCATCGCCACCCGCAAGGGATAATTCATGGTTTTGTACTGGCGCATCCCTCAGCGCGGAACTTTGCCAGTCAGATCCATCGCCTGCAGCAGCAATTGCCGAATCGGTGAATGTTTTGGGTTTACCATCACTGAGATTGATATCGTTTACCAGCGATGCCCACTGAGCAGCATTTAAAAGGTCCAGCTTTTTAGACACCTGTTGTTCACCGTAATAAGCACTATAATTAAATTCGTCGGTGCCCTTTTTTCCCCGGCGGGTAGTGATCACCACAACCCCATTGGCACCGCGTGAGCCATAGATGGCAGTTGCCGAGGCGTCTTTCAGTATCTCAATTGATTCAATATCGCTGGGGTTAATAGTGGCCAGCGCATTCACACTGGCGCCATTGGAAGCGCCTGTATTGGTAAAGCTGTTATTGTTGTAAATGATAAACCCGTCAATAACATACAAGGGTTCATTGCCGAAAGTGATGGAATTGCCACCACGCACCCGTATGGTGGCTGTACTGCCAGGTTGCGCTGAACTTTGCGTTACCGCCACACCGGGCACCGCTCCCTGTATGAGGTTATCGAAAGAAACAGCAGGCTGGGTAAGCAGGTTTTTGGGAACACTTGTAACCGCGCCAGCTACATCACTTCTTCTTTGCGTGCCATAGCCAACTACTACAACATCACTCAGCTGGGCATTACCTGGTTTTAAACGGATATCAACAGGCTTATAATCCTTCACGGTTATTTCCCGGGACTCATACCCCACATGGCTTACTTCATAAACAACGGGAATTTTTTGACCGGTAATAAAGGTGAATGCCCCTTCGTCATCGGCAACCACATGGTGCGTGGTGCCTTTAATATGCACCACTGCACCCGCCAGCGGTTCTTTTGTTCTGTCATCCACCACCTTGCCAACCAACTGCACATTATTGTTTTGGGCAGAGGCCGAAAGTGAGACAAGGGAAAGAAAAAGCATTGTCTGAACAGATAGTCGCAGCAATGCAGGGTCATTGACCGGCAATAGCTTGCCAGCAAGGTATTTTTTATACCTTTGAAACAGATTCATGTTAATGATGTTTTATCGTTAATGTAATCAGGATGAAGACCAGTAAGTGATTGGCGTTACGGACTGATCTCATCCCGGAACCGGTAGGAATTATTCTTACCGGTTTTTTTATTCTCTATTTGACTGACGTTTATTGGTTAATTACAATGCACGGCTATTCATTCATCTGGTGCGGAAGGGGTCAGAGGTTGTATGCAGGCAATCTTGTATCAGTATGGACAATTATCAGCGGAGTAAGTGTTAACAGCAACAACAACAGCATTCTTTTAACAGAATACTGCTATAAGATCCTGCCTGGGTGGCAGGTTGAAAAAAAATTATATTGTTCGAGGTAATTCCCATAACAATAGTATTGGTTTTAACATTTCCTGATACAAATATAATGAATTCATTTAGTCTACCAAATTAGTCGGAATAACAAACAAAAAAAAACAGCCTCGCCCCATAGCGATGGCTGTTACAGATACCTGACCAGGAATGATCAGCGTGTTACTATTTACGGGTTAGTGTTATTTTACTGCTAAATTTACCGGCGCAGGATCTAATGAGTTTACCTGTTGCACTGCCGGTTTATATATTTTGCCACCGATCTTTTCTACAAATGATTTGGGAAAGAACCGGGGGAAGAAGGCATGTAACTTGTTACTACGACCCGGAATGATCTCCACTTTTCCCTTAAATAAACCACGCACTGCGATCTTCCCAACCAGGTCGGGCGACATATTAAATCGTTCTGCCGTTTTTTTAACTTCATCCGACATGCGGGCCCGGTTCACAAAATCGGTATCGGTGCTACCAGGGATCAGCACGCTTACCGATACGGAAGAAGCTTTCAATTCAAACCGCAATCCCCTGGTAAACGATACAACAAAGGCTTTTGAAGCAGCATATACATTTAAATAGGGTACAGATTGAAAACAAGTAGTACTGCCAACATTCAACAAAAAAGACTGGCGGTGCTTTTTCAAAACAGGGATATAGGCATGCGACAGGGATACCTGTGCTTTTATATTCACGTCGATCATATTCAATTGTTCTTCCAGCGACAATTGTTCAAACGAACCGTTCAAACCATACCCCGCATTGTTAATCACAACCTGCAGTTCATTATGCCAGATGGAAGTCCATGAGGTTATGGTTTCCAGGGAACCGGCAACCGACAGATCGAGAGGCAGTGTATATACTATAGATCCGGATGTTGATTCCAGTTCCTCTTTTGTGGCAGCCAATGCAGCCCCATCTTTATCAATAAGCAAGAGGTTAAAACCCTGCCGCGCCAGTTCTCTGGCTATCCCTTTCCCAATACCTTTGGCTGCGCCAGTCACTAATGCATATGACATAATGTTTTATTTAATGGTACAAAAATGATCAACCTTCAATCGGCAATCGGCAATCGGTCTCGGCTCAGCCGAGAGCAATCGGCAATCGGCAATCTCCGACTAATAGCTAGTTTCGCTTTGGGCAATCGTGAAACGGCAGACGGCAGACGGCAGACGGTTCGCGACATTGGAAATTAATAACTTTCTTGCACCGCCAAAAACCTTCTACCTTCAATTCCCACACATCCCATTAATCCCAACCATCCCAGTTCAGACTTTCTACGCCCTCACCTCCTGTGCCTTCTCTGTATTCAGAGAAACAGCCACGCCGGCTAATTTAATGGCAGGTTTGGCTTTTAACTGCGCCAGGCGATGATAGAATGGAGTTGGACTATCCTTGTGTTTAGGTTGATATGCCCCGGTTATTATCGGAATATACATTACCCTTCTACGGCTTTTTTCACCGATATGAGGTGATTGTTGTACCCGGTGCCATAACCGGCCGTCGTGCACGGTTAAATCACCGGCCTCAATATCAAACCCAACTTCTTTTTTATCGGGGGTATTGTCAATAAAGTATTTCTTCCTGAATAACAACCGGAACAACCCCTGATTATGGGTACCCGGTAAAACCCGCAAGCCCCCATTCTCAAAAGGGCAATCATCCAGGTGAACGCCCACATTCAACATGGGTAAAATGCGGGAGCCTAAAAACAGGTCCCGCGGACTATCCGTATGCCAGCCCAGTTGTTTATACTGGCTGTTAATGGTGTTTACATAATGATTTACCACCAGGCCGTCCTTTTCATTTTCACCCACCCGGCCTTCATAAGCGCCCAGCAATTTTACAAGCGATTGGATACGGCCGTCATTTAAAAAATCATGTAGTTGTTGACTGTATTGTGAGGCAAACGCCAGGCGTTGAATAAAGGGACTACCCCATTCATCGTGCCCGAACTTAAGCGGAATGCCGTTGATCTTATCAATATTATTGCGAAGTAAATATTGTTGTACGCTTTCAATTTCTGCAATAAATCCGCGTACGGTTTCTTTGCTTATAAAATTCCTGAACTGGATAAAGCCGTATTTATTGAAATATGCGAGCTGTGTATCGGTAATAGTTTCTTCCAGGCGAAAAGCCTGCTGTTCAAACTTCTTCATATAAAAAGTTTTGCGAGGTAAATATAAACGCAGCTATGACCTTATGCAAGCCACAGATGCAAATAATGTATTACTAAAATGGAAACACCGGGACAAATGAGCTGGAGGAATTATTTCCCGGAAAAGTAATTAGCAACAGCAGGCACAACAACGGCCGGAAGTAGATTGAAGGACAATAACAAATGGAGCAGCTATTCGGATAGCCAGGCCCGGAGGCCACCAATCAGTCTTTGAAGTATAAGGTTCCATAAAGAGGATGTTTATTAGTCTACTATTTTCATAGGCTAATATACAAACATTCTTACAGCTTGCAAAAATCTTTCATTTTATTTCTTTCTTTTAACAATAAAAAAAGCCCCGCTTCGGAGCGATGGCTTTTACAATCTTTAATTAAAAACTAATTAGTTATGCTATAATCAGATAATGATCTCCTATTTATTATATGTTAGTTCCACCGCCACATAATTCTTTCCTTTTACCTGCATGGTGAGCGGATAGTCATCTTTATTATAGGTCCAAATGTATTCCGTCTGTTGGCCACTGCCATTTTCGCCTTTGACCGGATTGTTTACAGACCTGGTTGCAGCGGGAAATCCCCAAGCCATAAAAATGTAATTCAGCCTGGACAGGGTGCTGAAAAAGTTCTTTTTCTGGTCATACCCTACGCCCCTTGTCTGTAGTTGTGAAGGCCCAATAGCAGGGATAAGCGTATTCTCAAATTCATTGCCATCGCTATTGTAAGTAAGGATCGATTTTTGTAAAATGTTCATTGGCGGATTAGCCATGTTTAAATAGGTCCACGCTTCCCGCAATTGAGTGCCCGACCATTTATAGGTGATCAGAACGGTATCAATACCCCCATTGTTACCTGGACGGGTAAAATCCATGAACATCGTGTTGCCGCCATCAAAATACTTTATGGAATTTCTGAAAGTATCGGTACGATTATTAACTCCATAATATATTATAGTCGCTAACGAATCATCTGCATAAATATATTTTGAATCAGTCAATTTCGTTTTGAGGTTTGTTATAAGTGTAAGATGGCCGGCCGTATCATAAGAATAGGATACTGAATCCACTGTAACCTGCCCGCTAATTTCATAGCGTGTTATCTTTTTAACAAGTTGCAGCGGTCTGTTGTCAGGTGGATCCGGCGTTGGAACCGGATCATTAGAAGTCTTTTTACAGGAAAAGAAAGTACAGATCAATAAGGCTACAAAGGGCACGCAAATACGTTTCATTAGATAAGTTTGGAATGACAAGCTATAAAGAAAAATCAATCTCTGCAAATGGGATTCCTTGCTGCTCAACGAACCCGCACAGTTATCGCCTAAAACAACACGCTTTTTGCCAGAATCAACGCACCTGTCAAGTTACCTCCAATAAATTTTTTTATCTGAAAAAATGTGTTTACAGCGAATCCTTATACCGCTCTTATAGCTATCTCTTACTTGTATTAGTCTCATTGGTTGAAACAAATAATCTTTTACATTCGCGTAGCTATCGTGGGTAAACTATAACTTGCCAGATTTGCCAATTGACTTTTAACCTTAAATATTCGATGAAAAAGAAAAGCCTGTTAATCCTTTCCATTTTCACAATTATACTTTTTGGATATTTAACCATCACAACAGCAGAATTAAAGGGAGCGTCTGATGGTGACGACAATTACGGTTTCCCTTTAACATTTTTCAACAGAGTAAATGGATGTGACCCCTGTCCGCCAGATTCCGATCTGACAACATTTTATTTTTGGCCATTAATAGCCGACTTATTATTTGCAGCAACAATTTCTTTACTGGCCTGGGCAGTTCTTAGTAAAATAATAACCGTCATAAAAAATAAACAAAATGAGATATAAATCACCACTCACCTCTTCTTCACATAATTCACCAGATCACTGATTGAATGTACCTTTAATTCATTGGCCTGTCCTTTACGCATCATGAGCGCATACGTATTATTGAATCCTATTGGCTTCAACCAGCTGATCTGATACCGTTCCTGAAATTCCTTTTGTACATAATCATACACGGCATCTTTGTCCTGGTTCAGCAAGGCAACTTTATCTGCAGCCGGTTGCAGGATCACCAGCAAACCTGTACCGGTATATTCAGGATAGAGATCTATTTGATCGTTTGTCATGGCATCAAAGCATATTTTAGTACCGCCCAATCCTGTTTTGGTTTGCACACCCAAATCGCTGTACCCTTTTATAAGCTGGGTATACATACTCGCCAGAATATACTGTTCTGCAAAGATCTTTGACCCGATCCTGACCGTTGCATTTTTCCCATTACGCGGGATCTTATACAATCCCTGCTCCTTTAAAAAATCCCGGGCTATTTGTTCGGGTGCCTGATGCAGGTAATCTGCTTTATAATTCAAGGCTGTCATAAGGGAATCATTGATCCGCCCGGCCAGCAGATTCAGTATACTCATCAACTCAGGGTGTTGGTCCAGCGTTTGTTTTCGTATTATTGGTGCGCAATAATAAGGCGGAAAGATCTTTTTATCATCTGTAAGCGTCACCAGGTCAAAAGCTTTGATGCGGCCATCGGTACCGTATCCGCTGATCACATCCAGTTGTTTTTCCATGGCCGCTTTGTACATGACCGCGTCACTGATCACTACTGTTCGGATCTTCAGTCCGTATGTTTTTTTCAAACCCAGATACCCATCCTGCCTGCCCATAAACTCCGGCGTAAAACCGGCTAATAATCCACTGGCTCCCAATGAAGGCAACACATAAAAGGCAGACAGCAGCAATATAAGTGGGAATATTACAAAAACAACCCGGCCCCGTTTTATTGTCATATGCTGCAACCTCGCCAATAAAAAATCAAATAACAAAGCCAGTAATGCCGCAGGAATAGCGCCTGCCAGGATCATATCTGTATTATTTAACGAGATACCACCAAAGATAAATTCACCCAATCCTCCCGCTGCAATATAGGCGGCCAGGGTAGCTACGCCTACATTGATCACCGTAGCTATTCTGATCCCTGCAAGTATGACGGGCATTGCTAAGGGGATCTCCACTTTTAACAGCGTTTGTCTGTCGCTCATTCCGAGACCTGTCGCCGCTTCTTTTATATGCTTGTCTACATTTATTATACCGGTGTATGTGTTGCGGATGATTGGCAGCAAGGCATACAGGAACAATGCCACTATAGCTGGTCGCGGGCCAATGCCAAATACCGGGATCATAAAACCCAGTAAGGCAATGCTTGGGATGGTTTGCATAACGCCGGCAACCCCGAGCACTATACCAGCCAGTCTTGTCCTTCTTGAAATTATTATCCCCAGGGGAACACCTATTAAAATAGCTATCAATAACGAAATAAAGGTAAGGCCTGTATGTTGCAAGGTCTCATCAAGCAATTTCCCTGACTGTTCCTGTATAAAACTCCAGAATGTTTGCCTTTCTATCATCACTGGTTCCGTTGGTATTCACTGAATGCATATAAGATCCCTTCACTGGTAATTATTTTCTTATTGGAAGTATTGTCCTTTACAACCAGCATGGTCCTTTTTTCATGTTTATCCTTTATAAGCTGCATGGCTTTGGACAAACTGTATTCCGGTGTCACCTCCACTAAAAATACATCTTCCGGCGCGGGCTCATCAACAAGAAATTGCCAGACATCCGCCAACCTCACCACTATAAAGCATAGTTGAAGCCACGCTTCCGAAAAAAACTCCCTTACAAAATTATTATACGGACGAAAAAGCAGTTCAGCCGGTTTACCTGTTTGCATAATGCGACCATTATCCATCAAACAGATCCGGCTACCCATTTCAAATGCTTCCTGCACATCATGTGTTACCATTACAATTGTTTTCCTTTTTAATTCATCGAGTTGCGAAAACTCTTTTCGAATAGCAGTCCGGGTAATGGTATCCAGTGCGCCAAACGGTTCATCCATCAACAGGATCGGTGGGTCAGCCACGAGCGCACGGGCAAGATTAACCCGTTGCGCTTCTCCCCCGCTTAACTGAGCAGGATAAACATTCAAAAGACTGGATGAAAGATGTAATTTTTCAATCAATGTAACAATGCGGGTATTCGTTCTTACTTTATCCCATGAAAGCAGATTGGGGACCACGGCAATATTTTCAGCAACGGTATAGTGCGGAAAAAGGGTGTTATGCTGTACTACATACCCTATTTTTCTTCGCAGTTGTTCAGCGGGCTGATCGAGGATATTTTTTCCATTTACAATGATCGTCCCCTGCGTGGCATCAATAAGCCTGTTGATCATTTTCAGCGTAGTGGTCTTTCCGCAACCACTGGTGCCCAACAGGATGAAGTTTTCGCCTTCGTCAACAGTAAACGAAATATTGTTTACCGCCGGACGGTTTGCAAAAACCCTGGTAACCTGTTGCAGACTGACCATTACATTATTCATTTAGGCTCATGAATAAGTTATTAATAGATTCAGACCAGGCAGGATGCGCAAAAATGTTATCTTTTAACTGATCGCTGGTGACCTTTCCCAACATGGCTATTTGCAACAGTGACATTAATTCACCTGCGCCGAACCCTATAATGGCTACCCCCAGGATCAACTTGGTGTTGGCATCAACAACTACTTTCATAAATCCCCTGGTTTCACCTGTTTCAATACCCCGCGCAATATATGCCATAGGTAATTTAGCTATTTTATATGAGATTCCTTTGCGTTGTGCTTCTTCCTCAGTAATACCCACTCGTGCCAACTCGGGATCGGTAAAAACACAATATGGAACAAAGCGATCTTGTATAGTCATACTGGCATTTTCCAACAGGTTCTTTGATACCACCAGATAATCATTGTATGAGATATGGGTAAATGCAGGACCCGGTTTCACGTCTCCCAACGCATAGATCCCCGGCACATTGGTCTCCAGGCGATCGTTTACCTTTATAAATCCTTTATCATCGGTAATTACGCCGGTTATATCAAGGTTTAATGAATGGGTGTTGGGCGACCTGCCCGTGGCAATTAATAAATGAGTGCCTTCTATCTCAAAGTCTTTTCCTTCTGCGGTTACAGACACCGCTATTTTTTTACTGGCTGAAAGTTGCACACCCTGGAGCTTTACCCCCAGTTTGAATTCAATGCCTTCTTCTGACAAGATCTTTTTCATTTCATCTGCTACGTCGGGATCTTCTTTTGGCAGGAATCTTTGCGAAGGCTGTAGTATGGTTACCTTACTACCAAAGCGAAGGAACATTTGTCCAAACTCCAGGGCAATATACCCAGCGCCGATGATGATCAGGTGTTCGGGAATTTCCGCTAATTCCATAATGGTGGTTGAAGTGAGATAAGGCACCGACGACAGACCCCTGATCTCAGGGATGATTGTGGTGGCGCCTGCATTTATAAAGATCAGGTCGGCTTTATATTCCTTTACAGACCCGTCGCTCCCCTTCACCTTAACAACCTTACTGGCTGAAAAAGCAGCTTCGCCAGATACGATCTCTATATTTTTCTCATTCTGCAGCCGCTTTTCACCCCCGGATCGGAACATGGTCACTACTTTATTTTTCCGGGCAATAATTGCGGGAAGATCTACAGATACGGCACCTGTAGAGAAACCATATTCCCCGGACCGTTTAGCCTGATAGATATTCTTTGCTGAAGCTACCATTGTTTTTGTTGGTGTACATCCCCAGTTGATACAGGTGCCGCCGATCTCATTTTTCTCTATTAAGACCACCTTCTTCCCTTTGTGGGCCAGCTGTATGGCCAGTGGTGTAGCAGCCTGACCTGACCCTATAATAATAGCATCACATTGTTGCATAAACTATATTTTAAAAGCTGGCTTACAAAACAGGCTGTTTCTCACATCGCTCTCCAGAAAGCATCTACGAACCAACCTTTACTATCATAAAAAAAACCGGCAATACTAAATCCGGCTTGTTGCGCCATGCGATTAATTTCATCGATAGTATATTTATGCGACAGTTCCATATAGACCGGTTCCCCTTTTTTGAAAGAGATCATTTCCAGATTATCCCCGGCTATCAAAGAAACCACCTGGTCTTCCAGGCTTACCAGGTAACTTTTACAGGCGCCTGTTGCCGGGTCATACGTTGGATAGTGTTCAAATTTTGACAGGTCAAAATTTGCTTTCAGCTCCCTGTTGATCCGTTTTAGCAAGTTTAAATTAAACTGGCGGGTTATCCCTTCCTTATCATTGTATGCTGCCAGCACTATCCTTGGGTCCTTTTTAAGATCCAGGCCAATAAGGATAAGATCGCCTGTATGTAAATGACTGCGTATTTTCCGACTAAAAGTGAGCGATTGTTTTGGCGTCATATTACCGAGATTTGATCCCAGGAACAGGATCACTTTCCTGTGCGCCGACAGGGCCGCAGCCTTCGTCAGCATGTCGTCATATTCTCCTTCCAGGCTGGTTATTTTTATTCCGGGAATGCGCTGAGGCAGCTCCGTTTCAATATACCTGATAATGCTGGCGGAGATATCGATGGGAAAATAAGTAAAATCGGCGTTCGCTTTAACAAGGTATTCCAACAGGTAACCGGATTTGGTGCAATCACCAGGACCTAATTCTATCAGATCAAAAGGCCCGTCCTGTTGTAGTATTAACGAAGCAAGATCGGCGGTACGCTTGCTGAATATTTCCAGTTCGCAGTTAAAAAGATAATATGCTGAGCTTTTCATAATACGCTGAAACAACCTGTCGCCCATAGCATCATAAAAATATTTCGACTGCAGGTGCTTCATGTCGGCCTTCAGTCCGTCCACCACATCCCGGTAAAAGATCATGTTTTCGCTTGTAGTACCATTTGTTACGGCACTGTTTATTCGGTTGGGTCTTACCATTTTCTTGGATTTAACTGTTGTTTGAATCGATCAGCCGGTAACAGATGGTAAGGGTAATGATTGTGCAGGATCACCTGGCCAGTCGGATCCCGGTAAACTGCCAGCGTAGGTTTGTTTGAAAAAAGTTTCGATACGTATTACGGCTATGCCCAACTGGGGTTACTTCCGATGCACCACGCAAAACATGCTGGTTCACCATAAATTTGCCATTATATTCGCCCAATGCACCAGAAGCTTTTGAATAGTGCGGATAAGGCAGGTAGGCGCTCTCCGTCCACTCCCAACGCAGCCCCCAGTCAAATTGTGGGGAAGCCACTTCCCATTCAAATTCAGTCGGCAACCGCATTCCCTTCCAGGCAGCAAAAGCATAGGCCTCAAAATAACTTATATGACAAACCGCTTCCTCTTTACGCACCGGCTCCAATCCCCTGAATGTATAATTCATCCATTGGGCATCAACCCAGTGCCAATACAGCGGCGCATTGATCTGCTGTTTTTTTACCCAATCCCAGCCTTCTGCATGCCAGTGACTGAAAGTATGGTAACCACCATCTTCCATAAATTCCAGGTACTCGCCATTTGTCACGAGCGTATCGCTGATCTCAAACGCAGCCAGGTAAACTTTGTGTCTTGCCAGTTCATTGTCCCAGCAGAAACCATTACCCTGGTAACCGATCTCATAAATGCCTTCCTTTACCAGGATCATCTCTTCTCTGGGATCTTGTGTTGGTATGTTTAAGGGATAATCAACCCTGTATGCAGGGAAAAGGGGGTTATGCCCCAAAATGTATTTGATGTCGGTATACAGTAATTCCTGGTGTTGTTGTTCATGATTAATACCCAGGATGATCAGATCAAAGATCCAGGTAAATGGATCGTTGTTTCGCATAAATCTCATCATGGCTTCATCAACATACAGGCGATAACGATAAATATCTTCTACAGTTGGACGGCTAAGGTTGCCACGGTCCGTTCGGATCACCCTTGCACCAATGGATTCATAATAACTATTGAACACGTAATTATAGGTGGGATCAAATTCTTTGTAATCTGTAGAGTATGGTTTTAACAGAAATGTTTCGAAGAACCAGGTGGTATGCCCCAGGTGCCACTTAGGCGGACTTACGTCTTCCACCGGTTGAATAACGTAATCTTCCCTTTTCAGAAAGTGGCAGATCTGCTCACTGGTTTTCCGAACCTGTTGATAGTGAAGAATCGTGTCGTGGTTGGTGATCTCCCGCATCATCACTGTCTTATTTGTTTGGAGAATCCTTATTAAAGGTAGGTTGTTTACTGAAGAACTACCGCAATTAATTTATGGCTTCCATTTTTTGATAAATATCAATTACGTCTTCGCTGTTCCCATTTACATGGTCAGTTGTAAATTTGTAACCGGGAAAATACAACTGACTTTTAAAACTTTTTTTATGAAGACAGTTGCTTTGAAAAGCACAGCAGGACGTTGGCTTATGACCTCCACCATACTTGCATCGGCTATGGCATTTATTGATTCTACCGGACTTAATGTTGTTCTGCCCTCCCTTCAAAAAAGCCTTAACGCAACTGGTCCCGATCTGTTCTGGGTATTAAACGGCTATCTTTTAATGGTGGCTTCCTTTATTTTAATTGGCGGTGCATTAGGCGATAAGCTTGGGCGGAAAAAGATCTTCATGGCAGGCATCTTCATTTTTATCATTGGTTCTGCCTGTTGTGGATTTGCCGCTACCGTTAACCTGCTTATTTATTTCCGGGTATTGCAGGGAATTGGCGGCGCTTTGATGATCCCGGGTAGTCTTTCTCTTATCTCCTCTTCCATTGAACCAAAACAACGGGGGAAAGCAATTGGTATCTGGTCGGCATTAACTACTGTATGTACAATGGGTGGCCCAATACTCGGAGGTGCATTGGCCGATGCCAGTCTTTGGCGTCATTTTTTCTTTATCAATATTCCGATTGGTGTGCTATCACTTATTATGCTCCATTTCAAAGTAAGTGAAAACCGGGACGAGGGCGATAAAACGATCGATTACCGGGGAGCTCTTATGCTTGTATCAGGATTGGGACTACTTACATTCGGTCTTCTTCGCATCCCTACAACTGGCTTACACAATGCCAGCGTTTATACAGCCTTAACAGGCGGTGTACTCTTTCTTATACTTTATATTGTTGTAGAACATAAAAGCCACCATCCTATGATGCCGCTCTGGCTTTTTTCCAATCCCGTGTTCAGTGGCGCTAACCTGTTGACCTTTTTTCTGTATGCAGGTCTGGGCGCCGGTCTTCTTTTTCTTTCCCTGAATTTTATACAGGTCCAGGGATACTCACAGTTTGAATCGGGTTTAACTTTTTTACCCTTTACCATACTTATGGTTGCCATATCAGGTTTTGCCGGAAGCCTGTCAGACAAATATGGCTCCCGCTTTTTTCTGATAGCAGGCCCCATCACCACCGGCATTGGACAGTTATTACTTTCCATGGTTACACAAACAAAGGGAGCCAGTGAATATTTTTCTACTTTTCTCCCCGGCATCTCGGTATTGGGTTTTGGCATGTCTATAACAGTAGCCCCACTGACGGCAACTGTAATGACGGCTGTCAGTGATCAATTTGCAGGTATTGCATCGGGCATAAACAATGCAATGACCAGGATCTCAGGCCTGATCGCCTATGCCCTTTTTGGTGCATTGGCCCTGTTGTTATTCTCAAACGCATTACAGCATCAATTGGGGCGGAGCACATTGGATGATAAACAGAAGACAATGGTAATGGAACAGGCCGCCAATCTGGGAAATGCCACTACCCCACCCGCGCTTAAAAAGGAAGAACCGGAAATTGAACAGCTGTATCATGAAAGCTTTATTGCTGCCTATTCGAAGATCATGCGGACCTGCGCTGGATTAAGCTTTTTCTCGGCCATTATGACGATTGTGTTTATAAAGAACAAGAAAGTTAACCAGTTAACCAGTTGACCAGGAAGGCAAGTTATTGGGTTATTGGGTTATTGGGTTATTGGGTTTAGACTTGCGACAACTTATAAACTTAATAACTTAAAAACCTAATAACTTAACAAGCGACAGCTTATAACCGTACGGCTTCTTTCATAACCAATTGCCTATTACCTATTGCCATATCTCCCCAAACAAGGCTCCGAAAACAAATGATATCGATCAAAACAATTGGTGCTTTAACGGTTAATCGTCTTTACAACCTATGATCCTGAATAGTGTAGGCATATAGTAGCGACCGATTCTTCTACCTTGTTTTATAAACGTTAATTATGAAACAAAATCTTTCCTCTGTCGCTATCATGCTGATTCTTTCTTTTTTTGTTTCCTGTAAAAAAGACAGTGACTGTAAATTATGTTCACCACCAACGGACAAGAGACCAATGGCTGATTTTACGTTCAGTCTGGATAACAACGGGCAGGTGCCATGCACTGTAACATTCACCAATACGTCTAAAAACAGCAGCGGGTACACCTGGTATTTTTCCAATACCGACAGTTCAAATCTTAGAGATGAACAACGTATTTTCAAAATACCGAGAACCTACTCCGTAAAATTAATAGCATTGAATGCTGAAGGCAGCGATACAATTACAAAACAAATAACCATTGCGCCTATTATGTATTCAGTAGTTGTTTATCTTATTACCCCCAGAGACAAGTCCTTTAATCCCAGCTACTATAAGGCCTTAAAAAATGCCACTACGAACATACAATCCTGGTATAGATCACAAATGGGGAACAATAAAACTTTCGTGCTAAACCCGCTCGTTCTTGATACATTAACAGGGTTACATGACAGCACCTGGTATAATAGCTATGGAAGTACCAGTGGTACAGACCCACGTTATTATGCTTTTTATAATACGCAATATGAATTGCAACAATTATTAGGCAGTTCTTATAATACTACCAACTATGCCTATTTTGTTTATGTGGCTGCACCGGGTGGCGGGGCTGGCATTCCAGGTTTTTGCGCAATGGGTGATCAGGACTTAAAGGGACTTTTAGGAATAAATCCAGAAAACCCAGATCCCAACAGGTGGATTGGTGGTGGTGGTCATGAATTAGGTCATGCATTTGGACTGCCTCATCCGGATAATCAAAATGGATTGGCTATTATGTGGACGGGCTATCTGATCTACCCCAATTGTATACTTCAACAAAGCGACCGGGATATTTTAAACGCCAGTTCATTTTTCAGATAAACTTAAATAAGAACATTCAGAACAAAAAAAGCGTATCATTAACGAAAAAGCTGCCTCAGAAATAAATCTAAGGCAGCTTTATTTTTTACTAACCTATTTTATCACACTGAACTTCCCCGATTCACTCCAGGATGCATTTCCTGATTCTACCAGGAACCGGTAAGTATATATCCCGCTTTGATAAGTCGCTACATTTAAGTCTACGGAATAGGAGCCCGCTGTTTCCACGGCCTCAACCAGCGTTGTTACCTTTCTGCCCATGATGTCGAAGATCGTTATTGACACCCGCCCTTCTACAGGTAGCTGATAGGCTATTTTTGTGGAAACAGACGCCGGATTAGGCGCCACAAAAACCTTGAAGTTAGTTGGGATGACAGGTGGGGGTTCTGTTACGCCTGTAATCAAAGAAGGCGCCGGCGCACCAGGCTGCGTGTATTTAATAGTTGTAATATCGAAACCAGTGCCTATTCCGGTGCTTAATCCGGTTACATATACATTGCCAGCCGCGTCTACTCCTATGGGGTGGGAAGTATAAAAACCAATAAAGACCGCAGTGCCGTCATTGGCATTAGCCGGGCCATTGTATCTTGCCACAGATTGCTGCACCCCGCCCCCATTGTATTTTACCGTGGCAAAGTCGTACCCGGAGCCATTTCCCGTGCTTCGCCCGGTCACATATACATTTCCAAATTTGTCCAGGGCTACAGCAGAAGCCTCGTCATGACCATTGGCCGGGCCATTGTACCTGCTCACCCAGACCTGGCCCCCATTTACACTGTATTTAATAGTAGCATAGTCATAATTTGTTTCGTTGGGCCCGGCAGCACTTAACCCTGTTACATATACATTCTGTAGTGCATCAACCACCACGGAAGTCGCATTATCTATAGAGTTGCCCGGACCGTTGTATCTTGCCGCCCATAGCTGTGTTCCAAACGTATTGTATTTAACAGTAGCATAATCATTGGAACTTTCCTGGCTGCTGGCATTACTCCGACCGGTTACATATACGTTTTTGTATTGATCAACGGTTATATCAAGCGCTTCATCAAAATCATTTGTAGGGGAAGGGCCATCATATCTTTTTACCCAAAGCTCCTGTCCATTATTATTGTATTTAATGGTGGTATAATCCATATCCTCCTCATCAATGTTTACCCCGGCAGGGCTACGTCCGGTTACGTACACATTGCCGTCCTCATCCAGGGCTAACGCATTGGACTCATCGTTAATGCCAGGACCATCGTACCTGGCCACCCATTGGAGGTCTCCATTGGTGTTATACTTAACGGTGGCATAGTCGAATCCGGTACCATTGCCAACACTGCCACCTGTTACATACACATTACCTGCTCCATCTACTTTTATTGACTTGGCCCAATCACTCCCATTTCCCGGCCCATTATACCGTACCGACCATTGTCGAACCCCAGCTGAATTGTATTTTACTGTAGCAAAGTCATTTCCCGATGATCTCCCTGCACTTCTTCCGGTTACATAGGCATTCCCATTGGCATCCACGGCTATTGAAAATGGTTCATCATCACCATTGGCGCCGCCGTTCCAGATGGCTTTCCATATTATCACTCCGGTAGCACTGTACTTGATCGTTCTGTAATCCTTCCCACTTAACGTGCTGGTAACAGTCCCTGTTACATAAACATTTCCATTGTTGTCAAGCGCCAATGATCTGGCGCCATCACTACCATTCGCTGTACCGTTGTACCGCGCCACCCATGCCTGGGTCAATTGTGAGATCCCCGCATTGGTCAAAATAATACATACTGAAAGCAGCAGGAGCTTCCTTGAGTGTAGCATTGTCCTCATACTGTAACTTTTTAGATTGTTTAATGGGATCTTCATAGGACCGTTGACCATTTTTCATGTTCGTATTTTTGGAATATGCCACCAGGGCCTGTATTGGATAATTGGATAGTAGAAATTAAAAGTTGTGACGATTTAAATCAGGCGCTTGCCATTTTGAGAATGGCCATTAAATTTAGAGGTGACCTTCCGCAAGGTGGGAGTACAATACAAATGTAAGGATCAATTGCAAAAAACCTTCATTTAGAAAACTGATTGGCGTCAGTTTTTCAAGTATCACGTAAAAGAAATATATGTGGAAGTTATTACAGAGAATTTGTTGAAAATGTTGCAATTTTCATTATTCTTTTCTTTATTTGTCTGCGCTCAATCTATCACCACTTCCCCATACATTAATCTCCTGAGAAGAACACCCTAACCGGGTTGGCTAATATAAAACCTGTAACATAGTAAACGATACATATGAAAACCCTATTGTTTTTAGCGCTTTTCCCATGCGTGCAAACGTTTGCACAACCGGCAGTTTACACTACGGCCAATGCGCATTCACACAATGATTACCAGCAAACGGCCCCTTTTTACAACGCTTATAACCTGCAATACGGTTCTATGGAAGCCGATGTTTATTTGAACGAAAATGAACTGTATGTAGCTCATACCCTAAAGGATGTTGAGCAAAAACTCACCTTTGAAAAAGTGTATTTGGCCCCATTGGCAGAAATGATCCAGAAAAACGGCGGGAATGTGTATGAGGATACGGCCGCCAAACTGATCCTGATGCTCGATGTAAAAGTAGAAGGAACAGCCACCATTAATAAGCTTATTGAACTGTTGGTGAAATATCCGGCCATTACCAGTTGCCGTTCCCTGACCATCCTGATAACCGGCGACAAACCTCATCCTTCTTTATATGCCACTTACCCTTCCTTTCTGTGGTTCGATGGCTTACTAAGCTCTAATTACAGCCAGCAGGCGCTTTCCCACATTGCAATGCTGAATGATAATTTCATAAATTATTCCACCTGGAAAGGCCACGAAGAAATAAAGGCTGCTGACTGGGAAAAATTAAAAAAAGCGGTAGACAAAGGCCATGCTTTAGGCAAAAAAATAAGAATGTGGAACACACCTGATTTTATTGAAGGGT
This sequence comes from Niastella soli, assembly GCF_017742245.1. Taxonomy (GTDB): domain Bacteria; phylum Bacteroidota; class Bacteroidia; order Chitinophagales; family Chitinophagaceae; genus Niastella; species Niastella soli. Next base: position 1,157,973 of record NZ_JAGHKO010000004.1, read on the forward strand.
GGGCCAAATTGATAGAATTGGGGGTTGATTATATTAACACTGATAGTATAAAAGCCCTGGCCGAATATCTAAAAAAGAATGGGGCAAGGAAAAGTTAACCAGTTGATCAGTTGACGAGGTTGATAATTCAAGGCATTCAATAAAGCAAAAAGCTGCCCCACGTTTGGGGCAGCTTTTTGCTTTTGTAATTAAAACGGCTATTGTGTTAGTTTGATCAATTTTACCGTTTCCTTTTTCTGGCCCTGGCTCACTTCAATCGTATACACACCGGGTCTGTACGCACTTCCCAACTGAATGACAGTTCTACCGGCAGCGATCTCTTTTGCTTCGATCACTTTTCCAAACAGATCACTTATTACTATGCGCACATTGCCTTTATCGGCATTGGCATTGATGGTAAGGTTGGTATAGTTTACAGCAGGGTTTGGTGCTACTGTTACCTCCAGTTGCTTACCGGGGGCCTGTCCGGTTGCAGGATCAATGTACTCACTAATAATATCCGTAATACCTGTAATAAAGGCCTCGAGGCCAGTACTGATCCTGATATTCCCACCGGCCAGCACCTGCTGCTCGTTCAGGATACCATTCCAGTTGCTGGCAAACCACAAACCGCCTGATTTATTCCAGATGGTTATAGCAATGGCATCGCCGGTACCTGCATCGTTACGGTCAGTCATTTCAACTTTTACCGTAGCATTGCCATCAACAGATACAGGAGCCAGCGGATTGGTAATGTCCTGTATGCTGGCTTTGCCGCTAAAGCTGGCCCAAGCTGGAATCAAACCTATGCCGGGGATTGTCCACAAGGTGTTCAATACATTTCCTTTTACCTGGTAAACATGTACACCGTCTGCTTGTGTGCGGCGAATAATGGTATTGAAATTACCCTGCAGATTTTTATTGCTCTTATTATATTTCACATTGAACCCGAAATTGGCTTTGCTACCCACATCGCCTGCCATTTGTCCGGCAGAACGCGCAAGCTGGATGGTACCGCCACCACTTACAAATTCTTTCAGTGATTTGGATACGGTAACGATCGTATTATCTTCCGATACTTCGCGTTGGTAATAGCCGGTTACCTGAATGCCAATAGTGAAATCCTTTGCATCGCTGGTACCAATATCAACAGGCCAGTTATAGGTGGCAGTCCCTACTTTGAGATCCCCATTGCTAACCAGACCCACCGGAACGGTTGCGATCACAGTATTGGTAGTGCGGTCGATGAACGTCACTTTTGCCTTGCTGATATCACCTGCAAATGCATCCGTTGAAGCAGTTGTTGTTTCTGCAGTTATATCGCGCAGGGTTGCACTCAACGTAATGGTGGTAGTAGTGCCTGAGCCGGTTGCCCCAAAAAGGGTGCCCGTGTAGTAAGCCCGCGCATCTTCCTGCTTGATCACAAAAGGAACGCTGTCAACAGCCGGTATAAACAAACTGTCACCTGCAAATGTGGTAGTCAGTGTATAGGCCAATGCAGGGTCCTGCGCAATCAGCAGACTTGTACTGGCTTTTCCGGTTGTATCCGTTAATGCGTTGGCCGTTTGGCTGGCAAGACTGAATACAACGGCTTTGCCTTTCAACAGAGTGCCAGTTGCTGAATCTGCCAGTACAGCGGTCAGTATTTGTTTGTCGGAATACTGTTCAGTGCTGTCACCGGTATAGGTAACTATAGCAACCCGTTTTTTTACAGTGACCGTGGTTTTGGCCTGCGCACTATTTCCACTGGCGTCTGTAGCGGTGAGGGTCACTGTATCTATACCCACATCGGCTGTAGTAAATCTGTTGGGCAATACACTCAAAGTTATTGTACTGCTATGGTCATATGAACTGTCGTTCACCTGCGCGGCCGTAATAGCTGCCGTACCATCTAATCCGAGTATAACTTCTATTGGATTAACCCGAACGATCGGTGCTTCTACATCTTTAACAGCGCCTGTTTGTCCAACAGCAAAGTTGCCAAAGCTGGTGTAGCCAGCCGCCGTTGCATAATATGGACTGGCAGCGGTACCTGCGCCTGATACAGTGGCCGGGAATTCTGTCCAGGTATTGTTGGTATACCTTCCCTGCACCATGGAACCAGCCGGGTTCAGGTTAGCGGCCTGGCTTGCAATAAGCCAGCCCAAACCAATGGCGAGGTTGGTTGTTGCCGGTGTGGCCGGTACAACCGTATATAGCCTGTTCACCAGTTTTGTACTGTCTGCAACCGGGAAGTTCACGCCGGTTTTAACCCCCACGCCAATAATGTCGGCCGTACCGGTATTGGTGAGCTTAACGGGAGTATATACATTATCTGCACCGATCTGATAGGTGATGGCACTGGTTGCTACTTTTGTTTTCAGCAAGCCCCCCCCGGTGATATTAAAGAAAACGCCAGGTGAAAAATTACTGTTGGTGGCCACAATATTGGTGGCCGTGTTGCTGCTACCGATCGTTCTTGCCCCTGCATCTGCAACACCTTTGTCCCCAATATTCAGCGCTACCGTTCCCACAGCAGGTGTGGTGGCTGTAGTGATAAAGCGAATGGCATTCCCCATGAGCCAGGTACCATTTACATTTATCGTTACAGCACGTGGTAAGGTTGCATGACCAACCACACAGGAGGTTCCGGTTGAACGCATATCGAGTGTACCATTGATGTTAAAGGTGTAGTTACCAAATTCTGCTATGGTATTAGTGGTTGGACTGCTGCCTGCCTGCAGGTAACCTGAGCTACCCATGGTAACTGTTTTACCTTCCTTAATGGTGATGGTTATGTTATCATCATTTTGCGGAGCTGTTGTCCAGGGCAGCGTAGTGGCGGTAGAATAATTGGCCCGCATATAACTAGCCAGGTTACAATTGTTATCTATTACCACTTCAACTGTTTGAGCAATGCCGTTAACGGTAAATGTATTCAGATAGCAGGTGCCTGTACCGGTAATAAAGATCTTACCGTTGTCGCGATACCCTTCAAAGTTTACTCTGTTGGTAGAAACAGTGCTTGACCCTACGGTGCCAAAATTATTGATACTGCCGGCAACCCGCAGGTTCCTTTGTGTAGCTGTTCCGCTGGCGCCGTCGCTTGTGCCGGAAACAAGGTTGGCCCCTGTTTCTACAACCACGTTGTTAACACCCGTAGTGGCGTTCAAGGCCACTGTATGACCTGTTCTTATGGTTACGGTTGGAGTTGAACCGGAAGGCGGTGTTGCTGTACTTTGCCAGCTGCTGCCATCATACGTTTCCCAAATGTCAGTAGCCACGGAAGAAGTTCCCCAGTTACCAGTGGCTGTTGACCGGTAATCGCCTGCTACCGTTACGGGAATATTGGCCGTTTGGAAATTCCAAACCGTACCGGTGGTAGTGCCATTGCTGTTCCTGGCATCGATGCGCCAGTAGTATTTGGTATTGGGGTCCAGGTTGGCAGCATTAAATGTGGCAGTTTCAGCAGCCACCTCGCCTACTTTCACCAGACTGTCAACGCGGGTACCTATATACACGTCAAAACTATCGGCATAATTGCCTTCCCAATTGAACGATACAGCCTGGTTGTTCAGGAACACATTGGAGGCGTTTTGTAAGGGCGATGGGTTCACCGTTATTAAAGGCAGCGTGCCTTCAACCGGTGTTGTTACGCCTACTATTGCACTATAGGCAGATTCGTTCAGCGGACTGTGCGCTTTAACCCGGTAGTAATATTTCATACCGGATTGCAAACCGCCATCGCTATAGTCAGTAGTATTTGCCGAAACATGGGCTACATCAGTGAAATTCACACTGTCGGTGCTTCGCTCTACTATGAAATAATCTTCGTTATCAGAGTTGTCTGTCCAGCCAGCGTTTACCGAACTGGGCATGCCGGCTTTGGCCACCGGTGCATTCAGGGTAAGGTTGGTGGGCCCCTCTACAAAGTTGGGTGATTGTATGGCCAGTTCACCGGTTGCGGGTTTGAACACCCATAACAATCCGGGGCCGGGCGTTGCAGGGTCAAACTGGGTGATGGTACCTGTAATAGCGCCTGCCACGTTAAAGAGCTTATACTTGTCACCTGAAACCGGTGTTCCGGTGAAATTGATCCTCAGCGTACCGTCATACTTAATATCTTTTGTTACAGCCACTTTATCCCAGGTACTGTTGCTCTTATTGATCTCTATAGCAACCACTGCGGTGGATTGCAGCGAAAGATTGTCTTTACCCGTAAATGTAGCTATGGAGCTATCGCCTGGTTCCAATGTACCGGCTACTTCCACTACACCGGTCACCGATCCCTTACCGGCCAGTGTAGCGCCATCGTTAACGGTCACTTTTCCATTACCACTATTAGCACCGTTCACGATCAGCTTTCCGCCTTCGATGGTAGTGGTACCTATATAGGTATTGTTGCCGTTCAACCGCCACAAACCGGTACCGGTCTTAACAATGGTAGTAGTACCACTGCCATCAGCGGCATTCCCGTACAGGTGGTTATTGATAATCCCATTAAAGGTTTCATTGGTGCCCATACCACCTACCACATACGTGGTGAATCCATTCCCAAAAGTGGGCGATTTTGTTCCCCCACAGGAAAGCCAGGTACCGGCATTGCCACTGAGGCCACCGATAGAAAGCACCTCATTATTGCTGTAAGCGGCAATCTTGGTATTGCCAGTTACTACAAGGCGGTTATTGGGGAAACCTGTACCATTATCAATTGGTAACAGACTATACACATCATCTGTGTTAATACCATTGGCCACCAGCGTACCGGTAAAGTCGCTCCAGTCGCCCTGGATGATCTCCCGCAGATAGGGGATCGTATAGTTCAGGGTGCCACCGCCATGTACCGTCATGTTCAGGTTGGCATTGCGATCGCAGGTAAAACCATTCACGGTGCTATCATCTATATATAGTTGCAGCGGATAGTTCTCATAAATAGTTCCGCTGCCATTGGAAGTAACATAGGAACCATTATGTAGTCGAAGCACGTTGGAAGTACCAATACCCTGGTTGTTATCGATAATATCGCCGGCCAGGGTAGCGGCGCTCACGGGGCTTACTTCCAGGATACCGCCGTTGATAATTGTTTCACCGGCATATGGGTTGGCATTTTTTACCACCATTCTACCGGGGCCGGATTTGATGAGGCCTCCATCGCCCGACAACACCCCATTAAACGTAACGGTGCTGGCTGGGTTGCTTACGTTGAATTCGGTAGTAGCATCCAGCGTGGCATTTCTATCAGTACCTACATTTCCTCCTGTATACAACCAGCTGCCGCCCTTCCAAACCCAGTTGAAGGCATAGTTGGCGGAGGCGCCCATAGCGCTGGCCACTCCCCCATTCGCCAACGTACTGAGCTGTATAGCACCTCCGTGTAATACGGTAGCTCCTGTATAGGTATTATTGGTGAGCAATGACAGTGTGCCGCTGCCTGCTTTGTTCATCGATCTGGTACCGCTAATAATACCCGGACCGGAGAAGGTATAATTACCGTTGCTGTTTACCAGGATGTCACCGGCTGCCATAGGTGCGATAACGTTTATGGTTTTTCCCGCTTGTCCGGCTTCGGGGAAAGTAAGCGAACTACTGTCAGTAAACACCGCTGATGTATTGGTGCTGTCGATCCAGTTTTTTGTTGTTTTATCCCAGTCGTTACTAAGGGCGCCCGTCCAGGTCAGGGAAGGTGTAAAGGTGCCGGGATTCAATACCGGTACTTCCACCGGTTTGCTTTTTGCGATCAGTTCATTGGCGTAACCCGACTCACCCAACGCATTAAACGCTTTTACCCGGAAAGTATCCACTTCTTCGGGTTGCAGGCCGGTTACCGCATAATAGTTTATATCAATGCCCGTGGTGCCAATTTGTGTCCACACCCCGTTGACCATTCTTTCCACTATATACCCCTGTTCTTTCTCCGTATAATCGAGCCAGCTGAGGTATACGGTATTCTGTGTGGCCGAATCCTGTTTCAGTTTCATCGGCGCCCGTAAATAGTCCTGCGAATTGCTGGCGGTAATACTGTTGATGTAGTTTTCAATATTGGTATAACCAGCCGCGGTGATCACCATGGCGTCGTTCGCCGCAGGATTAGTGCCGTTGGCCGTTTCCCAGGCATCGGGCATTCCATCATTATCGCTATCGATGCGTGGCGTACCCGGCCATAAGTTCCAGGAAGTAGGTGCGCCAAAAGGCAATGAGTTCTCATTGGCGATCAGTTCTCCTTTCTTACCAAACGACCTCACTTCATTCACTACATAGTAGTCGGCATAATCCCGGTAAGGCAAACTGGCGCCCACAGCGGGTAATATAGCATTGACCAACGAGTTGGCCGGCAAGGTAGGTACCGCTGGATAAGGATAGGGAGCCAACTGAAAATCTGGCGGCCCTACAAATTGCACCGGCGGTATGGTATAAGGATCGAACAGACCATTGCGGCTGCTGTCGAAAAGATTGTCGGTTTGATAGAGGTGATAATTGAGGTTACCGAGATTAAAAGGCGGTACCCCACGTGACGGCCCCCCAATAAAACAGTTGTTGGTGGCATTGGCATAGCTGTTGCCTTCCGACTCGCCGCCCATAATATAGGCGCCGTCTTTCCAGTTGTAAACGATATTGTTTACATACTGGTTGATGCCTTTTATCTTGTTGTTGCGGGTGGTATTGTCAGCATACAGATTACGGTAGAGGGTAATACTGTCAGCCTGAATGAGACCACCGGCCGAGTGGGTCATTAAGCCCTGGGAGATAATGCAATTCTGAATGGTGATGTTTTTGGCCGTTGTAGAGTTGATGGAAAAGTTCTCATCACGGCCCCAGGATACGGAGCAATGATCGAAGATGATGTCATGGCCATCGGCCAGCCCATTGGCATCTTTGCCATCATCCCCCACAATGCCCATCCTTATTTTAAGGTAGCGGCAAATGGTATTGTCAGCGCCGGAAAAGCTCCAGCCATTGCCATACACGGTAATGCCTTCTCCGGGCGCCGTTTGACCGGCAAGATAAATATTGGCCGATACTACCATTCGGGAAGTGATGCGGATAACACCGGCCACATCAAACACCACGATCCTGTTGGGTGCGCTCACCGCATCGCGTAATGAGCCTGTGCCGGAATTGTTCAAGTTGGTAACGTGGTATACAGACCCGTATCTTCCACCTTTTGCATATTTACCAAAACCTTCGGCTCCGGGGAAAGCCAGTGTTTGGGCATGCAGGCGTTGAATGGAAAAAACAGATAAGACCACGGCAAGATAGGACAGGTACGGTAGCCTGTTAGCGTAGTTTTTTCTCATAGCAAATCACAATTAAACTTTGTTTAATAGTTAACAATCGTTTGGTTGGTCTTTCTGGATTGTGGATTGCAGAAGGTAAGATTGGAAAGACCTGTAAGGTGGACAGCAAAAGGACTTAACTCTTAGAGGGCTAAAGTCCACCTGACAGGTCAAATGGTAATCAATGAGTCCGACCTGTCAGGAGCGCATATACCCTCGAATAAAGCAGGCTCAAATGGCGCACCTTACAGGTCGGTCTTACATACTAGTACATCGGATGTTGCTGCCCGGTTAACCCGGGATTATTATTAATGGTGGTCGTATTCAGGGGGAACAGTTCGGTCTTATTTTTCTCTATCCCTCTGAAGATCGCCTTTATCCAGGGCTGACTGGCGTTTAAAAGCTGACCGCCACTTATGGCTGTTGCACTATACATATCAAGGATGGTCAGTCCATTTGCCTTAGCTGCAGCGCTGTCGGTACCATTCAACTTTGTTTTAAAACCAGTCCCTGAAACGGCTACTACCGGATCATTGAAACCGGTTGCCGTTTCAAGTTTATAGGTCTTGTACAGATCGATACTGGCATATTTACCTGTGTGGTTTGCCATGTCGATCAGGTTTTGTTTACACTTCGTCAATGTTTCATATTCAATACCCCAACGTACCAGATCGGTCCTGCGCCAGCCTTCGAACGACAGTTCAAGCTTTCTTTCATTGATGATGGCATTTTTGAAATCCTGATAAGTGGTGGGCGTAACGCCTATTTTACTGGCATTGCCACCAAACCCGCGTTTTCTTACCTGCTCATACGCAGTTTTTGCTGCAGGGGTGGGTCCATTGTTCAATTCGTTCTGGGCTTCGGCATACATCAACAACACATCGGAGTAACGCAGCCAGGGCCAGTTGATATCGCGCAGGTTGATCCCCGTGCCCGCTGAACCTTTCCAGGTAACCCGGAATTTACCAATGGTATTGGCGCCGTAACTATTCAGCTGGCGGCCATTCGTAGCGGTAATACCATAGTTGGCAATGCTTACATCGCGGCGGGTATCGCCATCTTCAAAATCAAAATAAAAGGTTGGCATAACCCCCATGGCCGGTTGCGCTTTTCCAAACAAAGAACTGGTATGGCTGAACATGCCGTTTGTATAACCAATGGCCGAACCATTTACATCGGGGCCATACTGGCCGAATTCCAGCATAGATTCATTGTTATATCTGCCGTTCACCAGGTCACGAAAAACGGTTTCATAACTGGTGAGCAAACTGTTCTCGCCTTTTTGCATCACTGCATTGCAGGCATCGGAAGCGATCTGGTACAATTCTCTTATACGGGCGGCATCACTCCGCTGCGCCAGTTTTATAGAGGAGGCAGCAAACGTGTTCAGGTCCCAGCGCAATGAATAACCGGCTGCATACAGGGCAGTACGGGCCAGAATGCCATAAGCTGCATTTTTTGTAAACCGTTCAATAGTGGGTACCATGCCTTCGCTTTTCCAGGGCAATAGCTCCACTGCTTTTTGCAGATCGGCCACACAACCATCATAGATCGTATCCCTGCTAACCCGAGAAGAAGTATAGGTACCGGCATCCTGAACAGGAATGGTGGGATATGGAACATCACCAAAATACCGCACCACGTTCATATAACACATGGCCCGCAAAGCATACGCTTCGCCCAGCAGCATATTCAATTTCTTTTGATCTTTATCATCGGTAGCTGTAATGCCGGGCAATTTCTTTATACAGATGTTGGCGTACTCGATGGCCTTGTACATGGCAGCATACGATTCTGTAGGTACAATGTCGGGCGAGAACACATAGTTGGCAAACATGTTTTTGGAGTTATTTTCCGCTTCCGTAGAAATACACTCATCGGTACCCATTCCAAATTGATAATACAACTCCCTGTTAAAACTAAGCGTGTAAATACCATATACAAACATTTCGGCCCGCGAAGCATCCTTAAAAGTTGTTTCACTGTCGAATGAAGCTTCGTTTTTTCTGTCGAGGAATTTCTGGCAGGAAGTAAGCATAACTCCTGACAAAACAACTATAGAGATATTATAAAGGATCTTTTTCATTGTTTTCTTTTTTGGGAAACCGTGTCACGGTTCCAAACCGTGGCACGCTTAACAGTTAGAAAGTTAAGTTCAAACCAACAACAATACTTTTTGCCCGGGGATAAGCAGAGTCATCATAACCGCCTTTTTTCGTAGGCTTGTCTGAATTATTCACCTCAGGATCGTAACCGCTGTAATTCGTAAAAGTGTGTAGATTATTCATGGTTGCATAAAAGCGGGCATTGTATATTCCAGCCTTTTTCAACAGACCATGCGGTAATGAATAACCCAGGGTTATAGTATTTAGCCGGAGGAAAGAACCATCTTCCAGGAAATAATCAATTGCGGGGTCGCTGATAGATTTACTGTTGTCTGAATGCAGGCTCCAGATCTGGTCCTTCGAATATTGATTGGGGTTCAACTCAGCCAGGCGGGCCAGGTTGGTTGTTTCCATACCGGTAACAGGATCAATGAGCCTGAACCTGTTTGTCATAGCCGAAAACGTGTTCTCGTTTGGCAAATAAGGGCCATAGAAACGACGGGCATTGGCATTGAATATTTTATTGCCGCCGGTAAAGTTCATAAAGATGCTCAGATCGAAACCCTTGTAGGTAAAGTTATTGGTGATACCACCGGTATAGTTTGGTTCGCCATTACCCATAATGGTGCGGTCGCTTGTACTGAATACCGGGTTGTTCTTGGCGTCCATTTCGCCGGTAGTGGACGCGAATTTTATATCCCCCGGTTTTACATTGGCCGCATTGCCACCTTTCAATCTGATAACGCCGTCTTTTAATGCATACGTGCCGTTTGCATTCTGAATAAAATCGTCGGTGGTGTATACGCCATCATATTTGTACCCGTAAAACTGACCCAACCGCTGGCCCACCTGCACAATGAAATTACCATCGTACAGAATATTGCTGCCATTGCCATACAGGTCAAGCACTTTCGAGCGGTTGAAAGAGATATTGAAACCGGTTGTCCATTTAAAGTTCTTATTTACAATGTTCTGGGTATTCAACACAATCTCCACCCCTCTGTTGCGTACAGAACCCACATTCTGGATCTGCGAGCCGTAACCGGCTGAAGTAGGGATGGCCGCGTTCAACAACAAATTGTTCGACTGCTGGTTGTAGAAATCAACGGTCAAGTTTACGCGGTTGTTGAGCACCGCCATATCGAGACCAACGTTGAAGGAGTTGGTCTTTTCCCATTGCAGGTTCTCATTGGCCAGGGTATCTTTTGGTTTCAGGGAAACCACTTCCTGGTTGTTGATGGCATAAAAACCTGCCTGGTAACCGGTCACATACATATAGTCACTGATGTTACAGTTACCTGTTGTACCATAGCCCACCCGTAATTTTAACTGATCGAATATGTTATTGCCCTTCATGAAATTCTCTTCTGAAATGCGCCAGGCGGCTGATACCGATGGCAGCATGCCCCATCTGTTACCGGGAGCAAACCGGGAGACGCCGTCGCCACGCAACGTGGCAGAAATGAGGTAACGATCAGCATAACTGTACATCACCCGGCTAAAGACCGATGCAATGGCAAACTGGGTTTTGCCCGAACCTTTGGAAAACAATCTTCCGGCCACGGCCACATTGTTCAAACCAAAATTGCCATCGGGAAAATCTGAATAGGTATTGTCCAGGTTCATGTTCTCACTTAAAAAAGCTTCCTGCCCTACCATCACATTCAGGTTGTGCTCGCCGAAATACTTTTTCCAGTTGAGGGTATTGGTAACCTGCCAGCTGTTCTTTTCACTGTTGTTCCGCTTGCCCCAAGGGCCATTGTATTTTTGCGATTCTTTTGTACGGCCATCGTCCCAGTAATCTTCCCGTGTCTGTTGCCACATATAGGTGCCCTGTGTACGCCAGGTAAGATTTTTCAGCAGATCTATATCTATGCCTGCATTGGTTGTATACTGGCGAACGTAGTTGGTTTGGCTAACCGCATCGTTGGTGATGATGGGGTTGTAAATATCATATTGTGAATCGTCGGCCTGCATCAGTTCGCTCACATCTGTATTCAACAGCTGGTCGTCGCTGAAACGTACCCCGCCGGTGGGCGGTTGCAGCAAACTCAGTTTCAGTTGTCCGGCCAGTGAACCACCTCCCTTCAGCTGCATATTATTATAATTGGTATTGAAATCTACCCGAATGCGGTCATTGATCTTGTGGTTTATCTTAAAACGCAGGTTCATTTTTTGATAACCATGTTTGGCAACAATACCATCCTGACCGGTAAAACTTCCGTTAAGCAGGAATTTTGTTTTGTCGGTGCCACCGCTTACAGACAGTGAATGGTTCTGTAACCTGGCAGTACCGCCAAACATTACATCCTGCCAGTCTATGCCCGATTGACCACCATAGGTATTATGGATATAATCAGCTGCGCCCGTGTAAAAATTGGGATCGGTTATATTGCCCCCAAAGTTCTTGGCCCATTTGTCGGGTTTACCAGCCAGAATTTGAAATTCATACTGGTAATCGGCATACTGCTCAGGGTTCATCATATCGAGCTGTTTCGACAGCTTTTCAAAACTCTGGTATCCATTGTAGGTAACCTGGGTTTTTCCGTTTTTGCCCGATTTGGTGGTGATGAGTATTACCCCGTTTGAACCGCGGGCGCCATAAATCGCAGTTGCAGAGGCATCTTTCATTACATCGATGGTTTCGATGTCATTCATATCGATGTTTTTCAATCCATCGTCCATTTGAAAACCGTCTACAATATACAGCGGTTTATTACCCTGGGTAATGGAGGTACCACCGCGTACCACAATGTTGATATCTGCACCGGGTGCCCCGCTTTGTGTAACTACATTCACCCCGGCAATTTTACCGGTGATGGCTTGCGCGGCTGAGGTCACCGGTATTTTCGAGATCTCGGCCCCGGTTACGGAAGCAGTTGCTCCGGTAAGGTCTTTCTTTCTTGCCGTACCATAGCCAATCACCACCACTTCATCCATCGACTTATCCTGCGCATCCAGGGTAATATTGAAGGAAGTGCTACTGCCTACCGATACGGTGCGGGTAACAAAACCAATGTGAGAAATGGTAAGGGTTGCTTTTTTGTCGGGAACAGTGATGGAAAATTTCCCGCTCTTGTCGGTAAGGGTGCCGGTATTCGATCCGGTTACTGATACATTCACTCCTTCCAGGGGACCTGTTTTGTCTTCAACAGTTCCGGAAACCGGAATCCCATTTTGAGCGAAAGTTGCCTGACAAACCACTAGGGCGGCAAAGAATAGCACAAGTCTGAAGGCAATCGTTTTTTCCTTGTTCATGGCAGTTTAAATTTGGTTCTAACAACTGAGATGGTTACAAACCTAATTATTAGCCAGTACGAGGAGGTTCCGGTTTGTGCAGAAATGGTTTGATTGCGTACAGGACATGGAAATTTCTTATTGATATGCAAGTAGTTATATGAGATCGTGAAACCCCGACAAGTCGGAACAAGCTGTCAAACGTGAAACGTGAAAGGATTTCAAGATTTTGCGGACGTCAGCCATTTTCGCAAACACATTGACCACCACCACTCACAGCTCGGCAGACGGCAATCGGATTTCTCGCCTTCGGCTCGTTGGACCAGGCTGTTAAAAAAGCAACAGGCTGACTGATCTCCTTCTACCCTTTGTATTTTCTGTCTGCCGTCTGCCGTCTGCCGTTTGCCGTCTGCCTTTCTTTCTCTGCCCGTTGCCTATTGCCCATTGCCCTTCCCGCCACTCAATAAAGAAGGCAATTAACCAGCTATACGTTTTTCAACTTTATATAATCAGTAGGCGAAACATGGTACTTTTCTTTAAACAGGGTGCTGAAATATTTGGGATTGCTAAAGCCGGTTAGGTAAGCCACCTCGGAAATATTATGCCCACCGGCATCGAGGTATTGCTTTGCCCGCTGTAACCGCATGTCGCGTACAAACTCCATGGGCGTTAAAGTGGTGAGGCTTTTGAATTTCTTATAAAAATTAGTGCGACTGAAAGCCATGGTTTCCGCAACAGTATCGATATTAAAATCAGGGTCCTCCATTTTGGATTCCACCACTTTAATAACTTCTTTCAGAAAGGATTCGTCTTTTGAAGTGATCACCACCGGTTCGGGACTTAATTCTATCGCTTTCTTTTTTTCTACCAACGCCTCAAACAACTTCTTTCGCTGATGCAACAGGTTATCGATACTCGCGATCAAAAATTCGTTGTTGAAAGGTTTGGGAATGTAATAATCGGCGCCATAACGCAGTCCTTCGATCTGGCTTTCTATGGAATATTTAGCCGATAACAACACAACCGGAATATGGCTGGTGTTCTCGTCATTTTTTATCTTCTCCAGCATTTGCAAGCCATCCATTTTGGGCATCATGATATCGCTGACAACAAGATCAGGTATTAGCTGGATGACTTTTTGCAGCCCCTCCGCCCCATCTTTGGCAGTTTCTACGCGGTAATACTCGCTTAATTGTGCTTTTATAAAAGCGCGGAGTTCGTCATTGTCCTCCACCAGCAACACCAACGGCGCTTCGCTGTTCTGGTGTACTCCATTTCCTTCAATTTGAGAAAGGACCTGTTGTTCTATTGGCCGCTCCACAACAGGGGTGGTTGCGGGCTGCTCAACAAAGGACGCATCCTGCTGCTTATAATGTTCAGCACCGAGTTGTAGTTTTACAGTAACTGTCAATCCGCCACCGGGATTGTTTTCCGCCCAAATGTTCCCGCCATGGAGTTGTACAAACTCACGGGATAGCGCCAGGCCAATCCCCGTGCCTTTGAGCTCACGGCCGTTGGTATGCGCGCCTTCCTGAAACAATTCAAATATTTGTTCCAGTTTATCTTTTGGTACGCCCGGGCCCTGGTCCTGCACAGCAATGGTAAAACTTTGTACAGCCGGATCAGCACTGATCAAGATCCTGATCGATCTTCCTTCGGGTGTGAACTTGATGGCATTGGCCAACAGGTTATAGATCACTACATCCAGTTTTTCTGCATCTACCCAGGCAATACACTCTTTTTGATCAGCTATAATGTCAAGGTCTATCCGCTTGCTTCTGGCAGCTTCAGAAAAATGATCGGCAATTTTTTTTACGAAGGTCACCATCTCCAGCCTTGAAATGCGCAAGGTGGCTTTTTCGCTTTGTACTTTCCGTAGATCAAGTAATTGATTTATGAAACGTACCATACGGCTGGCGTTTCTGCGGGCCACCTCTACATAAGAAGACATTTCAGGCGAAAGGTTCCCCTTTTTTGCCACCTGCTCCAGTGGATTCACAATTAAAGTAAGCGGGGTGCGCAACTCATGCGAAACATTGGTAAAGAAATTCATCTTCAATGCCGCCAGCTTTTGCTCTACCGCAATCTTGTGGCGCAGCCTTATCATGGCAAGGGCATACCGGCGGATAAAAAACAACACCACTCCAATGAACAGCGCATACAACAAATACGCCCATCCCGTTTTCCACGGTGGTGGCAGAATGGTAATGGCCAATTGTTTAAAGGGCTGATTGGAATACAGGTCTCTACTGAGGCTCTTTACTTCAAATACATATTGCCCGGGTGGCAGATTGGTATAAGTAGCCTTTCTGAATTGCCAGTCGTTGTGCCAGGTAGTGTCAAAGCCTACCAGGCGATAAGCAAATCCTTGCCGGTCGCCACTTCCCCGCGGGTCCAGGATAGCGTAATTGATGCTTATGATATTCTGGTTATACCGTAATTGTAACCGGGAAATATAATTGATATCTGTTGGTATTGGCTGGGTATTCGATTTTGGTCCGGCATCTTCGTTATTGATCTGAAAGCCGGTAAAGGCAATAGTTGCATGGATCCGGTTGGCATTGATCTGGCCGGGGTCAAAAGACAAATATCCCGTTACCGTACCAAAAATAAGCTGCCGGCCCGTTTGCGTTTTTGTAACAGAGGCTTCCGAAAAAGTTAATTTAGGCGGCAAGGCGTCATAGGAATCAAAGTTCCTGAAGACATGCGTGTCGGGGTTAAATTTTGACAAGCCATTTTCGGTGGCCAACCATACATTACCGTCGCTGTCTTCTGCACAACTAAGAATATAATCATTGGGCAATCCATCTTTGGCGGTATAGTTTCGAAAGCGTAACCCCCTGAACGGGTCACCCATAGCCTCACAAAAACCACCACCCGAAGTGGCCAGCCACATCCTGTTCTTTCTATCGCGATAGATAAACAGAATATCATTATTGCCCAGGCTTTCCCGGTCGCCGGGAATGGTACTATACGATTTGTATTGATATTCGGTCGCCTGTTGTTCGCCGGCATTCAACACCAGTAAACCGGTTGTGGTGCCCAACCAGATATTTCCCACTTTATCGAGACACATGGTACGGATATTCTGGAAAGCGCCCTGCGGATAATTTGTAAAGACATTCCCCTTGTGTATAAACCTGGGGGTGCCTGAGCTCTGTTCTATTAATGCCAGTCCATTGTCGAGTGACCCGATCCAGATACGGCCCTGTTTATCTTCCAGCAATGAATAGATCTGATTAAATGGCAAGCTGTCTGTAACATCTTTATGCCGTTGAAAATGGCTAAGCCTGTATTTGGTTTGTTCATTATTTACAGGAGTAGCTTTGAAAAGACCGTCACCTTTGGTACCCAGCCAGATATTACCTTTGCTGTCCTGCAAAATGGCGTATACGCCCACTACCCCACCTGCAGGTCCATTTAGAAACAACCCTTTTACCGGCTTATTATTTTGAAAAACAGTAAGGCCACTCATTTTCGTACCCAACCATAACCGGCCCTGCTGGTCATTATACATCACCCGCACTTCATTGCCTGATCTGGCAGACTCCTGGTCAACTAAATGCTGTTGTTCGAAATCATTGTCCTGGATAATAATTTTAACCAGCCCCCCTTCTTTGGTGGTAAGCCATAGAATACCGGCGCTGTCGTAATAATGCCCCGTTATATTAGCGGGTAATTGGTAATGGGAGCCTTCTGGTGTTGTTAAAACATTTTCAATGGTTTTATTCATCGGATTAAAATAACCAAAGCCCCGCCCCTTCATACTTACCCATACAGTTCCTTTATAGTCTTCCAACACCCAGAAATACCGGTTGTTAACATCATTGAGCAGGGTGCCCGTGTTTACCGAGAACAACTGGAAGGAACGGCTTTGCGGATCAAAACGAATGGCGCCCAGTTTTTCAGGTTCTATCCATAAACCGCCGGACCTATCTTCATACAAAGCAGCAAGGTTTTCTTTACCTGGATAATTTACCATAGTAAGCTGCTGGTCGACGAGGTTTATTATTATTATTTCACCGAGCGAAGTACTGGCATACAACACCTCTCTTTTTTTTGATCGCAGTAAAGCATTTATGCGGCCGGTTGCCACTTTACGATCGGTAAATTTTTTCGTGCGCTTTTCAAAGGTGAGCAACCTTCCATCTGCTAACCCAAAGTATACCTGGTCTGTATCTTCTTGTATAGCCGTTATATCGATACCAGTGGCTAAAGCCGGTGAAACTATTTTACTATTCGTAAAAATGCCGCCGGTTGATGCTTCCAGGCAGGCAAGCCCATTGGGCGTTCCGATCCATACACGTTTTTGCTTGTCTATATGGAAGAAACTGATAGTATTGGAAGGTAGTTTAAACCCGGATGACTGAGATGATTGAGATAGCTGGGAAAAAGATAGCTGTGATGACTGGGATATACAAAAGATGCCATCGTTTTTGGTTTGTAGCCACACCCAACCATCAGCAGCCAGCAGGATGTTATTGAATTCAATTTTGTGATCGGGATTCAACAGCGTTGACAGCGGCAGAAATTGTTCCGTTTTTTTATCGAACCGGTAGATCTGATAGTCATACGCCTGCACCCACAAATGATCGTTCTGGTCTTCCACCACCCGTGCTATGCGGCTATTACCCAGTTGATATTTCTCTAAGGGGGAAGATTTGTAGGATACAAAAGCCCGGCCATCGAACCGGTTTATGCCGTCCCAGGTGCCAAACCACATAAACCCCTCCTGGTCTTTCATCATGCAATTTACCCGCCGGTGCGACAGGCCCTGTTCGGTTGCAAAATGCTCTATCTTGTATTTTGGTTGTGCGTGTAGTCCTGTAGTAAATAAGAAGAGCATTGAAAAAACGTACAAAAGACGTTTAATCGCAATCCTATAGTAACAGACGCCAAAAATCATTTCTTTTAGTTTGTACATCCCCCACACAACTTGTGAAACCAAAAGAAACGAAAAATGGCGTATTCAACAAAAATCAAATGAGTTAGTTTCCCCCTGTTGTGAGCAATTGGTGGAAGTATTCTTCCAGCCGGGTATATCCTCCGTTCTTTACGGCAGCGGCATCAGCGGGGTCCTTTGGATTCAGGCGATGCGCCGTTTCCCATTTATCGGGAATGCCATCGCCATCTGAGTCGGCGCCGGCCTTACCCTCCGGCATGTTGGGCTGACCACCGGCATCGGCTTCTGTTTTAAAGATCTGTCCTTCTTTGCCCAGCGATTTAAGATAGCTGATGATGCGTTGGTCAACCGCATCGCGGTACAGGGATGCACCAGCCTGGGCCAGGACGTTTTTGCAGCTGGGCAAAAAGACTATTATACAGAAAGGCAACCAGGGCTGTCAATACGATCTTACAGTTCATACAGGTATCTTATTTTTTTGCTACGGATGGTTTTCTTTCAGGAGCAGGCATGGGCTTACCATTCACCCTTACATTTTTGAAACGCAGGTTTTGCACGTTACCCAACCGGAAGTCGGTGCTTTTTAGTGCTATATCTACATTTTCAACCAGGATATCGCTGATGGTTGCCAGGCTATGCCCGGTTATCTCGCCCAGAGAATTTCCTTTCCCATGCACATTGGAAATTTTGATATTACGCACCAGGGCCTTTGGCGGCGCCTGTCCTTTTAGATCAAAGTACTGTGTCCATGGTGATACTTTGAAAATAGCGCCCCCATCAACCAGGGTTATATCGTTCATGGTGATGTTCTCATATTGCTGCGGCGTATCGGGTCGCAATTTCAACCGCAACACGGTGGGGCGAAGCGTAGTACAGCGTTGAATGGTTACATTGCGCACGATGGTGGCTTCGCTGCCAACTGTTACGATGCCCCCGCCTGCTTCAAAGATGCAATCGCTGATCTCGATATTTTCTACAGGCAAACTGCCGGGGTCCTGCATGGCAAACGGTCCCTTTGAGCCTTTCAGCGCAATACAATCGTCGCCTACAGAAAAAAAGCAATGACGAATGGCAATGCTCTGCGAACCATCTACATCGATGCCATCTGAACTGGGCGCCTGGTTATAAGGTTTGGGACCCGATGGGGCATGGAACCGGCAATATTCTATGATTACATCCTGACAGTTGTAAATATGCAGGTTCCAGAAACCTGAGTTCAGAAAAGTAATGCCACTTATTTTTACGTCTTTGGAATGCTGAATAAAAGTGAGCCGGGGCCGTTCAACGTTCAGGTTGGTAGTTTTGTTATCAGCTTCACGTCGCGAATAGAATTCTTTCCAAAATGGTTCGCCACTACCATCCAGGATGCCGGAACCCGTGATCCGCAAATGGTCAAGGCTATCACCATTGATCAATGCAACACGCCAGGGTTCAAAATGCCCTTCAATACGCGTGTTCAATTTTGGATAATCATTGATGTTGGTTGATCCTTTGAGCACAGCGCCCTCCTGTAACTCTACATTTACGCCGCGTTTCAGGAACAAGGCGCCACTTACAAAAACGCCTTTTGGAAAAACGATGGTGCCACCTCCCTTTTGCGCACACTCTTCAATAACCAGCTGAATAGCCTGGGTATTGAGTGTTTTTCCGTCGCCAATGGCGCCCCGTTCGCTAATGTTATAGCGCGTGTCATTCACTTTTATAAATGGATGTTCCTTGCTATTGGCAACAGCATTGGCCTTTATAATTGAACAAAGTACAAACAGAACAATGAGTCGTTTCATATTCGGGTTATGTATTGTAAACCTATTTACAAGTGGTTATGACGAGGTCGCTGTTTGTACAGAAATGGTTCGAATAAGTACAGTTCTCAAAAATATCTATTGAGTTGCAATCACTTGTACCCGAAAAATAAAAAAGAACCCCTGACGGGAACGTCAGGGGTATTTACTGCTAATATGTAATAAATGTGGTGCGCTGTTAGAATCCAGGATTTTGCTGCGACTGCTTTTCATCTGCCGACAAAGCCTTACCGTTTAACTGTATCCCATCGAGGTAAGTTTGCGGAATGGGTCGCAGATTATGAAAGTCGGTGATGTTGCCTGCTGCCTGGGGATTAAATGCCCTTACGCGTGAAATCAGGGTTTTTGTTCTTGAAAGGTCTTCCCAGCGTTTGTACTCACCAACCAGTTCCCGGGAACGTTCATCCAGTACCAGTGCCAGCATCCTGTCATAATCACCCGATAATTTTAAGGTAGCAATCACATATTCATCACTGGGAGGCAGAGAATTTATATTTGTAATGGCCAGGGAAGCTGACGCTGCAGTAGTAGGTGCGATATTATTCGATTCGTAATAAGAATTTTCAGCGATAAAGGAATTGATAGTGGGGCTTTGACCAGATGTACCTTGTGCGCCGCCGCCATCAAAGTAAGCTGCACGGTCTTCTCCGGCAACGTATTGGGCGCGGGCCCGAACGGCATTAATATAGGTCAATGCATCGGAATAAGCGCCAGTGCCCAGTTTTGCCAGCCTGATCTTGGCTTCGGCTGCCATCAAATAAGTTTCTGCAGACCGGGCCAGGTTCATATCCCGCAACCCTCTGGTTTCATTTAACGCTATTCTGGAACCATCCATATGTTTGCTTAAAGGCGGGAAGCGCGGGTCATTCAATGGAATGTTCCAATCTTTGGTAGCACCCGCGGGCCATGCAACATATACGTTCGGGATCGTTTTGTTTGTTTTGGAATATAAAACCACATCATTCAGTTTGTAAGCAGAAAAGCGGGTATCGCCAGGCTGATTGCAAACATACATTATACCCAGATCGCCATTGACATAATAGTTGCCTGCAGATTTATTCAACCGCCATTTTGTTCTGAAGCTTTTCCAGAACCGGGAGTCATTTACCTGATCGTATAACCTAAGCATGTAGTAGGTTGTACGCAGCCGGCTAAATGGCCTGTCGCCGGTAACATCACGTTGCATCTGCGAAATGTCGTCGTAACGGGACCCCCAATACAGGTGCTGGGTATTTGCACCGTTTGTAGAAACGTCGGCCGTAAATTGGGCAGAAAGGATCAGTTCCGATAACTTTTCATTGGGGGCATCAGAGCCGGTATATTTCCAAAGATCGGCAAAGTTAGTAGTGAGGGGATGGTGTGAAATAACTTCATCACACAAAGGCACTATGGCAGCCAGATCGGCAGCCTTGGTAGCTGAATTCCAGGAATCATTGATCTCACTGGCCCGGAACAAATAGGCTTTTGCCAGATAATGGGCAGCTGCATCTTTGGTGATCTTTGCAGGTGAACTGGTATTAGGCAAAAGATCATATGCCTGTTTAAAATCACTGATGATCTGTTTGTACACCTCTTCGGGTGAAGCCCTGGTAAACTCCCTTTCAACAACTGTACTGGGTTCGGTCTTCAGCGGTACTCCGCCATATTGTGAAACCAGCCGCAGATAGCAGTAGGCCCTGAAAAAATACCCTTCGCCTAACGCAACTTTTTTAATAGCATCGGAGGTAGAAAGACTGGCGGTGGCATTCTTGATCAGCAAATTCGCATCGCCTATACCTGTATACAATGTATCCCACTGAATGTTAGCTGGTGCAGTATTAGTGGTAACTACCGTAACTATTGACCTGAAATTTCCATCATAGTTGTTCCATGGACCGTTGGAACCATCACCCCCTACCATAAACTCATCTACCCCGTAATTGGTAGCACAATAGGCCCACTCCGAACTATATGGCAAAGCGAATACCTGGTAATACGTACCAGTGGACAATGCCTGGATCCCTGCATCGGTTTTAAAATATTCCATATTTCTATCGGTGGTCAGGGTCTCATCCAGAAAGTTTTTTTTGCAGGATGCCATCACCACCAAGCCCGACAAAAGAGATATATTGAAAATTAATTTTATAATGTTCATTGTCTTATTTTTTATCGTTAATCGTTGCGGTTAAAAGGAAGCGTTTATGCCAAAAGTGATCCCCCTGTTATAAGTAGGGCCAACCACATCCATATCCAGCCAGTCGATCTTCGAAAAGATCATTCCCGGGTTTACCACCTGTACATAGGCTTTTAAATTGGAAATAAAGGATGTTTTTAATGCTTTCCCGTTCACATTGTATCCCAACGATATATTGCGGATCTTGAGAAATGAACCATTTTTATAACCAAATATCACATAGTATGGATCGCCGGCTCCCTCTGTATAGAATGGCCGCTGGTAGGCTGCATTCGTATTGTTCTCCGTATAATAATCGATCACGCGTTGCGTACCGCGGGCACCTTGGGATTCGCCCCCTGTGTTATACATATATCCCAACCGTCCATAGATGAAGATGGAAAATTCAAAGTTCTTATAAGAAACCGTATTGGTCATCCCCACTATCCATCTTGGTCTTGAATGGCCAATGAGCACACGGTCGTGGTTGGCATCGATAAGGGTATCGCCATTCACATCAACCGGTCTTGCAGTGCCCGGTGCAAATTTGGCACTCCCTTTTGGATTTCTATTATATAACAGATAAGTGGAGGAGTCTTCCGTATGCCAAAGACCCGAGCCCTGGAAACCGTAGATCATCCCAACAGACTCACCAATGAACCAGTTGTTATTGATATCATCCTGCTTTCCGTTCGACAGGGTCTTGATCTCGTCTTTTTGCCAGGAAACGCTGGCATTTGTTGTCCAGCTGAGGTTCTTGGTGCTTACATTCACAGTGGTTAAACTCAGATCGAATCCTTTATTGGCAGTTTGGCCCACATTAGCAAAAGTATTTGTAAAACCGGTAACCGTAGGAATAGACATTTGCATCAGCAGGTCGTCTGTTCTTGATTTGTATAAGTCCAGGCTACCAAAGATCCTTCTGTTCAGCATGGAGAAGTCGATACCCAGATTATATTGAGTGGTCCTTTCCCAGCCCAATGTTTGGTTGGCAAAAGTCGCCGAAGGAATACCACCAGGAGTAATGGTAGTGGCAGCAGATGTTGTAAACGGATAAAAAAGCGAAGTAGTGGCACCCTGGGTTGAATAGGGTTTGATGGCCGAATTACCGGTAACCCCTATCCCAAACCGTAATTTTAAGTCATTTATCCAGGTTGCATTCTGCATAAAAGTTTCATTGTTCATTCTCCAGGCAAGGGCCATGGACGGGAACCAGGCATATTTATGCCCTTCAGCAAGCATAGAGGCGCCATCACGTCGGGCAGAAACAGTTAGCAAATACTTGTCATTAAAGCTGTAGTTAATGCGGGCCATAAATGACTGCAACTGGCTTTCGGTAATACCCGATGCATACCCCGTTAAATTAGCAGAAGGAATATAGCTTTTTGACAACGCATTCCATTTCTGACTGCCAAATGGGATCCCATTTGCAGCAATATAATTACTGTCGTTGGTCCATTTTGTCTGGCTGCTCAGCAAGGTAAGCCCCAGGTCGTGCTCGCCAAAGGATCTATTATAATAGAGCAAATGATCGAGGGTGTAAGAAAATGTTTGCTGTTTATTAAGTGAAGCGGAATTGGCGCCGCTACTGATCACAGAATTGGCGTCGATGTAGGTGCCATCCTTATAGGTAGAAAAATCAGGCCCAAAATTCAACCGGTATTTTAAATTCTTCAAAGCAGGAATGATGGAACCAAAGTCTACCTGCCCATATATACTGGCAAAAGCACGAAGGGTTGTTCGCTGGTCCTGATTTAAATTCCACTCCTCGGCCACATTTTTAAAAGCGATGTCACCACCCGGGTTATAGATCCTGTTTCCCAAAGAATCGTAAGGTACCGCATAAGGGAACAGCGCCCGGGCAGATTCATACAGGCTGTTTGAGGAAGATACTGTTGTGGCGCCTATTTTAGATTGTCCAAATTCCTGTATACTGTAGGAAACGGTGAGGTTCGTACCAAACTGGAACCACTTGGTGGCATTTAAGTCGGCATTCAGGTTAACGGTGTACCTTTTATAACTCTGGCCTTTTACCGTTCCTTTATTGCTCAAATAACCAAAAGAGCCATACATTTTTGCCTTTTCACTCCCCCCGCTAACACTTAAATTCAGGTTCTGTGTTATGCCGGTTTGGGTTACCATTCCGCGCCAGTCGGTTGTTGGCACTTTTGAGGGGTCCCAGGTTCCAGACTCCCAGCCTTTGGCAATATTTGCCCAGGCCGATGGATCGGCGGTGGCCAGGAAATATTCTTTATCTTTTGCTATAGTGGGCTGATCGCCACGTGGGTTTGTGCCTGGGCTCTGATAATATTTGGCCCAGCGGCGAAACTCTATATAATCCCCTGAATTGAACATGTCTTGTCTGTCGATCAGCTTTTCTGCTGTGGTAGCCACGTTTAAACTAAGGGTGGTCTTACCAACCTTGCCCTGTTTAGTAGTGACGATCACCACCCCATTAGCGCCCCGGGAACCGTATATAGCGGTGGCGGAGGCATCTTTCAGCACGTCTATGGACTCGATGTCATTGGGGTTTATATACTCAATACCACCGGTCATCAGGGGTATTCCATCTACAACGTACAACGGCGTATTGGAGGCTGTTAAAGAACGAACACCCCGGATATTGATAGTACCTACGGTACCGGGACGTTCGGTGGAGCCGATATCAACGCCGGCTACTTTTCCCTGCATGGCCTGCAAGGCATTATCTACCGGTCTTGATTTTATTTCTTTTTCATTGATACCAGTAACAGCGCCGGTTACATCTTTCTTTTTTACCGCGCCATATCCAATGACCACCACCTGGTCCATGGAAGTATCGGCATTGGCCAGTGTTACAGTTATTGTTCCTTTGTTCTCAAGTGCCACTTCTTTGGCATTGAACCCAACAGAACTAAATACAAGCACTGAAGTCCCTGACGGCGCACTGATGGAAAAAGATCCATCTGCACTTGTTTGCGTTACCACTTTGGAGCCTTTCACCTGTA
Organism: Niastella soli; assembly: GCF_017742245.1. Taxonomy (GTDB): domain Bacteria; phylum Bacteroidota; class Bacteroidia; order Chitinophagales; family Chitinophagaceae; genus Niastella; species Niastella soli. The sequence goes on from NZ_JAGHKO010000004.1 coordinate 1,182,391, forward strand.
CCGTAACACCCTGCAGCGGATTACCCGCATTGTCTGTTATTTTACCGGTTACGGGGAAACTATTTTGCGCAAAGGAAAAAATGGCAAAAAGATTCAATAGCGAGATGAGCAGGGCGTATCGCCTGCAAGCAATCGATTGTTTCATATTAGCAGTTCAAGTTTAATTTATCAAAAGCACTAGTAAGTTATCCTTTCCAGTTGCTAAAATCATCCTGAACCATCCTGTGCTATCCTGAGGGGTACTGACTATATTTACATATTCAATCAAAGGCTAAATCGTAATAACTAAAGTTCACGCTTTTCTCTATGTACCGGGTTCTTTTTGTGTAACCAAAGCGGTTTGAATATTGCCTGTTTTTCCCAATAAAAAGGGCTGCCTCTGTTTAAGAGACAGCCCAGCTTGTCACAACGCTGTATCAAATATTATTTAATAATAACGATAGCCGTTTGCGTAAATGTTCCAACAACCACCTGCACCAGGTACATTCCTTTTGAAGGACATTTCAGCCGGATCTCTTTTTGATACAAATTGCCTTGTTTGCGGTCCGTTAGCTGCTGAATTACGTTACCGGCTGTATTCGAAATGATAATTGTTACCAGCCCGGTTTCCTGACTGTTCAACCGCAGTTTAAAGTTCCCGTCTGAAGGATTGGGGAATATTTTCAGAACTTCCTGTGAAGTATTGCCGCCCCCGTGGCCATTGCTGTTGGTGAACCGGGCCGGCGCACTTTCGGGCGACCGGTTTCCGGCCGCATCCACCGCAATCACCGTATAGGTATATACGATGGGACCGGCCGGCGCATCGGTAATAAAGGAAGTACCGCTCACCGGTCCTGTGTTCAGGGGAATACCGTCCCGGTAAATATAATAGCCGGCCACCCCAATATCATCGGTGGACGCCAGCCAGATCAATTGTACTTTTTCATGCAGCGCCTTCACGGTAGTGAGGGCCTGTGGCTGGCTCGGTGGAGTACTGTCATTCACCGTAAGTGTTTGCATTTGGGGTATGGCTGCTTTATACCTGTTGTCTCCGGGTTGTACTGCGATAATATCCGTAGTGCCTGTTCCGGTTAAATGCACCTTGCCATTAACGATAGCAGCCACCGCCGCATTGGATGAAACATACTCTACCTTCAGACCGGAAGTAGCGATAGCGCCGGGATCGAAGTCGGCATGACCATATGCTTTAATACCGAGTGTATCAAAAGTAATGGTCTGCTCCTGCTTTGCCAGTTCAATATTCGGCATGGGCGGTGTTTGCATATCGTATCCCAAAAAGAAGGAAGGATGCGGTGGCTGGTTGTAGCCTGAATTCTGCCAGGCAACAGCCGTACGGTATTGCGGATCATGCATAAGTGTATAAATGCGGTGGTTGGTAGGAATATTGGTGGTGAATAATACCAGCTGGGTATTATCTGAATAGCGCAACAGTATTTCTTCCCGCCAGTCGCCAAACAGATCGGCAGTAAGACAGGGATTCTTCTTGGTATCGTTATTGCCCGTTACCGGCGCTGCCTGGTAGATGGTGAACAACCGGGCACTTCCATTGAGATCGGGCCGCCATTTGTCCAATACGTTCCCATCTAGCAATTCGCGGGCAAGGTCCCCATCCCACCATACGGCATGGTTATACGTAGGCCGTTTGGTACTGATCAATTCGCCTTTGACATTGTACAGGCCACTGCCTGAAGATCCCCACAATTCATACCCTCTATGCGCAGAATCGAGATCGGCAGCCAGTGCGCGCCCCACATCATCGCTGCCTGTTGGAATGCCAAAGATCGTTTCGCCCGTGCCGGCATCGTTAAACCGTAAGCCGTATGGGGCGTATTCATTGGGGTTTTCCTGGCAGATCCAGATCTCCTGGCCGGGCCGGTCAGGGTCCATATCGGTCATATGCAGGGCATCACCATGGCCATTGCGGTTGGTCCACAGGCGGGTGCCATCATCGTCAATAGCACAGGAACCGCTGATCACCTCATCTTTACCATCGCCATCTACATCGCCAATGGTCATCTGGTGATTGCCCTGGCCGCTGTACGCGTTGTTGGCAGCATCCGTGCTATCCTTACTGTCGAATTTCCAGCGCAGGGTCAGCTGGCCATTGCGCCAGTCGTATGCGGCACGTACCAGTTTGTTATAATAACCACGACCAATGATCACACTGGGGCGGGCGCCATCGAGGTAAGCAACGGCATTAATATAACGTTCCGCCCGGTTGCCATACCCATCACCCCAATCGGTGTAAGCACCGCGGGCAGGTTCGTAATTTATAGTGGCCATGGCCTTTCCGGTAAGGCCATTGAATACAGTGAGGAATTCAGGTCCTTTGTCAACCCAGCCAGCAGCATTGCGATAATCCACCAGCGGATCGCCGATCACAACACCGGCGCCATCCATAGTGCCATCGGCCGTTTTACAGATCATTTCCGCTTTACCATCCCCATCAAAATCATACACCATAAACTGGGTGAAGTGCGGACCGGCATTTATGTTCTTGCCCAGGTTAATGCGCCACAGCCGGGTGCCGTCGAGTTTATAACAATCGATGATCTGCTCACCGGAATAACCACCCGAATTATGGTTTAACCGGGTGGGGTCCCATTTGAGAAAGATCTCATACACCCCATCGCCGTCTACATCCCCTACCGAACAATCGTTGGCCGTATACGTATAGGCAACGCCGTCAACCGTTGTACCGCCAGGGGGAATTTGCAATGGAATATGCAACTGGTTGTTCGCCCAAACCGGTACCGTTTCAGTTTGCACACCCTCTACCCCATTTAAAACCGGTCGAACGAAATAAGTACCATTGGTGGCTATAGAATCAACGTAATTGGTGGAATTGGTAATAGGTATTGCATTTACTTTTATGCTATCCCGATACAAATTGAACGCAATACCGGCCGGGTCGGTCCCCAGCAAACGCCAGCCTACATATACAGTGTTCACATCGCGACGCATGGCCACCACGGCGCGTGTAAGGTATTCCATTTGTTTGGGCGTATTTACCACCGCATCGGCCATTGCCCGGGAACTCAGGCGAACATTGTTCCCATAGTATGTTCCACCGGCGTTGATGGCATAGGCCCGCACATAATAAGCCGTGGCGGGTGTCAGGTTACTGAGGGTAACGCTGTAGGTCCCCGTATCGGCGCTGGCAGCAACCACTTTATTATCGGCAATGGTGGGGTTGATAGAAAGGCTATACACCAACCCTCTTTCCGTCAATGGCGATCCGCCATCGCTGGAAATAAAACCTCCGCCTGTTGCGGAATTTGTAGTGATGTTGCTTACCAGCGTAGTGGTAAGCGTTACTGGTGGCGGTGGCGGAATGAATTTGCGTACAACCGGGGTGGAAAAACCGGCAGTACTTGTTTTTGTGTAAACGATGCTGGCACTGGCGGTGTCGCTTCCAACAGCCATACCCAGATTTCCTACCGGCTGATCAATACCGGTAGCCACAGCGGGATCTTTTAATTCTTTCCACGTGGTGCTGCCAGTAAATAATTTGAACACCCGGGCGGCCGATACAGCAGTTGAAGAAACAGCATCAATAAATGAACAGTACAGGTTGCCGCTGTTGTCTCTTATCAGACTTATGCCAGGTGCATCCCGGCCACTTAGCGCCGTAGAGGAACTCCAGGTGCCCACACTTTTGTCGTACGTAATTATGGTAGCTTTGTTTGAGTTACCCGTATTAAAATAAGCGATGGTCAGGTTACCGGCAGCATTAAGGGCCATGCTGGTATGGCGAATGCCGCTGATGGCAGCGGTAACGGCCGTCCAGGCACTGCCGTTATATTTATAGAGCGCCAGGCTTCCGGTGGTGGCCGTATTACTGGCAAGACTGCAATACGCCAACCAGAGCACCTCATTTTCATCTATCACCAATGACATAGCCACAGCTTTGCCCGCCGAACTAACGGAACTGTCACCCACCGTTACCCAGGCACCGTTATCGAACTTTTTAACAAAGGGCACCAGGTTGCCGTTATCACCAAATGCAATGTAGGGCATATGGTTGGAATCAAAGACCAGTGAACTACGTGGTGTAGAACTGTATTGGGAAACACCATTGTTCACGGAACCCGCAGACACATACAGGTTGGCGCTGTTGTCGCCCAGTGGCTGCCAGGTATCCGTTGCCGCATTATACCTTTTTATGGCCAGCCGGTTACCGGCGGCCCTATCCATATAGGTCACATACAAAGCACCGGCATGATCTGTATAAATGCGGGTATACGAAGTACTGCCTGTACTGAGATTGTTGCCCACCTGCGCCCAGGAGCCGTCGGATTGCTGCTTTTTTACTTTACCTACACCGCTTTCTGTAAAAGCCACATAGGGCACATCAGCTCCGCCTTCACTCACCAATACAATAGTGGTGTAGCTGCTGGCTGCAGCAGTTACTGCCTGTTCATTGCCAAGGACCTGCCATTGCTGGGCATGTGAAACACCGGCAAGAAGCAATAACAGGATTACCATAAAAAACGGAAGAAAAACATTGCCAGATCGGGGCGTTCGGAACGGAGCGGCTTTTTTAGGGCAAGCCTTACCCGTATGGATGGGCATCCATAGCAAGCATGTCATTTTTTTCATACGAAGCGTTAGTTTTGAATAATGGTTATAGCATAAGCATAACAGTAACAACTGAATAAAAGCCAGTTGAACGATGACTGACCTGTAAGGTGCGTCATTTGAGCTTGCAATAATAGCCGGCTTATGCGCTCCTGACAGGTCGTGTTCGAAGTGATGCGAATTAGACCTGTCAGAGCCTGCCCCGCTTTGCGGGGTCTGCTTAGCTCTTGGTTCCGCAAATCTCTGAAGCAGACCTTACAGGTCATCTCAACTTAAAGCTTTAATTCGGTTTGCTATTTCTGATATTCAAATTAACACAGCGGTATGAAAAGGGCGTCACGTACCTACCTGTAACGCCCGTATACAGTGAGTGAGATATAATTTTCTTCCCGTTATTTTACAGCCAGCACATCTTTACCGGGTGCCCATTTCTTTTGCCAGGCGGGATATTTATTCAATGCTTTTTGCGGGGCATAGGTATACCATGCGTAGCCATCCCGTCTTTCGCGGTCTACCTCTGCCAGTGAGTAGACGACCTTGCTGTCCCGGTTACAGAACAGGGGTTTGTGGGTCTTCAGTTCATAATATCGTGTCCAGATGGGCGCGGCTGTTGTATCTTTTACCACCACCCGGTCGGTTGTAGAAACCCGGAAGGGCGTCTCCATTCGGGGTGCTTGAATTACATCGATCCGGGTGTTGTAGATCTTTGAATCCTGAAACCATTTCACGGCATACTGTATGGCATCCACCACGCGTTGATCGGGATGGTCAATACTCATGAGGAAAAGCACCAGATCAGCGCTTTCCGCGTTACAAATACTTGCAGGCTCAAATTTCCTGGCCCAGGCTGGCTGTAACGTATGCTCATCATATTGCTGACACCAGGCCGTAGGAACACCCTGATCGTTGATCTGTGTTTTAACGATACAATCAATGCCTTTGGTAAATGCCTGCTCCACCTGTTGGCGGTCATATGCATCCAGGTAGTCGTATTGCGGCTTTGAGTTAAGTATATCCCGCAGCAATTCCATAATACCGTCAAAGGCGCCATCGTTAAAGGTGATCTCTTTACTATATCCCTTTTCTTCAAGTGGATAATATTGCGGCCAGCCGCCATTCGAATATTGTGCCTTGAGCAAAAAATGAAGTCCTTTTAATGCAGCATCGCGGTATTTGGCGATGCCTGTATTTTTATAAATAACAGAAAGCGCCGCGATATGGGTAAAGCAGGTGCCGTTATCAAAGGTGGTGTTCAATTCGCTGTGCCGGCTGCTTACGGAATCTTTCTGTGCATCGGTGAGAATAGCAAAGAAGTCGTAATTCTTTGGCCAGCCGCCATTGTCTTTTTGAAAAAGGATCATGTTATCACCGATCTCTGCCAACCGGGTGGGCTCATATTTTGGTTTGCCTGGCATGGGATTGATCATCCGTTTTTTATCAGGGCCCATATACCAATGATTTGAATTATCGGCAAATGGCCGGGGATCAATTCGGTCAGGACTTTTTTGCGCGCTGTTCTGCGCAACGGCATCAGCAGCAGCAAACAGGGAAAGGGCTATTAATACTATAGAATATTTCATATGTTTTGCAACGGATTGTTTTAACAAACTTACCTGCGTGTTGGGACGAGTTGGTTCAATTTTTAGTCAAATACTTTTAAAATTCAACCAATCCCGTTAACCAGACGGTTATTTTCCTTTGCAGGTTGTTTGCAGAACAAATGAAATTGTTTTCAGGAATACCGCCAGGGTTAGCCCCCTTTGGGGGGAATCCACCCTTTAGTGTTTAAGCGGACGCTTGCGCCATTATAGGTCCTGACAAATCTTTTTTTAAGAACTACGACCTGTCAGGACCGATTGAACCCACTAGTTGTGCAAGACCCAATGGCGGACCTTACAGGTCTTGTCCTATAATGGCACAAGCTTTCAACTTTAAACTTTCAACTTTCAACCTTCAACTTTAAACTTCCTCCTTCTACCTTTTTGAAGCCAACTCCAAAGCCTTTGTGGTAACAAAATACTTCGCCAGCATATTGGGCACTTCCCAGGAAGGCATGTTCTTATTTTTGAGGTATTGCAAAAAGTTTTGGGTTACCCGGGCAAAATGCTCTTCGTGCCCTTCGCTGTATTTGTCAGTAACAACCTGCCAGCCGTTTGTTGCTTTTACCAGTTCTATACCCGGGAATTTTGCCTGCACTTTTTTAAACGCCTCTATGGGATTGAAGTTTTTGTCGACTGGTTCCAGATACAATACTGGTTTATATTTTTCCGCGTTGCCCTGTCTGATCACAAGCCGGGCTTTGGTACCCTTCATCTGTGCATAGTAATTATCACCACCGGCAGGCGCCTGGTAATCCCACAGCGCGGTGGTCTTTGCATGAACGCCTTTGATGGTATAGTTGATCTCGCCGTTATAGAAAATTTTCAGCAGTGTATCGTTAACCGCGCTGCTTTTTAAATAGGCAGGAAAAGCATTCGCTTTTGTCAGCGTTTTAAATTGGTTCAGACTTAAATCGGTTGTCCACCGTTTTGCCGAATCAAGCTGAAGATCTTTTAAATAATCAATGGTTTGCTCAGGAAAACATTCCCATTGCACCAGGTCAACCAAATGGGTCATTACATCAGCAATTCCCTCTCCCTGTTGTGAAGCATCGAAGAACCACTCGGGTCTGGTAAGTACATTGCCTGAGACAAATTTGTAGAAATAATGGATACTTGTTTTTACAACAGCCGGATCAGCAACGGTACCTTTCACCAATGTTCCAAAAATCTCCGGGTCCTGGGAAAGCTCCCGCAATAACCGGTTAGTGATCTCAAAACGTTCGGTCATGATATCATACAACAGCAGTTTGTTTTTGTCCGCCGCATCAAATGCCAGCTTTAATTGTTCAAACTGACTGCCATTAATAGCCATTGGTTTGTCGGCAAAAACATTAAACCCGCTTTGTAAACTCTTTAAAATATAATCGGCTTTCTTTTGATTGTTACCCGAAAGCACCACCACGTTGCCTTTTTTATCGGCTACCATTTTCTCAAAGAAATCATTTCCTGTATACACTTCTGACTTCCAGGTAGTGGGATTGTCCTTTCTTGTGTTGTAGGCATTGATCTTATCGAGGTGTAATTGCAGGTCCCTGCCCCCTGGTGCATACACCTGCACAACGGAGTCAACATCTTCATACATGGTCTTTTGCACCAACGCTGCATGAAAGTGTCCGGGGTCCAGGGTTATCAGCCGGATCGATTTTTGTGATTGAGTTGGCTGATCGCCACATGATACCATCATTGAGAACAGTATAAGTAAGCCTGTTAGTCTTTTCATTGTATTATACATTAAAATCATAGCCTTTCCTTCTTGGTCTTGACAACAATGCGGTTGCTTCTTTATCGTGATTTTTAAAAGTCTCCTGCTGAGGGTCCCAATAGATCTTTCTTTTTACCTTCATAGCAATGTGATGCAGCAAACAGGCGCTGCAGGACCGATGCCCCACTTCAATCGGCGCCACCGGTTCTTTCCGGGATTTTATACAATCCAGCCAGTTGGCATGTTGCTCGGCACTTTCGTACAGGTGAATTTCATTTGGGCCAATCACTGATTGCAGGATCTTCGGATTGCTTGCATCAATGGGTTTCACACCGTCTTTATCAGCAATAGGATCGCTGTCGGTCACGTAACTGCCACGGGTCACCCAGATCCACCCATCTTCCCCAATGAACTTGATGCCATTAGGCAATTCATTGGAAACGATCATGTGTACCCCATTGGCATATAGAGCTTCTGTGCGAAAGATCCCATGCACATCCCAAAGCCCTTTATAGCCCGGATCATCGGTGGGGAAATTTCCTTTGCCCCAGATCTCTATCGGGCCGCTGTATTCTGTACCCATGGCCCAATGCGCGGTATCGATGTGATGAGCGCCCCAACCGGTTATCATGCCTGCGCCAAACTGTTCGCAACGTAACCAGCCGGGCCGGCTGGTGATCCCCTTCATACTTGCATCCAGCGTATGCACCCGGTCTTCCGTGTAATACACGTCGGGGGTGGAACCCAACCAGGCATCGTAATTCAGGGTGGAAGGAACCACCATTTTAGTGGAATTACCTCCGCCTGGATCGCCCGGCAATCCTACTTCGATCGTTTGTAATTTGCCAATACGCCCATTGCGGACCAGCTCACAGGCTTTTTTAAACTGAGGCCAGGGATTCAGTGATTTTTGCTGACTGCCCATTTGTAAAATACGCCCGGTCTTCTTTACTTCATTGCTTAAGATCCTTCCTTCTTCAACGGTCAATGCAGCAGGCTTTTGCAGATATACATCTTTGCCTGCCTGTACCGCATGAACACCTACAATGGCATGTTGGTGATCGGGTAAACTAATGTGTACGGCATCGATGTCTTTATTCAGCAACAACTCCCGGTAATCGTAATACACTTTTATATCCCAATCACCGGTGAGACCGCCGTTTCGGTCTGCAGCTCTTTGATAATTATTTTTGACTGCCTGCACGCCGGCATCTGCCCTGGCTTTATCCAGGTCACAAACCGCAATGATCCTGGCCCCGCCATACCGGGCAACCAACGTCATGTCGTGGGTAACGGAGATTCTTCCGCAACCAATGGACGCCACATTGATTCGGTTGCTGGGTGCATTTTTCCCAAATACAGAAGATGGAACAATAGACGGTAAACTCAAACTAAGTGCGGTACCTAAGGTTGCTTTTGCCGTATCTGTTACAAACTTTTTACGGCTGATCTTTTTGTTATTCATATGGCATATAAGGTTTAAATTATTCTTTCCTGTTCTAAATTTAAGCAATAGTTGAATCCAGGTTGTATATACTCTTATGCTTTATTCAAATTGAGATGCTGTGCATTCTTTTGCGCTTTCAGGGCCAGCTCTGTGGCCAGGAAACAATGATGTTGGGTCATAGCAGTTTCTGTCCGGTTAATTACATCATCCACCAACTGCTTACCGTACGGCAACTCTACATTATTACAATCGATGTATTGGGTGTCTTTATCATTGACTAAAAAAAGATGGTTGCCGCCGGGATGACCAGCAATATCAATGTTTTTACGAACTTCAATATACCCCTTGGTACCAAGAATGGTCAATCTTCCGTCGCCCCATGTTTTTAATCCGTCAGGGGTAAACCAATCAACCCGGATATAACCGGTACCGCCATTTCCACGCAACATGATATCCCCAAAGTCTTCAAAGCCGGGATATTGCGGATGGGTCACATTGCCAATCTGGGAAGAAACGATCTCGGCTTTATCTGAATTGGTGAAGAAAAGAAACTGATCGAACTGATGCGAGCCGATATCGGTAATAATGCCCCCAAAATTCTTTTTATCAAAAAACCATTGTGGACGGTCTTTTGCACTCATGCGATGGGGAGCAAGAATAACCGTTTGTATAACATTTCCAATGGCGCCGGCTTTTACCAGCTCTCCTGCTTTCACCGTTGCTTTGTTCTCGAACCGTTCGCTGTACATGATGGAATAGATGCGGTTTGTTTGCTTTTGCACCCGGCGCACCTCTTCCAGTTGCTCCAGTGTGATGATCCCTGGTTTATCAGACATATAATCCTTTCCATGCTGCATGGCGCGAATGCCAATACCGGCGCGGTCAATCGGAATAGCAGAACTGAGCACCAATTGAATGGACCTATCTTCCAGAATTTCTTTTTCACTGGCAGCCACCTTTACCTGTGGGTATCGTTTGGTGAATTCAGCAACCAGGTCGGGTTCTTTTGCATAGAGTGATACCAATTGTCCCCCACCCCGTATCACCGCATTTACCTGCCCATAAATGTGGGCATGGTTAATTCCAATGACAGAAAATTTTATGCGTGGTTCATCATAGAGGCTGGCGGCAGATACATCGGTTGTGGAAGGAGATTTATCTGCAGCCATTATTCCCTCAGGGAATGAAGCAAACAAACCCATCCCTGTTACAGTGGCGGCATCTTTCAAAAACTTACGACGATTAAAATTTGATCCTGGCATATCGTTAGATTGAATTACAATAAAGTTATTGCTAAAATAACCAAACTGCTCTTATAAAGGCTATTAAAAAAGTGACTACTAATTTAATGAGTTCACTCCTTTCGAGCTCCACTAACAATTGTTCGGTTTTATAACACTGTCAGTATATTATAGCTACCAGGTGTATTTGTTACTGGCGACTGCTATAAAAACAATAGCCCCGACTAGACTTCGGGGACTATTGACGAGGGTGCTACTGCCTCGTAAACATGAGAAAAATTCAAGGATAAGGCAGTTATTTAGGATTCTGCACTGGCGCACTGCCGGTAACCGGAGGGTTTAAAGACAATTCATCATCCGGCACATCCCAGTAGTCCAAAAAATTATAATTGATGGTGGCTTTGGTGTTCACTACTCCGGTACTGCTTACTACCACGGTATTAGTCCTGCCCCCGCCTGCTGAAATATCATCGAGGTATCCCCAGCGGCGATAATCATACAGGGAAACGTTGCGGAACAGCAATGCTGTTCTTCTTTCCCTGCGCAATTCTTCATACGCCTGGGCCTGATCTGTAATGACGCCCGAAACTGCCGTAATCCCTGAACCCTGATAGGTCCGCACGGCATCCACGCTGGCAAGCCCGGCAGCGATATTATTGAGTTTTATATTGGCTTCGGCCTTCATCAGTTCGTTTTCTTCGTACGTGGCAGCCAGGTATAATTCATACGCTCCTACTGTTCTGCTGGATACTATCTGTACACCGCTTAGGGCATTGCCACCGTCTAACAACCTGTACCTGGTACTGAAAGTGAATCCTCCTTTTTGATTGAGATAGGCGGTTACCTTTGAAAAATTATTTGCCAGCCTTTGATCACCTGTTTTATATTCCTGTATCAGGCGTTCACTGATCTTATAGGTAGTGCTGGTTGGGTCGCCTGTTGTCATTGCTGCTACGCTGCCGGTGGTTGCACTAAGAAAACTTCCTGCTGAAGCCGAACGGCCGGTAAATACAAGATCACTGCTGGTAACACCGTTATTTACCAGGGTAAGAATGTTATTCCAATCGGCAGCGGTCATGTCTTTTACCCTTTTATTTGCCAGTATATTACGTGCTTTCATTGTGTTGATCGTATGGATCCACATGGCAGGTGTGAGCGCGCCGCCCTTGCCCGTTTGGCATTGCGTTGGGATCAGCACTTTTAACACGGCGGTATAATCAGATAGCGTGCTAATGCCGTTCAATGCCTCCATAGCTTTGTTGTAGTTGGCATCGGACTCTGCTATTATTTCAGCGCTTGGTCTGTAAAGTCCACTATTAACAGCAGATTCATTTTTTATAAGACCGGCATAATAAATAGAACCGATCCTGGAATAGGCATATCCCTTCCAGAAATAGGCCCAGGCTTTTAAGGCATTTTTTTTAGTAGCAGCATCGCCGGTAAAAGGTACGCTTTCTACTGTTTCAAGCACCAGGTTGCAGGCATTGTTTAAATAGTACATCCATGTCCATTCAAAATAGAACATATTATTCCCTGCCTTGGTACGCGAATTATTGAGCCGTACTACCTGTTTGGCAGGCGCCGAGTTGGTTACCTTGCTGCCATCGTCAAATACCACGTAATCGGGTACGCTTACCTGATTGGTGATGTTATTAGCTGCTTCAGCAGATATCACATCGGCCATCAGGTCGTGATAGGCAGGCGCCAGGAACCAGAAACTGCTTCCCAGGAACGAACCTGAATATTTCGTATCTGTGATACCGTTAAAACCTGTTTGATATACCGCGCCGAGTGCTAAGGACAGGATCCCTGCTTCTGTTTTTGCGTTTTCCGGTGTGGGCGAATTCGGGTTTTGTACATTTAATTCTTCTTTTCTGCAACCCTCCTGAATAACCACCAGCACACATAGTATATATATTATCTTTACTTTCATTGGAATAATAATTTTTGATTAAAAACCAAGATTCAATCCGATCTGATAGGTTTTGATATTGGGCATTGAATTATGGTCAATACCCCGTTCGTAAGCGGAGTTGCTGGTACCTGCATTGATCTCAGGATCAAGGCCTGTATATTGGGTGGCGGTCCACAGGTTTCTGCCCGACAACACCAGTTGCAGCTTCTGGAAATATTTGATAGAAAAAATCCGGGCTGCATCCACTGCAAGGGACACATTCCGTAACCTTACAAAAGAAGCATCTTCATAAAAATAATCCTTGGTGGAATTGCGTGCCCCGTTTATGCTTCCCCACATATCGGAATAAGCGCTGATGTAATAATTGGAAAAGGCCGCCGTTTGACCGTTTATTGTCACTTTTTCCCCAAAGTCTCCGTGGATCCCATCCCGGTACATCCATTCTTTTGTCTGATTATATAAATGGTTCTTGTAGATCCAATCGAACTGGAATGACAAGGTGATAAAGTCTTTAAACCGTAAGCTGTTGATAAAGGAGGCGTTGAATTTGGGATTAGGATCGCCAATAGCAAAGGTTTCATTGGTGAACATAATGCCCCGGGTTGCGGTATCTACCACCCTACCATTCACCAGTTGGTATTTTCCTACATCGGCTTTACTGATATACTGTGTACCGTCTTTGCGCGTTTGCTCTATGCTTGTAAAGGTTTTCAATCCATAGATCTGTCCTATTTTGTCGCCTGCTTTTAATACCAGGTTGGTACTACCGGCGGAGGCAGTCAATACAATATCCTGGTTAGTGGACACTGCATCAATTTTTGAAGTCTGATGCCCGAAGGTGGTAGTAAAATCCCATGCCAGGTTTTTGGTAGCCGCAACGTTCAAATTAAGCGAAAACTGAAACCCGTTCGAGGACAGGGAGAATGCATTGGTAAGATAGCTTCCGCCACCGGAAGAAGGGGGCGCATCTACTGCATAGATCACATCTTTGCTTTTTCTTTTCCAGAAGGTGGAGCTTACACCCAGATTGGAAAACCATTCTCCTTTATTGAGATTTATAGTAACATCAGTGCCGATCTCGGTCTCTTTCGAGATCTCTACGCGAAGGTCGGGATTGCTTTGAGTATTGGAAGCATAAAAAGCAAGTGCGCTGCCGATGCTTTTGGTAGACAAAACCACATATCTGTCAAAGGCACCGGGCTGTATACCCGCTTCGCCATAGCCTCCCCGCAGTTTGAACTCGGGCAGGATAGCGGAAAGGCCCTGCCAGAACTTGAATTGTGAAACCCGGAGATAGCCGTTGCCGTGGTAAAAGGTTTGTGGAGTGGCGCCACGGCCGAATGCTGATGAGTAATCGCTTCTTAAACCCGCCTTTACACCACCAATGCTGCCATAATCGAACGCCTGGTCTACCAGCCAGCCAAATGTAACAAAAGGTCTTTTTAAATCTACGGTCACCTGCTGGGTATTGGTCTGCCGCATATTGTATACCGGGTATAATTGCAGTCCATCGCCTGTGGTGGTATATTGTTTAAACACATTTTTTCGATAGTCATAAGCGGCGTATGTAGTAGCTGTAATGGGAAGCTTTATGTGAAGGTCCTTCTCAAGGTCGAGATGGATGGTTGCCGATGTTAATGCATTCTGGAAGGTAGTGGTGTAAGAAGTATTGGAAAGCCCGCCGGCATTGGAACTGAAACCACCGATAAATGCGCTTCTGCTAACAGCGTTGATATTCTGTGACTGGTTCTTATAAACATTTGCAATGTCTTCTTTTTCATAGTTTATACCATATTTGGCTTCCAGGTCAATAAATCGATTGATATGGTAGGCTGCCTGGATATTCTGTATAAGATCTACGGTCTCATCTTTGCCGTTGGAATACTGGAAATAATAATTGGGGTTGGCGCCATTGATGCTTACCGGCGATGCATTGAGCCTGTAGGCATAATCTCCATTCGCATCCTTCCAATCGAGATCAAAGAAGGGAGAACTGTTCAACATCTGATAAATAGCATCACTACCACCAGCATAAGAAGGATTGAAATTGTTCTTTTGGTAGATCAGTTGCGTAATAGAACGCAGCCTGAACCCTTTAAAGACCTCTGCACCTACATTGGAGGTAAAATTGTAGCGATTGAGCGCGCCGTTCTTCCTGATAGCACTTTCCTGATAGGAACGGGAGGCCGTTAAGGCAAAATCAGTTTTATTAGCCCCCCCCCGATATACTGATACTGTTATTGATAGTGGCTGCCGAACGGAACAATTGTTTAAAGTGATCATAATACTTCAGGTTCTGGCCATATGGCTTGCTGCCATCTGTGGCGGGAGAGGTACTGTTCCATACAATGCCGCCCTGGGTAACGCCATCTATATTCACTCCCGCCGTATAGGTGCCATCCGGTTTAACCTGGATGATCACCCCGTTATTATCTACCACATTGTTATTGGCATCGGTTTTAAAACCATGGGTCGCGGGCTTGTGCAGATCTCCTGTATTAAGGTAAGTGCCGATACCATAACTGCTTGACACATCAATACTGATCTTACCCGCCTTTCCTTTTTTGGTAAAGATCTGAATAGCGCCATTGGCTCCCTGTGCACCGTAAATAGTTGCAGAAGCTGCGCCTTCCACTACTTCCACTCTTTCTACATTGCTCAAATCAAGGGCGTTCAGATCGGTTGCTCTTACTTCAATACCATCTATCAGGATCATTGGCCGCGTACCGGATTGCAACGAGTTGATACCACGCAGCAGGATATTGGTACGCGCACCAGGCGTTCCATCTATGCTGCTGATCTGCGCACCGGCTATTTTACCTACCAGCGCCTGATCAATAGAACCGGATGGTACCGCAGGAAGCTTGTCTGCAGTAATGGATTCAACGGAGATGCCTATCTTTTTTTTGCTGGTAGCAACCCCCACCCCCGTCACCACTACTTCACTCAACGATTTGGGGTCATAATCCAACAGGATGGAGAGATTTTTACCAGAAACAATTTTTACACTTTTAGTTAAATAACCAATGGAAGAAATTTCGAGCATTACACCGGCAGCCAGGTGCGGCAACGTAAAAATGCCCTCGGCGTTAGAGACGGTAGCACCGCCGCCTTTTACCTTTACCGTAGCGTTTGCAATGGGAGTTCCATCTTTGGAGTCGGTGATCTTACCGGTGATGCCAGTTTGCCTTGCAAAGAGAAGATGGCATATGAGCATAGCTATGCCCGTAAGCAGTTCTGCTTTTCTCATGTGACTTGTGTTTTGGTTTTAATATGAAGAAGGGCCGGGGAAAATGAGATTTTGCATATAGGCGGGCAACCGATAATTCAATTTACCTTTTTTTGCATTTATTCAGCACAAACTAGATAATTTTATTTTTCTTGCATTATTAAAATAAACGATCTGTTTTAAAGCGACCAGGCATAGGCCTACCACAGGAAGCCATCCCGTCTTAGAACACTGACTGTCCGGTTTCGTACAGAATCTTATATATATTATTACTTAACTCACTGATTGGCAAACTATTTAACAAATGGCATACCCATTGTTCCATTCAGCCTGGGTCATACTTCCGTTGAAGGTGGCCGACTAATATCTATCAAACCTGTTATCATGCTGAGAAATTACCTGTTGCTGGCAATCAAGAACTGTAGAAAACAAAAAATGTTTTCGGTGATCAATGTACTGGGGTTAACAGTTGGCATCGTATGCTGCCTGATGATCTTCCTGTTTATTATGAATGAATTCAGCTATGACAGATTCCACAAAAACGGGGAACACATCTATCGCGTCATGCGCAGAAGCCACATGAATGGCGATCTTAGAAACATCCCTTACCTGGCGCCTCCCTATGCCAAAGCCCTGAAGAACGATTATCCCGACGCCATTCAACAAGCAGTAAGGATATTTCCAGACAATGACCTCGTGACCTACAACAATATCTCCTTTAATGAGAAAAAGGTATTTCTTGCCGACAATAATTTTTTCCAGTTCTTTAGCTTTCGCCTGTTGAAAGGCAATCCGGCCACTGTATTGAAAGACCCCAATAGCATAGTAATGACCGCTTCCACTGCCAAAAAATATTTTGGGAAGGAAGACCCTATAGGAAAAGTGATCTCGTTCAATAAAAAGACACAACGGACGGTGACGGGTATTGCGGAAGATGTACCCGCCAATTCGCATCTTGAGTTTGATATAGTAGTTCCAACCGCTAACTGGGAGAATACGCCATTCTTTAATCAATGGACGAATAACGGCGTTTTTGTGTATGTACAATTGAACCCCGCCGTACAACCGACCCATCTTATGAAATTGTTTCCGGCATTTATGGAAAGATACCTGGGCGAATGGTACCGGAAGATGGGTTTTAAGAACGATCTTATTTTACAGCCGCTGCATGGCATTTACTTTGATACCGATTCACCATTCGACCACGAAGTAAAACATGGAAGCAAAAAGATGGTCTATATCTTTATGAGTATAGCCATCCTTATTTTGGTCATTGCCTGCATCAACTTTATGAACCTGTCAACCGCAAGAGCCACAGACCGGTCGAAAGAAGTTGGGGTACGTAAAGTAATGGGCGCCGTACGCACCCAACTGGCCTGGCAGTTCATTTTTGAATCGCTGTTGTTTGCTACGGTGGCAGCCATCAGCGCCTTGTTATTACTGCAATTAATAATGCCGGCTTATACTGGTTTTCTGGGCTATACATTACCGGCTTACTGGACCAATCCCTGGATATATGTATTTACTGTAGGCGTAATACTGGTAATCGGTTTGCTGGCCGGCAGTTATCCCGCTTTGATGCTTTCTTCCTTTTCTCCCATTGAATCACTAAAAGGGAAATTAAAAACAGGAAAACAGGGAACTTTCTTCAGAGAGGCCCTGGTGGTATTCCAGTTTGGCATCTCCGTATTACTGACCGTTTGTGTGGCAGTTGTAATGAAGCAGATGCATTTTGTGCGTAATACCGACCTGGGTTTCAGTAAAGAACAATCGATGATCGTGCGACTTGACAACGGGGCAATATGGGATAAAAAGATCCAGTTTAAAACCCAGGCACAGGCTGATCCTGCAGTAGCAGCCGTTTCACTAATGAGCGGTGAGCCCGGTGGTTTTCATGACAATTACAGCTTTGAAGCAGAAGGCCATCCAGGTGAGAAGCTTATGTTCAACACAGAGTTTGCCGATTTTGAATATGTAAAAACACTGGGATTGAAAATAATTGCCGGGCGGGATTTCTCTCCGGCCTTCATTACCGACTCTACCAGCGCGGTATTGATCAACCGTACAGCTGCTGTTCAATTAGGTTATACCCCACAACAGGCAGTTGGCAAATGGATCAATGTCACCGGCGTGAAAGAACGCAGGACCATTGTAGGCGTGGTAGAAGACTATCATTTTACTTCTTTGAAAACTGAAATTGCGCCGTTGGTTATTTCTACCCAAAAAGATGACCGGCGGCTGGTATTGATCAGATTAAATACCGATAATATTCCCGCAGCCGTAGCCCGTATTAAAAAGCTCTACGATGTTGCTGCGCCTGATTACCCCTTTGCCTTTGATTTCCTAGACGAACGATTTAATAAGCTGTATAAGGCTGAAATAAAGCAGGAATCTTTATTAAGCATATTTTCGATCATTGCCATTGGCATTGCCTGTTTAGGCTTATTCGGACTGGCCTCTTATACTGCCATCAAAAGGACCAAGGAAATAGGCGTTAGAAAAGTGCTTGGCTCGTCAGTTGAAAACATTGTACTGCTGCTCTCCAAAGACCTCCTCAAGCCTGTATTGTTAGGCACTGTTATCGCCATCCCTGTTGGCTTTTTTGTTATGCAGAACTGGCTGCAAAATTTTGCCTACCGCACCACTATTCACTGGTGGTTGTTTCTGGTAGCGGCCACCGTTGCCGTATTCATAGCGCTTCTTACGGTAAGTGTGCAGGCTATCAATGCGGCATTGGTTAATCCGGTAAAGAGTTTGCGGACGGATCAGTAGGTAAACAATGTAGGTACCCCGCTGGAGGCGGGGCGGCCATTATAGAAAAGACCTGTAAGGTCCATCATTGAGTCTTGCACTATCAGCCTGGTGTCTTGGACCTGACAGGTCGTTCTATATTACGTAAGACCTGTCAGGATCGCTTAAACCTACTGAACGTTCAAACTCGGATGGCGAACCTTACAGGTCTTAAACAACCCAATAACCCATTAACCTAACAACCCAATAACCTAATAACTTATTAACTTATTAACTTAAGAACTAACTAACTCTTTTCCCTTCCATCAACAACCGAATGGCATGATCAAATGAACCGGCCTGAATGATCTGTCCGGCATTTACAAAAAATATTTCATCCGACTTTTCAATGGTGTTTAAGCGGTGAGCAATTATTATCTGCGTGGTTTGGGCAGGAAGCTTTGCCAGTATTTCACCCAGCAACTGTTCGGTCACTGTATCTATATTGGCGGTGGCCTCATCGAGGATCAGTAATTCCGGTTCACGCAGCAAAGCCCGTACAAAAGCGATCAGTTGCCGCTGCCCCAAACTCATAGACTCGCCCTTACTTGTTACAGGTGTCTGCAACCCCTTATCGAACCGTTCCAGGATGTGTAACAGCCCTTTTTGCTGTAATACTTCATTCAATTGTTCTGCGCTGTATTGCCGATAGGTATCGTTGCCATACAGGATATTCTCGTACAGGGTACCGGTAAACAAAAAGGGTTCCTGTAAAATAAAACCGATCTTTTGCGTTCTCTCTTCGGTTTTATAAGTGCGGATGTCTTTTCCATCCAGCAATACCTGTCCGCTTACCGGGTCGTACAAACGCGCAATCAGCGAAGCAGTGGTGGTTTTTCCACCACCGGTTGGCCCTACAAAGGCGTAGGTCTTTCCCCGCTCTAAGGTAAAATTCACTTTATGCAACACTTCATTTTCCCCATACTTAAAAGACACCTCCCGAAACTCCAGTAATCCTTTTCCATTAGCCGGTTGCTCCTCCATCACCGGCATATCCGATTCCATAGCCAGCACCGCAGCAATGCGGTCCCAACCGGCCATAGCCACCTGGAAGATCGGCCAGATACCAGCGATCTGCCGCATGGGATCATAAAAACGGGACAGATAAACAAAATAACTGATCATAAACCCAATGGTGAATTCCCCTTGCGTCAGTAAAAAAATGCCAAAGAACAACACAATTATCTGTGCTACATTACCGGCAAGCCCATATGATGGAATAAAGATATTATTGGCAATGCCTGCGCTTACTGCCCGGCGGTAATTCTGATTGTTGATAGCAGCAAACCGTTTATTAAAATAATCACGCCGGTTAAATGCCACTACCACTTTAAAATTATCCAGGCTTTCCTGTATTTCGGCACTCATCCCTCCTACCGATTGCAGACTGGCGGCATTTCTTTTTTTGATCCAGGGTGAAAGCAATTTTGTAAGTATTAACACCACTGCTGCCGGCGCCAATGCGGCCAACCCCAGCTTGATATTCACGGCCAGAATAAAAACAGCCGCACCGATCATCATAAAAAGATTGCCTACGAATTGTAGCAAACCCTGTGAAAAAAACTGATTCAGTTTATCGGTATCATTGTTGATACGCGAGATCAGATCGCCGGCCTTGTTCTGGCTGAAGAAGGCAACCGGCAGCGATTGTAATTTTGAGAACAGCTGGTTGCGCAACGAAAACAGGATATGCTGGCCTACAGCGCCCATCCACCTGGTTTGAAAATAACTGGCAATAAAACCCACCAGGTACAAGGCAAAGATCCATATCGATGCCCTTAGCACACCTGAATAATCTTTGCCAATAATGGAGGTATTGATGGTATGGGCAATAATGATCGGTACTATAAGGGAGGTGAGCGTATTAGCGATCAATGCCACAAAAGCAACAGAAAGGATCTTACGCTCGCCTTTTATAATAGGCATTAATTTTTTTAATGCTGCAAAGGGCCTGGTTGCGCCCGTTTTAAGCTGGTAGTTCATACTGGCTGGTACTCTTTTGTGATTCGAACAGTTGGTTATATTCAGGTGAGCTTTGCAATAATTGCGTATGCGTTCCCGTTGCAATAATTTCCCCTTCCATCAGCAATACACACTGGTCGTAATCGGTAACTGAAGAAATTTTTTGCGTAACCGAGATCAGCGTAATGCCCGGGTACAGCGTGCTTACATTTTCCAGGATCCGTTTTTCGGTTTGGGCGTCCACCCGCGCCGTAAAATCATCGAGCAACAGTACCTTGGGGTTCAACGCCAATGCGCGGGCCAGCATAATGCGTTGCTTTTGTCCACCCGATAAATTCAATCCGCGTTCAGCTATAACTGTTTCCAGTTTATCGGGCAGCGACTCAATAAAATCTGTCAGCTCTGCTGCACGAATGGCTTTCTGCAGATCTTCCAAAGTAACGTTCTCCGAAAAAGCGATATTCTCCCGAATGGTCATATTGAAGATCACACTATCCTGGAATACAAAACCCATTTGGCGATGAAACAATTGTTTATCGATCTCTTCCAGTGATACCTGGTTGTACAACACCTTACCATGCTGCGGCTTAACCAGTCCGCTCAGGACATACAACAATTGTGTTTTTCCTGCTGCCGTGGGACCAATAATGGCTGTTTTTGTACCAGGTTGTAAGGAGAGCGAAATGTCATTCAGGACTTTCTTTTCCCCAAACTGAAGGGTGATATCAGCCAATTGTACCGGTCCGGTCAATTGAACAGGCAGCCCGTCTTCTTTTTTAGGGCCTTCTGCCGATAAGAGCGCAGCTATGCGTTCATACGAAGCCGATGACTGGGCTATGATATTGGCCATAAAACCAATCATGATAATGGGAAAGATCATCATGCCTATATAACTGTAAAACGCCGAAAAATCGCCCAGCGACATACTTCCGGTGATCACAAAATGACCACCTAACATAAGAATGGCCATGGCGCTCAGGCTCGCCACAAAAGTAATTACCGGGATAAAGATTGATAAATATCCGATGATCTTTAACCGGATGCTGCGGGCTTTTGTATTAGCCTCAATAAATTTATTGTATTCCTGTTGCGGTGTATTCAACACCCTGATGAGCGCTGCACCTAAAATACTTTCGTTGATCACTTTATTCAACCAATCGATGATACCCTGCACTTCCCTGAAAAACTTCCTTATCTTTTTCATGATCACCGTACGGGTCACCCAAATAACAGAGATCAGCAACAGCACTACCAGCGCCAGCTTCCAGTTGATAATTATTAACAAGGTACTGGCACCAATGAGCAAACAGTAAGAAGAAATGAGGTTGCCTACCGCCATGCCAACAAACAATTTCACCGCATCTACATCGCTGGTGAGATTAGTAAGTAAACGAGCCGGCGTTACGTTCATTACATATGAGTAGTTCTGCTGCGCGATCTTTTCTGCCAGTTGCTGCCGCAGGTCTCTGGCCACCACTTCAGATGCATAGGATTGCACTACCGATTGCAGATACGTGAAAATAAACACCAGAAAAGTTACGATCGCAAATTCCCACAAGAGCTGTTCGCTTATCGAATGCGCCTGTGCATAGAAGTCTATCGCCCTTGCAATGATCTTTGGGACCAGCAGACCCAACAGGCTGGCGCTGACGGTAAAAAAACTTAACAGGGCAATCAATTTTTTATACCCGAAAACCAACGCATTTATCTTCGGTTTTGCAGGGGGTGCACCACCTTTTGTTTTCATGTTACTCCCGGTATTTTATTCCTGATGAATTGTACTATATAGTATGACGATCAAAGGTCTAAAGAATTGTAGTAAAAACCGATTATTTTAAACCTGACAGGCCAGATTATACATCTTTCTAATATGAGACTGTTTTCTTCGATTATGAAATACTTTCAAGCTTTAGTATAATTGCAAAATGACAAAAAACAACCCACCAGTTCTATTTATTCTTTCAGGTTTGCCGGCCTCAGGTAAATCAACTCTTTCTAAATTCATCTCAAGGGAATATCAGGCTGCTTATTTAAGAATTGATACGATAGAGCAAACGTTGCGTGATCTGTTCCGGCAGGACGTTTATGGAGAAGGATATGGTGTGGCTTATAAAGTAGCAGCTGACAATTTAAAATTAGGCCAGAACGTGGTGGCCGACTCGTGCAATCCCATTATATTAACCCGTAATGAATGGGAAAATGTTGCGAAAAGAAACGGATGTTTATCCGTTAATATTGAAGTGATCTGTTCTGATAAAGAAGAACATAAGGATCGCTTAAAAAACAGACAATTGGAAGTGGAGAATCTTCAGCCACTAACCTGGGAGAATGTAGAAAACAGAGAGTTTCATGACTGGAATGGTCAACGGATCACCATTGATACTGCCAATAAGACCATTGAAGAAACGGTTATTGAATTATTAAATGAGATTAAAAACCTGCTGGACAAAAAGGAATAAATTGGAGATCTTCGTTGCTACAGTAGATCATCTTTATCATAAAATGTGGACTATTTAATGTATTCCTTTTTTATGCCGAGCTTCTTCATTTTTGATTTCAATGTTGAAGGGTTAATATTCAGTATTTCAGCAGCGGCACCGGGCCCCCAGATCCTTCCATTGCATTTCTTCAATACCGAGATGATATAATCTCTTTCATTTTCGACAATCGTTTTCATGGCAGCATCTTCCCCATCTGCGATCCCGGATTTTTTTTCAACTGTCGGCAGCAGCATGTCTTCTATGACCGTTCCTTTTGTAAGCAACACGCTTCTTTCTATCAAATGTTCCAATTCACGAATGTTGCCCGGCCAGTTGTAAGCCATCATTTTCCTGAGCACATTTTCCGATATTCCACTGAGCTTTTTACCAGCTTTATGGCTGTACTGATTCATAAAATAATAAGCCAGCGCGGGAATATCTTCCCTGCGGTCTCGTAAGGCAGGTAGTATAACGGGGAAAATATTCAGGCGGTAGTACAGGTCCAACCTAAAACGGCCTTCAGCCACCTCCTTTTCCAAGTTTTTATTGGTAGCGGCGATAATACGTACATCCACTTTTATGGTATCTCTTCCCCCTACTCTTTCTATTTCTTTCTCCTGTAGTACCCTTAATAATTTCACCTGCAATTCGAGCGGCATTTCGCCCACTTCATCCAGGAAGAGGGTCCCCTTGTCGGCTCTTTCAAATTTGCCAATCCTTTTATCAAGCGCACCGGTAAATGCGCCTTTTTCATGACCGAACAATTCTGACTCGATCAGGGTGGCTGGCAAAGCAGCACAGTTCAGTTTAACAAATGGCTTTTCTTTCCGGGAAGAGAGATTATGTATACAGTTGGCAATTTTTTCTTTCCCGGTGCCGCTTTCCCCCAGTATAAGTACAGAAGTATCTGTAGGAGCTACCTGAGAGATATGATCAAATACATTTAACAAAAGGTGACTTTTACCAACGATCCCCTCAAACCCTTCTTCTGTCTTGGTTCTTCCGGTTGTTTTAGTTTCCCGTTGCAGCGATCTGGCTGCTTCATCGATCTCCTCCTGCATCAAATTCTCAATAGTTTGCATCAATGAGAACTGGATCCTTTCAAATTGTTCAACCTGCTCAGCAGTATAGGCATCCGGCCTTCGGCTGAACAAACAAAAACTGAAAGGCTTTCGATCCATTAGCTTAATAGGCATTTCCAAATGTGAATGTAACTGGAATGTATCGGCGAATAATTTTCTTAAAGAAGGCTGACGGCAGATATTATGAAAGGCAACCCCATTATAAAATGCCGCCATTTCTTCCACCGGGTTTGGCGGTTGCAGCGCCATCAATACTTCCATTGATTTTCCCGTAATGGTGGCCAACTCATGCAAGCCAATCATTTGGTATTCGTCGAAACCTGTTCTTAAAAAGCACCTGCCTTTAAAAAATGGATCTCTAATATTATCAAACCCTACGGCGAGAAAGTCAAAAGGAATAAACGATTGGAGCGCAGTGGCTATTCGCAATAATTTTTCCGTCCAGGTGGCGGTTTCGCTTACAATTGTCTTTAAAAGTTTGCGCACCTCGGTTTCCTTGCGATACCGGGCCTCCAGGCTATGCGCATGACGATACCTGGCAATTTCAAGCGCTACCAGCAAGTCTTTTTCCCGGAAAGGTTTCACCAGAAACCCATAGGGTTGTGTAGCCTTGGCAGCGTTCAGCACTTCTTCGTTTGAATTGGCCGATAAATATACAAACGGAATATTATCAACTGCCAGCAGTTTTGCCAGATCGATCCCTGTTTGTTTCCCTTTCAGAAAAATATCCAGCAGAACAAAATCCGGCTTTTTATCCCTGATCATTTCCTGCGCCTGGAGCACCGAGCGTGCAATGCCAGTAATACCATAACCTGCCTGTTCAAGCAACAAGCGCAAATATTCAGCCTCCACAAACTGGTCCTCTACTATAAGAATTTGTTCTTTCATATTAGTTATTTGATTCCGCTTCACCTGCAAAGCGAAGCAGTATTTCGGTGCCTTTATTACTGTTTACCTGGAAGGTGGCATCGAGGTCATCACTAAGCCCCCGCATCAATTTCATACCCATGGAGGTTTGGCTGATCGGGTCGAATCCTGCAGGCCGGCCAACCCCATTGTCTTTGATTGCAAGGAGGAAATGACCGGCCTCAATTCTTTTCAATGAAATATCGATCATCCCCTCCTTCTTACCAGGAAAAGCGTGTTTAATGGCGTTGGTGACGGCTTCATTCAGGATGAGCCCAAGGGGAATAGAATACGACACATTACATATTACCGGGTCAATTTGAAGATTGAACCGGATGGTATGACCTGTTTGAAAGCTATCTTTGAGGTAATCTACCAATTCATGAATATAGTCGGCCATATTGATGGTTGATAAATTCACTGATTGATACAGCTTCTGATGCACCAGCGACATGGCCTGGATGCGTTGTGAGCTTTCCGTTACTGCCTGGATGGCCTCTTCACTCTGTAGGTACTCAGCCTGCGTACGCAATAACCCCATCACCATATGGAAATTATTCTTTACCCGGTGATGGATCTCCCTCACCAACCATTCCTTTTCGGCTACCAACTGCTGCAGCGAATCATTTTTCTTTTCAATTTGTTTTTGCTGAACCTGTAATTTCCTGTTTGTACGTTGCTTTAAACGGGAATTGTTTATCAGCACCCCAATTAAGACAATAAGTAACAGGGTCACTCCAACGATCCAGTGTCTGGTATTTTGCTCCTTAGCCAATTCGTTTTTCTGAAGTGCTTTTTCATTTTCGAGCAACCGGATGTTCTGCTCTTTTTTTTGTGTTTCGTATTGAATGGTCAATTCTTCAATCTGCCGGCTTTTTCTTTCATTGTAAATGGAATCGTTGAGAAACTGGTATTGTTGCAGGTCTTTTATGGCAGCTGCATTATTATCTAGTGCAGAGTCTGCGGTGAACAGCATTTTGTACAATTCTTTTTGATCTAACAGCCTGTCCTCCGATTTATACACTAAAGCAGAATCCAAATAAGTGCGCGCTTTTTTAAACTGTCCCCGCTGCAAATAAAATCTTCCCATATCCATGGCACAAACGGAAACCAGTTCGCGATCCCAGCGACTGTTCTTTATGAATTCCGTCATTGCAAGAAAATGTTGTTCGGCCTCAGGATATTTTTTCAATGCATCAAAACAATAAGCAAAGTTTCGCGCAACGATCGCCCTTTCAATCTGGGTTTGAGGTGGCACAACAGTAACCAGGCTATCCATCAAGGCAAGGGCATACCTGCTTTTCTTTAGTTTTATCAATTGCCGGATAAGAAAACCTGCGGTCCTGAATATAATTGCCGGGTCTGTCTTTAGTTCCATTCTTACTTCGAGCGTTTTTCTATACCATTGGCTACATTCTACCATACGCCCCAGTTCATCGTACACCAGGGCCAGCTCCCCATAATACGCATCAATATGTGCAGTATCTTTGTTACGCGCTGCATTTTCTACACATTTTGTTGCATATAAAAGTGACTTCTCATAAGCCCCCCGGTATCTATTGACCATGGAAAGATAATAATAGACCTTGGCAACCTTAGTGCTTCCTGCCTGGTGAAGCAGTTCCAGCGCCTGCAGTAATTCTTTTTCCGCAAAATCATATTTCTTTAATAGAAATAGATGATTTGCCAGGAACGTTCGCGCAAACGCTTCTCCTTCGGGTTTATGAACCTGGTTGTATAATGTAATCGCCTTATCATAAAAAACATCAATATCAATTTCGCCTTCCTCTCGTATAGTTAAGTTGTTGGCTAACAATAGCCAGATGCTGGCTTCCTTTTCAATCTTTCCCTTTGCGTGATAAAGAATTGCCAACTCAGAAAGTTTTTTTTTCCCTTCCTCTAAATCGCCTCTAACACAATAGGCAATCCCTTTGAACATCATGCTTTCATATTTAAAGTTTTCGAGCTGAAGCGTATCGCTCAGCCTGATAGCATGATCATAAATCTCAATGGCAGTATCCATCAAATTCACCTTTTTAGGGCTGGATGCTTGATTAAGATAAGTTCCGCCTAAAGCGTGGAGTATTAAGATCCGGTTGCTATCCTGTTTACTTTCCTGCAACAATAACTTTAATTCACCGGGTGATCTTTTGGATAACTGCTGGCCCAATGCCGGCACAACGGCTGTTATAATAAAAAATGAACATATAAGCAGCTTTAGCATACATTAAACCTCTTTGTCTAAAATTAATGATAATAAACCGCGATATTTCGCAACACCGTCAACCAAACCGTGAAATATCACGGTTTGGTTCTATCCAATTATTAACAAAGCTATTGAACTGCATTCACTTATAAAAAAGGCATTGTAATTGGCATGGGCTACCCATAATTGTTACTTATGGGAAAACCACATCAAAAAACAATCGTCTTTATTACCGGCGCTTTTGTTCATCATAGTTGCTGGAATGAATGGAAGACCTATTTTGAAAGCAATGGTTACCACACCATTGCCCCACCCTGGCCGCATAAAAGCGCCTCGGCCGAATCATTGCGTAACAGCCATCCCAACAAGGATATTGCAGGTAACCGGTTGGCCGCATTAACGGATTATTACGACAAAATTGTAAGGCAATTTCCTGAAAAGCCCATCCTTATCGGCCATTCTATCGGCGGGCTCATGGTCCAGCTTTTGCTTCAAAGAGGATTAGGGGTGGCAGGCGTTGCCATTCACTCCGTACCACCCCAGGGCATCATGACCTTCAAATTCTCTTTTCTGAAAGCCGGTTGGGGTCCGCTCGGATTTTTTACTTCGGTGCGAAACTCCTTTTTGATGTCTTTCAAGCAATGGAAATATGCATTTAGCAATGGTATGGATTGCGATGTACAGAAAGAAGCCTATTATCAATTTGCCATCCCCGAATCGAAGTTGATAGTAAGAGATACCATCACCAAAGCGGCCAAAGTAAACTTCGAAAATCCGCATGCGCCTTTGTTATTGACTTCGGGCAGTGATGACAATACCATTCCGGCCTCTCTGAATTACTCGAATTATCAGAAATATAAAAACAGTAATTCCATTACGGACTATAAAGAATTCAAGGGCAGAAACCACTTTGTTTTAGGCCAGCCCACCTGGAAAGAGGACGCGGACTATATCCTGGACTGGCTTAGTAAACTACCATAAATCGGCAATCGGCAATGGGCAATGGGGTCGCGGAATTTGGGCCTCGCTTCCAAGATCGTTACATGTGAAAAAACTTATCCCTCGTTGCACTCGGGTCCGGAAACTCATAAACTAACAAACTATTTAAAGTGATTCTTATTATGAAAAAATTAGTACCAGTACTTTTTGCTGCCACCTTTTCATTAGCAGCCTGTAACAGTGAGCCTGCAAAAACAACAGAAGCTACCAGCATTTCAGCAGACAGCAATCAGAACACGACAACCACTCAACCAGCAAATCCTCCTGCCAACTTCAAACACGCCTCAGCTAAAATAAATGGCGTCGACGTTCACTATGTGATCGGTGGATCAGGTGAGCCTCTTGTGTTAATACATGGCTTTGGGCAGAACTGGTACATGTGGAACCGCCTGCTGCCTGAGTTCTCCAAGCATTTTACCGTAATAGCACCGGATCTTCCAGGCCTGGGCGAATCGGGCAAACCCGATAGTGGTTACGATAAAAAAACACTGGCTACTTACATCCATGGAGTGGTGAAACAACTGGGCTACGACCACATCAACCTGGCCGGTCACGACATTGGCCTGATGGTAGCCTACGCCTACGCAGCGCAGTTTTCGGGCGAGGTAAACAAATTGGCCCTAATGGATGCTTTGCTTCCCGGTGTTGAGCCGGTTTGGAGCCAGGTGAAAGGTTCGGCCTGGTGGTTTGGCTTCTTTTCGTTTCCAGCATCCGGTGAGTTGGTGGCGGGACAAGAACGTTTATTCCTCACCAACTTCTGGCCGGTTGTAGGTCACGTAAAAGATCCATTCACCCCTGAGGAAATCAATGAATTTGTACGGGCCTATTCCGTAAAAGGCGGCACAACCGGTGCGTTCCACTGGTTCGGCGCTTTTGAACAGGATGCGAAGGACAATAAGGTATTTATGAAGACCAAATTAAAAATGCCGTTGCTGGCCATGGGTGGTGAATACTTTGGCGCCGCCTTCCTGGCAGACCACTGCAAACTGGTTGCAGAAAATGTAAAAGCGTCCAATATCAAAGGCGCCGGGCATTGGGTAGTACAGGAAAATACGGCACAGGTTCAAAAAGACCTCCTGGATTTCTTTCTTTCGAAATAACGATAGCTAAACAAGTACGGAAAAATTGTAGCGATGAAAAAGAATATTACAACCACGATAGTGATCTGTTTTTTAATTTCCCTTCACTTCAGAGGTACCGCTCAAATCCCGTTGCCGCCCCAGGTCCCCATCTGGGACGGCAACAAGGTTGAGCTAAAGCTACATAAAATAGCAACCGATGTATATGCCATTCAACCAGCCTCAGTAGAATCGGAAACAACCAAAGGTATTCCGCAGGCCACATCAGGCGGGTTTATTGTAGGTGATAAAGGGGTGATGCTGATAGAATGCTTTTTAAACAAAAGACTATTTGACCAGGAAATAAAACTGATAAGATCAGTAACAGACAAACCCATTCTTTATGCAGTGAACACAAGCGACCATGGCGACCACTGTTTTACCAATTATCTGTTACCACCCAACACCCTGATCATTCAAAATGAATATGCGAAAGAAAATCTTTCCAGTAATTTTGAAGGCATCAAACAGTTTATGATCATGCTGTTTGGGAAAGGACGCGGTATTGAGGAGGCAAAATACCGGCCTGCAGATCTAACCATTGCCAGGAATAATAGATTCAAGGTTGATCTGGGGGGCGGAAAGATCGTTGAATTGATCAATACCGGAACGGCACAATCTCCCGCCGATCTTTTTGTGTGGATGCCGGCAGAAAAAGTATTTTGGGCAGGCAATCCTTTTATTGCAGAAAGTCCCACTATTCCCTGGTTATTCGATGGTTACTTTCTGGAACCTGCCGCCAACCTGAAAAAAATATATGACATGCTTCCTGATGATGCCATCATTGTTCCCGGTCATGGAAAGATCACTAATAAAGCAGGCATAAAATATACCATTGATTATGTACAATCCCTTAGGCAGCAGGTGCAGGATGCCGTACAAAAAGGGTTAACGCTGGAACAAACACAGCAAACAGTTACCATGAAAGAATACGACAAAGGTTATTTGCTTTTCAACTGGCTACATTTCAATTTCAATCTGCCTAACGCATACAAGGATATCAGCCACACCAGGGAAAAATAAAGCACCAACCATACTAATTAAGAAATCGTCATGAATAAATTACTTTTTATTCCGTGTCTGCTATTGCCATTACTGCTGTCAGCACAAAATAAAGCGGACCTGATCATCATTAACGGCAAAGTTGCTACCATGGTGAAGACGGAAGATTTTAAGCAGGCAGTAGCTATCAAAGACGGCCTCATAGTAGACGCAGGCAGTACAGCCTCTATACTTGCAGCATACAAAGGACCTGCTACCAATATTATCGATGCCAAAGGAAGGACCGTTGTACCGGGATTGAATGACAGCCACCTGCATGCGATCCGCGAAGGCCTGAATTATAACGCAGAGCTTCGTTGGGACGGCGTATCATCCCTAAAGCGCGCTATGGAAATGCTTACAGAGCAGGCAGCACGAACACCACCGGGTGTTTGGATAAAGGTAGTAGGCGGCTGGAATGAATACCAGTTTGAAGAAAAAAGACAACCTACTATTGAAGAGATCAACAAGGCTGTTCCGGATAAACCTGTATTTATTACTTACCTGTATGGGAAAGCTTTTGTAAACAAAAAAGGCATCGAGGCTTTACAATACGATAAAAATACCAGGTATGAAGGTAGCCTGATTGAACTCGATTCAACCGGGTCCCCTACCGGTATGTTGTACGCAAAAGAAACACCCAAAGCCATTTATACCACGCTGGCCCTGACAACAAAACTTAACCATGATGAAAGGTTAAACAGCACGCTTCAATATTTCCACGAATTAAATAAATATGGTTTAACCAGTGTAGTGGACGCAGGCGGCGGAGGTCAGTTTTATCCGGATGATTATTCAACTGCTGTGGAATTAGCCAAAGCCGGCAAACTAACCCTGAGAACGGCTTATTACCTTTTTGCCCAGGTATATGGAAAAGAGTTGCAGGATTACCAGAATTGGGTAAAGTCAAAACAACTCAGGCAAAACGACAATATGCTTTTATCAAATGGGTTTGTAGCAGAAGGAGCCGGCGAAAACCTGGTAGCCAGTGCCGCTGACTTTGAAAACTTCCTGGAACCAAGGATTGTCCTTTCCGATAAAATGGAAGCTGACCTTGAACCTATCATCCGGTTATTTGTACAAAACCGCTGGCCCTTTCGACTGCATGCCACCTACGGGGAATCGATAGACCGGATGCTGAACGTATTTGAAAAAATAAACAAAGAAATTCCTTTTAATGGATTGCGCTGGCTGTTTGATCATGCAGAAACGGTGACCGATACGGAGTTGCAGCGAATAAAGAAATTAGGCGGCGGTATTGCAATACAATTCAGAATGTACTACCAGGGTGAGCTGTATAAAAAAATGTATGGCGACCCGGACCATCAAATTCCACCGGTTAAAAAAATGATTCGCATGGGCGTTCCTGTCGGGCTGGGAACAGACGCCACCCGGATCTCCACTTTTAATCCCTGGATGTGCCTGCACTGGGCAACTACAGGGAAAACGATCGGCGGCTATCAATTCTGGCCCAAACAGGATGTACTTAGCAGGTATGAAGCCTTGCAATTGTATACTACAGGTAGCGCATGGGTAAGCGGTGAAGAAAAACTGAAAGGGAAAATAGCGAGGGGACAATATGCCGACCTGGTTATTCTCAACAAAGACTATTTCTCCATTCCCCTGGATGATATCAGGTCCATTCACGCCCTGCTTACCATCGTAAATGGCAAACCGGTGTATGGTGAGGATGATTATTCCAGCCTGAATAGAGCGGTTCCCGCAGTACTGCCAGACTGGAGCCCGGTAAAATATTATGGAGGGTATCAAAATCAATAGCATGAAAAAGTTGATCATAAAAACCCTCGGTCCACATCCCCTGCCGTTTTTTTTTAATGGAGGAATGCTCTTGCTGCGGGTGGCAGTCTCACTGGAAATTGCCATTGTTCACGGGTTCAAAAAAATTGGTATAGGCGTACCACAGTCAGAAAGCATTCCCAATCCGCTGCATTTGCCTGAGGCGTTTAACAACACGTTCGCCATTGCGGCTAACATCGTTTTTCCCTTTTTTGTTTTGATTGGCCTGTTTACCAGGTTGGCCACGTTGCCTACACTTGTTGTTACGCTCACGGGTTATTTCCTGGTGCATTGGAATGATTCCTTATTACAGAAAGATACGCCTTTCATTTACAGCCTGATCTTCCTGGTGATCCTGTTACTGGGACCAGGTAAGTATTCAATTGATAATGCTATTTACAAAAAACGAATTGTATGAAATACATCTGGATCATTATGGCGCTATTATCCGGAGCTTTCCTTCCTATACAAGGAGGCATAAATTCCCGGCTGGGAAAAGAAATAGCAAGTCCTGTACATGCGTCTTTGATCTCCTTTTTGGTTGGCGCGGCTATCCTGTTCATCTACACCATACTCACCCATCAACAGGTACAATTAAGTGGATTGAAAACTGCACCCTTGTACTTATGGAGTGGCGGTCTTTTAGGCGCGTTTTATGTAACGGTCATTATTCTTGCCTTTCCTAAGATCGGTCCGGCCCTCACATTCGGGTTGGTAGTGGCCGGACAAATGATCATCTCTATATTACTTGACCACTTCAATATACTGGTAGCTCAACCTCATCCGGTTAATGTCTGGAAATTATTAGGTGTTTTGTTGGTAATCGCCGGAGTAATTATTATCAGAAAATTTTAAACATGAAAATAGTAATAGCCTTACACCTGTTTCTTTTATTATTTTCCGGACTAAACGCACAAACGATACCTCCATTCAAACAACTCAGATATGATGAGGATTATTCCATTTTGAAACAGGATAGCAGCAGGAACTGGTTTAAAACCACCAAATTCGATCCGATTTCAAAAAACGGCAATACTTATCTCAG
Source organism: Niastella soli (assembly GCF_017742245.1). GTDB lineage: Bacteria > Bacteroidota > Bacteroidia > Chitinophagales > Chitinophagaceae > Niastella > Niastella soli. Next base: position 1,215,533 of record NZ_JAGHKO010000004.1, read on the forward strand.
CTTTGGTGGCGACATCAGGTACCAGTACCAGTGGTTTAAAAATGAAAACTGGGGTGAATCACCTAAAGATGATGACGGGCTTATCCTTACCCGTTATCTGGCCCATGCAGACTTCCATGCAGGCAAACATTTCAGAACATTTGTGCAACTGCAAAGCAGTTTTGCAAACGGAAAGGTAGAACAACCCTCGCCTGTTGATGAAAACCAGTTAGACTTGCACCAGGCGTTCGCAGACATTGCATTTACACTGCCGAAAGCACAAGCGCTAACGGTCAGGATCGGCCGCCAGGAACTATTATACGGATCACAAAGATTAGTCGCAGTCCGTGACGGTCCCAACAACAGGCAATCATTTGATGCAGTCCGGTTATTATACACCCATCCCGGATGGAAAGCTGATATTCTCTTTTCGCATTTTGTTCAGTCGAAACAACAAATATTCGATGATGGGTTTAAACAAAACACGCAGCTCTGGGGTGCTTACCTGGTTAAAAATAAACTCCCGGTCCTGAACAATGCCGAAGTATACTATTTCGGCCTTTTGAAAAAGAATGCAAAATTTGATGACGGCACCGGAAGAGAATCAAGACACTCCGTAGGCAGCAGGATCTGGACTGCCAACCACTTCTGGCGATACGATATTGAAGGACTTTATCAGTTTGGTCACTTTGCAGATAAAAAGATCTCCGCCTGGACATTCTCCGTAAACACCGGCTATAAGTTTGCCAATGCCATCCTGAAGCCGGAACTGGGAATAAAAACGGAGCTGATAAGCGGCGATGCCAACTATAATGATAACAAACTGCAAACGTTTAACCCATTGTTCCCACGGGGCGGCTATTTTGGTCTGGTATCATTGATCGGGCCGGCCAATCTGTTCGACATCCATCCCTCTTTCGCACTGGATCTGTCACGCACGGTGTTCTTTAATATGGACTATGACATTTTCTGGCGGTACAGCAGAAACGATGGTATCTATGGCCCCAATGTGGCATTGATCTATTCAGGAAAAAAAAGCGGGCAACGATCCATTGGCCGGCAGTATTCCACCCACCTGGAATATGTTCCCAATAACTTCCTTTATTTCCGTTGTGAATTTACCTGGTTTAAGGCCAGCGATTTCTTACAGGATGTAGGCCCGGGAAAAAACATACTGTTCACCGCAACGACTGTTCAACTCCGGTTTTAACTCATCAAATACAATTTAAATTTAAAAATATGAACAAGGGTCTTTATTCCGCTTTACTATTTTTTTCACTTCTAAATATTTCTGTCATGTCAAACGCACAAACTACAACGAACATTAAAAATGTGGTGATCGTTCACGGGGCATTTGCCGATGGTTCCGGATGGCAAAGCGTATATGAAATACTTACCAAACAGGGTTACCATGTTACGATTGTTCAAAACCCTTTAAGTTCGCTAAATGATGATGTGGCAGCTACTAACAGAATTCTCGATAAGCAGGATGGGCCGGTAGTACTGGTAGGCCACTCCTGGGGTGGATCGGTAATAACGCAGGCAGGCGTTCATCCGAAGGTGGCAGCGCTCGTGTATGTGGCCGCTTTTGTTCCAGCTATAAACGAAACTACTTTTGATCTTATCAAAACGGCTCCACCTGCACCGGAGAATGGGATCCTTCCTCCCGATGAAAAAGGATTTGTGTATTATGATAAACAAAAGTTTCATGCCGGTTTTGCCGCTGATCTTCCGAAAGCACAGGCAGACTTTATGTATGCTTCACAAGGGCCTATTGCCGCACAATCTTTTGTGACCCCGTTAACCCAGGCGGCCTGGCAAACCAAACCATCTTATGCTATTGTTGCAGCTGAAGATAAAAGCATTAATCCCGAAATTGAACGGACTATGTACAAAAGAGCCGGTGCAAAAGTTACTGAGTTACATGGCAGCCATGCGATCTATATGTCAAAGGCAAAAGAGGTGGCTGAGGTTATTGCAACTGCAGCAGCCGGAAAATAAAAAACCTTACTTCAAATAAGAGGGGCTGCATCCAGCCTGGCGGATACAGCCCCTGTTTTTAGAACTCCTATAGCTTCTTAAAATTTCAGAATAACTCCTGCTTTGATCTCCAGAATCCTCCCATGGCCATGAAGTGGAAGTATGGTATAAATTAGTTATCTGACAAGGAACTGCATATTGACTACATTTTCCCAGAATGTATAAAATCATGTATATTCACAGTCACCATTCGTTTAGACAGTCTTTCACCTGACAGAATAAAAGTCAATGATTAATAAGACCAATTCACAAAAAGACTTATTTCTAATTGAAGAAGGTTTAACCTATTTGAACTGTTCAAATATGTCACCTATGCTTAAAACAGTGAAAGAAGCAGGGTTGCAGGCACTTGAAACAAGGGCAACACCCTGGAAAATCTCATCGGAAGATTGGTTTACAAATGCAGAGAAATTAAGAACCCTTGCATCAAAAGTATTTCAAACAAATAACAATAATATTGCGCTCATCCCATCTGCCAGTTATGGATTAGCTGTTGCTGCAAAAAATTTTAAACTAAAGGCAGGAAAGGAAATAATAGTCCTTGCCCAACAATATCCATCCAATTATTATGTGTGGGAAAATTTAGCCAGCCAGCAGCATTTAAAAATTGTAATTGTTCAAAAAGAAAGGGGCAAGACTTTGACTGAAAGTGTTTTGGGAAAAATAAATTCAAGCACAGGCATTATAGCACTTCCCAATTGTCATTGGATAAATGGTACTTACATAGACTTACAAAAAATCAGTGATGCTTCAAGATCAAGTGGTTCATATCTTGTATTAGACTTAAGTCAGTCACTAGGTGCTTTACAAATTGATATGGATAAAATTCAGCCCGACTTTGCAGTATCGGTGGGCTACAAATGGTTAATGGGACCATATGGCTTAGGATATATGTATGTTTCAAAAAAATGGCAGGATATCGGAGAGCCCTTAGAATATTCCTGGCTGACAAAAAAGGGCAGTGAAAACTTTGCTGACTTGACAACCTATGTGACAGGATACAGAGATGGCGCAAGGAAATTTGACATGGGAGAATTTCCACAATTCAATTTACTTCCAATGTCAATAGCAGCATTACAGCAAATTGACAATTGGGATATCGGGTTTATTCAAACTGAACTCAAAAAGCTTACAGATAAAATAATTTACTTTAAAAAAGACCTTGGCGTTTTTGACGAAACCGAATTAGGCGTTGGACACATATCGAGTATTCCATTGAACGATCTTAACTTAAACAAACTTAAAGACAGACTGCAAACGAACAAAGTTGTCATAAGTTTCCGAGGAACATCAATTCGGGTATCACCGCATTTATATAATGACATTGAGGATATTGACAAATTATTGTCATGTTTGCAAGATTAAGAACCAGCGGCATCAATTCCCAACTGGAAAATCCAGATCGGGTAAAGGTTGAATTACCGGCTTACCGTTATTATCAAAATCGATGCTCAAATCTGCTGCCATCATTTTTTTAAGATAACCACTTTCAGCAAACCGGCATTCCGAAAGTATGTTGCCTGCCATCCGGTGGCTTTGTGCAGCCCTTACAAGGGTAAGCGTTCCATATTCAGACTCTGAAATCTCATACGGAATGAACACCTTGTTATCCAACACCAGTATCCTGTCGATCCGGCCTGATGTATAAAATCGCCATTCACCAGTAAATATCATCCGGTCAGTAAGATCATTAACAAAGTCGTCTTTGGCTTTCGCACCGGAAGAAACCGGAAACTTTCTTTCAATATCCCGGTTAACCAGCAGGTTGTCTGCCTTTACCATCGTATAATAACCTTCGCAAAACAGTTCCCATTTTTTACCAGCGGGTGTATAATATTTCCAGGTTCCATACGGCGTACCCGTACGATCGCGGTAGCCATACCCAATGATATCAGTGCTGTCTTTATGCCAGGGCATCAACGCAAATCGATTTTCGGGAGTAGGATCTGGTGTATGCAAAGTGTCGCCACTTAAGAAAATTGTGATTTCATCGCCATTGGCATCCATTGCTTTTTTCTGAAGCGGCTGGCCAGCCCAGGGTGGCAGTTGCTCATCCCAGGGTCCATTTGCACGGATGTTGTGCAGGTCAACATAATAGAAGTTCACTCCATCGTCGCTCACTTCAAAAAGATCTTTGACAAAGTACCTTATGGCAACATATTGCATTGGTATTACCACATCACCTTTTTCATTAACCCAGCCCCATTTGCCATTTTTCCGTACAGGAAACAATCCATAGGCAAACTGCTTCACCTCATCGAAACGAGTCATCAGGTTTTTGACAAAAAATGAAAGATCTGCACGCCGCCGCGCGCCGGACCCGATATAGATCTCCCTGTACTCTTTAAGCATCCTGGCCCTGGAGGCGTTTTTTGTGTTGGCAATTGCATCATCGAGGAGATCCAATACGGTACGATTGGTTCCATCAAAGAAATTCAGGTCCAGTTCCCATTCCTTCGCCACGGGAAGCATCAATCGCTGGTAACCTATAGAAAAGGCGTAAGGCAAGAGATCGGCCAGGCGCCTGGAGCTGTCGGTACAAACCGGTTCATTTAAAAAACGGTGCCAGATGAACCCGATCTTTCTCCGCACCACCTCTCTATCTTTTTCATTGGCGGCACATGCGGCTTCCAGTATGATACGGCGAAATCGAAAACCAGCATTTCCCGGTGAATCATGGTAGTTGCTGTCTAATGCTTCTTTCAGCTGCACAAGACCAGCCGCATGCGGCGTGCATTCCTGGGCAGCCATACGGGAGCAGAACGCAAAAAAACAAATTGCTGTTAACCAAAAGGGTTTTAACCACATCTTATTAAAATTTAAAAGCTGCACCAAATTGTTGTGTCACCGACCCGGTATATTTTGCGCTCATTGGCTTGTTAACGCCATAACGAAACACAAAGGGGCCAAGCAAGAGATATAATCCACCTTCCAGATCGAGAGCCGTGAACTTTGCATCCTTGTTCTCTACCAATTCCTCCTCATTGCCCGTTGTGCTTATAAACTGCCTTAATTCGGTATTGGCAGCAACCCCAGCCCCTGCATAGAGCCAGAATGGGTATACGATCCTTTTGGTAAGCCCGAGGTTGGCATGGATCTCACTGGGGATTATTGTACCGGTGAACTTTTTATTTTTATTTACCGATTCTGCCAGGCTGTTCTTACTGTCGGTTTTCCAATCAGATTTCACTTTAAATAATCCCGATCCTGTACGACCTGAGATATACCAATCGAGCTTCCGGGCTTTCAGGCCACCGGTCATAAATCCAATGAGGTTCGTTTTATCGGCATGCCACCCAAAAAAAAGCTCATCTGGCCGCGACCATCGTTTTACTTTACGGTTTAGGGATTTCAGGTGTGATCTGCTAGCGGCATTTTCACATTGTTGTGCGGTGGTATATAGTTCTATGGCGCGTTGTACGCCACCTATCGTCTTTGTTTTTTCTTCTTTTTTTGCTTCAGCCAGATAATACCTGCAAAGCTCCGCATTCACTGTTTCAATTTCAGGGCCATTGGGGTAACGGTTTTGATATGCCTTATAATAGAAAACCGCATGGTAAAAATCGTTAGCTGTTACATATTCCCGGGCCAACCGCAGATAGTTTTTTTGTAGCACAACATCAGCTTCCTGCTTGTGTATGCCTGCAGGGAATTTCGAAAGATAATATTCATAGTCTTCTATCCTGTTCTTTTGCACCGCCAATGCATACGCCTGCTCATCACGTGCTTTGACCAGTTTAACGGCTACTGATGTTTTGTTATATAATTCGAGCGCCCTGGTATAGTTCTCCACTGCCGGGGTCCATCTGCTCGCTTTCAGATCCAGATCGCCATCTGCTACGTACTTTTTGAACTTTATTTCATTGAACCGGGTTGAATGGGGAAACATAGTAAGGAATTGCTCCAATTCATCGGGATCGTTACTGTTTTTATATACTTCATACATCCGGGATTCGCTTGCAGCTTTTTGTTCGCTGAGCCTGCCTGACTCATTGCTCAATTGCTGTTGCTCGAATTCCTTTGCTTCATCCATTCTTTTTTCGTCAAGCTTTTCTTTGAACTTCCGGTCGGCTTCTTTTATCTCCCCATCTACTTTTTCTTTTAGGGCTATCAGGTCCTTATGCGCCTCTGTTCCTTCATTAGAGGGTGGCGCTGTGCGAAAATAAGTAGTGAGCGCAACAGAAGCATTCACCCAATCGCCCATATTGACATAGCACATGGCTTTTAATGATTCAATGCGCGGATTGCTTCTTCTCAGCGTAGCTTCACAATTACGCAGCAACTGCAGGGCGGTGTTGTTTTCTCCATTTTCATAAGCCTCCCGGGCAGATTGGAATAGCTCAGTGGCCGATTGAGCCATAACAGTATAGGAAACTATAGTAAGTAGTATTACTAAAAAGTATTTCATAACAGGGTTTAGGGGGGATTATTCAATTAATAGTGGAATCGGGCAATATATCCTTCCTTACTGGAAAGGATATTTAACTTGCTGCCCGTGACCAGCCGTTTTAATTTTACAGTCTCGTACTTAGTTGAGGCGCCGATCTGAACCGTATTCATCCGCTGCTTTTTTTCGTAGTCGCTTAGCTTCGCCCATTCTTCTTTTTCACGCGCCTCATTACGTTCTATTGCATCTGTAACCACCTGGGCAGCTTCTGCGGGAGAGTTAAAAAAACGGTCCAGGCCACTAACTGTCCAATTGAATGTTGAGCCTTCAATCCGCTGTCTGGGAGAAAGTTCTATTTCAGCGGTTATTTCTCCATTCGTATTTTCATAAAGCCGGTCAAAACTTTGATACCCGCCAATAGTTTGCAGGTTCCCTCTTTTATCAACCAGTTGTTGTTTATTATCATTACCGTTCAGGACGAAATAAGGAGTTTTCCCGAAGGGCTGGATGCTTCTGTACTTATCGGCATCAAAATTCTTTATGATCCGGGTTTTTGACTTCAGAGCTATGAGCTTTTTCTGATAATCATTTACCGCTTCCGATTTCCCTTCATCTTCAAATGCCGAACCCCATTCATCTGCATTATTATATTTACTCAGATCTTTTTGAGCCAGCGCTTCTTCCGCTTCCTTACTGGGTGGTTTTTCTTCGCCCCGTTGATATTTCAGGTATTTCTCCTGGATGGCATCGATCTCCGCTGCAGGCCATTCAAGTCTTATGTAGGTATTACCGGCAGCACGATGTTCGCGTGCAGTCCCGGCCTGTACCTTTATCCAGGCATTGGAAGCGGCATGGGTGGCTGCATTCATAAATTTAGTCCCCATTTCCTTTAGCTCATCGCTGGGCTGAAAGTCTTTGGGTTGCCTGAACCAGTATCTATAGTTTTCATCACTATTTACCCAAATGACCGTAGAGCCCCAGGTAGTAGAAGAAGGAACATCTGCAGTGGGCGTTTTTTCCGAAGCACCGATCAATAAGTCATTGTTCGTGATATTAAAGAATGCGTAGGCGCCAAAATCAAATTTATCATCAGGATTTAGCCCCATCCCTACCACCGCATTAACAGTAGTAGGCCTGATCGCCTTGTACCTTCGGACAAGATCAGGGTATTTCGAAATATCCTGAAAGAAAACAGAGTATTTGTCTCCATGGAGATACTCCATATTAAGCTTGTAGGCAAAAACCGGGTCGATAACAATATCGCCCAGAACAGCCCACACCCTTACTCTTAAAGCCATGGAGGAAACATTCAGGATTGATTCGTCAAGGTCAAGTTGCTTGTTTTTAAAATCCGGGCTGATCACCATTTCGAAAGTTCTATCCTTTGGATAGATGAAATAGTCGAATGGATTTTTGTAAACAAAAGCCACATCGACTTCACCTTTCTTTTTCAGCTTTATATTCTGGGTGTAAGATGACAGTGCGCAAATGCACATGCAAAGGGCAAGGAGGTACCGCTTCATGCTTAGGGTTGTTGGGTTTCGGTCAATTAGGGTCAAAAAGAAAACACAAATAAGTAAATTCTATTATAATATGCAAGCCCTTTAAAAAATAAGCCGGCAACACAAATGCTGAATAATATTAATATGAAAGTCATACTCCTTGGGCAAAAGCATACCATATGATCAAACTCATCTATTGATAGCCCAATATCACTCATATTTGTTTTTGAATATGTTGCTCTGGAAAAATATCATCCGTAAGCCTACCTGAAGTATTTTACTTCCCTGGATTTCTATTCCCCTTTTATTAAACGCGTAACAGTACGTGCAAAACTTCATACATGAAAACAATCATAGAACCCTTCAGAATAAAATCTGTTGAACCAATATATTTCAATACAAAAGAAGATCGACTGCATATTCTTGAAAAAGCCTTTTATAATCCCTTCCTCATTCATGCCAATGACGTATTGGTTGACCTGCTCACCGACAGCGGCACCAGCGCCATGAGCAGCAGCCAGTGGGCAGGCATCATGCAGGGCGATGAATCTTATGCAGGCAGTCCCAGCTTTTCAAATTTTGAAAAAGCAGTAAAAGAAATAACCGGCTTCCCCATTGTAATTCCCACCCATCAGGGACGTGCCGCTGAGAAAATTCTCTTTAGCCTCCTTGGCGGGAAGGGTAAGTATTTTATTAGTAATACCCTGTTTGACACAACGAGGGCCAATATCGAATTCTCAGGAGCAGAGGGGATTGATTTGCTGTGTGAGGAAGGGAAACACCCTGCCACCCCGGCTCCATTTAAAGGAAACATAAATATTGAAGCGCTAAAGAAGACAATAAATGAAAAGGGAGCTGAAAACATCCCAATGGTGATAATAACCGTCACCAACAACAGCGGGGGCGGACAGCCGGTAAGCATGCAGAATATTAAAGAAGTGAGTTCGGTATGCCGGAAAAACAAGATCCCCTTCTTCATTGATGCCTGTCGTTTTGCAGAGAACTGCTATTTCATCAAACTCCGTGAAAAAGGCTTTGCCAGTAAGTCTGTTCCCGAAATCGCCAATGAGCTGTTCTCTTATGCCGATGGCTGTACCATGAGCGCCAAGAAAGATGCGTTTGCCAATATCGGCGGTTTCCTGGCCATGCACAATCAGCAACTGGCGCAGCAATGCAGAAATCTTTTGATCATTACAGAAGGGTTCACCACTTATGGCGGACTGGCAGGAAGAGACCTGGAAGCCATAGCCATTGGGCTGAAAGAAGTAATGGAAGAACAGTATCTCCAATACCGTATTCGCAGCATTGAATACCTTACTGAAAAACTATCAGCGGCCGGTGTACCGGTAATGCAACCCGCCGGCGGGCATGCCGTGTATATTGATGCAAAAGAATTCCTTCCGCACATTCCTGTTGAACAATACCCCGGGCAGGCTTTGGTTTGTGCTTTATACGCCGAAGGCGGCGTCAGAAGTGTTGAAATAGGTTCGCTTATGTTTGGTAAATACGATGCTGACAGGAAACTGATTCCCGCACAAATGGAGCTGGTTCGGTTAGCTATTCCCAGGCGGGTGTACACGCAAAGCCATATTGATTACGTGGCGGAAGTTATAATTGATGTATTCAAAAAAAGAAATGAACTGAAAGGTTTAATGATAACGGAAGAAGCGCCCGTACTCAGGCATTTTACGGCCCAACTTAACCCTGTTAAATAAAATTTTATACTATGAAACTCCCACAAATTGAACCCAAACGCACCTTTAGCTATACCGAATATTTTTCCTTAACTGAACAAACCGCCAATGGAAACTCTCTGCTTACCCATTCGCTGCCACCCGAAAAAATAGAAGCGGTAAAAATGAATGTGCAAAGGATGAAAAGAATATACAAAACATTCCAACCTTCCCAACAGCTTTGCGATCTGTTAAATAAAATACCGGGTAGAATGCAATGGGTCGTGCTTGCTGAACCCTGGTGCGGCGATGGCGCTCAAAATATCCCTGTACTGGCAAAGATCGTTTCAACCTGTAATAATATTGAACTGAAAATAATTCTTCGCGATGAAAACCCGGAGATCATGGACGCCTTTCTTACTGATGGCAAAAAGGCTATTCCAAAATTGATCTGTATTGATCCACAGCAAAATAAATTGTTAGGCACCTGGGGTGCAAGGCCACAAAAATTACAACAACTTTTTGTTCATTGCAAAAATGACAACCATCGTTCACACGAAGATTGTCTTAAGGATCTGCACGCCTGTTATGCCAGCGACAAAGGCGAATCGCTTCAAACGGAGTTAATCCAATTGGTGAAAAGCTGGCTGGGTTCGATGAATTAGGACTCTTTATACAACTTTAATTATACGAACGGGACAGCCTGCAGCAACCAGTCTTGCACTGGTGGCTGCAGTTTCCGTAACTGATAGAACAAAAACATTTTTCTTTTCCGTTCCTTTCAACAACGTTGCTTTACCGTCCTTTCTTGATATGCGCCAAAGCTCGGGCTGCAACTCATGACAAAAGCCACAGCCGATACACTTGCTGCGGTATTGAATTATTTTAGGCATTCACAATTTTATATAGTTTATCACCAGGCATTAGTTTTTCTTTTAAGGGAAATGTTATCTTATCGCCTTTAATTGCCTCCCCCGCTTCGTTGCCATTAACCCAAAGTGTTTCCATTTTTTCTTTTATCATTCCAAAATGCCGGCCGGTAGCCAACAGCGTGTCACCCGTTTTTATATTTCCCGATTCAATTAAAAACTCGCCTACCTTGATCTTTGAATAATACTTAGTTGCCTTTCCGATATAAACTTTTTTCTCTGTTGCAGCCGAACCGGATTGTGAGGCCCATTCGCCTGATTTTCTGCCAAGGTAGTACCCCTCCCAGAAACCGCGATTATACACTTTCTCTAATTCCGTTTTCCATGTAGCTATTTTTTCCGGGGAATAAGTACCGTTGTTTACCGCTTCCACTGCTTCCCGGTAGCAATTGGTTACTACCTGTACATACTCAGGCCCTTTGGTCCTCCCCTCAATTTTCAGCACATCTACCCCACTATCAATTACCTGGTCCAGGATATCAATAGTACACAGATCTTTTGGCGACATGATGTACTCATTGTCTATCAGTAATTCTTCACCAGACTCCGCATCTTTTACAAGATATGAGCGGCGGCAATTCTGCACACAGGCACCCCTATTGGCCGATGCATTGTGCGTATGCAGGCTTAAATAGCATTTACCCGATATGGCCATACATAAGGCACCATGGACAAACAACTCAATTTTCATCAGGTTGCCCGAAGGCCCCTTGATCTTTTTTCGCTTTATTTCCGAACAAATGCTTTTCACCTGCCCAAGCGTAAGTTCTCTTGCCAACACAATTACATCGGCAAAAGAGGAAAAGAATTTTACCGATTCAATATTACTTACATTGGCTTGGGTTGAAACATGAAGCGGAATGTTCATCTGCCGGCAGTATTCCATAACTGCTATGTCAGCCGCAATAACAGCATCAATTTTTTGTTTCTTTACCTCTTTCAGGATGGTCTTCAACAACTGCATGTCGTGTTCATACATTACCGTGTTAAGCGTGATATAGGCATGAACATTATTTGCTTTACAGATGCGGCTGATCTCCTGAATATCCTTAACTGAAAAGGAGTTGGCAGAACGGGTCCGCATGTTCAGTTGTTCCACCCCGAAGTAAACAGCATTGGCACCGGCGTTGATAGCCGCCTGCAAGCTTTCAAAAGAGCCGGCGGGAGCTAATAATTCAATTTGTTTTTTCATTCAAGCTCCCTCACTGTATTTTTTATTACGGCTGCCTTGCGCTTCCGGTTCATCGCTTCTTCATAATATTGCTTTTCAGACACAGTAACCGGTTTTACAGGAATTGCCTTTGTTATCTTTCCACCATTGTCAAGTGCCACAAAGGTGAAATAGGCCTCGCTGATCAAATCGCTTTTCCCGGTCAGGATATTTTTTGCGAGTGCAAAGACAAAGATCTCCATGGAGGTATTAAAGCTCCTTGTAATTCTGGCAGAAATGGTAACAACATCTCCGGGGCCTGCGGCTTCGTAAAAAGCAACAGAGTTGATAGCAGCCGTTACACATATTTTTTCAGCGTGGACCTGCGCACAAACGGCGGCGGCAATATCCATCCATTCCACCAAACGGCCTCCCTTTAAGATGCCCATCGGATTGGTGTCGTTCGGACAAACGACCTCGGTTTTCACGGTTTCAGATTCTGCAGGTGTTTTTTGTCTCATATAAAAGGATTTTAAACATATTCAAAGTGCCTGAAGCATGAGGTGAGATTCAATTTCTTTCAAAACCCTACCCGCCTCCTCCAGATCAAAATCATGGTGTTGCTTTTTGCCAACACCAAATTTTGTCAGTTCAAAATGTACGTCAGGAGAAATATTATGATTGCCAAGACAGGCTTTGCTGCAAGCCAACGGACAGCCATCGATAGCTATTATTTTTCTTCCCGACGAAGCGGTGCGGACCAGCTTTTTTACATTGCCGCCAACGCCAGCTATGCATGACATTTCAGCGATTCCCTCCCGATCCATTTTTATTGCCAGGTAATTGGCCATTTGAGCGGCGCTGGAACAACCTGAGCACGAATACACCAGGGGCTTTTCAGGGGATTCTGTTTTTAGCATAATCTATAATTGTATCAGGTAAATGATAATGGGATCTTTTCACCTTTTGTTTTGTATGCCAAGGTCGATAATACCTTTTAAACGCAATATGATTTTTATCAGGTAGGCCTGTTTAACCGGAAAGATAAGAGTCAGTAAAGGAACCTATGTAGTAACGAGAAAAATTAAAGTCATGGCCCATGCATTCAGGCTATAAATTGAAATATGATCTAACTCATAATAGGAGTGAATATAAATACAGGTTGTTGTATGGATTATTTACCCATTCAATCTCTCATGATCACGTCAACTAACAGGGTTTAATATTTAGGATTAACAATAATCTTGAACTATTATTAGGGAATGGCTATTATAAAATACTATAAAGCCTATTTAAGAATAAGTGTTATGGCGGAAAACGTATTGTTGTCATAAATCAAGAAATTTATAAATTTCAGAGGCAATAGTTCTATTATTTGAAAAACATTGATAATATCGTGTTTCAAATTTCGCATTTCAGAAAAACTCTGAACTTATTTCAATTTCTGTAATTCCCAGCCAAACACAACATTAGATACTTCACTTACAGGGTAAAATAATCGCTTTTCCTGTAATTAAATTTATTAATAAACCATTCGATAAGGGTGTGAATAGGCGAAGCTGTGCATATGCCTAAATATCTAACCGTAATGAAATTTTATCCAACTGACAATGGCTATCATACTTTGGAGACAACATGATAAATCAAATGTTTTACTAAAATGAAATTAAAACTTAAAAACCTATTGTAATGCGTCTCTATCTACAAGTAACCAGAAACAACAAACTAATTCCATTTAATTATCAATCTTATTTAACTGGAGCTATACATAAATGGCTAGGACGTAATGAACATCATGGGGCGTTAAGTTTATACTCTTTTTCCTGGTTTGAGAACGCAACATTAAAAAATAATTCTGGGATAATGTTAAATGACAATTCTTTCTTTTTTATTAGTGCTTTCGAGGAAAATCTGATAAAACAAATTATCAATGGCATATTGAAAGATCCGTCTCTCTGCTTTGGTTCTGAGGTTGCTGAAATTCAAATTTCGAATACACCTGATTTCTCCTCAAAGGAAATGTTTTTTACAGGCAGCCCGGTTTTTATAAAAAGAAGGTTTGACAACAAGGAAAAACATATAACTTATGATGATACTCAATGCAATGATTATCTAACTGAAACACTACAAAAGAAATTAAAGGCAGCCTACTTACCATTTGAAAATATCAAAGTGAGCTTTGACACGTCCTATTCACTCCGAAAAACAAAAGTCATTAAATATAAAGAAATAAGCAATCGAGTAAACATTTGCCCGGTAATTATTGAAGGTAGCCCTGAGCAAATTGCATTCGCCTGGAATGTGGGAATTGGAAATTCCACCGGAATCGGTTTCGGAGCTATAAAATAACCATTTATGAGATACTACGTTGTAAAATATTCTGGCCCATTTGGATTCATTAAACCATGGACAGCCGTAAGAGATGGCGAGACTTTTAGTCAGCAGTTCCTTACTCCTTCAATTGTTGAAGGCATAGAAAAAAAGTTATTTCCAGAATTGTTAAAAGGTAACCATTATGGAAAAATAACCAGAATAATGAGACATAGATTAACCTATCAGGCAATTAGCAGGCAACAGGAAGTAATTCAAACGCGCGGGTTTGAATTTAATAAAAGTGAGAAAAGAATAGTACGACCCCGATCTATTCTCTCCAGAGGAATACTGATTAACCCAAATGTTTACCTGGCTTTTGGAAAAGAAAAGGAAGCAGCAATTGCGCTAGGGCAGCACATTTGTTTATGCAGAAATGAAGACATATTATTTCCAGATGACCGGATGTTAAAATTATCGGAACAGGAATTCAATAAGCTAGACGGATTTGAGCTTCATTTTGAAAAAAATAAAAACACCTTCATGGTAGGATACAATCGCTTTAATAAATTCCGGGAAATGTTTGGGCGGTTAGAAGTTACCAATAATCCATTACATAACAACATAAATGAATATTAAAAAATTCAACCATTTACTAGCCAAAAGCATCAATAATGGTGGATTATCTCTTATTGACCATCTGCTTCAAGTCAAAGCTGCTGCAGTGACGATTGCTAATTATCTTGAAATGGATATAACTATCGCAGTATTAGGTGCAATACTCCATGACATTGGTAAGGCCAGCACTGTATTTCAGGAAAGATTAAAACCTGGCTTTGATTGGACAATTGCACGACCGTTTCGCCATGAATTGGCATCTCTACTCTTTATTTCCCTAGTCGATGAGGCCATCAAACCTCAAATCATAGAAATGATAGTTGCTCATCATAAATCAATAAAGAAGGACTATAAAGGGTTGGGAATACTAGATTTACAGAAAGATTATATCAATCGTGATGAAGCATTCCTATTGCATAGTAAAGATTGGGAAATCTGGAGTAAAGATGCATTAGGTATTTTAGGATGCCTGGGTTTTACCGTAAGGGAAATTAGTTTGCAAGAAGCTAAAGAAAACTATTACTACGCAGTGGCATATTGTCAAAAATTATATAGCAACCATTACGGATGGAGTCCATGGAAAGGTTTATTAATGGCAGCAGATATTTTTGCTTCATCGTTTACTAAAAAAACGGAAAAAGCATGCAGCAAGCTCTTTCAACACCCTGATTTAACATATTATAACAGGAAAGGTGAGTTCCATCCCCTTTCAAATATATCTTCAGTCTCTGAAAAGAGACATACCCTTGTAATTGCACCTACAGGATCAGGGAAAACTGATTTTCTAATAAGACGATGTAAAGGGCGCTTCTTTTACGTACTACCTTTTCAAGCATCAATAAATGCAATGTTTCTACGGATCAAAGATGATCTAAGGTTTCATAATCCTGATTTAAACATAGGATTATTACATGCGTCGTCAAGAATTCAACCAGGCATAACTATTGATGAAAAAATGCTTCAAAACAAAGTGGGTGCCACTGTCAAAGTACTTACTCCACATCAAATTGCCGGAATTGTATTTGGCATCCGCGGGTATGAAGCAATGATTTTAGACTTAAAAGGTTGTGATGTAATAATAGATGAAATCCATTCTTACAATAATGAGACAAAAGTAATTGTTTTAAAAATCATAGAAATGCTGGCTCATTTAGGCTGTAGAGTTCACATAGGCTCTGCGACTATTCCTCGCAAATTGCAGGATAATATGCTAGAAATATTAGGAAGAGCTAACGTTTACCAACCCAAACTATTCAATGTAGTTTTAGACACGTTTGATAGGCACATTGTTCACAAAATACCAAATTGGATTGCTGCTCAACCTATTATTAAGAAAGCCATCGAAGAAAAGCAGAAAATTCTAGTCATTTGCAATCAGGTTGGCAATGCGCAAAAAGTATATGATGAACTAGTCGATACATATGCAAGTATTAAGCAGCTGTTGATACATGCACGGTTTGCCAGAAGTGACAGAGCAGTTAAAGAAAGCAAATTAACTAAGAATTATAATAACTCTAAAAAAACCTGCATTGTAGTATCAACACAGGTAGTGGAAGTTAGCCTGGATATAAACTTCGATATTTTAATTACCGAGAGTGCCCCATTGGATTCCCTTATTCAGCGCTTTGGAAGAATCAACAGAGAACGAAATGAAACCACTATTGGCAAATACAAACCCGTATATGTAATACAGCCACCTAACAATAAAGCTGCAGCACAGCCCTATGAATTAGATATTTTGAAAAGAAGCTTTGCTGCATTACCAGATAATAAACTATTGAAAGAAAGGCATATTCAAAATAAAATAGACACTGTTTTTACAAACTTTAATATTTCAAGCATTGACGGGCATTCGATCTTTAGTAAAGGAGAATTTAATATCAGAAAATTAACTCATGCCCCAAAATCGTATTTTTTGGATATACTAAACATTGATACTGCCACCTGCATTCGTGAAAGTCAGGTGGAAAAATATCTCGCTTTGGATTTATCCGAAGATGAAAAAATGAACATGGAAATACCGGTACACTACGGAACAATAGCAGGAAAAGGTTTACTTAAAATTCGAAATATTGGAACAGCTCCCTTCATTATCCCGGACATAGCTTACACAAGTGAAAAGGGAATCATGATGAACCTAGTCACTCCGAAAAATTATAAACCAACTTATTATGATTGCTTCAAAAATCGGAAAAACATTTTTAACCGCTTATAACACTAAATACAAAAAAAGCTATAGCGCGCGGGATTTTTTTGAACGAATCTACTTTCCACTTTTTTATGATCATGAAAAATATATGCAATGGATCTCAAATTCTCCATACGATCAAATCTCCAAGCAAAAACTAACAGGCGATAAAAAGAAAAGACATGAAGCTAATAAAAAACTTATTACTGCAATTGAGAAACAAGAAATTGGCATGAGCACCTCCGTTGGTTTTCCGAGTTCGGACGTAATGGCTACAACATCGGGTATGGTTAGTAATATTAAACTGCCCTTACATTCAGAAAACATATACTTATCCTGGATTGGAGGCGGTTGTGGGATTGGAGTACAAGGTGGACTGTCTTTGTATATTGATAACGCTGAAGTATTAATGCTTGTTTTCGAAGGCTGGAAATTGTACAGAAAAGAATATTTAAACAAGCTAAAAAAACTTAGAGGAAACCAGATGGACACCTGGAATGGGCAATGGCTTGCACATGCTATGGATACTAATTTTAATCCTAAAAAGCCATTAGCAGAGTTCAATCCAATTGAAACAGATAAAGCAGGCAATATGCAATTATCAACTCAAAACTGGCTTAAAGTTATTTTTGGATTAACAAACAAAATAAAAAATCATATAGTTACTGGATACATTTTTAGTCTTGGCAACACAAATTTCACCGTTGGCTTTATACCATTTAATCTGCCTCAAATTAAACATCCGATAGAATTGTATAAAATAATATTCGGAGAAAATGAGTATTTGAAGAATGCAAAACAGATTGAAGGTTTATTTGGATCGGAACATTCCTTTCTCAAATGCTGTGAAATGGGCGCAATTGGAATAAAAGCACTTGAGCCAAAAGGATTGAAGGGTTACATTTTTCTACAAAATGGAGAAATGAAAATGCCTGATTATAAAAAGCAAACTCAAATTGTAACTTATAACACTTATATAACCTGGATATTATCTATGCTAAACGCAACTGAAACGCTTTGGGAAAAGGCGGGAGCTTATGCCCAAATCTTATTAACATATGAACAAAGTGCTAAAAAGGGAAGCACCAAAAAAGGAAATGAAGTTAGCTTCATTTTAAAATCTTCTTACCCAAAGCAATTTATTGACGCATTAACTGTATTGTTGGAAGATAATAATATCGATCTAAAAGCAATTAATAAAATTGCTGAAGAAGCCGACAGAATGCCTAAAGAAAATTTCCCATACTTTCTGTCTTTAATTCGCTTCAAGTATGCTTATCATAAAAATCTTCTAAAAACTTCAAAACTATAAATTTTATGCAGGCTCAAACAGCTCAAAGTCCTTACTTATTTATCCGAGGATTAAAGAGAGTAGACCATACTGTGTTTTGTGTTCAGGATGGTCAAAAATTTTACTATGACGCGTTATTTAAGGATAGATTCGGCAATTCGCTCCGTTTACCTTACTCAAGTGGACAACAGGTTAAACGTTCAATTCTGCAATCGTTTTTGACAAAATTAAACAAAAACGAGGCCCCCACGACGTTTGTATTTGATGGAGTTAACCTGGAAGAAGGCGAAGTATTATCCGTTTGTGACCCTTCTTATCCCGATCAATTAATCGGCGGATGGATGTCTATCCCAAAAGGGGGAAAAGAACGTGCTGTTAAAAGAAGAAGTCCACTATCTATATCAGCTATGAGGCCATTACATCCCTTATTAGTAGGTTACACTACTGAAAATGTAACTTTTGACAGAAGTAACAAACCAGAGCTGCATAGAGTTATCGTAAGGGATAGCCAAGGCAAGCAATTAACAGACGATCAAATTGAAGATATTCTTGCAGGAACAGCCAGGAGTTTAAGAAGAAAGTGGATCCCCAACAAAAACGGTTCCGGAGCTAGGACAAGTGGCTTATTTGTATACGACGTTGTGATTGATCTGAGAACACTTTTCTGTGTATCGCTTAATTCCAATGAACCAGAGCTAAGAAAAGATGAAAACGAATCAAACCTTGACAAAACAATTTTCAGATTAAAAAAGTTAGGATGGAAAGAAGGAACTAATGATTTCGGAAAATGCCTGATATGTCCAAAAAAAGATCAAAAGGATAAAAATGGTAAAATATTACAGTTAGGTAGAGATTCCATAATAAAAGCCTTGGCAGAAGCATTATTAGACTGGCGAATCACTACAAATCAGGCCAGAACTTTAGATATTCAAAGTACGCTGGCAATTTCAATAAGTGACAATGCAAATAAAATTGCTGCTGCCATTCGCTCTAAACTTGTTGTAGAAAGTGAGGAGCCAAAAGCAGTCCCAATCGTTGCAGAAAAATTACCGGGCATAGAAACGTTTGTTACCCTGGCAGGGGCTGGATATTTAGTCACAACAAATGAAACGTATGATGCACTTGATAAGGCCCAGAAGAGACTTACTGATTTGATGCTCGCGTTTGATTATGAAAATCAATGAGCGCATTAATGGACAATTAGCAAATCTTTTAATTTTCTATATTCCTCGATGTTGTTTACTTCTCCAAATATCTGAACTTTTAATAGCATCAAATAGCGAAACATAGGAAGTGGACGACAATCCAAATCCTCATTGGTTTACATTGGGAATTTAAACACTAAACAGGAAGCAGTTTGGCGTTTGAACTGTACCATAGAGGAATTGAAACTAGGTTGTGATATATTGATCCAGATCCATTGTCGTGTTCCAATCGCACCATATAGGAATTGAAATATTTAAGAGGATGTGATTTGGCGTTTAAATTGCACCACAGAGGAATTGAAACAACTTATTAAACGATAGGTCGAAGACTTATGTGCCAGCTCGTGTCGCACTATGGACGAAAAACGCACAACACCTTGTTTGGGAATTGGCATAGAGCATTGTTTGAACTGCACCTTAAATGAATTGAAATTCGGAAGCTCTTTGACATATAGGAACAAAAATGTTTATTAATTATATCATAGAAAAATTGAAACGAACAGCTTTTCTTTATCAGCAATCAACATCACGCGAGTATTCAAATCAAACCATAGAGGAATTATAACAACAGGAAGCACAGCTGCTTAGTAGACATCTCCTTGCATGAATTGCACCACAGAGGAATTGAAACGATGAACGCGGTATGTGTGACCGAATGTTGGACTTAATAAATTACACCATGATAGAATTGAAACTTACATGATCTTATAGGAAGCACTGTAAATGTTCTTTTTGAATTGCACCATATAGGAATTGAAACTGTCAAACGACAGGGCGCCCTGGATGAAGTTTGGGTTTGATTTGCACCATACAGGAATTGAAACTAATTCACGCGGCCTACCTTGTAGTTGGGTAACCGGGTTTGATTTGCACCATACAGGAATTGAAACTCGGTAGCAACGATCTAACCTTCGCGGCTACATCAAGTTTGATTTGCACCATACAGGAATTGAAACCCTGATACAACTACGAAGGTTATCACTGATTCAGTTGGTTTGATTTGCACCATACAGGAATTGAAACAAGTTTAGGAAATACTTTTCAGTTAGATGCGCCGCCGTTTGATTTGCACCATACAGGAATTGAAACCCATTGAAGTAGCCGCTCCATCGGATCTGCGCTTATCGATTGATTTGCTGCGCGAATTTTCGCGACGGATTTTATAGTTCAAATTGCACCATACAGGAATTGAAACGGTAAGAAGGATAGTATAGCCAGTTGGGTGTTTAGTGTTTGATTTGCACCATACAGGAATTGAAACTACATAACAATGGTTGTTTCTTTTCGAGATGGCTTGTTTGATTTGCACCATACAGGAATTGAAACAGAGAACACGCCAGCTTTAACTTCTCTTTCAGTTGTTTGATTTGCACCATACAGGAATTGAAACTCGCTGGTAGTACAATATTCGTGGGTACGCGAATAGTGTTTGATTTGCACCATACAGGAATTGAAACTTCCCAAGCCCATATTTTCTTTTTTTTGATTAGGACGTTTGATTTGCACCATACAGGAATTGAAACTAAGGTCAGTAAATACACATTACACTTAGCCCCAGGTTTGATTTGCACCATACAGGAATTGAAACATTGGTTTATCATTAAATTGAAGCGTTGCGTTTTCTAGTTTGATTTGCACCATACAGGAATTGAAACTAGTCAGCATCCAACGGGTTTGTAATTTTCAATCTAGTTTGATTTGCACCATACAGGAATTGAAACTTGAATCACCCTCGGTTACTCTGATTCATTCGTTTAGTTTGATTTGCACCATACAGGAATTGAAACTTGAATCACCCTCGGTTACTCTGATTCATTCGTTTAGTTTGATTTGCACCATACAGGAATTGAAACTAGTCAGCATCCAACGGGTTTGTAATTTTCAATCTAGTTTGATTTGCACCATACAGGAATTGAAACATAATTTCGTGGAGCTGCCCCATATGGCCGATGTAGTTTGATTTGCACCATACAGGAATTGAAACTTACTGCTGCATAACAGTCATCGCCATATAGCGAGTGTTTGATTTGCACCATACAGGAATTGAAACAAAGATTTGATTCTTATTGATGGCAATAAGGTACCGCGTTTGATTTGCACCATACAGGAATTGAAACAAGGGAGCCGAACCCTGTAATTCTTTAATCCATCCTGGTTTGATTTGCACCATATAGGAATTGAAACCCATCATTGGGCACTGGGGTCCATGAAGAAAAAAACGTTCCAATTGCACCATAGAGGAATTGAAACCCTTCTACCTGAACTTTGTCTTTTGGAGTAAAGTAGCACCAATCGCACGAAAGAAAAATTGAAACTGCTTTTCTGTTGTTCTATCAACAATAGCGGATTGTTGTTCCAATTGCACCGTATAGGAATTGAAACAAAATTGTCTTTTGTTGTAGTGTATTGAGTTCATCAGAACTGAATTGCACACCATAGAGGATTGAAACCGAGCTACAAAAGAAAATACTATCCAGTTGCTTGAATTGCACCATATAGGAATTGAAACCATTTCACGTTTGAAAAACTTGCCGAAAAATTCGGTATTGATTTGCACCATACAGGAATTGAAACGTGGTGATGTGACGCTGTTTTTCATGACCAGCTTGCGTTTGATTTGCACCATACAGGAATTGAAATATGTGTAAGCGTGCCATAATAAAAAATTTAACAGGGTTCCAATTGTACCATATTGGAATTGAAACATTATGCTTTGCATCTGTGCAATACACAATTGCAAGATTCTAATTGCACCATTGAGGAATTAAAACTGTACTACGCCTTTAGGCGACGGCTAGTATAGTAACACAATTGCACCATACAGGAATTGAAACGTGTATCACTTGCCTATTTCGGGATCGGGCATCTTGGTTTCAATAGCACCATATAGGAATTGAAATAGCACAGTGTTGTAAAAGGCTTTTAGCTTATTGTCAGCCCCAATTGCACCATATAGGAATTGAAACTGGGTTGATGAGGCCGGCATGGTTAAAGTCCTATTGTTTGATTTGCACCATACAGGAATTGAAACCTTACTATTAACCGTGCTAACGTAGTCGTTCCAGTTGTTTGATTTGCACCATTCAGGAATTGAAACGACCATAGCCACCAGGGCAACCAGGGCGCCGCCAGCAGTTTGATTTGCACCATACAGGAATTGAAACCCGAATTGGTGGCAACAGAATCGAAAGGAAATGGGAGTTTGATTTGCACCATACAGGAATTGAAACAATGCAGCCACTAACAAAGTAGCCAAAGCGATTTTGTTTAATTTGCACCATACAGGAATTGAAACTACGTGTCTGCTCAATTATGGCGTCGATGGCTTCGCAGTTCCAATTGCACCACACCGGAATTGAAATCAATTTTAGTTCTTTTATAAGTCACAATTATCAGATTTGAATTGTACCATAGAGGAATTCATCCACTTTTGCGAAACCGTTTGATTTGCATCATACAGGAATTGAAACTTGCAAACGCCTCGATCATAGCATTTGCCGCGTCCGGTTTGATTTGCACCATACAGGAATTGAAACATTGCTCCAGGAATGTAAATACCATCGTTGCCATCGTTTGAATTGCACCATATAGGAATTGAAACCGATATCTGAGAGCAGTGCTTCCCATGTTAGATATCAGTTTGAATTGCACCACATAGGAATTGAAACCGCACAGCAGTCATCGTAATGTCGGCCAGCGGCGCGGTTTGATTTGCACCATACAGGAATTGAAACTGGGCATCAACGGGGCTTTCACTTAAGGGATACAGGTTTGATTTGCACCATACAGGAATTGAAACATGAAATTGTCGTCTGGTGGAAGCTTTACCGAGTTTGTTTGATTTGCACCATACAGGAATTGAAACGTGTGTGATCGTTTTCTTACTCATCTGCCGCCCCCGTTTGATTTGCACCATACAGGAATTGAAACATCATACATACAACCTGAAATGCCGCCGCCAATACAGTTTGATTTGCACCATACAGGAATTGAAACAATAGGGGCTGGATCCAATATACCCGCGTCCATGCCCGTTTGATTTGCACCATACAGGAATTGAAACTTACTTTAGTCTTATTTTTCTTCGGTGGTACAAGCGTTTGATTTGCACCATACAGGAATTGAAACTGATTAAGGATACTTAACTTCCCACCCGGCCAAAGAGTTTGATTTGCACCATACAGGAATTGAAACATGTAGTTTAGGTTGGCAACGGTGTCAGGATTCAGCGTTTGATTTGCACCATACAGGAATTGAAACGGTAACAGTGATGACGTAGTGTGGAGGCAGGATGAAGTTTGATTTGCACCATACAGGAATTGAAACTTGCGAATGGAAATCATGAGTCTGCATTTTAAGTGTGTTTGATTTGCACCATACAGGAATTGAAACTATAGGTTAGAAAGAGGGTCAAGACGAATACCTTGTAGTTTGATTTGCACCATACAGGAATTGAAACTCAACATGGAGGCGGTCATCTCGAACATGAAATTCGTTTGATTTGCACCATACAGGAATTGAAACGGATTTGTACAGCCAAGGCCTCAAAGGGACGCAGGGTTTGATTTGCACCATACAGGAATTGAAACTTAATTATAGTCGCTTTGGTTTATGGGGCAGTAGGGTTTGATTTGCACCATACAGGAATTGAAACTATTTTACTGATGTTTATAATATGTGGAGTAACTCGGGTTTGATTTGCACCATACAGGAATTGAAACAAAGAAGTAACTGCACAACACCCAGACCCATCCATGTTTGATTTGCACCATACAGGAATTGAAACGTTACTCGGGGTAACTTTCATTGCGCTGCGTTGGCAGTTTGATTTGCACCATACAGGAATTGAAACTGTCTGCAGGCTCACCAAAGGCGTTCTCTCCGTACGTTTGATTTGCACCATACAGGAATTGAAACAGAGAACACGCCAGCTTTAACTTCTCTTTCAGTTGTTTGATTTGCATCATACAGGAATTGAAACTTGCAAACGCCTCGATCATAGCATTTGCCGCGTCCGGTTTGATTTGCACCATACAGGAATTGAAACCTATATATATCGAGCAGGTGCCCGCTGATTGTTCTGTTTGATTTGCACCATATAGGAATTGAAACGGCATTGATATAAACGACAGGAATAAGTGACAAAGTGTTTGATTTGCACCATACAGGAATTGAAACCCCTCAACCTGAATTTTGTCTTTTGGCGTGAAGTGTTTGAATTGCACCATATAGGAATTGAAACTTGATGTAGATCAAAAAAGAAAGCCCGTACTGATCGTTTGAATTGCACCATATAGGAATTGAAACTCGCCAAACGTTTTGACCGCTCACTCCCAATTACCGTCTTAATTACACTATAGTGGAATTGGAAACCCATCATTCGGCACCAGAAAGAAGGTCGCTAAAAAAACACCGCGGCTGCATGACACTTGTTATTGTTTGAATTGCACCATACAGGAATTGAAACTCCTGTTCTCACACTACAACGCCACCCGTGCTTGCAAAGTTTGAATTGCACCACACAGGAATTGAAACAAATTAAAAGAATCTGACAATATAGATAAGCTGGCAATCTGAATTGCACCATACAGGAATTGAAACGAAGAACTGCTGAGACGGCAGTTATATAAGGAGTTTGTTTGAATTGCACCATATAGGAATTGAAACGTTATGTAATTGCCTGCCGCCTGTTTGCCGGCTATCGTTTGATTTGCACCATACAGGAATTGGAACTAATACAGGGTTGACATTTGAGAGAAAGACCGTCAGTTTGAATTGCACCATTAAGGAATCGAAACGAAGAGAGTAAAGATATCGTTACTGATTCTTTTGATTTGCACCATACAGGAATTGAAACCTTTTTATGGATGATATTTTTGGCCGGGAGTTCTTTGCTTCAATTGACAGCCAAGTTTGAATTGCACCATGTAGGAATTGAAACTGGAAGCCCTCAGAATTGGAGTAGCGCAAGACCGGTTTAAATTGTACCATATAGGAATTGAAACATTTATAAAAAACCTCGAAACGACGAAGGTCATTGGGTTTGATTTGCACCATATAGGAATTGAAACAACTTGGTTGGCGCGAATGTTCGCGACGGATTTTATAGTTCAAATTGCACCATACAGGAATTGAAACTTTTTAAATGATCCAGTTAACCATTCGTACCCCGTTTTTTGATTTGCACCATACAGGAATTGAAACTACGATGAAAAAAAAGAAATAACACTTAAAAAGTAAGTTCCAATTGGAGCATACCGGAATTGAAATCGATTTTAGTTCTTTTTCTACATCACACTATCGGATTTAAATTGCACCATGGAGGAATTGAAACGACGACCAGGCAATACAGGAAAATATCACAAAGGCAACACAATCGCACCAAAGGGGAATAGAAACTCGAGGATGCGCGTGAGTACAACAACGAGTAATTCACCTGAATTGCACCATTGAGGAATTGAAACAGCACATAATCATTAAAGGCATCCATGATGACTATGCCAGAATTGCACCATAGAGGAATTGAAACGCCATTGTGTTAACATCGTTAACCGATGAAGCAAGTCTGAATTGCACCATACAGGAATTGAAACCATTTCACGTTTGAAAAACTGGCCGAAAAATTCGGCGTTTGATTTGCACCATACAGGAATTGAAACTTGAGAAACCCGTCCTCAATCTCGCTAACGGTCTGGTTTGATTTGCACCATACAGGAATTGAAACCCATTTAACGACGCCGTACCAGATGGGGCACCGCTAGTTTGAATTGCACCATACAGGAATTGAAACACAGTTGACCTGGTATAACCGCCACCGGGTATTTAGTTTGATTTGCACCATCCAGGAATTGAAACAACCAGACGATCGGCATCATAGGCGAGTTAGGCCTGTTTGATTTGCACCATAGAGGAATTGAAACATCTGTAGGACGCCCCTCACCTCACTGGCAGTATGGTTTGAATTGTACCATATAGGAATTGAAACATGTAAAGGTTTAGATAAGGTAATGCCATTTTTTTAGTTTAATTGCACCATACAGGAATTGAAACTGATTTGGACAAGGAAAAATATGCTGAACAGAAAGTTTGAATTGTACCAAATAGGAATTGAATCATAAGGCGCCACTGTAGCTACCGGATTGCTGTAAGGTTCCAATTGCACCATATAGGAATTGAAAGTACCTTGCAAGCCATGAATCATCTTTAACTATCGTTTGAAATTGCACCATAGAGGAATTGAAACGAAGATGAAATTTCCAAATTAGAGCGAATATTCAATTACACCATACAGGAATTGAAACGTCGATTATGTTGAATGGATAAAACGCGAGACTGTGGTTTGAATTGAACCATAATAGGAATTGAAACAACGGTACTATTGGCGGAGCAGAGAAAAGAAAAGCTGGTTTGATTTGCACCATACAGGAATTGAAAAGACAGGAATTGAAAGCCAGTCGGCAAGCCCATATTTTCGTACATCTCGAATCGTACCATATAGGAATTGAAACGATTTGAAGCGTATTTTTAATCTTTTTCAAACAATTGTTACAATGAATTAAAACTGTCAAGCTTATTTTATTTTTTCCTTTAAAAAGAGAGCATAGAGCTCTAAAAAATATGCCAGCCCTATATAAATAAAACTGGCATAATTCTTATGAAATATTTACTTGTTTCTTATTGACCAACCGGGCCGTTTTTCCAATACTTGATATTTTTCCAACGTGTTTCAGATCGAGTACCTGAAATATTGTATACCCCGCATTTGAAATAATGGGTTGCATCGCCTCGGTCTGCGTAAGTCCCTTTTAAGGCATTGTTCAGGTAAACATATATCTTGCCATTGTCTGCATCGTGTTGCACATTTACATGTATCCATTTGTTATAAGCGTTTGTCATGAGTGTTTCATTATCGTACCGTTTAATGGTGCCGCTGCTGGCCGCATGAATTTTAAGCATGATAGCGGTGGCATTGGTGGCACCACCAAATACCTGCATAATGTCTGTGCCTGCCGAGCCTGAAACAATATATACATCGCCTTCAAACTGATGTTTGCCCGATGTGTAATTATTATTCATACGTAATTCTGAACGGGGCCCGGTGGTACAACCTTCAAATTGACAGGCATCGCCGGCATAGATCCAGAAATGATGCTCACCGGCGGAGTAACTATACCTGTTCGATTGGGGCTGGTCCCAGGGTGTTTGAATCCCATAGGTGTAAGAGGTTTGCGTCCAGCCGCTGGTAGGATTGGCTTCAGTGCTGATCTGTCTTTCCTGCTGGATCTTTTCGGTTTGTGTTGCTGTCTTATAACAGGCGCCTAAAAGCGTAGCGATAAGGAATGTGCATACGATTTTTAATGATAAGCGATTCATTTGGCAAGTTTTATTGATTAGTGAAAAGAGTGATGTAACAAATAAACGGCATAACAGTAGTAATACAACCGGGCGCCACGGTTATACGGTACCGGCATAATGCCGTTTACAACAGATACTCAAAAATTAGTGAATCCACTAAAGAAAAGAAGCAATATGATTGGCATTTTATTCGGCTAGGTTAGCAGGTAAAATATATACCAATTGCACCATAGAGGAATTGAAACAATGGTTGGACAGTGAAATGCGCTACTTCTTTAGTGTTTGATTTGCACCATACAGGAATTGAAACCTAATAAAGTGTGCTTAATCGCCGGCTGACACCTGTTTGAATTGTACCAAAGAGGAATTGAAACTTTGTATTGGGATTTGCATTTTTAAATTTCCAAATGGATTCCAATTGCACCATTTAGGAATTGAAACAACTTGTTCACGTAGTTCGACTGATCGAGTAAGATTATCTAAATTGCACCACAGAGGAATACAGAAATTGAAACATTTGGACGAATGCTAAAACCTTCGATGCACGCCCGGTTTGATTTGCACTTACAGGAATTGAAATAGGTCAATTTCACCATAACCGCATTCTTCCAATAATGGTTTGAATTGCACCATGTAGGAATTGAAACTTGGAATGAAAACCGATGGATTCAAGAAACAAATTGTTCCAATTGCACCATTTAGGAATTGAAACGAGTTCACCATGCGAATCACTATCAACAGTCAGCTTATAGGAATTGAAGCCAAACAGCGGCAAGCAATTAGTTGAATTTTCATTGGTGTTTGAATTGAACCATACAGGAATTGAAACATTAGTTGAGATTTTCCTTGCGCACATGATAGCTCGGTTTGAATTGCACCATATAGAAATTGAAAGATGATAAATTATTATTCAACAATGGGAGTTAGAAATCTGCTATACATATTGATTAACAATTACTTGAGATTCTCCTTTCGCTCATACAAGATCGTAATCCCATAAAACACAGCCACTTAACAGCACGCTGACTCATTTTTGTTCGGGATTTGTTTTGGTCTTCCCTGGGGAAACACTGGGTTTTTATTGGGAAAAGCCGAACGTGACCCGAACAAGACCTTGTGCAAACAGGGCCAAGACCCAAAGAAACTGTACCCGTCCCCCCATCCGCATGGGCGTTTGTGTAGGTCTACCTATCTACCTAATAAGTGTGTAAATGCACTAAGATCCCTGGCCAGACTCATGATTAATTCTAGTGATATATATCAGATATAGGCACATACCCGTTCTAAATTGCATCGATATCGCATTGATATCGCATAAGAATGCCACTGAATATGGGGTTTCAGTGGCATTCCAGTGGCATTTCAGTGGCATTCTGTATAGGGAAATGGCCTGTTTTAGTATATCTGGCGAGAATCTGACCAGGATGTCACTACCATCTCATTATTATTTTGACATAACTTTTGATCAACGGGGAACAGAATAACACCGGCTGCGGTAACATTGGCGCAATAATTTACCTTTTACGGACTTCGGCTTAGCTAGCGGAGGTCATCATCGAAAAAACCAAAATAAAGGCTGAAATAGCTTCTAATGACGCCATAAACATACTAAACCTGAACTCATCCGGCTTTCATAATCATGCCGGAAAATAAGGTTTACCAATGTAAGTAAAGAGATTGATGCTTACCTAACACATTGATTGAATTGCACCATAGAGGAATTCTGTTTGGACAGGGGTTCGAATCCCCTCGACTCCACTTCTTTATAAAGCATTGTAATGCAAGGCTTTATTTTTTTCTCCACCGGATATGTCGAACCTTTTAGTTCTATAATGACTAATGGTATTTCTCTCTTACCAGAAAGTAGTTTATATTGAATGTATAAACGCTTTTCGTCATTATGGACAAGCTTTCACGAATTGAACAGGAATATCAAATTTCATTACCGGAAATTTATAAAGACTTTTATAGGCTTTGTTCTTTTTCTATCCCCACAAAATTAATTGGTACAGACCTGCGCAACACACATCCTGAATTAAATCAGTGGGCTATTGAACTTTTGGAAGTGGACGGGATTGAAAATTTTCTTGATGGTAGTGACTTTGTTTTCATGATGCATCAGGGATATATGTTTTGGTACTTCAAGGCTGATGGAAATCCCGATCCAACTGTATACGGTTATTATGAAAATAAATTAAAGCCGGATAATGAGGGACTTCTATCGGAATTTATTAAAGAATATACTGGTTGACAGGTCTGCTACAGAAAGAATATCACGTTATTTAGTTTACCAGATACTCACTGACTTGGCCCGAAAGAAGGAACACCCTACAACATCTTCGTTTACTCCAAATTCAATAACAAATCAACGATTTATGCAGCACACGGAAAAATCCTTACAACGAAAGCTCAATTTTTTATTTTACTACGCCATCATCAGCTCATCGCTATTCCTTGCATTTATACTCACCTCTTTCAGCGGCAAAGATAAAAACGCCAGCATGGACGAACTGACCGTAAAAAAGATCAACCTCACCGGTGAGGATGGCAGCCTTAGAATGGTGATCAGCAACGAAACCAGGCAGCATTCCGGCAGGATTAACGGGCAGAACCTCTCCCAGAGACCCCGGCCCGCCGGCATCATTTTCTTCAATAACAAAGGAGATGAATGCGGGGGCATTGTTGCCGAAGTTTCCAAAGATAAGAATGCGCTGAACTCGGGCATGTCGTTCACGATGGATAATTACCACGACGACCAGGTAATTCAAATCCTCAACGATGAAACCTATGAAAACGGCGCTGCCAGCATCCAGAGAGGGATTATAGTGCGGGAATTTCCTGTAGGATCAGACATGCTCTCAAGAAATAAACAGTTTGAAGAACTGCAAAAAATTAAAGACGAAAAAGAGAGAGAGGAAAAGATGAATGCCCTCTGGGATAAAGATGGCGCCAAGAAAAGACTGTTTGTAGGAAGGACCGCTAAAAACGATTCCGGGTTATTTCTCTACGATTCAAATGGCAAGCCAAAAATGAAGATATACGTGGACAAAAACGGGGATCCAAAGATTGAAGTGCTGGATGATAAAGGAAATATACGAAATATTGTACAGCAGTAATCGCATGTACTTCGGCACGTATCTCCCGAAAGGCACTTGAGCGAATGGCCGGATACAATTAGATCTTGAATTGTATCCTGACACAGCCATTAAAACAAAAAGGCCGTCTCAAAATTATTTTTGAAACAGCCCACTACTACATGGCCGACCTAAACGAAAAAACAATCATTACCTAAGATGGACGTTTTGGATTTATATGTTTACCCCGTATCCTACTTTTACTTTGTCCATCACCACATGAGTATAAAAGTGCTTTAGATTTGGATTATCCAGGAGATTCTTTTTTTGAAACTCTTCAAAGTGACGCATATCTTTGGTATTTACTATTAAAACAAAATCGTAGGTTCCCGTAACATAATAACATTGGGAAACTTCGGGGCATTTGGTCATTGCTTTTTTGAAATTCTCAATGGCTTTAGAACTACCCTCATGCAAAATGACATCTACAACACAAACAATTCCTATGCCTGCCCATTGGGGGGATATTATTGAAACATCGGCTTCTATAATTTTTTCTTTCCTGAGTTTTACTAACCTCCTTTGAATAGCACTTTGACTGAGATTTACTTTTTCAGCAAGCTGTTCAGTAGTCAGCAAATTGTTTTGTTGCAATAAGCGTAGAAGCGCTTTGTCGTATTCATCCAAAGCATGATGCATAATTTACCCGATTTTGTTATAATATTAGCTTAAAAATATCACTTGAAGTTCAATATCGAAAAATTTACCCTTTGGTGTAATAATATTTTTGCATTATTAAACCATTCGATAATGAGTACAGCAAAATCAATTACACTTCCCTTAAACAGTGCATTCTCTGTTGAGGAAGTGCTACATTTAAGAAGCGAAACTACCGGTACAAAGAATGTTATTCATCTGAATAACGCCGGATCTGGCCTGATGCCTGATATAGTCACCAAAGCTCAGTTAGATCATATAATTTTGGAATCTCAGATCGGAGGATATGAAGCTGCAGCTTTGAAAGCAGATGTTATAAGTTCGTTTTATGAGCAATGTGCACTATTGTTTAATTGCAGGCAATCCAATATCGCTTTTACTGCCAGTGCCACTGATGCTTATACGAGGGCACTATCATCAATACCCTTTGAAAAGGGGGATATTATCCTGACCGATTGTGACGATTTCGTTTCTAACCAAATTCAGTTCCTTTCACTTCAAAAGAGGCTAGGGGTAGAAATTGTTCATATAAAAAATGCAACTATTGGAGGCGTAGATTTAGATGATCTGAAAAATAAATTATATAAATATCTCCCCAAACTTTTAGCTATTACTCATATTCCTACCAATTCCGGATTGGTTCAGCCGGTGGATGAAATTGCAAAGATTTACTGCGACTACCTGAAACTATATCCGGATAAAACATGGTATATACTGGATGCATGTCAAAGTGCAGGTCAAATGAGATTGGATGTGGAAAAGCTCTTTTGTGATTTTTTGAGTGTTACCTGCCGAAAATTTTTAAGAGGGCCCCGTGGAACAGGAGCACTGTATATCTCAGATAGAGCACTAAGGGCAGAACTGGAACCAATGTTTATAGACATGAGGGGCGCAGAGTGGATAGAAAAGGACAAATACCTGCAACAACCCGATTCGAAACGTTTCGAGGACTGGGAATTTGCATATTCCACAGTTGTTGGAACCAAAGCTGCGATTGAATACTGCCTGAAAGTGGGAGAAGAAAAAATCAGGCAACAGGTAAAATTATTGTCAGGCATTATGCGACAAGAACTTGAAACTATCGATAAAGTAAGGGTATTGGATCGGGGACCAGAACTGGGAGGTCTGGTGACGTTCCATGTTGAAGGTTCTGAACCGATTCATATAGTAAAAGAGTTACTAAATCGAAAAATAAACGTTGTTCCAAGTTTTAGGGCATTTGGAGTAATGGATTTCGACGAAAAAGGCGTTGAATGGGCTGTACGAGCCTCACCGCATTATTACAATACGTTGGATGAGGTTAAGTTGTTTGTGGAAGAACTAAGAACGATTGTTGGCTAAAGCCACTGCACGGAAATCTTTTATTGGCCTGCGTTTAAGCAACTTGTTCACTCAAAGCTCATTTCATTGCTCGGGCTCGGTGCCATGTTATTTTAAGGCGGGAGGCATTATTGCAGGATGTACAATTGGTTTTTGAGAGCCTCGTTGGAGGATGTGGTCGCCTTAGCTTGTCATCTTGTGGACGATCATAACAACGTTCCACAAAACTTGCAATAGACCGCATTCTTGTCGTGCCCCTCTCGCCCACAGCCCGGACAGACTTCCTGGCCTTGTTTCTTCATGCGTGCTGTATTGGCCATTTCGGTGGTGATAATACCCGTAGGCACTGCAATGATCCCATAACCAATGAACATCATTAAAGAAGCAATGAACTTACCCGTTGCCGTCACTGGGGCTATATCGCCATACCCCACAGTAGTGATGGTGACAATAGCCCAATAAATACTATCGGGAATGCTGGTAAATCCATTTTCTCCATTCTCTACCAGGTACATTATTGAGCCCAGGATAATAACCAGGCTCAATACTACCAGCATAAATATGGCGATCTTTTTTAAGCTGGTGACGAGAGATATTTTCAGGAATTCTATTTCAGTTAAAAAATGCGTAAGCTTGAAAATACGAAACACTCGCAAAAGCCGTAAAGCACGTAGCACCAGTAATGATTGTGCCCCCACGATAAAAATACTTAAGTAAGATGGAATTATGGCCAGCAGATCGATAAAGCCAAAAAACGACAGCACATAGCCTAAAGGCCTTTTAATACTTATCAAACGCAGCATGTATTCCAATGTAAATAAACCTGTGAACCCCCATTCCATTACATAAAAAACATGTCCGTACCGGTAGTGATAACTTTTAATGCTATCCAGCATTACCACTATAATGCTTGAGATTATAAATATTAAAAGAGCCACATCGAAGGCTTTCCCGGCCGGGGTATCTGATTCGTAAATGGTTTTATGAAGCCTGCTTTGCCACGATAAAAAATTGGCTTTGTCCATACACAATCAATTTTTAATACTGCAAAGTACCGGATAATCATAAAAGCCGATCTTCCTACTTTAAAGAATTGATTGTAAGCAACTTTTACATGGAGAGGTCCACTGCCAGCAATTGCAGTTCTTTCGACATAATAGTATGTATGATAGTTACCCCTGATGCCGCACCCATCCCTGGTATTCTTCATTGTTTGTAAAATCCTGGAAATCGGAAAACCCGGGCACCTCTGTAGTGACGCGGTGCACAATGCGGTAAGCCTCCTCTTTTCTATCCAGCTTTAATAATATTCTTACCTGGGTATCATAGATGAAATAGTGTTGTGAAGTCTCTATCTGGTCGATGCCTTGTTGCACAATAGTAAGTCCCTTTTCAAGGAGATCTTTTTGCTGCGTATTAACGGTCATGTGCCAGGCCAGGGCATTACTGGCGGAGCGGATGATGTTATTATAATAATCATTGCCGCTGTTGATGGGTGTTAGCGCAAGGGCCTGTTGGGCATGTTCTATCAATTGCGCTCTAAAATCGTTCACTTCCGCATCAGTTAGTTGTTGTCTATGATTCGCCAACAAACTGCTGCAGGCCCATTGGCACAGGGAATGCGTACTTGCCCAATAATGATCGTCTTTTACCTTTCCTGTTTTTAAGTAGTCTATTGCATGGTTGTATAAACCCAGCGCTTTTATCAGTCGCTCTTTGTCTGCATTTTTTAACAGCTTTCCTGCCTCCTGAATGCTGTGCAGCATATCGGCGCGATCTTTCTGCGCCTGCTCCCCCGCGTCGAATGCCTGTTTATCATATACCCTATCTGGTGTATGCCGGTTGCGGTACGACCCATCGATGATGCTTTGCAATAATATTCTAATATGTTGGGTGAAATTGGGCGCCACCGGCCGAATGATGGCCCCGTCATCAAAATAAGAAACAACGGCACCGTCTCTCTGAAAGGCATAGAACTCAAATATGTCCTGCTTTCCAAATTTCTGAAAGATCGCTATCTCCCGGTTCTGTTCACCCTCGTCATCCATTACATACTCCATATCCTCCACTGCATGGGAAGGCATCAGCATCTCGAAAAGAAAGTCACCCGTTCTTAATAATTCAACCACCAGCAACCCATGCGTTGTAATGAAGTTGACATATTCTGTCGGAAAGGCAACACCCAGCGCGGCTTCCGCCCCCTTTACTTCTTCTACAGCTATAGGTTCGGAAAAGTGAATGGCAAAACCCTGGGCGGCTATTTCTTTTTCAAAGGATAGGATAATGTCGTGGATGTTTCCCATAATATCAGGTGATGATTTTTTTCTATAAGTAGAGCATCGCTCTACTCGTGACAAAGAAGCCTGCGTGCCGCAAAATTAATGCCACAACACCAGTACCGTTGCCCCGGTCGTTTCCCTTGCTTCCAGCCGCCGGTGCGCCTCGGCCGCCTCGCTCAGGGGTAAACGGTTGTGCACCGGAATTTTCACCGCGCCACTGGTTACCACTTCAAATAGTTCTTTACTCATTGCCAGCACATCCTCCCGTTTTCTTAAATGATCGAACAACAATTGCCAGGTGGCGAATACAGAGCCTTTCTGCATCAACGTCATAATATCGAATTTCTCAATGGCGCCTGAGGCGGAACCATAGCTTACGAAATAGCCAAACGGGCGTAGACAATCGAGTGAACCCGAAAAGGTGGCTTTCCCAATACCGTCAT
The DNA here is from genome assembly GCF_017742245.1 of Niastella soli. GTDB lineage: Bacteria > Bacteroidota > Bacteroidia > Chitinophagales > Chitinophagaceae > Niastella > Niastella soli. The sequence continues at coordinate 1,250,993 of NZ_JAGHKO010000004.1, forward strand.
ACACCACATGACATCCTTCGCCATTGGTAATTTCTTTCACGCGTTTGGCAAAGTCTTCTTTACGATAATCGATCACATAGTCGCACCCATTTTTCAATGCTATCTCCGCCTTTTCCGGCGAACCTACCGTACCAATAACAATTGCCCCCAAATGCTTCGCCCACTGGGTAAGAATAAGTCCAACCCCGCCGGCCGCCGCATGAATAAGGATCGTATGTCCTGCCTCCACCTTGAATGTCCGACGCAGCAGGTACTGGGCAGTAAGTCCTTTCAATAGCATCGCGGCACCTGTTTCAAAATCTATAGTATCGGGCAGGTGTACAAGATAGTGCGCGGGCACCAGGCTTTCTTCGGCATAAGCCCCTAACGTCATTACATACGCTACCCGGTCGCCTGGAGCAAAATCTTTTACATCTTCTCCAACAGCCACCACTATTCCCGCTCCCTCATTACCTGGAATGAATGGCAATGCCGGTGGCGTATAGTCACCATTGCGGAAATAAATATCAACAAAATTGAGCCCTACCGCTTTGTTTCGAATACGGACTTCCCCCCGCCCGGGCTGACCGATAGCTATTTCTTCATAAGTTAGTACGGCTGGACCGCCATGCTGGTGAACACGAACAGCTTTTATAGTTGTAGTTCCGGTTGCAGGCTGCATTTCCTCTTTTAAATTCATAAAAGTTAATTATAGCCGACAAAATTAACTCCCGCTGCAAGGGTAGAATCATGAAAAAGAAAGGTTTCTTCTGTAATTTTACAGGTTATGAAACAGAAACTATTACAACGGCCTTTTGAGTTGTATGTGGCAGACATGGACGACTGGCAATCACGACCATTGATCTATCATTTTTTCGAGATCGTCCAAATACTCGATGGTGAAGGCGTGCGGGTGGTGAACCATAACCGCTTCCCTTATAGCAAGGGCAGCATTTTTCTGTTTACCCCACTCGATTGCCGGGGTTTTGAAATGGAAACCCCTACCCGGTTCTGTTCTATCCGGTTTTCTGAAGTTTTTCTAAGCAAATGCAAAAATGAGCAGGACCGTGAACGCATCTCATCCTGGTTACGGCAACTGGAACACATCTTCTACCACCATAACCGTTTTGAACGGATGCTGATCAAACAACCGGCCGACTGCCAAATGATCGCAACTTTGATCTCAAATATGGTACTGGAATACGAAGGGAAACAACCTTATTATGAAGAGAACCTGCAGCATTTTATTACCCTCGTACTGAATATGATCGCTCGCAATGTGGCCGATGGAAAGCTTACCGTGAACGATGATCCGGTGCCCGAACCACTCATCAATCGGATGTTGTTGCATGTGCGTGAAAATATTAATACCCCTAATAAATTGCGTATCCCTTACCTGGCTAAGGAATTTAATTTGTCGGCTACTTATGTGGGTGAATATTTCAGAAAGCTAACGGGCGAAAGTCTGCAACAATATATAACACAATACAAAATTCAATTGGTGCAACACCGGCTGACAAACAGCGCCCTTACCGTAAGCCAAATCGCCGATGAACTGGGATTCACCGACGAAAGTCATTTGAACAGACAGTTTAGAAAGCACAGCGGCGGTGTTAGTCCTGTCGAATTCCGGAAGAAAGCCAAACGCGCCTAACAACCTATTAAAGTCATTTACAACCTCTAATTATACAGAATAAACCTTTTTTGGTCACTGTTCTACCATCACGCCGGCTGATAATTTTGTTATCAAATATTATCAGATGCAAGCAAAAACTTTATTATCCCCATTAGTTTATAATAATCTCATCTTAAATAACCGGGTAGTGATGGCGCCCATGAGCCGGCGCCGGGCTATAAATGGTATCCCCAATGCCTCCATGGAATTATATTTTGCTCAAAGGGCGGGTGCCGGTTTAATAATAACCGACAATACCGCGGTGTCACCTAATGGTATTGGTTATTTGCAGGTGCCTGGCATTTATAACCAACAACAAAAAGAAGGTTGGAAAAAGGTAGTGGATGCGGTGCATGCAAAAGGTGGAAAAATTGTGGTGCAGTTGGTGCATGCAGGCCGGATAGGCCACCCGCTTAACAATGAAGGCGGAGCACCGGTCGTGGCCCCTTCTGCCGTACAAGCCCAGGGTATTATTCGCATTCCGGGCGATGAGCATGTACCATTGCCCATACCTGAAGCTTTAACTACGGAAGGTGCAAAGGCAATGATAGCGGCGCATGTTCAGGCTGCGATCAGCGCTATTGAGATCGGTTTCGATGCCGTGGAAATACATGGTGCGCATGGCTTTCTGCCCGAACAATTCCTGAACCCGCATACCAATCGGAGAACAGATGAATACGGTGGCAGTATAACCAACAGAAGCCGCTTTTTACTGGAAATTGTGGAAGGTGTTGTTGCGGCAATTGGAAAAGAAAGAACAGGAGTACGGTTATCGCCATTTGCCTATATCAACGAACTTCCACCTTATGATGAAGAAGCCGACACCTATAAATATATAATTGATTCCCTGCAAGAACTGGACATCCTGTATATACACTTGTCGGCTCTTGTAACTAACGAACGATCATCCATCCCACCCGCCTTTCTTCAGAACGTTCGGGACCGGTTTCATAACCTGTTGATCCTTGCTGGTGGACACACCGCTGCTTCTGCAGAAACGATCTTACAGACGGGGCTGGTTGACCTGGTGGCTTTTGGCAAGCCCTTTATTGCCAATCCCGACCTGGTAGAACGGTTCAGGAATAATGCGGCCCTGGCAATACCCGACACTGATACTTTTTATCAGGGCGGGGATAATGGTTACATTGATTACCCGGCGTTATATCCGACAGCAGCTTTCCATAAACAATGTAAAGTGATTGAGTAAAAGACGAGTGCTGTTCAGAATAAAATATAAAAGGGCGCCTCATACTTTGAGACGCCCTACCTACATGGCGTTACGTTTTAGTTTTAATAAGGTCGGTTAACCTAAAACAAAAGATAAAAAAATAAAGAGCATACCAGACGTAAAGGTGGATAACTTATCAAAATTAATTCAGCGGTTATACATTGAGTTTCAACAACTACAGTCATCCGTTATAAACAGGAAAGTTCGTTGCAACTATTACGTAACCGCAAACGAAGGGCCGGCATTTTGTCTGCCGGCCCTATAGTTATTGATCTGGTAAACTGACTGCATGATATTATCAATGTATTACCTTTTTAACCCAATTGCTTTTTTATTACTTACCCACTCTTGATTGCTGCTGATTATTGTCATTGGCCATTTGTTGGGCTGCAAACTCCGGCGTTACCGACATCTGATAACGGTCAGATAACAGCGCGATGGTTTTTCCAAGGCTCATTGCCGCAGCAGGTTCAGCCATTGCCCCTAAAAACCGGAAGTTATTTAATCTGGCCGCCATGGCATTAATTGATGGGGTAGAAATTCCAGGCATTGAGATGCCGGCCTCGGTCAAAATATCATGGGCATAGGTTGTACAATCTTTGTCGAACAATTTATAGGTCCCTGCGTTTCCTAGTCGCTCATTTACCAGTTTCTGCGCTTTTGCCACCTGTTCCGGCGTTACCGGTATTTCTATTATTTTATATTTTGCTTCAGCAGGGACTTTTTCGTATGCCTCTACTATCGCCTTGCCATTTGTAATGATCCCTTTTGTTCTTTCGGCGTCACCGACCACCAGATGCGACCATTTTGTGCCATTGCCTTCATTAATGCCTACTATATTGTGGCCAATAGGACCAGGCCTCGGGGCCAGTTTGCCGGGACGATAGGCCAGACTCACGGTGGTGCGACTTGCTTTCATTTCAACATAGGCGGCCCTTGCCTCCAGCGCCAGGGGTACTACATCCATCAACAGCATGGCGCCTGCTTCCAGCCGGCTGGCCTCCAGCCCGGTAACAGTTTCTGCCGTGGCCAGTCGCATAAAAGGATCAGCAACAGGTAATACACCGGCCCCCTGCTCTGCCCCATATAAACTGCTCATATTGGGGTTTCGCTCAAGCGGTATTAATCGAAACGAAGCGGCCCTTATCATACCACCCGTAAATCCGCCAACTCCGCCCTGCGCCGGATAAATGTTCACTTTATTGGCCACCGGATTTACATAAGCACTGCCTCCAAACATAGAAGACCACATTGAACTCAGCTCGCCGCCTACTCTGTCCCACATCATACCCATGCCAATGTCGTTTGCATCCATTCCCTGTTTTCCATTCTTATCTATTTTCATCAACGGATTGTTCTTACAATACCCAAAAACATTCAACCCATCCTGGATACCCGCCGGATCACCGCTCAGCCATCTTCCCAGCCATGGAAGGTAATACCTGGCACTATGATATTCCAGTCCCGTTTCCTCATCCCGTTCCATGCCGGTGAACCGGTAGCGCTTATAGGCCGTTTTGATGGTATTGTTGTTGGCCTGGTATGCCGTTGTGCCAAACGGATGGTACTCTTCATAACTGATCACATCCCCTACGGCATCCAGTTCCATGGCAGTTGAACCCAACTGGTTGTGCAATTGATAGCGTACAACCTGTTTTTTGGTACCATCATTTACTTCATTACGGGTTTCAATCATCACATATCTATGCCCCTGGTCCATCAGGCTCAGGCTTGCCCTTTCAAGGCCGGCATCAGCGCCGCTGTGTTTTTTATACAACTCATACCCCGCTATATAAATGCGCTCCTCCTTTTTTGCAGGCGTTTGGTTGGCCGGGGCCTGATTCTCGGTAATCTTCCTGATACGCTGGCCCTGGCCATCGTACTGATAATAGGTGGTAACCGGAATATTATCTTCCGTACAATGCTGCCTTGTAGTGAGCACCACCTGCTCCATAAAATTCCACCCTATCTTTTCCAAGTGTGGCAGTTCTGTCATAAATCCATGTGTTGAATGATGGTTATACTTTTCATAATTTTCCGGGGAACTGATATTCCCAATGGCAGTACGCTGCAACCGGTTATTCGTTGTTTCATAGGCATAGGTCCTCGTATAACTTCCCCCATTGGCAACATGCCGCATCTCCAGTATATTGCCAACGTTGTCGTAGGTATATTTCTGACGGTATGTTCTCAATGCTATGGGGTCCCCCGGGTTCAGCCAGTGCATAAATGCTTTATCACACCAGTTATCGCAACTACCAAAGCCGGGTACGCTTTCATGCTCTCTTCCCGTGGCTTCGGTGAGCCGGTATAATGCATCATAGGTGTATTCAGCAACACCGGTGGTCTTATTGTTCCTAAAAAAATCCTGGGGTATGTTTCGGTCTTCAATATGCGTAGTGTTACCTGCTGCATCGAATGTGTAGTACCAGTGCTGTAAGGGATCGTTGTTCTTTCTTTTACTTTCCAAACGCTTTAACCGGAATGTATGCGGGTCATAATACAGACTGGTAACAACATCATTGCCGTACACGATCCTGCAACGCTGGCCTTTCTCGTTGTAATCAATATTCTTGATATACGTGACTGTTTGACCCGGATCACTATGTTCTACCCTTTCGGCATTGAGCAAACCGGCTTCATTATATGCCGGCGTAATAATGCTTCCATCCGGCGCTGTTTGTTGTACAATCCGGCCCAGCGCATCGGTGTGGCTGACAAAAACATATTCTTCCGGTTCAAGGTCGGTCAGTTGGTTGGCAGCTGACCAGTTCACTACCTCTTTGTATTTTTTGAATAATTTTCTTTTTACCGAAACAGGTTTCCCTTTGAAGTCGTATCCATCCGTCATTTCCAGCAATCCGCCGGTATCATAATGCTGGTACAACAGTCCCCGCCGGTTTTTCTCTTCGGCATCCGGTTGTAATTCACCATACACCATTTTATCGAAGATATGGTCGAGTGGTATGGGACCGTCGCCCCCTACTACCCTGCTTTGCACGGGCCGGTGCAGTATGTCGTATTCATACCGGAACTCATGGTCCCGTTCATCCCAGGTACGCAACGGCTTGCCCAGTATGTTGGTTAGCAACCAGCGCTTGCCTGTATCCATGCTTGTTTGATAAACTGAATTCCCCAGCATATCATATTTGTAGCGCATGACCACATTGCCCCGCGCATCTGTAACAGAACGGAGATTACCTTCCGGATCCAGTTCGAACGTGGAATGGTAAAATTGGTTTGCCCCGGTTAGCAGCTCCTTGTTATGTTCAATCATAAGTACCGGGTGGGCAAGCGGATCAAAGTGGTGTTGCGCAGGCGTAGCAGCATGCAGGGCTGCTTTCTGCGCTGCCTGTTGTTCCTTTATGTCATCAATATAATCAGTACGGGTATGGTCGGTACGCCGCTGATACCAGTCACTTTCCAGCACCGTGTCATTGGCATCCCAGTGTACCTGCTTCCAGTTGTCAAATTCAATTTTCGTGAACGTTCCATCCGGGCTATCGGTCCTGACCAGGCGGTTCAGCGCATCGTAATACAGTACAGGCGTAACGCCCGTCTCTACCAGTTCTTTTGTATCTTCAAACCGGTTGGTGATGGAAAAATAAGGTTCATATTGTTTTACCACATTTCCCTTATTGTTTACTACCGTTTTACCATTCCCGATCCACCGCAGCAGCGGGGTGGTATCTAACTCTTCTACTGTAATAGTATTATCAGGCATCACCCGTACCCGCTTAGCCATTCCGGGTTCGGCCTGTACTTTTTTCATCACCACTTTTCCGTTGCCAGCTCCATACTCATAGGCAATCTGTAGTTTACTTTCCGGATTCAGATTACCGTTCTCATCCCGGTAATGGGTTTCCCGCGTTATGGAGGCAACAACAGCAGGTTTTCCTGTTTGCCGGTACACATCCAGGTCGTATACAAACCTGGTACTGGCATGCTGCAATAATGCACCGGCAGTACCCATCAACGTTACAGAGTCAGTTATACCCGCTGTTGTTACCGGCGCATTGAAAAAGTGTTGGACCAAAGCGGTTTCCTGCGCGCTGGATTCCGGTAAACCGACCAGGTCATCTGCCTGATTACCTTTACCCATTACTGCCATCGCCTTTACAAATCCTAATTCATCACACAGTACTTCCGACCGGTTCCGGTTTACATCCTGCATACTGGCGGGCGACAGGGTACGAAAATTAAAAGCCAGCACTTTGCATGTATTACCCAATGCATTCTCTGTTTCTTCAATCATCAGGTTATAGGCGCCGTAGTAGGTTACCTTCGTTGTTGCACCGAAAGGGTCTATAAAGGAAACCGGCATATAAAAACGGCTGGTAGCAGCAGCAGCCTCTTCACCATTGCCAATATATTGTTTTGTACCCGAACGGACCCACCAGTTCTCATCCTCCTTGTTCCATTCGTCTTTGGCGTGCGTAAACCCTCCTTCCAACATCAGCGCATTGTTTATTTTTGACCCCAAAAGATCCGCCAGCAAGGCAGGGGTATAGGCCAGCTGGTAGGTCTCAAACGCAATGCCTTTTGATTCCAGCCGGTACAAGGGTAATGATTGAACCAGGTCATTGCTGTAAAACAGCATCTTTTTATGTGCTGTCAACCGGCGAAGCGCCTTTGTCCCGGTAGGTAGTTTGTTTATTTCGTGGTATGCGGCACCATCGGAGCGGGTATCAAGAAGTATATCATTAAAATCGGAAATGTCGTAATATTCACCGGGTTTCCCTACGCCTTTAAGTTCATAGGTCTTTGTTTCAGCCAGCATCCGGCCTCTGTTCACATCTCTTTCCAGTACATCGTTGGTATAATTATTCACTGTATATAAGATCGCCATTGTTTGTTGAGCTATCCGTACTTCGGCAGAGAGCGTAACATCGGCCTTCTTCCTTGGATATGATACTGAAGCCGTTTCAAGAATATTGCCATATTCATCAAGTCTGATATTAAGGGTATGTGCAATGCGCGGGTCTTCCATACTTCGCTCATAGTTGTAGGAAACCTTTTCGCTTTCCTTAACTACAAAAACAGCATAATTATTCTGTCCTTTAGGCTGCAGCATTTCTATTACGCAATTATGGGTGGAAACTTCATAGGGCAAGCCTTCTTTTTTAACAGTTTCGGGCGTGTTACCGTATTTTGCAGCATCATATGCAAACAGCTCTGAACGCAGGGCCATGCCTTTACAGGCCCGGAAAGCCTGCCGGTATTCTTCATCGCATAATTGCTCTGTATATGATCCTGATACCCCTTTACCAGGAATAATGCGTGCGTCTTCCAGCTGCTTTTCATACTGCACCATGGGAAAACCCCGCCTGGCCATTTCATTATACCAGTACTCGTGTTCAAACTGCGACAAGATAATCTCCTTTCTTAACCAGGCTCCGGTATGAAACCATTGCTTTGAAATAACCGGTTCCTGGTGGAGCTCCATCTCTGTTATATTAGTTGCGCCGGATCTTTTCCAGTGGTCAAAAGTTTCCGCATCTGTTTGTTCCACCATTCCAAATCCTCTGAACTCTCTTTCTGTATGATCGTAGTAACCATGATGATAGGTATATGATGAAGTGAACCGATGGCCGGTGATCCTGTCTGCAACGATCGTTCGGGACAGGCAATGGACCGGAAAATGTAATTTGGTTATCCAGGGACGGCCCTGGAGCCTGTCTGCTATATAATACTTTGTTGAAGCCGTGTATTCCATCGAAATTTCCCTGCCAAGATTGTTTTGGTATTTAACCAGAAGGTGTGGCTTTTTTCCGTTCATCAGGTCTATATATTTCAACGAGGCATGGGCATCTTTTTCAAGCGGGCTCGACCATACTATACACGCTACTCCATTACCAAGTAGATCGGTCACCGTTATAGAAGCAGCCGAATGAATTTCAGGAAAACTTTCAATTTCATAAGGCATTACAGCAAACCTGTTCCCGTTGTAGTTAAGCCAGCAACTAAATCGGTTCTTTCCCAGATAAATGATATCTGTTGTGCCTGAGCCATCGATATCGGCCAGCCTTATCAGAGACGGGTTGAAGGCATCTGAAAGATCAAATACAGGTGCATGTTCCATGGCTATCTTTTTCCCAAACCGGCCATAACCCAGATTCGGCCAGTAACAAACCTCCCCATTACGAATACGAACGATATCTGTTAGCCCGTCTCCGGTCATATCGGCCAGAAATATGGACTGCTTATCATCGGCGAACACCATATACGGGCCATCTTCTTCGCTCATTGCTTTCCCGGTTTTGCGGGCGGAAGCAAAACCATTCCTTCCCGCCGACGGGTACCAGGTGAATGCATCGTCTTCACTGAACACCAACTCGGCTTTTCCATCGCCATTCAGATCGATCATTTTCACAAACGGACTGGTAAGATCAACATTGGGTAGCTGGCTAAAACTTTTGAAAGACTGCCATTCATTGTCATCGTTCAGTTCAAAAAAGCCTTTGGGGCCGCTATTGAAATTGGTGAACTGTTTCCCGCCATCCGCATCCAGGTCGGTCAATTGCATGGAATTACCGAGCCCTTTAAAAGAAGGTTTTGGTGATACCAGTTTTGCGTTTTCAAAAACTAATTTTTCATCACCGGTGGCTGAGGATTGAACACCCAGGTTATGTTTATAATACCAGCCGGTTGCCTGCTCAGCCAGGATCCCTGCGAGCCCTTCATTGTACAGATCGGTGAACAGATAAGAAGGGGACCCGATACCAGCCGGCGCATGTACCAATACATCTGTTGCAACTGTTTGCACGCCCGCATTCCAATCATGCTGCTGGTACATAAATTCCAAAGAAGGTAATTTTTTAAAGGAATACGTATTATCAGGTTGCTTTATGTAACCAACAAGGGTGGCCGATTGCAGGAAGGTAAAACCCTGCTGCACAGACTTATCATATTCAAGATCCAGCAAGCGCACCAATCCGTTATATTCATTGGCCCCATTGAAATGATGGAACAATAAAACCCTTTTGCATAACCGCGTGGTACGGATCTCAAATCCCGCCGTATAATCAGAGAACGCATCCGGCCTGTAATCCCAGTTATTAATAACGCCTGGCTGATCACCTGGGTCCAATGTTCCATAATCAAATGCCGTTTCAAATAAAAAATCATCGACAGCAGGAATTACATCACCAAACTTTTTGTAAGGTTGTTTATTGCAATAAAGCACCTTTTCCAGATAACAATTGGTATAGGTTATAGTGCCATTATGCACCCTGTTCTTATTATGGAGAAGCGAAAGGTCCAGGCCGGTGTCATCTTCCTTTTTATAAATGTACCTGCAGCAATTTCCTTTGTCATCAAAAACGAGTTCTGGCAGCCATTGATAGATCCTGGAAGCGTCTGCCGGATCAGCGATTCTACTGCCAGGCGACCAGCCAAACAGGGTGGTGATATTGTCTTTGCTGATCAGCCGCCATTTTATTTCGCGTTGGTCTTTTGCATACCAACGCTCTATCGTGGCAAAGTTCTGCTCTATACGCGGGCGGTAAAACCGGATGGTAAATGCATTATCAGGTGAATTCCTTTCTTTGATCACATAATCACCCTTATCATCTTTCAAAAAACTGCCATCACCGCTACGGTCAAACTCAGGCACGAGGTCTTCTGCATCGGACAACACAAACACATCCGACTCTTCGCCGTCGAAATACCGGGGTAATTGTTTGGATGTTCTGCGCCTGATGGAAGCCAGGCTCAATTGCCATCCCAAACCAAAGACCCCGTTACCGGAACCGGAGTTATAACTAAGCGTTAATGCCGGGCTACAGCCTCTGGCTGGTGAAACAGGAAGCGGAATAGTAATGCCGGCTGTTCCGTTCACGGCATTTACTGAAAACTTTTCGTCGATATTCCTGATAGCCCCGCCGCCTTTAGGTAATGATATGGCGGGAATATCGATGGAATTAGTTTCCTTTTTATTCGAAACGTTGGTATGTTGGGTTTCCTTATTCATTTGTTACAGAGTTTATTGCTGGTGAAACCGGCAATGGGTGGGAATAATCGAAATTGTGAAATACGGTTCCATGGCCAAAGCCGCTGGTGTTTACCTTCCTGTTGTCAAAGTGGTGGGTTTTGATATGCCGTAACATGTATTGTATTGCCCATGAGCTCAGGCCATCGTCAGCGGTTACCTGGTAAAAAAAGCGTGTGAACTTATCAGATGAAAAGGACAGTATTTGACGTGATTCTCCAGAGCGCAGCTGCCACGTAAAATCCTGTTCAAAGAAGAGTTGAAGGCCGCCTGCGTCCGCTACATACTGTCCTTCATCAACGGCATCCTGCCAGCCGGGTGTGCGTTGACCGTGACCGCGTAAGGTAACCAGTACAAAACGCCCGTTGAAAAAAAGGAACAACACCCGGGAAAAACCATTGGCTTCCGGCATCAGATAACAGGCGGCGATCATTTTAAGCAAGGGCATCTGTCTGATCCTTTCTGTATCGTTGTGCGCAATGGTGTGCAAAAAAGCTGACTCTTCTATGACTACTGTTTCACGGCCCAACCGCATTACCCGTTTGGCAAGGTCTATGTCTTCACCGCAATACAGGTCAATGCATTCATCATAACCATTTACAGCGATAAAATCATCGCGGGTTATGCATACCCTGCCATAAGCATCTTTGGGGGCTAACTGGCGGCTGCCCCCAAAGGTGATCAATACACTTTTCTCATTTTCACAAAACCGGTTGTTCAGGTAAGCTGCGAAGTGGCGGCCCGAATAATTGTCGGCATCCACATTGCACACCAACTGGCCTGTTGATAACAGGAATGCCATATTACGGGAGTGGGCGGGATGATAACAGGCCGGCTCCAATGTATGGTAATATTGAAGCCGCCCGTTATCTATATAAGCCTTCATGTGACTGTTGATCCATTCGCCCAGCCCATCGGTTGAATTATAATCGAGCACCACAAATTCCAGGTGTTCGTACCCTTCATTGTCTGACATATTGCGGGGCAGGGTTTGTTGCAGATGATGCAACCGGTTCATGCACACCGTTACCAGTGAAATGGTCCGCTGCTTCATAGCATCAGTTTGTTACTATTGAATACCTGATCACCAGCCAGGCGTCTTGCAACGCTGCATTATCAGCAGTAAAGTTCCAGGCTTCTGATAAAGCAGGGAAAGCACCGGCAACCGTAAAATGCTTCAGGTCCCCAATCGCTGCAGCCGGATTCAATGCCATTCCATTTAGCTGTAACCCGGTAACCTCACCCTCAACCAGCAGCTCAATGCCTGTAACCTCCACGCGCTGTACCCTTTTGCTCTTTGTAAAGAAAGGCAGCCGGTCTTTCAGCCCGGTAAGCGTCAGTACCCGGTTACCATTTCCGGGATGCTGAAAGCGGTACCATTCGTTCGAGTATTCGGACTTCAGGTTGAATAACCGGTCCATCCCATCTTCCCCGCTTGCATTTTCAAGAAAACTGTTCAGGTTATTTTCCGAAAACTGTTTCAACAAACCACCTCCTTCACGTGCCGTATATTGTAAATGGAAAATGACATCTGAAATGGTATCATAGTCAAACTGGCGGAACCCGGCCGGCAGGTCAAGCCTCCAGCGGCTTACAGCGCCTGCTCCTTCGAACGGAAGGAAGCGGTCGTCGCGGAAATTCAGTTCGAACATGCCATTATCTTGTTGTGCATGGCTGGTAGCAATAGACTGTAACTGCACATAATTATTCACAAAACGCTCGTCGGTGGCCGTTGTATCTTCCCGGTATTGGGAACCGGTAACATTGCTGATGCGGGTCTTATCGTTCAGCAGGGTTAAGGTAGCGCTTATACTGGTGTATGGGCCGGCTACACAGGGTATGGAAACACTCATGCTTTTTATCCTGCGCATATAATGGCCGGGGAAGTCGAGGTCGAACATCGTCTCGGGCAACAGCAACTCACAAGTACCGGTCTCTTTCAGGTTCAGCAATGCAAACGCATCCCATTGTACCAGTGAAATGTGTTTACTGATCTCATATTCCCTTTTATGGGTATCCATATAGGTTCGTTCCATTTGCCGGATGGCGAGTGACAACTGTTCACCTGCCAGAAAACCATCGCGGCTGCCATCCCAGTAGGCCAGTTGTATAAAGTTTGTATTGGCCTCTCCCCTTTCAAAACGATATGCTTTTTCAGCTTTACGGGCCAGGTCATACGCCAGCTGATATGCCTGCCGGTAGGTCGTACGCACCTGTCCTTCCATCCATTGGTACAACTCCTGGTTGGTGTATTTACCAGCCAGGTAATCCTGCATCTCACGGGCCTGTTCAACCTGCATCTTGTGATGCTGTAACTCTTTTTCGGAAATGGCTATACGTATTTTGGCAGTAATGATCTGTTTATCGATCTGCATCAGTTCGTTCCCGGCAGTGTTTGCCTGTAAGATCCAATCCTGCCGCTGCCGCAGGAAACCGGTTTTTTTGGCGGCTGCTCCTGATTCAAACTGCAGTTTGTTTGCGTACGTTTGAACGCCCCTGGCAGCTGCAGCAAGAGCTGCTCCTACATGCTGGCCACCAAAAGTTATGGTAACACCTACCCCAAGCGGTTGACCGTGGCCGCTGGTACTGGGGAAGAAATTGGCCACGCCGGCTGCCGTTTCCAAAATTCCAGCCATCGTTTGCTTCTGTGCTGCCTGTAGCGCCTTCTTCATATCTTCCCTTTCCAGGTCGATCAATTGCAGACCGCCTGATTCCTGCATGCGGCCATACTTGCCATCCAGCTCACTGTACGTGGCGCCTTCCTGCGGTACTTCGGGCGTTATGGCCAGCAACTGTTGAAAATGCTTCAGCCGGTTACCTGTATTTTCGCGGGTCCTGTATAAAGTATCCAGCTGACCATAGGCCTCCTCCAACTGCTGGATTTTTACCGTTTGTACGGCATTTAACAGCACTACCTCCTGGGTTGCCCTCAATTTAGCCAGCGCCTCCGCATCGCGGCGTTCAATAACCGATAACAACTGGCTGCCCAGCACTTTTACATCGGCACACACCTCCAGCGCTTTTGCCGTTAAATGATTGAAGCGGTAATAGGGCATTGGCACATTGAAATCGTTCAGCACACTGCTAAGACTGATGCCATTGGCCGCTGCCTGCACCAGTAAGGCCGGATCAATCGGGGGCTCATATAACGCCAGCTTCTGCACTATGCCATCTATATTCATGCTATGGCGGATCTTGAACAGGCGGTCGGCTACTTTATCCCAATATTGTAACAATTGCGGATTGTTGGGAATATTGAAGTATAAGGATGCGCCAAATCCAAATATATTATTACCACGGTAAGGTTTACCGTTTTGAATACCTCCTTCATAAGTTACCTGTCCGCTATACGGGAAGGCAAGCTCCATTTCAACCATGGCATTGCTGAAATGATCCCATTTATCCTTTAAGGAGTTATAGGTTTGGGCACTTATGGTTCCCCGTTCAGGCACAACCTGCGGACGTGGCCCTAAAATATGACCTGCTATCACGTACAGTATCGAGGCCTGGTTAATGGTCTCCATCGTATTTTGCCGGTACAGCTCATCACCCCAGGCCAGTATATTATCCAGGTATTTCATCACTACCGTTTTCATATAAGCGGCTGGGCGGGAACGGGCAATCAGGTGGGGATTATATGGATCGCTTCGCCATTCATAGATCTCATTATAACCCTGCCATGGCTTCAAACTATACAGAAAGTCCCGCACACTGTCTACCGGACTGGTCTTGAAAGGCAGGAACTGCCAGTAACGCCGTACGGTATTTTCAGGGCCGGTAGCCAGCGGATTGAAAATGTAGTGGAACCAATTCCGGGCCTGTTCATATTGCCGGCTTTTACTTAACCTGTCGGCAATAATAAGCGGAACATGAAAGAACAGTTCCCAGTTATAAATACTGTACGAACCATATGATTCTTTAAACTGATTGTCCGGATTCTTTCCAAAATCCACCCCGCCATCCGGCCATTGGACGACCCTTTCCGCATTATAGGTTTGCGGCGTTGTCGCATACTGCCGGTTTTGCTGGGTAAACGTACTAAGCAGACCCGACAAGCCATTCTGATTCAATTGCTGTAAAAAAGTTCCTACATATGGATGATATAAATTTTCAATGGCATTCTCGGTTGCATAGTAGGGTGCATAGCGGACCATGGTGCGTCTATGTGTACCGTTATTCCCCTCTTCCTGATAAACCATTGTAGTGGACGCATAATTAGGTCCATTGGCAGTAAAATTCTTTTGAAATGTTCTTACCAGCTTGAAATTTGTCAGTGGTTTATTAAAGATCATTCCTCTCTGCACGCCTGCAATGTCAATTGTTATATCTACAGGTGCGGTAGGCCCTGCCGGATAAAAATGCATGTATTTGCTAACCGTATCAGGCGGATAATACATATCAAACGTACAGGTATCTGCGCCTGTAGTTCCAAAGCCAACGCCATCATGGAAGGTAAAGGCACCCACGGGTTTTATTATATTTCCTTCCTCATAGTGTACACTGATCTTTAAGAGTTCAGTTAAAGTATCCTGCATAAAAATAAAGCTGGAGATGGGCACGGCTGTTGCAGCCGCGGGCGTATTCAAAACACAAGGCGAGGTTTGTTTAGCCGTCCATTTGCCATCCCTGTATTCAGAATAAGCCAGCTTTATTTCCCGGTATTCCAACGGATTGAGGTCACCTGATCTTTGAGTGCTCATCTGCGTCATGCTCATTTTCGACAGCGGCGTACCTTGTATCGCGTTCTCTACCGTTTTTTTGGTGAATACCGGCCAGAACAACAGGAGCCTGTCTTTCCATTTAACCGGTATCAGGTAGTTGCCATTCAGGGGTGCTGTTTGCATACCAGGTTTGTCTTCTTCCACCAACTGGATATCCGTCTCAATTTTCTCCCAGGGTGTCCAGACATGTATAAAGTCATACGTTCTATGATAATAAACATACGGGATGCTGCGTGTACGGCCAATGATATGGCTTTTGTCTTCCGGCCATTCCTGGAACACTGCAATGATATCCAGACTGCCAACCTCATTCAGTTTACCCAGGTAATTGCGAACCGCATTTTCCACCACCTCGGGCGTAACGTCCTGCTGCAACAGTTCCGCTTCCAGTTCTTTGAAAAACGGACTCTTGGTATCCCGCAGATCGGGCTCAATCCAGTTCTCCGGATAAAGAAACACCTTGCGGCTGGCTTCCCACGTTCTGTATTGCTGCATCCATTCCCATTTACTGCGGTCAAGGGTGGTGGCTGGTATTGCTTTCTCCAGTCCCAGGAAACAACGCTGTACAAACAATTGCAAGCTCGAGACCGCCTGTCTGATGCGCGAGGTCTCCATAACAGATTCCATCTGCAGATCGATCAAAAAGAATTCAAGCAGTGTATCTGCATCCAACGCCAGGTTCCTGTTTTGCGCCCATTGCTGCAAGGCTGGTTGTACCAACAGGTAACTGATGAGGGCTGTGCGCTGGTTGGTGCGCAACTGGTCATTTACCGGTTTAATGGTTTGCCGCCAGTCTTCTTCTGTATAACGGGCACGTAAACAGCTTCTGATATTTTCTGCCTGTTGATAGCATTTATCAAAATCAGTGAGTGGCACCGCCCAGGCAACCAGGGTGGCCGTATCAAGACCGGTCAGCATTGATAAGGACATCGCCTGATACAGCTTCTCCAGCGGCTTTTCGTTCTGGAAATTGCTTACATAATAATTGAACTGGGTTGAACCCAACAGTGCCTGTACACGCGCAAGGTCCCAATTGGTGAGCGCTACAATTTTATCGGCCAGCGTAGCATTTACGGGGTTGCGCATCCAGGCTAAAAACTCGGCCAGTGAGATGCTCCCGTTCTTATGACGGTTACGTACAACTGTATATTCCCTGAAACGGCGCCAGATAGTAAGATTGAGGCTGTTCAGGCTCATATTGAAAAATCCTGACCTGCTTATATACAGCAGTTTGAGCTCTTCTGCTGAAAAGGAAAACCCTTTAATAAACAATGCCGCTTTATGCAGTTTACGGTAAGTTGCGGCAAACGTATCGTTCACTACTGCCGGGAACAAACAACTTTCAGGTACCTGCATCCGGGGCACGGTAGCAGTTTTCCAGGAAAGCTTCGACAGGTCGCCGTTCAATCCGGTTATTTTTAACCGGTATAACTGCCCGGCTTTTAATGGTTGCGGAGTTGTTTCATATTGCCCGGTGGCGCCAGCTACGGGCTGTACCGTCAACGGCTGGTCATTGAGCAAAAGCGCAGGTTGCTGGGTAGCGGCAATAACAAATGTATAAGCATCATTTGCAGCCGGTATCAGGTAACCATCCCAGCTGGCAACAGGTGGTACCTGCTGCCCTATTTTAAGAAAATCGTTCACCAGTGGCTGACTTCCATCATCATTGGTCAACGACATTGTCAGCAACCACTCGGTAGTACCCGCATCGAGCTGGATCTCCTTCGACAATTTCTCATAGATCAGCCGTTGCGCCAATTGCTTTTTCAGGAAGGGAATAAACTGGTTATAACAAAGGCTGATCTTATAACCGGGCGAGGTTTCACCGCCATCAGGGCCCAGCACGAGGTTTCTTTCAGCGCTGTTCACGGGGAACATGGCAAATAAGGTATCGTTCAGGAACATGGCTGGCTGTGCAGAAAGCTTTGATACACCACCCTGGAATGATTTATCTCGTGATAACGAACCTATTTCACTCCAGTCTTCCTCACTCAGAATACCTTTCGTTGCCATGATGCCGGTTGCCCTGTTGTAAGAAAACCTGTCTGTCAAATGTTCGGGCACTATAACAACCAACCGGTCATTCACCTTTTGGCTAAACACGATGGAACCATCCAGGAACGCCATGATGCGGGTACTGACCTCTTCGTCAAAAACCAGCATCAATTGCTGTTTCAACAGGTCGGCGGTAATCTCCTGGGGTATCAGATGCCTGCTCTCATTATTCCGCAAAGCCTGATGCAGTTCGCGGGCAATCGTGAGTATGGTCCTGTCTGAAGGGGCAATGCCTGGCTCAGGGGTATGGACCATCATATAACTCAACTGCTCGGGCCTGAAACCTGCTTCGCGGATATCTTCACAAACCAGGATAAACTCATACGTAGCACCAGCATTCAAAAAAGGATTACCAAACAGTAGTGAAAGATGAAGCAACCTGTTTACAGGCAATTTCAGGTATCTGGCCAGCGCCCCGTACCTGAAGATCGCCGAGATATTGCTTAAAGACAATACATCCGGCATTGCCAGATAGGACCTGATCTGCGAGATCTCACTGGCGGTCATCTGCAGGGCGGCCATAATACCTGGCAGATGCGCAGTAATGGTCGTTGTGGCAGCCAGGAAATTACCATTGACATCCGGTGCAAATACAGGATCAATGGCCAGAATGTTAGGGGTCAGAAATACTTTTTTATACAGGGATTGCTCACCATGGATAGAAATGTCGGCCCAAAACGCAAGCAGCCGTTCAATGGGTATTAACGTGTGCCCGGATAATTTCCTGATCCAGGAAAGCTGTTGAATGGTATTAGCTGTTATATCATACCGGGTGCTGTTTACAGGCGATAACCCTACAATGGCCATATCGGTTTGTGGTATCGTCCAGTTGAGCTTTCGCCATAACCTGATAAAGCGTTGCAGCGTATCATATTCAGGCGTGGTAAGAGGAGTGCCATCCAGGTGCTGCAATACTGCTTTACTTACATCATTTGCCTTTGCTACCTGATAAAGGTCGGCCCCCGGGCCACCCTGGTCATAATAATAGTCGTCGTTATTTCCGGGTGTTGTTCCGCCCAGTTCCAGCACGATCATCTTACCCACTTTTTCAAAGTCCTGTAATACCCAGTTACGCACAGCCGTTTTATCGGCCGGCAATTCAAAAGCATTCTGCAACAAGGTGATCACCTGCGCATATTTTACCGCCGGATCGGTTGCCGTACCAGCCAGTGACAACAGGTACCGGTAGCTGTACGGTATGCGGTTCATCATCGCCATCGAGGCTCCTACAGGCCGGGCTATATTTACGCTTTTAGTTTCAAGAATAGCGTACAGGTCTTTAAAAGAAATACCGGTGCGTGGTAAGAAACTGTTCTTTACCATCTTTAACCCTGATAACATCTCTGCCTCGGTATTGAAACCATAATATTTCCAAACAGGTTTTACGCCTATCAATGCCTGGTATTCGTCTGTGGTAAGTACCCTGCCCTTTTGGGCATCATAATATTCTTTCTTGTAAAAATCCTCTTTGGTTAAACAAATATGCTCTTCCTTGGAGATCAGGAGCATTTCAGCAAACTTCGCCCGGCTCATGGCATTGGCCTCATTTACCGGTTTTGATGGTACATCAAAAGCGTCCATGATGTCGTACCGGTTAGTGCCCATTTTTCGCAACAACATACGAATGGCATCGAGCGGCTGATTATACGGCAGGCTAAAGGGATAAACGGCATCGTTTACCGCTTTATATGCGTTATAATTTATGTGCTGCGGAACAGCCAGTAATTCTTCATTCGATTCATCGACCACATCAAAAACATCCAGCTGAACGTTGCCCTCTGCCTGGTAACCGGGCAAATGAACGATAAAGCTTTCCATGATCTCATTCACCAGATCGATGTATGGCAATGCGGTGTTGGCATTTTCACAGGTAAGCTGAAGATTGCCAATATCGGGACGGCGTTTCAACAATTCATTCAGCGGCGTTCCGTCGCCGGCTGTACGCAGATATTGCAACAGTTCAACGAGGTAGGCAGATGCACTATATACGGAACGGCATTCATCGCATTCACAAAGATCGGCATTCCCAAACAGCGCTTCCCAGTTCAACTGCAGATTGTTCTGTTCAGCCATCTCTTTTACCATGACGATGGCCTCTTCCCTGCCAGTTTTACCATCGATAGCGGCAACAGAAGTACCGGTTATGCTGTCCCGCAAGGCAGCCAGCATAAACTCATTGCGGGTATTGATATTGGCTGCCTGCTCATATACCTGCGCAGCCTCTTCTTTTCCGCCTAATTGTTCTGCATACTTTTGAATAAAATCTTCTTGGGACTGCGTCACTACTTTATGCGCCGAGGTAAGGTCGGATTCCATCATTTTAGGTAATAAGGCAGGGCTGTTGCTCATTGAACTGATCCGTTGAATATTTTTTAACGTACCCATTACGGCAGTACGCTGCATAGGATCAACCTTTGCCAGACTGGCTTTATTTTCCTTTGACGCCGCATATACCGAGGTGTTGCGGATATTGAAATCGGGGTGCCCTTCAAAAAACGATAAAACGCCCTGTTGAATAGCTTTATCCTTTATGGGCAATTCATTATTCTTTACCATGCGCGCAACTACGGCTGATGGTTCTTTGTGGTACAACTGCTTCTCAATATGGCTGGCGTACCAGGCTGCTTTTTCTTCCTGCGTTTCTCCGGGGACTTCTTCAGGCAGGGTATCGATTTGTAGGAGCGAATGAATTTTTTTTCGGTCATAAGAAAGGGCCATTTCACGAATGCTGCTCAGTTTCTTTTGCAGGGAAGTGACCAGTTTGTCGTTGTCATCGGTAATTTCAGCCAGCTGGTATACCAGTTCCATTTTCTTCAGCTCTTGATCTGAAATCCCTTTTTCCAGCAGGCTGGTGCGTGTTTGCGCCCAGTCGTTTTCATGCGCCGCATAAATATCTAAAAACACATCCTGCTTTTCTTTGGCAAGGGTATCCGATAATAGCTTACTTCTTTTATCCCTTTTTTTATGGGTGTTCATATTAAGGTTTGTTAATGATAATTAAATATTTGTTAGTTAAATAAATACAGTGGATTGTTATAAACTGAACAGGCAGTGGGAGGAATGAAATGTATAACGTTAGGCATAAGGTTAATTGGGGTTTAATACAACGAATGTACAGTTGCAAGGGAGCCCAAATTGTGGAAGCAACACGAAATGACATTTTTTGTAACCGAACTGTCCAAAAATGTGCACGTATTGTAGCGATGATTAATTGCCCGTTAGTGTTATAGAAAGGAGAAACGAAGGGGAAGTTGGTACTAATTACTTTTCTATTAATGCCTTATCTGATTATCTTGTCTTGATCAACACAAAAAAAGCGTCCCGGTTGAACCGGGACGCTTTATAAAACACTATATGATTATTGACTGATGCTAATTTTTACTTAACCTTGTTCACCTGAGTTTGTTCTACATAAGAGTGGCTTCTATTGATTGAATACACTTCTGTAGTGTTACCATTTTTAGATCTTACAATTACATTCAGCGCAGTATCACCAAAGTCTTCTGTTTTCAACATGAACTTCTTTGAAATACCAGCACCTTTAAATTTATTGGTGAACAGGATGTTACCATATTCATCGCGGAAGGTTACCGTATACTCATCTTCTACTTTGTTTGCCAGGTTCAATTCGAACACTGGTTGATTTTCCATGTTACCAATGAATTTCAATTCTGTCTTTGGATCGTCTTTGCCTTCATCATTTGCCATTGCAGGTGCAGTAAAGGCTAATGTTAAAGCAAGAGCAGCGATAGTCAGTTTTCCAAAGTTTTTCGAATCGATTTTCATAATTGTATGTTTTAAAGTTTGTTTCGTTGTTTGATGATGCAAACATACAGCGCGTTTTACCCCCCTGGAAATCAACTCAGGCTCGTTTTTAGGATGCTAAAACCCCATACAAAATGTTAAAACCCGCTATGGAAGCGGGTTTCACAAAAAATGGCACATGATGCCCAAGGTTTAAAATGGGTAAAAAGTTTTGAGAATATCAATTATGTCGGCAACATAACGAACGACTGTTATTATTTCCCTTCTACCCAATACCCGGTTTATCAATAAATTCAATTTCCATTATTTTCCGTTCAAAATCATTGGCCGGGATCAACGCCCGTGACTTGATCCGCGCTTTGTAAGTATAAATTGTGCTAACGCTGTAGTCCAGGACCTTGGCTATGGCTTCATTTTCTGTTATCCCCAGCCGCATAAGGGCGAATATTCTGACCGTAGCGTTCAACGTTTCGCCGGACTTTGGCCAGATCTGGTCTTCTTCGTTTAAGAGTGCATTAAAAGAGGTAATGAAATTAGGGAACATGGTTAAAAAAATACTGTCAAGCATTTTGTACAGGCTTCCTTTTTCTTTGTCGATATGAAGGTCCTTTAAAAGCTGTTGAACCTCATTATATTTTCCCAGCTTAATATAGTGTTGGATCTCGCGTTTTATGGTATCCAGCATTTCAATATATGAAGAACAGGTTTTAAAAAACAACCCGATCAATTCTTCCTTTATTTTGGAAGACTCCCAAAGCTTATCATTTACCCTTTCCAGCTCTTTGTTTTTTTCCCTAATCATCCCTTCGCTGGTTTTGATCCGTAATATTTGCTTCCGGTAAATAACCAGTAGAAAGAACAAGATGATAGCAACGATCAAAAAGGTCAGGAAGCCTATAAGCAGCTTATCTTTTTGATGTTGTTTTTCATCGACCAGTTTAGCCGAGATCAATGGCAACATGGATTCAATTTGTAAAGCCCGGTTCCTGGTGCCATAAAAAACGGCGTTGCGATCAGCTTCCTGCATAAAGGCAAAAGCATCGTTTGTTTGATTCATTTTAAACAGTTCCTGCCCTAATAAAAAAATGGCCAGTGTTTCTTTGGTGGAGGAGCGAATATCATTGATCGCACCAAGAATAATGAAAAACAGCCGGTCTTCACCAGTAAAAGCAAAACTGAGCCTGGTAGCAACCATCGCCAGGTTATGCGCTGGCATTGGGCGCCGGGTAATTAAATGATAGAAAAAATCAGGCGTTAAATTTTTGCGCTTCACTGAATCCGGAAGGAAGGCCATGTTGATGGTCTGTTCAAAATCGCCTGGCGGAGAAAGACTGTCGGCCAGTTTAAAATCTTTGTCAGCCTGCCTGTAGTAACCCGCTGAAAAAAAAGCATCGTTATCATATTCGCCAATACCACCGTTCAATCTTGCCCGTAACACAAGGAAATCAGATTTAAGGGCATTAGTTAACCCGGCAGTATCAATTTTTTGAATAACCTCAAAGGCTTCTTTATATAACCCGGAATTCAGCAGAATACTTCCTAGCATGATGGTACTCCTGATCAGGTCTTCCTTTTGCTGAAATCCTTTAGCAAGCGCGATCAGCTTTCTCGCATAAACAAAAGCTGAGTCGAATTTATAGGAACGGTACTCTTCAAAGAGCTTTGAGCAAAGATCAAATTGCTTATCAAAACCGGCACCATTTGCATTACGTAACGCCAATCGGAGTTCCCCCATCCTTTTTTCTTTCTCCTGATCGTACTGGCTTTGATCTTTCAACTCTGATCTCAACACCTTTAAAAGACTATCTGATCTCATGCTTTGCGAATACCCCATGGACCACGCCATCAATAAAAGCAACACAAATAATTTTTTATTCATATAGCGCCTCATAGCCATTAAATGTATGGTATTTAGCAGGTAGATCAGGCAGGAACAGGCCAGTTATCATTTAGATTTTTTGCTCCCAATCGATAATTAAATAACTGTAAATCAGATGAATATTTTTACAGGCTGCTTGATTTTCTTCGCGGAGGCGCCATTACAGCTCATTTCGTCTGATTAGTAATTTACTTTGAAGCGCCACTTAAAACCTCAGGCCGGAACCGGCCAGCAACGCCATTTCTTCGTTTATATCTATTAATCTGATTGCTTATGTCTAGAAAAAAATTGCAATTATTAAGTTGTTTCCTCTTGTTTTTTATCCTGGTTTATCCTGCTGTTTCTCAAAACAGGATACTAACCGGGAAAGTAATTGATTCCACCACCTCCACCCCTGTACCCGGCGTAACTGTCAGGGTTAGTGGTACTCAAGCGGGGACAAGTACCGATGTAAACGGCTCGTTTAAGGTAACCGTGCCAGCCACCGGCGGGACTCTTATTTTTTCTTCTGTCAACTATGCCATGCAAACAGTTCCTTTTACGGATGAAAGCGACCTGTTGATCCGTTTGGTGCCATCAGCGCAGGAACTCAAAGGTGTAGAGGTGGTGAGTGTGGGTTACGGCACCCTGAACAAAAAAGAAGTATCGAGTGCTATAACACATATAGGCGCCAGAGAGTTGAAAACTATTGCAGGCAACAATCCTTTAATGGCCTTACAGGGCAAGGTAGCCGGTCTAACCATTTCCAATACGGCCACGGCCGATCCTAACTCCTCACCGAGTATTCAGTTGCGCGGGGTATCGTCGCGCAGCGCCGGTCTGGGGCCACTATATGTTGTGAACGGCGTTCCAGGTGGAAATATCGACAATATCAATCAAAACGATATTGAATCTATTGACGTACTTAAAGGCGGCGCAGCCTCGGCCATTTATGGCACGCGTGGTAGTAATGGCGTTATTATTATAACTACCAAAAAAGGTACCGGTGAATCAAAACTGGTATACAACGGTTATGTTACAATGGATAAATTAACGATGGTACCCGATGTACTCACCGCCAGTGAGTTTCGTGAATACCGGGTCCATGCGAACCCACCCCATGGAATTGACTATGGAGCCAGTACCGATTGGGTGAAAGCAGTTACCCGCCCGGAAGCATATGCTCAAAAACACACCCTGCAGATCTCCGGCGGTAATGCGAATGATAACTATTTTGCCTCAGCCGACTACCGGAATGCGAACGGTATAGACCTGCGCGCCTACAAAAAGGAATATGGCGGCCGGGTGAACCTGAACCACACCTCCAAAAGCAATGTGTATTCCGTTTCCCTCGAAGTGGCGCCCCGGTACATGCATACCAGCAACTCCGACCAGGGGAACTTTAACAATGCCATTACGCTTAATCCCACCCAGCCTGTTTATGACAGCTCTGGCTATCACTATCTTAATACCGGCTTTTTTTCGAACAACCCGGTTGAAAATGCCCGGCTTATTAAAAGCGAGGCCGAGATAAAGGAGCTGGATATGCGAGGCGCCCTAAAAGTGAATCTCCTGAAAAACCTGTATTCCACCCTTACCATCTCAAACATCAAATCCTCCTACAAGAACCTGAATTTCCGCCCTTCAACCCTTACCACTATTGTACATGCGGGGCAAACAACCAAAACCAACTATGCCTCGCAGGAACAGATAGATAATGACCAGCGCAACCTTGAATGGACAGTTAATTATGCACTCAATTTCAGGCAAAACCACTTTAAGGTCCTGGGCGGCTATTCGTATAGCTATTTTAATTACCAGCAGTTCAACGCCAACAATTACGATTTTCCCTTTAATACGTTCTTATGGAACAACCTTGGTTCAGGTACCTGGAATGGCGGCGGACAGGGCAACGGTCAGGGAGCGGTGTCTTCCACCCAGAATGATTCCCGCCTGGCAGCTTTCTATGGCAGGATAAATTATGACTACGATAATAAATACATACTTACTGCTAGCCTCCGGCATGAAGGCTCTTCAAAATTCGGAACAGACAACAAATGGGGTAACTTCCCCGCATTGTCTGTTGCATGGCGCATTTCAGAGGAAGGCTTTTTTAAAGATAAACTTAGTTGGTTGAACGACCTGAAGCTGAGAGCCGATTACGGCATAACAGGTAACCAGGATTTTGACAGCTACAAGTCACTGCTTCTATATGGAGGTTACGGTTATTTCCCTTTCAATGGTACAACCTACCAGGTATATGGCCCCTCACAAAACATTAATCCCGACCTGAGTTGGGAAAAAGCAGTCAACTTTAATGCAGGCATTGATTTTGAGGTATTAAACAATCGCTTATCGGGTTCATTGAACTATTATGTACGCACCAACAAAGATCTGCTGGGTAATTATAATGTACCGCTTCCACCTAACCCGCAGTCACAAACGTTCACAAATGTAGGCACGATGAAGAACTCCGGTTTTGAGGTGCAACTAAACGCAGCCATCATACAGCGGAGATCATTTACTTACAATGTGTCGTTCACAACCGCTTATAACAATAACAAATTTGTTTCCTTTTCCAACAAGGTATACCAGGGCGCCCCTTACCAGGACCTGGCAGGCTTGCCTGCGCCCGGCAGCCCCGGCACCATCCAGCGTTTGCAGGAAGGGCACCGCATCGGCGATTTTTATATGTTACAATCGGCGGGCGTGGATAGAAATGGCGCGTTGCTCGTTTATAAAAAGGACGGAACAGTGGTACCAGCCAACCAATCGAATGCAGACGACAAACAATTTGTGGGTAATGGTCTTCCAAAATTTACCGGATCGCTTGGAAATATATTTAGCTATAAGAACTGGGACCTTAACATTTTTCTAAGGGGAAACTTTAGCTATAAGTTGTTCAACATGCAGGCTTTTTATATAGGTACGCCAGCAACACAAACGGATGCGAATACCCTACGATCGGCCTATGATCCGAAAAACAAGTATTCACAGCTTACCAATTCCGCTACCACCTCGCTTGCTTCTGATTATTTCCTTGAAACAGGTTCATTTGTTAAGATCGACAATGTAACGCTGGGTTATAGTTGTACGGTTAAGTCTAAATACCTGAATGCCGTGAGGATCTATGCGGCAACAAGCAATCTGCATACTTTTTCCCATTTCAAGGGCGGAGACCCCGACCTGTACCCGGTTAACGGCTTAACCCCCGGCGTACAGGGAAACCTGAACTTTTACCCCGCTACTATCCAGGTATTGGCAGGCGTGCAGATAACATTATAAACAATTAACCGGTCAGTAATGAAAAACTGTTATAAAAAATATATAGTATTTACCGCATTCACCATTGCGATGAGTGTCGGCGGCTGCACAAAATTAGATGAGCATGTTTATGATAAAGTGGATGTATCACAGTTCCTCACCAGACGCGACGATGTGATCAGGGACTTTTTACGGCCATTTGAACATGCCTATTGGAGCATCCAGGGAAATGATATTTTTGCAGCCAATGAAAATTGTACCGATGAATTAGGCACCTTTAACCGCCAGGGCGATTGGCAGGATGGCAACTATTACCAGCGTATGCACAATCACACCTGGACTATCCAGGATAATTTCACAAGCGGCGCCTGGACCGCTTTTTACCAGGGTATTGTATTAGCTACAAACTCCCTGCAGGACATGGAAAGTATAACGGACCCGGCTAAACTAAACGTTTCGCAAATTGAGCTGGCCGACTTTAAAGCCGAGCTCAGGACACTCAGGGCCTGGTTCTATTTAAGAGCATTTGACTTTTACCGGAACATTGAAATTATAACAGATGTAAAACATACCACTTCGGGCAATATGCAATCGCCTCCGCAGGAAACCTTTAACTATATAGAATCGGAACTGAAAGCTGCGATATCAGACCTGCCTAAACGCGAAACGCTGGGTGATAAGGGCATTGGCCGGTGGACACAGGCAGGAGCAGCCGCATTACTGGCTCGCCTGTATCTTAATGCAAAAGTTTATATTGGCCAGGAAAAGTTCACCGATTGTGCTACGGTCTGTCAGGATATCATAAATGGTAAATACGGTACTTATAAACTGGATACCCGCTGGGACGCGCCGTTTGACTATACCAATAATACGGTCAATTCAGAAACGATCTATGGCTTCCCATGCAGTCTTTCCCGTACGCACTGGCAATACGACGGCGGCATGTTCTTCTGGGCAATGACCTATGATGCCGCGCCACTGTATTGCGGCTTTACAGATTTTAATCAGGCCAACCCCAGGTATGCGCTTCAGCCTGGCAGAGATGTAGATAGTAATGAATACAGCTTTAAGCTGGGTAAGCCTTTTATAAAATTCCAGCATTATCCAGACGATTATCGCCTGAAACTGTACAAAAATCTGGGTGGTAGCAAACGGGAAGGCATGTTCCTGTTCGGTTACCTGCCCTACCAGCATGTGGTGAACGGGAATACAGTAACTGACACGGTCAGGGGCAATAAAGGCAATTACCCACTCTTCATTCGCGATCAGGTGGGCTGGTTCCTGGATGCAAAACCCGGACAGCGGATCTCAGATAAAGAATCCAACATGAACCATGCCGACCATAACTCAGGTATATTCTTCCTTAAATATCCTTTATATCCCACTCCCGATCCTAATCGTATTACATCTGCTTATGCAGAAGTACGTTTGTCTGAGATCTATTATTCGCTCGCGGAATGTAAATACCGGGCAGGAGACAAGCCTACTGCTGCCATGCTGCTGAACGCCGTACGCCAGCGCAATTATCCCGCGGGTTCCCCAAGCCTGTATGCTGCTGATGGCAGCAAGTTGAACGACCAGGAAATGCTGGATGAATGGGGACGCGAATTTTTTGGCGAGAACCGCCGTCGTACTGATCTCATCCGTTGGGGAGTATTTAACACTGGTATATGGTGGGATAAACAACCTGACGCCGATGAGCATACGGCCATATTCCCCATAGGCCGGAACATCATGGGTGCTAATCCGCAGTTTACCCAAAACCCCGGTTATTGATCTATTTATCACCTATTCTGCAACCCTGGCATATAAAAAAAGAGGGAAACTGTACTATTCCGTTTTCCTCTTTTTTTATACTGATCCACAATACATTGTTTACATACCTCGTTGTCACCTCTTAACGGCCTTTTTTTCTAACAATTATAGTATTACTTTGGCGACGGCGCAAGACTACGCTTCTAAAAAGGACAATTTTATAGAATGAAGAATATACTCCTAACCCTTTTTATTGCAATTTCAATCAACTCTTTCGGACAAGAGTGGACCGACCTTAAGGTGGATTCAGTGCTGACGCTAAAGCTGCCTGACAACTACCATATTTATGACACCCTTGGGATAAAGGTATTTACTGGTATACTCGAAAATGCAGTGGTCTCCGTTTCCATAGGCGAAAATGTTAAGACTGTTAAAGATGAAAAGTTGCTGTTGGTGTGGTACAACAGTTTCAAAGAGTCGAGTGTTAAAGCAAACCACGGGCAATTGATTAAAGACCAGATTATAGAAGCCGGTGGACTTAAAATGATTCGATTTTCGTTTCATATGGAAAAAGATGGAGAAAAGAAAGTCAAACACAGCATAGTTGCCGTTGTCAATAATAAATTTTATACTATTAGTTTTACCGAAGCAGAATCGCCGTCCGGGGAAATGGAAAAGACCCGGGAAAAGTTTTTCTCTTCCATGAAATTTCCTCCCGGCCTTGGGCTGAACAATCAACTTAGTGCAAAAGACCGAGATGAAATGGCCTACAACCAGGGAGAACTGCTTGGAAAAATTACTGTTGGGTTGCTAATAGGATTGGCGGTTTGGTTTTCAACAAGACGTAAGAAGAAAGATAGACCAACCTCTGCAGTAAGATGAAATACGCTTACGCATGATATAGCCAGCGGCGAAAAGAAAACTAAAGGCCACTTCAGATTCGCTTTTGAAGTGGCCTTGTTTTATAAAGCCATTACCTGCATTTAAAGATTGACCGTTGTTTTATTTCCGGGGCTACCTACTTTACCAAAAACGCATCCAATGCCCGGGTGGGCCGGCCATCCTCTCCCCAGGCGCTTAATGGGTATTTACTCCAGCTTCTTGCCCCTTCTGGTTCCCAATAAATAACACCAAGGCCTTTTTTACCAGGTACTGCTTTGACCTTCTTTTGCACAGCAACCAACATCTCATACGTGTTATCAGGCCTGGTATCCTCCCCTCCTATTTCCACTACCATAACTTCCTTACCATGGCGGGGTGTACTCAACCCTGACGATCGTTTTCTCCGCGCCTGGCGGCGAGAGTATGGCCATTACACTTGCTACCAACAATGCTTTTAGCAAAAAAGAATATGTAGTAAGACCTGTCTCAAAACCAGGTATTGACAATGCACAAATGATGTATCACTCAAAGGACCAAAAGATCTTTGAAGCTGCCGGAAAAACAGGGACCGGAACGGTTAGCATTACAAAACTGACAAACGATACCGTGACGGGCATATTTTCAGGTAAGTTTAAACAACAGGGGAAACCCGAAAATACGCTTGTAATAAAGGGCGGGCATTTTACTGCAACGTTGACTGGTGCTGAACCAGATAATAATTAATGTGCACGGGAACCGGACACAGCTGGTCGAACGAAAATTCTTTAAATCAGACATTTTTACCAACCCTGCCGAACAATCAACCAATTTCCAATGTTACTTCCTGGTTAATTTTGATCTAACATTCCTTTCATGCTATTATAAAAGGAATGGGGACAATTTATTACAGCAACTGCTATGATATTAAAACTTATTGGGAGTATAATATTAAATACACCTTGGTTATCCGTGTTCGTGCTTTCTTCATATAGATTAAATTATTTGTATGAAGAGCGCTAGTCCCGTTTACCTGCATTCAATTAAGGACATGAATGATCTTACCGGTCATACATGGCACATGGAAGGTTTGCGGGTTTTGATAAAAAAGCCTGAGCATGCCAAGCCGCCCTTTACTCATCCATTTCGTACTGATTCCTATTGGGTATTGCTGGTCATGGATGATTCTTTAACTATCCAATTGAACGGAGAAGAACATGTTGTAAAAGAAAATGATCTGTTGATCATTCCACCGCATATGGTGCGTCAGTCAGACGGAACCAATAATTGTAAAGCAGCCTGCGTGGCATTTACGCCAGACTTTCTGTTAGATTCAGGTCTTTCACAAAGACATATTGATCTATTTGAATTCCTTTTAAATAGTCGCAGCACGCATCTCCACCTGGATCCCGACGATGCGTCCCGGTTCATGACCCTGATCGCCCTGTTGCAGGAAAAGAACTTCTCCCGGGACCAACATCCATTTTCCGCCGAAGTAGTACGTCATTTCTTTAATGTGTTCCAGTTTGAACTGGCCGGGCTTTATCACAAATATTCAAATCAGAAAAAAACAGTACACGATCACAAAGAGGAGATCCTATGGAGGTTCCTTGGTTTGTTATCGAAACATATAAAAACAGAGCGCAGTTTACTGTTCTATGCTAACAGGTTGTACGTAACGCCAAAGTATCTCACACAAACGGTAAAGAAACTCACCGGCAAAACAGCAGGAAAATATATTGACGATCTGGTAATTGTAGAAGCCAAAAATTTATTGCGCGACCCATCTTTGAGCATTGCACAGGTAGCAGACCTGCTTTATTTCAGCGACCAGTTCTTCTTCAGCAAATTCTTTAAACGTTATACCGGAATTACCCCCTCTAACTATCGAAAAAGCGTTTAGATAGATTATTACGTTTTCCTTTTAGACATAGCCCATACCGGTTTATGCGGGCAGCTATGCATACATACTATCATTCATTATAGCAGCGCAATACAACCCTGATCTGCCTTTTGTTCAGAGGTGTAAAACATTTTTTAATTCAACAGGCGATAACACAGATAGAGGAATTTTAGACATATTCCGGAGACTTTCTGACATTGCGCTTATGTTGTTCTCGTTCCAACTTTGCACCCGTAGAATGGATCATATAAAGTTTGGAAAGTTATTTAATGCGAAATATACTACAGCAAAAGATTGCACTGTTCAAAGAGGCAGATCAGATCAAGGCACAAGGTCTATATCCTTATTTCCGCGTGATTGAATCAGGACAGGAAACGGAGGTAACGCTAAACGGCAAGCGAGTCTTAATGTTTGGCTCCAACTCCTACCTCGGTCTTACAAACCACCCAAGGATAGCAGCAGCAGCCAGCAAAGCTATTGACAAGTACGGCAGCGGTTGTGCAGGGTCCCGGTTTTTAAATGGCACCCTTGACTTACATATAGAACTGGAAAGAAGACTGGCAGCTTATACCGGCAAAGAAGACGCTATTCTTTTCAGTACAGGTTTCCAGGCTAACCTGGGCGTGCTCTCTGCACTGGCAGGCCGTGCAGATGTACTGCTGCTGGATGAGTATGACCATGCGTCGATCATTGATGGCAGCAGACTTTCGTTCTCCCGGGTGATCAAGTACCGACATAACGATATGCAGGACCTTCAAAACAAATTGAAGATGCTCCCTGCAACCGGGTTAAAGCTGATCGTTACTGACGGCATTTTCAGTATGGAAGGTGATATCGCCAACCTGCCTGCCATTACAGCCCTTGCAGACGAGTATGGTGCCGCCGTTATGGTAGACGATGCACATGCGTTAGGCGTCATTGGCGCGAATGGCGCCGGTACCGCCTCCCATTTCAACCTCACCAATGAAACCGACCTGATCATGGGCACTTTCAGCAAATCACTTGCTTCGCTGGGCGGTTTTGTGGCAGGCGACAGAGAGGTGATCGATTATCTGAAACACAAAGCCAGGGCGCTTATCTTCAGCGCCAGCATGACGCCCGCTTCAACCGCCAGTGTAATAGCAGCCCTGGATATTATTGAAGAAGAACCGCAACGCATAAACAAACTGTGGGATAACACCAATCATATGTTGTTGTTGCTGCAGGAACAGGGTTTCGATACCGGCGACACACAAAGTCCTATAATTCCGGTACGGATCGGTGACAATCATAAGACCTTTTTGTTTACCAAAGCCCTGCAGGACAAAGGCGTTTTTGTAAATCCCGTGGTATCTCCCGCCGTTCCATCAGAATCATCATTGATCAGACTTTCACTCATGGCCACGCATTCTTTCAGCCAGATTGAAGAAGCGGTAGAAAAAATGAAAGAAACAGCCCTGATGCTGGGCATTGAACTTAAACTGAAAAAAGAAAGCGCATGACCGGTATTGTATCCGTTTATACCCCGAAGCAGTTAAAAGCTTTCATTGATTTTCCTCATGATCTGTATGAAGGCGACAACAATTACGTACCAGAATTATTTATTGCACAGCGGGACCTTTTAACGCCGGGTAAACACCCCTTCCATGAACATTCGAAAGTGCAGTTATTCCTTTATTATAAGGATAATGTTATCAAAGGAAGGATCGCGGCCATCCTGAACAACAATCATAACCTTTTTAATAATACCACCGACGGGTTCTTTGGTTTTTTCGAGTGCATCAACGATCTGAAGGTAGCCTATATTTTATTTGAGACGGCAGAACAATGGTTGCGGGAACAGGGCGCCACTACGATCATTGGCCCGGTGAATCCATCAACGAATGAACCTTGTGGGATGCTGGTCGATGGGTTTAACGATCCACCGCTTGCCATGATGACGTATAATAAACCTTATTATATTTCTTTGATGGAGGCAGTAGCCCTTAAGAAAAAGGTAGACCTGCTGGCATATAACATTAACACAGCGGAAGTAGGCGACCGGCCATTATTGCTGCAAGAACGTTTGCTGAGCAGGCTGCAGCAGAAAAACATTACCATCCGGGCGGTTAGCAAGAAAGATCTGGCACATGAAGCCAGGAATGTACGCGAAGTATACAATGCCGCCTGGGACAAGAACCTGGGATTTGTACCTATGACAGATAAGGAGTTCAGCTACCTGGCCAATGACCTTAAGATGGTGCTGGACGAACAGCTTTGCCTGATAGCCGAACACAATGGCAAACAGATAGGATTTGCCCTGGCTATTCCAGATATTAACCAGGTCCTGATCAAAGTGCGGCGGGGAAGGCTGCTGCCTACCGGCATCTTCAAGTTGTTGTTCAATATGAAAAAGGTCAACCGTATTCGCGTGCTGGCGCTGGGCGTAAATAAAGAATACCGGAAACTGGGTATTGAAGCCTGCTTTTATGCGGCCATTATAAAACGTGCAGGCGAACGTAACATGAAGGGTGCGGAAGCATCCTGGATCCTGGAACACAATGAAATGATGAACAAAGGAATTGAAAGCATCAACGGAAAGCTGTACAAACGTTACCGTATATATGAAAAACCGTTATGAAAGAAAAGGTATTGATAACGGGCGCAAGCGGCTTCATAGGATTTCACCTCATTGAAGAATTGCTGCTCAGGAAACTGGATGTTTATGCCGCAGTCAGGCCAGGCAGTAACATAAAACACCTGAAAGAATTCAATATCAGGTTTTGCGAACTGGATTACACCAATGAGCAACTGCTGGCGAAACAATTAGCCGCCGGTGGCTTTAATTATATCATTCATGCGGCCGGCGCTACCCGGGCCCGCTCACAGCAAATGTATGATACGATCAATGCCTCCTATGCATTTAACCTGGCAAGCGCTGCTGTAGAAGCACTGGGAAGGGAACTAAAAAAGTTTGTCTTAGTGAGCAGCCTGGCTGCAGTGGGTCCGCTGGACAGCAGGCTTCGGTTGATCACTGAAGACACAACAGCAGCACCGGTAACAGCCTACGGAAGAAGTAAACTGCTTGCAGAGCAAAAATTAAAAACATTGTTATCGCTTCCGTTGATAATAATGCGCCCTACTGCTGTGTATGGTCCGCGCGAACGGGATATCTTTATTATGCTGCGATCCATCCATCGCGGTATAGAACCCTATATCGGCCGGGTTGTTGATCAACACCTAAGCTTCATATATGTGAAGGACCTGGCCGCAGTGACAATTAATTCGCTATTCTCCAACCTGTCTAATGAAACGTTCAACATATCCGATGGAGAGAGCTATGATCAATATGAGCTCGCCAATGTTGCCAAACAAATACTGAACAAAAAGACATTACGATTGCACTTGCCATACAGAATGGTCAAAGGGATGGCTTTTGCTATGGAAAAATGGAGTGGGTGGCGTGGAAAAACGCCGGTACTGAACAGGGAAAAGCTGCATGAACTCACAGCGATCAACTGGGAATGCAGTATTGAAAAAGCAAAAACACAGCTGTCTTTTTCTCCCCGGTATTCGTTGAAACAGGGGCTTTGGGAAACATTGCAATGGTATCGTTTAAACAAGTGGTTATAATTAATATAAGAAAAATTAAGGTTTTATGAAAGAACAAATGTTGCCGGCAGAAGGAAAACTAGGCATTCTGCTTCCGGGCCTGGGTGCTGTAGCCTCTACTATGATCGCAGGTGTTATTGCCAGCAGGAAGGGATTGGCTAAACCAATCGGATCGTATACCCAAACCGGTCATATTGAGCTGGCAGATGGAAAGGGAGATCGTTACCCCCTTATTAAGGATTTCGTACCGCTGGCGTCACTGGAAGATATAGTATTTGGCGGATGGGACATCTATGAAGACAATGTATTTCAGGCAGCCAGTCAGGCACGTGTGCTTGACCAGCATTTACTGAATGCCATCAGACCCGAGTTGGAAGTGATCAAACCCATGAAAGCTGTTTTTGACAGGAATTATGTTAGGAACCTGGATGGCACCTTCATTAAGCAAACCGCTACTAAATGGGATGCCGCCCAGGAACTGATCAGGGATATTGAAACGTTCAAAAAAGAAAACAACCTAAACCGGGTGGTGATCGTATGGACCGGCTCAACTGAAAAGTACCTCGAGCAATCGGCAGTACATGAAACCATCGCTTCTTTTGAAGCAGGGTTGAAAAATAATGATCCGGCAATTGCTCCCAGTATGGTGTATGCATATGCAGCCGTAAGTGCAGGTATTCCTTTTATCAACGGAGCTCCCAACCTCACCACCGATATTCCGGCCATTGTACAGCTGGCCCATAAAACAAAAACACCCATCGGCGGCAAGGATTTCAAAACAGGACAAACACTGATGAAAACCATCGTAGCGCCCGGCCTGGCAGCCCGCTCATTAGGAGTTACCGGCTGGTTCTCTACCAACATCCTGGGCAACCGCGATGGGCTGGTGCTGGATGATGAACAAAACTTCAAAACAAAAGAGGTGTCAAAGCTGGGCGTACTGGAAGATATCCTGCGACCCGATCTGCACCCTGATCTTTATGGGGAATTGTATCATAAGATCCGTATCAATTATTATCCGCCACATGGAGATAACAAGGAAAGCTGGGACAATATCGACATTTTCGGCTGGCTCAATTATCCCATGCAGATCAAGATCAATTTCCTTTGCCGCGATTCTATTCTGGCTGCCCCCATTGTACTGGACCTGGCGCTTTTTGCCGACCTGGCCCAACGTGCAGGCATGTACGGAGTACAGGACTGGTTGTCGTTTTATCTTAAATCGCCCCAAACGCAAGCGGGAGTACCAGCGGAGAACGATATATTCAAACAACTAAACACATTGAAAGAGGTGTTACGAGAAATGATGCAGGGTCAAACACAGGAGTTGCCGGCAGCAATAATCCGTACCAAAGCAACAGAGCAGTTGGTATGAGAACGATTGCCAGCATCATAGCGACTGCAGGCGGAATTGGCTTCCTTGTTAAGGGTGGAGGCACAGCCGCTGCAGTTGTTTTTTGTATAGCCTGGTATTTTTTCCCCATAGGCTATGTTTACCAGACTTTGTTGCTAATAGCAGTACTAATAGCCGGTATATGGAGCGCCACCAAAATGGAAACTATATGGGAACATGATAGCAGCAAGATCGTAATAGATGAAGTAGCAGGCATGATGATAACACTGGCCTTTTTACCACATAATGGCATCTATATCGTTACCGGCTGTGTACTCTTCCGCTTTTTTGATATAGTGAAACCATTGGGCATCAAACAGGCAGAATCGCTGCCCCGGGGTTTAGGTGTAATGGCTGACGATCTGCTGGCAGGCATTTATGGGCAGCTGATATTGCGGGCAATAGTGATGGGTAAATTGTTATAACGATGATCACTTTTCTGAAAGCCAATATAGCATCGCTGATAGCTTCGCTAAGTGATTTTATAATGACCGTACTACTGGTACAATGGGGTAAAACGGCCGTGGTAACAGCTGCAGCATCAGGTACTATAACAGGAGGCATTATTAATTTTTTGATAGGCAGGCATTGGGTTTTCAGGGCAGGAGATGAAAAAGCAGCAAGGCAACTATGGAAGTATGCGCTGGTATGGACCGGCAATTTGCTATTGAACACAGGTGGTGTATATGTATTGACCAGCCAGGCCGGTTTGCATTACACACTTTCAAAAGTAATGACATCCCTGCTGGTTGCTTTCCTGTACAATTATCCCCTGCAAAAGAATTTCGTGTTCAGCAATAATTGTTAGATGATGATTAGTTTGATGTTTAATAAGAGAAGTTTCACTTTACTCCTTTTTATCACCTGTTTTGTTTGCGCCCAGGCGCAAACGGTGATCAGGGGGTTTGTAAAAGATGCTCAAACGCATACCCCCCTGGCTTTTGTAAGCGTTTATTTCAAAGGCAGCAAAGGAGTAGTGAGCGGCGAGGACGGTAGTTACTCTATTTCCACCACTAACCCCAAAAACACCACGCTCGAGTTTTCTTTCAATGGCTATAAGATCCTGAGAAAAAAAATTGAGGCGGGCGTTACGCAGGAACTGGATGCAGACATGGAAGTGGCCGAAATGGCTTCTATTACGGTAAACTCCAGAAGACGAAGTAAATACAGCAACAAAAATAACCCGGCGGTAGACCTTATCAGAAAAGTGGTTGATAACCGGGACCGTAACCGGATGAAGGCTTTTGATTACGTACAATACCAGCAGTACGAGAAGATGGAATTGTCACTAACCAATAAGCCTGAAAAATTGATGAACAACAGACTGTTAAAGAATTACCGTTTCCTGGTGGAAAATCAGGATACCACCAAGATAGAAGGAAAGGCACTGGTACCGGTATACATTGAGGAAACTATTTCCAATAAGTTTTTCAGAAAGAGCCCTTCAAAAGAAAAAACATTTGTGCTGGCAAAGAAGAAGGTAAACCTGGGAGAGTTTGTAGACAACGATGGCATTACCCGCTACCTGAACAGCATGTATACGCCCATCGATATTTATGAGCCCAATCTGATGTTGCTCTCGAACCAGTTGCTCAGCCCTATTTCAGACCTCGCCCCTACCTTCTACCGGTTTTATGTGGGCGATACTGTTGAGCTGGATGGCATCAAACTGGTGAAGCTGACTTTTGCGCCCCGCAATCCCAACGACCTTTTGTTCAAGGGTTCCATGTACGTAACACTCGATGGCAACTACGCTGTTCAAAAGATCCAGATGGGCCTCGCCAAACATGCCAACATCAACTGGACAAGGGAGCTGCGTATTAAACAGGATTTTGAGCGCGGGGATGATGGCCGCTACCACGTGGTAAAGAGTAATATCCTGTCCGAATTTGCATTGTCAAAAAAAGCTTCCGGCGGACTGGTGGGCGAGCGAACAGTTTCTTATAAAAATTACATCATCAACCAACCCGCGCCCGATTCGGTATATGAAGGCAAACCGGAAGTGATCGTTGATGCGCCAACCTCAGGCGCCGATAGTTTTTGGACAGCCAACAGGCATACCGCCCTCTCTGCTACGGAAGAGAAAGCCTATACCAATATGGACAGCCTGAAAAACATGAAGTCGTACCGCCGGCTGATGGACTGGGCCACCTTTTTACTGGCAGGTTATAAGTCAGCCGGTCCGTTCGACATCGGGCCAGTGAATGCTTTTTATAGTTTCAATCCCGTAGAAGGGTTCAGATTACGATTGGGGGGCCGCACCACACCGAAGTTCAGCAAACGGCTTTATTTTGAAACGTATGCGGCTTATGGCTTTAAAGATGAGCGGTGGAAATATTTTGTATCCGGCGCTTATTCTTTCAATGGAAAATCGATCTATTCATTCCCGCTGAATTATTTACGGCTGAGTTATCAGCATGATACAAAAATACCGGGACAGGAACTGCAGTTTGTACAGGAAGATAATTTCCTGCTCTCGTTTAAACGGGGTAATAATAACAAGTGGCTGTACAACGATATCTTCACGGCCGAGTATGTCCGGGAATTTGGCAAGAATATCAGCTATACATTCGGTTTCAAAAACTGGAAACAACAACCTGCCGGCAGCATCATTTACCAAAAAACAGATGCTGCCGGTACGTTCAACATCCCAGCAATTACCACAACCGAATTGTCGGCAGAGATCCGCTGGGCACCCCATGAACAGTTTTACCAGGGAAAGGTGTATCGCATCCCTATCTATAATAAATATCCTATTTTCCGCCTTCGTTATATTTCCGGGATAAAAGGATTTGTGAACGGGGATTATAATTACCAACAGCTGACCCTTAATATTTTCAAACGGTTTTACTTCTCTCAATTCGGTTATGCAGATGTGGTAGCCGAGGGCGGCAATATGTTCGGCCAGGTCCCCTACCCTTTGCTTACTATTCACCGGGCCAACCAAACCTATGCCTACCAGCTTAATTCTTTCAACATGATGAACTTCATGGAATTTGTAAGCGATCACTATGCATCGGTAAGTACAGACTATTATTTCAACGGATTTATATTTAATAAACTGCCCCTCATCAAAAAGCTGAAGTTGCGTGAGGTGGCCGGCTTCAAAATGGTATATGGCGGCGTTCGCCAGGAAAACAACCCTGCCTATAATAAGGAAACGTTTTTATTCCCTACGGATGAAAACGGCCAGACCACCACTTTTTCGCTGGCTGGTAAACCCTATATGGAAGCCAGTGTAGGCATCAGCAATATCTTCAAATTACTTCGGGTAGACCTGATAAAACGTCTTACCTACCTTGACAATCCGGATGTGCCCAACTGGGGTATCCGTGCCAGGGCAAAGTTTGATTTTTGATTAAACTATTTTTTTTATGAGCCAGATAGCTATGCGTGACCGTTTGCAAAAAAATATTTACAGTGTAATAGATCCTGTTGTACATGGGTTGGTAAAAGCAGGCGTGACCCCGAATTTTATTACTACCACCGGGCTGTTGTTGAATATTGGAGTGGCTATAGTGTTTATTGTGGGCGCTGAAGAAGGCAACCGCGGCGATCTTTCTTATGTTGGCTGGGCGGGCGCCCTTATCCTCTTTGCCGGTTTGTTCGATATGCTCGACGGTCAGGTGGCGCGGATCGGAAATATGAGCTCCCGGTTTGGCGCTTTGTATGATTCCGTGCTGGACCGCTACAGTGAACTATTTATGTTCCTCGGCATTTGTTATTACCTGGTAGCCCACCATTATTTCCTAAGCTCTTTGTTTGCCTTTATCGCCCTTATCGGCTCTATGATGGTGAGTTACACCCGCGCCCGCAGTGAAGGACTCGGAATTCAAAACAAAGGCGGATTGATGCAGCGGCCGGAAAGAGTAGTATTGACCGCCGTATCGGCAATTGCCTGCGGTATTACCGCTTCGGTAATTGGGGGTGATTATAAACTGACAATTCCCGGGATCCCTTTCCATGTATTTGAAACAATGTCGGTTTTTACCATCCCTATTACGGTAATGGCTGTGTTAACGAATATTACCGCTATAAAAAGATTGATGGACGCAAAAAAAGCGCTTGACGATAAAGTATGATACGAAGCATTTTCCTGGCAGCGATGTGCAGCTTGTTGTTCTTATATGTGGCAGCACAGGAAGGATTTCCTGTGCCGGCAGGCAATATCAGCCAGTTGTTTTATTTACAGCGAACCTCCAATACCAATACGATCGTATATGAACTGAATTATAAAAAAGGGGTCCTGGACGAAAGTAATCCGGTTCATGTATTCTGGATCAGGTATGCTGAAAAAGGGCAAAGGGCCGAATTGAGCTGGATCCAGCGGGTGTTTGCTTACGGGGTGAAAATAAAGCTTATGCCCGATAGCAGTTACCGCGTAAGACTGGTTTCCTATGCAGGCTATTCCATGTTCCTGAAAAAAGGGACTGATAAGAAATACCGGCTGTATGCACCCATTAACGGGAAGCTGATGATCCTTAACCGCATTTTTGTAAAGATCACCGGTGGCTCTATGTGGTCGCCTGACATTGAATATTTCGAAGTGAGTGGCATAGACCCTGCCACCGGCAAGCCTGTTGCTGAGCGGAAGAAGGTACTGGCAAATGAAATAAAAGAATGATCGTTGTTTAATTTTTCTGCAATGAAAAAGTTATATATCTCTAATTCTACCGAATCGGTGCGGATGTTCAAAAGCAACTGGATGGAGGCTTTGTCGAAAGTGCATTTCTCCCTTCCGCTTTTTATTTATGTTCCCGTTATCGCCATCATGACCTGGCTGGCTTTTGACAGGAATATCTCAATAGAATACTTTTTTTTGTTACTGGCTGCAGGCGTGGTGATCTGGACAGTTACAGAATATATCTTGCACCGCTTTATATTTCATTTTGAACCATCTTCCGAATGGGGCAAACGGATCCATTTTATATTCCATGGCGTACACCATGATTACCCCAAAGATGCAAAACGGCTGGTGATGCCACCTTCTGCCAGCATACCAATTGCTATAGGGTTTTATTTTTTGTTCTCACTGGTATTTACAAACAAAACCCTCCTGTATCCTTTCTTTGCGGGTTTTGTTACGGGCTATCTGGTGTATGATATGATGCATTATGCCATGCACCATTATAATTTCAAAAGCCGCCTGATGAAGCGGATAAAGCAGCATCACATGCTACATCATTATGATGACCCTACCAAAGGATATGGTGTAAGCTCCTCCCTGTGGGATGTTATTTTCCAATCTGGTTTTCCTAAGAAGAAAAAGTAATATGATTAAATCCGCTCCTGCTGTTCCCTTTGCTCCCCGGACTGTTATGGTTACTACACTTATTTCCGTAGTATACCTGTTGTTATCTGTGTGGCTGGTAGGCTTCAAGACCGATCAGCTGGTATTGATCGCCATTTTTAACGGGCTGTATTATGCCTCGGGTACTACGCGGAAGTTTATAACCGGGTTTTCGATCTTCATCGTATACTGGATCATCTTTGATTACATGAAAGCCTTTCCCAATTATACTTTCAGGAATGTGCATATTGGCCAATTGTACCAGGCTGAAAAACAGTTGTTCGGTATAACAACTACTACTGGCGTGGTTACTCCCAATGAATATTTCCGGTTACATCACTCCATGGCGGGTGATCTTTTTAGCGGTCTTTTTTATTTGTGCTGGGTACCGGTACCCTTATTGTTTGCCTCTTATTTGTTTTTCAGGAACCGGCCTTTATTCCTGCGGTTTGCCCTTGCATTCTTTGTGGTGAATATGATCGGCTTTGTGGTGTATTATATCTATCCGGCCGCCCCGCCCTGGTACATACAGGAACATCAATTTAATTTTATCGCTTCCACGCCCGGCAATACGGCCGGTCTGAAGCGGTTCGATGAATTGGTGGGTACACCGGTCTTTCAATCCCTGTATGCAAAGGGATCGAATGTATTTGCAGCTATGCCATCCCTGCACTCCTCTTATCCGGTGATCGTATTGTTCTATGGGATAAAAGGCCGCTACCGGTATGCGGCTGTTATTTTTTCCGTGATCATGGCCGGCATCTGGTGTTCAGCAGTATATACCAGCCATCATTATGTACTGGATGTACTGGCGGGCATTTGTTGTGCACTTACAGGTATATTCCTGGTGGAGCGGGGTGTTTCCCAACCAGGACGGTTCTCCAGGTTCTTTGATTCTTATCTATCTAAAATTAATTAAGCGATTTGTATGAATGGTGCTTCTATCTTAAGGAAAAAACAAACGATCCTTACCGAACTGAGCAATGGGGATTTCGATGCATTT
Organism: Niastella soli; assembly: GCF_017742245.1. Lineage (GTDB taxonomy): Bacteria > Bacteroidota > Bacteroidia > Chitinophagales > Chitinophagaceae > Niastella > Niastella soli. The sequence goes on from NZ_JAGHKO010000004.1 coordinate 1,293,300, forward strand.
CTATATGATTGTGATGGTACCCTTGCTGATAACATGGAAGGACACAAGGCCTCCTACCGTGCCGCAGCACTCATGTATGGGTTTGAACTGGATGATACTATTATCGATGAACTGGCGGGTTGGCCTATTATACAGGTGGCTGAAGAGATCAGAAAAAAGTATGGCGCCAGTTTTAAACCGGAAGTTTTTGCGCAGCTGAAGAACATGCTATATGAAGATACTTTTATTCAGGATACAAAACCAATCGACTTTGTGGTAGCACATCTGAAAGCACATGTTGGCAAGGTGCATATTGGAGTAGTTTCCGGTGGCGGCCGGGTGTCGGTTTCCAGAACCCTTCAACAACTTGGTATTACCAAACACGTAGAGGTATTGGTCTGTGCCGGTGACACCTCCCGTGGCAAACCTTACCCCGATCCTTTTTTATATGCCGCAGAAAGTTTAGGGATTGCCCCCTCCAGGTGCCTCGTTTTTGAAGACGGGAATCCGGGCGTGCAAGCTGCCATAGCTGCTGGTATGCATTGGATCCGCATAGACCAGGTGTAATGGCAATGCAAATAATTGTAAATTGCGGAGGCAAGTCTTCACAGGCGGGCGAGAAAATGACACAAAAGAAACATAAAACATTTCTTTATAAGCATGCTCAATTGGTAGAAAACCTTTCTGCAGAACAATCTCCTGTTACCGGGTTTTCTATTGATGTGGACCGGTTGCTACAGGATATCGAAACTTTCAAATCCAGTTTCCGCTCCGATTTTATCAGCGTTATAATGATACAGGAAGGCAGCCTGGAGCTATCTATTAACTTGGAAACGGTATCCATAACAGCCGGTAGCCTGATCATCATAGCCCCGGGTGCTGCAAAAAAAATGCTGGCTGCCGAGAAAGATACCCGCATCTCAACCGTACATTTTACCCTGGATTTTCTGGCAGCGATCGGGATGTTAAAAGTCAAAACCGACCTGTTTGACTACATATCCCTGCAATATATACCGCACTGGATACTGGATACCGGTGACAAAGTACTTGTACACGCCCTCATGTATCAACTGTATGAAAAAAGCAAGTTCTTTAATGATCACCCCCATGGAAGGGAATTACTATACCATACCTTTTATATTTTCCTTTATGAAATAGCCGCGCTGAGTAAAAAAAATGCAACACCAGTAAGTGCGCACAGGGGCAGAAAGGAAAATCTCGTTGTCCGCTTCACCCAGTTAGTAAGGGAGCAATATAAGAGCCAGCGGACCCTGGAAAGCTATGCACGTGCATTGAATGTTACTGCCAAACATCTTAGTGAATCCGTAAAAGAGATCACCGGGAAAACCGCCGGCGAGATCATTGACGACTTTGTATTACTGGAAGCCAAGTTACTTCTGGGTAATCCTGAATTGAGTATTGCAGAAATAGCCAATGAGCTCCATTTCGGTGACCAATCCATTTTTGGAAAGTTTTTCAAGCGGCTTACAGGCTTATCACCCAAACAATATCGTCAAACACTTTAAACCATGCCGGCAAAATAAGTTTATATTCAGCTTATCTTTAAGGTAAGCCCGTATGAAATTTTACGCCTGTTTTCCGGAAGCGTTACCTGTAAGCCGTTGTCATCCCGTGAAAATGTAAGTTGTTGTGATGACCCCAACAGTGTAACACTTGAAATTTCCTTATTTATCCCGGCAGCACCCCTTTTCATACTTTTGATCGTTACCTGACCGTTCTCAGGCCACTCCATTACAATGGCATAGATATCGTTTTTCTTCTGAGTAAAGCGAATATCTGAGGAAGTGAAAAGAACACCTTTTCCCTCATTAAATCCCTGCCTTGATAATGGGGCTGCAGTTTCCATTTGAGGTCCTTCACCAAATACTACCCACGGTCTGGAGTCATAAATTGCCTCACTGTTAATTGCCATCCATTCACCGATCTCTTCTACAATAGCGTATTCCAGTTCATCTATTGACCCATTTCCCCTCACAGGAACACTTAATAATAAATTGCCGTTCTTACTTACCACGTCTGCAAGAATATGAATGACGGTCTTTGCACTTTTGTATCTCCGGTTTTCATAAACAGACCGGTTATAATGCCAGTTCCCAATACAGGTATCGGTTTGCCAGGGAAGTGGTTCAATATTGTTGCTTTGACCACGTTCAATGTCCCACACCATGCATTTGCGCTGTGTTTCATCCAATATTTTACCAAAAATAACCGCCTCCAGTTTGCCGTTCTTTTTTATGCTCCTGTTGTACATATGAGCCGCAATACGTAACCCTGCATCACTTATTGGCCATAACGGCAAAGCGGTGTCATCGAAATAAACCATGTCAGGGTTGTAAGCATTTATCAGGTCGACAGTCCTGTTAAAAAATTTCTCACAGTATGCCTTCGAGGGAACTGACACCCCATTTCCCCAGTTCCATTGTTTGTTGATCATTGACTCATCCAGGCTGTTTTCACTCAGCGCGTGCCGTTGTTCATATAATTCCTGCGGGTCCAGCCCCTCCCACCATAAGCCCTTTCCATCAGGCTTTGACAGCTTGCCATCGTAAGGTATTCCTGCAAACGATCCACTTTTATCGGCACGTTGTGCCGTTTCATACCAGCTCCAGGCATGCGCCGCATGAACGCTTACCCCGAAATAAAGGCCCTGACTCCGGGCAGCCTTTTCCCATCCGCCTATCAGGTCCTTTTGGGGTCCAATTTTAATAGCATTCCAGTTCTTCTGATACCGGCTGTTATACAGGTCGAAATTATCGTGGTGATTGGCCAGTGCCATGAAATATCTGGCGCCTGCCTTTTTGTAAAGCGCGAGTAGTTCCTCGGGGTTCCATTGGTCGGCCTTCCAGGTGGGGATTATATCCTTGAAGCCAAATTTTGAAGGATGTCCATATTTTTTAATATGCGCTTTATACTGGCCACTTCCTTCCACGTACATTTCACGCGCATACCAATCCCCTTCCTCAGGCGCACATTGAGGCCCCCAATGTGCCCAGATCCCAAATTTTGCATTCCTGAACCATTCAGGCGTTTTATAAGCCGACAGTGACTCCCAGGAAGCGGCAAAAGGGCCAGTCGACATTGTTTCACCAAAATGATCACTTAACAGGCCCGATGCTTGTATTTGATTCCTGAATGCAATACCCGGAACGCAAATTGACAGGTTCTTTAACAGTTCTCTTCTGTTCATGATGGCAGCAACGTTTTATTTATTTCCGCGAACTAATTTGCTTATTAAGACAAACTTAACCAAGATAGCCCTTTAAATAAATACCGGAAAAAGACATTCTTTTATACAAATCCGACTTTTTATATTTGGGATATGAGCAGGAGACTCCTGAAGAATTTCTTTTCATTGTTACATGTAAACCAGGTAAAACTTGATCGAAACTGGAACTTCAACAATGTCATAAGCCCTTATTACCGTTTATACTTCATCGATGAAGGCAAAGGCTACATCTCCAGTTCCCATGGAAATGTAACCCTTGAAAGTGGTTTCATGTATATAATACCGAGCTTCACCATATGCAATCTTCATTGTCCAAATTATCTGAGTCAGTATTTCATTCACTTTTTTGAGGAGTCTCCGGATGGCATTTCGTTATTCTACAATAAAAGAGTCCCGGAAAAAATAAGGGCGAACGAAATTGATATTGCACTCTTTAAAAGAATTCTTGAAATAAATCCGGGCAGGGGTATTTCCCGCTCTCAAAATCCAAAGGATTATGAAAAGAACGTTTTTTATCACGAATATGAGGAATTAAATAATAAGCAAAATCTTTCGGCCTATCTGGAAACACAGGGCATTCTATTACAGCTGCTTTCAAGGTTCCTTGAAACAGCAGGCCCTTTGGATGAAAGTGAGCATGCGATACCAATTAAGGTCCTCGACGCGATCGGTTATATACAGGTCAATCTCCATCAGGACCTAACTGTTGCACAACTTGCAAAAAGAGCCAATCAACACCAGGATTATTTCTCCCGGGTATTTTATCAATACACAGGAATAAGGCCGCTCGCCTACATTCACGAGAAAAGGATAGAACGGGCTCAGTATTTATTGACAACAACGAATATGTCCTACGAAGAAGTAGCTACAGCAGTGGGGTTTGACAACCTGCCGCATTTTTCAAAAGTATTTAAAAAAGTAACCAGCCTGACCCCTGGCCAATACAGACAACAACGCATCAGCTGATCAGACTATCGCCTTTTAAATGTATTTATAACAAAGCCGCCCCGACAAATATCGGAACGGCTTTGTTTATACATTCAGCTTATTTCAAAGTCAGGTCTTATTTGATAATATGCTTCGGCAGGTCAGCAACTTCCGCACAACAAACCTGGTCCATTACCTGCTGTAATTGAGTTTTCAGCATAGAGATCACATGATTACCGCCTTCGTTGCCCAGCGCAGCCACGCTGTACATGAACGAACGGCCCATAAAGGTAAAATCAGCGCCACTGGCCATTACTCTCGCCACATCAGGACCTGAACGCAGGCCACTGTCCATCATGATCTTTATTTTTCCTTTATACTTATCGATGATCGGGTTCATGGATTTAATAGCCGACTGACCGGCATCCAACTGCCTGCCGCCGTGATTAGAAACCACAATGCCATCTACGCCCAGCTTGATACACATTTCAGTATCAGCCTCGGTAGCAATGCCTTTCACAACAATTTTCCCTTTCCATTTATCCCGAATGGGGGCTATTTTATCAGCATTCAGCCTGCCCGCAAACGTGCGATTCATGAAAAGCCCCAGCTGTTTCATATTTAATCCTTTGGGCATATAGGGCTTCAGCGTGGCGAAATTAGGCGTACCGTATTTCAATGTTTTAAATGCCCATTCAGGCCGCGTCATGATCTGAAGAATATTTTTCAGGGTCATCCTGGGCGGCATGGCCAAACCATTGCGAATGTCTCTTGGTCTGAACCCAAACGAAGGCACATCGCTCAGCAACACCAGAACGGGGTATTGGGCAGCTTCCAAGCGCTTTAAAATATCGTCGCGAACATCATTTTCGGCAGGATGGTACAGCTGATACCAGGCCCGGCCTTCCGTTATCTGGCTGATGGTCTCAATATCGGCCGTGGTAACTGTGCTCAGTATAAAGGGAATATTATGCTCCATTGCGGCTTTGGCAAGGATTTGTGGCGAATTGGGCCAGATGAGCCCCTGTAACCCAACAGGCGCAATCCCAAAGGGGGCATCGTACACATGACCGAACAATTCGGTTTGCAGGCTCGATCCTTTGTGCTTGCTCAGATAATAAGGTGCTAGTTCCACCTCTCTGATCTCAGCCGTGTTTTTATGCAGATTTACATCTTCATTACAGCCTCCATCGAGGTATTCAAAGGCAAATTTTGGGATTTTTTTCCTGGCTTTCTCGCGCAGGTCTTCTATTGAAGGATAACTGGTGTTATACTTAACTGGAACTTGTTTACTCATTGACTGGTTAATTTCAAATGTGTAAAAGTAGTTCTTTTGTAGAACCGGGCATCCTGCACCATATGCAAGGTCATATGCAATGCTAACATCCCTTTATTTGGGAGTAAACGACTGTTAACCAAAAAACTATGGGAATTAGATCCCATTGGCATGCTGCTATATAACCAGCTGCGTTTCACTCAACTATCCGACCTCAATGCCCGGGCAAGCATGTCTTTTTTGTTGCGGGATATGGGCACCTGCATACCGTTTTGAAGGAGCAGAAACTGTCCATCGTCTTTTACCCAGCTTTTGATGAACTTTTTATTTACCAGGTGGGATTGATGACAGCGTAGAAAGCCATACTCTTTAAGTATTTCCTCGTATTCAAAGATGGGTCTGGAAACCAACAACTCTTCCCCATCGGTCATGAAAAATCTGCTATAGTTGTTGGATGCTTCGCACCGGATGATGTCCCGGGTGTAAACAAACCTGGTTTCTTTTAATACGGGTAAGGCGATCCGGTGTTCCTCTTTATGCTGCTGTCGTTGTAGTAGCTGCACCAGGTTTTCCAGCTGCAGTTCCTGGTTTTTGGATTGAAGTCTTGCGATAGCCTTGTCAACAGCCTGTTGCAATTCAGCAATGTTCACTGGTTTTAACAGATAGTCCAACGCGGCAAACTTTACCGCCTGGATGCCATACATATCGTAAGCAGTAATAAAGATCACTTCAAAATTATAGCGGTTTAATGAACGCAACAGGTCAAACCCACTTTCACCCGGCATTTGTATATCAAGAAAAACGAGCTGCGGTTGCAGTTGCAAGATCACCTGCCTTCCGGTTGGCGCGTCAAAAGCGGTACCAACAACGTTCACCTGCGGGCAATAGGCAGCAAGTAATGCAGATACATTGTCAACATTTTTTCGTTCATCATCAATAATAACAGCGCGTACAGTCATAGCAGCCAGTTAATAAAGTTAATTTTCACAAGAGTGCCAGGGACGTTGTCTTCAATAGCAAGCGCAAGTGACCTGTCGCTCATTGTTTGGTTGAGCAACGTTATCCGGTCCCGAGTCAGCTTCAGGCCGTACCCTGTTTTTGCTTTATCGGAAAAGCCTTTACCATTATCCGCAACGGAGGCTATGAGGTTGTTGTCCTCCCGCCTAAATGTCAAAGTGATCACTCCCCCATCCTGCATTCCCCCAACGCCATGCTTTACTGCATTTTCAACGATAGGCTGTAAAAGTAAAAAAGGCACTTCTGTTTCCCGGACATCAATATTTTCATCCGTGCTGATCGAATACAGGAACCCAAATCTTAATTGCTCCAGCTTTAGGTAATTGTCAATGGTGCTTATGTCCTCGGCAAGGGTAGTAAAGTTCTTGTCTTTGCCGGTAAGCGTATTGCGCATCAGGGTGCCAAATTCGGAAAGATACTGATTGGCAGCTTTGATCTCATTCGTATTTATAAGCCCCTGTATTGAGCTGAGCGAATTAAAGATAAAATGCGGGTTTAGTTGGGTATGGATGGCTTTTAGTTCAAGGGCAAGCTGTTGCTTTTTTGCCTCCGCTGCCCTGGTGCGCCGTTGTTGTTTTATCAACCGGTAAAACAAATAAATGGCCGAAATAAAAGCAACCAGTAAGAAGGCCGCCACCCCTTTAAAAAGCCCGGTTTGATACCAGGCCGGTTCTACTTCAAAAGGGTACCTGATAACGTTATGCCGTTGCGCGCTATAGCGGATAAACAGCTGGTAATCGCCATGGGAAAGCTCTTTAAGCCGGATAAAGCTGTTGTCTTTATCATTCGGCTGCCATTTAATTACCACTTTACCGTCCTTTAGCAACTGGTACTCGATCGCATATCTTTTAAACACTCCTGAACGCAGATAAAAGATCACGGAGCTTTCACCTGGTTGCAGGACCAGCTTTTTGGGCAGGCCGGTTTCCGGATCAAGCTGGTTACGGGCATATCTTGTTCGCCACTTAAGCAGCTCCCCGGAAGGCACTTCAGGTGTATAGGGATTATAAGATGTTTTCAGCAGGCTTAACAGATCTTCCAGGTCGCCGGGCGTATAGATCTGCAACAACTGAGGTTTGGTTTCCGCCCAGGCAACCGCTGACGAGGCCAGCAGTGAATCACTGCCTGTTCTTCTTAACTCCACAACAATACCGTTACCCCAGGTTGTTTTGTAACCGCCCAGGAAACCCAAATGCTTTTTAAAGTTATTCAGCTGAAAATCGTCATCCGTAAATTGCGTTATCGTTGTCCAGGGTGTAATCACCATTTTCCCGTTCAGCAGCACCCGGTACTCGTACAACCGTGCATTGGATGGGTGAATGCCCGGAGTAATGAAATAAACATTCGATGAATCGTACGTGAACAACTGCTGTGTTTTGGCAGAAAGCCGGGAGACAAAACCAAACAAAGATTGATTGCCCGACATGGAAAAAGGCAGGCCATACTGGTCTTCGTGGGAATAAATACCGTTATAAGGAATGGCGGTAACCAACACCGGCTTTGTATTTTCATCTTCCGGTGAGATATAAGTGGTTGAGTAATTCTCCCATGCGTTGTCTGTCAGCAGTGTTGAGCTCCTGGTCCATTTTATTTGCGCAACACCCTGCATAGCCATAACAGGCAGCAACAAACACAGTATAAAGGTCTTTACCATCCTTAGTTATTTTCAGGAACCTGCCAAAAATAAGCAGGGTTATTGGTATAATAATAAGTATAAGCGGTTTTAGTGTTTTTACTGGTCCAGGATGTTTTTACCGGCTGTTTAAAGTAGTCCAGCGGCAACAATTGAATATATTCAATACGCTTGCCTTCGGCAGTTGTTTCCATATTGAACGTACTATTTACAGGGCATTCGAGGCGGTACAGATTTTTGGCCATGTAATAAAAGAGATAGTGTTCTTTTGTTTCGCTTACTTTATGGTTCCAGTTGGCATCGGGACTTATAATAAGCGGTCTGTTATCAATGATCCTTTGCCTTACTTCTTCAATGCTTAACAGATCACCCTTTTCGTTCATAACATAAGTATCAAATGTAGGGTCTATCCACAACCATTTTTTTAGGGAAGGCGCATAGACCATATTAATCACATGGCAATCGTAATCTATGCCAAGGCTATCTTTTGGCAGACAGGTCACCAACCTTGATTTAAAACCGAGTGCGAGATAGCATTCATTTAACGTGGTGGCCAGTCCGCGGCAATTGAGCCCACGGTCCTCTTTCTTACAAACGGCAATCATACTGAGCGCGTTCTTTACCGCCGGATTTTCATGCTGGCCATCATGCGGAACAAGGTTGTGCAGCCAATGCATCAGGTTAAGCAGCTGCGATACATCGTTACCCTGCCCGGCAATGGAATCCAGGTTAAACGCTTTGCGCAATGCAACAAGATTGGAATCGTTTTTCAACAGGTAAGTAAAACGGGGTACAGGCCTTGTATCGGCAGTATTATACAACGCTGCCTGACGCAGGATATACGGATAATCACCAATTCTACGCAGCGGTGCAGCCAGTTGCCTGAATTTTTCCAGCGACCTGATGTTATTCAGGTCTTTATCAGCCATCATGTTCGAATAATTATAATACCCCGCCTGGATGGATTTGTCAAGATAGATAAGTGCTTGCGTCTGTCTGTTTTGCAGGCTATACACGCAGCACAGGTTATACAAGGCCACTGAAAGGCGGTTTGCATTGGCTTTTTTGGAGGTACTGTCCAGGTTATTGTAACGCAGGGTGAACGTGGTCAGCAACTGTTGATAGCGGGTAGTATCTTTATGATCATACGCGCTCCTGAAAAGGCTGTCATACTGGTTTCCAAATGCCGTAAATGAATCGGCGTTATTTGACTGGGCTTGCCCGTTAACGGTATAAAACAAAAGCAGGGCGGTTAAAATTCTTTTCACCATTTCGGTTAATTTTATTGTTTACAGGTGTAAACTTCCCTAATTAGGGAATGTGCCAGCTTAACCGATGTGAATTGGAATAGATCCGGTGTGAATTGGTAAAGTTCGGTTTAAGCTCCTTTACCGGCATTGGTAATCCTTGTTCGTTTAGCAGTCACGATCAATCCTGGCTTAATCAGTCCATAACGTCATTAGAAGCTATTCCAGCGCCCGTTTCACTTTTGACAACCATTTTACTTAACAAGGCACTCCGACTCGTCGGAGCGCCATTATGGAAAGTTCAGGTCAGATTCTCTCCAGATATACTACTACAAGCCATTTCCCAGGTCAGAATCCCATAAGAATCCCATCCGAATCCCATAAGAATGCCATAGGCTATGGCATTTTGATGCCATTCTGCTGGCAGTCTGTTGGGATATATAAGCTATATCAGCCCTATTTCTTCGGGTATGCACTGGGTCTGACCAGGGTTTTGTTCGGGATTTCTTTTGGTTTTCCCAGAGAAAAGCCGGTGTTCTCCTAAGAGAAACCCGAAGAAATCCCGAACAAAAGTGAGTTAGCACTCATTTAAACAAGTGTCGTTCAGTCAATTAGAGCGGCCCGAAAAGGAGACGCATATCATAACTAAATGCTAATCAATTTATATCATGGTTTCCTCACTCACAGTAACTGTTAAAACAACAACACATTTACCGGAGAATGACACCATAGCGGGCGAATGGAAGAGCCAGTATGCCAGTGACGCAGCCTGTTACAGTTCTGTATGAACTCACCAAACATGGTAAAAGCCTCCAGACAATAATCAAGGACCTTACTGACTGGGGGCTTCAACACCGAAAGGAAATTATCGGCAAATAGTTTTATTTATTACCAAGTTCTTCTGCCAGCCCGATGAGCAATCCTTCATGCCCGCGGATGTAGCAGAGCCGGTAAATATTTTCGTATTGAACCACTTCCCCAACGAGTGTAGCGCCCTGCCTGTAAAGCCTGGCGAGCGTTTCGTCAAGGTCCTCAACATTGAACATGATACGTAGATAACCGAGCGCATTGACAGGGGCAGTTCTGTGATCTGCAACCGTTGGCGGGGTAACAAATCTCGAGAGCTCAAGCCGGCTGTGGCCATCGGGGGTAACCATCATGGCAATCTCTACAGACTGATTACCCAGGCCCGTGACGCGTCCGGCCCATTCTCCTTCCACTGTGCCCCGCCCTTCCAATTTCAACCCTAATTCGGTGAAAAAAGTGATGGCACCATCAAGGGATTCTACAACGATGCCGACATTATGCATTGCCCGTAAATTATTTTTTGCCATAGTTTTTTCGTTTATATATCAAAAGTCATACTAAGATCTTCCCCTGTTACTTATTTGTGCGCGATACCCAGCCGGGCGCCTCATTCATTCCCTGGCGCAATAATAAATTCAATTGAGCGGTATGATGCTGAACATGTCGCATATTATAAAGCAAGATCTCTACAGCGCTGTAATCCCTTCTTTCATTGGTAAAGCGTTTGCCCTCGCCTGTTTCTGATAAATTCATGATCCGGTCAAACAATTTCTTCCGGCCATAGGCCAGGTAGTTCAACAACTCTTCCTTGCCGTACACGCGGTCGGGCAAGGCGCCGTTTGGATCGAATTCGGATAAGGTAAATGGGACGGGCGGCATAAAGCCATCCGGGTCCTCACTCACATAATAATCCAGATAGAACAAAGTATGATAGGCCATATACCAGAATTGGGTGTCGGAATTCCACAAATGATCTGCACAGACCACCATAGCGTTCTCAAGCATATCTATAGCTGCACCAAACTGGTACCATAGTATCGATCTTATATCTTCCTGCATAAGTAAGATGTCTGTTTTTTATACACAAAGTCGCAAATAAAATCAAACCCCATCAAATAACAATTAAACCTCATGCAACTTTGATGGTCAAAGGTCCACTTTTTAAGTAATCACCCTATAAAAAAACAAGTATGCTTTTAAAACGCTTGATCTATTTGTCCCTTATTAGTTGTCTTAGCGTACCCTCATTTTCCCAAACCGGCGCCGCCTGGTTAAAAGGCGGTGTAAATTTTGCCAATGTATCTTACAAAAGTAATGGTGAAGTAGATGATGCAAACATGCTGACTTCTTTTCACGTGGGCATTATGGGGGATATTACCATTGCAAAGGTATTAGCCATTCAACCCGGGATCTTTTTTACCGGCAAAGGGTCCAAAATTCAAAGTGGCAGCCCCAATGACCTAACCTATTACAAAGCGACTGCCAATCCTTTGTACATTGAGGTACCGGTTAATGCTGTAATAAAATTGCCCCTCGCTTCTGAATCAAACATCTTTTTTGGCGCCGGTCCGTATATAGCTATGGGTGTTGGTGGAAAAAGAAAAATTGAAGGTAAATATGTAAACGTGGCATACAGCAGCAAAGAGAAGATAGAATTTAGCAATGATGACCCATCTACGTTCAATAATGAAGAAGGTACCGGTTTGGGAGTAATGAGAAGATTTGATTATGGGTTCAATGGAACCGCCGGGTTTGAGCTTAATAGCGTATTAATAGCCGTGAATTATGGGTATGGACTGGCCAAGTTACAATCAGGATCCAATAGTACTGACGATAATAACAACAAACACCGGGTGTTAAGCCTGTCTGTTGGCTTTAAATTATAGTTTTAAAATATAATACCCGGAGCTTCCCCTACAGTTAGCGCCGGGTATTATATTTTTACGTTTGTTCACTACAGTTAATCCGGCTGATCTGCTGCAGCGCAATGAATGGACAAATTTGTTTGGCATAAAATGGTTAGATTTAAGTGTATTTTATTATTAATCACTTTAAACTTTTATTCTATGCAAAAGAAATTTCTTGTCCCCACGCTTCTTTTACTGCTAACAATTTTCAGCAGCTTTCATCCCCAGCCGGTACATTCTCCAACCAGGCTTACCCCCAGTGCACTGGACCTGTTTGTTCAGAACAATATCAATGCAGACATAACGCAGGTAGATTTTGTATCGCCTTTGCAAACAATCTCTTATTTTAATATACCGGCAGGCGGCGGGTTCGCTTCAGGATTTTTACAATTTGACGATCAGAATGTCATCACCGTTATCATGACCTTTAATGGCACCCCTTCACCAGGTGCAGTGGCCCGTTTTTACAATAATCAACATACGCTGGTGGGAACCATCCCTGTTGTAACAGGCGCTAACCGGTTTCGCCTGTATCCGCCGATAGCATCAGATGCTATACTTGTAATAGTTGATCCTAACTAATTATATACTTACTAAACAACAGCGGTTGTTCGAACCCAAAGAGCCTTCCGGTCGTTTGACGGGAAGGCTCTTTTAATTGGGTTGATATTTTGCGCAGTAAGGCTTGTTATCTTACTTTTTTCTTTACAGCTCCTTTGATCTGCTTTGCTTCCCGGGAGATCTTTATTGCGCTCAGGAGCTTTTTCCTCATGTCTGATAGTTTACTTAGCTGAGATACCGGATAGATTATTTGTACCCCGTAAGTATCTTCATTCAAAAAGAAGGCTTTGTATTCAAGGAAATAATCGATCCCATCATTGTTCTTTTTTGCTTTTAGGTAGCTGCCCAGATAATTTCTTTCTTTAAACAGCCCACTGTCAATTAATTGGCTTTTTGATGTATTTATAAATCCTTGTAACAGCTCACTGTATTTATTTCTCAGATCAGCACTATCTTTTGCTAATGGGGTTGTTTCTATAAGGTCAATTTTTGTGAAGAGGAAAACTACTGAATCATATACCGCTCTATAAACAGTAAAATTTTCCATTGGGCGAATGATCTCAAAATCGCCATCGGGAAGATGTAAGGTAACAATGTTATCAACGACATGCGGTTTCCAGGATGTTGTATCCTGAGAAAATACATTACTGGCTAATAAAACAAATACGAATAAAAAGCAAGATCTCATTTTCATGATGGGTCGGCATTTAAGGGTTATTAAAGACTGCTTGCTTTTGCTAAGTAACTAAAAATTTCCCTACTACCAATACGGCCCCACGACTAAGTAAAACTGGACACAACCAATTATTTTAGTTATCTTACAATTATGTCAAAATTTAAAGATGTAGTGGTAACACTATCCAAAAAGCATCCCGAAACCGGCGAAGTAGTGCCGGCCGGACATACCTATGTAATTGGCGTATTAGGCAATAAAAAGAAATGGTATGAAATTAATTCCGAGTCATTAAACAAATTGTCAAACGAAGATCTACAAAAGGAGCTGTTTAAATTATTGCATCCGCAAACACATCATTAAACGCATTTCTCCAACCGGTTAAATAAACCGAACCACCTCCCCCCGGAAGCGTATTCTAAAAGCTCCGGAAGCGCGTATATTGCCATCCAGTAGCCTTCTACTTTTTGTACCCCCTCAAAATAGTATCACTGTTAGCACCGAAATCACCATCTGGTGTGCCGGATCTTTATAAAAATCCTACACAGCCCCCTTAATAAACCAATTAGACCACTACGCTATATTCATTCGCGACGTAATTTAATTGTCTTAAATACCTGTCTTTTATAAGATAATAACGATTGCTATTATTTTCCGGTTCATCCAGGCTTGTTCTTCCCGACCAGGGAACAAGGAGGCTTGAAGATCATGTATTCATTAATTATTAAACTTTTTACTATGAAGTCACCTGCATTTTTAACACGAATCATAAGCATTATCCTGCTGTTTGCAGTTATGGTAAGCAATACCGGTTGCGAAAAAAAAGTGGAAACACCCAATGAAAATACCGAAGAATTGACCATTGCCACGCCCAACCCGGAGGCCACCCTTACCTGGTACCTGGTAAGGGTCTCTAACCCAACGGCCGACCAAACAGATGCCTATAACCGCATTACGGCAGCAATGAATGCCGCAATTACCATGTACAACCAACAAACCACTTATTGCAGCGGTAACCTTAGGGTAGAATATAATACCAGTGTTGCTACTGCCGACGGAAATGTAAATGGCACCATTCGGTTTGGCGCCAATCGTTCATATATGACCCAGTGTACTGCCATGCATGAAATATCGCATACACAAGGTGTTGGTACAACCACCCGCTGGACGCAACTGGTTGTAAACGGTAAATATACAGGCGCCTACGGACTGGCTATGCTTAGAAGTTTTGTAGGCGAAAGCCCTACCGCCACCTTAAGTGCAGATGGGCATTCTTTCTGGCCATATGGATTAAATTACAATAGCGAATGGACAACAGTTAACGGTCAACGAAACGCGCGTCTTGTAGGAGCCTTTCAACGCGACGGCGTGTAAGTAAACAAATCAAGCCTCCAAACACAAAACCATCCCAACCCTGTTGGGGTGGTTTTGTATAATTATATTCTCTATGAATAAGTATATGCTTCTTCTGGCTGGATCTGTTCTTCTACTTACCTGTTGCAATGGCTTTAAGCAAGGCCCCGCAGACATGCGGTACCTCATTCATCGTGACCAGCCTGGCAAAACGATACAAACAGGCGACTTTCTCTCTGTTCACTTTATCCACCGCACACAGGAAGGTGTTTTGCTGGCCAGTTCTTATGAAACAGGGCACCCCCTGTTTTTTGAACAGCAAAAGCCCTTTTTCAGGGGTGATATTTTTACCGGATTGGCGTTTTTGAGTGAGGGCGACAGCGCTACATTCCTGCTTAATTTTGATTCCATGCAAATCATCCTGAACGTTCCCAAACCTCCGCACGCTAAAGGAAAGTATCTTTCATTTACGGTTAAAGTTGAAAAGGTCATTCCCCGGCTTAACATGCCCGATAGCTTGTTTCAACAGAAAGTCAACGAGTTTCTATCAAACAATTCAGCGTCCGACCGGTTACAGGAACCCGGAAAAATAAGTCGGTATATTACGGCTAATAAACTCAAACCTGCGGTAACATCTTCCGGACTGCAATACGTAATTATAAAAAATGGCGATGGATCACCAGCCAGGCCCGGTGATACCGTGCAATTTGACTATACCGGCAGGTATATTACCGGAAAAGTGTTTGATACAAGTATTGAGGATACGGCCAGGCAAACTGGTATATTTACTGAACAGCGCAGTTACATACCAGATAGCGCGGTAGCCGGTTCACCTAAAACCATCCCGGCCATTGATGAAGCCCTTTTACTATTTCCCTCAGGCACCCATGCTTTACTTATTATTCCGTCGCGGTTGGCCTATGGAGAAACGGGTAATTCACTATTTCCGCCCTTTACGCCATTAATTTTTAACCTGGAGGTGAAAACGATCAGCAAACGTGGACATAGCACGAAGACCAAGTAAGTTGTTTTCGTATCTTGGAAACTCTTAGATTTCCAAACATTGTAATTAATACGCAGGCTATGAAACACATTATTTACCTGCTGTTGACTTTACTTCCTATTAACCTGTTAGCACAGGATAAGATAATTGACTATATCGTAAATGACCCGCAGCGAATTCACTTTTACTATAAGAATGAGAAAGGCGTAAAATTTAATACCATACAAAGCCTGAAAGAATGGCTACAATCTAAAAAACAGCATCTCCTTTTTGCTACTAACGGCGGCATGTTTACGCCGGAGTATACTCCCGTCGGCCTTTACATTGAAAATTTCAAGATGATTAAAGGCGTAAACCATGTAAAAGGGGGCGGCAACTTCGGTTTAAAACCAAACGGCATCTTCTTTTTAACGGCTAACAATGAGGCAAAGATCTGTAAAACGGAAGATTTTAAGGATAATGGGAAGGTGAAATATGCGACCCAGTCTGGACCAATGCTTGTGATAGCTAATGAAATACATCCGGCTTTTAATAAGAACTCTTCCAATCTTAATATCAGAAGTGGTGTAGGCATATTGCCTAATGGAAGCGTGTTATTTGCTATATCCAATGAAGCAGTAACCTTGTACGAATTTGCGATGTATTTTAAGCAAAAGGGCTGCCGGAATGCATTATACCTTGATGGCGCCATTTCTGAAATGTACTGCCCCGATAAGGGTTTGAATCAAATAGGCGGTTCGTTTGGCGTTATGATCGGGCTCACAGAGAAATAATAAAGCAGGAAATAGCTCTATTGTTGGGAAACCCGCCGTTACCCAATTTATGATTTATGGATTGCTTCGTTTTTCTACCTCCAGTTCTTAAACTTCACTACAACTCCTGCTTTAATTTCCAGGATGTTCAAATTTGAATTATACACCTGCGCTACTTTGTGCTCATGAATATCCTGAGTACTTACATTAATAAATTTCACCAACATGGGTTTCCCCCCTTCCTGAGTGAAATCCTGTTCATCTTTCAAATGTTTGGTATTGATATAATCAAGATCACCGCCGCGGATGGTGTTTATGCTGATATCGAACATGACCTGCCCATTTTTTTTATGTTTTGAAAATATAGACGGGTTAATTAGAAAACCGGCACCTGCGCCCCAATACAATGTATTATCATTGATCAATCTTTTCTTGTCGAGTGGATGACAACCGTCAGGATCATCAGGATCCTCGATAGAGATATTGCTATTAAAATTATACGAACCCGCTTTGGCATTGATATAAGGTACAATCAGAGATCTATTTTCATCCAAAAACTGATATCTTGCCTGCAGGTTCGCATTAAACACGCTGCTGCTGTAGTTAACCGGTACAACGGTTGGAGTATTGGCGTCGAAGTAAAAGGTTTGATCAATCTTTTCATACGCATAGATGCCACAACCCAGTTCCAATCCCACAGACAGGTTTTTTAAATGACCAGGAAATGAATACAGTCCCCCTATATGAAAACTATGGATTGCCTGAATATTTTTAGCCATTTGTTGTTGCGGTATACCCAGGCTATAATCACCTATAAGTTTAAAAGACTGACTGTTAGCAGAGAAATTCAATAAACAACTGATGAAGAGTATAGAAATGATTTTCATAACAGTAGTTTTTGGCTGACAGAAATAGTACAATCTCCTAATAAAGTTAAGCCACTCCCCTACCAGAATGAAATATTCTATGTTAAATCCCGCCGGAACAGGAAATTTGAAATGTATCTGTCAGCACCGAGGGTGTTTCACCCGGCCTGATCTCATGCGGAATTGAAAAATATTCTCCGGTTAATTTAACTGCTTTACCGGCTTTTTCAAGGGAGATCTTTAAAAAGCCATGTCTGTTGTCACAGAACTGTTCAAGCCGCACCTGCTCGGTTAAAGTGCTGTCCGCAGCAAAATTTGTATCCCCTTCCATAACCAGACTATGCAAATCATCGTACCCACCTGCGCCTGCAACAATAAACCGAACAATTGAACCATTGGCATAATGCCGGCTAAAACGCTGGTAATTGTGCACATGTCCGCTGAAAACGATATCAGGATGTACGCCTGATTCCGTAAAAGCACTTTCAAGAAATTCAATCATGTAAGAACTTGCCCCATGGTTGGAATCCGCAGAATAAGGGGCATGATGCACACAGACAATCAAAGCTTTTCCCGGCCCCTGCAACCGGGCATTTTTAAGCTCGCGAATAAACCACTCCCGCTGTTGCTCAGTAATTGTTCCAAATTTTGTGATATTGCCATATAAGCCGATCATGTTTGCAAGAGGCGTTTCCAGCGTCCAATAAACATTCGGCTGTATCATGCTTTTTCTGTCTACATCACCGCTGAAAGGAACAGGTCGGGATTCAACGTCGCAGAAGACCTTCATGAAGGCGTCAAGGCTTTTATAAGGCGTTCCAGCCGGATTAATATCTCCATCGTGGTTGCCTGGGATGGCAAACACCGGCCCTGGATAATCACGATACGGTGCAAAAAACTGCGGATAATAATTCGCCGCTTCGCCAAAGGTGTATACCACATCACCCAGATGGTATAAGAACTGTGGTTTGTCTTCCAAATCATGCACTTCCTGGTATTGCTTCCTCATTTCACCGGCGACAATACGCTGAAAATTTCCGCCATACAAACTGCCCGTATCACCCACCATGTGAAATACCATTTTTTCAGCACTTATGGCAGGTATCACGGTATGCAGATCCAGATGAAAAGGGTATTTGCCTGGAGGTTCAGGCAGGGGCTGAAATTTGTAGGAATCGTCCGGCTGATTTTTTTTGAAAACCGGATATGTAACTTTTCTTTGTGAAGCCATCGGTAAAGTTAACCAATAACCATTAAGAGCAGGTTAATTTATGCTAAAGATATTATGCGGCTTTATTTAATACCCTTGTAAAAAGCTTACTTTAGCAGCCTTTATAAACCTACCGGCCCTGACGGTTATTAATACCATTTATTCAACAGTTTCCTGTTTGCTAATGAAAAATTATTTATTGTTTGTACTCCTGTTTGCACAAATTTCTCATTCATACGCACAACAATGGCACTTACCTGATGATAGTCCTGTTTCGGATACGATTATGGTTTGTTTTCAATCCATTTGTTGAAATGTGATGATCCCACCGGAATTCAACCGAATCCAAAATAAACACAAAAAAAGGCTCACATTGCTGTGAACCTTTTGTGAACCGGACCTGCAAAGATGATCTTTTTCGGATAATTTTGAAACTGCTCCACCCCTATTCTTACCAGTCGCAAAACGACGCTATAATTGAAAGAGCAGCTATGGGATTTCTCTGGTATGGAGCTGGGTTTGCTCCCGACTTTGTTCGGACTTTGTTCGGGTTTCCCCTGTGTACACCCGAACATTCCCAGGGAGAGTCCGAACAAACTCCGAACATTACCCACAGTAATACCGGCACAATACCGGCGCCATCCCAAATAATATCCGGTTTTCCCTATAACAAGGCAAGACACTTATAGACACTTATAGACCATTGTAGACATAAATGGGAAACATAACCACTTATAGACAGGGATAGCCATGCCTGTTATTGCTGACCCAAAAAACAGTTTTACCTTTGTATGATATTGCATCTGCTTCTGCGCAAAGCAGCTGTAGTACTCTTACAGTTCTTTGACATAGTTTAATGATGGAAATTCGGGTATGCAACGCCTGTAATTCGTTCATAGAATTTCCGTTAGCATCAACTAATAATAACACGCTACAACTTTAAAAATAAAACTGTATATCCTGCTCAGGATTGGTTTTAGAGTCTCATTATTGGTTAAACTGCTTTTACCTTGCGAATTAGCTGTTGCAGTGTAATGGCAGCTTCTTCATTCTTCATTTTACTATTATATCCAATAAGTTGATAGCGGATAATACCGTTACGGTCGATAATGAATTTAGTGGGAATACCGATCATGCCATATGCAGTATAATATTTGCTCTGCATTCCATCCGGCCCCATTTCATCAAATAATACATTAAAATCATAGTGGTGCGACCTAAGATCCTCCTGAACAAGCTCCCTGTAATTGGAGGCTTTTTCACGGGTGTCAATAAAAAGAAAAACAACACTTGTATCGCCCGCATAATCCTTAATCACATTGTTCACAGAAGGAAAGTCGAGATGGCAGGGCTGACACCAGGTAGACCAGAACATAAGCACCACTACTTTACCCTTATAATCTGACAAGGAAGCGACCTTGCCGTTCATATCTTTCATTTTGAACAATGGCGCTTGTACGGTAAGCATGGAATCGGCGGGTTTGCGTTCTTGTCCCTGGGCGCGAACACCGGCAATGGCGACCACCATTAAAAAAATCAATAAGAAGGAGCGGAAAAGCATAACATTTAATTTGCTCACAAAGCTAACTGTCTGTAAATGATTGAAAGTTAATACCCATGGCTTTAGTGTTAAATACTGTTAACAGCCCGATAAAAAATAATTGTAACATCTACCTTTGCAGCCTCCATGAGAAAAAGACTAAAATTCACGTTCTTTATAGCCTTCCTTACTGTAGCAATGGTTATACTTTTCCAGGTTACCTGGGTCTACAATAGTTATAAAGCAAGTGAACGTAATTTTATAACCAGTGCCCGATTTGCATTGCGGAGAGCCATTACCAGCTACCAATTGCAGCAGAACGAACTACCCACTTCGCTTCAGTATAAAGAACCCACGCTAACCTTTTTTCAAAGTACCATTCCCAACCGCGATTCTATTGCATTGGATACTCCCAAGGTCATAAAAAGGTTTAACGCAAAATTTACAACCGTTAAAGTGGATGAGGAGAATAAAGATGCGCTCTTGGAGATCCTGGGCCGGCTGCTATCTCAGCAAATGCATACACCGCTCAACCCCGATTCTCTAAACCTGTTTTTTAAAAAAGAACTACTGAAAGAAAATATTCGCGTTCCCTTTCGGTTGATCGTATCAACCAATGCAAAGGTTGCGACGGACCATGCCATCTCCGTACCTGTTAATTTTTACAGATCTCCGGTGATAGTACAGGCCATTCCTAAAAACCAGTCACTCGCGCTCTGGCGGCAAAATATCATTCCGGCCAGCGTTTCACTGTTGCTTATATTGTTATCGGCCGGCAGTCTTTTAATTATGGGCAAAATGATCATCCGGCAAATGCGGTTGAACAAATTCAAAAACGATTTCATCAACAATATCACGCATGAGTTAAGGACGCCCATCACCATTCTAAAATCATCTGTAGATGCGTTGGAAACCTTTGGCGCGGCGGCTGATCCGGAAAAATTAACCAGGTATCTCAAAACAAATGGGGTCATTTTAAATAAAATGGACCAGGATATAGATCGCATCCTGGAGATCAGCAAATACGAACAGGGTGTTATCCGAGCCCAGCTGAAACGGGTTGATGTAGCTCAATTGGCCCGCGAAGTAAGCAACCGGTTTAACCTGACCTTGCCCGATGCGGTCCTCATCAATTATAATTTGTCGCAACCAATGGTCAACACTGACCCATTTATCCTGGACTCCGTATTCAGCAACCTTATCGACAATGCCATTAAATATTCCAACCATCCTGTTCATATCGAGATCAATTTCCAGCCTATCATAAACGGCTGGCAGCTACAGGTAGCCGACAAGGGCAAAGGCATAGCCAGCTTTCACCTGCCGTTTATCTTTGATAAATTTTACCGCGTACAAACCAGTGATGTACATGAAGTAAAAGGATATGGACTGGGCTTAAGCTTCGTTAAGGAACTGGCTTTAATATTGGATGGTGAAATTTCTGTGGCTAGTAAACCAGATCAGGGAACAACATTTACAATCCGGTTTTATGACAAATAAGATCACTGTCCTATTAGTGGAAGACGAACCTACATTGGCGGCAATCATTAAAGAATCGCTGGAAACCCGTGAGTTCCTAGTTTCCATTGCGATTAATGGGGTTGATGGATGGGAGCAATTCAAAAAGTATAAACCTGATGTATGTATCGTTGACGTTATGTTACCCAGAAAAGACGGCTTTTCGCTGGTCTCGGAAATTCGTCTGATTGATGAGAAAATGCCGATAATTTTTCTTACTGCCCGAAGAGAAACCGAAGACGTTATACGCGGACTGGAAATTGGTGCAGATGACTACATGAAGAAACCCTTTTCTTTGGAAGAGTTGGTACTGCGCTTAAAGGCCGTGGTGCGCCGGAGCGAATTATTCACCTCTAAATATAGCTTAGAAAAGCCCCAAAAAGTGGGTTGCTATCTGCTCAATTATAAAAAGCTTACCCTGCAGCGGGATAACAACAACATTCGACTCTCACAAAGAGAAGCCGACCTGTTGCAATTGCTGATTGCTGCAAAAAATAAATTGTTAGACAGAAAGACGGCACTTATTAAGCTATGGGGTGAAGATGATCCTTTTGCAGCAAGAAGTATGGATGTTTATATTACGCGCTTAAGAAAATACTTTATTGATGATAGCTCTATTGAAATAATTAACGTAAGAGGTAAAGGGTATAGCCTTAAGGAATATTCATAGCAGTCAACTTTTCATGCTGGTAAGCCCGGGCATTTGCATAAAAAAAGGCGTCAATGTATGACGCCTCACTAAACGAAGTTGTGAACCGGATTGGAATTTCTTCAAACCAGTTGAGGGAAGATCTAAAGAAATTATATAAATTAAGCTGATGATTTTTAACAGGATGCTCCTTTAAGTGCAATAGACAACCCCGAATTCCTTTGGATTACTTGCAGGTACACATAAATATACCTCATCTATAAGAGATTGGGTTCCTGACAGACCCGCTTCTTACTGCTGCTGATGAAATCGTAAAGCCAGTGACACGGGTACCCTGTCTTCCAGCAACTCGTTTTTCACAAGTCCAAATATACTTCCTGACTGATAAGTGATGCCCCATTTCGTACGGTCTATTGTGAGCGACGCTGTAGCAACAATATTCTCCCCATTCCTGACGATGGTGGCCGGAAAATGGATCTCTTGTGTAATGGCCCGTAAGGTCAATTGCCCGGTAATATAATAAGAAGAATCGCTGGAGACTTTAATCGCTTTGATTAATTGAAACGTACCCTTAGGATACTTCTTCACATCAAAGAAGTCAGGGTCTTTCAGATGCGATACCAGTCCGTTATCGCTGCTCGTGTCTTTTCTGTCAGTAACCGTAATTGTATTCATATCCAGTTCAAAATAGCCTCCTGCAATAGTGCCATTGCCGTCGAAAGCCAGGGTGCCCGCCAGGGGTTTGATATAGCCTTGGTGTCCCTTTCCTCCCATAACATGCATGCCTTTCCAATTGACAAAACTTTCTGGTATAACAAGGGAATAACCCACTACATTTCCCACCGGGGTGGACGGTGCCGGCGATGTAATAGCAAGTGTAGGGGCAGCGATAGCCGCCGCTGAACGATCCCGACAGGCGACTGCACCGGTAAAGCACAAGGGGACGTAGACGAACAATAAAATTGATCGCATATAAGATGTTGATTTATGTGATGATAAAAGCGAAAAAAAGAAACCCGGGTTGTTGATACAAACCTACAGTATGCGTCCGCAGGAGTGGTAAAAGCGGGGTAAAAACTTTGTAAACGAATGTAAAATCTGACTTGCGCTACCGGGGCTCGCAGGGAATGCTGTAATTTTAAGTATGAGCTGGAAATCCCTGCTGGCAATAGGCATCTCCTTTATAGTCATCGTTTCCTGGGCCGCCATTCATGGCCGGGCTGCCCTACCCGCTACAGATAAGGCGACTGAAAAACTGGTGATCCGGCAGATCGGTCACCAATTGCTGTTACAGGCCGGCGATTCCTCCTCCCGCGTCCTCCCTGTGGAAGAGCGGGCGAACAAGGAATACCTGATCCGGTTTGCGGCCCCCTTTACCTTTTTGCCCGATACTTTGGTGGCTACTGTGCGCCGGTTAATAGCGGCCAACAGTCTGCCCTCCAGTTACCTCGTGGAAGTGATCCATTGCGCTCCATCGGCCGAAGTGATCTACGGATTCCAGATACATAAAGACAAAGCCCGCAATGTAATACCCTGCCTGGGTCGCCAGCAGGAAAAAGCCTGTTACAATATCCGGATCAGGTTTACAGAAACCAAGGCCGCCGGCATGGACCCGTTTGCAAGCGGTCTGCTTGCAGGTAGCCTGGTGGCTATTCTGATAAGTTTACTATTCCGCGCCCTTTATTTAAGAAAAGGAAGAACTGCCGACAAAGCAGTCAATATGCCAGCTCTGGATAACTCAACCGGGATAACGATGGAGATTACAGGGCTGCAAAATATTCAACCAGATCTACCACCGTCAGCAATTAAACGGGAAGTCCCGGCACCATCCGGTATTGCGATTGGTAACCTACTTTTCTTGCCGGAAAGTCAGCAATTGATAGCTGGCACCTCTATCATTCCACTCACAGCTAAAGAAGCCAAACTGTTGCACGTATTTGCCAACGCCCAGCAGAAGGTGATAGATCGTGATCAGTTGTTGAAAGAAGTGTGGGAAGATGAAGGCGTCATTGTTGGCCGGAGCCTGGATATGTTCGTCTCGAAATTGCGGAAAAAGTTGCAAGCGGACCCAAGCGTAAGCATCCTGAATGTGCACGGCAAAGGATATAAACTGGTTATTGGTCAAATGACGTGCTGAGTGTGGAAGAATGTTTTTAAACGAGCCGGCGCCTTACCGAAATATACGCACAAAAAAAGAGGCTACCTTTCGATAACCTCTTTTCAAACCTATCGCAGGGGGAGCTACCGGGTTCCTCTGTACAATTCATATTCCAGTAGGCGGCAGTCAATAATACTGGTATAAAATTCTATACGTCGTGTTGCTTTCAGACCAATCTTCTTGGCTAATTCAAGATTGCCGGTAAATACATAACCAAAGTAACCACCACATTTTTGTTTCATAAAGTCACCAATACGACTGTATGTTTTTTCCAGTTCAGCTATTTCTCCCAACCGCTCTCCGTATTCTGGATTCACGTAAAAGATACCCGGCACGTTCGGTGGCACTTCTGTAGCAGCAAAATCACAAACGGCAAATTCTATCAAGTTGGCCACACCGGCGGCCACTGCATTCTTACGGGCATTCTCAATGGCTTTGGCGCTGTAATCGGTAGCGATGATACGAAGACCTGGTATTTCTTTGATCTGCTCTTCCAATCGGGCATCCTCCTGCAGGTATACCTGCTCATCATAACCCTGCAGGTGCATAAAAGCATAGTTGGTCCTGAACAATCCGGGTCTGCGATTGGTTGCGATCATGGCAGCTTCGATAGCAATAGTACCCGAACCACACATCGGGTTCACGAAGGGACTCACCCTGTCCCAACGAGAAGCATAAATAGTAGCAGCCGCCAGTGATTCCAGCATCGGCGCCTGACCAGGTATTTTGCGGTATCCATGACGGGCCAGAGAATCACCCGAGGTATCAATAAAGACTTCGGCGTGTTCTTCTCTCCAAAATAAATGGATCACAGCACCCGTTAATGCAGAACCGGTGGGAGGACGTGTACCTCTTTTTTCGCGTAGTCTGTCGATGACGGCATCCTTCACGCGCAAGTTAGCGTACATACTGTTATTGATACTGTCGTTGCTCACATTACTAGTAATGGAAAAGTAAATACCATCAGGTAAGATATCTTCCCAGGGATAGTGGAGAAGATTATTATATACATCATCAGCATTGCGAGCCTTAAAGGATTGGAGACTATACAACACCTGGCTGGCGCAACGAAGGTTCAGATTGAGCCGGATACATTCATTCACCGTTGCTTTTAATTTTACGCCCGTAACAAAAGTTTCTATCGGGTCAAAGCCAAGCTCTTTCACTTCCTGTTCCAGATAAAGCATAGTTCGCTTATGACAGGTGATGGTAACCAGCCCTGGGGTAGTATAGATATTCATGCCGCACGAAAGTAAAACTTCAAGTTGGTTGTAGCAAAACGGAAGGGATAACAACAGCCGGCAACAGATTTATGAGATCGATAAAATTGAGATAAAAAAAGAGGCCACCAGTTTTGATAGCCTCTCTTTTATTTCTGTGAACCCGTTTGGACGAATCTCGAACTCATTTTGGATGGAGTTTGAAGTCCTTTACAAGTTAAGGGAATTGATAACCAAAGCTTTGCAAACTCTTTAAATGCCTTTCAATTATCTCCAAAGTTTAAAGTAAGGCCAATATTGAGGCGGTGTCTACCGGCGTAATTATTAAAATCCCTGCAGATTAATATCGTCACTTTCCAGAATCTCTACTTTTTTCCCCATCTTTTTCTGGATGATGCCAAAATGATGCTGGTCTTCAGGACATATCAGCGAAACAGCCTTGCCCGAAAGCCCTGCCCTGCCGGTACGGCCGATGCGGTGAATATAATCTTTGGGAGAACGTGGCAACTCGTAGTTAATGACTATAGGCAATTGCCGGATATCAATACCCCGCGAAGCAAGATCAGACGCTACCAGTACCCGCAGCTTGCCTGCTTTAAAGCGTTGCAGCGTTTCAAGACGGGCAGTCTGGCTCAAGTGCCCGTGCAAAGAAGCTGCCTGTATCCCATTTTTGATAAGTTTGCCTACAAGGTTATCTGCCGTTCTTACGGCAGAGGTAAACACCAGCACCTGCTTCATATCTTCATGCTTGATCAGGTAGCGTAAAAGCGGGCCCTTACGAGCTGCGGTTACATGATAGGCAAGTTGTTCGATCAGTTCAATGCGCTGCTCTTCTTCTACCACTTCAATCGTTACCGGCTGGTGCAGCAGGTGACGCTGCATATCTTTAATATCATCACTGGCAGTGGCAGAGAACAACAGGTTCTGGCGTTTGGCCGGTAACAGCTGAAACACCTTATCCATCTCCTCTTTAAAGCCCAGGTTGAGCATTTGATCGGCCTCATCCAGCACCAGTATATCTACTTGTGACAAGTGCACAGCTTTATGGTCTATCAGATCAAGCAACCGGCCCGGGGTAGCTATTAATATTTCGATGCCATGCAAGGTCATCATTTGCGGGTTGATGGAAACACCACCATACACCGCCATTGTTTTTATTTTATTCGGCAGTTGAGCGCAGAAGATTTTACAAACATCATTTACCTGTATTGCCAGCTCACGGGTGGGCACCATGACCAGTACGCGCACGTGTCTGTCTTTCTTTTCTACCCGGCGTTGGCACAATTCCAGTATAGGCAATACATAACCGGCAGTTTTGCCAGAGCCGGTTTTAGAGATGCCGAGTATATCCTTTCCCTGTAAGATAGCAGGAATGGCCTGCTGCTGCACAGGCGTAGGCTGTGTAAATGACTGCCCGCCTATCGCCTTTAATAACGGTGCAGATAAACCCAATGCGGAAAATGCCATCTTCTTTTTTGCGCAAAGCTATAGTAAATAACACGGTTTTATGGTCTTGTAAAGCAAGTGAAGAAAATCGACTAATTGAACGGCGGGAAATGGCGGAAGAAACGCTACATTATACCATTTTACAAATTGCCCATTAAAATAAAAAGCAGGTCTTTCGACCTGCTTTAAACGATGTGAACCCGGATTGGACTCGAATTTACTTATATAAATCAATGAATTTCAAATAAATAAGTGTTCTTAAACTAGTCAATAGCCGGGCGTTTGCACCAGCTTATAGTTCTGTGCAAGGGCGGCCTGCGGAACAGGGTGCAGGTATTGTTTCATTTTGAATGCATGTGGATGATTCAACCCTACCGGCGTATATGTCCAAACACCACTGTTGTTACCCGGTAAAGTATTTTCGATCTTCATTCCATGTAAATCAACAGTCAATACCTGGTCTGCAATTTTCCAACGGATGAGATCCTGGAAGCGTTTGTTTTCAAAGCAAAGTTCCACTCTTCTTTCCTGGCGAATGGCATCACGCATCTGGTTTTGGCTTAATAATGGAGGTAAAGCAGGCAGGTTTACACGCGCTCTGATCGCATTCATGGCATTATATACAGAAGCATCCGGGCCAACAGCCTCATTTTGCGCTTCAGCATAACCTAACAGCACTTCTGCATACCGGAAATAAATATAGTTGGCTCCGCTCAATCCGGTAGAAGGGCGATTCTTTGGATTTAACTTCTTCCTGAAATAATATCCTGTATTGCTTACATCCGTGCTCGCAAAATCTATTTGATTCAATGAGGGTCTTACTTTATCGATGCGGGTGTAAATGGTATCCTGTGCAGGCATCCAATCCAGTTTATAAGGCGCCCCATCATACACGATCCATTTATAAAACCTGCTTTCACGGCCCACATAAGGTTTTTGAGGATCATACCCGGATGCCGGGTCTGTTATGGATTTACCATTGGCCATGAAGAACTGATCTACCAGTTCCTGTGTGGGGTTATAGTTACCCCAGGTATAGTAGGACCCGAGGATATATACAGGCCCGCCATATTGTTCGTAATTAGACCCCTTGGCATTGGGCACATACTGCCTGTCCCAAATCACTTCTGTATTATATTCGTTGTCCTCATACCAAAGGGTAGAATCGTCAGAAAAAAGATTGTACTGTTTACCAGCTCCCCCCCAATCATCCATGAATTTTTTAAATGAAGCAGCAGCTGTTGCCCAACGGGCGGGATCTACATTGCCAAATCCGGCTATCTTATTAGGATCAGGGCCTCCCGGATACATGGCGGAATTGAATGTAGGGCTTGCAGCCACTAACTGCAAATAAGCCTTTAACATCAATGCGGCACCCAGTGTAGCCCTGCCTGCGTCTGGGTTACCCTTGTTATACTTAACAGCAAGGTATTTATTGGCAAGTATTGTATCCACTGATTTTACTATAAAGTCAAGTGTTTCCGCATAGGTGCTTCTTTTTACATATAAAGAGCCTGTGTCTGTTCGCACCTGTGGATCCAAAATAATAGGCACCCCGCCCCAATGCAGGAAAAGAATGCTGTAGTGAAAAGCCCTGTTGAACCGGGCTTCATCGATGCGTTTATTGAACCAGTCTGGCGTGTAATTGTTTTTATGAGTAGTTACCTGTTGAATAAACGTATTGCACTTTCTAATAGAAGTATACAGGGCCGGCCAGTTATACCTGCTTATGGTTTGAACGCCGGTAGCGCCACCGCCAAAAAGTGTATAATTAGCTGAAGCCGGATCGAGGTTCCCATCTTTATACTTCCATGAATTATAATAAAAACCGGCATCATTGTCATCGGTAAAATTGTCCAGGTTTTCCGGCTGGGAATACATGTCAGGCAACTGATCGTACACATCATTTAAAAAAATATCAGCATAGGATTCAGATTGCCATTGTGTTTTATCGTCAAAGCTTGTTTTCACCTCGTTGTCCAGGTTTTTGTCGCAGGAAAACAAACCCAGCCATGCCATTGTTATGCACCCGTATATAATGTATGTTTTTACTGGTTTCATCTTTTTGTTTTTTGATTTTAGAAACTGGTAGTAAAGCCAACCAGGAATGTTTTCTGAAGGGGATAACCCTGTTCACCGGTTGTTTCGGGATCAGTAAATTTCAGTTTCGCGAACGTCAGGATATTCTGGCCGGTTACATAGATCCGCAGGTTTTTCATTTTAACCCTGGAGCTCAGCTTTGATGGAACGGTATAACCCAATGACGCCGTTTTTAATCGCAAATACGAACTGTTTATAAGCCAGAAATCTGAAGTCTGTCCGTTGTTATTCGTAGGGGCAGAATAAGCCCTTGGATATTTTGCGTTCTGATGGTCAGGCGTCCACCTATTGTTGTAATATTCGTAAGAAGAATTACTGTTATTGTTAAAGTGAGCAACTGTCATAAAGCCATAGATATTAAAGCTTGACATGCCCGAGCCCTGGAATAACAAAGAAAGATCAAATCCCTTCCAGCTGGCGGCTGCATTAATACCGTAAATAATACCGGGTGTTTGCGGCCTCCCGATTACTTTCTCATCGTACAAATCGATCTTGCCGTCGGGCACGCCACCGGGGCCACCCAGATCTGCATACTTAATATCACCAGGACGCAACGTGCCAAATTGAGTGATGTTATAGCCATCTGCTGCAGTTATAAAGCCATCCCCATTTTTATCGTCGGCAGTGGTAAACAAACCAAGCGACTGATAACCGAACACCGTATTATACGGGCGGCCGGTTCTGCTGCGTCTTGGATCGCTCCTGGTTACATCCGTTTCATACAACTGTATTACTTTGTTCCTTGCATACGTAAAGTTTCCGTCAATGGAAAGCTGCAAGCCATTACTTAACCTCCTGGTAGTTCCAATGGATAATTCAATACCATGATTATCCATGATCCCTGCATTTTCCTGGGCAAGCGGAATTCCGTATTCCTGTGGTATAGCGGTGTTGGGCGATAATAACATCCCTGTTCTTCTTTCAGAAAAATAATCGGCCTCCATGCGTAAAAGACCGTTCCACAGCGTTGCTTCAAGGGCAACATCTGCTTTTTTACTTATTTCCCAGGTAATGTTCGGGTTATTTTCTATTTGCGCGAAAGAGCCCTGAACCAGGGCGCCATCACCAAAGGCGTAAGCATTTCCTCTAAGGGGGTAAAGATTCAGGTACTGGAACCCGGTACTGGTAAGATTTCCGGATTTGCCCCATGATCCTCTGACTTTGAGGAAATTTACAAAGCTCACCGGCTTAAAGAAATTTTCATTGGAAATTATCCAACCCAGGGAAAATGCGGGAAGATATACCCATCTTTTACCGGGGGCAAAATAATAGTGCCCGTCATATCTGCCTGAGGCTTCGAACAGGAATCGCCTGTCATAAGCATAATTGGCCCGGTACACATAACCAACCTGGCTACCCGTACCGGATCCCCCGGCAATCTCAAAGTCGTTTTTATTCGAGCTGCCCATTGTCAGTTCATCGATATTCACCGCGAAATTGTTTATTCTCGATCTGAAATCAGCCTGCTTGTTATTTCTTTTTTCTGCCACCAACAAACCGGTAACCTCATGTTTGCCAAACGTATGTTGATAATTGAGGTAACCCTGGAAAGTGATGGTATTGTTTTGCCAGTATTGCTGGTTCAACCAGGCATAAGTGGTGGCACTGCTTTCCTGGGTAGAAAAAGCAGGCGTATAAGTATAGGGAGTTGTACTAACGTTTTGCGTCCAATAAATAAACGGCTTGTGCCATTGTTTCTGCACATAATTATAGGGATCATAACTAAATGCCCCCTTTACACTGAGTCCTGGTATAAACGGAAGCTTTTGCTCCACCGTAATGGTGCTCAGCATATTGTTTGTGTTTTGACGAAAATAACCAACAGAGTTGGTTACGCCGAGTGGCGCATTGCCCGAACTTTCGCCCCATAAACCATTGGTAAACCGGAGCGGAGCAACAGGCAGGAACTTATAAACGCCCCTGAACAACTGGTCTGTGCTTCCATCCACATCAGACGTTTTCTGAACAGCGCCATTTAAGGAGAAAGAGGCAGTAGTGGTGGGTGTTATGTTTACATCTAAATTTACATTGTAATTGTACCGCTCATATCCCGACCTGTCAAACATCCCTTCCTGTTTAAAGTAACTGAGGCCGGCATAATATTTTACGATCTGGCTTCCGCCACGTACCTGGAAATTACCCTGGTAAACCGGTGCATGTTTTCTTACCACATCATTCAATGCGTCGGAGACAGGATATTGGTCAGGATCTTTCGCATGATTCTGAAGATAGGAATCGATAAAGGCCTGGCTGTATGTGGGGCTTGTTCCTGTGGGGTTCTCCGTTACGTAGGCTTCAAGTTTAAGCTTCATGTAATCTATTGCACTGAGCATCTTGGGCAAATAAGTGGGTTGCTGATCACCATAGTAGCCCCCAAAACTTAAAACAGGCGCGCCCGTAGTGCCTCTCTTTGTTGTAATAAGGATCACCCCATTGGCACCGCCTAATCCATAGGGGGCCACAGCAGCGGCATCTTTTAAGACCGATACACTTTCAATGTTATTAGGATCTACTTCATTGATATTATTCCGGATGATGCCATCCACCACTATTAATGGGGTGGTATTGTAAGTTACATTATTCACCGTTGTGCCGGTGGTGGCAATTCCCCTGACATAGATAGTAGCATTATCCGCACCGGGCCGGCCACCATTGGCACGAGTCATTACACCTGTGGCCCTGCCGGCCAGGGTATTTGAAATGTTGGCAGCAGGTACTGCTTTCAACTGTTCCCCTTTAACGGTTGCTACCGCGGAAGTAGTCAATTGCTTTTTTTGTGTACCATACCCTATTACGATCACATCTTCCAGTGAAGTACCACCAGGGATCAGCGTTACAACAATGTCAGCAGTTCCGGGTTTTACAACCACCTCTTTGGACTGGAAACCAATATAGGAGATCACCAGTACGGCCGAATCTTCCTGGATGGTAATACTAAAACGCCCGTCTGCGTTAGTAGTGGCGGCATTTGAGTGCTCCTTTTGCAAAACAGACGCGCCGGCAAGTCCATTACCTTTGTTATCAACAACTTTTCCATTTACAACAAAAGCTGTATAAGTTATTGAGCGGTCTTCGTTTAAAGGAGTTTTTGCATATAACGTTATCTCGCTTGTTACAATAGCAAGAAAAAAACAAATTTTTATAAGGCAAACAATTAGTTTCATACAATAAGTTATTTTGGTGAAACACCTGTCGGTTTAAATTGTATTCATAGTGGTATGTACCGTTATGGTCATGTCATTGAATGTGTTGTATTTTTCATTGGCAATGTTTTGATTAATAATGATTGAATCTACTTTGGAGTAAGATCAGCGTATTTGAATACCATCATACCGGGATCATAATTATTGAATTTGACCTGTGCAGATACAGTTGATGGCGGGAGAATGGAAATACCCTGTGTAATTCGAATGGGGTAATTATACGGGTAACCCCGTTGGCTGGTAAATTTTCTCATGGATGGCAGCAGTTAGGTTAGATTATTAAAAACTTCACCTATTATAGCATTGTAAGGCAATCAGCTGATGCTAACAGTTGCAATAATGTCTGTTACCCAGCAGGTATATAAATTTACAAAAAGCCGACTGGCTGGTTGATGAGACATTTGTCGGATTTATGGCGAAAAATGTTCGGACTTATTCGTTTGTTGGTAATAGGGGTATAAATTATATGCTACAAATTCTTATGTATGAAATAATAAACCTTTGGTACTATCTGGTACAGGCATCAACGGTATATACGAGATGACTGACTTTTGATTGGAATAGTAAAGAATATATAATTTATCACATATGAATACTGATCTATATCTTGCCACTGAAAAATTTGTAGTGTAATAAATCCACGGTATATTGACAATGTATTAAAACTGCTACTATACCAATAGTAGCAGTTTTTGTTTTATAAGACTTTTATGAGTGCTATTATTTCATTAATGCATTACTGTTCAAAGCTTACCCAGTCTATTTCGATCTGACTGTTATTCATTGCTGTAACAACCAGATTCTGCATACCCGGTTTGAATTCCAGTTTGGATGTTTTTACCAACTGCCATTCATTGCCGGCAGTGATGGGAACCTCCGCCAGTAACGGGCCATAGGGTCCCTGTATACGAATTTGCAGGCTGCCGCCATTTACTGAAAGGGCTCGTACGGTTACAGATGCAGGCTTCTTCTTTCCAAAATCTACACTATTGTATTGCACCCAGGCTCCTGCTGCATCCAGCACCGTTTTCCACCCCTGGAATCTATTGGCGGTATCCAAAAATGCAATGGATGCGCCTTTATCGCTTATATGGCTGTACCGGTCAATTTGTATTTGTGTATGCGCATTTGTAACGCCTATGCCCCTGAGGGTAGGCACTACCTTTTGTATAGTGCCATCTGTATTGAAAAACAGGCTGTCGGCCCTTATCGATCTCGCCTTATCGAATTTGGGTGAATAATCATTATGATGATAAAACAAGTACCATTGATCTTTAAATTGTATAATGGAATGGTGATTGGTCCAGCAACCCGATGGCGATTCATCCATAATAACACCTGTGACCCTGAAAGGTCCGAGTGGATTATTTCCTATTGCATACTCAAGGCGTTCTATTTTATTTTCCACGTGGGGATAGGTAAGGTAGTAAGTACCGTTCCGTTCAAACAGGTAAGGCCCTTCTTTAAGGCCTTTACCAGGCAATTCGCCCAATACCACAGGATCAGAAGCAAGCTCCACCATATTTTCTTTCAGCTTTGCGCCATAAATGTTTCCCTGTGACCAGTAGAGGTACGCCTGCCCGTCTTTATCAATGAAAACGTTGGGATCGATTCCCCGCACATTAGAGATGGGCATTGGTTGTGGCACAAAAGGGCCTTCGGGCTTATCAGCAATGGCTACCCCCACAGTAAACCCGCGTGTATAACTGGTATCTTTGGGCATACTGGGAAAATAGAAATAATACTTTCCTTTGAAGTAAAAACAATCCGGCGCCCACATACTATAACTGTTTGGCTTAACCCAGGGCACATTATCCTGATGAACGATCATGCCGTGATCAGTCCAGTCTGTAAGGTTGGCCGAAGAAAACACATGATAGTCTTCCATACAAAACCACCCCACCCGGCCACGCCCTTCTTTGGCGATTATGTCGTGAGACGGGTATACATACACCCGGTCGCCAAATACCCGGGCTGTAGGATCGGCACTGAACTGGTTACGAATGAGCGGATTTTGAGCATTCAGTTGCATTGTACTATTTAATAGTAGTACCTGCAGGCAGATCAATACAATATATATTCGCATAGCGGTGGTTTATTTACTGATTAAATCGTTTGCAGCGGCCGATAAAAAAATATAGGCCGCACAGATATCGATCACTACTTCATTTTCACCCCATAAAAAAGGCCAGTCTTCCTTATTCTCCTGAAAGTCGGGACGCAGCAACAACAACCCGGGCACTACGCCACCGGCAATATAGCTGAAATCGGCCCTGTTGCTTCCGTAGGTTATCCGTTTAGAGCGTGTTCCTACTGCGGAAACAAAGGAAAGGTTGTGGTAAGGGTGACAACCAAAAATGTAATCCAATCCCTTATATATGTATTCCCTGCTAATTACATCAGGGTAAAAGGCATGTGCGTAATAATTTGTGATTGCCCAATTGATGATGGCACTGTTCCCTCCCCAGCCTCTGGCGGTCATCGGCACGCCATATGGGTTTTGTTTATTGTAATCATCGCTCATTGCCTTGAATTTTATCACATACTCACGCAATTTGTTTTGATAATCTGTATCCATATAGGGAATTGCCTGCAAAGCTACGGCCATGCCAAACAGCAACGATCTGTCGAGCATTGGAAAGATCATTTCTTTGAAGCGTTTGGTGTATTGTTCCTCTTTCGTTGCAATAAATAATTGCAATGCGGCAGCTATTTCCGTATTCCTTCTAAATGCAGCCATGAATCCAGTATCGCTGCCTGCAAGCTGCCTGACATTCTCATTCCACAATTTCCGCGCATACAGCAAACATTGCCGCGATAAGGTATCATTGTATCCTTTTAATGCGCGATGAGCAGCAGCCAATGCAGCCGCAGTATGATAGTCGAGAAACGAATTACGATTAGTAAAGGCCCACCTGTCGTCCCTGGTGCCGCTGGTCCTGCCATCGGTTTGATAAGGTTGCAAACCTGGGTTATAAGGAAGATTATCCGTTTCGGTGGATGCATCACCCAGGTGGTGGTATTGATGCAGGTTGGGCACCACAATACCCCTTACCGGATGCCCGATGTTTTTTACCTGTGCCACCAGGTTCAATGTACCATGCTCTATCTGTTGTAACAGGTCCGGTTTTCCATCGGGGCGATGAATATCTACATACCGCGTTGCCTGGTCTATAAAGGTTTCATCGCGGTTGAGCTTTAATTTTTCCCAGGCATCTACAAAACTTAAGATGGCGCTGCAATGCGATCCGGTTTGAATATCAAAATCACCGGCATCGAACCAGCCACCTACTGCCAGGCCGGGTATGCGTTCGAAAGGTTTGTATTTTGTATCGGTAACCGGCCCCATTCTGTACCCATCGAAATGCTGATGATTCACCGGCGCCTGCAGGGCATCATCTAAAAATGGAACGCCATGCCAGACCCGGTACGCTTCATTTACCTGCATGTGGTCCATTTGTACAGGGAACCAAACATCCAGTGTAGGATGCCAGCTATCCTTAAACACATCCTGCCCTATCGTAAATACATTTGTTTTTTGATCGCCATACTGAATAAAATAAAGGCCCGGTTCTTTCACTGCACTGAAGTCAAACTTTACATAATTATAGCGCAGGTATTGTCCCCAGGGCTTTATTTCTCCTTTTAATTTTTCTGCCGTTGAACCATCGGCATTAAGCTGAAAAAGGGAGGCCGAGGATAGTGGTGCATCGTTTTTATCGAGCTCAATAACTGCCGTTTTTTCCTGCGTGAGTTGGTAACCCACCTGGGAAAAAGCGATCATGGGTGCCCGTTTCCAGTTGGGTAGGGCATTGGGCTCCAGGTACCAGGTAAGCACTTTTCCGGTTTTACCGGCAGGCAGCAGGCTGCGTACAATAAACCATCCGTTCTGTGCAAGATTACGTCCGTCGAAAAGCATCAACCCGGCATCTACCGACTGGATCTTTACCAACTTTTCGGGATCTTCCGGCGCCAGTACAATGGCTTTACCGGAAGCCAATGGTTGCGGCA
The DNA here is from genome assembly GCF_017742245.1 of Niastella soli. GTDB lineage: Bacteria > Bacteroidota > Bacteroidia > Chitinophagales > Chitinophagaceae > Niastella > Niastella soli. Next base: position 1,329,603 of record NZ_JAGHKO010000004.1, read on the forward strand.
CTATGAACTCACCCCTGCCCCTGTCGTCAAATGTGTTATGCCCTGCAAACTGGGGTATTTTATTCTCCCCCTTTTCGATTATAGTTGAACCGGCAGGATATAAGGGGAAATTGCCAGCTTTACCATCAACCAGGTAAGTTTTTTCAAAATAAGCAGCGGGTAAAAATTCCAGGTTAAAACCCGCCTTCCCTTCCAGTTTTGCCGGAACCGGTTTATCGAGGTAAACGCTTATCTCGACCCCATTGTCTCTAGGCATTACCGTTATTCGGGAGGTAAATGCAAATTCATCATACTTCAAGGTCACCTCTATGCTGTTCTTCTGCCGGTCAACTTTTCTATCAACCAGCGAAGGAACGAGGTCCCATTGTTCGGGTGTATTTTGTAAGCGAACAGCGCCACCGGTGGCGGTTCTCACGCCATGCTGCACCAATTCAATACCAGCGGTTTTTTCGTCGAAGAACATGCCGTTGTACTGGCTGTTAAAAACAAAGATGTTTGCACCGCGCGTTTCGAAATAGGTTGAATCGTTCAGTTGAAGCTTCTGCCCAAACACAGCAGTTGACACAAACAGGTATAAAAAGGAGAAATAAAATTTCATGTTGTGTATGTTTATATGATCACCAGAACAACTCCTGGGCAAAATTGTACAAGTTGTTCCGCCATACCGGCCAGGCATGTCCGCCCGGGTATTCGCTGTACTGGTATTTAATATTCATTTCATCGAATTTAGAAAGCATGATCTTACAGTTGTTGTAAGCAATATCTTCTTTTCCACCCATGGCAATCCAGAAACGCTTCAGGTTGTTGTTGATGGTTGCCGCATTGCCTTTCATAAACTCGTACTGAGGAGTATATAAAGCCGGTTGATTGGCCCACCAGCCCGAACTGAAAACCCCGAGATAGGAAAACAATTGTGTATTTTTCAGCCCCGCATACAACGTTTGCAAGCCACCCATTGACAAACCGGCCAGCGCCCGCGCAGATGCTTCGGTAACTGCACGATAGTTTTGTTCAATAAATGGAATAACACCTTGCTTTAACTCGCTTTCAAAGGCCCGTAACGCCTGTTCATTGAAGCCTGCTATACCCGTACTGAAGTTTCCATCCATCATAACCACCAGCATGGGTTTGGCTTTTTGAGCGGCAATCAGATTATCAAGAATAAGATCAGTTCTTCCCTGGGTAGCCCAACCGCTTTCATCCTCACCGCCCCCATGTAAAAGATATAACACAGGATATTTTTCACTGGTATTTACATCGTAACCGGGCGGCGTATAAATGAACATCCGGCGCCAGGTATTGGTAGTTGCTGAATAGTATCTTTTTATTCTTACATCGCCATGCGGCACCTCTTTAACAGCATAATAGCTGCTGCCACGAAAAGGGATCTCTATACCACTGGCCATACGCCCCATACCATAGAATGTTTCACTGGCAGGGTCTGCAAGGGCAACGCCGTCTATCAGCAGGGAATAGTAATGAAAACCTTCGCTGACTGAATCGGTAGTAACGCACCAGTATCCACCGGTATCTTTTACTAGGTCATATTTTTTAGCCAGGTCTATTTGCACTTTTTGGGCATTGGGAGCCTTAATTCGAAAAACAACCCGGTTATTGGGAAGTACCTGCGGGTAACTGGCCGATCTTACGTTTGTAGATGCCGGTGTACCCAACACCGTATATTTCATAAAGGAGGAAGTATCAACCGGTTTAAACAGGAATTGCGAGAACATATACAGGCCGTTCTTCCATACTTTGAAATCATGTACGCCCGGTTCTATGTAATAGATATGCGGTACACTGTGCTCATACAGGTAATCATGTGTACGTTTGCTGAAGGAGATCAACCTATCGTTATCGCCACAGGAAATCCATAATAATTTTAATTGCTTTTTTGCCACCTCGGGGTCGGGCACCAGTTCTTCCGGCTTTTTTGTATTGGGTGCTGATGAAAAACCGCCCACCCAGGCAAATTTATCGAGGTTCCCCAAACCAAAATTAAGTGATTGTCCGCCGCCCATTGACAATCCGGCTATAGCCCGATGCTCGCGATCGGTAAGTACGGCGTAATTTTTTTCAATAAAAGGGACCAGGTCATTCAACAGGTCTTTTTCAAAATCAGCAAATGCCTGCACTTTATCGGGCGCCATTATATTGCCGGTAGCCCGGTCGTCTTTCATGGCCCTGCCATTTGGCATAACCACAATCATTGGCTGTATCTTTCCTTCTGCATACAGGTTATCGAGTATTACCTGCGGCTTTCCGCCATTCAGCCATTCTTTTTCATCGCCACCTATTCCATGCAGCAGGTACAGCACCGGATACTTTTTCTTTTTTGAAAACCCCGGCGGTGTATAAATTAGCGATCTTCGGGTAGTCCCAACAGTCTTTGAAGCATAGCTGATGGTATCGATCTTTCCGTGCGGTATTCCAACATGCAATGAGTCGAAACCGGCTGGCGCCTGTTTAACCAGGTCCTGTGAATTGGCTAATGAGCCACTCAGCAACAGAATGGCGATGGCAAACAATATTTGTTTCATATGATTATTTTATTACAACACCTGTTTCTATTTGAGTAAAGGAATGTGGCGGAAACGTATAAATTAGTTGTTTCCCTTTGGTGTCTACTATTTTTTTAACAGGCACATATTGATCCTGTTTATCGAATTCATATACTTCGTTCAATGAAGCGCCTGCTATAAGGCTTGCTTCTGCTTTGCCAGCAAATATTCCGGAAGTGGTTACAATGTTGGCAGTTATCGCCTTCTCTTTGTGTCGGTTTACAACATTGATGAAAACTTTGTTTGTTTCTTTTAAATAGGTAGTGGTAACATCCAGGTAAGGAATGTCTTTATATTTGGGTGTATTGAATGTATCACAGGCAACATGGGTATCTATTGAAACGCCCCGGCAGTTATTGGAGTAAGCTTTGAAAATATAGTACAGCGGGGTTTTAAAAGTTCCCTTTTTTGAATCGCTGCTTAGCAGCGAGGTAAGCAGGGTAAAATTTGCCATCTTCACTACATCGGCATGACGCAGGAAAGAATTAAAACATTGTGCCACGGGCAGCACAGATAATGTGTTTCGCGACATAAGCCCCCACTCATCTACCGAAAGATAAATTGGTTTCTTAAACCCCTTTTTGGCACGCGCGGTCTCTATTTGAGCCGCCGGCACTTTTATCTTTTCTTCAAAATCCATAGCGCTTTGCCCTATGTAATTGTAATAATCATCGGATCTTTCCCAATACCGGTGTACGGATAAATAATCGATTTTATCGCCTAGCCCTTCAAGCACTTTATTGTTCCAGTCTACCCATATTCCCGTGGCTTCATAGTAAGAAGAACCGGATGCCACCAGTTTAATGGTGCTGTCAACAGCCGTCATTGCCTTTGCGGCTTCCCTACCGATCTTCACATAATCCTCCGCTGTTTTATAGCCCAGTTCCCATGGGTAACCGTCTACTTCATTACCAAGGTCCCATATTTTTATATTGTAGGGCTCTTTACGTCCATTCTTTGCACGAAGGTCTGAATAATAAGTTCCTTTGGGATAATTGCAGTATTCAAGCCAGTAAACGGCGTCTTTGATATCGCCAAGCCCAAGGTTTACGCACACTACATTTTCACTACCTATTGCTTTATTCAATGCCATCCACTCATCTGTACCCACACGATTATTATCTATTCCGCCCCATGCCATGTTAATACGGGCCGGGCGCTGTTCTTTGGGGCCAATACCATCCTGCCAGTTATACGCCATTAAAAAATTGCCACCCGGCCAGCGCATATTGGTGATCTTTAATTCCTTCATAGCTTCAATATAATTTTTCTTAAAACCATTTTCATCGGCCAGCGGCGATGAAGGATCGTATAAAGTTCCATACAAGGTATTGAACTGTACAGAATCGGGCAACCCAAACCGTTTGCCGCTAAACTGGATAGGTTCCATAAACACCCCGTAAATGCGGGGGTCTATTTCGGCAACGCTTCTTTCTATATCAATTTTAATAGTGGCATTTTGTGCAACGAGCAGTACAGGTAAAACAATCAATAATGCGAAAAATGCTTTTTTCATTTGAGACAGTTTTTTTTAATGGTATGCATGCTTATTGTAATGGTTTTAAACAGGCGGCAAAACCACCACGGCGCAACAAATTAATATCAACCGAACTGGCATTATTAACCACCAGGTAGCTGATGGTAAATTTATCGTATAGGGCCAGTTCATACTGACATTGTATCGTACATGATCTTACTTAATTGAGACCTTTATCATCTTCAGGTCTTTATCTGAAGAGCTATTTCCATATAATAATTCATATTCTCCAGTTGCTACAGTCATTTTTCCATAACTGGTATCATAAAACTCAAATGTTGCAGGCGGCAGATTGATAAGCGCTATTGCCGTCTTACCTGCAGGCACTTCTATTCTTTTAAATCCCCGTAAGGTTTTAAGCGGGCCATCGCTATCACCTGTTTTGCGTACATACACCTGCACAACCTCCGTTCCATTGCGCTTGCTGGTATTAGTTACTGGAATTGAGATGTCGATAGTTTCGGTATTACTGATGATAGTTTTGTTGAGTTGTGCAGAACCTATAGAGAAGCTGGAATAACTTAAGCCAAACCCAAACTGAAAAAGCGGGTCGCTCATAAAGCGGTATGTTCTACCCTTTAGTGAGTAATCTTCAAAATCGGCCAACTGTGTGGTATCGCGGTAAAAAGTAACAGGCAACTTACCTGAAGGGTTGTAATCGCCAAACAGCACATCGGCCACAGCCTGCCCACCCGATTCGCCGCCATACCAGGCCTGCAGAATGGCATCGCAACTTTCGGTTTCAGGCACTAACCCTATGGCGGATCCGGAGCAATTAACAAAAATTACTTTTTTACCCGCCGCTTTCAACGCTTTCAAACAATTGCGTTGTACTTCTGGTAATTGAATATCGGTTCTGTCGCCTCCCTTGAACCCGGGATACGATACCGGCATTTCCTCCCCTTCCAGCAAGGTAGACAGTCCGCCAACAAATACTACCACATCAATTCCTTTAAGTTTATTTATAAGGCCGCTAAAATCAATGTCTACTTCTTTACCAAAATCAAATTCAATATTTGCCTGCCAGTTGTTCAGCTGGGCAAAGCGTACTTCTATTTTATATTTCCTGCCACTTTCAACTTTATAAGGCACCCTCGAAAGCAGGGTACGCCAGTTGTTTGTTCTTCTTACCATTACTCCGTTCACATATAACTGCATGGAACCGGTAGCACCGCATTTAAATACAATTTCCTCTGTAGTGCCTGCAACAAACTCTGTTTCATACAGGGCCGAAAAATTTTCCAGTTGAACACCCGACGCAAATTCGTGTTGACCGGCAGTGGTCAGTTTCAGCGGATTTGTAATTTCTTCAGTGATAACAGCGTCGCCTTTCATTTCGCGGTTATTCCAGTAAGTAGCTTTAAACCCTTTTTTACCGTTGATAGCGCATTGTGAGAAATAGCTTTGCGTAACCTTGTTCTCAACCAGATCGCAGGCTTTATCATACACAACACCGGTTGCAGGCATTTTATCACGAATACCTTTCAGAATATTGATCGTTCTAACCGGCTTACCATTATAATTTCCCCAAAGCATAGCATCGTTATCGGCATTAGGCCCAACAACAGCTATTTTGTTTACAGTTCTTTTTAAAGGAATGATATTATTCCTGTTCTGAAGTAAGGTCATCGATTGCAATGCCATATCAAGCGCGAGTTTTTTATGCGTCTCGTTATTTACAACCGACATTGGAATGGCAGCCCAGGGCACTATTGCATCGTCGTCCATATCGCCCAGGTCGAAACGGCCCACCAACACACGCAGCAGGTGTTTGTCAACTTCTTTTTCGGTGATCAATCCTCTTGATACAGCTTCGGGCAGGCTTTTAAATGCATACCCTTCCCATACGCATTCAACATCAGTGCCTGCCAAAGCGCCTTTTGCTGAAGCATGTACCGCATCGGACGATACTTTATGACTGGTATAAAAATCGGTAATGGCGCCGCAATCAGACACCACTACATGTTTAAATCCCCAATTGTCTCGAAGGATGGTTTGCAACAAACGGTTATTGCCGCAACAGGGTTCATCATCCAGTCGCTGGTATGCACACATCACCTGGCGAACATCGGCATCCATCACCAGCGATTTAAATGCAGGCAAATATGTTTCGTACAGGTCGCGTGGGTTTACCTGGTGTAAGTTCAGCGTATGCCTGCTCCATTCAGGACCTGAATGAACCGCATAATGTTTGGCGCAGGCCAGTAACTTACGGTATCTGGCATCGGCAGGCCCCTGCAATCCTTTCACTACAGCCACGCCCATGCGCGAAGTAAGGTAAGGATCTTCCCCATAGGTTTCCTGCCCACGGCCCCAACGCGGGTCTCGAAAGATATTGACATTGGGCGTCCAAACGGATAGACTTAAAAAACGCCGGTTTTCTTTTCCACTTCGTATGGCCTCATGATATTTGGCACGCACTTCATCTGACGTGGCATCAAAGATCCTATATACCAGCGAATCATTGAATGAAGCAGCCATACCAACAGGTTCGGGAAAAACAGTAACATTATCATTATTGGCGAAGCCATGTAATGCCTCACTCCACCAATTGAATTTTTTTATACCCAGCCGGGGGATGGCCGGTGATTGATCAAAGAGCAACGAGGCCTTTTCTTCCAGCGTCAATCTTGTTATTAAATCTTTGGCCCTTTCCTCCGAAGGCAGATTGGGGTTTTGATAAGGCAATTTCTGCGCAAAGCCATTTACTGAAAAGATCAATGCAGTGATAATTGAAATAACAGTATTGTTTATCCGGTATGATTTCATTTTAATGATCCAATTTTTTTTATGATCTATAACTACATTCTAATTGAGCAATAAGAGTAACCGTTGCACCGGCAGTATCACCGTTATACGGGTAATGCTCCCATAAATGCTGGCTGCCATGCTCCGCCTGCACTCCATATTCTCCAGAAAATAGCGTCCACAGGACCGGTTATATGCCAGATGTCAGTATTATGATACATGGTGCCAGCAGTTTCCCGCCCTGCTTGTGACATGTCTTTAACCAGGTTCATCGTGTTCTTTTTTGGCCCATGTAACGGGCCGGCAATCGGGCCTGCAATTTTTGTAAGGAAATGATAAAGGTCAGCCGTACATTTAATAACAAAAGTAGACCTGAAGTCAATGGAGGGTTTGCGAACTTTGTTTGAAAACTTAGCAATTTTGTTCGATAAGCGGGCTAAATACTATATTGCTTCACCAAAACGATTGCAAACATGCGAAAATATATCTATATATTTTGGTGTTTCCTGTTAACCACTTATGTTAACGCTTACAGCCAAACTGCGCATATCAATTTCACTTCGCTTTCTACACGGGACGGTCTTTTGTCCAATTCTGTGAACGCTATAATAAAGGACCGGTATGGACTTATGTGGTTTGCCACCGATGATGGGCTAAACAAATTCGATGGAACAAATTTTACCGTGTACCGTTCCGATCCCGGGGACACCACCAGCCTGCGAACCAATGAAGTGCTTGCATTACATGAAGACAGATCGGGTAATTTATGGATTGGTACCAGTGGCGGCGGTCTTTGCCTGTATGACCGCAAAAATGATAAATTCCTGCATTACCCGGTAAAAGCGGGAACGGCTACCCTTTCCGGCAGCGATGTCATCAGGGGCATTTGCAGCGACTATCGCGGCAAAATATGGATGGCGCAATACGAAGGATTGTATATGCTCGATCCTGTAACACAATCCATTACAAAACAAATTTTGTACGACGGGGCCGGCAGACCGGTGAAAACAATCCTGCTTTCAATTTATGAAGACAGTAAACAACGATTGTGGATCGCAACCGATAGTGGTCTTTTCAGGTACAATGTTCGAACGAACACTTTTACCCTTTATGAGAACGATAAAACTAACTCTTCCAGTTTGCCCACAAATAGGGTCAAAGCAGTGACAGAAGACAAGTGGGGAAACATATGGGTGGGAACGGCAACCGGGTTAAGCAGGTTAAAATCCGATGAAACAGGATTCATTCATTACAGGCACTTAAGCGGTACAGAAATTTATTACCTGGCCAGCGACGACCAGGGATCGTTATGGATAGGAAGTTTAAACGGCTTGTATGTTTACCATGTACAGGCAGATAGTTTTTCTGTTTTTACCCATGATAACCACAACCTTCAGAGTTTTAACAGTAATGTGGTACGATGTATATATATAGATAAACAGGGAATTTACTGGTTTGGCACTTACCAGGGCGGCATTTGCAAATATGATAAAAATCTTAACCTGTTTAACCTGAGGTTAAACAGCAGCTTTCAGGAAAACAGAACCCGCATTGCATCCATAACCGCCTTGGCCGAAAACAAGAACGGCCATGTGCTGGTAGGTACGAATGGCAACGGGTTATATGAATACGATCGTAAAAAAGAACAGGTAGTACCTGTAAACCTTCCGCTGAAAAATGTATCAGCCAGTTCCCTCTTCGTGCTGGCTCTATTACACACTCAAAACAATAAACTATATATAGGTACTTTTTCACAGGGAGTCATTATTAAAGACTTGCAAATAGGTAAATGTAAACAATTGGTAAAGGGACAAGGAAAAAATGATCTTACCAGTAACGACATTTTCTGTTTATTTGAAGACAGCAGGGGAAATGTATGGGTAGGCACCAATGGCGATGGAATTATTGTAATGAAAAATGAGCAGGTTATTGCCCGATATTCACCCCTTCCCCAGGGCAAAGGAGTGGAACAGTTACCTATTAATGGCTATATCCGGGCCATTGAGGAAGATGCAAACGGCAATATTTGGATTGGCACACATGGCGGCGGTATTGCAGTATATGAACCCGCCACGGGTAAATGGACTAAATACACCCAACAGAACAGCCGGTTGCCCAGTAATAAAATACAATGCCTTTATAACGATAGCAAAGGAAAGATGTGGATAGGCACTTTTAGCGGTATGGCTACGGTTGATGGAGGTAAGCATGTGTTCATCCCTTTTTCTGAAAAAGACGGACTGCAAAACACCATGGTTTATCAAATTGTGGAAGATGCAACAGGTAAACTATGGGTATCAACCAATACAGGCATAAGCAGATTTGATGCGGATACAAAAAGCTTCCGCAACTTCTCTCATTTGAACGGGCTTCAAAACTCAAATTTCGTGCGCGGTGCAGGTCTACGTTTAACAGATAGTGAACTGCTTTTTGGTGGTTTGGAAGGGTTCAATCATTTTTATCCAGACCGGCTTACTGTTAACCTTAATGTGCCTGGCGTTATTTTAACAGATCTGAAGATCTCCAATAAATCAGTTGCTGCCGGTAATGATGCGCCTATTAAAGAACATATTTCAGTAGCAAACGAAATACGGTTAAATTATAAGCAAAATTTTGCCCTGAGTTTTGTAGCCCTGAATTATACCATTCCAAAGCAAAATCATTATGCGTATAAACTGGATGGGTTTGATAAGGACTGGAACTATATTGGCACAACCAACATGGCCTCCTATACCAACCTTGATCCCGGAGAGTATACTTTTAGGGTAAAAGCCAGTAACAACGATGGCATCTGGAGCACAAAAGATACTACGATAAAGATATTTGTAAAGCCACCCTTCTGGCGCACTACCTACGCCTATATACTGTATGCTCTTACCATTAGCGGCCTGCTTCTGTACAGCAGGTACCGGGGCATAAGGAGACTAAAAAAGAAATTTGCATTGGAACAGGAGCGGCACGAAGTTAAACGTATACAAGAGCTTGACCGTATGAAACTGAAATTCCTCACAAACCTCAGTCATGATTTCAGAACACCCATATCGCTGATCATGGGCCCCGTAGATCAATTAATTGAAGATGAAGGAAGCCCTGGAAAGCTTGAAAAAATGAATATGATCAGGCGTAATGCCAGAAGATTGCTGAACCTGGTAAATCAACTACTCGATTTCAGAAAAATGGAAGAGCATGAATTGAAGTTACAGTTATCGAAAGGAGAGTTTGTTTCTTTTTTAAAAGAAGTAACAGACTCTTTCAGGGATATGTCGGAAAGAAAAAATATCCGGTTTACATTTAAAGCCTGTATTGACCGGTTAGACGCTGATTTTGACCGTGACAAAATGGAACGCATTCTTTTCAATTTATTATCCAATGCATTCAAATTTACCTTAGGCGGCGGCCATATAACTGTTGATCTGCAAAAGGCCGAAAGTTCAGATGACCAGGAATATACCTGGGTTTCCATTAATGTTATTGATACAGGCATTGGCATTCCCGCAGATAAAAAGGATTTGATATTCGACCGCTTTTTCCAAAATGCCACCAGCACAGCTATACTCAATCAAGGCAGTGGTATCGGCTTATCGATCACAAAAGAATTCATCAAATTACATGGAGGAACAATAAGCGTAGAAAGCGAGCCGGGAAAAGGATGCGCCTTCACTATACGAATTCCATTGAAATGCGTGCAAGAAACCGTTAGTACAGATCAACCGGTGAACCAACCTAAACCTGAAGCTGCTAACAACGGCCTGAACGTTTCACCGATCATGAGGGAAGAAAACAGTATGAACGACTTATTGTCTGTACTGTTGGTAGAGGACAATGATGATTTCAGATTTTACCTGAAAGACAATCTTCGTAAAAAATATAATGTAATAGAGGCCGCTAACGGCAAAGAAGGATGGCAAAAAGCATTATTCAATCACCCTCACCTTATTGTAAGTGATATAAGCATGCCTGAAATGGATGGAATTGATCTTATTAAAAAAATAAAAAGCGATAAAAGAACCAGTCATATTCCGGTGATACTGCTCACTGCCATGACTGGTCAGGAACAGCAGATAAAGGGATTGGAAACAGGCGCCAATGATTATATTACAAAACCATTCAATTTTGAAGTATTAAATGCCAAAATAAAAAACCTGCTTGATCTAAAGAGCACCATGCAAAGCACCTATTCGAGGCAGATAAAGCTGACTGCTGCTGAGCCTGTAGTAGAATCGGCTGAAGAAAAACTACTGATCGAAATAGCAAGCTACCTCGAAAGCAACCTGACCAATCCGCAATTATCTGTAGAGAACTTAAGCAAGCAATTCGGGATGAGCAGAAGCACTTTTTATAATAAATTGCTGGAATTGACCGGGCAAACGCCGGTAGAGTATATCCGTTCCTTCCGTTTAGACAGAGCTGCTGCATTAATGGAAAAAAGCACCATGACCATTTCAGAGATCTCTTACCAGGTGGGCTTTACAACATCAAATTATTTTGCCAAATCGTTCAAAAACAAGTTCCACATGCTGCCTTCTGAATTCATTGCACAGTTTAGAAAAGCAGACGCAAACAATAAAGGTTAAAGACAACAAGCTCGATGCACGTACTTCTATCATATCAAGTAATAAATATTTTTCCTTTTTATTTTTATGCTTTAACAAAAAGGTTTTGCACCTTTTCCTGCCTTTGCCTTTCGCCGTTTAATGGAGTACGGTATGCCTGAAAAACAAGCTGTGGTGTGGCTACCTCGCGCTTTGCCTGCACAAGATCAAAATGCCGTTCCAGCTCGGTATTGTGCAGCGGAATGCCTTAATTGTTCAATTGCGTGCCTTCAGGAACAGGATACAAAAATGCTTGAAAGATGTATAAGGCTCAACTTGGATTGTGCTGAAATTTGTAAGGTATCCAGTTCTTTCGTAGCACGAGGATCTGAGCATACGCAGCATTTACTTAACGAATGCGCAGAAATTTGCGAGGCTTGTGCTCAGGAATGTGAAAAGCATGCCGCTCACGGCATGGAACATTGTCGCTTTTGTGCTGAGGCTTGCCGCAATTGTGCAGAGGCATGTTTACACACAGTGTGAGATATTTTAGGGACAGAAAGATCCCAATATTCTGTCATTCAACGCTTTGGATGGACCTGACTTGTATGCTTTTGAATTGAATGCCGATAATTATATAAATGAGCCCCATAATTTTATAACCATTTTATGTATCAGGATCTATACTTTTGTATTATGAGGGGTAAATAAGGTGTTTTTGTTCGTTATTAGAGATAACTATAATTTTATTGATGAAAAATAGTGAAAAGTAATTCAACCATACAATTAAAAGCAATCTTCTTATTAATAGTATTTAGTTTAAATACTATTATTGGTTTTGCTTGCTCAGTAGGGTTAGATATGGGGTTTAATTCAAGACACCACCATCATAATGGAAAATCCAATAACCACCATCACCAAAAATCTAATCAGCATCACCATGTTTTAGGTTCACACACTACAAAATCCCAACCTGTTGGTGAAATAATTAAAAGCGGGGCACCTGAAACAGGAAATTGTTGTAATGATGATGCCACGCAGCTTTCTCAATCGGACAAACTTCTTGTTAATGCAATCAATTCAAGCATTGAAATGCCAGTTGCATTAATTGCGCTTCATTTTCTGTATCTATCATCACACCTGTCTTCTTTAAATCCAGAAATTACAAAGATTCAGGACGTCCGACCGTATATCCTTAACTCCCGTGGGATACGTGTGTCCATTCAGTCCTTCCAAATTTGATTTTGAACCAGTCCGGTGGTTTTATTGCCCGGATTCAAGTCTTTGCAGCTACATTAAGGCAGTTTACGCCTTATGCTATTCTATTTTTTCAAAATCAAATCTTCTAAAATGAAAACATTAATTTTTTCTGCATTCATATTTGCAACCATTCCCTTTTCTTTAAAGGCCAATAGTAAAGCAATCAACATTGCGATCACAACAAAGAATACAGTTGATGAATCTCCTTTAGCGCAATTGCTTACAATCTATTACGACATAAAAAATGCACTGGTTAAAGGTGATGCTAATACTGCTGCAACAAAAGCCGCGGAATTCGTAAAAGCAATCAATGGAGATGATATGAAAAAACTCCAGGAAACAGACATGAATGCTTTTATGCCTTTACAGGATAAACTGGCCTTCGACGCAAAACATATTTCTGAAACGAAAGAAATTAGCCTCCAAAGGGAGCACTTTCAATCATTTTCAAATAACTTTTATAAGTTGGCAAAAGCTGTAAAGCTGTCTGACAAGCCTGTTTACCAGGCCTATTGTCCTATGAAAAAGGCATATTGGCTAAGCAGCGAGGCTGCTATCAAAAATCCATATTTCGGTAATCAAATGCTTACCTGTGGTAAGATCAATGAGACAATAAAGAATTAATATTCATCTCGTCAAAAGCAGCGGCAATACAGCCTATATAAGTATAGTCGCTGCCTTGCCATTAAAGAATCAAAGCAATGTTTAAACTTATTGGTAAAGCAATAATGCGGATCTTGAAAGCTGTTTTTATCAGAAAGAAGAAGTGTTGCCATTAAAAAATACACCAATGAAAAACATAGCAGCCTTGCTCCTGTTGTCTTTTTTCTGGTCGTTTTCCTGGGCCCAGAAACAGGCCAGCAAACAGGAACAACCAACAATATATACCTGTGTTATGCATCCCGAGGTCCGTATGAACAAACCTGGGAATTGCCCGAAGTGTGGAATGAAACTGGTTGTAGTTAAAAGAAAAGCAGCTAGTAAAACAATTACTAACAATAAGCAAATGCCCATGAAAGACACATCTAAAAAGATGGACGGCATGGAGCATCTGCAAATGCCTTCGCAGCAGGCTAAACAACAAGCTCAGCCTGTAACCTATACCTGCCCCATGCATCCTGAAATTCATGCTACCAAACCGGGCAATTGCCCTAAATGTGGAATGAAACTGGTAAAAGAAAAAGCTGTAGTTTCTCCGCAGGCTGATCATCTGCAGGACAGCATGCAAATGCCCATGACCGATAGCACAGGCAGGATGGAAAATAGAGATAGCATGAAAATAGATGAAATGGATATGGGGGATGGTGGTACAGTTATGGAAAATATAAAAACAGCAAAAGCGAATTTAGGACCGGTAAAAACTATTGACGCCTCTGCTCCTCCACGTACTGTACGGTACGATTTATATATTGCTGATACTATAGTAAATTTTGGTGGCAAACCTAAACGTGCCATTGCGGTGAACGGACAAATACCCATGCCGACCTTAACATTTACCGAAGGTGACACTGCTGAAATTTATGTGCACAATAATCTGAATGAAGAAACGGCCCTGCATTGGCATGGATTATTTCTGCCCAACAAAATGGATGGTGTGCCCAATCTTACCCAAATGCCAATAAAACCACACACCACGTACTTGTACAAATTTCCTATTGTTCAGCATGGTACCCACTGGTATCATAGCCATTCCGGTTTGCAGGAACAAATAGGAATGTATGGGACTTTTATTATGAACAAAAGAAAAGAGTGGGATATTCCTACTATCCCTATTGTTCTAAGCGAGTGGACAAATATTAAGCCTGAAGAGGTCGATCGAAGCCTGCATGCCGCTACAGATTGGTTTGCCATAAAAAAAGGATCTACCCAAAGTTTTTCGGAAGCCATTAAAACAGGTCATTTTAAAACAAAGCTTACCAATGAATGGAAACGGATGACGGCCATGGATGTAAGCGATGTGTATTATGACAGGTTTTTAATCAACGGAAAAAATCAAAACGAGCAACCTGGGTTCAAGGCAGGTGACAAAGTACGATTGCGTATAGCCAACGGAGGGGCTTCCTCTTATTTCTGGCTTAATTACGCTGGCGGAAAGATAACAGTAGTAGCTACTGATGGCAATGATGTAGAACCGGTGGAAGTTGACCGGTTGATTATAGCCGTATCTGAAACGTATGATGTGATGGTAACCATTCCAGATAATAAGAGTTATGAATTTTTAGTAACGCCGGAAGACCGTACAAAATCGGCATCCCTCTGGCTGGGTAATGGAGAAAAGGTGCCCGCTAAAAAGCCGGGCAAGCTCAAATATTTTGCTGGTATGAAAATGATGAACGACATGATGGATATGAAGGGTAACCTGGTACAAATGGATGGCATGAAAATGCAGAATCAGATAATGGATATGAACTCGGTCATGTATCCTGAAATAACCGGTGAAGAAAATCCAAAATCTGAAAAGAAGAATGATGCTATGCTGGGGCATGACATGCACAGCATGCAAATGCCAGATAGCAATAGTATGAAGGGGATGGATATGACAGCAGAAGTACCCGATATGGTAACTTTGAATTACGAAATGCTGCGCGCCCCTAATAAAACCACCTTACCTCCGGGGCTGCTCAAAGAGCTGCATTTCACTCTTACCGGCAATATGAACCGCTATGTTTGGAGCCTGGATAACAAGGTCGTTTCAGAAAGCGACAGGATTCTGATTAAAAAGGGCGAAAATGTACGGCTCATCTTGTATAACAACAGTATGATGCGACACCCTATGCATCTGCATGGCCATGATTTCAGGGTATTGAACGGCCAGGGTGAATATGCCCCCATGAAAAATATCATAGATATGATGCCCATGGAAACCGATACCATAGAATTTGCAGCTACGGAACCCGGAGGAGATTGGTTTTTCCATTGCCACATTTTATATCACATGATGAGCGGCATGGGCAGGATTTTCCGGTATGACAATAATTTGCCCAACCCCGAAATACCTAACCCCAAATTGGCGCAACGGAAATTATTTGCTGATGACAGAATGATACATCCTATGGCAAGGATTGGTTTGGAGAGCAATGGCAGCGATGGGGAGATAATGGTTGCCAATACCCGATACCGGTTGCAAACTGAATGGCGGATAGGCTATACTATGCACCACGGCTATGAAAGTGAAAGCCATTTTGGAAGATACCTGGGCAGAATGCAATGGTGGTTCCCATATATAGGTTGGGGTTTCCGTAAGCGAACCATAGATGATCCGTTTGAAAAGAATTTTTTCGGACAATTACTTACGCCAAAGAAGAATGTGTTCGGACAGACCAACACCAAAAACTTCAGACAGGTTTTTCATATAGGTGTTGAATATACCCTCCCCATGCTCATTATTGCTGACGGATCTATTGATAGTGAAGGAAAACTCCGTTTCCAGTTAAAAAGAGAAGATGTACCCATATCAAAACGGTTGCGGTTCAATTTTATGGCCAATACAGATAAAGAGTACATGTTTGGGTTCAGGTATATTGTAACCAAATACTTTAACCTTTCCACCCACTTTGATAGTGATATGGGTTTCGGCGCAGGAATTACACTAGTTTATTAAACCGATTTCAATAAATACATCAGTATATGGAAAATCAGCATAACCATCACCACGATCATCATCATGAAGGGTCAATGGAACCTGATAAATCTGCAAAAAGCAAGTCAATGCCTGCATCTCATCAACAGGTAGGGCATTCACACCCAAAACCTCAAGATGATCATGGCGGTCATAATGAGCATGCCGGGCATCACACAGCCGATTTTTTAAAACGGTTTTGGATATGCCTGGTTATCACTGTACCTGTTTTGTTGCTTTCGCATATAATACAGCAATGGGCTGGATTTAAACTGAGTTTTACAGGTGATAAGTATGTATTGCTTGCATTAAGCAGTTTTATTTTCATTTACGGTGGTAGCCCTTTTTTAACTGGATTGGTAAGAGAATTTAAACAACGGGTACCAGGAATGATGACATTGGTGGCAGTAGCTATTACTACCGCTTATGTTTATAGTACTGCAGTTGTGTTGGGGTTGTCTGGTATGGATTTCTTTTGGGAACTTGCTACATTGATCGATATTATGTTACTGGGCCACTGGCTCGAAATGAGATCACAAATGGCGGCCTCCCGCGCTTTGGAATCATTAGTGGCCCTTTTACCATCTGCGGTACATATAGAACGCAATCACATAGTAACTGACATTCCCTTAAAGGATTTACAGACTAACGATGTTATCATTGTTAAGCCAGGAGAGAAAATTCCGGCAGATGGTTTGGTAATTGAAGGTAGTTCCTATGTTAATGAAAGTATGTTAACCGGTGAAAGTGTCCCCGTCCAAAAAGGGAAAGATGAAAAAGTGATTGGAGGGGCGGTGAATGGAGATGGTGCTCTAAAAATTGAGGTTACCGGGACGGGCAATGACAGTTATCTGAGCAAAGTTATCGGTATGGTTCAATCTGCACAAGGTACAAAATCAAAAACACAAAATCTCGCTGGTAAGGTTGCCATGTGGCTCACCATTATATCTATAAGCGTAGGTATAATTACATTGATCATTTGGCTTTCCGCCGGCCAATCTTTGCCTTTTGCACTGGAGCGCATGGTCACTGTAATGGTAACGTCATGCCCGCATGCCTTGGGTGTTGCTATTCCATTGGTAGTTGCTGTGTCTACCACACTTTCTGCTATGCATGGTTTATTGATACGTAACCGTACCGCTTTTGAGAATGCCAGAAACATTACTACTATTATTTTTGACAAAACCGGCACACTTACAAAGGGTTCACATGAAATACAACAAATCATTCCATTAACCAATCTGTACACCCCTGATGAAATCCTTCAATATGCAGGCGCAATCCAGCAAAACTCCGAACACCATATTGCGCATGGAATTATCCGCAAACTGAAAGAAAAAAAACTGGAATTATGGAAGTCGTCAGATTTTCGATATATACAAGGCGTTGGTGTTACCGGTACTGTAAATGATAAAACAGTGGTAGCCGCAGGACCCAATTATTTCAAACAGCAACAAAAAGAACCGCCTGTCATTCCAAACGAAATTGATCAGTCAATCAATACCATAAATTATGTATTAATTGATGATACTCCTGCTGGAATCATCACACTGGCTGATAGTGTCCGGGAAACATCAGCAAAGGCCATTGCTACGTTAAAGGAAATGAATATCAAATCTTTTTTGCTCACAGGAGATAACGAAAAAGTAGCTGCTGCTGTAGCTCAGAACCTTGGCATGGATGGGTATCTCGCCAACGTATTGCCACATGAAAAGCAAAACAAAGTAAAAGAGTTTCAGGATAAAGGAGAAATCGTTGCCATGACCGGCGATGGAGTCAATGATGCCCCGGCGCTGGCACAAGCCGATGTGGGTATAGCCATTGGATCTGGTACCGATGTAGCTGCGGAAACAGCCGATATAATCCTTGTAAACAGCGATCCCCAGGATGTGGTGCAAATGATCGCCTTTGGACGTGCTACGTACCGTAAAATGGTGCAGAACCTGGTATGGGCTGTTGGGTATAATGTTGTTGCTATCCCATTGGCAGCAGGTATATTATATCCCACGTTCATGTTAAGTCCTGCGATGGGTGCAGTATTAATGAGTGCAAGTACTATTGTCGTAGCTATAAACGCCAAACTCTTAAAAGTAAATTGATTTACAACTATTTTATTATTTAAAAATTCAGAAATGAAACACGTTACTTTAATGACAGCTATTAGCATTGCATTCATTACTGCCTGCAATGACGGCCCAAAGCAAGCGAACACCGGAAATAATAACACTACTCAATCAGCCCCCGCAACCAGTACAGAGACTGCACTGCAACCGGCTGCATCCCCAGTTAAAGAGATCGTGAATGGATATTTGCAACTAAAAAACGCACTTGCTAACGATAATGGCAATGATGCTGCTTCTTCGGGTAATACAATGGTTGCTGCCTTTGGACAATTTGATAAATCAAAATTGTCCGCCGATAAAACAAAAACCTATGAGGACATAGAATCAGATGCAAAAGAGCATGCTGAACACATTGGGAAAAATGGAAATAATATTAAACATCAGCGTGAACATTTTGACATGCTTAGTAAAGATATGTATGAGCTGGTAAAAACGTTTGGCGCGGGGCAACAGCTTTATTACGATCATTGTCCGATGTACAACAACAATAAAGGTGCTGATTGGATAAGCGAAAAAAAGGAAATTTCTAATCCTTATCTGGGTAAGGAAATGCCCACATGCGGAACAGTTAAGGAAGAACTTAAATAAAATTTCATGCGTAGGAAAAGTAAGTGGCTACTAATTCTCATAGCTGCAATTATTATTATTCAGTTTATACAACCTGCCCGCAATAAAAACGGGCAGGTTTTGCAAACTGACATAACAAAAAAGTTTACAGTACCCGCGAATGTAAAATCGCTTCTTGAAGCTGCCTGTTATGATTGCCACAGCAACAATACCCACTATCCCTGGTATGCCATTATACAGCCGGGTGGTTGGTGGTTGGCAAAACATATCCAGGATGGGAAGGAAGAAATTAACTTCAGTGACTTTGGCTCCTACTCACACCGAAGGCTAATAAATAAGTTAAAATCGATTGAAAACAGCATTAGTGATGGAACAATGCCATTATCATCTTATATCTTACTGCATAAAGATGCAAGGCTCACAAATGATCAAAAAAAACTGATTATTGAATGGGCCAGCAAATTAAAAGATAGCCTGACTATTGCAAATTAAGCCTGACAAAAATCATCCAGGGAAATAATGTGAATCATTAATCGCTAATTATCCAATAGGTAGTTTTATTCTACACATTTAAAATCTAAAATAATGAAACAGATACTCATTTTAACCGTGGCATTTCTTATAGCATCAACCTCCTTATTTGCTCAGACAAAAGCTGGTAAAGTAGACACAACAAAACATGCCACTTATTATACCTGTCCTATGCATACGGATATAGTAAGCAATAAACCGGGCAAATGCCCTAAATGCGGCATGGATCTTACTCTTTCAGGCAAGGAGCAAATGAAAACAGAAGTAACCAAAAGTTATAGATGCCCTGTTCATGTAAATGTATCCAGTCATGATCCCGGGAAATGCCCACAATGTGGAAGAAAAATGCAGTTATCGGCAAAAGAACAGATGAAGGCGGAAGTAGCAAAAGTATACACCTGTCCAATGCATCCTGAAGTAGCGCTTAATAAAGATGGCGTTTGTCCCAAATGCGGGAAAGCATTGGTTGAAAAGAAAAATTAATAACAATTAATCAGCATCGATGTAACTGACAACCTTTTTATTATTGTTGTCCGTAAAATTATTGGTGAACGAGAACATCCAATCCCGTAGTGTAAAAATATCGAATGGCATCATACGGTGATTCTACGATCGGTTCACCCATCACATTAAAACTTGTGTTGAGCAAAACAGGAACACCGCTCAGTTTTTCAAACTCTTTTAGAAGGGTATGAAACATGATGTTTGTTTCCTTATGAATGGTTTGTAAACGAGCTGTTCCATCCACGTGTGTAATTGCCGGAACCAGGTCGCGCTTGTCCGGCAATACATTGCACACCTTCAACATAAAAGGATCAGCTACATGTTGCTCGAAGTACATTGGCTCATCTTCTATTGGACAAGAAGGTGCAAATGGGCGAAATGCTTCCCGGTGTTTCACTTCAGCATTTCCCCTGCGATATAGGAAAAAAATCCTGCCTGTAAAAGGTATAACTGCGATTTTTTACCTTACCCATAAAGGAGGTCGACCATTCACCCGAGCCGTCTACAGAAAGGAGCGCAGCTCTCTCATAAGGAGAGATCAAAAAGGTACCAATCACATGCAACAGGTGATGAGCAATATAATGGACCGGTGGTTTATGGCCATCCTTGAAAAAAGCCTGGTACCACCGGGATAAGCGCTTGCGTTTCCAATACAAATTGTTAATGGTCAGCGGCGATGTTTTATTTTCTTTGTTTATGGGTGTGATTAATATATAAAAATGATGGATTTTTCACCGAATTTTGACGGCCTTTGTAAACAAGTGGCAAATGACCGATGTATTCAAAACTTCCCTTAAAAAATAAGATTGAAACAGGTAAAAGCATCAAAATTGCTCCCTTTAGAAAAGACATTCGTAAAACGGAGCCTCACAAACACAATAACTATTTTGAAATAATATACCTCTCAAAAGGCAAAGGGTTTCATACCATAGATTCTCAGCAATACCAGGTAAATCCTCCCGTTGTGTTCATAGTCAGGAAAGAACAGGTACATCATTGGGAACTGAATGATGTACCCGATGGTTTTGTACTGATATTAAAAAAATCTTTTGTTGATACCAGCCTTGATAAAGAACTAAAAAACCTTCTAACGCAAGTGAGTGCCTTTTCCTGTATCCTATTACAGGATGAAAAGATCATTGAGCAATTGTTCAACATGCTGGTACAGGAATATCAGTCTGAACTCAACAGCAATATGCCGATAACAGAAGGATTGCTTAAAGCCCTTCTCGCTAAAATACTGCAAATGGCAAAACCTGTGCAGCCAACAAAAAGGAAGACATCCAATCTTTTCCTGGACTTCCGGGAAATTCTTGGCCATGATAAAACGCTCAAAAATAGTATTGCATACTATGCCCGGTTGCTGAAAACCACCCCCCAAAACCTGAATGCAGCTTGCCGCAAAGCCGTTGATCAATCCGCAGCAGAAATATTATCAGAATTTATAATCAGTGAAGCCAAGCGTTTGCTGCTTTATACCGATATGACTGTTGCTGAAATATCTCTTTCGCTGGAGTTTAAGGACAATTCCCATTTTATAAAATACTTTAAACGTCATACCGGTAATACACCGCAATCTTTTCGTTCTATTGCTTAGAAAAGACCATATTATTTTCAAATAGACCATCCAGGAGGCTGCTTATAGTACCATATTTGCAAGTTCATAACTGTGTCCTTCAAATATGTATGAAATCACTATTCTTTCCCTTGTCGCTCATCATACTTGCAGCCTGTAATCACCCAAAGAACGATGTAAAACAATTACAGGAACAGATAGACAGCCTGCAAAACAAACTGGATAATTCCTACAAGCCCGGATTCGGTGAATTTATGAGTAGTATACAAATGCATCATGCCAAACTTTGGTTTGCAGGTACAAACAACAACTGGAAACTAGCTGACTTTGAAGTTCACGAAATTCAGGAGGCGTTGGAAGCTATTCAACAATTCAATACAGACAGGCCCGAAGCAAAAGAAATTGGAATGATAAACCCCGCCATTGATAGCGTAAATAGTGCCATCAAGCAGCTTAATCAGCAGTTATTCAGAAGTAGTTATATTTTGCTTACCAATACCTGCAACAATTGCCACAGAGCAACCCAGCATGAATTTAATGTAATTACCATTCCTGCTAATCCACCAATAAGCAATCAAAATTTTAAACCTGTTGATTAATGATGTTTAGCAAAATATTCCAAACAGATAATTCCAACACGACTATTATCATCCGCCTCATGGTAGGTGCAGTGTTTATATCAGAAGGTATGCAGAAATTTTTATTTGCCAATAAATTGGGGGCAGGCCGCTTTGCCAAAATAGGTTTGCCCAATCCTGATTTCTTAGGGACTTTTGTGGGCAGCTTTGAAATAGTATGTGGTACACTGGTTTTAATTGGTTTGTTTACAAGGCTTGCAGCCATGCCATTACTGACCATCATGTTAGTCGCTATTGCCACTACCAAAGCACAGCTTTTAGCCGATAACGGCTTTTGGTCAATGTTGCACGACAGCCGTACTGATTGGTCAATGCTCTTGGGTAGTATTTTTCTGATAATCAAAGGAGGCGGCAATTGGTCGTTGGATAAAAAAATTGCAAACCAAAAATGGAAATAATTATACTCTCGCTAGCAGCATTTGTTGTTGCTTTACTTACTTTCTTTTCCGGTTTTGGATTAGGTACGATTCTTACCTCGGTATTCATGATTTTCTTCCCGGTCGAGTTAGCTATTGCATTAACCGGGGTGGTACATTTCTTTAATAATATCTTCAAATTGATACTGGTCGGGAAACGGGTGGATAAACAAGTTGCGCTTCGTTTCGGCATTCCGGCAGTGATAGCAGCTTTTGCAGGAGCCTGGCTCTTATTGCAGATAACTGAATTGCAGCCGCTTTTTTCTTATTTCATAGGAAGCAAAATGTTTGAAGTTTCACCGGTTAAATTTATCATTTCATTATTACTCATCTTGTTTGCTATCATTGACCTAATACCTTATTTCAGCAAACTGCAATTTGGAAAAGACAAATTACCTATTGGTGGTGCTTTAAGCGGCTTCTTTGGTGGTTTATCTGGTAACCAGGGAGCATTGCGTAGTGCGTTCCTGATAAAAGCCGGTTTACCAAAAGAAGCTTTCATTGCAACGGCAGTAGTAGTATCTACCTTCGTTGATTTTACAAGGCTTTCTGTATATGCCACCCGTTTTACAAAAGCGGGTCTGCATGAAAACCTGGCTTTAGTGATCTGTGCTACATTGGCAGCCATCGCAGGAGCCTATGTTGGTAATAAGCTCCTGAAAAAAATTACCCTGAAGTTTATACAAATACTTGTTGCCATAATGCTGATTGTCATTTCACTGGCATTAGGTGCAGGTTTGATTTAATGACATCTAAATGACTACAATAAAATATGATAAAACCTTATATAAAGCATTTGCATTTTATCCTATATCTTTTTATTTGTTTCCAAAGCGCCCATGCACAACAGCAGGCGACATCCACTTCTTTAAAAGAACTGCTACAACTGGCGGAGAATAATTATCCTTTGCTGAAATCAAAAGCACTGGACGTACAGGCAGCAAAAAAAGGAATTGATATTAAGAAAAGAATTATTCCTTCCCTGGATGCCTCTTACCAGGTTAACTATGCCACTTACAATAACAGGATCTTATCATCCGATCCATTGAAGAAAAGCAGAATGAAATTTCCTGGCAACTCAAAAAACAAAATGAATTGGCGGATACAACCCTTAGCACTGCATTAGTCGTAGTGGGAAACCCTTTTGTTTTATGAATCAGCCAGTTTTTCAAATAAAGCATTACAATCCCGGTATCAATCGGGGTTAGCCAACTTTGCCGACCTGATGCAGTCGCAATATGCTTTGATAAAAGCAGCAACAGATAATAAAATGGCTTATATACTTGTATGGAAAGCCTTGTTGTATAAAGCGGCGGTGAATGGCGATCTGAACTTATTTTTAAACCAGGTTAATTAGCAAGGTTATGATCCCATTAATAGCATTGGCGTTGCGCAAACCACTGGCCGTAGTGGTAACTTCGATCTTTTTCGGCTAAGAAAAAATAGAATAGAAAGAACTTGCTTTACGATCATACACGCAGATTTTAAAGTTTTAAAATCTCCTTACATGACCACTCACAAAACCAGTTTGGTTCGTGGGGACCTGTAAATATAGGTCCCCAGAAGGTCCCCGAATTAGTCCCCAAATTGCTTGTATTCGTTTGTACTGCTTTGATACGAAAAATTTCAGCAAATGCAGACTGGACGGGCATTTGCATAAAAAAAGGCGTCAAAGTATGACGCCTCATTTAACAAAGTTGTGACCCGGATTGGAATTTCTTCAAACCAATTAAAAGGAGATTTATCCAAATTGTATGCAATTAGATCATTGATATTAAGCATGAGGGATGAACTGTAATGATGGTGCCGTTTTCAATAGCTGTTCCATCGCATTTGGTCACTTTACCCGGTTTGGGATTACACGGCAAAAAAAAAGCCCCTTGCGGGGCTTTACGGCTAACAAAAATGACTTTAGTATCTATTTTTATTATAACTATTTCCATTGTTGAAGTTGCCACCGTTACCACGGGAAGGCCTGTCTTCTTTTGGTTTGGCAACAGATACGCTGATGGTCCTGTTTTCTACAGTAGCGCCATCCAACTCAGCGATTGCTTTTTTTGAAGCAGCTTCATCTGTCATTTCAACAAAACCGAAACCTCTGGAACGGCCGGTTTCTCTGTCTGTAATAACTTTAGCTGAAGTAACCTCTCCATAAGGAGCAAAAAAATCTTTTAAGTCTTCATCCTGTACGTCGAAGCTTAAATTTGAAACATAAATGTTCATTCGTAACAATTAATTGATAAAAAATCTCGAGGAAAGCAAGAAGTAAGAAACTAACTATAAAGCAGATTAACTGAACAGTCTAATTAATGAATACTAATGCGAGGCTCAAATTGACTGAACGAAGGTACTACTTATTTTTTACATTCTCACAAATTAATAATAAAGGTGTGGATACACTGCAAGTGAACCACACCTTTTACCATTTAAAAAATAAATCAGTTTAGTAAGTCATCTATTGGAATGGCCTCCAGGTAATGGCTTATGGCATTCGTATCCGGCAATAACCGGTATTCTTCAATGCTCTTGTCGGTTTTGTTGCAATAAGCTTCAATGTAATAATAATCGAGCTGAAACAGGAAAACAATGGTGTCCGGGTAGGATCTCTGAGCTAATGCCACTGCATTATTCATGACAGCGTATTTTTTATCCTCCTCATTTAACAGAATAAAATCAGAAAGCTTCATGACGTTAATTTTAAAAGTTAACTAATAAAGGCTTGCTAAAACTTTAAACGAAACTGAAAACAGGAACAAAAACGCAATACGATAAATTTCTACTGATAAACTAGAACAAATATTGTGATACAATAAGTAAAACCACCATGCGTCAGAAAGAAAGGAGGCTAATTTTGACGCAAAAAAACAGAGACTTTGCGAATATAGGAGTTCTAAGGCAAAAAAGTGTTTTTTTTGAAAACACCTGTTACTGCTTTATAAACGAACCTCCATGACAATCATTATTTTCCATCTGGTAGTAATACGGCCGTCGGATGTGCTATGCTACTGAGTAACCAAAATTAAAAAGCCCTCCGATAAATCGGAGAGCTTCCTACGTGAACCGGATTGGATTTGCTTCAAACCAATTAAAGGAAGATTTGAGCCAATTGCACAAAATAAAATCTATGATTTATAACAAATTACGGATGTTTTAATTTTCATACTGGATAACGTTGGCTGACGATAGATCAAGCCGGGCCAACATTTTCCAGAGTGTAGTGAGCACATTTCAAAAGCGGGTTACCGGATTGCTTGTTTATACTCTTCATCCTTATAATTAGAGATGGCAATATGAACCATTCATTAGTAGCCTATGCTCCATGCCAATGCTGAGTATTCTCAAAGATGTTATCCACATCGTCTTTTTTGATTGTCTGTGCAGGTTTTCCTATTCCCTAGTAAAAGCCGTTGTCTTCAATCACTATTAATACCTAACCTCTTGGATATGTATGCAAATTGGTTCTTGCGCCTGGTTCAAAAGTTACACAATACGGCAACCTTTTAAACAGCTTTCGGTAAAGTTCATGAGATGAAGGCTCGCATAGGTTTAAAAGATAAATAGGGTGTTTTTCACCTTTTTAATTCGATGAAATTGTTTTAACCTGCCTATATTTTCGGTCGATGTTCCCAAATATTTTTAATATGGTTAAATTATTTATTGTTTTCAGCTTTTAATTTTCTTCTTCTGGTTTTAGCATTTAACCAACTTAAATTAAAGATTAGAGAACTTCTTCACTTAATCTATTCTACGCTTCCTATTTATGTTAAGAACTATAATACTTACGATAATATTTCAGTTAGCAATAATAAGAATCGCATTTTCCCAAATGTTTGGTCTTAGTTCAGAACATAACCATTCAGGGATTGCCTTTTTGAATTCACCTAATCAAAATGATAGGTGGAGGATAGAATTGATAACAACCAATAATAAGAGACTTTTATTTGCAAGTAAGAGACCCAAATTTCTTGATGAAATTCCTGATTATTATTTTACAACAATAATTGAAAACGATACCACAATTTTTAGACGTAAAGTGCAGTGTGGCATTACCAGATTTCACTCTCTATACATGAGTAAGGGTCATTTTAGCTTAAACTTTTCAGATACTTGTGATGTGCTATCCATACAAGATACGCTGGACGAATTATTTATTTCCACAAAATACTCCCCGATTCGTTTATTGTGTATAAAAAATTCTATAATTCGATATTTGGGGATTTTCCAATCAATTCTTGGTTCACGTGTTAAGCCTGGAAATAAACCCATCCTGTTTGGTAAATTTGATTCAATTATTATAGAGCACGCCAGAATTGAAGGAATCCTAGAAATCGGAGGAAATAGCTTGCCTAAACACATACGGTTAATGGACTTGGAATTTGCAGATAATTCAGAGTTGGCTCTAACCGGTTTTAAAATTATAGATTTTAAAAAGCCATGCGATCTTTTTATAAATGATGAGTTAAGCCCTAACATTAAGTTTAATTATGAATATTTTAAATTAATCTTGAATGATAAACTTACAACATCATACAAGGATTACATATTCAGGCAATTACTTGAAATGCAGCAGAGAAATAATTTCTCTTATGGGTATGAGAAAATTGACAAAGAATACCGGCAATTTAAATATTTAAACAAAAGTTACTTACTAGGTAATTTCCAAAATTGGCTTGATGCAGTTTGGTGGGATTATGGGTATGATAAGTTTAAAGTAGTTGTCAATAGCTTTATAATTTTCTTTCTTTTATCCTTTCTTAACTTTTTTCTGTACAGTAAATTAGTGTACGCTTATTATCCAGATAAGTTTAAGCAAATTGATGAACGTTTAAAAGCTAACAATATGGATGATCAGCCTTCCTTTTGGATAAAAGCAAAGATTTTTTTTACTCGAAATTTAGTTATTCTTATTTATACAGGTTTTATATTTTGGGGTTTAAAATTGGATTTTAAAGAGCTTGAACTAAGGAAGCCTCTTTATCTTTTGATTGTAATCTTCCAGTATATAATCGGACTTATTTGCCTTGCTTATATTGCGAATTATGTAATAACCAAATAAAAGGTATCCCAGCCAACAGATACGCCAAAGGCTAAGCCATCACTTATGCATGCAATCAGTGGGGCAGGATACAGTTACTGCTGCAAAACGGGAAATTAGAACCAGACAACAACTCGGTTGAAGTGCGATCAGACCGTTGACGCTTTTTAGAAAGAACTCCTTGTTCGCGGGAAATGAACATGGCGGAGAGCGGGCGGCCCTTTGGCTCAATATCCATTCGTCGTAACAAGCCGTCTTTCAAAGTGTAAATGTGCTTTACAATTCCATCAAAAATCGTATTGCCTTGTAAGTCCTTTACTCTTTGATGAACAGTAATTTACAAAGTTCCGTCCTGCCTTTCATTAAATCCCACAGGCTGGACGTTGGGATTTATTTCTGTCCATTGGCTTGTCCAATATTCTCTTATTTCACTATGTCCGCTTACATAACCTCTTTCAAATGCTTTTGTCCATTGAACATCAGAATGCATTGCTGAAAGCGCTGCATCAATGTCTCTTGCATTGAAAGCAGCACAGGCTTCCCATGTTGGTTTGGGGCCTTAGCGTATGTTCAGGTAAGTAATTTTGCCCTGTCTTGTTTCAAAATGGTATTTGATTATTGCGGGACTGCCATCAAATGTTCCTGAAACCTCAGCTGTAAGGGTGATCGTGTCTCCTGCGATCGAAATTTCAAGCGGTTCGTATTTTGTTTTGTATTTCACGTTGGTCATCTCATTCCACTGCCTGATTTCTTTTTTTCCATGATACGTTTTCCCCTCGTCAAAGACAACTGCATCATCAGAGAAACACTCCGAAAATGCATTGGCATCATATTTTTCCTGCGCCATCAGCAAACCGGCAATTACCTGGGGTAGTTTCATAATTTGGTGTTTGTGTTTATAAAAATGTCGTTAAATGGTCGGGATGGTACCCCCGTCAATGACATATTCCGTTCCGGTGAGGTAACCGGCTCTCGGCGAAACAAGAAACCCTACCAGTTCGGCTACTTCTTCCGGCTTAGCGGGTCTGCCGTAAGGAATGCCACCCAATGCGTTCATGACGCTTTGTGTAGCTTGTTCCACGGTAATGTTTGAACCCTTTGCAATCCGTTCCATCATGCCCGTTGCTGAGGTTGTCATGATCCAGCCGGGCGAAACGGTTAATACACGAATACCCTTTGATGAAACTTCATTGGATAAGCTTTTGCTGTAATTGATCAAACCTGCTTTGGCAGCTGCGTAAGGTAATGTGGCATCATACAATGGCAACCTGCCCTGGATGGAGGCAATATGAATAATTACACCGCTTCCGCTTTCTATCATGACAGGTAAAAATCCCCTGTCCAGGCGTACAGGCGCTAACAGGTTGGTCCGGATAGTTGTTTCCCAATCTTCATCGGTCAGTACAGCAAAGCCGCCGCCCGGTGTAGCCGAGCCACCGAGGTTGTTGACAAGAATATCGAGCCTGCCGTATTTTGATAAAACTTCTTTAACGACTTTTTCTGTTCCTTCCGATGTGCTTAAGTCAGCAGAAATAAAGTGCAGGTTGTTATTTTCTTCTCCGGGTTTGCTTCTTGCTACGGTAATAACCGTGGCCCCCGCCTGTAACAGTCGTTCGGCTATTGCTTTTCCGGCGCCTTTTGTGCCGCCAGTTACCAATGCGATCTTGATAATTCGCTGTGGAAATCAAATCCCTGTTCCATTACATTTAAATTTCAGGACAAAATTCGGCTGTATCATCAGTTTTTACAAGTACGGAAAAGAGAATGGCATAGGATAATTTTTTCTCTTATTGTGCTTTTTGGAACATTGGCTAATTTTATGACATGTATGAAAGGAAGATACCGTTGAGCCTCCATTGCGGTCTTGACCTGACCGGGGAAGTGCTGTACGGAAAATGGAAGATGCGCCTGCTGTGGTTTATTAATGAAGGCTATAAACGCCCCAGCGAGCTCCAACGAAAAATTCCCGATGCGTCGCGAAGGGTATTGCATATTCAGCTGAAAGAACTCGAAGGGCACGAACTGATTTCAAAAATTATATATCCGCAGGTTCCGCCGAAAGTGGAATACAGTTTAACTGAATTTGGAAAGACCTTGATTCCTGTTATTGCCGTTTTGGGGAAGTGGGGTGACGATAACGAGGAGCGGTTGCGCTGCCTCATTTTGAAGCGGTCGGAACCGCTCTGACCTGCGTGAGTGTTCTAATTGTCAATTAAGGGTTACATTTAGGCAGCTCTTTCATTCGTTGCCTTCCTTTAAAGCAGCATAAGTTATGCCTGGTCGTAAGAGATAGTTAGTTTGATTTTTAATGTGCTAAAAGCACTGGCAAATTTTCAAAATCGCTGTTTTAGCATAAGGATTAAAGCATCAGAAAATTCATTAACTATTTAGAAGTTTACGCATAAATAAGTTGATTCTTTCTCAGAAACCAATTCTCTTAACTTTCTGAATTTCAGTGTCGGACGAGGTGCTCAATACTGTAATGCTACGGCCATAAAAAAAGGCTCACATTGCTGTGAACCTTTTTTCTTGTGATCCGGATTGGATTCGAACCAATGACCTACTGCTTAGCTTACCTACTACGAGTTTCCTCGCTCCCGACGCTACGTTCGAGATTTGTGGTCTGGACTATATCTTCACCATTTCAGGTGTGCCACGTGTAGTCTCTACGGAACCTTTTTGAAGTCGTCAGCCAATCGAATTCCTTGTTGCTGATTGTTCAAAGATGTTTTTACCCTTAAACTTATACACCTGTTGAAATGCTTGGGATCAAAGTAATAACAAGAATCTGTTTGTGGGCAATACACTGCATAAATGTCAATGTTAGCCTTATCAACCATTTTAGTTATCACTCCTTTTGAAGTACTATAAGAACTTCGAAAAGGTATTTGAAGCACTCCGTTTCTATTTAGGTTTCTGTATTTGACCTGAACAGATTTAAAAACACCATCTTTATAGATAACTAAATCAAATGGCGCATGTTCTGTTTCAGGTGACAGAATCAAAAAACCTTGTAGATACAGGTCAAGTTTAGCCTTTAAAACACCTAAATCACCTTTGCTCTTGGTATGATGATAAATCATAAAAAAATACCATCAGAATTTACCCTTCACCAGATGATTCTAAAGTTTCCTCGGTATTGCCATCTGCTTGCGCAGGAAGGTTTCACCGATATAGTGGCATCCACTTATAAGGTTTCGTTTCCCTTATAAGGCTCCTAGTAATTTGAAGGCAGTTGCTCTATCCAACTGAGCTACCGGACCTAAGAACTCTACCCAATTTTCATCGGGGACGCAAAAATAGCTTTTTACCGGTAAATTTCCTTGTCCCAGGCAAACTATTTCATGAGATTTACAGCCATAACCTTCAGGTAATCATTATTTATGGCTACAACTACCTGTTTTTGGCCCCTCGTAGTGGTTATCAATGCCATATCTTTTACATCGCCACGTACGATAAACCCGCTCCGGGTAGGCGGAATGGCCAGGAAGTTCTTATTGGCTATCCCCTTCAAAAAGCAGCCATAGCTGGCATCGTACCGGCCGGTCATCACCTCTGTCTGATATTCATTGCCGGCCAGCAGCAGGTCGGTAACCCCATCCCCATCAAAATCATCCACCAAAATGGCGTTTACTGGCGCAAACTGGGCTTCGGGCGGCAGGTAATGGCGGCGGAATTGTCCATTCCCGGTATTTTCGAACCAGCAGCTGCGGGTTTCGGTACAGGTGTAATGGTGCAGACTGTCCTTATCCTTGAAGATGTCGTTGAAAGTGGCCTGCGCATATTGCGCATGGTGCAGGAACTGTTTTTTGATAGCTGGGACCTGGTCTGCAAACTGGCGGCGACTGATCGCAGGGTATAATCGCTTTTTGCCCGTTTGGTCCTTTATATAATAAAAAGGGATTGGATCGATGCTTCCATTTCCATCCAGGTCGGCGGCATATAATTCCATCGGTGTGGTATCGCTTACCTGGTAATCGCAGTTCATACCCAGGTTACCGGCAACGAGGTCTATATCGCCATCATGATCAATATCGGCGGCCGCCAAACTTCGCCACATTCCACTCAACCCTCCTACCCCGGTTTTCATTTCCTGTAAATGCCCCCGGTTGTTTTTAAAGAACCGTACCGGCATCCACTCGCCTGCTATCACCAGGTCGGGCCGGTGGTCATTGTTCAGATCGGTCCAAACAGCAGCAGTGATCATGCCGGGATTTTGTAGTGCAGGGCAAACGTTGGCGGTAACGTCGGTAAATACGCCTTTGTCGTTATGCAAAATATAACTGCGGCCAGGCAATGGATAGCGTTTGGTTACCCGGCTGCCAATAAACAGATCGGGTTGGCCATCGCCATCATAATCGCCTGTCTGCACACAGCCGGCAATAATGCGTATCCCGGCCGGTATGGCTTTGGGCTGCAATTGAAAATTACCCTTTCCATCATTGGTATATAACCGCGGGGTATTATATGCCGAATTCTCCTCCATTTGCGTATTACCACTGGTGATCAAAAGATCAGGATCGCCATCGCCATCTGCATCGAAAAAAATACAATCCTGGTCTTCTTCCATTTTTATACTATCAGTAAGGGCATGCGCTTTAAATTGTCCGTTCTTTTGTTGAATGAAAACCTGTCCGGAGAAATTAAAGGCCCCACCTGCGAACAGATCGGTGAGGCCATCGTGATTGAGATCGGCCGTTGTTATATACGGACCCAACTGCGAAAACTTTTGCGGCAACAACCGTTGCTCTGCAAAGTCGTTGTAATTACTTTCTACATGGCGATAGTTTATCTGCGTTGTACTTGTTACATCTGAAAATACAGCCTGCAGATCATCCGTGTCCTTTGCTCTCCACGTTTGTCTGACAGGCTGTTGTGGTATCACCAATAACGAATCCACTGCCACCTGCCGTAATACCTGGTAAGTATCATCGGGCCAAATGGTAACAATGGAATCGACATGCATATGCGATCCTACTCCAAACAGCAGTTTTGTATCTACTGTTGAGAAATACCCGCGTACCGGGCTCTGCTCCTGCTCCTGCACCTGGTTGCCCGTATACACTTTTACTTTCGCCCCAAAGGCAGCCCGGTTCAAACCATTTCCTTTTAATGTTATAGCAATAGAATGATTCGTAACCGGCTTTCCTTTTTCATTGGTCCTATTGATCAATACAAATGCTTCTTTGTTGATATTATTCACTACTAGGTCTACATCACCGTCGTTATCCAGATCAGCCCAGGCCGCGCCGTTCGACATAGAGGCTTCGTTCACACCGGCCTGTTGTGATACGTCGGTAAAGGTGTAATTGCCATTATTTCGATACAAATAATTACCCAGCTCTACATGGTGTAAGGAAGCCAGTTTGTTATTGATCAGTTTCCGCTGTTCTTTTATATCGGTCACCCTTCCCATTACGGTTGAACTGAATTCCAGAAAATCGGCGTTTATAAAATCACGGCCAATACCATTGGTGATATGCATATCCTTCCAGCCATCATTATCAAAATCAGCCATCAATACACTCCAACTCCAGTCGGTGCTGGAGATGCCGGCCAGTTGGCCAATTTCGCTGAAGAAAGGAATGGTCGTATCACCAGCGGCCAATGCACCATTGTTCAACTGCAGCATATTGCGCATAAACTCTGGCTCATAACCATAGGAGCGTTCTGACTGATACCGTTCGTAGTTCATTACCGACCAGGTGAGCTTACGCCGCTCATTGTTTTCAGGCATCATATCCAGCGTTACTACATCGGGCCACCCATCGTTGTTTACATCAGCTGCATCGGCGCCCATACTGGAATAACTCTGATGCTGCATGCTGCGGCCAATACAATTGGTGAACGTGCCATTGCGGTTGTTCAACCACAGGATATCGTTTGATAAAAAGTCATTAGCTACATATATATCCGGCCAGTTATCATTATTGAAATCACTTACCACTACACCCAATCCATAGCCATCGTCTTTAATATTGGCGGCCAATGATACATCGGTGAACACCGGATGACCGGTACTTTTTACTACGCCTTCGTTACGGTATAATTTATCATTGGCAAGTGACTGTCCTGATCGATCCCGTGGGTAAATAGTGTTGGCATTGCCGCTGCTGAGCAGGTAATTGGCGAGGTACATATCCAGGTCGCCGTCTTTGTCATAATCAACAAATACCGCCTGGGTGGAATAACTGGTGTCTGCCAGGCCGTACTCCGCCGCAGATTCTTTAAATGTAAGGTCATGCTGATTAATAAACAACAGGTTGGCGGCCCGCTCCAGTAAGTTCTTTCCAAACACACAAACATAAATATCATCGTACCCATCGTTATTGATGTCTACAATACTTACGCCGGTGGCCCATCCGCTGGTACCGCAACCCGCTTTTGCCGTTATGTCTTCAAAACTGTTATTGCCTTTGTTGAGATACAGTGTTGAGCTCACCTGGTTACCGGTAAAATAAATATCTTTTAATCCATCGTTGTTAAAGTCACCAATACCTACGCCTCCACCCATATAGCCAAATTCATTGATGAACGAATGGGTTGAATCTGTTTCATTTACCTGATTGATGAAATGTATACCTGTCGCTATTGAGGGCAATGACGTAAATAAAGTATCGCGCTCATTGGTTTTACAACCGACTGAAAAAACAAATATCAATAATACCGGTAACCCAAAAGCAATTTGCTTTTTTGATGAACCCATAGGCTAGAAATATTTTTAATACCCTCCGTTTTGTTTATTGATACCATTTGTAGCCAGCTGCGGATTGTTGTCTATTTCCTGTTGGGTAATAGGCAGCAGTTCATCGCGGTCTTTCTTGAAGTATGGCAGCGGGTCTGTTGTGAAATAGCCCTTTTTCCGCCAGCGTAAAATATCGCGATTACGAATTTCTTCTCCGCCCAGCTCTACTGTTTTTTCATGCATGATAGCTTTAACAATTTCAGCCTTTGTACCTGTGGGGAATTGTGCCGTTGGATAATGCGGCATATTCACTCCTGGCCGGTCACGCACCTGGTTTAAATAATCTACTGCAGCAGCCGGATTGTTCAATTCATTTTCACATTCAGCCAGCATAAGTAACACTTCAGCATACCTGATGATACGCTGGTTGTTTCCACCACCAGCGCGATCACCACCTTTGCCGTGTTTATAAATGATCATGAACTTGCGCCAGCTTATTTTTTTGGTAACGCCATTCAATACGGATGAATTACCATTCTGATCAGCATCAGTAAGAACAGCTGCGCCGTTGTTATAGGTATCGCCCGATTGGTATACCGACATAGCAAACCTTGGATCGGTTTTGGCGGCGCCGGTAGCTGTATTCTCAAACTCATTCAAATAACGATTCGATGGTATCAGGTTACGCCAGGCAATAGGCGAATATTCCTGATTGCGTACGGTGCCCTGTGGCTGACTGGGATCGTCTCCCTGCCCACCCCAGTTAAACTGGTTCGGTTTGTTTTCGAAGTATACTGCTTCCCAGATAGATTCTTTATTGAATTCTGTTTCTTCCAGGAAATTATCACCATAAGGAATATTAATGGTATATCCCAGGTTCTTTACAGCCAGTAACGCGGTTTTGGCGGCAGCATAATCGCCTTTTTGCATTTGCACCCGGCCCAGCATGGCATAGGCAGCGCCCTTGGTAACACGGCCGCGGTCTTCATCGCCATAAGAGGGTGGCAAGGCGGCTGATGCATCGGTCAGGTCTTTTATTATCTGATCGTAAATACCTGCCTCCGTTGTGCGGGATTGAAACTGGTTCGATGCTGTAACCGGTTCCAGGTACATGGGCACAGGTCCCCACATTGATACCAGCTCAAATAATGACCATGCCCTGAAAAATTTGGCTTCGCCTACATTACGGTCGCGTAAGGCATTATTATCTGAGACATTGGGCGCGTACTTTAAAACCGTATTGGCGCGATGCATAACGGTATACAAACCATTCCAAACCGCATTCATTACAGAATTGTCGGGCGTGGTAGAACCGTTCAGGATCTGTGCGCGGGGCACTTCCAATTGCCCCCCACCAGCTGACACATCATCACTGCGCAGGTCGTGTATAAAGAACCATTCGCGGCCAACCAGCGAACCGCCATGAAAAATAGAATAGATGGCATTGGTGCCTTTCAACAGTTCATCGCTGTTGCGGAAATAGGTATCCAGCGTTGGATAGCTGGGATTTGTTTTATCGAGTTGCTTTTCACAGGCAATGATCGTTACCGCAAGTATTAATACAGAACCGATGCTATACCTGAGAATATGTTTTGGTTTCATAATGATCAATTGTTTTTTCATGAATAAAACATCTGGTTAAAAACCTACCTGTACGCCAAACTGGAACGAACGGGCGGCAGGATACTGCCCATAATCGATACCGTTGGTAAGAGTAGTGATCTTAGAGCCAATTTCCGGGTCCCAGCCTTTATACTTGGTAAAGGTCAACAGGTTTTGCGAAGCAACGTATACTCTGAAACTGCTTACGGTACTCCTGGTGACCTTTTGTAAAAAGCCGGCAGGGATGGTATAGCCTATCATGATATTTTTTAACCGCAGGTATGACCCATCTTCTATCCAGCGGGTGGAAGGACGAACATTCTGGTTAGGATCGCCACTGATGGCACGGGGTACACTGGTATGCGTATTGGTAGGCGTCCAGGCATCGAGTACAGCGGTACCGGAGCCGAACAAACGTGCCATACCTTCACTGATAATGCGGGTAGCATTGAATATTTTGTTACCCTGTACACCCTGGAAAAACACTGACAAGTCGAAGTTCTTATAATTGGCGCCCAGGTTCAACGAGTAGGTGAAGTCAGGCAAATAGTTACCGAGGAAAGTTCTATCATCGGAAGTGATAACGCCATCGGGTTTTCCGTCCGGCCCACTGATGTCTTTGAACTTCAGGTCGCCGGCTTTTGTTTTATCTGTCTGGAACGGACTGGCTAACACTTCTGCATCAGTTTGGAAAATGCCATCAACAACATATCCGTAGAACGATTGAATGGCTTCACCGGCTTTTGTTCTGGTAATGGCGCCGCCACCACCAAAATCCTGGTCGCCGCCCTGATCGATGGAAGCATTAGGTGTATTCAGACTTACCACCTTATTGGTGATGAAGCTGATATTACCGGTAATATCCCATTTAAAATCACGAACGTTTTGTTTGTAGCCCATTTGCAGATCGAACCCATGGTTCTCCATAGCTCCTACGTTTGCCAGTACACCCTGTGTATTGAATCCGAATGAACCTGGCGTAGGCACATTCAACATCAGGTTATCAGTTTTGCGACGGTAGTAATCGGCAGATAAACTGACGCGGTTATTGAGCAATCCCAGGTCAACGCCAATGTTCAGTTGTTTTGTTTTTTCCCATTCCAGATTTAGGTTTGAGATGGCATTATAGAACGAGGCATTACCACCTGAAGGCAGGGTATTATTAAAGGGATACAAGGCTCCGTTTTGTGATACCACCGCCTGCCATGGATAATCGTTTGCCAATTGCGAATTGGGCAGTCTGCCGAAAATGCCAATACCATTTAAACCGGTTTCACCATAACCTGCTCTTATCTTTAATTCTGAAATGTTCTTCACGTTGCGCATGAAATCTTCCTGATCAACCCGCCAGCCAACTGATGCGGAAGGGAAGTTGGCAAATTTTTTACCAGGTGCCCAAACTGATAATCCATCACGACGAATGGCAGCACTCAGCATATACTTTCCCCCAAATTCATAATTCAATCTGGCCACATAGGAGATCAACAGGTTTTCGCTTTTGGTGCTGAAGGCGGAAACGTTTGTGGCACCAAACATGGTCTCAATTTCGTTGGTACTTTGGTTACCGGTTATTTGCTCGCCAAAAGCCCTGGTGCTTTGGGTTTCATATACACCGGTGGCTGTGATGTGATGATTACCGATTGTTTTATCGAACGTAAGCTGTTGGGTAAACAACAACGTGGTGAGCGTTGTGCGTACATCATCAACAGTGGCCAGTTTTTCACTACGGCCTTTATCGTTGTAAATAGGTTTAAACTGATGCTGGAACAGGTTCACATGGTCTGCGCCAAAGGTGGAACGGAATTTTAACCAGGGAGTAAAATTCACATCTACATAGGCCGTACCTAATACTTTTAAGGTTTTTCGAACAGCATTACCCAGTAACACCGCATCTTCAACCGGGTTGGTTGGGTCGGCGCCATCCACGCTGTTCTCGGCATTTCTGTAGCCACCCAGCGTAGTAGGATCATACACTGGTAAATAAGGCAGGCTGCGTATTACATTCACCAGTCTGGTACGATTACCGGTTGTATTATCATACCGCTGTTTTGAATATGACAGGAACAGGTTTTCACCAAAGGCGAACACCTTGCTGATCCGGTGCTCTGAGTTAATGCGGTAATTACCCCTTTCATAATACACGCCCTGGCCAATACCATCCTGTTTGAAATAACCGGCCGAGCTGTAGAAACGGCTTACGTCATTACCGCCACTTACGCCAATATTGTGCTGCATCAGTACGCCGCTTTTAAAATATGCGTCCTGCCAGTCGGTATTTGTTTGGGCATAAGATTGGGTAGCACCTGCATAAATGGGCTGGCTGAAATTGGCCGACTGTAACCGGGGTGGCAGCTCAATATTAGCAGCGCCGTTCAAAGCACGTTCATATTTCAGGTATTGCTCTGTATTCAACAGATCGATCTTATTCCAGGCCTTTTGGGTGCCGATATAAGAATCGAGCGTTACTTTCAGTTTATTGTCGCGTCTGCCTTTTTTGGTTGTAATAAGTATTACCCCATTGGTGGCCCTTGACCCGTAAATAGCGGCCGCACTGGCATCTTTCAATACTTCTACTGATTCAATATCACGGCTGTCGAAGTTAACAAGGTTACCGGTGGGAAATCCATCGATCACATATAAGGGGTCAGAAGCAAAGTTGATAGAACTCACCCCTCTGATCCGTACAATGGGTGACTGACCAGGTTCCCCATTGTTGGTTACCGTTAAACCGGCCACCCGGCCTTGCAGCGCCTGTTCCACACTGGCCACCGGCAGTTCGTTGATGGCTTTGGTATTGATAGAGGTAATGGCGCCAGTCAATGAACTTCTGCGTTGGGTACCATACCCCACAATGATCACTTCGTTCATGTTACTGGTTTCAGCAAGCAATTTCACCGTCATGTTGGTCTCATCGCC
Source organism: Niastella soli (assembly GCF_017742245.1). Lineage (GTDB taxonomy): Bacteria > Bacteroidota > Bacteroidia > Chitinophagales > Chitinophagaceae > Niastella > Niastella soli. Next base: position 1,368,453 of record NZ_JAGHKO010000004.1, read on the forward strand.
CACCTTTACTGCAAATTCTTTATACCCCACCATGGAGAACGACAGTATTTCGCCGGCATCGGCGGTGATCACAAACACGCCTTTTTCATTGGTGCTGGTACCTCTGTTGGTACCACGTACTACCACCGATACGCCGTTCAGCGGCTCTCCGCGTTCGTCGGTCACCTTACCACTTATGGTCTTGGCAGGGGCTTCTTCATCCAATAAATATTTTCGGGGATCGTCGTTTACAAACATGGCCAGGTTATAGGCCTCTCCTTTCCGCATCAACACGATCTGGTTGCCGGAAACGAAATACAAAATATTCAGGGGCGACAAACATACTTCCAATACATCGCCCAAACGCTGATTACGGGCAGCCACAGAAATTTTCTGGCGCACCGGAATGCGCTGGGAGCTGTACACGAATTTAATATCAGTCAGCCGGCTGATCTCATTCAGCACCGTCTTAACTTCCTTATTGTCTGCAACCAGGTTAATACGCTGGTTCAGAACCTCCTGTCCATGTACCGGACGGGCATACATCATACCGGCAAAGCCGGTGATCAATAGTAATGGCAGCAATCCTATTCTCATAAACCGGTAGATTAACTGGTTAACGAGTACTTTTTTCATAGTTTTGTACTATTAGTTGGTTAAAGCAATCAGTTTTAATCAATGTTTGTCCCGCTACTGTTTAAACCAGCAGGACAAATTATTTCTACGGCCCCGGTATTGGTGCGAACAATGCCGGGGTTCTTTTTGCCCTTTATCAGGGTGGTAACTTGATCATATAAATGGATTTAACTATTATCAATTATTATATTTTGAATACTACATTGAGACAGATTATCCCGACGCCTGCGGTCGCATCCCGACAAGCGAAGCTTCGTCGGGACTCACCACTCACCACTCACTACTCACTACTTACATCCTGTTGATTCAATTACTACCTGTCCGTCAATCAATTCATAATGTGCGTCAATAGCGCTGCATATCAGGCTTAACTTCTGGTAGAACGGTTCGTTGCTGAGATCTGCCGTTACCGTGCATTTCTTTAACAGATCGCTGTCAAAAACGATATTGATCCCATATACTTTACTGAGATCGCCAAACACTTTATCGATCGGCGCATCATCGTATATCATTGTTCGTTCTATGGCCGGGGATACGATCATAATGGGGTTGTTGAGTAGTACCTTCTGGAATTTTTGCCTGGTTCTTTCAAAAACCAGTTGCTGGTTGGGGGTTAATATGATCTCGCTCATTTTAGCGGAAGCCTGCGTATTGGCCTGCGCATATACGCTTACCTTTCCTGTTCTTACGGTTACCTGTATGGTAGTGTCTTTTTCAAATGAACGTACATTGAAGCTGGTACCTAATACCTTGGTCACAATTTCATTGGCAAATACCCTAAAGGGCCGGTGTGGGTTCTTGGTCACTTCAAAAAAAGCCTCCCCCAACAGATATACATCGCGGGAAGCGCCGTTCCTGGCTGTATCGGCAGAACCAAACGTATGGGCATAACTGATGCGGCTTTTGGCAGCGAGGGTTACCTGGCTTCCATCTGGCAATCTCAGTATCAGTGGATTCTGAGAAGTATTGGTATGCTCAATCAGTTGTTTGGCGGCCACCATTGATGCGTAAGCGTAGGGAGGTACGCTTGTATCTCTGGTATAAAAATACCAGGTGCCGGTTACGCACAACAATAATGCGGCTGCGGCATACCACCATTTAAAACCAGCTACTTTTCCTTTCTCCGGCTCCTGCCGCATTTGTTGGGTAGTGATGGTATTCATTAACCGGCTTACCTCCTGCTCTACCTGTGCTTCATTGATATTACTTTGCGGAAATTGTATAGATTCAACAACACGCCGGGCAGTGGCAACTACCAGGTGTTTGTCGGGATGTTGTTGCAGCCAGGTATTCCAGAACAGGTTGTCTTCTTCCCGCTGTTCGTGTACCCAGCGAATAAAGTCTTCATCTATTACAAAATCAGATATATCATAAAGCCGGAAATCCTTCATACAGCTCGGTTATACTAGTAAGTATCCGTTACCACTAAATCCTACTGTAGAAATAGGAGTTTTGTTAAAAATATATCAGAAGTTGTAGGAAAAGTATCATTGGAGGAAGGCAATGGGCAACGATCGCTCATACGCCAGGGCTTTCGGTGCCGTGTCGCGGGCTGCCGATTGCGAATTCACGATGTATTCCAATTATTAATTATACAACTCCGCTTGCCAAAGGCTCCTTAGTTTTTGAATAGTCTCGTGCAACAGGTTGTACACCGACTGGCGGTTGAGATTCATGAGCCCGGCTATTTGGGCATGATCGAGGTGCTGGTAAAACTTCAGGTAGATCAATTCATGCTGGCGCTTAGACAACTTCGTCATTGTTTTCCTTAGTGTGGTAGCCTGCTCTTCAGACATTTGTTTGTCGATGATCAGTTTTTCTACAGAGAATTCGTGATAAAAATCGTAGGCAGATTCGCTTTCCATCGCATTGATCCTGATGGTGTGTTGATGCAATGATTTCAACACCTTGTTCTTTACAGCGCGGAGTAAGTAATATCGGGGAGAGAGAATTTCAGCAGCGCTTTCCCGTCGTTGCCACAAACTGATAAACACCTCCTGTATACAATCTTTTACCAGGGCCTCGTCATTGGTGAACCGGGTCCCGTAATTGTATAAGGCGGTATAATACTTTCTCATGATGGCGGCCAAAGCCTGCTCGTCGTTCTGTTGCAATCGTTGTAGCCATAAGGCTTCCAACTGTGTGTCATTATTCAACATCAGCAGTAAGGATAGGTTGATTAATGCTTAATGCTCAAGGATTAAGAACTAACGCGAAGATTAGTCCGAATGGCAAATCCTGCGTTTAGCGCTCCCCCTTGCGCGTTTGTTGTTTTGGTTACAATGGGTACAATATTACTGCATCTTGATTATTAAACTGCAAAAAAATATTAGCACCTAGTAAACGTAGCAGTTACATACCAAGGAAATTAATATATCAAATAAATTCCCTTTGCTTATTTTTATCCGAAATATTAATGACAAACCATGGACGTACAAATTGAGGAAAGCTGGAAAACAGCCTTAAAACCCGAATTTGCCAAATCCTACTTTCAGAATATTGTTACTTTTTTAAAGACCGAAAGAATGGCCGGCAGAACTATTTACCCGCCCGGCTCTTTGATCTTTAATGCTTTTAACACTACTCCCATCGATAATGTAAAGGTGGTGATCCTGGGTCAGGACCCTTATCACGGACCTGGCCAGGCGCATGGCTTGTGTTTTTCTGTTTCAGACGGGGTTCCGCCTCCCCCCTCCCTGGTGAATATTTTTAAAGAATTGCATTCCGATACTGGCGTGGCCATTCCCAACCACGGCAATTTGACCAAATGGGCCGAGCAGGGCGTATTATTGTTGAATGCCTCGTTAACTGTTCGGGCGGCGGAACCCATGAGCCATTCGCAAATTGGCTGGGCCGAGTTTACCAATAACGTCATCAAAAAGATCAGCGAACAAAAACAGCATGTGGTATTTATGTTGTGGGGGAAGTTTGCGCAGGAGAAACAGGTATTGATAGATGAAACAAAACACCTGGTGTTAAAAGCAGCGCACCCCTCGCCACTTTCTGCCTATAATGGCTTCTATGGCTGCCGTCATTTTTCAAAGGCTAATGAGTACCTCGTTCGAAATGGGATTGATCCTGTGAATTGGGCGCTGTAAACAATGGACAATGGGAAATGGGCAATAGGAAAGGCCCCCGATAATCGGGCTCCTCGAATTTTTTTGCTGATTGCGGATTGCTCTCGGCTTAGCCGAGATCGATTACCTTGCATATTTTAAGACAAAAGACGCACTCATAAATAGATGAAGATCATTAAAGAAATAGCTGGTCGAATTTTCGCCCTTTGGGCTGCATTGGTATTTGTGATTACCATGCTACTGATCCTGCTTCCGTTTTTGTTATTCAGTTATTTCGCTGACGAACCAAAAAAAACCAACCGGTGGGCAGCAATAGCCCGCGTCTGGATGGGAGCATATCTTCCGCTGATCGGTTGCCCATTAGTTGTGCGTGGCAGAAAAAATTTTGTTCCAGGTGAAACCTATGTAGTGGTTTGCAACCACAATTCGTTTATGGATGTACCTATCTCCTATCCCGCCATACCTGGGGGTAATAAAACTATTGCTAAAATTGAAATGGCCAAAATTCCCATCTTTGGGTTGATGTATAGAACCGGTTCGGTATTGGTTGACCGCAAAAGTGAAGCGAGCCGTAAAGAAAGCTATCTGAAAATGCGGAAGGTGCTCGATATGGGTTTACATATGTGTCTGTACGCCGAAGGCACCCGCAACCTAACCGACCAACCGTTAAAATCCTTTCACGATGGGGCTTTTCGCCTTGCTATCGATAGTGGCAAGGCCATTATTCCCAGTCTTATTTTCAATACGCGAAAAGTATTGCCCGCCAGCAAAGCTTTTTTCCTGCTTCCGCACAAAATGGAAATGCATTTTCTGCCGCCCGTTACGGTTCAACCCGGCGAATCTACGGTAGCATTAAAAGAGCGGGTTTACCAGATAATGCTTGAGTATTACGTAGCCAATGCTAAGAGGCAATAGACAATAGGCAATGGGCAGCGACGCGGCAACAAAGAACTGGTTAAAAGATATTGGACAAAAGTCCAAAGTCAAAAGCCTAAAGCGAATACAAAACTGTATTTGCTTTAGGCTTTTCGCTTTTTTGGCTTTAGGCGTTTTCGTCATTGCCCATTGCCCACTGCATTACTGATAGAAGTATCTTGTTCTATTTAATCGCAGATCGCGCAGGATGCCTGACTTGGGACTGATAGTAAAGTTAAACGTACGATACAACCCTACTGGTGTCACATTGATGCTTAACTGCCAGCAGTGCATTTCGCGGGAAATGTACATGGAAAACTGTTGTATAGTAGAAGCTTTGATATCATAGTACCCGTTCATTCCAAACTTCCATTTTGGCGTAAGATTAAAGTCCCCATTCCAGCTTAAGTTCTGGAACGTTTGGGTTTGCCAACCTGAATAATCGGGTTTAACTGTCCGGCTAAAGCTCATAGAATAAGACAAACTAAGCGACCAGGGCACATTAAAATCGGCAAACTCAGCCGGGTTAGCGCGTGCATAAGCCAATTGCGCCTGTTGTTCCTCCGCCGTTAATATTCCCTGCTGGTCCTTCAATTGCTGCTCCCTTTTCTCCTGTAATTTCTTATCCTTTACGTTCGAGCTTTGGAATGAGGTTGAAACGGCAATATTACCATTGGTGATACGACCCAGACTTTTCCCATTTCCCGCCCCCGACGTGTCGCTCTGCCAGGTATATCTGTTAATGCGGTATCCATACTTATCTACCTGATAAGGGTCCAACGTAGCGCCGGCAGTTATGTTGACCTTTTCGAACAGGGTACTGCGGATATACAAGCTGAAGGGCGCCAGTTTAAAGGAGTCGGCAACAAAGTTGTAACTGCTGGTAAAGCCAAAACCATCTATGAGACGTACCTTTTTCAATCCGCCGTTGGCCGTGTCTTTTTTCGACCGGATCTTGGCTTCTATATTATTATCTATCCCAAATCCTATACCGCCAAAAACACCTTCTGACGGTGGGCCGTAAATGCTTCCATCGAAATAAGAGAATCGCTGTGTGTGCCCCTCGTATCTTCCAGTAATTGGATTTTTTCCAAATGCCGTGTCCACCTGCACATTTTTGTAATACTTAGCACCCAGATCAGGTTTATAGCTAAATGAAACGTTGGGTCTTATTACGTGGCGGATGGCAGCAATAGGGCTTTTCTTCCCAAACTTGTCAAACATCCCATACATGGCCGTGTTCACTCCCAGGCTGAACGACACATCGCTGGTCTGGTAAAATCCCTTTGAAGTAGTGGTATCTATTTTCAAGGTAGAATCATTCCAGGAGCGGTCCATTCTTTTGGAATACCATTTATTCTGGAAACTGATACCAGGTGATATTTGAAAGGCCCCTAGTTGTGGCAATGATAACTGAATGGGCACAGAGTGCTGGGCGCCCCACTGCAGCGTATCCAACATGGTCCTGATGCTAAAATCTTCTTCCTTAAAGTTCATCTGGTTGGCCAGCGTACTGTTCAGCCCTATACCCAGTTTCTCATACCACTTCGGTGTACCGGTAAATTCCTTGCTTTGCAGGGGATAAAAAGTCTGGATCGTGAACCCCAGATTAGGCAGGCTTATGTTAATGTCCCGCGTATTGTTGTTCTGGCTATGGTTCGCTGTAGCCGTAAGGTTATACTTACTGCCCCAGGTTTTAGAATACGCAATAGAAGAACTGAGTGTATTGGTAAAATTGGTCTGAGGATTATTGGGTACTAATTGATTGAATTTAGTGGAGGCAATGTTTACGTTCGCTGAAAAAGACTGGCCTGGGCGTGCCCGGCTATCTACCGAATGGCTCCAGTTGAGGCTGTACGTTTTGGAATTGGTGAACTCCTGTTTGCCACTGCTTGACAATATCCGCGACGACTGGTAAGCCAGGTTCATGGACCCATTATACCGGTAACGCACGCGGTAAGTGGGCGTCAGATATATATTGTAACCACCGTAAGAATATAAATTAGTACGCAGGGTCACATCAAAATAATCGTTCAGCACTTTATAATATCCCAATCCTTCCAACCCCAGACCGAACTGTTCGCTTTGAGAAAATTGAGGCGGCAGGATACCTGAATGGCGGCCTTGCGACAACGGGAAAAACCCAAACGGTAAATAAATAGGTACCGGCACCCCCTCAAACTCGGGGTGAATAGGCCCTGATACAGCCAGCTTCTGGCTAACCATTTTCATTTTATTGGACCGAAAAGCAAAGTGGGGCGTATCGAGATTACAGGTTGTAAACTGCGACCGGTAAGCATAATAATCTTTCTCGTTTATCTTTTTTACCTTTTCCCCGATCACCAGCATTTCGCCCTGAATGGTCATGGTGTTCTCGGTAATCCCCTTCTGACTTTTGAAATTATATTTAATTACGTCAGAATTCATTTTGCTGCCACTCTGGATCATTACCGGCTTCCCTATTAAATTACCAGCCGTATCTTTACGATAGGTGGCGGTAACTATCTGCTTGTTATTGTCCATGTCAATACTGTCGGCAGAAAGGTCCATATCCTTGTACTTGATATTCGCCTTGCTGAACAGTGTGATCGTTTTATTGGGAACGTTCAGCACCATACTGTCGGAGGCCTTATACGCCACCGGCGCATCCAGCGAATCTTCAGAGGCGGGAACATTAACAGTATCAATTTTGTTTATTACTGTATCTTTCGAGGGAATGGTATCGGATATGCGCGGAACGCTATCAACCCTTTTAGGGATAGTATCTAGTGGCCGTACAGGTTTTGTTGTATCCTGCTTAATTTGGGTTAATGAATTGTCAAAATGGGCAATAGAGAAATAATTGGCCCAGATATTACTCGTTAATAGCAAAAGCCATACAGATAAAATCAGGGCCGAACCATCTTTTAAATTATTTTTGCGTCCGTTCATCATATGCAGGTGGTGGGCAAAAATAGGTATTAAAGCATTAAGAATGTGTGAAGATTAAAGTCTCCTAAATTCTTGAACAATAAATGAATAAAAAAAAATTATATCGCTGCGTAAAAAGCTTTTTTGTTGCAGGAATTTTCTTGTTTTCAGGCATTGGCGCATGGGCGCAACAGAAACCCGTACTGGGAACTATTATAATTGATCCTGGCCATGGCGGCATCGATCCGGGTGCCAGTGGCCAGTTTTCGACTGAAGCGGCCGTGGCCTTGTCTATTTCGCTTAAACTGGGCCAGGCGCTGGCTACCGAGTTACCCGATAGCAAATTGATCTTTACCCGTACCACCGATGAGTTACCCGGGGGGCTGAACAGTATTCACCAGGCCTTGCGATACAGGGCCGATATGGCCAACCAGGCAAAAGGTGATCTTTTTATAGCCATTCACTGCAATGCCAATGGTTATAAAGCAGGCGGCTGGTATGCAAAACGGGTAGTTGGGCATAAAAACCGCACCGTGTATGTGGGGAAAGGTTCAAAAAGACGTAAAAAAACGATTCGTGAGCCGATATACGAAAGCTATTGGCAAAAAAATAATGAACACGGCACAGAAACCTATATCTGGGCTGCCGACCGTACCGGTTTTAAAGGCAGTGCTATCAATTCAACTGGCGGCAATACGACCGATTCTACCGGTGGTGAGGTTGTGGAAGACAGCACCAACGTGCTCGATCTGAATTCACCCGAAGCGTTGATCCGCTCCCAGCTTTATGAAAAGAAATATTTTGGCAAGAGCATGTTACTGGCCACGATGGTGGAAGATGAGTTTGAAAAAGGAGGCCGTTTAAGCCGGGGCGTTAAACAACGGAATGAAAAAGGTATTTGGGTATTACAGGCAACAGGAATGCCCAGTATCCTGGTTGAAACGGGCTTCATTACCCAAACTGAAGAAGAAGAATACATCAACAGCGACAAAGGTCAGGAAGAAATTGTAGCTTCCATTGTCAATGCCATAAAAAGATATAAATCAAGCCTGGAAGGCGGTGCTGCTCCGGCACAACAAACCACCACACCGGCACCCACAGAACAGGTAGAAAGCAGTAAATAATTTTGAGGTTCGGAATTTTACGATCCCCACTCCCCGATTCAGGCTCAGGCTGGTTTTCATGCCGGGCAACTGATGACCGATGATTGGTGAAATCCCTTTTTACCTTGAATTTCAACACATTTTGAACATTAACTAATTGATAAGTCAATTGCAGCACTATCTTTGTGCTATACCGGAATACTGAGTGAAATTAAAAATCCGGGAATACATGCTGCAAAAATTGATTTATTGCCTGCTGGGCACGGTCGTTTGCATGGTCGTATCCTCGTATGATACCGCCCCTGCAATGCCCGCTCATGCACATGCAGTTAAGCCGGGTGTCAAAACTATTATTATAGATGCCGGTCATGGCGGGCGCGATCCCGGTGCCCATGGCGATTTTTCCACCGAAAAAAAAGTTTGTCTGGCCATTGCCCTGAAACTGGGCAATCAAATAAAAACCGCCTTTCCGGATATCAAGATATATTATACCCGCATGGGGGATACTTATCCTGAGATAAAGGCCCGCGCCGATTATGCCAACCGCAATAAAGGCGACCTGTTTATTTCTATCCATGCCAATGCCGCTCCCAAAACCAAGCATTCAAAATTCATCGGGTATAAAAAAGAGACTTACTATACCAAAAAAGGGAAAAAACGCATAAAACATACCCGTAAGGTTAAAAATTATAAAATAACCTATACCGATAACCCCAGCCGCGGTACCGAAACCTATATCTGGGCGGCCGATCGTACCAGCATTAAAGGTGATTATGTTGGGGAACGCATTGCCGAGGACGTTGAAGAAGGCGATGAATTTGTACCGGATCTTAATGACCCCGAATTTAAGGCCAAATCATTATTATGGACCAAACGCTTTTTCAACAAAAGCATGCTACTGGCCACCCTGGTACAGGAAGAAATTGCCAAATTCGGGCGGTTGGACCGGGGCGTTAAACAACGAAATGAAAAAGGTATTTGGGTATTACAGGCTACCGCCATGCCCAGTATTCTGGTTGAAACCGGTTATATTACTAATAGTAAAGATGAAGCGTGGCTCAACAGTACAAAAGGCCAGGGAGAAATGGCTTCTGCTATAGTAAAAGCCGTAAAACGTTACCTCAATGTGGGCGTCACTACCACCACCCAGCCCGTTTCCAAAGCCACAGTAAAAAAACCAGCTTCACAAACTGTGAAATCGTAAGAGATTGGCAATCTTGAAACGGCAATCAGCAATTTTAGCCTCACGAAAATGGAGATTCGCTCCTTTTGGCATCTGCCTTCTGCCGTTTGCCGTCTGCCTATTGCCTTTCTTCTCCCCCAACCCCGTCTATTTCAATTTTTTATATACTTTTGCTTCCGACATGCCGTTTTAAAGGGATAACCTTTAAAACAAACCCGTTCAGACGAAACCATCAGTACAGGAATTTCACCCGGTTGTGAACAATTGTATGCGGGGATTTGTCTGGCCATTGAAAACATCATAGCTAATTCAGATGAAAATCTCCAATGAAACTAAAGTAGGCGCCCTAACCGCAATTGCGATCACGGTGCTTATACTTGGCTTTAATTTTTTGAAAGGGAAAAGTACCGGTGGGAACGATGTATTTGCAGTGTTTCCGAACGTAGATAAACTGACGGTAAGTAACCCCGTTTTTATTAATGGTTTACAGGTAGGTAAAGTATCCAGCTTAAAGGAAAAAGACAAGAACCTGAGCGGTATTGTGGTTACTATTACTTTAACAAAGGACCTGAACATACCCCGGAATTCAGTGGCTACCCTTAATAGTGAATTATTAGGTACTACTTCCGTAAACATATTTTTGGGCAATGGTAACGACTTCCTGAAAGAAGGCGATACCATCCGTACCGAACGTTCACTGGCATTGACCGACAAACTGCAGAAAAGTCTGGACCCGGCTATTAATAATATTAATAAAACGTTGCAGTCAATGGATGAGGTGTTGCAGAAACTGAACACCATCCTCGATCCTAATACCCGTAATAATTTACAGGGTATTGTTGCCAATCTGGCCATGTCGAGCAATTCATTACAGAAATTGCTCAATAGCGAAACCGGTATGCTGGCAAAAACCATTGGCAATTTGAATACCATCACTACTGATTTTGCGCGCAACAGTCCAAAGATCGACAGCACTTTCAGCAATCTGCAAACAGCAACCGATAAATTAGCAAAAGCAAGGATTGACGAAGCCATTTCAAGTATGAACAGAACAATGTCGAAACTGGAAGGCGCTATTGGCAAATTGGATAGCAAAGATGGTACTGCCGGCTTGCTGTTAAATGATCGCCAATTGTACGATGAGATCCGACGCACCAATCGCAGTTTGACTATCTTGCTCGACGATCTGCGCGTAAATCCCAAACGTTATATTAATATATCCCTGTTTGGCGGAAAAGATAAAAAGGGACCATTAAAAGCGCCACTGGACACACTGAAACAATAAGGAAAGCTTTATAAATGATACGATATGTGGGTTTGCCGCTGATAGTTACGCTGGTAGCGTTGTTATCTTTTGGTAAAGTTCATTCACAGGTAATAACCACCCGGCCCGGCGCTGATACAATGAAAATTGTTCAGTTGATCAATGCCGACCGGCTTAGCTATAAACATCCTGATTCGTTGACCGACCTGCAAATACTTGCCGGCAACGTTCAATTACGTCAGGATAATACCGTGATCAATTGTGACAGCGCCGTGTTCAATAAAAAGACCCGGTACGTTGAAGCTTTTGGCAATGTGCATATCGTTGATAACGATACCGTCAACATCAGATCGCAATACCTGCAATATTATGTTGACACCAAAATGGCCTACCTCAAAAACAACGTATCATTAACCGATAATAAAAGCGTACTTACTACCAACGATCTTACGTACGATATGAACCTGAAGATCGGGGAATACCATAACGGTGGTAAACTCGTAAGCAAGGAATCGGTATTAACCAGTAAGGAAGGTACCTACTACGAGGAGTTGAAGGATGTATATTTCAAGAGAAATGTAGACCTCAAGGACCCGCAATACACCCTGAAGACCGATTCATTATTATACAATACCAATACACAGATAGCTACTTTTATTGCTCCCACCACTATTGTCGATAGTTCAAAACGTACCATCAAAACCAAAGACGGGTTTTACGATACCCAAAACCGAAAAGCCTTTTTTGGCAAACGGCCCACGCTGAATGATGGCGCAGTAAGAATTACAGCCGATAATGTTGACAGCGACAACGGCACAGGCAAAAGCATTTTGCGCGGTAATGCCGTATATGTAGATACGGCCCAGGGCGTATCGGTACTGGCCAATTTTATTGAGGCCGACAACAAGGAAGGAACTTTCTGGGCTACCCAGCGTCCGTTAATGATCATAAAACAGGACCAGGATTCCATCTACATTACAGCCGATACCCTGGCTTCAGGCCGGATAAGCACTTTCGAGAAATTAAGGGAAGCCAAACGGGTTCGTGATTCTATTAATCAGGTAACAGCGGAGAAAGCGGCGGCTGATTCTGCGGCAAAAAAGGCTGTCACCCGTATAGAAGACAGGCTGCAACCCAGGTCTCTTAAATTCATGGTTTCAAATTCTACCATGGGCAATCTGTCCCTGAACAAAGATTCAGCCAGCGGGCGCCCCGAGGTAGTTATCGATACGACATTGGCAAAAACGCCTGAGATCAATGATTCAGTCGAGCTGATTGCAGATTCCACCAAACAGGTGGTCACAGATACGGCACTGGCAAAAATACCCCAGCTCAAAGATTCGCTCCAGGTGCTTCCCGATTCCGCCAAACAGGTGGTTACAGATACAGCACTGGTCAAAGTACCCGTGATCAAAGATTCGGTCAGCCTGCCCCGCGATTCGGTTAAGCTGGCAGTGAAAGATAAAGTGCCGGTTAAAAAACCAGCAGTTACAAAGACCCCGGCCCCTCAGGCAAAACAGGCCGCCAATAAACCAGCCAAGCCGGCCACTGAAAACAAAAACGACAGTACTGACAGGTACTTCCAGGCCTGGAACCACGTTCGTATCTATACCGATTCCATGCAGGCAGTATCAGACAGTCTTTGGTATTCAGGCAAGGATTCCATCTTTAGATTATTCAGAGACCCGGTTTTATGGGCCAGCAAAAGCCAGATAACCGGTGACACCATATTCCTTTACACAAAGAATAAGAAACCAGACAGAATGAATGTTTGGGAGAATGGCTTTGCCATTAATACCAGTGATTCTATAGGAGCCATGTTCAACCAGATAAAGGGAAATCGCCTGAATGGTTATTTCAAAAATGGGGAAATTGACTACATGCGGGCAACAGGAAATGGCGAAAGCATCTATTATGTGAAAGATGAAAAGGGCAAGCTGGTAGGTATCAACAACGCCACCAGCGACATTATTGACATGCGGTTCAAGAACAAGGAACTGAATAAAGTAGTTTTCATTAGTGAAGTGAACGGTACCATGTACCCCATAAAGCAGGCAAAGGAAGAAAACAAACAACTCCGCAATTTTAAATGGCTCGAAGACAGACGCCCAAAAACCAAGTTTGAATTGTTTGAAGATATCAAGAAACCGGTTATCTTAAAAGACAGCACTTTAATGGACAGCACCTTAACAGATAGCACAGCGGTTGACAGTTTGCATTTGGATAGTGTTCAGGTAAAAAAGCAATTGGATACCATAACCAACAAACAACTAAAGGTTGACCAGCCGAAAGTGCCGTCAAAGCAACCAGCAGCGCCGTCAACCCCACCAGCCGATAAAAAGGAACCGGCTGCTCTTCCCAGAAAAAAACCATAAGATCGCAGTTGAATTTATTCAACGTTATATATAGTTAAACCCTTACTTATGCCCCGACTTTCATCCGTATACTGCCTGCTGGCAGTATTCTTCGTATCCACCTGCACTTACAGCCAGCAATCTATTCCCAAAACCTTGTTATGGCGCATCACAGGCAAAGGACTTAAACAACCATCTTATTTATATGGTACCATGCACCTTACCGATAATCGCCTGTTCAATTTAGGCGATTCGGTTTACCGGGCTATTGAAAAGTCGGAAGGGCTGGCCATTGAAGTGAACCCCGATGAAATGGCCGCTTATTATATAAATAAAGCCATCGATGAAGCAGAAGGCACCAGCCTGAAGCAGTTATTGAATGAAAAAGATTATAAGAAATACAGTGATGCACTGGCCAAAAAGTTTAAAAAGCCGGCGGCTGAAATTACCACCGGGGATGTAGTGGCCGAGAAAAACAAATGGCTTCGTGAGTACATGGCAAAAGGCGAAATGCCTACTTTCCTTGATGCCTACCTGTACAACATTGCCCGGCGACAGGGCAAATGGGTGGGCGGTGTAGAAGATATGTCAGATCAGGCCGGTCTGCTCGATCAACTCGTAGATAAATCAGATATCGATTATATTCTGGCGGGCGATTCCTCCTATATAAATACCTCCAGCAATAATATGATGGAGCGAATGGTCAGGCTATACAGCGACCAGGACCTCGCCGGTATCGAGGCGATGACCGAAGATCAATCACATGGGTTCAAGGACCTGTTGCTGATAAAACGGAACGTAAAAATGGCGCGGCGCATCGACAGCCTTACCGCACTGCGCACCATGTTTATTGCCATTGGTTCGGCCCATTTACCCGGCGATAGCGGCGTTATTCAGCTTTTACAAAAACGGGGATTCACTGTAGAACCGGTATTCTCTTTAAAAAAGACCAACGCCAAAGACTATACCTTTAAAGAAGTAAAATTTCCCTGGACGGAAACCGAAGACAAGGATGGCCTTTATAAAGTATCAATGCCGGGCAATGCCGCAAGCGTAAAGGTATTCGGGCTCATTGAAATGAAGTTCATGACCGACCTTTTCAACCTCTCGAATTACTGTACCATGGCAGTGGTGGGTCCACGCAGAGGTGTCAATAAAGACACACTAATACTCGAGGTGGCGCAACGGATCTTTCGCACAAAGGAAAAACTCCCGGCAAAAAAAGTATACAACAATGGCATTGAAGGCAACGAATACCTGCATACCGTCATGGGCGAAAAATTGCGCCTACAGGCATTTGTGTATGAGAACGTATTGTATGTGGCCTTTATGAGCAGTGTTAAACAGGAAGCACTGACCTCAACCGATGCCGGGCAATTTTTCAGCTCTTTCATCATTACCAAAAAATTACCCGTATCAGCTGGTGCAAAGCCGTTTGTCGATTCAGTGATGGGCATCTCTTTTATGACGCCTGCCGAATTAACTTATAATAAAAAACTGAGCGCCGATCACAATGGCTGGCATATAAGCGCTTTTACCGGTACCGATATGGTTAATGGCATGTATATCTTTTTATATTCAAAAGATCTTACCCCCGGTCACTTTCTCAACAGTGATACACTTGTTCAAAGAGAGTTATTGAGATCTCTGGAGACGCGATATACCAACCTGCAAATAGATACGGTTCAACTGGCGGGATATAAAGGCCTTCAACTGCAAGGCACCAATACCATCCAGGCTGGCCTATACATGAATGCCGTTTCGCTGATAAAGAACAATCGTAATATTGTGCTGATGGTGATCTCCGACTCACTTCACCAGCAAGCCCCTGTTACCCAAAATATATTTACGTCCCTGCGCGCAGTTCCTGCACCCGTTGTGCATTGGAGCACCCATATGTCAGCAGATTCTTCGTTCTCGGCCCTGACGCCTGGTCCGTTCCGGATGAACGACCAAAAAGAGAGCAATCTCAGATTTTCATTCGATTCAACAACCGCCAGTTCTTATTACGCAGGCTCCGAAACCCTTTCAAAATATACCTGGTTCAAACAGGACAGCCTGTTCTGGAAAGAAAAAGTGAAACAGTATATCGGCAAAGACAGCCTGGTAAGCGAAACAGATATAGTATACAACGGTCAGCCGGCTAAAGAACTATTGACTAATAAAGACTACAGTTATAGAAGGAGACGCATACTGTTGCATGGCGATCTGGTGTATGAAATATTTATCACGGGCGACAAGGATTTTGTAAACAATGCCGATGCTACAGCCTATTTGAACAGTTTTACCATACATATTCCGCAAAAAAACAACCACTTTATAACGCAATCCAAAGCAGCGATGCTGTTGCAGGACCTGGGCAGCCAGGATTCGTTGGTAAGTAGTGAAGCACGCCAGTTTTTAGATAATGCCAAATTTGACCGCGAGGACGTACCAGCATTACATCAGGCATTGCTAAAACAGTACCAGTCATCTTATGCAGACACCCTATCAGATTTTGTCAATTTGCAACTGGCAGAAACGCTTGGCCTGTTAAAAGATCCCACTACCATTGCTTTTGTAAAAGAACAATACCCTACTTTAATCAACGAAAAAGAATACCTCAAAAATACCTTACTGGCAACCCTGGCCCATTTTCATACGCAGGAAAGCTATACCTGCCTGGCCCAATTGTTGAACCAGTACAACCCGCCTACAGAAGGTCTCGCCTATAACAGTATAAGTGGATTCAGGGACAGCCTGAGCCTGGTGGCACCCATATTTTCAACCATTCAAAAACTGGCAAAGGACAGTGCCAGCTGTGCAATTGTAGCAGACCTGGCATTGCTGTTAAAAGACAGTGGTTATATAAAACAGGAGCAAATTGCCCTGGCAGCAAACGATTATATCCAAACTGCCAGAAAATATATCCCTGCTTTTAAAAGGGAGGAATTCTACTTATCTGTCTATAACCTGCTAAAGGTGATCGGCAGCTTTAACAGCATCGCCGGTAATGATCTCTTAAAAAGTTACCTCACGGTAAAAGACAATTACGTTAAAAAACAAGCCGTCCTGCAACTGCTCAAAAACAAACAGCCGGTACCTACTGGTGAGATACTGAAACTGGCTGCCGATGCGGACGTTAGGATAAACTTCTACGATGACCTGAAAGAATTGAAGAAAACAACCCTTTTCCCCAAGCAATTTGCTACACAGCAGGCCTTTGGCGAATCAATCGTTTACGAAATAGCCAGTGATGATTATGAAGTAAAAAAGATCACTTTCCTGGCAAAGAAGATCGCCAAACATAATGGCAAAAGTTACACCTTCTATTTGTACCGGGTAGTGCTTGAGGACGAGGAACCGGCTGGTTATCTTGGGGTAGCCGGCGGTTATACAACCGGCAGCACGTCACTGGAAGCTGAGGAAGCGCTTTCCGGCATTTATTGGGAAGAGACCTACAAGGAAACCAAAGTGAACAATTTGTTTAAAGCCTTTCTTGAAAGCAGGTAACAAAACCGGAACAAACTAATTATTAGTTAAAAAAGCCGGGTATCATATTAAGAGTCAATTAGTAAATGCCTTTTGGCATTATTTTCGTCTTTATTGAAGAACCATTGATCAATACACCAGCTAATAACGTTAGGTGCGTGCAGAACGGCCAGCCGTATACGCCCTGGTTGCTGTTTGTAGAGATAGTATTTAGTCATTGAAAATCAAAAATTGTTTTTAATGAAAAGGATCTCCATAACCCTGCCCGTTATATTATTAGTTATGTTACTATGCCAACAAGCATCC
This sequence comes from Niastella soli, assembly GCF_017742245.1. GTDB lineage: Bacteria > Bacteroidota > Bacteroidia > Chitinophagales > Chitinophagaceae > Niastella > Niastella soli. The sequence continues at coordinate 1,385,651 of NZ_JAGHKO010000004.1, forward strand.
GCCCAGGACTACCGGCTGGCAGGCGGTGTGCGGTTGGGCAACTCATCCCCCACCCTCAGCACTGGCATTTCGGTTAAATACTTCGCCACTGATAAAACGGCGCTTGAGGGCATTGTATCCTGGGGCAACCGTTTTGGTTTTGGCGGTTTGCTGGAAGTACACAACAAATTCAACACCCCCGGTTTAAGCTGGTTCCTTGGCGGTGGCGCCTATGTTGGCTTTGAAGACGGCGACACGTACCTGGGCCCTACGGGCATTGTAGGGCTGGACTATAAATTCACCAATGCACCGGTAAATCTTTCCTTAGACTGGAAACCCGAACTCGACATTCTTCCTGATATCAATTTTGTGCCAGATGCCTTTGCGCTTACTATACGATTTACGTTGAAATAGTGAGTGGTGAGTGGGTCCCGACGACGCTTAGCGTGTCGGGTCTGACGACTCTGACGAGTATCAGACTCTGTCGGAGATGCCGACTGCAAGCGTCGGCCTTGCGGTTATTGTGACTAATAACTATCTGGCGCCGCTTAAAAATTTTCTGCCGTTTGCCGATTATTCATTACCAACTGCCTTCCCCTATCACCCCTATCAACCCTTTCACCCCCATCAACGTATCAACCTCCCCTCTTGTCAATTCCTGCAACCATACCGCCAAAACCATACATCCTACATATACTATAGCAGCATAAAAACGCATACGAAACAAACAATGCCCAATTATGCGTGTTATTCTGTAATTAAAACCGCATATTCAATCATATTTATGCGTTTTCATGCCATATTTATTTTATATTTGAAGTACAACCCAATTTACAGATTATGCTGAAAAAAGAACGTCAGGCATATATCCTGCACCAGGTGAACCTGCACAATAAAGTACTCTCCTCGCTCCTGAGTCACGAGATCCGCGTATCGGAAGACACGATCCGCCGCGATTTAATGGAGCTTTCAGATGAAGGGAAACTCATAAAAGTTCATGGAGGTGCCCTTTCGCACTCCTTTAACGATGTTATTTACTCGGGTTTGAGTGTGTATTCTCAAGATCAGAAAAAGATCATTGGTCAAAAAGCAGCTGCCCTGATCCAGGATGGCATGTTTGTACTCACCAGTGGAGGTACTACAATAATTGAAATGGCCCGGGCACTGCCCCCGGCTTTACGTGCTACCTTTATTTCAGGCAGCATTCCCGCCATTCTGGAATATATGCAACACCCCAACATTGAAGTAGTAATGATTGGTGACCGGGTGTCGAAAAACGCCAAGATCACCATTGGCGCGGAAGCTATTGCCAAGATCAAAAACATAAATGCCGATCTGTGCTTCCTTGGCATTAATTCCATCGACATAAAACGCGGTACTACCGAAAATGACTGGGAAATTGCGCAGTTGAAAAAGATCATGATCGACTCCTCGCAAAAAGTTGTTTGCTGTACCATTTCAGAAAAGATCAACACCCTCCAGCCGATCCATATTTGCAACCTGTCCGATATAGACATACTGATCACCGAATTGCCACCCGATTCACCGGTATTAAAACCATACATCGATGCCGGTATTCAGGTGCTCTGATAATTATTTTCCCATTGCGATCAACGATATTTCAGTTCATCAAAAGCTCTAACATTAACTGTTAGGGCTTTTTGATTTTAATGTACTTAGAACACTTTTTAAATAGCCCTTTTCACAAATCTATATCATACCTCATTACATATTGCTTTAATAATCGGTAGCTTTATATAACTGTAAAATGGTGTTTATGAAACCTACGATCATTAACCATCCATTCCATGTCATTAAACTCAACTATTGCAGCGAAGGGCCTCTCAGCACCCTGGAACAGGAAGCCATTACAAAATATGTGGAGCTGCACAACGGATCACAGTCCTACAAAGAACTATTGACCCGGTTACACATTTATTATACCTCAACCGATATTATATTGTTACACTGCCAGATCACCTTCAATAATCTGCAAAATGAGTATTTGTTACTAACGCCCATGTTGCATTACCTGCAGGAAGGCGGTCCGCTTACGGATAGTGAAATAGCATCTATTGATGAAAGTGAACGCGTTTGTTACGATACACAGCCTTTGCTGACCCAGTTGCATAGCTTTAACAACAAATACGATAATTACATTGAGGACCTGCGGGTCACCGAACAGGAATTTGCTACCGTAGAAAAACAAAAGGAGAAACTGGATCAGTTGTTTGATGTTTTTGAAGAGCGCTATCTCTTCCCCATAATCACGGATTATAAAAATAGGGCGATCGATTTTTGCCCCCTGCAGGAAAACTTCGATGATTTCAGGAGTGCCTTTTCAGATCTAACTGATTTTGCCGACAGTTTGTATGATGCCCGCGCCACCTTTCTTGATCAGCATATTCTATTACATAATAAAATAGTTGAACTGGATAAAGATATTTTGTCGCTTTTTGCGGCCATCAATGGAGATGCTAACTAATATTTCCAAAGAAAAGATAGGCCAGGATGATCGCTGTAATTACCCCTGCCAGATCGGCCAGTAACATGGTGCCAATGGCATAACGGGTATTCTTGATAGAAACAGCGCCAAAATACACTGCCACTACATAGAAGGTGGTATCAGCTGCGCCCTGAAAAATGCCGGATAGGCGACTGGCAAAGGAATCAGGACCATTTGCGATCATAGTGCTCACCATCATCCCCCGCGCCGCACCACCGCTTAACGGGCGTATTAACGCGGTTGGCAGTCCATCTACAAACCGGGTATCGGCCCCCAGGTAAGCAAAGAAGTTCTTTATGCCATCGATCACCACATCGAAGGTGCCACTGGTACGCAGCATACTTACCGCTACCAGTATACCTACCAGATAAGGAATGATGCGGATGGCGGTATCAAAGCCATTTCTGGCGCCATCGATAAAAGCATCGAAAATATCTATCTTTTTATAGATCCCGCCCAGCACGATCAGCAGGAACACCAGCAATATCAGCCCATTACTCAGTACACCTGAAAAGTACTGAACGCCATTGGCATTGAGGGTGGTAATGTACCACACCAGCAGGCCCACTACCAAAGAAATTCCCAGCACCCACATAACGATAACCGGCTGCAGCAACCTGATCTTTTGCCTTAGCGATACAATGAACATGGCCGTCATGGTGCCTACAAACGTCACGATCATACAGGGCAGGAATACATCGGTAGGATTGCTGGCATGTTGGGCCGCCCTGATGGCAATAACACTAACCGGAATAATATTAAAACCCGCCGCATGTAAACACAGGAACATGATCTGGGCATTGGACGCCACCTCTTTTTGAGGATTCAGCTCCTGCAGGCTTTGCATGGCCTTTAACCCGAAAGGGGTGGCGGCATTATCGAGCCCCAGCAAATTGGCGGAAAAATTCATGATCATATGCCCCATGGCCGGATGGCCCTTGGGCACCTCGGGAAACAGTTTTGAGAAGAACGGTCCTATTATCCGCGATAGCAGGTTGATGCCTCCTGCCCTTTCGGCGATGCTCATAAAACCCATGAACAGGGCCAGCATCCCGATCAGTTCAAGACACAGCGTAACTGCGTCTTTACAGGTATCTACAATCCCATTGGCCACCTGTATCCTGGTCTTTACATCGCCGGCCCCTACCCGGCCACTGCTGTCCAGGGCCGCTACTTTTGCGGGATCGGCCGTAGCAACAGGACTCATCTGCACCTGCACTGAATCGCCTTTTTTGCCCACCACCATAGAGCTGAAGATCTGCTTTTCACCACAGGCGGCAAACTTAAAAACAGCCACTAAAATAGATATCAGAATAAAGGCGCTCCAGATGCGACTCAATGCCATAAGGGAAATAAGATTAAGCGTTGAAGATAAAGGAATCCAGCCATATATTATCACCCGGTAATACCCTATCTTTGCGCGCCGAAAACCGTTCTCAGTTTTAGGTTTAAAGTTCGGAGTTTTTCAACCGGAAACCCCGAATTATAGGCTAACTCCTTAAAACTTAAAACGTTGAACATAGAACTTAAAACTTAAAGAAATGGCTTTACAAGCAGGAATTGTCGGATTACCGAACGTTGGGAAATCAACCTTATTTAATGCAGTGAGTAACAGTGCTAAAGCACAGGCCAGCAACTATCGTTTCTGTACAATTGATCCGAATGTTGGACTGGTTGACGTGCCGGATGCCCGCCTGCAAAAACTCGCAGAACTGGTTCACCCCGACCGGATCGTTCCTACCCAGATTGAAATTGTGGATATTGCCGGACTGGTGCGTGGCGCCAGCAAGGGTGAAGGTTTGGGCAACAAATTCCTGGGCAACATCCGCGAAGTGGACGCCATTATTCACGTGATCCGTTGTTTTGAAGACGAGAACATTTTACGTGACGAAGGCGCTATCAACCCCGTAGGTGATAAAGAGATCATTGATATAGAATTACAGCTGAAAGACCTGGAAAGTGTTGACAAGAAGCTGAGCCGCATTGAAAAACAGGCCCGCCTGGATCCCAAGCTGAAAATAGAGTACGACGTACTCGTACGTTGTAAAGAACACCTGGAAAAAGGGCAAAGCATCCGCGGTCTTGACCTTACCAAAGAAGAACGCCCGGCCATCGCCGACCTGTTCCTGCTCACCGAAAAACCGGTGTTATATGTAGCCAATGTGGATGAAGCAAGTATGCACACCGGCAACAAATTCTCTGCGGCCCTGCAGGAAGCCGTTAAAGGTGAAAAAGCCCAGGTGATCATCATGAACAACAGCATTGAGGCCCAGATCAGTGAAATGGAAGACCCCGCCGACAAGCAGATGTTCATGGACGAATACAAAATGACCGAACCAGCGCTTGACCGTCTGATCCATTCAGCATATAAATTATTGAACCTGCAAACCTACTTCACTGCCGGTGTGCAGGAAGTTCGTGCCTGGACGATCCACGAAGGCTGGAAAGCCCCTCAGGCCGCCAGTGTTATTCATACTGACTTTGAAAAAGGTTTTATCAAAGCGGAAGTAATTGCCTACAATGACTATGTTGCCTATGGTACAGAAGCAGCCTGCCGCGAAGCTGGTAAACTACGTATTGAAGGAAAGGAATACATTGTGAAAGATGGCGATGTGATGCACTTCAGGTTTAACGTGTAAGTAGAAATTTTCAATATAGTAAAGAGATTATAACGGTCCCGACTAATTCGGGGCCGTTTTTATTTTAGCATTTTACCCCAAAGTATCCTTTATTTTTCCTCTCAGTGATAAACTTTAACAGCTAAAATACGTTGTATGTACAATGATTCACAATGCCCTAATGGCTAGTTTGCCATGACGGCCATCTGAATGTTTTGTACTAATTTTGCACTATGATAGATAATTACAGGGATTTAATACCAGCCGATTTTGCCACAGATTCAAGAGTGTGGGTGTACCAGAGCAGCCGGCTGTTTATGATGAGTGAGGCATTGCATATTGAAGACCTCCTGAACAGTTTTATCGCCAATTGGAATTCGCATGGCGCCCCGGTAAAAGGATATGGCAACCTGCTTTTCGGTCAGTTTGTTGTATTGATGGCCGATGAACGTGCTACGGGTGTAAGTGGCTGCAGTACCGACAGCTCCGTTCGGTTGATCAAACAAATAGAACAGTTGTTCAACGTAAATATGTTCGACCGGCAAATGCTGGCCTTTATGGTAAAAAATAAAGTGCAAATGCTGCCTCTTTCTCAATTGCAATACGCAATCAATAATAATTTCATTTCCCCAGATACGCTTTATTTCAATAACCTGGTTCAAACAAAAGAAGAACTGGATAGTAAATGGCTGATCCCGGTAAAAGACAGCTGGCTGGCCAAACGGGTAACGCTGAGTTTGTAAAAAATGGTTGTGTAAGAAGAGAACTGTTATTTCCTTCCTGTTACCAAAATTATGGAAATAACAGCAGTAACAATTGCCAGTAGTTGCCCGAGAGAAGTAAGAAAAATGGTGCGCAATAAATCATCCTTCCATTTTCTCATTTCATCCTTCGTTGCATCTCGAAGGGCAGCAATATCGTCCTTCGTTGCATCTCGAAGGGCAGCAATATCGTCCTTCGTTGCATCTCGAAGGGCAGCAATATCGTCCTTCGTTGCATTGCGAAGAGCGGCAATATCGTCCTTCGTTGCATTTCGAAGAGCGGCAATATCGTCCTTCGTCGCCAGTAATTGCGTCCGTTGATTGATTTTTGCATCCATCTTTTCTTCAATTAGGTGAACAAATGCTTCCGCTTCCTTGTCTCCAAGTTTGCTCTTGAACAATTCATACATCCTGATCTGTGAAATTTCCATAGTAATCATAGTTTAGTATTAAGGACATTTTTAAATACATTCCTTGCGAAGTATACTAAACAGAACCTTAATTATTAAAGAACATAGGTCATACAACCACACTGCAAGTATAGCAACTTTCCCTAATAGATAAAAATTTTAGTAAACAAATCCGAGGCTTTTTCTGAAGAATACAAAAGCTTACCGTTAGCAGTAAACTAAGACAGCAATCTACTACAGTAAATCAGTTGAACATTTTTTAAAACTGCATCATGAACGCAGTCCCCTGCCCTTCTATTGATTGTACCTGAATATTTCCCTTATGCAGCATCATGATCTGTTTGCATAAACTTAAACCTATTCCACTGCCGTTCTTTTTGGTACTGAAGAATGGAATGAATATTTTATCCAGCACCTCTTCGGGCATACCCGTACCGTTATCCGCTACTTTAATTATTGTTTTGTGATTATTGGCAAAATAGGCCGATAAAATTATCCGCGGCTCTTCCCGCTCTTTCACAGCCTCCATAGCATTCACCACCAGGTTGATCAACACCTGTTCTAACAAATTGGTATCGGCATCCAGTTGCAGATCGGGATCTTTTAATATGATCTCCAGTTCAATGTTCTTTTGGTCCAGCGTGGGCTGCATCAGGTGATGCAGGTTCTCGAACAGGTCACGAACATAGATCTTCTTCAGGTTCAGTGTGGTGATCTTGTTCAGGTTTCGATAGGTTTCCGCAAATTTCAACAACCCTTCACTTCTTCTTTTGATAGTATCTATACCTAATTCCAGATCGTCCATGGAACCGGATTCCAGTTCAGGCCGTCCGGCAAATTGTTGTAACCGGTATTTTAATGTTTCGGCCAATGACGAAATGGGTGCAATGGAATTCATGATCTCATGCGTCATCACACTCAATAACTTTTGCCAGGCCTTCGACTCCGTTTCATCCAACGCCTCACTAACGTTCTGAAAAGCGATCAGCTTGAATTTATTGCCATCGGTTTGAAAAGCCGTGGCCGACATCAATAACTTGAACGATGTCTTCTCTGAATGCGCGGTAGCGATCTTGGTCTCACCTGGTTTTAGTAAAGTCACCTGCCGGTACAATTCATTATCGCGACGGGCCAGTGAATGAATGGTTTTAAGGTACGGGAGTTGTAGCATTCGTTTCAACGATTCATTCATCCACACCACTTCGCCGTTATGCTCCCGGTACGACAAAATACCGGTATCAACCAGCTCCAGTATTTTTTGTAAGTACTGGAACTGAGTTTCCTTTTCTTTACTGATCACCTTAAAAGTAGAATTGATCTCATTGAACCCTTTACGCAAAGGCTGTAGCTCTACGGGAGCATGCTTTACATCAAAATAACGGGAGAAATCTCTGTAATGCACGGACTCAACAAACTGGTTCAATTCGGTATGCGCCTTTCGTAGAAAGCGATAAATGGCTATTATACCATAAATGATGAGCGGTATCATGATAACCAGTAGCTCATACCGGCCTTTTACCAGTAAAAAAGATGCTGCGGTCAGGGTGATAAACAAGTATAACACCTGAAACAGGATCCGCCATTCGAAACGTTTATAGAACAAGCTATTGATTTAAAGTGAGTATTTGTTATTTTAAGGTCCTATCGTGAAACGGCAAACGGCAAACGTGACTCGCTAATTTTGAGATCAATAACTATTTTGCGCGGCCTTCTGCCCTCCCTTATCAACCCTGTCAACCGTATCAACTACTTCCTCGTCAACTGATCAACTGATCAACTGATCAACTGGTCAACTCCCCTCTATATATCGTACTTGCTCAACCTTCTGTACAGAGCCGTACGGGTAAGTCCCAATTCCTTTGCTGCCCTGGTTATATTTCCGTTGTGCTTCTCAATTACGTGCAGGATCGTATTCTTTTCAACAGCACTCAGGTTTAGTTCATCCGGCTCTTTTTCCTGCGCCATGTTTGATTCAATGGGTGAAAAAATAAGATCGGTTGCCTGTAATACATGCCCATCGCTCATGATCACCGCCCGTTCGATGGTATATTGCAGCTCCCTGATGTTACCGGGAAAATGATAAGCCAATAATTTTTCAATGGCTTTATCATCAAACTCCATTACTGGCTTCAGGTATTTATTGCTGTACAACTTACTGAAATGTTTTGCCAGCAGAATAATATCGTTGCCCCGCTTGCGTAACGGTGGCACCATGATCTCTACCGTGTTAATGCGGTATATGAGGTCCTTTCTGAAACGGTTCTCATTGGCAAGCTCCGTTAACGGAACATTGGTGGCACAAATAAGCCTGATATCAACAGGCACCGGATCGTTGGTACCCAGCTTGATCACCTGCCGGTTCTGCAATACACTTAATAATTTGGCTTGTTGATGCAGGGAGATATTACCGATCTCATCCAGGAAAAGCGTACCGCCATTAGCGGCTTCAAACCGTCCTACCCTGTCTTCCCGTGCGTCGGTGAAAGCGCCCTTTTTATGACCGAACAACTCACTTTCGAAAAGGGTTTCAGTAAGCGCGCCCACATCTACTTTTACATAAGCCTTTTTGGCCCGCAGCGATTGCTGGTGTATGGCTTTTGCGATCAGGTCCTTTCCGGTGCCATTTTCACCCAGGATCAGAATATTGGCATCAGTGGGTGCGATCTTTTCTATCTTATAAAAAATGTCGGCCATTATTTCCGACTCGCCCAGCAATTCGGTGCCAATAATAGAATCATTGCTGCGTAGTAATGGCGTTGAAGTTTTACCTTCCTTCTTTTTTAAGGCATCCTTTATGGTTATGATCAGCTTTTCGTTGTGCCAGGGCTTTACAACAAAATCGGCAGCCCCTTCTTTCAACGAGCGCACGGCGAGGTCAATATCGCCATAAGCTGTGATCATAATTACAGCCGCCTCTGACTTAAATTCTTTCACTTTCTTCAACCAGAACAAGCCCTCATTCCCGGTATTAATGGAACTGTTGAAGTTCATGTCGAGCAAGATCACATCAAATTGTTGCTTCGATAATAACCAGCGCAAATTTTCGGGGTTCTTTTCTGTTACTACTTCTTTTGCCTCTGTTTTCAGCAGCAATCGCACAGCAGTCAGCACATCTACGTCATCATCTATTACCAGTATGGTAGCATTCTTCAGTAACATAACTTAATTTAAAAATTTCGGTTCTATGCAACATTCCTCACTACAATTATACCATAATTACAAAGGCGTGGCAAACAATTTTTTACGATGCAATGGCTGATTTGTATCACTGTATCAAAAGCGTACACTTATTGTACTGGTTGCGAACAGCCGCACACCAATTTACGGTATAATAGCTTGTAAATCACGTTGCTTATATTCTGGCATATTGTTGAAAGGTATGTCTGTATCACTTCGGATTACATTAAAAATAAATACAGTGGATAGAGTTATTGCAAAAAAGAAATGGACCTCTAAACGAATAGCAACCATCGGTGGTATTGCAGCCATCGCCCTGCTGATACTGGCCAGTTATTATTTCACCTCGGGAAAAAGCCGCCTGAACGTAGATACAGAACGCCTTACCATAAGTGAAGTAAAAAAGGGCCCCTTTCAGGTAACCATCGCCATCAACGGCATTGTTCTACCCCAAACTTCTATCTATCTTGATGCCCAGGAAGGCGGTCGTGTTGAACAGAAATTTGTTGAAGATGGGGCCATGATGCAGGAGGGGCAACCCATTATAAGATTGAGCAACCCCGACCTGGAGCTCAGCCTGGCTAACCAGGAAACCAGCGTATTCAATGTATTGACGCAAATGCAGATCGCCCGAAATAATGCTCAGCAAAATACGGTGGCCCGCCTGAACCAGATGGCTGAGGTAGACAATGCCCTGAAAGAAGCTGAACGGGTATATAACCTGAATAAAAAACTGTTTGCACAAAAAGTGATCGGGTCGCAGGAATATCAGCAGGCTGAAAATACTTATCAGTACCAGGTCCGTCGCAAAAAGTTAACAGAAGACATTATGCGCCAGGACTCCGCAACCAATAAGATACAATTGCAGCAAAACGAGCAATCGTACCTGAACATGAAAAAGGCCCTCGATCTTATGAAGAAAAAAGTAGGCGACCTGGTGGTGAAATCCCCTATTGCCGGACAGCTTACTTCATTTGATGCGGAAATTGGCCAGAATATCGCCTCCGGTACCCGGCTTGGTCAATTAGACGCCACCTCTGGTTTCAAGATCAGGGCCGATATAGATGAACACTACATCACCAATGTATTTACCGGTTTAACGGCTAAATTTACCCTGGTGAACAAAGAGTATAAACTCAAGATCAAAAAAGTATATACCCAGGTAGTAAGCGGCCATTTCCAGGTTGATATGGAGTTTGTGGGTGAAGTACCCCAAAACATTCGCCGGGGTCAAACATTACAGATCTTACTGGCGCTGAGCGATGAAACCCAGGCGATACTGGTGCCCAAAGGCGGTTTCTTCCAAAGCACCGGCGGCAACTGGATCTTTAAAGTAAGTGACGATGGAAAAATAGCTTCCCGGATCAATATTCAGCTGGGCCGTCAAAATCCCGACTATTATGAAGTACTGGAAGGTCTGCAACCCGGAGACAAGGTAGTTACCTCCAGCTATGAGAATTATGATAAAATGCAGGAACTGGTGTTAAAGAAAGAGTGATCGTTTACCAATAAACCAACTAACATGAAAATTAAGATCATTTGTTTACTAACCCTGTTGCTCATTGGTGCAGGAGTGGCTTCGTCCAACAACTATTGTAATGGCGTAAGCAAATGTACCGGTAAACTGGCCAAAGGGGTAACAACCGCGCCAGCAAAGAAAATGGTGATGATGATCGATGAAATGGAGCTCTTGCCAGTTCACCATTTTCTGAATAAATTTTAAACAACTCATAACTTCAAACCATACAACACATGATAAAGATCCGGAATCTCGAAAAAATCTATCGCACTGAAGAGGTTGAGACCGTAGCATTGAACAAGATCTCCATAGATGTAAAGGAAGGCGAATTTGTAGCAATAATGGGTCCCTCGGGTTGTGGCAAATCAACCCTATTGAATATATTGGGTTTGTTGGATGATCCCGATAACGGCAGCTTCCTGTTCAACAATATTGAAGTGGCGAACTTTAATGAGCGCAAACGGGCCGACCTGCGCAAACACAATATCGGGTTCGTTTTTCAGAGTTTTAACCTGATCGATGAACTGACAGTATTTGAAAACGTGGAACTACCGCTGATATACACAGGCGTTAAATCGGGCGACCGCAAAAAACGCGTGGAAGAAGTGCTCGACAAAATGCAGATCATGCACCGCCGCAATCACTACCCCCAACAATTGAGTGGTGGTCAGCAACAGCGTGTGGCAGTAGCCCGCGCCGTAGTGAATAATCCCAAATTGATCCTGGCGGATGAGCCTACAGGGAACCTCGACAGTAGCAATGGTAACGAGGTAATGACCCTGTTAACCGATCTGAACGAACAAGGCACTACCATCATCATGGTTACGCACAGCGAACACGATGCACGGTACAGTCATCGCATCATTCGCATGCTCGACGGTCAAACTGTGTTAGAGAATATTATGGTGTAGTTGATTCCGTAATTTTTAGTTCCCACTTTGTAAACCTGTTCACCATCCCTTTTTGAAAGGTGATGCTAAAAATCTATTGTAGCCATGCTTAAACACTACCTCAAGATCGCTTTTCGAAACCTGGCACAGCAAAAGGTGCTTTCAGGCATCAATATCTTTGGTTTGTCGGTTGGCATTGCCTGTTTTAGTTTATTCCTGTTATATGCGGTGCATGAATTCAGTTACGACCGGTTCCATACAAAAGCCGATCGTATCTACCGTATCGTGGAATGGTGGGAGGGTGGCGAACGGGAACCCGGGGGATATGCCTGGGCATATACGCCGGTAGCGCCAGCCATGAAACGCGATTTTCCCGATGTGGAATACGCAATACGGCTAAAGGGCAGCGATTGCATTGTAAAAGCAGCCGATAAAGTTTTTCGTACCTCTATCACCTATGCCGATACAGCCTTCTTTCATGTATTTACTTTTCCGCTGATATATGGAAATACCAATACAGCTTTACAACAACCCAATCAACTTGTAATAACCCAGGAAAAAGCCTTGCAATACTTTGGTACGGCCAATGTAGTAGGCAAAACGCTGGAATTAAAAACCGATTCTGCTTTTGTTCCCTTTACCATCAGTGGCGTTACGGAAAATATACCCGCCAATTCTTCGGTAAAGTTCAATCTGCTGGGGAGTTTTGAGCATATCGCCAACGATCCGATGGTACAGCAAAGCAATATGAATTGGTATATGACCATCGGTATGCAGGCATTTGTACAATTAAAACCAGGCAGCCGGCTGGCCAGCGAACAAAACCGAATCAACCTGTTCAGAAGGAAATATTATCCGGACGATTATAAACCAAAGAAAAATCCTACCAAAGAAGATCTTATACAGACAAGCTTCCGGTTACAACCGATACGCGATATTCATATGAACCCGACTATTGAAGGCGGGAACGATCCTAAAAATATCTGGATCCTGATCACCATTGCCGGTGCCGTGCTGCTGATCGCCTGTATCAACTTTACAACCCTGGCCATTGGCCGATCGGCAGGACGAGCCAAAGAAATAGGCGTACGCAAAGTAATAGGCAGTCAGCGTAAACAATTGATAAGTCAGTTCCTGGCTGAATCTTTTCTGTTAAGTGTGCTCTCCGCTGCTACCGGTCTGATGTTGGGCTCCCTGCTGTTGCCGTTATTCAATCAACTGGCAGACCGGAAACTAAGTTTCTCATTCAGCCGTTTTCCTGAATTGATCTGGCTGTTAATAGGCCTTATTGTTTTGGTTGGCTTCCTGGCAGGAAGTTATCCTGCGCTGGTTTTGTCAGCTTTCAAACCCATAGAAGTATTAAAAAAGAAGGTCCGCGTAGGCGGTTCCAACCTGTTTACCCGCTCATTGGTCACCTTGCAATTTGTATTATCTATCGGACTGATCATCTCAACTGTCATCATTCTGCAACAGATCGCATTCATGCGTACAAAAAATATTGGGCTCAATAAAGAGAACCTGGTAATGATCAATACCGAGCACATCGGCAATAAAAGAATCTATCCTTTATATAAACAGGCTATTGAAAACAATGCCGGCATTCTGGGCGTAACCGCTTCAGAAATGGGGCTCGGTGCAGGAGAAGGATTAATGGGGGCAGGCTATCGCGATTTCAAAGGTGAATTAAAGGGGGTTATTGAATACCCGGGCGATTACAATTATTTAAACACCATGGGCATGAGCCTGATTGCAGGAAGGTATTTTAACCCGGCCCTGGCATCAGATACCACTGGTGCAGTGATAGTGAACGAAGCACTGGTACAAGAGTTATTGGGCACTACACCCGAAAAAGCATTAGGGACCCAACTCTTAAATGCAAAAGGAAACCGGGGCACCAAAACCATTATTGGCGTTGCACGTAATTTCAACTTCGAAGACCTGAAACAAAAAGTACGCCCTCAGTTCTATTACCGGCCGTCGGCCTTCCAGCCATCACGCATTTTTGTACGCCTGCAGGCGGGTGACCCGGGCAGTAAGCTCGCCCTGTTGAACAAAACCTGGAAAAAACTGGTACCCGATGCGCCATTTGAATACAGTTTTGTAGATGAGAAGTTCGACAATTTCTATAAGAACGAAACCCGTTGGAGCAACATTGCTGGCTGGGCCGGTGGTATTTCCATTTTCCTGGCCTGTTTGGGTTTATTCGGACTGGCGGCATTGGCTGCAGTAAACCGTACAAAGGAGATTGGCATCCGAAAAGTTTTAGGAGCTACTGTAACGCATGTAGCAGGTTTACTGTCAAAAGATTTTGTAAAGCTCATAACAGTGGCGTTCGCCATAGCCACTCCCCTCGCCTGGTATATGATGCATTATTGGTTGCAAGCCTATGCCTGGCGTATAAACATTACCTGGCAGGTGTTTGCATTAACCGGCGCATTTGCCATACTGTTAGCCGTTGCCACAGTAAGTGTTCAGGCAATAAAAGCAGCGATAGCCAATCCGGTAAAGGCGTTGAGAAATGAATAAGAAAAGATAGTTAACCAGTTGACCAGTTAACAAGGTGGCGGTTGATAGAGTTGAAAGAGTTGATAAGGGTGATAAGGTAATAAAGGGAAAGGTTGAAAAGAGAGAAGAATGAAATGGGTGCGGAATATTACCCTGCCGCGAGCCGTTTGCCGTCTCACGTTTGTCGTCTCACGTTTGCCGTCTGCCGTTTCACGTTTCACGATAACAAGACCCAACATATGTTAAAGAACTATTTTAAGATCGCATTCAGGAACCTCTGGCGTCACCGGGTTTTCTCCTTCATTAATATTATGGGGTTAACCGTTGGTATGACAGCCTGCCTGCTTATTTTCCTGTATGTACGGTTTGAATTGAGTTACGATAACTTCCATCCCAAGGCTGATCGCATTTACCGGATGGTAACCGATCTGAAAACACCCTCAGAGACCGTTCACCCAAGCGGTCCGGCCTGGGCTGTAGGGCCACACCTGCAATTTGATCTTCCCGAAGTAGAAGCTTTCACCCGGGTGAACTTTGATAATTTGCTCATAAGAAAAGGTGAGATCAAATTCAACGAATCTAATTCCATCTGGGCCGATTCGGCATTCTTCAACATCTTTAATTTCCCTTTGCTGAAAGGCGATGCACGCACCGCATTGATAGAACCTTTCAGTTTGGTACTGTCAGAATCTGCTGCCAAAAAATACTTTGGCAAACAGGATCCCCTGGGCCAAACACTATTGGTAAACGCGGAAGGGAAACCGGCTATTGTTACCGGCATAATGAAAGACATGCCCGAAAATACGTTGATAAAATGTGACGTGATACTATCAATGAGCACTATATCACAGTATTATTGGAAAGGTATAAATGACCAATGGGGAAGCTATGGCGGTTTAACCTATGTGTTGCTAAAGCCTGGCAGTAACGCCCAGGTATTACAAAAGAAATTCCCTGCCTTCCTTGATAAATGGAATGGTACCGAAATGCGGAAAATTCAAATGTTCCCTACCCTGTTGCTGGAACCATTGAAAGATGTATACCTGAGATCGACCCGGGATGAATCAAAAGGCAACCTGAAGAATGTATATATATTTTCAATCATTGCCTTATTTATCCTCGCCATTGCCTGTATCAATTTCATCAATCTTACTACTGCAAGAGCTTCAGAACGGGCAAAAGAAGTGGGCATCAGGAAAGTAGCTGGCGCTGTGCGCACCCAACTGGCGCGTCAGTTCATTGGAGAGTCTATGGTGATCAGTATGATCGCCTTTCTGTTAACATTGGGGCTTTCTTGCCTGTTGCTTTCATCATTTAACCAACTGGCTGGTAAAACGATCAGCACCGGTATCTTCACCAATATATGGCTGGTGGTGCTGTTGTTAGGCATAGCCCTTATTATTGGCATGCTGGCTGGTATTTACCCGGCATTTGTTTTATCTTCCTTCAAACCCATCATGGTATTAAAAGGCCGGTTTGCAACAGGCGCCAAAGGAAGCTTCTTACGTAAAAGCCTTGTTATTACACAATTCGCCATTTCAACCGCATTGATCATTGGCACCATCATCGTCTATTCGCAAATGCAATACATGCGCAGCCAGGACCTCGGTTTCCGCAAAGACCAGGTATTGGTGATAGACATCAATGAAAGCGATAAGAGAGAGACCTTTCAACAGTTGGTGGCGCATATACCTACTGTAAAGGCTACTACTTTATCGGGCAGCGTGCCGGGTGGCGGGCACCAGGGCGCTTATTCCGAAGTGGAAAACGGAAAAGGCGATATGCAGATCGCCAACCTCGATCTGTATTTTGTAGACTTCGATTATATTTCCCTCTACGATATAAAAATGGCGGCAGGCCGCCCGTTTGACCGGGCTTACAAAACCGATTCTAACAATGCCATGATCCTGAATGAAGCGGCCGTAAAAATGCTGGGATATAGCTCTCCGGAACAGGCCATTGGTAAACGGTTTAAACAATGGCAACATGAAGGACAGATCATTGGCGTAATAAAAGACTTTCATTACCATTCGCTGCAATCACCTATAGCACCATTGACCATGCGTATGCAATGGGACCGGTTTGGTTTGTTATCAGTAAAGGTGAACCCTTCCAATGTTCAATCCACCATTACCGCCATTGAAAAGCAATTTAGAACAGTGATCCCCAACCGGCCATTCAGCTATTATTTCATGGATGAATTCTTTGACCGGCAATACCGCAGTGAAGAACGCTTTGGGCGGCTGTTCCTGAATTTTGCCGCACTGGCTATATTCATCTCCTGTCTGGGGTTATTGGGACTTGCTTCTTACAGCACCATGCAACGGACCCGTGAGATAGGCATCCGCAAAGTAATGGGCGCATCTGTATCAAATATCATCAACCTGTTATCAAAAGAATTTTTGAAACTGGTAATTATTTCATTCTTTATTGCCGCACCGGTTGCCTGGTATTTTATGCATCAATGGTTGCTCGATTTTGCTTATCGTACCAATATCAGTTGGTTGGTATTTGCAGCAGCGGGTACACTGGCTGTGTTGATCGCTCTTTTAACCATCAGCTTACAGGCCTTTAAAGCAGCCGTAGCCAATCCTGTGAAAGCCCTGAGGACCGAATAGATTCAAACAAAGATAAAAGGTAGCATATGTTAAAGAACTATTTCAAAACCGCCTGGAGAAGCATTGTACGCAACAAGGCTTTCTCATTGATCAATATCATTGGTCTGTCAATAGGTATTGCAGCGAGTTTGCTATTGTTTATTGTGGTGCAATACGAATTGAGTTACGATACTTTTCAACCCAATTACAACCGCATATACCGAGTTGCCACGCAGGATAAATTCGACAAGGACATTACCTATAATTCCGGCATTCCGGTTCCTGCCCTGAAAGCATTACGTGCTGAATTTCCCCAAATCCAATTTGGGGCCCTGCAATCGGCATATGGCAGCCAGGTCACGGTTCCTGCCGATAAAAATGAAACCGGCAATAAGTTTATCGAGGAAACAGGGGTCTTTTTTATAGAGCCTCAACTGTTCGATGTATTCAAATACCAATGGCTCACCGGTAGCCCGGCCTCGCTAAAAGACCCCAACAATGTAGTACTGGATGAGAAAACCGCCACAAAATATTTTGGCACCTGGCAGCAAGCTATAGGCAAAACGGTAGTACTCGATAATGCTATTACATTAAAAGTAAATGGCATTCTGAAAAATACCCCGGCTAATTCTGATCTGCCTTTATCAGTAATTATCTCCTATGTAACGCTGGAAAAATGTGGGCAATCGTATAACCATTTTGATACCTGGAACACTACCTCCAGCAACTTCAATATAATGGCCCTGTTGCCGCCTGCCGTAAAAATGGACGATGTAGATCGTGGCTTGTTACAATTCAGCAAAAATCACTACCAACCGTTGCAGTCAAATTCCATAAAAACAAATTTCCTGCAACCACTGAGTACCTTCCATTTCGATCGCCGCTTTGCATCATTTGGCGATCATGTTACCAGCAAATCAACCCTGCTCACCTTATCCCTTATTGGAATATTCATTATTCTGATGGCTTGTGTGAACTTTATCAATCTGGCCACAGCCTTATCGGTAAACAGGTCAAAAGAAGTGGGCATCCGGAAAGTACTGGGCAGTAACCGCAGCCAGTTATTTGGCCAGATCATGAGTGAAACGGCAGTGATCGTGGGCATATCCATTCTTGCAGCCCTGGGCATTACCTGGGCGGTGCTGCCGTATATAAAACATATAGCCTCTATACAGGAACAATTGAGCTTGTTTACGATCCAAAACCTGATCATGGTTGTAAGCATAGGCATAATAGTGACCCTGCTGGCTGGTTTATATCCCTCTTTAGTGCTTTCAAAATACAACCCCATTACTGCCCTGAAAAATAAAATGGTAACAGCCGGAGTAAGTGGCGTATCATTACGCAGAGGACTGGTAATAATGCAATTCACCATTTCCCAGGTATTGATCATTGCTACAACTGTTGCCATTAGCCAGATGAACTTCATAAGTAAAGCAGAGTTGGGTTTTAATAAAGAAGGCGTATTGATCTTAAACGGAAAATCAGATAGTATATCCCTTTCAAAACAAAGTGCATTCAAACAGCAGTTATTACAAATTCCGGGGGTGCAGTCGGTAAGCTTCAACAACGATCCCCCCTCATCGGATAACTTATGGTCAACAAATTTTGCCTATAACCACCAGCCGGATGAAAAGTTTCAGATTTCACTGAAATTTACCGATGCAGACTATCTCAAAACTTTTGGTCTGCAACTCCTGACCGGTCGCAGCCCGGTTGAAAGTGACACCATGCGTGAAGTCATGATCAACGAAACGCTGGTAAAAAAGCTGGGTATCAAAAATCCCAATGAAGTTATTGGGAAAGTCATCCGTATAGGCCGCAACCAGTGGTATCCGGTAGTGGGCGTAGTAAAAGATTTTAAAACCAGTTCCCTGCGGGAAGATATCAAACCCACGCTTATTACCACCCGTAAAACATTTTACTATTGCACAGGTATTAAAATACGTACCCAGCAACTTGCCAACACGCAGCTGGCCATTCAAAAGGTGTGGAACCAGTTCTATCCCGAATATGCCTATTCATCTCAATTCTTTGATGAGAATATTGAGCGGTTTTACCAACAGGAAGAACAATTGTCGCTGTTGTATAAAATATTTGCCGGGTTAGCGATCTTTATTTCCTGTTTGGGTTTATACGGCCTGGTTTCTTTTATGGCAGTGCAGAAAACAAAAGAAGTAGGCATCAGGAAAGTATTAGGTGCTTCCATCATTAGTTTATTACAACTGTTCTCAAAGGAGTTTACGATCCTCATTATTGTATCCTTCTTTATTTCGGTACCGGTTGCCTGGTATATGATGCACAGCTGGTTGAACAATTTTGTATATCGTATTCCTTTAAGCAGCTGGTTTTTTATTACTGCCATCGTAAGTTCCATAGCAATAGCCTGGATAACCGTGGGCTATAAAGCGATCAAGGCAGCCATAGCCAATCCTGTAAAAGCATTGAGAAGCGAGTAACCGGAGACTGGATGCAGGAAAACGAAGAACTCAATATAGAATTAATAACCTTGAGTTATGCTTAAAAACTATCTTAAAATAGCCTTACGCAATCTTTGGAAAAGCAAAGGGTTTTCGGCTATCAATATAATTGGGTTGGCCATTGGCCTGGCCACCTGTTTGCTCATTATGCTTTTTGTACTCGATGAGCTTAGTTACGATCGTTATAATAAAAAAGCCGATCGCATTTACCGCGTAGATGGCGATATCAAATTCGGTGGTAACCATTTTATTCTGGCAGTAGCACCAGATCCCATGGGCGCTACCCTGAAAAAAGATTACCCGCAGGTAGAACAATATGTACGATTTAGAGGTCAGGGCGGCCTGTTGTTAAAAAAGGGTAATGAGAATGTACAGGAAGACAAGGTAATCTATGCCGACTCTACCCTGTTCGATGTTTTTACCCTGCCCATGCTCGATGGTGATCCGCAAACAGCTTTACAAGCGCCTAACAGCCTTGTGATCACTGCCACCACTGCCCTTAAATACTTTAACACCACCCAGGCAGTTGGCAGAACTATGCTTGTCAACAATCGGGATAATTATAAGATCACCGCGGTTATCAAAGACATTCCGGCCCAATCGCATTTCAATTTCGACTTCTTTGTATCGATGGCAACACTGGAGGAGAGCCGCCGGAACAATTGGGTAAGCAACAACTTCAATACCTACGTTGTATTAAAAGAAGGAAGTGATCCCAAAAAACTGGAAGCTCAGTTTGATGCACTAATTGACAAATATGTTGGTCCGGCAGTGAAACAGATCATGTCAATTGACATGGCGGAGTTCAAAAAAGCAGGCAATTACGAAAAGCAATACTTAACGCCATTGACCAGCATTCACCTGCATTCCGACAAAACGGGTGAACTGGCCCCCAACAGTAATATTCAATATGTATACATATTTTCAGCCATTGCTTTTTTTATTTTATTGATCGCCTGTGTAAACTTCATGAACCTGTCTACCGCCCGTTCGGCTAACCGCGCCCGGGAGGTAGGCGTACGCAAAGTATTAGGCTCCCTAAAAGCCAACCTGGTAAAACAGTTCCTTACTGAGAGTATTCTGATCAGTTGTATGGCGCTGGTACTGGCCCTGGGACTCACCTTTATCATGCTCCCTACTTTTAACCACCTGGCGGCCAAAGAAATAAAACTGGACCTGCTCTCCAACCCCTGGTTGTTACCGGCACTGTTACTCATGGTTTTGATCACTGGTTTATTGGCCGGCAGCTATCCTGCTTTTTATTTATCCTCCTTCAAACCCATACAGGTTATCAAAGGCAAACTGGCTGCGGGTTTTAAAACAAGCTGGCTGCGCAGCGGACTGGTGGTGTTTCAGTTTGCCATTTCCATCATCCTCATTATTGCCACCATCGTGATCTATAAACAACTCAATTTTATACAATCACATAAAACAGGTTTTAACCGCGAACAGGTATTGGTGATCCACAGCACTTCCCCATTGGGAAGTAAAGCAAAAACATTCAGGGAAGAGGTGGTAAAGATTTCCGGTGTTGAAAATGCCACCATGACCGGTTATTTACCTACCAATGGCTGGCGAAATGATAATCCGGTTTTTGCCGATCCAACCCTCGATCAAAAAAAGGCTGTATCCATGCAAACCTGGGATGTAGACGAACAATATATCTCCACACTTGGTATGGAACTGGTAACAGGTAGAAATTTCTCCAAAGAATTTCTGACCGATTCCAGTGCCATCATCATCAATGAAGCGGCAGCAAAAATGTATGGCTTTACAGAACCGATCGGGAAAAACCTGTATTACCTGCGGGACATCAACACGAGATCCGCTTCCGTTTTACATGTTATTGGCATTGTAAAGGATTTTAATTTCACCAGCTTCCGGCAACAGGTTACCCCACTCGCCTTGCTAATGGGTGAGAATGCCGGAAACACAGCCATCCGCATCAACAGCAAAAACATTCCGCACCTGGTAACACAAATTGAAAATCTCTATAATAAAATGGCGCCGGGCGAGCCATTCGATTATACGTTCATGGATGAAGACTTCAATAATCTGTACCGTACAGAACAACGGATGGGTGTAATAGCCATCTCCTTTTCTGCGCTGGCAATCCTGATTGCCTGTTTAGGTTTGTTCGGACTGGCAGCGTATGCAGCGGAACAACGCACCAAAGAGATCGGGATCAGAAAAGTGCTGGGCGCCACCGTAAGTAATATTACCGCTATGTTGTCGAAAGACTTTTTAAAACTGGTGGTTGTAGCCGCTGTTATAGCCTTTCCGTTGGCATGGTGGTTTATGCACAGCTGGTTGCAGGACTTTGCCTATCGCACCAACATCAGCTGGTGGGTGTTTATTATGGCAGGTGTAGTGGCCGCTTTTATAGCCGTGTTCACGGTAAGCTTTCAAACCATAAGAGCCGCTTTAATGAACCCGGTAAAGAGCTTACGCAATGAATGACGTTATTGTATCAAAATCGGACAGTTTCTGTATCGAAAACAAACGCATACAAGTGTAAATCCCTTATAGTATCTTGCAAATCACCCAATTACATTCTGGCATGTATTGGGTCATTATTAAGAACCAAGAACAAAACATATGATCGAACTGAAGCACATTTCAAAATGGTACCAGGTAGGCGGTAAACCAACTTTCATATTAAAAGATATTAATCTGACGATCAAAGAAGGGGAATTTGTTTCTATCATGGGACCATCCGGTTCGGGTAAATCAACCCTGTTGCACATTCTGGGCATGCTCGATGATGCAAACGAAGGTGAATACCATTTTATGGACCAGCCGGTGCATTCCCTGAAAGAAAAGCAACGCTCACAAATATATAAGCAACACGTAGGTTTTGTATTCCAGGCCTATCACCTCATCGATGAACTAACGGTGTACGAGAATATTGAAACGCCGCTTATCTATCAAAACATTAAAACAAATGAGCGCAAGGCCATGGTAGCCGATATGATCGATCGCTTTAATATCGTTGGCAAAAAAGACCTTTTCCCTACCCAGCTTTCAGGCGGTCAACAACAACTGGTAGGTATTGCCCGCGCATTGATTGCCAAACCAAAATTATTACTGGCCGATGAACCAACCGGTAACCTGAATTCAAAACAGGGCGAAGAGATCATGGACCTGTTCAAACAATTGAATAAAGAAGGCGTAACCATTATACAGGTGACCCACTCTGAAAAAAATGCAGGATATGGTTCTCACATTATCAATCTGCTCGATGGTAGAATTGAGAAGACAAATTAGAAACGGAGCGGTGAGTTGTGAGTGGTGAGTGGTGAGTGGTGAGTGACTCTCGCGACTGTTGAGATTAATAATTACCTTGCGGCGCCAAAAATCGATTGCCGATTGCTCTCGGCTGAGCCGAGACCGATTTGCAGTCTGCAACTTAGTTTAACATACGTAATACTTATAACCAGAGCTTTTTAAAATGATAATAAAGACTTTTTTAGTGTTGAGTATAGCCATGGTCATGTATATGGATGGCCGGTCGCAAACAATCACCGGCCGTCCATTATCATTGCAGGAGTGCGTGCAAACAGCCTGGGCAAATAACCTGGATGTACAGCAAAGCAGCCTCAATATGGAACGGGCTGCAGTGACCTGGCGTCAATCAAAAGCCAACCTGTTACCGAATGTAAGTGGTGATATAGATCATACGCTTAACCAGGGCCGTAGTATTGATCTTAATTCTAATAGCTACGTTACCCAGAATAACACCTCTGGCAATTATCAGGTATCGGCCAATGTAACCCTGTTTAATGGCTTGCGGTTAATGAATACTTTGAAAAGTAGTCAATATGCCTACGAAGCCAGCAAAATGGAGCTACAAACCAATAAAGATCAGTTGATGCTAAACGTGATACTGGCCTATCTGCAAATACTCACCAGCACCGATCTGTTACAGCAATCGCAAAAAACTGCGGAAGTAACCCAGAAACAGGTTGAGCGGCTGCAACTCATGAATGAAGAGGGTGCCATAAAACCATCTGACCTTTCAGATTTAAAAGGACTTTTTGCCGATAATAAGGTAACCATTATAAACAATCAGAATAGTCTTGATGCAGCCAGGTTATCCCTTGCCCAATTGATGAATGCGGCCTTTAACAAAGACTTAAAAGTGGAGCCTTTGCGGGCCGACCAGGTAGAACTGAATTATGCCACTACGCCCGATAGTATATTCACTATTGCTTTACAACAACTGGCCATTATAAAAGCAGCCGATCTGCGCACTAGGAGCGCCGAGAAAGCAGTACAGGCCGCAAAAGGTAATTTGTTGCCAATCATTGGGCTGGGTGCCGGATTTTCTACCCCCTATTCCAGTACGGCCAAAGATGCGTCCCAGAATAAAATGGGTTACTACGACCAGCTTAAAACATTCTACCGTACTTATGAAGGGATTGGCATCAGCATCCCCATCTTTAATAACTTCCGTTTTCGCAACCAGGTAACGCTGGCCAGGATCGATCTTAAAAATGCGGAGTTCACTTCAAAAACCAAACAAATACAGTTAAAGCAAAATATAGAAAAGGATTATTTTAATATGATTGCGGCAAAGAACAAATACCAGGCACTGGTTGAGCAGGTAGCTGCTTATGCCGAATCGTTCCGGGCGGCAGAAGTACGTTTCAATAATGGCGCCGCAACCTCAGTGGATTATTTCATAGCGCAAAACAACTACAACCGCGCCAATATAAACCTTATTATAGCCCGTTACGACTATGTATTGCGTACAAAGATCCTTGATTACTATCAGGGAAAACCTTTGTGGTAATTTATAAATTGGAATGTAATTTTTACTTAACTTAGTTGTATGCGGAAGTAGCTCAGTTGGTAGAGCATCAGCTTCCCAAGCTGAGGGTCGCGGGTTCGAATCTCGTTTTCCGCTCCATAAAAAAAGACAATCTTTTCGGATTGTCTTTTTTTATAGCTCAGAAGGAAGTGGGTCAACCGGCGGCCCCTACATCTCCTTTCTCGTCGATGGGAAACTCCAAAAAAGGCTTACTAAACTGGGGGTCATTTTTTTCCAGATCTTCTTCCGCAACAAAGGTTTGAAAAGAATCCGACGCCCACCCCACCTGAATGACCCTGTCTTTATGGGTCATAAAACCAAGCCCATATGAATCATCCCAGGTACAACCAAACTCGTAACCAACATAGGCAATGTCATCTTTACTTACCTTTATAATACGAACTGTTGATAGCCCGATCAGGTTGTTGAATTGGGAAATGTTATCTATCGCAGGCATAAGTTCATCTTCTTCATCATAATCGTAATATACCCGCATGTTTTTGTATTCTGATAGCAGGGCCTGTAATATGGCCTCTTTAATTTTCTCCTGGTGCTGTGTTATGTAATTATATGCATTTACCTGTTCTTCACTAATATGCACCTTGCCTTCAACAATATACTCAGCAACAGTAAGGCGGGCTGTTCCATCTGATGGTTCATCACTATCTTTTGCACCATATGGGCCTCGCATGCTTTGAAAACCTTTCCACGCTTCTAAAACAATAGTTCCTTCAACGGAAAGGGACTCGTAATTATTCCTGTTATACTTTTTCACAAAAAGATCCGGGATTTTGTCACTAAAATTTTCCATATAGGATAATCAGGAGTTTACATAAAATGGTATTCAACGATTATTTTGCATTTTAATTGCCGCGTTTTACAACCTATCCTTTTTTGACAAAATAACAATCACCAGCGCTATTAAACTCCATAGCAGCATTTGCCAAAGCGCAACATTCCACCCGCCGATCTTCCAGCTTAATAATCCGAAAAATGTACCCATGGCGCCACCAATAAAATAAGTGGTCATATAAACGGTGTTCAACCTGCTGTGGGCCTCTTCGTTTAAAGCATATATCCGGGTAAAGTTGGTGATCTGCGTAGCCTGCACCCCTATGTCCAGGAAAAAAATAACCAAACACAACACCACCACCGAAACGGGAAACAGTTGTAAGCTTATCAGGCTTATGATGATCATTCCAATAGTTAAAAACAGGTTGTTGAATACATTGCCTTTATCGGCCAGTTTCCCGAAATATGGCGCTACCAGTGCGCCCCCAATAGCAATGATCCCAAACATCCCGATCTCAGCTGCAGAATAATGAAACGGGGTGCCACTGAGATGAAAGGTCAGGGTGGTCCAGAACGAACAAAAGATGCCAAAGGTAAAAGCACCCAACAGGGCAGCCTGTCGTAACGTTTTATATTGCTTAACCAACTGCAGGGTTGATTGTAAAAGATTGACATAATTCCCCTTGAATTTTATGGGAATTTCCGGAAGAAAATAATACAGGAGCACGCAGCTTATCAAAACCAGCACAGCTGAAAAAATAAATACGCTTTGCCATCCCCAAAGATCAGCCAGCCAGCCGCTGATAATACGAGAACCAAGTATGCCGGTTAAAATACCACTGAATACTTTGCCTACTGTTTTCCCCCGGTTCTCCCTGCCAAGGATAGCAGCCATAGGCAACAGAATTTGTGTGGGGGTAGAAAACAATCCTAATAAAAAACTGGTTACTAATAACAGGGAAAAATTATCGACCCGCGCCATCACCAATAATGCCAACAGCAATAATATGCAAACGCCCAGGATCAGTTTTTTACGGTTTACTTTATCACCCAGCGGTAACAGGAAAAACATGCCAACACCATAGCCAAGCTGAGAAAGCATACTTATTTTGCCCACCTGACTTTCAGGCCTTCCAAAAGAGTGCGCTATCCTGTTTAAAATGGGTTGACTATAATAGAGATTGGCCACAATAGAACCTGCCGAGATAGCCATGATGGGAATAACTAACTTTTCCTTGCTTTTACTAAAGATCATCTAAACTTTTCCGCAAACCTAAGTCAGAGTTTTGGAATGCTACAGACTTTTAATAAGTCTTTCATTTGAAACTGGCCACCAGGTCGTAAATATAATGCCCCTGGCAGATATTATCCCTATCGTTGGTACTATAACTATTCTTTTAACGTTGATTGAACCAATTATTTCATTGCATTTTGTTGCTGACAGCTGCCTTGTAGACCTTAATAACTTTATATGGAGATAAATGTATTTAATGACCGTGATCTGAGCTGGCTCTCTTTTAACAAACGAGTGCTGGATGAAACCCTACTGGATGATCTTAAAATTTATGATAAAATAAAATTTCTGGCCATCCATGGCAGTAACCTCGATGAATTTGCACGGGTACGCCTGGCTGCGTTGGAAAATATGTTGGAAAATTCATCGCCCGAAGACCGGCAAATTCATTTAAAAGCCTTGTATGATGCCCGCCGGGAAGTATATAACCAAAGTCTTGCCTCCAGAAAAATACTGGAACAGGTAGTATTACCTGAATTACGTAACCAAAATATAAATCTCTATTACGGCGATTCAACATTTCTGGAAAAGCACTACGAAGAGATCATGCATATCTTTATGTCGAAAGTGCTCTCATATCTGCAACCAGTAATTATCACACCTCATACCAACCCATTCCTTGAAGACAGAATGCTTTACTTTTTGATACATGTAAATGCAGGCCGGCGGTTGGATGATCTGAAAATAACATTGAACATTCCGACCAATAGTCTGCCAAGATTTTTCTCTTTAAGCAAGGTCGACAATAAACATTACATCGTATACCTGGATGATATCATCCGCTTAGGCATACAATCGCTGTTCAAGAATTTTGAATTTAAAGGGATCTATACCATTAAAATAAATCGAAATGCCGACCTTCATGTAGACGACGACACAGAGGATGAGGCAGACTTTGTAGAAGTGTTGCAACGTGGCCTTGACCTTCGCAAAACCGGCGCCCCATCCAGATTTCAGTTCGATGCCTCCATGCCCGAAAGTTTAATTCAATTCTGTCACGAACAATTTCAGTTAGAAGAAGGGGAAATGTTGCCAGTAGGTCATTATTTAAGCAGCAGTGATTTTTTCAGGTTTCCCAATCCCAATGGCGGGAATTTACTACAATCAACCTGGACACCTTTAAAACATCCCTCCTTATCATTATACGGCAATTATTTTAATGCTATTGCCAACCAGGATTTCCTGCTTAATTTTCCATACCAGTCATATGACTATGTACTGGTATTTTTCAACCTGGCCGTATTAGACCAGGATGTAACGGAAATAATGGCCACCTTTTACCGGGTAGCCCAGGACTCACATATTGTGAATGCATTGATCAGCGCTGCAAAAAACGGTAAAAAGGTAAAAGCTTTTGTGGAATTAAAAGCCCGGTTCGATGAAGCCAATAACCTGCATTGGGCCAATGAAATGGCTCAGGCCGGCGTTGAGATCACCTACAGTATTCCAGGCATTAAAGTGCATGCAAAAGCCGCATTAATTAAACGCAGGGAAAAAGGAAAAGAAAAAAAATACGCTTTCTTCGGCACCGGAAACTTCAACGAAAAAACAGCAGCCATCTATTCTGATATGGGTTTGTTCACCTCCAATCCTGATCTGTGTAATGAACTGGAATCAATGTTTCAATTCTTGTATAAACGTCAGCAGCCAGCGCCATTCAACCATTTGCTGGTAAGCCAGTTTGGAAGCCTTGAAAAATTTGTTCAACTGATAGAGAATGAGATCGCAGCAGCCAGACAGGGACTGCCTTCAGGAATAATTATTAAAGTGAACAACCTGGAAGAAGAAGAAGTAATAAATAAATTATACGAAGCCTCACAGGCAGGTGTACCCATAAAATTGTGCGTTCGCAGCATTTGCCGAATAAAACCTGGCGTGCCGGGGCTGAGTGAGAACATTGAGCTGATCAGGGTTGTTGGCAGATATCTGGAACACAGCCGTGTTTTTATTTTTCATAATAAAGGAAAGCAGGCTATTTACCTTGGCTCTGCCGATTGGATGAAACGCAACCTTCGAAGCAGAGTGGAAGTTGTTTTCCCCGTATATGATGAAGCAATAAAAAAACAGGTGCTTGACTTTATAGAGATCCAGTTCACGCCAGCCACTAAGACCCAATTGCTTGCTGATAACCTGCAGACCCTGGATTGGAAAGAGGGAGTTAAACAATACTGCTCCCAAGAAACGTTTTACAATTATTTGAAGAACCAGCAGGTTCAATAAAATATAAACACACAAAAACCCGCTCATTGTAAAGCGGGTTTTCTTTTGTTATATATTTACTTTAATTATTTCCTAACCGTTACACGCAAATACGTAGCCGGTATAGAAGTGGTATTTTTATTGCCGCTTCTATTTTCACTAGTGAATAATGCTACCAGTTCCTGTTGCAATTCGGCCGACTTGCCATTTTTTTCTGCGGCCTCAAATGCATTCATGGTAGGGCCATAAAACTGTCTGAATTTTTCAAGCAGCGTTGTGGGCGGATACAGCGCATAGAAGATCCA
Organism: Niastella soli; assembly: GCF_017742245.1. GTDB lineage: Bacteria > Bacteroidota > Bacteroidia > Chitinophagales > Chitinophagaceae > Niastella > Niastella soli. Next base: position 1,414,496 of record NZ_JAGHKO010000004.1, read on the forward strand.
GGTTTCCCTTTCAAAAGAAATATTTTCAGGCGGAATGCCTGCCTGTGCAAACCGCTCTTTTACCTGGTCTTCCACACCCCACAACATCGGGCTTACAAATCCTTCTGGCGGTGGAGGCGTGTAGGCAGATGATATCTTCAATATTTGTGCAACCAAAGTAGGATCGTTAGGGATCCAGTTGCCCATAACAATTCTCCCCCCTTTGCGAAGGACTCTTACCATTTCTTTTGCTACATCATGAGGCTTGGGTGCAAACATGGCACCGAAAATGGTTTCCACCAGATCAAAGCTATCATTAGGAATATCCTGCAGATTGGTGGCATCGCCTTCCTGAACTGTAATATTGGTCAATCCTTCCTCCTTGATGCGTTTGTTGGCTGCGGCAACCAGGTTCCGGGCAATATCTACACCTAACACTTTAGCTCCCAAACGGGCCGCGGGAAGGGCTGTAGTACCGTCACCACAACCAAGATCGAGTACATCCATACCAGGCTTTATGCCTAATTTTGCTACCAGAGCAGTGCCGCTTTCACGCATGGTTTCAGCTATTTGTGTAAAATCGCCTTTTTCCCATAAAACCTTGTTTGGGTTCACGGTTGTTTGCACGGTTGTTGAATCGCTCATGAGTTTTGTTTTTGAAGTTAAGAATGAGTGGTCTTCAAAGTGGTAGTATACAAGAATGATTACATAAGGCAGGAAGTGTATGAAGATACAGGATTGATATATTACAGCCAACTCATATTTGCTGCTTTTTCCTCCCCTTTTTGAGCTATATGAGCGCCTTTTGATCTTTCCAATATTGAATCGCTGTTCTATAAGAATTGCTTTTGCCCTCTATGCCATACAGATATTTCATCCCAAACTCTTCCAGAAGATCCTGCGATATGTTTGCATAACTATCAAAATTAGAGCAATGTATTTGCAGCGAAAGTTTCATTTGATTTATATGAGCAAGCATCGACCTGCTATTGGTCTTAGACACAACAAACTCATTGGCAAGTGCTGTTTCCAACTCTATAAAAGCAGGTTGAAAATTGTATCTTTTCAATAATTGTGGCAACCGGTGCTTAAATTCTTCCCAGGTGCCGTTAATAGTTTTTCCGCGGCAGATTATTGTAAGCAAAGATGGCTCATGAACATACATCAACATCAGCTTTCCGGTAAAACCTGTTGCCAGCAGACTGCAATACCAACTATGAAGCATTTGTCCAACCGTTGGTGCTGATATATAAAAGGGCGATTTCAATTTCGAAATATTAAGTAATTTCTGAGTTGCATGAAAAATCAGCATAAGTGTACTTGATAAATATTCTTACCGGATTTAAAAATCTGATCCAAACTAAAGGTTATATCTCAAATTCCAAATATAAATTGTGCACCTTATTGCCACCCCACGCTCCCCCACTCTCCCTAAAATTGATTAAATTTATATTGACAGGGATCACTGCAAAGAACAACCGTTTAGTAATGTAAAAGGGTAGCATGTTATGGAAAAAGATCAACTCATCAATAACGTATCAGACACAGCGCTTTGGATCGCCGCATTCAGGGCACTGGAATCAGAGCGTCCTGATGCCGCTTTTAAGGATACGCTGGCACGAAAACTGGCGGGAGAAAAAGGTTTTCAAATGGTAGAGGTCACCCCCATAAAAAAACACATGGCCTTTGCCATGACCACCCGCACCACCGGCATCGACCGGCTGATCAACGAGGCCATTGAACGGGGCGTCGACACCGTTATAAATTTAGGGGCTGGGCTCGATACCCGGCCTTACCGCATGCCACTGCCGGTAAACCTGCAATGGGTAGAAGTTGATTTCCCGCATATGATAGAATACAAAAGCCAGTTGCTGGCAAACGATATACCTGCCTGTCACCTCCATCGCATAGCGGCCGACCTCAGCAACGACGCTGAACGGAAAGCCCTGTTTAACCGGCTGGGCGCCGAAACCAAACGCGCCCTTCTTATTACCGAGGGTGTTGTGGGCTACCTGACCAATGAACAGGGAGCCCGGCTTTCAAGAGATATTTATGCAATGCCCTCCTTCCAGTACTGGATCATGGACTACAATGGCGGTTTAAGCCGGCACCGGCGCACCAACACCTTGAAGAAAATGCTTTCCAGGGCACCCCTGCAATTTAATGTTGATGATCCCATAGCCTTTTTTACCAGCCATGGCTGGAAAGTACATGATAATATCTACCTCCTCGACGAAGGGGACCGAATTGGTCGTAAATTACCCTCCTTAAAATTTCCTTACAATCTCTTTATCAGGCTCTTCCCCAAAAAAGCCCGCGAAATAGGTAACAAAACCTATGCGTACGTTTTGTACGGTAAATAGCGCCTGCTTATCTGAAAGTCAGGTGTCTTTGCTTTAAACTCCGGGCACTTTCCTATTGTATCCCGGGGCAATCTGTGTATTTATTTACAGAATATTGTGTATTTATATAGGTAAATGGCCTAAAAAGCCTATCAAAATCCCATAAGTATCCCATAAAAATAGCATCAGAATGCCACTGACAGTGGCATTCCAGTGGCATTCCAGTGGCATTTCAGTGGCATATTACAAGGGAAATGGCTATAAACGATATATATCACTAGAATAACACCCGCAATAAACCAGAATAGCACTAGTAATAGGTAATCTGTAACCTTAAGATTCCAATACCCTTGTTTTGAACATCTTCTCCCCTGTCAACCTGTCATTGAAAGCCTTTTTTGGCTATCTTTGCCATCCCAAAAAACTGAATTGTTGATGTTAGAGCGGATGAACCATACTATGCACGAGGAAACAAGGCAAGGAGAAGCTATTGCTCCCTTTGTAAATGACCCGAATGCATATAATAAAAAATTCTATATCGAAAGCTACGGCTGTGCTATGAACTTTGCCGACAGTGAGGTCGTAGCCTCCATTCTGAATGAAAACGGGTTTGGCGCTACCCGTAATTTCGAGGAAGCCGACCTGATCCTGATCAATACCTGTTCAATTCGTGAGAAGGCTGAGCAAACCGTACGCAAACGCCTTACCGAACTACGTAAGGTTAAAAAGATCAATTCCGGCGCTCTTATTGGCGTACTGGGTTGTATGGCCGAACGCCTGAAAGCGCAATTTCTGGAAGAGGAAAAGCTGGTTGATATGGTAGTAGGCCCCGATGCCTACCGCAGCCTGCCCGGTCTTATTACCGAAGCTGAAACCGGCCAGAAAGCCGTGAACGTGCTACTGAGCCGGGAAGAAACGTATGCCGACATCTCCCCCATTCGGCTCAACACCAATGGCGTGTCGGGTTTTGTAAGCATTATGCGGGGTTGTAATAATATGTGCTCGTTCTGCGTAGTACCCTTTACCCGGGGCCGTGAACGCAGCCGCGATCCCCACTCCATAGTTGGGGAGTGTACCGACCTGTTCAACAACGGTTATAGAGAAGTAACCTTGTTAGGTCAGAATGTAGACAGCTACTACTGGACACCAGAATCATCCACTACCGGGCAGCCAGTGACTTTCGCTAACCTGCTCGAAATGGTGGCGTTGATCGATCCCGCTTTACGTATTCGTTTTTCTACTTCGCACCCAAAAGACATCACCGATGATGTATTGTTCACCATGGCGAAGTATGAGAATATTTGTAAATACATCCACCTGCCCGTACAAAGCGGTTCTACCCGGGTATTGCAATTGATGAACAGAACGTATACCCGTGAATGGTATATGGCCAAGGTAGATCGCATTCTGGAAATAATGCCCGATTGTGGCATCAGCTCCGATATCATTGCCGGTTTTTGTACCGAAACGGAAGAAGACCACCAGGATACACTGAGCATTATGCGGCACAGTAAATACGACATGAGCTATATGTTCTTTTACAGCGAGCGCCCGGGCACCCTGGCCGCCCGCCGTTACAAAGACGATATACCCGAGGATGTAAAAAAACGACGGTTGGCTGAGATCGTGAAACTGCAAAATGCGCTGAGCCATGAAAGTAACCTGAAAGACCTGGGCAAAACTTTTAAAGTGCTCATTGAAGGAAACAGTAAACGCAGCGACCAGGATTGGATGGGACGTACCAGCCAGAACAAAGTTTTAGTGTTTCCAAAAGAACAATACGATCTGAACAAAGGCAATTATGTAATGGTTAAAGTAACTGAGTGTACAGTAGCAACATTGATTGGAAAAATTGAACCCTAAAGAAAGGATCTATAAACAGGCAGGCATTCACCAAAAGAAAAAAGGAGATACAGCAGCATAGAAAAAGAATATTAAATAAATATAAACGTGCCGCTTTTTACATAAGCGCACCTCTTTCATACCAGTTGAAAGGTAATAGTTTCAACCATCGCCTGATTGTAACGAATTGAAACTATCAGTTTGGCAAAAGTGCCAAACCAGCCCTATACTACACAAGGGCATTTTAAACATAATACATACAGGGCCTGGCCCTGATTAAAATAATCCGGATCGCCTTCATGCAAAATTATCGCTGATAACCGCTGAGGGTATCTGAAATAAATTAGTAGAAAGTGGATATTCAAAGTATCAAAAACAGGTTCAACATTATCGGCAACTCGCCGGCATTGAGCTTTGCCTTGCAGGTTGCTGCACAGGTAAGCAATACCGACCTGACTGTGCTGATAACCGGAGAAAGCGGTGTAGGTAAAGAAGCATTTTCAGTGATCATTCATGCCTTATCGGCCCGTAAACACAACCCGTTCATTGCTGTAAACTGTGGCGCCATTCCCGAAGGCACCATCGATTCGGAACTGTTCGGCCACGAAAAAGGCTCCTTCACCGGCGCTGTTGATGCACGTAAAGGGTATTTTGAAACAGTGAACGGAGGTACCATTTTTCTTGATGAAATTGGTGAAATGCCGTTGGGTACGCAGGCCCGCCTGCTGCGGGTGCTGGAAACTGGTGAGTTCATTCGGGTTGGTTCTTCCAAAGTGCAAAAAACCGATGTGCGGGTAATTGCCGCCACCAATAAAGACCTGCTCACCTTTACCCAGAATGGCAAATTCAGAGAGGACCTTTATTACCGGTTAAGCACGGTGCCCATCAGGGTGCCTTCCCTGCGCGACCGGCCTGAAGATATTCCCCTCCTTTTCAGACGATTCAGTGTTGACTTTGCAGAACGGTATAAGACAACGCCGGTGCAGCTGGATGATGAGGCCAAAGATGTGTTAATTAATTACCCCTGGCCCGGTAATGTGCGTGAATTAAAGAATATTGCAGAACAAATTTCCGTGCTGGCCTCCGATAAACTGGTATCATCCAATGAGTTAAAACGGTTCCTCCCCAACCGGGACATGAACCGGCTCCCTGTGCTGGCCCATGCAACTGGTAACCCCGTAGCCAATGGGCACGAGTTTGCCAACGAACGCGAAATTTTGTACAAGCTCTTTTTCGATATGAAGAAGGACGTGACCGAGTTGAAGAAGATGTTTGTAGATATTCTGCAAAACCCGGGTACCAGCGTGCAAAACCAATCGGTATTAAACGAGTTGAAGTCAAAGGAACTGTTACCTGCGGCCTATGTGCAACCAGTAGTACAGGGCCCGGCCCAACCGGTAATGATCCATCATGACAACGACGATATTCATCATCATGAAGAAATAGATGAATCGTTGAACATTATGGACAAAGAAAAAGAACTGATAGAAAAAGCCCTTAAAAAACATAAAGGCAAACGGAAAGATGCGGCCCTTGACCTGGGTATTAGTGAAAGGACCCTTTACCGTAAACTAAAAGAATATGACATTAAAGAATGATAACGCCAAAAGGCAATGGGCAATAGGCAATGGGCAAAAATCCATTGTAAAATTGCTTATTGCCTGTTGCCTATTGCCTATTGCCCTTTTATTTGCAGGCTGTTACAGCTTTAAGGATATAGGCTCCATTCCCCCTGAAGTAAAAACCTTCAAGGTAAATTACATTGAGAACAGGGCCCGGTATGTAAATCCGCAGTTAAGTCCGCAATTAACTGATAAATTACGCCAGAAGATCGTTAGCCAAACCAGGTTAAACGGTGTACCAGCCGATGATGTGGCCCATTACGAAATCAATGGTACGGTAACCGGGTATAATGTTACTACATCTGGTATTTCTGGCGGTACCGGCGGAACCTCAAATACGCAGCAGGCATCTATACAACGCCTTACAGTAACTGTGCACGTAGTTTTTAAAAACACGCTGGACGCCACAAAGAATTTTGAAGCCGATGTTTCCCGTAACTTCGACTATGGGGCCAGCCTGTCGTTAACGCAGGCCGAAGCCCAATTAAATGAGACCATCATTAAAAACATGGTGGATGAAATTTTCAATCGTATTTTTTCAAACTGGTAAGCTGGTTACATGCAATATCACATTCAAACACTGGTCAAACACCTTTTCGACAAAGACTCTTTTGAACAGGTGACTGAGCAGGAACTGAAACAGTTCACTGTCGACTATCCCTATGCTGCCGTAGGGCAATTCCTTTATGCCAAAAAGCTGAAGGAAATAGGTTCCTACAATCATAATGAACAGGGCGAGCAAGCTTCCCTTTATTTTCATAATGCATTATGGTTGCGTTGGCAATTGGACCAGAAGGAAGAAATGCCTGCCCTTCCGGTACACGCCGAAGAAGCAGCTCAGCAACCAGGGTTCAGAATTGTGGTACAAATGCCAAAAACAGGGGAACTACCAGAAATACCAGTGGAACAAGCACCTGTATTCCCAGCTGCCGCTGATGTGCCTGCAGAACCAGCCCTTGCCAGTGCAGGACCTACTTTAGATAAAGAGGAGAAAACCCTGCAGGTGAATGAGAACGGCTCCCTGATTGAAAAGGAAGCTGCTATTACCCAGGGTGCGCCTGAAGAAACTGCTTCCGCCGTAGCTATTGCAGAAAACAGCCAACTGGCGGAAGAGATCGTAACCACCTCAGAAATTGCCCCCAACGCGGTAAGTATTACTGAAGAAGTTATGATGCCCCCTACTACTGTTTCCCAGGAGATTGATAAAGAAGCGGATGAGATTGTGCCTGCAGTAGAGGTCACCAATGCAGAGTTAGAAACCGAGACAAAAGAAGATGATATTGTACCGGCCGTTGATGTTACAAAAATAGAAATGGAAGTTACGGCCGTGGCAGATGACATTGTTCCGGCAATTGAAGTAGCACCAGAAGAGCTGGCCGCTATAGCACCAGTGGCAGCCATTACCACTGCCCCGCCTGAAATTGCCATTGAAGAACAATTAGTTGAAGAGAATAATGAAATAATTCCTGCAGCTGAACCTGTAGCCATTACGGCGCAGGCCCCTACCCAACCAGCTGGCTTTACCACTGCCACTTCGGAAGGGAAAATGTCGGTTGACCCCGATGAACCGGTCTTTGAATCGTACCATACCATCGACTATTTTGCGTCTCAGGGCATAAAACTATTGCAGGAAGAACTGAAAGATAAGCTTGGTAAACAATTAAAAAGCTTTACCGAATGGTTGCGGAGCATGAAACGGGTTGGCCCTATTGAGTCCAACACTTCGTTGGACGATATAGCCAACCAAAGTATCCAACGCATTGCCGAGCATTCCAATGAAGAAAAAGAGGTGTTGACCGAGGCCATGGCCGAGGTATGGGCCAAACAGGGAAATCCTGACAAGGCAATACGGGTTTATGAGAAATTAAGTTTGCTTAATCCCGCCAAAAGCCCTTATTTTGCGAGTCGAATTGAACAATTAAAAGCACAGTGACATGACCATTTTGTTTCTGGTACTCATAATTATAGCTAGTGTGGCAATCGGATTGTTTATCCTGATCCAAAACCCTAAAGGCGGTGGCCTGGCTGGCAGCATTGCCGGTTTCAATACCCAATTTATGGGCGTAAAACAAACAACCGATGTACTGGAAAAAGGCACCTGGGTTATGGCGATTGCAATTGCCCTGTTGTGTTTGTTCTCGGCATTTTTTATCCCCGAGGGTAAAGTAAGCAGCCGTGAACCAGTAAATGCCCGTCCGTCATCAGGAGTTCCTGCTCCTAATAGCGGCTCACCTTTACAAAATACACCCGCTCCGGCGAAATAATATATTGTAAAAAATAGCTGAACCCTGTCATTTAATGGGCAGGGTTTTTTTATTTTCTATAGGCAATAGGCAATAGTAAGCAGCCGTTTTTGTGAGCGGTGAATGGTGAGTATGCTCGCTATTAGTCGGAAAGCCTGAATTTTCGGGTGCCCACTGACCATTCACCATTGACCACTGAGTGGTGAGCAAGCTCGCTATTAGCTGGAAAGCCTGAAATTTCGGGTTCCCACTGACCATTCACCACTGACCACTGACTATTAGCATAGTTCTTGCACACCCAGAATGGATAAAGAACAATAGCAATGGATGATAAAAAAATAATCTATATCCCATGTTCAGAAAACTGGTAACAAGCGTTCTGATTGTTGTAGTACTGGCAGGCGCTTTTGCCGGCTGGCAATTTTTCACAGCCAATACCGCATTTCCCCAAAAATCGAAATACCTCTATATACATACGGGCCATGTAACCTGGCCTGAAGTGTTGCAATCATTTCGCGACAGCAACCTGGTAAAAAGCCCCAGTATGCTTGATCTGTTAGCCAACCGGCTTGATGTACCGGAAAAGCTGAAAGCAGGCCGCTATGAAATAAAGAACGGCATGAGCCTGATGGACATTACCCGTCTTCTCCGCAATGGCACCCAGGCCCCCGTAAAACTCATTATTACCAAGCTACGCACCAAAGAAAACCTGGCAGGTTTCCTGGGCCGTAAAATGGAAATAGACTCCATGGATGTTGTCAATTATTACACGAACGTTGACACCATGCAACAGTATGGGTTCGATACCAATACGGTCATTGCCATGATCTATCCCAATACCTACACCTATTTTTGGAACGCGCCCCTGCATACCATCTTCGATAAGTTTTATACCGAATATAAAAATGTATGGACCGAAGAACGCCGCCGGCAGGCACGTAACCAGGGCCTTACCCCTGTTCAGGCATATACGCTGGCCTCTATTGTAGAAGAAGAGTCAACCATAAAAACCGATAAGGATACAATTGCCAGTATTTACCTGAACCGGTTTAAGAAAGGGATGCGTTTGCAGGCCGATCCTACCATTAAGTTTGCCATGAAAGATTTTACCCTGAGACGTATTCATACTAAATACCTCAGCGTTGAATCGCCTTACAATACTTATATGAATGCGGGTTTGCCACCCGGGCCTATTTGCACCCCATCACTGGCAACACTCGATGCAGTTTTACATTCGCCACAAACGAATTATCTTTATTTTGTAGCCAAAAGTGATTTCTCAGGACGTCACGTATTTACAGAGACCTTTGATCAGCACGTAAAAGTGGCTAATGAGTTTCGTACAGCATTAACTATAGAACAACAGAAAAGAGCAGCAAAAGACAGTACAGTAAAGCCAAAATGAACGTGGAACGCATCATATTAAACTCACCCCCTATTCGCTTTTTTGCTGAAAAAAGTAAAAAGGTAATATTACCCGGATTTGACGGAGTACCGCTGTTCGATGTAATAAAATTTTTTAAAGAACAGATCCGCCGGGTGGGTTTAACAGAAAGGGCATCGGCCGTTTCCTACAACTTTATCATGTCCATTCCGCCCTCCTGCCTGTTCTTATTTACGCTGATACCACAACTGCCTTTTATTCGCAAGGGTCAAATAAAACGGCAACTGCATTCTATTATCCGTGATATTATACCGGCAGATACCTATAACAAAGGCATCATCACTTTTGTAGACAGCTTCTTTAAAGAGGACCATATAGCGCTGTTATCATTCGGTTTCCTGTTGTTGATCTTTTTTGCATCCAATGGGATGATGGGTCTGATGCGTTCTTTCAACAAGAACTATATTGGGTTTGAAAAACGCACGGGATTGAATACCCGCATGGTGGCCATCAAGCTCACCGTGATCATTATGGGGCTCATATTGGCGTGCCTGCTGCTATTGATTGCGCAAAATGCAGTCTTGAAACTGATAGGTATTAAAAGCACTTTTGTACTTCAGGTTATTAGTATAGCAAGGTGGCTGTTTATAGTTGCCCTGATATTTTATGCCATTGCATTTATTTATAAATATGCCCCGGCCATACAAAAACGCTGGAAGCTTTTATCACCAGGGGCCATACTGGCCACCTTTTTAAGCATTCTCACCACCCTGGGTTTTTCCATTTTTGTAAACAACTTCGGCAAATACAATGCCCTGTATGGGTCAATCGGTACCATCATAGTATTGATGATCATCATTTATATAAATTCGCTCGTATTGCTCATTGGGTATGAATTAAATGTAAGTATCCACTCTATTAAGGCCATGGCCGATGAACGGCAAAAACAGCAACAAAATATAAATGAGGACCTCATTTTTCGCGATCGCGTATAACAATAGTTAATGGATCACATTATAATTATTCTCCATTTTAAGAAAATTTTAAAGTTGTACAGCAGATTTAACTAGGTAAAACCAGCATTTTTTAGTAAACTTTGCATAGCTGTTTGTCATAGAATCTGCTACAATGAAAGCTCCGCAATAAAATTTTCATGACTAGCTACAGTACCATGAAAATCTTATTAGGCAATTCCCCCGCCCTGTTATAACACCATAAATAAATGTCAATGAAAAAAACTATTTACGGCTTATTGCTGTTGCCTGCAATGGTTTTGTTTGCATTTACTATGAAAGACCCATTGCCATTGGGTTCAGGCATTCCGAAATCAGTCAATAAGTTAAAAGACATTTCCGGTAAAGAGGTGACATTAAAAAACGCCATGAAGGAGAACGGCTTGCTGGTAATGTTTAGTTGTAACACCTGCCCTGTGGTTATCAATAATCAGGCCCGTACCAAGGAAATCTGTATATATGCGACTAGCAAAAACATTGGTGTGGTTTTGTTGAATTCTAATGAAGCTAACCGAAAAAGTTCTGAATCATTGACCGCCATGCAGGAATATGCGAAAGGGCAGGATTACAGCTGGTATTATGCCGAAGATAAGAACAATGAGCTGGCCGATGCATTTGGAGCCTCCCGTACACCAGAATGTTTTCTTTTCGATAAAGAAGGAAAACTAGTATATCATGGCGCTATTGACGACAGTCCATCAGATGCCGCCAGTATAAACCGCCATCACTTAAAAGAAGCGATGATTGAGGTGCTGTCCGGGAAGGAAGTATCGGTAAAACAATCGAGATCGGTTGGTTGTAGTATTAAGAGAATCTCTTAACACCAATAAGTCCCGTTTTTAAAATCTGTACAATCCCCTGTCCCGGCCGAGCCGGGATGGGGGATTCACATTTTGGTCAGTGGTGAGTTGTGAAACGGCAATCGTGAATCGCCGACAAGTCGGGGCTGGCTGGCAATCGGTTCTTGAAATTGGTGCCTCACTTAATCGTGAAACGGGAAACGAGAAATTAAATCAGGGCATCTCACTACGTTCGATGTAAAAGCATCTTCGCTGTGCTCAGGTATGTTTTCACGATTATTGAAACTAATAACGGCGTTGCGCCGCCTGAAATCCTCTACCTTCTGCCTCGCCCGCCGAAGCTTTAGCTAGGAGGGTCGTCTGCCCTTCAGTCAATGTTGTACATTTTACATAAACATCTCTCTTGTTGACATTACTCCCCACAACAACCTATATACTTCATTATATTGCCATTACACAAGTGAACCCGGACAAGGCATAAAAAATGCTGCATATACCTTAACCTCTACTCCCGCTACTTATAAAAAACACAAAAAAAAGTACAGATGAAAAAATCAATTGTTTATTCATTTACAGTATGCGCTATGGTCTCTCTATTTGCCTGTCAGGGTCCGTCATCTAATAACGGTACCAAAACCGATTCAACGGGCATTAATGAGGCGCCACCTAATAACTCAGATGTTAATCGTGATGTGAACAATATGCCGGATTCATCAAAAATGGCGCAGACTACCGTTGATGATAAAACCCACACTTTTATGAATGATGCAGCCGTTGGTGGCATGACCGAAGTTGCAGTGAGTAAACTGGCAAATGACCGCGCCTTTAATCCACGGGTAAAGCATTTCGCAGAAATGATGGTACACGATCACGGCGCTACCAATGATGAATTGAAATCAATTGCCCGTGGTAAGAACGTAAACCTGCCCGCTGAATTGGGTGGCAAAAATGAAGATCATGTAAAAGACCTTAGCAGCAAGCAAGGTGCTGACTTCGATAAAGCTTACATGAAAATGATGGTAAGCGACCATAAAGATGTGATAGATGCATTTGAGAAAGTAGCAAAGGATGGAACAGATCCTGATATAAAAACATTTGCATCGCAAAAACTCCCAACACTTAGAATGCACCTCGATTCAGCACAAGCAATCTATAAAATGTTGAAATAGTTATCCGGAATTGAGTGCTGGAGAAAAAATGAAGTAGGAAGTAAGAAGTACGATGTATGAAAATACCGACTCTTCTCACCTCCTACTTCTTCTCTTATCTCTTACCTCCTATTTCTTACTTCTTACCTCTTACTTCCTACCTCTTACTTCCTACCTCTTACCTCCTACTTCTTCAACCCAACCAATCTGCCTACTTCCAAATCAATTTGTCTGTCTGTCATGGGGCGGCCAAAGAATTTTCTATAACCGGTTTTGGGATCTACATACAAGGTAGAAGGCAGGGTGCCATCCCACTTGGGATCGATCTTCGGACAAAAATAATCGGCATTGGTTTCGTTCAGCCAGAAGAATGTAGCTTCGAAATGTTTTTTCTTAATGAGATCGATGATCTTATTAGGATAACTGCTGGCAAAATCACAGCTTACCAGTAACAGTTCCACTTTTTGTTCACCGTATTTCTTTATTGCTTCCATGAAGTAAGGTATTTCCTCAATACAGGGCGCACACCAGGTAGCCCAGCAATTCAACACAATAGGGTGATCGCTGTTTTTGATATACTCCTCCACTTCGGTGACCTTTACTTTTTTAATCGTTTGGGAGAATGCAAATGAAGCAATCGACAATAAACAGACTGTAATTAGTACGTGTTTCATTTGTGATATTTTGGATCAAATACAAGTTTGTTATTGAGTTAGTAAGTTCATAGTTTAAAACCCAAGAACTAAAGAACTAACAAACTCAGGAACTTGCTTCTTCTTCTTCAAATCCCCACTTCTCTAACAACTCATTCATTTGAGGTACCGGCATACGGCTACTATCATAATGGCCCGCCAGTTTCTTTTGCCGTTGCGCTTCATACAGGGTAACAGCACAGGCTACAGAAATATTCAGCGATTTTATAATGCCCACCTGCGGAATAATAAAATTGCCATCGGCCATGGCCCTTATTTCATCACTTACGCCCGAATGCTCGTTACCAAACACCAGCGCAATTCGGCCTGTAAAATCAATATCATACAAATTAATAGCATCACTGCTCAGGTGGGTCGTTAAGATCCGGTCATATTTTTGACGTAAAGCCGAAAAGCAGGCCTCTGCATCGGTAAACTGGTAAACAGACAGCCATTTGGCGGCACTGCTGCTGCTTTTTGCGCCCCATTTCTTATGGCGGGGAATTTTGGTATTCAACACGTATATTTCCTGTACCCCTACCGCATCACAGGTACGCATTACAGCTGAAATATTATGCGGATCGAACACATTTTCCAATACTACCGTTAAATCACTTTGCCGCTTATTTAATACCGCCAGCAGGCGGTCATGTCTTTCAGGCGTCATATTTTTTATTTTGTTACACGTTTCAAGTTTCAGGGTATCAGGGTTTTAATAACGGCTTGCCGGCTGTTTCCAGGGTATCAGGATAACAATATTTGTCCTGATACCTGCAACCAGCAACCTGAATTCTATGGCTGGCTTTTTACCTGGGTCTGTCGCCTTGTTTCTTGCTTCTTTTTCCACTACCTTCACTACCCGATTGAATGTAAACCAATTACCTATGCTCAGAAAAATCCTGAAGATCACCGGAATATCCCTAGGCGTTTTGCTGGTGATCCTGTTTGTGGCCCCGTTTATCTTTAAAGGCAAGATCATTGCCATTGCTAAAGAACAGATCAATAAGAACATCAATGCTCAGGTTGATTTTAAAGACCTCAGCCTCTCCTTTTTCCGTCATTTTCCCAGAGTTTCTGTAGCGCTTGAGGAACTACAGGTAGTAGGTACTGATGTATTTGCTAAAGATACCCTCATCAGCGCCAAAGAAATTGACGTTGCCGTTAATCTTTTCAGCGTAATCGGCGGCAAGAATATGAAAATTTATTCGGTTAATATCGATGAACCGCGTATTCATGCCCTTGTTACCAAAGAAGGCAAGGCCAACTGGGACATAGCCAAACCCGATACGGCCACTGCCGCAACCACTACCGATACGGCATCTTCCCCCTTTCAAATGAACCTGCAGCATTATGCCATCAGGAACGCGTACATCAAGTACGACGACGCCCAATCTGGTATGAGCACTGAGCTGGTAAATTTGACACATGAAGGAAGCGGTGATTTTACCTCAGACCTGTTCACGTTGAAAACCAATACCAATGCCGATGCAGTAACCTTTGTATATGGCGGTATTCCCTACCTCAACAATACCAAAACGGGTATTGACCTGGATATTGTGGTAGATACTAAAAACAGCAAATACTCCTGGAAAACAGAAGAGATAGCCCTGAACGGTCTAAAACTCGCAACAGACGGTTTTTTCCAGTTGGTGAATGATAGCACCTACAATATGGATATCAACTTTAAGGCGCCCTCAACCGACTTTAAAAGCATTCTGTCGTTGATCCCTGCGGTATATGCCCAGGACTTCGAAAAAATAAAAACAAGCGGTAAAGCGCTGTTCAACGGTTTTATAAAAGGCACTTATGGCGGTACGCAAATACCTGCTTACAACATCAATCTTGAGATCCAGGACGGGTTCTTCCAGTATCCTGATCTGCCCAAACCGGTGCAGCACATCAACCTGGTGTTAAAAGTGAACAATCCTGATGGGGTAACCGATAATGCAGTAGTTGATATTCCCAAGGGCCATATTGAATTCGGGACCGATCCTTTCGACTTTCATGTACTGTTTCAAAAACCATTGACCACGCAGTATATTGATGCAGGCGCTAAAGGCAAGCTCGATCTGGCCACCATTACCCAGTTTGTAAAGTTGCCTGGCACCAAACTCGCCGGAAATCTGGATGCTGATGTACAGGCAAAAGGCAGTCTGGCCGTTGTACAAAAACAACAACCCGGGGATTTTACGGCCAAAGGATATATCGACATCAGCAAACTGTTTTATTCATCAACAGATTTTCCGCAGCCCATTCAGAATACCAGTGCGAGAATAAATTTTGAAAGTCCTGATGCATTGGCCGATCATGCAGTGATCACCATTCCTACAGCACACATTGAAATAGGAAAAGACGTGGTTGACCTGAGCCTGTTGTTGAAAACACTGGCCTCCAATCCTTATTTTGATGGAACCGCCAAAGGCTCGTTCAACCTGGCTAATGTAGCCCAGTTCTATAAATTTGAACCAGGCACTTCACTGGCAGGTAACCTGAACGCCAATGTATCGGTAAAGGGCAATAAATCAGCTATCGATAAAAGCCAGTACGATGCCATACAAACTGCCGGTACCGTACAGGTTACTAACGTAAGCTATAAATCGAAAGATTATCCCGATGGCGTTAACCTGAAAAATACCCAGCTCACCTTCAACCCTAAAAATGTTACGGTGAACGATGTGACCGGTAATTTCCAGGGAACCAATTTCAATGCCAATGGCCACTTCGATAACCTGATCGGTTATGCGTTGAAAGATGAAACATTAGCCGGGGTGTTGAATGTGTCGGCTGATAAAGTAGACCTCAACAAATTAATGGGTACAACTCCCGCTACCGCTCCGGCCACTGCAGCCAAAGACACCGCAGCTACGACTGCTACACCTGCAGCCGGTGAACCGTTTGCAGTTCCCAAAAACCTGAACCTTACGCTTAATGCCAAGGCAGGTGATGTCAAATACGACAAGGTAGATTACAAGAATATTGCTGGCACACTTGCGGTGAAAGACGAGACCGTTAGTATGAAGGATGTAAAAATGGAAGCCCTTGACGGCACCATTGCATTGGGTGGCTCCTACTCTACCAAGGAAAGTAAAAAGAAACCCGCTATTTCGCTTACCTATGACATTCAGAGCCTGGATATTCAGAAAACTTTCCTGGCCTACAATACCGTTCAAAAGCTGATGCCCATTGGTCAGTTCATTTCAGGTAAGTTAACATCGAAGCTTACCCTGAATGGCAAGCTGGGTGAAACCATGATGCCCGATCTGAGCTCGCTTACGGGTAACGGATCATTGTTGTTGCTGGAAGGGGTGCTTAACAAATTTGCGCCCTTAGATAAACTGGCCAGTGCGCTTGATATCAGCAGCCTGAAAGCAATATCCCTGAAAGATGTAAAAAGTTATTTTGATATAGCCGATGGAAAAGTGTTTGTAAAGCCTTTCAATGTAAAGGTGCAGGACATGGATATGGAAATTGGTGGCAAACATGGCCTCGATCAATCGATCGATTATGTGATCAACATGAAAGTACCACGTGAAAAGCTGGGCAGCAAAGCCAATGCCCTGGTGAATAACCTGGTAACACAAGCCAACACCAAAGGTATTCCCGTTAAAGTGAGTGATATGGTGAACTTCAAGGTAAACCTGGGTGGTAGTATTACCAGCCCAACGGTAAAGACCGACCTGGCTGGTTCAGGTAATTCCCTGGCCGATGATATGAAGGACCAGGCAAAAGAATTGGTACAGGCGCAAAAAGCGGCAGCAAAAGACACCTTACAATCTGTAAAGAACCAGGCCGTGCAGGCAGGTAAAGACTACCTGACCAAGCAATTACTGGGTCAAAAAGACAGTACGGGTACAAAAGACAGCGCTACAAAAACCACCAAGCAAAAGGCGGAAGAATCGGTTAAAGGCCTGATGAAAGGGCTGTTTAAGAAAAAAAATTAGTATATAAACGTAAAAAATACGTTACGGGTCCCGTTCTGGTTAAACCAGGACGGGACTTTTTCATTAGTGACAGGGCACTCCGACGCGTCGGAGCGCCATTTTAGGGGGTACAAGCGGACGCTTACGCCATTTCAGGAATTCCTTTTTTTGTAACAGCTTATCCCCAACCGGGTCAAATGCCCGCCAAAAGCGACTTCAGCAAATGCCGCAAAGCGGGAACCGTTTTAAATTCCATCTGGTTTCCCTTATATTTGTTCACCTTATAAAAATCTAGCGATTAAGAATCAAAACTATGGACAAACTGTTCTACTTAGTGCCCGCAATGGGCGTTGTCGGCTTGCTGTATACTTTCATCAAATTCAAGTGGGTTTCTAACCAGGATGCGGGCTCCGACCGCATGAAAGAGATCAGCACATACATAGCACAAGGTGCAATGGCCTTTCTACGTGCCGAATGGAAAATTCTCGCCTATTTCGTTGCTATCGTTGCCGTTTTGTTGGGTATAATGGCCAGCGCCAATCCAGACTCGCATTGGGCAATTGCTATCGCATTCATTATTGGCGCCATCTTCAGTGCAACAGCCGGATACATTGGTATGCGGGTGGCTACCAAAGCCAACGTGCGTACTGCCAATGCAGCCCGTACCAGTTTAAGCAAAGCCCTGGCCGTATCTTTTACCGGTGGCTCTGTTATGGGTTTGGGCGTGGCAGGCTTGGCGGTGTTAGGCTTAAGCAGTTTGTTTATCATTCTTAAAATGTGGTTTGCACCGGAAGCTTCGGTGAACTCTGTAGAAATGATGCGGACAATTGAAGTACTGACTGGTTTTTCATTAGGCGCTGAATCAATTGCCCTGTTTGCCCGCGTAGGCGGTGGTATTTATACCAAGGCTGCCGACGTAGGTGCTGACCTGGTAGGTAAAGTGGAAGCTGGTATTCCTGAGGATGATCCACGCAACCCCGCAACCATTGCCGATAACGTGGGTGATAACGTAGGCGATGTAGCCGGTATGGGCGCTGACCTGTTCGGTTCTTATGTAGCCACTGTTTTAGCTACCATGGTGTTGGGCCGCGAAGCGGTTGTTGCTGATACATTCGGGGGCATGTCGCTGATATTATTGCCCATGCTGATTGCCGGCGCAGGTATCCTGTTTTCAATAATAGGGACCTTCTTTGTACGCATCAGCGAATCGGCCGGTGTGAATACCAGCACGGTACAAAGAGCGTTGAACATGGGTAACTGGGGTTCCATCATCCTTACTGCCATTGCCTCTATAGGACTGGTGTTCTGGATACTGCCGGAAGGTGATTTTCACCTGGTACGGGATACGCAGAACGGCACCCTGATAGAAGGGGCCAAGATCTTTACCCGCGAAGGCATTCTGGGTGCTATTGTGGTAGGTTTGGTAGTGGGTACATTAATGAGTATCATCACTGAATATTATACAGCTATGGGTAAACGTCCGGTGCTGAGCATCGTACGTCAATCGGGTACCGGCCACGCAACAAACGTAATTGGTGGTTTGGCGGTAGGTATGGAAAGTACCTTGTTGCCCATTCTTGTACTGGCCGGTGGTATCTGGGGTTCTTACCAATGCGCCGGTTTATATGGTGTAGGTATTGCCGCTGCCGGTATGATGGCCACCACAGCCATGCAGTTAGCGATCGACGCCTTTGGCCCTATTGCCGATAATGCTGGTGGTATTGCTGAAATGAGCGAATTGCCAAAAGAGGTGCGCGAAAAAACCGATGTACTGGATGCTGTAGGTAACACTACCGCCGCTACCGGTAAAGGGTTTGCGATCGCCTCTGCAGCATTGACCGCACTGGCCCTGTTTGCAGCATTTGTAGGTGTAGCTAAAATTCCAGGTATCAATATCTATAAAGCCGATGTACTGGCAGCGCTGTTTGTAGGCGGTATGATCCCCTTCATTTTCTCTTCACTGGCCATACGGGCAGTAGGAGAAGCAGCCATGGCCATGGTGGAAGAAGTGCGTCGCCAATTCCGTACCATTCCAGGTATTATGGAAGGTAAAGGCAAACCTGAATACGACAAATGTGTAGCCATCTCTACTGATGCCTCTATCAAAAAAATGATGTTGCCGGGTGCAATAGCCATTGTTGCCCCACTGATCATTGGTTTCCTGATGGGACCCGAAGCATTAGGTGGTTTTCTGGCTGGCGCTACCGTTAGTGGCGTATTAATGGGTATGTTCCAGAACAACGCCGGTGGCGCCTGGGATAACGCCAAGAAGTCTTTTGAAAAGGGTGTAGAGATCAATGGTCAGATCTATTATAAGAAAAGTGAACCCCATAAGGCTTCAGTAACGGGTGATACAGTAGGTGATCCGTTTAAAGATACATCTGGTCCATCAATGAATATCCTTATCAAATTGATGTCAATTGTGTCGCTGGTAATAGCGCCTACCCTGGCCCAGCTTCATGGTAACGGTGATACGCATACTGTACATACAGAAAAGAAAACCGTAATACCTGAACATACCCGTGATCTAACAAATACTTATACAGTAGAAAAAAAGCTTAATTAAGAATTACAAAAAAATTCTTACAATATTCAATCAACGACATTATCTTTGGAGTAACAACTTAAGGCACTATATCATACCAAATACCAACGTCCCCATGTTTCTACATCGGGGACCCTTTTTTTTATAGGGCCTACCCTACTAGTTTACACTTATAAAACAGCTTACTTCCGTTCTTTTATTACCACAATAACCCCTCGTTAAAGCAAAATGCTACATACTAACCCTTAAGCTGGATTTCATTTTCGCATTTTCACATTTTCACATTTGCACACTTGCACATTTGCACATCACTTAACTAACGCAAACCAGGGAGGTTGCACAAACGAGCCTGTAGATTTTACACGGAGGTTGCTACTCATAGTAAGAGTTACATTATTTACACCATATATTGTATGGGGGAACCAGGTAACGCGGGCTTCAATGGTACCGAAGATCAGGTTTTCGTTGCGGGTTCTTACTCCGCCTCCTAACGAGGGAAAAAAACCACCCTGCCAAATACCGAGCCGTTGAGGTGTCATAAGGGTAGCCCTGGCAAAGGCCAGAAAGGCGAGTTTGAAACCCAGGATGCTCCACCTCGTATACAAAACAGTTTCTGTACCAAGTGAAAGACGCTGTCTGGCCCCTATACTATCAGTACTGAAGTTATCCAACCCATACTCGTTGTTGATATGCAGTGGTTCATATACATGTTGGTTGTAAATACCCACATAACTGATATTGGTATACTGCCTGATCTTGAACTTGGTAAAATCCCTTAAACGGCTGTACCATGTAAAATTCAGCAAGGTGCTGTTATCCTGAAATTCCTTTTTATAAAAATTAGTACCCAACGCCAGGGTATAGTTCCAGTAATTTCCATGCTTATCAACCAGCCAGTGATCAAACTCCCACCCTGCATACATACGCCGCAGGCTATCAGTCTGTACGGGGCCAATGGTCACCTTACGCGTCATACCTACCGGAAGGTCTTCTGTTCTACCAAACCCATAAATGTAATTGGTTTTGTAAAAGTTGATCTTATACCAGGTCAACTGCCCCAGCACATATCGCTTATTGGTATAACGGGGATCGAAGGAATCCAGTTTGGGAAACTGGTCGAAATGCTGATCGAAATAACGCATAGATACAAACCGGCGGCTGCGATCATCTTTTCCTATTCTCTTTTGTTTATGCACACCAATATTGTAACCCAGCCACACATCGCCTAACTGGTATTTATATTCGTTGAACAACGTGACGGGTTTTTCAAATACATTAGTGCTCTGGTTCCAGCTCAATTGCAAACCGCCTGCAAAGCGGGCATTGGGCGTATACAATGGCCTGTCGAGTTTCAGGTAGTACGCTCTTTCATTTTCAGTACCCAGCGAAGCGCCCTGGTCAATGGCAGTATAGGCAACCTCTGCATTTATAAATGAACCGGCTACGCTGGTTTTACGATATCTTATTTCAGAACCCAATGGCGGGTGACGGTTATGATCGTATAACTGCGTATACTGTAAGCGTTGCGCCAGGCCCAGGAAATTGGCATCATAAATAGAAGCCTTCACATGACTAACTCCCGAAGTTTCTATTTCAGCCCCCCAGCTAAACACATCGCGCAAACGAACATACAGGTCAACCGAATCGGGATATTCTTCAACGGGGCGCACCACTATACGGGCATCTTTTATAAAATTCTGATCACGCAAAAAACGTTCATTATCCGCCAGCCGGTAAGGATCCACCAGTTGCCCTTTCTTTACAAACAACATTTCCCGAATGATCCAATCCTTTGTATTGGATTGTAACCTGTCTGCCACCCGGGTTAGGGTGCTTACGATGCCCCTGGCCGTATCCAGCACATCTTCACTAAATGACAAGTTCACTATATAAATATACCGGATCCCCTTGCCAGCATATGGCTTAAAGCTCTGTTCACTTTTTTGCATAAAGGTAGAATCCTCTCTCACCCCTTCCACCTTCACAAAACTGTGGTAAATATCATGCGTCAGTCTGCCGAGCCCCGTTTTCTTCTTCGTACTATCCTGGGCATGTACACCGATAAATGGTACAATAAAGACAAAAGAACATAGTATGTATCGAAGCGGTTTGGGCATATTTTAGGTTGATTACATAGGGCTTAGGCATGACAATTAACGATTTATACCTTCCCATTGTTTACATACATCAATTATACCATTATACGTATTATAATATAGGCCCGTTGGCCAAAGCTGATGTAGAAAAAAATCTACTTTTGTGTAAACCGGACCGTTAAACAGCTTGCATATGGCGCCTGAAATTCTATACTTTGCAATACCCGGTTTTGTGGTATTGTTACTGCTTGAAGCATGGTATTCCTGGAAGGAACAAAAGGACCTTTATGAGGTCCGGGATACGTTCAGCAGCCTGGCGATGGGAATCGGCAATGTAATATCAGGCTTTTTATCAAAGTTATTGGTCTTCGGTGCATTCACGCTCATATATAAATTCCGGTTGTTTACCCTGCCTTTCACCTGGTGGATGTGGGTGCTCGCCTTTTTTGCCGATGATCTGTCGTATTACTGGTTCCATTATACTTCTCATAATATTCGTTGGTTCTGGGCTTCGCATGTAGTACACCATTCCTCCCAACGGTACAACCTGTCAACTGCACTTCGTCAAACCTGGACTGGCAATCTTACCGGCGGTTTTATTTTCTGGATGTGGATGCCATTTCTTGGCTTTCATCCCATAGTGGTAATGCTGATGCAACAGATCAGTCTTATTTACCAGTTTTGGATACATACCGAGGCAGTGCACCTGCTGCCCCAACCCATAGAATTTATTTTCAATACCCCTTCGCATCACCGTGTGCATCATGGCAGCAATCTCAAATACCTCGATAAAAATCATGGTGGTATCTTAATAATATGGGACCGGTTGTTCGGCACCTTTCAACCCGAAGAAGAACGCCCTACCTACGGACTCACAAAAAATATTGAGACTTACAATCCGGTACGCATTGCTTTTAAGGAATGGGGCGAGCTGTTTGGCAGTGCCTGGCAATCCGGGTCTGTTCGCAACTGGCTGAATTACTTCTGGCGTCCGCCGGGATGGAGTCATGACGGGAGCGCGAAAACGGTTCGGGAAATGAGGGAGGATGAGAAGGTTGATAGAGTTGATGGGGTTGACAAAGGTGTTGCTTAAAATATAAGGTTAGAAGCCTGGGTTTACAAAGTTCCCTGGTTTGTAAGTTTTTTAGTTCTTGGGTTCTTTAGTTATTGCCCTTCGCTTCGCTCAGGGCCATGAAGCCGAAGTGTGTGCAAGTGGACCGTCTTCTGCCTTTCTTTCCATTGCAAACCCCGACCGTCGGGGATTGCCGATTCCTGGTTCCTGATTTCAAGTTCAATACAAAATCCACTATATATATAATATATATAGAAGCATTTAGCGCTGCAATTAAGATTCACTTTTTTAAAGGTGGTTTGCGGGTTTCGGGTCCTGAGCGCCCTGAGCGGAGTCGAAGGGTCGAGGCCGGCGGTTCGAGTTCCGGATTCCCGGTTCCGCGTGTAGCCAGGATGTTCAAGCAGATTGCCTGCCTTTCTCCCCATTGCCGACTGCCAGCCTGCCCCGACTCGTCGGGGATTGCCGATTTCAGGTGACCCGCGGGCAGCATTTCGAATTTAATACAATGGCTACACCATATATATATTATATAGAACCCTTTATGCCTACAATTGGGGTAAACTACGAACTTAATAACCAACCAACTTAATAACTGTCCCCCCTGAACAATCTGTAAATCAAAGAACTGCCGTATACGAATGCTGACGAGGCGAAGCCTGTCGGTATGCCGACAGACTCCGTATCGTCGGTATACAAAGATACCTAATGCTTTTATGCGATAATTCCATCATGTGACGGCCCTCGGAAACTGATGGGACGGTCTTCGGAAAACGGTGGGACGTTTGGTAATTTCTCCTCGGAAACTTCAATTTAGGTGGGACGTTCTGCGGAAAATGGTGTGACGAATGGTCGATATTCAGTGACGGTTTTTATTTCCTTCGCATTGCCTATACTGATCCTTCACTCTTCCTATACTGATCCTTCACTTTGGGTCCTCGGGCGCCGAGAAGACAATATGGTATCAACGTGAAGGAATTGAGGTACCATCAAGGAACTTCGAAATACCCCCAAATCCACTCAACCACCCATACCTCCACCCATCGACATTAACATCCACGAAACCCTTCGTTTAATTTAAATTACATTAACAAAACCTTACGAAATTTGTCGTATTTTTAGACAAACGTTGTTCCAATATGGCTAATACAAAAACTATAAAACCCACTGAGAGCGAGTTAGAGATCCTGCAGATCTTATGGAAAAAGGGAAATGCCAGCGTACGCGAGGTACACGAAGAATTGTTGCCAACTAAAGAAGCCGGCTATACCACTACCCTGAAGCTTATGCAGATCATGCACGAAAAAGGTCTGGTAAAACGGGATGATTCCATAAAGACCCATATTTACCAGGCGGCAGTAAGTAAAGAAAAAACCCAAAAGCATCTTTTAAATAAGATGATCGATACCCTGTTTGGCGGTTCATCGGGAGAATTGGTGATGCAAGCGCTGGGTAATCACAAAGCGTCGGCGGAAGAGCTGGAGGAGATCCAAAAAATTTTAGACAATCTGAAAAAACAATAAAGTAATCCATGAACCTGTTGTACCAATCGGCTTTCCTTAAGGCGTTGGGATGGGCATTACTGAACAGCTTATGGCAAATGGCGTTGTTGTGGCTGGTGTATGTGGGGTTGACCATGAACGGAAAAAAGTTGCTATCCCGTCAAAGACATGCAATTGCTCTGTTATCACTGACCGGCGGCTCGCTTTGGTTTCTTTTAACCCTGGTTATTAATTTGTACAAAGCTGCCAGTGGTCCACAGGTGATCACTTTATATGTCACGGAAACCGACCTCGCCCCTACCAGCGGCACACTGCCCGGCATAATCTCACATTGGTTTGAACCGGCATTGCCCTTTTTATCGTTAGCATACCTGGCTGCTGCAGCGTTCCTTTTTGTTCGATTTTATTTTCAATACCGTCATACTCAGCGTTTGTTTACCACCGGTTTGCAGAAAGCCGATGTAGAATGGCGCCTTTTTTTACGCCAGGCGGTACAAACAATGAGTATAAAAAAGAAAGTGCAGATCTGGTTGTCGGAACTGGTTGATACGCCGGTGACCCTGGGCATTTTCAAACCTGTAATTTTAATACCAGTAGCGGCGGTAAACCACCTTACACTGAAACAGGCCGAGGCCATCATCCTGCACGAACTGAATCATATTCGCCAGAATGATTTCCTGGTGAACCTGTTGATCTCCTGTGTGGATGTGATCCTGTTCTTTAATCCGTTTGCCCGCCAGTTAACAAGCATCATTCGGAAAGAGCGGGAAAACTGCTGCGACGATATGGTTCTGCAGTTTTGCTATGAACCCCATAGCTATGCCAGCGCCTTGTTGAAATTGGAACAAAGCCGCGTACATACAAACGAGCTTGCGGTGGCCGCCACCGGAAAGGATAAAAACTTTTTGCTGAACCGGGTAAAACGCATTTTGGGTAATGAACCCGTAGGCAATCCGTTCAATCAAAAACTGATAGCCTACCTGTTGTCTGCCGGACTGATCGCTTTTATTGGCTGGTACAATCCGGGCAATGTGATCATAAAAAAACTGGCGGTGGTTCAGGAGCCAGTGCCCGTGATTGAAACCGTTCAAAATTTTTCAACCCCGCCGGCCGGGGAACTGGTAAAGGAAACAGTAGCCGCTATGTTAAATGAGGAACCGGTGGCAAAGCCCAAAAAGGCAATCACCTGTCCCGAACAGAAGGACCCTTACCAAAATCTGGAACAGCTCATCGAACTGACCACCGATGCAAAACTGGCCGCCCTCTCAAAACAAATAGATGCATTACCCCAACAAATGGCAAGTTTTGTAAATGAGGTGGAAGCTGCTGATTATACCCTGACCGAAACAACCCAGACTCCGCAGGTACAACTCCTGCTTCCCGCCCAGCAGGTTTTCCCATACGTTCCCGGAACCAGTTTTTATTTCCAGGAAATAGAAGATACCACCGTACCTAAAAAATACGTGATGACCAAAGCCGACGCAAAAGCAAATGTAGCGCTGGAAAAATCTATGCAGGCTTTGCAACAGGTTGACTGGAAAAAACTGGAAGGTGCTTTAAAAGCGCAGGGCATGAAAATAAACATCGACCAGATCCAACGGGAAATTCAAAAGGCCATGCAACAGGTTGACTGGAAGAAACTGAATGCCGAAACAGAAAACGCCCTGGAAGATGCCAGACTGGAAATTGAAAACATGCAACAGTCTTATGTAATTCAGTTAGGAAATTTTCAACGGGCACAAACCGAAAGAGCTGAAAGATTGAAACTGGCCCAGCAGAAAATTTTAATGGACCGGTTGCAACAACGGGAAGCTTTAAAACAACTGGAAGAGGACAAAAGAAAACTGGAAGCCGACAAGAAAAAAGAGTTCACCAAACAGCCGGTAAAAAGAAAACGAATCGTTCAGATCTAAGATACTCCCCCGATTTGATCGGGGGATTTTTTTGCCCTTCCTATCATATTAAGATTTTACGTACTAACTAAGACCGAAGAGAAGTTGCAAAAATGCAACTATTTATAATTATATTTTGCAAAAAACAGGAAGTCCGGAGAAGACATCCTGCAAGGCCGATCCAACAAATCGGCCCCTTACAAGGCAGGATATACAGAATGGATCATGTGCATTGGATAAAGTTGGTTGGGAGGCAACTGGCTGGAAAATCACCTACCAGTTTCCAGTCGGACCGGATTAAAGACAACAAAATCACGCGCTAAAGCTACGAACGGAAAATTACTATACAAGCCGGAAGGAAGAATACTTATCCATACCTTATGAAAAGTAACGCCAGTGAAATGGCATTTTTTTAAATATACCAAGACGCGATAATTTTGAAATAAACGCCCCGTCGTCTAAAATGGTACGACTAAATGGCAGAACGAAAACAGCGGCTTAAAAGCGGTTTAAACGCCCGGTGGAAGAATTTTCGAGGGGTGCTGTAAAAAACAAAATCCCGCCTAAGGCGGGATTTGTTGTTCGCAGTTGGTATTGGTTACGCAGACATTACCAAAAAAGGTTGAGGCGTTACCAGCCTCCAGTTTTTTTATTATTGCCTCCCCGGTTCGATTTTCGGGAAAGATATATTAAAGATCCATCCATTCCATCACTGTCAAAAACCACTTGGTTGTCCATCCGTCTCACCTGGATGATTTGAGTTCGAAGTGCAACCATTCACCCAAAATGCTAACCCTACCGCTCCATATCAACAAGTGTGTGACTACGTGATAATTTGCTAGACATTAAAACATCTGAAGTTGCTGCAACAAAATTCTAAAAGAATGAAACAAATTGTAAAAAAATGTTTCCCAATAGTTAATCCCCCAATTAACTAATAATCAAAAAGATCACTAGTCCAGAAATTTCCCAATTCCACAAATGGGAATAATTCATAAAAAAGCAGCCGCTCAGGCTCCAGCTGATAGAATCCGTCCGGCATTTTTCCCTTCACAAAACAAGAGGTCCAAAACAGACAAATTAGGAATAAACCCTATGCGATCTTCGAAAACCTGGTGGTACTTCACCGGATCAGGAAACTCATTTTTGATGGATTTTGGGGTCAGTTTATTTCGCCAATCAACCACCTCCCCCTGCCCATTTTTCCCGGGTACATATTGAGAATAATCCACATAGATAGCCACACCTAACTTTTTAGTTACCCACTCAAAACAGATCCGATTCCAGTCACTCAGCCGGTCAACCGGCTGCCGGTACAGGGCATCCAACTCCGGTTCAAAAAAGCTGAACCAGGGCGACCGGTTGTAACAGGAGGTGATGGTTTTGAAATGTTGCGATTGCCAGGGTTTCTGGTTATCGATCATTACCTCCTTCATCAGCTTTTTCTGCTCCCGACCTTCCACGACCGGAATGCTCAGGTTAATGGGACCGTTCGATCCAACCACTACACAGCGATTTCTAAAACTCATTTTTCGCCAGGGCTCATATATGTCAAAATTTACATTTGAAAAACGAATTGACATTCTGAATAAGGTAACCGGTGGAAAATATTGACTTTCAACTAATAACTTCATAAAATTCTACTTTTTCAAAATTCTGTTTAAGATTGCCTATTTTTTGACGAAAAGGAATCCTTTTTAGTACTCAAAACTTGCAACTTTAATTGTACTTAAAACGCATAATTCAGTTTATAATTAACATTTTACTTTAAATAACACTTACTAAAATTACTGGTAGTCATTTTTTCCCATTTTTTTCCGATTTAGGCGCATCTAAATCTAAACTAATTAGCAAAGGAATTTCTAAAAATACGATCCTTTTTTGGCCGGAAAAATTTATCCGCTACATTGTGTCTTAAAAATCATCGACATGCGAAAACTAGTTTGGTGGATGCTCCTACCCCTCCTGGCGGTAGCCTGTGCCAAGCCGACCGGGTTCAATTACCTGGGGGTGAAAAATTTTAAGGTGGTGAAGTTTGGGTTGAAGGAATCGACGGTGGGGGCAGACGCGGAATTTTATAATCCGAACAAGTACCCGGTGACCATGAAAGGGGGGTCGGTTGATGTGTATGTCAACGATAATTTTTTCGGTAAAACCTCTCTCGACTCCTCCATCCAGGTTCCGAAAAAAGACACCTTTTTATTGCCGGTGGTTTTGAAAGTCGACATGACCAGTACCGCCATGCAGGTGATCCAGACCCTGGCAACGGGTAGTGATAGTGTGAAAATAAAATTGGATGGAAGTGCAAAAATTGGCCGAAGCGGGATATTTATTAATTACCCGATCCGGTACGAAGGCATGCAAAAAATCAGATTTTAGACTTTACTTAAAACCGGAAAATGATAAAAATGGAATTTCCCAAAAAAGGAAATTCCATTTTCATTTAAAACCAGGCGCTCCCATTTCCAACAGTTGGACAATGTGGTTATCTCAAAAAAATGACCGCCCGATTTTTCTGCTCTGCTGAAATATTTTGCTAACCGGCAAAAATTCTGACGGAATTGGCAAAAATCAATGGAAGATGAAAAAACGAAAATCAGCGTTGGGTGATCAAAAATCCGCCCCCAATCCCACCCCATGAATTGACCAGATTTTGGAAAAGTGCAATGGTCGCGAATCGGAAGTCGGCAACCGGCAGTCGGTAACCGGATCGTAAAAATGTTGAAAAATGTAAAATTTTGCCGGCAGTTGCGGATCGTGAAACGAAAAGGATGAAACGTGAAATTGGCCTCGCGCGATTTTTTGTCATCCAAAATGATTTTGAAAAAGGCATCCGACAGACGGAAATCTGTAAAAATGGAGAACCCGGAAGTTGATTTTTCGGGAATTTCACCTTTCGGCTGATCTCTATTACCAACACCCAATTTTGAAAATTTCATCAATTTCTGTCAGATTGTCCGGCGAGGACATTTCGCGACAGGGTGTAAATTTGGACCTAATTTTTCGATTTTTTCCCCTTTCGCATCGGATTAACCGAAGCAAATTTCCCAGGTCAGTGATCGTATTTTTAGATCGTTTTAGCGACCGTTTTTTTCCTCAGCCGCCGGTAAAAAATTAACGATTGGGAAGCCTCGAAATATTTAAATTTGAAAAAAACAGAGGTATGAAGAAATTACTTTTCCTGGTGATTGCCGTTTTAGGAATTTCCACTTTTGCTTCCGCCCAGGCCAAAAAAGGAATTCAAACAGTGACCATTCAGACGCCAACCGTTCAATGCGAAAGTTGCAAAAAACGAATCGAAGATTATTTGAAACGCGAAGATGGCGTTCAAAAAGCAAACGTGGATTTCAAGAAGCATGTTACCAAAGTTACTTATGTAGCCGAGCGTACAAATGTTGAAAATATCAAAGCCGCAATTGCCAACTCCGGATACGATGCCGACGATGTAAAAGCTGATGAAGAGGCGTACAAAAAACTGCCGAAGTGTTGTAAGAAAACTGAAGACGGTGGCGGAGGAATGTAGAAACTTATTTTGATTAAGCACTTTTTAAAAAAGCCCCGACGGTAACCGTCGGGGCTTTTTTTATAAAAGACGGTGAAGTTGATCAGTTGACCAGTTCGCGAGTTGGCAAGTCGGTGAGTTAGCGAGTTCGCGAGTTGGAAAGTTGGGAGTCGGAATGTTCGAGTCGACGAGTTCGCAAATCGGCGAGTCGACGAGTTGGCAAGTTAGCGAGTTCGCGAGTCGGCGATTCGGAAAGTTGGGGAGTCGGAATGTTCGAGTCGACGAGTTCGCGAGTTGACGAGTTCGCGAGTCGACGAGTTCGCGAGTCGACGAGTTCGCGAGTCGACGAGTTCGCGA
>NZ_JAGHKO010000005.1 GCF_017742245.1 Niastella soli
ACCGCCTCTCCAATTAAGCTGCAGCATCTTACTGATTGGCAAGACGTGAAACGTGAAAGGTGAAACATGATACGGCAAACCGGCCTTCGCTGCGCTCAGGTCCGTCAATCGGCAATCGTGAATCGGCAATGGTAATGCGGGATTCGGCTGCGCCTTATGCCCGGAATAAGGATTACGATATTCGGCTTATGCCTCATATTTCCGAACCTGGATTGATTACCTCTTTATCTCTATTACAACATTCGGCTGGCGCCTCATGGCTGAAAGCTGGAACCCGGAACCCGGCTATACTTCCTTCATCTCTACTTGGTAATTGGGCTGGCGACTCATCCTCTGATCTTTATCCCCTCATCTTCTTATTCTCTCCCCCAAGAACGTAATAACCTAATAACTTAATTTATAGTCCAGCATATACAACTCATTGTATAACAAACTTTCCAATCTGGAACCTGCAACCTAAAACCTAAAACCTGTAACCTCCCTACCACTCCTCATCTATGTCATAATATCTCACCAGGCCATTCTCCTCAGGATGATCAATCAGGGATTTCAACCAGGCGGGTAGTACATACTTTCCAAAATAATACTTA
Source organism: Niastella soli (assembly GCF_017742245.1). GTDB lineage: Bacteria > Bacteroidota > Bacteroidia > Chitinophagales > Chitinophagaceae > Niastella > Niastella soli. The sequence goes on from NZ_JAGHKO010000005.1 coordinate 591, forward strand.
TATAAAGCAAACCCCGTACGGGTTAACCAGCAATACATTTTACCTTCATACTCTGTAACAATGATGTTTGTAACGTTGCCATAAAAATCTATAGTCAGGTCATAATTATCCGTGGCGTTTTTTTTAATGATCAGTTTGTTGCCAAACCATCCGCAACCTTCCAGTAGTTCTTTGAATTCATTATCCAGCTCTTGTGGGTATTCGCTTTCAGGAAAACTTACCAGCATATTCTTTAATGGCATTATATCCTTTACCTTAAATAAGATGATCCGTTCAGTACTCTGTACCCCTGATACTGGCCCTGATTCTATTACATCGCCCTGATAGAGATAACCTTCAAAAGTGTAAACAGATTTAAACGTAAACCATATATCCTGGTGAAGTCCTTCATCGAGTTCAGAAGTGGTTGTTATACGGTAGGCGGCTCCTTTGATTGGTACAATGTTACCTTCCCAATGGCCTTCATATGCTTCAATACCTGTCATTTGCATAGGCCGAAATTATACAAATAAATAGAGTTTACATACGTATTGGGTATAACGTTTATGTGTATTGTCCAGGCACTTAAAACAACATACAGTAGAAAGTGAAATAGTATGCAAAAAAAAATAGGTTACCGATAAAGTAACCTATTACTCAATATCAGGGTTTAATTAAATGTTAGCGTCCACCATATCCCACATATCCTTGTGTCCCTTTGCATCCTCCACGAGCGCCCCTTGATGCTGCGCAAGAGGTAATAGTTGCGCAAGCGAAAATAACCAGTGCTACGATAACGATAGTCCGTTTCATTTTTGTGATATTTAAAGTTTACAATTGCCTGATGAATAAATAAGGGCGATAACGATCATCAGGTCATTCAAAGGTTAACGGACTTAAGGGAGAGGAAAATTTCGAGAGGATTGGATAATATTTACTGTAAGATGCTCAAAATAACAAATAATATTCGTTAACTGCAAGGGGACGACCAAAATTTATTTGTATGTATATAAAAAGTTTTTGGTAATCGTTTCACCTTAAATACATTTAGCCGTAAATAAGTTGTTGAATGAAAGTACACTTTATAGCAATTGGTGGAAGCGTAATGCATCAATTGGCGCTTGCCTTGCACAAAAAAGGCTACCGGGTTACCGGTAGCGACGATGAAATATTTGAGCCTGCCCAATCGAACCTGCAGAAGGAAGGACTACTACCTGAAACCATTGGCTGGCATCCGGAAAAGATCACCGCGGACCTGGATGCCGTTATCCTGGGTATGCATGCAAAAAACGACAATCCTGAACTGCAACGGGCCCGTGAGCTGGGGTTAAAGATCTATTCCTTCCCCGAATACATATATCAGGAAAGCCAGGATAAAACCCGCGTGGTGGTTGGTGGCAGCCATGGCAAAACCACCACTACCTCCATGATCATGCATGCCCTGCGGAAAGCCGGGAAAGAGTTTGACTACCTGGTGGGCGCCCGCCTCGAAGGGTTCGATCAATCGGTACAGGTTACCCATGCTCCTGTTATAGTTTGCGAAGGCGATGAATATCCCGCGAGTGCCATTGAAAAGCGGCCCAAGTTCCATTTTCTTTTTCCTCATATCGCTATTCTTACCGGCATTGCCTGGGACCATATTAATGTATTTCCCACATTTGATTTTTACCTGGAACAGTTCACCATCTTTATCCAAAAGATTGAACCGGGTGGCCTGTTAATATACAATGAAACCGATGCGGTCTTAAAAAAGCTGGTGATCGAAAACAAACGAAAGGACATTCGTTATCAACCTTACCAGGTTCCTTTTCACACGATTGCCAATGGAAAGACCACCCTCACAATTGACGATCAAACCGGTGAGTTGCAGGTCTTTGGCAATCATAACCTGTTGAATTTGCATGCTGCCTGGTATGTTTGTCGCGACCTGGGTATGAATGCCGCCACTTTTGTAAAAGCCATTTCTTCCTTTACAGGTGCCGCCAAACGGTTGGAACTGCTGGCCCGCAATGAAGAGACCATTGTTTACCGCGATTTTGCGCATGCTCCCTCAAAGGTAAAAGCCACCATAGAGGCAGTGAAACAACAGTTTCCGAATCGTACACTTATTGCGGTGCTGGAACTGCACACCTACAGCAGCCTGAATGAACAGTTTATGAATGAATACAGAGGTGCCATGGACCGGGCCGATAAAGCCGTTGTGTTTTACAGCCGGCATGCCCTGGAATTGAAACGCATGCCCGAACTGCCTGCTGAAAAAGTAAAAGCCGGTTTTGGAAAACCTGGATTACAGGTGATCAATGATAAAGAAAATTTGATGCAATGGCTTCAACAGCAGAATTATAAAAATGCCTGTTTGTTATTAATGAGTTCTGGTAATTATGATGGGGCAGATATACTTACTTTTGCAAAGCAAGTGACCGGCTAATAATAAATTAGCCCTAAATTGTTACCTCTTTATTAGAAAATCTACATTCCGGAAGGGAAAAGTATGAGCATTTTATAATTTTTTACCTATACGCCTAATTTTATAACCATTATCAATTATCATTGTTGAATGTTGCAGTTAAAGAAGCCGCTGGCAATTATTGATCTTGAAACCACCGGGGTGAACCTGAGCTCAGATCGTATCGTTGAAATAGCCATTGTAAAAATTCAAACCGATGGCACCCGTCAGATTAAGCGTAAGCTACTCAATCCTGAAATACCTATCTCCGTCGTTTCGCGCGATTTGCATGGTATAACCAATGAAATGGTTAAGGATGCGCCCACATTTAAACAAGTGGCCAATGAGATCAAGCAGTTCCTTGATAACTGCGACCTGGCGGGGTACAACTCCAACCGTTTTGATATTCCCCTGCTGGCAGAGGAGTTCCTAAGAGTTGGGCTGGAATTCGATTTTAACCACCGCAGACTGCTTGATGTGCAAAAAATCTTCCATATGATGGAGCAACGCACGTTAAGCGCGGCATATAAATTTTATTGTAATAAAAACCTGGAAGGGGCCCATGGCGCTGAAGTAGACGCTGTAGCTACCTGGGAGATATTACAGGCCCAGATTGAGAAATATCCGCAACTGGGAACCAGCGTGGATGCTATAATTACCTGTATTGGCGATGATAATATTGTAGATTTTGCCCGTCGCATGATCATGGAGAATGGGGTAGAAGTATTCAATTTCGGCAAACATAAAGGCCGTTCCGTGGTAGATGTGTTAAAAGCTGAACCTCAGTATTATGATTGGATGATGAAGGGCGATTTCCCCATGCATACCAAGGCCAAACTGACCGAAATATTTAACAGAACCTTGTTAAAGAAGGGATTGTGATTTGCGTTCAATTTATTTACTTGCAAATGTGTATTTTATAATTACACATTTTGAATTATTGTACTTTCGTACTCCAATATCAATTTGAATTTTGGAAAATATCGTTATCATACCGACTTACAACGAAAAGGATAATATTGGTCATTTGATTGATATCATTTTTGCCCAATACAACAATTTTCACGTCCTTGTAATTGATGATGGCTCACCAGATGGCACAGCTGTGTTGGTAAAAGACCGCCAGGCGAAATACGCCGGCAAATTATTCCTTGAAGAACGGAAAGGCAAGCTCGGTTTAGGTACCGCCTATATTCATGGCTTTAAATGGGCCCTGAAAAGAGGCTATTCCTACATATTTGAGATGGATGCCGATTTTTCACATAACCCCAAAGACCTGCAACGTTTATACGAAGCTTGTTCAACAGGTGGCGCAGACCTGGCTGTGGGATCCCGGTATGTGAAGGGTGGCGGCACCATTAACTGGCCCCGGAACCGGATCATGCTGTCAAAGGGCGGGTCTTTATATACGCGCCTTATTACCTGGATGCCTGTAAGGGATACCACCGCGGGGTTTGTATGTTATTCGCGGGAAGTGCTGGAATCTATCAACCTCGACCAGATCCGTTTTCTTGGCTATGCATTCCAGATCGAAATGAAATTTGCAGCCTGGAAACTGGGCTTTAAAATAAAAGAGGTGCCCATTATTTTTGAAGACCGCAAATACGGCGTTTCAAAAATGCACAAAGGCATCGTAAAAGAAGGCATTTTGGGGGTACTTAAATTGCGCTGGCACAGCCTCTTTAAAGATTATCATAACCGGGTTAAAAATACGGGTTCCGCAAACTATTCGACAGTAAGCCAATCAGAAAAAGTGCTGGCAAAAACAAAATAAGATAATAATTTATATTAGTAGGTAGCCTCTTTAAAAATAAAAGTCATCCATTATAAAGTTTTATGAAGTAAGAAGTATGAAGTAGGAGGTGAGAGTTACGAATTATGAGGTAAGAAATTTGAAATTTATTAGGGAGCCCGATTATCGGGCTCTTCTTATTTCTTACTTCCTGCTTCTTACTCCTACTTCGTATTTTGAACTCTCTACCTCGCTTATATTTAATCTCTTTGTAATCTTCATTCTATCCTATGCGTAAAGCTTTTTTACAACTGCACATGGCTGTATTTCTGGCTGGTTTTACCGGAGTGCTGGGCCGGCTGATCACCCTGAATGAAGCCCTGTTGGTATGGTATCGGTTGTTGATAGCTGTAATAGTCCTGTGGGTGATCTTTTTATTGAAACGAAACGCCTCCCGCATTTCAATGGCTGGGATGGCGCGTATAGCAGGCGTAGGCGTTATTGTAGCGTTGCACTGGGTAAGTTTTTATGCCAGTATCAAGTATGCAAATGTATCAGTAGCGCTGGTTACTTTTTCGGCCCTCGGATTTTTTACCGCTATCCTGGAACCACTTATACACCGAAAACCTTTTAATAAGAATGAATTATTGCTGGGTTTGTTAGTGATTGCTGGTATCTATCTCATTTTTCATTTCGACCCGCAATATAAAACAGGGATCATTATTGGGTTATTCTCAGCACTGCTGGCCAGTTTGTTCACGGTGTGCAACGGGTTGCTTGTAAAGCGTTACAAACCTGAAACAGTTACGCTATATCAGTTAAACGGTGGTTTTCTGTTCCTCACTATACTCTTGCCTTTCTATTTGCATTTTGCCCCGGCAGGCCATCTGGTACCAACCCTGGCAGATACCGGCTATCTATTAGTGTTAGCTTTGTTTTGTACCGTGTGGGCATTTAACTTATCAATGAATGCATTGAAAAAGATCTCAGCCTTTACGGTAAATCTTACTTATAATCTGGAACCTGTGTATGGAATAGCACTGGCTTTTCTTCTCTTCAGAGAGGATAAATACTTATCCAGTACTTTTTATATTGGATTGTTTTTAATTATCCTGTCTGTTTTTCTGCAAACCTGGCTGGTATACAAAAGCAGAAAAAAAGGGTAGCATGCAACGATGGGGTTTAATACCATGTCAGTGGTTTAAAATACCTAAGCGTATGAAAACCACCTATAGCTACTTGATAGTTGCTTTAATGGTAACAGCATCGATTGCCTGTAAAAAAGACAAGGACGAAAAGAATTCTAAAGAAGATTTAATAAGTACCTGGGAGCTGGCTCAAATTCAGGCCGGCATGATTGCGGGGAAAACATATGAACCGGGTAATGGGAACCTGTTGACAATTAATGCTGACACCTATGCCTATTACAAAGATGGGCAGGTTATAGAAAAGGGAAATTATACCACGGCAGCAGATAATTCTGTTGAAGAAAACGTTTGTTTAGTTAACGTTAAAGACAGGTACAAAAGAAGCATTGTGTTTACAAACGTTACTCCTGCAAGAACAACCAATAAAACTTTCTATTACATAGAGAACGATAAGTTGTATTTGTTAAGTGGTTGCTTTGCTCTCGATGGAGGAGTTGACGCTGTTTACCGGCGCTCGAATCCGATCCCTGTAGACTAGTAATCAAAAATAATATGGTAGCAAGGACTGTTTCTTATTGTGAGGCAGTCCTTTTTTATATTAAATAAACATATTTAAGAACGGTTAAACGGCGGGATGACATTTTAGAAAAAAGCAGGGTTTGTATTAATTTTATTTTTCAACCGAACAACTCATGAGAAAATTACCCTGCATTTTCTTTTTGCTGCTGGCAGGCTTAGTCGCTACCGCACAAAAAAAGCCCCTTACCCATGCCGTATACGATGGCTGGCAAAGCATCAATGAACGCTACATCAGCAACAATGGTAAATGGGTGGTGTATACTATTACTCCCCAGGAAGGCGATGCCACGCTGGTTATTCAGGCTACTGATAATTCTTACCGTAAAGAAATTCCCCGTGGTTACGCTGCTGAAATAACCGACGACAACCGGTTTGTGATCTGTAAAATAAGACCGCTTTTTGCTGCTACCCGCGAAGCTAAGATCAAAAAGAAAAAGGCCGATGAGATGCCCAAGGACAGTCTGGCCATTGTTGCTGTAGGAAAAGACAGTGTGTTGCGCATTCCCCGTATAAAATCGTTTAAAACGCCTGAAAAGGGCACGGGGCAATGGCTGGCCTATTTACAGGAAAAAGCCCTGCCGGTGCCGCCCATAGTACCACAAGCTGATTCAACTGCCCAACTGAATAATTTGCTGCATATGGCCGACAGCCTTTCCCGCGTGGCCGATAGCCTTCGCAACAAGGCCAATGAAGCAAAAACAAAAGGACTGGCCACGTTAAAAGCGCCAAAGAAAGATGCCAAACCAAAGGCTGGCGACCCCATTGAAGAAGGCACCGAACTGGTACTGCGGAATTTATACACCGGAGAAGAAAAAAAATATCCTCTGGTAAGCGATTATTACTTCAGTGGTCCCGGTAATACCCTCATCATTGAAACAACCCGCAGCAATGCTGATACACTGAAAAAAGCGGCTATAGTGTGGCTCAATACGGCCACCGGAAAAATTGATACCGTCTTCCGTGGCTTCAACGACGCCAAAAGTTTTGGTCTCGATGAGGCCGGCACCCAACTGGCGTTTATTGCCGAACGCGACAGCAGTACCAAAGCCTTGCAGAAGTTCTATAAACTATATTATTACCGCACAGGCATGGACAGTGCCCGGATGCGGGTTGACAGAAAATCGACCGGTATTCGAAATGGATTTACGGTAAGCGAAACAGCGGTGCCTGAGTTTAGTAAGAACGGTCAGAAATTGTTTTTTGGGTTGATGCCGGTACGCAAACCCAAAGACACCACCCTGGTTGATTTTGAAACGGCCCGGCTCGACATCTGGCATTACAACGATGATTACCTGCAACCACAACAGCTGGTACAATTAAATACTGAATTACAAAGAAGTTATAAGGCGGTGTTGAATGGCAATGATGATAAGGTGATTCAATTAGGATCAGAAGATGCCGAGAACATAACGCTGCCAGATGATAACAATGTGGAGTACCTATTGGCCACCTCTACAAAAGGTAATCGGGTAGAAAGCCAGTGGCAGGGGTATGCAAGGACCAACGCTTATCTCATTTCCACCACCGATGGAAGCCGCAAACTGGTGAAAGAAAAACAACGCGGGTTCTTCACCATGTCACCAGCAGGAAAATATGTGATCTGGTACGATGGGGCGCAGAAAAACTATTTCACTTATTCAGTAAGTACCGGCGCAATTATCAATATTACCAAAAACATAAAAGTGCCTTTGTTCGATGAAGATGATGACCATCCGGATGATCCCCCGCCACATGGTATTATGAAATGGCACGAGAATGATAAATACGTGTATCTATACGACAAGTACGATATCTGGCAATGTGATCCTGAAGGGAAAAAAGCGCCTTCTAATTTCACCAAAGGAGAGGGCCGTTTACATAAGAACATATACCGGTATATTCAAACTGATAAAGAAGAAAAATTTATCAGCGATACACAGACCGTAGTGTTTAAAGAGTTGAATGAAGTGAGCAAACAAACCGGATTGAAAATTCATTCAATGGAAGGTGTGTTTTTTGATAATGGGATCTTTGGACCTTATCAAATAGGTTTGAATATTATAAAGGCCAAAAACGGGAATCAATTTGTTTATACAAAGGAAAGCTTTAACCAATCCCCGGTTTTGACAACATTATATGTTGCGACTGAAGAAGATACTGCATATGAGGCGAAAAAGGGAGTAGAACGGGGGACAGTTTTTAGGGATATTAGATCGGAAGTAGCATTATATGCTTCCAATCCGCAGCAAAAAGACTATAACTGGTTAACCTGTGAGCTCGTAAAATGGAAGATGTTCGATGGGAAAATGTCGGAAGGCTTGTTGTTCAAACCCGAAGATTTTGATGCAAAGAAGAAATATCCCATGATATTTTACTTCTATGAAAAATATTCCGACGATCTGTATCTATATCGCCAGCCTGCGCCCAGTGCCTCCACTATAAATATTCCGCTTTTTGTAAGCAATGGGTACCTGGTGTTTGTGCCCGATATCAGCTATAAAAAAGGCGAGCCCGGTGAAAGTGCCTATAATTCAGTAGTATCAGCTGCCAAATACTTTACCCAAAAGCCCTGGGTAGATTCAACAAAAATGGCCATACAAGGGCAAAGCTGGGGTGGTTACCAGGTGGCTTATCTGGTTACCCGCACCAATATGTTTGCTGCCGCTGAAGCTGGCGCCCCCGTATCGAATATGACAAGTGCCTATGGCGGCATTCGCTGGGGAACCGGTATAAACCGCCAGTTCCAGTATGAGCGTACACAAAGCCGTATTGGTTATACTTTGTGGCAACGTCCTGATCTTTACATCAAGAACTCCCCGCTGTTCAATGCCGATAAAGTAAAAACGCCATTGCTCATTACGCACAACGATGCAGATGGTGCTGTACCCTGGTACCAGGGCATTGAATACTTTACTGCTTTGCGCCGACTGGGTAAGAAAGTGTGGTTGTTGCAATACAATGGCGAAGATCATAACCTGGTGGAAAGAAGGAACCGTAAAGACCTGAGTATTCGCCTTTCTCAATACTTCGATCACTTTTTAAAAGGAGCACCCGCACCACACTGGCTGGCAGAAGGTGTACCAGCTACATCAAAAGGAATTGATTGGGGGACGGAGTTGGAGGAGAAGGAAGTAGGAAGTAAGAGGTAGGAAGTAAGAGGGGAGACGTTGCAGTTAACAGGTTGACAAGTTAACAGGGAATACAAAATAGGAAGTAGGAGGTAAGAAGTAGGAAGAACGCGAATATCGTACTTCCTACTTCTTACCTCTTATTTCATAAAATTATATTCCCAATGTATTTCATTAAAGATTAAGCTGCTTTAGAAATGTATCTAACCAAACTGCGTTTTGCTATGGGCAATAATGTCTCTGAGATCGGAAAAGTGAGCTCCGTTTCAATGGAATATACCGCCGGATTAGGCAGGTCGCGCTTGTTGCGCAACAGTTCCGCTTTAATATTCTCATAGGTGTTCACTATGTTACGTTCCCATTCACTCACATACTCTGTTCTGATGGCCCGGTACTTTTCATCGTGCTTTTCAAAAATGCTCAAACGGTACTGGTACACGAGTGTATGACGGAATGAACCTTCACTTAAAAAGAAGTAACCCTCATGCGTATCGAGCGGCACCAGTCCTACAGGAAAGATATTCAGTTTTTCCTCTACAAATTCATAGATCTCAGTACCGCTGCTGATGGCTGCTTTTAATTTATCGGCCGAAAAAGTAATGATGTCTTCCAGTTCCTGCATCAACTCGTCATCTCCAATTATCTGCTCGTACAACAATTGTAGTTTTTCTATTTGTATCCCGGTTAATTTTTTGGGGAATTGTTCCTGTAGGAATTTCTTGTTTTCCTTTAATGCCCGGAGGTTATTGTAATGAAATATTACATCAGATAATTGTGGGTACAATTTTGATTCATTGAAGTATTGGTTCACCTGTTGCAGATAGGCAAGAAGGGTGTATTTCTTTAACTCGAAATCAATATAACCTTCGGCAAACCATGTTTCTGAAAGCGTCTTCATATGATTACGTTTAGGTTTAGAAATGGGTTCCTTGCCGCATTGATAGTGCCAAAACAAATGGTTTTGTCGTTACTATCAATTTACAAAAAATAGACGATGTCCGGAAGGGATGGTTTAACTATTTTCAGTTAAATAGTATGTAAATCAGTGTCGCCTACGCCAAGGCTTGCACATTTGCTAAAGCTTCGGCGACACACGCGGGTGGCAACCGAGGGCAGAGCGTGTGATATTATTCTAAACGCCTGTTTTTCCTGCTTAGTATGTAGAAAAGGCAATAGGAAATGGGCAATAGGCAATGGGCAATAGGCAATGGACAATTATTGCCCATTGCCTATTGCCTCGCCCCAAATGAAACACATAAACCCACCCCTTCCCCCTCCCAGGAGGGGATTTTAATAAACAAGCATTAACTAAACGACATTGAATGGACAATAGGCAATGGGGCGCTTTCTTCAAGAGCTTGCGGCTAAAGCTTCGGCGGACAAGTCGGCGGGCGAGGCAGACGGCAAAAAAAAGCCACACGCTTTTCGCGGTGGCTTTAATATTGTTAGTTCAGATTGGTTGTTATATTGTTCTGTCTACAGAAAAGTTCTCCAATTCCTTGGCTACTGCACCCAGGAAGGTTGAACCCAGTGCACCATCGATAACCCGATGATCGTATGAAAGCGACAGGTACATCATGTGGCGGATGGCAATAAAATCACCTTGTTCAGTTTCTATTACCACCGGTCTTTTTTTGATGGTACCGGTTGCCAGAATAGCTACCTGTGGCTGGTTGATGATAGGGGTACCCATGAGGCTGCCAAAAGTACCCACATTGGTTAAGGTAAAAGTGCCACCCTGGGTATCGTCGGGTTTTAATTTATTATTACGGGCAGCATTCGCCAATGAGTTCACCTGACGCGTGAGCCCAACCAGGTTCAGTTGATCAGCATTGCGTATAACCGGCACTATAAGGTTGCCGGTGGGCAGGGCTGCGGCCATGCCAATATTGATATCTTTTTTTATGATCAGTTTATCGCCATCTACACTGCTGTTAAGCCAGGGATACTTTTTAATACAGCGAATGATGGCTTCTATAAATAATGGGGTAAAGGTGAGTTTTTCCCCTTCTTGTTTTTCAAACTGCTTTTTAACCTTATCGCGCCAGTGTACCATATTGGTAACATCAGCTTCGGTAAAGCTGGTTACGTGTGCACTGGTATCCTGACTACGGATCATGTGCTCAGAGATCATTTTGCGCATGCGGTCCAGTTCAACGATCTCCACATTACCGCTGTAGGATTGAATGTGCTGTTGTGGCTGCGGTTCAGGTTGTCTGACCTGTGGCAGAATAGTAGGCGTAGATTCTGCCTGCCGGTGAGCAGGGGTGGCCGTAACTGTAGCTGATGCAGCAGCGGGTTTGCCCGCTTTCTTATTGTTTACGTATTGCAGAATGTCTTTTTTGGTAACGCGGCCTTCGATCCCTGTACCTGGAATGTTTTCCAGCTCGCTAAGGCTTACGCCTTCACTGGTAGCAATATTCAGTACCAGGGGCGAATAAAAACGGCCTCCGTTCTGTGTCACGGGCTGGTGGGTGAACGACTCGCTGGTAACCGGTTTATGGTATGAATCTGCTGCCACAGCACGGTTCTCGGCTATTTCAACAGCCGGGCTGGTAACCGGCGTATGGGTGGTTGCTGGTTCTGCAGCATTTGACCTGATGCGGGCCAGCACTGTACCTACAGGCACCACATCATTTACATTGAAAAAGGTTTCTTCTAATACGCCTTCGGCAGTAGAAGGTACTTCACTGTCCACCTTATCGGTGGCTATTTCGAGTACCGCCTCATCCATCTTCACTGTTTCTCCGGGATGTTTAAACCACTTTAAAATAGTGGCTTCTGTAATACTTTCACCCATTTTAGGCATCACCAGGTCAACTAGAGCCATATGCAATTGCAGATTTTATTTCCCAACCAGAGGTCAGGAAGGTTTACGATTTCCTTTGACCGCCGTAGCTTTATGCGAAGGCGGTTTAGTCTTGTAAGGGTAACGATCGGTCCGCCTGCGCTGTTCGGCTGCCTTAGCCTTGACGACGGCAGCAGGGTTTCGGCGGACATCCGCCTACGCTAAAGCTTTGGCGGACAATGACGGATTAAAGACTGAAGCTGCGAACTTATTAATTAATAAGCAAACCGCAACATCCTGTCGGCGCGAAGATAATAATTTATACTAACAAGTGTTTGCTTAGGCGTTTTCCACTATAAATTTCCGCAAAAGATTCAGTGCCTGGGTCGCCGTCATTTCAATATTCCGGTCCCTGTCGAACCGGAACTGGAACTTTTGGGTCACCAGTTTGTGTTTGTCGCCGGCTGCCACCCAAACGGTGCCTACCGGTTTTTCGGCCGAACCTCCATCTGGCCCCATAATACCAGAAACAGCTACTGCATAATCAGTGTTCAATTTGGCCAAAATGCCGGCTGCCATCTCCGTCACCACTTCTTCGCTCACGGCTCCCATTTTTTGCAAAATAATGGGCGATACCTGCAGCTGGTTGATCTTTACTTCATTGTCGTAACTTATGATGCTGCCTTTATATATGTTACTTGCACCTGGTATGGCTGTTATAAGATGTGCAAGATACCCACCCGTACAACTTTCTGCGGTAGCCATGGTTTTGTTCTTCGACCGCAACAGTTTACTCAGTGCCATAGGCAGGCTCGCATCCTCGTCGATAACAAGCCATTCCTGTACCAGTTTCTTTAATGTGGCAAATTCGGTATCCAATTCCATTTCCAGTTGGGCCTTGTTGGTACTCCACCCGGTGATGCGCAACCGTACCATCCCATAATTGGGCAGGTAGGCCAGCTTCAGGTGGGCTGGCAGTTTTTCTTCCCAATGTTGAATGGTTTCAGCAAGAAACGATTCGCCCACACCGGCCGTAAGCATGGTCCTATGCCCGATAAACGGCATTGTAAAGCTTTGTTGCAAACGGGGTAATACCTCGGTGGTGATCAACCCCTTCATTTCATGCGGCACACCTGGCAGGGAAACATATACTTTGCCTTCTTTTTCAAACCACATGCCCGGCGCTGTGCCGCGGGCGTTGGGAAGCACCGTACAAACATCGGGCACCTCTGCCTGTTTCAGATTGCGATCGATCATGGGGCGGCGGAATACCTGTTCAAAAAGATAAACCACGTGTTTGCGTACCTCTTCATTCATCACCAGTTTGCCGCCGAAATATTCGGCCAGTACTGGTTTGGTTATATCGTCGGCGGTAGGCCCCAATCCCCCCGTCATTATAATTATGTTTGTATCCTGGCTTTCCTCTTTAAGGGCGCGAACAATTTCTTCCTTGCTATCACCCACTGCCACTCTTCTTTTAACCCACACCCCGATCTTGTTCAGTTCCTGAGAAATAAAAGCGCTGTTTGTATCTATTACCTGGCCTATCAGCAATTCATCACCAATGGTTATTATGGAGGCGACTATTTTTTCCATAGCTAATTATTCGGGACAAATGTAAGTTAAATTGTCAGTTGTGAGTTGTCAGTTGTGAGTAGGTTCCCGACTTTTCGGGCATCTGCATTTTTTGCCGGCTTACTCATCACTCACGTTTTCTCCGCCGGTTGGCGGATCAACACGCTAATTTTTACAGCTTATCAACCCCTGCGAGTGGGGCAGGTGCTGTCAACTTGTTAACTGGTCAACCCGATCCCACTTCTTATTGCCATTATCAACCCTATCAACCTGTTAACTTGTAACCTGAAGCTGTGAGTTGCTGTTTTATGCAGCAATGTTCTTAATTAAGCTTCCCCACTTTTCACTAATTTCCCCAAATCAAATAACTGATCCATGAAGAAGCTACTGTTGCTCCTTTTTATTACTACGAATATAAGTACAGGCAGATCACAAACTATTTCGGTAAAACTGGCGAATGCAATAAAGAAAATGGAAGCAGATTCCCAATTGCGACATGGCATTATCAGTTTATATGTGACCGATGGACAAACCGGGAAAGTAGTATTTGAACACAATGCACAATTAGGGCTGGCTGCTGCCAGTACCCAGAAACTGTTTACCAGTGTAGCTTCTTTTGACCTGCTGGGTAGCGATTACCGGTACAAAACAGTGTTGGGGTATGATGGCAGCATTGAGAATGGGGTGCTGAATGGCAACCTGCACATTAACGGCTATGGAGACCCTACACTGGGCAGCTGGCGTTGGAGCAGTACCAAAGAGGAAGTAGTGTGTAGAAAAATAAGCTCCGCCCTGCTAAAAAGCAACATTACAAAGATCAATGGGAATGTATTACTGAACGATTCGGCCTTTTCCATTCAACCTGTTCCCGGTGGCTGGATCTGGGACGACATTGGTAATTATTATGGGGCAGGTTGTTGGGCAATTAACTGGCGCGAAAATCAGTACGACCTGCAATTGCAGCCTGGACTAAAAGAAGGAGATCCGGCAAGAATTGTAAAAACAACTCCCCAGTTACAGGGAGCATTGCTTACCAATCAGATCACAACTGGAAAAAAGGGGAGTGGCGACAATGGCTATATATACCTGGCCCCTTATTCAACAAGCGGGTTCACCGCGGGAACCGTGCCGCCAGGCAATGATCCGTTTGTGATCTCGGGTTCTTTTCCCAATGGCCCTTTGCAATTTTCCAATGCCCTGGAGGAGTTATTTAAAAAGCAAAATGTTTCCGTATCCGGACGCTTTAAAGACTATGCGGAAAGTAAAATGAATAAAGAAAGCTGGCCGGCCATGCAACAGGAATTAATTACGCTTTTATCGCCACCAGTTGATAGTATAAATTACTGGTTCCTGCGCAAAAGTATTAACCTGTATGGAGAAGTGCTGATAAAGACCATAGCCTGGGAAAAAAACGGGTTGGGCTCAACGGAAAATGGGGTGGAGCTGGTACGCAATTTCTGGAGTGAACGGGGGATTGATAAAGGCGCCGTGCATATGATCGATGGCAGCGGTTTATCGCCCCAAAACAGGGTTACCGCCCATGCTGAAGTGAAAGTACTGGAATATGCCAAAACACGGTCCTGGTACCCCGCATTTTACAATGCCCTACCAGAGTACAATGGGATAAAAATGAAAAGCGGTTCTATTGGTGGTGCGCGTGCCTTTGCCGGTTATCACACCGCAAGTGATGGCAAACAATACGTTTTTTCTATCATCGTGAATAACTACGATGGATCACCGGTGGAGATTGTGAAGAAGATGTATACGGTGTTGAATGTGTTGAAGTAGGAGACAAGAGGTAAGAAGTAGGAAGTAGGAGGTACGAAGCTTGCGAATTTTCTTACTTCGTACGTCTTACTTCGGCCTCTTAGGATTCGAAAAAGGGCTTCAGTTTATCGTACAACTGCACCGGCATCGTCGTCTTCTGCATGCCCTTTGCCGTAACGAAAAACAGTACCACGCGTCCAACTGTTAATAATTTCTTGTTTTCATTGAATACCTCTACGTGAAATTCAATTTTATGATCGGTGGGTAATTCCTTCAGGGTGGTTTTAATGGTCAACAGGTCGTCGTAATGAGCCGTACGCAGGTAGCGGCAATGCATTTCAACTACAGGCATAATAACACCCATGGCTTCCATGTCTTTATAGGTAAACCCCAACTGGCGGATCGATTCTGCACGACCTACTTCGAAGTACTGGGCATAATTACCATAGTATACTACATTCATCTGGTCGGTTTCGGCATAACGAACACGGATCTGTGTCTCGGAAGAAAACATAGTAGGTCTATTGGGAGGTAAATTGGAACCTCTGATTTTGAAAGTTTATTTATCGGCAATCGGCAAAAAAATCCGGCGGCGCAAGTTCGTGTATTAATCTGAGCAATCGTGAACCGTTCACGATTCACGATTGCCGATTCACGATTTATTTTCCCATCGCTCCATCGATGCTGTATTTGCCGGGACCCATTAGCAATACGCTAAAAAAGGCGGCTAAATAGAGTACACCGGTTTCAGCGGGGCCCGTATAACCTTTATTAACAATAAAGACAATTACGGCAAAATTGATCACAACGGGAATAGCCATAATTCGTGTAAACAGTCCCAATACTATAAATACAGTACAAAACACTTCCGCAAAAAGGGCCAGCATAAGCGTAGGCATATGCCCAATATGCAATGGATCGGGAAAGCTGCTTTGTTTTTCGGCGAAATGCTTCAGTTTGTCAATTCCATGATTCATTAGGAGCAGTAATCCGAAAGTTGCCCGTATAATCAATACGGCGATGTTAAAAGCCGTTTCAGAACAAGCGGTGCTCAATAGTCTTTTCATGAGTTCGTTTTTAAGGTAGCTCAAAAATAGGGTATTTGTTTTTTTCACATTTAGTATTAAAAAGAATTGTTAATCTGGCTACTTATCCACAACTGTTTGGAACGATGTTTGGTTTAAGGTAAAATATTTAGAACCTTTACCAAGTCTATCACCTTAAGGACACTGGAATGAAACAAACGACAGCCTTCATAACCCTTTTAGGTCTTTTTCATTTTTCCTATGCCCAGCAAACCCGTGTAATAACTGATCCCCAGGCAACTTTCAAGCAAGCTAAAGAGTTCTATCAGCGGGAACAATACAGTCTGGCATATCCCTTATTAAAAGACCTTCAATTACAGCAAACTTCTGCGGATCGCAGTAATCAGACTATTAGTTATCAGGAGATAAAGTATTATTCAATCGTTTGTGCGTTGAAGCAAAATGAGGAGGGCGCGGTATTGCAGGCACGAAAATTTATGGAAACGGAAGATAATGCGCCCCGGGTACAAATGATGAGCTTTCACCTGGCGGAATATTATTTCCGTAATGAAGATCTGCCAGCGGCGGGTTCTTTATACGAAACCACCAGTATCGCCAATTTAAATAATCGTGAAGTGGCCGACATGAAGTTTCATCTCGGTTATGTATACTTTACGTTTAAACAATATGACAAGGCCAAGCCCCTGTTTGATGCCATCCGGCAGATGAAGGATGACCCTAATTATGCCGATGCCAACTATTATTATGGCTTTATTTGCTTTTATGAAAAGCGCTACAATGATGCGCTAACTGCCTTTTCCGTGGTGGAAGACCATCCCACTTATGGCCGGGTAGTGCCTTTCTATATTGCCGGTATCAGGTATTCGCTGGGACAAAAAGAACAGGCCCTGCAATATGCCGAGGCAAAATTGAAAAGAGGTAACCTGTCTTATGATAATCAAATGCGCCAGATGGTGGGGCATGCCTATTTTGAGAAAAAGCAATTTGATAAAGCGCTGCCTTACCTGGAGACCTATGTTAACAAGGCCGATAGCATAAAAAGGGAAGATATTTACGAATTATCATATTGTTATTATGAAGCGAAAAACTGGAATAAAGCAATAAACGGGTTCAAACAGATCAGTGGAAAAGAAGATTCGCTGGCGCAGAATGCCATGTACTTGTTAGGGGATGCTTATTTAAGAACAGGACAAAAGGCCAATGCGCGTAACGCATTCCTGATGTGTGCCCGCAACAGCAGCAACGCAAAACAACAGGAAGTATCGCAATATAATTATGCAAAACTCTCTTATGAGCTCGGTTACCAGGACGTAGCCCTGTCTGAATTTCAGGAGTTTTTGACCAAATACCCGCAATCAGAATACAGCAATGAAGCCAAGGAGTTACTGGTGAACATGCTGGCCAATACCAACAATTATAAAGACGCCCTTACCTTACTGGAAAGTGTAAAGAACCCATCGGCCAATGCCAGAAAATTGTACCCTGTCGTATTATACGGCCGGGCCACTGAATTAATAAACGATGGTATGCTGGTAAGCGCCAATGACCTGCTTAGCAAAGCCGAGGCCGATGCAAATAATACAGGTGTATTACCACAAATACAGTTCTGGAAAGGGGAGATCTCATACCGGTTGAACAAACTGGATGATGCCATCCGTTACTTTTTCGAATACCTGAAACGGCCCATTTCTTATATAGAGATAAATCCCGCCAATGCCAATTATAACCTGGGGTATTGCTTTTTGAAAAGAGAGAACTATAACCAGGCGCTGGGATTTTTTGAAAAGGTGGTAAAAGACCCGAAGATCAATGCCAATCCGCTGGAACAGGATGCTTATGTGCGTAGCGCCGATTGTTATTATATGAACCGCGATTTCAAAAAGGCGCTGGCGATGTACGACAAAGTGATCAGTTATTCGTGGGCATCGGGTGACTATGCAACGTTTCAAAAAGCCATGATCACCGGGGTTAGCAATGAAAAAGAGAAGATCAACCTGCTCTCGACCATCAGCCGGCGTTATCCGCAATCGAATTTATCGGCCGATGCCAATATGGAAGTGGCCATGACCTATGTAGCGGCTGAACAGTTCCGCGAAGCCCTTCCTTATTTAAAGAATGTGATCAGCGATCCACTTTCATCGTTAAAGCCAAAAGCTTATTTGAAAATGGGTATCGCTTACTATAACCTGAACAATGACAATGAGGCGCTGAAACAATATACTACCGTACTGCAACAGTTCCCCAATTCACCGGAAGCAGATGCCGCATTGGAGAACGCGCGTATTATATATGTAGAACAGGGTAAAACAAGCGAATATGTAGCCTTTGCCCGTTCTATGGGTAAGGAAATTACCAGCAACCAGGAAGATGAGCTGATGTACCAGCAGGCAGAAGTGCAATTCAATAATGGTAATTTCCCCGTTGCAGCTAAGAAATTTGAGGAATATCTTACCCGATTCCCCGATGGCAAATTTGCCCTGGAAGCATTGTACTACAAGAGTGAAATTTATAATAACCAGAAAGATTACGCAAAAGCAGCCGAAGGATATGAGAAGTTATCTGACCTGGTGCCCAATAAATTTGGTGAAAAAGCTTTGTTGAATGCCGCGCGGTTGAACTTCTTTGAAGTGAAGAACTATGAGAAATCGGAGAAGTATTTTTCCAAACTGAAAGAGTTTGCCACTTCCCAGGAAAACAAACTGGAAGCCATGCGCGGATTGCTTCGCAGTCAGTTTCAGCTACAAAAATGGACTGATGCGGTTACCAATGCAAAAGACCTGTTGACTCAGAAAGGTATTGGTTCCGATGATAAAGTGATCGCGAATATGGCTATTGCCAAATCGTTCCAGACTTCTAGCCAGTACGATCAGGCAATAAGCTATTACCGCCAGGTTGTTTCACTGAACAAATCGGCCTATGGTGCCGAAGCGCGGTATGAAATTGCTAATTGTTTCCTGGTGCAGAACCGCCTGAGCGATGCAGAAAAAGCGGCGTTTGAAGTGGTGAACAAATCAGGCTCCTACGAAACCTGGGTTACCAAAGCCTATTTGGTATTGGGTGATATTTATCTGAAGCAAAAGGATTATTTCAATGCCAAAGCTACTTTCCAAAGTATTGTAGATAATGCCAAGCTGGAAGACCTGCGGCAGGAGGCGGATCGCAAGTTGAAACAAACTCAGGAAGAAGAGAGAAAGAATAGTAAGGTAGGAGGTTAGTTAACCAGTTGATCAGTTGACAAGCACCATTCACCAAACACAAACAAGCACATTGTTTTCAGATGAATAAACAACTTATAACAATAATTTTCTTAAGCGGTATCCTGGGCGCTGCACGCGTGCAGGCGCAGGAGCCTAATAAAGGAAAGACCATTGATGTAACTTCTCAATTTAAACCGGTATTGCGGGAAGCGTCAAAGATCAATTTTAATGCAACCGAGCCAGCGGTAGATACTACCAAACCCAGGCTCAATTATAATATTCCTGCACAGAATTTATTTTTCAGTTATCAGCCCGCAGGCGTAAATCCGGTTGCATTGAAAGTAGATTCACTCAGCTCCTGGCAATACAGCAATTTTATAAAAGCGGGTATAGGTAATATTCATCAGCCCTATGTAAAAGCAGGCTTTAGCTTTGGCGATGGCAAGCAAACCTTCTTTAATCTTTTTGCCAATCACTATACGTCAAAAGGGGACCTGCCTTATCAAAAGAACAGTCAAACCAGTGTGGGCGCCGCTGCTACCTATAAAACCACTAAAAACGTAGAATGGAATGGTAGTTTGGGTTTCCGCAGCGACGATTATTATTTGTATGGCTACAAGCCAGATACCCTTAAGACATTCTCGAAGGATGATCTGAAACAGCGTTTTCAAACCATTGAAGGTAAAGTTGATTTCCGTAATATGGCGCCCACCGAGTATGGGTTGAATTATCACCCAAGCATAAAGGTGAGCAGCTTTAATGATAACCTCAGCAATGCACCCAAAGGCAGTGAAATAAATACGGTAGTGAACCTGCCACTGGAAAAAACATTTGATGAGAAGATCGCATTTGGTATAGGCGCTACCGCTGATCTTACTAACTATAAGTTCGGTGATAAGGGCAATAAAACAACTATCCAGAATAATTTATACCAACTCGCAGCAGCCCTTTCGGTTAAAACCGATAACATATATCTGCATGCCGGGATCTCGCCCATCTGGGACCAGAAGAAATTTCACATGCTGCCCGATATCATGGCCGACATTTCTACCAACGATAAAAAACTTACGCTGCAATTGGGTTTTGTAGGTGGATATCAAAAAGGTTCTTACCAGCGTATGGCAGCTATCAATCCCTGGTTGGCGCAGCCCGATACCCTGATGAATACCCGTTCCATTGATCTGTACGGAGG
This sequence comes from Niastella soli, assembly GCF_017742245.1. Taxonomy (GTDB): domain Bacteria; phylum Bacteroidota; class Bacteroidia; order Chitinophagales; family Chitinophagaceae; genus Niastella; species Niastella soli. The sequence continues at coordinate 21,147 of NZ_JAGHKO010000005.1, forward strand.
AATAAAAGGTTCGCTGGGAGATCATTTTACATATGCAGCAAAACTGGGCCTGGTTACTTATCACAATATGCCATTGTTTGTTAATAATTACGTTACTGACTCTACTGGTAAAAACTTCCTGATCTTTTATGAACCCAGGATGAATAATCTGCAATTGCATAGTGAAATCGGCTATACTATTGGTGAAACGTTCAGTGCTACAGCCGGGTTAACCTGGAATAATTACTATAACCTGGAAAAGGCAAATGGCGCATATGGGTTAATTCCCATGGAATTCAATGCCGCGGTGCGTTGGCAAATGATAAAAGACCTGTTCTTTTACAGCGAACTGTTTACCTGGACAAAACCCCGGTACCTTTCTAAAAATGGCGAAAGCTACAAAGGAGATGACGCTTTTGACCTCAATGCAGGCGCCGAGTTCCGAATCACAAAGAACTTTAATTTGTGGATCCAGCTTAATAATTTGTTAAATGATGAGTACCAGCGCTGGAACCAGTACCAGGTATTTGGATTCAGTTTTATGGGTGGTATAACTTATTCATTTAATACGAAATAGGCCGAACGCCGAACGCTCAACGCGGAACGCAGGACTGTCCCAAATGGCAGCTTTGGCGTTAAGCGTTGAGCGTTTTGCTTTTAGCGTGAATGGGGATAAAGGTTTTATGAAGTTTGTGTTTCCATTACCGGAAAATTTTTGTTCTTTGCAGAAGTAAACAAAGGATATTATTATGAATAATGTGCTGGTAAGTTATCTGCTTCAACATAAAAGCATCAGTATTCCCGGGTTGGGTTCCATGTACATTGAGCGCATCCCGGCGCAAACTGACTTTGTAAACCGTCGAATTTTGCCCCCTGACTATCATTTTCGTTTTGATAAATACTTTGATGCCCCGGATAAAGATTTCTTCACCTATCTGGCCAAGCAACAGAACATTGCCGATTATGAAGCCATAAAATGGTATAATGAATGGGCCTATGAATTGCGAAACAAACTTCGCGAAGGGCACCCTGTTGAATGGGCAGGCATAGGGACCCTGAAGAAAGACATCTCAGGAGAAATAGTATTTGAATCAGCTGGCCGTATTCCCAGCTTACAGGAACCAACGCCGGCCAACCGCGTAATTCACAGCCACTCCCAGCATACCATGCTGGTGGGCGATCAGGAAGTGACCCGTAAGATCTCTAATATAGATAGTCCGGCAGAAACAAATGAGAATAATGTTGTATCTGGTGAGGAACAGCAACAGGCTCCGTCTGAACCATATCATTATCCATGGGAAGAGGAGAAGCCCAAAAAGAAATGGTGGTTATTTGCCCTGCTTATAGCCGCGTTGGCGCTGAGTGTGATCTTTTTCAGGGTGTATAAAAGCGGATTTGTTACCTCCGCGGCAGGAAACCATCAGCCGATCAACGCAGCACCTTAATTTTCTTTTAAACTAATAGGATTCTTTCTTTTCTTTGCAGGCCATAAACACCTGATGTCGTCACCTATACATTATACTACCTGCCCTGCCTGCGATTCGTCAGACATTCATCGCGTACTGGCAACCAAAGATCATACGGTTTCGCATAAAATATTTGAAATTTGGGAGTGTCGCCGTTGCACCATGCGATTCACCCAGGATGTACCCCAACAGAATGATATAGGCGCTTATTATCAGTCAGACGACTATATTTCACACAGTAATACCAGCAAGGGACTGGTGAACAGGTTATACCTTAAAGTGCGCGAACGCAGTTTGAAAAATAAAAGGAAACTGGTACAGGGTTATACCAATGCGGAAAGCATGCCCCGGCTGCTGGATGTTGGTTGCGGTATTGGTGCGTTTATGGACCATATGCGGCAACATGGCTGGCTGACAGAAGGGATTGAGCCCAGTGAAGTTGCCCGGGAAAATGCCGTAAAACAGTACGGTCTGTATGTTTACCCACCCGATAAATTCTTTGATCCTACTTTAGGCAATTTTGATGTGATCACCATGTGGCATGTGCTGGAGCATGTACACCTGCTGAATGAATATATGTTCCGGCTGAAAGAATTGCTGCGTCCGCAAGGCACCCTCTTCATTGCTGTGCCTAATTATACCAGCCTCGACGCTTCAAAGTACCAGGAAAACTGGGCTGCATACGATGTGCCCCGGCATTTGTATCATTTTTCGCCAGAATCCATGCGGTTACTGCTCGAAAAACATGGACTTGTTTTACGTTCGGTAAAACCTATGTGGTTCGATAGTTTTTATGTAAGCATGTTGAGTGAAAAGTACAAAACAGGGAAAGAAAGTGTGCTTAAAGGCGGTATTATGGGCTCCATTTCGAATTTGAATACCCTCTTTCATAAAGAACAATGCAGTTCGTTGATCTATGTGATTGGCAAGTAAATCTCGGCAATCGTGAATCGGCAATCGTGAATCGGCAATCGGCAATCGGCAGTCGGCAATGGGCCACTAAAGTTCGAGACTCGCTTATTAATGCGTGAAACGGCAATGGCTCACGAAATCCGGGACTCACTTTCCGCAATCGACGGTGTCGGCAATCCATCTTCGCCAAGACGAGTCAGCCCTTGTGATCGGCAACCGGGACCTGAAATGTAATCGCCAATTAAGAAACTGGCGAACCTATTTTACTGGATCTTTATTTCATAAATAAATGGCCATCTTTTGCCGGTAACCAACAGTTGACCGGTTTCTTTATTATAGGCTATCCCGTTCAATACATCAGCACCAGGACGCAGCGAGGCCGCTTCTTTCTGCAAGTTTTCCAGGTTGATCTTTCCCACCACATTACCCGTTTCAGGGTCAATTTTCAGGATATAGTTTGTTTCCCACTGGTTGGCGTAAATAAACCCGTTTACATACTCCAACTCATTGATATTGGTCACCGGGCCGTTGTTATCTGTTACCCGTTGAATGTAAGCCAATTTAACAGAGTCGGGGCTAATGTAATAGAGGTTGCTGCTGCCATCACTCATGATCAGGTGGGTGGAGTCGTGCGTAAGGCCCCAGCCTTCCTGTGCAGGGATCTTGAATTCCTTGATCAGTTTAAACGTATTGGCGTCGTATACAAAACCAACATGGCTGGTCCAGGTGAGGTGATACAGTTTATCGTTAAAAAAAGTAATGCCTTCACCAAAATACTTTGTTTTATCCAGCTTTACTTTTGAGGCTACTTTACCGGTTTTCAGATCGGCGATACCAAATTCAGAGGGGTAAGGGCTTTCATCTGCATTACCGCCCGAACTTTCGAATAATTGTCCTTTATAGAATTCCAGTCCTTCCGTAAAATAGGACGTATCATGGGGGTATTTATTTACTACAGCGTATTGAATGACCGGAGGGGCTGCGTTTACGTTATTGTTGGAATCACCTGCATTATTGGCGCTGGCATTGTTATTACCGTTACAGGCAGCCAGGGTGGTCAACAAAGCGGTAGCCGCAAAAAGTAATTTCTTCATAATATCATGAATATATGGACGTAAGCTATAAAAATACGATCGGAAAGATAAGTAAAGCTAAAAGAATAATTAATTTTTGGATTTATGGGGAGATTTTATAGTATTAGCATTTGGAACCCGTTCCTTAACTAGTTGAAAAAATGGAAGAACTGGAATTACCGCCATCAGATGAGACATTCTTAACAAAGTATGGCAAAATCATTGGTTTTATCATTTTCCTTGTAATTGCTATTTACTATTCAAAGAGCAAGACAGACAGGGTCGAAAAATATGGTGTTATTACAGTTGCCAAAGCAATAGAATATGAAGCGGCGGAGCAAGGATCAAGTACATTTATTCATATTTATTTGGGGAATAAAATCATTTCAAACTCATGTTACCTCTAGTTGTTATTATTGCGTTGGGAAATTTTACTTTATTAAGGTGTTGAAAGATGATCCGGATGATCATCCTTTGATTTATATGGATAAACCTGTGCCTGACTGCATAATTGAGAATGTTAAATACTTTGAAGGATGGAATGAATTCCCTACCTGTGATAGCTTAAAATAAAATTTGCAACTGTATTTATGACCTTTTATCACCAGCTATATAAAAAACAACTGCTAAATTTTTTGCAGATGTAATTTTTTTATCTGAAATTAGGATCGCGATATAAAACCAAAACTTGCCATTTTGAATGATCCTAATCATCTCAGATCACTTCAGGAGCGTATTGCTTTGTATGAAGATATGCAGGCTTATCACGAACTGTACAATCTTTTCTTTCACAATCTTCATCGTTTTTGCTTCTCTTTTGTAAAGTCGGCAGAAGCCGCCGAGGAAATTGTTTCTGATGTATTTATCAAACTATGGCAGATCAGGAACAAGCTGCCGGAAATAACCAACCTGAAGGTATATCTGTACCAGATTGCCAAGAACTTTTGCCTTAATTATATAACCCGTCATTTCAAAAACCCCGTAACAAGTCTCGACGAAATAAATATTGAGACAGTTATCAGTCTCGATAATCCCGAAGAACTTTGTATTTCTGCCGATCTCATCAACACCATTCAACAGACCATCAGGCAATTGCCACCGCAATGCCGGCTCATCTTTCAAATGGTAAAGGAGGATGGTATGCGCTATAAAGAGGTGGCCGATGTACTGCAGGTTTCTGTGCTCACGGTGCGTAATCAGGTTGCTATTGCTACGAAGAAAATTGCTGAGACCTTGCCTGCTTATATAGGCCAAAGGCAAAGGGCAGAGGGTAAAAGATAGTCGGCAATCGGCAATCGGTCTCGGCTCAGCCGAGAGCAATCGGCAATCGATTTTTGGCGCCGCAAGGTAATTATTAATCTCAACAGTCGCGAGTCCACTCACAACTCACAACTCACAACTCACAACTCACCTCTTGAGACTTGCTCTCTTTTTCACCTCCATCACCCCTATTAACTTTTTTTCTCCTCCTTTGGTACATCTGCAAACAAACCCTTGTCTTAAGAGATACAGCCCATTATTATGAATGAAGAAAGAGCCTGGTATCTGTTAAGTGTTCAGCTTTCCGGGGAAGCTACTCCCGAAGAAGGGGAGGAGTTACATGCCCTGTTGTCGCAGCATCCCGAATGGGGTTTGCGCGCCGATATCATTCGTAACATGTGGAATAACAGGCAGGTATCAAGGCCAGTAGCGCCCGGTCATTTCGATAAACACCTGCAACGGCTTAGCAATCACCTGGCCCAGCCGGCCTTACAGTTCGATTCAGAAGGGGTGGAAACTGGAACGCCGGTAATGGAAGAAGAGAGCCATCGAACGAGGTTACGCTGGTTGTGGGGTACAACGGCAGCCGCGGCCTGTCTGTTGATCTGTTTCCTGGTATTTTGGCCGCCAGCAAAAAAGCCGGTGAAACCGCTTGCCAGTAACACCATCAGTACCCGACCGGGTTCCAAATCAAAAGTGGAGTTACCTGATGGTACCCAGGTATGGCTGAACGCAGACAGTAAAATAACCTATGGCCAGAACTTCTCCGGCAATACCCGCGAAGTGGTACTCACCGGTGAAGCGTATTTCGATGTGGCCCATGCCACCTCTGTAGAAACTGGACAGCGCATTCCCTTTATCATTCATACCCCGTCTATCGACATAAAAGTATTGGGCACGGCTTTCAATGTTAGGTCCTACCCCGGTGAAAGCACTACAGAAACCGCCCTGATCAGGGGCTCTGTTGAGGTGACCCTTCATGACAATCCCGATAAAAAAATAGTCCTGAAGCCTGATGAAAAGCTGATCGTCCGGAACGACAACGCTACTGTTGTTGGCATGGAGAACGAAAAGAACGACGGCATTTCCAATGCGGCTAATAATGTCCCCATGATGATGGTAAGTAAATTACGCGCCTATAAACAGGATACCGGCAGCCATTATGAAACCATGTGGGTGAAAAATAAATTGGCTTTTGAGAATGAATCATTCGACCGGATGCTGCCTGAGATTGAAAGGTGGTACAACGTAACCATACAGTTAAAGAACGGATCACTGAACAACCTGCATTTTACCGGTGTGTTTGAAAACAAATCACTGGCCGAGGTAATGGAAGCATTAAGCCTTTCCCGGGGTTTTCATTACGAAATAAATGGCGCCCAGGTAACTATATGGTAAAGTACGAACACTGTATATACGCTATAATAACGATTGTGTAACCAAAACGATTTGCAATGAAATACCTAACCTGACTTCGTAAAAACAAAAACGGAGAATGTTGGCGCATTCCCCGTGGATGTTAAAATCAGAAAATCTTCTTGCTTCAGGAAATTCTCATCCTTTAACACTTCAAAACTAAGTTATGAAAAAAATTGGATGTAGGGTATTCGCATGCCCTGCCCCTGTTATCAAATGCTTGCTGCTGATGAAATTGACTGTTCTGCTTATTTGTTTTTTCTCTTTTCAGTCTATTGCGCATGTTGGATTTGCCCAGGAAAAAGTTACGCTAAAGCTGGCAAATGCGTCATTAAGAACTGCGTTTAAAATAATTGAACGGCAAACCTATTTCAGGTTTGTATACAATGAAGAAATATTGCCGGCCGAGCAAAAGATCAATATCAATGTCCAAAGCGAACCGGTTAGCAATGTGTTGAAACAATTGTTGAATAAAACGACGCTTACTTTTAAAATTGTCGGCAACGACCTGATAGTAATTTCCACTGAACAAAAGGATGCGGCGGAAGAACGTACGCCACTGGCATTTGAGGTAACAGGCCGCATCAGTGATACGCGCAACAATCCATTGCCCAATGTAACGGTACAGGAAAAAGGTACCAGCAATGGAACGTCTACCAAAGAGCATGGCACTTTCTCCATAAATGTATCCGGCGAAAATGCAGTACTGGTAGTAAGTTCTGTAGGTTTTCTCGATCAGGAGATCCCGGTAAAGGGCCGGCATAATCTCGAAATAGTGTTGCAGGAAAACGTAGCCGATCTGAGCCAGGTGATAGTAGTGGGGTATGGTACGCAAAAGAAAGCCGATGTTACCGGTTCGGTAGTGTCGGTGCCAAAAGCACGGTTGAGTGATCTGCCGGTTACCAATGTTTACCAGGCTATGCAGGGTTCGGTGGCTGGATTGAATATAACGCAAAACTCATCAGTCCCTGGCAGCGGCGCTACGGTTACTGTACGGGGTGTCAATTCTGTGAATGCCAACAGAACGCCTTTTATAGTAGTAGATGGTATTCCTTTTAGCACCACGGGTGGCAATATCAACGACATCAACTCAAATGACATAGCCTCCATTGAGGTATTGAAAGATGCATCGGCGGTGGCCATTTATGGTACGCGTGGAGCCAATGGCGTCATTCTCATTACCACCAAAAGAGGGATCACCGGCAAACCGGTTATTCGTTACAATGGGTACGCCGGTATGGAAAACCTGGCCCATGTAATGGAGCCAAACAGTCCGGAAGGGTATGTGCAGAAGTATGCGGATTGGTATAAACAGGTGAACCCTACTCAAACGCAAACCCAGGTGCTGCCCAATGCCTATGAGGTGGCTAATTATAATGCCGGTAATACGGTTGACTGGATAAAAGAAATAACCCAACAGGGCATTATCCAGGACCATAACCTAAGCGTATCGGGTGGAACAAAAGATGTAAAATATTACCTCTCCGGCGAATACCTGAATCAGAAAGGGGTAGTGGAAGGTTATCAATACCGTCGCCTCAGCGTTCGTTCTAACCTGGATGTAAACCTGACTGATTTCCTGACAGTGGGTACGTCTTTATTCTATGCCAATAATAACTATGATGGTGGCCGCGCAAACTTTTACCTGGGCGCTATTATGAGTCCGTATGGCACCTTGCGCAAAGCCAATGGCGATTATGAGATTTATCCCATGAACCCCGAGTTGTTGTATACAAACCCCTTGCTTGGTTTATATACCGACCGTACCAACCGTGGCAATAACCTGAATGGGACATTCTACCTCGAGTTAAAGCCTGCCATTATACCTGGTTTGAAATACCGCGCCAATGCGGCCTGGTCGTACCTGCCGCGTGACAGTTCCAACTACGTAGGCCGGAAAGCCAATGACCAGTTGGGAACGGCTACAGTAAGCAATGCCTATAACAAGAACTGGCTTTTTGAAAATATTTTAACCTATACCAAAGACTGGGGCAAACACCATATTGACTTTACCGGTTTATACAGTGCGCAACGGAACGATTTCTTTGGAAGCAGTTCCGTAGGCACCGGTTTTGTGAATGATGACCTGTCGTACAAAAATATAAGCGCCGCGGCCACGCTGAGTGCGGGCTATGTTGGTTACTTCAACGGCGCCAACGTATACGGGTCGTATCAGACAAAAAGTACGCTGATCTCGCAAATGGGCCGCTTGAATTACAATTACGACAGCCGCTATCTGGTAACAGTTACAGCCCGCCGGGATGGCTATTCCGCCTTTGGCGCCAATACCGACAAGTATGGGTTGTTCCCTTCTTTTGCATTGGGCTGGAACATCAGTAATGAAAAATTCATGCACCCGGTTTCCTTCATAAATAACCTGAAACTCCGGGTGTCATATGGTAAATCGGGTAACCAGGCGGTAGATGCCAACGGTACGGCTTTCACCGATGCCTCGGTGCGGGTGCCATACAACGGCGTTAGTACGGTTGGGGTAATTACCAGCAATACCATGGGTAATAAGGACCTGCACTGGGAAACCACAAAAGGATTTAATACCGGTATCGACTTTTCTGTATTGGACAACCGTATTACAGGTACCATTGAATATTATAGCACCAGAACAGAGGATATTCTGTTGAAACGTAACCTGCCTGCTGCTAACGGTTATGCAAACGTATGGGATAACCTGGGGCAACTGGCCAATCATGGTATTGAAATAAGCCTGAGCACCATCAATGTAAAAGCCGGGGATTTTAAATGGGAAACCATGGTGAACTTCTCCCGTAACCGGAATAAGATCCTTGATCTGTATGGCGATAAAAAAGACGACCTGGGCAATCGCTGGTTTATTGGCCAGCCCCTGTTTGTGGTGTACGATTATGTATTGGAGGGAGTTTGGCAGCAAGGCGAGGATGCTTCTTCGCAAGATCCTGGCGTTAAACCCGGCGATCTGAAGTTTGCTGATGTGACTGGCAGTAAGACCATTACCGCGGATGACAAACGTATTCTGGGTTCCACTCTTCCTAAATGGATCGGCGGGCTTACCAATACCTTCCATTACAAGAACTGGCACTTTAATATTTTTATACAAACCTTTCAGGGTGCTACAAAAAATAACGTGAACCTTACCTGGGCCGATGAAGCCGGTCGGATGAACACCCCTAAAGAGATCGGCTATTGGACGGCAGAGAATAAAAGCAACTCACGGCCCTCGCTGGCTTACACCAACAGCCGTGGGTATGGATATGCTTCAAACAATAGTTATACCCGCATTAAAGACGCTACCCTGAGTTATACAACGCCGCAACGGTTGTTAACCAAAACAGGCCTGGGCAGTCTTACATTTTATCTAAGTGGTCGTAACCTGTATACATTCACCAATTGGGTTGGCTGGGACCCTGAAAATGATTTCACTTTCAGGGGAAGTGGCGGTTGGGATAATAACTACCCGCTGGTAAGGTCATTCATTTTTGGTGTTAATGTAGGACTTCGTTAATTGATCAACTTAAACATTATTACAAATGAAAAAGCATATATTCCTTATAGTTTGTGTGTATGGGTTATTGCAGGGGTTGTATTCATGCAAAAAAGAATTCCTCGACGAAAAATTATATTCCAACTATGCGCCCGAAACCCTTACCGATTCACTGGGTTTTGATGCAGCGGCTATCGGCCTGTATTATCAGTTGGGGCTTTTCTTTTCAAAGAGCGATGCGCAAGGGTGGCCCAGCGTATGGAACGCCGGTACCGATATTGCCTATGTGCCACCGACCCAAAAACAGGGGATTGAAGTGCCGTACTACGATTATACCCAATTGATCTCAACAGATGGTGCTGCCAGTTTTACCTGGCAATGGGCATATCAGTTGATCAATAATGCCAACAACATAATTGCAAATGCCGAGAACCCGGCACTCACCAAGGTTTCGCAGGGCGGTAAAGATGTCTTTAATGCCGAAGCCCGTTTTTTCAGGGCCTATGGGTATAATATGCTGGCTACATTGTTTGGTAAGGTGCCTATTATTACTGTTCCACTTACCAAGGCAAAAACAGATTTTGTAAGGGCATCGCTGGATGAGGTAAATGCTTTAATAGTGGCCGATCTCACCTTTGCGGCTGATAAACTGCCAACCATCGACAATGTTAAGTCGAATGCCAAGGGGAAGTTGTATGGCAGGGCAAACAAAGCCATGGCGCAGCAACTGCTGGCAGAAACATATTTGCGTATGGGCAAGAATGATCTGGCCGAAACACAATGCAAGGCGGTCATTCAGAGTGGTAAATTCAGTCTTACCTCGGCCCGTTATGGAATAAGGTCCAGTCAACCCGGCGACCCCTTTTCCGACATGTTTATATTTGGTAACCAACGGTACGCACAGGGTAACAAGGAAGCCATCTGGGTATTTGAGCTGGAGAATATCAGTTCGGTGGTGGGTGGTTATAGTGGCGCTCCGCAACAACGCCGTAACTGGGGAGCTGCGTATTACCAGATCACTGATATGACCATTTGCGATTCACTGGGCGGCAGAGGCATTGGCAGAATGCGACTGACTGATTGGGTGGTATATGGGTTGTACGGTTCAGGCGATATGCGAAATTCTGAGTACAATATTCGTCACAAGTTTTATTACAATACGGCGGGGAAGTCAAACTATGGCCAACTGATCCCTTACGCTGGGGCTGATACTGTATTTAAAATTGCGCCGCATACAACCAAGTGGTATCAATATGATCCTAATGATGTATTTGGGTTTGCCATGATAAAGGATTTTATTTTAATGCGTTTGGGGGAAACCTATTTATTGATGGCGGAAGCCCAGTTTAAACAGAACAAACTGGCCGACGCCGCGGCATCGCTGAATGTGGTCAGGGCCCGGGCAAATGCAACGCCGGTGGCAGCGAATGACGTAACAATGGATTTTATACTGGATGAAAGAGCCCGCGAGCTACTGGCTGAGGAAAACCGCCGGATGACTTTGATGCGCACTAAAACACTGGTTGACCGAACAACTAAATACAATACCCAGAAAATTAATCCGGTGTTGGGGATAGCCAGCAAAAACCTGCTGTTGCCCATCCCTCAGTCGGAAAGGGATTTGAATAAGGATGCAGTGCTGGAGCAGAATGATGGTTATTAGGATAAGTTGACAAATTGGCAACATAACAAGTTAACAAGGATGTGGAATGTAAGAAGTTGAAAAGTAGATAAGGGCCTGGAAGCCGGTAACTGGTAACGGTTTTCCCTTGTTAGAAAAGTCGCCTGATACAACAAACAATACCAGGCCCCTTCCTTGTAAGTGGCCTGGTATTGCCTGTTGTTTTCTACTTCAATTCTACTACATGCTCATTTACACCCTAAAAGAGGCCAATTTACCCCCATAACCTTGAGCCATTTTTAATATTTTCGATAGAAATTTATTCCCTTCATGAATAGAACAGCTTTTTGTTCGGCGATGCTTTGCTGTATGTTGATTGCAACTACCGTTTGTTTAGCTCAGAAGAAATCGCCCACTCATCCTCAGACAAAATTATCGGGCATCATCCAGGACAATTTTGCAGATGGCGCAAAACAGTACAAAGTATTAAAGGCAACCTTGCCGCCCGACCGTTTCCCCAAAACTTATTTCCCGCAAACCGGTAAATCCGAAACCAGCAATTCTGGCTGGTGGTGCAGTGGTTTTTATCCCGGCACCTTGTTATACCTGTATGAGCAAACCGGCGATACGGCATTGTATAATGAAGCTGTTCGCACCCTGGGCATATTACAAAAAGAGCAATTCAATACAGGCACCCACGACCTGGGTTTTATGATGTATTGCAGTTTTGGGAATGCCAACCGCATTAAGCCATCACCAGAATACAAGGAAATATTGCTAAACAGCGCTAAATCGCTCAGTACCCGGTTTAACCCAACCGTAGGCTGTATAAAGTCATGGGATTCTAAAAACCCATCCGACTTCCTGGTGATCATCGATAATATGATGAACCTGGAATTGCTGTTTGAAGAAACAAAGGCAACCGGCGATTCTTCTTTTTATAAGATTGCTGTTACGCATGCCAATACTACCATGAAAAATCATTTCCGGCCCGATTACAGCTCGTACCATGTATTGAATTACGATGTGAACACCGGAGGGGTAAAAGAAAAGAAAACTGCACAGGGCTTTGCGAATGAATCAGCCTGGGCCCGTGGACAGGCATGGGGTTTATATGGTTATACCGTGTGCTATCGTGAGACCAAAGATGTGCGTTACCTGCAACAGGCGAAACGTATAGCTGAATTTATTTTAAAGAATCCTAATCTGCCTGCCGATAAAATTCCTTATTGGGATTTTAATGCCCCCGATATTCCCAATGCGTTGCGCGATGCGTCGGCTGCCGCCATTATGGCCTCAGCGCTTATTGAGTTAAGCCAGTATACAAAAGGTAAGGAAGCCAAAGGATATATGCAGATCGCAGAAACCATTATTAGGAATTTATCGACCCCAACCTATAAAGCTGCCGAGGGCACCAATGGTGGATTTATTCTGCAACACGGGGTTGGACATAAACCTGCCAATTCTGAAGTGGATGTGCCGCTTACCTATGGAGACTATTATTTCATTGAAGCCTGTAAACGGTATAAGGATTTGGTTAAGTAGTTCTGAGTTTACAATTACTGCTTCTGGATTCTAAGATTATTAAGTTTGTTAGTTCTTTAGTTTGTTAGTTCTTTAGTTCGAAACCATATAAACTACGAACTAAAGAACTAATAAACTAACAAACTCCGCAGTTTCATCATATGACACCAAAATATCTATTTGTTGCAATAGCAACTTGTATAAGCATAACGAGTTTCGCCCAAACTCCCCTTATAACCGACATCGGGGCCAGAAAAACGACCAGCCTCAATGGTAAATGGCAATATATAATCGATCCGTATGGAACGGGTTTTTATGATTACCGATATCAGGAGCGTAAGGAGAATGACCGGGAAGCCTACTGGACAACCGATGAGCCGGTTAATAAAACTGATCGCAAGGAACACAAATTCACCGATGCCTACACTTTGCAGGTACCGGGCGACTGGAACTCACAAGCTGAAAAATTCCTGTATTACGAAGGTATTGTATGGTATAAGAAATCGTTCGACTTTACTAAAAGCAATCCCGCCAATAAAGTCTACCTGTATTTTGGTGCCGTGAACTATGAAGCCGATGTATACCTGAACGGTAAGAAGTTAGGAAAGCACAAGGGTGGATTTACACCCTTTAATTTCGAGGTGCCCGATTCGGTGCTGAAAAGTACCGGTAATTACCTGGTTGTAAAAGTAGATAACACCAGGCATAAAGATGAGGTACCTACCGTAAATACCGACTGGTGGAACTATGGCGGCATTACCCGTGATGTACAACTGGTGGAACTGCCACCCGCTTTTATCCAGGATTACAGCCTTAACATAAAGAAAGGCGCTTCCCTGAAAACGGTAAAGAATATTCCGGTAGAAGGCTGGGTACAGCTCAATGAATGGCAAAACGCCAAAGAAGTGGTGGTAGAGATACCCGAGCTGAAGATCAAAAAGACATTTCCGGTAACAGGTAATAAAGTAGCGCTGCAATTCAATTTGCCGGCAGTACAGCTCTGGTCGCCCCAAACGCCCAAACTGTATAACGTCGTTATTAATACCAGTACCGATCGTATAGACGATAAAGTGGGTTTCCGTACTATTGAAACCGCAGGCAAAGAGGTGTTGTTGAACGGAAAGCCGTTGTTTATGAGGGGTATTTGCATCCATGAAGAAAATTCCCTGCAGGGTCGCCGGGCATACAGCAAACAGGATGCGCTGCAATTGCTGGGTTGGGCCAAAGAACTGGGATGTAATATGGTGCGCCTGGCGCATTACCCGCATAATGAGAATATGACCCGGACAGCTGATTCGCTGGGCATACTGGTATGGTCGGAGATCCCGGTTTACTGGACGGTAGATTTCTCCAGCACTGAAGTGTTTGAAAAAGCCCGTACCCAGCTAACCGAAATGATCACCCGGGACCATAACAGGGCCAGCATCATTATCTGGTCTGTAGGTAATGAAACACCGGTGAACCCTGTACGAACTGGTTTTATGCGTAACCTTATTGGGGCTGCTCGTTCGCTCGATAGTAGCCGGCTGGTATCTGCCGCGTTGGAAGTGAACTATCAACCCGGCGTAAATAAGATCGATGATCCGCTAGGGGAGTATGTTGACCTGGTATCGTTTAATGAGTACCTGGGCTGGTATTCCGGTTTGCCCGATAAATGCCGGTCAGCCAATTGGGAAATTGCCTATAACAAGCCATTCTTCATCAGTGAAACCGGTGCTGAAACGCTGTATGGGTTTCATGGCGATTCTTTAACGCGCTGGAGCGAAGAATACCAGGAATGGTATTATCGCGAACAGGTGGCCATGTTAAAGCGCATGCCTGATAATTTTGCGGGTTTGTCGCCCTGGATCCTGTGCGATTTCCGTTCCCCCCGCCGTAATAACCAAACCTTCCAGGAAGGCTGGAATAACAAAGGGCTTATTGATCAAAAAGGCCGTAAAAAGAAAGCGTTTAATATCCTAAGGGAGTATTACGAAGAGAAGGCTGCCACTGCTAAGTAAGTAGAAAGTTATTGGGTTTGTAAGTTATTGAGTTATTAAGTTGTTCGGAAAACTACGAACTAAAGAACTTAATAACTCAATAACTAATGAACCAGACCTATGGGAAAAATAAATATCTTATTCTAACCATTGCCTAAACATCGATCAACCTCAATTTGGCATGGTTCTTTCACATGTACTACGTGTTCCTGTTATCCAGCTCTTGAGCCATTCATGATGATCTTTGTTGGTCGTATCTTTTATCCCGGCTATATCCCTACGGCTTTTTCCGCCCGTATTTACGCACTATTATAATCTGATGTTTATATAATATAGACCACTCATGGGGTAGGCATTGCCTATTGCCAATAAAGAAAGCAAGCCACAACCTTCACAACCAGTGATCATTGTTATAAGCAACAGAAAGGTTTATACGAAAAGGCACACGGTCTCGGCTGAGCCGAGAGCAGTTGGTATAGCAACTCTCACCAGTTATGTCCTGTTTTTTAAGGTGGTTCCTCCTCCGGGGAACCGCCTTTTTTACTCGGCGGAGCTTTAGCGTAGGCGAGTTTTACCCGCCGAAGCTTTAGCGTAGGAGGGTTTTATCCGCGGATCGCGTGCGCCGAGGCTACTGCTTTTGGCGAATTATTTCAGATTATCAGGATTGGGAATGAAGTTTAGGAAGGAGTGGAATTGCGAATCGTACCGGCGCTTGTCCAGTTTATAATAAAAGGCGCCTTTTTTAGAACCCTCTTTTTCCTTTTCTTTTTGTTTAACGAGTAGTTTGGTAGAAAGGATCTTACGGGTAAAATTACGTTTGTCCAAAACGGTGTCATACACGCCGGTATACAGGTTGTATAACTGGGGCAACGTAAATTTCTCAGGCATCAGCTCAAATAAGATAGGGTGGAAAGCTGCCTTGTAGCGAAGCTTTTCCTGCGCCATTTTTACCATACGGGTATGGTCGAAGATGAGCTTGGGTGTTTTTTTCAGGGAGAACCATTCGGCGTGGAAGTCGTCGCTTATTTGTTTTTCGTATTTACCAATATCGATCAGGGCAAAATAAGCCACGGAAACAGTACGTTCTTCAGGGTCACGGTTAGGTTCGCCGAAGGCATATAACTGTTCAATGTATACATTCTTAAGTCCGGTAAGTTGTTTGAGGATGCGGTTGCCTGCCTGCTCAAAATCCTCATCAGGCTGAACGAAACCACCCATCAGGCTCCATTTATCTTTTTCAGGTTCAAATCCTCTCTTTATCAGCAGTAATTTTAGTTCGTGTCCGTCAAAACCGAAAATGATAGAGTCAACCGCAACAAGCATGCGTTTTTGCTTGGAATAATGTTTCATATGAAAGTGAATCGGTCCATTTTTACTATTAAAATCTGAAATTAAAATAGTGGAAACGGATAGAATTTTGGGTTAAAGTAATAAGAAAATCTGAACAATAGTGTAACCGGGTGATGAAGATAGCTATTTTTTTTAAATAGGCCACGCCTGTCAGTTCAACTGCATAACCATTGCCAATTCCTGGCAATGCCGTAATAGCGGCCGGAACAGGCTTTTGAAGATACTACCGATATAGAGATATGGCCTTACCGCTTATATAAAGATGCGGGTGCCGGAAAAGCTTTCCCTGAAATCTTTGGGCGTACAGCTCTTCTTCTTTTTGAAAATTCGGTTGAAGTTGGAAATATTATTAAACCCGCAGTGATAAGCCACTTCGGCTATAGACTGGGTGGTGTCTATCAGCATCCGGGAAGCATGCCCCAGCCTTATCTCGGTAAGGCTGTCGATAAAGGTATTGCCCGTACGTTGTTTAAAAAAGCGGCTGAATGCGGCATCCGACATATTTGCCAGGCGCGCTACTTCGTTCAGGGTAATGGGTTTGTCGAAGTTATGGTTCATGTATTCCAGCGTTTTTTCAATGCGCCGGCTGTTATAAGTGTATTGTTCGGTATTGTTGAATGAGGCATCGGATAGAATGCGCATATTACGCGAAATAGATAAATCGTGTAGTATTGACATTAATTCCAGGACAGAATCAAATCCCTGTTTCTGGTTTAGATCCATAATGCGGGGCGCCAGTTGCTGGGTGGTCTCTTTAGAGAAGAGGATGCCCCTCAAAGATTTATCCAGCATGGTGCGAATAAAACTCAGCTGGTTCCGGCGTAGGAATTTTTCATCGAAAAGGTCTTTATGGAACTGGATGGTGATCTCTTTGATCTCTTTGCTTTTGCATTGGTGGGTGAACCAGGCATGCTGCAGGTTACTGCCTACTAATACCAGTTCCATTTCATCGATATCTTCAATGTGATCACCTATTACCCGCCTGGCGTTTTTGGCGTTTTGAATAAAGTTCAGTTCGAATTCTTCATGATAATGCAGGGGAAAGTCGAATGCGGATTTTACCCGGGAGAACAGGGTAAAACAATCGCTTTGAGTTAATGGGGTAATTTCCCGCAATAAATTGTTCTTCATTTGCTGGCAATTGTATCGTTAGGCTGATCAAATTTATACAATAACCTGTATAATTAATATCATAGTTTTACTATTCTGAGTTTTGACGAAATCCATTGATTTCAACGATTTAGCAACGATATATTAATTTTTGAACAGATTTGTTATTGAAAATAATATGAAAATAGGTCAATATAGTATTATTTAGCAAGCATAAATCAAGCATACATTTGAATCAAATTGATTGCTGTATGAGAAAAAAAGTATTCTGCCGGGTACTCATAATTGTTTTATGGGTACTGGCACAAACCTCTCCTGCGCATGCCCAAACCAAAACGATCTCGGGCATCATCTCCGACCAAAATGGGCTTCCGCTTGAAAAAGCGACCATAAAAGCCAAGGGCGCAAAATTTCAGACTGTTACCGATGCAAACGGTTCATTCAAGATCACCATCCCAGAGAAAGCCACCTCGCTGGAAGTATCGTATGTTGGCATGAAGCCGGTGACGGTTTCTGTAGACGGAAAGCAAACGATACTGGTTACCCTGAATGTTGCCGATAGCAGGCTCAATGAAGTTGTTGTTATAGGTTATGGAACAGCCCGCCGTAGCGATGTATCATCGGCCGTTTCTTCTATTAAAACAAAGGACCTGAAAGACCTGCCAGTGGCAGGTATCGACCAGGCTTTGCAGGGAAAAGTAGCTGGCTTAACGGTTATCAATAACAGTGGCCAGCCGGGCGGCGGCGTGTCTGTTAAAGTGCGTGGTGTTACCACCATTAACAGCAACGATCCCCTGATCGTAGTAGATGGCGTTCCCTTTTTTACCAATACCAGGTCTACTACCGGCTACGCCGGTTTGGGCGGTTCCGACGGACAAACCGGTAACAGTGTAATGGCGTCTATTAACCCTGGCGACATTGAGGCCATCGATGTATTAAAAGATGCATCTGCCCAGGCTATTTATGGTTCACAGGCTGCTAATGGAGTTATCATGATCACTACTAAAAAAGGAAAGAACGGTGAAGGGAAAATAAATTATGAAATGTATTACGGGCAGCAGCAGGTGCAAAAAAAGCTGGATCTGATGAACCTGCAACAGTTTGCCCAATATCAGAACGAAGTAGCGCCCATTTTGGGTTTAAAACCTTCTGAAGAGTTTAAAGATCCTTCTCTATTAGGCCCTGGTACCGATTGGCAGGAAGCCATGTTCCGGCATGGTAAAATGCAAAATCACCAGCTAAGCTTTTCAGGCGGAAAGGATAAAACATCCTATTACCTGTCGCTGAACTATTTTAACCAGGAAGGTATTTTAATAGGGTCCGATTTTAAACGGTATACCACCCGCTTTAACCTCGATCATCAGTTGAAGAGCTGGTTGAAGATCGGCTTTAGCACCAATGCAACAAGGAATATTCAAAACGTAACGCTGGCCGATGCAGCAGAAGGTACCATATGGTGGGGCGCTGTACAAAGCCCCCTGATCCCGGTTAAAAATATCGATGGGACCTGGGGCGGTGGTACAACCGTTGGCGGTTTTCAATACAGTCAGGATAATCCTATTGCCCGGGCTAACTACAGGGGCAATAAATCAACCAACTGGCAGGTGTTTGGTAGTACCTATGCCGATCTGCAGTTAAGAAAAGACCTTAGCTTTAAAACAGAGTTTGCCTATTCGTTGAGCCTGAATAATAATACCGCCTTTCAAAACGCAGGCGCTATTGGTCCCAATAAATTGCAAAGCCAGTTATTCGATAAACGGCAGAATGGCTATTACTATGCCCTCAGAAATTACCTCAACTATAATAAATGGTTGAATAAACACAGTATTTCAGCAACAGTGGGGCATGAAGCACAGTATTCTTATTACGAAAGCATCGATGGAAAAAAGGTAAATCTTGCCAATAATATCCTGGACCTCACCGCCGGTAGCAGCGATAAAACTACCTGGCAGCTGGGTGGCGGAAAAGGTAACTGGGCTATGGAGTCGTGGTTTGCGCGGGGCAGCTATACATATGACGACCGCTTTTCGCTTTCATTAAGTTTCCGGGCCGATGCCTCTTCTAATTTTGGACCCAACAACAGATGGGGATATTTTCCCGGCGCATCATTGGGCTGGACGGTTACCAATGAACGCTTTGCTGATCCTGTAAAGAAGGTAGTGAACTATCTGAAATTACGGGCGGGTTATGGTGCTGTAGGTAATCAGAATTTACCAAGTGGAGCGCCTTCACCCCCCTATACGTCTGTTGTTTCGTTCTGGCCTGGTCCCGTTGGCTTTGGCGATGCCAATTTTTTGAAGGGTATTGCCAACCCCGATCTGAGCTGGGAATCAGTGGTAACAAGAAATGGAGGGCTCGATGCTTCTTTCCTGAAGGGCAGGATTGATCTGAGCGTAGATGTATATAAGAAAACAACCACCGATATGCTGTTGTTCCTTACCGGCCCCCGGGTAATAGGGGTGGGTGATCAGTGGGACGATTTGGCCGCACCTATTGGTAATATGGGGCGGATGAGCAATACCGGTGTCGATATCAGCCTTACCAGTAACAATATCAAAACAAAAGATTTTAGCTGGAAGACCAATGTGATTGTGTCGCAATTTAAAAACAAGCTCGATAACTTAGCCGCTTCAACTTCCGGGTTAACCGGCAAGGTATATTACGATAATTACGTAATAACCTATACGAAACCAGGTTATGCAGTTGGTTCGTTTTTCGGACTAAAAACCGATGGCTTGTTCCGTTCCAAGGAAGAGCTTGATAATAGCCTGCCGCAATTTGGTTACACCATCGACAACACACATACCTATTATGGCGATGTTCGCTTTAAAAATGTAAATGGCGATAATAAGATCGATGCAGATGACATCACCTTTATAGGTAGCCCGCTTCCTAAATTTACTTTTGGCTTTACTAATACCTTCCAGTATAAAGATTTTGATTGCAGTATATTTTTGCAAGGGAGTCAGGGGGCCAAGATCTTCAATTTTCTTCGCTGGCAGTTAGAGAAATTGGACAACGCTTTTTATAATCAACTTGCCACTGTAACAGACAGATATACTGAAACAAATACCAACGGAAAATTACCCCGGTTTACAAACACCAATTCCAATAACGTATATATTTCTGACCGCTATGTAGAAGATGGTTCCTATGTGCGTATCCAGAATATCAGTTTGGGGTACAGGTTGCCAAAAAATATTTTGGATAAAGTGAAGGTTAGTAGTGCACGGGTATATGTAACAGTGCAGAATTTAAAAACCTTTACCAATTACAGCAGCTATGATCCTGAAGTAGGGGCCTTTAATAATAACATTAAACTGATGAATGTTGACATGGGGCACTATCCCAATCCACGCACCTTTACAATTGGTGCAAGCCTTGAACTTTAAAACCTATTACCATGAAACGACTTTCTATATATACTTTTTTAGGAGTACTGATGGTATTGGCATCCTGTAGTAAAAAATATACTGATAGGCCTTCTTTAGATGCTACTACCTTACAGAACTATTATAATACTGCCGATGAAGTGCGGGGGCTTACCAGTACTTTATATGGACTGCCCTGGGCGGGTTATGAGAACAGGGCAATGGATGCCATTGGCGATGTAATGTCTGGCAATGAATATTCAGGTGGAAATGACGATCCGCCGTTTTCCAGTTTTTCTTTTGCGTCTACCTCGGTTCGTATAGCCGATGCCTGGAAGGTGTTTTATAAAATTGGTGGTTGGACCAGTCAATATATGATAGCGCTGGAGCAAAAGAAAGGGATGGGTGGCAATAAAAGCTTTATCGATCCGGCTATTGCTGAATGCCATTTCTTCAGAGGGGCTGTCTATTTCTATATTGGCCGTTTATGGGGCGATGCGCCTATTGTAACCGATCCGGGTAAAGCTGCATTGTCGGGTAATTTCAATATTCCCCGGTATTACCAGAAAGACGTGTTACGTTTTGCCCTGGAAGAATTGAAATTGGCCGAAGCAGGATTGCCTGAAACCGATCCACAACCTGGGAGATTAACCAGGTATGCAGCCAAAGGCATGATGGCCAAATTGTACCTGTATAATAAGGATTATGATAACGCAAAAGCAAAAGCGCAGGAAGTGATCAATTCCAAACAATATGACCTGATAGATGATTATGCCGGCATGTTCAATTCGAGCAAATATAACAACAATAAAGAATCTTTGTTTTCCATTCAACACCAGCTTACAACCGATCCCTGGGGATCGGGCAACCAAAAGAACCCCGACCGGGGGCCTTCCAATTTACAAACAGATGAAGCCAGCATGTGGCAACTATACATTCCTTCTATGGACATCCTGAGCGCTTATGAAACGGGCGATCTGCGTCGTAAAGGATCTGTAATGGAACAGGGCTGGACCAAGCCTGATTGGAAACCAAAGAACGCCAATTCAACCTACAACACCTTTATGGCTGCCGGTTACAAATACGATACGGTGCAAAAAGATGGTGATGGGGGCATAAAGAATACTACCCGGTCAAACATTGCCAAATATGTTGTAGGGCCTGGCAAAACCTATGGTGGTGAAACGGTACTTGGCGCGAACTCAGGTATAAACACGATGCTGTTGCGATATGCAGATATCTTGCTTATTTATGCCGAAGCTGTTATTGGTGCCGGTGCTTCTACCACCAATGCAGAGGCCCTGGCTGCCTTTAATAAAGTAAGAACAAGAGCTGGTCTTGCTACCAAGTCAACTATTACAAAAGACGATATCCTGCAAGAGCGTCGCGTTGAATTTGCTTTTGAAGGCGATTACTGGTTCGATCTGCAAAGACAGGGATTTGACAAAGCCAAACAGATCATTGAAAAGCAGAACAGAGGTACGGCTGACGTGGCGTCATACCCAAAGTTTACCAAAGAGTATATGTATTTGCCCGTTCCTGCCGGTGAAATATTGCAGGACCCCGAGTTGGCAAAAGAACCGGTTGGTTATTATTAATCATTCTAAACGTGATTGCTATTATGAAAAAGTTCATTCATTATAAATTTCCGGTGATCTGTTTTATAGCAGCCACCGTAGTAGTGACGTTATATGCATGTAAAAAAGATAAGGATGGCAGTCCCGATACAAAAGCGGGGAACCCCGTTGCCACCAGTTTAACCCCTTCTACCGCAGCTGGTGGTACCCTGTTAACGCTTACAGGCACAGGTTTGGGCCAGATGCAAAAGATCGTATTTGACCGGGATAGTGTGCCTGCACCTTTTTATTCAACCCTTAATACAGAAAGCGCTGTCGTATTCAGAGTGCCCGATACCATATCAGGTGGGCCGCAGAATATTGTACTCACCAATAGTGACGGTAAAACATTGTTGGTGCCCTTTACCGGTTTGGCTTATCCCAAAGTCCTGGAGGTATCGGATTATGGTTTTGCAGCCGGAACAAATCTGGAATTGACGGGGGTGAACCTGGAAGATGTGAACAAAGTGGTGATAGAGGGTACTACCGATGCAGCAACCATTGTATCGAAATCCAAAAAGAAACTGGTGATCGCCATGCCGGCAACATCAATTGTACGGGCAAAGCTGGCAGTCTCTAACCCAACCGGTACCACCATTACCACCCATGAATTTGTATACAAACCCAATAACTTTATAATATTCGATGATGATTTTGGAACGGCTGCTGCCTACGGTGGTAATATTCAGTCGTGGAGCTGGGATTGTAATCCCGTCAAATCAACCAGCATAAAAAGTAGAGGGGGCGCAGCTGTAATGCAAGCCGAATACACAAAAGCAAACGGCGGGTTAAGTTTGTTCCTTGGTTGTAACTGGAAAGATCCCAACAGTACATTTAATATGTTTTTCCCAGCCACTTTTTTAACCTTCTGGGCGTATACTGAAGGGGACGATGCAAAAATTAACATCATGCCGGATGGGCCCTGGTCGGGCCCTAACAAAGCGGCAACGGCATCAGGGAAATTAAGTATAACGGTGCCCAAAGGTAAATGGACTTATTTCAGATTACCGGTTGATTTTATTAAAGGCGATTATAGCCGGTTAAACCTTCAAATAGATGGCGGGCCTAAAACTGTTTATTTCGATGAAATGCTTATGGTTAAATAATAAAATGTTTCTGGGTTTCATCGTATTGCTTCTTCTATGTAGTCAACTGATGGCCCAGGACCAAACACCTTGCGATTCAGCTGCCACCCAACAAACAGTTGCGTTGTGCAGAAATTTAAAAAAGCTGGCTGCAAAAGGTTTTATGTTTGGCCACCAGGACGACCTGGCATATGGGGTAAACTGGCGATATGAGCCCGGTAAAAGCGATGTAAAAGAGGTGACGGGCGATTATCCTGCTGTGTATGGCTGGGAGTTAGGTGGCCTGGAAGCCAACGAGGAAAAGAATCTCGATGGTGTACCATTTAAAAAGATGCGCCAGTTTATAAAAGAAGGATACGAGCGGGGTGGCGTGATCACCATCAGTTGGCATGCCCGTAGTCCCTACGGTGCGCCAAAAGGCGCCTGGGATACTGCGTTTGGCACCGTGGCCTCCATCTTGCCCGCTGGTGTTAATCATGCACTTTTCAAGACCTGGCTCGATGAACTGGCGAAATTCTTTTTGTCATTAAAGAACAGTCATGGTGAAGCCATACCGGTATTGTTCAGACCATATCACGAACTAACAGGCAATTGGTTCTGGTGGGGCCGCAACGCCTGTACACCCGATCAGTTTAAAGTGTTGTGGCGGTTCACTCAGTATTACTTGCAGAAAATAAAGAAGGTTCATAACTTGTTATACGTGTACAATACCTCCGCAGATTTTAAAACGAAAGAGGAATTTCTGGAACGCTATCCTGGTGATGATGTGGTGGATATGATCAGTTTTGATACTTATCAGTATGACGATCCTGCGAAAAGCGACTGGTTTGTAAAAAACACCGGGTTTCAACTGGGGCTTATTGATGAGATAGCCGCGAAGAAAAACAAACTGACCGCCATTGCCGAAACGGGATATGAACAAATCCCCTTTGCCAACTGGTGGACGGACGTTCTTTCAAAAGCAATAGGTCAGCATCCGATCTCGTATGTACTGGTTTGGCGCAATCACGGATATAATGAATGGATGAAAAAGATGCATTACTATGCGCCGTACAAAGGTCAGGTGTCATCGGCGGATTTTATTAGATTTTATCAACAGGAGAATACATTGTTTGAACAGGAAGTAGCAAGGGAGAAGGTGTATGAGTAAGTTGACCAGTAGATCAGTTGACGAGTTGATCAGTTAACAAGTTGGTTGATAGAGGTGACGGAGTTGATAGGGTTGATAAAGGCAAGTTATTGAGTTTGTTAGTTATTAAGTTCTTGAGTTATTAGGTTCTTGAAAAATAGAAGTGAGGCTCGAATTGCGCGAACAATTGCCGATTGCCGATTCACGATTGCCGTTTCCCGTTTCCGATTGCCGTATCACGAAATAAGCATAATGAAACTAACGATTTTAGACGTAAGCATTGTCATATTATACCTGGCTACAATGGTAGTC
This sequence comes from Niastella soli, assembly GCF_017742245.1. Classification (GTDB taxonomy): domain Bacteria; phylum Bacteroidota; class Bacteroidia; order Chitinophagales; family Chitinophagaceae; genus Niastella; species Niastella soli. Next base: position 45,825 of record NZ_JAGHKO010000005.1, read on the forward strand.
ATCGGTTGGTTGTTACGTAAAAGAGCACGGAAAAATAAAGAAAGTTACCTGTTGGGGGGGAAGGTGCTGCCCTGGTACATGCTGGGGTTGAGTGATGCCAGTGATATGTTTGATATCAGTGGTACTATGTGGATGGTGGCGCTGTGTTTTGTATATGGTATGAAATCGATCTGGATCCCCTGGTTATGGCCTGTGTTTAACCAGGTGTTTATGATGATGTTCATTTCGAAATGGGTGCGCCGCTCCAATGCCAGCACCGGTGCCGAATGGCTGGTTACGCGATTTGGCACCAGTGGCAAAGGCGTAAAAAGCTCTCATAATGTAGTAGTGGCATTTGCACTGCTAAGCTGTTTTGGCTTTCTGGCATATGGCTTTGTGGGGCTGGGTAAGTTCATAGAAATATTTGTTCCCTGGCATTTAATATCGGCCTACGTGCCGTTTAAAGTGGCACCAGCGTATGTGCCGCATTTGTATGGAATTGTGTTTACATTATTTGCTATGTTCTACTCCATATTGGGTGGCATGCACAGTATTGTACTGGGGGATGTGATCAAGTACGTGATCATGACAATAGCCTGCATTTCCATTGCAGTTATTGCCATGCTGCGTTTACATGCACCCGGTACCCAACTGGCTGTGCCTGCCAACTGGACCAATCCTTTTTTCAACTGGCAGTTGAACCTTGATTGGAGTAAGCTGATCCCCGATGCCAATAAGAAGATAGCTGAAGATGGCTTTGGTTTGTTTGGGTTTTTCTTTATGATGATGTTGTTCAAGGGCATCTTTGCCAGCCTGGCCGGCCCTGCACCCAACTACGATATGCAAAAGGTTTTGTCGACCCGCTCACCAAAAGATGCCAGTAAAATGTCGGGTTTTGTTTCTATAATTTTATTGCCCGTGCGTTATTCAATGATCATAGGTCTTACCGTGCTGGCATTATTGTATTATAACCAGCTTGATCTGCGCACTGCCTCGGGTACCGATTTTGAACGGATCTTGCCGGCAGCCATCAATGATTTTTTACCTGCGGGTATCCTGGGATTGGTGCTTACCGGACTATTGGGCGCTTTTATGGGCACTTTTTCAGGTACGCTGAATGCTGCACAGGCGTACATCGTCAATGATATCTATTTGAAATATGTTGATCCGCAGGCCAGCACTAAAAAAATAATAAGGGCCAATTACCTGGTTGGCATTGTAGTGGTGGCTATTGGAGTAACGCTGGGCTTTTTTGCAAGAGATGTGAACAGTGTGTTACAATGGATCGTTAGCGCTTTGTATGGTGGTTATATTGCCGCCAATATGCTAAAGTGGTATTGGTGGCGGTTTAACGCCAGTGGCTTTTTCTGGGGTATGGCCAGTGGTATAATAGCTGCGCTGGTATTCCCTGCAATTTTTAAAAATACCCTATCCCTCTATAGCTGGCCCCTGCTGTTCCTGATCTCGCTGGCCGGTTGTTTTATCGGTACCTGGTTAACTCCCCCCACGGAAGAAACCGTATTAAAACAATTTTACAAAACAGTAAGACCATGGGGCTTCTGGAAACCTATACAGGTTAAAGTAATGCAGGACGACCCTGCCTTCGTTCCTAACAAACGATTTAAACAGGATATGTTCAATGTGGTTTTAGGAATTATTGGGCAGTGTTGTTTAACCATTCTGCCAATGTATGTTGTATTATGGTTGAAGGCGCCCTTACTGATCACTGTTGCCATACTGGCGGTGATTGTGATGGTGCTTAAACGAACCTGGTGGGATAAACTTGAAAACTAAACAGACTCTAAAATTGAAATACAATGGATAAGAATTTTTTGGAACGGCTGGAAATGCTCGAAAAATCACATGAGAAATTAATTAACCGTCCTAATGAAAAGGCAGCCGAGGAGAATGGAATTTATTGCCGGTATAAGAACCCGGTATTGACCGCCAAACATGCACCCTTGTTCTGGCGATATGACCTGAATGCGGAGACCAATCCGTTCTTAATGGAGCGGATCGGGATCAACACGGTACTCAATGCCGGTGCCATTAAATTGAATGGAAAATATCATTTGATTGCACGGGTTGAAGGTGCCGACCGGAAATCTTTTTTTGCTGTGGCGGAAAGCGCTAATGGTATCGATGGGTTTAAATTTTGGGACTACCCCATCATGATGCCCGAAACAGCGGTGGAGGATACCAATATTTACGATATGCGCGTAGTGCAACATGAAGATGGCTGGATCTATGGTTTGTTTTGTACGGAGCGTCGTGATCCACAAGCATCACCGGCCGATCAGTCTTCGGCTGTTGCCCAATGTGGTATTGCCCGTACAAAAGACCTGGTAACCTGGGAGCGGTTGCCCGATCTGAAAACACCATCCCCGCAACAACGGAATGTGGTGTTACACCCGGAGTTTGTTGACGGGCAATATGCTTTTTACACCAGGCCACAGGATGGATTTATTGAAGCTGGTACTGGTGGCGGCATTGGATTTGGCTTAAGCAGTTCAATGGAGAACGCCGTTATACACAAAGAAGTAGTGATTGATAAAAGAGTGTATCACACCGTTTCTGAATTAAAGAATGGGTTGGGCCCTCAGCCGATAAAAACAAACCAGGGTTGGTTGCACCTGGCACATGGGGTGCGTAATACGGCTGCAGGTATGCGCTATGTATTGTACCTGTTTATGGCCGATCTGGCCGACCTTACTAAAATAATATATAAACCCGGTGGTTATTTTATAGCGCCCGAAGGCGAAGAACGGGTAGGGGATGTATCAAATGTAGTATTTGGCAATGGCTGGACTGTTGATGACGATGGGCGGGTGTTGATCTATTATGCCTCGTCAGATACGCGGATGCATGTGGCGGAATCAACCGTTGAACGGCTGCTTGACTATGTAATGAACACGCCTGCAGATGGCTATACTTCCGCCGCCTCGGTACGTACCTTGTATAATATGATCGAAAATAACAAAATCGCACAACAGCAGGATATTTAACAGCCGCCAGACCAAAAAAAGTGGTATAATCGTTACATGAACCTGGAACTTTTCAAAACCGAATTGCAACAGGAGCTGCTTGCTATATTGAACTTTTGGCTGCAACACACCATTGATGAAAAGCAGGGTGGCTTCTATGGCCGAATAGATAATGACAATACCAGTTATCCCGACGCGCCAAAGGGCAGCGTATTGAATGCGCGCATTTTGTGGACGTTCTCCGCTGCCTATAACTTAACAAAAGATCCCCGCTACGCCACTGCGGCCGATCGCGCCTTTGCATACATCCGGGAACATTTTGTCGATTCCCTGTATGGAGGCGTTTACTGGAGTGTGACCAGTAACGGCGAATCGTACGATACCAAAAAGCAGGTATATGCCCTGGCGTTTGTATTGTATGGTTGCAGCGAATATTATCGTGCTTTTAAAAATGAACCAGCCAAAGCATTGGCTGTTCAGTTGTATGAAGTAATTCAACAAAAAAGTTTTGACCGTACGCAGGGCGGTTATTTTGAAGCCTTCGACCGGCATTGGAAAGGGATGGATGATCTGCGGTTGAGCCATAAAGATGCGAATGAAAAGAAATCCATGAATACCCATTTGCATATTCTGGAAGCATATACTTCGCTTTATAAAATATATCCCGATGAAATACTGGCAAAACACATTGCTGCCTTGCTTACCAGTTTTAATGATCATATTATCAATCAGCATACCGGTCACCTGCACTTGTTTTTTGATGAGCACTGGAGTGTAAAATCCGATACGGTGTCTTATGGTCATGATATAGAAGCAAGCTGGTTGTTGCTCGAAGCGGCTGAAATAATTGGTGATCAAAAGTTGATTGAACAAATGCGGGCCAATGCTATTAAAATGGCTGATGCGGTGGTCATTGGGCTCGATACCGATGGCGGTCTCTGGTATGAATATGAAGCGAAACAAAACCGGTTGATAAAGGAAAAACACTGGTGGCCACAAGCCGAAGCGCTGGTGGGATTTTACAATGCCTGGCAAATAAGTGAACAGCATGAATATCTGCAGTATGCCTGTAATATGTGGGCATTTATAAAGCAGTATATCCGGGATAATAAAAACGGCGAATGGTTCTGGGGGATAAACGAAGATCACTCCATAATGCAGGGGCATGACAAAGTAGGGTTGTGGAAATGCCCTTATCACAATGGCCGGGCCTGCATTGAATTAATACAACGAATTGAAAAAGACCTGTAAGGTCCATCATTGGATCTTGCACTTTCAATCTGACGTCTTGGACCCCGCAAAGCGGGGCAGGCTCTGACAGGTTTGGACTATAAAAGCCAGGCCTGTCAGGGTCGCATCAATCCTCTAATTATTCAGAACCCAATGGCGCACAGGTCTGGATTATCTTATATTGCCTTTGACCGCACCAGGTCGGCAGGCGACAAATGCGTATAATCTTTGGTGTAGGTGATAATGTTGTTGTATACCGCAAACTCTTCCTGCTCATGCATGGTGGTTAACACTACCGCGGGCATGCCGGCGTTTTGGGCCGCTTCCACACCTTTGGGCGCATCTTCAAATACCAGACAACTGGCCGGATCAACGCCTAACAATTGCGCACACTTCAGAAAAGTTTCGGGATGCGGTTTGCTGGTGGCTACATCATCAGCGCTTACAATAGCTTTAAAGTAATGGCGGATATTCAGGTTGTCGAGCACAAAATCAATATTGAATGGAATGGCCGCAGAGCCAATAGCCATCGGAATATGTAAAGCGTGTGCTTTTTCAAGAAATTGCTGTAACCCGGGTATCAGCTTCAGGTGTGGTTTAAACTCCTGCTGATAACGTTTTTCTTTTTCAATAGAAAGCCGCTCCATTTCTTCCGGTGAAAACCGATCTTCCCCAAATATGCGGATCAATAACTCACTGTTTTTGCCATACATGTGGCTCTTGGTTTCTTCCCAGCCCAAATTGGCACCCAGATCATCATTTAAAATATGGTACCATGCCTTTAAATGAAACTGCATATCATCGATCATGGTGCCGTTCATATCGAACAAAAAAGCCTTATCCATAGGAATCTCCCTGTGCATTTAATAAAAAAACACCGCAAAAATAAGGCATCAACCTCGTTTTACGGTGTAAAACAACAAAACACAGAGTTATCGCTCCCGACATTTTACTCAAAGCGTTGTATTACAGTCCTGAGCGCTTCGCTCACCGAAGCCTGGCGTAGGAGAGGAGTCGAAGGGTCAAATAGTAAAACTTACCTGCATGCGGCATCCCTTGCCAGGTGATGATTCAATTTTAACACGGCCATTAAATAATTCTGTACGGCTTATTATATTGGTAATGCCAATACCGTTGCGTTTGTGTGAGGGGTCGAATCCCTTACCATCGTCGGCAATGGTGATCAGTAATTGCCGTTTTTTTTGAACAATGGCCACCTGTACTTCAGAGGCGTCGGCATGTTTAATGGTATTATTCAATTGTTCCTGTACGATGCGGAAAATGGTCTTTTTTAATTTATCATCCAGGTTTGGTTCATCTGGAACGGCGAAGTACAGGGAGATCGTGAATGGCTGTGCCAGTCGAATTTTTTCAATAAGATCGTTCAGTGAAAATTCAAGCCCTACTTCTTTATGAAAGGTTTCGATCATGGATTTTGACAATCGCCGTATTTCCTCGATGGCATTGGTAATGGAATCGCAGCTTCGTTTGATCATGGCTTCCTGTGTAGCAGGTGAGTCTTTTGCGCAATTGAGATACAGCCGGGCGGTGGTGAGTACCTGGCTGATGTTATCGTGCAATTCGCGGCCAAGGGCTTCCCGTTCTTTTTCCTGTGCGTCGATCACCGCTTTGGCTACTTCCTGTTGCCTTTGGATCTTTTCTTCAACCAGCTGATTTTGCAGCTGGATCTTTTCTGTAATATCGTTGCCCAGGATCAATAAGGCACTCCGCCCTTTATAATTAATAGCATGCGCCCACACTTCAACAAAGATGGGTTCCTTGTTCTTTTTAATGTGTTTGCGTAAGATGGAAGGCTGGTTGGGATTGTCCTCTTTTGACAACACCTGTGGTAATTCGGGTTCCTCTGTTGATAAGATGGCCCTGCCTTTCATTTGCATAAACTCTTCCCGCGAATACCCATATAGTTGTATGGTAGCTTCATTTACTTCCAGAAACTGCATAGTTTCGGCATCACAAACAGCTTTCGGGAGCGGACTGTTATAAAAAAGATTCCGGTACAGGTCTTCCGATGCTTTTAATAATTCTTCTGCTTTTTTTCGTTCGGTAATATCCCTGAAGTTACCAACCAGTGCATTGATGCCCGGTCTTTGCAACATATTCGATGCCAGGCCCTGTACCCATCGTTCATTGCCTTGTTTGTCATAAACTTTCAGGTCAATGGTATACAGCTCATTTGGATGTTGCATAAGGTTTTGGACCAGATCACCCATGGCGGGCAAACTGTCGGAATGTACAAACGAACACACATGGCGTCCTATATAATCGGCTTCTTCGTACCCGAATACAGTTTTCGCAGAAGGAGAACTGTAAAAAATATTTCCATCCTCATTGGCCATGAGTATGATGTCGGTACTGTTTTCAATAAGCGATCTGAATTTCAATTCGCTTTGCCGCAATCCTTCCTCGGCTTTTTTACGTTCGGTAATATCCTGGGCAGAACAGGAGAGCGCGATGATCTTATTGTCTTCTCGCACCGGGGTTATCGTAATATCGAAGAAAACAGTGTTTTGTTGAATGGAGCACGAGTGGGCAAATCGTTGGGCGGTACCATTAAAAGCTTCCTGGTAAATGGCTGTCCAGGACAGTTGGTGGGTGTCGTCGAGCAGGGCCATACAATCAATAACCTCATCGCCGGGCAAAACGTCTTTGCCGGATAACTGTTTTATGGTATTGCGAAGGTGCCGGTTGCACACGATGTAATGCAGGTCTTTATCAATGATCCAGGTATATCCTTCGGTGTTTTCAATTACACCATTCAAAATGGCAGCAGCTATGGCATTGCGCTTTGGGCCAGTCGTTACATGCATAGCATCATCGCTATGCGAAACAGATGAGGTTTGCATAAAATTGAAGTATTAAAAACGTCAATAAGACACATTGTTTCCGTGACAAGTCAGGAAACAAATCCTTGTTTGGATGGTTAATTGCTACTAGCCAGAGAGATTATGTATTGGCGTACTGGTTGGAAAGTCACTGAGCCTAATCAATAACGTGTAAAATGAGCCCGTTGTGTAAATTTAAAGAAATATATGAATCAGACTGTATTAACGCTTATAAATCTTATCTATTGTCTTAACTGGTTGATTTGAAATGTTATCCGTCTGTTAAACACAGGCACTTTACAATTAGAATACGTAGGCAGTCGCAGGAAGGTTGTTTGTTTTGATGAAATTGCTGCAAAAATGTTTTTGTGATGCCTTTTAGCCCACTAATTTTGGCGCCATGGAAAGTATGTTGGTGCAGCCGCAGGTGTCAAAAAGAGCGGCTCGGTTATCAATAGGGGCATTTTTCTTTATTGCCGGTTTATGTTTTGCAAGTTGGGCTTCTCGCATTCCCGATATAAAACAGCACCTTCAGTTGAGTGATGGCGGTCTGGGTGCGGTTTTGTTTGCTTTACCCGTTGGGTTAATGGTGTCTTTACCCTTTTCAGGCTGGCTGGTACATCATTTTGGAAGCCGGAAAATGGTTTTACTGGCTGCTATATTGTATCCACTTATTTTATGCAATATCGGGCTGGTACAGGAAACCTGGCAACTGGTGGTGGCTTTGTTTGCTTTTGGTCTTATGGGCAACCTGTTCAATATTTCGGTAAATACCCAGGCCGTAAGTCTGGAGGTGTTGTATGGCCGGTCCATCATGGCCTCTTTCCATGGTATCTGGAGCCTGGCTGGGTTTACCGGCGCTTCTATTGGTACCCTTATGATCAATTTCCATTTAAATCCCTTCATCCATTTTTGCATAATTGCAGGTGTCGCCTTTTTGATGATGGCACTGTTATATCGCAACTCATTACGGCAGGATATAAACGCCGATGATGATCGTCCGTTGTTTGCCAAACCCGATGCTACCTTGTTAAAGCTGGGTTTAATTGCTATGTGCTGCATGGTGTGTGAAGGTGCTATGTTCGACTGGAGCGGGGTGTATTTTCAAAAGGTAGTGGCCGTATCAAAGGGGATGATCCCGCTTGGTTATACGGCATTTATGTGTACCATGGCAGGCGGCCGATTCGCCGGTGATAAACTGGTGACCCGGTTGGGTACACTGCGCATGTTGCAAATAAGTGGGCTGGTCATTACAACAGGACTGGTGATCGCTATCGCATTTCCTACATTGGTAACCGCTACGTTGGGTTTTATGCTCGTTGGAATTGGCGTTTCATCTGTTGTACCTCTTGTTTATGGGGTAGCAGGTAAATCAACAGTATTCTCACCTGGAGTGGCATTGGCAGCCGTTTCTACCATAGGATATCTCGGCTTTTTAGCCGGCCCGCCAATGATTGGGTTTATAGCACAGGCAGCTAGTTTAAGAATATCTTTTGCGCTTATTGCAATATTAGGCTTTACTACTACCATTATTTCTTCGAAGACGAAGTTTTAAGTTATTAAGTTATTAAGTTAGTAGGTTGTTGAGTTAAAATAGAAGAAAATTTATTATAATTATTCATTACGGCTTTGGATAGTGGCATATTCATTTACTTAATTAAATGCTATATGGCTACTTTTACCTGTTTTGAGGATATTAAGACCTGGCAAAAGGCAAGGGAGCTTTGCTCAAAAATATATTTACTCTCTACAACTACCGATCTTGCAAAAGATTATAAATTAAGAGATCAGATAAATCGTTCCAGTGGTTCAGTTATGGATAACATTGCTGAAGGTTTTGGAAGAGGAGGAAATAAGGAGTTTGTACAATTTCTTGAGATTTCACATGGTTCTGCTTGTGAATGCCAATCACAGTTATGCCGGCTTTTAGACCGGGAATATATTTCTAAGAAAGAATTTGATGAACTCTATCTCTTGTGTGGTCAAATCAGAGGCATGATAATAAGTCTAATTAACTACCTCCAAAAATCAAGTTTCAGGGGTATAAAGTTTCTGAACCGTGAAATGCCTTAGCTAAATTGAACCTACTAACTAATGAACCCAATAACCCAATAACTTAATAACCCAATAACTTAATAACCCAATAACCCAATAACCCAATAACCCAATAACCCAATAACTTAATAACCCACGAACTTAACAACTTGCGAAATCAAAAGCAACTAACTTAATAAACTGGCAATCTGTTCCCCAATAACAGGCGCTAAAGCAACCCCCATTCCACTCATCCTCACGGCGCAGAAAACCTGTGGAGAAACTTCTTTAACTATCGGTAGTTTTTCATTGCCCATGCCCATGATGCCGCTCCAGCGATCGGTGATGGTATAGGTATAGCCGGGAAGAATGTAGGTGTCAAGAAAATACTCCAGCTCCTGTTGAATGGTATCGGTGATGGTAAGTTCGGTGGTGGCTTCTTCTTCAAAAGCTTTATTACGCGCACCACCCAATAACACGCGATTCCCCAGGTTACGGAAATAGTAATACCCGGCATCAAAATGGAAAGTCCCTTTGAGTTTCAGACCGTCAATAGGAGAGGTAACCAGTACTTGTCCTCGTGCAGGAATAATATCCAGGTCAGGTAATAATTGCCGGGCAAATGCATTGGTGCATATGAGCACTTTGCCGGCTTTAAAGTTTACAAACTGGTTGGTGTATAATTCAATCTGATCATTTACTTTTTCGAACCCGCTTATTTCGATCGCATTCAATACGGTTACGCCCATGGATTGTACGGCCTGTAGCAATGCCTGGCATAATTTGCCAGAGTGCAGATAGCCTTCCTGTTTATTCTCTATCAAATGCTCTACTTCGTGTAACCCCAGGGCATCGATCTTGTCATCAGCCTGTTTAAATGTTCTCTTTTTCCCGGTTATATCCTGCAGTAACGTATTTAATCGCTCTGTTTGATAGGCCAGTACGGGGATTTTTTCCATGGCTATTTCATGAAATAATTCATACCCGCCGCACAGTTCAAAATCAATAGCCGACTCCTTAAATACTTTGCGGATGCGTTCCAGTCCTTTATAGCGCATTTCAACCAGTTGCAACATCTTGTCTTCCCCAAAGCGTTCGGCATCTTCTGCCAGTTCGGTAACGCTGCCAAAGCAGGCAAAACCGGCATTGCGGGTACTGGCTCCTGTAGGAATGATCCCTCTGTCTATAATGGCAACGGAAAGGGCAGGATCATTTTTTTTGAGATGCCAGGCGCACCAAAGACCTACCAGTCCACTGCCCACGATGATCACATCTTTAGGTGCATAAAAACTTTCTTTTTCCCAAACTGATATTTGCATTTTTATAATTTTACGGCTTAATCTTGCAAAAAATAATCAGTAAACTATTGATGATGAAAAGAACTATCCAATTACTATCCTGTGTATTACTACTTTCTGTGCTCTCTGGATGCGAAAGTACGCAGCAGATCCTGAAAACCATTGAACAGAATTATCCTGCGGCCGCCGGGACCGGAGTATTGAGCACCGCTGACATTGCAGCCGGTTTAAAACAGGCCCTGGAAGTGGGCGCCCAGAATTCTGGCAATCAATTGTCTGCTCTCGACGGATTCTTTAAAAATGCCGCTATTAAGATATTATTACCTGAAGAAGCCCAGAAGGTTGAAAAGACGCTGCGGGACCTGGGTATGGGCAGCCTGGTGGATAAAGCCGTTTTATCACTGAACCGGGCCGCTGAGGACGCTACCAAATCTGCCGCACCTATTTTTGTAGATGCTATTAAGACCATGACCATTCAGGATGCCCTCGGTATTTTAAAGGGTGGGGATTTTGCGGCTACCAATTACCTGAAAACAAAGACCACTTCCGCGCTGACTTCAGCTTTCAAGCCTGTTATTCAGCAGTCACTGGATAAAGTAAGCGCTACCAAATACTGGTCAGATGTGTTTACTACCTACAACAAGTTTGCAACCAATAAGATCAACCCCGATTTGAGTGGTTTTGTAACCGATAAAGCTATTACCGGTATCTTTTATCAGGTAAGCCTGGAAGAACAAAAGATCCGCAAAGATCCTGTTGCCCGGGTAACTGATCTGTTGAAGAAGGTTTTTGGAAGCAAACAGGCCCAGGGAAGCTAGTTGAGCGTTGACTAGTAGTTGATATTGTTGATAGGGTGATAAGGGAAGTATGAAGTATGAGGTAGGAAATTGTGGGGGCTGCCACTGGCGAAGAGCAAGTGAAATGAACGAGGTTCGAGCCGTAGGCGAGATAGCGAAATGCGTCTGCCGTTTGCCGTCTGCCGTCTACCGTTTGCCGTTTGCCGTCTGCCGTCTGCCGTCTGCCGTTTGCCGTTTGCCGTCTGCCGTCTGCCGTCTGCCGTCTGCCGTTTGCCGTTTGCCGTCTGCCGTCTGCCGTCTGCCGAGATTATTCAGGTTTCAACAATAAGGACTTTCACGTTTCACGATAAAAAAAGGTGCTTCTGAATTCAGAAGCACCTTTTTTATAATAAAGCTTTCTTATTAAATGTGAATTGCTTCACCATAAGCCACTTCAATAGCTTCCTTGATGTTCTCACTCATGGTTGGGTGAGGATGGATGCTATCCAGTACTTCATGGTAAGTAGTTTCCAGCTTACGGGCTACTACAGTCTCAGCGATCATTTCGGTAACATTGTAACCGATCATGTGAGTGCCCAGCCATTCGCCGTATTTAGCATCAAAGATAACTTTTATGAAACCTTCGTTATGTCCGGCAGCAGTAGCTTTACCAGCAGCGCTTAATGGGAATTTACCTACTTTGATTTCATAACCGGCATCTTTAGCCTGTTTTTCAGTCATACCAACTGAAGCAACTTCAGGTGTGCAATAAGTACAACCTGGTACATTGCCGTAATCGAGTGCTTCAGGCTGGTGGTTGTATTTCTTTTCACCGTAGGCAATGTTTTCAACGCAAATGATACCTTCTTTAGAAGCTACGTGCGCCAATGCCTGACCAGGAACGCAGTCGCCAATGGCGTAGATGCCTGGTACGTTGGTTTTGTAATATTTATCTACAGCAATTTTACCTTTCTCAGTTTTTACGCCGAGTTCTTCCAGGCCAATACCTTCAATGTTGGCAGCTACACCCACAGCGCTCAGTACTACATCGGCTTCCAGGATAACTTCACCATCTTTGGTTTTTACTTTGGCTTTAACGCCATTTCCGCTGGTATCAACGCTGGTAACTTCAGAGCTGGTCATGATCTCGATGCCATTCTTCTTGAAGTTCTTTGCCAGTTCTTTTGAAATTTCTTCATCTTCAACAGGCACTATACGGTCCATAAACTCAACGATGGTAACTTTAGTACCCAAGGTGGCGTAGAAATAACCAAATTCAACCCCAATGGCGCCACTACCTACCACGATCATGCTTTTAGGTTGCTGAGGCAGCACCATAGCTTCGCGATAACCAATGATCTTTTTGCCATCGATTTTCAGGCTGGGCAGTTCGCGGCTGCGACCACCAGTTGCCAGAATGATATTTTTTGCTTCAACGATCTGTGATTTGCCATCGGTGCCTTTCACTTCAATTTGACCTTTGGCTTTCAGCTTTCCGAAGCCCATGATCACGTCGATCTTGTTCTTCTTCATCAAAAACTGAACACCTTTACTCATTTTATCGGCTACACCGCGGCTGCGTTTAATTACTGCCGAAAAATCAGCGGTACCAGTGGCTTCGATACCATAATCTTTTGAGTGCTTAATGTATTCAAAAACCTGGGCGCTTTTCAGCAGGGCCTTAGTGGGAATACAGCCCCAGTTCAAACAAATACCACCGAGTGCTTCCTTTTCAATAATTGCGGTTTTGAATCCCAGTTGAGATGCCCGGATTGCTGCCACATATCCGCCGGGGCCGCTTCCGAGAACTACTACGTCGTATGCCATTTCGATTTACGATTTTAGATTTTACGATTTACTGATTCTTCCGGCAGTATTCTATTACTGACTTGCTTCGTCACTTTCGAATAAAGACCTGCGAAGCTACTTGAAAATGAGAAAAGAGCAAAAAAAAGGGACTGCCACTGTGCCGGAGCTTTGGCAATTATTTTTATTGTGTTACGTATTCCTTTTTTTTACACAAGCCAGAAAAAAATAGTTAATAACCAATTAAATGGCTCAAACAGGTTGGTTCAATTTATTATCTTCAATTCAACAATCGCTGCTATGAAAAAGTTTATTCGCGTTATTGTGACCATTATTCTGGTGATAATTGTATCTTTTAGCGCCTACGCAGTTATCTCGGGCCGTATTTATCTGTTTGAGGCGGTCTGGTATAATTTTGCCAACATCGACGACTATAAAAAGTTCACCAATAATACCGTTGTAACAGGCGAATCACAGCCCTGGAGCCTTTCTGGCGACTACAACAAAAACCCATTGCCGGTTAAGCTGAAAAAAATGCTGGAAGACCTGGAAACCGTAGCTGTGCTGGCTATTAAGAACGATTCCATCCTGTATGAATTTTATTGGGACGGCTACAGCGATTCTTCTCTTTCAGGCTCATTTTCTATGGCTAAAAGCATTACCAGCCTGTTGATAGGCGCGGCGATCAAAGAGGGGAAAATACAGTCGTTACAAGAACCGGTGGGTGATTTTCTGCCTGAATTCAGGACCGCCGAAAAAGCCAAAGTGCGCATTGTTGACCTGCTTACCATGAGCAGCGGAAGCAACTGGGACGAATCTTATGCCAACCCTTTTTCAGTGACCACCGAGTTATATTACGGACATAATTCATATGAAACGGCTACCGGGGTTTCTATTATTCACCCCCCGGGAACACTTCATTATTACAAGTCGGGCGATACCCAATTACTTGGCCTGCTGCTGGAAAAAGCCACCGGCAAATCGCTCAGCGCCTATGCTTCGGAGAAATTGTGGCAGCCATTAGGGGCTGAACATGCTGCCCTGTGGAGCACCGACCAGGTAGGGGGGAGCGAAAAAGCCTATTGTTGCTTTAACTCAAATGCCCGTGATTTTGCGCGGCTGGGCCAGCTGATGCTCGACAGTGGCCGGTGGAAAGGCAATGAGATCATTCCCATGGACTATTACCTGAACTCCATAAAACCCTGTATGATACCCGATGACAGCGGGTTGCGTTGTACCTATTATGGCTATCAGTGGTGGATCATTCCCAGCAAACCCGATATATTCTACGCCCGCGGCATCTTAGGGCAGTATGTGATAGTAATTCCTTCCAAAAAAACGGTGATTGTTCGACTCGGTAAAAAGCGTGCCGATGAAAAGATTGACAATGCGCCCGCAGAGGTGAACGCCCTGATCAAATGGGGGATGCTTTTTTAAGTTTATAATCTATTTAGTTCTTTAGTTCTTGGGTTATTAGGTTTTTAAGTTATTGAGTTCTAAACTTTTTCGGAGTTCTGAATATTCTGGGACCCCAAACTCAAGAACCTATGAACCCAATAACCCAATAATCCAATAACCCAATAACCTAATAACTTATGAACTAACAAACTAAAGAACTTTGTATTTTTGCGGCTCAATTTTTATTATGAAACTGGATTTACTGGCCATTGGCGTTCATCCTGATGATGTAGAGCTAAGCTGTTCAGGAACGTTGATCAACGAAATAAAGCGGGGCAAGAAAGCCGGGATCCTCGATCTTACCCAGGGAGAATTGGGAACCAGAGGTACCATTGAAACCCGTTATGCGGAAGCTGCCAAAGCTGCCGAGATCATGGGCGTTCATGTTCGCGCCAATCTGAAAATGAGGGATGGTTTTTTCCGCAACGATGAAGAGCATCAATTGAAACTGATACAAGCCATCAGGACTTACCAACCGGAAGTGGTGCTGGCAAATGCCCTTGACGACCGTCATCCTGATCATGGCCGCGCCGGCCAACTGATTGCTACGGCTTGTTTTTTGGCAGGATTGACGAAAATTGAGACTAAAGACGTGAATGGTAACCAGCAACAACGCTGGCGCCCTAAGTATGTGTTGCATTATTTGCAGGACTGGTACCATGAACCCGACCTGCTCGTAGATATCTCCGATGTGTTTGAACAGCGTATGGAGGCTATTAAGGCCTATTCCACCCAATTCTTTAATACGGTAAATGGGCACGAAGGACCGCAAACCTATATTTCTTCCCCCGATTTTCTGGATAGTGTCACCGGCCGGGCCCGGATGATGGGTAAACGCATTGGCGTGAAATACGCAGAAGGGTTTATTTCTGAGAAAAAGATCGGTATCAGCAACCTGGATGCTTTATTACAAGTAGAAACCTAGTAACCAGGTGCAACCATTGAAAAGTTAACATGTTGATAAGATACTGGATCAACAATTTAGATGGTTCCTTGTTATAATGCAAACAAAGAACTAAAAACAAAGAACATAGAACAAGAAATGACAAAAGTAAAAATAGGCCTGGTGCAAATGAGCTGCACCAACGATAAAGAAGCTAACCTGCAAAAAGCAATTGCTAAAGTACGTGAAGCGGCTGCCAAAGGCGCGCAGATCGTGTGTTTGCAGGAGTTATTCACGTCGCTGTACTTCTGCGATGTGGAAGACTACGACAACTTTAAACTGGCAGAGCCTATTCCTGGTCCTTCAACAGAAGCATTGGGTAAAGTAGCGGCAGAAACCGGTGTGGTTGTCATTGCATCTTTGTTTGAAAAAAGAGCACAAGGGCTTTATCACAATACAACCGCGGTACTCGATGCCGATGGTACTTACCTGGGCAAATACCGCAAAATGCATATCCCCGATGATCCGGCATATTACGAGAAATTCTATTTCACGCCCGGTGACCTGGGATACAAAGTATTCAAAACAAAATTCGCCACCATTGGCGTGCTCATCTGTTGGGACCAATGGTATCCCGAAGCTTCCCGTATCACGGCACTGATGGGGGCTGAGATCCTGTTCTACCCAACTGCTATTGGCTGGGCAACTTCGCAGGACGATGCCACCAATACTGAGCAATACAATGCCTGGCAAACCATTCAACGCAGCCATGCCGTCGCAAACGGCGTGCATGTAGTAAGTGTAAACCGGGTTGGACTGGAACAAAACGGGGCAATGAAGTTCTGGGGTGGTTCATTTGTGGCCAATCCGTTCGGCACCATCATGTATCAGGGTTCGCATGATAAGGAAGAAGTACATGTGATAGAGCTGGATGCTGCATTAACAGATCGCTATCGCACGCACTGGCCATTTATGCGCGACCGCAGAATTGATTCTTACCAACCTATTACGAAAAGATATATAGACGAAGGTTAACTATTTAGTTATTGGGTTCTTAGGTTTTTGGCTTAAGAACTCAATAATTAACAAACCTGCACTACCAACACCACGACTAAAGCAATTAAGTACAAAGGCTAATGAAAACTCCTAAAGAACTCGGTTATTATTTCCCTGCTGAATTTGCACCACATACAGCTACCTGGCTGAGCTGGCCGCATAAGGAAGCGTCATGGCCCGGAAAAATTGATGCTATCTATCCTTTCTACTGTGAGTTTATAAAAGAAGTGGCGAAAGGAGAGGAGGTATGTATTAATGTAGTGGATGACGGTATGAAAGCCTTTGCCATCAAATGCCTTACCGCTGCAGGCGCCGATCTGGGTAAGATCAAATTCTTTATTCATCCTACAAACGATGCCTGGTGCCGCGATCATGGACCGGCGTTTTTGATAAACCCTAATGCGGAGATCAAAAAAGTGGTCGTTGACTGGGGCTATAATGCCTGGGGTAATAAATATCCACCCTACGATCTGGATGATGTAATCCCTACTTTAATAGGTAAGCACTATAATATTCCCGTCTACAATCCTGGTATTGTAATGGAGGGCGGTTCGGTAGAATTTAATGGACAGGGCACTTTGTTAACGTCAACCGCCTGTTTGTTGAATCCTAACCGCAACCCGCATTTGAATCAGCAGCAGATAGAAGAATACCTGTATAACTATTATGGGGTTGAGCAGGTGTTATGGGTTGATGAAGGCATTGTAGGGGATGATACCGACGGCCACATTGATGATACGGTGCGTTTTGTAAATGCCAATACTGTATTAACGGTGGTGGAGGAAAACAAACAGGATGAGAATTACGAATTGCTGCAGCACAACCTGCGTCAGTTAAAACAAATGCGGTTGTTAAATGGACAGCAACTGAATGTGGTTGAACTGCCCATGCCTGATGCAATCGTGTATGAAGACCAGCGTTTGCCGGCTTCTTACGCCAATTTTTATATTGCCAATTCGGCGGTGATTGTACCTACTTACCGCTGCGCCAATGATGATAAAGCGTTACAGATCATTCAACAGAATTTCCCCGATCGCAAAGTGATCGGTATCGATTCAACCGATATTATCTGGGGATTGGGAAGTTTCCACTGTTTAAGTCAGCAGGAGCCAGCCGTTTAATTATACTGTCGATAAAAGTATTTTCCCCTGAGAACAAATGTTTCTCAGGGGATTTTTTTTATGTGGAATATAATCTGTCCTTCTCTATTGATGTGTAAATGTCTGATGCATCATCCTGTTCATCACTTTTGATGTAGTTGTTTCGTTTGTGTGTCTCAGTTTTAACCGTACGCGGTACACGCCTGTACTTTGATATGTGCAAATGTTTCAAGAACTTAACTGTGATCGATAACTGCAATGATCACGTCCGTTAGCTTTATAATTATATTCAGATGATTTACTTTTACAATTATTAATGTGCTACCTGAAGTATGATGTATGTATGATAAATATGAAGTAACTGCAGAGCTTACCTATGAGTACAAAAAAAGTAAAGTCAGATCACCCAAAAATCAAAATTGACAATTCTCTTGAACAATATAAAGGGAAAGTGGTCTTTAAGGAAAAATTTGATCTGGCTAATAAGATGCTTAAAATTACTGGCTTGCCTAAGTCTTTAAAGAAGCACCCTTAATCTCATTCAAAAATTGGAGCTTACCCTTTTGGTCAACCTGAAATTTGTATAATGAAAAACAAAGGTTTAAAAAAGACGAAATTTCCAGGTGTCTATCTGGATAAATCCCTTGATGAAAAATACAAAGGGAAAGTAATCTTTAAAGAAAAGCTGGATCTGGCTAATAAAATGCTTAAAATTCATGGCGTGCCGGAGAATGCAAAAAAACATTTATGATCTTCTCCTTTTCAAAAAATTTCGAAAAGAATCTCCCAGTAATCAAAATTGACAAATCTCTGGATCAATACAAGGGAAAGGTAATCTTTGAAAAACTTCTGGAGGAAGCTAATAGAATGCTTAAAATTGCAGGCGTTCCCAAGTCAGCAAAAAAGCACTCCTGATTTGCTCTACAAAAAAATAGGGCTAACCCTATGGTCAGCCCCTCATTAACCGTCCCTTATAAAATATTTTCGAGGTATTTATAACCAGAGCCAGTATTAAGTAAGAGTATTCTTTCCGCCCGCTGCACAACGCCTTCCTGCACCAGTTGCAATAAACCTTTCCATAAGGCGCCGCCTTCGGGGGCAATGATCAATCCTTCTTTCAGCGCAATTTCTTTAACCGCAGCTACCATATCATCGTCACTTACGGCCAGTGGCTGGCCTTTTGATTCGCGCAGCGCTTTCAACATCATGTCTTCTGCAAACGGGTTTGGCACTGCGAGCCCATTAGCCAGTGAAGGCTGACCCACATAGTTTTTGGCATTGGGTTGTAACCCTTTCCAGGTTTGTACTACCGGCTGACAATTCTCAGCTTGTATGGCATACAGCCGGGGCAATTTATCACCTATCCAGCCCATTTGCTGCATTTCCCGGAAAGCCTTCCACATCCCAATTAAGCCAGTACCACCACCGGTAGGGTAGAGGATCACATCGGGGAGTGTCCAGCCAAATTGTTCGGCTATTTCATACCCCATGGTTTTTTTCCCTTCCAGGCGGTAGGGTTCTTTCATGGTTGAAATATCAAAGCAATTGATGGTTTCTTTCAGTTGTGCCACTTTTTTAGCACAGTCGCTGATGAGCCCATCAACCAGGATCAGTTCTGCGCCGTATAATTCACATTCATCCTTAAATACCTGTGGGGTATGGCGCGGCATTACTACAATGGCTTTTATATTTGCTTTGGCACAATAGGCTGCCAGTGCGCCGCCGGCATTGCCTGCTGTTGGTATAATGCAGGTATGAAAACCGAATTCCTTTGCTTTGGAAACAGCAGCACTCAATCCTCTTGCTTTAAATGAACCGGTAGGATTTTTTGATTCGTCTTTCAAAAATAAGTTAGGTAATTCGTACGCAGATTGTAGTCGTTTTAGTTCGAGAATGGGGGTCATTCCCTCGCCCAGGCTCACTATGTTCTCTTCTTCAAAAACGGGTAATACTTCCTTGTACCGCCACATGGTAGCTTCCCGGTTATACAGCACCGTTCTTTCCGGAACTTCGGCCAGGTTATATTGGGCTTCCAATGGTTTATTACAACAGGAAGAAAAGGTTTGCGGCTCAAATGCACTGTATTGCTGTCCGCACTGCGAACAGGCCAGTTGTGTTAAGGAAGTTAGCGTGTGTATTGTTTTCATTGCAAATGTATGACGATGTAAAAGTAATAACCACTTGCAAGGGAAACGATACCGATTGCTTATACGCTATAACTTTTTGTTATAATGATTGTTGGCGAGTTTTATAAACAATTGATTGATACGGTCTGTTTCAGAGCCACGGCGTTGCATAAAATAAAAGGAACGATGTATGGTTAAACCGGGAATGGATAACCGAACCAGTTCGCCGTTTTTCAGTTGGCGTGCTACTGATCGTAACGGTAAAAAGCCCAGACAGGTATCGTCGAGCAGAAAGTTCTTTAAGGCTTCGGTGCCACCCAAAACGATCTTATGCTGCAGGTCGGCAATGCTGATCTTACATTTTTGTAATGCTTCAGTTACGGCCGATAAGGTGCCCGATCCTCTTTCGCGTAGGGCTACGGGTATAGTTATAAGTTCTTCTGGTGAAATGTTTTTCTTTTTCACGAGACTGCTTTTGGCGCTGCACACCGGAATTACCTCGTCTGTTAAAAAGAACTGATATTTCACTGAGGTAATGGTATTACGGCCTTCGGTGATGGCGAGGTCAATTTCATGATCGAGCAGGGCTTTTAGAATATTTTCCGAATTGCGGTTAACGAGCTTCAGGTCTATATTGGGGTATTGCTGATGAAAGGCGGAAAAAACAGGGGGAATAACATATAAGGATATAGTGGTGCTGGTGCCCAGCGTAAAGGAGCCCTTGGCCAGTTGAAGGTCTTTTTGTATAGAAATGTCGAACTCAAGCTGGCGTTGCAACTCACGGCCCTTTACCACATATTCAAGTAAAATTTTCCCTTCGCTGGTGAGGGATACGGTGTTGCCTTTGCGCTCGAACAAACTTATTTTGTAATGCTTTTCGAGCGACTGGATATGTTTGGTTATGGCTGGCTGACTGATGTACAGGATCTCGGCAGCTTTTGAAAAGCTGAGGTGAGTGGCTACTTCGAAAAAAACCTCATGACTGTAACTTAGCATTTTTAGTTATTTAGTTATTGAGTTCGTTAGTTATTGAGTTTCGAATAAGTAAAGACTAAGAATGCAATGAATTCCCGAACAAAAGAACTTAATAACTAACAAACTAACAAACTAATAAACTCAAAAAAAGGCGCAACCTTTCGGCTACGCCTGTATGAATACGATTAAGATCATAATTATTCATGGATCGCAACAATAGGAACGTGGCTGTGGTAGGCCAGTTTTTTAGTATGGCTGGTCTTGAACAGGCTCGGAACAAATGAACGGTCCTTTGGTACGATCAGGATCAGATCAATATTTCTGTCATCAACAAACTGGCTGATGGCGTCAAAAAAATCATACTGTCTGATAAAAGAGAATTCAGGCTTATAATCACTGAACATGGTCTCCAGTTTTTTTCTTTCAGCCTTGTACTCATCGGTCAGTTCCACATAGTGTTCGCTGTCTACGTTCACAATATGCAGGTTAGGTTTAAACAGATCGAGGGTGGCTTTCAGCGGCGCTACAGGTATCGTAGTTTCTACTTCTTTAAAGTCGCTGGCCAGCACTACATTCTTAATTGTGCGGTATTTTGCGTCTGGCGGAACGATCAGCACCGGGCAAACACCTTCTTTGGCCATTTCCAGGGTATTGCTGCCCATAAAGATCTGTTCAAGCCGGGTTGCGCCGGTAATGCCCATGATCACCATGTCAATAGCCTGATGGCGTACATAGCGGGTAAGGGTTTCCACCAGTGAAGAACCTTTTTCCATAGCAAATTCGATGGGCGCCTGAGATACGGCCAGCAATTCCTCTTTTAATTGACCAAGGGCCTGGGATAATATAATCCGGCGGTCATCGTCGTCTTCAGTGAGCGGAGAGCCGTCTGAACCTCCTGTGATCTTATCAGACACATGAATTAATATGATCTTGGCATTTTGAATGTCTGCGGCCATTTGAACGGCAAAAAGCGCAGCATTCTTTGATGTGTCAGAGAAGTCGGTCGGAACAAGCAATTTCTTCATGTGTATTTTTGATTGTTTTTGGGAAGTTACAAATTAATGCTCATTCAATAAAGAGGATCAATCGTTTGCATTAATTTTCTGCTAACAAAGCCTGGAAATTCCCTATTTTTAGACTCATCGTCGGCAATCCTGGATCCCCGATAACTCGGGGCAGGCTGGCAATCCCGGGTAATTTTTCAAGCTGCCAACTGCCGGTTGCCGACTGTCGTCATAATTAAAAGCCTAAAATGAAATCACTCAGTCTGTTATTTGCCAGTTTCTGGATGGTTGCTGTTGCCGTATCTCAAACCACTTCAGACATCTCGATCATTCCTCAGCCGGTTTCCCTTGAAAAAAAGACCGCCCATTTTGTACTTAATAGCCAAACCAAAATAGTGGCCGATGCGAAAAATGCCGATGTGCAACGCGTAGCCGGTTACTTTACCGGTCAGGTTAAAAAAGCCACCGGTTTTACCCTGGCGCAAGCGGCACCGGCGATTAAAGCCAATGTGATCAGTTTTACATTGAACCGTACTGCCGATAAGATCATCGGTAAAGAAGGATATACTATTGATGTAACCGCTGGCGGGGTGCATGTTGCTGCCAACGACCCGGCCGGATTGTTTTATGCGGTTCAAACCCTGGAACAATTACTACCCAAAGAAATTGAAAGCAAGTCGGTAGTAAAGAAGACCAGCTGGGTTATTCCTGGTGTACACATTACCGATTACCCACGTTTTGCGTGGCGGGGTTTGATGTTTGATGTGTCCCGTCACTTCTTTACCAAGCAAGAGGTAAAAGAGTACATCGACGACATGGTGAAGTATAAATACAATCTTTTACACTTACACCTTACCGATGACCAGGGCTGGCGCATTGAAATAAAATCGCTGCCAAAGTTAACCGAAGTAGGCGCCTGGCGCGTAGAACGCACCGGTACCTTCGGCACCTTAACCCCACCAGCTGACAACGAGCCGCGTACCTACGGCGGTTTTTATACCCAGGACGATATTAAGGAGCTGATAAAATACGCGGCTGACCGTTTTGTGAACATTATGCCCGAAATTGACATACCCGGCCATAGCATGGCTGTAGTGGCTGCCTACCCTGAACTCTCCTGCACACCCGGTACCTACCATGTGAGCGCAGGTGAAAAATTCATGCAATGGGGGAATGGCACTTTTTCTGCACTGGTTGATAATACCCTTTGCCCCGCCAATGACAAAGTGTATGAAGTGCTGGATAAAGTGTTCACCGAAGTAGCACAGTTGTTCCCGTTTGAATATATTCACATGGGCGGCGATGAGTGCGCAAAGAATTTCTGGGAGAAAAGCGATGCCATAAAACAGCTGATGCAGAAAGAAGGCCTGAAAGACATGCATGAAGTACAAAGCTATTTTGTAAAAAAAGTAGAAAAGATCATTGAATCGAAAGGCAAGAAGCTGATGGGTTGGGACGAGATCCTGGAAGGCGGCCTGGCGCCCAATGCGGCGGTTATGAGCTGGCGTGGTTCAAAGGGCGGGGTAGAAGCTGCCAACATGCAGCATGAGGTGGTTATGAGCCCTAATAACAATGTATACATTGACCTGATGCAGGGTGATGGCGCTATTGAACCCCCCGTTTATAAAACGGTGCTGTTGAAAAACAGTTACGAGTTTGAGCCGGTCCCAGAAGGGGTAGATCCCAAGTTCATCAAGGGCGGACAGGCCAACCTGTGGACCGAACAGATCTACAATATGCGTCATGCGCAGTATATGACCTGGCCTCGCGCTTTTGCTGTAGCCGAGAGTGTTTGGTCGCCCAAGGAAAAAAAGAACTGGAACGACTTTATACGCCGCGTGGAAGATCATTTCGGCCGGTTTGATATGGCCGAGATCAAGTATGCGCCCAGCATGTATGATCCGACCTTTGAGGTGAACAAGGAAGGGGACCTGCTGAAAGTAGCGCTGAACGCTCAAATAGAAGGACTGGATATATATTACAGTTTTGATAATTCATTCCCCGATCGTTTTTATCCCAAATACACCCAGCCGGTGCTGGTGCCCAAGGATGCCGTTACCATGCGGGTGATCACTTACCGGGGAAAAGATCCTATTGGCCGGATGATCACTATGCCAATAGCGACCCTGAAAGCAAGAGCTGATAAGAAATAATTTGAAAGGACCTCAAGAGAAAAGGCCTTCCTGATACCATCGGGAGGGCCTTTTCTTTTAAAATAAAATAGGAACGCCGGCCGTACTTTTGTTTAATCCTTCACGTGTACATGGGCGTTCCCCTGGCAAGAAACTCTTATACTTGAATAGTATTTTTCACATTCTGTCTTTAACGTTCGGGCTTTTAAAACTAATGGCAAAATATTTTTTGTCGTAATATTTAAGGCCATGTTCCTCTTGTTATTTTATATGGATAACCGTTGCGTAATCTATATAAAAATCATACAACTTCCTGTAGCCGCTTTGATGCTTTCACACACATTATTGAATCTTTAACACTTTTACTAAACTCAGGGCGCAACGGATTTATTGCATTGCCTGTCAATAAAAATGGATCATCGACCCTGTATAACAAGGTGATGATTAACCGCTAAGCGAATAAAGTGGTTCCTGCATCTCATAATGTACATTGTTTAGGGTTTAATCAATCATTTCATGGTCTCCTCCCGTTTCCAGCCATAGGGAGGAGACCTTTTTGTAGAAATTATGTCGCATGGATGGGGATTAGGGTTTTGTTAACAGGGAATTTTACGCATAAGGGGTATCGGGCATAATTTAGGTAGTAGGATGTCGTGAAGCGTGAGACGTGAGACGGGAAACGGGAAATGTGAAATGGGGTACTCCGATTATAATGGTTTACTTCCCGACTGTGCAGGGAGAAGGTAGAAGGATCTCTTACGCGAAGGCTTGAGTGGGCAAGGCGGAGGCAGTTGATAGCGTTGAAAAATTCCACTACATAGGAGTGTCGAAGGAAATCCAAAAACCGGGAACCCAGAAGAGGCAACTGGAAACCGCGGAATCTCCGAACTAACAAACTGATAAACTAATAAACTCCCTCTTTGGGGGCTGATAAATAGGTAAGTTAAGGGGTATTATCATCACAAAAGGCCCTCCCGTCTGTTCGGGAGGGCCTTCTTTTTTCCCGGCGCTGCTTTTCCGCCACCCTGATAACCGGTTTATGGAACTTTCCCGGGATACTGGATTTTAATCGCCAACGACGTGGCAGGGGGCTTACCCGGACCTAACAGGGATTTTATCCCTGCCAGGTCCCTGTTAGGTCCTTGTTAGGTCCCTGTTAGGTCCCTGTGAGGTCCCTGTTAGGTCCCTGTGAAACTCTAGTGAAATCCAGGGAATATTCTATACAGTCCCTTAAATCCGCATTACTTGTCCCACCAAAATGCCAGCAGAATGGCACCAGAATCCCATAGTCTATGGCATTCGGATGGGATTCGGATGGGATTTGGATGGGATTATGACTGGGAAAATGGCTTGTTGTAGTATATCTGGCAAGATTATCACCTGTTGCTTTAGTTATTCCTACACCGGGAAAACCTGTCCTTTTAAAGAAGGGGATATAAAAAGGTGCCTAAAAAATGCAGTAAGGCAGGAGGGCTGGGCTTAAAGAAAAAAAATACCCAGAAACCATGAGATTTAATTTTACCCACAAATAAAAAAGCGCCCCGCTTAAAACGGGGCGCTTTTATTGAAAGTAAATCACAGTATAAAACCTGTTTATTTCGTTGATCTGATGTGTATTACAGACCCATTTTCTTTTTCAGGTTGGTGTCGATAGCATCCAGGAATTCTTCAGTATACAGGAAGTCTTTTCCATGTTCTACTTTATTTCCATGAACACAAACGGCCAAATCTTTAGTCATTTTACCACTTTCAACTGTTTCTATACAGGTAGACTCTAATGTGTTGCAGAAGTCGATAAGAGCCTGGTTGCCGTCCAGTTTACCGCGGAAGGCCAAACCTCTTGTCCAGGCAAAGATCGAAGCAATAGGGTTGGTACTGGTAGGTTTACCTTTCTGGTGGTCGCGATAGTGGCGTGTAACGGTGCCATGAGCAGCTTCAGCTTCCATGGTTTTGCCGTCGGGGGTAATCAATACAGACGTCATTAAGCCCAGAGAACCAAAGCCTTGTGCAACTGTATCGCTTTGAACGTCGCCATCGTAGTTTTTACAAGCCCAAACAAAATTGCCATTCCATTTCAGGGCGCTGGCAACCATGTCATCGATCAAACGGTGCTCGTATACGATACCGGCAGCGTCAAAGGCTTGTTTGAACTCGTTGTTAAAGATCTCTTCGAAGATATCCTTGAAACGACCGTCGTATTTTTTGAGGATGGTATTTTTAGTACTCAGGTACAAAGGCCATTTTTTTGCGAGGGCCATATTAAAGCAGCTACGGGCAAAACCCTTAATGCTTTCGTCGGTATTGTACATGGTAAGGGCAACGCCATCACCTTTAAAATTGAATACTTCAAAAGTTTGTGGTTCGCCGCCATCTTCGGGAGTAAAGGTCATGGTTAATTTGCCTTTTCCTTTGATAACAGCATCGGTAGCGCGATATTGATCACCAAAAGCGTGACGGCCAACGATAATGGGGGCTGTCCAGTTGGTAACCAGGCGGGGAATATTGTTTATCACGATTGGTTCGCGGAAAACGGTACCGTCCAGGATGTTACGAATAGTACCATTGGGGCTCTTCCACATTTGTTTCAGGGAGAATTCCTTTACGCGGGCCTCGTCGGGGGTAATAGTAGCACATTTGATCCCTACGCCATACTGTTTGATAGCATTGGCGGCATCAATAGTAACCTGGTCGTTGGTTTTGTCGCGGTATTCCACACCCAGGTCATAGTATTTAATATCGACGTTAACGTAGGGAAGGATGAGTTTGTCCTTGATGAACTTCCAGATAATGCGTGTCATTTCATCGCCATCCAGTTCTACAACAGGATTCTGTACATTGATTTTTTGTGCCATAGATGCTTTTTTTTTGCCTTCAAATAAGGGTGCAAACCTACAGCAGAATGGCCAAATGTGCAAAAGGCTTTTTAGCTACCAAACAGCGTACAGGTATGATGTTTTTCCATCGGCCGGTACATAGATGTACTTATAAAAATGAGGCTCCCGGTTAAACCAAACCAATAATTGTTGATAAATTTTAACTTGCAGTATGGTTGCTATATTACAAAAGTATATAGACCAGTTTATCGATCTTCCGGCGGAAGAACTGGAGGCCCTGATCAATTCCATAGAAGTAAGACAGGTAGACAAAAAAGTTCGGCTAACCGATATTAATGAAAACGAAAAATACCTGTATTTCGTTATAAAAGGGCTTACCCGAAAGTTTTTTCTCAAGGGAAAAGAAGAGATAATAACCCAAATAGCCAAAGAAGGAGAGTTGATCTCTTCTTCTGTGTCGTATTTTTCAGGCATGCCTTCCACCTACGTGATAGAAACTATTGAGCCTACCACTTTTTACTCCCTTCACCGCGATAGGGCCGAACAGTTGTACAGCCGCTACCCTAAATTAGAACGGTTGAGCCGGTTGATCATTACCGAGCTATTTTTGCAAAAAGAAGTGTGGGAACTGGAACGTATCCGATATAGCACAAAAGAACGGTTTTTACGGTTTATGAACGATAATCCGGAATTGTTTCAACGGGTGCCGCAAAAATACCTGGCATCCTACCTGAACATTAAACCGGAAACTTTTAGTCGCCTCAAGCATTTGTTGAGAAGTAAAAAATCAGATGCTCCTTATCTTAAATGATGAATTGTTATGGGGGATAATAATATTGTTGCCAGTGAGTGTTTCGAACAATTACTGGTATACCTGCAGCGGTTTTCCACTATCAGCCGCGAAGGGATGGTACAAATAATGCCTTATCTGGAGATCCGCCAATTTGAGAAAAAAAAGAAACTGGTGAACCTGGGTGAAATGGAGGACTACATGAATATGGTAATCAAAGGGCTCGTTCGCAAATATGTACCTTCTTCTATCAGGGGGGAAGTTACATTGCAGCTGGCCACCGAAGGGCATTTTATTCAATCTGAAATATCTTTCCACCACCGGGTACCTTCTGAAGTGGTTATTCAAACGCTGGAACCTACTGTTTTAGCATCCATCCATCACGAACGCATGAAGGAGGCCATGGATAAGTTCCCGGAAGCGGAACAACTGGCCCGTACCATCATCATGCAAATGTTCATTAAAAAAGATGCGCGCTATTTCGACCAATTAAATACTTCCACCCGCGACCGGTTTATCGATTATATGAACAATCACCCGCATATGTTGCAACGGGTACCGCAGAAGATCTTAGCTTCTTACCTAAATATTAAACCGGAGACATTCAGTAGATTGAAGCATCTGTTGTTACAGAAGAAATAGTTGTTAGTTTGGGGCTGACCTGTAAGGAGCATCGTTTGAGCTTGCATTAACAGAGTGTTGTGTTACATCCCGCAAAGCGGGACAAGCTCTGACAGGTCTAAATATTAAAAAACCTGACCTGTCAGGTTCGATCGATCTGCTTAATTGTGCAAGACCCTATGACGAACCTTACAGGTCAGTCCCAAACTGTCTTATAAATTAACTACAAGTATAGGGATCTTCAACTCATGTCTGACAGAGTTTATCGTTTCCCCATACAACCAATCCTTCAACCCGCTGTGTCTATGTGCGCCAATAACCAGCATATCGGCCCGGGCTTCGTTTATGATGCGAATGATCTCGCCGGCCCGGTTGCGGAAACCCAACTGGCTGGTAGCTGTTAATCCCTGCTCATGTAATTGTTGTACATACAATTGTAAACGGGCTTCATCATGCTGGGTCTCATAATCGTCGCTTTCCTTGCCCAGCAAACGCGCAGAGGCGCTTTCCACCACATGTATCAACAGGTATTCTGCATTGCCCTGTCCCTGGCCAATCGCATGCGCCAGCAGGGTATCATCGTGTTTGCCAAAGTCAAGCGCCACCGCAATTTTTTTATAGGTAGGAATAGCCAGTTTCTGTAAACTTTCTACCTGCGGGTGCATTTGAATAGAGGTGGTCTTTGTTTTTTTACTGAAAAGCGGGTGGAAAATAATGTATAGCAACAAACCCATAAATGCTGCGCCACCGGCAATGATCAGCACCTTCCATCCTATATTACCTGAGTTGGCAAAAACATCACCCGCTTCGTTGAGCACCATGCGGATATTCAGATAGACCAGGATGGCCGTTACAATCCAGGCAATGAATTGTACATATGGTTTAATAGCGAATTCACCCATGGTCTTTTTATCGCTAACAAAATGAATGAGCGGAATGATGGCAAACCCTAATTGCATACTTAAGATAACCTGGCTTAATACCAGCAGGCTGTCTACTTCGTGTTCACCGGCAATGGCAATAACCAGAATTGCGGGAACAATGGCCAGTAAACGGGTGAGCAGCCGGCGCATCCAGGGGTTTATCCGCAAGCGCAGGTAGCCTTCCATTACTATTTGTCCGGCCAGCGTGCCGGTAACAGTAGAGCTTTGTCCGGCAGCTATAAGTGCCAGGGCAAATAATACCGGCGCCACTTTGCTATTCTTGCCCAATAATTGATCCAGCAAACGATGTGCATCTTTTATTTCAACGACGTTGGTTAATCCGCTTTCAAAAAACACTTTGGCGGCCAGGATCAAAATGGCGGCATTCACCAGAAAGGCAAGGTTCAGGGCTATGGTTGAATCAATGAAATTGAATTTTAATGCCTGCTTAATGCCTTCGCGGGTTTTGGCAATCTTGCGGGTTTGTACCAGGGCGGAATGCAGGTACAAATTGTGCGGCATTACTGTAGCCCCAATAATACCAATGGCAATGTACAAGGCGTTTTCGTTGGCAAAACGGGGAATAAAACCCGATGCAACGGCAGCAGGGGAGGGACTGGCAATAATGATCTCGGTAAGGAATGATAACCCTATGATGGCGATAAGCCCAATGATAAAGGCTTCCATTTTACGTATGCCCAGTTGTTGTAATAACAACAATAAAACTGTATCCAGCACAGTAATGGCAACCCCCCAGATCAGGGGCAAACCGGTAAGTAATTGTATACCGATGGCCATACCCAGTACTTCGGCCAGGTCGCAGGCGGCAATGGCGATTTCTGCCAGCACATACAGCATGAAGTTTACGGGACGGGAATAGGCTTCGCGGTTAGCCTGAGCCAGGTCGCGCCCACGCACAATACCCAGACGGGCCGAAAGACCCTGCAGCAACAAGGCCATTAAATTACTCATTAATAAAACCCATAGGAGAGAGTAGCCGAACTGGCTACCGCCGGCCAGGTCGGTTGCCCAGTTACCGGGGTCCATATATCCTACACTAACGAGATAAGCAGGGCCGAAAAATGCAAAAGCCTGTTTCCAGCCAATCTTTTTCCGGGATACGTCAACGCTTTCGTGTACATCACTTAACGAGGCTTCTCCCTTTATTCTATTCATCATATTTCACAAATACATTTTTTGCTACGTGTTCACTAATGGTTACAGATTGATTCTTTATTTTTATTTCCAATGAATTATCAAAGGCAAACTTTTTCTTTACTTCCAGCCTGGTTCCCAGTGCAATGTGTTTATGGTTCAACAGCTCCAGGATCTCGGCAGATTGATCACCAATGCTGCTTACTTCCGCTACCTGATTAACAGGCAGGTTCAGCAGGTCTACCTGGTGGGTGAGTGTCCAGCGGCCCTGGCTGTCAGGAATGGGATCGCCATGGGGATCAGTTTTAGGGAAACCTAAAAATTCATCGAGCCGGTCAATCAGTTTTTTGCTGCTGATGTGTTCCAGTTCTTCTGCTATTTCATGTACTTCATCCCAGCGAAAATGCAGTTTCTCAACCAGGAAAAATTCCCATAACCGGTGTTTACGAATGATCTGCAGCGCCACTTTGCGCCCTTCGGTGTTCAGTTTAAACCCTTTATATTTTTCGTACAATAATAATTTCTGCGCTTTCAGTTTTTTCAACATGTCGGTAACTGAAGCGGGGCGGGTTTGCAATTCACCCGCCACATGGTTGGTAGTTACCGTTCCATGTATTTCCTGCAGGTGAAAGATGGCTTTCAGGTAATTCTCCCGGCTACTCGAATATTTTGGGCCCATACTGCTTTTATTGCTTACCTAAAATAAATTTTAGACAAATCTAAAAAATAAAATGCCGGTATCCAAACAATGGGCGTGTAATTTAACACGTTGTTGCGGGCCCTTCGGCCTGGCCCTGCGGGGAGGCGGGGAGGGGGCGTTTACTCACGAATATTGGGAAGGGGCGGGGTGGCATTTCTTTTTTGGAGTGGTGATGAATGCTTATTTTTATCCATTAACAGCTACAGGATATTTTTATGAAGAAGTACTTCTTATGTTTGGGTTTGCTTGTACTATTATTTGCCTGCAAAGACAAGAAAACCACCATTAAGGCAGGAGAAATTGTAACAGCTGCAGATTTTGTTGCCTTTTACCCTGAAGTAAACCTGCCATATATTATTGCCGACACCATGCTGGCCAGAAAACCGAATGCAGCTATGGCGTTCGATTTGAGCACGTTTAGCAAATTTGTGCCTGATAGTGCCTGGAAAAAAGATTTTGGAAAGAACGCCTCGCCTAAATTCTATGCATTGGGCCGCGCCAAGGAAAAAGAAAAAGAAAGTTACCTGTTCACAGAAGTGACCGCAGGGAATAAAAGAATAGTTTACCTGGCCTGTTTTAACAATGATAACAAATTCTTAAAGGCTATGCCTTTGCTTAAAACCGGTTTCGAAAGGTATACTTCTGCTTATGGGATGCTTGATTCGAAATTTCAGATATCTACATACAGGGAAACTAAAAAGTCTGCCGACGATATACTTTTCAAAAGGAATATCTATTTCTATGACCGGAACGGGGATAATTTTACCCTTATTGTAACAGAACCGAATGAAGACATTATCGAGGATGTTCTTAACCCTATCGATACTATGGCCGCCACGCATAAATATGCTGGCGACTATGTTGAAAATGATAAAAACTTTGTTTCCATACGGGATGGAAAGAACGCATCGGAAATGGTGTTCTTTATCCATTTTGAAAAGAACGATGGCAAATGTAACGGTGAATTAAAAGGCAGTGCGCGTTTTATTTCACCTACTGTAGCGCAATTTGTTAAAAGTGATAATCCCTGTTCCATAGAGTTTACCTTTACCGGTAACAAGGTTACCCTGAAAGAAAATGGAAGATGCGGGACCTACAGGGATATACAGTGCTTTTTTAATGAAAGCTATTCGAAGAAAAAAGCCCCGAAACCAACGAAGCCAAAAAAATAAAGCCGCGGGAATTTACGTTATATTCGTCCCGTATTAGTACCTGAAAGTTAAAAAGAACAGTGCATATGAGTTTTACCAATTTTAAAGTTCCTTATCAGATAGAAGGGAAATATAGCAAACGCGTAGCTTATTTTTCAATGGAATATGCAGTACATCAACCCTTGAAAATTTACAGCGGCGGATTGGGTTTTTTATCCGGTTCGCATTTGCGCAGTGCGTATGAGTTGCAGCAGAATATGGTGGGCATTGGTATCCTGTGGAAATATGGTTATTATGATCAGGCCCGTAACCAGGACCATACCTTACAGGTAACCTGGTTGGAAAAATATTATCATTTCCTGGAAGATACCGGTATCAAATTTCAAATTACCATACATGATCACCTGGTGTGGGTGAAAGCCTATTACCTGAATCCGGAAACCTTTAAAACAGCACCGCTCTTTTTTCTGAGCACTGATTTGCCGGAGAATGATCATGTGTCCCAAACCATTACCCATCGTTTATACGATGCCAACGTAGCTACCAAAGTAGCCCAGTTTATACTGCTGGGTGTGGGCGGTGCCAAGTTAATGGATGAAATAGGGTTTAATCCTGAGTTGTATCATTTGAACGAAGCGCATGCGGTGTCATCGGTGTTCTATCTGTACAAAAAGTTTGGGAACAAATTAGAGGAGGTGAAAAAGCGCCTGGTGTTTACCACGCATACTCCCGAAGAAGCAGGGAACGAAAAGCATGATATTAATCTCTGTCATAAAATGAGCTACTTCTGTGGGCTAAGTCTCGATGAAGTGCGTAAGCTTACAGGCATTCAGGACGATCAGTTCAACCATTCGCTGGTTGCCCTGCGTTTTGCTCACCTGGCCAATGGTGTATCAAAATTACATGGCGAAGTATCGCGGGCCATGTGGGGTAAGTATGAGAATATTTGTCCGATCATTTCCATTACCAATGCACAGAACTGGCGTTACTGGGCCGACAAACAATTATACCGTGCTGCGGAGGAAGGCAACGACAGCTGGTGGGATGATCGCAAGAAATACCTCAAGCGCCGGGCATTTGAAATTGTTGCCGATCAAACCGGTAAGTTATTAAATCCGAATGTATTTACCATTGTATGGGCACGCCGTTTTGCCGGTTACAAACGCTCAGAATTGATCACCCGCGACAAAGCCCGTTTTGAAAGATTAATAAGCAATACCAAATATCCGGTGCAGTTAATTTGGGCAGGTAAGCCTTACCCAATGGATTACCCCGCTATTAATGAATTTAATCACCTGGTAAACCTTAGTAAAGGATACAAGAATATGGCGGTGCTTGTCGGTTATGAATTGGGGTTATCAAAACGATTGAAGCAGTCTGCTGATATCTGGTTGAATAATCCACGTGTTCCCCGCGAAGCATCTGGTACCAGTGGTATGACAGCTGCCATGAACGGCGCGGTCAATTTATCTACTTCGGATGGCTGGATACCCGAGTTTATTGATCAGGGACATAATGGGTTTGTAGTGCCTAAACCCGATTACGCCAAAATGAATGTGCAGGAAATGGACCAGTACGATCTGGAAAAAATATATGACCTGCTTGAACATGATATTCTTCCCATGTATTATGAACGATACGATACCTGGCGTCAGATTGCCAAGAACGGGATGCGCGATGTGCGCTTTCAGTTCGATTCGGGCAGAATGGCGAATGAATATTATGAGTTGTTATATAAGTAATTAATTGTAAATAATACTTTTAAAAGGCCATCTGTTTTCAGGTGGTCTTTTTTTTAAGGCAATGTGGAATGGGCAATGGGGAATGGGGGAAAGGCAGACGGCCCTCCTACGCCAAGGCTCCGGCGGGCGAGGCAGACGGCCTTCGCTGCGCTCAGGGCCGCTAACCGGCAATAGGCAATGGGCAATAGACAATGGGTGAAAGGAAAACGGCCCTCCTACGCCCCTCCTTCACTAAGGCTTCGGAGGGCAACGCAAGGCTCCGGCGGGCGAGGCAGATGGCAATAGCAGGTTCCCCCTCCAAAAGGGGCTCACCTTTTTTGAAAGGGCAATCGGCAATCATCAATCGGCACCAGTCCTTCGCTTTCCGCCAAAGGCGGACACGAGCTCAGGCCCGTAGTCGTGAAACGTGAAATCTGCCAGCTGGCGGATCGGAGTTTCCAATTTTTTCAGATATCTGCAATGTCGCGAGTCCACTCACCACTCACTGATCAACTTCCCCCCCTTTATGTAATTCCATCAACCCCTGCATCCATAACAAAACCTCTACCAAATATGAAATATATGAAAGGTGTATTGATCATGTTCCTATCGCTGGCACTGGCTGCATCCGTACATGCTGGTGACGATAAAAATATTGTGTCTTCTGTACTGAAATCAGCCATGGTGTACCGGGCAGGGGCTGAATTAACGCACAGCGCCAAAGTGTCGCTAAATCAGGGGAATAATGAATTGATAATTGACAATATCAGTAACCAGATTGATATTAACAGCCTTCAAATAGGCAGCAACGGCAATGTGACCATTATGTCTGTTGAGTTCTCTACCAATTTTCTTCGGCCCGAGCAAAAGCTGCCTGTTGTAAAACGGCTGGAAGATTCATTGGAGGCAGTTAAAGATGAGTTGACAAAAGTACAGGTGGTATTAAAGACCGATCTGGAGTTATTAGAGGTGTTGAAATCAAACAAAGAGATCCGCGGCGAGCAAACCGGGGTAAGTGTTGTTGAACTCACAAAAATGATGGATTACTACAAGGCCAAAACGCTGGAGTTGCAAAACGAGATCAGCCGGTATAAAGAAAAGGAAACAAAGCTTAACGACATTACTGCCAGAATAAAGCGGCAGATCACCGAAGAAGAGCAGAAAAATAGCAAGACCATCGGTAAGCTGTTGCTGCAATTGTATTGTCCGCTGGCTGGCCAGTACGACTTCACCATTTCGTATATAACGCCCGCTGCGAGCTGGAATCCTTCTTATGACCTAAGAGTGGAAAATATCAATAAACCCGTTGCATTGGGCTATAAAGCCAAGCTATCGCAGTTTACGGGTATCGACTGGCATCAGGTGAAGCTGGCCCTGTCAACATCGGTGCCTGCACAACATAACAATGCGCCGGATATTAAATCGTGGTTCCTTGGCTATACTTACCCACATATAGCCTATGCTTTAGAAGGAAAAGTTGCGGGGATATCAGTTCAGGCTGCTCCTGCTGCAGCAGAAGCCCCGATGAAGGAAGAAGGTATCAGGGTTAGAGGGGCTAACAGTGTTTACAAACAGGCTGATCCGTTATATGTAGTGAATGGAAAAGTTATCAGTAAGGATGAATTTGGCACCCTGGATCAGCGTGCCATAAAATCGATGAATGTGCTGAATGCCGCTTCAGCTGCTGCTACATATGGCAGCCGTGCTTCGAATGGGGTTATAGTGGTAACCCTGAAAGATATGGGCGACTATGTAAATGTAAAAGACAATGAATTGAATGTAGTATTTGATATCGATCTGCCTTATGATGTACCATCGAATGGAAAAGAACAGAATGTAAGCCTGAAAGATTTTAAAGTGCCGGCACATTATAAATATTACAGTGTTCCCCGTCTCGATAAAGACGCTTATCTGGTAGGGGAAATAGTTGACTGGGAAGCCCTGAACCTGTTACCGGGTGAAGCCAATATTATTTTTGAAGGTACCTATATAGGCAAAACTACCATCGATGCAGGATCTGTACAGGATACATTGAACCTTACGTTAGGAAGAGACAAGCGGGTTATGATCACCCGGGAAAAGCTTACTGATTTCAGCAGTGTGAAATTTCTGGGCAGCAACAAAAAGCAAACTTTTACCTATGAAATTACAGTGCGGAATAATAAGAAGGAAGCGATTCAAATGGAACTGCGTGATCAGTATCCTTTATCAACCAATAAAGAGATTGAAATAGAACTGCTTCAGTCTGATGGGGCAACGGTGAATACCGAGACCGGTATTTTAACCTGGAAACCACAGCTGGCGCCGGGGGAAATAAAGAAATACCGGGTGAGTTATAGTGTGAAATATCCCAAAGACAAACAGGTCAATCTGTAGGTAATACATAAAAAATCCCCCCTGACAATGCCGTCGGGGGGGATTTTTTTATGGGATCTATCAATTATTCTTTTACTATTTCCAGCAATTCTACATCAAAGATCAGGGCCGAGCCTTCTTTAATGGGGCTGCCTGGAGGTGGGTTTTCACCGTAAGCCAGATCAGAAGGGATGAACAATTTCCATTTGCTGCCAACGGGCATTAATTGTAACGCTTCTGTCCAACCGGGAATTACACCTTGTAAAGGGAAGGTAACTGGTTTTCCACGTTCAATTGAACTGTCGAAAACGGTGCCATCAATAAGCGTTCCACTATAATGGACCTTTACCTGGTCGGTGAGCGTTGGTTTGGGACCTGTGCCTTCTTTTATTACCTGGTATTGCAAACCGCTGTTTGTAGCAACAACACCTAGTTTCTTTTTATTTTCAGCAAGCCATGCATCGCTCGCTTTTTTATTAGGCGATGGATTTTCTCTGTGCACTTTGTTGATGTAACCAACAATACAGTCATTCACCTGCTTTTCGCTTAACAGGTTTTTGTTAACCTGTGCATCGGTAAGAGCCTTCATCACCAAGGCTTTGTTTATATCTTTTACACCCTGGGCTTTGTAAAAGCTGGCAATGCTTATCCCAACGGCATAACTAAATGAATCGACAGCGTTTTTCATTATGGGTGCAGATGCAGCAGGGGCGGCGGCGGGTTTTTTTGTAGCTGCAACCGGCTTTTTCTTGGCCGTAGACTGGGCCAGCATGGCGGTTGCTGGTAAACAGGCTAAAGCCAACAGCACGTATTTTTTCATTACTTAAATTTTAGGCATCAAATGTAAGAGAATGAAACGAAAAAGTGGTTGAAATATTGTCACATCGCGGGTTTCGGGTTATTTAGGTCTTTATAACGATGCTCGTATGGCTGACCGGTAACAATGGCCATAATATCTTTTTCGAGCGAGGTTACGGGTGACTCCACCACCCGGCCTACTTCCCGCTGGTTTTCAAAGATCAGTAGGGTGGGTACCCGGCGAATGTTTAAACCCTGTTCTTCATGGCCCGGACTTTTTTTATACGCGGTATCGCTATTATTAAGGGTTATCAATTGTATTTGTGACGGTTTAACCTCACAGTAATCAAGGATTTTATAAATGCGGGGCACTTCGCGGCGGCTATCGCCACACCAGGTACCCATAAATAACAGGAACCTTTTATTTCTCAGTAAATGTTTTATCTGGCTCGCGGTGTTGCTGTCAACTGTATAGGTAGAAAAATTTTTAGTGTACCAAACATCGAATGGCGGTTGTGCCAACCGTTCCCGGGTGCATTTACCAAGTAGGATCAGGTTGCCCTTTTTATCTGTTGCTTCCAGATTAATAGTTGAAGTCTGTTGGTTGGCCATTTTAGGTGTACAGGCTGATAATGCAAAAATGAAGATAGCTGTTATATGAACTGGTTTCATAACGTTTTAATTGATTGGTGGATGTATAGAATACCATACAACGCTGAACATTCAACGCCGAACGCTGAATGCGGAACGCACAACGCTGAACGCAAAACGCAGACACATAACGCAGCGCAGAGAACGGTGTTCTCGTTGTTTTCTAGCGTTATACTGTAAGCGTTGCGTGCTTTGGGTTAATATAATACAAGCAGTTACTGCCAGCTGGTCTTCCCGTAGTGCCGGCGAAGCCAGGAGGCATAAACTATCATCGAGAACAGGTGTTATCGAGATCTTTTGCTTGAGCGGTAAGTCTTAGGTATTCAGCAAAATCGGGGAGGCTGAAAGATAGAAGGGGAGTAGGTATAAGGGATCACATCGATGTAAGCTATTTCATAAGTAACAGCTGTTGGCGTTGGTTGCCAGCTGGCCAGTTGCTCATGAAACAACACCACTTCTTCTGTTTTTTCCTTTAAGATAGTGGAGGTATGGTGTGTGGTGTCTTTGTGGTGATCGAGTAGTTGTTGTACGCAATCGCAGGCTGTTGCATTGTAAATAGAAACGATGCGACAATGCCAATAGCTTACCAGTTTGCCGTATTGCAGGGCAAAAAAGGCGGTTAAGCATATTATGGCGGTTAATGATCGCACAATTACGAGTATGTTGAAAAAATACTAATAATAATGATAACTGACTAATTTTGCCGGTATCATTTTATATAAATTTTATGAGTGCATATATTAAACCTTTAGAAATTCGCTGGTCTGACCTGGACCCCAACTTTCATTTACGTCATTCCGTATATTATGATTTTGGGGCTTATGTTCGGGTTTTATTTCTGAATGAGCATGGATTAACGCCATCGTATATGATGAAACATCAGTTTGGTCCCATTTTATTTAGAGAAGAGTGTGTTTTTAAGCGGGAAATCAGAATGGGTGACGTCATATCAATAGATGTTCAATTGCTGAAGACGCGACCAGATTTTTCACGGTGGAGCATACAGCATTATATAAGGAAAAATGGCGATGAAATAGCTGCCATTATTACTGTAGATGGGGCCTGGATGGACCTAAAGGAGCGCAAACTGACGGTTCCACCCGATACAGTAAAACATGTATTTGAAAAAATGCCTCAGGCTGAACAGTTTATATGGGATAAATAACCAGATTACTTAACAACTTTTTACAATTTAACACGTTATTTTAGCTGAATTATTTAATGAATATCTCTATGAAAAGAATAGTACTCCCTCTGTTACTTCTTACGAGTGTAGCGTCCTTTGCACAAAGTAGTTTGTTGAAAAAAGCAAGTAGTGTGCTGAGTAAAGCTACTGGCAGCACCAGTGGCACCGGGTTGACCACCGATGAAATTGTGGCGGGTTTGAAAGACGCATTGAGCATTGGCGCAACAAACAGTGCCAGTAAATTATCGGCAGTGGATGGTTTTTTTGCCAATGCTGCTATTAAAGTATTGATGCCGCCCGAAGCGAAAAAAGTAGAAACGGCGTTACGTACTGCCGGTATGGGTAAACTGGTTGATAATGCTATTTTATCAATGAACCGTGCTGCTGAAGATGCCAGCAAATCAGCTGCGCCTATTTTTGTGAATGCTATTAAAAGCATGAGTATAAACGATGCATTAGGCATTTTAAAAGGAAGTGATACTTCTGCCACCAGTTACCTGCGTGGGAAAACTGTTGCAGCCCTTACCAGTGCTTTCCGCCCCGTTATTGATACCGCGCTGCAAAAAACAGCTGCTACCTCATACTGGAAAACAGTGTTTGATGCATACAATAAACTTCCAACTACCTTTACCAAGATCAACCCTGATTTAGCGGGTTATGTTACCGAGAAATCATTGGGTGGTATGTTTTTCCAGGTAGCTGAGGAAGAGAAAAAGATCCGTAAAGATCCTGCTGCCCGTGTTACAGATATTCTGAAAAAAGTGTTTGGCAGTTAAGTTTTTCCCCTGTCTGCTGTGAGATTTATTATAAATTGCATCCCGTCTCGGCTCAGCCGAGACGGGTGTTTTTTTTTATAATACTACAGTCACATGATAAGCAGAACACTTTCTCTGTATAAAAACGCATATAGCGGATTATCTCCTTCAACCTGGTGGCTGTCGTTTGTAATGTTAGTGAACCGCAGCGGCACCATGGTTTTGCCTTTCATGACAATTTATCTTACCAGTCCGGCCATGGGATACAGTATTGGTCAGGCAGGTTTTGTTATGGCGCTGTTTGGATTGGGTGCAGTGACCGGTGGCTTTTTGGGTGGCAAACTAACCGACCGCATTGGCTTTTACCCCGTGCAGCTGATCACATTGGGTGGTGGTGGCATTATGTTCATGGTGTTGGGCCAAATGAGATCATTTCCACTGATCTGTTTATTTACCTTTTTGTTGAGCCTGGTGAATGAGGCATTCCGCCCGGCCAACTCTACCGCTATTGTTGTTTACAGTAAAGACGATACCCGTACCCGTTCGTATGCACTGAACCGGTTGGCCATTAACCTGGGCTGGGCCGTTGGAAGCGCCATTGGTGGTTTGTTGGCTGCCATCAATTATGAATTGTTGTTTTGGGTTGATGGGGCTACCAACCTTACAGCGGTATTGCTGCTGTGGTATTTTCTGCGTCCTTCCAAACAGGTGCGCCCGGTTAAAAAAGAAGTGGTTGCTGATCCTTCACATTCTCCCTATCGCGATAAGATCTATCTTTTGTTCATTTTACTTACCATATTGTTTGCAGGCTGCTTTTTTCAGTTGTTCACTAACCTGAATGCCTATTACAAAATTGAACTGCATTTTAACGAACGTTTCATTGGCTTAATTGGCGCGCTCAACGGTATTATGATCGCTATTATTGAAATGGTGCTCATTTTTAAACTGGAAGGCCGCCGCTCGAACCTGTATTATATTTCAAGGGGTACCTTTCTGGTTGGCCTGGCCTATTTTATGCTGAACATCTTTCACATCAATCATGTGATGGCCTTGCTGATGATGGTGGTAATGACCATGGGGGAGATCCTGGTGCTGCCTTTTATGAATACTTTCTGGACTGCCCGCAGTGCCGATCACAACCGTGGGCAATACGCAGGTTTATATACCATTGCCTGGTCAATTGCACAAACTACCGGCCCCTTCCTGGGTTCACAAATTGCCGAACATGCGGGGTTCAATGCTTTGTGGTGGGCGTTGGGCGGAACCAGCTTTGCTACAGCTATTGGGTTCCTTTGGTTAAAGAAGTATATGAACGTTTAAAGCTCAGGGTTTTCAGTTTAAGGTCTTGCTTTCAGGATTCCAGGTTTCAGTTATTAGGTTCGTAGGTTATTAGGTTGTTGATTGTTGGGTTACTGAGTGAATCCTGAGCGCGTGTCCGCCTTTGGCGGATAGCGAAGGCCCCATTGCCCATTCCGGGTTCCGCGTTTCAAGTTATCGGTCTTCCCTTGTCAACTGGTTAACTTGTCAACTTATCAACTTACTTTTGCGGCATGCTCCCAGAGAAATTCGAAATGTTCCGTAACCGGCTCATCAAGGTGTACCGGCATTTAAGCAAGCAGGCAAAGCGTCAGGGTATTACCTGTTATCGCATATATGACCATGACCTGCCTGAATTTGCTTTATGTATAGAGCGCTATGGCGATAATTTGTACCTGGCTGAATACAAACGGAAATTTGAAATGGCCGAGGGTGAGCATGAAGCCTGGCTGGAAACCTGTATAGAGCTGATCTGTGACGTCTTGCAAATGCCGGTTGACAATGTATACATAAAAGAACGCCAGCGCAAACCGGGCCGCCTGGGGCAATACCAGCGGGTGAGCGAAGCAGGTGCCAATTTTATTGTTGAAGAAGCGGGGTTGAAATTCAGGGTCAACCTGAGTGATTACCTCGATACCGGTTTGTTTCTTGATCACCGCATTACCCGTGGTATGGTGCGTAATGAAGTCAATGAAAAAAGAGTGCTGAACCTGTTCTGTTATACCGGTTCTTTCTCTGTTTATGCAGCTGCCGGCGGCGCTGCCCAGGTTACTTCTGTTGACCTGTCAAAAACGTATTTGCAATGGGCCGAAGAGAATATGCGATTAAATGAGTTCTATGATGAGAAAAAACATCATTTTGTTCATGCCGATGTAAAGCAATACCTCGATTCACTGGCGCCAGCTTCATTCGATCTGGTGGTAATGGACCCGCCCACATTCAGTAATAGCAAACGCATGAAAGACTTTCTCGATATTCAGCGCGATCATGCGGAACTGTTGAATAAAACTTTACGGGCAGTGGCGCCTGGCGGTGTTATTTACTTCAGTACCAATTATCGAAAGTTTGAGCTGGACCAAAAACAGATCGAATCGTCTGAAATAAAAGATATCACCCGCGCCACCACACCGTTTGATTTTGAAGGTAAATTGTTCAGGTTCTGTTATAAGATTAAGAAGTGAGTTGTGAGTTGTCAGTTGTAAGTAGGTTCCCGATTTTCGGGACTTACTTTCGGCAATCTGCATTTTTGCGGACCCACTCGGCACTCGTCAACTGATCAACTTCCTACTCCTTACTTACTTCCCTTTATCAACCCTATCAACTAGCTACCTAATTTGCCCTCTTATTAATCCGGCTCCATGTTTGCGCGAATGCGCATTTACATACATGGACGCATTTTTTAATTGATCAAAAGATGCATCATCCAAGGGGTTGGAGATCTTCAGTACACCAAAATCAGTTACACTATTACAAAGAAAAATAAGCGGCGATCCATTGGTGCCAGTTGCTCCTGGGTGGATGTGTGATACCGTTAGGGTGTCGTTTGTTTCCAGGTTATTCACGGTTACTTTTGAATACAACACTTTGTCGCCAGTGAGCCGCAGAATGGCCAGGCCAGTCGCTGTGGTGGTAACCGGCGGTACTTCATTTCCGCCAGCCAACGGCACATCCATGGCAAATACCACTTCTTTATCCAGCTGAGCCCGGGCTAATCCACCCGGCACCTGGTTAGAATGCACATTGACATACACCGGTTTGTTCATTAACGTATCCACCTGGCCTTGCCGTAACCCGGTAACCACCCCGGTAGTGCCCGGGCCAACAAAGGTTGGGTTAAATGGGATGTAAACGGGACCCGAGGTACCCGCATCGCCCGTATGAATATGTGCATTGGTCAATGCATCGGTTGATGACAGGTTGTGAATATGAATGTTATATTTTAACGTGTTGTCAGAAAGCAGTTCAATGATGGCGTCGCCTTCTTCATTTCTGTTCGGTACGGCGGGTACTTCATTGATGGCTTTTAATGTCACGTTCCATTTCCTGACGGTTGTTGGACCTGTGTCGGAATCATGTGTACAGCTATGGGATAACATGGCAAACAATACAATGCCTGCAACCCCTGGAGGGAATAATTTTTTCATACGCATTGTTTTGACTGGATAAAGAATACGCAGGGGAGGTTTGGTGGGTTGCCTGTAAAACAGAATAGCCACGGTTGAAAACCGTGGCTATTCATATAAGGTGTTTATTAATTATTGTTCCGAAAGTGGAATATCCCTTTTCAGCATCTCATTGCGGTTGGCCATTTCCCATGCTGTATAAAATACCAATTGGGCTCTTTTGGCCATCAGGTTATAATTGATCTTATCGGGGGTATCGCTTGGACGATGGTAATCGTTGTGCGTTCCGTTGAAATAAAAAATAATGGGCACGCCTTTACGGGCGAAATTATAATGGTCGCTGCGATAGTAAATACGTTCGGGGTCTTTAGGTGCATTGTATTTGTAATCCAGTTCCAGTTTGGTATATTTTTTATTCATGGCCTCGCTGATAGGGCGGAGGTCGGAACTGAGTTTGTCGTCACCTACCACATACACATAATTGGTGCTGTCGCCTTCTTTACGTTTAGGATCAATACGGCCGATCATGTCAATATTCAGATCGACGGTGGTTTTTTCTAATGGGTACAAAGGGTGATCACTGTAAAATTCAGATCCCCACAATCCTTTTTCTTCACCCGAAACGGTCATGAAAACGATTGACCGGCGTGGACCTTTACCAGCAGCCTTGGCTTTTGCAAAAGCTTCGGCCAGTTCCAGTACGCTTACGGTACCTGAGCCATCGTCATCGGCGCCATAGTATATAACAGAATCGCCGCGTTTGCCGAGGTGATCATAGTGTGCCGTGATAAAAACAAACTCCTCTTTTTTATCGCTGCCTTCCAGAAAACCCACCACGTTACTGCTCGCTAATTCAATTCTGTCTTTTCTGAATTCGAGCATTACATTGGCCATATACGATTTGGGTTGCGCATTACCAGTTTTCAGTGCTTCCCTGGCTGCATCGAAATCGGCACCCATGATGGCTTTGGCAATTTCTTCGGAGATATAATAGGTATTGGGATCAATTGATTTTTGAAACCCATCGAGATAGGCCGGGCCTTTTACGCGGGATGTGTTACTGCGGCGGGTAAAATTAGTTTGTGCTATTAAAACAGCTGCTGCACCATTTTTTTGTGCAGCTTCCATGATCGCATAAGGGACCAACCCGTCGCGTTTTCCGACCCTGGTACCGCCGCCAGTGGATGAGGAAGGGGGCTGAATGATCAATACGATCTTGCCGGCTACGCCTTTAAAATCGTTGTGTGTGCTGTCAATGATGCCATTTCCAACAAACACTACTTCACTTCCGAATACGGTATTGGTATGCGCCATCATCATGCTGATCGTAAAATCATTGTACAGGGTAAACGGCTTGCCGTTCACTTCTATCGCTGCTTTGTTCAGTGAATCCTGGTAGATAGGAAAGCCTAATTGAAAATTGCCTTTATTGCCTGCTAGCAAGCCCAGGGCTTTAAACTGGCTTTCAATATACGCGGCGGCCTTGCGTTGTCCTTCTGTGGCTGTTTCACGGCCTTCCATTGCGGGGCCGGCTACTATATACAAATGTTTCTTAAGGTCATCAGGTGTAATGGTGTTGGCAAATGGCCTGGGATCGGCGATCTTTTGCGCCGAGGCGGCGGTAGCAGCCGCCAAAGCCATAACCAGGAGCGTTCGTCTCATAGTGTGTTTGTTGTTTTAATCAAAAATAACTGAGCAGTGTTGGATTCGAAAGAATACATGGTTGAATGGTAGGAAGAATCGGCAATCGGCAATGGTGATAAGTTTGTTAGTTCATTGGTTATTAGGTTTCGAACCCTGAACTAACAAACTAACAAACTCATAAACTATTAAGCATCAAATTCACTCAATTCCAACCAGCGTAATTCCTTCTCATCAAGCAAATTGGTAATTTCACTTATACGTACCGAAAGTTGCTGCAACTGATCGAACGGGAGGGAACCACTGTTCATTTGCTCTGTGATGGTTTGTTTTTCTTTTTCGAGGTTTGCTATATCTTGCTGTAATTGTTCGAATTCTCTTTTTTCCTTATACGACATCTTCTTTTTCTCTGCTTCTTTAACCGGCGCTGCTTTAACTTCCTGTTTCGCAGGTTTTGTCTCGGTTTTTTCTTCTTCTTCTTTATCCTTTAACCATAACCGGTATTGCGAATAGTTGCCTGGGAAATCACGAATAGCCCCTTCGCCTTCAAAAACAAACAGGTGGTCTACCAGCCGGTCCATAAAATAACG
This sequence comes from Niastella soli, assembly GCF_017742245.1. Classification (GTDB taxonomy): domain Bacteria; phylum Bacteroidota; class Bacteroidia; order Chitinophagales; family Chitinophagaceae; genus Niastella; species Niastella soli. The sequence continues at coordinate 90,820 of NZ_JAGHKO010000005.1, forward strand.
GTCGTGCGAAACAATGAGTAAACAACCGGGGTATTCACTGAGGAAATTTTCCAACACGCCCAATGTCGGCAGATCGAGGTCGTTAGTAGGCTCATCGAGGATCAAAAAGTTAGGATTGCGAAACAGGATCGACAATAAATGCAACCGTCTTTTTTCTCCACCACTGAGTTTGGAAATATAGGTGTATTGCTGTTCAGGTGGGAACAGGAATAATTGCAGGAATTGGGCCGCACTTAACGCACCGCCGCTGGCAAGTGGAAAGCTTTCTGCAATGTTTTTCACAAATTCAATTACCCGCATGTCTTCTTTAATCACCAGTCCCTGTTGTGAATAATTACCAAAGACCACGGTATCGCCAATATTTATTTTGCCGCTGTCGGCGGGTTCCAGGCCCTGCAGCATATTTAGGAAGGTTGATTTACCTGCACCGTTCTTGCCCACCACGCCAATGCGTTCCCCTTTTTTGAAGGTGTAATCAAAACCCTTCATTATTTGTTTGTCGCCAAAGCTCTTGTATACTTTTTTCAGCTCAATTACTTTACCACCCAGCCGGTTCATTTTCATGGATAACTGCAATTGCGCGTCTTCCAACCGCTGTTTGGCTTTGGCTTCTACTTTATAGAAATTGTCCTGACGGCTTTTACTTTTGGTGGTGCGTGCCTTGGGCTGTTTACGCATCCATTCCAGCTCCTTGCGGAAGGTATTTCGGGCTTTTTCTATGCTGGCGGCGTCACTTTCCTGACGGGCAGCTTTCTTTTCTATATAATTTTCATAATCGCCCTTGTAAACAAACAGCTGGCTGCCATCTATTTCCCAGATCTCGTTACTTACGGCATCCAAAAAGTAGCGATCGTGGGTAACCAGCAACAGGGTTACGTTTTGCTGATCGAGGTAATTTTCCAGCCATTCCACCATTTCAATATCCAGGTGGTTGGTGGGCTCATCCATGATCAGTAATACGTGTTTATGGTCAAATCCAATGTCTATGAGGGTTTTGGCCAGGGCCACACGTTTACGTTGTCCTCCTGAGAGCGTATTTACCGGTTGGTTCAGGTGATGGATATTCAGTTTGCCCAGGATCTGTTTTACTTTGGCATCAAAGTCCCAGGCGCCCAGTTCATCCATTTTTACAATGGCAGCGCTCAGTTTTTCGGGATCAGCTTCTTCGCTGATGGCCTCAAATTCCCTGATGGCATTCATAACCGGGTGATTATGATAGAAAATATTATCCAGGATGGAACCTTTCTCGTCAAAAACGGGGTCCTGTTCGAAAAGAGCTACGGTAACTTCTTTATTGATCCAGGCGGTGCCGCTATCGGCGGTTTCTTTGCCGGCGAGAATTCGTAAGAGGGTACTTTTACCACTGCCATTACGGGCTACCAGCGCAATTTTATCGCCTTCTTCCACATGAAATGAGATGTTCTCAAACAACGGTTTTACTCCAAACGATTTGCCGAGTGCTTCTACGGATACATAATGCATGGCGCAAAGATAAATAGTTCCAAGTTCACAGTTTAGAGTTCCAGGTCGAAATGTGAGTGGTGAGTGGATCCCGCCTTTCCCGAGCCTTCCATTTAATTCAGTACCTTAACAAATATGACGTTTCTGGTTAACCACATTATTCTCGTAGCGCTGTGGGCTCTTTTTGGTCTATTTCACAGCATACTGGCCGCCAATTGGTGGAAACGCCTGATGCAACAGCTACTAGTGGCTAATTATAAATATTATTCCTTTTCCTATTCAATATTTGCAGCAGTTACGCTTGTTGCCGTTTTAATGTACCAGGTTTTTCTGCATAGTCACCTCTTATACCAGGCTCCGGTATGGGTTAAATTATTTCTTTGTCTGCCTTTGCTGGTGGGAATATTTATAATGGGTGCATTGATCAAGAAATATTTTTTTTCTCTCAGCGGCATCAGTGTCTTTTATAAAATGCAACCGCCCCCCGAACTGGTGCTAAGCGGGTTGAACAGGTATGTTCGCCACCCCTTGTATTTCGGTACATTGTTGTTTCTCTGGTCGCTTTTTTTTATTTACCCTTATGTAAAAAATTTATTGGCCTGTGTGATCATAACACTGTATACGGTATGGGGAGCCAGGCTGGAAGAAAAAAAGCTGGTTGCTCAGTTTGGAGAAAAATATACAGCGTACAAAAAAAGAGTACCGATGTTATTACCCCGCCTCTAAGCGACCTATTCAACTACCCGCCACTTGATGTTACAACCAATACTGGGTTTTTGATCGGCTGGAACAGGTTTCCCCTGGATCAAATGATCCAGTGCATTACGGATATCGGCGGCCGAATTTGGTTTGTCGTTACCGGGTCGGGAATCATCGAGCTGGCCGCGATATGCCAGCAATAGGTTGCTGTCATATACAAAGAAGTCGGGCGTACAGGCGGCTTCGTAGGCTTTGGCTACTTCCTGTGACGCGTCATATAAATAGGGGAATGGATAGTTTTGTTGCGAGGCTACCAGTTTCATTTGTTCCGGACCGTCTTCGGGGTAACCAGCCACATCATTGGAGCTGATGGCAATAAAACTGATGCCTTTACTTTTATAATCATTCCCCAGTTTTACCAACGCTGCGTTTACGTGTTTCACAAAAGGGCAATGGTTACAAATGAACATGATCACAGTGGCGGTGGCGCCTTTGGCTGCCTCCAGAGATACCTCTTTCCCGCTTACTGTATCAGGTAATATAAAGCCGGGTGCTTTACTACCTAGTGGTGTCATAACAGAAGGTGTGCGTGCCATATTTATTCTATGAAGTGTACTGTTTCAATTTTACCGTTTTCTATTTTATAAACAGCTATGCCTTCCAATGGTTTACCGGTGGCGCTGGTTATTCTTTCCTGGTCAACAACGATGTTGCCTTTTACCATACGGTTTATGATCTGGCAATGCAGCTCGGGTGTTTTGTTGAAATATTTAATATATTCTTCCCGCAACTCCTGTTTTCCTTTCATCAATACTTTGCCCTGCATGTTGTAAATCGTTACACTATCGCTATACGGCGCCAGGAAAGCCTCAATATTACGAAGGTTATACCCATTTATCTGTTGTTGCACCAGCATTTCAGGCGTGGGGTGTATTAAATGTTCTGGTTGAATGATCGCTCCCCGGTGAAAAATGGTGCGAATACTGGCTGGCGCAGGCAGACTGCGGGTTGGATCACTATCCAGTAACAACAAGTCGGCCAGCTTGCCTTTTTCAATACTGCCCAGGTCTTTGTCCTTTCCAAAACCTTTTGCCGCATTGATGGTAGCAGAACGAATGATCTCCCAATTACTGAGCCCCGCATTTTGCATGGCCAGCAATTCATTTTGAAAAGAGGCGGCATGTTGGGTGCCAATGTTACCGGCATCTGTTCCTGATACTACCAATACACCCGCCTGTTGCGCCAATTTCAGGTTGTTGGCCATTATGGTATCTTCTTTGGCAGGAATATGAAACCGGTTTCGCATATTGTGAAAATCAAAAGGCGCTTTATTACCCAAATGTTGCAGGTCCATCAACGTGCCCAACATAAATGGATTGGAGTAGGTGAGGTCATGAGCCGAAAAATTGAATTGCTGAGTGAATGTGCGGTGGTATCCCTCGGCAACAACCAGGGTAGGGATGTACACGATATTCCTGCTTTTCATCAACTGCAGGAGCTCGTTGTCGAGTGGTTTGTCATCAACACTGTGCACCAGAATGTCGGCGCCGGCCTGGACCGCCAGTTTAGCGGTTTGAAACTGGGTGGCGTGCACGGCTACTTTTAACCCGTTGGCATGACTTTCTTCAATAGCAGCTTTTACAATTGGATAGGTAGTTTCAGGTTTTTGGTCGCGCAAAACGATGTACCAGATCTTTATAAAATCCGGTTTGTAGGGCAGCTGTTTTTTCACCAGGTCACGGGCTTCCTGTTCACTGTTCACTTTTACAATGGGCGGGTCATTTTTATCGAGGTTGGGTGGGAGATAGGTAGAAACCAGCGGGCCGGTCACAAAGGCATTGGGAGCCAAAATAGCTGAATCTAACTGGCTGCGGATAGCGTAGTTGCTAAAGGGACCACCCACATCAATAACCGTAGTAATGCCACAGGCAAGGTAACGGACCATTAGGTCGGCACGGTTGTCTTTTACCCATTGCTGGTCTTTTTCATAAGGGTATGCATGGTTCAAATTCACGGCGTCGGGCCGGGTATATAATCCACCACTTTGAAAGAAGTGAATATGCGCATCGGTCATGCCGGGCATCAGGTATTGACCGGTTGCATCAATGATCGTGGCAGCCTCGGGTGATTTTATCTTTTTGGCCGGGCCTACAGTCTTAATACGCCCGTTTTCAATAACCACTGTTTGATCGGCCTCTACTTTTTGCGTAATAACGTTTACCAGGTTTACATGGGTAATGTAGGTTGGAAGAGAAAGCCGGATGAAGGCCGTATTGCTTGTGTCGTTTTGGGCACGTAGGAAGGAATAGCTATAAAGTAAAATGCATAGCAACAGGTATTTTCTCATGCCGGTAATGTTTGACTAAAGATAAAACAGAAGCGGCTATAAACGATATATAAGCCAGCAAATAAGTGCGGTTATAACCAACATCAATACCCACTTATATTTATCCCATATATGACGTTGTTTTTTATGTGTCAGCGCCTCCTGAATGGTGGAGCGGGCGGTGACATCGTCATCAGCCAGTTTTAATAACAAGGTTGCGATGGGCAGAAAGAATTTCTTGGGTAATGGTTGGGCCGCAATTAATACACTTTGAATAATATCGCGGTTGGTAGCCGGATCTTTTTGTTCCTGCAACATTCCAATGGCATTGTCGGTTAACAACTCGCGAATGTGAAGACTTACTGCATCAAACCTGAGATGGAAGAGATTCATAGAAGCTACATACTGTTGCAACAGGCGGCATTCCTGTAAAATGTGGGCGGGGGTGAGGGGTACCCTGGCAAATGGTTTTCCGGTACTGCGAACATACCAGCGCTGGTAATGATAGGCTTCCCGCTTTTTGGGGTCGCTTAATGTTGCGTAGGCTTCCTGTATTTCGCGGAATTGGGCCGCTGCCAATTGACTGCCCTCGTTTTTGTCGGGATGGAATTGCTGGGCCAGTCGTCTAAACGATCGTTTTATCTCCTGTAAGGAGGCAGTGGTGGGTAACTCCAGTATCTTATAATAATCTTTTACCTGATTCATAAAAGGCAATGGGCAATAGAATGCAAGGTAATGCAATGAGTTAATTAAATAGGGATCCCGAAACAAAGAACCCTGAACTGTGAACGCTGAACTCGTTATTGTTCCGTTAATGGTATTTTCAGAATTCCAATATAGGGTAACTTGTATGGCTACATAGTAAAAACTGCAAAGCTTAAAAGGTCTACTCTACATGTGCATAAAAAGTGACAGGTGTATCGTACATTCTACAACAAATAAGGGGTTTTGCCCGTTTAAGCAATGCCTATTTTACGTAAGTTTGCGACATTCTATGAAGACACATACATTTCGCTCTAAGCCAGAATTGATAGCTATCCTGACACTTGCTTTGTTTTGCTTTATGGCAGCCAATTGTCATGAAAGTCCTTCCAAAGTTGCCAATGCAATTGGCACACCTACACCTGAACTTCCAACACCTGGTGCCGGTAATTCAGCAAAAGCTGAGCCCATGCCATCTATTGATGGAATGAAAGTAGCTGACCCTAAAACCATTTTGGGTCGCCCGGAAGTACCTGTGTTATGTTATCACCAGGTGCGCGACTGGAAGCCTACTGATTCCAAAACAGCCCAGGCATATATTATTCCCCCAGCTGTATTGGCTGATCAGTTAAAAATGCTGCACGACAGCGGTTATCACACCATTCTTCCCGATCAGTATTATGCATACCTCAACGAAGGAGCCAAATTGCCGTCAAAACCGGTGATGCTTACTTTCGATGATACCGACCTGGACCAATACACCGTGGCCAAACCTCTTATGGATAAATATGGTTACAAAGGCGTATTCTTTGTAATGACGGTTTCCATTGGCCGCCCCAGGTATATGAGCAAAGAACAGATCAAAGATCTTTCTGATAATGGCCATGTGATCGGTTCACACACCTGGGACCATCATAATGTAAAGAAATACCAGGGCAAGGATTGGGAAATTCAGGTTGAGAAACCTACCAAACAACTGGAAGCTATTACCGGTAAGAAGATCCAGTACTTTGCTTATCCTTTTGGTTTGTGGAATCATGAAGGCATACCAGAGTTGAAGAAAAGAGGTATGATCGCCGCCTTCCAGTTATATGCAAAACGCGATGAAACGGACCCATTATATTCTATTCGCCGTATCATTGTGCCTGCTATGAAGCCTGCAGCTTTGTATAAGGCCATGCACGAAGGCTTCGGTTATAATTAATCGCCGGTCAACCTACAAACATATTCAATCGTCCCGTCTCGGCTTAGCCGAGACGGGACGATTTTTATTTAAAGCCCCTCCCCAAACATCCTGACCAGTCTGGGAGAGAGTTATCACGCTTCGCCATAGGCGAGGCGATCTTTATATGGGAACCCGTTCAAATAGTTGCATAGACGTTTCGTTAAAACGTAGTTTTATCGCTTCCTTCACATAAAGTATTATTAAAAGGTGTAAGCCCCTAAACGCATGGCATTGTATTCGTTCTAACTGAATAAGAAGGAATTGAACACCTTGTTTAGTTCCCTTTCTAATCGTGTATTCTAAAACTCACCTAAATGAAACGAATTGCAATAATCAGCACACCTGTAATACTATTGTTATTACTGATTGGCGGCGCTTCCAATAAAGCCGCTGCCCAGGTATCGGTGCAGGTTTCGTACCAGACGTTTTACGACGAACTGGAGCCATATGGAAACTGGATTGACTATCCTGAATACGGATATGTTTGGCGTCCTGATATGGGGCCCGATTTCAGACCATACAGCACCAACGGTCACTGGGTCTGGAATGATGACTATGAATGGATGTGGGTGTCGGACTACGACTGGGGCTGGGCGCCTTTTCACTACGGCCGTTGGTTTTACGATGATTATTATGGCTGGCTCTGGATGCCAGGTTACGACTGGTCACCGGCCTGGGTTTGCTGGCGCAGTGGGGGTGACTATTACGGCTGGGCGCCGCTGGGGCCTCAGTTCAGCATAGGAGTAAACCTTTCTTTTGGTCATTATTCGCCTCCCTCGAATTACTGGTGTTTTGTTGACCGGCAATACATTGCTTCACCGCGGGTGTATGACCATTGTTATGGTGTACAACGCAATGTTACCATCATTAATAATACCACTGTCATAAATAACTATCGCCGCGAAAGAAATGTATTTGTAACGGGTCCTGGCAGGCGGGAGGTAGAGCGGTATACCCGCGAATCAATTCGTTCTGTGGGCATCAGGGATGCGGGCCGGCCTGGCAGATCCAGTTTTCACAATAATGAAGTGGCCATTTACCGTCCACGCGTAGATCGGGATAACAATCGGTATGCGCCTGAAAGGGTTCAACGATTTAGCCGTGATCAGCGTAATGACATGGCCGGTAATAATCGCCGGGGGAACATCATGGGTGGTTTTGAAGAACGCCGCCAACAACAGGAACGTATGATGCGCACCGGAAATGATGATGCCAATAACCGCCGTCAGTTTGAAGAAAGAAGACAGGAGCGGATGCGCGACAGAAACAATGATGGAAACAACCGGTCGATATTTGAAGACAGGCGCCAACAGCAGGAGCAGATGATGCGGCAAAGGAACAACGATGACAATAACCGTCGCCAGGTTGAAGAACGTCAACAGCAGGAGCAGATGATGCGACAAAGAAATAACGATGCCAATAATCGTCGTCAGTTTGAAGAACGCCAACAGCAGGAACAGATGCGGCAAAGGAACGAGGCGGCGGAAAATAATCGCCGGGGACAAATGGAACGGATGATGCAGCAACGGAATGCGGAGGCAGAGAACAACCGCCGGCAACAACAGGAACAAATGCGCCAGCGTAATACTGAGGCCGAAAATAACCGACGTCAATTTGAAGAACGCCGGCAACAACCTTCCTTTGAGCGGCGGGGCCAAGATCAGGGTAGCCAGCCACAGCGGGGCGGTTTTGGTGGTTTTCGCGGGCAGCCGCAACAACCTCAGGTTCAACAGCAGAACGGTGGTGGAAATCCGCCAGCTGGAGGAGGAGACCGTGGCCAGGGACATGGAGGCTGGCGCCGGAATGGATAGAAATAAAAAGATTTTTCAGTGTCAAAAAAGGGCCCAAAGGGCTCTTTTTGCTTTATAATCAACTATTATGTAATTATAAGGTGCAACGTAAGTAACTGGTTATTTGTCATAAAGGCCAGAAAATCGTTATACCGGCTAAACTTATTGGTAAATTTGTGGTCTGATGCGATAAATAGCTACTAATCACACTAAAAATTATAAAATCTACGACAATCAAAATTTGTTAACTTAAAATGAAAACTGTGCAAGTAAGAAAAAATGCTTTTTTGATGTTGGGAATACTGGCTTTTGTAGCTGTGGCAATGAGTGGTTGTTTAAAAGAAGCCAAGACCTCCGCACCCACCCCAAAAACTTATATTTCGCTGATGCATCTGGCTCCCTGGGGCCCGCCAGTTGAAGTGTATTTCGATAATACAAAGGCCTCCTCTGCCATTAATGCCGGAACAGTAGCCAGTTCATATTCTGCGCTTGACCCGGGCATTTTTGCGATCAGTTTCAAAAAAGGCGGAGGCGATAGCTTAGTGGCCTCTATACCAGCCGCTTTGTACGACTCATCTAAATATTTTACGCTGTTGCTTTATAATTACGATTCAACACATGTAGCGGCTACACGAATTACTGATGATTATTCACAGCTTACCAGTGACAGATCGTTCTTCCGGTTTTTTCATATGGCCCCGGAAATTGGTGATGTGGACGTTTATTTTGATAACACAATGGTATCAAGCACTCGCAGTTTTGCCGATAATGTATCTGTAGATTATTATAATCAGTTTACTGGTGTAACACCCAGTAATTATACGGTGAGTGTAAAAAAGTCAGGCACTGATTCCGTGATTGCACAATCAACCAGTACGTTCCCGCTTACACAATTCAATGCATTTACCATTTATTTGAGAGGTAAAAAAAGTGGCACCGGTATCAATGCGATCGGTATAGATTACTTGCAATCGGTTGATTAATTCGACGTACGAACAACATTGTTTATAAAGATTTTTTGCATTACGCCTGATGATCTTTCAGTTATCATCAGGCGTAATTTTTTTTCTATTTTACCAATGTAAATTATTTGGATAGCATAAGAAAAAGATTTAATTTTTAGATAACTTTCTGAACCTCATCATTACGACCTTAAATCAAGAATTTTACTACAGAAATGTTAAGTCTCACCCGTTTTGCTTAGAGGAATCTGTGCTCAATGAACCTTTTGGTTATTACAATGTTTGATTGGTAGCAGTTTACTTCAAGGCCTAAAGAAGCCATACATATTTTTATAGGGGACCACAATCTGATAACACTTTAAAGTTGAACGTATGAAGAAATCATCGGCAACAATTTATTCTCCTGCAATGGAGTTGCCAGTTATTACAAGAAGGATCACACGCCGTGCCAGCAGGATCAAGATCAGCACATCAACAACGGTTGAAAGGCTGTCGAACGTAGTTCCACCACCAACCGAAGAAATGATTGAGCAATTAAATCAATTAGCGAAGCAATATCCATTTTGCGTTTATTACAAACAGAGAGAACACGATCCATTATGATTTTGGGGAATATTTTCTTTGAGTGTAATAAGTATATTACCCTAGTATTCTATTTTTCTAAAAGGAAAGGGCGATTTTTTTTGTTAAAATCTTTCTCTTTAGCTGAATTTGATCTATCTTTGAATAGATCGAATTAATTGTTATATATCATTCTTCTTTCATTTTCCGCTAGCCATTTGAATAAATAAGTAACGAGTCTCACTTTTTCTTGCCTAATGAATTAGCTGTTCTGATTTTTATTAAGTAGCGCACGTATCCAGTGGAAGCCTGTCTAATTACATTTTTTCACTACCTGTAAATTTTGTGCATGAAAAAGAACACATTCAACTTGGTTTCAACTACGAGCAAAACTACCATCCACACTTTTGAGAACGCTAAAAAAGCAGAAAAGCTGTTGTTAAACAACGCACTGCCTACTCCTCCCAGTGAAGAAACAGTGGCCCGCCTTAACGCTATAGCCCGGGAATATCCATTTTGCGCTTACATAAAACAGACCAACCTGTATTTACTGTAATAGTAATTCACCCTCCTTTATATACATGCCCCAGGTAACCTGCCAGTTCCATGAGCCAGGCAATACCCAGGTGTACTATTAATCCTCCCCAGATGCTACGCGTATTATATACTACGGCACCGAGGATGATGCCTCCAAAATAAGAGGTAATGCATTCAAACAGGGGCTTTCCAAAATGAATGGAACAGTAGAATGCCGCCACCGGTAATATGGCATGTTTACCGGCAAAACGGGCAAACGCAAGCACTAAAAATCCGCGAAAGAAAAACTCTATCGTCAAAAAGTCGATCCCATAGGAAAGTTCATACAAGCCTTTCCAGAGAAAGCCAGGCTGCACGTATTGGTCTATTATGTCAATGCGCTGCACTTTGGGATACGTATGCAGAAAATCGTTTTGCGTGGCTGCAAAAGCGATCAGGGGCACCATGCCCAGTAATAAAAGTAAATAAGGCTTTACTCTGAAGCCCTGGGCCTGAACACCGGCTATGGGGTTATCAAAACGGCCCAATCGCCACAAGGCGGTTACCCCCATAACTACTACCAGTAGTTTCAGGGGCCAGTCGAGTACCTTGTTCCAATATTGGTTCCAGGGGTAGGGGAAGTGTGCCGTCAGGGAGTTTGATACCTCGCCAAAGGTGATCTTGATGGCGAAAATGGCGGGTGCCGCCAGTAATAATACCAAAAAGAACGGGTCATAGGGAACAGTTGACCGGGCAATCAGGAACTGCAGCACCCAGGCGGCTGAAAAAATAAACCCAAACAGCATAAAGAACCCGGCAATGCGCAGGGGCCAGGAAGATAGCGCCACAATGGCGGGTTCTATGCTGAGGGTATAATTACAGGTAATAGCTATGCCTACAAGGAGGGTGGTGAGTAGAAAAACGGTGCGGTTGATGGATTGAAAATAATTCCGCAGGTAACCAATGATCTCATTCATGGAAGAAAGGCTTCAGGATGAAAGTTAGGAAATAATGGCACAAAGTTTAAGGTGCAGGCTGCATTATCTGTTTTTCCATTCAACCAAAAAAAATCCCCCCCTACGCTATGGTTGGGGGGGATAATATCGTAAATGGTGAAGGATTATTTCGATTCGAAACTGGCTTTCATTTTACCCATCAGATCGGTGGCTATCATTTTCTCTGCCAGGTGGATCATGGCAACAAACGCCTTGGCGTGAGAAATGCCATGACCAATGATCACAGGTTTGGCAATGCCTAATACCGGGGTCCCGCCATACAATTCAAAATTAAAGCGGTCGAGGTATTCGTGTTTTATCTCTTTCCGGTGGGTGATCTCATAAATGGATTCAGCCATTTTCAGGATCACATTTCCAGTAAATCCATCACAAACCACTACATCGGCTTTGTCGAGAAAAACATCGCGGCCTTCCACATTCCCAGTGAAATTGATCTGATCATTTTCTTTCAGCAGGGGGTAGGTGCCTTGCGCCAGCAGGTTGCCCTTGCCTTCTTCTTCACCAATATTCAACAATGCAACACGCGGATTATCGATGCCCAGAATGTGTTTCGCATACAGCGAACCCAATAGGGCAAACTGGTTCAGGTGCTCGGGTTTGCAGTCGGCATTAAGGCCAACATCGAGCAACAGACCTGTTTTTCCGTTGTCTTTGGGAATAATGGTAGAAATAGTTGGCCGCTGAACGCCTTCCATGGGTTTAATGCTATACATAGCACCCACCAGCATGGCTCCGGTATTACCGGCGCTGATAAAAGCGCCCGCTTTTCCTGTAGCCAGCAAGTGAAAGCCCACAGCGATCGACGATTGCTGCTTTTCTTTCAGCGCTTTGGTAGGAGATTCATTATACTCAATTACCTGAGGGGCATGAATTACCTTAACCTTATCGGCAGGTATTTGATGTTGCTGCAGTAATGGATTTATCTGCGCTTCATCGCCCACTAGAAACAACAGAGCCGGATTATCAGCTTCTGTCAGGTAATCGCGGATGCCCTTTACAGCTTCAAGTGGTGCAAAGTCTCCGCCCATCATGTCTAAACAGATAGTCATTTCCGGCAACGAGGCTTATTATGTTATAATAATAAAGTAGATCAAAAAAAGGGCTTAAATGCATTAAGCCTTTTCTACAACTACTTTTCCTTTATAATACAATTTGCCTTCACTCACGTGAGCGCGATGGCGTACATGCGTTTCACCTGTAGTGCTGTCTTTGCTTAAGGTCACTTTTTCAGCCTTATAGTGTGTTCTTCTTTTAGCACCCCGTTGTTGGGAATGTCTCCGTTTTGGATTAGGCATACACTCAAATTTATAACTTCAATTAAAATAATCAGTTGTCTTCCAGATCTTTAAACTTTTCCAATCCTTTCCACAAAGGATTGGCGGATGGTTGTTTCTGCTCTTCCAGCTTTTTGAGCATTTCCAACACTTCTTTATTACAGTGTGGCCCGCCCATTTCGTCATCTGCACACATCCGTTGCATAGGAATACTCAGGTTTATGAATTCATATATCCAGTCGGCTATGTGCAAATGGCTTTCGCCTTTTGAGATGTAATAAACATCGGGATCTTCCTCCTGTTCATTCATTACATCTGGTTCGTCCACCATTTTTACAACAATGTTGAACTCATCCCACAATTCCAGTGGCAGGTTATTGCCACATCGATCACACGTAACTTCCAATTTTCCACCCACTTCAAACCTCAACAGCATAAAGCCGTTTTGTTTTTCCAGCGTCAGCTTTACATGAGCCGTGCAATGGCGGAAGTCCTGCTCCTGGTACTCTACAAAGAACTTATCGTCGATGGTATATTCAAATTCATGATTGCCTGGTTTCAGTCCTACAAAAGCGATATCGTAATTCCGTCGGCTGTTCATGAACTACCCTTTTAAAGAGTTTGCAAAGGTAGGGATATTCAGGCAAACAGGTAAAGCTAAATGCAAAAAAATGACAAAAACATATAGTATATGTTCTATTTGCTACAGAAATCCCCTTGTTTTAGCACAAAATTAATATAAAAGGATGAAAGTTACTCAGTTACCGGGGCCGGTTATTACCAGTTGCTGGTTTCGGGAAGTGTATTCAGGTGGTTGGTAATGAAATTATTAGGTTATTGAGTTATGGGGGCATTGAATTTCTAATAGCTTTTGGGACTTTCGGGGATCTGAACCTTTTCTCTTTTGCGGTGCTTGTTTTTAGGCTGAATGTTGGCCATAATTATAATTGGGGTCGGCTGTTTCTTTTTTCTGAGTCCTAAAACCGCCAGGCCGGTTTGCCAGGTAGTATTGGCAATTATTCTAATATCAAGCCAAAAGCTGGCATATTGTACATACCAGACATCCCATTCATACCTTTTATATATACACTCAAGGCTGATGACCTTTCCATGATAGCCTTTTACCTGGGCAAGGCCGGTTATGCCTGGTTTTACCAGGTTACGGAATTTATACCGGGGAATAAGGGCGGCAAACTCATTGCAATCTGCATGCATATGGGGACGGGGACCAACAAGACTCATACTGCCGGCCAATACATTAAAAAACTGGGGCAACTCATCGAGATTCGATTGCCGCAGGAACAGCCCCAGTGGGGTAGTGGTTTCTTCTCCAATATCCACGCGTTTAGTGTGGGCTACAGGGTTATGTGCTAATGTGCGTAACTTGTAACAGGTAAAGGATCTCCCGCCACGACCGGTACGTTTTTGTAAAAAGAATACCGGGCCTTTTGAACTGAGTTTTATTAATAATGCCAGTAACGGCAATACCCAACTTAGTACAGTTAGTATAATTGCCGTTGCAAACAATACATCCAGTATCCGTTTGCAGAAGAAATAGCCTCTTTTGCTATCTATATACTTTCGTAGAACGGTCTTTTTCAACAAAGGCAACCTTTTTTCACAAATCATAGTATTCTTATTACAGTATACGGCTTTTAAATTAATTCAGTTGCCTTTATTAACAATACTCTGTTGCATGCCTGTACAATACGAGCAAAGTATCATAAAAGTATTAGCTTATTTTGATATTTTTAATTATCCGCTTACACTGGAAGAAACGTATCATTTCCTCGATCAACCCGTGGCCATGGATGATGTGCTGCTGACCTTGCAACAACTGGTTGATGATAACCGCGTTTTTCGAATGGGTATTTTTTATTCCCTGCAGCAAGACCCGGCTTTGCGCACCAGAAGAATAAACGGCAATCAGCAGGCAGGTGCGTTATTGGCCACAGGGTATAAAGTGGGTGGTTTTTTATATCAGTTCCCCTTTGTACGGGGTATTGGTATTTCGGGATCTTTATCAAAAAACTTTGCTGACCAAAATACCGACATAGATTATTTTATTATTACACACACCAACCGCCTTTGGATTGCCCGAACATTGATGCACCTGTTTAAGAAACTGACCTTTATTACGGGACATCAGCATTTGTATTGCATGAATTATTATATCGATGAAGCCGCACTACGTATTGACGAGCAGAATATATTTACGGCAACCGAACTGATCACCTTGTTACCGGTTAGCGGCAATGGCACTATAGACCGGTTTTATGATCAGAACAATTGGGCCGGTAATTATTTCCCTAATCAACCGGTAAAAAAAGAATCAAGATCACTAGGCAGATCAGGCTGGCTCAAAAAGACGGTGGAATGGTTGCTCGATAATAAAGCAGGGAACAGATTGGATAACTGGTTGATGCGTATTACAACCCGTCGTTGGGCAAAAAAAGAACAATTGCAGAAAACCAACGCTCATGGAATTCGCATGGGGTTACATATCGGGAAACATTTCTCGAAACCTAATCCTGAGTTTTTCCAACGAAAAGTGCTTGATTCCCTTGAGGAGAAATTGAATTGCCAACAGGTTATTGAGTTTAAACACACGAACTAACAAACTCAATGACTAATAAACTATTTCACACCTACTGCTTTTCGTTCTTCCACCCACATATGACCTTTTGCCAAAGTTGAGCGCAGTTTCAGCATCGGCAGCCTGAATAAATTGGCTACCGGTTTTTTTAATGCCT
Organism: Niastella soli; assembly: GCF_017742245.1. Taxonomy (GTDB): domain Bacteria; phylum Bacteroidota; class Bacteroidia; order Chitinophagales; family Chitinophagaceae; genus Niastella; species Niastella soli. Next base: position 106,105 of record NZ_JAGHKO010000005.1, read on the forward strand.
TGTGATAGTTCACTTCGTAATTGATCATTTGAATGGCGTAGTCATAATACTTTCTGTTGTACGTTCTGGTAAAATCAATATCGCGGTCGGTACTGCTTTCCCAGGGTAAACTGGTCACAAAGCGATCTTCCACTTCTGCATATAATGGTGTGCCTTTTATGGGGTAGGCTATGGTAATGGTAAACAGATCGGGGTCGGCGTTTTTTAAATGCCGTACCGTAGCATAAATATCTTCTTTTGTTTCGCCTGGATAACCTACCATGATGAAAGTGCCTGCCTGTAAGCCATGCTTGCGGGCAAGTTGGATCATTTGTTGGACCTGTTCCACTTCAACGCGGCGGTCCATCAGATCGATGATCTTTTGCGAACCGCTTTCTGCACCTATCCATACCCGAAAACAACCACTCTTTTTTAAATTGATGATCACTTCTTCATTCATTCTGTCGGCCCGGGTAATGCATTCAAAAGGCATTGCCAGGTTACGGCTGGTGATCTCCTGAGTGAACTGTTCCAGCCATTGATGGCTTACTGTAAATACATCATCCACAAACCAGAGACTGTCGACATTATAATTGGCTTTTATGTAGGCAATTTCATCTGCTACTTTTGATGGACTTCTGCGGCGGTAGCTTTGTCCATACACGGCGCGGCTGCACCATTTACAGCTATAAGGGCAACCCCGCATGGTGCTTATAGAAACAGTGCTGGTGCCATGGCGTCCTTTCCACGCATCGAAATACAACGACAGGTTTACTTTACGCCGGTTTGGCATCGGCAACACATCGAGGTTCTTTACTTTGGTACGTTCTTTATTTGTTTGTAAACCATTTTGGGGGTCAAGGAAGGAGATGCCTTCAATATCGGTAAGTGTACCGGTAAAAGTTCCTTCCAGATATTGGACCAGCTCAAGCATGGTTTGTTCCCCTTCACCCGATGCTATAAAATCAGCGCCATGTTCCAGGAACTTAATAGCGTGGTTTCTTACTTCAGGGCCGCCCAGCACAATTTTAGTATGTTGTAATGCGGGCTGACTTTTTATATAAGTAATGATGCGCAATACATTCAGTTTCGTCATCAGGTTGGTGTAAATACCAACCACATGTGGGCGTTGTTGCAATAATTGCGCGCATAATAGATCGAAGGAGGCGAAGGTGCTGTCAAATACCTCATTGTCATAGCCATGTTGTTCCAGGTAGGCAGAAATATACAGGATGCCCAGGGGGACGTAGGGCCGCATAATGGCTTGTTCCTTGGGATCTTCTTCTATAAAATATCCGTGTGTTAACAGGATCCTCATTTGGCTTCTTTTTTAAATAACAGAAATACGTGATCGGCCAGGCTGGTAACCAGGGATGAGCTACCTAACTGCTCTTCCCATTGTACCAGCGAGTGAAACAGGCGTGGGTGATGTTGCATGTATGCCTCCAGCCACGAGGGTGGGATACATACACCTATCGGTTTTTTTTCAATCAGTTGCAATGGCGCCAGCAACCGTTTAAATGCTTTTACAGAATAATAATAAACCGGTTGTTGTACGCCTGGTGATAGTTGCACCATTACTTCTTTATTCGTCCACCTTCTGAATGCCTGGCGGGGTTGGCCTTTCAACAGATGATAAAAGCTGTCCCACAAACAATATTTACCAAACAATACAACGGCCAGGTAACCACCAGGGCGTATCAATGATTGGATCTGTGTAGACAATTCTTTCATAGCTGAAGGTGACACACAATTCAAACCGGCAAAATTGGATACTATAGCATCGAATTGCTGATTTTGAAAGGTGGAATGCAATGCATCGAACGCACAGTGTTGAAATGCGGTTTGACCGGCTGTGTTTGTTATGGCTGTTTTTTGTTGAGCATGGTCGACCATTGCGGGTGATCCATCAGTAGCGATCACCGAATGTCCCTGGTTGGCCATCCAGAATGCATCGGCGCCAGTACCACAATTGATCTCGAGTAGCTGCATACCTGTTTTACCTGCCAGCAGCGGTTGCAACCATTTATGACTGACACGGCGTTGTGCCTGGCCAATCAGGCTATCTGTAAACACCACATCATAGGTGCCTGCCAGTACATTAAAGTTGGTTGCTTTATTCATGGGCATACCGGTTTAATTGCATCCGTTCTACCAGCAGCGATGGAAAATGCAAACAGGCGGATACAATCTTTTTAAAATCAGTACGGGAAACAGCAAATGGGTTCTTTACTGCATTGCGTAAGGCTACCCAGCCTTGTTGCTTTCGAAAAACAAGGTGTACATAGCGATGCAGTTTTTTATAGTATCGGGGCGGATAGGTATTGTGGAACATCAGCAACAGCTCATCTGAATCGGTCCAGTTGGCTTTTTGGGTGAGCTCGGCTTTTACGCGTTCATGAAACAACGTGCCGGGCAATGGATATGAGACCGAGATGCCCATTTCATAGGGCAACAGGTCCTTGATCATGCGGATGGTTTTGGCAATGTCTTCACGCGTTTCACCGGGATAGCCAAATTGAATAAAGAAAGAAGGATTGAGGCCATTCTTTTTGAGCAAAGTAGTGGCCTGGTAAATTTGTTCAACCGTGGTCCCTTTGTCCATGGCATCGAGTATCTTTTGCGAACCACTTTCCGCACCCATCCAGATGTTGTGACAACCGGCTCGAGCCAGGTCTTTTATGGTGTTCTCCTGTAATAACAGATCGGCCCTGGCCTGGATCTTAAAACGGAATTGCAATTGTTCCTGCTCCACCAAATTGGCAAAGGCATGTACCCAACCGGGTTTCAACCCAAAGATGTCGTCGCAGAACCAGATGTGATCAAATGCGAAAGTCGACTGCAGCATTTTTAATTCTTCCACTACTTTTTCCGGCGAACGCGCATTATAACGATTGCCATAAATGGGCTTGGCACACCAGTTACATTTAAACGGACAGCCTCTGGTGGTGGCAATATTCAGGGAAAAATAACCGGAGCTTTTTAGCCACATCGACCGGTATGGGGTAATATCAACCAGGTCCCAGGCAGGCTGGGGCAGTGCATCGAGGTCTTTCATCACCATGCGTTTTGGTGTTTTAAGCACCTCCTTATCCTGCATAAATGCCAGTCCGGCTATGTGGTTAACATTGCTTTCATTTTGATTGATGGCTTGAACCAATTCCAGCAAGGTCATTTCTGCTTCTCCAATGATCACAAAATCGGCACCCGCAGCAAGGTATTGTTCAAAATGGTCGGTACTGTCTGAGCTGGATACGATCACTGTGCAACCTTTTGCTTTGGCCAGTTTCATCATGTCGAATGCCGCTTCACGCATATTGGTCAAACACATCTTGGTCAGGTAGTTGAACCCATCGTCATACAACACAAAGAAATTCGGCAACTGTTGCTCTATAGCGGGTTGAATGTCTTGCGCTGTATGCGCAAACATGGTATCGAATAAGGAGACGGCATAACCGTTTTCACGCATCAGGGCTGCGGCATACAAGGTAGCCAGCGGGGGATAAGGTTGCCCCGTTGCCCATTGTTTTGGGTCGAACCTTAAGAAATAGCTATGCGTAAAGAGAATATTTTTGTTCATGATAGTCTTTCGTTGTTGCCCGTGAATCGTGAAAGGATTTCCGTTTTTTCGGACTTCTGCTATTTTCCTCCTACATGGCGCCCCGCCTCAGCGGGGTGCCATTATATAGATGAACCAGACCTTACAGGTTACCTTGTCAACTCACCTTGTCAATTTTCAACTTTAAATATATAGCTCACTTCTAACCAATTTGCTTTTGTAAACACACAATTCATTTTAAATCCATTACCAGCTGCCATACGCTTAATCATGTCAACATCACATCCATCGCTCAATACCATTAATACAGTTGTCTGTGCATGTGTATACTGTTTCAACCCACTGAACAATTGTTGAAAATATTCACCTTCCTCGCCACAATACCAGGCATATTCAGCCGGGGTTTGTGGTTGTTTTTTATAATAAGGCGGATTGATGGCAATAAGATCAAACGACTGTTGGGGAATGTCCGTGAACAGATCGGATTTGATAATGGTCAGTGGAATGCGATTGCTGCGCGCATTCATTTCCAGTGAATGAATAGCTACCGGGTTGATGTCAGTGGCTGTAACCTGGGCGCTCTGCCGGGCTGCATACATGGCGATCAATCCGCTGCCTGCTCCCAGTTCCAGCAAAGATTTATTCTTTAAAGGAAGCGAAGCGATGTATCGTAACAATAACCGGGTGCTAAAGAAAAATCCCGGATGAAAAACAGCGGGTGGTATCACCAGTCGTATACCCTTATACGTATACAGGCGGGTTGCCGACAGGTATTTTACCAGCAGGGGTTTGTATAAACGGGTTGTTAACTGTTTAATGGCTCGTCTCACTTATAATACATTTAAAACTGGTGGCTTTCGACTACGCTCAATCCACTCGTTCTTTGATTTTTCGACTCCGCTCAGAATCCCTCAATCTCCGGCTGTCTGTACTTCCATAACAGCTGCAACACTTTCAACTCGTATGGTTTCCTGTATAAGCCGCTTTTATATCTAACAGCCGACAGGCTGCGCATAATGCCGCGTTTGAAGGCCGACAACCGGATGTCTGACACAGTAGGGTAGTAGCCATTCAACACGATTTCAAAATCCTTTATCTTATCAACCATCTCAGGCGTTAACCAGGGCGTTAATGGGTTCTTACGTAGATCAAAATTCTCCCAGTGCGGACTGATCCAGTCTTCCAGTTTCTCCGGAAAATGAAAACCACTTTCCAATACTTTCTTGTACAGTTCAGATCCTTCAGTTGGAACGGGGCTATACAGGTAAATAATGATCTCGGTTTTTGGATTGATGCTTTTGATCTCTTTGATGAAAGCGATGTCCTGGTCAATTTGTTTCATTACCTGTTCTGGCGTATCAGCGGGTGTACCCAATACAAAAGAGTATTCAGGAATAATATCGAATTTGGCCATCCGCCCGGCGAAGGCCCTTATCTGCGCGCTGCTTTGCGTGCCTCCTTTATCCATCTTTTTCAGGATCTCATCATTGCCGGTTTCCGCGCCAAAGAAGATCATCTTACAACCCGATTCCCGCATGATCTCCAGCGATCTGTCAGCGTATTTATCGATGGTGTCAATTCTGCCCTCGCCCCACCAGATCATGTTTTCGGGTTGAATGAGTTGGGCAAACTCTACGGTACGTTTTTCCGAAACAAAGAAGTTATTGTCGTGGAACTCGATCGCGTTACCACCGTATTTATCTTTCAGGTATTTAATATCTTGATAGATCAGTTGGGCGCTTTTACCCCGCCAGCGCGCATTGTAAATGGGCACCACAGCACAGAAGGAACACTTGAAGGGGCAGCCCATGCTGCTGTGATAGGCGATGGTGCGGGTGCCCAGATACGTTTTACCTAAGTAACGTTTTAACGGATAAAAACTGTTCAGGGTTTCATAAGGTAAAGATGGCAGGGCATCCTGATCGTACAATTCATCCTTACCGGTTTTGATTATGCCCTGTTCGCCCATATATACAAGGTTAGGAATGCTGGTATAGTTATCGTCATTTTCCAATGCCTTCAATAATGCGGGGAAGCTTTTTTCACCCGGACCGTTTACTATAAAATCAACAAAACCGGAGTACAGGACTACCTTGGGCTGATTAGATGGAAAATAACCGCCCCAGATGATCCAGACTTCAGGAAATTGTTCCCGGATCTGTTTTGAAATAGGAATGGATTGTTTCAATTGTGGGCCGGGCATACAGGTGCAGCCAAAATATTTGAACTGACCGGTAGCCAGGTAGCTGTATATTTTGGCCCAGGGATCCGTTTCCAGATTGCCATCAACAATGGCATACTCAAACAATCCTTCAATAGCGGCAGCTACAGAAAGAATGGAGTTGGGGATCCTGGGTTTGGTTCTGGAACTTCTTGGGTTGAATAGTAATACTTTATTCATTTGTAACCGGACTTTCGGGTCATTGAGAATCTTACGAATAATTGGCCGGTTTAGTTGCCTGCGGGGGAAAGTTGATCAGGCCGGTAGGTTTTCAATAACAGCCAGTAGCAGATGGGCTGTAAGAGATTGTATTTTAACGATTGCCTGTAGTTATGATGGGCGGCGTTCCCGTTCCCTGCCTGTTTAAATAAATGGCCTATTTGACGGTAAGCATGGCTTTTGGCTTTGTTGAGGTATTTTTTTGATACCATGTTATTGTTGTACAGGTATTCAAAGGTGTTCATGAATCCTTCCAGATTTTCAACGGGTGTCTGAATACTATCATTGGAACCGTGGATCAAACGCCATAATAGCGGCTCATATATAATGCCGGCATCAAAGTAAAAGGCCAGTAAAATATTAAAATGAAATTCAGCGCCATAGGGCATGGTTTCATCGAACAGACCGGTTATGTCTAAACAGGAGCGACGCATCAGGATTGTCGGGTTGTATACTACAAAGCGGTTTTCTTTCATCCGATTAAAGATGTTGGCATATTCAATGCCCTGCTGAACAGCGTAGGTGCGAGTTGAAATGATCTGGCCAGTTCTATAGTTGGTGGCATCGGTGATAGAAAACCCAATATTGGGATGCTGTGCTAATAATTCAACCTGTTTTTCCAGTTTAGTGTTCACCCAGGTGTCATCTGAATCATTGAAAGCGATCAATGTGCCTGTTGACCGGCGGATAGCAAAATTTTTTGAGATGGCGTTACGGCCAGAATGCGGCAGTTTATAATATTGAATGCGGGGATCGGGAATGGCGCGTACAATGTCCTCGGTATTATCGGTAGAGCCATCGTCGACAATGATCAGCTCCAAATCCTTATAGGTTTGGTTCAACACGCTGTAAATGCTTTCCTGAATAAGGTGCTCCCGGTTGTATGTTGGGATTATTACGCTTACCATGTTGATAATTACGGAGGAAATTGTTATTAAGTTGCCTCCCACAAACAACCTCTTTTCTCCCTTCACCGTATTGATATCCAATCTCATGAAACGATACCGTCCATATTATCCATTGTTGTTGCTGGCAATCTTGCTGAGCTATTTTATTTTCAGGGCCACCAGCGCCCCATTTTCCGATTATGCCGGTTATTATTTTGGCAGTAAAGCCCTGTTGCAGGGAAATTATGAAACAGCATATGATGCCTGGTCGCTGAACGCATTGATAGCCCGGAAAGGATATACCGGTGTTTTTGTATCGTACGCGCCTTTTCCGCCCTTTACGTCAATTGTATTGGCGCCATTCCTGATATTCCCGGTGGCTGTTTCCAAAATATTATTCAACCTGTTTTCTACGGTGCTGTTTGTATGGGTGTTGGCGCGGGCAAGTAAGTATTTTTCGTTGCCGCCCCTGATCCTTTGGGTAATGCCGGTGATCTTTTTTATTCCCTTACGTAATAACATCTTTTTTGGGCAGGCGTACCTGTTATTATTTTCCTTGTTGCTGGAGGGGTTCATGGCTTATAAAAAAGGGAAACCGGTGGTAGCCGCCTTGTTATGGGGAGTGGCCATCATTTTTAAATTGTTCCCACTGGTGATCCTGTTCTTTCTGCTGGTAAAAAAACAATATAAACTGGTAGCCTATTGTGCGGCAGCCTGTTTGTTATTGGGGTTGACATCGGTGTTGTTAAATGGATTTGCCGCCTGGCAGTATTATGTGTTCACTATTTTCCCGCGCGCCAATAACGGCGATCTGAACGATAGTTATACCTATATTTTTCAGTCGGCCTTTATGTTATTGAAGAACCTGTTTGTATACGATGCTGTGCAAAATTCACAGGTGTTCTTTAATAGCACCCCGGTATTTGTGATCACTATGGTATTGTTCAAAGCGCTGCTGTTGGCTTGTTGTGTTGGCATTACCCTGCATAAAAAAGCTTCTTATCTGCTGGCCTTTGCCAGTTGGATAGCTGCCAGCCTGTTGTTGTCGCCCAATGGCAGCAGCTATTCTTTGGTGCTGCTGCTGCTGCCATTGATCGCACTGGCTAACAGCAAACAGTTCTATCTGTTTACTGCCATGACGTTGTTATTGTTGATCTGTTTTATTCCTGTTTCTGCTTTGGCGGCAAAACCCTTGCTACTGCAGTTCCCACGTTTGTATGGGATGTTGTTGTTGTTTGGGGTGTTAATAGTGGTGGGAGGGATGCAGTTCCCCATAAAGCTTTTTAGTGCTTTTGTGGCTTTACTGTTGCTGGCAGACGCGGGTAAGTTATTTCCGCATCGGGATAAGAGTAATTATCTGTTTGGGGAAGAATTACCATTTGTGTATGAATATGCAGTAAAAGAAAACCAACTGGTGTACTATTACTGGGATGATAGGGGAAGTCATACGGCCAGTACTGGTTATACTATACATGATTATTCTGCTAATGAGGTTCAGATAAAAAACAACCAGGTGTATTTTAAAGGAAAACAACTTACTTCAACCCCCGACCGAAAAAAGCAGGCATTACTGGTGAATGGAAAGGAGATCATTTATTTATCTGATAAGGACCGCGGTTTTGGTTTTTATACCTTGCGGGCCATCACTAACCCGTAACAGCCTCCAATGCGGCTACGCGGTCTTTATCTACCTGTAAATGTTGCAGCAAACCGTTTATCTTTTCAGTAATGCTGCTGGCTGTAATGTCTTTCATACAGAAGTTATTACCGCCGCAAGGCAAAGGCTCATGGTGATGCACACACGGCGAACACGCCACTTTATTATACAGGAACAAATGTCTGTTTTTCTCACCAGGCGGGATGTTTAAATAATTCGCGGGGTTGGTAGGCCCCCATATAGAGATCGTAGGCAAACCCAGTTTACGGGCAATATGTAATGGACCGCTATCGATGGTGACCATACAAACGCCTTTATCAGCAATAAAGTGATAGTACGCTTCTAAATCAAGCACGCCGGCAATATTATTTAGTTTTCCTTTTTGTTTATAAGCTGGCAGGTACCCATCGATGAATTGGTCAATGGCGGCTTTGTCGTTTTGGGTGCCTGAAAAGGCAATGCGGAAGTGGGTGTGGGTCAAGATCCAATTACAAATAGCGGCCAGGGTTTCATCAGGTAGTTTACGCACCGGGGCCAGGCTGCTACAGGTATTGTTGAGGATTATATAAGGCTTATCCCATTCGTTTGCACGCACGGGACTTGTTTCAAAGTTGGGTTGTATGGGTGCCTGGGTGATCACCTGCGCCAGGTGGCAATAATTATCTTCCAGACAGGCTGTTTGGTTGAATGGGATGTTATGGGTATTGAGAAATTTTCGAAAGTATACCGGTTGTAAATGGAAGCCAAACCGGTTTCGCGCCATGGTCAATAAAGAATAAACCGTGGTTAGTTTTGAGTATACTTCCAGATCGGCCACCCATAGATCTTGCAATTGCCACGACCGTATTATGTATTTCAGGGAAGTACTGATGGTGATTGACAGACTGCTAGTATCGATCTTCCAGATCTCATCGAAAACATGAAAGGGTTCAATACCACTGGCAATATTGGAATCTGTCAATAAAATAAAACGGGTAGTTGGAAATTTTTTCCGCATGGCCTTTATAGCATCGGAGGCTACCACCAGACTGCCCAGTCCCAGTAATTTTATAAACAGCAGGTGTTGGGGTGGATGTTGCAGGGAATGATCCCTGCGCATGGCAATGCCCAGCAGCCGGGTAACAGGCAGCAATATACCTATAAGGCAGTATCCAAGGTACTTGTCCAATTTTCGGTTGGCAGGTAATTGCACAATAAGGAATTGTTTGGGTTGATAATCTCAATTGCCAATGGTTAGCGGGTGTTGGTTTACACACCTGTATGCTGATACGCTTAAAAGAAAGCTTAGGTTGCTATTTGATTGCTGATTTCTATACGCTGATCAATTTAAAAGGGTTGGGGAGATGAATTACAGGGTTATAATCTTATTACAAAAGGATAAGCTCTTTTTGTTGTGGGTGATCAGTAGAATGATCCTTCCTGCGGCCGCCAGTTGTTGCAGGTGGTGCAGCAGTTTTTCTTCTGCTTTTTCATCCAGCTCACTAAAGGGTTCGTCCAGAATAAGTACGTTGGCCTCCTTATACAAGGCCCGCGCCAGGGCAACGCGCTGGCGTTGACCACCACTGATGTTCTTTCCGTTTTCTGTAAGCGGGGTGTTTATGCCGGCTGGCAGTTTCGACAGCCATTCTGAAACGCCTGCCATATCAAGGGCTTTGTGCAACCGTTGTTCATGAGGAGGCTGTTCGTTGAGTGTAATATTGGCCAGCAGCGAATCGTATATGAAGAAGGGTTGCTGTTTTACGTAGGCTATTTGTTGCCAGTATTGTTTTCGTTGCCCGCTGTCCACCAGTTGTTGATTGATGCGTATTTGTCCGGTATGGGGCGAAATAAACCCCAGGAGGATATTCAATAGGGTAGATTTGCCTTTGCCTGAACGGCCATCGATGCCAACCAGGTCGCCGGGTTGTAACTGACAGGAAAAATTATTCAGTATAGGGTGATGATCGTAAGAAAAACCTATCTGTTCGAAGGTAATAGAAAAAATAGGTGGAAGTTGGTTCTTGTCTGGTTGTTTTTGGGCCCGTCTGTTTTGTTGTACGAGGTCATTAATAGTAAAGGAATAGGTGCGTATTTGTCCAACCGCGTTCAGGATGCGGGCAATGCCCGGAATGATCTTATAAGCAGCCGCAATAAAAGCTCCAAGGGTGACATATCCGCCACTTCCGATGGCGATCAGCAGCATTAAGCCAAACACCGCAAATATTTCAGCCAACCGGGCCGGTAATGCCTGTAATGATTGCAGGGATGATTGGTGCTGGTTGAGGTGCTGTTGGGCAATAGCATATCGTTCGGTAAAGAATTCGTTCCTTTCGTAAATATTACTTTCCACAAAACCCGAAATGGATTCATGCAGGCGTTGCCACATGCCCGTGCGGCTGTTTTTTATATAGTCGCGTGCATGGTGCAGTTTTCGTTTGGTTAGCCAGCCTGCCAGAATAATCGGCGGCAGTAATATGATAAGCAGTAACAGGAACAATTTCGCATTGAACAGCAGAATGGCTACAATAGATAATATTATCAATGCCATTTCAGTAAACACCTGTTGCATACACAACAATACATGCTGGCAGAACTCCAGGGGTTGTAAACTGATCTTACGGGTGAATACCGAAGAGTCGGTATGAATATAATCCGAATAATTCCCTTCAAGATATTGTAACATATTGTTTCGCGAAATGCGGGAGGCAACCTGGTGCACAAACCGGGTTTGCCGGGATTGAACAAGATAGGCAGCCAGGTTCTTCAGACTATATACTATAAAGAACAGGATGATGAGCAGCAGGGAAGAACGGTTGAACAATGCATTGGGAAGTTGAATGGTATCAACGGGTTGCGTGTAGAAATGTATAATGTAAAGCAGGATGGCCAGGGAGGTAATATCGGCCATACTGATAATAAACGTTAACCCGGTGAACAGGGCCCACTGTTTTTTTTCGTGATTGGTTAATATGGTAAGTACTTTACGTAGAATAGCTATCACGTGTGTGTCACTTTTTATAAGGGTGAAAACACCCAATTTTTCCGACTTTTAATACCTGTACGGAAAAACCTGCTCAGGGGTTGCCGCCATGATGTGATCTGGAAGACTTCTCAGTTAGCGCTTTCTGCGTATCGAAAAATGATAATATTATTTTTCGATAATTAGTCACGCGGATTTGTGACAAATGGCCGGGGCATTCGTGATAAAATCGCCTGTTTGAAATTTGGCGGCCTGCTGTTTAAAAACTAATATTGTTTACCGTTAGTAGTTGCTTCTGCAATAGATTGTACCGACATCAGAAAGGCCGTTCCCTTACTTTTTTTGGACCAATTACAAGGCTGAATAATGCTGTGCACGATTGAGCCGTTGGCAGTCATACCTTTAAATTATTTTGCCTCATATTGGATTAAATAATAGTTATCAGTTCCTTACATATGCATTAAGAAAAGTTAAAATCACATAAGTGTTTTCTGTAAGTTGTAAATTTGGTTGATCAATTGGTACAGCATATTATTGCAGCCCGTTTTTAATTCTACTGCTCTGTTTATGGTTTAGCCTGGAATTGCTTCAGACACAGGATTTACTTTCGTTTTAACTCGCCCCTTAATAACTATCACTCATACTCAGGGTGATATACAGGGTTTTATTGTTAACTGTTGAACCTTATCATCATGAAACTTTATCTATTATCTTCCCACCCAATCAATTGCTTCTTTTTTATTTTATTGGTATGCCTGATGCCGATCCCTGAAATGGCCTTAGCCAATATTACCTGGAATGATACCGCATACTATTATAATGAACGTGGTAAATTATTATGGGTCGATGTGCATGCGGCGCAACCGGCCAGTTATGTAATAAAAACAAATAAAACATACCAGCAGGTATTTGCCGATATACCGCCCAATGATACAACTGTACAATTAAGTGCTGATTATAATACTGCATGGGTGTCAAACATTGAAAGACCAGTGGCCCGGCAAGTAGCCTGGTTGATACGGAATGGTAAGATCAATGATCCGCTGGTACTGGAAAATATAGTGCCCATACTTGATAAGCGGACCATACGGCGGATGTATGATAACATCATTTCGCGATGCACAACCAGTGATGCGCACCAGTATAAGGAACATGGGGGTGTCGTTTTGCCTGACGGTACTGTAACCTGTATAACCGGGGATCTTTCTCATGCACAATGTTTACAGGGCGCCAGTTTATATCTCAAACAAAAAGCGCTGGTGTATTATCATAGCCATCCCGATGCGTTATTGGAGCAGCGTACAAATTTCGCTGATGCTCATAATCCCAACCGGGTTCAATTTTCACAATCCAGCGAAATAAGAACTATAAGTTATGTACAAGGCCCATCCCGTCAGGACCAGGAGTCGGTAGGGGAGGGAACAGGGTATGTATTTGGGATAAAGGACAGTGGCGGTCTTATTTACATTTATGACAAAGAAGGAGTTAAGGCAACGCTGCCGGTATCTTTTGTAAAGAAGATGAATAGGCTTCCCGCCAGGAAAGTGAAGAAGAAAACAATAGAAACATATTTTGCCGGCGTTTAGCCAAACATTACATCGCCTTCAGCATCCTGGCTACTATTTTGTCGATAGGCAGGGTGACAGAACCATCTGAAAATTCATTCCAGTCAATAAAGCGGAAAGTCTCTGTTTCGCCTTTGTCTTTATATACAGCCAGTTGTTGTTCGTCGAAGTCGAAGGGTTTTTGACGAAGGGGGACTGTAATGGGTTCCATGGCGTGTGCGAAGTAGTATATAGAAATGATCTGGTGTTCTGGATTGAACGCACTCATTTGAAAGTAATCGGTAGTATAGATGTGATCGCCAACATGTACATGGAGGTTCATTTCTTCCATGAATTCCCTTTTTAAACAATCACGGGTGCCTTCGCCAAATTCGAGGCCACCACCGGGAAACTTGGTATAATTGCCGCCACGAATATATTCATCGCTTACCAGTACTTGTTTGTTTTCACCGAGGAGGATTCCGTATACACGTATGTTGAACATGGATTAAAATATCTTTTTCTTTAAAAAGAACCAGCCAATTACCAATGAGATCACCAATGATAAAAATACCGGTATATAGAATGCAAAGGGAGAATGTGCATAAGGGATCGGTACGTTCATGCCATAAATACTGGCAACCAGTACGGGCAGCGACAATACGATCGTAATAACCGATAAACGTCTTAATACTTCGTTCTGGTTATTGGCAATGATACTGGCAAATGCATCGAGCGTACTGCTCAGGATGTTGGTATAAATGTTGGCCATTTCCAACGCCTGGGAGTTATCGATGATAAGGTCGCCCAGGAATTCTTTTTCATCTTCATTCAGACCCAGGAAATTGGTACGCTCAATCTTCATCAGCAACATTTCGTTCGAGCGCAGGGCCGTTACAAAATACACCAGGCTTTTCTGGATGCGCATCAACTGCAGCAGGTGTTCGTTCCGGCTGGCTGCATACAGTTTTTGTTCCAGTATATTTCTACGTTGATTGATCTCTTTCAAATATTCGAGGTAGGTCTGAATGATCTTTTCAATGATCTTCAGCACCATCATCTTCCGGTTATCGGGATGCCGGTTCTGGAAGGTGTTCAGGAACTTCTTGATAGCGCCGTTCTCGAAAGAATTCACCGTAACTATCTGGTTGTGGGTAATGATGATACAGATAGGAATGGTGATATAGTAAGCGTCGCTTTCGTTGAAGGAGTTGTTTTCGGTAGGGGTCTTAATAACCAGCAGCTTTACATTATCAGCTTCTTCAAAACGAGTCCGTTCATCAATATCCAGCGAGTCGGTAAGGAATTCGAGCGGAATATCGAGCGAATTGGACAATTCTGAGAACTCCTCCTGTTTCAATGGTGGCAGAATGTTCACCCAGGAGCCGTTTTCGGGCTTGTCGATCGCTATAGTTTGATAATTAATATTTTTGAAGTACTGGATCATAGGCGGCGCAAAGGTAAGGCCGCTTTTTGATTAAAAGGGAGTAAATTTTTGATTAACAGCATGAAAAACCCCGACAGAACAGTCGGGGCTATATGGAGTTAGTTAATTGTTAAGCTTCCTTCGAAAACTTTCTCGGCCGGGCCGCATAACCAGATGTTGCGAAAGACATCCTCATCGGTGCGATCGAATTCAACAGATAATTTTCCACCCTTGGTTTGAACCGTTACATCGTTGAAACCCCGTTCGTTATGGTAGCATACCAGGGCACTGGCAGTAACGCCGGTACCGCAGGAAAGGGTTTCATCTTCCACCCCACGTTCGTAGGTGCGTACAATTATTTCATCGTTATTTTTACGTTCAACAAAGTTTACGTTGATCCCATTTTGGGCAAAGGTGTTACTGTTGCGGATCTCTTTTCCTTTCTTGTAAACATCAAAATCCAACACGTTGTGTGTCATTTTAATGTAGTGGGGTGATCCGGTATCTAAAATAAAATCGCTGTGGTAGTCTTTAATCCCATCCACGTCTTTCATTTTAAGGCTAACGATGCCATTATCGTCAATTTCGGCATCATGCGGGCCATCAACAGCTACAAAGTGGTATTTTTCTTTACGGATGCCCATATTATAGGCAAATTTGACCAGGCAGCGGCCGCCATTGCCACACATGGTGCTTTCACCGCCATCAGCATTATAGTATTTCATCTCAAAATCGTACCCGTTGGCATTGTTCAATAACATCAACCCATCGGCGCCAATCCCGAAACGGCGGTTGCACAAAAAGCGAACCTGTTCGTTTGTCAATCCATTATAACGTTCGTCGCGGTTGTCCAGAATTACAAAATCGTTACCTGTTCCCTGGTATTTGTAAAAGATTAATTCCATAGTTGATTGTTCCTGTTACAATATTACTACAAACAGGGTTAGAACCATAAAGGCCCTGTTTATTATAACATATTGTTGTTTACTTGGTTCAATTACCAGTTATTGATGATCTCCAGTGCATTTTTGATCAATTCTTCAATGGCCGCCTGGCTGTCTTTGGAAAATTGTTTGGTAACGCGGTTGGCAACAATGGCACTGATCGACAGGGCATGGTGGCCCAGCAGTTTCCCTAAACCATAGATGCCGGAGGTCTCCATTTCAAAATTGGTAATGCGGTGAGGGCCAAAAGCAAACTGGGTGAGGCGGTCAATGAGGTGTGGGTTGCTTAATCCAAGACGTAAAATGCGTCCCTGGGGGCCGTAAAACCCCGGACAGGTAACAGTAATGCCGTGGTGGAAGTTGTTTACAAAATGTTTGATCAGGTGGGCGCTGCCGCCACAGATATAGGGTTGAGAAATGCGTTGGCTCAGTTGGGTTTGCGTAATAAATGACTGTAACAGCTGTTTTTCTTCCTCATTTTCTTCATACCGGTAAAAGTTCAGCAGGTTATCGATACCCAGGCCATGGGTAGAAACTACAAAACTGTCGACAGGGATATCGGCCTGCAAGGCGCCGGAAGTTCCAAGCCGGATGATGTTCAACTGGGTAAGTTGAGGTTTGATGGTACGGGTGAGGAGGTCGATATTTACCAGGGCATCGAGCTCATTGAGTACGATATCGATATTGTCGGGACCGATGCCGGTAGAGATAACGGTCAGTCTTTTTTTGCCTAAAATTCCGGTATGGGAAACGAATTCGCGGTGGCTGCGTTTGTGTTCTATCCGGTCAAAGTGTTTACTTACCGTGGCTACCCGGTCGGGGTCGCCTACGGTGATAATGGTATGGGCCAGCTCCTCTGGACGCAGGTCGAGGTGGTAAACTGCCCCCCGATTATTGATGATCAATTCCGATTCCTGAATTCGTTGCATAAAAAAGGATTAAAAAGGTTGTTCAAATATCCGACAAATATCCTACTTTTGCACACCCCATCGGGTTGGGTATGAAATGGTTCCGCTCCATTTCGGCAGAAGTTGAAGATTTTTATAATTCGAATCTGCTTGTTACCTTAGAGTTAAATGGTTCCGTGGCCGAGCGGCTAGGCAGAGGTCTGCAAAACCTTTTACAGCAGTTCGAATCTGCTCGGAACCTCAGGAAAGAAAGACTGTCAGCAATGACGGTCTTTTTTTATTTGTATGATAATATGGTTCCGTGTCCGCTAAGCGGAACGAGTTCGCGGATCAGGTAGAAATGTTAAGGACAATACAAGCATCATATGGTGGCTCCAAAGTGGGGCGCAAAGGAGATATTTCGAAGCAGATATATTGTTAGCGAAGTGGTGCAGAGGAGGCATGAAAATTAATACCGTTGGTAAAACAGTCAACCAACTACGCACCTTTTTAATAAACCGAGCGAAGAAAAAGATTATAGCAACTATTGATTTAAGTGACTGGGATGTTGTAGGCGAGGAAGTGGATGCTGAATATCTTAACTGGGAAGAAATTGAAAAAATATGGAAATTAGATCTCACAGGCCATGCTTTCCTTCAACCCTATCGCGATGATTTTGTATTAGGTTGTTTGACCGGCCTTCGGTTCTCCGACTTTTCTGTCTTGGAAAGCCCGGATATTCGTGGTGAGTTACTTTACAAGAAACAGCAGAAGTCCTGCCGCCGGGTAGTTATACCGTTACGCCAGGCCGCAAAGGATATATTAGAACACCGGTTTAAGGAAGACTATGAGCCACTAACCAATGCTGAATTTAACCCCTTATGATTACGATAATGCTATCAAATGGTTTGTAAAAATAAGTGAATGACTATAAATAATTTAATCGAAGAACTATTGTTATTCTCGGATAAAATAATTACGTTAAAAGCACCTGTGAGTGAGGAATCTATAATTGCGTTTGAAAGAAATCATAATATAAAATTGCCCAAGGACTATATTGAGTTGGTAAGAAAAATTAACGGTTTAAGTTTAATGGGTACAATTATTTATGGAGTAGGCGAAGAAACCTGGGAATTTTCCCTTGACAAGAACTATAAATTAGAACATGAGGAAGTCGCGAATCCAATGTACGATTATCTAATTCCTTTTTCACCAGATGGCGGTGGTAACCATTATTGTTTTGATACCCGTTATATTGATGATGATTCATGTAATGTGATATTTTGGCAACATGATTATCCATATACAGTTGATGATCCTCCGGAGATAACAAATCCTTCGCTTACAGAGTGGATAAAAGAGGTGGTAATTGATTGGACATTGGAGGACTATAACTACGATGGAAGTGAAAAGTTTAAGCCAAATACTTAATACGAAATAATTAAGAGCTACAGAACCGCTGGCGCTTTGCCTCAAGAACCAACTAAAATGAATTCTAAACAGGTCAATTTTTTTCTGGCTCCGGAAGATTTTCCCAAGGTACTTGCTTTTTTAAATGAAAATAAATGCGTGGTATATAAAAGGGATGCCGATACGAAAGAACCAATTAGATATAATTATAACGAGGAAGGCATATATCAGGTTTGTATTTGCAAGGAGGGGCGAACGGCATGTCTGTCGTTTGTATATATGGAAAACCGTAAGGAGTATTATATTGACATACTTAAAAGTAACTGCATTGAGTTTTCTTTCGGAGGATTTTATCCCTATAGTGACAAGGAGTTGCATAGGAGCAGATTTTATTTTGTTACCAGATACTATAAAGGTGATGAACTAGTGAAAAAAGATGAGGAATTTCTTATCTGGGCTGAAGATGTTCGAAAGAAATTCAAGAAACAATTCTTGATAAAGGCAAAGGAACTGGATAATGATTATGTGACAGCAAATTTCATTGAATGGGTAAAAAGAACGGGAGCAAGATCTACGACTGACGGAAGTAAGTTTGTGGTTGAATGAACTGCTGTTGCAACCGGTGGTTCACTCGCTTTATGTCCGCAAAAAAATAATAAATAATTATGGAAAATAAACTGCTGGATTTAATTGCAAGTCGAATAACCAGCGGAATTGAATTATCCGATAAACAGGTCACACGGTTGCTTGAAGAACTGGATATTACTTTGCCGGCAGATTATATTGAATTTTTGATACTTTTTAACGGTTACGAAGGCTCATTATCAGATAATGTATATGTTTCTCTTTGGAGCCTAGGTCTTTTAAAGGAGAACAATGAAATGTACGCGGTAAAAGAATTTGCACCAGAGCTTTTTCTAATAGGTTCGGATGGTGGAGATACTGCTTTTTGCATTAATCGTGAGAATATTTCTTATGTTAAGGTGCCTTTAATTGGACTATCGTTGGAAGATGCCACATTTCTTGGGAATAATTTTAAGGAATTCATAAGAGCTATAAGTAAATAATCTTAATAATGAAGAAGGACATTGAGGCGAAAAGAAAAAAGGGGTAGTAATGCTTGAAAGAGAGTTTTTAGAAAGGCAAAAAGCAATCTGCGAAAAATATGGTGCGAAATATATGGCACCCCCATTCGATAAATTGGTGGAGTTAGCCCTTGAGAGCTTTAATGAATTTAACATGCCAATAAATGGTTTGAGACACCCAATCGAAAGTGAGCACTCAGTCAGTTGGTTTATTTGGGCTGGTGAATATTCTAACGCTGACGATTTTTTAAAACCTGTGCATGTATCTCATTTACTAGACATTTGCCCCAAAGCGATAAATTATTTAGGTCTAACATCGGGTTGGAGATTTCTATTTGACAATATATATGAAGATGTGTGGTATGATACAAATCTACTTGTGATTTAAACCCATGCATCCCCTTGGTGCCTAGTCATTAAAAGATGTCGATCAAAAGCGGTATCTTTTTTATTTTATCCCATTAACGGGCCATGCAGAGTTTCATCTATGATAAATATGAATAAAAAGCAGGATTTCAAGGAAATAATTCAATCAAATATTAATCAATATGGATATCATATTACAGTAGTACGAAGTGGTAGCCAACCCCGGTATGCCTATACAATAGGATTGAGAGAATTATTAAATTTTGAACTAGTGTTTGCGGGAGCAATTTATTATATGTATGAGGAGGTAATACACATAGTTAACAACGTTGTTATAGCGCTTAAAAGGAATGAAAATCTTGATGGGAAAATTATGGTTGGTTCCTTAGGTAGATTTTCACTTATGCCTGTTGACCTTTCCTGGAGTAGGTTAATGCTGTTGGGTATTTTTGATTATTATAAGAATGATGACATAAATGTTTATCAAATTATTCCTGATCAATACCATTATACACTTGATATACCTGATATGTCAAAGGAATGGAACGTTTCATCAGAGCCTGTTTGGCAATGGTTGGTTAATAAATGGGAATATGAAGTTCCTGAAAATTCAACTGTTGTTACAAATGTCAAAGCTCTTTTAGGTGAACCGATTACCGAAGTGGTACGAGTAGAAGAAAATGAATGGGAAATGTTTGCAGGTGCCGGTCCGGATGTAGATAAGAAGGATATGCGGGTGGTGTCTTTAGGAACTATTCTTGGTATTGATAGCACACTTTTGCCATCAATTCATCTTGAACCTGGTAAAGGATTGTGGAGAGGAGATGCGGATTTTGAATGGAATGATTGGGGATGAGTTTGATTTTGCAAATTCAGGAACAAGGGCCTTTAAAGAATAGAATAGAATGGAAAATTATGGACAGTCCGTTTGAATTAAACTTTAATTTATGCCTTCTAAAAAAGAGATAGAAGAAGTACTGAAATTAGACGCAGAAAAAAGATTCAGTTATACGATTAAAAGAATAGCTGATTTTGAGTTTGTTTGGGCTATTGGTGACCAACACGGATTTGCAAATTACGGAGATGACAACGGAAATGTTGCTTTTGCTATTTGGCCATTTGAAGCCTATGCCGCATTGTGCTGTAAGGCAGACTTTGCGAATTGCAAACCAGAAGCTATTGAACTAGATTTTTTTCAAGAAGAATACCTAACTGATTTTAAAGATCGTAAAATGAGGCTGGCAATTTTCCCTTTGCCTACAGACAAAGGAATCTTAATTGATATAGAAGAATTTGAGCAGCGGTTACAAAAAGAATTGGATGAGTACTATTAGCTTGATGGAACTAATAAATCCTACCTGAGACTTTGTTACCGATCCGAAGTGTAAAGTTATTTCGGACTTGCAGATGATGTAATTAATTAGCGTTAAATTATTAACATGAAAGCAGCAATTGATAGCAATAATAATTATAAGGTCCATTTTGTTTATTCAAACGATGAAGGTAACATAGAAACTGAAAGCATGTGGGCCGAAAAAGTTGGTGATTATTATAAGATACTGAATACGGCTTTTTTTGCGCCCAATATTGCATATGGTGATATCGTTAAAGTTGAGGATGACGATGGCGTTCTTTATTTTGATGAGCTAATTGAAGAGTCTGGCCATAGTACAATTCAAATGATAATATTTGATAAGGATCATCAGTCGATGATTGAAGATGAAATAGTGAAGTTTGGATGTGGTTGGGAGGGTAGCCATATTAAAAATTATATTTCCATTGATGTTCCCTCAGAAGTTTCATATGCTAGGTTCAGAGAATATTTAATGAAAGGACGAATGGAAAGCAGGTGGGATTTTAAAGAAGCTTGTTTAAGTCAGATTCATGAAAGCTCATAATTAATCAGATATAAAAAGGCCGCAGCAGTCACCTTGGCTTTTTAGTCAAGAAGCAAATCTAAGGACCGTCTGCACAAGACGCTGTTCATTATCGGCAAACATAGATAAAATCATTATATATGACCGCAGACGAATTTGTAAAAGGTTTTTACCTAGAACGCCAATCACTTATTGAAACTTACTTTAGCGACAGTAAGACCGACGACTACTTATCAGGAAAGTCCTTTTGTTGCTATGCAAAATAATCCAACTTCAAAATTTGATTGGCTGGGCAATTATTTTAGCTGGGCAAATCCAACCGTAGAAGATACTTATCATAAAATGAGAGAGGAAAATAACAAAAGGATGGGAAGATATTTGAGTGAATTGATAAGTACCATGAAAAGTGGTGAAGAAGGCAAGGGAATAGATAAACGGATTAACCAGTTGGCTTTTCTAATTAACGAGCATGCGGATCTTAACTCTCAATGGGATGAAATGGAGGGTTCTAATGTTGAATTTCACATATCAAGTGAAGATCCAGGTAAGGGACTTTTGGGTTTAACAACTTTTGACTTAGGAAAATCCCCAAAAGAGAATAGGGTTAATATTAAGCTGGGAAAACATGATAAAGACCTTATGAATATGGCGCATGAGTTTAGGCATGGGTATGGCATTATGGCAGGGGAAATACTTGGAATTGGGGGCAGAGCAGATCCTTTATATGATTTAACTGATGAATTGGTTGCTTATAATACCGGTTTCTTGTTTGGAGATGGATATGCCGTTGATCATGTTGCTAATGGCTTTTTTGATAAAAAATGGTTTATGCAAAATCCAGAAGGTTACAGCAGCATAATAGGGAAAGATGAATCGTTGACTTTAAATACATCAGCGGCAGTATATTTTAAATATAATCCTAATGAAAGGCTCTCTGTAATATTAGGTAATGCCAAAAATGCAAACTTAACCGTTAAAGATGCAATGGATATAATAAACAATCATAACCAGGGCTTAAATCGTAAACCTGTTTATTATTACGGCTCGCTCTTAAATAATAGATAATGAAGAACATGCTATTGTTTGCCTTGGGTTTAAATATTGTTATTCCCACAAAGGCAGTCTGTCAAAAGTTTGAAAAAAAAGAAATTTCGAAGGAGGAAAGAAGTAAAGGCTTAATATTAAAATTTCAGGCAGGTTATAGAGAAAAAGTAGAAAATTTAAAATTATTTTCAGATAGCACCTTTTTGTATGAGGTAATATCTATGGCTGAGAGAGGGTTCAGCAAAGGAAATTGGGTTCGTAGAAATGGAGTTCTTATTCTATCAAATCCGTTTAAAGAAAATAATGTGCCAGTTATTGTAAACTTCACATATGACACATCTTTAAGGGGAGTTAAATTTAAAATGGACGACGTGAAAAGTTCAAAAGGAGAAATTATGAGTGAGGCAATGATTTGTGTTAATGCCGATTCAATAAAATGCATTCCATTACTTATGTGTAATACAGATGATATTGATTCTATAACAAAAGTCAAACTTGTGTTTGGACAGGGGATGTCTTCAAAATGGATAGCTGCACCTACCGATCCATTTAATGTCATATCAATAACAGTTCAGAGCGATTTTGATTTATCAAGCTTTCTACCCTTTAACAGGAAGTTTAAATATAATAAAATGTCATTGATAGAAGTTAAGTAGATTTAATATAAACGTTCTAATGTCTGGAATGTCGAGAGAACTTTAGATCGATATCAGTTGAGGAGGTGCCCTGAATTGAAATTCGAAAAAGGGTTTGCGGATTTTAAGTAATTCTCATGGCAAATAAAGCACTCCTTTATAAATCTCTTAAATTTGTAAATAACGAGTTCTTCTATATTATTTACAGTAATAATAAGGCAAACATGCCCATTTTACTCGACCATTGCTCGACTAAAAAACGCGATTCTTGATTTCCAATTAATTATAGAGGTTTGACGAATCTGCTCGGAACCTCAGAATCAAGGATCGTCTCGGCTTAGCCGAGACGATCCTTTTTTGTTTTTACGGAACTTAACAGCAACGCTTTTTTTTTCAGTCTTTTATAATAGCAGTCACCGGTAACGGCTTCTTACTTTTATTACTCCATAACATAGTTGACTCCGCGACCGCGGGGAATGTTAGAGCAAATTCCAGCAAACTATTTAAAGTGGTAGCCCACCCATAATGTATACATAGAAGGCTTGCCTAAAATATAGGAATAGTTAACAAAACTGCCGGCAATATTTCCTGTCAGACCTATTTCCAGTTTGTTATTAATAACGGTTCCGGTTTGAATGTTAACGATTATCCAGTGTTTTTCATAATCCAGGTAATTGTCTGTTACGCTCTTTCCGTTATATGCAAATCTGGTTAACCGGTTTGTGGGATAAGATGAAATGGTTAATCCTAATTGTGCGCCTAGGTAATACCTGAAATTTTCTTTTCGTATAATGTTATAGAAAAGACCTATAGATGGCGTAAAGTTGTTTTGCTTAGTATCATATTCCAGTGTGTCGCCAGGGATGGTAGGAAAGGCGGATGTGGTTGTTTTACTGGCTTTATATTCAGTAGAACTATATGATACCTGAACTCGCAGGGCAAGATCACGTAAATTTCTTAATGCAAAAACATCCATGCCGGCCGTTATAACAGGAACGATTTTACTTTTAAAATCCATGCCAGACAACGTATAGTTTTCCCCGGAAAATTTCAAATGGGTGTACATGGCGCCTGCACCGACAAAAAAAGACACGTAGCCTTTTTTATTATAGTCAGAAGTATAGGCAACCCCACCGGATATTTTGTTCAATGCAGTAACCACAAGGGCTATTTCCTGTTCACTATAGGCAATTCGCCCGATCTTACGTACCATCTTTTCATCGGCTTTTTGATCTGTAGCGTATTTATCTAACTGGTTCCGGTAAAGGTTACTGGTAATTAAACCGATGCCGCTTTCGTTGAAGTAACGTTTATAGATCAGCTCAATATATTCTTTGCTGTTATCCTGAATGTAGTAGTGTGCTTTAAAATCAACCAGTTCATACAGGTTCAAAACCTTGCCGGTTACAATAGTTCTTAAAAAAACTGTGTCTGTTATTGTGCTGTCGGGCGGCAAGGATGTTAGGGCCGATAATTCAAC
The DNA here is from genome assembly GCF_017742245.1 of Niastella soli. GTDB lineage: Bacteria > Bacteroidota > Bacteroidia > Chitinophagales > Chitinophagaceae > Niastella > Niastella soli. The sequence continues at coordinate 130,284 of NZ_JAGHKO010000005.1, forward strand.
CGGCGACATGTCTTTTTTAACAATGGCTTTTATGTACATATCGAAGCCTGTTATCTGAAACATTGTTATGTCTTCAAGAGTAAATTTTTGGAAGCCTTCAGATAATGAGTCCTTCTTAAAGCGTATTGATTCAGGGTTTACTTTCCAGTTGCGATAGTCGATCCACCCATGCAACGTATCACCCTTTGACAGTACAACCAGGCCTTGTTTATAATTTTTTTGAGCGTTTAACTGGCAAAACAGCAGTGCTAACGAAATCAGGCAATATAAGTGTTTCAAGAATAAGTGTTTAATGGTCAAAAATTATAAAAAATAAGCGTACTAACAAATTCAATTTCGTGGATATCTTTGGTAAATGGAATTTTCTTCTTCATTATACCGCCTCAGTATGGAAGTGCCAGGAACCTTTCGGATCAGGTTGAAAGTTGGGGGATTTAAACACAACCGTTTAATATGGGTTCGAGTATTATCGTTCGGAATTTCTTTTCATCTCCCCTCGGGGAAATACCTGCTTTTCTTTAGTAAAGGCATAATAAAAGCCCGGCAATACCCTAGTCAGACATAGTGCAGATCCTAGTGATATATATCACTTATATACTAAATATCCCACCGAACGGCAAGGAAAATCCCACAAAAATGCCACTGAGCAGTGGCGTTTTAGTGGCATTTCGGTGGCGTTTCAGTGGCGTTTTTAGGCGGGAAATGGCCTGTAGTACTACATCTGGAGAGAATCTGACTAGAAGTAAACTGCAGGATGACCAGGACTTAACATGGTCTCGGTATAGATATGCACCTATTTCGGTGGCATCTAAGCGATAATCGGCCTAAAAAGCCTTTGGTTGCGCCGAATGGAAGTTATCCTGTTAAAGGTAAGATAAGGGCCGGAATGGTTTCTTATGGCGCTACAGGCAGGTTGTGCGAGGACAGCCCATGTCATTTTAAAAAAGAGGTTTACCATTCCTGTAAGTGGGGCTTAATGTAGGGGAATGGGTAGGAAACGAACCGCTCTACCCAGAACCAACATTTGGAAGATTTGATGGGTATTCAAAGGCATAAATATATTATAGTGCATTGTTATGATACTATCAAATAGCATTAACCGGCATTTAGTATAGTGAAATAGGTTTATTTGAGAGTGATGAAAACTGCCTTACAATATAAGCATCTGACAATTGAAGTATTTGACGACTCTTCATTCACTCAGACTTCAGATAGTCCTACATCATACGATAAAATTTACCAGTCTGAGAAAGGCAAAGAGTTTGTACCGGTATCACAACATGCAATAATTGTTTATAGCGATCATGTAAAAACTACAAGTGCTATTTTGCTTGCTACTGCCGGTGCAACATCGGTCACGCCCGACTCTGTGCTTTTAGACAACGATAATTTAATTGCCAGATGCTGTAATACTGTTTTTTGTCTGGCACTTCCCGATCTTAACCTTAACTGGATGATAGAAGCTGATTGGGCCACTTGTTTTTCAATACATAATTATCAGGATTCTTACATTACGCACGGGGAAACGTCCATTGCGAGAATTGATAGAAAAGGCGATTTGCTTTGGAGTTATAGCGGAGCAGACATTTTTGTTTGTCTTGAAGAAGGAACCTCTTTTGAAATGCATGACAATTATATTGAACTAACTGACTTCAATGGCAGAAAATACAAGATTGATTTTAATGGCGAAACTATAGCGTGAATAATATGACTATTAACAATTCTAATTTAACGATGGAAGAAACAATAGGCTTGAAATTACTATGGAAAATATTTGCAGGAAACAATATGAAAATATTTTTTGGTAGCAAAGACTTAAAAGCTGCACAAAAGGTTTTAATTCTTTATAATGTTGTTGCTTTTATTGAAAATGAGATTGACGGTCTTGATAATTATTTGTTACAAACAAGAGAAGGAGGAAGTGTATATGGTCTTGACATGTCTATGAGGTTCAAGAGACCAGAGTATGCAGATTTTATAGAGACTTTTTTGTTTGTTAATCAGCAAGGACCGAATATAGCTTTCAGAGCATTGTCAGAGCGAGTAAAATGGTGTGATTTTGATGAATTATCATCTGATGACCTCAACTATTGATTACATACAACATAGTGATGGTGCGTTACACCCCCCCAGTTGCCAACTTATACATTTTAGACTTCCTTAATTCTTCGATACATTGTTGCATGCGTTCCTGCTCCGTTAATTTTTCGAATTCAGCACTTGTGCACACCATCAATAACAGAAGGCCTATACGAGTTTTCATAGTTTCAGCAAAATACATATTTTTACCTATGCCGCAAATAACCCAAGCTATAGACTGGAAGACGGGACCGATATTATTCTGAGCTCTGTCCCGGAAACTCGGTCTACCAGGATTCTATCTAAAGTTATAAGAATCCTACCATTTATCCAGATAGCACTTATGCTAACGTCGACCGATGGCAGGGAATGAGTGAACAGTTAGATAGAATTTTTAATCTTCTTAAAGCTACTGATAAGAATATTGGTTATTTTACTCCGGTAAGTTTGATCGACTTTGTAAAATAAGCGGTACTTATTTATCCTTAAATAATAAAAATGGAATATTTGTCTAGCATAGCTGAAAGAGTCATTCATCATTTAAATGAAGAACTAAATGTTAACAAGCAGCTGACGAGATTTATGTCGTTAGAAGAATCTGTAATAACAAATACGACTGTAAAGATCCTGTTTTCTAACGCGAAGAAGGATAAGATTGTTTGCTTACTTAATACTCATCCCCTTGATATGCCCTGGAGTTTTCGGATAAAAATAAATATTGAACCAGCTCTTGAATGCGAACTTCATAAATGGAAACAGGAAAAGGCAAAAGGTAATGAGATCGCCTATGAGGTTTATCCAAACCTTTTAAAAGATCCGGAAGGCAAAGGAAATGAACTAGTGAAGCTGATTTCAGCCGATGTGGTGAGCTTCTTTAAAGAAATTGAGTCATAATAAGGAAAATATTATTAACGATTCAAAACGAAGGAATTTGCCACGCATATAGATATATATTGTCTTTTGTTGAAAAATAATCAATTAAAATTTGCCAATGAAATATCGAACTGGTTTTTATTATTTCATTATGCCTATTATTCAAATTGCTTTTTATTATGTGGTCTATGAATTAACTAATTATTTAGCCCATAAAATGGAGTATGTTTACTCAAGAGGTGTGTCTTGGGGAATATCAGCAATTATCTATGCTTATACATATATTATTTTAGTAGTTGTATTGGCAGGTATAAATTTTATATTTAAAAGGAAAGGGCTTTTGTTTTCAGTTCTTGCATCAATTATTTGGGGCGTGATTGTATACCCCAGTCTGGATTCCTTTCCTTATCGTGGTAGTTTGGTAATTTTGATTGGAGTCTCAGGCATATTTATGCCCTTTTTATTTGCTATTAAGAAATGCAACACCTGCATGCCAGAACTACATTAGAAGCGGAAATGGTATTGCGGCAGGCCACCCATAATAACGGTCAGAATTCTTCTAATAAAAGTGAAGTGAAAAGTTCCAACTGGTTCGATACATCAAATAAAGACCCGTATAAAAAGAGCACAGCTGGTAGCGGAGGAAAAATACCTAGAATTTATCCAAAGTAGAATTTATATAATATGACACGTGCTTTAATTTTTGTTGCCTTGTCAGCAGTTTTATGCTGCGCTTCTGCTTGCGGCAGCAAGCGAACCCTGCTGGTCAAAAATGTTACTGAACGGTACGATTCAATCCCTGTCAGGGTTACTATAAATAATAGAATAGTATTTAATGAGACTGTATTAAAAACAAAGGTGAGTTTTGATTATTACGAGCGTGAGTTTAGTGCTGGTGAGGATAGTATTTGTGTGGATGTTGAACTGCCAACGTTAAAAGTGCGTAAACAATCCTGCGCTGAGGCAGCTCAGGGAAAGCTCATAGTACTATCAATTAATGAAACCGGTAATGTTCCAAAGATCTCAATCGCTTTTTTTAAGAAGAAATTCGATGAAGTGTATTAAACCACCGGTAACTGATAAATAATAAGGGCCGCCTTCGGGCGGCTTTTCTTTGCCCAACGTTCAATAAATAGTCAATTTATTGCGATTGGTTCGCTGTAAACAAACATTCAGCCCAATACAGGTATGCTTTAGTGTAGTTGGTGGGCTGCCATATTTTTCAACGTCATTGCGTTTTTAAACGCATCGCCTATGGTATTATTGAAGTAAACATACACATCTTTACCTTCCTGTCGCCATGTATTGATTTGTTCGGCCTGTTGCTGCAGGTACCCGTCGGAGTAACCACCCCGGTAATCACCAGCTGGTCCGTGAAAACGGAGGTATACAAAAGTTGCTTTTTTATTTAGCTGCCTGTTTAGCGACTTTGGGATATCATGTAAAACAATGCTGCAGGCATATTCGTCGGCCAGTTCAAATACTTCGCCAATATACCAGGAAGGATGCCTGAATTCGAGGGCCACCTTCCAGCCATGGTCCGGGACGATACCCTGGATAATGTCCAGCATCTCCTGCACCCCACTAAAACTATCTATAGTTAATGACGGCGGAAATTGAACGAGCAGGCACCCTTTCTTTTTGCCAGCCTGGTCTATCACATCCATAAACCTCAACAGATCTGCCTGTTTGTACGCGAACCCTTTGGTATGGGTAATTTCCTGCCAGAGTTTAAATGTAAAGACAAAATCATCAGGTACACTATCCGCCCATTTTTTAACGGTGGCAGGTTGCGGCACTTTATAAAATGAACTGTTCACCTCCAGGCTATTTAACAGAGAGCTATAATAGGTAAGCCGGCTTTTATCCCTGAATTCAGGTGGAAAACCTTGTTTATTGGGTACGGGTAATACGAGCCCGCTGGTGCCTGATTTATATGATCCGGGTGGTGATTTCCCCATTCCTGCACTTTACGGCACTATAAGCAAAAATACAGCCACCGTGCCCGGGAGACTCGATGAAATAGGGCTAGATATATACTGCATCTCCCACCAGAATTCCAGCAGAATTGCATAGGAATTACATAGTCTATGCAATTCCTATGCAATTCTTATGCAATTCCTATGCAATTCTGACCGGTGAAATGGCTGTCTGGAGTGGATCTGGAGAGAATCTGACTAGGGACTGGAAAGAATCTGACTAAAGCTCATTTCCACGCTGATATGGTCGCGGTATGGATTTGTATCCATGTTAGTGGCGATCACGCGATAATATGTCTTAAGACGCCCTGGTTGTGCTGATTGGGTAAGTGTGCTGCTGGAAGTGAGATAATGACTGGGATCGCCTTTAATGGTGTTGCCGGCGGATTGCGTCAAGGCTAACAGCTTCTGCGACACGAACTCGGTTTGCTGATTAGCCCGGGAGCATACAATGATTTTTTTCTGGTCATTTGCAATGAAATGCCAGTAAAGTACATTTCCACATCAAAGGATATTTCTTATCTGATCGCCGCTTGCCTCAACGTTGCACCTCAGACGTATTATAAAGGTCTATAAATGAGAAATATTAACTATGAAGGAGATCCGGGTTTTATAGACATTACATATGTAATAAAATTTAAACAGCTGCTAACACTATCAAATACCCCATAGCTTTTGCTGCCAGTTAAAGTTTCGCTTTCTTTGTCGTTCAAGCATCTTGGTTATTTGTAAATTATTTTCAATGTGTAATTTATGCTAACATCAACGCCTGTGAGCTACCATACTCCGTCTCAACGTATTGCCCTGCTTGACATGATGCGGGGGATTTGTCTTTTGGGAATATTACTTGCCAATATCCAGACTTATACGCCGTTTGAATTTATAAGTTCAAAAGAGGCAGTGGCACTGCACTGGGATGATCTGTCTACGCTTCTCCCCGAAAAGTTTTTATTGGACGTCTTCGTTAGAGGGCAGTTTTATACTATCTACTGCTTTCTTTTTGGACTTGGGTTTTATCTCATGCTGGAAAAAAATAATCGTCTTGAACTCAATGGCAACAAACTATATATACGTCGCCTGGCAGTTATGCTTCTCTTTGGTGTTATTCATTGTGCCCTGTGGATGGGCGATGTATTGCACATTTATGCGATATTTGGTATTCCGTTGATCTATTTTCAAAAAAAGAAAACGGCTGTTATTTTCAGATGGGCAGCGGGCATCTTTTTGGGTGGCATCCTGCTGGATGTAATCAGAACTGTCTTTTTTTTACCGGCGCCTCCGCATTCACCGGAGTTATTCAGCAAAGAAACATTGCATTTGATCAATGCATATCAACATGGGCCGTTTACAGAGATCCTGAAGATACAATATGACAAAATATTAAAAAGCATTATTGCCATAACGCGTAGTACTATGACCGGATATGAGCATATAATCATCCTGTTCCTGCTTGGGTTGATAGCCGGAAAAACACGCTTCTTTCAACGTATAACAGAATTACAACCATCAATCAAACGAGCTATTCTCATCATACTTCCTTTTGCGCTCGTTCTAAAGGTAATTTCCTGTTTGCCCACCCTGAACGTGCATTTCCTTTCACCTCAACAAGCAGTTTACGAACAGCTATTTCTAAGAATGATACGTTTTACTGGTATACTGCTCATGGCATTCGTTTATATAGGTGTCATTACCCTGCTTCTGCACAAAAGCAGCTCACGTATAGCGTTCTGGCTGGGCAATGCCGGACGGCTGGGACTGACAAACTATCTCACCCAGACCATTATATGCATGCTGTTGTTTTATCCTTTCGGGTTAAAACTTACCGGGAAGCTTACGCTGTTACAGTCATTGTTACTTGCTGTGCTGATCTTTATTGTGCAGGTCATTTATAGCAATATCTGGCTCAAATATTATAATATAGGGCCGATGGAAGCAATCTGGAGAAGACTTACTTACGGAAAGCAACCGGACCCGGCCACGGCATTACAATAGTTGTTTGCAGATAATTCTATACATAATAAAATATACTAGTAGGTGTATAGTAGAACCATAGTGGCAATATGGTGCGAGTATGGTGGGAATATGGGTAAAAGGGAGGCAAAGTGGAGTCAAAAAGGAGTCAAAGAGAAGTTATATCGCTATAAGGTCGCTGTAAGGACGCTATAAAGTGGGTAGTAAAATGGGCGTTTCGAAAGTGTTTTTTGAAACGCCCATTGCAGATATGCACAGTGGCCGTAATTATATAATATACTAAATTTTTCAATTATGGCCAAAACGATGACTTTTTTAGGCTGGTTGAGATCTATACTATTGTAGCCAATCCTCAGCTACGGATTTAGCAAAATAGCATTAATAGTATTCTATTTTTCGTTCTATCGATGCCTTGGGACTTCCGTCTACTTTATAAGTTGTTCGTTTTATCCAGTTTCCCTGCCTGTCAAATACATATTCATAACGATAAGATTCCCTGGTATTTATTTCCAGATCGTTTCTTTTTACATATTCAACAACGTTATCTGAAGAATCGTATTTATAAGCTTCTTCAAAATCTTTAGTAATGTTACCCCCGGTCAGCTTTCTCCAAAGTATTTTTTCCTCTTTATAGTAAACTGTCTGCTCTTTATAATCAAATGTCCCTTCCTCGTAATGCATTTCCTGTATGGTATCGCCCTTGTATTCAAAAACCACCTTGGACCCTTCTGTTTTATCGTTCTTATAGGTATCAGAATATTCCTGTTGAACAGTCCGGCCAATGGAATCATAAGTATATCGCAATTCTCTTAGTGACACCGGGGGGGAGACATCCTTTAATAGAATTCGATCGCCGTGTGAGTTATACGCATATTCCATCCTCGTTTTCCCGCGAGCGTTATGCTCTTCATCCGCAATCAGTTGTCCCATTGCATCAAATTCATAGGTGTCTTTAAATCTAAAATTGCCCTCCTCGTCATAGGCTGTTAATTCAGTATAGTTGCCAGCCGTATCATATTTGTAAACATATTTGGATTGGAACACTTGCTGGAGCAGGTAAGTGGTTTGTTCTGTAACATTTCCGGCGGGGCTGAATGTAAAATCCTCTTTCGTAACATAATACGTGAGCGCGGAATCAGGAACGAATTGCTTATAATTGAACGCTGTAATGGCTTTTACTTTGCCCTTCAGGTTATTCGTTTTCCAGTTCTTCTGGTATTCTTTGTTGGGTTTGGTTTCATGAACCGCATTGCAGGCTACGGTAAAAGATAAAATAAAAAGTAAGGCCTTGTTCACAGGAACGGATTTAAATGTATAATGGCGCTAAAATAGAAATATACCACCGTATTAGTAAATTATAAATACTTTTTTATTTTCATGGCGGATCGACTTTGTAAAATGAGCGTACTTGTCGCCTGGATATTAATCCTGCGCACTTACAATATCAATTGCTATTGTTCTTCCAAAATTCATAGCCAACAAGATCATCTTTTGTTACCTCTTCAAAGTCTACGATAACTGGTTTCCAACTGTCAAAACCTTTTCGCTCTAAAGGAACATGCCCGATACCAATGTTCCCGTCTTTGTCATTTATAGAACCCAAACTCAACGTCTTGAGGTCGATTTTAGATGGTCGTTGATCGTATTTGTTTTTATAAATTTTTATGTGTGCTTCCTGATCGTTAATAACAAGAACTTTTACCACGCCGAATTTCCCCTCTCCGTCATCAATTGTACAAATTGAACCTGCTTTGATCATGTCGGCCTTGTTCCCGCAACTAACAGCCATAATGGTAATGATAATAAATAAAAACAGTTTTGAGAATTTTGTCATGGTATTTATATGATTAAATGTTGTCGTTATTTTGCGCTATTATACGCTACTTTTTAGCAGGAAACAATATTTTGCAAGATATTATTTAAGCCTTTTGCCCAAAGCGCGGTTATTACCTCGAGTGGCATTCCCTGGAAAATCCAAAAAATTTATTACTTCAGAGCTTGAAATGTAAGTGGATCAATTTTTATAAGCCAATAATCTCAACGCATTAAACACCACAACCAGGGTAGAACCCTCATGGCCGATAACGGCTGGGCCAATTTGAGCAATACCCAGAATGGTTAACGGGATCAATACCACAACCATTCCCAGGCTAATGGCCAGGTTCTGTCTGATAATACTATGCGCTTTTTTACTAAGCCCTATGGCAAAGGGCAGGTTGCTTAGTTTGTCTGCCATCAGGGCTACATCTGCGGTCTCTAAGGCTACGTCGCTACCGGCAGCACCCATAGCTATACCAACCGTACTTTTTTGCCATAGCAGGCGCATCGTTAACCCCATCCCCAACCATAGCTACTAGCAAAATTAGCTGAAATGCCGGCCCTCGTGCTATTGCCGGAATAGGACCCCTAAAAACAATAAGAGGCCAAATATAAAGACCAGGACACCTAACAAAAAGGATCTCGAACTTTGCGTAGCTGGATAAGCTTTCCTGATCTTTTTTATAAACCCTTTGTGATCAAGTAAGGCAAAAAAAAGTCCAACCAGGCCAAATAAGATCATGATCATACCTACTAGCCTGGGCGTTAATAACCGTTGTTGGCCCGCTTGGTTGGTACTCGTTTGTTGGAGGAATTTATAAATAGTAAACCCAAAGGAGATCAATGACATGGTTGTTCGGATCCATGCCATTAAGGTGCGTTCATGCCCCATAATTGTTCGCTCAAAGGCAAGGTCTGTATTGCTTAATGATGGTTCAGTTTTGATGTTTCGGTCTTCTTCATCCATTTTCAGTAATTGCAGATTATGTTTTTACAAGGCGGTCTTAACAGTGAGTACGCCATTTGTCAATGATTTTATTTCGCCTGCCATCGTATTTCCATTCCTGAAAACAATAGAATCATTTTGGGCTTTGGCTACAACGGGTATAGATAGCAAAAGCAACAAATAATACTTCATAAAACAACATTACAATGTCTGTTCTAAGGTGGTGGGAAGCTTTAAGCTGGTCTTTTCATTTAAAAATTTATAGGAAACTCCCGCAATTAAGGCGCCCAGGATCGGAGCTGCAATAAACAACCATAATTGTGCAATCGCCCATCCCCCGACAAATACGGCCTGGCTGATGCTCCTTGCAGGGTTAACAGACGTATTGGTAACAGGGATGCTTACCAGATGAATTAAAGTCAATGCAAGTCCTATTGCTATACCCGCAAAACCTTTGGGGGCCCTTTCATCTGTTGCCCCCAAAATGACCATGAGAAACATAAATGTCATGACCGTCTCTGTCACAAACGCTGCCGAAAGGCTGTATTTCCCCGGCGAGTATTCGTCATACCCGTTAGCGGCAAAGGTCCCTATGGACGATCCATTGCCTGTTAGGATAAAATATAAAACTGCCGCAGCTGCGAGACCACCGGCAATTTGTGAAATGATATAGGGAAGCACTTCACCGGCCGGGTGTCTGCCTCCGGCCCATAGGCCGATTGTAACGGCTGGGTTAAGATGGGCTCCTGAAATGTGCCCCAATGAATAAGCAATGGTAAGTACGGTAAGGCCAAAAGCAAGCGCCACACCAACAAAGCCTATTCCTAAAGCAGGAAATGAAGCAGCGAGTAATGCGCTGCCGCATCCTCCGAACACCAGCCAGAAAGTGCCAATGAATTCTGCAAGATTTTTTTTCATGATAGATGTATTTTAGGATCAAACCCCTTTGTGGATAGAATAATGATTTCTTGTAATAATTGGAATTAATGGGCAGGGTGCAGCTAGGAAACGGAATAGATTTTCCAGGAGAATGAGTGAGTGCAATTAGTATACAAGTTTACACTGAAATGACAGACAAAATGCTTCCCCGCATTTAATTATCTCCCATTTTACGGTTAAATGGTTCCTTTTAATGAGTGGATTATAATTGCCACAATAACTTAATGAGGTTGCTACTTTAGATAAATTGGTGCCAGCCGTGATCTATATGTTAAAAAGCCTGTGAGACGCCAGCTTTAACGAAGCTTTGATGCGGAGGCGCCCTGCCTGCTGGTAAATTTGTTTTAAAACCTTACCATGAGCAAATTGTACCTATCCTTCTTCTTATTATTAGCTGGCGTTTCAGTGCTGGCACAGGACACCACCGCCCCCATATTGAATAAAAGCAATCGCATCATTCTGCACTTTACCGATACCACCGGGAAGTTCATGCAACTGACCCGTCTATTGATCGACCGCGGATATGATATTGAGATGAAAGACCGGGAGCTGGGCATTTTGAGAACGAAACCCAGTCCGCTTCGTGGTGGATATGCTTTCTCTGATCAGTTGGAAGTTAAAACGCTATTCAGAGATAGTACTATTACCTTTTCAGGGGTAACTTATTCCGAATCGACTGGACACGATTTTGTTATTTACCAGGTTAGAAACGAGGTGTCCTATTCAAAAACAATGTACCGTAACATCATGCTATCCTGGGAAGAATTAGGAAAGATCGCTGAACTATTAAAACCCGCATTCATTACTTATTCAACAGTAGATGTAACCAGGAAAGCACAACGGATTGAATCGTGGTACCGGCGGCATAATTAAAATAGTCTGATCGTACACGTCATTTACGCGGGGCGACAACGGTAGATTGCCGGATATTATCAAATTGTTATCACAGTTTTTGGGGTTTAACAACCATTTATTACCGGCAGTCAGCTTTTTCAGTCATTTCAACAGTAACTTAGGCTGGCCCAATGTCTTTATTCAATTACTATAAATGAATTGGCAGTGAAACCTACTTCCTTATTTGTATTCTTATTTTTAGCTGGTCAAATTTGCAGGGCACAGGAATTAACTGAAATAAATGTCAGGATCACCACAGAGGCCTTCTCAATTAATTCTATTGTTTTTACCCTGAACGGTCTTGATCTATATATTTCTTCAACGGGTGATATTTTCCCTTTAAATACACATGACAAACGGACGGATGGGCAGGAAGCGTATACCTGTGATAAGTATTATGATTACTTTGAAGCCGATGAAAAAGCGGGTAAAATAAGGTCCATAAATGGTGTTGCTATTGATTATTATGATAAATTCAGTAATAAGGAGAAAGTTGGAAAGATAAAATCTATTGGAAATACAAATATCGACTACTACGACAATTTTGATAATGACCAGAAGACAGGAAAAATAAAATCGATTGGAAATATTAATATTGATTACTATGACTCCTATGAACGGGAGGAGAAGAAAGGTAAAATGAAGTCATTCGGTAATTATAATATTGATTACTATGACACCTTTTCCTGGGAGGAGAAAAAGGGTAAATTGAGTACGATTGGACCAGTCAAAATTGATTATTATGATCGGTTTAGTAATAACAATAAAAAAGGCAGGATCAAGTCCATTTGTGGCAATACGCAAGCCTTTTACGTTACTGTTGTAGACTTTTTGGGGCTATCGGATATCAGTAACTAATTAAGAAGGCGCTTACATCCTTCTTCCATTCATCTGCATATTTCATTAAATAGTTTTCGTGACCCGCTTCGGGATAGATCTTTAATTGCTTTTTGCCGTTCAGATTGGTAAAGATAGCAGTTGTTTCTTCCTGGCTTACTTTTTCGTCCTGTGCACCATAGAGCAACAACGACGGACAGGTGATATTTTTTGCGTAGGCAGTTGGATTATGACCAAAAGCCCAGAAACCATTTTGAACGCCGCCCCAGAATACCAACAAACCCGCCATTGGGAAGGTGGGCACGCTCATTGACCTGAACCGGGCACAAACGGTCTGGTACATAGATCCAAAAGGACATTCAATAATAATTCCTTCAGGCTTTATCTGGTAGTCATTTATTGCTTTCATTATAGCCACTGCACCCATTGACGTTCCAAACAGGTAAATTTTTTGTTGGCCTTGTTGGGTTAAATAGTCGAAACATGTTTTTACCTGTTCCGCTTCTTTAAATCCGATGGTTGTCTGGTTGCCTTCAGAACCGCCTGACCCCATGAAGTCAACCAGCAATGTATTGTATCCTAAACTCCGGAAGATAGCTGCTTTGTCGAGCAGGGAAGACTTTTCGCCGCTAAACCCGTGATAAAGAATTACCACTCCTTTAGCACTATCTGCTTTAATGCTCCAGCATTCAATCTGTTTATTACTTTTTAACTTTATTGTTTCAAAATCAGTCGCCGGTTTAACATGATTGACAGGACGAGGGTTACTTATTCCAAACAGGAGGGTCTGTACTTTTTGACCCAGTGAAAGTTTTCCGGGGTCCTTTGTTTTCAAAACATACCCGTTTGAAAAGTGGGTGAATTTGTAAGAATGGAAAATTGCGACAATGTTCATCAGAACAAAGGCCAGTATTACTGCCTTTATTCCTAGTTTTATCCATTTTCGTTTATTCATCAAGCTGCAAATTATAAAACCAATATAACATGCCAAACAACAATTTTCATGGCAAAAAGCCTTCTTCTTTATAATCGCTTAAATTTGCAAAAGCCGGGTCCTTCCATTTTATTTAGGGTGAGAATAATACTTGCTGTTTTTTTATAATGGGAATTTCATCATGGAGATATCTATTTTTCGTTATCGCACAAAGAATCCTGTACACAGGGCTAAAATAACCCTGCAGCAAAATCTGTTGTCTTTTCTATTGGAGGGGGAAAAAACGGTCCATTTTGCAGGTACGCAGGTTACGGTGCAGCCTCACCAGTTTGTTATGTTAGCTGCCGGCAATTGCCTGATGAGTGAAAAGACCCCGGCAAAAAAATCTGATTATCACAGTATCCTTTTTTTCTTTGATAGTGAACTGTTAGCTGATCTTTTTAACCGCCATGCTGTTTTATTTGACAATCACACCACACAATCTGCAACCCTGCCATTCCTGCTTTTCGAAAAGGATGACTTTTTGATAAATTTTATTCGATCGCTTGACTGTATGATTGTTGGCGATCAACCCATCTATGATGACCTGAAGAAAGTAAAACTGGAAGAACTGTTCCTTTATCTAGCTATACACTATCCGGGAAAAATGCAGCAGATCAGGAATATGCACGCCAGGTCAAACGATGATTTGATCATTCGCCAGGCAGTTACTTCCCATATAAATAGCAGTATCACTGTTGAAGAACTGGCCTTTTTATGTAACATGAGCCTCTCTACATTTAAGCGTAAATTCGCCCGGATCTATGATTGTAGTCCAAATAAATGGTTACTGGAGAAAAGAATGGAACAGGCTGCTACAATGCTTCGACAGAAGGACCGGAAAGCAAGTGAGATCTATTTTGAGCTTGGCTATGAAAACCTGTCGAGTTTTATTCAATCATTTAAGCAGGTGTATGGGATTACACCCAAACAGTATCAGTTAGCAAATTGAGCGTTTAGGTATGATGATATAGATTGGGATACTCGAGGCAATAGCTAATGAATATGAGTAACAATACATTCCTGACGGTTTTTCAATAGCTTTGTATAGCATTTAAAAGAAATGGAAACAACTACCGAAGTTCTGCAACTCCGTCCTTACCTGTTCAAAATAGCTTACAGCATGCTGGGTGAAATTGAAGAGGCCGAAGATATTGTACAGGACATATATGAAAAATGGCTGGCTATTGAAGACGTAAAGGAACCCAAAGCCTATATGGGGCGCATGGTTGTAAATAAAAGTATAAAACGGCTCAACGAGCGAAAGGTGTTGCGGGAAAGCTACACCGGTACCTGGTTGCCCGAACCTATTATTACCACAGAAATTCCAGAATCGCCAACCATTGAATACGGTCTGCTTTTTTTGCTGGAACGGCTTAATCCCATTGAACGGGCTGTCTTTATTTTACGGGAAAGTTTTACAGAAGATTACAGTTATATCGCGGAACTCACCGGGCTGTCAATGGAAAATTGCCGCCAAACCCTGCACCGCACTTATGAAAAGCTGGACCGCAAACCCAAACTTCCTGTTGATGCAGGAAAACATAAAGCACTTATTGAAGCATTCCTGTTGTCATTGTTGAACCAGGACCGGTCGTCCCTTGAACAGATACTTCGCAGTGATATCGAGCTCTTTGGTGATGGCGGTGGTAAACGCAGTGCCGCGCTTAAACCGCTCTTCGGTTTTGAAAAGGTGCAAAAGTTCCTGTTGGGCGTTATGCAGCTACCCGAAAATCAGGGCGATGTATACGAAGTTATGCCGGCCTTTGTTAACGGAGTACCAGCAGCGCTGATACTCCGCAAGGCTGATAAAGTATTGGATTCAGTTCAATACTTTGAGTTTGATGAAACCAGTATTACCCGGATCCTGTTTGTTCGCAATCCAGACAAACTACAATTCAGACCGGCGTAGCCGGCGATCATTATGCGCGCTGGCCTTTTCGCATTTTGGTAATATCACATAATCTGTCGGAATGGATATTCAGTCCGATATTTCCGATATTATAATAAAATTCAGTAGCTGTTATCCAAACGATCTCGCAGATGGAACGTTCATCATAATGTTTTGCCACCTTATCAAACAACTCCTGTTCCATTTTGCGATCACGGGTAAGCATGGTAACAAAATCCAGTAACACCCGTTCTTTTTCAGAAAAGCGGTTGCTTGTCTGATAGTCAGCCAGCTCATCAAACTTTGACTGGTCCATAGAAGAGGCGATCGTTCTCGCCCGTCCGATATCAATACAAAAATGGCAAACATTTATTTCAGCCACTTTCTGGCGAACAAGCATAACGGTTTCTGCCGGCAGCTGTAATTTGTTATCCAGCTGGCTGATCTTTCCGGAGAATGCTGCAAAACCAAAAGGCATCCTGGCAGCCATCACTTTTAATGGCGTCATCACCTTTCCAAACTTCTTTTTACAATAGAAATAAAGCAATTTCTCCCACAGGCCTTTAGGTTTTTCAACGGGAGTAAGAAACGGAGTGTCCATATATTTAAGATTTGTTCTTACCTATGATCCGGTGAGGGTTGTTTTGTGACAAGTCTGGGAGAAATATTTTAAAAATATTTCTCAGGTCGGGAAATGGACCTTGTGACTGCCTACATCGATAAGCACGTCGGAGGCACTCGGCCATGCCGGTTTTATGGTCTGCGTTTTTTCCCATAGGTCCAGTTCACGGGACAGCTCTTTGAGGATCTCGGGTCGACTGGAAGAGAGATCAGTTTGTTCCCTGATGTCGGTATTGAGATCGAAAAGGAATTGTAGATGGTCTTTTCTGTTCTCATAGAATTTCCAGTTGTTTTTGCAGATGGCGCGGGAATAGCCGCTGCGCCAGTATAAGACAGGATGAGGAAGACCGGTGTCGGCCTGTAGGTAGGGGAGGAGGTTTACCCCGTCGTAGGGCCGGTCGGCAGGAAGCTGAATATGGGAAAGCGCTGTAACAGTAGTGAAGATGTCCAGGGCTGAAACGGGTCTGTTGAACACGAGTGGTTTGGGAATGCCGGGATACCGGATGAAAAAGGGAACGAGAAGGCCTCCTTCAAAGTGGGTGCATTTGCCGCCACGCAATGGCGTGTTGTCGGTTGCGCGGGTATAAGTGGCGCCGCCATTGTCGCTGATGAACAGCACCATTGTATTATCGTCAAGTCCTTCTGCTGTTAGTTTATGCAGCACTATGCCAACGGCATCGTCCAGGGCTTCTATCATGGCGGTATAGATGCGCTTTGTGCTATCGGTAATGGTCTTGAGTTTGTCAAAGTAAGCGCGAGGGGCCTGAAAGGGATCGTGTGGGGCGTTGAAGGTCAGCGTGAGGAAAAAGGGGCGGTCTTTGTTCCGGCCAATGAATTGGCTTGCTTTCTCCGCCAGTGAAAAGGTGAGGTAACTTGTGTCCTTTATGATGGTGGAGTCTTCCCGGATTTGTGTGGACCCGCCACGGGGCACCCAGGCGGGCAATTCAGAGAAGGCCCAGGGGAGACGCTGTGAAACGTAGCGATTGGAATCGATAGGATCATCGACATAACGTGTCAATGCCGCATCAAAATAATAACTGTAATCATAACCCCGCTGGTAGGGGTGGTTCCCGTTGTCGTCGCCCAGGTTCCATTTTCCCACAAGGCCCGTAGTGTAACCATTGGATTTTAGCAATTGTGCCAGTATCAATTCATTGGCAGCGAGGCCTGTCGTGTATCTGCTGCGGTTCAACCAGAGATTTGGTTGCAGAGCCCGCATGCCTGGAAGTGTGCGACGCAGGGAGAAATAATGTTTGCGAAGCCAGGACAAGAATTGCGGGTCGAATTTTTCATAGGGCATGTATTCGCCGCCAAACCGGTTTTGATACCGACCCGTCATAATGCCCATCCGGGATGGGGAACAGATGGGAGAGGTAACGTAGGCACGCGTGAAACGCACCCCGTTCTTTGCCAGACCGTCGATATGCGGGGTTTGAATGGCGGTGTTGCCGTAAGAAGCGAGGTCGCTATAGCCCAGGTCGTCGGCAATGATGAGGATGATGTTGGGACGTTCAGGATGTTTTTTAGCAGGCAGTTTGCCTTCGCGTAAAAGCGGCCGGTTGGGGAATGCCAACAAGATCATTGCGACGATAAAGGTTTTCATGAGGCAAAGGACAGCCAAATCAGAAACCCTGCGAAAAATCGTTTGCCCTAAATTCGCAGATCATTATTTCCACACATTTTTGTTTATTGTTGCAAAAGCCAGTATTTTAACTGTAGATATTAAAAACAACGATACGCGTTAGTTAATGTGAAAAGACAAGAGGTCTTAATTGTCGTGTTTTGTTTACGCATTTTAGCCCAACCCATTTCCCTGCATTTTGATTGCCAGTCCATTTGATCTTCTTCGCAAATAAGTCTTATCCAGACATACGAATCTTATCCTCTCTCGTTGCACTTATTAAAAAAGATTGTTTTCCGTTTGGGATTGCTTTATTATAAATATGCAGAATGTTTGGGATGATATTAATCTGGCGTTTAGACAAGGCGATAAAAGCGCCTTCGATGCACTCTACAATCAGTTGAGCGATCAACTGATAACCTATTGCAAAAATTTTGTTGGTTTTGAAGATGCTCAGGATATAGCAGCCGAAACTTTTTATAAACTTTGGCGGACAAAAGAGACCTGGGGTTCCATCTCTAATGTAAAGAGTTTTTTATATGTCTCTGCAAAAAATTCCTGCCTTAATTTGCTGAAACACCAGAAAGTGAAGGCTGTCAATCATAAGAACATTGCAGCCCTCATTGCTAATGAACAGAAGGCTGTTTTGTTAAGCGAAATAGAATCTGAATTGATCAGTCAGATCCTGGTAGAAATAGAGAGCCTTCCTGCTAATTGCAAAGCAGTATTTAAAATGTCTTACCTGGATGGTTATGAAACCAATGAAATTGCCGAAAGGCTTAACCTCACCACAAGGACCGTTTTTAATCTCAGATCAATAGCGCTGAAAGCCATTAAAACAGCCATTTTTAAAAGAGGCTTACCTATTAACATGCTGGCTTTGATGGTAGAAATTGCCAACCGGCTTTAGGTGCAATATTACCGCTTCGTGAATTTTTTTTGAAGTTTCTGTAAATTTTCCGGTAAATATTGAACCCGTCAGTTGTCCTAATACCATACGGGCGCCGATAAGTATCCTATAGGTGTTTTAATTCACCCGCCTAATTATACAATTATGAAAGACATGGCCAATCGGATTGCTTTCCTTATTGGGAAACATCTTAAACAAGAACTTTCCGATGAGGATAGCCGAGAGTTACATGCCTGGATGGAGGAATCAGTAGATAACCGGGAAATATTCGAACAATTGACGGATGTGGAATATTTGGAGCAAACGATCCGTGAAAAATACCAGACTAAACCAATTGCATCCACCAGGGAAAAGCTAAACCGGCTTATTGAAGCAGAGGATGAACCTGTTCAAAATATTGGAAATATCCGACGGCTATGGCTGAGGTTATCCGTTGCTGCGGCAGTGCTGATCATATTGGCAGGCGCTGTAATGTATATTTATAAAATAGATCAGCAAGCGGGCAATGGGGTGGTAAAAACAGGAAATGAGAAACAGGATATAGCCCCAGGCATCAATAAAGCCACCCTGAAATTGGCTGACGGCAGATCGATTGTACTTGATAGTTCAACAAAGGGACAATTGCCCCAACAGGGCGGGATACAGGTTTCGAATAAAAACGGGCAGCTTATTTATGCTGCTGCTAGTGTGAATAACGAAGGGGAAGATCTGTGGAATACGCTGTCAACAGCAAGGGGACAAACGTATCCTGTGCTTTTAAGTGATGGCTCAAAGGCCTGGCTAAATTCCGAGTCATCCATCCGGTTTCCGGTTTTCTTTAAGGGCGATTTAAGGGAAGTTCAAATAACAGGAGAGGTGCTGTTTGAGGTTGCACACAATCCTTCCAAACCTTTTAAGGTAACTGCAGGGGAAATAAATGTGCAGGTATTAGGTACCACGTTTAATGTAAATGCATATAAAGATGAAGATGCTATAAGAACAACACTCATCGAAGGATCGGTACAGGTAACCAAAGGCATTCAATGGAAAAAGATCAGGCCAGGTCAACAGGCGCAAGTGTTACCGGATGAAATAAAAGTGGCTGAAGTTGATGTGGAGAAGGTAATTGCCTGGAAGCAGGGGTTATTCCGGTTCAAAGAAGATAAACTGTCGGAAGCCATGAAAAATATAGCCCGATGGTATAATGTGGAAGTAGTATTTGAAGGTAATTCAGCAAATGTTGGTTTAAGTGGTACCATCCCAAGGACCGCTCATATTTCTGAGGTGATAAAAGCGCTTTCCATGTTAGACGTAGCCGCAAGAATTGAAGGAAGGAAGTTGATACTGAATGCTCAGTAACGATAGATCATTATATCTCATCCTATAAAGTCGTAGCATCAAACTGTCAATTATGCCTTGTCCTGGGCAGGATTGGTGGAATAACTGTATAGCTATAATGGGTCAACAGTAAGATATTCTACTTTGGTAGAATAGTGCATTGGAATGAATGAATGGTTGCGGAAGCAAAAAAATGGTGGTTGCTCCTACCTCATTAGTCTACGGTCATTCTGGCCTATCCACTCCATCTGACGCTTGCAAAAGCCACTTTGATACAACTAACCATACTAACCTAATCTAGGTGTTGATCTTGTCTGCAAAAGACAAAACCGGCAGTGCTGTTACCACCGCCGGTTTTAAAAAGGTTAACCAATCCATACTGTCTGGTATAATTAATTAACCCACAAACTAAAGTTATGCAAGATTATGCAGCTTGCAAAGTGCCTTTTTTTGACGGCACAAAACCAAAGCTATTTCCGTTAAAAGGAGCAATCCGAAAAATTTTACTGGTTATGAGGATAACCGCTATGCTGCTACTGGCTGCTACATTGCAGGTTTCGGCTAAGAGCTGGAGTCAGGAGAAAATAACGCTTTCAGTTACCAATGCACCCATGGAGCAGGTGTTTAATTCCATTACAGCACAAACAGGGCTTTCCTTCCTTTACAGACCGGAATATGTAAGAGGAAAAACGGTAACTATCAATGTAGCTAACGCTACGTTAAAAGCCGTCATGGAGATCTGCTTAAAGGAGCAACAATTAAATTATACTGTTGTTGGAAAAATTGTGGGGGTACATCCGGTGAAATCATCTGGAAAAATCGGAGAACTTCAATCGCAACAACAAATTGATCAGGGAGATATAAAAGGCAGGGTCCTGACAAAAGAAGGCGAACCGCTTGTGTCAGCCAACGTAGTTAATAAAAGAACTGGCAAGGGAACAATAACAGATGCCAATGGAGGTTTTCTTTTGCACGATTGTAACCTTAATGATATAATTGTTATAAGCTATACTGGATTTGCACCGCGAAACATTAAAATAAGTGAGTTTATTACGCTAACCTTAGTAATGGAGCCTGCAATTAACCAACTGGATCAGGTGGTAATGCAAGCTTATGGTACAACTACACAAAGATTGTCTACTGGCAGTATCGCAAAAGTTACAGCCGAAGAAATTTCAAAACAACCTGTTGTTAATCCATTACAGGCATTGCAGGGCAAAGTGCCAGGATTGATAATAAGTCAAACAAATGGTTATGCGAGCGCCCCATTTAAAGTTGAAATTAGAGGCAGAAACAATATAAATGGCATCTTTTCAGGTGAACCCTTATTTGTTATTGATGGAGTTCCTTTGACTATAATGGAAATAACAGATAATCCAGATAACTATTCTATTGGCTCAAAGGGACTTATTCAGAATGGTTTTGTTGGACCAGCTTTAGGTCAGAGCCCATTTTTTAATATTAATCCCAGCGATATTGAATCTATTGAGATCTTGAAAGATGCAGACGCAACATCGATTTATGGTTCAAGGGGGTCTAACGGCGTCATATTGGTTACTACAAAGAAAGGTAAGGCTGGTAAATCGAAATTAGATGTAAATGCGAACTTAGGCATAAGCGAAGTTTCCCGGTATTGGGATATGTTGGATACAAAGCAATACCTGCAAATGAGAAGGGAGGCTTTTACTAATGCGGGTCAAAACATGACAGCCGGTAATGCATTTGATTTACTTGTGTGGGACACCACGCGATATACAGATTGGCAAAGAGCAATCTGGGGCGGAACCGGAAAGAATGTAAACATTCAGACATCATTATCTGGAGGTGATTCCCGGACATCGTTTCGGATTGGCGTAGGATATAATCGGATTACCAATATACTTACGACCAGTGGTGCTGATCAAAGAGGTGCTTTTTCTTTTAATGTAAACCATAAAAACGCTAATCAAAAATTAACTATTTCTCTTACCGGCAATTACACAGTTACTCAATCAGGAATGGTCAATGTTTCTATTAATGCTGTTACATTGCCGCCCAATGCGCCACCCATTTTAGATTTATCTGGCAAACCAAATTATCAGGGTTGGGCACCCTTTCGTTCACAATATCCATTTGCTGGCTTATTTCAACCCTATTCGGCTAAGACGCACTTGCTTACCAGTAATTTGACTATTGGGTATGAAATTATTAAGGGACTGAGTGTAAAAGGTAGTTTTGGGTTTAATAATGCTCAAAATGCTCAGGAGTCATTTGAACCAATTTCATCTCAGGACCCTAAGATCTCACCTTTAGGAAATGCCTCTTTTGGAAATAACGTCAATCGTAATTGGATTATTGAACCTCAAATTGAGTATAGCAGTTTTTGGAGCAAAGGAAAGATCAATGTTTTAGTTGGGGGGTCGAAACAAGAAAATATTACAAAGGGTGATTATTTTTCAGGATCTGGATATACCACTGATGCGCTACTACATACTATCTCGAATGCTCCAACCCGATTTGCAAGCTCTAATTACGGTCAATATAAATACGCTGCAATATTCGCACGGGTGAATTATAATTGGGAAAATAAATATCTTCTAAATCTTTCAGCTCGTAGAGATGGTTCATCAACTTTTGGTCCGGGCAAACAGTTTGGTAATTTTGGCTCAATCGGAGTTGGATGGATCTTTAGTGAAGAGCAGTTGATCAAACGTATCAAGTTCTTAAATTTTGGTAAATTAAGAGGTAGTTATGGAACGACAGGCGGTGAAGGGCCATCGTATGGCTATTTAACACGGTGGCAAATACAAGATCAAAATTATTCGGATATTTCTCCATTGGCTCCAATTCAACATTATAATCCGGATTACCGTTGGCAAGTCAATCGCAAAATAGAAGCCGCACTGGAATTGGGACTATTTAAAGATCGTATTAACTTACTCATTTCCTGGTATCGAAATCGTTGTGATAATCAGTTAGTCGCCGTCCCAATACCTGATTTCACTGGATTTTCAGATGTTACCTCAAATTCTCCTGCTTTAGTAGAAAATTCCGGTTGGGAGTACTCTGCAAATATTAAAATTGTAGAGGCCAAAGAATTTAAATGGTCAGTTTCCATCAATGCTGGGTTTAATAAAAACAAGTTGATATCGTATCCAGGCTTTGAATTATCGCCCTATGCTTCAACGCTCGCAATAGGATATCCTTTGAACATCAGGAAGCTCTTGCATTATACCGGAGTAGATCCGGAGACTGGTAAATACACATTTGAGGATAAAAACAAAGATGGGAGTGTTAGAAATAATTCTTCAGACTATTTCATATATGATGTAAGTCCAAAATGTAGTGGAGGCCTTGGTAATATTCTGTCATACAAAGGATTGAGTTTAAGTCTATTCTTCAACTTCACCAAGCAAACTGGTAGAAATGCTTTGGCGGGATTATTAGCAGGGAGTATGGCCAATATGCCAACTCTAGTTTTACAACGTTGGCGAAAACAAGGTGATATCACGAATGTCGCCAGATTCACCAGTATACAAAGAAGCGAAGACATATTTTTTAAAGGGTTTTCCGACGGTATTTATACAGATGCTTCTTTTGTTCGTCTTCAGAATGCTTCAATATCATATAGTTTGCCAAAATCTGTAATTAAAAAAGCAGGATTGCAAAACTGTAATATATATCTACAGGCCCAGAATTTATTCGTAATTACCAACTACAAAGGAATAGATCCGGAAACCCAAAATTTTGGCGGAATGCCTCCTTCCAGGGTTGTCGTTGGAGGGATCTCATTTAGCTTTTAAATCATTACGAATAAGTCAAACATGAATATATGATAAACAATATAAACTTTGAGAATATAAATCGGTCGAACAACAAAGTTTCGATTGATGCAATCAGATATACGGGCTCGAGATTTTTATTTTTTCTCGTATTATTATTAACGTTCAATATCATAGCATGCAAAAAAATTGTAGATGTTCCTCCCCCCGTCAACACTATTACTTCAACTGATGTTTTTGAAAATGAAGCGACTGCCACATCCGCTGTGATGGGAATCTACAGTAATTTAATTGCTTCCTCTGGTATATCATTCGGAACTGGTACTATAACAAGGTATGCCGGTTTATCAGCCGATGAGCTTAAATACTTTTATAGTGATGATATTTCACAATTTGAAAGTAATTCCTTGCAATCCAATAATGGGATGTTGAGTAATGAATTGTGGAGCCCTGCTTATTCAGCCATATATAGGGCAAATGCGGTTATTGAAGGATTAAACGCTTCGGGTGCGATTTCCGATTCTGTAAAAAAACAATTAACAGGCGAAGCAAAATTTCTTCGGTCATTTTGCTATTTCTACCTTACAAATTTATTCGGCGACGTGCCACTGGTTTCAAGTACTGCCTGGAAAACAACAGCAACCCTAAATCGGTCTCCTAAAGCTGATATTTATAAGTTTATTATTTCAGATTTGTTAGATGCCCAGCACTCCCTTGCTACTAATTATTCTTTATCAAAAAATGAACGGACAAGGGTCAATAAATGGGCCGCAACCGCTCTATTAGCAAGGGTTTACTTGTTTAAGAAAGACTGGTTAAATGCAGAGATGCAATCATCGGCTTTAATTGAAAATACGAACGATTTTAGTTTGCAAACAGATTTAAATCAAGTCTTTTTAAAAAATAGTAAAGAGTCCATCTGGCAGGCGATGGTATATAATCAATGGCCGTACGCTCCTAGTGAAGCCAATGATTTTATTCCATACAGTTCGTCAGATAACCCGATGTTTTATATTACTGATCAGCTTTTAAATGCCTTTGAAGTTGGAGACGAAAGGAGATCGAAGTGGATTGATTCTACAATGTATGATGATGGAAACGCCATTACTACCTACTATTATCCTTTTAAATATAAAATTAAGGAGGGCGCAAAGGATAACATAGAAGAATACTACTCTGTATTACGATTGGCGGAACAATATCTTATTCGGGCTGAGGCAAGGTCTCATCAAAATAATCAAGCCGGGGCTATATCCGATTTAAATGTAATCCGCAATAGAGCGGGGCTGGCTGATCTTTCAACTTCATTATCTCAAGCCCAGGTATTGGCAGCAATAGCCCAGGAACGTCGAATTGAATTGTTTTCGGAATGGGGACATCGATGGTTCGATTTGGAGAGAACCGATGCTGCGAATACAATTTTAAGTTTAGTAAAAGGGAATGAATGGCAGGAAACAGACCAATTATACCCAATCCCATTCTCAGAGCTGCAAAAAGCGCCTGCTTTGACCCAAAATCCAGGTTATCAATAGATGGTTTAAGTATGAGAATGGATACAGTAGAATTACAATGGGATTTAATGTGTGAATTATAATTAAATAAGAATAGCATGATTAACAAAAAGGGAAAACTGTTTTTGATTACTGCGTTATTGTTTTCAACTTATTTCAACTTATCGGCACAACAAAACCGTCCAGGTATTATTGAAGGTTATATTAAGGGGCTTCCGAACGCAACAAAAATAACATTAACCCTATTGGGTAGGTTTCCGGATAGAATAATTGTAGACTCTGCTACAATTAAAGATGGACATTTTAATCTTTCAAATATTGTAACAGATGGTCCAAGGGTTTATGAGATAGGATATGTAAAAGACAATAATTTTTACTCTTGGTGGCTAGGACTTGAGAATGGACAACATATTGTGATTCGTGGTAATGCTGACAGTATTCCCTGGGAAAGTCAGCTTCAAGATTGGCTTACTATTCAAGGTATTCCAGCAACGTGTGATTTTGAAAAAGTGTTTAAGCCACTAGTCGTTTACCATTTTGCGGTGAGCAATTTACAATCAATTATAGATAAGGTGCGCGATTCTATCGGCTTTAATTTCGATTTAGTTGATGGATTGGTTAAGGCAAAAAATGCAATCGGCAGTAGTTTATTTTTCTCTGTTGTAAAAGAAAGCCCATTGAATAAAATGCTGGCCTGGGGTTTATATGCGAATAAAGAGTTCCTGCAGCTTGGCAATGTGACCTGGCTAAGATTTGCATTTGATTCTATACTTAATGAAGAATGTAAAAAAAGCTTTTTTGGCAAATTGCTTGATAGGCAATCTGTGCTTTGTGCCGGCCAGCCATTTCCCTCAGTCAACTTATCAACACCGGAGGGGAAGATGCTTTCAATTAATGATGTTGTAAAGAAGAGTAAGGTTACTTTGGTTAATTTTTGGAACCTGGGTTCTACGAATCTGGATGTGTCACAATCGGAACTTCTTACTTTTTATAACAAGTATCAAGGTAAAGGGTTGAATATAATTGGGCTTTATACTGATACAAGCCTTAAAAAGTGGAAGATGAGTGTTGCAGAGATGCCGTGGTACCATCTTTCAGATCTGAAAGGAAAAGCGGGTATCGGAATGCAGGTTTATGATGAGCCCTCTGCCGGAAAATCAAAGTCTGTAAATGCATTGGTGGATGAACGGGGCAGAATAATTGCCTGGAATGTTTACGGAGTTGAATTGCAATATTATTTGGAAAAGTATTTAGATAAAACCAACAATAGGTGAAATAATTATGAAAACGATTATGATTGTTTTGGTGGTGTTTGCATGGATTAATGTAAAAGGTCAGGGAAAGAATTGGCAAAATCTGGATTTACAAGATGACTCAGTATTTGGGATCGGTATTAATAAGGTTTATGCTGACCTTCTAAAGAACAAACGTGCCAAAATTGTGATTGTGGCTGTGATTGATAGTGGAATTGATTCCTCTCATTCTGATTTGAAACTGGCACTGTGGAATAATGAACGCGAAAGAAATAATAAACAAGATGATGATGCTAATGGTTACCTAGATGACGTTCACGGTTGGAATTTTATTGGTTCACAGCTGGGAAATGTTCATTATGATAACCTGGAACTGACAAGAATTATCCGAAAAGATAAAAGGTTCTATGACAGTTTATCCTATGCCGCTGTACCTGAAGAATATCTTCAGTCCTATAGATGCTATAGAAAACTGAGGAATATTTATGATGATAAGGTCCAACGCGCTAAATCAGCTGTTGGTCAATTAGAAGGATTCAAGCATGCTTTACAGAAAATTGTTGAAAAAATAAATAAATCATCTCCCACATTGCACGATTTCAGTCTTTATCAACCTGCGAATGAAAACGAGGAGCGAGTACGAAGCGTAATGATGAATGCTTTATTAAATCAGGATTTTACTGATTTTGAAACAAATGCAATTGACAAAGTATATAGTCAATTTCAAAATCAGCTAAAATATGCATTAAATCTTAATTATGATCCACGTTCAATAGTTAAGGACAATTACAACAATAGTGACGAGAGGGCTTATGGAAATAATGATATTCAGGGACCAGACGCTCTGCATGGAACGCATGTTGGCGGTATAATTGCAGCAACAAGAAATAATGGAATTGGTATCGACGGCATTGCAGATAATGTAAAGCTTATGGTGATCAGGGCAGTGCCGGATGGAGATGAAAGAGACAAAGATATTGCTAATGCCATTCGGTATGCTGTAGACAATGGGGCGAGGGTAATAAACATGAGCTTTGGCAAGCCATTTTCGTGGAATAAAAAATGCGTAGACAATGCCGTGAAATATGCAATGGAAAAGGATGTGCTAATTGTTCATGCAGCAGGCAATGATGGAAAGAACCTGGATTCAAATGATAATTATCCATGCCGGAATTATGCTGATATCTCAGGCAAGGCGGATGCCTGGATTGAAGTAGGTGCATCTGACCAAAGCGGTAATGCAGCAAATTTTTCTAACTACGGAAAAGAAACCGTTGATGTTTTCGCGCCTGGTGTTCACATCTATTCATGCGTTCCTGGAAATAAGTACGAATTTGAGGATGGTACTAGTATGGCAGCCCCTGTAGTAACAGGGTTGGCAGCTTTGCTTAGGGGGTATTACCCAAATCTAACAGCCATACAGGTCAAAGACATCATCATGAAGTCTGTGCTGAAAAGAGATATTTTTGAAAAAAAATGCTTGAGTGGTGGTATCGTAAATGGCTATGGAGCCTTTAAATTGGCAATATCTTACAAGTGACCATGTTAATGTTTAATATGGATCTAAAGTTGCCTTTTGTGGCGACTTTAGCATGAATGCAGCACTTATTAATTTGCATCATAAAATAAATCCACTCCATTCCCATCTTTAAATCTGTAGTTAGTGGTATTGAGCCGGAAATACACTGGCACATAGCCGGCGGCACTATTATTATAGATTTTGCCAGTTTGATCGATAGCAACGAGTACTCCATTTATATACAGGTTCGGTATTTGTGTTCTTTTAGTTTCAACCTTGAAGGCAAATGCACCTGTGATGCCCAGGGCTAATATCCCTCCGGTAGCGAAAATTTTTTCTTTTTTCATAAAACTGGTTTTAATTAAACTTGGTAGCTATCCTTTTGAAGGTTTTCAGTGGTATCTCGTTACCAAGTTTTATTTTAGCGACGTGGTAGATGCGTGTAGTGCCTTTAAATTGCAATATCTTACAAGCGAGCCACGTTAATGTTTAAATGTAAATCTAAAGTCGCCTTTTGTGGCGACTTTAGTATGAATTCAGGACTTATTAATTTGCATCATAAAATAAGTCAGTTCCAGACGCATCTTTAAGTCTGTAGTTTGTGGTATTGATACGAAGATATACGGGTTGATAACCGGCTGCGCTATTATTATAGATTTTGCCAGTTTGATCGGTAAGGACCTGTGTTGCGCCTATATACAGGTTTGTTACTGCTGTTCTTTTAGTTTCAACCTTGAAGGCAAACGCGCCTGTGATGCCTAAGGCTAATATTCCTGCGG
Source organism: Niastella soli (assembly GCF_017742245.1). GTDB lineage: Bacteria > Bacteroidota > Bacteroidia > Chitinophagales > Chitinophagaceae > Niastella > Niastella soli. Next base: position 158,776 of record NZ_JAGHKO010000005.1, read on the forward strand.
CAATAAAAAATTTCGTTTTTTTCATAAAAACTGTTTTTAATTTTATTTGGCACCTACTCTTTTGAAGGTTTTCGGTTTCCCCTTTTACCAACCTTTTATTTTAGCGGAGGTGGTGGTTGACCGCATCAATCAGCCAATGTTAACCTTGGCTAATTCCTGCATTAGTTAACATATGCAGGTGAATTGCGCAAAGAATTTTGAGTTCTTTCTTTTGCATTTTCTAAAGAAATGAACTTATAAATGTTTTCGATCAAAATTATTGATAGCCCAAAACTCATGATCAATGGGAATAACTGATATCTGAGTACAATTGGAGAGGCAAATACACTGAATGTTATATTAAGGATCCACAGAAATAATATTAATATTAAGGTTTTGGATATATCATTATTGTTTTTATTAAATCCATTAAAGACGAACATTCCGGCCAGGCAAATCAGTAATAATACGTTAACTAAAGCTGAAAATATTGGATAGATTTGTGTGGGTTTGGGTTTAGAATATTTTATTGCGTTGTGTTTTATTATCTCCTGGCTCTTATAGTTAAACCATTCTTTCGCCAGTTTTCCGACGCTATCAGATCCCATGTTATAGGTTTCTAAAAACTCAGGAGGGGGTACAAAGAATTTTTCCAGGTTCGGAAATATAAAGGCTTTTATAAATTGTGTTGGATAATTACGCATTAGTAACTGTGCATAGTCTGAATACAATGGTGCTACAGAAGCCCAACGTTTGAAATAGGGTGCTGAGGTGTCTTTTTTCCATTCCTGGGTCATATACTGGATCAATGGACCTCTATCACTCCATAGATAAAAGTAACTATTTAAAGAGTCTAGTTTTGTTAGCTTTACTTTTGACAAGGTATCCATGTGTTGCCTCACCATTTTTTCTAACTTCTCGAAACGGGCAGGTACTGGTTTCCGTTCGTTGGCAGGTATTTGCTCATACATGTACAGTGCATTGTTAGCTAATTGCCAGCCACCGAAAGGACTGAACTGTTTATGGCCTGTTTCTGTCTGCATTTTATTGCTTGTGAATAGTACACTCCAGGCGATCAGCGCAAAGCCTGCTGACATTCCAGCCAATTTTAATGTCCATTTTTGTCGGGAAAGTATAAAGGCAAGCCCTGTCACCAATGGATAATAAATCGCATTGTATCGCAGCGTAAATAAAACCATCAGTAATATTGCCTGTGTAAAGATCATCCAGGTTTTTGGGCGATATATGATCCAGATCAGTTGGGTTAACCACAATAGACTAAAACCAATAAACAGGGTATCTGCCGAAATATAATTGGCGACATATAAAGCGACCGGATTAATAGTGATAAAAACTAACAAAATGTATTTAACCGATTTACCAGGCCTAAAGAAGTACAGCAAAGTGAACACAAAGCTCAGGCCGGACAAGCTCAGGAAGATATATTGAAAGCCGGTAAGTAGATAATCCGAATGTGCAAAACTACTAAATATGCGCAGGAACTTGGAGTAAGCGACAGGCCAGGTATTTAAATCTGCATTCACTGTTGCCGCTGCCAGGTATGAATAAGAATCGGGCATGTAGTTAGCATAAACGTAGTACAGCTTAAACAATACAAATTGCACAAGAAACAAAACAATAGCAGACCAAAACCATAACCTTTGTTGACGAAAAATAAAATGTTTAAATGATAAGTCCAATTGGGGGAGGGGTTGTGACGCCGACTCTGGCCTCACCTGTGCAGCCATTTCTTCCTTCTTTACTTCATGATACTCCTGCTCTGTATTAATGTTCCAAAGATTTTCCTTGCTGGTTGCGCCTTCAACTATGTTATCAACGGCTACCATTGCGGTGAGCATGGAGTGGTCGGTATTATTATACTTATGCATTCCATTGCGGCCAACCAGAAAAAGATTTTCGAACTGATTGACATACTCCCTGATCTTATCAAACTGATGATAGGTACCAAAATAGGCAGGGTAGGTTTTTTCCAATCGCCGAACGGTAATGTCCAGTACATCGCCAGCATGTGCCAACTTCATCTTTTCCAGCTCCTGGATGGCGATCTTTTGAATGGCTTCATCGGGTAGGGCCCAGAAATCATCTGATTTGTTACAGAAATATTCCATGCCTATCCAGGTGTTGGTAGGGTTGTTGACCATGCCTTCGCCCCAGTTGTTGTAGATCATCAGCCGGCCCACTTTTACATCCCGCTCCTGGATGTAGATCCAGTTGTCTTTTAGTTCCAGTTTCTCGTATCCGCCTTTGCCAACTGGTTTTGATAATTGCTTCAGTAGGACCCCTACATTTATAAAGTCCCTGTATTGCAAACCGGCGGCAACGTCCTTAACATCTTGTGGAACGAGTGAGGGTGCCCCGGCATCCATGCCGGCAATTAGTTCCTGCACTGGCATGGAAGAGAAAAAGTAGTTACCTTCCCAGGCGCCTGTTTGATTGGTCTCGCTGTTGATGGTATTGACGCCGACAATTTTTCCATCTTCAAAATATATATTGCTTACATTTTGGTGGAGGTATATTTTACCTCCCATTTCTTCCACCTGCCGGGCAACTTCTTCCCACAGCGATCCGGGCCCATATTTCGGATACAAAAATTGCTCTATTAAACTGGTCTCTTTTTCCTTCTGACTGATATCGCCTTCTTTCTTTTTCTTCAATGATTTGATGGCTTCGCCAATGGCCTTGCCTAAGGATACACCTTTGATCCGTTGAGCACCCCATTCTGCCGAGATCTCATGACAGGGTACGCCCCATACCTTTTCTGTATAGTCTTTGAAAAAGAGTAAGTAAAGTTGTTTACCAAACTTATTGATGATAAAATCTTCCAGGCTTTTTTCCGGTTTCCGGGGAAACAAACGTGCAAGCAGGAAGGAGATCATAATTTTAATGGTACGGATTAAACCTAATGTTCGTAGGGTTCTCAATGATAATTGAATAGGGTAGGCAAAAAACTTACGCAGAAAGTATATCCTTGTCAATCGTTGTATTACCAGCATTACCTTGTCATTTTTACTCTCACTATTGTTTAAGCTGGTTGCATGGATTTGATGCTCCTTATTCTGATAATTTATAGTTATTGCTTCATCTGCTGGCTTGTCAAGCGGCATGATATTCAGCCACCAGTTCATTACACGATCAGATTTGGAGAAAAATCGATGCGGACCCATGTCCATCCTATTCCCTTTGTAATTGATGGTTTTGGATATGCCTCCTATGTCACCGCTTTTTTCTAAAATGATCGGCTTTATATCGGTACGCTTCAGGAGTTCATAGGCTGCGGTCAAACCTGCAGGCCCTGCACCAATTATTATTGCTTTCTTTGACATAAGTTTAATTTAAAGGCAAAAAGAGTCATGTGGTTACTTGAAGAAACCAATGGAAATACTTCATTCCTTTTTTTGTAAAACAATTTGTAAGAGAAATCACTGCAACATCCTTTAATCACGTGCCGGTAATGATATTCCCGTTTGCATCGTTTGAGCGAAGATGCAATTGCTACATGTTATTGACCCTTTTTAAAAGTTGGCACAGTGCATCACCAGCACGGATTACAGGTATGTAGTTCATATATGTAGAGAATGTGATTTTCTGGGTACAGAATATAGTCTGTTATCTTGCTAGTAAATTTAGATCGGATTAACACCTGGCAGCGATCATATCCTCAATGTACTTCGTCTAATAACAGGGTCATTCATTTGTGACAATAAGAGATTATATTTCCTTTCAACCTCTGATCAGTTTCTCACTTTCGATTACAATAGCAAGTTACTATTTCAAATCACCATGTTCCAAATTTATCCGGTCTTGGTTAGCACATGTTGATCTTCGTTTGCACAGGAACTGATCATTTGAGTAGGTGCAACACCAAAATGCTTTTTAAAGGCAGTACTGAAATTTCTGCTGTGCGAATAGTTAAGTGTGAACGCTATCACCTTAATATTAATTCCCTCTTCCAGCATTTGTTTTGCCAGTTCCATTCTATGCTGAAGTTTAAATTTCCTGATGCCTACCCCGCATTGCTTTTTGAAAGCGTTCTGAAGAGAGTTACGGCTGATGTTGAAATCTGTTGCCAGCTTATTAACGTTATCAGCGCTTTTGTTCTCTTCCAGTTGTTTCTTTACCGAAGGCAGAATGGTTAATACACGCCGTTGGAATTGTATATTTTTCATACTATAGAGGTTTAATGGAATAAATTTATTGCTGAGTTGCACGGGCGTTCATGACAACTCGCTGAATTGTTTAATGATTTTTATGAACCAGCTAATTAAAAGATGGAAAGGATTTAAATAACCCAATAGGAGTTACTGTAAAAGGGGAATTATATTATTAACAACAGCAACAACAGCAATATTTCAAGTTGTGTTGTATTGAGGAAAGTAGCGCTTTTTGGGGGTGCGATAATCTGACAGCCTGTATTGTTCTTTTTTTCATGGGTTATTATTAAAATTTAAATAATAAAATTGTGTTCCAGTGAATAAGAGCTGTTACTAATTTATAACCCTATTAATTAGTAGACTAAATGGTCAAAAAAATATTTTCTTAATTGTTACGGCAAAACCTTGTCATTCATGCAGGTCATTCAAGCGGATCATTCATGCAGTTCATTCGTGTGGGATATAAAAACAGGAGAAAATTGTCACTCCGGATTACCACGTTTGTCTCTTCCTTTGTTTGCATAAGCAAGTTAAGAACTTGTTTTTAAACTTTTCGAATAAATTGCTATCAGAAAAGTCCTTTTTAAATTTTCCATTCTTCCCGTTTGTATGCCATGTTATTAAAGGTTAGAAAATATAACATGGTAAAAATGGTGCTTGCTATGAGGAGGTTTTTTTTTCGGGTGTTTGGGTTTGAAGCCATTCCTGCGGCCCCTTGCCATACACGTTTGTGAAAACCCGTGTGAAGTTATTTTGATAATCCATGTAGCCACATTCAATGGCAACTTCTTTTACGGTCATGCCGGTGAGTAGCATTTTGCCAGCTGTATGCATTAGTATTTCCAATTGAAAACGTTTTATGGTTACGCCAGTCAGCGCTTTAAAAGCCGGCGACAGCTTTTTTCGGCTTACATTAAATGCTGCGGCAAAATTTGATGGAGTTCTTTTTGAAAAGGGATTGCTGATTATGGCGTCCCGAATGGCAATTGCTGCATTGTTAATAGCCCTTTGATCACTAACCATGTGGATAAGGTTTACTGTAGTTAATATTGTTACTCAGGCACTGTTTCACATTAAAACAATCGGAACGTGCCTTTCTATATATGGAAACATAAATTCTTTGCCCGCCTTTATCCTTGTGGTAATTTTATTTATCAATGGCTTGGGTACGAAAGGCAGCCTGTCTCATTTCTTTTAAAGAGCAGAGTTGACATAAAAGCAGCAGGCCGGTAACGAATGGATCGCTACCGGCCTGCTGCTATATTGATCTTTTTACCAAACATTCCGCGGACAGGTATCGCCATAGCGATTCCCGATCAGGAAACCGATCATTAATTCATGAGTGCCTTTGGTAAAGGTACCCAGATCGGTTTTTGTATAATCATAAGCATAGCTTATGCTGAATGTATGGGCAACATTAAAGCCGGCCATAGCAGCATATCCATCAAACTGGCGATAGCTGGCGCCCACCCATACCGCATCGCGGTATTGCAGTTTTGTATTGACTTCAACCTGGTAGTCATTTTTAAATGCACCGCTGATATATTTCAGCATCACGGAAGGCAGCATGTTGATGTCCTCATTCAACAGGAAACGGTAGCCCGCCGTTAAAAAAACGTGAGGTATCAGTTTGCCGGTGGTCTTAAACGTAGCATCGTCTACAAATGCTAATTTCTGTGGAATGATCTGTTGCCCGGATAAGCCAACGAAATAATCAGCAGAATACAACCAAAGGCCAGCGGAAAAATCGGGTTTTATTTTACGCAGGTTCTTGGCTACCGCGCCACCTACACTAGGGTCAGTAGGGTCAGAACCAAAGAAGGCCTTACCATTGGTATTCAATCCTATTGATGAAATGCCGCCTGCAAAACCGGCCGCCAGGCTCGTTCTGGCGCTTATGCCTATGTGATAGGCATAGCTTACGTTGGCCGAGAACCGGTTGAAATTCCCGGTTCTGTCGTTAACAATGCTCATGCCCACACCATGGTGCGGTTCTGCTGCATTGTATGTTTCCCAGTAGGAGCTGCCTCTGGGGTTTTCACCAGGTACTTCAAATGAAGTAGCCGTGGTCCTGTAATCCTTTTTACCAATAGGGCCATGTACCGTTAAATAGGTGGTGCGTGGTGCGCCGTTTAAACCAACCCATTGGTCCCGGGCGCTGATCTTAACATCGGTATAGTTTTCAATTCCCGTCAGGGCCGGGTTCAGAATATAATTATTGAGAATGTATTGGGTATAGTGCGACCTTTGCTGTGCAAACATCACCTGGCTGAAATACATTCCCGCAAGTAACAATACAATCTTTTTCATTGTAGTATTTTTAGTTTGAACAGATTATCTGATGATGTCAATGTATCCGGTTAATGGTTTTTGTCCATTTCTGAGATCGATTATATAATAATAGGTCCCAACAGGCATGTCGGTGCCATTTACCTTTCCATCCCACGAAGTAAAGTTTGACATCTTGTAAACTACCTGTCCGTACCGGTTATAGATCAATACGATATTACCCGGATAATTTTCGAGATTCTCGATCACCCATCTGTCATGCAGGTTATCGCCATTCGGTGAGAAAATATTCGGGATAATGACGTTGAGCTGTTTTACATCGGAATAGAATTTTGTTGAACAACCTTGTGAATTGGTAACCCGTACCGAATAAGCGCCGGACGTTCTTGTCAATATCGACTGGGTGGTTTCCCCGGTACTCCACGAATAATTATAGCCGGCATCAGCTGGCGCATTCAATTGTACGCCGCTGTTTACATTCGGGGTATTTACTACGCCTGGGCCAATAGGTATTTGTGCAATAGCACCCAAAGGAACGGGGAGTACCGTTAACTGACCATATGCGTAAGCGAAGGTGTAGTTATCAGCAGATCCTCCTATTGGAATAAGGGAATAGGTGCCTGCTGAGGAATAGGCCGGGATTATAGTTGTAGGTTCTCTTCTTATAACAGCTTTGTTATCGCTGAATTTAAATCCTGAATAGCTGACTGGCACTTCCGAAGAGTATAGTGTTTCGTTCGCGCAAATAGTTTTATTGCCAGCTGTTGCTGTAAGTACGGCCTTTAAAATAACCAGATCGGCCGGTACATAGGTGAGCTGATAATTGTTTCCGAGCGTCAGGGTATTCTGGCCAATGGCATAAATACCTACGTTTTCTCCGGAGGCCCTGCTTAATGAGCCGGTAAATACATCACTGAATGCCAGTGCGGGCGCAAAGGTATATGTGAGTGCCGGATCAGCATCGCCATACGTTTTTGACTGGCCGGTTGCAGTAACTGTAACAGGCCTGGGGGTGATCAATAAGTTATTGTTGGTAAACGTGGTGGTATAATTACTGCTCAATACCAACGATCCCTGATTAATTGTGTAATTGCCGATATTTTCCCCCGCTGTTCTGGTTAACGAACCGCTGAATGCGTCGCTGCCAATCAGAGCTGGCGTATAAATATAGGTAAGCGCCGGATCAGCGTTGCCATATACTTTTGTTTTTGTGTCAGCAGTTATGGCAATGGCCAGGGGGGTAATGGCCAGATCGTTCGCATTATACGTAATGGTGTAGTTGCTGCTTAATGCAAGCGATCCCTGGTTAATGGTATAGGTGCCCACATTTTCACCCGCTGCTCTGCTCAATGAACCAGTGAACGCATCACCAGTGACCAATGCCGGCGTATAAGTATAGGTAAGCGCCGGATCGGCATTGCCATATACTTTTGTTTTTGTATCAGCAGTTATGGTGATGGCCAGGGGCGTAATGGTCAGATCGTTCGCATTATACGTAATGGTGTAGTTGCTGCTTAATGCAAGTGATCCCTGGTTAATGGTATAGGTGCCCACATTTTCACCCGGTGTTCTGTTCAATGAGCCGGTAAAGGCGTCTCCCGCAATCAGGGCTGGGGTGTTGGTGTAGGTAAATGCCGGATCGACATTGCTATATACTTTTGTTTTTGTATCAGCAGTTATGATGATGGCCAGCGGCGTAATAATTCCAATAGGGGCGCTGATATCAGTTGTATTTGATATAATATAATTACCAGCAGTAGTGCCTGTTAAGCTGATGTTGGCCAGGGGAACGGATACTGTTTTTCCCGTGCCGGCGTCTTTGGTATCATAAGATGCCAGAGGGCTGCTCAATGTAATGGTTACATCATCAGTTCCAACTACATCACCAGCGGCAAATTGTAAATTAGCCGCACTGACTGTAGCATTGGTATTACCATCATATACTTTGCTTACAGCTGTTGACGTAAGACCTATAGTTATTGGTTTGGGATTGATGGTAAGGTTTACTGTTACATCAGGTACGCCATTGACCGTGTGGGCTGTTATTGTAGTTGTTCCTGCTTTCAAAATATGCAGGTTGCCGCTGACAATAGTGGCCAGCGCGGTATTGGTAATGCTAAAGGTTACGGGCAAACCGGAGCAATTAGTGATATTAGGAACGGGTGCATCCGCATCGCCATAGGTTTTTACTACATTGGTAAAGTTCATGGGCGTGAGCGGGGCCTGCAATTCATAAGCACCCATATCTACCAAGGGGCCAAAGATCCTTCCATTGCCTGCTTCGTCAGTAGGAATGCCTGCTAACAAAGAATTATTACCCATATCAGCGGCCGGACTGCAAGGCGTGAGTTGCAAACCATCATCGGCAGTACCCCACTGGCCATCTGGGCCACTCGGGTTACCCGCATTTACAAACTGCGGATCAAGGTCGAGGTTAGGCAAGGCGGCTGCTGATCCTTTTACCAGCGAATGGTCATAATTAATGGTGCCAAGATTATGTACCTGGTTCGCAGGGTTACCCCAGCTGATGCTGTTGAAGAAGTTTACCGTGGCGCCTGCAACCACGCTAATACCAGCTGCATTGGGTTTTATAGAGCTTGCTGTAATATTACCCGATAACGTGACACTTCTGCAATTGAACGTACCCGAATAGGCCATGATGGCGCCACCGCCATCATCATTGGTGCCAGCGGCTGAATTATTCACCAGTACAGAGTTGTTTATGTTAAAGGTGCCACCGCCTGTCATTGTTTGTAATGCGCCACCTGAACCAACATCGCCTGCCAGATTCCTGGAGATATTGCCATCAAAAGAACTGTACGAAATATTGGTTATGGAGTTGCCATCTATGGCAATAGCGCCACCACCACCAGTGGCCTGGTTAGTGGTAAAAATAGATTTCGTAATGTTTGTTGTACTTGAACCTATGCTATATATAACTCCGCCATAGGTGAATCCTGTACTGTTAGCCTGGTTGCCCGTAAAAGTACAATTGGTAATATTTACCGTAGCTGCATTTCTGTTGAACATAGCTCCGCCATATGTGGAACTTGAACTGGTTGTAGCTTTATTGCCAGTAAAACTGCAATTATCAAATGTTGGCCCTGAATCAGGGTCCTGGCTGAAGATGGCACCGCCTGCATTATTGGAGATATTACCAGTAAAGCTGCAACCGGTAACATAAGGACTGGCCTTGTGGTCGTTTGCCAACGCCCCGCCATAAGTCAGTGTGCGGTTATTACTGAATGTACAATTTTGAATAAGTGGTGAAGCAGCTACCAATTCCATCGCGCCACCCAGTATAGCTGCCGTACCGTCGGTAAAGGTAAGGTTACGCAAGGCAGTTTTTGGGCCGGTAGCATTTGCCTGCATATAGATCCCGGCGCCATGTCCCTGGTATAAGAAAATGCCGGTATTTGCATAATTGAAGAGGCCGGAACCATTGGCTGTACCTTTGGTAAAGGTAAAGCCATCCACCACAATACTATCGGAGGTAGCAGGAATATTCCCGGTGATCACCATTACGTGGTAGCTGTTATCGATGCTGTCATTCAATGTTCCTATATCACCGCTTAAAATAGTGGGATTGTTCACAATATCGCGTACGCCGCCACCATTGGGATAACCACCATATATTTTAAATTTACCACGAAGGATCAGAAAGCTACTATCGCGATTGGTAGCGGTTTGATCACCGGTAGGGTAGTAGGTACCTTTGGCAACCAGAATGCTATCTACAATGGTACTTTGGCGGGCAACATCCAACGCCCTGGAAAACGTTTTGAACGCATCTGTCCAGGTACTGCCACAATTGTTATCATTACCTGTACTTCCATCCACATACAATACAGCGGGCACAGGGTTTACTGTTACAGTATAAATCACAGGTGTTCCATCGCAACCATTGGCGGTAGGGGTAATGGTATATACGGCTGTGCCGGTGGTGGTTCCGCTATTACTTAATGTTTGTGTAATGGCAGTGCCTGAACCGTTGCTGGCGCCGGTAACACCGGTTTGTACTACCGTCCAGGTATAAGTGGTACCTGGTTCTGAAGAAGAAGGCGTAATATTGGTGATGCCGCCATTGCAAATAGTTTCGCCGGCAGCTAATGTTATTACTGGTAATGGTTTTATTACAAATGGCAAATTGGTTTGGGCCAATGTGCCGCATGCATCTGTTGCCCGGGCATGGATAGTGTAATTTCCAGGTGTCAACGCAGCACCGGTAGTAATGCTGGGGCCGGTACCCAGCGAGGGAATGCCGGAAGGATCGTAACTCCAGTCTATGGTTGAAAAGGGCGGTACGCCATTTATACCAGAAGTGTTGAAAGTTATATCCTGTCCATTACATTGCAACACCGTAGTGGCGGTGATCGTTGATAATTCAGCGGTATGTCCGCTGATCACTGCCTCCAGCGGTTGAACAAGGCCAATACACGTATTGTCGCAACCCACAGGCCCTACACAGCCACGATATAATTTAAATGTTACGTTAATAGGCGCAGGAGTACAGGAAGGAGCCGGTGCGCAGGGCAATAAACTCGTTTCATTAATATAACCGGCCCAGGCAGCCCCTGGTCCAGAAGCACTGTAACGTCTCACCAAACCTACACCCGGGCTTTGACACGTGCCCATAATTATCTTCCAGGCAAAGTTTTCAATACCGCAGGGTGCGGTGGCTACTATGTATTCGGAAGTGGCAATGCCGGTAATGGTAGCATTGGCAGGCGGCGTAACTGCTATTGTGTAATCGCAGGAATTGGCCCATCCACAACTGGCATTGTACATGCTGCCTGCGGTTGCTGCAGCAATGGAGTTGGAGCTTTGTACCAGCGGATCGATCACCACATCGCCTGTGGTTAAACCATTTTTGATAAAATCGGCAGGTACGGCGACACTCAATTTATTTCCTGAAACATGGAAAGGGAACTTTGTTACAACAGACGGCGCACTTTTCATGTAGCCAAAAGCAGGGGTGATCTTAATGGCTTTGGGGGAGCCGGAAACATCGGCATAGGCGGTTTCTGTGCTGCTGCTTTCAGTATTGCTATTGTCAAAATACAGCCCTTTATTTTGGAGGCCTTTGAATGCATCTTCAAAATATAATTCCTGGTATTTGGTAAAATTCAACCGGTGAATGATAAAACTGGTTTTCACACCGCCGCGGCTTACCCGCATTTCTGCATCCATACCCGGAAAGATGTTGGTGATGCGTATACCGTCGCTGCCTATGGTATACTGGCTCCAGTCGGCAGTTGCCAGTAAGGTTTTGTTATTACCGGTAACACCGTATAGTGACCAGTTATTAAACTGTACTTTACCGGTAGCTGTAATTATATAACTTTCTTTGGCGGTAATATTTATGCCCACGGGGTCCCATTGATCAGTAGCCTCGTAGATGTTATTACCTACCGGCTTTAAGGTGGCATCAACAGGGATCCATTCGCCGTTGCGTTGAAAATTGATGGGATCGAATCCCTTTCTCTTTGTGAATTGTGCCGGGTGTGCAGGATCTATATAATAGCTTTCATAAGCTGTTCGTTTTTTCACCACTTCTGCATACTTCACCGGATCGTTCCCAAAGGTCCTGTAAACAGCATTCACATGATAGGTCAACCCGGGATTCACTTTTCCCCAGATAGCAGCAGGTATTTTTTCTGTAACCGGGAAATTGAGAAAGTTAGCCTCAATGGCTTTCATGCCTTCGCTTTGAGGTGCAACAGGGTCTGAAACCACTGCATCCTGGGCAATGCCTGCATAACACCAGGGTAACAATAAAAGAATAAATACCGACTTTAACCAACCGGTATTTCTTCCAATAGGGTAAAAAAATCGCAAATTTCGATTCATGATTATTAGGGAGGGGTTAATTTTCAGCAAAGAATAGCCTGTAGCTACCAACCGGCAGCTAAAACAGCCTGAACCTCAGGCGCATCATCGTATGTGCTCAGGGACTATTAAGAAATCGGGAAGATATTTTTCAATAGTGTGTAGGGTTTCATACGGGGCGTTTCCTTACCGGAAAAAAGGGGTTCGTTTTCATATAGTAAAAAATACCTGGCGAAAGTACAATTTGGCCCCTGGTATTACAAGTAGATTGTATGTGAATGACGAAAAATTGTATGTAAATGTAGTAGGTGATATTAAAACCGCCTTTTTACTGAAGTTATAAAAATGGCAATCACCCAATTACATATTATAGTAAAATAAAATTATGCTATGATGAATTGTATATAGCAGGTTTAAAATGATCGGAATTGTTACCCTCAAACTTTTTTGGATACTTCTTCTGTAAATGGCTGGCGTTTGGCCGTCTAACACTAATAACATCAGTGTTGGTTTCTTCATTCTGAAAATAAAATTGCGCAACCAGATAATTGCACGTATATTTGCAACCATGTAGTTGCAAATAATTCAACAATGGAACAAAGAAGAGATATTTTCCAGGCTATTGCCGACCCAACCCGGCGGGCGATCATGGCCCTGATTGCCTTGCAGGCAATGACCCCCAATGCCCTTGCCGAACATTTTAATACCAGCAGACAGGCGGTGTCAAAACATATTAAAATATTGACCGAGTGCGAATTGGTAAAACAGGAACAACATGGCCGGGAAATTTATTACTCCCTTGAAATTAAAAAAATGAAAGAGATTGATAAATGGTTAGATCAATTCAGAAAACTTTGGGAAACTCAATTTAATCAACTTGACAAAGTATTAGCAACAATTAAAAAACAAAAAAAATGACAACGAATTTGCTATTTGATTTTACGGTTGACAAAGCGGCTAAAACCGTATATATAACCAGAGAATTTGATGCCGAACTTTCGCTTGTGTGGGATGCATTTACCACGAAGGAGTTGCTTGACCAATGGGTAGCGCCCAAACCCTTTGTTTCAAAAACAAAACATATGAATTTTGAAGTGGGTGGCCGCAGGTTTTATGCAATGGTAGGTCCGGATGGACAGGAGGGTTGGATACTTCAGGAATACACTTCCATTACGCCAAAGACCCATTTCAAAATGTTCAATGTTTTTGCAGACAAAGATGAAAATCCTCAACCGCCTGGTTCTGAATGGGATTTTAATTTTAGCGAACAGGAAGGAAAAACAATAGTGAACATTACCATTTATAATGAATCGCTTGCCCGTATGGAGAGGATGATTGAAATGGGCTTCAAAGAAGGCTATGCCGCCTCTATTCAAAACCTGGAAGAACTGTTGGGTTCTTTATCACAAAAACGGTAGTAAGGAACAACTAACGTAGGAATGATTCGAAATAAAAGAGCCTTCAAATTTAACGATTTGAAGGCTCTTTTATTAAGACAACTGAAGGTATGATAATTGCACGCTTGACATAAAATGGATCAATATGATACGCAAATTAAAATCCGGACAATACCGTTTGTATTCAAAGAAAAAAGATCCTAAAACGCATAAAAGGAGAAACCTGGGTACATTCAGTTCGTTGGCAGCCGCTCAAAAGCATGAACGGGAAGTACAATATTTTAAAAGACATTAAATGCATTAAAAAGCGATGATCTTCGCTACTATTGCTTCAATTTTAATTAACATTTATTTGCCATCTATACAGTAAATTAGTGCTACTTTTATAAAGATGCCAGGTAGCACCGAAAATATAATTGTCAACAATCGTATCAACCATGTACTGGTTGATATGACAGATTGCTATACCTGTTCATTTACTGAATTCCAACCTTTTTGCACCAGCTTATATTACATTTCCAATTTTAAGGACTTTAGCACTTTTCGGCAAGCCTGACAGCTATTCTCATTCCTGTTCGTTTTTCCGCATAGGTAATTATCAGGCTTGATAGCTTACTATATCCTTTTTTGTGTTCTTCCGTTAAAGGGAGACAGGTATTCTTTATGCGATGAGGGTGTTATCACCTCTATCGCAATAGTGATACTATTGCTACATTAAATTTATATAAAGATGAGTAACGTTGATACACTGTTTACTTCAAATAAGTACAGAGAACTTAGTGAACTGGGATCAAAATTAAACATGTCTTTTTCCAGTCACCTGGATTTAGGAAAGATGATAATAGCCCTGGATGGAATAAAGAAATGCCTGTTGGTACTGGATACCGGTAGGGAAGTAAAACGCCCCACGATAATTGACCTGAATGAAGTGGCTGTTGTAGCGGTTAAAAAAAGTTATGGCAGCATAACCCAGGAAGAATTGAATTACAAAGGCCTTGAACAGTTCCTGGAAAAGATAGACCTGCAATTCGAATTGACCCGCGGCAAACCAACGATCGTTTTACCATTTTATGATCATAGTATAGATAAGCTGGCCGACCGGCGCAAGTTGGAACGAAATGCTGATACCTGGAGAATGATCCTGTCAAAAATGTTAGGCGGGGCTATAAGCAATTAATGAATCAATATTTTTTAATTAAAGTTAAAATCCTCATGTTAAAAATAAAGAACGAACTGGTTGTTACAACAGACGATTATAAACTGTTGGTCTCTTACCTGAATGGCGGGCACGAAAGGACAGCGTTTGATCCTCGTAATGCAGCAGCATTATATGCTGAATTGAAAAAAGCAAAGTTGGTTGACAAAATTGATTTTCCCGAGGATGCAGTGCGGATAAACTCTACTGTACAGATAAAGGCAGATGGGAAAGAGGCCGTTTTGCAGTTCGTGCTGGTAACACCCGATAAAGCCAATGTTAAAGAAGGAAGGATTTCGATCATGGCGCCCATTGGAACTGCGCTTATCGGGTTTAGAAAAGGGCAACAGGTGAAATGGAAGGTGCCCGCCGGTGAAAAGACCTTTACTATCCTGGACGTGATAAATGAAAGTGATTAACACCCCTGATTTTGTTACAAAATTCCGCAAACAGGTTACTTCCCCGCAATGGCTATTGCTCAATTTTGATGAAAGAAAACCAAAGCGCCGTTTGCTTTGGACAAAATCATCAAAAAAATTAGCATGAAAAAAGTATTGATAACAGGAGGAAACAAAAGTATTGGTTTTGAAACTGCTCGTCAATTGTTGCAAAAAGGCTATTATGTTTACCTGGGCAGCCGCAGTCTGGAAAAAGGGGTGGAGGCCGTTGAAAAACTGAAAGGGGAAGCATTATTCAATGTGGAGGCCATAGTATTAGATGTTGCCGATACTGCATCGGTAAATGCAGCCCGGGAGGAAATTGGCAGGAAAACGGACATGTTGGATGTCTTGATCAATAACGCCGGAATAAACGGCGGGTTGCCGATGTCGGCATTGGAAGCTTCCATAAACCAGTTCCAGGCTGTATATGAGACCAATTTATTTGGCGTAGTCAGGATGGTACAGGCTTTTATAGACCTTTTAAAAAAATCGCCGACGCCACGCATTGTGAATGTAAGCTCCAGTCAGGGATCGCTTACATTGGCTGATGATCCAACCCATAAATACTATCAATTTAAAGGCGCCGTGTACCAGTCTTCAAAATCAGCGCTGAATATGTATACCATCGCGCTTGCTTACCAGCTGCGTGATACACCATTCCGGATTAACGCCGTTGACCCCGGCTTTACAAAAACCGATTTTAATAACCATCGGGGTACCGGCAGCGTGGAGGAGGCGGGTGCACGGATCGCCAAATATGTTTTGATAGGAGCCGATGGACCAACCGGTAAGTATATTAGTGAAGAAATGAATCCGGAGGGAGGGATAATTCCCTGGTAACGTTCAGGATTTAACCTGTAACTATTTTGCTGTAAATTATTATTGTAGTAATTTTTTATCATGGAGAAGGATAATACCAGGTTCAAACTTAATTCCATAGCTGACGCACACCGGCTGTTCGATCTGCCCAAGCCGTTGCATCCGTTGATCACGCTGGTAAATAACTTAAATAACCAGATCGATCTCAACAGACTGCCACGGCCTCATGTATTAAATTTTTATAAGATATCCTTTAAGACAAAGCTAACCGGTAAGCTCAGGTATGGGCAGGGGTATTATGATTTTGAAGAAGGCGGGTTGATGTTTGCCTCTCCCGGACAGGTAATAAGCAATGATGAAGAAATTGGCGAACATACCGGCTATACTATTCTAATACACCCTGATTTCTTTCTCGGCAATCCTTTGTCGAAAAAAATAAAAGAATACGGTTTTTTCTCTTATGCTGTCAACGAAGCATTGCATTTGTCTGACAAAGAAAAGGAAACTATAGTTGCTGTTTTTGAGATCATGGAAGAGGAGTTCAATAGCCGGATCGATGATTTCAGTCAGGATATTATAATTGCGCAGATTGAACTATTGCTGAATTATGCGGAACGTTTTTATAAACGGCAGTTTATTACCCGCCGATTTGTAAGCAACGATCTGTTACAAAAGCTGGAAGCGATCCTGGACAATCATTTTTCCAGTCAAAGTGCCATTAGTGAAGGCATCCCAACTGTGCAGCAGCTTGCTGAACAGTTGAATATCTCTGCCAGCTACTTAAGCGATATGCTTCGTTCCCTGACGGGGCAAAACGCCCAGCAGTTGATTCATCACCGATTGATTGAAAAAGCTAAAGAGATATTATCTACATCCGATCAGTCGGTCGCAGAGATTGCCTATCAATTAGGATTCGAGCATCCCCAGTCATTTAGCCGTTTGTTTAAAACAAAGACAAATCTCACCCCACAGGAATTCAGAAGATCATTTAACTAGTAAACGGGTTACCCGTTGTATTGAGGCTACAATGATAAACGCAAATAACTTAAATAGTGCTTAAAGAGAAAGAAAAGAAATGGTAACTAAGATGAATAACAGTTTTTAATGAAAAAAAGGGGCGATACTTTTGGTATCACCCCTCTAAATCTCACGAAAAAAAATCCTAAACATTAATACTGTAAATCTATAAGATCTAACCTTAAAAAGACCTTAATGGGTGGTTTTAAAGGATAAAATAAAAACATTGAACACGCAGTTCCTTTGATAGGTTGTAGTAGGATTATGTATTTCAGCGATCTGCTTTACAAGTGGTAATCCGAGTCTTTGCCTTTCCAGACCTTGTTCAGGATTTCTTCTTTTGAAACAAGGTGATCGCCTGCATCGGCCAGCAGTACTAACAGGCTGAATTCTGTAAGGCGTCCAGCCTGACCAGGATCGATCATCAATTCTGAATGGAAGACATGGTCCTTAAAATGTTACTGGCCCAGCCATATACATTATGATTCATGATCATCCTGCGCATAAGCTTCATCTTTTGAATTTGTTTTTCCTTAGGCATTTCCAACGCCTGTTTTATAGTATCGGCAGTTTGTTCAATATCGTATGGGTTAATAATAAGCGCGCCATGAAGTTCCTGTGAGGCGCCTGCAAACCGGCTGAGAATAAGAACGCCATCGTTTTGGTCGCGGGAGGCAATGAATTCTTTTGCTACCAGGTTCATGCCATCGTGCAGGGAGGTTACCATACATAAATTGGCGGCTCTATAGTAAGGCATGATCTCCTCATGACTGTGATGCCGCTTTAAAAACAGAATAGGTTGCCAGTTTTTTGTTTTCAACTTCAGGTTGATCCGGTTTATTTCAGTTTCAACTGCAGTAACAGTGTCTGAATAGCTTTTCAGGAGTGCCCGGCTCACTGCACCAATCTGGACCAGCGTAAATTTACCCTGGTAAGATGGGTACTTGTCTAAAAATCGTTCAACGGCCAAAAACTTTTCAATCAATCCTTTAGTGTAATCAATTCTTTCTACCCCAATACACATGTATTGCGCAGTAACGCCATGTTGTTTCATTAATTCAGCCGGTTCCTGTCGTGGGGTAGGCTTGGCTTCATAATTTTTCAAAGTAAAAGCAATGCTGATAGGGAAGGGTTTCACCATGGTAAAATGGTTGCCGACCTTCACCGAAAAGCTTTCCCATATCACCCGTGATTCGAGGGCGTTATTAACCGTTTCCAGAAAATTATTACAATGGTATTGCGTATGAAATCCTATCAGATCAGCGCCCAGCATACCCTGTAATAGTTCCTTTTGCCAGGGGCAAATCCCAAACGATTCTGGGTTTGGCCAGGGGATATGCCAGAATATGGCCACTTTGGCATCGGGCCGTTCCTGCTTAATAAAGAGGGGTAACAGGGCAAAATGGTAATCCTGAACAAGAATAAAAGGATCTTCTTCATTTTTTATTTCTTCAAGCACTGCTTTGGCGTACAGTTGATTTACTTCAACATAATAGTCCCAATCAATTTTTCTGAAAATGGGTCTTGTATGTGCAATATGACAAAGCGGCCATAATCCTTCGTTGGAAAAACCATAATAAAAATGGTCCTCCTGTTCCTTCGATAACCATACACGTCGTAAAGTATACTTGTTTTCATAGGGCGGTACCGATACCTTATCGTGTTCATCCACGGTTTCTTTGTCGGCATCACCACTTCCTGATGCGATCCATAACCCGCCGCAGGCCTTTAATATTGGTTCCATGGCTGTAACCATACCGCTGGCGGGAACAATGCATTGTATTTCCCTGCCGGCGTGGATGTGCATGTAAGGTTCCCGGTTCGAGATGACCACCATCATTTTGTTTTGCAGCAATACTTTCATTTCTTCATTCAAACGCTCGGGTGTCCATACCGATTCTGCTGTTGTTCTTAGTCTTGCTTCTTCCTGTGCAATAGCCCTCGCTTCCTGCATGGCTTTTGCGATCCCGGAGATCTCTTTGTACAATGGTTCAAGAAATGCTACCCGTGGCCGTTTTTGCAGCAGGTCAAAGTCGCCCGATCTGGCGGCCCTGGCCCATTCAATTACCCTGTTGATCGGCGATAAAATTCCCCATCTTATGATAAGCAGGGTTACAACAGAAATAACAAGGGCCTGCAAAAACCAGCGCCAGAAGTTACGGAACCAGATGCTATTTGTAAGGTGCCTGATGTATTCTGCATCGGTATAAAAAACAACAGCAGCCGCAGGCAGATCGACCTTTTTTATAAGCCTGGTATATACATAATAGTTATTGTTGTTTATTTTAATAAACCGGCCCATGGAGGAGTCGGCAGAGATCGCCAGTGAAACAAAATCTGTTGAAGCTGGCAGGAATGGCTTTACATCCTGGTTTAAAGGAATAATACTATCCTGGTTAAAATAAACGGCCATACCGGCAAATCTGTATTGACCAATAACACTGTCGGTGATCTTACTGTATCGAAGGCTGTCGCCCTGTTCTACGCTTTCAAAGTAAGTCTTGTAAAAATCTTCAGCAACCCGGATGGTCTTCCCTTCCAGCTCATTTCTTAATTGCTCTCTGTCACTGGAGATCTGAACAATGGTGAAGCCAAGGGCTACCAAACCAACTGCCACAATAATAGATGTTATTAAAGCCAGATTAATTTTCATATTCCTGTTTGTGTATACGGTCTTCTTTTGTTTTACGATCAAACCACAAATGAGTAAATTACGCTACGAATGTGCAGGGGTCTCTTACCTATGAATTAAGGGAGCAGGAGTTTTGTGTTGCAAATTTACCTGAAATTAAAGCTTGTACGTGGAATTAATTTTTTTCTAATTCTGTTTTAACGTATGACTTGATAACCATTTTTAATTTGCACGTATAAAAAGTATGTAAGTGAAGTTTTTGGATTATTATTCAAAGTTTGATCTCATCGAGCAATACCGGTCAGCCAACAGAAGACTGATCCTGTTGGATTATGACGGTACGTTGATCTCCTTCTTTTCCAACCCTTCGGATGCAATACCTGGCGATAACTTAATGGAAATATTGTGCAAACTGAACACCACCAAAAATGATCTCTGTATAATCAGCGGCAGAAACAGGGACTGGTTTGATAAATGGTTTGTGCATCTGAATATAAACATTATAGCCGAGCATGGCGGTTGTGTAAAATTAAAAGGACAGCCCTGGTTGAAGAAAGAAACCGGTCCCAACCGCTGGAAGGATGCGGTAAAAGAGGTAATGAACAAATATGTTCGGGAATGCCGGCCCACCTTTATAGAGGAAAAAGAATATGCAATTGTCTGGCATTATCGTAATGCCCATGTGAGTCAGGGAAATTTACTGGCTGCCGAGCTTTACAATGAATTAAAAGAGGAGCTCAACAACGAAAACGTGGATGTTTTTACAGGTAAAAAGATTGTTGAAGTAAAAGTAAAGGGAATTAATAAGGGCGCCGCGATAAAACAGTTCTTAATTGCCAATAAGTACGATTTTATTTTAGCCGTAGGGGATGATTATACAGATGAAGCCATGTTTGAAGTACTGGCCCCGGTGAACGATAGTTTTACCATTAAAGTGGGCGACGATGCCTCCTTCGCGCAATTCAATCTTTATACACCACAAATGGTTGTTTCCCTACTGGAAATGTTTACTCATATTGCTGAACGATAACAAACTGTTATCTCTCATGAAAGTCTTATCTGTAAATGTTGGGCTGTCGCGGGAAGTTGAATTCCGCGGGAAACTTATCAAGACCTCTATTTTTAAAAAGCCGGTTGGTGGCAGGGTGATGGTACGGCGGCTAAACATTGATGGAGATCGTCAGACAGACCTGGGGGCGCACGGTGGGGAGCATCGTGCTGTATTTGTTTACCAGGCAGAATCCTACGAATATTGGCGGCAGCATTTGAAGCGGCCCGATCTGTATTACGGTCAATTCGGCGAGAATCTGACTGTGGAGGGACTGGCTGATAAAGATGTATGTATTGGTGACCGTTATGCGATAGGTAGTGCTGTATTCGAAGTTACGCAACCAAGGGTCACTTGCTATAGAGTAGGAATAAGTTTGGGGGTTCCGGAAATGCCGGCCTTGCTGGTAACTCACAAACGACCTGGTTTTTATTTCCGGGTTATCCAGGAAGGAGAAATAGGCGCGGGTGACCTTATTCAAAAGATTGCTGACGGTCCGGAGCATATGAACATTGTTGAGGTGGATGCTTTGTTATATTTAAACAACCATCCCAAAGATCAATTGCTGAAAGCTTTAAAAATTCCTGCATTAAGCAAAGGTTGGAGCCAATCATTTCAGGACCTTTTAAAGGCGGAAGAAGCAGGCGTAACAACGGGCAATACAGGTCTTTCAGGCGCTTATGGCCGGCCGCTTGCCTGGGAAGGGTATCGTCCTTTTATCGTTCAGCGTTCACAAATAGAAACTGCTGACATTCGTTCGTTTGAGCTACGCCCTGGCGATGGGAAACCATTGGCTGATTTTTTGCCTGGTCAACATATTGCAGTTCGACTTCCTGCCGGTCCCAATAAGACTGCGTTAACGCGGATGTTTTCCCTTTGTGGGCCGCAAGGAACTGACACTTACCGGATAGCTGTTAAACGTGAGCGGGTAGGAGTTGTTAGTGAATATATGCATACCCATTTGCTGGAAGGCGATCTGGTTGAGGTCAGTGCGCCCATGGGTGATTTCATTTTATCTGATAAGAAGGGACCCGTTGTGTTGTTAAGCGCGGGTGTTGGAATTACGCCATTGCTTTCCATGCTGCAGGCTATTGAACGCGATTCTCCCATGCGGGAGGTATGGTGGGTACACTCTGCGCGAAACGGGGCCAGTTATCCTTTTTTAAAGGAGGTAGAAGAAATTGCTGCCCATTTGAGAAACTTTCATGGAATAAGGATTTTTAGTCAGCCGGTAAGCGAAGAAAAGCCAGGAATACAATACGATTTTCAGGGGCATCTTGATCTCACCATTTTGACAAACCAGCAATTCCCCCCGGGATGCAATTATTATATCTGCGGTCCTATGGGGTATATGTCGGTCATCACGACAGCACTGCGATCACTTGGCAATGCTGATTGGCAAATTAAGACAGAGTTATTTGGGAATATGGATATTGCGACCACCGCTGGCATAACGCCACATCTTCCTCCTGATAACACAGGAACAGGACCGCTTGTTAATTTTACAAAAAGCAATATTTCGTTTAATTGGAATACCCGGTTTAATAATATCCTGGAAGCTGCCGAAACTTGTGATATCCAGGTTCATTGGTCGTGCAGGGTTGGGGTGTGTCATCGTTGTGAAAGCTCCCTGCTGGATGGAAAAATTGAATACGACCCGTCCCCGTTAGATCCTCCTGCAATGGGCAGGGTGCTGATCTGCTGTTCCCGTCCTGTCACAGATATTGAGTTGGATCTATAAACTGGGATAATGAAAAATAAAAACAAGGGTGCTTATAAAGCCAGTTTTCTTGAGTTTATGCCTGTTAGCCTTTTTGGTGGCGTAATGGGACTCTCGGCTCTTTGTTTTGCCTGGCGGCTGGCCTGTAGGGCCTGGCATATAAACAGGTTAATTGCTGAAGTTATAGGATGTGCAGCAATTATCGCTTTTGTTATGCTGGTTATAGCCTACGCTGTCAAGTGGGTGTTGTACCCGGCATCGGTAAAAAGTGAATTCAATGATCCTGTTTCTATAAGCTTTTTTTCAACGATTATCATCTCCATATTACTCATGCCTGGAATTTTATTGCCATATGCCCCAGTGATCGCAGCTGCATTATGGCTATCAGGTGTATTGTTGATGTTTTTATTCGCCTGGTTTGTACTGCGTAAATGGATGCGCAAACCACAGTCGCCTGAAAGCGCTATGCCTGTTTGGGTGCTACCGGTTACAGGGACCCTGAATGTGCCTATAGTTGGCAGCTCATTGCACTTTACGGGTGCTCATGAATTGTGTTTGATGTTTTTTGGCTTCGGGATCATCTTTATAATAATCCTGATGGCGATTATTTTTTCTCGGCTTTTTTTTCAGGCACCAATGGCAACCAATGCCCAACCGTCCCTTATAATTCTGGTGGCACCTTTTGCCCTGGCTTTTAATGGGTATAAAGGGATCACCGGAGTTCAGGATATGATGGCGAGTACGTTCTTTTATTTTTTCATTTTTCTATTGATAATATTAGGCAGTAAAATATTCTTATTACCTAAGTCTTGTCCCTTTCAGGTCTCCTGGTGGTCCGTGAGCTTTCCGTTGGCTGCAGTGTCAGTGGCCTGTTTAAGTTATGCGCAAATGCAGCCGGATATAGTACACCGGATGGCTGCGGCATTGTTGTTATTTGTTACAACTTTTGTCATTCTATACTTACTGGTACAAACTGTTTATATAATCTGGAGTGGTAGGTATCCCAAACCTGTTGAATTTAAGTCAGTCCATTCCGTTGCTGCTTAACCCTTCTTTTATAATTGAGATGGATATGGGAGCCAATGTTGGCCTTGAAGCTTATTTGTTGTAATGAATAGACTGGTCTGTCTATTTATAAAAAAGTTGATTATCTTCACCTCCGTTTATCCGATCAATCATATAAGATGAGTTTAAAAAAATCCAATTTACATCCGGCTATTATTCCGTTGATGGCGGTTTCCGCAGGTATTATCATTGCCAATATTTATTATAATCAGCCTATCCTGAAAGATATTGCGGTGTCAATTAATGTCAGTGAAGCAGCGATAGGTAAAATTTCCATGCTTACACAACTGGGTTTTGGGGTGGGCATGTTTTTCCTGCTTCCATTGGGTGATAAGCTTAACCGTAAAAACCTGATCCTTTTCCTGATGGTGATGCTGGGCGTTTTGCTGGTTGGGTTAACGTTTGCTTCCAGCCTGGCGTTGGTGTACCTACTGAGTTTCCTGATCGGGTTGTGTTCAACACCGGCCCAGATCATTTTACCTATGGCGGCTACCTTAGATGGCGTGAACCGGGGAAAAACGGTGGGAAGAGTATTTGCCGGCATCCTGGTAGGTATCTTAGGCGCGAGAGTAGTGAGCGGGTTTATTTCCAGCTGGTTAGGTTGGCGGTATGTCTATGGCATGTCTGCAACACTGGTATTTGGGGCAGTTGTTTTACTAAAAAGATTTCTTCCAGACGTAGCTCCAAAATTCAAGGGGAATTATTTTCACCTGCTAAAGTCAACTTTATTGCTGATCAAAGAATACAGACTACTAAGACAGGCTGCTTTGTTGGGCGCCTTTACATTTGGGGTTTTTTGTTCATTCTGGACCACGCTCACGTTTCATCTTAGTGCCGCGCCGCTTAGCTATTCAGCCAGTACTATTGGGAGTTTTGGGCTTATTGCAATTGGTGGGGCCTTGGTGGCACCTTATTTTGGAAAACAAGCTGATAAAGGAGGTGCTTATAAGTCATTATTTATAACGGGAAGTCTTACTATCGGAAGTGTTGTTTTAATTAAGCTTTTTCCGCTTTCAATGCCGGTTTTGGTGGTTAGTATTTTCTTTTTGGATATTGGGGTGCAGGCAACGCAGATCACCAATTTTGCCCGCATCTATAGTTTGCACGAACATGCCCACAGCCGGTTAAATACGATCTATATGACCACCTATTTTATAGGAGGGGCCATTGGTACCTATTTTGGTTTGCTTTCGTGGCGGATAGGAGGTTGGAATTTGTCTACCTGGCAAATGTTGTTATGGGGTTCTATTGCCATGACAATTGTTATTGTATCTGAGAAATTGAACTCCAAACGGTTAAGAGCTGTTACAATGAGTGAAGCTGCTTAAGCGGGCCTGTATATTTTTAATTAAACAGTACGTACATGTGCGCTATAAAAACCTTTACACTCTCCAGGCATAGCCGGCTTTTTTCTGTGCCCGATAGTAACAAGGAATATCTTTTTGTGCAATCGGGTGAACATCCCTATCATGAAGAGCCATACCGCGCCGAGAGTTATGCTATTGTCTATATTAAAGAAGGTGGTGTAAAGCTAAGTGCAGGTACGGTATCAATAGATGTGGATGCGCCTGCCATGATCACCCTGGGGCCGTCGGTTATCCGGTACTTTTCTAAACGCAGCGACCTGCTGAAGATGGATGTTATTTTTTTTAAGGATACTTTTTTATTGGAGCAACATGCTGACGCATTATTTCTATCGAGGTACGATTTTTTTGAAAACAATGATCGCCATACTTTACCGCTGAAAGGAGCTTTTCTGAATAAATTCAGTAAAATATTTGAACTCATACAACTGACGCAAACTACTTCTACCTATCATGAAGCGCAGCTTATCCGAAGCTATATTTTTGCGTTGATCTATGAAATAGATGGGTATTGCCGGGAACAAGTTGCTCCAGGAGATTCTTTTGGGAAGGCGCATCCGCTGCTGACAAATTTCAGGCAGTTGCTTAACCGTCATTATATGCAGGAGCATAAACTGGATTTTTATGCCAGTCAGCTTCATCTCACACCCAAGTCGCTTTCGGCCGCCATTAAAAAGCAAACGGGGAAATCGGCCGGAAAATGGATCGATGATACGGTAACGCTTGAAGCAAAAGTATTGCTACAAAACAAAGCGCTCACGGTGTCACAGGTCAGTGGAATGCTGAATTTCTCAGATCAATCTGTGTTTGGTAAGTTCTTCCGGGCAAACGCGGGTATGTCGCCAGTCGAATACCGGAAACAATTCCTTTAAAGGAATTCATTCTTCATATACGGTCTTTCGACGAATATTGTCTTAGCCTGATTAGACCTGTAAGGTGGACGCTTGCGCCAGGTAGGGGGAATTTTGAATGGTAGCTTTTATAAAAAGTGATGTAGATCACATATTCCATCATAAGCCATTTCGACGAATACTGAGGCTATTCAGCCTATTATTACTTTCCCATTAATCAGACATTTGTGTGGGAAATATTTGAGTTATGGATATTAATAATTACATCGGCTGCAAATGCCGTTTGTTTGTTAGAGTTCTATTACTGACTGTTCTTTTGTTCAGGGCCACCAAAGGAAGTGCACAGGCTTACAATGGTAATACATTCAAACTTACCCTTGAAGAAGCCGTGCGCTTTGCAAAGGGACAGAATAAGCTGGTGCAGGCTGCCACTATTGAAGAAAGCGCTGCCGGTGAAGATCTTAAAGATGCGTATAACGCGGCATTGCCAACAATTACTGCCAACGGTTCTTATCAACGTTTTTCCCGTCTCACCCTTTTTACGGATGGCCTCAGTCATTCCGCTACCGGACCAAGGAAACCAACGCCAAATGGGGCTGCTTTGGGTGTTGACGCTTTATTTAATATTTATAGTGGAGGTAAGCAGCGGGCGTTACAAAGTGAACAGCAATCGCGGTTACACCTCGCGAGGTTGAATGCTAAAGATCAATCGGGTAGCATAGCGTTGCAAACAGCCCAACAGTACCTAGAACTGGTAAGGTTGACCGATCTGCAGCAGCTTATTGCTGATCAGCTTAACCGGGCACAAACGCGGGTCAATAACATCAACGCACTTTATAATAATCAAAAGGTCACTAAGAGTGATGTATTGCGAGCAGAGGTAGTGTTGTCGAACGTTGAACTTTCTTTACAGGAGAATGAAAACAATTTAACCATTACGAACCAGAAACTGGATGACCTGCTGAACATTCCTGATACAGTGCGGATCTCACCGGTAGATTCAGCCGGTATGGCAAAGCCTGCAATAAGTTCATTACAGTCTTTTATCGAAGCCGCAGGGGTTACTTCTTATGCCATACAAAAGACAACTGAAAGTATAGAACTGCAGCGCGCCAGATTAAAAGGTATCAAAAGTGGCAACCTGCCAACTATAAGCTTTTATACGGCTTACGGGTTGAATTATCCTAATTACCTGTTCTTTCCACCTGTTGATCAGGCTTATGCCATAGGTTTTGTTGGCCTGAAAGCGCAATACAGTATTTCTTCACTTTATCATAATAAGCGTAAGGTGGAAGCGGCCAGGCTTCGGATAAAGGAAGGGGAAGTACAGCAACAGGCTGTTGCTGATAATGTTCGAACAGAGGCGCATTCCTTATATATAAAATACGTGGAGGCGCTTACCAGGATACAGGTAAATGAACGGTCGGTAGAGCAGGCCCAGGTCAATTATAAGATCGTAAACACAAAATACTTAAATCAGCTTTCCCTGTTAACAGATCTGCTGGATGCCGATAATCTTTACCAGGAATCACGCTTCAATTTGATCAGGGCGCAAACGAACGCGCTCAGTATTTACTATAATATCCTTTACGTCAGTGGTAATTTATAAAGTGAACAATTTAGAAAAATGGAAAAAGTAAAACATAAAATACACCCCGGTAATATTGTTTTAACGGTGATCGCAGTAATTGCTATTGTTATTGGTGTGATATACATTATACGATATTGGCGCTACAGCGCACATTATGAAGAGACCAACGATGCTCAGATAGAGTCTTACATTAACCCGGTGTCTGCAAGGGCGGGCGGCTATATTCAAAAGGTATGTTTTAACGAACATCAATTGGTGAAGCAGGGCGATACGCTGGTTATACTGGATGATAGAGAATACCGTACACAGTTAAAATCGGCCGAGGCTGCCATGGAAGACGCCAGTGCTCAACTGACGGTACTCGCTGCGAATATCCATTCAGCAGAAACAGGCACCAGTGTGAACGAAGACCAGATCAAAGGCGCGCAGGCAAGATATGTACAACAACAACAAGATATTAAACGATATACGAACCTGGTAAAAGAAGAAGCTGCTACCGGGGCAGAACTGGAACAAATAAAAGCACGGTACGATGTGGCTGAAAGTGATTACAGTGCTGCGCAAAATAGTTTGAAGACCAATCAGGCGCGCATTGCAGAATTGAAGACGCATTTTTCCTTGCTGCAGGCAGATATAAAACGAAAACAGGCCGCCCTGGACCTGGCCAGACTGAATTTATCGTATACTGTTATACGGGCGCCGTATGCCGGCCGGCTGGGTCGTAAAAATATCCTGGAAGGACAGCAAATTCAACCGGGGCAACCCCTGGTGAGTATAATAAATGAAGGGGAAAAATGGATAACAGCAAACTATAAGGAAACACAGGTACAGGGGATGTACGTAGGACAGGCAGTGGAGATCCGGATCGATGCGATAGCCGGTAGAGTATTTAATGGAAAGATCACGGCTATCGCTGGCTCCACTGGCGCACGTTTTTCGTTGTTGCCACCTGACAATTCCACCGGGAATTTTGTCAAGGTCATTCAACGGGTGCCTGTTAAAATTGAATTTGAAGGGAAGGATGCGGAAAGTGTATTACCCGGAATGAATGTAATTGTAGCTGTTAAAAAATGAGTGTAAGATGAAACCTGCATATTTTAAATCGTGGATAAAGGATTGGGATTGGGGCATCCGGATCGCTTTATTGTTGATATTGCTTTCTGCCCTGATGCAGTTGGGATTATTTGCATTGACAGGTAATTATGTCGCTGCCTATTTGGGGGCGCAGCCCGAAGATGTGTTGTTTTGCTTAATGTCAACGTATTCGGGTATCATTGCCATCCTGCCATTGCAATTCCGGTTGTTGAGGTATTTCGAAATACGTGGGTATCTCATTTTTAATATCGTACTGGCAATCTTATTGAATTGTCTTTGTTTTGGATGCCAGGATATAAACTGGTTGTTTGTTATCAGGTTCCTGCAGGGCATATTGGTAGGAAGCATTAATGTATCTGTATTGATCCTGATCTTTTCACGGGTGCCTGGTGAACGTGCACAATTGATCGGCGCGGCTGTTTTTTATCCGGCGATCCTGAGCAATATTGTTCTGGTGGCTTTGATTGCAAGCGTGGTATTGGAAGCGGCAGACTGGAAAGTAACTTACTATTGTCTTATTGGTCTGCAACTGGTAACGTTGCTGATAGCTTTGCTGATGTTGAGGCGGCATGCGGGGCACAGGCGGTTCCCATTGTACCAGTTAGATTGGGTGGGGGCTATCCTGATTGCCTGTAGCGGCTTGTCGCTTGCCTATACTTTCATTTATGGTTCTAAATATTATTGGTTTGATGATATCCGGATCTGTTATAGCGGGGCCATTGCCACAATTGGAATATTGTTATTTCTGTACAGGCAAAGCATCATTAAACGGCCATTAGTTCACCTGGCTGTATTTAAGTCAATCCATTTTGTGATTGGAATTTGTTTACTGGGCATTTATTACGGCGGTAAAGACAGCATAAACCTGGTATACAACTACGCATTTGGTATTCTCAGGTGGAGCCCGGTTCAGGTAATTACACTGGGATTGTGCAACATTGCCGGGATGGTTGGCCTGGTGATATTCTCCACGCAGTTGATGATCCGGAAAAAACAGGCCATCCAGTATTTTCTCGTAACGGGGTTTGGGTTGTTGGGATTATTCAATGTATGGATGTGGTTCATCTTGACGCCTGATCTTTCTTTTACTGACCTGCTCTTGCCCATGTTCATACAGGGCGCAGCATCAGGGTTGCTGTTTGTTCCCATTACCATTTATATTTTAACATCGGCGCCGGGGTTTAGTGGTACCAGTGGCATAGTGCTGGCCGCTTTTACCCGGTTTATAGCAACGCTCAATTCAATGGCCGGTTTCTATAACCTGCAGTTATATTACAATCAATATTTCAAAGAAGGTTTTCTCGGTTCCATAACGGCGGAGAACCAGAATACAATAGCACGATTAAATACATACCGGTCATTGTATGTGTTGAAAGGATATTCACCTGAGCAAGGATCGGGTATCGCCCTTGGTGCAATTTGGCAAAACCTCGGTTTGCAAAGTCAACTGCTAACAAGCCGGGCTGTGTTTATGACGTTTGCCCTGATGCTTCTTGGTACAGCCTTGCTGGTGTTGTTTGTGCCTGCCGCGGCCAAAACATGGCAGCAATGGAAGGTGGCGATCCGTTGATGCAACCTTTAATAAAAAAATTAGAATGATATGAATAACCAGTTACCAGATATTCTTTCGGAAAATTTACCGATTGTGTTTTGTGGAATTAACCCCGGGTTAAAATCCGCAACTGACGGTCATCATTTCTCCAATCGCAGTAACCGGTTCTGGAGAGTGCTTCATCAGGCCGGATTTACGCCGCATGAAATAGAACCTCAATCAGATACCACCATTCTTACCTATGGGTATGGTTTAACCACGGCGGTAGAGAGACCTACAGTACGGGCTGATGAATTATCAAAACAGGAATTCGATCTGTCGATTGAACCATTCAGGAAAAAGATGGAAAAATATAAACCTGCCTGTCTTGCTTTTTTGGGCAAACCCGCCTGGCAGGCTTTTTCAGGATTAAAAACAGTTCAATGGGGGTTACAGGAGGCGCTGTTTTGTAATGCCATTGTCTGGGTATTACCCAATCCAAGCGGACTTAACCGAAGTTTTACCTTACAATCGCTGGTAGATCATTACCGCGAACTACTTATAAGCATGTACAGGTGGTATAGCCATCAGGTAGAAGATATTGGGTGAATCCGTTAATAACAGGCTGGTTTTCACAAGAGGGGCCTTACAGTAATACTACCTTTATAAGTGGAAAATGAAATAAAAATTAAAAGTCATGGACCGTTTAACATATCTCAATAACGGGAATGCAGCTTACATCAATTCGCTTTACGAAGCCTATCAGCATAATCCCGATTCAATAGAAGTCGACTGGCAGCATTTTTTTGAAGGATTTGATTTTGGCGCTGTGCAGGCTGATTCAAATGCTTCCTTCAATGGCGTTACTGCTGCCGTAGCAGCTGTTGCACCGGACAAGGAAATAAATGTGTTAAAGCTGATCGATGGGTATCGTTCACGAGGACATTTGTTTGCGAAAACAAATCCGGTAAGAGAACGCCGGCAGCATTTACCTGGCAAAAACCTGGAAACCTTCGGGCTAAATGATACTGATCTTGACAAGGTTTTCAATGCGGGCGTAGAAGTAGGTTTAAGAGCCACTACATTAAGGGAAATTCGTCAATTACTGGAAGAGACCTATTGCGGGCCCATTGGGGTAGAATATAAATATATTGGCAGTCCAGATAAAATAAAATGGTTCCAGGATAA
Source organism: Niastella soli (assembly GCF_017742245.1). GTDB lineage: Bacteria > Bacteroidota > Bacteroidia > Chitinophagales > Chitinophagaceae > Niastella > Niastella soli. The sequence goes on from NZ_JAGHKO010000005.1 coordinate 189,998, forward strand.
AATGGAATCTGTGAAAAACAAGGCTGATTTCTCGTTGGATGAAAAGAAGCGTATTCTTCATAAACTAAACCAGGCGGTTGTTTTTGAGGCCTTTTTGCAAATCAAATTCCTGGGTCAAAAACGCTTTTCATTAGAAGGCGGGGAGACGCTTATTCCGGCCCTGGATCTGCTTGTGGAAAAAGGGGCAGGGGCTGGGGTTGAAGAGTTTGTAATTGGAATGGGACACCGTGGCAGATTGAACGTATTGGCAAACATCATGGGGAAACCTTATAAGGAGATCTTTGAAGAGTTTCAGGGCAAAACCAAAGACCATGAAAGTACCTTTAGCGGGGATGTAAAATACCATTTAGGCTATTCCAATGACATAGTTACACCGGAAGGCAGAAAGGTACACTTGAGTGTATGCGCCAATCCTTCTCATTTGGAAGCTGTTAATGCCGTTGTAGAAGGCATTGCACGTTCGAAAGCAGACTCTAGATACGATGGTGATCATTCGAAGATCGTACCGATACTTTTACATGGAGATGCTTCCATTGCAGGACAGGGAATTGTATATGAGGTGTTACAAATGGAGAATCTGGCAGGTTTTCGTACGGGCGGTACTATTCACCTGGTCATCAACAACCAGGTGGGTTTTACCACAGATTTTAAAGATGCCCGTTCCAGTATCTATTGTACAGATCTGGCAAAAATGGTATCGGCCCCGGTCTTTCATGTGAATGGTGATGATGCGGAAGCCCTGGCTTTTGTGATTGGTCTGGCCTTCGATTATCGGCAGACTTTTCACGGAGATGTGTTTATCGATATTTTATGTTATAGAAAGTATGGACATAACGAGTCTGACGAGCCCAGGTTTACGCAGCCGCTTTTGTACAAATCGATCGATAGCCACCCGAATTCAAAAGAGATCTATGTCCAAAAATTGATAGCGGAAAAAACTATTCCAAAGGAATATGCTGTCGAAATGGAGGCTGCTTTCAGAGCTGAGTTGCAATCGTATTTGGATGAAGCCAAAATAGAAGAAAAGATTGAAGAAACTAAACCCCCCTTTCTGGCTGCCTGGCAGGGTTTGCGAAAAGCGAGTGACTCAGATTTTAACGATTCCCCTGAAACAGCTATCTCGGAAGATGCACTTGTCGAAATAGGAAACAGGATCACCACTTTGCCAACTGGCAAAATATTTTTAAAGAAAACAGAGAAAGTCTTTGATAGCCGCAGGAAAATGGTAACCGATACCAAAGTGTTCGATTGGGCAATGGGTGAATTACTGGCCTATGGTTCATTATTAATGGAGGGGCACCTGGTCCGTTTAACCGGCGAGGATGTAAAACGGGGCACCTTTTCTCACCGGCATGCAGTGGCCAGAGTCATTGACACTGATGAAGAATATGTACCACTCAACAACCTGGGTGTCCGTGCAAAGTTTGAGATCTATAATTCATTGCTTTCGGAATATGGTGTAATGGGTTTTGAGTATGGGTATGCCTCGGCTAACCCAACGGCGCTTGTGGTATGGGAGGCCCAGTATGGTGATTTTTTGAACACGGGTCAGGTTATAATTGATCAGTATATTGTTAGTGCGGAAGCCAAATGGAAAATGGCCAATGGACTTGTTATGCTGCTTCCGCATGGTTATGAAGGGGCGGGCCCGGAACATACCTCTGCCAGAATAGAACGTTTTATGACGCTGTGCGCGAATAACAATATGCAGTTGGTAAACTGTACAACCCCTGCCAATTTTTTCCATGCATTGCGTCGTCAGCTGCATCGGGATTTTCGGATACCGCTGGTCGTATTTGCTCCGAAAAGTCTTTTGCGGAATCCGCTATGTGTGTCACCGATCGATGAATTCACAAAGGGAAAGTTCCGTGAACTGATTGACGATCCCTATGTGAACAGCACACAGGTTAAACGGGTGTTGTTTTGTTCCGGTAAGATCTATTACGATCTGTTTCAAAGACGGCAGGAAAATGATCGTACGGATGTGGCGATAGTTCGGATAGAACAGCTATACCCCACACCATTTGATCAAATGCAAAAAGTTAAAGAGAAATACAGTTCAGCTACAGAGTTTATCTGGGTGCAGGAAGAGCCGGAGAATATGGGCGCCTGGCCATACTTATGCCGCAAGTTAAGAAACAATAATATGGACCTTGCTGTCATTGCAAGGGGAGAGGCTAGTAGCCCGGCGACCGGTTTTGCAAAGCTTCATGCGGAAGAACAAATGGAAATTATAAACCGGTCGTTTGAAAGAATAATTAAATAGAATTTATGGAAAATAGCATTGTAACAAGATTCTGCATCGGTACTGAGCAGGGTCAGGGAACCCTATTGTTCCTTGGTAAGGAAACGGCGAATGAAAAATATACCGGTAATGTGCCTCCGTCGACACTCACGGCATTTATCGAAGATAATTTTAGCTACCAGGTATTGGATGCTGAAATGAATAGCATGTCGAACCAGTTCCTGGTAGTGTATGCAGATGGTATACCGGCAGGGTACGCCCGTATCACTTCGAAAGGCGAGCGTCCGGAAATTTTTAAAGGGAAAAGCGTAATAAGGATCGCAGATTTCTCGGTTTTAAAAAAGTATAATGAGATAGAGGTAAAAAAGAGCCTGTTTGAAAAATGTCTATCCGTCTGTGGCTTACATCAAATAATATGGATCAGTGAATATGATCAAAATCCTGATCTGGATTTTTTTGCCAGCTACGGATTTGTGAAAAATACAACAGTTACCGGTGCCAATGAATTGGGTTTACCATTGGTTTATATGGTGAAGTCCAAAGAATGCGCATAAGATGATAAAAGGACCTGTGAAATAATTGGGTGTTATCGAATTGAAAGTTAATAGAGTACTATAAAATTATATTAAATGAAAGCTGAGTTGATCGCTCCGGAAAAGAGCTTACAAATAACTGGGTCTGTTGCCATTTTAGAAGCGCTTATTGCTGAAAATGTAGAAGTGATCTTCGGTGTTCCCGGCGGGGCCAATATTGCAATTTATGATGCACTATATGATTATGAGCAAAAACTGAGGCATATCCTGGTGCGGCATGAACAAGGTGGTATACATGCGGCCCAGGGGTACGCACGCACATCAGGCAAGGTAGGCGTCGTGTTCGCAACCAGCGGGCCCGGCGCCACTAACCTGCTGACCGGTGTGGCCGATGCCATGATCGATAGTACACCGGTTGTATGTATTACAGGACAGGTATACGCACACCTGCTGGGCTCCGATGCATTCCAGGAAACGGATATCATCAATATGTCAACGACGATAACCAAATGGAACTACCAGATCACCGATGCAGAGGAAATTCCATCGGTACTGGCAAAAGCATTTTATATCGCTCGCAGCGGCAGACCGGGTCCGGTTTTGATCGATATTACTAAGAATGCACAGTTGCAACTGTTTAATTATTCGGGCTATAAAAAGTGTGATCATATTCGAAGCTACAGACCCAAACCGGTGGTTCGTTCTAACTATATTGAACAGGCGGCAGCTTTAATAAATAGCGCGAAAAAGCCCCTCGTTATCTGGGGCCAGGGGGTAATATTAGGTGGCGCTGAGCAGGAGTTAAAAACATTTATTGAAAAAGGCGGCATACCGGCAGCCTGGACCGTGTTGGGCGCCGGAGCTGTTTCGTATGATCACGAGTTGAATGTGGGCATGCTCGGCATGCATGGCAATTATGCTCCAAACGTACTCACCAATGAATGCGATCTGTTGATTGCCATCGGTATGCGTTTTGACGATCGTGTTACGGGCCGTTTGGACAGGTATGCGAGGCAAGCTCAGGTAATTCATCTGGACATTGATCCTGCTGAAATTGATAAAAATGTAAAATCCACCGTGCCGGTATGGGGCGATTGTAAAGAAACATTGCCGTTGCTTACTGCGTTGATCGAAAAAAAAGAACACAAAGACTGGCTTCAGCAATTCCAAACACTTTACAAAGAAGAATTGGAAACGGTGATCTCTCCTGAACTGCAACCGGCGAGTGGAGAACTTACCATGGGCGAGGTAGTGCGAATGCTTAATGAGCATACAAAAGGCGAAGCCATTATTGTTACAGATGTAGGTCAAAATCAAATGACAGCCATCCGGTACGCGAAATTAAATCATACCAGAAGCAATGTGACCAGTGGTGGGCAGGGAACAATGGGATTTGCATTACCAGCCGCAGTAGGCGCAAAGTATGGTGCTCCCGATAGAATAGTAGTTACCATTATTGGTGATGGTGGATTTCAAATGAACCTGCAGGAGTTGGGTACCATCATGCAAAATCACCTGGATATCAAAATAATAATTTTGAACAACCGGTTTTTGGGAATGGTGCGTCAATGGCAGGAACTCTTTAGTGAGCGTCGGTACTCATTTGTTGATATGGAAAATCCCGATTTCGTGGCATTGGCTGCTGCCTATCGGATTGCGGGAAAATGTGTTTCCGATCGGGCCTGTCTTGAAGCCGCTATAAAGGAAATGTTCAGCCACAAAGGACCCTACTTATTGGAAGTAATGGTTGCAAAAGAAGGCAATGTGTTCCCTATGGTACCGCAAGGATGTGGAATAAGCGACATAAGGCTTAAATAAATGGTTAGTGTTCTATAAAAGGGCGGCGGCTATTGTTTTTGCGTTTTTAATAGGCGCGTCCTTTTTATATAAACTGGCAGCCACAGTGGCCCCTTCAAGTAATAGGAAAACAGATTCACAGAGCATATCTATTGATAAGCCAGCTGGGTTTTGCAGATCTATCTGGCTTAATAGTTTTTTAATAAGCCGTTTCATCTTGTCTTTTTCCTTGCTTACCTGTTCAAATATCGGGAGGTCTTCTTTGGGTACCTCTGCAACGACCTTGGCAAACTGGCAACCGCGAAAACCGGTATTATGCTGTTCCTTTTTGCGAAAATCAAAAAGGGCAAGCAGCCTGGCTTTAGGGTCCTTAATAGTCTCAAGGTGTTTTTCCAGTGAGGTAAACCAGATATCTTCGGCTCGCTCAATATAGGCCGCCAAAAGGTCTCTTTTGGAAGGAAAATGATTATAGAGCGAACCGCGGGCGATAGCTGCTTCGTCTATGATCTGGTTTATGCCAGTAGAATTATATCCCTGTTCATAAAACAACCTTGATGCTACGTCAAGGATCCTGGTTTTTGGTGTTGATTCCTTCATTTCGGGTGCAAAAGTAGTAAAAATCAGCCCTTTCTATTATCGGGTAATTAAACCGTTAAATCCGTTGATTTAACCTGCTGATAATATCATCCCCGGAAACTTTACCAATGAATTGCCTAGGTTTGGTACATCTTTTTTGAAGTATAAGTGTAAGCCAGGAAACAATATGAAAGCAGGTTGGCAATATGTTATTAATACCTTTCTATGCACCTTGTCGTTCATTGCCATCCAATCCTGTTTTCCCTGTAAACATTGCCGGGAGGACCAATGTATGCTACCCGGCCCCGGCGTAGCATACAGTAATGATCTGCCGGACAATTTTACCGAATTCAGCAGCAGTCCACAGATAATCCCATTAAAGCGAAAAAAATTACATGAAATATCCGGTATTGCTGCAAGCATTAAGAATAAAAATGTCCTGTATTTAAACCAGGACAATGGCCACCCCCATTGCATTTATCTTACCAATACTACGGGTGAGGACCTTGGCAGACTGGTCATTTGTAATAGCAGCAACCGCGACTGGGAAGATATGGCCGTTGGTCCGGGCCCAATGCCTGACCGTAGTTACATTTATGTAGCCGATATTGGTGACAATAACGCCTGGCATTGCAACATCCGCATTTATCGTTTTCCGGAACCGGAACTTACAACAGCTGCGTTCCCTGTGCGGAAATTAATAAAAAATGCAGAGGCTATTTGTTTGCAATACCCTGACAGGCCACACAATGCAGAAACAATTCTGATTGATCCGCTTACCCGCAATTTGTACATTGCCACGAAGGAGGATGATAGCAGTCGCATTTATGTTGCTTCGTTTCCGCAATCAACCCGCCATAAAATAATGCTTGAATCGGTAATAACGTTGCCATTCAGGCTGGTGACAGGCGGCACCATTTCATCCAATGGCCGGGAGGTCTTTTTGCGCAGTGAAGATTATTACTGGTACTGGAAACGGGCGGAGGAAGAATCTATAACAGCTGCATTAAGCAGGCCGCCCCAGCAAATAACACCGGTAACAAAAGAACCCCAGGGGGAAGCCATCTGTTTTGCAACCAACCAGCAGGGATACTTTACCTGTTCAGAAGTGGATAGAAAACAGCAGCCGGTCATTTATTTTTATAAAAGGGAATTTTGATAAGCATCAGCAAAAGCAAATATTATTCCAGATCACATCCTTACAAGAATGACGAGTTATTTCCACTTCTTGTTTTGATAATTATCTCATCAGTGTTGATTTCCCGGGTGTTTGAAATACGTTATATTGTTATTATCCTTAATGGCCTCAGGAAGATGAGGACCAAGATTGGCACTTACAAAATTTAAAATGGTATGCAAACCGTCGAAATCCAGTGGTTTTACACAATAGCCAGAGGCGCCGGCAGTTTCGGCTGTTGTAATGTCTTTTTCGTTGGAAGAAGTAGAGTATATAAGAATTGGTATATTTTTAAAATGGTCATTTTTTTTGAATTGCGATAAGAATTCCCAGCCATTCATGCCGGGCATATTGATATCCAGAAAAATAACCTGCGGGAGTTGAGGCATTTTATCGAGCAACTCCAATGCTTCTTTACCGCCATCAGCAGTTACACATGTTATTTCTGGTTTTTTTAATTTGGCTGCACGTGAAAACAGGAACCGGTCATCCATGTCATCATCTATCAGCATTATGACTTTTTCTTCCTTCACAACATTAATTGTTTTGGGCATTGAATTTCAAGTCACCCTTCGATTAACTGACAAGAATTATACCCGGCCGGGCTGGCACAGACATTGACGCTTTTATTATGCTGATCTTATTTGTAAAAGTGCGTTTAGGTCAATTAAAAATAAGATAAAGAAGTGTTAGACTATTCGTTATTAGAAGCACTGATGGAAAGTGAAGAACGCTTTCGCATAATGGCCAATTCTATTCCACAATTAGCCTGGATGACTGATGCCAAAGGGAACCTTGATTGGTTTAACGATCGCTGGTATGCCTATACCGGAACAACGCCGAAAGAAATGAAGGATGAGGGATGGAAGCAGGTGCATCATCCTGATCTGTTAGAAAGGGTAGTGGAGGGATGGAGTGCAGCCATTGAAGCAGAGAGTACCTGGGAAGATACTTTTCTTTTACGCAGTAAGAAAGGCGAATACCGCTGGTTTTTATCCCGCGCGGTACCGGTCAGGAAAGAAGATGGTACCCTTATAGGATGGTTTGGGACCAATACCGATATTACGGAACAACGTAAAACAGAAGAGACGCTGAAAAAGAAGGAAGAGCAATTACGCCTTGCCATGGAAGGGGGCGATTTAGGTTATTATGATTATAATCCAATAACCGGAGAGTTGATCTGGTCGGCACGGGCAAAAGAATTGTTTGGCCTGCCGCCGGATGCCAAAATAGACTACAACGTGGCTTTGAACGCCTTGTATCCTGATGATAGAGAACGGACACAGTTATTATTCCACAAAGCCTTACAGCAGGGGAGTGGTGGGCGTTATGAAACCGAATATCGCGTTATTGGCGTTACCGATGGCCGGTTGCGGTGGATTCGTACCAAGGGGATGGCTTTTTTTGATGAGCAGGGAAAGGCTTATCGGCTTTCAGGTGTTACCCTGGATATCACTAAACAAAAAGAAGCAGAAGAGGCTTTAAAACGAAGTGAAAGCACGTTGCGCAATCTGGTGTTGCAGGCTCCTGTACCCATGTTCATAGGAAGGGGGCGTTCCTTTATAGTTGAAGTGGCCAACGACCACATGCTGGAACTCCTGGGAAGGCGGGCTGAAGAGGTAATAGGTCGCCCGATAGCCGAAATGCTTGCAAAGGCGTGTAAAGAAAAGGAGCATGCCATTGAACATGTTTATGCTACGGGAGAGCAGTATACAGCTAATGAAATGCCACTTTCCCTCCCCCGTAATGGCAGGATAGAAACCGTGTATATAAACTTCGTTTATGAACCCATCAAAAACAATGAAGGGAGGGTCATTAAGATCGTTGCCGTAGCTACTGATATAAGCGATCAGGTGTTGGCCAGAAATAGGATTGAAGAAAGCCATAAAGAGTTTCAATTTGCCATGGACTTTATGCCGCAGATCATCTGGTTGACCTGGCCCGATGGATATCATTATTACTTCAATAAAAAATGGCTCGAATATACCGGGCTCACTTATGAACAATCAAAAGGCGAAGGATGGAAAAAGGTCTTTCACCCCGACGATCTGGAGCATGCCGGGAAAGCATGGGATCACTGCCTGGAAACAGGAGAGATCTACGAGCACGAATACCGCCTGCGCCGGTATGATGGCCAGTACCATTGGTTCCTGGGAAGGGGGGTGCCGTTAAAAGATGAAAACGGAACAACTATCAAATGGTTTGGTACCAGCACCGATATAAATGACCAGAAAACATTTTCGGAAACACTGGAAAAACAGGTGGAAGAAAGAACCAGGGAACTGCAACGAAGCAATGAAGACCTGCAGCAGTTTGCACACGTAGCTTCCCATGACCTGAAAGAACCCGTACGAAAGATCAAAACATTTATTAGTAATATACAACTGGAGTCAGAAAAGTTATTAGATGAATCATGCCAGTTTTACCTTAGCAGGGTGCAAGCTGCTGCCAACCGGATGGTTTCCATGATCGACGGGGTGCTTACTTATTCTACGGTCAGTGCGCTGGAAGAACTATACGAGCTGGTTGATGTAAACCAGGTATTAAAGAATGTGGAAGCCGACCTGGAAGTGGTCATTCAACATAAAAAGGCTACCATCCATTATAGCCATTTACCCAAACTGGAAGGCGCCCCGCTTATGCTGCATCAGGTTTTTTATAACCTGGTCAGTAACTCGCTTAAGTTTGCCAGGACCGATGTTCCTCCTGTCATTAGTATAACTTCACATTTCATTGAGAAAAAGGGAAAACCCTTTGCCTGCATTGTACTGGAAGACAATGGCATTGGGTTTGAGCCAAAATATGCCGAAAAAATATTTGGCACTTTTACCCGGCTTCATTCGAAGGATAAATATGAAGGCGCTGGTTTGGGATTGTCGCTTTGCAAGAAAATAGTAGAGCGGCATGGTGGTTCTATCACCGCAAAAGCCAGAGAAAAAGGTGGGGCCATCTTTGCGATCTTATTGCCTGTAAAACGCCTCGCTGTTTAAAGATGCAATTGATTTTCAGGTGATTTTACTTTTTGTCATTACAAACAGGCCATTTACATTTGATGCATTATAATCATTGCTTGTATTCGAAATTAATTGCATGTATTTTATGAGATTATTCGTAACCCAAACCATTTGCATTCTACTCCTGGTTTTTGTCTTTTGGCCAGTTTTATTTACAGATTATGCTTACATGGATGAAGCGCATCAGCTTTGGCACAACGATGATAATTCAAACTTTATAATGTTTTTTGAACAAGGCAGAGGGTTGACGGGACTCATGATAAAAAAGCTGTTTTCCTCAATTTCTGCTATAAACGGATTAAAATGGATCCGGGTTATTTCTTTTGCAGGCTGGCTGATGGCGGTAATGGTTTGGACTGCTGTATTGAACAGCTGGAAGAAGCTCTTAGATTTGAATGAACATTGGGTGTTCTTCTTAAGTATCTTCCTTCCCTGTAGCATTTCGGTGGCCATAGCTATTGGTTGGGCGTCCTGTGTTGAGTTATTCCTCGCCTTCACGCTGGCACTTTTAAGCGGGCACCTGCTGTTTATTGAGCTGTACGGTAAGAAAGAAATACGGGTTTCACCGATCAAAATTATTTTAGTCTTAATACTGGCATTAGGTTCGTTATTTCTTTACCAGCCTATGGCTGGTGCCTTTCTGTTGCCTTTCTTTTTGTGCCATTTGCATAATAGATTTAAAAGGATTGACAGAATTGCGTATATGGGAGTAGGCTCCTTTTTGGCAATTAGTTTACTCTATTTTCTCCTTTTTAAATTTATTCTTGCCCAATACGGCATACCGGCCGCTGAGCGAACAGCGCTGTCTCTTGATCCCTTGAAAAAGATCTCTTTTTTCTTTTCCCAACCACTTGCCCAGGCATTCAGTTTTAATTTTCTGTATAATATGCGGGGGATATTTTCTCAGGCATTTTATCCTGTAATGTTTGCGACATGGGTGTTTTCAGTATTTGCGTTAGAGAAAGACCAGAAGCTGATCTGGAAGTTTGGCTATATCGTGAGGATGTTGTTACTGATGATGCTAATGTATGTTTCTGTATTAGTGCCTAAAGAAAGTTTTGCGTCTTACAGGACCATACTTTGTTTAAATCTTGCCGGCACTATACTTTTGACTGATGCAATCCTGAGGCTGGTTAAAAAGAGCAATCTCAAAAATCTCATTACCTACTCAACTTGCGGAATTGTTGTGGTTGTTGCCTGGTTTAATTTCAATCTGAACTACATCAGACCACTTAAAAAAGAATACCTCGCTATCCATACTTATTTTCAACAACACTACGATAGCTCCAAAACGGCGATCTATTTTGTAAGACCACCAGAAGACCTGTTTACAAAGCTGTATGGCCAGAAGGTTTACAAAGATGAATTTGGCCTGCCTACCGGGTATAAGGATTGGACACCGGAACCACTTATCAGACAAATGATCTTTGAAGCAACAGGTGACAGAGAAAAAGCCAAACAGTTTTCAGTGGTTAATCTGGCATATGAAGAAAGGGAGAGCGCGAAGGCCGAACCTGCCTCTATAATTATTGATGAAGAGAAGATCCTGCAGTAAGAGATTTTAGCACAGGTTGCTTATAAAGAAAAGGCCCCCGAAATACATCGGGGGCCTTTTCATTGGTGATCTTTCATTGGGTAGCTCTAATTGATCTTTACGGGCTTTTTGTAAGCAGATGAAAAGTTATCTACTTCATACTGGTCGGTAATATTGTCCAGTATTTGTACTTCAAACCTTCGTAAGCCGGGAGTTGTATTGCCCAGCAGCTTTATGTAAATAGTATCCATGGCCTGTATTGCCTGTGGAAACACAATCGTGTACGTGGTGTCGGAAGAAGGGATCACATTCCCGTTTTTATCCACCACATTGTAATCCACCCCGCTTACGGCAGGTTTGTAGGCTGTCGTGTTATAGGCGGCATTGCTGACAACATATTTTGTCACTGCATCGTAATTGCGGGTGAATGCTGAATAAAATTGCACCGGCAGTTTGATCAGGTCAGTTCTCGTTTTTGAGTTAACTGTATCATTGGTGTTCGGAACAAAAACGGAGTAATAGTGATGGTCGTATTCCGACAGGCCTTTTGGGTAATCTCTTTTCTCACATGCCATCAACACGAGGAACAGCAGCGATGCGATGGTGCTATATTTCAGGTATTTCATTTTGTTTCTTATTGAGGTTATTGCCAATTTGGATTCTGGGTAACATTATTGCCGCTGGTGGAGATCTCATTCAACGGAACAGGATACAAATAATCGCGGTTTGCCTGGAACTTGCGGGTAGAGGCGGCTTCTGCAATCACAACCTTGTCTGCGTTAAGTTTTAATGAAGAGGCATTTGTGCCAGACAGCCAGTCAGCCTGGATAAATTTGGCGCCCAGTAAGTCTTTCGGTAAAACCGTTTCGGCGGTATGCCATCTGATGAGGTCATCATAATGGAAACCTTCCAGGGCCAGTTCAACCGTTCTTTCGCGTCTGATCTCGTCGCGCATCGACAGGTTGCTGGCAGTTACAAAAGCATTAGTGAGCTTAGCCGCCATACCGGCGCGGGTGCGCAGCGCATTTACCGTAAGGTTCAGATCGGCATCGCTGATGCTTTCGCTCAGTTCAAATTTTGCTTCGGCATAAATAAGCAGGATTTCAGCATACCGCATCAGGATCCTGTCGGTAGTTGCATTGGTGTTATTGACCCAGTCTGAATTATTGAATCCTTTCTTGGTAGCATAACCTGAACGTGACCCCAGTGAAGTGGTCGGCGCCCATGCCCCTTTATAGGCTGTTTCTCCTTTCTTGAACACGGTGTAAGTTAAACGTGGGTCCCTGTTATCGAAAACGGTATTGTAAGCCAGTTCGTTTGCTTCAGGAACAAATAAAGGGGAAGGGGTGGCAACCGGTGTGCCATCGGTATTAAATGCAGGCAAACCATCAGTATATAAATACTGGCGAATAAGGTTACGCGTAATAGCGATGCGGCCATTTTCCAGGTCCCTTGAATTGTTATGGGCCAATATTGCATTGGCACTGTCTACTCCATAGATCTTTACAAAGATGTTTTCTTTGTTGGTAGCGCCTTCGCCATCATGCACAAATAGCTTTCCATAATCAGGAAACAGTGCATGGCCTTGTGCCGGCGCCATTACCAGCGATGCGTTATCGATGGCTGTTTGCAAATGCGCCTGCCAGCCGCTTGCACCGATGAATTTTTCGCGGGTGCCTTCATATAAACCCACTCTTGCTTTCAGCCCCCAGGCAGCACTTCTTATTAACCTGCCCCATTGGTCGCCAGGTAATGATGCACGCAACGGTAACCAGGAAGCAGCAAAATCAAGGTCATCATAGATCGCCTTCAGTACTTCAGCCCTTGGGGTACGCCCCATGGTCAGGTCTGGTGAATTTACATCCATGGTGTGTAATACCAACGGCACATCGCCATATTTCATCACCAGTTGAAAATAGGCATATGCCCTGAAAAACCTGGCTTCGGCGAAATACCTGTTTCTAATGGCATCGTTAACTTTTGCTTTTCCGCCTTTTTCCAAAATGTTGTTGGCCGTAAAGATCTCCTTGTACCGGTCGTTCCATTCACCGCTGGTATTGGGGATAGTCCAGGCGCCGTTACTGGTAGTGTTGGCATTCTGGTTAACGTTGTCATCGCCGCGGTTGTCGATCCAGTTGCCGGGCAACAGCTCGTACAGGCGGTTGCAGGCATTCATCAGATCGCTTTCTGTGTTCCAGAATTGTTCATCGCGTAATATTGTTTCTGGGTACAGGTCCAGTTTGTTACAGCAAGTCAATAATATGCTTACCGACAGTATAGCTATTGATAAATTGATTTTTTTCATTGTCTTCATTTTTTAGAAACCGGCGTTAAGGCCAAAAGATACTGTTCTGTAAAACGGATACGTGGTAGCGCCTACGTTATTACCAACCTCAGGATCGAATACGCTCAGCACTTTGGTTGTTTCCCACAGGTCCTGGCCAGATACATATACCTGCAGGCTGCGGAAGACTGTTCTTTTAACAGGAACTGTGTAGCCTACCTGAATGTTTTTCAAACGCAGGTAATTGCCGTTTTGCGCCCACCGGTCAGATGCTTTGAAGTTATGCGCATCGGTCTGGTACATTCTTGGGAAAAAGGCATTCGGGTTCTCCGGAGTCCATCTGTCCATATGAATGGTCCATGGCATATCGGCTGTTCCGAGCATCGGCGACAGGGTTCCCTGGTCGATGAGGAATCTTCTTTGCATCGCACCCTGGAAGAAAGCGGAAAAATCGAAACCTTTCCAGCTAAAACCCATGTCGAAACCATACACATAGCGGGAATTAGTGGTGCCCAGTTTAACCAGGTCACCCGGATTTTGCGGAGTACCATCGCCGGCTGAAAGAACGCCATCTCCGTTGCGGTCAAGATATTTCATATCGCCGGGAGCCAGGTTGTTGAAGTATTGGGTAGTGAATTTCGACTTGTAATCATCCAGGTCGGTCTTGCTTTGAATTAAACCGGCTGTTTGATAACCCCATACCGTATTGAGCGCATAGCCTTCCATCAGTTCCACCACACCACCGGTACCAATACTGTTCTTGCCATTATATTTTAACAGCTTGTTCTGGTTATCAGAAAAATTGAAGCCTACCCGGTATTCTACATTCCCTACATGATCGTGCCATTTAACCTCCACCTCTTTACCCCAGCTTTTCAGTTCACCCACATTATAAGAAGGGGTACCTATGCCAAGGATGTTTGGCAGGTTCAACTGAGCGAGCATGTTCTTGTTCTTTTTCACATAATAGTCTGCGGTAATGCTTAACCTGTTATCCAAAAAGCCCAGGTCTACACCGATGTCTGATTGCTGCACGGTTTCCCAGGTAACATCAGGCGATGCCAGTTTATCCTGGTAGATAAATTGTGTACGCGCATTGTTGAATACCAGATTAGGTGGCGCTGGGTTGTTGCCGAGGTTATTGGTGAGACCACTTCCCAACAGGGTCATATAAGGGTATAGACCGAGTGGGGAACCGTTCCCTAACTGACCCCAGGAGGCGCGGATCTTGAAATTAGGAATGAAGGAAATATTGTCTCTGAAAAAGTTTTCTTCACTTACACGCCAGGCGGCAGAGAAAGACGGGAATACCTGCCAGCGGTGTGCAGGCGCCAGTCTTGAACTACCATCATACCGGTAAGATGCTTCTAACAGGTATTTACCTGCAAAACTGTAATTCAACCGGCCGAATAAGGACGCCAGGGCCCAGGTTTCTACTTTATCAGAACTTTTCACCGTTAATGGATTCCCATAATTTATACTGAAGAAATCATTGGTGATCATGTTTTGCTCAGAAGTGGTAACCTCGTCTTTCCGGTATTCTTCATAAGAGCCACCTTGCATGAGCGTAAACTCATGTTTGTTGAGTTTTAACTTGTAAGTAAGAAAGCTCTGCAGGTTGTTCTGATAGGCCTTATTCTTTGTAAGCGTAAGGGTATTGGGCGTGTTTATGCTCGACCGCAGCGTTCCAACTGAACGACCCCACCAGTTGATGGTGCGTGAATCGTTTTCCAGGGTATAATCGTTCTGGTTCCGCCAGCCTATTACATCAAGGGTCAACCCTTTGATCACATTTTTCACCTGGAAAGCGAGGCGTCCGGTAAAGGTGCCATACGCTCTTTGTTCCAAACCGGCATTCTTTTCAATATCTATTGGGTTTATCTGCAGATCGCCATTATAAATTTGTCCGGTAGTATCTTCTGCCGGTACGTACAAACTCTGGCGGGTACGGCTCCGGTACAGGCGGTTGATGATCTGATCGGTGTGGAAGGAATTCTCCCGCACTTTCGAATTGATATAACCTGCTGTTACTTTCATGGAAAGATATTTATTCAGCTCGGCATTTATATTCAATTTCAGGTTGATCCTGCTGTTGTCATCGGGCCCATAACGCATTACCCCATCGCGTTTAAAATAAGCGCCGGTAAACAGGTAGTTCAGTTTTTGTTCGCCACCACCTACGGAAAGCGAATGGTTCTGCTGGTGGTTGTATTTGTCCATCCCTTCCTTGATCCAGTCAGTATTATCGAAATATTCCCAACGGTCTGACCCAGGGTTGGGGCGGTAATTCAGGTTTGGATTCTTCAACCATTCATAATTCTCATCAGTATATTCGGGCGCCCCTGTTGCATTCAACCTGCTTTCATCGATCAGCGTCTGCTCATCCCATGAACTCAGTCGTTTCGGCTGGCGTGCAGTTATATTTACACCATAATTAGTGCTGAATGTAACACTTGTTCTTCCGGCTTTTGCCTGTTTGGTAGTTACCAGAATAACCCCGGCAGCAGCCCGGGCTCCATAGATGGCAGAAGCAGAAGCGTCTTTCAATACTGAAATGGACTCCACATCGCTGGGGTCTATCAGGTTCAGGTCCTGTTCAATCCCATCAACCAGCACCAGGGCTTTGGCATCGTTGGAAGAGGTAAATCCCCGAACGCGGATGTCATACCCTTCGCTACCCGGTTGACCAGAATTCCTTACCACGGTTAACCCCGGTAATACTCCTTGCAGCGCGCCTGTTACGTTGGCTACTGGTCTGTTGGCCAGGTCTTTGCCGGTAACCTGGGCTACCGAACCACTCAGATTTACTTTCTTTTGGGTACCATAACCAACTACCACCACATTGTCGAGCGTGGAAACGTTCTCCTGCATGGAAACATTGATAGTGGTACGGTCGCCTACTTTCACTTCCTGGTTTAAAAAACCCGTGTAAGAAAAGATCAATACACTAGTGGGATCAACAACCAGGGCGAATTTCCCGTCTTTGTCGGTGATCGTACCGCTGCCTCCACTTTTGATCAGCACATTCACACCCGGCAGTGGTGCTCCTTTCAGATCAGTTACAATTCCCATGATACGGTTGGGTTGAATGGTTTGAGCCGCTGTGGCCAGCCATCCAAAAAGAAGCAATAATGACAGTACATTTTTGGCCGGCCACTTTATATGACCAACGCGTGAATTAATTCTCATAAACAACAATCTTTTTTTGGTGAAGAGACATAGGGCTTTGCGGTAGCCCTTTTTGAAAACAACAGGAACGATTGATAAGAAAATGAGGCCTTAACCTGGAAATAAACTGCCGAAGATTTAAAGCATGCAGTCTGCGTTTACCGGATTGGAAAAGGTAAAAACGGAGTGATGGTAATCCTGGATATGGCAGATGCTTGGTCGTCGTCATGGCAGCTATCTTGGTAAATTTCTTCAGCAAAGTAGCTAAAGGCCGAGCGTCATATCAAGAAAGCGACTACGTCAAAACTGCTACATCAATAAAAACTTTAATTGATTTTCAGATGATTGTAAGTGGAATTTAAATGTGTATCTACTCAGTAGCTGATCGAAGAATTACGGAAACGTTTCCGTAAAAATAGTCGGCCACCTACGAAATATCCAAGCAGCTTTTTATTATTAGTGTTTAAAACTAGGGTGGTTTGATAGCGCTTGTTTTCTTAGTTTCGATGGCGTTAATTCAAAACAATATAATTGGGACTTGTGCTCACTGATAATGCTGAAGACCTCATTGATGAAGATCCAGCTGGCTATTTAAAAGAGATAGCAGACATTTGCACGAGCAGTGTGCAAGCTGCTACAATGTCAGTTGTTGGTTCTTTTTCAGCTTTGTTCCTGATTGTGTATATTCATGCTTTAACCTTATAGCCGTATATGAAAAATCGCTTTTTATCGAACGTACTTCCTCACGTAATTGCGATCGCTGTTTTTTTAATTGTTGCCATTGTTTATTGCAAACCGGTTTTAGAACACCAGGTATTACAACAATCTGATGTTATCCATTGGAAAGGAATGGCCCAGGGTTCTTTTGAGTATAAAGAGAAATACGGGCATTTCCCTTTATGGACAAATAACCTATTCAGCGGCATGCCAGCCTATCAAATTGCTCTGGATTCAGATGTAATAATTACACCGAGCTGGTTCTATAATTTGTTTACTTTATTTCTGCCCAAGCCAATCAGTTTCTTTTTTCTGGCCAGTATATGTTTTTATTTTCTTACCCAGGTTTTTCGGGTCAATTCTTATTTAGGAATAATAGGAGGACTGGCCTATGCTTATGCTACATACAATCCCATAATTATTTCTGTAGGCCACGATACAAAAATGCAGTCCATTGCCCTGATGCCTGCGTTTCTTGCTTCACTGGTACTTATATATAATAAGAAGTACCTCTGGGGGGCCGCCTTCACCGTCGTGATCACTGCCATCCTGGTTGGGATCAATCACGTACAGATCATTTATTACCTGTTGTTAATTGCGGCAATTATGACGATTGTCTATGCGGTAAGCTGGATCAGGCAGCGTGATTTCCGACACCTGTTCATAGCCACCAGTATAGCTATATTATGCGGGGTCCTGGGTACTTTAAGCAATGCCATTTCTCTTTTTACTTCTTTTGAAGCCTCAAAGACCAGTATCCGCGGCGGATCAGAGCTGGTAAATAAAAATACTACCCAGGAAGGATTGAGTAAGGATTATGCGTTTGATTATAGTATGTATAGGTCTGAACCATTTGTAATGCTGGTGCCAAAAATGTATGGCGGCAGTACTGGTTTGGAGGTGGACGAAGAGCAGTCAAAAGCCATAGCGGAGTTAAGGCAAATGCCGCAGGGATTAGGGCAGCAATTACAAGGTTATTTGCAGTTTTATTGGGGTGGTATTGGCGGAACTTCAGGCCCGCCTTATGTGGGTGCCATCATTTGCTTTCTGGCCTTGTTGGGTTTTGTTTTATTGAATAATAGAGATAAAGTATGGATCCTCATTGCCAGTGCATTGGCCATTGTAATGAGTTGGGGCGGTTATTTTGCAGCGTTCAATGGTTTTTTATTGAACCATTTACCTTTCTATAATAAGTTCCGCGCCCCGAGTATGATCATTGTTATTCCAACCCTTCTCTTTTGTTTGATGGCTGTATTGGCCTTGCAAAGAATTGTTGAAGTAAAAAATAAACAGGAGTTGTGGGAAAAGTATAAAACGAGTTTAGTGATCACTGGTAGTTTATTTATTGCGCTGTTGGTTTTTTATTTCAATGCCGATTATACTTTGCCGCAAGATAAACAGCTTGTAAGCCAGGTTACGGGACCGGGAAGCGGGTTTATAACCAGTTTTGTAAACGCATTGAAAGAGGATAGAAAGGGGCTGTTTGGGGAAAGCCTCCTGCGTTCGTTTTTATTTATTACAGGCGCTGCTTTGTTGATATTCTTATATATAAAGGAGAAGATAAAAGCGCCTGTAGCGTTTGCCTGCATTGGCATTGCCGCTTTTATTGATGTTATGGCCATCAATGTGAAATACCTCAATGCTGGTAATTACCAGGATGAAGCAGAATATCAGCAATCTTATTTTACGCCTTCGCCGGCAGATCAGCAGGTCTTGCAGGATAAGGGGTATTACCGGATCTTTGATAACCGAGATGGCGTGGGAAGTGCTTATAATGCAAGCGCGCTGAGCGCCTATTTTCACCGGTCAATTGGCGGGTATCATCCTGCCAAGCTCAGTATTTACCAGGACCTTATTGCACGCCAGTTATATAACTATCCTAACTGTACTGCAGCTATTAATATGTTGAACACAAAATATATTATTGAGCGAGACTCTACAGGAAAAGATGTAGTACGAATGAATGCGAATGCATTAGGCCCGGTTTGGTTTGTTGATTCCCTTCGGTTTGAAAGTACGCCGGAAGCCGTTATGAATGGTTTAAGCACGTTGGATCCCAAAGGAACAGCCATTGTTTTTACAAAGGATAAAGAGTTGTTGAGTTACACTTCATCGAAAAACAGTTCCGATGTTATAAAGTTAATAGAGAATAAAAATGATGACATAACGTATGAGTCAAATGCAGCCACACCTCGGTTTGCCGTATTTAGTGAGGTCTTTTACGATAGAGGCTGGAAGGCATACATCGATAATAAAGAAGCGCCCATAATCAGATCAAATTATGTGCTGCGAGGTTTGTTAGTACCTGCCGGTCAGCATCAGATCAAATTTGAGTTTCGTCCGGCCGCTTATTATAATGGCCGCAATATTGCGAAGGTGGCGGGGATCATAGCGATGTTATTAGTGGTGGCCACCATTGGTTTATCAGTGCGCAATTATTTGAAAAAGCCTAACCTTGATCAGTAATTAAAACGGCTTCTACGAATTAGCTTAAGATACAGAAGAGAAAATGACTGTCAGTGATGACAGTCATTTTCTTTATATAGCAATTGGCGGAATATTTGTAGCTGATAAGACAATAATTTCCTTCCCCTGAAAATCATTGTGTCCTTCCTGAAGGCTGATAACGCTGCTTTCTTCACTTAAACATAAAGGAGGCGTTTATGGCAAAAAGAGGATTTTTATTGTCAGGTTATGCTCTTATTGTTCTTTCTTTTGTATCGTGTCATAAGGACATGGATAAGTTTTGCGAATGTGACCAGAAGGACATGGTGGCTTACGTTTCGGTATTTGCTTCAGGTTTGAACAATCCGCGTGGTCTTACCTTTGGGCCCGATGGCAATCTGTATGTGGCAGAAGGCGGTATTGGTGGAACCGATTCCACTACTGGAAAATGTACCCAGGTGATACCGCCCGTAGGACCGTACAGGGGTAGTTGCACTGGCGCCCGCATTTTAAAAGTAGACATGCGCGGTATGATCACCACTGTAGCCGACAAATTACCATCCAGTCAAACATCGGAAGCGTCAGGTAGCCTGGTTAGTGGGGTCGGGGATGTAGCGTTTATTGGTAAGAAACTGTTTGGGGTATTGGCCGGTGCGGGTTGTTCGCATGGCGTTAAAGGTATTCCCAATGGTATTGTAAAGGTGCATGGCGATAAGTCGTGGGATATTTTTGCCAATCTCAGTGAGTGGCAAATGAGCCATCCCGTGGCGAAACCCGAAGAAGACGATTTTGAGCCAGATGGTACCTGGTATGGGATGGTGTCGGTAGATGGCAACCTGTATGCAGTAGAGCCCAATCACGGCGAGATCGTTCGCATCAACGGTGACGGAGTTATCAGGCGAGTGATCGATATCTCTGCCAGCCAGGGACATATAGTGCCAACCGCTCTTGCCTGGTATAAGGGTAATTTTTATGTAGGCAATCTGGGTGAGTTTCCTATCACGGGTAAGAGTAATATTTACAAAATAACACCTGAAGGCAAGATCAGTATAGTTGAAAAAGGCTTTAGTACAATTCTTGGTATTGCATTCGACAAATCAGGTGGTATGTATGTACTTGAAAATACTACTGGTAATGCAGAACCTACACCCGGCACCGGTACCATTGTACGAATTGATCCCTCGGGAGAACGGCGCAAATTGGTTACCGGTTTGAACCTGCCTACTGCAATAGAGTATGGCCCTGATGGTAATTTGTACGTTTCCAATTGGGGTTTTGGCCCAACGGCAAAGGGTGGTGGAGAAATACTTAAGATCAAGATTGACTGTAAAAGAGATCAAAAAAATTATTGGAATGATCTGATCAGGTAATACCCAGGAACCTTGATAGAGGACTGTCTGCCAGTTGGCGGACAGTCTTTTTATTTTATATCGCTTATCTTTACCTGTATTGATCGTTTTTTAATTCTTCCATGTGAAAAAACTGATTGGTCTCTCCTGTATTTTATTTTGTTCGCTGGTAGTAACGGCGCAGCGCCCCGTGCCTGTAAAACCCCGTATTCTTATCAGTACCGATATTGGCGGTACAGATCCCGACGATAATCAGTCAATGATCCATTTTCTGATGTACAGCAATCTGTTTAATACAGAAGGCCTAATTTCTTCTCCTTCTTATGGTCACGGTACGAAGCAAAACCTGCTCGAGATGATCGCCTTATACGAAAAAGACCTGCCCAAACTGGAGAAGCATGCCAGTGGCTTTCCTTCCCCCGAGGCATTGCGGGCTATTTGTAAACAGGGGAAACAGGGCGCAGCGCCATTTGCGGGTTATACAAAGGCTACCGAAGGTTCCAGGTGGATAGTAACCTGTGCCAGAAAGAAAAGCGATCAACCGTTGTGGGTACTGGTATGGGGTGGGCTCAATGATCTGGCCCAGGCCTTACATGATGCACCAGATATCAGGAAAAAAATAAAAGTATACTGGATAGGCGGGCCTAATAAAAAATGGAGCGCCAACAGCTATGCATACATAGTGGCTAATTTTTCTGACCTGTGGTTTATAGAGGATAATTCCTCTTACTATGGGTTCTTTTCAAACAAAGGCATGCCCGACAGTGTAAATACCACTGATTATTATGACCGGTATATGTCAGGCGCCGGCAACATGGGAAAGGATTTCAAAAATTACTATGGCGGAAATGTGAAGATGGGTGATACGCCTTCGCTGTTATACATGATGGATGGCGATCCGAACGACCCGATGAAGGAAAGTTGGGGCGGCAGTTTTGAGCCATTCGATCACAGCCCACGCCAGGTTTTTAACCGCAACACTACATTGACAGATACCGTGACTGTATGTTCCCTGCTGGAATTCCATTTTAAAGGACCCAAAGCTAATATTCCTCCCGACTCAGCCTGTTTTATGTTAATCGTTAAAGCTGGTATCGGCGAACAAAAATGGGCCGGGTACTACAGGGGGGATGGTGACTATGTAGTAAGATATGCACCCAAACAGGCAGAAAAGATCTCCTATACGGTAACGGCTGCTGTGCCCGGATTCAAGGAGCAGGCCGGACAGTTTGTAGTGAATAATGAATGGCCGGGTATACGGGGTAAAACAGATTACCCCTTAGGACCACATTGGTATACCGATCGTAACGACCCGCAACTATATGATGGCAATATTCAGGGGGGGGATTACAATAAAGAAATGGCGGAAGGAAGTGCTGCTGGACTGGGCAAAGCGCTGGGAATGGTTAAAGAGTGAGTGATAAAACACCCGCATTAGTGCTTTATATATATAGGCAATCCGGTTTGAGGTAGTAGATCATCTGTCAGCCTGACGTTTATCATCTTCTGCAGGGTCCAGGGTCATAGGCCCGGCCCGTTAGGTGAAATAGTTTTGTTGTGGAATTCATCACACACAAAATTCACTACAATGAAAACTTCACGCACTACGCTATTTCTACTCTCTCTTTTTTTGGCGTTCACCTCATCAATTGCTCATGCACAAACAAAATACCAGTCGGTAGGCGGTGTAAAACTAACTATTGAAGGAACTTCCAATATCCATGACTGGGATATGAAGTCGGATAAAGGATATTGTTCCAGTCTGTTCGATATTACCCAGTCGGGTACCCTAAATGGGGTGTCGTATATTAACTTTACGGTACCTGCGGAAAGCCTAAAGAGCGAGCACAAAGGGATGGATAAAAATACCTACAAGGCACTCAATACCGAAAAATACAACAGTATCAGTTTTACCGCTTCTTCTGTAAGTGTAAAACAGAATGGTGCAGCAGGGTACCTGTTGACAGCCAGAGGACGGCTCACCATTTCGGGGGTTACCAAAGACGTGGTTTTGACGGCCAATGGCACCATGAATGCTGATAAAAGCATTAGTTACACCGGCTCATATAAAATAAAGATGACCGATTATAACGTGGAACCACCCTCCCTGATGATGGGCGCTATCAAGACCGGGGAACTGGTAACCGTAAAATTTGACCTGCTTTTAAGATCCATATAACTGCATTGTTCACCTACTCACCAAGATCATTAAAATATACTATTATGAGACGTATGTATTTAAATAACACAATTATAGTAATGGTGTTGTTATTTGCCCTGCCACTTACCATGTGGGCACAGGATGAAAAGTTCTCCTATGGCCGCCCTGCTTACTGGCGTCCGTACGATAAAACCGGTATCAATGTATTTGAAACTACAAAAGAAAATGCTACTCCATACGATGGTATGCGAATAAGACTGGGCGCAGGATTTACGCAACAGTTCCAGGGCCTGAAACATGAAAATAAAGAGGCTGCTAATTATGAATCGTCAAACAGGCTGTATCCATTGGCCCCCGGTTTTATGACCGCTATGGCCAACTTAAATCTTGATGTGCAACTGGCCGATGGTATCCGGTTGAATGTAACCACCTATCTTTCGAGCCGGCACCACAATGAAGCCTGGGTTAAAGGCGGGTATATCCAGTTTGATAAACTTCCTTTCAAAGGAAAGATCTGGGACGACATAATGAAAGTGACTACCATTAAAGTGGGTCATATGGAAGTGAATTATGGCGATGCACACTTCCGCCGTTCAGATGGAGGGCAAACACTGTATAATCCATTTATGGAAAGTTACATCATGGATGGCTATGCCACAGAGATCGGAGGTGAAGTGATTGTGCAAAAGAATGGATTATTTGGGGTGTTAGCGCTTACCAATGGGATGATCAAAGGCAATGTTGATTCAGCGGTGAAATCACCGGTTGATGACAATACCAAACGGGCGCCATCCCTGATCGTTAAAGGAGGCATTGATAAAAAAATAGGGGAGGCCATGCGCGTTCGGTTATCAGGCAGTCTTTATCATAACAGCAGTTCTGCCGCCAGTGGTTTGACCTTATATGGTGGCGACCGCACCGGTAGCAATTATCAAAACGTAATGGAAAATGCGCCCACAGGCGCCAACCTGCCGGCGTCAACTGCCATTGCATTCTCAGGCAGATTAAATCCCGGGTTTACAAAGAAAGTAGATGCCTTTATGATAAACGGATTTTTCAAAGTGCAGGGGCTTGAGTTGTTCGGTACCTATGAAAATGCACAGGGCCGGTCAAAAACCGAAACATCGATCAGACGCATGCAGCAATTTGCCGGTGATGTAGTGTATCGTTTCGGTTGCCATGAAAACCTGTTCGCAGGCGCAAGGTATAATAAAGTATCAGGCCGGTTGGCCGGTTTTGCAGATAATATTAGTGTAGACCGTGTGGCAGCAGCTGCCGGCTGGTTCGTTACCAACAATGTGTTGCTGAAAGGTGAGTATGTGATCCAGAAATACCGTGACTTCCCTGCTGTTGACTACCGCAGTTCCGGCCAATTCAAAGGATATGTAATTGAAGCTGTTGTGGGATTCTAATTAATTATTAATGTAAAATGTACATTTGTAAAAAGCCACCGGTCATCCGGTGGCCTTTTATTTGGCAAAGAGCGTACCTTGTATCCTAAAATTAAAGTAAGTTTACACCCGGCATAGGGATAAAGTGTTGGATAATAACCAGGTAAATATCGAAAAGGAGCTTTTCTCCCGCGTAGCACAGGGTGACGAAGAAGCATTTAATACGTTGTTTCATAGTTATGTTCCCAGGTTACATACCCTCATCATGAAAGTGACCAGAACGGAAGGGGTCACAAAAGATATTATTCAGGAGGTCTTTCTTTATTTATGGATTGATCGCGAATCACTTGACGAAGTGGAAGTGCCGCAGAACTGGATCTTTAAAATAGCTTATAACCGCTCTTATAGCTGGCTGGCCCGCCAATACGATCGTAACCGCAAATACAACGAATTCAAACAACGCAACCCTACGGAAGGGGAAGAAAACCTGGAACATACTGTTGCGCTGAACGAAACTGCCCGATTGATCCGCGAAGCAACTTCCTTGTTGCCCGATCAGGCCCGGAGAATTTTTCAATTAAGCCGTGAAACGGGGTTAAAGGCGGCTGAGGTAGCAGATCAACTGCATATTTCTGTACAAACCGTTCGTAACTCACTAGTTCGCTCCGTAAAATTTGTAAAGGAGTACCTGGCCCAGCATGGTATTCTACTGCCTCTTCTGCTCATTTTAGCAATTAGTTAAATTTTTTTTGAAAACGATAGGTATGTTTTCTTTTCCCATTGTACATTAATATAGGCGAGGGAATGTGATCCTCTTTTTTCCTCATAATTCAATAATGGACATGGGTAATTTTCTTAAAAACGAACTGCTTGACCTACTGCAAAAAGCCAGGGCTGGTAATGCCACCGGGGATGATTATTCCCGGATAGCAGCGATCATCAATGCCGACCAGAGCGGAGAACTGATCGCCGAAGCTGATAATTTTTTGGCGCAGGAAGTTACTGTTCCCTCCCAGCATATTGAACCCTACAATTATGAATACTGGCAACGCGCCTTCCTTGAAATAAAAGAAAGCTGGCGTCAGCAAAATTTACAACAGGCAAAAGTAAGACGCCTCCCGGTCCGCCGGTGGTGGGTTGCCGCTTCCATCATGCTCTTGATCTCCGTTGGTGTTGCTACTTACCTATTTACAAAAAGGACCTCTTCACAACTGGTTGCTGGTCCGTATAAAATATTACCCGGTAAAGAGGGGGCCATTTTAACCCTGGCCGATGGGTCACAGGTATTATTAGATAGTTTACAGAATGGCATTGTAGCCATGCAAGGCGGTACTACGGCCAAAATTGTCAATGGTACACTCATTTACGAAGGCAAAGGGAACAACGCGGTATATAATGTGATGTCTACTCCCAAAGCGCGTGAATTTCATGTAATACTGCCCGACGGTACCAATGCCTGGCTCAATAGCGGCAGTTCATTACGATATCCCACCACATTCACCGGCAATGAGCGCAAGGTTACGGTAACAGGTGAAGTGTATTTTGAAGTAGCCACTGTACGGCTCAACGCTGGGTTAAAAATGCCCTTTAAAGTAAACGTCAACAACAAGGCTGAAATAGAAGTGCTGGGAACACACTTCAATGTAAAAGCATATGCTAATGAACCGGTGATCAATACTACTTTACTGGAAGGCTCTATTGCCATTACGTTATCACCTGATCAACGCACTGTATCAACTGGAAGAAAAGGCCGGGTTGAACCTGCAAAAAAACTGGTCCTAAAGCCTGGTCAGCAGGCACAAATATTGATCGGTCAACAACAGATGCAGGTAGTTACGGAGGCAAAAGATGCTGCTGCGAAAAAGGCAAACACACAACCTGAATTAACAGTAGTTAGCAATACCGATATTGATAATGTGATGGCCTGGAAAAATGGTGTGTTCGATTTCAATAATATAGCCTTCAATGATGCTATGTCTCAACTCGAGCGCTGGTACGATATTGAAGTGGTGTATGAAAAAGGTATCCCAACTGATATTGAATTGAACGGGAAGATCAGTAAAGATGTAACCTTAAATGAGTTAGTGACGATCTTAGAAAAGATTGGGGTGAAGTGCCGGTTGGAAGGAAGGAAATTGCTGATCCAGTCTTAAGAGACAAAGGATTTGCTTGTCAAAAGAATGTAAACGTTTACTTTATCCGGCTACGGAAAAGTACTTAATAAGAAAAGATATTACTGCCTAAACAAAACGATTGCAATGCAAAAATCACAAATTACATAACAACCAAAGGGTATATAAATCAAAACCGGAAGTGTCGTTACCACTTCCGGAAGAGTGTTTAGTTGCCCAAAACGAAAGCCTCAAATCTCCATTTTTTAACAACCAAACGTTTGCAACTTATGCAAAAAAAATCAATTGGTTCCGGAATTTCTATGCCCTGGCATTACCTGGCTAATCGATTGCCTGATTGTAGGGGAGGGTTCAACGGGACCATCACCAAAAGATTGCTTCGCGCGATGAAATTGACTATCTTCTTTATTGCCATTGCTGTTTTCTCGGCCCATGCTGAAGGAAATGCACAAAACATTACACTCTCCGGTAAAGACCTGCCATTAAAACAGGTTTTTACTGCTATTGAAAAGCAGACCGGCTATGTTATATTCAACAACAAGCGTGATCTGGATGAATCGAAAACAGTTACGATTTCAGCCAATAACCTTCCATTGAAGGAGGTACTGGATATCATTCTGAAAGATCAACCCCTGGAATATTCCATCAAGGGAAAAACAATAGTGCTGTCCCGTAAAGTGCCATTGATAATTCTTGATGAGCCTGCAACGGTGCGCATTCCTATTACCGGAACGGTGGTAGATGCAAAAGGAAATCCGCTGACCGATGTGTCGGTAGTAATTAAAGGAAAAGGCAAAGTGGGCACAACGACAAATGCGTCGGGCGATTTCAAGCTCGAGGCTGATGCCGGCGATGTGCTTGTTTTTTCCATTGTGGGCTACCTGCAACAGGAAGTTGCCATTGGGAAAAATACAAACATTCAGATCGCATTAAAACCAATTGATGCCAAACTGGAAGAAGTGGTAGTGATTGGTTATGGTACTGCTAAACGGAGAGATCTTACCGGTGCCGTAGTCTCAGTAAAACCAGAAGAGATCACCGCCCGCCCTGGCCCCAATCCCATGGAGTCGCTGCAGGGCAGAGTGGCCGGTTTGGATATAACCCGCCCATCGGGCCAGCCTGGTGCCGCTCTTAACATTCAACTGCGTGGTAACAGATCATTCAATGCCAGCGGTACGCCCTTGTTCATCATCAATGGTTTGCCTGGCGATTATTCTACTATAAACCCATACGATATTGAATCTATTGAAGTATTGAAAGATGCGTCTTCCACTGCGGTGTATGGTTCGGCCGGTTCAAACGGCGTAATTATCATTACTACAAAAAGCGGTAAGTCTGGAAAATTAGCCATTGATTTCAATGCTTATTATGGTAATAATGGCTGGTCGGTTACTCCAAAGATGCGCACCGGTGAAGATTATCTGCAAACCAAACGCGATGCATACAGTTATGTGTGGGATGCTGCAAACAGCCAGTGGACAACAACCGGCGCCACTTGGCAATCACCCGCAGATGATGAGAAGATCTTTGGTACCCAACGATATGCCCTGTACCAGCAAGGACAGTTTGCCGATTGGGCCGACCTGTTCCTGCAAAAAAGTGCACACACGCAAAACTACAGCCTCGGTGTTTCTGGGGGTAACGAAAAAACAAAAGGCTATATCTCTTTCAACTATACCAACGAAAAGGGACAATATGTAGGCGACGATTATAAGCTCTTTACAACGACCATGCGTTTAGATCATAAAGTGCGGAACTTTATTTCCATAGGCGCCAACCTGACGGCTTCGTATGTAGACAGGGATAAAGCACAGGACAAACTGGAGAATGCACTGGTGACCGATCCGCTGGTAAGACCCTACAATGACGATGGAACGCTGAATACCAATTTGGGTAATAACGTATATAACCTGTTGCTGAATCAGCAGCCTGGGGTATATGCCAATGTTGATAACAACCTGAAGTTGTATGTAAATCCATACATCGAGATCAGGCCATTAAAAGGGTTGAGCTTTTTAAGCCGTTTGAGTAGCTACGTTACTTTCAGTAATACCTATAAATTCGATGGTAAGGGGTCTGTAAATTATACATACGGCAGCAGCGCCGGTGTTCCTAAGGCTGAGATCGATCAGGACCGTACCCTTGGTTACCAATGGGAAAACATCCTGACCTATAACTTCAAAGTGGCGCACGATCACGCCTTTACAGTAACCGGCATTACCTCCTGGTACGATAACCAGAATACAAAAACCAAAATGTTCCAAAGCAATGTAGTTTCGAACAATTTCAAATGGTACAAATTTACCGGTGATTCAACCTCTTCATCTACCTCTGAATACGCCATGTCGAAAACGCTTGGATTTATTGGGCGTATCAACTATTCTTATTTAGGGAAATACCTGTTTTCGGCAAGTATACGTCGCGACGGGGCTTCTGTTTTGTATAAAGACAACCTGTGGGATAACTTCCCGGCAGTTTCAGCCGGCTGGCGCATTTCTGACGAGTCGTTCATGGATGGTACCAAGAACTGGTTGAATAGCCTGAAACTCCGCGTAGGCTGGGGCGTTACCGGTACGGCAAAAATTGAACCGTATAGCTCTGTGGCCAACCTGGAATCGATCAATATGTCGCTGGGGGGAGTTGGTGTACCTACATACCGGAACTCCCAATTCCTCACCAACCCCTTGTTGAGATGGGAAAAATCGTACAATACAAATATTGGTTTGGATGCGGCATTCCTTAACAACCGGATTGATATGTCGTTGGATGTTTATAATACCAGGACCAAAGGAGTTATCTATGGGGTTACTGCACCTATCATTTACGGACAGTACACCGCCAGTGCACAATATAAGACTAACCTCAATGTATGCGAAACGCAGAACAAGGGTATAGAGCTGGCATTGAACACCCGTAATATAGTTACCAAAGATTTTAACTGGAATTCAGCGGTCGCGTTTTCTTATAACAAAGAAGAGATCCTGAAATTAACAGGCGGAGTTGCTAATAATATTGCCAACGGTGATAATAACCAGTACTCACTTACTATTGGTCAACCAGTAAATTCTTACCGGAATTATAAGTTGGATGGTGTTTGGCAGCTCGGTGAGGAAAAAGATGCGGCCGCGTTCGGCAAACGCCCCGGCGATCTGAAAGTAAATGTTCCCGGCATGACCCGCCTGGCAGAAGGGGTATATACAAAAACAGCAACAGATGGTACCATCAACTACTATTATACTGATCTGTCAGCCGCTCAGAAGTTTAATTCTGCGCTCACTGCTGCCAAAAATACCTATGCTGTTAGCTCCACCGATTACCAGATCGTGGGCCATAATTCTCCCAACTGGTCACTTGGGTTCCAGAATTCATTCAGCTACAAGAATTGGGAGTTGAGCGTTTACTCTTATTTCAGATGGGGGCAAACGATCAGTTATAATATGCTGGGTTGGTATCAGCCAAATGGATTTGCAACCAACGCAAGCCCTTCCAGAACAATTCCTAAGTATTTTAACTACTGGACACCCACCAACCCATCGAACGACTTCCCGGTAATGAATTACCAGGAAACGTCTTCCTCTCTTACCGGCTTTTCCGGTTTGAACTTTGTGGATGGTTCTTTCTTTAAGATCAAAAATATCACGCTTGGTTACAATATGCCAAGGGATCTTGTAAAAAAGCTATCGCTCGAAAAATTCCGGCTATATGGCACTATTACCAATCCTTTGGTTGTTACAAAGAGCAAACTGTTAAAACAGTATGATCCCGAAATGAATGGATCGCTCGAATATCCATTGACGAAACAGATTGTAGTGGGCCTGAATATGACATTTTAATTGCCGAATGATTAAAAACAGCGTTATATGAAAATTAAGCGTATAAAGAATCTATTATATAAATCCCTGTTTGGTTTGACCATAACACTTTCCGTTACCTCGTGTAAACTGGATGAATACAACCCGGTGACTTTATCGGAACAGGATGTGCTCAGCAAATATGATGGCTGGAAGGCGTACCAGTCGAACTGTTATACCGGGCTTTGGGGAACGACTATAGGTATGCCTTATGGCATCTGTTCTGAAGTGGGTACCGATTTGTGGACGTTCCCTTCCAATAGCACCAGCTATAAAGAGGTGATTGCTTACCAGGACCTGACCGTCAGTTTCAATTTGGTGAACAATATTTTTACCTATGCCTGGGGTTCTGTCAAGGATTGTAATAAGACCATTCAACTGGCCCCTCAATTAATAGATGGCAAAGCTTCCGATATCAATACCCTGGTAGCAGAGGCCAAATTGCTGCGGGCCTATTATTATTCGGTACTGGTAACCCAGTTCGGCGAACTTCCATTGGTACTGACTGACGAGCCTACAAAAAATCTAAGCCCTACCCGTAATAGTGTGCCTGAAATTTATACACAGATCATTGCCGACTTAAGGGATGCATTTAATGATCTGCCTGTAACGCCTATGGATAATAATCCGCAACGGGTAACCAAAAAAGCGGCATTAGGCTTACTGGCCCGGGTATATGCCCAGGGCGCAGGAGAAGGATTAAGTGAAGGCGGTAAATCATATTGGGTGCGGGCGAAGGAATGTGCCGACAGCCTGATCAATGGCATGGGCACCTACGGTGCTGCCATGTATGATGATTTTTCCAAAGTGTTTGCAGCAACCAACAACCGGAATAACCAGGAAGTTTTATTTACCGCGTATGGGCTTAACCCGTATAGTGCATCCTACGATGTTTCTACCGCGAATGCAAAGCCCAATTTGTACCTGCATTTTTATCCCAAATTTGATGATGCATTCGGTACCAGCGATGTTTTCAAAAGGAGCGTAAATTCCAATTCTTCCAATGCCTACTACGGGCGGTTGAACCAGGCGTTCATTGCGCCTACTAAATATCTGATCAATTGCTTTAATGCAACCTATGATAAACGCTGGGAGAATACCTTTCAAACGGCATTTACCAACTATTCAGGTGTTCGGGCAATTTCCAGCCTGGGAAGCGGTGCTCCAGGTCCGGCCAACGTAAAATACACCGACGCTACTGTTACTATTAACCAGGCCATGTGTACAAAGTATGGTATCGACCCAAAGCATATAGGCAAGAAGATCTATCCTTATATAGACGTTGATGCTAGAAATGCTTCCAAAAATGCCAGCTGGCAATATATTCCGCAGGTCTGGAACAAAGGCGCCATTACAGGTACAACCGCTGGAAATTTGACGGATGTCGCCAATGCCAATGTACATCCTTATCCATTGACGCAGGATGAGAACCGCTTCTTTGCTTATTTGAGTAAAGACCCGCTTACCCCTGCAGACAAAGCCGAACGCGCCTATGTTACGGTAAATATTGATGATCTGTTCGATAAGTCTGATCCTACAGGCAGCACGTATAAAGCCAATGCAGCGGGTAATGGGTTCCCCACAAGTAGTTTGGCTACCCTGTTCCCAGCCATGCAGAAGTTCAATTTTAACTTCGATGGCAGTTGGTTAGGTGGCGATTTTCAAAGAAAGCTGGGCAATATTATGATCATGCGGATGGCAGAAGTATATTTGATCGCTGCAGAAGCCACTATGCATACAAGTGGTGATGGAGCGGCTGCCGCCAATTATCTGAATGTATTGCGTAAACGCGCCTGCCGCAATCAGGCAGATTACAACGTGGGTACCGGTATGCAGTTAACAACAGCCACTATGAACGATGTATTTGATGAATACGCCCGTGAATTGTGTGGCGAGTTTAATCGCTGGCCCCTGTTGAAACGCAATAAAGCATTTGAAAGCCGCCTGCAGACTTACAACAAAAGAGCTGCCGCAAACTTCAATGCATCCAAACATTATCTTCGTCCCATTCCATTTACCTTCCTTAACCAGATCAACAATGCCGATCAGTTCGGAAATAATGGATATTAGTTTTAAGCAGACATACAGCTCCGATGGATCCAATTAGTGGATGTCGGAAAAAAAAAGGGTCACTTGATAGTGATCCTTTTTTTATCGGCAGTCGAGAGACATGAAAAGGCAGAAGACTGAAGATTTTGACGAGTAAAATAGTTATTAGTCAGAATATCGCGAGCCCACCCACCACTCACCACTCTCAGAACGGCTTCAATATTTTACCAGATTGGGCATATAATTTTAAGGACATGACCTAAAAGCGGGTAAATGAATGTTTAAAATAGGTAAGTATAACAGCTGGAGGAAGGTATGCGTACTTCAAACCGGATTCCTGTTGTTGTTCCTTATGGTTGTGACAAATGCCCTGGCACAACAAAGTAACCTTGCTTATTACCTGGATAATGCCCTCAAAAACAGTCCCCTGATCAAAGACCTTCAAAACCAGGTATTGTCTTTTTCCATTGATAGTCAATTGGTACGAGCCATTTTAAGACCGCAGGTAAACGCTAATAGCAATAATATGTACGCGCCTGTTATCAATGGGTATGGGTACGATGAGGTCATTACGAACAAAGCCCAGGTGTCAACAGTAGTCGCGGTGAACAAGGCATTTATAAGCCGTAAGAACGTACATACTCAAATTGCTGGTTTTCAAATACAGGCACAATCTGCGGCAAACAATGTCCGGCTAACTGAACAGGATATCAAAAGAAGTGTTACTGATCAATATATTAATACGTTTGGCGACTGGCTTCAATTGCAGTACAACCGGGAAATAAACGATCTGCTGGCCCGTGAAGATACCCTCCTGAAAAAACTTACCCAAAGTAACGTATTTAAACAGGCTGATTACCTGGCATTTACCGTTACCCGACAACGGCAATTATTGACAACGGCCCAATTGGAAATACAATATGCAAGTGATTATGCTGCCCTGAGTTACCTCGCAGGCATACAGGATACACTTGTTCCCCTGCAAATGGAAGATCCGCAATTATCGCTACACACTTTACCTGAATATACGACCTCCGCTTTTTTCCGGCAATACCTGCTGGATAGCTTAAAAATAAGGAATGACAGGGCGCTGGTTGATCTGAACTATAAACCAAAGATCAATTCCTTTGCCGATGCAGGTTATAATTCCTCACTGGCCTATATGCCCTATAAAAACTGGGGCACCAGCATTGGCGTTTCCCTTACAGTTCCCATTTATGATGGGCATCAAAGAAAATTACAATACCAAAAACTAAACCTGGCCGAACAAACCAGACAGGCGCAAAGGGATTTTTTTGTGAACCAGCGGCAACAGCAATTATTCCAGTTAATACAGCAGTTGCGATCTACCGAAAAGCTTATCAATAATATCAACCAGCAAATACGCTATACCGATACCCTGATAAGAGTGAGTGAAAAATTATTAGGCACCGGCGATATTCGGGTGCCCGATTTTATTCTGGCCCTTAGCAATTATTTCAATGCACGCAACCTGGTAACCCAGAATTATATCGATCGACTGAAATTGATAAACCAGATTAATTATTGGAACAGGTAAAGACAGATATGATCAAAACAGGATTGTTTTATTTGGCGGTGATGTTGCTTGTTAGCTGTGGTCACGCTGACCCCGATGATAATGAAGAAGAACAACAAGTAGTAACACCCGTAACAATAATACCTGTACAAAATGGGCCCATGGCTGATACCATTACCATGAATGCTACTTCCACTTTTTTGCAAAAAAGCATTGTAAAAGCGAGCGCTAACGGCTACCTGGCCACGGTGAAGGCGGTGGTAGGAAGGACCGCCGGTAAGGGAGAGGTATTATTCGTACTTAAAACAAAGGAGGCCCAAAGTATTGGCAATGCCATCAATTCGCTTGATTCTTCCTTTAAGTTTTCTGGTCTTATTACGATCAGAGCCGCTATAACCGGCCATATTACCGAAGTAGACCATCAAATGGGCGATTATGTACAGGATGGGGAGCAGTTGGCGGTAATTAATGATGTAAACAGTTTTGTGTTTGTATTAAACCTGCCTTATGAATTACGGCCTTATGTACTTGGGAAGAAAGAAGTGCGGTTACAATTGCCCGATGGACAAAACCTGGCGGGAACAATTACTGACATCACTGCTGTGGTGGACTCGGCAGCCCAAACGCAGAATATTTATATAAAAGTGCCTACCAGTAAATTGCCGGTTAACCTGGTTGCCAGAGTAGCTATTGAAAAAACGGCCAAAGCCAATGCGGTGTTCCTCCCCCGGCAGGCAGTGCTTGCTAATGAGACCCAAACTGAGTTTTGGGTAATGAAAGTAATGGACAGTACCAGGGCAATTAAGGTGCCGGTTAAAAAGGGATTGGAGACCAATGGTCAGGTAGAAATTCTTGCCCCGGCGTTTACGGCAACCGATCAGTTTGTACTTACCGGTAATTATGGGCTGGCCGATACTGCCACGATTAAAATTGTAAAGCCATAAAATCAACCCGGTGACTAATTTCTTTCTCACACATAAAAACCCGCTTACTGTTTTACTCGTGCTGATACTGGGTGGCGGCATCTTTGTATATACCAAATTACAAACCTCGCTCTTTCCCGAAATTACCTTCCCTAAAATAAAAGTGATTGCTGATGCTGGTTTGCAACCAGTAGATAAAATGATGATCACTGTCACCAAGCCATTGGAAACGGCTATCAAACAGGTGCCCGATCTGCAAATGATCCGAAGCACTACCAGCCGGGGCAGTTGCGAAATATCGGCGTTCCTGAATTGGGATGCCAATGTAGACCTCAGGCAACAATGGATTGAATCAAAAATTGAAGATATCAGAAATCAGTTGCCGCCGGAAGTGCAAATAAGCGTAGCCCGCATG
Source organism: Niastella soli (assembly GCF_017742245.1). Lineage (GTDB taxonomy): Bacteria > Bacteroidota > Bacteroidia > Chitinophagales > Chitinophagaceae > Niastella > Niastella soli. Next base: position 225,296 of record NZ_JAGHKO010000005.1, read on the forward strand.
AACCCCTCCATCTTGCCGGTAATGGGTTATTCCCTCGAAAGCAATACGAGATCGCCCATTGAATTAAAGCAGATCGCAAACTTTACCGTAAAGCCGTTCCTGTCGCAGGTAGCAGGCGTTTCGGAAATAAGAATAACCGGAGGCAAAACCAAAGAATACTGGCTGCAGTTAAATGTGCAGAAAATGAGCACATTTTCGGTAACGCCTACTATGGTGAATACGGCATTGAGCCAGACTAACTTTATAAAATCAAACGGTTATTTATCAGACTATGACTTTCTGTATCTCACGGTGACCGATGCTACTGTACGTGATAAAGATGCGCTGGAGCAGATTGTAATAAAGAACGATGGCAAACGCGTTATTACCGTTAAAGATATTGCCGATGTGCAGATAAACGAAGGAGTAGAATATATAAAGATCAATGCCAATGGCCGGGACGGGGTGCTGGTGGCTGTAGTGAAACAGCCAAATGCCAACCTGGTTGCCCTGTCGAAGGCGATGGAGCAAAAGGTACTTGAATTAAAGAAGGTCCTGCCACCCGATGTGCGTGTTGTTCCCTATTACATCCAGGCTGATTTTGTTAAAGATTCTGTCAGAAGCGTAACTGATAGTTTGTGGGTAGGGTTATTGCTGGCCATTGTGGTAGCGATCATTTTTCTGCGGTCATGGAAAGCAAGTGCTACCCTGCTGATCACCATCCCTGTTACCCTGGCACTTACCCTGATTGTGCTTTATGCAGTAGGGTATACTTTTAACATTATGACCCTGGGGGCCATTGCCGCTGCTATTGGGTTAATAATTGATGATGCGATCGTAGTGGTAGAACAAATACACCGCACGCATGAAGAACATCCGTCAGCACCCACCACCAAACTGGTACAAAAAGCCATCCATTATTTGTTCCCGGCTATGTTGGGGTCATCCATAAGCACTATTGTTATTTTCATCCCATTTCTGTTAATGAGCGGAGTAGCCGGCGCGTATTTCAGCGTAATGACCAATACCATGATCATAACGCTGGTCTGTTCATTTTTTGTTACCTGGCTTGGCTTGCCTGTTGTTTACCTGCTGCTTACACAAAAACAGCAACGAGCGGTACAGCTGGTGACGGGCCATAACGTGAAAACACAAAACTGGGTCTCTTTTTTTATAAAACGCCCATATATCAGTATATTCATTGTGGTAGCATTGGGAGGCTTAATAGCTTTACTGGTACCCCGGTTGGAAACCGGGTTTTTGCCCGAGATGGACGAGGGGAGTATTGTGCTGGATTACAGTTCACCGCCCGGTACCTCGCTGGAAGAAACTGACCGGGAACTGCGACAGGTAGAAAAGATCCTGAAAAGTATCCCGGAAGTACAGGCTTATTCTAGAAGGACCGGTACTCAAATGGGTTTTTTTATAACCGAACCCAATCGGGGCGATTACCTGATACAACTTAAAAAGAAAAGGGACCGGAGTACAGAAGAGGTTATCACAGCTATTCGCAAACGAATAGAAAGTTCCCAGCCTGCTTTAAGGATTGATTTCGGACAGGTGATCGGCGATATGCTGGGTGATCTTATGACCTCTGTACAACCTATAGAAATAAAAGTATATGGCAATGATCAAAAAGCATTACAACAGTTAAGTAAACAGGTGGCTGAGGTGGTTGCAAAAGTTTCAGGTACGGCCGATGTTTTTGATGGTGTTATTATTGCGGGCCCATCAATAAGTGTGCAGCCCGATTATGCAAAATTGGCACTGTTTGGAATAACACCGGCTGATTTTCAATACCAGTTACAGACTTCACTGGAAGGAAATATTTCCGGGAATTTATTTGAAAGGGAACAGTACGTTACGATCCGGCTGGTATATCCTGGTAATAAAAAAATGACTGTTAGCGACCTCTACAACCTGAAGATCTTTTTACCTGATGGCAGATTAAAACCCATAACCGCGCTGGCTACAATAACCGTAAATGGTGGGGAAGCCGAAATACAACGGGAGAATTTACAAACCATGGGGGTGGTCACGGCCCGCCTTGAAAACCGCGACCTGGGAAGTGTGATGAAGGATATACAACAAAAGCTGGCTGCTGATATTCATTTGCCGCCCTCTTACAGCATTCAATACGGAGGCGCTTATGCCGATCAGCAGCAATCGTTCAAAGAACTGCTGATGATCTTAATAACCGCCAGTTTGCTGGTGTTTGCTGTTATCCTGTTTCTCTACAGAAGCTTTCGCATAGCATTGCTTATCCTGGGTATTGGCGTGCTGGGCATTTCAGGCAGCTATCTGGCCCTGTTCCTTACCGGTACGCCATTGAATGTAGGCAGTTATACGGGGCTTATAATGATCACCGGTATCATTGGTGAAAATTCAGTATTTACCTTTCTGCAGTTCCGGGATTCACTGCATGAAAAAAATACCGATGATGCCATTATCTATTCTATCTCAACCCGGCTGCGTCCCAAGTTAATGACCGCGTTGGGCGCCATCATTGCCTTAATGCCATTGGCGTTAGGCATTGGTACGGGGGCGCAATTGCACCAGCCACTTGCCATAGCCGTAATTGGCGGCTTTGTAATGGCGCTGCCGCTGTTGTTGATTGTGTTACCAACAGGTATTCGAATTATTTATAAAAACAGACCTCCCTTACTACAATCATCTGATCATGAAGAAACAACTTAGATTAATGGGTATGCTGTTACTGATGGCTGCCATCCATTCCTGCCAGGCCCAAACTGCTACCGAATTACATTTGTTAACCACTTTTCATTTGTCGGGCACGGGTGGCTGGGACTATCTGGCCATTCAACCCGGTTCCAATAAACTATATGTGTCACATGCCACCCAGGTAAACATTGTTAACAAAACAACGGGCGATTCTCTCGGTGTTATTCCCAATACCACCGGGGTGCATGGCATAACATTTGTGCCAAACCTGAAAAAAGGGTATACCACCAATGGCGGGTTAAATACCCTTAGCATCTTTGATCTGCAAACTGATAAAGTACTTGGCCAATTATCAGTGGGGGAGAACCCGGATGCTATTATGTATGATGAATATTCAAAGCGCCTGATCGTATGTAATGGCCGTAGTCACACTATCAGTATCGTTGATCCGGAATATGATAAGGTAGTAGGGATCATTGATGTTGGCGGAAAACCGGAAGAAGCGGTGACCAACGGCGCTGGCACTTTGTTTGTTAATATCGAAGATAAAAATGAAATAGTAGTGATCGATCTTAAAAGCAAGCAGGTCTTACATCATTGGGCATTGGATCCGGGCGAGGCTCCCACGGGTTTAGCCATTGATAATATTACCCATCGGTTGTTTTCAGCCTGTAGCGAAAGCAGCTTATTGATCGTGCTGGATGCCGTAAATGGCGCCATTATTAGTAAAATACCCATTGGGGCCGGTTGTGATGGAGTAGTCTTTGATAAGGTTACCAAATGCATTTATGCTTCCAACGGCGAAGGTAACCTCACCGTAATAAAAGAAGAGGGCAATGATAAGTATAGTAAAATAGCCACTTTGCCTACCAAAAGAGGCGCCCGTACTATTGCATTAGATGAAACTACCCATAAACTGTATCTGCCCACAGCTGAATTTGAAACCACCCACAAATTAAATAGCAGGCCAACCATTATTCCCAATACCTTTCAGGTACTGGTGTTGGGGAAGTAATAAGCGCTTGTGCCATTAATGACCTGTAAGGTGCATCATTTGAGGTCGCTTTAGTAGTGTGTTGAGTTGCATCCCGCAAAGCGGGACAAGCTCTGACAGGTCTTTATTATTGAACATATGGCGCCCACCTGGCGACCCGCCTCAGCGGGGTGCCAGGTGCGCCTGAAGTGACGAACTAATCTTTTTGTTCTTTAATAAACTTACCGTTTTTATCAAAAAGGAGATCTTTTTTATTTACTTCCGCTTCATAGTTTATTTCGCCATTGGCTTTTGTTATTTTTGCCGCTTCTTTAATGGTTGTTTTGTAGTGTTCTTTTACATAGGTAGTAACGCCCGCGGGCAACGCGGTTGGTTCAATCTCTATTTCAGTTTCTTTTAATTCTCCGTTGGAGCTATATACGGCCGCCATTTCATTTTTCCCATTTATAAAATTCACTTCAAAGTCGGACCCTTCTTTACTCCATTTAGTTTTTGTAGCGGCAGGGTAGCTCTTCTTAAAAGCTACTTCCGCTGCTGATGGAATTTCAACCCTTTCCTTCTTTTCCTGGCAGAAGCTGGTGGCAGTGATCAAAAGAATACCTGAAACTAAGAAATACTTTTTCATAGCTTAATAGTTGAGTTTTATAATTATAAGCTAACCTAAATTGTAATTCTGTTGAGTTTTGGTATTTGTTATAATTTTAATGCTTTCAGGAAAGCGTCTTTATAATTAACGCCAATGGATATTGGCATTTTCCTACGGCGCAAGCGTCCGCTTATGCCTGCTCACAATGACGTAAGCGTATTCTTCGCAGGGCGGCAGGTTGTAGGTTGAAGGGTGAGTGTAGAAGGCCGATGATTTTTGGCGGCGCAAATTGATTTTTTTGCGTACTTGCAGGGATAATTAAACCTTGCTGTATGAGAATAATAGATAAACTGGCCTGGATAGCAATTGATAATAAAATGGTGCTTTCAACAAGGTCATTTGGAAAGGATAAATTTTACATTCCCGGCGGCAAACGGGAAGCCGGCGAAACGGATGAACAAGCCTTGCTTCGGGAAATAAAAGAAGAGTTGAATGTTGACCTCGACAAAACCTCCCTGAAACCATTTGGCATTTTTGAAGCCCAGGCGCATGGCCATGCAGAAGGGGTGATCGTTAAAATGACCTGTTACACCGCGTCCTACACCGGACAATTGTCTTGCCAGTCAGAAATTGAAGAAATGGCGTGGTTAACGTACGCCGATAAAGACAGGATCTCGCATGTAGACAAGCTCATTTTCGATTATTTAAAAGCGAATGAGCTGATAGGATAGCTATGTCCGCTTCTAAATCGATATAGAAACTCAATGCGTACACGATCCCGGTAAACTCGACTTATTCCCTCAATTTATACTGTGAAATATTTTCTCTAACGTTATAGCAAGAGTGATGCTTCCGGGCAGACCAGGTTGTATAACGCTAAAGCACAATGTAAGTGATTGAACTGCTTGCGATTGTCTTCTTTTTTTACCGAACAGGATATACGGCAGACCCATTGTAGACCCAGGACAAATGGACCGAAAGTACTGGTGAGATTCACTCCAGATATACTAAAACAAGCCATTTTACCTTTCATAATGCCACTGAAATGCCACCGGAATGCCACCAGAATGCCACTGGGAAGTGGCATTCTGGTGGCATTATGATAGGGGAGGTATGGGATTATTACCGGGGATATGGCTATGTGGAGTGAATATTAAGAGAATCTGACCAGGATACTTCTGGTCTTGCCCATTAAGGTGGCACGGTATGTTTCAAATGCAAATGTAGAAAAACACTAAAGGTGATCCTCACAAACGATTAAGATACAGGCGCGCCGGTTTATTGGGGCGCTTTTTTTTACAGTCATTTGGCGGAATGGCAGGCGGTTTCGTGTCTTCATATACATAATCGGGCACTAACGGCTGGCGCTTCCAGCCAAAACGACTTGACTATGAATTGTGAAAAACGGGCAACCATTTACCTCCTGCTGTTATTGGTGTTGGTTTTCGGGGTAATGGGTTGTAGTAATAATAACAAAGAGGAAAAAGAAACAAAGGAAGGTAAAAACAACCAATCTGTTAAGACAGATCCGCTACCGTCGTGGAATGACGGGCCATTGAAAAAGTCCATTATTGCTTATATAAAAAGTGTGTCCGATACGGCTTCCCACTCATTTATTCCTGTTATTGACCGTATAGCCACTTTTGATAATGATGGCACCCTGTGGGCTGAAAGGCCATATGTACAGGCATTGTTTGTACAATACCGGGTAAGAAGAATGGTAAAAGACAATCCGGCGCTGGCTAATAAACAACCTTTTAAGGCGGTGCTGGAAAAGGATGCCGCTTATTTTGAAAACGGTGGTGAAAAGGCCGTTATGGGGTTAATAGCAGCTATGCATACCGGTATGACGGAAGATAAATTTGAACTGGCGGTGCATGATTTTTTTGCCTACGCCACCTATCCCCGATGGAACGTGCCCATTAAAGAGATCATTTACGAGCCCCAGTTGGAGTTGTTACAATATTTACGATCAAATGGCTTTACAATTTTTATTTGCACAGGTGGTACAGTAGAATTTGTAAGAGGCATCTCGTATCAATTGTATGATATTCCCAAATATCAGGTCATTGGTACCACTTTTAAATACCAGTATAACGATAGTACAAAAAGCGTGATCAGGGAAACGGCTATAAACCAGGTCAATGACAAGGAAGGTAAGCCGGTAAGTATACAGGCCCGAATAGGACAGCCGCCCGTGTTTGCTTGCGGCAACGAAGGCGGGGAAGGCGATATCGCCATGTTGAACTTTTGCCAGGGCAGCCGGTATCCTTCTTATCAATTACTTGTCAATCACGACGATTCAACCCGGGAGTTTTATTACCAGGAAAGATCGAATGCATCGTTGAATGCAGCGGCTAAAAATAACTGGCATGTAATAAGCATGAAAAACGACTGGAAAAAAGTGTTTGCCGAAGTGAAGCAATAACCGGTTTGAAGGACATACATTTTTTATAACCTACGGTTATATCATTAAATCGTTTGAGAAAAAGAAATGAAACCAGGAAAATACAATATGCTGTTCTTCTTTGTTTTGCTGCTTGTTGTAACCGTACAACCGGTTGCGGCGCAAAGAGGGCGCCCGGGAGGACGGCCTGCAATACAACGTCCGCCAGCTGGGGGAGGAGGGCTTAACCGCCAGCCTATGCACGGCGGTGCCGTTGAAAATAATGACATGCACAACAGGAATGTTAACCGGAATGCGAATATCAATAATGGTCCACGCAATAGTAATAATACCAATGTAAGCGGCAATACAGTTAATATAAATGTCGACAGAAGCCATGATGTAAATGTGGTCAATAACCGAAATACGATGGTGCAGCGAAATAACATAGCTACTTACGGGAGGCCTCCCTATGTATATGGCGGTGCCCGGTATTATTGTTACCATCCTTATGTGTACCACCCGTACAGACCTTTTTACTGGGGGCCTGCCTGGCATCCCTGGGGATTTTTTGTTGCAGCGCTGGCAGTTACAGCCATTGTAGTAACTGTTGAAAATGAAAAATATCATTATGATCAGGGTGTTTGGTATGCACAATCAGGAGGCGGATATACGGTTGTAGCAGCCCCCGTAGGGGGTACTGTTACAACCATCCCTTCCAACAGCCAGACCGTAGTAGTAAATAATGTTACCAATAATTATTACGGCGGCGCTTTTTATCAAAAAGACGGTACTACCTATAAAGTAGTGCCACCACCGGCAGGCGCTGTGGTAGACAACCTGCCAGAGGGCGGGGAAGAGGTAAAGATTGGCAATCAAACCTATGTTAAAATAGGCGAAACGTATTACCAGCCGGTAAAGGTTGATGGCAAAGACAAATATGAAGTGACACAGGTGGAATCGGATAAATAGCGGTCATTTATCGCGGTGTTACCTATGACTCAATATTTTGTGAAATCAGCTTTTGAATATTTTTTTGTTTTCCATAAGAAAGAAGCTGCTGACAGTAGGGGGTATAATAATGATGGGCTATCATAAATGCCAGGGTACTGTTGTGCCAATTCTCAAGCGGTTTATCCAGTTTTGCTTCCATTTCTGCCTTTACCTGTTTATTAATCTCAAAAAACTCATCGGTGCCCAGGTGATACAGATCTGCATCGCAAATGATTTTTTCTGATAAAGAATGGGGATTTACGGGCATTTTGGTAGCCATTATGTATTTGCTTATTTCTTCTATGATGTTATTGGCTACATGCTTTGAAGATAAAAAATCCACCAGGATCTCAATGCTTTTTAACTCATGCATATTGGTATCGGCCAACAAATACCCCGTATCGTGAAACCAGGCTGCTGCCAGGATCATGAAGAGGTCCAGCTTGTTATACCTGTAAAATTCGGCGATCTCTTTAGTGTGGGCTACTACCTGGAGGGTGTGTTGCAGGTTGTGATAGATCAAAAATGGGCGTTGATGCTGAAAGAACAGTTTTTTTACATAGTTCTCAATATCGGTTAATAAAGCCGCTATTTGCATTTTTCTAAAGAAAAGGGATTAAACAGGAAAGTTCTTTGGCAATTCTGTAGAAATGCTGAAGGGTGTTTTATGGGGTTACGCATTAAAAATGAATAAGAATAAGTGTAGAAATGAACTTTATAAATACCCGGCGTATTATCTTACAGACTTAAAAAATAGCGCCACATATGAAAAAAGCTGGAATGGCTGTTCTGTTCCTGATGGTATTGGTTGGTAATGTAGTTGCCCAGGATAAAATTGAGAAATGGGATGTATTTGAATTGACATTAAAAGGCCCGTCGGCAGGTAATCCGTTTATGAGCACCAATTTGGTTGGCCGGTTTACCAATGGTGATAAAGTATATGAACAGGAAGGGTATTATGATGGGAATGGTATTTACAAGATCAGGTTCATGCCCGATAAAGAAGGTACCTGGAGTTATGTTGTTAGCAGTAATAAAAAAGAATTGAATAATAACAAAGGGAGCTTTGAATGTACCAGTCCTGCCAAAAATAACCATGGACCGGTAAGAGTAAGAGCTACCTATCATTTTCAATACGAAGATGGAACGGCTTATTATCCGTTTGGCACCACCATTTACGAATGGCCTTTTCAGGATGCAGGAACAAAGAAACAAACAATAGAAACACTGGCGTCCAGTGCGTTTAACAAAGCCCGCTTTTTAGCGGTGCCCCCGTATAAAGACAGGTATATAACCGGCCCGCTCACTATTACTACTTTTCCTTTTGAAGGGACCAGTAAAGACAATTGGGATCTCTCCCGTATCAATCCCGCCTATTTTAGAATCCTTGATTCCTGTGTGGAGCAACTGCGGAGCCTGGGCGTGGAGGCAGATCTGATACTTTTCCGTCCGTACGATAAAGGCAAATGGGGGTTTGATATGATGGGCCAGGACGTGAACAAATTCTTTACCAGATACATGGTAGCCCGTTATTCTGCGTACCGGAATATCTGGTGGAGCCTATGCAATGAAAACAGTTTTATCAGGAACATGACCGATGAAGACTGGGACGGGCTGTTTAAACTGGTGCAGGAAAAAGACCCTTATCATCACCTGCGTTCCATACACAATGCCGACAGAATATACGATTATGCAAAGCCATGGGTTACGCATGTAAGCCTTCAGTATTACAATGTTGTAAAAGCACCTTTTGGTACGCCGCTGCTCCGCGATCTGTATAAAAAGCCTGTTGTAAATGATGAGATCAATTATGAAGGCGACATCGAAAGCCGGTGGGGGCAACTGTCGGGTGAAGAAATGACATTCCGGTTTTGGAATGCTTATATTGGGGGTGGTTATGCTACACATGGTGAAACGTATAAAACCAGCCCATGGATCTCGTATGGGGGCAAGTTGATAGGTTCAAGTCCGTCGAGGATTGCCTTCTTAAGAAAGATAGTGGAAAGTGGTCCGGCGGGTGGCCTGGAACCCATTGATCAATATTGGGAGATCAATATGGCTGGTAAAGCAGGCGAGTACTACCTCATTTATTTTGGAAAGGATAAATTAAACAAATGGGATTTTGTGCTTCCCAAAAGGGACCTCACCAATGGAGCAAAATTCAAGGTGGACATCGTCGATACCTGGAATATGACCATTACCCCTGTTGAGAGGGAATTTGAAGTGGTGCCCATGCCTGATAACCGGTATAAATTCATTGACAAGAACAAATCGTCGATAAAGCTGCCGGCCAAACAGTACCTGGCCTTACGTATTTACAAGGTGGCCGATGGCGCCAAAGTCACTGATGATGGCCGCCATGAACTGGAATAATAGAGGTAGAAAACTATATTAAAAATCAATCCCCTTTCATTACTGAAAGGGGATTGATTTTTGATTGCAATCCGACTCTTTGGAAAGATTGCAACCATCTGCAAAGGAAATTCATCTACCTTTCTGTTTCAATAACTAATTAATTACTTAGTAATGGCCGCAGAAAGGAAGGTTTCTTCAACCAATTACCGCAATCAGTCATTTTTGGTGAATAAATGTTCGTTAAATGAACTGCTCGATCTGGTAAGCAAACGATGGGTAAGTGAAGTGTTGTTTTGTATAGAAGAGGGAAATAACCGATTCAAAAGTATAAAGGAGGAATTACAATTTATTAGTGATACCGTGTTGGCCGACCGGCTGAAGCTGCTTGAAAAATATGACCTGGTAAATAAAGTGACATTTAATGTAATGCCTGTTCGGGTAGAATATTCATTGACGGAGAATGGGAAAACATTGTGTGGATTACTGGAAACCCTGTGCAATTTCAGTGATAGTTTACCTGCTATGAATAATTAAGGTCCCTCCCCGTAGGGAGAGACCTTTTTGAATTGTTATAGCTATTAATCGCGCGCCATAACAGCGGCCAGTTCTCTTTCCACATCTACATACACATCATCGGCCACATCGAAGATCACTTTTATTACTGTGCCATTTGTAAAGGGAAACTTGGGGGTGTACTCATTGCTTACCGAATCGCCGCTGTCGTACCCGATGCATAATCCTTCTCCACACAAAGCATACCGGCCGGTTTGCGTGCGAAACTCCCCATTGGCCTGTTCTTTATCATCGACATACAATTTCATAGTGCCGATAGACTCACCATACTTACCCTGTTTGTTTTTGATAAATTCAACACCAACAATATGTTTGCCCGATTTAGGTGCTTTACAAATGAGTCGTTGTTCCGGTGGAATGCCCAGGAAATTATATACGTAATAGAGTTGTCCGCCTTTTATGAACAGTGAATGGCCACCAAACCTTGATCCATGTGCGAAGATCACGCCTTCTGACTCGTTGGTGAGGTCCACTTCTGCCAGTATTTTATACGAGCGGCCATGGGTACTGGCCGCAGATGCTTCAGGTATTTCAGTGGTACCCGGATAATAGGTGTATTTGCCACTTTCAGGAATGGCGACATGGTATTCCAGCTTGATGAAATCCAAAACAGAGAGATCGTTTAATGGGAACACATTATACTTCTGCGCTTCCTGTATCCACAATGCCGTTAACTCCTTTACTTTTTCGGGATATTTATCGGCCAGATCAAGTGCTTCTGAGCGATCTTCATCGGTATGGAAGAGTTGCCATTTGTCTTTGTCAAAGTTGCCAATGCCTACAGGCAAAGGTCCGTGTAAGGCGGCTGCTTTCCAGCCTTTATGCCAGAGGCCGCGGGTGCCGCACATCTCATAATATTGTATTTCCTTTTGGGTAGGTGCATTGGCGTTATCGAAACTGTATTTCATGGAAACACCCGCCAGTGGAGTTTGTTTTACGCCATCCACCACCTCGGGCATAGGTACACCACAACACTCCAGGATGGTTGGAACAATATCGGTGCAATGATGATATTGATGCCGCAGTTCTCCTTTTGCTCTAATGCCTTTAGGCCAGCAGATCACCAGTGGGTCGCAGGTGCCGCCTGCATAACCTGAGTAGCGTTTGAACATGCGGTAGGGTGTTGAGAAGGCCACTGCCCAGCCGGTTGGGTAATGGTTGTAGGTGTCGGGGCTTCCCAGTTTATCGATCATCTCCAGGTTGCGGTGAATGTCATCAGGATAGCCATTAAAAAAAGCGTTCTCGTTCACGGAGCCGTTTGGGCTTCCTTCGCCTGATGCGCCATTGTCGGCACAATAGAAGATCAGGGTATTGTCAAACTGTCCTGATTCTTCCAGGTAATCGATCACCCGGCCTATTTGCGCATCGGTATATTCAGAGTAACCGGCAAACACTTCCGCCATTCGACAGAACAATTTCTTTTCATCTTCATTCAAGGTGTTCCAGGGGCGTACCAGGTCGCCTTCATCGCAGGTGCCTTCGGGCATGGGGTTAATGGGGGTAAGCTGCGTGTCTTTAGGCAGGATGCCTTTTTCGATCATCCGTTGCAATACCCATTCCCGGTAGGCTTCGTAGCCATCATCAAAAACGCCTTTGTATTTGTCGATGTATTCTTTGGGGGCATGGTGCGGGGCATGATTGGCGCCGGGACAATACCACATGTACCAGGGCTTATTAGGTTGCGATTGTTTGGAATCCCTGATAAAGTTAATGGCTTTATCGGCAATGTCTTTACTGAAATGATAACCTTCCTTTGGCAAATAAGGTTGTTCAACAAAATGATTATCTTCTATCAACTCAGGGTACCATTGATTGGTTTCTCCGCCAATAAAACCATAGAAGCGGTCGTAACCCAAACCAAGCGGCCATCTCTTTTTGGAGGCACCCATGTCAAAAGCATCAACAGGCACGTTGTGGTTTTTTCCGATCCATAAAGTGCTATACCCTGCATCGCGCAGGATAGTAGCCATGGTGGCATTTTCCACGGGTATCTTGCCTGCATAACCGGGAAAGCCGATCGCAGATTCAGCAATGGTGCCAAAGCCATTCTGGTGATGATTTCTTCCCGTTAAAAATGTGGAACGGGTAGGGGAACATACCGCAGTGGTATGCCATTGCGTATACGTCAATCCCTCCCTGGCAAGCCTGTCCAAAGTGGGCATATTAATTCTGCCGCCATAGGGCGACCAGGATGCGAAACCAGTATCGTCGTACAGGATCACCAGCACATTGGGCGCGCCTTCTGGTGCATTGGGTTCCAGAAAGGCCGACCAATCGGGTTGTGAATTGCGCACATCCATATTGATCACCCCATTGAATGTTTTATTGGTGGCAGTTGTTATGTTAGGCTTGCCGTTTGTTGCTTTTGCCATGAAAGATCATTTTGTAATAAGACACGACCGCGATGGCGTCTCCGCCAACGGAAATAAATTAAGGTCGCTTTTGGCGGAACCAGTATCCCGAAGGTGTCCAGAAACTGTTTAAAGAGATCGGCCAATGAAGCTTCCCGGCATTGTTTTATTAGTGTTGATTGCCATAACGCACAATCAATTATGGGCGCAACAAAATCCGCCGCCACCCGGTAAAGGTGTTTCTGATGAGGAATTAAAAAGGGCTAACGACCCGATGGCGAATGTGAAGGCTTTTAATGTGCAGGATTATATCGTGTCAAAGTTATATGGCCTGCCCGATCAGCAGCTTAACCAGTTGCTTGTTCGCTATACGCAACCTGTTGGCCAGTTCCTGCTCCGTGGCACCATGCCTTTTGTGACTTCTTCCGGCGACGGTAAAGATCCTACCAGCGGTCTGGGCGATTTCAATTTCTTTGCGCTCTATTCTTTTCCTTCTTCAAATGGTAATAAATTCGGGATTGGTCCAAATCTTACTGTCCCAACAGGCACACATGAGCTGGGCGCCGGTAAATGGCAAACAGGTTTATCGGTGTTGGCTTTTTTTGCCAACAGTCACATTGTGCAGGTGGGATCATTGCTTCAATGGTCAGTTTCATTTGCGGGCGATGATGACCGGGCAGATGTTAGTTTACTTACACCGCAGCTCTTTTTTATCTGGCAAATCGGGGCCGGTTTTTGCATAAGAAGTACTGGGGTAATGAGCTTTAACCTGAAGAATGGCGATTATAATGTGCCCATAGGGTTGGGTGTTGGTAAAGTATTGAAAGCCGGGAACGTGGTGTTTAACTTATTTGCCGAACCACAATTTACTGTACTCGCAGAGGGGATCGGGCAACCAAGGTACCAGACTTTTGTTGGGTTCAATACGCAGTTCTAAAAATGGTGTAATTGCTTTAAGGATGAATGATAGCCTGATAGTTTTCTGCGGATTTATCTCCTTAAACTTCTAAGCTATGAACGCTGTTATGAAAGTGGCCAATGCGATACTATTAGTGTTAATGGCCATGGTGCAATCCCAATGCACCAAAACAATGAACGAATTAAAGACCGAACAATTAGCCGATCTATCCCGGCAAGTTACAGTGGCGGCCATCTCATCAGCAAATGGCGATCTGACCGATACCAATATCAAATACTTTGGCCGGTGGGATTTTAGCAGTAGTACAAGATATATAAGCAGGTGGGGCGGCGCCTATCTCAAGGTGCGTTTTACCGGAACAACGGTAAAGATAAAGCTGGGTAACAGGAGTAATTATTATGTAAAAATAGACAATGGGCCCTGGCTGAGTTATTACGGGGTAACGGGAACGGTTAATCTGACACCCACTCCCCTGGCTTCCGGAACGCATACCCTGAGTGTAGCGCAGGGAAAAGACTATGATTATATCTTTAACTTCCAGGGGCTGGTGCTTGACCCAGGTGCCACTACAGCGGCGCCACCTGTCGGTAATGACCTGGTTGAATGGATAGGCGATTCCATTACCGCAGGGTATACCAACTCACAGGCAGAAGTAAGTGACTATGCCTGGGTTTGTTCTGAAGCGATGGGTACGGAGCATACCCAGATCGCCTACCCCGGTATTTGTTTAGTCAGTGGGTTTACCACAAACCCGGGAATGGATGTCGGGTATTTTAAACTACAATCGCCCAATAATACCGCTTCACCGCCCTGGGATTTTACCAGGTATACCGCAAAATTGGTGGTGATCAATTTGGGCACCAACGATAATAATAAGAAAGTACCGGCCACTACTTTTCAAAGCACCATGACCACTTTCCTGGCCAATGTGCGGGCAAAGTATCCGGGTGCGGAGATCTTTGTGATGCAATGTTTAAAAAATGGTATAATGTCTACTCCTACCAAGGCAGCAGTGAAAGCTCGGCAGACGGCGGGTGATGGCAAGGTGATCTACATCAATACTACTAATTGGGTCACCAGCGCTGATTATAATCCAGATGGCTTGCACCCGAGTAATGATGGACATAAAAAGATTGCCAACCTGCTTAACCCGATCTTGTCGCCTTATTTAAGTTCTGCAACGCCATTTTACCTGGACCGTTGCGATGCTACAACGGGCTGGGCTTCTTCCAATGTTTTGTCAATAAATACTGCCGATAAAAAAGAAGGCTCAGGCGCGCTGCAATCAACAGGCAGCAGTTCTGATGAATTTAAAAAAGTTTTTACCACGCCGATAAGAACAGGCGCCTCAGCGGCTACCGGCTCCATACAATTTTGGTATTATGTGTCTGACGTCAGCAGGCTGAGCAGTTCCAATCAGATAGAAGTTGGAAGTGGAGGCGGGGCCAATGTAAAAGAGTATAACTGGAAGATCGGCACGCTCGTCAACGGCTGGAACCTGATCACCAAACCGATCAGTGCGGCTGGAATTACCAATGGTACGCCTGATCTGAATGCGATCAACTGGATCAGGATCTATCATGCCAAGACTGGCAGTGTTACTACACGGATTGATGGACTCAGGATCATTCCTTAAGACGGAAAACGGCAAACGGCAGACGGCAAACGGCAGAAGGCAAACGGCAAACGGCAAACGGCAGAAGGCAAACGGCAGACGGCAGACGGCAAACGGCAAACGGCAGACGGCAAACGGCAGACGGCAAACGGCAGACGGCAAACGGCAGACGGCAGAAGGCAGACGGCAGAAGGCAGACGGGCCTTCGCTACGCTCAGGTCCGTTAATTGGCAATGGGCAATCAATGTCGTTTAGTTAGGCGAAAAGGATAGCTAAATCCTCCCGATGCATCGGGAGGCCGCAGCGTGTAGCACATAAACACTGATGATAGGGGTGGATATTGATTTGTTTTAAGGAATCCCCTCCTGGGAGGGGGAGGGGTGGGTTTGCTGTGTTAACTAAACGACACTTAATAGGCAAACGGCAAACGATACCTTACGTAATTAAAAATTGGTGCCGTAAATAACGAAGCCGCCCCCAAATAGGGACGGCCTCGTTATATATGGAACATGTATACTATCTGAACAGGTCAGCGCGGATGCCTAGTTCATAGGTGCCATCGGCATAAGTTTTAATACCGCCAGTTTGGGTGGTATATAATGCCTGAATGCCAACTGTCTTTAATATTTTCACCCCTACACCGGCGGTGAAATTTTTTGAGGTCTGGTACAAGGCTGTCAGGTTAAGCAGGTTGTCGAGAAATGCCACATTAACCCCTGCGTCCACAATACCATCATTTCCTTTTATGGCGCGATAACAAACTTTAGGCTCAATGGAACTAATGGCCCCATCGGTGGTGAATTTATACGCTGCGCCGGTGAACAAGATGGTACCGCCATTAACGCCTTTGTCGTCCCCGGTGAACAGGGTGCGGGCATTGGGCAATGCAACCTGCAAAGTGAGGTGCTTATCCGTATACGCCATACCATATTCCCCTTCAAAATAATTACTGCGGTTGTTGTAGGCCGACAGCGCCGGATCGGAAATGTCGCCATTGATGTCATGATAAGACGCCCGTTGTGTGTTGATGGCTACCGATAAACCAAAATGTAATTGTTGTTCTCCGCTGGTGGTAATGGGCAGGTGATAAGCATAAGTAAATGCTACCCGCGTGCGGTTGAGCAGACCAGCTTTGTCGTTGAAGATATTCAACCCAAGTCCGGATTTTCCCAGAGCGCCATCTGCCGTGATAAAAGTATTGACCGGCGCACCATCTATATTGGTCCATTGACGGCGATGGGCCGCATTTACATGCAAACCGCTATCGATACCGGCCATGGCGGGGTTGGCCAGATACTGGTTTTGATAATACTGGGTGGCCGAAGGTTGCAGCAGGGCTGGTACACTGCTGAGGTTCTGGGCAGTTGCCTGCTGACAGCAGGCTGCCAGCAGAATACCACCAATAAATACACGGTATGTTTTCTTTATGTTCAGTTGTATGTTGAATGCGTTGCGCATAGTATGAACGATTTTAAAGTCATTTTAATAACGGTCCCTGATAATGGAGATAGATCCTTTGGCTGTTTTACCACCGCTGATGGTCAGTATGTAATAGTAAGTGCCTTCTGCCAGTGGATTACCATTTAAGGTACCATCCCACTCGTTGCTGTAATTCCGGCGTTGATAGATCAGTCGCCCAGCGCGGTCAAAGATCTTCACCTCATTATTGGGATAGCTGTCGATGTTATGAATTACCCATCTGTCATTTTTACCATCGCCATTGGGCGTTAAAATGTTGGTGGCGTCTACTTTAAAGTCTTCTACGATGGCGATGTTGATAGAAGCGGTGCTGGTACAACCGGCCACGCTTGTAACCTGTACGGGGTAGGTAGTGTTAGCTTGCGGTCTGATCTCGAGCACAGCTGTTTGCTGGCCGCTCACAATACCGGGTGTATTGTCCCAGTTGTAGCTGGCGCCGCCTGTTGCGGTAAGGCGTACTACTTCTCCTTTTGATACGGTGTTGCCTTTATCGCTGGTAAGGGTGATCACCGGTAAAGGATTCACCGTAAGGGTGAACGACTGCTGTGATTTGTCTACACCACCGTTGGCGGTTCCACCATTGTCCTGGATGGTAACCGTGATAGTAACCTGGCCTGCGGTAACAGTTGATTTCAACTTATAGCTCAGCACACCGGCATTGGTAACTGTTAACACCTCAAAGTAAGGCTGGCTGGCTGCCACCGACAGGTTGAACGTTTGGGTGGGTTCAACTGCAGAAACACCTGTTAACTGTATGGTTTGTGTACCGCCGTTGGCGCAGGTAGCCGCATTGGCTATTGGGTTAAGTGCAGGCGCCTGGTTCAATGCCAGTACATCAATGGCAATTGTGGTAGCTGCACTGGTATTCAACCCATCACTTACGGTTAACGTAAGGGTTACTGTTCTGCCACTTTGAGCATTTAGTAAAGCAAGGTTGTTTATGGTGATAACCCCGGTTGTTGCATTGATGGCAAAGGCACCACCAGATGGATCAGATGCAATGCTCCAGTTTTGAATAATCCCCGATGCATCGGTAGCCGTTGCGGTATTGATAGTAGTACCCACTGCACTATTGGCCAGAATGCTGAAGTGCTGGCTGCTGGTGATCACCGGTGCTGTTAGATCGGCTGTCAGTGATATTGTATTAGAGGCGGTATTGTCGTTATTGCCAATGTTTACCGCTGCACCTGTAGGTATATTAATATTTATAGTGCCACTGGCAATTGGTGTTACCTGTATGGTATAGGTAATATTATCGGTTGTTTGCAGGGTACTGGCCGTTCCATTGGTTGCAACAACACTACTAATGGTAAAGCCCGTTACTGGTTCACTGAATGTAATGGTAACCGGGAAAGTAGCATTCACCCGGGCTGGTGCTGTTGTGTTGATCGTTACTGAAGGACGGGCGGTATTTACGCGCACGTTTGTTGTATTGGCTACATTGTGCAAGTTAAGTACTACAGTATTGTCGGCATTGTCGACCATGGAGCCGCTGTTCATAAGCAGGCTTATGGGCACAGTAACGCCATCCATATCCATGTCTCCGTTTTGTACGGTATAAGTGAATACCAGGCTATTGGTGCCGCTGCCGCTTTTATAGAATGCATATTTAACAACCCCGCCCAGATCAATTGGCATAATTGGCGTGCCGCCGGTTGTATTTACGATCACATTTTCACTGTATACAACTGTGAAATTGAGATCGAGGCCTGCTTTATAATACCCGTCGGCTGGTACATCTACTCTGGTAACAGTTGGTGCTGTAACATCAGCCGTGAATGACAGGGTGTTGGAGGTTATGTTGAAATTGCCTGCTATATCAGTTACTGCATTAGCTTGTAATGTCACACTTACAGCTCCGTCGCTGACCGGGGTCACCAGCATGGTAAAAGTGACATTGTCTGTTGTTTGCAAATTGCTTACGGTGGCTTTTGAAACAGCAACATCTGCGATTGTTAAACCAGTTACCTGCTCACTGAATGTAAGGGTAGCAGTAAAAGGTGCATTGGCTACCGGTGTGCCTGACAGTATTACTGTTGGTGATTTTGCATCAACGAGTACGCCACTGGTGTTGCCTGCATTATTAAGGGTAAGTATCGCATCGTTGCCGTTGTCATCCTGAAGGGTGCCGCCATTAGTGATCAGCGAGCTTAGCTGTATACCATCATGGTCTTCAATTCCGACCTGTATACTATAGGCAAATGTCAGGTTGCTTGTCCCCGATCCGCCGGTATAAATGGCTCTTACAGTGGTAGATCCTATGATCACATTGAGCACCGGTGTGCCGCTTACGGTTACATTTTCAGTAAAGTCTATACTAAAGCTCAGTACATTGCGTAATTTATAAATACCGTTGGCCGGTACATTTACCTGTGAAACAGCGGGAGCTACACCATCTATTATCACAACGTTAGGGGAAGGTGAACTCAGCAATAGATTGGCGTTATTGCCAGCTGCATCCCGAATGGTACCGCCATTGAGCTGCATAGTATTGATCAGTGAAACACCATCCGCATCAAAGTCGCCGGCTTGTATGGTATAAGTAAACGTAAGTTGTGTGGTGCCGCTGCCGCCTACATAATGAGCTGGCTTAATGCTACTGTGCATTAAAATATTGATGAACGGCGTGCCAGTCACCAGTACGTTTTCATTGAAGTTTACGGTAAAATTTAACACATCGCCTATTCTGTAAGTACCGGTGGCAGGGAAGTCTACGGTAGTAACAAGCGGTGCGTTGGCGTCGTAAGTAACGGTGAGAGTATTAGAGGCCGTATTGCCATTGTTGCCGATGTTGACGGCCATATTAGCTGGCAACAGCAGGGTAACCTGACCATTCATGGCTGGTGTAACCAGCAGGGTATAAGTGAAATTGTTAATAGCATTTAGATTACTAAGGGTGGCGTTCGTGACACTGAAATCGCCCAAAGCCACACCGATTACCGCTTCACTAAAGGTGATGGTGGCTGTAAAGGGTGCGGCCTTGATTCCGGGTGGGGCCGTAATAACTACAGAGGGAGTCTGTGTATTTACAAATACGCCGCTGGTAGAGGGTACACCGTTAAGCGGGAGGTCCATATCGTTGCCTGCGCCGTCTTGTATGGCGCCGCCATTGAGGTTGAGCGAACCCAGGGTAATGCCATCCATGTCGATATCACCGGGTTGCACAGTATAACCAAATACCAGCACATTCGAACCGCTTCCACTGAGCAAATTGGCCGGCCTGGTAGTGCCGCCGATGTTCAGCTCCAGGGTGGTGGCGCCGGTTATGCTTACAGTCTCGCTGGTATGTACCCGAAAATTGAGCACGTCGCCGGCTTTATAGTAACCGTTTACTGGCACATCTACTGAAGTAACCGTTGGCACTACACCATCTATGATAATGCCGGAGTAGGAGATGCTTCCGGGGATGAGCGGAATGATCGCATTCCCCGCTATATCGCGCATACTGCCGCCATTCAGGGTTATTGTAGCGCCCGTCAGCACAATGCCGTCGTTATCAAAGTCGCCTGCTTTTACCGTGTACCGGAAAAAAGCCGTTGGTTGGGCATCGCTGGCACCCACGTCAATCATTGCCCGCTCGGGGTTGCTGCCTACATTGAACGAGAGGTAAGGTCCGGCGCTTACATTACATCTTTCGCTGTTAGCTGCGGTGAACGTAAGCACATCACCCAGTTTGTATACGCCTGATGGCACGCTGACGCTGTTCACAAACGGCCTGGTATGATCGTAGAACAGGTCGATCTTATTGGAAGCGGTATTGCCTTCATTACTGCCATTCAGTGCTGCATTCGCTTGCACCTGTATACTTACCGGGCCTTCACTAATAGTTGTTACCGTAAAGGTGTAAGTAATATTATCACTGGAGCTTAGAGAACTTACTGTGCAATTGGTGGCGCTTATACCAGTTACGGTAAAACCGTGAACGGCCTCACTAAAAACGGCAGTTCCGGTGAAGGGGCCATTGAATAACATTCCCACGGATGTAGTGAGGGTTACTGTGGGGAAAACTAAATTGTACACGGGGGCCTCTGCTTTAGTCTGGTTAATGCCGGCTAAAAAGGCAAAAACCAACAGCAGTAGTTTTAGGGATTTGGGTAACATTCTGTTCATATTTTCCTTCGGAATTAGGTGCATAGCATAGGGTTTCTGTACGCCGTATACGGCGCAATAAATGAATAGTATAGTTGTAAAGATTATTAAGTAATAGGGGCTTTACAGGAGGTATATCGGATGGCCGGGAGGGTGAGGTCCCGGTTTTGGTCACATATAGGCGGCGTAAAGGTATTAGGGAAATTTATTTTATCAAATTAAAATCGAATGCAAAACAGAATTAGTAATCACATATAAAACTTAATTACATTTATCCTTTAATTTCTTGTATATGTCTAAACTTTTTACCCCCCTTCATATAAAATCAGTACAGTTAAATAACCGCATTACCGTATCGCCCATGTGTCAATATACCAGTGTGGATGGTTTTGCCTCAGATTGGCATTTGGTGCATTTGGGCAGCAGGGCAGTGGGTGGCGCCGGACTTATTATTTCAGAAGCGACAGCTGTTTCACCGGAAGGCCGCATCTCGCCGCACGATCTTGGCATCTGGAAAGAGGAGCACCTCGAAAAACTAAACCAGATTACTTCCTTTATCTCAGCGCAGGGTTCAGTGCCCGGTATTCAATTGGCGCATGCCGGCCGTAAAGCCAGTACCAACGTTCCCTGGGAAGGACGTGGCAAAGTAGCCATTGAGGATGGAGGCTGGGAAGTGGTGGCGCCTTCTGCTATTGCTTTTGCCGACAATTACCCCATGCCTGTTGCGCTGGATGAAAAAGGCATTCAAAAGATCATCAGCGATTTTACGGTGGCGGCCAGCCGGTCATTGCGTGCCGGTTTTAGGGTGATAGAGATACATGCCGCCCATGGGTATTTGGTCCATCAATTTTTATCGCCACTCAGTAATCACCGCAAAGATCAATATGGCGGCTCTTTTGAAAACCGGATCAGGCTATTGCTGGAAATTATTGCTGGTATTCAAACCGTTTGGCCAAATGAACTGCCTTTACTGGTACGAATTTCCGCTACTGACTGGGCGGAGGGGGGATGGAATATTGAAGAATCTGTGCAATTGGCCCATATACTAAAGCAAAAAGGTGTTGATCTGATAGATGTTTCTTCGGGCGGGCTGGTGCATTACCAGCAAATTACTATTGGTCCGGCCTATCAGTTGCCTTTTGCTTCCCGCATCAGAAAAGAAACCGGGATACTCACTGGCACAGTAGGAATGATCACTACCGCCATACAGGCTGAGACCATATTGGTTAATGGCGATGCCGATATGATCATCATGGCGCGTGAGTTGCTTCGTCAACCTTATTTTGCCCTGCATGCAGCTCATGAATTACATGAAAAGGTAAACTGGCCGGTACAATACGAACGGGCGAGGTTTTAAAGTTAAAAGTTGAAAGTTAAAATTGAAGTTATTGGGTTCGTAGGTTATTAGGTTATTGAGTTATTGGGCTATTTTAGGAAAGGGGCGACTGGCAACAACGAACCAACCAATATAATAACCTAATAACTAAAAAACTAAATAACTCAATAACTAAATAACCTGCATTTTATAACCTCAACAGCTTCTTTTATAACTTATTGCCTGTTGTCTAATGCCGTCCGCCTACTTTATGCAGTTCATACTGATACGCCTTGTGTCTGGGGACAATGGGATCGTTGGTGAAGTCGGAATATTCTTTTATAAAACTGGCACCGAAGTATAAAATAAACGAGGAATAAAACATAAACAGCAGTATCAATACAATGGCGGCGCCTGCGCCATATACAATGCCGGCATTGCTGTGCCGCATCATTGCTGAAAGCACCGCTTTGCCAAAATAAAACAGCACGCCGGTCAATATGCCGCCTGTCGTTGCCACGCGCCACGACGGGCGACCATTAGCCAGGAACCGGAATAGCACAATAAACCAAACGATAATGGTGAGCACGCCAAAAAGGTGATTCAACAGGGTGCTAAGGAAAGGGCTGCCTGTTACCCCTACACTTGCCACATATTTACCGGCCACTTCCCGTGCTATAGTAATAATTTCCCCGGCAATAAACAGGATGGCTGCCGCCAATATGATCACCAGTGATTTGCCCCGCACTTTCAGGTCATAAAAAAAGCCGGTCTGCTCGGGTCGAATATGCCAGATGTCATTCAATGTGTTTCTGATAACCTTGAATAGGGTGGTGGCCACGAATATCAGGAACAGGAGGCCAATGACAGCCATGTACCAATTTTGTGCAAGATTGCGTAAGCCACGGGCTATAATTCGCAATTGTTCGGTATTGGCATTACCCAATGTGGTAGTAAGCACACTCCGCAACTCGGTGCCCACCAGTTTTTTGCTAAAGAAAATACTGAAGAACTGAAAAAGAAGCACCATTATAGGGGGCAGGGCAAAACTGGTAAAAAAAGCAGTAGCGCCCGCCATTCGCAAAGGATCGTTACTTTGCAGCCGGTGGAAGGACTCCTTTAGCAGTTTTCCTGCTACAGACAGATTCCATATGGATTTTTGTTTTGCCATCTTATGACCTTAAATTTAAGCCATAATAGATGCCCAATTTCTCTTTAAGTTGTGAATTATTTAAAACCAGTGGAACATGAGAAAGATCTTAATAATTTTTGCTCATCCGGTACTGGAAAAGTCCCGTGTGCATAAAAGACTGTTACATCATATTCCCCACCTCGACGGAATAACGGTGAACGACCTGTACGAAAATTATCCCGACTTCGATATAGATGTTACTCGCGAACAGCAATTGTTGCTGGCGCATGATATCATCATCTGGCAGCATCCGTTGTATTGGTACAGTGCGCCTGCTATGTTAAAACAATGGCAGGACCTGGTGCTGGAGCATGGATGGGCGTACGGAAAAGATGGTTATGCGTTAAGGGGTAAAAAAGTTTTTAATGTGATCTCTTCTGGCAGCAGCTTACAATCCTATCAACGGGAAGGATACCAGCACTGCACTATTACCGAGGTATTAAAACCATTTGAGCGAACGGCAGAGCTTTGCCGAATGACCTACCTGCCACCCTTCTGGGTTTCAGGAACGCACAAACTGGAAATGCCGCAGATCAATGAATATGGAAAGAGATACAACCAACTGCTGCAGCTGTTGCGGCAGGAAAATTTGAAAGATGAGGAGTTGATGCAGGCTTCCTGTTTAAACGACCTTATTGAGATCTCACAAAATAATTTGGCTTAATATGGAGCATTCATTTTTTTATAAGGCCCTGGTGTTCCTGGGGGCGGCCGTACTGTTTGTGCCGTTGGCAAAAAAGTCGGGGTTAGGTTCCGTATTAGGCTATTTGATCGCCGGTGTCATCATCGGGCCTTCCGTAATGGGATTTGTGGGCGCAGAAGGACAGGATATTATGCATTACGCAGAGTTTGGGGTAGTGATGATGTTGTTTTTAATTGGACTGGAACTGGAACCGGAATTATTATGGAAGCTGCGTAAATCAATTCTTGGCCTGGGTGGCTTGCAGGTGATAGTGACTACAGTGGTTATAGCAGGCATTGCCATGCTCTTTCACTTTAGCTGGCAACAGGCATTGGCGTTGGGAATGATCCTGTCTTTGTCATCCACCGCCATTGTATTGCAAACAATGGCAGAAAAAGGATTGATGAAAACATCCGCTGGTCAAAGTGCTTTTGCTGTATTGCTGTTCCAGGATATTGCAGTGATACCCATGCTGGCACTTTTTCCATTGCTGGCCACTACCGACATTCTGCACAATTCAAGTGATGCGCATGAAGCGGGTACCTGGGTGGATGGACAACCGGCGTGGTTGCACGCAACGATCGTGTTAGGCGTTATTGCGGCAGTGATTGCCGTGGGAAGAATTGCGGTACGTCCGTTGTTGCGGCTGGTGGCCAAAACCAATATGCGGGAAATTTTTACAGCCACCGCCTTACTGATAGTGGTGGGTATTGCCGTGTTAATGACCAGAGTGGGTCTAAGCCCGGCATTAGGGGCGTTTTTAGCGGGTGTGGTACTGGCAAACAGCGAATACCGCCATGAACTGGAAAGTGATATAGAACCCTTTAAGGGATTGTTACTGGGCGTTTTTTTTATAGCAGTGGGTGCCTCTATAGATTTTGGACTGGTATCCCAGCACTTGCGTGAAATAATAATGTGGGTATGCATCCTGATCGCCGTGAAAGCGCTGGTACTGTTGCTGCTTGGCAAAGTGTTTAAAATGGGTACGGAGCAGAATTTTATCTTCTCCTTTGGCCTTACACAGGTGGGTGAATTTGCCTTTGTATTGTTTTCGTTCTCATTTCAGCAGGGCATACTGTCGCAGGAAACCACCAATGTAATGACTGCGGTAGTGGCCATCAGTATGGGATTGTCCCCATTGATAGTGATGGTGAATGAAAAGTTGCTCCTGCCCCGGGTAGGTACAGAGGAAACCGAAGAACGGCCTGCCGATGACATTGATGAAAAGCATTCGGTGATCATCGCCGGGTTTGGTCACTTTGGAAGCACCATCGGGCGTTTTTTACGGGCTAACAGGATCCCCGCCACTTATCTGGATATGGATTCTGACCGGGTGGATGCACTGCGTAAAATGGGTTTTAAAGTGTTTTATGGGGATGTTTCCCGGGTTGATCTGCTGCAAGCAGCGGGTGCTGATAAAGCCAGGATCATTGTAATAGCGATCTCCTCACCTGAGAAAAGACTGGAGATGATCGAGACCATCAAAAAGCATTTCCCACATCTGCATATGTTGGTGCGTGCCGCCAATCGCTACGATGCCTATGATCTTATGAACGCCGGGATGCTGCATATTTACCGGGAATCACTGGATACCAGTTTACGAGTGGGGGTAGATGTAATGAGCTTGCTGGGTCATAGAAGATACACTGCCCGTCGCCAGGCTGCGAATTTTATCAAATATGACGAGGCCAATCTGAAAAGACTCTCGTCCATCAGAAACCCCGATGAGTATGTGGTAGCAGCAAGAAAATTCTTTGAAGAAATAGAAGCTACCATTCAGTCAGACCGGCAGTACCTGTTGTCTGAAGGGGATATGTCATGGGATCCGGATTCGTTGATCGAAGAAGTCCGTGCTTCCCTGCAAGAGAACCCGCAGGGGTAAGCTGGCTGGTTCAACGCTTGATACGTTTGCTATTTAATAGAATAAGATGCCTGGCCATTATACCGGATGGTTGCAGGTCTTCATCGCGCCAGTTTCCTGTTGAAGAGGCGGAAGGTAACAGCACCGAGCAGGTCTCGTTTTTATCTGTTACCGACCAGGTTAACCAGCTGATCTGGTTTTTCTCTGCCCATGCTATCCAGGTCTTCCATTCTGTTTCATTGAGTGGGCCATCTCCGGTATGTTCCATGCCTGCCGATTCTGAAATAAAAATGGGGATGTTTTTTTTCAGCGCATAGTCAGCCCTGTCACGCAGGTTTTGCTTATGGCTGGCCGCATAGTAATGCAGTGTGTACATGATGTTGTTGTATCCTTTTATGGGATCATCAGCAACCACCTGCACATCCTGGTCCCAATGGGGTGAGCCAATGAGGATGACATTGTCTGGATCGATGGCCCTGATGGTTTTGAGTAATTCTAAGGAGTAGGCTTTTACATCGGCCCAGGATTGCTCTGCGGGTTCATTAAAGATCTCGTATATGATATTGGGCTGCTTGCCATACTCTGTTGCTATTTCAATGAAGAACTGTTTTGCTTCTTCCAGCCTGATGTTAT
This sequence comes from Niastella soli, assembly GCF_017742245.1. Taxonomy (GTDB): domain Bacteria; phylum Bacteroidota; class Bacteroidia; order Chitinophagales; family Chitinophagaceae; genus Niastella; species Niastella soli. The sequence continues at coordinate 251,980 of NZ_JAGHKO010000005.1, forward strand.
GGCTGTGCCAGTCAACGATCACATAAATGCCTTCTTTTATGGCGGCATCTATTACTGCTTTTATCTTTTCCTTTGACCAGGCAGGTTCCTGTATATACCCATGATCGGGTTCAACACCCATGGCTGCGCGGATAATAGTACACCCCCAATCGTTCTTTAACCAGCTTACCACTTCTGCGTTGTAAAACCGGGGCCACCAGTTATGCCAGCCAAGGCTCATTCCGCGTAATACTACCGGTTGCCAGTTTTGATTCACCAGTTTTGTACCCGCTACTTTCAGCGCGCCATTGTCTTTAACTGGTTGTATTTGTGCAAAACCGGCCATGAATATAAAAATAGATAGAATAACTGTATAGATCTTTTTCATACTTATTTGCTTCAGACAATAAGTTGCTTTAATTTATCCGAATTAGAAAAATTGAGCAATAAAAGCCGCGAATTAGTTAAAAAAGTAATAGTCAAAAACTATAGCTATAAGCTTACCCGTTGTTTGGTGGCAGCCGATCTGTAAATAGCTTCCACGATCCGGATGTCGCGCAACCCTTCTTCACCCGGCACCAGCATGGGCTTCCTGTTTAAAATACTCAACGCGTCATCATCCATTTGTTTGGCCTGTTGATAGGGAACTGTATAAGGGTGATTGATGGTCCCCAGCGGGCTGGTCCCGTTCTGGCCATTGTATCCTGAATATGGTTGGATCTTTATTTCTCCTTTTTCGCAGGTGATATTGTTGAAGTTGATGTTCTCGCCGAAACTTGTTTTAATATCGGCCAGTACACCACCGGGAAATTCCAGGGTGGCGATGGTGGTTTCATCCAAACCGTTTTTATAGATCTCTGGTCTGGTGGTGGAGGTTTGTGCCGATACAATGGCAACCGGTTCCATATTGGTACCCAGTCTTGCACCTTGTATGGCGTAAACGCCCATATCATATAGAACGCCGCCGCCCATTTCTTTTTTCTGTTTCCAGTGATCGGTGCGGTTATCGCGGTACCCGGCGGCGCAGTTCACTTTGGTAACTTTGCCCAACCGTTTTTCTTTTATAATACTGCGCCATTCCTGTGTGTTGGGTTCATGATGCAAACGATAGCCAATAGCCAATGATCTTTTATTGGAACGACAGGCATCGATCATTGCTTTACATTCCGCTTCGGTCATTGCCATGGGTTTTTCACACCACACTTCCTTGCCTGCATTGGCCGCCCTGATCACGTACTCTTTGTGCATTGAGGGGGGTAATACTACATATATCACATCGATGTCAGGGTTATTGGCAATGGAATCAAAATTTTGATAATTGTAAATATTCTTATCAGGGATATTGTATTTCTGCTTCCAGGCTTCGGCTTTGGCCGGGGTGCCGGTTACAATACCAGCCAGGTAACAATGTTTTGTTTGCTGTAGGGCAGGGGCAAGCAGGTCGGTGCTGTAGTATCCCAGGCCCACCAGGGCTATGCCAAGTTTGTCTTTATAACGGGACGGGAGGGCAAGGAGTGATTTGGGCGAAAGTAACAGGATGCCGCTGGCGGTAGTAATCGTTTTAATTACACGTCTACGTGAAATAGTGTTCATGTAACAGGAATTTGTAGGTTTATGATAATGGCGTGCCACTGTTAGTAGCGTCGGTACTGAAGTTAAGACATTTTTAAGTTGCCTGTATTAATTAATATACCTTTGTGGGCTTAAACGTATATTATATGTTCGGAGATCTGTTCAGCAAATTGCAGGAAGCACAACAGAAAATGCAGGAAGGCAAGCAAAAGCTTGGCGATGTAATTATTGACGGGGAAGCCGGTAACGGAATGGTAAAGGTTTCGGTAACCGGAAACCGGGAAGTAAAAACCATTTCAATAGATAACCAGTTGATGGCGCCTGACAAAAAGGAAGAGCTGGAAGACCTGCTCATCACCGCCCTGAACCGGGCGCTTAAAAATGCCGAACAGGCCTGGGAAGATGAAATGAAAGGCCTGGCTGGCGGAATGTTAGGTGGGCTGGGACTATAAAAAATTAAAGGGCTGTCTTATCGACGGCCTTTTTTGTCGGTATACAGGTCAGGCAAAACAAGATTAAATTTCACGGCCAGGAACCGGATGGAAAAAACAACCAACATAACAGTAACGTCTAGCCATTCTTTGGGGAAACTGGTTTCAAATAAGATGAAATAGATAATGCCGCCCAGGATACAGGCCGTTGCATAAATTTCCCGTCTAAAGATCAGAGGGATATTGTTAAGCAAAATATCTCTTATAACGCCGCCAAAGCACCCGGTGATAGTACCCAATACTACACAGATGCCAGGGTTTAAGCCAAACCTTATTCCTTTCTGTATGCCCAGCACGGTAAAAAAGCCCAGCCCCAGAGAGTCGAAGATGAACAAGGTCTGCTGAAAATTCTTAATGATATGCCGGAACAGGATAGCACAGGTAGCGCTGGCAAGAATTATAAGCGGGGTTTCAATATCAGCCATCCATTTTACCGGTAGATCACCCAGCAACACATCTCTCAATGTACCGCCCCCGATCGAGGTAATAAATGAAATGATCAGGATGCCAAAAATATCCAATCTCTTTTCCATGGCAGCAAATACACCAGAGATGGCAAAGGTGATGGTCCCCAGTATATCTATCAGCTTAAGCAGGTCTTCTTTCATGTTGAAAAAGTTACGGTAAATATAGTAACATTCAGAAAGCAAAATACCCGTCTCGGCTAAGCCGAGACGGGTATTTTGACTTTATGTATAATGTAAATTAATTGGTTATTACACCGTAGTACCAAACCTGGTTATCAGTAGAGAGCGTTGTAAGGGAAGTTGATTTTTGTCCCAGGTCATATCTGTAAAAAGACAGGTCTTTCCAGATGCTCACAAATTCATCACGCTGTGGTACATAAGATATTTCAGTGTCTAATAAACCTTTGGGATCACTCAGCGTAGTTACTATCGATGAGGCAAAAGTAGCCGGATCTAATTTTACGATATTAGAAGCGGAATAGTTAATGTCGGTTTGGAACGCGTACACATTCGACTTGTTATCACTAAACAGCGCGTAATAACGTGTTAGGGTGTTAGTCGTCAGTTGAACGGTAGAAGTGTCCTGGCTGGTGAGGTTATATTTTGCTATCCCTCTGTAATTATTGGCGGAAATAGCCAGGATCTCGTTGGTAGCCGACAGGTAAGTGAGGTCGTTTACATCTTTCCAGGGATTCAGTATTGTAACTTTACCGGTTGCAGCATCGATCTTCACCAGGTTATATTTGGTGGATGTTAAAGTGCTCACTTTTTTAAGTGAATACAGGTTGTTGTCTTTATCAACTACCAAATCTTTATATGTGATATTCAACTCGGTTGAAAGCGTTACCAATGTTTTTTGTTTGGTAGTGGGGTTTATTTTGATCAATGCAGCGCCGTCGTCATCAAGGCCCGCGATCTCTTTGGTAGTGGGTAAATAAACAATGTCGTTCATTTCCGTATCCTTCAGGTCGTATACAACAGATTCTGCTAAACTGGCAGCATCCAGGCTTACCAATTGGTAGGTGTCCTGGTAGTTGTTATTAGCGTCCTCATATCCTTTAACGGTATAATAAGTTAACGGAGTTGCTGCAGGTGAATCGGAATCAGAATCTTTTTTACAGGCTGCCAATAATGACATGGCAGAAAATAGGATAACAAGGGGTTTTTTAAAATGCATAATGGTCTTTGACGTTTTCATATTCGAAAAATAAATTGTGCCGCACTAACGCCGATGAATATATTTTTATTGCAGTTAGTGATAAGTTGGATATAGCAATTGTTTTTTCTGGCAGTTTTTATAGGGGTTTTCCGCGTGGCTATGTGCGAACATGGAGTAAAGGAGTTTTTATACTTACGTAAAAGTACTGTGGGGTAATACCAGGGGTTCATCAGCCGGGGAATTTTTTTGATCATTGAGAATTCGGCCCTTACTAAGTGAAGTTGACAAATGTCTAATTCGCGGATCAATTCGTCCTGTTTAGCTGAAAGTCATTGGTACAGGGGTAGTGACCGGTGTACTTTTGCCAGGCAATTGAAATGAAACTCTAAAAATTTAGCAATGAAAAAGTTTACAGGCATACTGAGCAATGGGCTGCTAACAGCCATATTCGCTTTGCAAGGGTTAGTGGGTAGTGCACAAAGCAGTACAGGTAGTACACCAGCATCCAATGAAGGGATCCGTCCCTTTAAAATAAATGTTCCCGAGGCCCAGCTTACCGATCTTCGCAAGCGCATCCAGGCAACCCGATGGCCAGAACAGGAAATAGTAAAAGATGCAACACAAGGGGTACAACTGGCAACCATGAAACAGCTGGCGAGCTACTGGGCTACCTATGACTGGCGTAAAACGGAGAAGAAGCTGAACGCCTTGCCACAATTCGTAACAACCATTGATGGTGTAGATATACAGTTCATTCACGTTCGGTCAAAACATAAAAATGCGCTGCCGGTCATTATAACGCATGGCTGGCCCGGTTCTATTATCGAGCAGTTGAAGGTCATAGGCCCCCTTACTGATCCCACAGCATATGGTGGCAAGGCTGAAGACGCTTTTGACGTAGTAATACCTTCATTGCCCGGACATGGGTTTTCAGGCAAACCAGCTGAACTCGGCTGGGACCCGGTGCGCATTGCCAAAGCCTGGATAACTTTGATGAAACGGCTTGGTTATAACAAATATGTGGCCCAGGGCGGCGATTGGGGCGATGCCGTAACAGAACAAATGGCCGTGCTGGCACCACCTGAATTAATTGGCATTCATACCAATATGGCTGCCACGGTACCTGCCGACATTAATAAAGTATTGCAGGCCGGCGGACCAATGCCTGACGGATTATCAGCCGATGAGCAACATGCATTTAAACAACTTGATTTCTTTTATAAGAACGGGCTTAGTTATGCCCTTGAGATGGCACACCGTCCACAAACCCTGTACGGCATTTCTGATTCACCCATTGGCCTGGCAGCCTGGATCCTGGACCACGATGCAGCCAGTCTCGCGCTTATCTCCCGCGTATTCAAGGGCGAGTCGGCCGGTCTTACCAAAGAAGATATTGTGGAGAACATCACCCTGTACTGGTTAACCAACACAGGCATCTCTTCGGCTCGTCTCTATTGGGAAAACAAGCTGCCTTTCTTCGATGTTAAAAACATTAAGATCCCCGTTGCGGTGAGTGCTTTCCCTGATGAACTGTATCAGGTACCTCGGAGCTGGGCAGAAAAAGCATTCCCCAATCTTCTTCATTATAACAAACTCGATGTAGGCGGTCACTTTGCTGCCTGGGAACAACCTAAATTGTTTTCTGAAGAATTGCGGGCATCCTTTGCTTCGCTAAGAAAATAAAGAGATAGCCTAAATATTAAAGGCTAAAGCCCAAAGTCAATACAAAACTGTATTGACTTTGGGCTTTTTGCTTTGTTGCATAGACTTGTAAGGTGCACCATTTGAGCTTGCTCTATTAGTGGGTTCATATGCACCCCGCTTGGCGGGGCTGGCTTAACCCCTCCTTATAATGGGGCTCCAACGCGTCGGAGTGCCCACCCGATGGCGAATCCGCCAAAGGCGGACAAGCTCTTACAGGTCAGTAGTTTTAAAATAATAAAAGATAAATTTGTCTTTTATTAGTTTGTGACTATCTTTGTGGGGTCAAACAATGCCAGAATATGTTCTCCAAGACTTGTGAATATGCAATAAGAGCCGTTATTTTCATTGCGCAGAAAACTGCTGATGGCTCTCGCGTGGGTATCAAGGAGGTAGCGGCTGGCATCGATTCTCCAGAACATTTCATTGCAAAGATCCTGCAGGACCTAAGCCGCAAGGGCATCATACAATCTCAAAAGGGGCCCACCGGCGGTTTTTATCTCGATGCACAGTCCCGCAAATATACGCTTGCCGATGTGGTACATGTTGTCGATGGCGATCAGATCTTTAACGGTTGCGGTCTTGGATTAAAGCAATGCTCTGAAACAAAGCCATGCCCGCTTCACAATGAATTCAAAAAGATCCGTGATGCCATCTCAAAAATGCTACGGTCGACCCATTTGGGAGAATTCAGTGAGCAGCTGGAGCAAAAACTCGTCTTCCTGAAGCGTTGATTTTTTTTGCGCCGATAGAAGATAAAAAGGTATTTAATTATTTTATAAGAGGGTGTCTTTCCACCCTATAACGTCTGTTAAAATTTCTAACACTATAAATAAAGCTGAACTATGATACTTTCAGAAATGCTCGATGTAACCAAAATTGAACCCCGGTTAAAACATCCCACTATCTTCAAATGCTTTGATGCATTGAACGCCGGCGAAACTTTTACCATTTTGAACGACCATGATCCCAAACCTTTGTATTATCAGTTGCTGGGTGAAAGAGGGAACATCTTTACCTGGAATTACCTGGAGGAGGGGCCAGAATGGTGGCGCGTTGCCATTGCCAAACCAGCGGCAGCTGCAAAAGCAGAAACGGTAGGGCAGATTGTTGCAAAGGACATTCGCAAAGCAGAAGTGTTTAAAAAGCTGGGCATCGATTTTTGCTGTGGTGGTAAAAAAACAGTGACCCAGGCATGTGAAGAAGCGGGTATAACACAAGACCAATTAGAAGTGGCAATGAAAAATTTTGATGACCACACGCGTAACAAGGCGGAACATGATTTTAACTCCTGGGAGCTCGATTTTCTGGCCGATTACATTGTGAATATTCACCACAGATATATACGCGAAAACGCTACCCTGATAGAGGAGCTGGCTTTAAAAGTAGCGAACAGACATGGTGATCAGCATCCCGAACTGGTACATCTGGCTGTAGGGGTGCAACAATGCCTGGTTGATCTGTTAGCTCACCTGGAAAAAGAAGAAAAAGCCTTGTTCCCTTACGTAAAGGAACTGGCGGCGAAAAAGAAACAGGGTGCGAAATTCAATTCCGGATTTTCCGTAGTCTCTCCCGTACGGGCAATGGAAACCGAACATGAGCGCACCGGTGAAGAGCTGCATGCTTTTCGTGAGCTTACCAATGATTACACGCTTCCCAAAAATGCCTGCAATTCATATGCCTTTTTATTCAGCAAGCTGCAGGAATTTGAAGCCGATCTGTTAAGGCATATTCATCTGGAAAATAATATCCTGTTCCCAAAAGCGCTTGGATTGGAACAGGAGCTGGCAGCCTAAGTAAAATGATTTATCATGACCATCAACAGTACCACCAAAATAGCAGCGATCATAAAAGCTAATAAAGCAGGCATTGAAGTAATTGCTTCCCTGGCAAAGCCATTGGAAAAACTGCGCAACCCCGTGTTGCGTAGTTTAATGGCAGGTCGGGTCACCATTGCTGAAGCAGCAAAAATAGGTGGCTGCAGGGTGGAAGACTTTAGAAAAGCGTTAGAACCGTTAGGTTTTAACTGGGTCACATCAGAAGAAGGGATAAATGAGTCAGGCGGGGAAACGATTCCTGCCTGGTTCAGTACCCTTAGGCCATCACAGCTGCAAACGATCGATGTACGGCCTACTATCAGTTCTGGTAAAGACCCTTTGAAGGAGATCATGCAACAGTATAAAGCGTTGAAGGAGGGGAATGTGCTGTGTGTGGTGAACTCTTTTATTCCATACCCGCTGATCGATCTGCTGCAATCAAAAGGCGCAGCCTGTTATTCAGAAACGATCACCAATGAAGAACATCGCACCTATTTCCTGAAGGGAAAAGGCGGTACCCATGAAAAAGACACTTCACCAGTAGTGCATTGTACCGGGGCAGATTTTGCCAATGCCTGCAACCAGTTTGGTTCAGCCCGTTTACAATCCATCGATGTGCGACCTTATGAAATGCCCTTGCCAATGCAAATGATCCTGGAGGCATTGGGCAGGTTGCCTGTGGACAATGCGCTGCTGGTATATCACAAAAGGATACCTGTCTATTTATTGGATGAATTGAACGATCAAGCCTATAACATTCTTGTATACACGGCTGCCGATACCGACATCCGGTTGTTGATACATCAAACTTAACCTATATGTCAGATATAAATATTGGCAAAGCGCCCCCGGCAAAAGCGGTAATCCCCTTTTACGCAATAGGGGCGCTTTTTTTCGTTGTCCTCTGCGTATTGCTTTTTTTGTCGGCCAGTGATCTAACGGGGCATTATTTTAGTCCGCATATTTTGGCCGTGGTACACAGCGCGGTGTTGGGGTGGGGGACCATGATCATTTTTGGTGCAGGGTATCAATTAATGCCGGTCATTTGCGAACGCGATCTGTATAGCCCCACACTGGCAGTTATTTCTTTTTATACCCTCACCACAGGTGCTGGTTTATTGGTGACCAGTTTCTGGTTCTTTTGGGTGGGATGGCCCATGATCACAGGTGGCGCATTGGTGGTAACAGCTGCCTTGCTGTATGCCGTGAATGTGTACCATACATCCGGGCAGTGCAACCGGCATGCTGCTAATTTTATCATCAGCTCGGCCGCCTGGTTGTTGTTTACGGTGGTGCTTGGGTTGCTGCTCGCCATCAATTTGCGTTTTCCGTTTATACCCATGAGCCATATCGATGTATTAAAACTGCATGCGCATGCAGGCCTGGTAGGCTGGTTTCTGCAACTGATCACCGGCGTAAGTGCCAAGCTGGTACCTATGTTCTTATTGGGTAAATCAGAAAAGGATAAGCTGTTAAAATATGCGTTTTATTGTCAGAACGGCGGACTGGTGCTTTTTTTGGGTGATGCATATTTTAATGGCCTCTCAAACAGGGGACTGTTCTATGAATTGATAATAGGGGTGGGTACCATCGCCTGGGTGTTATACCTGGCAGATGTATACCGCAACCGGGTACGCAAAAAAACAGACTGGCAAATGAAACATACGGGTTTGTCATTTATTTGCTTACTGAGTGCCTTTTTGGTGTTGCCATTGTTGTATGGCAGCAACGATAAACGCTGGGCATTGGTGTTAGGGACCTTATTGTTTATGGGTTGGATAACAGGTATCATTCTCGGAAAAACATTTAAAACACTTCCCTTTATTGTATGGAACAATAAGTTCAGGCTGCTGAATGGAAAGGTAAAAGTGCCCATGCCTAAGCATTTATATAAAGAAAAGCTGGTGCAATACCAGTTCTGGTGTTTTCTGTTTGCCCTTTTGTTGCTGGTGGCCGGTATTTCATTCGCCTGTGTGTTGCTCATCAGGGTGGCGCTGATGGCCTGGATAATAACCGCCTTACTGTATGTTTACAATGTAGGGGTGGTCTTGTTTTATAAAATTGAAACAAATGGAGGACGTAATAAATAATGTAGATAATAAACAAAAGCTAAAGGCGCTTGCGGTGTTGTACAATGTAATGGACCCTGAGCTTTTTGTAAATATTATGGACCTGGGGCTGGTATATGACCTTATCTTTACGCCGCAATCAATTCTGGTTACAATGACCCTTTCTACCTCGCATTGCCCCATGGGTGAGGCCATTGTGGAAGGAGTTAAAAATGTACTGGCGGAGCAATTTACAGATCATGTCATTGAGGTAGAACTGGTTTGGGAGCCAAAATGGAGTTTCGACATGATCTCGGCCGAAGGGCGCCGGCAGTTAGGGATCGTATGAATCAAAGAGAAAAGAATATCAAATTATTTATTGAGTACAATGGAAACACACAAACCATTGAAACGTTTGCAGGTGAATACCGGAATCTGATGGTGCTGATAAAAGATCAATTATGGGTAGAGGGAATAGGAGAGTGTGGCGGCATGGCCCGCTGCGGCACCTGTCTGGTTGAATTATTGAATGCTGATGAAAACCTGGCAGTCATCGATTCTAAAGAAGCCGCCGTGATCAGGCGGTCAGTAAATACCCCGGCAACCCTGCGACTGGCCTGCCAGATCCTGGTTGATGAAACTGTAAACGGTCTGCAGGTAAAAGTATTGGAGCCATAAATGGTAACTGACAGGAATATTATTTTTGACCGATTGGTATAAAATGATATTTTTGTTGGGTAAATAATTAGTATGTCGGGCCGGAACCGTTTATTTGATGAAGAAAAAGCACTGGCACAGGCGGCGGAAGTCTTTTGGATAAAAGGCTATGAAGCAGCCTCCACCGAAGACCTGTTAACTGCCATGGATCTGAACAAAGGCAGTTTGTACAATGCATTCGGCAACAAACGGGAGTTGTTTATAAAAGTGTTTGACTGGTTTGCCCAGCGGTTTATTCGCAATATGAAGGAAGTGTTTGCAAAACATTCCAATACGGTAGATGCCATCAGAGAGATCTTTCTCCATGTAGCCTATCCTGACAAGCCCATCGATCATACAAAAGGTTGTTTTTATGTAAATATATTAGGGGAAACCACCGGTATGGACCCTGACCTGGAAAAAGTTGCCCGGGAAAAGCTGCTGGATATGGAAAAGCTATTCCATAAAGAATTAACAAAAGCCCAGAAAGCAGGACAACTGACCAGTACCATTCAGCCTTCCTTATTAGCCAAACACCTGTTGAACTTGTGGAACGGGATCAATATTTCAAGAAGATTATACAATGAAAAAGAACTGGAAAAACTGGTGGAGTTAAATCTCCAACTTTGTTTTGACAGGTAATATTTTTATTGCTTTGCCCGCCAAAGCTTTAGTGTATACGGGCCCACTTTTTGACCGATTGGTACAAAATTAATACAAATAAAACTTTGCAATATGAGTACAACAATTAAACCCCCGTTCACCAGGGAAACAGCATTGGCAAAAGTGAAGCTGGCAGAAGATGCCTGGAATACAAGGGACCCTGAAAAAGTATCCATGGCGTACAGCGTTAATTCAGAATGGCGGAACCGTACCGAATTTTTTACCGGCCGCGAAGCCATCAAAGAATTCCTGACCCGTAAATGGCAAAAAGAGCTCGACTACAAATTGATGAAGGAACTGTGGTGTTACACCGACAACCGTATTTCCGTGCGTTTTGAATATGAATGGCGCGATGCCGGTGGGCAATGGTACCGTACCCATGGCAATGAACATTGGGAATTTGACGAAGAAGGGTTGATGCGTCGTCGGGATATGAGCGCCAATGACTATCCTATCGAGGAAAAGGACAGAAGGTATAAATAAGGGTCAGATACAGCAAAACAACACAATGTCTGTCTGGGCAAGTCGAACGATCAGCCAATGCTGGTATTACAGCATTTGCAAAAGCTTAGGTTGGAAGTTTATATTCCCGAAGCGTATGTTGATCAGGTTGATCTGAACAGACCCGTTAGTTTTGTTTTTAATTCCATGCCCGAGTAAACACATGAAGCCAAGATCAGTCGCTCAGCCAATGCCTTGACCAGTTTGCGATCAGATGCCATTGAAATTGATCTTCAAAACAACAGACAGTTGTTTAAACCTGGTATGTTGCAGAGGTAAAAGTGCCCTTGTTGTCGCCCGCAAAATCTTTGCTGATCCCCAATAATGCGATCGTACGCTCAACTGTACGCCAATACATAATTACTGTTAAGGAGGGGAAGGCGCATTTGGTTGATATAAAAGAAGGATTGAAAACAAAAGATTCAACGGAAGTGTTTGGTGCGCTTACCGGTGGCAATGAGGTCCTTTTACATGCTACAGATGAAATAAAAGAAGGCACCGTTATAAAGTAAGGACCCTGTCACACAGTGTGTAATTGTTTCTACGGTTCATAAAAAAAATTGAGCCCTGACTATACCGTCAGGGCTCATATATTAAAAACCACTGGATAAACATTGAATTACTTCAAGCCCCAGAGCTCTATTTCAGCCTTGGAATTACTTCCATTCGTGACCGTGTGATAAACAAATGTTACATTCTTGATCTCAGCGCTGCCGTTCTTCAATTCAATTGTTTTGCTTTCAGCACCAGGTTTGTATTGCGTATTAAGTGCAACATCCTCAGTTCCACCACCTTCATAGGATACCTGCATGCTTTCCATATGAACAGGTGCGTCTTTAACCTTCACTTGAAGCGCTTTATACCTGTCCTTACCAATAATAACAAACTTGTCCTTATCTGTTTTAAAATCAACTTTGGCGTCGCCGATCTTATGCCAGCCAGCCTTGTTGCTTGTAATAACTTCAGGTTTCTGTGCATGTACTAAGGTGAAAGTAAATAACGAAGCCACTAATAATAAAACAATTCTTTTCATGGTGATTCTTTTTAGTGAATAAGGATAGTAAAGCAAAATCCATTCCCTGCCACAAAAAAAAGGATCACCACATCGGCGATCCTTTTAGGTTGGATAAGGAATATAGCGATAACTCACAAAACACTAAAAGATTTGTTGACCGGGTTATATTAATTTGTCACGAAGTCATTTTAAGTTTTGTTAAAAAAAGGATCGCGGTTAAGCGACCCTTTTTTGGTTTGCCTGAACCCCGCTGGGAGATAACACACATAAAAACGAACAAAGAACAGGAAACCTATTAGGATAAGAAATGCCTTCTTACGGGGAAGGCTATGGCTAATGGTTAGTTTGTTTAGCTAAGTTAATAAGCCCTGTTATTTAGAAGAAATCCGGTTTGTCACGAATTCTCCGGTTATGCATTTAGTAATGAAGTAACTCTTCCCGATGCATCGGGAGGGCGCAGCATGCAGCACATAAACACTGATGATAGGGGTGGGTTGATTGTTAATATTACGTTTGACGTTTCACGATTGCGGATTGCCGATTGTCGGCTTTGACATTCCTGAGCGTAGCGAAGGAATTATTGCATCGAACGCAGTGAGATGCCCTGGTTCTAATTCACGTTTTACATTGCCGTATACGAAAATTCAAACCTTCCAGGTAAAAATTGAACCCCTTTTCAACAGCTTACAAATAGGTTTGGTGCTTTCTATTAAATCTAAACGGCAAGCTTGCATATGATCTTCGAACAAAAGCACTGCAACCAATCACCCTGCAATGCCGTCATATACATATTCAAACCTTTCACAAAACTTCGGTTATTAAAACCGGTCTGATAGTGATTATGAAAAAAAACAAGATCGTAGCAGTAGTCATGCTGGCAATAGGATGTTTGCCTGCCGCTTTGCTGCATGCGCAAACCAGCAAAGAGAAAGAGCCCTTTTCCTGGAGTAATCTGCCTGCTGTAACGCAACCCGTTTTTAAACCAGATACCTTTAACATTGTACAGTTTGGTTCGGTAGCAGATGGCCTTGCTCTGAATACAACTCCCATTAATAAAGCCATTGCTACCTGCAGCGAAAAAGGGGGTGGGGTTGTGTTGATACCCGGCGGAATTTGGTTAACCGGGCCGGTTGAAATGAAAAGCAATGTAAACCTGCATCTGGACCGGGATGCTATTTTGTTGTTTTCAAAAGACTTTGATCAATACCAGTTGGTGGAAGGTACCTACGAAGGAAGACGTTCGGCTCGTAATCAGTCGCCTATTCAGGGTACTAACCTGGAAAATATTGCCATAACCGGCCGTGGGGTAATTGATGGAAATGGCGATGTGTGGCGTATGGTAGGCCGCGACAGGCTTACGGAATCGCAATGGAAAGCCAAAGTGGCCTCAGGTGGTTTGGTAAGCAGCGATAACCGCATCTGGTTCCCTTCGGTCAAAACAAAACTGGCGTTTGATCAAAAACGGGGAACAGCATGGTTACCCGGACAAACCCTGAAAGACTTTGAGGACATCAAAGACTTTTTACGACCCAACCTGGTTGTTTTTAATAATTGCAAAAAGGTATTGCTGGAAGGGGTGACCTTTCAAAATTCACCCGCCTGGTGTTTGCATCCCGTTTTATGTGAAGACCTCACCGTGCGGAATCTTTTTGTAAAGAATCCTGATTATGCCCAGAATGGTGATGGGTTGGATGTAGAGAGTTGTAAAAATGTCTTGATAGAAGGCAGTACGTTCGATGTAGGTGATGATGGCATTTGCATTAAATCAGGCAAAGATGAGGAAGGAAGAAAAAGAGGCAAACCCACCGAGAATGTGATTATTCGCAATAATGTTGTATACAAGGCGCATGGTGGTTTTGTTATTGGTTCCGAAATGAGTGGCGGCGCCCGCAATATTTTTGTGTATGATTGTTCTTTCATGGGTACCGATATTGGCCTGCGTTTTAAAACAGTTCGCGGCCGGGGTGGGGTAGTAGAGAATATCTATGTGAAAAATATCCGCATGAAGGATATTGTACAGGATGCCATTCTGTTCGATATGTACTACTTCGCCAAACCCCCTGCTGCTGGTGAAAAAGTAGAAGTGCCGCCCGTAACAGAAGCTACGCCACGGTTCCGCAATTTTCAAATTACCGATATTGTATGCAACGGCGCCAACAGGGGCATTTTTATCAGGGGATTGCCTGAAATGAAAGTAAAGGACATCGATCTGAATAATATAGTGCTGAAAACAAACAAAGGAGCTGAGATCATCGAAGCGAATGACATCCGGATGAAGGACCTTACTTTATTAAGCAGCAATTCCAATCCGGTGGTGTATGTGGAGTCTGGCTCCAATATTACCATGACTGGTTTTAAATATTCACCCGATGCCGGTGTGGTATTCAGCATCAATGGCAACAAGAACGAGAACATAAGAGTATCCAACGCCAATCTGAACAATCGCAACAAGGTAGCGTTCAGCAATGGCGCCAGCAGGTCGGCATTTATAACAGAATAATTTTACCCAGACACATACCGCAGGGGGGGGCGGCAACGGGTCCCCTTTTTTTATAATCATAAAAAAAAACTGAATTCCTCTGTAGCTTTGCATGAATGAACAATAAACCCACCAACCGGTTTTACCTGATTCTCATTCTCGGCCTGTTAACGGCAATTGGACCATTTTCAATCGATATGTACCTGCCGGCTTTTCCGGATATTGCCAGGGGCTTGCATGCCAACATGTCGCAGGTGATGCTGTCCTTATCCAGTTTTTTCATTGGCATTTCTGCTGGTCAATTTATCTATGGCCCATTATTGGAGCGCTTTGGCCGGAAAAAACCTTTGTATGTGGGGCTTACCATTTATTTACTGGCTTCCCTGGGTTGCGCGATGGCTGCTTCGGTACAGGCGTTGATTGTTATGCGGTTATTACAGGCCCTCGGTGGTTGTGTGGGAATGGTTGCGGCACGTGCCATGGTACGTGACCTGTTTGAAGTAAAAGAAAATGCAAAAGTGTTTTCCACCCTGATGCTTGTAGTGGCGGTGTCGCCTATTGTAGCGCCTACGGCAGGTGGTTATGTTACTGCATTGCTGGGCTGGCGCTGGGTGTTTGTGTTGCTGATGATCGTTAATGCATTCATTCTTGCCGGTATTTACTTTTTATTGCCTGAAAGCAAAAAGCCCGACCCAAGCTTCTCCCTGAAGCCCAAACCCATTCTCAATAGTTTTGTCAGCATTATAAAACATCCGCAGTTTTACACGTACGCATTAACCGCGGCCATTTCAGCGGCCGGGATGTATGCGTATATTGGTGGATCACCTTCTGTATTTATGGGTATTTTTCATGTAAGTGAAAGACAATACGGATGGATCTTTGCGTTGATTGCCATGGGGTTGATCGGTTCCAGCCAGATCAACAGCGTGTTGTTGCGAACATATACCAGCGAACAGATCATAAAAGTAGCGCTGGCCTGCCAGGCATTTGTGGGACTGGTGTTGGTGACGCTAACCCTTTCCGGCTTTAGCGATCTGTTTCTCACTATCTTTCTTATCTTTCTTTTTTTATGTTGCCAGGGCTTTACATTTCCCAATGCCTCGGCGCTTTCCCTGGCGCCATTTGGCCATAATGCCGGCAGCGCATCCGCCTTATTAGGTGGTATCCAAATGAGCATCGGAGCGGGTACCTCGGCCCTGGTAAGTGTATTCCAGAACAATACAGCCCTGCCTATGACGGGGGTAATGGCTTGCTGTGCTACGGGCGCCTTGACTGTTTTGCTGGTGGGCAGGAAGATTATTTGCCTGAAGGCCCGTGAAAATGCGGTGGAACAGGAAGATGTGGAGATGATCAGTACGCTGTAACGGGTAATGTAGTATGTTTGCGGCTATGAAATATTCTCAATGGATTGGCATTGGAGCTGCTATTCTTCTTGTTATTGCTGGTTTTTTACCCTGGACCTTCCATCCCGATCTGAATAAGAACTTTACCGGTTTCTTTACCGAAAATAATATTTATGGTAAACCGGGGTATGTGTTTATTGTAATGTCAATTATAGCCAGCGTATTATTTGCCATCCAGCGAGTAGGGGCCAAACGCTGGAATATGTTTGTCTGCGCTATTATTTTGTCCTACGCCATAAAAAGCTTCATCATGTACTCAGGTTGTTACCGCGGTATTTGTCCTGATAAATTAGCCGGTTTATGGCTCATGCTGGCATCAGCCGCGCTTATGATGGCAATGGCTTTATTCCCCGATATGAAGATCCAGGAGGGACCGAAGAAATAATAGAGAAATTATTTAACCAATTTTACCAGACGGGTACCATTATAAATGTCTTTCATTAAAAGTGATACATCTACAGTGGGTATTTGAACTGTTTCCTGTAGCGTTTTGTATTCTTGCTTTACCCACTGATTATGTGCGTCAATGCGAAATACATCTACACCAATTATTTCGGTTTCGATAAGTATGTACTCTTTTAGTGTGGGTATGTCCTTGTAACGACTAAATTTCTTGCCCCGGTCATAATTCCTTGTGCTTTCTGACAGTATCTCTATGATAACAGAAGGTTGAATGACAGTATCTTCATCTACTTCTGTAATAGTTGGGTCGCCACAATAAACTGAAATGTCTGGGTAGGTAAACAGTGTATTCTCTGGAATATGCATTCGCATATCACTTCCAAATGGGTGGCAGGGACTATTTTTCAACTGTATGCACATTTCTCCAAATACGTTTGAAAAAATGAAGTTATGCCTGGGAGAGGCGCCAGCCATGTCAAATATCTCACCCTGAAAGTATTCATGCTTCAAGGGCGAAGCGCGCTCCATTTCAAGATATTCCTCAACGGTATAGTGTTTATTGTTATACGACAATGCTGATTCGTTTACTTCCCAAACATAACCTTCATGGTACTGATACTCCACACCAGGTTCGCGTTCCATTTGACGGAATTCTTCAAGGGTATAGCGTTTTTTGCTGTTGTCCTTTGCTGGTATTTTAGTCTCCATACCATGAATATACGAATTCTTTATTATTCGAATATCTTCGCTACGCCAAAAGCTGCTCCTGCTGCAACAGCACCGATGAACATTACACGTAAAGCGCCCGCCCACGGATGAATGCCCGTCATGCGGCTTTTAAAATAACCGAATATAAATAAGCAGATCAATGTAACCACTACGGATATCTTCAACGCTTCTACAGGTGTATCAGTAAAGAAGTAGGGACTCAGTGGTACTAATCCGCCCACCACATATGATAGACCGATATTTAGCGCAGATTTGGTGGCGCGTTTTGGGTCGGGTTTATCAAGCCCCAGTTCGTACTTCATCATAAAGTCGACCCATTTTTGTTTGTCTTTGGCTATTTCTTCAACAGCCATTTGTTGAATGTCTTCGCTTAGTCCCAGGTTCTCAAAAAATTCTCTTACTTCTTCTTTTTCTTTTTCAGGCACCTGCTCCACTTCGCGGTACTCGCGTTTTAGTTCGCTGTTATAATGGTCTATTTCGGTTTTACCCGCCAGGTAACCGCCCAGTCCCATAGCAATGGAGCCCGCGGCAATTTCAGCAATACCGGCAATGACGATGATCCCGGTTGAACTAACAGCGCCGCTTAAACCGGCTGCCAGTGCAAAAGGTACGGTGAGCCCATCGCTCATTCCAATTACAATGTCAGTAAGCCAGGCTGCGCTTTCTAAATGTTCTTCCTGATGCTCCATTATAGTGCTTTAGATCGTAAGTTATTAAGTTATTGAGTTATTAGCTCACGAACCCAATAACTTAATAACAGGGTGTTTATAAACTCTCCAGGCTCTTTTTTATAATTTGGACACACTCCATGATCTGATCGCGGTTAATAATTAACGGCGGGGCGAAACGGATCTTATCACCATGTGTAGGTTTGGCCAGCAGTCCATTGTCTTTTAATGTTAAACATAAATTCCAGGCGGCATTTTTATCAGCATGGTCAATTACAATAGCGTTTAACAATCCTTTTCCACGTACCGCGGCAATATTCGGGGAAGCAAGGGCCAGTAATTCTTTTCTTAATAGTTCACCCATGGCCATTGCGTTGGCAGCCATGTTTTCTTCTTTTAACACCCGCAGCGATTCAATGGCCACCCGGCAGGCCAGCGGATTACCACCATACGTTGAACCATGTTCGCCGGGGCGAATGGTTAACATAATAGGATCATTGGCCAGTACCGCCGAAACTGGTAGCGTACCACCACTCAGGGCTTTGCCCAGAATTAAGATATCGGGTTGAATATTTTCATGGTCACTGGCAAGCATAAGACCGGTACGGCACAACCCGGTTTGTATTTCGTCGGCAATGAACAATACATTGGCTGTTTCGCAATATTGTTTTGCCCGTGCCAGGTAACCTTCAGCAGGTACTACAACACCCGCCTCTCCCTGAATAGGTTCAACGAGGAAGCCCGCTACATTCGGGTCCTGTAATGCTTTTTCCAAAGCCGGCAGATCATTGTATGGAATAACCGTAAAGCCGGGCATGTAAGGGCCAAACTGGTTACGTGAAGAAGGATCGGTACTGAATGAGATCACCGTGCTGGTACGGCCATGGAAGTTTTCACTACAAACGATGATGGTCGCTTTGTTCTCAGGTATGCCTTTTACGGCATAGCCCCAGCGCCGGCACAGTTTAATGGCCGTTTCAACTGCTTCAACCCCTGTGTTCATGGGGAGTACTTTATCGTAGCCAAAATAGCTGGTAATATATTGGGAATACTCACCCAGTGCGTTGTTATAAAAAGCTCTGGAAGTAAGCGTCAGTTGTTGCGCCTGCAACATAAAGGCCGCAATGATCTTTGGGTGGCAATGACCCTGATTAACGGCCGAATAGCCACTCAGGAAATCATAATAGCGCTTGCCATCCACATCCCAAACATGCACCCCTTCACCCTTTTCCAATACTACGGGCAGGGGATGGTAATTGTGCGCGCCAAATTGCTCTTCCAGATCAAGAAAATGCTTTGTTTTTGCTGATAAAGTAGTAACCATAAACGGGTGAAATAGAAATTATTAATACTCAATGAATAGTAAAACAGAGTTAGTAAAGGGTAAACCAAAAAATGATAGTACAATGGCTGTACACCTGGTCCCGCCTTGGCCGGACCAGCAAAAAATTATCCTCGATGATTTAGAAAATCGAGGTTGTAATGAAGAAAGTGTGGTATGTAGAGCTTGTAATTGATAACAAAAGCTATTTCGGCAAATATAATCAATTTAGGCGATGAGTTAAAATTTGTATAAAAACAAACGCCCCTGGGGTGCGGTACGATCAATAGAAAATAATTAGGTAAGTATCTCGTTGTTTAATCGCTCTGTCTTGTTGCGCAAGAGTTGTGCTTGTGATAAAGGAAATCACTAATACAGGAAAGGGCTGGGCATATTGTTGGGAGCCCATTTTTTTTATATTTAATCTCTTATGATCGTGCTAAAGAAATTACTATTGTTTTCGGCTGCTGCTTTTTTTTACCTGCAACCCTATGCGCAAAATACTGGAAAGCTTACCTGGGGCGATATTGAGAAAAGGTCCAGGTACATGCCCAGTCTGGCCACTGTTATGAATGGATCAGGTACCGATGTTATTTCTTTGGGCTTTATTTTCCAAAACAGAGGCATGACCCCGGTCTTGTCGCGCTTTGATGAAAAGTTGAACCAGCTTTATGAAAAGGAACTGTTTGCAAGCGATAAGAACATAAATTTTAATACTATATTCAACCTGAACGGTAACATTGTTATGTTTACCAAACAGTATGATAAGGATGAGAAATTTACCACATTACAGGCTACACAAATTGATCAAACAACCCTGGGGGTAACCAACACAAAAGAGGTAGGTAAGTTTGATGCCATCAGCAAGAGGAACCAGGCTGGTATCACCGTTAAACCATCTCCTGATAAAAATTACGTGATGGTGATGGCAAATGCACCCTATAATAAAAATGAAAATGAAAAATACTTCATCAGCGTATGGGATAATAAAATGAACAAGGCCTGGGAGAAAATGATCACTTTGCCTTATGCTGATAAATTTGTGGTGGTGGATGAGTTCAGGGTGTCGAATGAAGGCGAGGTCTACGTGATGTGTAAGCACTATGATAAAGAAGTAAATAGAGAACGGATAAGAGAAAATGGAGAAAGCATTCCTTCTTATAAGTATAAATTTTTCATTTACGGGAAAGACGACGCCAGACCACGCGAGCATACGCTTGATTTTCAGAATAAATTTGTTCATGATGTCTCCCTCGAGTTCAATACAGATGGAAATATTACCATGCTGGGCTTGTACAAGAACAAGTACAATAGTTATATAAGTGGCAGCTTTATGGCCATATTCGATAAGAATACCAAGCTGATAACTATGAAAAGAATGCAGGAATTTTCGTTTGATGGGATCCTTGCCATGGTGAAGAAAGACGGAAATGCAAGTCTTAAAACCGATGATCCGGGTCTATATACAAGATTTAGGATCATGGGCACCAACAAACGCAACGATGGCAGTGTTGATCTGTTAACGGAGCTTAATTATGAATACATTGTCCGTACCTATAACAGCAGTACACATAGCTACTCGGAATATCC
The DNA here is from genome assembly GCF_017742245.1 of Niastella soli. Classification (GTDB taxonomy): domain Bacteria; phylum Bacteroidota; class Bacteroidia; order Chitinophagales; family Chitinophagaceae; genus Niastella; species Niastella soli. The sequence goes on from NZ_JAGHKO010000005.1 coordinate 272,681, forward strand.
TGTATATGTAGCGGAAGATATTGTAGTGATCAATTATAAGAAAGATGGCAACGTTGTTTATACCCGGGTGCCCAAAGCTCAAAAGCAAGCTTATATGGACCATAATATTTCCTTTAAATGGATGAACCAGGGCAACAACCTTGTTTTATTCTATAATGACAGCAAAAAGAATCTTAATCGTGATCTGGAGAAAGGAGTAAGGTCCTGGGGTAATGAAAGCAACACTGAGTTTGTTATGGCTGTGGTGAATGACAAAGGGGAACTGCAAAGACAAAGCCTTTTCAGTAATAAAGGAATGGGGGTGATTGCCAAAATACCTTCTTGTGAAAGCGTTAGCCCTAATACGTTGGTGATCTATGCAGAAAAGATGCATCGCCTTGCAAGAACAAGATGCCAGCTTGGTTGTCTGCGATTTGATTAGTGGGCTTGGGGATGTTGAATAGAAAAGGTACTTTACTCAATAGTGAATGATAGATAATTGGCAGGCCATTGTATGGCGGGTAGCTGGTTTTTGAGAAAGATGCCAAAAAAACAAGATCCGCTACCCGTCATAGAGGCGTACAAAGCCCCACTTTTATACAATTCGTCTTTGATGGCTTGCAGGGCAGGGTGGTGTTTACAAACCGGCGCTTCAAAATCATTTGTCAGGATATTGCGCCAGCTGGTAACCGGTTGTTGAATGATGTCTGGTAAAGGTTGTGGTGAAGGGGCAGGAGTGAGCTGTGAAAAAGCCCAGCCTGTATTGATATGAACGCCCGGATGTACTACCAGAAAAGAATAAGCCGACAGATCGAGTTGTATGGCTTGCAGCAATTCACCGCGGCCCGTGGCAAAACAGGCTTTGTTGATGATAAAGAACGGGCAATCACTACCCAATTGCAGGGCATAGTCCAGCAGCTTTTCGCGCGACAGGCCCAGTTGAAATTTATCGTTAAGCAATTGCAGGGTAAATGCGCCGTCAGCGGAACCACCACCCAATCCGGCACCCATAGGAATGGCTTTGTGCAGGTAAAGATCTATTTGACCTAATTGAGGAAAATCTTTCTTGAGTAAGTTATAAGCCTTTATACAGAGATTGTCTTCGGGATTTCCGTGAACAGTGAGACCGCTTGCATGAAGGGAAACCCCATTGCCCATTTCCCATTGTCTATTGCCAGTCTCTGCCGTTTGTCCCGACTTGTCGGGATCTGCCTTCACCACTTCCAGTCCATCCCGTAAAGGCAATGGGTAAAAAATGGTTTCCAGGTCATGGTAACCATCTTCACGTTTGCGGGTAACATGAAGTCCGAGATTTATTTTACAATTGGGAAAAGAAACCACGGGAGAATTTTGTGATTTTTGAGATTGCGGGATTGGGTGATTTGGTTAAGGCAAGAGAGCACTAAATATCCAAACCCAAAAGATCGGTATGCTAGCCCGCGATGTAGCGATTTCGTGATTTTTGTGTCTGTAGATTTCCAGATCACAAAATCGCAAACTCAGTAATTGGTATGCTAGCCTCGTCTTTTGCGGCTGTTGATCTCGTCACGAATAGCTATGGCCCGAATGTAATCTTCCTGTTCCAGCACCTCATTCAGGAGGGTGTTCAACTCCTCCAGGGTCAGCGCTTTTAAGTCGTCGGTACCGGCAGAAGATTCAGCGGCTACGGCTTCACGCGGCTGCTTTTTCTTGCCAGATGGGTCTTCCATCAAAATACCGGCACTTTCGAGAATATTATCGTAGGTATAAATAGGACATCCGAAGCGCACAGCCAGGGCCAGCGCATCGGATGTTCTTGAATCAATTTCAACAGTATCATGCTCACTCACACAAACCAGCTTAGAATAAAAAATGCCTTCCTGGAGATCACAGATCACGATCTCCTGTAGATCAATGTTAAAGGCATTCATGAAATTTTTCATCAGGTCGTGCGTGAGCGGTCGACTTGGATGCATTTTTTCCAAAGCCACAGCTATCGCTTGCGCTTCAAAACCACCAATGACGATGGGCAGGCGACGCAACCCGTTTACTTCTCCTAGCACCACAGCATAAGAATGAGTTTGTGTTATGCTGTGTGATAAGGCAACTATTTCCAACTCTATTTTCTTCATAACGAAAGCACGAAACTAAGGGTTTTTATTCAAAAAATGAGCCCAAATCATTTAGCCTCATTTCATTGAATATACCGGGTTAATTTATGCCATTCCTTTCAGCTTTTTTACCGCTTCCGTTATTTTGGGTATTACGTCAAAAGCATCACCCACAATACCATAATCGGCCGCTTTAAAGAAGGGGGCTTCGGGATCCTTATTTATAACCACAATCACCTTACTTCGGTTCACTCCGGCCAGGTGTTGTATGGCGCCCGAAATGCCGACTGCAATATATAAATTAGGCGCAATAGTAAGACCAGTTTGTCCAACATGTTCATGATGGGGGCGCCAATGTTCGTCAGCCACAGGGCGGCTGCAGGCAGTAGCTGCACCCAGAACATGGGCCAGGTTTTCGATCAAACCCCAGTTGTCAGGGCCTTTTAAGCCACGGCCACCGCTTACTACTACTTCGGCTTCGCTTAATGGTATTTCGCCACTGGCCTTGTTTACAGCTTTTATTTTCACCTTTGGTGCATCAACCGTTGCATTAAAAGGCGACACTTCGGCAGTTCCACTGCCTTCAACCACCTGATAAGAATTGGGGTTGAGGGAAATGATCTTTATATCGGAATTGATGGTCAGGTTCTCAAAAGCTTTACCTGAAAAAACGTTTTTCTTAACCGTAAAACCATTGGCAGTTTCAGGCAAACTTACTGCACCAGGCACCAGTCCGGCCTTAAGACGGGCACTCAAACGGGGCGCGATAGCCTTACCATCAACGTTGTTGGAAAATATTATAACTTTTGAACCGGCGGCTTGAGCTACCTGGGCAATTACATTGGTAAATACCTGTGCATCGAAGTGATTAAGGGTATCATTGGCCACATGGTGTATCTTTTTTACCCCATATTTTCCAAGGGCTGCCAATTGATCGGCAGGGACCGCACCCAGCACCACCCCTTCGGCAGTAGTGCCTAATTGTTCAGCTACTTTAGCGCCATAGCTTAATACCTCATAAGAGGCTTTTTTTACATGGCCATCGGCCTGATCGATAAATATTAAAACTGACATGTAGTTTGAATTGATAAGTTAACAAGTTGATAAGTTGACAAGGCAAAACAATCGAAACCTATCAACTAAATAATTTTCGCTTCCTCGTGAAGTAATCGTACCAGTTCGGCCGCATTATCAGCAGGGATCAGTTTAACGCCTGCTTTGGCCGGTGGTAATTCAAAGCTGGCAACGGTAGTAAGCGTATCGGCTGCAGCTGGTTCCAGCACTTTTAATGGTTTGGTGCGGGCACCCATAATGCCTTTCATGTTGGGGATACGCTGTTCGGCCATACCTTTCTGGCAGCTAACTACAACGGGTAAATTCACTTCACACACTTCTTCGCCACCCTCAATTTCGCGCGTAACGGTAGCGGTAGTGCCATTCAATTCAAATTTTATTGCCAGCGATACATAAGGCATATCGAGCAGTTCGGCCACCATGCCACCAATGGAAGAACCATTGTAATCGATGGTTTCCTTACCGGTAAAAATGAGGTCATAATTACCCTGTTTTGCTACTTCGGCAATTTGGGAAGCAATATAAAAACTGTCACTGCTGGTGGTGTTTACCCGAATGGCCTCATCGCCACCAAGGGCCAAAGCCTTACGGATAACAGGCTCGGCATCGGCGCCGCCAACATTTATCAGGTGTAATACAGTTGCAGGATCTTTTTCTTTCAGTTCAATAGCGCGAACCAGTGCATACCATTCGTCGTACGGATTGAGGATCCATTGTACGTTGTCCTGCGCAAATTTCGTATTGTTATCAGTGAAAGCTATTTTTGCCGTGGTATCCGGCGTTTTGCTAATGCAAACTAATATCTTCATTGGCAATAAATTTATTGATTTATTGGTTGTTTATGCAACCATCGTATATACAAATATAAGTGCCATAAAGATACATTTTGATATTTTACGGAATTTTTAATTGAGGACAATGGACCGTATTACCAAACTAAAGGAATTTTTACAGGCCAACCCTGCCGACAGTTTTCTTAAACACGCGCTGGCACTGGAATACATCAAGATTGAGGACGATAAAACGGCCCGGGAAATTTTTGAGGAAATACTTACGCAAGACCCCGGTTATATCGGTTCTTATTACCATTTGGCTAAATTATTAGAGCGTACCGGCGACACCAACGCGGCCATACAATGGTATGAAAAGGGGATGGAAGCCGCCAAAAAAGCGGGCGATAACCATGCCTTTGGTGAGCTGAGAAGTGCCTACGAAGAGCTAACATTTTAAATTACTGCATGAGTTTGTTGCAACGATTTCAACAATATGTTTCTGATCATAAACTTTTTTCTCCCGGCGATACCTTACTACTGGCCGTGAGTGGTGGGATTGACTCTGTTGTATTGTGCGAATTGTGCAAACAGGCAGGATACTCATTCCTAATAGCACATTGCAATTTTAAATTAAGGGGAAATGAAAGCGAGCGCGATGCCGCGTTTGTTCAGCAATTGGCCCAACATTATCAGGTACCCTTCTTAAAAAAGGAATTTGATACAGCGGAGTTTGCTGAGAAGAATAAACTGTCAATACAAGAGGCGGCACGGGAACTGAGATATGGTTGGTTTGCAGAGATACTGAAGTCTGAAGTAGGAAGTAAGAAGTATGAAAACCCCGAACCTGGAGCCTTGAACCCAGAACGAGGAACCCCGAACCCGGAATCGTCTGCCGTCTACCTTTTGCCGTCTGCCGTCTGCCGTCTGCCGTCTGCCGTATTAACAGCGCATCACTTAGACGACAACATCGAAACCATGCTGATGCATTTTTTCAGAGGCACCGGCATCCATGGTTTGCGGGGCATGTTGCCCAAACAGGGCCATATTGTACGGCCACTTTTATTTGCCCGTAAACAGGAGTTAAAACAGTTTGCAACAGATAACCAATTGAACTGGGTGGAAGACAGTTCAAATGCACTTGACAAATATTCGCGTAATTATTTCCGCAACCAGCTTATTCCGCTGGTGCAGCATATTTATCCCGAAGCAGAAAATAACCTGGCGGCTAACCTGCGCCGCTTTGCCGATATGGAACTATTGTATGAGCAAGCTGTAACTTTACACAAGAAAAAGCTCCTGGAATATAAAGGGGAGGAAATACATATTCCGGTACTGAAATTACAGAAATCGGAACCGCTGCATGCTATTGTATACGAGATCATCAGGAATTATGGTTTTTCCCCGGCTCAGGTTGAAGAAGTGATCAAATTGTTGGGTAGTGAATCGGGCCGTTATGTGCAATCGGCTACCCATCGTATTATTAAGAACAGACGCTGGCTTATTATTGCGCCAATCCAACTGGAACAGGCGCAAACGCTGGTGATTGATGCCGATGAGGAACGCCTGGTGTTTGAGAACGGCGCCCTTGAATTGGAACAGGTTGAAAACAAGAACATACAACTGGTAAATGACCCTGCTATAGCTTTAATTGATAAAAGCACGTTGCAGTTCCCCCTGTTACTTCGCAAATGGAAACGGGGCGATTATTTTTACCCGCTCGGGTTAAAAAAGAAGAAAAAGCTGGCCCGCTTCTTTATTGATCAAAAGCTATCCATGACCGATAAAGAAAAAGTATGGGTGCTCGAAAGCAATAAGAAGATCCTGTGGGTAGTAGGCCTTCGGATCGATGACCGGTTTAAAATCACCGATTCAACAAAACAGGTATTGCGAATACAGCTTAAAAATAACGGCTAGTATAGGCCTGAATTTGCTGTATGAACTCCTGGAGCACGTTGTGGTCTGATAAAAAATAACTGGTAACAAACAGGAACGCAATTCCATACAGGGCCCCAAAAATATGGGCCGAATGGTTGATCCGCCCGCCACCACGTTTGTCGAGATAAGAAGAGATGACCAGGTACAGGAAACCAAAAATGAATGCCCGGATCCTGAATCCCGGCACAATGATCAGCCCCATTTCGCTCAAAGGATTAAGTATAATATAAGCAAAGATCACGGCCGAAATGGCGCCCGAGGCGCCCAGGCTGCGGTATTGTTCGGTGCGGTGTTTTAAATAAGTAGGTATCAAACAGGCAAAAAGTGCCGAAATATATAATATCAGATACAACAATCTTCCTTTTTCGTGGAACAGGTAGACAAAGTTTTTTTCAACCCCATCTCCAAATACGTACAGCGAAAACATATTGAAAAACAAATGGCCATAATCGGCATGAATAAGGCCACAGGTTAAAAACCGGTACCATTGCTTATCATAGGTAATAGCCAGTGGGTCAAAAATAAAATCCTCATACACCTTCTCTCTAAAAAATGCGGTCAATGAAACCAGGCAGGTAATTACAATTATGGTGAGGGTTATCGTGAAAGTTAAGTTCATTGCTATGTATTGATGATCAAAAATAATAAGAAACAGGGTTCACCCCACACCCTCCCCGGCCAGGATAAGGCCATTCTGTGGCATATAACAGAAAAGACTAGGGGTGAATGGTGAATTTCTTTCCCAAAAAATAGTGTTAATTCCTGTTTTGGAACAAACTTGCGTATTCCTACGCTTATAAATCTGCTATTTAATATTTATTTTCATCCTGCGATTTTGAATTCAATGGATTGAAAGCCAATAACTAAGCTATGGTTTTTCAAAAGTGGGTCTATTTTCCGGTATTTTCCGCCATTGGCATGGTACGATATTGAATATATATAATACGTCGCAGGCTACCGGGCAAATGTGATAAAAGAAAGTAGCCAACATACACATTAAAAAGGAATAGTCTTCATAGGTATATAATGGTCCTGACAATTTCGTCAGGACTTTTTTCATTTTTTGCATATTACCTTTGGGCATTAAATCATTTTATGCCGGGCAATATTTTACTGATTGATGATGAAGAGCAGCTGCGGAAATTATTAAGCCGAATTATTTCACTGGAAGGTTTTACGGTTGAACAGGCCGGCACCCTCAAGGCTGCCTGGACGCAATTGGCGCAAAAAGAACCCGACATCGTTTTGTGCGATGTTAAATTACCCGATGGCGATGGCGTTCGTTTTGTGAAAGAATTAAAAGAAAAATATCCCCTCATCGAGATTATCTTATTAACTGCATTTGGAAATATTCCTGATGGGGTACAGGCTATAAAGAACGGTGCATTCGACTATATAACCAAGGGCAATGACAACGATCGCATTGTACCCTTGCTGTACCAGGCTTTCGATAAAGCCACCGCGCAAAAGAGATCGGCTATTAAGATCAAAGACAAAGGGACTTATACATTTGATGATATCATTGGTCAAAGCGCCCTTATAAAACAAGCCATCCAACTGGCGCAGCGCATTGCGCCTGCAAACACCAATGTATTGTTACTGGGCGAAACAGGTACGGGGAAAGAAGTATTTGCCAATGCCATTCATGCGCATAGTAAACGGAGTGATAAAGCGATCGTTGCCATCAACTGCAGCGCATTTGCCAAAGACCTGCTGGAAGGGGAGTTGTTCGGTCACAAGGCCGGTGCCTTTACAGGTGCCAACAAAGACAAAAAAGGATTGGTAGAACTGGCCGATGGGGGCACCCTGTTCCTTGATGAAATAGGCGAAATGAATATTGACCTGCAGGCCAAACTACTACGGGTAATTGAAAATGGTGAATTCATAAAACTGGGGGATGTAAAGACCACCAAAGTAAATGTGCGCATTATTGCGGCTACTCACCGCGACCTGAGTAAAATGGTAGAGGATGGCACATTCCGCGAAGACCTGTATTACCGTTTGAATGTATTTACCATTTCTTTACCAGCCTTGCGCGAACATGCGGAAGATATTCCGGCTTTGGCCAGTCATTTCCTGGCTTATTATGCTGCCAAAGAAGACCGCCCGGTTTTACAGATCCAAAAAGAAGCATTGCAATTGTTGCAACGCCATGCCTGGAAAGGGAACATCCGCGAATTGCGCAATGTGCTGGAAAGAGCCACCATTATGGCGGAAGGGGATACTATATTAGCCGAAAACCTGCCTTTTGATATTCAGAAACAGGACAAAGGTTCATCCAGCCTTACCCTGGCCAGCGTAGAGAAAGACCATATTCAAAAAGTACTCCGCTATACAAATGGGAATAAGACCAAGACCGCGGTGTTATTGGGGATTGGGTTGACGACGTTGTATAGAAAAATGGAAGAATACGGGTTGTGAGCAGTGAGTTGTCAGTTGTGAGTGGGCTCGCTGGTTTTCAGATCTCTGAGTTTTTGCAAGCCTATGCATCGTCGGAATGGGGAACCGATTTTCGAGCATCCTGATTAATCTCAGCCTTAAAACTTATAAAAAGATAGTGCCCTTATAGAGAAAGCAATTTCTCCATAAGGGCACATTTATTTATAGCTATAGTGAGGTTTGAATTTGGTAGTGAGGCTGAGTTAAGGGTACCACTCACAACTGACGGTTACGTAGTAGTGAGGCCAGCTAGTCTGAGCATTAGAGAACCCACTCACAACTCACCACTCACAACTGACATTACTGTCTTACCAGCGGCGGGTGCTGCACCGCACTAACCACCACCGGATATTTTTCAATAGTTACATTACTGGGGTCCAGTCCGAAGTTGATGCTTTCCTTTACGCTCAGGTATTTGAGGTTGAAATAACTTTTCATCACAAAGTTTTTCCAGAACGACATCGCATTTTCGAACGACAGGAAGCTTTCCATTACAAGGAAGCGCAGATCTCCGATCTTGGTTTCCTGATAATGTTGTTCACAACGGTTCGATACATCCACTTCACCCGTTTTTACCAGTTCATTCACTACCTGCTGAAAATAATAGTCGATCCGCGGCTCAATGCGGAAACCCAGGTTGAATTCCACAAAGTACACGTCGTCTTTTACAATAGTATCAACATGGTACCGCATGGCGTACGGTTCATCCAGTACATTCACGTGCACAAACCAGTAGATATCGGCCCGTTTGGGTGATTTTGACAGAATAGAATCGATGGCTGTTTTTTCTATTTTACGGGGCGTACCTGAACTGGTTAAATAAACCAGGTTGGTAGCGTATTTAGGGATCTTTTCATCAATGCTTAACTCCTTTAATAAAGGAATATAATTTTCTATCGGCACCATTTTCTTCAATCCATTGGTAATGGACCGGCCTTTACGCCATACATACATGATCAGGAACAAGGCCGCACCGATCAACAAGGTTATCCAACCGCCTTCTTTCACCTTTTGCAGGTTGGCTGTCAAAAACGACATTTCTATCAACAGGAACAAGCCGGTAACCAATACTACCCAGATCATGGGCACCCGTTTGGCATGCAGGTAGAAATTGATCAGTACCGTACTCATCAACATGGTAAGTGTAACGCTCAATCCAAAGGCCGCTTCCATTTTGGTACTTTCTTTAAAGTATACCACCATACCCAAACAACCAGCCATCAACAACCAGTTCACAAAAGGAATATAGATCTGTCCTTTTATGTGACCGGGGAACAATACGCGATGGCGGGGCCAGATATCCAGGCGAATGGCTTCATTCACCAGGGTAAAACAACCACTGATCAGTGCCTGGCTGGCAATGATGGTAGCCATGGTCGCAATGACCAGGGAAGGCAGGTAGATGGCATCGGGAACAATGTGGTAGAACGGACTCACATTACCAACCTCCTGACCTACGTGTTGAAGCAACCAGGCTGTTTGACCGGCATAGCTCAGGATCAGCATGATCTTGATATAGATCCAGCTTATGCGGATGTTGTTTCTACCGCAATGGCCCATATCGCTATACAGGGCTTCGGCACCCGTAGTACAAAGGAAGATGCTACCCAATAGCCAGAACCCACCGGGCACTTCTTTCAACATCACATAGGCATAGTAGGGATTCAACGCTTTAAACACACCCGGTTCATGGCTAAGGGCCATTACACCCAGCACTCCAATAAAGGTGAACCATACCACCATCACGGGACCAAACACCTTACCGATCTTATCAGTACCAAACTGCTGAAAGGCAAATAAGCCAATCAGGATCGCGATCACGATAGGCTCCGTGTTGATATGCGGATTTATTTTTTGCAGCCCTTCAATAGCAGAAGCCACTGAAATGGGCGGCGTAATAATACCATCGGCCATTAAAAAGGCACCACCAGCCATGGCAGGGATCAATAACCATTTACCCCAAAAACGGCGGATCAATGCATACAAAGAGAAAATACCACCCTCACCCTTGTTATCGGCTTGCAGGGTGATGATCACGTATTTAAGCGTGGTCTGAAAAAAGAGCGTCCAGAAGATAGCCGAAAAGGCGCCCAGGGCAATATCCTTTGTGATAATGCGGTCATGGAAAACCGCATTCAATGTATATAAAGGAGACGTACCAATATCGCCAAACACAATACCGGTGGCGATCAAAATACCTGCTGCTGTGATTTTTTTATGGAATACAGCCGGTGATAAAGATGAGCTCATTTTATTTACTTGTTTTAACCTTAACCGGAAGCTTTTTATTTTTCCGGGTTTAATATTAGTAGGGAACGAAAGCCGATTATTACAATGCAAGAAATGCATTTTTTATTGTAAAACCCTTCCAATTTGATAAAACACCTTTTCAAAATGGCATGGTCTTCAAAAGCCATAGTATGAACCTTCGTTAGCAAAATCTTTGTATCTGGTTGTTTATTAACTCCTTGTTGTTGTTTCCGCATTTTCTGTTTTTACGGCATCCCGTTGGCAATTGGTTCAGCAAAAATTTATACTATGCTAACGCTGATCCTCTTTATAGCCGGACTCGTTTGTTTTTACCTGTTTTATAGATCAATCGACTTTTTTGAAAAAATATAAATCTATGATCAACGCATTATTCATTTTATCAATTCTGGTTTTTGGTTACCTGTTGTATGTATTAATTAAACCTGAAAAATTTTAGTAGTCAGTTGTGAGTTGTCAGTTGTGAGTGGGTTTCCGGTTTTTTAGACATCTGTAATATCTGCGAGTTCGCGAATGTTCGGATTTCTGGAATTTGGCGAGCCCACTCACCACTCACCACTCACCCCTCACAAATTGCAGTTATGAATACAGAAATTCTTGGTGTAATCCTAACCTTCTTAATAACAGTACTACTGGCTTTCCCATTAGGAAAATACATTGCCAAAGTATTTAAAGGAGAGCGCACCATTACCGATTTTATGAACCCGGTGGAACGGGTCATTTTCCGGGTATCCGGTATTAACCCCAACGCCAGCATGGACTGGAAACAATTCCTGAAGGCAATGCTCAGCATTAACCTGCTGTGGTTTGTATATGCATTTTTTGCGCTGCTTTTCCAGGATAAATTGCCCCTGAACCCCGATGGCAACCCGGCGCAAACGCCCGACCTGGCTTTTAACACTGCCATTAGCTTTTTGGTAAACTGTAACCTGCAGCACTATTCCGGTGAAACAGGGGTAACTTATTTTACCCAGTTGTTTGTGCTGGCCTTTTTACAGTTTGTAAGCGCTGCCACTGGTATAGCTGCTCTGGTAGCCTTATTTAACGGTATAAAGGAAAAAACTACCAATAACCTGGGTAACTTCTGGAATCTGCTGGTTAAAACCACCACCCGTATTTTGTTGCCGATCTGTTTTGTAGGTGCTATACTGCTGGCGTTTAATGGTACGCCAACCAGCTATGATGGAAAAGACAGTATTGTTACGTTGCAGGGCGATTCAGTACAGGTTTCACGCGGCCCGGCTGCTGGTTTTATTGCCATCAAACACCTCGGTACTAACGGTGGTGGCTGGTTTGGTGCCAACTCGGCCCACCCCCTGGAAAACCCTACTTACTTTACCGGTATGCTGGAACTGATCCTGCAGGTGATTATTCCGATTGCCATGATCTTTGCCATGGGTTTTTACATAAACCGTAAAAAGTTTGCGTATGTAATATTTGGTGTAATGACAGTAGGGATGTTATGTCTGCTCATTCCAACCATTGTTACGGAAATACATGGTAACCCTGCCATTGCCAAATTGGGTGTTACCCAGGCAACCGGTGCTATGGAAGGGAAGGAAGTGCGTTTTGGTCCGGCTCTGTCGGGTTACTGGAGTATTATTACCACTGTTATTTCAACCGGTTCGGTAAACTCCATGCATGATAGTTCCATGGCTGTTTCGGGGCTCATGCAATTACTGGCCATGATGATCAATGCCTTTTATGGCGGTTGTGGCGTGGGGATATTGAATTATTACATCTACATCATTATAGCCGTTTTTATCTCCGGATTAATGGTAGGCCGTACACCCGAATTTATGGGGCACAAGGTAGAAGCAAGAGAGATCAAGATCGCCTCTATGGTATGGTTGCTCTCGGCTATCCTGGTAAAAGGCGGTGCCGCAATGGCCGCTTATCTGGTTACGCATCATCCCGATGTGGCCTGGGCAGTCAAACCTTCGGCCTGGTTGAACAACCCGTCGTATCACGGATTCTCAGAAATGTTATACGAGTTCACTTCTTCGAATGCCAATAACGGCAGTGGTTTTGAAGGGTTGGGCGATAACAATATATTTTGGAATGTAAGCACCGGAATTGTATTGATACTGGCCAGGTTTATCCCCATCATTGGTCCCATTGCCATCGCTGGTTTGCTGGCCAATAAAAAATTCATTCCCGAATCGCCCGGTACCTTACGTACCGATTCATTCACCTTCGGCGCTATGACCTTTGCTGTTATCGTTATCGTGAATGCCCTGTCTTTCTTCCCGGCGTTGGCCCTGGGCCCGATAGCAGAATATTTCTCATTACAATAATTCAGAACAGATCATGTCAAAAAGAAAACGCGAAATAAAATTGTTTGACCCTGCACTGGTGAATACCGCCATCAAACAATCCTTTATAAAATTGAGTCCCCGGTTAATGGTAAAGAACCCGGTGATGTTCACGGTAGAGCTTGGTACCATTGTAATGTTGGCGGTGGTGATCTATCAACTGGCAACGCATGATACAACGCAAGGAGCTTTGTGGTATAATGTGGTAGTATTTGCCATTCTCTTTATTACCGTGCTGTTTGCCAATTTTGCGGAAGCACTGGCCGAAGCAAGAGGCAAGGCGCAAGCCGAGAGCTTGCGTAAAACAAGGGAGGAAACACCGGCTAAACTGGTAGTATCGCCTGGTGATATTTTTGTAAAAGAAATAAAAGTAGTGCCTTCTTCACACCTTCGGTTGAACGACCGGTTTGTTTGTGAAACAGGCGATGTGATCCCGATGGATGGCGAGATCATTGAAGGTATTGCTACCATCGATGAATCGGCCATTACCGGTGAATCGGCCCCGGTGATCAGGGAAGCCGGTGGTGATAAATCATCAGTGACCGGTGGTACCAAAGTACTGAGCGACCGTATTGTGGTGCAGGTGACCACACAACCGGGCGAAACATTCCTCGATAAAATGATCGCCCTGGTAGAAGGCGCCAGCCGGCAGAAAACGCCCAATGAAATTGCATTGACCATTCTGCTCGCTGCATTTACGCTCATCTTTATTATTGTGTGCGTAACGCTGAAGCCATTTGCCGATTATGCCAATACACCGATTACTATTGCTGCATTTATCTCATTGTTTGTGTGTTTGATTCCCACTACCATCGGCGGGTTATTATCCGCCATTGGTATTGCGGGGATGGACCGGGCATTACGCGCAAATGTAATTTCAAAAAGTGGTAAAGCCGTTGAAACGGCCGGTGACGTGGATGTGCTGCTGTTAGATAAAACAGGTACCATTACTATTGGTAATAGAAAGGCAACGCATTTTTATCCGGCCCGGAATGTGGAAGAAAGTGAGTTTATTGACCTGGTCGTATACAGCTCACTCGCCGATGATACACCCGAAGGAAAATCAATTGTTGAGTTAGCTGCCAAACAGGCGAACCCCAATTTGACGCTCGATCAATTCCGTCACCAGAAACTGGCTGTGCAGACTGCACCGCTCACCTTTATAAAATTCACTGCAGAAACCAGGAGTAGTGGGGTTGACCTGCCCAATGGAACAAAGATCCGTAAAGGCGCCTTTGATGCAATCCGTAACCTGGCCATGAAAGCGGGCAATGGAATGCCGCTGGAAGTGGAAGACAAAGTAAAAAAGATCTCCGGTGATGGCGGTACGCCGCTGGTAGTAGCGGTAGATAATGTAATAAAAGGGGTGATCGAATTACAGGATATCATCAAACCGGGTATTCAGGAACGCTTTGAACGCCTGCGCAAAATGGGCGTAAAGACCGTAATGGTTACTGGTGATAATCCTTTAACCGCAAAATACATTGCTGAAAAAGCCGGGGTTGATGATTTTATCGCCGAAGCAAAACCGGAAGATAAAATGAATTATATCCGCAAGGAACAGGCAAGCGGTAAACTGGTGGCTATGATGGGGGATGGTACAAACGATGCACCGGCACTGGCACAGGCCGATGTAGGCGTTGCAATGAACAGTGGTACACAGGCCGCGAAAGAAGCCGGTAACATGGTTGACCTGGATAACGACCCTACCAAACTGATAGAGGTAGTGGAGATCGGTAAACAATTGCTGATCACCCGGGGTACATTAACTACCTTTTCCATTGCCAATGACGTGGCGAAATATTTCGCCATTGTCCCGGCTTTGTTTATCGCTTCTATTCCTGCCCTGCAGCATTTGAATGTCATGGGTTTGAAAAGTCCCGAGTCAGCTATCTTGTCGGCCATTATTTTCAATGCTATTATTATTCCCATGCTGATCCCCCTGGCATTAAAGGGTGTTGCTTATAAACCAATTGGCGCCAGTGCGCTGTTGCGCAGGAACCTGTTGATCTATGGCGTAGGTGGCGTGGTGGTACCGTTTATTGGTATCAAACTTATTGATATGTTGCTGGGGTTATTTATGTAATTTTTAAAAAAGTGTTACAATGAAAAATTTTCTGATCTCAATAAAACTCACCCTTGTCCTGGTTGTTATTTGTTCGTTGGTGTTTCCTGCGTTGATTTCCATGGTGGGTAAACTCACCCCCGGTGGTGGTAAAGGTGAAACGGTAGTGGCTCATGGAAGGGTAGTAGGTTATGAAAAGATTGGACAAAAATTCACCGCGGATAAATATTTCTGGGGCCGCCCTTCAGCAGTGGATTATAACGCTGCCGGTTCAGCGGGTTCCAACAAAGGCCCTTCCAATCCTGATTATTTAAAAACAGTGCAGGACCGCATCGATTCATTCCTGGTGCATAACCCGGGTGTTAAAAAAGAAGACATCCCAGCTGAAATGGTAACGGCGTCGGGTAGTGGCCTTGATCCTGATCTTTCACCCGAATCAGCTTATATACAAGTAAAACGTGTGGCGGAAACACGAGGCATGACGGCTGATAAGGTAAAAGCACTGGTTGATGAACATATTGAAAAACCATTGTTGGGTATTTTGGGCCCATCCAAAATAAATGTGCTGAAATTGAATGTAGCTTTGGATGAGATTGGAAGTAGGAGGTAAGAAGTAAGAGGTAAGAAATAAGAAATAAGAGGTAAGAGGTAAGAAGTAAGAAATAAGAAGTAAGAAATAAGAAGTAAGAAATAAGAAGTAAGAGGTAAGAAATAAGAAGTAAGAGGTAAGAAATAAGAAGTATGAAGTGTGAGGTAAGAAATAAGAAGTATGAAGTGTGAGGTGATAGGCTGGAATAATCGCGAGCCTTGTTCTTCCTACTTCGTACTTCCTACTTCGGTATCCACACAATTAAACAACGGATGAAATACATTTTATCATATGTAGCAATATTAAGTGCTGCCACCGGAATGGCGCAGGATACTACGCTCAATGAGTATAAAGGGAAGGTAACTGTTAGCGGATATGCTGAAGCTTATTATAGTTATGATCTTTCTAAACCAAAAGATAACAACCGCCCGGGATTTATCTACAGTCATAACCGCAGCAATGAATTTAATATAAATCTTGCTTTTATTAAAGCTAATTACACCGCCGATCGCATAAGAGCAAATATTGCACTGGGCGTTGGAACGTATATGAACGCAAACTATGCTGCTGAGCCAGGTGTTTTAAAAAATATTTACGAAGCCAATGTGGGATTTAAGCTAAGTCGCACCAGGAATTTCTGGCTTGATATGGGGATCATGTCGTCACATCTTGGTTTTGAAAGTGCGGTGAGTAAAGATTGCTGGGCGCTAACAAGAAGTCTGGCAGCTGATAATTCGCCCTATTACGAAAGCGGCGCCAAACTTACGTACATTACAAATAACAACAAATGGTTATTCAGTGCCATGGCGTTGAATGGCTGGCAACGCATACAACGAGTGAATGGCAATTCATTAATGAGTTGGGGAACCCAGGTACAATTCAGGCCAACGGATAAGGTGGTGCTGAATTACAGTACCTTTTTAGGAACAGATAAACCAGATAGTACAAGGCTTTGGCGATATTTTCATAACTTATATGGAGTAGTTGAGCTGAGCGATAAATTCGGATTGACCCTCGGTTTTGACATTGGTCAGGAACAGGCTGAAAAAGGCGGTAGCGAGCTCCACACCTGGTATACGCCGGTAGCTATTTTGCAGTATGCCCCGGTTGATCATTGGGCGTTTGCTGTACGTGGTGAATATTATAGCGACGAGCATGGTGTTATTATCAATACCGGCACCCCAAACGGTTTTAAAACCTGGGGGTATTCAGCCAACGTTGATTACATACCCATAAAGAATATAGCGCTGCGTTTGGAAGGACGGATGTTAAACAGCAAGGATGATATTTTTTTGAAAGCTGATGAAAGTCCTACCGGCGTTAATACCGCAATTACTTTTTCGGTAGCCGTCAATTTTTAAAATAGCATATGAGTGTTTCTAACAATAAAGATGAACAGGTTCAGCGTTACCTCGACCTGGCCAATCAGTCGGCACGGGGAAAGCTGAAGATATACATAGGCATGAGCGCTGGCGTAGGCAAAACCTACCGGATGCTACAGGAAGCGCATGACCTGCTTCGTAAAAATGTACATGTAAAAGTGGGTTATGTAGAAACGCATAACCGCAAGGAAACGCATGCACTGGTAGAAGGTTTGCCGCTGATCCCGCGGCGACAGGTCTTTTACAAGGGTAAACAGTTGGATGAACTGGATGTACAGGCCGTATTGTTATTACATCCCGAGGTGGTGATCGTTGATGAACTGGCGCACAGCAATATCCCGGGTAGTAAAAATGAAAAACGCTGGCAGGATGTGGTAGACATCCTGGAAGCCGGTATCGATGTGATCACCGCAGTGAATATTCAACATATTGAAAGCATCAATGAAGACGTAAAACAAATAACCGGCGTAGAAGTAAAAGAAAGAGTGCCGGATAAGTTATTGCAAATGGCCGATGAAGTAGTGAACATCGACCTAACGGCCCAGGAACTGATCACGCGGTTACAGGAAGGAAAGATCTATGATCACAATAAAGTGCAACAGGCGCTTACAAATTTCTTTCAACCTGAAAAGATCCTGCAGTTGCGGGAGCTGGCGCTGAAAGAAGTGGCTGGTCAGGTAGAAAGAAAAGTTGACTATACCGTTACGAAGAACAAGACCTGGCAGCATGAGCGTTTCCTGGCCTGTATCTCCTCTTCCCATGGAGCGGCGCAACGAATTATTCGTAAAACCGGCCGGCTGGCATCGTATTACAATGCCGACTGGTTTGTTTTATACGTACAAACACCCCAGGAGGAGCTGGATAAAATCCCTCTGGCCGCGCAACGGCATTTGATCAATAACCTGAAACTGGCCACCGAACTGGGGGCTGAAGTGCTGCAGGTAAAAAGCAAACAGGTTGCAAACGAGATCATTCAAACCGCTATTGATAAAAAGATCACCACGATTTGTATAGGAAAACCACATTTGAATTTATTTCAGGTAATTTTGAGGACAAGCTTATTCAACCAATTGCTAAAAACCCTTTCAGAAAAGGATATTGATATCATTATATTATCGTAATGGCATTAAAGCTAAAAACAAAACTAGCCCTGGGTGTAGGGTTTCTGTTCCTGCTTTTGCTGCTGGTAGGCGGCGTGGGTTTCTATTATTTTAATAAGATCAGTCTGGAGTCGCAGGATGTACTGAAGGATAATAATAAAAGTGTGGAGTATGGCCACAAAATGCTCGATGCGCTGAATGCCTGGGAAAAAGAACGGGATATGGCGCGGAAGGTATTCGAAGAGAACCTGGCGGCGCAGGAAACCAATGTTACCGAACAAGGCGAATCAGCTATTACCCATACCCTGCACCGGGATTATAATACCTTTCTGTTACACGATGATTCATTGCCGCTGCAATTGGCGCTGCAAAAGAGTATCAGTCGTATTATTCAGATCAACCTGGATGCCATCAATGCCAAGAATATTCAATCACAAAAGGAAATTGAAAATGCCAAGGTGATCATTCCCCTGATCATTTCTTTTTGTATCCTTATCGGGTTTACGTTCATTGTAAATTTCCCCGGACTGATCGCCAATCCTATTATAAAACTAACGGAAGGGATAAAAGCTATTGCCAATAAAAACTATAGCCAGCGTATTCACCTGCAGCGGGATGATGAGTTTGGCGACCTGGCCAAAGCGTTTAACGATATGGCCCAGCAGCTGGATGCCTATGAACACAGCAACCTGGCGAAGATCCTGTTTGAGAAGAAGCGGGCAGAAACGGTGATCAATTCACTAAAGGATGCCAGCATTGGTATCGATAAAAATGGTACGGTTTTATTCGCCAATCAGCAGGCCCTGCAGTTGTTGAATTTAAAAGAAGCAGATGCGGTGGGGCATGCACAGGCCGATATTCAAAAACGCAACGACCTGTTCCGGTTCCTGACCAAAGAAGAAAACGGGATGCCGTTTAAGATAGTAGTGAACAATAAAGAGAATTACTTTACCAAAGAACAAATAGATATAGAACAGGACCAGGAAACAATGGGGCATGTGCTTATTTTAAAGAACATCACGCCTTATAAAGAACTGGATGTGGCGAAGACCAATTTTATTGCCACTATCTCCCATGAATTAAAAACGCCGCTGGCGTCCTCCGACTTTAGTTTACGTTTACTGGAAGATGAAAGAATAGGGCACCTGACCACGGAACAAAAAGAACTTGTGCAAAGCCTGAAAGACGATAATCAGCGCCTGTTGCGCATCTTAAGTGAATTACTCGATCTGTCGCAGGTGGAAAGCGGGAAGATCAAATTAAATTTGCAAGCGGTTCCTGTGAACGATATAGTCAGCAAGGCGCTGGCTGCTGTACAAAATGCAGCTCGGGAAAAGAATATTCAGATAAAACAGCAGCTCAGTGAGTATTTGCCAGCGGTAAAGGCCGATGCAGAAAAAGCCGTTTGGATCATCAATAACTTCCTCACCAACGCCATTCGCTATTCCGCGCAGAACGATCATATAACGGTAAAAGCAGGTTTGCATGATTCGGGTCATATTGAAATAGGTGTGCAGGATTTTGGTATAGGCATTGACGTTTCACTTCAGCAAAAGGTCTTCGATCGCTTTTACCGCGTGCCCGGTATTCATGAGAAAAAGGGCACGGGGTTAGGACTGGCTATCAGTAAGGACTTTGCCGATGCTATGGAAGGTGAAATAGGGGTGGAGTCAACCGTTGGTAAAGGCAGCTATTTCTTTTGCCGATTTAAAGTGGCATGAATTGGACCTGTAAGGAGGACTTTAATCTCTTGAATATTTAGAAAGTCAAGTCCACCTGACAGGTCAAATTTAGGCTTTTCGAAACAAGAACCTGTCGGAGCCTGCCCCGATACATCGGGGTTCGCTTAAGCTCACTGTAAGTGCAAGACCCTATGGCAAACCTTACAGGTCTTTCGAATCTTAATTGAACCTGAATACACTTAAAATAATAATGCCTCCAATTATAAAGATGGTAAGCAATTGAAAAAGAGAGAACTTTTTCCGAACTTCTGCAAAAGAGATCTTTATATCATTGTTGATCCCTTTCTTAAGCTGACCCAGGTTTCTGGAATAGAGGACCCTTACCACCAAAAGCAGTACTAACAGTCCGATCTTGATACGGAACCACAATTGCGGTCCATATACCTTATGCATCTGGCTCATCATGGCTATACCCATCAACAAAGCCACCCCCAGGCAAAGGCCCATTATGGTGTTATATTTGCCGATGGTATTGAATAAGGCTTTTGTAATGGCAGGGTCTTTGTCGCTATACAACCAGAGTTGATTGCTGTTGATCAGATTGGCGATCAGCGTACCGGTAAATACGGCGAATGCGGTTAAATGAAGAATAAGAAAGATCTGGTAAACGGAATGAGGTATCATATGCTGCTAACTTTACAACAAAGTAAGTCGGGATAAGGGATCTGTACCCGTGATAAAGATCACAAAGTAGCCGACCGCATTCTTTTGTTGCGGATGCGGCTTAAAGTTTCGCGTTTAACCCCCAGGTAAGAGGCCAGTTGCGAAATAGACACCCGTTGTAATAATTCGGGGTCATGCTGCTCTAAAAACTCATAACGGCCCTTGGCTGTCAGGATCCTGAATAGTTGCATTTGCCGTTCCTGTTTGGCGGCAATAAGCTCCAGGTTCTTTTTCCCGGCCTCCTCCAATTCAGGGCATAACCTGGTCGCTTCCAGCAGTTCTGGTTTATCAACACGGTGCACGATCATAGGTTCGCAGGCCACCACTGCAAAATCGGCCGGCGTATTGAACACGTAGCTGTTCTTGTGGGTCATCGTTTCGTACTCGAAATAAAAATTTATATTAACTTCCAGTCCGTCCTGGATATTGAAAGCGCGGCAATACCCCTGTTCAATTAGATACAAACTCTGGCAGGGTTTTCCGCAGCGGATCAATGTTTCGCCTTTTTTATACTCGAGCCGGGTAAACAAAGGCAGGAGCATGGCCTGGCCGCGTTCTGAAAGTGCTTTAAATCTTGTAAGATTATTAAAAAAGGTCTCCATAACGTGCTTATCAACAGTGTTTACCCGCTTTTGGTTGTTGTTTCGTGATAAAAGGCTAAAAACCGGGAACACCGGGAATTCTTCAGTTTTCAGGCTTTGGGCTTTCAGTTGTTTTCTTGTGTGTGGTGCTTTCTTCAGGTGCGAAGCAGGGTATTAACTAATATAATAATAGGCTAATAGTTCCAGTCAGATTCACTCCGGATAGCCATTTCACGCCTAAAACCCGCACTGAACCCGCACTAAACCCGCACTGAACCCCCATATCCAGTGCCATTCGGGTGCTATCCTGCCGGCAGCTTGGTAGCATATGTAACGGATATTTACTATATCTCGATAGCTATATAATGCTATCTCACTAGTACTTCATTGATACCTCGGCACCAGTATACCCAAAGTGAAGGATCTGTGGAGGAACAGAGAAGGATCAGTGAAGGCAAAGCGAAGGAAATAAAAACCGTCACAGGATTTCGACCATTCGTCCCACCGTTTTCTGCTGAACCGTCACGCTTAAATTGAGATTTCAGTGGAGAAATTACCAAACGTCCCACTGTTTTCCGAAGCCCGTCCCACCGTTTTCCGAAGGCCGTCACAGGATGGAGCTGTCGTATGAAGATAATGGGTAGTTTTGTATTCGTATACGGTAGTTCTTTGAAAGGATGGTAATAAAACAAGAAAAACCTTTTGGTTTAAATAAAAAAAAGCCCCGCACCGAAGTGGGGACCTGTTGTTGACTTAGCGTCCAATACCTACTGCGAATTAATTGGTAGCTCCAATAACGGCGGTAACCTTACCGCAGGTCAACATATTTTTGGGGTAATAGGGGTTCTTAATAGCCGAGTCTTTACTGATCCAGCTAACGCCGGTCATGGGACAAACCTGTTTGTACAGGGGATATGCTGGTTTTTTCTCCTTTTCCAACAGCACCCATACTCTCGTTGACAATTCAGCGAAATAAGCGCGTTGCTTATTGATGTTATGTGTGGCTGAAATAGCCTTTGCCAGTTGAACAGCAGCCGCCTGCACCTTTTCAATGGTATCCGTTGGTTTGAATTGCTTTTTAGACAGCTTCATTTTTTCCAACTCCTGGCTTAAGGTAAGCGCATGGCCTGAGGCCGCCATGGAATCAGATACAATTAGCCTGTCTTTTAACAACAGGTAAGAGCCGGTTACTTTGCCGGGCGTTCCAAAATGGGGGCTTACAAAGCTACTCAAAAGCGCATACGAAATAAGGGTAATTAAGAAGTACTTCATATTATTTAATGCTGGTGGTTTTTGAGATCAGCATAATTCCCATCTCAACCATACAATCTTCTTCATAAATACAGTTTAGAAATTAACCTTTAATGCAAATACAAATGATTTCGGGATCTGCACGGCTCTGGTGCGGCTGTTGATGCTGTATGTTTCCGGATCAATATCGTCACCGGCGGCGCTCCAGTACCAAAGGTTGTTCGCCTGGGCAGACAATCTGATGCCAGTCATTTTCAACTTACGGGTGATGGCATTGTTCACATTGTACGACAGTACGATGTTGCGCAATTTGATATAATCGGCCTTGCGCACCTGGACATCTGAATACTGCCAGAGCGATGAAATGGTGCTGGCACTGTTTACCAACGCTGTTGGGTAATCTAAAAAGAATTTTGGCAGATCGGTGATATTGGTAGCTCGCGGAGAGTGAAGAGTAATTGGTTGGCTTCCGATTTCCGGAGCCAGTTGTTTAGCAGTTGCTGTTCTTCTCCCATAACAGGCATGCCTTCTTTCAATTGATAGATGATATTAACCAATTGAAAACCATCTTCTATATATTGATCGTTCGCTTCCAGAAATAACTATTTTATAATACAACAGGCGAACAGGTTTAGCGTACCTGGAAAAGCAGCCTTTTTTTGAAAAAAGCTTTTTAGTGGGGGAAAAGCATCTTTAACAACAGTGGAATGGCCACTTTATAATGTTTCAATCCATCGCGCAGCGCCTTGTAAACTTCCACTTTCCGGTTTTTAATGGTTTGTTTGGGGATGTTGAGCCGTTCGGCAATTTCTTCCGGTTGTAGGCCATCTTCAAAACTGAGATAAAAGACCTGCTGTAATTTTTCCGGCATGGCCGATACTATCTGATAAATAAGGCCCATGTATTCCGATAGGATGAGTTTGCGCATGGCCTCATCGGCATCCGTGTCGTTGGCGACAATGGCCTGGCCATGGCGAACGCGGTATTTTTCATTCTGGTTGAAGCAGGCATTGCGGGTAGCAACAAAAAGATACTTTTTTATCCCTTCCAGCGAATCAAAAGCTTCCGTTCTTTTCTCCCACAATTTGATGTACACATCCTGTACAATATCGCGCGCCAGAAATGGCTCACTCAATAAACGGGTAGCAAACCCCAACAGGGCGGGCGAGAACATGTCTGACAGTTCTCCCAACGCTGCAGGATCTCCTTCAGAAAATCTGTAAAGAAGGGATGGTGTTGAAGTGCTATCTGACAAGTTAGGCGGTTGCTTTAATGCGTAATTTAAATAATTTCAAATATTTATCCGGGGTGTAAGCGCTTCCATTACACGCCACTACAAATAATATTTAGGCGGACCCGTTTTACGTAAAATGTTGCAAAACATAGATTAGCGTTGTCGAAAAGACAATTTTACAATAAAAGTCTACAAATTTGATAGCGGTTCCCTTTTACAAAAAGCAACTTGTATCAAGATTGTATTCATATGAAAAGGAATTTCTTACTTCTTATTTGCGTGTTCGTTGCGCCATTTTTGCAGGCGCAGGAAAAAGGAAAGCAAGCCCCTAACATCATTATAATTATGGCCGACGATATGGGGTATAGCGATATCGGTTGTTATGGCGGCGAAATAAATACCCCCAACCTGGACAAGCTGGCGAAGAACGGCCTGCGCATGACCAACTTTTACAACAATGCGCGTTGTTGTCCTACCCGCGCAAGTCTGCTCACCGGACAATATGCCCATAAAGTTGGACTGGCCCAGAACGGGAATGCCCTCACTCACAACGGCGCTACGATTGCTGAATTATTGAGAGAAAACGGATATCAGACCGGGATGGTAGGAAAATGGCACCTGAGCGATGACGTGCAGCGGCCTACCAAAGAAGAGCAGTTGAAATGGCTGGATCACCAGGCCTGCCTCGATTCACCGTTTGCTTCCCTGGAAAGCTACCCCATCAACCGCGGTTTTCAAAAACACTATGGCGTTATCTGGGGTGTGGTTGATTATTTTGATCCCTTCTCATTGGTGGATGGAGAAAAGCCGGTGAAGGCGGTCCCCAAAGATTATTATATCACCGATGCCATCAATAAAACTTCGGTGGAATACATAAAAGAATTCACTGCTGCTAAAAAGCCATACTTCATGTATGTTGCTTATACGGCGCCGCATTGGCCGGTCCATGCAAGGCCCGAAGACATTGCCAGATACAAAGGCAAATACGAAATGGGGTGGGATGAGTTGCGCAAACAGCGGTATAGCCGCATGGTAAAAATGGGACTGATCGATACTTCGAATATGCCTTTACTGGATGTAATGGGTTCGAACGGCGCCTGGGAAAAACTATCACCAGCCGAAAAAGAAAAACAGGCGACAAAAATGGCCACGCATGCCGCCATGGTAGAACGGCTGGATATGGGAGTAGGTGAGATCATCAAAACACTGGAGCAAACCAATACCTTACAAAATACGCTGATCCTGTTTTTGGCCGACAATGGCGCTTCGCCTGAGATCCCCAGTGCGCCTGGGTACGATCGTCCTTCACAAACCCGGGATGGCCGAACGTTGCAGTATGATAAAGAAGTTACGCCCGAAAACATTGGCAGCGAAATTTCTTATACGGGCATTGGGTCCAATTGGGCGAATGCATTGAATACCCCCTTCCGTTTCTGGAAAATGGAAAGTTTTGAAGGCGGTATTCACACCCCCATGATCATTCACTGGCCTGCCGGCTTAAAAGCAAAGAAGGGAAGTTTGAACCCGGCGCTGGGGCATGTGACCGATATTTTGCCTACCCTGCTTGCTGTAAATAAATTTCAATATCCGGCTGCATACAATGGAAATACCTTATCGCCCCTGGATGGGCAAAGCTTATTACCCATTATCCAGGGCAAAACGCAGAAAGGTAGAAAAGACATTTTCTTTGAACATGTACGCGGCAAGGCGTATATTAACGGAAACTGGAAACTGGTGATGAAGACCAATGGCAATGAGTGGGAATTATATGATCTGAGTAAAGATGCCAACGAGCATACCAATGTCGCCGCCACCAATGCCGATAAATTAAATGAAATGAAAACTGCCTGGGAAAACTGGTATAACAGTATGAAACCGTATATTCATTTGCGTCCTGGCAGTGGACCGCGTTAAATAAGTAATGACCTGTAAGGTTCGCCATCGGTGTCTGTGCAATTAGTGGGTTCAAGCGATCCTGACAGGTCAAATGGAAAACCAAAGGATTGACCTGTCAGAGCCTGCCCCGCTTTGCGGGGTTCGATTGATCTGGATGATTTGAACATGAGGCAGGTACCCCGCTGAGGCGGGGCGCCATTGTAGAGGTCAGGGTTTTTATAATTAGTATGATTATGTGCAGACCGTTCTCGATCTTATTTGTTTTTTGTTTGCTGCTTTGTCTGTACGGCAACAGCCAGCAACTGCTTTTCCGGAATTACACGGTAGCCGATGGCCTGTCATCCAACACGGTGCGCGCCATTAAACAGGACGACCAGGGCTTTATGTGGTTTGGTACCAAGAATGGCGTCAGCCGTTTTGATGGTTATCAGTTCAAATTATATCAATTCAAAAAAGATAACCCGGCCTCACTGGGTAATAATTTTATTCATGCCATTGAAAAGGCCGACAGCACGCATTTATGGATAGGTACGGAAAATGGTATCTATATCCTTGATCTGCAAACAGAGCGGTTTGAACCTTTACCTGAACTGGAAGGTAAAGTGGTGTTTGATCTCTTGAAAGATAAAGCAGGTGCCATTTGGATAACCACCCGCCTGCATGGATTATACCGGTATACTCCCACTGATAAAAAAATGCTGCACCTTGAACATAAGGAGCAGGCAAAAACATTATCATCTGATGTGCTCACCAAACTGGCGCTGGATAATAACGGCAATCTCTGGATCGGTACTTATGGTAATGGTCTCGATGTGCTGGATACCAAAACCATGGAGGTAACCAATTACGACAATACAAAAGGCGTAAACAGCAATTTTATTATCGCCCTGTACAAAGATCAGCAGGGAAAGATCTGGGCCGGTACTATGAATGGGGGTGTTTGCGTGTATGATCCGGCTACCCGTTTATTTAAGACCTATAACAAAACCAGTAAGCCGGCGATCAATGATGATATCGTCAGAAGTATTTGCCAGGCTTCTCCCGGCATAGTTTATATTGGAACAGAAAAAGGATTGAACGTACTGAATGAAGCTACCGGTAATATCGCTTCTTGCACCAACGATCCTGCCGACCCGTTGAGCATCAGCGATAACTCAGTATACTCCATATATCCCGACAGAACAGGCATTGTATGGGTGGGTACTTTTTTTGGTGGTGTAAGTTATTTTAAAGAAAAAGGGTCTGCTTTTGAATTGTATTATCCAACCGGCAATGCCAATAGCTTAAGCGGCCGGGCAGTGAGTTGTTTTCTGGAAGATGCTCCGGGAAAATTCTGGATCGGAACGGAAGATGGCGGGTTAAACTACTTTAATACAAAAGATAAATCGTTCCGTCAATATCCTTTTCTGCCCAAACAACAGAAACTCTCCTACCATAATATCCATGTGCTGATGCGCGATAAAAAGGGATTGTTATGGATCGGTTTGTTTGCAGGTGGTATCAATGTCTATGATGCCGCTACCGGAAAGGTAAAGCAATACAAACACCAGATCGATGATGCGCATTCTCTCAACAGCGACAACGTTTTCTCCCTGTATGAAGACAAAGAAGGCGAGATCTGGGTGGGCACCGACAGGGGCCTGAACTGGTATGATGCCGCCAATGACCGGTTTGTTGAATATACCCGGCCCGGCGTTCACAATACCATCGTGTATGAT
Source organism: Niastella soli (assembly GCF_017742245.1). Classification (GTDB taxonomy): domain Bacteria; phylum Bacteroidota; class Bacteroidia; order Chitinophagales; family Chitinophagaceae; genus Niastella; species Niastella soli. The sequence continues at coordinate 299,775 of NZ_JAGHKO010000005.1, forward strand.
ATGTACGAGGATGCTTCGAAGAATATGTGGTTTGCCACTTATAACAACGGCTTGCATATTCTCAATAAGCGAACAGGGGAGTGGCAAAGCATCACTACCGGTAATGGCGGATTAACTACCAACAAGCTTACCTGTTTACACGATGATAATAACGGAAATGTTTGGGTAGGCACCGATGGCGGTGGTTTACACCGGATCAACCGGCAAACAAAACAGGTTACGGTATATGATAAAGCAAAAGGAATAAACGCCAACGTAATATACAGTGTGCTCGAAGATGATGAAGGCCAGTTGTGGGTTTCCACAAACGATGGCATTTACAGCCTGCATATGAGCACTGGCAAAGTAAAACACTTTACACACAAAGACAATTTACAAAGCCGCCAGTTTAATTACAAGGCCGGTTATAAAGCGTTCGATGGAAATTTGCTGATGGGTGGGGTAAAAGGTTTCAATATGTTCAATCCCCTGGCAATCGGCAAGGACACTCAGAACAATAAAGTGATCATCACCGCTTTTCAATTATTTAATAAAGAAGTGCCGGTTTCCACCGATGGGCCGTTGCAGCAATCCATTAATTATACCGGGAAGGTATCCTTGTCGCATGATCAATCGGTATTTAGTTTTGAATTTGCCGGCGTTAATTTCAGTACACCCGAAAAAGTTCGGTATGCTTATAAAATGGAAGGTTTCGATACGGGCTGGAATTATGTAAATGATGAACGTAAAGCTACCTATACCAATTTGTCGCCGGGCACTTACCGGTTCCTGGTAAAAGCAACCGCAGATGATAATAACTGGAACAGTGAGCCGGCATCGGTAAAAGTAGTTATTCGTCCGCCGTTCTACCGCAGCACGCTGGCCTATGTTATTTACGTATTGTTGTTCATTGCTTCTTTATACTGGGCATTTTATTATGTGGAGAATTATCACCGGCGAAAAAATCAGGCCCGACTCGAAAAAATGAAGGTGAAGGAAGAACAGGAATTCTATGCCCGCAAGATCGAGTTCTTTACGGTGATGGCCCATGAAATAAGAACGCCCTTGTCATTGATCATGGCTCCGCTGGAGAGATTACTGTCATTAAACAAATGGCAGGCGGCAGAACAGGAGCAACTGCAGTTAATGGAAGAGAACAGCAACCGCCTGATGAGCCTCGTGAACCAGTTACTCGATTTCCGGCGCATCGAAAGCGATGCCTATACCATTCATAAAGAAGAAGTGGAAGTGGTGTCGTTGGTGCAAAGCCTGTATTCCCGGTTCTCTTCATTGCCTTATCAAAAGGGAGTTGAATTTAGTATGAGCACCCGGGTGAACCGCCTTGAAGTACAGGCAGACCCCGAAGTACTGAATAAAGTAGTAAGCAACCTGCTGATCAATGCGTTCAAGTTTACGCGCACCAAGGTTACCATCAGCATCAATGACCTTGTAACCGGTGAGGATGGCCGTACCCGCTTTTCCGTGACGGTGGAAGATGATGGCATCGGTATTTCTGCTAGCGATAGCAAACATATTTTCAAGAAATTCTTTACCACTACTTCCGGGAATTATGAATACCATAACCTTGGTGGAAGTGGCATTGGTTTAGCATTGGCCGCTGCCCTTGCGGAGAAACACGGCGGCCAGTTGTTGGTCGAAAGCAAGGAAGGGGTTAAAACAGCTTTTACCCTCGAGCTGCCTTATGAGTCGATCAGTAATACCAGCCATGCCGAAGAGGAATTGGTAGCCGATGCTGCTGATAAATTGACCGTACTGGTGGCAGAAGACGATGATAAGCTGCTTGACTTTATTGCCAAAAGCTTGCGGGCCGATGGGTTTGCGGTAGAAAAGGCCACGAATGGGAAGGAAGCGTTACAGGTGCTGGAGCAGAAGGCCATAGACCTGATCCTGTCTGATGTAATGATGCCTGAACTGAGTGGTTTTGAATTGTGCCGGGTTATCAAGAACAATGTTAATTACAGCCATATCCCGTTCATAATATTGACTGCAAAAAGTAATACCGAGGCCGAACTGGAAGGTTTACAGGCTGGCGCCGATGCTTACATCACCAAACCATTTAAATGGAAACATGTGGTGGCCATTGTGAAGAACCTGCTGGAATCGAGAGAACGGTTACGGTTGAAGTTTTCAGAACAGCCGGCAGTGAATGCCGAAGTGCTTACTACCAATACCCGCGATAAAGAATTTATGGAACGGATAATGGCTATCATTGAACAGCGCATGACCGATCCGCAATTATCGGTGGAGGAACTCAGTAAGGAACTGGCAATGAGCCGGTCGAACCTGCATAAAAAACTCAAGATCCTGTCGGGTATGGGGCCTAATGAACTGATCCGGCTGATCCGACTGAAACACGCTGCCAAATTATTGACGAAGCAACAACATACGGTAGCTGAAGTGGCATATTTGTCGGGCTTTAGTTCCCCTTCTTATTTCACCAAATGTTTTCAACAACAGTTTAAAGTAGGGCCAAAGGAGTATGGGTTGACCAGTTGACAGGTTGATAGGGTTAATAAGGTTGAAATGGAAGGCGAAGAAAGAGATATGAAATTGAGGGATTAACGGATTTAGAGAACCCATTGCTCATTGCCGATTCAATGTCTTTAGTTAATGCTTGTTTGAAGGATTCCCCTCCTGGGAGGGATAGGGGTGGGTTTCCTGTGTTTCATTCTGCCGGTTGCTGAAATAAAGGGTTCTGCAATAAAGACTTGGCCGTTTCACAAAAAAGCTACATTTTTCTCATTATTATCTACATTTCTTACACTCCCCAGGTGGGTACAGGAGCTATTTTTATAGCGATCCTATTAACGATTGCAAAAAAATACCCACCATGCCAACAAACTACTTACTGAAGCGACAGCTTATTTTTTATATAAGTATAAGCTGTTTATTTATCTGCTGTAAAAAAAGCGAACAACAACAGAGGGAAGCCAATAACCCGGATGATTCAACTACTGCTCTGGCCACCGCTGGCGGCATACTGGTATCCGATAACCAGCAATACATCGGCGTGAATTATAATGAAAGTTTCCAGGAGATCAAAACCGGTGAATTAAGTACCAGTAAAACAAAATGGGTGCGGGGTTTTCTGGACGTATTTTCTCACTACGACGCGCAGGACCTGAATACGAACGCCAAAATTGCAAAATACCTTACGTTGAAAGACCTGGGTTATAAAACGGTGTTGAACCTCAAGTTCAATTTCATGACCCGGGCATATCCGGCCGTGAACAGCACCACCTGGAACAATTACATCAGTTTTATTGATAACATCCTCGACAGGGTGATTGCAAAGACCGACGTAATTGTGGTGGGCAATGAGCCGTTTATTGAATCGGAAACTTCCACCTGGAATGAACCCCTTAACTCTTTTTATAAAGCCGCAGCCACCCGCGTAAACCAGTACTTAACGGCGCATAGTATCAACCGACCCATCTTTGTAGGGTCGTTCGATAATATGTACCAAAGCGGCCGGCAAACAAATGCCGGGATCAATAACCTGCTTGCCTGGTGCAAAGCCACCAGCTGGGTTGCGGGCATCGATCTGCACATTCATCATAATAATAATCCTGAAATAACCACCGTACTCAATTTTGTGAATGATAAGATCAGGGATAATCAAAAGATCATTGTTACAGAATACTCTCTGATGAAATGGTGGCGCGATAATTTAAGTAACGATCTAACTGCTGCCTTTTTAGCTGCATGCAACGCCAGTACTACCGATAATATTTTTCCGCCACCGGCCGGTATAACAAAAGTATGGCAGTATATAGACTATGCATTGAAGAACCCGCGCAAGGTGGAAGAATGGAATGCCTTTCATCAAAACACTCCTTTCCTGTATGACCGGAAGGATTATATGTGCAATTCTTTCAAGCTCTTTAAGGCCAATTCAAAATTCTGGGTAGCCACTTATGCCGTGCGGCAAAGTTATCCGTTAAATACCGATTTCACCGCAACAACCGATCCCTGGGTGCTGAACTCCATATTTGTTGGCCGTTCAGTAGAACTGCTGCCATCGGGCGATGCACAAGGCCGGTATGCCTATCTGGCCCAGTTTGCTGATATCAATACCACCAATACAACCTGTCCCTGATTCGTAATTAACTAAAACAGCTTCTTATGATTGTTCACAAGAAAATTTTGTTGCCGGTCTTGTTTCTTTTCGCGGTGCTGATGGCACAGGCGCAAAGCCGGATGGTAACCGGAAAAGTTACCGCCAAAAGCGGTGAATCACTGCCTGATGTAACCGTAATGATAAAAGGGACTAATACCGCTGTAACCACCAACAGCAGCGGTGCTTTTACAATTAAAGTAGATAATGATAATACGGTGTTGGTTGTTTCCTATGTGAATTATAAAACACAGGAAGTATCTGTACGGAATTTTGCCACCCTGAATATTTCATTGGACCCATCTGACAATGCCTTGGGCGAAGTGGTAGTAGTGGGATATGGTACGGTAAAGCGGACCGATGTAACTGGTTCGGTGGTATCATTAAAAGCAAAGGACCTTACACCCGGGGCCAATGTAAACGTGGAGCAGTCTTTATTGGGTCGTGCAGCCGGGGTGCAGGTATATCAAAAAAGTGGTGAGCCCGGCAGCGCCATGAGTGTGAAGATCCGGGGCGCCAGTTCTATTACTGCCGGTAACGATCCCTTGTATGTAATAGATGGAATGCCGGTGAATAACCTGTCACCCGTATCTGGCAGCAGTGCCGGTTTTGTGGCTACACCCAATCCGCGCAATCCATTGAACAGTTTGAACCCGTCCGATATTGAATCCATAGAAATTTTAAAAGACGCGTCTGCCACTGCCATTTATGGCTCGCGTGGTTCAAATGGCGTAGTGATGATCACTACAAAGAAAGGTTCCTCTGGCAGAATGAAGCTGGGGTACAATGCCTATTACGGATCGCAGGAAGTAGCCAATTCCCTCAAGATGTTGAACGGGGAACAATATAAAGAAGCATTGAATGCGATCATCGATGCCGGCGGTGGCGTTGCTACAGAAAGAGTAACGAACGATCCGGTGAATACCGACTGGCAAAAGGAATTGTTTCGCAGTGCCAATGTACAAAGTCATGACCTGTCGTTTTCCGGCGGTCGCGACAATACCCGCTATTATGCCTCACTCGGGTATTTTAACCAACAGGGTGTGGTGAAAAATTCCGGAGTTAAACGGTACACAGCACGGTTCAATCTCGATAACAGCGTAGCCAAAAAATATGCCTTTGGTTTCAACCTGAATACCTCTTATATCCATGATGATTTCAATTCAGTTGGGTTAGGCATAAACGAGAATGGTAGTGCCTTGTATTCAGCCATTAATTATGATCCTTCTTACCCGGTATATGATGACAATGGCAATTATTACCGCTCGCCCTTTATGACAACTATGGACCATCCGGTAGCCCTGATAAACGGACAGTATGCCAACAGTGATGGGTTCAGAACATTTGGAACAGTATATGGGGAATATTTTATTGTTCCAGAACTGTCGGTAAAAGTAAAAGGAGCGGGTGATGTAAATATGGTGCAGCGAAATACCTGGTTAGACCCCAAAACCATTGCCGGCGGATCCGTGGGTGGTATCGCAACCATCAATACCGGTAATGTAAATTATTATATGGGCGAAGCTACGCTGAACTTTAATAAAGAGATCGGCAAGGCGCATACGATCAGTGCCGTAGGAGGTACCACCTATGAGCATTTTGCCTCCAATTCATTTGGTGGAAATGGCCGTGGCTATTCATTACCCGATCTTACCTACAATGCAATAGGAACTGGTAACAGCGCTTTGAACCAGATCGGAAGCGGCCGGGCCTCTACCAAGATCATTTCGTATCTGGGCCGCGTTAATTATAGTTACCTCAACCGCTACCTGATTACGGCCAGCTTCAGAGCAGATGGCTCTTCGCGGTTTGGCCCTAATAACCGCTTTGGTTATTTTCCATCGGTTGCCCTTGCCTGGAAGCTCCACGAAGAATCATTTATGCATGACCTGGATTTCATCGATGAACTGAAAGTACGTGCGAGCTATGGGGTTATCGGCAGCCAGTCAATTGCCAACTATTTATACATAACTACTTTCTCAGGCGGCGCCGATGCCATATTTGGCGGCGTACGCAGTAGTTCACTGGTGCCTTCAAGAGTGGCGAATCCTGATCTGAAATGGGAAGCTGCCAAACAGGCCGACATCGGTGTTGACTTTGCTTTATTCAACAGGAGATTAACAGGTTCTATAGAATATTACGACAGACGCACCTCCGATCTGTTGCTCGATCTGCCTGTTCCATTGAGCACCGGGTTTGGTGTGAAAACCCAGAACATTGGAGGTATGAGGAACACTGGTGTGGATGTAACGCTGGCCGGTGATATCTTCCGCAGCGATAAAGGCTTTAACTGGAACATGGGTGTGGTATTTTCTACCATTAAGAACAAAGTAACCAGTTTGGGGCCTTTAGAGCAGATCCTGACCGGTAATGCCGGGAATATTACCAATGCCAGTATTATAAAACCCGGTGAATCGCTGGGCAGTTATTACGGGTATGTGGTGGATGGGGTTTGGCAAACGGGCGATGATTTTTCAACAGCTCCTGCAGGCGTAAAAGCCGGTGACCTGAAATTCAGAGATGTAGTGAGCGATAAGACCATCAACGCCAACGATCGTACGATCCTTGGTAAATCATTACCCGATTTTACCTATGGTATTACCAATAATTTTGAGTACAAACGATTTACACTTTCTGTTTTTGTAGAAGGATCACATGGCGCTAGCATCATCAACAATGCCATGTTGGATAGCTATTTCCCGGTGAGCTTTAGAAGGAACAGACTGGCAGAACCCTATTTAAACCGCTGGACGCCTGACAATCCTACCAACAAATATCCTTCGTTTGTAAATCCTACTTCACAGGGACAACAAACCATCAATTCCAGAACGGTGGAAGATGCTTCGTACCTGCGGATGCAATCTGTACGGTTGGGTTATAATTTCAGGATGAATAACAAAGTGGTGAAGTCGTTACAGGCATATGTAAGCGGCAATAATTTGTTTACCATAACAAAGTATACAGGTGTTGACCCTGCCGTAAACGCTATAGGTGACGATATTCTGAAAATAGATTACAGTTCCTATCCCATGACCCGCACCTTCCTGGTTGGTGTAAATGTTCAATTCTAAAAAAGCTATATGACTAAAAATATTATCGTGGCAGCTGCTTTCATAAGCATGCTCTTTGTTCAAACTGCCTGTGAAAAGGCCCTTGAAGTAACCCCACCGGGTGAACTGGCGCCCGGCAATGTGCTGACCACTGAAAGTGGTATCAAGGCGGTGTTGTTTTCTTCCTATTCTTTTATGCAGAATCCCACGCCTTCCCGTTTTCTGATCAATAATTCTGAAGTAACAACCGATATCGCCATCAATAGTGGGGGAACGGAATTCCTCACGCTTACCCAGCTGATCAATTTTACCTGGGATGCAACACTGGGTACTTTTCAGGCCGATGTTTGGGCCCCCAATTACCGGTGTGTGCGCGATGCCAACATTGTACTGGAAAACGTGGAGAATGTAAAAACTTCCGATGCTAATAAAAGACTGTATGCTGCCGAAGCAAAAGTATTACGGGCATTCTCCTATGACATGTTGTACAAATGGTTTGGTCCGGTGCCTTTACGCACTACCAGTACTTCGGAACCTACCATGGCAAGAGCTACTGATGAAGCCATGAGATCGTTTATTGAATCAGAATTGCTGGCTGCTATTCCCGATCTGCCCGATCCAGGTAAGGAAGAAGCGTTTGGCCGCGTTAACAAGGGCGTAGCAATTGGCATCCTTGCGAAATATTATCTCAATACCAAACAATGGCAGAAGGCTGCTGACGCCTGTGTGCAATTGATGAATTTTAAATATTATCAGTTGTATCCGCAATACCAGAATATGTTCAGGGTAGAGAACGAAGCGAATAAGGAAATGATCCTGGTGCAACCCTGTCGTAATGAAAATAATTTTGGGAACTGGTATTCTGCCGGGGCCTTACCGGCCAACTTCAAGTCGGCGCCACAAATACCCGAATTTGTCTGGACCTCGACCATGGCCAATTTTGCCACCCAATACAGAATGCGTACTGCTTTTACCAACACGTTTGATACCACCAATGATAAACGGGCTATCCTGTTGATCCGCCGGTATGTAAACACCAGTGGTGCTATAGTGAACCTTCTGTCCACCGCCGACAATGTACGCAGTTTAAAATACTGGGATAATAATACCGTAGGTAATCATAGTGGCAACGATGTGCCCGTGTTACGATATGCCGATATTTTATTGACAAGGGCGGAAGCGCTGAATGAAGTAAGCGGTCCCACCCAGGAAGCTTTGGACCTGATCAATCTCGTTAGAACAAGGGCAGGTATTGCCAACCTGACGCTGGCCAATGCTACCAGCAAAGAAGTGTTGCGCGACCTGATCCTGCGTGAAAGAGGGTGGGAGTTTTATAGCGAGGGCAAAAGAAGGGAAGACCTGTTGCGTCACGATAAATTTATTTCATTGGCTAAAGCAAGAGGCCTCACCATTGCAAGCGATAAACATAAATTATTCCCCATACCCCAAACAGAAATTGATGCTAATAAGGCTTGTTTACAGAATGATGGATATTAAGATATAGACCTGTAAGGTGCATCATCGGGTCTTGAAAAGTCAGTGGGTTGAATTGCACCTGACAGGTCGTTGAAGGTTGAAGGTTGAAGGTTGAAAGTTGAAGGTTGAAGGTTGAAGGTTGAAAGTTGAAGGTTGAAAGTTGAAGGTTGAAAGTTGAAGGTTGAAAGTTGAAGGTTGAAGGTTGAAAGTTGAAGGTTTGCCGATTGCCCATTGCCTTTTAAATAATGAATGATGAATAGCGTTATGAAGAAACTAGTGAATATCGTATTGCCAGCCTGTCTGTTGATGTCCTCTTTTTATGCCCATGCCCAGAAACAATCGGCGGCTTATAGTGATCCCGTTGCTCCGGTAGGTGATCAATCGTTAACAGTGCCCACAGCTGTAACGCCTGTTATGGATACCTGGATGCGTGACACCTATGTAATGTATGGTCCTGATGGCTACTATTATATGACTGGTACAACGGCCACACCCGGGAGAATATTTCCGACCGGTGTAGTGCATTGCTGGGACTATAACGATGGCTTGTATATGTGGCGCTCGAAAGACCTGAAACAATGGGAGCCGCTGGGCCTGATCTGGGGCTTTGACAGGGATGGGGCCGACTGGCAGAAAAAAGGAAAACCGGTGAAACCAGGCACCCTGTCATTGAACAAAGACCCGCTCGATTCCATCTACCGCGCTTTGTGGGCCCCCGAGTTGCATTATATCAAAAGCAAAAAGAAATGGTTGTTGATCGCCTGTTTAAATGGGGGCATGGGTTCTTTTGTGCTGGAAAGCACTTCAGGAAAACCCGAAGGGCCTTACCGGAATATTGCCGGTAATGCAACAAAACCTATTTTTAATAACATCGATCTCAGTCTTTTTGAAGACGATAACGGGGAAGTGTATCTGGTTGGGCATAATCATTTTATTACAAAAATGAACAGCGAGTTGACTGATATTGCCGAACCGTTTAAGAGATTGAAAGAAACACCCTACGATCCGGAGCCATATATTGAAGGGGTATTTCTTACCAAACACGATGGTAAATACCAGTTGTTACAAACCGTATGGTCAATTGCCAAACCGGGTGGCCGCTATACCTATCTGCGCGATGACGTAAAAGATACCAGTGCGTTATATAGCTATGATGTGGTTGTAGCGGAAAGCGATCAGGTATATGGTCCTTATGGGCCGCGGTATGCCGCCATTTTACAGGGCGGGCATAATAATATCTTTAAGGATAAAAATGGCAACTGGTGGTCCACTACCTTTTTTAATCCACGCGGCATCATGGGAACAAAGTTTGCCGTTACCTGCCGCCCGGGGCTGGTACCCATAAAATGGGTCAACGGTAAATTGCGGCCCGATCAACAACGCGCTCAAAAATTCTATACAAACAGCGGAGTAAATACTACAAACAAAGCCAAATGAATAAACTAACGATCCTTGTTTTGTTGCTAGGCCTGCAAACTTCTCTGCTTGCACAGGAAATAGGGGCTAACTTTAATCATGACCCGGAGATCATTGATTTTGACTATTTGAAGAAAACCCCGGTAGAGTGGGTCCGTACCACACCCTATATTTTTCAGTATATTAATGGTACAAAAAATGCGGCCACTGAACCGGGATTGGGAAAAGTGATAGCCGCAAAAAGGAAAGGCTACAAAGTGGCATTTGGGTTCCGGTGGGATTTCAGAAAGTTTAACCTCAATATTCCTGCGCCCAACTCAGACACTGAAAAGAAATACTTTGAAACGGCTAAACAAATACTCGATAGGGTAGGACCTTATATAGATGTGTTCAAGCTGGGGAACGAACCGAACCTGGAAACAAAAGAAGAAGACCTGCAAAAGAACAGCGAAGGGATAGTGCCGCTGATCCGTTTTATGGAACGGTTGTTAAGCTTAGTGGTAGAACCCTGGTATAACAGTCATAAAACAGTTAAGCGGCCCGACGTATACGTTGGTTCGCTGCCACGCCTGTTTATGAAGGAAGAACAGGAGAAACCAGGGGTTAGGGGATTGATAGAATTTGCCCAACAGGATAAGCGCTTAAAAGGATTATCGGTACATTTACATATAACTGATTCGCTGGAAATGGAAGCGGCGTTAAAATTTGCGCGGTCCATTATGCCAACCAAGCCCATTATAGTTCCTGAGTTTTCTTTGTTCAGGTTATATAATAAGCACAATGCTGACCAATTGGGTGATAGCGAAGCGGGAATAACCTTTGCAAAAAAATATGGCTATGCATCCGAAATGAAGTTATATGAATGGTATAGCAAGGCAAACAGCGAACAGGTAAGTCCGGAAGAATGGAAGGCGTTTTTTGATTCCCGGTCATGGTTCCCACAACATTTTATGCTCACGTATTACCGGTATTTTCAACAGTATGGTGTAGTGCTGGCCACTTATGGATATTTGAGTCAGGATGCACCAAAAAATATGAAACCCGATTCACCAACCTGGTTCATTAATCCGATCTTTCCCTTTAAAAGTTTAAAGGCTTTGCCCGATGGCAGCCATCCGGCCAATCCTTTATGGATAGATGATTTTATAACCATCGTGAATCGGGGAAAAGCTAAATAAGTATGCGCTATCAAAAAATTATCAGCTGTTGTATTGCCTGGGTAATTGTATTTGCTTTCGCCAATTGTCAGTCGGCAAAAAAGAATAGCCAGCCCAATATCATCATCATCTATATAGATGACCTGGGATATGGCGATGTAAGTTGTTATGGCGCTACCCGGGTTCAAACCCCCAACGTAGACCGCCTGGCGCAAAACGGGTTGCGGTTTACCGATGCCCATTGTGGAGCTGCTACCTGTACGCCTTCGCGATTTTCCCTGCTTACGGGTATGTATGCATTTAGAAATAATGCCGCCGTGTTACCGGGCGATGCGCCCTTACTTATTCCGCAGGGGATAGAAACATTACCTTCAATATTGCAAAAGAGAGGGTATGCAACAGCGGTAGTAGGTAAATGGCATTTAGGATTGGGCATCGGTACCATTGACTGGAATAAACCTATTAATCCGGGCCCACTGGAAACCGGGTTTGATCATTCCTTTATTATCCCTGCTACCGTTGACCGCGTACCTTGCGTATACGTAGATGGACATAATGTATACCAGGCCGATCCAGCTGACCCGATCCTTGTAAGTTATAAAGAACAGATTGGCGATGAACCCACCGGGTTAAGCAATCGGGAGATGCTGAAAATGAAAGCCGATACTCAACACAGCAATACCATTATAAACGGTATAAGCAGGATCGGCTTTATGACTGGTGGCAAAAAGGCAAGGTGGCGCGATGAGGACATGGCAGATGTATTCACCACTAAAGCAAAAGCGTTTATCAATAGCAATAAGAACAAGCCTTTCTTTTTGTATCTGGCCCTTACCGATATCCATGTGCCCCGTACCCCGCATGAACGCTTTCTGGGTAAAAACCCAATGGGCCGTCGCGGTGATGTGATCGTTGAAATGGATTGGGTAACGGGCGAGATCACCAAAGATATAGAACGATTGGGGCTCGATAAAAATACCCTGATCCTGTTTACCAGCGATAATGGTCCTGTATTGGATGATGGGTATAGCGATGAAGCGGTAGAAAAAGCAGGTACGCATCAACCTGCCGGAAATTTCCGCGGGGGTAAATACAGTGCCTTTGAAGGTGGTACCCGTGTACCTACTATTGCTTACTGGCCCGGTACCATTAAACCGGGGGTATCCAGTGCGTTAATGTCACAGGTTGACTGGATGGCTTCGTTGGCGGCATTAACCGGGGATTCGTTAACCGGTAAAGCAGGACCAGATAGCAGGAATGTGCTGCCGGTATTATTGGGCACTTCGGATAAGGCGCCTGCGTATATGCTGGAAGAAGCATACACGCTGTCGATCAGGTATGGCAACTGGAAATATATTGCGCCCCAGGAAAAAGGTACGCCGGACTGGCTAAAGAATAAACGCATTGAATCGGGGTTGATACAACTGCCGCAGTTATACGATCTGCAAACCGATCCGGGCGAAACAAAAAATGTAGCTGCTCAACATCCCGAACTGGTGCAGCAACTACAGAATGAACTGAAAAAAATACAAACAACGAATTTAACAGGAAGATAAAATCAGATAAAGCTATGCCAAGGATTAAATGTTTTCAATTAACTGTGCTGTGTTGCTTTTTAATAATACAGCTGTCTGCACAAACAACCGCTTCCCGCTGGACAGTACAAAAAGCCAATGAATGGTATGCCAAACAAGGTTGGCTGCGTGGCTGTAATTATCAGCCTTCTACCGCCATTAACCAATTGGAAATGTTTCAACCCGAAACATTTGATACCGCTACCATTAATCGCGAATTAGGCTGGGCCCAGGGATTGGGATTGAATGTAATGCGGGTGTACCTCCATCATTTGTTGTGGACAGCAGATAAAGAAGGATTTAAAAAAAGACTGAACACCTATTTAAAGATCAGCAGCAGTCATGGCATTAAGACCCTGTTTGTGATCTTTGATGATTGCTGGAACGATACGGCCTGGGTAGGCACTCAGCCAGCCCCCAAACCCGGGATCCATAATTCAGGATGGGTGCGGGACCCTGGCACCATGGTATACCGTTATCCGGATACAATAAAAACGTTAGAAGCCTATGTAAAAGACCTGCTTACTTCTTTTAAGAATGATCAGCGGATACTATTGTGGGATCTGTATAATGAACCCGGTAATAATAAACAAGTCAACAAAAGTATGCCGTTGCTGGAGAAGGTATTTCAATGGGCTCGGGAAGTGAACCCCTCACAACCGGTGTCTGCAGGGCTTTGGAACGAAAATCCGAATTTTACAGAACTGAATAAATTCCAGTTACAAAATTCAGACATCATTACCTACCATAATTACTCCTATATAGATAACCATCAACAGGCTATTGATACCTTGCGCAAACAGGGGAGGCCTTTGATCTGTACAGAGTATATGGCACGGCGCAATGCCAGCGTTTTTCAAACCATTATGCCTATGTTGAAAAAGGAAAAGGTAGGGGCCATTAACTGGGGTTTTATAAGTGGCAAAACCAATACCATTTTTGCCTGGGATACGCCGCTGCCCAATGCAAAAGAACCTGCCCTTTGGTTCCATGATATCCTGCGTGCCGATGGTACGCCATTCAGTAAAGATGAGATCCGGGTGATAAAAGAATTGACCGGAAAAACTAACAGGTAATATAGATTAAAATAGTTATGTCTCGCAGGCGCGTATGAAACACCAGTACTGGTGTGGCATACGCGCTTTTTTGCGTGTGACAGGGAGATTAAAATTTAAGTAATAAACCCACTAATTTTGTAGACTAAAGAAAACGTATTAATATTGTGTAATAATTGAACTGGAAATGGTTTATTGAATGATTGCTCCCACTATTAGGTGGGACTATAAAGAAGGGAACACATGTTACATACAAACTTCATATTCATAACCCCGGCGCCTGTTTTACTTACAACGGGCCGTTGCTGTTGTACTGACTGTTGAGGGGGAACATTCCATTCACCTTATCGAAATCAGTCTTGATCAGCTATACATAGTTCCAAGAAAGATATTAACCCTGTACATAAATTTTTCATTTGGTATGAGTAGGCCAACCCTCCCTATAATAGGTATTGAGAGCTGCTTCGGCCGTGCCGGCCCATAAAGGTTAGTTAGCGAAAAAAAGAAACCGGAATAGTTGCGAGCTATTCCGGCGAAACAAGGCGTTAAGGGCGGATAGAGATTGCGAGTCAAAGTCTGCCCCGCCTTATTGTTAATTACCAAAACAAAGATAATGACAAAAGCTGTTAGTGCATGGCTTCTGCCTGCACTGCTTGTTCCGTTTATTTCGTTTTCCCAGGAAAACGCACCTGCAGACCCTGCGAAGACTGCAAAAGTAAACTCCAACAATATTACTATTTCCGGTCGCATTCTAGACGATAGAACAAAAGCGCCCCTGGCAGGAGCCACCATTCACATCAAGAACACGACCCATGAGGTAGCAACCGATGAAAAAGGCGGGTTCCAGTTTTTGACCGGTCAGCGGCTGCCAATGGTTTTTCTGATCACTTATGTAGGCTACCAGCAGCGTGAAATAACCATTGGTCAGGCCGATAATAATATCATTACCCTGCATGAGACCAACTCCCAATTAAATGATGTGGTGGTAGTAGGGTATGGCACACAACAAAGAAAGAACCTCATTAGTTCCATTTCAAAAGTAAATGCCGGTGAAATAAAAGAAATACCCGTGGCCAGTGTAGATGCCCAGTTACAGGGCAAAGCAGCCGGTGTGCAGATCAATTCGAATGCCGGGGTACCAGGCGATGGGGTGTTCATCAGGGTGCGTGGCGCCACCTCTATCAACGCCAGTAATGATCCGTTGTATGTTGTAGATGGGGTATTTATCAATAACACCAGCTTGCAAACTGTAAGCACCGGTGGACGCGCTACTTCGCCCATTGCTGACATCAACCCTGCCGATATAGAAAGCATTGAAGTGTTGAAGGACGCCAATGCCACCGCTATTTATGGCGCCCGTGGCGCTAATGGTGTGGTGATCATCACTACCAAACGTGGTAATTATAATGCAGCACCCCGCATACAGGTAAAAGCATCACAAGGCTGGGCCTGGGCGCCGGAATTATGGGACCTGACTACCGGGCCACAACATGCCGAGATTGTAAATGAATTTTATGCCAACTCGTATCAGGATGCGCTGGCGGCAAACGATGCAGCCGGTATTGCCAAATACAAATACCTGCCTTTTCGTGCGTTGAACGACAATCCGGCCGCAACACCGGCGCCACGTGGATTGCCGCAAGACCAGCAAACCTACGACCGGTTGCATAAAGTTTTCCGTACCGGTTTGCTGAATGAATATGATGCGTCCCTGCAAGGTGGTAGCAAAGCCACTAAATATTATCTCGGTGGCGGTTATACCAGTCAGCAGGCAGATATAAAACCCATTGATTTCAGTCGCGCCAGTTTCAAGTTGAACCTCGATCAAAAGGTAAATGAAAAAGTACAGGTAGGGGTAAGCAATAGCCTGTACCGAACATTCAGGAACCAGGCGCGTTCAGGTGATGGCCCGGCTGGTGGTTTGTTACAATCGGCCCTGCATACAGCAACGTATTTACCAGAAACAAATGCGGATGGCAGTCCGGCCCGGTGGGCAGGTTTCGATAACCTGGATGTACTGATCAATAACTATGATGTAAACACGATCAGCTTGCGCTACATCGGTAATCTATATGCGGATGCAGAGATCCTGCCCGATCTGAAATTCCGCACAAGCTGGAGCCTCGATTATAATCACTACAATGAATCGGAGTACTGGAACAACTTAACACAATTGGGCGCAGCGCCCACTAATGGCCTGGCTACCTCTATTCAAACCCAAAACACTACCTGGATCAACGAGAATACTTTGCAGTATCGAAAAAACCTGTTTGGCGGGCATGCATTGGGTATCCTGGTAGGAAACTCGGTTCAAACCAACTCTTTGCGTACTGATTCATTATCCGGTTCCGGCTTCCCCAATAATGCATTCAGGTCAATAGCATCAGCCGCTACCCGTTCTTCTTCACAGAAGTTTACCAAGGGAAACCTGGTGTCGTTTTTTTCGCGGGTTGATTATAATTACAGCGGTAAATACTTTTTGGAAGCAAGTATCCGGGCCGATGGCTCCTCGCGCTTTGGCGAAAACAACCGCTTTGGTTACTTCCCTTCGGTGGGCGTAGCCTGGCGTGTACGCGAAGAGAGTTTTCTCAAAAATATTAACTGGCTAAGCGATCTGAAACTCAGGGCCAGTGTAGGATTAACGGGTAACCAGAATGGTATTAATAATTTTGCGGCACAAGGTCTCTGGTCGGGCGGCGCCGGTTACCCTGATGCAACAGGAGGTACCGATCAACCAGGAACTGCTCCACAACAGCTAGGTAATGCTGACCTGAAATGGGAGAAGACCCGTCAGGCAAACGTGGGTGTGGATGTTGGATTGTTGAATGGCCTGGTAACTGTAGAAGTGAACTTCTATAACAAGTATACTACCGACGCCTTGTTGCAATTGCCTATACAGGCCATTGCCGGTTTCAATTCCTACGCAGCCAATGTGGGCGAGATCAGCAATAAAGGCTATGAGGTAAGCATTTTCTCTAACAACATCCGTAAAAAAGATTTCAGCTGGACAACCAGTTTCAATATTTCCGGCAACAAAAACCGGATTGAAAAACTGCCTACACCAATCAGTTATTACAACCGCGACTGGGTGCGTTTACAGGAAGGTTATTCCCTCTATTCGTTCTGGTTGTACAAACAGCAATATGTGGATCCGCAAACCGGTCAGGCTGTATTTGAGGATGTAGTGAAGGATGGTAGCATTACCACCGCCGATCGTCAGATCATTGGCAGTGCCATCCCAACATTCTTTGGTGGCATTACCAATAACCTGCGGTATAAAGATTTTGATTTGGGCATAGCCTTCTCTTATCAATACGGTAACAAGATCTTTAACCTGAATCGCTTTTTTGGCGAGGGGGGAGGGACCCGCGATGCCAACCGCGTTTTGTTTGCCAGTCAGTTGAAAAGGTGGCAACAACCTGGTGACATAACCGATGTTCCCCGCGTTACTGCCTACGGAAATAATTATACGTTGGAACAGAACAGCCGTTTCCTGGAAGATGGGTCTTTTATAAAATTAAGTTCGGTAACATTTGGTTATTCTATACCCCAGCGCATTGTTACCAAAGCGCATCTCCAGGGCGTTCGCCTGTATTTTGTGGGCAGCAATTTGTTGTGGATCAAAAAATATTCAGGGCCCGATCCTGAGTCGAATGTAACAGGAATTCAAAATGTGCAGGGCCTCGACCTGGGCACACCGCCACAACCACGCACTGTTCAGTTCGGGATAAATGTTACGTTGTAAACTTCTCAAAAAATTATTGAAATGACCTCATTTAAATATATAGTGCCGGCATTGTCCACTTTGCTATTGGTATCGTGCAAAAAGTTCCTGGAAGTGCAGCCGGTTGATTCGGTTTCTGATGGACAAACCATCGTTGATAAAACTTCGGCAGAAACTGCCACTCGTGGTTTGTACCGCGCTTTGTCGGCCGACGGCTATTATGGTGTTACCTTTCAGTCCATTGGTTATTTGTCCGGCGACAATGTGCAGTGGACAGGCTCGCAATCGATCGTGCAGCAATTCATCTCTCATAATGTACGGGCTGATAATGCCAACATCGCTTCGGCATGGAATGCTATTTATGCTACCATCAACCGGGCGAACCACATTATTGCCAAAGTGCCCACTGTTACTGACCCATTGCTGACGGAGAATTTAAAAAACCAGCTAACCGGTGAAGCCTATTTTGTACGGGCACTGGCTTATTTTGACCTGGCGCGTACGTGGGGTGGTGTACAGCTGGCATTGACCCCTACCAATTCAGCAACCGATAAGAATGGAATAAAACGAAGTTCGGTAGCAGAAACCTATGCGCAGGTGTTGAGCGATCTTACTGCTGCAGAACCGCTGTTACCGGAAACCACCAACCGTTACCGGGCCACCAAAAAAACGGTGTGGGCCTTACGTGCCAGGTATCATTTGTACCAAAGTGAATGGGCGCTGGCAGAAAGTTATGCTTCCAAACTTATTGGCGATGCCACCAATTACAATCTGGTGAAACCCTACAGCGCTTTTTTTGCCAATAATGTAGTGGCTACCCCTGAATCTGTTTTCGAATTATCGTACAGTACAACCTATACCAATGGCCATCGCAATCAATGGCAACCGCCTGCGAATAATGGAACGCGTCAGTGGGCACCCAGTGATGCCTTTCTTACGCTGGTGAATGATGCGACTATTGGTGGTAACCGCAATACGCTGGTGGCCAAAACCGCACAGGGGCTTTGGTATGGAAACCTGTATTATCGCAGCCCGGCAACCGATCCCGCTTACGTATTGCGGATTGCAGAACAATACCTCATCAGAGGAGAAGCCCGCGCCCAGCAAAAGAATCTTACCGGTGCGCTGGCCGATCTGAATGCGGTTCGTAGCCGTGCCGGGCTTACTGCCAGCACCGCCACTACGCAAGATGACATATTACTGGCCATCGAAAATGAAAGAAGGGTCGAATTCGCCTTTGAACCGCATCGCTGGTTCGATCTGTTGCGTACCAATAGGGCCGCGGCTGTTTTGGGTGTTACCGATAAGAACAAATACGTGTTGCCCATCCCTGCTGCTGAAGTGTTGATCGATGGTTCACTGGAACAGAATTTCAATTACTAATAAATCATTCACACCATGAATGCGCAACCTATTAATGAATGGAAAGGCTATGAAAAAATAGCCTTCCGTTTCTTCTTTATATATTTTTTAGTGCAGGTGTTTCCTGTTGACTGGCTTTATTACCAACAGGTAGCTGCCATAAACTGGGCGCACCTGCGTTATGGCGATATCTTCCTGCTGGCTCATTATATGCCGCAGTTCATAACCGGGGCGCAAAGTTTTACCGGCTGGGGCATTGTAGCGGGTATTGCTGCTATAGGTACAATTATTTGGACAGTTGTTGATAAGGACCGCACTGGCACTTATTATAACCTGCACTATTGGTTACGAGCGATCGTTCGCTACCGATTGGCTATCGCCGTTATTGCCTATGGGTTTTTAAAAGTGTTTCCCCTGCAATCGCCCTATCCATCTTTAAGTAACCTCAATACCAATTATGGCGACTTTACCCGGTGGAAATTGTTCTCTATTAGTTTAGGTATTGTGCCCGGTTATGAAAGCTTCCTGGGCGTGGTAGAAGTAATTGCCGGATTGTTATTGCTAAATAGAAAAACTGCGTCGGTAGGCGCCGTATTCATATTGTTATTTACCGGTAACGTGTTCATGTCAAACATTGCTTATGACGGTGGCGAAGTGGTGTATAGTTTGTATTTGATCGTGCTGGCGCTTTTTGTTTTGAGTTGGGACCTTCAACGGATCATAACCTTACTGGTGTTACAAAGACCGGCAACTGCTAATCATTTTCGTCCTGTATTCACTGCCAAATGGCAGGTATATGCACGGTGGGGGTTAAAAGCATTTGCTGTCTTCTTTTTTGTATTACTATATAGTTTTAAAACCGCTAGCGATTATAAAAGCGATCCTTACCAGTTTCCCGTGTCAAAAGGATTAGCAAAAGCGGCAGGTATTTACAATGTGAGTTATTTCCGCATCAATGCAGATACCATTGCCTATTCAAAATATGATCCGGTGCGCTGGCAGGATGTGGTATTTGAAGAATGGAATACCATCAGCATCAAATCGAACAGACCGGTGCATATTGATTCGAACAATGTGGAACGGATCGAGGCCGCCGATGTCAACAGGACCTATGAACTGGAAGGGACCATTGGACGGCATTATTACAGTTATACCGTAGATACGGCGAACCGGGTATTGACCTTGCAGAATAAGAATAAATTTTATAAGAACGAGCAATGGCAACTGCATTATATAAGGGCCAATGACAGTACCATTCAGTTGTATGGTGTAAATGAAAACAAAGACTCGGTATTTGCCACCCTGCAACAGATCAATAAAAAATACCTGTTGAAAGAAGTGGAAAGCGCAGGTCGTAGTAAATCATTAAAACTTTAAAGGTGGGTCACCTTTCGAAGGTGGCTCTCCTTTAAAACTAAGGGTGAGCCACTTTTTAAAGTGACCCACCCTCTAAAACTAAAAACTATGTCACTCGTACAAAACACTTATATAGAAACGACACCACCCGCAACGCCGGTGAATAGGGATCTAAAAGCTCAGACTGTCGGGAAATCCACGCCGGGTGCTGCGGTTTGGACTTCTACTCAAAAACTCTTGTTCAGAATAGCCTTCATTTTCTTTATCTGCATTTCTATACCCAATAGTGTGGAGTGGTACAAGCTCGTATTCCATATCGACTGGACCAATCTGCATTACCGCGATCTGTATGATATTGCGCGTTTTGGATCGGGTATCAACCTGTTTGGTAATAAGTTGTTTGGCAGTACATTGCTGGGTTATGCCAACTGGATCATTACCCTGCTCATTGCAACGGCAGGTGCTCTTATCTGGACCTGGATCGTGAATCGCCGTAAAACAGCGCGTGCAGCATATAACCTGTTGTATTACTGGTTGCGGGTGGTGGTACGGTACCGTGCTGGTATTGGTATTATTGGTTTCGGCTTCACCAAACTGTTGCCGGTGCAAATGCCCTATCCATCGTGGGGCTTGTTGAATACAAATGTCGGCGATATGACTGCGCAGAAATTGTACTGGTTATCCATCGGTATTGTACCCTGGTACCAGATCTTTGCCGGCGTGGTAGAAGTGCTGGCCGGTACTTTATTATTCTTCCGCCGTACTACTACCATTGGTTCCATTTTGTTGTTCGGTGCATTGGGTGATATTGTGTATGTGAATTTCGCCTATGATGGGGGCGTGCATGTGTACAGCAGTTATTTTGTATTGCTTGCTGCGTTCTTACTGGTAAATGATATCCCGAAATTATACAAACTGCTTATCCTGGAACGGAATACCGTACCGGTGAATTTCTATCCGGTGTTCAACGCAAAATGGCAACGGTATGTCCGCGTAGGGTTGAAAACGGCTACTATATTTATATTCCTGGTAGTGTTGTTCTATTTACAACTTGTAAATTTTTGGTATGATCCGTACAAACAGCCTGCTGTTGCCGGTGTAAAGCAACTCCGTGGCAATTATGCGGTAACAGAGTTTCGCATCAATAATAAGCCCATTGCCTACGATCCACAGGATACAGTACGTTGGCAGGAAGCAACCTTTGAAAAATGGACCAGCCTTACATTTCGTATCAATAAGCCAACAGCCCTCGATCTGTCAAACGGTGGTGGTGATCCGCAACGGGATATCAACCGTACATTTGAATTGACTGGTGTAGGCGGCGGACAACGGGTGTTTCATTATTATGCCGATACCGTAAACAAGAACTTGTACCTGCAAGATAAATACAAGGAAGTACCAGATAGAAGGAACCGCGCTGCAGGAGTAGGTGGCGATGGTGGTACCGACAAAAACCTTGATTCTGATAGAAATAAAAAGCAGGCGGCAAAAGCCAAAAAAGAAAAAGATACAGCTGCCAATAATTTCATACCTAAAGAAGCCTGGAAGAATATTGGCAACGAGGTAGCTATGATCGATCACCGGGCTGCTTCCACCAGAAGAGACCGCGAATTTGCCGAAGCGCCTAAAAATGAAAAGCGGAACCGGATGCTGTTACATTATGAAACTACAGATGGCTCACGGGTGATATTAACAGGTATCAATGAAAATAAAGATACTATCTATGTAGTGCTTGATCGGGTTAACCGGCCATACGCATTATCGGAAAGCAGTTTACAGGCAGGAAAATATTAAGCAAGTGTATGAACAAATTATGGATCGTTTGTAGTTGTCTTATTATATGGTCGTGCCGGAGTGATGATCAGGCACGGCATGTGGTAGTAACAACAACAGGCAAAATTATCTCTATAGACTCAGCCAGCTGGCCGTCCAGCTTTCACCTGGGCCGGCCAGCTTCCCCTGCTGAGATTGAAAAGATGGATATTGATGTACGACCAGATGGGGTAGGATTGCCGGCTGGTGAAGGCAAGGCAATAGCGGGTAAAGTGATCTACATGACCAAATGCGTGGCCTGTCATGGTACAGACACTACTTCACCTGACGCAAAACTATTGGGGCCGGTTTTGGTAAGCACAAAACCTGGCAAAAATAAAACCATCGGGAATTACTGGCCTTATGCCACCACGTTATTCGATTATGTGCGAAGGGCCATGCCTTATAATGAACCGGGTTCATTAACCAACGAAGAAGTGTACCAGCTTACAGCCTTCCTTTTACAGGCTAATAAAGTGATTGGTGAAAATGAAGTAATGAATGCGAAAACATTACCTAAAGTGGTGATGCCGGCACAAAACCGGTTCATCCCTGATGACAGGCGGGGCGGAGCTGAGGTTCGTTAATGCTTGGGGGGAATATTCAATAATTCGAAAATGAGATAATGGAAGAACATAGTAAGGATATAAATCAGGATAAAGGATCAATGGGCAAGCCAATCAGCCGGAGGATATTATTAGGAGGCGCGGCAACAGCCGCGGTGGTAATGTTGAAATCGTCCTATGGTCAGATTGTGCAAAAAGCCATTACGCAGGCTGAGTTGAAAATAAGTGATCCAACGAAAGAACCGGGGCCGCCACCGGGAGTGCTGGGCACGCGGTCGACATTTGAACAACCCGTGAAAAAGCCCTCGGATACATCCTCCCGCACCCCGCTGCAGGATTTGTTTGGGACCATCACCCCATCAGACCTGCATTACGAAAGACATCATGCCGGTGTGCCGGTGATCGATCCCCATAATTATACACTCACCATCCATGGCATGGTGGAAAAACCGCTGGTGTTTTCGCTGGCTGAGCTGAAACGGTTTCCCTCTGTAACCCGCACCTTCTTTTTGGAATGTTCGGGCAATTACCGGGGTGGTAAAGAAGAAATGACCCCTCAGGAAATATGTGGGCTAACCAGTCAAAGTGAATGGACGGGCGTAATGCTTTCGACCCTGTTCAGGGAAGTAGGCGTAAAGCCAAAAGCCAGTTGGTTTTTGGCCGAGGGGTCAGATGCGGCGGTGATGACACGTAGCGTGCCGGTAAGCAAAGGTTGGGAAGATGCCATGATCGCCTATGCACAGAATGGGGAAGCGATCCGGCCTGAACAAGGGTACCCGGCCAGATTATTGCTGCCTGGATGGGAGGGCAATACCAGCGTAAAATGGTTGCGCAGGATCGAGTTGTCTGATCAGCCATTTATGACGCGGGAAGAAACGGCTAAATATTCGGAGGCTGTAAAAGATGGAAAGATCAGACAGTTTAGTTTTGTAATGGATGCACGGTCTATTATTACTTACCCGGCTTATCCGCAGCAGCTACAAAAAGGGTGGATGGAGATCCGTGGTATTGCCTGGAGCGGTCGGGGTAAAATATATAAAGTGGAAGTAAGCACGAATGGCGGAAAAACCTGGAACGCTGCAACGCTGCAAGAACCGGTGCTGGATAAAGCACATACAGCCTTCCGTTATTTATGGGACTGGAAAGGCGGTGAAGCAGAGCTCATGAGCCGCGCCATTGATGAAACAGGTTATGTACAGCCTACGATGAAACAGTTGATTGATGCGAGGGGGAAAGATATGGGTGGGTATCATTTGAACCCCGTCACTTCGTGGTTAGTGCAGCGGGATGGACGGGTGTTGTTTAAGACAGAAAGGCAATAGGCTTAGGACAGACGGCAGACGGCAGACGGCAGACGGCAGACGGCAGACGGCAGACGGCAGACGGCAGACGGCAGACGGCAGACGGCAGACGGCAGACGGCAGACGGCAGACGGCAGACGGCAGACGGCAGAAAAATTGGCGATGCAAGGTCGTTTATTAATCTCATTAATCGCGAACCCTTTCACGTTTCACGCTTGACGATTCGCCATTCACTTAACTAAAAGAATGTAATGAATAGATATGATGCTATAGTAGTAGGTTCTGGTCCTAACGGACTGGCGGCCGCTATCACTTTACAACAAGCTGGTGTAACGGTCTTATTGCTGGAAGGCAAGGAAACGATCGGTGGTGGGTTACGCACCGCTGAAATTACTTTGCCGGGTTATTTACATGACATCTGTTCGGCCATACATCCCATGGCTGTGGCCTCGCCATTTATGTCGCAGCTGCCTTTGCAGGAGTATGGGTTGGAGTTTATTTATCCGGATGTTGCGGCTGCACATCCATTTGATGATGGCACGGCTGCCGTTTTAAAAAGTTCGATTGATGAAACTGCTCAACTACTTGGCAGTGATAAGACCGCTTATTTAGAGCTGATACAACCAGTGACAAATAACTGGCCTGAAATAGCTGCTGACATCTTAGGCCCTTTCCATTTTCCCAAACATCCATTGCTGATGGCGCAGTTTGGACTGAAGGCCTTAACCTCCGCTAATTACTTATCACGGAAATTCCATACGACAAAAGCTAAAGGACTGTGGGCCGGTATGGCGGCACATTCTATACAACCCCTGACCAATGCGGCCACTTCGGCTATTGGTTTGGTTTTAATGGGGGCTGCCCATGTAAAAGGCTGGCCAGTACCCAAAGGTGGATCAAGCTCCATTGCCCAGGCGATGGCGGCCTATTTTATTTCATTGGGTGGGAAAATTGAAACGAATAGTTATATAAGTTCTATCGATCAGTTGCCGGCCGCAAAAGCGGTACTGTTCGACGTAACTCCAAAACAATTATTACAGATTGCGGGCGACCGGTTCTCTAAAACGTATACCGGGCAATTGCAACGGTACCGGTATGGTATGGGGGTATTTAAAATTGACTGGGCATTGCAGGGACCGATCCCTTTTACGGCACCCGAATGCCGCCAGGCGGGTACAGTGCATATAGGTAATACTATTGAAGAGATCGTTGAAAGCGAACGATTAGCCGCTGCAGGGATACATCAGGAGAAACCATTTGTATTGCTGGCGCAGCCCAGCCTGTTTGATGCAACACGCGCACCTGCCGGTAAGCACACCGCCTGGGCCTATTGCCATGTGCCCAATGGTTCCACCGTCGATATGACGGCGGCCATTGAAGCACAGGTAGAGCGGTTTGCACCGGGATTCAAAGACCTTATACTGGCGCGGCATACCTTCAATACCCGGCAAATGGAATCGTACAATCCCAATTACATCGGGGGCGATATCAATGGCGGTATTATCGATCTTAGACAATTGTATACCCGGCCGGCTATCCGCTGGTCGCCATACACTACACCTGCCAAAGGAATATACATATGTTCTTCTTCAACGCCTCCGGGCGGCGGTGTACATGGCATGTGCGGGTATCATGCAGCCCGGAAAGCCCTGCACGATGTATTTTATATACGGACTGACCTGTAAAGTGCGTCATTTAAAGTTGCACATAATGTAGGCGCATTCGCACCTGACAGGTCAGATTCCTTTACGCTGACCTGTCAGGACTGCTTAATCCTCCAGTTTTGCAAATTTCCGAGGCAGACCTTACAGGTCAACATTCAAATAAAATCTTAATTTAACAAGGGATTCCTGAACAGCTATTAAATAATTATAACATGTCGTACCAGAACGCAAACGTAGACAACCTAACAACCACCGAGATCAGCCCCGAACCTGTTCCTGCAAAAAGATCCTTTTTTGCCGGTTTTACAGAAGATATCTGGGCCGTAACCATTGGCAGTACTATCATAGTTGCCATCCTGCTGTTGACTACCCTGGTGACCGGCTTCAAATTACAGTTGCCGGTTTATCAATGGGCGAATACCAGTGACCTGGTAGATAAAGTATTATCGCTTAAAAATATACTGGTGATCCTTCAAACGGGTCTGATCTTTCTGATCCTGAGTGGGGCTGCCATTGGTTTATCAGGTGGCAGCATCAGGAATTTTGCAGGCGGTTTCGCCCTGATCTATGTCCTGGCCATTATTGCGCAGGTGATTGCTGGCAACAAGCTGGTTGATTATTACGGTCTGGAGTATGTGATCTTTGCACTGGTGCTGGGTCTGTTATTCGGCAATGTAATTAAACTGCCTGATTGGATGAAAGAAGCAGCCCGTTCTGAATTCTTTATAAAAACAGGTTTGATCATATTAGGCGCCGGTACCTTGTTCACTGATATCATTAAAGCCGGTGTACCTGGTCTCTTACAATCGGTATTGGTGGTGAGCGTTGTATGGTTTGTGGCGTTATGGATAAGCCGGAAATTAAAAGTAGACGATGAATTTGGGGTTATCCTTGCATCGGCTGTGGCCATTTGCGGGGTCTCTGCAGCTATTGTGGCCGCAGGCGCCATCAAGGGCGATAAAAAGAAATTGTCGTATGTAACTACGCTGGTTTTGTTGGTGGCTGTTCCCATGATGGTATTGCAACCCTGGCTCATCAAGGTATTGCACATGCCCGAGATCGTTGGCGGCGCCTGGCTGGGTGGTACCCTGGATACAACGGCCACCGTATCTGCTGCCGCAGAACTGGTAGGGGAGAAGGCTGCCAAAGCCGGGGTGATCGTTAAGTTCTCCCAAAACGTATTGATCGGGGTAGCTGCATTTTTCATCGCCATTTGGTGGACCTACCGGAAAAACCCAACCTCACAAACGACAGAAAAGCCCGGGATTGGCGTGGTTTGGGAACGCTTCCCCAAATTTGTATTGGGGTTTGTGGCTGCCTCACTGGTTTTCTCCTTTTTGATCCCTGCAACCATTACAGCCAATGTGGGTGGTACGTTAAAAGGCCTTCGCACCGGATGGTTTGCCCTGGCTTTTGTATCCATTGGGTTGGAAGCCCGGTTTGGCGACCTGATAAAAACGGAAGGCGGAAGGCCTGCGGTGGCTTTTATCGGGGCACAACTGTTTAATGTACTTTGGACCTTATTATGGGCCTACCTGCTGTTTGGCGGTATCCTGTTTCCGGTTCCTGATATAAAATAACCCCTCACTGTAAACATTTGCATACCGGGATATTGGTGCGGGATATGTATTTTAGCTGCCGAAAATTAATACCATGCAGCGTAGTCGATATTCCTTACTCATTATCTGTATCCTTTTCCAATATGCCCTGTATGCACAATCGGCCAGGGTGCGGGAAGATTTTGATAATAACTGGACCTTTCATTTGGGCGAGGTGCCACATGCTAAAGACCTTGATCTTAATGATGCCTCCTGGCGCAAGTTGAATGTACCCCACGACTGGAGCATTGAGCTGCCATTCGATTCAACAAGCCCTACCGGCAATGGTGGGGGTGCGTTGCGCGGCGGGTTGGGTTGGTACCGCAAAACATTTACGGTGCCGGCAACCGACAAAGGCAAGATCATTTATATAGATTTTGATGGCGTATACCGTAATAGTGAAGTGTTCATTAACGGGCATTCACTGGGTATGCGGCCAAACGGATATCTCACTTTCCGTTATGAACTCTCGCCGTTTTTGAATTATGGTGGAAAGAATGTGATTGCCGTAAAAGTTGATAACAGTCAGCAGCCCAATAGCCGCTGGTACAGCGGCAGCGGTATCTATCGCAATGTATGGCTGGTGAAAACCGGTACCACTCATATTGTGAACTGGGGTACCTATGCTAAATCCTCCGTTACGGGTTCTTCAGCAAGAGTTACCATTACCTCTTCATTAACCGGCACCGGCGAATATTGCGATGTTACCACTACCATTCTAAATGCAGCTGGCAGCCCCGTTGGCACGCAAACACAAAAAGGATTGCATATAGGTTCCCTGCAAACGCTTCCGCAGACCTTTAACATTCCTGCACCGGTTTTATGGAGCCTCGAAAACCCCTACCTCTACAAGGCGGTAACCAAAGTGACCAGTAAAGGAAAGGTGACAGATGAGTATACTACCACATTTGGTATCCGTAGTTATAAATTCGATGTCGATAAAGGGTTTTTCCTCAATGGAAAACAGGTGAAAATTGTAGGGGTGTGCAATCATCACGACCTGGGTTGTTTGGGTACAGCCATCAATACCCGGGCCCTGGAGCGTCAGTTACAGATCCTGAAAGGGATGGGAGTGAATGGCATTCGTACCTCGCATAATCCACCGGCACCCGAATTGTTGGACCTGTGCGATAAAATGGGTTTTGTAGTGATGGACGAAGCTTTTGATATGTGGAAGCGGTCCAAAACGCAATTCGATTACAGCAAGGACTTTGACGAATGGTATAAACAGGACCTGAAAGACCAGGTGTTGCGCGATCGCAATCACCCTTCAGTATTTATCTGGAGTGTGGGCAATGAGATCCCGGAGCAACACGCAAAAGATGGCGATACTTCAGGTGTGGCATATTTGCGGGAGATGCAACGGATCATAAGCAGCCTCGACGACCGGCCAACCGTTACCGCTAATAATCATATTGGCGATAACAACCAGTTGTTAAAGTCTGGCATCAACGACCTGATTGGTTATAATTACCATCATGAAAGCTGGCCGCCGGATGTGGTGCAGCAAAAATGGGGTCGCAAACCATTTATTGTAACGGAATCGGTATCGGCCATACAATCAAGAGGCCATTACGACATGCCTTCAGACAGTATGCGTGTTTGGCCACAGCGATGGGACCTCCCCGTCAAAGGCGCCAATCCCGATCTTACCTGTTCAGCTTATGAAAACTGTTATACCCCCTGGGGTTCTACCCATATGGCCACGTTGAAAATGTTTTTAAAGCATGAAAGCATCAGCGGTATGTTCGTGTGGACCGGGTTTGATTATATAGGCGAACCAACCCCATATCCGTGGCCAGCCCGCAGTTCTTATTTTGGTATTGTAGACCTGGCCGGGTTCCCCAAAGATGTTTATTATTTGTACCAAAGTCTGTTCACTACCAAAGATATGTTGCACCTGTTCCCGCACTGGAACTGGAAAGCAGGGCAAACAGTAGACATGTGGGCTTATTACAATAATGCCGATGAAGTGGAACTGTTCATCAATGGCAAATCGCAGGGCGTAAAAAAGAAAACAGGAGATGACCTGCATGTAATGTGGCGGGTGTCATTTGAAGCGGGCAAGGTAGAAGCGGTATCAAAAAAGAATGGAAAAGTGGTGGCTACCCAGGTGATCAAAACGGCCGGTGCACCAGCAAAAATAATTTTACAGGCAGATAGAAATGCGATCAAAGGAGATGGAAAAGACCTGTCGTTTGTTACGGTAAAAGTGGTAGATAAAGATGGTAACCTGGTACCCGATGCCGCTAATAATATTCAATTCAAAGTAAGTGGTGCCGGGTTTATAGCAGGCGTTGATAATGGTTGCCAAACCAGCCTGGAGCCATTCAAAGCCAGCGAACATACAGCATTCAATGGATTGTGTTTGGCTGTGGTGCAGTCAAACGGAAAACCTGGCATAATAAAATTACAGGCCCAATCAGCAGGGTTGACCGCTGCTACCATCGATATTACGGGTAAGTAGTAATTACTTACCCCCTAAAAATACTTTACCCGAACTTTCAAGCAGGTACCAATTGCTTGTGAGTTCGGGCAAAAGCGAAATATCTTCTTAATCAATAACGTGTTGCTAAAACGGGAAGTTACGGTTCTCAATTACTATTGAAAACAACCAGCTTGTAACGCCTGGAAAGTATCAGCAATTAACTCGCCGAACTTCTTTGACGTAGCTGAAGGCGCAACAGTGCCTTGTTCGGTTAATACCACATTACCAACCTGGTAATAGTTAGTGGTATTGTTGTCGAAGATCTTGTTTACGCTATTATTTTTGAAATAATAACACCGGCTAAAATTCAATGAGTCGGTCGTAAACACGAAATTGGCTTTCATGATCTCTTTGTTAGCCTTGCTGTAGAACAATTCAACCCAGTATTTACCTTCGCGGGCCTTGCCTCTGAAAGAAGCATGATCCAGGTAGGTATTGCCATCGGTAAGCGATACCATTGAGTCGATTGTGGGCTTTTGGTTAACAAAATTGATCATTGGTTGAGCCGGAGCCTGGGTGGCAGTAGTTTTATTACTAACATACTTCGCAGTAGTGTTTTGTGCCAGGGCAGGAACGGCGACTGTGGCAAGGAGGACTGTAAACAATCCGATTTTCGTTTTCATATACGAATGGGTTTTATTAAATCTACAATAGATATTTCGATTCTGCAAGAGAGGCATAAAAAAAGGTTTTAAGGGTAGCTTATGCAATAATGCTAAATATGTGTTAAATACGCTGGCATTCAATTGGTTGGGCTTTGCTAATTTTTTCAGCAAGGTGATTTGAGCCTGATTAGATTTTTATTAGAGACCCGGTTTCCTGCCCAAATTAACGCTCCGTGCATTTTGAAGGGCTTTTGGGAAAACGTCCTTAGAAAGGTATTCGAGGTAAGTATATGATTTTAATTGAATGCTCCTGAATTCTCTGTTTTGGGAAGTTGGAGACGCTGAGAAATGAAAAATAGTAAACATAATTGCGTTTATTGATATGTGCTGGTTGGCTTTCATAAGTACACTAAAAGTTATTGGCTGGCGTTACTAAGAGTTAATAGTTATTACAATGTGAAAGCAGGCTGAAACTTTTAAACAGCCTTGTTTTCATTATCTGTTTTAACTTAATTTCGCCCGCTGATTTTCCTTTGATAAAACGTACAAAATCGTAACACACGCAATGAAGTCAATAACCTGGTTTACGCGCCCTGGTCGCCTGGTTGTAGCAGCCTGTCTGCCGTTTATTATGAATGCTTGTTCCAGTGGAGAGGCTAATACCGTCAACGCACAAACAACCGATTCAACAGCCAAACCCAAAGCTGAAGAAAAACCTGCTGTAGCAGATGTAACCAAACCTGCTTTAACACTCGATACAGCCCTTTTCGATCGCAATAACCTGCACCTGGCCAATGGTGATTCCTCTGGCCGCTGGCCCGTTAAAACAGCGTATCCCAACCCGGGTGCCATTCTGCCCTATAAAAGAATTGTAGCCTATTATGGTAACCTGTATTCAAAAAATATGGGTATCCTGGGTGAATATCCACCAGATGAAATGCTGCAAAAACTGGGTGCTGAAGTGAAAAAATGGGAAGCCGCTGACCCCGCCATGCCGGTTCAGCCAGCCCTGCATTATATTTGTGTAACTGCACAGGGTAGTCCTGGCAGAGACGGTAAATACCGGTTGCGGATGCCGTTTAAACAAATTGATTCCATCCTGGGAATTGCAGCGCGCATCAACGCCCTGGTTTTCCTGGATGTACAGGTAGGTTTCAGCAATGTACAGGCGGAAATTCCGCAACTGGAGCAATACCTGAAAATGCCGCATGTGCACCTGGGTATCGATCCTGAGTTCTCTATGAAAACAGGTAAAAGACCCGGTTCTGTGATCGGTACTATGGATGCTGCTGACATAAACTTTGTGAGCGATTACCTGGCTAATCTGGCCAAAGCCAATAACCTGCCACCCAAAATACTGGTGGTGCACCGCTTTACCCAGAACATGGTGACCAATTACAAGAATATCAAGCTCAATCCTAATGTACAGATCGTAATGGATATGGACGGATGGGGAGAACCTTCACTGAAACACGACAGCTACAAAGCTTATGTTTGGAGAGAGCCTGTTCAGTTCGCCGGTTTCAAACTGTTCTATAAAAATGATATCCGCAAACAGAACAGCCATATGTTGTCACCACAAGAAGTACTGGCCGAAAAGCCACAACCGGTGTACATACAGTACCAATAAAAAATACCTGTAGGTAAAAATAGAAAATGGAGGGTGTCTTCAAAAGCGATTTTGGGGCACCCTTTTTCATTTCCCCCAATTGCTCCTGGAATTTTGATGACCTGGCAGGGACCTAACAAGGACCTAACAAGGACCTAACAAGGACCTAACAAGGACATAACAGGGATAAAGTCCCTGTTATGTCCGGGCAAGCTCCCTGCCAGCCCCTTGGGACTTTGGCTGAAGCCATTCTCTGGGCCGTTTACTTTTAATATATCCTTCTTTTTATTTCACTGTGACTTTGCGATAACCTGCCGATACAGAGTATGGCAATTTGTCATTAAATGTGTATATTTAGCTACACAAGTAAATTGATACCCTTTCAAACCCGGTTTTAATTCAAGGGCGGGTCGCCCAATCCTGTAAGGCCCCTTTTTAGATCCTGATAGAAATAATAGAAAAGACCAACCTGAACAGGATGTTTTTCGTACAAATAAGATATGAGACTTTTTTGTGGCCCCTATTAAAACTTGAATGAAAAAATATTTACTCTGTTTTGCTGCGATCTTTATAGCAGTATCTGCCTTTTGTCAGATGCAGACCTGTCCAACAAATATCAATTTTGGCACAGGGGACCTGTCCTTTTGGTCAGCCACAACGGGGTTGATGAATGGTCCTACACAGAGTTATCCGGCGCCCAATACCGGTCTCACTTCGATTTCGGAATATTCCATAAGCAATACAGGTATACAGGTGATCACCAGCTCTACCAGTGATCCATTTGGCTTTTTTCCCACCGTTCCCACTATTAATGGGTATGCCTACAATTATTCTATTATGCTGGGGTCAACGGCTACCTCGCGGGCACTGGGACAAAATGGTCGAAATCCCGGGGGCTTTACGCGTGCCGTTACTTATACTATTAATGTTCCGCCCGGATCTGTATCAGATCCCTATACCATGACCTATGCCTACGCCATGGTGCTGGAAAATGGAACGCATAATTCAAATGAACAACCGCTGTTTAAAGCTACTTTAAGCACACACGATAGTATCATTACCTGCGCCTCGCCTGGTTATTACCTGCCAACTTTTAATAATGCAGCAGGCGGCAATGGAGGTTCTGGTACCGGCGCAACCCTCGATTCGGCCGCAGCCAAAGCCAATGGATTTACCAACAGCCCCGTTCCATTTATGAATTTTTCGGGGAACAATTCCAGTGGCACATTGCTGTATGATGTTTGGACGAAAGGCTGGACGGAAGTTACTTTCGATCTTTCGCCATACCGGGGACAACAGGTTTCCCTGACCTTTGAAGCAGACAATTGCCGGCCAGGCGCCCACTTTGCCTATGCATATGTAGCCCTTCGAAATACCTGTGCCGGATTGGAGATCAGCGGAAAACAAATTGCCTGTACCAACACCACTGTTGAATATTCGGTGCCGGCACTGGCTGGCGCTACCTACGATTGGACGGTGCCCGCTGGCTGGACGATCATCTCAGGGGCCAATTCAAATATTATAAATGTAATGGTAGGCGCTAATGGGGGAAAGGTTACCAGCCATGAAGTAAATGGCTGCGCCGATCTGCGTGACACGATCGATATTACCACCAAACCGCCTACAGTAGCGGGTAGAATAATGAGCGATACGACCATTTGCTCCGGGATCAATAGCGTTCCGTTATCGCTTACCGATGAAGTAGGTAGTGTAGTGAAATGGGTGGCCTCAACCGATGGGGTCAGTTGGCGGGAAATAGCTGTGACCAATGATAAGTATACGGCACAGAACCTTTTAACTTCAACCCGGTATGCGGCGCTGGTGCAAAACGGCCCTGCCTGTAACATAGATACCAGTGTGGCAGCTTTTGTTACGGTAGATCCCAAGTCGAATGGAGGAAAAGTAAGCCCGGATCTCTCCAATGTTTGTCTGAACGAAAATACCCGTCCTTTACTGTCATTGATCGGATACACCGGTGGGGTAATGAACTGGCAATCGTCTGTAAATAATGCCAGTTGGAATAGTTTTTCACCTGCTTACCCAAATCCTACTTTCCAGGCTGGCCCAATTACCCAGACCATGTATTACCGTGCGGTGGTGAAAAGCGGTGTTTGCCCTGCCGATACCAGTGATATGGCTACCATAAAATTTTTCAATGTGCCGGCGCCAGCTGCCACCATAGATCCTGAAAATATTTCCATTTGTTATGGTACCTCAACCGTGCTGAATGCTACTATAACAACGGGTACAAACTATACCTGGAGCAATAACGTGCCTTTGGCGCCCGGTGGAAGTGGAGTGGTGCCATCACTGCCATACTCGATAAGCTCCACGGCCTCGCCAAAAGTAACTTCCAATGTGGTGTTGTCGGTTACCAATGCCGGTTGCCCTAACCCGTTAAAAGATACCTTCCATATTGATGTAACAAAGCCCATCATAGTAAACGCAGGCAATGATACTGCGGTGGTTATCAACCAGCCTTTACAATTCAATGCTACGGTTAATGACCCCAATGCCAATCGCTGGAGCTGGAATCCTCCAACCGGTTTGAACTTTGTCAGTATCCCCAACCCGATTGGCATGTACAATGAAACTGCGCCTGCAGCCATCACCTATGTGGTAAAGGCGGAAACCGCAGCCGGTTGTAATGGTACCGATACCATTACGGTTAAAATTTTTAAAACAGGTGCCGATATCTTTATGCCATCCGGCTTTACACCTAATGGCGATGGCCACAATGATGTCATCCGCCCAATAATGGCAGGCATTAAACAATTGATCTACTTCAGGGTATATAATCGCTGGGGCCAACTGGTTTTCAGTACCAGCGAAGTGAACAAAGGCTGGGATGGCAATCTCGGTGGCTCCCAACAATCGTCCCAGAATTTTGTGTATATGGTACAGGCGATAGATTATACCGGCAAAACAATTGTTAAACGGGGGAGTTTTGTACTGGTGCGCTAATCCTATGCACCAAAAATGCTTCAGTTTTTATTACAACTAATTATCAGGCCCGGGCGACATTAGCGCCTTTTCTGAATGTGTACCTGGTACGGGTGTGTATTTTTTATACATGCATTTTTTGACATAACAATAACGCTATCAGTAAGCGACGTTTATAGTTTACATAAAAGCGATAATTTTTTTTTGTTGATAAGGATGCGTATTTATAACTTGGGTCCATTACCTTACGACTGTATTTTCTGTTAATGTAATATCCTTTGATACCGCAAAGAGTACTAATATGACAGATGCGCAAATTATGCAGAAGATCCTGGTGAAGGACCCTGAGGCGTTCAATGAAGTGTATAATAAACTTTATCGAAAATTATTTCATTTTGCCAATAGCCTTATCGGGAACACAGAAGAAGCCAGGGACATTGTGGCTGAATCCTTTATTAAACTTTGGTCTCATGATCATTCTTTTTCCAACATGTCACATCTGGAGGCCCACCTCTATACTACTATAAAAAATGCCTGTATCGATTATTTACGCCGGGATAAATTGAAAGCTAAAATTGAGCACCGGCTTGTTCAGGCTGAAATTATCAGCGAGAATGTAATCGAAAAAAAATACCAGGAGGCCGAACTGGTGCAGATCCTGTACGACCGGATCAATCAATTGCCCGATAGAATGCAACAGGTATTCAAACTAACCTATCTTGATGGCTTTAGCAGAACGGAGATAGCGCAAATGTTGAACCTGTCTGAAAATACGATCCGCAATACCAATGCGGCTGCCATGAAAGCACTTAGGTTAACCCTGGGTGTTGAACAGGTATTGATCCTGATCTTTATCGCTGTTCTTTATATGCTAGCGGCCTAAAGGGAATCCTGTAGATGCTTTTTTTAAATACCTGATTTAAAACTTATTGCCGTATTAGCGCTAATATGTCCCATCCCAAAAAGTACAGATTCTCATAAAAAAAGTATAAAAATTAACAAAGGCACTGGTACAAAGTTTCCGTTCATCCGTAATTTATATAGCCCGGACCTTCGATAACCCTTTTAAATCATTGTGTAATGAAGGACAATAGCGCCATTAATGGGATCATTTATAAAGTCATCACCAATGAAGAATTGACTTCAACGGAAAGCACAATGTATGAGGACTGGATAGGAGGCGATGAAGGGAAGCGTGAAATGGTGGAAACCTGGAAAAATGATGAATTCAAGATTCAGCAATTGAAAGCATTTCACCGGATTGATGTAAAAGGTGGCTGGGCTAAGATCCAACAAGGACTGGATAATGGAAAGCAAGTTAGTATAAACAACAGATCCAGAAAGTTATTTCGGGATGTAGCAACCTCGGCAGCAGCGGTATTATTTATACTTGCTGCTGCTTATCTTTTTTGGTACCGCAAGCAGGACAATGCCCCTGTAGTAAAAGAAACCGTAAACCCGGTAGCTAAACAGGGCATTGCGCCTGCCCAAATGAGCGCATCCCTTACATTGGCCGATGGCAGCAAAATTTTGCTGGATAGTACTAAAGCAGGCCAGCTGGCTCAGCAGGGGGAAGCGGTTGTTGTAAATGAAAAAGGTGTGCTGAAATACGAAGGAAAAACGACCGAACAACAAGAGTTGCTATTTAATACACTTACCACTGCCTATGCGCAAAAGTATGCGATGGTGCTGGCCGATGGGAGTAAAGTATGGTTAAATGCCGGCGCCTCTATCCGGTATCCGGTAGCTTTTACCGGAAATGAAAGAAAAGTAGCAATAACCGGTGAAGCTTATTTTGAAGTAGCTCATGATCCAAACAAACCATTCATAGTTCATGTAACTGATCAAAAGGGTCAGGGCATGGACGTACAGGTTTTAGGGACCCATTTTAATATCAATGCCTACGATGATGAAGCAGTAATAAAAACCACGCTGCTCGAAGGGTCTGTACAGATTAAACTCAATGATTACCAAACTTTGCTTACACCGGGTCAGCAATCACAGGTTGGCAACGGTGCTCCGCAAGTAATAAAAAATGTAAATGTTGATGCCGTTGTTGCCTGGAAGAATGGTCTTTTCAGTTTTGAAAATACTGATATTGGGGTGGTGATGCGTCAATTGACTAAATGGTATGATATTGAAGTAGTGTATGAAGGAACGAAGCCTTCCGATAAGATCAGTGGTGAAATGGAGCGGGACGTACCGCTGGCTGAGGTGGTTAAAAAGCTTGCATTCATGACCCACCTGCAATTTCGAATAGAGGGAAGAAAACTGATAGTGCCCTCGTCTATACCCAATGAACCCCAAAAGAGTAATAAGTAATCTACATATAGTTCATTTCTATTTGCCCCTATGCATTTCTCAATAAGAAAACATTATTGAAAAACCTGTAAATGCCATATTAAATTAAAACACCTATGAATTCTTAATCATCTAAAACCGACCACATAAAAAAGCCGGTATGTCCACGAAACACACCGGCTGAAAAAAAAGGTCGATAACAAAACCGATTAGAATCCTATTATTCAACCTCTCAATTACTAAGGTATGCATTTTAGCAATTACCTGCCGGATTTTATTGATTGTACGGCCGGCAAGTCCTTTAACCATTTAAAACTGCTCGTAAGCAAACAAACCTTACGAATTATGAAATTAACTGCCATCCTACTAACCATTGTTTTCCTTAACGTAAAGGCAACGGGGGTGTCTCAAACCGTTACTTATTCAGGCGATAATATATTGCTTGAAAAGGTATTTACTGTTATAAAACAACAGACGGGTTATTTGTTCCTGTACCCGGCCGATGCGGTAAAAGATGCCGCCAAAGTGAGCATTCATGTAAAAAATGCGCCGTTGGAAGAAGCGCTGGACCAGGTGCTGAAAAATCAGCCGCTTCGGTACATGATCCAGAATAAAACGATCGTGATCTCAAAGACCATGGAGGCTGGTGATAATAAAAAAACAGAGAATAAAAACATAATAGCACCCCCGGTTGACATCAAAGGAAGGGTGTTGAACCACAAGGGCGAACCGCTGCCCGGCGCCAATGTAAAAGTGAAAGGAACGG
Organism: Niastella soli; assembly: GCF_017742245.1. GTDB lineage: Bacteria > Bacteroidota > Bacteroidia > Chitinophagales > Chitinophagaceae > Niastella > Niastella soli. Next base: position 337,715 of record NZ_JAGHKO010000005.1, read on the forward strand.
CCATCTTTGCTATTACCAATGCCGATGGGTTTTTCGTTTTAAGAGGGGCGGAGGAAGACGCGGTGTTGGAAATCTCCTACCTCGGGTTTGAAACGCAAACGGTAAAAACAGACGGAAAGAGCATCGTTTCTGTACAGATGGTATTGGAGGTAAGCGAAATGGCCGCTGTATCTGTATCGGTTTATACCGGTTATCAACAGATCCCAAAGGAAAGGGCGACTGGTTCTTTTGTTCAGGTTGATAATAAATTGTTGAACCGAAGTACTTCTTTGGATGTGCTTGGCCGGTTGGAAGGAGTAGCGAGTGGGTTGGCATTTTACCGGAACAGCAAATCTGATCAACCTGCTTTAAATATCCGGGGAAGAAGTACCATCTTTAGTAATGTACAGCCATTGATCGTATTAGACAATTTTCCTTATGACGGGGATATCTCTAATATAAACCCTAATTCCGTTGAATCCATAACCATTTTGCGCGATGCGGCAGCGGCTTCTATCTATGGGGTACGGTCTGCCAACGGCGTTATTGTGATCACTTCAAAAAAGGGAAGTGCCAACAAGGCCCCACAGGTTAATTTTAATACCAACATTACTCTCGGTGAAAAACCCGATATGCATTATTTCCCTTTAATGCAGGCGTCAGATTTTATTGAGTTGGAAAAGGATTATTTTTCAAAGGGATGGTATACCGGTCAGGAAAGTGCTGTAAATAAAGCGCCTTTAACCCCGGTGGTGGAATTGCTAATAAGGAAAAGAAATGGATCGATCTCCGCGGCCGAAGCCGATCAGCAAATAGAAGCCTGGAAACAAAACGATGCGTTGGCTCAGTATGAGAAATATTTTTTAAGAAATGAGGTTATCGTGCAGAATGCCTTGTCTTTATCGGGTGGCGGAGACAGATCGAAATACTTTTTAACGTTGAGTTATGATAAGGATAAAAGCAGCGCTGTAGGGAACAGTTTTGACCGTTTTTCGATAAACGCTACCAACAACTTTACCCCTGTTAAAAATCTTGATATTAATACCGGGTTGATGTATACGAATACCAAACTGGTGAACAATAACCCTGGTATTAATGACTTTATGTCTTTAACCGGAAGGAAATATTATCCTTATGCGCAACTAGTGGATGAGGACGGAAATGCGCTTCCGACTAATTATGGATACCGGAATTCTTACAAAGCACAAATGGAAAGCCAGGGGGCGGTAGACTGGCAATACCGGCCGTTCGAAGAGCTTAATATGGCGAACAATGTTACCCAACAGAGCTATAACCGGGCAAGCCTGGAGATCAGGAAAACATTCACGCCCAGCTTTAATCTTGAAGTGAAATACCAGTATGAAAGGCAATTTAAGAAGCAGAATAACCTGCAGAGCGTGGCAACCTATTACACCCGGAATTTGATCAACACTTATTTTAACCCCAGCGCTACGGTAGGTACGCTAAAATATCCCGTTCCTGTAGGCGATATTTTGGATCAAACGAACTCCGAACTGGAAGGCCATACAGGCCGGGTGCAGGCAAACTTTAACCAAACCTGGCAAAAGCACAGAGTGAATGCGATTGGCGGTTTTGAAATAAAGGAACTGCATACTATAAGTACCCCCAATCGTTTTTATGGGTATAATAGTGAAACGGCAGTTAGCACGCCGGTTGATCTGGTAAGCCGGTTTCCAACGAATCCACAGAATACGCTTATAGGGCTCACTGCTATGCGTCCAATAGGTGAAATTACAGACAGATATCTTTCCTATTATGCCAATGGCTCTTATACGTATAATGACAGGTATGTATTTTCAGCCAGTGGCCGTTTTGATAATACCAATTATTTTGGGGCAGAAGCGAATAACCGGCTGTTGCCTTTATGGTCAACCGGTGTTAAATGGAATATATCGCGCGAAGCGTTTTTTAAAAGCAATTTGTTCGATCAACTGGCGCTAAGGGCAACGTATGGATTTAACGGAAATATCTATAAAGACCTTACTGCTTATACCACGGTGCGCTACAGTGCTGACGCTACAACCCGGGCCACCACGGCAATAGTGATTAATCCACCCAATCCTGCATTAAGATGGGAAACGGTAAGTATGCTGAACCTGGGGGTGTTGTTTACGTTAAAGAAAAATGTGTTATCAGGTACTATTGAATATTTTTCCAAGAAAGGGGATGATCTGCTCGGTGATTTGGGCATGGATCCTACCACTGGCATTACCAGCTTCAAATCGAACGTGTCAAATATTAAAGGGGAGGGTGTTGATGTACAGTTAAACGGTAAAGTCGGGATGAATAATCGATTCGGTTGGAACCCATCCTTTTTATTTAGCTATGCAACTGATAAAGTAACAAATTATGTAAAAACATTTGCTGCCCGTACACAAATATTGGGCGGTAGTGGTGATCTATCAGATAATCCTTTATCGCCTGTGAACGGCCGGCCGGTGTTAAGCATCTACAGCTATCGCTGGGGCGGGCTTGACCCCACTACAGGTGATCCCTTAGGGTATGTTGACGGTGAAAAATCTAGCAATCATGCTGATATATTAGGCAAGGCTACACCAGCCGACCTGGTATATAATGGTCCTGTAAACCCAACCATGGTAGGCGCTTTTAGAAATGATTTTTACTGGAATAGCTTTTCCGTTTCTGTAAATATCACCTATAAGCTGGGGCACTATTTCAGAAGGCCTTCTGTTGATTACGGGCAGTTCTTGTATGCCTGGTTAGGTAATAAGGACTTTGCCAATAGATGGCAAAAACCAGGGGATGAAGAATTTACCAATGTGCCGTCTTTACCTGCAACGATTCCCGGTAATCAAAATAACAGAGAATATAGGTTTTATGCCAATTCAGCTGTGCTGGTAGAAAAGGCAGATCATATAAGATTGCAGGATATTGTATTAGGGTATGATCTTGAAAAAGAGAAGATTCACAGGCTGCCCTTTCAACGGGCGCATATTTATTGCAATATGAATAATCTTGGTATTTTATGGCGTGCCAATAAATATGGCATCGATCCGGATGCCGTTCCCTTTACGGAAACGAGAGTACTGCCACAACCCCGCAGTGTAACCCTGGGCGCCAGATTTGATTTTTAATAGTTGAAAAAACAGACTAACCTGTTCCTGTTCAATCAATAAAAATTATAACATGCTTAAATATAAATTACTGTTGTTTGTATTGGTGAGTATGATCACTGTGTCCTGTAAAAAAGGCTGGATTGAGATCAAATCCAATAAATCACTGGACACGCCAAATACTGTCGAAGATTTTCAGGCATTATTAGACTATACGACAAATATGAATGAAAACCGGCCGTCAATAGGGGAAGTCAGTGCTGATAATTATTATGTTCCTTATACTAGTTGGCAAACATGGACCCCGTATAATAAAAGTGCTTATATGTGGAATGCTGACATCTATAACAACAGCACTACTGATAACGTCAACTGGAATTACTCTTACCGCCAGGTTTTTTACTCAAATATAGTGTTAGATGGCATTGACGATGTTGAATCAATCAGGAAGTCAACAATGGAATGGAATAATGTAAAAGGGAGTGCTTTGTATTTCCGAGGGGAGGCGTTTTTTAATGTATCGCAGATCTATACCAGGCCGTATAGTTTAACCTTCCCTGATAATGCAGGCATTCCATTGCGCCTGAATGCTGATCCCAATGATAAATCTGTAAGGGCCAGTTTAAAGGATACCTACCAGCAGATTGTACAAGACCTGAAAGGGTCATTGAATTACCTGCCGGATGTTCCGGTGTATAAACAACGGCCATCAAAACCGGCTGCGTATGCTTTGTTGTCGCGAATATACCTGGTGATGCAGGATTATCCCAATGCATTGATGTATGCAGACTCCTGTTTGAAAAAGGTTGATTCGATCTTGGACTATAACACATTAAAGTCAACAGTTAACTTTCCCATTCCCGGACTTAACAAGGAGGTTATTTTTCAGGCTACTATATCCGATGACCTGCAGGGTCTCCTGGGTGTTAACTGTATTGTTGATTCAACCCTGTATAAAAGTTATGATAACAATGATCTGCGAAAGACCTTGTTTTATAAAGCAGGCAGCCCGGGACAAATGAATTTTATCGGCACCTATACAGGCGGTACCGCCAGTACCACAAGTAAAGCATTTGGTGGTATTGCCACCGATGAGGTATACCTTACCCGGGCGGAATGTTATGCCCGGACCGGGAATGTGGCTGCAGCCATGAGCGATCTGAATAAGTTGATGATCGCACGTTGGAAAACCGGCACCTTTGTTCCCTTTACTGCGGCTGGTGCTACGGATGCCCTGGCCATCATCTTACGGGAAAGAAGAAAGGAAACCCCATTCCGTGGGTTAAGATGGCTTGATTTAAGAAGATTGAATAGTGAAGGGGATAATATAACATTAACCAGGACTGTAAATGGTCAACAATATTCTTTACCCCCTAATGACCTGCGCTATGCACTGTCCATCCCTCCTGATGTTATTTCCTTGTCAGGTATGACGCAAAATGACCGTTAGATGGCTCAGAGCTTATAATCCGTACCCATTTTATATTATTAGCCATGCTATAAACCTTATGAGATGCAAAAACTACTTTTTATAATAGGGTTGGTCCTATTGGTAAGCACAGCTAAAACCCAATCTGTCAATACGTTTAAAACTGATTCGTCACGGGTAAATCAATTGTGTCCCAATTTTTTATTTGATACGCTGGTCAATTATAAAAAGGAGAAACTGGCCTTGGCCGACTGGAAGGGAAAGCCTGTTATCATTGATTTTTGGGGAACATTTTGTTTGCCCTGTATTAAGGATATTCCTATTCTTGAAAATTTTCAAACGCGGTTTGGTGATTCCCTTCGGGTGTTGTTGGTGGCTACAGACAATTTGGAAAAGGTCAGCCAGTTTTATGAAACCAGGAAAAAAGCGAACAAGCCACTGGTATTAACCTGTGCAATTAAACGGGCAGCGTTCGAGTATTTTCAAATAAAGGAATTGGGTACCTATGTTTGGATAGATGCCCAGGGGTATGTAAAAGCAATTACCGATTACTCCCAGCTTACGGAACAAAATGTGGCTGCTTTTATTAATAAGAAGGAGATTCATTTGCCGGAAGTAGAGAAACATTCCTTTATTGACGTTAAAAGATATATTGTCACTGTCGCCAATGAAATGGACAGTAATAACGTACTTTTTAATTCCTCTCTTACGAAATATTTAAAAGGCAAAACCTCATCTCATTCTTATCTTCCAAAGGTTGGAACACACCTGCGTGCAACGAATTCAGCAATAGGCCCTTTATATCAAATGGCCTTTGGTGATTCTACCGGGGAAGTACCATATAGCCGAGTGGTGATTGAGTCGGCTCATCCTGAAAAATTCAGGATGCCAAAAGATGCGAATTTTAATGAATGGAAAATTGACAATACCTTTTGTTATGAGCTGTGGGTGCCTAAAGACAGGCAGCACGATATTTTAAAAATAATGCAGGATGACCTGAAAAGAATGTTTGGCGCCAATGTATATTTGGAGAACAGGATGCAAAAATGTCTGGTGCTGACGGCGGATAAAAGTATCCGAATTCAGGTAGATAAAGCCTCCAAGCCAAATATAAGCTATAACGCCGGAGGAAGTTCGGTTACAAATCTTCCCTTTGATAGATTTTTTGATTTAATTTATCATTATAACCAGGATAAAATAGTACTTGATGAAACTGGTATTACAGAAAATGTGACGATTGCTTTAGATGTGCAAATGAATGATATCAATGCGTTAAGTGAAGCATTGAAGAAACATGGATTAAGACTTGAATACCAGGACCGGTCAATAAAAATGCTGATCATCAGGGACCCGGTCAAATAGGTGGCAGATCATATTCAACCACTGTTTTACCATAAATGGCATATAATTTTTTGCCAATTACATGAAATTGAAAAGGTTTGCTCCCTTTGAAGGGAGGGATGTAAAAGCTGGCAATGTAGTTTCCGTTAGTAACACTATAAGCATCGATTACGGTATTCTCTGCAAAATCTAACGGAAGCTCATTGTCAGCTTTTAACATTGATCGTAAAAAAAGTTTTCCTTCCGCTACGGCGCCAATGTCATTCACAAATTGGGGCGGTTGCTTCATCGTTACAGATGACCCTACATGCGCTACTGCTATTTCCCTTTTTGTAATGGTGTCAATGGTCTTTCCTTTTACTATTACATTCAGGTTGGTGTCCATGCATATAAAGCCATTTTGATAAAAGTAGGTATAGCAGGCCAGGTGTGTGGTTGAGTCGTAATATAAGATCCCATCGGTGGAGAAAATACTGTTGTCCTTTTTTTCACTAAAATGATCTTCCTGTCTTGCATTGGGTATATTCAGGTCTATTTTTACAAAAACAGGATCTTTTGTTTTCCGGTCTTTTGCCCGTAAAATAAACCGGTCTTCTGAAAAACAGGCTTCCTTGCTGTAATAGTAAGGAAGTATATGATTGTTTGATTGTTGAGCATTCAGGTCATAGTCTATAATGCCAGGCAAATTTCTGCAGGAGATATAAAGGTGCTGCCCGTTAAGGTACTGGCGGGTGCCGGAGCTTATTTTTTTATCAGGCGGTATAGAGAGCGGTATGCTTGTTACTGAATCTAATGAAAGGTTGGTTGTATATACCAAATAGGGGTTGTTGCCTTGTAAATATAATTTACCTGCTCTTGATCCGGCAATTCTGTAGATCATGGAAGGGAATGTTTGTCGTTTTCGGGCTTGTAAAATGGTAGGGAGTAATCGCCGGGTAAACCCATTTTTTTTATCCGTTACGTTCTTTGATAAAAAGGCAAGTAATCCTACAATGGCAAATGATGAAAAAAAAAGAGTTATTAAAATTACTATAGGTTTTTTGTTTTGCATATTGAATAGATTAAAAACTAGCCACCGGCAAAGGGCCGGTGGCTAGTTTACAAATTAATGTGGTTTTGCTCTTTCACCAACTACTTCCCATGTAGCATCATCCAGACAACAAGCAGTTTCAACCTGGTTTGGACATGCGTTCGGGTCCACCTGGCTACACCAGGGAGTTTCGGCTTTCGCTTTGGTTGCGTTTACAGAAGTTGTTCCGGCAATGGCCAGTACCAGGGCAAGAGCCGCTAATGATAATTTAATTTTTTTCATAACTGGGTGCTGTTTTGGTTAAAACAGTAAATTTTAGTTTGTTGTACCTACTCTGTTTTAGGTTTTCGGTATCCCCTAATTACGCGTAAATATTTTTTGATTTGATCTTGTTCGAGATCAGTAAAACGCCGGCCCCGGCAATAACTATGAAAAACCCATTGAACACAATATGCTGCTCCCACGACAGATACTCCAGCACCCCCCCGCAGGAACACGGTATGTAATAACTGAAGTTCAACATGATCAGCAGGTAAGCGGTAAATAAACTCATCAAAAAGAAGGCGGCATATAACCCAATAAGCCGGGTCCGTTTTATGGCCAGTAAAAAAGCAATTACTATTTCAGCGCCTGGAATACTCCAGGCAACCAGTTTGTAATAAGAAGTAATAAATGGAGATTTACTTAGTTGAACGGAAAAACGCTCATATGCAGAGAGCTTGCTTAACGAAGAATAGATGAACAGGATGATCAACAATGAACAAATGATCTCCACGATCATGTTTTTGCTTAACCAGGAAAAAATACTCCGTTTTTGAAAAATAGTTTCCCTGGTCAAGTACCCGCTACTTAACAGTTCCTTTTTCATTGAAATATATGTATTATGGTTAAAGGGTACCGTGCTTTCTTGCAAAGAAGGCTTTTACAGACGCAGGTTTATAACAGCTGAAAGGAGTGTGAAAGGACTGGTTATTCCCAGTACTTCGTGCAAGTTAAGGCCTGAAGATTGGCGAATCCGGTTAAATTCCTGGCAAATCCGGTTTTTCTTTTATGACGGCTAAAGGAAGAGGGCGTGGAGTTTGTTGCCTAAAAATTTCTTTCGCCATTCCATAGGCGGCATGCCGGTTGTTTTTTTAAACTGTTTTACCAGGTTACTTACGTCGTATCCTACTTTAAATGCTACCACTTTTACCGGTTCATCGGTTGTTTCCAACATCTCTTTTGCTTTCTCAATACGCACGCCAATCAGGTAGTCGTTGATGGTGATATTATTTACTAATTTAAACGCTTTACGCAATTTGCTTTCATTGGTGTTTACCCGCCGGGCCAGCTCCGCCTGGGTATTAACGCTTCTGTATTCTTTTTCGAGGATGACTTTTACTTGCGCAATCTTGTGCAGGTCATTGTTTGATAACTTCATGGTAAGGTTTGATTTTATGTGGTGAACAAATGTAACTTGTTTTAACAGTACATTTAATATTTAAATATTGCGCATATAATGTTAATAGCGTTATACGTTATAGTTAGTAAATTGATTGTTTGTATGTTATCGATGACTTATGCTGATCTTTGACACAACGAACAGATAAACCGTAATATTCTTCATATTTGTTTCGTTGCACATCGGCCAGGGCACTGAACAGGCGCGGGCTCCAATTATACATTTCAAAGCTTCTGTTAGTTGACCACCAATAGCCATTGAAGCCTGCCGTATGATAACTGCCATCGCCATAAAATCGATACCCGCCCAATGCAGGCTGTTTGAATTTGTTTGCAGACGCGGTGTCTTTTTCCAGCCAGCTTATTAAGCAGTTGAGCTCTTCATCGGAAGGTATGTGCCAGCCTTCAGGCGCGATGTTTCGTTGGTCGTTGATGGCGTGCCAGTTGTATAACCGGCCATAAGCGTGAACCAGACTGGTGTCGTTGTTGTAATTGCAATACGCACCTTGTGTGCTGGCGCTCCAGGTGGTATTGTCTGTCAGGGGAGGGATGGGATCGCCATTGCGGTAATGGGTTACCTGTAGGTTTTGGGCCATCCATACTTTATTGCCAATGGTAACAGTAGTGTAGCTGTTGCCATCTATGTCGGTTACATAGTCGCGGGAAACACTGTTATCGCAACCCATAAACAGCAAAGAAATACATAAAAGATAGTTGATCCTTTTTCTCATCTTATTTCATATAAAATGTTTGGAGGCTGTCGTTCTGCCAGTAATAAATGCGTGTCCGTATTTCCAGTTCCATCAGGACAAAGCCATTCGATTGTAATACCAGCGATTGTATATGCGGCAATACTACATCTATTTGGGCCGGCGGCGCCACCGCCACGCCTGTTTCCAATTGGTGTTCGCCATTATTATTTGTAGTGTGAATATCATCAATAATATAATGAGTGAATGAGTTCGTTGTGGCGCCCATACAGATCACCAGCTTATACTGAGCATTGTTTTTCAGCCACACAGCATAATCTGCCAACTGGTCGTCATTGATGTCGGTCCTTGCCCAACAGGGGTTGTAACTGCTGTCGTAAAATGACCACCACGTAGTACTAAAATCAGATTTCTCCACAACACGCCATTGCGGAAAGGTGGATTTAAAATAGTCTGTTAGTGGTTGAGGCAAATGAGCAGGGGCGGGTGTTGTATAGTTTGGAATAGTAGCGGCCAGGGAGTTTTGTGTAATGGGTTGTTTACAGGCAGGGATAAGACTAATGAGAATTATCCAAAAGAATCGGACCATACAATCGATTATTATAGCATGAACCACATAAGCACGATAGCACGCATATGGTTTCTTCAGGGGTGAATCGTATGTGTAATATGTGCCTATGTGGTTGTGTAATTAATTACCAGGAGCCATTGGCTGCCGTATACACCTGGCCATTGACTGCTGTACGGCAGTTGGAAGTGCGCACGTGCTGCACATTGGGATGGCCGTTTGATACAGTGCCGGCATTAACCCGGGTATTAGACGCATCTTCCAGGAAAATGCCATGGCTGGTTGAATTGGCAATATCAACAGTGCTTACCGTAGTGCCATTGCTGCCAGTGACGCTGAAGAAGCCTCTGCCACTGTTGCGGGAGTATACCTTGGTGCAGGTTACATTGGGCCCATTGCTGTTGGCCACGCGGAAGGTTGCATAACCTCCACCATTGTTGTTATAGCTTCCGGTAACCGTACCTACGGAACCGTTCTTTGACTGGTTCTGTTCCCTGGTCCTGTTCTGGTTTTTGTTCAACTTGTTTGTTACAACCAGCGGCAGCAAGCATAGCCGCGGTTGCCATGCATCCAAGCAATGCAAGCGTTCGTGTTTTTTTCATAAAAGCAATCGGTTTAATTAATGGTGCCTACTCTTAAAGATTTTCGGCTTCGTCTGTGGATACTATTTGCAAATATTTTCCAGTAAACTAAATGTAAGTTATAGGGTAGTTACAAAGCAACCCGTACCATCCTGTTAGGGTTGCTAATCAAATCGTGTGTGCATGGTGTATAGACGAATACGTATTATATTTAAATGTGAAAACGACATGTTTTGCAAAAAAAGGGCAGGCCGGGTAACCGGAAGGATTTATAAAAGCGGTTGTTGATTGGCTGCGTAGGGGCCGGAAACCGGCCTTTTTACCCGTTTTTTTGCCTCATCCCCATTTGTTATATTTGTATAGTACGTTAACCCCAAAACACTGTCTTATATGGCCAGCCTGTTTAATAGCCGAACATCCCTCCTGAATTGCTTTCTGGTTATTCTATTGCTGTTAGGAAATCTTGGTTGTGAAAAGGAATTGTCCAAGGATACCCTCGGTTCGGGTGGCATACCCGGGGGTGGCGGTGGCGGCGGCAACAATTCCACCGGATCGGCGGTGTTTAACCTGGTGCCCGCTGGTAACAGTTGTACCGATGCAGTGGTAACAGGGTTTATTGAAGCTGGTACAATTCTGGGCACTGATGCGCTGTTAACCGTTACGGTAAATGTTACAACAGTTGGCGACTGGACCTATTCAACCGCGAGTAAAGATGGGTTTTCATTTGTAGGTACGGGTTTTTTCACAAACACTGGTGCTCAGGTAATTACCCTTCAGGCGGTTGGTAAGCCTATTCTTGCGGGGATCTTCCCTTTTAACCTTACATTTGGCAACAGCCCCTGTTCGGTGGCCGTAGTGGTAACGAAACCCTAAGACGGTTTACCCCCGCAAATCCTCCAATCAGTAAAAAGTACCATAAAACCCATAAAAATCACCCTTGGCGCTGGTAGGTCTTTTATAGCTTTGTGTCATAACTAAAGGCCATGTCACACCAGCAGCTGCCAGTTTACAGTATCCATAATTTAAAGGAGTCGCGGTTTTCGCCGAAAGACTTCATGGCAGATCACTTTCCCCATTATCTGGAAGAACATAAAGACCTGCGGTTTCCGCATAAGCATTCTTTTTATCAACTTGTTTATTTCGCAGGCGGCGGGGGGAGTCATTCCATAGATTTTGTTCATTTTCCGGTTGAAGCTGGTCAGCTGTATTTTATGGTGCCTGGCCAGGTGCACAGCTGGGACTTTGAAGGACAGCCCGAAGGCTTTATCGTGAATTTTTCAGAACAGTACCTCAGCGATTTTTTGGCCAATCCCCGATACCTGGACCAATTCAATTTCTTTTCCGGCATTGTTCAGGAACAGGTGATCGTATTACCTGAAGGGGTACGGCCAGCCCTGGAGGGTTTACTGGAAAGGATCGTGCGGGAAGGGAATTCAGAAGCTGTATTAAAGGATGATATGGTAAGGACCATTCTGGTCCAATTGTTCATTCTGGTTAGTCGGCATGCTGGTTCAGAAACTGCCAAACAAACTACTAATTATAACACTGTGGTGTTACGCAACTTTCAAAAGTTGATCGATCTGCACTATAAAGAAAAGAAGCTGACGAAGGATTATGCCGCGATGTTATACATAACGCCCAATCACCTGAATGCGCTTTGCAAAGATGTGACCGGCCGTTCTGCCGGGGAATTGATCCGGGACAGGGTATTGCTGGAGGCAAAGCGGTTACTCGTAAATGCCCGGCTCAGTATTGCCCAAATAGCTACAGAACTGCAGTTTATGGACAATTCCTACTTTTCAAAGTTCTTTAAAAAGTATGAGGGGGTAACGCCGGAAATATTCAGAAAACAACATGTAAAAAGTTAGTATATGGAAGCAACTATAAACATCGAAACAGCAGATAAGAAGCCCAGTATCTTCAATCTGTTTAAATGCAAATGTCCCCGGTGCAGAAGGGGTGATATGTTTGAGCACAAAAATCCCTATGCATTGAAGACAACGATGAAAATGAACAAAGTGTGCCCTGTTTGCGGGCAGCCCTTAAATATAGAGGTAGGTTTTTATTATGGATCGAGCTATGTAAGTTATGCGGTGTCGATAGCGTTGAGTGCGGCCACTTTTATAGCCTGGTGGGTGATCATTGGATTTTCTCTCAATGATAACCGGTTCTTTTACTGGCTCATTTTTAATTCGGTGTTTCTTATTGCCGCACAACCCTACATAATGCGTTTGGCAAGGACCGGTTGGCTGTTGTTCTTTGTAAGGTACGATAATAACTGGAGAACCCCGCCAGCACAACAATTGGAAAGAATGAACGAGGAACAGGAAAAGAACTGGTGAAGGGGTTAACTAAAACACTCCAATTGGCGTTGGCCTTCGTTTCTTGCTATGCTGCCAAAACAATTGGCCTGTACGTTTTCCGTGATCAGTGAAAGCGTTTTGTTAAGTGTTGCAAAGTCATCTGGCTTTATAAAATAACATTTGGCGCCAGCTTCCCGGGCTCGTTGTATGTCTTTTTCGTTGGAAGAGGTAGTATAAATGATAACCGGGATATGTTTTAGCGATATGTCCTGCTTAAGTTGCGTGATGCATTCCCAGCCATCCATTACAGGCATGTTCAGGTCAAGAAAGATCAGGTCGGCTGTGGTGGAGAAGGTCTTTAAATGTTGAATAGCCTCTGATCCGTTTTTAAAGCAGTGCAAATGTATAGCTGGCGCAACGTTGTGCAACGCCAGCGTAAACAATTCACGGTCGTCAGAGTCGTCATCAACCAGGATATAAGTTTTATTCATGTAACTATATATTCTTGTTATTTTGGACCAGTGGCAGCGTAATATGAAAAACAGATCCATGCCCCTGTTTACTAACGGCTGTGATTTTTCCACCATGGCGTTCTACTATCTTTTTGCAAAGCGCCAGGCCCAGGCCGGTCCCTTCATATTCATCTTTTGCATGGAGTCGTGTAAACGGATTAAAGATCATTTCTGTGTTTTGGGAGCCAAAGCCTATTCCGTTATCAGCTATATGTAAGGTTACTGTATTTTTTTCGGGATGTGAGGTGGAGGAAATTTCTATCAATGGAGGTATATTGGCCTTCGAGAACTTCAATGAATTATTGATCAGGTTGTAAAACAGCTGGTATAACAGAATGTCTATGCCCTCCACCATTGGAATGGGTGAAACCTGTATTTCGCCATGTTTTTCCTGTAACAACAGCTCCAGTTCTTTTTCCACTCCTTTAAGCACTTCATTCAGGTCAACAGGCGCTGAAGTTACACTGATATGATTGCTGATTGATGAATATTGAAGAACCCCTTCTATCATGGCTTTCATTCTGTCAGCGCAAGAATGAACTTTTTGCAGATAAGATTTACCGGCTGGTGGAAGAGAATTGCCAAACTGGGTCTCCAGCAGGTTGCTGAATACCTTGATTTTTCTAACAGGTTCCTTCAGGTCATGGCTGGCAACATGTGCAAATTGTTGCAGGTCTTCATTTGATCTTTCCAGTTCCCTTGTTCGTTCTTTAACCAGTTTTTCCAGGTTTTCGGAAAGCATTTTATATTTTGCTTCGCTTTCCATGAGCCGGTTCTTGGCTTTCACCTGTTTGGTAACATCAACCGCATGCACCAGTATGCCCTCCACTTCATTCTTGTTGTTGTGGATGGGTTGGTAAACAAAATTAAAGTACACGTCCTTCAGGATGCCACTGCCTTCCTGATCGAGCCGGGCCAGTACCTCATTACCATAAAATGGTTTGCCGGTCCTGTACACTTCGTCAAGGATCTCTACAAAACCCTGGTCAACAATTTCTGGCAATGCCTCGCGAATGGGTTTGCCCAGGATGGACCGTTCTTTCCCAATGACCTGGTAATAGATGGGGTTCGATAATTCGAACACATGATCGGGCCCGCGAAGTACTGCAATGGAAGCCGGGGCCTGCATAAATAATTCGTATAAACGACGTTCAGTTTCGCGGCTGGTATGGTGTGATGAAATAATAGAGGAGGCGCGTGCAAGCAGTTCGTTGGCATTAAAAGGCTTCACCAGGTAATCATCTACACCTGCTTCAATACAGGCGAGCCGCGTCTGTTCGTCGGCACGGGCCGATAAGAGGATGACCGGTACGCGGGCAGTATCAGGGTTGCTTTTTAGTTTTTTCAGCAGTTCAAATCCATCCATGCCCGGCATCATGAAGTCAGTGATCAGTAGATCAGTTGGGGCTTTATATATGGCCTGTAATGCTGATTTCGCATCAGGCACGCATACTACTTCGAAGCGGGCAGATAACAACCGGTGAATATAACTCCGCATGTCGGTATTATCGTCTGTTACTACGATCCGGGGTTTTCTTTCTATGTCTGCATTGTCAGGCGCTGTTGCCTGTTCTGATAGCGTTTCAAAATCAGCCACCCATTGTTCGGCTTCCTGAACATAGGCTTCGAAATCGGCCAAACGGCTTTCAGCTGCTACTTGTTGTATTTGATCGGCAGGCAAATGACGATTGCCTTTGGGAATAGAAACCGTAAAGGTGGTACCCTGGTTTAACTGGCTTTGGACCTCAACCGATCCGCCATGTAATTTCACCAACTCATGTACCAGTGACAGGCCAATGCCTGATCCTTCAATGGAGCGTGACCTGCTGCCTTCCACCCGTTTGAACCGCGTAAAAATAGAATCCAGGTTTTGTGCAGCTATACCAATGCCAGTGTCGGAAACAATTAAAAAAGCATGGTGTGTGTCCTCTTTCACTTCAACCCTGATCTCGCCTTCGAATGTAAATTTAAAGGCATTGGATATCAGGTTAAAAACGATCTTTTCCCACATCCCAGGGTCAACAAATATTTTTTCATTTGTAGGCGGAACAACAACGGTAAATTTTATTCCAGCCTTTTCTATGGCCGACCGGAAGTTGCTGGCCAGTTCCATCGTAAAATAGGCCAGGTGGGTGGGGAAGAAGGTTGCCTCAGAACGGCCCGCTTCAATGCGTGAAAAATCAAGCAGGGCGTTCACCAGTTTTTGTAACCGGATGCCATTGCGATACACCATATTGATGATATCTCTGTAAGGGGATGCCTGTTTGTCGTTCATCAACTCCTGAAGGGGGCCAAGCATCAATGTTAAAGGTGTTCTTAATTCGTGCGATACATTACTAAAGAAGATGGTTTTCGCGCGATCGATCGCTGCCAGTGATTCGGCTTTTTTCCGTTCAAGATCATATACTTCTGCATTGGCGATGGCCGAAGCAATGTGGTTCGTGATGAGCTCGGTAAAGCTGCAATAATTTTCATCATACAATCGCATGGGGTTCAATCCGATTATAAGAAAACCCCGGGGTTTGGAATGCCCGGCAACTAAAAGGGGCAATACAACGCTTTTATGGGTTGAAGCAGCATTCTCTACTATCGCATGTTTTCCGGTTTCCATTACGGTGGCGAATGGCCAAACAGAATCTTTAAGTTTATACGATTTACGAGCCAGGTTTTCGTTTCCGGTTAAGCCGGTATAAGCAACCCGTTCAATACTTTTATTTGTTTCATCAACCAGATAGATCAATGAAAAAGTGATATCCTTCCGGTTCGTGTCCAATGCCTCCATGGCCAGGATGCAGGCGCCTTTTGCGGTGCGGGCATGTAAGGTTTTAGCGGCCAGTTCTTTTAATAATAACAATTGTCTTTCGTTGATCACCTGTTGCGAGGTTTCAGTTACTGTTACCAGCACGCCGCCAATCATATCATTGTCGTCATACACCGGACTGTAAGAATAAGTCCAGTAAACTTCTTCCAGAATATTATTGCGGTAAATAGGCACAGAATGATTTACATTCCAGGTGGCTTCGCCGGTTTCCATCACCTGGTCAATCTGGGGTTTTATGATGGGCCATATTTCCCCCCAGGTTTCCCGCCCCGGTTGGCCTAATGCATGCGGATGTTTTTCACCGGTTTTACCAAGGCTGGGCCGGTAAGCATCGTTATAAAATTGAACCAATTCAGGGCCCCACCAAAGCCACATGGCGAATTTTGAATTCAAAATGTTTCTTACTGTCGACTTCAAACTTTGCGGCCACAATTCTACCGGGCCCACCGGCGTTTCAGCCCAGTCTTTTGCACGCATTATGGCGCCCATTTCTCCACCACCTGCCAAAAATGGATAATGTTCAATATCAGTTGTTTTCAGCTCTTCTTTCATGATGCAGAATAAAACTTTTAAGTTCAACCAGTAAGGCTGGCACAATAAATACCATTACAGGTTAATTTTTTGGTAACCCATTCTGTTCAGGCTATTCCGAGTTTCAATCAAAAAGTACAGAAGGCAGTTTATTCAGGCAGCTTAACCAAATTGCTTGTTCAGAGGATGTTTATTAATCAGAAGATCAAATCAGGTATTCCTCAACCGCTACAGTGAAGGATGTAGGTTTCACCTTTATGTATCAGAACTGTAATATAGCAATTATAAATGCTGCATGTTTATTCTAATTAATTTTTAATTTTTTGTGCAAAGGTGCTGCGACAACTTTCCGATGAAAAATCACAAATAAGTAGATGATAAACTGTTCCTTGTTTAGCAGTGTTTAGCCGTGGTTTGTAAAAGGCTAACAAGCGTTATATATTTTTATTGTAATTTCAACGCTGTTCAGCAATAGGGGAGAATGCAGCAAATTGACCACGAATTACATACTGACCAGGTTCTGTTGCAACAGCTTTCGCAAAACGATCAGGCTGCATTTACTGCCATTTACGAACGTTACTGGAAATCACTTTTTCGGGAAGCCATGAATGTGCTTCGTTCCCAAAAGGAAGCTGAAGACTGTGTGCAGGAACTGTTTGTTTCCATCTGGAACCGCCGCCAATCACTTTCAATTACATCCCTGAAGGCTTATTTAAACACTGCCATTCGCTATCAATGCATCGATCGCATTGAGAAGGATATGATCCGCGGTGGCTACCTCGACGATTTTATTACCTACCTGGAAGCGCACCAAACCTCCATGCCATCCATTGAAGAAGAGCTTTATGCACGGGAGCTGGCCGCCAATATTGACCAGGTGATGGATAAAATGCCGGATAAAATGCGGGAAGTGTTCCGTTTAAGCCGGCAGGAGCAGTTAACACACCGCGAGATCGCCACCCGTCTGCAGATCTCGGAAGAAACGGTAAAAAAGCAGATCTATCTCGCATTGAAAATTTTGAAGTCCAACCTCGGCAATTCTTCCATGGCTATGCTCATTATGGCCGCTTTTGTGTATAAATAAGGCTGTTAATCATAGGGTTAACAGAAACTTCATAATTTCTTAAAAAAACTTCACTTTCTTCTACCACCCGGATCTCTCTTTTCCGACTTATATAGGCTAACATGCCTGCCTAATCAATTTCAACCTTAACCTAAAACCTTGAATGAATTAACATGAATGCTAACGAATTCAGCGACCTGTTACAACGCTATCGCCTGGGAACCTGTTCTTCAGCGGAAAAAGAATGGATAGAAGGGTGGTACAACGAGCGACGCAATGATATATACAACCCGTTGAGGGAAGAAGAGGAAGACATGGTGGGCGAAAGAATTTACAGCAATGTTCAGGCTGTACTTAGCTCGGCACCCGCTGAAAAGGTAATACCCATATGGCGTTCAAAAAGAATGTGGTGGGTAGCTGCCGGTACCATGATGTTAATGGCTACTGCGGGTTATTTTCTTGTAACCCGTAAAGATCCGGTACCGGTAATTGTTCAAACCCCTAAACCCGAAACACGACCCGTGATGCCGGGCGGGAATAAAGCGCTCTTAACCTTGGGAGACGGTTCTGTGATCGTGCTCGACAGTGCTGCTAATGGTGCCCTCTCCCTGCAGGGAAAAACCATCGTGCTGAAAAAGCAGGATGGTCAGCTGGTCTATCAATCCCAGCACAATGGTAATCAGGATGCCGTTGCCTGGAATGCTATCAGCACCCCGCGGGGGGGACAGTATCAGGTGGTTTTGCCTGATGGCACCAAAGTATGGTTGAACGCGGTTTCCTCTTTGCGCTTTCCCGCCGGCTTCACAGGAAAGGAACGGGTAGTGGAACTAACCGGCGAGGCATATTTTGAAGTGAACCACAACAATTTGCCTTTCATTGTAGAGATCATTTCTGCTACCGGCAGACCAGGAGGCGGCAAAGTGAAAGTGCTGGGAACTCATTTTAACATCAAGGCTTATTTAGATGAGTCTTTAATAAAAACAACCCTTCTTGAAGGATCGGTGGATATGACCAGTACTCAAAGCCATTATGTGTTGAAACCCGGACAGCAAGCCCAATTACATAAAAACGGAATAATGTCATTGGATGAACATGCAGATGTAGAAGAGGCGGTTGCCTGGAAGGATGGCCGCTTTGTTTTCAATGAAGCCAGTGTGGAAACCGTAATGCGGGAAATAGCAAGATGGTACGATGTGGAAATAGTGTATGCCGGGAAAGTGCCTGACGAAAAGCTGGAAGGAGAAATACCACGCAACAGCAACATAACAGAAGTATTTAAAATACTCGAGCTGAGTAATGTGCATTGTAAAATAGAAGGAAGAAAGATAACAGTACTGCCATGAAATGACAATCACAAGGATAAACCATGAACCTTGTATATTAACTGCTTAACCCAATTGTTCAATAAAACCAAAACTGTCACAAGCATGAGAAAAAACCTGATTTGACTGTACTACTAACTGCCATAAAAAAGGAAGCCGGAAGCGCTGGAACGCAACCGGCCGAATTTGGGCAAACTCTCTAAAAGCGTCGAAACTGTTATTTGTTTACCCAATTTTAAAAGTATGATTTTTACCATTCTTTACCAAGCTGTGCGCATACCACAGCGGGTAAAGTCCAAAACTATTCTGGTTATGAAGTTAACCGCTGTTTTCATATTGGCGGGCTTCCTACAGGTATCTGCTGCGGGTTTTTCACAAACGGTATCCGTTACCAAAGAGAACATTCCTTTGCAGAAGCTTTTCCGGGAAATTAAAAAGCAAACCGGCTATGTGTTTTTTTATAACATGCGGCTGTTGCAGAAAACGCATCCCGTAAGCATTGATGTTAAAAGCAAGGGCCTGAGAGAAGTGCTTGATCTGGTTTTTGAATCACAACCTGTTACTTACAGTATTGTGAATAAAACCATTGTGGTAAACGACAGAGCACCGTTGCCTGTTCCTGCTGAAGTGAAGCAGGTTGATACGGTCCCTGCCATCGATATTCACGGTAAGGTGATCGATGCTGTATCGGGGACACCGGTAGCGGGCGCCAACGTAGTGATAAAAGGAAGTAACGCGGGTGTGGTTACTGATGCTGCTGGTAATTTCGTTATCAGGGCCAAACCTGGCTCCAGGCTGTTGATCAGTTATGTGGGTTTCGAAGGGATAGAAGTGACTGCAAAGGATAGCCAGCTGTCGGTTAAGTTAAGGGCGAATACTCCCATGACTGATGTAGTGATCACCGGTTACCAGCAGATCAAAAAAGAGAGCTATACCGGTAATGCGGTTACGGTGACTGGAGAGGAGTTGAAGCGCGTTAACCCCAATAATATGTTGCAAGCCATACAGGCTTATGATCCTTCTTTTCAGGTTGCACAAAACAATCTCCTGGGTTCCAACCCTAATTCCCTGCCGAGGGTGAACGTTCGTGGATCGGCTTCATTGCCCGTATCGAGCAGTGATGTGTTGACCCGTAATAACCTGGCTGGTAATGTAAACCTTCCTACTTTCATTCTGGATGGTTATGAAGTAAGTGTTGAAAAAGTATTCGATCTGGATGTGAACCGCATTCAAACCATTACTTTGTTGAAAGATGCTGCCGCCACTGCGGTATACGGTTCACGTGCGGCCAATGGCGTGCTGGTGATCACCACCAAAGCGCCGCAGGAAGGAAAACTGCAGTTGACCTATAGTTATGATGGTACCGTTTCAGCCCCTGATTTAACCGATTATCATGTGTTGAATGCCGAACAAAAGCTGGAGTATGAGCGACTGGCCGGTTTATACGAACCGGTGGGCAGCCGTACGAAAGATCAACAGGATTATCTGTATTATTCAAAGAGAGCGAATGTGCTGGCCGGTGTGAATACATACTGGTTATCGCAACCGGTAAGAACGGCATTTGGCAACAAGAATTCATTGTACCTGGAAGGTGGCAATGCCACCATTCGTTATGGTCTTGATCTGCGCTATCAAACCCAACCCGGTGTAATGAAGAAATCGGGCCGCGATCGCTATGGACTTGGCTCAGTGATCTCCTATGCCCCCAATAAAAAATTCATTTTCAGAAATACACTTACTGTTACGCAGGTAACAGGTAACGAATCGCCCTATGGCAGTTTTTCCAATTACGTGGCCATGAACCCCTATTACCCAAAAACAGATTCAAACGGCCATATTTTGCAGGCTGTGGATAGCTGGGTAATAGACACCAGGCTTACAGATAGCAGTCAGTACAAAAATCAAAGTGTATTGAACCCGGTGTACAATGGTACGCTCAGCAACTTTAACAGAACTAAATATACTGAGATCATTGAAGCGTTCAATGCTGACTGGAACATCACCAGTGCTTTACGGCTACGTGGGTTGGCCAGCGTTACCAAACGCAAAACAACTACCGATAAATTCATGTCGCCGCTGAGCAATGAGTTTTTCGATTACCCAACCGATAAGTTAAAAGAACGGGGTTCGTATATATACAGCACCGTGGATGAAAATGCCTTTGATGGTAGCCTCACTCTGAATTATAACAAACAACTGGGCGATCATTTCCTTAACCTGGCAGCCGGAGTAAATATGCGTACCGCCAGCACCGATGCCAGGGGGATCACCGCCATCGGTTTTTCAAACGACCGGTTCACCAATATCGCTTTTGCAAACAAGTATGCGGAAAATAGTTCACCCGATGCGAGCTATTATCTGGAAAGACTGTTTGGTTCGTTTATGTCATTGAACTATAGTTACCGCAATAAATACATGGCAGATCTGTCGGCCCGGTTAGATGGATCTTCAAAATTCGGTAATGAAAATAAAACGGCGCCGTTTTGGTCGTTTGGGCTTGGATGGAATGTGCATAAAGAAGACTTTATGCTGAACAGCGCCATCAGTACCCTGCGCCTGCGCGCCAGTACGGGGTTGACCGGTCAGGTTAACTTTGCCCCCTACCAATCGAAAACAACCTATGATTACTATACCAATAACTGGTATTCAACCGGAATTGGGGCCGCTGTAACCACTTACGGTAATGAAGCATTGAAGTGGCAAAAAACAGATAATTATGACGCTAGTATAGACCTTGGATTGTTCCGTGACAAACTGTACCTCAGTACAAGATTTTATCAAAAACTTACACACGGATTGCTGGCCGATGTCATTCTTCCCCCATCCACCGGTTTCAGTGCTTACAAAGACAACCTGGGTGATATGAGGAATACCGGGGTGGAAATGACGCTGAAAGTTACTGCCTATAAAAGCCGTAACTGGACGGTAAACCTGACTGCCAATATGGTGCGCAGCGAGAACAGGATCCTGAAAATATCCAATGCGCTGAAGACGTACAACGATAACATCGATGCTGAACAAACAAAAGACTACAAAGCCACTCCTTTGTTGCGTTATAATGAAGGTCAGTCGCTGAACACCATTTATGCCGTGCATTCACTGGGCATCGATCCCGAAAATGGTAAAGAGATCTACTTAAAAAGAGATGGCAGCCAGACTTATAACTGGGATGTAAAAGATGTGGTGCCGGTTGCTGACAATACACCATTTGCCTATGGCTATTTTGGCCCGAATATTACTTATAAGCGCTTTTTACTGAATGCGCTTTTCTACGCAAGATGGGGTGGAAAAGAGTATAACCAAACGATAGTAGACCGCATTGAAAATGCCAACCCCCGCTACAATGTTGACAGCAGGGTGCTGACCGACAGATGGAAAAAGCCGGGCGACCATTCCCTCTACAAAGACATCAGGTCGCAGGATGTTACGTATGTGTCTGACCGGTTTATTCAAAATGACAATGTGCTGGAATTGCAATCTGTATACCTGTCGTATGATTTTGAGAAACGGATCTACAGTAAACTCTCCATGCGCAATTTGCGGGTAGCCTTTACCATGAATGATCTCTGGCATTGGAGCACCATGAAGCAGGAGCGGGGGATCGATTATCCTTTTGCAAGGAGTTTCACATTTTCAATTCAAACAAGCCTCTAAATCTGGGATATGAAAAATTTTATATTGTTCACGATCGTAGTGTTGACATTATCGTCGTGTAAGAAATGGCTGGATGTAAGTCCCGTATCGCAAGTGTCGGCAGAGGAACTTTTTAAAACCGCTGAAGGATTTGAAGAAGCACTCTCCGGTGTATATACCAGTTGTACGAATATGAACCTGTATGGATTTGAATTGACTGGTGGTTTACCCGATGTGCTTGCTCAGAACTATACCATGACGTCGGGGTATGACTTTTTACATTATGAGAAATCAGCTGTTTATAATTATAACGACAGGTACTTTGTAGCAAAAAAAGATACCATATGGAGTGGGTTGTACAATGGCATTGCCAACTGCAACCTGTTGCTGGAAAATATAGAAAAACGCGGGGGCGTTTTAACAGCCGATCGTCGTCAACTGATCAAAGGGGAAGCGCTGGCATTGAGAGGATACCTCCATTTTGATCTGTTGCGTTTATTTGCCCCTTCCTATAAAAGTAATCCTGGCGCCTCCCTGATACCTTATGTTACCAGTTTTTCCAATAAGGTAACAAAGACCTCAACCGTAACAGAAGTGCTCACCAATATTGTAAATGACCTTACACAGGCTAAAGAGCTGCTGCGCACGGTTGATCCTATTATGAGCGGTTATAAGGTAGGTTACAATACTGATGTTCCTTCTACCGAAGAATCTTCTCAAAGTCTGTTTTTGCAGAACCGGCGCCACCGCATGAATTATTATGCTGTTTGTGGTGAGCTGGCCCGCGTGAACCTGTACCTTGAAAAAAAGACAGACGCCCTGAACAACGCCATGGAAGTGATCAATTCAAATGTATTTCCCTGGACCGCTGCGGCTGATTTTCAAAATTCCAAACTGGATCAAAAGGACCGGATCCTATACAAAGAGCTGCTGTTTGCCTGGTATGCTCCTAATATGAAAGACACCCTGTCCACCCGTTTTAATGTTGACCTCAAAGGTCTGGTAACAGAAAAGAACACGGGTAGTTTGCTTTATGAAGTGAAAGGCGCTGGTGCCGATGACCGCAGGTTCAAGGAATGGTATAAAGAAGTGAGCGGCGCATCTTCGTTCGATTGGTATCTGTTGCAAAAATACCAACGCGATCCTGATAACAACCGCCATTACCTGGTGATGCCGGCTTTGCGGCTTAGCGAAATGTATTACATCGCAGCAGAGTGTACTTACGAAACCAACCCCACAAAAGGAGTGGAATTGTTACAGGCTGTACGGGCTGCCCGGGGAATTACCAAAGCACTTACGGTGGCCTCACAGGAGGAGATGTTTCAGGAGTTGGTAAAGGAAGCCCGGAAGGAATTTTTCGGGGAAGGGCAGATCTTCTATATGTATAAAAGGTTGAACCGCTCCATTGTAAATTTTGCAGGCGGTAATGTGCCGCCGTCTGACAAGGTGTTTGTATGGCCTTTGCCCGTTAATGAAACTGAATTTGGAAACCATTAAACACAGCATGTAATTATGAAGAATATTACAATCCTGTTACTGGCAGTTGTTGTGGCGATGACCTCCTGTCATAAAGAAACAACGTTTACCTATAAAGCAGCCCCCGGTATTTTTTTCAACCTGGAAGTCGTGCATGCAAGCGACAGCATTTTATATACGTTCGCCTACCATCCGGAATTGACACAAGATACAGCATGGGTGCCCGTGCAGATCTCCGGCGACCGTGACTCCGTTAATGATAGAAAGTTTGTGATGGAAGTAGTGAATGACTCCACTACAACTGCTGTAGCAAACAAACATTACGAGCCTCTGAAAAGCGAGTACATTATGAAAGCGGGTAAGGGTGTTGCCCTGGTGCCGGTGATCCTGTACAATACAGATACAAACATGTCTAAACGCCCTTTTGCGGTGACGCTTCGATTAAAACAAACTCCTGATTTCAGCACCGCGCTCGATAAGCCGATCATTACCACCCGGGTGGTGGTATCAAGCCGGCTGGAAAAACCTAATTGGTGGGATATGTGGATAAAAAGCAGCTATTCACAGGTGAAGCATCAGTTGTTCAGGCTGGCGGCCACTACTGATGAATTGACGCTGGATGGTTCCATGGCGCCTTTGTACCTGTTTTATGTAGATCAGTTGAAAGCGTTGATGGCAAGCCCTCAAACCTGGAAAAAAAATCATCCTGACAAAGGATATAACCTTGACCTCAGGCCGGATGGTAATTATGATTTTTATCCTGTTGCCAATCCAACAAAAATTATCCCGTACGTGAAGGATTCCCAAACCGGTCAGTATTTTTTTATTGATGAAACGGGTAGCAAAGTGATCTAGTTTAACCCATTAAAAACTTTCTCATGAAGCGAATAATACTGGTGCTGCTGGTTGCTGTTGCAATGGTACAGCAGGCTTGTTATAAAGATAAAGGCAATTACGATTATCATACGCTGGATATACCGGTAGTAACAAATTTTGATACCCTGTATACGGTTTTAATTGGCGATACACTGCGGATCAGTCCAACGGTAACCGTTGCCAATCCCAATATAAAGTTGGGTTATGAATGGCGCATTATGATGCCGCTTGAAATGCGCGATACCACTATTTATGGCAGGGAGTTGAAAATGTTGTACAGTCTGAAGCCCGATAAATACTCCACCCGGTTAACGATCATCGACAGTACGAACGGGATGAAGTTCTATCATGAAACTACCATCGCGGGTGAAACACCCTATTCAAGGGGTACAATGATCCTGAGTGCAGTTGGTGGTACCTCACAACTCACCTTTGTGAAGCCCGATGGAACTATAGAAACAGATGTTTACCGTAGGTGGAATGGAGCCAGTTTGCCAGGTAAACCACTGCAAATTATAAACCTGTTCAAAGAGCATATTGATCCGCCGCCGGCCATGGGTTACTGGGCCACCTTTGATGATACAAACGACGGGGGCATGCACATAGCAAGCAATACGCTGGTGAGAATAAAATCGTTGCGGGATAATTACTTTGAAACGCCCGACTCTGCAAAACCAGGTTTTCTGGAAACTACTACAGACGGGGTATTGAGAGGCGTGGTAAATGGGAAGTTGATGGTAGGTTCTTCTTACACCTTTTATGGCGCTGAGATCTATGGAATGTTCAGCCTGCCTCCGGCAGGTGATTACAACTTATATAAATCAGCTGCCTTTTATCCAGGACCGCCTTACATTATAGGCTACGACGTCGACAAGAAACAGTTTGTGACCTTTACCAATTTTGGACAGGTGGCCTATACGGGGACCAATTATCAAACAACCCAAACGGCAATATTCGATCCCAAGGACGTCCAATTAGACCTGTTGCATTTTCAACTGATCAATAATACTAACTGTTTTGCATTTGGTAAAGCGGCTGATGGTACCGTATATGAATTGAAATTCGGCTCCACGTTTATTGGCGTTGTGTTATTTCAAACTACCTATAAACGGCCATTCCCGCAGCAGTCGCTTATTACTCCCACCACTAAATGGGCTGCTTTAAATGATGAAGTGTTTTATTTTACCAGCAATGATAAGATCTACCGGTACAACCCATTAAACCAGGATATACAGCCCCTCGCTGCTGATTTTGGCGGCAAGGCTGTTACTATGATCAAGAAAATTGATGATAACACCCTGATCTCCGCTGTTGACGGAGCTGTGTATTTCCTCGATATCAGTACCGGTAAGTTCGGCAACATAATCAAAACAATTGCCGGTGTTCCCGGAACGCCGGTAGATGTTGTTATTAGAAAATAATTATTTAATTATAATAAAACGATAGATGAACAAGACCTCTCTGAGACCATTCCTGCTGAAAGCAATCGCGTTGGTGCTGATCGCCAATAATGCAGTAGCACAAAAAAAAGCCCCCCAGTTTGTGATCACCGCAAAGGTGGCGCATATGACTGATAGTGTGGTATACCTCAACTACGGTACCATGGGCTCCTCTAAAACAGATACCGTAAAAGCTATCAATGGCAGCTTTAGCTTTAAAGGACATGTAGAAGAGCCCGTTCCCGGCTTTATTTTCACAAAGACCTATAAAGTAAAGATCGAACTGTTTGTCACCAATACGCCGATCTCTATAGTAGGCGATGTTGACTCCATGTACAATACCAAAGTAACCGGTAAAGGTGTTACCCAGGAGTTTGAGGCGTTTAGCCAAAAGCTAATGGATAACCGGAAGAGAACAATAGCCCTTTATCAAAAGGCCTATGACCTGAAACAATCCGGTGACAGTGTAGCTGCAAAAGCCCTTCAGGCAAAAGCCGACAGCCAGTATAACTGGGAGTTCAAAGCCCGTATTGCATACCCTTCCGAACATCCAAATAGTTATGTAGGCGCCAAGGAATTGTTGGCTTATACCAGCACCATTACACTTCCTGCTGCTATTAAAGTGTTCGATAAGCTGGACCCATCGATCAAAAACTCCAATATCGGCAAAGAGATCGCTGCCCGCATCGATCTGTTAAGCAAAGTAGAAGAAGGAAAACCAGCTCAGGAGTTTACTCAAACAACCCCCGATGGCAAGTCTGTTACGCTGTCTTCCTACAAAGGCCGTTATGTGTTGATCGAGTTCTGGGCAAGCTGGTGCGGACCCTGCCGGGCTGAGAACCCCAACCTGCTGAAACAATACAAACTGTACAACAGCAAAGGTTTCGATATCCTGAGTGTATCGCTCGATAAAGACAAAGAACCCTGGTTGAAAGCTGTAGAACATGACGCATTACCCTGGACACAGGTATCTGACCTCAAAGGCTGGAACAATGAAGTAGCGGTATTATATGGTATCCGCGCCGTGCCTGCCAGTTTTCTCGTAGACCCTTCCGGTAAGATCGTTGCCACCGGTTTACGTGGTGAGACCCTGAACCAAAAGTTGGAATCGCTTTTTGGAAAGACCAACTAACGCGTACATTAACAACATGGAAAGCCAAATATAACCCCGCCCTTCACCCCCAAACGACGTTCAGTCGGGCGGGCACTGACCTGAAAATCTGCTCAAGGCGTCCCGATCCATATCGGGACGTTTTTTTATGTCATTACATGCCGGCCCTGTTCTCCTCTTCATTTTTGTTTAATTGTTTGGCCTTGTAAGTAGACTTGCCAAAGCTGTAACTTACCGTTAATACCACTCTTCTTAGACCGAACCAATGCGCGAGCCGATTATCGATAATGCTTTTCTCCCTGAAAATGCGCTGGATCCGGTAGGTGTTAAAGATGTCATTGTAATTGAGTTTGGTATTCAATCTGCCCTTCAACCAAGACCGTTGGAGGCTGAGGTCTATATATGAGACCGGTCTTCCAAAGTAAAGTCCATCGCCGGCGGGGGAGCTGTAATAATAATCTACATCGAATGTAAATCCTTTTGGTAAGGTAAATACCTGGCTGCCACTAATGGTAAACCAGGTGATGGGTATGGTATAAGTTACGCCATGATAGGGTGTTTGATCTTTTCTGTAATAACCACCAATATTATTGCTCATACACCACCATTTGTTAACCACCAGGGGAATGCTTGTTTCAATATTGGCAAAGTCATTGTACGGCAGGTTCCTGCCGAGATATGCCAGGATGTTGGTGGTGGCATCGTATTCTGGGTATCGCGTCATCGGGTCTTTTTCCCGCCCTAAAGTAGCAGATACTGTAAACGCTTTCTGTGAATAGGAAATTGAAAGTGCATTGGTCTTGGAGGGTAATAGTAAAGGATTGCCTATCCAGTAATTGAGCGGACTAAAATAAAAACGAAAAGGATTCAAAAAAGGGAAGGTGGGGCGCGTGATCCGCCGGCTTACGGATAAATTTAACTGTTGATTTGGGGTAAGGTCATACGTTATATTGAGGCTGGGCAGCCAGGTTAAATAATTTCTTTTAGTGACTGCTTCCAGCGTAACCGCATTGGCTATGCTGTGCGTATGCTCAGCGCGCAACCCGGCGGTGAGGTTAAATTTATTCAGTTTTCGTTCATAGGTAAGATATCCGGCATAAACATTTTCATCGTACTGAAATGTATTGGTGCGGTTGCTGTCGGTCACAAACTGGTTAGCAGTGTTCAGTGTATCATAATGCAAACTATTACGGGTAGCAGTAAGTGCCAACTTGGCGCCCGCGCGCCATTTTCCTTTACCCAGTTCTCCCGACAGATCAGCCTGGGCGGTACGGATAAAAATATCGTTTTTCATCCTGGTTTGCCAGTATTCCAGCAGGTCACCAGTAAGCGCATTTTTGTTTTGAATGTCTTCACCCTGACGGTTCCCGATCGATGCCAGGGAAGTCAAGACCTGTAATTGCGTTCTTCCCCAGCGGGCTGTATAGTTCAGATTGGCGGCGTAGTTGTGTTGCTCGGGATCGGCATCGTTGTTACTGGTGGTACTGAACGCCACCTGTTTGGCCAGCGAATCGGTTGCGTGCAGCGTGTTGAAGGAATTCATGGTGCGGTTAATATGGCTTGTTCGCAGTAATAATTCCAGCTGCTGATCTTTTTTTACCACATATTCCATCCCTAATTGAATGGAGTAATTGTTATTGTGGGTAACCATTTTTGTGTTGGTTGCCATAATGTTGGCATTGGCCAGATGTTGCAGGGCATTGTACCGACGAACTGTAGTGCCTGTTGTGTAACCTACGCGGGCGGTGTAAGCTAGTTTTTTTGTTTTATACGTGAACAGGCCGTTATTATCGGCTTGGCGGTAGTTGTTTTGCTGCAGGCTGGTGCTTACCATTCCCTTCCAGCCCAGGGTCATATCTGGTTTTAATTTTATATTGATGATGCCTTTGTATTCCCCGTCATATTGAGAAGAAGGATTGTTGATCACTTCAATGGCGGCTATCATGTCGGGTGACAGGTTGGTAAGATAATGCTGCCATTCTTCGGCGCTCATGTTCATGGGTTTGCCATCGATAAAAACAGCGGGTGTTACTCTACCCGATAGCAGCAGTGACCCATCGCCACCCACTTCCAGTCCGGGCAGTTTTTTCAGTACATCCATGGCATTGGCTGCCGTTTTAAAGAGTTTGTTCCCGGCGATGGTCATCACCAGTTTACCCGCTTCGCGTTGATAGGTTGGCCGCACAACTTCTACTTCTTTTAACAATTTGTGCCTGATCGTATCAGCCGGTTTTGGGGATAGCGTGTCCTGGGCCTGAATAGTAAAACCACCGCATAATAGCAGTACAACCAATAGAAAAGATCTTTCCATTATTAGCATTTACACAAACCTAATAATGGTAGAAAAAGGTGGAGTTTGGTTTTGCGAAATCAGACGTACGGAATTATAAAACCATACGCTGAATAAGCGCAAACCAACTGTGATCAACGGGTTATTTATAATCCGTTTTCGCTATGCTTTCTTTGAAAAGCGCCGGAGTAGTATCTTTTATTTTCTTGAATGCTGTGTAAAATGTGCTCTTTGAGTTGAAGCCCACTTCGTAACCAATGGCTTCTAACGTGAGCAGGTCATTGGTCTTGATCAGTTTGCAGGCTTCATTGATCCGGTATTCGTTTATGTAAGTAGAAAAGCTTTTGCCCAAATTATCATTCAATAGTTGCGATAGCAGGTGAGCGGAGATATTGATGGTTTGGGCCAGGTCGCTTAGTTTAAGATTGGGGTCTTTGTACAACTCCTTATCATGTAGGGCCTTTTCCAGTTTTTCGCTCCATATCTGTGCATCGGTGGCCGCAATTTTCTTTTTTTCGGGTTTATCAGCCGGAGGCTGAACGGGATGCAGTAAATTTTCTATTTGTGCACTGTGCAAATAAAAGAAAATAGTGAGGTATAAAAAGAAGGAGAAGGCCAGAGAGCCACAGATATAAATTCCATATATTACCCTGAACAAGGCCAGCAGGTAAACCACAAAAACGAACAGATTACCTCCATAGACCAGTAGCCAGAATTTTTCGGTAGTTTTTAAGGAGTACGTCCGGGTAAAAGCGTTTTTTATAACCGGTGTCAGCAAAGAGCCTGAAATAGCCAGGTATATCAGCCATTGCCCGTAAATAACATATACAATGATATTGTTCCAAATATGAGGGAAGGACTTGTAAGGCACATCGATCCCGCCTATTAATAAAATAGCCATCAGAATGCCCCAGTGCCATTTCCAGGAAAGAGGAATCCGGCTAACGCCATTTAATGATGATTTCAGGAAATGATAGAGCGCAGGACCAATTAAAAAACAGGCCGAGAGTCCGGCCTGCAGACAAACTTTGGGCAGCAGGGGATTGAAATACAAAAATACCGATTTGGCCACCCGTAAACTGATTGCCAGCAGCAACAAACCCAGGAAAAACGCAGGTATTGACCGGCCTTTTTTGCTGATAAAAAGATACCCGCTCAGTATAATGCCATTAACAGCGCCCAGGGCGCTAACGAGAAACAATATTTGCTGACCGATGTTCATGATAAGCCAAATTAATGATTTACTGGTAACAATGGACCCTGCTTTATTTGATCTGCCAACTTTGGCGGATAAAAGGCGGCGCTTACATTTGTAATTATTTAATGAGGAATAGGGAATGGGCAATGGGCAATGGGAGAAAGGCAGACGGCAAACGGCAGACGGCAAACGGCAAACGGCAGCGGGCAGAAATAATCCAAGGATGCTAAGACCTGTAAGGTTCGCCATTTGAGCTTGCAATTTTAGTAGGTCTATGCGATCCTGACAGGTCTTGTTTTATCGATAGAAGGTAGAAGGTAGAATACAGACGGCAGACGGCAAACGGCAGACGGCAAACGGCAAACGGCAGACGGCAAACGGCAGACGGCAGCGGGCAGAAATAATCCAAGGATGCCAAGACCTGTAAGGTTCGCCATTTGAGCTTGCAATTTTAGTGGGTCTATGCGATCCTGACAGGTCTTGTTTTATCGATAGAAGGTAGAAGGTAGAATACGACGGCAAACGGCAAACGGCAAACGGCAAACGGCAGACGGCAGACGGCAAACGGCAGCGGGCAGAAATAATCCAAGGATGCTAAGACCTGTAAGGTTCGCCATTTGAGCTTGCAATTTTAGTGGGTCTATGCGATCCTGACAGGTCTTGTTTTATCGATAGAAGGTAGAAGGTAGAATACGACGGCAAACGGCAAACGGCAGACGGCAAACGGCAGACGGCAGCGGGCAGAAATAATCCAAGGATGCTAAGACCTGTAAGGTTCGCCATTTGAGCTTGCAATTTTAGTGGGTCTATGCGATCCTGACAGGTCTTGTTTAGCGTCGTCGGGACCCACTCACAACTGACCACTCACCACTCACATTTCAATTTGGAACTAAAACTATGAACTATATACGTAAATATTTTACAATCATCCTGGTATTCATTAATTGTTTGTTCTGTGGTGTTTCCGGTATTTGTCAGCCCGTAAATGGGGTCAGCGTTCTTGATAGTGTAAAGACCTACATGGAGAAAAATTATGTTGGTTTCACAGATAAAGTATCAATCAGGTCCTTAAAAAGTTATTGGGAATATAACCGCCAGGCGTATGCCTATGCAAAGCTGGCCCGCTCAAAGGCCGACTGTTACTTTGTTATTGATTACTGGCTCGATTTTTTTAAAGACAATCATATTTATCTAAGAATTCCCCCACCGGATACAGTGGAAACGATAAAGCTGGATAAAAAATATTTGAGACAGGTAGCCGATAAGAACGTCGTTGAAGGGATCTATTATAATATTGACTCAGTATACAAGGTCGCCGTCATCAAAAGTAAAAAGGGGGTGCGTTCGTATGTGGGCGTGATACTGGAATCACGCGCACCCAACTGGAAACCAGGGCAGGTTAAGTTTGAACTGATGGAAACGGGGCAAGATCAGTTTAAAGGGATCTGGTATCTGCGTAATCACAGCGCTTATATTTCCACGATGCCCGATAGTCTGCAGAAAGGACTGTCCTCGGAGGGCTGGTTTAAAAATGGGATAGTCCCTACTTCAACACCCAGTAAGCCTTTGTTTGAAGAAGAGCAACAGGCAAATACATTCTATAGAAAGCTGAATGACTCCACGGGTTATTTACGTATTAAGACCTTTGATCTTTTTGAAGCAAAGCACATAGATTCTGTGATAAGGACCAACCTGGAAAGTATTCAAACCATGCCAAAGCTTGTTATTGACCTGAGAAACAATGGCGGCGGTGGCGATCGGTCTATGTCATTTCTGCAACCCATTATTTATACCAACCCGGTAAAAAGTATAGGAGTTGATCTGTTGTTAACCCGCGAGAATATTATTGCCTGGGAAAAAGCCATTTATAAGTACCGGACTGAGATCCCGAAGAAGGAATACGATCATCTGATGCAGTTGTTAAACCAGGGTAGGGGTAAGGAACGGTTCTTTGTTAATTTTTCACCAGATAATACCGATACGTTACCGGCAGTATGGCCAATGCCGGCAAAAGTGGCCATTGTTATAAATAAAGGATGCGGTAGTGCCACAGAAGAATTTTTGCTGTTGGCAAAACAAAGTAAAAAGGTGGTGTTGGCCGGAGAATTTTCCAAAGGGGTGCTTGACTATTCGAATGTTGTTGAAAAGGACTTTTACGACCCCGATTTTGAATTGCATTATTCCACCACGCGTTCAAGAAGGATCGATGTAGGGCTGGGCATTGATAATGTGGGCATACAGCCTGATATTCCGCTGGACCTGAGTAATATTACCTGGTTGAATGAATTGCTTATTAAGTTATAAACAAAAGCCCCCCGAAATGTCGGGAGGCTTTTATTTTTATATACGTATTAGACTTGTCAGGTTGAGCAGCCCTTTTTTGCCAAGGTGAGCCACCCTGTTACCTCGCTAAGGAGGAAGCCACTATTACGGGTGACCCACCTTTCAGGTTTTGTGTCTTGGTCCTTGTGTCTTTAGCCTTTCTTTTCTTCCCCCACCAGACAATAAAACCGGTAATGGGTAAGCTGCCGCTTATTAAACTAATAAGAAAGGCAATACACTTACCGGCAATTCCACCAATAGCGCCAACATGAATATCATAGTTCATGCGCACCAGTTTGTCGGCGGCGCTGCCTTCTTCAAATGGTTTATTGTACAGCGTTTTGCCTGGTATCTCCTGTAAGGTATACCGGTCAAAGTACCGCGTATGGTTTTTGTAAAAGGTGCCTTCCTGGGGATTGTAGGATGCCGTAATGGCATCACTTTGTTTTTGCGCAAAGGTGATCTGCAAACTGCCTTCGTTTGTATACCCACGACGCAGGTTAGCCCAAACACTGTCCTCCGGTGAATATAAAGCGGTTTGCTGGGGGATGTGCGTGGTGTCAGAGAATACCGTGCCTCTTCTTTCGGGAATTTGTTTGCCACCCGATGTCACCCAGTAAATGGATTTGGGTACCCATTTAAACCCAAAGTACAAACCGGTTATAGCGATGATGAGTGCGCCAATGAGCACATAAAAACCCAGTACATTGTGCAGGTCGTAGTTCACCCGTTTAAAAGAGGCTTTCCATTTTACTTTGAAACTCTTGTTTACATTGGCTTTCCGCAGGTTCTTTGGCCACCACATGATCAGTCCGGTGATCAGCAGCACCACAAAGATCATGGTGCCCCAGCAAACCACCTGTTGCCCGATCTCACGGGGCAGCCACAGGTTGTAATGACCCATGAGAATAATACGGAAGAAGTCTTTTTCCAGCGCTTTTGACTTTAATACCTTACCTGAATAGGGATTCAGGTACACCATCATATAGCCTGTTTTCTTATCGCGATAAGTGGCAAGTGCCGCCTTTCCTTTCCCAGGATACTGAACGGCATTGATCACCTTACCGGGTTTCCCCGCCTTATCACCGAACTGATGCAGTTCGGCGATGTGCCTGAGCGTAGAGGGTGACAGGTAAGGTTTTGCTTCAACAGGTACAAATTGATAGGGTTGGGTAACACTGCTGATCTCTTTTTGAAACGCGTATATACAACCGGTTATGCTAATTATAAATACGATGATCCCTGACACCAGTCCCAGCCATAAGTGCAACCAGTCATTGATGGTGCGAAAAAGTGATTTGCCGCGTTTTTTCGGGTTATTCATGTGCTGGCTAACTAGAATTTATAAGTTACGGTCATTCTCATGTTACGGCGTGCTTCTACTATATACGAGTAGTAGCTGGTATTTTTAGAAGGGTTGGTATCGAGCGAGGCTGCCGTTAATAATTTCCTGTTGTCGAGCAGGTTGTTCACCAGCATAGAGATACCGAATTTGTTCTTTTGGAAAGAAACCCCGGCATCGGCACGGAAATAATTAGGCATATTAGGAGTGGTGGTGGTGCCTACATAACGATCGGCCAACCATTGAATACCGCCATTTACGCCAAAGCCGTTGAGGGCGCCTTTACTGAAACGGTAGCTTAACCAGGCATTGGTCGTATGTGCGTTTGTATTGGGCGTTACATTACCTACTGTTTTGGTAGCTACATTGGGAGATTCTTTTGATATCTTGGAACTGGTGTACGCATAGTTGGCTACCAGGTTCAATCCTTTTGCCAGTTCACCATTAAGATCTAATTCCACACCTTTTGACTCGGTTTCACCCAGCTGTGTTTGGAAAGTGATGCTGCCATTTTGGTGGGCGGGATCTGTGTCGGGGGTTAACGCATTGGTACGGTTGATCTGGTAAACGCTCACACTGCTTACCCAGCGGCCACCAAACCATTCTTTTTTCACCCCAAATTCGATGTCGTTCCCTTTAATGGGTTGGAAGGCATTGCCGGCAAAATCGGTACCAGGCACGGGCACAAACGACTGGTCATACAATCCGTATACAGATGTTTGTTTGTCGATGGAGTAACTGATCCCGCCGCGGGGTGAAAATACCTGGTCTTTTATATCGGTTTTTTTGGATTTACCAACGGTTTCGGCATACGTGAAACGCAAGCCAAGTGATACGCGTAAGTTATTGTTGAAGAAACCCAGCTCGTCCTGAACATAGGCAGATGCATAATTGGTGTAGGTAGCATAAGCGGTAGAGCCGGAACGGGTGCGGATGTTCACTGAACGATCGAAGTTAGGAATGGAATCCATAGATAACCCATAAATAGGGTTGTACACATTAAAGATCGGTTCATACAACGGACCAGTAGCGGAATCTCTTATCCTGGCAAAACGAATGTTGGGGTTGCCTGAGCGGAAATCGCCCCAGAATTTTTTGTTACCGAAATCCAGTCCACCCAAAATACGGTGGCGAACGCTGCCGGTTTGTTCTTCGCCAGCAATCGAAAGTTGTGCAAAACGGTTTTCACCGGCTTCATCGCCGATATTATAATAACGGCTCATGTTACCCGCTGAGTCAAGGCTGTTTGCCCACACACTGCCGCTGGCCATGGCAAAGTTGAAATAGGCTACCTGCGCATGTGCTTTCCAGTGATCGTTCAATTGGTGATCGAGGTAAACGTATGCACTGTGGTCTCTGATCTTTCCGGGTGGTAATGAGGGATCGCCATAGAAGAAATCATTCGCTACGTTTTCATCAGCCAGTTTTACTTTAGAGAAGGAATAGTTACCGTTCGACAGGAATTTAATAGCCTGGTAAGTATATTCAACAGTAACGGATGTTTTGTCGTCTATCTGGTATTTAACAACGGGTGCTACCATTACCCGGTTGTTGAAATTGAATTTGGTGTGATAGTCTTTTTGCTGACCGGCCAGGTTAAGGCGGTACAATAAGCGGCCATCTTTACTTAGTTTGCCATCGAAGTCGAGGGCAGCGCGATAGGTGCTGAAGCTGCCCGCACTCATGCTAACAGACTGGTGTGATGAACCTGTTGGTTTTTTAGTTACTACATTGTAAAAACCGCCAGGCTCGCCCGCTGCCAGCATAAAACCGGCGGGTCCTTTTACGAATTCGATATTCTCGATCATGGCGGCATCTTCTGCCGTAGGGCCCCAGCTGGCTTCGATGTTCATGCCATTGCGGAAAGCGGGGATCTTGGAACCACGCATGCGAATGTTGGCATATTGGTTATCCCAGTGGCCCAAACGCGATACGCCGCTTACGTTGCGGGTAATGCCATCCACTATATCATATATCTGTTGATCAGCCAGGGTGCGTTTGCTGATCACCTGAATGTTCTGGGGTGTTTCAAGGATTGAGCTGGGCAAACGAAGCGAGGAAGACACGCGGTCAACTTTATAGCGGCCGCCAGAGCTGATCACTACTTCGGCCAGTTGCGCATCGGATAATTCCAGTTTGAAGGAAATATTACTTTGCTTGCCATTTTCTGTCAGTACCACGGTTGTTTCCAGTGGCTTGAAACCTTTTACGGTTACATTTATATGATAAGTGCCGGCAGGCAGGTTTTTAAAAATATAGAAACCACTTTCGGTAGTAAGGGTCATTTTGTCGGTACCTGCCAGTTGAACGGCTACGCTTTCGGCGGGTTCGTTATCGTTTGTAAGCACCTGGCCGGAAATAACACCTTTATTGGTGTTTATGACCTGTGCCTGCAAGGACAGCGATACAATAAGGCAAAAGAAGATCTGTAACGCAGCAGACAATAGTCTCCTGCATTGTTGGTTTGAACAATTCATAATACGTAAGGTTACTATCGGGTGATTAAATCGGAGCGCAAAAGTATTCGCGGATTAAATGTTAAGGTTACGCTTTTGGGAATTGCATTTATGTAATTAGGAAAAAATTAAGTGGGGAGGTTAATACGTTGACAGGGAAAGCTTGTTGATAGGGGTGATAAGGTTGATAAGGGAAGTAAGAAGTAGGAGGTATGAAGTAGACCGAAGAAAGGTACCGAGCCGAAGGCGAGAAATGAATTTGCCCTGATCAGCCAATTGGCGAAGAGAAAGTGGTTTTCACCACTGCCCATTGCCCACTGCCCATTGCCTTTTCCTACTGCTTACTGCCTACTGCCTTTCCCGGTCCTGAGCGCAGCGAAGGACCATCTCTGCCTTCTGCCGTCTGCCGTTTGCCGTCTGCCGTCTGCCGTCTGCCGTCTGCCGTTTGCCGTCTGCCGTCTGCCGTCTGCCGTCTGCCGTCTGCCGTCTGCCGTCTGCCGTCTGCCGTCTGCCGTCTGCCCTCTGCCGTTCCTGCATTGCCTATTGCCCACTGCCCACTTCCCATTGCCTATTGCCCTTTTTTGCCGTTCTTTGCAAAATGGATAGTAAAATAAAAGTAGGCGAATTTAATACGCTGAAAATCGCCCGGGGATTCGAATTTGGTATGTACCTGGGGGAGGATAAAGACGTGGTATTGCTTCCCAAACGGTTTGTGCCACCTGGCGTAAAGGTAGGGGACGAGCTGAAGGTATTTGTTTATCACGATTCAGAAGACCGCCTGATCGCCACTACACAGCGTCCCTTTGGCGTGGTGGGGGATATTGTAAACCTGCAGGTGGTGTCGGTAACCAAACAGGGCGCTTTTATGGATTGGGGACTGATGAAGGACCTGTTTGTGGCCAAATCACAACAATTGATGGGCATGCGGGTAGGGGGACAATACCTGGTTAAGATCTACCTCGATGAAATGACCGGCCGCGTAGCCGCCACTGAAAAGATCGAGCGTTTTTTAAGCAATGACTATCTTACCGTAAAAGAGCAGGACCCGGTTGATCTGGTGGTATACCGGCGTACCGATATCGGCTATGTGGTGATCATCAACAACCAGCATACTGGGGTATTACACCACAACGATATCTTCCATGAAATACAGGTAGGTGATAAATTAAAAGGATACATCAAAAATATCAGGGAAAACAATCTTATAGATGTGGGCTCCGGCAAGATGGGCTATCAGCGGGTAGAAGATGAAGCTGGTAAAATAATGCGGTTATTACAGGAGAACAATGGCTATCTGCCTTACCACGATAAATCGGACCCGGAGGAAATCTATTCTTTTTTTGGCATGAGCAAAAAGACTTTCAAAATGACCACGGGTAATTTGTACAAGAATAAGAAGATCATCTTTACTCAGACGGGAATCAAGTTAGTAGAAGAATAAGGGCAATAGGGAATGGGGGAAAGGCAGAAGGGATAGGGCAGAGATGGAAAGATAAAAGGCAAAGGGCTATCTACCAGCTGGCGGATGGCCCTTTGCCTTTATAGTATTAAGTTCTTAAGTTCGTTAGTTTTAGTCAATGCTTGTTTTAAGAAATCCCCTCCTGGGAGGGGTAGGGGTGGGTTTACCGCGAAGAGGCCATTGCCCATTGCCTTTATAGCATTAAGTTCTTAAGTTCGTTAGTTATTGAGTTTGTTAGTTTCCAATTCAATATCGTTTAGTCAATGCTTGTTTTAAAGAATCCCCTCCTGGGAGGGGTAGGGGCGGGTTTGCCGCGAAGAGCCCTCTGCCCTCTGCCTCACCTCAATACTCCATAGAAAAACGAGCTATTATCCGATACCTTATACAACCCACCCAACAGCGGAAGATTGGGGATGTTGGTCTCAACATAATCTACTTTAAAAACAGCATCAGTGGCAAAATAATTCTGCAGCGCTTTATACTCGATTGAACGCTGGGCCCAATTGCCATCATAACTGGGGTTGGTCAGGGTGATTATTCCATTAACGTAGGTGTATGTATAAGTTGCAATGGCCGTGAATGTGGTAGTGTTGGCGTTGCGGGTAATGAGCGTGGCCGTATTGGAACTAGCCAATACAAACCGGAGATCTACGAGTGACCGGGGCGGCTTCATTTGACCAAATGCCGTGGCGCAGGCAAGGTATGCGGCGTTGAACCCGGAGTTAATGCCCGTCGGTGGATTTGGTGGTATATACAACTCCTTATAAATGCCATTGTAAGCAAACAGGTTCTGCATAAGTAAAATGGGTACACTGCTTTGATGCAGTACATATTTGTCGCCATTGGCGGCATATAATATAAAGTCTCCGTTCTCCATGCCTGCTTTTACAAAAGTGATCCCGTTCACTTCAATACCCTTGCCGGAGAAGATAAGCCCTACATCTTCAAAATTATATTTACCGGTTACCTTGGCTACCTCGTCGTTATTGTCAGTGTACTGGAAAGTCACAGTTTTGTTCGACTTGTCGAACAGGAACTGCACTTTGTTATTGAGACCGGCCATGTTGATATAGCTGTAATTTTTCCCATTGAAATAGTTATTGATGGTCTCGATGTTGTCTTTATAGGCGGCGCCGAGGTAGCGGTCTTTCTGCTCGGGGGTGACTTTTACCAGCACCAGCTCGTTCTTGTATTTGAAGCCGCGTAATATGATGCTGTCGCCATTGATACGCTCATATTCGAATTCCACGTCGCTTTGCAACCCGGCCCCGGGATTGCCGCCGTAAGTGCCAGGATTGGGGTCATGCAACATGGAAATGTAATTGTACGTATCGAAGATCAGAGTGGCGTTCATTACCCATTTTATCCGATAGGTAGAGGTATTTGCTTTCGAAGCGGTCTCACTGTTCAGGTCGCCTACCATCAGGATAGATTGTGCCGGTTTAAAATCCATATAGAACCCATAGCCGCCCTTTACATTGGTGGTAAGGGATGCTTTCCAGCCGTATTGGGAACTGTTCAGCGCGCTGTTAAGTTCATCGATCCGGGCCGACATCCTTTCCTCCGGTGTTTCATCAAAGATCTTTGTGTCGTCTTTTTTACAGCCGGTGGTCAACAGGAAGGCTGCAAGTATATATAGCAGTTGTTTCATGATCGGTTAGTTTATAATTTACCATAGAAATAATTATCCGGCTCGTTATTTACATAAAACCCGCCGTACTTCAGGTAATTACCGCCGCCTTCTGCCCCTGGCGGCATCCAATCGGCTTTAAACTGGTTGGTGTTAAAATAAGTATTCAGCGGGGCAAAGCCAGGTGCTGCCATTTTAGCGACTACATATTGCGTAACAGTGGTGTTGTTGGCAAGCAGGGTGAAAGTGATGGCATCATTGGCATTAATGGTATAGTTGAAATCGTACCAGGCTACAAATGTAGCGCCGGCGGCATTGGTGAATGTGTATTGCATTTGCATTACCGTGGATGATAACAATACCACATTAAAAGAAACTGGCGTGTACCCTGCTGTTTTAAGTCCCGCTTTAACGTTTTCCCAGATCTGTTTGAATTTGGCCGACTGGCCGTATTGGGCATAAACCGGTTCGTTGAAGTTTACCACCAGTTGTGGGGTGATGAGGTTGTTTTGCCAGGCGTACAAAATACTCTTGGTCTTATCCTTGTAAGTAAGGCGCAGTACTTTACCCACTTCATTTTGCAGGTCACGGAAGTTGATGTTGAAGTGTTGTTTGAAATAATCCACCACCAGGGCTTCCTTCTTTTTCAATTTTGTTTGTCCATCCGTACCAGCGCCTTTTGCGTAATTATCATACCACAGTTCGCCCATAATAAGGAGGTTGGCTACTGTTTCGGCAAAGTCTTCATTGTAATTCATTCTCGCA
Source organism: Niastella soli (assembly GCF_017742245.1). Lineage (GTDB taxonomy): Bacteria > Bacteroidota > Bacteroidia > Chitinophagales > Chitinophagaceae > Niastella > Niastella soli. The sequence goes on from NZ_JAGHKO010000005.1 coordinate 378,437, forward strand.
TACCTTGAAACAAACCCAAGACTTTTGGCTACGGCGAGGGTATTGTTGCCGTTTGTCCAGTCAGTCATATAATCGCTTTTTGTTACCAGTTGAAATTCCGGTTGTATGGCGATCTGTTGGTTCAGGATATGCGTGAATTCATGGTGAATGGTAAGCATTTTAGTACTTACCTGAGCGGGGTCATTAAAGTCAAGTTTATTGAGATCATACAAAATAACCCGGCGGCCGCCATCGGCGGAGCCGAGGGTAAGGGAACCGTCGGTATTGTAAGCCGGTGAGCCAAACAATACGAATTGTTTAGGCGTATAGGTTTTAATGAACGCCACCCCACCTGCCTTTTCGTAGGTTTTAAGAAAGATGTTGATGATCGCGTCGGCGGTAGGTTTCACTTTGTCCAGTTTAACCGGCGATACATCTTTGCCTATATCGCCAAGCAGATCGCGTTCGTACCGGTATTGCAGCTGAATATTGTACGGGTTGGTTAAATTATCGGTGATCCATCCGTCCAGCTCGGTAGGCGCAGGATTGTCTATTATGTATTTCGACATATCTACATCCAGCGTAGATGATTTTCTGCAGGAGCCAATACTCAGGAACAGCAGCCCGTATAAACCTGTATGTAATATATTTTTTAGTTTCATTGTTATCTGGGATTTAATGGTACGTCAGAGGTATTTACATCCTTGGGTAATTGAAACACTCTTCTGGGGTCGCCGGGTGGCAGTTCCGCGAAGGTTTCAGTGCCGCGTTGATCTATATGGTTGTGTTTTACCGTTAGGTTGTTACGAAGGATGTCCATCCACCGGATGCCTTCCTGGATGAACGCACGCTTTTTGGTATCGAGCAGGGCTGCCAGCATGGCCTGTTTGTCATCCGTTTTACCGGTAAAGGTCTTTGCTTTGGCAACGGTGAGTCCGTTAGTGGCCGGAGTATAGTTTCTGGCCCTTGCGCGGCCAAGCTCGTTCAGATCGGCAATGGCCAGGGGGTAATTCTCTTTTTGAATATAAGCTTCTGCCCGGTTCATCAATGCCTCATCAACCGTGAACAGGGGCATCATGATATAAGACAGACCAGTTCCCTGGGCTACATTGGTGATGTAAAAATATTCCTCGTATTTACCGGGGGTATAATTGGGTTCGCCATAATGCCGGATGTTGGTGCGGAAGGAAAGACCAAATACTGTAGTGCCGCCACTTTCGTTTTTTACTTTCTCTCCAAAGCCATACCGGTTTGCCCCTGCACCGCCTGCGCGTTGATAAATGGAATAGGTGTTTGCCAGCAGCAGGTTGAAGGACCGTTCGGCCTTTGTGTTCTCTGCCTGTATTTGCTCAGAACTTAAAGACCACAGATCGCCGGCATATTGGTGGAGGTTATCGTAAAAATTGTTTTCGGGAAATATAGCGCTTACGTGTTCTATTACTTTATCCCAATCCCCTTTAAACAGATAAAAGCGGGCGGCAAATGCATGCGCGGCCTGGGGATTGAAATGGTATTTGGGTACTTCCCACGAGCCTGATCTCAACAGCTTCATACCTTCGGTGAGGTCCTGTTCAATTCTTTCGTATACGCTTTGCACCGTGCCACGGTCGTATGGTTGAAAAACAACGGTTTCAGGTTTGTCAACATACGGGATACCCATACCGTCATTGGCGCCGCCGGGAGCATAAGGGGTAGCAAAATGAATGGCCAGCATGTGATGCACATACGCACGGGCAATTAACGCTTCCCCTTTATAGGGAAGCACTTTGTCGCCGAAGTTGTTTTTCTCAATGGCGTCAAGGGCATGATTGGCCGATGCAATGGCCTTGTAACAGGCGATCCAGTATTCGGCGGGCGTGCAATCACTGGTGCCTTCCGGGTCGTGCCAGAAATACAGGTCCGTAAAGGGCTGACCTTCCTTAGATGCAATGGTGGTCCTGTCTTCCGCATTGTCAGAGGCGGTTTCATTAAAAAGATAGGTCCTGTCGGGATAAGCTGTTACCAACAGCTTCGCAACTTTGTCAACGGTATTTATGTCGGCCCTGTTGTCAGGGTTTTCATTCAGGTATTTTTTACAACTACCTAGTATTAGTAAAAGGGAAGTGTATATAATTAAGTGCTTCATTTTTTTAAGTTCAGGTTGAAATGTGAGTTGTGAGTGGTGAGTGGTGAGTGGGTCCCGACTGTTGAGATTAATAATTATCTAGCACCGTCGGATTAATTCGGCCCTCTACCCTCTGCCATTTCACGTTTGCTGTCTGCCTTCTGCCGTCTGCCGTCTGCCTTCTGTCGTCTGCCATCTGCCGTTTGCCGTTTGCCGATTCCAGGCGTCCTGAGCGTAGCGAAGGACGCCCATTGCCTCGCCCGCCGAAGCTTTAGCGTAGGAGGGCCCATTGCCTCAAAAGCCCAACTTTACTGCCAACGTATATTGCTTAGGTATCGGCATCGCCACCCCGCCGCTATTGATGAATTCGGGATCGGCACCATACAATTTCTTATCTGAGTACAGCAGGGCAATGTTGTTGCCTACGAGCGACAAATGCGCATTCCGCATTTTTACGGCCTTCAGCCATTTGGCCGGCAATTCGTAATCGAGCGAAACTCTTTTCAACCGGATGAAATCACCTTTGGCTACTGCTTCTGTACTATAATTATAGGCATTGTAAGGGTACTGTCCGTTTATTACCGTACCATCATTATTCACTACGCTATTGGAAACATGGTACACGCCCAATAAGGAAGGAATGTTGGTCCGTTGTTCATCGCCCGGCATCAGCCACCTGTCGTTTAGCCGGTTACTGAGTGTATACATGTCGGAATAGGAAGCGGCAAAACCCAGTTGGGGCCGCACATAATTACCGGCCGCAAAAGTGACCAGGGCAGAGAGCGACAATCCTTTCCAGGAAAAGTTGTTATAGAACCCGCCTGTGATCGTAGGGTCTACGGGGCCGTGGTATACCAGGTAGTCTTTATCCTCCGACTGCAACCGGATATAACTGGCGGAGGTTTTTCCATCCTGGTCTATAAACAACGGGTACCCGTAGTTGTGGTCGAGACCAGCAAATGGAACGGAATACAAACCACGTTGCGCATGGCCTAACCGCATGCCGCCTTCCGGTTGTGCGTTTGACCAAACGCTGGGGTTCACCCGCAGGTTGGTGATCTCATTTTTATTAAAGCTTACATTCAATTGTGTACGCCAGCGAAAACCATTGTTGGGCAGTTTGACGGGGTTGCCGCCAATGGTGAATTCAAAACCCTGGGCAGCCATGTCGGCATAGTTGGCTGTTTTTACATACTGACCCCCAATGCCCGAGGTATTGATGGGCCCGATAAGATCAAAGGACCTGCGGCGGTACCAATCCATGGTGAGGTCTATCTTGTTGAACAGGGACAGATCGGTGCCGATGTTCCCCTCATACATTTTTTCCCAGGTGAGCTGGGAGTTCTCCAGGCTATTGATGTAAATGCCTGTTTCTTTTTCAGTGTCGTATGGACGAATCGCAATGCTATTGTAGTATACGGCAGCGGCGTTACGAGCATCGCCAATGCTGGCCGTCATGCCATAGGTACCACGCAGGGTAGCGCGGTTGAGTATATTGGTGAGTTTGCCCGTATAGAATTTTTCCTGGTCAAGGTGCCAGGCGCCCGAGACGTTCCACGTAGGCAGCCAGCGGGCGGTGGTGGATTTGCCCATTTTATTGCTGCCATCGTACCGGCCGGTCACGTTCACACTGTATTTTTCATTAAAGGAATAAGCGGCCCGACCCATGAAAGCGGCAAACCGGTCTTTACCATTTGACATGCTAAAATAAGGATCACCGCCTTCGATCATTTTTTTGAAGAAGCGATAGTTGGGGTTTACCAGTCCACCGTTCTCATACTGATAGCCGATGCCCTGATAGTCGCTGTTCTGACGGTCAGTGCTTCGCAACTCCATGGAACCAAAAAAGTTCACCAGGTGTTTATTGTTGAAGGTATTGTTGTATTCTATATTCTGGCGGAAGTATAAGTTACGCAGGTTATCGAGCGTAGTATTAAAGAAACCGCCTTCGGGCAATACCACTTGCGGCAGCGCATTGGGATTGTCGGGATCGGTATACAGGTTGATGTTATTGTCCGCGATGGTGGCATCGTAATCGGCCCGGAAAGATCCCACCATGTTGGCGCCTTCTTTCACGTAGTGCTGACGCGTATTGTTTACATAGCGGTAGGAGCCGTCGATAGAATATTCCAGTTGCGGAATGATCTTGTATTTGAGACCCAGTTGCACCTGCAGATCGAGCGATCTCAGTTGCAGATAATTTGTCTCCAGCTCGTTCAGCATGTTGAAGGGGGCATAGTTGCGTACAAAATATTCACGGTTGCCATCCGGATCGTAGGCTGTCATCAGCCGGCTGGTATTCAGCGCATACGAGTAGGGGTTAATATCGAAACTTCTTAAGATGGTGCCATTTACAGGGTCAGCCTGTCTGTTCAGGGTTCCGGGAGTGCGCTGGTCGCGTACGGAACCGTTCATCATTACATCGCCCCTGAGCCGGTCGTTTACCCTAAAGTTGTTGCGAAACTTCATGGTGTACCGGTTAACCTTGTCGCCAACAGTCCAGCCATTGTCTTTCATCAGGGAAGTGGAGATATATGTTTGGGAGTTGGGCGAACCCGTGGTCATGCTGAGGGAGTGTTCCTGTAACAGTGAATTTTTAAAAAGTACATCGAACCAGTCGGTGTTGGCCTTTGCGTAGCGTTCCAGGAAGTTCAGCCTGTCGGCTAATGTGTTCTTCAGTGTATAAGAGTCGCTGGTGGCATCGTACTCATACATTTGGTTGTACATTTTGTAAAAGATACCGCCATCTTTACTGCGCGAGATAGAGCTGTGGTTATAATAACCTTTGTTCTCCAGTTCCAGCAAAACCGATAACTGGTCGGCAGAATTCATGATGTCGAACTGATTATAGGATGGCTTCAGGTAAGAGGTAAAGCTGCCGCTGTAATTGATCTGGGGCATTCCATTGGTATTCTTTCCCTTTTTCGTGTTCACTACAATAACGCCATTCATAGCGCGTGCCCCGTACATGGCGGTGGCGGCTGCATCTTTCAGAATGGTGAATGATTCTATATCGTCGGGGTTAATACCAGCCACGGAGGAGCCGATGAGGGTGCTGGCATCGCCGGTAGAAAGGGCTTCATTGGAAATGTTCACCATGTCTTCCAGAATGATGCCATCTACTACCCAAAGTGGTTTGTTTTCGCCGGAGAGCGAGGTGGCACCGCGTACACGTATTTTAGGTGCCGCGCCAAAAGTGCCCGATACGTTCTGTACCGATACGCCAGCCACCTGGCCTTCCAGCATACGGCTTACATCGGGTATGCCATTGCGTTCGGCATCCTTTGCGTTCACTTTGGCAGAAGCGCCGGTAAACAGTTTTCTGTCCACATTCTGATAACCCGTTACCACTACTTCCTGCAACTGGCTGTCTGTTTCCTGCAGCACGATGGTTAATACCGTAGTTGCGCCATGGAGTTTTACTTCCCGGGATGTATAACCTACGATACTAAAAACCAGGGTGGCTTTTTCGGGTATGTTTTTCAATTCAAACCGGCCTTCATTGTCGGTGGAGGTGCCGGTGGTGGTACCTTTTATCATGATGGAAACGCCCGGAAGCGGAGCGCCGGCAGCGTTTTTTACGACCCCTGTGAGGGAGATCTCACCGGCCATAGCGGGTAGTGCGGCTATGATCAGTAACAAAAAGATAATGGGCGGACATAGCAATGCTTTGAGCGGGGGGCGCCCATACCAGGAATGGGTGCCCTCATAAGCAGTAATGGTCATACTGTTTGCGTGTTAGGTTTTTTTAAGGTTTGCCAAATGAAATACGCCTTCGGCCAGGGGAATAGTTGTATTCACCCCCCGGAAGTGGTAATTGCCCTGAAATTATTGTGACTGCTGTGTGCCTGCGGTTAGTGGATCTGTTTGCAAATATGCAAAAAAAAGAAAAGTATTCCGTTCCGCTAATAAATTAACTGTTACGGAGATCCGCTTTGAAAGTTTTAATGATCTTGATGGGGGCACTGCCATTTTTAGGCACCACATCAAAAGAAACCCGCACACCCAGTATAGTTAGTGGTGCAGATGCCTTTAACTGCTGGCCCTGGTACAGTCTTGCCTCTGTTAGGCTGGAAGTTTCGTAGGTGGCTGTAGCAACGATCTCCTGGCGGAAGTTGCGCACGGTCACATAGTTTTGAATGAAGGGATTTATTATATATTTAAGAGAGGTTATATCTAATGTGTATTGTTCAGGCAAAGGGCCATCCGCTTTTGTATGCTGTATAACGGGCGGGGCGCTCAGGTAAAAAATGCCCATTGGTTCATTGAATAAAGGGGCGAGGCCCAGTACCCGGGTATTATCGGCGCCTGGCGGGGCCATGGAGTGTGTACCTTCATAACCAACCAGGCTATTATTGATCCGGATCGAAGCGGGCACATCCAGCTTACTGTCGGCCAAACCCGATTGTGGTACCAGGGTGGCATTTAGTTTATTGCCGGCGGTACTGTCAAAGATGGTTTTTTTCAGGTTGTTAATGGTGGAAACAGAGAAGGTGCCCAACAATTCATCGAGCCCGCTTACCGATTTCACATGTGCCTGCATGTTGCTGCCGATGGCTACCCCCCGGTTGGTGATAAAGCTATTACCAGGTTTTTGCAGGGCGATCATTTTGTTACCGGGATTTTTATCGTTGAGCGACAGTTCCATTACCTGGGCAAAGTCCAGTGTCCAGTCGAATGAGGTCAGGGGCCATTCAAGTTTGATCAGGTTACTATCGTACGCCATTTCGAACTGGGAAATATACCAGGCTTTATCGGTGATGGGCCAGGGTTCGATCATGGAGGCGGTAAATGATTTTATGTTCACGTCAACGATCAGCTGGTCCGCATAATTGAGCAGGTTAGAAACAGGTCCATGCAAGGCCACCTCGTTGATCAGCGAACGGTAATTGTCTACGGAAGGATTGCTGGGCGTGCTATTGTAAGTATAATATCTTACTACACCTCTGAATTTATTATATAAGATAAATACCCGGTTAGGAAAACGGAGGGTGTCTGAAAAACTGTTGTACACCAGTTCCCAGCCATCACTTTTTTTATAATCATACCGCAAACCAGGATCGTAATTCCGCACCACCTGATCGCTCCAGGGAACAGGTACGGTGGGCTGACCCGGTACAACCGGCATGGTCTGCGCATTTTCCCAGTTGAACGAAAAATTTAATCCTGTTTTGGTGGGCGGGACCGTCGCATTGGCCGGAATAGTGATCGTTGGCTGAGCACCTGGGTTGATGGTGGCCGTTTCTTCAACCTCCACGGCTTTTTCGCCGCTAGAACCTTTATCCTTATGACAGCTTATAAGGGTAAAATTGAATATAAGTGTGGCAAGTGCCACTTTGCAGGTGAGGATAATGTGGTTCTTTTTCATGATATAAGGTTGAAGCACTTACAAGACAACCTGGAACAGGATTCTGTTGCGTTAAAGGATTGTTAGAAAGGCAATTTTTTTCCGCCCTTAATGCCCCAGCACTGAACCTTTGGCGAAAGCGGGCAAACAATTTAAAAAAAACTGGCAACCGTTCCAACCTTTCACGGAGGGACTGTAGTTTATAGTGTTACAGGAGTGATCACCTCTGTAACCAAAAACCAATAAATTAAAGTATCATGAAACGAATATTAATCCCGATCTTATTTGTCACCGGGGTAATAGGTTACCTGTCCTGTCAGAAAGATAACAGTAGTAATTCGGCAGCCGTACAAGCCGACAAAACCGAAGGGATCAAAAAAGGCGAACCGGTATTGTTCTCGGTTACAAATACCTCCAATGTTGCCGCAAAATGGTCGGTGAGCCCGGCTGAGAATGTCTCCCTGACCAGCGATGGCAATAGTGCCACCGTTTATTTTAGAAGATCAGGCTCTTATTCGGTAATAGCCAGCATGGGTAATGATGTACAAAGGATCATGGTGAGCGTATCGGATAGCAGTTATTGCGATAGTACCCGCCGGGATTCTGTTTGTGGTTTCCCTACAGATACTATTCCTACTATTCCAAAGGATACCACCCGCCCGGATACTACCTGTAACACTTGTGGTGCGCATGATTCAACATTTTCCCTGGTGAATGACCATATCAATATTTCCGTTGTGAAAATCGATACCGGCAATGTGTCAGGACTGGTGATCAAAGCCACTACCCAGAATACGTACCGCTGCACTTACAATACCTTACTCACGGGGTTATCTACGGGTAGTAACTACACCTTTACCTATCTGGGGGTTTTTGTGCCGGGAGGCTGTAACAGCGGACCGGTTCCCGCACAATCGTCACGGGTATTATATCCCATACAGGATGGAAGTCATGGGTTCAGCGTTGTTGTAAATAATGTTACTTACACAGGTTCCTTTACAAAGACCGGTAATCAGTATAGCTTTACCTGGCCAGATGTAAGTAAAGTAACAATTTCACCATTAACGCTTTAATTAGGCGTTGTAAATGGTAAATTTGCACAGAGCGTATAGGCTGACCTGTGAGGTGCATCATTTGAACTTGCCTTAGTAGTGGGTTGGCTTGCACCTGACAGGTCAGGAGGTAAAGAAGCGATTGACCTGTCAGAGCCTGCCCCGCCACGCGGGGTCCAATTCATCAGGCTGATTTGGCGAGACGCTGTGATGGACCTTACAGGTCTTCTCTTATTCTGTGTTTAAACCCTGGATCATTTGGATAAGAACATTTTAGATGGCTGCAAAAAAAATGACCCCCAAAGTCAGGAAAAATTGTACAGACAATTTTACCCGGCCATGTTTGCATTGTGTAAATGCTTTTTTTCCGACAACCACGATATTCTTACCGCTGTAAATAATGGCATGTTAAAGGTGTTCAGGAACATTCATCAATACGACCCGGCCAAAGGCGAGCTGTTCAACTGGGCCTATACTACCGTTCGCCATGCGGCCCTCACGCTGATCAGGGATAAAAAAACAAAACTCACTTTTGAGTTGAATGAAAATAACGGCGATGCCGTTATTAATAACCCCTTCAAACAGTTGGAGTGGAAAGATATTTATTATTATCTTGATCTGTTACCGGCCAATACCAGGTACGTATGCAGCCTGTATTACCTGGAAGGGTTCTCAATAAAAGAAATCGTTAATCTGATCGAGATGAAAGAAGGCACCGTGAAGTGGCATTTGAATGAATGCAGGACCAGGCTGAAAATAATTTTTGAACAGCATTCCGCTAGAAACAGAAACATTGGATAAAAAAAAGGTACATATTAATGTGGCAAACGATAAGGGGTATCCTGAGCCGGACGTACCGGTACAGGAGGCCTGGGAAAGTATGCAACAATTGCTGGTGCAAACACCCGCTGCAACAGTTGCCGCATCCGGTTTCAAAAATTGGTTGAGGAAGGGATGGGGTAAAATTATGATTGGAACTGCAATAGCAGCCACCGTTTCCCTGATCGCGTATGTTGTAATAAATAAGGAAACTGTTAAAAGGGACAGCCTTCCCGCAACCGATACGGTACACAATAGTGCCCCGGTACCTGACACGCTTATGCCGGCTGCAAAAGAAAAACGCATCTCTTTTGAATTTAGTAATACTCCTTTTAAACAAGTGGCTGCTTACATGGAAAAAGAGTTTGGGATACAGATCATGTTGAAAGGCAATATTGGTAATTGTAATATCACTACCCGGTTCGATAATAATTCATTAAAAGAAATGCTCGATGTAATGGCCTATACCCTTGCATTTGAGTATATAATTGATGAGGATAAAAAGCAAGTCACAATATCAGGAAATGGATGTAATTAAAAAATGCATTTCAGGGTTGTTTATTTTATTCCTGTTTACGGCCCCCGGAAACTGTTTGGCACAGCAAAAACCCGTTGCTTCCGGTAACCAGCAGCCACAATTTTATTTTGATAAACCCATCACACTCGACTCGCTTACCAAATTTGTGCACAGCCACAGCAGCATCCGTTTTTCCTTTAACTCTTCGAAGGTAAAGGGCGATAAAATGATCAACCTGAAAAAGGGTACGTATTCAATTGGGCTGTTGTTACAGGAAATTCGGAAAAACACTTCTCTGTATTACACCAGGTACAATGGGTATGTTATTTTTCAGGATAACCCGCCCAAAAAAAGACCAACTACCGCCAAAGCTACTCCCCGTAAAAAAAATAACCTCAGTCATCATACACCTATAAAGAAGGGACTAAAGCCCGTTTCACCACCAGGCAGGGACACTACAAAAATAGCAACACATACAACCCCGGATACCTTGAGCCGCGCTGTTGTCGTTAGTACCCCAGCTGTAAATCCCGATACGACGAATATCACGCACCGGTCAAAAGATACCACCGCCGCCAATTTATTGTTAACCACCATGGCCGGCAGTAACCCCGATAAAGATTATATTGATGTAGTTACAAGTACCAGCGGACAAATACAAACTGGAAAACCTGCTGCACCGGTATATAAAGATAGTACGGGCCGCCCCTGGTTAAAAGACACCATGCAGGCCAAAACAACGGTGATCCGTGCGGATGTCAGCAAAAAAGATGGCCGTACCGTTGCTCAACCAGCGCGCAGGGAAAAAGAAGAGGAGGATAACAGGAATGTATTTCGCACCTGGCACTGGCAATATGGGTTGCATTGGAAAGCGGCTGTCCCCATCAATGGGTTTGATTATTATTTCACCGGGCCCAATAACCGCAGTCAGCCCTATAACCTGTTGATCCCAGGCATCTGGTTGAGCCGGCACAATGAGCACCATGAGATCCTACTACTGGTAAAACCCGCTGAATGGACGTCCTATAACAACAATGTAATTAAGGTAGATAGCACTGTAAAACGAGTGGCAGTTGATTCTGTAACGTCGGTCAATGTTTGGACGCGCCATACTACCAGCTTTATAAAGTCGGGCGGTATTTATGCCGGTCTGCAATACAATCTCCACATTAATGAAAGCTTTGTCATAGGCGCCGGCATCGGGTATCAAACGCTGGGGCAAACCCTGGCACTTAAGCAATCAAAACTGGCGGTAGATACGGCAAAGAATAAAACGCCCATTCCCGACACCTTATTCACGGTAAAGGGCGACTCCCTGACCAAAAGATATTTGAACTCCTCGTTGATAATGGCCAAATTTGAAGTGGCTTATAAATTAGGCCCGTTCGACCTGGGCGCCGCGGTGGTGGTACCGTTTACCAGCGCGTTCACCAGTAACAGCAAGGAACAAAAGCGGCCCTTGAATGTTCAGTTATTTGTGCGGTGGCGTCTAAAAAGGACCGAAGAAGAGTAGGGTAGTGAATATCGTTCCACGCCTGATTAAAACAAATAGCATCTAAACCGATATAGTAACCGCATGCCTCTACGAAGCTGACGAGTTCGGCTATATTCTCACTTCAGTCTGCAAAATATTTTATCTAACGTTATAGCAAATGTGATGTTGCTGGTATACAAAGCAACATAACGCCAGTGTACAACGCAACTGTTTGAATTGCTTGTTATTGTCTCCTGTCTTGTGCCAGAATCTTGCTGGGTTTAAACACATCGTTGTTCGGGATCTCTTTTGGTCTTCCCTGGGGAAACACCGGGTTTTCATTGGGAAAAGCCGAACGTGACCCTAACAATATACAGGGCAGACCTATCGCAGAGCTGAAGAAAATGCCGGGCAGACAGCCTTTATCATGCACCCAACCCGCACTGAAAGTGGGGGTTCAGTGCCAGTTTAGTGCGGGTTCAGTGCGGGTTTGAATAGGGAAATGGCCTGTTTTAGTATATCTGGAGAGAATCTGACTAGAATCTGATTAGAAATACGCTACGATGTGCATAGGCATAAGTACGGCTTTCTACTGACCGAACTCCATGCTGGCATACGGTTTTCAGGGATTAATACAGCGTGAAAAATTTAAAGGAATGAATACACCATCATCTGAAAAACAGGTAGTTGCCATCCGCTATATTGTTAATGACATGGAGGCAGCTGTTGCTTTTTATACAGGTATGCTTGGTTTTGAAGTGCAAATGCATGTAAAAGATGCATTTGCCAGTTTAACAATGGGCGATCTGCAATTGTTTATTAATCAACCCGGGGCGGGTGGGGCAGGGCAGGCCATGCCTGATGGAACTATTCCAGCACCTGGTGGCTGGAACCGTTTTCAAATACAGGTGAAGAATCTGGATTCAGTGTATGAAAAATTAAAAGAAAAAGGCGCCAGATTCCGCAACCAGATAGTGACCGGTGTTGGCGGCAAGCAGGTATTGCTGGAAGATCCTTCCGGTAACCTCATTGAATTATTTCAGCCCGCTCCCCGGCAGGAAACCTCTTATAAATATAAATAGTAATTTTTATGGAAAGCCTGAATACAAATGACCCGTTAGCGCATACCGCCAATATTAAAAATGAGTTCAGGATACTGATAGATCATTTACGGGATGATGTTATCAAAGTCAATGACCCCGCAGCCAAAGCGCTTTTTGAAACCTCCGCCGAAGTGCTCACCGGGCTTGAAAAGGCATTCAGCGATTATGAAAGTAAAAATGAACCGGCCTGGAGGAATGAATAAAAGAAAGCCAGGTAGTACAGCCTGGTGGAAAGTGAGTCATTTTTTGATATTTTTGTTCTTGTATCGGAACAAACAGTCATATAGATATAGTTGGATAGTAGCGCCTTACATAATGATAGAGAGATCTTTAAACGCATAGCCCGGGGCGATGCGCAGGCATTTGCCGAGTTCTACGACGCCTATGCGGTTAAGCTCGCCCTCTATGTATCGCGTTTTTTGGGTTCAGAACTATGGGCGGAAGAAATTGTGCACGACACATTTTTAAAACTATGGTCCATTCGTGAAACGCTTACCACGGTGGAAACCCCGGCTGCCTTTGTTTACCGGATGATCGCCAACCGCGCAAAAGACCACCTGAAACACCAGGAACATGAAGTAAAACTGCAACAACACCTGGTGCGCCATTTACAACACGCCAATACCACCCAGGACCTGCTGGATTATCAAAGAGGTGAAAAACTATACCGCCTGGCCATTCAACAGTTGCCAGCGCAACGAGCGTTAGTTTTTAAAATGCGCCATGAGCAGGGAATGAGTTACGATGAAATTGCCCGCGAGCTGGAATTGAGCCGTCACACCGTCCGCAATTTGCTAAACCTGGCGCTAAAGGATATCCGCCACTATTTGTTACAGCATGGCGATATTGCTGGTGCTGTGGCGCTTATCTGCTTTTTAAAATAATTCTTAAATAATTATTAAATCATTTGGTACTTCCTTGCCAGCCAGTCGTCATTATCTTCGGATGGTTGTAGGGACAATCATTTTTTCATATGGCGACAGATAATCAACATATCATTTATTTATTAGAAAGGTATTCGAGCGGACAGGCAACCTCCAGTGAGGTTGACCGGTTGCTTACGCTGTTGCGCACCAACCACTATGATGAAACGGTTGTTTCATTTATTGAAGAACAGTTAGGAACGTTTGAACCCGATAATGCAGAAGATATTGCTTTTTGGAAAAAACGGTTGAAAGGAGGGGCTCAGCAGATCACTGGGGTTACCGTTAATGAAACGGGCGCCGCTGTTGTTGAAATTCCTGAGTATGCCCGGCCAGTCCATCGCGTACATTTTTTACGCAAATGGGGTTGGGCAGCTGCATCCATTATCCTTGCGTTGAGCCTTGGCGTTTACCTCCTTACAACAAAAACGACAAAAACGCTGCCACCTTCCAATGTTGTACAGGCTGCTGATATAGCACCCGGGAAAAACGGCGCAGTACTTATACTGGCCGATGGTTCGCGCGTGGTATTAGACAGCCTGGGCAACGGTGTGGTTGCCACTCAAAATGGCGCCCAGGTAGTGCTGAAGGGTGGGGCGCTGGCTTATAAAGCCAGCGACGCTTCTACTGGTGAAGTAGCGTACAATACCATGAGCACGCCCAAAGGGCGCCAGTTTCAGGTTACTTTGCCCGATGGCACCAAAGTATGGTTGAACGCCGCCAGCTCCTTACGCTATCCCACGGTGTTTACCGGCACAGAACGTAAGGTAACTGTAACCGGCGAAGCCTATTTTGAAGTAGCACACCATGCGCGTTTGCCATTCGTAGTGAATGTGAATGATAATGAAGAAGTAACAGTATTAGGTACTCACTTTAATATCAATGCCTATGAGAACGAGAAAGCGATTCATACCACGTTGTTGGAAGGGAGTGTGAAAGTGCGATCCGCCTACGCCAAGGCTTCGGCGGACAAGCCAGTTGTATTGAAACCTGGTGAACAGGCCATTGGTGCGGTAAACTCACCATTCACCATTGACCACTCACCTGACCTGGACAAAGTAATGTCATGGAAGAACGGACAGTTTAATTTTGAAGGCGCTTCGCTGGGCGAGATCATGCGGCAGTTGGAGCGCTGGTACGATATAGAAGTAATTTATGAGAAAGGCATTCCGGGCGTTGAGTTTGAAGGAAAAATGACGAGAGACGTTCCCTTAGGCGACCTATTGGCTATGTTAGAAAGATCAGATATACATTTTAGAGTAGAAGGCAGGAAGCTTATCGTTCTTCCCTGAAGATAAACCAGACCAGGACCACCCCTTATCCGCATTTACCAAACCATCTTATCATTATGTACGATGCCATAATGGCCCGTAGAAGACCCTACGTTGCCAAACGGGATTGTATTGATCATACTGAACATAGCCAGGCGTGTTGAATAACTGCCTGACAAAATAAATGGATCCAGCTTTGAAAAAAACAAACCGGAAGTGTTCGCTGCACCTCCGGTGTTGCCCGCCGAAACTTTAGCGTAGGCGGGCCATGTTGAGGTTGCATCCAATGTGTAGTTATCATCATTTTTTAACAACCAAAACTGTTCACAATTTATGCAAAAAACTGCTGATTGTGGCCGGTCCATTCCGCTTGCAACCGCCCGGAAGCTGGCATACGCCGCCTTTCGGGTTGGTAAGCGGGAGAGACGCCACAAGTTCGCCCAAATTATGCTGGTTATGAGATTGACCGTACTATTACTAACTGCTGCTTTGGTTCAGGTTCATGCTACTGGTCTGGCCCAAAGTGTTACACTCACCGGTAAGGCCCAAACCCTGAAACAGGTGTTTGCGGCCATTGAAAAACAAACAGGCTATGTTGTTTTTAGCAAGAAGGGTACCCTGGCCGAGATGAAACCGGTAACCTATGATGTACAGAATATGCCCTTGCGCGATTTTCTGGATGTAGTGCTGAAAGGACAACCCGTGCAATACGTGATCTCCGGAAAAACTATTATGCTTACCCGCAAAGTGATGCCGCCTGCGCCACCAACACCTGTACGGGAAGAGCCGGTGGCTGCGCCAGCCGTAGTGCGCCTAATCATTAATGGACAGGTTACTGATAGTGCCGGTAAACCGCTGTCAAACGCTTCAGTAAGCATAAAAGGCAAACCAAGCAAGGGTTCAGCCATTACCGACATCCAGGGACGCTTCAGGGTGTCTGCAGAACCGGGTGATGTAATTGTAGTAACTTATGTAGGGTATGCTACTGCTACCTATAAGGTGAAAAGCGATACAGAATCTATTGTTGTCTCCCTCAAACGGGAGGTGGCCGTTCAGGAAGATATCGTAATAACAGGGATCTTCAACAAGCCCAAAGAAAGTTACACGGGCGCTACCCGCGTTATTTCTGAAAAAGAGATCAAGGAATTCCAGGGCCGTAACATCTTTGTTACCCTGGGTAATATCGATCCTTCTTTTAATGTAGTTACCAATAATAATATCGGTTCAAACCCCAATACGGTACCCGAAATACAATTGCGTGGTACCCGTAACCTGCCCAACATCGATCAGTTTGCAGCCGGTGGGCCAACTACACAGATCGCACGGGACCAGCAGTTCCAGTACCAGTCGGCCACATTGAATGCACCCCTGATCATCATGGATGGTTTCCCCATCACCATGCAGCGGATGATGGACCTGAACGTAAATGAAATTCAAAATGTAACGCTGCTGAAAGACGGTTCTGCTACTGCGTTATATGGTTCACAGGGCGCCAATGGCGTAATTGTGATCACCACCAAACAACCACAGGCCGGTAAGCTACGGCTAACCTACAGAGGCGGCGCTAACCTCAGTTTTCCTGATCTGAGCAGTTACCACCTGTTGAATGCCCGGGATAAGCTGGCATTGGAAAAAGCGTCGGGGTATTATTCCATTCCTACCCAGGGCCCTGATGTTAACCTGAAGCTGGAAAAGTATTACAACGATATTCTGGCATTGGTGGATGGTGGTCAGCATACCGACTGGCTGCGCAAACCCCTGCGTACCCAGGTTGATCAAAACCATTCCCTGCGTATGGAAGGGGGCGATGCCTCTTTTCGCTATGCGCTGGAAGGTCAGTATAACCTGATAAACGGGGTGATGAAGGACAGTAAACGCGAAACGGCGAATGGTTCGGTCACTATTTCCTATCGCCTCAATAAAGTGAACTTCAGCAATAACCTGCGCATTGGCAGCACAAAAGGCAACGAAAGCCCCTGGGGCACCTTCGGTGACTATGCAAAGCTCAATCCATACTGGAGCCCCTACGATGCCAATGGGAATATTGTACAATTCTTTAAACCTTATTTGAACGAATACTGGTCGCAGGCAAATCCGCAGTATCCCTACGCAAACCCCATGTACGATGCTACATTGAATACTTTCAATAAAACATCGTACACCAACATAATTGAAAACTTCCAGGTAGATTACCGCCCGGTAAATCACCTTGCTTTGAATGGTGGCATTAGCATCACAAGCAACCAAAGCACAGGCGATGATTTTAAACCGGCCTCGCACTCTAAATTCTCGCAAGACAATTCTATTGATATCCTGCGTAAAGGAAGTTATGTATACAATTCCGGAAAAGATTTCAATTTCACCGGCCGCCTGCAAGCCCTTTATAACAACACGTTTGCAGGGGTACATAATGTATCAATAGGGGTGAGTGGAGATCTTAATGAAGTGAAAAGCACGAACTATACTATTGCTGCAGAAGGTTTCCCCGATGAAACGATCGACTTCTTTGGCCGGGCGCTGCAATATCAGGCGGGTGGCAAACCAGCCGGATCAGAGGCAACAACCCGCCGGGTAGGTTTTGTTAGCTCGGCGAATTACAGTTACGACGATCGTTATTTTGTTGACCTTACCTATCGCGTCGACGGCGCTTCTCAGTTTGGGACCGATAAACGCTTTGCCCCTTTTTATGCAGTTGGCGGTGGCTGGAACCTGCACCATGAAAGATTTTTAAAAGACCTTCCCTATTTAGATCGCCTGAAGTTGCGTGGTTCTTTTGGGGTTACCGGTAACCAGGCATTTTCAGCGTATCAGCCCCTGGCCACTTATTCTTACATTGTTACCGACCGGTATAAGAACTGGATCGGCGCCAATCAAACCAACCTGGGTAACCCAAACCTGCAATGGCAGCAAACCGATAAAATGGACCTGGGGCTTGAAACCCAATTGTTCCATGACCGCGTTTTCATTCAGTTTGATTATTATAAAGAAAGGACCTCGAACCTGCTTTCTTCCATCGAGCTGCCTTATTCCAATGGCTTTACCGATTATGTAGAGAACATTGGTACGTTGGAACAAAAAGGATATGAAGTAACAGCCCGTGTTACCATCCTGCGCAACAATCGTAACCGGATGTTGTGGTCAATAACCGGAAATATTGCACATAATGAAGACAAGATCGTGAAGCTGTCGGAAGCCCTGAAAGCAGCCAATGAAAAACTGGGGTTGCAATATGACTATGACACCAATTTGCCGAACAGGATCATTCGTGAAGGCGCCTCGCAGAACACGATCTATGTAGTTCCTTCACTGGGTATTGACCCCAGCACAGGTAAAGAATTGTATTTGACCAAAACCGGAGAGCCGAGTTACACCTGGAATGCGGTTGACCGGATTGCGGCAGGCGTATCGATACCTAAATACCGCGGTAATTTTAGTACCCTTTTCCGATATGGTGGCTTTACCCTGAATGCTTCTTTTAGTTATCGTTTTGGCGGAAAGATCTACAACCAGACACTGATTGATAAAGTAGAAAATGCCAACAGGTGGTTTAATGTGGATGAACGTGTGTTCAAAGACCGCTGGCAAAAACCGGGCGATCATGTAGCGTTCCGTGGACTGAAGGAAACCTCAGAAATATATCCTTCCTCCCGCTTCGTACAGAATGAGTCTGCCTTCACCTGCCAGAACGTAAACCTGTCGTATGATGTGCTGAATAACAAACTGCTGAATAAAATGCGGCTGAAAGCACTGAACGTTTCGGTTAATTCGGGTGAAGTGTTCTACTTGTCAACTGTACGCCAGGAGCGTGGGCTCGACTATCCGTTCACCCGTCAGATAGGTTTTTACGTGTATGCCACCTTTTAATTGAAAAGCACATGAACAAATTAACAACCACTCTACTAATAGCCGGCACTTTGGTTTTTACAGGCTGTAAAAAATGGCTCGATGTAACACCGGAAGGCCTTACCACCAAAGATGAAATGTTCGAAAGCCAGAAAGGTTTTCGCGATGCCCTTACCGGGGCTTATATTGATTTGAAAAGCTCCGATGCTTATGGCGGCGCCATGACATGGGGGGCCGTTGAATTTCTAGCCCGCAACTGGGATGTAAGCTCTCCCGATCGTACCGATCTAAATGCCCTGGTAAATGCCAATTATCTTGATGCCGGCGCAAAAAAAACGATTGACGCCATCTACGCAAAAGAATACAAAGTAGTGGCCGATGTAAACAGCATCCTGGGGAATATAGATGCGAAAAAAGGTCTGTTCCAGGATAACAATTATGCGCTGATAAAAGGCGAAGCGTTAACTCTTCGTGCTTTTGCGCATTTTGATGTATTACGTATGTTCGGTCCCATGCCCGATAGCGTTAACACCACACCCATACTGCCCTATGTAACGGAAGTATCGAAAGACATCGTTCCGCTTTCCGGTTACGATGACTTTGCCAAACAGATCCTGGCCGATCTCGATCAGGCGGAATTGTCGCTGAAAGACGTGGACCCCATTACTCAATTTTCATTGAGCGAATTGAACCCATTAGTTACCAGTGTAAATAATGTTCCGGTAGTAAGTGACGACTATTATATGTACCGCCAGGTACGCATGAACTATTATGCGGTACTGGCGCTCAAAGCCCGGGTAAACAACTGGCTGAAAACCCGTGGTGATAGTTACCGGGCAAACGCAGTCAAATATGCGCAGATGGTTATAGATGCCAAAGATCACCTGGGCGCCCCTACATACAAGCTGGGCGAGCGGAAAGATGTAGTAAATGGCGATGCTACCTTCACCTCAGAGCATATTGCCGCTGTTATTTACAATAACCTAAATGACGTGGTGACAAAGACCTTTGGCGAAACCGGAACGCTGGTCCGTTATGATTTAAGTATTTCAGATGGATTTTACTACCTCAACAACCTGTTCCCCGTAACTGAAAGAACAACCGATGCCCGGTTTGTGGGTATGTGGCAATACAAAATAACCCCTGGCCAGGGCCAGTATATTATGTACAAAAAGTACATTCAGCGCGAACCATATCCCAATAACCAGATCCCATTGCTTCGCCTGAGCGAAATGTACCTTATATTAACCGAATGCGCGTTAACCAAGGCTGACGCAGAGAACTCCTATCGTATTTATTGTGATAAAAAAGGTATTCCCTTCGCAACAGGTTTCAGTGCCTCAGGTTGGGAAGCAGACCGCAGAAATAAAATGATCAGGGAATATGTACGCGAATTTTATGCAGAAGGGCAAACCTTCTTCACGTACAAACGCTACAACGTAACTACCCTGCCTGTAAACTGGATGGTTTCTCAATACCTGGGAAGTCCCAAAAGGTACATCGTGCCCAAACCCGATCGTGAAATTAATTATCATAACAAGTAGTGACCACTATCATGAAAAAATATTACTGCATTATAGTTTTACTGCTGGCCATTGCTGCAGGTTGCAAAAAAGCAGCATACCTTATGTATAACAATGGCTCCCGGATACAATTAGCCGACACCGCTACGCTTAATTACACCTTTATATATAAGGACCTTGCGGTGACCAGGGATACCGTTTATGTTAAACTGATCACAATGGGTGATATTAAAGATTATAGCAGAACGGTAACCATGGAGCAAATAGACGAATTTGACACTACCTATACACGCGACCCGTTTACAGGTAAAAATACCGATTCGTCGTGGAAGCCAAAACCATACAAAGCGGTACCCGGTAAGCATTATGTTGCATTTACTGATCCGGGCGTGCAAAGTTTGCTATTTGTGTCGGCAGATAGCCCTGCCACGCGGCTGCCCATTATATTATTGCGTGATACCAGCCTGAGAAGCAATACCTACCGGTTGCGCATCCGGCTTACGCCCAACGACGAATTTGGATTGGGCGAAAGGAAAGCCATTGAAAAAACCATTATGTTCAGTGACAAGCTGGAACGCTTTGAGTCGTGGAAAGTTGATAATACTACCGCCGCTGCTTATTTAACTTTTGGAAAGTACAGTACCGGTAAACACCAGTTCATGATCGATGTGTTGAAAGTGAAGATCGATGAGGCCTGGTACCAGGCTGCTCTGAAAGCGCAGGCAACACAACACTACAAGAACGTGTTAAGGGATGCCCTGACGGCGTTTAATGCAGATCCGGCCAATATCGCCTCCGGCAAAGCGCCGGTACATGAAACAAGCGATCCCACAAGCCCGCTCATTACCTTTCCAAATTAATCATCAACAAGTACAAGAAAAATGAAAAAAATATATCTCCTTACAACCGGTTTATTGGTTTTACTGGCAGCCGCCTGTAATAAAGACGACAGTACCCTGGCCAGTAGCCTCCCGGTAGCGGAATTATCGGTAAAAGCCGGTTTAAAGGATACCTTTAATGTATACACGTACAAAGATACCTTAAGGATAACACCGGAGGTGACGAATGAAAATGATTTCGATTTTTACTGGACACTTTTTTCCACCGACTTTGCTGCGGTAAATAGCCTGGGATTGGTTAAACCCGATACGGTGGGCCGTACGAAAAATCTGAATTATGTGGTGTTAAAAGACCCCGGGACCTATTATCTGGTGTTCAATGCAAAAGATAAAACTACTGGCATTGTACGACAAAAGAATATGGTGGCGAATTTTTCCACGCTCAACATGACCGGATGGTACCTGGTAAAAGACAATGGCGGTAAAACCGACATGGACTTCATTTATCCTACCGGCCGCATCGACAACTGGATCGCTACTTACAACAATGGTAAAAACCTGGATGGCGATGCGGTGAAAGCAATTTTTGTTCCGTCGTTCAAGTCATCACTTACTACGCAGGCCACGTTTCCCGCATTCATGGTGGCTTCAAAAAATGATGCGGCTATTTACCGGGTCGACAATGGCGCCCAGTTCATGAACTTCGACAATATGTTCTTTTCAAAACCGGCCACCCGTAAACCACAGGGTATCTTTCAACCAATCACTACCAATTTTTTGGGATTTATCAACGACGGCAAGGCATATGCTATGTATAAGGGTACCCTGTTTGCCAATATGCCATTGACACTTAATAACATTTCCTATAACAACCTGTCGCCCATGACTGCAGTAGCTGCCATGGACCTGGGTTGGGACCCGGTAAGGAAAAGTGTTTTTCTCTATAACGGTCAGACTTACCAGGAATTGAAAGTGAACTCCACCAATTTAGCTGGCAAGCTGCTGAACACAAATGCCAACCTGCAATGGATGACCGGTTATCCCGGTGGTCGCAGCGTGGCAATGGTACTACTTCGAAATCCACAGGACACCGGTTATCTGTATAAGTTGAATGCTTCATTTGGTCCGCTCTTTACAGGCAGTGGTGTATTGATCATGAACGCTGATACCCTGAAACCACAACACAGTTTAATGAATGCGAGCGTTATTGGCGGCAACTACGACGTAGATCTTATTTATTATGCTACTAATGGTAAGATCTATATGACAGATGTGGCCAGTGCAACGGAAACGTACCTGTTTGATGTGCCTGTTGGTGAAACCGTAACTGCCATCCAACATATCAGATACCCCGAGCCGGTTGGTACACCGGTACCACCTGCTACTGTAAATTATATCGCTATTGCTACCTCTACCGGAAGCCGGTATAAAGTATACCTGCATACCATTAGTGGTACAGGTACCCTTTCTCCGGCGCCTGTAAAATTTGAGGGCGATGGCCGCGTTACCGGGGTGATGTATATGGAACAGGGGAAAGGTACCCGCATCTTCTAAACTAACAGTGCCACGGTTTAAACCGTGGCACTAAAACAAAAACTACATGAAGCTTTTTTTTCTTTCAACGGTGGCTTGCTGTCTGTTTACAGGCAAGCTGCTTGCACAGGATTCTGCGCTGCTGGCAAAACAGCAAACCGAATGGAAGCAGGCGTTGGCTGAAGCTGATAAAAAACTGGAAGACTGCCAAAATCTGTACTACGATGCGCAGAAGCAAAAAATGAAGTACGATACCATCGGATTGGCCCAATGGCGTTATGAAATGAAAGGGCTCAAAGATTACCGCCGCCAGCAGGAAATTGCTTTCATCAAAGCACACCCCAATTACCAGGTGAGTGCGGAAGCTTTGAAAGATGCTTTAGGTTATTTGCCTGACGACATTCGTATTTATGACAAGCTCTTCAAGGGACTAAGCAAAGAAGTGCAAAAGAGTAAAGAAGGGATCTTGTTAAAGAAGTCCATCGATGGATTTATGGCTGTGCGCATAGGCGCCGTAGCGCCGCTGTTTAGTTCGCCCGATACGGCTGGTGTTTCCATCAACCTGAAAGACTTCAGGGGGAAATATGTACTGCTCGATTTCTGGGCCAGCTGGTGTATACCCTGCCGGGAAGAAAACCCGAGTGTATTGAAAGCGTATCAGCAATTCAGGGATAAAAACTTTACCGTATTGGGCGTATCGCTCGATCAGAGTAACAAACGTGCTGCCTGGATAAAAGCCATCAATGATGATGGCCTGGTTTGGAACCATGTGTCGGACCTGACGTACTGGAACAATGCCGTGGCAAAATTATACAGCATCCGTTCCATTCCCCAGAACTTTTTGATAGATCCCAATGGGAAAATTGTAGCCGCCAACCTGAGAGGGGAGGAGTTGTTCAACAAATTACAGGAATTGATCCTTCATTAATAACAGATATGTATAAATCGAAATTTATTCCCATCATTTTTTTGATGGGCGTGCCCCTGTTTTCTTTGGCGCAGAAAAAAAGCGCTGCTGCACCGGCAGTAGCCGTGAAAGACACTATTCCCAAAGTTGATTCTGCAAAGAATACACCACCCGGCGCACCTAAGCGCTATGAAGACGTGATCACAAAAAAAGCGATCACCAGGAACGGGATGTTCCGCGTGCACCAGATCGACGAAACGTATTTCTTTGAAATACCCGACAGCCTGCTGAACCGCGACATCCTGGTAGTGAACCGTGTGTCAAAAGCACCCGCTGGTTTAAGGCCCTATACCGCCATATTTGCCGGCGATGAGATCAACGAGAATGTGATCCGCTTTGAGTTGGGGCCCTTCAACCGTATCTTTATGAAACGGATGGTGTTCCGCGATAAAAGCGATGACAGTACTGAGAACGGGTTATACCGTGCTGTCGTTAACTCCAGCCTGCAACCTATTGTAGCCACCTTTCCCATAAAAGCATTTGGTGGCGACAAAGGCCCCGGAAAAACTTATGTGCTTGACGTAACTTCTTTTCTTCAAACAGAAAATGAGATCGTTCACTTTGGACCTGAAGCAAGACTCGGACTTAAATTAGGCGCGGTGCAAACCGATAGATCGTATGTGTCTGGCTTAAACGCCTTTCCCATTAACGTAGAAGTAAAGATGGTTCGCACATACATGCCCGCCGGGCCCGGGTCTACATTGCCCACTACGTATGAGTTGAACAGCTCACTGGTGTTATTGCCCAAAGTACCCATGAAACCCCGTTATTATGATCCCCGGGTCGGTTTCTTCGCACGCGGTGTAATTGATTTTGATGCAGCACCACAACGTGTAGAAAACCGGTACTTTATTACCCGCTGGCGCCTGGAACCCAAACCCGAAGACCGCGACAAGTATTTACATGGTGAATTGGTTGAACCCCAGCACCCGATCATTTATTATATAGATCCCGCAACGCCTAAAAAATGGGTGCCCTATTTAATAGCCGGGGTGAACGACTGGCAAAAAGCATTTGAACAGGCCGGGTTTAAAAATGCCATCAGAGCTTTGCCCGCACCCGTGAACGACAGCACCTGGAGCATTGACGATGCGCGGCACAATGTGATCGTTTACAAACCATCTTCCATTGCCAATGCAAGCGGTCCGCATGTACACGATCCCCGAAGTGGTGAGATCATAGAAACGCACATCAACTGGTATCATAATATCATGTCGCTCGTGCATGACTGGTACATGGTACAGGCCGGCGCCATTGACCCCCGCGCACGTAAAATGGAATTTGACGATGAGTTGATGGGGCAGTTGATCCGTTTTGTGTCGAGCCACGAAGTAGGACATACGCTTGGTCTCATGCACAACTTCGGTTCCAGTTCTACCGTGCCGGTAGAAAAGCTGCGTGATAAAAAATGGGTGGAGGCAAATGGTCATACACCTTCCATTATGGACTACGCCCGCTTCAATTATGTAGCGCAACCAGAAGACAGCCTAACAGAGAAAGGTATCTTCCCCCGCATAGGCGCCTATGATAAATGGGCCATTCAATTTGGCTACCGCTGGCTGCCCCAATTCGATAACGCCGAAGCGGAAACACCGTACCTGAACAAACTGGTCATCGATAGTTTGAACCATAACAAGCAGTTGTTCTATGGTTATGAAGTTAACGCCAATGACCCCCGCTCACAAAGCGAAGACCTGGGTGATGATGCTATCTTGGCCAGCACCTATGGATTGAAGAACCTGCAACGGATCTTACCTAAACTCAGCGCCTGGACGCGTAAGCCCAATGAAGGCTATGATGCGCTGCAGGCAGTAAATGATGCGCTTTTCCGTCAGTACAACACTTATATGATGCATGTGTTAAAGAGCATTGGCGGACGTTTTACCACACCAAAAAGCGTAGAGCAAAGCGGGCCTGTTTTTGAGCTCGTACCTTACAGCAGGCAAAAAGCAGCTATGAAGTTCCTGGATACTTACCTGTTCCATGTACCTGACTGGCTGGCAAACGATACTACTTTTAAGCTCACGGGGTACAGTGCTGAAGTTTATTTCGGTACAGCGCAATCCAATGCGCTTGGCCGTTTGCTGGGATCAGGTATCCTGAATGGTTTGGTGAAGAACGAAGTGGATTACAAGAATGAAAAAGTGTATACCGTTACCGAGTTCCTGAACGACCTGAAGAAAAGCATCTGGGGCGAGCTATACACCAACAAACCGATCGATATCAATCGCCGCAACCTGCAACGCACGTATGTTGATCTCTCATTCAATGCCTTCAGGGCCGTTAATGAAATTGTAGGCCGCAATAATGGCAACGGGACGCAGATCTATGTAAATCCCGATCCAACAAGAAATGATGTTTCCGGTGTGGTGCGCGCGCATTTACATGAATTGCGCAATGATATCAAAAAAGCCATTCCTTTTCAACAGGGGATTGCCAAAGCGCATTTGGAAGATCTTGTAGCCCGCATTGACAGGGTATTTAAGGGCGTGGAAATGCCGAAATAATGCTTTCGTCACAATAAATAAAGTATAGCCAGAATTACAAAGCGCCCCGACTCTAATGTTGGGGCTTTTTTATTCAATTCTGTACACAAACTGTCCGTTTTCGTACACCGGCATATTTTACAGAACTTTGCCTATGGAATAGAGCAGAATATCTTCCCATATCTCATGGTACTGGCGGCAGTCGCAGCCCTGGCGTTTGGCCTCATCAGTGTGCATTGTGCCAGGACCGCCGTGGCTAATCCGGTCGGAGCTTTACGTAGTGAGTAATATGGAGAAAAACTTTTGCGGAGATCCCGCTGAAAGCGGGATCAAGAGTTTAAGGACTGAATAAGCCTGTTATAAAAGATCAGGGTTTTGTTGGGGTTCGAACCGGTAATACCGCTGAAAGAACAGGATGATTGCCAGGATGAAGAACAGGAGAGACAGTGCATATAACTGCCTTACCACCATGGCAATGATAACGGCAAAGAACAGCTGTGCCACGTTTACGAGGTAATTTTTCAGATTGAGGTAATTGTACAGCTGAAGACTGTTGAGCAGCAACAATATCCCAAACCCAAAGAAGATAAAGAATCCTGCTTCGGAGTATGTTAGGCAGTCTGGGGTGCGTGCGGCGAGGGTAATTATTTCAGGAATAAACAAACAAAAATAAAACAGACAGTATTGAACGAATCGCCGGCCAATAGAAACAGGCAGACTGCGATAAAATGACAATCCGGTGTTTTCCATTTCCTTTAACCGGTGGACCAGGATGCCATGTCCCAGCATGCCCGCACTAAAGAAAAGCGCCATCATGCGAATGTCGGAGGAGCGGGCGGGGTCGCGGCCAGCTAACAACAGGTACAACGTTAGACAGTTATACAATTTAGTGACCAGGAATAATACTTTCCCCTTTTCCAACACATAGCGCAACAAAAAGCTAACGTAGTATTGGCGCTTCAGCAATGGCGGCCACTTCCATTTTATTACAAAGGGAAACGACCCTTGTTGCTGAAAAAGATATAAATAGCATCCTGCGCTTGTAGTGCATACGATCACATTGAACAGCAAGGCCAGGGAGGCAGCCACATACCAGTGTTCATGATAACCGATACCCAGTACAACCACGAGGTACGACAACACCGGTAAAAAGAGTATCAGCTGCACCTGTAGTAATAAGAGATATAACTTCCGCTTATTTACCAACGACAATTGGTATAAATAAGTGAACGCCGGCTTTTGCAGGGTACTTGCAACAAACTGTGCGCATTTGATGGCATAGATAAGCCACCCTCCACATACCGCCAACAAAAACGAGGTATCGGTAAGCATACCCCTGATCAGTGAGTAATGATATTCCAGCAGGCCCACCCCGTTGGCCCTGCCTACTGCCAGGGTCATTATATAATATACAAAACAAAGCAGGGCCGCATTCTGCCGATAAAACGGTGTTACGAGTGACTTAAATAATAATGACCGTTGGATGTTCATGGGATAGGCTGTATGGTATTGTCTGTAATGGTGAAGTTTTTGTCAATAGAAAGCGCGGCTGATAAAAATGGCTGGTGCGAACTGAAGATAAAACTGGTGCCATATTGTTGGCGGTATTCGTTTATCAGCTCAGGCAGGGCATGAACGGCTTCTGTATCGAGGGTAGCCAGGGGTTCGTCGAGCAGGATCCATGCCGGATTGCCAATAAACGCCAGCAGCAATGACAATCGTTTTGCCATTCCACTTGAATAAGTGCCGATAGGGTTTTCGAGCTGTGCGTGCAGGCCTGAGAATGCAATAAGCCGGTCTGTTTGTTGTTGGGACGCTTTCCTTATATCCTGGTAAAACAACACCAGGTCGCGGCCAGTGATGTAGGAGGGGTATACTGGTTCGGCCTCAGCAAAACTGATCAGTTTTCTATATTCAACGCCATTCTTTTTTAAACTGAGCTGGTTAATATGGGCGTCGCCGACAAATGGGATCATGCCGGCGAGGATCTTCAGAAAGGTGGTTTTACCAGAGCCGTTCAGCCCATAGATCCAGTAAATGCCCTTGTCGAGCTTTAATTCCGGAATATATAAGATCAAGTTATCGTGGTAGTACTTCTGAACCTGATGTAAATGGATCATGGGATACTGTTTTCTGCCTATTAGTAGCCCAGGCCCCGATAATGTTTCAAATAAAACGACATAAACTTTAACACTGGACAAGCTCTTATAGGCCTTATCGGCACTCCGACGAGTCGGAGCGCCATTTTTATTTAGTTAAACCAGACCTGTCAGGTCTGTTCATCAGGTTGATTCGGCAAATTCAAAAGGCAGACCTTACAGGTCTTTTATCTGAGCGCTATAATTCATAACAGGCACTCCGACGAGTCGGAGCGCCATTTTTATTTAGTTAAACCAGACCTGTCAGGGCTGTTCATCAGGTTGATTCGGCAAATTCAAAAGGCAGACCTTACAGGTCTTTTACCTGAGCGCTATAATTCTTAACAGGCACTCCGACGAGTCGGAGCGCCATTATTATTTAGTTAAACCAGACCTGTCAGGTCTGTTCATCAGGTTGATTCGGCAAATTCAAAAGGCAGACCTTACAGGTCTTTTACCTGAGCGCTATAATTCATAACAGGCACTCCGACGAGTCGGCGTGCCATTATTATTTAGTTAAACCAGACCTGTCAGGTCTGGTCATCAGGTTGATTCGGCAAATTCAAAAGGCAGACCTTACAGGTCTTTTACCTGAACGCTATAATGCAAAATAGGCACTCCGACGAGTCGGCGTGCCATTTTTATTTAGCTAAACCAGAATCTGTCAGGTCTGTTCCAGGTTTATTTCGTTAGAAGCCCAATTTGCTTCCCAGGTCACCCAGTATATTGCTGCCGCCAGCATTTCCGGAATCGCCGCTGGTGCCTAATAAAGAATCGATCTGGCCGCCGAATTGCGGGAACTTTTGTTTTACAAAATTAGCCACTACGTCTACAACCTGTTGCGCCTGTTCCGCAGGTACGCCTGTTTTCTCAACTATTTGCTTAATTAACTCGCTCATGATATTTCGGTTTTATATAATACTGCAAATGTAGGGTCTGCACGTGGATTTGGGTATTTTTCCTGCAATGTCCAGGGCTCTTTGTATATTGGCGGCCATGTATTCCCGTATTATTACCACCTTCCCCATACTCTCTGGACGAATGGGTATGCTTTTTTACCGGGAAGATCTAGTACTTTACTATAAACTACAAACATGAGAATATTTGCTTTCTTATTGCTTAGTACAATTCTATTGTATTCCTGCCAGTCATCCACCGAAAAGCCTTCCTTCGCAGCTACCAGCTATTTCAATACTGGTGATACCGGCGTGCGGATGGCGGGCATAAAAATGGTCCCGATACAAACACCTGTGGGTACTTTCAAAGTGTGGACCAAACGTTTTGGTAACAATCCCACTATAAAAGTATTGCTGTTGCATGGTGGGCCAGCTGCCGGACATGAATATATGGAATGTTTTGAAAGCTTTTTCCCCGAGCAGGGCATCGAGTTTTATGAATATGATCAATTAGGTTCTTCGTATGCTGATCAACCCACCGACAGCAGCTTATGGACAACCGAACGTTTTGTTGAAGAAGTAGAACAGGTACGTAAAGCATTGAACCTCGATAAAAGCAATTTTTATTTGTTAGGTCATTCCTGGGGCGGCATCCTGGCCCTGGAGTATGCACTGAAATACCAGGACAACCTGAAAGGACTGATCATTAGTAATATGATGGCAAGCGCTCCGGATTATGGTAAATATGCCGACAGTGTGCTGGCCAAACAAATGGACCCCAAAGTACTGGACACGATTCATCAACTGGAGAAGCGTGGTGCAACCAGCGATCCCAAATACATGGAACTGCTGACGACCCATTATTATAATCAGCATATCTGCCGCCTGGCGGAATGGCCTGAGCCGGTTAATCGTGCATTCAAACACCTGAACGGTGTTATTTACACCATGATGCAGGGCCCTTCTGAATTTGGGATCAGCGGCCGCCTGGCCAACTGGGATCGCAAAGCCGATCTGCCAAAGATCAAAGTACCTACTTTAACAATTGGCGGTCAATTTGATACCATGGACCCTGAACATATGAAGTGGATAAGCACTCAGGTGCAAAAAGGTTCTTACCTGTATTGCCCCAAGGGCAGCCATATGAGTATGTGGGACGATCAACAAACTTACATGAATGGCCTGATCAAATTTATCAGGGACGTGGATGGTGGGAAGTAGGATGAACTTTCCATAAATCTTAGTTAAATCAACGTGTATCCTTGTTTCCTGGCTGGGACTCAGATAACTTAAAGGTTATTTGTTTAAAGTGATTGCCCATGAGGAAAATAGTTACACTGTTCAAAATAACATTCTTCAGTTTATTGGTAGTTGGCTTTGGTGTTACTCAGTACTGCTGGTTGAAGTCGATACAAAAAGATAAATTGGAGCAATGCGAAACGAATATTGTTAGCGGTATTAATAACGCAGCGGTGGCAATGCCTGTAAACGAGGCCGGATATACCTTAAAGGAAAACACACTTACGGCCCTTTTACATCAGTCGTTTGCCGCCAGGAATTTGGGTGATATCCATTTTGAATATTCAATTGTAAAAGGAAGCAATCGGTTATCAACAAAGGGTTTTGATCAAACGCAACTCAACAATTCCCGTGATAAAGTTTGGTATTACCAGTTCCAGGACAATGGAATAAGCGGTGGCTATTCGGGTGATCAATTGATTGTAGTTATTAAGTCCTGGGAAAAAATAGCATTGAAAGGAATGGGCTGGTTGATTGCGGCCTCTCTGCTGCTTACTACATTGCTTTTGATCGTATTTTGTTATGGCTTCCTGATGATGGGCCGAAAACAACAACTGTTGTATGATAACAGAACAACTATCATTAAAGATATGTTGCAACAATTGGAGACCCCGCTCAGTACCGTATCGGTAGCAGTAGAAGCACTGCGCAATGATGGCGTAATGCACGACTCAAAAAAAATAAATTATTACCAACAGATCATTAACGAAGAAAATAAGCGCATGAATGAGCAGGTGAATAAATTATTGCGAGACCTTGTATGAGCCCGGAATTAAAAATATCGATCGATCAGTTGTACGATGGGAATCGACGGTTATTGATGAGAGAAAGATAGCCAATATAAACTAAATCTCAATTACTGTTCAAGTTCATTCAAGTGCGTCCAAAACAAAAAAGCTTCCGGTCTCTAATAGAGCCGGAAGCTTTTTTAATATAATGAAGCGCTGGAGACTATTCAAGCTTTCCTTCCAGCGCTAGGAAGAACGCATACTGCCAGGCTTTGTCTTTCAGGTAATCGAAACGGCCCGAAGCGCCGCCATGGCCTACATCCATATTGATCTTGAACAGGAGTTTATTGTTACTGGTATTGAGTTCACGCAACCTGGCTACCCATTTGGCTGGTTCAAAATACTGTACCTGCGAATCGTGCAGACCTGTTGTTATCAGCATATTGGGATATGCTTTCTTTTCTACATTATCGTAAGGCGAATAGGATCTCATGTAAAAATATTCTGCGCTGTCTGCCGGGTTGCCCCATTCTTTGTACTCGCCGGTTGTGAGCGGGATGCTGGGATCTGACATGGTAGTGAGCACATCTACAAAAGGAACATCTGCCACTACGCCGTGCCAAAGGTCGGGACGGAAATTGACAATACCACCCATCAGCAAACCGCCGGCGCTGCCACCATTGGCGTACAGGTGTGCAGTACTGGTATATTGTTCTTTGATCAGGTATTCACCGCAATCTATAAAATCGTAAAAAGTATTTTTCTTGTTAAAGAGGTGGCCCTGGTCGTACCACTGCCGGCCCATTTCCTGACCACCGCGGACATGCGCAATGGCATATACAAAACCGCGGTCGAGCAGGCTGATGATATTACTGTTAAAGCCGGGTGCAACGCTGTAGCCATAAGAGCCATACGCGTATAATAATAAAGGATTGCTGCCATCTTTCTTTAATCCTTTTTTATACACCAATGATAAGGGTACTTTTGCGCCATCCCGGGCGGTAGCCCATAAGCGCTCCGCTGTATAGTCTTCCTGTTTGAACCCACCCAGCACTTCCTGTTGTTTCTTCAATTCCCGTTGTTGTGTATCCATGTTAAAATCATAGATAGAACGGGGCGTGGTCATAGACGTATAGGAAAAGCGCAGGATATTGGTATTATAATCGGGGTTTACATTTTGGAAAGCCGCAAATACAGTTTCCGAAAAAGGGATGTAATAATCTTTGTGATCGGTTTGGTTTATTACACGCAACTGGTTCAGGGCGTCTTTCATTTCACTCAACACCAGGTGGTTTTTAAATACTACCATGCCGGAGATATATACATCTTTCCGGTGCGGGAGCACCTCCTTCCAGTTTTCTTTTGCGGTTGATGCTTCCGGTGTTTCCATCAGTCGGAAGTTTGGCGCCTCCCAGTCGGTCAGGACATAGAACTTGTTGTTGAAGTGTTCAATGCTGTATTGAAAGTTCTCTTTCCGGGGCTCAAAGATGGTGAATTCGCCGGCAGGATGGTTGGCCTCGAGCAAGCGAAATTCGGAAGATACCTGATTCATGTTGGAGTAGATGCCAACATATTTCTTTGATTTGGTGCGGTACACGCCAATGTAATAGCGATTGTCTTTTTCCTCGAATACCAGCACATCTTTGGCTGGATCGGTCCCCAGTTCATGTCGCCACACCTGGTAGCCCAGTAAAGTGGTAATGTCTTTTTTTACGTAGAAAATAGTTTTATTATCAGCTGCCCAGGCAATATCATTATCCTCCACATTGGTAATGGTTTCGGGATAAATAACGCCGGTTACCAGGTTTTTTATCTGCAGACCATAGAGCCTTCTGCTTACAGAATCAACCGTAAAGGCCAACAGTTCGTTGTTATCGCTTACTGCGGTGCCGCCGATGGAATAATATTTAAACCCTTCTGCCATTTTATTCTGGTCGAGCATGATCTCCTCAGGTGCGTCGAGCGTTTCTTTTTTACGGCAGAAAATGGGGTATTGTTTGCCTTCCTCATAACGGCTGTAATACCAGTAGCCATTATCTTTATAAGGTACCGACTCGTCTTTTTCCTTGATGCGGCTTTTCATTTCAGTATATAACTTCTCCCGCAGGTTGCTGGTACCGCTCATCATGGTGTCGAGATAAGTATTTTCAGCTTTCAGGTAGTCGAGCACCTTTTGGTCTTCACGCTGGTTCAACCAGTAATATTCATCAATGCGTTTATCACCATGGGCAATAAATTCCTTTGGTTCTTTGCCTGCTATTGGAGGCTTCACATCGGCCGGCCATTTATATTCATTCATAGTAGAAGATGATTGGTTACAGGCTGCAATGGATGCAGCAGTGAGCAATATAAGTATATTTCTCATACTTCAACTTTGATTGAATATACTGCTTCTGCCGACAATCATTGCAGCCGTTCATCAATCAGGTTATTGGCCTGGGATGATATTGCCTTCTTTGTCTATGGAATACCGTTTGCCGCCCATTACTACCCGGGCAATGCTATCTGTAAACGAAGTGGCATGGTGAAAGCGACAGGTAATTACTTCGTTCCCATGTTGATCAATATATCCCCACAATCCTTTTTTATTGCAAACCGGGGCTACACCGCCGCTAAAGCTGCCGGCACGAACAAAATGCAGGGGGATCACTACCCTTCCGGTAGAGTCGATAAACCCAAAAAGATCGTCTTTTTCTACAACGGCCAAACCTTCATGGAAGGAATACACTTCATTATATTGGGGTTTTACGAACTCATTCCCATTCCTGTCAACAAACCCCCATTTCCCATGAAGCGCAACCGCGCCTCTGTCCTCTGAAAATGCCATGGCTTCATCATAGATCAATGGAACTACTACCTGCCCCTGTTCATTTACATATCCCGATCTGCCCCCTTTTTTTACCAGAGCCAGTCCGTAGTTGCTGGCATCAATACGGTCATAATTTTTTGTCCAGCTTTGACCAATAGTATACATACTGAATGCGAGGAAACTTACAAGTAAAAGATATGTTTTCATAAAATATGCTTGAAATGCAAGGGCAAGGTACAGGCAACACCTGCCGGGAAAACATGATCTATTACAGTTGGGAAATTGATGTTAAAGCATAAAAGGCATGACGATTGTCATGCACTGGGTTGTTCTGGTCAATTATAGTAATTTGAGGTTTCTTTCTGTTAAATACAATGACAACTACGGCAAAAAATATTATGATCATCAATGGCTCGCTCCGGGGTGCGGGCGGTAATTCGGGCGCGGTAGCAAAACAGGCTGCCAGCATACTAACGAACGAATTTCAACAACAGGCAACCCTACTAACGCTGACCGATCCGCTGCCAACGATCAGGGAGGTATATGAAAAGCTGGTTGCTTGCGACGGCTTTGTTGTGATAACCGGGGTCTACTGGAATAACTGGAGTTCCCCTTTGCAACGTTTTATTGAAGTAATGACCGCTTTTGAAAATACACCGGCATTTTTCGGCAAGCCGGTTGTCAGTGCCGTGACCATGGATTCAGTAGGCGGTATTGAAGTGGCGGCCCGGTTGCAGGCCGTGTTTGGCGGACTGGGTTGCTGGAGCCCGCCCTGTTCTACGGTTGTCTTATCGCGAACAGGCCAGGAAGCCATGGCGGCGTCGGATGGTTCAGCAGAGGACCCTAATAACGATGTGTGGCGATTGGACGATCTGCCAATCGTTTTACAAAATCTGGTTACAGCCGCTGCTCTGCCGCGTCATAACTGGGTAGCCTGGCCGCATAGGGAACTGACGGTCCCTGATGGGCCCTGGCCTGGTCAAGGACCCCTGGATATGGGGACGCCTAAGTTTCTTTGAAGGCCCTCCTTCGCTAAAGCTTCGGCGGGCGAGGCAATGGGAGAAAGGCAGACGGCAGACGGCAAACGGCAGACGGCAGACGGCAGAAGGCAGACGGCAGACGGCAGAAGGCAGAGGGCAGACGGCAAACGGCAGACGGCAGACGGCAGACGGCAAACGGCAGAAGGCAGAAGGCAGAGGGCAGAAGGCAGACGGCAAACGGCAGACGGCAGACGGCAAACGGCAGACGGCAAACGGCAGACTGGACCTTCGCTGCGCTCAGGTCCGTTAATGGGTAATCAATGTCGTTTGATTAATGCTTGTTTTAAAGGTATCCCCTCCTGGGAGTGGTAGGGGTGGGTTCTCGCTGCACGCTGCAGCCTCCCGATGCATCAGATGGATTTAGCTCTCCTATTCGCTTAACTAATCGACATTAAATAGGCAATGAGTCTCGGTGAAGCAGGGCGCGAATAATAAAGGCGCCGATGATCGCTCACCGGCGCCAGACTTGAAGGTCTACTATTTTTTACTGATCGTAAACACGCGCGACAGATTAAACCCGAACCGCACTTCGCCTTTTCCCCAATCGCCGGTGGTATTGGTGATGAATGCTTTTTCGTTCATGCCA
Source organism: Niastella soli (assembly GCF_017742245.1). Classification (GTDB taxonomy): domain Bacteria; phylum Bacteroidota; class Bacteroidia; order Chitinophagales; family Chitinophagaceae; genus Niastella; species Niastella soli. The sequence continues at coordinate 413,713 of NZ_JAGHKO010000005.1, forward strand.
GTAGCATTGGAGAAATGAAGCTGGAAAACGTGTCCGCCGGTTTCGATGTCAAAGCCAACTGATAACGGGTCTTTGTAGATGTTTTTATCCAGGCCTTTTGCGATGTAATGGTAATCGGCAACAAAAGCAATTCGTTTGGATAATTTAAATCGCCCGCCTATGCCAATTGCGTATACGTCGTTTTCTTCGCTTGCCAGGGCTACCAGGTTCCGGTGTATAAAAATGGGTGCTACCTGCAGGCTAAACCGTTCACTGAACTTTCTGCCAATGATCACTTCATTATAAAAAGCCATCCGGTGGCTGAAGTTGTATTTATGACTGGTGTCGCTCCAGGGCGAAGTACCTATAGTTACGCCGGTTACCAGTACAATGGAAAAAGGAAATGAACCGGGGCCTGTTGATTGCCAAACGGGTCTGAACTTCAGGAACCCATCCAGCTCTTTGCCTGCCGTGCTGCGGCCAACCCCCACCATTAACCGGTTGGAAAGACCATAATCAAACCCCAGCCGCATATTGGCCTCATCAAGACCAAAGAGGTTACTGGCGCCTGAATTCAGTTCGCCAAAACGGTGCAGGATACGCACATCGAGCACGCCCTTTCCTAAAAATTCTATGGAATGACCGTTTATAACCCGGCTCGATTTAAACGCATTGCTAACAAATGCTTTCTTATTTTCTTCTTTATTGTCAATCAGTGCAAGCAGCTCCTGCGCCTGTAACCGTTCTGATACGACAACTAACAAAAGGCCTACCAATAATTTTCGCATGAACTCGGATTTTTATTTAAGCGGGTTATAGTTGCAGAGCACTTTTATGGTCACTGTTTTTGATACTTTGTCTTTTACCAGGGAGGGAATGGCTATATTATAATCGGCCAGTAATACCGTGAAATCTGCATTGGAGGCTATGGTCTCTCCGGTTACTTTCATGGTGCCGGTTGTTTCCACCTCTTTTTTTACTCCGTGCATATCGAGCTGGCCTTTTACTGTTACCGGGTATACGCCATTTTGTTGGAAATTGACCTTGTCAATATTCACAATTTTCCCTTTGAATAAGGCCTTGGGGTACTTATCGCTCTCCATATAATTTTCATTGAAGTGTTCCTGCATTAAGGCTCTTTTAAATTCAAAGCCTTTAATGAGTACCGCAAATTCCATTTGACCGGTAGCCCCATCCAACACACTAACGGTGGTCTTGTTGGTGGCATCAACATCTTCTACCGATGTGCCGGCGTTAAAGGTGATCTGTCCTGATTTAGTAAAGTATTTTTTCTGAGAAAAAGCCAGAACGGTAACCAGCAGGCATGCTGCCAGCATAATAGAATGTTTCATGTTATTTGGTGTTTCTTATAATTTAATCATTAGGCATGCCGGAATCGAACCAGCATTGCAGGATGGCTATATCATTGGCGGAAAGCGGGGCTGCAGGCGGCATGGTTTTATCTACAAGGGCCCGTTGTTTAATACGGGTTGCGTTTGCTTTTACCTGGTCATAGGTTTCCAGGATAACGCCACCTTTGGCTGCAGCTGCGCCATGACAGCGGGAGGAACTGCACTTAGAGGTCATGATCGATTTCACTTTGGTAAAGTTGGCATTCAGTGTATCACAGGCATTGGGCTTGGGCGGATACAACAATTCTGTTTTGTCGTACGTACAACCTGTACTGAATAGTATTAAAAGCGCGGGGAAGAATGAATTCCTGTTTCTGATAATGCTGGTGCTTTTCTTAAGCAGCAAATGGATATTAGATTTCACAATTCGTTTTCTTTTGGGTGAATAACTGGTAAATGATCAAGGCAATTTTAGCATTCAATTACTGTGCTTAAATGAGGATTGATCTGTTACAAATTACCCAGTGGTAAATATTGGTAACCGAATGGTCATTTATTGTTGCTGGTTGATCATCCCCGATGGACCGTTTATTCAAGGCATACTAAAGCCACCCAGAAGCCAGTTGTAGAAAGTATCTGTGCGGCCAAAACTGGTAATGGTATTGTAGTTGGTGTCAGGCCGTACAATCACTTGCAGCCGCGATTTACTGGCCGGGATCATTTTTACGATGGCAGACATATGAATGATGAACTGGCGGTTGATGCGGAAGAAAAGGGCGGGGGCGAGCAATTGTTCCAGTCGTTCAAGGGTAAAACCGGTGCGATACTTCTGCCCTGCAAAGGTGATGAGATACACGATCTTTTGTTCTGAAAAGAAATAAGCCACTTCGTCGGCTTTGACCAGTTTTACCTGTTTTCCTACCGTGACCAGGAACCTGTCCTGGAACCGATTGCCTTCAACAGCCGGTGCTGGCTCCTGGGGGTGTAAATACCGGTACCGGGAAACCGCTTTTTCAACTTCTGTCTTGTCCAATGGTTTTAATAAATAGTATAACCCATTTTGTTTGAATGCTTCCAGGGCAAACCGGTCGTTGGTATTCATATATACAACCGGTGGGTTGTTTTTAAGCGATCTGAATAGGTCAAAGCTCAATCCATCGGGAAAGGTAATTGCAGAAAATACCAGTTGGGGGTGGGTGTTTTTCCGGAACCAGTTCCTGGCTGTGGGGATATCGGTACAATGGCTGGTTGCCACGTCTGCTGATATGCCCTGTAAAATACATTCCAGGTCTTTTATTACTTCTTGCTCTTGCTCAATGATCAAAATGCGCATGTTCTATAGGATATATATAAGGTTTACACTATGGACATAAAGATCCACCACTCCCAAAGGGAGCCGGTTGTTTTGGCAAGCTGGGGTAAATTATCCTAATAAAGGCGGCAGGGCTGGTTGTAGGGAGTTGTTGTGTAGGGGGAAATCGTTGCATGCAAGTTATAAAAAAATGCGCATAAGTTGACTAACTATTTCCCAGTTCGTCTATTCGTTTCATTACACCGGCTACAATACGGTCACAGCAAACCAGGTTAAATTCATAGATGTCTTCGGTTGAATAATTTTTTTCAATTGCTTTTCTGAGCATGGCCTTGGCCCGGTTCAACCTGACCTTAACGTTAGAGGCGGTGGTGTTCATCGCTTCGGCGGTCTCAGCTACACTTAAACCTGCCAGTTCGCGCAGCGCAAATGTTGTTCTGTATTCCTCGGGAAGTTGTTGAAGACAGGCTTCCACCACTTTGTTGAATTCCTTGCTGAGGACTGCATCGTCGGTGTTGCTGTGGTTCTTAGGTAAAAACATAAGCGATGAATTGTCGGGTAAAAGATCCGCTGTTTGCTCTTTAAGGTAATTGAACTTATGTGTTTTTCGATAGCACTGGTGAAGCATAATGGTAATGAGCCAGGTCTTAAAGGAAGAGCGTTCAGCAAATTGTTTAAGATTTACATAACAATTGATAAATGATTCCTGCATCAGGTCCTCCGTATCCTGGTGGTTAAAACCATAGCTTCTCCCCACTTTATACAAATAGGGATTGTACCTGCGGATAATTATTTCAAATATGGCGGTATTGCCAGCCAAGACCTGCTGAATGATCTCGGGATCGGTATATTGCTGAACGCTCTTGTTAAATAGGTGGAATACCATATTACAAATTTACCAATTAGTATGTGATCGAATGCCTATCCTTTGGAGAATTGCACGCCGCTGCTGGTTGCCTGGTGAGCTTTGGAACCGCCTTCTGTACGGGCCAGTTGGGCCAGCGAATAAGCGCCTATGGACATTACCAGGTCACGCACGGCTACATCGAGATAACCTTTGTTCATAAGTAGGGTTAAAGCGATCAGTGCCAGCCAGGCCATTACAATGTAGGCGCCAATGGCAGGCCGGGCAAGAACGATCAGCCCTGCCACCATTTCAATTACCCCAACGATCAGCATAAAGGTATGTGGGCTAAACGGAAGCATCTGGGCGATGGAAGGGTTTAGGTATTTCTCCCAGTCTGTAAACAGGTTGGTGAATTTATCCAAACCGGCCACTATGGGTACCAGTCCATAGGTAAATCGCATCAGTGTATAAACCTGGTGTACTCTTGGTGTTGATAATGCTGCTGTTGTCATAAAATTAGCTTTTGATGATTATAATAGTAAGGCTCATCAAAAGAATAGAGCAGGTGAGGGGCCAAAAGGTAACAAAACAGGAAGAATTAATTTAAAATGCTGTTTTTGAGGTGGTAATGCTAATATACTGGCAAAACTACACCTGGGCGGCTATCTGAAGGGCGTTTGAAATTAAAAACTCTTTTGTATCTTTCCCTTCTCACCCAACCAAGGTTCACGAGGTCCCACCATTTAGATTGCGCTGGAAGCCGTTTTAATAATTTCCGGTAAAAGCGTATATTGAACTACGTAAAAACCAGCATGTTACTAATGCTGATAAAATTTGCCATATAAATAACCCCTGCCTGATGAGTAAAATAGCACTGAAATTAATACACACATGTTTGGAGACAAAGGAAACAAGTTTAGACCTTGGCAATTGCGGGTTGACGGATTCCGATTTTGAACCAGGTGCTCCTATTGATATTGAACTCCGCAAATGCAAGCACCTGGAAAGTCTTATCTTAAGTGATATGTGGTATAATGCCAAACGTGGATGGGTTTCCAATGACAAGGGGGATTATAATTATTTTACCAAGGGGCCTGCGGCCATCAATGAATTACAGGGACTATTAAGGTTGGAGTGTGCAAGTCATCAGCGGTCAGATTGGGGAATTGCCGATACTTTTTTTGTATCTCAATTGCATCAATTGCAATACCTGAATCTGCGAGGTAATAAAATTCATGATCTTGAGGGGTTAAAGAGTTTATCTGTTATTGAAGATCTAAACTTGTCATCAAACGGAATAAAAACTTTGCAAGGTTTTGGACCATTGCATGGGGTGAAAAAGCTGAATCTGTCAGGGAATTATATCTCAACACTCGATGGGCTTGAAGGCCTGATTTCTTTGCGGAATATTTCATTGGTAGGAAATGAGATAACAAATTTAGGACCCCTGAAGAGTTTGGTCAACCTTGAAATTCTTCAATTGCAAAATAATGGTATAACTGATCTGAAAAGTCTGAGAACACTCACCTCTTTGGAACAACTTAATTTGAGTCACAATCAGATTGGTAAGCTTGTAGATATTGAGGAGTTAAATCAATTGACTCAATTATCAATAGATAAAGCCAATATTACAAGTCTAAAAGGCATTGAAAAGCTGTTAGAATTAAAGTTTCTAAATGTAAGTGATAACCGTATAACCAGTTTAAAAAGCCTGGAAAAACTAAGTAACCTTATTACACTTATTGCAAGTCGCACTTATATAAAAGATCTTAGATCACTTGAAAAATTACCTGCCTTGGAAATATTGTTTGTAAGTGATACTAAAATTACCAGTCCGGAAGGTCTTGAAAAAATAACAACTTTACGTGAATTAAGGATAAGGGGCAATACTATTAGAGACTTTAAATGTCTGGAATCTCTGCATAATCTGATAAATCTTGATGTAAGTAACACGGGAATAAGTAGCCTAACGAGTTTACAGAAATTGACCTGGTTGAAACAATTGAATCTTTCGAGAAACAACATTTCAGACATAAGCGGTTTGGAAACTTTAACCGGGTTAATGGAATTGGATATTAGCTTCAATAAAATTAAAGACCTTTCTCCTTTACTTCCGTTCCTTACAAGGCCCAAAAAACCTTTGACCATAGTAGTGAAAAGGGTAGCGCTTATCGGTTTGGGTAGAATACACGTAGCGGGGAATCCCCTGGAAAATCCTCCCCTTTCGATAGTTGAACTCGGTAATGAAAGTGTTTTAAGACATTTTGAAAAAATAAAAGCAGAAGGCATCGATTATCTGTATGAAGCAAAATTAACGCTGGTAGGAGAAGGTAATGCAGGAAAAACTTCGTTGCAAAAGAGGCTGATGAATGCGAAAGCAGCATTGCCCACAGACGATACCCGGACAAGGGGTATAGAAGTAGTTGACTGGAAATATAAAGGGGCAAAAAGCAAATCGCATATCGCTCATATCTGGGATTTTGGTGGCCAGGACGTTTATTATCCTGTTCATCGTTTTTTTCTTACTGAAAATTCTGTATTCGTTCTATTGGCCAGCACCCGCCAGAACAATCATCATTTTGATTATTGGATCCCTACCATTGCCCAGTTTGGCGGTAAAAGCCCGATCATCCTGGGCCAGACCTGTCACCAGGGGAATAAGATCTCCTGGACTGACCTGGGCCATTATCTCATCAATGATCATTTTAATATCATTAAAGCCGGACAGCTTTCTTATACCGAGCTCAATTTGCAAAAGAAAAATGAAGGCCTGGAAGAAATAAAGAAAATAATTGTTGACCAGATTGAAAAGCTGCCACATTATGGAAAGGGCGTGCCTAAATCGTGGATCCCGGCACGAGAGGCAATTGCTGCAGAATCTACAAAGAAGGCCTGTATTTCATTTGAGGAATTTATGGCCATCTGCCGGAAAACAGATCCGGATAAAATGTCAGCAGAAATAGACATTATGGACTTTGCCAGGTTTTTACATAGCCAGGGGATCATCTTGTGGTATTCAGGCATTGAAGAGTTGAGGAACTGGGTGATTTTGCAACCAGAATGGGCCATGAATGCCGTATATAAGATCATAGATGACGAGGATATCCAAAAAAGGCGCGGACATATTATTGCGTCAGACTTTGAAAGGATTTGGCGTGAAGCGCATTATAAGCAACGGTTTGAGATCCTAAAGAAATTGCTCCAGGTCTTCAAGATCGCCTTCCCTAAAAAACATAACAACAAAGACTTTATTATTCCTGCCCGGTTACTGGCGATGCCAAAAGAGGCGCGATGGGAGAACGATCAGCAATGCCTCCGGCTGATCTACAAATATGAGTTTATGCCCAAAGGGCTGGTTAACCAGCTAAGCGCTGATCTAAGCAAGTTTATAAAATCGGATGGTGATGTGTGGAATGATGCGGTCAATATAGAGCATCCTGATACTGCGGCGCAGGCCCAGGTGATAGAAAATTTTTACGAACGAACCATTGAGATCAAAACAACGGGGAAAGATGCCCGGGGATTAAACATGATGATCACTGCAGCCATGGAAGACGTAACAAAGAGTTATAAGGGAGTGCATTATTCTCTATTTGTTCCTTGTTCATGTGGGGAATGTATTAATAGCAATAAACCAGAGAAATTCGAATACCAGAAATTGCTAAAGTGGTCTAAAGATCGCGATCATATAACCTGCAATGAAAGCCAAACCCGGTTGTCTATTGATAACTTACTTTTTAATGTTGGTTTGGCCTCCTCTTTAAGGGGGGTGTATAGAAGGATTATAAAAAAAGAAATTCGCCAATTAAAGACGTTTATCTCCTACTCGAAATCAGAAGGTGAATTGGCAAAAGATACTAATTATTTACAGGAGTTTAAAAACCGGCTGGCACCATTGAGTAAATTCAATAATACCCTTATTACCTGGGATGATACGAACCTGATACCTGGTGAGGAATGGGATGACCGGATAAGGGAAGAATTAAATACCTGCGATGTCATTTTCCTTTTAATAAGCCCGGCTTTTTTAAATACCAAATACATCAGGGAAACGGAACTAAATATTGCGATGGAAAGGCAAAGCAAAGGCGAATGTATGGTTGTGCCAGTGGTTATCAGGAATTGTGCCTGGACGGATATTCCTCTACTTAGTAAATTAAGCGGTATTCCACGAAAAAATATTCCTATTGCATCATGGAAAAAGAACAAGAAAGAATGGCCTTCCATAGATGATGCCTGGCAACATGTGTATGATGAAATAAAAAAGCTCATCCAGGCTTTTTATAAAAATGATTAACATTAAAACTTAAAGAAAAAGAAAACAACTGCGGCCCATTCTCTTTTAACATCGCTGGCATAGCCAATAGTTGAATGACTGCTGTTTTCTACTGTGCCATTTTCTTTTACATACCCTATGGTGGAATGGCTGCTGTTCTCTATAGTGCCATTCTTTTTTATATAACCAACGGTAGAATGGCTAGCGTTTTCAACCACTCCATTGTCTTTCAAATAGCCGATGGTGATGTGGCTGCTGTTTTCTATGGCGCCGTTTTCTTTAATATAACCTACTGTTGAATGGCTGCTGTTTTCTATAGTGCCATTGCTTTTAATATAACCTTTGGTGGAATGATTGCCGGCTTCGATAGTTTGTGCATGCGAGCAAAGGACTAGCAATAAGGGGGCTAACAGGACTATTAAATGCTTCATGCGTTTAAAAATAATAGCAGGGCCCCAGTATTCAAAGCAGGCCCCTGAATTTTAACAAATTGTCCCGATCCCGGCTCAGCCGGGACGGGACAACAGTTACTTTTAAAACTCAGCGATCAACGACAACCACCGGGCGGCAGGTGCTCCCCATACTTCTTTATAGGTAGCGGTATTAAATTGTGGCCAGTAAGGCGTGTCTTCATTAAACCTCGATTGCATGCCAACAGGAATGCCACCTACTGTTTCTCCGGGCAGTGCGGTATATAGCTGGGGATAGTTGCTTCCTTCACCCCAGATCAATGACTGACCAAAAGGGTTTTTCCCAACTATCCAGAATAATTGTTGTTCGGCAATATTCATCAATTCCTTATCCTTTAAAAATTTCCCGCACAAGGCAGCGGCTTTGCCAGTTGACAATTGCACTGCCGCATTTCCTCTAAAGGAGAACCATACCGGGAACACTTTTAGGTAATGTTCATTATCCAATTTAAATCCATTTTCCAACTGCGCTTTATAGTCCGTGCCGGCCCCACTGAATATGCCTACCTGTACTTTGTAAAAATTGACTGAGTCTTTTACTTCATTTATGTTGTATACCCCGCTTGGGACCAAACCATAGGGGGCTACATATTGCATGATCTTTTTGAGATATTCTCCATACATCCTGATGGAAGTGGTCCATTTCCCATAGTCGGGATGATTGGGCTGGGTCTCACAAAGTGTAGTCAGGGCCTGCATGTATACCTGGTCGCGCGACTGATGGGTGTAATGCACAATGGATCTCTTCTCTAAATCGCGATAAAAGAAACCGCTGGTTTTGTTCTTATCGCCCAGCGGCTCTGTTCGCTGGCATTGCAACGTGTATTGAATGGATTTAGCAGCCTCTGTTGCATAATATTTGTCGCCCGTTAATTTATACAGTAAGCTGGCCGCAAGCGAAATATTGGCTGAATACTGGCTGTTGGAAGCCATGGCTGCATGATCGCCGCCACCGCCAATGCTGCTCAGGTCGTTAAAGCCCAGGCTGTCGTAACGCTTTTTTGCCAGTGCAAAATCTTCAATCGCTACTTTGCGCAGGTTTTCCCTGAGCATGACATCGTTTTCTATCTTCATGGCGGCATAGGCTTCAATACCGGAAAAAACAAAATTCTCGAAGGCGCGGTTGTGAACATGTACCAGGCGTCTTTTGGTAGAATCATCTCCGGTGCCAATAAAACCGTCTGTCCATAAATTAGTGCCCCAGGTTTGGGCGCGGTAACCGTTACCAAGGCGGCCTTTTAAAATACAGTCAATGCCCCATTCTGCTTCTTCCTGTAGCCGAAGGAATAATTCTTTATTGTCTTTTTCTTTCGCCTTGCTGGTCATTTCGAGCAGGGAATAAACTATCTCGCCCGATTGCATTACCTGCTGCGACATATCCGCCGCATCATGCCAGCCACCATTGAAGGGAAAGGTCCTGCCGTCGACCACTGCATGCAGATCGTTGTGACAGGCGCCGTGTTTACCCGGGACCGGATAACCACAACGTTCGCAGAAAATAAAATTCAGTACCCGCCAGGCAGAATTGTCCCAGATATTGCGATTTATGTAAAAGGGCTGGCAGGTAACATTGCCAACGCGAATACTGTACTGCCCTTCCTTTTTAAAATCACTAAAGTCGATCGTTTCAAAGGTGCCGAGAGCTGTTTTCTTTGAAGTGATGTTGCCTTCATACACAACGCCGTTAGTTATATGATCTACCAGTTGAAACTTTCCAGTATGGTTGTTTACCCGTACGATGGCTGTTTTTTCACTTTCAACCCCATAGCCGGTAGTTGAGTAGATGATGCGATTGTCAGCGGGTGTCCAGCCGGTCACTACTTCAGGATGTTCAATGGTTTGCAGGGATACGGCATCAATATCAAATTTCAACGAATCGCCCATGGTACGTTCCTTTCCAAATACCTCTATGGCAAATGAGATCTTTGTTACCTTGTCACGGGCCAGTTCGCTCATTTCCACAAAACATTCATTCCATTGCCGGTTGATCAAATTGATCTCATGATATCCTTCCCGCTCATACTTGTCCGGTACTTTTATTTTGCCATCGTTCTCGACATATAAATTAAGGTAAATGCTGCGGGCGCCTTCACAATTTGGGTAAATATAAAAATGAAGCCGGTTGTATTTTTCCCAGTTCATTCCACCTACTTCGTAGCTGGCCAGGGAGGTACCAAACCCTAAACCCCAGTCAAGGAATTGCGGATAGGTGGTGGGCGCTGTCAATTGCAGGCTGTGTTTTCCGGAAACACTTCTTTCAGCGGTAAGCGACATGCCGCCAATTCCCTTATGCGACCATTTGTTGAGGTCCTCCATGTCGCAAAGCAGGTCGGTAGCAATCACTTTTTTGGTAAGGCCAAATGATTCAAACGACTTACTGTAGTCAAGCGAAAGCGGACTGTGCACATACCCGGTATTCCGGAGGTCTTCTTTTAATTTCCCGTCAATTTGAGCGAATAGTAAACTGCCCGGGCTAAAGAGCAATAAAGCCGATACTAATACTTTTTTCATAATGCTTTGAGGGTGTAAGTTAAACGTTATGTCCGCCAGGGCGGACTGTGGCAACCGATTGAAGTTAGGAAACAAAAAGGGGAGTACAAACTGCGCGGAGCCTGCGATGGATACTATTTTAGGATGACAGTAATCATAAAAAGAGATATATGATAAGCCTGATGAAGTTTTAATCAAATTCTAATTTGCCAGAAAAGGCAATATTGAACAGGCGTTAACGTTAGAGCTCCACCAAAAACTTTTCTCATTATGCACTTTTACAAATCTAAACCGTTAGTGTTTTTCCTATCGGCCCTATTAGGATTAGCTGCCTGTAGCAAATCTTCCGATTCCGATCCTGTCACTTTGCCGACCCCTGTAACCGAGCCGCTAAAAATAGCAGCCGCCAAACCAGGCGATACGCTGATCATCAAAGGACAAAATTTCAATGAAATAGCTGCCAATAATACCGTTAAAATCAGCGGCATAACGGCTACCGTTGTAAGCGCTACCACTACTGAATTAAAGGTGGTAATTCCGGCCAATGCAACTTCCGGCGCGGTTACGGTAAACGTTAACGGCATTACTGTTGACGTAGGCTCGTTAGTGCTAAATCCGCTTACTTTATATTGTGTTAAAATGGATACGGTTACCAATGCGCCCGAGTGGCTGGTTGGTATCAACCCGGCAGATGGTAAAGAGTCACCAATCGCCTCCATGGGGGAAATTCCGGAATATGCTATACCCAACATTGTATACCTGTCGGCTACCAACGAAGTGATCTATTTGAACGACTCGGCTACCGGGTTGATAAAAATAAATGTTGCCACCAAACAAACAAGCACGGTAAGACTGGCGGGTGCCGGCAACCTTGTAAGGTTTAATGAGCTGGTGACTGATAAAAGCGGCAACCTGTATGCTATTAAAAATGATGCCAGCATTCAGAATAACTATTATCAGAATTTTGTAAGAATTGATCCCAAAGACGGCGGCCTTACATCGCTTAAAACAATCGTCCGGAAAAACGGTTTACATGTGGAAGCCTCGACCTACGTTCCTGCTACCAATGAAATAGTTGGTAAGTCAGACTTTGGTGGTTTATTCAAGATAAACCTCAGAACTAACGATACCAGCACCATACAATTAACCAATGGTAATTTTGAAACAGTTTATGGAATGGGGCCGGACAAGCAGGGGAATTTGATCGGTTATAAAATGATCACTGATCCCAATACATACAACAGCACCGAACAGGTAGTGCAGATCAATACGGTTACCGGCGCGCAAACTGTACTTGTTCCTATAACCGGTGATATATATTTACCTCAAAATACCATCTGTGCTTTGCCTACACGGAATGAATTGGTAGGTCTTTATGAGAAAAACAAATTGTACAGGATCAATCTGGGCACAAAAACTGCTGATGTAGTAACGCTTACCACGCAAACCAATATGTGGTATTATAAGATGACAAATAATTAAAAGGGTAATAAATTAAAAAGGGATGGAACTCAAATTCCATCCCTTTTTTTATTTATTGAACTCAGGGTGATTTAAAAAAAATCAGGGCAATAGTCCGAAAAGGCCCTTTTTCCTTTAACGAAGAAATCCTTTTCTACGGCACCTGACAATAAAACCGGGTAAAAGATCGAAAAGGCACTTACGGCGACATTTTAATTAAACTACCTTTTACGGGGCAGGATTGATTACCTGCATCTTCGCCTTGAATCGAAGAAATCCTTTTCTACGACACCGGTTTCGTTATACAAAGATGGCTACCCGCTGCGCAACTGATCTGCGTAGTAGAAAATTTCTTTTTATTTTTTACGGAGTATGGAAACTTACACCCGACGCATCTAATTGAATTGGCTAAAGTCAATCAATTCTATTAACTATTGCGCCTTCCCATGAGAAAATTATCATGTCTTGTTTTTGTCCTTTTGTCTCAACTGGGCAGCATAACAGCCCAATCGTCACTGCCTGATAAAAATAAAGTGATGGAGTTTTTTCAGAATATGGAATACGAGGATGCCATCAACTATTTACTCATTGCTGAAAAGGCAGATAGTTTAAATCTTCAGGTGCTGGGCTATTTGGGGTATGCCTACCAGATGAATGAGGAGCCAAACAATGCCAGCAGATATTATCAAAAAATGTTGGATGTTGATTCCAATAATGTATCTGCCAACCAGTATTTTTCCAGTCTCTATAGCGATGAAGATCCTGTAACGGCCCGCAAATACTTATCCCGGTTGATCAACCGTAATCCACAGAAATCGGTTTACTACAGAAAGATGGGCGATCTGTTCCGGCGTAAAAATCAGAAAGATTCCGCTTTTATTTATTATGAACAGGCATTCCGGTTGTTGCCAAACGATAGCAGAAATGGAGCAGCCCTTTCTGATCTTTTAATTGATCAGAAAAATTACCAGCGGGCGGATAGTATTATTGATGAAGGCCTGCTCAGGGATTCTTTAAGTATTGCTTATTTAAAATTGCGGATAAAATCATCGTACGAAGCAGCAGCTTATCAAAAGGTCATTATACCAGGTGAAAGGCTGTTGCGGTTGGGGGAAGGATCGTCAACCACGCTTACCCAGGTTGTGTTGGCTTATTATAATCTGAAGCTGTATAAGGACTGCATCAGGGTTTGCGAGCTGCTGATCGAAAAAGGGATGGCTGGCGAAAATATATTTTATTATGCGGCTAAATCACATGCGAAATTGAGGGAATTTGAGGAAAGCAATGAACTGCTCAAAACATGCCTGGGGCTGGCTATCTCAAACACGGCTGAATATTATTTCCATGCATTGGGGGATAATTATGAAGAGCTGAAGCAATATAAAAAGGCCATCGCCCAATATGATACCGCATACTATTTATTTAAAAACCCATTGATGCTGTACGATTGCGGGCGGATATGGGATGGGAGTTTAAATAATTATAGTGCGGCTAAAAAATATTATAGCAAATACCTGTCACTGGCAAAGCCACAATCGACTGATGAAAAAAAAGCCTATAATTACATCAGGAAGAAGTATCGTAAAGAAAATGATCAATAAGTCACCGTTCAACACTATTGCCTGCCATGATCAGAAATTATTTTAAAACTGCCTGCCGGAGTCTTAAAAGGAATAAGGGTTTTACTTTCCTCAATATTCTGGGATTGACAATCGGCCTGGCCGTTTGCCTGTTGATAGTTTTTTATGTGCTTGACGAAACCAGTTACGACCGGTACAACAGTAATGGAAAGCGTATATACAGGGTAAACACCGATACGAAATTCAACACCAGCGTAACTTCCAGTGCTAATACAGCACCCAAAGTAGCAGAAGCTTTGCGGCTCAATTTTCCGGAGATCGAAAAAACAGTAAGGCTGCTGCCTGATGAAGGGGTGCGGTTCCAAAAAGGCGATGAATTGGTGGTGGAAAAAAACGCCCTGTATTGTGATCCCACCGTCTTTGATATTTTCACTTTGCCTATGCTGGAGGGGGATCCACACACCGCTCTTACAGAACCACACACCGTTGTTATTTCCGAACGAATGGCAGAAAAATACTTTAATACAACGCATGTGCTGGGTAGGGTGCTTGTTAGGGTAGGGGATAACAATCGAAACAGCAACTTAAAGATTACAGGTGTTATTAAAGACCTGCCTGTGCAGTCACATTTCGAGGCTGACGTTTTGGAATCGATGATCTCAGATCCTTTAGCTTCCAATGAAAACCTGGCAGCCATTTTCCCTTTTCATACCTATCTTTTATTGAAACCGCATACGGATCACAAAGCATTAGAAGCCAAGTTTCCAGCCTTTTTGAAGAAGTATCTTGATTTCATAGAAGAGATGGAAAAACAGGGCGACTATATAAAATTGAACCTTACTCCTTTATTTGATATTCACCTGCAATCAAACCGGTCAAACGAACTGGGGGCTAACGGTAATATTCAATACATCTATATTTATTCGGGCGTAGCCCTGTTCATATTGTTGCTGGCCTGTATAAATTTCATGAACCTTTCTACCGCACATTCCGCAAACCGGGCAAAAGAGGTGGGTGTAAGAAAAGTGTTGGGTTCATCACGCATGGGTCTCGTACTGCAATTTATTTCAGAGTCAATGCTGATGAGCTTTTTTGCAACGGTTGCCGCCATATTGCTTGCATGGGCGTTGCTGCCTTTTTTCAATCAAATATCAGGTAAAACGCTTGCCCTTACCAGCAGCACGTTTGTTTGGCTGCTGCCAGCTATAACAGGTATTACGCTGGTTGTTGGGTTATTGGCAGGTTCATACCCCGCCTTCTTCCTTTCAGCATTCATGCCGGTTAAAGTACTTAAGGGCAAAACTGCTGCAGGGATCAAAGGGAACGGGCTCCGCAGCCTGCTGGTCATATTCCAGTTCTCCATTTCCATTTTTCTTATCATTGGAACGCTGATCATCTATAACCAATTGAATTATATGCAACACAAGAGCCTTGGTTTTAACAGAAAGCAAGTGCTGTTGGTAAAGCAGATGAATGTATTGAATAAGCAGGCGAATGTATTTAAGCAGGAAATGCTGAATTTGCCGGGCGTGACAAGCGCTACGCTCAGCTCTTTTATGCCAACCGCTCACAGAAGATGGTCCAATTACGTTACTGCTAATAACAACGTGCATCAAACGGAATTCTGGCCCGTTGATGAAGATTACCTCCGTACGCTGAATATCAGTCTGGATAATGGAAGAGATTTCAACCCGGCGCTTTCATCTGACTCGTCTGCTGTAATTATCAATCAAACGGCTGCCAGGTCAATGGGCTTTGCCGGTGATGCCATTGATAAGACCATTGCGTATGGTACCAATCAGAAACAATATCATATTATAGGTGTTGTAAAAGATTTTAATTTCAATTCCCTTAGAGATAACATTACACCGGTGGTTTTAACAATGACCACCCCCTTTGAGCGAAAAAAACAAGGCGACGGACCAGATGTGCTGGCTATTAAATTGAATACCGGAGAATTACCGGTGCTGATGTCTCTGATAGAAAAAAAGTGGAAGGCTTTTTCGAAGGACCAGGCATTTGATTATTCTTTTATGGATGAAGATTTTGATGGACTGTACCGTGCAGAACAACGCACGGGAAAAATTGCTATCCTGTTTACAACGCTTGCCATTTTTATCGCCTGTTTGGGTCTGTTTGGTTTAGCCGCTTATACCGCTGAACAGCGTACCAGGGAAATAGGCATCCGAAAAGTGTTAGGAGCGAATGTGGCTGACCTGGTAACCATGCTTGCTGCGAATTTCATGAAACTCGTGTTTATTGCCTTCCTGGTGGCGGTACCATTGGCCTGGCTGTTTATGAATAAATGGTTACAGGGTTTTGCTTACCGGGAAAGCATTTCATGGTGGGTGTTTATTACGGCAGGGCTGGGGGCCTTCTTACTTGCACTGGTTACCATTATCTCCCAATTTATCAGGGCTGCCATAGTCAATCCGGTTCAAAGTTTAAAAGTTGAATAGTATGATGAGCTATTTCTTCATTGAAATTATTGGCAGCTGCTGCACGTTTATCGTCCAAAACTACACACTTATACCTTAAAACTGCACGAATATCAGCTTGTAAGACACATATATAGGAAGATATTATCTTTGCCAACCGAAATACATACCCGCTTTCGGGTGTATCTCGAATTGCATTGTAAAATATCAAATTGTTAAAGACCGATCTTATGAAAATGACTTTTCGTGGCGCCTTGTTGTGCGCGAGTATAGCCTCTTGTCTGATCCTGTTCTCCTGTAGCAAAAATGATTCATCGTCTGATCCTTCTTCCAATCCGCCAAAAGATTCTGTTGTAACTCCGGTTGTGAACTCCATCTCGCCTTCGCATGGTACAGCAACCACATCGGTGACCATTTATGGCGCGGGTTTCAGCGAATTTGTAACGCAGGATAGTGTTTTATTCAATGGAGTTAAGGCCGTGTTGGTCAGCGCCAGTAAAACACAGATCGTGGCTAAGGTGCCGCTGGGTTGTGGTACGGGCAAGATCACGGTGTACTGTAATGGAACACAGATCACCGGGCCGGTATTTACGTATGATCCCAGTTACGTCGTTAGTCTGCTGGCAGGCAGCGGGAACATGGGTTTTACAAACGGGACTGGTGCGGCTGCCAGTTTCTGGGGGCTGGGTGACGTAGTAACTGATGCCAGTGGCAATGTCTATGTTACTGAAATGGGCAATCATACCATTCGCAAAATTACCCCCGATGGGGTGGTTACCACCCTGGCCGGTGGACTTGGAACGGGTGCCGAAGATGGTACGGGAATAGATGCCCACTTTTATAACGTAAAAGGGATCGCCATCGATGCAGCCGGCACACTGTATGTATGCGATGATGGCAATTATATAATCCGGAAAATTACCTTATCAGGTGTCGTTACAACGTTAACCAGTGGGGGATATGGGTTTGCCGACGGACCAGGTGCTACTGCCAAATTTTCTACAGTCGAAGGCATTGCAGTTGACAAAAACGGGAATGTATATGTGTGCGATGCAGGCAATAACAGAATAAGAAAAATTACACCCGCCGGCGTGGTATCTACCCTGGCCGGGACCGGCGTTCCAGGTGGAAATGATGGCCCCGGCGCTTCTGCTACTTTCAATGCTCCTATTGATGTGGCAGTAGATATCAGTGGCAATGTGTATGTAACTGAGAACAGTCGTAAACAGTTTTATAACAATGTATATTATCCAGGTAATAATAAGATCCGTAAGATCACCCCGGACGGTACCGTGAGTACCTTTGCAGGTAGTGGTGCTGTAGGTGCAACCAATGGAAACGGTGCAGCTGCCAGCTTTAATGATCCCGGTGGTCTTTGTTTCGACAGCAATGGCAATTTATACGTGACGGAAGTGAGCGGCAATAGCATTCGTAAAATCACCCCCAACGGCGATGTGACCACTGTGGCCGGTTCTATATCAGCTGGCGCCACTAATGGTACCATTGATGTAGCTACCTTTAAAAACCCCGTCGGCATAGCTGCTGACAATAATGGTAATTTGTATGTAGCAGATTTTGGCAATGTGATGATCCGAAAGCTCTCCCTGAAATAATTATCCGGAACTCCCGGCATTGATGGGGCTGTTCCCATGTTGTTAAAAACATGGAGACAGCCCTTTTTTACTAGATTGGGATGGAACGTTCATTTTATATTGGCCTTTAGTTCTTTCAAAAGCGTATCGAATCGCACCCAATAAAAATTACAATCTTTTTCACTGGTGCCCCGGGTATAAAACAGATATTTCCCATCTGGCGATACATACTGCCCGAACCGGTGGGCGAGGCCATCGTTGATCGTTGGCCCCAGGCTTTGTGGCACTGTCCAGGTATTGTCTTTCTTTCTAAAACTGATCCAAAGTTCCGATTCATAACTTTGGGTTTCTTTGGCCGAGATAATAATATAAGACTCATCAGGGGCAATAAAAAAATCGCCATCGAAACCTTTTGTATTAATAGTATTTCCCAGGCTGCTGATCGCAGTATCTTTTTCTGAGATGGTCAGCTTACAAAAGTCGTATGTGCTCCAATCGCTTTTGCTTCCGGCAGTCCCATTGCTGCTCACATAATAGGTATCGGTACTGGCAGCCTGAAAATTGTACAGGCCGTATGGTTTCTCCAGCCACAATACGGGTTTCATCCATCCTTTTGTTGATTTTTGTAGAACCCATACCTGGCCATTGGGAGCGCCCAGAAAGATTGTTCTCTCATCAGGAGACAGGGCAGGATTGGTTAGATTTTCAGCAATAACGACCGGCTTTTGCCACGATTCCCCATTAAACACCAGTTCCTTTGTGCCGGAGCCTTCATTGTTAAACCAATGTTTCGCATAGGAATAGTAGAAGGCCCGGCCGTCGCTTGAAAAGCTCACTTTTCCCAATACAATGCCCGAATCGGCCAATATTCCTTTCCCAAATATCTCAGGCGTATCGCCTGGTGGTTTTTGACCCAGGTAGGCGGCTGGACTGTTCCACAGATCTTTTTGGCCAATAGCATTACACGATAAGCATGTATAAAACAAAGAAGCAAGGATACAAATGGCAAGGCGTTTCTTGTTCATTTTAATAGTTTGCAGGGTTACTGTTATTTGTTGCAAATCTTTGTAATCCGGTAGAAATTATGCCTGTATGGGCTGTTCAAGTTGGTTCAAATTTGTTCAAGATCGGCCCACCTATTTTTCATCCATTTATATCGATTTATTAATTTTAATTCGTTGTTAATGAATAATTAGAAACTTTTGACCAGCCGGTATGTTAATAACCAATAATTTTACCGACTGTTTTTATCCTACCCATCGTTTTTACTCCTGCCCAAATTGTTAGCCGTTATTTAATCACCTGTTATTACACTTCTATGAGAGGAGTATCTACTTTGCTATTGCTATTGATACTGTGTCCTTCAATAATGTATCCGCAGGCAATTACTGATACGCTTAAGGAAGCGACCCTTCCCAATTGCATCCGGTATGGGCTGGAACATCAGCCTGCCATCCGGGCTTCCCTGATTGATGAAGAGATTACCGAAGCAACTATTAAAAACAAACTGGCCGACTGGTACCCACAACTAAATGTAACGGCTAACTTTCAGCACTACCTGAAAATGCCGGTTTCTATCTTTCCGGATTTCACCAATCCCAATGGCCCCAAACGGGAGGTGCAAACAGGGGTACGTAATTACTTTACACCGCAGCTTGCATTAACACAAACCATTTTTGACCGGGATGTACTACTGGCAAGCCGTACTGCCCGGGATGTTCGCAAACAGGCTAAACAAACTACTACCGCCAATAAAATTGATGTGGCGGCTGCTATTTCAAAAGCGTTTTACGATGTGTTGCTTTCCATGCAGCAAATACAGGTGTTGGAAGAAACCATTACCCGGCTCGACCGGAGTTTGAAAGATGCGTATTATCAATACCAGAGCGGTGTAACAGATAAAGTCGATTATAAAAGAGCTACCATTTCGTTGAACAACTCCAAGGCCGACCGGAAGGTGGCCCAGGAAATGCTTTTTGCCCGGTATGCCTATCTTAAACAGCAAATGGGCTATCCCGCCGAAAAGTCATTACAACTGTCATACGATACCACACATATGGAAGGGGAGGTAGCCTTCGATACGTTACAAAAAGTACAGTATGAAAGCCGGATAGAATTCCAGCAATTGCAAACCCAGCAACGGCTGTTACAGGCCAATCTAAAATACAATAAATGGAGTTATCTCCCCACGTTGTCGGCCTTTGGTTATTATAACCTTATTTATCAGAATGATGAATTTTCAAAATTGGGCAGTCGGTCGTTCCCCAATTCGTATGTCGGCCTTGGGTTCGCCTGGCCGCTTTTTCAGGGCGGCAAGCGAATATGGAATGTAAGACAGGCCAACCTGGAGTTAAAACGAAATGAGGTGGCCATGACTGACCTTAAAAATAATATCAACGCCCAGTTCAGCCAGGCTATAGCTACTTATAAAGGGTTTCTCGCTGATTTTTATGCCCAGAAGGAAAACCTTGACCTGGCCAGTGATGTATTAAGCACCCTGACGTTGCAATACAAGTCAGGGGTTAAAACCTACCTGGATGTTATTATTGCCGAAACCCAATTGCACACTACTCAATTGAACTATTATAATTCCTTATACCAGGTAATATCAAGTAAAATAGATGTTGAAAAAGCACTCGGTACCTTGACGTACTGAAATAATAAAGCTAATGTATATGAACAAAAAGCTTTCATGGGCAATTATTTTTACCGCCGCAGGTTGGTTGCTGTCGTCGTGTAAAGATGATAAAGCCAATTCCCAACAAGCCGCTCCGCCGCCAGTTCCTGTAAATGTATATACCGTAAGCAAAGGCAAGGCCTCTTATTATGATCAATATCCCGCTACGGTAACGGCGTTGAACCAGGTTGACCTCCGGCCACAGGTGAATGGGTATCTCACCGGCATCTTTTTCAAAGATGGCAGCCGGGTAAAAAAGGGGCAGAAGTTATATGAAATAGACCGCCAGCAGTATGTAGCGAATTACCAACAGGCCCAGGCCAATTTACAGGTACAGCAAACCAACCTGATAAAAGCACAAAAGGATGCCGACCGCTATCATGAGCTGGAAAAGCATGATGCTATTGCTAAACAAACGGTAGACTATGCCGACGCGGCCCTCGCTGCTGCCGAAAAACAGGTGGTTGCTGCCAAAGCAAATGTAGAAAGTGTTCAAACCGGTTTGCGCTATACTACTATTTATGCACCCTTCGATGGTACCATTGGCATTTCACTGGCCAAAATGGGAACTGCTGTTTCTGCCGGACAAACTTTGCTTAATACCATTTCTTCTGATGATCCGATGGCTGTTGACCTGGCCATTGATCAAAAAGACCTCTATCGTTTTGCGCAGTTGCAAAAGAAAAACGCCAATGCGAATGATTCTACTTTTAAGCTGATACTTCCGGGACAGGAAACTTATCCTCATTCCGGCCAGATCTATTTAATTGACCGGGCCGTTGATCCACAAACAGGTACTATAAAAGCCCGGCTGCTTTTTCCCAATAAACAAAGCGAACTGAAAGCGGGGATGACAGCCAATGTGCGGATCCTGAACAACGCCAATACCGAAAAATTACTGATACCCCAAAAAGCAGTTGTTGAGCAAATGGGTGAATACTTTGTATATACTACCGATGGCAAAACGGCCCATCAGAAAAAGGTTAGCCTGGGCGCAAGAATTGGTGACCGGATTGTTGTTAACGATGGGGTGACTGAAGGTGAACAGGTTATAACCGATGGCCTGCAAAAGTTAAAGGAAGGAGCGCCTGTTCAGTTGGGGCAATCAAAACCAGCCTCAGCACCCACTGCAGCTAAGTAATAATGAATATTGACCATTTTCAAGAAGCTACAATATGATCGCCAATACATTTATAAAACGACCAGTGACCGCTATAGTGATCTCTATTGTGATTGTTATGACAGGCTTACTGGCAATGAACGATTTACCCGTAGCGCAATACCCCAACATCACGCCGCCGGTTGTTCAGGTGACCGGTGCTTTCACCGGTGCCGATGCCCAAACGGTTGAACAAACAACTACTACTGCCGTTGAAACGCAAATAAATGGTACACCTGGGATGGCTTTTTTGCAAAGCAACAGTACAAGCGATGGCCGTACCACCATGAATGTGACCTTTGAAGTAGGTACCAATGTTGACATTGCTGCCCTGGATGTACAAAACAGGGTTAGTGTGGCCACGCCTGCCTTGCCTGATGATGTTAAACGGCTTGGTCTTACCGTTCGTAAGCGTAACCCCAGCATACTAATGCTGGTAGCCATGTACTCACCCAAAGGGACACATGCGGTACCCTTCCTTGACAATTTTACCAATATATATGTAAAGGACGCTTTATTGCGGGTAAAAGGCGTTGGCGATGTATTTACCCGTGCAGATGATTTCAGTATGCGGGTTTGGTTGCATGCCGACAAACTGGCCCAATTAGGCATCACGGCCAATGAAGTAATTGCTGCGCTGCAGGAACAGAATCTGCAAGTGGCTGCCGGTTCTGTTGGTGCTCCGCCGCAACGCTCGGTCCAGGCTTTTGAATACACAGTGTTCACAAACAGCCGGCTTACTACCGCAGACCAGTTTAAAAATATTATTGTACGTAGTAACCCACAGAATGGTTCTATAGTTTACCTGAAAGATGTTGCCAGAGTAGAATTGGGTAAGTTCAATTATTCAAATAATTCTTTTGTAGATGGTCAAAGGGCTTCGTACTTATTAGTTTACCAGGCGCCTGGCAGCAATGCATTGGAAACTGCACAAGGGGTATATGATGTAATGAGCCGGTTAAAAAAATCTTTTCCTACCGATGTTGAATATGTTGTTCCTTTTGAAGCGGTTTCAGTGGTGGAGGTTTCTATTCATGAAGTAGTGCATACCCTGTTGGAGGCATTGGCGCTGGTAGTACTGGTCGTATTCCTGTTTTTACAAAACTGGCGGGCTACTTTGATCCCTGTACTTGCCATTCCCGTTAGTATTATTGGGACTTTTGTGTTTTTTTTCCCGCTTGGGTTCACTATAAATACGCTCACCTTGTTTGGTTTTGTACTGGCCATCGGGATTGTGGTTGATGATGCTATTGTGGTGGTGGAAGCGGTGCAGCATTATATGGATGTGCAAAAAATGTCGGCCAAAGATGCTACGGCGGCTGCCATGGGCGATATCTCGGGGCCCGTTGTGGCTATTGCCCTGATACTGGCATCGGTTTTTATTCCGGTAGGTTTTATCCCGGGTATTGTGGGCCGGTTGTATCAGCAATTTGCTATTACGATTGCCATTTCGGTGTTGATCTCTGCATTTGTAGCGCTTTCGCTCACCCCGGCCTTATGTACTCTTTTATTGAAACCCAGCCATATTAACAAAGACGCAAAGGGTCTTAACCGTTTATTCTTTTTGTTTAATGAATGGTTTGCCCGAACAACAGATTCTTATGGCCGCGGCGTAAGCAGATCTATTAAAGGCGCCCGGTATATAGTAATATTGCTGGTGTGTATTCTGGTAGGTACTTATTTACTTTTTAAGACCAAACCTACCGGGTTTATTCCAACCGAAGATGAGGGCCGTGTATACATTACCTACGAGCTCCCCGAAGCATCTTCTACCACCCGTAGTATCGAAGTATTGACTACCATTCAAAATACTTTGAAAAGCATGCCGGCCGTAGCGCATTATGCTGCATTGGGCGGATTGAATGTAGTTACCTTCTCCACCAAATCGAACGCGGGTACGGTATTTACGCAATTAAAACCCTGGGATCAAAGAAAGGATAAACAGCTGCAGATAAACGGCGTAATTGCAGAGGTACAAAAGCGATTGTCTGTCATTAAGAACGCCAATATTGTAGTGATCCCGCCGCCACCCATACCGGGGTTAGGACAAACTGCCGGTTTTACCTTTGAATTACAGCAACGGGAAAGTACTGACGATCTTAAAACCTTTGAAAAGGTAGTGCAGAATTTTGTGGCGGAGGCCAATAAGCGGCCTGAGATAAACCGGGCCTTTTCATTTTTTACTGCCCGTACACCTGGTTATCAGGTGAATGTAGACCGGGAGCAATGCAAAAAGCTCGGCGTGTCTATTGCTGATGTGTACAACACCATGCAAACATTTCTTGGCAGCCGCTATGTAAACGATTTTAATATTTATGGAAGAAACTTCCGCGTGGTAGCCCAGGCTGATACAGCTTTCCGCGGTGATATAAGCGAACTGCAAAGGTATTATGTGCGTAACACCGCAGGAAGCATGATTCCGCTAAGTGCAGTTACTTCTTATTCTTCTACTGAAAGCGCCCCGCTGATCCAGCACTATAACCTGTTCAGATCTGCAGAAATAAACGGCGGCTCAAAAGAGGGCTACAGCAGCGGTGACGCGCTTGCGGCATTAAGGGATGTGGCCGATAAAGTGTTGCCTACTGGCTATGGGTATGAATTTTCGGGTCTGAGCCGGGAAGAAGTGAACGCCGGTTCAAAAACAGTGTACATTTTCGCCCTGTCAGTGGCATTTGTATTTCTATTCCTGGCGGCGTTGTACGAAAGTTGGTCGGTACCTTTTTCTGTCTTGCTGGCGGTACCTATTGGTGCCTTTGGGGCTATTCTAACCCTCACGTTCATTAAAACTCTTTCTAATAACGTATATGCTCAGGTAGGATTGATCACATTGATCGGTTTGGCTGCCAAGAATGCTATTCTGATTGTGGAATTTGCGAAGGAACGGGTAGACCGTGGGCAGGAGCTCCTTGCTTCTACGCTGGAAGCGGTAAAACTTCGGTTACGGCCTATTCTTATGACTTCGCTGGCATTTATACTTGGTGTACTGCCGTTGGCCTTTGCCAGCGGGGCGGGAGCTAATGCCCGTATGACCATCGGATGGACGGTTTTTGGCGGCATGCTATCAGCTACTATGTTATCGATATTTATAGTGCCGGTGTTATTTGTGGTCATCACCCGCTTCTCTTATGGTAAGCAAAAACTCGAGGCGTTGCGGAAAAAGGAAGGCAAGTTGGCTGAATAACACAGCTATAACCAAAAAAACAGGACAAGCGTGCGAAAAGCTGCTTGCCCTGTCTGAAATCCACAAACACTGACCCATTTATAATTCTATGCGAATACCGGCCTGAACAAAAATAGTCCTGGTTTTGCCAACATCAATAGTATTTACGTCATCACTTATATCGGTTAGCGACCATTCATAGGACGCATCCAGGAAGAACATGGAGATATCAAGTCCTGCTCCGGCAAATACACCCCATTGGGCATTCTTTAAATCATCTTTATTTATACTTTTTGTATTGGTAAGTATAAAGGCAGAGCCGCCGCCAAAGATGCGTGCTTTGACACTTGATTTTGAATCACCCAGGGTATAGCCGATAGATACGGGTATGCGTATGCCGCTAATGTTGAAATCAAGGTCTTCGGCAGAGCTGCCTGTAGAATCAAATTTGCTTGATTTTTGCACATAAAAGATCCCTGGTTCCAGGTAAAAGTTCTTTTCTCCCAACACCACGGTGCCACCGATCTGCCAACCTACTTTCGCTTTGACCTCAGTGCCCGCTGCATCTTTTGACAGGTCTGTAAAATTGACCCCGGCAGCTGGTTTTATTACAAACTGTGCCTGTGTCATCGTAATTCCAAAGAACAATGCCGAAAATGATAAGAATAGTTTTTTCATAAAAGAAAATTTATCCTTGTCTGTACAAGGGATTAAAAATTAATTAGTACTACACTCCAGGCAACAAAGGGAATATGTAATCAGGATAAGTCGGGCACAAAAGGAATGCACAACCCCGTAGGATTATACGAATTGTAATATTGGGAAGAAAGAGAGCGGATTTCTGGAAAGGCAATATTATGTATAAAAAATTTCAGGTAACCGAAGAGCAACCTTTTTATTATGCCTCAATTTGCCAAAACGGGCAATACATAAAAAAGCTCCCCGATGAATCGGGGAAACTTTTTCCTGATTCCGTCGATACAATTTTTTCGATAAATAGGTAGGATACTTATAACTGCTTTGACGTTTTATCTCCCATTAGTGGCTTTGTAATTCCTGTATTTTTTCCATTAATTGCGGACCTAAGATCATAGATAGTGTTTTGAGATGAACACATGTTGGGTTGCAAAATGGTAACTATCATATGTGACACTTGTCATGGGGTAGAACCGCCATGTTGAATTTTATTTTGGCAGGTTTTCTACAAAATGGGGGCTATCGGATCAATTCAACTATTCCCTTTCTGTACTTCGGGTCATCGCCTTTCAGCTGATATCTGCATTGCCATACAAAAGTTCCGGAATTGGCCGGTGTTCCATTCACTTTTCCATCCCAGCCCTTTAGTGGGTCCTTGCTGGTAAAGACCAATTGCCCATAACGATTGAACACCTGCAGTTCAAAATTGATGGCTATGCCATATACCATGGCGCGAAATACATCATTCTTTCCATCATTCCCTGGCGTAAAGCCATTGGGAATGAAAACTCCGGCAAGGCAATCCTTCCGGTAGATCTGTACCGTATCACTGCCGGAACATCCGTCCTTATTCGCTACGCTTAAAATATAAACTCCCGGCTTATCGATAGTAATAGACGGTTGTAAAGAACCGGTAGACCACAGGTAATTACTATAAGAACCCGATGGTACCAGCTCAAGTGAAGCATAGCTGCATAATGAATCACTTGCCGTAAGGAAATTGGCAGGCGATGGAACAATCTTCTTTATATTGATGCTGTCCTTGCTTATACATCCATGACTGTTTGTTACGCTGACCTTGTACAGGCCTATGTTATTGACGGTGTAGTACCGGGAAGTGCTGCCGTCTTGCCATGCATAACTGCTCTGCTGGCCCGCATCAAGCACCACGGGGGATTGCCCCTCGCAGAGGTTGCGGTCGGCCCCCAGGTTTACGTGTGGAAGTGAATACAATTGCTGGATTGTGAGGGTGTCGTTAGTAGTGCAATTATTAGTATCCAATGCGGAAATGATATAGGTGGCAGCTTGTTTGGCAATGATGGTTGCTGCAGTAGCTCCTGTATTCCATAGATAGCTGGCATAATTGGCGCCTGCTTGCAGGATAATAGAATCTCCACTGCAAAAGCTGGTATCGGCGCCTAATGAAACAGGTCTCGCATTTTTTACCTCCATCAAAACACTGTCTTCTGCCTTGCAGCCTTCTTTGGTGGTAGCCAGCAGGTTCACACGTTGTGCCTGTAAGAGTTTAAACGATGCGGTTTGATTGGTTGAGAGCTGGGCACTCCCTGATCGCCACTGATATGTCTGGAACTGACCAGGTGCAGTAAGCAACGCCGGACCGGCATAACAAACAAGGGTATCGCCTGAAATGTCAAGTGGAGGAACGGTTATGGCTGTTATATTGACCGTATCATAGAAATGTTCGGCGCATTTATTATCTGTTTCTACAAAATATTGTCCGCCCTGCTTCACCTTGAAGTCTGTATTGGTTGATCCATCCTGCCATTTATACGAATTAAAACCGGTTCCCGCCGTCAGTAATAAAGAATCTCCCGGACACAGGTAGCTGTCATTGCCAAGGTTCAGGGTTGATCCGTCACTTTGAATTTGGACCAGTTTGCGGTCGGTAATGAGGTGGCAGCCATCATCTACTTTAGCTTCCACCCATATGCTACCTGTTTTTTTGAACTGTAATTCCAATTCACCGGTATTGTTGCGGATGCGGGTGGCATAAGCCGTGTCGAATGTCCATTGAGGAAGCACTTTACAGTCAATATCCTTATCGGCCAGATAATTATAGGAACTACCAATTCGGCAAATATCGTTGGGCCCGGTGATCTGTAAAGCCGAACACACGTCGAGGTGATTACAGGGAATGGCTGTAACTTCCTGTCCGTCGTCATCAGGCGCCAGGGTAATAGTTTTGCTGGCAGTTTGAAAGCTCACGGGGTAAGGGGTCACTATGATCGGGATAGGAGCAGGGTCCAGATCGAGCAATGGCAGGGTGCCTTCTACATATGGGCAATCGCCGCGTTCGCCAGTACTGCTGAGTTTAATTATATAGGGGTCCCAATAGTAGCTGTTACTGCCCCCAAAGCTATTACCAGCCAGGTATATACTGCCGTTATCAGCCACAGATAACCCACTGGGGCTTCCATAGTCCAAAGGATATTCATGCTTGAATACTGCATCCAGCGCCGTATCTATTTTTATCACTACATTGCTGTATGCTGAGCCCTTTAAGGAATGACACGCTGCATACATGAATCCGTTCTTCACATCGCCAGCGCTGTATCCACTTGATTGTTCATCAATTATCCGCATTTTTTCAATCTTGCCGGTGGTGTCGTAAGTAGCCATAAGGAAGTGGCTATTTTTGTCATTACCAGCATAGAATATATGACCGTTGTCGAATTTTGCCAATCGGGTATATAATGAAGATCCAAAGCCCACAGCTTTTGTAAGCCGGTAGGCATTCAGTGCATTTCCTGTTTGCTTATCAAGGCGGATAGTGGTGGTGGCGTCGCCTTCCATAATTATAATTAAAGATGTATTGGTAATGGCCATGGTGAGGGGACCGCCATTGCCCGTTGGTAATTCATAGGCCTTTAGCCAAACGTCGTTGCCCAGTGCATCCATTTTGTACACCAGCACTTTTGCTTTTGTAAATCCGTACCCCATTACCGATTGAATAAAATAAAAATTGCCTTCCTGGTCTTTATACATGTCGCCGAATACCAATCCTGCCCCTGCAGAAAAGTTCGAATTGGTGATCATTGTTTTTGACCACAGCATATTCAGGTTATCTGAAAGCAATGAGAATGTGTATATAGTTTTTCCAGAACTCCCATCATAGGTCTGTAACATCATTTGGTGCTCGTCCATTTTATTGGCATATACAGGGGTAGCTACGCCATCACTGAACACTTTTACTCCTTTTACAAAATTTCCCTTTTCATCGAATAGTTTAATGCCGCCGGAAGTCACGGCAGCATCACCAATGTAGCGGTCTTGCCGTGAGGTCACTGTTACCTGGATCGTATTGTTCAGTAAAAAATATTTAGTGAAACCGTCGTAAAAACTATGCGAAGCGTATTTCTTGTAATAAGAAGTGAAACAATCATCGAGGTTGGGAATAAACGGGCAATAATTCTGGTTGCAATCAAAGCTGGCATTGATGAAGGCATCGGTCAGTGAACCTGAGCTGGCAGACAACGGTACAGGTTGCGGCGATGCAGAAAAGGACATCACTTTATTGGGGGCTTGTATCTTCTCATTCGACTGATTAACTTCCTTCTGGTAACCGCAGCCAGTGGCGCCAATGCTATCAGTTTTAATAAGAATAACCTCTGTGCCGGCGCTGGTATTCAGTCCAAAAAGAAACCCGCCATCGCCACACGCGGTAACGCCTTTTAATGCTGCACCGATGGGAACTGTAATGCTTTTGGAATGTTCAATCGAGGTGGTATAGTCGGGAGGTTGCCGCAGAAAGAACAGTTTCCCATCCTGCGGAACGCATACTCCCATTGCACGACCTGTATTGTCCAGGCCTACAGTCGAGTTCCAGTCAATGTTGGCAGGCGCCAGGTAAGTATGTTGGGTTTCAGAGCCGGCCGATTGATAAGTGATATTACGTATCAATGAAAATCCGGTTGGGCGTTTTAAAATGCCAAGCAGGACAGTGCGGCCAAAAAACCTGGTCATGGCGCCATATTGTGTTTCATCGGTTCCATTATTCATTTGGGCGCCGGCTGTAAGGGCGCCGGTATTGACATTCATTTCCACCAACCGGGTAAACCGGTTGCCGGTCTCCAGTACGTTACAGACCAGTAACATTGTTGAATTCGAATAATTATAACCGGTTATATCCACCAGGTTGGGCACACTTACCTGAGACGAGTTGAGCGTAGTTCCACTCAGGTTGATTGTTGCGCATATAACAGCATCTGTTATCCGAATGGCCAGCGCGATGCGATTGTTTTCAGATAATTGCATGCTTACCTGTAACGGACTGGTTGGTGCAGTATATTGCTGTAGCCAGGTTATAGTGAGATCAGCAGCAAGCCTGGCTACGAATACCTGGTTAAGCCCGTTGTTAATGGTGCCTGCTATTATCATATCGCCTTGTGCCAGGGTGCCAACTGCGTGTAAGGTACAGGGTTGGCCATTGATCAGTAATGTTTTTTGAAGTAGTGTATTGCCTGCATTATCCAACCTGATCAGCAGACCTTCCTGTTGTAAACCCGCTGTTGTGATATTACCGGCGACGATAATGGTTGCGTCAATTAAGGTTTGGAGTCCCCTGATCTCTATCTTTTCACCGGCTGCCGGCGTAAGCCGTAGGTAATAGGTTGATGTTTTGCATGCCCTTGAAGATGTCACTGCCAGTTTAGCAGAGCGCAAGGCATTGAGATTATTTTTGGGTAGAATGGCTTTAATAGTTCTAAATCTGGATGTATCCAGGGGGATTTCACCTGACTTGCCAGCAAGTGGGTTTATATTGAATGGTATCGGCTGGCTATACACGATCAGGCATAACAGGCATAGGACGGCAACGGAAATAAGGGGTTTGATATTTTCACGGTTTTGGTCAGATACAAAAATGCTAAAAAAGTCGGAAAATCTGGGAAAACGAATACCGGAAGGCGTCAGGGGCATAAAAAAAAGCATCCACCGGTAAGTAAATGCTTTAATTCAAGGTAAACACTTATATAATAATCATCACATAATGCATTGATTGTTATCAGGTAGTGTTATGCTGCCTGCAATCTTTTGCCGTATGAATTTCTTTTTCCTATTTTTTTTCGAAGGAGAATATATTGATCGTACCATTATTATAACTACAAACCCAGGCTTCCAGCTTATCATCATCTTCAAAAATATCCACGCCTACCGGGTGGCCTTTGCAGGGAAGAGATGCCACACGGATAAATCTGTTATTATTAGTTTTAAATACTTCCACTTTATCACTGCTATAGCAGGTTACAAACAGGAACTTATTATTTTTTGAAAGCACAATGGTACGAGGTTGTGCGGCGGTTTTGGCTGTATATAATGTTTTACGGGTTATAGGATCAATACAGGCGATCCGGCCCAGTTTATTGTAGGATACCAATAACCTGCCACTATCAGCTAATACAATATGGCGGGGATTGGAAGCAACGGGAATATCCGATTCCTTTTTCCAGGTATCGTTATTTATGACCGTAATGAGGGCGCCACCCATTATGGCAACATATGATTTTTTTCGTTCGTCATCCACGACTATCCCTCTTGGTATGGCAGAGACAGGGAGGGTGCTTACTGTTTTCGCGTAAGGATAAGCTACAGAATCAATGGCTAATACGCTCACGCTATGAGAGTGCCAGTTGCTTACCAACAGATGTTTGCTATCGGCTGTACGGGCAATTATTTTTGGGGTAAGACCTGTGGCAATTGCCGGTACCTGTATTGAATCTTTGCTGGCAGAACCTGCATATTCTATATAGATCTTTTTTTGTTTTACCGTGCTTTGTGAGGTGTCTTGTCTGTAACCAATAACTGGATCGGTGGGAATGGGTACAATGCTTGCCGCATTATGCAAAGAAACCCAAAGTAATTTGTCGTCATTGCTCAGGCACGCTTCTACCGGTTTTTCTTCAAAACTTGGCATGGTTTTGTTGGTTTCATAATCCCAGCCGGTACCTACTGTAGGTTTAAATTTAAATTCCCGTTGTAACAGTCTGCTGTCCCTTTGAAATTCGTATATGCTCATACCTTCCAGGTTCATGGCGTATAGTTTCTGACCGGTTTTATTAAATAAAACTGATTTTGTGCCGGGGGCAGCCTTTATGTGTTCAGATTTCTGAAAGATCAGTCTTGTATATGGTTTTAATGAGGTGTGAGACTGAATGGTGTCACCGGTTGGATGCTGAGCCGTATTGGTTTTGTTTGAAATAAAGGAGCTGTCGCTAAGAGGGGAGTCGGTTAAGTTTGTATAAGGAGTTGTTGGGAATGCACTATAAGGTATACAAAAAAATAAGGATACGATTACCGGGTACGATTTCATTTGATTGGGTTTATCACTCAGGCTACATGTATCTGTTTGCTGATAGGGGTCTGAGTGGGAGTTTCGGGGGCGAAAAATATAAAAAAAATGGAGAAAGTGGAAATATCTTCACTTTTCCTTTATAGTTATTTTCTCATAAACGCAGTTATGACTGTTACCTACAATCGCTTGCCGGATTTAAATTTTCTTTATCGGTTGAGATAGTTGCCTGGCCATTTTTGAAAGTAACTATCCAAATAGAGTCAAAATCGTCATTGCTCCATTTCATTCCTTTGGCATCTGCCCCCAGGGCTTTCACCAGATTGTCTATTTTATCGTGCTCCCAAACTACCAGGGCGTAACTTTTTGTTTTTAGAATAGCTTCCGCCATCTCTTTTACATTGTCTACATCGTATTTTGAGTTGATGCTGATGTTGTATTTTACTGCAAACGGAGTAATAGTTTCAAGCATTCTTAAATGACTGGCCGATTTTGTGTTCCCCATCGACGGTACGAAGATCTTATCCGGCGTTTTGTATTTGGTATATAGGACAGCAGGCAATTGCAGCGACCTGTTAAATCCTTTGCAGGAAAGATTGTCGCCATTTTCCGGTTTTTCGGCATGACGGATAATGACCACTTTTTGTAAACTTTGAGCAAAACTATTATTACAAAAAAAGGCGAATGTTATCACTGCAACAAAGCACTTAAAATGGGTTTTCATACTTCATGATTTAATGCTGTCTGTAAATTAGTAAATTAGGGGTATAGCTGCATAACATAAAAAGTTGCGCCACATGGGGTAGGGGCATAAAAAAAGCTCTCCCGGCATGTAGGGGAAAGCTTTTTTCCGTAGTTCAGCTATTCTTATTTTTGGGACATCTTATTTTTCCTTTTCAGGGCGATTATTAAAAGGGAAATGGCAAGCAGCATAACAGCCAAAATGGTAAACACTATCGGTTTAGAATTGCTGTTTTCTGCATTCCACACTACTTGTCCGCCTTTTAAATGCCCTTGCTTGTCGTTAAGTTTAAAGGCAAGCTTGGAACGATCAACAAAGAGCGAATCATATTTTACCTCCAGTACCGTTTCCCCTTTCGTATTTACCACTCCCCATTTGTTGTTTTCCATTAGAGCGATCATTACTTCATCTCCCACGATGAAATTTGATTGCTCATATTTAATAGGAACAAGCAATCGGCCCGAGGTGTCTATTACGCCCCATTTTCCATTCAGCCGCACTAATGACAGGTATTGAACAAGATCTGATGCCGCATCATATGCAGGTTGAATAACTACTTTTCCTTGGGGATCAATAAAGCCCGCTTTTCCATTTAACTTAACAGCCGCATAACCCAGTTCGAACGCGCTCACCTCGTCGTAGCTGAATGGTACCTTTACATTGCCCAGCGTATCTATATACCCCCATTTTTTGCCCAGTTGCACGGGGATCCTGTTCTCTCTCCAGTCAGGGTTTATCCCTACTGCATCATATTTTGGGCTTACCACTTCCGCTCCATTCCAATTGATCAGTCCATATTTGTTGTTATTTTGTATATATTCCAGTCCGGCATAAGCAAAGGCACTGCCGGCTTTATCATACTTAGGGACAACTATTTCTTTTCCTTTGCCATCAATAAAGCCCACCTTACCTTTTGACATTACCCATGCCCGGTCATTTTCAGGGTAATATTCGTCAGCAGAATCATATTTTAAGGCAGTTACCAGGTCGCCCTGTTTAGTAATATATCCCCACTTCCCATCCTTCTTCACGCAGGTGATTTTACCCCAATAATCTCCTACATGATCATATTGGGCAACGATAACTACTTCACCCTTATCATTTTTAAATCCATATTTTCCGTTCTCTTCATATTGGATGTTGTTTTGTGATATCGCTGCTAATGACAGCCCTGTCATGGCAATTAAACCCAGTAATTTTTTCATAAGATATTTTTAAGTTGCAGGGCTCAAATATACTTCCGCGGTAACAGATATGCAAGCGGGGGGATCCCGTCTTTTTAGGGTTTTCAGTTGGAAAACTACCGGGAAGGGCTTTATTTTGTCTGCAAAAACCTGAATACTTATGAGCGATAATGTCGGCAATACTGTAACGCTTCGGTTTCTAGCGGAGCCTTCGGACGTAAATTTCGGCGGTAAAGTACATGGAGGCGCTGTAATGAAATGGATAGATCAGGCTGGCTATGCCTGTGCTGCCAACTGGAGCGGGCAATATTGTGTGACCATATACGTGGGTGGGATCCGTTTCTTCAAACCCATTGCTATCGGGGATATGGTGGAAATTACTGCTACTGTTATTTATACCGGTAATTCCAGTATGCATATCGCGATCAATGTACAAGCTGGTAATCCGCGTCGTCAGGAAAGGATAAAAACTACCCATTGTGTGATGGTGTTTGCGGCAGTGGATGATAGCGGCAAAACAGTACCCGTTCCTAAATGGGTACCCGAAACACCCGCCGGTATTGAGATGGAGAGTTATGCCAAAAAGTTAATGGCGCTAAGACAGAATATTGAAGATGAGATGAAACCACATATGTAATTGTAATTGAACCCCGAGATGATCGGGGTTTCTTTTTTAGCTGATGAATTTCATGTACTTTACAGTGGGATCAATATGAAGCATAAATTACGGCAACATATAGAGGAAATTACACCGCTTACTGACAGCGAATTTGACTACATTCTTTCTCATTTCACTCCTAAAAAACTTCGAAAGCATCAGTTCCTGGTGCAGGAAGGCGACCTGGTAAAGAATGATTATTTTGTGCTTTCAGGTCTTCTTAAAGCCTATTATATAAACCCCGATGACGGGAAAGAGCATATTTTACAACTTGCCTGGGAAGACTGGTGGATCACAGATTATCAGGCATATTTCAATGGGACCAGTTCAACACTTAATATTGACTGCGTAGAAGAGGTGCAGGTGCTTTGTTTATCGCTTCATAACCGGGATAAGATCTGTGCTGAGCTGCATAAAATGGAACATTTTTTCAGACGAAAATCCAATAGTGGCTATGTTGCCCTGCAACGCAGAATATTGTCCTTGCTTACCAATACAGCTAAAGAAAGATATGAACAACTCCTGAGCGACTACCCAACTTTGTTTCAGCGGGTACCTAAAACGCTTATTGCTTCTTTTCTGGGTGTTTCGCGGGAAACACTAAGCCGCCTTTCCCAATAGCGTGATATAGATCACACAAAACCTGTGACCTGGTTCCTGTGTCTTCTCAATGGCCCTGACGAATTTTACAATGTCAATCAAGCATTATAACAAATGAAAAAAACATTGCTAAAGATCGCAACAGGGCTAATGGTTATTGCAGGCTGCACCGTTTCCGCTGTTTTTAACAAAGCAACTGCACAATCCAAAAGATCACTTCCTGGAATGGAAAAGAAAATTCTTTTTGTAGTTACAAGCCACGCACAGAAAGGCGCTACAGGACAATCAACCGGTTATTATCTGGCAGAAGTGGCACACCCATGGGATGTACTTCATGCTGCAGGTTATGAAATTGATTTTGTAAGTCCTAAGGGCGGGAAAGCACCCGTTGACGGTTTTAATTTAGAAGACCCCGTCAATAAAAAATTCTGGGAAAACCAGGTATACCGGAGAAAGGTAGAAAACACCTTAAAGCCCTCACAAGTAAATGCATCACAATATGCGGCCATTTTCTTCGCAGGTGGGCATGGTGCCATGTGGGATTTTAAGGACGATCAGGAGATCGCTGAAATTGCCAGGGAAATATATGAAAGTAATGGGGTAGTCAGTGCTGTTTGTCATGGGCCGGCGGGGCTGGTGAATATCAAACTTAGCAACGGTAAGTACCTGGTGGAAGGAAAACGTATAAACGCCTTTACAAATGAAGAAGAGGCGGCTGTTAAATTGGAGAATGTAGTACCCTTTCTTTTAGAAAGTAAACTGATTGAGCTGGGAGCTATTTTTGAAAAATCAGGGCTTTGGCAAAAGCGCGTTGTTGTTGATCAGCGGTTGGTCACCGGGCAAAATCCTGCATCTGCTCAGGGGGTTGGCGAAGCCATGCTGGAGCTGCTTAAATACAACATTTCGACGAAAAAGTGATTGACCTGGTAAAGGCATTCGACAGCGATAATAAAATTGTAAAAGGAAAGGAAACTACTTCCTGGTGGAGTATGATGGTGGACCTGAAAAATGCGGGATCCATAGTGAAAGATCAACCGGTGGTTAAAAGTAAAAATCTGATCACCAGTCGCGCATCAATAGATCTTGCTCCCTTTACAACAAAAATTATCAATGCTTTGAAAAAGTAGCGTGTAATAGAATGCTTCCGGATCGCTCCGGTCTTGAGCTGGGTTTGATCTCAGCGTTGTTCGGACTTTGTTCGGATTTTCCCTGGGTACACCCGAACATTCCCGGGGAGAGTCCGAACAACTTCCGAACATTGTGCACAATAATACAGGCACAATACCGGCGCCATCCCAAACAATTGCCGGCTTTCCCTATAACCAGGCAAGACACTTGTAGACACTTGTAGACTCTTGTAGACAATTGTAGACACAAATGGGAAACATAATCCATTATAGACTCGTCTGGACATGCCTGTTATTGCTGAGCCAAACACCTGTTGTACCTTTGTATGGTGTTGCAACTGCTCCTGCGCAAAGCAGCTGTAATACACCTTACAGCTCTTTGACATAGTTAAGAATTTCAGCTTTGGATGCAAACCACTCAGCCCCGCTGTTCAACCATCCTTCAATAAGCTTCAATTGCTCATTCTTGCTTTTTTATTTGGCTAAATGCTAATAGCTTAGAAATGTTTTCGGGCAGAAATGCTGAATCTTTTATTTAACTTTAAAAAAAGAAAAGTATTCTTTTTGAGTGAGACATTGCCTTAAAGAATGCAGCATGAAATACTTCAAATGCATATTGCTTCTTATTCTCATTTTTCTTTCTACAATTGGTTTTGCTCAGGAAAGGTGTGTTGACAGTCTGAAAAAGCTCCTGCCATTAATACACGATAGTGTAAAAGTGAAAACACTGATCCAAATTGGGTGTTGGTATGGAAATATGTGTAGTACTGGTGATACAGGTACTAATAGAGATTCTTCACTTCTTTATTTAAACCAGGCTTTTAACGAGTCAGTAAAAATAGGTTACATCGAAGGAACAGCCAGTGTTCTATTCGCCAGGAGCATGGATGAAATGAACCGGCATCACTATCCGGCTTCCGAGCGGTATCTTCGTCAATGTGTTCCCTATTTTGAAAAAGTTCGGGATAGCAAGGGGATAGCATGTACACATATTTTACTTGGCTATTTACTATATCAACAAGGGCGTTTTGATAAAGCCATACAAGAACTTCAAATTGGTATCTCTCTTTTGCAAAAGTTCAATACAAGCGAGGATAGATTAGGTATCAGTCAAGCGTTTGAAATATTAAGTGTGACGTACGGTTTAAAAGGTGATCTGGCAAAGGGGTTTGAAATTGCCCAAAATGAGTTAGCGAAAAGTCAGCAAAGGAATGACTCTTTAGGTATGGCTTTCCCCTTACTGATTATAGGTGATCTGTACGAAAGTATGGGCGACCACAATATTGCGTTGGAATATTATTATTCAAGTGCTGCATTGGGTGGGAATTTAGATCTCTATCTGGCGTTGCAGATGGCTGCTGTTCATAACGCGATGCACCAGTATGATTCCGCTTTATACTATTACCGAAGCGCCTCCCAAAGAGATACGGCCAATTATAGTGCGCGTGTATATTTGGGCGAAATTTATTTGAACCAAAAAAAATACAACGAGGCCCTGCAGGTCTTTAAAAAATCAACAATTTTCTTAAAAAAGAATAATGGATACAACGGGTTGCTGCGGGTACTACCTGATATGGCAAAATTATATGTGGCCTGGAATAATCATCAGCAGGCCCTGTATTATGCACGGGAGGGGCTGAAACTGGCTCAAAGAACGGGCGCCCGCCAGTATAAAGCGGAAGATCTGAAATTGCTCTCAGAGATTTATTCGTCAATGGGGAAAAGTGAGATGGCGCTTTCTTATTTAAAGCAATTTATGACACTGAAAGATTCCCTGTTGAACGATCAGTTAAAAGCTAAGTTGTTTGGTTATAGATCGAGGGTGGAAAATGAGAAAAAGCAGGCGCAGATAGAATGGTTAAAAAAGGAAAAACAGGTGAGTGCGCAACTGCTCGAATTGCAGCAGCAGCGATTGCAACAGGCTTCCCTGTTGAGAAAAATACTTCTTACCGGCATCCTGGCCTTTGTGTTTCTGGGTGTTATTTTTTTCAGAAATTTGACACTCAAGCGAAGGAATGAAAAACTGCTAAGCGAAAGAACACAGACAGCCCTTCAGCACAAAACAGTAGAATTGGAAATGCAGGCGCTTCGGGCACAAATGAATCCTCACTTTATTTTTAACTGCCTTAGTTCTATTAACGGGTATATTTTGAAAAGTAAAAGCGAATCGGCTTCTGATTATCTTATCAAATTTTCAAGGCTCATTCGCATGGTTCTTAATAGTTCAAAAAAAACAGTCATTCCCCTTGAAGATGAACTGGAAATGTTGAGGCTTTACCTTGAAATGGAAAGATTACGTTTTCAATATTCTTTTAACTATACTATTGATGTTAAAAATGAAATTGATATCCAAAATGTTTTCATTCCGCCGCTCTTGTTACAGCCCTTTGCCGAAAATGCCATCTGGCATGGATTGATGCATAAAGAGGGCAATGGGCATCTTGAAATTGAATTAGGCATGGAGGAAGAAATATTGACCTGTATAATAGCTGATAATGGAATTGGCCGGCACAAAGCCGGTGTGATCAAAAGTAAATCGGCGGAAAAACAAAAGTCAATGGGGTTACAGATCACCACCGAACGCCTGGCTTTGTTAAGCCGGGAAAAAGAAGCAAAGACATTTTTTAAGATTGAAGACCTTTCAGATGAGCAGGGAAATCCCACGGGTACCCGTGTGATCCTTAAAGTACATTGTATGGATGCTATAGAAAGCATAGCTGAATTGCATTAAACGTTAATTTATATGATCACCGCCACCATTGTTGATGATGAGCCATTGTGTTGCGAGTCGCTGGCTACGTTGCTTGAAAATTACTGTCCGGCAATAAAAGTGTCCGATATATGTGTATCAGCGCCCGCTGCATTGAAAAGCATCTCAGAACATCCGCCGCAAATACTTTTTCTGGATATTGAAATGCCACAGATGAATGGGTTTGAATTACTTGAAAGATTACAGGAGATAAATTTTCAACTGATCTTTACCACGAGTTACGATCAGTATGCCATTAAAGCCATTCAATTCAGTGCACTTGATTATTTATTAAAACCCATAGAACGCGAAGAATTGAAAGCTGCGGTGCAAAAAGCGGTGCAGCGGATCCAGCGCCCGCTTCCTGAGCAAATTGAAATGCTCCTGCAAAAATTGTATCATCCGACCATGTCACTCAATAAGATCGCAATCCCTACCCTGGAAGGACTTCAAATGATCTTTATAGAATCTGTTATTTTTTGTAAAGCAGAAAGTAATTATACTATCCTGGTTTTAAAAAATAAGCAAAGAATAACCGCTTCCCGCACATTAAAAGAAGTGGAAGCAATGCTTGAAGATCATTCTTTCGCCAGAGTTCACAACTCCTGGGTCGTTAATCTCAATGAAGTAGAAAAGTATGTTAAAGGCGAAGGGGGTTATTTAATTATGAGCGATGGCTCTACTATTGATGTTTCCCGTAACCGTAAGGAGATGATGTTAAAAAAGCTTCAGCCGGGAAAAATGTAGTAACCCAAACAACTTCATCTGATAAAATATTTACATATTCATATCCGTTGGTATACGTTCTGTTGTAATGCTTTACCTGCTTACACGTCTATTGCCTGAATCTGCACGAATAACGGAGAAATCAACACACTTATCAACTTGGCTTGCATAAATAGGAAGTATAATATAGTTTTGTGCCCGTAAAGCTTATATCCTTTAGACACTAGTTAGATAGCTATGAAAACCATCATCCTTTCGTTAGTAAATTCTATGGTTGTTAATACCATAAAATCGATTAGTACATATACTAAGTATTGTCAGCTTCTCAAACGGGCTATTCTTGCCACTTAGTTAATATACCTGTTTCCATAGTCTTGCTATTCTATTAAAAGTTTCTTTTTGAAACTAAACGATTGTAATTCCTTCGTCAATGTATTGTTATGTCTGTAGGTTAAGCTTCAGATAATATTCAGTTTAAATATTCAATTATAATATCAAATGAAAAAGACCCCTATCATTTCGCTTGTAACGGAAATAAAAATGAACAAGATCACACAATAGCTCTTGTGCCTTTTCCATGTTTTTGAAGAACCATTGTACTAATCACCATATCCCTAAATCCCAACCTTGAGAAAGCCCAATGTAAAATACTTCGTGTATTTATTGTTGTTGTATGTGCCAATGGCAGCCTGTAAAAAGGAGCAGGAAGCAGCTTTAAGCGTTGATTTCGCATATACTGTTGTTAACAACGATCTATCGGCGCCTGTAAAAATAAATTTCACCAATAATACAATCGGGGCCACCCATTATAAATGGACGTTTACCGGTGGTGAGCCTGCCAGTTCCGATAAAAAAGATCCGGGAACGATCACCTTTGCCACTGCCGGCAATTCTTCGGTTACGCTCGAAGCCTGGAATGATGATAATCGCCATTCCAAAACAGTAGACATCCTTATAGATAGTTCGGTAGCTATTGGGTTCGATGCACTTCCCCAGGTAAATGATTTTGTGCCAGCCGATGTTACGATCATTAATAAAAGTACCGGCGGTGTTAGTTATAAATGGACATTCGAAGGCGGACAGCCGGCTACATCTACAGCAAAAGATCCTGGGGTTATAAAATTCAATACCCCGGGCAACCATACTTTTACCCTGGTAGTAAATAATGGCCGAAAAGATTTTACGTTGACTAAAGTTCTTGTTCTGCGGCCTGCCTTGCTCCCGGCTTTTACGATCATCCCTTCTTTAGACGATAATGATTATGAAGCGCCGTTAACTGCAACGCTCAATAATGAAACCGTTAGCGGCCTGCACTGGAAATGGACAACTACCGGTGGTGTTATAGATAATGATACGGCCCGAAAACCAGCCATTCATTTTACTTCAGCAGGTTCCTATACCATTACGCTGACTGCGGGTAACGACAAAGAAACAAAGTCTGTTCAACAGACTATTAATGTATTGCCAAACGCGAACCTGCGCACTTTTACCGATGTGCGATTTGGAATTAATACGGCGCATGGCTCTGTTGGCTGTTTTTTCTCTACCAAACTGCAACGCAGTTTTAAGGCGTCAGACGACCTGTCTGTTGCCGGAAAAGATATTGACCTGGTGTTTTTCGGTTTGAACCAGGGCTTTACCTATAACCGCTTTGTTTCACCCGATTCAGCCAACCTTTACACTTTTGACGCTATTCCGGGCGCTCAACCAGCCTCCATTATTAATTCTCAGGAACGATGCGGTTGCCCTTCCAGTCTTACAGTGGCTGATTTTAATACAATGACAACCGATGCGCTGCTGGCGGGAATGCCGGTAGATTTTACCGCAGGTGGCTGGATGCAATTCACAGATAATATACAGCCCCGCGTGGTCCTATTCAAAACCAGCGATGGCCGCAAGGGCGCAATTATAATAAAACAGTTCGTGCCGAACGGCGCTGATTCATATATCGTAACAGATATAAAGGTTCAGAAAGAGCCATGATGCAATATCATGAAGCTCCCCCTAAACGAATCCCTGAACGCTATGCAAAAAATTGTACACCGGTCCTTGATCATCATACTGCTTATCTGTTGTAAAAAGGGTATTGCCCAGCAGGTAGATATTGAAGGTTTGAAAAATGTATTCAAGGCAAAACCTATCAGGTTCAGCGGCGGCGTAGCCGCCAATACTGCTTTTTATAGTGGTAATGGCAATTACGGTCGTGCCCCGTTCACCTGGTTCTTACAGGGTAATCTTAATGCCAATATATTTGGAAAGATCAACCTGCCTTTTTCTTTTAACCTCACCAATGCCAGTCATGGCATAACGTATCCCACACCGCCTAACCGGTTGAGTTTACATCCAACTTATAAGTGGATTGCCGGGCATATCGGTGATGTGGCTATGAGTTTTTCGCCATACACATTAAGCGGTCATCAGTTCACCGGCGCCGGGGTTGACCTAACGCCGGATGGCCCGTGGAAAATAAGTGCGATGGCTGGCCGCCTGCAGAAGGCGGTACAGTACGATAGCGCTTCAGGTATTTTACCCGTGTACAAGCGAATGGGTTATGGCGCCAAGGTGGGCTATAATCAAAAGATGTACAGGATCAGCATCTCGGCATTCGCCGCTAAAGATGTACAAAGCAGTTTGTCTACCCCGCCTGACAGTCTCCTTATATTTCCCGGACAAAACCTTGCCTTACATTATGAGGTGGGTTTACAGCCGTTAAAAGGACTGGACCTTACAGCAGGGTATGCTACCAGTGTATTAACGCGCGATGTGCGTGACAGTACCGAAAATCTTAACAAGGGCGTGTCAAAGGTATTTTTGCGGGGAAATGGTTCCACGGCTGTTTATCATGCCCTGAAAACCCAGTTGAGTTACAATTTTCGCAAAAGCACCGTTGGGGCAGGGTATGAGCGCATCGATCCCGGCTATCAGACTTATGGTACTTACTATTTTAATAACGACCTCGAAAATATAACTGTTAATCTGGCGCAAAGTCTTTTAAGAGACAAAGCCAGTATTTCAGCCAACATCGGGATTCAACGCGATAACCTCGATTACAGCAAATCCGGAACTACCCGCCGATGGGTGGGCGCGCTTAATTTAAACTATGCGCCTTCAGAAAGATGGCAGACCAGTTTTAGTTATTCCAACTTTCAGACCTACATGAGTATTCGTCCGCAGTTTGAATACATAAACCAGTTGCCCTATCAACAAATGGATACGCTGAACTTTACCCAGATCTCGCAAAACGCTAATCTGAATGTAAATGTGCTTACCAAAAAAAGCGAGCAACAAATGCATTCATTGAACATGAACCTGAACTTTCAGGATGCATCGGACGATCAGGGCGGCACCGTTGCTAAAGGCAACAGCTCGCAGTTTTATAATATGGCCGCTTCTTACGGTATTCAGTGGTTACAGCAGGGCATGAACCTGACAGCAGCCTATAACGTGAGCTATAACACTATTGCCCGTAATGATTTTATGACCATGGGCCCTACAGTTAGCTTTATGACGAAGATGTTTAAAAAGAAAATGTCATCGGGGCTGTCTGCTTCCTACAATTTCAGCAAACAGGATAATATTCAAATAAGCAGTGTGCTGAGTGTACGCCTGAATGCATCCTATACGGTGTTCAAAAAACACCGGTTGAACCTGAACCTTGTCAATCAAATTCGCGAAACACAACAAACTAAAAATACCACCGACCTCACGGGTACCATGGGGTATAGTTACAGTTTTTAAGTAGTGAGTATTAATTAAATGTACGCTATGAAACGTTTTTGTTTTGGTTTATTGCTGCTGCTTTGTTTTTCCGTTGCAAAGGCGGCGGGGCCGGAAGCTGATAGCAGTAACGCAAAAGTTTATACAGGTTCTACTGCAACAGATCAGGGTTTTGCCGATTCTGCGGCCATTAAATCGATGGCCATAAGTGCTGTGCAGAAAGTAGAGGAGTCTGACAAATGGCTGGAGACGTTGCAGCCCGATGATTTGAATGAATTGCCGGTTGGCCTGCGAAGGACCATCAGCAACATTACCTATAAAATAGCGATCAGCAGTGCGGTGTTCCATGAAACGTATGCTGAATTGACTGTATTTGCCAAAGTGACCATTCCGCAACGCGATGAGCCATTATTCTTTGGCATTAGCTCACTTAAACTGTCTTATCGTGGTGGTATTGTTGGCGATGCAAAACTGGTTTTGCTGGGTGATTGTAACATACCCATTCATGGCGGTAATGCCATGTTGATCCTGAAAGGTGGATTCAATTTGCAGAGCGGGCAGGCGCAATCGGGTCTTACGTATCTTACTATAGACTGTAATGGGTTTAAAGAGTTAAGCGTAGCCGCCCAGGTTGAGTTTCCCCGTTCCTTGCTGATACCCTGCAATAATAGCGGCGA
Organism: Niastella soli; assembly: GCF_017742245.1. Lineage (GTDB taxonomy): Bacteria > Bacteroidota > Bacteroidia > Chitinophagales > Chitinophagaceae > Niastella > Niastella soli. The sequence goes on from NZ_JAGHKO010000005.1 coordinate 457,689, forward strand.
TAAGATCACTGATCCGAAAACTAAAGTGAGCGCAGATTTTCAGGCTATTATTTCTGACTGGAATGACATCCTGATCTCAGTGAGTTTGCCAAAATTCCAGGTAAATAAACTGGAAGGGATCGTGTTTACTGTAACGAATGCGGTTTTCGATTTCAGCGACACCCGTAATAGCCCTGATGTGGTTTTTCCTACGGGTTACGAAGCACAGTATTTACATTATCCCAATCCTTTTATGTGGCGGGGCGTGTATATACAAACCATCGATATTGAACTGCCTAAAATGTTCAGGCGGGCCGGTTCAACGGGGCCGGTTTCATTTGGTGGCCACAATATGATCATTGATAACAATGGGGTAAGTGGTGTATTTTCCGGAAAGGGTATTTTGCCCTACAAGGCAGGCTCTGCATCTGGCTGGCATTTTTCGGTTGATGATGTTAGTATCGGTCTGGAGGCAAATCACCTGGTGTCCGCTTCTTTTAGCGGTAATCTGGGATTGCCGGTAGCCGATAAAGACTCCCTCGAATACGAAGCTGTTATAACAGAAGATAATAAATACTGGCTTACGGTAAAGCCAAAGAAACAACTCGATTTTCAACTGTGGCAGGCCAGGGTGGACCTGGACTCCAATTCATATATAAAACTGCTTGTTGAAGATGGAAACTTCCGGCCTGAAGCTAATTTATGCGGCCGCATGACCATTGCCGCCAGTAATGGATCAGGTTCTTCCATTGCCGAACTGAAAGCGATCACCTTTCGTAATATGCATTTAAAGACCGTGAATCCCTATTTTACGGTTGATTACTTTGGTTATGATGGGGAGATCAAGATCGCAAAATTCCCGGTATCAATTGATAGCATCGTACTGACTGCCAATGCTACCAGGGCCGATCTGTCGTTTGGGGTAAAGCTTACCCTGTCTGAGAACGCCTTCAAAGCTTCCACCCGGTTAAATATCGGTTGCACCTATAACCAACAGAATGGTTTCAGCAACTGGAAGTTTGAAAAAGTTTCCCTTTCCAAAATAAAGATCGACAATGCCAAGATAGGCGGACTTACGCTTAATGGTGAAATTGATTTTATGCAGGATGATCCCACCTATGGCGATGGTTTTGGCGGCGGTATCACTGCGAATTTCGATGCGTTGAATAAGGTGGAAGTAAAAGTGCGTTGTATGTTTGGTTATAATAAATTCCGTTACTGGTTTGTAGACGGGTCTGCTAAATGGGGTGAGGGATTCCCGGTAGGCGGCGCCTTAAAGATCAACGGATTTTCAGGCGGGGCCTATTATCGCATGAGTAAAATGAATGCAGCGTCGGGTACTACGCTTGGTGAAATGCCGAATTATAAACCCGACTCCGTATTGGGACTCGGTATTAAAGCCGGGGTGTTCTTTAACGTAATGAAGCCGGAAGCCCTGCAGGGGATGGCTGAATTTGAAGTGGCCTTTAACCGCGGCGGCGGGATGAACTATATTGGGTTCTTTGGCAATGCCAAGTTCATGGGCAAGCTGCCGGGCATAGCCGGCAAGTTTATGGAAAAGTCTGCCGGCCTGTTCGATAAAATTGAAAACAATGTAAGCAAGCAACTGGAAGGATTGTCCGATGCCGCTAAGCTTGAAAAAATAGAAGCACTTCAAAAACTCAAGATCACCAATCCGCAACAGGCGGGCCGGGAGATACCACCGGATGAGGATATGAAGATGTCAAATGGTATCTCAGCCTATGTGGGTATGTTCTATGATTTCCAAAGCAGTACATTCCATGCCAACTTCGACCTGTATGTAAATGCAGCCAAAGGCTTGTTACAGGGTGTTGGTGATAATTACCGCGCCGGATGGGCGGTTATGCATTTTGCCCCTTCGGAATGGTATGTATATATGGGTACGCCTACCGACCCAATTGGAATTCAATTCGGTTTAGGTGGTTTTAAAATAAAGACCCAGTCGTATTTAATGCTGGGGACCAATATACCCGGCTCACCGGCACCGCCACGTGAGGTGGCTGATATCCTCGGTATGGAGGTAGATCAGTTGGATTATATGCGCGATGCCAATGCCCTGGGCGAAGGACGGGGTATTGCATTTGGTTCCAGAGTGACTGTTGAAACGGGCGATATTACTTTTTTAATCCTGTATGCCAATTTCAAAGCGGGGCTTGGTTTCGATATGATGCTGAAGGATTATGGCGATGCTCATTGCGAAGGCAGTACCGAGCCTATAGGGATGGATGGCTGGTATGCCAATGCCCAGGCATATGCGTACCTGCAGGGCGAACTGGGCGTTAAAGTAAACCTGTGGTTCCTTAAAGCACGTATCCCCATTATACAGGGCGCTGCTGCTGCTTTGGTACAAGCGAAACTTCCGAACCCCTCCTGGTTTGCAGGTTACCTGGGTGTGAGATTTAATTTACTCGGTGGGTTAGTGAAAGGGAACGTGCGGTTCAAGGTAACAATAGGAAATGATTGTAAGATCGTAGCAGGCGGAGGCGAAACAACGCCGGTGGGCATTGCAGTTATCTCCGACATAACTCCCAAAGACGCAACGCAGGTAGATGTGTTTGCGGCGCCCCAGGCAGCCTTCAATTTTGCCATTGGAAAAGATATTCCCATTTCCGATGATAAAGGAGACCACACTTACCGTATACAGCTCGATCAATTCAACCTTACGGCAAATGGAAATACCATTGCCGGTAAACTGAAATGGAATGCGAATAACGATGCGGTTACCTTCTATTCCAATGAAATATTGCCGCCCTCCACATCGGTAACAGCCACCGTGAAAGTAAGTTTCAAAGAAAACCAGAACGGCGCCTGGCAAACCGTGTACATCGATGGAAAGAAAGCGGAAGAGACCCGTACGCTTTCTTTCAATACTGGTACAGCACCTGAAAGTATTCCTTTATCTAATATAAGTTACGCCTGGCCGGTAGTAGATCAACAGAATTTTTATACCGCTGAAACCAACCAGGGCGTTGTTCAATTAAAGCGGGGACAACAATATTTATTTTCCATTCCTGGGTATATTCCCCAGTTGATGGTACGGCCCAAAAACGGGGGAGCGGCTATCAAACTGCCATTTACCTACGATTCAAATGAATGCCGTTTGCGGTTTAACATCTTTAAGGTCCAAAACAACGCCGCCTATGAACTGGTGTTGCAAAGTGTTCCTTCCGCCAGTTCCGCCAGCAATGCGGGTGGTTTTGTTACCAATACTACCACCACCGATGCCGGCGATAGTGTACAGGTAACAGGTAACAGTGCAACGGATGTGGTACGCGCCGATACTGGTAAAACCTTACTGAATTACGCCTTCCACAGCAGCCGGTATGGCACGTTTGCCGAAAAAATGCAGGGTATGCAGCCCGGAAACAGTACGGTTAGGGTGCTGGCTTCCGATCTGTTCACCCTGCAGATGGGGGTAACAGGGGCCGAACCGCTTGATCTGAACGAACTGACCGGTACCGATTACACCGATAACCTTCCGCTGGTGCAGCCTTTGGCTATAACCGATGATGAGTTTTTCAAATCGTACATATATCCGCTCAACTACAAGAATTACCCGGTTGCCGGAAATATTGTCATCAGTGAACGCGACACGGCGGAATTGGGTTTTGTTCCCGTTCGTTCCTTGCCGGTATCGCTTGGGTATCAGAGCCTGGTAAGTCAGGGCAATTTTACCGATCCGCTGGTAACCAACTATCTGCCTTATTTATACGATCTGCCGCGGATCTACAAACAGGATTTCATTGACCTGCAATACCAGGCAGTAAGCAGGTACCTTGGTACGCCGCAACAAAAAGATTACGAATGGCTGATCAATGGATTCTATCCAATGATGAAACCCGGATATTATAAAGTGAATTATCAGTTTGTACTACCCGGCGGAATACAAGGCAGTTCGCATATTGTTCAATATTATAACCCGATCCGATAAGCTATGAAACGCCTGATAATATTGTTTTTTATAGGGATGCTTTTTGCCACTGGTGTCTTTGCGCAGCGTGGCAGACAGGCCGCCTCACAAATAAAAATGATCGCAAGACCCGACAGTACGGGTCGTACCATCCGACTGCGATGGGCTGCTACCAATGTAGCTTTGTGGAAGCTGACCAATCAATATGGGTTTATCCTGGAACGGTATACGGTATTGCGTAATAAACAGATGCTCGATAAGCCTGAACGCAAGGTGCTGAGTGCAGGGCCTATCCATTCAAAACCGCTTAATGCCTGGGAGGAATTGGCAAAGAAAAATCAGTTTGCAGCTGTAATGGCGCAGGCTTTGTATGGCAGCGACTTCCAGGTGGCCGGTAACGACTCCAAAGGCGTTGGCCGCATCATCAGCCAGTCGCAGGAAGCGGAGCAACGGTTCAGTTTCTCGCTGTTTGCAGCAGATATGAGTTTTGAAGCGGCGCTGCTGGCAGGCTGGGGGTGGGTGGATAATGAGGTTAACCCTAATGAAAAATACCTGTACCGGCTTACCACCGCCGTACCCGTAAATCTCACAAAACCCGATACAGCCGGTGTATATATTGGTGCTGAAAATTATGAATCATTACCGCAGGTGCAGGAAGTAAATGCTCAGTTTGGCAACCGTACGGTAATGCTTGCCTGGGATTACAACCGCGTAAAGGCATATTATACTTCATACTATGTAGAAAAGTCGGAAGACGATGGCAGAACCTTCCGTCGCTTGTCCGACGTGCCGGTGAGCAACCTGAATGAAAAAGATAAACATGCTTCAGGCAAAATGTACTTCACCGATACACTGCATGAGAATGGGGTTTCTTGTCAGTATCGCGTTCGGGGTATTAGTCCGTTTGGAGAATCCGGACCACCATCGGAAGTGATAAAAGGAAAAGGTGTCAACCTACTTCCTTTTGTGCCGGGTATTCAATCGGCTTATGCAGATGATAAAGGCATGCTGCAAATGCAGTGGTTTTTTGAAGAAAAGGCAAATGCATTGATCAAAGGGTTTCAGCTCAATAAAGCCGACAATGAAGCAGGTCCATACAAAATATGGCTCGATAATATAGATGCGTCAAAGCGAACGCTTGAGATCAAAAAAGCGGTTGGTGAGCCTGGATATTTTACCCTGACCGCGGTGGCGAAAGAAGGCGAAAGCCGTACCTCTTACCCTGTATTGGTTCAGCCGATTGATTCTATTGCACCGGCCGTACCAACCGGACTGAAAGCGATCATCGATTCCAATGGCGTGGTAACGCTAACCTGGAATAAGAACAGCGAACGCGATCTGATGGGGTATAAGATCTACCGCGCTATGAAGAAAAACGAAGAGGCTGTTCCGCTTATTGATTCAGTATGGCGCGGTAATAAATTTCGCGACAAGCTCAGTCTTAAGCTGCTGAATAAAAAAGTATACTATGCTGTTTCCGCGCTCGATAAACGGTTTAACCAGTCGGCTCCTACAGAACTGGTAGAATTAAAAAAGCCTGATATTATTCCCCCTTCTGCTGCTGTGATCAACAAATATAAAGTGGCCGGCAATAAGGTTACGTTAAACTGGATAAATAGTGGGGATGAAGATATTGCTGCCCACATCCTGTACAGGAAAGCAACAGGCGACAGCAGTTACAGTATTGTACAACAGTTTACCGGTAAAAGTTACAATACTTATACGGATACCATACAAGGCGCTGCCGGTTCATACAATTATTATATAGCCGTTAAAAGTGAAAGCGGGCTCACCACTGCTTCGGAACCCCTGGGTGTTACGGTTGCTGCAGGTGCTACGGGCGCTTTACAGCTGACCCGGTTATATGCTTATGCCCAGCCTGAAAAAAGAAGGATAGAAGTGGTTTGGGACGATGAATTGAAACAGGTGGTCAATTACCAGGTATTTAAGTCATCAGGTAATAGTCCCATAACATTATATAAAACAGTACCAGCCGGGCAAAAAGGTTTATACGATACCGACATACAGGTAAATACCACGTACCAGTATGCGGTAATGGCGGTGCTGGCCTCCGGCGCTTTTAGCGAAACAAAAAAAGTAACGGTTAATTATTAATAGGCTTTTATGAGAACACGAGTATTGCTCCTGATTACTGTTCTGTTGCTGGCAGCGGTATCTGTTACACTGGCGCAACCAAAATATAGATTGAGAATGTACACCCAGATAGGTTGCCCGTATAAAAATTACGGACTTACCTGTACTGGTAACCTGTACACGGCAGATGCGTATTTTATTAACCCCACCGTAACGCCAGTAAGGCTTTCCACAAAAGATCGAATGCTTGATGGCAAAACGGGGTACAACCTGATGTATTTGCTATCGAACTGTAGTTCAAACCCCAGGAAGTATTGGGATTCTACCACCTGGAACGTATCCCAGACATTAACAAAGATACATTTGTATAGTAGTAGCGATGACGTCGAGTGCCATACAAGTTGCCAATCGAACAGTGACTGGGTCATGGGTGACAATTATACCTCGAACGGCTTTTTTTACAGCAAGTATGTTGAACCCTCCGATTGTTTTTCCGTTGAGGCCCAGGCGTGGATCTTTCCTGACAAAATAACGTTAACCGCCAGCAAGACCTATTTGCCGAGCACTGATCGCATTACCATTTCAGCTACTGCCGATTATCCTGCAGCCGTATATAAATGGAATTACGATGATGGTACCGGCTGGAAGGAGTTTCCGGCATCAACCAATACATATGGTAAAAGCACTATTAGTATCTCCGGTTACGACCTGATGGGCCCTGCTTTCGATAACTTATCCCCCGGTACCCAAGTCAGGTTCTGCGTAAGCCCGGTCAGTTATTTCGCATCTGATATAATATCCTTAACGGCCACGATCCCTTGTCCACATATCACTTCAGTAACTCCTTTTCCTAACAAATGTTTTGGTGTAAAGGATGGCACGCTTTCCGTTCAATTCGACCGGCCGCTGTATGCGGGTGAAACCCTGAACATTGTATTGAATGACGATTTGAATGATCAGCATGCAACGGCAGCAGATGTTACCCTGGATGCCAGCAATAGCTATACTTTCCCCGCTACATATGGCCCGGGAAATTTCGAGATAAAACTGCTCGGCAATTACAAAGGTGTTTCCTGTTATAACGGTGATCCGAGTCATACGAATACAACCGCTTTTTCAGGACCCACGGCTGTCAGTTTTTCCAATATCACCAGGAATGTATACTGTTTCAGCGGTGCTGATGGAACAATAGTGTTGAATGCATCGGGGGGAGTGGGTAATTATTCGGCTGGGTACAAACAGGCACAGGATGATACGTATGCCTGGACTGGTTTTGGTTCGCCGAGCCAACATACCATCACGGGCCTCGATAGCGGTGTGTACCAGCTTAGAATATACGATGGCAATAATTGTATTATGAAAGATGGCGCCGGTAATGAAGTTGTCCAGACGGTAACCATTACGCAGCCTGCGGAGCCTGTTCAGGTTGATTACAGGGAAACAACCAATCCGCTGGCATTTGGCCGAAAAGATGGAAACGCCATGGTAATTATTATAGGAGGTTCTCCACTTAATGGCAATAGTTATAATATGACCTGGAAAGACAGCACTACTGGTTCGGTATTAAATACGGTGACCAATAGCACCGATCCGTTTACTACCAAATTACAACAAATAGGCGATGGGACTTACCTCGTAATTGCCAGCGATGCCAATTATGCACTGGCAACTGGCGTAAATGCTGCAGGTTGTATGGTGGCCGATACGCTTCATTTGCACCAGCCGCCGTTGTTAACAGTTGCCGTGGAAGAACGTCATTATGTTAGCTGTAAAAACGGCGCCGACGGCGAGCTGTATGCCAATGCGCAGGGTGGTATTGAAATACCTTCAAAGCGATATAGCTATCAATGGTATCGTAATGTCAATGGCAGTTGGACGAGCATTGCACAGACCGACAGTTTTGCGGTGAAACTTACTGCCGGCACCTATAAAGTAGAAATTACCGACAAAAATAATATCGATGTAGAGTCTGACCCGTTTGTGCTGGCCGAACCCAATTTGCTGACGGTTGCTTTAAGCAGTACCCAGGTGATTTGCAGTGGCGGGAACGATGGAACGGCATCGGCGGTGATCGCCGGAGGTACAGCTCCATATGGCATAGCCTGGAGCAATGGAGCAACCACACAAAAAATCACCGGATTAACAACTGCAAATTATCTGGCGTTTGTAAATGATGCCCGTGGATGTCAAACCCAGCAACAGGTAAAAGTAACTACACCCAACCCAATTGTTTTCAATAACCCTGTAACTGTACAACCCGTGTGCGCCGGTTATTGTAATGGCGCCATCAGTTATACAATATCTGGCGGAACAGCCCCTTATAGTTATCAGTGGAGTAATGGCAGTAGCGCACAAACGCAAACCGCATTATGTGCTGGCGCTTATTCGGTAAAGGTCATTGATGCGAAGGGATGCTCAGAACAGCAGGTATTCAATTTACAGGACCCCTTGCCGCTTACGGTAGCGCTTGGCCCCGATCGTACACTTTGTGCTGGTCAGGCCTGGGTTGCCAATGCCGCTATCGCTGATGCGAATGCGGTGTACAATTGGAGCGGCGCCAATGGATTTAAAGCGAGTACGGCAAGCGTTTCATTGACCGAGCCTGGAAAATATACTGTACAGGTAACAGATAGTAAAGGATGTTACGGAAGTGGCAGTATAAGCATTAGCAGAAGCGATGCTACGGTAGCGGCAGATTTTGCGGGCAGCACCCAGGCGTTCAAGGGGGAGAAAGTAACCTTTGTAAATATCAGCCAGCCCTGGCCGGAAACAACGGAATGGCTGGTACCCGCAGATAATATTACAGTGACCCGCCGTACCGATACGCTTATCGAATTGCAGTTTAGTGCTACCGGTACCTATCGGATAGGAATGCGTTCGGGTGTGGGCAGCTGTACCAAAGAATATGGCAGTAACATTACCATTGTAGAAGGGCAAACGTTCGATAGCCCGGGTTCTGCAACCACCGATCCTTTTGTGCTTGATTATGCGTTGGCCCCAAATCCAAGCAATGGGACGTTTACTGTTACTGTTGGTCTGCGGGAGATTGCTGACATTAGTCTGCGCCTCATTAATCTGCAGTCCGGCGCTATCATTGATCAGCAGCGGAAAAGCGGCAGTGACAAGTATACGGTCCCTTATAAAATAAATGTAGTAAGCGGTGTGTATGCGCTGGTGCTTGAAACGGCAAAAGATACCCGCATCCTCAGAGTGTTGATATTGTAATAAAAGGCATAGCTCAAAAGCGTAAATAATGTTAGTTACCCTATATAAGAAAACTATAAGCAGGTTATTGATCTTAGTAGCCTGCTTATTCCTCGGGCAATTGGTTAATGGACAACAGTATCCGGTTCAAATAGTACCTCAGTTGTTGCCGCCTTATACTTTAAATGTAAGTGACTATTACAATGGTACCAGTGAAAAACTGGTGTTGTTGCTAACCAATACCGATCTGAATAAGGCCACCCTGCAGGTGCGTTTGCGCATGAGCATACAGGGCCAGGCAGCCAAACTGATCAGTCGTGATAATGTGTATTATCCGCCTGTTAGCCTTGATGGCGGTGTGCCAACCCGCATCAGCTTATCAGACCTGGCTCCTTATTTCAGAGCCGACAATCTTATATTCGAGGGCATCACCCGTGCGCAATATGTGCAAAGCGGTAAGTTGCCCGAAGGGTTCTATCAGTTTTGCTTTGAGGCAGTAGAGGTTAATTCAGGCCAGGTAGTTGGCCGCAGCAGTTGCGCCATGGCCTGGATCAGTTTGAGCGATCCGCCTTTACTAAATATGCCCAGAACGGCTGAAAGTATTGTTTATAAAGATCCGCAAAATATAATCTTTCAATGGACGCCGCGCAATTATAACAGTCCCACCAGTGCATTCAATACAGAATATGAATTCACACTTGTAGAAATATGGGATAATGGCCTGGCGCCGGAAGCTGCTTTTGGTACGGCTCAACCGCTGTACCGCACTACCACGCAGGCAACTACTTTGTTATATGGCCCCGGCGAACCTTTGTTGTTATCGGGGCACAAGTATGCCTGGCGGGTACGTGCGCAACAAACCGATGGTTCAAAGGGCTCTGATGCCTTTCGTAACAACGGATACAGTGAGATCTTCTGGTTTAACTGCCAGAATAATTGTGCCGCGCCTTTAAATGTGCAGCATGAACTCAGTGGCGGGCGTGCAACCATAACGTGGGCAGCTAATCCTAACCAAAGCAGTTTTACGGTTGACTATCGGGAAAAAGGGCAGGACGGTACTACCTGGTATAATACCCCTACCACGGCCAACCGCATGATGGTGTATGACCTGAAGAAGGACAAAACCTACGAATACCGCGTTGGCGGCACCTGCGATAATGGTCTTACTTATACCTACAGTGATATAAAAACGCTGGTGACGCCAGCTGCTGATAGTGCCGTAAATACAGAATGCGGCCTTTTGGAACCGGAAGCAAATATTGCTAACCGTACCCCCATTCAAACCCTGCTTACAGGCGACGTAATAACCGCAGGCGATTTTCCGGTAAAACTATTACAGGTAAGCGGACAGGGGACATTTACAGGCGCTGGTTATGTAACCGTTCCTTTCATTGGTCAAAGCCGGGTAAAGGTCAAGTTTAACGGTATCACTGTTAATACGGATAAGCAGCTGATCGGTGGTGTTATAGAAACAACCTACGATGCTAAGGAATCGCAAATAGGAAACCTCGACAAAGTAATAGAAGGCGGTGGGGATGTTGGTATTGTGGTGAACGGAGTAGACACTGCCGGCTATTATATAGATATGGTAATCCCTGACGCCAGCCATATAGCCGTAGAGCTGAACAGCACGGCAGATAGCTCGGGGAATGCTCCCGCGGGTGGGGCTACTTTAGCCGTTACGGGCAGTGATGGTAAGGTAGAACAGGTGAAAGTAGAGGAGTTGCCGGCAACCATAAAGGATAAGAACGGTACCATTTACGGTGTTGATAAAGAGGGGAATGTTTCGAAGGTCGCTTCAACCGAGGCGATGAATATGACATCGACTGAATTGAACTCGATCAAAACTGATAAGGCGGTTGTTAAGTTCTTGCCGCATGGAAAACAGCAATACGCATTCGATGAATACCAGCCGGTATATAAAGCCAGCGTTCTTTTCAGAGAGAAATACGAAAAGCTGAATGACAATTATTATGTAAACAGCAAAGCGATCGTTGAAGCGAAGACCGATGTGGTAAAAGCGGTGGTGGAAATAAAGGATAAGAGCATTGTTGTAGACAGCATTCGCTTTGTAACGGGTAAAGGAACAAGGTATGAAAGCACCCTCCTCGCAGATAGTACGAGCTGGGAGATAAGGATCGTTGGTGGGCCTGCTGCTGATGCGCAGGAATTGTATGCGCTGTACCCACAGGGCGGGGGTAAATTCCTGTCGCTCGGTAAGTTGCTTATAGCATCATACCCTGAACGAACCTTTAAACTGGTGTTGGTGCCCGTAAATGGGGCTTCGGTCAATAAAGATGCTATCAGCCAGAAACTGGATGCCATCTATAAGCCGGTAGGCATTTCCTTCCAGGTGACGCAGGACCAGTCGTTCGATGACAATAGCTGGGATCTGGTTCACGACAATAAACTGGCCGTATCAGGTAGTGGCTGGTTGTCGACACTGACCGATGAAATGAAGGCATTGAACAAAGCGTATAGTAGTGCACGTAGCGTTCAGCAGGATGCAGTTTACCTGTTTGTTCTGGACGGCAGCGACAGCACCATAGCCGGTGATATGCCAAGAGGAAAACAATTCGGCTACCTGTTTACTGGAAGCAACGGTAACGTAGTGGCGCATGAACTTGGACATGGATTGTTTAAACTGAAACACACATTCGATAGCTATGGTTTCCAGCAAGGGGAGTTGTCCGGGAATGTGATGGACTATCCTGCCGGCTACAGCTTTACGAAATATCAGTGGGACCAGATACATGATCCCGGTATAGCGGTGGGAATATTTGACAGTGAAGGCGATGGGCAAAGTCTTGCTGAAGCGTATTTAAAATGCGTAAATGACGATAAGATTGCTGCGGGGTTAGGGAAAATATTTTATGACCCAATTGGACAAACAGTACAGCTCGACGATGATATGACCCCATACGCCTTCTTTGGAAGCCGCGAAGGGGACATTTATGGTAATCTCGCTGCATTTAAAAAGGGTGGGAAAATATACCTCTACTTATTGTATTCCGGTGGTGCAAACGCTGGAGAGTATGGAGGAGTTTACGGAACCATTGATGGCACCAATAAGAGCGTAACCTTAAAAGTGGTACATGCGACTGCCAAACAAGTAAAAATCGATGACAAGAATAAGCTTGAAGGACGTCAGCTTGCAAATTGTTCCTGCAATAATTTAACCAAGGTCGTTGAGCCAGGTAATGAAGTTAAAGTAGCAGACAAGAAAACAGGTAAGGTCACCAAAGGTACTGCCAGTCAGAAGGAAGAGATTAAAATATGTGATAGTGATCCATATAATCTGAAGCATGAATTGGCGGTACAAGCGGAGGATGGCACTACAACCTGGGGTGAGAAAATTGTAAAACAACTGAACTACCAGATTGAAACAAACAAAAAGAATAAATTCGGCGACAACCTTTTAATGGCCAAGTTGAATGGAGTTTCTTATATTTCAACAGGTCATGACTATAAAAATAATCCAGTCTTTCAGGGTGGGTATAAGCTGGAAGAATTGGACAGTAAGATGGCCTATCTTGAGATCAGCAAAGGCTATCAGTTCTATACGAGGTTTATCCAAACCACTTGTACGGTCCCTCAACAGGTTGCCGACAAATTTGCTCAGGATGTTTTCGACAAATCAGCAATAAGTAAGGAGAAGGGAATCATATGCCTGGTGTTGTACAATAACAAGGCGCCGGACAACGACCCTCAGCAATATACAATTGGTCTTGCCTTTGGTAGTGGCGTGTCAGAAGCCACTGGTATCAGGGAAATACTTAATGCTGCTGACGGTGATGTTCGGGAAACGATAGTAGGCAAATTAATTCATGCTTATAGGTCTATTCCTAAAAAGCGTATAGTATTTAACTATTTTATTTCCCGGCCTACGGCGCAACAAATTTCAGAACGTAATGCGTTAAGATACGCAGACAAACCCTATCCTGAATTACGTGGAGTTTTAAAATCGACAGTAGATAATATTGAAAGCGAAACCGGGAATGCGTTAGCAGTGCGATATTTCATTGCAGAAGCGACGTCAGACAAAATTGAGAGTGAAATTATTGATGAGAAAAAGGCTTTAAAAGAAGAGTACGTTGTTGACGAGTCTGTTAAAGTGGCCCTTAATTACGCTGTTAAATATGCCGACTGGAATTTATATTCCTGGGATGGAAGCACTGCAAAGGACGACAAGATCGTTGTTAGTTCAGAGCCGGTAGTTACAGCCTGCCATTTTACACTGGGAAAGCCCTGTGATATGGTGGCGATTGATAACTTGTTTTTTGTAGCCACGCTTTTTACCCCGCAGAAGTTGATGTTCATACCGGTTGCGGCTGCCGTGGTGTACTATGGGGCTACGGATCAGTGGAATGAAGCGGGGGCTTATCTGGGCGGATACCTGGGGTATTATGTACTTACAGACGTGTGCATACCAGTGCTTAAGTACGCAGCTTCCAAGACATATTCATTGATCAAGTTTGGGCCCAAGGGATTAAAAGATATTGCGGTAGCCCTTGAATTTAGAATAGCATCCAGTAAAGGGTTGCCTCGGGAGGCTATAGAAACATTGTTTGCAAAACAATTAAGTGCAGAAGTCGCAGAATATTTAATACCTAATGAACTAACTAAGAACCTTTGGATAAAAACGGAGAATAGTGGGGGGCAAATTGGCAAAGTGCTGGTAGGTTCAGTTGAGGGAAATACGGTGGTGGTAAGGGGGTATAGGGAAGGCACTAAATATGTTATAGAGTCAATTGATGAAGTCCGGTTGAAGCAGATTGCGGAAGAGGTGATGGAGTTTAAAGCTGAAGCGAATGCCGCTAAAGCGGGGGAAAATCCGGCGGCTTCCACTACGGGTAACCGGCCTACGCAAGGTCAGGCTCCTTCGCAAACACAAACGGTTACTGAGGGCAGGCCAGGTACGCAGGAACCAACAGGTACATCGAATCAGCCTCCTGTAGAGGGATCACCAACCACGTCAATAGGTACCGGCTCGCAGGGCCGCCCAGGTGAACCAACAGGTACATCGAATCAGCCTGCTGCACAAGGATCACCAACTACTGAGGGGCAAACGGGTACACAAGGTCGAGGAACAAGCACCGATAACCAGCCACCTACGCAGAATACATCTACGTCGGGTGGAGGGACCACCAGTGGGGCTGCCAATACTGAAAATACGCTGGAATCGTGGCTGACAAAGCGTAACCTGAAAGGAAGCCATATAGATGACTTACTGGCAAATGCCGGTTCCGCCCGGGCGGCTTTGATGATCCAGATAGAGAATTGGGAAGCATCGATCCTTAGAAAGCTGAATGCCGATTTAGAAAGATACCCCACACTGGGAAGTGAATTGATAGCGGCGCCCGAATTATTAAATCACTGGCACGCTGCCAATACGAAATGGTGGTATAAGTATGCGTTGTTAAGAGAAGTTTACCTTCAAAGTAGTCCCTTTGCAGTACCGCCTGGTTTGCAGCAATCTATTGAAGACCTGCAAACAATAGGCCTGGTGCGGGTTGGTAGTGTTAGACCAACCAACAGGATCCCGGATCTTGGGAACTTATTCGAAGATGACCTGATTGCAGAAATAGGAAGTGGATTCAGGAACAGCGGAAACTTTGATCACCTGCCCCCGGATTTGAAGACAAAAATGGATGATTTGTACAACCAGGGATATAACGTCATGTTAACCCAAAGCAGGGTTAAGCTGACTCCGTGGTTTACTAATAAGCCACAGCCAGATCTGCTGTTCTTTAGAGCCAATACACGTACCTTTGAAATTTCATTTACCGATATTGTCTATATCGACGGTAAGATAACGCCGACCACCAGTTTTTCAACCGCCCAAAAGAATTTCAATAGCTTAAAAGGAACTGGCAAGCAAGTATCTGTCTTTGATTTTGCGTGGGATAAAAATCCGGAGATCTTTTTCACTGGACCTCCCGATACCCATGTACTGGATGATGTTTTAAATAAGCCATTTACCCTCAAGGAAGTTGGTAAAATTGCAACTGAGTATAAAAACAATACCTTTAACATTGTTTATAAACTACAATAAAATGAATCTGAAATCTTTTGAAAAGGGGTTAAGGAAGGAATTGAATAAATGGTTTTCAGAAAAAGGCTTTGCTGTTTTTGAAGAGCTGGGTTTTACATATTTTAAAAAGCAGGAAGGTTATACGGATTATGTTTCTATCAGGCTGGGTGGCAAAGCGTACCTGCATGAATTATACGCGCAGGTAAGTATGGGCCGGAAAATAGCATCGATAGAAAGCTATTGGGAAGAATATGCTGATCTACTGGGAATTCAAGGCGGCATGCGGTACACTATGAATATCGACCAGCTAGACGAAAGGGGTGTTTCACAATTGGCGATCACTGTAAAAGATGATGACACCGAAGCGGTGGCAAAGGCCCGGGACTATATCATTCAAACTTTTGAGAACCTATTATATCCTCAGGCGGAATTGTTGACAGATATAAAAGAACTGGACCGGTTACATAATGACGTACCTGATACCAGGCGGTATGGGTCCATTGAAAAGTGGTATAGAAGAATGATCATTGCGAAACTGGCCGGCAATGAGAACTATAAAAAGATATTGAACATATATTTAACCATGCATAACGAAGGCCTTCAGGAAGAACCAGGAAACAAAGATTTTTATGAAAAGCGGATCTTTGTTGCCAATGAACTGGATAAAAAGTTGAATAATGTTCTTCCATTGAATGATCCGAAAGCTATCGTTTAATCTTAAGGATACTGTTAAAGATAAGAACCCTTCAGGTCATTAGATCTGAAGGGTTCTTTATTGTGAGGTGAGTTGATTTCAATAGTTAGCTTGTGCTCAATCCGCTGCCAATATTGCTGTCACTACTTATTGGTCATAGTTATGACTTTAACAATAATTATGAATATCAGGTTCTTTGTATTAATTTTTCAAATACCACTGTCTCCTGACTTAGCGCCGAATAACCACGAACCACAGTAATGCCGTCCTGATTGGGAGATCCAATCAGCGTCATACCCATTTTGTTTTGATGAAACTCTATTGATTTATTATTGGTTGGAGACGTTATTGCCTTTATCTTTTTTATTCCCCTGGACTTAGATACCTGTATAAAGTTATCATATAACAATTTGCCTAGTCCCTGCTTTTGATATCGTTCCCGAACACCGATCAAATGAACATATCCCACACTGTCAGTTTGCGAGAAAAAGCCAAACATATAAGCAATTACAAGTCCATTATCTCTGATCACAAACGCAGTATTGCCAAATTCATACACTAAGTATGGATGATGCAAATGCAAAAGTCTGTCACTACCCCAAAAATCAATAATGTCCTTGATTATTTGATTAAAGTCCTCAATGGTGCAATGCTCAATTGTCATGATAATATGCTAAGTTTTCGAAGATAAACAATAGTGAGTAATTATGATCTGGATGAGTAGCGAGGGCTCATAAGGAGCCTTTGTTCGATACTTTTCTTTTGCTGTGCAGGATCACCTGGTCGGGCCGAAGGGTAATGAGTGCTTTCATGGCAGGAGTATGACCGGTGGATTGTATTTCAAATTCCGTTAAAAAAGCATGGACAAAGAAACACATCTCGGTCATGGCAAAATGGTTTCCCACGCACATCCTGGGGCCTGCCCCGAAAGGGAAATAATTTTTGGACCGGGTGGCTTTTCCGCCGGGCATAAACCTTTCCGGATCGAACACAGAAGCGTTTTCCCAAATCTGTTCATCTCTGTGCAACCCAAAGAAAAAGGGGATAATAATGGTACCCCCGGGAAAGGAGTAGGGGCCGAAGCGGTCCGCTTCGATGGCTACCCGTTCCGTCATCCAGGCGGCCGGGTATAGCCGCATAGCCTCGCTGATGGTCGCTTTCAGACACTCATTGGTTAAAGCATCCTGCACGCTGGTGTCGATCAGGGAAGACTGCAATTGTTTAAGGGCAGGAGGATTGTTGGCCAGCAGGTATAGGAGCCAGGACAGGGTATTGGCCGTTGTTTCATGTCCGGCGAAAATAAGTATCAGTACTTCATCAATGATCTGTTCCTCCGCCATGCGTTCACCAGTGTCCTCATAGGTGCTGTGCAAAAGCATATCCAGTAGATCTCCTGTTGATTCTCCGCTGGATTTTCTTTGGTGGATGATATCTCCAATGATGGCCCTTAACCGATGCGCTTTTCGGGACGTGGTACGCTGCTCTCCGGTAACCGGATACCACAACCGCCGTACCGGCTGGTTGGTGTCTTTGATCAGGAACTCCTGAATATCGGCGAATAATTGACCTATTTCCGCGATGATGTCCGGGGTCAGGGGAACATCAAAGATCGATCTGAGCAGCATCCGGAAGGACAGTCCGTGAACAAAAGGATATAGATCAACTGCATTTCCGATAGGACATTTTGCTATTGACTCTTTGATCGTTTCAATAATAACGGCCTGCAATCCTTGCAACTTCTCCCGGTGAAAAGCCGGTTGTATCAGTCTGCGTTGCTGCAACCAAAAAGCACCGTTGGAAAAAAGGATCCCATACCCGAGGTACCTGGCGGCTTCTGTAGCGATTGGTGATTTTTGATAATTTTTATGATTCTCTTGTAAAACATGGCGGATGAAAGCCGGGTCTTGTGTGAGAATGAGTTTTCTTTTGAAGCCAATGGCAGCCGTGTAGGTCCCGGCAAAGCGGTGCATACTGTTGGAAACCGATTTTACCGGATTTTTTAAGAAGGCTCCTGACAACAGAATACTTTGCAATAAGGAGTATCCTTCAGGCAAAAGGTGTTTATTTTTTAAGGCATCTCGCTGGACAGGCATTTTCGTTGATTAGGAAAGCTAAATTAATGCAATTATGTCTGTAGCAGCGGAAGCTTATTACGGCGTTTGTTTGAATCCGGACAAATACAGTAACGAAAGCGAACAGACGCCTTCGTGTTGTTTGCGCAAATTGTTGATTTATAGCTGCATGTAGGTTAGGTACAGTTATGGGATTTATATGCTATTTTGACTATACCGCATTCCGTAAAGGTGTTGAATGGTGGTATCTGGCAATTGCACCCTTACTGGTATTGGTCGTTGCTTTTGCTACCGTAAGCTTTCAGGCGGTCAGGGCTGCATTGGCCAATCCTATCAGGAATTTGCGAGGCGAATGATCTTGTTAAGCGGAAGTGTACCCTTATAATCAGGTTACTGATAATAATTTTTTACCGATCGTATTAATAGTTGTTGGGTCTCGTAAAATATTCTTAATGTCGGAATAATGTGCATTTCTTCTGAAATTGTCAATGACCATCTATATGTAGCCGAAATGTTTTTTTCTCCGTAAATCATAATTGTGCTATTGCAATCATGTGACGTTATCGGAAGTGATAGATAAGTTGTTTTGTGCTTTTTCTTTGCATGCTTTATAAGCTGATCCTGGAGAGCATCCTCGCTTATCTGATGAATGTCATTGAGGTGGTTTTGAAATAGCTTTTTCTCTATGCTGTCAGCATTAAATATTTGTAGCTCTGTCTCGTATGGTTTAAACTCAACTATGTCGCCGTTTTCAAGTGTGTCAATTATTGTGGGCAGCGGAACATCGCGCTGCAGGTTTTTAATGAAATAACCTGTCCAATGTGAATTTTCCTGAATCAGGTAGAAGGCGACATGTCCTTCACATATCTTGTAAATTATGGTGTTTTTCGGGTTGATCCTGGTTGCAATAGAATCTTCCACTTCTTTATAGCTTTTATAAAATTGATATACCTTATTAGTATTTATTGTTTGCGCAAAGGCTGGTTGTATGCTAATGATAAAGACAAAAATATGTATTGCTCTCATGGGGGTATTTCTTCTAAAACTTACTGGCTAAACTGGTTTGATTCCTGAAGAATTGTTTGTTCATTTTCAGAAGACTTAACACAGTTTGCAAGCTTTCGGTTTGATATCCAATGCTTTGTCTGCCAGTTGTTCCCGCTCTTCCAGCTGCATAAAGCATTAGTACTGAAAATACTAGGTGAATGTTTGGCGGAAGGATAGGTTGTTATGTGTCCTATAGTAATGATGTATCCATATGGTCCTATGCCTGGGTTGGGATAAATGAGTGGCCCGGCAGGGACACTAATGGAATTGCGTAAAAATAAACATTCTTAAATAATAATAAAATGGCAACCAATAACTGGGTTTTAGATCCTGCGCACAGCGAAGTGCAATTTAAGATCAGGCACTTAATGATTACCTACGTTACAGGGAGTTTCAATTTATTTGAAGCACATGCTGTAACTGAAAATGAGGATTTTTCAAAGGCGAAGATCTCGTTCAAGGCCAATATTGGAAGTATTAATACCAATAACGAACAAAGAGATAATCACTTGAAAAGTCCTGATTTTTTTGATGTGGAAAAATTTCCAACACTTAGTTTTATTTCTAATAAAACGGAGGGGGCTGAAGAAAAAGGGGATTTTGTTCTGGTAGGGGATTTAACCATTAAAGATGTAACAAAAAGTGTAAAATTCAATGTAGAGTTTGGAGGTATTACCAAAGACCCTTACGGACAAACAAAGGCCGGGTTTTCCATCTCAGGAAAAATTAACCGAAAAGATTTTGGGTTAACCTGGAATGCCACCTTAGAGTCTGGTGGATTGATGGTAGGTGAAGACATAAAACTTACAAGTGAAATACAACTTATAAAGCAGGAATAACAGTTGTTGAATATTGGAAAAGCGCTAATTCAATGTTACTATAAACTAATAGAGAACTTATCCAGCGTATAATAGGTGAAAATTCCGATGCCTCCATTGATATTGGACTTTATGGTTTCAGGATTTAAGAGCGGATCGAGAAATGCACTGCTTGCATTCTCGACTGAATTTAAATAGTCATAATACTCCTTCTGAATATGAAATAACGTGACTACAATGGAATCTGCATCGTTTTTATATTTGGATAACGGCATCACGCACGATGTGCTATTGCTGTTGCTTTGATCATACAATAGGTTTTTGGTGAGGGCTGGTTTCCCGTTTTTGTAATTGGCAAAGGAGAGTTTGAAATACTTGGAAGTATCAGTCAATAAGTTGTGATGTACAACAATGTTGTCATCATTCATTTCAACATTTTCAATTTGTACAGCGCTGACTATTTTCGTTGACGCCTGCACAGATCTTCCATCTTTGGTAGTAATGTTCAAATTAAAGAATGAGTGTGAGCCTTGTCTTACGGTGTCTCTGCAATTGTAGTTCACAACAATATGCCGGTCGTTTTTATTGTACAGAATGTTTTGGGCAATCATTGTGCCTGTATCTGTGTTTATTTTAACCTGGGCGTTCCAAATTGCCAGTAATACCAGATCATCATTGAGTATATTGCTTTCGGATAGGGTAAGTTCAGCGGGGTAACCGGGCGTTACATAGCCTTCCACTACAATGTTTCTGGGGCCTTCGGGGATCTGCACGTTAATGTCGGCTTTGGAACAACCTTGTGTAATAAATGAGATAATTGAAATTAAAAGGATCAGTCGTTTCATGTTTTTTAGAATGCTGCTTTTATTGAAATAAATGGCACCAGTGGAAGGATCGATTTTGTTTTCGCTTGTAAATACTTGTCGCCATTTTCTTTTTTTTCGGTTACGAAATAAACAAAATAAGGGTTTTGATATGCATACACATTGTAGAACCCTCCGTTCCATGAGCAGCTGACATTTTTTACATTGAACGTGTGTTTTACCGATATGTCCATTCGATGGTTCAGGGGCATTCGGTAATTGTTTCTTTCTGTATAAACAGGTACAGGCTGTAAATCGCCATGACTAACGTCGACATTTTGATGAATGTATAAGCCGGTAGGCATTGTGATAATACTGCCGCTTTGAACATATTGTGACAGGGAAAATGACCATTGTGGTTTGAATTGCCACAATAGTGAAAAGTCTGCTTTGTGTCGAATATCGTAAGGCAGCGAATACTCTTTGCCACCATTAATGCCAGGAAAATGACAGGTTGATTTGCCGTAAGTATAATGCCCCTCCATCTGTAATGTTTTGCTGTTGTAAGTCAGGTTGAACTCTATGCCACGAGATGATCCCGACCCCTGAGTAGTTTTGAAGTCAAGCGAAGAGAAATAGTTCTTGTCTAAAAACTCAGTTTGATTTGCCAATAAAATATAGTAAACAGAAATGCTGCCTTTTATTTTTCTGCCAGATACACTGCTAAATGTTGTTGCAAAGTGCCAGGCATCTTCCGGTGGCGCGTTTTGTACACTCGGATACCAGATGTTTATAGGCAATTGTATGCCTGTGGGTACATAGAGGTGTGAAAACTGCAATTGTCTGCTAATACTTACGAGAACGCCTTGTTTGTATTTATTGTAAATGAGATTTAATGATGGTGCTATATTGTAGAATTCTTTGTTAGATGAATATCGATTGATATTTGTGCCCAGTTTCAACTGAAGATCATGGCTCAGCGAGATATTGCCGGAAATGTAGGTCCCAATATTGTTTGCCGGTTTATTTATTGAAATGCTATTTTCCATGCTGTCTGCATCAGCAAGGGTCAGCGAGCTCATTTTAAGTTTACTGGCTTTCATGTACACTCCATAATCCAGGTAAAAGCTTTTTGCGGCGGTCCAATGCATATCCACTGCCACTGTTGATTCTGTAATTCCATTTTTAAGCTGGCGGCCAAGGCTTTTATAGGATACTTTTGCCTGGTAATCAGATATTCCCGCATTTATTTTCATGTTCAGTTTATCGGTTAACCGATATTGCCAGTTTATGCCGATCGTACAATTTTTCCATATCGCATCAAGATAAAGTTGGGCGTTGTCCATGTTTAGCCGGTCACTGGAGTTGAAGGTGTTTATTTTAAACAAACCGGCTTTGCTGTCAAGAATAATTGTGTTGTTCCAATCATAGAAACCATACGATGGTAAGGGGGAATAGTCTCGTTTGTTTTTATTAAAGCTGTTGTAGGTGTTGGAAATAAGGTCAAAGTAGGAGCGTCGTATGTTGCTTATAATACCCAATTTGTTTTTTACCAACGGAACTTGCACACCCAGTTTGGAAGTAAGGATGCCTAGCTCTGCATTTGTATGAACACTGTCCGGGACGTTGTTTTCGGTTTCCAGTAAAAGATAGGAGGCCAGGTAGCCGTTATATTTTGGATGGATGTTGTCTTTCAGTAATTGAATATTTTCAAAAGCGTCTGCATTTACCGGCGGGTAGATGCCAAGCAGGTGATTGCCGCTGAAGGTATTAATGCCGTCAAGCAACATCGCTGTATTACCTGAGTTGAATCCTCTCACAAAAAGCCCGCTGTTTAATTCTGAGGTGTGAATAATGCCCGCTTGTTTTTGCAATGCCTCATAAATGTTTGTCTCCCCCAGCACACTTCCTTTTCGTACGATCTCTTCGTGGCTCAATTCAATATTGGCGGAAGGGGAGAGTGGTTTCCCGGAAAATATGGTAACTTCTTTGAGTGTGTTGTTTTTGGTATCCAGTAAAATTTGAAGACTGGTGTCTTTTAAGACTGTAAATGTAATTTCATAAGGAGCGCATGATACGTAAGTGACCTCAAGCCTGTATGTTTCTTGTGGTAAAGAGGAAAAAGAAAAGTAACCGGTGCTGTCTGTTACTTGTTGGTAGGTTTTCCTTCCATTCAGCTTTACTGAAGCATTTTGTAAGCTCTTTTGTTGATAATAAACATGCCCGGTAATATGTACCTGTGCCTGTAGGTTATAGCAGGCAAACAGTAATAGGAGAGGGAGGAGGCTTTTGCGTATTTGGATTTCCATTGGGTCAAAAAGTCAATAGGAAACTGCCGTAAACAAATGGTATTGTTTACGGCAGTTTGCGTTGTGTTCAACCAGTTATATTAGTTGGTTTTTTTGATATAGTTGGCAATCAGCTCAAAGCGGATGCTGCCTTCCTCGGAGGCGGCGTTGGCAACGATTGTTTGAGGGTAGCCGAACTCGTTGAAGTCCTTATATTCAATAGAGCCAAAAGCGATGCTGTTAGCATAGGTTATTCGTTTTGGCGCATTTACAAAATTGTAAGCACCTAAACCGGGGAACACTGACCCTATTGTATTGCCAAAGAAGTTTTTAAAGTTCGTGTATTCTAATGTAACATACAAATACAAACCAGCAGGACGAACGACTGCACCACCCCATGGATTTGATGGATTGCCCCATGGGTCGAACTGGTCATAACCGTAGGAGTACATTTCGCTCTGATAAGTATATATTTTTATCGGATTTCCATTGGCGTCATATTCAGCCTTCATCATTTCTGTAGTAGTAGCACCGTCTTGTTCCTTTACAGATGTCAGCTGGTTAGCTGCATTATATTCGTAATTCATCGTTTTGCCAGCTACACTATTAATATATTCTACGCACTGCGTTACTTTTTTTGCAGCATTATAGGTGAATGTCACATACCGCTGCTCGGCGGTATTGGATGCTTTACTGATCAATCCGTCTGAGTTGGTTTCAAACGCATATGTATCTGTTGAGACAAGATCACCCGCATTGCTTTCGCCTGTTTTGTGATATTCGTAGTTTGCCTGGTACCAGAAGCTACCAGCTACGGTAATGACACTGGTGCTTATATTATAGGCTATGGTTTCACTGTATTTCACATAGGAAGTGTAATTGGGTAAAGCGGTGGACGTTTTGTACATATTTGTGTACTTGGCGTAATAATAGTTGCCGCCGCTTTGACTGGTTAATATATACAATGTGTACAAGCCGTTTGTGCCTCCTTCAGTGTAAGAACTACCTTTGTTTGAGGTGAAAGTTACCGTCTGGCTAGAAGAATTTAAATAAGTATACGTATATGCTATTTCTCGCTTTGTTGCATATCTCTTCACCGTTGCACCACTCAATTTACCTGCGGTATAGCTTTTTGTGATCTCTGTGTTTTTCCTGATCTGACCATCAACAATTTCACTTGATTTTGCTGTGACAGCATCAAAGGTGGCAGGGTCATAGGTCATTTCCAGGTATGGGACTGCACCTGCATAAATCGAAGAAATTAACTGCTTGCCATTTGAATCTGAAAGCAACACTGCAGAAAGGCTGCCATCTGCACTGGTAATGATCTGGAAGGAAGATTCGTTTCCGTTGGTGAGTTTGATCTTTAAAACGCCTGTAGTTTGATCGTAAGTGATGGAAGTGATGCCTACTCCATCTTTACCAGTTGCTCCGGTGGCACCTGTCGCACCATTGTCTCCCTTATCTCCTTTAATTCCTGCTGGAATGGGAGTCGTTACTTTTTCTCCTGTGTTGTAGGTTAAGATCATGTTCGTGCCATCGAAAGCTATCATGGTAATTGTCTTGCCTTTTTCAAGCGCATCGAGTCTTTGTTGGAGTTCTGTGATCTCATTGCTGTTGTCGGAGTTCTTATCACAACCAAAAAGAATGCTGCTAAGGGCTAGGGATAGGACCAAAACTTTTCTAGTCATTATTGATATTTGAAGTTTTAAAAAAGGGCAATTGTATAATAGGGTTGAAATGCGTTATGTGGTCCATGTGATTTCGGAAACTATTTTCTTTAATGGTTTGCAGCTAACGTCATCTGCTCGCCTGGTCGTAAATTTTAATTTTTAACGACCAAAGTACAAAAGTTCAATAGAATTACAAATAGTGATAGGCGTTATTATTTAGATCATATTTTGTAAATCCCGGTTGGCGGTAGTCCTTCATCTCGCGGCTCGAATGTGCTACGTAGTTTGCATTATTTGAATGTTAGGAATTAGGCACAGGGACCAAATGTTTGTTGAAAGAATTCCTTTCTAAGCGATTAATAGTTAGCTGTTTAATGTTGTTAAATTGTCTTGAGGCGTAAAAGTGACCTGCGGCAAATGAAGGGGGGCAATTGATCAAAATCAATAACAGACTCCAAATAACATAAAAGGAAATAAATCTAACGTAAACGCCGTTCAATAGCTATACAGCACGCAAAGCGCTGTAATACCACTGTTATACATCTGCAGGTGTTTCTCGCCTCTCTTTCTCCTTAATCCCATCTCAATTCCACCTCTTTGCCTTCTCGGTAGTGGAAAAGCAAAAGAGCACTCATCGTGGCTCCAAACTGGGGTGTATTACTTACGAAATGATTTACCAAGAGGAGTGTGCTGTAGTAGGTACATAGTGGAGTTATAGTGGGAATATGGTACATGTATAGTGGGAACATAGGTAAAAGGGATGCAAAGAGGAGGCAAGTAGAAGGCATGTCGCTATTAGGTCGTTATAAAGTCGCCGTAAGATGGGCAGTAAAATGGGCGTTTCGGCAGCGTTTTTTAAAGCATCCCTTGCAGATATTTACAGTAGTAGTAATTATTTAGTCTGCTAAATTTTTCAATTATGGCCAAAACGATGGTTCAAACGAAAGGCGCAATTGTACTGCGCCTTTCGTGACCCCTGTTAAGACAATTTTCCGATAGATTTTTAGAGACTAAAAAGGCTTGCAAAGCATGCGGTTTGATCATCAGCGTGTTGCCGATCTTTTGTGTTGGTGATCGATTAAATTCATTTTATCGTCCCGTGATCCACTTGTCAATCGAGTAACGGCCTCCCCCTGCTATGAAGATGGCTATGCACATACCGAGCACTAATAAATGGTATTCAAAGCCCTCTTTGCCTGACGGAAGTTTGCCGAACCAGTTCATGAAAAATCCATTTCTGTAATGCCAGGTGGCTATCATGCCAACGAATAATCCAAAAATGCCAGCTGATGCAATTCTTGTAGCGGTGCCGGTTAGCAACATAAAAGTTCCCAAGCATTCAATTGTGATAGCGACAATTGCAGTGAATACAGACAAGCCAGCCTGTGTTGTCATAAAGCTCATTTCACCTGCTAATCCGGGGCCGTTAAACCATCCGAACATTTTTTGAGTTGTATGTGGGAAAAGAACAATGCCAAGAGTGATCCGCAAAATAAAACCTATCAAACTGTCGTCGGTTGCAATAATGGAATTGATAAGATCTTTGTACATCATCAATTGTAATTTTGAACAAAGATGAGGGCAGCGTTATGGATGATATTGTGAGGTTTGGTAAAAAATTGTTGTGACAAATATCACATGACTATTTCTCAGGTTGTGCGGCGTGGTTCCTTAGCCGGCTCAGGCTTTCCCGGGTTATCCCTAGATATGATGCAACGTGTTGCTGTGATAATCGGTTTTCAAGATGTCCATATAAGTTACGAAAATGCGCATATCTTTCAATGGCGGGTTTTTGTAAAACAAGTATACGACCCTGCCAGTTGGCAAAGGCATGCTGTAATACGATATGGAAATATCTTTCAAGGCGTGGAATTGTGATAAATAATTGTTCAAGGGTATCTTTTTCAATTTGAAGCACCTCGGTTGGTTCCAGCGCCTGAATGTTATAAATGGACGGAGAGCTGGTTAACCAGCTATACCTGTCGTTTATCCACCAATCTTCAAACCCAAAATGAATAACTTTTTCCCGCCCTTTGTCGTCAACTTCGTATTGTCGAACGCCTCCTTTAATGACAAAATAATCGTGACGGCAAATCGTTCCTTCCTGCAACAGATATTGGTATTTACGTAATTTCACTGATTTCAGGGTGGCGCAAAATGTGTGTAGGTCCTGCTCGTCAACCGACACATATCGGGCTATGTGATTTGATAAGAGTGGATACATAGTTTCAAAGGTATGACCATTCCTGCATTCTGATTGGAGCTCCGATCGAAAAGCGGAATTTTTGATAGCTTCGGGAGCTATTTTTACTAAAATATGAAATGGACAATAACAGATAAAGGTTCCAATCAAACTATTGAAAGAAATCTGGACATAAGATTCGACCCGCCGGATGAAATTGCATACGCCTTTTTTATCGGCACAAACGTGTATTATTTTCCTGCTTTACTAAATGAT
Source organism: Niastella soli (assembly GCF_017742245.1). Lineage (GTDB taxonomy): Bacteria > Bacteroidota > Bacteroidia > Chitinophagales > Chitinophagaceae > Niastella > Niastella soli. The sequence goes on from NZ_JAGHKO010000005.1 coordinate 484,784, forward strand.
GCAGTGGTGGAGAGGCTATTTGGAACCGGAATGCTGGGTGTTATGTATTATCATGAATTAAGCTTTGATGACTTTGCCTCGGGTGAAATATTTAACGAGGATCAAGTAGGGTTAAGTCATCAGACCTGGGGTTTTACGGTAATGAATAAGCAGCTTTTTTTTGAAATATTATATGAGTATGCCGATAAACATTTAACTGCATATCGATATAATATGCATTTGCAGAATGGCTATAGCCAATGGTTGACAAGGGAATTAAAATCACTGCGGGATTCAGGATACAGCTTGTTTAATCCCAATTGGGCGTTGGCTACGCAGGAAGGGCTGGCAAGGTTAAAAGCTAAAATGGATGATAAAACGGGTACATAAAGGAGTTATTTGCCATGCGATGGCGCGCTACATACTAATTGAACATAAAAAAATAAGACAGCCTCTAACAGAAAGACTGCCTTATGGAATTAAATAGTGCTCCGTAATCTACAGTAATTAAGTGGGTTATAAGATTATAACTCGATTACAAATATAGAATATTTTAAACATGCGAGCGTTAAGTGCTTACACTGTTAATTCGGTTCTAATGCTTTTCTAATGCTTATGTGGTATGAAATGGTGTAATGTTTGTGGATACAAAATTATGGATCACACTTACCAGCAACAAGATTTGCAAACGTTAATTGACTTGCTGGCAGAGGAAACGGAAAAATATACCAAGGCTTTTGTTGTTGGCAGTTTAAAAGAAAGTGCACAACATAGGGCTATCATCAATGCACTTGTTGAGGAAATCAACATTCGAAAACGTGAAGTAACACATCGTAATGTGGGCCAGGGTGGTTTAAAAATGAGTGATAATTTTCCTTGCTGCTAATTACATCCGTTTCCGATGCCGTCTGCAAACACGGGCTCAGATTAGGTTAAAAAGTCAAACGAAGTAGGGGCGAAAGCCCAAATAGTACGCGAAATACTAGTTACTCCAATTAAAGCGATTCTGATCCGCTTTTACGCGTCAATTATATTTGTATTTTTTACCTGGGGCGAATTTTCCGCAGCCTGGATTTTAAGTTCTTCTTTTTCCTTAATTGAAAGAGCATCGTCCAGTAATCTTATCTGCTCTCTTATTTCCTCAAGATCGCTTAAGGGTGAATTAAACTGTAAGGCCAATATGAATTTACGCCTCTCGTCAAGGATCATATTTCTCAATTCAATAGCAGAAAGACCAGCAAACCGCAATTCCATACCACGACTTTTTAAATAAAAAGCAATACTTATGCCTCGTTGTTAGTGTTTGTACTATCGTTTATACGGAAAAATACATAAGATAAATACATTATATTTTGGTATAGAATTTGCATCTTTTGGAGGTTTTGCAATCAATAAGTCCAAAACAATTCAATAATCCATACCTATAAAACTATGTGGACAATCATTCAATCAGGTGAAAAAGTAGCCTTGGGCGATACAGTTAGGTTCATCCCATCTGGTAATAGCTCCCCCTTCAAAGAAAAGATATTCCAGGTATTTAAAACGGAACAGCATTATTTTGAGATTGTAGTGAAACAGGAAAACGATGGTTTCATGGATAATCCTGTAAGAAGAATAGTTAGGTATATAGACATCGGTTATCATATCGGCATGGAAGTATGGATGGAGTCTTCACAGGCTACAATAATTAACTTGTATGAAGATGTAAGTAAGCAGGATTTTGAACATTCTTATATAAGTGCATCATACTAAGGTAGAAATCTCAGTCGCAAAAATTACCCGTAAGTATACTTTCGTATAATTACGTTGGTGTATCCTGTATGGTACTCTATTAAAAAGTGTATGCTCATTAACTTGTAAATTATACATAATGTGTATATTTTTGAGCTATTCATTATTTTTAATCCAGTATCATGTGGGAACCGTTAATTTCCCCTCAAATACTTAATCAGGGGAATAAAATTAGATTTATTGATCGTCACGCTGTTGATGATATCCAATCTTCGTTTATTGTTGTAAGAACAGATGCTCATTATTTTGAAATTCTTCCTGTGGTCCGCGATTTTGAAGCACTTCCTGGTGATTTTAGAAAAAAGGTGGTCAGGTTTTTTGATATAGGATACGGCATACAGATCGAAGTTTGGACAGAGTGAGCTATAATAATTAATAGAGGTTAAATTTTGTCTAGCCCTTATTCGCTTTATTTCTTGAAGGGGCGCAGCAGGATTTCGTTTCTATTTGTTTTTCTGCATACACAGTAATACTCCTAATGCCAGTTCCGGATGAACTATAGTTATGCAGGAATGTTACGCACAAAATATTATTCTCTATCAATAAAGATCACCTCACCATTCTCTGTCAACTTTGAATAAATTGGTGCTTTACATAAGGGTGGGGGTGTCGGTTTATTAAGAAAAACGGCCCCGTTTTGTTTGGCCCAACGAACCACTGCCATCAATTTTACAAAATTATTTAAGCGGTGGTAATCATAAAATACTCTTGTCAATGCAGGCAATACCTTGCAAAATTCCGGGCGTTCCTGAGAGATATTTTGTCTTTTTTTATCTGTGGTTATGGCATTAAAGATCACAAAGCCATCTCCCATCTGCTTATTAATTCTTTGGACCTGCAGAAAATTTTTATCAAAGCTGATCTGCAACGAATCATCCGAAAACTTCCATCCAATTGAGTCAGTCCCGCGAAGCCATTGTTTGCATGCTTTTATTTCCTCTTCAGTTGCACCTTTTTGCTGCATTTTTTGAATCAAAGCGGGTCCTATTCTGGGTAAAATATCACAACGATACAAGCTTCTTCCCAGTTGCAGATTAGCAATGACAGGATACAATACAGCCTTATTGCAATACGAGATATAATTCATCATACTAACTGTTTCCTTTGGATATTTCGCTTTGAAAATTCGGTTGCTTTTTATGTAATTCTCATATAAAATAGAATCATGCTGAAACTCACTATAAGTTGCTCTATATTTAGTGATTTCTTCCTTTCGTTGAATTTCCAGTATTTGTCCCAACTCAAGCATTTTTTCATATGACGATCCATATTCTTTTATTTTTTTTTGCAAATCATCCATCTGCCGGTCTATTTCTTCAATATTTTTGGCTGTTTTATTTAATTTATTTACCCTGGCTTTATAGCCAATTATAAATTTTTCCCAATCAGAAAGAAGATTATAATAGGCTAATTCAGTGGATGTTAATCTAAAGCTTTTTATCAGAGAATCGTATACCCTGTCTTCTGAATATACTTTAGGATAATCAGCTCCTATTAAACCGATTCCATCTCCTTTATTTAACGGTAGATTTTTATTGTCAACATAAATGATGTTGTATGCTGCATATATATCCTCCCATAAAATACCTGGTAATCGTTTAACAATGTTATCGGCGAACCAAAATTCAAGGTGCCCAGAATAATTTATCCCGTTGGCATCCTGTTCATGTATCCACACAATCTGTTTTAGTTTCCCGATATTTTTTGCCTGTGAAATTTTATTCCCTAAAATAACGCCTCCAAATCCCCTATCGTATCTACGCATTGTCTTGAATTTTTTGGACTCTGGAGTGGGATAATTCTCATGCAAAAAGTGGTCGTATTCATACCTGAGTTTTTCACGTTGAGGTTCTGAATGTAAAGTCGCTCCCGGTTTTTCTACAATGAAATCGGGCATATCAAGTATTTTTACTATCTCCTGATCCATATTGGCAGTAAGATAATTTTCCCGCAGGTCGGTTAATATTTTAACCAGCCGCTCTTTTTTTTCGGGAGGAATAGATGCCAGTTCGATACCTCTTATTAAAGCGTCGAAATCTGTAGCACTTTCACGCAGTAATTTGACAACTACCTCATCAGGCAAATCAAAATAATATTTTAAGATCCCGTGTGTGCCACCTAATGCTTTGGCATCCGTGTATTTGGTAATAGTAATAATAGATTTTGAAATGTCGGTTGACACGGTAGCAGGCAGGTGTATAGTGGCCGGTGAAGCAAACATTGGCATCTCATCCGGTAATCTCAAGAACTCAGTGGCCGAAGCATCTGCAGAAACAGATTCAAATTCCCTGCCCAAGCGCTTAAACAAAAAGGCAATGAGTTTTTGCCCGTTGCCCGGACCGGCTTGTTCTGCAACCCAAAAAGCTGTTTCCAGTTTTCTATATGCTGAAAATTTATCCCAATGTTGTTTCAAAAATTCAGGAATTTCAAAATTTGCTTCACGCAATAACATTGTTGTATTGTCTGCTTTGCGGCCACTCGTGACCTTTGAGATGCTTGTTAATGCATCAATTATTTCCCGGGGTTGCGCATATAGTGATAATGGCCATAATAAAATTACCAGCAATACAATTGTTGCAATGCGCTGCAAAAACATTTTCATAAAAAGTTTGTTTAAGAGTGATTTTTTAACTGCATCAACAATTTTCGTCTTGCCTCTTTTGCTTTGGCACTAAACTGGTCATCTGGAACTATCAGCAATATCGCAGCAACCATTCTTGGTCCCTGCAATCCTGCGTATAGAAAAACATCCTGCCAAAAATCAAATGCGGCAACCTTTTCGGGAGCAAGAATTTTATACAATGGAATGATGAAATTAGTATCGGGACTTGCCTCAAGCCTGAATGCATTGGCTTCCGACACAACCAGTTTCGATTCATTCTCCCCAATAAAAGCACTATAAGTTTCGATCAATACTCTTGGGATCATATGAAAGGGCACTAGCGGCCCCGCGGGAAAGGACAACAATATATGTTGTTTCTCGATTTGATAATCAGGCACTATCGGTTCTACCGATTTAAAGTGGACCAAACATTCAATCAGTTTATTAGCCAGATTTGTGACACTTCCCGAATTTTTCAGATCAATGCCTTGAAGCAATCGCAAACCGTAGGGAAGGTCATCAATTATGCCATTTAAAAAAACAGGAATGATGCAGTGACTATTTGGATCTGTTCGCCATAGTGCAATAGCCGTTTGTACTTCTTCTCTCACAAAATGCGACTGCCGAATGTTACCCGAAATCAGCACAATGGTAATGAGCGATCGTTTCTGCGCATCTGGTATGGCCAGATCCCATGAGGCACCAGGCAATATAGATTTTTGATCTAAAAATACTTTATAGTTAACACCATGAAGTACTTCGTAAATCTCAAGGGCTGTTTGTTTGTCAACGTGAGAGTGGGCTATAAAAAAATCCCACAATGGATGATTACTAATAGGTTCCATGATTAATGTGAATATTACAAGTTGGTTTCTTTTTGCAAAATAAAAAAAGGTGTTTTACCCGTTTTTTATGTGCAGATTATTCAATATATATGTAAAGATTTAGTTTTCCACAAGGAGGAGCAGCGAGTTGTTTGACGTATATATAGCTGATAGCTAAAGTCTATAATTCAGATAAAGTAGATAAAGAGGTTCGGATTGCCGGGCTTCTAACGATCAAAAACAACAGGGGAAGGTGTTTGCAGAATTGCATAAGGTGAGTATCATGCAAATACAATGATGTGAGAAATATTTAATAGGAAATTTAGTAACTAAAAATAGGAGAGGGATCTCAAAGGGATCGCATCGTTTAATTGTCAAGCCTGTTGTCTCTGCCATAAAGGTTTGCAGTTCCTTTTTGGGTTGTCGCAAGTTGGCTTAATTCTCTTTGGAAGTTGTCAATTGCATTTGGTTCAACAATAATTTCAAGTTTCAATTTGTTCTTTTCCTGGTGCCTGAATTCTGTCGCTACAGTATCTTCTAAATTTATTTCAACTCCAATGTGTCCAGCATTGTCAATGCAATAAAAATTCATAGAAAAGTAAGCATACCCATTTTTATTACCTGCGTCGTGAAACAATTTATTATTGTCTTTGGGAAAACCAATGAGTGTTTGAGCGAAACTAAATAATGATTCTGTAGTATCATAAACTTCTGTTGTTCCAAAGTAGCGACCATTTGATGCTGTCACTTTTAATTCGAACATATCTTCGTCTTTCCAGACTATTTGTAATTCTAAAAATGATTTCAGGCAGTCTTTGTTCATATAGTTGTAAAAATAGCCAGGGTGATCAGGGTTGTCCTATTCTGTTCTTTTCAGTCATTATTAGGGTATATGTTAACTTTTAAAATCAGAAAAAATGACAAAGAGAATTAATGTAGTTGAAAAGGCTATGCCGGCAATGCTATCAATGTCTGGCATGGGCAAATACCTGGCGAAGTCGCAGGTAGAGCGGTCGCTTTTGGAATTAATTTATTATCGGGTATAGCAGATTAATGGATGCGCCTATTGCCTGGACATGCACACTAAAGACCTGCGTGAAATGGGTGAAACGGAGCAACGATTGTACGTTCTGCCAGCCTGCCTGAGAAAACGATTGAATGACTGGTTGTGCAAAACTTAAAAAGAACGTAAAAACACTGGTTGTTAGTAGGGCAAGGAACTTGGTCATATAGGTCTTTGGGTTACTTGGTTAGCCCAAAAATAACCTTTTCTTTTAGTAGGGTCAAAATTTACGAGGCGGATTCATGTATATCCTGGAATGGAATATCGAACCCATGTCGATAAAGGCTTTATTCTAATGCAATTCAGGTATTGCCGATGTAAATTAAGCTGTCAGTAAGTAAATATCGGGTACTACTGATGTACGTCGCTTTTGGTAAATATTGTTGAAGATCGGGTGAGAATTAACGTCACTGCCCAAATATTTTAATTAAGAATAACGCCTGTTTCAGATTTAATTCCCTTCTCCTTTTTGTATTCGAAAAACCGTTTTAACTTCAGAAAATTCAACTCAAATAAATAATAGCTTGCTGATGCTACCATATAAGTAAACGCGACTGAAATAATAAAATTTAGTGCCAGGTTCATTTTGGGAAAAGCACTCCAGGTTGCATCATTACAAAGAGGGTGATATAAATATAAACCATAACTTATTTTCCCCGAAAACAACATTGGCTTACTGCGCAGGATCCTTTTAATCCAACTTGTTTCTTGTAATGAAATTATATATCCTATCATACACAAATAGGTAAACACAAGTAATTTGTATTTAACTAGCTGAATAATGGTATTGCCCATATCGGTAAATATTACCAAAAGAGCAATTGTCGGAATACCAAGGATCACTGAGATTAGTAAAAATTTATTTGCATTCTTGTTAATTAGTTTATTCTTTATTTCAAGAACAGCTAATATGGCACCCATGGACAATTCGTCTATTCTGGCAAACGTAAAATAATAAGCTACATAGTCACGCTCAATCATAACATACCTTACCACAAAAGCCATTACAATTATAAATACAATAGCACTTACAATCTTTCTAATGCTAAGTATATAGATCAAAAGCGGCCAGAACAAATAAAAATGTTCTTCTACAGAAAGAGACCAGAGATGACTGGGACCAGCATGTGGCCATCTAAACGTTAATGCAAAATTTTGCAGGTAGGTCCAGCTATATGCTTGTAGATTGAATGGCGGAAAAGGCTTTCCGGAAAATAACGGAATTACAATGAAAGTTAACGTAAGGAATAAATAATAAAGTGGAAATATTCGCAATGATCTCCTGGCATAAAAGCTGGTGAAATAATTAGGAGAATCTTTTGTTGCAATAAGAATACGCGTTATTAAAAAACCGGATAATACAAAGAATAATGAAACCCCTGTTCTGCCAAGATTTGCAATCTTGAGCAAAAGCGACGGCAAATTCGATTCTAAGAAAAAGAAGAAGTGAAAGAATATGACCATGATGGCTGCTATAGCTCTAACGCCATCTAATTCTTTGTGATACTTTAAATTCATATAAAATAGGGGGCTGAACTGGTATAATAAAATTAATACAAATAATAGTGAAACAAGGGCTTTATGGTAATGACACTCATTAGTAGTTTTAAATAATGAAGATCCGTAGCACAATTGCCTTAAATTCGCATCTTCTAATCTGTACTGCTGACACTATTAGTCCGGAAATATCCCAACGAAATTATTGCTCCTTAAATAAGGCTCATTATGCAGATTGATGACTAAAATCATTCTGTTAGGTTTCTATATATGCCTAATTTTAATTGTTTGTAAAACATCATAGCTTTAAAATCAAGCAAGTTATCAAAGGAAAGAAGTCTTTTAAATATAAAAAGATATTAGTGCAATGAAACAGACAATTGTAAACGACTTTTATGATCTAATGATTAGCAGAAAAATGTTTTCCAACAAAAAAAATCTTCAATTTAAACTCGACTCCCTTTTCAAAAATGTTAATCTGACAAACAAGAATGTGTTGGATGTGGGCGGAGGCAGTGGGCTACTGTCGTTTTATGCAGCAGTTAAAGGAGCCAAAAAGGTCGTATGCCTTGAACCTGAGTTCGCTGGATCTACAAATGGAATAATAAAAAAATTTTATGACCTGCAAAAAGAGTTACCGGCATCGCTACCTGTTGAATTGAACACGCATACATTACAGGATTATTTTCAGGAGGCAGGCAGCGAAATGTATGATGTAGTGATAATGCATAATTCAATTAACCATCTCGACGAAGAGGCCGGCATCAATTTGCTGAAAAGTGATGCTTGTTACAAGACCTATTTAGCCATCTTTAAGAATGTATTCAGCATAATTAAAAAAGGGGGTGTTTTGATTGTGACCGATTGTTCCTGTAAAAATTTTTTTAACGATATAGGTGTTAAAAATATACTGGCACCCTCTATAGAATGGCATAAACATCAAAAGCCTCGCACCTGGATAAAATTGCTTAAAGCGGTCGAATTTAGAAATTCAAAAGTAAAGTGGCTTACTCCAAACCGGTTGGGAAAGATCGGTATATTTATATTAGGCAATCCCTTCATGGCATATATGACGGCAAGTTATTTTAAAGTGACGGTTATTAAATAGATAAAAATATGGAGAACCCAAACTTTAGTGATCTATGAAAATTCTTTCGTCTCTCACTAATGACGAAAACGCTTACTTGCATTAAAGTGCTTTTCGATCAACCATCAAAACTGCAAACCAATAAAACCCATAACCATCAACGGCAATAGCTGATATCGTTCAACAACGGTTTCGGTAGGTAATATGGAAGAATAAGTATAATGTTTTTGGTTGAGCAAATTTTTACACCTTGCGCCCCATTGAAAACGGTTATTCTTTGAATGAATATTTAATTCAGCCGAAGTAAGTAAAAAACTCGAAGCTCGTTGGCCGGACGGATTTACATTATTTGCATCGATTCTTGTATTAAACAAAACAGCAGGCGAAATTTTCCAGGTTATATCCATATTCCATTTGAGTATGCTATTTTTCAATTGTTCTTGTGTAGAGGAATTATTCTTTTGCCAGGAAAATGCATAATCAACGCCACCTTTGATATTGAATGGGGCAAAATTAAAGGCCATTTCGCAACTTGTTTTTAATTGATTGAATCTATTTTTCCGTTTTTCGTAATTTAACATGCTGTTGGTGATCCCTGTCGAAAAGCTAAGCTGCGGTGATATTTTAATTTTCATATCGAAAAGATACTTATCGGCCCGTGAAAAAAAACTGGTGGTAGTAGTAGTGGTACTGGAAGGTATTTTGTAAGCCAATGTATAGTAGGGATCGGGTAATTGGTTGTATAAATACAGGTCAGGCAATTTTTGATACACAATGCCTGAAAAAAATAATAATTTTTGGCCTATAAGGTCAATAAACGAATATATTAAATTGCCGGTATAAGCAGTGCTAGATCCAATGGCTGCGCTCCCTTTCGAAACCCTTGTTAATCCATTTATAGTAAAGCCATCTGAAATGTCCTGGATGGAGGAAGCTATATTTCTGGCGGAGAATGAGAAATTCAATTTATTGAACTTATTTAGTTGCATATTGGCTGATAAAGCAGGTAGAAAATACATCCGGTGAAATCTGTCGTTATTCTTACCATTATACTTATTTCCCTTTTCATTTATGAGATACAATACACTGCCCTCAGCAACTAAGGTTAACAGCCGATTTATAGTAAAAACATCCCGTACCTTTAGATTTATATTAGTTTGATCGTATAAAATATTATTAACAGAATCGGAGCGAACCAGGTCGACCTGGCCAACCGCGTTTTGTAAATTGATATTATTATCAAACTTCGCCTGCTGCTTATTGAATCCAGCTTCTATACTTACAGCATGTTTTTTGTATTTCAGCAAATAGGCCAGGGTTCCGCGCCAATATGAATCATCATGTTTTTCGTTTTGTGAAATGGCCGTAGCATTGCTCCCTTTTTTGAAAAAGCCGTCGAAATTAGATGGAAATTGAGAATAAGCATAAGGAGCATGAAGGGAATGGTATTCGAAATTGGCCCTTATTGCTGAATTATTGAGATTTATATGGTTATAAGATAGTTTCAATCCGAACTGGCTACCGAACCCGTTGAGCGTATCCTGGAATTCTTTGAACAACAGCGTACTGTTGTTTTCATGAAGTGCATCCTCATACTGGTTGTTCAGTAATAATACCAACTGGTTATTCTTTCCATCCCTGTAATTAATACTGATCTTATTGTTAAGCAAATTGTTGTGTTTTAGTATCTGCTGTGACTGTGTAATCGTCAATGGTTGTGGAACCGTCAAGATGTTCCTAACAGTAAGACCGGATTGAACAAATTGGTTATCGACAAAATTGGAATTGGTCTTTATGGTAAACCTATTGCCTATTTTAAAAAAGCCGTTAAACCCGGTCTGGAGGGATCTGTTGGACGCAATCATCAAATCATTTTGATAATTACTTTTGATATCGGAAATGCGGGCAACAGGTGAAAAGCCAAGTAAAGACAGATCTAAAAAGTCATCTGAGTTTTTAAATAAATTGTCGTTTGCAGGTTGCTGAATATTTGCGGGGAGATGCCCGGTTGTATTATAGTTACCAGTAGTTATGAATTTTGCCTTGCTTAATAAAGAAATAATTTGACCATTTAGGTAATAGTTTTTTAAAGGGTATCCTCCATTCGCCTCTATATTGCCGAATGTTTTTGATAAAAAATTCTTTTTATATTTTATGTTCAGTACCTGACTTTTAGCATTGTATATGGAAGCGGTAATATTTTCAGGATCAATGTAATTATTAATTACCTGAAATTTATCAATGCCATTTATGCCCAGTGTTTTTGTTAACTGTTCATACTGTTTACCGGTCAGATCGTCACCTTCTATTAAGATCCTATCGATTGCCTGCCCATTGAATAAAATCCTTCCATTTTCAGTCACTGTAAAACCAGGCATATTAGATAACAAAGAAGCAATAGAACGCTCATTGCCCTGTTTAAATGCTTCTGCCCGAAATGATATCGTGTCTCCTTTTACCTGTATAGCTGGCTCACTTTTTATTATCACTCCCGGGAGTGCATGATCCAGGGGTGACAAAATAATGGGAAGGTTGAGAGATCCATTTGATAAATTCTCCAAAACGAGCTGTTTAACTTCAAAGCCGATAGCGCTTACCTCTATGATGCCTTTCGTATCTTTGTTATTATTGATGGTTAGCTCATAAAACCCGTTTGCACTAGTGATACAATAAAAATTGGCAGTACCGGAAACTGTAGTTTTAAACTTTACGGTAGCAAAAGCCACAGAATCTTTTTTTTCGCTGAGCACAAATCCACTTATTTTCAATTGACCCTGCAATTGAACAAAGAATAAGCATCCTAATATGGTAAAATATATTTTAATAGGCAGCTTTGAAATTTATGGTGGCAAGGTATGCTATTGGTTGCCAGATTTTGTACCGTTCTTTTTTATAGATTCGGCCAGTTTGTAAGCGTCAGCATTTTGTTTTTCTCTGATGGCCTGCAATTCCTGTTTTGAGATAAAAGGAAACGCTGTACAAGGCGCCATTACTATTTTTTGATTGTTGGCCGGCCATTCAAGATCGATCAAAGACACTGTTACTTTATTCATTTCGTTGGTTACTTTCATCAGTAAACCGGGCAAGCCTCTGAATTGTAATGGCGCAGTAGAAACAGGAATGGCGGTTGAAAACCAGGCAGTATAGGCTATGCCATTTAATTTACCAATAGCCTTCTGACAAGTTTGTCCAAGGATTGTGGTGGTATCACTGCTCAACTCCCATGTTACCCATTTAATGGTATCTCTGATACAGTATTGTTTATTCTCATTGTCGAAACTTGAATAAACTACTACGTTGTCGCCAAGCTGTCCATACCAGAATTGCTCTGGCATCGATTTAAGCCCTTCATTGAACTTTTCAATAATTCTTACATCTTTTAAAGAATCTTCAATGCTAGAGTAGGTTTTATTTTTAAACTGGGGTAGCTGCCTTGCGTCCCTTATTTTTCTGTATTGGTACGTGTATTCCTGTGTTGAAAACCAGCAATCTATTATTGGATGATTAGAACCGGACGCTACTTCGTAGGTAGCTTTTCCTATTTGTTTCGTTTGTTGTGCTTGCACTTTTAGAACACAGCAAAGCAAAATAGTGATAGATGATATTTTTAACATACTTTATTATTTTAAAAAGTGTTGTTGGTTTTAAAGTCTGGATGTTTATTTGTTAAGCACACTCATAGTCACAAAGACCGGGAGGTACGATAGTTACTCCACGTACAATGCCGGTTTCGCACTCAAATTCAATTGAAATTATCCCCGTGTATTGAATTTCTCCATCGCAACATTGCGTTGAAAAAAGTCTATCTGCAAAACAGGTACTACGTGGTTTTTCAATTTGCTTTACTTCTGTTTTCGGAGATTCCGGAAGCTTAGGATTGTCTGATACTTCTTTACTAAACGCCAATGTGGATCCACCGATTACAAATGCAAGTAGAAGGGCTATTCTTTTCATAAATTAAGTTTAATAGTTAAGCCTTAAAACCAACAACAACTTTAAGTTAGAAAGAAAACTGATCACTCTTTGTTGCATAAAAACATTTATTTTAAATTAATGCTTGTGTTCGTGTGTCAAATGTTTTGTGAAGAGTTGTAAATGAAATGAATAACCGATAAATGACAAAGATTCGGATGTGAAATGAAGAATATGTTACGTATTTGGGTATGCGTTCTTTTCGCATATGTCAGTTTAGTAACGACATTTTACTGGTAAAAGACTTTACAGGCAGGACGAACAAGAAAAGATTATTGGATACGTTGATAAGCTATGTTTATTGCCAACAGTAGTTTAAGCCAAAGAGCCGCCTTTGAACATGGCAGCTCTTTGTGTATATAAATGGATTGGCAGTAGCGGCTTTGTTATTTGATTAAACTCTGTAAGGTGGTCTCCAATTCTTCTCCTCTAATATTTTTGGCAACAATTTTTCCTTCCCTGTCGAGTAAAAAATTCTGGGGAATCGCCTTTACGTCGTATAATTTGGCTACCTCGTTGTCCCAGAATTTAAGGTCAGATACGTGGGTCCATTGCAACTGGTCATCGTGAATAGCTTTCAGCCATTTTTCTTTTTGGCCCGGACGGTCAAGAGAAACTCCCAATACAGTGAAGTCCTTTTCTTTGTATTTATTAAACGCGGCTACTACATTGGGGTTTTCGGCCCTGCAAGGACCACACCAACTGGCCCAAAAGTCGATCAATACATATTTGCCTTTGAAGGATGCCAGGCTTACTGGCCGTTCGAGGGTATCGTTTTGAATAAAGGCGAGTGCTGGTTGTCCAATTTGCAATTGCCGGGCTATGACAATTCTTTTGGAGAAAGCAATGCCTGCAGGAAGTTTTTTTATTTCAGGTCCTAAAAGATCGTATACAGGTTGGGCTTTATCAGGATCGATTGAATAACCGGTATATTCAGCAAGCGCATATAAGGCTACAGGCGACCGCTTTCCATTCTGTCGAATAAAATCCTTATATACTTGTTCATCAACCACCTCTTGTAAGGAGTCGATCTGTTTGCGTATTGTATTTCCGGCTACTTGATCCTTTTCTTTTCGGGCCTTACGATATTGATTGAACAAACCCTCAAAGAGGGGGGCATATGCTGCCACTTTTTCTTTCAGAATAAGGTAATCCTGGTGTGTTGAGGAGCCTGTTACTTTGGTGTTGGCCAGCGAGTCTTTTACGACAGCTGTTATTTTTCCTGGCTCAATGTATAAACTATAGCTGTCGCGTTGATAATGATTACGCTGCCTGTTATTATCTGGAGCTGTAGATTCTACACGAAGTTGAGCTAAAATAGGTTCATCGATAGTGGTTTTAAATGTAATAACTTTTTCCTTACCGATTGTCACACTATCGGTATATCTGAACTTGCTGGTTGTGTTGTAATAAGTAAAGAATAGTTTGTCAGCCTCATTGGCTAACCCGGATAAGTCTACAGTAAGAGACAGATTTTTATTATGCTGGGCGTTGGTAATAAGGAAAAGGCCTGCCAGCAATAAAGTGATGGCTGTTGCTTTCATAAATGATGGTGTTCGATCTGTGGAAGTAAAAATAATGGTCATTACTAATCTACGAATAAATATTAGTCTATTGTAGAAATAGACTAATATTTATTTAGATGGCATGTATTTATTAGTTATATAGGTTCGGGTTGTTTTGCTCTTCTGCCTGTGGTATTGCAAAAATATAATTAGGACTATTGGCCACAAAAGGGGTGCCGTCGGCAAATTTCAAGGCCGTATGATATTTGGCTGGCACTTGTTTTAAAACACCGTCTGGAGTGGTGATCGTAACCAGCCGGTCATTACCGCCCGCATCTACATATGGTTTACGTATTACTGGTAGTTGATTGCGGATGATGTCGGCCAGGGCAAAGCCTTCTCCCCACAACTCTTTCCGGCGTTCAACAAGAATTGCGTCAATCAGTTGTGCTGAGGTAGCACCCACTGGATTGAAAAGGCTGGCGCCCCGCGCTGTGCGTAAGGTGTTGAGGGCAGCAACTCCTTCCGTAATCTTATTTTCACGCGCATATCCTTCTGCTTTGATCAGATATGCCTCAGCACTTCTCATTAAAACCAAATCGCCGGTTTGATCGTCGCGGAACCTAAACTTTTTGTATTGCAGGTATCCTTCACGGCCAGGGTTGTTGTCCCAGGAAAAAAGGGATTTGCGGATATCGCCATTTTCGAAAAGCTCCCCAAAAAACGGATCTGCCATGAAGCTATAATAATAAGAAGAGGATGACGATACGTCGAGAAAATGGAAGCTGTAACTGCCATCGCTCTGACTGGGTATTTCCGGATGTCCCCAGATCCATTCTGAATTATTTATATCATTGAATCCTTTGCTATAGTCGGCTGGTGACATTAGGGGATAGTTTTTCAATGCCTCATTGGCCGCGTCGGCAGCAGCAAGCCATCTTCCTGTGTTTAAATAGGCTCGTGCCAGCAATCCGTTCACCACATCTTTGTTGATTTTGTATTTGGCGGTACGTTGATGTCCTTCGAGCAACCCTTTTGCTTCCTGTAAATCTGAAATGATCAGCAAATAGATGTCTTTCAGCGTTGCTTTGGGATTGCCGCGGGTTGTGTCGGTAGTAGGTGTGGTATAGATGGGTGCTGTTTTAGCCAGCGAGTCCTTTAAATACGAAAATTGGAAAAATGATGCAATGGTGAGATAGGTATGTGCCCGCAGGGCGAGTGCCTGGCCTTTCAGCACCTTTTTGTCGGTAGCATCGCCAGTCACCCTATCTATATTGGCAATGATAATATTGTTATTGTTTATGATCTTATACAACTGGTTCCAGATAGCGTTGTTACGGCTTTGCGTTTTGTCAACTATTTGTGTGAACCGGTAATTGGGCGCATAACTGTATTTGGTAGTGATCAACGCTACGTCATCCCCCATAGCTTCGCTTACCAATGCTATGGTCTTGAAACCAGGATTGCCATAAATATTGGCATAAAAGTCATCCATCATGGATCTCCAGGTTCCTTCAGACAAAGCAGTTAAGTTGCCAACAGTTTTCAATACGATCTCTTCAGCAACTGCATTAGATGGAGCGGTGTTTAATTGTTTGTTGCAGGCTGTCAAACTGGCGAAAAGCCCTGCAATGAATATATAAGAGCTAAAAGCTTTCATGTAATAATGTTTTAATATGATTATAAACCTATTTGTAAACCCACAGATATGGTCTTTATTTGAGGGTATTGATAATAGGTAGTTCCATCTACAGATTGTTCCGGGTCCATGCCCTGGTGGCCATAAAAGGTCAGCAGGTTTTCGGCCAGGCCATAAACTTTTGCCGATTTGAATCCAATCCTGTTTAACAGGGTTGCCGGAAGGTTATAACCCAGTGATATTTGTTTAAGCCGTGCATAGGTGGCATCATACAGAAAACGCGTTGAGGTGGAAGTCCAGCTGAGGTCGTCTGTCGTTAAACGGGGGACATTGGTGTTTGTATTGTCGGGTGTCCACCGGGTCAACAATTCGGTTGACCAGTTGCGACCCGGCGATACAGCGCCGGACAGCAGGGAAATGTAATCTGCATCCAACACTTTACCACCGATGCTATAAGCCAGTATGAATGATAATTCGAGCTGCTTATAATTAAGCGAGCTGGTAATGCCACCGGTAACATCGGGTAGGGCGGTACCCGCATAGTATTGTGTTCCCTGTGCGTAGGTAGTAGTGGTTTCCTTTTTGCCATCAGTTGTGGTGCGGTACCACAATGGATTGCCTGTTGCAGGATCAACGCCTGCCCACTCACGCAGAAAGAAATCATATACAGACGTGCCCACCATTAATTTTTTGGTACCACTGACTATTTCTTTTTGTGGCAATGAAGTGATCTTGTTTTTATTGTGGCCTATATTAATTCCTACTGTCCATTTCCAGTCGCGGGTGCTTACAGGAATTCCGTTCAATTCCAATTCGACGCCGGTATTGCGCAATTCGCCAATATTGGCGCTCACAGAGCTGAAACCGGTGGAACCGGCAAGTGGTTTGGCATATAGCAGGTCTTTGCTGATTCGTCTGTAATAATTAAATGTTCCATAAATACGATTTTTTAATATGCCGAAGTCAATACCAGCATTGAAATTAAGGTTGCTTTCCCACTTCAGACCGGGTGTTGGTAATCTCGAAGGTACCACACCACCATTACCCAGGTTGTTTTCGATACTATAGAGAGCGAGGTAAGCATAATAGCCACCATTGGATGAGGAGAGATTGTCGTTGCCGGAAGCGCCATAGCTTGTTTTTATTGTCAATGCGCTCAGCCAGGGGGCCTGTTTCAGAAATGCTTCTTCCGAAATGCGCCAGGAAGCGCCTGTTGACCAAAACGTACCCCAGCGTGAGTCGGGTGAAAAACGCGAAGAACCATCCCGGCGAATCGAAGCGGTAAAGAAATATTTTCCCAGGTAATTATATTGCCCCTGTCCGAAAAAGCTTAGCTTGGTATAGTTGTCGGAAGAACCGGAAAAATCCATTAACTGAGAGGCCGCCACCGGTTCATACAGATCAGGCAAGGCAAAATTCTGGCGACTACCACTCAGTCCGCTGGAACTCAGATAATAGTATTCATGACCTGCCAGCAGGTTGATATGGTGTCCCTGTTCAATGTCTGTTTCATACGTGGCAATGTTGTTCCAGGTATAAGCAAGAAATCTGGTGCTGGTTTTGGAAACGGTGCCTCCAATAGCTGCATCTTCACCAACAAGTGGATTGGTATAATACAACGTATTGGTGTTGGTATAATCCAGGTTAAAACTAGTTTTAACTTTCAATGCCCTTGTGATAGCTGCTTCTAGAAATGCGCGCGTAGAAACATTCTCATTGGTGTATCTTGATTTGTTAAGAGGTAATGAACCAATAAGATTGTATCGTGCCAATGCAGCGTTAGGTCGGTATGCGCCGTAGTCGAATTGTTTTTGGCCATTGATATCGAGCTTGTAGGTGCCGTCGGCATTACGTTGGTAAATAGGGTAGAAGCTGGGAATAGTACGGCCGAAAAGTACCACATTGGTTTGTTTTGAATCAGAAGAAGTAGGGTAGTCTTGTGACGTGCTGGCGCCGCTTAGGTTAAGACCCACCTTTAACCAGGATTTCGCCTGCAGGCTAAGGTTACTTCTGAAATTATATCGTTTGAAACCGGAGGCCAAATAAGCGCCTTCATTATTTGTGTAGCCACCGCTAATGTAGTAGGTCGATTTTTCGCCACCGCCTGAGATGCTGAGTTGTCCCTGTGTATACCTGGCGTCCTGGAGCATGCCTTCTTCCCAATCATCATTCCACAACGGTTTGGCGCCGGTCACTATTTTACCATCCCGGCCAACGGGTTCAGCATAATCAGGGCCATATGGATTTATTCCGAGGCCTGATACCAGGCTGCTACTGGCTGTGGCGGCTGCCTGAGTGGCTGTTTGTCCATTCGAAAGCGCTTTGTTCCGAAGAGCCTCCCAGTATAATTCGTAGTACTGATCTGTGCCGAGCTTGTCATAATCTTTTACGGCGCGGCTGCTCCAGCCATGATTTATTGTGGCGTTGATGGACGCATCGTTGCCCTTCTTTCCTTGTTTGGTAGTGATAATAATAACGCCATTGGCCGCCCTTGATCCGTATAGGTTGGCAGCTGTTGCATCCTTCAGGATATTGATGGCGGCAATATCAGCAGGGTCCAATGCATTAATGTCACCTTCATAAGGGGCCCCATCAACTACGAATAGCGGGGCGCTTGAAGCATTGATACTTCCCACGCCGCGAATGCGAATGGTGGAACTATTACCGGGTTGTCCGTTGGCAGATGTTGTTTGTATACCAGGGGCCAACCCTTGCAGGGCATTTGTGATATTAGGCGTGAGCCGGTTGTTAACCTTGTCAGAAGATATAGTGGTTACAGCACCAGGGTAACCTGATCGTTTAACTGTCGTATACGCAACGGCCACCACTTCGTCAAGCGATGCCGTTGAGTATGGTAAAAGAATAGTAATGTCTGTTTGATCTGCTTTTACTTCCACTTCCAAAGTTTCTCTGCCTACATAAGAAATGGTGAGCAACGATTTCTCATGGGTTAATTGAAGTTCAAAACGTCCTTCACTATTAGTTGTAGCGGGGCGTCCTGACTTGCTTTCGATTATAGTAACGCCATCCAGTGGTTGTTTGTTTTCCGCGGCCAGTACCACACCGCGCAGTTGTTTGGTTTGAGCAAAGATCCCGCTGCTGACGAGAAGGATCAGTGCCAGTAAGCCATGTTTTTGTAGCATACGCATATAGATTAGTGTATAGAATAGAATGCCAGTTGCGATCACAATGGTATGATGGCAATGTCAGTTTATTTGGCCCGCTGTAGGGGCGGGTTACCAGTAAGTAGTGTTGAAATAGGTTTTAGCCTGTGCAACAGCAGCGGTCGTACTTTAAGCGGAACGGGAACGGATGTGAAATGTGCTGCAATTGTGCTATTGGTCTCATGCTTTGACTTGTCTGTTTTATGCAAAGTTATACCCTATTAAAATAGTAGACAAATGTATTGCTGAAGATATTTAAATGGTCAATGCCGTTGATGAAGGAGCGCAACTTGATAGCTTTGTTTTTTAAAACCGCATAATTACTGTTTAGCCCTGACTGATATAACCATCTTATTACAATAAAAAGGCCCCGATACATCGGGGCCCTGGCTAAGCTTTAAATCCATATATTAATAATAGCTGTTATTTTGCGTATATAGGTCAGGCTTGGCTTGAATTTCTGTGGCTGGTACGGGATAAATTACATAATCAGGTACCATCTTGTTCACGTTTATCAGCGCATCATAGGCTATCCAGTTATTGATAGCGGTAACAGCGGTGCCTTGCCGTACCAGGTCATTCCAGCGTAATCCCTCGCCGGCAAATTCGCGGCGGCGTTCTTCCAACAGGGTGGACAGATTTACATTGGAAAGGGCGTTGACACCTGCTCTAATACGTACCCGGTTAATGATATCGTCCACCTCATTCTGAGAGCCTGCTGCGCCATTTAGTATACATTCTGCTTTCATTAATAAAATGTCGGTATATCGAAGTACTATAAAGTTAATAGGCCAGTCAGTGCCGCTGGTGCCTTTCTTTGTTATGTCGACATACTTTTTTATAAAGGGGCTTTTAGTATAACCAGTGGCTACATTGAACGCATACCGGCTATCAGTGCCGCTGGTGACATTGTTGGTATAGGCTGTCTTTAAACTTTTGGTAACGGCAAACGTGCTGGAGCCATAACCATTTCCGTAAGTGTTCGCGATGCCAATGCTTGTCCAGTAGGCTACAGGAACCAGGTGGCTTGGAAAGCCGGCGCCGTTGATACCGCTCGCATATTGAACATCAAAGATAACTTCCTTATTGTTTTCATTTGAATAAGAGAAGATGGAAGTGTAATCATTCAGAAAGCTATATTGATTGCTGCTGATGATCTCATTGAAAAGCACCAGCGCTTTTTCATATTCATTACTGGCCAACCCGGGCCCGTCGATACTGTAGCTGGGGCCTGATCGGGTAAGGTAAACCAAACCCAACAATCCTTTTGCTGCGTATGAAGTGGCTCTGCCAACATCTGATCCGGTGAAGGATTTTGGTAAATTGGCAGCCGCGAAATTCAGGTCATCTATTATAAATGTATAAACATCCTTTACTGTACTTCTGGCAATTGTAGTCACGCCTTCGCCCGTTGTGGGCTTATCGATAAGCGGTACAGGTCCAAACAAACGGACCAGTTGAAAATAATAGAATGCGCGCAAAAAGCGAACTTCGGCGGTGTACCTGGTTGCCAAACCTGCGTTCCCGATCACATCGCCCTTGCTGGCAAGCGCTTCCAGTACGCTATTGGCGTTGTAAATGCCATTATAATTGTTTTTCCAGGCATTTGATATAAATCCAACTGTTGTAATATTGGGTGAAAAATTGTTAATGCCATCCCAATCTCGGTTCCCATCCGATACGGCATTGATATTATCGCTGCGCATTTCACCTAAAAACAAAGCCTGTTCGGGATAATTCTTTAACTGGGAGTATACGCCATTTACAGCTTGAAGGAAGTCGTTGTTGTTGGTGTAGAATTTTGAAGTGGGCAGGCTCGACACCGGTTGTTGGTCGAGCTGTTTTGAACAACTACTTGCGGCTGCCAGGATTAATAGTAGTATATAAACCTTTTTGTCCATTGTAATGGTCTTTTATAATTAAAAACTGATAGTTACACCAACAGAGGCAGTTTTGGTTAATGGCATGGCGCCATAATCACCGGCAATTGCATAACTGTTGTTTCCGCTGGCATTGGTGTTTTGTGCTTCGGGGTTTACACCGCCTTTATATTTGTCGTGTCCAAAGTAGTTTTCAAGCGAAATAAAGATCCGTGCTGTGTTGATGGTCCTGTATGTTTTGAAGAGGCTTTTCAGATTGTAACCCAGGGTAATATTCTGTACTCTTATGAAATCGGTTGAATAGATCCAGTCGGAGGTAACATAGGGAACAGTGTACGTGGAACCGAATTTTCCACGTGGCGCATGGTAGTTTTGGTTGTCGGGTGTCCAGCGATCACGCCAAATGCCCAATACGTTGGCCGTGGTGCTGCCACTGAAATCAATTGCGCGGCCGAGATACGAAAGTAACGAACCTCCATGTTGTCCATAGATCAGTATACTCAGATCAAAATCTTTATACCGGAAATTGTTTGTCCAGCCCCAGGTGTAATCTGGCATGGGGTGCCCCATCACTATGCGGTCTTTTGCATTAATAATTCCGTCTTCGATCGCATCGCGGTATTTGGCATCGCCAACCGTTTCGTTCTTTAGTTTAGCTGTTTTTGCATTGGATATATCGTCGGCCGTTAAAATGCCCTCTACTTGTGTAACATAAAAGCTGAAGGCGGGTAACCCTTCCTTTAGCAGGTAAGGTGCGTTATTGCCACTGTATGCAGAAGCTATTTCAATAGGTGCGTGGTCGGAACCCAGGGCAGTTACTTCATTCCTGTTGAATGCAATATTCGTATTCATGGTCCATTGGAAGCCCCTGGACCTCAGGTTCACAGTACTGAGACTGATTTCAAGTCCTTTGTTCACAACAGCACCAATATTCTTCAGGCTTGTGCTAAAGCCGCTGGCGGCCAGTACAGGAAGGTTCAGTAGCAGGTCTGTGTTCTTTTTGTAATAAGCATCTGCGGTCATGCTTATCCGGTTTTTAAGCAGGCTGATGTCAAATCCAAGATTGGTGGTAGTGGAAGTTTCCCATTTTAAAAACGAGTTGGCCAAAGCTGAAACCACCTGGCCGGTGCCTGCGGTTCCCGCAAAACTATATGAAGAGCTGGCCAGGGTTTGCACGGCATTGTAATCGCCAATATTATTATTTCCAGATTTGCCCCAGCTGAGCCGGAGTTTCAGATCGTTGATGGCTGTTATATTCTGAAAAAAAGCCTCTTTGGAAATACGCCAGCCGATAGAAGCAGAAGGGAAAGTGCCCCAACGGTTGTCTGCGCCGAACTTGGAAGAAGCATCTCTTCTGATGGTGCCCGCAAGCAGGTACTTGTCCTTGAGATTATATTGTAGCCGGCCGTACCAAGATAGGAGTGTATTGTTGCTTTCTGTATTGGTTCCGGTATAGGTAACATTCGAAGGACTGGGGATCGCATTATTGAGCGTGGTGATAATGTCGTTGGCAAATCCACCTGCTGTGGCCAGGTTAACCGTTTCATAATGCACACTGCTGTACGAGAGACCCGCAACGGCAGCAATGGTATGTACTTTATTGATGACTGTATTATAGCTGAGGGTATTTTCATTAAGAAAATTCCTTTTCTTTACTACATTGTAGGAGCCCGAGGAATTCAGGCCGGGGTTGGTGGTTAAAGCGGCAGAAGCGCCCACCGTTACTTTATCGGAAACATATTTTTTGGTATCGCGGTCAAGCCCGTCGTAGTTGACAGTCGATTTTAAGGCCAGGCCTGGAATAATCTGGTATTCGGCATAAACGGAACCTAACAACCGGGTAGCCGTGATCTTGTTGACAGCAGTTTGCAGGAACGTATAGGGACTGATCAGCCGCGGGCTACTCCAGGTATATGTGGCATTACCATTGGCGCCGGTGTTAAGCCCTGCGTCGCTTTCTGCAACAGGCACCATTTGCGCCAGTTTCATTAATTGGTTGTCTTTTCCTTCTGCCGGTGGCGAATTATTGATAGAGTAGGAGGGTGCCAGATTAATACCCGGCTTGAATTTTTTACTGGCATTGGCTTCAACATTGGCGCGCAATCCATAATTGATATAGTTGGAATTGATCAGCGTGCCATCCTGGTTTAAATAATTGCCCGAGATAAAATATTTTACATTATCGGTTCCACCGCTGGCAGCTGCTTCATAATTCTGGTACCACGCTTTGCGATATACTGCATCCTGCCAGTCGATATAATCAAGACCTGGATGACCATCAATAGCCCATCGGGGGTCGGCCATGTAAGAGGTGTTTATCGAATCAGGTTTGAGGCCAAGGAGCGTTGCGCGTTCATTATTCGTTTGACTGGTGGTTCGCCCCACGCCTGAGTTCACCCAGGCTGTATTGGCTACTTCGGTTGCCATGGTTACCCATTCACCGGGGCTTAATAGATCGAGTTTTTTGGCCACCTGGCCAATACCAGATTTGGCATTAACGGAGATCTTCATTTTGCCCGTTTGCCCTTTTTTAGTAGTGATAATCACCACGCCATTGGCTGCGCGTGATCCGTAAATAGCGCCTGCAGCCGCATCTTTCAATACCTGTATACTTTCAATGTCATTCGGATTGAGATTGTCCAGGGGGTTATTGGAAAAGCCTCCGTCTCCATTCTGACTGCTCACGTCAAGAGGTAAACCATCTATAACATACAGTGGTTCACTCCCAGCTGTGATAGAACCGGAGCCGCGTACCAGAATGCTCAATCCACTACCCGCCATGCCTGTTTGCTGTCGTACCTGTACGCCGGGCATTTGCCCAATCAGTGCCTGTTCAATCCGGTTGATCGGTTTTTCTTCGGTATTCCTTGCAGGGAGCGTGGCTACAGCGCCCGATACTTCGCTTCGTTTCTGGGTGCCATAACCAACTACCACTACTTCATTAAGGTTGCCTTGTTCCGGGATCAATGAAATAGATAACGCATTCTTTCCGTTAGGATGAACTTCCTGTACAATATAACCTACGTGGGTGATCACCAGGGCTGTTTTGGTATCGGGCAGCGTAATGGTAAAACTTCCGTCTTCACCGGTGATTACACCCTTTTCGGTATTTTTTATGCGAATATTTACACCGGACAAGGGGGCTCCTTTTTCATCGGTTATTTTGCCGTTTACCGTGATCTCTTCAGAACGTGCAGCGATATTGTTATTATAAGGAATGCCGGTGTTATATCTACCGTCGAAGTTTTCATTAGCTGCGTGAGCGCGGATCGACAATGCTGTAATGGAAACGACCATTATTGACCGCCTTATTGTAAGTCGGTCTATGCAACGATTCATTGCAATTGAGTTTTGATAATTATAAAATGCCAGCATATTCCTGGCCGAACTGCTGTAAATTGATAAACCGGTAATGGCTTGCAAACGTATGGCGGATGATATGTCCGTGGAGTGGGAGTAAGGTCCAAAGCAGGCTTTGAAGGATCAGCTTTCGCGTAAGCTTCATCGAAGTAGGGCCGGCTGGCGACCTTGCGGTGCAATAAATTGTTTTGCAATAATAGGTATATTTGATAAGTCTACAAAATAAGTGGACAATAATAACGATTATCACTAAATATAAAAGCCACTAGAAGTATTCTGGCGGCTTTTATACTAATCTGTTTTAATAACATTACCGTTTCATATGCAACGGGTATTCTCGGTTTTCGCGGTCCAATACTACATAAATGGAATCATTAAATTCGTTAGTGCCCTGTAAAATGATCCTGTTGGGAGTTGGCAAAAAATCTGTTGGTCGGGTAATGAACTGCATATAAAGGTGGAAGCGGCGCCAGTAAAAGCATACGCTACAAAAAGTGAAACTACAGCTTAACCTGCTCTACTAAAACATCCCAGTGCGCCAGCAGCAATTCAAACCGATGTTGTTCTTCCTTGTTTAGTTTATCTAAATCAGGGTACAGCTGCTTTTTGTAAGGCGTGGTAAGGTTGGGATCAAATGCGGCTTGCAAATTTTTAAAGCGGATAACTACTTTAAAATCCCATCGGGTGTCCTCGCCGCTATGTAACGTCGGCTTCTCTGCAACAACGGTAATAATATCTCCTTTTTCCTGTGCCTTCTTTAATAATGGGTAATGATTACGCTTCCATAGTGTAATAAACTCTTCGGCAAATCCCCATTTTATTTTGTAGTAATTTTCAATTGTAGTCTCGCTTGTTTCTGATTGCGCTGAAAGTTTATTCCATGTGGAGGTAATTAATAATAGACCGGTAATTATAGTAATAACTTTTTTCATAATAAAAGCGGCTTTGTTGGTTGATCAAATCATGTAATGCTGTCTCTGACTCTTCTTAATTAAAAAAGAACGACCGTTACTAATCTACGAAAATATATTAGCCTATTTGAAAATAGTCTAACGTTTTTTGAAATTATCTCCTTTTTAATGTCTACTTATTTTGTGGACTATATAAATAATCCTATTATTGTAATGAAAAAAATATGAAGGTCATGTGGCCGAGCGGCAAGGCACGGGTCTGCAAAACCTTCCACGACGGTTCGAATCCGTCCGTGACCTCTTTTTTTTAAATGTTCTTTTCCTGCTATCCTTGGTTGACAGTACCATTCGGCAATAACCTATTTATAAAAAATTAAATTGATTTTATGCATTTGGCTGTTGAACGTGAAGGAGCGGCCAGGGTGGCAGCATTCCAAGACATAATTGAACCTAATAACAATCAGGATGTTCCCTGTTTGATTGAGTTAATAACTGGTTCTGCAGTAATTGATCTGTTATTGAACCCGGGATTTCAGAAAGACTTCGATAGGCTCTTTAATGCTTGTCCCTGGGCTACCGTTTTTCAAGACAGGTTATACATAACTGCGTGGTATCAGGCTTACCAGGAGAAACATCTTCCTGTTTTGATTAAAGGTGAAATAAATGGCTATTTTATAGGTGTGCTGCCTATGGTTTTATTACATACTCAGGCAAACGATAGACGTGTTTATTCTAATGGCAATAGAATTACAGGTGTAGGACATTATGATGCGGAATACCAGACCTGGTTGGCTGTACCGGCTCATGGCGAATCGTTTATCAGGCAGGCGCTTGACAAACTCATAAAACAATTTCCAGGTAATCCGATCTCCTTCAGGTATCTGCCGCCAGGCACTCCATTAAATTGGATAAAGGAAGATAAAAAGTGGCGCAGCTATAGTACTGCACAATCGCATACCAGACCCCTGATAAAGTTAAGTGAACCAGACCATGCAAAACTATTGGAGAGCAGGCAGTTTAAGAATAAATTGAACCGATTGAAAAGATTAGGGGAGGTTCAGTTAGAGCCCATTACTAACCTTGAAATATTTAAAAGCTATCTGGACGAGTTATCGGTTCTCTATGATTTTAGGTTTGGTGCATTGTATAATAAACACATCTTCAGGGACGATCCCGTTAAAAAGGAGTTTTTGATTGAGTTATTTCGATCACAATTAATTCATGCAACTGTATTGAAAGTTGATCGGGAAATTTATGCGGCCGTAGTTGCAATATCAGGAAAAGGCTGGTTGCATCTTTCTGGATTTACTTGTCACTCCCCGTTTAAGGCCAGGTCATATTCACCCGGCCTTTTGCATTTTTCCTTTTTAGCACAAAAGTTAAGAAAGGAATGTATGCAATATTTAGATCTTACGCCAGGCTATGATTCCTATAAGGAAAAATTGGCCAACATGCACGATGAGGTATATGAATTAGTGGTCAGCAGAAAGCTCACATATCGTATAAAAAAACGAATCAAAATCTGGATGCACAATCGACTAATTGTCATGGGAATAAGGCCCATGACTGTTGAACTTAAGGTGAAGAAGTACATATATAGGCTGCGGCATATTCATATACTGACTCTTTTGAAAAAACTAGCAGAAAGGTTCACTCGAAAAGCGTATCAAAAACGATATGTTATAAATACCCCCGTTTTTAAATCCGGAGGGAGGAATTTGTTGCATGAGAACAATCTCAATCATTTGCTGCAGTTTCAAACAGATAAGGCAACAGGCATTACGCGGTGGGAATTCCTTGCGGACGCTATGTACCGCCTGGAGACCGGCCAATATTGTTATACATGGATAGAAAACGGCAAGCTGTTGAGTTGTGCCTGGTTCAATTTTCCCGATGCTTCTTCAAAGGAAGGAAAGAGTTCCCAGGAACATAATTATGATATTGAATTGAAAGAACTTTATTGTTATATTAAAGACAGAGATAAATTGCGATCTTTTATTTTTAGCATGATTGATCATGTTGCATCAGAAAAAAATGATATTGGTATTCGAACAAATAATAAATTCTTTAGTCAGGCCATGGAGGCTATAGGATTAAAAGCTGAATAAAGATACTCAGAAAATTTTGACGTTTGACGGATTGGGAGTTCGTGCCTCGGGGCTCAATGGCTGTTTCGCTGATATAAGCCGCTGATTTATATTATTTGCACAATTAATTAATCGTAATACTTTCAACGCCTTTTTCAAAAGCTGTTTCTTTAATACCATCAATTCTTAATCCTTCAACCCTAATAATGGCAACGTCTGTAATGCCGAGAAATCCAAGTAAGAATTTGAGATATGGGCTAACAAAATCAAACGATTGAAATTGGCCTTCGGAATAAACACCACTTGATGCAGTCGCAACATAAGCCTTTTTGTTTTTCAAAAAACCTTCTGGCTGCCCGTTTTCGTTATATCGGAAGGTAATTCCAGGCCTTGCAATGTGATCTAAGTATGCTTTCAAAGTAGAAGGAATTGCGAAGTTGTAAAAAGGTGCGTCAATTACATAGATGTTTGCTTCCTGCAATTCTGCAATCGCTTCCTCTGAAATTTTGATAGCGTCTAATTGTTCAGGCGAGCGGTTTTCCGCAGGTGTAAACCAGGATCCGATTTGTACTTTGTCCAAATGCGGAAAAGGGATTGTTGTCAGGTTTCGCTCTTTGACGAAGCTATCGGGGTATTTTGCTTTAATTTTTTCAATAATAGCATTTCCGAGTTTTTTACTAACGGACGATTCTCCTTGTGGGCTTGAGATAATATGCAGTATTTTTTTTCCCATAGTTTTTATCATTTGATATTACAAACATATGTACATTTACTAGTTAAATATTAGCAGTAAACTAAAGGTTAGTAGTAATGTTTTTGTTACTACCTCTAAAAAAATGGGCGAATTATTAGGTAAAAAAACAGCTTTTTCCGAAGTGCAATGTGGTAAACATTTATCCGCGACGGAAGACGCTTTATATGTTATTGGCGGAAAATGGACGTTGAGAATAATGATTGCTCTGTTAAGCGGACATACGCGGTTCAATCAATTGCAACGAACTATAAAAGGTATTTCGGCAAGAGTGCTTTCTGGGGAATTAAAAGATTTAGAAATGAATGGGTTAGTAAGTAGGGTGGTTCTCACTGACCAAAAACCTGTCGCGGTTGAATATGTGCCTACGGAATACAGCAAAACATTGAAAAATATAATTTCGGAGTTGGCTGATTGGGGCGCAAAACATAAAAAGAAAATTACAGCTCACTAATAATACATGTTCAAAACCTACTACCAGATCCTTCTTGACTGACAAACGCAGTCGGATACACCAACAGTCCGTTATCCGGTACTCCGGCTTTGAGCGATTTATCTACATCTTTCGGACACTCCATCATTTATCCCACATTTAAGAAACTTACACAGCGTTAGTGGTTAATGCTGCCAAAGTGAGCCTTAAACCTTTGACTGACACATTTTCGTAAAAATGTATCCTTATTCCGCTCTTCTGTATAATTCTGTTGGCGATGCCAGGTGTAATTTTGTTCTATCAAAAAAGGAAATAAATGTCAAAGACAATTTTTATTACGGGGGCATCCCGCGGGTTCGGAAGGATATGGGCAGAAGCATTTTTAAACCGTGGAGATAAAGTGATTGCCACATCAAGGAGTATGGTTGGATTAAAAGAACTGGCTGATAAATATAAAAGTGCCGTGCTGCCCATAGCGCTTGATGTAACGAACAGAGCCGCCTGCTTTGATGCTATGGCTAAAGCAAAGGCCCATTTTGGTACTATTGATATCGTGATCAATAATGCAGGTATAGGCGTATTTGGGGCAGTGGAAGAATTAGAGGAACAGGATGCCAGAAATATTATTGAAGCGAACTTTTTTGGCACCTTATGGGTTACACAAGCTGCATTACCTATATTTAGAGCTCAGGGTAGTGGCCATATTCTACAACTTTCAAGTGCTATGGGCATCTATACATTCCCTTCGTTAGGTATCTATAGCGCCAGTAAATTTGCGGTAGAAGGATTGAGCGAGGCGCTGTCTATGGAGGTAAAAGACCTGGGTATCTACGTCACGCTGGTGGAACCGAATGGATTTGCAACAGATTTCAATTCAACATCAATAAGTAGCAGCCCTAACACAGCGTATGATAATATGAGAGCCCAATTATATGCAGATCCAAATATTATTGCCAATGATGTTTACGGGGATCCGAAGGCAACTGCCGAAGCAATATTAAAGCTGGTAGATTCTCCTAATCCGCCGCTGCGGCTGATCTTGGGGAAAAAGGCGCTTCCTCTGGCGCAATCTGCTTATTCAGCCCGATTAGCTGGCTGGGAAGAGTGGAAAGATGTTTCTATCAAAGCACATGGCCTTTAGTTGAATGAATTATTCGTAAATTTATGAGTGGATCAGCCTGTGTTGTCAATATGGACTGATCTTAATATTTTTTACATATGCATTTTAAAAGTCTGAGCGATGTACATCATTGCAATAATTATCCCTCACCAGAAAATCCGTTGCTTACATTATTTACCTGCAATCCACTACGCAGTGTGAGTAGCTATGAGGTGACTACTGATTTTTATATCATTGCATTTAAGAAATTGAATGCTGGTGAGATTAGGTATGGAAAAACCCGCTACGACCATGAAAGTGGATCTATGTATTTTATGAAGCCACAGCAGACTATACAAATGAAAGACATATCCCTGAATGGTGATGGTTTTGAAATATGGTTCCATGAAGATTATTTAAGCGGTCATCCGTTACATACGGAAATAAAGAAGTACAGTTATTTCAACTATGAGTTAAACGAGGCCCTCCATACATCTTCGAAGGAACAACAGATCATTTGGGAATTATTTGAGAAGATTGAAACAGAGCATAACAATAACGAAGATGAATTTACCCGGGGTATTATTCTTGGGCACATTGAATCCATTCTTAAATATTCTCAGCGCTTTTATAAGCGGCAGTTTCTTAACCGAAATATACTTTCCGGAACTACCGTTACCCGGTTCAACGAGGCACTTTCTACCTATTTCGAAAATGGATTGCTGCAGAATAAGGGATTGCCAACGGTAGCTATGTTTGCTGCTGAGTTGCATTTATCCCCCAGGTATCTGAGCGACCTCCTTAAACAGGAAACCGGAAAAACGGCTATGGACCTGATACAAAGCTTCCTCATTTCAGAGGCCAAGAATCTGCTAAACGGAGGCGAACATTCTGTGGCAGAGATCGCTTATTTGCTGGGATTTGAAAACCCTCCTTATTTCTCCCGTTACTTTAAGAAAGAAACAGGTATAAGTCCTAAACAATTTAGAAAACAGTTTTTTAATTAAAGGGGAATCTTGATGCAACTTATTCCTTAGAGCAATTGTACGGAGGCAAATACTTCGTAGTGTTGCACTTTCTCTTCAAACTCTAATAGAAAGTTGTTGTCCTCTGGATAGTATTTTGCTTTTTCAAAATCTTGCCCTGCAAAATTTTTAATTACTTCAAGGTTTTCCCAAAATGTTATGAGGTTAAAATGTACCTCGCCATTCCTGACCTGCCTTAAAAAAGTTAAGCCCTTAAATCCTACCGTCTTTTGATAGTCAGGGATGGCAACGTGTTTTAAAAAATCGGTGTAAACGTCAACGCTTTCTATGCTTATTTTGCCATGCCAAATTCTTGCAATCATATGGTGTTTTATTTACAGATAGATTTCACCACGCATTGTTAATATTGAAGAACCGCCCACCAAAATATCACTATCCCTTACCATTGTTTCAATTAGTGAAGGTTGATTTAATTTTACACCTTGCAATATTTTGTATTGTTTATTAAGCTGTATATAATTATTATTTGCAAGAAACCCTACAAGCGGCCCGGCAGCAGTACCTGTAGCGGCGTCTTCGTTAATTCCAATTAGTGGATTGAAAAATCTGGATTCTACAAAGTGGTCCTGATCTTGCCCTGGAAAGGTAAAACAATAAAATCCTTCAAACTGATATTGTTTTGAAATTTCAATAAGTTGTTTATTGTCAGGCATGCAACTATTCAGTAATCGCGGATTTTTGATCGGAACCATTGTGTGGGCAATCTCCGTTTGAATTACTGTAGGGACAAGGTTGTCAATTTTTAAATCATCAATTGTTAAACCCAGCGCCTTTGCTATTCTTTCGGAAGGTATGGTTTGTAAAACAATAGCCGATTTTTGTTGCATTTGTGCAACAGCCGTTTGATTTACTTTATCGAAAGTGGCTTGCAAGGATATTGGAGTATCTTTCATCATCACAAAACGATTGGCTTCATCCTGCTCTTCGAATATATTTACTCCCTTTATCAGTGCGGCGCAAACGGCTCCTAATAAATTGTGCCCTGCTCCATCTACCTCAACACCTGTTGGTGTAAAAGAACGAACATCAAGGGCCTTGTTTTCCAGGGAATAATAAACAAAAGAAGTCTCGGAATAACCAAATTCTTTTGAGATATTTTGATATTCGTTTAATTCTAAGTTGCCATTGGTAAAGACTACAGCTAATGGATTCCCTTTGTAGCTTTTATCTGAGAATACATCCAGAACAAAATATTCTAATGAAATTCTTGCTTTCATTTAAATGTCTTTAAGATTTAAAGTTGAGATGTGGCTCGATGACTGGTAACGGCATTCGGTATATACAAATATAATTGTTAGCCCCTTTAATGGAAATTATTTTGATGCGGCATCCCAGGGGAAAGGTAGCCGGGAGGTACAAAAGGGGCGCAATAGGGTAACAGATAGCCAATCCCCAAGCCTCAAACCATAGAATCTAATGCTTCTTCAACCGTAAATCTTTTTCTGAAAGAAAAAGCATAAGGTGTTTCGCCGTGCTTTCTTAAATAATTTAATCTTTCAACAGCTTCCTGAACGGTAGGTGCATGTTCGGCAGGTACATACCATAAAGCCATATACATCTCCGGCATTTTTTCAAACCATTCTTTGCGTCGTTTCACGAATTCGGTGTGCTGCGACTGGTAAACAAACTGAAATAAGGCGTCGATATTTTCCCATACCGACATGTTTACGATAATGAAGTCATCATCGTACACTTTTATGGAAGTGGCGTTATTATTATCATCTTTCAATCGCCATGCAAAACCCGTGCTTTTTTCAGCTAACGAGTTTATGGGATCGAGGTTGGCAACAAATTCAGCCATAACGGAACTATCGATAGGTCCAAGGATTTTTCCTATATTTAATTGGGCTAAGTGGTATTTCATTGTTAGGTGTTAACTTTAATTATTCGAAATTAAAGCACGTTATCACATGAAACAAGTAGTAACGAAAAGGTTACCGGTTAAAAAATCAACAAGTAGCATTCCTCTCCCTCAATGTTCGGTAATTGCCACGCTTAAATTGTTTGCCACCAAATGGAAGCCCTGTATCATCTGTTACCTTTCGAAAAAGCCCCTTCGGTACAACGAATTATACAGGATCATTCCAAATGTCAGTCGTAAAATGTTGTCAGAGCATTTGAAAGAAATGGAGGCCGATGCAATAATTGTGCGCCGGGTTTATGATAAAAAACTTCAACGGGTAGAATACAGCTTATCCCCCAAAGGAATTTCTTTACTGCCCCTTTTAGAGCAATTGCAATACTGGGGTTTGAGTAATATAAAAAATGTGTTATCTATTGAGGAAATGCTGGCTGTAACCATGATTGATTAGCGAATGGTCATATTATTTATATTTTACTTCAGTATCGGACATTTATAAACGCATACAAACCGGCGGTCATCCCAAAAGGGCAATAAAAAAGACCATAAGATTTATCATCAGATGATTTTTGAGCATGTTGTATGTTGTTTATATTTGTATACCTGCATCGGTATCCAATCTTATCAAGAATCACTACACCTTCCAATAAAGCCTGCTATAAAAACCGCTATGCCTTTGCATTCAACTTCTTTCATTATATGAAAAAACATTATATCATAAGCTTTTTCCTGGCTTTGCTCATAACGTCGCAAGTCCACAGCCAGAATACTTTGGCCGTCGAATGGGAATATTCCTTTGGTGGCTCAGGAAGCGACTTAGGCAAAAAGCTGCTATGTACAACACAAGGCGATTATGTTTTATTAGGCGATGGAGTTGCCACCCACGACGGCGACCTGCCTCCTGCTATTGGTGGCGCTGACATAATATTGACAAAATTCTCTAAATGGGGACAGAAAAAATGGGTAAAGACCTTTGGGAGTGATGATGGATTATGGTGGGACAAAAATAGTACAATGGCAGGCGATTTTTGTCAAACGATCGACGGCGGATTTATCATTATCGGCAACGAATGGTCAGCCATGCATGGCGATTCCACCG
This sequence comes from Niastella soli, assembly GCF_017742245.1. Taxonomy (GTDB): domain Bacteria; phylum Bacteroidota; class Bacteroidia; order Chitinophagales; family Chitinophagaceae; genus Niastella; species Niastella soli. Next base: position 518,434 of record NZ_JAGHKO010000005.1, read on the forward strand.
TTATAATTAAAACCGATAGCATAGGTAATCAACAGTGGAGAAAAACATATAAGGATCTATATCAGCCCTGGGCCATTCGTCAAAAAAAGAACGGCACCTATGTATTGGGATTGCTATCGGGGGGTGATATAGTGATAGCGGGACTGGATATTATAGGAAACCTGAGCTGGAAAGATACCCTCACAGGTTCAAAAATTGAATATGGGAATGATCTTGAACTGACGCAGGATGGAGGATTTGTGCTAACCGGTTCAACCATGTCACATGATGGTGATTTTTCCACCAGCAATGGTTCTGACTATTACGACGCTTTTATAGCAAAATACACAAAAGACAACCAGCTGCAATGGGTAAAGTGTATGGGTGGTGCTTACCATGATATTTTACGTACTGTACAGGAAGATATTGATGGATCTTTCTGGGCCGGTGGAGAAATGCAATCTGATGATGCCTGGCTTGTTAAAACAGATAAGGATGGCAACCTGTTGTGGCAGAAAACCTGGGCAGGAAACTGGACTAATATAATCAGAGGACTGACCTTGACAGCCGATGGTAATCTGGCGGTATGTGGAAGCGTGCTTTCTACCGATGGCGATTTTACCGCCAATATAAACGGGCATAGGTCATGGGTGGCCAAAATAAACAAAGCAACCGGGCAAATCATGCGTCAGGGATGGTTTGGCGGACGAAGCTATGAGGACGCTCCGGTTGATATATTGGAAGACCCCGAAGGCAGCCTGGCAATTATCAGTTCAACCTGGCCAAATAATCCTTATGTGTCATCATACAAAGGTGGCGATAACGATATGTGGATCGTTAAGTTGCGCAATGCGGTGAACACCATAAAGGCAACAGTATACCTTGACAATAACCAGAATGGCCAAAAAGATACAGGGGAACCGCCGTTCGGAGATGCTTACATAAAATTGAAAAGGAATGCCACTGATAGTGCTTTATTGTCGTATAATGACGGTTCTTTTACCGCAAATGTAGATACTGGCCGGTATGAAATAAGTCTTACGCCATTCAGGCCTTATTATAATATAACACCTGCCACTAAACAGGTTTATTTTTCAGATTATAATAAAACGGATTCTGTCTCCTTTGGTGTAGTGCCTGTTCCCGGCATTGTTGACGTTACTGTAAGCTCTTGGTCGACTGACCCGGCCAGACTGGGACGTAACGCTAATATTAATGTAAAATATACCAATAATGGAACCGCGGCTTCTAATACTGTATTGAAATTTGTAAAAGACCATCGCACAGATTTTATCGCTTCTCCGCTGATATTTACTCAAGACGGTGATACGCTAACGGCAAATATCACCAACCTGAAACCGCAGGAATCCAGGGAAATAACCATTACACTGGCAATAAAAACACCTCCTGCTGTTAATTTGAATGATACATTGTTGCACGAAGTAAGTATCGGTGAGGCAGGCACCGACTCTACGCCGGCTGATAATCGACAATCGGTAATACAGGTAATAGTTGGTTCTTACGATCCTAATGATAAGCGTGAAATTACCTTACCAGGGAAAATGAACGCCAGGCAGCTAAAAGACAGGGAATATCTTGTTTATCAGATCCGCTTTCAGAATGTGGGAAACGATACTGCTTTTAATATTGTTGTAAGGGATACTATTGAGGAAAAACTCGATATCAATACATTTGAAATGATTAAGGCAGATCATGCCTATACTATGCAAATAACACAGGGCAGGTATGTGGAGTGGCGTTTTGATAACATTCTGCTTGCCGATAGCAATATAAATGAGCCGCGTAGTCATGCGTATCTTATCTATCGTATTAAACCCAAAGCCTCACTGCAGATGGGGGATGTTGTTAAGAACACAGCTTCTATCTATTTCGATTACAACCCGCCTGTAAACACGAATGAAGAAAGAACACTCGTAGTCCCAAATGTGCCGGCAACGCCTTCGATAAATGGTATCGGGGTTGCTTTTTGTGCCGGCCAGGGCGTACAGAAGGGAAAGATTGCCAACCTTCCTGCAGATGGGCCCGGTGTCACCACTACCATAGTCAGGCTTGACAACAGTAATCTTACGGTGGCTGCTGATAGCACTTTCTCCTTTAACGTTGATCTATTGCAACATGGCTCGCACACCATCGAAGTGACTTTCACCAACATTACAGGATCACAGACTGTGGCATACCAGTTTTCCGTAACTGCCGCGCAAACTCCCCAGGTGACCATCACAGCGAGTAGCACATATATTACCAATCTGACAACACCTGTTACCTTAACAGCAGCCTCAACAGGTAGTGGAGCGAATCCCTTGTATTCTTTTGCCAGGGACAAAGCCTTTACTAACGTGTTACAGCCGGAGGGACCGAATGCTTTCCTGATCATTCAACCATCTGCACTGGCCCTTGGAGACAATAAGATATACGTACGGGTGAAAACCAGCGCATCCTGTTATACAATACAGACTAATTTCGATAGTATTCTGTTGAAGCGGGATGCTTCCACCGGGATTGTGGATGTAAACGATCAGGGTCGCGTCATCACAGTGCTTCCTAATCCCTTCAGCAGCACGGTAACACTCGTAGGGCTAAACAACAGTAAAGCATACAGCATTGTACTCCATAATAGTCATGGACAAGCGGTGTATACCCGTGAAGTAAAAAATATACAGTTGTTTGAGATACAGACCACCCACATTGCTCCGGGGGTTTACTGGCTTACCCTTTATAATGCTAATAAGAAACCAGTTGGAACAGAAAAGGTAATCAAGTTAAGGTAAATTCAAATCGGGGGCGCATGGAAGCATTCAACGACTTTGAAGGCGGATGTTTGGCAGACATCAAAACCGATTTTTTCTACAAGCAAATTGCCGAGCCGTTTATTTCCGACATTTCAGCAGAAGCAGCAACCGGTGTTTTATTTTATGCCCGATGAAAATAAATTTGTACATTCTGGGTGATATTTACTCTAAAACTGCCACTTATTAGTAAAGCGTTAGTTTATGATGCAAGAGCTGATAATAGAAGACAGGGCCGCAGACAGGAAGGTGCTTTTTATGCACCTGTACCAGCAGGCGTTTCCGCTGGTGGCCAAATATGTGCGCGATAAAGGTGGTTCATTCGAAGAAGCCAAAGACATTTTTCAGGATGCGCTGGTGATCTATTATGAAAAACTGGTCACATCTAAAGTTGAACTAACCTATAGCGAACGTTCCTATCTTCTTGGTATTGCCAAACACCTGTGGGCAAAGAAAAATAAAGAACACTACAACCATATAACGCTGGATGATTCGCTGACCGGTATAGCCATGGAAGAACCCGGCACTACAGCGTCTGATAAACTGCTCAACCTGTTACACCACTCAGGCCAGCGTTGTATGGAATTGCTGCGGGCTTTTTATTACGATAAATTACCGATGACTAAAATCTCAAAGCTGTTTGGTTTCAGCAGCGAACGCTCGGCCACCGTTCAAAAATACAAGTGCCTTGAAAAAGTGAGAGATCTTGTAAAAGAAAAATCGTTGAGCTATGAGGACTTCCTTGCATAACATACAACAGATAGAGGATTATCTTTTAAAATATGCCGGCGAGGCCGACCAGTGCTTGTTTGAAGCGCGGTTGCTGTTACAACCCGCCTTGCACGAACAACTCTTGTGGCAGCAAAAAACCTACGCCATCATTCGCCAGTACAGTCGCCGCCAGTTAAAAGCCGAAATAGAATCAGTACACCAGCACCTGTTCAATGAAATAGAGCATATAACCTTTCGCCGGAAAATAATGGCACTTTTCGGGCAATAGGCAGTAGGGCATAAATGCTGAAGATCTATAGTCTTTGGAATTGTATTCCTATAGCCTACTGCCCCCACTGCCTGAAACCGGCCTTTTTTTGTAGGCTTTTCAGCCTGACGTTCTGTGTTCCCAAGCTTCATTAATTACTAAAACAAACTTGATACTATGACCAGTATTCAACAGGATTTTCGTGCCTATGCGGTATACCATCATCGTATTGGCAGCCAGCATGTGGATGGCTTTATTGCCCGGGTAGAAAACCGCTTTATGCCCATGGCCATGACGCCTTATATTACAGAAGAACGGCAATTGAACGTGGCGCAGATGGATGTGTTCTCGCGCCTGATGATGGACCGCATTATTTTTTTAGGCGATGCCGTTGACGATAAAATTGCCAATATCATTCAGGCGCAACTGTTATTCCTGCAATCAGCCGATGCCAAACGCGACATCCAGTTATACATTAATTCCCCCGGCGGGTCCGTGTATGCAGGCCTGGGCATTTATGATACCATGCAATACATTACGCCCGAAGTGGCCACCATTTGCACGGGCACGGCCTTATCTATGAGCGCTGTATTGTTATGCGCCGGCGCCGCCGGTAAACGCGCCGCCCTGAGCCATGCCCGCGTAATGATCCATCAACCTTCGGGTGGCATTCAGGGCGTTGCCGCCGATATAGAGATCACTATGCAGGAGATCAAAAAATTGCAACACGAATTGTATTCGATTATTGCCAAACACAGCGGGCAGGATTATCAAAAAGTGCACGAAGCATCTGACCGCGATCACTGGATGAAGGCGCACGAAGCCAAAACATTTGGCATGATCGATGAAGTGTTAGGCGAGGGGGCTCAAAGCAAAAGCTGATATTCAAATTTCTTTGCCTCTTCACCGACATCTTTTAAATGTCTTTTATTTTTGACCGGTAGTCGTTACCGGTCATTTTTTTTCCTGTTTTTTCCTGTCAGAATTTTTTAACACACTTATCGGTGAAATATGCGCGTCTATTGCTAAAACTACGCGTTCATTAAATGGGGCTTGTTTTCTTGTTTGTCAGGCAACTCTTTGTTAGATTCGTTTAGTCATCTTTAACCATTACCATTAGCTAACTTGCCTTCACATGAAAAAAAACAATTTGTAGCACCTGCTATTAGCAGGGCTTCACATTTATCCTCTCCCTCTCATTTCAATAGTCAATAAAAATACAGTGTGTTCCCGAATAAATACTTACCGGGGAAAATAAGTTAATGCATAATGGTGTGCCACACAGGCTACAACTGTTCAGCAATAGCTTGCTAACGGTGCGTAAAGGCATGTGCATGCCTGTAGGTAATATCCAATAAAAGCGTTTTATCCAGCGGAAAATATCATACTGGGATTGTTGTTAGCGTAAAAACATCCAATAATATAAGGATCATTGGTGTAGTTCAGTCCCAGACGAGTGGTCATAGGCCAGGCTCTATAAAATTTCAAGAATTAAAGCCAGACGGAACAATTTTCAGCAAAAAAGACGCGCGAGATATTGGGTCAACAATTGATTGAAGTTATCTCCTTTGTTACCATTTGAATCAAACCAGTTGCAACCTGTACCCAGCTGGCAATCGGAGAAGATGATAATGCGGTCTACTATTGTTTTAGTAGCGATCATACGGATGTTATCGCAGGCCGTCAGCAATGCTTGGTAAATATGCCTGTGGAGACCTGCCATTTTATACAGGCAAATCACAAAAGCGTCCGGCGTATCGGGGTCATGACCACTAACGGTACCTATAAGACGGGATTATATAAGAATTTATTGTTGGATTTGGGCTATGATGTCGTGATCCCGGATCTTATTTTTCAAAACGAGGTTATCCACAGAATGATCTATGATCCGGTATTCGGAATCAAATTAAGACCCGATTCTATTTCATTAGAGTAAAAATGTTATTGGAAAAAGCGTTAGATTTATTTATCGGCTGTACCGATTTATCGCTTATACTTCCCGGAATGATGGTTAACGATATGCTCATCATCGACTCCACTGATGTGCTGGCGGCATTGATCAGGGAGGCGACTAAACGGGAACAACTTCCGCATGCCCAATCGTTGAAGAACATTAAGTCATAAATATGTTTAAAAACTATCTGATCATTGCATTCCGGAATCTTAGAAAGAATAAAGTGTCCGCTATCATCAATATCGGTGGTCTTGCTATGGGGATGGCCGTAGCCATGCTGATCGGCTTATGGATATATGATGAATTGTCCTTTAATAAATACCATGAGCATCACTCTCAGATCGCACAGGTCATGCGGCACCAGGATCAGCAGGGGGATAAAATAACAAGCTTTTATCATCCGATGCCGCTTAGCGAAGCACTTCAAACCACCTACAAGGATGTTTTTAGATATGTTGTCATTTCCAAACAAACGGAAGAGCACATCATTTCATCCGGGGAGAATAAATTTGTACAGGCGGGGAATTATATGGGACCCGATGCGCCGGAGATGCTCAGCCTCAGAATGCTATACGGCAGTCATGGTGGACTGAAAGACCCTAATTCCATCCTGCTATCCCAATCTTTAGCAAAAAAACTATTTGGTAACAGCGATCCAACGGGCAGGATCGTGAAGATCGATGACCGGCTTACTGTAAAAGTTACGGGCGTTTATGAAGATTTGCCGGCCAATTCAGAATTCAGGTATGTAACCTATATCGCTCCTTTTGAACTGTGGGTGTCGGGTTTAAGAAACAAGGGAATGGATGCACGAAGCGATTGGAGGAATTACTTTGTATTGATCTATGCCGAGCTGGCCCCTGGCGCCGATGTTAACCGGGTGTCAAAGATGATCAAAAATACCTATCTGTCTCATGTTGATCAGAAGACTGCAGATACAAAGCCGGAACTGTTTCTTCATCCGATGGATAAGTGGCATCTGCACTCAAAATTTGAGAATGGCATTGCGTCTACCAGTGATCAGATGATGTTTCTCTGGTTCTTTAGTTTTATCGGAGTTTTTGTACTGCTGCTGGCTTGTATCAATTTTATGAACCTGAGTACGGCCCGTTCCGAAAAACGCGCCCGGGAGGTAGGTGTTCGCAAAGCAATTGGTTCTTTGCGCGGTCAGCTGCTCGCACAGTTCTTTTGCGAATCATTGCTGGTGGCCGCTTTTTCTTTTGTATTAGCCATTGTACTCGTCCTGCTGGCGCTGCCCTGGTTCAATAAGGTGGCGGGTAAGGATATCTCCATATTATGGGCAAACCCCGTGTTCTGGTTATTAGGTCTTGTTTTTACCATCACTACCGGTCTGATTGCCGGCAGCTATCCTGCATTTTACCTGTCTTCCTTTAATCCTATTCTTGTACTAAAGGGCAGTTTTCAGGCTGGTCGTTTCGCATCGGTTCCACGAAAAATACTGGTGGTACTTCAATTCACGGTGTCCATTATGCTAACTGCCAGCACGATCATCGTGTACAGGCAGATCCAGTTTACCAAGGACAGGCCGGTGGGTTATACCCGCGATGGGCTTTTAATGTTCCACCTGATGGCGCCAGGTGCTTCGGGGAAGTATAAACTGCTAAGTAATGAATTAATGAATACCGGCGTGGTGTCTGGAACGGCAGGAGCGGGAGGCGCCGTCACCGAAGTATGGTCTATGAACAGGAACTTTGACTGGAAAGGGAAGGACCCTAGCACCGATCCCAGCTTTGTTACCCTATCCGTTACACAGGATTATGGCAGTACGATCGGCTGGCAATTAATTTCCGGTACAGGTTTTTCAAAAGAATATGCCAGCGACTCATCCGGTTTTGTGATCAATGAAGCGGCAGCAAAACTGATGGGGCTGAAAGACCCGGTAGGAGAATTTGTGAGATGGGAGCCTGGCTGGCGCAAAGTCGGAAACTTTAAAATATTAGGCGTCATAAAGGATATGGTGATGGAATCTCCTTTTGAACCGGCGCAGCCGACGATCTTCACCCTTGATTCGGTTACGAGATGGATGTTCGTCAGGATCAATCCTGCAGTGAGTACCAGCAAAGCGCTGGAAAGGATTGAGCCCGTTTTTACTTCTTTATTTCCGGCAGCACCCTTTGATTACAAATTTGCCGATCTGGAATATGCAAAAAAATTCGCATCGGAAGAGCGTGTAGGCAAACTGGCCACCTTGTTTTCCATACTGGCCATTTTTATATCCTGTTTGGGTTTGTTTGGACTTGCCTCTTTTGTGGCGGAACAAAGGACGAAAGAGATTGGCGTAAGAAAGGTATTGGGCGCTTCCGTGTTTGGTGTATGGCGTCTGATCTCAAAAGAGTTTTTCATGCTTGTCCTCATCGCTTTTTTGATTGCTACGCCAACGGCATATTTTCTGATGCACAACTGGCTGCAATCCTACCAATACCGGTCGGGCATTCCCGCGTGGGTGTTTTTCATTGTAGGGCTGGGTGCATTGTTGATTGCATTGCTCACCATAAGTTACCAAACGATCAAAGCTGCATTATTGAGTCCTGCAAAGAGCCTGAAGGCTGAATAGAAGATCTTATCACATATGAAAATATTTCCGGTCAACCGGGTCGTAACGCTCCTTATTATCTGCCTTGGCTTTGCCCTGTGAACTGGTAGATGATCTCCATCTTCAGCGGGACGCCGCACGAACTCATATTCATCGGGCCTGGGAAGCAGTGCAGGAAATACTGCCCGCCTGAGCTACGAGAGTATATATGTGATCGACTATAAGGACATGTCTTTCGAGTACGTTTCAGAAAATCCGCTTTTCCTATGCGGGTATAGTGCGGTCGAGGTCTTGCAACTGGGCTATGAATTTTACTTCCGGCAGGTCTCTCACAATATTTGAAATAACAAAATTTGCTGAACAACAAGGTCCTGACCCACCTTGTGCAGTTGCTTTTACGTCGGCGGAACTCTGGTTGTGCCTGCCGGGTTCTCACAAATTAATAATAAAGGTGTGGATACACTACAAGTGTACCACACCTTTATACCATTTAAAAAAATAGATCAGTTTAGTAAGTCATCTATTGGAATGGCCTCCAGGTAATGGCTTATGGCATTCGCATCCGGCAATACCCGGTATTCTTCAATGCTCTTGTCGGTTTTGTTGCAATAAGCTTCAATGTAATAATAGTCGAGCTGAAACAGGAAAACAATAGTGTCCGGGTAGGATCTCTGAGCTAATGCCACTGCATTGTTCATGACAGCGTATTTTTTTTCCTCCTCATTTAACAGAATAAATTCAGAAAGCTTCATGACGTTAATTTTAAAAGTTAACTAATAAAGGCTTGCTAAAACTTTAAACGAAACTGAAGAACAGGAACAAAAACGTAATACGATAAATTACTACTACTGATAAAAGAGAACAAAAACTGCGATACAATACATAATCACTAAAAATCACCATGCGTCAGAAAAAAGGAGGCTAATTTTGACGCTAAAAAACAGAGACTTTGCGAATATAGGAGTTCTAAGGCAAAAAAAGATGGATTTTATGAAAACACCTGTTACTGCTTTATAAACGAACCTCCAGGCCAATTATTGTTTTCTATCCGATAGTAATACGGCAGTCGGGATGCGCTATGCTACTGAGCTACCAAAACTAAAGCCTCTCGCCACTGATTGTTACCCTCTTCTGAAGAACGAAAGATGTGGTCCATTTGTAATACCTCATTAAAATGTGTGAATGATGTAATTCAATTGTTTAATCACGTAACAGTTACGAGCAAAAATTGGCTGATCTTTATGTCGGCAAGTCTTTATTTGAAAGAATGCTATTTTTAATGAGATAAAAATAATTTTATGAGAAGCTTATTATACATCGTAGCCGTCATACTGGTTGTTGGATGGTTAATTGGTTTTATTGGATATCATGCCAGTGGGGCCATTCATCTGCTGCTTGTTCTTGCAATTATTGCTATTGTGATAAATGTTATGCAGGGTAAAAAAACCGTATAGAATCATTTCAGCTCCAGGATTTTGGCTGAATTTTTGTGCGAGTATCCTTCCCGAAAGCTTCTATTGCACAAAACCATGACGAAATGCCATTCTGAATTAGTTCATCCAGGCCAGGATCAGTCAAATACCCCATATTTCTTTTTGTAAATACTAACGATTATATCTGATTTATCAATAGAAGGAAAAATGTTCTCATAGATCTTAAGGTTTTAGGGACAGTTTAACCTGTGTTGCTATGCATATACTGATTACCGGAGCGAATGGTTATATAGGGCAACGTCTGGCCCCCGTGCTGGTGGAACAAGGGCATCGTATTACCTGCTGCGTGCGGAGCAGGCGACGTTTTGCCACTGTTCATTTGCCGGCCGACGTCCAGATTATTGAGGCTGACTTTTCGTCGAGCAGCACACAGCTTCAATTCCCCGAAGACATTGATGTGGCATTTTTCCTGATCCATTCTATGCGGGAAGGGCCTTCTTTTGAAGATGCGGAGCAACAGGCTGCCACGGTTTTTCTCCGGCTTGCAGAAAGCACCCGTTGTCAACAAATCATATATCTGAGCGGCATTGTAAATGCTCCGCATCTTTCCAGGCATTTGTCATCCAGGTTGGCGGTAGAAAAAGTACTTCGCGCAGGCAGGATACCCGTAACAGTTTTACGTGCCGGGATCGTTGTAGGATCCGGCAGTTCTTCTTTCGAGATCATGCGCGATCTAGTGGAGAAGCTACCAGTGATGTTAGCGCCAAAATGGGTGAACACGAAATGCCAGCCGATAGGTATACGCAATGTGATCGCTTTTCTGACCGGCATACTGCTACTGAAGGAAACATTTAATAAAGATTACGATATTGGTGGCCCTTCCGTTCTTACCTATAAACAAATGCTGCTGCAGTTTGCGGCGGTCCGCGGCTTGAAACGGCATATTATTACAGTACCAGTGATGACACCGCGCTTGTCGAGCTACTGGCTTTATTTTGTAACCTCCACCTCTTACCAGTTGGCAGTGAACCTTGTTGATAGTATGAAAGTAGATGTAATATGCCGACCCAATAACCTTGCGCAGCATTTGGGTATCACTTTGCTTTCCTACAAGGAAGCCGTGGCGCTTGCTTTTCAGAAGATTGAACAGCAGGAAGTGATCAGTAGTTGGAAGGATGCTTTCAGCGCTTCAAATACCAATCTGCAAATCATTAGCAATATCGAGGTGCCGCTATTCGGATGCTTTAAAGATGTAAAGCGCCGCAGCATTAAGGGCGATGATCAGCCGGTGCTTCAAAAAATATGGAGTATTGGAGGCAATACCGGCTGGTATTATGGCAATGCTCTTTGGAAGATACGTGGTCTCCTTGATAAAGCATTTGGCGGAGTGGGCCTCCGGAGAGGTCGTACCAGCCAGGTTAACATTTCAAGTGGAGATGCACTTGATTTCTGGCGTGTACTTATAGCCGATAAAACAAACAAACGCCTGTTGCTTTTTGCCGAAATGAAATTGCCTGGTGAAGCCTGGCTGGAATTCCAGATTGTTCAGGAAGACAATCAATATTTCCTGACGCAGACTGCCACTTTCCGGCCCAAAGGTGTCTGGGGCAGGTTGTACTGGTTCACCATGCTCCCTTTCCATTACTTTATCTTCAACGGCATGATCAATGCATTATTGAAGCCAGATGACCGAATACCACCCAGATAAAGATTTGATGAAAAGCATAAAAGTTTTCAATGTGGCTAATCATCTTTCGGTTTTCCATTTGTATTTTTTAAAATTCCACGTAAACGGTCGAAAAATTTATTCTTTTGTTCCTTCAAAAAATTAGATGAATAATTTTTAAGCAAATATGGCAATATCAATTTAGAAAGCCAACCAGCTCTTGCCAAAATGATTTTCTTAAAAATAATATCAGCAATAAGATCAGAACTAAGAGACAGTATTAAACTGGTTTTGTCTCTTGCAGTAAATTTATTTAAATGACCTGCTATTTCATAAATCGGTTTAAGTTCAAGTTTTAGTTTTATGGTATCTGCCTTTACTACCTCTTTTTTATTTTGTAAAAGTACCTCCAGTTGATGCTTTTCTTCTAATAACTCTTTGTATTTTTTAAACTGCCTATTCATAAACCTTTTTAGTAAGGAGGTTTCTCAGAAATGGAAGAATTAAATTCTTTCTCATTATAATAATGAAAATCATTATCATAATATAAAAGCCAGCTACTAAAAAAAAGCCAACAATCCGATTATTAACCAGATTCCCAAGCCACCAGCCAAGACCAAGTGATATGAATCCGAAACTGAAAAATCCAAAAATTATCAGGATAACGGCATTTACAGCTCCTGAAGCGATGTTGATTCCTTTTTGAGCAACAGTTACCGAAATAAGGTGATAGTATGTGTTCAGATAATCTGTTACACTTTCCAACAGATCCTTTGTTTCTTCTTTAATTTCCTGAACTTTAGTTTTAGGGTCTTCTTCCATGTGTTATGTTTAAAGAAGTATATGCAATATAATTAACGGTGGACAGCGTTCGAAAATGAATCAGCTGTTCTCCCTTCTTTTGCTTTTTTTGCCTTAACTATAAGATTTTTTAGTTTTTCCGCCAGGTCGGAAGTGGTTTCTGCAACTTTTTTTCTTGTTTCATTTCCCTTAGCTGGAGCAACCAGCAAACCGATGCAAATTCCAGCAGCACAAGCGCCGAGGATAATATAAATTGCCTTCATAATAAATTTGTTTAACTAAACTGTTGAAAGAATTGTACCAATAAAAACTAAGGAGAAATATCTATAACAACCGATTTTGCAATTTTTTTAGGTGGAAATTGTTCTACAAGCTAGCAATGCCATTTTAGGTAGGGTTGAAAAATAGAGGTGCTTACAGACGATATATATATTGCTAATTATGGCCAATTCCAGGGATGAAAGTTGACCCATACCTCTTTTAGCAAGTATCCTTCTTCTTCTTCTTCTGATTCTTCTCCTGTTATGAATACTTTAAACCAATGGTGGAAACATCATTTAGTGCGCTCAACAATAGAAGCTTTACATTGGAGGAGCTTTAATAAATATTTTCTATCCTTCTATCTTTTCTTTTTCAGTTCTCCGCAGTATCCGGTTCCATCTCTTTTGCCATATGATCCCAATATGCTCGGTGGGTACATCATCGCCAAGTAGTTTTCCCCAGGGTTTCAGGCCTTCAATTCTGTCAAATATAATTTTTAATATAGCAATAAAGGGAATTGAAAGAAACATTCCAGGGAAACCCCATAACAATCCTCCCAGCAGTACAACAATAATCGAGATTAATGCATTGATTTGAACTTTTGAGGATACGATTTTAGGGACCAAAAAATTATTATCGATAAACTGTATCACCGTATAGGATATGACAATGGCCAGTATTGGTGAAAAGCTGTCTTGCGAAATAAGTGACATCAATACAGGCAGTAAAATTGCGATTACACCTCCTATATATGGCAATATGTTTAAAATTCCTCCTATTACCCCAATGACTATGGCGTTGGGTACGCCTATGATCATTAAGGCAATGCTATTCAAAGTGCACACGATGGCAGTTTCAATCATCAATCCTAACATAAAGCTTTGTATAGCGCTTTTTACTTCACCCAATACTTCAGCAACTTGCACAGAATGCTTTTCTGCAAAAACTTCAAACAAAAAATTTAGTATAAGCGGTTTATAAAAAAGCAGTAAAAAAACATAAATAGGTAATAGGACAATAACGCCCACCATACCCAATATGCTCCCAAGTGTATTGGTAAGCACGCCAGGTGTTGCTGCTCCGGTCAACTTTTCCCGTATAACATTTATATGCTTTTGGATTGAAAAACCCAGGGTATGTTGAATCCATGTTTGAAATTTTGTAAGCAGCGCGGAAAATTTTTGCTTTACAAGCGGCATGCTTTCCCCAAACTTTGCAATTTGGTTAGATAAAAGATAGATTAAACCAGCCAAAATAAGCGTTGCTATTAACAATGTAAGTAAAATTGCAGGAATCCTGGGCATTATGCGGTTCAGGCGGTTAAATAATGGATTAAATAATATAGCAATTAACCCGGCAAATGCAAAGGGTATTAAAACCTCTGCAACCGATTTTAGAATATAAAAGAATAAAACGAGTGCAATTAAAATGATAGTTGCTTTGAAGTAGAATGGAACTTCCTTTAAATTAGGGGATTGCATAATTGAAATGTAAAATGAAATACATTTATGTATTTAAACAATCATGCCACATGATTTCTTGGGGAGCTGCCATGACGTGTATCTCTTAGTATTAGGTGTCCCTTATTTTCATGCTGACCAAAAGCCTACTATACCATCATTGCTGGCATAAAAGTTTGTTTGTTTATCCCACATACACTAAAACAAATAACTATGCCAGTCAAGAAAAACAAGCCTGCTAATAATGACATGCCTGAAACAAAAAAAGACACCGATCTTAATGCCGACAAAGAAAAAGCGGATGCCCAATCAATGACCACCAACCAGGGCGTAAAGATCAATGACGATCAAAATTCATTAAAAGCCGGCGACCGAGGTAGTACACTGATGGAAGATTTCATTTTCCGTGAAAAAATGACCCATTTCGATCATGAACGTATACCTGAACGGGTAGTACATGCAAGAGGCACCGGTGCGCATGGTTATTTTAAAGTTTATGAATCACAGGAAGCTTTGACAAAGGCAAAATTTCTCACAGATACATCGGCTGAAACGCCTGTATTTATTCGCTTTTCAACAGTAGCAGGTTCTCGAGGCTCTACCGACCTGGCCCGTGATGTGCGGGGTTTTGCCGTAAAATTTTATACGGAAGAAGGCAATTTTGACCTGGTAGGCAATAACATGCCCGTTTTCTTTATACAGGACGCTATGAAGTTTCCAGATCTTATACATGCGGTGAAGCCCGAACCCCATCATGAAATGCCACAAGCCGCATCGGCACATGATACCTTCTGGGATTTTATTTCGCTGATGCCTGAAAGCACGCATATGATCATGTGGTTGATGAGCGACCGGGCCCTACCACGTAGCTATCGCATGATGGAAGGATTTGGCGTACATACTTTTCGTCTGGTGAATGAGGCTGGTGTTTCCCATTTTGTAAAATTTCATTGGAAACCGTTACTGGGCGTTCATTCCATAGCCTGGGATGAAGCACAGAAGATCTCTGGTAAAGACCCTGACTTTCATCGCCGCGACCTGTGGGAGGCTATTGAAAGTGGCGCTTACCCCGAGTGGGAATTGGGCATACAGGTAGTTCCCGAAGAAGATGAACATAAATATGAATTTGATCTGCTTGATCCCACCAAGATCATTCCTGAAGAACTTGTACCTGTGCAACGCATAGGCAAGCTGACGCTTAACCGTAACCCGGATAATTTCTTTGCAGAAACAGAACAGGTGGCTTTTCATGTGGGTAATGTGGTACCTGGAATCGATTTTACCAACGACCCATTAATGCAGGGGCGGCTGTTCTCTTATACCGATACGCAGCTGATTCGTCTGGGTGGGCCTAACTTTCATGAAATACCTATTAACCGACCGGTAGTTCCCATTCATAATAACCAACGCGATGGATTCATGCGGCAACAAATCAATACCAACAGAACCAGTTACAATCCCAATTCCATTGGCAGTGGTTGTCCCTTTCAGGTTGGTAAAATGCAAGGCGGATTTACTTCCTATGCAGAGCGGATCGATGCTCATAAAATAAGAGCAAGAAGTAAAAGCTTTTTTGACCACTTCAGTCAGGCTACCCTATTTTATAACAGTCAGTCGGAACCAGAAAAAGAACATATGGTAAATGCCCTTTCATTTGAATTGGGTAAAGTAGAAATAAAAGAGATCCGCGAACGTATGCTTGGTATTCTGTCGCTGGTTGATAAGGGATTGGCTGGTCAGGTAGCCCGGAATCTAGGGCTTAGTGTTCCCGAAGTTGAAAAGCCAATTAATAAAGGCGTTCCAGCCGACGCCAATGGTGAGTATGAACCGGTATTAGATGTAAAAAGTTCGGTAGACAAATCTGTAGCTTTAAGTATGGCTGGCACAGTTAAGGATTCTATAAAAACCCGGAAGATTGCTTTTCTGGTGGCTGATGGGGTAAATGATGATTCAGTCATTACTATGCAGGATCAGTTGCTGGATCAGGGAGCGGTAGTAGAAATTATTTCCGCCCGGCTGGGTACTGTAAGTGGTGAGAACAACACTATTATTCCGGTGAACAAAAGCTTACTAACTGCCGCTTCTGTATTTTATGATGCGGTGTATATTCCCGGCGGAAGCCTTAGCGTAGGCAAATTGGAAAAAGATCCCGATGCCATTCATTTTTTAAATGAAGCCTACAGACATTGCAAAGCTATTGCGGCCGATAACGATGCGCTACCTGTTTTACAGGCGACTTATTTTTCGAAGAAATTACCAAAAGAAACAAGCAAAGGAAAAGCATCGGATGAAGGCATAATAGTTCAAACCGAAATAGGCATGCTCGTAAAGGAATTTACTGCTGCAGTAGCTAAACACCGTTTCTGGGAACGGGAAGAAGAACGTAAAGTACCTGCATAACCGCTCGGGTGCAAAAAGTGGAACTGTTATTAGTGATTATCGTCTGATAAAAGCCTTTGTTACTTCTAATGATTCGTGGGGACCTAGTAGTAGCGCCTCCAAAAGGAGAAGATAATCGCGATATTGATTAAGCTTTTTTAAATACAGTTGTGCACCAAGTTTGTATGCTAAGCGTATTGAATCAGGATTTTCAGAAGTTGAAAATATAATGATTTGTGTTGCCTTATAAGCTTCAATTGACCGGAAAAAGTCTTCAATTTCTTTTCAAAACAATTTCTAAGCTCACAAATAGTTCAGATTTGCTATCATTATCGACAATATCAAAGTAGTATACATATTCGTTCTGGCATGAAATTTAAGCACATTAAAATAAAGCTTTATATGGATAACAAGCATGTATTAGAGGGTTACAGTGATCAGGAAAAAGGAGCATATTTGGGCGCAATCGCCTCAATTGCGACGGCAGACCGGCAGGCATCCGAAGAAGAATTACAGTATTTAACCGCCTTATGCAATGCAGCCGATATTTCTGAGCCACAAAAGGACGCGGTCATTAGAGCGTCAAGTGAATTGAGTGGTGACGAACTGAAAAATTGCCTGGACATATTAAAGAACAGTGATCTCAAATTTTCATTTGTAACAGACCTAATTGCTTTTGCTAAATCCGATGATAATTATGGGGAAGAAGAGCAACAAAGAGTGAAAGAAATCTCACAGTATTTGGGTGTTGATCAGAATCAGTTTTCTCTCCTTGGAGAATTTTCAGAAAAAGCAGCTGCTAAAGATGTTCCTGCCGAAGAAAAGGCAACGCCTTCTTTTTTATCGTCACTTGGGTTAACAGAAAAAATGAAAAGCGCTGGCATCAATTCAAACAGCCTCCTGAAAGGTTTGTTAGGTATTGCCGGGCCCGTGATACTCGGTAGTATAGTATCGAAAATCCTTAGAGGACGAGGACAGGGGACGTCCGGCAATCTTGGCGGCTTAATGGGGGGCGGCGGATTGGGTTCGCTTATCGGCATGCTAAGCGGTGGAAGAGGGTTTGGTAATGCAGGCGGATTATTAGGAAGGATATTCGGCCAACGGATTTAACAATATAGCTTATAGTTTCAGCATCCCTTGAGATTGCCGTATCGATATTGGTAGAAATATCTAAATGGAAAGAGAAAATTGTTGGGCAGAAGCTTTTGCTTTCATTGGTGCCTGTTTATCGAATGAAAAAAATATTTAAACGCCTGTTCGACGATTCTGAATTTCTCAGCGATTATGGCATTCGTACACTGTCAAAACACAACGAGCAAAATCCTCATACGATGCTGTTCAATGGCAGTCATTTTAGCGTTGCATACACTCCGGTTGAAAGTACAACTGATCTCTTTGGCGGTAATAGCAATAGGCGAGGACCCATTTGGTTTCCCCTGAATTATTTGATCATTGAAAGCCTGCAGCGTTTCCATGAATTCTACACGGACGATTTTAGGATAGAATTTCCCAAGGGAAGTGGCGCATGTCTTACATGAAAAAAAGAAAATCAAAAATTCATGTGGCCTGGTAAATTGATCACGACAACGCATTATTTTTCTTTCTATCTGCTATACGACCATTCGCGAGCAAAGATGTCCCGTAGCAGTTTACAAAGTTCTATAATCGAAGATGGTTTTGTAAGGAAATAGGATGCGCCAAGCTTTCGGGCTAAGTCTTTTTCCTCCGGTGCCTGGGATGTCGTATACACA
Organism: Niastella soli; assembly: GCF_017742245.1. Taxonomy (GTDB): domain Bacteria; phylum Bacteroidota; class Bacteroidia; order Chitinophagales; family Chitinophagaceae; genus Niastella; species Niastella soli. The sequence goes on from NZ_JAGHKO010000005.1 coordinate 536,458, forward strand.
ATAATAGGGATAGTTGCGTAACGAGGTATTTTCATGATTGCCTCAAGAAACCGGCTTCCTGTTAATCGAGGCATATTCCAGTCTAAAAACAGCAGGTCTGGTGCAGGGATGCTATTTTCTTGCAGCCGAAGAAGGGTAGTATCCCCTTCCTGGTAATAGGTAAACTGAACAGGATGCCCCAATTCCCCGAGCGCCATTTTAAAAAAGTAAGCCTCGTCTTCATCATCATCAATAAGTAAGATGTGCTTTAATTTACCCATTGTTGAAAGCTTTTAGCTTTTGGTTGATGACTACTTTTTAATACGGATGGTCGGTTAAAAACTTCTACAAAATTGCATCATGAAGGGATATTAAAAAAATTTTTTAGATTTAGAAAAAGTCAAGGTCATTGTTCGATCTTGCCCTTTTGCGATTGTCGTTATAACATTTTGAAAAGCAAAGGGTAAATCAACTTTTTTGAGCTGTTGTTGGCCCAGGTATTTTGTTGTGTATACACAAAGAATAGCCTGAATCGGTACCCTAGATGGTCCCGGGATACCAAGAGAAGGGCTCTATACCTCTACCATAGACCATTGGCCATATTTGCTGGCGTCATTTTAATAGCCATGTTATCAGGGTTTCTCGAAGATTTCATCCGGATCAGCAGATCCCCCAAATGATTACAATACCCATTGCTATCAAAATGGCGCCGGTACTTCCCGTTGCTTGCGTGGTGACTGATGCGAGTCTTTCCATTAATGGTTTATGGGTTGCTTTCGTTTTCTTTTCCATACTTAATAGTTCCATTAAAATCCTTATTCAAATTTGTATTCTGCGTAATTTTAAAACATACGGTTAATTTAAAATCGTATAGAAAACGATATTTTTGAAGAGATGTAGTTAAAAGTCTACAACCTTAATCCTTTATAATACTCATCTGTCAGCTGTAGCTAAATGATGGCAACAACAATTAACGTTTTATTTTTTTAAGATGTATGCCATTTACCCTTCTTTTTTAATCAGCGAAGAAAACCTCAGGTGGCGTCCTTTTTGCGTGTGTTTTTCTAAATAATCAGTTATGAATATTGAGATAAAAGCGCCTAAACAAAATCCATTAGAAAAATATCCACAACCGCCTTATCCGGCGCAGGAGCAACAAATGCCGGGCTCTGAGCAGAAAATGGACCCCAAACCAGACCATGGTGAAACGTCGTACCAGGGCAGCGGAAAGCTGACCGGCCGTAAGGCGTTGATCACAGGTGGTGATTCGGGGATTGGAAAAGCGGTGGCCATTGCTTTTGCACGGGAAGGCGCAGATGTTCTGATCTCTTATTTAAACGAGGAAGAAGATGCGCGGGAAGTAAAACAGTATATTGAGGCAGCTGGAAGAAAAGCGGTGCTGGTACCTGGTGATATAAGCAATGAAGAACAATGTAATAAACTGGTAGAAAAAGCCCTTGTGGAATTTGGTCAGCTCGACATTATAGTGAACAATGCAGCCCACCAGATGCAGCATAAAACGCTGCAGGAAATCTCCGCAGAGGAGTGGGAGTATACCTTCCGTACAAATGTACATGCCATGTTTTACATCTGTAAGGCAGCAGAACCCCATTTACAACCGGGCAGTTCCGTTATCAATACCACTTCAGTAAATGCCTATACCCCTAATCAAACATTACTACCCTATACTTTGACCAAAGCGGCTATTCAAAACTTTACTTCGACGCTGGCGCAATTGTGGGGAGAAAAAGGCATTCGCGTAAACTGTGTGGCGCCCGGCCCCATTTGGACACCTTTAATCCCTGGCAGCTTTTCTGCAGATCATGTTAAAGAATTCGGCAGTAAAACGCCAATGAAACGCGCCGGTCAACCAGCCGAACTGGCACCGATATATGTACTGCTGGCTTCAGAAGAAGCCAGTTATATGTCGGGGGCAACCGTACAGGTAACTGGTGGAATGCCCACGATCTGATTTCTTTTACCCAAATGAACATGCAGGTATTACCGATGGTGGGGGGATTTTATATTCGTCCGCCCGGAACCGGTGCTTGGCTTTTGATAAAGTTAATATTAAGAATTAAAGCTGAGCTTTGTTCGTCAAGCCCTGAACCACAGTACAATAGAATTACCGGATTTTATAATTGTAAGCTTGGAACTGAAGCCAATTAGAATTACTAAACTATGAAATTTATTTTGGTGTTCAATAGAATTTGGTCACACCAGACTAAAGCCGATAGAGATTTATTGTTGATGTTTTGTTCGTCTGCCAGCATAGACGCAAACCATTGTTAGTGGCAGCCGGTCAATTTAAAGTAAGCACATTTCTAATGCTGTCGATTTCAGCTTTAAATGTCGTCGGATGAATTCTATAGAACTGCGGTCGCTCGTTGGCAATAACAAATCTTATAATTTTTTCCTTGTCAATGAGATTTGTTATAGTGTCGGCTATCTTAAATTCTTTGCAGTATTTACTATAGCGTTCCGTCATTATGTAGTTAAAACACTTTTCAGGGGAAACGTCCCGATTAATGCAAAATGCCAGGGTCCAGGGAGCAACTTGATATCTAAAACTCTTGTAAGGTTGCAAGTATGCTGTCTGTAACTGCCAATTATTTTGCAATGGATACTTAAGCATTAGAAATTCTGTCCAGAACTGTTTCAAATATCTCGTGGTAATGTGTTCGTGTCTGTCTTTATAAACCTTGTCATACAGAAAATAAAAACTGTCGGTAAGTTTTGGTGTCGAATTGATGCTTGCAATTAAACTTTCTACCTGCTGTTTTGAGTAATGATTCTTCCAAGCAAAGCGATAGTAAAGGAACAAGCCAATGTAAATCGTCAGGATGAGGGCGAATCCTGACAAAAGGAATCTAAAAAATATTTTCTTCAAAGGCTTCAATTTGAGTTATCTTTTAGGTTGCCACTAAGGCTTGAATTTCCGCAATTACGCGTTGCCATTAGCGGGAAACAAAATTTGAAAGTTATTACTTTTGAACTATTTAGACAAAAAAACGCGGTTGCCATCGAGTCGCGCAAATACAACTCAGTTAGGATTTAAATCATCCCTCATCGTTTGAACGTGTCTGACTTTTCTTCCTCCTGCCACTGTAGAACGATTGTATCGCCGGTTGAATTTAAAATTTGAGTATCGCTTTTATTTACAATCTTTTTGGTTGCTGCTGAAGTATCCACAAGGAGATTATGTAAATCAATTTGTTTGGGATTAGGAGCGTATGAATAAGCAGTTAAAATACATAACAATACGAACAGAGAAGAAAAATTCATAGCTTTTACGGTTTAAACAAAAAAGAAACAGGACAAGAGGAAAAAATCCGTCTTGTCCTGTTTAGTGACCCCGTCGATACAATTTTCCAATAAATTTTTAGGAGACTTAACACGGCTTGCAAAGCTTGCGGTTTGATACCCAATGCTTTGCGGGCCTTTTTTATTTGTAGGTATTTAATTGTAAAACGAAAACCTGTGAGTATGGAAAAATTAAATTGTGAGCAGGCCAAACGGCTCGACCTGGTCGATTATTTGACGTTTTTAGGGCATCATCCTCAAAAGGTCAGTAACGGTGATTACTGGTTTTTATCTCCTTTAAGGGATGAAAGAACGGGCATCCTTTAAGATTAATCGAAAACTTAATGTGTGGCATGATCATGGGAGCGGCAAAGGTGGTGATCTTATTGATTTCGGAACGCTTTACCATAACTGTTCCGTTAGCGACTTGCAGGAACGCTTGTCGGGGTACCACGCTCGCCCGGTTCTTTCTTTTCACCCGCCTACTGTTCCCGGCAATCTTTCGGGTGCAAATTCCCGCCTTGCTGGTGAAAAGAAAGAGACCACAGAAGGCAAAATTGTTGTGCTGGATTCCCGCCCGCTGGTTGCAAAAGATCTTCTGGATTACATTGAAAAAAGAGGCATACCACTTGAAATCGCGGGCCGATTTTGTAAGGAAGTAGACTTCCTTTTGTATGGCAAAAAGCTTACTGTGATCGGCTTTCAAAATAATTCCGGTGGTTATGAATTACGAAGCGAAAATTTTAAAGGCAGCAGTTCCCCCAAGGATGTAACTTTTATTGACAATCGAACAGATGATGTTGCGGTGTTTGAAGGCTTTTTCAGCTTCCTATCTTTTTGCACCGTCAATAAAAATTTAACAGCCCCACTGTCAAATTGCCTGGTATTAAATTCCCTTTCTTTTTTTGAAAAGAGCCGTTCATTAATGGAACAATATAAGCAGGTTCATTTGATTTTAGACAGAGACAACGCCGGTATGAATTGCACAAAACAGGCTTTGCAATGGGATGCCAATAGGTATATAGATCGCAGTGATTTTTATCGGAATCACAAAGATCTAAACCAATGGCTTATACATCACCGGCAGAGCCAGGAGCAAAAGCCAAGGATAGGTAGGAAGCTTTAAGTTTTCGGTAGCCAGCTATATTTTGGTAATACCAAAATGTTGGCCTATTTCTGCCGGCAAATGGAAAAGAAATATAATCTGCGGGAGGTTTTAAATCCGCGAAAATTTCTATCTAAAGAGGAACGCCTGATACCTCGCCAGGACATGCGAAAAGACCGGTTAAAAATGGATATTCGGGACACCCTGCAGCATGTTACTACTTACCAGGAATTTGAAAAGAAAATGAAAGCGATGGGCTACTCAGTTTTAAAGGGCCGAGGCATTTCTTTTATTGACGATAAAAAGGTAAAAATTAAAGGAAGTGAAGTGGGTTTTTCTCTTTCAAAAATTGAACGCGTTTTGGAGTTAAGGCAGAAAATTGAAATGGTGCCACAAGAAGAGAAGATGCGGGCAAAGATGATCCAGGAGTACCAACCCAGGCCGGGCCTCACTAGTCTCAGAAACTGGTAGAGAACACTTACATGACTGCCCAGTTCGAGAAACTTCAACAATCACCATTATTCAAATTTCAGGAGGAGCTGGTTAAAATACTTTTTGAACCGCAACAGGGGGAATATCAATCGCAGTCGCTAGATCCAAATTGGTTGAAGGAATTCAAGCGAAAAAAGAAGAAACAACTACGGCACCGGTTATAGAATTTTTATTATAAAACTTATTATTTATGGAAAACAATAAAGTGAACGGGAGCCATCTGGAAATACTGGAAATGGTAATAAAGGAACTGGTGGAAGAACACGCTAAAACCAACCGGGTAATAGCGGATCTGATAAAAGGAATTAATGGTATTAACAGCAAGATAGATAAACCCGCAGTGATGCATACACCGGAACCGGATACCAGTAAAATCCAGCAGATTATCGAAAAGTGTATGCTGGAGATCAGGCTTACAATTAGTACCAGTCTAAATAAACACAAGCCAGGTAGATTCCAGTTATTTTTGGAGTCGAAATATAAGTGGTGGGTGGTTGTGACCATTTTAGGAATCTTTCTGCTGACATACGCCTTTTTCCTTTTTGTATATTACCTGGCCAAGTCAGCATAATCGGCTGGGGGGAAGCGTATCATTAAATGTGAAGTCTGTACCTTTATTTTGAAAATCCAGGATGATATGGAACAACAAATGGAACCGATATTTTTGAGGTATGGTGGAGCTGAAAAACTCACCACAGAAATGACCAAAGATGAACTTGACCAGCTATCGGCTTCCATTTTAAGGAGGGCTAAGGAAAAGGCTTTTTCCAAAGGTCGGCCTATTATTTTTGGTGAGGAAGGCAAGGTATATGCGGAATGGCCAGACGGAATTATTGAAGAACTTAAAGTCTAGGTCTAATGCTGGCCCAAACGGGATTGAAAAGAACTCTTACAACGTTGTTCCCAAAAACACACCAGTAATAAATAAATTAAGATGAAATCGCTAAGAGGCCCGGATTGCCGGGCTTCTTACATTACGCAGGAATAACAAACTTTTGCGTTCGCTTTTATTACGAGTTATGTCCTACAAAGAATAGACTTGCTGAACCCTTGTATTGCATGATTAGGTCTACCAATTCTTCTTTGTTTTTTTCAAGGTAAGAAATTTCAAATTTCAAGTCGGCAAATTCTTTAAAATGTAAAACTAAATCTTCTCTATGATTTTCACTGTAATGATCATAAAGTGTCGAAAAGCTTTCAATCGTACTCCACTCAAAAAAACCTTTGTCTCGTAACTCAATTCCATCTTTAGTCAAAATTATTTCAGCTTTTCGTTTTACTAATTCGTTAAGAAAGTGAAAGAAACACCCAAAAATTATTATTCCTAAGATTATCGTAAATGTCGGGTTTTGCTTGTAAATAATTCTTGTCTTTTCGTAGGGCCCAATAAAATACCAAAGAATCATAAGCCCGGTCAATATAACAAAGCGCCATTGCTTTTTCTTAGATTGTCTAATTATTAATGGTTTATAGCTCATAGTTCAAGTCAGTTCTCATTTTACGGTTGTCAACGGAGTGGCAATGAATTGTCTCATTTCGGCTAACAGTGCTAGCGGTTAGGGCTTCTGTTAAATGTCTGTTAACAGTATTGCCCAAAATTTATTTTCGCTCTCGTTAGTTGAAATAACATTTTCTCCAGGCCGCAATTTGTAAAAACTTAGTCTGTCACTAATGAAATGCTCCTCATCTTCTTCTTCAAGATTGTTTTGCTTTGCCCAAAGCTGTCCAAGTTCAGGTGTCTGAAACGAATACCAAAACCTGATACCTTTAATTTCTTCTTTTTGAAATTTGTCTGCAAGTAAAGTCAGGGCTTTAATACCAAGCATAAAAGCCTTTTTGTTGTCCGCAGGAACGATATGCCAGTCCACATGAAAATGATTTTCGCTGTCCTCAATGATTGATTGATTTTCCCAGTTCTGATTAGCTTTGTAGAGTCTGTTAAATGATTTTAAAGTAACACCAAGCTCCGTAATTAAAATTTGGTCATCAAGAATACTTTGAACTTCTGCTGGCAAACCAAATGAAAATGAAAAATCTTCAGGCAGGCTATATTCTGTTTGCAGTTGCTTAAATGTTTCGTTGTATGTAATCGTCATGGCTTTAGAAGCAGAAGTTTTATTTAGTTTTGTTTGCTAGATTTTCACGCCATGAATACAAACCATCAAAAACGCCTTTATTCAAAAAAACATTCAAAAACTCTGAAAATGAATTTGTCAATACGATTGTATTCAATGTTTTGTTGTATATTTTATATTGACTTGAGTCATTAGAATCTACATGAAGCGTCCACGTGTCGCAATATATCATATATTCTGCAATGTGAAAATCACCATTGCTTTCTGTAAATGAGTTTCTATCCTTTATGTTATCAACTATTTCTTCAAGAGGAATAATTCTAAACATGTCTTCGTCAGATTCAAAGCCATTCGAAAAGGAATAAAAAGTTTTTATATCGTCTGGAAGTGTAATGTGTAAAATTTCCTCAAATTTTACTATGTCAGATGATGAAGCTGGTGCATATAAAGTTATTCCAAGCCTCGTCTTGTCCGTTTTAATTCTATTTATAATGTCTTTTATTGTCATTTCGATTAATCTACTTCTACTTTGTATATCAATTCTCGTTCGCCGTCCAAAAAAAGTTCGATTTCAAAAGGTTTTTCAAATTGCATGAACCAACTGTCCTTCCTATAGCTTTCACAGATGTGTTTAATGATTTTTCCTATAATAGCCATTAGTATGACTTTGATGTCTTTACTATACTTATTGAAATTTGGAAATATGTGTCCCATACTCCATGTTATGCTCTCGATTTGTCCGGCAGTCGGTTTATACTTGACATTGCGAGCATTTCTTTTTTCAGAAGCATATTCAACTGTAGCTGCTGCTTCATTTGGATCGGAGTAAAACCGAATTTCGATTTTGTTGATTACCTCTGGTTCTCTAAGAAAAATTATTCCACCAGCAAATGTTTTGTGAACAAGCCACCTGCCTTTTTCATGGTAATAGTGGTCTAGATCGTGACGTAACATAACTTTCTCGTTCTCCGCCAGATTGTTGGAAACTATTTTATACAATGTGTCTAATACGTCCAGCAATTCGTACCCTTTGCCAGGAAATTTAATCTGATTTATTTTATCGATTAATGTTAGCATGTAAAAATTGCCTATTACGATCAGGATTTTTTCTGTTTATCTTTTTTAGATTTGGACTTATAGTTTAATATTTCACATAAATCCAAATCCAATACCTCTGCAATGGCGATTAAAGTTAATATCGTAGAATTAGATTGCCCTTTCTCGATAGCGCTTATCTGAGTATGTTTTACATGTGCTAACTTAGCCAGATCCCGCAGGCTGATACCTGGTTTGTCTAATGATCTTTTCTTTCCTTCCGGTCCCATATACCCCATACGGGCGTTATATAACTTTTCGCCTATCAGTTTTAAGATTTCCGCGCTTTTGATGCTGTCCAGCATAGATTATTTATTAAGCTGGAAGATGCCTCAAATTGAATAAATTATTTGTTCCATTATTTGGGTACAAAAATCCTTTCATTAAATTTGAATAGTAAATCCTAAATAAAACAAGAATTTATGAAAGTCAATCCAGGCAAGCATTTGATGAATTTACTGTTGCCCCCTTAGCTATTTCCAAACCATAGAATATTGAGATATTGATGGCAATTCGCTAATATACCTGTAACAGAAAAAGGTCGAAAATTTTCACGGACACAGGTAAGTTCAGCAAATTGCTCACCTTAAGGGTGGGCTTTGCTTGCTTATGTGTCCCAGGGAATTCGACCTCCCTCTGTTACTAAGCAATGTCAAGGCTCATTCTTTTTTTATAAACTTCTGCCTTTATACCTGCCTATATTAGCGATTCCATACTGTATTGATATTCCTTTAGCTATTCTGCCCTTATTTATCTCTAATTCTCCGTATTAATTAAAATTAATATGTATGGAAGCGCCATTAATCAATTCCGCTACAACTGTAGGGTTTAAAGGTAAATCCTACAATAAGCACCCTCAATTGTATAACCAGCCATTACGCCTCACAGAAGAGCAATCAGACAATCCCATTCTTGTTTTTGATGACTTTTTTGAAAGTTATCATTTAAACGAGACCTGGGAATTATTATGGGAATGGCTTGTGTCTGTTATCTCAAGTGCTGGAAGCATTTCTAGTGAGCCGCTTGAAAGAAGCAATCATTTCTATTTTTATGAAAAGATAGAAGCGATTATTGAAGCTGCATTTATTTTAAAATCAAACCGGCTTAAAGAAATGCAGGATAAATCAGGTTGTTCATCCCTTCCAAATAATGAGGCATGACAGAAATCGGACTTCGGTTAAAGATGTTTAGAACGCGGTCAGGCACTAAAATGCATGTGATTGCAAAAGCAACAGGTATTGCAAAGGAGACGATGTATAAATGGGAAAAAGGAACTAAGCCAAGTAACATAGTTGAATACTTTAAGCTGAAGGAGTACCTGAATAAAATGGAGAATAGGCTGGAAATAGAAGCCTTTGAAATGGAGAATCAAAACCCGGCCACATTAAGGTTGCCTTTAAACACTTCAGAATCACCTAGCCCTCAAACTGATGGTAAAGCAGCCAGCGGAACGGTAATCTTTACAAATGGTGAACCGGAATTAATTGTTGATCGTATTAATGCCCCCGTTTTAGGTGTATGGGATGGATGTATTCAGGTTAATGGGCATAGCATGGAGCCAACGTTCAGCTATGGTTGCCGGATAATAGTTTCCCGGTTGAGCGACACTCAACTCCTTAACTGGGGCCATTATTATTACATCATCGACACCAACTGGCAGGGATTTGTAAGAAGGGTTTACCAGGGCGAAAAGGATAATACTATCAGGTTGGTTTCAGATAATCCAGATCAAAGTAAATATCCGCCTATTGAAAGAAGTCTTAACCAGATTGTAGCTTTTCTTACGGTAGGCGCGTCAATTACGAAATTCTAACTAATATTTATTTATATGAAACTTAGTCAAGAAGCGCTGAAAGCAATTAATAATCCAGTCACCCGCCGCCGCTTAATGGATGTGCTGGGCTGTACTGAATTTACGATATCCAGGTATATTCAAAAGAACAGTGATAATCTTACCAAAGCGGCGGCTATGGTGGTTATCAGAGAAGTTACCGGTTTATCGGATGATGAAATGCTCTTTGCAAATAATAATGTTTTAGTCAAATAGGATGACTGAAAAGTTTTAACAATACTACTAATCAGTACCATTATACCAGAAGTCCCGGTGTGTCTACATCGGGGCTTTATTTTTGTAGGTTAGGGGTATTTTCTTCAGAATTCCTTCAATTCTAAAAGCAGGTAACGTGCAGGCAAATATGATAAAAAAAGTAGTAAACTGAGAAGCCTTAGCAAAGAAAGTTTAATTAAAAAACTTTACTATTTCACAACTTTTCAACCTGAGTTGTTCCCGTGAATTACTAAATGTCGGCAATTAAAGTTAGGCCAGGTAATTGTTGTTAATTTGCCTTATTAATAACCCCTCACTATGAAAAGGCTATTGCTGCTTGTTACTTTTTCTATTCTTTGTCTATTTTCTTTCGCTCAGACTAACGTACAACAGGATAACAGGATAAATCCTATTTTAAAAAGCGCCCTTGGTGCAAGAAGCGGTTATTACATTTATGGTAGAACTAATGCCTCGGGGTTTATTAATATAGCCGTATTAAATCAATCATCACATACATTATGCTGGTTCACCTGCCATGGGCGGTTATTTGATTCTACTAAACTCACCAACCAGGAATTTGATCAGGTAACTTCAAAACTATCTGACCCTTTTATATTATATCAAAATATTTGTGATAAATACCTGGCTGATATTGCCGCTGCTAAAGATATTTACCGGGTATATGGCGATATGCAGCTGTTCGATAAATTGAATGGCAACTATCGTGCACTATTTGCAATGGAAACGGTGCAAGTGGCCAAAACCCGACTGCAAAAATTAATAGCAATAGAAAATGTCCGTAAGAAGATTCTCACCCAGCTGGCTTATCTGAATTGTGCAAGTCCGTTAGGGCTGCATGATGATCCGCTTTATAAGATCAGTAAAGCGCAGGCTGGATCCATGATACAAATGATTGACAGCACCGTATACTATAATATTGACCCCACCAGTGCTGTCGCTAAAATTAGTTTGTATAAAAAGGCTGCAGGACAACTTTACATTCAGAACAGGTCTTCTGAAATAATAGACAGCGTAGCCATCCAGCCTGAAAAGTATGATCTTTTACAAAAAGAAAAGACAGATGTTTTTCTGTTATACCGCGGTTGGTTAGAGCTGCAATGGCAGGGAACCTTGTCCGCAATAAGAAGGCAAAGTGCGGGGTTATACAATCAAGCGAATATTCAGGATGAAAAAGAAGTTAAAGAACTCTACAACCAACTAAATATTATTGGTGCAAAGATCAATCAATTATATTCGCCCGAAGCAAAGAGTATAGAGCAGGCTGTTTATGACACCTATAAAAATGAAACATCTGAAATAAATTATATCCCCCTGTTGGGCATTGGATACAGTTTGATCCAAACAAGAGGTCAGAAAGTATACGAGCTAACCAATCACTTAGGGAACGTTCTGGTTACTGTAACTGACAAGAAGATTGGCGTATCTTCCCCTTCCAATAGTTCTTTGATCGATCATTACGAACCGGATATTGTAAGTGCGCAGGATTATTATCCGTTTGGTATGCTGCAACCAGGTCGTTCTTATCTTTCTCCCAGCGGGGATAAGTATAGATACGGATTTAATGGCAAGGAGAATGATAATGAGGTAAAAGGAGAAGGGAATCAACAGGATTATGGGATGCGTGTATATGATCCAAGGTTGGGACGGTTTTTGAGTGTGGATCCATTACAAAAGACCTTTCCTGGATTAACGCCTTATCAATTTGCGTCAAATGGTCCAGTAACAAACATTGACTTAGATGGATTGGAAAGGTATTATTATTTATATGAATGGCGTTCTAAGACAGGTTTATCGTTGGTAAAAAAATATGTTCAAAATAATGAACCAACTTTTGCCAATGAGATTTACGACATGGGTCTAAATGTAAACAGTCGATGGGAGATGGCAATGAGTGAGCGAGTTAAGGAGTATGATGGTGCTCCTATTCGATCACTGTCTAAAGGAATATTTGTGAGGTATTACGATGACAATAATAATGTTATAGGAGACAAAGAATATATCTGGCATATCCAACTTCAAAAAGCAGATCATCAAAAAAATATTCAAGACCTTCAAAACCCATCAGGGGATGGATATTTTGACGGCAGAGCTGTTGGAATGGCGGTGAATGACGGTTGGAATGAATCCTTAACAGCCTCAGTTCAAGCAGATGTTAGTTTTTCAAATCTAACCAATTATGCAGCAGGTTCACCCTCTGTTGGTGGTACAGCAACTACTACTACAGGCAGACAGGCTGCTGCAATTAATAATGGAAATTCACAGGCATCAAGTGTAAATAATAATGCTAATTCAACAGCAGGGCAGAAAACCATTCTATACCATTATACCACAGCTGAGGGGCAAAAAGGGATATTATCATCTAAAACACTTAATGCGTCATTAAAGGCGGTTAACCCTTCAGATGCTCGATATGGCGATGGTCAATATTTGTCAGATATTGCTCCCACAACAATGACAACAGCGCAATTGTCCAAAGCATTTTTAAATATACCATTTCAAGGGAAACGGTTTACTCACTATGTAGCAATTGATGTGACAGGGCTAAATGTTCAAAAAGGGCGTGATGGCGTATATGTAATTCCTAATTCGAATAGTCTAAATTTGCAAAATCGGATAGTAGGCAGTGGGCAAGTTCAAACACCCGTAAAAAAGTAATCAATGGAATATTTTAAAGCATCTTGGATACATGATTTGGTAGACGAACCTATTTTGTTTTATAGTGAGCTTGATAATGAGAGAAATGAGATAAGAAAGGTTGAAGTTTATGGAGATGGTAGTTTTGGTCTTGCAGATGCTAATTTTGAATTTGGAGGAACAAAATTGGGTTTAGAACCTGTTCCTTCAATAGAAGAAATAAACAGTGAACCTGAATTTTTGGCTCAAATTATCACTAAAGAAGAATTTGAAGAAGTTTGGGCAGAGTATATAGGTTTTTTAAAAAAGGGTTAGGCTGTCATCATGGATTAGATTTAGTACAGAAATCTGAATTCAAAAAGAAAGAGCAAATAGTAGGGTTATATGCTTTTTACTATTTTGTCAATTTCCTTAATCAGATTAACAGAAATTGTGGCAGGGTAATTTTTTTTAACAAATTCAACAAAACTGTCCTTAACGCCTGCCTGCTCCCAATCCATCACCGTAAACACCTTCAACAACGTCAGCTGCGGATTCTCATTAAATGCACATAGCACCAAATAAGGCGGACTGTAATAAAACGAGTTCTCCCACAGTTTTTGATATAACTTAGGATTCAGGCTTCTTTTAAAGTCCAGCACCAGGTCATATAAATTACAGGTAAGCGAACCCAGGTTTACAGTCTCAGCCAAATAGGGTAGACCCTCATCATGTAAAAAGGTGTACAGGTATTCCAGAAAGCCAGGTTCCATCATATCCAGCAGATCCCGGCCATAGTAGGCATATTCCGTTTTGAATAGGTCTAAAGAAAAGTTATCCCGGTTCTTATCAATAATGAACTCAATCAGCGATTCTTCCTTTTTAATAATATCCTTTACATCAGGGCCGAAAACCTCACCTCCAATTCGAGCACCATATTTAGGCTTTGAGAACAGATCAAAAAAGAAGCTCTTAAAAAAGATACTTTTCCTGTCAAAAGTCACCTGCACGTATAAGGGATGTATCAACTTACCATGAAAGTTGGTCTGCTTAAGGCGGTCATTGTAATACGTCTTATATGTTACCTGGTATTCCTTTTCCATTGTTTACTTCACTTAACGCTGCTTAACGAATGTAAGCATGTTTATAAGATTTCCTGTCGGTGTCAAAACTTTTTGGGGTCAAATCAATGCAATTTAACACAAAATAGTTTTGGTAATACGAAATACTGTCAAAACATCCGTATATTAGTATTGGGGTTGTCTTACAGGACAGTGCGAACGATAAAAATGAGGGAGGTAAGATGGATAAGTTAACACCGCAAAAGGTTCAGGATTTTTTGCGCCAACGGGGAACGATAATTACCCTTGAAGTAGCTACGGCTATATTAAACTTTATACGGAAATTAGCTAACATAGCTATTTCAAATTATCTACAAAAGTAAGCGTATGCATGGTTTTAAAAATGGGTTCATTTTATTAATTATTGCAGTCATTGCCAATAGCTGCGTTTCTAAAGTTTTTCCAGATGAAAAACTTAATATAGATCCTAATTTCTTAATGCTTTTCAATTCATTACGCCAAAAGGATACGTTTTCATTTGAAAAATTTAATGGAAATAAAAAGGTTTTTACAATAACAAAGTTTGATTCAGTGTTTAAAAATGAGAAAGGGTGGTTTATAAACGAAGCTCCCTATAGATTGCTGCAAATAAATGTGAAGGAGATTGGTGGAGATACGACTTTATTGGAAAGACCTAATGAGATATTTGTTAATAAGGATCCCGAAGATAGTGCTAGTACATTGGGTATAAACTTTAATAACTTATACTATTTTGCTGATAATGTATTGCCACCAATAAATGATAGTGCTAAAATGATTAACGATCTTAAAATAGATCATTACTATGTATTTGAATCATTTCTAAGATTAAAGAATCAAGGAGATGTACAGGTTTTATATATAAATCGACAATTTGGCTTTCTTGGCTTTAAGACATATTCGGGTGAATATTGGAGTCGGGTTGCAGATTAAATATATATCGGTAGCGGGCCAAAGTTTTGTTTTGGTGCAATGAACCCTGAAGATTAAAAATTTCGAATAAATTTTATAAAAAAGTACGTGCATGAAGATTGCAGATTTGTACATTAGGGTGAGTACCGATGAGCAGGCAGATAAAGGCTACTCACAACGTGACCAGGAAGAGCGTTTACGCAAGTATTGCCAAATTCAAAACATCGAGGTACGGAAGGTCATATATGAAGATCATTCGGCAAAAACCTTTATCCGGCCAGAATGGAACAAGTACCTTATTTTCCTGCGAAAAAATAAGAACACCGCCGACCTGGTACTATTCATCAAATGGGACAGGTTTAGCCGCAATGCCGATGATGCTTACCAGATGATCAGTACCCTTCGAAAGCTGGGAATTGAACCCCAGGCCGTAGAACAGCCGTTAGATCTTTCCGTACCTGAAAATAAGATGATGCTGGCTTTTTATCTGGCCGCACCGGAAGTTGAAAACGATCGCCGGGCATTGAATACTTTTCACGGAATGCGCCGGGCTAAAAAAGAAGGTCGATACCTGGGCATTGCCCCAACCGGTTATATAAACCGAAACTCCGAAGCCGGAAAGAAATACATTGAACCGCACGAACAACAGGCCAGCATCATGAAATGGGCATTTGAGACGCTGGCAGAGGGATGTTTTAATGCCGAACAGATTTACAAAAAGGCGAAAGAAAAGGGCCTAAAGAGTACCAAAAGTAATTTCTGGATGAATATTAGAAACCCGCTGTATTGTGGCAAAATTATAATTCCAAAATATAAGGACGAAGAAGCGCACTCCGTAAAGGCACAACATGAACCGCTGGTTTCTGAATTGTTGTTCTGTCAGGTGCAGGACGTGCTGGGCGGCCGACAAAGGCTGACTAGGAAGAGCGTTTATGCAGGTATTGTCAAATTCAGGAGATCATTCGATAAAAACCTTTTCATAACGACCTTGTGCAGGATGATGGAAAAGCAGCCGGTCCTGAGGTTGTTATAAAATTGCCTTTTATTTATGATTAATGTTATTTGTTGGTAGGGCTTACTCCATTGAGTTTAGCTAACCTTATGATTTCGCTTTTGTAGTTAGTCATGTAGCCATCTTTCAAGCCGTCAATTAATTCTTCCAGGGTGGTCTTGTAAAGTTTAGCAGGAAATTGCTTTAAGAATCTAAATAATTCTGAAATTGCTTCTTCGTCCCTGTCCAAACTTGCGTAAGTGACATATAGCCACAATGATGCAAGTTCATATTCTGGATTTAACTCGGTCGCCTTTTTAAAAGAATGCAACGCATTATTTCTTTCTCCTAGATCATCATAAACACCCCCTAATACTGAATAAACAATACCTAAACTTTTATCATTCGGGTAGTTGTCCAATATTTTTAACAATACTTCGACTGAAGTTTTCAACTCCCCATTGTCCCTGAGGTCCGTTGCTAATTCAAACATGCTGTCAATAGTCGTCATCTGTTTTTTGTCAAATAATGTTAAGTTCAGCTTTTTTTAGCACAAATACAACTCAGATAGGGTTTAAATTATCCCGATGTACCGTGCATTGATAAAGCAACCCAATGAAAATCTAACGATTGACGGATTTGGAGTTCGAACCACCCGGCTCAATGAAGCTGTTTCGCCAAAAAAGAAACAGGACAAGAGGAAAAAATCCGTCTTGTCCTGTCTGGTGACCCCGTCTGGATTCAAACCAGAAACCTTTTGATCCGTAGTCAAATGCTCTATTCAATTGAGCTACGGGGCCGTGTTTTTCGTGAATGGGCGGCAAAAATATACCTATTTGATATTCCACCCAAAAAAAACATCTAAAATTCTAAATAAAATTTTCCTTTTACCCTGAATTCCAGCCATTAGGCCACATTGATTATCTTGCCCCTGGCATATCAAATGCGTTATCACCTAAAAGGTCATTGTTATGAAAATTCAATGCTGGTCAATTGGTAAAAACCACGAGTCTTACGTAAAAGAGGGGATTGAGGACTTTACCCGCCGGTTATCGAAGTATTTCCCTGTTGAATGGAATCTGATCCCCACCCCTAAAAACGCGGGTATGCTCAGTGAAATGGACCTGAAGAAAAAAGAAGGGGAGACCATTCTGGAATGGCTCAAGAAAGACGATTATCTGGTCTTGCTTGATGAGCGTGGCCATTCTTATACTTCTCCTCAAATTGCAGAGTTTTTGCAATCCCGGGCCAATGACAGCGTTAAAACCCTCGTTTTCCTCATCGGTGGCGTTTATGGGGTGGATGAAGCGGTTTTTAAAAGGGCCAATATAACCTGGTCAATCTCCAAACTGGTATTCCCTCATCAGCTGGTTCGGTTGATCCTCGCCGAACAATTATACCGTGCCTGCACTATTCTTAGAAATGAAAAATACCACCACAGTTAACGGCTAACGGGTCAGGGATTTTTAGTGATCCATTACCGGCATTTTCATGGCTTCACAGGGACCAGCCAGGGACCTGGAAGGGATTTTATGCCTGTTAGGTCCAGGTAATATTCCTGTTTGGTGGGCGGAATACAGGGTTTGTATAGAGCGTAATGGTAGTCTAATGGCCTGGGTATTGCACCGGAATTCTCCAGGGAGTGTCTGAGGATGCTCTTGGAGCCAATCCCATGACCATATCCAGACAATACCTGGACAATACCTAGACAATACCTAGACAATCCCTAGACAATACTTAGACAACTCCCAGACAACTACACCACATTCCTGGTCCGGTAAAGCGGGTTGCCGGGCTTTGTAGGTATAGAGTAACCTGGATGGTCTCTTGATAGTTATACAATTCCCTCACTTTAGTGCCGCATTTCCTCCATTGATTCAATGGAGGTAAAGTATAGGAATAGTGAAGGATCAGTATAGGCAAAGCGAAGGAAATAAAAACCGTCACCGGTTTTCGACCATTCGTCCCACCGGTTTCTGCTGAACCGTCCCACTTAAAATGAAATTTCAGTGGAGAAATTGCTATTCGTCCCACCGTTTTCCGAAGCCCGTCACAGCGGTTTCCGAAGCCCGTCCCATGATGGAGTTGTCGTGTGAAGGTAATGGGTACCTTTGTATTCGTATACGGTAGTTCTTTGATTTATTGGAGAAAGGAAGTCGGGAGTTGACCAGTTGATCAGTTGACCAGTTGACGAGGAAGTTGATATGGTTGATAGGGTGACAGGGAAGTAGGTCACCTACGCCAAGGCTTCGGCGAACGAAGGAAGTAGGAAAAATCGGGCGGCGCAAATTGGTATTAATCTAGACAGTCGCGAGTCATCTGCCGTCTGCCGTCTGCCGTCTGCCGATTCACGTCCGGCGACTTAGTTGTCCAAAAGCTTCTTTTTACTGTAAAGTATCAAAATAGTAGATCTTCTCCCGCTTAGCCGATCCACCAAAGATTCCCAACCCGTTTACAATATTGCCGGTGGGGGATACCAGCTGGTTGGTAGGTACCGAACCAAAATCTGTTTTGTACTTTTCGTACAACTTAAGGTATTTGTACAGTTCCTCGTTTACCGATTTTAACTGCAGTCGAACACGGCCTTTTTGTTTGGGATCAACAAAGAACTGTTTATCTATATACACAGTTGTTTTATAGTATTCCCCATTGAATGTTGCATCGGGAAAGAAAATACGTCTGAATGGGTTCGTGAGTTTGTCCAGTTTGGCATTTTCCGACTGGCCGTCTTCGGTATATAAATTCAACCGGGTATACTTGTTCAAACCAACCGTGTCGGTCAGGATCCTTATACCTGGCGTGTTTTTTACCGTTTCATAAAAATCCTTGCCTGCTTGGGTATCGTATGAATAGCGCTTTCCCTGATTAATATAGAAGTGATTGTTGCGCACCATTTCTTTTACGGCTTCAATAATATAAAACTCATCATAGTCCAGCGAATCTTTCCAGGTAATATTCACCGCTAACACATCTTTATCATAGTACTGCGTAGAGGCGCTGTCTGTAGCGATCAGGTGAGGTAACGTGGGAATATGCGTAGATGCTTTTACTACACCCAGGGTTGGGTGATTGATCTCTAACACATACGTAGTATTGGCTTTAAACCGTTTCTTGTTGGTAAATACCGACGTAGGATTGTTGATGAATTGTTGAGAGTAATTGGGCTGTAATACCCAGCTGGCGGCATTTTCTTCAGTTATTGTAACCGTGGCATCGTTTACTTTTTCGAACCTGATCAGGCTGCCGTTTTCAACCTTTATGGTTTTGCCAATGGGTATTTTAACAGAATCCTGTGCCGTGATCTCTGCCAGCACTACCAGTTTGTCATCCTCGAACTGATCGCTCGAGAAATTCTTTTTACAGGCGCTTATAACAAGTACCAGCAAAAGCAGAAAATAATATGTTGCGCTGTTTTTTATCATGTTTTAAAATGCCACGGTATAGGAAATGTAAGGTGTTACCTTAAAGAACTGGTATTTGGTAGTTACTACCAGCGACCGTTTACCCAGGGTGCCTTCCAGGTCATATACATACTGGCTGGGTGACCCATATATATTATATACTCCTACTGTTAATCGTGATTGTAAGGGGCCGCCGCCTAATCTGTGATAATTGCTGGCCGATACATCTAACCGGTGATAGGGCAGTGTACGGTACATTTTAGCGGTAGATGAATGATAGATCAATCGGTATTCCCGGGGCGCCAGCGGATCACTGATCTGTTGTGCATCATCAAAGTCGGGATATACCTGGTTGGGAAGGTTATATACATCACCGGTAGCAAACATCCAGAATGAAGAGAAGCTCCAGTGCTTATTGTATTTGTATGTGGCAGCAGCATTGATCTCGTGGCGGCGGTCGTATTTAAATGGAAATTTTGCTCCATTATTCAGGGCTGCAAACTGCCGCCAGTTCCACGACAAAGTATAACTTACATGTAAATACCAATTGTCGCTAACGTGCTCAGCTTTTGTTTCCAGTCCATATCCCCAGCCCTTGCCCAGTTTTACGCTTTGCCCCCAGTCAGCCGTATTTAAGAACAGGTTTTGTCCTTCCGCGTAATTCGTCACATTCTTCATTTGTTTATAATATACGTCGGCATAAACAGACACCTTTCTATTGTTGCGATGGCTGAAACCCAGGTTGAACATATCACTTTCTTCAGGGTTCAACTCTCCGGTGCTGGGCACCCAGGCGTCGCTGTTGATACCCATATATGGGTTGGTTACCATATGCAGGTACTGGGTCATCCGGTTATAGGATGCATCGAGCTGGTTATGTTGATCAAATTTATACACCGCATACAGGCGCGGTTGCCAGGAGGTATATTTATAATTATTGTGCTCGTAAAAGGAAAGGCGTACCCCTGGCCGCAGGAAGAATTGTTTGCCGGTCCTGAACTCGTTTTCATAGAACAGCGCCAGTTCGCGGAATGATAAAGGAGGAAACGCGCTGAAATCGCCGGGGCGGTCAATAAATTCGGGTGATACATTGGTATCGAATGGGCGAATACGGGTATAGGAGGCCTTGCCGCCTACGTTTATTTTTATATTGTTGGTTGGTGAGATCTCCAGGGCAGTACGGGCTGTATATTGGTTAATGCTGGAGTAGGTATTGTAAACCCGGTTCTGTACCAGCCGGCCTAAACTATCGTATAGATTATACCGGAAACCGGCCAGGTTATCGTAATTGCTGATGTTAAAGGACGAGTTGATGAAGGCCCGCGAACTGATCAGCCGGTTCCAGTTTAAGGTGGCGGCTTTATTGCCCCAGTTTTGCTGGTTATTGGTATAGTTCTGGTGTAATTGCATGGCATCGTGCCCCGCATAGGCATTCACCATGATCTTATCTTTTTTGCCCAGCCATTGGGTGTACTTCACATGCAGGTCATAAAAGTTAACATCTATGCCCGATTTAAGCATGCGCAAAATGGGGTTGATCCAGCTTTGACGGAACGATACCATAATGGAGGAGCGGTCTTTTTTTATGGGTCCTTCCAGGGTAAAAGAACCGGCCAGCAAACCAACATTGGCTTCCCCTTGCCATTTCTGCATATTTCCATCCTTCGTCATTACATCGATCACCGATGATAACCCGCCGCCATATCGTGCCGGAAAATTCTTTTTGTACAGGTACATCGATTTCAGCGATGTTTTATTTACGATCGACAGCGTGCCCAATAAATGGGTGGGGTTGAAGATGGGGTTCCCATCCAGCAGAAAAATATTTTGATCGGGGCTGCCACCACGTACCAGCATTCCATAAGTGATCTCAGGAATATTCTTTACACCCGGGTCTAAATAGAAAGATCGCAATACATCCGATTCACCCAGAATGATGTCGTAACCGGCGGCATCTTTGGACGCTTTATTTTCTTCCACTTCGGCGGCCGGCGGCGTGGTTGTTACCGTTACTTCCTCCTCGATGTCATTTTTGGGAGTCAGGTAAACGTCCATGAGGGTATTCCCTTTTAGGTTTACCTCTACCTGATGGGTTTTGTAACCGGCATAGGAGAGATACAATACATTCTTTCCTTCGGGAAGCAATAAGGTATAGTAACCATGATTGTTTGAATAGCTGCCGCGTTGCCGGTCTGGCTGCCAGATAGTGGCATCGGCCAGGGGCTCGCCACTCACATTTTCTTTAATGATACCGTAAACCGAATACCAGGAAATAAAAAAATCTTCCGGCAGGGGATTGGGGGCCGGAGTAATTATCAGCTTGTTGTTTTTTTCAATCAGGTTTATCTTTTGGCCTGCCAGTACCTGGTGCAGCACTTCGCCAATGGTTTCGGGCGATCCGGTGAGAGTAATGACCTTGCCGGTATCTAAAAAATTGGCCGAATATTCAATAATAGTGGGGCTGTGCTGATTAATGTCGTCGAGAAAATTACGAATGGAGCCTTTTTGAAAAGATGGATTATAGGAACGCGCAAATGAACTAACCCTTTGAGCCTGGGTTAATTGTACACAAATCATAAGAACCAAAAATATGCAATACAGTCTTTTCATGCTATAACTCAAGCTATAGCCTGCGATTCACCTGGTTTTTTTAAGCCAATATGTACAAAGAACTAATTTAATTTCGATAAAATAACATTTTATCCTTTTCTTTTTTTACTTGGAAACCGGTGATCAGCTTGAGTTCTTCCAGTACCTGTTCCAGAGGTTGGTTATTAAAATGAACAGTTACGGGAATGGTGTTGGCAGAATTTGGCAAACTGGGGTCCAGATCTACTATAATTCCGTAGTAATGAGAGATATCTTGTAGCACTTGTGGAAGTGCGGTATTATTAAAATTAAGTTGGCCCGATCTCCAGGCTAAAAAATTAGTGTCAGCTACCTGATCCTGGTAAAAGTGATGGTCCTGTTTTAAAACAGCCCGTTGACCTTTGGTGAGATAAACCTGATTATTGTGTTCTTTTTTATCAGCTACATTCACTTTACCGGTAACTACCACTACTTCATCGTCTGCATCGGTGGAATGAACCAGGAAAGAAGTGCCGAGCACTTTTACTTCAGCATGATCGGTTATTACTAAAAAGGGTTGATGTTCATTATGTTGTACGGTAAAAAAGGCTTCACCGGTCAATTTTACCCGGCGTTCTTTTTTATCGAAATGCTTCAGGTATTGGAGCGTGCTGCCTTTGCGTACGGTTACCACCGATTGGTCGGGCAGTGTAATATTTTCGTTTTGGGCTACCGCTGTAAAAGATTGCCATTGAGAGGAGCGTTGCCACCAATAACCACCCGCTGCCATACCCGCCACTATTAAAATAACGGCCGCAGCTTTTGAGGTAGAGGAGAAAAATCCAGAAATAATGAGGTGAAAAGGCTTTTTGTCCCGGGCTGTTAATTGGGCGATCTGGTCGTCCAGTTTTGCCCAGGCAATATCCGCATTAAATTGAGGTTCAGCCAGTAAGCGGCCGCTTTTTTGCCAAATAACAGCCATGTCATCAAATTCCTGTTGACAGGCCGTGTCTGATTGCAGCCATTGTTGCAGGTCAGCTAATTCCTGGGGAGTGGCTAATCCCTGCAGTTGTTTTGCTATAAGGCTAACTATATGATCTTTTTCGTTCATTCAGTATGTGGTGCTGTTGTAAAAACATTAAATTATTGTTTACCCCTACTTTATGACGTCAAAAACATAAAAATTGTGCACAGAAAAATTGTCAATCCCTGTTTTTTCCGGATGTAGGACCGTAAGATCTTTAATGCTTTACCCATTTGATTTTCAACCGTTTTTATAGAAATCCCAAGTGAATCGCTGATCTGTTTGTAAGTAAGGTTGCTCACCCGGCTTAATACGAATACTTCCCGGCATTTGGGCGGCAGGTTTTCGAGCGCATTCTTTAAAAGGGTATCATAATCGGCTTCAGGAGTAGCGGAAGGGCTGGGGCGTTCTTCCCCGGGTGTATCAATGATCTCCTGGCCATTGAAATCGCCGAGCACCGTTTTTTGTTTTTTTTCCTGAAAGCTCAGGCAATTGTTGCGGATGGCAGTATACAAATACCAGGTCAGTTCTTCTGACCCAATAAGATTTTGCTTTTTTTCCCAAACCCGCAAAAAGGTCTCCTGAACAATATCCTCACAACTATGCGGTTCTTTTACAATAGTATAAGCATACTTGCATAGCGGTTCGTAATGTTTATAAAAGGTTTCCTGGAATAATCGATATAATTTTTCAGCCTCGTGCATATGGGCGTACGGGAATCATTTCATTAAATGTAATAAAAAGTACAATGGCAATGGTATAGGATGATGCCACAATATACAAGATACCCGGCAATGTGCAATAAAGGAGGAGGACTGAAATGGTGTTACTTAATAGTGGGCAGTCCTGAGTTATGGAGAGAAAATAACATATATATACAGGTTATTTGTCTTGCCGGTAATTTTTACCAAACTTATTTTGGCTGTAAGCTTTAATATTCGATATTCGTTTAGTTACATACAAAGAGGGGGATTTTAATAACTGCAAATAAATTTCAAACCAACCTGGTTGCGCAGGAAGGGGGACGTATTGAGGAATGAAACATAATTTTCAGGACAAGTCTCTTTTACAGGAGTTTAAAAGAGGTGATGCAAATGCATTCAGGGCCGTGTATGATATGTTTTTCCCAAGCCTTTGTTTTTTTGCAAAACGATTGGTTGACAATGAAGGGGAAGGGGAGGACATTGCCGCCGACAGTTTTGTGAAACTGTTGAACCGGCACGACTCCTTTGATACATTGCCAAACATCAAAGCATTTTTGTACATTACTACCCGTAATGCCTGTTTGAATTATCTTCGTTATTCGCAAAGGCAACACTCCTCAAAAAGAGAACTGAACAGACTACAGGAAAAAACTGAAGAACATGCACTGAGTCATATGGTGCATGCGGAAGTGCTGCGCGAAGTGGAGTTTGAGATTGAACAACTTCCCAATCGCTGCAGCGAAATTTTTAAGCTGATCTACTATGAACGCAGGTCGGCCGATGAAATAGCTGAACTATTGGGGATTTCGATCAACACCGTTTGGGTGCAACGGGCCAAAGCCATCCAACTGATACGTACCAACCTGTTAAAAAAAGGTATGCTTACCGCACTGTTATGCTTTCTGGTAATGACCGATAACAATCTGAAAATGTAATCATAGATCCAATTCTTAGTTCACTGTTCATTGAACCTGAAACCGGCAGTCGGCCCCCGACAAGTCGGGAGACGGCAAACGGCAAACGGGAGACGGCAAACACACCTTCCAGGCGACCGGGAGACCAGGTCCTTCGATTGCGCTCAGAACTCACTCAACAACCCTGTAACCCAATAACCTAAGAACCCAATAACCTAAGAACTTAAAAACAGAAGCTTAGAATCAAGAAAGCAGGACTTTATACTGAAAACTGTGAGCCTGGAACCCGAAACCCCGTAACCCCGAATCCGAAATATTTCCACTTTGTATAAAGGAGTAACATTGAAATAGTGTTTAAATATGTATACGAGGTCATGTAATTATGGACACTGAATTGAATACATCAGGCATGGAAGAAGTAGATTATTTGGCAGCCTTGCTGCTGAAGCAGTTACGGAATGAAATAACCGAAGCTGAACTACAATTCCTGGAGAACTGGAAGGCCAGTCACCCTTCTCATGCCCTGGTAAGTGAGCTGGTAAATGATAGTGTTCAATTGCAGAACGACCTGCTGGCCATGAAACAGGTTGATATGGAAGGCAGGTGGCAACAGATCAGTGCTCAGGTTAATCTGTTGAAAAAGCCGGTGCCTTTGTTTCGTCGCTGGTATACTTACGCGGCAGCTGCGCTGGTATTACTGATCGCCGGTGCTATTACCTGGCCCTACTGGAAGACCGCCAAAGCCCCGGAACCAGTGGTGATAAATGAAAAATATCTCCCTGCTAATATTAGTATCTCACCCGGTGGAAATAAGGCCGTGCTTACCCTTTCCAATGGATTGGAAATAAACCTGGAAAATGCGGCCAATGGAAAAGTAGCGCAGGAAGGGAATGTAATGGTGATGAAGCAAAAGGAAGGGGAGGTGAAGTACGAACAGACGAACAGCCCCTCGGGCGATGTAATGGCCGGAGAGATTTTGAATACTTTAAGTACACCCCGGGGCGGACAATACTCCCTGGTATTGCCAGATGGCAGTAAAGTATGGTTAAATGCAGCTTCCTCTATAAAATACCCCACTCATTTCGCAACCCATGAAAGAAGGGTGGCCATCACCGGTGAAGTTTACTTTGAAGTAAAAAACCTTTCCGCAAAAAGAGGAAAAAGAAAGCCTTTTATTGTAGATGTGCTTTCAGCAACTGGAAGTCCGGGCGCGGTAGTAGAAGTGCTGGGCACTCAGTTTAACGTTATGGCGTATAACGATGAAAGCGCCATTACGGCAACCCTTGTAAATGGAAAAGTGAAAGTGTCAGTACCGTCTGCCCAGGATAACAATTTCAAATTATTAGTTCCCGGCCAACAGGCACAAATTGCACAGGCATCAAATGCGGTGGCCACAAGCGAGTTAATTAAAGTAGTGAAAGTAGATGATATGGATGATGCACTGGCCTGGAAACGAGGCTTTATTTCTTTAAACAACTCTGATATCAAATATATCATGCGTTCGCTTTCCCGCTGGTACAATATAGATGTAAATTATCCCGGTAAAGTACCTGATTTTAAATTCACCGGTTCCATTCCCCGCTCAGAGAACATCTCCACCGTGATCAAAACAATGGAGTATGCCGGAGTACACTTCAAGCTGGAGAAAAACAATACGATAAGCGTGTTGCCATAATTATTATTCCTGCTTTCACCGACTGTTTATTGGCTTTCATAAAAAACAAATGCGCCGGTAATGGACATATTGTATTAACCGGATGAGATGTAGGAGCGAGCGTTTTTGGCCATGCAAACCCTCACAATAGTATGCAGTGGCTTAACCAATTTCCGGTAATCCATAGTATGCGATCACTACCAGCGCAGGAGTATAACACTAATCATACAAGACCATGATAAACCTTATCTTATGAAATATAGACGATGGAACTTACAGTTGAAGTAACGGATTGGAAAGCTTTTATAAATAAGAATTATCATCACCTGAGATAAAGCCGCTCACATAAAGATACAATACCGGGTAAGCGATTTCCAAATTTCATGAAGGGAAACATTTTGCCAAAAAAGTCAAAAACGGATATTTATTTTAAAGGCATATATAGTCAATTATGGCTAACTAACAAACTCAATAACAAACTTACTTATTCTACATGCTCTTTACTACGTTCCCTTGCCGTTATATTATAATACTTTTTAAACGCCTTTGAAAAAGCACTAAGGTTGGTGTAGCCCACTGCTGAAGCCACCTGCGATACGGAGAATTTTTTGCCCGATAATAACTGCCAGGCTTTTTCCATGCGTACATCCCGTAAATAGTCGGCCGGACTGCTTTGATATAACTGTTGAAAACCGGTCTTTAATTTATAATCATTCAGTCCGGTAAGCAGGGTCAGTTCCTTTAAGGTCCAGTCTTTTTTAAGATCGGCCTCCATTTTGGTCCTGGCCTGATATATTGCCTGTGCTTCGTCCATGGAAAGCGATACTGGTTCCCACATGGGGTTTTCGGAAATGTTTTCGAGACAGGAGGTCAACAAGGTCAATGACCTTGCATGCAGGGACGTTGCCGGGCGTTTACCAGCCTGCATTAATTGATACACCTGGGTTAACAGCGGACGGTTGGCTACCTGGTTTACCGGCGTTAACATGGCGGGTTGCTGTTGAATAACTTTTTTATGAAAATCATTCATAAGAACTAAAGGTGGTAGCTTTTGAGACAAAACATATACGGGATAATGAATGTCAATAGAAAAGTACACTCCGGCATTTTGAAAATGAATACGGTGGTTTTGAAAAGGAAAATACAACAGGTTGTATCCCTGCTCATAAAATAACAGGTTGCCCAGCCCTTCAATATGATAATGAAGATGATTGATAAGATGGAATCGTAATTTTAATAAAGGCTCAAATTCCTGCATTGTGATGGTGCAGCCCCGGTTCATTAAAAAGTGTTGTAACCTGATGGAAATACCTTCGGTTTGTAATTGTTGAAATAGTACATGGCCGAAATCACCCGATGCTGATACTGATGAGGCGCCGGGGATAAGATAATTAGTCAGCATTTCAGGAAGCTGATCAGTAAAGGACAGTTCCTTGTAATTATCTGCAATCAATTTTATTTGCATACCTACCAATGATTTTATGGGCCATTTTTCACAAAATGATTCACCTTGCCTGCCCAGGTTGACAATAGCATACACCTCCCGGTAATGGGTTGTATTTTTGAGAACAACGATCAGTAAATGAAATCCAATCAGGTGAAACACCTATTGCCAAACGTTAGAAATTGTTCCGCTAATGCAGTGCGATCATCAGGCCCTTGTGGGAGTTTTGTAGGTATGCTTATATGCATGTAGAGATAGCAACTGCACCGGCTAAAGATAAGGGAATTTTTCCCCAATCACTTACGAAATCGGATTTAAAATTAGTGTTAAAACTAACGGTGGTTTTTAACCGGAGTGACACAAAAAAACAGCTGCCGATGTTCGTTTCGCCAAAAAAAATAGTTTACTTTACCTGTAAACGTTGATCTTCCCGCAGCAAGGTGATTTTAATAGTGCAAAAACATCACCTTTATCCGATACCCCAGTTTTTTTTAAAAATAGTCACTCTATCTTATCTTATATGACAACCTTATCCCCTAATTCACTTTGCCAATCCCTTGACGCAAGGAAAGAACAACCCATTGTATTTCAAAAAGAGCTGGTGCCGGGCTACCACATCAGTCTTCGCCCCGTATCAGTGCACACCGATCAGGATATAAACGCCATTCACAATTGGCTGTCGGCCGGCTATGGCCAAAAGGCGGGGCTGCCCATTGACCAGCTGCGTGTATTTTTTATTTTGATGGGCGAAAGCACCTATGCGCAGGCTTTTATGGTAATGCTGAACCACCATACTCCCATTGGCCAGTTTGAAGTATACCAGGTTGAACAGGATGAATTGAACGATGCCATTGATACCGGTGAAAGTGATTATAGAATGTATATTCCTGTAATGCCGGTTATAGAATCACATCCTGATGTAACCATACAAATACTGCATGCCTGTCTTCACTATTTCTTTTCCTTTTCTGAAGTGAACCGGATCTTTTGGGTAGTACCCGGAAATGATAAAGAGCGTAACAGAATAGCCATAAAAACAGAAGGGCTATTATATAAAACTTTAGACCAGGGAGGGCCGGATGCCGATCAACCCGCGAAAGTTTACCAGTATAAGCGCGTGCAGATTTAATGTCGGTACATAGTCATATTAAGTAATTTTATCATTCCCGGTGGCCCCATGGCCTCTTATTTAAAGTAAAGGCATCATTAACACTATATAGATCAATTAGCAAAAACGTTTGGGTAATGCATTACCCATTTTGGGGAAGCATGCCCTGAATGGGGATGATATATAGTAATATGATCAACTGTTTATGTAAAAAACTGACCCAAAAACTGTATGAATCACGACAAAAAAAACGGAACGCTGTTTGAGAAACAACACAGCAATATTGTATTGCAGCAAACAGCTAATCAACCCCAACGAAAGTTAGCCAATCGGTTGCCATACAATCCCCATGGTAATAGCTCAATAAATTTTAAAAGAAAATTCTAAATAACCTGATATGGCGCGTTCCAAACCCAATACTACTCGCTCGACCCGGCAGAATGTAGCAGCGGTTGTGCCCGCAAACGGCAAACACGTTCCACCCAAAAAGAAACCCAAGATAATTGAACCAGCTAATGAAGCCGCTTCGCGGGTGGAAAGCGATGTGCTTGATCACCGCGAGTTGCTGCATGTACTTACCCAGGTAAAGAACGGGAACTTTAGCGTTCGTATGCCCATCGATCAGGTGGGGTTAACCGGAAAGATCTGTGATACGCTCAATGAAATTATTTCCCTCAACGAAAAAATGATGATGGAATTTACCCGTGGCGGTAATACCATTGGTAAGCAGGGTAAGCTGAACCAGCGCATTGAGCTGCCAAATGCCCGTGGGGCCTGGCGCACTGGTGTTGAATCATTGAATATCCTGATCTCCGACCTGGTGCATCCCACCATTGAAATAGCCGATGTGATCAGTTCGGTGGCAAAAGGAAACCTCTCAAAGGAAATGCCGCTCGAAATTGGCGGGCACGTACTGCAGGGGGAATTTGCCACTATTGCCAAGGAGGTGAACGACATGGTGAAACAGCTGAACCTGTTCTCCATGGAGGTGACCCGTGTGGCGCGTGAAGTAGGTAGTGAAGGTAAGCTGGGCGGACAGGCAAAAGTAAAGGGTGTAGGTGGGGTTTGGAAAGACCTTACCGATTCAGTAAACCAGATGGCGAGTAACCTTACCGGGCAGGTACGTAACATTGCCGAAGTAACCACAGCCGTGGCAAAAGGTGACCTGTCAAAAAAAATTACGGTAGACGTAAAAGGGGAGATCCTCGAATTGAAGAACACCATCAACACGATGGTGGACCAGCTGAACTCCTTCTCCTCTGAGGTAACACGTGTGGCGCTGGAGGTAGGTACCGAAGGTAAACTGGGCGGCCAGGCACAGGTAAAAGGGGTAGCCGGTACGTGGAAGGATTTGACCGACTCCGTAAACAACATGGCCAGTAACCTTACCGGTCAGGTGCGTAACATTGCCGAGGTAACCACCGCGGTGGCGAAAGGTGACCTGAGCCGGAAGATCACAGTGGACGTAAAAGGGGAGATCCTCGAATTAAAAAATACGATCAATACAATGGTGGACCAGTTGAACTCTTTCTCTGCCGAGGTAACGCGTGTGGCGCGTGAAGTAGGTAGCGAAGGTAAACTGGGCGGCCAGGCAAAAGTAAAAGGGGTTGGTGGGGTTTGGAAAGACCTTACCGATTCGGTGAACCAGATGGCGAGTAACCTTACCGGCCAGGTGCGTAACATTGCCGAGGTAACTACCGCGGTGGCAAAGGGTGACCTTAGCCGTAAGATCACGGTGGATGTGCGGGGTGAGATCCTGGAGTTGAAGAATACGATCAATACGATGGTGGACCAGTTGAACTCCT
Source organism: Niastella soli (assembly GCF_017742245.1). Lineage (GTDB taxonomy): Bacteria > Bacteroidota > Bacteroidia > Chitinophagales > Chitinophagaceae > Niastella > Niastella soli. The sequence goes on from NZ_JAGHKO010000005.1 coordinate 566,813, forward strand.
TCTCCTCTGAGGTAACGCGGGTGGCGCTGGAGGTAGGTACCGAAGGTAAACTGGGCGGTCAGGCGCAGGTAAAAGGGGTAGCCGGTACCTGGAAAGACCTTACCGACTCGGTGAACGGGATGGCGAGTAACCTTACCGGCCAGGTGCGTAACATTGCCGAGGTAACCACCGCGGTGGCAAAGGGTGACCTTAGCCGTAAGATCACGGTGGACGTGCGCGGAGAGATCCTGGAGTTGAAAAATACGATCAACACCATGGTGGATCAGCTGAACTCCTTTGGTTCGGAAGTAACGCGGGTGGCGCGTGAAGTAGGTTCCGAAGGTAAGCTGGGTGGTCAGGCCGACGTACCGGGCGTAGGGGGTACCTGGAAAGACTTAACAGATTCTGTAAATAAAATGGCCAGTAACCTTACTGGTCAGGTGCGTAACATTGCCGAGGTAACCACCGCCGTGGCGAATGGTGACCTAAGCCGAAAGATCGATGTGGATGTAAAAGGGGAGATCCTGGAATTAAAGAACACCATCAACACGATGGTGGACCAGCTCCGCGGTTTCGCATCGGAAGTAACGCGTGTGGCGCGTGAAGTAGGTAGTGAAGGTAAACTCGGTGGCCAGGCCGAAGTACGTGGTGTGGCCGGTACCTGGAAAGACCTTACCGACTCGGTGAACATGATGGCCAGTAACCTTACCGGTCAGGTGCGTAACATTGCCGAGGTAACCACCGCGGTGGCAAAAGGTGACCTTAGCCGTAAGATCACGGTGGACGTGCGCGGAGAGATCCTGGAGTTGAAAAATACGATCAACACCATGGTGGACCAGCTGAATGGTTTCGCTTCGGAAGTAACGCGTGTGGCCCGTGAGGTTGGTTCGGAAGGTAAACTGGGCGGACAGGCGGACGTGCCTGGTGTGGCCGGTACCTGGAAAGACTTAACTGACTCAGTAAATAAAATGGCCAGTAACCTTACCTCGCAGGTGCGTAACATTGCCGAGGTAACCACTGCGGTGGCGAATGGTGACCTGAGCCGAAAGATCGACGTAAACGTAAAAGGGGAGATCCTCGAGTTGAAGAACACCATCAATACGATGGTGGACCAGCTTCGCGGTTTTGCATCGGAAGTAACGCGGGTGGCGCGTGAAGTAGGTACAGAAGGTAAACTCGGGGGTCAGGCGAACGTGCCTGGTGTGGCCGGTACCTGGAAAGACCTTACCGACTCGGTGAACATGATGGCCGGTAACCTTACCGCCCAGGTGCGTAACATCGCCGAGGTGGCCGTTGCAGTGGCAAATGGCGACATGTCGAAAAAAATTACGGTTGACGTACGCGGTGAGATCCTGCAGTTGAAAGAAACGCTGAATACGATGGTGGACCAGCTGCGTGCCTTCGCCTCGGAAGTAACGCGTGTGGCACGTGAGGTGGGTACGGATGGTAAACTGGGCGGCCAGGCGTTTGTGCCTGGTGTGGCCGGTACCTGGAAAGATTTGACCGACTCGGTGAACCAGATGACCGGTAACCTGACCGACCAGGTGCGTAATATTGCCGAAGTGACCAAGGCGGTGGCCAGTGGCGACTTGTCAAAAACAGTGGCCATCGACGTAAAAGGCGAGATCCTTGACCTGAAGAATACGATCAATACCATGGTGGACCAGTTACAAGGGTTCGCCTCGGAAGTAACGCGTGTGGCCCGTGAAGTTGGTACCGAGGGTAAACTGGGTGGACAGGCAGAAGTGCGTGGGGTAGCCGGTACCTGGAAGGATTTGACCGACTCGGTAAACATGATGGCCAGTAACCTTACCAACCAGGTGCGGGGTATTGCCAAAGTGGTAACAGCGGTGGCAACCGGTAACCTGAAACAAAAACTAACCATTGTATCACGCGGGGAAGTAGCGCAGCTGATCGATACCATCAATGAAATGATCGATACGCTGGCCACCTTTGCCGATCAGGTTACTACCGTGGCCCGTGAGGTGGGAGTTGAAGGTCGATTGGGTGGACAGGCGAGCGTGCCTGGTGCGAGCGGGATCTGGAAAAACCTGACCGAAAACGTGAACCAGCTGGCGCAGAACCTTACCACTCAGGTGCGTTCCATTTCTGAGGTGGCATCGGCGGTAACAAAAGGTGACCTTACCCGGACCATTCGCGTGGAAGCGAAAGGTGAGGTGGAAGCGCTGAAAGATACCATCAACCAGATGATCACCAACCTGCGTGAAACAACCTTGCGTAACCAGGAGCAGGACTGGTTGAAATCAAACCTCGCCAAGTTTGGCCAGATGTTGCAAGGTCAACGTGACCTGGTAACGGTAACGCAAAAGATCCTGTCTGAGCTGGCCAGGGTAGTAAGTGCCCACTTTGGCGCCTTCTATATTTTACGGCAGGATGAGGATACCAATAATGAAGTAAAACTGAAACTGTTTGCAGCCTATGGCTATAAATCAGATAGAAATATTCAAACCGAATTTGGCATTGGCGAAGGGCTGGTAGGTCAGGTGGCGTTTGAAAAAGAACGTATCATCCTGAGCAATGTACCAAGCAATTACATCCGCATCAGTTCTGCATTGGGTAAAGCCAAACCCGCCAATGTAATTATCTTACCGGTATTGTTTGAGAACGATGTAAAAGCGGTAATTGAGCTGGCTTCGCTGGATATGTTCAACCAAACCCACCTCGACTTCTTAAGTCAGTTGACAGAAAGTATCGGTATCGTGTTGAACACCATCGAGGCGAACTCCCGTACGGAAGAGCTGTTGACCCAATCGCAATCGCTGGCCAGTGAGTTGAAAGTACAACAGGAAGAGCTGCGCAGGACCAACGATGAGCTGCAGGATAAAGCCCTGTTGCTGGTAAAACAAAAGAACGAGGTGGAAGCCAAGAACAAGGAGGTGGAAGAAGCACGCCGTTCGCTGGAAGAAAAAGCAGAACAGCTGACACTGACCTCGAAGTATAAATCAGAGTTCCTGGCGAATATGTCGCACGAGTTGCGTACGCCATTGAACAGCTTGCTGATCCTTGCACAACAGTTATATGAAAATGCCGAAGGTAACTTAACGGAAAAGCAGATCCGGTATGCCAAGACCATTCACTCCTGTGGTGATGACCTCATACAACTGATCAATGATATCCTCGATCTATCGAAGATCGAATCAGGGTTCATTACCGCCAATTTTGCACCAGTACGTTTCTTCGAGATCACTTCATTTGTGGAAACCACCTTCAAGCCAATTGCCGAAGCCCGTCATTTGCGCTTTACTATAGAAACGGATACCAATCTGCCGGAAAATATGGAGACCGACATCCAACGGTTGAATCAGATCCTGAAGAACCTGTTGTCGAACTCCTTTAAGTTTACCGAAAAAGGGGAAGTGAAACTGAAGATCTATGACGCCAAGCGGAATTGGAAACCAGGTAATGCCATCCTTGATAATGCCCTGCGGGTGGTGGCTTTTGCCATCAGCGATACCGGTATCGGTATCCCGCTGGAAAAACAAAGCATCATCTTTGAAGCCTTCCAGCAGGCAGAAGGAAGTACGAGCCGTAAATACGGTGGCACCGGTTTGGGGCTGTCGATAAGCCGCGGTTTAACCGAACTGTTAGGCGGTACCATTGAACTGGATAGCACACCCGGGCAGGGAAGTACCTTTACCCTGTTCCTGCCAATAGATAACGTATCGGGGGTGGTAACCCGCGAAGCGCCAACAAGCCTGAGCGACTACCAGTACCAGCTGGGCAGCGACAGTGGTGAAATTGATACCCTGTTGAATTCTATCAGGGTTGCCGGCGAAAGCGTGGATGCCGCTGGCATGCACATAGTGAATGAAATGATCAACGAGACCGGTGATGACCGCAATAATGTGGCGCCCAATGAAAAAGTGATCCTGATCGTTGAAGACGACATCAGGTTTGGGAAGATCGTTATCGAAAAGGCGCACCAGTATGGATTGAAAGCCATTGTGGCTACCAACTATATTGAAGTGTTTGATTTCATCAACCGCTTTACACCCATTGCCATTACGCTCGATGTAAAACTGCCTGATACCAGCGGCTGGAAGGTAATGGAATTGTTGCGCAACGACCTTAGTTACCGGCATATTCCCATTCACTTGATCTCCGGGGAAGAGAACCGTGCGCTGGCATTAAAACGCGGCGCCCGCAGCTTCCGCCTGAAACCTCTGGATAATGAATCACTCAACGAACTGTTCGATGATATAGTGTCCTTTAATAAGAAAGAGGTAAAACAGATCCTGGTGGTAGAGGATAATGAGGTGGATGCATCGCAAATAGTGAAACTGCTGAACACCGACAATATGAAAGTGACGTTGGCCGAAACGGGGGAAAAAGCCATGCATGATATCAATAGCACGGATTTCGATTGTATCATCCTTGATTATTCCCTGCCCGATCTGCCAGGAAATGAACTGGTGAACCAGGTAGCGGAAAGTAAACCAAGGCTTACTCCGATAATTATGTACTCGGCGAAGGAGTTCAATAAAAAAGAACTGCAGCAGTTGAACAATGTAAGCAGTAAGATCCTCTTGAAAGGGGTGAACTCACTGGAACACCTGTTGGAAGAAACGGTGTTGCAATTGCACATCAATCATAAGGACCTGCAGGCAGAAAAGCGGAAAGTGATAGAGAATATCAGAAAAAAAGAAGACATACTTACCGGTAAAAATATACTGGTAGTGGACGACGACGTGCGTAACCTGTTTGCACTAACTACGGTATTTGAACGTTATAATATTAATGTGATCACTGCAGAGAGTGGAAAGGAAGCTATAAATATCATCAGGGAAGACAACCCGAAAATTGATATGGTGCTGATGGACATCATGATGCCTGAAATGGATGGGTACGAAACTACCCAGAAAATACGGCGCGAGCATAAGAACAGTACCTTGCCTATTATTGCCGTAACCGCAAAAGCGATGAAAGGCGACAGGCAGAAATGTATCGAGGCCGGTGCATCTGATTACATTACCAAACCTTTGAAAATTGATCAGTTATTGTCCTTAATGCGGGTATGGTTCTATAAATAATTGAATAAGTAGCCGTGCACAGCTTTCACCATTAACCAATTGACCATTGATTGAAATAACCAAGAAACCATTGCAATGCGTCCAAAAATTCTATTAGTAGATGACCGCGAAGATAATTTGATGTCGATGGAGGCCATTCTGGCTCCCGATGGCTATGCTTTTGTAAAAGCAGGATCGGGTAGTCAGGCGCTGAAAATATTGCTGAACGAAATTGACTTTGCGCTCATTTTGATGGATGTAAAAATGCCAAACCTGAACGGGTTTGAAACAGCCGCCCTTATTTATGAACGCGAAAAACTGAAACACATCCCCATCATTTTTATTACGGCCAATAATTATGGGGAGGAGAATATTTATAAAGGCTATCGCATGGGGGCGGTAGACTACATCTATAAGCCCATTAACTCCGAATTGCTGCGAGCGAAAGTAGGAGTGCTGGTTGATCTGTACCGCAAAAACCATCGCCTTATTGAGCAGGAAAAGCGGCTTACGATCATTAACCGGAACCTGGAAATGGAGGTTACAGAGCGGAAGGCGTCGGAAGAACGCATCAAGGAGCTGAACCGGCAGTTGTTGGAAAATATCGCGCTGCTGGAATCGGCCAACCGCGATCTTGACCGGTTTGCGTTCATGGCGTCCCATGATCTGCAGGAGCCCCTGCGCAAGATCCGCACTTTCAGCGACCTGTTGTTTGTGAAGTACGAGCCGGTGCTCGATACCCCGGCCATCAATTATATCAACCGCATTCAAAGTGCCGCGGTGCGCATGCAAACGCTTATCAGCGATATCCTGGCGTTCTCCCGTATCAATAATGAGAAAGATACTTTTGTAAATTATAACCTCAATCTCATTTTACAGGAGGCGTTGGATGAGCTGGATGCCACCATCCAGGATAAAAAAGCCATTTTAGAGATTGAACCATTGCCTACCATCGATGTGAACCCGGGCCTCATTCGGCCCCTGTTCGAAAACCTGTTGAGCAATGCATTGAAGTACAGCAAAAAAGAGGAACCGCCCGTAATAAAGATCCATTCAGAAATTATTGCCGCCACTACCTCCAATAAAGAACCGGTACAGTATTGCCGTATTTATGTGCAGGACAATGGCATTGGCTTCGATCAGCAATATGCCGAACAGATCTTCGACATGTTCAGGCGGCTGCATGTGCACAGCGAATTTGAGGGCACAGGTATTGGCCTTACCCTTTGTAAAAAGATCGTTGAAAAGCACAACGGGTTTATCTCCGTACAAAGCAAGCTTAATAAAGGGTCTACCTTCATTATTTCATTGCCGGTTCACCAGGCCAAGGTGGAAGCCCCCGGTGAAACCCATACAAATACTGATGCGGAGGCTTTAATATTACTGGGTAAGAAATAAGAAGGAAAACATAAAGAAAAAGACCTGTAAGGACGATCCTTACAGGTCTTTGTAATTTTATGTGACTGATCTGACCAGGTCAGCTATTAAATGCTATTGCGGGTTCAATACAAACATGGAACGGGGAGGAAAGTACAGTACTTTTTTCCAGTCGATGGTGAAGATCTTCTCCAGGATGGTCTTCAATTCAGTGATTGTATGCGGCTTGATAGCATACATGTTCGATCCTTCACGGTAACAAAATTCTATATTCTGCAAATCGTTCAGCGATGAATATACGATGATGGGAATGGAATCATATTTCCTGTTAGCCCTGATCTCCCGTAAGCACTGACGTCCATCCTTACAGGGCATAAGCAGATCAAGGAAAACTATGTCTGGATTATTTTCATCCAACAGTTTAAATAGAATATCGCCGTTTTCTGCCCTTGATAATACCACTTTGAACGAAAGTTCTTCGATCGCCAGTGAAAATATCAGGTAGTCCTCGTCGTCATCCTCCGCTATTAGTACATTTGTCGGATACTGATTATACACGTTCATATATATACTTTTTTTAGCCTGCTATCCCGTTTTACCGGGATCACTTAACAATTTCAACACGTTCTTTTAATGAATAAAAAGCAATAAATTCCCATAATACGAATACCGAAAATACAATCTAAATCCCAATGATGGAATACAATTTTTAGACTAGTGTAGAACTAAAACAGTAAAGTATGCAGGAAAGACCAAGGTATATTATATTGTTTTACGACCACAGCGAAAACGTACACGCTATGAAGCAGTTGATACAACATCTGCCGGTCCCTGTAGAAGCGGATTGTGTAGAGAATTTTCAACAACTTTTAGGGGTACTTGACAACAGGCTGCCGGACCTCATTATTGTATATGTTAATAATCCGGTAAAAGGGTATGTTTCCCATCTGAAAGACATGCGTTTCCATATCGGCATCGATGAGATCCCGGTGTATGTCTTCACAGAATTACCCGAAAAACAAACCTTAATTGAGTTACTGAACTAATGCCTTCAGTAGAGTTGTGGAAGGCAATAGGTAAAACTAAAAGGGCCCCCGACAGTATCGTCGGGGGCCCTTTTAGTTTTATCTCACTCTTTTGAGCTATTTGCAATTCCTAGTAGTGCCAGCGAACAAAGGCTTCCATGGCGGCATACTTGGTTAATCCCAGCTGTGCGTACAGGTTGGCCGTGTTGGCGTTCCTGTCTTCCGCCCGTTGCCAGAATTCACGGCTGTCGCTTCCCTGGAAGGGTACACTATCTTTTTGCGACTGGTGAATAAAGATGCCAAAGCGTTTTTTGAGCACCTGGTCGGGGCTCATCGGGATAGCCATTTCAATTTCGCTGAGGTCCCATTCCTGCCAGGCTCCTTTGTACAACCAAACCCAGCAGTCTTTCACCCATTCATCGCCCGCCTCTTTTATACGCCTTAAAGACTCAAATACGATATCCAGACATACCTTATGGGTGCCATGTGGGTCGGCCAGGTCGCCGGCTGCATACACCTGGTGGGGTTTTATTTTACGCAGCAGTTCCACGGTCAGTCTAATATCCTCTTCACCCATTGGTTTCTTTTCAATAGTGCCTGTTTCATAGAAAGGCAGGTTTTGGAAGTGGATGTTCTCGTCCTTGATGCCAACATAACGGCAGGTGGCCTTGGCCTCACAACGGCGTATCAGGCCTTTTACCGACCTGATCTCTGGCGTGTCTATCTGGTTCGATTTCTTGGCCCGGAGGTATCGACGGGCTGTTTCGAGGATCTCTTTCGATTTTTTGCTGTCCACTCCAAACATGTCTTCAAAACCTACGGCAAAATCCATAAAACGGGTCACAAATTCATCGGTAACAGCAATGTTGCCGGAAGTTTGATAGGCCACATGTACATCGTGACCCTGGTCGTGCAGCCGTTGGAAAGTACCGCCCATGGAGATGATGTCATCATCGGGGTGGGGGCTGAAGATCACACAACGCTTGGGATAGGGTTTGGTACGCTCTGGGTGGTTGGGTAAATGTATATCGGGTTTGCCGCCGGGCCAGCCAGTGATGCTGTCGCGCAGCATGTAATACACCTGCAGGTTAATTTCGTAGGCATCGCCCTTTTCAACCAGCAGATCACCAAGGCCATTATCCCGATAATCGTTATTGGTTAAACTCAACAAAGGCTTGTTCACTTTCAGCGACATGTTCACCACTGCTTTGCGGATCATCTTGGGTGTCCAGTCAATATCACCGGTAAGCCAGGGTGATTTAAAGCGGGTGAGGTCTGATGCTGCAATTTCATCCAGGATGAACAAACTCTCATTATGCTGTTGTAATAAAGAAGCGGGTATTTGTTCTGTAACATTATCTTCAACCGCTTTTTGTACCACAAATGTTTTGGCCGGGCCCCAGGCCATCAATAAAATGCGCTTGGCTTTCAAAATGGTGCTGATGCCCATGGTGATTGCCAAACGAGGCATTTCAGAGATGTTGGCAAACTCATGCGAGTTGGCAATACGGGTTGAATTATCTAATGTGACCAGCCGGGTGCGGGAAAGGATGCTGGAACCTGGTTCGTTAAAACCAATATGTCCGTTATTTCCAATTCCCAGTACCTGCAGGTCTATGCCGCCGGCCTCTTCTATCATGCGTTCATATTCCAGGCAATACTTCTTCACTTCTTCTTTGGGTATTTCACCACTGGGAATATGAATGTTTTTGGGATCTATATCAATGTGATCGAACAAATGCACATGCATGAAACGGTTATAACTTTGCAATGCGTCGGTGTCAATTGGATAATATTCATCCAGATTAAAAGTGATCACGTTCTTAAAGCTCAGGCCTTCTTCTTTATGCAATCGCACCAGTTCGGCATATGTTGACCGGGGTGTTGAACCGGTAGCTAAACCTAATACACAGGATTGGCCGGCCGCTTGTTTGCTGCGGATAAGATCGGCTATTTCCCTGGCTGCGAATTTTGAACCTTCTTTTAGATCGGGATAAATACGTACAGGTATCTTCTCAAACGAATCAACCATGCTCATAAATAATCGGTTTTTATAGTTGGGCGAAATTAAAGCTATTTCCAGTATTCATTGGGAAATGCGGGTTCTTTCGGGTAGAAAATCAACAATCGGTTGTTTTACTACTCAAACGTTTTATTATAGTTGGTCCCCCATAAAGTATATCGTTTGCATTGTGTTTGCAAGCGGGTTTCAAAATCATTCCAGTTGCGTTTTGTTGCAGGGCTCCATAATACTTCGCTCAATGCACTTACGCGCGGAAAGATCATATACTCAACTTTTTTAGGATTGGTTACATATTCCGTCCATAAATTGGCCTGGGCGCCCAGAATGTGTTTGCCTTCCGCTTCGCTTAATTCAGCCGATACCGGTTCGTAACTATAGATCTTGTTAACGGGCACATAACCGCCAATGGTCAAAGAATCTTCTTTCTTTGCCTGTGAATAATCCAGGTAAACATAACCCGTGGGTGTCATAATAACATCGTGGTTCTGTTTGGCAGCTTCAATACCACCTTTTTCACCACGCCAGCTCATTACAACGGCATTGGGGGCCAGGCCACCTTCCAGTATTTCATCCCAGCCAATGATGGTCTTGCCTTTGCTGTTGATGTATTTTTCCATGCGCTGGATAAAATAGCTTTGCAGCTCATGCTCATTTTTCAGGTTGTTATCGGCCATTCTTTTCTGGCATTTAGGACATTTTTTCCAGCTCTCTTTTGGGCATTCATCACCACCGATATGTACATATTTAGAAGGGAATAAAGGCATCACTTCATCCAGTACATCCTGTAAAAAAGTAAACACCGTGTCGTTGCCGGCACAGAATACATCGTTGAATACACCCCATGTTTGTTGTACCTGGTAAGGACCGCCGGTACAACCCAGGTTAGCGTAAGCAGTCAGGGCTGCGGAAGCATGACCAGGCATTTCAATTTCAGGCAGCACGGTAATATAGCGTTTGGCTGCATACTCCACTATTTCCTTAACTTCTTTTTGGGTATAGAAACCGCCATAATGAATGCTGTCGTTACCGGTACCAGGGTGGTGGCCAATAATGGTACCATTGCGCCAGGCGCCTACTTTAGTAAGGTTGGGATATTTTTTTATTTCAATACGCCAGCCCTGGTCATCTGTTAAATGCCAGTGGAAGTAATTCATTTTATGCAAAGCGATATAATCAATATAACGTTTTACAAAGGGAATGGGAAAGAAGTGACGGCTTACATCCAAATGCAATCCACGGTATTGAAAACGTGGGAAGTCTTTTATGCTGAGGTATGATACTGCTAAGGAAGATGATTTTTCTGTTGGTAACAACTGCAACAGGGTTTGAACGCCATAAAAGGTACCCGTTTCATTATCACCGCCGATGAAAACGCCTTTGTCGTTTACTTCCATATTATAAGCACCGGCAATAGGATATTCGATCTTTTCGAAATTCAGGTGAATACCAGGCTCCTTGCCTGCTTTCTTTTTGATGGGTAAAGTAAAGCCATACACCTGTTTCAGATAATCATTCAAAAAGTAGGCTGAATTTTGAAGACCATCGCCTGCTAAGATGATCGGCGTTTTGGCCGTAATTACAAACGTACCCGCAGTTTCCGGCATTTTCAGCTCTGCAGGTTGGGGAATGATGTTTACCTGAGCATGTAGGTGCATGGACAGGAGCATAGTGGCAATAAACCAAACTTTTTTCATAATTGGTAAAAATGTTTACTCGATTTGTCACTAAAAGTGTCAAAACCGGATATTTTATAAAGAAAAATGAAAGTACACCTAGCTGTAGGGGCAGCCTGGTATTAAGTGTTGAGATGTTGCACTGCGATTTCTATTGATCCTGAGAGTCCGCAATATACGAGGGAAATGCTAGTTGAGCAAATTGTTATTGAGGCGAGGCAGTTGAGTATGTTGTGGCTGATGATTACAAAGAGGATGACCTGTAAAAGCCTGTCCGCCTTTGGCGGATTCGTCATTGGGTCTCGAACTATTAAAAAAAAAATGATCCGCCAGCTGGCGGATCATTTTTTTTTTAATGCTTACAGGTCAGCTTCTTGTCAACTAAAAAGTTATTTCAATACAGGTAATACTATATTACTACTGTTAGTTCCATCATGATAGATCTTTATAGCCGCTTTCTGGAAATCGCTGTCATTGCATTCGTAAATATTTACAAATTTTTGCGGGTTGCGATCAACCAGCGGAAACCAGCTGCTTTGGATCTGGATCATCAGCCGGTGTCCTTTTTTGAAAGTATGCGCTACATCGGGTAATTCAAATTTTACCTGTTCAACTTTGTTGGGTTTAAATGCTTCCGGTATAGTAAAGCTTTTGCGAAAACGGCCGCGCATGATCTCGCCACGCACCAGCATTTGGTAACCACCCATAGGATGTGGGCCGCCTGCGTCGCGGCTTTGATTGACGTAGTTACCAGTATATTTAAAATCATCGGGGAATACATCTATCACCTTTACTACAAAGTCAGCATCGGTGGTTGAAATGCTGGTGAGCAGATCAGCTACCACAGTGCCTGCCAGTGTAAGATCGTTATTCAGGATTTCTGTTTGAAAGGTCAATACATCAGTGCGGCGACTGGCAAATCGCTGGTCATCGGTCATGTAATCACGGGTGCGGATAAAATGTATATCTTCTGTATAAGGTACCGGATGCGCAGGGTCACTTACATATTCTGAAAAGCTGCCTTTGGTGGTGGGTTTTTCCCAACCCAGTTTTCCATCGGCCTGCAGGTAAATGGGTTCATCTTTTTTGTCAGCAGGTGGCCAGGTCTCAAATTGTTTCCATTCATTGGCACCGCTGAAGAATATAGAAGCTTCTGGCAGTTTTGAAATATCGCCTTTGCCTTTCAGGTAATAATTAAAGAAGGGTATTTCAATATTGTTCTGGTACCAGATACTGGTGTTAGAACCAAAACGAACCTTGCCCATTCGGGTGCCATCTGGTGATGCCCATTGACCATGGAACCAGGGACCCATTACCAGGCGGTTGGTGTTTTTTGCTTTTTTCTCAATGGCCTCATAAGTTCTCCATGCACCAAAACAATCTTCTGCATCAAACAGACCACCTACCACCATAGTTGCGGTACCTGTAGGTACATTGTCTGCAAAATTCCGCACGTTGCGGGCTTTCCACCAGTCGTCATAATTGGGATGCGCATACAGGTCTTTCCAGAAGGCCAGGCTATCGCCGGTGAGCTTCATAAAGTTCTTTAAAGCACCTAAACGCAAATACGATCCATAATTGTCATTGTCAGGAATATTGATGGTTTGTCTGGGGCCCACTTTTACAGGGACCGGATGGGGGTTGCCAAAACCACTGCTGTAAAATGACCATCCATCCATTAGGAAAAAGGCGCCATTATGATGAAAGTCGTCACCTTGAAACCAGTCGGTAACCGGAGCCTGTGGGCTCACCGCTTTTAATGCCGGATGACCGCAGAGCGAGGCCATGGTAGAATAAAAACCGGGATAGGAAATACCCATCACGCCAACATTGCCATTGTTATTGCTGATGTTTTTTATCAGCCAGTCGATCGTGTCATAGGTGTCGCTGGCTTCATCTATATCCTGGGGTGTTTTTTTATTGGGGTTAAAGGGACGCACATCCACGAATGTTCCCTCACTTGCCCAGCGGCCGCGCACATCCTGGTAAACGAAGATGTAGTTTTCTCTTGCATAATATTTGAGATAGCGAAACCATAGGCCAGGGTTAAATTTATCTTCTCCGTAAGGATTACAGGAGTAGGGTGTTCTACTCAACAAAAAAGGATGCTTTTCTGTGGCATCCTTGGGAATGTATAAGGCGGTAAATAATTTAACGCCGTCCCGCATGGGGATCATCACTTCTTTTTTAATGAAGTTATCGCGTATCCAGGCCGAATCCTGTTCGTATTGTGCATTTGCAAAATGAATAAGGAATAAGGCAGTAATGAAAAGAAATAATTTTCTCATGTTTAGCTCTTAATTTAGATGGTTAAATGTAAGTTGAAAAGTTGACAAAGCCTGCCCCGATAATTCGGGTTTGACCGGTTGAGGTGTTGAATGGTAAACAGGTAATTGGGGTTTAAAGGGTACTGTTCCCCTGTTAACTTTTCAACAGGATAACTTATTAATTTTAACTATCATGTCAACACGTAGAAAATTTCTGCATTCATCATTGCTGGGATCCTTGGGTTTGTTTGCCGGAAAAAAACTTATGGCCCGGCCGGAAGCTACCTTGTACCCTGCCACAAAGAATGAACCCATTGTCATCTCTACCTGGGATTTTGGAAAGGAAGCCAATGCCGAGGCCTGGACTGTTTTAGGCAAGGGTGGTCGGGCACTGGATGCTGTAGAAGCAGGTGTTAAGATCCCGGAAGCCGATCCCAATAATCAGTCCGTTGGCTATGGTGGTTTACCTGACCGCGATGGCCGTGTAACCCTCGATGCCTGCATTATGGATGATCAGTATAACTGTGGTTCGGTAATGTGCCTGGAACATATCATGCACCCAATATCGGTTGCCCGGCTGGTTATGGAGAAAACGCCGCATGTGGTGTTGGTGGGCGATGGGGCGTTGCAATTTGCCCTGGCCAATGGTTTTCAAAAAGAAAACCTGTTAACGCCGCAAAGCGAAAAAGCCTGGAAGGAATGGTTAAAAACATCGAAATATGAGCCTGTAATAAATATTGAAAACAAGTTGCATAAATCCGCAAATGAGGGAAATATGCCCGGCGGCCCCAATAACCATGATACCATTGGCATGATTGCCATGGATGCCAATGGCAATTTCAGCGGTGCCTGCACTACCAGTGGCATGGCTTTTAAAATGCATGGCCGGGTAGGGGATTCGCCCATTATTGGCGCCGGGTTGTATGTTGATAATGAAATTGGCGCTGCCACCTCAACGGGGGTGGGGGAAGAAGTGATCCGGATCGTAGGATCGCACCTGGTGGTGGAATTGATGCGGCAGGGCCTGGCACCCGAAGCGGCCTGTAAAAAAGCGGTAGAACGCATTATAAGCAGGAATCCGGCTAAAGCTAAAACACTGCAGGTGGGTTTCATTGCCGTTAATAAAAAGGGGCAGTATGGCGGATATGCGTTGCAGAAAGGGTTTACGTATGCCGTAAAAACAGGGAAAGAAGAGAAGCTGATCCCGGCGAAAAGCGTTTATTAGCAAACCACAAACTGGCAACCGGTGACCGGAAATGTAAGTGAAGTCACAAAAGCAATAATTAAAACAATAGCAATACGGTATGTTATTAGAAGTATGTGCGTTTAACCTACAGTCAGCCTTAATTGCAGAAAAAGTAGGGGCGAAACGGGTGGAGTTATGTGAAAACCCGGCCGATGGTGGCACCACGCCTTCTTATGGAACTATAAAACAAACCCGTGAAATGATCGGCATCTCCCTGTACCCGATCATCAGGCCCCGGGGTGGTAATTACTTTTTTGATGAAGAGGAGTTCGCTATCATAAAACAGGATATCCTGATGTGCAAACAGCTGGGCTGCGATGGTATTTCAACCGGGGTGAGTAAAGGGAACGGGGAAATAGATACCGAGCGGTTGAAGCGGATGGTAGAGTGGGCCTATCCCATGGGGGTAACCTGTCACCGTGTTTTTGATGCTACACCCGATCCGTTGCAGGCGCTGGAAGATATTATAACCTGTGGGTGTGAACGGGTGTTGACCAGCGGTCAACGGTCCGCTGCGCCTGAGGGTATTGAGCTGCTGGCCAAACTGGTTGATCAGGCCGATGGCCGGATTATCATTATGCCCGGCGCCGGTGTGCGTTCAACCAATATTGAAACGCTGATCAATGGCACGGGTGCCACTGAGTTTCATACCTCGGCAAGAATGGTGGCAGCAGACCCGGTTACTTTTCGCAACCCTGCCATTCTGGATGCTACCAATTGGTACATAGCGAATGAAGAAGAACTAAGAAAGATCATGGAAATATTAAATACAATCAGTTTGTAAGAGCGAAAGGCAATGGGCAATAGGCAGTGGTGAGCAGGCTGTAAAAAGTAACAGGCGATACTAAATGACATTAGTGTCGCCTGTTGCTTTTGTGGTAGTTGAGTCGGCAATCATGAACCGGCAATCGGCAATCGTGAATCGGCAATGGTAAAGATGGACATGTTTAAGTAAGATCTGTCTGCCGTCTGCCTTTCCCCCATTGCCCATTGCCTATTGCCCCTACTTGATCTTAGTTCCCAGCCAGCTTTTACGGAACGATCTCATATCATTGGTAAAAGAGGTATCACTCTCTTCCAAAGCACTAATCGCGATCATTGGATTCTCTGCAAGGGTAAGCGAGGCCATCTTATTTTCATTGCGATGTTTGTATTGAACGTTGATCACATCACCTGGCTTATGCGTAGCGATGATCTCATTGATATCAGCAGGACGGGCAACGAGTTTACCATCTATCTGCATGATCACATCATTAAAGTCAAGACCGGCATTGTACAATGGAGTACCAGTAACTGTATTGGAACTGATCCTGGTAGCATTCTCTTCATATTGCACCTGACCCAACCAGGCTTTACCGGCATTTGATTTATTCAATCGTAAACCGGCTTTCTCCAGTAAGGGGGCATAATCAAACGATTCATGTCCGTTTACATAACGGGTAAAGAAATCAGCGGCAAAGGTTTTGTCGTGGGTAACATCCGCCAGCACTTCTTCCAGTGCCGGTACGGTATAAGCGATCTCGGTTTTGCCAAAGCGTTTCCATAAAGCGGTCATATAATCATCTAATGTAAGCTGGAATTTGGTGCGCAGGGTCAGGTCGAGCGCTAATGCAATGGCGCCGCCATAAGGATAATACGAGCTGTACATGTTGGGATAGTTGGTGCGGTCAATGGCTACGCCCGCGTCTACAAACACCGCATGCTGGCTCACTTCAATGGGAGAAAAGCGTTTAGCGCCTGCCGTATTTTCCTTGGTATAGATCAGTGCTTTAAAGGAGCCCATCAGGTCGTCAATGGATTTTAAGCCCGCCCGGCATAATAACAATTCTCCATAATATTGTGTAAACCCTTCCGCACACCACAGCTCATTGCTCATATTGCTTTTTTCAAAATTGAAGGGTTCCAGTGTTTTTGGGCGAATGCGTTCGACATTCCAGTTATGAAAGAATTCATGGGCAAAAACGCCTAACAGCTCATTTTTACCTGTAAAATCGGTGGGAATACTGATCATGGTTGAATTGCGGTGTTCCATGCCATCGCCGTCAACGTAACGATTTATGCTGGCGATAAAGGTGTAGGTGCCAAAGTCATATGCAGGCACCTCGCCAAAAACAGCCTGTTCTTCTTCAACCAGGCGTTTTATTTTAGTGGCGAATGAACCGGCCAGGGTATCGGTGGTTTCCGCTTCCAGCGCCAGTCTGAACCGGTAATTTTTGCCATCGGGGTTTTTGATGCTCCATTCTTTCCAGTGCAGGTTACCGATCTTGGTAGGGCAATCCATAAAGTATTGTAACCCGGGGGCCGTAAAGGTAAGCGGGTCTTCAGTTGGTTTTAACTGCGTGGCGATTGTCCATTTTTTATCGGTGGGAATGTTAAAGGTAATTGAGATGGGAGCTTTGTCGAAGCCTTTGATCCACATAAATACCGATGGAATGTTAAGGTGAATGCTCGCGGGGTCAATACCGGAGTAGGTGCCATCGGGTGAGGCGGCGTACACGGTATAATCAACCCGCAGGGTGCCATTTTGTTTAGGCACTTCATATACATCGCCATCGATGCGGGTAATGGGAATGGGAGCGCCATTTTGGTCGAATGCTTTTACCTCGTATACATTTTTGCCAAACTCATGCGTGGCATAGCGGCCCGGTGAGGAGCGGCTCATCCGAAAGGTGGCTTTGCCGGCGGGGATGCCAGCTGCAGTTATGCTGATGTTGGCTTCGTGGTGAACAATATTGGGAAATGATACGGCATAATTGATCTTTTGGGCATAGGTATGCGAAAACCAAAGTACGGCCAGGATCAGGAATGTTCTTTTCATAATCATTATTGTAATGTAAGTATCAAGCTACAATTTACAGGAAAATTACTTTTGTAAAGGTTTGTGCTATGGCAGACGGCAGACGGCAAAAGGCAAACGGCAGACGGCAGACGGCAAAGAGAAAGGCAATGGGCAATGGCGGCGCAAGGTAATTATTAAACTCAACAATCGCGAACCCTTTCACGTTTCACGTTTCACGCACTCACCACTCACCATTCTGTCTTTTTGATTAAATTTGGTATAAATGTGTGTACTATGACGGAACGTGAATTACGTTTTATGCAGGCTGCAGTAGACCTGGCCAGGAAGGGTATGAACAAAGGGGTAGGCGGGCCATTTGGGTGTGTTATTGTAAAAGGCGATACTATTGTTGGTACGGGATGTAACAGCGTGGCCAGCTCAAATGATCCTACCGCGCATGCTGAAGTAGTGGCCATTCGCGATGCCTGTAAAAACCTGCAAACTTTTCAATTGACAGATTGCGAAATATATACCAGTTGTGAACCCTGTCCAATGTGCATGGGGGCTATTTACTGGGCACGCCCGAAGAAAGTGTATTTTGGCGCTACCCGGCACGACGCTGCGGCCGCGGGTTTCGACGATTCACTTATTTATACTGAATTGACTGCCCCTATACATGATCGCATTATTGAATGTGTAAACCTGGGGCGGGAAGATGCCGTAACGGTATTTGACGAATGGAATGATAAACCCGATAAGATCACTTATTGATGATGAAGGAACCTGGTAATGACCACGTAGGCAAGAACGGTGATAATAAGAATAAATGCAATGGTCACATACACCCAAAAACCATTGTTGATCTGTTTTTTTTCCCGGCGGTTTTTCTTTTCCTTGATGTAGTGACGTAATTCCTTATTAAGCTGATCAACATATCCTTCCAGCTTTTTATTGCTGTTCATTTGTTGCAGCCCTTCCAGGGCTTCATTCTCAAAGTCGTTGTCGACCATCCACATTTCCACTTCATGCTTTTCCTGGTCACTCAGCTTGCCGCTTAAGTAATCCATCAACTTCTGGTTGTCAATGTCTTTGTTACTATTGGATAATATGTTCAGTAAATCGTTGTTCATTGTATGTGTCGTCCATGTACGATCATTAGACCCGGGGTTTTAAGATTGGTTTAGTCTCCTTTCCAACAAGATCTTCAAATTGCGTTTACCGTTCTGTATATAGCTTTTTACCTGCATGAGAGAAAAGCCTGTAATGTCGGTAATTTCATTATAAGATCTTTTCTCCAGATAGAACAAAGTTACGCACTGTTTTTGTTCTTTATTCAGTTCCTGCAGGCATTCCTCCATCATTTCCAGTTGCCGGTCTTTTTCCAGGTGTGGCGCCATTCCGGGATCGTCTTCGGGGGTAATGGCCATTTGTTCCTTGATCTCTGCCGGTGTACGCCCCTGTTTGTCGCGCAGCTTCATAAGACAATGGTTCTTGGCCACCATGTACAGCCAGCTTTTAAAATACTCTACCTTGTATTTATGCAATTCGGTAATGGCTTTCAAAAATACCTGCTGAACACAATCTTTAGCCTCTTCCTCATTCTTAAGGTATTTCATGCAAACCCCCAGTAACAGAAGGGTGTATCGTTGCAATAATATCCCCAGCCAGTGGTTGTCGCGACTGGAATAAAAGGAGTTTAGCAATTGCTGATCGCTGATATGTGAATTAGGGTCTTGTTTCACTATGCGAAAATGCGTTTTTCTTATTACTGAGATGCGTATCGTTCAAGATTCCATAAAAATCTGAAAGACACCCCTAAACGATAAGAATGGTATTTTATTATGTCTAAAGGGCAATAGGAAAAGGCAGAGGGCAGAGAAAAAAACAGTAGGACGATACACGTAATCCTCTGCTGAACCGAGGGCAGTCGGCAATCCTGAATCGGCAATGAATACACCTCATCGCGGCAACGCCACTATTAAACTTTGACCTCGGAACTCCGAACTCTGAAATCTGAACTAAATAACCCAATAACTTAATAACACCCCATTGCCCACTGCCTATTTCCCATTGCCCATTGCCCATTGCCTTTTGTCCATTGCCTACTGCCTTTTTTCATTACCTTGCTATCAAACTCATTACAATCTTATGGCATATGCTATATGCAGGGTGCCGGTAGCTCCCTTACGGGCCGAGCCGGCGCATAAAAGTGAAATGATCAGCCAGTTATTATTGGCAGAAGCGGCGATTATCCTGGAAGAAACAAAAGATTTTATAAAACTGCAGTGTCTGTACGATGGGTATGAAGGTTGGTGCCAGCGTAGCCAGTTGACCATTACCGAAACCTGGAATAATAACGGTCAATCGTCCTTGTTCACTTCAAACTGGATCAATTCCATTACCATTAATGAAGTGCCGGCGTATGTGCCCATGGGCATACCCGTGCCGGATGCAGAAAATGCCAAACAGTTATCTGGGGTATTAAAGATAGGTTTTGGTAATGCGGCTATCTGGAATAGTGCTACTGTAAAGCCGGAGGGCGCTGCCATCAGGGAGCGGGCCGAACAGGCATTGAATACGCCTTACCTTTGGGGCGGACGCTCTGTATTTGGTATTGATTGCAGCGGGTTCACTCAACTGGTATTTCGCTTTTTTAATATTGCCCTGTTACGCGATGCGTATTTACAGGCTACCCAGGGTGAAGTGGTTGGTTTTTTACAGGAAGCACGCTGTGGCGATCTGGCGTTCTTTGATAATGCCGAAGGGCGCATAACGCATGTGGGCATCTTGTTGAACGATCACGAGATCATTCACGCCTCGGGCAATGTGCGTATAGATAAGATCGATAATGCGGGGATTGTGAACGTGGATACGGGGGTGCGTACGCATCAGCTGCGGATTATAAAGAGATATTTTTGAGATAGTTGATCAGTTTACGAGAAAGAAGTTGATAGGGTTGACAGGGGTGATAGGGTTGATAAAGGAAGTAAGAAGTAGGAGGTAGGAAGTTGACCAGGTAAGGGAGAAGAAAATTGATAGGATTGGTGGAGTGGCAGGGCTATTGGGTTGACAAGGTATGGAGGCTTGAAACAAACTTAGAAAGTATGATCATAGGACTTTCACGTTTCACGAAAAGGAGTACGAAAATCAGTAGGATCTGTTTTTCGTACTCCCTTTTCCTATAAATCTCACATCTCATCAGCGCTAGGTCCATAGCTGCCAGGTATAGGTACATCCAACAACCGCAGGAAAACGCCCAATTGCGCCCGGTGGTGCACTATCTGGCAGAACGACATTCTGATCACTTCTGCTTTTGTAGATACACTATAGATTTCTTCGCCGTTGCGTAATGTCCAGTTAGGCAGCAGGTCTTCCTCTTTGGATTTTTCCAGCTGCGATTTGCCATCGGTATATGATTTTTCAAATAATTCCAGTAATGCTGCCGTAGTGTTGATGTCGACAGGTTCGTAGGGGTTGGCGGCAAAATCAAGCTCACTGGTAGTAAGCGCAAAGCTTACCCAACCCGGTAATTCTGCTATATGGGTAGCCAATTGTTTAATGGTCATGCTTTTTTCATGGGGCTTCCAGCCGAATGTAGAGTCGGGGATCCTGGAAAGCATTTTACGCGTGGTTTCCGCTTCCTGTTCCATTTCTTTTAAAAGCATTGGGATTATTAACATAGCGTGGTGTTTTTGTTGATACAAAGTAACCACAGGTTGGTGACAACCCTATGTCAGCAGGAATTAAAAAGAATGGCTATGTTTTAAAATTAATCCAGCAAGGTCCCTTTTCTCATTTTATCAACCACTTCATCCTGGAACCTCGTGGAATACCCCTTCGATCTTAAGAGTGTAATAGCTTTCTCCTCCAGTTTAATGGCCTTCTTTACATTGTTATCTACTTTGTATAGTAACCGGCCCCAGGTATCGAGCGTAGTAACACTTTCAAACGCATAGTTG
Source organism: Niastella soli (assembly GCF_017742245.1). Classification (GTDB taxonomy): domain Bacteria; phylum Bacteroidota; class Bacteroidia; order Chitinophagales; family Chitinophagaceae; genus Niastella; species Niastella soli. Next base: position 588,171 of record NZ_JAGHKO010000005.1, read on the forward strand.
GCATTCACTGCCCACTGTAAAATGCCCTGCGCCTGTAGTGGCTAAAAGTAAAAACCGGAAGCAGGTCTTTTTAACTTACTTCCGGTTTTTATAAAAGGACTATTTCTTGTTCTTGAAGGTATCGTTGTACAGTTTCATGGCGTCTTCGATAATGGCCAGTGCTTTGGCTTTATCACCGAATTCATTCACTTCAACTTTTTTATTTTCAAGTGTCTTATACTCTTCAAAGAAGTGGCGTAATTCGTCAAAGAAATGCGGGGGTATTTCTTCAATGTTGTTATAGTGTCTTACGCTGGGGTCGTTGGCAGCAACAGCAATGATCTTGTCGTCGCCATCGCCGTTGTCGATCATTTGCATAACACCAATAACCTTGGCTTCCATCAAACACATAGCCTGTACTGGTTGTGAAGTAATTACCAATATATCGAGTGGATCTTTGTCGTCGCCGTAAGTTTGAGGAATAAATCCATAGTTACATGGATAATAGAACGAAGAATAAATGATACGGTCCAGCTTTAATAAGCCGCTTTCCTTGTCAATTTCATACTTGGCCCTGGACCCCTGCGGAATCTCAATGACTGCATTTACAATCCGTGGAGCCTGATCACCAGGAGGCACGCCATGCCAGGGATGGGAAACAGTTATCATATTGTTTTTAAAATTTAAGCAAATCTAAAATAAGTTCTGCTTCATATGGTAAGTAACAATCATGCATGGTCCCGGTTAAAACCGGAGTTGGATATTAGGATAATGCAATAGTATTCGTTAGGGGCGCAAAGTAAACTAATAAAAAAACAATCAGCAACATTTACTGTCATGGTCCGCCGGGTTACATTTTTATTACGGACTTCAGGTCTACCAGCCAGGTATCCTGCTGGCGAATGATGCGTAAAGTGGTCGTATCGGCCGGGTTGGAGGTATGGTAGTATTTATATTCAACAGTTGAATCGTTGTCATTGGAGATGGCAACCGGTCTGATGGTAGCGGCTTTATACTGGTCTTTTTCTTTGCTACTCAATTGTTTGTAATTCGCCTGTTGCTTTTCGAACAGCAAGTTATTGGTGGAATCCTTCAGTAAATAAAATGCCGCTTTATCGTAATCGCCATCCAGTGAGGCCCGGATGAATTCGGTGCCGGCATCCTGTGCATTTTCGGCTTTTTTATATCCTTCGCCGCCTGAATTACAGGATAAAGTGGCCAAAAGGCAAAAAGGGCCAATTAATTTCTTCATAATCAACAAAAATAGGTCTAACTAAGGAAAAATGCTATGCTTTTTTAGTGTAATGTGTTTTTAAGGGGGCGAGCCAACTCACAACTGCCCATTGCCTATGCCCATTGCCTATTGCCTATTGCTGTCTGCCGTTTCACAAAAAAAGGAAGTACGATTATCATACTTCCTTTTTTTTGTTTATTATTTACAATTACTTGGTTTCCTCAGAACGATCAGTGCGTTCTTTCCGGTCGCGCCAGTGCTCTCTGGGGCGTTGGTCCGGGTGAACATCGGTTTCTTTGTGGTCCTTGTCGTAAGCCCGGATAATGGCTTTTACGAGGCGGTGACGCACTACGTCTTCTTCGTCCAGCTCAATATGCGCAATGCCATCGATGTTCCGTAAAATACGGGCGGCTTTTTCCAATCCACTGCGTTGATTTTTCGGCAGGTCGATCTGCGTTAAATCGCCGGTAATAATGGCTTTGGCATTGGCGCCAATACGGGTGAGGAACATCTTAAGTTGAAGATCGGTTGAGTTTTGCGCCTCATCCAGGATGATAAAGGCATTATCGAGCGTCCGGCCCCGCATGTAGGCGAGGGGCGCAATTTCAATAACGCGGGTGCTCATATAATACCCCAGCTTGTCGGCCGGTATCATATCGTCGAGTGCGTCATACAGGGGACGCAGATAGGGATCGATCTTCTCTTTTAGATCGCCGGGTAAGAAACCAAGGCTTTCGCCGGCTTCTACCGCAGGGCGGGTAAGAATGATCTTTTTGACCATTTTGTTTTTCAATGCCCGAACGGCCAGGGCTACGGCGGTATAGGTTTTACCCGTACCGGCAGGACCTATGGCAAATACAATGTCATTTTTTTCAGCCACCTGAACCAGTCTTTTCTGGTTTATAGTGCGGGCCCGAACTGTTTTTCCGTTGGGGCCAAAAACAAGTATGTCGTTGGGATTGCGGTCAATGAAATTGTCGACTGTTTCGGCGTCGTCGCCGCCCAGGATCTGCTCAAAGTAGTTCTCGCTCATATGGCCATTGCGCTCCAGGTATTGAACAATGAGGTCAATTTTTTCCTTGGCGCTTTCAACTTGTTCAGGCGAGCCGCTTAATTTGATTTGAGTTCCTCTTGAAAGGATTTTTAAAAGCGGGAATTTTTTCTTGAGAATATCCAGTTTTTGGTTGTTTACACCGAAAAACTCAATAGGGTTTACAGTTTCAAGGCTAATTATAGTTTCTGTCAATGCACATCAATTTAGGTTTCACAAATACAGGATAATATTCCTGACATCCTCTTTTTTCATCTATTCCAAATATAATTATTTGGAACAGCATTGTCGTAAAGTTACTTATTCACAACATGTGGAAAATTGAAAATGTTGTGGTGTTTTCGTTAAATGTGCTAAAACAAAAATGTCCCGATGAATCGGGACATTTTCTATATGATAGTAAGTGGCTTTGGCACTTATTTACTGATCTTGATCTCTGTTATTCTTATCGGTGCTCCGTTTTTATCATAATCAATTTTGGTGCAGTGTTGCAGAATGTTCGGTTCACTAACATCTTTCGAACAGATCTTTTCCAACTGGTTGGCACCATTGTAAGCATATTCATTCAGCGGCACGCCGGTCATGTAAGGTAATGTGGCAGTAGCAGGTCTGTTATTGCTATATTGCCACATGGGGAAAATGAACGGCACTTTTTTCTGCTGACGGGCATCTACTTCCCAGTTGTCGTTATCGAATTGCAATACTCTGCCGGGCGAGCTGATCTTTTGCAGTTTATCGCCGTTGTAAGAGTAAGTCCATGTATCGGTTTCCTGACCAACACCTGAAGGTATTACCTGTACAGTGGTGATCTGGCCGGTAGCATTGAAATTATATACCAGGTCATATTCTTTTTGACCTGAAGGCTCAGCGCTGCCGCTTGCCCGCAGGAATAATTTTTCAATTTTGATCTCTTTCATTTTCCTTTTGGCAATGAAAGCAGGGTTAGGCACAAATGGCAGGCCTGGGTGTGATGACAAATAGAAGTTGATACCTGCATAATAGTTGCTGGTACTGTAATCAAAGAAGTCATCAGCACTTACTGTTACAGTTTTGCTGTTAACAGGTGATTCTGAAGTTACTCTGGAATACTTTTTACCACCATCGGTGATGGTCTTTCCATCAAAGCTCAATGTCATTTTGGATGCATCAGGCTCAAAGTGTACCAGCTCGTTCCCATTGACAGTAAATGGTAAGAACTTGGCTTTTCCTGGAAAATAAACAAATACTGAGGGATTACTCTGTCCGCTTACGCTTACTAACAGGCTGTCCTTTTGGTCCTGGGTTTTCCATACTCCTTCAATATCAACCTTGTTTTGACCAAAGCTGACTGCGGAGATGATGAGCAGAAGTGTGGTTAGGGAACACTTACTTATCATAGAACGGTTTTTAAAATTGATTGATAAAAATAATTGAACTCACTTATTTTTTTAATGTTGCAATGCCTGGTCTAGGGGTGTTCCGCCTGTTAGCGGAACTGATATTCCGGTTTCCCGGTATATCTATAGGGTGTAACTTATAAACCATTTTACACTTTTCGATGAGTTGACTGCAAGTGTGCCTTATGCTTCTTGTTGTATCAACTTTTTCGCTAATATAACAGACGGATCTGTTATTTAAAAGTGATTTGTAAAAGAACTTTTATTGTCAGGTTATATTTAAAATATAACTGACCCTTGAACCGGGCCGTTCACTCACTGTACGCTCCGCACCTTGTTTATATAAACAAAAGCTGACTTATTTGATGTAAAAAGGGAATAATTAAATACTGCCTGGAGATAAATGCTACCCGGAGCACGTAACAGGCTGGCTGTTGGGTTTTCCGGCTTCCATTGCCTAACTATACCTTGTAACAGCAGCCCCTGCACATAGGATATGGTTATAATACAAATGAAAGTAAGTAGAATTATATTCATCATAGGGTATTAGTATGCAGCGGCAAATTAGTAAATTAACTAATTTAAAAACAGTGAAAAGTTTTTTTTATTATAAAAAGATCGTGTTATTAATAATAGTTCACATACAAATGCCGCCGAAATAGTACTTATTCCGGTATAATGATATAACGCAAAATTTTAGCCGGCAGTATATTCAATTTGAAATATGTTACAATAATTTAGCGTGCTTATACGCTTATTGTGATCGTTTTGAAGGTGTAAATAACACAGTTGTTCGTAACCCAGCTTTTACAGGCCGTCTTTTTCCGCTTTGGCGGCCCTGATCATTTCGGAATAACCCCAACCCTTTGCCAGGGCCTTCATAGACATAGTGAGCCGTTTGGTTTTGGTGGCCTCCGTTTTGGCGCTTTCTATCCAGGTGCTGAAGTAACGCTGATGGCCTTTGGTTAATTTGTCCCAACCGGCTTTTGCGTCCGGATCGTCTTTCAAACATTCCAGCAGGTCGGCATCTGTTGGTTTTTCGGTTTTATCTTCTTGTAACTGCACTTTTACCATCGCCCCTTTACGTTTTCCAATGCCTTTTCGCATGTCGGCATTTACGGCCAGAATAAACCGGCCACCACCCATGGGCATTATGGCCACACTTTTTATGGAAAAATTGTCCAATTTACCTTTAACGCGAAACGACTTTTTATTACCGGGCTTTAGTTGCTCACCTATATCGGCTGGTATTTCAATATACGTCCAGCCTGTTTTTTCCCCCTGCTCGGCAAATTGTAATAATGTGGTGGTAAATGTTACCATTGTTTTATTGTAGTTCTGTTGCTAATATAGGAAGAAATAAACTGACCAGTTGAGGAGGAAGAAAGAAGGTTGATATGGTTGATAAGGGAAGTAGGAGGTAAGAAGTAGGAGGTTGGAAGTTGATAAGTTGACGTGGAAGGAGGTAAATATGGTTGATGGAGTGATAAGGGAAGTAAGAGGTAAAATGTAGGAAATAGGAATTGGAAAGTTGAAAGAAGGTTGTGAGCCTAAGGCGAAAATGCGAAGAATCAACTTGCCGGATCAAGGGCTAGAACATAGTTTTTACAACTGCCGCGTCGAAGATTTGCCGTATGCCGTCTGCTCTCGGCTGAGCCGAGACCGTCTGCCATTTGCCGTCTGCCGACTCAACTGCCCCAAAAGCACCAGGCATATAAAATGTGAGTGGGCCCGCTAATTGCCTGAATCCTGAAATTCGCGAGCCCACTCACAACTCACAACTCCTTATTGTCTCTTCAATATCTTGATCAATTGTCTTTTTCCGCCCTGTTCAATCTGCACCGTATATGATCCCTGTACCAACCGCTGTCCTATAGTTGTTTTGTTCAGCCCATTCCCTTTTTCAACCAGCCTTCCCAGTTGATCATAAATGAAATACCTGAAATCGCCAATGGCGTTTATATTAAAAACATGATTGCTGGGGTTGGGTGAAATGCTGATGACATTCGGCTGGCCGGTGGTGGACAGGGTAGTAACAGTTCGTGCAACTGCTGCGCAGCTTACGCCTGTTACTGAAGAAGGTCCCTGTACACTTATGTTATCGATATTGGCCAGTCCGGCGCTGCTGGTGGCTTGCAATCTTATGGTAGTTGTACCGGTATTCAAACTTACAATGGACTGTGAATTTGTCCAGGTCGTATAATCGGTAGTTGCCGGGAAGCTGATGGATGACACAACGGTACTGCCATTGATCAGCAGACTGGCTGGGCGGTCGCTGCCGCTGCCATTTGAATAGCGCCACGAAATGGTATAGCTGCCGGCGGTGGGCACTGAGATACTCCAGTTAATGCCGCTGCCAGTAGCATTACTGGTATTACAAAAGCCTGTACCGGTATAGCCGGCATTGTTGTTGTCGATGGTGCCATCAACACTGCAAAAACCGGTAGCGCTTTCCTGAATGGTTACGGTTGAACCGCTGCTGCTGCCAGGGAAATATATATTAGGTACAGGGGGAGCACTCATATCGCCACCCAAATAAAACCCCGGATGCGGTGGCTGGTTGTATGCCGAGTTTTGCCAGGCGATGGCCACCCGGTATTGCGGATCATGCATTAATGTATAAATGCGATTGGATGCAGTAATGGTAGTGGTGAATATGCGCAGGGCGCTGTTGTCGGATGTTCTTAAGATCACTTCTTCGCGCCAGTCGCCCAGGATATCGCCCGATAAACAGGGGGTTGCTTTTGTACTATTGTTGGAAGCGCAACCGGTAGCCGTTAACAGGGTACTGGTACTGCTGCTGCTGTAATTCCATTTGCTGATGGTAATGTTATCGAGCAGTTCGCGTTGCAGATCGGCATCCCACCAAACCCCAAAGTTCATAGATGGTTTGGTGGTACCAATGTCAACCCCGGTACAGGTGTACAGATTACCACGGGCAGCCCACATTTCATACCCTTTATAACGGGGATCAATGTCTGCGGCCATGGCACGGCCTACATCGGCAGAAGCTTCGGCCACCGTAAAAATGCGGGCGCCGGTACGCGCATCAACCAGGGCGGCGCCTACCTGTCCATTACTGCCGGGCGATTCATAACACTGCCATATTTCCAATCCGGCGCGGTCGGGGTTCATGTCGCTCATATGCATGGCATCGCCATGGCCCATAGCATTGGCCCAAAAGCCGGTCCCATTGTCGTTAACGGCACTGGAGCCATTGAATACTTCATCTTTACCATCGCCATCGGCATCGCCAACCGTCATCTGGTGGTTGCCCTGGCCTGCATACGAACTGTTGCCAGAGTTATTACTGTCAAAATTCCAGCGTTGGGTAAGCTGGCCATTGCGCCAGTCCCAGGCCACGCGCACCAGGCGGGTATAATAGCCACGGCCAAACACCATACTGGGCCGTTGCCCGTCGAGGTAGGCTACGGCAGCGATAAAGCGGTCAACCCGGTTGCCATAGCTGTCGCCCCAGCTCGAGACGGTACCACGAGCCGGTAAATAATTGGTAGTGGCCATAGCGGCGCCGGTTTGTCCATTGAATACAGTCAGGTATTCCGGCCCATCCAGCACATAGCCGCTGGAGTTGCGGTAATCAGCGCTGGAGCTGCCGATAGTAGTGCCTGCGCCATCAACAGTGCCATCGGCCGTTTTACAGGCCATTTCCGCTTTGCCATCACCATCAAAATCATATACCAGGAATTGAGTGTAATGGGCGCCGGCGCGAATATTTCTACCCAGGTTAATACGCCACATCCGGGTGCCATTGGTTTGGTAGGCGTCGAGGTACACATTGCCGGTATAACCCGATTGGGAATTGTCCTTCGAATTGGATGGGTCCCATTTTACAATGAATTCATAATCGCCGTCACCGTCAAGATCGCCCACACTGCAGTCGTTGGCATTGTACGTGTACGCCACACCGTCGGGCGTGGTGCCGCCGGCCGGGATCTGCAGCGGGATGTTCAGGTAGTTTTGCGACCATACACTGGCAGCTTCTGAAGCGGCCTGTTCCACCCCGTTTATTACCGGGCGTACGGTGTAGGCACTGTTGGTAGAAATGTTGTCTACATAGTTGGTAGAATTGGTAATGGGGGTAGCATTCAACAGGGTGGAATTGCGGTATACATTGAATCCTATACCGGATGGGTCATTGCCGAATAACCGCCAGCCAATATATACCTGGCTGGTGCTGGTGCGTACGGCAACCACACCCCGGTTCAATTGTTCCATTTGTTTTTGTGCCAGTAACTGCACCGGAACAAGGAACAACAATAAAGAAATGGAAAATAAACAACTGGTGGTTGTTGTGGAAAGGTGGTGGCGAAAAGGGCGTAACAATCCCTTGCTCGCAGGATAAGTAAATGCGAACTTCATATGGCTGTTTTTTAGTTAGAAAATCACTGGAATGGTCTTTTCCAACTGGTTGGGTTGCTGGCAATCGTTGTTAAGATCGGGGAGAGTACGGAGATTGTACGGATAGTGTAGGAAGTTAGTTGTAGAATGCGGCAAAACCATCCTGATCTGTTCTGTGGATAAACGCGCTCCGGATGATTTTAAAATACTTTAATACATAGTAGCTTTAACATATTTACTTTTGCAAACAAAACTACATGCGCATATTTATTGCAATATTAATTATGTTCTTTCCGGCATGGCTGGTAGCCCAGGTAGATATTACCCAGCATACGATCCCAGGCCGTAGTAACAGTAAAAAGCAACAGGAAAAGCCGTATGTGATCCTGATCTCTGTGGATGGCTTGCGCTACGACCTGGTTGATAAATACCACGCCACTCATTTGCAACAACTGCGTAGTAAGGGGGTAGCGGCAAAGTCTATGATCCCTTCGTACCCTTCGCTTACGTTTCCCAATCATTATACACTGGTAACCGGTTTGTATCCTGCTCATCACGGACTGGTGGATAATACTTTTTACGATAAAAAAAGGAACGAGACCTATCGCCTTGGAAACCGGAAGGCAGTAGAAGACAGCAGCTGGTATAACGGCACGCCCCTTTGGGTGCTGGCTGAACAACAACAAATGGTAACGGCCAGCTTTTACTGGGTAGGTTCTGAAACAGCGGTGAAAGGAGTGCGACCTACCTATTATTACCGGTATAACGATTCCATTGATATCGACAGCCGTATTCAACAGGTAAAAAACTGGTTACAGCTGCCCGAAGATAAACGGCCACATCTTATTACCTTTTATTTACCGCAGGTAGATCATGAAGAACACATGTTCGGCCCCGAGTCGAAACAGGCAGAAGAAGCGGTACAGTTTGTTGATGAGAGCATTCATAAAATGGTGCGCATGACCGATTCGCTGAAACTGCCCATCAATTATATTTTATTAAGTGACCATGGCATGATTGCGGCAGACACGGTCCACCAGTTGCCCATGCCTTCGGCTATTGATACCACAAAATTCAAAGTGCCCGATGGGGATGTTTTAGTGCACCTGTATGCCAATGATACCAGCTTTGTACAATCCACTTACCAGGCTTTGAAAAAGGAGGCGGTGGATTATGACGTGTACCTGGCCAATGAAATACCGGCTCGCTGGCACTACAGCGCTAAAGACGATCATTATCAACGTATCGGCGATATGATCCTGGTGCCGCATGCGCCCAAATCGTTTAATTTCCGGCGCAGGCGAAGCCTGCTGGGTAAACACGGTTTCGATAATGCCCTGCCTGAAATGCAGGCTACGTTCTATGCCTGGGGACCAGCGTTCAAAAAGCAATTAAATATCCCGGCTTTTGAGAACGTACATGTGTATCCGTTGGTGGCGAAGATCCTTGGATTGACTATTACTGATAAAATTGATGGATCTTTGAATGTACTAAGACCTGTGTTGAAGGGGAAGTAGGGGGAGGAAGTTGATCAGTTGACCAGTTGACCAGGAATGCAGAGCCTGCCCCGCCTTGCGGGGTTGATAGAGGTGACTGGGTTGATGGGGGTGATAAGGGAAGAAGGGATTTGAAAATTGAAGGATGTGAGCCGAAGGTGAACAAGTGAAAGGTGAATGGTTAGTGGTGAGTAAGCTCGCGAAAATGGGAGACGTCCGAAAATCGGAAACCCTCTCACAACTGACCACTCACAACTCACGATTAATATCACAAAAGTCAAAATCTATGCAACAAGCAATTATAATAATAGGAGCAGGGGCCGCAGGCTTGATGGCTGCTCGTAAGTTATCCGCGGCCGGTCATCAGGTTACCGTGTTGGAAGCGAATGACCGCATTGGCGGAAGAATTCATACCATTCAGCCAACCGGTTTTATAAAACCCATAGAAGAAGGGGCGGAGTTTATGCATGGTAAACTACCCATTACCATGCAACTGTTGAAAGAAGCAAGCATGTCCTATCAACCGGTTGGGGGCAACATGGTACGCGTAAAAAATGGAGAATGGTCGACCCAGGACGAATTTATTGCTGGTTGGGATGAATTGATGGACCGCATGGCCGCGCTGAAAACCGATATGACCCTGACCGATTTTCTGCAGCAATATTTCAGTGACGAAAAGTATACCCTGTTGCGGCAATCGGCACAACGTTTTGCCGAAGGGTTCGATGTGGCCGAGCCCAGTGAGGTGAGTGTATTTGGCTTGCGCGATGAATGGAGTCATGAAGAGGAAGAACAATTCCGCATACCCGGTGGCTATACACAGTTGATGGAATACCTGCAAAAAGCCAGTAGGGCAGATGGCTGTATCATTCATACGTCCAGCCCGGTAAAAACCATTCGCTGGCAACCTCACCAGGTGGAGGCTGTAACTGCGGATGGAAAGGTATTCACAGCAAAAAAAGTCATCATTACGGTTCCGCTGGGCGTATTGCAAGCCGCGCCACAACACGTTACTGCTATTGCTTTTGAACCGGCCATCACGGCGCAAATGCAGGCTGTACAGCAAATAGGGTATGGGGCGGTTGTAAAAGTGATCATCCAGTTTTCTGAACGCTTCTGGTTGCGGTATAAACAGGATATCGGTTTTATCTTAAGTGAAGAAGCTATCCGAACCTGGTGGACGCACTTGCCCGATACCGATGCTGTCCTCACCGGCTGGCTCGGCGGACCCAAAGCCGCACGCTTTACACAGTCTACTGATGATGCCATTTTGCAGGAAGCTTTACAGTCACTGGCGAATATCTTTACCATGCCTGTTGATGAAATAAGCGCACTGGTGACAGCATCGCATATAGCGAAGTGGCAGATCAATCCGGGTAGTTTAGGCGCATATAGTTATAATAAATTATTTACTACTGATGCGCGTGCGTTATTAAATGAACCTGTTCAGGATACTTTATACTTCGCGGGCGAAGGATTATATGCTGGAATAAATGGAGGAACAGTGGAAGCCGCTTTACAATCTGGGGTAGATGTTGTTAAGCTGATTGTTTAAAGTGAATAGTAAAATTACTAGCTAAACCAAAAAATCCATTATCCTTTGTAGTTGTTTGGCTATTAAATAACAAGTGGCAGCATTTTTGTTATACAGTGGTCGACTAATTGTTACCTATGAAGAAGATTGGTGAGGCAACCATTCTGATAGTAGCGGATGTTTTCCCTTATGTACCATTTCCCATCCGTTCTTTAATTTTATTCTGTAGCAGATCTATCGTAAATGAAGAACAATCTTCTTTTAAGAAGAGCTATTCCTGGAATAGTATCTTCTGTAGTCACTTCTTGTTTGAATATCCCCCTTTAGAACAAAAAGCAGGTATTGTTTATAGCCATGTCGGTATTAAAATGAATATCGCTTAAAGTCTTTTGTTTAATCCATACTCCTTACCTCGGGCGTAGCAGTCGGTAAAGAGTCGGCAAACCGGCTTGCTACGTCCATATGTTTAATTGTATTATTTACATTAAACAGGATTGTCTTTTTATTGATATTACCCTTTAGCTACAAACAGCAAACGCAGGGAGGGCTGTCCTCACTGCGTCCTGAGCGCCTCGCTCACTGCGCCTTCGCGAAGCTTCAGCGAAGCAAGGCGAAGCCTTGGCGAAAGTGAGGAGTCGAAGGATGCAAAGTCCAGTAATGCTATTTCGAAGGACGCAAAATCGAAGAATGTGAAATCGAAGGGTGCAATCCGTAGACTGAGTATAATTGAATCATTTATTTACTTAAAAAGCCATCGATGCCTATATAAATACAGGAGGCCACAAAGGTGGTGATCAAAAACACCACAAAGGTGACCAATGCAACATGTTCCGAATTTCGATATATGTCATTACTACTACTGCTGCTGTTTGAATTTGCCGGTTTCATAGTTAAATGTTTATTACATACATTTAAAAAAGATGCCACCGGCTAAGTTCTATTGAACATCAATGTTTTAGTAAAATAAAGTGGGGAAAAGTATTGTTAAATCCGGGGAAGGGAAGACACAGTTTTATAGGCAATAGCCATTGTCAGTTGTAAGTTGTCAGTTGTGAGTAGGTTTCCGATCTTTCCTGCGAGTTCACTAACAATTCACAAATACATACTGTCCGCCAGTTGGCGATTAGCAAGCAACCCGCTTTCGCAGCCAGGCGGATGCCAAAGCCTTGTTTTGCCCACCGAAGCCTTGCTGCCCGAGGCTATCGCAGCTGAAGAGCCTGGGGAGGGCAGTGGCTGCCACACTCCGTCGGACAAGCCTACAGTTTTCAACCTCCTACGTGCTACTTACTGCATTTATCTGACCAACAACAGGTTAACTGGCAAACCTGCTATCTTCTGTATTCCTACCGCGTCAACTGGCAGTACTTTTACCTATAAACTCCTACCTCTTACTTCCTGTCTCAACCCTATCAACTCCGTCACCCCATATCAACTTCCTCCTCCCCGACACGTCTGGGACTGGTTAACGGACCAACTTGATCAACTTTCTTTAATCGAAAGCTATCGTCCTTGAATTCAATAACTTAATAACATAAGAAGCTGTCCCTTCAGCCACTAAAAGCTGAAGCGAATTACTGGAAACCCAGTAACCACAATCCCAAACTAAGAACAGTAAACAGGGAACCGTATACTGTAAACTCTTTACTGGAAACAGAACAAGGAACTGTATCTATGAGCTTTAACTCAATAGCTTACTAACCCAATAGCCTGGAATTTGAGCCAGGAAAGGAATTCAAAGCTTTAAACAGTAAACAGTAAACAATGAACTGTCAACAGTGAACTGTGAACAGTACACAGTGAGCCCGTTGCCAACTGAACTCCAGTTACAACAATAAAAACGATCAACTAAAGGTTTAGCTAACATAACATACCTGTTGCCCCCGGCTATCGCGGGACCAGGCTTTGAGGGAATGCAGAAACCAGGTTGCGGCCTAAATGCTACGCAATTCTTCCTCTATCAGATCATGGAATGTGTTCTCCTTATCCATAATCCAATTGGGCAATTGTTGCGGCAGTATTTTCCAGTTTTCTTGTTCTTTTTGCATACGAAACAGGAGCCGGTTCCCCCTGTCATCGCTTACATCTACTGTAAATAATCCTTCATTGGAGCCACCCAATTTTCTGAAGTTAAATTCCTTCAACCGTCCATTCACTTTCACCAACTTGGTGAAGTGGATATTTCTCTTTACTTCAATTCGCATAGTCCAAAGTATGTAACAAGTGAAACACAAAGTTATGAGCAATTCTCATGCTACAATTATAAAAAAACACTAATTAATTTAAATTTTATCGGCTACACACCGCTGCCCGTCTGCATTTTACACAGTATACATTTTTTTTGATCATCGACAAGCGGAAATTATGTCACCTTATTTTACTGTATACTTTTTTTCTCACTGTGATAAAACGGTTTAAGAATTCAGTTAGTAAGTTGTTTGGTCCATCACTTCATAAGTAAAATACTTACTCCCGAAAATTTGAACAACCCGCGTGAACTTTCTGCTGCTTATAGTGTATCGGCTACCGATTGCAGCACCCTACTAAACTTATTGAAATAACATTCTTGTTATTTTCTTATCATGCCCATACACGTCCTCTCTAAAGTTCAAGCGGCCTTCGTCATCTACCCAGGCGGTATAATAGGTGATGAACACTTCGGCCTTATCTTTTAGCCTTACCACTTTCTGTTCTTTGGCATTCATTGCCTCGGTTATTTTTGTCACGTCCCAGTCAGGATCGTTGCGCAAAAGGTATTCAGCCATTTTCTGGGCATCTGCCAGGCGGATACAGCCATGGCTGAAGGCTCTTTTTGACTGGTTGAATAAGCTTTTGGCCGGGGTATCGTGCAGATAAATATCAAAACTGTTGGGAAACAGGAACTTTACCTTGCCTAATGCGTTTTTATCTCCAGGAAGCTGACGGATATCAGGAATTCCATCGCCGTCTTTATCGCCCTGATCTTCCATCTCATTCTCCGTCAGGTAGTTTTTATTTTTTTCGATCTCGGGTAATATTTCATTGGTAACTATCCGCGGCGGGATATTCCAGTAGGGGGCAAATACAACCTGGTTTAGGGTGCCGGTAAACTGGGTGGTGCTGTGCCCGTCTTTTCCCACCACTACATTCATATCAAATTCCTTTTTCCCATTTTCAAATAAGTGTAAAATGAATTCCGGAATGTTTATGATAATAAGGGTGCCATTGGGCTGGGATGGCATCCAGCGCATACGGCCCATATTGATCAGGATCTGCTCAATACGGTTGCGCAGCGGTACGTTCATTTCGGCGATCAGCTCTTTGCTTAACGTGCCGGTACCCTTAAAGCCAAAACGCTCCTGTATATGCGATATGCCTTCTGCCAGGTTATCATTGAATACGTCGGAGGTGTCGTTCCCGGCCAGGTCGCCGGTCATTTGCAGATACTGCTTTATTAGTGGAACGTGCGGTGATGATTTACCTTTCTTTAATGATTTTGCCTCTACAGGGATCGCAGGCAGGGTGCCCCGTTTATTCAGGTCGAAATATTTCTGCAGCTGCTCCTTTAATGATTTGTAATTGGCATTGATATCTTCGAAATATTTATTGTCTTTATGCTTTTTTGAAAGCAGGGAATCAGCCAGTTGAATGGGATCGGCTTTTTTAAAGGGAACGAACCGCTCCAGCTCTTTGCGTTTTACATACCCCTTCTCGAATTTTTTAGCAGCATATTTAAGCAGGGTATGGGTAAGCTGTAATTCGGTTTGGCGCATGTTCTTGTCACTGGCGTTTACCGTAAAACTATCGGCCAACAGGCGGTTCATTCGTTTTTCAAGCGTTTTATTAGCCAGTGTTGTGTCGCCGGTGTAAGTAAGGTAATGTTCCAAAAGGTTCCAGAATCCCTGGGCCTCTTCGGTAAACCCATCACTGGTAAACCAGGCATATTGATAATTACGGGCATTGTAAAAGCTAAGCATACGGTTGGCAAGTGAATCGGCCACCTGATGACGGGCTATAAAATCAGCCAGGGAGGCGCTGTCTAAAAACAGGTCAGCATAAGAATTGTCTTTTGTAATGCTGTAATCGCGGGTAGAAATATTCCTGGGGGCATTGGACCCTCCACTTTCTTCATTTTTGTTCTTATCTCCATTATCTGCACAGCCGGATAATATAAGGGTAACGAGTATTAAATAGAAGAGGTGTTTCATAGATCATGATAAATGAAATTTTATACCATCGGAAAATTGGGCACTTCTTTTCTAAATTGATAATTATCAATTAAATCAGGGCTACATCTTATCTAATTCCAGATCACATCATGTGGAATTCATTCTACACTGTCTGCCTATTTATATGGATGGCAGTTAATAGTTGCTTATATACTGAAGTTTTCCTGGAGATATCCCGTATCTATTAAGAGACGGGTTATCTCCGGGATATATACGGGATATATACGGATTATCTACGGGATATCTATATATATGTCATGAATATCAACTGCTTCCGAACACTTGTTTTTATGGGTTAGCGTGAAGTAATAGTAATTATAAGTGGTACTATCATGGGAAGGGCGGTAAACGAACCCATTCACCAACAACGTCTTATCTTTAGCAAATCAAAACAAACACATCAAATGAGAAAAATCCTGGTTCTCTCTTTTTGTCTGTGCCTGCTACTTTCCCTTCAGGCGCAGCAAACGCAAAAACCACCTTTACACGCAAAGAACTGGCTGGCCATAACCGGCAAACCCCTGGCGGCTACGGCTGGCGCCACTATTTTTCAAAAAGGCGGCAATGCCGTAGATGCGGCTTGTGCCATGATAGCGGCTACCTGCACCATGTGGGACGTACTGAGCTGGGGTGGCGAAACACAGGCCCTGATCTATAATCCGCACACAGGTAAAATAATAGGTATTAATGCCCTGGGGATGGCGCCCACTGGCGCAACGCCTGGTTTTTTCAAAAGCAAAGGAATGCATTATGTACCAGAATATGGCCCGCTGGCAGCAGTAACACCCGGAACACCTGGGGGCATATGCACCATGCTGGCAGAATATGGTACCATGAGCCTGAAAGACGTATTTACGCCCGCCATGCAATTGGCGGCAGGTTACCCCATTGAAGCGCAAACAGCTAACAGTATGGAGCGGGGAAAAGAAAGAATAAAGCAATGGCCTTATTCCAAAGCTGTTTTTTTACCCCATGTAGGACAGGAACGGGAAGCGCCAGAGGCAGGTGAGATCTTCAAACAAACCGATCTGTTGGAAACCCTGCGCAAAATGGTGGAGGCTGAACAACAGGCTTTGAAAAAAGGAAAGAACCGCAAAGAAGCGATCTATGCCGCCTACGCCCGGTTCTATACCGGTGATATAGCCAAGGAATTTGTACGGGGGTGCCAGGAACAGGGTGGTTTAATAACAGAAGCCGACCTGGCCAAATGGAAAGTGATGATTGAGGAACCCATGAGTGTTAACTATAAAGGAATAGATGTTTATAAATTAAAACAGTGGACACAAGGTCCGGCCATGCTGCAGATGTTGAATATTCTTGAGAATTTCGATTTGAAAAGCATGGGCTATAACTCAGCCCGTTATATTCATACCGTAACGCAGGCCATGCAACTGGCTTTTGCTGACCGGGACTTCTATTATGGCGATCCTTACTTTGCACCTGAGGAACCAATGAAAGGATTGTTGTCGAAAGAATATGCAAAGGAACGGGCCAAATTGATCAATCCTGACAAAAACCTGGCGCCTGCTTTACCAGGAGATCCCTATCCGTTTGAAGGAAAAACAAATCCCTTTACAAATTATTTACAGCAATGGAGTGGCAACAAGTCGTTGTCTTATGCACCCATTGATGAAAAATATATGGAGAAGTTATGGCTGGGTACTACCTCGGTAGAAGCAGCCGATTCAGCAGGATGGGTGGTTTCGGTTACCCCCAGTGGCGGCTGGCTGCCAGCCTGCATCGCTGGCCGTACAGGAGTAGGCATGAGCCAGCGGATGCAAAGTTTTGTACTTGATTCGGTACTCGATCCCTTTAATGTGGTAGAACCCGGTAAACGTCCACGGGTAACGCTTACCCCCACACTGGCCATGAAAGAGGGTAAACCATTTTTGTCTTTTGCAGTGCAGGGCGGCGATACGCAGGACCAAAACCTGTTGCAGTTCTTTTTAAATGTAACCGAGTTTGGGATGACCGTGCAGGAAGCGGTTGAAGCGCCGAATGTTAATACCAATCAATTGTACCTGTCGTTAGGAGGGGAAGACCGCAAACCGAAACCTGGCTCATTACTGGTGAACAGTAATACACCCGACTGGATACGGCGTGAGCTGATAAAAATGGGTTATAAGCTGAGTTTTGAAGATCGTACAAGCGGGCCAGTGAATGCCATTTACTTCGATAGCAGGCATGGAACTATGTGGGGTGGTTCAAGTAATCATGGTGAAGATTATGGGGTAGGATGGTAGCGAAATCGTGGAAATTTAACTACATATCATATTGTTACATAGGTGATTTGAACCAGTAAGGCGGTGGCATAATTTTGTTGTTATTGTTGATATAAAAGAAGAATATGGGATGTTGAAGATGTGATTAAAAACAAAATGGTTGCTGACTGAATTCAATTCAAATATAACGCATGGAAGAATAGAGATGTGGTAGCACGCCGGGTGCCTGGGTAGGCATCCGGCTTTCTTTTTGTCTTGGATCCCCGACAAGTCGGGGCAGGCTAGCAATGGTTTTCAATATTGAACATCTTTATTAAATTCAAGATTGCCGATTGCCGGCTATCTTTTAAAATTCTTTTTTCACCAGTACTGTCGCTCGCTGCTTCATTAATCGTTGTACCAGGTCTTGTTCGGTATCGCCTATATTCAGCAAATTGCCAATGCGGGTAAGCAGTCGTTCCTCTTCAGCGCTAATATTGCCATCGGCATCACATAACTCAATACACCAGGAAAGCAGGGCCAGGTTATTGGTTGGTTTAAAAAGACTGATCAGGTAATTCAAATACATATCTTCATCGGTAATGCTGCTTTGGTAGGATTTGAATTTTCGCATTTCGTCCTTGAAGTTGAGTTTCTTTTGCAGACCAAGGGTAACCAATTTGTCGGATATGGTGTCTAGTTCAGATTCCTGAAATTTACCATCCTTCATACAACAGTAATAAAACAGGTGGCATATTCCTTCCTCTGGAGCTTTTAATAAACCGGTATACATAATTAAATTTATTTAGTGTGGAATAGATCAACTATTGAGCCATGTTGCCATTCGCCTACGCCAAGGCTACGGCGAACAAGTCGGCAATACAGCAATACGGCAATCGGGAATGGGTTCTCTAAATTTGAGTCTTCCGCGTGTTGGCGAATGAAATGTAAAATAGAACCTGGGCATCTCACTGCACGCCATACTCTACACGTAATATACCTCAGCGCGCCAACTACGAAAGTCAGAAAGCTTCAGGCAGACGCGGCAACAGGTCTCTGATAATTCATTAATCCGGCTATTACTCAGACTGCTTTAGTTGAAGCCCATTGCCTATTGCCCACTGCCTTACAAACAATGTTGATAAAGAAATTTACGATTTTAGCGGTGAATTGCCTTGTGAAATTTTCCAATTCGCTATATTTACTCACTCATCCTGTCAATGCTACAAAGAGTGATCATCATCAGTTTTTTGGCTTATCCCACTCTATAGTCAGGCCTTATCTTCGAGGTTGTAATTTCTGCGAAACTTTATTTTGTCTTCAAAGGCTTTATCCGGTTAATCATTCTTGACAATTTTAAAAATGCCCATGACCCTGTCTGCCCGTAACCACGATGTTATTACCGATTTTAAGCGTGGCCATTATTTTGTTGTGAAAGAGTTGTACGAGGAACATTACCCCGCTTTGCTCGATTTTGCCAGTCAGTTAATTATTAATAAAGAAGAAGCGCATCATATTGTTCAGGAAACATTCATCAAGCTGTTTGGGATGCGCGACCGGTTCCATCAATTGCCCGATATAAAAGCTTTCCTGTACATAACGGTACGGAACATTTGTTTAGCCTATATCAGGGCCGATAAAAAAAATGGACCGGGTAGTGATGCTGCCTGGTATAACCAGGCGCTGATAGCTATTGACCGTTTTGATGAGTCCCTGGTTCGGTCAGCCGTATTGCGCAAAATGCAAGAGCAGGTGATGGACCTACCGGCACAGGAACAAATTGTATTCCGGCTGTTGTTTTACGATCGCCTCACCATACAGCAGGCAGCGGAAGAATCGGGGCTTACAACCGTTATGGTAGCGCAACGTCGTATCAGCGGCATCAGGTTGTTGCGTGAAAAATTAATTACGTCCGATCTTTTCTCTATCCCCCTCTTTATTTATTTCATTGCTGTTGGTTGTGGGAGTGATAGTTTATAAGTTAGTTAGTTTATTAGTTTGTTTGTTATTGGGTTCCTGAGTTATTGAGTTAGTAAGTTGACCGCGGGTTAAGCAAACTAAAAAACAGATAAACAAACAAACTAAATAACTAATTAACTACCTGTAGTTCAATAAATATAGAACTATACTTTAATGGATATTGTTACAAAAAACAATTATCTCCCCTAACTTTTTAGCATAAACGTTTGTAAGTTTCAAAACTTTTTCAGTACATTAGGTATTCGATCCACTGTTAAATAATCCCGTACAAAGCGAAAACCTGAATGAACAAGTCCAAAAGACTGCAAGGGAAGTACGCTATAATAGTTCAGCACGTACCTGTTTAAAATCTTCTGATTGCTTGTTATTACTAAAAACGGAATGCACAAATCATAGCAACTCATTTCCGCGCCCGTCATGTCAAAATATGCATATCTATTGATAATGCAGCCGCTTTTCGTTTATGTACCTGGTTGAAAAACTGGTATATAAAACTCAACTATTAATGGCATAAACCTTAAACGAATGGGTGCTGAAACAGACCATATCCTACTGCAATTGCTCAAAACGGCTGACCCACAAGGGTTTAAAGCGTTATTCCAACGGTATTACAAAACGTTGTGCATACAGGCATATCTGTTATTGCAAGATGAAGGCGAAGCGGAAGACCTGGTACAGGATGTTTTTGTAAAATTCTGGCAGGAACGCAAATTTGAGATTGTACAACAATCGCTGGGTGCATACCTTACCACCATGGTTAAACATGCTGCTTTAAATTTGCTAAAGCATAAGAGCAGGGTTAACCGAAAAGAAAAGACTTACCAGGAGCGGATAGACATCATTGAAAATACCCACGTAATGGAGATCCAGGAAACGGCTCAAATGGTACAAAGCGTTATTGCCCAACTACCTGAGCAATGCAAACGTATTTTTGAGCTGGTTTGCGTGGAAGGCAAAAAGTACCAGGAGGCAGCTGTTATTGCCGGGGTAACTGTTAATACGGTTAAAACGCAGCTGCGACGGGCTTTTGTAAAACTTCGGGAAAGTCTGCGCGACTATTATTATTTTACCGGCTTGTCACCTGTTTTGTATATTTTATTGTCTTAATATATTTGACACCCCCTGATGTTTTATTTATCATACTTGCCATGAACAATTATATTGATATGAATGATGTCGAGCAACTCATAATAGATAAACTGACGGGCCAAATTGGTGAGGAGGATGACTTAAGGCTTGAAGAGCTGATCGCCCAAAACCAGGAGGTTGAACAATTATGGCAACAAATGGCAAAGGTATATGCCATGCGCAAGGCTGTGAGTTTCGATCAATCATTTAATGTTGAAGATGCCTGGCAGGCCTTACAACAAAAAGTAAATATTCTCCAACCGGTTACTGAACCGGTTACCGATACCGTTGCCATTCCCATTCGGAGTAACACGTCGAACTGGTGGCGCTATAGCATTGCCGCTGCGGTGGCTGGCCTTGTTATTATCTCGCTGTATCTGTTTATAGATTATAATCGTAACCAGGTAACAGCGGCCAAAACCATCCAAATAAAACTGGCCAATGGCAATATTGTGCATACTACTGCACAGGATTCATTGGCCGGCTGGCTGCGTAATGCGCGTGCTGCCAATATAGATCCCGGCGCCTGGAATACACTTACCGTACCGGCCGGTAAAAATTATGCGTTTCAGTTAGCCGATGGCAGTAAGGTATGGATGAATGCCCTGTCTGATCTGCGTTTTCCTTTGTTGTTTACGCGGCCTGAACGCGTCATAGAATTAAACGGCGAAGCTTTTTTTAAAGTGGCCCACCAGGCCAGTCAACCATTTTCTGTGCAGGTGAACGGGTTGACCGTAAAAGCATTGGGTACGGAATTTAATATCAAGTCATATAATAAAGAAGCTACGTACATTTCGCTGGTGACAGGGTCTGTGTTGGTAGAGAACGCCAAAGGCGAAAGTATTATATTATTACCTGGTGAAGGGGTAGTGGCAAGCGATCGCAACAGTTCCCTGCGAAAAGAGAGCTTTGATGAAGCCACTGTGTTGGGCTGGATGAAGGGAGTTTACTTTTTTAGAAATGAAAAACTGCACCAGATCTCGGTTGTGGCTGAAAGAATGCTCGATATAAATATACAATTAAAAGATCCCACACTGGCCGGTCTCCACTTTACCGGTGCCATCGATCGCAATAAACCTGTTAGTCACTTCTTAAATATGCTCGCTTCTTCGGGGGATATTCGTTATGAAATTAATAAGGATAAGGTGATCATTTCGCGTAAGTAAATAGGCAAACGGCAAACGGCAGACGGCAGACGGCCCGCCTTTGCCAAGGCTTCGGTGGGCCACGCAATAGGCAGTGGTCAGTTGTCAGTTGTGAGTGGGTTCGCTACATTCGAGCCTCACTCGTCGTGAAATCCCTATAAGTCGGGACAGGCTGTCAAACGTGAAGCGTGAATGCCACGACGCGGAAATCTACTTCCTACTTCCTAATTCATCCCTCTGCTTCCAATATCAACCCAATCAACTTCTTCCTCCCCACGACGGGGCAGGCTGTCAACCCATCAGTGTTTCTCCATTGACCGGTTACCCATAACCGTAAAATATACCTGTAATAGTTGCTAATAACTTTCAGCAGTTTATGCAAACGTTTGTCTGACGTGAACCGATAAAAAAATAAAAATTAGTTAACCTGTTGTCACCCGAATCAAAGGTTTGCTTGTCTAAATAGTATAACGGTTCACAAAAACTAATTGTATTATGAGATTACCCTCCGGACGTTGTTCCCACAATATCCGGGTAATGAAATTGTTTTGGCTATCCATTACCATTTTGGTTATCCTATCAACATTACCCTTATCCCTACTGGCCGACCCTGTTCAGGAATTTAAAATAACCTTACAGGCTAAGCGTACTGAGCTTAGCAAAGTATTCAATGAAATACGCAGGCAAACCGGGTTTGTGGTTTTTTATAGCAATGACCTCTTTAACGATAAAGAAAAAATAAACGTAAACTTTGTAGAAGCAGGAATAGATGATGTAATGCGCAGTCTGTTACGCGGCCGGTCGCTGGGTTATAAGATCGCCGAGAATTTCATCATCATCATCAGGGCAATCGACAGAAAGAAAGATAAAGCCATCATAGCTCCCGCTGCAATGAGTCCCACAGCAGATACTTTACCCGCTTATAAATTAAAAGGAAAAGTAACCGGCAAAGAGGAGGATGCGCCACTGGGGAATGTGTCAGTGGAAAACCTCGATGACCACAAGGGCGTGTTCACCAACGGAAAGGGCGAGTTTATTATTAATGCGCAACCGGGTGACAGCATCCGGTTTTCGTACGTTGGAAAAGCTCCCAAAGTGATAGTGTTTAAAGGGCAATCATTTTTACCGATTGAACTGTTTAATGAAGAAGAACGCGTGCTGAGTGAAGTGATCGTAACTGGTTTTCAGAATATCGACAAAAATAAATTTGCCGGTGCGGCTGCCCGGTTAAAGGCCGATGAGATCAAGCTGCAGGGGGTAGCTGATGTAAGCCGCATGCTGGAAGGCAGGGCCGCTGGTGTTTCCATTCAAAACGTTTCGGGCACTTTTGGCACCGCACCCAAGATAAGGGTACGCGGGGCTACTTCTATTAATGGCGATAATAAACCATTGTGGGTTGTTGATGGCGTTGTGTTGGAAGACATCGTAAATATTTCCAACGACCAGTTATCGAGCGGTGACCCAACCACTTTATTAGGATCGGCAGTGGCTGGGCTAAATGCGAATGATATAGAAACATTCGATATTTTAAAAGATGCTTCGGCAACGGCCCTGTATGGCGCCCGGGCTATGAATGGGGTAGTGGTGATCACTACAAAGAAGGGAAAAGCAGGCCGGGTATCGGTTAACTATACCGGTAATTTCAGCACCCAGGTTAAACCGGTCTATAATGATTTCAACATCATGAATTCTGCCGAACAAATGTCGGTGCTGGCCGAGCTGGAACGAAAAGGGATACTTAGTCCAAATATACTCGATGGGGCCGACAATGGCGTATATGGTAAGCTATACGACCTGATGAACGGTACTAATGGAACCTTTCCTTTGGAAAATACGACTGAATCACGCAGGGCTTTTTTAACCCGTTATGCGATGGCCAATACCGATTGGTTCGATGTGCTGTTCCGGAACAATTTTGTGCAGGAACATTCCCTGAGTGTATCCTCCGGAACAGATAGATCGCAGTCGTATTTTTCAACCAGTTATTATGGTGATAATGGCTGGACGATTGCTGATATAGTAAACCGGTATACACTGAACTATCGCAATAACTACAAGTTCAACGACCGGTTGTCGGCGGGTTTTGCAACGGTAGGCTCCGTGCGTCAGCAAAGAGCGCCTGGCGCCCTGGCGCGTAACAGCAATCCGGTAGAAGGGAAATTTGACCGTGATTTTGATATCAACCCGTTCAGCTATGCGCTTAATACCAGTCGCACCATTACTCCATTTGATGAGCATGGCAACCGAGAATATTTCAGAAGGAATTTTGCGCCTTTTAATATTATCAGCGAACTGGAGAATAATTACCTTGATCTGAACCTCATCGACCTCCGGTTACAGGGCGATGTTTCGTACAAAATATTCAAAGACCTGAAGTATGAATTTGTAGGCGCCATTCGCTATGTGAAATCTTCCCGCGAGCACATTATCACCGAACATGCAAATATGGCGGAAGCTTACCGGGCAGACGGTACTTCTACCATCAGACGAAATAATAAATTCCTGTATCGGGACCCCGATGATCCGGAGGCGCAACCGGTGGCGGTATTGCCTTATGGTGGTTTTTATAACCGTACGGAAGACATGTTGCAGAATTACGATTTTCGCAACAGTCTTACCTGGTCAAAGGTCGTGAAGGAGAAACATACCATCAATGTATTGGCCGGTCAACAGGTAAAGTATGCCGACCGCCAGCGTTTTTCCAATACGGGTTATGGCTATCAATATGAGAACGGAGGAACTGCCTTTGTCGATTACCGCATCCTCAAACAAACTATAGAAAATAATTTTCCTTATTACGGCATGAGCCGCGACTACGATCGCTTTGTGGCCCTGTATGCCTCTGGTAATTATTCCTACGATCTGAAATATAATTTCACCAGCACCATCCGCTATGATGGGTCCAACAGATTGGGACAATCGAAAAAAGCCCGCTGGCTGCCCACCTGGAGCGTGGCTGGGTCCTGGAATGTAGAACAGGAAGCATTTATGCGGGAGAATCGTTGGGCCGATTACCTTACCCTGCGCGCCAGTTACGGATTAACAGCCAGTATGGGGCCCGCTACCAATTCAACCATTGTACTAAAGAATATCAATACCCGCCGCCCATTTTTGAGTGAAGTGGAGTCTGTGATCAATCTGGCTAACCTCGAGAACGCTGATCTTACCTGGGAAAAATTGTATACCACCAACCTGGGAGTGGATGCCGGTTTCTTTAAACGCCGGCTTACTATGAGCCTCGATATATACCAGCGCAGAAGTTTTGATCTGATCAGTCTTATTAAAACATCAGGCATTGGGGGCGAAACACCCAAGGCGGCCAACTATGCCGATATGGAATCGAAGGGGATGGAGTTGTTGATCGGTGGCGAAGTGATAAAACAAAAAAACTGGGGTTGGAAAATGAACGCCACGTTTGGCTACAACACCACGAAGATCACCAATGCCAGGAACAATCCACGCATCTTTGACCTGGTTGTAGCAGAAGGTGGCAACCGGCAGAATTACCCGGTGAGAAGCCTGTTCTCTTTAAAATATAAAGGACTGGAACATACAACCGGTAAACCCATATTTATTGATCAAAACGGTAAAACCAGTTCAGACATCTACCTGCAGGATGATAACATCAGTAACCTCGTATATGAAGGGCCGGTAGATCCTACCATCACCGGTGGCCTCTCCAATACCTTTCACTATAAAACATTTTCACTGAATATTTTTCTCACGTACCAGGCAGGTAACCATATCAGACTGTACCCCGCCTTTCATGCCCGCTATTCTGATATTGATGCCATGCCAAAAGAATTTGCTGATCGCTGGATAGCACCGGGGGATGAACAATACACCAGTGTGCCTTCCATACTCGATGCCTTTAATCTCGCGCAGTTGGGTGGGGCCTATCCTTACAACGATTATAACTATTCAAACCAGCGGGTAGCAAAGGGAGATTTCATCCGGTTAAAGACCGTATCGCTTACCTGGCAGGTACAGCCAGCCTGGGTAAAGAAAGCGGGCGTAAATAACCTGTTGTTGACAGCCTCCGCTATCAATCCCTGGTTGATCTATGCTGATGATAAACTGAAAGGCCAGGACCCTGAGTTCTTTAACTCGGGTGGAGTGGCACAGCCGATACAAAAGCAAGTGACGTTGTCGGTTAAAGTAGGAATATAGTTATTGAGTTATTGGGTTATTGAGTTATTGGGTTATTGAGTTATTGGGTTATTGAGTTATTGGGTTTTGAACCTACTAACAGAAGAACTTAATAACCTACGAACTAAAGAACTAACAAACTTGATTATGAGAAAGCTATTAATATATACGATTCTTACAATGCTACTAGGGACTAGTTGTAAGAAATTTTTAGAACAGCCTCCCGATAATCGCGCGGTGTTGAATTCTCCGGAAAAAGTATCTCAGTTATTGGGTACTGCCTATCCGCAAGCCAATTACATGGCCTTTAGTGAATCCATTTCGGATAATGTGGCCGATAAAGGCATTGGTACGCTGGAACGCACCAATATAGATCCGTTCAATTTTAAAGACGTGGCCAATATTGAGGAGGATTCTCCGGAGTTTTATTGGAACGCCTGTTACAAGGCAATTGCTGCTGCGAACCAGGCGCTGGAATCCTGTGGCAAGGCAAAAGATGCGGAAAATTATACGGCGCAAAAAGGCGAAGCGCTCGTATGCCGGGCCTATGCGCACTTTATGCTGGTAACGTTTTTCGCAAAAGCATACGATAAGGCAACTGCCAATACCGATCCTGGTATTCCCTATGTACTGAAACCCGAAAAAGTGGTTTTTGAAAAATATGAAAGAAAGACGGTACAGTACGTATATGACATGATTGAAAAAGACCTCACGGAAGGATTGCCGCTGATCGATGACAACAAATACGGAGTGCCCCGCTATCACTTTACAAAAGCAGCCGCCCATGCCTTTGCTTCCCGATTTTATTTGTTTAAACGGGAATATGCAAAAGTGGTGGAGCATGCTTCAAAGGTTTTTCCCAATAACAATGTGGTGGCCATGTTGCGTCCCTGGAATACGGAGTATCGTACACTTACCTATAATGAATTGTGGGCACGTTATGCCAAAGCTACGGAACCAGCTAATCTGTTGCTGGTAGAAACTCAATCGGTTTGGGCCCGCAATTATATCAATGTTCGTTACGGATTGGATGCTACAAAAGCAAATGAAATACTCCTGGCGTCCAATGTGACCGGTGGTACCCGCATTTTCCGGTATCAGTTATATACGCTGGGGACCAATAATTATTTTCTTCCCAAAGTGAACGAATACTTTGTACGGGAATCTGTAAATGCTGAGATCGGTTGGGCATATGTGATGGTGCCACTCTTCACGGCAGAAGAAGTGTTGTTTAACCGGGCAGAGGCCAATGTATACCTGAATAATATCAATGATGTGCTGAGCGACCTGAATACCTACGCCGGCACTCGCATCTATAATTACAATGCTTCGCAACATGCGGTCACTGCCAGTAAGATCAAATCATTTTATCGTACCAGTGATGTACAACAGGGTGCGCTGACTGCAGTGCTGGATTTTAAGCGCGCCGAGTTTGTGCAGGAAGGCATGCGCTGGTTCGATCTGCTGCGCTATAAAACACCCGTAGTACATCCCACTTTCGAGGGGCCTGTATTAACACTTGCTGCCGATGATCCGATGCGGATTTTTCAAATACCGGACCTGGCAAAGCAGGCGGGGATAGCGCAGAATCCCAGGAAATGAGCGTGTGAGTTGTGAGTTGTCAGTTGTGAGTGAGTTCGCGACATCTGAGACTCACTTTCGGCAGACGGCAGACGGTCTCGGCTCAGCCGAGAGCAAACGGCAGACGGCAAAATAAATACGGCGGGTATTCGGCTTACGCCTCATGCAATACGCTTTTGCGCGGCAACGCAGAACAAAGAACAAAGAACTCGAAACTCGGAACTCGGAACTCTGAAACCTGGAACTCTGAACTAATAACTTGATCCTATAATGAAACGAATTGTAACATATCTGTATGTAATCCTCTTATCAATTGGATGCAACAAATCTGAAAACCTGGGTACGGTCGACGATATTCCCGGATTGGGTGGCGATACCTGGGTGAAAGGTCCGGTTGATAATTGGATCTATGATAATCTGACCAGGCCCTTCAATATATCAGTAAAGTATAAGTGGGACCAGTTTGAACTGGAGCTGAACAAAAACCTGGTGCCTCCGCGTGAAGAAAAGATCGTGCCTGTAATGGAGGCAGTGAAGAAAGTCTGGATCGATACCTATATAGCCGAAGCTGGTGATGTCTTCTTAAAAACCTACTGCCCCAAGTTTTTTGTATTGTGTGGCAGCGCCAGTTGGAATACCGATGGCACAATTACCCTGGGCACTGCTGAAGGCGGAAGAAAGATCGTTTTGTATGTGCTGAACGATTTCAGAACAAAAGCAATGGCCGGTTATACTCCATCCGACTCCGCTACTATTAAGCAAATGTTTCACACCATAGAACATGAGTTTGGTCATATCCTGCATCAGAATGTGTTGTACCCTGAAGATTTTAAACGGATCACGCCAGGGTTCTACACTGCCAATTGGAACAATGTGTCTGACAATGCTGCCCGGCGGGATGGTTTTGTTACTGCTTATGCCATGTCGGCCCCCGATGAAGATTTTGTTGAAATGATTGCCATGATGTTGATAGAAGGGCGGGCTGGGTTCGATAAGATCGTAA
Source organism: Niastella soli (assembly GCF_017742245.1). Lineage (GTDB taxonomy): Bacteria > Bacteroidota > Bacteroidia > Chitinophagales > Chitinophagaceae > Niastella > Niastella soli. The sequence continues at coordinate 616,592 of NZ_JAGHKO010000005.1, forward strand.
GCTCCATTCCTGCCGGCACCAGCATCAACGGTATCAATCAGGCTGACGCCGTTGCCAAACTCCGCAAAAAAGAAGCGATGGTAGTGGCGTATTATAAAGACGTATGGGGAATTGATTTCTATTCATTGCAAACAAGAGTTCGATCGTCAGTAGAGGCATTGATCAAATGAGAGGAGAAGTTTGTGAGTTTATAAGTTATTGAGTTAGTGAGTTTGAATGAACTCAAAAACTTAATAACCTAATAACTAAATAACCAATTATGAAAAGGAATATACTATATCTGATTATACTAATAACTGCAATAGCCTGTCATAAAGATAAAGAGGCTTTTGACAAAGACGCAAACGATCGCATTAACGAACAGCTGGGTAGTTATCAAACGGTGATCACGGGGGCGGCCAATGGCTGGATGGCCACCCTGATCACCAAATTGGGCAATACCTATAGTTTTTACTTCCGCTTCAATGAAAATAATCGCGTGTTTATGTACTGCGATTTTGATACCACCACTGCCAGTGTATTGAAGGAAAGCAGTTACCGATTAAAATCACTGCAACAGCCCTGTTTGTTGTTCGATACCTATAGCTATGTTCATTTACTGGCTGATCCCGATGCCCGGGTGAACGGTGGCTTTTATGGTGGTGGTCTGTTGTCGGACTTTGAATTCTCTATCGATACCCTGACCACAGACAGTGTCAAACTCACTGGCCGCTTTAATGGCAGTACCGCCATTTTACGAAAAGCTTCAGCACAGGACCGGGCCGCCTGGGAAAACAAACAGGTGCGTGATAATATGGTTGGATTAAGCAGCCTGGGTAAGATCCTGAACTACTTCAAGCGGCTTACGTATAACGGTACTGAATATGAAATACAGATCAATAACATTTATAAAGTAGCGATCATCACCTGGAAAGATGCAGCCGGAACGGTGCATCAGGTTATCACACCCTATTTTATTTCAACAACAGGTATAGTGTTTACTATTCCGGTGGTGAATGGAAACACCACTATTAATGGTTTTACCATCATTGGTTTCAATACAACAACGAATTCAATTCAGGTACGCATAAATAATTCAGATGCCACTATAGCCGGGGCTATCAGGCCTGTGTCTCCCGATGTGCAGGCCGCCCGGCGCTGGTGGCAATGGGGCGCTGATGCGCAGAGTTACTGGTATTCGTGGAATGGATTTCATGTAGATGGGGTAGAGGATGCGTTTAATTTGAAGTCATTAAAGACCGACAGCTCGCAGTATTATTATCTTACTTACTGGCCTGGTGTAAAACCCCAAACCGGAGCATCCTTTGATGCGCTGATCCCGTTTTACTACATCCCCCGCATCGATGATATTGACTTTATATATGGTACGGCGCCCAAACCAACTTTTCAAACAGATGGCCGGGTTACGTTCAGTTTATTGGGCGATCTCACTGTAGGCCCTTACCCAACTTCCGGTCCTGCTTTTAAAACAAAAGATCAATTCTACAATAGCAATGGATATTGGTTTGTTCAAACCGGTGAGAGCAGTTATGACATGGTGAGTGCGAAGGATGCTAAAACGTGGGTTACCTGGGTGCACCAATAGGAGGTTGATAGGGGTGACAGGGGTGATAGGTTGATAAGGAAAGGAAGTTGACCAGTTGACCAGGAAGACAGAGCCTGCCCCGCCTTGCGGGTTTGATAAGGTGATAAGGAAATCAAGCCATAAAGAAATTGTATGTCCTATTTGAAACCCGGTTGAATTCGGCCCTATGAAAATATGTAAGCCGAAGGCTACATGTAATTCGCGGAACTCGGAACTCTGAACTCTGAACTATAAAGAACTCTAAAATACTGCTCCATGAGAAAAGGCTACCTATTTAAATTAGTCAAAGGCTGTTTGTTTTTTCTGCTATTCATAGCTTTTCAATCAAAAGCCCAAACCGATATTACTATCGGGAACGGTACAACCGGTAATGAGAGTGACAGTTATCCCTGTCCCATCCAGGACTGGTTTGAAGGGGGGCGTGCCCAATATTTGTACCAGGCATCCGAACTCACGGCAGCAGGGATGGGACCTGGTACCATAAGCTCCATCAAGTTCAATGTGCTTGACCTGAATGGGGCGGGACTAAGCGAAAAAATGGTGATAAAGATCGGCGGTACTACGGTAGCTACTTTATCAACTGGCAGCTGGGACGATTTTACCGGAACGCCTGTTGAAACAGCACAGGCAGATTACCAGGCTGTATTAGGCACCAATGTACTTAGTTTGCCAACGCCTTTTTTCTGGAATGGGACTGATAATATCCTGATCGAGATCTGTAATGGAGAACCCGGCAATACGTCTGGGGTGTGGTATACCGAGAATCCTGCAATCGCTTTTACAACCGGGTTGTCGTTCAATGGGTCGCATACTTATATTTCAGATAACCAGGGCAATTTATGTGGCACGGTGAATACCAACAATGCGGGAGATCCAACCACGCGGCCCGATATTGTTTTTGCCTGGACGCCGGCTTCTGGATGTACGGGCAAACCAAACGCCGGTATAATTGCCAGCACCTTAACAAATGTATGTCTGGCGCAAAACTTTACACTAAGCCTGAGCGGCCAAACGGTTGCTTCGGGCATTACTTATAAATGGCAATCATCTGTCAATAACACTACCTGGACTGATATTGTCGGGGCTACGTTGTCGACGCTCACCACCAGTCAAAGTGGTACGCATTGGTACCGGGCTGTTATTACCTGTACCAATGGCGGGTTAATGGATACTTCCACCACCGTACAGGTTATTTCACCTGCATTGGTGCAGGGCATGTATACTATTAATAGTGCACAACCAACAGGCAGTACCAACTTTCAGTCGTTCAACGATGCAGTGAATTTTATGAAGTGTGGTATTAGCGGTCCGATCACTTTTAATGTGGTACCCAATAGTGGGCCGTATGCTGAACAGGTTACCATTCCCAATATCGGCGGTGCTTCCGCTATCAATACCATCACCTTTAACGGAAATGGAACCACGCTGGCCTGGAATACGTCTGACGTCAATAACCGCACGGGGATCATTCTCAATGGGGCCAAACATGTAATTTTTGATAGTCTGAATGTTGATGTATCGGCCGGTACTTATGGTTGGGGCATGGTGTTGATGAATAAGGCAGACAGCAATGTCATTCGAAGATGTACGATCACTACCAACAATACTTCTACGAGTACCAACTATGCAGGGATCCTTATAAACGGATCGGCAACCAGTACGGCTGTTTCGGGTAACAATGGTAATGGGAATCTGATCAGTGGCAATACGATCAATGGGGGTTACTATGGCATTTATGTTTATGGAAATACCAATCCTTACAATACCGGGAATATTATTGAGAAAAATAAGATCCTGGAAGCGTACAATTATTTTATGTACGTGTATGGAAATACTAACCTCACTATAACCGGGAATGATCTTTCCAGCCCGTCCCGGACATCAGTTACCAGTACCTACGGAATATTTGCTACAACCACCATCAATACGCTGATAGAAAAGAACCGGGTGCACAATTTATTCGATGGTGCCACGGGTACCGGTTCTACCGCCTATTGTATTTATTTAGCCGGCTCCGGCACCTCCCCCACACAACCAAACCGGGCTGAGAATAACCTGGTGTACAATATCAACAATGGCACCGGTACTATCTATGGCATTTATTCACCCGGTTATAACAACTGGAATATTTATCATAATACCGTTGTGCTGGATGATGCAGCTGCCACGGCAGGTACAGCTTATGGCTGTTATGTATACGGGGTCAGTGTATTCGTAAAAAACAATTTGATCTATATCACCCGCGGTGGCACGGGCACCAAGTATTGTATGTACTTCTCCACCGCCGGGGTAACCTCTGCTGCTAACAATGACCTGTACCTGAATGCCCCGGGAGGGACCAATAATTATGGCTACTACAATGTAGCCTGGGCAACCATGGCCGGCTGGCAGGGAACAGGTTTTGATCTCAGTAGTGTATCGCTCGATCCGCAGTTTGTAAATGCCGGTGCTGGTAATTACCGGCCCGCAAATGTGTTTCTCGATAATATGGGTGCTGCGGTAGGAGTGACCAGTGATATGCTGAGTGCAGCGCGTAGCAGCAGCACACCTGATATTGGTGCTTTTGAATTTACATCGGCTGCCTGTACAACGCCGCCGGTACCTGGTGCTGTGATCAGTACCGCCAATCCGATCTGTGCCGGCGTGAATTTCTCCTTAAGCCTAACCGGTGGTACCGCCGGGGCCGGACAAACCTATCAGTGGCAGTCATCACCCGATAATGTCACCTGGACAAACATACCAGGGGCCGTAAGTGCCACATACAGCACAATGCAAACCGCCAGTACCTGGTATCGTGTATCGGTTACGTGCGGTACGTTAACGGTAATCTCGAATCCATTGCAGGTGAATACGGCTGCTGTTTCTTATGCTACGCTGCCATTCACTGAAAGTTTTGAAGCAGCCTGGATAAATGGTTGCGACACACGCGATATTCCCAATAACTTCTGGCGAAGCAAACCGGGCACAGGCAATAACTCCTGGCGCCGGTATGATGATGGTGCAGCAGGCGCGTGGACCTCGCCTGCCAGTGGCGCCTATACGCCGGCAGCTTCCCATGGTAGCTTTTCGGCACGCTTCCACAGTTTCTTTGCTACCAGCGGTTCCATGGGCGCGCTTGATTTTTATGTAAACTGTAATACCGGGGTCCCTACCAAACGGTTACGGTTCGATTATATAAATACCTCTGGTGGCGATACCCTGGAAGTTTTACTGAGCACCGATGGGGGAGCCACCTTTACTCATTTGGGCGGCTATGCACTGAATACCAGTTGGAATAGGAAAGAACTCAACTTTACTTCCAATTCGGCTACAACGGTGATCCGCTTCCGTGCTACCAGTGATTTTGGTGCTACGGATATCGGCATAGATAACCTGTCGATGTACAACCTGGAAAATTGCGCGGGAACACCCGTGCCAGGTACAACTGTATCCAGCAATACGATGGTATGCCCGGGTTCGCCATTTACGCTTAGTGTAAACGGACTGCCATTACAAAATGGCCTGACCTACCAGTGGCAGTCATCACCTGATAATGTGGCGTGGACGAACATTTCCAACGCTACCGGTGAAACGCTTACTACTTCCGAAATCGCAGCCACCTGGTACCGGATATTTATTACCTGCACCAATGGTGGTCAAACGGCTTCTTCTGTTCCGGTGTTTGTGCCTATGCGGGCGCCGTTGTATACGGGCTTGCCATATTCCGAAAGTTTTGAAAATACCTGGACTAATGGTTGCGATACCCGTGATGTGCCGAATGATTTCTGGAGCAACGACCCGGCAACCGGTAATCCATCGTGGCGCAGATCTGATGATGGCGCTGCAGCCGGCTGGACCTCTACTAATGGAGCCTATACACCGGCAGCGGCGCAGGGTGTTTATTCAGCCCGCTTCCACACCTATAATTCCTCTAGTGGATCGAAGGGTAATTTCGATCTGCATATCAATGCGAGCACGGGTGCGCCCAATAAGCGATTAACTTTTAGTTATATCAATACCAGTGGCAGCGACAGCCTGGTGATTTTGTTGTCAACCAATGGGGGCGCCAGCTTTACCCGTCTGGATAGTATTGGCTCCCGCAGTGCATGGTCGCAAAAACTGATCTTCTTTAACACTACTTCAGCAACTACTGTCATCCGTTTTCAGGCTACTTCCGATTTCGGGGTTACCGATATTGGAGTGGATGATATACTGGTGGCCGATTGGCCCGATTGTTCGGGGACGCCTAATACCGGTACTGCCACTTCTTCCACCACTACCGTTTGTGTGGAACCATTTACGTTGAATGTAACGGGCATCAGTACAGGTAATGGGATAACTTATCAGTGGCAGCAGTCGACAGACAGCCTGGTCTGGACTGATATCACTGGCGCTACTGCTATTTCACTGACCAAATCACAGGTGGGCACACACTGGTATCGCCTGGTAACTACTTGTACATTTAGTAGCACAGCTGCCAACTCACTTCCGGTGAAAGTGATCTCGCCTACACCGGTTCATGGCCTCTTTACTATCAATAATACACTACCAACAAACAATATCAACAACTTTAATAATTTCAACGACGCCTATAATTTTATCAAATGTGGTATCGACGGGCCGGTAACGTTTAATGTAGAAACCGGTACAGGTACCTACAATGAACAGTTAAGCATGACGGCCATACCGGGCGCTTCGCCTGTTAATACCGTGACCTTTAAAGGCGTTGGCAATGGTGTAATTGGTTTTGCTTCCACCAATACCAACGAACGGGCGGTAATAAAACTGAAAGGTACCCGGTACATCATCCTGGACAGCCTGATCATAAATGCCAGTCTGGGTACTTATGGATACGGCGTACAACTGATGAGCAATACCGATTCGAATATTGTGCGGAACTGTACCATCAACCTGTCGACCACTTCAACTACCCAGAACTTTGCCGGTATTGTGGTAAATGGTGCCGATGCAGGCCCTGTTGCAACCGGTAATGTCTTAAGCGACTTTAACGAATTTACCGGTAATACCATTACCGGCGGCTATTATGGCATAACGCTGGTGGCCAGCTTTAACAACGGCGCAAATGGTAATAACAGGATCACGAAGAATATTATAAAAGATTTTTACTCCTATGGTATTTATGTGGCCGGTAGCTATGCCACCCTTATTGAAAAGAACAGCATCAGCCGGCCAACACGTACCGGGGTTACCGATTTCTATGGCATTTATTTTACAACAGAAAAGAATGCAGGTTGTGCCATAAGCAAGAACCGCATCTTTAATCCATTTGGCGGTGCACCCAATAGTACTGCCGCTTTCTATGGAATCAATTGTAATAATTCCAGTGGTTCAACCGGTGGAACGAATAATGAGAACATTGTAAGCAATAACCTGATCTATGAGATTAATGGCAATGGACTGGTGTATGCCATTTTCAATACGGCATCAGGTAATACCTGGTATTTCCATAATACCATTTCACTGGACAATATCACTTCAACCGCTACTGCAGCAACCAGAGGTTTTTATCAAACCGGAACTGCCGGTGGCATATTCTTCTATAATAATAATATTTCCATCACTCGCGGCGGCACCGGTATCAAGTATTGCATTTACCTGGCATCGAACCTGCCTGCCGGCGCTGATAACAACAACTATTATCTCAATGCGGCAGCGGGTACTAATGCGGTAGGATTTTATACTGCAAGCCGGGCGCAGTTGAATAACTGGCGTACTGCTACAAGCCTGGATGCAAATTCACTATCTATAACACCGGCTTTTGTTGATCCGGCTAATGGCGACTTTACGCCTGGTAATGCCGGTATCGATAATAAAGGAACCGGTATTAATGTTACAGACGATATAAAGGACCAATCCCGTAGTACTACTACACCCGATATTGGTGCGTATGAATTCACACCATCTCCTTGTACCATTCCATTGGTAAATGGAAAAGTAGATCTGTCGCCGGATACTATTTGCCAGTATAACCCTGTGTACCTCCATGTGAATATAGGTGCATTCGGCTCCGGCCAAACCTTCCAGTGGCAACAGGCTAAAACAATATCGGGGCCATGGGTCAATGTAGGGCTGCCGATGCTTACCCCAGATACCACAATTATTGCCGATACGACCAGCTTTTACCGCGTACAAATTTCCTGTGGTGTCAATACCGTATATACCGACACGGCGAAGTTGGTGGTGAACCCGGTATTGCCCAATGGTACGTATACCATTAATAAAAACGGACAAAGCACTTACATTCCAGGTAAACCCGGTGGTAACTTCCTGAGTTTTGCCGATGCAAAAGCAGCCATGGGTTGTGGTATTGGCGGTGCTATTGTATTTAATGTAGAACTGAATTCAGGGCCTTATAATGAACAATTGGTGCTGGATAGTATTCCCGGTACATCAGCCGTGAACACCATCACCTTTAATGGAAATGGCAATACCCTCAGCTTTAATGCAACCAGCAACAATCAACGTGCGGTGATAAAACTGAATGGCGCCGACCATATTATATTCGACAGCCTGGTAATAGAAGCCGGCGGGGGCACTTATGGGTATGGGGTGCAATTGATCAACAATGCCGACTCCAATACATTCCGTAAGTGTACCATTAATACGGCTCTTTCATCAACCAGTGCCAATTATGCCGGTATCGTTATCAACTCAAGTGATGCGGGTAGTATTACAACCGGTAATACGCTGTGCGATGCCAATACGTTCGACAGCAATACTGTTACCGGTGGTTATTATGGTATAACCCTCGTAGGTAATACCGCAGCTGCAGGTTTTCTCAACAACAACACCTTTACCAATAACACTATACAGGATTTCTATAACTATGGATTGTATATAGCCGGTACCAATTTTACTACGGTGGCTGGTAACACCTTTACCAGAGCCACCCGTACCAATACGGCTACCAGCGTGTATGGTATTTATGTAACTACCGCTGCCAGTAACCGGTTGAGTATTTCCAAAAACAGGTTCACCCACTTCTTTGGCGGGATCAGCGCCAATACGGCAACCTTCTACGGCGTATACCATAATAGTGTCTCGGCTACGCCGGAAGATACGGTGAGCAATAACCTGTTCTATGACCTCGATGGCAACGGGCCTGTTTATGCATTGTACAATACCGGATCATCGAACATCCGATACTATCACAATACTATTGCCATTGACAATACGATCAGTACGGCAACGGGCGTAAGCGTAGGGTTCTATCATACCACTACTGCAACCGGCATTCAGTTCGTGGATAATATTGTTACCATCACCAGGGGTGGCACCGGCGCCAAACACGCCATATATCTCAATTCCACCACCAGTGAAGTATTGTCTAACAACAACGATCTGTATGTAAATGCTACGAATGCACATGTAGGTTTTTACACCGCCAATCGTACTACACTGGCCGATTGGCAAACCGCCACCACCAAGGATGCCAGTTCGTATAGTCTGAATCCGCTGTATACCGATATTAATACCGGTAATTATATGCCGCTGCTGGCCGCCCTCGATAATAAGGGTACACCGGTTGGCATCACAACGGATATTTTGAATGTGGTGCGTTCAACCACTACACCGGACCTGGGCGCGTATGAGTTTGCTCCATTGCCATGTGCCAACCCGCCAGTGGCAGGTACCGCCATTGCCACGCCTTCATCAGGCTTGTGTCTGGAAATGCCAATAGCCCTGAACGTAACCGGTCATTCACCGCTGGGGGCCATTACCTTCCAATGGCAATCGTCACCCGACGGGCAAAACAACTGGACCAACATCAGTCCGGTCCAATACTTCCCGCAATTCAACACCAAGGCAGGTTTGAGCACCTGGTATCGTGCCGCTGTAACCTGTACCGGAAACACCGTGTATACAACGCCGATACAGATAACCCTGAATAATATTCTGCTGACGGGCCGGTATACCATCGATCCTGCAGGGGGAACGGCCTTACCCAACTTCACTTCCTTCCAAAGTGCGGTGGATGCCTTGTTGTGTGGGATCAGCGGACCAATTGTATTCGATGTAAAGGCCGGTACCTATAACGAACAGATAAGAATTCCTTATATACCCAATACCTCATCGGTGAATACAGTAACCTTTGAGAGTGAGTCTGGCGTGGCCAGCTCCGTGAACCTGACTTTTGATGCTACCACCGCTGCTAATTATACCTTGAAGCTGGACAGTACCCGTTATTTCATCTTTAAGGACCTGACCATCAGCGGCACCAATACCTCGTTTGGCCGCGTGGTAGAACTGGCCAATACCGCTTCGTTCGACAGCATTGTAAACTGTATCATTACTGCGCCGGTCACTACGGTGGCTACCAACGCTATTGCGGGTATTTATGCCAGCCAGTTAAAAGGTACCAATAATGTGATCAAAGGCAACACCGTCAATAATGGCGCTTCAGGGATCTACTTTACAGGTACAGGCACTGGCGCCAACTTAACGCCCGATCATGTGATCGATAGCAATACCGTGAACAACGCCTGGCAGAATGGGATCTATACCGCTAATATCAAAAGACTTCAGCTCAATAAAAATACGGTGACTGTAAATGGCCCGGTTAGTGCAACGGCCTATGGCATTTTTGCAACAGATTGCGATTCGTCGTACAATATAACCGGTAACCATGTTAACATAAGTAATACTGCTACCATAGTATATGGCGTGGCATTGTTGAATAGCGACAGTTCACTCACTGCTCGTGGCAAACTGGCCAATAATATAGTGACGGCAGTTAATAATAACACCGGTACGTTGTATGGGATCTATCTGAGCACATCGCCAGGTGTTCTGGTCAGGAACAACGTAGTAGCGCTACAAACAACCGGTGCGGCTTCGTATGGGATGTACCATAACAATTTCAGTGTGGCTGATTATTTCAATAACAGCATTAACAGTACATCGGCTACTACCACCAACAACCACGCCATGTACCTGCTGAATACAACGGCGAATGCGGTTCAATTACGTAATAATATTTTCTCAGCAAAAGGTGGTGGCGTAGCCCTGTATGTGAACAACAGCAGTCAATCCCTTACCAGTGATTACAATATGCTGTATACCACCGGGCCCACCCTTGTACAAAGAGCAACCCCGGCAGGTTTATTTGCTACCCTGGCCGATTGGAAGAATGCATCTTACTGGGATAAATATTCCCTTGTATATACACCGGCCTTTGTAAGTGATAACGACCTGCATCCCGACCTTACTAGCCCTGATGTGTGGGCCATGCATGGCCGTGGGGTGCAAATAGCCGGCAACGATCGCGATATAAACGATTCTATCCGTCCGGTAACACTTACGCAAGGCGTTCCTGATCTGGGTGCCTGGGAGTTCTTCCCAATAGCGCAGCCAACCCTGTTGACTGCAACACCCGCAACACCGGTGGCCAACCAGTTACAGACATTTATGTATGGTACAGATACGGTGATGAAGATCACCTGGGGGCCAACTGCGCCAACGACGCTGGAAGCCCGTCGATTCTCGGGTGTAGTGCCGGCAGGGCTGGTGTCACGTCCTGATTCCATGTTCTTCTATACAAAAGTGGAGATCCCCGGTGGTGGTAATTATGATTACAATATGGAGTTGTTCTACCTCGATCCATGGCAGGGGTCCATCCCTGATCAAAACCAATTGGGGCTTGGAAAAACAACCGTGTCCAATGCCTGGGTGGTTGGCTTTAGCAGTCGTGTTGATGTGTTGAAGAAAAAGATCACGCAAACTTCAGTGAATTATATCGATCGCTTTACCGGATTGATCAATCCTTATGCACCACCGGTGCTGCCTGAAAAAGACAGTTCGAACCGTGGTAAACATTTCTGGGTGGGTTACCAACGGAGTTGGGATTTTAATCCCGGTTCCAATACACAGGAAATGGTATTGTATATGAGCACCACCGATCAACCGGCCAATGTACAGGTACGCATCAATGGTACCAGCTGGGTACGGAATTATGTGATACCGCCATACACAACCAAAGCCTCTGACTTTTTACCGAAAACCGGTTTGGATGATGCCCGGCTGATGGATGAAGGTTTATACCACCGCGGCATCAGTATCGTGAGCGATGTGCCCATTACCGCCTACGCACATATTTTTGCCAGTACCAACTCGGGCGCTACCATGTTGTTCCCGGTTGGGGTATGGGGATATGAATATTACTCGCTGAACAACCGGCAGAATTACAGCAACACCGGCGCCTATACAACAATAATGGTGGTGGCCGATAAGGATAATACCATAGTAGAGATCACCCCATCTGTTCCCACACTGGGTGGCAAACCAGCCAATGTTCCCTTCAGAATAACCTTAAATGCTGGTGATGTATACCAGGTGCTGGGTGCTATGATCAGCGGCAGTGAGGGCTATGACCTTACCGGTTCTATAATAAAATCTATTCCAAATGCCAACAACGAATGTCATCCCATTGGCGTGTTCACCGGAAGTTCACGTACTTCTTTAGGTTGTAGCGCCAGTATAGGCTCATCGGGCGACCTGTTCCTGCAACAGACCTTCCCGTACTCAGCCTGGGGTAAAAGATACCTGACTGCACCCACCTCAACCAGTGGCAGCATCAGCACCCTGATGACAAATATTTACCGCATCCTGGTAAAAGATCCTACAACTGTAGTGAAACGAAACAATATTCAATTTGCCTTTAACACTTTGATCGATAACCGCTATTATCAATATGAAAGTACTACAGCAGATATTATTACAGCAGATAAACCGGTTACCATGGTACAGTATATGTCGTCCTCAGGCAGCTGTCCAAATACCAGTGGTGATGGTGATCCGGAAAGTAATATCCTGAGCCCGGCGGAACAGGCTATCAATGGTTTCTCCGGCTTCTATCGCAATAACCGCGACGCTATTGATATCAACTATTTAACGCTCATTATTCCCGATGCGGGTATGGCGTCGCTGAAAATTGATGGAGTAGGCTGGGCTGCCATCCCTGCTGCTGATAAATACAGTTATGCACATTCGCAGCCTGGTTATACGGTGTGTGTCAAAAAATGGCCGGCCGGGGCAGGTCAAAGCTCTATAGAAAGCGATTCAAATTACCTGGGGCTTGTATATGGATTGGGTAGCGTGGAAAGCTATGGTTACAATGTGGGCACTATGGTGAAAACATTACAGGGATTGGGCACCATCTCCAATACGTTGAACAATGGCGCTAAAGCAGACTATACCTGTTCAGGCACACCATTCCGGTTCACTGGTTACCTGCCATTCATCCCCAATGCGCTTACCTGGAAGCTAAGCCGTGTACCTGGCTTAACTCCGAATGCCGATGTGACCGTAAATGCACCGGTGCCAAGCGACAGCGTATTGTTAAATGGAAAGATGAACTATCTATTCCCGCTGAACCAGGATTATACTTTTACCAACCCAGGTGTATACTCCGTAGAAATTATCTACGATCACCCTGATATTGAAAGCTGTGACCACACAGGCCGCGACCTGATCTATGTGCAGGTGGTGCCAGCGCCCAAAGCTGACTTTGCCATTAACTTCTCTGGTTGTGTGAAAGATGTAGCTGAGTTTACAGGAGAGAACAATGCGCAAAATGGTATTGCAGTGAACCAGTGGAAATGGGCCTTCCATGATGGTACGCGCGCAAACGGACAAAAAGTTACTTACACCTATAAAACGCCAGGCACTTATACCGAAGAACTGCAATCGATCACTGCCGATGGCTGTATTGGCGATACTACCAAACAAATAGTGGTGAAACCGATACCAGTATTGACAGTTAAGCCGGTTACTGTATGTACCGGCGGCGATACCACGCTTTCAGTGGAAAATCCCAATGCGGGCGCTACCTACACCTGGTATACCTCAGAAACAGGTGGAACAGTGGCAGGAACAGGTACTTCCTTAAAAATTAGCCATGTAACAACCGAGACCGATTATTATGTACAGGAAACCTCCACAACAGGTTGTAGTTCGGAAAGAACAAAAGTGTCAGTGACCGTACAAAGCTCCATTCCGGCACCAGAGGTCAAAGTTGATTCAATAGGGGCTAACCTGGTTCGCTTTACGTGGATTGCAGTACCAGGCGCTACCGGTTACCAGGTGTCGCTGGATGGTGGCAACAACTGGTCTACACCTTCTTCAGGTTCAACCGGATTGAGCCACACCGTAGCAGGTTTACAACCACTGCAAACAGTGACCATCATTGTAAAAGCGATGAGTGCCTGCGTGGAAGCGAAGTCTGTTCCCGTATCACAACAGGTATTGCCCGATGGCGTGTTCATCCCCAACAGCTTTACGCCCAATGGCGATGGATTGAATGATATGCTGAAAGTGTATGGATATAAGATCAGGGAATTGAAACTGGTCGTGTTCAATCAGTGGGGTGAGAAGTTGTTTGAATCAAGCGATCAAAGCCGTGGCTGGGATGGTACGTACAAAGGCAAGGTGCAGCCAACAGGGGTATACATGTACGTGTGTCGCCTGGTGTTGACCGACGGAACGGTGGTGGATAAGAAAGGAGCGATCAACTTAATTAGATAAAGGCAGACGGCAGACGGTAGACGGCAGACGGCAGACGGCAGACGGCAGACGGCAGACGGCAAACGGCAGACGGCAAACGGCAGGTTCGCCTCTTCCGCCTGGCGGCGGATTCGGCAGAGAGGAAGACCTGTAAGGTGCATCATTTGAGGCTGAATAAGTAGAGGGTTGCATTGCTCCTGACAGGTCTTCTCGAGAATTCTGAAATAGACCAGACCTGTCAGGTTCGCTTAAGCACGCTGTAAGTTCAAGACCCGATGGCGAACCTTACAGGTCTTCTCTGACAAACAAAGCAGCATTTAAGAAATTAAAGAAACTATATGGAGATCATAAGAAAACATAAAAGGGATGTGCGACTGGTTGGCACCAGCTTGCTGTGGTTGGTATTTCTTTTATCTGGTTTGCATAGCAAAGCCCAAAACGTATCGAACCGGGGAACGGAATTCTGGGTAGGGTATGGGCATCACCAGTTCATGGAACAGGGCACTAATAACATGAACATGGTATTATACCTGAGTGCCGAAGACCAGCCTGCAACAGTTACGGTAACGCTCGATAGCAGCGGCCCCTTTGTAGCCACCTGGTGGCGCAAAACCTATACAATACCAGCTTATTCAGTCATTAAATCAGATATCATTCCCAAAGGACCGGTTAATGTAGTGGCGGCCCCGGGTGACCCATTGAGCGATCCCAATTATGATGCCCGGTTGTTTTCAGATCCGCCACCTGCCGGTACAGGCGGGGCCGGGGTGTTCAGAAAAAAAGGCATTCATATAGAAAGCAATGTGCCTATAGTTGCGTATGCCCATATTTATGGTAATGCGTCTTCCGGCGCCACCATGTTGTTACCGGTTACTGCCTGGGGGTATTCTTATGTGTCGCTCAACAGCCGGCAGGACTATGGCAACGACTGTTACAACTGGATGTATGTGATAGCCAGTAAAGATAATACGGTGATACAGGTAACGCCTTCTGTATTAACCAGGGCCCAGGATAAATCGGGTTTGAAACCCGGTGTTACTTCTACCATAACCTTAATGAAAGGTCAGATCTATCAGGTGGTGGGTGCCAATGATGGAGCTGATGCAAACGGGAACGGTGGTACCGCCAGTTCCGGTAAACAACTAACGGGTACCACTGTGCGGTCGATGGCCAATGGCGCCAACGATTGTAATCCCATTGCTGTTTTTGCCGGCAGTAGCCGTACGCTCAATCCGGCCAGTTGCGGCAGTGGGGGTGGGGATAATGATAACCAGCAATTATTTCCGCAACATGCCTGGGGTAAACGGTACCTCACCGCACCGTTCTCCGGATCAGGCACTTCCATGGCATTTTCAAGAAGCACGTATAAGGTAGCGGTAAGGGACCCGACCACCGTTGTAAAAGTGAACAATCAGCCGATCACCGGCGCGCCCTGGAACGCAACCCTTGTCAACGGGAATTATTATGTATATGAAAGCGCCTCTGCCGATCTTGTTGAAGCAGATAAACCCATTGAAGTAATGCAATTCATGACCGGTGGTAATTGTTTGGGAACTATTGGCGGCGGGGGCGATCCGGAAATGGTGGTGTTGAGCCCGGTTGAACAGGCTATTAAAAGCGTTGGGTTTTTCCGGAATAATAATCAAAACATTACGGTGAATTATGTAACCGTAATTGTGCCCACATTGGGGATAGGTTCATTAAGAATTGGGGGCAGTGGGATGTTCAGCGCACAGTACGCACACCCCAATATGCCGGGTTATTCGGTAGTTATACAGCGATGGAACTGTAACCCGCCCCCGGCTGCGCCGTTAGGGCAATGCCTGGTTACCTGTGACTCTGCTTTTACAGGTATTACGTATGGATTGGGAAGCGTGGAAAGCTATGCCTACAACGTAGGTACTTACCTCAACAACCTGAATGCGGTAGGCAGTGTGCACAACGAACCCGATACAACCAATGGCGGTAAGAACCCCAATCAATTTACCTGTGTAAATACACCGGTAAAACTATCTGCGCTTATTCGCTACCAACCCCTGAAACTGGTATGGAATATTAATTCATTGGGCGGGGTTGTTACACCCAATGCCAATGAAACGATGGACCCTGCTTCCTCTTATTTTGATGGTACGGTAACCCTGAATGGGATCACTTATTATAAATATACCTTGTCTGGCTCCTATAATTTCAATACGCCAGGGACGTATACTATCCTTATAAAGTCAACCAGTCTTTCGTTAGACAATTGTAACAATACAGAAGAATTAAAGATCTCGATAGAGGTGAAGCCCCGGCCCACTGCCGATTTTACCTTCTCACACCCGACCGGATGTATAAAAGATGCAGTAGTGTTTACCGGTCCGGCTTCTACGGGCGCCTATACCATTGGGCAATGGAAATGGACATTCCCTGATGCTACTACTGATGGCGCGCAAAACCCTACCAAAATATTTTCTGCTGTAGGCACGCAGAATGTGAAACTGGCTGTTGTGACCGCCGATGGATGTATGGCTGATATTACCAAACCCATTACCATCTTTGCGCCACCGGTAACTACATTGAATGCAACGCCATCGACCATTTGTGAAGATGGCAGTATTACATTTAGTGAAACCTCGTCTTATGGCGGTCCGGCACCCATAAACAGCTGGTATTGGGATTATGGCAACAATACCACTGCCACCACTGCCAATGGCAATGCCCAAACAGTGGTATATCCGGCGTATGGCGCTTACACCGCCAGACACGTAGTGAAGGTGAGCAATGCCTGTGTGAGTGATACGGTTACCGTGCCGGTTACCGTATATGCAAAACCGAAACCAGGGTTTAGTTACCCGGCTGGTTGTTTGCCCGATAATGGCATTGTACAATTTACGGATACTACCAGGGTTCCCGATGGCCAGGCCATCAGCAGTTGGAACTGGGTCTTTGGTGATCCGGGGGCTACACCTGCTAACCCTAATACCGCTACGGGACAAAATCCATCACATACTTATTCATTTGGAAATTATACCATCCAGTTGAGCGTAACTACGGCCAACGGATGTACAAAAGATATTTCGGTGCCTGCCAGCTTTAGTTTGCGGCCCCGATTGAATTACCCGGCATTAAACGCCATTTGCGCCAGCCAGTCGACACCAGTCAATATTGCTCTCGCTACGGTTACCAATGGGGTGCCTGGCAATGGAGTATACAGCGGGCCAGGTACAACAGCGACTGGTAGCTTCAGGCCTTCCGTTGCAGGGGCCGGTACACACACCATCACTTATACCTTTACTACAACGGGCGGGTGTACCGAATCGGTGACCAGTGCTATTACAGTATATCCAAAGCCAACGGCAGTGTTTACAGTCAATCCGGATATCTGTTTGAACGGGTCTGTCCTTATCGACGATCAGTCAACCCTTACATCGGGGGCCATTACTTCCTGGCGGTGGGATCTGGGGGATGGCAACTGGGTATCGCGCAATAACAATACTGCGTTTACACACACATGGTCTACATACAAACAGTATGCTGTAAAGCTGGTTGCCGTGAGTGATAGGGGGTGCACCAGTGATACAGTCACCCGGATGGTAACAGTACATCCGCTGCCGGTAGCTGATTTTAGTTTACCTGCAGCGGTATGTATGCCGGGTGGGGCGGCCGTGTTCAAAAATGCCTCTACGGTAGCAGATAACTCAACGCTTACTTATACCTGGGATTTTGGCGATAACAGTCCGTTATCACGTGTAACTGATGCCAGTCATGTGTATAGTGCGGCTGGTTCATATGCTGTGCAATTGCGGGCTACTTCTGCCTTTGGTTGTATTAATAGCGTAACCAAAACATTGCAATCGTTTTATAATAAACCCATCGCTGCCTTTACGGTTGCGCCCGATACTTTATGCCAGGGCAGTATTACGGAGTTTAGCGATGCAAGCACTACCAGCAACAGTCCTATACAGCAATGGAGCTGGGACTTTGGTGATGGCAGTGCTTCCGGTAAAAAAGACCCGGTGATAACCTACCAACAACCGGGCAATTATACAGTACAATTAAAAGTGACCAATGGGGTTGGTTGTGTTTCAGAACCATTCTCTAAAAAAGTGGTCGTATACCTGCAACCGGTTATCGATGCGGGACCCTCGTTCATTGTGCCCCAGGGAACGGTGGTGCAGTTCAATCCTACTGCCAATGATTCCACCGTACTCACTTTCCGGTGGTCGCCCGGAACAGGCTTGAGTAATCCAAATGTGTTACGTCCCCTGTTACAGGCGATGGTTGATGAAACCTATACACTCACGGCCATGGGTGAAGGACAATGTATTGCTTCAGATGAGCTGAAAGTAAAAATATTGAAACCCGTGCTGGTGCCCAATGCCTTCTCGCCCAATGGTGATGGTGTTCATGATGTATGGAATATCAAAAACCTGAGCGATTATCCCGGTTGTACGGTGGAAGTGTTTAACCGCTATGGGCAACGGGTATTTTACTCGGCAGGTTATGGTACACCCTGGGATGGAACGGTAAGCGGTAAGTCTTTGCCCATGGCTACTTATTATTATGTCATTCATTTAAAGAATGGTTTTGCACCTAGGACAGGGTCTGTGACGGTTATTAAGTAGTAGGAAGAAGGTTGAAAGGAAGACCTGTAAGGTGTATCATTCGAGGCTGAATAAGCAGTGGGCTTAATTGCACCTGACAGGTCTGGTTTAAAAATAAGACCTGTCAGGTCTGGTTCAAGCATAAGACCTGTCAGGTCTGTTCATCACGCTGACCTGGCAAGTTCAAAAGGCAGACCTTACAGGTCTATACAATTCAAAATCAAAAACTACACGCAATGAGAAAGAGCATATTATTACTGGCAATCTCCTTGGTAGCGCTGTCAATAAAAGCACAGGTCGATCCGCATTTTTCACAATACTACGTATACCCGGCCTGGCTGAACCCGGCGTTAACCGGCGCTTTTGATGGGGATTATCGCATCTCGGGGATCTACCGGTCGCAGTGGGGAAATATCAGCAGTCCGTTTACGACGCCGGGGGTAGCGGTTGATTTCACTACCAATAAAAATTCCAGTTTCGGCGCCAGTGTCCTGAATCAATCGGCTGGCGATGGCGGGTATAATTATCTCACTGCCTATGGGAGTTACGCGTACAATGGCGTGCGGTTTGGCCCGCAGGAATATCACCGTATTGTGATGGGGATGCAGATCGGGTTTGTGCAACGCCGCTTCAATCGCTCGAAGCTTTCCTTTGGTGATCAATGGAACCCGATAACAGGATACAACCCAGGCGCTCCGTCTGCAGAAGCGTTCAGTAGAACGTCCGCTACTTCTTTTGATGCGGCGGCTGGTATTTTGTACTACGACGCACAACCTGGTAAAAAGTTAAATGCATTCGGTGGCTTCTCGGTATCGCACCTTACCCGGCCTGATGATCAGTTCAGTGAATCGGGTGATGCCCGTTTGCCGATGCGGTTTACGGTCCATGGCGGGGTGCGTATTGCATTGTCAGATATACTCAGTTTAACACCTAATATATTATACCTGAAACAGGGAAAGGCGCAGGAGAAAATGCTGGGCGCGTATGTCCGCCTGATAGCAGCACCGGGGACGGATGTGATGCTGGGCGCTAATTACCGCTTTAAAGATGCGTTATCACCCTTTGTTGGCTTTGCACATAAAAATTTAGTGCTTGGAGTGAGCTATGATGTGAATACATCTGATCTGGGGAAAATGGCACATGGCTCCAACAGTTTTGAGATCTCTTTATCCTTTATTGGAAAGCGATCGGTTAAAACACCAGAAATAGAGTTTGTCTGTCCGCGCTTATAGTCATAGGTACACCAATGTCCTGGAAACCTGGCGGTTGGTTTCTACCAACTGCCTTATTTAAAACAATACCCTGTCAATATAAAAGAAGAAGTATGAAAAAGATCTTTATCACCGGGCTCATCAGTTGTTGCTTTTTTGCAGCCAGGGCCCAGTATACATACGATTATTTGCGTGCAGCAGATAATTACTATAAAAAAGCCGATTATTATTCTGCGGCCCAGTATTATGAAAAATACCTGGGCACAGCTGCGCAGAAATTAAAAAAAGAAGAATACAGTCCGTATACTGTTCCTTCTTCTGCCGTGAAAAAAAACAGTACACCGGTAAGCAGCCGCCAGCTGGCGCTGTATCGGGTGGCCGAAAGTTATCGCCTGTTGCATGATCATGCCAAAGCAGCTGCGTATTACAATCAAACCCTGGAAGCCAATGCTACCGAATTTCCACTGGCCCGCTACTATTACGCCGTGGAGTTGCGTGCACAGGCCAGTTATGATCAGTCAGAAAAAGAGTTTACCCGTTTCCTGGATGAACATACGGCAGATGACCCTTATACGGAATCAGCGAAAAAAGAATTGATGAGCCTGCGCTTTATTCAGACCCAGTTAAAAAAGAAAGACCTGAAACTGTACAACGTACAAAAGGCGGCCACTCCCCTTAATGTGGAAGGCGCCAATTATGCACCGATATGGTTGAACGATAATACCTTGTTATTTACTTCTACCCGTATTGACAGCACAAGTAAGGATCTGTCACATATTAACCGCGTATACACCACCCCGGTAACAGACGGCGTAACAGGTGCGATAAAGCCCCTGCCATTACCGCAAACCGGTAATGTGCACCAGGGTGTGGTGACCCTTACTCCGGAGGGGAATACACTCTTTCTCACCCGTTGGACAGTTACAGGCGGTAAAAAGATCTCGGGTATTTATAGCAGTCACAAAAATGGCAACGACTGGAGCGAACCGGTGTTGCTCGACAGTCTGATCAATGCTGCCGGTTCCAGCACGCAGCAACCTTTTGTTATGCCAGGTGGAAAATACCTGCTGTATGCCAGTGACAAACCCGGCGGATTTGGTGGGTTCGATCTTTGGTATGCCGAACTGGATGAAACTGGTAAACCGGTAAGTACAGCCAATATGGGACCGGTGATCAATACGGCTTTTGATGAACAGGCGCCCTATTATCATGCACCTTCTTCCACACTTGTTTTTTCTGGCAATGGCCGCGTAGGTATGGGTGGTTATGATTTCTATTACAGCAAAGGAAATATCGATGCCTGGGCGCAACCGGTAAACTTTGGTTATCCGGTAAACTCTGTAAAAGATGATATCTATTTTGTGAGTAAAGGCGGCGTGCGAAATGTGCTGGAAGATGTTTGGCTCAGTAGTGACCGGGAAGCAACCTGTTGCCTTGAACTGTTCTATTTGAGAAAAATCCTACCTCGTAAGCAGGTGAGCGGACAGGTTGTTGCCTGTGAAGATAAGCAACCGTTGCCTGGCGTAACTATCAATATTCTGGATACCATTCAAAATAAAGTGGTGTATACCCAAACCACTACAGGGGATGGTAACTACGCTTTTACCCTCGACGAATTTCAACCGTTAAAGGCCGTTGCTACCATAAGCGGGTATGGCAATGGGGCGTTGCCTTTTTATACCCCGGTTGATGAGGAATCAGATCAATTGATCAATCCGGCTATTTGTTTAATAAAGGATGTGCCACCGGTTAATGAGGCCATTGTAATAGATAACGTGTATTATGATTTTGATAAAGCCACGCTTAGAAAAGAATCTTATGAAGCATTGGATAAGTTATTAGGGTTGTTGACCACACATCCCGAGATCACCATTGAGCTCAGTGCGCATACGGATAACAAAGGCAGTGAGGAATACAATCAACGCCTGTCTGAAGCCCGCGCCCGCGCCTGCGTAGCCTATCTTATCAGCAAAGGAATTGATAAAAACCGCCTCCAGGCAAAGGGGTATGGTTCGTTACAACCTATTGCGCCTAATGTGAATGAAGATGGATCTGATAATCCGGAAGGTAGACAGAGGAACAGGAGGACAGAGTTTAAGGTGGTGGGTAAGAATTGACCAGTTACTTTAAGTTTTTAGGTTCGTAGGTTATTAAGTTATTAGGTTATTAAGCTATTAGGTTATTTGAGTAAGGATGGCCATTAATTTAAAATGCGTTCCAAATAAAGCGTCTGGGTGCCTGCAGTCAGAGACTTGAAACTAGTAACACAGAACTTAATAACCCAATAACCCAATAACCAGCATGTTATTTCAACTGCGATTTCTTACTTACTTATTGACTACTACTTACTGCCGTCTGCCGTTTCACGATAAAAACGTAAGCACATGAAAAAGATAATCGCACTTATTAGTGTAGTGGCCTGTATACAAACATACGGTCAGCAAAAGCCTCACTACACGCAGTATATCCTGAATCAATATATTATAAATCCTGCGCTCACGGGAATCGAGAATTATACTGATATAAAAGCAAGTCACCGCCATCAGTGGGCCGGTATACAGGATGCTCCGGTGACCTCGTATATAACCATTCATACACCTATCAATAAAAAAGATTACCGCACCACGGCCACTTCTTTTGATGTGGCTGGTGAGAACCCGCGGGGTAAACGCTATTGGGAAGAATACACCGCAGCCGAACCGCATCATGGGGTAGGCTTGCAGGTGATCAATGATCGGACTGGCCCATTGAATTACTTTTCTGCGTATGCTACCTATGCTTATCATATAGGTATAAGTGTACGAACAAGTCTGGCCGCTGGTTTTGGCGCGGGGTTTACCAATATTGGGTTAAATACCAGCAAGCTTGATTTTGGGAATCTGCAGGTTGACCCTGCTGTTTATAATAATGGACTGATCAATACAATCAAGCCCGATTTTATGGCGGGTCTGTATTTGTATTCTGGTGATTACTTTATTGGATTGGCGGCTCAACAGATCATTCCGCAAAAAGTAAGTTTTTCAGACAATACGGTAAAAACAACCAATGGAAAAATTGTACCGCATTTGTTTGCTACGGCCGGTTATCGCTTTTTGTTAGGAGAAGATTTCAATCTGATCCCTTCTATAATGGTGAAATATGTACAGCCAATGCCAACACAGATTGATCTGAACGCCAAACTGCAATTTAGAGATGTAGCCTGGTTTGGAGCAGGGTACCGGTACAACGATGGGTTTGCCGCTATGGTAGGTATGAATATCAGTCACAAGTTCAATATCGGTTACTCATATGATTATACTACTTCCGGATTAAACATTGTAAGCAAAGGATCGCATGAGATCATGGTGGGCTTTCTGCTCGGTAATAAATACGACGATGGTTGTCCGAGAAATGTCTGGTAAAGAGATGGACACTTAGATTTTATCACAATTACAACAATAAAAATCAAAATCAAAAACATGAAACGCACACATCAATGGGGCAAGCACCATTTTTTGTATTACCTGTTGGCTGCTACGTTACTGGTAGGCGCCTGTAAAAAAGGCGATCCCGGACCGCAGGGCGCAAAAGGCGACAAAGGTGATACCGGCGCAACAGGAGAAAAAGGAGCTGCCGGTAATAAGGGTGATGCCGGCACTGCCAATGTAATATACTCCGACTGGCTCGATGTTAGTTTTGTAAGCCAATCCGGCGGTGGTTTCTTTGCGCAGATCCAGGAAGCCAAAGTAACCGATGACCTGCTGTCGAAAGGGGAAATAAAAGTGTATCTAAACCTGGGAACAGCAGCCGAGAAATTTGTGATTGCGCTGCCATTCCTCTCCGGCACTACTCAGATCACCCCTTTTTATGAACCGGGTCTTATTGAGATGGCGTCCAATGCAAATGTTGGCACCATTACCGATCAGGCGTCGGGCAGTAAAGTTCAGCAATACCGGTATGTGCTGATCCCCGGTGGAACGCATGCACGTATGGATAAACAAATAAACTGGAATAACTATGAAGAAGTAAAAAACTATCTGGGATTAAAAGACTGATCCCTGTTTTGTAAACTGCAATTTTTGATTAAGCTGACTTCATCACATATAATGTAACCACAGAACTGCATTAAAATTGGTATGGGCAGTGCTTTTTCTCGTGCGTTACGTTTGGCCCCGGCAGATTCGTCGGGGCTTTTGTTTGAACGGTAACTAAAGGATATACCATCAATGTTTACAGTTTAAGCATTAATGCTTATTGTAAAAGTGGTTAACCAGTAAAATGTACAGGAGCCCGAACGGTCTCGAAATAGCAGTTAATGTATGCCGTTTATGGGTAGAAGATATTGTTGAATAGGGCATTAGACACAATAACCTTAGTATATAGGATCTGGGACAAGTCCATCAGGAACGCCATTCCGCCTCTGCGGGATGGCTTTTTACTTTGTCTACCAGGCCTTGGTCCACCGAATCTGCGGCCTGGCAGAAAAGGCGGTTATTCGCGTAGGCGAGTGAAGGGCATGACAATGCCAGGTATTGCTGTCCATAATAATGGATATGCAAAACGAATGCATGTATTGACAGTCTAATAGGGTTGTGCTTAAAAACGTAAGGGCAAAGGGCGGGGGAAGTTAAGAGAACCAGGGGCTAATCAATGACAATCGGCTGTACATAGTGATTGTCGCCATAACGCACAGCTACTTTGTATATGCCGCGGGGTAAATGATTCGGGAGCAAAATAGTGTGGTTTGAATAGAGATCGGCATGGTACAGGAAGTGTTTAAATACCTGTTGTCCTGCAAGGGAGTACAGCTGTACCGTAAAAACACATTGTTCTACGCTATACAATTGTAACCAAAATTTCTTCTGTGTTACCAGATTGGGATACACAGTGATGCGTTGAACGCGTTTTTTCGAACGGTCGTCAGTTAGTGTTGAGGTGTCCATAGAAGGTACTAGGATAATAGTAATTGTTGTGCGCGATGAAGTTAGTGCTTATCCTGATAGGTCACAATAGAAAACCTACGTGTTTTTTAACATTTACCTGACATTTCCTTCCACAGATAAGAGAAACATTAGAACGGGATTAGATATTCGCTTAATGGAGCATGGTATTTATCACATAAGGCAATGGGTTAATTGCGTTTTACGTTAATAATTGATAATGCGAATTTGTTCGCTGGTTACTTGCTTTTGTAACAGGTATTGTTTGAACCGGGAAATCAATGTTGCACCACCTGATAAATAGAAGGTGGCATTTTTCCAGGCCATCCAGCAATTAGGGTGCATGTCATCCATCCAGTGAATGGCATTGAGTGCAGGTTGCGCTGGCATTTCAGGTACACTGTCAACCAACAGTTTCAACATTGACAATACCGCTTCATATTCAGGATGTAATTCCAGTATGCCAAAGTATTCATGATCGTTTCGCAAAGCGATCTCTTTAAGTGCATTGAATATTTCAACGGTTGATTCATCGCCCACAAAGAAATGATGGGTAGCATGGTCGTTGTATAACTTTTTTGCCTGGATCACATGTAACAGCTCATGTTCAGTGGCAGCAGGTATTTCGATGTTCAGCTCATCGTCGGAGTGTTCATTGGCCTGGTGGTTAAATAGGTGAAACATTGTATATGTTTTGTTTACGAAACAGTTAATTTACCTTTACAAAATTAAAAAGGGATTAACTGCGCGTTTTTATACTATACGGATAAATATTTACATCAAACGGATTTTATGAGTGTCAAAGTGTATGACGAAAATGGTCACCAATATAAAGTTGGCGACGTGTTTTCGACTAAAATAGTGGAACAGCCCTTGGTTACGGAACGAAGAGAGATCTATAGCTTTCCTTTCGGTGATGCAGAAATGGTACAAATAGCCTTTGCGGGCATTTATATCGTGTATGGAGATATGGTGTTGAATAAAACCAAAAGGCTGAACTATGAAATAACAGGTGACGTAGACCTTGTTGAAATGCATTTTACCTTACAGGGCGGCAGTATAATGAAGAACCTGCTTTCAGGAAAAGAACATCATTTCAAAGCCAATCAGCATAACATGCATTACACGCCCTTGTTTGCAGGTACGGGGCAATACGGCGGTGAGCTTGAACGGTATAAATTTATTGAAGTACATTTTACTACCCGTTTTTTCCTGGAGCTGGCAAAAGACAGTAATCCATCGCATGGAGTTTGCGGATAAAGTTGCAAAAGGGAACGAAGACGACCTGAGCCGTGAGAACATGCCTATTTCGTTTGCCATGCACCAGTGTCTCCAGGATATTATGAATGTGAAAGTTACCGGTGGTTTGAAATTATTATTCCTGCAATCAAAATGTATTGAGCTGTTAACCTTACAGGCACAGATGTATGAAGACGCGGCCCGTTCTACTCAAACACCTTCGCTGATAGTTAAGCCGGGCCACGATACCGAGAGTATTTACTTTGCCAAAGAATACCTGGTACAGCATGCTGCCCAACCGCCTTCCTTAAGTGAACTGGCCCGTGTTGCAGGGATCAATGAATTTAAATTGAAACAGGGTTTCAAAGCCCTTTTTAATAATACCGTATTTGGTTACCTGACAGATTATAAATTAACCCAGGCGCGTGATCTGTTAGTTGCTAATGTGCCTATCAAAGATGTGGCCGACAGACTGGGCTATTCTTCGGTACAACATTTCAATAGTGCCTTCCGTAAAAAGTTTGGTGTGCCGCCAGGGAAAGTTAAGTAGTGAGTTGTGAGTTGTCAGTTGTGAGTGGGTTCGCGAATTTCCTTATCAACTCCATCAACCTTATTAACCCTATCAATTTCCCATTGCCCATTGCCCTTCGATCCAGTATAAATCAGTATATTCAGTATTGCAATTAAACTTAATTACAATGCCGATAGTTGTAAAAAGAATATACGAACCGGTAGCGGACAAAGATGGCTATCGCATTCTGGTTGACCGGCTGTGGCCCCGGGGCATAAAGAAAGAAAAAGCTGACATAGATACCTGGCTTAAAGAAGTAGCTCCCTCTACCGAATTGCGTAAATGGTACCATGCAGGGGAAGGAACCTTTGCTGAATTTAAAAAGAAATACCTCGCTGAATTAAAAGAGAATCCCGCATTGAAAGATTTGAGATCATTAGTAAAAGAACACAAGAAAATAACCCTGTTATATGCGGCTAAAGATGAAGCCCAAAATCATGCGCATATTCTGGCTGATCTTTTAAGTTGATAAGACCTGTAAGGTTCGCCATTTGAGTTAGCCTTTACAGAGAGAGCAAGCGATCCTGACAGGTCGGTTTAAATAAAGGGGGCTGACCTGTCAGGTCTGCCTCGTCATCTGACCCGGCGAGTTAATGAGGCAGACCTTACAGGTCAGCGACAAACTAATAAACTCAATAACTAACAAACTTTTGTATTCTCCAGATCTGGATAAACGGAAAGCAGTTGCCTGAACAGCAGTCATCCGGTTTTTGATTGGGGCGTCCGCAATCACACCAGAATTGTCGATTGGCTAACAGCATGTATTCATCCAACCCCCGGGCCATCCCAACCGCATGTGTGGCGGGTCCATTGGCCTGCATTACTTCCCAGCCATATTTACCAGGTACTTCTTCCAGTTTATTATTTACAAAATAACGTAGTGGATGTCGATGGGTTTGATCGGCCCAGTAGGCCTTTATTTCTGCGGGGTTGCGGTGATCGAGGGTCAGCAGCGCTGCATGATACCCATCGCAAACCGAAAGCAGGAAAATGCTAAAGCCACGTTCTTTGCCAACCCGCCGTAGTAAGGTGTTCCATAAACTTTTTTCCAGGGCCATGGGCGGTAAGCCGCGGGAAACAGGATCCGCTTTTGTAATAGGTACCCATTCGTCTTTGCGCAACGATAAAAAACGGACTGTATCATAGCTGCGTACATAATGATTATCGCGCAACCGTTTGGCAAGGGCAGTAATATCATTATCCTGCAACCCATTTAAAACGGAGTTACGGCTGTATAAACTATCGGGGATGGAAGATTCGCCGAAGATGAGGTAGTCGAGCCCAGCCCGCACCGTGTTGATGCATTTATGCCGGAACCCCGGGTGCCAGTTGGAGTCTTTAGGCTGCTCAGGCAGGGCGGTATTGGCGAGAAAGAATTGTTTTATCCTTTCCACATCATCCGTAGAGAATAAGGCTGTTCGTTGGACGGAATCTTTATATAAAATAGCGGGTGCGCTGACCGCCCGTTGGGGTACAATGATGGAACCAGACAATACAGCTACAATAACAAAACACAGGACCAGAACGTGTACTTTCATCAGGTATTGATGTTTTAGGAGCTCTTAATGGGCTGTAAAATTAAGAACAGCCAGGGGAAATTGTGCCATTATTTTTTCCCCGAAACCTTATTGATCTGTTCCTGGATCCCTAGTTTTTCCCGTTGCGTTTTAGCCAGGGCCTGTGCCTTTTCATAATTAGACAAAGCCAATTGATCATTGAGTCCATTGTACAGTTCAGCCATCAGCAAAAAATAAAAATGGCTGTTGTTGGTGGGCAGGCTGGCTGCTTCCTGTATGGCGGCTTCCCTTCCTTTTGCTTTGTACAAAGCAAAGATCCTGTTAAGGGCAACGCCTGGCGAATAATTGACCAGCAGCAATTGGTCATACAGTAACAGGATGTTCGCCCATTTTTCGGCAGTGTCTTCTTTAATGCAATGCCAGTAAGCAATGCCTGCTTCCAGGTGATAGGAGCTTACGTTGTTACCCGTGGCGGCATTGTTCAAAAATTGAATGCCCTGGTTGATCAGGGCAGTATCCCATAAAGCCGTGTCCTGCTGTTCGTACAGTATTTGCGCATCGTTATGGTTTACCCGGGCGTTGAAGCGGGAGGCATGAAAACACATCAGGGCCAGCAGGGCATTGGTGTTGGGCCGGTTGGTGCGTTCGTATTCAGTAAGCATTGCACCCAGGCGCATGGCCTCAATACAGAAATCCCGACGCAGCAGGGTGTTTTCCGTTTGGGAGTAATAGCCTTCGTTGAACAACAGATAAATGATGTGTAGTACATTGTCGAGCCGGTTATCCAGTTCGGCAGCCGGGAGGGTATTGTCGATAGGGATGAGTTGGATGTTTTCGTTCCGTAGTTTTTCTTTTGCGCGGAACAGGCGTTTGTTGATGGTTTCTTTATTCGTTAAAAATGCTTCGGCAATTTCATCGATGCCAAAACCGCAAAGGATGCGCAGGGCCAGACCGATCTGCGCTTCACTGGCAATGGCCGGGTTGCAAATGGCAAACAGCATTTGCAGCTGGCTGTCTTTAATATTTTGTTGGGAGAAATTGATGGCTTCCCATTCTTCGATACCGCTTTGTTGCGCTTTTACTTCAGGAATTACTTTTTGTTCGTAGATCTTATGCCGTCTGAAATGGTACAGCGTTTTTTGTTTGGCCACGGTATATAACCAGGCGGCGGGGTTGGGCGGTAGGCCTTTAAGGCCCCAGGTCTCAGAGGCGGTCAGAAAGGTATCACTTACTATGTCTTCGGCCATTTCAATATGGTCCAAACCAAACTGCTTACTGATAACCGCTACCATTTTAGCGAACTCCTGCTGAAATAGCTGTTTTAATGATTCGTGTTCTTTCATAAGATAATATAAAAGGGTGGCTCACCCTTTCAGGGTGGGTCACCCTATATCAAATAAGGTGAGCCGCCCTTGGAGGGCGACCCACCTTTACATTATTATTGAAACACCGCTCTTACCTCCACACTGCCGTCAAAATCAAGTGCAGGGCAGCCATGGGCCAGGGTTATAGCCTCATCAATATTTGCTGCTTTTATAATACAAAAGCTACCCAGGCGTTCTCTGATCTCTACAAAGGGACCATCAGTAACAACACCGCCTTTCCGCAATACTTTACCATCTGTTTCAAGGCGAACACCAGTGGTGCCTAATTTGCCCTGTGCGGCAATGCCGCCTACCCAGTCCTGCCATTTTTTGGCCAGTGCCTGCATTTCGGTGGGCGATACATTACTGAAATCATAACTGGGTTGACGAAATAGTAACATGAATTCTTTCATACGTTTTGTTTTTAGTCCCGCTGAATGCGGGAAGTTAGTATTTAAAATTTAAGAATGAGAATTGTGAATGATAGTGTTGCTTTTGTCAGTTGTGAGTTGTCAGTTGTGAGTGGTGAACCGACAATCAGCAATCGTGAATCGGCAATAGGTTCGCGAGCTTTAAGATTAATGTACGATTTTGTCAAACCTGTCAAGGGTGTTATCGATTACCGACTGCCGATTGCCGATTCAATGTCGTTTAGTTAAGCGAAACGGAGAGCTAAATCCTCCCGATGCATCGGGAGGCCGCAGCGTGTTGCACATAAAGACTGATGATAGGGGTGGGTATTAATTTGATTCACCTGGAATAAACCCACCCCTACCTCCCGCAAAGCGGGACAGGCTCTCCCAGGAGGGGATTCCTTAAAACATGCATTAACTAAACGACATTGATTGCCGATTAAGCATTCTGGAACATGCCAGGTGTATAAGTTCCTACAACCTCCGGTTGCATGAAAGCAATATTCACCCGGTTATAACCATTGATGGCTATCACTGCAAACGAAAGATCAATCATTTCTTCTTCTGTGAAATGTTGTAACGTTTCATTATGAATGGCTTCATCGATAGGGCCATTGAGTTTGGTAAGCGCTTCAGCAAAAGCCAGTGCAGCCCGTTCGCGATCACTGTAAAAATTCGTTTCTTTCCAGGCATCCAGTACCAGTAGCCGTTGTACATTTTCGCCATTCGCCAGCAGGTCTTTAGCGTGCATGTCGAGACAGAATGCACAACCATTGAGCTGCGATACGCGGTAATAAATTAAATTCAGAAGCGACTGTTCAACCGGTGATTTGTATAAATAAGCACCCAGGGTGTTTAAAGCTTTTAACCCGCGTTGTCCTTTTTCGTAAATGTTAACTACCTGTTTCATTTGATTCGATTTTGTTATAATTAATTGTTGTGTTATACAGTAATAATGACCGGGACAAAACCGATTGGACAGGTTGGACAAAATATTTTCTGACTGCCACCCAGTATAACCCCACCGTTGATATTCCGGCCAACCGGGGCGCTGGTATATATATAATACGTATCGCTGATAACAAAGAAAGCCGGTCAGATCCCGTACTGGTCAAATAGACCCCATTTATAGTCTTTCCCAAAAGCCCTTCCCGACAAGTCGGGAGGGGCTTTTTTGTGGGCGTGTTTTCGCGTTTTTGCTTACAGGCAGGGGGAAATGAGAATTGATTCGGTATTTATGTTGCAGTAACCTGCAAGCAGAACCATTTTGCGGATTAAAAACCGCATTAATTGCGTTATTTGCTTGTTATTTTGCTTATTTGTGCGTTAAATAAACTTATATTGCAATACAACCATTCTAACTGTCTATGCTTAAAAAAGAGCGTCAGGCGTATATATTGCATCAGGTAAACCTGCACAATAAGGTTTTATCATCATTGCTTAGCCAGGAGATCCGGGTATCGGAGGACACAATCCGCAGAGACCTGCAGGAACTGGCGGATGAGGGCAAGATCATAAAAGTTCATGGCGGCGCCCTCAGCCATTCATTCAACGAGGTAAATTATCCCACCGACAACGTTTATTCCCAGGACCATAAAAAGATCATTGCCCACAAAGCGGCAGCCCTTATCCAAAACGACATGTTTGTGCTTACCAGTGGTGGCACTACTATTATAGAGCTGGCCCGCGCCCTGCCACCCCATTTAAAAGCCACGTTCATGTCGGGCAGTATTCCCGCCATTCTGGAATACATGCAACACCCCAGCATCGATGTAATTATGATCGGTGACCGCATTTCAAAAAATTCCAAAATAACCATAGGCGCCGAAGCCATTGCCAAGATCAAACAGATCAATGCCGACCTGTGCTTTTTAGGCATCAATGCCATTGATCTGAAACATGGCACTACCGACAATGATTGGGAAGTAGTGCAATTGAAAAAGGCAATGATCCAGTCGGCCCGTAAAACGGTTTGTTTAACTATTTCGGAAAAGATCAACACGCTACAACCTATCCATATCTGTGACATTCAACAAATAGATGTACTGATCACAGAACTTCCACCCGACGACCCGAGGTTGAGACCGTATATCGATTTGGGTATTCAGGTAATATAAGCGCGCCTGCCGGCAACATTAGGCGTTGCATATCATGGCCTTTGAAAACAATGCTAACTGACCAGGTTAAATTGACCATTGAGCTGAACAAGCCTTTACCTATTCACAATTCATTGACCCAAAAAAACTGTTATGAGAAAATTCACGAGGCTATTACTCGCAGTAGTTCTTATGTTAGGGGGCATGTATGCAACCGCGCAGGATAAAACGATATCCGGTGTGGTAACTGATGCCGATGACAACGCACCTGTTCCCGGTGTATCGGTCACTATCAAGGGTACCAACAGGGGTACTACCACCGATACCAAGGGTGCATTTACCATTAGAGTACAAAAAGGCGAGGTCCTGCTCATTTCCTCCGTAGGATATGAAGGCAGAGAGATGAAGGTTGGCGATGGCGCTACCATTTCGGTTAAAATTAAAAACTCCCAGAAGCAAATGGGGGAGGTAATTGTAACTGCAATGGATATTAAGAGAAACCCACGCGAACTGGGTTATTCAACACAAACAGTAAAGGGCTCCGACATTCAGCAAACACAGCGCGAAAACTTTATTAACAGTTTGCAGGGTCGCGTAGCCGGTTTAACAGTTACACCTACCGGTGGTACTGCCGGTGCATCGGCCAGCATTGTGTTACGCGGTTTCAACACCCTTTCTGGTACTAACCAGCCGCTGTTTATTGTAGATGGTATTCTTATAGATAACCAAACCCTGAACCAGAACTCTTATGGTGGTTCAGGCGTTGGTCTGGCATCGGACCTGCCTAACCGCAATAGCGACTATACCAATCGTATTGCGGACATAAACCCCAACGACATTGAATCGGTTACGGTTTTAAAAGGACCAGAAGCAACGGCGTTGTATGGTAGCCAGGCAAGTTCAGGCGCCATTGTGATCACTACCAAAAAGGCAAATGCTGCCGGAAAGCTGATCGTTAATTACGATAACAACTTTCGTTTTCAGAAAGTGACCCGTTTTGTAGAACTCGACAACCGGTGGGGACCTGGCGCGAATGGGGTGCCAACAGCGCCGCCATTGTCTGGTCAGTTCACCAGCTTCGGCCCGGCATGGCCTTCTGATACCAAATTATACGATAATATTCACCATTTCTTTCGTACGGGGTTTACGCAAACGCATAATATCGGGGTTGATTTTGGAACTAAGAAATCTGGGTTCCGTTTTTCTGGTACCTACCTGGATAATGATGGAACGGTGCCGTTCAATACCTATAAAAAATACAATTTAAAGCTGTCGAACAATACGAAGATCGGTAAGTTCATTACCATCAATCCTACGATCGCTTATGTCAATTCCGACAACGTAAAACCAATAAAAGGCGCCAATGGATACCTGATGGACCTGTACTCCTGGCCCGCCAATAACGACATTACCAACTACCAGGATAAACAGGGTAATAAACTGTTGCTTTTTAACAGCAATTACAATGTGGATTATGATAACCCGATCTGGAGCGCAAAGAATAATAAAAGCGGTGATAAGAACAGCCGCTGGATAGCTACCATGGGCATCGATATCACTCCTTTTGAGTGGTTGACACTATCGGGCCGGTTTGGGTACGATACCTATAAGCAGGATGGTTATTTGTTTACCCATCCCATGTCGTACCTGCTAAGCGCCTCTACCGGCGGTTCACTGGATAATTATTACAGAACCTATGAAGGGTACAACCACACTATTACTGCTTCGGCCAAGAAAAAGTTTGGCGATTTCAGCACCCGGTTAATGGTAGGGACCATGTGGGAGGATTTTGAGACCCGTGCGTATGGAGTTACCGGCTCGCGGCTTAAAGATTCAACCAGCACTGATAGCAGTAATACAACAGAAAGTACCCGTACGCGGTTACTCCAGAATTATTTTGGTAAGCCCAATAGGAATATATTAAGAGAGCTGGCTTATTTCACCGAAGCGTCCATTGGCTGGAAAGACCTGATCTACTTAACCGCATCTTATCGTTTTGAGAATGCCTCTCCGCTTCCCAATAAAAACAATAAATACAGTTATCCAGGCGCCAGCATGAGTATGATCCTGTCGGATATCTTCCCCAAGATCAAAGGAAAGGTGCTGGATTTCGCCAAATTGAGAGCGTCACTGGCCAGCACGGCCCGGTTGAATGATCCTTATTCCAACCAGAGTTATTTTGTGAATAACTATAGTAGTACAGTATTAAATCCAACTTATACGTACGGATATATAAAGGCCAACCCTGATCTGGAGCCTGAAAGACAAAAGACCTATGAGATCGGTACTGAACTCAGGTTCCTGAACAACGCCATTACCCTGGAAGCGGCATATTATAATACCCTTTGTACCAATCAGATCGTACAGCAATTCAGGGCCAGCTATGCCACCGGGGCCGTGTTGAATACAGGCAATGCGGGTTCACTGCGTAACCAGGGGGTAGAATTATCACTGAACATTACACCGATCCGGAAAAGCGATTTTAACTGGAATGTAAGTTTCAACTTCAACCACATGTGGAGCAAGGTGCTGACGCTGCCTGACGCTATTGGTAAAGACAACGATTTTTATCAGTCAGACAACCTGTTCAGTGCAAGAGGTGGTTTGGTGCGCGGTCATCAAACTGGTACCATTACGGGTTCTACCTATGTAAGAAACAACAAGGGGCAAATTGTGGTGAGTCCGAACAACGGAGTGCCTGAAATTGATGCCAACTTTAAGATCATCGGCGACCGTACGCCCGACTTCACGCTGGGAACGTTAAATTCTTTCAGGTATAAGAACTGGAACTTCAGCTTCCTGTGGGACCTGAAAGTGGGCGGCGATATTTACAACCTGGCCGACCAGGTACAGACCGTTTTGGGTAAAACAAAAAGAACTTCTGACAGAACAACGCCACGTGTTGTAAACGGCGTACTGGATGATGGTTTACAAAATACCGATAACCCAACACCGAATAACATTGTAGTGGTTCCTTATTATTTGAATACTTATTACACCATGCCTAATGAAGAATACATTTCGCATAATGTAAACTGGCTGAAGTTGAGAGATGTAACACTGAGCTATCTCTTGCCAGAGAAAGTTTCACATGTAATAAAAGGTATGAAATCATTAAGTGTGTTTGTAACTGGTAACGATCTGGTGCTGTTCACCAACTATGAAGGCGCCGATCCGTCGGTAATTGCCAATAACCCTGGTTCTGTGGGTGTAGGTTCTTATGGTTTCGATTATGGCAGCCCGGCCACACCGGTTAGTGTAAGCTTTGGATTACGTGCCCGTTTTTAATCTGTGACATTACCAATGCAAAATTCAAATTCTTTTTATGCGACATAAATTTTTAACTACCATATTTACCCTCACAATTGGTGCGATTTGTATGCAGGGATGCAGCAAGAAAATTGATGAGGCCTATCTGAATCCCAATGCACCGATAAGGGTGCCTGTTGAAACGATACTACCCGGGGTGATCGGCGGGTTTACCTTTTTCTATTCAGCCAATGGGACCGGGTATGGCGTGCAGCAGGATGCAACGTTAATAGGGCGTTACGTGCAATACTTCGGCATCCAGACCGATCTGGATAACTATGGTGAAATGGGCGGCGTGACCGGCGCCAGCGACGTTACCGGTTCTATTTGGGCCGCTGTATACTACGGACATGGAAAAAATGTAAACAAGATCATTGAGTGGGGTACTGAAGAGGAGAAATGGGATTATGTTGGGGCTGCCTGGGCCATCAGGGCCTGGGGCTGGCTGGAACTGACCAATGAGTACAACGATGGAATTTTAAGTGAAGCCTGGGATGAAAGACTAACGCAATTCCATTACGACCAACCAGCTGATTTTTATGATAGCTGCCGGGCCGTTTGTTACAGATCACTTAGTTTCTTAAGCAGGACCGATGGTAAATCAAACAAGGAAAATTTTGCGCAGGGAGATGCCTATTTTCTGGGCGGCGATGTTACCAAGTGGAAAAAATTCGTGTATGGTTTGCTGGCCCGTTCTTACATTAACCTCAGCGCCAAAAATATGTTTGCGGCCAATAATTATGCCTTTGCCGATTCAGCCGCTAAATATGCTGACCTGGCCATGACTACCAATGACGACAATGCGTATGTAAAAGTATCAGGTGGTTTACAAAGCCAGACGCTTAACTATTTTGGTCCGTTCCGTGCCAATTTGGGGGCGTACAGACAGTGTGCTTATATAGCCGATCTGATGAGCGGCCGTAACACCACTGCGTTCAATGGGGTAAGTGATCCCAGGGCCTGGTATATGCTGCGCGAGAACAACTCAGGTACCTTTCAGGGCTTTTTGCCCTGGAGAGGCAGCAATACGCCCGGGTTGAATTCAAGCCAGTATCCTTTAAATTTCTGGGGACATGCTACCTATAATTCAACCGCATCGCCAACCGCAGATACCAGCCGATACATCTGGCAGAATACCAGCCCCTGGCCCATGATGACGGCCTCGGAAATGCAGTTTGTAAAAGCAGAAGCGTTGTATAGAAAAGGTGATAAGTCTGGCGCGCTGGCAGCTTATAAAAACGCCATCAGCCTTGATTTCGACATGCTGACTACCGTTTATCCGCAACATATTCCGTCAGCCAATGTAATTACGCAAACAGTTAAGGATGCTTATATGAATAACCCGGCCGTTGTGCCCGTGTCAGCAAATGACCTTACACTCACGCATATTATGTTGCAGAAATACATTGCCCTGTATGTTTGGGGAATACATCAGACCTGGGTGGATATGCGTAAATTCCATTACACGGATCTTGACCCGGTAACCGGCAAACAGGTGTATGCTGATTTTACGCCACCTTCCGGACAATACCTGGTAGCTACCAACAAAGGTAAATTCGTGTATCGTTGTAAACCAAGGTACAATTCAGAGTACCTGTATAATGTGCCTGAATTGACCAGGATCGGAGCCTTTGACCAGGATTATGTTACCAAAGAATGCTGGTTCTCACAAAAATAATTTTAAACTGAACGTATCACAATGGATGCTTCCAGTAACAATAAAAAAATCGAGATGAGAAAAAATATAATGGCTGTTACGGCTACGGCGCTGGTGATGACTTTTATTGCACTTGTTTCGTGCAATCGTGATTATGAAGCCGCGGCCCCTTATCAAACACCTGCCGGAACAGCGTATCTGCGTGTTGTTCATGCAGCACCCAATTTTAGCACTTTATTTGGCAGTGTAAGAGTGAGAGATTCAATTAATATATTGGTGGGTGGCACTAAAATATCTGGCTTTTTGTCCGGTGGCAATCCCTATATGAGTTATGGGTCCATTTATCCATTAGGTTCAACCCTGTATGGATATGTTTCGGTGCCCGCAGGTGAACAGGAAATTAAATTAACGACTGGGGTAACCAATCCTGATTCTATAACTCTTAAAACGTTCTCTAAGGTACTGGCACCCGATACCTATTATTCTTTTTTGATAACCGATTCAATTAATAGTCAAAGGGACGCTGCCCAGATCTTTGTGAAGGATTCTTTAACCACGCCAACGATCGGCTACTTTAATTTGCGTTTCATACATGCTGTATTAGAAGATGCAACCGTAAAAACGGTTGATACCATCGATGTGTTCTCAACCCGTAACAACCGGAACATTTATTCCAAAATTACTCCGGGTACTGTTACTACTTTTTCACAGTTCGCTTATAACTCGCAGTTAAACGATACCTTATATGTGCGCCGAGTAAGAAGCACTACTAATCTGGCTACACTTAATAATGTGGCTTTTGGTAATCAGCGAACCTATACCCTGTACTTTCAGGGCGATGGCACGCTAACCACCGGAAAAGTGAAAAGTTTGGCAACCTACGTACACAAGTAGTAAGAACGAATACAGTTTTTTGAGTCCTCCCGATGCATCGGGAGGACTTTTTTATTATAATATCTTTTCCATAAAAAGAGCACCAGGTATGGGGTTGAACCGATAAGGCTCAATAGGGTAGAACCCGGCAGCTGTATATAATTTGATGGCCGCCTGCATTTCAGGGACCGTGTCGAGGCGGATGGAATGATAACCTAAGCGCCGCGCTTCCTCCAACGATTGTTGTAGTAATCGCTGACCCAGCTGATGGCCGCGATAGTTGGGGTCGACAAACATTCTTTTCAGTTCGGAGATCTGACTGTCGATCTTTCGAACACCCGCGCAGGCAATGGCTTTATCGCCGTCATATGCCAGCAACAATACACCCGATGGTTCATTGTATTCAAGGTGAATTTCTTCCAGCTCCCTGTCCACATCCTGAAAGTTCAGTTCAAAATGGAGGGATTTAATGTATTGAAGAAAAAGTTGCTTTCCATTTTCAAAGTCTGTAGTGGTAGTTGCTTTTTTTATTATAAGACCGCTGCTCATGGCGCAAAGGTAGCATCCTGCGCCCTGTAAAAATTGGTGCAGATGGGAGAGAATGGGGTAGATCAGTTCGTTTTTCTTTGAGGAAAGGCCCAGCAAATAACAAAATAGAGTGCAGTAAACCCCAGGGAAGAATACTTGTTTAAATTGCTATAGTAAAATGTCGACCAACTGGATGGTAGGTAGTCTTTATAAAATGAGGTAATAAAAACAAATACTGTTTCTATATTGGTAAGTATAAGAAGTAACAATACCGAAACAATAGTAGCAGCTATTTTTATTCTGAATTTTTTTATAATAAAACATAACTGGAAAAGGAAGCCCAATAATACGGTGCAAAGGATAAAGAAAAGGGTATCGGTAAAAA
Organism: Niastella soli; assembly: GCF_017742245.1. Taxonomy (GTDB): domain Bacteria; phylum Bacteroidota; class Bacteroidia; order Chitinophagales; family Chitinophagaceae; genus Niastella; species Niastella soli. The sequence continues at coordinate 655,346 of NZ_JAGHKO010000005.1, forward strand.
AGGAATATACCAGATTTCCCAATAATACAGCCAGTATTAGTGTGTTTGATATGTTCAGAAAACCCGTTCTATGGTTACGGGCTTTTTGACTTACCAGTAACAATAAAAGAAAGATGATCGTTGAATACACATAGCCAGTTATGATTTTGTCGAGGAACCAGTTAAGCATAGGGGTAGAATATCTGGGACAATGATAGTAAATCAATGTACAAATACAAAGAAATCGGGGCTTTGAGCGCTATAAGAAAGTATTAATGGTTCTTACCCGGTGGCTACCGCCTTGCTATTTGCCACTGTAACTATTGCATTGTTCCTTTTTTTCTTCGGCAGTAAGGCAATCCCTAAGGCAATGCCGCTAAAAGCCAGCGCTTCAAATACACTGGTTATTTCATTGCCTTTTGCCCCATAAGGGTCAGCGATAGCACGGGGGATGTGAAGTATAAGCAGCCAAAGAAAAAGCATAGCACTAGCCAGTAGGGAAATCTTTCTTCTTTTGATCTTTAAAAAAATAGCTATGCCTGTGCCAATCAGGGCTACACCGGCAAGGTACGTCCAAAAGGTATGGTCAGGTACCCAGGCTGGTATCAGTGCTGCGGCAAACTCTGTATAGAAGAAGTGAGTGATCCCAAACAAAAAGAGGGTAGTGGCAAAGAAGAATTTTCCAAGCGGGATCAGTTTTTCCAGAACCTTATATAGTACATGTTTAGATGTGTCGATAGCCGCACCTGCAACTACCAGGGCGCCGCCAGCAAGTGCTAGTTCTTTAAGCGGGTCTATCCATAAGAACAGATGCGATGATGGGGTAGGTTGAATAAATAAAACATAAGGACATTGTATGAATACCAGGCAGAACAACAGAAAACCCGCCAGGAGCAAGGAAATGGTTTTGGTGTTTCTTCCCGCCAGGATCAAAGCGCCAGCTACGGTAATAGCAGCTCCAATTATATAAGCAAGAACAGGCGTTTGCAACCATTGGGGCCAGGCCGGCAGCATTACCGGACGAAATTCAGCATAAATGAAATGTTGTGTGCTTATACCGATCATGCCAATGCCAAAGAAAATGCGTGCCATTTTGGTACATGCAGGGTGTAAATGTGAAGGGATCATGTTGGTTGGTTAAGTATGTTGAATAATACTTATATCATACCCGATACCTGAAAACAGCTGAGATAAATTTATTAAATAATTGACAGAAAATAGCTATCCTTTAATTTTTGCTACTTTGCATTACAATTTATTCCGCTCATGCAAATACGGCCACATCCCGGTTTAGCGCATCTTATCAGACATTACCTGGTGCTGGATGGATCGTCCGCGGTGAACAGTATGCACCGGTTGTTTGCAGATGGCAATACCGGAGTTGTTTTTAACCTGGACAGTGCGGCCTTGTGTACAGCGGGGAATAGGCCTGCTCAACATTCCTGCTGGGTATATGGACAGGTAAAAGCCTACCACGACCTTTTACTTACCGGAAGTATTAACTGGGTGGTAGCTGTGTTGCAGCCCTATGCTGCGTATCACTTTTGGAAAGTGCCTGCAACGGAATGGTTTAATGGTTTATTTCCGGCGAATGAAGTGTTAGGCCGGGGAATGGATAGGATCTCAATTGAGTTGGCCAAAGCTAAGGATCTTCTGGCCCGGGTCAAGCTGATAGATACCTTCTTTCTACAGGAGATCGATCAAAACCCTTACCCTGATCCCCTGATCATTCAGGCCGTGCAATATATTAATGAGCACGAAGGGAGCTTATCGCTGGAAGGGCTGACCAAAAACCTTGCAGTGAGTGAGCGAACGCTGGAAAGAAAATTTAACCTGCAGGTAGGCGTTACGCCCAAGCGGTTGGCTGACATTGTAAGGCTTACCCGCAGTGCAAAAAGAATGCAGCGGTTAGGTGCCCGCCAGTTAACCGGTGTGGCCTATGAAAGCGGCTTTTTTGATCAGGCGCATTTTATAAAGGAGTTTAAAAAGTATACCGGGATAACCCCGCAGCAATATCATACCCAGGCGCATCCACTTGCCCTGAACTTTCTGCAATTGTAAGAATGTCGGAATTATACAATCTGCCACCAGGGTGTCCTGCTATTTTTGTAGTATGGAACCAATAAAGATCGCTACCGCACAGTTTGAGAATCGCAGTAATGATAAAGCGTATAACCTCGGCATGATCCGCCAGCTGGCTGCTGAGGCAAAAGCGCAGGGCGCCCAGGTGATCGCCTTCCATGAGTGCTCCATTACTGGTTATACATTCGCCCGGCATCTTGATAAGGATGCACTTACTGCTGTTGCCGAGTTGATCCCGGAAGGGGAGAGTGTGCAGGAGTTAATAGCCATAGCCGCAGCGCTGGACATTGTTATTCTGGCGGGGTTGTTTGAAAGAACAGCAGCGGGCACCTTGCACAAGGCCTATGTGTGTGTAGATAAAAACGGGCTGGTGGCTAAATACCGAAAGTTACATCCATTTATCAATCCGCATCTTACACCCGGCAATGAATATGTAGTTTTTGATCTGTTGGGTTGGAAGTGCGGGATCCTGATCTGTTATGATAATAACATTATTGAAAATGTAAGGGCTACTACGTTATTAGGCGCCGAGATTATTTTTATGCCGCATGTTACCATGTGTACACCCTCCCCACGGCCAGGCGCCGGTTTTGTAGATCCGCAATTATGGTATAACCGGGAAGAAGATCCTACCTCGCTGCGGGCAGAGTTTGATGGCTTGAAGGGCCGCAGCTGGCTGATGAAATGGTTGCCGGCCCGCGCCTATGACAATGGGGTATATGTGGTGTTTTCAAACCCAATAGGAATGGATGATGACCAGTTAAAGAATGGGTGTTCCATGATCATCGATCCGTTTGGGGATGTGATGGCTGAATGCCGGGCGTTGGGAAATGATGTAGCTATTGCAATGGTCACTCCACAAAAATTAACACAGGCCGGCGGAACCAGGTATAAGCAGGCAAGACGTCCTGAGTTGTATGGGCACATCATAGCGGCACCGCATACCGGTGTACAAAAAGTAGCCTGGTTAAAAGAGGAGTAACTAACTGTAGCCTTACTTTTGGGTACTCTCAGGCGATTCGTCTTTTTCCCAGTGCTGCGTTTTAGCTATCGCGAACAATTGATTATACAGGTTCTCAAGGCCGAATGTGCCTATGGCGCCATAATCATCAATTTTCTTTACCTGTCCGTTGTTGTATTTTATTTCCAGTTTTACCGATTGGTCGTCTGTCCAGTCAACATCATAATCATTTTTAAGTGCGGTGAGTTTAATAGAATTGATCGTTTTTATAAGCTGTTTATATGTTGACTTGTCGATGGTTGATTTGAATTTTCCTGTTACTGTGTTATATCGAATGCCATTGAACGCGGCGCTTTTGTCGGGACTGATCGTTAGTTGAAAGACCGGACAGGTGCCATAACAGGAGGTGGTGGTGAAATTTATTTGTTCAATTTTTAAATGGTCAGGATGTGGGTTGTAATTTATTAAGCCGCTGGGCTGCCAGATAAGCGTGTCTGTTCGGGTGACGATCTTATTCTTACCATAGGGAAGGTCAGAGGTGGTAACAACCAGTAAAGGCTTTTTCCTGAGATAAAAAATGGTATCTACCTTATGTCTGTCTTCATTCAATGCACCCCGGTCAACTAATTGTGGGGAATAATCGCCTTTGCCTTTATCCAGTACGATCAGAAAGCTTTTCCCACTTACAATAAGGTCTGTAAGGCCGTTTTCGTCCAGGTCTATTTTGAAGAAGGTGTCTTTCTTATAGGCAGCGGAGTCATTTGCATAATGGAAGAAATAAATGGATTTCCAATTTTTTTTAACCGGGTGCGAAGGAATTGCTGCACGGCTTCTTTGGTTTGTAAGCTATCTATTCCATTGGCAATGGCGCCCATTGCAATTAGCAGGAAGGTGAATATGGTTAAGATTTTCTTCATAAGGCAAGTGCAGCTGATTTGTAAACTATAGAGTGCAAAATCAGGAAAAAGCATAAGAAAAGGGCGATTATTTTTTATTCATGGTTGTTTATATTAATGTTTAAATTGGCCGGGTAAATAATCGGTCATGATCAGCAGAACAATCCCTTCCTCAGGTGAAACCATTCCGGTAATTGGGATGGGTACGTACAATACCTTCGATACAAGTGAAAATGCAGCAAAGGATTATTTAACATCAGTGTTGAACACTTTTTATCAGGGTGGTGGCCGGCTGCTCGACAGTTCGCCCATGTATGGCAATGCAGAACGGGTGGTAGGGGTGCTTACCAGTAAAGCGCCCTATGCGAATGAGTTGTTCTATGCCACAAAAGTATGGACAACAGGGAGAGAGAATGGCATCAGGCAAATGGAGGATTCCATTTCTTTAATGAAGCGAAAAACGATCGATCTGATGCAGGTGCATAACCTCTCTGATTGGAAAACTTATTTGCCTCTGTTGCGGGAATGGAAAGAGGCTGGAAAGATCAGGTATATCGGGATTACCCATTATACCGATTCCAGCCATGCCGAACTGGAAAAGGTGATGCGTGCAACGCCAGTCGATTTTGTTCAGTTTAATTATTCCATCCAGGAGCGCCGTGCGGAGGACCACTTACTAACCGTTGCTGCCGAATTGGGGGTGGCCACCCTGATCAACAGACCCTTTGGCCAGGGACGTTTATTTTCGCAATTAAGCAGCCAGCCGTTGCCCGACTGGGCGGGCGATCTGAATATTAAAAGCTGGGGTGCCTTCCTGTTAAAATATATAATAGCGCACCCGGCAGTAACCTGCGTTATTCCCGCCAGTTCCAATGCCAAACATGTGGCTGAGAACATGCAGGCAGGGGAGGGGCCATTGCCTGATGAAAAAATGAGAGCTAAGATGGTCGCATGTTTGCGCGGGTTATAACACAAACCCGGCTCCATACCGAAGGAGCTGCCCGGAAGAATGATCCAGGCATTAGGACAGGGGGCTAAATATTGAAAATCACCTTACATTTGTAAAAATTGATACGCCGTACCTTAAACCCCTGCCATAATGAAAACGTTCAAAAAGGTAATTCTGATAATTGTGATCCTTGCTTTATCATCTTTTATGTTATTTTCCGCTGGAAAAAAGTATTTTATTGAAGCAAGTGTTGATCTTAAAAAAGTTCATAAAGTAACCGCACATATAACATCGTCCTACCAGACAAAAAGAAGCATCGGTGGAAGAGGCCGCAAAGTTGGTGCGTTTGTTTTTACCATAAGTAAATACAATTATAGATTTGGAGCTTCCCCGTCACCCCGGTATCTTGAAAAGGTGGTTAATAACTTACAAACTGGCGACACCGTTACTGTTTATTATGACCCCGAATATGAAGGTCAAATCAACTATAACATATATCAAATTGAAAAATCCGGACGGGTGATTTTTGCTTACAACACTTATAAGAGTAATAACATATTGACGGCGATCTTACTTGTCCTGGGTGCATGTTTTCTTTTAGCGTTAATTGTAGGGGTTGTTAAGTCATGATAATTCCCTGATCATATACCGGACAGTACAGGCTGGTTTGTCAATGGAGTGAAGTAATTTCACTTCAATATTTGCCATATGAACGTTTCTTTCAGAATGTTCCTGTATTGTCTTCTTTTGTTGCCCGGAATTGCCCAGGCACAGCAATTTTCATTTACCGATAAGGATAAAGGATTACAGATCGTGTACAGTTTGGCCGGGCCGAAGCTGGACTCAATAGCCGCTCATTTGCTGGCCAATGATGTCAAATTGGTAACTGGCAACCTGCCCCCGGTGATCACAGACCTGGCCAATGCAAAAGGGAATGTGATTGTAATTGGGAATATTTCCTCTCCGCTAATACAGCGATTTGTTGGCAGCCATACTGTCCTGGATGATCTGCATGGAAAGTGGGAGTGTTACGGAAAAATGGTAATTGATCATCCCGGTGGCAATATCTCAAAAGTACTGGTAGTTGCCGGCAGTGATACCCGCGGTACTGCCTTTGGTGTTTTTTCCCTTTCTGAATTATTAGGCGTATCACCCTGGTACTGGTGGGCCGATGTGCCCGTGACGCAGAAAAAGAAAGTAGCGCTTGAATTATCTCCTGAGATCTCCAGGCCGCCCACTGTAAAATACCGCGGCATCTTTATAAATGATGAAGACTGGGGCCTGCAACCCTGGGCCGCCAAAACATTTGAACCCGAAACCGGCGACATAGGCCCAAAGACCTATGCCAAAGTATTTGAATTGTTGCTTCGGTTAAAAGCCAACCTTATCTGGCCGGCGATGCACCCCAGCACCAAGGCCTTCTTCAGTTATCCGGGAAATAAAACAGTAGCGGAGGATTATGGTATTGTAATTGGTTCCTCCCATGCCGAACCTATGCTGCGTAACAATGTAGGCGAATGGGATGAAAAAACAATGGGCCCCTTTAATTATCTCACCAATAAAGAAAAGGTCTACCAGTATTGGGAGAGCCGGGTAAAAGAATCAACAAACATTGATGCCATATACACCATGGGTATGCGTGGCGTGCACGACAGCGGGATGGAAGGCGTTAAGAATTCCAAAGAAGCCGTACCACTACTGGAGCAGATCATAAAAGACCAGCGTGATCTGCTGGAGAAATACCGGGGAAAACCAGCTGACTCTATACCCCAGGTATTTACTGCCTATAAAGAAGTGCTGGATATTTATGACAGCGGTTTGAAAATTCCTGATGATATAACCCTGGTATGGCCCGATGATAATTATGGGTACATTCAGCGCCTGAGTAATAAGGAAGAACAAAAGCGCTCCGGCGGTTCTGGTGTTTATTACCATGCTTCTTATTGGGGCCGGCCGCATGATTATCTCTGGCTGCCTTCTACTCATCCGGGTTTGATGTATGAAGAAATGGATAAGGCCAGGCAGGAAGGTGCTACCCAATTGTGGGTGTTGAATGTAGGTGATATAAAACCACTTGAATATAATATAGAGATTTTTTTTAAAATGGCTTATGATCCGGAGCCAGTGATCTCTTTGATGTTGGACGACTGGCACAAATACTGGCAGGTAAGGAATTCGTTCGGTGCTGAAAAGATCTTACAGCAATATTATCAACTGGCATTTGAACGAAGACCAGAATTCATGGGCTGGAGTCGTACGGAACCAACTACACAAACCACTACCACGCAGTACAATCATTTCTTTTATGGTGATGAAGCGCAACAGCGGCTTGACAAATATGACTCTTTGGTAAAACAGGTGAAAGCTGGTTGGTTGAAAGCGGGTGCCAATGAAAATGCGGCTTATTATCAAATGGTATATTACCCGGTGGTGTGCGCTGCCTGGATGAATAAGAAATTCCTTTACCGCGATAAAGCCCTTTATTACGCCAAACAGAACCGGTTAAGTGCTTTTGATTATGCTGCACAATCAAAAGCTGCCTATGACAGCATTATAAAGGAAACGGAATATTATAACCACGTGTTGTCAGGTGGCAAATGGAAAAATATGATGTCCATGAAACCGCGTAACCTGCCCGTTTACCAGGAACTGGAAATACCCACGTTGTCAATTGACAGATCAGCCGGCTGGAGTATTGTCCCCGAGGGATTCGTTACTAAAGATTCCTCCCTGATACCAGGTAATGAGACCCTATTGCCTGCTTTTGATAATATAAACAGACAGCGGTATTTTATTGATGTTTTTTTGAACGACAACAAACCTGTTGATTGGAAAGCCACTGTCTCTGATAACTGGATCAGGCTTTCCAAAAAAAGCGGATCGCTGAGCGGGGAATGGGGAAAGAACCAGGTGCGTATTTGGGTAGACGTTGACTGGAATAAAGTGGGGATGAAAAAGGAATTGACCGGCAAGGTCCTATTTACTGGAGGAGGTAAACAGATGGAGGTGAATATACGGTGCCATCAACCGTTTAACAGGGACCATTTTACCTGGGGGCAGTATGCCGAGAATAACGGTTTTGTGTGTATCCATCCGATGAATCTACAAACCTTTCATAAAGGGGCTGCTTATCAGTGGGCGCCAAGGTTTGACCTTGGCTATACAGGTGGCGTCCTGGAAGTAGTTCACTCACCTGAGCGGGACCCCTATTATTCATTAAATACGGATAGCATAAAAAAGAATAGCGGATGGCTTGCCTATAGTTTTGATACCTATACGGCCGCAACGCCAACAATCACAGTTTATACAATACCCACCCAGCCGCTCAATAATAAGTTCAGTATGCGGTATGGCGTATCCGTCGATGATGGACCGGTTAAGGTCGTTGATTTTAAAACAGTGGGGAGAAGTGAAGAATGGAAGGAGAATGTTTTGCGAAACCGGGCTGAACGTACCATTCAGTTGCCGCATTTGAATAAAGGCCGACATTCGCTTAAAATATATGCGATTGATCCGGGTGTTATCCTGGATGAAATACGCATCGATCTGGGCGGTTTGAAAAAGGCATACAGTACCATTCCTCCAACTACAGACCCGAGGCTGGATTGGCGCCATCGAAAATGAAAAAATATATAGCATGAAGAGATTACGATTTGCCAGTTTGTTACTTATTTGTTCCGCTTTCCTTTCCTTCGATAAAGGGAATGGGGGAGTGCCGGTGAATGAAATAAAAGTAAAAGCCCCCTTTGGCACCGTGAGCATTAAAGTGCCGGATTTCAGTAAATGTATCCGCATCGATATCAAAGAAATGGGTGCGGTCCCCGGCGATAAAGAAAGAACGTCGCAGGCTATTGCTGCTGCTATTGACAAAGCCAGTGCAGCCGGTGGGGGCGTAGTGGTGATCCCCGAAGGCGAATGGTTGACTAAAACGATCCATTTTAAGAGCAATGTTAATCTGCATCTCAATAAAGGGGCGGTGTTGTTGTTCTCGGAAGATCCGGCAGATTACCTGCCGGCAGTGTATTCCTCCTGGGAAGGGATGGAATGTTATAATTATTCACCCCTCATTTATGCCTGGCAATGTAAGAACATCGCCATTACCGGCGAAGGAGAACTGAAAGCAAAGATGGAGGTGTGGGAGAAATGGTTTGCCCGCCCTCAGCCTCATATGGAAAGTCTCAAACGCCTGTATAACCTGGCCTGGAACCGTACGCCGGTTGAACAAAGACAAATGGTGAACGATACGGCGCACCTGCGGCCACAGTTTATCCAGTTCAACAGAAGTGAGAACATTTTGTTGGAAGGGGTTACCATTACCAACAGTCCTTTCTGGACCATTCATTTGTATTTAGCTAAAAACGTTGTTATCAGAAAGGTGAATGTATACGCCCATGGGCACAACAATGATGGGGTAGACCCGGAGATGAGCCAGAATGTGCTGATCGAAAACTGTACATTCGATCAGGGGGATGATGCCATCGCTATAAAATCGGGCCGTAACCCCGAAGGCTGGGTGCTGAAAACGCCTTCCAAAAATATTGTGATCCGCAACCTCACGGTAAAGAACGGACATCAGCTGGTGGCCGTTGGCAGTGAGCTCTCGGGCGGTATTGAAAATGTGTTTATCGATAGCTGCAAGGTTGTAGAAGGCGCCAAACTAAACCACCTGTTGTTTATTAAGACCAATGAGCGCATGGGCGGTTTCGTGAATAATATCTATGCCACCAATATTACCTCTGGTAAAATTGATCTGGGGGTGTTAGGCATTGAAACAGATGTGTTATACCAATGGCGTACGCTGGTACCTACTTACGAAAAAAGACTGACCCCCATAAAGAACATCTTCCTGGAAAACATCCATTCCGGCGACGTGAAATTTGAAACAAGGATCCTGGGACAAAAAGAGTTGCCCATTCAAAATATTTCATTGAAGAAGATCACTACCGGAACGATACAGGAGAAAAAGCATATCCATGAAAATGTGAAGGGGTTTTCGGAGCAGTAGCATGCACTCCGATGCATCGGAACGCCATTGGGGGCAATAGGGAATGCGCACATCAATGTGCCTGGTTAAAGATCTTGTTTAAGACACCCGCAAGCCGAATGCCAGCCTGTTCAATCCGTTTCTGCACAACGGGAATATGCGATTGGTAATAGCTGTCGTTTAGCTGGAGGGTTTTCATGGTATCAATTTCCGCATAGATCCCTGAGCTGATTGAATAGCTTTCCCAGATCCATTTCAAGGTTACAAAAGTTTACAATAGTACGTGTAGGTGTTTTCCCCGTATTTTCCTGATCTATTTGCGTAGTGAGTACATCTGTGCTTGCTGGTAACATGTATCTGATAAGGCAATAAAAAAGGGCCTCTTGCGAAGCCCTTTTTTTAATGCCTACTTGCAATTTTTATTGCTTGACGATCTTTACGGTTTTAATGCTGTTATCAGTACGCGTTAGTTTAATAAGATATACTCCTGTATTCAATGACTGGATATTGATGGTATTACCAGGCTTTGTTACTTTTTTTACTTCCTTGCCATTCAGGTCAAATATTGTCAGCGTTTGCACTTTTTCAGATCCTTTCAGGTACAACAGGTTGCTTACCGGATTGGGCGATATGGTCAATGCACTGTTTTCCGCTACTGTCAGTTGTTGCTGCATGGACTGGGTAGCCATTCTTGCCGATAAATTATCAGTGATGGTCAGGTAATTTATATTGAACCCGCCGGTTGCGGTAGCAATACCGATAGCGTAGGTGCCTGCCGGTAAAGTAACGTTATGTGCCACGTTCGTCCAGTTTTGCCAGCCACCAGTATTAGGGATGGTCACAGAGCCTAATTGTGTAGCGCCGGCATCTTTTTCCAGTCGAAGGGTGGTGCCGGTGTTGGGACTGGCCACGCGATAAATAACGCGATAAGTGCCTGCAACAGGGATGGTCACATTATACGACATCCAGTCACCAGCTTCTATATAACCAACATTCAATCCGCCCCCGGCATCTGTGGTGGCTTCTGTTTGTATGCCGGCCATATAAGTATAATCTTCCGCCTGTATCACTGTTGAGAAAGAAGAAGAGTTAGATTCCACTTTCAATGATGATGTGAGGTCATTAAAGCTGTCGTCAACCAGACAGGCATCGTCACTGGTTTTAACAATGGCAGTGCCACCAAAATTGTCGTTCTGGTATAAAGTGACTTTATAACCGCTGTTCACTTTGATCGAAGATATATCATCATTCAAGATACCCAGTGCATTCAGCTGGCTCAGGGTGTACGTGCCTGTATTGAGGCCAACGGCACTGCCACCATAGTTACAGTCTTTATAAACGGTTGCCACGCCACTGGTTGTTAAACCGGCATAACCGCCAACGGTAATGGTAGCCCGGGCAGGCGAAGGTGCATTGATAGTGGATGATTTTTCAAACACATCATCGTAACAAAATGAATAGGTAAGGCTGTTTAAGCTGATGTCGGGCTGATGCCAGAACTTACAATACCAGTTATACGGTGAGGTTACATAGTATTTCGACTCGGTGGAAAAATCCTGCGTGGCTCCAGTAGCCAGTGTAAGGTCTATGGCATGTCGGTTGATCGCTGCGCAAACCTGGGCCTGAACCACCTTATCCCATTGTCCGCCGCTGGCCATTACACCGCTGCCTTCCATAACTTCTGTATTGGTTGGTTTGTTTGAAATTACACCAACCGCCCCATCGGAGGTCCGGGTGAAAGTAAATACATTGCCCGATACGCGACCGCTCCACGTACCTGCATCACCGGCATTAAAGATCAGGTTCCCGCTGGTATATTTTGACCAAATGGCATCTATGTAAGCGCCAAAGTAGTTGGCCTGTGCGCCACCGCTTTGGAAGGCGCTTGTTTTAGAAGGGAATTTAATAATGCCATTGGTAGCATCATAGCAGCCGGCAAAAGCGGCGGGCGCCTGTGATTGCCATTGCGACAATATTTGCGCATGTGTTTTAAGTTCGCCCACTTTTTTATAAAAATTATTATTGCCCCACACTTCAAGACCCATTGGGTATTGGTACGAGTCAACCCGGGTGGTGTTGGCCCATAAACCATTGGCCGCATTGGTAAGCTCAATCATTTCATATCGGATGCCCTGGTTGGGGTCGGTAGGATTGGCCAGGTTGGGCGCGGCATAACCGCTTGGCGCACCTGAAGCACCGAAGAAATACAGGTATAACTGTGAATTAAAAGAGATCAATATTCTGCAGCCGGCAATGCCGGGGATATTGATGGTCTTATTAGGTATTTCGCTCAATTTGGCAAAACAGTTGGCATAACGACCGTTGTTGCCTGGTCCCTGGTTGCCGCCGATCACCGGGCCGGCTACTGTATTGTCAGATACGCTCATCAGTCGTACGGTGCCAGTTTTGGTATCGAGCCATACATGATTGTCGTTAATGATGCCTACAACAGCCACATATACATTGGCGTCGGTAAAGGAACTGTTGTTGTAGAGGGTAAATGGTACGGTGGACTGGCTCCGGGTGTTGTTTACAAACAAAAAGGAAAGTAGTAGTAGTAATGCAGTCCGGCGGCTATTGGTAATAGCACGCAAGGAAAAAGGCCTTCTAGTTTTCATTAGATTTAAAATGGTTTGTTAACGGATATTTGGTGCTAATTTACCGTTATTAACCGCTGCAAGTTTTCTTGTGGAAAAGTAAGCGTGGCTGAATAGCTAACGCAGGCATATAGATGACATTGGATATGTAGGTAACGGTAATATGTATTGCTAAAGGTGTTTTGGCGAGGGGCCGGGGAAATTGAATTGAAATTAAAAATGGAAATGCGAAGCTGTCCTCGTTGCAGTACATAATTGCTCTCTGGTGGTGGATAAATTCAATGTGATCAATTTAAATTATATTTATTTAATTCGTAATTTAGAGTGGTAATACATACGTCTCAAAAGCTTCTGGTCCAACATTCATTTCTGTTTTTAGTAGCAATCTGTTAGATACTTAAATTTTGTTTTTTTGATTGTGCAAACAATCATGAATTGTCTTAAAATATAACATATGTTAACTACGATTACAAATAAATATCCAGTAGGTTATATAGCTCCTGATTGTGTACCTCCCGTTTCAAATAATGAAAAGGAATTCTTTGAAGATTTAAGGGTGATCCTTAGGGCTGCCAAAGCCATCAAAAACCCAACCATTAATAAGAAGATTCTCGAGTTTTATTTGTCAGCATTAATATTTAAATATGCTGAATATAAAATTTCATGGTTGATAGAAACTAATTTAACTAATACCTTAAATCGGTTGTTGCATTATGTCCGAGAATCAGAATGCTCAAAGCTGTGACAAGCAAAATGAAGATGGTGGTTCAAATGGCCATGAAAATAAAGACAATGAACCTGTAATACCTGAGGCATTTTTGAATGAGCTTCCTCCAAAGGATAGGAAAGAAGCATTTTAAAAAGGAATGAGTGAGCCTGAGCGTTGAATTCGTTGATTACAAATCAACATCACTATCATCTGCTATTTCATAAGGTTGTTCCGGGGCCCGAAAATCATATTGGGTAATGTCGTAAATAATAGTTGCCAGTTCATCAAATTCCCAACTGTAGATGTTTTCACCAATTTCTATAGTACGGCCCTTGTAATCAAATGCAACCTTGCTTTCGGTACGGAGATCGTTGCTTGTTAATTTTCGCGTTTGGACCAGGTGGTCGATTGGCTGCCCCTCCATTTCGGGTGGAATATTGGGCTGTTTGATATGGTGCCTGAAGTTTTCGACCAGGCGCATTTCATACCGATGATCTCGTTTTTTTATAAGATCACCATTTACAACGGTAATATTAGTTCTGCTTACAATAAGGTTTTCTGATTTGGCTGCTTTGTTGATGTACCTGAAAGAGGCCATGATCAGTGCTAAAGAAAGCAGGAAAAACAAAATCCCTTTTATTAAATTATCGCTGGTGAGATCTCTACCTGTTACATAAAAAAGTAATGTGCCCGAAATGAAAAGTACAGCAAAGTAAATGGTGTCAAAGAGCTTTGACTGGTTGCCAAATGGTTGTGATAACAGGATGATTTTTCCGTCGGGGTGATCTTTAATAGTCATAGACAAGGTGTAGACATAAAGATACGGCCTAAAATTCTACCTGTTATTTTTTAGTGCCCGAAGCTTTTGATGGACTTACTCCATAGAATTGTTTGAACGCGGTGGTAAAGTGGGTGAGGGTATCAAAACCTACATCCTGATATACTTCTGACGGGCGTTTTTTCATTTCCCTGATAAGGAAATATGCTTCCTGTAACCGCCGCTCCTGTAACCAACGATTAGGGTTAGTATGAAAGGCCTTTTCAAAATCCCGTTTAAATGTGGCCAGGCTTCTACCTGAGAGATAGGCCAATGTTTTCATTTCTACATTATAGCCGAAATGCTGCTGCATAAAAGTTTCGAGGTCTGTTTTTGGGGGCTGGTCAAGATCGAACAGAATATTCTTGAATGCGGGATTTATTTGTAAAAGTAACAACAGTGCCTCCTGTTGTTTATAGTTCACAAGACCTTCAGTGACCGGCGTATTAAAATAGGGGAGTAACGTTTGGAAATAATTCTCCAGCAGCAGGCTGTTATTCAGGTTTATAACCGCGTCTTTTTCTGGAAAGGGTTCTTCATAACCAAGGTTGAACCGCCGGCCAAAGGTGGCAAGGGCTTCCCGGTTAAATTCAACCGTGATTGATCTGAATGGAAAAAGGCCATCGTTTTGGCGGGTAAACCTGGCGAGGAAGTTCTTTCGGCAGAACAGCAGGTCGCCCGGGACAAATACCTTTTTTTGTCCGGCATCGGTTACCAGTAATTTCCCTGAAATGACCTGGCACAATCCGTGTTCGGCAATTAAGGGATCTCCTATTACTTTTTTAGTTTCAAGGTGGGTATATAAAATGCCGGGAATACGGGGTGTAGATTGTTGCTTAATACTTTTGTTATCGATCATTCCAAGTGTAAAGATCAGAAAAAATAAATACAATTACCTGTATAATTTGTCCCTGATCTCGCGCCAGGTCACCAACTGAATATTATTTTCTTTCAGCAACTTTCCGCATTCGGCGCTTGAGAAAAAATCGAATTCTGTTTGTCGCCACGCCGAGCCCCAATCGATGAATCCCTTTGTAACAGACCTCATTTCCTCGTTATCGTATGCCGTGTGGATGATGAAATAGGTGAGGCCCACTGGTAAACTGCGCAAGGTTTGGGCATAATAGTCTGCCGGGTTGGAATGCATCATTTCCGGCGTGATGCTGACAATGGAATCTACGATGAGCTCATTTTTTGAGGTCAGGGTGTCCAGTTTGATATTTAACTCTCTTTCCATTTCCCGCGCAAGAAAAACGGGTATTTTAAATTCACGACCCACTTTGATATAAGCTTTTAAAAAATCAAGCTTCCTGACTACGGCAAACATGTGGGCGTCGAGATGGGTGGGGTTGATGCCAAACTGTATGGCCCTTCGGACCTGGCTGCGTATTTCTTCTTCTACCTGCGGAGTACTGGCAAATTGTTTAACACTGTCAACAGTTGAATACAGGAATCCCTGTTTGTTTATAAGTGTAGGCGTCTGTGGTGATGGAGTTACCGGTCCCCATTTGTAATTGTTCCATTCACTGGTAAGGGTAATATGTAAGCCAAAATCTACCTGGGCATGCTCACGTGCATAAGTGGCAATTTCGTTAAACCAGGGACATGGCACCATGATGCTGGCAGAGTTGACGCAGCCTTTTTCTATAGCGGTAATAGTAGCCGCATTTACCGAGTGCGAAACGCCAACATCATCAGCATGCAGGATCAATAATTTTGTGTTCTTCGGATAACCCAGTCGTTCAGCAATTGTTTTTTGTTGGGCCTGCAGAGATACCAGGCAAAAAAGGAAGCTAATCAGCATCAATGCTTTTTTCATATGGATGAGGTTTTGAACTAAACAAATATACCCAATTGTTCGGATTTTGTATCTTGGTAAAGCATCCCGGAAATTATGATTGAAATCTTCGATAATATCAGGAAACTGTACCGGTTCAATACACCTTGTAATGCACTGGCTGATCATATTGAGTTTTTTTCGGAATCTTCGCTCGAGGCGATGGATCGCTATATTGGTACAGACCAATTTACCGTAACCCTTTTCCCCAGTTATACGCCCACCATCTGGTTGAATCTGGGTTCTTCTTACCTGTTAAAGAATGGCAACGCCTGGCAGGCAGTGGATGAACGTACAGATATCTTACTGCTGCGGAGTGAAATTGTGGAACGCAGGAATCTGCCTACCGATAATATTTTTACCGTCAAGTTCAATCCCGGTGGTTTTGAAACCATCTTTGGAATAAGCCAAACCTCCATTGGTAGCGAAATTGTTCTGGTTGAAAATATCATTCCTGCCGCCTTTATTAAAAAACTAAAAGGTCTGGGTTGTTTTGAAGATAGGAAAGCGCTCTTTGAAAATTTCTTTCTGCAAAAACTGGAAAAGAACAACAAGCGTGATGGCTTTTACCTGCAATGTATAAAGGAAACGGTGCATGCCTTCGCTGGCGTTGGACTGGAATCGGCGATCAGTGAGCTGGCCAAAAAATTATACATCTCTGAAAAAACGCTGTACCGGTGTTTTACAAAAGTAGTGGGTACCCCGCCAAAGAATTTTCAGGCCATTACCCGGGCAAGAACAGCGCTAACGAACTATGTAGCCAACCCGGCCCATTTTTACCCCTGCGATCATGGCTACTATGATATGAGCCACTTCTACAAAAGCGTAGTAAAATTCACCGGTCAAAAACTTTCACAATATTATACTGCGATCCAGCAGCGGTAAGATTGTCCGATTTTTACTTGCCGCCCGCTCAACGGACTTCTATTTTTGTTCAAAACAGGAAGTATGAAATATGTCATGGTTGGCTTTATGTTATTGATCGGCTTTGCGACCGTAGCCCAGGGTGATGTACCCAGAATTGAGCCTTGCCCCTGTATGATAAAAGTAGATTCTGCCCTGATCTCAAAATGCGGCTATTTAATAGTGCCGGAGAACAGGCAGCAGCCTGCTGGCAGGACCATAAAATTGCCATTTGTTTATGTAAAAAAATCAGTGACCGATTCTGCGGTTACCCTTTTTACTACTGGCGGTCCCGGCTATAGCACCCTTGCTAATTTTACCGAAATACCGGCCAGGTCCGATTTCTTTCAATTCGGCAGTTTGATCGTGTTTGATCAGCGGGGGTCAAAAAAAGCAGTGCCCTGTCTTGATTGTCCCGAGATAACTGCTGCGAAGATCAAAGGGTATAGAGAAAATCTTTCCATAGATAGCTTACAACTGGAAGCGGAGAAGCAATGCCGAAAGCGGTTGGTATCGAAAGGCATTGATCTTTCCAGTTACACCACCATAGAAAGTGCTGCCGATATCAATGACCTGCGCCAGGCCTTACAGTTAGGTCCCTTGAATTTAATGGGTATTTCATACAGTGGCGGATTGATGCTTACTGTTGCCAAAAACCATCCGGAGTGCGTGAAGTCGCTAATTTTAAGATCGCCATTGCCTGCCTATACAAACTATGAAGAGGAGGGACTGTTCAATATTAATGAAGCGTTTGATCAGGTCTTTGTTGATTGCGAAGCCGATTCAACCGATAAAAGCACCTATGGCACGCTGAGAGAAAGGTTCCATCAGTACTTTGCAGCCATCACCGGAAAAACATTTGCCATTGGGTATACGATAAAAGGGGATTCATTAAGCCGGCAAATTCATTACACAAAGAAGGAATTGCTGGATGCGCTGTTGAACCGGTTAAACAGATGGCGGATAAGAGAGGTGCCATTTGTAATGAACGAAATGATCAATGGCCGACATGAGCCCTACATAAAAGAAGAGCTCGACGAAATTTTTAAAGGCGATGAAGGTCTTTCTCATGGCATGCGGTATTCAATTTATTGTTCAGAACAGATTGCGTATTCACGAAAAGAGCTGGTAAAAAAGCAGGAATTAGTACTGCCCTGGCTGGCTGGGTATGCGTTTAATAATGTTGACCATGCGATCTGTGACTGCTGGAAAGTAAAACCCGAACCGGCAACAGCTAAAGAGCCTGTATATTCAACCGTCCCGGCTTTTATTACTGCCGGGGATGTGGACCCCTGGTGCCGGCCACATTACAACAGACTAATAAAAAGATATATGCCCAATAGCCAGATCCTGATAGTGCACGACCAGGGACATTTGCCTTCCTTTTTTGTGAATGGAATCGATTATCTGAAAATGTTTATGCAGGATCCGTATAAGAAACTGGTGGCCGGCAAAGGCGTGGTGGTGGAGTAGTGAAAACGGGCCAGATCTGTTGGGTGGTCAATTGCAATCTGGTGTATGCCGGCGATCTGCGGGCGGGCGGCTACACCTATTTGTTATCTGAACTGGCCAACCGGTATGCGCAGCCAAACAGGTATTAAAATGAAGGGACTCTTTCCATAACCGGTCCCTGGCTAGAATGCTTAATTCCTGATGGTTTTGATCAAAAATTGCACCCGTTCCTCCACAGTAGTAAGTGGAAGCAGGTTGATAGTATATCCCAATTTCGAATATACAGTAACCATCATGTTATAGGTGGCTGTTGCTTCCAGTTCGGATTGTTTACGCTCATTATCTGTTGTATATATATCGGGCCATGGCGGCGCCAGGAAAACCTGTAAGTTATATTGGAAGCTTTGTGCGGCTTTTTCAATATGAGCCGGCACGGGTAGATTGTTCAACAGCAAATAGCCCATTACATCAGGAATGCCTCTGTCGAACAGAACAGGGCCCTGCCATTGCTGCGCTTGCCGGTAAGAACGCATTTCCCAACACAGCATTAGTTCCGCAAAGGCGGATTTGTCGGCCCAGGGTAGGGCAGGACCGCCAATGGCTATTTGGTCCTGGATGATGGCCCGGCCAGCCTCGGGCATACAGGGGATGCCCTGTTTGGCCAGTCCGTTGATAATCGAAGTTTTACCCGAACCCGGTCCGCCGGAGATGATATAAAAATTCTGCATAGGCCCTGAAGGTAGTGGATTAATTTTCTCTGCTATTATTAAAACGGTTATAAGCGAGCAACTACATCGGGGAACGCAATAAATTGTTGAGAACGATTGCTCGCGCATGCTAACCTTTGTGTTATCCTTGTTTGGTTATGGGGTATTTGGAGATATGACGGCAACGCTGGCTGCTTTCATTATTGGCCGGGATGCAGCCGAAGGGGATGCTCCGGTAGTCGGTTCTAAAGACATAGAAGGGTTAAAACAGCTGATCAGGACGTTAAGTGAACAGGTAAATGGCCATAAAATGGGGTAGAAGTGGACGCAAAGAGCGCGCGGATATTACTACAAAATATTGAAATAGTAATCGTTACGCTGAAAAAAAAGTCTAACTAAATTTTTCTAATTTTTTTGTCAGTTTAAAAGCTACACCTACATTTGCCCCGGAGAGATGGCAGAGCGGTCGAATGCGGCGGTCTTGAAAACCGTTGACTGTCACAGGTCCGGGGGTTCGAATCCCTCTCTCTCCGCAGTAAAAATCTTAACATGTAAAGCGCTGATAATCAGCGCTTTTTTTATGTTTTTAGCCTCTTGCGCAAAAATAGAGACCCCCGGACTTGTTACCGGAAGCAAAACGGAACTATTTAGGAACTTACAAAATTGGCAGAACTGGTGTGTTAGGAAAAAAGGGATATGAATTGTAAAAAAGGAAATGTTTTGAATATTAACTCTTAAACTCCAAACATGGAATGGCCTTTATTTATCTTTCAACTGTGTATACTGATTATTTTATATGTGGTTGGACTGATTTTGAAAAATTTTTTCCCTGCCTATTTTTCTGAAAAAGGAAAAAATATTGCTACGAAGGAAGATATTAGTGAGATTACAAAAAATGTTGAAGAGGCTAAAAAAGTTTTCACAGATAAAACTGAGGAATTAAAAGCGCAATTACTTTTTCAAAATCAACATAATCTAAGTTGGAAAGCAGCAGAGCGAGAAGCGTTAATTGATTATAATAAAAAAGTCTCTGCCTGGTTATATTTTATCATTCGCTTTCCTCTGTCAGATTATAATCTCGAAAATTATAAAGAGTTAAAAAAACAAGGGATTGAATTGGATAAGCGTCAATATGAATGTGACATCGCTGAAGCACATGTCAATTTATTTGACAATACAAAAGAATTGACTGAACACATTTTGAAAATTAATTTAGCAATAATTAAATTAGAAGGTTTGTTAGAACAGGCAATGATGAAAGCCTATCATCTTTGCGTAATGTATGAAATAAATATTGTTAATAAGCAACAGCAGGAAGTGATTGAATTGCATCAGAAATTATTATCAGACCTCCATGCTATATATGGGGAATTTGGTGAAAATCGTACGAAGCAATTTGAGGAAGCGGCGGAATATCATGCTAAAATTGGAAGAAACATTAGAGAGAAATTACGTGAAATTAATAAATAGAACTTCGATCAATAATCAACTAGTTTTTTTAATGGAACGTTTAATGCTTCAGCAATAGAAATTAACGTATCCAGCGTAACACTATACTTTGCATTCTCAATCCGCTGAACCGTAATCTTCGATATTTCTGCTGTATCGGCAAGCTCCTGTTGGGACATACCGGCTTTTTCCCTAAGTACCCTTAGGTGTGTTGCAAACGCTTTTATAGATGCCGGATTTTTCACCGGCTCAAAAGTCGGCTTCGGTTAAAATTTTATGGATACATATATGTATCCAAATGCGTATATTTGGATATAGGGGGAAAAGGAATGGCTTCTTTTAGGAAGAAGTGTTATACAAAACCAGTCATTTGCCAACATAATAGAGACTTATCAAAGGATTGGTATGTATTCTTTCGTTTCAAAAACGAAGGAAAGGTTCATTTCTATAAACGACGGGAAGGTGTTAATAGAATTGAGAAACTAAATGCCCGGCTCTCCGCCATAAAGGAACTTCGAGACGAAATTGAGTACGATTTAGAAAACGGCTGGAACCCCATAACAGACCCGAAACGAGAATTAGAATATAGCCCCTTTTTGCAAAATATAACTTCAACGAATAATGGAAGTAAAAGAGGAAGAACAAAAAAGCAAACTAAGGTAGAGATATACCAATACTTTTTAAACAAATAGGGTAAAAATTAACAAAAAAAATGTTGTCCAATGGATACAAAAAAACGCATGAAACCCTTGCCTGGCAAGGCTTTCGTTGAATTGGCAATTACGGAAGTAAAAACGGAAGTAAATAGCCATATTAATTAAATTTAACTTCGAAAAGCATTGATAATTAATTAGTTGAAGGTGATAAATGAGGCGATCGCGAATCCCTCTCTCTCCGCAAAACAAAATAAGTGCCCCCAATAGGGGGCATTTTTCATTTGGGAGGGTGGCGAGCTTGCTCGCCAAACCGGACAAAGGAAAAAGGCCAGGCGCGATAGCGCCGCACTTGTTTAGTTTTGACGATCCCCACCTTAGGGATCGCCGGAGGCAATCCCTCTCTCTCCGCAAGAAAGAAATATAATTTGTAAAGCCCTGTATTTCAAAAGAATACCGGGCTTTTTCTTTTTCTTATAATCTCCGGTAACTTAGTCTTGTTTTTTGGTTAAATGATTTAAAATGAATGCTTTATGAATTTTGATACAGCTGATAAATTCAAAAGTTAGTGAGTGATTGGGACACCTTAAATGAGTGATATAGTGAGTGATTCAGTGAGTGGTAAAAGAGGCAAAAAAAATCACTCACTGACCACATTATAACTTTCTTATAATCAGGTTGTACTACTGTTTGATCTATTGTACCATTTTGGAGGAAAGTGGAGCTTACAGGTAGGAGCGATGTGAATGATAGGCATATTGCAAATAAGATCAGCAACAACTGTAGATCGGGTCTATGGTATCCACCCAATACGTTTCAACCGGTAAATACAACCCAGCTAAAGTGTAATTTTAAACGATAACGGTGCTATCCTTAAGTTATCACATCTGTTAAGCATTTCCCCAATGCTGACATATACGCTCCGTTAAGGTATTTCTGATACAAGGCACTGATGGTGTTGTAAGTACATCTCTGCAATGCCGTGTCCTCCGATCCCTACTCTGCAATTTTCTATTACCCGATTTTGTTGACTTAAGTCAAATAAAGTAATACGTTATTATGAATTGGTCATATTATTTTAATATTGCTGTAGAATTCATAATATCAGTCTAGCACTTAGGCTACGTTTTCAGTTTCCCAACCAACTCACTTTTGATTCACATAATGCGTGGTTAAACATTCGTGACGACCACTTAATCTATTGTTTGATCAGTTAAACCTGAACGGTTAAGCCGCACTGTATAGAAATCAAGTATGCAATGAAAGTTTATGTTACCGATGATGGTCATTATATGGAAAGAGATGATTTAATGCAATATTTAAGACTATTGAAAGATACTACCATGGTAGACCTATCTAAAGAGCAGTTTGTGAAAAGGATTTGGGATAATAACTATTTTGGAGACAGTATAATAAATCAGGAATGCTTTTTAAAAATGAAACAGGAATTTTAAAGACAATTATAAATGCACCTTTATTTAAACTTTGCCAGGAATAGTGAGCCTATTCCATGGCTGAACCAGCTATTTACTCTGATTCCAAAGTCGCCGAAATTCAGATCAACGGAACACCTTGGTTCTCTTCCACAGAAAGATCGTTTACTGGTAGTCCCGTTTTATTATAAGATGTGGCAATAAAGGGAGGCATATTACCATGTGTGTATTGCCGGTGAAATCGAACCATTGAGAAATTGAAACAACATGATTATATTTAGTGCAGGGGCTTCTGATCCATGGTATAATCGCACCATTAAGGAATTGAAACTATTAATTTAAAATTGCTTCATTTGAATGGGCCTTTTTTTAATCGCACCATGAGGAATCAAAACCTCAATATCGTCATACCAGCTTATGCCGAGGTTATGGGTATAATTGCACCATTGAGGAATTGAAACAACCCTTTTCCGCAGTGGCCATTGGAGCTTGCGGTATAGTCGCACCATCGAAGAAATGAAACTTGTATGTGGAAATAGTATTCAATAAATTGTAACAGAATTGATTATGATGCGAATGCCGTTTTTCAGACGATTATGAATGGTTGGATGAAACTCATTTTTCAACACACAGTTAATGACATGGATAAGTGCTTTCACATTTTACCCTGAAAGGAATGGTTTATCAGGGTTAGTCGGATTCGTGATTGATATCTCGATCAATGATTCTTGACTTTCGTCAAGAATTAAGCTTGAAAAAACTGAGCTTAATCACATTTTCTTCACAGTACTAAAAGGTCTTGCTGATTCATTTTATTTTTCATTTACCTTAGGTTAAACGATACCCCTTTGCCATATGCGAATTGCATTAACCTTAACACCATGTGCCAGCCATGGTTTATTGCCTATCAATTATCAGTATCCGCTGTCTGCAGCGATATACAGGATCATTCAGCGGGCCGATGAAAAGTATTCAGCCTTCCTTCATAAGGAAGGATATAAACTCAATTGGAAGAGTTTTAAGCTGTTCAGTTTTTCTGATCTACGTATGCCATTTCGCATTCAGGGAGACCGGCTTTACATCCATAGCTCACCGGCTTCGCTTATTGTCTGTTTTCATATAGAAGAAGCAGCGGCTAATTTCATAAAAGGGTTATTTATCAACCAGCAGCTAAATATTTCTGATAAAATAAGTCGCGCACAATTTTCTATTAACAATGTTCAATTGTTACCAGATCTCTTCAATTCGGTTCATCACACTGAACCGGAGGTAGTATTACAGCCCATATCTCCGTTAGTGGTAGGAAGGAAAAATAGTAAGGGGAATTATGATTTTCTGAACCCGGGAGATCCGGATTTTAATGAGTGGTTTATTCACAACTGGATAGAGAAGTATAAGGCAATTAATTGTAATGATTCCATAGACGTGGAAACAATAAGGAGCTGTATCGCCGTACGACTATTAACCTCAGGACAGGAAATTAAAAGCAGGCTGATCACCATAAAAGCATTTACTCCACAGCAGACTCAGATACGAGGGTTTACCAAATTCCGTATAAAAGTGAAAGCTCCGAAACCGTTGTTACAGCTGGCTATGAATTCTGGTTTCGGGTTATATAATGCACAGGGGATGGGCTGTATGGAGGTGAGTGAAATGATTGGTTAACACTAAATTATTATTAGAAGAATGACAAAAGAACTTACCAATTTCATCAAGTCTTTAGATCCGGATATGAAGATGCTGGGAATGAGACCTAAAGAAGGCCTTCATATCCTGCTTCGTATACAGGAAGAAGAGGGGCGGGTATCTATCGACGAACATTCCATTGTACAGACTGCTTTTACCCGAAAGAAAGATCAAACACCGGAGGAGGTGCAATTTTTAAAGCGATGCGCTAACCTTATCCAGTTAACTTGGTGTGTGAATACCAATAAGTGCTTTGATTTGCCTATTAAAGCTATCCATTCCTGTTCGCCTTACTGTTTGGCAGTGAAAAAGGAAAACCTGACTGGTGGCGAGAAGTATAAGGAAAATAGTAAATCGAAAGTGTATGAGCGCATTAGCAGCTATTATGCTAAAGCCAGTGAACTGTTAGAAACGGATGAAGAAAAGCAAATGGTCAGGGTATTTGAGCAGGCACTTAATTCAGAAGAAAAATTTAATGCCTGGCTTACAATGTATCCGGAGTATGAGCAGTTGAAAGATAATGAATACGTCATCTTTTATCTTGATGTACCATTGAGCCGGTACGAGACAACGAATGCGCGTTATCTTGCCGACAAGCTTTTCAACACAAACGAATACAACAAAAGGGTAGCGGGAGAGATATTTGGTACATCTGACTTCTTCAATGGTTATCCCACCAAGAAGCCATTTCTATCACATCAATCTGCAAGTTTCGATATTGCCGCCCGTATTTCCGCAGAGCAAGCCAAACACCTTTTCGAGTTTCAGGATATCATGAACCGGAATATCCTTCCCAAACCCTTGCCTATTTTCATTCATCAGGAAGAGATCACGCAAAAGGCAGGTCGCAGCCTGGAGGATTCTGCTATGGCTATTTTTAAAAGAGAGGCAGAGAAGGAGGAGCGGGACAGCCGGATAGGCTATCGCGAGATCATAGAAGAACTATATGAAAAGCACGGTGACGAATTAGGCAACTACTATTTACTTTTTTACGATCGCGGCGAAATCAAGGACTTTGACTTTGTTCCCAAATTCGACTATCTATTATGCGATGAAAAGGGAGGGAGGTGGGCAATCGAAGACCTATTTAATGGAGGTAACGATCAATCCATCAAAAATGTATTCCATTTTCAGCAGGCAGTTCTGCTACTGATATTCAATAATGGGCTGGTTGTTAAAACCAGGGCCGGTGGCTTCCAATACAAATACTTCGATGAGATCGACAGTAAGTACACAAAATCAGCCGCCACTTACCTGCATATTTTGCAATATCGTAAAGCATTTTATGATTTCATTTACAAATCAAAACGACAGTCTGTTACTGCAGCGATGTTCGATAATATTTTACGAACATCGGTATTAGAAGATATCAGGCTGGATGAAATAAAAAGCAGCTATCATACTGAAGACCGTAATATTCGAAAGAAACTCAATATTTGGTTTAGTTTAAAGGAAAAATTTAATCAATCATCACATAAAAAAGAAGAAACGATGGCTAATAAGCTAAAAGAGCATCGTGAGTTTATTAAGAAACTCGTAGCGCGCGAGGCGGATATTGAAACCGATGAGCAATACGCATTCGCTGCCGGACAGGTGATTTTCTATCTAATGTCAAAAAGTAAAACTGCAGACCGTAGCTATAAGCGACTGGAGCCGTTTCTGCAGCAAGTACAGGCAAAGCAATTGAATATGGCCATTTCGAGAATGTTCAATGCCTATAAGCACGAGCGGTTTTCCGGCAATTTTGAAAATCCATTTGCGCAGGTGGTGGCTTACGATACATCGGGAAATATCCGTGATCTTATTCCGACCTTGCTTTCCGGTATCTTTTCAAAAAATTCACTCTTTAGCGATAAAGAATATGAAGATGTAATTACTGTCGATTCAGAAGTAGAAACCAATAACTAAACTTAACCCCAAAAATGTTACAAATGAGCACTCCATTCAATAACCGGGTATTTGGTTGCGCTATAATCAAAGCCATTAATTCCAATTACAATGCCGACTTTAGTCATCAGCCGAGAACCCTGCCAGATGGTACCGTGTATGCAACTGATAAGGTGTTGAAATATTCTGTTCGCAACTATATCTCTAAAAACTATCCCGGAGAAAAGCTTTTCTATTTCAAGAGTTATAGTGAGGAAATGCAACCGCGCAATCTGAAGGAAACATACGTTAAGAACTTTGGTGACTTCCCAAAGGCGGATAAGAAAGATAGTTCAAAAGCCCGCAAAGCGGTATTGAGTAATTTGCTGCAATGCGTAGATGTTCGTCTGTTCGGAGGTACCTTTGCTGAAGAAGGCGCTAATCTTTCTATTCACGGTACTACACAGTTTACTCATGGCGTAAACCGCTTTCCTGAAGGAGTGATCTATTCAGAGCAGATCTCTGCTCCCTTTCGAAACTCCAACAAAGATAGTGCTGATTTAATGCAAACCACATTGGGCAACCAATTCAAATTAAAAGAAGGTCATTATGTACATCATTTGTCGATAAATCCACGTAACCTGGAAGATATGAACAAGGCCGTGGACAGCACTGGCGTAACTGCGGACGATATTGAAAAACTAAAGGAGGCGTTAAGAAATGGTGTTACATTCTACGATTCTTCGGCCAAGGCCGGAGTGGAAAATGAGCTGTTGTTTTGGGTGCAGTTGAAAGAAGAATCGAAAATGGTAATGCCCTCTTTTGTAGAACTGGTAACGGTCGGTCTGGACGAAGGGCGGAGCATTGATTTTGCAAAGGTTACGGCCCTGTTGCAAAAAGAGGCTGTAAAAGCACAGGTGGAGAAGATCGAAGTGTATTATAATACTGCTATCACAACCGTTGTCAATCTCCCTGCCAATGTACAGGTACATGAACTAAATTAAGGGGCTATGGTAAATGAAAAATTGATTTCGTTTGACCTGTATGCGGATTTTGCTTTTTTCAAAAAGCCTGATTTTAACGATGGACTGCAGCTTTCGTATAATATGCTTCACAAGCCTGCATTGCTGGGTATTTTGGGAGCCATTACCGGACTGGAAGGCTATAAGCTAAAGGGTGAATTACCGCAGTATTATCAACTACTTAAAGACATGCCAGTAGGCATTGAACCTTTGCGGCACGAGTGCGGCAACTTCCAAAAAACATCGGTAAAGTATACCAATGGAGTTGGTTATGCCAATGCAGATGGCAACCTGCTGGTAGAGGAAACAATGTTAATAAAGCCAGCCTACCGTTGCTATCTGCAATTAGATTTAACGAACAAAACGCAGGCAAAGATTCATGAGTATATCTGCACGGAACAATGTGAGTATATCCCGTATTTAGGAAAAAATGAATTCCAGGCCTGGGTAACCCATATGCAGGAGTGGAATACCCTGCCACTGAAACCATCTGCTTCATTCAGGATAGATAGCCTTTTTGTAAAAGAAGGTTCAGTACGCAACCAACGGGCGGAAACAGAGATAGCATTTGCCTTCGATAATCTGGAATCTATTGGAACTTTCAGTTATTTCGAAAGACTACCTACCGGGTTTAATGAAGAACTAATGCAGTACCAGCTAAGTGATTTTGCATTCACAGACTGGAAATTAAAGCCTGAATCTAAGATCTCTTCGCTTTATCAACTGACATCCTTACGGGAAGAAAAAATAATCCAACTCTTCTGATGTTGCCATCTTTTGCAGACATATTGACCAATATGCCTGATATCGCAAGCAGTCTTGACGGACATGACCGGTATTGGGCGCATATTCATCCTTCAAAGAAAGAAGAGCTGCTGGCAGCGCATACAGTACTAGTCAATAGGTATGCAGAAAAATTAGTAAGAGCGCATCATTTGGATGCCGTCATCGATTCACTGATAACAGCGCATGTAGCCGGCTGGGAAGATGCAGCACAATGTGCAGTAATTATTAAACAATGCTTTGTAGGCGCAATCGTTTTTCATGATTTTGGGAAAATCAATGAAAACTTTCAACTCCTGCGAATGCAGAATTTCAATGGCTTTACTGAAAATAAGAACATCTTATTAAAGCCCTCTTATGGGCATTCTAAGCTGGGTGCCTTTCTCTATTCTTGTTATTACATTGATTCCATCTTTAAACTATCTGTTTCAGATAGTTCAAAGTATCTCCTTGCAGCACACTGTTTTTTGCTCTCCTACAGCATTAATCAGCATCACAGTCCGGCACTTTTTTCAATAACTGAAAGTAATGGCTATCTGTCGGATTTTAAGGGTATGTTTGAATCTCTTCGATGTTATATTCAGCAGTACAACTGGTCCCTCGATGAGAAAAACGTCATCAAAGTCCTTGATGACATGGAGAAGGTTTGGCTAGGCAATAGGTGGAGCAGGGCGTACAAACCTTTTCCTTTTTACACACTCATCAAACTAAATTTTTCACTGCTCACCGCGGCTGATTATTTAGCAACGCATCATTATACAGCTAGTAATGAAAATGGGAATGAAGGTGAAACATTTGATTTTGGTGTGTTCGATAAAAGGGAAAGGGTGGAGCAAATTGCGGCACACCTACATTCATTCAAACATAACCAGGCTGCCTTTAGTAAGGCTAATAGCTATTGTTTTGAACACCCTGCTATCCGTTCAAGGGATAACCTGAACAAGCTACGCGAAGAGATGGCAGTTGAGGTTATTCAGACGATAAGAGCGCATGCAGGAAAACGGCTGTTTTACCTGGAGGCTCCTACAGGCGGTGGAAAGACAAACCTTTCAGCCATTATAGCGACAGAACTGCTGCTTGCCAATCCGGAACTTAACAAGATCTTTTATGTTTTTCCTTTTACTACACTCATTACTCAAACTTTCGGATCATTAAAAGAAAGTACCGGACTAAAGGATAATGAGATCGCTGAATGGCATAGTAAGGCTGGGTTAGCATCAAAAACCGATATAAAAGAGGAGGCGAGAAAGGATGGACTATATGCTGACAGTAAAAAAGATTATATCGACCATCTCTTTGGGCTTTATCCTGTTACGCTACTTTCACATGTAAAGTTCTTTGATATCCTGAAGACCAACAGCAAGGAAGTCAATTACCTTTTGCACAGGATGGCAAATAGTGTAGTGATTATTGATGAGTTGCAGTCCTACAATCCGAATGTATGGGATAAGATGCTTTTTTTCATTAGCGAGTATGCAAAGCACTTCAATATCCGGTTTGTGTTGATGTCAGCTACTTTGCCCAAGATCAGTGGTTTAAAAAAGGGAATGAATAATGTTCCAGACTTTGTGGATCTTTTACCGAATGCGAGAAAATACATTACTAATCCCAATTTTTCGCAACGTGTTACATTTAATTTTGAGTTGTTTGATTTGGGTAAAATAGAGATTGACCGATTGGCAGATTTCGTACTTGAAAAGTCGATTGCTTATGCGGCAAAACACAACGGTGTAAAGACCATTGTAGAATTTATTTACAAGAAATCGGCTGCTAAGTTTTTTCAACAAATACAAAATACTGGTATCTTTCATCAAATATTCCTGCTTTCGGGTACTGTGCTGGAATCAAGGCGCAAGGAAATAATCAACTATATCAAACGGGGCAATAGTAAAGAGAACATCTTGCTGATAACCACACAGGTAGTAGAGGCCGGTGTGGATATCGATATGGATTTAGGATTTAAGAACGTCTCGTTGATAGATTCGGACGAACAGCTTGCAGGTCGTGTTAACCGTAATGCCAGCAAGACTGCTTGCGAAGTATACCTTTTCAAAATGGATGACGCCCATATACTTTATGGAAAAGATTATCGATATAAAAAGACCCGTGAGGAGATAGATAGCGAAATCTATCAGGCCATTCTAACAGGAAAAGATTTTTCGCAACTCTATGAAAAGGTAATTGGATTTATTGATGAATCCAATAAACCGTTATTCAAAGGCTCTATTATGGATTACACTGATGGCCTGTTTCATTTTAATTACCCGGAAGTTGATCGTGGATTTCGCATTATAGAGCAGGAAAGTGCTTGTGTATTTGTACCGCTTGATTTGCATTTAACAATTGATGGGGCAAAGCAGAGTGAACGGGATACCATTTTCAGCCAATCGGAGTTGGATTTTCTTTCTCAATTTGACATTTATCCTAACCTGGAGAACCAGATTTCCGGAGTAGCAGTTTGGAGTCTCTATGAACGACTAATCGAACGACATATGGAACATAAAAAACAGGTTCGGGGCTTTGATATTCAGCAAAAGATAGACTTTAAGCGATTGCATTCAATCATGTCAAAATTCACTTTTTCCCTAATGCAGTTTGCAAATGACTATAAGGAGCTACAATTATTTGGTGAAGAGAAATATGGCTATCTCTATCTGCATGGCTGGAACGAAAAGAGGATAGAAGGTAAGCCATATAGTTATGAAAACGGCTTGAATAACGAAGTATTCATGACCTCAAATTTCATTTAACCATGAACATCAATGCTACCCTCATTAACCTTTATCACATCTGCAAACGGGAAATGTGGCTTCATGCCAACGGCATTCGCATGGAACAAACTTCCGACACCGTAGCCGAAGGCAAACTCATTGGGGAAACAACTTATCCCCAACGGGCGAAAAAATATACCGAATTAAAAATAGGCGGCAGTAAAATAGACTTTTATGATGCAAAAAACAAGGTGATACATGAGGTAAAAAAATCCGACAGTATGGAAGAAGCGCATGAATGGCAGGTAAAATACTATATCTGGTTGCTGGAGCAAAACGGGATTGAAGGAGTAAAAGGCGTCCTCGAATATCCGAAGCTGCGGCAAACCAAAAATATTGAATTTACAGATGAAGACCAGAACTATCTGAGGCAAATTGTGCAGCAAATTGAAGCCATCATTGGTGGTGAAAGCTGTCCCCCGGTAATCAAAGCCAGATTATGCAAGCAATGTTCGTACTACGACTTTTGTTATATCACAGAAACCTGAATTGGCCAATACGAATCCGGGCATCATCGAATTTATAGGCCTTTAATAAATTTCATTATCACAGTGAAAAAGTCTTACTACCTTTTCAACCCTGGCCGAATGAGTCGAAAAGATAATACCCTCAAATTCACTCCTGTGGATGAAGATGGTAATGCAGGCACTCCCAAATATATACCCGTTGAAACGGTGGATAATCTTTATGTGTTTGGCAGTTTGGATGCCAACAGTGCTTTATATAATTTTTTAGGTAAAGAACATGTAAGCGTACATTTTTTTGACTATTATGAACATTACACCGGTTCCTTTACGCCTAAAGATTATTTGCTGGCAGGAAAAATGCTGGTCGCCCAGGCAGACGCTTATATGAAACCTAAAAAAAGACTGGCAATTGCTCAAAAATTGACCGATGGTGCAGCCTTCAATATGATTAAAAATCTGAAATATTACAATAACCGGGAAAAGGATACTTCGACTCAAATTGCTTCTATAGAAACGCTAATGCAATCTATTTCCTGCGCTACCGATATCGAATCCCTTATGGGAATAGAAGGTAATATCCGTATGAGTTATTATGACGCATTTGCTGCAATTATTAATAATTTTGAAATGGGACAGCGCACTAAACGGCCGCCATCGAATGAAGTAAATGCCATGATATCATTCGTAAACAGTATGTGTTATACTCTATGTCTCGACATGATTTATCATACCCAGTTAAATCCTACTATCAGCTTTTTGCATCAACCGGGAGAACGCCGGTATTCACTGGCGTTGGATCTGGCTGAAATATTTAAACCGATACTTGCAGACCGGCTGATATTTTCTTTGTTAAATAAAAAGCAGGTGCGGGAATGTGATTTCGACACAAGGCTTAATAAGTGCCTGTTGAAAGACAGTGGCCGCAAAACTGTGGTAAAGGCATGGGATGAAAAGTTGAATGAAACCATTAAACACAGGTCGCTTGGCCGGAACGTAAGTTATAAGCACCTGGTAAAGCTGGAATGTTATAAGCTGGCTAAGCATATTTTGGGTATGGAGGAGTATAAGCCATTTAAAGCCTGGTGGTAATATGTACATAATTCTAGTGTATGATATCGGAGAAAAGCGGGTAGCTAAAATGCTCAAACTATGCCGCCGCTACCTGAACTGGATACAGAACAGCGTATTTGAAGGAGAAATTACCAGTGTTAAACTGAAGGAACTCATTCATGAAGCGAAGTGCATAATGGAAGAGGAAAAGGACAGCCTGATCATCTTCAAAAGCCGCGAGGAGAAATGGCTGGAAAAGCAGATAGTTGGACAAGAAAAAAATGATCTGGATAATATACTTTAGTCGTCGTTGTCATGTTATTGCGGAAGGGAAATATAGTTTTTATACCCTTGTTTTTGGGAATTGCCACACCGAAAGAAACTAGACGTGGTTGTCGATGCCCGCTAAGAATCATAGAAATGGGGAACGACAATTTTTTAAGTTCCAATAAAGATGATTATTTAACTAAAAAGGCTGAAAAACAATGTTTTATACGGCTGCAATAAACGGGTTATAATCGCACCATGGAGGAATTGAAACTTTTATAAGTCCTTTCATTAAACCAGCCAACCCAAACAGTTATAATCGCACCATGGAGGAATTGAAACTCATAAGACAACACCTCGAACGAACCCGCCTTGAAGTTATAATCGCACCATGGAGGAATTGAAACTGGTTTGCTATCCGGGAGAGTTTTCTGGTTTCCGGTAGTTATAATCGCACCATGGAGGAATTGAAACTTGTCTACTCCGTTTGTCGTTAGTCCATCTGCGCAGTTATAATCGCACCATGGAGGAATTGAAACTCGTAAGATAACACCTCGAATGAACCTGCTTTGAGTTATAATCGCACCATGGAGGAATTGAAACAGGGTTGGCGCCTGCACACGGGACGGCGGGTTTTCGTTATAATCGCACCATGGAGGAATTGAAACAGTTGAGCAATACGCTCCGTAAGCTTTACGGCCTCGTTATAATCGCACCATGGAGGAATTGAAACATTGTTCCGCGGAAGAAACCGATTGTTCCGCGGAACAGTTATAATCGCACCATGGAGGAATTGAAACGCGGATGATGACTACCTGAAAGAAAATAAACTGAGGTTATAATCGCACCATGGAGGAATTGAAACAAATCAGTACGGCATGAGATTGCCGCGCAGTTGGTGGGTTATAATCGCACCATGGAGGAATTGAAACAGGATTACCTGCGCTTTAAAGTGCAGTTCAAGTATGGTTATAATCGCACCATGGAGGAATTGAAACAAAATAACGTTCGGCCAGTACATAGAGTTGTCATTGTTATAATCGCACCATGGAGGAATTGAAACACGCAGAAGCGCTATCATTAAGGTCAGATTGAGTTAGTTATAATCGCACCATGGAGGAATTGAAACAAGTTGAGATTAATTTAACCGAAGGAGTATTGAAGCGTTATAATCGCACCATGGAGGAATTGAAACTAGTTTTAATGAAAGAGAGTCGCAGACGTGGCCTGCATGTTATAATCGCACCATGGAGGAATTGAAACTTGATTACTATCAGGCGTACTGCCGGCCATGGATGGTTATAATCGCACCATGGAGGAATTGAAACATAACTGATAAAACTGTGCGCAATTGGGAGGTAAAGTTATAATCGCACCATGGAGGAATTGAAACGTGAGTGAAAGGTTTGGAATAAATACATCGAAATTGGTTATAATCGCACCATGGAGGAATTGAAACAGTGTATACTGTAATTTAAATCGTTTGTTTTCGGGTTATAATCGCACCATGGAGGAATTGAAACGGACCAATCCAGCAGCTGCATAACTTAGTGCAATTATGTTATAATCGCACCATGGAGGAATTGAAACATGAACAACAGATAGGCAGGCGCTGGCGTGAAAGGGTTATAATCGCACCATGGAGGAATTGAAACGGAGCACAACCCACCACTCACCTCTATAAGGCCACAGGTTATAATCGCACCATGGAGGAATTGAAACCTAGCTATCGATCCACTATCATTGATCACTTTAAGGTTATAATCGCACCATGGAGGAATTGAAACTTATTAATATTTAATCCGTGCCTTACAAATGTAAAGTTATAATCGCACCATGGAGGAATTGAAACATGAAGTCTTTAAACCATTGCGGATCGTTGTCAGCCAGTTATAATCGCACCATGGAGGAATTGAAACCGTAAAGATTTTTACTTGAAAAAATATGAAATGATGTTATAATCGCACCATGGAGGAATTGAAACGCGATCATCCTGTTTACATTAATAGCAAACCACCAGTTATAATCGCACCATGGAGGAATTGAAACTTCTGTGTGGCATTGTGAACCGATTTTAAGTCGGGCCGGGTTATAATCGCACCATGGAGGAATTGAAACATGTAAAAAAAGATGTCTTTTTAGGTGGGAGTAAAAGGTTATAATCGCACCATGGAGGAATTGAAACCTAATAAGTAAGTTACAGGCATTGGAAGCCAGATTGTTATAATCGCACCATGGAGGAATTGAAACGTGTATACGGAATTACAGGAAGACCAAAAAGAGAAAGTTATAATCGCACCATGGAGGAATTGAAACAAGCTAGGCACTCACGACCTGGGCGTTGACTTCATTGTTATAATCGCACCATGGAGGAATTGAAACTTGAATGCACGGTCGACGATAATCTGTATGCCCTGGTGGTTATAATCGCACCATGGAGGAATTGAAACATTATATAACAAACATCGATACTTATATAAACTAGTTATAATCGCACCATGGAGGAATTGAAACCAATTAAGATTAAACAATGAAACTATATTTCATTGTTATAATCGCACCATGGAGGAATTGAAACATAAAACCGGATTGGGTTTAAAT
Source organism: Niastella soli (assembly GCF_017742245.1). GTDB lineage: Bacteria > Bacteroidota > Bacteroidia > Chitinophagales > Chitinophagaceae > Niastella > Niastella soli. Next base: position 690,267 of record NZ_JAGHKO010000005.1, read on the forward strand.
GTGCACCTCTTGTTATAATCGCACCATGGAGGAATTGAAACAGTGATAGCTTGAATGTGATAGCCCCTACAAAAATGTTATAATCGCACCATGGAGGAATTGAAACATGTCCGTGAAAGGCTATAAAGCTATCCTACGTAGTTATAATCGCACCATGGAGGAATTGAAACAAGTCTGTAGAGGTTAGCGACCTATCAGCCTCCGGTTATAATCGCACCATGGAGGAATTGAAACTCAGCAACAATAGCACTACCGTTCACACTCAACTGTTATAATCGCACCATGGAGGAATTGAAACGCAGATATATTCTCGTTACGCAATCAAAAGCGCAAAGGTTATAATCGCACCATGGAGGAATTGAAACTCGTTAGCGCCCGCCTGAGCGTTTTCGCTGGCGTGGGTTATAATCGCACCATGGAGGAATTGAAACAGCAAATACCAGAAAGCCCTTTAAAAGAACATTAGTTATAATCGCACCATGGAGGAATTGAAACAGTATGCTAATGACTTCTTGCAATTCTGGTTGCTTGTTATAATCGCACCATGGAGGAATTGAAACATGAAGAAGCGCCGCCAATCTGAGATTTACGATAAGTTATAATCGCACCATGGAGGAATTGAAACGAATATACCAATGCGGTAAAAAATGTTGAAGAGCTGTTATAATCGCACCATGGAGGAATTGAAACAAGAAGTAAACAATTCTTACTTTGTGCGGGTCTTTGGTTATAATCGCACCATGGAGGAATTGAAACAAGAAGTAAACAATTCTTACTTTGTGCGGGTCTTTGGTTATAATCGCACCATGGAGGAATTGAAACTTGATTAAAGCCTTTCTATATTCTGGTATAGGATGGTTATAATCGCACCATGGAGGAATTGAAACATATTACATCTCTCTAAATGGCTTACGGTTACTTGCAAAGTTATAATCGCACCATGGAGGAATTGAAACTTGGATTCAGCTACTGCGATCTGTAAGGCAAATCTGGTTATAATCGCACCATGGAGGAATTGAAACCTGGCAGTTTTCGCTTTACCATCCTTTTGATTCAGTTATAATCGCACCATGGAGGAATTGAAACCCAGCTTTGTAGCGAACACCGAGCACAGATTCACCGGTTATAATCGCACCATGGAGGAATTGAAACAAATCTGCCTTATCAATAGCAATCCCAAGATCAAAGGGTTATAATCGCACCATGGAGGAATTGAAGCCAGGTTGATTAGTTAACAGTACAATCCGATGTAGGGTTATAATCGCCCCATGGAGGAATTGAAACGTGGATCCGCGAAGTGGCCTATATAATGCTGAAAAGTTATAATCGCATCATGGAGGAATTTTCCTTTGAAGGCGCCATTTCTATAGGTCCTTTACCAATTATGGGATACCTGTAATGAAATAATATATCCAACACCATTTCAGCCAAAAGATCTTCTTTATTAAGAACAATCCCTAAATGCGAAATATGGCCTTCAAAGCGTCCTTTTTGATCTTCGCGAGCAAAAGGTAAGACTGGCCTGAATCAAATAAATTGCCTGGAACAATAATCGGCCTAAAAACGACCACCAAAGCTGACGAAGAACCAACATCACCGGATTTTACAGCTCGTCCTTTGAATTCAATTATTCATTACATTTAGGTACGATTTGCAATGAAGGAAATAAATGGTAGTGAGTGATCTTGTGAGTGATTTGAAAGTGTCTTTGTAATTGATTAGATAACAGTATTATATAAGCGGGGAAGGTGATCCTCTCTCTCCGCAAAACAAAATAAGTGCCCCCAATAGGGGGCATTTTTCATTTGGGAGGGTGGCGAGCTTGCTCGCCAAACCGGACAAAGGAAAAAGGCCAGGCGCGATAGCGCCGCACTTGTTTAGTTTTGACGATCCCCACCTTAGGGATCGCCGGAGGCAATCCCTCTCTCTCCGCGGAAAATTGAAAAAGCCTTCAAGTCGTTGGATTTGAAGGCTTTTTCTTGTTCGAAATATTTCCACGAGATTAACTCATCCTTGAATTAAACTCTGACTATCAAGTAATTGGTGGGTTCGAAGTGTTATAATAATAATTAGATTTTGTACTGTCCGGATTTCCATATCCCTGACAAGTATACGACAGGTATCATCCTAAATTGTAGTCAACGTTGAAGCAATTGGTATTTTTTGATCTGTCAGCCCGGTACAAAAGCCCAAGAGAATTACTGCAGTTGACGGTACTCACTTTTGCTGAGTTGTATTCTGTCAGCGGAACTTAAGCTGATAGTAGCACATAGATCAGGAGATAGTCGTTGGCCGGCATAGCAGAAAACCGCTTGTTGTTATAAGCCGTTTTGTCTCGCCAAGATTTGCTGTAACTTTTCTTTGTGGCCTTTGTACGTTTCTAATTCGCCAATCACACTTAATGTGAAGCTACTCAAGTAGTCATTATGGTCTTGCAAGTGATTTGTCCGTTTCCCTTCACCACCTGCATTGCTTCTGGTGTCAAACCATAAGCGTCTTGTGTCGCAATTCTGATTAACTCCTCATCGCTCATGCGTTGGTATCTCTCTTGTACGAATTTGATGTCAATTCCTGTACTCATAAGTTTTAGTAAGGTGTCGTTTTGAAATGGCTTATGTTGTGTGTGCGTTCGCTTTTGTTACTTTGGCTCTTTTACGCTTTTAAGAGCCATTTGAAACTTCGCAGCAAAACCATCGTCAACGCCATACTCACTAAATTTCTTTACAGCCCAATCAAAAACGGTTATGCCAAATCCTGTGTCTTTATGAACAATGATTGAATGAAAATAAGGATGGGAATAAAGCCATCCATAACCGTCAACTTGAATAAACAAATGTCCTAACATTGCACCAAACTCACAGACTTCAATTACATAGTCATTGGAAAAATCTTTTGGGTCACTTTTGCTTATAATTTCAGCTATCATTTTGCGGTTGAAATGTTTGTCAACCGCATCAAGAACATTAAGGTCTAACTTGTCCGACTTTATGATGTGTTGATAGTCGTTCAGTGCAGCGTCCGCCATTGTTTGCAATTGCTTTTTATTGTACTCCAACAAATCCTGGGGCAAATATTGAATTTTGTCTAAGTTCAAAGGTTGCCCGTCAAAACCGCTAATAACATACATATCTGGTCGTGTCATTGTTGGTCTGTCCTCTTGGTCATACCATGGACTAAGATATTTCTCAAACAATGTGTCGCAATGGGGAAGTTTCTTTTTGAAGAGTCCTAACATAAATGGAATGTCTGTTTAAAGTTGGGCACAACAATGCATCTCCGCTATTATACGCTACTTTTAACAAAAAACAATTTTTGTAAGCTGTTATTTTAACCTCTTAGCAAAAAAAACGCGGTTATTACCGGGTAGCACAAATACGACCCAGGTTAGGTTTATATCATCCAGCAGACTTATAATCTTTAGTAAATCTTTATTTCAATTAGCCTTTTTGTTCGAACCTTATCCCCATCACCGACAGATATGTCTTTTTCACGTTAATATTTGAATCTTTGCCAAATACTCACTGTAGAAATATACAATATTATTGAGATCCTTAACAAACCGGTTCGAAAGTTGTAACCTACAGCCCGCCAGCCTCAGTTAATTGAGATAAAATTAAAGTAATAAAACCTGCAAAATCAACGATTTGCAGGTTTTTTGCTTTTTAGGCATACCTGGTTTTACTGCACTTTATGGGGGCGTTTACTCGCGTCATCCGTTGCGTCATACCTAATTTTATAAAGACGCGAGTAACTTTACACATGGCGCTGTTTATTAACACTTTGTAAGAACTGAACTCTGATTTTAACTGCCCCGTTGGGGTAATTTTAAACTATTAAATGAAGCGTCATTTATGGAAAAGAGTTTCGGTTTGTTTTTCTTCATCAAGAAATCCAAAAGCATTAAAGTTGTTGAGCATTTTATTTACCTGCACATTACAGTAGATGGCATTGGTTGTGATATCAGCACCAAACGGAAATGTGATCCGGCAAAATGGAATGGCGATGCCGGTAGGGCAGAGGGTAAAACGGAGGACGTTCGGTCTCTTAACTCTTACCTTGACCTGTTGCAGCGGAAAGTGTATGAAGCCCGGCAGCAATTACTACATAATGGCCACCCGGTAACAGCGGAGAATATTAAAACTGTATTTCATGGCCAGGAGATCCAGACGCATAAGTACATGTTGATGGAAGTGTTTAAGAAACATAACGACCAAATGGCGGAGTTGGTAGGTCTGGAATACGCGCCTGGCACCCTGGAACGGTTTGAAACAGCTTACCGGCATACCCTTTCCTTTTTGCAGTGGAAGTACAAGGTGGATGATATCGACATCAATAAGCTGGATTACGAGTTTATCAGCGAGTACGAATTCTGGATAAAGAGTGTACGAAAGTGTAATCACAACTCCACCATAAAATACCTGACCAACTTCCGCAAAGTGATCAACCGGTGCGTGCGTCATGGCTGGTTGATAAAAGATCCGTTTGCCAATTTCAAAATGACTTTACGCGAAGTCGAACGCATAGCCTTGACGGAAACAGAACTGCAAACCCTGGTTGCCCAGCAATTTCCCACTGACCGGCTCCGGGTGGTGCGCGACATTTTCCTGTTCAGTTGTTATACCGGTCTGGCTTACGCCGATGTAAAGAAGTTGAAACGCTCGGAGATCATTATCGGCGTGGATGGTGAACAGTGGCTGGTAAGCCGTCGGCAGAAAACGGACATCAGCGCCCGGATTCCCTTACTGCCCGCCGCCCTTACCATCCTTGACCGTTACAAAGACCATCCCCAATGCCAGGGTAAGGACGTGGTACTGCCCATAAACAGCAATCAGAAAATGAATGCTTACCTGAAGGAGATTGCTGATGTGTGCGGGATAAGTAAGACACTTACTTACCACATTGCCCGGCATACCTTTGCCACTACTGTAACCCTTACTAACGGGGTACCTATTGAAACGGTCTCAAAGATGCTGGGCCACCGCAACCTTCGCACTACGCAGCATTATGCGAAGATCCTGGATAAGAAGATTGGGGAGGATATGAAGGGGTTGAGAGAGAAGTTTAGGTGAATGATTTGTAAGTAAGGTGGAATTATTATTATATTTGACGTGTTGGCAGGGTTTAATCCCCTGCCTTTTTTATGGTTCGTATGAAAAAAACCTTAAAAGATCGCCGCTTATGGCAGGTGCGTCACAATTGATTTGCTCTTTTGACTTTGGTAAATATCTTAAATTAAAGTTTTATACCCCGCAACCTGAATAATATGGTCAACCCTAAACCTATTGCCGAAATTCTCATTATTCTCACATTAGCAACAATCGCATGCAATTCACATCCTGCCCTTAATCCTATGAGCAGGGTCGAGCCACGGTTAAACATACATGAATATGACAGTACAGTATTTGAAAGCGTTTATCACAAACTTCATTCCGGTGACAGCTTATCGCAGGAAACCATAGACAGCTTTGCCAGTAAGGTTGAAACACGGGCGGATTTTTACGACTTACTGGAAAGGTTTGATAAACAATATCTATTCCCGGTGAAATATAATTCTTTTGAAGTAGCAACAGAAAGCAGATTAGTCAGCTGGCTGCTATTTCCTACCGAATTGGATACAAAACCTTCAAAGATTGAATTACTAAAAAGAGTTGAATATGTGAAAAACGACACTGCATTCAGCTATTACGTATTTCAATTTAAAACGGAGGAACCGCATTGGTCTGCAAAAGACGGATGGATGGTCGGCGTAGTTGGGCCCTATTTAAATAATAGCCAGCCTTACGATTGGGCAAAAGCAACATTTAGCCGATTCTCCAAAATCAGCGAAACCAGTCCCGAGATGGAAGTTGAATGGATTCACAATAATGTATATCAGAAAATGTTTGAAAATTGAGTATGTTAAGTAGAAGATTTTTCTATAACTACCTTGGGCGACTTTCGGGGGATGTAAAGAAGCTCAAACGCTCCGAGGTCATCATCGGCGTTGATGGCGAACAGTGGCTGGTCAGCCGTAGGCTGAAAACGGATATCTCTGCCCGCATTCCTTTGTTACCTGCTGCACTGACCATCCTTGACCGGTACAAAGACTATCCGCACTGCCAGGGTAAAGATGTGGTTCTGCCCATCAACAGCAACCAGAAAATGAATGCTTATCTAAAGGAGATTGCTGACGTGTGTGGGATACATAAGAAGCTTGACCTATCACATTGCCCGGCATTCGTTTGCCACTACCGTATCACTCACCATACGAAAACGGAATTAAATCTGGGGCTTGGAGAAGCTATAATGTTACTTGAAATGCCGGATTGCTCGGTTTAATTATTTGTTCTATGTTATAAAGAATGGAAAGTCTAAACTCAGATTTGATAACATAACTAAAGTTCGGAAATCAAATTAAGCTTTACTCGATCGTACGTACTTTAATTAACTAGTGTAGTATTATGGAACCCTTAGATTTTCATACACAAGCTATTGAAAAATTGACCAGGAGATATTCTAATGGAATTGATAATTTAATTACAGGGAATGATGTTTTACATACTCACGTATTTAAAGAATACATCCCTGACTTTTCACTACCACAATATGATATCTTTTTGACAGGAGGCGATGCTCCAGTTTTGAGTTGTCAATTAGATAATGGGAATTTTTTTCTCATGACTACTACACAAATGTTTAGTATTTATTCAGGAGTATTTGCAAGAATGAATTATAAAGATTATTTGTGGTATAGTCATAAAGTATTCAAGGCTAATGGTCCTTTATTCTCTGAAAAAAACGTAAAAACCAGAACGTGGAAATATTATTCAACAGATCGAAAAGAATTTTGGTATGAAATAGATTCCATTCAACCTGCAGATGCTGCTGACTGTTGTATTTTATATTTTGCACGCAAGGCTTATAATGTGCCTCCACCGAGTTTAGATGACCCTGTTTGGGGAGGGTAGCTGGGAGACCTAAGGAATCATTAATAGGTAGAACGGATAGAAAATCGATTCCACTATGACCGATCTTGATATGCTAAAACGACAGTTCGAATCCTGTATGATAGGTGGTGCAATTGGGGATGCTTGGGGTAGTGCGTTTGAAAATATAAGCACTCCGAATAATAAAACAACTTTCTTTTTAGGTCAAATAAAGGCGCCGGTTAGAGAATGGGCTTTTACTGATGATACCCAACTGACCATGGCGACTTGTGAAACCATCTGTACGTCCCCAGTCTTTGATTCCGGCCTGCTGGCGCGGACTTTTGTGCGTTATTACAAAGAAAGAAGGTTAACAGGTCTTGGGGCAAGTACACTAAAGGCTATTGTTGAATTAGAGGCCGGAGCACATTGGAGTCAGGTTGGACGATCCGGAGAATTTGCAGCAGGTAACGGTGCTGCCATGCGTATTGCTCCGCTTGCATTCCTTGGCAATATAACAAGGGAGGATATCAGAGATGCCTGTAGGATTACTCACCGGAATGACGAAGCCTATGTTGGAGCTTTGGCTATATTTCTAAGTATTAGAGCGGTAATATCAGGAGCCTGGACCGGTGAAAATAATTTGTTTGATCTAATAGTTCCAGAATTACCTGATACACGGGTGCGTGACAGACTTATTGAAATTAATTCTATTCAAAACAAGTCTGATATAAAAACCATTGCTGAATTAGGAAAAGATGGATATGTAGTAAATTCAGTTCCTTTTGCCATCTTCGCGGCTACGCAGGTTAACAAAATTGGCTTGCACAAAATGTACGAAAACATAATTAATGAAGGTGGTGATACAGATACCAATGCCTCCCTTGCCGGCCAGATAGCAGGTGCTCTACTTGGAATTAATAATTTCCCTGAACAACTTTTGTTAAAACTGCAAACAGTAGATCAATATAAATGGATGTTAGACGTTGTTTGTAAAACTAAAAATTTTATAGGGTAGGGCATTCGGGCCGGGAGAACCTATTTTAAATTTGACCTCAAATATCTCTGAATAACCAATTAGAATCTATCTCTTTATTGTCGCTAATTATAGCCGAATTCCCGCCCTTAATATCAAAGGTTGAATCAATTATCTTATTGTCACAAAAAATGATATTCGAAAATTCACACAATTCAAATTTGCATTCAATCAAACTTCCCCCCATTATTTCAGCTCTAAAAAACGAAGACTCTCTAAAAATACAGTTTATAAATTTTATTGAATATAAAATTGACTTGGTAAAATCTACATTTATAAATAAGCAGTTTACAAAGGTAGTTTCGACCAAATAGCTGGAATACAGTGAAACGTTTTCAAATTTTACATTTTGGTAAATAGATTTTACAGAAATTAAGTCATCTAAATTAACTTGAATGATTTCTGCATCGCGAACATTTATTTCATTAAACGACATATCCTCATTTGAATTTATACCACTATCGTCTTTGTTTGGTTTTATACTCTTAATAAATTTTTCTTTGTCCATAAATTAAGTTTGACTTTAACGTCTATTATTCTACTTGGCGCTTCTTTTCTACTAATGTTATGTTGCGTGCAAATCAAGGTGATATTGTGCATAGGTTTGAAAATATTTGACTAGCGTTACGGAGCTTATGGGGTTTGGGTACATCTGTCTAGATTTTTCGTTTGCTTTTAATTACTCTATCCACGTAGTCAATTATCTCTTGTTTTTCAGATGCGGAATATACGAATTGTCCCCGCTTATGAAAAAAGTAAGCTGCTATTTCGCCAGGTTCTTTATTTTCAATGTAATATAAATGTTCTATCTCTTCAACGATTTTTTGAATTACTTCTTTCTGCTCATTGGCTCTTTTAAGTGCATCCTTATCCCCATTAATTACCTTGAGTCTTTCCCATGATGGCAAGTCAGTTGTTAGATATTCGAAATCGGCGCTTAGTTTTTCGATTCTGTCAGGAGGTACTTTTCCTATTCCATTGCAGTAGGCACATTTTCCGGGCGCCCAGAATAATTCTTTTTTAAGCCGCTTAATGTCTTCAACGTCGACATTTCCTTTTCCCAAACATCTTGGACAGTCGACCATATTGCTACGAAAGATCCGGTTAAAAAATTTCATTGAATAAAGCTTTAGATTGATTAGTTTTTTTATCTTACCTCATCTAGAGGTTTCCATTGACCTTTTTTGAAATAAACGTTGTTAAATTTTGGAGAGTAAAATACCAAATAAAAACTCCAGGTACTTCGGTAAGTGGTCGGATTACTTGTCATAATATGATGAGTTGGTTGCTCCATTTTAAGTTCAAGTCGTTCCGAACTGTATGAATTTGTAGTTGTAATTGAGCCCCGATATGTTTTTAGTATTTTCTCTTTATCTGTAACGTAGAAATAAATGGAATCGTTGTTCTTTATTTCAAACCTAAATTTTTCATATTGCCAGTTTGATTGTTTGCCTGGGAAATAGGCCCGATTAACGATGTATTGTCCGTAATAGTCCTTTTTCTTTAAATCTGTTTTAACTGACAACCATTGAACAACTGTTAAAAAAAGTGCAAGTCCAAGTATTCCAATTCCTATTAGCCCAACTGCTTTGCCGAAGATTTTCTTTCTTGTCAGCAACCAAATCATTAAGAGAATTCCTGTCAACGGAACAAGGATAAAAACAAAATATAAATTAAAACCAAATCCCATTTTCTTATCTTATTAATTGTCCGAAGTGTCGACTCTCTATAGCATAATGTTCAGGGATTACTGCCAAATGCTCAATAGTAAGAGAGTAATTAAAGTTAAGCCACTATATTGGTAGACATGTAAATGCCGGTTTTAGTGGATCTAAATAAATCAAATCTTGTCCGATTAAACTATTGCACCTTGCCGGAAATGCCACTTAACGAAGTAGTAATTTTAAAAGAATCTATAGGCCCTCAACTCTTTTGTGAAAGTCGGATAAACTAATCTTAAAATATTTGCATAACGCGGATAGGGAACTAACAGATAGGTTTGCCTTAGACGTTTCAATTCGACCAACGTGTATATTTATGTCATTATATACATCTTCCTGGGATACTCCCTTTTCTTCTCTTAGTTCCTTAATGACAATCGCAATTTTCTGTAATAATTTATTATCTCGTATCTGGCTCATATGCTAGCCAAGATGTGAATAAAGAATTATCTGATTAATGACGAATATGTCATTATTTGCATTAATTTTGATGTATTAATATAACCTTGAAGTACTTCAAGTAAAACAGGTACGCTTACGAGTCTCGCCACACGAATCTGACTAATTCACAAATGCGAGGTAAGTAAAGCGCCCAATCCTTATATTGCACTATAGGGTTGGGCCTACTTATGTCTTTTCGCATTTGGCCGCCGAAAGGTGGTGGGCTTAGTCAGAGCCCGTGTGGCAAAAGGCAGGTGGGTTCCAACCCTTTAGTTTTCTGGCCCGTTTTAATCCGCCCCGGGAACCTTCCTTTCTTTTAGGCTCATCAAACCATATCACGTAACCTAAAATCATTTCAAATGAATGAGCCATTAAACACCTCCCGTCCTGGGATATCCTTTTCTGGTAAGACCTATAACAAACACCCACAATGGTACAACCAGCCATTACGCCTCACCAAAGAACAGAAAAAAGATCCCCTGCTGGTACTGGACGATTTTTTTGAATGCTACCATCTAAATGAGGTCCGCCAAACCTTATGGGAATGGCTAACGGAAGTCCTTTCCAGTCAGCGTAGTGTAGCCATTGAGCCGCTTGATCGAAATAATCATATTCATTTCTACGAAAAAATAGAAGCGGTTATTGAATTGGCATTTGTCATGAAAAATAGGATGCATAAGCATCGGCGTAGGCAGGAACGGAAAAAATGCAAAAGGAATAGACCGGCTGGAAGTAATCAGGTGGATACATTAAACGAAAGGCAGTTATAGAGGTATGAAAGATATTGGTATCCGCCTTCGTGAATACAGGAGCCGATCAAACGCTAAGATGCCTGCTATTGCTTCGGCAACGGGTATTGCAAAGGAGACGCTATATAAATGGGAAAAAGGGACAAAACCAAGTAGTATTGAGGAATATTATAAACTGAAGGGTTACCTGGATAAGATGGAAGTTAGCCTGGATGAAGAGACCTTTGAACTTGTAAAACAACATCCGGCAACATTAAGAATTCCTCTGACCAGCGCAGGTCCTGCGGTTCCACAATCCGATGGTAAAGCGGCCAGTGGCATGGTAATCTTTTCTAATAATGAACCGGAATTAATTGTTGATCGTATAAGTGCCCCTTGTCTTGGTGCGGTGGAAGGTTCTATTGAAATGATCGGTAATAGCATGGAACCCACGTTTTGCAATGGTTGCCGTATAGCTATAGTCCGGCTTTCCGATAATCGATCTCTTATTCCTGGCCAGTACTATTATGTCATCGACACCAACTGGCAGGGGATAGTCCGAAGGGTTTATCAGGGTGAAAAGGAAAATTGTATCCGCCTGGTTGCTGATAACCCTGACCAATTTAAGCACCCGCCCGTTGAAAAAAGCCTGGAACAGATAGCAGCCATTTTTAAGGTAAGTGCAGCATTAATTAAATTCTAATCAAAACTTATCCAGTTATGAAACTTAATCAAAAAGCACTTAAAGCAATAAACAACCCCGTCACCCGCCGTCGGTTGATGGATGCCCTGGGCTGTACTGAGTTTACTATAGCCCGGTATATTCAAAAGAATAGCGATAATCTCACTAAAGCTGCTTCCATGAAGATTATAAGGGAAGTGACCGGATTGTCGGATAGTGAAATATTGGAAGAATCGGTTATTATAGGCAAATATTGATAGCCCCTGTTTTAATAAAGCTACTAATCAGTACCATTACCATGAAGCCCGGATGTTTCTACATCGGGGCTTTTTTTCTTTGAACATTTCGTATGATTACTTATATTGTAATATCAGGCATAAGTTTGTTTTAAATTATAAATTCTTTCAATCAGATATATTGGTACGTGACAAGAGAGGAGAAGTAACTGAATAAAAATTAAACACTGCAATTTTTGAAGCTGTTGTTTTATTAGATCCACAAAGTAAAAGATATGGCAGAAAGTAAATTTTTTGGTGCCGGGTATTCCCTGATCGGTAAATTCCCATTTATCTGCTTTGTTTTTATAACAGCATGTAAAAATGGAGATTATCGAATCAGGGGAAATGAAGATCGGTTTAGAAAGCTGATTTGTTATTACGATTCTCTGTCAAACATACATCCCTTCTATTTGGAGTATACATCCAATGTAACAAATTTTGCCATTGACAATAAAGTTTTTGATTCTGAAATAAGGACGGAAAAAGAGATTGCTTCCGAGTTTGAAAAAAATGGTATAAGGTATAATTCTATCCAGGTTCTTATTTCAAAAATGAAAGCATTAGGAGTTTTGTCAATAGGGAAAAATCGTTCATCTGTTTGTGATTATATTTCATTGGGAATACGGGATGCTTTCTATGATAGGCAAATGCAATATGTAATACATCAAAATTTTTATTCCAACAAAAAATGTGAACCTCATTCTTTTCCCACTACGTCAAAAGAAATTTCAAGAGATGTTTATTTGTTTAAAGGGAAATCTCCTTTTGAATAACCGGTAAAGAATTGACGCTTATGAAAATAATTAATTAACGAAACAATTTACCGTGGAATCTATTTATAAGCCTAACGTGCATGCATTTCGGCGCTTTTATTTCATCTTCCTTTTTAAATTATTCACCTCCCGTTCCTTTGCATTCACCAACTGCTGAATCATCTTACGAACGGAATCTTCGCTATGCAAAACTTCATCGGAAAAACCGGGATCAGTCTGGTATAAGCTGTCTGTATATAAGAGTAGTTGTTGTAATGATGGATGGTTTTTTAATTTAAGATAGCGGTATTTGAAATCGTTGGCCGTGTGCCGGTCCAGCTTTTGGCTAGTGTTATACAAGCCAAATACATCACACTTATTGGTAACTTATTCGACAACCCGTCGCCTTGGGCTATTTGTTGCTATTAACCACCACTTTATACGTTCAATGCAATGTTACCTAATCCTTCGTCCACATGTGAGGTGTTTTGAATTCAAGAAAAGTAATTCTGTTGCCATGCCTGAAAATCAGCCCGGTGTTTTGATAACTGATAGGATTTTTATTTGCGTCACTTGTTCCCCAGTTTTCTCTATACGCCGTTACACTTACGTCGTTTGTCAAATGCGTATTTGCAAATTGAAAAGATATTCTCCTTTTTAGCAAGGTGTCAATAGGAATTATTTTGAAGTTTACATGTTTTGCCAAAATTGTTGCAGAGTCTGTACAGTAGATAGAGTATAAAGTGTCATTGTACGGAAATGCTAACATTGTCCTTGTTGTGAATTCATCGGCATAGTATTTTACTCCCGATGGCAGTGTTGTATCGAAATGTTTTTTTCCCTTTAAACTGTCAACATCCACATACCAATTGCAAAATCTTTTTTGTTTTTCGTCTTTAAGTTCGTAAAGTTTTGTCGGGTCTTTTATTAAAAGATAGTCTGAAAAGCCACTCATGTGTGCTAAGAAACTGCTTACAACATAATTGTCTTTAAATTTAAAGACTTGTTGAACACCGGTTGCTGGATAAGAAAACGTTTTGTTTGTTTTCTTATTCCAAAAAAATACAGCACCTCCCCATTCTCCAGCAGAGCAGGCATGAACATAGTATGTTGAATCATTGTAATAAGGTAGTCCGTATTTAAAGGGCTGATTGTTGTACTTCTTTAAAGCAAAACCTGTGTCAAGATAGAAAATGTCTTTATCCGTTGAAAGCAGAATTGTGTCGTTATAAGAGTGTAAGAACTGAATTTTTAGCTTTGAAAATCTTGCAGTCAGGCTATCAACGAAATTAAATGCTGTATCAAGAACAATAACTTTACCATCTTCCTGCAAACAAAAAATGTGTCCAGAGTGGTAAACTGCTGAATTAATAATTGTATCGCCTTTTATGGACTTAACAGAAACTAAAAAACGTTTCGCTGTTATGTTCTGCTTTGGGATAGTGCAAGTAACGAAAGCTGTAAGAAAAAGGAAAATGGTTAAATTACGTAGGGTGCTCATTGCAATTGTAGGTAATATTATATTTTTACTATTAAACGCTGTACGCTTCTTTCTACAGGAAATAATTTTTGTAAGATTTAAAACAACCTTGTTCGAATTCAGTCTCCATCCCCAACGGATATGTCTTTCTTAGGGTGATGGTTGAGTCTTTATTAAATTACCATTGTAAAAATATATAGGTTCGACGAAATTATTACCAAAACTGTTAGGTTTATTTCATCTTCCTTTTTAAATCATTCACCTCCCGTTCCTTTTCATTTACCAACTGCTGAATCATCTTGCGTACAGAATCTTCTCCATGTAAAACTTCCTCGGTAAAGCCGGGATTGGTCTGATATAAACTGTCCGTAAATAGGAGTAATTGCTGTAATGAAGGGTGGTTTTTTAATTTAAGGTAGCGGTATTTGAAATCGTTGGCGGTATGCCAATCGAGCTTTTGGCTGGTGTTATACCAGCCGCAGAACGTCAGGCACAGTACAATAAATAGCCCTACTGATACCCATATTAATTTAGGTACGTGGTGATGGTGAAATACTTTATTCTCAACTGGCTGCTTTAATAGTGTTACACTTGTTGCCAACTTTCCCGACAATTCATCCATTTGTTTCGTGGGGAATTTTATGGCGGTAATTGCCACTTTGATATCCGTTAGCTGTTTTTTTATATCTGTGACATCCTGCAATGGTGTCTGGATAGTCTTTATTTTCTCCTGAATGCCTGCAATTTGCTCTGCCTGCTTTTGTATTATATTAGTTATTACTTCTGTAAATGGAGTCGATATTTCATTATTCTGCTCTGTCATAGTTAACTATTTTAATGATGAAGTAGAATCACCTTTTATGTTTATGCTGCTTTTTTCTTTTCTTGCGCAGATACGCTTCCTGGCTGAAGTTATAGGACAGGTTTTCTTGTGTTTCCTCCGACTTTAATAATTCCTCAAATACTTTATTCATTTTATTGAGTACGTCGCTTGCCTTTTCTAATGCTGTATTAGCTGTGGTAAGCTTTTTAGAATGATGTTTGGATAGTGAGAGAATTTTATGGAAATCCTGTTTTGGGTTTTGGACTTGTAATGCAGCCTCTTGTTGTTTCGGCTCTTTGTCAACCTTTTCATTAATTCCCTGGGATAATGCTTTCTGTAATCCGCTAAAAGAAAATTTCCGGTCAACCTGGCTGCCTTTAAATGAAAATTTATCCATTTTAAAACTTATTCCCTGGATCTCCTGCGTCTGTCCCTTGTACTTGAATTGTGTATCAATACCCTGTTTTTGCAACCGCGTAACCAATGTCTCCATTGTACTACACTTTGGCAGCAGCTCAGCAATAGCCATGTATATTTTATACCTTGATGCCTCCAGTTCGTTCATGTTTTCCAGATTGGTAATGGCTATTTCTTTTTTTATTGCCGGGATCAGTTTGTATTCCTGCGTTAATTGCTGTGCCACTTTTTTACCTAGCAACCCTATATAATTATCTTTAATGACCTTGCCGTCATTATCAATCATGTTGGCGACAATATGAAGATGCAGGTGTGATTTGTCAGTATGTTTAACGATCGAGTACTGTGTATTAACAATGCCCAGTCGCTGCAGGTATTGGCCGGCAATCGTCTGTAACATTTCATTAGATGGTCTTTCCGATGGATGAAAACTTACAATTCCGTGGAAAAATGCCTTTTCTTTTCCCGGTCGCAATTGTTGCTGGCGGATAAAATCTTCAGCCATTAGCCTGAAATCATGCTCTCTTACACCATCGGTTATCAGTACTTCCGCCCCCGGTTTATTACAGATATACCGGCAGGTATGATAAACAGAATCGGCAGGAATTACTTTACTGATCATGGTTTTAGCTTTTTTAAAACCTCATCCAGACGTTGACGATAGTTTCCAAAGTAGGCCATAGTCTGTAGCAATCCTTCCTGGTGGCAGACTTTTACCAGCTGGTTTAAGTTGTTGGCCATGCCCACCAGTTGCCTGGCAAACTGCCGTTCCTCTTCCGTTAAACGTGGTATTACAGTGTTATAGATAGCAGCCTTTCTGATATAATTGGAAACAGAAAGTCCGCAGTCTTTGGCTTTTTCTTTTACAATATTGTGTTCAGTACTGGTGAACCGTACGCTTGCATTGATATCTTTTTTGACAATTTTAGCCGGTCTGCCGGCTGATCTATTCTTTCTTTCCTCTTGTTTCATACCCTTCATTTTAGATGTATTTTGTATTTCTTTTTGCGACCAGCGGGAGCAAAAAGCGAGCGTGTTTTTGGCCCCTAGCAATTTTTGTTCTACAAAAACACCGCTCGCCATAAAACCCGGCAGTCTTTCCCTATGGTTGGCAGCTTGGTACGAGGGTCGATAAATTGTGGCGTAGATGGGATTTTACAGCCTTTTTCCTTGTCTCTGGCCTTGCTGTAAACTGTTACGGTTATGAATAAGCCAATCGTTTAAATCTTTATGGCCGCCGTAAAATTCACTCTTGTCTATATACCTGTCTCGATTCCAGTTCAGGGCTTTTTCTGTATGTTTCTTACCAGCCAGATCCCGGTCTAAAAGCAAATGAACCCGTACATGCTTTTCCATTAAGTCCCGGCTTTTGTCGAGAAACGCAAGTGAATTAAGTACAAGGCAGTTGGTTAGGGGAGTGGTTTGATTTTTATTGATAATACAAAATGAAAGGAAAGAAAAGAAGCCTTCAAACACGACAAGCTGGTCGGTTTTGTTATCAATAAAAGTGATGTCCTTTGGCGAACTGCTGCCTTTAAAGTTTTCACTTCTGAGTTCATAACCGCCAGCGTTGTTGGGAAATCCAATTACGGTTTGCTGTTTACCATATAAGACAAAATCAACCTCCCGGCAATATTGGTCGGCAACATCCAGCGGAATTTTTCTCTTTTCTATATACTCGAATAATGCATTGGCCGACAAAGGCCGAACGGCCACGGCCAGTATTTTGGAGTCTGTTGACTCTTTCCTTTCACCAGCAAGCTGGGAGGACGAACTGGCGGTTTCGCCAGATATGGTAGGCGGGTGAAGAGAAAGAGTAGAATGGTTTTGAAAAGCCGATAATTTTGATAACACCTCGGTTATAGTGCAATTATGGTATATGGTGCCGAAATTAATAATGTCGCCACCCTTCCCGATACCGAAATCGTACCACACATTGAGTTTTCTATTTACTTTAAAAGATGCCGTATGTTCCTGTCGGAATGGGGATAAATACCAGTGGTCCTGATTATGTACTTTATTTGGCAGGTGGTTTAATGAAGACAGGTAATCGACCATATCAATCTGTTTTGCCTGTTCACACGATAACTGTTTCATGGTTGAGTTTTAAAGTTCTTTAGTGGAATTAGGCTTTTCCCGTTTGTATTTTGGGGTAGAATCAGTGGCGTTATTATCTACTCCGCGACTAGTTTCCCGGCTGAAAACTTTAGGATTATTGATGCCAAAGGTGCGGATGCTTTCTTTTAAGTCCAGCCATAAACGGATATTGTAATCCGCCAGTTCATGCAATTCTTCGGGAGTTAGCCTGTGGGGGTTGGAAACTGTCTCGGTTTGTTTACCGTCCGATTGTTCCTCGAACATGGAGAAAATATTAGGAACAAAGCCCTCGCCAATCTCTAAGGAGCGATTGATAAAGAAACTGTTTCCATGTAGTTTGATCTGCTTTCCGGTGCTTAACTGGAAAGTTTGCTTTTTGAATTCGGCCATAGTAATTAAGTTTTAATATTAGAAATACGCGGTTCCTGGTATGGGGTAGGGACGGCTGGTGATTATCTTAATCTGAACTATCTGTGCTCATGAGTTTTTGAACATCCTGGAACAGGAAGTAAGCCCTTGACCTTACTTTTACAGGCTTCAATTTCCCTGCTTTGATCCAACTGTAAATGGTGGGTTTGGTAACCTGGAAGAGTGTACACAACTCAGTGATCTTTAAAAGTGGTTTGTAGGTCAAGCCAGGTGTTTCCAGCAGATTTCCTTTGGGCGGGTTTTCCTTTTCCATTCTGGCCATTTCCTCCCTGATTACCTGGCGGATGCTTTGCCAGTATTCTGTCGGCTCGTAGGGAAACAGGATAGGAGTGTTTCCGTTTGTATTTAGTTCTTTCATACTCGTTACTGGTTTAATGGTGAACGATTAGACAAAGTTGCTTTAAACAAAAAGGGAAATATCCGAGTGTGGATCAGACTCGGAAAGAAAAAATATGGGATAGATGAGGTTGTTCGTAAGGCGGCTGGGATGAACGCCGAATACGGCTGGCCCTGATATCGCTCTGCACAAAATCTTTCATACACATATCGTTTAGGACTGCAACATACGGTAACCAAGTGACGATAAAAATACTCCATCAAAAATTGAGGGGGTGTATTAGCTTTGAGGTAAATTGGGGTAAGATTAATAAAAGCTAAGTATACCTGGTAGCTTGAATTATTCAGACTTTAAATTCCAAACAGATTTTATATATGCAATATTCGATTAAGAGGTATGATTTAAGAAAAAATCTTGTTGCAACAGGATTGTTGACAATTACCAGTGAAGGACAAACTACACATTTAAAATATACTGATTCCGAAGTCAACGAATCAGTAAGCGAACTTTACCACCCAATATCAGCATTAGAAAGTTTAAGAAGAGTTCTTGAAAACAAACATGAATCCATTATTGGTTGCACCGGTTGTAGAATTGATTCCGCCTATAGGGCAACAGGTGGGTATGGAACATACATTATAGTTTACGGGAAACCAGCTTCTGAAAGAGCAAGCATATTTCAGCCGACTGATGAAATTGAAAAATTGTGTACTGTGGAAGAACACAAGTCTTCTTATAAAAAATGGTTAGAAAGTCTTAAATAAAGCAAAAATTACTGCTAGTAAGAATAGCCGCAAATTGATCTGGATCGGCTTTCCGGGATTTTTAGTTCAAATTTTATCAGAATATTAGAAATAATCCGCATTCTGTGAACTTTTAAAGAAGTTCTTTATTCTCCACGGCGTTTAACATTATAATTCATTCTTTAGCAGAAATGCTGGGAGGTCTATGCCGAAAAAATTTCTGTGGCCCTTCTGACTAAAAATTTGCAGTTATTTTATTTAGGTTGGTTTGTGATTCTCGATAGCCTACTTTTAGATTCATATTAGATTATGTTTAATGTGTTCTGTAGGGTTGTGAAGTATGCCATGCTTTTCAAATTCAAACTTCGCATATCCTATCAGTTTTAGTGAAGGCATAAAACTTGATCCAAATCAAGTCTTTAAAGTTTCCAATTTGGATAAATTATCTATAAATTAATATCTGAGCTTGAGGTTAGATTAATTTACTTATTGTAGCTATAAAGAAACATATATAGATGATTAATGAAGTCAAAATAGTCCTTGAACCGGAAATTAATAAAAGTGCAAACGGAAGCGTTTTAGAACATTTGATAAGGGATCTATTGGAGCGCCAGCATTACGAAGTAAATCCGAATGTACATTTTACTGGGCTTGAAATTGACTTGTTAGCCAAACATAAATATAAAAATGAAACTCTTTATGTTGAATGCAAGGCGAAGGAGAAGCCGAAATCTACTGAAATAAAGACCTTTATTTTCGGAGTTGATTATGGTATAAGTGGCGAATCGGTAGATTATGGCTATTTTATCCATACAGAAGAATTAGACAGGCAAGCATCTGCATTGAAGCTTCAGTTTGAAAATTCGAAGAAAAACGTATCTTTTATAGGACCGGATAAGATCATCGAGTTATTAATTGAATCCGGCCGAATCAATAAGCTGAACTATAATGAATTGTCTCTACACGTTTCAAAAACTATATTAGCATATACATATTTCGGCATTTTTTATGTTCTATTTTTTCAGGAAAATGCAATTGCTGAAAACTTTACTATCATTGACGCAAAAACTTTAATTACTTCAAAAGATGATTCAGTTTTTAAGGTTACAGACTCTGTTAAAGAAGTAAAGGATTTAAATTTTATACAGCTTGCTCCATTTACTTCCACAATGTCAGGCAAACAGAAGATCGCAAGAGTATTGGACAATGTGACCGAAATAAAAGAGAGTGAAAATTGGTATGATTATTCGCCCGCTTCTATAAAACACTTTATTGGGAGAGCTTCGTTAAGAGATAATTTATTAGCTCTTATTGAACAGGTGCGACAAAACAAAACACAAAACCGAATATTCTACTTAGATGGAAAATCAGGTTGGGGAAAAAGTTCGGTCATCGCGGAATTACGAGGAAGAACAAGGACGAAGTTCCTGAAGAAAAAGGCCTTTACTCTGGCTGTTGATACACGAAGTGCGTCAACAAACAGTTTTATTGCATTAGCATTTAAGAAATTAATAGATGATGCGAAACAAAATGGGTTTATTTCACAAAACCTTTTTAGTGATAATATTAAATTTGCATCTCCCTACGATATTTTATCTGATAATTCAATAAAGCAAATCTTATCAATATTAAAATCACAAAACAAAGTTTTAATAATTGTATTTGACCAATTCGAAGATGTTTTTAGAAAGGAAGATCTATTTGAAGCCTTTTATAAATTTCTTATTGATGTGAATGATGCTAAAGAAAATGTAATAGTTGGTTTCTCCTGGAAGTCAGAAATAAACATTCCAATTGGAAATGCTGCATACCATCAATTTTCTCAAATTAAGGATTATGCACTTAATCTGAAAATTCCGGAATTTGGACTAACAGATGTAAAAAATGTGATTAATCAATTAAGTAAAGAAATAAAAAAGCCACTGGGGAACGATTTAGAAAGGCGTCTAATTGACGCTTCTCAAGGGTTCCCGTGGCTTATAAAAAAGTTATGCATTCATACCTACCAACAATATACTAATGGGAAAACGCTTGAAGAACTAATTGAACAAGATTTAAATATTAAATCATTATTCGATTCTGACTTAGAAAAATTGACTGCCGAAGAATCAAATACATTAAATTACATTGCGCGCAGATCTTATTCTGAATCTGCTTTGGATATTTCCGAATTAGAAAATATTGACGAAGAGGCATTGCATCAACTTATACACAAACGCCTTGTTATTAATACAGGTAGTAAGTATAATATTTATTGGGATATTTTCAGGGACTATCTTGTTAATGGAGACATTCCCGTAATAGGCGAAAGCTATCTTATTCGGCAAAGTTATTCAGGTTGTCTTCAGCTTTATTTAAGCTTTGCAAAAAATATGGTTAGAACGTTTGAGGAGATCTCGAACGAACACTCGAAAACGTTTACAAAAAAGACACTTTTTAATATATTATTCGAATTAAGAAGTTTCGGCTTACTTCGAAAAAAAGAAAATTCAGACATTTATGAAATAACGGATAAGAGTAAAGCAATAAATAAAATCGCGTTTATTGAATATATAACTGAAAAACTAAAAAACTATACGCCTTACATTGAATTAGCAAAATTAGATAGAAAGAAGATAACTGTTGATGATATTGTATTTGTTTTGAAAGGAATTTTCAAAACCTCTGATTTTAAAGAAAAAACGTGGAAGGCTTATGCTCTTAATTTAATGACTTGGCTGACAAGCACTAATTTACCTATTAAAGATAAAATTGTCGAATCTCGCAAAGGAAGATCGGCAAATTATGAGTTCAACGCTGATCTTATTTTATATATTAGTCCACAAATAGTAGTTGATTCAATTAAAAAGCTGCAGAATGGGGAGCAATTATCTAATCGGGTTTCAAAGGAGCTTGTTATTTTAAAAATTGCCACTCAGCTAGACGAATCTACTTTAATTCTAAATGATTGGGCAAATGTAGATTGTCAAGAAGATCTGTTTTTAAAAGGCCTTGCAGAAACGGCAATTAGTTTTAATAAAGTCCAGGCTGCGTATCAGTTCTTAAAAGAACATCCGTCTGCCAAACCCGCTGAGCTGTTAGCTCGCGTTCCAGAATTGACTAAGGACTTCAAGACTGAATTGTCAAAAAGACAAATTAATTCTATTCTTTTTGGTTGGGGGCTTTTTGTTGTAAATGTGCTTGATAATAATATAACCAAGGTTAAAATTAAAAGAACCCTTGGCAAAATTCAAAACAAATATGCGTATACTCCTGATCAACTAATTGACTGTTATTTGCGATTTATGGGCTCCAATTCTATTGATTCAATTGAAGAAGATAGGAAGATTTCCTATTTGCGTTTTCAGGGAATCCTTGATGGTAAACAAACAATTTTGGACAACGCTGGAATATCAGCAAAGCTAAAAGAGGTTGTTTCTGAAGACCAGTTCATTGAAAAAGTTGCCGAATACCTACTGCGAAATCCAAAGCCAAAGTTGCAAGATGTACTTGACGCATTTCCTGAAGCTTTTATCAACTATTCTACAAAAGCTTCACAAAGCAATCGTTGGAGTAAAATATCTAGTTGGGCTAGGCTAGTTATTTAAATTTAATAAGGCTCTAGTAACTCTTCTTAAATATAGTAATGGATGTTATGTGTTTCATTTTAAAATAGTTTTCATAAATGAGATATCTAGAAATAGTCCTGACATTTTTCGGTGCAGTTTTACTCGCTTTATTGACCTACAAGTGGACGGACTCAAGGAAATTAAAAATAACAGTGTTAATTTTCGCCATAGTTGTAGCCTCATTAGTTGCTTATAACTCCATTTCTCAAATCACTAAAGAAGGAATTGAAGAAAAGATAAAAGATAAAATCGGCGAATTAAATGAAGATAGAAATGTGCAATCACCAGAATTCAGAATTGGTCATTCGGGACTCACATTTCAAATGTATAAAGGGATTGGAATCAGTACGTCATTGGAGGACGAGAATCCATATTTTAAAGTATATGTCAAAGAGGAAAAGTTGCATGTTTGGTTCATACTTTATGATAACAGGAAAAATTTAGTGGGTGCGATTAATGACAACGTTTGGGAGATGTTTAATGATAATTATGAGTATAATAATGATGAACGAGGTTTCGAAATTGTCAAGAAAGGTGAAAGGGAGGTGTTCTTTCAAATCGAATATGCTGATGGAATAGCATGGTTGGCTGGGTTAATTTTAAATAAAGAAGGGTGGGGGATGTTTTTGGCCCCGCCAACAATAATGGAACCAGCTCAAATGATTGGCTTAAACCCAGATTCATGGAAACAGGGAAAAGAGCCAAGCATAAGTTTTAATATAAGTCCATTGTTTAAGTATCCAAGAGAGAAATATTTAGGCGAAAGGTCGCATGTTACAAATGAAAAGTTGTGTGATTGCCCAGAAGGAAGAAGATGGGTGGAGTTTTATAATCAAAAAAAATAACGGTCGAACATTTCGTAAAGTTCATGTTGGGCAGGCATTTGGTTGGAGGGGTTCATAGATAAATATATTTAATTGGGTTTAGGATTCGTTTTGTGGCTCCCTTATGGAATTGTACTTTTAAATTCTTCTGAATCCTTGAAGCTACGGGGGAAAGGAAAGATTGTTAATGTTTGGGCGATTTATATTACCAAGAAGGTAACTAATATGGAAAAGGGAAATTTATTTATCTTTATTTAGAGTTATAGTTCTTATCAATATGATGTTTTCCCAGCGTCATCCCTGGCGTCACCCATTTTGCAGCACTCAACTAACTGACTAACAATAAGGAGTAGGGTAGGATCAGTTCCCTCTCTCTCCGCTTCTTCTAATAATTATAGATAACATTTTGTAATGAAAGCCCGTAGTAGCAAATTGATTTCAAATCTATGGCAAGAGGGGGCAGCCGGTAAACCATTGCCCGATTACTTTCAAAGTTTTGGTTTGGGATTTTATGAATACTTCCAGTTATGCGAAGATTTGAAAGCCGCCGCATTGCCAATTCTTAACTGCGGTCTCAGTTGCCAGTTTGATGCAGCGGAAGTAGTGCCAATGGACGAAATGAGTTCTTATGTGCAGGACGCACTCGATCTAATAGAATTTGCTAATGGAGATGTAACTACTGCATGGGGTAAGAAGAGAGCAGCATTGGGCCATCCGGAATCATTCAATATGAAAATGCTTGGTGTTGGAAATGAAAACTGGGGACCGCAGTATATAGAGCGATTAGAGCTATTTAGGGAGGCAATAAAAACAAAGTATCCTTATATGCAGCTGATCTGTGCGACAGGATACTCTCCCAATCCGCAGTTTCATTTTATGGATTCGGCACTCAGAAAAATGAATGTTGATATTATAGACGAGCATTATTATCAAACAGCCAATTGGTTTTTGATGAATGCAAGCAAGTATGATCACTACGACCGGAAGGGACCTAAAATATTTTTAGGCGAATATGCCTGCATGAGTACACGGATTGGCAGTCCGGAAAATAAAAACACCCTGTTTTGCGCATTAGCCGAGGCCGCGTTTATGACCGGCGTTGAACGCAATGCAGATATTATTTGCATGGCAGCCTATGCGCCGCTGTTTGCTCATGTAAAAGATTGGCAGTGGACGCCCAATCTGATCTGGTTTGATAATAGCACCAGTTACCGCACGCCAAGCTATTATGTGCAACAATTGTTTTCTCTGAATAAAGGAACGAGTATGGCGTCTATTACAGAAAATGGGAATGTCATTGCTGGGAGTGATAGTATCTGGGCATCTGCCGTGACAGATAAGCACACCGGCGAGGTGATCATTAAACTGGTCAATCCTTCCGGAAAGGGAAAGGCGAAAAAAATAGAGGTACCCCAATTGGGAAACAGCAAAAGCACAGCAACCATAACTGTTTTAAAGGCTGATGATGGAAATGCAATGAATAGTCTAGGCCAGCCTTTGAACGTCGTGCCGGTTAGTTCAAAAGTTCCGATAAACAATAAGATAATTTCAGTGGCTTTGCCTAAGTATAGTTTTAGTGTAATTAAAATAAGATCATAGCTTTTAATATAGTAGTAAAAGATGACCTTCCCGTTTTGATTCCTGCCAAAATTAGCGTATAATAGAGGTCGAAATGAAACACATAATAATATTCTTTGTGTTCAAAGCTGAGACAAGAAAAGGCGAACCCGTGTGGAATTTAACAAAGGAGAAAATGGCGGTAAAGGAGAATATACAACTCTGTCAGGTGGTCTCGCTGGCGCAGATCTCCAAATACAAACCGATCAATCTTGGGATTATTGAAGAGACCTGTGAACAGAAGTAAGACCGGATAGGGATTTTAGAAGATCATCACCTTTCGGTATGTTCGAAACGAAAAACATTTATTGATTAAGTTCAATTGCCAACTGAAATAACTACGCAATCTGCTTGTGATTCTCTTCCTCAGTTTTTTGAATCACTCTCTCCTTCACCTTAACCAAATAAAAAAGCTGCATCAAATTGATACAGCTTTGTATTTACAGTTCAGTATTTCGGTTTTCTTTTTACATGCCTTACCGAGTTAATTATAACACTATTACAACCAAGTAAGGAAAACGGTTAATTCTTATTCTTCTAAACTGAGTATTGATTGGGGGAT
>NZ_JAGHKO010000006.1 GCF_017742245.1 Niastella soli
ACCGCCTCTCCAATTAAGCTGCAGCATCTTACTGATTGGCAAGACGTGAAACGTGAAAGGTTAAACATGATACGGCAAACCGGCCTTCGCTGCGCTCAGGTCCGTCAATCGGCAATCGTGAATCGGCAATGGAAATGCGGGATTCGGCTGCGCCTTATGCCCGGAATAAGGATTACGATATTCGGCTTATGCCTCATATTTCCGAACCTGGATTGATTCCTCTTTATCTCTATTACAACATTCGGCTGGGTCCCTCATGGCTGAAACCTAAAGCTGATTTACTTCCATCATCGACTATTGCATTCAGCTGCCGCCTCATGCCCGAAACAAGGATTATGATATTCGACTTACGCCTCACATTTTCGAAACTGTAGTGATTTACCTCCTTCATCTCTACTACAACAACATTCGGCTGACGCCTCATAGCCGGAATAAGGATTACTGAATTCGGCTGCGCCTCATATTTTCGAAACTGTAGTGATTCACTTCCTTCATATCTATTACAAGAAAATTCGGCTGACGCCTCTCCTCATGGCGGGAACGGAGCCAACCTGGGACCTCCCCGAACCTGGAACCAGCAACCAGCAGCCCGAAACTTCAAGCTTTGAACTGTGTAATTGATATGCAAATCAAATAGCCATTAATTAGATATTCATTATAGAATAATATATATGTGAGTTAGGAGTGCTGGGGGCTAGTAAAAGTGAATTTGGTTCAGTATATTCAAGATAAATTCATTTAAAGCCCAATGGTCCATATGAAAAGCGGTTGATTAATTAATATTAGAAATTAAAACGCCCTATTATGAACCAGTTCCTGACTCTTTTAGCCCTTTCAATTTTATCAGTAACCACCGCCTTTTCACAATCAGTAAAGATCAACTGGTCAAAGGCTGCCGACAGCGCCCAGCAAGCTCTCACCACCCAGTTCTGGTCAAAAAGTCAAAACTATTTCCTGCACAACAACAACGGAAACGACACCTTCGACTATTGGTGGAATGCCCATGCCCTTGATGTACTGGCCAATGGATTTACCCGTACCAAAGACCCTGCTTATACTGCCCGTATGAGCAATCTGCTTACCGGGATCTATAACATGAACGGTAGTCATTGGGCCAATAAGTTCTATGATGATATGGAATGGCTGGCCCTCGCCTGTTTGCATGCCTACGATGTTACCAATGACAGCAAATACAAAGAAGTGGCCGAAATACTGTGGGACAATATTAATGCTGGCTGGACAAACATCCATGGCGGTGGGATCATGTGGCAAAGCGGTATGCCTGATTCAAAAAATGCCTGCAGTAACGGTCCGGCCATTATCATTGCTGCAAAACTGTACAAACTCAATAAAGCAGGGGAGGACCTGAGTTGGGCAAAGAAAATTTATCAGTGGCAGGAAGCATACCTTGTTGATACAAGTCGTGGTGTAGTATGGGACGCCTTTGGCAATTATAAGGAAACTGGCCTCTATACCTACAACCAGGGTACCTGGCTGGGCGCAGCGCTCGAACTCTATACCATCACTAAAGACAATAAATACTTACAGGATGCGCTGAAAACTGCCAATTACATCATAAAGGACCAACAAAAATTTGCGCCCAATGGTATCCTGAAAGATGAAGGCGCAGGCGACGGCGGATTGTTCAAAGGCATCTTCATCAGCTATTTAAATGAATTGATCCGATTGAAGGAGATCAGCCGTTCAACCCGTAACGAGTATATTCAATTCCTGAAAACAAATGGAGAAAGCTTACTTACCAAAGCTACTTACCGACCCGATTATATCTTCAATTCTGACTGGAGTGCCCAGCCAAAAGGACCTAAAACAGATGGCTCCATACAACTGAGTGCCTGTATGTTACTGGAAGCATTAGCCGGATTATAGATCTAATTACTTTCATTCGATATACCTGCAGATACCCCAGCATGTTTGTTGCAAATCCCTGACTGAAAAGCCGGGGATTTGCGTTTTAGGAGAAGAGGTGACTTTGGGGGTTTATTGCCAATCAAATGCTGCTAAACGAATTAAACATGTAGATTTACCAGCAAATTTTGCAATAAACATGTCACATATGAAAAGGCGAAGCTTTATTCAACAATCTACTCTGGCAGGCGCTGGTTTATTACTAGGCAATATGCGTGGCCTGACAGCCCCCCTTCAATACCCCGTAGTTCGTACCCCGGCCGATAAACGGAACTTCACCAGTACCGCAGTGGAAAATGCCATAAAAGAATTCCAGGCCAATGTTAAACAGCCTGAACTGGCCTGGCTGTTTGAAAACTGCTTCCCTAATACACTGGATACTACTGTGTTTCATACTACGCAAAGCGGGCGCCCCGAAACTTATGTGATCACCGGTGACATCGATGCTATGTGGTTGCGAGACAGCAGCGCCCAGGTATGGCCTTATCTGGCATTTATGTTGCAGGATAAACCCCTGCAACAGTTGATCGCCGGCGTTATCAATAAACAAACCGCCTGTATTCTGAAAGATCCATATGCCAACGCATTCTATAATGATCCCGAGAAGAAAAGTGAATGGGAAAAAGACCATACCGATATGAAGGCCGGTGTGCATGAACGCAAATGGGAGATCGATTCGTTATGCTATCCTATCCGCCTGGCTTATCGCTACTGGAAACTCAGCGGTGATACAACGCCTTTCGATGCACAATGGCAACAAGCGATCAAGACCATCCTGGCTACCTTCCGCGATCAACAACGTAAGAGTGGCAATGGTTCCTATAAATTTCAGCGTACTACACCGCATGCCACCGATACGCAGCCTATGCGCGGTTATGGCTACCCGGTAAGACCAGTGGGATTGATCTGCTCGGCTTTCCGCCCAAGTGATGATGCTACGCTGTTTTCTTTCCTGATACCTTCTAATTTCTTTGCGGTAGTGAGCTTACGGCAAGCTGCAGAAATGTTCACTGTCATCGTAAAAGATTCCGCTACTGCTGCCCAGTTAAATGCACTGGCCAGTGAAGTGGAGAAGGCATTACTACAATATGCCATAGTAGAGCACAAAGGCTATGGAAAGGTATACGCCTATGAAGTGAATGGCTTTGGCAGTTTCAATTTAATGGACGATGCCAATGTACCCAGTCTGCTCGGTATGCCTTATCTGGGTGCCGTAAAAACATCAGATCCTGTATATCAAAATACCCGCAAGCTGGTGTTGTCAGCTGACAACCCTTTCTTCTATAAGGGCAAAGCGGGTGAAGGTATTGGCGGTCCACACGTTGGACAGGATATGATCTGGCCCATGGGAATCATTATGCGCGGACTTACCAGCACCAACATTACCGAGATCAAAGCCTGTATTGACATGTTGCGAAAAACTCATGCCGATACTGGTTTTATGCACGAATCTTTTCATAAAGACGATCCCAAAAAATTCAGCCGTAGCTGGTTCGCCTGGGCAAATACCTTGTTCGGTGAGTTCTTGTGGAAGACATATAAAGAACAGCCTGCATTATTAAAGAGCTAAGCATGTTACATAAGAAAGCAATTTGCGCCATTGTATTAATGGTCTTTGCTATTAATACAATGGCGCAATCGGTATGTTTACCCGTGGAGTTGCGCTGTGAGTATCTGACCAATCCCTTAGGGATAGATGCTGCACAACCGCGTTTTACCTGGCAATTAAAGGATACCCGCAAAGGAGCATGGCAAACAGCGTTTCAGGTTATTGTTGGGACCGACTCACTGGCTGTAAGCCAGGGTAATGGAAATTTTTGGAAAACGGATTCCATGCCATCTGCCCAGCAACTGGTGGTTTACCAGGGCAAACCCCTGCAGCCATTCACCCGGTATTTTTATGCGGTTCAGGTATGGGATAAAGATAAACAGGTATCACCGTTATCTTCAGTTGGTTGTTTTGAAACAGGTATGATGAACAGCGTCAATTGGCAAGGCGCCTGGATCAGTGACAGCCGGGACATCAATACTAAACCGGCGCCTTATTTCAGAAAGGCATTCTCTCTTAATAAGAAAATACGGTCCGCCCGCGCATACATTGCAGTCGCCGGGTTGTATGAACTATATCTCAATGGCAACAGGATCGGCGATCATCGCCTCGATCCTATGTATACCCGGTTCGACCGGCGCACCCTGTACCTTACCCATGATGTGACTGCCCAGCTGCAAAGCGGAAAAAACGCCATTGGCGTTCTGTTGGGTAATGGCTGGTACAATCACCAATCAACAGCCGTGTGGTATTTTCATGAAGCTCCCTGGCGCAACCGGCCCGCGTTCTGTATGGACCTGCGCATTACATATGAGGATGGAAGCGTGGAAACGATCACCTCAGGTAAAGATTGGAAAACAACCGGAAGTCCGGTCATCTTCAATAGCATTTATACTGGTGAACACTATGATGCCCGCCTGGAACAACCCGGCTGGAGTGAAGCTGCTTTTGATGATTCAAAATGGAAAGAAGTGATCTATCGCGCGGCCCCATCAACGAATATTGTAGCTCAGATTATGCAGCCTATCCGCATCACAGATACTATACCCACTAAATCTGTACATGCTTTTAACGATACCACCTTTGTGTTTGACCTTGGCCGGAACATCGCAGGTGTAAGCCGCCTGACAGTCAATGCGCCGGCTGGTACCCTGTTCCGGTTAAAGCATGGCGAACGGCTGCGACCAGATGGCCATGTTGATCAATCGAACATCGATGTACACTACCGGCCGGTTGGTACTGCCGATCCTTTTGGTACCGACATCTTTATTGCCAGTGGCAAGGGCAACGAAAGTTTTATGCCCCGCTTCAACTACAAAGGATTTCAATACATAGAAGTGACCAGCAGTGTACCCGTGAAACTGGCAAAAGAAGCACTAACCGGTTACTTCATGCATAGTGATGTGCCCGCGCTTGGTACGGTAACAACTTCCAACCCTGTCATCAACAAGATCTGGCAGGCGACCAATAATTCCTATCTGTCAAACCTTTATGGTTATCCCACCGATTGCCCCCAACGGGAAAAGAACGGCTGGACGGGCGATGCACATATCAACATAGAGACGGGGCTGTACAATTTTGATGGTATTACCATTTATGAAAAATGGCTGGCCGATCATCGGGATGAACAACAGCCCAATGGCGTGTTGCCAGCCATCGTTCCTACCAGTGGCTGGGGGTATGAATGGGCCAACGGTCCCGACTGGACGAGCACCATCGCCATCATTCCCTGGAACATTTATTTATTCTATGGTGATACCCTTTTGTTAGCGCGTTGTTACGATAACATCCAACGCTATGTTGATCACATTGACCAGTTATATCCTTCCGGTTTAACCACCTGGGGATTGGGCGACTGGGTGCCGGTAAAATCAAAATCACCGGTTGAGCTTACTTCGTCCATCTACTATTATACTGATGCTTATATTCTTGCCAAAGCCGCACACATCCTGGGCCATTCAGCTGATGGAGAAAAGTATGATTCGCTGGCCACCAGGATCAAAAGCGCCATAAACGACAAATACCTGAACCCGGTAACCGGCATCTATGGCAGCGGAACGCAAACCGAATTAAGTTTTCCCTTATACTGGAACGTGGTACCTGATTCCCTGGTAACGAAAGTCGCTGCTAACCTCGCTAAACGGGTAGAGGCCGACAGCATCAGACTTGATGTGGGACTATTGGGCACCAAATCCATCCTGAATGCATTGAGTGAAAACGGCTATGCTGACCTGGCTTATAAACTGGCTTCAAGGGAAAGCTTTCCCGCCTGGGGTTGGTGGATCGTAAATGGCGCCACTACTTTATATGAGAACTGGAAGATCGATGCCGCCAATGACATTTCACTCAATCATATTATGTTTGGCGAAATAGGCGCCTGGTTCTACAAGGGATTGGGCGGAATAAAACCAGCAGCAGAATTACCAGGCTTTAAATGGTTCTTATTGAAGCCGAATTTTGTAAACGGACTGAACCAGTTGGATGCTACCCACCGGTCGCCCTATGGTACTATTGTATCGTCCTGGAAACGAAACGGTAGTAAAATATCTTATACCGTTGTTGTACCACCTGGTGCCAAAGCAACACTTCAATTGAGTGTATCAAGAAATCAAAAGCTTTTTAAGAACGGTCAACTCAGAATGCCATTGATCAATTCATATACTGAATACCTGGGGGCCGGAACGTATACCTACGAATTACAAACCCAGGCAAAACCTGTCAATTACCGAAAAATCTTAGGAAAGGCGTTCACTTTCCCGCCCCTCTTTTATTCTGATGGGTTACCGGCTATTAAAGAATAAGGTGCCAACTTTTGCGGCTGGTGATTATTTACTATATATTCATAATCTATTATTATTAGATTATTTCCTATTGCATAAAACCGGCAACTATAACCACCTGCCGGATGTGCATATCTTTGTCATGTATTTTAAAACGGGTAAAGGCTTTTTTTATAGAATGCAGTGTACAACCTTATTACTTATTAAAACACTTATTCATGAAAAAGATCTTTTCCGTTTCCCTCTTCTTTTCCCTGGTATTTGCACTGGGATGTAAAAAAAATGTCTCTCAAATACCTGTAACTGATGACGCCTCGGAGTTGGTAACGACACAGGCCGCTGAAGAAGCTACTGCCAAAGAGATAGTTATCTGCGATCAAAAGAATGCCCGTATCGTAATGGTCGATGTGGCCAACAGTAATACAATTACGTGGGAATGGAAACCCACTGCCTCCTATGCCATGATCCGTTCTGGTGCGCAAGGCTGGTTCTCCAACCTCAGCGAGGCCAAACCGATATACAGTGGTAAATATATTCTGGCTACTGCATCGGGCGGTGGGGTGGCCATCATCAATGTATCAACCAAAAAAGCCATCTGGTACGATTATGCCGGTGGAAATACCCACTCCGCAGAAGTACTTCCCAATGGTAATGTGGTTACCGCTTCTACCACTGGTGGCTACCTGCTTATTTTCACCGTAGATTCCTATATTAATGACGACAGCAAACAAGGAGGAAAGGTAACCTTTGAAGATGTGCACAATGTGGTATGGGATAAAGCCAACAACCTGTTATGGGCAGCCGGTAAAGACAAGCTGAAGGCCTTCAGTTATAACAACAGCTGCGGCAGCCCGGTCCTCACTTTAAAAAAGACCTATACCATGCCACAAGGCAATGCACATGACCTGTTCCCAGTGTATGGCAGCACTACCGATCTGTGGCTAACAAACAGTGGACATGTCTATAAATTCAATGTATCTACTGGTGTATTTACTTTGATAAAAACTATCAGTGGGGCAAAATCGGTGTGCAATGGCCCTGATGGCTATGAAACCATCCTGGATGTTGCCAATGGCAATGGCGGAGAGACCTGGCGCACTGATGTGATCACCGACCTGAATGGCGCTACTGTTTTCAAGAACACCAGCTTTGGAATGTACAAGGTGCGTTGGAAACTCGTCAATTCATTCAGTTATCCGGCGGGGGATTCGTTTCATGAATGTACTCATTAATGGAAAAGGGGATAGGCAAGACCTGTAAGGAGCGCCATTTGAGTCAGTGTACGTAGATGGCTTAAGCGCTCCTGACAGGTCTTGATAAATGAACAAGACCTGTCAGGTCCAAGGTGTCAGGCTGATAGTGCAAGACTCAATGATGGACCTTACAGGTCTTCATTCTCAAGCATCCTTATTCTTCCGCAATGCATAATCAGTAGGAGCGACCCCAAACTGTTTATGAAAATTCCTGGTGAAATTACTCTGCGAACTAAATCCCGTCATGGCGGCAATCTCATACATTTTATAATCACCGGAGACCAGCAGTTCGGCGGCTTTTTTCAGCCGGGTAATATGAATCAGTTCGAGCGGTGTATGGTCGCTGATGGCGGTGATCTTGCGGTATAAGGTCACCCGGCTCATATTCATGTACCGTGCCAGTTGTTCCACATCCAGCTCCACTTCTTCCATATGCTCAATGATAATGGCATGCAGCGTAGCCAGAAACTGTTCATCGGCTTTGGTATGCGCCATACTATTAATGTGCACCAGCGGGGAATTGGCAAAATACTCCCGGATCATATTGCGATTGGTGAGCAAACTGGCCATCTGCGCCAGCAGGTGCTCCTTTGAAAAAGGTTTTTCTATATAGGCATCGGCACCCAGCTCCAACCCCTGCACTTTGGCCTGAATGGTATTCTTGGCCGTAAGCAGAATGATGGGAATATGTGAGTACTCCACATTCGATTTGATCAATGAACACAATGCAAACCCATCCATATCCGGCATCATCACATCACTGATGATCAGTTGTACCACGTTCGAAGCCAGCGCCTGCAAGGCTTCCTGTCCATTCGATGTTTTCAGTACTGCGTATTTTGGTTGCAAGATCCTTTCCAGGAAATCCAGGATTTCCTCTTCATCATCTACCAGCAAGATCAGCGGCAATTGATTCATAAGGTTTATTTCTTTTTTATAGGTGGTTGTAATGGTAAGCAAAGCACAAATGTATTCAGCGCCCCGGTGTTCTCTTTTACATACAGTTTACCCTGGTGCAACAGCGTGAGCGAACGGGCAAGGGTTAAACCAATGCCTGTTCCTTTTTGTTTTATATTCTCTTTTATTCGATAGAAGGGTTCAAAGATCCGCTCCCGCATGGATACCGGTATCAACACGCCATCATTGGAAAACTCTACTACAAATGCGGTGTCTTCTTTTTGTACGGGTAACAATTGCACGGTGATTACCTGTTCCGCATACTTCACCGCATTGCTGAACAGGTTGTAGAGGATCTTATTCAACGCATCTTCATCTACCCATCCAATTACCGGGGTGTCGGGTAAAAATAGCATAAACTGCAGGTTCCGTTTTTTGGCCAGTGGTTGAAAGCTTGTATACACTTCCTGTAACAGGTTGGTGATATTCACCTTTGTAAAATCAAGACTAAACCCCTTTGCTTCCGTTTGGCGGAAGTCGAGGATCTGCGTGATCAGCGTCATCAGCCGGTTGGTATTTCTTTCCATCATCGTCACATCTTCTTTAATGGCTGGTAGTTCTTCCACTTTTTCCATCAGATTTTCTACAGGGCCTTTTATTAAAGTAAGCGGGGTCCTGATCTCATGTGCTACATTGGTAAAGAACTCGAACTTGGCTTCATAAATTTCCTTCTCCTTTTTTTCCAGTGATCGCTTGTGATAGCTTTGAATAAACGACCAGGCAATGGCGATCACTATGGCCGCGTATATCAGCCATGCCCACCAGGTGTTATAAAAGGGTGGGGTAATGATGAGCTGCAATTGTTTCTCCTGGCTCCAGTGGCCATTGGTGGCAGCCATCAATCGAAAAGTATAGCGGCCCGGCGCCAGGTTGGTAAAGTACACCTTGCGATTGGTGGAAAGGTATGTCCAGTTTTTATCCAGACCCTCCATTCGGTATTTGTATTCGGTGATCTCCGGACTGGTATAACTTAATGCTGCAAAATCAATGCTGATGGAAGATTCATCATATGGCAGCGTGAGGGCATTGGTATATAGAATGGACTGCTGCAATGGGGAATGGTCTTTTTCAATCAACAGTTCTTTATTATGGACCTGAAACCCGGTGATATACACCGGAGGGGCCAGAGAAGAAGCCGTAAAGGTTTCGGGGCGAAAAGCGATCATTCCTTTTATTGACCCGAAATATAATTTCCCACTCGGGTCCTTATACCCGCTGTTGTAATTGAACTGATCATACAATAACCCGTTGGCCTTCGTGTAAACGGTCATGGTCTGTGAAACAGGGTCCAGTTTTACCAACCCTTTGGAGGTAGTGATCCAGAGCTGCTGGTGATCGTCTTCCACTATCTTGAACACAAAATTACTGGGCAACCCGTTTTGCAGGGTGTAGCGGGTAAAACGTTGTCGCTGGGCGTCCAGTTTACAAAGTCCGCCGCCTTCCGTGGCGATCCAGATATTATGGTGACTGTCTTCCCCAATGGCATTGATATCGTTGATAGATAAACTATTGGTATCATTCGGATTGTTTCGCAGCCGGCCCCAATGGTGGGTGAGCGGGTCGTAATACAGCACCCCCTGGTTATGCGTGCCAGTCCAGATAATGCCGGCATGGTCTTCCGTTAAACAACTGATAAATTCCCCATACTCGGTTTCATGCAGCCACTCAAAAGCTTTTGTAGCCTTGTGGTACTGGTACAGACCGCCGCCACTGCCAACATAGATCTCACCCCGCCTGGTTTGCAGCATGGTTACTATGAAATTGTTTCTGAAAGTATTGTCATGCACATTGCTGCCATAGTGTTTGACCACCTGGCCTGTTTTGCGGTCAATAATGTCGAGCCCATGATCAAGCGTGCCCACCCAAACTTCGTTGCCCAGCACCAGCAAACCATGAATATTGTGATAGGCAATACCGGTGGGTGTGCCTGTTGGTTTATAATGCGTAAAGGTTTCGGTACGTGGGTCAAGCTTGTTCAGTCCTGCGTCCTCCGTGCCGATCCATATATTACCATCCGGGTCTTCACATATTTCGCGCACCGCGCTGCCACTGATGGTTTTATTGGTACAATCGGGAAAGTATTTAGTAAAGGGAGTATAAGGTTGGGGGTAATAGTTCACGCCGCCAAAATAAGTCCCGGCCCAAACGCCGCCTTCGCGGTCTTTACACAACGTATAAACTGCATTATCCGATAATGAATACGGGTCTGAAAACTGTTTTTTCAGGTTGGTGAACTCACGTGTTTTAAGATTATAAATGAAAATGCCCGACTCGGTGGCAAACCAGTATTCATTGTCGGTGTATTGAATGATGTCGCGAACATAAATGGTGGTTTTGTCGGCGCTGTAGATCAGCAGATCGGTATAACTGCCGGTAGCAATATTATAGAGTTTGATGCCCTGGCAGGTAGTGCCAATAAAGATCGCGTCCTTACCGGCCGGATAGATCTTTTTTACAAAACAGGTAGGCATTTGAGGGGAATGCGCAAACACATCTGGTCCGGCAAATGTTTGCGTCACGGTATCAAAGCGTTTCAGGCGGCCATCTGTAGACCCTATCCAGATGTCACCGGCTCCACTCATACAAAGCGCAGTAGCATAATCCGTTTTTTCTGGTGGAAATGTTGTTAACCGGCGGGTAGTAAAATTGTACCGGCAAACCTTTGCGTAGGAGCGGAACCACAGTTGCCCCTGGCGGTCCATCTGGATATCATTGACCTCCGGCAGCGAATCAATAAAACGAACCAGTCGTTCTTTCGCATAATCAAAACGATACAACCCGTTTTGCGTGCCCACCCACAGGTTGTCTTTTTCGTCGGCAAACAAACAAAAGATAAAATCCTTTTTCAATTGTTTGCCTTCGCTGTCTGACCGGAACAGTTTAAACCGGTATCCATCGAACCGGTTCAGCCCCTCCTTGGTGCCAAACCATAAAAAGCCTTTGTTATCCTGGATGCTGCAATACACCGTATTGTTCGACAATCCATTCTCTACCTGGTAATGTTTGAAATAATAGGGCTGACCAGCAGCCGTATTAACGGACAGCCATAATAATAGTAATAGCAACAATCGTTGTGGTAGTAAGCAGTTCATCCCGGTCTTATACTTTATTTATAAGGGAAGTGAACGGTAATATAAGCAAGAATGGATCATAAAAATACAGTATGTAACAAAATGATTTAATTCTGAAACGCAGGGAATAAACGCTGTGGTGCTAAAGATTTTATTTCATTGTTTGAAATTTTATTAAAGAGTGCATACTCTTTAGCTGCCATTTTTAACCAAACATTGATTGCTTTATGAAAAAATTGAACAGGCATGTATTGCCTCCTCCAAAAACCATGTCCCTTGTTTTTCTGCTCCTTTTTATTTTCAATTCTTTAAACGGCTGGGCCCAAAACAAACCGGTATTTACCGTTTCCGGACTGATCAAAGACAGTACCGGTGCGGCTGTTGCCAATGCTACCGTGCTTGAAAAGGGCACCAAAAATGCGGTAACCACCAACAACGATGGTGCCTTTAATATTAAAGTTTCCAGTGAATCGGCGGTACTTATTATTTCATCGGTGGGTTTTATAAACCAGGAAACGCCCATCAACAGCCAGGCTTATCTATCCGTTCTGTTACAAAAACTTCGGCAGGACCTGGGGGAAGTGATCGTAGTGGGTTATGGTACCACCAAGAAAGCCTCTGTTATTGGCGCCGTTGTCGCTGTTACTGATAAAGACATTGGTATGGTGCATGGCGGTTCTACCGTAAGTACCAGTTTAGCCGGTAAATTACCCGGTGTGTCTTTCCGGATGCAGGATGGCCGGCCAGGCGCCAGTGCCAACCTGCAGGTGCGCAATATGGGCGATGTATTATACGTGATCGATGGTATTCAACAGGATGCCGGGCAGTTCAATAACCTGGCGCCAAATGATATTGAAAGTGTTACCGTATTAAAAGATGCTTCCGCAGCGGTATATGGCGTGCGCGCCGCAAATGGTGTAATTGTCGTTACCACCAAACGGGGCAAACTCGGCACCCGCAACACAATTAATGTAGAAGCCTATACCGGTTACCAGAACTGGACACGATTTCCCGATGTAGTGACCAATTCCTACGATTATATGCGGTATCGCGCCGAAGCGGAGATCAACCGCTATGGCAGCACTACCATAACGCAGGAGGAACTGGAGAAATACAAAGCCGGTACAGAACGCGGGTACCAGAGCTTTAACTGGAAAGATTTTATCGTAAAAAAGAATGCGCCTCAGCACTCCGTAAATGTGAATGTTAGCGGCGGATCTGATAAGATCAACTATTATTTATCAGCCACCCACCTGTACCAGAACTCTGTACTGGGACGTGAATATAAATTCAACCGTACCAACATCCAATCGAATGTAAGCGCCAAAATTGCCAACCGGCTAAAAGTAGGGGTGAATATCAATGGCCGCATTGAAACACGCGACAACCCCGGTGTGCCCTATGGTGATGATTACTGGCTGGCCCGTTTTGCCATTCTGCGCAATACCCCGCTGGAACGGCCTTATGCCAATGACAACCCGAATTATCTCAATGACATAAAACACAATGAGACCAATTGGGCCTACCTGAATACGAAATGGAGCGGTAAATACCACAATGAGTGGCGGGTGCTGCAAACTAATTTTAATGCCGATTATGAAGTCCCCTATGTAAAAGGGCTCACCGTAAGTGGCGTTTATTCGTATTATTTTGCGGATAATTATTATAATAACCATGAGTATACCTATGTAACGTATACCTATAATCCGCTTGATGATACCTATAAGCCAACTGGTGGTAGTACCAATCCCTGGCGGGAACGGGAACAGATCAAACAGATCAATATTACCCAGCAACTGAAACTGAACTACAACCGCACATTTGGTTTACATACCATCGGGGCGCTGTTCGTGAATGAACGCATTAAGAACCAGCGCCTGCGTAACAGGATCCATTCTGTGCCCAGTACCAATGCGCTCACGCTTATTTATTTCAATACGGCTGATACATATGAAGACAGCGATGATAAAGAAGCACGTATCGGGTACATCGGCCGTTTTACCTATAATTACGATAACAAGTATTTCCTGGAAATGTCGGCCCGTCGCGATGCCTCGTATTTGTTTGCGCCCGGCAACCGGGTGGGGTATTTCCCCTCGGTATTTGGCGGCTGGCGAATTACAGAGGAGCCCTTTATGCAAAAACTCCTGGGTGGCAACAACCCATTAACTGATTTGAAATTTCGCGGATCGTATGGGATCCTGGGAGATGATGGCAAACAACTTGGTCTGGACCCATTCTCTTATGTACAGGGCTACAACTATAACCAGGGCATAGCTATTTTAAGCGGTGTACCTGTTGTAGGTTCGAGAGACCGCGGGGTGCCCATCACCAATATTTCCTGGTTGAAAAGTAAAATGACCGATGTAGGGCTCGACTTCGCTTTATGGAATGGAAAGCTGAGCGGTACCTTCGATTACTTCTATCGCAAACGTTCTGGTTTGCGTGGCCGTAAATCAGATGTATTAGTGCCTTCAGAAATTGGCTATACACTGCCTGATGAGAACATCAACACCGATGCACAGTATGGTCAGGAAGGCGCATTGACATACAATGGGTCCTATAAGAAAGTACGTTTCAGTGTAAGCGGTAACCTGTCGTATTCCCGCTCAAAATTCCTGGCATCTTACAATCCCGTGTTCTTTAATTCCTGGGACCAATACCGCAACTCAGGTGAACACCGTCTTACCCGGATCAACTGGGGATACGATGTAGTTGGCCAGTTCACTACGCAGGAGCAGATCAATAATTATCCCGTGAACATAGATGGACAGGGCAATAAAACTTTGTTACCTGGTGACCTTATATACAGAGATGTGAATGGCGATAACAAGATCGATGGTTACGATGAACGACCTATCGGGTATGGCAGCGACAACAACCCGCCTAATATCAATTATGGCATCAGCCTTACGCTGCAATATAACAACTTCGATTTCCGGGCCGATTTCTCCGGCGCCTCTGGTTATACCTGGTTTCAGAATTGGGAAACCAGAAACCCTTTCCAGAATGATGGAAACCTGAATACTATTTTCCTTGATCGCTGGCACCGGGAAAATCCATTCGATACCAAGAGTGGCTGGATCCCCGGCAAATACCCAGCGCTGCGTTTTAATGAAAGTGGTCACAGCAATACTAACCGCCCATCCACCTTCTGGGCGCATAACATAAAATATTTACGCGCCCGTACGCTGGAATTAGGGTATTCACTGCCCAAAAATATCATCAGCAGGGTAAAAATGGAAAGGGCCCGGTTCTATATAAATGCTTACAACCTGTTCTCGCTCGACAATGTAAAAGATTACGGCATCGATCCTGAGATCAATGATGACAATGGGTTGCAGTTCCCGCAAAGCAGATT
Source organism: Niastella soli (assembly GCF_017742245.1). Classification (GTDB taxonomy): domain Bacteria; phylum Bacteroidota; class Bacteroidia; order Chitinophagales; family Chitinophagaceae; genus Niastella; species Niastella soli. Next base: position 14,898 of record NZ_JAGHKO010000006.1, read on the forward strand.
TATAAACGTAGGACTTAACCTTTCCTTTTAAAAATTGACTATGAAAAAGATATCCCTCTTCATATTTAGTACCGCGCTGTTGTTAGCAGCCGGTTGTAAAAAAGACAGTGAATTTCTTGATGTTCAGCCCACTTCCATCCTTACCAACGAGCAGGCGTTCAGCGACCCCGCACAAGTGTTGTCTATCCTCGCCGATCTGTATAACCGACAGCTCGATTTCTCAGGCCTGGACAATGGCTGGTCGTCCTTTGCAGATTTTAGCGAAAGCTTTCCCTCCGAGAACGGCAGCGCTGGTATTGTGCAACGCAACGAATGGGGTTTTAACGAGTGGGGCACGTGGGACTATGGCTATATCCGCGATCTGAATTTATTCATTGAACGCGCAACGGCCGCAAAAGCATTATTCGATGTTGATAAGGCCCGCTTTCTGGCCGAAGCTCGTTTTCTTCGTGCTAACTATTACTTTGAAATGGTAAAACGGATGGGCGGAGTGCCTTTGATCACCCAGTCGCTTTTGTACGATTTTAGCGGTGACCCTACCTACCTGCAATATCCAAGGGCAAAGGAAAGTGAAGTGTATGATTTTGTGATCAGCGAAGCTGAAGCCATCAAGAACGACCTGCCGGTAAATGCCAATGAAAAAAGCCGCGCCACCAAAGCAGCGGCGCTGGCTATGGAATGCCGTGCGGCATTATATGCCGGTTCCATTGCCAAATATGGCGCCACCACTCCACAGGTAACCCTGTCAGGATTGGAAGTAAGCATTCCGGCCTCCATGGCTTCTGGCTATTATAACAAGGCCCTCAATGCTGCCAAAGAGATCATCAGCGGCAGTGCCGGTACCTATGCCTTATACAATAAGAAACCCGATCTGTCAGAGAACTTTGCCAGTATCTTTCTCGACAAAAGCAATAACGCCGAAAGTATTTGGGTAGAAGATTTCAAGCTGAAAAGTGGTAGGGTGAATGGTTTTACTGTTAGTACACAACCCCGCTATGGTGCCGAAGAAGAAGAGGGCGGCCGCATCAATCCCTCGCTGAACCTCGTAGAATCATTTGAAAAGCTGGATAACAGTTTTGCGCCCATTCCTACATCGGATGGTGCTGGCAACCCGCTTTACTACACTAATCTACTCGATATATTCGCCGGCCGGGATGCCCGGTTAGGGGGAACAGTTATACTGCCCGGTTCGGCTTTTAAAGGACGCCTGGTTGACATCTGGGCCGGTTACCAATTGGCAAACGGTACCATCGTCACCGGTGACGACCGCGGCGCTCAGAAAATATTACCGGGGCAATCCTCCTCTGTACAGGTGGTGGGTTTCGATGGACCAGTAAGCAATAAAGAGTTTACCGCCCAAACCGGTTTTTACTTACGCAAATATGTTGATCCCACACCAGGGGCTGGCTCACGCGGTACCAACAGCGAGATCCCGTTCATTCGTTATCGCTTTGCCGAAGTATTATTGAATGCGGCAGAAGCCGCCTTTGAATTGGGACAACCAGGTATAGCTGCTGGTTATATGAACCAGGTTCGTACCCGCGCAGGTTTCACCATTCCCTTAACAGCCGCTGATATGAGTTTCGATCGCATTGTACATGAGCGTCGCGTAGAACTGGCCTTTGAAGGACACATCTTATATGATATGAAACGCTGGCGACTGGCACATGTAGTGTGGGATGGTAATAAAATGACGGTAGCCGATCTGCTCAGTAACATCGGTACCGCAGCCAAACGCAGTACACAACCTTACGGATTATTGCCATACAAGTACTACGATCCGGCCAGTGCCAACAATGGCAAATGGCTGTACAAGGTTTCACTACCTGCGCTTGTCACCGGCGCCAATCGATTCCGTCTGGGTAATTATTACTCCTGGATCGATGATAATGTGCGGGCGAATAATCCGAAGATTGTTAAACAACCAAATCAATAAAAACGGGTAGACGGAAAATAGTGAGCGTGTAGTGGTTTTATGAATCTGAAGTATGAAGTAAGATGTAAGAAGTGCGCGAATTTCATACCTCCTACTTCTTACCTCGGGATTCTTGAAAAAGATAAATTAACAATTATGAAATCATACATCAATTATATCGCGTTGCTCCTAACAATAGCAACAGCATCTTGTAAAAAAGACAATTACGATCCCCCTACCAGCAAACTCACCGGTCGGGTGGTTTACAAAGGGGAAGCCATTGGCACAGAATACGACCAGGTACGGTTTGAATTATATCAGGATGGATTTGGAAAGACGGGCCCTATTGGTGCCACGTTTGCTCCAGATGGATCTTATTCCATGCTCCTGTTCAATGGCAATTACAAATTCATTATCCCCAATGGACAGGGACCATTTAAATGGAAACAAACAGCAGCAGGAGCACCCGATACCATGCTTATCACCATGCAGGGCAATCAACAACTGGATATAGACGTAACGCCCTATTATATGATCCGGAATCCACAGATGAACAAATCGGGTGGAAACATCTCGGGCACATTTAAAATAGAAAAGATCATCAGCGATGCTTCGGCCCGGGATGTGGAGAGTGTAAGTCTGTATATAAACAAGACAACTTTTGTGTCAGGCGCTAATAATGTGGCGGTGAAAACAGTGAATGGAAACGATATTACCGATCCGAATAACGTAAATTTAAGTGTAGCCGTGCCCACACTTACGCCGGCGCAGGGGTATGTGTATGCACGAATTGGGTTGAAGATAGCCGGGATGGAGGATAGGATCTTCTCGCCTGTGGTGAAAATAGACCTGTAAGGTCTGCCTTTTGAGCTTGCCTAACAAGGGAGATGAACAGACCTGACAGGTCGAATGCAAGCCACTTAAGAGTGCTGCATTCATTTGATTCAATTCACCAAGACCTGTCAGGTCCAAGACATCAGGATGATTGTGCAAGACCCAATGATGGACCTTACAGGTCTTGTTTAAATGATATAAAACAACTTAGTATATGAAGAGACCGCTTGCATTCTTCGCTGCCAGTATGATAACGATGGCTTCGTGTGCCCAGTCTCAATGGAAACCAGCTGGTGACCATATTATGAGTAGTTGGGCCGACAAAGTAGATCCGCAACAACCGTTGCCCGATTATCCGCGACCGCAACTGGTGCGCAGCACCTGGCTTAACCTGAACGGACAATGGCAATATTCAGTGTTACCTGCTGGTGAGCAAAACATCCCGACTGCTTATGCTGGTAAGATCCTGGTGCCCTTTGCTATCGAAAGCGCGCTCAGTGGCGTGGCCAAAACTGTAGGGAAAGACAGCGCCCTGTGGTACCAAAGAACAGTGACTATACCTGCCACTTTTAAAAACAAACGCGTGCTGCTGCACTTTGGTGCGGTAGACTGGCTGTGCGATGTATTTATAAATGGAAAGAGAGTAGGGACCCATCAGGGTGGCTACGATCCATTCTCTATAGATATTACTACTGCGCTGAACAAATCGGGCAATCAACAATTGGCCGTGCGGGTATGGGATCCAAGCGATGAAGGTCCGCAACCCCGGGGGAAACAGGTAAACAAACCCAATGGCATTTGGTATACGCCGGTGACCGGCATCTGGCAAACCGTTTGGCTGGAAGCCGTTCCTCAATCATATCTCAGGAGCATTAAACAAACGCCGGATATCGACAAAGGCATCGTTCGCGTTGCTGCCCAGGTAGAGAATGCACAACCCGGCGACCAGGTACTGATCGCTGCTTATAAAGGTTCAGAAAAGATCACCGAACAAACCACTACGCCCGGAACAGAAATTTCACTCGCAATACCCAATGCGGAATTTTGGTCGCCCAGCCATCCTTTTCTGTACGATCTGAAAGTATCGCTGGTGCAAAAAAATAAAAAGACCGATGATATCAGCAGTTATTTCGCCATGCGTAAGATCTCGGTAGGCACCGATAACAATGGCATCCAACGCATGTTGTTAAATAATGAATTTGTGTTTCAATACGGTCCGCTCGATCAGGGCTGGTGGCCCGATGGATTGTATACTGCTCCTACCGATGAGGCGCTGAAATACGACATCGAACAAACAAAGGCCATGGGTTTTAATATGATCCGCAAACACGTAAAGGTAGAACCCGCCCGCTGGTATAATTACTGCGATAAGCTGGGAATGCTGGTATGGCAGGACATGCCCAGTGGCGATTTAGGCAATCATTGGGAACCACGCCCTGGTGTATACGGACGCGCCAGTGATAAAGACCGCTCTACCGAATCAGAAAATAGCTACCGCAACGAATGGCGCGCTATTATGGACAAACTCTACAACTTCCCTTCTATTGTAGTATGGGTGCCTTTCAATGAAGGCTGGGGACAATTCAAAACAAAAGACATTGTACAGGTAACGCAGCAGCAGGACCCCTCGCGTCTGGTGAACAGCGCCAGCGGCGGTAATTTTGAACCGGTAGGGCATATCATCGATCTGCATAATTATCCCGAGCCGTTGATGCCCGATCCATCCCTGTTTGGCACGAAACAGGTGTTGGTATTAGGAGAATTTGGCGGCCTGGGCTTGCCGGTAGAAAATCATACCTGGCAGCAAAAAAACAACTGGGGTTATCAGAGTTTCAAGAACAACGATGAGTTGTTGAAACGCTATGAAGAATTTGTGGGCCGTATTCCCGCCCTCATCAAAGCCGGGTTGTCAGCCGCTGTGTATACGCAAACTACCGATGTAGAAGTAGAAACGAATGGCTTGATGACATACGACCGCAAGGTTACCAAAATACCGGTTGCTACGTTGAATAAAGTACATAGTAAGTTATATGAACCCACTTCGGTGGCTATGAAAAAGTGAATAGACAATGGGACGGGCAATCAATGTCGATTAGATAAGAAAAACGGAGAGCTAAATCCCCTCCATCGGAGGGGCCGCAGCGTGTAGCACATAAACACTGATGATAGGGGTGGGTATTTTTTGATGACGTCGAATGAAACTCATAAACCCACCCCCCACCCCTCCCAGGAGGGGATTTTAATAAACAAGCTTTAACTAAACGACATTGATTGCCTGCTGCTCTTTAGCCAGCTAAATAAAACCTCAATGAAACACTTCAAAATATTGCTCTTATTAATCAGTTGCTGGTTTACTATACAAGCACAGCAATCGAGACCTTCCTTTGCCATTAATCAAATAAACAGTTACTATGTAAGTAACAAACAACCATTACAACCTTCTCCTTTTATCAAACTACCTGTTCAAGCATTCAAGCCAAAGGGCTGGGTACTACATTTCCTGCAATTGCAACGCGATGGCCTTACCGGTCACCTGGGACAGATCAGCGCCTGGCTGGCCAAGACCGACAACGCGTGGCTTACAAAAGATGGAAAAGGCAAATGGGGCTGGGAAGAAGTGCCCTACTGGTTAAAAGGCTATGCGCACATCGGTTATCTGTTGCACGATCAGCAAATGATCAATGAAAGCAACTACTGGATCAATGCAGTGCTCACCAATCAGCGGCCCGATGGCGATTTCGGTCCGGTAGTATTGCGTAATGGCAAACGCGACCTGTGGACCAACATGCCTATGTTATGGTGTTTGCAGTCGTATTATGAATATGCCAATGACCCGCGGGTATTGACCTTCATGAGCAATTATTTCAAATGGGAAAATGCGTTGCCCGATAGTATGTTCCTGGAAGATTACTGGGAGAACAGTCGCGGTGGCGATAATATGTCCAGCGTATACTGGTTGTACAACCGCACCGGTGAAAACTGGTTGCTGGACTTTGCCACGAAGATTGACCGCAATACCGCCAACTGGCGTCAAAAAGACAATTTACCAAATTGGCACAATGTGAATGTGGCCCAAAGTTATCGGGAACCGGCCACCTATTACATGCAAAGTAATAACCGGGCCGATCTGGATGCCACGTACAACGATTTCAAGCTGGTGCGCGATCTTTATGGACAGGTACCTGGCGGACTGTTTGGCGCCGATGAAAATGCCCGCAAGGGGTACGATGATCCGCGACAGGCCGTGGAGACCTGTGGCATGGTTGAGCAAATGACCAGTGACCAAATGTTGTTACAATTTACAGGTGATGCCTTCTGGGCCGACAACTGCGAAGACGTTGCCTTTAATACTTTTCCTGCCGCTTTTATGCCCGACTATCGCAGTCTGCGGTATTTGACGGCGCCCAATATGATCGTGAGCGACAGCAAGAACCATGCACCGGGTATTGCCAATGAAGGCCCTTTTCTAATGATGAATCCTTTCAGTAGCCGTTGTTGCCAGCACAACCATTCGGCTGGTTGGGCTTATTATGCTGCCAATAGTTGGATGGCCACACCCGATAACGGACTGGCCGCGCAACTGTATGTGGCCGGCGACGTGACCGCCAAAGTAGGAGATGGGACCGATGTGACCTTGTCAACCGAAACACATTACCCTTTTGAAGATGGGATCAGTTTCACTGTGCAAACACTTCAAGCTGTACAATTTCCACTCTACCTGCGTATTCCCCGCTGGTGCACAAATGCGTCAATAAGCGTTAATGGCAAACGAATAGCGACGAAAACGACAGCCGGTACCTATGTACAGGTAAACAAAAAGTGGAAGAATGGCGATAAGATACAATTGACGTTACCGATGCAATTACAGTTACGTCAGTGGGAGCGGAACAAGAACAGTGTGAGTATCAATTACGGGCCACTCACTTTCTCCTTATTGATAAAAGAAGAATATAAAAAGCAGGACAGCAAAGCAACGGCCATCTGGGATTCCCGTTGGCAGGAGCATGCCGATGTATCGGCCTGGCCTTCCTATGAGATCTTTGCCGCCTCTCCCTGGAATTTTGGATTGCTGGTTGACCCGAGACAGTTGAGTAGATCATTCATCATAAAAAGGAAACCCTGGCCAAAAGACAACAATCCATTTACCAATACTACCGCGCCCATTGAACTGATCGCCACTGGTAAACAGATCCCCAACTGGACGGTAGATCAATATGGATTGTGTGCCGTTTTACCACAGAGCCCGGTTAGTATAAGTGGCCCATCTCAACAAATAAGGCTTGTTCCTATGGGCGGGGCGAGGTTACGAATAAGTTCATTTCCTGTAGTTAAGTAAAGACCTGTAAGAGCTTGTCCGCCTTTGGCGGATCCATCATCGGGTCTTGCAAAATCAGTGTGATGTTTTGGATCTGACATGTCGGTTAAAAAGCGAGCGACCTGTCAGGTCTGCCCATCAGCCTGGCCTGGCAAGATATTAAGGCAGACCTTACAGGTCGTTCCTATTTTTCGAAGACTATTTTAAATGCATCCCTCTTAGAATGGCGCTCCGACGAGTCGGAGTGCCGGCATAAAATAAAAAGGTGAGCCACTCTGAAAGAGTGACCCACCTTTCTTCTATAGGTGGACAAGCTCTTACAGGTCTATTTTAAACGCCACTGCAAATTTCCCATGCTCATTTGCCGGATACACAATCTGAAGTCCCTCCGCTTTCTGCTCCCATTTCAAAGGACTATTACTTCCTAACATACTCACTGATTTAATCTTCGTATCCGCCCCAAGTGATTGAATAGTTAACACTTCACCGGGTTTCGGCACCGTGAGACAATAAGCATACAAGGCGCCGTTCTTACCAACCGTAAAGCGAAAGTCTTTGGTCGAGAAAGTAAAGTCTGCATGGCGTTTACTGAGTTTGCCCCCAGGCAATGTTTTCAGTTTGGCTTCTTTTGTTTTACTATCGATGATCATTTCGCCCTCACCCAGTTTTTTCCAGGCGTGGCTGCCATAAATACCTTCTCCATTTATTTTCATCCAGGCGCCGATGTCTTTGAGCATGGCGGCGCTGCCGCTGTCCATAGCGCCATCGGGAGTAAGAGAAACACACAAGGTAAGGTTGCCATCGCGGCTCACATATTCTAAGAGGGCATGGATCACCATATTGGCATCGTAGTAAAACCCAGGTTCATAGAACCAGTCACCAACGGCCATGTCGGCCATCCAGAGCTGATCGCTTTTTATGTCTTTAGGGTAGGAACCCTCAAACGTTCTGCCGGCACCCCGGTTAACAGGCAGGAATTTTATTATGCTGACCTTATCGAAAGGTTTGTCCTTTCGGGCCATGGCCTTGTTATAGAAATCAGCCACTACGCGGGCACCCGCATCACATTTATAACCTGAACCGCTTTTAGCGCCGCTGAAAGGTTGGGTGCTGTTGCCATCGGTATAAATAAAATCAGGGTCGTAATGGTCCACCACATCTTCCATTCGCATAGCCCATTGGGTGGCATACCAGTGTGCGTAGTTCAGGTTGTTGCCAAAGATGCCCTGGTAGCCATGCGCGATCTCCCAGATCTTAAATGGTTTTCCATTGGTGTCAACAGTGTTGTAATGCAGGGGGATTGTATACAGCCGTTTGGGGTCCAGACCCTGCCACCATTTACCTTTACCATCGGCCAGGGTCAGCTTGCCATCATAGGGTACTCCCGCTTTAGCACCGCTGCTGTCGCTTCCAAAGGCGGTTTGATACCACCACCAGGTATATTCATGGTGAAAGGCCACCCCAAAACGCATCTTATGTTTGGTCAGTTCCGCTTTCCATTTAGCCAGGAAGTCTATTTTAGGGCCCACCTTTACCGAATTCCAGGGTTGATACTGCGAATTCCACAAGTCGTAATTGTCGTGGTGAACACCCACCACCAGTGCATAACGAAAACCGGCATCATAATAAGCCTGCACCAATTTCGCCGGGTCCCATTTCGAAGGGTTCCATTGATGTAATACCTCCTTATAACCAGATTCACTGGGATGACCATACGCTTTCACATGATTTTTATAAGCTGGCAGATCGGGTTCATACAGACGTCGTGCGTACCAATCGCCACTTTTGCCAGCGGCTTGCGGTCCCCAATGGATGAAGATGCCGAATTTGGCATCGCGCCACCAGGCAGGTTCACCCGGATAATTTTTATCTATAGAACTCCAGGTAGGTTCAAAAGGACCGGTAGCCATGGGGAAGTCCATTTTTACTTCCGGGAAATCGGCCGGGTTCACAATAAATCCCAACTGTTTATCTTCAGTAACCGGCATTGGCGGTAGAACATAAAGTTTCTTTTGTGCGAAGCCGGTTTGCATCAACAGGAGTAATGAACTAAAAAGGAAAGTGGGAACACGCATCACAATGGCACATTTAAATCGTTAAACAGATGCAGGAAATTACGGATGGAAGCTATAGGGATAATCCTGTACCGTCCTGTTAGTAGACCTGTAAGGTCCATCATTTTAGCTTGAACAATTATTAGGTTAAATTGGACCTGACAGGTCGCCTCGCTTTATTAATCCGACCTGTCAGGATCGCATCATCATTCTAATTATTCAGAACCCAATGGCGAACCTTACAGGTCTTCTTTCTTGACCGAATTATTCAATTGCAATTAAATTAAGCATAGTGTCATTTGCGTTTAGATTATGCTGTTTTAATAATTCTTCTTTATTGCCAAAAAAATCCAGAATGAAATTTCTGGTCAAAGCAGTGGGCTTTTCAGTAAAAAAAATTTGGAAAGAAGAAAATTTCCATGATTTCCAATCAATCGTATAACCATGATGTAGCGGGTTCCGATGAATATACCAAGTTGTCCAGGCAAGTTGATGATCATCTTCAATAAGTTTCCTTTTAAATGGTCGAATGAACAAGGAACCTTTTCTTTTATATTCTTTATTATGCCATTTCGAAAAACTGTTAGCAGAATCTGACATAGCCTTTGAAAAATCATCACCTGCAGTATCAAATTTAAGTCTAAGAAGTAAATGATAATGATTAGGCAATAGGCAATATTAGTATAGCTCACAAAATGGCAGCACGTATTTTTTAAAAAGTTCTATCCACTTATAATGATCTTCTTCCTTTATAAAAAGATTTTCATTTCCTGTAGCCCGATTGAATACGTGATAAATGCAGCCTGGCACTAATGGTTGGATATTTGATGACATTATTAAATATATTAAAATATTTAATGCGATAGTGTCATTCCCGGATTTGACCTGTCAGGAGCGCGTAAACTCACCGAAAGTACAGGCTCAAATGGCGCACCTTACAGGTCAATCCCCCCCCGCCAAAATAGCTCAATCCTTAGTAAAAACCCCTATAACCAGGTTAATTACACAATATTATATTTGCCAAAACTGTTATAATACGGGTAAAATATCCTGCATGAAAAATATTGTACGTACGCTTTCAGCTTGTATCTTTTTAATGACGGCCAGCGCTCCAACTAAAGCTGGCACTATCGTAATAAAAACCATTGGGCATTTACAAAAAGCAGTCAATGAAGCCAAACCAGGCGACACCTTGCTGGTACAGAATGGACTGTATGCAACCAGCAATCCCCTTACCATTTCAAGGGAGGGAACAAAAGAGCAACCCATTGTAATTATGGCCCAAACGACCGGACAGGCAGAGATAACCGGCGCAGGCGGATTCGCTATTATGAGTCCTTCCAAATATATTGTGATCAGTGGATTTAAATTCACGCATGGTGCCAAGACAGCCCGTACGGGTACTGGTACCAGCTTTTGCCGCTGGACACACAACATTTTTGAGAACGAAGGAGAAGGGGAGGAACTGACCATTGCCGGCAGCGATCACCAGATCGATTACAATACTTTCCAAAATAAGAATTCCATGGGCCGTTTCCTGGCCATCCGCGGCGAAGGCAGCCAGATTGCCGAGCGCTTATGGATCCACCATAACTATTTCTACAATTTTGCCAGCCAGGGTGGAAAGAATGGCGCTGAAGCATTTCAGTTTGGACTAAGCGGATTCAGCATGTCTAAAAGCAACAGCATTGTAGAATATAACCTGTTTGAAGAATGTGAAGGCGAGAATGAGTTGATCTCGGTAAAAGCATCGGCTGTGACGCTGCGCTATAATACCATCCGCAATTGTAAAGCACAGTTCACGCTGCGTCATGGTAACTTTTGCCAGGTGTATGGTAACTATTTTCACAATACCCCCGGACTGCGCATCTTTGGGGATGATCATATAATTTATAGCAACTACTTTGAGACATGCGCTAAAGGAATTGAGATAGGCAATGGCGATGGCGAAGTAGCAGAAGGTGCGCAACTGACCTGTCACGACCGGCCCGACCGCGTGCTGATCGCATTCAATACCATCATCAGTTGCAAGAGCAGCAGTATTTCTATGAGCACTCGTGAGAAAGGATTAGGCGCTACAGCTATCACGGTTGCCCGCAATATCATCAGAGGCGGTGGACCCGCAACCACTATTACCGGCCCTTATGTAAATCCGGTATGGGAAGGCAATATTGTATTCAATGCGGAGAGCAAAGGCGATATGCCGGATGGCACGTTCACTACTACCGATCCTAAACTGGGCCGTAGTACTTATCCAACCATCCATTTACTGGCTGGCAGTCCGGCCATTGATGCCGTACCAGCGCCCAAAGGAAAGAAAGCAGTAAATCCATATGCGGCCATTACCACTGACATGGATGGCCAGCCGAGAACGGCCCCACTCGATGCTGGCGCCGATGAAGTAAGCACAGCACCCGCAACAGCCCGGATCCTCGATCCCAAGGATGTAGGTGTGGATGCGAAATAAGAAAAGCTGATAATTAAAATAGGTAGTCCCTCCGATGCATCGGGGGGATTTTTTTTATGGAAAAAAGATTTGGCCAATCTACTATAATTGTAGTAGATTGCATTAAAATATAGTAGACGATGGAAGAATTAACCAAAGCCCAGGAGGAGATCCTGCTGGTGTTATGGGACATACAGGAAGGTGCCGTAGCTGATGTAGTAGAGAAATTACCTGAGCCCAAACCCGCGTACACCACGGTAGCCACTGTGATAAAGGTGCTGGAGAAAAAGGGGTATGTGGGGCACAAGAAGTTTGGCAATATACATGTGTATTATCCGGTGGTGACAAAAAAAGCCTATGCAAAACATGTATTGAAAGATGCGTACAAAGGGCTTTTCAATAATTCCCTTAACCAGCTGGTATCCTTCTTTGTAAAAGAAAAGGACGTGCCGGTAAGTGAGCTGGAAGAATTGAAAAAGCTGATAGACCAGGAGATCAAAAAACAAAAATCATGAGTATGCAAGCCATTCTTATTTACGTTTTGTTGAGTGCCGGCTGTACGAGTGTGGTATGGCTGGTGTATAAAGCGTTACTGGAAAACAGGATGCCAGTAAAGACACTTCGCTGGTATTTTCTTATTGGTATGATGGTGGCGATGCTGGCGCCTTTGAGTCCGTGGGCGATCCGTCAGGCAGTTGCAGAGGACACTCCGGATAACACGACCGTAAAGAATGCACCAGTAATAAGAACGAACGATTCAGGCTATATAGCAACACAAACAACAACAGCAATAGATTGGAAGAAAGGCATATCCGGGGTGTTCTATATTTATCTTTCTGTGCTGATCATTTTCATAATAGGAATAGTAAGAGAATTGGTGATGATATTTGCCTGTTATAAAAGAGCTACCAAAGAAAAAAGGGGCCGCTTGTGTATAGCATGGAATAAGCAGTATAAAGACTCCTTTTCATTCTTCTACCTGGTGTTTGTGAATAAGGAATATCTGCAGGAAGGGCAGGATAATATCTTGTTGCATGAAAAAATACACGCGGAACAATATCATTCCATCGACCGATTGCTGGCCCAGCTCCTGACAGCGATTGTATGGTTCAATCCATTCATGTATATGTTGCGAAATGAGCTACAGTTGGTCCATGAGTACCTGGCAGATGAAGGAGTATTAAACAACGGAATTGACAAAGTACAGTACCAGCAGTTGTTGTTGGACCATATCATAGAATCAAAGCGAATTGCCATTACCTCCACCTTCAAACATTCCTTAATAAAAAAACGCTTTCTTATGATGTCAACAAAAAAAGCAGCACCGGCGAGCCGCTACCGGATCTTATTAATGGCGCCGGCCACAGCCCTGATGTTATTAGGGGTTGCCTTTGTAAACGGACAAACGGTATCAGAAACACCGAATGTAGCGGTGGCGCTAACAAAGGCAAACATGGTATACATCGGTATAGAGAATCCGGTGAACATTGCAGTAGCCGGTTACAAATCCAACGAAATTGCGGTGGCGATAGATAATGGTACTATTACCGGCGACAATGGACAATATGTGATCAAACCAGCGAAACCCGGCAAGGCGGTGATCACCGTAAAGGCGGCAGGTAAAGTAGTAAAAGAAACAACCTTTACTGCAAAGTTTTTGTCGGACCCTGAAGTCGCAGTAGCAACACCGGGTACGGGCAGACTGATAAAAGGTGGCCGCATTAGTAAGGAAACCTTGTTGTCGGCCGGTGGTATTGTTTGTGTCGTTGAAAATGGGGAAGTTGATATCCCGCTCAAAGTGGTATCTTTTACTATGAGTGTGATAACCAACGAGTATGAGCAAAGCATGACTTCCAATGGCCGTTTTTCACCAGAACAAATAAAATTGATCCAGTCGTTGGGGAAAGACCAGCGGATCATTATCGATGAGATAGCAGCTGCCGGTCCGGATGGCAGAGCGCGGAAGATGCCGGCATCGCTGGTGTTTACGATTCAATAGAGGTGATTAATATAATTATAACGTTCCGATCCGCCAATTGGCGGATTTTTTTATTGGTGGTGATGGATCAGTTAATTGAATTTGCCACTGCGTCGCTGTTTGTATGCTTGATCTTTTTATGCAGCCGGTAGGCAGCCATCAGAAACAGGGGAGCCGGTAGTAGATAGGGGATCATATATACAATTTTGCTACCTCTTGCAAAGGGCGACAGTGTATACTCAATCAGGAAGCCACCGAGCATTATTAAATTAAGGAGGCCGCATAGTATGCCCAGGATCAGACAGGTGTTTTTGAGGGTTTTTGTTTTCATGAGAGGAGGGTTGGGTAAATGTAGGGAATTCGTTTAGTAAAAATAGGGACTAACGCAGGGCATACTGGCTTATCTAAGACGGGATCGTAATTCCGCAGTCACTGACTGCGGAATTTCAAAAGAAGGACAAATTGATGCTGGTCAATTCCGCAATCAACGATTGCGGAATTGGACATGGCAGGTCAGCGTGATAAGACTCCATTTACGCAAGAGCCTCTTGCGGAATTATAATGGGTTGACAAATAAGCAGTAATCAATTTTGCAGCAGCCTGCTGCAAAATTGTGGGATCCAGAAGTATTAATTTGTTTATTCATGTGTATGATTTGCGCATTAATTTAAAATGAATGAGTTTTGGAAGAATAATGAAGGACTTAAAATAATATGCTGCATAAATATTCTGTATTGAAAACAAGTTGGGGAGTTGCAATTTTTTTAGATATAGAGGAAATGTTAGATCCTGATATCTCCAAACCTGATATAAAAATAACCGACAGGATCTATTTACGAATAAGTGATACCCGGAAATTATCCAGTGATGAAATTACTTTATGGGTGGGAGCAGCTTTAAAAGGTCTGGCTGTTGAAATATATGACAAGGTCAATGGTGTCGTGTGTTACGACTTAAAACTTTTAGATTTTAGCTATACGGATTTTCAAATAGAAGGCCTTTTTTGCGCTGTTAGGGAATGGGTAGTTAAGTATTATGATCTGAAAATTGAGCCAATTGAAGTTAATTATGATAAAGTGACAAATAAATATATTTTTGAATTGCCAGGGGACCCTATAATGAATAAGAGTATGTTTATAGATTATGCAGAAAAAAATAATGTGGAAAAATTACGTGAGTTATTAGGTGCAGGAATGAATATTAATGAATTAGCATATGATAAAAGTGCCTTGCATGCCACTTGCGTTACAAATGCTAGTGAAGCGGCTGCTTTTTTAATTGAAAATAGAATAGATGTCAACTTAAAAGATAAACAAACTGGAGCTACAGCTCTTCACTATTGTGCGGTTTATAATCATTTTGAAATTGCAAATTTGATTGTAGCCAATGGTGGCCGGCTTGATATTCACGATGATTATGGTAATGAGCCTTTATGGACAGCCGTATTTAATGTAAGGGGTAAAATTGAACGGTTGCCATTAGTTGAGCTATTTCTAATCCATGGTGGAAATAAAAATCATAAAAATAATGCAGGTAGAAGCCCGTTAGATTTTTTAAATCAGATAAAGCATATTCCATTAATAGAGTTGTTAAATAAGTATTGAATATACCGGTGGTTTTTAAAACAATTCTTATACCTCCCTATAAGAGAGAGCAAAGAAAAAAGGTAAAAAGTAATTGTTATAATTATGAAAATAACCATTGAAATACCTGATTATAAACCGGAAAGAGGTGTCGAATATAAATGGGAGGACGGCTTTGAAATAAAAGCGGTGTCTGATAATGGGGCTATAATAATAACTGCAAATAAGGAGGGCTTGACTTCCTTAGCAAATCATTTATTAAATCTTGCGCAGGATATCATTCCTGCAAGATATCATTTACATTTTGATGTATCCAATTCTTTGCAAGAAGGTTCAACTGAATTAATAATTGAGAAAATTTGAGGGAAAAGTCAATGAAATCCTATTCAGAATCAGTAATAAAAGAAGTGGAGGAAATAATAAGAGAAAACCAGGGCAACCTGGTGTTGGTGAAAGAGAAGTTTAGAGGAGATAATGAGAGCTCCTATACAGTCACCAATAAGTTTAGACAATCTGCTTTTTTAATTGATGATGACGATGTTGTCGAGCTTTTGATAAGTAGATTGCTTGAGCAAAATGTTGAAATATTTGATGGCTTTGATCAGTTGGAAAAAAAGTATACCCAAGTAGTACCCAAGCCGCTATTTTGGCCAGATGACTGGCCCTGGCCACCCGAATCAAAAAAAAGCAAATAAAGTTTTTCTCTGATGGCGCAAGCGTCCGCTTGTGCCTGATATGCCAGAGGAAATCTAATAAATTGAAGGGACTGCACGAACGCAGTCCCTTGATAATAATCAAAAACAAACATCAAAGCGGCGGAAAAGCAGGATCTAACGGTTTATGGAATAATACAGGTCCCTGTATAAACACTGGTTGCAATTTCACATTCGTCATCCGAAAGAAAACTCAACCAGGTATGTACTTCATGCCCGGATAGTTGAGGGATTTCCAGCGTGGCTTTAAAATCACAGCGTCTTGCACTGCCAATGTTGTATACACATTCATTCAATGTTTCACAATAAACTACCAGGATTGCTTTATGGGTTTTTAGTTCGCCTGTACAACCATATCTTGCCCAGCTGAATTCTATACCACCAGAGACGGCTTTTGTCAGGGCAACCATTCCCGTTTGCAACCTTCCATGGGTTAATAATAGTTTGCTATAATCTATTTTAAATTCCCTGTCGATAATGGAAAGAGCGGAATTTAGGTTGCGCGATATAGCATAGTTCACATCGGTGATGTTTTTAATATTTCGATTGCTCTCAATGAAAAAGGGAATAAAGGATTGCAGGATGTATGCCAGCCTTTCAAGTATCTCCCACTGTACAAAATGGAGCGCAGATAAGTTGCCGCTTGCTGTAGCCATGTTTTGAGTGTACGCCAGGTGGATATTCTCTTTATTGCATGTTGTTATATCTGATGATGAATTTTTAATAGTGAGTGTCATAAAAAAGGTATTAATGATTAAAGGTTAATTGATTCATTGATTGCTTTTTAAAATGCGCCCCCGGGCCCTGGGGGTAGCATTTTAAGGTAGGTGGGCTGTTGCCCTTCCCGATACGAATCGGGCTTAATTGCCGGGTGTCAGCCAGCTATTGGATTTCATGGTGATACGGGAACGTTTCGCGTTAGCTGACGTTTACAGTACCGATGTACTCGCTGTTGGCAATGAACTTGCCATTGGCCGACACAAAAGTGATCCAGGTGTGCGCCACTTTACCTGCGAATTTGGGTACAGCCAGTTCACCAGACAGCGAATCCCGACTGCCGATCGATTTAAACACTGTTCTGTTCAGATCTGGGCAGTGAGCAACGAGGATGGCTACGTCAGTTGGCTTTTCCTTTGTATTACTATCAGAGCCAGTCCAGGTAAACTGGATGGCACCGGGTTTGGTGGATGCCACTGCTAACCCTTCTACGTTAAATAATAATCCTTTACTGATCTTAACCCGATCGTAGGCAATTTTGAAATCGGGATTGGCGCCGTCAAGGGCTTCTTTAATGATCAGTGACAACGCATAATTGGCACCCGTCATTCGAACCGCCTGATCCCTAAAACCGAGCACCAACAGATCGTGCATGCTTTGTACAAAGGAAGACGCCACTTTAAATTTTGCTTTTTGCTCTTCCTGTTTTGGGGTGTTGGCATTTCTGCGGGAGTGCGCTTTGCTGCGCATTACTGCAAGGCCACGCCAGGATGTGCCAACCACTCTTCCGATGGTACCTGAAAATGCATCCAGGATACCGTTCTTCATTTTACCCATAATTAATCGATTTTAAGTGTTAATGAAAATAATGACCAGCACCAGACGCATGTACATAACCGGTATTTGTTCAATTGCCTTGTGCGATACAAAGGTAAGATGGTTTTATATTGAAAAAGTAACTGACATGACTACACTATACTAGAGTGTTTTATATTGTTCTATGATGTTCCAGATTGTCCTATGTACGTCTACAGTGCCATGAGTATGTCTACAATGGTCTATAGGTGTCTTGAATGGTCATGGGGAAAAACGTGGTATTGTTTGGGGTTGTGCCGGGGCAAACGGAGGATTTTGCCGGACGTTGTTTGGATGTTGTTCGGACTTTACGGGGGAATGTTCGGGTGTACTCAGGGGAAATGCGAAGAGAGTCCGAACAAAGTCGACTGTAATACCGGCGCAAGACTGGAGCGAGGTTGGATTGTAAAAGGATTAATGGGGGGAACTATTGAGTCTTTCTTTTTCAATATTGGAAACAAAAAAGGAGGTCGTTACGACCTCCTTTAGCACTCTAAGTACGGGATAACATCTTCCATTTTGAAAGGTGTCATCTCGCAGAACTCCCGCAATGTAACCCACTCACGTTTGGCTTTACCTAACTTCTTACGAATATCCGTTAGGAAGTCGCGGGAAGCACGTATCGACAGATGAGTGAGTCGTGATACGGCTTTTACATCGACTATTAGCCGATGAGTGGGGGTGGGCAATTTTGCCATTATCCATAATTGAACAAAACGTAAATTTTTAAATGAACAACATAATAAACAGAATACAAGGAACCACCGAATTAGCCATTTGGCGTAAACTTTTATTAATAGATTTAGATTACTTGAGTATAAGTTCTTGTTGTTTTTACTTCTAATTGCTCGGCATTCCTGAATGATCACATAAAGAATCACTTAGGTGCTTTAATAAGGCCTGGGCGCGAAGAAGATTTTCCATTGTTTGAATAACCCGGGGTAGTTTCTCTTTGGGAGATCCCGGAGGGAAAGGAATTTATAAACATAACCCTTACATGGCTTATAGCAGCCGTTAGCAGTCTCGTGTAAAAATTCATATTATAAGGTTATAATGGTGAAATGGTATTTCCAACGAATCGAAATCGCCTCTATGCGGTTATTCAATAGCGTTGTAGTACTAAGTTACACAATAGAAACGAATTGATAAAATAATTATATGACTTGTTAGAGTTCTTGATCGGGGTCAAATATTTGAAACAATTCGTTTGTGCATTTAGTTTACAAATTTATTTTCAGTTTTTGTGTGATCGCATAATGGGTATTTCAAAATTCTCAGGCACCTTTGAAGCGGTATTGTTACCTCACCACAAATCATTTTTATGAAAACCTATAATAAACACCCTCAATGGTATAATCAACCGCTGCGGTTGACGGAAGATGAATTGAATAATCCTGATCTGGCCCTTGATAATTTCTTTGAGTGGTACCATTTGCATGAAGTGCGCCAAATACTATGGCAATGGGTAACGGAAGTTATTTCCAGTCCTGGTAGTATTTCAAATGACCCACATGAAAGGAATAATCATCTTTTCTTTTATGAAAAAATGGAGGTGCTGGTAGAGGCTGCCTGGATAATGAGCCGCGGTAACCCGGCTATTCCCACGCAAAATCCGCCGGTTTCCAGTAAAGCAAGTGGTTCAACCAATAAAGAGAACGGCCGCTATTCAAAACCTGAGCGGTTGATTGAAAAGGTTGCTACAAGCGCAGCAGAAGTAATCAAGGAGGTATTCTCGCAGGTGCTTTTAAAAGACCTGCTGGAATACCTGCTGCCTACCTGGCTGCGGGTGGCGCTTATCAATGCGGAGTGCCGGTATAATGATGGAAATGGCCGGGAGGTGCTATACGAGTTTTATGAGCAATTGTTACCGTTTATAGAGGCGCTACATGGAATGGCAGGAAATGCCTCCTTTGATAAGCTTACTACAGTGGTGACTGGCTTTTTTCAGCAGTTCTCTATCGAGTATATCCGGCGCGAGCTGGCCGATTTTCTAGAGGCTGGTATTGGTCATGATGGCAAATATCCTGATGGCTTTACGCCCTGGCAGGCCTGGATGACCTATAACGATGTCCTGTGCCTGGTAGAAGCGGCGTATCAGTTGTATCTGATGCAGAAGATTCAAACTTTTACGATAGGATCATTTTTGGAAAGTGGGGAAAAGAGTGTACTGAAGATGGTACAATAATAAACCTCCAATTGTTAAAGTTGAAATGTGATATTTGGCGGAAACTTGATTAATCTAAAAAGAAGCATATGCCGAAAAAAATATCGTCTACAAAACAACCTCATATTTTGATAGATAAGAACATGAGGGATTATAGTAAAGAACCTGCTTTTGTAAAAGCAGACGAAAGAGCAGCTGCTTTTTTGAAAAAGCATCCTTTGCCAAAAGAGTTTACAGAAAATGAAGAAAAGCCGGAGGAGCTGGTGACAATTTCAAAGTCAAGTTTTATTGCTCTTATTGCCAGAGATATTAAAGGGAGAAGCCTTTTTCCCAAAAAAGTTGAAGAAGCAAAAAGGATTCTCGAGCGTGCACGTTTTGTAAAAAAATAGAAAACTGAATAATATATGAGACCTGACAGTAACAAATCAACCGAATTAGTAAGAGTTTCGAAAGCCGGTCTTCTGGCCCTTGTGGCTAGACAAATAATGGGAAGAGATTTGTTTCCCAAAAGAACGGCTGAAGCAAAAAGGATCATCGAGCGCATGCGCTTTGTAAAAAAAATAGAACAATAAATTGGAAGGTGCTTCTATAGCACCTTTTTTTATTCCTTTTTTTGAGTATCCGCATTTATCTTGTATGGACGACCGTAGCTGAACCTAAACCCATCATTTTCCCCAAAAGTTTAGTTATTTCCAGGGTTTATTTGTTTAAATAGGTGAAGATTGCTACTCTGTACACCTAACGCTACATCCCACCCAAAAGCGCCTTTTATGTAACCTGTCAGCAAATGACAGCTAAATTTTGCATTTTCAACAACATTCGATTAATTTGAGTGCTGGTATGAGTAGTGCTTACTCACCTCCACTTGGTTAAACTGGTACCTTATCGCCCTTGTCCACCAATTTTCTATAGATTTCGTTTATCAATATATCTTTTCCCGATGCGGGATCCTGCTTGCCAGCACAACTGTGCAGGACGGAAAACGTATAGGGTAAAGCCCGAAAAAAGGCTCTGGTTCCCGCATGTCGGGGCCATAAGTAAGTTGTACGACCACCGAGATTCCCGACCAAACTGCAACTTACCTGGTTATGGCAACGTCTTGGCTTACGCCAGGATCGTTGACAGGTGCCCTTTTGTGTACCCACCAACGTCCGTGAATAACTGATTAGTATACACTCAAAGTACAACGGCGTTCCCGATGAAGCAACTGTCTGACGAGATACTTATTGAATTTAGCCTGGGCAAACCCCATGCCTTTCAGGCTGTATTTGATAGTTTCCGCATGAGAATTTTTTATTTTGTAAAGAACCTAATAGATGATAGTCTTTCCGCAGAAGAAATTACGTCAGACACATTCGTAAAACTGCATCGCATACACGATAAATTCAATACTTTCAATAATATTCAGGCCTTTTTATTTATTACCGCGCGCAATGCCTCACTCGATTATCTAAGACGGCGCGAAAGGGAACGACAGCATAAGGCGGAGTTGAAAGCGCATGAAGAACTGGGACAGGAAGGCGTACTGCCGCTCTTTGCGGAAACAGATATTGAAGCTAACGTACTACAATATATATATGGCGAAATAGAAAAACTGCCCCCTAAAAGCAGGCTTGTTTTCAAACTTTTCTACCTAGAAGGCAAGTCGGTAAGTGATATTGCCAACCTGATGCAGATCAGTATTCAGACGGTAGCCAATCAAAAGTCCACTGCACTCAAATTATTACGGATGAAAGTGCTGAACAGGCCCGGCCTGTTTTTTATGCTGCTTTTTTGGGCGGTTGAAAGCGTAATAAGAAAAAAATATTAACGCAATATGATTTTTTCTTTAAATCCACTAGTATAAAAGTTTAACCCGTTCGTTTTAATATATGTATAAGCTGACACATCAACAAAACACTGGCCGGCAGGCAATAAGTAAGGCCGGAAAGCAAAAAATGTCTATGGAACAGTTTATACCACTAATTAATACCATTCAAGCCGATGCCTCACAATAGCCATATAGAAGAATTGATCATAAAACATTTGCAGGAGACCATCACTGCAGAGGAAGCTTATGCGCTGCAGCAATGGATTGATGCCAATGAAAAGAACCGCCTTCTATTTGATCAGTTTATTAATAGTGAGGCATTGCAACAAAAGCTGATCGCGCACGCAGAAAGCGACAGACGGATCCAGGAAAGGGTATATAATGAATTACCCGAAATGCAAGCCACGTTAAAAATATCACCCAAAAGAGGCTGGGTGCAATGGATGTCAGTAGCTGCAGCCGTATTGGTAGTTGTATCGATCGGCTGGTTTATATGGCAGGGCAAAACAAAACCTGCAATTGTAGCTGAACAACAGCAAACGCCGGTAGCTACCGTGATACCGGCAGGTGGAAACAAAGCCACCTTAACATTAGCCGACGGCACGGTAATAGACTTGGATAAGGCCGGAAACGGCACCATCGCCACAGAGGGCAAAACAACAGTAAATAAGAAAGAGGACGGACAACTGGAATATAAATCGGTAACAGGAAGTAACGCAACGGAAGTAACGTTCAATTTGTTAACAACCCCGCGCGGCGGACAGTACCAATTATTACTACCCGATGGAAGCAAAGTTTGGTTAAATGCCGCCAGCTCCATTAAATATCCGACGGCGTTTAGTGGAGGTGAGCGGCGCGTTGAGATCACCGGCGAAGCATATTTTGAGATAGCTCATAATGCAGTAAAGCCCTTTAAAGTTATGATCTACCCGGCAGACGGTGGAACCGGCCGTGGGGGAGAAGTGGAAGTATTAGGAACGCATTTTAATATAAATGCCTATGGAGACGAACAAACCATAGTTACGACCCTATTGGAAGGAAAGATCAAGATCACACCAGTAGACGTGGTCAGCAAAGCTACAATCCCAAATCATCCGGCTGTATCGGCCAGGGCATATAGGGTAATTAATCCCGGAGAAGAGGCCCAGATAAACAATAAAGCGGATATCGTTGTACGAAAAGGAATAGATACAGAATCGGCCGTTGCCTGGATGAAAGGGTTCTTTGATTTTCACAATGCCGGAATAAAAACGGTAATGAAACAGGTGAGTCGCTGGTATAATGTAGATGTGGAGTACACCAAAGCGATGCCTGAACAGACGTTTGAAGGCAATATCGACAGGAGCATCCCGCTGAACGAATTGCTGGAATTGTTACAACAATATGGAACGACAAAATTTAAAATAGAAGGAAAGACCATCAAGGTACAATAGAGCTAGCCATGAAAAACATGAATCTTATCTATGCCTCCTTACCGGAGCGCAACACTTTTGCTTGCACTACCAATCAGCCATTGGACCATTAAACCCACATTAATCACTAACGTACAGCAGCCTGATTCAAGGTTAACCAGCTTAATTTATTGTTAAGGAGCGAGCCAGGTGAAGGCTTTGACACTTACAAAATAACCGGATTCTGTTTGCGGCAGAACCCGGTTGTAGTGAAGGTTAACTGTTAAATGCGCGAAACATTCTTTTATTAACCAACAACAGACCAAAGGTATGAAATTAACTGCTAAATCAGCTTTAGGGCATTTCCATGTGTGGGTTGGAAGCCCTGGGGTAAAACTAGTGCGCGTTATGAAGTTGACTACTATCATAATATTGGCTGCCTGTTTGCAAACAAGCGCAAACGGCCTGGCCCAAAACACGATCACATTTTCCGGTAAGGACGTAAATCTGGAAAGTGTTTTCACTGCTATCAAGAAGCAAACAAGCTACCGCTTCTTTTTTAATACTTCAATTATTCAAAACGCATCAAAAATAACCATAGAGGTTAAGAATGCGCCTATAGAGCAGGTGATGAACCTGGCGCTAAAGGACCAGTCTTTAACCTTTGCTATAAAGGGGCGAACGATATTTGTTATGAAGAAACCCGTAGAAGATAAGAGTAGTCAGGCCGCTCCCCCCAGTGGGGACCCGGTGACGGTAAGAGGGCGGGTGACTGATGAGCAGGGTAATCCATTGGTTGGTGCCACCGTGAAAGTGAAAGGTGCCGATAAGGGAGTCACTACTGATAACGAAGGCCAGTTTACCCTCACTAACGTAGATGGAGATGGTATGTTAGAGATTTCATATGTGGGCCGTGAGGCGCAGTTGCTGGCGGTGAAGGGGAAAGGTTTTTTGACAGTCGCTTTAGGGCAAAAGATTGGCTCTTTAGATGAAACGGTTGTAATCGCATATGGGACGACTACAAAGAGGTTTGCGACTGGGAATGTTGCTAGTGTCAAAGCTAGTGATATTGAGAAACAGCCGGTGAATAATCCTCTTTTAGCGCTACAAGGACGTGTGCCTGGCTTAGTTATTACACAAAACACTGGCGTGCCAGGTGGTGGCGTTACAGTACGTATTCAGGGGCAAAATAGCATTAATAATGGAAATGATCCTCTTTATGTGATTGATGGAGTGCCCTTTGCCTCTCAACTGCAAACCGTAGGAAATCATGACGCGGTTTTGGGTTCCTCAGGTGGCACAGGCTCAAGTGGTCAGGGAAATCCGCTGAATTATATAAATCCAATGGATATAGAAAGTATAGACATTTTAAAAGATGCGGATGCAACCTCGATTTATGGCTCCAGGGCGGCCAATGGGGCTATTCTAATTACCACAAAGAGAGGCAGAGCGGGTAAGGCTAAGCTAGATGTTAATTTGCTACAAGGTTCTGGAAAAGTAACAAGAATGTTAAAGGTGATGAACAGACGTCAATATTTAGACATGCGTTATGAGGCCTATAAAAATGATAATAAGGATTTGTCTACATTAACTCCGGGATCTAGGACCTACGACTTAACAGTATGGGATACCACGCGTTCTACAGATTGGCAAAAGGAGCTTATTGGAGGGATTGCTCATTATACCAATGTAAATGCTAGCCTTTCCGGAGGAGTCCCGACGCTACAATACCGGGTTGGAGGAACTTATCATCGCGAAACCACGGTATTTCCTGGTAATTTTTCAAATCAGAATGCGTCCATGCACTTTAATTTAAATAGTGTTTCTGTCAATCAAAAAGTTTCTCTTCAATTTTCGGGAAGTTATTTAGCATCAGATAATCGTCTACCCGGAGTTGATCTTACTCAAGATGCAAATTTTTTAGAACCAGTTGCTCCACCTCTTTATAATCCAGATGGAAGTGTAAATTGGGCTCTTGCACCAAATGGAACTTCTACATGGCAAACACATCCATTGACTAATATTATATTTAGAAAGTACAACAACAAGACGAATAACCTGGTTAGCAGTCTTCAAATTAATTACAATCTGTTCAAAGGATTTCAGGTTAAAACTAATTTTGGCTATACAAACCTTTATAGTACTGATTTTATTTCGCTTCCAATGACTGCAATCAAACCAGCCGATAGGCCATTTTCGTCGAGAGAAGCGATTTATGGAAATAGGTTAATGCGGTCATGGATAATTGAGCCCCATATTGTATATAATAAATTAATTGGAAAGGGAAACCTCGAAGTATTGATCGGAAGCAGCATTCAACAAAGTAAAAGCAACTCGGGTTCAATAAAAGGTGAAGGGTATAGTAGTGATCAAGTTTTAGAAAGTATTACAGCTGCGACTTTAGTCACAGCCCGTTCCTCAACTATTTCTGCTTATAAGTACAATGCAATCTTTGGGCGGATTAATTATAATTTGGGTAGCAAATATATTATTAATATAAGCGCGCGAAGAGATGGGAGTAGTAGGTTTGGAGCTAATAACAGGTTCCATAATTTTGGAAGCGCAGGAGCCGCTTGGCTATTTACCAACGAAAAGTTCTTGCATGGAATAAAGGATTTATTAAGTTTTGGAAAAGTCAGAGGAAGCTATGGTACCTCTGGTAATGATCAAATTGGGGATTACCAATTCCTTAACTTATATTATCCAATAAACAATGGTACGCCCTACCAAGGAACTTCAGGACTCTTGCCTGCTGGTCTTTCCAACCCATATCTTCAATGGGAAGAAACAAAAAAGTTACAAGTAGGGGTTGATCTTGGGTTTATTCAGGATAGGGTATTATTAACTGCCAACTTTGCACGAAATCGTTCTTCCAACCAGTTAATTTTTTATGTACTTCCGACTGTTACGGGGAACAATGGCATTACAAATAATTTTCCTGCCACAGTTCAAAATATGAGTTGGGAGTTTTCAATTAACACGATTAACGTAAAAAATAAAAAAATTGGGTGGTCAAGTAATATTAACCTTACAATACCAAGAAACAAACTTGTATCATTCCCTGATCTCGAAAACTCGAGTTACATTAATCAACTAATAATTGGCCAACCCTTATTCCCTATTATGGCATATACATTTGCTGGCGTGGATCCAAGTTCTGGTCTTTATCGAGTGTATGATAAGGGTGGTAAACCTACTAGTACTCCTGATTATATCGCAGATAAGACTGCTATACTCAACACATTGCCCATATATTATGGTGGGTTGCAAAACAAGGTAAGTTATAGAGGGGTTGAGCTTGATTTTATCTTCCAATTTGTAAAGCAAAAAGGGATCAATAATATGATTAATAATGGTACTTCAGTGGCCCCTGGCGTATTTGTAAGAGGCAGCAGTAATCAGCCCGTCACTGTATTGGATCGTTGGCAAAAAGCAGGTGATAATAAACCGATTCAAAAATATTCAGCTCTTTTAGTTGGTGATGCTTCTGACCAGCTCGCAATCGCACAAGGTAGTAATGTTTTAATTTCAGACGCTTCTTATATCCGGTTAAAAAACATATCACTATCTTGGAGAATACCTACTTCGTGGACCGGGAAGGCTCACTTGCAGTATTGTAGATTATTCGCCCAAGGGCAGAATATTCTAACAATAACCAATTATAAAGGAGGTGATCCGGAAAATCAGAGCTTTTCATCTTTACCCCCACTAAAAATATTTACTGTCGGTATTAATGTTGGATTATAACTATTAAGTAAATAAAATAGAAAATAATTATGAACTCTTTATATAACAAGTGGAACGCAATCTTATGGGGACTTGCTTTCACGATAATTACATCTGCAGTTAGTTGTAATAAGTTGGTGGAAATTGATGCCCCAGTATCAACCGTTAATCAGGCTAATGTATATGCAAATGATGCGACGGCAACTGCAGCTTTAACCGGGATTTATATATCCATGGGAGATGTTTTTTCAGTATTTACAGGGAAAGAAAGCATATCCTTGCGATCTGGTTTATCTGCGGATGAATTTACACTATCGAATGAAGTAACGGATACGAAGTTGATAGCCTATTACCAAAACTCCTTGTCAGACGATTTATCACTTGGTGCTGAAATGTGGGAGCCACTCTACAAAAACATTTTTTTCTGTAACTCAGCAATAGAAGGATTAAGCTCATCAACTGCGCTTACAACCCAAGTTAAACAGCAATTAACAGGAGAGGCAAAATTCATTCGTGCTTTTTGTTACTTCTACTTAGTGAACTTGTTTGGTGACGTTCCATTGGCAGTAACGTCCGATTACAAAGTTAACGCAAGTATGGGGCGGGCCTCCAAAAAGATGGTTTACCAGCAAGTGCTCAATGATTTGTTAGATGCTCGAGCAAAGCTCGATGATAATTATTTAGATGGCAAGTTGCAGCCTTACAAAGGAGCAATTGAAAGAGTTAGACCAAACAAAGCTGCTGCTACAGCATTGCTGGCCAGGGTCTATTTGTATACTAATGATTATGCTAATGCCGAGACCTATGCAACGCAAGTGATCAATAATTCAACCTTGTTTAGTTTACCCACATTGGATAATACCTTTCTAAAAAATAGTATAGAAGCGATTTGGCAATTGCAACCGAGTGTTTCAGGCTGGAATACTGGCGACGCCCAGGTATTTGTTATTAATAATAATCAAGGCAATGACAAGCCTGTTTATTTGAACCAGGGATTACTAGATGCCTTTGAAAACGGTGACGCTCGTAAGAATGAATGGATACACGATACTATAATTAATAACGTTAATTATTATTACCCTTACAAATACAGGAATGCTACTTTTAATGAGCCTGTTACCGAATACTTGATGGTGCTACGTTTGGCTGAGCAATATTTGATAAGAGCAGAGGCGAGGGCACAAGAAAATAATTTTTCGGGCGCACTGGAGGATTTGAATATAATCAGAGCGAGAGCGGGTTTAATAAGTACAACGGCAGGCGATAAAAATTCTCTCTTGGCTGCAATTCTACAGGAAAGAAGAATCGAATTTTTTAGTGAGTGGGGCCATCGCTGGTTAGATATTAAAAGAACCAATGAGGTTGATAAAGTGATGACAATTATAACATCCCAGAAAGGTGGAACATGGAAGGAATTTCAAGAATTATATCCCTTGCCGCTCACTGATATTCAAAAAAACAAAAATCTCATTCAAAATTATGGCTATTGAGTTTCCTTAATAAGAAACAAGGTCACGAGAGAACTACTAGATCAATTCCTAAAGTAAATGTATAAAGTAATCTTGCAAATTTACACATATACGAAAGGGATGGCTTACTAATAAGCGAGAATGAATGCAAGATGGAAGTGATTCAGGTTTTTGGTAATTATTACTGGTTCTAAACGGTTGAGATGTTGGCAAACTACTTAAGCATAATTTAAACATTTGATGATGCGTATACTATTTCTAGTCTTATTAAGCGTTCCCATGTACTTACACGCGCAGTCTACTTCAGAAATAAAATCAGTATCAGGAATCCAATGGAGCAATGAAGTTTCATGGGAGGCAGTCAAAGCTAAAGCGAAGATTGAGAATAAATATATATTTATTGATTGCTTCACGACGTGGTGTGGGCCTTGCAAAAAGATGGACAGGGAAGTATTTGAAATTGACAGTGTGGGCGACTACATGAATCAACACTTTGTTTGCATTAAGTTGCAAATGGATAGAACAAAAAGCGATTACGATAAAATCAAAAGTTGGTATTCGGATGCTGATCAGATTGCAAAGCAGTATGAAGTGACCTATTATCCAACGTTCTTATTTTTTTCTCCGGAAGGTCAAATAGTACATCGGGCAGGTAGCTTCAATCCTCCAGCGGAGTTTTTGGCTATCGTTAATAAGGCAATGAATCAAAAAGAACAATATTACTCTTTATTAGCCGAATATGAAAAAGGTAAGGTGGACTATAATGCTATCCCATATTTAATAAAAGTAGCAGAAAGAACAAACAATAAGGGGTTGGAGCAACGTCTTCGAAACGATTATCTAAGTTACTTGTCTACGCTTAAAGAAAAGGATCTTTATTCAAGTGATAAAATTGATGTTATAGCTGAAGCTTTGCAGGGTACTTCTTCAATCTTTTTTAAACTTTTCTATCCCAATGGAGAAAAAGTCGATCGTGTTATGAGGCAAAATGGCTTTGCTAGGCGCATCACTGACAGCGTAATTGCAAGGCAATATATTAATCCTATAATTAACGTGAAACAAATAAATCAGGAACCTGACTGGCAATCATTATCGGACATTATAAAAGCTCATTTTGATGCATCATACGCTGAACGAAATATTCTATGGAATAAAGTGCGCTGGTATGAAAATCAGGGCAATATATCTCAATCTACTAAATGCTTTGTTGATTTAGTTAAAATTAATGGTCTCGATACTTCTAGCCTGGATTTTAGTGACGCTTGGTTAAACTATTTTGCCTATAATAACATTTTTGGTGGACATCCTTTTGTTGAAGCAGGCATCGATGATACGGAAATTGTTGATAATGCGATAAATTGGATGAAATCGACCGTGCGCAGATCTGCTAACTACTCATTGGGATGGCAAGCAATGGCGATTGATACTTATGCCATGTTGCTTTATAAAAGAGGGAGAAAGGAAGAAGCCATCGCTTGGGAAAATAAAGCGTTAAACATTGTAAAGTCTTTAAATGAGCAAGAAGATGTTAAGGAATTTACGGACAAGATCGCGAATATGAAAAAGAATGAACCTACTTGGCGAAGTAAATAATTTATTGAAATTGAAAGTGATTATTTAATAAACTCCATGTTGAAATGTCAAACTTTAAATACATAATTACAATTATCCTATTATCTGTCACGTCCATGTGCTTTGCCCAAAGAAAAAATTTTTCAGGAACTTGGATGTTAAGTGATCAGAAAAGTATTTCAGGTAACCTGTATCAGAATGGAGTTCCAAAGAAAATACATGTAAGGCAAGAAACTGAAAAGATGGATGTTGAAAAGACTACATTTGGACAAGGCGACAATTATAACCAAGCTGTTGTAGAAACACTTTACTATAATGGTAAGCCTTTTAATGCAGTATCTCCTTCTAAAAAGAAAAAGGTAATCACCATGAAGTGGCTCAATAATTCGACCGGATTTGTTGTAACGGTACTCTTTAAAAACCCTATTGATAACAATAAGTTTGATATTAAGGTTACCGATACTTGGTCGTTGAACAATGAAGGTGATCTTATTTTTATACGAAAAAATGAAAATTTATTGAATGGTGAGATTTGGGAAAGTAGATCGGTTTATGAGAAGAAATCTGATAATGTTCAAGTGAATTAGGCTTTCAAGTATCGAACAGGGATACACGATTAAAATATAAGTCTATTAGTGTTAAAGTCAATTATTTTCCGTATATTAAATGGGATTTTAAAATTATACAATAAACAGGCCTAACCACAATTCCCACAAAATAATAGTGCTGTATTATAAAAAAACATGCAACGTTCATTTTTCTAAATAGGTTTTACCCTTATATAGGAATTGTCCATGTGGTAACTTATGTCTTTGCTTAGTGGTAATGATATAAAGAATGTAATGTTGAAATATGCTAATATGAAGTACTTCTTTTTATTGATCTATATTTTAAGTTCGCCTTTCCTTTTTTCTCAACAGCCGGTGTCTCAAAATGCCGGAACATTGTATCAGGGTGTTTCAAAACCTTCTAAACCTATCATTGATAGTGCTGCGGTTAACAATTGGCCACGTTTGGGTAATGAACCTTCAATTTCCAATGACGGAAACTATACTTCTTATATTGTTTATAATAAGCCTAAAGACGGGTACACACTTACTATTCAATCGACACAGAATAAGTGGAAAAAGGAAATGGTAAACGCTACACCTATTGGATTTTCCGGCGATAGTAAAACATTTGTTTGTCAAATTGGAGACACAATTTCGTTTATTTCATTAGGAATAAACGAAGCTCAGAAGTATGTTTCTGACATAAAATCATGGAAACAGCCAAAATTTAATGACATGGGTTGGATGGGATGGCAATTAAGCCATAATCCAACAGAGCTCATATTGGAAAATTTTAACCGTCAAACTAGGCGTGTTTATAAGGACGTTAAAGAATATAGTTTTGATGAACAGGGAAAAAAGTTGCTGCTATATACGGTTTCAAACAGCCTGATATGGGTGGATTTAGAACTAGAAATATCAAAAACTATTTGGTCAGCCACTGATATGGGTAAAACGGGGGGCTCTGCAAATAACTTCACTTTTGACAGGCAAGGCTCTCAACTTGCTTTTGTGGTACGATACATTTCTTCTCAGCAGTCAGAATCAAACGAAATATGGTATTACAACCTGAGAATGGATAAGGCAGTAATGAAAGTATGCAACCAGTCTGCCGGTGTGGACTCTTTCTTAACTTTGACAAATAGTATTAGATTTAGCAATGATGGCAAGCACATTTATACCTTTTTAAAGAAAGTGCCCGATCCTAAACCAAACTTGATCGCTGGAAAGTTGGACGTATGGAATTATAAAGATACAATTCTTCAATCTTCCCAAAAGAATCAGGGTATGATGATTGATCCTGGTGAATACCAGGCTGTGATTGCAGTTAACAATGACAAAGTCATAAGATTATGTGTTGATATCGGTGATTTTATAAAGGTCCCCGTGTTGGAGGGAGAATATTTTATTGTGGGAAATAATACTCAGGGTGACCGCTTCTGGTTGAACCAACAGGATATTAATTGGCTTGTTTCATTAAATGACGGTACACGAAAAATACTGCCCTTTAAAGGCGGGAACAGATTTTTATTCTCCTCTGATGGGCGGAAGTTAATCTATTATGATAATGATAGTCATAATTATTTTTCCTATGATATACAAATGAGTACTAAGATAAATCTGACCGCTTCCTTGCCAAGGATGTTCATGGAAGAAACAGATAGATATGATCATGCTGACAAAGTTCATAATGCGGTAGGAATAGCCGGATGGTTAGACTCGGGTAAAAAGGTGTTGGTATACGATGATTATGATATCTGGGCATTGGATGTTGACGGAAAAAGCAATCCGGAAAATATAACGAATGGCTACGGTCGCAAGCATCATATTAAATTCCGGTTAATGGCAATGGAACTGGGAAAAAAGCAGGATTGGGTGATTACCGCTTTTAATATTGATAACAAAGAAAACGGTTTTTATAGAATTGACAGGGAACGGCATGGCAACCCTCAATTGTTGGTAATGGGGCCATACACTTTTTATCATTCAAATATCAGTACCTTAGGCGGGCCAGAACTTTCGCAGGCCTTGATACCATTAAAAGCACGTTATGCAAATAAATGGATTGTGAAAAGGGAAAGTTCAACGCAATCTCCGAATCTTTTCTTAACAGAGGATTTTCAAACATTTCAACCGCTAACAGATCTGGAGCCAGAGGCTTCATATAATTGGATAAGATCGGAGCTTGTGAATTGGAAACAGCCAGACGGATATAATACACAGGCTATATTATACAAGCCTGAAAATTTTGATCCGCGAAAAAAGTATCCGGTATTGTTTGTTATTTACATGCAACTTTCACAACGGTTAAATGAATTTCCTTTGCCTGACTATTCAGGAGGTCCAATAAATATTCCATGGTTTGTGAGCCAGGGGTACTTGGTCTTTACACCGGATATTCATTTTACAAAAGGAAGAAGAGGAGCAAACGCCCTGACTACTTGTTTATCGGGAGCGCAGGTGTTAGCTAAACTTTCGTATATAGATACCTCGAAAATGGCGGTAGTTGGACATAGTTTCTCAGGATTAATGGTTAATTATATAGTAGCCAATTCCCATTTTTTTGCTGCAGCGCTTGCCGGATCAGGGACCAGTGATGAAATTAGCTCATCGTTACAATTAAGTGGATATGGGTTAAAGAAAACAATTAGCCGCTTAAGTAATGCTGAAACCAGGATGGGGGCTAGTTTATGGCAACGTCCGAGTTTGTATATTGCAGAATCCCCTGTTTTGAAAGCCCAAATGGTAACGACGCCGTTATTGTTGTTTCATAGTATGACTGATGGCCTGCCTTGGGAACAATCCATCGAAATGTTTATAAGTTTGCGTAGAAATAGCAAAAAAACGTGGTTGTTGCAATATGATGATGCGGGCCATGTTGCTTTCGGAAAAGATGCCGAAGATTTTACTATTAGAGTTAATCAATTTTTTGATCATTATCTTAAGGATAAACCTGCGCCTCGATGGATGACCAGTGGTATTAGGGCTTCTCACAGGGGCATTGATTACGGTTATGAATTAGATTATAACGGTAAATGTGGAACAGATTGTAAAGTGTGTAATTCTTTTTCAAGAAGGAAAAATAAGTAAAAAAGCAGATCTGAATTTATTATGCCTCATACGAGAATTAAAAGAATAAAGCATTACAATTTGTTTATCAAACTTAATAATCTAAATTTTATAAAAAAATGCGGACTTCAAAGTTGAAACCCACATGTAAATTTGTAGAAAAAGACATTATAGTTGTAGTAGCTAGTATATGATCCGACAGTTAGGATTCTTTTTTTAGTAATTCTAGGGAAACGGATTAATTGTTTTATGCTATGGGAGGAGTATCCTGCAGCATTTTTTGTTTAGCTAAAGGTAAGGTTTCTAAAAATGTCTGCATTGGAGTTCTGCCGAAGCAGTATTTACCTGAATGTGTACGCTGGTTGTTATACTCGTCTAACCACAGATCCAGGTCAGCCTGCAGTTCATCAAGCGTGTTGTAGATTTTCTTACGGAAGGTAATTGCATAGAACTCTTCCTGCATGGTGCGATGCAGTCTTTCGCAAATGCCATTGGTTTGTGGCGATTTAGCTTTTGTTTTGGAGTGATCTATATCTTCAAGAGCAAGATAGAGTTCATATTCGTGGTGTTCTCTGGCGCCACAATATTCAGTACCTCTGTCAGTGAGTACCCGTAACAGGTTAATACCGTGCTGTTCAAAGAAAGGAAGAACCCGATCATTGAGTGTGTCCGCTGCAATTAGAGCATTCTTACGATCGTACAGTTTGGCTGTGGCTACTTTACTATAGGTGTCAATAAATGTCTGCTGATAGATGCGTCCAACGCCTTTAATAGTGCCAACATAGTATGTGTCCTGGGCGCCAAGATATCCTGGGTGGTGAGTTTCTATTTCGCCATGGGCCTGTTTTTCGTCTTTAGCCCTTTCAAGAGCTACAACCTGATCTTCGGTCAGCACCAGGCCTTCCTGGGCTGATTTGACCTCTAATGCCTTCAGGCGCTTACGGAAGGTTTCCAGGTCGTGGCGTAACCAGACACATCTGACACCAGCCGGGGAGATAAATATTCCCTTCTTTTTCAATTCATTGCTCGCTCTGAGTTGCCCATACGCAGGCTTGTCTATCGCCATAGCCAGAACGGCTTCTTCAACAGGCACTTCTATTCGATTTTTTAAATTAGGTTTACGACGGCTTACTTCCTGTAAGGCCGCTTCACCTCCTTGCTCATAAAGTTCCTGGTAACGATAGAATGTATCCCTGGAGTAGCCGAATAACTTACAGGCTTGAGATACATTGCCTAACTCTTCGGCCAGCTTTAACAGGCCTACTTTACCCTTAATTAATTTAACTTGCGTGTTCATGATTTGACAGCTTTTGGGATTACTTAATTGTGTAGTTACTTTAAAGTTAATCCCAAACTGTCAGATCATATCGGAGCTATTTCATTATAGTCTATATCTAACTTATTCTTCTACAATTGTTGTGGAATTTTGAGTTGTAGTTGTCAGGTTAATGCAGTCGGACGCTGCCGTTATTGGAGCACCGTCATCCTTAGTTGTACGATATAATAGAACGGGTGTTCCAAAAACAGAAGACATGTGCGCTCCGGCGAAAATGGGTACTAAAGTATTGGCGCCATTGGCAGTTCCTGCACAAAGTTTTCCAAACCTTTTGGCTTTTGAAGCCAATAGTCCGCCACCAATAGAGAAAATTGCAACTGATAACAACATGACTTTTGCTATTTTCATAAAAATGTACTTTTACAATCAAAGGATTAAAGTTTGTAACTTACCGAGATGGGTAAGAAAAAAGCATTGTGTATGTAAGTAAACGAAAGGGATGAGAATCACTTAAAAGACTACTTTGCTCCATAAGGTACCTTCTAAAGAGGCTGTATCATACTTTTGATACAGCCTCATAAAATTAATAGTATAAGATATTGCCTTCTGTAGGGTATCTTATTCTTCTACAATTGTTGTAGAATTTTGTGTGGTAGTTGTCAGGTTAACGCAATCAGCGGCTGCGCTAATTGGAGTACCATTAGCTTTGGTGGTACGGTACAGTAAAATTGGTGTTCCACTTGGTGCGGATACGTGTTGTCCTGAAAATGTGGGGACTAATGTATTAACGCCATTAGCAGTACCAACACAAAATTTTTGATTGAATTTTGCTGCTTTGAAGGCTAATGCTCCACCTACTGCTGCAAAAATTGCAACTGACATCAACATGATTTTTGCACTTTTCATAATAAAATGCTTTTTACAATCAAAAAGCTAAAGTCTAAATGGTTAATTTGCCTACTCTAAAGGTCTTGTGGTTTTCGGCTTCCCCACTTGTGCAGACATCCTTTTAGCAGTAAGGAATAGCACATTTCGAAACAGGTGGTCTGCTGCTAAAGCGAGACCATTATTGCGCAATTATTTTATTTTTATTTAGCTAGTCTTTTTATCTGTTCCAGTGGCGTTTGTCCGACAAATAAAGCGTTCAGCTTTTTTTCTTTACTGTATATAGCGATAGTGGGAACCCCAGGAACTTCGAAATAATGCGGAAAATAATTTGACTCATCGACACCAACAGTTATATTTTTGTATTTATTAAGATTGTACTGTTTTGAGAACTGGATCATATCTGCAAATGGCATGGATGTGAATATGTAAAATTGAATATCCTTCACACGATCTATGTTATCAATGATCTCGGCCATTTGAGCCTTGGAATAGGGGCAATTAGGTCTAAAGTAAAAAAGGACTGATGGCTTACCTTCTTGAATATTCCCGGTGTTATATGAAAGACTATCGGATAACAAAAGTTTAAATGCAGGCAATAATTTTCCTTGGTGACGGGTTTTCTCGGGTGTCATTCCATGACATCCCATTAATAAAGCCAGAAAAATAATAGAGCAGATTCCTTTCATCATAATTTTTTGAAAGTAAAAGATCGATTTAGGAGAAATGAGTTTCTTAGATGAATAGTTCGTTTGTTAAATTGGTTTGCGTGATATTATACTTCCTGTCTTTCATAGCTACTGCCCATAACCAATCTATAAGTAACAGGGTCGATATGGTAGTTGTCAATATTGGAAAACTTTGAAATCTTAGTGCAGGAGAGGAGGCTCCAATTGTGAATCCTGCGTTCAATAACCAAAGAGTAGCAGAAAGGAGTATTATTTTATTGAACTTTGGATTGTGTTTCCACCCTTTTAATGTAAAGTAATAAAGAAGCAATATTAACATGACCAAGTTTATAATGCCTGAAAGGATTGGATAAAAGTTTAATACTGTAACATATTTGTCCTTGAACCGTGTTTTTACCTTTGTACTTTTGTAGGCAAACCAGTTTTTTGCTTGTTTTGTAACTGTGTTCTGTCCTGAATTATATGTTTCTAAAAATTCAATAGGTGGTGCATAGTATTTATTTGCATTTGGCCATAGAAAATAACGGGCAAAATGTAATGGATACTGTTTTATGATGTATACTCCATAATCGTTATATAGTGGTCCCATGCTTGCCCACTTTTTAAGTTCACTAGCGCTTGTGTCGTTTTTAAAAAGGCTATCTCTATATTTCATCAAAGGCATTCCAGCTGACCACATATAAAAAGTGCTTGCCATTGCTGATTCAACTGGGAATTTTTTTGTGTCCCTAGTGCTGTCAAAATATTGACAGATCATTTTGTCTAATGCTGCATATCTCGGTGGCACGGGCTTGCGTTCAGAAATATTCACATAACGGTACGCATACATGGCATTATTTGCCCACTGCCAACCACTGAATGGAGAATACTGCCAGTAACCCGTAAGGTCTTTAAATTTATATGTAGTAAAGCCTATAAACCATCCACACAATAATATTCCTGTTGTTACGGCTGTTAACTTCGTTTTCAAATTAAATTTCGATAACAATATGACAGCTGTCGATATAAATGGATATATAATGGCGTTATACCGTATTGTAAAGGTGATTGATAATGCCAATGTGTGCCAGATAATTACTCGCAAAGATGGTCTGCAAAGTATCCATAAAAGCAGAGCGAACCAATCAAGGCTTAGGGCCAGAAACAAACAATCGCTAGAAACTAAATTTGCGAGATGTAGAAGTAATGGATTCAACACGAATATTGTTGTAACAATCGCTTGGAACAATTTCGATGAAGTATGAAAATAAAATATCGTAAAGAGTAAGAATAGAGAACTTGATTGTGCCAAGATGAATTGAAATGCAACCAGTATTGTGTCAGATTTAGAGAAAACACTGAACAATCTAAGGAAATTTGAGTAACCTATCATGTAAGTATTGATTGATAGATTATCATTGGCTGCATCCAAATACGAAAACGAATCCCCATGGATAAAGCTGGCAAACGGATAAAAATATTTAAACACAGCAAACTGTATTACTATGGCCACTGCAGCAAGTATTAATATAGTCCGGTTCCGCTTATTCTTAAAAAGGAAATCCTTAAACGAAACCTCTGTTGATGGCATAGTTGTCTCCTGATTCATCTTCGAATGAATTAATATTCAGTAATTAATTTTCCAGGTCTATAAATCTTCCTTCAGCTGCAGTTAGGAGTGAAATACCTTGTATTCAATTATGCTATTCCATTCCTTGCCTGATTCTTTTTTTTCCTTTCTTTGCAGATAGATGGCCAACGCATTGAGTAAGACAAATACACTGTTAAATACTACATGGCCCTTCCACGACAACAGCTCAATGATCCCGCCGCAGCTACAAGGCATCTCCGGGGCAACTATAAACATGGTGATAATATAAGCAGTGAATAGTGTCATGATTATGAACGATGCGTACAATCCTTTCAGGCGCCACCGGGGAATAACCAGCATCAGTACTATCGCAAACTCAACCACAGGTAACAGCACTGCAATTGGTGTAGCTGCCCATGAAAGAATAGGGGACATAGCCAGTTGCTCTTTGAAAACACTATAGTCCATTATCTTGGCAATGCCGGTGTATAGGAACAGAATAATATTAAGCACAGTAATGATCTCAATGAGCGTGGTGCGCTTGATCATATGAACAAGTTTAAAATGGTGATCTTTCTTAGATGTTGACGCTAGTGTGTAGATTATCGCCCGGATAATACGGGGGCTTCTTTTTCTTTTTTAACGAGTAGTTGGTTATTGAACAACCCATATTTCAGTATACAATAGATCGCCCGGAATCCGTCCCTCCAGCCGATCTTTTTGCCTTCGGCAAAGGTTCGACCGTAATAACTTATTCCTACCTCATAGATCCGGATTCCGGGGACCATAGATACTTTTTGAGTTACCTCGGGTTCAAACCCAAAGCGTTTCTCGTGTAAATAGATACGTTGTATGATGGAGGTACGGAATAACTTGTAGCCGGTTTCCATGTCGGTCAGATTCAAATTGCTGAACATGTTTGAAAGAAAGGTAAGCACGCGATTTCCTATAGAGTGCCAGAAGAACAGGATGCGGTGTGGATTGCCGCCTATAAATCTTGAGCCGTATACCACATCTGCCGAGCCGAGTACTATGGGTTTTAGCAATGTATTATACTCGCCCGGGTCATATTCAAGGTCAGCATCCTGCACCAGGAGGTATTCACCAGTTGCCTGGGCAATACCCGTGTGGATCGCCGCACCCTTTCCCTGGTTTACATCGTGCCTGATATATTTGAGATAATTGATAGAGAGATTAGGGGTGTTGGTGAGATAGTTCTTTAGCACCGCCTCGGTATTGTCTTTGCTGCAATCATTTATAATGATCACTTCCTTCTCTATACTTCGTAGTAACTTAACTTCATTGATGCGATCGAGTATTAAGGCAATCGTGTTCTCTTCGTTGTATGCGGGTATAATAATAGATAATCGCTTGATGGGATAATTGTCATTCGCTTCATGCTCAGGCATAAATTGACTGGCTCCCGGCGTAACCGGAATGTTGAATAAGGTTTCCATGAGTTATTTATTGTTTAGATAAATAAATGGCTGTCCAGGCTAATGGTTAAAAACGTCGTACTATGTAATGGTGATTAGTTCAGGCTGTTGGTTTCTTCCGGTGGACTATGTCCGGAGCGATCATTCGTTTTACATTTCAAATATACGGTTGATCAATACCAAAAGTCAAGTGTTTTCTGTTTATACTTGGCACAAGTTATTTATACTTTGCACACGTTTTATTATTGTTCATTGATTGTTTGTTCATTAGAGAATTTGTTAAAACATTATGCAGATAAACTGTCGCCGTCAGTAAAGTCAAACATCTCTTTTGGTGTTACCTTATAATACTTCTTGAACGCATTATTGAAAGCACTGGGGTTACTATAGTGCAACGTAATGGACACTTCCTTTGCGTCTTTTCCTAACGCCAACAGGTCTTTCGATTTCTCCATTCGTATTCTTAACCGGTAATCCCTGATGCCCGCTCCGTATTCATCTTTAAATGCTTTCTGCAGCACATTGCGGCTTACGCCGTACGTTAGTGCCATTCTGTAGGCAGTGTACTCGTCTCCCAGGTTGTTATCGAAAATTTGTTTGGCGGCCGTAATGGCAATAACTACATGCTTCTTTAACTTCTTTCTGTTACGCATTTGGAAGTAGGTTTAATGATGATAATGCATACAATCTCCTGTCCAATGTAGGGTAGGGACTGTATGTAGGTAATTTGTTTAGAGCTGGTTCGGGAAGTGGCTAGCGGTTGAGCATTATATAAGGCACTGTTCCAGGGGGATTGTTGAGCTGCGCCTTTCGCCATTTAGAAGGGGCCCGCCCGGTCACCTTTTTAAACATTTGGGAGAACGGACGGGTAACATCATAGCCGGTTTCCCAGGCTATTTCATATATGTGTAGTTCGGTTTCCAGTAATAATTGCATGCCGGTTATCGCACGCGCCATGATCAGGTATTTCTGTATGCTTTGATAATACTTTCGCTTAAAGCCTGTGGCTAGTTTTTTCGGGGTCATTCCTACGCGCCTGCTGAGGTAATCTAACGTTATCGGTTTGTGACATTCATTATCAAGGATATCCCTGGCCTTTATTATCTTTTTCTCATCTATAGCCGCACGTGTTTGTTTTTTCATAATATAGGTTAAGGTTTGTAAAGACAGATGTGGTATTCTTGTGCCCTTGATCGCTTATAGAGTAATAACTAAATGTAACCGTTAGTGGTGCTGTTGTATAGAAGTATCAGCTTTTTCGTGTTGTAAATGTAGCCCTTCTACAATACTTGGTTTTAATATTTATATTGGCTCTATGTATTTTCTTGTAAATTAACCAGGTGTATTTGAGGATTTTGCCAAAATGACTAAACTCACGTCAATGGGCACTGATTGGATACCACGTCTGACGTGAGTTTGAGAGAAATGCAGGGCTCCGGACAGCCCGGAAACCTGCATTTCAATCTTTAACTTTTCAACTTTCAACTTTCAACCTTCAACTCTCCTCCTTCACCCTGCTAAGGCAATTGAAATTGACTAAAAAAACTCCAGATCAGATCAGTTGCATTAAAAGCTGCAGACGGTTGATCTGCATTAGCTCTTGCCGCCAAACCGCCCGGCCAGGAATGGCCTCCATCTTTGGTAAGGTATAATTGTACGCTTGTGTTTGGATGGCAATTCATGTACTGCGTTTGTGTATACAGACTCGCCGCAGTAATAACGGGTGGGGCGGTAGTACAGCCATCAATGCTGGCCCATACCCGCAAGGCGCTGTCAACCGGCGGGAAATAATAATTGGCTAATCCGTAACCTCCGGCATAAGGCACTTTGTTGTCAATGGCAGAATGGATGTGCAGCACCGGCACCGCTCTTGCCGGTGTACAGGGCTGCTTCGTCAATAAAGTGCCGCTCACGGGTGCTATGGCTGCCAACTGGGTCGATAACTCACAAGCCAGCCGGTATGTCATCATGGCGCCATTGCTCATGCCTGTAACGTAGATCCTTTTAGAATTGATCTTATAGGTACTTGTTAGCTTTTGTATAAGCTGCCTGATAAATTGTACATCATCGATATTGTGCTCCATCGCAAAATCACAACAGGTACCGGCATTCCATGTTCGGATGCCCAGGATGCCATCACTTGGCACGCCTTCCGGATACACGAGTATAAAATGGGCGTTGTTCGATTTGGTGGTCAGCCCATAGTCCTGCTCCATCTGACTGGCACTGCCTGCCAATCCATGCATGGCAATCACTAGTGGAAAATTACTGCTATCGTTGTAATTGGGTGGCAGGTTCAATAAATACGAACGTACATACCCGGCTGTTTGCAGGGAGTCATAAAAGTGAAAATTGGTATTGGGGGGATTGTTGTAGTGCTTTTTGCAATTTGTTAAACTAAACAAAAGCATCATGTACAGAATAATTTGTTTCTGCATATTTTTTGAGTAAAGGTGGAGGAGGGTAGGGCGGTAGTTTTGCTAAAAAGAGGTGAAGCTGTAAGAATAGCTGCTGAAACGACCTTTAAGGAGCTTGGTTATTAGGTTCTCAACTTAATAACTTACGAACTTATTAACTTCTTTACCAGATGTCTTTTGCTTAATTTTGAAATAGACAAATCCCCATGCATTCCCCTATACAACTAGCCTTTTACCTGGTCTTGATGTTCCTCGGTAGCTACCGGGCACCACAGTCTGTTATTAGCTGCGGTCCGGCTGTAGCACCCTTCAGCGGTACCATTACCAGCGTGCGTAGCGGTAACTGGAGCGACCCCGCTACCTGGGGCGGACGGGTACCGGGTGCGAATGATGCGCCCGTAATTGCAAAGGGTAATACAGTGGTCCTTGATAGAGATGCTACCATTGCCGGTATGCACGTCGCGGGTAAATTGATCGTTGATCCCACACACTCCGTTGCTTTCCATTCTTCCCAAAACATATTAGTAACGGGGCAATTGCAGATGCATCCTGCCCGGAGCGCTGTTATACATACCCTTCGTTTTACGGGGATTGATGAGGACAATTTTGTTGGCGGTGGCATGGATATGCTCAAGACCGATATTGGTCTGTGGGTGATGGAGTCGGGGCAGTTGCATTTACAGGGGCAAACCAAAACTGCCTGGACGAATGCCACTACTTCCATAGCTGCCGGTGCTACCGTTATAAACGTCAAAAACGCCAGCGGTTGGCAGGTCGGCGATGAGCTCATCATTACGCCCACTGCGGCCAATGCGCGCAATGTAGACGTGCGTACCATCACCGCCATAAAAGGCAATACCATCTTTTTGAATGCTGCTGCCACCGCCCATCCGATAATTAATAATTTATGGACCGCCGAAGTGGGTAACCTTACGCGTAACGTTCGCATCGAGGGTACCGCTGCAGGCAAGTCGCATATCTTCATCCGCTCCACCGTGGCGCAATCGGTGCAACAGGTGGCCTTTCGGTATTTAGGTCCGCGTAAAGACCAGGGTGGCTCGTATGCAAAAGACCAGGTACAGGGCCGCTATGGTCTCCATTTTCATCATTGTGAGGAGGGCAGCGACGGATCGGTTGTTGATGGTTGTGTAATGCGCGATATAAACAACCATGCCTACGTGCCGCATGTGAGCCATGGTATTACCATGACGC
Organism: Niastella soli; assembly: GCF_017742245.1. Lineage (GTDB taxonomy): Bacteria > Bacteroidota > Bacteroidia > Chitinophagales > Chitinophagaceae > Niastella > Niastella soli. The sequence goes on from NZ_JAGHKO010000006.1 coordinate 57,545, forward strand.
ACAACATTGCTTTTAACTGCATGGATGCCCCGTTCTGGTGGGATCTGCCCGATGCTACCCATCGCACTGTGTGGGCGCACAACCTGGTGGTATCGCCAACGTATTTACAAGGTGCCATCTCTCTTGATACCAAAGGCGCACCCACCTTCGGCACTCATGCATTTGTGCTGAGTATGGGCGATGATAACCGCTGCGACAGCAACGTAGTGGCTGGTCAGCAAGGGCTGGAGACCGTGAATGCCGCGTACGACTGGGAAGAAATGCCTATTGAATCTGCCTGGATCTTTAATGGCAACGTGGTGCATAATTCCGATTGTGGCATCCGCAGCTGGCAAAACAATGGCAAGAACCATGTGCTGGAACAAACTACTATTTACAATTGCAACGTAGGCGTGCTGCATGGCGCCTATGTAAACAACTATACTTACAATGGCGGCTACATATACAACAGCGTTTTTGAAGACCATGCTGCCAGCGGCGCCAATGGTGTTCGTTTAGAAAATCTGACACTCGATGGCGCTGCCCAAATTCCTTATCCCTTTCGCATGGTAGAAGGGCCTGCCAAAGGTTCGCGTCCAGTTTTGATGCGGAATTGTATAATAAAAGGGGGAACAAAAGGCGCTATTGAAAATGCAAGTACCAATGCTGCCAAATCGCTCGATCTTGTACAATGTGAGATCCGTGGTGACATAAAAATAGCAGCCGATGCCGGAAAGGAGGAAGTTGTACGGGTTCAACCTTTAAAAGGGCAGCCGTATATGCTTTCAAAAACAGGCCGGACTGTCATCCCGCCATTTGCTCCTGGTGTATGGGGTAATGGTGCGGGCCTGAAAGGTGTTTATTACAATGGCAATGAATGGGGCGTCGCCGTGGAAGATCGCATCGACCCCCTCATCAGCTTTCCTGAATGGCGAATACCCCTGCCTGGTTTAGCCACCGGTGTTCATTACAAAATAAAAGACACCCGGTACAGCATCCGCTTTTCGGGTTTTATTCAACCCCAATTCTCTGAGGACTATACCTTCAGTACTGAAGTAGCTGGCGGAGTTCGGTTATGGGTAAATGATAAACTGCTCATCGATCGCTGGCAGGAACTGTATACCGCTATACATAAGTCGGCCCAAATAAAACTAGAGGCAGGGAAAAAGTATGCCATCAAACTGGAATACTTTAACCAGGACGATCGTTCCGCCCTTTATTTTTTTTGGCAAAGCCCTTCCCTGCCACTGGAGCTGGTGCCTCAATCGCAGCTTTACCTGGATTAGCAGAATTTGATTTTTATCATCAAAAATTAATAATGTCCGTTGTGTGTGCAATGGCTGAAATGCCTACCTTGTACCCCATTCCTTTTTTTTCTGTACCCCCGCCTGATAAGTAGCAATAGTGACATTTTACTGAGTACCGCGTTTCAGCAATCATAATTGATAACATTCAAAACCAAACAGACATGTCAATTACAGCAGAAGTAATGAACTATGCTACCGATCCTTCTATTGAGGTTCAAACAAAAGCATTTTTGAAAGCACTGAACACCAGTGGTGGCCAACCCATCGAGACCCTGACTCCGGAAGATGCCCGCCAGGTGCTGGTAGGCGCCCAAAAATCGGTGAATGTGGACGTGTCGGGTGTTGATATTACTGAAAAAACAATTACCCAGGATGGGCTTACAGTTAAATTACAGGTGATGCGTCCGGCTGGCGTATCGGAAGAACTGGCCGTATTTATGTTCTTTCATGGCGGCGGCTGGGTACTGGGCGATTTCCCCACCCACAAACGCCTGATGCGTGACCTGGTGGTGCATTCAGGAATGGCAGGGGTGTTTGTCGAATACACGCCTTCACCGGAGGCTAAATACCCGGTAGCGATCACTGAAGCCTATGTGGCTACCAAATGGGTGGCGGAGAATGGTAGCGAGATCAATGTTAATGGAAAGAAACTGGCGGTGGTAGGCAATAGTGTGGGGGGCAATATGGCCGCCGCGGTTGCCCTGATGGCCAAAGAGAAAAAAGGACCCGCATTAGCATTACAGGTTTTGTTGTGGCCGGTTACCGATGCCAACTTCGATACAGATTCATATCATCAATTCGCCAATGATCGCTTTCTTACCCGCAATATGATGATCTGGTTCTGGGATAATTATACCACAGACAAAAATGCCCGCAAGGATATTTTTGCTTCGCCCCTGCGCGCTACGCTCGATCAGTTAAAAGGCCTGCCGCCAGCCCTGGTGCAAGTGGCCGAGAACGATGTATTGCGTGATGAAGGCGAAGCTTATGCGAGAAAAATGAATGAGGCCGGGGTGCCCGTGTCGCTGATCCGCTGTATGGGTATGATCCATGATTATGGTATGTTGAACCCGCTGGCAAATATCCCCGAAGTACAATCGGTGCTTCGGTATGCTGCCGAAGAAATAAAGAATGCGTTGAAATAAATTATTTCATTGTTAAGGAGCCCTTCCGGTTTTACCGGGAGGGCTTTATTATTGGCGTTTTTTCGTGTCGGTTTTGTTCTATTTATGCACTCGTGGTGAATATAGCTTTGATAAAAATTAAATACCATGAATGCAAAACAGAACAACAAAGCCAATACCCTGGTATTAGGCGGAAAAGGAAAAACCGGCAGCCGCGTGGTTGCCCAATTGCAACAATTAGAGTGGCCGGTATATATCGGCTCCAGGTCGGGCGACAGGCCCTTTGATTGGGAAGATCAGGCTACCTGGAAAGAAGCTATCAGGGATATGGAGGTTATTTACTTGTCGTACTATCCTGACATTGCCGTTCCGGGTGCAGTTGATGTCATTCGGGCCTTTACCCAACTGGCTGTTGAGTGTGGGGTAAAACAACTGGTGTTATTATCGGGTCGGGGCGAAGCAGAAGCGCAGGCATGTGAAAAGATGGTGATGGCGCTTACAATCGACTGGACCATTGTGCGTGCCAGCTGGTTCTGCCAGAATTTTAGTGAAGGGTATTTGCTGGACCCCGTGCTTGCTGGTCAGGTGGCATTACCCGTAGGTGATATTCCCGAACCATTTGTTGATGCAGATGATATTGCCGCAGTAGCTGTGACGGCTATTACTCAACCCGGTCATAACCATAAAGTGTATGAAGTAACTGGTCCTCGGTTACTCACGTTCAAAGAAGCCGTCGGGACCATCGCCCGCGAAACAGGCCGGGACATTGTCTTTGAGCAAATGCCATTAGAAGATTACAAGGCTATGTTAAAAGAGTATGCTATCCCGGATGATTTTATCTGGCTGATAACTTATCTGTTTAAAGAAGTGCTGGATGGCCGCAATGCCAGTATTGCCCATGGGGTGCAGGAAGCATTGGGCAGACCGGCTACTGATTTTAATGAGTATGCAAAACGTACTGCAAAAACGGGGTTGTGGGGGTAAGTTTATGTAAGTGCTCTTTTTAAGCTTTGTTGGCCCCAATTATCAATTCTGTTATTTCATTACCCGTAGCCGTCAGATAAACTGAATCGGAGGCGGCTAAAGTTTCCTTATTGTGCCCAATTAAATTTAGATCTCTTAATTGGCGCAACAAATGCTTTATTGAATCGCCGCATTTGAAATGTCCGGCCTTGTTGATAGAAAGTAATAAGCTGATATGTGCTGCAGTAAGATCAGCTATAATGCCATAGGCTATGGCATTCTTATGGCATTATGGTGGCAGTTTGATGGGATATGTAGTATATAAATGCCCTATTTACTTAGGATCTGCACTGTGTCTGACCAGGGGCGTGCCCATTACCCAGGAAACTACGTCCCGCCTTTGGCGGGACTGTTTTGTTTTTCTGTCCGCTTTCCCGAGCGAGCTCGGGACGCTGCCAAAAAAGCAAAAACCGTCCCGATATTATCGAGACGGTTTTTTTGTTGCCCAACCTGGATTCGAACCAAGACTAACTGAACCAAAATCAGTTGTACTACCATTATACTATTGGGCAGCCTTGGTCCCCTTTTGTAAGGGGAGTGCAAAAGTAGGGGGTTTTGTTATTTCTCCCAAATGAAAATGGCATAAATTCTTTATTTTTCAGAAGATTTTTTTTCAAGAGCTTCTGGTGCATAACCAATTACCTTATCAATATTAAAGTCACATGAGTCAATTTAATCGTCGTTCTTTTTTACAGACTTGTAAAAAGCTGGCTGCAGGTACAGCTTTGTCGGCTATTACAAGGCCCGTCTGGAGCCGTGATTTGCACCAGGCCCTGGCTGCTGCAAGCCATAAAACCCCCGAACAACTGGCCTCTGATGAGGATTTCTGGCATTATATTCAGCAATCCTACACGGTTAACCCCGCCCTCATCAACTTAAACAACGGCGGAGTAGCGCCTTCGCCCATCCCCGTGCAGGAGGCCATGAAACGCAATTTCGATCAGGTGAACGAAGCGCCCAGCTACTATATGTGGCGTGTTATGGACCAGGGCCGTGAACCCCTGCGCCGCAACCTGGCCCAACTGGCCGGCTGTGATCCCGAAGAAATTGCTATTCAACGTAATGCCTCAGAGGCGCTGGAAACCGTCATCTTTGGCCTGCCCCTCAAAGCTGGCGATGAGGTGGTGCTTTCAAAACAGGATTATCCCAATATGATCAATGCCTGGAAACAACGCGAACAACGGGATGGCATTAAATTAATTTGGGTTGACCTGCAATTACCCAGCGAGAACACCGATCAGCTGGTGAAAGCCTACACCGACGCCTTTACGTCAAAGACCAAAGTGGTGCACATTACCCATGTTATTAACTGGAACGGTCAAATAATACCCGTTCGTAAAATTGCCGATGCTGCTTATTTAAGACATATTGAAGTGGTGGTGGACGGCGCCCACAGCTTTGCCCATTTTCAATTCAATGTTTCCGATCTGGGAGCCGATTATTTTGGCGCCAGTTTGCACAAATGGCTCAGCGCCTGTATTGGAGTGGGGATCTTATATGTAAAAAAAGAAAGGATCAAAGATCTGTATCCTTTATTTGCAGCGCCGGATGCGACTGCAGATGACATCCGCAAGTTTGAAAACCTGGGCACCCGGCCCTTCTTTATTGAACAGTCCGTAGGAAAAGCCATCGAATTTTATGACATGATAGGCGCTCAACGAAAAGAACAGCGATTGTTCTACCTGAAAAATTACTGGATGCATAAAGTGAAAGATATTCCAAACATCGAGTTCGGCACCTCTATGAAGCCTGGTTTTGGCTGCGCTATTGGGCTGGTGCATTATAATGTTCCCGATTGTCATCCCGGGGACCTCGATATCTATTTATGGAATAAGTATAGAATTCACAGTACCAATGTTAATCATGAAAATATAAGAGGGGTGCGTATAACCCCCAACGTATATACCACTACGAAACAACTGGATGTGCTGGTAGAAGGGATCAATGATTTTGTGCGGAACTGGAAAAAGATAAAGGAAGCGAAGAAGTAGGAGATAAGAAATAGGAAGTAAGAAAAACGAGCATCTCGTACTTCTTACTTCCTAATTCATTTATTGTATAATTCGGTTAACTCACTTTTACAAGGAAAACATGTTTCTTTCCTTTATTCACCAGCATATATTGGCCATGGAGCAAAATATCGGGGGTTACCGTTAACTTTTCATCTTCTACTTTTTTACGATTGATGCTAACGCCACCGCCCTGTACCATTTTACGGGCTTCGCCTTTGCTGGGAAAGATCTTTGTTTCGGCCAGAAAGGTTACCACGTCAATGCCTGCCTGCACTTTCGATAATTCATAACCAAATTGCTGAACACCTTCCAGATTTTGCAGGTCTTCCACACTAAGGGATTCAGCCGGGGCCTCCTTTTGTTCAAAGATTTTTTTTGTGGTCTCCAGCGCTGCCTGTAGACCTGCATCGCCATGTACAAAAACAGTTACTTCTTTGGCCAGTGTTTTTTGTAACAAACGGGCGGCTGCGTCTTTACGGTGGTCCTCAATTAACTGGTTGATGGTTTCCTGAGGGAGGAACGTAAATATTTTTATCCATTTTTCCGCATCTGCATCGGCCGCATTGAGCCAGAACTGGTAAAACTCGTAGGGCGAGGTCTTTTCCGCCGACAACCACACATTGCCTTTTTCGCTTTTGCCGAATTTACCGCCATCGGCTTTTGTTAACAGAGGACAGGTAAGCGCAAATGCTTCTCCACCCATTTTACGGCGAATGAATTCAGTACCGGTAGTGATATTACCCCACTGGTCGCTGCCACCCATTTGCAGTTTGCAGTTCTTACGCTGGTACAACCAGTAAAAATCGTAGCCCTGCATTAACTGGTAGGCAAATTCGGTGTAACTGATACCGGTTTCCCCTTCAATACGTTTTCTTACACTATCCTTGGCCATCATGTAATTGACGGTGATATGTTTACCTGCATCGCGCAGGAACTGGATGAACGAGATTTCCTTGAACCAGTCGTAGTTGTTGGCCATTTCAGCTGCATTAGGTTTGGCGGCGTCAAAGTCAAGGAACTGCATCAGCTGTTTTTTGATGCCGTCGAGGTTTTTCTGTAATTGATCTTCACTTAAAAAACTCCTTTCTTCGCTTTTACCGGAAGGGTCGCCGATCATACCGGTAGCACCACCCACCAGGGCAATGGGTTTATGACCCGCCCGTTGCATGTGTACCAGCAACAGGATAGGTACAAGGCTTCCAATGTGAAGACTATCCGACGTGGGATCGAAGCCGATATAGCCGGTGGTCATTTCTTTGTTCAACTGATCTTCAGTTCCGGGCATAATATCCTGTATCATACCCCGCCATTTTAGTTCTGCTACCAGGTTCATATTATATTGACATTAAACGAATAATAAATAGTTATTGCATTGGCCGCACAAAGGTTATACATTTGTGCTATCCTACATAATTTACCGGTAATTAGTACATGATTTTATGTAGTAAATCAATGATTTATGCAAATGTAAGGATTACCGGAACTTTGGCTGAAAGATGCAATATTTTAATTGTAAAATCGTTTGGTTATATTGGCCCCGACCCTGTTTAAAAGCGGCTATTTGCCAATACAATTAAAGTACACAAAGTACACTTTGCCAACGGGTGCAGCCAATATCCTAAAGAAATAGTATAATCAACAAGTTGCTTATTTCGAAAATTGGATCAATGAAAATGACCCGTTTTTACGTTACCCTATCTGCTGTTTTATTGTTACAGCAGTTTTCCTATGCGCAGTTTCGTAAATATTCTAACGAATTTTTAAATATTGGGGCAGGCGCCCGCGGTCTTGCAATGGCCAGTGCACAGGTAGCTTCGGTTAGTGATGGTACAGCCGGTTACTGGAACCCTGCCGGGTTGGTGAATGTAAAAGACAATCCCCAGCTTAATTTAATGCATGCCGAGTATTTTGCCGGTATTGGTAAATATGACTACGGTAGTTTGGCTATACCGTTAAAAGATAATAAACGGGTGCTGGGATTATCACTCTTACGATTTGCCGTAGATGATATTCCAAATACCGTTTTTCTGGTTGAACCGGATGGCTCAATCAATTTCAGTAATATCACCACTTTCTCTTCTGCCGATTATGCCTTTCTATTTTCTCTGGCCCAGCCCATAAAGACAACTGGTAAAAGTAAGATCAATGCGGGTGTAAATGCCAAGATCATTCACCGCAAAGCGGGCGATCTGGCTTCTGCCTGGGGTTTTGGATTTGATGCGGGCGTGCAGATCGTTAATGCCAAATGGAAGATCGGTATCATGGCCCGGGACGTAACCACCACCTTTAATGCCTGGTCATACAGCCTGCCTGAAAAAATGCGGGAGGTGTTCTATTATACAGGCAACGATATCCCAAGTAAATCAACCGAGTTAACCGCACCCAAATTAATTGTGGGTGGCAATTATAACTTCAAGCTGAACAAGAACCTGAACCTGATGGCGGAGGCCAACTTTGACCTGACGTTTGATGGCCGCCGTAATACCGTGATCAGCAGCAGCGTGGTGAGCCTTGATCCCAAGCTGGGGCTGGAAGCTTCCTGGAAGAACGTGTTCTTTGTACGTGGGGGAATCAACAACTTTCAAAAGGCCCTGGATGATAACGATATCACCGATACCAAAAAAGTTTGGATCTACCAGCCTGCGGTGGGCGCCGGGTTCAGAATATCGAATGTGCTGATCGATTATGCTTTTACCAATCTCGCCAATCAATCGAATCCGTTATATACGCATGTGTTCTCGTTAAAAGTGGACCTGGTTAAAAAGGGAACCAAAAAGTAAACGACCCTATTGAAAGGAATCTGAAACTTGTATAACTATGAGGAAGATTTTTACCCTGTTACTGTTGGTGGCAGGTTTTGCTGCTTCAAGCCAGCAGTATAACAATGAATGGATCAACTACTCCCAAACCTATTACAAAATCCGGATAGCGAAGGACGGGTTATACCGTGTTCCCAAATCCCTGCTCGATGCTATTGGTATTGGCGGCGCGTCGGTACAGAACCTGGAGTTGTGGCGAAACGGGGAGAAAGTTCCTTTTTACCCCTCCGTGTCAAGCGGAACATTGCCTTCCAATGGCTATATCGAGTTCTGGGGTGAGAAAAATGATGGCAAACCTGATAAGGATATGTACAGGAACCCTGCCTATCAGCATACGACCTATTACAGTTTACAGTCTGATACCGCCACTTATTTTTTAAGTGTGAATTCGAATGGCAGTGGTTTCAGATATACCGATGTGAACAATAATGTGGCTGGCAATTCATTGCCGGCTGAGGACTATTTTATGTATACTACCGGCACCTATTACAGGGGTCAGTTCACCAATTGGGGGGAGGGCTCACTGGTGGGTACAATGGTTTATTCTTCCAGTTACGATAGGGGAGAAGTTTTTGCCAGCGGTGATATTTATCCTGCAACCCCGGATGGTGGTACATTAAATAATTTGTATCTATACCCTACAGGGCCCCAGTCTAGTTTGAAGTTTGGCGCTGTGGGTACTGCCCTCAATACCCGTAATATAAAGGCACAGGTAAACACGGTTACCGTGAAAGATACCATAATGAATTATTTGGACGACCTGATTTCCAACGTCCCCGTGGATAATAGTATACTCAGCAGCAATAATGCGTCTGTACTGTTTTTTAATACCTCCAGTGCCAATACAGACCGGATGCAGGTCTCCTTTTTTGAATTAACATACCCGCGTATGTTCAATTTCGACGGACAAGCCAATTTCAAGTTTTCATTACCAGCCCGGTCGGCTGGTTATTTTTTGCAGATCACCAATTTTAATAGTGGTGGCACACCGCCGGTTTTATATGATAGAAAGAACGGTGAGCGGTATACAGGGGATGTAAGTGGCGGTACAATACGGTTTGCTTTACCAGGTTCTGCTACCGACCGGCAACTGGTGCTGGTAAACGAAGAAGCGTATAATATCAATATTGTTACAAGTGCCACGACCCGCAATTTCCGTAACTACCTTCAGGCGGCCAATCAGGGTACTTATATTTTTGTGAGTAACCCCCTTCTGTATACAGGTTCAAATGGCAATAACCCGGTTGTAGATTATAAAACTTACCGCGAGTCTGTGGATGGCGGTAGTTACAAGGTGGTGATTGCTGATATCAACGACCTGGTTGATCAGTTTGCTTTTGGAATTAACAAGCACCCCTTGTCTGTACGCAATTTTCTCAGGTTTGCCCGCAAGTTTTGGCCATTAAAACCCAGTTATGCCCTATTAATAGGAAAAGCGGTTGCTTATCCTGAATACCAGTATGGCGACCGGTACCCAACTTCTTTTCCGCTCAATGATGCGCTTAACCTGGTGCCTACTTTTGGCTGGCCCGGTTCTGATAATTTGTTAAGTGCCGAAGACCTGACTTTCCCGGTGGCGGCTACGCCCATAGGGCGGTTGTCGGTAGTTACGGGTAAAGAATTGGAGGACTATCTGCAAAAGTTGAAAGAATATGAAGCGGTACAAAAGAATGCACCCAATACGGTGGCTGGCCGTGAATGGATGAAGAATGTTGTGCATGTTACCGGGTCAACGGATGCCTATCTGGGACAAGTATTGTGTAATTACATGGATATTTACAAAAGTATCATCGCCGACACCCTGTTTGGCGGTAATGTGAACCTTTTTTGTAAAACCTCTACCAATCCCAAAGAGCAGGTGTCTTCCGGAAGATTAGCGGACCTTTTTGAACAGGGTATCAGTATTCTTAACTATTTTGGTCACTCTTCCACTACCACGCTTGAGTTTAATATCGATAATCCGCAGAATTATAACAACCAGGGCAAGTACCCGGTGTTTTTTGTGAACGGATGTTATGCGGGTAACCTTTTCAGCTATTATCCGCAGCGTTTCGTAAGTAATGAAACCCTGTCTGAGAAATTTACACTGGCCAAACAGCGTGGGTGTGTCGCTTTTGTGGCCAGTACCCACTATGGCGTGGTGAATTACCTGAACCTGTACTTAAACTATTTATATGCCAGTATCAGTGCAGGGGATTTTGATAAATCACTTGGGCAAACGCTGAGCGATGCGTTCCATAATATGCTCAATGGAACAGGCTCCTATGATTTTTATTCCCGGATGCATGTGGAGCAAATGACCCTGCATGGCGACCCGGCTATAAAGATCAATGCGCAGCAAAAACCAGATTATGTAATTGAAGAATCGCTTATAAAGATCAATCCGGTATTTATTTCACTGGCTGAAAAATCTTATAAGCTGAAAGTGAAAGTGGAGAATCTGGGCAAAGCAGTTCCAGATTCAATTACCCTGGAAATAAAACAACAATACCCCACCGGTGTAACCGGTACGGTATACCGCCAGAAGATACGGGGTATTCGATTCGCGGATTCGCTTGAGTTTGATGTGCCCATTGTTGCTACCCGCGATAAAGGCCAGAACAAGCTCATTGTTACCATAGATGCTGACAATGGAGTGAATGAAGTAGCTGAAAACAACAACCGGGCCACCAAAGACTTCTTTATTTATGAAGAAGAAGCAAGGCCTTCCTATCCTTACAATTATGCTATCATTCATGACCCCAACCAGAAATTATATGCATCCACAGCTAATCCGCTGAGTGCAAAACAGGATTACCTGATGGAGATCGATACCACCGATTTCTTTAACTCGCCATTAAAAGTGAGTCAATCTACTTCAACTGTTGGCGGGGTAATGGAATTTAATAGTAACCTTAGCTATGTAGACAGTACTGTATATTATTGGCGCGTAGCACCGATATCTTCAGATGGCACCCCATTGAAATGGTCGCATAGTTCTTTCATGTACAAACCTGGTAGCGACGGATACAATATGTCGCATTTTTATCAGCATTTTGGTTCAACCTCCGAACGCATGGTGCTTGATTCGGCTTCTCAAACCTGGAAGTTTGGTACAAATTTGAATGAGATATTTGTTAACAACTGTATTTTCGGCTGGAGCCAGAACTGTGGATCGGCTGACGACTTCAGGGTAGATATAAATAACGTTAAGGTGGTAGAAAGTGCCTGTTTGGGCCACTCGTTGGCCTTCACGGTAATCGACAGCGTTTCAATGGTGCCCTGGATGAATGTCGATTCGCATGGTAATCCGCTTTACCTGTATGGCAGCGCTACCTCGGTTTGTGGGGGTGGCCGGGAAGCCAATTTTGAGTTTTCTTATATGACGCCTACTGAGCGTAAGAAGATCATGGATTTTATGAACATTATTCCAAACGGTAATTATGTGGCTATCCGCAGTTTTGACGCCGATAACCCGGGTTCATTTGCCGCTACCTGGCAGGCTGATACCACTTTGTTTGGAACTAATACATCCTTATACCATAGTTTGTTAGGCGCTGGTTTTGTTACAATAGATTCTCTCTACAGAGAGCGGGCATGGGTGATGGTCTATCAAAAAGGGCCTAGTTCAACCTTTGTTCCCATAGTCAGGTTTAGCAATGGCGTTGCTGACAAGCCTAGTATAACTGCCGATGTGGTTACGCCCGACACCCTGGGTTATATTCGTTCACCGAAATTTGGCCCTGCCCGTTCGTGGAAGCGGATGGAATGGAATGGCTTTTCACAGGAAAACCCCACGCATGATAATCCTTCTGTAGATATTATTGGTATTGATAATAATGGCGTAGAAACCGTGTTAAAAACACTGGATAAGAGCGAGCTGAATTATGATCTGTCTGCCGTTGATACCCGGTTCTATCCATACATTGTTCTTAAAATGAGAAACACCGATCCGGTTGATCTCACACCTTACCAGTTGAAATACTGGCGTGTTTTCTTTGATCCGATCCCAGAGGGAGCTATTGCACCCAACCTGTATATCGTTTCAAAAGACACGATGAACCTGGGTGAAAAAATGCATTTCGGAATTGGGTTCAAGAATATCAGTTATAACGATTTCGATAGTATGAAGGTGAAGGTCACAATCACCGATGCGGGTAACGTGGATCATAATGTTCCTTTATCGAAATTTAAACCCATCATTGTGGGAGATACGATCAAGATCGATTTTGACATAGATTCGAAAAATTACCCTGGCTTAAACTTCTTGAATGTGGATGTGAACCCGGATAATGACCAGCCTGAGGCCAACCACTTTAATAACTTTGTATACAAGAATTTTTATGTTCGGCCAGACAATGCCCCGCCAACACTGGATGTTACCTTCGATGGCGTGCATATCCTGAACAAGGATATCGTTTCTGCCAAACCGCATATTCAGATCAAGATCAAGGATGAGAGCACGTATATGCTGCTGAAGGATACCACGATCAGTACGGTGCAGATCAGGAATTTGTCAAACAACAGCTTACGGACCTATCATTTTGATAACGATACGTTGCGGTTCATCCCCGCCAGCAGTGGTGAGGACAATACGGCGACCATTGAATTTACACCACAGTTCACTACTCAGGTAAACCCTGAGGGTGATGATTATGAACTGATTGTGGTGGGTAAGGATGCCAGTGGCAACAAATCGGGTGATGTAGCTTATCGCGTGGCCTTTAAGGTTATTACCAAAGCAATGATCTCGAACCTATTGAACTACCCCAATCCATTCAGTACCTCTACCGCTTTCGTGTTTACATTGACCGGTAGCGAAATACCACAGAACCTGCGTATTCAGATCCTGACGGTAACGGGTAAAATTGTAAGGGAGATCACAACAAGCGAGCTGGGTGCACTGCATATTGGTAGAAACATCACCGAATTTAAATGGGATGGTACCGACCAGTATGGCGATAAACTGGCGAACGGGGTATACCTGTACCGGGTTATCACGTCGCTGAACGGCAAATCGCTTGATAAATACAAAGCCTCCGGCGACAATACCGATAAGTACTTTAATAATGGCTATGGTAAAATGTACCTGATGAGGTAATTTCTCCAGGCAGTCCATAAAGCAAAAAGCCCTCCCGATCTGTCGGGAGGGCTTTTTGCTTTATTATGGTTTGAACATTTCCTTATAGGTGGTTTTGGTGCTTTCGTCCCATTGATAATAACCAAAGAGCTTTTGGGTTACCCGTCGGCCAAAGAAGTTTTCGAAAGATTTATACAACACCACATCGTACTTGCGGTGATAATTGATCCAGCATTTGTTGCAGTTTTGGCTGTGCTCTTTTTGCTGTTCAACTGTTGTGGCGGAGTTGATGATCTCATCGAGCGAGTTGTTGTGGATGTTCCCCAGTTTCAGATCAAGGTTCTGGCAAATGGGCACATCGCCATTGGGCAATACAATAATGCTATCGAATATACTAAAGCAACGCAGCTGGGTCTTTTGTTGCCGCCAGTTGTTATACAGCACCATGAAGTCGAAGTTCTCCTTAAATTCTTTTATGATCGAAGGGATCTTTGTGGTCAGGTCTTCCAGCTTTTTTTCATAGCTATCAGGTGCGGCGGGGCTGATTGCCTTTAATTTCCGGGTTGCCTGCAGGGTGAGTGCTTCCTCCTCTTTTTTTGTTCCGATATCGGTGGTATGCGCCTGATCGATGGTGTCGAAGAATGCAATGTTGTTGTAGATGCCCACCCGCATGTCGACATTGTTCTGCTTGCATACTTCGGCCACATGTTTCATATCATCGAAGTCGTTGTAAGGCGACAGCGTGAACATTACTGAAATAGGTACATGGTCCTTTAGTTCATGAATTACCTGCAACACATTCTCGTACCCGTCTTTCCCACGCATATTGAGGTAGCTTTCTTTATTGCCATCCAGCGAGATCCATAGTCTTTTTGGGGGGAATTTTTTTACCGCCTCTATCAATTTGGCTGGCTTCAGGCAATTGCTCAACAGGTCGAACCTGGGATGGTGTTTAGTAAACCATTCCAGTATTTCCAATGCCTGGGGGTGCAGCATGAATTCGCCTCCTTCCAGCCCCACGGTTGTATTGGCCGTAATGCATTTGTTGTTAGTGATGAGCTCAAAGATCTTTTCCTTGGGCAGGTAAATGACCGGTCGTTTGGTCCAGATGAGGCAATGTTTACAGGCACTGTCACACAGATCGGTAGCATAGATCATGACATTGGATAAACGCTTATGATGCGGAAATGCCTGGTTCCGCAAAAAAGTCATGCCCCGGTTATAGTAGTCTGCAAAGGTATACATCTGGTTTTCAGGTATTTACGATAATTGCCCGGGACCAAAAATACAATAGTTTTCCGGTATCCCTGTCTTCATTGGCCTTTACGGATGCGGATATATCAACACGCCTGGCTGGCCAGTTGGGAAATAAAGCAATAGATCTGTTTTAGGAGAATATTGGATCTTTTTATTGTTATAGTCGATCAGCAGGCTATCGGGGCCGGTTTGTTGAAATGATAAGCCAGTTGCCGGCAATTGGCTGGGGACCAGCGTACGCAGGGTATCGGAAACCTTATCAAAAGTTCTTGCGGCGGGCTCTATAATAGCGTCCTGAAATTGAATCTCGGGCCGCATCCAGCGCACCGCCTCGGGGTAGCCCATGCGGTAGATCATGGCGCCTTTGTAATTGGCGGGCAGGTTTAGGGCAATGATATTTTTTATGGGGGACGGCGGATTTATTGTTGTGATGATGTTTTTGGCAACCCGGGAGGCGTGCTGATAGTAGCGGGCTTCAATGGCCAGGGTAGTGGCAGCTGTAATAAAGAGGAATGCCAATAACCCGGTTTTGAATTTGGGCGGGGTGGCATAGATCAGTAAAACCAGTAGGATCAGCCAGCATACAGAGGGTAGGTACAGATAGCGCTCCCCTTCGGTACCATGGGTGTCAATGCCGAAGGTGATAACCGGTAAATAAGTGATCAATAGGAGACAGGTGAGAAGTATAGGCAGCGTGGTGAATGCTTTCTTTTTGATACAGTAAACAACCAGGATGGTAAACCCTGCTGCCAATACCGCAAAGCCGGTAATAAAAAGTGTGGTGCTTTGTGCTGGCGGGGCTATAGTACGGGCAATAAGCCTGAAATAGTTGCCGGCTAATGTAAGGATGTCCATACTGCGGCCTTCCACTTCATAGCGGGTGAATACCTGGTTCAGCAACAGGGAGCGGATGGTTACAAACAAACCAAAGACGATCCAGTGTGGGGCGAATGATCCAACGGTTGCACGCCAGTTTTTTTTATACAGGTACCGATCGGTGATGGCCAATATGGTGATCAAAAGGGGGAGCGTCCAGGAGATCTCATAAGTAAACAATGCCGGGATAAAGAATACTATGGACAGTGCATAATGATACCAGGCGGTTGCTCTGATGAAAAAGATAAGTGACAGGACATAAAATAGTGTGGCGATCATGGCAATACGGCCAATGACCCATAACAGGGGTTCACTGTGGAAGGGGTAAATAAAAAAGAGACAACCGATCAAAAAAGGGGCGTGCTCATATTTTATGGGCGAACTATACTTTTTTAATAAAGCGCGGGTGAGCGCCATTACTGAAAAAGTAACCATTATATGTAACACTAAGGATGTTATATGAAATCCTAAAGGATTATTGCCATACAGCCACACTTCTGCAGCTGTTACCATATTGGCAATGGGCCTGAAGAAGGTGAAATGCACCCAGATGGTTTGCGTGCTTAAGGGGATATGTATAAAATCGTCGTTGAGGAAGTACAGGTCCCAGGGCCGGGTAACCAGGATAACAAACACCAGCAGCAGCGTAGCAACAAAAAATTTGAGTTTTGTATATGATGGCGGGTTGGTCATAGTTTGTGGCCTGCTTTATAAATGGTTGGGTACAATATCGGAAAATTTCTTTTTTTTCAACAGGTAGTACTGGTACACGATCGAACCTTTAAAAACGCCCTGACAGGAGCGCAAGGCTTTTTGAGGAATGCGTTCTTTTTTGGTGAACAATGCCCATTTTAAATAATGCAACGTTGCCTTTATAATGCTGCCTGCATGCGCAAAGCGGCCAATAAACAGTAAGTGAATGAAGGCTGCTTTATTCAATACAAACCGTGCTGGTAAAATAGTACAGGCTGAAAGCAATGGAAGATTGCGATGCAGCATCACATAATTATTGCGGAAGATATAATATAACCTGTCGGCAGGCTGATCGGTGAGCCTGGTGGTTTCCCGGTGGTACACGATCGATTTCGGACAGGCATATACTTTAAAACCCAGTGCCTGGGCGCGCCAGCAAAGGTCTACTTCTTCGGAATACATAAAGTAATAACCATAAAACCCATGCAAAGTAGAAAACAGGGACGCTTTTATGATGAGGCAGGCGCCGCTTGCCCAGAAGATCGCCGTGTTATCATCGTATTGACCATTGTCTTGTTCCTGGACATCAAATACCCGCCCACGGGCAAAAGTAATACCCAATGCATCAATAAACCCTCCGGCCCCGCCGGCATATTCAAATTGTGTTCTGTTGGTGCTGGAAAGGATCCTGGGCTGACAAATGCCAATAGCAGCATCTCCTTCCATCAGAGTAATGACCGGTTCCAGGAACTGCGGGGTCACTTCCACATCTGTGTTCAATAAAACAAAATAGTCGGCTGTTATTTGTGCCAGTCCGGCGTTATAACCGGCTGCATAACCCAGGTTGGTTGAGTTACGGATGATCCTAACATCGGGGTGGTAAGCCTGGGCAAAAGCCAGTGAATCGTCGGTAGAGCCGTTATCGATCAGATATACCTTTTTGTTGGGATAACTGCATTGCTGAACAAAACCCAGGTTCTGTTCGAGGTAGTGTTTACCATTATAATTTAACAGTACTATAGCTACATGCGGCATTCCCATAGACAGTTAAAAGTAGTGGTTTTTGATTTTGTACAGATCGAACAGGATCCTGAATACCTGGTGGTAGCGTAGTTTGGAATCTTCTTTTTCCGTCCAACTGCTTACCGGCATTTCTACTACCGATTTCTTAAATTGTACAGCACCGTATTTCTTTTTATGTCTGGCCAGTAATTCCACATCGAATAACCATTTGCTTAAGAATTTATCCCGGAACAGATCGGTGGCGGCAGTTTGCGTAAACAATTTAGCGCCACATTGGGTGTCGTACACGGCTTCATTCAATACCTTGCAAATAAAGGTGGCAATGATGCGGCTGAACCAATGCCGGAACAGGTTTCTTTTTATGTCCTTACCCAGCATTTGCACCCGGGCGCCCATGGCAATTTTTATGGGCGGATTATTGATAATGGCTTGTTGTAAGAAAAGAAATTCAGTTAATGGAGTAGAGAGGTCTGCATCAACAAAACCTATATAGTTGAATTGATAGGTTTGCAGGGCATACTGCATGCCATTTCGGACTGCTTCGGCCTTTCCCAGATTAGTAGGGTAGGTGTGGTAGTCGAGGTTGGTGGCATGCTGCAGCATATTTTTTATAAGATCTTCTGTTTTGTCGGTACTGCCATCATTCACAAATACCAATAAATAATCGGGATGCTGCCGGGCGAAGTCGAGGTAATCTGCCGAACTTATACGCAGGGCTTCGTTAAAGCAGGGGATTATTAATATAGTAGTGTATTGTTGTGTCAAAATTGTATTGTTGATAACGCCTTATAGCCGGACTGTGTTGTATGGGGATTGTCACCATTTTTTTAGCTGCTCCAGCAATTCATAGGTGTTCACCAGTGAGCTGAGCTGGCCCCGTTCGTCTTTTTTATTGTTCTCTACCAGGTGAAGGAAGTGTTTTATTTCGGGATAAAATCCCTGTACTACCAGGCTGTTATTGGCTTCGGCCGGTATAAAGTCCCGGTTGTTCAGGTATACCTTTTGAATAGTAGGCCGTTGCATGATCTTTTCTGCCGGCATGCCCAGGATACGCATCGGTTTTTCCCATACGCTTAAGCCGTTGGGGTATTGTATTTGAACCAGGCCCCGGGCGCCATTTACTTCCATGGTTTCGAGGGCGTCGTTCCAGCTGTATTGAGTGCTAAGTTCCACCATGCCCTGAACGCCATTCGTATGCTGAACAAGGAGCTGATAGGTTACGCCATTGCCGGTTTTCTTTTGGACCTGCAGGCTTTGCACGACTCCGAATAGTTGTACCAGGTTATCAATGGGATGTATAAATAATTCAATAAGCACATTGCCTTCGGGGTAGGGGCCTGTGCAATACCGGTAGGTATAACTGGATGCATCCTTCAATAACCCGTGTTTATTTAGTAACCGGGTGATGGTTGAGGAGCGACGTTGCAACCCAACTACGCATACATTGTCTTTTTGCAGAGGTACCAGTGATTGTAATTCGGCCAGGGAATAACAGACCGGTTTTTCAATAAACACATGTTTTCCAGCTTGCAGCGCCTGTTGAAGCAGCCAAAAATGCTGTGAAGGGTGGGAGCAAATGAATATGCCTTTTATGGCAGGGTCCTCCATAATGTCGCTCAGGCGATCGGTGCCGGTAGCGCCGGAAAAACGCACGGCCAGCTTTTGAGCATGATCAACATGGCGGGAGTAGATATACCGCAGCGGTACATGCAGGTTTTGGAGGCATGGATACAGGTTGCTGATGCTGTGGCTGCCAACCCCAATAAATGCATATTGTAAACGGTACCTGTTTATGGCGTTTAAATAGGACTGTTTACGGAGCGCCTTGTATTTATCTATCCAGCTGGTAAATGGCATATGACCGGTAAAGTACTTAATATTTAGTCGCGTTGAAGAAAACGGTTCACATACTTTCCAACCATGTCGAACTCGAGGTTCACCGTGGTGTCTGTTTGTATATTCTGAATATTCGTATGTTCGAAAGTATAGGGTATAATGGCCACCGTAAACTCATTGGCGCTTACATTGAAAATGGTAAGACTGATGCCGTTGAGGCTGATGGAGCCTTTTTCGATAACGAGGTTAGTGAATTGTTCGGGGAAGCGGAATCGGAACTCCCAACTGCCATTCAGCTCTTTTCTTTGGATACAGGTGGCGGTAGTGTCTACATGTCCCTGAACAATATGACCATCGAGCCGGCCATTCATGATCATACAGCGCTCCAGGTTCACCAGGTCGCCTTTTTGCCAGTGGTCCAGGTTGCTTTTTTGAAGCGTTTCAGCGATCGCCGTTACCCGGTGGCGGCTGTCCTGCAACGCTTCCACCGTGAGGCAAACGCCGTTGTGGGAAATGCTTTGATCTACTTTTAATTCATGGGAAAGGGGCGAAGAGATCCAAAATGTTTTATTAGTGCCAGTAGCAATTATTTCTTCTACCCGGCCGATAGTTTCAATTATTCCTGTAAACATGGAAGCAAAAATCGGATTTTTAGGGGGATTTTGTGAGTTTTGGAAATTTCAGCTATATTTGCAGTCCTAAAAAGCCTTAAAGGAGGTATATAAATATGCTGATTATCGATTCAAAAGATTGCGAAAATATCGACAAAGCCCTCAAAAAGTACAAAAAGAAATTTGAGAAAGCTAAGATCCTGGTGCAATTAAGAGGCCGTCAATCTTACACCAAACCGTCGGTAGAACGTCGCAATGTGGTGTTGAAAGCTGTGTACAAGCAGAAGATTGCCAGCGGACAGATCGAAGGATAATACTTCTTCGTTATAAAATATCTGATTAGCCACTGAACAAGTGGCTTTTCTTGTTTGTGGTATATGATATTATACCTATCTTTTGGTTCAATATGCCTTCTCCCCAACATAATGAAGTAACAGTCAATCACTTTCTGAACTATCTACGGTTCGAAAAAAGGTATTCCTCCCATACCATAGTTGCTTACGAGGAGGATCTGCAGCAGTTTTTTACCTATCTACGCGAACAGTTTGAAATGCAGTCGCCGGCACTGGCGGAAATAGCCCCTGCGCTGGTACGGAGCTGGCTGGCATCGCTTAAGGAGCATAAGAACAGCGCAAAGACCATCAACCGCAAGATCTCTTCGTTAAAATCATTTTTTAAATATCACCTGCGAACGGGAGGGTTGGAGCAATCGCCCATGGCTACTATAATTTCGCCTAAAATACCAAAACGTTTGCCGGTGTATGTGGAGCAGAAGGATACAGAAACCCTGTTTAATCATGTTGAGTTTCCTGATACCTGGAGCGGGCAAACAGAAAGGCTGATACTGGCCATACTATATAATACAGGTATGCGGCGCTCAGAGCTGGTGAACCTGAAAGAAAGCCAGGTGAACACGGCAGGCAATAGTATTAAGGTATTAGGGAAGGGAAATAAAGAGCGGGTCATTCCGGTAAATCCGGCATTGATAAAAGAGATCAATGACTATATTGGTGGGAAGGGTGGTGCGCTGGAACAACCCGATCGGGTGTATTTACTGGTGAATGATAAGGGGCGTAAGTTGAGTGATAAATATGTGTACGATGCGGTGAAGAAATATTTAAGTGTAGTAACGACTATTGATAAAAAGAGCCCGCATGTATTGCGTCATACGTTTGCCACCCATTTAACCAATAATGGCGCAGACCTGAATGCGGTAAAAGAATTATTAGGCCATTCCAGTTTAGCTGCTACTCAGATATATACTCACAATACCATTGAGAAGTTAAAGGACATTTACAAGAAGGCGCATCCCAAGGCGTAAAACAAGGTGTTTCCTAAGGAAGATCGTATAGCTGTATGACACTAATTGTTTGTTGAATTATGCTAAAGAAATGCTAATAGAAGAGTAGTGATTTTATTGTAGTAAAGCTCAAATAATTTGACAAATACAGTGCATTTTTAATTTGGAAATACAGGCCTGTTGTATTATCTTCATAAAGATTAAATATGGTGCTTATGTAGTAGTATAATATCCTTCATGTTAACCACCTCACACTATACTCTCACACATATAATGGTGGTAATTCAAATCAGATCTTTTATTTATTGTTTAAATATTGTTTCACTGTTAAAATGCGATTGTTATGAACGTAAACATTCAGTCTGTGCGGTTTACTGCTGATGCTAAATTGATCGAATATGTTAATCGTAAACTTCAAAAAATTAATACCTTTCACGACCGCATTATCAAGGTTGACGTATACCTGAAGTTGGATAATGTGGTACATACAATAAAAGACAAAATCGCAGAAATAAGAGTACAGGTCCCACGCCATCAGTTTTTTGTGAAATGTAGTTCGAAATCATTTGAGGAGTCATTTGACAATGCGTTGGAATCTTTGGTTAGTCAGGTGAAGAGACAAAAGGAAAAACAAGCTGCCTGAGTGCAAAATTTATTATTTCAGAATTAATACAATAGTTCACCTTCTCAAAACCTCCCCTCGGGAGGTTTTTTTATGTCCTTATGAGAAAGGTTTCGACTTTTTCATTGAAAATTCCTTGTAAAGCGGCACATTTGCAGTCTGTATAACGGTGTTCCTTGAAAGATTTTGCAAATCATTGAAAACAAATAAAAAAAAACTTCCTCAAAATTTTTCGATTACACAAATTCTCCTACCTTTGCCATCCCTCAAAAAATAGAGGGTGCGAAAATGAGGAGAGAGAAGCACTACACTGGGTTGAGTTTCAATTAATTTGCCGGGTGTTTTGAGTTGAAAATTGAAGTTTTTTGATATAATAATAAGCCACTTTAGCTCAGCTGGTAGAGCAACTGATTTGTAATCAGTAGGTCGTTGGTTCGATTCCGACAAGTGGCTCAGCAATTCACGTTGCAATTTAATTTGGTTTTATTCGGGCAGGTTCCAGAGCGGCCAAATGGGGCGGACTGTAAATCCGCTGTCTTTCGACTTCAGAGGTTCGAATCCTCTCCTGCCCACATCGCCCGCCGATTCGCCAACCGGCGGAAAAGGCGGGTTGTTTAGTGTTAAGTTCTTTTTCAGATGGCAGATTAGCTTTTAGCTAATTGGCTTATTAAAATGCGGAAGTAGCTCAGTTGGTAGAGCGACAGCCTTCCAAGCTGTAGGTCGCGGGTTCGAACCTCGTCTTCCGCTCTTTGGGTTTTAGGTTTTTTATGCCTCATAAACCTATCAGCCGTTGTAGCTCAGTGGTAGAGCACTTCCTTGGTAGGGAAGAGGTCGTGAGTTCGATTCTCACTAACGGCTCATTAGATTTTTGAAAAGTTCTGGAAGTTGTAATAGCTCAGTGGCAGAGCATCCCGACCATGGTCGGGAAGGTCGTGAGTTCGATTCTCACTAACGGCTCATTAGATTTGATTTACACTATCCCGGTTATTGGCTGGAGAGGCATCGGAAAGAGGGTTCAGCTGGGTATAGTTCCAAAGAAGAAGTGTGCGACGCAACGGAAGCTTCATAGGCTCACCGGTGCTGGTTACATAAAGTCCTTTTCCGCTGTAAGGAGCAAAAAGGATGCGTTTTAATAAATTATAAACACCACAACTAAAAACAGATAACGATGTCAAAAGAGACTTTCAAGAGGGATAAACCTCACGTTAACGTTGGTACTATCGGTCACATTGACCACGGTAAAACCACTTTAACTGCCGCCATCACTACAATCCTGGCTAAGTCAGGTCTGGCGCAGGCTAAAAAATATGACGAAATCGACGCAGCTCCTGAAGAAAAAGAGCGTGGTATCACAATCAACACCGCGCACGTGGAATATCAAACTGCGAATCGTCACTATGCACACGTGGATTGCCCTGGTCACGCTGACTATGTGAAGAACATGATCACTGGTGCTGCACAGATGGATGGTGCTATTCTGGTTGTGGCTGCTACAGATGGTCCTATGCCCCAAACTAAAGAACACATCCTGCTTGCTCGTCAGGTAGGTGTTCCTAAAATGGTGGTATTCATGAATAAAGTTGACCTGGTTGATGATCCAGAGTTACTGGAGCTGGTTGAAATGGAAATCCGCGAGCTGTTAAGCTTCTACGGTTTCGACGGCGACAACACTCCTATCATCAAAGGTTCTGCAACTGGCGCTCTGGCTGGTGAAGAAAAATGGGTTAAATGTGTTATGGAATTGATGGATGCAGTAGATTCTTACATTCCTCTGCCTCCTCGTCCAGTTGACCAACCATTCCTGATGTCAGTTGAAGACGTATTCTCTATTACTGGTCGTGGTACTGTTGCTACCGGCCGTATCGAGAGAGGTCGTATTAAAGTAGGTGAAGGTGTTGAGATCGTAGGTTTGATTGAAAAACCACTCGTTTCTACTGTAACAGGTGTGGAAATGTTCCGCAAACTGTTAGATGAAGGTGAAGCTGGTGACAACGCTGGTCTGCTGTTACGTGGTGTTGATAAGAAAGATATCCGTCGCGGTATGGTAATTGTAAAACCAGGTTCTATCACTCCTCACACTGAATTCAAAGGTGAAGTGTATGTACTGAGCAAAGAAGAAGGTGGACGTCACACTCCATTCTTTAACAAATACCGTCCTCAGTTCTACTTCCGTACTACTGACGTAACCGGTGAAGTAGAATTACCAGCTGGTACTGAGATGGTAATGCCTGGTGACAACACCAACCTGCATGTAAAACTGATTCAGCCTATTGCGATGGAAAGAGGTCTGAAATTCGCGATCCGCGAAGGTGGCCGTACTGTAGGCGCTGGTCAGGTTACTGAAATCCTGAAATAATCGCTCACAACATTCCTGAAAAAGGAAATTGAGTCGTAAGCGTTTAGTATATTTGCAAAGTACTTGGGCTTTTTTTGTTCCAGGTACTTTGCTTTCTACGGGCATAGTTCAACGGTAGAATAGAGGTCTCCAAAACCTTCGATCTGGGTTCGAATCCTAGTGCCCGTGCCTTTAAATTGAGAATGTGCGAATTAGTAATTTGCTAATTTCACATTCTCAAATTTGCTAATTAATTGATCATGAATAAGATATCAACATACCTTAGGGAATCATACCGGGAATTGGTTGAAAAGGTGACCTGGCCTACGTGGGTACAATTACAACAATCAACGGTTATCGTGCTGGTAGCTACGTTGTTGATCACCGGCGTGGTTTGGGTTATGGACCTGGTTGCTCAGTCGGCCCTTCATTTTATTTATTCTTTATTTTAATAATGGAACAAGCTACTCAACAACAAGAAACTAAATGGTATGTGCTGCGGGTGGTGAGCGGTAAAGAACGCAAGGTGAAAGAATACCTTGACAAGGAGATCTCCCGCGGTGGGTGGGGTGAGGTAGTGAAGCAAGTGTTTCTGCCTGTGGAAAAGGTTTATAAGGTGCAGAATGGCAAAAAGGTAATGCGTGAAAGAAACTATTACCCAGGCTATGTAATGATTGAAGTGCTGGAAAATAAACTTTCTGACGATTTACGCGAAGCTATTAAAAATACTACCAATGTGATCCATTTCCTGGGCAAGGAAAATCCTATTGCCCTGCGTAAGGCCGAGGTAAATAAAATGCTCGGTAAAATGGATGAAATGGCAGAGACCGGTGGTGTGAGCATGAGTGAGCCATTTATTGTTGGTGAAACCATCAAGATCATAGAAGGACCTTTCAATGACTTCAATGGTATCATTGAAGAAGTGAATGATGAGAAGAAGAAATTGAAAGTTACAGTTAAGATCTTCGGCCGCTCAACGCCGGTAGAGCTGAACTACATGCAGGTTGAAAAATTAAGTTAAGACCACTCGCTCCTTAAAAATACTATAGAACATCTGCCTTTGGGCAGATGTTTTTTTTTGACGATTCCCCAACGAAAACGAAGGGGGAATGGCGGTTGCCCGGAAACGTTTGGGCATAAAAAAACCTTTCCTAATCGGGAAAGGTTAATCTATTTGATTGAAGCAAATCTCCCGGACAGGCTTACATCTGCTCGTCTTCATCATCCTCATCATCTTCATCGTCCATGTCCTCTTCAACAGTTTCCCCGATGTTTTCAGTTTCTTCATTTTCATCCTCGTCAGTATCTACATCTACATCATCAATATCAATATCCACATCGGTATCGTCGTTGTCATCAGTATCATCAGTGTCAATATCAACATCTGTATCAACTTCTGTTTCTTCAACGGCATCATCTTCATCCATTACAGGAGGCATAATGATAGGCTCATCCTGAACGGCTTCAGCAACTGGTTTTGATACAGCTCTTTTCTTCTTAGGTGCTGCTTTTTTGGCTGCCTTTTTTACGGGAGCTTTTGAAGCTACTTTTTTTGAAGCTACTTTTTTGGCTGCTTTCTTAGCAGCTTTTTTAGGTGCGGCTTTTTTAGCTGCCTTCTTTGCTGCTTTTTTAGGAGCGGCTTTCTTGGCGGCTTTTTTCACTGCTTTCTTTGCAGCTTTCTTAGGAGCGGCTTTTTTAGCAGCTTTCTTGGCAGCTTTTTTCGCAGCCTTTTTCACGGCTTTCTTAGCCGCTTTTTTGGCCGGTGATTTTTTCTTAGCTGCCTTCTTAGGTGCGGCTTTTTTTGCTGCTTTTTTCTTTGCTTTGGCCATAGTGTTGATGTGTTTTTTGTTGTTGGTAAATTTCTATAAGAAGAAGCGTTATTACTAATTAATCGCAAAAGCTACGTATAAAAATTCAAAAAATAAAAAACTCCCCCTTTTTTGCTAACAGTGACAGCTCATTACAATGGGCTGTCAGGCTGTTTTCTTTGCTAGTTCTTGCAAATTCCCGGCCATCATTTACGAGTAATTACGTTGTGTATCTGATGATCCGGTGCCATGCAATAGGGTAAGTTAAGCCCAAACCCTCCATTACTTCAAAACCCTTGTCTGTACTGGATTTCAGGGCAACATGATGCCGGCTGTACAAGCAGGTTGGCTTTTAAAACAGGCCGGTAAATACCCGTATGGTAGCTGTCGTTACGGTATTGCTGACCCCGGGTTGTTGCATCCTTTATTGTTACTTGAATTTTGATAAAGCGTTTAACCGGCATTCATTCTTTCATGATCTATAAACAGGCAAGTGCAAAGGTAGTATATGTTCCTATAACGTTGGGTTTCGTATGGTAGTTGCATAGGAGGATGAGTCTTTTTAACAATAGGAGGTAGTTAGGGGTGCTGTGGATAGGCAATAGGTCGGAGGGCATTGGGCAATAGGCAATGGGCAATGGGCAATAGGCAATGGGTAATGGGCAATTGGCAATGGGTAATGGGCAATTGGCAATGGGAGGGGGGCCAATGATAAAGGGGG
Organism: Niastella soli; assembly: GCF_017742245.1. GTDB lineage: Bacteria > Bacteroidota > Bacteroidia > Chitinophagales > Chitinophagaceae > Niastella > Niastella soli. The sequence goes on from NZ_JAGHKO010000006.1 coordinate 83,950, forward strand.
GCTGGTTGAAAGTCTTCATGCTCGGGGTCATTCGGCTTGATCTTCGGAAACCTGCATTCGGCCTGACCTGCCGATTATTGGCTAAAGGGTGTTAACCTGCCTCAGGTTGCCTACTTCGGCCTGTCGGCCGCAGATTACTAAATTCGAATATGTTTCATGGGCTTAGGGCTGCGCAGCTATTTATCCATCGTATTGTTGCCCTGTCCTTACGCGATGATCAAAGCCGCAAGCCCTACTCCGAGGCAGCGACCTCAATTTGGTAAGTTTCGACCTGAGCATTGCGAAGGTTAACCCGGCCTGGATATAGATTACTGGCAACCGGCAAACTGACAAACAACAAATGGGAGCTGATAACCCATGAACAAGTAACTAAAGCATAGCACTAAAAACATGCTACCATGCACACTTTAGCACCTGGGGGACCAGAAACCTGTAACCTGAAATATGAAACCTGCAATCTGGAGCCTGGGACCTGAAACCAGGAACCTGTAACCAGCTCCTATCGTATATTTGTGCTTAATTCTCAGGTTTGAAAAACTATTGCATTTTTCAAAAATATTCTTACCTTCGCGTCCCCAAAAGAAGTTCTTTTTAGTTCCCATCAAATTGGGATCAGAGGAATTTGGGAGATCAAGTAGCCTAGCCTTGTGGCAAAGCGAACCATCGTTTGAACCAATAAATCAGTAAACATGGCAAAAGAAATTACCGGCTTCGTAAAGCTACAGGTAAAAGGCGGCCAGGCAAATCCGGCTCCTCCTGTAGGTCCTGCACTGGGTTCCAAAGGTATCAATATCATGGAATTCTGTAAACAATTCAACGCTCGCACGCAGGATAAAATGGGAAAAGTACTTCCCGTATTAATCACCGTTTATTCCGACAAATCGTTTGAGTTTGTAATTAAAACTCCTCCTGCAGCCGTTCAGTTGCTGGAAGCTGCTAAACTGCAAAGCGGTTCTAAAGAGCCAAACCGTAATAAGGTTGGTAAAGTGAACTGGAACCAGGTAGAGGCTATTGCAAAAGACAAAATGCCTGACCTGAATTGTTTCACCCTGGAAAGTGCTATGCGCATGGTGGCTGGTACAGCCCGCAGCATGGGTCTTACCGTGGATGGTAAAGCTCCCTGGGAAAATTAATTGTTCACGGTCCCGGTAAGACGGGATTCTTTAAACTGAATTACAATGGCAAGAGTTCCTAAAAAAAGAAAAGCGGTAGACGCTAAAGTCGATAAAAATAAAGTGTATTCACTGAAAGAGGCTTCCTCTATCGTGAAAACTGTTAATACAACCAAGTTTGATGCATCGGTAGACCTGCACATCCGTTTGGGTGTTGACCCCAAGAAGGCCGATCAGGCTATTCGTGGTACGGTTACCCTGCCTCATGGTACTGGTAAAACAAAAAAAGTACTGGTATTATGTACTCCCGATAAAGAAGCTGATGCAAAATCAGCCGGCGCCGATTTTGTTGGCCTGGATGAGTTTGTTCAAAAAATTGAAGGTGGCTGGACTGACGTAGACGTGATCATCGCTACGCCTACAGTAATGCCTAAAATTGGTAAACTGGGTAAGATCTTAGGTCCCCGTAACCTGATGCCTAACCCTAAAACAGGTACTGTTACCAATGATGTAGCTGCAGCTGTAAACGAAGTAAAAGGTGGTAAGATCGCTTTCAAGGTTGATAAAGCTGGTATCATTCACGCTTCTATCGGCCGTGTAAGCTTCAGCCCTGAGAAAATTGCAGAGAACAGCCACCAGCTGATCGATGCGATCATCAAGGCAAAACCTTCTTCTGCAAAAGGCACTTACCTGAAAAGCGTGTTCATGGCCAGCTCTATGAGCCCGGCTATTGCAGTTGACACAAAATCATTAATGAACTAAACTTTAATAACGCGACGAAGTAATTACGCCTCTGGAGTGATTATGAGTTGAACCAACAAAATATTAGCGTTATGACAAAACAGGAAAAAAATGAAGTAATTGAAGTATTGAAGGAGAAATTTTCTCAATACAACAATTTCTATGTTACCAATACTGAATCATTAACTGTTGAGCAGATAGTTAATTTACGCCGGACTTGTTTCAATAAGAAAGTTGAAATGAAAGTTGCCAAAAATACCCTCATTCGCAAAGCGCTGGAAAGCCTGGACGAAAAAAGGTATGCTGGCCTGTTCGAATCTCTGAACGGCGTAACTGCCCTGATGTTCAGCGAAAACCCCAAGGAACCAGCGCTGATCATCAGCGACTTCCGTGCCGCCAATACTAAAGGTAAAGTTGTTGCTGTAAAACCCGAGTTGAAAGCAGCCTTTATCGATGGCGATGTATTCATGGGCGACAATCAACTGACTACCCTGACTACGCTGAAAAGCAAAAACGACCTTATCGGGGAAATCATCGGTCTGTTGCAATCACCTGCGAAGAATGTTATCAGCGGCCTGAACGCTGGCAACAAACTGGCTGGTTTGATCAAAGCTTTAGAAGATCGCGCACAGTAATTTCTGATCGTAATCTCAAAATATTAACCCCTGCCTGTGGGTTATTTGAAACAAATTTTTTTAAACATCCGCCGGAGCACAGGCAATGAAGGCGGGAAAAATTTACAACAATGGCAGATTTAAAAGCATTCGCTGAGCAGTTAGTAAGCCTGACTGTTAAAGAAGTTAACGAGTTAGCAAAAATCCTGAAAGACGAGTATGGCATCGAGCCTGCAGCTGCTGCTGTAGCTATTGCTACTGGTCCTGCTGGTGGTGGCGCTGCTGCTGCTGAAGAAAAAACTGCTTTCGACGTTATCCTGAAAAACGGTGGCGCTAACAAACTGAACGTAGTTAAAGTGGTTAAAGAATTAACTGGTCTTGGTCTGAAAGAAGCTAAAGACTTAGTTGATGGCGCTCCAAAACCAGTTAAAGAAGGTATCAGCAAAGCTGATGCTGACGCTCTGGTAGCTAAGCTGAAAGAAGCTGGTGCTGAAGTAGAAGTTAAATAATTAAACTTCCAACTCACTATAATTACCCCGGTGTTTACACCGGGGTTTTTTTATTAAATAGGGGAAATCCACTTTCTTAAGTTTTATTTTCATAGTTTAGTAGTCTCCTTTATATAACATATAATCAAATATGAAACGGGTCTCCCTCAAAGATATCGCTCGCATTGCCGGTGTTTCGCCCTCTACCGTATCTTTTGTACTGAATGGCAAGGCTAAACAAATGCGGATCAGTGAAACGCTTGCCAGTAAGATCATGGAGGTTGCTAAAAAGGAAGGTTATCATCCCAACCCGGTTGCTGTAAGCCTAAGAACCGGTAAATCACAGATATTAGGATTAATCGTTGAAACCATTTCGGGTAACTTTTTTGCTTCCCTGTCGCGTATTATTGAGGAAGAAGCAGCCCGCTTTGGCTATAAGATCGTATACACAAGTACCGAAAATAAACTTCAAAAGGGTAAGGAACTGATCGGCATGTTGTCGCAACGCCAGGTTGATGGGTATATCATTACACCCACGCCCGGTATGGAGCAGGACATAAAAGAACTGATCGCCGATAATAAACCGGTGGTATTGATGGATAGCTACTTCCCGGGTATTGACGTGCCCCACGTACTGGTAAATAACTATGAAGGGGTGAAACGGGGAATGGCGCATATTATTGAAAAAGGCTACCGGCGCATCGGATTTGTAACCGTTGATTTGAACCTGGTACAAATGGAAGAACGCCTGAAGGCCTACTTTGATACCATGCATAGCGAAGGACTGTCTACTGATAACCTGGTATTGTCCATCAAATATGAAGAAGATAAAGAACTCGGCATTCAACAGGTAACCGATTATATTAAAAATACACCCGAACTGGAAGCTGTGTTCTTTGCTACCAACTACCTGGGCTTACTGGGACTTGAAAGTATTCACCGCCTGGGTTTAAAGCTCCCCGACGACCTGGCCATGATCTGTTTTGATGATCACGATGTATTTCGCCTGTACCCACCAGGCATAACCTGTATTCGCCAACCGGCAGAAGAAATTGCCAAGACCGCCCTTGAGTTACTGATGGACCAGTTAGGCAAGGGAAATGGCTCCCTGGGAGAAACCAAAATTGAAATATCCCCGGGACTGGTAGTGCGGGGCACTACTGAGTTTGTGCAAAAAGTAAATAAATAAACTTCAAAGGAGAATAGGCAGGTTGCTCATATGCCTGCAAACTTTTGCGTCTTTCCCGGGCTCAGGAGAAAACTTTTCCTACAAAATCTCCTACCTCCCTGTTACGGTACGAATTGTACAATGAGCCATTGTGGCTCTCTGTAAAGCATTGCATGCTGCTTATTGAACTTGCGGGTTACTGCCTGTAAAAAAAATTACAGAAACGTCCTGATAATATTTTGCAAAAACGTTTTAGAATCACTAATTTTAGTTTATTAAACGAATTGCCACATGAAAAAACCAAGTTTATCATCGACCTTATTTTGTTCTGATTGAACGAAAATAACATGCAGTAGAATTCTGCCTTACTAAATCTGCCCCCTACCAGGTGTATAGTTATGTACCTGGAAATATCCCCTACTTGTTCACTTTGTTTATGATAAACAGGAGTTGGTAAAACCGGCCCTGTGTGTATTTGAGCATTAAGTAATTTCAACTTAAAACCTTCTGTGACTTTTGTGAGTTTGTTTTGTGCTACGAGGCGGTATTCTTTGCTGTAATTGCTATATCGATATAGTATTTATTTATAAACCAAAGCTTGCGTATGAAAAAGCAGTTTTATTTTGTCGGACGGCTATGTCTGCTAAGTTTCCTCGCACTATTTATTTCCATTGAAACATTTTCCCAAAACCGCTCTATTAGCGGTAAGGTGACCGACTCAAAAGACGGATCACCACTGGCTGGGGTATCAGTTACCTTAAAAGGCCAGACAGTTGGTTCTGCCACTGATATGAATGGTAATTTCAGTATCAGTGTTGCACCGGGGGCAACCCTGGTGTTTACCCACACCGGTTATGAAGGTTTCCAGGTAAAAGTGGGGCAGGAGGAAACCCTGAACGTACAATTAGTATTAAGTAAAGGCTCCATGAGCGAAGTGGTGGTAATTGGTTATGGTACCGTAAAGAAGAAAGACCTTACAGGATCTGTAGGTTCGGTCAAAGCTTCGCAACTGCAGGAGCGGCCGGCGGCTTCAGTGAATGAAGCTTTATCTGGCCGTATTGCGGGTGTACAGGTAACAACCAACTCTGGTCGTCCCGGAGGTCAAACCAGGATCCGTATACGGGGTTTTAGTTCTATCAATTCATCGAACAACCCGTTGTATGTGGTAGATGGGGTGTATTTACCAATCGGTAACCAAACGTTGAACAGTAACTCTATCGACTACATTAACCCGAATGATATCGCTTCGGTGGAAGTGCTGAAAGACGCATCTGGTACAGCCATTTATGGAGCCCGTGGCGCCAATGGCGTCGTGCTCATTACCACCAAACGTGGCACAAACGGGCCAGCTAAGATCACCTATGATGGTAATTATAGTGTACCCACCATTGGGCCCAAAAGAATACATATGCTGAATGCCCAGCAATACGTTGATCTTGAAAATCTGGCCTATGATAATATTAAAACGTATGATCCGGACGGTTGGGCTGCCGGTTCTTATTCTAAGGTGGTTGACCCAAGAGTAAAAAGACAAAGTTTACCCACCATGTTTGATGCCAATGGTAAACCTTTATACAACACCGACTGGCTGGAAGAATCATTACAACATAAACTTTCACAAAATCACCAGATTGGTGTAACCGGTGGAAGCGATAATAATTTATATGGTTTGTTCCTGAACTATCGCGATGATAATGGCTTGCTGCTTAATTCGTATCTGAAACGGTATTCAGCCCGGTTTGTTCTTGATATGAAACCCAAAGACTGGTTCCGGATTGGGGGTAGTTTGAGTTATAATAACCAGGAAGAAAACCTGGTAGATCAGGGTACCGGTGGGTTGAACTCTGTGCGCATGATCACAGAAGCATTCCCATTTTTGCCTGTTAAATTTCCTGATGGGACCTGGGGCGATAATTACCTGTACCCAGGCGCCGAAGGTGGTTCAAATCCTGTGCACATTATGACCGACAGAAAATATATCGTGAACGTGCAGAATATGCTTGGCCATGCTTATGTGAACCTGTTACTGGGCAATGGTTTTGATATCAAAAGCCAGGTAGGGGTGAGTGTTGTACAAAGACAGGAAAACCAGTTCAGCGGCCGGGGGCTTCATAATATCTCTATGGACCAGAACGGTACCGCCAGTATTTTTGACAACAGGGAAATATACTGGTCAAGTGAAACTTTCCTGAACTACAATAAAACCTTTAATGGAGATCACACTGTAAGTGGTTTAGTGGGGCTTTCCTGGCAGGGAACAAACTATTTTTCTGTTAATGCCAGCTCCCAGAATTTTTCGACCGACTTCTTCCAATATAACAACCTGGGTGCAGGAAGTGTACAAAACGCATCTATTTCAAACAAAAGCGGTTTTGCTTTCAACTCCTACTTTGGCCGTATAAATTATGGATTCAAACAAAAGTACCTGGTTACTTTTACTGGTCGTGTTGATGGTAGCTCAAAATTCGGCGACAATCATAAGTTTGCCTTTTTCCCTTCAGGAGCGGTGGCCTGGAATGTCTCCAATGAAGACTTTCTTAAAGACAACAGAACAGTTTCACACCTTAAACTACGCATCAGTCATGGTTTAACGGGTAACTCAGAGATCAATCCTTATTCATCAGATGCCACGCTGGGTTCTTATACTGCGGTGTTTAACAACGCCCGGTTCTCCGGGGTTGGAACAGGCAGGTTAGGTAATCCTGATCTGAAATGGGAAAAAACGGCCCAAACCGATGCGGGTCTTGAACTGGGCTTGTTAGAGAACAGGATCAATTTTGAAGCAGATCTGTACTATCGTAAAACAACTGACATGTTGCTGGAGACGCCATTACCAAGATCTACCGGCTATCCTTCCTATACGAAAAACGTAGGCAGCATGGAGAACAAGGGGCTTGAGCTTACTTTACGTACGATCAATGTGAAAACCCAGGACTTTTCCTGGAACACCACCTTTAATATTTCCTTCAACAAAAATAAAGTGCTTTCGCTGGCAACACCGGCACCCATCTTCTCAGGTAACCCGAACTTTTTGTCAAACACCGGGATCATTCAGGTGGGACAGCCAGTTGGTTCATTCTGGGGCCTTATACGGGAAGGCGTATGGACTGAAGCTGAAAGGGCAGAGGCTGCGAAGTATGTCAGCTACCGCGGTGGTAAACCCATTTTGCCAGGCGATTTAAAATATAAAGATGTAACACCTGATTATCAGATCAACGATCTGGACAGGGTGATCATTGGTAATGGTAACCCTAAAGGCTGGGGTTCTTTCAGCAACGATTTCTCCTATAAGAACTTTGATCTGTTGCTGGAGATCGGTTTTATGTATGGAAACGATGTATTGAATCAATCACACCACTCGGGTGAAGACAGAACCGGTATTGCCAATAGTTATAGTTCTGTACTGGATTATTATCAGGCAGGCAAGAACAACAACAATACCATGATCGCTACCATCCGGGATACCAGGGCCGGTTATGTAACCAACGTGGATACCCGTTGGGTGGAAGATGGCTCCTTTATTCGCGGTAAGAATTTGTTGCTGGGTTATAATGTGCCCGCCAAAATGTTTGAGCGTCTTAAAATAAACAGGTTACGCGTAACCGCATCTGTGCAAAATTTCTTCCTGAAAACAAAGTACTCGGGTAATGATCCGGAAGTGACTACTTATAACAATGCCTTTGCACAGGGACAAACATTCTTTGATTATCCCAAGCCAACTACCTATATGCTGGGAATAAGTCTTGGATTGTAAAATTTAACATTAAACAAGCTCGTATGAAATTCTGCAAGATTAACTCGCTATATATTCTACTTGTATGTGCCTTTGCCGTATCAGCCACGGGTTGTAAAAAATGGCTGGTAGAAGAGGATAAGGACCCATCGAACCTTTCGCCCGACAACTATTATACATTGCCCGGTCACGCAGATGCCGCCATTGCGGCTGCGTACGAAAGAACCCGTTTTTTTGCTGAAGGCGCGGGGATCTTTGCCAATAATTTTTCCATGCTGGAAATGCCAACAGGTACGGCCAAAACTGAAACAGGACAAAATACTGATCTGAACAACCTGCTTGGTCTTAGTTACAATGGCGATAATGTGTTTGTGTTGAACTGGTGGACATCTCTTTACCGGGTTATTGCCCAAACCAACCTGGTATTAGACAAAGTTCCAGGTATAGTAATGGACGATGCAAGAAAGAAATCGGTATTGGGCGAAGCGCATTTTTTACGCGCCTGGTCCTATTTTTACCTGGTTCGCCTGTATGGAGATGTGCCTTTAATGACCACTTCCGTTTTATCAGCAACTGATGCCTCTGTATATACTGGCCGAACCTTGAAAGATTCTGTTTATATGCAGATAGTAGCGGATCTGAAAGATGCCGAAGGCTCGGGGTTGCCCTGGACCGATAATAGCGGTCGTGTTTCACTGGGCGCCGTAAAGTCGTTGCTGGCCGAAGTATATTTAACTATGGCCGGTTATCCGATGAATAAAGGAAAAGCTTATTATCAGCTGGCAGCCGATAAAGCAAAAGAGGTAATTGACAGTAAGAAGTTTACGCTTTTTGCGGATTACAATAGCCTGCACGATGAAAAACAGGAAAATACAGGAGAGCAGATCTTTGAAATTCAATTCCTGGGTGGCGTGGCCAATAATAACAACCAGGCCAACCTGTTGCCCAACTTCAAGAATGTGTCGGCTTATGGCACAGAAGTAGGGTCTACGACACCTACCCTTCAATTTTACAATTCATTTGAACCGGGTGACAAGAGAACAATAGACCGTCAGGGGTTCTTTTATAAATCCTATTACGATGGTGGTTTTGATACGTTGAAGCAGTTGGGCGCCCCCTATATTTATAAACATTTTGATATTGGCGCCAACGGCACCGCCGGGGTAACAGGTACAGCCATCAGCGGGTTGAACTGGATGAACATCCGGTACGCCCAGGTGCTGCTGACCTATGCCGAGGCGCAGAATGAAGCAGGTACTTTACCCAATCAGGATGCCGTAAATGCTTTAAAAAGCATCCGCGACCGGGCAGGTCTGATAACCGGCCTGCTGGGCAGCTATACCCAGGCTTCTTTCCGGGATGCTGTGTGGAAGGAACGCTGGCATGAGCTGTGTTATGAGGGGATTACCTGGTTCGATATGGTGCGGTTGAAAAAAGCGTATAATGAGACCAACAACAATTTTGAGGAGTTTGAAGGTCATAAATTGCCTGAAAGCGGACAGACACTCACCAAAAAGCATTTGTTGTTCCCGCTGCCTACCCTTGAAATGCAAAATAATCCTAAGCTGAGACCTCAAAATGATGGATACCCCGGGGTTTAAGTTTAAGAAATAAGAAGGTATTTAATAAGCCGCAAAGGACATCCTCCTTTGCGGCTTTGTTTTTGGCCAGGTTTATCCCATTTTGGTAAAATCAGAAGAAGTACGTACATTCAGTACATGGAAAAACAACTATACACTCTATTTTTCAATGCTTTACAGACAGAAAAAAAATTACAGGGGTGGCGACAGGATAATGTGAATAAATTATTGTCCATTTAGGTATATTTCTTACCTTTGCCCTCCATTTTTCACAAAAGCTAATTAGCAGAGGTACGTTGCTACAAGCGCAATTTAACATAACTGCCTCTTTTTTAATTCTTTGGGAGTTTAACCTTTACAGTTCAACCAGAACGAAAAAGGAGTAAAATTCTCAAGGAAAATTTTTTTTGTCTATAGATGTTTTGTCGTACGAATAATTAAAAAAACCGGTTTTAAGCAATATGTCTTCAACAAAACTGTCAACAAGGGTCAACTTCGGGAAAATTAAAAACCTTTCTGAAGCACCTGACTTACTAGAAGTACAAATTCAATCGTTCAAAGAGTTTTTCCAGTTAGAAACTACGCCTGATAAGCGTAACATTGAAGGGTTGTTTAAGGTATTTAAGGAGAACTTTCCCATTACAGATACACGAAACATATTCGTGCTGGAATTTCTGGATTATTTCATCGACCCGCCCCGTTACACTATTGAGGAGTGTATGGAGCGCGGATTAACATATGCCGTTCCTCTTAAGGCGAAACTCAGGTTGAGCTGTAATGATGAAGAGCACGTTGACTTCCAGACCATCGTTCAGGATGTGTTCCTGGGAAACATTCCTTACATGACCCCTCGCGGTACCTTCGTTATCAACGGAGCTGAGCGCGTGGTGGTTTCTCAATTACACCGTTCACCTGGTGTATTCTTCGGTCAGTCAATTCACCCCAACGGTACCAAGATCTATTCTGCCCGCGTAATTCCTTTTAAAGGTGCGTGGATGGAGTTCGCTACCGATATCAACAACGTGATGTATGCGTACATCGACCGTAAGAAGAAATTCCCGGTTACTACGCTGTTGCGTTCAATCGGTTACGAAACCGATAAAGACATCCTGGAGCTGTTCGGTATGGCCGACGAAGTAAAAGGCGATAAAAAATCACTGCAGAAATATCTGGGCAAACGCCTGGCTGCCCGTGTGTTAAGAACATGGGTTGAAGATTTCGTGGATGAAGATACCGGTGAGGTAGTGTCTATTGAAAGAAACGAGGTAGTGCTGGAACGCGATACCGTGCTGGATGAAGAAGCAGTAGACATGATCGCTGATATGGATGTGAAGAGCGTATTTGTGCAGAAAGAAGATGTAGGTGGTGACTACGCTATCATCTATAACACCCTTAATAAAGATACTTCAAACAGTGAGCTGGAAGCCGTTCAGCACATCTACCGCCAGTTGCGCGGTGCCGATGCGCCGGATGATGAAACAGCCCGCGGTATCATTGATAAATTGTTCTTTAGCGACAAACGGTACGATTTAGGAGAAGTAGGTCGCTACAAGATCAACCGCAAGCTGATGCTGAATCAGCCGCTCGATCAAAAGACCTTAACTAAAGAAGATATCATCGAGATCATCAAATACCTGGTTCGTTTAACCAATGGTAAAGCGGAAATCGATGACATCGATCACCTGAGCAACCGTCGTGTACGTACTGTAGGTGAGCAGTTATATGCTCAGTTCGGTGTTGGTTTGGCCCGTATGGCCCGTACCATCCGCGAAAGAATGAACGTACGCGATAATGAGGTGTTCACCCCGGTTGACCTGATCAACGCCAGAACGTTGTCATCAGTGATCAACTCCTTCTTTGGTACCTCTCAGTTGTCACAGTTCCTTGACCAAACCAACCCGCTGAGTGAGATCACGCACAAGCGTCGTATCTCCGCACTCGGACCCGGTGGTTTGAGCCGTGAAAGAGCCGGTTTCGAGGTTCGTGACGTACACTATAGCCACTACGGCCGTTTGTGTACCATTGAAACTCCTGAAGGTCCGAACATCGGTTTGATCTCTACGCTTTGCGTACACGCCAAGATCAACGAAATGGGCTTTATTGAAACGCCTTACCATAAAGTAGATAACGGAAAGGTTGACCTGAAAAAGCTCACCTTCCTGAGTGCTGAAGAAGAAGACAATGCCAAGATCGCCCAGGCAAGCTCGCCGCTAGATGAGAAAGGCCACTTCGTGGAAGAGAAGATCACCAGCCGTCAAACCGGCGACTTCCCGATCCTCGATCAAAATGAAGTGGAGTTCATGGACGTAGCGCCCAACCAGATCGTAGGTTTGAGTGCTTCCCTGATCCCCTTCCTTGAGCATGATGACGCCAACCGTGCGCTGATGGGATCAAACATGCAACGTCAGGCTGTACCGCTGATCCGTCCTGAAAGCCCGATTGTGGGTACAGGTCTGGAAGCTAAAGCTGCCCGCGATGCCCGTGTACAGATCCTGTCTGAAGGCGAAGGTGTGGTAGAGTACGTTGATGGTAGTGAAATTCACGTTCGCTACGACCGTACCGAAGCTGACCGTTTGGTGAGCTTTGAAGATGACCTGAAAGTTTACAGACTGACCAAATTCATAAAAACCAACCAGGAAACCTGTATCAACCACAAGCCTGCTGTTAGAAAAGGACAACGCATGAAAAAAGGCGACTTCCTTACAGAAGGTTATGCGGTACAGGGTGGTGAACTGGCACTGGGCCGTAACCTGAAAGTGGCGTTCATGCCATGGAAAGGGTACAACTTCGAGGATGCCATCGTAATCAGCGAAAGAGTAGCCAAGGAAGACCTGTTCACTTCTATTCACATTTCTGAATATGAACTGGAAGTACGTGATACCAAACTGGGTGAAGAAGAGCTGACACCTGATATTCCAAACGTATCGGAAGAAGCTACTAAAGACCTGGATGAAAATGGTATCATTCGTTTAGGTGCCGCTATTAAAGAAGGCGATATCCTGATCGGTAAGATCACTCCTAAAGGAGAAAGCGATCCTACACCAGAAGAAAAACTGTTACGCGCCATCTTCGGTGACAAAGCCGGTGATGCCAAAGATGCTTCTTTGAAAGCGCCAAACGGGGTAGAAGGTGTTGTGATCGGTAAAAAGCTGTTCCAACGCGCCAAAAAGGACAAGAACGCGAAGATCCGTGAGAAGGCCGCTCTGGAAAAGCTGGAAAAAGTGCACGAAAAAAACGAAGAAGACCTGAAAGAAGAATTGTTGAACAAGCTGCAAACGCTGTTGAAAGACAAAGCTTCTGCTGGTGTAAACAACAACTTCGGTGAAGTGCAGATCGGTAAAGGCGCCAGATTCAATCCGAAGAACCTTGGTTCTATTGACTACCAGAACGTAAACCCACTGGGTTGGACTGGTGACGCTTCAATCGATGATGCCATCAATACCTTGTTGCACAACTATAATATCAAGTACAACGAAGAACTGGGTAGATATAAGAGAGAGAAATTCAACATTTCAATCGGTGACGAGTTACCTGCTGGTGTGTTGAAGCTGGCTAAAGTATACCTGGCTGTTAAGCGTAAGCTGAAAGTGGGTGATAAAATGGCCGGTCGCCACGGTAACAAAGGTATCGTTGCCAAGATTGTACGTTTGGAAGACATGCCGTTCCTGGAAGATGGCACTCCGGTTGATATTGTGTTGAACCCACTGGGGGTACCTTCCCGTATGAACCTGGGCCAGATCTATGAAACTGTATTAGGCTGGGCCGGTTTGAAAATGGGTGTGAAGTTCGCTACACCGATCTTCGATGGTGCTACAACTGATGAAATAGCCCAGAACATCAATAACGCAGGCTTACCAAGTTTCGGCCATACACACTTGTATGATGGTGAAACCGGTGACCGCTTCCACCAGAAAGCAACCGTAGGTGTGATCTACATGATCAAACTGCACCACATGGTTGATGATAAGATGCACGCCCGTTCAATCGGACCCTACAGTCTTATCACGCAACAGCCTCTGGGTGGTAAAGCTCAGTTCGGTGGTCAGCGTTTTGGTGAGATGGAGGTTTGGGCACTGGAAGCTTATGGTGCTTCAAACATCCTGCAGGAATTGCTCACAATTAAATCGGATGATATTATCGGCCGTGCAAAAACCTATGAGGCAATTGTTAAAGGTGATAATATCCCAAGAGCCGGTATTCCAGAGTCGTTCAATGTATTGGTGCATGAATTGAGAGGATTGGGGCTTGACCTGAAATTTGAATAATATTTTATTTAGCGATTTCTGATTTAGAGAATTCGGGATTTAAATTCCGGGTTCTCTAAATCTCAAAATAAGAGATCCGACTTCAGGCAGGGTACCAATAATTTTAAATCTGAAATAAGACAATCAAAATATGGCTATTAAAAAAGATAATCGTCCCAGAGCCACATTTTCCAAGATCACTATCGGGCTGGCTTCACCAGATTCCATTTTGGAACGCAGCTACGGTGAGGTCTTGAAACCTGAAACCATTAACTATCGTACATACAAACCCGAGCGTGATGGTTTATTCTGCGAACGTATTTTCGGACCTGTAAAAGATTATGAGTGCGCGTGCGGTAAGTATAAGCGTATCCGTTATAAAGGGATCGTGTGCGACCGTTGCGGTGTTGAAGTAACTGAAAAGAAAGTACGTCGTGAGCGCATGGGCCACATTAAACTGGTGGTTCCTGTAGTACACATCTGGTATTTCAAAAGCTTACCTAATAAAATTGGTTACCTGTTGGGTGTTAGCTCCAAAAAGCTGGAGAGCATCGTTTACTACGAGCGTTTTGTAGTAATTCAACCAGGTATCCGGGAAGATCGTAACCTGAAATCAGGTGATCTGTTAACTGAAGAAGAATACCTGGAAATACTGGAGAACCTGCCTAAGGAGAACCAGTACTTACCAGACGAAGATCCTCAAAAATTCATTGCAAAGATGGGTGCCGAAGCGGTACACGATCTGTTGCAAAGAATTGAACTGGACAGCTTATCATTCGACCTGCGTAACGCCGCTGCTACCGAAACTTCACAGCAACGTAAAGCCGATGCCTTGAAGCGTTTGAGTGTGGTAGAAGCATTCCGCGAGGCCAATGGTCGCATCACCAACCGCCCTGAGTGGATGGTAATGCAATACATCCCGGTTATTCCACCAGAACTGCGTCCGTTAGTTCCCCTGGATGGTGGTCGTTTCGCTTCATCTGATCTGAACGACCTGTATCGCCGGGTGATCATTCGTAATAACCGGTTAAAAAGATTATTAGAGATCAAAGCCCCTGAGGTGATCTTACGTAACGAAAAACGTATGCTTCAGGAAGCGGTTGACTCTCTGTTCGATAACTCACGTAAATCAAACGCCGTTAAAGCTGAAGGTGGTCGCGCATTGAAATCTCTGAGCGACGTACTGAAAGGTAAACAAGGACGTTTCCGTCAGAACCTGTTGGGTAAACGTGTTGACTACTCAGGTCGTTCTGTAATCGTGGTAGGTCCTGAACTGAAGCTGCACGAGTGTGGTTTACCGAAAGATATGGCGGCTGAATTGTTCAAACCGTTCATCATTCGGAAACTGATTGAAAGAGGTATTGTAAAAACTGTAAAATCGGCTCGTAAGCTGGTTGATAGAAAGGAAGCAGTGGTTTGGGATATCCTTGAAAATATCCTTAAGGGTCACCCGGTTATGTTAAACCGTGCCCCAACGCTCCACCGTTTGTCAATCCAGGCCTTCCAGCCTAAATTGATTGAAGGTAAAGCGATCCAGCTGCACCCGCTGGTGTGTTCGGCGTTCAACGCTGACTTTGACGGTGACCAGATGGCGGTTCACGTGCCTTTGAGCAATGCGGCCGTTCTGGAAGCCCAGCTGTTGATGCTTTCTTCTCATAACATTTTGAACCCGCAGAATGGTGCGCCAATGACCCTGCCTTCACAGGACATGGTACTCGGTCTGTACTACATTACCAAGGGTAAAAAATCAACTGAAACCGAAATTATCCGTGGTGAAGGCAAAGCCTTCTATAGCACCGAAGAGGTGATCATCGCTTACAACGAGGACCGCGTTGACCTTCACGCTCACATTAAAGTGAAAGTGGATGTTCGTAACAACGAAGGTAATATCGTTAGAAAGCTGACTGAGACCACCGTAGGTCGTGTAATCTTCAACGAATTCGTTCCGAAGGAAGTGGGTTACATCAACGCCCTGCTCACGAAAAAGAGCTTGCGTGAGATCATCGGTGACATCATTACCATCACCAACGTACCTAAAACAGCCAAGTTCCTTGATGATATCAAACAACTTGGTTTCCGTACGGCCTTCCGTGGTGGTCTGTCATTCAGTATCAATGACCTCATCATCCCATCTATCAAAGGCGATGTGCTTGACCAGGCAAAAGGTGAAGTAGACGAGGTGTGGGATAACTATAACATGGGTCTTATCACCAACAACGAGCGGTATAATCAGATCGTAGACATCTGGTCACGTGTGGATACCCGTATTACTGAAACGTTGATCCGTGAGCTCAGCACCGATAAACAGGGCTTCAACTCTGTATACATGATGCTTGACTCCGGAGCCCGTGGTTCCAAACAGCAGATCAAACAGCTGTGCGGTATCAGAGGTCTGATGGCGAAACCCAGAAAATCAGGTTCAAGCGGAAGTGAGATCATCGAAAACCCGATCCTCTCTAACTTTAAAGGTGGTCTGAACGTATTGGATTACTTCATCTCTACGCACGGTGCTCGTAAAGGTCTTGCGGATACGGCCCTTAAAACGGCTGATGCCGGTTACCTGACCCGTCGTTTGGTTGACGTAGCACAGGACGTGGTAATTACAGAAGAAGATTGCGGTACGCTGCGTGGTATTGCCACCAGTGCATTAAAAGATAATGAAGAAATAGTAGAGCCGCTGTACGACCGTATCATTGGCCGTACTTCACTCCACAACGTATACAACCCGCAAAACGATACACTCATCGTTGGCGCCGGACAGGAGATCAATGAAGAGATCGGCAAACTAATTGAAGAAGCCGGTATTGAAACTGTTGAGATCCGTTCGGTATTGACTTGCGAAAGCAAACGCGGTGTGTGTGTAAAATGTTACGGTAAGAACCTGGCTACGGGTAACCGCGCTCAAAAAGGTGATGCGGTTGGTATCATCGCCGCCCAGTCAATCGGTGAGCCTGGTACACAGTTGACCCTGCGTACCTTCCACGTGGGTGGTGTTGCCGGATCTGCATCAGTTGAGTCTTCACTCACTGCCAAATTCGATGGAACCATTCAGTTTGACGGTTTGCGTACAGTAGCTTCGGTTAATAACGAAGGTGATCCAATTCAAGTGGTAATTGGCCGTACCGGTGAGATCCGGAACGTAGATCTGAAAAACGATCGTTTATTGAATGTGGTAAACGTGCCTTACGGTTCAACCCTCTTTGTAAAAGATGGTCAGAACGTGAAGAAAGGCGATACCCTCTGTACCTGGGATCCATTCAACAACGTAATCGTTGCCGAGATCGTTGGTCAGGTGAAATTCGATAACGTAATTGAAGGTATTACCTACCGCGAAGAGGCTGACGAACAAACCGGTCACCGCGAGAAAGTGGTAATTGAAACAAAAGATAAAACCAAGATACCTACCCTGATCGTAGAAGGTAAGGATGTAAAACAATATAACCTGCCTGTAGGCTCACACATTGTGGTTGATGAAGCCGAAGATGTAAAAGCCGGTCAGGTGTTGGTGAAAATACCTCGTACGCTGCGGATGCAACGCGACATCACCGGGGGTCTGCCTCGTGTAACTGAGTTGTTTGAAGCACGTAACCCAGGTAACCCCGCTATCGTTTGTGAGATCGACGGTGTGGTTGCATTTGGCGCCATCAAACGTGGTAACCGCGAGATCATCGTGGAAGCGAAAGATGGTGTTATCAAGAAATACCTGGTTCCATTAACCCGCCAGATCCTGGTTCAGGACGGTGACTTTAACAAAGCCGGTGCGCCATTGTCTGACGGACAGGTTTCACCAAGCGATATCCTGTCAATTAAAGGTCCGTTTGCGGTACAGGAATACGTGGTGAATGAAATTCAGGAGGTTTACCGTTTACAAGGTGTGAAGATCAACGATAAACACATTGAGGTGATCGTTCGCCAGATGATGAAAAAGGTTGAGATCGTGGATCCGGGCGACACCCGCTTCCTCGAAGAAGACCTGGTTGACCGTTTTGAATTCAACGAGGAAAACGACTGGATCTTTGATAAGAAAGTTATCTCTGATCCGGGCGAAAGCAGCCGCTTGAAAGCCGGTCAGATCGTGAGCCTGCGTGAAATTCGCGAAGAAAACTCCCTGCTGCGTCGTACCGACAAAAAGCTGGTTGAATTCCGCGATGCCGAACCAGCCACTTCACATCCTGTGCTGTTGGGTATCACCAAAGCCTCACTGGGTACGCAAAGCTGGATCTCAGCTGCATCATTCCAGGAAACAACCAAAGTATTGTCATCGGCTGCCATTCAGGGTAAAACCGACGATATGCTTGGCTTGAAAGAGAATGTGATCACCGGTCATCCGATCCCAGCAGGTACTGGTTTGCGTGACTTTGAGAACATGATCGTTGGTAGCAAGGAAGAATATGAATTGCTGCAAACAACCCGCGAAGCGATGAGCTTTGACGATGAAGAGTAATCGCGATCAATAATTCATTGATTATAAAAAACAAAGTAGGAAGCTAAACACTTCCTACTTTTTTATTACAGATAAACCCATTGTTAAAAGTTTTAACAATTCTCTTTACAACCAGATTTATATCTTGCAAAAAAGGCGTACATGAAAAATATTTCTACTATATTATCTATTATTGCTCTTGCGCTCATAGGTGTTCTTTTTTACTTCCAGTTTGCTAAAGGAGGTCAACAGAAAACAGCAGCAGTAAAAAATGATAATAACGATGCTGCCAGCAAATTTTCCGTAGCTTATTTTGATATTGATTCCCTGCAGGAACACTATGAATATTTCAAAGATGTTTCAGGCGATATGAAGAAGAAAGAAAGTGCTATGAATGCTGAATTGAACGACTTAACAAATAAGTACCAACGTACAGTTCGCAAATGGCAGGAGAGGGGTAATAACATTACCCAGGCTGAAATGGAAACCGCCCAGCGGGAAGTTGGCTTGCAACAGCAACAAATTCAACAACGCAAAGGCGAACTGGAGCAGGAAATGCAAAAGCTGCAGGTTGATCGCATGAGCGAACTGCGCAAACAGGTAGAAGAGTTTTTGAAAGATTACAATAAAGACAAGAAATACGCTTACATACTGTCATACGAGCCTGGCTTTATAATTTACTACAAGGATTCCGCTTATAACATTACTGGTGATTTGATCACTGGATTGAACGCTCAGTATAAGGACAAGAAGAAATAGGCCCCCTATGTCAGGGCTACCGCGACCGATGGCAGAGAAAAGCGGGTTCGTGTATAGTTAGCATTAAAAATTAATATAGACGCTTATTGTAAAACAGGGTTTTGCAATAAGCGTTTTCTTTTGCTTATTACTGTGGGTTAATCGTCCCTATTGCCCAAATTGTGGAAATTTGGTATATCTGCTATTCGAATTACTTTCCCTATCTTGAGAGGATTAAAACCTGATTTTCTTAACATTATCTACCTCGTATGGCAGAACACGCTTCATCATTTAAACCATCACTTAGTTTAGTGGACGCTACCATGGTGGTAGCCGGTTCTATGATTGGTTCAGGTATCTTTATCGTTAGCTCGGATATTACCCACAACGTGGGCAGCGCTGGCTGGATAATAGCTGTATGGCTGATCACCGGGTTTATGACCATCACCGCAGCAGTAAGCTATGGTGAACTGAGTGGAATGTATCCTAAAGCGGGTGGCCAGTATGTGTACCTTAAGGAAGCATTTAATCCATTAGCAGGATTCTTATATGGCTGGAGCTTTTTTGCCGTAATACAAACCGCTACCATTGCCGCAGTAGCCGTTGCCTTTAGCCGTTATACGGCATATCTTATTCCCTGGTTTAGCGAAAAGCATATTTTATGGGGATTAGAAAAAGGACTGAATGCAAAAGGGGTAATGGAATACAGCTTTAAGATCAGTTGGGCCCAGGTGCTGGCTATTGCACTCATTCTGTTTCTTACTTACACAAATACCCGCGGTATTAAAGGCGGCAAGATCATACAAACAACGTTCACTACCGCTAAGCTATTATCGCTTTTTGGGTTGATCATATTGGGATTTTTTCTGGTAAAGCAAAGTTTTTGGAATGAGAACTGGCAAACCGGTTGGAATGCCATGCAATGGCAAAAGAATGCACAGGATGTATGGGAACCTTCCAGTTCAATTGGAGGGAGCTTATTGATTGGCGCTATAGCCGCTGCGATGGTTGGTTCCATCTTTAGCAGCGATTCCTGGAACAATGTGACCTTCATAGCCGGTGAAATAAAGAACCCAAAAAGAAATATCGGGTTGAGTCTGTTCCTGGGAACCCTGATTGTTACCATCATTTACGTAACGGCTAATTTGATGTATTTGAATGTATTGCCGTTGACTTCAATCGCTAACCCGGTAGAAGACCGCCTGGCCGTTGAAGCTGCCAATTCTATCTTCAGCACCAATGGCGCTAATGTAATTGCGGTGATGATCATGATCAGCACTTTTGGTTGCAATAATGGATTGATACTGGCCGGCGCCCGGGTATATTATACCATGGCCAAAGACGGACTATTCTTTAAGAAAACCGGCACTTTAAATAAAAACGCAGTACCCGAATTTGCTTTGTGGATCCAGGCTGCCATGGCCGCCCTTTTGTGTTTAAGTGGCAGTTATGGCGATCTGTTGGATATGATTTCCTTTGTAGCGGTACTTTTTTATGCCATCACCATTATAGGCATTTTCATTTTGCGCAAAAAGCGTCCGGATGCGGAGCGCCCTTACAAAGCCTTTGGTTACCCTGTCCTGCCCATTATTTATATCATTCTCGCTTTAACATTTAGCGTGTTCCTGATCCAAATGAAACCACTTTACGCCGGTATTGGACTGGGAATTGTTTTAACAGGTGTTCCTTTATACTATATTGCAGTGCGAAATAAAAAGGCATAGTTACAGGTTCCAGGTTACTGGCTTCAGGGACTTGTAACCAGCAACTAGTAACCTGGAACAATTGAATAATATGAGTAAAGTAGATTTCAATAAACTATTTGAAGGTTTTTCTAATATCAAGGCAGGGGTCATAGGGGATGTGATGCTGGATATTTACTGGTGGGGGCATGTAGAAAGGATATCACCCGAAGCACCAGTGCCCGTTGTTGCGCTGGATAAAAAAGAACATAGAATTGGCGGAGCCGGTAATGTGGCTTTGAATCTGGCAGCCCTGGGCGCCCAGGTATCCATTTTATCGGTAATGGGCGATGATGACAACGGCCATATCTTAACCGATCTGTTTAATGAGCACCACATTAATACAAACTGGGTAGCCAAACAGGCATCCCGCATTACCACTGCCAAAACCCGCATTATTAGCCGTAACCAGCAAATGATGCGACTGGATGCGGAAATTACCCGGGACCTGAGCATCGATGATGAAAATGCCCTTCTGGAAAAAGTACGGCAGTATATTGTCAACGAACGGCCACAGGTGATCATTTTTGAAGATTACAACAAAGGGGTTTTAACCGAACGCATAATAAAAGAAGTAACGGCCTTGTGCAAACAACATGGCGTTATTACTACTGTAGATCCTAAACGAAAAAACTTCTTCAGCTACCAGGGCGTGGATATCTTTAAACCTAATTTAAAAGAGGTAAAAGACGGGTTGAACCTGCTGATAGAAGATGTTAACCTGGTTACCCTGAACGATATCCATCATCAGCTACAAAAGAAATTACAACACGCTATTTCATTCATTACACTTTCCGAAAAAGGCGTGTTTTACCAGGAGAACAGCGACTCGAAGATCATTCCTTCCCACTTACGAAATATCGCCGATGTGTCTGGTGCAGGAGACACAGTAATAGCCGTGGCCTCCCTGATATATGCCGCTACCAAACGTATTGACCTGATGGCCGAAGTGGCCAATATTGCGGGAGGATTGGTTTGTGAGGAAGTGGGTACCGCCGCTGTTGATAAGGATAGGTTACTACATGAATGTAAACTGTTGTTGCAAGCATAATACGTTTTCGGCAATCGTGAATCTCCGTCCGACCGGGTAATCCGGGGGGAGGGCAATCGGCAGTAAGACCCTTGTAACAGTGTTATGATAACTGCAGCTGTACAATCCTTCATACAAACATTATTAAATACTACCACCTCCTTACAATTTACTCCGGTAGGAGGTGGTTCTATTAACCACACCTACCGCATTACCGCGGGAAAAGAGACCTTCTTTTGCAAGATCAACCAGTTGTGTACTATACCAGCGTTGTTTGAAACGGAACGACAGGGGCTGGAGCTGCTGGCGCAGCAACAGGTAATACGAATACCGCAGGTTATTGCCAGTGGGCAAAGTGCCGATCATCAGGTATTGATACTGGAATGGATTGATCAGGGGCTACAATCCGATGTCTTCTGGACCCACTTTGGAGAGCAACTGGCCGCTTTACATCATATACAAGGAAAACAGTTTGGGCTGGCGACTGACAACTATATGGGTGCATTGCACCAAAGCAATCAACCTACTGATAGCTGGACCGATTTTTTTATACAACAAAGGATAGCGCCACAGGTAAAACTGGCTATTGACCGTCAATTACTGGAACCGGTACATGTACACCAGTTTGAAAAATTGTATCAGCAATTGGGCAATCTTTTTACACCAGAACCGGCGGTGTTGTTACATGGAGATCTTTGGAGTGGTAATTTTCTGTGTGATGCTTCGGAAAACCCGGTGCTGATAGACCCCGCGGTATATTATGGCCATCGAAGTATTGATATGGCAATGACCTCCCTGTTTGGCGGATTTGACAGCCTTTTTTATGAGAGCTACAACTATCATTACCCCTTGCCTGTTAATTACCGGCAGCAATGGGAGGTATGCAATTTATACCCATTGCTGATTCATTTGAATTTATTTGGCAAAAGCTACCTGGCCGATATTCTGCATACAATCCGGCGGTATTGATTTACGTTATATTTTGGGAATTAAAAGACGTTCCTCTATGTTAAGGCTTCGGCCTGCCGGCGGAATGTGGGCAAAGCGGGTGAGAACCCACCTACGCCATTGCCTCGGTGGGCGAAGGGAAATTGTAAGTATTATGCAATAAGGAGGTAATTTGAGTGCAACAGGTAATGCGGCTATTGCGTAAATTTGTACAATGAAATGCAGCAGAATGACTTATGAGGCCGTCTTAAACAAAACGATCACCCTTTAACGAATTGAATGCTGGCTGTTACAATACTGGGAAATAATTCTGCATTACCGGCCTACGACCGGCATCCCACGTCACAGGTTGTGACGCTGGATGATAGTTTGTTCCTGGTAGATTGTGGCGAGGGTACACAGCAGCAGTTAGTGAAATACCGTATTCGCTGGTCACGTATCAATTATATCTTCATATCGCACCTGCACGGCGATCATTATTTTGGTTTGCCGGGTCTATTGCACAGCATGGGATTGCTGCATCGTGAAAACGACCTGCATTTGTTTGCCCCGGCTCCCTTAAAACAAATACTGGACCTGCAACTGGAGGCCGCTTCCAATCAATTGTCGTATCCATTGCATTTTCACCCACTGGAAAAGGAAGGTGTAATTGTACAGAACGATAAATTCAAAGTAACCTGTTTTGCCACCAAACACCGCATTCCCTGTTGGGGATTCCGGTTTGATCAGGTGCGCGCGCCACGCCGGGTAAACCCTGAAAAGGCAATAGAACATGGGGTACCGGCTGCTTTTTACGACCGCCTGAAGTGGGGGGAAGATTATACTACCAAGCAGGGGGACGTGATCCAGAACGACTGGGTTACCAATCCGGGCACCAAAGCATTGTCCTATGCATACTGTGCCGATACCATTTACGACGAAGAGCTGATCCCACATGTGAAGGAGGTTGATATTTTATACCACGAAACCACCTATCTAAAGGACCTGGAACTTAGGGCTGCCATGCGTTTTCATTCCACTACTACACAGGCTGCCTTCATTGCTAAAAGTGCCAACGTAGGCCGGTTGCTCATTGGACATTTTAGTTCTAAATACGATAAATTGGAACTATTTGAACAGGAGGCAGTTGAGGTATTCCCCAATACCAGTCTGGCATTGGAGGGTGTTACTTTCAGGACCCAGCCTACAAAATGAAAAATGAGAAATGAAAAAGTATAAAACCCTTTCATTTCTCACTAATATTTTAGATCGCAGATTTGTCTTTACTTCTTTATTTCAGATCCCTCTTTTCGCTCTTAATTTGCTTTGAGGAAGGCTTTCACCTGCTCATGCAAACCTTCGCTTAACGACATCATTGGTAAACGCAGATAATTTTCAAGCAGGTTCAGTTCGGTCATAAATGCTTTTACGCCGGCAGGATTGTTCTCTGCAAACATGAGTTCATACGCCTGGATCAGCACATCATTTAAAGATTTAGCTGCTTTGAAATCGCCTTTCAAACACTGGCGCACCATATGGGTGAACTGTTTGGGGAAGGCATTGGCGGCTACGCTGATAACTCCATCCATGCCGCAGGCAATTTGAGGTAATACCAGTGCATCGTCGCCACTTACAACCAGGAAGTTTTCGGGGCGGTCACGCAGGATCTGCATGCATTGTCCCATATCGCCACTGGCTTCTTTTATACCACCGATATTAGCTACTTCATTAGCCAGACGCAGTGTTGTGGCTGCAGTCATATTACGACCAGTACGGCCTGGTACATTGTACAATAGTATAGGTTTGGGCGAAGCGGCGGCCAACGCTTTGTAATGCTGGAAAATGCCTTCCTGTGAAGGTTTGTTGTAATAAGGGCTGGCACTTAAAACAGCGGTAGCTTTATCTAAAGGGAAAGTTTCCAGTTCTTGTATTAACTCAGCAGTATTGTTGCCCCCGATACCAACTACTACCGGAACGCGGTTGTTCACTTTCTCGTAAGTGAAACGAACAATGGCGATCTTTTCTTCTTTGCTGAGGGTGGGTGTTTCGCCGGTGGTGCCGAGTGTTACCACGTATTCAGCGCCGCCATTGATAACGAAATCTATGATTTTGCTTAAAGCATCGAGATCAACATCAGTATTTGACTTGAAGGGGGTGACCAGCGCTACGCCGGTACCATATAATGATTGACGAAGAGACATAAAGTTAAAATTGAGCCCGACGACTATCGGGAACGATTAATTTTTGAATGTTGGTTTTTAAGCTGAACAATGATAAGTATGTACAAGAGCCCCTTCAATCCTTCGACTTTGCTCAGGATGCCCAGGGCCGGGAGCTTTTAACCTTTGATCTCGCTCAGGTCAAATTTTTTAAGTCCAGAGCGGAGTCGAAGGACTAGGCCGGTAATTCGTCCCAGAAGCCCATCTTGTTAAACTTATCGATTCGCTTTCGAACACGCTCTTCAGGGTCCATCTGCTTCAGTTCGTTGATGGTGTTAATGAGGTAAGGTTTTAATAAGCCGGCGGCTTCATCATAATTCCAGTGTGCACCTCCTACAGGTTCTGGAATGATACCATCAATTAATCCAAATCCATACATATAATCGGCAGTGAGTTTTAACTGTTCGGCTGCTTTTTCTTTCTGGTCCCAGCTACGCCAAAGAATGGAGCTACAGCTTTCGGGAGAAATTACGGTGTACCAGGTGTTTTCGAGCATGAACACTTTATCGCCGACGCCAATTCCCATAGCGCCGCCGGAGGCTCCTTCGCCAATGATCACACATACTACTGGTACTTTCAGCCGCATCATTTCATATATATTACGGGCAATGGCCTCGCCCTGTCCCCTTTCTTCCGCTTCAAGGCCTGGGTAGGCACCGGGCGTATCGATCAGGGTTATGATTGGTTTGTCGAATTTCTCAGCCAACTTCATCAGTCGCAGGGCTTTACGATACCCTTCAGGGTTGGCCATACCAAAATTGCGCAATTGACGCGCCTTGGTATTGATACCCTTTTGCTGACCAATGATCATTACAGTTTGACCGTCGAGGTTGGCAAAACCACCCACCATGGCCTTATCATCTTTAACATTCCGGTCGCCAAACAGTTCCACAAAATCGGTGGACAGTTTGGAGATATATTTCATGGTGTACGGACGATCAGGGTGACGGCTCAACTGCACTTTTTGCCAGGGCGTAAGGTTTTGTGTTATAGCCTTACGGGTTTCCAGCACACGCTCTTCCAGTTTCTTAATGGGGTCAGTAAGATCAAGTTTGCTCTTTTCGGCCTTTTGCTTCAAACCTTCTATATCATCAAAAAGATCTTTGATCGGTTTTTCAAAATCCAGGAACTGACGATTTTTATCTTGCGGCATAGGCAGTGATAATAAGCTGTAAAATTAAGGGATGAAGGATTTTTTATGAAAGTTTTCTATAAATGCCCCATTTCACGTTACTAATTGCAAAATCCGGAGATTTTGACAACCAGTGGCTTGCTACGCTTACGTTTACAGAACTCATTGTTAATGAGCACCTATTAACGTATTTCCGGGTAATTTATGATATGCTTTCCGGTTTTTAAAGGTTGCAAATGTAGTGGTAAAACCGGATATTTTGCCCTGAAGCGTCCTGGTAGGGGAGAACTATGTTTTTTATACCCTTTGAAGATGAAAAATTATAATGTGTTTTATGCAGGGGAAAATACAATGGCCTGACATTAACTTTCATGCCTTTTATAAGCTTTAATTGATGGTTGCCATCTCGCTACTTTATAACTATAAGCCGTTAATTTTTGAATACCCGCTCTTACCACAACTTAGTATATTTGTCACCGGTATGATTGTCTAAGACATCCCCTCTCACTCTTCTGCCCTGGAATTGTTTCTTTTACACTTAAAACTTTATTGTATGAAGAAAATTCATTTCTTACTGATTTTCGCATGCCTGTGCGTAACGCTGGCCCGAGCACAAACCAATATTGCTCCATCGGCCACAGCGTCCACTTCTTATGTGTCATCCTGGGAAACCATTACGGCCCTCAACGACGGGTATACCCCGGCCAACTCGAACGACAAAACCCATGGTGCTTATGGAAACTGGAATAACCCCAACTCCCTGCAATGGGTACAGTACGACTGGTCGCAAACGTACACGGTCACTTCAATTCAGGTATATTGGTTCAATGATGGCGGTGGTGTTTTAACACCTACCACCGCATATGCCGAATACTGGAACGGAAGCGCCTGGGTAAACATTGGCAATGTACCCCTTGTTACCAATGCATTCAACACCTTGGCGGTGAACAATATTAATATGAGCCGGTTGCGCGTGACCATGCTCAACCCCACTCAAAGCACCGGGATGCTGGAGTGGCGGGTACTGGGCACCGTTGTTGGCGGCGGTGGTGGCGGGAACGGTGCTGCCTATACCTGGCCTGCTTATTCGCCTACTATCAGTTACAACTTTAAAACCGAATTTCCAAGCTTACCCATACCCACAAACGTATTGAATGATTGTCCGCAGGTAGTGGGTACCCAGTCGTCCAACTGGTGGTGTTTCCGTTGGGGACCGAATAAGAACTCCCTGGTGACCACAGCAGCCATTACTCCCTTATTGGCGCGGCTGAACACTGATTTTGCTTACTTCCGCGATCAAATGGGCTGGCCGCCTGATCTGCGTGCCAAGAACGGATATCGCAGTTCAGTTTATTTATATGGCTCGGGGCTTTGTACTGATAATGCCTCCAATACCGATTTGGGTGGCTGGCAAAGCGCTATCTATTATAATGGCACCAGTTGGCCAATGATCCTGGCTTCCTATTACCCCATTTATAGCTTTGATCCTGCCTGTCCCTACAGCGACCGGGAGTTTCAAAAAGGCGCTATGGTACATGAAGGTATCCATGCCCTGCTGGCCGATTTGCCCGGCGTAAAACAGGCTGCCTGGTTTCATGAAGGCGGGGATGTATGGTTACAACAAACTGCGGATGCACGTAGAAGCAATAACTACAGTTCGCTGGGCGATTTGAGCGGCACTGACTTTATTGCGCCCTTTATGCCCATAGAATGCTACAGTGGTTGGTTACAGGATGGCAGTTTTGGTGGTCCTTCGGCGGAAGGGGTAAATATGTACAATGGCAATCAACAGATCTGTACCTGGCGTACTTATTTGGGTGGTCATCAGTATAGCAGTTCTTTCCCCACTTTCCTGGGTAATGTTTTAGGCGATGGGGCTGTACCCTGGATCTGGCGCTATGCCTCGGGCCGGGTGCTGGAAGGCATTGCCTCTGGTATTGGCGCTACGCAAATGCGCCGACTGATCACCGAGTACCGGGCCAAACAGGCGCTTGTTGATTTTGGTTTATGGAAGAATGCGGTATTGTCATTATTAAATGCGCACTTCGGGCAATCCATTGGCCCAGAATGGCAACCATCCTGGATGAATCCCCCTGTATGGACGGCCACTCCATATGCCAAAACAACCAATAACAGCGGATTGCTTACTCCAGACGCTACCACCTTACCCGGATGGTCAGGTGCCAATCAAATCCCATTAACTGTAAGCGGCAATACCGTTACCGTAAACTTTGAACCCATTGGCGTCAACATGACCTGCCAACTGGTGTATCGCAGCACAACCGGGGTACCGGTGTATAGCCAACCCGTATCAAGCGGGGCCTGTACGTTGAACCTCACTGCAGCACCGGCTAATAATGTTGTGATCGCTGTTATTACCAATACCGATTACGTTTATAGTGGTGAAACTACGCGCAAAGCCCATTATGATTACCGCCTGCGATTGGTAACCGGAGTTACCGGCACCGCAAGTGTAAATACAAAATGGTATAACTCCGCTACGCTGTCATCGGCTCGTGAAGAAACTACCGGAACAGAAAGCACCGTTGGGATTGACTGGTCGAAATACTGTAACCATGATGCTCCGGTTGCCCGTACTGCAGGGCCGTTAAATAACCTGGTCAAAATGCAGGTATATCCCAATCCGGCTCCGCTCAACAACCGGGTAACGCTTGATTTTATTGGGACCGGTAATGAAAAAACAACCATTACTTTATTTACCATGGAAGGCGCCAAAGTGCTGGAAACAAGTACTACTGGTATGCGCTATGTAATAGAATCAAAATTCCTGAGATCGGGGACTTACCTGGTGAAGATCAAAAACTCAAAGACAGATCAAACACAAAAATTGATCGTTCAGTAGCATAGATTATTAAAACAAAGTGGGTCATCTGCTAACTGGCGGATGACCCACTTTTGTTTAGAGAACGGATCAACTTTTGTTAATACTTCAACATATTCAACAACAACTGCTGCCCTACAATATTGGCGCTGTTCTTTTGTGAGTTGTTGAATGTGGCCAGGGAGGCGTTCTCGCCATCGCCTTCGGCTTTCTTTTCCAGCTTTACCTCTTTTATACAGGAGAAGATGTCCAGGGCGCATATAATGATCTTGCCTTTCCCATGCGGGATGATGCTTAATGCGGAATAAACTTCCGGTTTGTGGTCACTTACGCAGCCCACCACACAGTTGCCGGTATTGAGGCGAAGACCCAGGCGGTATTTATTATAGGATGCAAAACACTGGTATTCCCAATTGAATACACAGGCCTGTGGCAGGCCATTCAACAATGTATGTTGTTTGGAGAAATAGTTACCACCATACCAGCTTTTACCCAGTTCTTTTGAACCACGGTACTCGAGTACTTCTTTTTTAGCCAGGTGGTCGGCCCAGTGTTCACTGTTGTTCACTACAACCAGTGTATTGCCATTATTTACCCATTCCAGGATATCGGTTACCAATGGATTACCGGTTTGCTGGGGCTCAAACGCGCCTATCACCAGCACGTTGCCTGCTGGTTTACCACCGCGATAGTTTTTAAACTGGTTCAATCCCATGCTTGTAAAATAATTGTTTAATACGCCGCTGGTGTCGGCCAGCATTACCTCTTGTGGAATGCCAGTGGTATTTAGTTGAACGGCGAAAAGCTCGTCCTGTCCAGTTGCCAATGTAGTGGTGCCGTTAACCAGTTTTGCAGTAATGGCCGTGTAGCCAGGAGCCGGCGCTACGAATGCATTACCGGCTGAGAGTAGTTGTCCGTATACAGCACCGCCTTTTACTTCAACCGGAATGTTCTTATGCCAGGTGGTTGCTCCAATGGCATTGCGTGCAGCAATTTCAAGAGTATAATTACCGGTGATGTTTTTTTCGTTTACCAGATACAAATCGATGGTAGTGGTATCGCCAACGGCCAGCACTTTGTGATTGAGCTTAACGGCCACATATAAAGGCTGGTTGTATTTGGCAATAAGATCAGGATCGCCTTTCAGGTTGCGGTAGTTGTCAACAATACCTGAGTGGTTTTCGAGCTTCATGCTTTCCCAACCGTTCACTGCATATCCGTCGGTGATGTTGTTGATGCGCACGTTCTCAATCACCCGGCCCTGGTAGTAATAGGCCACGTTGCCCATTTTACGGGTGAGGCTGTCTACATTGGGATAGGCTTTGCTGAATCCATTATTTTTTAAGAAAGCATTATAGGCATCGTACCATTTCAGGTAGCTGTCAGATTCCCATCCAATGTCTTTACCTCTTTTTAAGATAGCCTCCCGAATAAGTTGCAAGCGGGGTGGGGTGCCAATGGCGCCTTCTTCGCCCCAATAGTTGATCTCATTTTTGTGATCGGTGTACTTTGCATAGGAGGTGGGGCTTGAATACAGATTGTCGTGGTAAACCCCGGGGCCGCCGGCATGGTGCTGATCGAACCAGCCATAATCATAAAAAGTAGTGTCATAGGGCAGCAGGTGTAGTTTGAATTTAGGATCGGGTTCATTCAGTTTTATATTGCCATTGCAGGAGTTGTAGGTGATAATGCGGGTGTCATCGAGGTAATGCCCTGCCATCATTTCTGCCCGGTCAATAGCCTGGGGTTGGGCACCCCGTTCGTTGTGCATGTTATAAATAACAAGCGATGGATGGCTTCTATCCCGACGTACCATTCGCAGGAACTTTTCGGTGCGGCCGGTGAGGTAAAACAGGGTTTGTTTTTTCTCCAGGTCATTTTTAGGATTGAAGAGATTATCTGGGTATGAGTTACCACCAGGTTCTTCAAAATACAACAACCCGAGCTCATCGGCATAATCGAGCACATTGCGTTGCCCTATGGTGCGATGAAAGTTGAGCATGTTCAGACCCAGCCGTTTGGCATCGAGTATTTGTTTTTTTGCCAGTTCGTTGGAGGGGGTGATGCCATTCCCGGGCCAGAAGCCCCAGGAGATGGAGGTGCGTAATACGATGCGTTTATTGTTTAAATAGAATTGCTGATCGCCGGTCACTTCTTTTATTTCAAACCAACGAAACCCGAATCGCTGAGAAGTATTGTCGGCTGTTCCATTGCTGCCTTCCCAACGCACAGTGGCTGTATACAGGTTCGGACTGTCAACACTCCACAGTTTGGCGGCAGGCAGTTTTACTGTTATGGTTTTGGTTGATTCGCCCGGAGCTAACTGCAGACCGGTGATCGTTTGTTGAAATACAGACTTTTTTTGTGGATTCGCTTCGCGAATGTCAACGACATATTTGCCGTTTACTGTGCTGGTGCTGGTGTTTTGCGCGGTTACCTGTACATCCACTTCGGTGATGGCAGGTTTGTTTTTTACAAAAATATCATCGAAAAAAATGCGATCGGTGGCTACCAGTTTTACGTTGCCGGTAATGCCGCCAAAACCATGTGTGGGTTGGGTGCGGTACACGCCCCACATAAAGTTCTGGCTATCGCGCCAGTCAAAGTTACCATTGGGATCGGTGATGCGGATGGCAATTGCATTAGTGGCACCGGGTTTGGCCGCGTTGGTGATATCAACATCGAACGGGGTGCCGGGGACTACATCGTACCCGCACAATTTTTTGTTTACAAATACCTCAGCGCGAAAGCGGGTGCTTTCAAAATGAAGTACAATACGTTTCCCTTTCATGGCAGGCGGTACTATTATGTTGGTGCTAAACCACGATACGCCAAGGTAATTGCCCGCCAGTCCAAAGTCGTTGCCATTGTGGCCCCAGTAATATTCTTCAACGGTGGCGGGTAAGTGAACGGTGCGGCCATTGGCTGTCTGTAACGCCTGCCAGCCACCAGTGGGTTCATGAATGGGAAGCTGGCTGATATTGACCGGTGGGGTGTACAGCGAATCGTTTTCCCAGGTTGCGGATGTATCAAGCCATAATTTCCAATTGTTTTGTGAGATGTCCATTTCCTGACGGCCTTTTTGTTGTGCGGCTCCTTTGGTAGTTGTAAATAAGAGCGCACCCAGTATCCAAATCGGCACCAATCTTTTGATCAGCATGTATGTACGTTGTTAGTTTGTGGAAATTTTGAAAGGGCAGAAGGCAGAGGGCAGAAGGCAAAAATGAACGGCCCCGACGAAGTCGGGACCGTTCATTTTTGTTTTCATCAAAGATCTGCTTACTCTATTCTCTCTGCTTTTATCGTTTACTTGCCGAAGCCGTAACCGTTTGTCACATTGCCATAGGATTTCGTAATTGATTCCGTTGGAATGGGGAACAAATACCTGGGAGGTACACCTGCTGAATAATAAGCATCAGGATATCCTTTAAAGATACTGGTAGTGTATTGTCCTTCATATTGAACAATGGTACTACCCCAGGGTGTTACTTTATAACCTTGTGTTTTTAGGTCCAATCCCTCAGTAGAAGTAGAGTCGATAAATTTGAACAATCCCTTGATGGCAAGATTGCGGTTGCCAGCGGAAGCGGTATATTGGCTCCAGGCATCTGAATTACCGCGCCAGCTGGGGAAACGCACCGGATAAGTTTGATCTGTTTCCGCTACGGTGTTTTGAGTGGTGAGCATTTTAGTCATACTCAGTGAAGACACGTTCACACTCTTGGTATAAATGTAATAGGGGATTTGATTACCATTAGCGAAGTCGTGATATCTCTTTGTTTTCAGATCGTTCACCATGGCAATCTGCTCATCTCTTAATGCCTTTATCTTTTGAGGCAGCTTACCATTTCTGATCAGATCTTCACGGCGAAAACCTTCACCGGCAAATTCAAGTTTGCGTTCCTGCAGGATGGCTTCTTTCAGGGCATCGCCCGATAAGCTGCTGATATAACTGGTTACTTTAATCGCCTGGTCGGCGGCTGCAAAAGCCCTGTTCCTTACTTTGGTCAGTTCTGTTTTGGCAGCACCTTCATCGCCCAGTTCGGCCTGGGCTTCAGCCATCAACAATATAACATCTGCCATGCGCAACTGAGGCCAGTTGATACCGGATTGGCGTTGTGCCTGTGTGTATGGAGTTGGCATCCGGCTTTCATCCCATTTGTTGAGTGCCAAACCGCCGAGTTGGCGGGAACCAGGAGAAAAATCGATTATTAATTCAGAGCAAAGGCCTGAATTGGCAGTAACGGTTACGGTTACATCCCGGCGCAGGTCTTTGGGGTCGTAATCGCCATAATAGAAGGAGGCGTGCATGCGGCTTTGTCCGTATGCTTTGTTGGGATAGTTGTTGGCACTGGCGCCGTTTGAAGGGCGGCCAAAAGCATAGGGGCGCTCGCTGAACTGCGCCTGGGTTTCTCCTATTTCGAACAACGATTCAGGACTAACAACCAGGTTCATGTTATACTGAAAGTTCATCTGGAACGGATTGTTAAAACCGGCGCCCCGGGTATCGCTGGTGATGAGCGTACAGGTCCCGGCATTGTCCATACAGGCTTTCAGGTCTGTTCTTGCCTGTTCGTAATATTTTTTATAATCAGTACGGCGAACATATTTGGCATCCCATTTTACTGAGCCAAGCTGGGTAAAGGTAACTGAGCCATAATCAAAATCAGTGCGACGCAATGCATAACCACCCGCATACAATGCCATTTTACCGGCAAGGCCATATGCAAAAGTTCTGGAGAACCTTTCGGCGTTGATACCGCCTTCGCCCAGTTTGTACATCAATGGCGCTACTTTTTCCAGGTTGGCAAGTTCGCTATCATATATAAAGTCGCGCGAGGTAAGTTTGGCGGTGTCGGTTTGTTTGGTTGAAGTAATGGTGACCGGTGAATAGGGTACATCGCCAAAGTAACGTATCAGGTTATGATAGGCAAATGCACGGAATACCGCTGCTTCGCCATACATCTGCGTCCAGTCATTGGGCTTATTTTCGTTCACCGCAGCTTTATATTCCTCTTTTTTAGCGATCGCATCCATGATCATATTAGCGCGGTTGGCAACCTTGTACATATTGCCCCATATGCCTAAAGAGCTGGCATAGTCCAAAGAGATCTCGGTAGCATAGAGCCCTTCTGGTACGTGCCGTAACTGGGCATCGTATGCTTCGGGATGTGTTTCTGCATCGGAACCTACTACATCTATATCATAGAACATACCGCCTACGCTGCTGCGCCACAGATCATAACTACCTACCAGGGCGCCAAACGCTTCGCCGGAGGAGGAGAATACGAAGTCGGTATCTTGAGCAGATGGTGACTCCGCCGTAAGCCAGCTTTTTTTACAGGCAACAAGGCCAATCAGCAACAGGCCACTTATTGATAATATTATCCTTTTCATATGAAATTCGTTTCGGTGGTTTTAGAATTCAACATTTATACCTGCAGTGAATGAACGGGCGCGGGGATAAGCACCCCAGTCGAGCCCCAGGGTTGGATAGCCTGTTTTACCCTGTTCTATGTTCGTATTCACTTCCGGATCAAGACCGGGATAGCTGGTTAATGTTAAGGCGTTATAAATAGCACCGTAAATGCGGATGCGTTGCAGTTTGGCCTTTTTCATCAGCGTTGTTGGTAAGGTATACCCTAAGGTTACAGTATTCAGGCGCAGGAATGAACCGTCCTGTATGCCCAGTGAAGAAACCACGGGGTTCTCCTGGTAGGGCAGGAAGGTCTTTGCGTTTGCATTCAATGCATTCAGCCCGGCGGGGTCGGTAACTCTTACCAGTTGTCCGTTTTGAATATCAAAGATCTTATATGCATCTTTCAGGTAGCTTAACCTGTTCCTGTACAAACCATCTTCCTTGCCACCGGTAAAGGCTGCCAGATAGTTGGCATTGTAGATCTGGTTGCCGTAGCTCCAGTTCCAGTTAAGTGCAAGGTCAAAATTGAAATAAGAAGCATTGATGTTAAAGCCACCGGTGTGTTTGGGGGTCATGTTGCCAATAATGGTAACGTCTTTTTCATCAATGAGTTCGTCGTCATTCAAATTCTTGAATTTGATAACGCCGGGGTGTGCAGCCTGGCCGTTTGGTTTGTTAGCTGTAGTGCCAAATACTGTACCTACGATACCACCAGTAACATCGGGGTTGTTCGGGTTTTTGTTCAGCGTATATACACCATTGTTGTAGGTAAAGTCGTCGGGTGTATACCAGCCATCATATACATAACCACGTACCTGGCCAAGGGATTTTCCTTCCTGTAATACATAATCGCCGGTGTTGGGTTGTGTAACAGTTGAACCCCATTGCGATTTGTATAAGCCGGTGGAACCATTGGCCAGTTTTTCAATTCTGTTGCGGTTGAAGTTGATATTGAAACTGGCCGATAATTTGAAATCATGGGAATTCACAATATCGCCACCCAGTGAAAATTCAATACCCCGGTTGCTGATGCTGCCCACATTTTCAAAACCTGTGCTGAAACCTGAGATCGGGTTCAGGCTTGAAAGCAACAGCAGGTTGTTGGTAGTGTTTTTATAAAGATCGATGGTACCGTATATTCTGTTCTGGAACAAGCCGAAATCGATACCCAGGTTTCGGGTGGTAGATGTTTCCCATACCAGGTTCGGATTGGCGAGGTTGTTAGAAGTGGTATAACCGATCTGCCGGTTCTCATTGATAGACCACTGGGTTAAACCGGTGGAGGTCCATTGTTGGTGCCACTGATTAGGGTCAATGCCATCATTACCTACAGTACCGTAAGAAGCACGCACTTTCAGGTTATTTAACCAGCTAATATCCTTTAGGAAATCTTCATCCGAGGCACGCCAGGCAAGTGCGGCAGCAGGGAAATAAGCCCACTGTTTGGTTGGGGCAAAACGCGATGACCCATCAGCCCGGAACGTAAAGGAGACCAGGTATTTATCGAGCAACGAATAATTAACGCGACCAAAATAAGAGTTGTATTTAGTTGGGAACCCAACACTTGAGGTAATACTGTAGTTGATAATAGTACCTGTGGTAGGTGCGTAACGGTCCATCATCGCAAAGGCCTGATCGGGACTAAAGCCAGCAGGGAATTTATTGCTGGTCATAGTATTCTTTTCACTTTGATTATTCATCACTTCCTGACCAACCATTACATTCAGGTTATGTGCCTTGCCCAAACCGGTTACATTATAGGTTAACGTATTTACCCAGCGATATTTCCAGCCTTCTTCTGCAGTAATAGTGGCATTTCCGCCATAGGTCTTATTGCCGGCTCCATCCAGGTAATCGTTGTAAATGGCGCCCGACCAGGATTTTTCTCTGTTCCAAAAGCGGTTGTAACCGAATTCGGTCCTTGCTACCAATCCTTTTATGATGGTCCAGTTAAGGGCGCCATTAGCGCGCAGGGTCCTTTCTTTTTGCAATGGCAGATAATCCTTCATTCTTTCAACCGGATTGTATCTGTCTTGCAAAACCTGATCGTATAAACCAAGTGGGGTGTTTTTTGTATCGTCCAGTTCGCCCAGTACATCGCTGGTGGCAATGGGCCTGAACTGGTAGCTTGAAGAAAGAATTGATCCTTTACCATTCGTGGTACCTTCATTACTCATTTTTTGGATGTCTACATACCGGCCATCGAAGGAGAAGGTAAGTTTGTTGGAGATCTTCTGGTCTATCTTGACCAGGGCATTGGCCCGTTTGAACCAGGAGTTGACCCGCATCCCATCATTGTCGAGGTAGCTCATAGAGATCAGGTACTTGGTCTTGTCGTTCCCATTGCTGATGCTCAGGTTATGGTTATGGGAGAAGGAACTGGTATAAGCTTCTTTTGAGTAATTGGTGGCGTTCACATTTTTGTAGTGATCAATGCCTTCGGTATTGTTGTACTGGGTGGCGTAACTGCCGATGCCCCACAGCCTTTCCCAGCCAGATGCATAGGAATTGGTGACTGTTTTGGCATATGCCCAGTTGTAGGCGATATAGTCATAGGCATTCAGCGTTTCAAGGTACTTGGTGGGTTGGTTGTGTTGCAGGTAGTTATCGTAGCTGATAGCGAATTTGCCGTTCCTGCCGCTTTTAGTGGTCACAATAACCACCCCATTGGCGCCGCGGGCGCCGTAAATGGCGGCAGAAGAGGCATCTTTCAGCACATCGATGCTCTCGATCTGCGAGGCCGGAATATCGTTGATGTTTGATACCGGGAACCCGTCCACAATGTACAGCGGCTCGTTGCTGTTTGAAATGGAACTTCCCCCGCGTACCCGTACGGACATGGAAGCATCGGGGCGGCCGTCCTGGGCGGTAACGGTAACACCGGGAATTTTACCCTGCAGGGCCTGGGCTGCATTGGCCACCGGCACTGCTGCCAGTTGTTTACCAGATACCGAACCTACCGAACCGGTAAGGTCTTTCCGTTTTACCGTTCCGTAACCAATTACCACCACTTCGTTCAAATTGCCGATGGAAGCCTTTAGGGTAACCTCCACGGTGTTGATGCCGGAGGCCAGCGACACTTCCTGGGTTTGCATGCTGCCATGCGAAATAACCAGGGTGGTCACAGATTCCGGTAATGCAATACGAAAATTACCATTCACATCGGTGGCGGTTGCCACCTGGGTGCCTTTGCCACTGACCGTAGCTCCCGAAACCATTTCGCCAGACCCGTCTTTTACAATACCGGAGATGGTCCTGATTTGTGCGGTTGCTACAGCGGCGCTAAAAACAAGGGAAAACAATAGAAGAATCGCTCTCATAAGCAAGCATTTTTAACATGAGGAATAAATAGCCAGGGAATCGTTTTGGTGTTGACCCTGAAATAGGTAAACGCGACAAGTGTAGGAAAGACGCAAGTATAGCAGATACTCTTTCATACAGCTTTAGCAATGACCAATTCAAAGCTATTTTATCATGAGTGGGGGGAGGTTCAATAATTGTCCTAATAGGTATAAATTCTGGTAATATGGAAATTATTGGTTATTTGACTGACATGGAGACGGTTATAGAGGGGATGGGCTTATCTAAAAAGCTTCTGTAGCGAGACAATTGCCTTTTTCATATTGATCCCTTTTCCCAGCACCGGTTTAAAAATATCACCCTGTTCTTTGATGCGGGCCACTACATTATGGATGGTAAAGTCTTTCATTTTTAGCCCCTTTTTTACATCTTCCCAATGCAAGGGCATAGATACGGTTGCGCCGGGTTTGGGTCGCAGGGAATAGGCACAGGCAAGGGTAGCCTGCGGGCGGTTCTGTAAGAAATCGATGTAGATCTTTCCTTTTCTATCGGCGGTAGCGCGCTCTATACTGGTGAACCTGGGTAATTGCTCGTTCACAATGGTGGCTATCAGTCGGCCAAATTCCCGGGAAGCTTCATACAGGTATTTTGCCCCCAACGGGATGTAAATATGAATACCAGTTGACCCGGACGTTTTGCAGTAATTGGGAATGCC
Organism: Niastella soli; assembly: GCF_017742245.1. Classification (GTDB taxonomy): domain Bacteria; phylum Bacteroidota; class Bacteroidia; order Chitinophagales; family Chitinophagaceae; genus Niastella; species Niastella soli. The sequence goes on from NZ_JAGHKO010000006.1 coordinate 122,117, forward strand.
GGCACTTTCCAGGATCTCGTGTGTAACCTGGGCCGTCTTTATTACCTGGTCGAATGTATTGGTATCGGGGTCAAGGTCGATGATGCACCAGTCGGGATTGTCCGGTTGTTGCACCCGGCTGCTCCACGGGTTCATTTCAATGCAACCCAGCGAAGCCATGTACAACACATCTGCTTCCCGTACCGGTACCAGAAAACTTTTTTGTATGCTTTTGTCTGTATAAGGAAAGGTGTTGATCCAGTCGGGTATTTTACCGGCTACATTTTTCTGGTAAAAACTTTCGCCATCAATGCCATTCGGGAACCGGTTCATTGATTGTGGGCGGTCTTTCAGATAAGGTAAAATGATTGGCGCAACCTGGTAATAATAGTTCAGCATATCCCGTTTGGTGATCTTTTCCTTAGGCCAGTATATTTTGTTGAGGTTGCTGAATTTTAGTTTGTGTCCATTAATGGTGCGTTCCTGTTGTTTTTCACCGGGGTTTAATAAGGTTTTGCGTTCCGACTCGCTTCTGCGGGTGATTATTTTTTCTTTATGCAGAATAGATTCCGGCATTACTTTTTTAAGCGGTTTTGCTTTTTCGGCTTTTACGTCGGTTGCTTTTTTATCAATGCGCATGCCTTCAAACGAAGGATGACGCATCACACCATCGCTGGTGATCTCAGCAAATGCCACTTCACAAACCAATGCCGGTTTTAACCAGGTGGCAGTTGCTTTCGGGGGATTGGGGCGGAACCGGGACGGCTTATTATAATCGGGTTCTCGCTCAAACGGACAGTTTTTTCGCATCAGGGGTTTAAACTTTTCCATCATCGCCCGTTGGTCTTTATCGGTAAAACCAGTACCTATTTTGCCTGTGTAATGCAGGGCTCCGTTTTCAAATACACCTACAAGCAGGGAGCTGAATAGTTTTGTAGACCCTGCATTGCGGGTAAAGCCACCGATCACCACTTCCTGTCGTTTTGCGATCTTTATCTTTAACCAGTCTTTTGATCGAACCCCCGGCACATATATACTATCGGCTCTTTTTGCAATAATGCCTTCGAGGTTCATCTCTTTGGCGATGTCATAAAAAGTAGTTCCCGGCGCATTAAAGGTTTGACTGAGTTGTACCGTTGGATGCTTCGGCAGCATTTTTTTGAGTATTTCTCTGCGTTGTACTAGTGGCAGGTCCATTAATAAATAACCATCCAGCCACAACAGGTCAAATACATAATACAACAGTTCCCCATCAGCTTCGCTTCGCCAGTTCTGCAGATCGCCAAAGCTGGAGATGCCTTCTTTATTGGAGATAATGATCTCGCCATCGAGCACGGCATTCAGGTTGAGTTTTTCCAGCGCAGCAGTGATTGGATAGAATTTTTCGTTGAATGATTTATTGTTACGCGAAATGACCGACACTTTGTTGTGCTGACAATGCGCAATGGCGCGGTAACCATCCCACTTTACTTCGAATAACCAGTTATCGGCATCAAATGGTTTGTCAACCAGGGTGGCCAGCATGGGCGAGAACCCGCGAGGAAAGGATGCCTTTACGCCCGCTTGTTGGCTGAGTGTCCCCGCTTTCCGCCTGCGTGAAACAATGGTCTTTTTCTTTTTTTGTGTGCTAACTGCCATGCACTATAAGAATAATTTTTATGCCACAGCGCCGGCATGGTTTTTTAACGCTTATGGTATGCCTTCGTCGGTGGTAGCCCATATGAATTATTATCCAGAAACATCCACTCTGCGGGTCACCTATACTTCCGGGGAGATATATGATTATTTGAAAGTACCGGCTGCCATTTATGATGCCATGAAGCAGTCCTGGTCGAAGGGAAAATATTTGAATACGGTTATTAAGGGGCGGTTTCAATATAAGAAGCTTAATCGTGAGACGTGAGACGTGAAAAGGCTTACCAAATCCGAGATTCACTTTCGGCAATCCGCCTTCGCCAAGGCTACGGCGGACAAGTCGATGGCCTGGGACCGATCTTACCAAATCTCTGCAATGAATCTGGCTTCCTGATCAACTCCTCAACTGGTCAACTGATCAACTCCCCTCAACCTACCCATAAATCAAAGAACTCTCATATGCTGACGGGGCGAAGCGAAGCCTGTCAGCGTGCCGACAAGCTTCGGTTCGTCGGCATACAAAGGTACCCCTTACTTTCTTCCCCAAGCGCCATCATGTGACGGGCTTCGGAAACCGCTGGGACGGTTACCTTTAAACCGGTGGGACGTTTGGTAATTTCTCCACTGAAATTTCATTTTAGGTGTGACGGTTCGAGGAAAAAGGTGTGATGGACAGTCGAAATCCTGTGACGGTTGGTGATTTCTCCCCGGAATTTCTAATTTAAGTGTGACGGTTTGAGGAGAAATGGTGTGACGAGTGGTCGAAATTCTGTGACGGTTTTTATTTTCTTCTCTTTGCCTCCTCGGTTCCTCCCCGATTCTCCCTCGGTAGGCCTCGAATTCCGAGGACCCAAAGAGGACCCAAAGAGGTACCATTGAGGTAGCATTGAGGTGGCGGGCTGGTTGACAGGTTAATCAGGCAAAAGGGATCGTTTCACCCTGGTTGTTTTCTTCACCCTGATGCAAGCTTGCGGTACGCCCCGTAAAACCTTAAACTTTAACCTTTAAACAGAAGACCTTATCCAGGAATTTTCTCCTCCAATAAAACACTTCCCGCTTTATCAAAATAAGTGCAGCTCATGGCAGATAGATCCGCTATCCATTTTTCAATGCCAGCTTCAGCGCAATGCCGGCAAAAGGTAGGGTAATCGGTTTGGCCCTGTTGATGTGCTTTCAGGTTTTGTTGAAATTGGTCTTTATTGCTGGTAGCAGCAATTTCCAAATTTGCATACTTGGGTTCGCTATGCAAGGTAAACTGGTTTGCTCCGGAGTAATCTGTATGCCCATCCTGCACCCAGGTTTCATAGGCGGTAACACCTGATTGCTTTAAGTCCCTGATATAGTTTGGAAAATCGGCACCGCTTTTTACTTTGGAGTGAGCAGCTTTGATTTGTTCGATCGTAAACATCTTTTATTATTTTATGTTCGTTGCTTAATCCTCTACGGCTACCAGTTTCTCTCTGATCTTGTATTCTTCAATATCAATCAACGACAGGTATTTCCTGATCAGCTCTTCATCATATTCCTCCAGGTGGTTAACTTTATTCAGGGTGGCGCGTTGCTTTTCCAGCAGTTCCAGGTAAAGGAGTTGGAAGTTTCGCAACGCCGTTTTGGTATTATTGGTCGATGAGTCCAGTTGTTCGGTCAATAATTTCAGATCGATCTTCAGGCGTTCGTGGAGATTCTTTAAATGTTCGCTGACATTTTCTCCTTTATTGGCCTTTTCTTCTAAAAATTCAATGGAACATTTGGCAATCTTTTTTTGAATGTTCAACTCCTGAATGTCTTCCGGTATGGTATTACGGACAGCTGTTGGTTTTAATTTCCTGATCAGCCAGGGGAGGGTAAGTCCCTGAAAAACCAACGTAACCAGAATTACAATAAACGTTATAAAAAGAATGAGGTTGCGATAGGGGAAGGCCTGATTGTCGCTTCCAAGCAATGGGATTGACAACGCTGCTGCCAATGATACCACCCCACGCATGCCGGCCCAGCCAATTACCAGCGGGTTTCGCCAGCCTGGACTTTTATCGGCCACGGTAATATACTTGCTTATAAAAACGGTAAATACAGAAGCACCCAGGGTGCAAAGAATACGGCAAACGATCAGCACCAGGGAAATGGTCAGGCCATATCCTATGGCGGTTTTCAAACTGATATCACCTAATTGATTTATAATAGAAGGAAGTTGCAGACCGATCAGCATAAATACCAGTCCGTTCAAGACAAACACAATGTTGTTCCACACATTTACGCCCTCTATACGACTGCGATAACTTAACATGCGATGCCGGTGGGCTGATAACAATAAGCCGCCACTTACCACAGAAAGCACCCCTGAAAAATGATAATGTTCCGCGGTATAATACATGCAATAAGGGGTCACCAGGGTGAGAATGATCTCAATACTGGGCGTGGTTGGCAACCATTTATGAATGGCGTAGAAAATAAAACCGATGGCCAGGCCAATGAGCGTACCCATAATAATAACCAGGAAAAAGCTGCCCACTGCTTCCGACATATGAAACTGTCCGGTGATCACCGCGGCAATGGCAAACCGGAAAACAATAAGCGAAGAGGCATCGTTAAGCAGGCTTTCGCCTTCGATAATACTTACCAGTCCTTTCGGAACTTTTACCTGTTTCATGATAGTACTGGCTGAAATAGCATCGGGCGGCGAAACAATGCCGCCTAATAAAAAGCCTAATGCCAGGGTAAACCCGGGAATACAGGCCCAGGAAACAAGGGCAATTACAGAGGAGGTAAGAATTACAATGGGAAATGCAAAACTGGTGATCACCCGTCGCCATTTCCAAAATTCCTTCCACGACACCTGCCAGGCAGAATCAAACAGCAGGGGCGGTAAAAAAATAAAAAAGACCAGTTCAGGATCTATGGTGATATTAGAAAAAGTAGTCGTAACACTGAGTGCCAGCCCGCCTAAAACAAGTACTATAGGATAAGCCAGTTTCAGCCGGTTGGCGAGCATGACCAGGGCCAGAATAATTAAAATAAGATAAACGTATTGGATAAAAAGATGCTGCATGAATCGGGTGTTAACCATAAAAATAGGAAAACTGATACAAACTTCTATATAGATTGCAAAAGCTTGTTCCTAAAGAATACCAATATGTTTGAAAACATCCGGCTGTTCACAAAAAGAGATAATAAGATCAGCGACCCTAACCCATCGTGGGATACCCAATCAAGAATTCATTGTAGCTGTGAGTTGAATACCGGGCTGGGTAATAAGCTTATCTGGACACCCGGTAATACTATTCCCCTGCACAATTTAATTGAGTTTTATAACGGGTGGTATGACGCTTCGGTCACAGTAAATGGTAATTTTCAATATGCCTTCAGCAATGGTGGAGCAACCATCACTATTTTGTATAACACAGGAAATGTTATTATCAGGTATAAACATCATAATATAGATGATGAAGTGCTGCGTAAAGGGGTGTGGGCCCCTAATTATAAAGACGAATTTTATTGTAAGGTGATGTCCATCTTAACGCAGCATACCAATACGGCACTATGTATGAAGGTTGGACAATTGTTCTTCAAAAAAAACAACCATGAACATCAATTTGAGATAGGGCAACGGGTAAAAACCATTCTCAATAATAATGTAAAAACCGAACGGGTCGGATATATTCTCCACCGCGGATACCATTTTAATGATAGTACGAATCTGTATTTTCTAATGATAAATGGAGAGAAATACTCAAAAAGATATTTACCGGCGGACCTGGAAAAAATATAACGAACCCTGGTTATAGCAACAAGGGTACGTTAATACAGGTGCTATTTCCTGACACCACAAGCCTTTACCACTAACAAGGGAACAGTTATTAGCAGCCATAAATACCATTTAGGATTAACTACATATCCTTGCTCCACTGCAATGGCGCTTGCTAATACCAGTATGACGGGCATAGCGCTCCCAGCAGAAACAGGTCGTTGCTTCCGGTACATGACAAAAATTTACAGGTTAATTATTGGAATAATTAAATACACATCAATGTTATCCCAAGCCTTTAATAATCAGGCCTGGGCAAACCTGTTGAAGTCTTTATAAGTGGAGAAGTAATACAGGTGCGGACAAAAAGGAACAAACTCGGGGAATGACCAGGTTACACTATTACTGATGTCAAGTATAATATACCTGACGAAGTTGGTAATATATGTATGTAAAGGAATACTGGTCATTGGGCCAAACTTACTAATAATAATTGAGATAGTATTATAAACCACCTAATACTTCGTTAAAACTTTGGCTGCTGATTAAACGTTCCCTTCGCTTGCATTTGCGCATATATTAGGCTACTTTTGCCGCGTGAGGTACTTATTTACATTACTGATATTATTTGTTCAGGTAGTAACCTGTTTTACTGCCAGCGCGGGAACGTCGTTGCCTGCAAATAATATAGCTCACGAAAAAAGTTCATCCCTGCTGGCCAATGATCATTTAATTGATCATTTCGCAGAGATAGCATATGCCATTCAGTTTAATTGCGTTGCGTTTAATGGAAGGGACCACCGGGATACAGATGGTTCTATTATGGTGGCGCGTCTTAGCAATTACATGGCTGGCGACCTGCGTAAACGTGTCAGCGCTTTTCCTACACCACATTGGTCTTCATTCAGAAGGCTGCTATTATTTCCCAATCACTATTTCTGGTAACCGCTGTTTTGTTTTATTGAACAAAACCCTATTGGTTAATGATCACCACGATCATTAACGGCATTCTATTACCTAAACTTATTTTACTATGTCAGATGTAGTGATAGTACTAATGCTATTAGTACCTATAATAGCTGTTGTTATAATCCTTAATAACGCGAATAAACGCCGGAGAAAAAAAGCGCAGAAAAAAATAAATACCTATATAACGGAAGCCACCCGGCAAACCGGCATTACCAATTATTATCGTAAACAGTTGCTCAGTCAAACCCTGATCCTCGATGAAAAGGCCCGGAAGCTGTTGATCGTTGAACACAATGGTGTTTTTTCACATGAGGAGTTCCCGCTTGATGCAGTGAGCGGAATTGCAGTCGTGAATCATACGCAAGCTTTTACATTAGAAGGAAAGGGACAGAAAAAGGAGCATCTTACTACCAGGATCGGTGTTGAACTCAAGTTTAGAAAAGTTGACGGCGAGCGATTTCTCACCCTATACGATCACCTGGAGCACAACGTATACCTGATGGCTGATCTTGATAAAGAAGCGCATCAATTGCGCGAAAAGATAGAGAAAGCACGAGCTGGAAATTAATGATCCGGGAAAACCGAAGGTGCTGCAAGAATGATGGTAGTAATCCGTATCGCTACTTGTTTTTCATAAGTTCATGGTGTGTTTCCACCTTCAATGAAAGGGGCCCTGGTTGCAGCGGGGCCCTTTTTTATTATTCATCCTATCTTTGTTGTATGAACAACGCATCGCAACACCATTGGGACCATGTTTATGAAACGAAGGCCGAGGATGAAGTGAGCTGGTACCAGGCCAACCCACAACATGCGAATGAGTTGATGAAACTGTTTAACCTGCCATCTGGCGCTGCGATCATTGATGTTGGTGGTGGCGACAGCCATTTTGTAGATGCGATGTTGGCCGCAGGTTATAGCAATATTACCGTGCTGGATATTTCAGCAGCCGCCATCAACCGGGCAAAGGCCAGACTGGGAGAAAAGGCCGATCAGGTTACCTGGATCGTTTCTGATGTTACCGGGTTCAACCCAACAAAACAATATGATCTTTGGCACGACAGGGCCGCTTTTCATTTTTTGACCACTGAAGAACAGATCACTCAATATGTGTCTATCGCTGGCCAGGCTGTAAAGCAAGCCGGTTATTTATTGTTAGGCACCTTCTCTGAAAACGGTCCCACCAAGTGCAGCGGACTGGAAATAAAGCAATATTCAGAACCTGCCATGACCGCCAGGTTTTCGGCTGACTTTGAGCGTATCAAATGCATTTATGAAGATCATGTAACGCCGGCCAATAAAGTGCAGCATTTTATCTTTTGTGGCTTCAGGCGGAAGTAGGGGCAAATGCTGATAAAGCGAGGCTTTAATTTATTTCTCTGAGTGAATCACGGGCCTTTCTTATTTGTCTCCTGTACGAACGGTTAGTTTTAATAATTAGTAATCAGCCTGTCCAATTTCCAGTTTGTATATTTTGTTATGGGCATCGAGATGGAACTTGAAATAGGTTTTAAAGTTGCCCCAGGTATCGCTGTGAAACTTTCCATAGATGGATCGGCCGGTGTCTTTTACAATGTCAATACTGGTGAACCGTTCATGGCCAATGGCTTCCCTCGAAAAATTTTGAAAATCACGGGGATGACCATCATCCAGCAACTGTGCATCGGGAGTGAAATAAGAAAGCCACAATGTTGAATCCCCCGCCTGCCAGGCCTGAAATGCCTCTTTTACCGTAGGATTGGAAAGTTTGCTGGTATCCATACTTTTTATTTTTGAGTTGTCATTGTTGTTTTCTTTTTGTGCTTCGGCTCCCATACACCCTGTAAGCAGCGCAAAGGCTATGAATATCGTTGCAATGTGCATAGTTGAAAGTGTGGGGTGTTAATTAAGCCATAGCGCCATTTACGCCGATGGTTTGGCCGCTGATCCATTTGGCATCATCACTGGCCAGGAAAACGATCACCGGTGCAATGTCACCTACTTCAGCTAACCGGTTGAACGCATTCAATGCAGCCTGACGGGCGATCATTTCAGGAGTTTTCCCTTCCATGTATAATTCGGTATTGGTAGGACCAGGTAAGATTGCATTTACCGTTATCCCTCTTGACCCCATTTCTTTGGCAAAAACGCGGGTCATTTGTTCCACCGCGCCTTTAGAGGCAACGTATGTTCCATAAGTAGGTACCATGGCCCGGGTTAACGTAGTAGAAGTGTTTATGATAGTACCACCATCCGCCAATTTGGTAGCGGCTTCGCGCATGGTATTAAAGGTGCCGCGTACGTTTATATCAAACTGGCGTTCAAAATCTTCATCAGTGGTGTCTTTCAGCAATTTCATGATCATAACCCCGGCATTGTTGATCAGCACATCAATTCTACCATAATGGGCAATGGCGGCATCGAACAAGGCGGTCACTTCAGCCGATTTACTAACATCAGCTTTCAGGGCAATGGCATCGCCACCTTTGTCTTTGATCTCCTGTACTGTTTTATCTGCAGCCGTCTGGTTGCCTGAATAATTGATGATCACTTTTGCGCCTTCGGCAGCGATCAGGTGTGCTGTTGCAGCGCCAATACCTCTTGAAGCGCCGGTAATCAATACTACTTTGTTATTTAATCTGTTCATGGTCCTTTGTTTTATTTGTTTGATTTGATAACACAAAGATGGCCCATGAATGGCCCATAAAACGTACAAAGTTTACAGCAAGAGTTGCAAAAATCTAAGAATGGGGGTTATTAAACCAGTTGTTTGCGGTAGTCGGCCGGACTTTGACTGGTGTGTTTCTTGAAATAATTGCTGAAATGGGAGGCTTCCAGAAATCCCAGTCTGCTGGCGATCTCTTTAATATTCATTTGTTTGTCCTGCAACATTGCCTTGGCTTCGGCAATGGTCTTATCGGCGATCCAGGCGCTGATAGATTTACCGGTTTTGCTGGTGATCACGCTCGAAAGATAGTTTACATGAAGGAATTGTTTATCCGCATAATCCTGAACCCGTAGCTGGGCGTCGGTCTTGCCATTGGCCAGATCGCGAAAATGCTGTTCCAGGTTTTGCTTGAACGTTTTAACGATCTGGGAGCTGCGGTTACCTTCATAAATAGGGTTGTAGCCCTGGAAAAAATACTCTTTGATCTTTAATAAGAGGGTAACCACCGCACTACCAATGATCTTGTTTTTGTAGGGAGAATCGCCCTGGTGTTCGCGGTATATGAATTTATACAATTCTTCAATGATCGCAAATTGGCCGGGTGTTAGAACCCGTGGTTCCACCGTTTCTGTAAGCAAAAAGGAGAATTCGCGGTAGATATCAGGATGCACCTGTTCTTTTAAATAAGATTCAGTAAAAACAACGAGACAGGTTTCGGTAACCTTATGCCATTCGAATTTGCGGAAGTTACCAGGGTTGGTAAAATAAACGGTACCGGGTACCATCGGAAAACTTAGGTCATCGATCGTGTAATTGCCAAATGCGTCTTTGATAAAAAGAAAGCTGAAGAAATTGGGTCGGAAGGGGATGGAGGAAACCGGGTATTCCTTGAACAGGTCCTGCAGGTATAGGATAGAAAACCCCGAGGTTTGATCTACGATCTCATGCGAAAGCCCCATGAGCTCATACAGTTCATTAAGGGTTTTAACTACAAGATTTTTTGATGGCATGGTTCGAAAGTAGGAAAATAGGTTGATATGTTGACAGGGTTGACAGAGTTGACAGGTTAACACGTTGACAGGTTAACACGTTGACAGATTTAAAACAAAAAGGAGTGAATATGGAATTTTGAATGCCTGGCATCTTATTTCAAACCCTGACTTAGGATATGAAGAGTTGTATACCCTTTATGCTTTTATTTTTTGTGACCGGTTCAGTGTGTTTTTCTGCAAAGGGGCAATCGGCTGTATCTGTAAAAGCTGCTAAAATAGATAGTTCAGAAAAAGATGTAACAATTGTTTGCTTTCACCTTGCTGATACGATACCATCCGAATATCCGGATGGAGCGGGCGCGTGGTCTCGTTTCCTAGCCAAACATCTTAAATTTCCGGCTGCATATATGGATTCAGCAATTCATGAAACGGTGGTTGTTCAGTTTGTAATAGGTCCTGATGGGAAAGTAACCGAGATAGAGGCCTTGAGTGGTCCTATGGAATTGAGGCAACAGCTATTGATGTGATGAAAAGATCTCCTGACTGGAATCCTGCCGTGTACAAAGGCCACAAGGTTAAAAGCATAAAAAGACAGCCCTTCGTATTCTCAAATGTACCATAATGGCTGTAGAGCATTTTATTTCAAATCCTGATTGAGTATATGAAAAGGCTGATAGCTGTTTTATATTTTGTGCCCGGTTCCTTATGTTTTTCTGCAAAAGGGCAATTAGCTGAGTCTATTGAAGCACCTGCCATTGATAGTGCCCGTGAAGAATACGTTGACTTTATTTATACTGAAGCTTTTGAGCCTGAATTTAGGGGTGGAAACGCAGCATGGCTTAAATTCCTTCAGCAAAATCTTAAGTATCCGCGTGCAGCCTGGAAAGCCAATATACAGGGGGTAGTAGTAGTTCAATTTGTAGTAAATGCTGATGGAAAGATCTCCGATATAGAAGCCCTGAGCGGGCCTGAGGAATTGAGGCAGGCTGCTATAGACGTAATAAAGAAATCGCCCCAATGGATCCCAGTTAAAAACGTAAAAAGTACAAAAGGCATAAAAAAACAGCCCATCATTTTTCGGTTTAAAGAAAAATGATGGGCTGTGTTCTTTCTGCGCTGCGTCTGCCTTTTGCTCTCGGAAGCCGAGAGCTATTGCCCATTGCCCATTGCTTTTTTCTCTCTGCCCTCTGCCCTCTGCCTTCTGCCCTTTGCCCTTTGCCTTTTGTATTACTCCGTACGCAAACTTTTTACCGGGTTGGCCAGGGCTGCTTTAATGGCCTGAAAACTTACTGTGATCAGGGTAATGACCAGTGCACCTGCCGCAGATACCGCAAATACCCACCAGGAAATATCAGTTCTGAAATCATATTTCTGTAACCAGGTATGCATATAATAAAAGGCAATGGGGATCGCGATCAGGCAAGAAAGCCCCACCAGCAGAATAAAATCTTTAGAAAGTAATTGCCAGATACTCAACATGGAAGCACCCAGCACATTGCGAATGCCGATCTCTTTTACCCGTTGTTCGGCCATAAAAGAGGTTAATCCAAACAAACCAAGACAGGATATAAAGACAGCCAGCAATGCAAAGAAAGTAGCCAGTTTGCCGATCCGTTTTTCGTTATCAAATTTTTCAGCGAACTGCTCATCGGCGAAGGTTGCTTTGAATGGAGTTGCAGGATCGTATCTCTTAAAGATGCTTTCAATTTTGGCCAGCGCTTTACCAACGCTCCAGTTGGGGTTCATTTTCATAATGAACACATTCTGCTGGTCCGTTGAAATATGCCAGAAAGAGGCCCGCACGGGTTTATAAGGCGATTGTACCAGCATATCTTCTACCACGCCGATCACTCTATAAGGTTTATTGTCCCAACGAATGATCTTGCCTATCGGGTCTTTCAACCCTATAAAGGCTACAGCCGATTCATTTAAAATAAAAGCTAAGGAGTCAGAAGCAAACTGGCGGGAAAAGTCGCGGCCCTGTTTTACTTTCCAGCCTATTGTTTTACCATACTCATAGGTGGTGGCGTTGTTTGGGAAATCAACCGCAAAGTTGGGGTCCTTGCCCTCCCAATCAAAACCGCCATTGGTGTTCCATACCCCCGTGGTAGGACTGCCAGATTCTGCGATCTCTATCACCGCGCCAGAGTTTTTGAGATCAATTCGTAATGCTTCAAAGTGTTTATGTATTTCGTCAGAAACGTCGTGCGTGATCAAGCCATCGCGTACATACCCTATGGGTCGTTGCATACCCAGGTTGATCTGTTTATAAACTATAATGGTCCCAATGATCAGCACAATAGAAATGGTGAATTGGGTCACTACCAACACCTTTCTTGGTAATGATGCATAACGGCCAACACGGTAGGTGCCTTTCAACACTTTAACCGGTTGAAAAGAAGAAAGGAACAAAGCGGGATACAAACCTGCCAGCAAACCAGTGAGCATGCTTAAGCCAATGCCTATCAACCAGAAGAGAGGACTGCTCCAGGGAATGGCCATCTTTTTATCAGCGACCGAATTGAAGAACGGCATAATGAGGCTTGCCAATAATATAGAGAATACAAAAGCGATCACGGCAGTTAGTACCGACTCACTAAAGAATTGTACGATCAGTTGTTTTCTGTTTGATCCAATAGTTTTTCTGACCCCTACTTCTTTGGCTCTTTTTTCAGACCGCGCCGTGCTCAGGTTCATAAAGTTGATGCAGGCCAGCAATAATACAAATATGCCAATGATGCCAAACAGCCATACCGTTTCAATACGTCCACCTGTATTAATACCGCCTTTGAAATCGGCGTAGAGATGCCATTTACGCATGGGATGAAGAAATACAATAGGTTTATACCGCTTTTCTTCATTTCCTAATTTGTTCAGCTTTACATTGCGAATGCGGGCAGATAATTTTTCAATATCCACATTGTCGGCTACCTGGGCATAGGTTTGGGTGAAGTTACTCCCCCAAGGGCTATCCATTTGTTTTATCCATTGGTTCTGGCTCAGGTATAATTGCCAGGGAAAAATGATGGTCAATTCCCGAAAAGTGGTATTGTTGGGCAGGTCTTCATACACCCCCGTAACCTTTACGTTCGTTTTATTATCGGCGCGGATCACTTTGCCGATCGGATTCTCCTTTCCAAAGATAGCGGTGGCCACAGATTGCGAAAGCAGAATGGAATTCATTTCCTGCAACCCGTCTTTTGAACCGGCCAGCATTTTCAGCCCCAGCATATCAACTACCTGTGGTTCAAAATAACTGCCCGGTTTTAGAAATAGTTTGTCGCCGTAGGCAAGGCCATGATTATAGTTCCAGGAGGCCTGAATGACATATTTAAACCCATTGCCGTACGTGCGCCTGATCTCCTCAGCCATTACATACGGATTGGCTACCTGTGATTCATATTTACCATTAAAAAGCTGGTGTTGCATCACCTGTACAATGCGATCGTAATTCTTATGATAGGAGTCAAAGCTTACTTCATCATTTATCCAAAGAGCAATGAGAATGGTTACTGCCATGCCAACTGCCAGACCACTAATGTTGATAATGGAAGAAGTTCTGTTCTTGAAAAGATTACGCCAGGCTGTTTTTAAATAGTTGGTGAACATAGTCTTGGTATTGATGAGGTAAATACGAAATAGGTGCCAGTTTGTAATATCGTAAAAATAAACAGGTTAGAAGGTATTAATGGTTTTTGCCGTCCGGTTTTGATACACAGGTATGAACGGTTTCAATACAATCCCCATAAGCTGGTTAGGGAACATGAAAATAACGGACAGGTTGATACTTTACTTAATATATAACCGAAACTGGTTTAATGAGTCTTATGAGCCGAAAACGTTTGCATTGATAACTTGTTCACATTTAACAGGCCGGGGTATATTTTATCTAATTTAGGCATGCTAACTAGATATGTTTAACTATTAAAATCGTGCCCTCAAATGAAGATCACCAAGCTACGAAAGCAGCTAGTGCTTTCTATGTCTATTCTCATGCTGTTACTATCAGCAGTATTAAGTGCAACCGCACAAACACCCAGGTTCAAGGTAATTGCCTTTTACAATGGCACCTGGGATGCAGCCCACATCAATTTCGTACATGAAGCCAACCCCTGGTTCACCAACCTGGCGGCCCAGAATGGTTTCTCTTACGAATCAACCAACAACTGGAACAACCTGAATGCTACCTTCCTGAAGAACTACCAGGTAGTGCTTTTTTTGGATGATGCGCCTACAGGCGCTGCCCAACGCGCCGCTTTCCAGCAATACATGGATAATGGCGGTGGCTGGATGGGCTTCCACGTTAGTGCGTATACCGATAACTCCGCTGGCTGGAGCTGGTATTACAACACCTTCCTGGGCTCTGGTAATTTCAGAAGCAACACCTGGGGACCAACCACGGCGGTGTTGAAATGTGAAGACCGCACCCATCCCAGCACTTTGCGCCTTCCTACTACGTTTACTTCCTCTGTAAGCGAGTGGTATAGCTGGAACAATGACCTGCGCAACAACAGCAACATTAAAGTACTTTGCTCTGTTGATCCATCCAGCTTTCCTTTAGGCACCAGCCAGGTATGGACCAGCGGTTATTATCCCATCATCTGGACGAACAAGAATTACAAAATGGTGTATGCCAACTTCGGGCATAACGCTATGAACTATTCTACCAATGTAGGATTGTCGTCAACTTTCGCCAGCGAAACACAAAACAAATTCATTCTCGATGCATTGTTGTGGCTGGGTGGACAACCTGCGGGTCCGGCCCCTGCTGCTCCAATTCCCGGCACTGTACAAGCCGAGGGTTATACTAACATGAGTGGAATTCAAACAGAAACTACGACTGATGCAGGCGGTGGTTCAAACGTAGGTTATATTGATGCCGGCGATTGGCTCGATTATAAAGTGAATGTACAAACAGCAGGTACATACACGGTTCAATACCGCGTGGCCAGCCAAAGCGGTGGCGGCAGTATTCAATTGCAAAAAGATGCCACCATACTGGCTACTACGGCAGTACCAGCTACCGGCGATTGGCAGGTTTGGACAACCATCACTGATAGTGTTGTGCTGGCTGCCGGCGAGCAAACAATAAGGATACAGGCGCCAGTTGGTGGTTATAATCTCAACTGGATCTCCTTTACTGCTAAAACTGTTACGCCTCCAACAAACCAGGCGCCAATTGGCCAGGTTATAACCCTGAAAGGTAACAATGGCTTTTATGTAAGTGGCGAGAATGGCACAAAAGCCATGACCTGTACCAGAACTGCCCCACAAACATGGGAACAGTTTACCGTGTTAGATGCCGGTAATGGTAAAGTGAACCTGCGCAGCATGGGACAATATATGTCATCAGAAAATGGTACCAAGGCCATTACCTGTAACCGGGCTGCCCCACAAGGCTGGGAAGTGTTTGACTGGATCGTGAATACAGATGGTACCATTTCACTGCGTGGTAACAATGGCTTCTACGTAAGCTCTGAAAATGGTGAAGAAGCAATGACCTGCAACCGGGCTACTATCGGTGGCTGGGAGAAATTTAATTTTGCAACGGTTACCTCAGGAGCAAGAGAGGTTACCACACAAAGCATTATTACAACGCCTGCGGTGAAGGATGCCTATCCCAATCCGTTCACTACCCGGCTGTTTTACACACTGCCTGATAAATACAATGCGCATACGGTAACTGTCTATGATTTCTCTGGTAAGCAGATCCTGCACTATCAGGTCAATGGTAATCAGGGTACCTATTCACTCGATGGAAGCAGACTTCCTAAAGGAATGTATATCCTGGATATTTCAAGCGGCGATTATCATAAGAGAGTGAAAGTGCAAAAGGCGAAATAAATTATAGTTGGTTATAATAAGTATGGGCTCCCCGATAAACTCGGGGAGCCTTTTTTTTAGGTTTAGCGGATGAATTCCTTCAAATTAATGAAAACGGTTACAATTTTAATTTGCCTTATTGTAAGCATGGGTAAAGGGAATAATTTAAATTTAATGATGAAATCGGTTGCATTATAAATTACCATTATTCATTAACGATCAAACCACGCTTGCTATGAAAAGAATTTTAGCTGCTATGCAGGTAAGGATCACTATTGCCTGCCTTTTACTGATCTTTATTTCGCTGCGATCAAAGGCCCAGGTGCCGCTTGTGTACCCGGTTGAAAATACGGGTGCCGGTTATCCACTCCCGCCATTGCCTACCGTTGATCAGTTGTCTGCCATTGCACCTTTGCCTGACCCGTTTATGTGGTCGAATGGAAGCGGGCGTTCAACCAGTTTCGCCGACTGGGCTCGCCGGCGCAGTGAAATAAAGGCAGAAATTGAAAACTATGAAATAGGGCCCAAACCGAATAAACCCGATACCATTTCAGCCTCCTGGATTCCCGGGGCTACACCCTCCTCCGGTACGCTACAGGTTACTGTTACCGTAAACGGTCAAACGCTAACGCTGAGTTCGAATGTATCGCTTCCCTCGGGCGCTGGACCTTTCCCTGCAGTGATCGGGATGAACAGTTTGAACGGCAGTTTGCCTGCCGACGTTTTTATCAGCCGCAATATTGCGCGCATCACCTTTAGTCATAACCAGGTTACTACGTATCCCACACCATTGGCAACCGATGCTTATTTCCGGTTGTACCCCAATTATAATCGTGATAACATAGGTCAGTACAGTGCCTGGGCCTGGGGCGTAAGCCGCATTATAGATGGACTGGAACTGGTGCAGGCAAACCTGCCGATAGACCTGAAACACCTGGGGGTGACCGGTTGCTCGTATGCTGGTAAAATGGCTTTGTTCGCCGGAGCTTTCGATGAACGCATTGCATTGACCATTGCGCAGGAATCGGGAGGGGGCGGTGCGCCGGCCTGGCGGGTTTCTGAAACATTGGGAGATGTAGAAAAATTAGGCGCTACCAGTCATGAGTGGTTTAAAGAAAGTATGTTCCAGTTTGCAGGCACAAATGTATCGAAGTTGCCACACGACCATCATGAGCTGATGGCCATGGTGGCGCCCAGGGCATTGCTGGTTACCGGGAACACAGATTTTACCTGGCTGGCTAACCCTTCCTGTTATGTATCGGCACGGGCAGCTCAGGAAGTTTGGAAAACATTTGGGGTGAGCGACCGGTTTGGGTTTTATATCGACGGTGGGCATAATCATTGTGCCATTCCAGATGCGCAGCGCCCGGCTATTGAAGCATTTATTGAAAAATTCCTGCTGGGCAATACCAATGCTAATACGGCCATTGCCGTGAATCCGTATCCCGATATGGATTATCAGCGCTGGTATAAATGGTGGGGGACGGGAAACCCTGAATTACCAGCAGAACCGGTGGGCATCAAAATTTGGATGGAACCGGAATGTGCTATTGTTGGGACCGATTGGCAGGTAGTAGCCGATACCGCTGCCTCGAATGGCAGGTATGTAGTGGTGAATGGTTTAAATAGTACGGCTGCTGCGCCTGCCGGCGCTACGGGTGCTATCGTTTTACCATTTACTATCGACAGCGCTGCTGCTTATAATGTAATGGCCAGGCTTAATTGTCTCACCGCCAATGATGATAGTTACTGGATCAAATTTGATAATGGTGCCTTTGTAACGGTGAACAACCTGGCCACATCCGGATGGATGTGGATGCGCCTGACAAGCGCCAACCTTACAGTAGGGCAGCATACGCTTACCATTGCCTATCGCGAAGATGGCGCGAAGCTGGATAAAGTGTTACTGACCACCTCAAGCGGCGCTATTAACGGCAAGGGAACGCAGGGGAGTAATTGCGGTCAGCAGCCTGTAATAATCCACGATCAGGCTTTTAGTGTTACTGAAAATGCTAATAACAATGCGGTGGTTGCACAGGTTGCAGCCGCCGACCCCGATGCCGATTCGGAGTTTCAAAACTGGGCGATCACCGGCGGTACCGGCGTTTCCGCATTTGCCATTGACGCCCCTACAGGGAAGGTAATAGTAAAAGACAGCACCTTGCTTGATTTTGATTCACCCACACGAAGCTATACGCTTACCCTGACCGTAACAGATGGGTATAATAAAAGTGCGGAAGAGACCATTGCACTCAATGTTGCCAATGTAAACGACAATGCCCCGGTAATTCCCACGGGTATCAGTTTTGCGCTGGATGGTGGCGCCTGTAATGAGCCAGGTACAATGAAGGCTACCGATGCCGACGATACCAATGATCCCGGGTTTACTACTTATCACTGGCAATTAGTAGGGGGAACTGGTGCTGCCATCTTTGCTCTTAATGAAGCCACTGGTAAAATAACGATCGCAGATCTGGGACTGGCTGATCTAACCCATGACAGTTACACGTTGTTAACTACGGTAAGTGATGGCTTGTATACCACGTTGCCGCAAACGGTAACGGTTACCATGCCAGGCAAAATAAAGATCTGCCACAATGGGAACGGCATAACCACTTCCAGGCTGGCTGCCATTGCCCACATCAGACATGGTGATTGTATTGGTGCCTGCGCTCCAGGTCCTGATTACCCGGCATTTAAAGTTACCGGCAATCCCAATCCTTCCAATAGCAGTTTTTTGATCACCATTAAAAATGGGCGTCCCACTGAAGCGGTAAGTATGAAGGTGTACAATGCGGTGGGCGGTTTTATTGAGCAGCGGCAAAACCTGCAAACCGGTCAGTCGTTCCGTATAGGGCAGAACTACCAGTTACGCTTGTATTATTTGGAGTTTACCCAGGGGCTTGATAAAGAAGTATTGTTGTTGCTGAAGTTATAATTAATTGCGTACCCTATGAATTGGGATATAGTGTAAAAAGCCTCGATGCATCGGGGTTTTTTTATGTCCGTTTAGCGGGTGGGTGATCCTGGAGGTTGTTTGGCCAGATATTCAGTATTTAGGGATCTGCCTGTAGTTTTATCTTTTAATGCGGAGATAAACTTTTTTCTTTCTGCCAGTTCTACAAAGAAATAATAGGAGTCGTATTGAATGATGTCGTAAAGTTTCCGGCTATTTTCGTTTTTCAGTTCCAGCATGCGGTTGTTAAAGATACTCCAGGTACCCTGGCCTATCTTTGTTTTGCTCACACAGGTGAAATCATATTTCTTATAACTCATATTGGGGTCCAGACGAACGATAAGACCTGTAAAAGTACAATTGATCATAAGTTCTCCGGTAATAAAGCTCTCCGAGATGGTATCTATAAATTTCACCCCTGGTATTTTTCGATACGAGTCAATGGATACCGGTTCTTCTGTTTGAGTGTACCCAGCATATGCAATCGAAATAGATATCAATAATAATATGAGTTTGTATTTCATATAGGGTGATACCAATTTAGGTCAAAAATCTCTAATTAAGTCATAAATGCAGCAAACGCTATAACGGCATATTAAGTGGATAAGCTGTCTCAGATTTTCCTTCCGAAAGCACAAAATAGGTTTGTACGGAACCGATGTTGGGAAGGGTAGCCAATTTATTCATCAGAAAGTCATTGTATTCCTTCATATCACGAATAGCAATTTTAAGAAGAAAGTCGAAGTTACCGGTAAGCCGATAACATTCCATTACCTCCTTAAACTTAACGCTTTTTTGTTCAAAGTTGCGAAGCGCTGTTTGTGAATGTTCACGTAATTGAATACTGGTAAAAGCGATCAGACTTTTTCCTACCTTATCCCTGTCCAGTATTGCTACATATCGTTTTATATAACCAGCCTCTTCCAGTTTTTTTATTCGGACCGAAACGGGAGTGATGGTCAGTCCTAATTTATCGGCCAGCTCTTTGGTGGTTACGCGGGCATCGTGTTGCAATAGGTCCAGGATCTGGGTGTCTATCTGATCAAGGCGGTCTTCCATATAATAGTTTTTTTTGCTTTGAATAAGCGAATTAAAGCAGTGAAAACATATAAGTTCTACTTAAACGAACTAAAAATAGTTGTTTTTGCTAAATAGTATGCTTCTATTGCAATTTAATTCTATTTATTACACCTTTGCCTAGATTTTATTGCACACAGACAAAACAAACTACATGACTTGCCTTTCTTTAACAGATGCCCAGCGTTTGCAGAACTATATGCAAAAAGCAAAGGAGCGATCTAACCATTTTATAGGTTATCCTATTGCCCAGGACTTTGATTATTCGGAATTGTTCCCCTTATTGAACCTTCCATTGAATAATGTGGGCGATCCAACTATAGAATCAACGTATGACCTGAATTCCCGCTCGCTGGAGCAGGAGGTGGTGGAATATTTCGCCAAACTGTTTAAGGCGCCTGTTGGTAATTCCTGGGGATATGTGACCAATGGTGGTTCTGAAGGGAATCTGTATGGGTTGTATGTAGCCCGTGAATTGTTTAGTAATGGTATTGTCTATTATTCCGAGGCCACGCATTACAGTGTGCAAAAGAATATCCAGTTATTGAATCTTCAGAGTATTGTGATAAGAACAATGCCCAATGGAGAAATGGATTATGACGATCTGCGCGAAATGGTGCGGATGCACCGCGATCAACCAGTTATTGTGCTGGCTAATATCGGTACTACCATGACCGAAGCGAAGGATGACTTAAGTATTATTCAGGATATTTTCCGTAAGCTGGCTATCAAGAACCATTATATTCATTGCGATGCTGCATTGGCTGGTACCTATAGTGCCCTGCTGGAATTAAAACCTGGTTTTGATTTTGTACATGGTTGCGACAGTATTGCCATAAGCGGACATAAATTTATCGGTTCTCCAATTCCCTGCGGACTGGTGATTGTAAAAAAGAATTACAAAGAGCGGATAGGTAAAGTGATCCCATATATCGGAACAAGCGATACTACTATTTCCGGAAGTCGTAATGGACATAGTCCGGTGTTTATGTGGTATGCGATCAAGAAGCTGGGGTCAGAAGGATTGAAACAACGAGCCCTGGAGGCGTTGGAAGTAGCTGAATATGCGCTAAACCGGTTGAAGCAGTTGGGTGTTAAGGCATGGAGAAATGAAAATGCATTGACTGTGGTGTTTCCAGAGCCATCTGTGTATTTGCGTAGCAAATGGCAATTGGCCAGTGAAAATGGGATGAGCCATATTATTTGCATGCCTGGCATTGGCAAAGAGAAAATTGATGAGTTTATAGCCGAGTTAGCGCAGCATATGCAACACGAACGTGAACAGTATAGCCATTAATAAACCAAAGAGATCATCCGCCTGCTGGCGGATGATCCTTTTTTTTAGACCTGCCTTTTGTTATGTAAGCGCATTTTTCAAATACTCACCTTGCGCATAATCACCGCTATCTTTTGGCAACTGTTTTTTTGAGGCATGTAATAATAATATTAAATTTATTGTTGATTCGTTCCTGCCAATTCTTCCATCAGGTACCAGAAACAGATAATCACGCTTAAAACAACATTGTATGTTGACTCAACAACTTGCATTAGCAGTTGCTTGTGTGGTAATTGCTATGTCGTCTTCTGCACAGGATGATGAAATTAAACAGGTAGTTATCAAGGAATCTGAAGCGTATTGGAAAAAAGATGCAGCAACATGGAAGTCGGTATGGTTGCAGGATTCGAGTATATCCAGATGTTATGTAAGTACATATGCCTATTATTACACTGCCGGCTGGGATAGTGTTATGGCCAGGCAACTAAGAGGTTTTGCCAGAGACTCCGGACCAGATCCTGCAGAAATTAAAAGAGATAGTTTTTTTGTTCGCAAAGATGGGAATATCGCCATTGTTGATTTTGTACAAACGTTGAAGTTTCCGAAATACCAGCCACCGTTCGATCAGTATGCTACCCGTGAACACAGGGTAATGGTAAAATCGAATGGGCAATGGAAAATTGCCAATCAAATAACAACAGAAACCTCTGCATATCGACGTTTTACAAGCGAGGAAACTTTAAATAATGCAGGGTACTGGTTCTTGTATGGTGACAAAGTGGAAGAGGCCATTCAGATATTTGAATTGAACGCTAAATTTTTTCCTAATTCATCTAATGTATGGGATAGCCTGGCTGAGGCGTATGCAAAAGCTGGTAAAAAAGATCTGGCCATACAGTATTACGAAAAATCAGTTCAAATGAACCCGCAGAATGAAGGTGGTAAGAAAGCACTGGAAGATCTGCGGAAAAAGTAGTACAGGTATTAGCTATTATAATAGGCTTAAATAAAAATGATCTGTCACACTGCTTACAATGGCAGGAATGTCGGCAGCGTAAAACCCTGCGCTGTTCAGGCAGCCACATTCTACAATATAGTAGCTGTCGCCCGTTTCACAAATGTCCATTACAAACAGGTTGTGCGGGGTATACTCCTGGCATCGCTGTTCTGCAAATTGAATAACTTCCTGCGGACAGCCTCTTTCTTTTTTAAGTTTGAAGTCTTCCCGGTATTTGGAAGCTGCAATAACCTGTTTGTTCACTATCCACAGGCGCCACTCATAACGAAGGTGATAAGGCTCGGATACTACAATTTTACTATCCAGCGACAAACTGGTATTGTCAAACATTTTTAATTTGTGGTACCAGTTTTTTATTTCACTGTATTTCTTTACTTCACCGGAAAAGGATTTGCTGTCATCATCAGGTCTGATAAAAAATAGTTTATCAGCGTCATGATCTTTTGCCATCAGCTCATTAAACGAGGTGACCATAGCTCCAAAGTTCAACATATGGGTGCCCCATTTATCAAAATAGTTGGCTATTGAAAACGAGTTACTATCGAAAAAGAATCCTTTGTTAAGGCTGTTGTCTTTATAGATCAACTGACCCATGGTGGTAGAGCCATAAAAGATACTTTGTTTGTCTTTATTGAATTCGGGCAGGTGAGGGGTAAATGGGATAATGTCAATTTCAATAGCGTCCACCCCAATCTTTTCACAACCCAGTTTTAAGGTAGAAAGGTCGTCTGTGTTGGTTAGGTTTCGCTGAATGACCCACTGTATGTTGTTGTAGGTTGGGTTCATGGTTTAAATATTAACCGTATAACAGTCTGATTTTTGTTGCACCGGCTTCTTTATAACAATTCAGGATGCTTTGTAAGTCGTTTAAATCGTCGAGGATCTGGTTTGAACTCAAATATCCTCTGTCAAAGGGGAGGTCTAAGCCAGGGGTACTGTATAAAGTTGATAATACATTGGTTAATGATTGTTCATCATTTGAATGCAACAGTTCATGCAATTGATCGCTTAAGGAATCACGATTATGACTATTGTATCGAACCTTTCTATAATAATCCTTATTCTCTGAGATTTTAATAATAAAATTATCTATTAAGGATGCGAATGTGTCTATGTCCTGCCAGTATTTATCTTCTGTATCGGAATCTCCTTCCCAATACATCAGAAATGCATCCAGGTTTATGTTCAGGATTTCTGATACTTGCTTTACTTCGCTGTTATATTCAGTTATAGTAATTTGCTCCAGGAAATTTGACAATAGTTCCGGAAAAAAATCGTCACAATCTGTATCTACGTTAGCCTGGATGCTATAATCCATTGACATAATTTGCGTTTTTTTATTGTCTGACGTTTTGTAAAGATAATCATGGGTAAGCGAAATTTAGCAGTTTTTGCTATTTTAGCATTCGAACTATGAAAAAAATACTACTTACATTCTTTGGCGCCTTTCTTCTGGCTAATTGTAATAACCCCCAAAACAACCAGGTAGAGCGCATCGCGACCATACAGGAAAATGATACCGCTCAAAAGGATATTTCAACAGTAGATAGTCTGCTTGAAAAAGTTCAGAATGTTTATGATGATCCTTATAGAGTCATAAATAACTTTGAGATCAGTTTTGGAGATCCTTTCATCGACAGTCTGCACAAAGCCTATTCAGAAAAAGGGGCTGTCTCCTTTAAAAAAAATATCTGTATGGGGGATAATTGTGAGTCCTGGAAGACAATAGTAAATAAAAAGGAAAATGCGACCCTTTACCTGTTTAAAGGGGATGGGAGTGAGTATGGGTTTTCAAATGATCAATTTTTTTTAAGAAATGACAGTTTAGCGTACGTTAGAAATTTTACTGTAGGTATTGATACATGGCCTACAGACAGTACAAATACAAAATGGAAGATAGAAGAGGTGGTCTATCATTTTCAGGATAAAGTACCCCACACTACAACCCGGACTGTATTTACCAATGCCCTCGAACAATTTGATTATACCTTACGCGGCGTAAAGGCGAAGATTTCCAAAGACTTTAATACAGAAAAGCTGCATCAGGAAAAGTCATTGGAATTGAAGCAGCTTTTGGAAATGAAAGAAATTGAGGATTAGTCCTATTGTTTTTTCTGTTGGTATACCCGCACATAGTCGACTTTCATACTGGCCGGGAATGCATTTTTATCAATAGTAAAGCCAGGCCAGTTACCCCCAACAGCCATGTTGAGAAGGATGAAAAAGTTGTTATGGAATGCAGAGGTCTCATTCACGCCATTGGCAATATTCGCTTCATGAAATTGAACGCCATCAACAAGCCATTTGATGGCAGCCGGTGTCCATTCAATAGCATATACATGGTAGTCTGATACGTTTATAGCGGAGGAGTCGCCAGTAGAAGCGTGTTTGCCATTATTTTTCCAATGAATGGTGCCATGAGTCAGGTTTTCGGTATTAATATGTTCCATGATATCAATTTCCCCGCTGGCAGGCCAGCCAACCGAGCTAATATTGTCGCCCAGCATCCAGAAAGCCGGCCAGATGCCTTGAAAACGAGGCATGGCTATGCGCGCTTCTATTTTGCCGTATTTCCATGATCTGCGGCCCTGGGTCTTCATACGGGCGGAGGTATAATTAAAGCCGCCAATGCTGTCAATACGGGCTGTGATAACCAGTTCCCCGTTTATTACCGTAGCATTTTTAGATTGGTAGAATTGCAGTTCTTTATTGCCCCAGCCATTGCCGCCATTACCTGTTTCAAAAACCCAGTCGGGCCCAATGCCATTGGTGAATTCATCCTGCCATACCAATTGCCAGGTTTGGGAAAAGGCGCTGAAGTGGGGGAGAAGGAAAAGAACTAGTAGCAAATAAAGGTGTTGTTTCATATGCAGAGCAATTATATCAGGTAAATACGATATCGTTATTATTGAGTTCTCTGGAAATTACCCTTTTTGAGGGCCAGAACAGGGCTGAAAGAAATGATTGGATGATGAGAATGTAGAAGAACGAATTCTTGTTTATAATTAACAGGAATGCTGCCGAGATCACTACAGATAAGGTATTCCAAAGCAATCTCTTTTTGAAGAACTGCTCATATTTTTCAAATTGCACATTGAAATCAGTTATGGCAATTATTTTCCTGATTTCTTTTTTGCTCCAGTTTGAATAGATGTAGGAAGGGATAAGCAGCAGAAAAAATATGATCCAGGTAGTGTACCTGGTTACGGCGCCATGACCAACCAGGGCGCCTAAAGATCCTCTGAAAAGTATCCCGATTAAACAGGTGATTAAATTACACACAAGAAAATAGTAGAATGATCGCTTTAGGTTTCGAAGGTCAAAAACCGGTAGGTCAAGGCTCATTTTGAATTTTTTAAGGATAAGGCAATATAAATAACCATTATGAAATGTCATAGATTTTTGGATATTCAAATATCAATTCCTTAATTTCGCCGCAGCAAACGGTTTGTGGGTAGAATGATCTGCAGGCGGTGAGCAATTAGGTTCTTTGTAAATAGCCTGAGGTAATAAAATGAATAAGAGAGGAGAGAAGGGCTGAGATAAATTTCTTTAAAAAATATGAAAATATTTTTTGGAGATATCTCAAAACTCCTCATCTTTGCACTCCCAAAAACGACGAGCCATCCGGCGAAAACGTTGAAAAGGAAAAGGATCGGTAGTTCAGTTGGTTAGAATGCCGCCCTGTCACGGCGGAGGTCGCGGGTTCGAGTCCCGTCCGGTCCGCAAAAAAGGTTCATCAGCAATGATGGACCTTTTTGCTTTTTACCCATCTTTACTTCTAGCCGGTTGATTTTCAGCAATTCATAACAGCGCGGCGATTTTATTCTTCCGATCTTTAATTCAGGTAGACACATTTTGAATCGACCAATTGAATCGACCAAATTATGTTGTTACCTATCAAACCGATTTGCCGCAGCAATAGGATTAAAAAAGATGGAACTGCGCCCATATTTCTGCAATACTGCTACAGCAGAACGAAACGTACATTATTAAGCACAGGAATTGCTGTACCGCCAGAATATTGGCAACGGAAACATTTACGCATCTCTCCACAACTTCCGCCGCAATTCGGCGATGCTTCAAAACTAAATGATGAGCTGCTTCGCCAAAAGCGATTGGTGGAAGACCTGGTTGCAGAGGCTACCAAAAAGCAGATTGAAGATAAAGGAGCCTTTGTAAAAAAGACGTTCACACCAACGCTCGATCTACAATCCCTCGATGAGCGGGTAACCGTGGTCGCTAAACAGGAGACGGTCAAGAAAGAAGCCAAACAGGATATTTATTACCAGTTTGATGAATACATTAAAACAAAAGAGAGAAAAGTAAGTAAGGCAACGCTTACCGTGTATGGCAATGTTAAAGCCCATTTACAGGCGTTTGAAAAATACCGGCAGGAGAAGATCAGCTTTGCCAGTTTTGACTTTAATTTCTACCACGATTTTATTGACTACCTCACCTTTGAACATGTGCACATCCGCCGTCAGGAAGTGTTGACTGGTTTAAAGCTGAACACCATTGGTAAAACCATCAAACACCTGCGCGGCTTTATTAAGGACCGGGTGAAAAGAAAGATCATTGCACCCATCGATCTCACCGATTTCAAAATACCCGAAGAAGAATGCGATGCTATTTATTTAAGTCACCAGGAAATAGCAACTATTTATCAAACTGATCTCTCTGGCCATCCTCACCTCATCGAATATCGAGATTTGTTTGTCCTGGCCTGCCTGACAGGTTTACGTTTCTCCGATTTCTCCACTTTAAAGCCGGAAGACCTGCAACGGGATATGCTGTACAAGAAGCAGGAAAAATCAGATCACTGGGTAATTATTCCTTTACGTGAAGAAGCCAAACACATCTTCACGCGGCAGTTCAGGGAGCGCATACCCGCGCTTACCAACCCGGAATTTAACCGCCATATTAAAACCATTGGCAAATTAGCTGGACTAAATCGCTCCATTAAATTCTCCTACAAAAAAGGAAATAAAAGTATTGAGGTTATAAAACCTAAATATGACTGGATCACTTCGCATACTGCCCGCCGCTCCTTTTGTACCAATGAATTCCTTGCCGGTACACCGGTAGAACTGATCATGAAGATCAGCGGCCACAAACGAACAAAGGATTTTTATAAGTATATCCGCATATCGCCCGAAGAAGCTGCTAATAAAATAAAGGAATTGTGGATAAAGAGGGATGGGATGCGGCTAGTACAAACCGATACAAAAATTGTTTTAAGTAAAGACATAAACAATTAATCAATAAACTATGCAGACTGATCAACATTATACTCAGTTATTACAGGATATTAAATCCAGCATCTCGAAAAGCCGATATGTAGCTGCACGAATGGTTAACCAGTTAGACTTTCTGCAACTGCGGGACGGTGGTAACGAAAGTAGAATAGAAAATAGCATTGTTTCCAATATAACCGAATTCATTTTGAAGATGGGAAAAGGGTTTACTTTCATTGGTAACCAGTTCCGCCTGGAGGTAGAGGGGCATGAGTTTTCAATCGACTTGCTTTTCTATAATCGAATCCTACGACGGCTGGTGGCTTTTGAAATTAAAAAAGATCGTTTCACGCCGGAATATACAGGTCAGTTACATTTTTATCTAAATGTGCTGGATGACAAAATTAAACTTCCGGATGAACTTCCCAGTATTGGTATCCTTCTTTGTAAAGAAAAGCAGGATTCCATTGTGCAGTACTCCATCAGGAACATGAATTCACCGATGGGAGTAGCCACCTTTATGAACTCGAGCGAACCGCCTGTCGAAATACAACAGGTGTTGCCCGATAGTGACCAATTGCGAAAATTAATTTAACAGGGATAATGATGAGAAAAATAACTAGACAAAAGATAAAAGGAAAATCTAGGGTAGCCACTGATTTACCGGTTAACGATTATACTAATGATCCCTACTTTGTTAAGAAAAGGGAAATGGCGTCAGCGTTTCTGAAGAAAGTGGGGTTGCCTGAATCATTCAAAAAGTCTCAAGGTAAATAGACAACTGCCCAGCCACTATATCATATTAATAAGCATTAATAATGCCTTCAATCCGTAAATTTGAAGGCGTTTTATTGGAAGATTATATCGTTCTAAATAACCTTTATTATATTTGAGATCACCATTGCAAACGAATTAGACAATTGTCAATACCGGGGTGAACTGGCCAAGACTAGTGACATATAATACAGTTAGAAAAAGCAATTAATGAGAAAGTATCTGATTTTTTATTTCCCAGCTATAATCATTGCCTGTGCTCTTTGTTGTTGCAGGAATAAAAAAACAAATGAAACCAGCCAAACAGTGAATGATAATCATGGCAGAGTCCTCAAAATATTCAGATCGACAGAGAAAGTGAATCTTTATGTGTTGACGATAAATAAGGACTTTAGTTATAGAGATTCATTAGATAGAAATTATTCCGAACCATGGAGCCTCATTAAAGAGTATGTTCCTGTTGGTGATTCAATTAAAGTCTATTTAAAAATGGATAATATAGACACAACGTTTATATATAATATTAAAGGGGTTGATAGCATTCTTTTTGGACGCAGTCCAGGGCCTTCGTTTTATATTATAAATAATTTGTACAAGGAAGCCTGGTTATTTGATTAAATCAATCAATTAAACTGGAAAAACGCAGATAAATTATCGACACGCCGGGGATTTACCGTTCCTGGCGTTTTATTTCCCAATGCACATCTATCAAATGGGGCCACCTTTTCTTTATTCTTTACAGAGTAATAAAAATATTCATTAGCGTTTGTTAAGTTCAGTTAATCATACAAATGGTCGCCGATGTTAATCTATTTCTTTAAAAAGAGATTTTTTCAAATAATAGAAACCAAGCCAACTACAAGTGCCATCTGTTTTCTTAATGTTCAAATATTTGCTTTTAAAATCATACCAGTCAGTTGTCGTACAGCCATCATCCTTTGCATAATTTAATTCATTCTCGAATCTGATTAAATCCTGAATGTTCTGACTGGTCATAATTGTGGCCTTTAATAATGTACTATCTCCGTATTTCATTACCGTTTTTCCCCTTTTTTTGACATATTCCCAAGAAAGGGAATAAAGCCGGGCAACGAACTTGTCACTCTCCTTAATGATTATTAGTTTCTGAAAACCTGAATGAAAGCAACCTTGGGTATGAAAGTTTATTGAAATTAAATCCTTGTCCTGAAGTTTTGCCAAAGTATTTTGTGGATAGGCCAGTAATTTGTCAGGGCAAATTACAATCGAATTGGTTGACTGGTTTGTCAAGATTATTTGTTCAATGACTTCCTGGTCGTATAAATTTTTATATGTTAGCTTATAATTACCTGGGTAAGCATTTTCAATTTTAATAGGCCGTTGTCTGTATTGTCTCGGTATGATCTTATAAACTAAAGTGTCCTCCGGTAGTTTGTAGAATTTGATTGTGTCTGCTACACGCCAGGAATAGGCTTCACTTCTTCTACAGTCACCTGTGGAAAGTTTTATTGTTGTAGTCTCTTGTGTCTGCCCAAAAGAAACAAGAGAATAAAAGGATAGTAAAATTTGTAATATCAATTTCATGTCTCTTGGATAGGTTTCAGTCTTTATAAATTTCTTTATTTAAAATACTCATCAATTTCCGGTCTATGGTAATTAATAATCCAGTTATTTCTGTTAATATAAATGTCACGGATTTTATCTGCACTTTTACTCCAAACGTAACACCCCCTGTCGTCATACATATGAAATCCTTTGTCGGTTAGTGGGTCAAAAAAGTATATGCTTTGGTCGATGCCTGGGTCAAACCCCATTTCTGTATTGGCTATAGCATTAAAAATATTTCTTGCATTAATATCTTTGACAGGTAACTTTCCGATAACTATTCTTGCTTCATATTTTTCAAAAACCTTATTCCCGTTTTCATTTGTTATGATCATGCGGCTATTTACAAATTCCAACTGATTATAAAATCCATTAAGTAGATCCTCGGGGAATTGTTTATATAAATATTTCCTGTCTACTTCAAACAGGGTTGAATCCTGGTACTCATAAATTAAAACAAAAATTTCATTGGCGGGGGCTTGAAAGGTATCTGTAAATAATGT
This sequence comes from Niastella soli, assembly GCF_017742245.1. Taxonomy (GTDB): domain Bacteria; phylum Bacteroidota; class Bacteroidia; order Chitinophagales; family Chitinophagaceae; genus Niastella; species Niastella soli. Next base: position 152,326 of record NZ_JAGHKO010000006.1, read on the forward strand.
GATTGCTCTTTCTGTGGCTTGATTTACCCTGTCGATTGAGCCGTTTGGATAGCCCTCACCAAGCTCAAATCTAATTTCAACCTGACCTCGAAGTGTGTGCTGAGTGTTTATTTGGGAGTAGGGATAAATTTTGTCAAAATAGGATTGTAATTCTTGTCGTAGCATTATTCATTTTGTTATGGCAATTCAAAAGGATTATATACTGATAAAGTTAGCTGATGCGAAACTACCACAAAGGTTAAAATGTATCAGAATCCATTTATAATTGCCACTCTATAGTTTTGTTTTAACCATATTAACATGGCCATAGCCATTTTTTGCTTCAACCATGAAAAACCAAACGCTCTTCGTTTGATTTATAGGTGTTATATCGTCATCACTAAAGTTTTCTTTAATTATGTTTTCCTTATCAGCAATCGTAAAACCTTCAATCTCTTCTATGTTGAGAGTTTTAATCCAAATGACTCTTGCGTTTTCCTTGCTTGTTGCCTCAATCTGACTAATATAGGTGCCCCCGAGGTATTCCATGATAAAAGTGTACAGTTCCATTTAGAATAATGTATTAATTGAGGCCTATGTGGAGTTTTATGGAAAATATCCCGTTAGGATTTTCAACAACGATAAATGTATTTTAAAAGGGAAACCTAGTTTATAAGGTTTCTACCTTTTTGTGAAATTCTGATAAACTAATTTTAAAATATTTGCATAATGCGGATAGTGTACTAACGGAAAGGTTTGCCTTCGCTGTTTCAATCCGGCCAATATGGATATTAATGTCATTGTAAACTTCTTCCTGGGAAACTCCCTTATCATCTCTTAATTCCTTAATGACAATCGCTATTTTCTGTAATAATTTATTATCTCTTATCTGGCTCATATGTGAACCAAGATGTGAATAAAGAATTATTCGATTAATGACGAATATGTCATTATTTGCATTAGTTTTGATATATTAATATAATCTTGAAGTACTTCAAGTAAAACAGGTACGCTTACGAGTCTCGCCACACGAATCTGACTAATTCACAAATGCGAGGTAAGTAAAGCGCCCAATCCTTATATTGCACTATAGGGTTGGGCCTACTTATGTCTTTTCGCATTTGGCCGCCGTAAGGCGGTGGGCTTAGTCAGAGCCCGTGTGGCAAAGGGCAGGTAGGTTCCGACCCTATAGTTTTAAATGGCCGTTTTAATCCACCCCGGGAAACCTTCCTTTCTTTTTAGGCTCATCAAACCATATCAAATAACCTAAAAACTTTTCAGATGAGTGAGCCATTAAACAACTCCCGTCCTGGGATATCCTTTTCTGGTAAAACCTATAACAAACATCCTCAATGGTACAACCAGCCTTTACGCCTTACCAAAGAGCAGAAAAACGATCCCCTGCTGGTGCTGGACGATTTTTTCGAATGTTACCATCTAAATGAGGTCCGCCAAACACTATGGGAATGGCTTACGGAAGTCCTTTCCAGCCAGCGCAGTATAGCCATTGAGCCACTTGATCGTAATAATCATATCTATTTCTATGAAAAAATAGAAGCGATTATTGAATTGGCATATGTCATGAAAAATAAGATGCATAAGCATCGGCGTAGGCAGGAAAGAAGAAGATATAAAATGAATAAGTTAAATGAAAAGCCGCAAACCGGCTTATAACTCTTTAAGAATTCCATCCAGCATTTTCATCAAGTAGAGGTATGAAAGATATTGGTATCCGCCTTCGTGAATACAGGAGCCGGTCAAACACAAAGATGCCTGCTATTGCTTCGTCAACCGGTATCGCAAAGGAGACATTGTACAAATGGGAAAAAGGAACAAAGCCAAGTAGTATTGAAGAATATTATAAACTAAAGGGTTACCTGGATAAGATGGAAGTTAGTCTGGATGAAGAGACCTTTGAACTCGTAAAACAACATCCGGCGACATTAAGAATTCCTCTGACCAGCTCAGGTCCTGCGATTCCACAGTCTGATGGTAAAGCGGCCAGCGGCACAGTCATCTTTTCCAATAATGAACCGGAATTAATTGTTGATCGTATTAACGCCCCTTGTCTTGGTACAGTGGAAGGATCTATTGAAGTTATTGGCAATAGCATGGAACCTACCTTTTACAATGGAAGCCGAATCGCAATAACCCGGCTCTCCGATATTCAATCTCTTATTCCCGGCCAGTACTATTATGTTATCGACACTAATTGGCAGGGAATTGTCCGGCGGGTATATCCCGGCGAAAAGGAAAATAGTATCCGGCTGGTTGCTGATAACCCTGACCAATTAAGGCATCCGCCCATTGAAAAAGGCCTGGACCATATAGCTGCCATTTTTAAAGTAGGTGCGGCATTAATTAAATTCTAATCAAAACTTATCCAATTATGAAACTTAGTCAAAAGGCACTAAAAGCGATAAACAATCCCATCACCCGCCGTCGGTTGATGGATGCGCTGGGCTGTACTGAGTTCACCATAGCCCGGTATATTCAAAAGAATAGCGATAATCTCACCAAAGCCGCTTCCATGAAGATTATCAGGGAAGTGATGGGATTGTCGGACAATGAAATATTAGAGGAATCGGTCACCAACACTGTTTAGTCAGCTATCGGTTTAATAAAACTACTAGTCAGTACCATTACCATAAAGCCCGGATGTTTCTACATCTGGGCTTTTTCATCGAAGTGATTTGTGAAGGATATTACAAATGATTACATTGCGGCATAATAAAGAATGATTTTTTTAGATTTAGCGTACTGACATATTGATATGAGTAGAATTTTCCTGATTTTTAGTTTGTTTATTTTTGTAAAATGTACCGATAGCATTGAATGTGGAAAGAATCTAAGTAATAACGCCATTGTAAAAGAAGGTCCTTTTATTCAAATGAAATTGAACGTGCAACCTTTCTCATCAGATTCCATAATGGTAAATGCTATAATAACCAATATTCGGAATAATGAGCTGGCAATTTATAAGCCAATGTTACCTTCTGATACAAGTAGATTAGAGCTTTTTAGTGTTTTGGAAAGGGAAAGTTATCATAATGTGGAATTTATAGGTCAAGATCAACCGGATGGTGAAGAATACTTAAAATACGAAAATGGGGAACCGTCAATTTTTTTAGTTCCCAAAATGGATACTAGCAACTTCATTATCTTGCAACCCAGGCAGAGGTTGGTAATTGCTTCTAATCTTGCACATAAATTTAAATTTAAAAGATTCCTGAAAAAGGGCCAACGTGAATTTAAGTTGGTTTACTACAGATTTTGGCCATACATAATAAATGGAAAGCAGGTCACTGAAATCGATTCTTCTGATCATCAGGTTAAGCCTGTTTATTTTGTTGCCTCATTACCTGAAAATGACAATCCTGATTCAATGAGAGTTGCTTTTAGAATTCCATAAATTGTAAAAGTTAAGAATTGATTTAAGCCCGGACGTTTCCGCCCGGGCCATTTTAACTCTACAGTCGGTGCCTATGTTTTTTCTTTTTCTTGAGTTTCAACCATTCTGGCATTGCCTGATTCTCGACTTGTTCCGGTTTCATTAAAGTGGTCAACAAGTCGGCTGCTTTTTGCAAACCTTGTAGTTTTAAATCTTCCTCTAGTGTTCCACTTTTTAGAGGTGTGTCCTTGGAATGGTGTTTTGGGTTATTCTTCAAAGATTGGTAATTGGATTTCTGCTGTATTTTTGGCTGTAGTTTTTCAATTTGCACCGGTAGTTGAGCCTGGCGCAAACAGCGTTCCTGGATGGCTTTGGCGCTATATTGTTTGCCCAGGTCGCTGCCATTAAAAACACACTGATTACGGCGATCAACGTATGTGATACCATATATCAGCCCCTTGTCGTTTTGCCGTAGTTCCATGGCTATCCCTTCTTTTCTTAATAACTCCTTCAAATCAGGTATTGATACCGGTTTTAATAGAGCCAGGTCTATCGAGTTTTTTACCCGGATTTTAAAACCCTGTCGAAGCACCTCGTTTTTGGGATATAACTGTTCAAGTGTCTTCAATGTGGGCTTGTTGTAAAAAGCACTGGCTTTGATAGGCACGCCGATCTTGCTTCCGTTGGCATCCAGTACCCGGTAAACCAATCCGCCGTTTTTATTAATACGGGAACCCTCTTTGCCGGGGTCCGCCATAACATTGTATTGCTTCAGAACGGCATTTAATTCCGGTAATGAAGTGTATTTGTACCGCCGGATCACATAATCCAATACGTTCTGGATAGCCCGCTTGGTTTCGGTTTTACCATATTCTACCCGTTTGGGTGTTACTACCAGTTGCTTCTTAAGCTGCTGTTTTTGATCCTGTTTATGGGATTCTGCCGGTACCAATTTGAATTCCTGTTCAATCGCTTTTCGCGCGTTTTCGGACTGGTTACGGCCGATATTATTCATGTCGATCCGCCGGCCATTTTGCTGGATGTTGGTGGAAACAATGTGGATGTGTTTGTGGCCCGCGTCTTTATGTTCATAAACAAGGTAGGGCTGATTCCCGAATCCAATCTGTTGCATGTAGGTATCGGCAATGGCTGCCAGCTTTTCTTTGTTAAGCTGATCGGCGCCATCGAAATTCAGGGAGATGTGAATGCTGTTTGCTTTCACATTCTCGTTAAGTGCGGCCTGGTGTTCCAGCCTGCGCAGTTTATCAAAAAAGTTCAGCTTTTCCGTGTCCTTCGCATAGTTGGCGGAATGGATGCATTCAGCAACCCCCTGCTGAACTTTGTGCTCGTTATAATTGAGTGTATTGGAAAGGCTACTTCCTTTAATTATTCTTGCAACCATTTGTCTGAAAATTTTGCGATGTTTATTTTAATAGTGTCTACATTTTTGACTACGTCCTGCGCCATTTGCGTATGGGTTAGTAGCCATATTTTTAACTCAGGATAATGTTGCATCGCATTCAATTTTCGGACAGCCTGGTTGAAGTTATTTCCGACAGCACTTAATTCGGATTTCAGTAGGATCAATTCTGCCATAAAGGCATCCATAGATTGATCGCGGGTGAGGATGGTTACCTTACCCTGGAATAGTAGGTTTCTAACGTAGTCGCTCAGCTTTCGGCAGGTCGTTTTTTTATACCGGTTATTTAGCTGTTCGTACTCTTCCGGCGTTAGCCGGATGGTGACTTTTCTTGTTCTGTTTTTGTTGTTCGTTCTCTTCATATTCTTTTCACATTTAAGATTAAAAAACAGGGTACGGTGGCTGTTGGGCTGTTCACCCCTGCCGACTTCGGAGGCAAGGGGCGAGATCGTTTGGGAGACTCTGTCGGACAAACGGACATCTCGCCGGGTGCAACAACGTGCAGCACCCTGAGCACTTTTTGTCGAACAAAAAGTGGCAACGCCTCTGGCGTTGCTCAAAATAGGCGCTTGTCTAAGGGATTGCCTCCAGGCTTTAATAGCGGCCTAAAACGCACGGGAAACCAGGGTGAGGAATTCTTTGGAAAGGATATAATTGAAGGTGATTTTTGCCTCTAAGCTCCTCTTGCTTTGCAGCTTTTTGCCGGCTAAATATTCAGTTGTTGAAGCCAATGCCAAGATTGAAAACACACCCATAAAATGTCCCTTCTTTTTATACCAATTCCAATGCTTCCGACTGCCAAAAGAACAGGGCTGGCCAAAAGAAAAAAATCACTCATTGGAGACTGTTTGAGTGCTCATTAATTGCGTCACATCCTGCCACAGGAAATAGACGCGTGAACGCACCTTTACCGGCTTGATTTTTCCGACCTTGATCCACCCGTAAATGGTAGGTTTGGTGACCTGGAAAAGTGTGCAGAGTTCGGAGATCTTTAAAAGGGGTTTGTAGGTGAGGCCGGGTGTTTTTAGTACCGAACCTGGATCTGGTTTTCCCTTCTCCATTTTGGTTACCTCCTCCCGGATAATTTGCCTGATGTTTTGCCAATACTCAACAGGGTCATATGGAAATAACATGGGGGTATTTCCACTCTTCATTAGTTCTTGCATACTCGTTACTTTTAGGCTTCGAAAATACTATCCTGAGTAGGCCAGAAAAAGGTAAGTATACTTAAATGTTGAATTTTTGCCAGTAAGTTTGCAATATGGGTTGGTTTGTAGAGGAGATACACTGAGAAGGTTGACGTTCGATTATTTTTAACGCTAATATTATGACTTTGATAAACGACCTGATTATCGTTAAAGCACGAATCTATCTTAAAACTTCCGAAGAAGGTGGCAGGAACACGGCCATTAAATCGGGTTATAGACCTAATCATGCTTTTGAACAACCAAAAGATATTAGAAACATCCGCACATATGTCGGGGATATCCAGTTCGATGAGCAGGAGCTTATTCAACCAGGTGAAACAAAAGTTGTGACGGTAAGATTTCTACGAAACCCTACAGTTGAACAATATATAAAAGTCGGCCAACGATGGTTTATTTACGAAGTGCCAAGGTTGGTAGCTGAAGGTGAAATTTTAGAAATTGTACAATCTTAGGGGAAGTAAAAACCAAGCGGTACAAATCTTTTTCTTTTGCCCAGCAAACTTTTCCAAAGAAGTATTTTCTATTAGATTCTTTATTCCCTGAATTTAGATTCCAAACTCTTCAATAAACTTATACCTGCCGAAAACTGCAATTCTTCAAAAAACGCATACACGTCATTAAACCGATTTTGGATCTCGGTTCTGAACCGATGTGATAGTTCCTGCTTTGGGCCTATAATTAGTTGTAGGCTGTCCTTTATGCCGCCCTGGTCTTTCCCGAATAGCTTCATAAGTTGGCCAGCGGTGACGTCGTTGCATTGAAGAGCGTTCAGTCCAGCGGTTTTATAAAAGGCATAAAAAATTAGCACCTGGGAAAAAGTATGCATTTGTTTCTGGCGGCATTTAGGAATTTCATTTTGCAATGTAGCTAGTCGTTCCCGTTGACAAGTTATTTGATCCAACACATAACCGAGTTTCTCGTATTCGCCGGCAATTTGATTATTTAACCCTTTTTGTAATTGATCTTTTATCAGCTCGTTTTGCCGGGATTCCAACTCAGCGGTGATGGTTTCCAGTTTGGGCAGATAGTCAGAAAAGAACCGGGGGGCATATTGTGTAATGGTGATTATAGTAAAGCAAATAATGCCTGCCGTCAGAACACCTGCCAAGTAAAATTGATTAAGATGGGTATTAAATGGTAAGGTTACGACAATCGCCAATGAATAAAGAGTAGCAAAATGTATCAAAACGTACCCAAACCAATACCTGGCTTTAAGTTTCTGGCGGGTGGCCTGTAATGCCCATCCTGGGTACATGGTTGTTAATTGGTGGTGGGTGATGGTAAACGTGGTGCCGATATAACGGCTGTCTAGCGGTAAGTCAAAGGTCAGGAGAGGGATCAACTGCGTCAGTTTCATGCTCTTCATAGTCTCTTTTTTTAAAGATACGAAATGCTATTTATCTTAAACGAATAGGCTTTATAATGCTAAATGAATTATTTGATTCAATTTGAATTGGTTTGATACCGGAAATTTCGGAAACAGGGGCGTTCCGTAAACAACGGATAAACCCACCTTACTTTGGTTACAGGGTGATACCAGCGTAATATATAATAGGTTTAGTAAAAACTGTATTTTAAAGAACATGATATCTATCTTTCTGATAAAATTCTGTAATTAAGTGGTGGTCCAATCTGAACAATTATTCCTCCAACTGCACACTTATCAACTTTTTATGAAAAAAAAATATTATTTGAATTATCTTTGCCGCGTAATTCAAATCCTTTGAAAGTATGAAAATTATTTACCCTAGCCCTTTGAAATGGCTGTTTCTTGCATGCCTGATATTACAATTAATAATATCGTGTAATAAGAAAAGCGACGCCATTAACGATACCGTTGATCCCCCTGCGTCGACACCTATTTTAAAATTTACGCAACAAACGCTTTCCCTACTGCCTTATACCGGCGCTTCAGCAGATTTGGTAATTGAATCAAATGTTGACTGGCAGGTATCAAGTTCTCAAAATGATTGGTTACAGCTTAGCAAAACGTCGGGAAAAGGGAACGATACAATACATTTAACGGTAATAAAAGAAAATCTTACAACACAGACACGCACAATAACCCTTAAAGCAGTGGCCACTGATGGATTGGAAGGCTTGCAATCGCAAATTATCATCGAACAAAAATTCATAAATGTACAATTGGTATCTGAAAGGGCTTACGGTGGAAGCAATTTTGATTATATATATACGATGGCGAAAGCAAACGATGGCGGGTTATTAATTGCAGGATCAACAGGCAGCCAGAGAAACGGCGATGTAGGGGCTCCTAATCATGGTGCTGAGGATTGTTGGATAGCCAGATTAAACAGTAACGGCGATACTGCCTGGACCCGTTCGATAGGTGGATCACTTAGTGAATATATTACCTCAGCTACAGCTACGGCGGATGGCGGATTTGCTGTGGCCGGCGCCACTTATAGTAGCCAAAGTGGCGATGTAAGGGCAGTAAATCATGGCGGTGGAGATTGGTTTATAGTGAAATTGAAAAGCAATGGCGATACCCTTTGGACCAGGTTAGTTGGTGGCGTTAATCAGGATATTGCAAATGGAATTACTACTACTGCTGATGGAGGAATTATTGTTGTTGGACAGACCTACAGTAACACCAATGAAAAGGATGCAATGGTTGTAAAATTCAATAGCAATGGTGACATAGTTTGGCAAAAGGTTGTTGGCGGAGTAGGGGCAGACAATGCTACTTCTGTAGCCGTCACTGCTAATGGATCAATACTGGTAGCGGGCTGGACTCTAGCTAACAATACCGGAGATATAGGGAACAATCATGGATCCGTTGATATGTGGGTGTTGAAATTATCCGGTAATGGCGACAAAATATGGAGTAAATTATATGGTGGTAAAGACGGAGATATGGCAAATGCTATTGCTGTGACACCCGATGACGGATTCATAATAGCAGGCAGCAGTAGCTCACTTGATCAGGATATTGTTGGTAAAAATCATGCACAAACCCAGACGGCTGGAGATGGATATATCGATATGTGGGTTGTAAAATTAAATCCCAGTGGGGACATAATCTGGTCAAATGCATTGGGAGGCCCCTATGACGATGACTGTTTGGGAGTAGCAGTTACTCCTGACGGTGGATGTATTGCGGTCGGCAAGGCATACGAGGTTGGTAGAGATATTGAAAAAATTCATGAGAACCCTGACTATTCGAAAATAACATCGGACTTTTGGGCCGTGAGGTTAAGCAATACAGGGAACAAATTATGGAGTAAAACATATGGCTCCTCAGAATCGGAAACTGCAAACTCGATTATTATAAATAAAGATAACAGTATTTATGTAGGGGGATATGCGTATGCGACATCCTCCGTTGCAAATGGAGATAGAAAATCAGCTCATGGAGCTGATGATGGCTGGCTTATAAAACTAAGTGATTTCTAAGTAAGAACCAAGAACGCTTCGCAATGGCATTGGATCAACCACAAGCTTTGCAAGTCGCGTTAAGTCTTCTAAATTTATTGAATCTAAGGGGTCACAAAAGAAGGTTCACAGAATTGTGAGCCTTCTTTTATGGACGTACTCAATTGACATTTCTTTTTATCAGTATATTCAGATTCTTTCGCACAGGCATTTTTGTCCGTATTTCTGAATGCTCGTAATTGAACACCATTTTCAGTCATGCCTCATATCTTGGAATGGCCCATTTGCATGTAATCATATAAACAGTAGCCTACTGTAACCCTGGTGTTAGAATAAATAAAATTAAGCCTACCTTCGTAATGCCAACGTCTACCTGAACAAACCCAGGTAAGAATAAGCCTCTCCAGCTCATTGAATCGACCAAAAAATCGACCGAAAAAATAAATAGCTGATTTTACTGTAGATATAACGGCCGCACATATCCCGTCCGGTCCGCAAGTAAGAAGGCTCTGATTAAATTCAGAGCCTTTTTTTATGCCTTATTATGTCTACATATTGAAAAGCACAGTTGATGGAACCTATTACAAAGGGTTTTCAGAAAACTATTTACAGCGATTGGAAGATCACAATGCTGGACTTTCAAAATATACCTCCTTTAAAATACCCTGGAAATTAATTTACGTCGAGGAGCATCCTGACAAACGAACTGCATTACTTAGAGAAAAGAAACTAAAGCGATGCAAAGCGGAATATTTTGAGTGGTTGGTTGAACAACCTACAAACATTTTAAAGAACACACCCTGATATGCCCCGGCTGAGCGATGGGCTGATGTCAGAAACGATTGGTGGAAGACCTGGTTGCAGAGGCTACCCGCAAACAGATTGCCGACAAAGGAGCATTTGTAAAAAAGGCATTCACACCTACTCTCGATTTACAATCACTCGATGAACGGGTAACCACAATCGCCAAACAGGAGCTTGCCAAGAAAGAAGCCAAACAGGATATTTACTTTCAGTTTGACGAATGCATCAAAACCAAGGAAAGAAAAGTAAGAACGAATGGGAAAGTGTAAGATTGCAGATGGAGAGTTTACAGAAAATTATGTCATCACAATTTGTGATGACATACCCAAGTAGGCGCCCCAATAGTGCGTTGCCCTATGCTTTTACTGAACAGGGCGTTGCTATGCTCAGCGGTATACTAAATAGTGATCGGGCAATAAATATGAACATTGCTATTATGAGAGCTTTTATTCAAATAAGGCGGGTTGTCTATAAGGAAAACGACCTGGTAGAACAATTAAAACAAATTAAAGAGCGCTTAGGCGAACATGATGTCCAACTCATCCAAATATATGATGCCCTCGAAAACTTGCTGGATGAAAAAGCGGAACAAAGGAAATGGGAAGATAGTGATAGAGTAGGATTTAAAAGGTAGAGTTGTAACATTGTTTATTAATTAACTTAAAAAGTGATTTTAATTAGGGGAACTATTTCCAAAATGGAAATAGTTGAACAGCCCCTTACTGTTGGTAAACAGCAATCAATGTGAATTCCTGGCTGGTACACCTGTTGAGCTAATCATGAAGATCAGTGGTAATAAGCGAACAAAGGATTTTTAAAAGTATATCCGCATTTCACCGGAAGAGGCGGCTAATAGGATTAAGGAGTTGTGGATAAAGAGAGATGGGATGCGGTTGATTAATGGTTGATTTAACCGGGAGCAAATTGCATTATTCATTCTCCAATCGAAAAGTTATGGGCTGCCTTTTATAGTCTTTTATATTACGTCCATTAAGGCGGGTTGGAGTCCATTTCGGCGATTTTTTAAATACCTGAACTGCACTTTCTTTTAGTTCATTAGGGCCGCTAATGACTTCTATATCGCAAAGAGTACCATCCGTACAAACTTTGAATTGTACGATTACAGTTCCCTGAATGTTTTGATCTATAGCAATTTCAGGGTAAACAAGGTTTTGTTTTAGAAACTTATGCCAAGCAATGGTTCCACCTGGGAATTCAGCGGGAATGGGAAACTCACAAATAAATGCATCATTATTCTCATTTTCAGTAACTGTATCACCCTATATTTCGACAGTTGAAGTCCGTTTCTCTGAATCAATTTTCCCGCAACTTGAAAATATCAACAACGTTAAGATGACGGATATAAGTTGTTTCATAGTATGATAGAGTGTAGGGATTACTCTTATTTTACTATAGATGGATGCGCAATTAAAGGCATTCCATAAAAAAATAGTGAAATAAAGGAGTTGTGAATAAAGAAAGATGGGATGCGGTTAGTACAGGAGGGTGGGGGAGTTGTTTCTAATAGAGATTAATAGTAGTGCTTGTAATTTGGCAGTTGCCGACTGCCAAATTATAAAACGATGACACTCTATATGTTGTAATTGGATCGTTACCGACGATCCAATTGCACATTCCTGATACACAGTCAAACGTAATTGGGCAGTTGCTGACTGCCCAATTGGACCGTCAGCGACTGCCAAATTGTAAAAGGCAGATAAAGAACAAGATATAATTGGCCAGTTAGTGACTGGCCAATTATATCTTGGTTTTGTTTAGTCTATTTTTAATTTTAAATTTTGATTATGGAGAACACCAAAAAAGGTGAGCAAAAATGTAAAGCTAAAAAAGTAGATCCTAAGGCTGCAAAGGATTATATCAATGATCCATACTTTGTCAAGAAAAGGGAGATAGCAGCAGCGTTTCTAAAGAAAGTGGGTTTGCCTGAGTCATTTACTAAGCAGCAAGACAAATAGATTACTTCTTACGAATGTTCTAAAATACAGGCTTGATAGAGCCGTGGATGGTTTGTTTTCCCTTAGGTTACTATTTTTAAAACTTCAGGAAGGTACTTGATAAACCAATCTGGGAGTTTATCTTTTGATGCAGACAGTTCCAATTTTGAATTTATCATTTTGGCCAGGAGAAACGGCGTTGTTGTAGAAGTGTCGAAAATTAATAAAGAATCCAAAAGTTTGAAATTCCGGTTAAGTTGGTCCAGGTTCCCATAGAAGTTATTTTCAATCATCAATCGTGGTACGTTATGCCCCCCATCTTTAACGCGCTCCAGAACACGAAGCTCGGATTGATCCGTATTGTTTAACCCGAAAAAAATCAAATGCACAGCATAGCCCTCGTTTTTAAAAAGCCGGGGTACATTCCAGGAACTATCTTCAGTAAAATGTCCCTCATAAACAAAATGCTTCCTGAAGGCAATTGCTTTATCAACCAGTTGGTTGAACGTTTCTATCACAAAATCATTAGCTATTTCCCTTATTTTCTTATCAACCCGCATTCCCGACTTCCAAAGCTCTAAATGCTTTTGCATGTAAAGCTTGTCACCATCAAAAATTGAGGAATCTTCTAAAACATGTGAAGGAACATAATCCTGGCCGATTGTAGATTTGCCGGCTCCGTTAGATCCAGAAATTATAAAAAGATCAGGCATGGAAAGGAGTTAATCCTAATGCAACCCTGAGCTGAGCAGCTTCTTCGGGCGATAATTCACGAATGGCTTTGAAATCGTTGCCAGATTCATTAATCTGCTCTATGGTAATTTTGCCATCTGCATACTCCATATAACATTGATAGGAAGGCAAATCCGGTGAATTGATCATAAACGGTTTGCCTCTCCTTAGCTTGTTTATTCGAACCCGCATTATAGCATTATGTCCAATTTGTTCCAGCTTCTGCACTTGTGTCATTCAATATGATTCTATACACGAATTTAATAAAAAAAATGCCATAATTCAATTTTTGTCAGCTGGTCATTTTGCACCAATGAATTCCTAGCTGTCACACCAGTGAACGATTTTTTTTTTTGAGTATATCCGCATTTCACCGGAAGAGGCTGCTTATAAAGGATGTGGATAATGGGGATGCGGTTAGTACAGGAGGGTAGGGCAGTTGTTTCTAATAAAGGGTCAATAAATTGTTTTCAATTTGGCAGTTACGGACTGCCAAATTATAAAAGGATGACTCTCTGTTAGTTGTAATTGGATCGTTGCCGACGATCCAATTACAGTGACGTGAGCCTGCAATACAATTGGACAGTTGGCGACTGGACAAATACTGTATATTTAACCCGGCAACAAAAGAAAAGCCAAGCTGGTTGAGGGCCTGGCTTACTTTCCTATTTAGTTGCATTACTCTTTTAAACTAGTAATATAAAACATGCTATTTGCATGAGGGACGCCACCAATAAATAGATCAATTTTTGCGTTATAAAAACACCCGCCCTTATAAGGGCCAGCGTTTAAACTAAATATTGCGTTTACAAATACCTTTTTATAAAATAGATTTCGCACCTCAGCATATTTATCAAACCAGGCATTACTTTCAATAGTGTTTACAACTCTTACATATTTTATATAAAAAGCAGTATCACGCTTACTGCTATCGGCGCCATTGGTTTGGTCTAAAACATCAGCCACCATCTTATTCCATTCAGCCAGTGAGATCCTGATGCCAATTGCATCATTCCATTGGTCGATACCAGAGATATTCTTATCACTTTGAGCTATTGCCGTTTTCCCTAACAAAAGGATTGCAGGTATGAAAAATATTTGTGGTATAATAGAGAAGAATCGCATAGAATTCTATTTAAAAAATTTAAGATAACTAAAACTGTTTATCGTATTAACTCCGTTTTATTAGGGGTGTTACCAGATAATTGACTCCTGGTTTCTAAAACTGCATCTGTACCCGTATCCATATAGTTCATCGCTATGATCTTGTAAAGCTAATAGTTCGAGGCTTTGCGATTCTTTTATTGGAACCTTCCCTTTAAATTTTATTATTTAAAATACTCTTCAATTTCGGCTGTCTAACGGTAGGTCAAAGGTCAGGAAAGGAATTAACTGCGTCAATTTCATACTCTTCATAGCCTCTTTTTCTAAAGATACTAAATGTTAAGGATCGTAAATAGGTAGGCCTTACTGATATAATGTTAAATGAATGATTTTATTAAATTTGACATGATAGCGACCGTTTTTTTGGAGCAAATAGCTACTAATAACCTGTAAATATTGATTTCAGCTAAAAAGGGTGTATAATAGCGGATTATAAAGTTATCTGCCATTTTGATGAAACACCTTCTAATAATTATATTGACCTTGTTTTTCACAGCTTGCAAGACCACTCAACTCGCCATCATCAAGCAAAACGGAAAATTTGGCTGCATTGACAAAAAGGGAAACCTTGTTATTAAACCGGAATGGGACTGGATGTTACAGGGTGACAAGAATAAGCAAATATTAGTTGAAAAAGATAGTTTGTTTGGTTTTGTCGACAATCATGGAAATGTTTTAATAGAGCCGAAGTATAAAAGCGCGATGGTTTTTTACGATGGATTTGCTAGTGTTAGCAATGGAAATAAATTTGGATTCATAAATATAAAAGGCGATACCGTTATTCCGTTTGTCTTCGATGATGTTTTTCTTGGATTTTCGAATGGGTTATCTGATGTAAGAGTAAATGATAGTTGTGGTTACATTGATAAATCCGGTAAGGTTGTTATTCCTCTTATTTATAAGACTAGCTATCCTTTTCTTTCAGATGTAGCCAGCGTTGAAACATTTGACGGACAAACCCTTTTAATTGATAAGAAGGGAAATACTTTTGCATACAATAAAGACCGATATAAATATAAACGGCTGTGGGCGTTAAACTCATACCCAGGAAGTTTTACAACTCAGACTGGGCAAGGTCGAATTAATAAAGCAGGAGACACTATAGTCCCGCCAATTTATGATGTGACTGGAAATTTATCTGATCATATGTATATAGTGGAGCTAAAGGGAAAATGGGGGGCTTATAATGACAAAGGCAAACTAATTGTTGAACCAAAGTTTGATGAAATATGGCACTATAATGAAGGGTATGCCAATTTTAAACTGAATGGAAAATGGGGATACGTTGATAAAAAAGGAAGAATTGTCATTGAGCCAACTTTTGACTATGCAAGTCAATTTGAAAATGGCTTGGCATACGTTGAGTTTAATGGTAAATCAGGGTTTGTAGACAAGAAAGGAAAGTTTGCAATTAAGCCTGAATTTGAAATTAATAAAGACAGTGAATTTCAGTAGTGTTTAGATATAAGAACGATTATTAAATAATAAGCAAAATGAATATAAAATCCGACTCAAATAATACTCCAGAACATGCTGTTGTAGTCCGGTTTAAATATGGAATAGATGACCTTGATGCGTTATTTGAACTTGAGGACGTTTTAGAGAAAGTAATCACAGAAAAAGAGGTTGGAGAATATGACGGTCATGAAATTGCAATGGACTATAGCGACGGAACATTATATATGTATGGGCCCAATGCTGATAATCTGTTCAAAACTGTTCAGCCCGTTTTAAAGGAAATTGAATTTATGAGAGGTGCAAAAGCAACACTTCGATTTGGCCGACCTGAAGTCGGTGTTAAAGAAATTACAATCGAAGTGTAAAGCAAAGGAATAGATGTAATTATTGGGATAAAGAATATTTATCTAAGGATACCAATATCCTGGTTGGTAAACAGGAAGCCCACGGTGAGCCCTGTATTGAATAATCTTGTGCTGAGCACCTGGGTGCTGACAGGTGTAAAGTTGTAATAAATGGTGGGAATGATCTTCAGGGTGCATTCACTGAATAACCTGCAATTGATACCCAATCCGAATTTACCCACCAGGCTGGTGCCTTTCAAATCCTTCGTAGCAGGGTTCGTTCTTAAAGACTCTCTTTTAACTTCGCCGGCGACATCGTCCTCATAACAATTCAGGAACAAAACAGACAAGCCCATATCGGCAGCCAGATTCACTCTATGATCGATGCCGCTTTTGAAATAGCCAATTCCCACTCCATTGTAGTTAAACCGGTAGTTCATATCTAACGGGGAAGGCCTGGGTAACCCGGTGTTCCAGTCAATGGCGGTCTGTCTACTCTTGAAGCCCTGGCGCATGTTGATGTATTCAGCGTATAGGGTATGGGTTTTGCCAAGGGCAATGCCTGCCTGCATCGAAATGGTATAACCGAACTTCATTGATTCGTTTGTACTGCGGCTGTCGAGTTTGGCGGGTTCATTGAAGGAGGGGTCATTTACAAATACTTTTCTGTAGGCCATTTGGGGGGAATAGCTGGCTCCAATATGGAACCTTGCTTTGGTGTTGTTTTTATTAATTGAGAAGTAATAGCGGTTGTAAATGTTTACCCGCCTGGCTCTGATGAGCGTCGTGGCGGTATCTTTTCTGCTCTCGTAGCTTTCGGTTTTCCTTTCGCCATTAACTATAGTATCGGGAAACAGGAACCAGGTGGTATCAGTTGTGTATTGGGGATCGTACCTGGTTACTGGTATCTTTAGCTCAAAGGGTTTTCTGGAAGGGTCGGGAACATGGTTAACATTGCCTGACAATGTAAATGTTGATAATACTGAATTCCGTGTATATTTTCTTATTTCCAGTAAAGATTCAACGCGTTCATGGCGGTAGCCAAATTTTCTGCCGCTTTCGGTACGCATGGAATCTACCCGCACGGTTCTGAAGGTAACTATTACCGTATCCTTTTTCCATTTTACGTTCGTTACTTTATTCCGTTCAGGGACTTTGTATAGCGACCATTTATGAGTCGATTGCGCACAAATGGTCATCCAGCAGCAACATAACAGAATAATAAGGGTTACTTGTCGCATTGCGTTATTGTTTTCTGAAAATGATATTGTACGCATAGCCTAACTGTATTTGAGGGAAAAAGGTGTTCGCATCGCCCTGCTGCCAGAAGAACCGGCCGCGCAGGAATAATTGTCCATGGCTGTCGTGGCTGGTCTCCGCCCGCAGGAATACTTCAAGCATATGTGATTTACGGGCATTACTTTCCGTTGTTACGCTGTTGAGATCTGATTTGGCATAACTCACAATCTGCTTGAATGCATTGTTGCTGAATAACCAGGTGGTATTGTAATTGTAGGCCAGTTTGAAACCAACCCGCCTTTCAGAAAAGAACTCAAAAGTAATCTTCGGCAGGCTCAGGGTAAAAGTATTACCAGTATATTTATTGGCTATGTCTGTTTTAATGGCGGTTCCATTTTCTACGTTGTACACGGTATCCAGCGTTTTGAGGTGTCCGTACCGCACACCTACATCGAAGTAGGAGGTGAATTTCATATCGGGCCAGTCGAAGAGCAGGCCATTCAAATCTAAACCAAGGGAGGCGTTTTCATAGCGCCTGATGTCGAGGTTGGTGGCGTACGATGGTGATACAATCACGCCATTCTCTACAGTATTCTGGTTTCTCAGCACCAGTTCCCTGAATTTGTTCTCTATTTTGTTTATGGCGCCAAACACCTCCATATAAGAAACCCAGCTTACATTCTTGCGGTTACCAACCTGAACGCGGGAAGTGTTCAGGTTGAATCTTCTGTTCACTTCAATCTGAACAAGTCCATTGGGGGCATCTTCCTCGAAGCCCTGGAGGTCGGTAAATATTTTCGATTCGAAGAGTTTGATATTTTTTTCCTTGTATAGGGTAATAGGGCCGGTGGCCGGCTGGATTTCATTGATGACAGTGTCGCCGGGGCTATAATCACGGGTAAACAGGTCCAGTACATTGTCGTAATTGCCCAGCACATCACTGAGGAATATACCATTGGGGAAATTGTTAGATTTCCTGATGAAAAGACGGGTTGACTGGAATTGCTTCAGGTTATTGATCGAAGAAAAGCCAATGGCAAAAATATTCTCATAAATATCGAGTGAGCCCTGCTCATTGCGAACCCAGGCCTGCACTCTTTCAATATGGCCGCGCTCAAATTGCAGGCTTACTTTTTCAATGGGATAAATATTGTTGGCCCTCATGTAAGCCTGTACTTCTTCCAGCACTTTCCTGGCAGTATCGAAATAAGTCAGCAGGCAAATGAGGGAATCAGTTTCTTTTTGTATTGCCACGTCAGTTTTATTGAAGGGAACGTAAGGGTGGCTTTTTATAAAACGGACCACATATTTAATACTGTCGGCTTTGTCCCGCGCTTTTTTGATCTCTTCGCTCAAAAGAGAACTGTCTTTCCTAAAGCCCTGGAGCCTATTGTCCGTGATGCCTTGCATCACTCCCATGGTGGTGATTTGCGTTTCGATTGTCGCCTTGGTAGCAGCAGGTAAAAGTGTATCCCTTAAAGCTTTTTTTAACTCGGTTTGGGCGGTCTGTGCAGTGCTATCTTCAATTCTTGCTTTTTTTATAGAATTGCCATTACTTTTTGCCTCGTCCTCTAATTTCTTTACCAACTCCGTTGCCTCTTTAGTAGCCTTGCCTCCAGTGTCTATTTGTCCCCTGATCCTTTGATAAATGGTAGAGAAGCTGTTCCTGATGTTTGAATCGAGGGAGGGAAGGTTCTGGTTTTCAAAAATGTTCATCATCCTTTCCAATAATAAGGAGTCTTCGGCTGTGATCAGGGCGCTGTCTCCGTTGGAACGATTTACCCTTTTGATGAACAACTTCAGGTTGTCAATAAATATCTTTTTTTTCGCCATGCTAATGGCCTCCCAGCGGGCATAGCGGTTACTGGTTTCCTCCAGATCTTTTACGCGTTCCGGGCTATTGTCCGCGTTGTTATCAGTAAAAGGTTGGGTCAACAGTCCCAGGTTGAGCCGGCCGCTGATTATTGTGCCATCCTGTTGTTTTAAGGAATATACCCACAGGAACACGGCTTCTATGCTGTATTCGCTAAAGGCCTTCACATCCTGGCCATCCTTGTTCAGGGCTGCAGTAAGCAGATTCCTGAACTCGGTCCTGTTTAAGGGCGCTTTTACCTCAAAAAGCTTCTCGCCCTCAAATTGCTTTACTGTATATTGTTGTTTGGAGCTCTCATAAAAAGCCGTCAGCTTTACTACCACATCACTGCCACTGATTGAACCATTATTCTCCACCGTTTGCAATACAAAGTTGCGGTGGTCGGTTATTGTTATATCTGCCTGTGCAAAGCTGCTGTGGAAACAAAGGGTCGGCAGAGATAAAATAAAATAACGTAATAAAAGCTTCATGCTAAAAGTTTCTTTGGGTGAAGAGCAATAGAGACTGGATGGTATCCCGTACCGGTTTTTGCAGGGCAAGCCTGAAGTTGAATTTATTATTGGCTGTGTCTATCAACTGCCGGTTGCCGTTTACGGTAATGGAGTCAAGCTTAAACGGAGTAAGCAGGCTGTTGTCTTTGTATAAATTGCCGGTGAAGTCAAATGCCTGGGTAAACAAACCGGTTGCATTGAACTGGTCATTGTCTTTTCCTTTTATCCTGAACCGGGCCAGGCCGTCCGCCAGTACATAACCCCTTACCGTTCCATAATATCCTACTTCGCTATCGGTTTCAAAGCTCGCGTAAATATTGCTGTATACATTGCCAAGTGGATGGGGTGGGAGGCTGTTGTGGGCAATTACGCCGGTATTGATAAGAGAAGAATCCAGTCTGATATTCCTGTTGATCCAGGTAAAGACCTTTGGCCGGGTTTGGCCACTTTGAATGGAGTCGGTGATCAGCCCATGTACCTGAAGGTCGCAGTTGTCATAGTTCTGGGGAACCGCTTTGCACAACTCCACAATATATTTCAGGTTTACGATCGGTGCATTGGTATTGTTGCGGATGGAAAGCCATACGGTATCTCCTGAAGCGATCCTGGTTTGGTGGAAAATGAAATCTACCTGGGCCAGTCCATTGGTTTTGGATGATATTACCAATTCTGTGGGTGGCGCTTTTTTGGGTGGTAGCTGGTCGGAATTGCGGTTACAGCTGAACAGGAGGACGACAATAGCCCATACGGCGAGAAGTATACGCGCTGTTTGCATATTAGTTTAGGGGTGTTATTAATAATAGGGGGCATTTTATAGTTACTCACATCCCTTTCAGCCACGAAAAATGGTAACTAACCAATGCTGTTAGCCTGTAAAAGGCAGTTTTTCGGTTCGGACAGTGAAGTTTTTCGGATATTCCTGGTTCGGACAGTGGAGTTTTTCGGATATTCTCAGGCGCAAATATGGGAAAGATAAAATTAATTGTCAAGTAAAATACAGAAAAAATACGGTGGTATTATATAATACATTGAGCTTGATCAACAAAAGGCGATCTAGCTTCACTGTCATGCCGTTGACGGCGGGTGGTGGCAACCGTTGGAAGTGTAAAGAAGACAATCAATTTCCGTGGGCTGTAAATGTTGAACCCCGGCTTTAAATTCTTGTCAGTTTGGAAAAGTATTGTAGAATATGGACTATCACTGCCAGTCAATATACGCAAGTTTTTGCTCCAATTTCATTAGGCTTTAATAGGGATGTCCTTATTATATTTTATGTCTAGTATATAAAGTATACGGTCCATTTCTGAAAATGGCCAGGAGTGTTCTACAGCTGTAGTTCTCAACTTTTCCAGGTATTTTAAATAAAGCTGAATTTGCTGATCAATAATCTTGTTATTTCTTGGATCGGTTGACCCCAACTCCGAACCATACAAAATTCTGAAGGCACATTGATCAATAATCTGGTAAACATTCGGTTGCGAAATCTTAGTATTGTTGATGCCATTGGCAGGCGAAGGCCGGGCGTTTTCAAAAGCGCTTTTAATATGTGCCTGGTAAATTCTGAATCTAAAATGTCGGCTTTTAAAAGATCCGAGTTTAACAGTTCTAGCGTTTCAGGATTAATTTATGCATAGCGATTAATTTTCCATAGCACAATCTCGTTGATTAATTCTTGAGTGAAGGTCTGGGAGTGAGCCTGATCTAATTTGGTAGTTAGTAATGGTTGATAGTCGTAGTCGTCATTATTATATGAATAACATAGTACTAATCAATACTTATCACCTTATGAAACTTACTCAAAAATCGCTCAAAGCTATAAATAACCCGGCTACCCGCCACCGGTTGATGGATGTGCTGGGCTGCACTGAATTTACCATTGCCCAGTATATTCAAAAGAATAGCGATAATCTCACAAAAGCTGCAGCCTTGCAGGTAATCAGGGAGGTGTCCGGATTATCAGATAATGAGATACTTGAAGGCAAATCATATACATACACCCCGCAATGAAAATCTGTGCCAATTCACATTGGAAGTTTGATTCAGCAGGAGGTAGAAAGAAATAGGCTTATTTATCTGGAGATCGGTGCGCTCATAAAAATAAAAAAACGGTACCGGGCGTTTTTGTGCTATGCTCCTGTCCGCCCCTTGATATGCCTGTTACATAACGCCTTTTTATATCTATGGCAAACTGGTTATCCAATGAACTGATTGCGTTAAGCACCAGTGAATCTGCTGGCGGATAATTGGGGATACCTCCCCAGCCACTTCCAGGCGGGCAGTGAGGGATAAAAATAAATGCGGGGTACTTGTTGGATGTGTTGTGGATATTTATTTTGTTATGTAGGCATGAAAACTTTAACTTCGGATAGGTATCAAAGATACTTAAATGAATGGAAAGGCCTCTTTAACATATTCAGCTGCTAATAAAGGAATTTGAAAAGGAATGGTTCTTTATACTTCATCGGTAGCTTATGGCGGTACAATATTTTGGAAAGTAACACCTATTTATAATTCACGTTGTAAACTTAAACGCAATCTATGAAAAAGTTAAAGGAAGAACCAATAAGCCACTTTAAAATAGTATTCCTTATTATTTTTTTTGTGAATTGCAAAGGAAACTTACCTAAACAAGAAAATAGGGATAAACAAGGGGATGTTAGCAATGAAATGACTCTTACCAAAGAATTTTTTTTTAATTGTACTGGAGCTAGAGATACTTTTTTTGCAAATGGCGACTACCTTAAATATATTCCAATTGATAAAGAACATTATGAAATAGAAGTAAAGATTAATGATATATTAGATACACTTGATTTTTATCTCGGCTGTAAAACTCATAGTGGAATGATTCCAAAAGTATTATTTAAATCAGATTTAGGTTACTTAGGTTTGGGGCAAGGTTCTTCAAGCTACAGGTATTTAACCCTTTGCAGTTTAAATAAGGAAGCTAAAAAAATTAATATCAATAAATTTGAAACAGCAATAGATGTGGCTTCGGAGAATGACGGTTTACTTTTCATAAAAGATAACTGGTTGTTTTTATATGATTTAAGTAGGAATAAATTTTTTTGCAAAAAACTTCTAAGCGATGGCAAAAGCTTTGTGGCAAAAGAATTTGAACTCTATAAAAATAGAGCTGCTATTATTTGTGAAGATGGCAATTCACAAACTTACTTCTTAGATGAATTTATAGTTAGGGACAGTATCCCAAATCACTCAATTTAATTCAGATTCTAATTCGATTCATTTTTCATTCATTCCTAAATGCTTGCCATTCGGATGACCAATATGTAATTGCTTCTTTCCAATATGGGATGTCAGCGTCCATCAGTCGAATTTTCTCCAAACTATCAAGTTCTGGTATTCCTCTCACCATAACTGCATAATTACATTTGTCCTCTTCATCATAAACCTGTTCCTGGAGGCTCAACTCCTGTGCAAACGTTCGCCAGGAAGTGTTGACCGGATTAAAGCTGAACACCATTGGTAAAACCATCAAACACCTACGCGGCTTTATAAAAGACCGGGTGAAAAGTGATGCCATTTATTTAAGTCACCAGGAAATTGCCACCATTTACCAAACTGATCTTTCTGACCATCCTCATCTGATCGAATACCGGGATCTGTTTGTCCTGGCCTGCCTGACAGGTTTACGGTTCTCCGACTTCAGTACCTTAAAGCCGGAAGACCTGCAACGGGATATGTTGTATAAGAAGCAAGAAAAATCAGATCACTGGGTTATTATTCCCTTACGTGAAGAAGCGAAACACATCTTTACCCGGCAGTTCAAAGAACGCATACCCGCGCTTACCAATCCGGAATTTAACCGCCACATAAAAACCATCGGCAAATTGGCTGCACTAAACCGCTCTATTAAATTCTCCTACAAAAAAGGAAACAAAAGTATTGAGGTCATAAAACCCAAATACGACTGGATCACTTCGCATACGGCCCGCCGATCATTCTGCACCAATGAATTCCTGGCCGGTACGCCGGTCGAGTTGATTATGAAGATCAGCGGCCATAAACGAACAAAGGATTTTTACAAATACATCCGCATTTCACCAGAAGAGGCGGCTAATAAAATAAAGGAATTGTGGATAAAGAGGGATGGGATGCGGTTAGTACAGGAGGGTGGGGGAGTTGTTTTAATAAGTAATACCAATAATCAATAATATGGAAACTAGTCAACAGTACACTCAATTGTTACAAGATCTCAAATCTCGTATTGCTCAAAGTCGCTACATCGCAGCTAGATTAGTTAACCGGGAGCAGTTGCTGTTATATTATTATATCGGCAAATTACTTAGTGACAAAATAATGGAGCAAAATTGGGGCGACAAAGTATTGTCACAAATAGCAACTGATTTAAAAAATCAGATGCCTGACCTGCGGGGTTTTTCTGCTAGTAGTCTTAAAAAAATGCGACAGTTTTACATCGCATATGAGCACGATCCAATTGGACCGTTACTGACGGTCCAATTACAAAGGTATGATAAACAAGGAGATATAATTGGACCGTTGCTGACGGTCCAATTGCAAAATTCTGAGGCAAAAGAAAGTTGGCCATTGGAAACAGATAATGATAATCCTATTCTAACAAATTTTTTATCGATTACATTCACTCATCACTTAATTCTGCTCAATAAATGCAAAGCCCTGGAAGAGCGAATGTTTTATATGCAAAGGGCCGCAGAAGATTACTGGTCGGTTTCAGTGCTGGAACATCACATACAGGAGAACTTATTTCTGCACATTGGCAAACTACACCACAATTTTGATACAACTATTGACGCTAGTGATAATAATGTAGCTGCCGAATTATTTAAAGATAAGTACCTGCTTGATTTTCTACAGTTAAAGGATGACGATAACGAAAGCGTAATAGAGAATAGCATAGTTTCCAATATAACAGAGTTTATTCTGAAGATGGGAAAAGGGTTTACTTTCATTGGTAACCAGTTTCGCCTGGAGGTAGAGGGGCATGAATTTTCAATCGACTTACTTTTCTACAACCGTATTCTACGGCGCCTGGTGGCATTTGAAATTAAAAAAGATCGTTTCAAGTCCGAATATACTGGTCAGTTACATTTTTACCTGAATGTGCTGGATGACAAAATTAAACTTCCAGATGAACTTCCCAGTATTGGTGTCATTCTTTGTAAAGAAAAGCAGGATTCCATTGTACAGTACTCCATCAGGAACATGAACACACCGATGGGAGTAGCCACCTTTATGAACTCGAGCGAACCACCAGCTGAAATTCAACAGGTGCTGCCTGATAGTGATCAATTACGTAAATTAATTTAAAAGGGGTACTGGTGAAAAGAATAACTCAAAAGAATGTACCGGGTATAGTTAGAGTAACCAATAATAGGGCTATAAAGCAATACGTTAACGATCCCTACTTTATTAAGAAAAGGGAAATGGCAGCGGCGTTTCTGAAAAAAGCGGGATTGCCTGAATTATTCAAAAAGTCTCAAGGTAAATAGACAACTGCCCAGCCACTATATCATATAAATAAGCATTGATAATGCCTTCAAGCCGTAAATTTGAAGGCATTTTTATTCGAAGATTATATCGCTTTTATTATGTTTGAGACTACCATTGCAAACGAATTAAACAATTGTCAATACCGGCGCGGGCTGGCCAAGACTAGTGACATATAATACAGTTAGAAAAAGCAATTAATGAGAACGTATCTGATTTTTTATTTCCCAGTTATAGTCATTGCCTGTGCTGTTTGTTGTTGCAGGAATAAAAAAACAAACGAAACCAGCAGGACAGTGAATGATAATCATGGCAGAGTCCTCAAAATATTTAGATCAACAGAGAAAGTGAATCTTTATGTGTTGAGGATAAATAAGGACTTTAGTTATAGAGATTCATTAGAAAGAAATTATTCCGAACCGTGGAGCCTCATTAATGAGTATATTCCTGTTGGTGATTCAATTAAAGTCTATTTAAAAATTGATAATAAAGACACAACGTTTATGTATAATATTAAAGATGTTGATAGCATTCTTTTTGGACGCAGTCCAGGGCCTTCGTTTTATATTATAAATAATTTGTACAAAGAAGCCTGGTTATTTGATTAAATCAACCAACTAAACTGGAAAAAACACAGATATATTATCGACACGCCAGGGATTTACCGTTCCTGGCGTTTATTTCCCAATGCACATCTATCAAGTGGGACCTCCTTCTCTTTTTTAGGAGCTTCGGTATCTTACATTCGGAGTATCCAACACCATTCTTGCAAATGAAAAAGAACCTCTTCCTGATCCTACTGACTTGCATCAGCATGCTGTATGGCAAGGTCGTAGAATGATAATCCTTTTGCATGTGCTACTTTGGGGATCGTCCTTTTTTTACATTCTTAGTACTGGGCGGGTGGTTATGTACGTATTATATTTATGACGACCTGAATAACCTGCGATGTGTGGTACAACCCCGGGGTGTAGAATTGCTGATCCAAAACGGCTGGGACGTGTCTGCGCTCAATGGCGATATTTAGAATGAACAATGTTTCCGGTATGAATATGATTATAAGAACCGGATGATCATGAAAAAAGTGCCAGGTGCAGGCGTGGTATATCTGGTCAATGATAAGCAGGACAGGGTGGTAATGACACAGGATGCCAAACTGCGCGGTCAGGGTAAATGGATGGTAACTGGTTACGACAATATGAACCGGCCTGTTACAACCGGTCTCCTGAAGGTAATGTCCGGCGATAAAATAAATATTTTTGGTAAGTTGTATTTTTATCAGCCTGGAAGTGTTAATTCCCGAACCGATCTGCCCCTGACCGTTGCCGATGTATTAAGGTTGTTTGTTTCAGGATCACCGCTTCAAGGGAAAGGACTGACAGCTCAAGGATTATCAAGTGGGGTTCCTGGTTTAACTACAGCCTTACAAAGTTATATGCAGAACCACCCGGACGCGGGATCAGGACATCCCCGGGCATATATAAATTGGGTGTTATTTGATGAACAGTTCAGGTATGTAAGTGGGGTGCTGATCCAGTCGGATCTGCAAATTGTGTTAAACCCCATGATAACAACACTATACCCGTTATAGATGTCGTTAAAAATGGGTATATTTTCGTGTTCTGCAGCAATGAAACCCAAACGCAGGAAGTGTTCTTTGATAATTTACAGATGATCCACACGCATGGGCCTATAACAGAGGAAACGCATTATTATTCTTTTGGGTTGACGATGACGGGGATAAGTAGTAAGGCGGCGAATAGCCGGATAATAAGTTTGAATAAAATGGTAAGGAAACGCATGAAAAGGAGTTTGGAAGTGCAGCCTACAAAGAATGAAAGAAAACAACTGAAGGAGATTAACCGAAAATTGAAAAAAATCAAAAAAGTTGATTATGAAATTCTATATCCTACTGATGGTGTCAGGAATTTTTAATTTTGCTGACCCTGTGTTACAAAAATCAAAAAGCGAAGTAGTCATATATGCGACGGATCTGCTTGATCGCAGAAATATTCCTATGAATAAGGAATTGCTCAAATCCTCCTATGAATTTTGCACCCGACTATCAGGGGAAGAATATGTAAATGAATTTTTGAAAATGACAGGAAAATATGATAGTACAACCGCATGTAAAAAATGTGGACTGCCTTTTGACACTAGGATCTATATTCAGGTATATGAGAAAGGTAAGTTAGGAATGGAGATGGAAATATGTGCTGGAGGAGACTGCATTAAGATCTTAAACAAGCCATATTGCATGACAAAAGAAACCTTAAACTTTATACTGAGTTGTTTTCCTGCTAGGAACCGGGAAAAATATAGCACTTTGAATAATTAATAAAGGCAAATAACTATTATGTCTTTTAATGTAGTTGTAATAATTTGTATATTATTCAGCGTTAATTCATTTTCTCAAAGCTGTAATGATACTGTTGCGTATATTTCCAAGTACCCTGTTGAAAAAGGATACATTTATTTATGGAAAGATAAGATTGGTAGTATTGCAGATCCTGCAACTGTTGTATGTATTTATTCTGCGGATCGTAATGTTGTTGCTGTAAAAGGAGGGCAAGTTAAAAAGATATTTACCGGGGATGAATTTGATAGTATTTTAATAACAGATAAGGATACGACGATTTTATATGCGAATATGGACAAATTCTATAAAAAAGTTGGTGATACAATACATAAAGGGGACTTAATAGGGACTATAAAGAAGGATTCGGCTGATGACAGGTTCCAACTTTTTTTTAAGATTACTGTAGGCAGAAAGGATGTATTTTATAATGATCACATAAAATTCTTGCAACAACTTCATTAGTGGAAATCAATTGTTATCATTTGATTTATACATGAAGGCGACGCTCATTGTTGTAAAACAAAGGTAATTGATTATCAATAAAATATCGGATGGAATCAAAGCCGTCCGGTCCGTAAAAAAGGATCATCAGCAATAATGGTCCTTTTTACTTTTTATACATCTTTACTTTTATGAAACCATCAAACATCTGCGCGACTTCTTAAAAAGCCGAATGATTAGACCGCGAAACATACATGCAAATGAATCACTTAAAAATACCATGTCGTGGCGGAAGGTTGTGATTGATAGCGCACAGTTTTAAAAATAACAAGAATGCCAGGATTAATAAGGATATCATTGATCTGTTTTTTGCTTTTCTGCATAGTTTCCTGTAATCAAAAAGCAGGGAGTAAATTGTCGCACCTTGATATTAGTCTTGAAAAGGGTTTTGTCGGCGATACCATTTTTTATGGGCACGCATACTTTAAATGCCGAATTTTCAATAGAAATAGACAAACGATTCACCTATATATTGAAAAATACAAGCCGCCATTTGTTTCTCAAAATGTGTCGGGTCAAAAGAAAACTGGCAGCATCTTTATGCTCGATGTAAACGGAAATAGAGCAAATGAAATGTTGTCGTCTCTCTTGCCCAATGAGCTTATTATTAAAGCCAATAGGTCCTTTATATTTTTTCTTAGGTCTCCTCTCAATGGGCTTGTAAGCCACGGTGAAGAGACCTCTGCCGGGTTTCAAAGAGTGCTGGCCGATCGCATAAAAAACAGGCTATATTCCTATTATAGTATAAATGATAATGGTGCCATTGACGATTCTGCTACCATCAAGGTCGATAGTAATTTTTTAATAGAATACAAGGAACCATTGGTTACGGATTAATTTTTGCCCGCTTGTTAAGAAAGCGGCCAGTTAGTGACTGGCCAATTACATTACGGTGCTAAGTCGGTAAGTCTAAGAATAATCAATTTGACTTTCACCGATATTAATTATATATATTTCCTTGTCCCAATCTTGATAATAAATTCTTATCTGTCTGTCAAAATAGATGTAATCAGTGTGGAATAAAGTGCCATCATAACTTTCCCAGGTCTCTATAATCTTATCCGCCTTCCCAAATTTTTTTTCGATTTGATTCTTTGGAATTTTTTTATATACCTCCAGCAGGTTGTTCACAATTGTAAACTCAACAATAATTTTTTCTTTAATTCTGTACCTCGCTCCAGTATCCATTCCAACCCATCCGCCATTTTCAAAAACAGAGGCTATTCTGTCTTTTAACTCAAACTCAAATTCTATTCCGTTAACAGTATAAAATGTTTTACCATCACGCCAACTTGTTGAAGTGGTATTTTCTGGAGGTTTTTCCAGTCCTGTTAAAACAATGCCAGAATAATTAATCTTCTGAATGGTGTCTCCCAAGTGTATATTACCTAATGTTAAAAGAGAGGTTGGTACAGTAGTTTCAAAAAGAATCGAAGGATTTATTGTGATCTCGGTTTCCAATGGGTTAACTGTTTTATTCTTGAAAATATTGAACATCTGGAATTAAGTAATTTTTATGTCTAATGAAATAACAGCTAGTTTATTACTCTGATTGCCAAAAACGTTTACTATCAACATCCATAATCGTCAGTTTTCCACCTTTAGCTCCCCCGGTATCTAAATTATAAATATTAGCAGCTTGTAGCGGTTTATCTAATCCCCATTTCATAGTATTGGTATGCCAATAAATATGTTGTTGAATTTTGTGACTATTTCGAATGGCGCGAGATTGGGATCTTGTTTTGCTTTCGATTGCCAATTCATTGCTGATTGCCACAGAATTCTATCCCAGTAATAAATACTGGAGGGTTGCTGATGGAATGGTTGAAATTGATTGAAGCCAGCATGTACATAGCAGTTGTTTTTTGTGTCTATATAATATGGTATTTGGCTTTCAAAAAATTGCTTGTGTGATAATGGGATGTCATCCGGATTGAAGGATGTTTTGTAGCCCTGGCGTGATTTTCTGATAATAGGTGTTTTACCTGCTTTTGTTGAGTAAGACTTTATTGTATCTATTCCGCCAAAATTCCAGGCGGCTGGATGAAAACCAGTTCTGATAAAATCTAAGAACCAATCGTCGTGATTGCCTTTTATTGCAATAAGGATTTTTATTTTTAATAGTTCTTCCACACAATCAAAGACCTCATCTCCGCGATCAGCTATATCACCTAGTTGGATAAGTGTATCCTGACTGTAGTCAAAATTGCATGTAAGCAGGCATTGTTTTAGAGATTGGTATTGTCCGTGCAGGTCACCAAGAACGTAGGTTCTCATAAATTGTCAAAGTGAATTTTACCCTTTTATTTCCCTTAGCAAGGTGCTTGCTATATTTATTTTATTTTGAATTAAACAGTTCTCAATATTGGTTAAAGTGCCGCTTTTCCTTTTTTCATTTGAGTTGAAATCAAATGCAAGAAAATGAGTACACATATGTATGGCAGCGGTATCTCGTTCTATATCTGATTGAAATCCGCCAATAAAATTCCACTGGCTTACTTTGGTTTTGTATTTGTCAGGGCTGTATCTTGGTGTTGTGCCGATATGCAATATGCTGACATTGGCAGTCTCGCATTTTAGCAACTCCATTGTCAGGGTGTCTACCCCTTTAAAATCACAAAGAACAAAACTCGGGTTGTTTGTTTTTAAAATTTCGGTAATCGGTTTTTCATAGTATTCGAGAAAGTTCTTGAAACTCAAATTCCCATTTCCAAATACAAATACTTTTACATCCATTATTTAACGTTATAAGCTTATTAAGTCCTTTTGATCTCTTAATTTGTCCCAAGATAGCTAAAAAAAATACCATTGTAAACAGGCTCAAAAAAGGTAGGTATACTTAATTGTAAGAATAGGGTAAAAATTAGCCTGCTTAGAAGAAAGTAACAGAATTTTTTGTTCGGCAACTTCAAATGATGGAACAGGATTACATTTATACATAAATTTGAGCGATGAAATGGGATGTTACCATATTTTCAACGGGGCTGGATAAAAAATATTTGCTTATGGTCGTTTATTGCCGGCAGGAATGAAATTGCCATGATATGGGAGACCTGTTTTTGAGAAAATGCTGGTGCGCCAAGATTTAATTTGGCCATTACTGGCGACCCAAATGCAAGTTTATTATATTTGGTGATCCAAAACTTACACCCCTAACGTGCTCTATGCTAACCCAGAAAGTAAAAACCTGGCTCAGTCAGTTCAAACAATATTATTTTACCTATAGCAAAGGTTTTTATCATCTCCCCTGCAATGTTAATTCTCCCCAGAAGCTGATCAACAGTTTTGAAAAATTTCCTTTTGTAAAGCATTCCCTTGAAAAGCAATTTGTTAGT
This sequence comes from Niastella soli, assembly GCF_017742245.1. GTDB lineage: Bacteria > Bacteroidota > Bacteroidia > Chitinophagales > Chitinophagaceae > Niastella > Niastella soli. The sequence goes on from NZ_JAGHKO010000006.1 coordinate 183,462, forward strand.
TCAAATAATCCCTTTTGCAGCGGCGGATTTTATTATCATAAACTGGAAGAGGGTTGCTGGATTGTATTCTCTAAAATGCGTTATAAAGCAAATGTTGCATTCGACCTGATGTATGACACCCCCACGCCCGGTCCAATGACCGCCGATGATTATTACATGCTTAGCCTTAATAATATCACTAACGTAGTACCTGGTAAAAATGCTCTCTGCGGTAAATCTATCAATTTCCCACGTTTTAGCTGGGTGTTTTTTAAACCGCGGGAGCGTAATTGTGACCTTAATTTCAAAGGATCGAATAATCAATACCTCACTTTATATTTTAACGAGGCCTGGTTGCAAAAAAACCTGATGCCGAATAAATTATTTACAGAGGGTAAGCTTGATAGTTTCATCAGGTCTGACGCGGGCTACATTGTATGGCCGCTGGAGGATGGCAAGGCCGCCCTTTCGCAATTCGACCGGTTTAACGTCACCATGAATATTGGCGGCAATGCGCAGGAAATAGATTTTCTCAACCTGAAATTTTGTACCCTCGAGCTGATCTTCGACTTTTTCAAACTTTGCCGGGAAGATGAAATAGTTTCCAGGCATGTACTTGTTGATTATACCGACAAGTTTAACATGAACAAGGTGGAGCATTACCTCAGTAATCATCTGTTCGAAAAATTCCCCGGCATCGACTTGCTGGCCCGCAAATTCAACCTTTCTGAAACCAAACTTAAAGTGGAGTTCAAACAACTCTTTGGTAAACCGGTTTATCAATACTTTCAGGAAAAACAAATGGAACTGGCGAAAGAGCTGCTTATGGAAAATCAGTTATTGATAAAGGAAATTTCCTGGAAATTTGGTTATGAAAGCACCAGCAAGTTTTCAGCGGCTTTTAAAAAACACCATGGTGTTTTACCCTCGGAACTGAGCAAGGTTACCCAATAAAAAAAGAACCAGGGCTGTTAACCCCGGCTCTTTTAAAATGCACCGTTTATCCTGATCAAAGCATATTATTTCTTAATGAATTTGATGGTTTGCCCATTATCAAAACGTAGCAGATAAGTTCCACTGTATAAACCGCTTAATCCAACAGTGGTATGCTGACCTGTTATTGTAACAGGTTTGATTACTTTTCCGGTCACATCTAATAGCAGCGCTGTAGTGTTGGTGTTGGAATTGTTGTTAAGATCTACAGTAATATAGTCGTCTGCGGGCGACGGGTAAACAGTTATACTTCCTGTCGCTTTATTGCTAACTCTGACTACAGTTGAATACCGGGAGGTGCCATCATTATCCACCATTTTCAAGCGGTAATAGCGCACATCTGTATCCCAGGCTTCCGCGTCTGTAAACTGGTAGTTATTAGTACTGCTGATGTTTTTTGCAGCTACGGTGCCGATTTTGGTATAAACCAAACCGTCCTTGCTACGCTCCACTTCATAGTGGCTGAAGTTGAGCGCGTTTTCTTCCTTCCAGCTTATTAACACCTCGTTGTTTCTTTTTTGGGCAGTAAAGTTTACCAATGTTATAGGTAATGTGCTGCTGATTGTTTTTACAAAAAATCCACTGAAGCTGGTCACATCAAAAGTTATTTCCCATCTGCTGGCCGTTGCATTCCATACTATATTCGAGTTGACAGGCTTAATAGTAGTAATGGTTCCCGAATAGGTGCTGTGTATGCCGGTGCCATCACTACTCACACCGCCGCGTTTTTCAACCAGAAGATTGGAAATTCCTGTATTATCGGTGGGGCCGGTTGGTAATTTAATACTGTTAACGGCATTAAAAGCATTAAATTCCGCTTGTGTAAAATATAATGTAATAGTACCGGTAGCTGTACTTGCATTGGACGCCGGTGTTATTTCATAATGGCGTTTTACATATTGCGCGGGTTGTGTTCCTTCAAGCCAAACCTTTGCTGTTGTATTCCCGCTGATCGGGCTGGCGCCGGTAGGAGAAACAATAGCAATAACATCTTTACAGGCATTTTTAAAGTAAGTGGTACTGCTGATGTTTAAGGAGATAGTGGTATTGGCTGTTGCCAGTATCTGGGGATTTACCACTACATCTATTCGGCTTCTGGGACTTTCTCCACAAGTAATAGGTTGTGTAACCCAGTAAGAGGTGGTGCCTGTACCTGAAGTGGAAGGGGTAGGAGCGGTGCTGCTGCCGGTGCCTCCAAATCGCGTGGTGTACCATAACAAACCACTTCCTGGTGCAGTCAATGCAGCGGCAGTAGTTGTCTGGCAATATGTTACCGGTGATATAACATCCGGCCCAGTTGATAAGGGAGCCATTATTAACCAATTCGAAGCATTTCCTGTTAAAGCAAACCCTGACAATGTACCATTTTTGTTATTGGCTGTTGCGTCCAGTAATGAAGTTACACTTGTGTTGGTCCCTCCGGGGGAGCCCTGGTCAAAGCGATAGTATGCTAAAAGCCCTGTTTCGTTGCCAACCAGGGGGCAGTTGCTGCTAAGATTGGCTGCAGATCTGGCAGTATTCCATACCCTTACTTCATCAATATCTCCTTTAAAGTATTCCGAAGCAGTACCCCTGTAACCAATATTAAATGCTGTACCGGTAGTATTAAGCGATTTTGCCGAACTGCCGGCCAGTGTTCCATCTATATAAACTTTTACCGTGGTGCCATCATAGGTGGCGGCCACGTGATGCCATACGCCATCATTGATAACAACGTTCGTATTATAATCGTTATTTTCTGCGACAAAATTAAGCTTCCCGCCAGTTTGATATAATGCAAACCGGTTACTTAATGATAGGTCGCCGTATGTCATGATGGTACCGCCACCATTGTTTTGTGTTGTTCGTATCCAGGCTTCAATGGTCCGGGCGCTATTGCCGGTTGGAAAACCTGTAGCTGCAAGTGTGATGGCATCATTTACCCCGTCAAAGTTTAAATAACTGGCTGTTGATTTAATAATGGCATCAATTTCTACCCTTGTACTTTGACAGCCTGCTGCATTGCCGCTGGTTACCCAATAGGAAGTGGTGCCTGCTGTGCTAGTAGTCGGAGTGGGTGCAGTACTGCTTCCTGTACCGCCGGTAGCTGTTGTAAACCAGGTTAAACTGGTTCCTGTGGCCGTTAAGGCAGATGCGGTAGCACCTTTTGCAATATATACGGGAGTGATAACTGTGGGCGGGGCGGGGACCGTAATGCCAGATGTGACCGGTGAACCGCCCATCCAGTTGGAAGATGTGCCCGTTGATGCAAAGCCTTTAAGACTGCCGTTATTGCCGCCAGCAGTTACATCTGGTAGAGGCAATGCACTGAATATATTCCCGTTAGAGCCGCCAGCTGTTCCTTCATTAAATTGATAATATCTTATCAGGCCGGTTTCGTTACCGTTCAATTCGCAATTTTTTCTGCTCGAAATTTCGGTAGCGGTCAATGCATAATTATAAACACGAAATTCATCTAAATTTCCATTGAACGTTTGTGAGGAGCCGCCATTTCCGCCGATATAACAAGTGCCTGTGGAAGATGTATTGGCTGTTGCAGTTCTCGATGCGTCTAAAACCCCGTCAATATAAATGGACTGCAACTTTGTTGTGGCATCATAGGTGCATGCATAATGATGCCAGTTCAGATCGCTTATGGCAGTAACTGCATCCAGGTCGTCGCCCCAGAAACTGAATGAAAGTACATTAGTGGTGACCCGAAAGAGTATTCCAACAAATTGATCAGTAGTAGCAGTACCCTGAGACATAATATATTGGTAATTTCCAATTCCACCCTGGCGCTGGGCCCAAAATTCTATGCTAAAAGAGGTGTTTGCCAGGCTTAAACCGGGGCAGTTGACGTAATCATTATTGCCATCGAACTTCAGGTTCGTACCTGGTGCCGAGAACAATCGTTGTGACATGCCGGTAAAAAATAACCAGACAAATAGAAATTTATAAAATAAAGAGTAGACTTTATGCATAGGGTTAAACGTTTTAGTCCGAACAGAAATGCGCTGATGATTTTGGCGTTGCAATAATAATATAGGTATTCTCTTCGCAGTCGCCCGAAAAGACATAAATGCTGAGAATCAATAGCCCGAAAAGTTGGGCAGGCTTTTAAATCCCCTTTTAAAGAGGCTGCTGATAAAATAAAACGTATCGTGGAAAAAAGAGGGATGGGATGCCGCTAATGCCAAATTACCAGTAACATCCTTTGGATGCAGGTTCGTTTTTATTTCTTATTCCTGGGAATGGTAGTATAAAAAGGGTAGGACACCGTTAGTTCTGATGGTTTAATTGCATAGGTCTGTAAAACAATGTAATATAACCGGCCAGTGGGGCTGACCAATTAAATTTAATACCAATTCGGGACATATTCAGGCTCCTTTCTGGTATCCCCGTAAAAATACGGTGTTAAAAACCGTATAATAGTTGGGGCAGCTCTATTACAAAGGATTTAAATTTAGACAGAGAAATTTAATCCCACTTTTATGAACACTATTCATAACAGCATAGAAGAACAGCGGTTGGCCATGTTGGAAATGCGCTCTATCTTGAATCATATAGAAAGTACATATGGGACTAACATTCCCGCAGACATCCTAAACGCAATAGCTGAACTTGCCAAGGCTAACCGGACCAAATCCACCTCCCATACCCGGGAACTGAACCACACCGTAGGCGTCGATGAATTTTGCAAAAAAAATAATCTTTCTCTTGGCAAATAAGTAAACTTTCCGTTACCTCCGTCCCAAAAAGAAACACCTCCTTGTTTTTTCCCGCTTAAATGCTTTGAAGGCAGCCTTACAAGCCAAAGCTCCAGGATAATTAAAAAAAATCTTGCATAATCGGTTTACAATGTATAGCTTACCTGCGTTTAACCTTTATCGAAATATAGTAAGATCCTATTATGAAAAGAAGCCCTTTGCTCCTTGCCCTGTTTATTGGCCAGGTTGCTCTTGCTCAGATCGGTACCCGAAGCGTAGCAAGCAAACCTGCCAAACCTGCCTATGACAGTTCCATTAATATTAACAGCATTGAATGTGAGTTCGAACCCGCATCTTTAATAGGTCAGGAGATCCATTTTCTTCCAAGGACTCCTTATGCTAAAAAAGCCGAATGGGATGAACCTTCCTGGCCCCTTTTCCTTTCTGAAAAGAACCAGAAGGCCTACAAGGGAACTTCAAAGGGGTATACTCCCTTCAGTGCCCTGGAGAACAAAACTTTTAAAATTGTAAACTGGGAAGTAACCGATGAGGAGTATTGTACGCGTACCATCACGCTTGAGGATGAGAGTGGTGAAAGAATACGTTGGCAATTTGGGGACAGGTGGCAGCTAAACGTGGCTGCATTCTTCAACGGATATCTTGAAAAATTGAAACAGACCTATGTAAACAAAAATATCTTCTTCAGTATAGATCCCAATGACATTCCTGCTGAATATGAAAACCCACTGGATAAACAAACCAGGGAATTCGTGCCCGGCAGTAAATGGAGATGTACGGAAATTACTTTTTTAGAGGAAGAAAAAAAATACTTTGGTCAGCTTGCTTTAATACTTAAAGACAGCGCAAACAAGGAGATCGCCGTTCGTATAACCTATGACAAGTTTATAGATCCGGAAGACAAATGCCTTAACCAAAGTAACATTATTACTGAAGACAAATACCTGGCCAGGAAAAAAGAAGAGAAAAGAGTGAGGGACTCGCTTATCGCCAAAGAAAAAGCCAGGAACCTTCAGTATGAAAAAGAGTTTAAAGCTAACAAAGCTCGTTTAATAAAAGTATTTGGCCCCACCAATGGAAACCTGATTGCTGATGGGGTTGTAAAATCAGGCATGACGAAAGATATGTGCCGGGAAGCCTGGGGATCGGCTGATAAAATATACACCACAACCACAGCCGGTACACTCTATGAAACCTGGTTCTATGGGTTCTCAAGGTGGTTAAGATTCAGAAATGGAAAATTGTACTCTTTCATGGAGTAACCGCCTTGTTAAACTAAATGAGGCTGGCTCTCCTATACAAAATTTGAAAGTTACTATACAGTCTCCTGGGTGGCGAAATGATGGTCGTTATTTACCGCAGCAAAATGATATAGCATCTGTTGTACTCTGGTATCAAACAGAACCCCATGCGCCTTTTTCCCGGTTGCCGGAAAGGGATTTGCTTGACGTAAACTAAAGCAGGCGCTTAAGTCTGTATTTGAATTGTCAAGATTTATAAATCATGGCTTTCCTGTGGGCTATTTATTTGGCGATGGTAAGAAAATAATAAAACTTCATGGAAAGGAGTATCAACCATGAAAAATATGTTTTTAACCCTCGCGCTGATCACGGTCATCGGAACAGTAAAAATAGTTGCACAAGGGCAGGCTGAAGTAAAAGAAACAGTGGGCATCATTAAAACAAATCTGATAGAGAGTAAGGAGAAATTAAAAAAGTATGAATGGATAGAAACAACCACCACTTCTGTTAAGGGAGAGGAGAAGTCTAAAAAGCAGAACCAATGCTATTACGGCGTTGATGGAAAACTTGTTAAAGTGGAAACAGGTGGCTCAACACCGGTGAAGAAAAAGGGTGGCATAAAAGGAAAGATTGCTGGAAACAAGAAAGAAGACATGGAAGAGTATATAAAGAAGTCCATTGAAAAAATTCAAACCTATCTACCGCCCGATGCAGAAAAAATCCAACAATTATATGCCGATGGTAAAACAAGTCTCCATGTACTTGAGCCTGGCAAAAAAGTAAAGCTTGATTTTGTCGATTATAATCAAAAAGGGGATGGGTTGAGTGTAACCATTGACAAAGTAAGAAAGATCATCCTTGGCATAGATGTCAATACCTATATTGACGATCCCGATGATAAGGTGATATTCAATATAAAATATAACACCCTTCCCGACAAAACGCAATATCCTGAAACAACTTCCCTGGAAGCAAGTAAAAAGAAGGTAAAGGTTGTGATAGGAAATTCGGGTTATAAAAAAGCCGCCACTCAAATGTGATCATCTCAATACAAGATTATTTACAAAACAGGCCCCGGTATTATGCCGGGGCCTGTTTATTATATTCCAATATAATGACTACCATTTGAACCCAAAATCCCGGCGTTTGATCTTACACATGCGGCCATCAGGATGATGGAATACGACACCTTCGCCCTGAAAAGTTTCCAGGTATGCTTTTATGGCTTCAAAGGTCCGTGGAAAATCCGGGTAGTCGCTTTTTCCATGCGGGATCAGAATATGGTCCTGTACGCCGTCTTTATTGCTATTGACCTTGGGGCCAATCAATTCATATGTGCCATCTGGAATAGGATTGCCTAAGGTAGCAAAGCTATTGTGCCAACCTTGCATAAAGTATTTATCTTCTGCTCCGGTAGTTACTTGCAGCCATCCAGGCCAATGGCCTGTAATTGGGTCCGGGTCCTGTGCAGGAACAAATCCTTCTGGCGGCGTTTTACCTTGTTTGGCATCGTATCTTTTGTATAGTACGCCTTCTTTTGAAAGACAGCACGTACCATCCCATTTATGGGTAGCAACGCCCATTCCTTCCAACACCCATTCACAGCCGGGTGTTACTTCATTCTTTACAGGATTGTTGGGTAGGCTATTTTCCCGTTTGAATAAGGTTGGTATCTTTTTCATTTACCATTCTTTGTGATTAATAATTGTTTTATCTATGGTGATCACTCATATTCAATGGTGTTCCTGGCTGGTTGAAAAGGCAGGATGCTGCACTTACTGGCCAGCGATAGTCTTTTTCGCTATAAGTGCAAGCAAAAAGCCCCCCCGATACATCGGGGGGGCTTTACAATGTTTTATGTTTAACATCATACCAAAGCACGCCCCGTACCCGATGGATAGCCGCAGAGGAGGTATTGATATGTTGTCATTTGTTTCATGGATGCAAAAGTAGAAATTTTAACAATGGTACAAAATTTATTTTTATCCGGTCTTAATTAGCCCTTAGTTTCTCTCCAACGTTTATGTCTATCTCCCCAAAACCGCCAACCCCCGTGGCCGGAATTTATTGGCAACAGGCAATTGAAGGGGTTCGTCTTGCTCCTGAAAATTTCCTTCAACGATATGCAAAACGTGTAAATAATTATAATTGCCAATAGTCGTATCTGGATTGCCGTGTTGAGAAACTACATATAAATACTGGTCATTGCTGCTGGTAGCCAGTGAAACACACTGACTGGTAGTGTATTGTCCGAAATAGCCGGCGTATGCGGGTCCGGTTTCCTTAAGGGATAGCTCACCTGTTTTACGTGGCGAATGGGCATCTGTTATATCGAATAGGCTCACTGAATTGTCGATGGTATTGGCTGTAAATAAGCTATGCTTCGATCTGTTTGTACAAAAGCGGCTGCAGCCTGGCCGGGCGGTTGCGTCGCCTGCATGTGTCAGGGAGCCGTCGTTCTTGTTTATATCATAGAAACTGAATTGGGCCGAGAATGGAAAAGCAACATACAAAACATGTTGATCTGAGCTCTCATACAAACCCAATGCCCCCGGAAGATTGGAGTCAAAAGAAGGCGCTGCTGGTCCTGCAGTAAACGTTCCATTATTACCAATGGAAAATATATTCAGTCGTTCTGCTGGTGGTGAATAATCAAAACCCCAGGTATTGGATCCGTACACAAAGGCGCCGCTGCGGGAAACAAGTACCTGTCCGGGCGAGATGCCATTACGCAATTCAAATTTGCTTACAAACACCAATGAACCATCGCCTTTTAAAGTAAAAACAGAATAGTTGGGCGCTGAATAGGTGGGGAGTACAGGATGATTGCTTTTATTCAGCACTATAACGTATTGTTGCCATATGTCGATGCTCACTGGTGTTTCACCGCCTGACGAAATAGGCGAACCTGGCGTCAGTTTTAAAGTGCCATCCGATTGTATAGAAAATACTGAAATAGTATTGTCGCCTGAATTAACGGCCAGCAAGAACCGCTTGTCGTTTGTTAACCGCACTTCATGGTCTGAGTTAAAACTTCCTGCATTCTGACTGCCTGGTATACCCGTACCACCGGTAAGGAACGGTCCTTCTTCCATAGGTACTACCTGACCTCCTTCGTAAACCCGGTAGCCTAAAATTGAGTTCTGGGCCCATTCAGAACTATTTGATTCCAGGTAAATAATATCTATGACTTTTCCGGTGGTATCGGCTTTATAGCTGCCACTATATTCATTGAGCCAGCCTTTGTTACAGGCAACCAGTAAACAACAGATGACAATTGCCCATAGGGATGCATGCATACGTGCAGGGATTTGCTTGCTCATTGGCGTGACTTCAGTTTAAGTACTCTTGAAATCTACAATTTAAATACCCTGCCATAAATTGTGAGTTATAATCTATCCTGGTGGTTGATCCGTAGATTTTTTTACCCGTTTTTCAGCATGCAAGGACTTTAATGATCTGTGCCTTTAATAAAAAGGCCGCTCAATTGAGCGGCCACCAGGTATTCCTAACTGTTCCACTACACTACATTTTCAAGCGCGCCAAAAGCATGGTCAATAACAATTTTCCAGGTGCCATCTGGCTGTTGCTGCATCACTTCTATTCCGCGGGCCTTTACTTTTACTTCCTCACCATCGGTGATGCTCCATTCTGATCTGCCAACGGCCAGACTACCTGTTTGCAGGCAATACACCGTTTTGATCTCCATTTTTCCTTTGATTGATAAAATGGCTTTCACTGCTTCTTCAAATTTTTCTTTCCCTGAAACGGGTTTGCCTGGCTCAGGCACTATGATGCCGTTATAATCATACATACTTAATACAGTGGCTACATCGCCCGTGTTGTAAGCGGCTGCTAAGGTGGCATGCGCATCCTGCGCCCTGGTTGGTAAATTCATGTTGTTGATTTTTATGGTGAATGATAATTAAGCAAACAATGGCGCAAAACTCCCGGTGGCAGTAATAGCCTCCGTTAACGTGCTAATACCTTCATAGAGCCTGTTAAATAAAAATGGACCCATACTTGCCCGCTTTACGCCGAGGGTTTTTAATGTCTCTATATCGGGTAATCCGGGTATACACATTACATTGATGGGTAGGGTAGTACTGTTAACAGCTTCGGCAATGTCGGTCTCCGCACTGATACAGGGCAGGAAAATACCATCGGCGCCCGCTGCTTCATATAATTCCAGGCGTTTGGCAGTCTCAGATTGTTTGTTGGCTACATCTAAGATGTAAGTATCGCAACGCACATTTATAAAAAGCTCCAACTGGTCCTGGGCAAGTTTAGTTTTTATAAAGTCAATGGTTTGGGCGAAGCTGTTGGCATCCCTGAGCGTTCTTTTTGCTGACTGAATAGTTGAATCCTCAATATTGATACCGGCTACGCCCAGTGCTGCCAGCTTCCGGATGTTGGCATATATGGCTTCATTGGTTTTGCCATAACCCATTTCGATGTCTATTGTTACCGGCACCTGTACCGTTGCCAGGATCCTGCGAACAATAAACAGGTACTCGTCAAAGGGCATGGCCTCGCCATCTTCATACCCCAGACTATTGGCCACGGCCGCACTGGAAGTAGCTACTGCAGGAAAGTGTTGTTGTTGAAAATGCAACGCACTTTTAGGGTTCCAGGCATTGGGTATAATAAAAAGTGAGCGATGTAATTCTTTGAATTGTTGAAATAAGGATGGCATGACTGATATTTTTATGTTCTATAATTTCGTTTACAGAACAAAGTTATCAGCGTTTAAAAAGATGAAATTGTATAAAACGGAATAAAACTGTTAATAAGCTAAAAGGGGTGATGCTTCCTCTTGTTGGTGCGTGGCCAGCGTAACCGGTGAGTTATTGATAGAGTAACCCGATGGGGTAGTGCCGGTAAATGCTTTGAACTCTTTTATGAAATGCGACTGGTCTGCATAACCGCATTCATAAGCAATGTCGGTCAATGAAGTGCTTCTGGCAGTAACCAGGCGCAGACTGTGTTGAAACCGGTTGATCTGATTGTATAATTTCGGCGTGAGGCCGGTGTACTGTAAAAATAATTGTTGCATATAACGGGCGGAGATGCCATAGCGCGTTGCAATAGTTTCCATCGTTTTATATACATCCTGATGGCGCAGTTCGTACATCAGGTCTTTTACAACGTCTACTTTACCTAATCTCTTTCCCGCCTGTTCAATTTGTTTCAATAAATACGCTTCTAACAACGTAACGCGTTTGCTCCAGGATCGTGTTTCCTGTAATTGGGCATGTAGGGTGCTGACTGCTTTACCCGATACATCGCGGTAATCAATAACCTGGTTGTTAAACAGACTTACTTTTTCTGGCAGGAAACTGGCAACAGCATGGGGATAAAAGCGAACGCCCAGCATGGTATTACTACCTACAGATCGTACAGGCAGGGGGCGATTGAGTTGCCCCCATAATTCAATGGGCGGATGGGTAATAAATTCATCTCCTGGTTGGGTTTGCCAGTTCCCGGCGCCCAGGTTAAAGATAATTTCCATACAACCACTGGGGAACACCGTGTCCTCAAACGCTACCGTGCTTGATGACTCATACACATAGTAGCATTTTATATATTGCTGCAACAGCTGGCCCGGCTTTATTTCATAATAGGTCATGGTCGATGTCTTTAAGGCTGTACCGGAATAGGATTCTAAAATACGAAAATACCAACTGCGAAAGGGCCGGAATTGTAAAATTCGGAACTATCTGGTCACCAGACCCACCATATTTCCTTCGGGGTCGGTAAACCAGGCAAATTGTTTGTTATTGGGAAGAATAACCGGCCCAACGTGTTTTTTACCACCTGCTTCAATGATCTTCGACAAACTCTCGTTAATGTCATCGACCTGAATATAGAACATTACAAAATTGTGGGGGTTATGTCCTAAAGAAGTGATCTGTCCCTGAATACCTTCTTCCGTATTGGTATTGATGAGAGAAGCCATGGGAACTCCGGTGGGCGTCCAGCCAAACAGATCGGAGTAAAATGTAGCGGTTTTGGATAGGTCCTTACAACCGATCTCAAAAAAGACAACCGGGTTGCTAATTAACGCTGTCATATTATGTAAGTTTTTTTTATAGTTGAGCTTGTAGCGGAAGGCAACCAATGTTCGTACGAAGGATAATGGAAAAAATTATCTACTATAATTTACAAAATTTTACGCTATTAACCAATTGAATTATAGGCGGCTAACACCTGAATGATCCAACTCATGTTAACTTGATGGGGACCTCATCAATTTAACCTACTGCGAATGAGGGTATTATTTATATGTGGAAATAGAATGAATGATCTTTATTTAAGGATTTCTTTACTTTGTATTATGTTAATACGTTTTCCCACTTCCTCCAAAGACATAGAAGACCTCGATGTGCTCCAACTGGGAAATTCGCCGCTGGCCAGATATAGAAAAGCCACAGCGGCTGGTAAAAGGACCAGTTTTATCACGGAACATACGCTCATTTTTGTACTGCATGGACATAAATACCTGCATCTGGAAGAGCAAACCCATATGGCGGAAGCCGGTCACCTGGTTTTGTTAAAGCGAGGTATTTATGCGCTGTCTGAATTTGTGCCGGACGGACTGAACTATGAAGCCCTCTTGTTATTTTTTACGGATGATTTTGTAAAGAAATTCATGCATACCCATCAGTTAACCACCACGCAATCGCCTGTCACTGGCGCGCACCTGGTGGTTCCCACCAATGAGTTACTGAATGGTTTTAAAACGCAGTTCATGGGCTATTTTGGTAAAAACCTCCCGGGACTGGAAAGCATTTTACAATTAAAGTTGCAGGAGTTAATGTTGTTGCTGCTGGCAGGACCACAAGGACAACAGGTAAAAACGTTCTTTCAAAGCATTGCCTTTGGACAACCACTCGAGATCGATTTTATTGTTCGCAAACATTTGTTTCAACCGCTGTCGCTGGATGAACTGGCCAAACTCTCAGGCCGCAGTCTGGCTTCCTTTAAACGCGATTTTCAACATCAATACAACAGTGCTCCCAAAAAATGGATCAACGAACAACGGTTAGACCATGCCCGGATGTTGCTGTTGCATTCCAATAAGAACGTGACGGAAGTCGCTATGGAATGCGGTTTTGAAAACATCCCGCACTTTATAAAGATCTTCAAGCAGAAATTTGGTGTTACGCCTAATAGCGTGAGGGGGCGGGAGGTTGATCAGTTAACCAGTTGATCAGTTGAAGAGTGAGTGGTGAGTAGTGAGTGGTGAGTGGACTCGCGACATTGGAGCTATCTGCGAAATTGAAAAACTTCGATCCGCCAGCTGGCGGAAGTCTCGTAATTCGCGAGCCTTCTGCCTTCTACCTTCTGCTCTCGGCTGAGCGAGACCGTCTGCCGTCTGCCGTCTGCTCTCGGCTGAGCCGAGACCTTCTGCCGTCTGCCGTCTGCCCATTGCCTACTGCCTATTGCCCATTGCCCATTACCCATTACCCACTGCCTTAAAAAAACGCTATTATTTGAGCTTTTCCCGTTATCATCGCCCGCCCGGTATCCAATACCTTAGCAGTATTAAATTAATTCAGATGAAACAGGTACTCTCATTTTTGATTGTTATGGTGTTGGTTATTAACACCATGGCTCAGGATAGCACGGCTTTGGCGCATCCGGAAAGCGTAATCTCCGATGGTAAATTCTTATATGTAACCAATATTGGTAATGCCCTGGACCCTACTGCAAAGGACGGGGATGGCTATATCAGCAAATTGTCGCTCGATGGTAAAGTAATAGCCCGTTCTTTTGCCACTACAACATTGAATGCACCAAAAGGAACGGCCATTATCAAAGGCATCCTGTATGTGGCCGATATCGACCGCATCGTGGGTTTTGACCTGGCTACCGGTAAACAAACTGCTGAAATAAACCTGGCTCCTGGTACCGGCTCCAGCTTTGTTAACGATCTCACTGCAAAAGACGATCTCACCTTATTTGCTTCGTGTACCGATGTGGGCAAGGTTGCAGAAGTGAATCTGAAAACAGGCCAGGTAAAGGTTATTGCTGAGGTAAAAGGTGCCAATGGTATTAAATATGATAAAGCAACCGACCGCTTGTATACCTGTAGTTTCGATTTTCAGAATATGCAGGGTGGTGAACTCGGTGTGATCAGCTGGAAAAAACAACAACCCTCTTATGCAAAATTAGGTGACGTTCATGGCGCTTTTGACGGATTGGCCCTGCTCGATGACCATACCCTTGTTGTTTCTGACTGGGGCGCTATGGACCATCCGGCTGGTTTTGTAGAAAAGTTTGATCTTAAAACAAATAAGGCCACCAAACTCGATTGGCCTGTGATCAGCGGTCCGGCCGACTTTTACCTGAATGCCAGCGATAAGAAGATCTTTATCCCGGCGTTGGTGGAAGGTAAGTTGGTGATTCAGCAACTGTAAGACGGCAAACGGCAAACGGCAGAAAGAAACAGCCGAAAGCCATTAGTCATAAAATATTTTAAAGAAAGAGCCTTGGGGATAACCTCAAGGCTCTTTCACTTATATAATAAAGCGTTCTAAATTTATTCCCTCTATCCTCAGTCAACGTTATCAACTTGTCTTTCATGTCTGCCTTCTGCCGTCTGCCGTTTGCCGTCTGCCGTTTGCCGTCTGCCGTTTGCCGTCTGCCGTTTACCCATTCCTTAACACAACGTTAAACCCACTAACCAAAACTGTTAAATTAATTCTGGCAGGATTTTCTCCCGTACACAAAGACCGTTCCAATAACCAAACATTATATTTTCTTTACAAAGTGCCAAACACCAAATCCATTACTTTTAGTTCGTATAATAACCGTGTAAAACCAGGGATAACCATGAAGAAAAAATCAGGTGATTTTTTTGCGGCCCTCAAATCAATAATACTACCGGAAAGCAATGACCATCGCCCCGCCAATGGTCCGGTTACCAACAACGTTATCTTAAAAGAATTGCTGGATTGTTTTGATAATTCGTGTAAACGGGAGTCGGTTGGCAGAAGCCTGTTGTTTAACATGCATTACCTCATCATTCTGCACCCTGAAGTGTACGAAGAGCGCTTACCCTCACTTCCCATCATCGTTAAAGAAGCGCTGAAGGCATTTTACAATAATCTGAAAAGTTATAGAAAGAAATATGATGAACTGTCGCCCGTGTCGTTTCACTGGCAGTTCCGATTTGCGCCCGGTACCGATTTCAACCAGGAAAAGATCGCCATAGACGATGTGCGCGTGATCGGGATGCTCACGGGGATGAAACCGGCCGGCAGTGGCGGCAACGACCGGCATAATACGGCCAAGGTGACCATGAAATCGAAGGCTACCAATGTGTTCGACAAAATGGATATCAACCTCGATGTGTTGCGACATTTACATTTTGCCGAGAATGGCACCTTCACGGTGAAGTTCAACCCCGAATTAAATGTCACCAATGTGGCGGTTACCAATAACATGGTACAAAAAACGGCCCGCAATGCCGACGCCGGTCTGGCTCAGATTGAATACCACATGGCCGATAAAAACAGGGATGCAGTGTACATTATGAAGGATACAGAGATTGTAATTGCACGAAAGGAACCAGAGAACCTGGGCTATAGCAATTACCTGCTCATTGAGTCGGGGTTTGTGTCGAACCCGCATGCAAGGATCAGGTGGAATGAAGCGCAGCAGTCGTTCCAGATCGCTTCCTTCAGCAACAATGAAACCCGGGTAAATGAAACAGTGATCGAGAAAAGTGAAGCCGGTAATCCCCGCTGGTTCGATTTGAACGACAAAAGCCAGGTCTTGTTAAATGGCATGGTTACCCTTACATTAAAACAGCTTTAAACGATCTATGATCAATACCATCTCATCCATAGCGCTGTTTGTATTTGTGATTGTTTTATTGTTACGGCATTTTAAAAACCTGCCACGATAAATATGAAAACTATTTTGCTTAGTGGCAATACGCATCCCGGGATGCGGCGAAAGGAGAATGAAGACACCTTCAGCTGCCATCAGTTATGGTCGCCTGATAAGGCCTTGCTGGTGGTGATTGATGGGGTTGGTGGGTATGCGGGCGGAAAACGGGCGGCGGCTATTGCCAGGGATTCTATTGATCAGTATATGCAAACGCCCAAGGGCGATACGCTTACTATGTTGCGCGAAGCAATGATCTTTGCCAACAACCGGATTGCTGAAGAGCGGATGCAGGACCCGAAGTACGGTGAAATGTGTTGCGTACTTACGGCTGCCGTGGCCGATACTGCGGCCGGCCTTGTGTATTTTGTGCATGTGGGCGATACCCGCCTTTATCGGTACCGCAAAGGCGAACTGAAAAAGCTCACCCGCGATCATTCCTTTGTTGGCCTGCGTGAAGACGCCGGTGAAATAACCGAGCGCGAAGCCATGGACCATCCGCAACGCAACCAGATCTTACGCGAAGTAGGTTCTGCCATTCACCGCATCGATGATGAAGATTTTATGCAGTATGGCAAAGAAGAGTTGTTGCCGGGTGATGGCTTGTTGTTGTGCAGCGACGGGCTCACCGATATGGTCACCGCCAAACAGATTTCTGAGGTGCTGGCTACCAGTGTTGCGTTGAATAACAAAGTCAATAATATTATTGCACTGGCCAATGAAATGGGCGGCCATGATAACATAACCGTGGTGCTGTTAAAGAACAATCGCGTTAAACAGGTGGCACAACCCGCCAATGGCACCAGGGTTAAAAAAACTGTTAAACCAAAGTCCGATCCAAAAGATTCTACCTCCTCTCCATCGTCTAATAAAGCCATAGAGAAGCCAAACAAAACTTCGCAATCAGATACCGCTGCTGTTAAAAAAGCAGGTAGCAGTAACAAGTGGTTGAAATGGAACGTCCCGGTCATTGTGTTGTTGGCAGCGAGTTCCTGGTTCTTTTTCTCACGAAGTAATGAAAGCCCAACGCCTGAACAACCCACGCAGGTGCAGGAAGTAAAGGCGGTTGACGATACCACGCATAAAATGGGAGCAACGCTTTTCAGTGGACAACATGCGGCGCCCTCGGGGCCTGGGTCGGCACAAACACCGGATACCCTGCGGCTGTCGGCCACCAGTAACCTGGTAGCGGTGCAGCGTTATGCCGATAGTGTTGGTAATACTATACTGTTGTTGCCGGCTAAAGAAAAAGTTAATCATTTTGCAGCGCTGGAAATTAACAAGGCTTCTGCTAAAGCAGGTGATACCTTAGTAATAAGAAACCTGCGATTGAAAGGGTTTGAAGTTGGCATCAAAGTAAGTATTCCGGTACATATAAGGTTAGAGAATACATTTTTTGAAAACGTTAAGTATCCTGTGAGTAACCAGGTTAAACCTGATAGTACAAATAAAAGTCTCTCTATACAAGTAGTTAGCACAGAGATGCAATAAAATATGGCAACTTCAATTTTTAAAGAATACTTCAAAGGATACGAGATCCTGGGTGAGATCGGCAGGGGCAATGCCCGCGTGCTGAAGGCAAGGCACCTGGAATCGGGTAACCTGGTTGCCATTAAACACTTTGCGTTTAATACCGATGCCGATACGCTGCGTCGTTTTCAGCGTGAGTCAGAGATCATGAAATCCATCCAACATGATCACATCGTAAAAATAGTAGACGTTCACCTCGATGCAGAGTTGCCTTACATCGTAATGCAGCTGATAGAAGGTGGTGATGTACGCCGGTTACTAAAAGACCGCGGCACACTGGAGGTGGACACCGTAATACAACTGGCGCAACACATGACCGATGCGTTGGACGCCATTCACGCCAAAGGCGTTGTGCATCGGGATATAAAGCCGGAGAACATCATGTACCGCCGACTGCCCAATGGCGAGCTCCATTTTCTGCTGACCGATTTTGGCATCGCCAAACTCAGGGAGCAAACCAATACGGTTACCGGTTCTTCCATGCTTACCTATGAATATGCTTCACCTGAGCAGTTCAGTCATGCCCGTACCGTTTCAACGCCTACCGATTATTACTCCCTGGGTATTGTGTTGTATGAATGTTTAACGGGCTCCGTGCCCTTTGCTTATAATGAAGAAGATTTGTTATGGCACATCAACCGGGTAATTGAATGCCCTTTTCCGGAGATCGTTTTACCCGATAACCGCATCCTGCCACCCAGCTTGTTGCAATTGTTACATGGCCTGCTGGCTAAACAGGCCACCTTTCGAATGAGCGATACAGAACAGGTGCGACAGCTATTGCAAAAGGCCGCCGTGGAAAATGCGCAGGCCCGGTATGTAAAACCAGTGAGCGTCAATAAAACAAAAAAGGTGACGCAAGTACATGCCAAAGCAAATGTGCCGGCAGCGGGGGGTAGTAAAAAGAAAGAGATCGTATTCACGATACTGGGCGTATTGCTGTTCAGTGGTTTTATGATGGGCATGTGGGCCGTGTACCCCCATAAAGAAGGGGAGTCGGGCAGCGACAATGCCGCCACCGTGTTACCGGTTGATTCGGTGTCTGTTGCCGCGGTAACCCGTAAAACGATGCCCTCACATGATAACAAGGACCTGATCTCCCCGGTTGTGCATGCCAACCCCGAGACGGAGACTGAATTAAGTCCCGGGGCAAATGCAAAACCTGCCGTGCAAACCGATGCAGGGGTAACCTTACACAACGGGATGTATTACGATGATTTTAGTGAAGACGTGGACAGCATTTGGGAAACCGGCAAGGATGAGAACAGTGAATTTAAATTCTCTCATGGTAAATATATCATCAAAGGGTTTACAGATAGTTTGACTTATCACGCTACGGTAAAATTCGACCTGAATATAGAACGGAACTTCAGCATCTCGGCCAGCGCTACCCAATGGGGCAATGAACCCGATGAAGCTTATGGTATTAACTTTTGCGGCAATACCGATACTGATGCCTATTATGTGTATTATATCACTTCCAGCGGTTATTACGCCATTGGGTCTATGACCAACGGCGACTGGCAGCCGATCATAAACTGGACGCGCAGCACCAATATCCGCACCAGGAATGATATGAACACCCTGTCTATTGAGAAAAGGAACAACGCGATCTTCTTTTATATAAATGATAAGGTTGAGAACGTGTTGCCGTTTACCGGTGCCTATGGCAATTGTTTTGGCTTACGGGTAGATGGCGCACAGACAGTGGCTTTTGATCAGTTGATTGTTAAAGGAACCAGGTAGACGGCAAACGGTCTCGGCTCAGCCGAGAGCAAACGGCAGAGATGAATGGCACGAGGTAATAGAGAGGAAGACCTGTAAGGTCCATCATTTGAGGTTGCCATAGTAGTGGGCTGAATTGCACCTGACAGGTCTTGCTCGAAGAGCCGCCTGCCACAATTGAATTGCACCCCGCAAAGCGGGGCAGGCTCTGACAGGTCTTGTTCAAAGAGTAGTTCTACCTTGGGTCACATTGCTTGTTTTTGTAAATCCGACCTGTCAGGACCGCGTCATCACACTATTAATGCGAGCTCGAATGGCGGACCTTACAGGTCTTCGATATAAGTAATACGAAAATGGAAGTTAACCCGAAAAATACTAATAAGAGCAGACAGGAAGCCTGGTTACTCCTGGCAGGCGCCGCCGTGTTGATGCTCGTACTATTTGTAAAATTATTTATTACACTCTCACCCGCATTGAACCGCGCCGAGGTGGCCTTGAAAACAGGCCGGGCCATCAAGCTGGAAGCCGGGTTAAATAAAGACTCCCTAAGAAAGATAATCACCAACGGTAACTTCTTTGCCGACGATCGCGATGTTGATCTGCTGGTTGACAGCTTATCGATGCGGCTGATCACCGTGGGCAGCGTAGATAATCTCGGTGCCATCAATAAAGGCAGCTTTGGCCTGCTGGCGCCTGTTGAATGGAAAGCACCCAATGGCGGTGTAGATTTTCAGGGCCGGTTGGAAGCCTCCAGACAACGACTGGGTTTTGATTCGGTGTTGTATCAAAAAGAATTACATGATCCTACTGCCTACCCGGCATCGGTGAATGTATCAACCGGGACGCATGAAATGGGCGGTCGTATCCTATACCAGGACCAACCCATGGCGGGCACCCTGGTGCAATTGCGCGAACACATTGCCACCCTCGATGAAGACTCTCTCTATGATCATGTGCTGTATGCCCGTACCGGTGCTAATGGTGAATTTCATTTTACTGGTCTGATAAAAGATTCAGGTTATAGTGTGCTACCGCTGAAACCCGGTTTTGAATTTGGCGCCCGTCAGGGGAGTGCCCGGCTGTCAAAAGACAGGTTCTTTACCTTCACTGGCAAACCGCATAAGATAAGGTTGATAGGGCCTATCGCCTATGCGCAAATGAAAGAAGACGGCGTGCTGCTGGTAAGAACGCCGGAAGAATTTACTACGGCTTACTGGCTGATTGCCGGTGGTTGCATCCTGGCCTTCTTCCTGGCGCATATCATTTTATGGCTGCGAAAAAAAGAACCTGACGTTTTTATGCTGCCACTGCTGCTGTTATTATGCAGCATTTCTACCCTGTTATTATTTAGTATACAAAACCCGCTAACCGATACCCTGCATGCTGCACAGGCCATGCAAGGTGTGCTCATTGGATTAGTGGGGTTTGTTGTTTTTGCGTTGATCGACATCCGTAAATTATATACGCGCTGGTGGTTCGATGCCCTGTTCAATTTCAGGAAAAAGAATGTATACGGCCTGCGTGGCTGGACCTGGCTGGCACTGGCCATTGGTATGGCATTGTTGACGCTGCTGATAGGAACAGGTCCTGAAGGAAGTGGGGTGAAAGTAAATATTCAACTCGGTGGTTTTACTTTTCAACCCAGCGAAATAACCAAGTACCTGTTGTTGTTGTTCCTGGCCGGATTCTTTGCCGCCAATGAAGAGAACATCCGCAATTTATCAGATATCCGCTGGCGTTTTCTGGTGAGTATTGGTGTGCTGGCAGGGGTAGGCGTGGTGTTGGCACTGTACCTGCTCATGGGTGATATGGGGCCAGCTATGGTAGTTTGTTTTACCTTTTTATTCTTCTATAGCATTGCCCGGGGCAATTTATTATTGACGGTTTTGGCAGGTGTGGTGTATTGTGTGTTGCTGAATTATCTCCCCGGCTGGCTGGCAACCTCCATCAGCTTCGTGGCTGTTATTCTAACTATGATCATTCAGCACCAGGTAAAAACGGTGAAATGGTATGGTGTTTTAGCGGTATTGGCCGATGCACCGGTGATCGTATTATTAGTGATTGCAGCCTTTGCCTTTGGGGATCAATTGCCCGGTATTGGCGATCGCCTGGCCGATCGCAAAGCCATGTGGCTTAGCCAATGGGATAATGACGTTTTTGGCGGCGACCACCTTGCACATAGTTACTGGACACTCGCATCGGGCGGGTTGACCGGACAAGGGCCCGGTCGTGGGTTTCCCAATACCATGCCCGCTGCGCATACAGATATGATCCTGCCCAGCATTGGCGAAGAACTGGGCTGGCTGGGGCTGGTAGCGGTGTTCCTGATCTTCGGTATGTTGATCCATCGTTCTTTTTTGCATGCCCGCCGGGCAGGTCAGCCGTTTAGCTTTTATTTGTGCGCCGGTATTGCCATTGCAACGGGTATACAATTCCTGCTGATTGCTGGTGGCTCCATTGGGCTTTTGCCATTGACAGGGGTCACCGTTCCTTTTCTTAGTTATGGCAAGATCTCCCTTATTGTTAACCTCGCGGCCATGGGCATTGTAGCCGGTATTTCTTCCCGGCCCGGACTGGCCATTCAAACCCAACACCTGCGTAAGTATTACGACTTTGTATTGGGTACCGGTATCCTGTTCTTTTTATCGGGCATTGCCGTATTGATGGTGAAGTTGTACCAGGTACAGGTGGTGCATAGTAAAGAGATCTTAGTGCGGCCAGCCCGGGTCATCAATCGCAACGGATTGCCTATTTATAGTTACAACCCACGTATTGATAAATTGACGCGAGTGCTGGCGGCCGGTTCTATTTACGATCGTAATGGACTGGTGATCGCTACCAGTGAACCAAAGGTGATCAAAGATCATCTGGATGCTTATCTCGCAGCAGGCATCGATACCACCCGGCTCGATAACCTGATGCAGAAAAGAGTGGTGCGTTTTTACCCCTTTGAAGAAGATCTCTTCTTCTGGACGGGCGATTATAATACCCGGCTGTTCTGGGGACAAAGCAATGGTTATTTTGCCGAGGCCCGACACCTTACGGCTTTACGCGGTTATGCTACCAGTCCGGAAAAGCGCGATTATGTAAGCTCAGAATATCGCCCTGATAAATTTACCCGGCCGGTACAAAAGACCATCAAACTGGTGAGCTATGATTATTCGCCCCTGGTAGAAAGCCTGCAATCGGGTATCGATACTACCAATGAAACCCTTCGAAGTATAAAACACAAAGACCGGGATATCCATTTGACCATCGATGCGGCGCTGCAAAAGGAAATACAGGATTCGCTGCATAAAAGCAATTTCAAAAACGATCGTATAGCCGTGGTAGTGTTAGATGCCGGCTCTGGCGATCTGCTGGCTTCTGCACTGAATCCCTTACCGAATTTGCAAATGCCCGATCTGATGTTATTACCCGATCGGGAAAGAAATAAACTGCCTAAACCGGTTACCGATCGTGATCTGGGGATGACCTATGCCACGGCGCCTGGTTCTACTGCAAAGATCCTGACCGGGATGGCTGCCCTTAATAAATTGGGCCCTGATGCCACCAAAGTAAAATATAAAGATATCTATCGCCCTGAGATCTTCCGGGATAACCCAACAGAACAGGAGCCGTTTATTCCCAAGGTGAATTATGTAGATATGCATGAGGCCATCGTTAATTCAAGCAATATCTTTTTTATTCGCATGGCCAATGAGAACAACCTGGAAGAACAGATGGCCACCTTGTACCAGGCAACGGGGATGAATATCGATCAGCGCGGTGGTTATGATTATGCACCTACTACCAATAAAGTAAAAGCAGCAGAAGACCTGGCCGACTGGCAGAAGCAAGTGATGAACCACGATCGCCGGGCTTATAACAATCCCAAATTAATGGGTACCAAGAACCGGTACCGCAGTCCGTTTTCGGGATTGGCCTGGGGGCAAAGTTCGCTCACCTCCACACCGGCGTCTATGGCGCGGATGGCGGGCGCCATTGCCAATAACGGTGTGATGATGCCATCGAGGTATTTGTTGAAAGAAGCAGGGGTTAAACAGCCAATGGCAACTGGTGTTGAGGTAGCTGAAGATTCGGCCTATGCCGGCACGTTGATGCGGTTCATGATAGATCAAAGTAACCAACCGGGAAAACAAAAGGTAAAGAATATAGTAGTGGCCGGAAAGTCCGGTACGCCCGAGCGGGTGATCAATGGTGAAATAGAATCCGATGGATGGTATGTGTTCTTTGCGCCCACACCCGATGGCCGCTCACGCACTGTGACCTGTATAAGGATTGAAAGAGGAAAGGGGTCGTCTAACGCTGTGCTGGTGGCTAATTCGATAGCAAAAGTGTTGGAGAAGAGAGGGTATATAACGTCTTTCTAGTTGAAAGTTAAAAGTTCAAAGTTGAAAGCCAATAGGTGAACCTTTCAATTTGAAACCTTCAACTTGAAACTTTCAACAGTAAACTTCCAAATTAAAACTACTGCCCCTTTAATCAATCAATAAACAATTGACCGAATGAAAAACTTTTTTAAAAGGCTCCTCACCAACCCCACGCCGGCAGCGCCCGAGCAAAGCGAGTCGTTGCCAACAGGTAATGTGCAACCCACCTTGTCGATACCTGCCACAAAAGCCAAGCGGGAGGAGATCATCAAATTCATCATAAATGGCCTGAAACCATATATTGATGAAAAAGGACACACCATTGCCGGTTTGCGGTTATACGTAGTATGCAATAGTAAAGAGCTGGAAGAAACGCTGAAGGTAGCCCTGTGCGACGATACGCCGGGTATGTTCCAAAAAGATCACCTGGAACGTAAGCTGATAAATAATTTCATTCAACTGGCGGGCGGCTGGTTTTTTGAACATCACCTGGTCAATGATAAAGTGCCTGATTACTGCATCACCCGTGGTTCTTTTGGTTTGGAAGTGATTAGGCGGGGGCAGGACCTTTTTCAACAATATTCCGTTGCGCGGTTGCAGGTGTTGGTAGGACAAACAGAGTTTCCTGAATACGAATTGGATCCGCAACAACAATTAAAGTTCAATATAGGCCGGACAAAAAATCCGAAGCTGTCTACAGGCAGGATCCATACGAATGATATTGTTTTCTGGGCGCAGGACGATCCGCAATTCGACGCGCAACGAGGCACCGCCAATTTGCATGTAAGCCGTAATCATGCTTATATATTATATAATCCACAACTCGATAAATTCTTCCTGTTTCCCGATAAAGGCGGATTGCCCGAAAATGGCAATAAAACCCGCATCTATACCACGGATGACAAAATGAAGTCACTGAACGTACCGGGCGTGTCGCATGAGCTCGAAAATGGCGATCAGATTGAATTGGGTGGGGCTGCTATTCTTGTGTTTATGAAAGTTTAATAGTAAGACCTGTAAGGTCCATCATTGAGTCTTGCACTCTCAGTCTGATGTCTTGGACCTGACAGGTCTTACTAATTCAATAAGACCTGTCAGGATCGCTGATCTCTCTGTTTATGCAAACTCAGATGGCGAACCTAACAGGTCTTCATAATTCAATAAGACCTGTCAGCGCCCGCCCCGATTTATCGGGGATCGCTGATCTCTCTGTTTATGCAAACTCAGATGGCGAACCTAACAGGTCTTCATAATTCAATAAGACCTGTCAGGATCGTCCATCTCTCCGTTTATTCAAACTCAAAAGGCGAATCCGCCAAAGGCGGACAGGCTCTTACAGGTCTTCTTATTACTTCATAGCCCTTGCACAAGCTAAGGTATCAACGCAATCGCGGAAGTGGACGCATTCGTCGTTTTCATTAAATTCATAGGTCATACACCAGAAAGAAGAAAAACGTTTATTGGTTTTTCTTGCCACGGCATTCATATGACCACTTGCAATGACCATGTTGCCATTTTCAAGAATGTGTTCAACCACAAAGTCGGTCATGTCAAGACAATCATTCAATTTAGTAAAGAATTGTTTTACATCTTCGCGGCCATGATAAATGCCGGCATAAGGAATGTCGGGTTGCCCCATTACTTCCCAAATGCAATCACGGCTCAGAGTGTTTATGATTGGGTTTAAATCGCGCCGCATGAAGCAATCATACAATTGATTAACTTTTTGACCATAGTGAACGAGCGTTTCCATAATCAAATTTTTTAGGTTAATAAATGATGTATTAGCGGGATAAGTATTGATTGGGATAAGATGGTAAAAACTGAAGCGGATATTAAATATACTACATTTTAAAAATGATCGTGACAATGAAGAAGCGGATTATTTTATTTACTGATCACGGTCAGTGTAAACTGTTTAAAGGTTTAACTTCGATGTGTAATCACTTCACCGTAAAATGACGGGAATTGTATGAAATTTTATGAAATGTTTTTATTTTTCATACGAATAGGCTAACTTACTCCACGATTGAAATTAGCAAGCCCAAAGACCACTTTCATTACAAGGATCAAGGTTCTCTCTCTGATTATTAGTACTCTGTACCAAATTAAGACACTGTTTTGGAATTTTTTCTATCAGGATGGAAAGCCCGAGTTAGAGTCCATTTGTGTAATTACCTCGTGTACTTACCTGATTTGTATTGTTAACTGTTATCCAAAAAAAGATGAGTCAGAAACCTTTTATTTTAATCGCAGACGATGACCAGGAAGATCGCTACTTGTTGCATACTGCATTTGAAGAAATTGGTCGGTCAAATGATATATACCTGGTAGAAAACGGACTGCAGGTTCTTAAATACCTGGAGACCTCATTTGATGAATCAAGCATGCCTTCTCTTATAGTGCTTGATCTGAATATGCCCATCCTCGATGGCATGGAAACCCTCGCGCGTTTGAAAGCGCACAACGTTTACAAAAGCATCCCCGTAATTATGTTCACTACCTCTATACATGAGGTGGAGAAAGAACGATGTCTTGAAATAGGAGCGGCTGATTTTATAAAAAAGCCCGCCCGTTTCCAGCAAACGATCTCAGCTGCTCGTTATTTACACGAGTCTGCCTCAGGCGTACGCCAGGAAGCATTTAAAGGCTGCTAAGACCGGTATTCAATATTGTCTCAATTACTTTCATATTGTTTATAGCATCCTGTAATGGGGTAGGCACCGGTGTATTGTTCAAGATCGCCTGAGCAAACAGATTGGCCTGCAAAGTATATTGATCAACCCGTTCAAAACTTATTTCTTCCGAACCGTTTTTTGTATGCAGCCATAACCGGGTGACCTGGTTGGGTGGTGCATTGAATGGGATCTCAATTTCAATACGGCCATCAGTGCCCATGATCTGCACGCGTTGATAAGGCATCAACTGGGTACTGCAGGTAAAGGTGGCCGTGCCGGTTGTGAATTCCAAAATGCCGGAGGTCATGGTGTCTGTTTGCAAAACAGGGTCTATGGTAACATGGCCCAATACCCGAACCGGCTCGCTGTTAAATAAGAAGCGTGCCAGTGAAACGCAGTAGCAGCCTATGTCCATCATACCACCGCCGCCATAGTCTTTTTGATTTCTGATATTATTAGGATCGGCATTATAATAAGAGAAGAAAGAATGAATGGTCTTTAACTGGCCAATGCGGCCTTCGTTCACCAGCTTTTGGGCCTGTATCCATTGGGGGTGAAAGCGGTACATAAAGGCTTCCATCACTTTCAGATTGGGGTGCTGTTGTGCGGTCTGGAGCAATTCAGTGGCCTGTTCAGCAGAGAGCGCGATTGGTTTTTCGCACAACACATGTTTGTCTGCCTGTATGGCTTTCATGGCCCATTCTACGTGCATATGATTGGGCAGGGGAATGTATACCGCATCGATATTGGGATCGCTTAATAATTCTTCATACGAACCATATACCACCGGAATGCCCAGTTTGCCGGCTGCTTCCTGCGCCTGTTCTTTATTGCGCGAGGCGATAGCCGTTATCTCACAATAAGGGCTTTGTTGCATGGCGGGAATTACTTTTTCCCGGGCAATTTTGGCGGTGCTTAATATTCCCCAGCGTACTTTATTCATATGACTGTTTTTGAATGGAGCAAATGTAATGTAAAAAGGAAGACCTGTAAGGTCTGCCTTTTGAACTTGCCGGGCCAGCGAGATGAACAGACGTGACAGGTCTTTACACGCGACCCTGACACATGGTTGCTGACTAGGCAAGCAATGTCATTTA
>NZ_JAGHKO010000007.1 GCF_017742245.1 Niastella soli
GCAGAAGGGACGAACAGGTGAAGATCAGGGGATACCGAATAGAGCTGGGCGAGATTGAATCAGTATTGCAACAGGTTGCAGGTATACAACAGGCTGTAGTTGTGATAAGAGAAGAAGCGCAGCAGCACAAACAACTGGTGGCCTATGTAATGAGCAGTGATCGATGGGATAAGGAAAAGGCATTGCAGTATCTACGCAGCCGTTTGCCTGAATACATGGTACCGTCGGTGATCGTAGCCCTGGAAGAGCTGCCGCTGACAGCGAATGGAAAGATAGACCGCCGCAGGTTAAGTGAATGGGACATCAGCGCTGACATCAGCTCAAACTATGAAGCACCCAGAAACGAAACAGAGCGGTCCATCGCAGCAATCTGGCAGCAACTGCTAGGCATTGACAAGGTCAGCATCCACGATAATTTTTTTGAAAGGGGCGGCCATTCATTAATGGCCATGCGGGTAAGCGCTGCAATCCGGAAACTGTTGGGCAGGGAAATTCAGGTGCGGGATATTTTTTTACATCCGACACTGGCTTCCTTAGCAGCCCTGGTAGTAGAAAGTAAGGCTGTCAATGCCATTCCCGGCATCAGCGCCGTTTCGCGTCCTGAGTTCATTCCTTTATCCTTTTCACAGGAACGGCTCTGGTTTATCGACAGACTTCAGGGCAGTCTGCAATACCATATACCAGCTGTATTTAAACTGGAAGGAATATTAGACGCTTCCTCCCTCGAAGCGTCCTTTAAAGAAATCATTCAACGCCATGAAGTGCTGCGTACGGTGATCAATGAACAGGATGGTGTTGGATACCAACAGGTGCAGCCTGGCAATGACTGGCTGATGGAGCAAACTACACGGGCATCGATCCTGTTATCGGGTATTACGTTGGATGAGTATATCCGCGGCCAGGTATTGCGTCCGTTTGATCTGTCGGCCGATCCTATGCTTCGGGTAATACTGGTGGAGATTACAGCCACCAGCCATATCCTGATAACGGTGATCCATCACATCGCCTTTGACGGCTGGTCGATCTCTATCATGATGAAGGAGTTGAGTGAGCTCTACAGCAGTAAAGTGCAAAACCAAACCATAACATTACCCGCACTACCCGTTCAATACGCCGATTACGCCATCTGGCAAAGAAAGCACCTGTCCGGAGAAGTATTAGCCAATAAACTACAATACTGGAAACAACAGTTACAAGGTGTAACACCACTGGAGCTGCCTACAGATTATGAACGGGTGGCTGAACAAAGCATCCGGGGAGCAGTAGTGCATCACCAGATCGATAAATCAATACATGAAGGATTGCTCACGGTGTCACAGCAGGAAGGCGTTACCCTCTTCATGACCCTGTTGACTGCTTTCAAGGTATTGCTGCATCGCTACAGTGAGCAAACCGATATCTGCGTGGGAACGCCGGTGGCCAGCAGACAATACCAGGAGATAGAGGGTTTGATCGGGTTCTTAATTAATACGGTAGCGCTGCGCAGTGAAGTAGATGGGGCGAAAACGTTTCACGACTTACTGCAGCAAATAAAGAATATCACTTTACAGGCACACGAACACCAGGATGTACCATTTGAAAAGATAATAGAGGCCATAGAGATCGAGCGGGACAGAAGCCGCCATCCTGTGTTCCAGGTTTGGTTTGTAATGCAGAATACGCCTGCTGCCGGGCCGATGCCTTTTGGTAACCTGCAGATCGAGGAGGAGCCGGCGGATCAATTAACCGCGCAGTTCGAGATCAATCTGAGTATAGCAGAAGGAGAGCAGGGGCTTGAATTAACAGCGGTTTATAATGCCGATCTGTTTGAAGGCCCCACTATGCAAAGACTGCTGGAGCATTACGAGCAGTTATTGCAGGCGATGGTGACCGATATAGAACAACCTGCCGGTGCTGCCAAACTGATGACTGCTGAAGCAGCACAGCAACTGCTGGAGCGCTTCAGCTATAATGGACAGGTAAATAAGACTGCCGCCCCTACAACACTTGTACAGCTGTTCGAACAGCAGGTACAATTGTGTGCCGACGCTCCGGCGCTGGTATTTGGCGAAGAGCAACTGAGCTACCACCAGCTGGATGCACGCAGTAACCAGATCGCCCGTTACCTGCAACAACAGGGTGTTGGCAGAGAAAGTCTCGTTGGTCTTTGTCTTGACCGTAGCACCGCATTGATCTGCTCCATACTGGGTATTTTGAAGGCCGGTGGCGCCTATGTGCCACTCGATCCCGGTTATCCAAAAGAGCGTCTTCAATATATGATCAACGACTGCAATTGCCAGCTAGTGATCACCCATAGTAATTATGTTCATTTGTTACAAGACAGCAACACAATACCCATCTGCCTGGATGAGCAAGAGACCGTCTTGTCGCTTTTGCCAGACAGGAAAGTAGATGCTGCTATAAATACCCAAAGCCTGGCTTATGTAATTTACACATCCGGTTCTACCGGTCGTCCAAAAGGCGTGATGGTAGCGCACGGCTCCGTGGTACAACTGATCAACTGTCAGAGTGCTTATTTTGGCATTGATAACACAGACAGGATCCTTCAGTTCTCCAACTATAGCTTTGACGCCTCGGTAGAACAAATATTTTTAGCCTTGTTGAATGGTGCGGTACTGGTGCTCACCGGAGACCGGGAACGCTTGGAAACAGATCTACTGGAAGCCGTATTGATGCGGGAAGGGATTACCCACCTGCATGCCACACCTGGCTTTTTAAATTCTTTACGACCTGCCGCATACAAACTACGCCGCGTAATAGCAGGGGGAGATGTATGCAGCCGGGAAGTGGTAAAAAGCTGGAGCCGCTATGTAGATTTTTATAACGAATACGGTCCCACTGAAACGACGGTAACGGCCATCGAGTACCGGCATGCACAAGGGGATGCCCTGCCCGCGAACAAAACATTACCTATTGGCCGTCCCCTGGGTGGAACGGCTGTATACATAGTTGACAAGTACGAAAACCTCTGCGCTGTAGGTGTAGCAGGTGAATTATACATTGGCGGTGCCCAGGTAGCCAGCGGTTACCTGAACCACCCTGAACTAACAGCTGAAAAGTTTATAAAAGATCCATTCAGTAAAGAACCCAATGCCCGGCTATACCGCACAGGTGACCTGGCCCGTTGGCTGCCGGATGGTAATATTGAATTTTTAGGCAGAAAAGATGAACAGGTAAAAGTCCGGGGCTACCGCATCGAGCTTGGCGAAATAGAAAGCATCTTGCAACAGGTTACAGGCGTGCAACAGGCAGTAGTAGTGGTACATGAAGACGAACAACACAACAAACAACTGGCAGGCTACGTCGTAACCGACAACAACTATGACCAGGAAGCAGCGCTAACAGCACTACGCAGCCAGTTACCAGCATATATGGTCCCCGCAATACTGACGCCAATAGCGGCTATCCCCTTAACAACAAATGGCAAGGTAGACCGCAAAAAATTATCATTACAACCCATCAGCAATATCACTACACAGGCCTATGCCGCGCCACGCAACGAACTGGAAAGATCGCTGGCACACATCTGGCAGCACCTGCTGGGGGTAGATCAAATAGGCATCCACGACAATTTCTTTGAGCTGGGCGGCGATTCCATTATTGTTATTCAGGTAGTGAGCCGGGTAAGGAAGTTGGGGCATACGTTGCGGGTAAATGATCTGTTCTTATGCCAAACTATCGGCAGGCTGTCCGAACTGATATTATCACAGAACAATGAGCTGGAAGATACGGCTTCCGAGCAAAGCATATTAAGGGGTGATTGCGGTCTGTTGCCTATTCAACAATGGTTCCTGCAGCAGGGCCATAGCAAAACCGCCCACTATAATCAGGAGGTGTTGCTGCAGATCGATAAAAGTATTACCGGCGATGAACTGAATGATGTTTTCCGCCAACTGGCAGGCCATCATGATGCATTACGGTTCACCTATACAAATGCCAACGATGGTTGGCATCAGCAGTATGGAAGTTATATGCCCGAACTGCGGATGTACGACCTGGTCGACTACGAAGAGCAGGAGGCTGCCGAAGCCATCCGCAGGATCGGTGAAGAAGTACAGGGAAGCCTGAACCTTGAAGCGGGCGAATTGATCAGGCCGGTACTAATACGCATGCCCATCTGGAGCAAGCACAACCGGCTGCTGATCGTGGTGCATCACCTGGCAATAGATGGTGTATCCTGGCGCATACTGCTGGAAGATCTTGATATGCTGATCACCCGTAAGAAAACCGGTCTGCCAGCCGATACCGTACTCAAAAGCAGTTCCTGCCGGCAATGGCATGACGCGCTGGTGCAGTATGGCAAAAGCAACCGGTTATTATCGCAAACGGATCACTGGAAAAAGATACAGCAGGTAAGATCGTGCCTCCCGGTTGATACTTCTTATGATGGCATGGTGCACAAAAAAGATATGCGTATGCACCGCATATCCCTGAACCAGGAGTATACCAGGCAATTGTTGCAGGACGTACCGGGTGCATATCGCACTGAAATAAATGATGTACTGCTGAGCAGTTTAACCCGCAGCCTATGCAATTGGAGTGGCGCCGCAGACATACTCATTGGTCTGGAAGGGCACGGAAGAGAGCAGATCAACGACAGTATAAACCTTACCCGCACACTAGGATGGTTTACCACCCAGTACCCCGTATGGTTACAGGCTCCCGCGCGTGATGAAGAAGGTGACTGGCTGGCAAGCGTTAAGGAACAGCTTCGTAAGGTGCCCGATAAAGGACTGGGTTATGGTGTTCTTAAATACATTAACAAGACCGATGCCTTGCAAAACAGCGAGCCATGGGAAATAGCCTTCAACTATCTGGGGCAGCTTGATAACGCCATTTCTGGCGAGTGGCTCAGCAGCGCCACTGAAGCCCGTGGACCATCGGTGCACGATGACAATTTCGTACACGAAAAACTCATCATTAACTGCATGGTGTATAAGGGGGAATTACAGATAGAATGGCACTACAGCAGCTTGCATTACCTGCCTTCGACCGTCTATCAGATGGCCATGGACCATATCACCAGCTTACGACAACTGATCCAGCATTGCATAGAACTGCCTGCCGGAAAAAAGATAGGCACCCCCTCAGATTATGGTCTTCAGGCTGCTGTTACCTACACCGAATTACAGCGGTTTATGGAAGCGGAACCCCGGAGGCAGCAGATTGCTTCCTTATACCCGCTCAGCGGCTTGCAACAGGGCATGCTTTTTCATGGATTGTATAACAAACAGGTAAAAGCCTACATCGAACAGTTCGCCTGTACCTTTACAGGTGGCATGAACCCCGCAGTATTTAAAAGCACCTGGGCTGAGTTATGTCGTCGTCACAGCATCTTGCGTACGGGATTCTATTATGACAACTTCAATATCCCGGTGCAATGCGTATTTGCCCATGCAGCCCCCGATATAAAAGAAATTGATTTCAGTAATAAAAGCGAAACAGCACAACAACAGGCGATTGCCGATTACGAACTGCACGACCGGGAACAGGGTTTTGATTTCAGTCAGGCGCCGTTGATGCGCATCAGCCTGCTGCGGCTTTCCGATAACAGGTACCGCATGATCTGGACCTTTCATCATATTCTGCTGGATGGATGGTCGACCCCTGTAGTGATGCGTGAATTTCTGGAAGTGTATGAGAGCTTATTGGCAGGCCTGTCTGCACCTGCACAACGAGAAGATCGTTACGAAGACTACATACTATATATTAACCGCCGCGACCGGTTTGCAGAGGAAGCGTACTGGCGTGACTATCTGGATGGGATAGAGGCCGCGACTTTACTGCCGTTTATACATTCAACCGAAAGGACCAAGGGCGTGGGTACCCATCTCGCGGAACCCCTTCGGTTGGATGTGCGGCAAACTGACGCCATTCAGCAGTATGCGCGGCAGCACCGCATCACCGTCAATACCCTGATGCAGGGTGTGTGGGCGTATCTGTTAAGCCGCTATACCGGCAAGGATGAGGTGATGTTTGGTGTGGTGGTGTCAGGGCGACCGGAAGAATTACCCGATATAGAAGAGCGGGTGGGATTGTACATCAATACCCTTCCGTTGCGATATACCTGCACCGGTAACCAGTCTGCCACAACCTGGCTGCAACAGTTACAGGCTCAGCAGGTAAAAAGCCGAAAGCACCAGTATGCCGGATTGAACGACATCCAATCGTGGACGGACATCAGGGGAGATATCTTCGATTCCATCATGGTGTTTGAAAATTATCCTGTAAATAAAATAATTGCAGAAAAGAAATGGTCGCTGCAGGTGCAGGACACCGTTTTTGACGAGCGTTCCAATTACCCCTTGAATATTGTGATCACTGAGAATGACGAGATCGATATTTTATTCCGGTACAATGCAGCGGTACTCGACACTTATTATGCAAAACAGATAAGAGATCAATTTCAACATATTTTATTGCAACTGGTGGATGGTGTGGCCAATACAGGGGAGATCCGTTTGCTGGACCTGTCAGCAGAAAAGGAACTGCTGGAGCGCTTCAGCTATAATGGACCGGTAAATATGGTGGCCGCCTCAACAACGCTTGTACAGCTGTTCGAACAGCAGGTACAACTGTGTGCCGACGCCCCGGCGCTGGTATTTGGCGAGGAGCAACTGAGCTACCACCAGCTGGATGCCCGCAGTAACCAGATCGCCCGTTACCTGCAACAACAGGGTGTTGGCAGCCAAAGTCTCGTTGGTCTTTGTCTTGACCGTAGCACCGCATTGATCTGCTCCATACTGGGTATTTTGAAGGCCGGTGGCGCCTATGTACCACTCGATCCCGGTTATCCAAAAGAGCGTCTTCAATATATGATCGACGACTGCAATTGCCAGCTAGTGATCACCCATAGTAATTATGTTCATTTGTTACAAGACAGCCATGCAATACCCATCTGCCTTGATGAGCAAGAGACCGTCTTTTCGCTTCTGCCAGACAGGAAAGTGGATGCTGCTATAAATACCCAAAGCCTGGCTTATGTAATTTACACATCCGGTTCTACCGGCCGTCCAAAAGGCGTGATGGTACCACATGGCTCCGTGGTACAATTCATCAACTGCCAGAGCGCTTATTTTGGCATTGATAACACAGACAGGATCCTTCAGTTCTCCAATTATAGCTTTGATGCCTCGGTAGAACAAATATTTTTAGCCCTGTTGAATGGTGCAGTACTGGTGCTCACCGGTAACCGGGAACGGCTGGAAACTGCGCTGTTGGAAGCCTTATTGATGCAGGAAGGAATTACCCACCTGCATGCCACACCTGGCTTTTTGAATACTTTACGACCGGGTGCGTACAACGGCCTGAAGCGGGTTATCAGCGGCGGAGATGTATGTAGTACCGAACTGGTGAGGAAATGGAGTGCCTACGTAGATTTTTACAATAAATATGGCCCCACAGAAACGACGGTAACGGCCATTGAGTACCGCCATGCACAAGGGGATGCCCTGCCCGCGAACAAAACATTACCTATTGGCCGTCCCCTGAGCGGAACGGCTGTATACATAGTTGACAAGTACGAAAACCTCTGTGCTGTAGGAGTAACAGGTGAACTATACATTGGCGGTGCGCAGGTAACCAGCGGTTACCTGAATCAACCAACGCTAACGACAGCCAGGTTTACGAGCGATCCATTCAGCAATGAACCCAATGCCCGGCTATACCGCACAGGTGACCTGGCCCGCTGGCTGCCGGATGGTAATATTGAATTTTTAGGCAGAAAAGATGAACAGGTAAAAGTCCGGGGCTACCGCATCGAGCTTGGCGAAATAGAAAGCATCCTGCAACAGGCTACAGGCGTGCAACAGGCAGTAGTGGTGGTACATGAAGACGAACAACACAACAAACAACTGGTAGGCTACATCGTAACAGACGATAACTATGACCAGGAAGCGGTAATAACGGCATTGCGCAGCCAGTTACCAGAGTATATGGTCCCCGCAATACTGACACCGATAGCGGCTATCCCTTTAACAACAAATGGCAAAGTAGACCGCAAAAAATTATCGCAACAGGAAATAATCAGGACCAGCAGTGAAACCTACGGAGCACCCGAAAATGAGATTGAACACGCCCTGGCAACCATCTGGCAGGACCTGTTGGGGGTTGAGCGTGTTGGCATACACGACGACTTCTTTGAGCTGGGTGGCGATTCCATCATTGCCATCCAGGTAGTAAGCCGCGCCAGGAAACAAGGCTATATGTTACAGGTGGGTGATCTTTTCTCACACCTTACCATCAGTAAACTGTACAGCGTAATAGCAGGTTATGCGTCTGCTATAGCAGAAGTGACCACTGAACAGGGGATATTGACTGGCGACAGCGGCCTGTTGCCGATCCAACGACGGTTCCTGGAGCAGGAGCATGCCAACGCCTCTCATTACAACCAGGAAATTCTATTGCAGATAGACAAAAGTATTATAGGCGAAGAACTGAATAATGCCTTTCGCGTACTGGCATCACATCATGACGCCTTGCGGTTCAGTTATTCGCAAACAACAGCCGGTTACACCCAGCAATATGGCGGTTATATGCCCGAATTAAGGATGTATGACCTGGCTGCAGAAACGCCAGAGGCGGCTGCCGATGCAATAGCTGCCATGGCAGAAGAAGTACAGCGTAGCTTAAATATTACAGCCGGTGAACTGATAAGGGCGGTATTATTCCGCATGCCTGCATCGTGTACGCACAATCGCTTACTGATCGTGATCCATCACCTGGCAGTAGACGGTGTATCCTGGCGGATCTTATTGGATAACCTCGAAGTATTGCTTACGCAAATGAAGGAAGGGAAAACACCTGACCTCGGCGTCAAAAGCACTTCTTACCGCCAGTGGTATGAAGTACTGGTGGAGTACAGCAAAGGCCCCCGGCTTTTAACACAACAACCATACTGGGAAAGGCTCAACAACGCCGTACCGCAATTGCCTGTTGACAAAACTTTCACGGGAGTACTGCGTAAAAAAGATATGCGCACCTGCCGCGTTACATTAAATGCCCTGCATACACGGCAGTTGGTACAGGATGTGTCGCGCGCCTATCATACCGAGATCAATGACCTGTTGTTAAGTGCGCTGGCCCGCACATTATGTGAATGGTCAGCAGAAAAGAACATTTTAATCGGACTGGAAGGCCATGGCCGGGAAACGATCGCCCATAATATCGACCTGACCCGAACAATAGGCTGGTTCACTACGGTGTATCCTTTGTTGCTGCAGGCGCCCGGTAAAGACCTGCATGATGAATGGTTGATAAATGTAAAAGAACAATTGCGCCAAACGCCCGACAAAGGGTTGGGATACGGTGTGCTGAAATATATTAATAAAACGCCGTCGCTACAGGGCAATGATAAGTGGGAGATATTGTTCAACTACCTGGGGCAGTTAGACCATGTGATGCGTAATACAAGTTGGTTCAGTGCCGCCACCGAAGGGCGGGGAACTGGAACCGATGACGACAATGTATCATTTAATAAGATGGCCGTTAACTGTATGATCTACCAGGGCGAACTGATCATAGAATGGAGCTTTAGCGACTGTCATTACCATCACCATACGATCCAACAGCTGGCAGCAATTTATATCCAGCACCTCGAACAACTCATCGATCATTGCGTAGCCGTACCACCTGCAGAAAGTATCACTACACCTTCTGATCATGGATTACAGATGGCTGTATCGTACCAGGAATTACTTCGTTTTATGGATGAAGAAGAAAATGGCCTGCCCAGAAAGACGCAGATCCAGGCACTGTACCCGCTTAGCGGGTTGCAGAAAGGATTGTTGTTCCACGGTCTGTATGCAGAACAAATGGAGAATTATGTGGAGCAGTTTACCTGTACCGTGAAGTCGGGGTTGGAGCTAGAGCTGTTTAAAAAAACATGGGGTTACCTCTGCCGCCATCATACCATCTTACGAACATCCTTCTACTATGATGCATTCAATATACCTGTGCAAGCTGTACACCGTACTGTTGAAGTACCGGTATATGAGGTCGATTACAGGGCTGCCGGTACGAAAGAGCAGGAAATACTGGTGAAAAAATATGAGCAGCTGGATCATGCGCAAGGGTTCAATTTTAAACAGGCTCCATTGATGCGTATAAGCCTCCTGCGTTTGTCCGATACAACCTTCCATATGATCTGGACCTTTCATCATATCCTGATGGATGGCTGGTCGACCCCCGTTATTATGCAGGAGTTCCTGGAAGTATATGAGAAATTATTGAAAAATGCGCATATAGATGTACCGGCCGAGGATCGTTATGAAGATTATATAAAGTATATCGCAGCACGTGATACATTCAGGGAGGAAGCATACTGGCGGCAGTACCTCCATAGTGGAGGACCAGCTACGTTATTGCCCTGGATATCCCCCGGCGCAGAACGCACCAAAGGAATAGGCCGGCTGGGTGAATGCCGGTTAGTGCTGAATAAAGAAATGCGCCAGCGCATTGCCTCTTTTGTGCAAGGCAACAGAATAACCATTAATACCCTGATGCAGGCTGTATGGGCATACCTATTGTACCGTTACACTGGTCAGCCGGAGATCACTTATGGCGTTATCGTTGCCGGGCGACCAGAAGACCTCGGCGCAATTGAACAACGGGTGGGCATGTACATAAACACATTACCATTGCGGATGCGGTTCAACAAAGATCAGTCTGTTAAACAATGGCTGCAGCAATTGCAGGCTGAACAACTGGAAAGCAGGCGTTATCAATACTCCGGACTACATGAAATACAATCCTATACTGGTGTTCGTGGCGACTTATTCGACACCATCATGGTGTTTGAGAATTACCCGGTAAGTGGTGTGCTATCTTCCCGTAAATGGGCACTGGATGTACAGAGCGCTCAGTTCCATGAACGCACCAATTATCCATTGACCGTGGTTATTACAGAAGGCGAGGGGATCGAGATTCAATTTAAATACAATGCCAGTCTGCTTCAAAAGCAGTACATACTACAGATACGGGAACAGTTTGAACATATACTGCAACAGGTGATAAGTTCCACAGCCGTGCAAATCGATGACATACGCTTTCTGTCACCTGTACAGGAACAGCGGTTGCTGGAAGATTTCAGTCACCCCCGTTCCTTGTTTGCAGCCGATACAGAAGGCACCGTGCTGCAGTTGATAGCAACAGCGGCCAACAAAACTCCGGATGCAATAGCTGTGGTGGATAGCACTACACAGCTTAGTTACCAGCAGCTACAGGAACAAAGCAACCAGCTGGCGTTGTTTGTACAACAGCAGGGCGTTGGTT
>NZ_JAGHKO010000008.1 GCF_017742245.1 Niastella soli
GCAGAAGGGACGAACAGGTGAAGATCAGGGGATACCGAATAGAGCTGGGCGAGATTGAATCTGTATTGCAACAGGTTGCAGGTATACAACAGGCTGTAGTTGTGATAAGAGAAGAAGCGCAGCAGCACAAACAACTGGTGGCCTATGTAATGAGCAGTGATCGATGGGATAAGGAAAAGGCATGGCAGTATCTACGCAGCCGTTTGCCTGAATACATGGTACCGTCGGTGATCGTAGCCCTGGAAGAGCTGCCGCTGACAGCGAATGGAAAGATAGACCGTCGCAGGTTAAGTGAATGGGACATCAGCGCTGACATCAGCTCAAACTATGAAGCACCCAGAAACGAAACAGAGCGGTCCATCGCAGCAATCTGGCAGCAACTGCTAGGCATTGACAAGGTCAGCATCCACGATAATTTTTTTGAAAGGGGCGGCGACTCCATTATAAGTATACAACTGGTGAACAGGGCCAGGCGTCTTGGCTATAACATCCTGCCCAGGAATGTGTTCATGCATCAAACCATTGCCACACTGGCTGCCGTAATAACCGGACAACTGCAAACGAAGAACCAGCATCATGAACAGGGTATATTAAGTGGCAGCAGTGGACTGCTGCCTATTCAGCAATGGTTCCTCCAGCAACAGCAGGACGGCATAAATCATTTCAACCAGGACATTTTACTACAAATTGATAAAAGCATTACAGAAGAAGAACTAAATACCGTGCTGCGCTTTTTAGTAACACACCACGATGGTCTTCGCATGCATTATAAACAAAATGGGAGTGAATGGCAGCAGGAATA
>NZ_JAGHKO010000009.1 GCF_017742245.1 Niastella soli
GTCAGGACCAGGGCGGCATCAATCATTACAACCAGGACGTTTTACTACAAATCGATAAAAGCATTACCGGCGAAGAATTAAATACGGTGCTGCGCTTTTTAGTAGCACACCACGATGGTCTTCGCATGCATTATAAACAAAATGGGAGTGAATGGCAGCAGGAATATGGCAGCCATCAACCCGCCATTCAGTTGTATGAGATAGAGGCAGCCGATGAACAGACAGCAGCCGCTGCTATCAACAATATAGGAACATCGGTCCAGCAAAGCCTGGATATAACATCGGGCGAACTGGTGCGGGCTGTACTGATGCGCATGCCCGCATGGAGTACGCACAATCGCCTGCTGATCGTGGTCCATCACCTGGCCATAGATGGCGTCTCCTGGCGCATCCTGCTGGAAGACCTCGATCTGCTATTAAGCCAATGCCGGGATGGCAAACAATTAGCTATTGGACCCAAAAGCAGCTCCTACCGTCAATGGTATGAGGCACTACACCAATACGGCAAAAGCCGCCGGTTATTATCACAACAACCCTACTGGGAAGCAACCAGGAATATCAGCAGCTTATTACCAGTAGACAAACCACACAGCGGCATCATCCGAAAAAAAGATATCCGCAGCTATGGCATAGCACTCGATGAACAGCATACCCGTCAATTGCTACAGACAGTACCACGGGTTTACCGAACAGAGATCAATGACGTGTTGCTCAGCGCCCTTACCAGGACCTTATCAAAATGGTCGAAGCAACAGCAAATATTGATAGGCATGGAAGGCCATGGCAGGGAAGTCATCAATGATAAAACAGACCTCAGCCGCACCACCGGCTGGTTTACCACCCTGTATCCATTATTACTACAGGCTCCTGCTCAGGACGAAGCCTCCGAATGGCTGATGAGCATCAAGGAGCAACTGCGCCAGGTACCCGATAAAGGAATAGGATATGGCGTACTCAAATACCTCAATAAGACCGCTGCATTACAGGCAGCTGACAACTGGCAGATAGCCTTCAACTACCTTGGTCAGCTAGATAACATCACCCGCAGCAGCAACTGGTTCAGCAGTGCCAATGAAGCAC
This sequence comes from Niastella soli, assembly GCF_017742245.1. Taxonomy (GTDB): domain Bacteria; phylum Bacteroidota; class Bacteroidia; order Chitinophagales; family Chitinophagaceae; genus Niastella; species Niastella soli. The sequence continues at coordinate 1,081 of NZ_JAGHKO010000009.1, forward strand.
ATGGCAGTTCAGGCAGTGATGAGAACATCGTCACTACCCAAATAGTGATCAACAGCATGATCTACCAGGGTGAACTGCACATACATTGGAACTACAGCCAGCTGCATTACGAACAGACAACGATCAAAGAACTGGCGCAATCTTTCATAGATGATCTGCAATACCTGGTTGATCATTGTGTATCGGTACCTGCCGGCGAAACAATTACAACACCTATCGATCATTATATAACATCTGGCGTCAGTTATACTGAATTACGCCGCTTCCTGGAAGAGGAAGAAAATGGCCTTCCAAGAAAATTGCAGCTAGAAGCCCTGTACCCGCTCAGTGGCTTACAACAGGGCATGTTATTCCATGGTTTATACAATACAGAAACGGGTCTATATGTTACGCAGTTCACCGGCGAACTGGGCGATGTAAATACTGCCGTTTTCCGGCAAACCTGGCAACACCTGTTTAGACAGCACAGCATTTTGCGCACGGCCTTCTGCTACCAGGAGTTGGGACAACCCGTTCAGTGCGTGTACAAACAAACAGAACCCGCTATTGAAATAATAGATTACAGCGATAGGAGTAAAGAGGAACAAAAACGTCTTATTGGAGAATACAGCCTCCGCGCGCGCCTGCGTACGATCGACTTCAGTAAGCCACCCCTTATGTGGATAGGTCTGCTAAAAACCACTGCAGACAGCTGGTATATGATATGGACATTCCATCATATCCTGCTCGATGGATGGTCAGTCCCTTTGCTGATCAGGGAATTCATGGAAGTATATGGATGCTTATTGAAAAACGAACCGCTGCCTGAGCGTCCGCAGGACCTATACGAGCATTATATCAAATATATTTTCAGAAAAGATACACACCGGGAAGAAGATTACTGGAGAGGCTATCTGAATGGGATAAGTGACCAAACTTTATTGCCATTTATTGCAGCATCTGATCGGACCAAGGGGAAAGGTGTATTTGCAGAGGCCTGGCTGAGTTTTGACAAAGCTGTAAAGGCACAGGTGGAGCGGTATGCACAACAATGTCATATAACCGTGAACACCCTCATGCAGGGAATATGGGCACATCTGCTGCATACCTATACCGGTTCCGATGATGTCATATATGGCGTCATTTCAGCAGGCCGGCCCGAAGACCTGGCCGGTATGGAACAAAGGGTGGGCATGTATATTCAAACCATGCCCTTACGGTCGGTTTGGATGCCGGAACAGGATCTGACCGGCTGGTTACAACAGCTGCAATACGAACAGATGCAAAGCCGGGAGCACCAGTATACCGCACTAAGTAATATCCAATCCTGGCTAAATGTAAAAGGTGATCTGTTTGATACAACCCTGGCCTTTCAGAATTTTCCCGTTAAAGAATTATTGTCGCAGCAACATTGGCCACTTGAAGTGCGCACCATGCAGGTACAGGAGCAGGATAACTACCCGTTAAGTATTACCATAGGTGCCGGAGAAGAGCTGAATGTACTTTTTAAATACAACCAGACTTTACTTGATCCGGATAATGTGAACAGGATACGTGCTCATTTTGAGCAGGTGGTATTGAACATAATAAGTAACCCGCATCAGCAACGTCGTGCTATCAATATGCTTAGCACCACCGAAGTGCATCAATTGCAATACGGCTTCAATGATACAGCGGTAACCTATCCTGGTGATAAAGTAGTAACAACCTTATTTGCCGAACAGGCTTTGCACACACCCGATGCACTGGCAATAATATATGGAGATCTGCAACTGAGCTATGCAGCATTGCATGCCCGCAGTAATGAACTGGCCCAACACCTGCTACAGCTTGACAGGCAACCCAACCAACTGATCGGCTTGTGTATGGACCGCTCTGCCGATCAAGTGGTGGCCATGTTGGGGATCTTGAAAGCCGGTCATGGGTATGTGCCGGTAGATCCACAATATCCACTATCAAGGATCGCTTATATGCTTCAGGACAGTGGTTGTAAATATGTAATCACCACCCGTGAACACAGCGCGTTATTATCGCAGACACACAACAACAGCGGCCTAATATATATAGAAGACCTCCCAGCAACTGTTAATTCGGAAGCGCATTTATCACAGCCGTTACCCGTGATCCAATATAGCGATACGGCGTATGTGATCTACACATCCGGCTCTACGGGTCAGCCCAAAGGCGTATTGATAGAACATGGTCAGTTGATGAACTATTTGTACAATAGTAAGAAGCGGTATATACAGAAAGACCAGTCGGGAAGTGGCAGTTACCACCATTTATCGCTAAGCTTTGATGCCAGCATAACCGGACTATTGGTACCATTGATCAGTGGTAAGTCTGTAGTAATAAGCACTTCAACCGGTGTGGAGGTATTCAATGATCCCAACTTGTGGAAGTATGCACCCTATGACTTTATTAAACTAACACCGGCGCATCTTGGATTGCTGCAAACCGCAGACACCACCCCGCTGACACACCGCCTGGTAGTAGGGGGTGAAGCCCTTCATCAGCAACACCTCGACCTATTGAACCAGACCGGGATACAAGTAGAAGTGATCAACGAGTACGGGCCTACTGAAACCACCGTGGGCAGCAGCGTCTACAGTATACAAACGGGTAAGGGCATTGACATTCCCACCGCCACGATACCCATTGGCCATCCATTAGACAACACACAGATCTATATAGTAGATGAAGACCTGCAATTGTTACCGGTTGGGGTAGCAGGAGAATTGTGCATAGGGGGCGCCCAGGTGGCCAGAGGTTACCTGAACAGACCCGAACTAACAGCTGAAAAATTTATAAAAGACCCATTTACTAATGAGAAAGGTGCGCGTTTGTATCGCACCGGCGACCTGGCCCGTTGGTTACCAGATGGCAACCTCGAGTTTTTAGGCAGAAGGGACGAACAGGTAAAGATCAGAG